>NZ_CP065024.1:0-4704828 GCF_018288855.1 Rahnella inusitata | reverse complement strand
AATATCCCGTTCTAAGCGCCATTTTATATGGTTAAATAATATTCAGTAAGAGCCTCGCGAATACGAGGCTTTTAATTTTATGTGACAAATATGCTGCCCTTAAAATATAAACTATTTATATATTTTAAAATCAGTCATTAGCAATAAATATATTTTTGACTATTTTTAAATCTCGTCTGTTTTTATATGTACATTAACGAATCACTCTTTTTTCATATAAAACAATAACGTAATAAAATAACTTGTTACGTCTTATTTTTCTATAACATTACCTAATAAATGGGTATATAGTTAATAACTTGTGGGTTACTGACGCGAACTATTAATGATTGCCTGCACTCATATATATGCCGTGAATGTATTCTCGCACTTGGTAAAATGGAAATTATATATAAAAGGAATTCGATATGCAGAGTGATATACTTATAGCCCTTCTTGCGCTTAATGGTGATTATCATTTTTTTAAGCAGGATGACTATATAACACGTAATCATTGGTCAGATGAAGACCCTACGAAACGCCAGGGTTCCTGGACCGGGAATCAATATGATGAACATGGGAAAGTGATTGCTTATGGAAATGGTGCAGGCGTCTGCGAAGGCTTAGTTGCTGCCTATATGATTTCAGGGAAAAGTTGGAGTAACTTTCAATCATATGTCGCAAGCGCAAGTGGTAAAAATTTAATACGTGGCTTGACCAACCTCCAGTGGATATCTCCAAAGGTGCGTTCTGCTAACGGGATTAAAAAGTCTGACATACGAGAAGATATTTTAAAGGCTCATCATGTGATTTATTTAAATGCAGCAACTCTACCCGCCAGTGCTATGTATGAAAATGGTGGGGCTGGAGTTTTCGATAATATTGACCCCTCAATTTGTTATATGATTGCTATGTGCAGCGGCCAAAGTGGTCACGCGATAAGCATGAGATTTAATGATGGTAGGATACGACTTTTTGACCCCAATTATGGTGAGTTTTCTTTTGCTTACGTTAATAAAAAAAGTAAGGGAATGAGTATTTTCATTAGTTTTCTTTTAAATGTGTATTATCCAGGTAAGTACACAACTTTTATTATAGAATCATATATGCCCACTAGAAAATAATCATATTTGTCACTTTATGAGAATGATTCGTGATAATGTGTTTTTTGCGATCATGATCTAAAATTTCCAATGAAAAAAGACGGGTCTAAAATATTTACGTTCTATTCAGTATATTGTTAATTAGATCCGGTCATTTCCATCTCAGTCATTGAAAACGGGTCAATGTTTTTTAATATCATGATGGGAAAATGTTAATTTTTCCCATCATGTTTGTTGTTTTATGTATAAATGTTCAGAGCTTCAAACCTTCCCCACCGCTCCAAACACCAGTCTTCCCTGATGGAACGTCGCTTTCACTTCAGACACCCGCGCCACGGCTTCTGCCGAGCAACTGGCGTCGACCAGGATCATTTCGGCGCTGTCGTTGACGGCCGGCCACTGCCGTTTACCGGCATCGTCAAGCGGCAGGACGTTGCCGGTGGCGATGGCGAGGGAGCGCGTGAGGCCGAATTCGTCGGAGTTACCATACAACTGGGCATAAAGGCTGGCTTTTTCCAGCATGCTGCCGGTGCCAAACGGTGACCAGTGGTCGATCACGCTGTCGGTGCCGGTCATGACGAAGACGCCGTTCTGGCTTAGTTGCGGCAGCGGCATATTCAGTTTGCCGAGTGGAATGGTGGAGGCGACAGTGAACTGCTGCTCGGAAAGCCCCGCGATCACTTCTTCAAGTTCCGTGCCCTGCATCATGGCCAGCGCGAAACCGTGGCTGAGCGTTACCTTGCCTTTCAGTTGCGGATTTTTCTCCACGGTATGAATCATGTATTTTACCGCCGCGATCCCGGCGGGCGTAGTTTCATGCAAATGAATATCCACGCCTTTTTGGGTATCCAGTGCAATCTGGAACATTGCGTCCAGCGACTTTTCCATCGCGCCGTCGACGTTGGTTGGATCCAGCCCGCCGACGTACTGCACGCCCATTTGCATCGCTTCGCGCATCAGGCCATCGACTTTCGAATGCAGTAAACCGTGCTGCGGAAACGCAACGATCTCACAACTGAAATCCTGCTGATGTTTTTCCAGCGCAATTTTCAGATGCTCGAGGCTTTTCAGGCCGCTGACCGGATCGATATTGCAGTGACTGCGCGCCACGGTCGTGCCTTTGGAATGCAACAGGCCAATGATTGCTTCGGCATGTTCGACCGACGTCGGCAGCAGTTTGGGGATCAGCACCTGCTCGCGGGCAATCATATCCATGATGGTTTTGCCTTTCCGCGGGCGTGGCGCTTCCCATTTGCCGCCGTAAAACGTCTTATCGAGGTGAATATGCATATCGCGCGTGGCGGGGAGCAGAAGCAGCCCTTTGGCGTCAAAAGCCGGTAACGTGCTGGCCGGTGCGCCGTTCGCGGGCTGAATGGCGACGATCTTGCCGTTATTGATTTCCAGATTATATAGCCCGGTTTGGGTGCCGATGATCATATCGCCTTCACGCTCGAAGCCTTCCTCCAGCCGGACTTTGCGCAATTGGTAGTGGGGCGCGGAAATTGCGGTGATCTGGCCAGTGTCCTCGCATTTTTCGGATTTATTGCCTGCGCTGACCGTCGATGCCGAGGCCATGCCGGTGGCCAGTAACGCGCTGGTCGCGGTGATTTTGGCGGTATGAGAGAGAAAGTTTCTGCGGCTTTGTTGCTGAGGATTTTGCACGTCGAATTCCTTAATCACGATGCTCAGAGGATGTTGCTTTTCCCTTCACCCTAAAAGATTACGCCGGTTCCGGCTGCGATATTTGCCACTGCCAGCCAGTGGCAAATGCAATGGCTAGCTGAGCTGACAAAATGCACGCAGTTTTCCGGCCAGTGCGATTTGCGCAGGCGTGGCATCGGGGCGATAAAACAGTGCCAGTTCGACGTTATCGATCGGCGGTAAGCCGCTCTCTGCGCCCAGAACCCTGTGCTCCGGCAGGCGGCAACGGGCGGGCAGCAACGTAACGCCTAATCCGGCGGCGCTCGCCGCGACCAGCGCGGCAAGGCTGGCGCTGCTGTAGCTGATCCGCCAGCTGCGCCCGATAGCATCCAGCGCCTGACACAGCTCGTCGCGATACAGCGCATTGAGTGGAAACAGCACCAGCGGCACCGGGTCGCGCTCAAATGCCGGAAACTCGGCGCTGTCGAGCCACAGCATCGGCTCGGGGCGCGACGCGTTGGCTTTCTCGCCGGTCAGTTGCTTCACCAGAATAATATCCAGCATGTCTTGTTGCCAGGCGCGGCGCAGCTCATGGCTCAGGCCGCTGGTGACGTCGAGACGAATATGTGGATGTTCGCGGCAAAACTGCGCCAGCAGCGAAGTCGTCGCGGCGGCAAAATCTTCGGGCACGCCGAGACGCACTACGCCGTCGCGCCACTGATCGCTCAGAGCGTCGTGCGCTTCGCCGTTGAGTGCGATGATCCGGCGGGCATAGCCGAGCAGCCGTTCGCCCTCTTCGGTGAGCTGGACCTGATGCGATGTGCGTTCCAGTAACGGTTTGCCGAGCGCCTCTTCCAGCCTGCGAATCTGCTGGCTGACCGTCGATTGTGATAAATAGACGCGATCGGCGGCGCGGGTAAAGCTGCCGGTCTCGGATACGGCCACGAAACTGAGTAACTGCTGCGGGCTAAACATCGGATAGCGATTCATTTCATCACTACTTCTGGTTGTGGTATTGGAAATCTGAATACATCGAAGAGTATCAACCTTCGCCGTCACGCACCAGACTGACGCATTACCACGCGATTGCCGCCCTCATGCTTCACTCCTGATCCACAACAGCGCCTCGTTTTAGTGCAATTCCTGCTTATTTCGCCTCTGACGATTTCGCTTAAGATTGTATACAAGCCATTCGTGGCAAATCGCGGTTGTGGTACAGAAATTGCTTTTTCCTTGTGAGACTTCAAGGAGAAAAACATGAAAGCGATCGTGATTGGTGGCGGTATTGGCGGTACGTGTGCGGCGATTGCGCTGAAGCGTTTTGGTATTGAGACCGCTGTATACGAGGCGGTGAAAGAGATCAAACCGGTCGGCGCGGCGATTTCCATCTGGCCAAACGGCGTGAAATGCCTGAATTATCTCGGCATGAAGGACGCGCTGCGTGCGCTCGGCGGACAGATGCGCTTCATGGCATACAAAGAATATCAGCAAGGCCAGACCATGACGCGATTCAGTATGGATCCGCTGATTCAGAGCGTCGGCGAACAGCCGTATCCGGTGGCACGCGCCGAACTGCAGTCGATGTTGCTCGATACCTATGGTCGCGACGAGGTGCAGTTCGGCAAGCGCGTGACGCACGTCGAAGAGTCCGCTGACAGCGTCACCGCCTGGTTTGACGACGGTACATCAGCTACCGGCGATCTGCTGATTGCCGCCGACGGCACCCATTCGGTGATCCGCCAGCACGTGCTGGGTTACGCCACTGAGCGCCGTTACGCCGGTTACGTTAACTGGAACGGGCTGGTGGATATCGACGAAAGCATCGCGCCCGCCGATCAGTGGACGACGTTCGTCGGCGAAGGCAAACGCGTTTCCCTGATGCCGGTGAGCGGTAACCGTTTCTACTTCTTCTTCGATGTGCCGCTGCCGAAAGGTTTAGCGGAAGATCGCGCCACCGTGCGCGAGGATTTACTGCGCTATTTCGCCGGATGGGCGGAGCCGGTGCAGAAACTGATCGGCATGATTAACCCGGAAACCACTAACCGCGTCGAAATCCACGACATCGATCCGTTTATGCAACTGGTGAAAGGGCGTATTGCGTTGCTCGGCGATTCCGGCCACAGCACCACGCCGGACATTGGGCAGGGCGGCTGCGCGGCGATGGAGGATGCCGTCGTGCTGGCCAATGTGCTGCAAACCAACTCTTTAGGGATTGAAGATGCGCTGTTGCGCTATCAGGAAAAACGCGCTTACCGCGTCAAGGATTTAGTGCTGAAAGCGCGCAAGCGCTGCGACGTCACCCATGGCAAAGAAATGGCGGTGACCGAGCAATGGTACGAAGATCTGAAACAGGAAACCGGCGAGCGCATTCTTTCCGGCATGTGCGAAACCATTTTGGGCGGGCCGCTGGAATAATCTCTCCGTTTTTGTGATCTGAAGGGGAATGTCCTGGGCATTCCCCTTTAATCAACCTTAAAGTTCTCTGCGTTTTTGCCGAAAATAGCATCAGTAGGATCATGATATCCACTGGCGTTATGCGCAAAAACATAGGGACTTATCGGCATGACAATCAATGCTCTGGCAGGAAATCAGTCGGTTACGCCGTTGGTAACCGCAATAAAAACAACGGCGACGGTGTCTTCCGCTGCGGCGCAACAGCAGGCTGCTACCACGCAGTCGACAGCTGTTACCCTCGGTCAGGCGACAACCAGTACGCCGGTTTACACCATCACCCGGCCCGCTTTGGCCTGGGAAAGTGCATCTGGCGATCTTCTTTCTTCCAAACTTGCAGGTAACTTCAGTGCCTCCGGGAATGCGGCGCGTTTTGCCGGTCTTGGCTCGGCGCTGATGGAACGCTTTGCACACAACGGCGGAAATTATTCGCAGTCGGTGATCAGACAGACAGCTTCTTCGCAGGCGGATTCCGCCACCTCGCTGGCGACCGTTTCCAGACAATCGCAACTGCACACCAAAGCCGATAATCAGATCAGCCTGAGCATCAAAACCGCCAGCGGCGCACTGGTGGATATCACGCTCGGCAGTGATACTGATGGCCTTGGCGTACAGGTCAACGTCAGCAAAGGCACGCTGAGTGATGCCGACCGGCAGGCGCTGGCGAAGATGGCGGACGGTTTTCAAAAAGCGATTGATGGCCTGACGGCGCAACCGCCAAAGCTGGATCTGAGTGGCCTGACGACGTTTGATACCTCGGTGCTGACGTCTGTCGATCTGCACGCCAGTCTGGGTACGGAAAATACGCAGACGCTGGATTTCCACGCCGACGCCAGTACCCGCTCGGTGAAATCCACCGGGATCGACGGCACTGTGGATATCAGCGTGGACATGAGTAAGCGCGCACTTCTGGGCAGCGAAAGTCAGCAGACGCAGGCGCTGAATCAGTATCTGAAACAGTTTGACAGCGCGGGAGTGCGCGGCAACGCCAATGATTCTCTGATGACGATGTTCAAAGATGCCTTCACGGCGCTGAACAGTCATTACGGTGAGACGTCGACGACGCACCAAAGCAGTGGCAAAGAGCCTGTCTATTTCTCACTGACGAAGACTGATAAAAACATGGTTTCCGGGCTGGCGGATTTCACGGCGTCAATCTCGCAGACGCCGGGGGATAAAACCAACCCAATGCGCCCTGATGAAGTGGACACCTTCTCCTATCAGGTCTCGCAATCGAGCAACATCAACGGGACCAGCTCGCAGGATCGCAACATCTCTCAGAAGCAGCAGTCACATCTGGTCGCCAGCTACCACAAATCGCTGACGACGGGTTTACAGCTCAACCTGACGACTGACCGAAACTCGCAAAATTACCTGTATTATCAGATTGATGATAAAGCCGAGAGCAGCACTAATATTCAGTATCAGAAGGGCGCCCTGGTGAGTGCATCGGTGGACCAGAGCGCCAGCACGTCCACGCGTATCCAAAAATATGTGAAGGGATGGCTGGAGTCAGACACCACCACGCCGGTGGAAACGTCGAAAACCACTGATCTGCTCGGTAAGCTGCAATCAGCATGGGAAAATGATAAATCGCGGATGTCATTCCAGGATTATCTGACTAAGCACACGTTGCCGGACCTGAGCGGTCTGGTGTTGCTGGAGTCTGATCCTAATCAGCTTCAAAAAAGTTCAGCGACGTTCTGATCGCGCTCCAGGCAGCCTCGCGAGAGGCTGTCAATCTTCCTCATACCATCTCAAACTTCGCGCCTTTCAGAACAATGTCTGCAAATTGCAGATGATGCATAAACTCGCGCAAAATCAGCAAAGTGGCGGCGAAATCATTGCCGTCGGGTAACCCTTCAAAGTGCGCAGGTCGGCCGTTAATCACCAGTGCCAGCCGGTCAAACGTGCGCTCGACGGCCTCGACGGACAGCGTCATGACTTCATTTTCCGCCACGCCGGCAATCCGGGCGAGCGCGCGGATATCGTTGTCGCTACTGAACAGATGCGCGCCTTGCGGAATGTCATGACGAATGCGGCTGACCTCATCTTCGACCACCATGATCGCCGTTTCCATTTCATCCGGGGTTGGCGGAGAGTGACGAAAATAGCCGACGGAGGTCAGCTGCGAGCCGAGCGTCAGCGGCAGAGTTTTGTCCTCGCCATCGGTATTTCTGACAGTAATCAGCGTTTCTTCGCTGCCGATATGCAGCAGTACAGCAGGTGTTGTCATCAGCGATTCTCCAAAACGTGTGTTTTCTAACTTACTCTGAATACCCCCGAACGGTCTATCCCGCCAGCAGCACATTACGTCGCGCAAACTCTTTCACCATCCAGTCGATAAACACCCTTACACGGGGCGAAAGCTGGCGGTTGCGCGGATAAAGCAGGGAAACCGGCATTGAACCCACCGGGAAATTCGCCAGAATTTGCACCAGTTTTCCCTGAGCCAGATCCTCTGCCAGGCCGTACTGCGGCACCTGAATGATCCCCATCCCGCGCCGTGCGGCTTCTTTCATGCTTTCTGCGCCGCTGACTGACAGGCTGGTCGGCAGCATCACTTCGCGTGGTTTTCCCTGGTGTCGAAATACCAGCGGTAACAGGCCGCCGGTCGCGCTTGAGCGGTAGCCAATCATCCGGTGAGTACTGAGATCGTCTGGCGTATCGGGTGTACCGAAGCGTTGCAGATACGCCGGGCTGGCGCAGGTGATTTCAGCCAGCGTCCCCAGCGGGCGGGCTACCATATCGCTGTCTTTCAGCTCTCCGGCGCGGATCACGCAGTCAATGCCTTCGCGCACCAAATCCACCAGCCGGTCACCTTCGCTGAGGTAAAACTCGATATCAGGATACTGCGCCAGAAAATGCGGCAGACCCGGCAGCAAGAAATGTCGTGCCAGCGTCCCGTGCGCATCTACCCGCAGCAGCCCTTTGGGTTGCGCACCCGCGAAGGCCATTTCAGCATCTTCCACGTCGGCCAGAATGCGCAGGCAGCGCTGATAATAGGCTTCACCATCCAGCGTCGGACTGACGTGGCGCGTCGTGCGTTGCAGCAGGCGGACATTCAGCCGCGCCTCCAGCTGCTTTATTGCATCCGTAACCGTTGAGCGTTTGAGGCTCAGATTCTCGGCGGCCTGCGTGAAACTGCGCAGTTCCACCACGCGGGTAAACAGCCGCATGCTGTCGAGTTTATCCATGATGATTGTTCGCCTTTTCCGGATAGTGATATCGAATATCGGGGAATTATCCGGCAGCGTCAATCCGCTATGCTTTGTTCACTGACCGACAATTAGCCTTAAGGAAATATTCTATGACTTCTTCGACTCAACACAAAGTGGCGCTGGTGACCGGCGCATCACGCGGTATTGGCGCGGCGATTGCTGAGCGTCTGGCGCAGGACGGCTTTACGGTGATCGTGAACTATGCACGCGGCGCAGCAGAGGCCGATGCGGTGGTAAGTAAGATCGAACAAGCGGGCGGAAAAGCGGTCAGCGCACAGGCTGATGTCAGCGATGCAGCCGCTGTCCGCCGGATGTTTGCCAGCGCAGAACAGGCGTTCGGCGGCGTTGACGTGCTGGTGAATAATGCCGGGATCATGATGCTCTCCGCCATTGCCGACACCGATGACGCCGCGTTTGACCGGCTGATTGATATCAACCTGAAAGGCACTTTCAACACCCTGCGTGAAGCGGCGAAAAATCTGCACGACGGTGGCCGCATCATCAATTTCTCCTCAAGCGTGGTGGGATTATATCAGCCGACGTATGGCGTCTACGCCGCGACGAAAGCCGCAGTGGAAGCGCTGAGCCGTGTCCTGACTAAAGAAATGCGTGGCCGCAATATTACCGTGAACACGGTAGCGCCCGGTCCGACGGCAACGGATTTATTCCTCAACGGTAAATCCGGGCAACTGATTGAAAACATCACCAAAATCGCGCCGCTCGAACGCCTCGGCCAGCCGCAAGACATCGCCTCCGTCGTCGCTTTCCTCGCAGGCCCCGACGGTGCGTGGATTAACGGGCAAACGCTGAAGGCGAACGGGGGGATTGTTTGAGGGGATTTGTATGCCGATAAGCACCAGCCTGCGTGGCGCGCCGGACGAAGTGCGGGTGAACAACCTCGGTTCACCCTGTGTTGTCGCTACCACGCACATCTACACGATGGGCTGGCGTCACCGGCAGGGAAACACTGTTGGCCTGAAGCGGCTTTACTCTGCTTAAATCACGCGTACTGCGCTTCACCGTTGCCGAAGGACCAGTTTTCTTTCGGCACTTCCACCAGACTGATGAAGACATCTTCCAGACGCAGACCGACTCTTTCATGCAGGCCATAGGCCACGGCGTGGTAGAAGGCTTTCTTCATTTCCACCGTGCGGCCGGTGTTAAGTGTTATCTGAATGACGATGCAGTTAGGGCTGCGCTGGATATCCAGATAATCCGGAGAAATCATCATTTCTTCCGGAGAGTGTTCGGCTATGACAATAAACCGATCGTTCTCAGGCACGTTCATCTGGGTACGCAATGCTTCGTAAATGGTATCGCCCACAGTTTTACGGTAGGTTTCGGGTTTTCCTTCAACCATATCAATTCGAACAAATGGCATCTTCGTATCCTCATTTTTATTTGCAGGGCGCGCATCTCGCTGGATGCGGCCTTTCAGGTATGCATGATAGGAAGAGATGTGTCGAGTTGAATTTTGTACGAATTATTTCTTTATGTTTTTTCTTTCTCTTAAAGTTATTTTTTAAATAGATGAAAACTAAGCATCCACTTAAGTGAAATAATGCAATTTACAATAAAATTAATAAGTGATGAAGAATGATATTTATCATGCCTTTATCATTTATTTTTTGGTATTTTATGTTTCCTTTTTCTGACAACAACAGTTTTCAGACTCCATCGTAATAATTTGTACAAGCTAAGGTATAAACCTTCGCTTCTGTATAGGTTTCAAAGGGATCATGATGCTATCAAAAGTGCTGGAATCTTTGCTGAGTACAATGAACTCGACAACGATCACTGATTGTTTTATTTGGGCTGTTATCGCGGTATTTTTAGGTGCTTTATATGCCAGAAAAAAAGGTAAATCATCACATTTCCTGGAATATGCACCTACTTTGATGACTGCGCTTGGGATCCTCGGAACCTTCGTAGGGGTTGTCATCGGGCTTCTGCATTTCGATACAACCAATATAGAACACAGTATTCCTGTTTTACTTGGCGGCCTAAAAACAGCGTTTATTACGAGTATTGTCGGAATGGTGGGTGCATTAGCTTTTAATATTTTAGATAGATTACTCCCGTCATCTAAGGCCAATGGTATCACTTCGCCAGTGACCGTAACGCCTGACCATATACATGAAGTACTCCAATCCCAGCACAAACTCTTAGAAAGAATAGCCTTTGGATTTGATGGGAATGATGAGGTTTCGTTAGTCGGGCAGCTTAAATTGTTGCGCACAGATATGAGTGATATTTCTAAATCTCAGAGAAAATACCATGAAGACTTCAGCGATAAGTTATGGGTAGAACTTACCCATTTTGGTGATTTAATGGCGAAGGGTGCCACTGAGCAAATCATTGAAGCGCTGAGAAAAGTGATTGTTGATTTTAATAATAACCTTACTGAACAATTTGGCGAAAATTTTAAGGCTTTGGACAGCTCGGTGAAAAAGCTTGTTGAGTGGCAGGACGCTTATAAAGATCAGGTCGACGTGATGGGCGAGCAATATAAGCAAAGTGTCGATTCCCTGATGGAGACAAAACAGTCAGTTGCGGGGATTTGGGAAGAGTGTAAAGAGATCCCACTCGCGATGGCAGAATTGCGAGACGTGTTGCAAGTTAACCATCATCAGATTGGAGAGCTTTCACGGCATTTAGAAGCCTTTGCCATATTACGAGATAAAGCAATAGAAGCCGTCCCTGCGATTCAGTCGAAGCTGGATGAAGTGGGTGAACATCTGAAAGCAGGGGCGTTGAGTGTCAGCACTTCCCTTGAGCAAACGGGGGGACAATTGCTTATCAATGCCAATGCAATGCGTATTGCTTTGGACGAAGGCGCCGAAGGTTTTAGAAATTCTGTGACACAGACTCAGCAATCATTTGCTTCGATGGCTCATGACGTTGCGAACTCTTCCGAGTCACTCACCACCACATTGGGCGATACCGTTGAGGAAATGAAATCCAGTGCTGTTGAACTGCTAAACGCAATGCAAAATTCAGTGAAGGAAATGGGAACTAAGTTACATGAGCATTCGGTCGGATTGTCGGGGATGATGAAAACTCAGTCTGATGAACTGGCAAGCGTGATGAAAAGCAACTCAAGTAATATGTTGGATAATTTGCAGATTTCTTTTGAAAAAGCTAATTCCGGTCTTAATGCACATGTCAGTGATTCCATCGGGCGTTTTGGCGAAGCTATTAACACTCAACTCAAGGCGTTCGAAGAGGCAACGGACCGAGAAATGAACCGTGAATTACAGAATCTTGGGAATTCACTCATCTCTATTAGTAAAGGATTTGTTAATAATTACGAACAGCTCATTAAAGAGTATCAATCTTATATGGTACAGGTGAAGTTGTTAATTGATGAAAAAGGCAGCCGCAGGTAAATAAAATGGAGAGAATTTTAGGGAAGTCGACAACTGTCACTAAGCAAGATAATGAACACTGGATATCCATGTCAGATCTGATGGCAGGATTAATGATGGTGTTTCTTTTTATCTCGGTGGCTTACATGCATTATGTGCAAGTCGAGAAGAATAAAATTAAAGAGGTTGCGGTAGCCTATCAAAATGCTCAGACAGAGCTCTATAATGCACTTGAGTCTGAATTCGCCAAAGATTTACCTAATTGGGATGCTGAAATAGATAAGCAAACTCTGGAGTTCAGATTTAAATCCCCTGATGTTTTATTTAAAACGGGTAGTTCTGACTTGCAGTTGGGATTTAAGTCAACGCTCGATAGTTTCTTCCCACGTTACCTGGCAGTATTGGATCAATTTAAAGACCACATTACCGAAGTCCGGATTGAAGGCCATACCAGCAGTGACTGGACAGGGACATCTAACCCTGATGTCGCATATTTTAATAACATGGAACTTTCACAAGGCAGAACCCGTACTGTGCTTGAGTATGTCTACGAAATGGATGACATAGTCACTCAACGTCCCTGGATAAAGGCTCATTTCTCAGCAGTAGGATATTCATCATCGCACCCTGTCATGACCGAAAAGGGGCGAGAAGATCCACAACGTTCAAGGCGAGTGACATTCAAAGTGCTGACTAACGCTGAACTCCAAATACGACGGATCATTCAGGAGTAATTCGATGAAACTCAAGATTGATTTCTCCGAACTCGTTAGTTTGGGAAAACGTATGCTTCCTGAGGGTGTGGATTTTTTTCTTGATAAAAAAATATCTGATTTTGGCCCGATAGATATTGAATTAAAGTTTGGGAAAGAAATCGAGATCGGGGAGTTAGACGCCGGTACGGGCTTAATTTCTTATCAGGGACGTCAGGTTTTGCTTTATATCAGAGATCATTCCCGCACTTACGATGCTGCAATTTCGGATCCCATTCAAGGAAGACGGTTTCATATTGCATGGTGTAAAACGCTTGAAGACATGAGAAGTAAAGGTCGGTTTGAAAAATATCATGCTACTAACCGACTCGATGGTTTTTTTGAAATTGATGATGGTCAGGGGCGACATCAGGATGTGGATTTACGCGTTTGCATGAACTGTCTGGAGCGATTAAATTATCGTGAAAGTGCTAATAGATCCATTAAGCGGACAGTATTCAATAGCTTTGTTTTAAAAGATTTTTTTGCACATTACAGTACATGTTTCCGCTATATGCCAGCCGGGTTATTTACAGAGCCCAATAGTGGCTATTCATCCGACTGGAAGACGATATCGGCTCGTATCAGGGCAAGAGAGAAATACATCTGCAATGATTGTGGTGTCGATATGAGTTTGCACCGAAACCTCTGTGATACTCATCACAAAGATGGTGTGAAATACAATAATTCCGATCTGAATTTAGAGGTTGTTTGCAGAGATTGTCATCGAAAAAAACCGCTGCATGGCGGAATGCATCTTACAGCCCATGATATGAAGATAATACAAATGAGTCGTTTACAACAAAAGCTTCTCACTGCCAAAAGTTGGAAAGATATTTATTCCCTAACGGACACTTCACTTCATGGTGATCTTCAAATTTTAGAAACTCAAAGATACTCTTTGCCTCAACTTTGCCATCAGGTCAACGATGAGCGAAATACGGTCATAACTCTGGACGCTGCGTGGGCCGCAGAGAAAATAGCTATTAATCTTGTCCCCGTTAAATTGCCGGGGTGGACAATTTTTACCGTAGGAGAAGCTGTGGCCTTTTTGAACGGAGCCTAAAGATTGCCTGCCAAGGGCAATCTTTAGGCTGCAAAATGACCGCTAACTTCTCACCACCGCCACTTTTCGTCTGAAGACTTCCAGCCAGCTCGGGCGGCAGAACATCACCAGATTACCGAGCAGAATGAGCGCCAGTCCGGCGACGGCGTTGGTGTGCCATTGATAGCCTTCGTAGAAGGTGGAAACCGTCAGGGCGACCAGCGGGAAGAGCAGGGTGCTGTAGGCGGCCTGACTGGCACCGATGCGGCCTACCAGCGTGAAGTAAATGCCGAAGGCGAGTACCGATCCGAATATCGAAAGGTAGACCAGCGAACCGAGGTACTGCGGGGTCATATCGATGGCAAACGAAGCGCCCTGAAACAGGCTCAGTACGCCCATCACCCCGGTGCCGTAGAACATCGCGTAAGTGTTGGTCGAGAGCACGTCCAGACCGCGGCGCTGATGGCGGGCGCTGATCATATTACCCAGCGAGAAACCGTAAGTGCCGAGCAGGCTGAGGCCGATGCCTTTCAGCAGTTCCGGTGCGATGTGGGCAGCGCTCAGGTCATGCCAGAACAGCGTGACGATCCCCGCCAGCCCGAGAAGGGACGCCGGGATTACCGCAGGTGCCAGCTTTTGACGGAAAAACAGCATACCGTTGAAGGCGTTAAACAGCACCGCCATCGAAAAAATCACCGATTCCAGCCCGCTGGTGATGTAAGCCGCCGCGTGATAGAAGCAGTAAAAGTTAAAGGCGAAGACGCAGCAGCCCTGCACCATGCAGAACAGGTGGTCTTTGAGCGCCAGACGACGCAGGCGACGTGCGGCCAGCAGCGCCACCAGCATGATCACCGCCGCCAGCAGGAAGCGGTAAAAAATCGACACCGTCACAGGCACATCGCCCTGTTGCAGGTAAATCGCAAACCAGGTCGTGCCCCAGATAATAATCACCGAGATATAAAGCAGTGCATTCATGGACTTCTCTCATTAAAAATATTGGCCTGAGAGAAGTGTGCGGGAAGGCGGCGGCGTTGGCGTTCAACGGCTTGCGGTGAGTTGCAGATTCTTGCGCATTTTTTCGTGCACAGCAGCAGCAAAATCTGGCTCTGATGCCGCCATAACCCGTAAACTGGGCGTCTTCTTTCTTCCACCGGTGCGTGCCATGACTAAGGTTTATCAGGCTTTCGACACGCTGCGTAAGCACAAAGCGGTTCTGCACGACAGTGTGGAGCTGGGTTCCGGCATCCAGCTGGCGGCCTGGTCGAATAAAAATGACACCGTGACGCAGGAAAGCCCGGATCACCATACGCTGAGCCTGTACGTCGCTGACGGTTACGAGTGCTATCACAAAACCCGCGGCGGCTGGCGCAACGGCGGCGGGCCGGACCGGTTCTGCATCATGCCCAAAAACAGCATGTCCAGCTGGGATGTGCGTGATGATTTGTCGTTCGTGCATCTGTATTGCTCCGACGAGCATCTGCGGCATCTGGTGGAGCAAACCTGGGATCGCAGCCCTGCGGCTATTCAGATGGAAGAACGCACGTTCGAGGAAGATCCGCAGATTACCCTGCTGTATCGCCACTTTTTACTCAGCAGTCAGTGGCAGGAAAACAGCAATCAGCTGATGCTCAGCAGCGCAGCAAATCTGCTAATGGCGCATCTGGTAAAAAACTATACCCATCTGCAATGGGCACTGCCGACGGTGCGCGGCGGGCTGGCTCCGCATATTCTTAATCGCGTGAAAGACTATATTCATGCCCATCTTGCACAACCCCTGATGCTGCCTGAACTTGCACTGCTGGCCGGGCTCAGCGAATTCCATTTTGCGCGCATGTTCAAACAAAGTATGGGCATGGCGCCACATCAGTACGTGATGAATGCCCGTTTGATCCGCGCGGAACAGCTGCTGAAAACCACGGGTATGGAGATCACTGCTATCGCGCTGGAATGCGGGTTCAGCTCCACCAGTCACTTCAGTAATCGCTTTAAATCCGTACGCGGGATGACGCCGACCGCGCTGCGCAGCGGCATTATCGTCTGAAATACTTCCCCTTCTCTTTTGCTCTCTTCCCGTCCGCTCGGTTCCGGTGCTAATTTAACGGCTGTCCACATTATCAGAAAAAATCTCAGGGAAAATCATACCTACCCAAGCCCCCGTTATTGAAACCGAACGCCTGATTTTACGCGGTCATCGTGCAGAAGATTTTGAAGCGATTGCTGCGCAGTGGGCCGATCCCGCCGTAGTGAAATATATCGGTGGAACGCCGTCGAGCCGCGAAGCCAGCTGGAGTCGCTTGCTGCGTTATCCCGGCCACTGGCAGATGCTCGGTTTTGGTTACTGGATCCTGTACGAAAAAAACAACGGCGCGGAAGGTGCGTTTGCCGGTGAGATTGGGCTGGCGGATTACCAGCGTGAAATCACCCCCTCGCTCGACGGCATGGCGGAAATGGGCTGGGTGATTGCGCCTGCCTTTCACGGAAAGGGTTACGCTTTCGAAGCTGCGCAGGCGGTGCTGAAATGGGCCGATACACATCTCGATCGTCAGCTATGCTGCATTATTGACCCGCAGCATCAGGCGTCAATCCGGCTGGCGGAGAAGTGCGGATTTGTCGCAGAAACCGACACCACTTATCACGGCTCGGCGACGCGGATTTTTCTGCGCCGCACGTAACCTCGCCAGTCATTCTGGTTGTTCCATTTAGCAGGGGAAATCATGCTGAAGATTCTGGGTAAATCGACGTCGATCAATGTGCGCAAGGTGTTGTGGACCTGTCACGAGCTGGGACTGGACGTTGAACAGGCGCAATTTGGTTCGGGTTTTCAGTCCACTCAGACGCCGGAATTTAAGGCGCTGAATCCGAACGCCATGGTGCCTGTGCTGCTCGACGACGAGTTTGTGCTGTGGGAATCCAACGTGATATGCCGCTATCTGGCGGCGAGGGAAGGGCGGGAGGATTTACTGTCGTCGGATCCGAAACGCCGTGCGCTGGCCGAACAATGGATGGACTGGCAAGCGGGCGAGCTGAACAATTCCTGGCGCTATGCGTTTCCGGCGCTGGCGCGCAACAGTCCGCAGCATACCGACCCGGCGCTGATTGATGCGGGTGTCAGCGAATGGAACCGCCATATGCAGATGTTGGAAGAACAACTCCAGCGCAGCGGCGATTACGTGCTGGGCGATAATTTTTCGCTGGCGGATATCCCGGTCGGGCTTTCCGTTAACCGCTGGTCGATGACGCCGATGTCGCGCCCGGCGCTGCCTGCGGTCTCGGCCTATTATGACCGGTTGAATCAGCGCGAGGGTTACCGGCTGTTTGGCCGAAATGGCATGGTATGAAGGGTGTCTGGTGATCTAAAACCGGAGAAATAACAAAATGACGCAGCACGGTATCGCGCTGCGTCATTATACTTTTTGTATTTTTAAAACAAACGCATCGGTTTATTTAAAATCAACTCTCATAAGCTCGGGAATGGTCTGGCCATGCGTCGAGTAAACGCATTTATCAATATAACTTTTAAACGCTGCGGGTTTGGGAATGCCCATATCCATCAGTCGGGAATTATCAAATTTCACATTTAATTGTGCGAAACCGCCGTAAAGCTTAATGGCGCGTAGAATAATCTTGTCATTACATGGGCCAAGTACATCTTTAAACTGTTTCCGGATGCCCGTGAATTCCTGATAACTGATCTGTTCATACTCGCTAATAATGCGCGGCGTATTATTGGCTTGCGCCACCGACGTATCAATTTCATGGAAAGGGGTACACATTTCTTCGCCGGAGGAAATATGGTAGAAGCTGTGACTGAGTTCATCGGCCAGGCATAATTTCACCAGCACCATGGCGCAGTAATCCACAGGAATAACATCGACTTCATCATCGAGGTTACAGGTGAATTTTTTGAGTTTAATCGCCATCATGAACACCCAGAAAATGCTGCTGGAAGGCTGGCAGCCATACTGGGTGTGACCGACGATAATAGACGGACGCGCGACCACAAACGGCAACGTCGGGCATTCTGAACGTACCAGATTCTCGATAGCGCGTTTGGAAATGGTGTACTGCACCAGATCTTCGTTGTGCTCGTTGTCCGGCATTCCTTCGTAGAACACGCTGTCTTTGTCCGGCATCGAGGCCATCGCCGTGCCGACGTGGACAAAACGCTGCAAGCCTTTCACCTGCGCCATGCGTTTGGCGAAGACCAGCGAGCCTTCGACATTCACCCGCCACATTGCCGGATTATTGCCGAACGAGGCAATCGCGGCGCAATTGATCACATGGGTGACGTTATCTAAACGCGCATCGTGAATAAAACTCTCCGGCTCGGCAAGGTCACCGGTCAAAATAGATTGTTCGGTGAGTGCGGAAAGTATTTCATCGCTTAATTCAAATTTTTTTAGATTATCGATAATTCTGGCGAGTCCCGTCGCATTATCGTCGGCCCTGACTAATAATAATATCTGGTTTTTTGCCGTAAGTTTCTGGCGTAAGAGATATTCGATAACTGCGCCGCCGACAAAACCGGTGGCTCCGGTAATTAAAATGCTGTTCATCTTTAAGACCTGCAACGGGAAAGTCCTGCGACAGTACCACCGGCATGATAAACGGAACGTATACCGTTTTTTGCGCTTATTAAACGGTAGCTCAACAGCACGAAAAGCTTAAAGATTTGGAAAAGTTCATTTTTATTTAAAAATTAAATAACTGGCATTTCTTACTTACACGGGGAAACATTTTAATTAAACGGTGATGGAATAATAAATCATCATTTAAGTCAAATTACACCGTAATCTCTCGATGAGGAAAGCCGAAGCGCGGACGACATTTTTTTGCAGGTAAAAGTGAGAAGATACGTGCAGAAAGTATCCACCATGCTGTCACTACGTTAAACTAGTGATGTTTAGGGGGTCTGTCTTTTGACCGGTCTATAGCGATAACGAGGATGACGCGAACGGCGTGTCTGGTGTGTAATGCAGGGAATATTGCGCAGGTCATTCCCTCACGCGCTGAAATAAGGTACAAGGCTGCATGAAAATCCCAAATAGAATCCAACCTCTGGTGGATGACGGCCTGATAGACGATGTGGTCCGTCGACTGAAAAGTGGCAAAGAAGCCGACGTTTACACTGTTTTATGCGGTGAAGAGATCCGTTGCGCCAAGGTTTATAAGGAAGCGACGCAGCGCAGCTTTAAGCAGGCTGTGCAGTATCAGGAAGGCCGAAAAGTCCGTAACAGCCGCAACGCGCGTGCGATGCAAAAAGGCTCGAAGTTTGGCCGTAAGCAGCAGGAAGAATCCTGGCAGACGGCGGAAGTCGATGCGCTGTTTCGTCTGGCAAATGCCGGCGTGCGCGTTCCGCAGCCCTATATCTGCCTCGACGGCGTGCTGCTGATGGAACTCATCACCGATGGCGACGGTGTTGTTGCGCCGCGTCTGAGCGATGTGATCCTGACAGAAGAGGAAGCCGTCGCGGATTTCGAGACGATGATCCGCAACATCGTGCGTATGTTGTGCGCCGGTATCGTTCACGGCGATTTATCAGAATTTAACGTGCTGATGGATGCCGAAGGGCCAGTGATTATCGACTTGCCGCAGGCAGTGGATGCGGCAGCCAATAACCATGCCGAATCCATGTTTGAGCGCGATGTGAATAACATGACCGAATACTACAGCCGCTTTGCACCGCAGCTGGCGACCACGCGTTTTGCGAAAGAAATCTGGGCATTGTATGAAGATGGCAAACTGACGCCGGAAACCATTCTGACCGGTGAGTTCGCAGAAGATACGCATAAAGCCGATGTAGATTCACTGCTCGATGAAATCATTGCCGCCGAAGATGAGTTTTACGATCGTCAGCGGGCAATGAAGGAAAGAGATTTCGACTGAGTTGCTCAGTCAGGCATCACCGCATGTTTCCCGCAAAAACCGGCGTTCTGCAAAATATGCTGGCCGGTTTCTGAAAGGATGAAATCCGCCAGCGGTTTCGCTTTTCCGGTACAGGTGGCAAGCGCATAGCTGGCGCGCACGTTATAATCCGCAGGAATATTAAAGACCTCCAGCTCATCGTTTTCCCGCAGCAGGGTGGCGTAACTGGTGTAGCCGATAAACACGTCGGCCTGCCCGGTGCAAATCAGCCATTCTGCCGCCAGTTTCCCCTCCGGCACTTTCGCCGAGTTCTCACCGCCCACCAGTCGTAAGGCTTTATTGCGCAGTATCGCACCGGCATCCGGGTGGCGGCGTTCGATCTGCTCGAACATCTTCCAGGTGTAATCGCCGGACGGATCGCTCAGCGGCGTCGATGTCGCGAGGCGAAAGCGCGGATCCAGCAGTACGCTCAGCCAGTTCAGCTTCTCCAGATCTGGCCCTTTACGCGCCGTCACACACAGACTGTTGCCGCAGAAAGTCTCCACGCTCAGCGCTTTACCGTGCTGCTGCAACGCCAGCGGATGCGTGGTGTTAGCCGAGGCGAATAAATCCGTTTTTTCCCCTTTTTCGATTCGCTCACGCAGCAGCCCGGCGGGGCCAAATTCCGTCACCACTTTGATGCCGGTTTGTGCCAGGAACGCCTCACACAGGGGCGCCCACGCCCGTCGCAGGCTGCCTGCGGCGAGCACTTTGATCGCTTTGGTCATCAGATCTCCTTGTCACATTGCTTGAAAATAAGCGCGATGCCGGAGAAGAGGATTATTTCCCGGCGTGCGGGGCTTCTGCGGCGGGTTTGAAATCCGTCCGGTAGAAACGCTGATAGTAGGCATCCGCCTGCTTTTGCATGTCGATGTCAGTGAATTTTTGCGGATAGAGTTTTTTCGCCATCCACAATTCACCGATCGCCATCGCTTCAGGCATCGGATAGCCCCAGGCCTTGGCGTATTCAGGCATCAGGTACACACGATGGTTTTTCACCGCGTCAATGCTTTGCCAGTTTGGGTCGCTGACTATCTGTCCGACCACTTCCGGATACCTGTCCTGTACGAAGATCACCTGTGGATCCCAGGCGATCACCTGTTCCAGCGACACCTGTTTGTAGCCTTTCACCGTCGCGGCGGCCACGTTCATCGCCCCCGCACGGGCCATCATCAGCCCGGTATATTTTCCGGAACCGTAGGTGGTCAGGTCAGGATTGGCCATGTACGTGCGGATGCGCTGGTCAGCCGGAATGGCTTTCAGCCGTTCGCCGGTTAACTGGCGCTGTGAAAAAGTATAGTCGATCAATGCCTGCGCCTGTTTCTGGCGGTTCACCACCTCACCAATCAACTGAATGCCCTTCTTCAGTCCTTCGGTATAAGCTTTGTCCTCATCCGGCAACGCCGGGTTCATTTTGTGTTCTTCGCCCTTCGGATCGTCACGCAATGAAACCGCCACCACGGCGATGCCGGTCTGGCTAATCTGGTCGATCATTTCCTGCGGTGCATAGTTGGTAACGAACACCACCTGCGGATGCAAAGCCACCACGCTTTCCAGATTTACGCTGGTCAGGTCGCCCACCACCGGCGTTTTCACCAGAGACGGCGCGAGACGCACGTAGCCGCTGCCGAGCTGCTGCTGCCAGTTATTGAGCACGCCGACGATGTCTTTCGTGGCGTCCAGTTGCACCAGCAAATTAAGGGTCTGATGTTGCAGCACGACCACGCGATCAACGTGATCGGGGATGGTGACCTGACGACCCAGCTGGTCGGTTATCTGGCGGGAAGCGAGAGCGGAATGCGAAGCAAGGCTCAGAACGAGTCCGAGTAGAACAGTGGATGAAAAAGCGCGCACGGGGAAATCCTCTGGTTTCGTTATGCAGAGGATTATATAGCGTTAAGGGCGTGATGAATATGACCGACGACAATGCCGCTTTTAGAAACAGCACTGTCGCAAAAGAGCAGGTTACTTACGGCCTTCGGTAAGCATTTTCACCGCCAGCCCGCCGAGCACGGCGCCCATCAGCCAGCGCTGAATGACCATCCACAAAGGACGCCCGGCCAGAAATGCCGCGATATAGCCCGCTGAAACCGCGATCAGCGCATTAAACGTAAAGCTGACCATGATTTGCGAACCGCCCAGCACCAGTGACTGCATCAGCACATGCCCTTGTGACGGCACAATAAATTGCGGCAGCAACGACAGGTACAACACTGCGGCTTTCGGGTTCAGCAGATTGGTCACCAGCCCCATGGTGAACAGCTTTTTGTTGCTGTCTCGCGGTAAATCTTTCACCTGAAACGGCGAGCGGCCGCCGGGTTTTACTGCATTCCACGCCATATACAGCAGGTATGCCGCGCCACAAATCCGCAGCGCATCATAGGCGAACGGCACTGCCATCAGCAATGCGGTGATGCCCAGCGCTGAAAACACCATGTAAAACAAAAAACCGACCACTACGCCGCCGAGCGAGATAAGACCTGCTTTCGGGCCCTGACACAGCGAACGCGAGATCAGGTAAATCATATTCGGTCCGGGCGTGAGCACCAGCCCGACGCAAATCAGTAAAAAGGGCAGCAAATGGGCGGCATCGGGCATGGCATTCTCCGGGGGAATCAGAAACGTTAAGCATAAAGATATAGAGGTTTTTAGGCTGTCTTGGCAAGCCTTCAGAAAATGATTATCACGCCGGTTGTCATCCTGCCTTCATCCTCTCCAGATAAAATCAGGTACATTCTATGAGAGCGACTTTCCCTTCAGACTATAAATCAGGATTGATAATGAGCAATACCACGATGTCGGCGCGTCTGGCGAAAGCCAGCCATATTGCGGCTCAGGCCGCTGAACTGGCGTTGGGATTTTTTAACCGCCGTGACAGCATCGAAGTCAGCAGTAAACGCACGCAGGATTTTGTGTCGGAGGCCGATGTGGCGGTAGAGCAGTTTATCCGTGCGCAGCTGGCTGAGCATTTCCCGCAGGATGCCGTCATCGGCGAGGAGATGGGCGGCGTGCTGACGGATGCGGCCTGTTGGGTGATCGACCCGATTGACGGCACGTCGAATTTCCTGCGCGGTTCGCCGCTGTGGGGCGTGTCTCTGGGGCTGGTGGAGAACAAGAAGCCGGTGATCGGCGTGGTGGCCCTGCCGGTGCTGAACGAGTTATTGGCCGCAGAATCCGGTAAAGGCATCTTCCACAATGGCAAACCTTTCCGCCGTGATGACCGTTTCGGCGATGTGCAAATTGTCTCACTGGGCGACAGTTCGGATGACAAGCTGGATGAAGCCTCGGCGTTTTATCGCGGCCTGCGTGCGGCTGAGTGGTCGGTGCATTGCTATCGTTGCACCACCATCGGCATGGTGTTCGCCGCGAAAGGAATTATCGACGGTCACCTGCAGCGCCGCACCACGCTGTGGGATATTGCCGGTGGCGCGGTGCTGTGTCAGGAAGCCGGTTTACAAACTGTCGTCCGCTTTACCGGCACCGCGGGAAACGAAAATTATCGTCATATGGCGGTCGCCACCGGAACACCTTCCCTGATGGCAGCGACAGAACCGTTATGGCCTGATTTCGAGCCGCGCTGAGGCTTTATTTTTGCTTAACTGCGCTCCCGGTTATTTTCGGGGGCACAGCGGAAAATGCGATTGCCATCCCTCTTTACTGACGTTAAGTAACATCCTGAATTCGTCCAGTAACCGGCTGATTACAGGATAAATAATTGAATTTAACAAAATGAAATATTGTTTCATTTCACCATAAAGTTCCCCTCCGCGCTGCCGTTATCTCTGATTCCCGTCACTCACCTTGTTGTGTCCTGATGAACAAATTGACCAAGCTTTCTATTCTTAACCGTCTCCTGGGAGCGTTTGCGCTCGTACTTTCCCTGATGCTGGTAATGGCGGCTACCTCCGCCTGGCAGTTGAAGAACATTAATCAGCAAATTGAAGACTACCGGGCATACCGTTTGCCGGGCGTGCAGTACCCGCTGGTGATGCGCGGCACGCTGGCCGAGCTGCGCCTGCAACAGGTGCAATATATTGCCTCCCCGCAGGGTGCGCCGCGCGACGGCCATCGGGTAGAAATCATGCAGGCGGTAGAGAACTTTAAAGCCGCTGAAAATGCTTACCGCAACCTGAACAGCGGCGGCAGTCAGTCGGCGCTGTTTAAGCAAATCGTCGCTAACTTTGAGCAGTTTTCGCTGGCTAACGATCAGGTCATTGAAGCGATGGCGCGCAATGATATTGCGCAGGCCACGCAAATCAGCGGTGACAACTCACGTAAATACCGCACGCAGCTGATGGCCGATTTGGCCCGGCTGGTCAAAGACGAAGTGAGCAACAGCGAGCAGGCGGCTGCCTCGGCGCGCAGTCATTATCACGCCGCCAGCGTGCTGTTTCTGGTGCTGGTGATTGTGGCGTTGCTGATGTCTCTCGGTATGGCGCTGTTGCTGGCGCGAAATCTTAACCGGCAACTGGGCGGCGAACCGGCATATGCGGCGTCAATCATGCAGGAGATTGCGGCGGGGAATCTGGCGACGGACATTATCCTGCGCCCTGGCGATACAAGCAGTTTGCTGGCGTCGCTGAGCAGCATGAATCAGCAGCTCAATCAGACCATCCATCAGATTATGAGCGGCAGCGAGTCGATCAATCATGCCGCCAGCGAGATTGCGCAGGGCAACATCGATTTATCGCAGCGCACCGAAGAGCAGGCGGCGTCGCTGGTGCAGACCAGCGCCAACATGCAGAACCTGACGACGACGGTCAGCCAGAATGCAGATAACGCGCGAGAAGCCAGCCAACTGGCGCATGCGACGTCTGAGACGGCATCGCAGGGCGGGTCGATCGTCAGCGGGATGCAGGCACACATGCGTGACGTTTCCGGCAGTTCGAAAGAAATCATCAATATCATCAGCGTAATTGAAGGGATTGCCTTCCAGACCAATCTTCTGGCGCTGAATGCCGCCGTGGAAGCGGCGCGGGCGGGCACTCAGGGCAAAGGTTTTGCGGTGGTCGCCAGCGAAGTGCGCGTGCTGGCGCAAAAAAGCGGGCAGGCGGCGAAGGAGATTAAAAACCTGATCCACGGCACCGTGACAAAAATCGCCGAAGGGTCGCAGCAGGCCGATCGTGCCAGCCAGGCAATGAACGAGATTGTGAATTCAGTGAATAAAGTGGCAGGGATCGTCAGTGAGATTTCCACCGCCAGCACCGAGCAACATACGGGCATTCATGAAGTCGGGATTGCGGTGGATCAGATGGACAGGGTGACGCAGCAGAACGCCGCGCTGGTGGAACAGGCCGCTGCGGCGGCGCAATCGCTGACGGAACAGAGTCTCGAATTGCGCAACGCCGTGCGGTTTTTCCGCACGGCGGTCGAATAAGTCAGAAGCGCTTCAGGGTTGCTGCGTAATGGTCAGCTGCGGCTCCCACGCCGAATCCGGGTGCCGGGCGATTTGCTCAGGCGTCATCGGGCGTCCGAGCAGGTAACCCTGAAGGGTGTCACAGCCCAGCTGGGTCAGGAAATCCTGCTGCTGGGTGGTTTCCACACCTTCGGCCACCACTTTCAGATTCAGCGTCTGGCCGAGGGCGATAATCGCCGAGACAATGCTGGCGTCTTCGCTTCCGGCAATCAGATCGTTGATAAAGGCGCCGTCGATTTTCAGCTCGCTGGCCGGTAAACGTTTCAGGTACAGCAGGCTGGAATAGCCGGTGCCGAAATCATCAATCGACGCCTTCACGCCAAACTGCGTCAGACGCTCGAGGATCGCCACGCTGACGTCCGGGTTGCGCATCGCGGTGGTTTCGGTCACTTCCAGCGTCAGCATCGCCGGTGGAATGTGATGACGTTCCACGGTATCGATCACCATCTCCACCAGATTTGCCTGCTCAAATTGCAGCGCGGAAAGATTAACGGCCACCGTCCAGGTGGTGTGCCCTTGGAGGTGCCATTCACGCAGCTGGCGGCAGGCTTCATTCAAAACCCATTCGCCGATGGGAATAATCAGACCGGTTTTTTCCGCCAGCGGAAGGAACACGTCCGGGCTAAGGGTTTTCCCATCACGTTCCCAGCGTAGCAGGGCTTCGAAACCGCTGACCGGCCCGTAAGGCGCGATAAATTTCGGCTGATAATGCAGGCGCAGCTCATGGTGTTCGATAGCCAGACGCAGATCGTTAAGCATCTGTAGCTGGTTCTGTGCATTGGCGTTCATCGACGGCTGGAAGAAGCTGTGGCCGTTGCGCCCGGAGTTCTTGGTGTGGTACATCGCCGCATCGGCATTGAGCATCAGCTCACGTTCGTTCTCGCCGTCGCCCGGATATACCGCGATACCAATACTGGCGGAAACCAGCAGCTCATAGCGGGAAACGTAGAACGGTCGCGCAATCAGATGCACCAGTTTATCCGCCAGCTGCGAGGCATCGGTAGGCTCGGTGATTTCGGTCAGCAGGACAAATTCGTCACCGCCCAGACGCGCCAGCGTATCCGATGCGCGGACATGCGAGAGCAGGCGTTCGGTCACCGAGATCAGCAACTGATCGCCAATGTGATGGCCAAAGGCGTCGTTCACTGCTTTAAAACCATCAAGATCGATAAACAGCACTGCAAACTCAGATTCCTCGCGCACCGCTTTCTGCACCGCCTGACCGAGGCGGTCTTCAAGCAGTAAACGGTTTGGCAGTTTGGTCAGGTTGTCGTGCAGCGCCAGTTGCGTCAGCTCGCGGTTGGCCTGCGCCAGCGAAGAGGCCAGTACCGAGGTGCGCGCCTGCATACGGCCATCGAGCACCGAGATAATCAGCGTGATCGCCAGTATCGCCAGCGTCACGACAATGACCAGCAACGCCAGCCAGTTGTTATCCACGCCGCTGTACTCCGCCATGCTGTGGCTCATTGGCGGGAAACTGGCCGCAGCCATGCCGATATAGTGCATTCCGACAATTGCGGTGCCCATGATCACCGCCGCGCTGATGCGCAACAAACGCACATTCGGCGACTGCTGGCGCAAATGGAACGCCATCCACAGCGCCGCGCCCGAGGCCACCACGGCCACCAGCACAGACACCATCACCCACGGTATGCTGTATACGATAGCGGGCATCATGCGCATCGCCGCCATGCCGGTGTAATGCATCGCGGCAATCCCGCCGCCCATCAGCAACGAACCGGCCAGTAAGCGCATCATCGGCAACTGTGGCAGGCACACCAGCCACAGCGCAAAGGCGGAAGAGATAATGGCGATGAGCATAGAAAGCAAGGTGATCAGAGGGTCGTAACCCATTGATATTGTAGAATTGAATGCCAGCATTCCGATGAAATGCATCGACCAGACACCGATCCCCATGGCGATGGCGCCACCGGTTAACCAGAGACGGGAGGCCTTTCCCTGAGTGGTCGCGACCCGACCGGCCATATCCAGCGCGGTATAAGAGGCAAGCATTGCAACAATGAATGAAAACATCACCAGCACATTGTTGTAATTACTGGAAAACATGTAAGGCTCCACACAAGCAGGGGTCAAAAACGACAGGCTATTTTTATATTCGGCATTAATCGCAGTAGAGTTATTAAACGCGAATGAAGTCACGAGAGAGTTTTTCGTGTAATTAAGATTAATCTGTAAGTGAATTTAATCAAATAAAAATATAGAGCCACACAATTACACCTGCGAACAGCGTGGTTTTTAAAAGCGTGATAAACAGAGAGCGAAACTGTTGTCTATAGTTAACAAATAATTAAACGTCACGGGATAGAACAGAATTATGATTAAAGTGCATCATCTGGATAATTCACGTTCACAGCGAATTCTGTGGATGCTGGAAGAAGTGAGCGTCCCTTATGAAATTGAGCGTTATCAGCGGGATAAATCCACTATGCTGGCGCCCGCTTCACTTAAAAAAGTGCATCCTCTGGGAAAATCACCGGTGCTGGAAGACAACGGGCTGATCCTTGCCGAGTCGGGCGCCATCATTGAATACTTGCAGGAAGTTTATGATGCCGAAGGGCTGCTCAAACCGGCCGCCTTTGCCGAGCGCCAGCAATACCGTTACTGGATGCATTATGCTGAAGGTTCGCTAATGCCGCTGCTGGTCATGAAGCTGATATTTGGCCGATTAGGTAAGCCGCCGATGCCGTGGCTGATCCGTCCGATTGCCGGTGCTATCGGGCAGGGGGTGCAGAAAAATTACATCGACAAGCAGCTGGTGACCCACATGGATTACCTCGAGCAACATCTCGCCACCCATCCTTATTTCGCCGGTTATCAGTTCAGCGCAGCTGACATACAGATGAGCTTCCCGGTCGAGGCCATCAGTGCGCGCGCCGGGCTGGGTAAATATCCTCATCTGAATGCGTGGTTATCAAATGTCACGGCGCGCCCGGCTTATCAAAAAGCCCTGGAAACAGGAGGGCCATTTACGATAATGCGCTAGGCTTTTTTAAACCCTCTGAGTTTTAACACTGCTGTTATTTTTATTTCTGGCGTTCATTAGTGAAATATTTTACTTAATGAGCGCTTCTAAAAATAACCCTTAAAAACAGTCATGCTATTTTTGATTTTCATTTGTCCGATCTCTGCTCTGGTTTTCTCTCTTCTTTTTCAGTGTCTGTTTTTAATTCTGATGCCGCTTTCCTTCCTTTTCCCCCACCCGCGATTTCTCCATTGCCGTGCCCGCGTGCGCAACCGATACCGTTCAGTAAATCGCCATGGGAGTGAAATTGCAGCAAATCCGCATTTTTATTGACCGGACAAAGGTAAATTGTCGGCAAACGGAGTTGAAAAGAGGGTATAAGAGGCCGGATAATCGTTTGCGCCAAATTTTAGTCCCGCCATACGCGATGTGAGTTAAACGTTTGCCCTGCGGTGTTGATGCCGGTTTCGCCGGTGTTCATCGCAGCAGGCAGGGAAGCGAACGTGAAGAAACGATTTCATAATGACCACGCAGGCTATTCAGTAAAGACATCCAGAGGATTTCCCATGTCGAGTCAACAACCTCAAACGGGCCGCGCGATTGCGCCAAAGGGCCCGCTTGATGCTTATTTCAAAATCAGTGCGCGTGGCAGTAACGTGCGTCAGGAAGTGATCGCCGGGTTAACGACGTTCCTGGCCATGGTGTATTCGGTGATTGTGGTGCCGTCGATGCTCGGCAAAGCGGGTTTCTCTCCGACCGCGGTGTTTGTCGCGACCTGTCTGGTCGCCGGTTTCGGTTCCCTGCTGATGGGGCTGTGGGCAAATCTGCCACTGGCGATTGGTTGCGCCATCTCCCTGACGGCGTTCACTGCGTTTAGTCTGGTACTCGGTCAGCACATCAGCGTGCCGGTTGCGCTGGGCGCGGTCTTCCTGATGGGCGTGTTGTTCACGATTATCTCGGTCACTGGGATCCGTTCGTGGATATTGCGCAATTTGCCGATGGGCGTTGCGCACGGGACAGGCATCGGTATTGGTCTTTTCCTGCTGCTGATAGCCGCCAACGGTGTTGGCCTGGTGGTGAAAAATCCTTTAGACGGTTTGCCTGTCGCGCTGGGTGCCTTCACCTCTTTCCCCGTGGTCATGACGTTGCTTGGTCTGGCGGTGATTTTCGGCCTTGAAAAACTGCGCGTGCCGGGCGGCATTCTTCTGGTGATCATCGCGATTTCGATTATCGGTCTGATTTTCGATCCGGCAGTGAAATATCAGGGCTTATTCGCGATGCCTTCTCTGGCGGGCGCGGATGGCAAATCAGTGATTTTCGATCTCGACATCATGGGCGCGATGAAAGCGGCAGTCTTGCCAAGCGTTCTGGCGCTGGTGATGACAGCGGTCTTCGATGCCACGGGCACCATCCGTGCAGTCGCCGGGCAGGCTAATCTGCTGGACGAAAAGGGTCAGATCATCAGCGGCGGTAAAGCTCTGACAGCCGACTCCGTCAGCAGCATTTTCGCCTCACTGGTAGGTGCTTCTCCCGCTGCGGTTTACATTGAGTCAGCCGCAGGTACGGCGGCGGGCGGCAAAACCGGCCTGACGGCCACCGTTGTCGGCGTGTTGTTCCTGCTGATGTTGTTCCTGTCTCCGCTCTCTTATCTGGTGCCGGCTTATGCCACCGCGCCAGCGCTGATGTACGTCGGCCTGCTGATGCTGAGCAACGTTAACAAGCTGGATTTCACAGATTTTGTCGATGCCATGGCGGGTTTGTTATGCGCGGTATTTATCGTGCTGACCTGTAACATCGTCACAGGGATCATGCTGGGCTTCAGCGCGCTGGTGATTGGCCGTATCTTCTCGGGGGAATGGCGCAAGCTTAACGTCGGGACGGTGATCATCGCGGTGGCGTTGGTGGTGTTTTATGCGGGTGGATGGGCTATCTAATGCCTGGCCGGGCATTTGGCGGCCTTAATTTTTGATCGAAGTTTTCGGTTTCTCAATAGCGGTGATCGTTTAACTTACCGCGCGTAAAACTAGCAGAGGAGAAAAGCTTTTCCCCTCTGCACTCTCCTCGCTTTTTCAAACACGTGCCATGCAGACGGGCTATTTTTCAGGTCAAGACCTTGGGTTGCCACCCAAACCGGCCTTAAGAGGCGCCTGTCGCCGCGCCTCTTAAGAATCTCTGGCTCTTTCAAACATGTGCCATGCAGACGGGCTATGTTTCAGCGGCTTCTGTGATTGCCGCAAAATCTCGCCGCTGCGCGGTGCCCTCCGGTCGGGTTACAACCCGCGCAAAAAAAGCCGCGCGGTTTTCCACCTCTCCCTCCGGCGTGATTTTTGAAAGCGGCCAAAGCTTTTTAGGTCACAACTCCACCGGCTCGGAACATTTGAGAAAACCCAATACGTTGAGCAAATTTTCTGGTTTTGTTTTTTTAAATGTTGAGATGGCGCGATCGAAAAATCCTGCCGAACGGAGCAGACTGAAGACTCAGTGCTTCAGCAACGAGCCCCCGACCGTGCGTTTAAATGCGGGTTTAAGCACGCTCTGATTTAAAAAAACGCCTCTTTTGATCTACTATTCCCCCTGTATGTGTCAGACGCTGTCTGATTGAAATCATAAAAACAAGAGTCTAAGGAAAGCATGGAAATATTCTTTACCATTCTGATTTTGATTCTGGTGGTGTCGCTCTCCGGTGTCGTAACCAGAATGTTGCCGTTTCAGGTTCCTCTTCCATTAATGCAGATCGCCGTCGGTGCCTTGCTGGCCTGGCCGAATTTCGGTTTGCACGTGGATTTCGACCCGGAACTGTTTTTAGTCCTCTTCATTCCGCCGCTGCTGTTCGCAGATGGCTGGAAAACCCCGACCCGTGAATTCCTCCACCACGGGCGCGAAATACTTGGGCTTGCGCTGGTACTGGTGCTACTCACCGTCGTCGGTATCGGCTATCTGATTTATATGATGGTGCCGGATATTCCACTGGTTGCTGCGTTTGCGCTGGCTGCCGTGTTGTCACCGACCGATGCCGTGGCGTTGGGCGGGATTGTCGGCAAGGGTCGCATTCCGAAGTCGATCATGAGTGTGCTGGAAGGTGAAGCGCTGATGAATGACGCGTCCGGTCTGGTGTCGCTGAAATTCGCCATTGCCGTGGCAATGGGCACGATGATCTTCACTGTCGGTGGGGCGAGCGTCGAGTTCCTGAAAGTCGCCATCGGCGGCCTGATGGCCGGTGTCGCGGTGACGTGGTTGTACAGTAAATCGCTGCGCATCATGAGCCGCTGGAGCGGAGATGACCCGGCGACGCAAATCGTGTTCCTGCTGCTGCTGCCATTCGCGTCTTATCTGATTGCCGAACACATCGGCGTATCGGGCATTCTGGCCGCCGTCGCCGCCGGTATGACGATCAGCCAGTCCGGTATTATCCGCAATGCGCCGCTGGCGATGCGTCTGCGTGCGAACAGCGTCTGGGCGATGCTTGAGTTTGTGTTCAACGGCATGGTGTTTATCATGCTGGGCCTGCAACTGCCGGGCATTCTGGAAAACTCGATCGATCAGGCAACGCATGATCCGTCTATCGTGACCTGGCACCTGTTCGCCGACGTCGGGATTATCTACTTCGCGCTGCTGATCCTGCGTTTCGTCTGGCTGTGGGTGATGAAGAACTTCAGCAACCGTTTCCTGAAAAAGAAACCGCTGCTGTTCGGCAGCTACAGTACGCGTGAGCTGTGGGTGGCCTCGTTTGCTGGTGTGCGTGGGGCCATTACCCTTGCTGGTGTGCTGTCGATTCCGCTATTCCTGGCCGATGGTTCTGCCTTCCCGTCGCGCTATCAGCTGGTCTTTCTGGCGACCGGCGTCATTCTGTTCTCGTTAATTGCCGGTGTGATTGCCTTGCCGTTCCTGCTCAAAGGCGTGGTTGTCGCCGATGGCTCGGCGTATCGCGAAGAAGAGCGCATGGCGAAATCCATTGCGGCGGAAGTGGCGATCGAAAGCCTGCATAAGATGGAAGAACGTCTGGCGGCCGATACCGAAGAGAACATTGATGAACAGACGCTGAAGGAAATCAGTTCGCGGGTGATCGGGACTCTGCGGCGAAGGACGGCGAACCGTGATGACATGGAAACCGCACTGAAGCTGGAAAACCTGGAGCGACGTTTCCGCCTGACCGCGCTGCGCGCTGAGCGTGGCGAGCTGTATCACCTGCGCGCCACGCAGAAAATCAGCAACGAGACGCTGCAAAAACTGCTGCACGACCTCGATTTGCTGGAAGCTCTCCTCGTGGAAAAAGAAGTGTAACGTCCGCCAGATGAGTGTAAAAAGCCCGCTTTAGCAAGCGGGCTATCACTAGCACAGGTGATACTTCGTGGCCTGCCTGCGCCATTAGCTTCAATGGCGCATTCCAGGGATAAAGGAATAAGCAACATCTTAAAGCGCAACGATTAGCGCATGCTGTTTTTAATAACATGTGTATTAAAACATGTTATTAAAAACAGTATTGACACTGTTTTAAAAATCCGTAAATTAGCCATCAACAGCGGCGTTATAGGAGTTTGCTGTTGAAGTTGAGTTGTAGTTGATTAGTTTTGAATAAGTGTAAAGTGTTATTTGCGATAAAGGCCACGAAGTGTTTTTGTATGGGATGTCCGAGGTTAAGAGAAGTTTAAAATCTTAAATCGGCAATGCTTTAAGGCTCTGTAGTTGATATATCAAATCGCAAAGTAGTGACGTTAGCGCGACGATGTAAGGCCATGATACAAAGAGTGATTGTTTGCGATATGGGTTTTAGGATTTTTTGGTTAAGTCATCGCAACGAAAGTAAGGCCATGCATCAAAAATATATGTCGCGAGGGGAAATGTACTTGTTTAAGGTGCCATTCTCGAGTTGTATTATCAGAGTGGTGTAGTTTAAACGGGAAATAGAGGGAGGTTTAGTTAGTATTAACCCGATATTATCTTAGTGAACGTGTGCATTTAAAAGCAGTACCATGAGCAGTAATAATCAGTAAGTCCATTAATGTTAAATCTTAAGTTCGTAGTACCTTAAAAGCCCTGACTGCAATGGTCAGGGCTTTTATTGTTTATGCATCAACACTGAATTTCCCTCTATCCTCCCCCCTTTTTTAATGCTTCGCCGCTATCTGCCTAATTATTCATCAAAAATTAATCCTTGCTTAAAAAATCAAACCAAGCCTATTATGATGGCATCGGTTTGGAACACAGACCTTATGAAAGCAGTTTTAGTAAAGCAGTCCTCATTTCAAGCGTTATCCTAGATACCCCTTCTTCATGAGCCTCCTCCTAAGTGCCCAATAAGTAAAACTCTGCAAAACAGGCCATCTTTGCTGCATAAGCGGCTCAAAAAAATGAAAGGAAGTATCTATGTCTAACAAAATGACTGGTTTAGTAAAATGGTTTAACCCTGAAAAAGGCTTCGGCTTCATCACTCCTGAAGACGGTAGCAAGGACGTGTTCGTACACTTCTCCGCCATTCAGAGCAGCGATTTTAAAACCTTAGACGAAGGCCAAAAAGTGGAGTTCTCTATCGAGAACGGCGCGAAAGGCCCGTCAGCAGTAAACGTTGTCGCGCTTTAATTGCCGATAATTGCACTAACATTTACGACAGCGATGAAGGCCTGAGCCTGAGCCTGAGCAGATAAGTGATAGTGATAAAAAAACCCGCCTTGAGCGGGTTTTTTCATTTTTATCCGTGTTGCGCCGGTTTCCAGTAATCCCGACACAGCGTAATCCATGCCTGTGCGCTGTTGGAAAGGTAACTGCCGTCGTGCCAGATTAGGCCGAGTTGCCACGGCAGCAGGGGCACCAGCGGCAGCCACATCAGCACGTTTTTATCCAATCGCTGACAGATGGGTTCGGGCAGGATCGCGACGCCCATGCCGGTTTGCACCATCGCAGCCAGGAAGTCCCATTGCCCGCTGCGGGCGGCGATTTTCGGAATGAAACCTTGCGCAGCAAAGGCGTCCATCAGTTGCCGGTAAAGCGCGAAATCTTCGTTGTAAATCAGGATGCTTTCTTCCGACAGCTCGCTAAGGGCGATGCTGGTGCGGTTCTGCCAGTGCGGTGTACGTGGCACCACTACGCACAGCGGATGGCTGAAGAGGAGAAGCGACGCGATAGAGGGGACGGCATCGGCGGGCAGGGCGGTAAGTGCCAGATCCAGTTCGCCGGAAATCACCGCCTGTTGCACGGTCAGCCCGCCAAATTCGGAGATGACCAGTTCGATGCCCGGATATTGCTGGCGGAAACTGCCGATCAGCGGCGCTATCTGTGTGCCAACCATCGGCGGAATGCCCAGCCGCAGGTGGCCTGATTTCAAGGCGTTAATGTCCTCGAGTTCGGCCTCCAGTTGCCGAAACTCTTCGAGGATATTCAGCCCGCGCTGATAAAGCGCCTGACCGCTGTCGGTCAGGCGTAAGCGCCGCCCTTCACGGACAATCAGTGTGCATTCCAGCTCTTCTTCCAGATGCCGCAGCATTTTGCTGATAGTCGGTTGGGTGACGAACAGCTTTTCCGCCGCGCGGGTGAAGCTTTGCTGGCGGACCACTTCGACGAAATAACGTAGCGTACGAACGTCCATCTTTGAGTATTCCGTTTTGGAATCATTTTTATGATTTTAATTCATTTCTTTACCGGTTTCCTGCCAGCGTATACTTCATTTCTTCTCTTATTTCGCCTTTCGAGGTCGTTCCCATGTTGTTGGCGTTGCGCACTAAAGCGCCGTCCCTGCTGATCCGCTGTCAAATCCCCGTTCAGGTGATTTTATATGCGCTTTTATTTGTAATTGCCGATCGTCTTGTCACCGCGCTGCATCTGCCGTTACCCGCCAACATTGTCGGCATGCTGATGCTTTTGCTGCTGATTATGTGCCGTGTGTTACCACTAAAATGGGTGAAGGCCGGTTCGCGCTGGTTGCTGGCGGAAATGCTGCTGTTCTTCGTGCCCGCGGTGGTCGCGGTAGTGAATTACGCGCAGTTGCTGATGATCGAAGGCTGGAAAATTTTTCTGGTGATTGGCATCAGCACTGTGCTGACACTCGGCGCAACGGCGTTAGTTGTCGATCGGGTTTACCGGCTGGAACAGCGTCTGGCGGCGAGGAAGGCATCCCGTGACTGATCTGCTCATCAGTATTATGTGTTTTGTCATCACGCTTGGCCTGTACTACGCCAATAAAAAACTTTACCGCCAGCGCCGCACGTTGCTGCTGATGCCGCTGGTGTTCACGCCGATCGTGCTGGTGGTGTTGCTGGTCGCGACGCACACGTCGTATCAGGATTATATCGGTGAAACCCACTGGCTGCTGTGGCTGCTCGGGCCGTCAACGATCGCCTTCGCGGTGCCAGTATATGAAAACATGGCGGTGATCCGTCGTCACTGGATGTCGCTCAGTGCGGGTGTGCTGACGGCTATCGTCGTGGCAGTCAGCAGCTCGGTCTGGCTGGCGAGAATGCTGACGCTGCCGGAAGAAATTCAGCGCAGTCTGGCGGTGCGTTCGATTACCACGCCGTTCGCGCTGGCTGCGGCAAAACAAATGGGCGGGCAACCAGATCTGGTGGCGTTGTTTGTCGTGATCACCGGCGTATTTGGTATGGCCGTCGGGGATATGTTGTTCCTGCGACTGGCGGTGAAAAGCGGGCTGGCGAAAGGTGCCGGGTTTGGCGCAGCATCCCATGGCGCCGGGACTGCACGGGCGTATGAACTGGGGGCTGAGGAGGGCGTTGTGGCGAGTCTGGTGATGATGTTGGCGGGAGTCGTGACGGTGGTGATGGCGCCAGCGATTGGGATCTTGATGTGGTAGCGACCCCCCGTGTCTTACGTAAAGGTCAAATTCTTCGGCTGCCGCCCAAACCCGCGTCACGGGTCGGCGGCAACCACTACTTTCTTAACATTGGCGCGATTAAACACCGCCCCGGTGTTTAACGTTAATGAATAACCTGCGATAAGAACTCCCGGGTTCTCGCAGATTTAGGATTCGCAAAGAACTCCAGCGGTGGCGCTTCCTCCACGATCTCCCCGCGATCCATAAAGATCACGCGATCAGCGACAGTCCGCGCAAATCCCATCTCATGCGTCACGCATAACATTGTCATGCCTTCTTCTGCTAACCCGATCATAGTGTCTAAGACTTCTTTTACCATTTCCGGATCCAGCGCGGACGTCGGTTCGTCGAACAACATGATCTTCGGCTTCATACACAGCGAACGGGCGATGGCAACGCGCTGTTGCTGGCCGCCGGAAAGCTGGCCGGGGAACTTGTGGGCGTGCTCGGCAATGCGCACGCGTTTGAGATAATGCATCGCCAGTTCTTCCGCCTCTTTCTTGGGCATCTTACGCACCCAGCACGGCGCCAGCGTGCAGTTTTGCAACACGGTCAGATGCGGGAACAGATTGAAGTGCTGGAACACCATGCCGACTTCCGTGCGTACGCGTTCGATGTTACGCAGATCATCGTTGAGCTCCGTGCCGTCAACGATGATGCGGCCCTGCTGATGCTCTTCCAGATGGTTGATGCAACGAATGGTCGTTGATTTACCGGAACCGGACGGGCCACACAGCACAATGCGCTCGCGCGGTTTGACGCTCAGATTGATGTCTTTCAATACGTGGAACTGTCCGTACCACTTATTCACGTTTTCCAGCGTGATCATCATATTTTGGTTTTCAGTGACTTGATGGTCGCTCATGGTTTACCTCAGTGTGCGGAACGTCCGGTGTGAAAGCGTCTTTCCAAATGCTGGCTATAACGCGACATGCTAAAACAGAAAATCCAATAAACGGCGGCGGCGAAGACGTAGCCTTCGGTCGACATACCGAGCCACTCAGGGTCGACGGTGGCTTGCTGTACGCTGCTGAACAAATCAAACAGGCCGATGATGATCACCAGGCTGGTGTCTTTAAACAGCGCGATAATGGTATTGACCAGACCCGGTATTACCATTTTCAACGCCTGCGGCAGAATGACTAATCCCTGCGTCCTCCAGTAGCCCAGCGCCAGAGATTCAGCAGCTTCGGTCTGCCCTTTAGGCAGCGCCTGTAAACCACCGCGTACCACTTCCGCGACATACGCCGACTGGAACAGCACCACACCCACCAGTGCGCGCACCAGTTTGTCGATGTTGGTTCCTTCGGTCATGAACAGCGGCAGCATCACCGAGGACATGAACAGCACGGTGATGAGCGGCACGCCACGCCAGAACTCGATGAAAATCACCGACAGGATGCGGACGATCGGCAGACGCGAACGTCGCGCCAGCGCCAGCAAAATCCCCAGCGGTAACGCCCCGGCGATACCCACGGCGGCAATGATAAGTGTCAGCGTCAGGCCGCCCCACTGGCGGGTTTCGACGCGGCTGAGACCAAAGAATCCGCCGTACAGCATGAACCAGGTGAAGATCGGAAAGAGGACGATCCATACCGCGATATAACGTCCGCGACGCGGCATCGCTTTAAAGAAGATCGGCGCAAGAGTCAGCAGCCCGACAATCAGCGTGAGGTTGATGCGCCAGCGCTGATCGCCCGGATACAGGCCGTACATAAACTGTCCGAAGCGCTGATGCACAAAGACCCAGCACGCACCGGCTTTGGTACAGTCTGCGCGCGTGGTACCCACCCAGTTTGCCTGGAAGACAATCCAGTTGAGCATCGGAGGGATCACCAGCCACATCAGCCACAAACAAAATACCGTCAGCAGGCTGTTGAACCAGCTCGAAAACAGATTTTTGCGCGCCCACAGCACGGCAGTCCCCAGCGGCGTGCCGGGCTTCACGGCTCTGACTCCCGGAGGAAGTGTTGTCATCGTCATGAGTTTCCCTTAACGCTCGACCAGCGCAATACGCCGGTTATAAATGTTCATCAGGAACGAGATCAGCAGGCTGATGATCAGGTAAACCGACATGGTAATGGCGATGGTTTCAATCGCCTGACCGGTCTGATTGAGCACCGTACCGGCAAACAGCGACACCATATCCGGATAACCGATAGCGGCAGCCAGCGAGGAGTTTTTGACGATATTCAGGTACTGACTGGTCAGCGGGGGAATGATGACCCGCATCGCCTGCGGTAAAATGACCTGACGCAGCGTGACCGGATTCGGCAGGCCGAGAGAACGGGCGGCTTCATGCTGACCATGCGATACCGACTGAATACCGGAGCGGATCACTTCGGCGATAAACGTCGAGGTGTAGACCGACAGCGCCAGCGTTAACGCCGCCAACTCAGGTATCAGCACCATGCCGCCACGGAAGTTAAATCCGCGCAGGGCAGGTACGTCCCAATGCACCGCAGGCCCGAAGAACAGGTGTGCGAGAGCCGGGAAAACCAGCAGCATCAGCACAGCCCAAGGCCAGATACGCCAGACGCGGCCAGTGTGAATCTGACGAAAATGGTTGTAACGCTTGAGGGCGAAAATGCCGAAAACGGCCAGCAGCAGGGCGATGAAACCGGCCAGACTGCCTGGCGATAGTTCCGGCGACGGCAGGTATAAACCGCGGTTGCTGACGAAGGCCAGATCAAATGCATTGAGACTTTGACGCGGGCCTGGCAGGTTACGCAGTACCGCGAAATACCAGAAGAAGATTTGCAGCAGCGGGGGAATATTACGGAACGTCTCAATATAGACCGTCGAGACTTTGCGAATCAGCCAGTTATCGGAGAGGCGTCCTAATCCAATAATGAAACCGAGAATCGATGCGAACACGATGCACAGCGCCGAGACCAGCAGGGTATTAAGCAGGCCAATGACAAAGACGCGGGCGTAGGTGTCGCCTTCCTGGTAATCAATGAGATGCTGAACAATGCCGAAACCGGCACCTTTTTCAAGAAACGCAAATCCCGAGGTGATCCCTCGTGTAGTCAGATTGGTAATGGTGTTGTGGAGAAGGTAACCGAGACAGGCTACCAGCAACACCACCGCGAAAATTTGGTAAATCCAGGCGCGGACTGCCGGGTTGGTCAGCGAGAACGAAGCCTTTACGGTTGGGCGTTGCGACATTATTAACCTCGACCTGCAGGTAAAACCCTGGAAGTGATGCACCGGGGAACGACCGGTGCATCAGCATCCTTAAACACTTTTCAACGTCAGGAACCAGGGATATTTAGCGAACCGGTGGTGCGTACTGGATCCCGCCTTTATTCCACAGGGCGTTCTGACCACGTTTGATTTTCAACTCGCTGCCCTGACCGACGTTGCGTTCAAAGCTTTCGCCGTAGTTACCGACTTGTTTAACGATTTTCACTACCCAGTCGTTAGGGACTTTCAGGTCAGCGCCGTAGGTCCCTGTTTTGCCCAGCAGATTGCTCATGTCCGGCGTAGTCGGGTTAGCAGCCAGCTGATCGACGTTGGCAGAGGTCACTCCCATTTCTTCAGCATTCAGCATGGCGTACAGAGACCAGCGAACAACGGCCAGCCAGTCTTCATCACCACGACGAACAACCGGGCCGAGAGGTTCTTTCGAAATCACTTCCGGCAGAACGATGAATTCATCCGGTTTGCCCAGTTTGATGCGCAGTGCATACAGCTGAGACTGGTCAGAGGCGAGGGTGTCGCAGCGGCCTGAATCCAGCGCTTTAGCACTTTCGTCAGAACGGTCGAAGGTCACCGGCGTGTAGGTCATTTTGTTGGCTTTGAAGTAGTCAGCGACGTTCAGCTCAGTATCAGTACCGGCCTGCAGACAGACTGTCGCGCCGTCGAGCTCTTTGGCGCTTTTCAGGCCGGCTTTCTGGTGCGTCAGGAAGCCGATGCCGTCGTAGTAGTTGACCCCAGCGAAGATCATTCCCATGCCCGCGTCGCGGGAAGAGGTCCAGGTGGTATTACGTGACAGGATGTCCACTTCGCCAGACTGCAGCGCGGTGAAGCGCTCTTTGGCGGTCAGCGGTGTGTATTTTACTTTCTCAGCGTCACCAAATACGGCAGCGGCGACTGCGCGGCAAAGATCTACGTCGATACCGGTGAATTTGCCTTTTGAGTCAGCGTAGGAGAAACCCGGTAAACCGTCGCTGATACCGCATTGTACGAAACCTTTCTTTTTAACAGCGTCCAGAGTAGTACCGGCATGCGCCTGACCAGCCAGTGTCACGAAGCTTGCTGCGGCAATCAGCGTTGAGAGCAATATTTTTTTCATAAAGCGTCCTGTGAGACAAAACTGAGAATTATTATTGTGTGAGTGCCGGGGCACCCTGTCTGTTTTGGGGCGTCGCCCTCTGCACCTGTCATTGCAAGGGGAGTGCCAACATCGAAAAACGGCCATCAATCTAGTCACAGTGAGGAATTGCTCAGTAACATTGATGTACGTTATGAAATGTATTGCCCTGTTTCAGTGCGCGGTCAATGTGACTGCCGTAAAAGGGTGCGGAGAATTTATTATTTGGAGTGCAGATCTCGTTGCTTCTTAATCATTCGAAAACAGAAGCATTTCGTATGATTAAGGCGCGGCAGGAAGGATTTATTTAGAGCAGGGCGTTGATCAGTGCGGCGCGTTACGGCTAAACAGGCAATAAAAAACCCACGCGAAGTGGGTTATTTTAAGCCGCGGCGGATATTATTCCGCCTGATCTTTACTGCCATTGATCAGTTTACGGGCTGCGGCGATTTGGTCGTTATCCGGCGTCTTAGGCTTGGTTTTGTTAAGCGCGGTGCTGAGGCTCGAACGTCCCCAGAGGTCAAAACTGTCGTCATCTTTAAGGTGATCAAAAATGGAAGGCGCAGCGTCGGATTTTTTAGCCATGAGGGTTACCGGTCTCTTATCAGATGTTGTTCAAATAAAAAGCCCGACGCGGTGGCATCGGGCTTGATGTAGTTATCACGTCTATAGGTAGAGCGAAGGCGTGCCCGCCGGGCGGGTTTTAAAGCGGCGATGGAGCCAGAGATACTGGTCTGGCGCGCGCATAATTTCGGTTTCAATGATGCGGTTCATGTAAGCCGCAGCGGCCAGTTCGTCATCGATAGGGTAATCCTGTAACGCCGGCTGAATCACCAGGTCATAACCTTTACCGGCCGGTTTACGCACCAGGACCACGGTTATTAACGCGGGTTTGGCCAGACGTGCCAGCATGTAGGTGCCACTGGTAGTGGCCGCTTCATCAACGGCAAACAGCGGGGCAAACACGCTGCCGCGCGGGCCGTAGTCCTGATCTGGTGCAAACCAGACGGCTTCGCCCTTTTTCAGCGCATGAACCATGCCGCGTAAATCTTTGCGATCCAGCATCGCTTTGTTAGAACGCATACGACCCCAGGTCTGCACGAATTCCATCGCTTTATTGTTATGCGGACGGTACATCGCCATCATCGGCTGACATAACCCCATCGCACGGCCACCCAGTTCCAGCGACATAAAATGTACGCCGATAACCAGTACGCCCTGATTGTTTTCCTGCGCCTTTTTCAGATTGTGCAGACCGCTGACGTCAAACCAGCGTTTAACACGGGCGTCTGACCAGAACCAGGCCATGCCGGTTTCAAGTAAGCCCATGCCAAGAGATTCAAAGTTGCTGACAATTCTGGCTTCTACCTGTTCTGGCGTGAGATCAGGGAAACATAATTGCAGGTTGCGGCGGGTGATCGACACGCGGCGTTTCAGAAAACGCATGGAAGTACGGCCAAGCCAAACGCCTAACCGGTATAAGACCGGATAAGGAAGCTGAACCAGAAGAAACAGAATGCCGAGACCGAACCAGGTCAGCCAGTAGCGTGGATGTAAAAACGAAGCCTGAAATCGTGGAGATGTCATAAATGCCTAATCATCTGCATAAAAAAACCGGTGTAACGCGTGGCGAATAGCGCGGCGCGGTACGGATTATCCTGCAAAGAGTGGGACAACACATGTCTGGCAATGTTTTATAAAAGCCGCCAATTGACGAAACTTTTACATTAACAGACGGTACATTGAGAAGACGGGATCGCGAAGCTGAAGGGCTGTCCGTAGGCGTTGAGCGGGCGAATACGACTCTTACGGAAAGTATAACATGTTCTATCATCGTTCCGGAGAGGGTAATTTTCTGATAATTACACGAATTTGCATCCAATTTTGGATGATTTAAAAGACCATTTTAAAACACCACGCAAAGCAGGGCTTTACCGTTGATAAAGCGCTCAGACCGGGGTGGGAGAGCGACATACTTTGGTGAAAAGGTATGCCGCAAACCGGCTTATCGATACAGCGGATTGCTCATCACCGAGTAACGGCCACTGCCGTAAAGCGCAATGACAATAGCGGCCATAAAGTAGTAAACAATATCTTCAATCGCCCATGCACCGACCGGTGACAGCGCGAACGTATGGTGAACCCCAACCATCAACCAGGCGACGACCATGGTGGCAGCGGCAGAAAGTGCCGCCAGACGGGTGAAGATCCCCAGTATCATCATGATCGGGGCAATCACTTCGCCGATGATCACGCCATACGCCACGAATGCTGGAATGCCATAACCCGCCAGCATCCCCTGAATGCCACTCAGCCCGTCGTGTAACTTATGCCAGCCATGAAAAATCAGCAGCCCGTAGGTGATACGTAACAGCAGAATTGCCAGATCAGGCTTATTCAGCGCGGCGGTAAAACGCGTATAAAGTTGCTTCATTGATTGCCACTCCCCAGAGATGATTTTTTTGTCACTCTAAAGTAATTCTTAATCGTTGAATGCGGGAGAGAATTATTCTCATTGCGGTTGATCTGGGTTAAGTTTTGAGCGGATATGACAAGCAGAATTCTTACGCGGATATAAACAAAAAAGGCGCTCCCCTTGCGGAAAAGCGCCTTTTCAAGACAACGACTGATTAGTATCAGTTCATGCCGTATTCTAACAATCATGGTATGTAGCGGTAAATCACAGTCCAGTGATTTGTATTTATTTACTTGATATTTATCAGTTATTTCATAATTCCCGTACATCCTTGTATATGTCGGTACAGGCTCATACACTTGACGGTGTATCACGTGGTGTATCACGTGGAAAATATGGACTGAGATTTTGGACGGTGAAATGGCTGGTGGCACAAACAAACTGAGCGATAAAAAGCTGAGGTCAATCCTGAATGTCTCGCGGGATGGTGAAGCACTTATCTCAGATGGCGACGGGCTAAGCGTTCGTGTATCCAAAACTGGTGTGATTAGTTGGGTGTACGCTTACCGGTTGGGCGGGCGCGGGGCAAAGCTGGAACGTCTAAAGCTCGGGAATTATCCGGACATGCCTTTGAAGTTGGCGCGTGAGAAGCGCGATCAGTGCCGCGCCTGGCTGGCAGATAGCAAAGACCCGAAGCACCAGTTGAGTTTCACCACCACGGAAACCCTAAAGCCGGTCACAGTTAAGGACGCGCTGCTTTACTGGATCACCGAGTATGCGACCGACAACCGGGCCAATGTCACGCGACATAAAGCTCAGCTCGAGAAGCATATTTACCCCTTTATTGGTTCCCTGCCGCTGGCGCAGTGTGAAACCCGGCATTGGCTCGAATGCTTTGACCGGATCAAGAAAGATTCGCCTGTGGCCGCCGGTTATGTCTTTCAGATGTCCAAACAGGCTTTGAAGTTCTGCCGGGTGCGGCGCTATGCCGTCAGCAATGCCTTAGACGACCTGACCATACCTGATGTAGGCAGTAAGCAGGAAAAAGGGGACAGGGACCACTCTGATGACGAGATAGGCCAGATCTGGCAGGCCAGCCAGCAATTAAAATTTAAAACTTACTACGCCTCGATGCTGCGCCTGCTGGTGACGTTCGGCTGCCGTTCTCAGGAGGCCCGGTTATCCACCTGGGCTGAGTGGGACCTTAAGAAATGGGTATGGACAGTGCCAAAGGCTCACAGTAAAGGCGGAACTAAGATTGTGCGCCCTGTTCCTGAGGCTCTCCGCACGTTTATAGAGGATCTACACCGACAGCATTCAGGTAGCGGCCTGCTGCTGGGGGAGGTGAAGGAATCATCTGCAGTGAGTCAGTGGGGACGTCTGATCTGGAAGCGGCTGGGGCATGCTGAACCATGGTCACTTCACGATATCCGGCGCACGTTCGCCACAAAGCTTAATGATCTGGGCGTTGCCCCGCATGTTGTTGAACAGCTTTTGGGGCACACAATGCCAGGCGTAATGGCCGTTTATAACCTGAGCCAATACATGCCTGAAAAACTGGAAGCGCTGAATATGTGGTGCGAGCGCCTATCTTTGCTGGCCGGTGAACATGAAAATGTTATTTTATTGCAGGTGAGAAAATGAATCTTCCAGAAAGATTATATTATCCATTACATGAAGCAGCTGAAAAATTAGGGTGTCAGATTAAAGATGTAATCCACTTCGGTGCCACAGGCGCGTTAAATATATCTATTTATATCAGGCAATGGATTGAAACAGAAGAATCGAAGTTTGTTGTCGTTTACGATGCTCTCAATGTTGATGCTGATCAGGGGAGCTCTGGTGATTTTAAATCAATAGAGGGTGATAGTTGGGGAGTTCATGGAATATATAAAAAGATTTTACCAGAAGACGATATAGCTCAAAGCGCAACCTTTGCTAAATGGTTTGGGGGTTTTTTTTACATATCACCAAGCGACTTAGTGGATTTCGAGTTTAACTATGATAGCGAAGTGATAACAATACATTTCCTCGACACGCATTGCTCAGAATATTTTGATGGATCAATTCAACTAAATAACATAAAAGGAATTGAAATACCTGCAAGATATATTTGCATTATGGAAGATGATATTAACTCAATTAATCACTCCGGTGAAATGCCACAGCCTTTGGAACAAACTTCGGTAAAGAGAAAACCTAATCATAATAAACAGAGTCAGTTCATTAAAGCTTTAATTGAAATACATTATGGAATCACTCAATCAGATAATGTTTATGAATTGATGAAAGAAGGAAGTAAGCACACTCCCCTCGGGCGGATGCGTGAAGATTTTGAAAACGTGGGATTTAGACTGCCTGCCGGGCATAAGACCGTTCAATTATGGCTAGATGGCGTTGACCTTGATCCCTTGGAAATTTCCAAATCACCCATGGAAATTTCCAAAAAGTAGAAAGTCGCCACGCTTAAATACCCTCACTTACAGCCATGTACGAGGGTGTTATCTATGGACAATCAACAAACTATCTCCGACCGTATAATCCGCGAATCTGAATGTCGCCAAATCACTGGCCTATGCCGTATGCACCGCTACAACCTGGAAAAGCAGGGTAAATTTCCGTGCCGCCGCCAGCTCGGCGGGCGCTCTGTGGGCTGGTTACTTTCTGAGGTAAATGGGTGGGTTCACAGCCAGCCAAAATCTCAGATCAGCCAAGTTGCATGAGGTGGAGCATGACAAATAAACCTGACGTGTCAGTACTCTGCTTTGAAGGGCATAAAGTCCGTGTCCTGCAGCTATCCGCTGAGCCTTGGTTCATTGCCAAGGATGTCTGCCAAGCCCTTGAGATAGTCAATCACCGCATGGCGCTTAAGGCTCTGGATCATGACGAAAAGGGGGTAAATTTAACTTACACCCCTGGCGGGCAGCAGTTAATGCGCATCGTTTCTGAGTCCGGTTTCTACAAGCTGATTGCGCGGAGCCGGAAAGCCAGCACACCCAATACTTTTGCCCACCGTTTTAGTAACTGGGTATTCCGCGAAGTTATCCCTTCCATCCGAAAATATGGCGCTTATGGCGTGCCCTGGGCGTTGCTTCATGATTTTACCCGCCGTTCCGCCGACTCAGTTGACCGAGGTAGCCAGGCTGGCAGGGCTTTGGTGATCCGGAAGATTGAAAAGCATCAGCTGGCGCATGAAGAAAAGCATTTATTGGATTGTTTCCAGCCGCGGCTGGCGCTTGGAGGGGAATCAGATGCTGAATAAAACAAAGGCGGCCATGCCGGGCCGCCAGTGGTACACATCAAAACGTATCGAAAACGATATTAGCATAGTGATCGATCAGGTCAATGCGTGCAATTTTGCTCACATCTCTTTTAACTACGGGAAATCCCCCGGGGTAACTGCGGCAATGGCACGGTTACCGACCGTGTTGCAAATCTGCAACTCACTTATTGCAGGGGGTATGCGCCGTTGGAGCACACCCCTATCTCCCAAGTTTTCGGGAGATCTCCAATCGGCGGAAAACTCCGCTGATACCTGGTTGGCCGAGAAGCCGGCTGATCAGCCTTTTGGTTCAATTCCCCGCCGCATTAGCTCTGCTCGGGCTAACCCCTTCAGCCAATTACCCAGGCTTACTCCCTCGCGGCTGGCCGCTTCATTCAACTGTTGTCGCAGTTCTGGGGTAATGCGGATTTGGAAAGTAGGTGATAGACCTTCGCCTTTGGGAGTTTTATCTCTTTTGATTGTTGACATGTACGTACGTAACCTCATAGTATGGGTTTTGTTATGTACGTACGTTATCACGTCGTATTTACAAAAAGCAACGCCCCGGACTGTTCGAGCAGTACCGAGGCGTCTCACCAAACCGTTAATCGAGGTAACAGTTATGGCTGATATCCAGTCTACCCAAACTCATCCTAAATTCACATGGCGTTTTCTGGCGCTCGATGCCAGAACCCGCAGCGTCATTCAAATAACCGCCACTACTGAACGCGAAGCCCGTGATCAGGCGCCGGTTGGTTGCGTGATGGTATTCGCTGGCCGCCTGCCTGTTCAGGGGGTATCTCATGCCTAATTTCAAATGGTCAGATATCGATATCGAAGACGAACTCCGGCTGATGGAAACCCTTCTTGCAGCACCGTTGTACATGAACGATGACAACGAGATAGAGCACGACATAGCGATCACCCTGATCGATAAAGTGCTGTTGCGCGTACGTGATTTGAAAAGAGCCAGTGAGGTGCGTCATGCGTGATATCTACCATGCTGTCGTGGGTAGTTCTGACCTACTCAAAAACCTCTCCCAAGAAGCGCTGACTGATTACAAAAACAACTGTGGGGACGCTGCATCAGGAATAGTTTTCGCACTTACCACACTGGGCTGCTTGTCCATGGAAGCTTGTGATAGTGACGAATATTCAGATGAAGAATGCCGAAGAGACATGATGGGTTTAAGTAGCGCTTTGAAGCACTTGCCACGACTGATGCAGGCCCTTGATCAGAACCGTGAGAACGCCGATTACGAATTAAAACGCCGGGGGGCAACCAAATGATCAGCCCAATCAAATTTAACGAGCTGGAAAAACGTGTTGCCGCCCTTGAGCTGGCGCTTGCTGCAATGTCCTGGAAGGATGCCTGTCCAGAAGGTATGGCCCCATTAACCACTATGGCGGCTGAGATGGGTATTTCCACCAAGAAGGCTGAGGAGCTGGCGCGTAACAGCGGCGTACTGATTGTCCGTCATGGCGCCAGCTATGCGGTGCATGAAGCCAAATTTCGTGAGGCGGCGCTGATCATCTTCAAAGGGGCAAAACGCCAGTGCCGCAGCAAGTACTGGTATCACCCGCTGATCGGTAAATTCACTATGACACGGAGGCCACAGCTATGACCATGTCTGTTTTAGAGCCGGAAATCATGTCTGATGCGCTGTTCTCCTGCGTTTATCGGTGGATCAACGGCCACCCAATCGACAAGAAAGAGGCCAGTGCTGCCGCTGCCCGTCACCGCGACAAAGCTACCACCTTCGGCGCACTGGCTCAGAAGTTAAAGAGCCTCGTTCCTGGTGCTGGTGCAACTTATGAATCGCTCTGTGAGAGTGGCTTGATCTTGACTGACACTGAAAAGCAGAAGAAAGCACGGGCCGAGCTGGTAGCCAAATACCTTGGAGAAAATGACGTTAAGGCACTGCTTTGTGACAGTGCGCGGATCAACCGCCTGTTCCCTGCGCCAGTCGTCAAGAGATCGGACAGAAAGCCAGAGCCATTTGTCGCTTTGGATGGTGGGACGCCGACGCTTAATCAGATGGGGCCGAGCCAGCGCGGGGAAGTTTTGCTGGCGCATTATGATGGACGGCTGGCGCTGAATGGTGACTCGGATACCGTACATCACTACAACGGCGTTATCTGGGATCCGGTTCCTGATAAAGCGCTGGCGCGGGAAATGGCCGCTATCTTTATGGAATCACGGGTTCCGTACTCAATGCCCAGCATGAAGAACGCCGTAGACACCATGAAGCTGAGCCTACCGCTCATGGAACCAACCGCCCGTAATCTGATTGGTTTCAGTAATGGGGTTTTTGATACCCGGGAAGGCGTATTTAGGAAACATAGCCAGGCTGACTGGCTGCTGATCGCCAGTGATGTAGAGTTCATTCAGGCCGAGGAAGGTGAGAGCCTGGCCACTCATGCGCCAGCGTTCTGGAAGTGGCTAACCTGGTCAACGGCGGGCAACGAGCGAAAAGCCGATAGAGTGCTGGCGGCGCTTTATATGGTGATGGCAAACCGTTATGACTGGCAGCTATTCCTTGAGGTGACGGGCGCAGGTGGCAGCGGCAAAAGCGTCATGGCCGAGATTTGTACTATGCTGGCCGGTAAGGGCAACACTGTATCAGCCAGCATGAAGGCGCTGGAAGAGCCGCGAGAAAGGGCGCTGATTGTCGGGTTCTCGCTGATTATCATGCCTGATATGACCCGCTATGCCGGTGACGGGGCAGGGATTAAAGCCATAACCGGTGGTGACAAGGTAGCCATAGACCCGAAACACAAAGCCCCGTATTCGACCCGGATCCCGGCTGTGATTCTTGCCGTCAACAATAACGCTATGTCATTCAGCGACCGGAGCGGCGGTATATCGCGGCGGCGGGTGATATTCAATTTCTCGCAGGTTGTGCCTGAGAATGAGCGTGATCCGATGCTGTCCGAAAAGATAGAGGCTGAATTACCGGTGATAATCCGCCATTTGCTGACTCGATTTGCGGATCAGTCAGAGGCCAAGCGCCTTTTGTTCGAGCAGCAGAAATCAGAAGAGGCATTAGCCATAAAGCGTGAAGGCGATTCGCTGGTGGACTTCTGCGGCTACCTGATGGCGTCCGTGCAGTGCGACGGTATGTTTATCGGTAATGCCAGCATCATTCCGTTCAGCCCGCGCAAGTATCTGTATCACGCCTATCTCGCCTATATGCAGAGTAACGGGCTTAACAGGCCGGTATCACTTACCCGGTTCGGTACGGATATGGCTGGTGCGATGGCGGAGTATGGGAAGGAATACATCAGAAAGAAAAGTACCAAGGGAAATATGCGCTCAAACATCCGGCTGGCTGAGGATGCCGAGGAGTGGCTACCTGCCGCAACAGGGGGCACAGAATAAAATTTATTAAATAAGTCTCCACCCGTCTCCACTCATTAAATTATGTGTTTAAAAACATATGGTTAATGGGTGGATACTTTAGTTTTAACTCTCCACCTACTCTCCACCTCTCCACTCATTAACCAAGAAGGTGGTGACTTGAGGTGGTGACTTGAGGAGACTTGAAAATATACTAACCACCCATTAATACTATGATTTAAATGAAGAAAATGTCTTGGGTGGAGAGGTGGACACTTAAAAGCATAATTTATTTTTTATCTGATTTATTGAGGAAATTTTGATGCAAAGACTTATGCAAATTAAGGAAAAATTGGAAGTGATTGAGGCTGCACTTGCAGAACAATATCCCCGCTTTCATCCAGACCCAGCTATCACCGATTTAGTTACTGAGCTGAAAGACCACGTTCAGGAGGAACGAAAGAAAATCCAAAGGCAGCATTCGCGAGGCGAGTTATCAGAGTTTGAACGTTGTTTTATTGCGCATGCTATAAATGATGTTTATCAAAGTTCTATTGATAAAATCAGGCGGGGTTCAAAGCCAAGTGATCATATGAACTTTCATATCTTTGATAGTTCATCAACCTTGACTTACTGGTTATCTCGGATAAAAGACCATGAAGAAAAGCAGAATTAACATGCCATCACATCTGGCCGGGGAAACCCGGTTTTTTTGTGCGTGTAGAATTATGATTAGAAAAATTGCTCTTTACGATAAAAATAATTGATCGTATGATTCTTGCACCAATACTGGATAAATATCAGGGGTAAGAATGCCGACGAAAAAGAAAGGTCAGGCCGTGCATATCGACGCTGACACGATGAACAAGATTGAGGCTTATCAGGACTGGTGCCGTAAAAACCGCCCTGAAATGCCGATACCGACTAAAGGGCAAATCGTCCGCAACAGCGTGCATTACTGGTACAACGCTTCGCTGGGGGCATGGCTATGAAAAGCTGGTTCTCCATCAAGGCTAAAGCGGCTGGCGCTGCTGAAATCAAGATTTACGACGAAATTGGCATGTGGGGCATTACCGCCCGTCAGTTCTCCGACGAGCTGGCCGCGCTGGGGCAGGTAAAGCAAATCAGCCTGTTTATTCATTCCCCGGGCGGTGACGTGTTCGACGGGATCGCTATTTACAACCTTCTGAAAAAACACCCCGCCAATCTGACCGTGCATATCGATGGCCTCGCTGCGTCTATGGCTTCGGTTATCGCGATGGCCGGCGACAAAGTAGTGATGCCTGAAAATGCCATGCTCATGATTCACAAGCCCTGGGGCATCTCTGGCGGGAATGCTAAAGAGATGCGCGACTACGCCGACCTGCTGGACAAGGTTGAGGCCGTGCTCATCCCAGCCTATGCCAGTAAAACGGGCAAATCTGCCGACGAGTTGGCGCAGATGCTTGAGGGTGAGACCTGGCTCAACGGTCGTGAATGTGTCGAGCAGGGCTTTGCCGATGAACTGGAGCCAGCGGTAAACGTCATGGCTCGTCTGGAATCAAAAAGAATTGAGGAATTTGAAGCTATGCCAAATGCATTGAAAAACATGATCACCGCGCCACAGGGTTCAGTAAACCCGCCAGCAGCACCAGAGCAGCAACGTATCAACGGCATTAAAGACCTGTTTGCCATGTTCGGCGGCCGTCATCAGGAATTGCAATCAACCTGCGTCGAAGACGCCTCCTGCACTGTAGATCAGGCCAAGGATAAGTTGCTGGCGCTGATGGGCAAAGATGCAACCCCGTCCAATAAAACCGGCAGCAATGCGCACATCTACGCAGGCAACGGCAATATCACCGGCGACGGCATCCGTCAGGGGCTTTATGCCCGGCTCGGACATGACCAGGCAGAGCGCGGCAATCCGTACACCATGATGTCGCTCTTTGATATGGCGAAAGCCTCTCTGACAGACCGTGGGATCAGCGTTGCGGGGTTCGGCAACCGCATGCAGATTGTGAACCTTGCGTTCACCCATACCACCAGTGACTTCTCTTCCATCCTTGCCGGTGGTGCTGAGAAGTCTGTGTTGATGGGCTGGCAGGACAGCGGTGAGACCTTCCAGAGCTGGACGAAAACCGGCTCACTCTCCAACTTCCATGAGTCTAAGCGCGTTGGCCTGAACGGGTTCACGTCACTGGATAAGGTACCGGAGGGCGCGGAGTACAAGTATGTGACCACCAGCGATCACGGCGTGCCAATTGCGCTGGCCACCTACGGCAATATCTTCTCCATCACGCGACAGGCCATTATCAATGATGATCTGTCACAGCTGACTACCATTCCTCAACTGATGGGCCGCGCTGCGTCACGCACGGTCGGTAACCTGGTTTATGCCGTGCTGACCGACAACCCGAAATACACTGACAACAAAACGCTGTTCAGTGCTGACCACCACAACCTGATCGCTAAGAGCATGGATATGGACGGTCTGACAGAGGCACGTAGGGCAATGCGCCTGCAGGAAGATGCAGACGGCAACCCGCTGAACGTTACCCCGGCTTACATCATCGTTCCTGCCGCGCTGGAAGGTGCAGCCATGCGTACAGTGCAGTCAACCTCTTCACTGTTCCAGATCGGTACACAGACCGTGGGGAGTGACACCAATCCTGTATTCAACCAGAACGCCGGTATAGCCAACACGGTGCAAAACATGGGTCAGGTCATTGTTGAACCACGACTGGATAAGAAGAACGCGCAGCAATGGTATGTGGCATCAGCCAAGGGCAGCGACACCATCGAGGTGGCGTATCTGGATGGCATGGATACGCCTTACCTCGAAGAGCAACAGGGCTTCACGGTTGATGGTGTTGCATGGAAGGTGCGCATCGATGCAGGCGTGGCCGCGCTGGATTATCGCGGGCTGGTCAAATCGACCGGGCAAGCTTGATTTAGTTGCAAATGAAATGATTCAAAATGAAAGGTACTCCCGGCGGGAGTGCCTGCCACGGGGCGGCGGACTCGCGGAAAACGGCTAGTTTTCGTATTTCTATCGTCATCATCATCATCAACTGGTGAGTTCAAATAAGAGGTTATATATCAATGAGATTGCGCGTTTTGAATGAAAATGAGGTTGCACTTGAGGTGATAAACGGCGTCCCTGTGTGCAGCATCAGCGAAATTTCCCGCTTTCTGGAAGTTGACCGGGCTACCGTAGCGAAAGTTATTAAGAAACATAATATTAAGCCTGCCCGATTGAGAAAAACTCACCCGATTTACCCGCTGCCAGTTGTGGCGAGAAGGGTAATTAATAGCCGTTTCTGGTGAATTTTATCGAGTCAGCACATTCAGCAGGTTGTTGTTGCTGATTTTTATAAGTTTATTACTTTTATATCTGTTGAAAGACCTGTCAGAGGTGACGAATGCTCAAGAAAATGATTCTGGAAGGTGCAGCGGCCAAAAAGTTTGGCAAAGTTCATCAGTTTCACGTAGTAGACCTGAATGAAATGATCAGAGCTATGTGCTCTCAGGTGAAGGGATTCAAAAAGTACTTATCGAATGCCCACCTCAAAGGCGTGAAATTCGCCTTCTACAGCGGTAAGAATAATATCTCGCTTGATGAATTCGACATGTCAGCAGCGGCCACCGAATACAAAATGGTTCCTGTGATTCAAGGTGCGAAACGCGGAGGGACATTACAACTCGTTATTGGCGCAGTTGCATTAGTTGCAGCATTCTTTACTGCTGGCGCGTCAATGGCTGCATGGGGTGCTGCTTTAAGTGCTGGGGCTATGTCGGCTACGACTGTCCTGACTGGTATTGGTCTGAGCATGACGATCGGCGGTGTGGTGCAGATGCTCACGCCACAACCCAGCTTTAACGTCGGGGCATCCTCTGATGCTGACAACAAAGCCAACTACGCCTTTGGCACGCCGGTGAATACGGTTGCAATGGGTTATCCGGTACCGCTGCTTTACGGGGAGCGTGAAATCGGAGGGGCGATCATAAGCGCCGGTATTTTCTCCAGCGATCAGCAATAAATATCAAGGGTAGATAGCCATGCTGAACAGAGAGAAAGTGGAGGCGACAATATTAGCGCTCGCAAGCAAAGAAGGAATTGTGCTTAACGGCCAGGATAAACTGGTAATGCGCACCAGCCTATCTAACGTGCTGGCAGCTAAAGAACGCCACCGGCAAAGGATGGGCACAAGTGAATTCCAATGGAAGAAGCCAGCCCCACCAAAGCGATAATCAAACAACATTCACATCGATCATCGTATTCAACTTTCCAAACTTAGCCAATCTTAGGCATTTGAGAAACGCCGTTTGTTCATAGCGGTATATCTTCGTACACAGCTCCGTGTATCACGTGGTGTATCACGCATAAACAAAAAGGCGCTAATCCATAGAAGGAAAAGCGCCTTTTTTCAATAGGTTGACTGATTAGTATCAGTTCATGCCGTATTTTTTCAGTTTCTTACGCAGCGTACCGCGGTTGATACCCATCATCAGGGCCGCACGAGTCTGGTTGCCACGGGTGTACTGCATCACCATGTCCAACAGTGGCTGTTCAACTTCAGCCAAAACCAACTCATACAGGTCATTCACGTCCTGACCGTTCAGTTGAGCAAAATAGCCCTTAAGTGCTTGTTTTACCGAGTCACGCAGAGGCTTTTGAGTCACCTGGTCTTGTGAGTTTACGGTTGAAACGGTCAGTACGTCAGAATTCACGCGTTGTTCGAACATAGTTCTGTCAGCTCTTTTTTGTTACGCAAGATTTTCGAAATATGCTTCCAACGCCTCCAGCTGTTCGCTGGCATCCTCTATGGCGTTGAAGGAGCGCCGAAACTGGTCACTCGGGGCATGTTCCTGGAGATACCATGAAACATGCTTACGGGCGATACGGAATCCCTTGCCTTGACCATAAAAGTCGTGCAGTTCCCGTACGTGCCCTATTAACAAGCGCTGTACCTCACCCAAAGGCGGTGGCGGTAACAGTTCCCCTGTGTCCAGATAGTGCTGGATTTCCCGGAAGATCCAGGGTCTCCCCTGAGCGGCACGTCCTATCATCAGAGCATCAGCTCCGGTGTAGTCGAGCACCGCTCTGGCTTTATGCGGGTCAGTTATGTCGCCATTCGCGATAATCGGAATGGAAACACTCTGCTTAACTGTCCGAATACTGTCGTACTCTGCATCTCCATTGAAAAGGCAGGCACGGGTTCGGCCATGAATCGTCAGGGCCTGAATACCACAGTCTTCAGCCAATTGGGCAATTTGTACACAGTTACGGTGTTCCGGTGCCCAACCAGTACGAATTTTCAACGTGACTGGCACATCTACCGCGTTAACCACGGCAGTGAGGATTTGTTTGACCAAATCCGGATACTGCAACAGCGCAGATCCTGCCAGTTTGCGGTTCACTTTCTTGGCCGGGCAGCCCATATTGATGTCAATGATCTGCGCACCGCTCGCCACATTAATTCGGGCGGCAGCCGCCATATCTTCGGGATCGCAACCGGCAATTTGCACGGCCCGGATTCCCGGTTCATCGTTATGCACCATACGCAATCGGGACTTGTCCGTCCGCCACACTTCCGGATTGGAAGAGAGCATTTCGGATACAGCCATCCCAGCACCCATCGCATGACATAAGGCACGAAACGGTCGGTCTGTTATACCGGCCATTGGGGCCGCAATCAGGCAATTTGTAAGCTGGTGGTGTCCGATGCGCATAGACTTAGAATGACCATACTGATGTCCGCAAGGGCGCGTATATTACGCATTTTTGATGTGAGATGAAAGGCCAAACTTTGAGCGATTTGATAAGAAAATGCCTTACGACAGCTAATGTGTTGAGGCGTTTTTTATTTTATTGAACATTAACATTGAGTTAGGTGTGATTGGCTAAATTGTGCGCTTGAAGAAATTCCTAATATCTCTCTAAATCACCCTGTTATAACAGGTGATTCTAAGGGCTTGATCGCCGTTTTAAGCATCAACAACCACAAAATTCTGTGATGCAGGTCGCTATATGGTCAGAAAGTAACTTCTTTTTAGGAAATGTGGAAAGGATTAACCCGTGAAAAGAGAGGCAGCAGAAGCGAGTTCTGTGCCTCATTTGGCAGACGTAGTTATTCAGCGACGATGACGCGGCCGTGCAGGTCCTGCACAGGGCGATTATTGGCATGATGCATCGCATGCTGGAATTTCTCCAGCTGCGCTTCTGACAGCGTCTGAGGCTGTTTCATCACCAGCCAGCGAACGCCCTCGGTGCACGGTGGCGTGGTCAGCGAACCGCTAAAGCGATAGTGATTGTGTTCAGCAGGCAGCAATTTCGCCAGATTCACTTTTTCAGTGATATTTGCCGGTTTGCCTTGTTCAGAGGGCATCTTTTCCCAGATTTTCGCCAGTTCTTTATTTTCATCACCCACGTTGAACATCACTGCGACCACGGCGATTTCACCCGCGGCGTTGGTATGAACAAAGTGAGCTTCCATCGGGAAGGATTTTCCATCGATGGTGTTTTCGCTTGGTGAATGGAAATGGAACTGTTGCAGTGTGAAGGTTTCACCATCTGCAATGAGGGTGTCGCCCTTAGGAACGTTGACCTGCACGCTGTGGCCGTTGTTCACGATGCTTTCAGGCGAAGCCAGATAGCTCAAAGATAATGGCGTGGCGTGAACCGTGAAAGAGTTATGGATATCGACGGGTGACTGGTTCTTTCCGTTAGTACATTCGCTGAATTCCGGACTGATTTTGGACCAGTTTTGCGGAGCGCCATTACCTTCGTAAGACCAGTGTGTTTGTTCACTGGCAAAGGCAGAAATGCTGCAAGCGGCCAGAATAATGGCCAGTAATTTGAATTTCATGGAACATCCCTTTTCTAAAGTCGTAGAAACACATGGATAAAAACCGCGTGGATTGTAATGACTTTATAAAAAGGTAAATAGAGCAAAAAGTGGCAGGGATCACTTCACAGATCAGATCGCACTTAATGTGCAGGAAATAGCCCGCTCCTGAGGGGAACGGGCATGAAATTGCAGGGATCAGGCTTTTTTAACGCCGGTGATCCGGCACCATTCTTCTTTCTCAGCCACGGCATCCAGCTCGAACTTATCCTGATAAGCATCGGCCACGCTTTGCGCCTGACTCGCCAGAATACCGGAAAGCCCAAGACGGCCGCCTGCCACCGGTAACACGCCAATCAGCGGCGCCAGTTCACGCAGCGGGCCGGCCAGGATATTGGCGACCACCACGTCTGCTGACAGGTTCTCTGGCTGATCTTTTGGCAGATACAGCGACAGACGCTCGGATACGCCGTTACGTTCGGCGTTATCGCGGCTGGCCTGAATCGCCTGGGGATCGATGTCGATCCCGACGACGTGTTTCGCGCCCAACTTCAGCGCGGCGATCGCCAGAATGCCGGAGCCACAGCCGAAGTCGATCACGGTTTTATCGGTAAGATCCAGACTGTCGAGCCATTGCAGGCACATCGCCGTGGTCGGGTGAGTCCCGGTGCCGAACGCCAGGCCCGGATCCAGCATCACGTTCACGGCGGTCGGATCCGGGACGTCACGCCAGCTCGGGCAAATCCACAGACGCTCGCCAAAACGCATCGGGTGGAAGTTATCCATCCACTCGCGTTCCCAGTCTTTGTCTTCCAGTTGTTCGATTTTGTGTACGAAACCTTTGCCCAGCAGCGGCTCGTTCTCCAGCATGGCAACGACTTCTGTCATGTCGGTCTCGGCATCGTACAGGCCGATAGCATCGGTATCGCCCCACAGCAGGGTTTCACCCGGCAGTGGTTCAAACACCGGATTATCATGCGTGTCCTGGAAAGTGACAGACACCGCACCACTTTCGATAAGCGCGTCGCTCAGCGTTTCTGCATCATTACCGGTGGTGTTAATTTTCAGTTGGATCCAAGGCATAGCGATTCTCTTCTTAGCAATCTGTTAAATCAGTGCCGCCCGGTCAGGACGGCTTGAGTGCGGTTTCGCGCGGCTGTACGCCAAATTTATTGCCGATGTAAAACGCCAGCAAGCCCAGCGACAGCGACGGCACAATCGGATGCAGACCGGCAATGTGCAGGTCGATACTGGCGAGCAGGGTATAACAAACTGCGCCAACAATCATTGAGCTCAGCGCACCAGTGGCATTCGCGCGCTCCCAGTAAAGGCCGAGCACCAGCGGCCACAGGAACACCGCTTCCAGCCCGCCAAAGGCCAGAAGATTAAGCCAGATAATCATTTCAGGCGGACGCCACGCGGCCAGTACCACCAGTAAACCAAGGATGAATGTCGCCCAGCTGGAGAAGCGTTTCAAACGGCGCTCATTGGTGATTTGCTCTGGTTTGACGCCGAGGTACAGATCTTTAACAATCGTTGCGGACGACTGTAAAAGCTGCGCGTTGATGGTCGACATAATCGCGGCCATTGGCGCTGCAAGGAAAATCCCAGCGGCATAAGGCGGCAGGACAGTGATCATCAGCGTGGGAATGACCTGATCGGGTATTTTCAAATCCGGCAAGATAGCGCGACCCAGCGCCCCGGCCAGATGCATCCCAAACATCAGAATAGCGACCACCACGGTGCCGAGCACGATACCGCGGTGCACCGCTTTGCTGTCTTTGTAGGAGATACAGCGCACGGCGGTGTGTGGCAGGCCGATCACCCCAAAGCACACTAAAATCCAAAAGGATGCCATAAACGGTAGCGAAAGAACGTCGTCGCCGCCATGGACGGAAACCAGTTTCGGGTCGATCTGTTGCAGCTTATCAACCGCGGTGTGCAGGCCACCGGCCGCATGAATCACCGCCACCAGCAGCAAAATCGTGCCCAGCAGCATCACCAGTCCTTGCATCGCATCGTTGAGCACGCTGGCACGGAAACCGCCAAACGCGGTGTATAGCGCAATACTCACGCCAAAAATCAGCAGACCGGTGTCGTAAGGGATCCCGGCCGCTGTTTCCAGAAGACGTGCGCCGCCGATGAACTGCACGGTCATTGCCCCGAGGAACGCCACCAGCAGGCTGAGGCTTGCCAGCCAGACCAGCAGACGGCTCTGATAGCGTGCGAACAGCATATCGTTGAGGGTGACGGCGTTATAGCGCCGCGCCAGAATAGCGAATTTTTTGCCCAGCACGCCGAGCGACAGCCAGACCGCCGGCAACTGGATCATTGCCAGCAGCACCCAGCCGAGGCCGAATTTATACGCCGCACCCGGTCCGCCAATAAAGGAGCTGGCACTGATGTACGTCGCGGTGAGGGTCATCGCCAGGACGAAGCCGCCCATTGAGCGATTACCGAGGAAGTACTCGGTGAGGAAGCTGCCCTGTTGACGGCGGGTGTAGGCATACACCGACAATCCGAAGACCAGCAGCAAATAGGCGATCAGCGGCAATAAGACTTCAGTCTTCATGACTGTCCTCCAGCGGAATGTCGCGATAGATGACGCGCACCATCAGCCAGCTCAAAAGAATAAAAATCAGCGGAACCAGAAGGCAGGCCATCTCGAACCAGTGCGGAAGACCGGTTATGCCCTGTTTATTATCAGGAATATAAGCGGCAAAACACCACGCCAGCAGATAAGCAATGGTCAGCCCGAATGCCCAGCGGGCTTCCCGGTTGGCTTGCAGAAAACGTTTATCAAATGTCATTTTCTTCTCCCCCTAAACGTAAAAAAGGCCGGAATATCCGGCCTTGATAAGAGAGTACGCAACGGTACGGTCTTTTTATTTTTCCTGCAAACCGAGTTTTTTCTCCAGATAGTGGATGTTAGTCCCACCGATCTGGAAGTTCTCGTCATTCATGATGCGTTGTTGCAGTTCAATATTGGTCTTGATGCCGTCGATGATCAGTTCCGCCAGTGCATTTTTCATGCGGGCGATGGCCACTTCACGGGTTTCGCCGTAAGTGATCAGTTTACCAATCATGGAATCGTAGTACGGAGGCACGGTGTAGCCTGCGTAAATGTGCGATTCCCAACGAACACCGAAACCACCAGGCGCATGGAAACGAGTGATTTTGCCCGGGCTTGGCAGGAAGGTGTTTGGGTCTTCCGCGTTAATACGGCATTCCACCGCATGGCCTTTGACACGCACTTCGTCTTGCTTGATCGACAAAGGCTGGCCGGATGCGATCCGCAGCTGCTCTTTGATCAAGTCCACACCGGTGATCATCTCAGTAACCGGATGTTCAACCTGGATACGGGTGTTCATTTCGATGAAGAAGAACTCACCGTTCTCGTACAGGAACTCGAAAGTACCCGCACCGCGGTAGCCGATATCCACACAGGCTTTGGAACAACGTTCACCGATGAAGCGACGCAGTTCTTCTGTAATGCCAGGTGCTGGCGCTTCTTCCACGACTTTCTGGTGACGACGCTGCATGGAGCAGTCACGTTCGGCCAGATAGACTGCATTGCCCTGACCATCGGCCAGTACCTGAATTTCCACGTGACGTGGATTTTCGAGGTATTTCTCCATGTACACCATGTCATTGTTGAAAGCCGCTTTGGCTTCAGCACGGGTCATGTTGATGGACTGCTCGAGATCTTTGTCGCTGCGTACAACGCGCATGCCACGACCACCGCCGCCGCCAGAGGCTTTGATGATGACCGGATAGCCGATGCGTTTTGCGAAGCCACGGTTAAGATCCATGTCGTCGCCCAGCGGGCCGTCAGAACCCGGCACGCAAGGAACGCCAGCGGCTTTCATCGCGTGGATTGCAGACACTTTGTCGCCCATAAGGCGGATAGTTTCTGCTTTCGGGCCGATGAAGATGAAGCCAGAACGCTCAACCTGCTCTGCGAAATCCGCATTCTCGGACAGGAAACCATAGCCAGGGTGGATAGCCACCGCGCCAGTGATTTCTGCTGCAGCGATAATTGCAGGGATGTTCAGATAGCTTTTAACTGAAGGTGCAGGGCCAATACAGACGGTTTCATCTGCCAGCAGCACGTGTTTCAGGTCACGGTCAGCGGTGGAGTGCACAGCAACGGTTTTGATGCCCATTTCTTTACAGGCACGCAAAATACGCAGGGCAATTTCGCCGCGGTTCGCGATAACAATTTTATCTACCATGGTACGCCTCGTTTATTCGATGACGACCAGCGGCTCGTCGAATTCAACCGGTTGGCCGCTTTCTACCAGAATTGCTTTAACAACACCGGATTTGTCCGCTTCGATTTGGTTCATCATTTTCATCGCTTCAACGATGCAAAGAGTATCGCCAGCATTCACTTTCTGGCCCACTTCGATAAAGGCTTTCGCGTCCGGGCTTGGCGTGCGGTAGAAGGTACCTACCATCGGGGAGCGAACGATGTGACCACTGATTGCAGCCGGAGCAGCGGCTTCAGCAGGTGCTGCTGGAGCGACCGCAGCAGCCAGACCCGGCTGCTGTTGAACAGGCATAGCGTAAGCCTGTTGCATCATAGGATAAGCCTGCGCAGGTGCAGCACGGCTGATACGAACTGACTCTTCACCTTCAGAAATTTCCAGTTCAGAAATACCTGATTCTTCAACCAGTTCGATCAGTTTTTTAATTTTACGAATATCCATGGGTGTGATTCCGTACTCTTTTTGCGTAGAAATTAGTGGGTTTTAGACAAGCGATTAACTGCTGCCTGTAAAGCAAAGTGGTAGCCGTCTGCGCCAAGTCCGCAAATGACGCCCACTGCGATGTCGGAAAGATAGGAATGATGCCGGAACGCTTCGCGGGCATGTACATTTGACAGATGGATTTCGATAAACGGAATCGAGACCCCCAGTAATGCATCGCGTAGCGCCACGCTGGTATGGGTAAAGGCCGCGGGATTGATCAGGATAAAATCGACATTTCCGCGTGCCTGATGAATGCGTTCAATCAGGACATGTTCTGCGTTAGATTGCAGATGGCTCAGTGCCACATCAGCGGCAGCAGCCTGCGTTTCCAAACCTTTAACAATATCGTTGAGCGTGGTGTGTCCGTACGTTTCAGGCTCACGGGTACCTAACAAATTCAGGTTAGGACCGTTCAGTAGCAAAATGTCAAACTTATGCGCCATTGTGAGCCTATCTCCGGCAATTAGACAAAGATTGTAGAAAATACCCTGATGTCACCGATTTGTCACCTGTTTCGGGGCAAATCGTCCTGTCTCCTCAACATGAGGTCGGGCATTATAATGATATCGTGGCAATTAGCAGCTAAATACTGGTCTTATCAGCGAAGATAATCAACCCTCGGCCGGTGCAAGAGGGTTGATTTACAGGAATTATGAGGGGCAGAACACAGAAAAGTTCCGCAGCCTATCGCAGCCACTGGCGGAATTTCTTATAACGAAGTGCCAACAAAATGGCGGCGATTGCCGCGTAGATCACGGGTTGTGGCGATAACACTTTCACCGACCAAAGATAGTGGATCGGCGCAAGAATGGCGATCAGATAGATAAAATTATGCAATTTCTGCCAGGTTGTGCCCATTTTACGCTGTGCCCACAGCGTCGAAGTGCAGGCCAATGCCAGCAGCAGTATCCAGCTGATAATCCCCAACGTGAGATAGGGGCGCGAAATCAGTTCACTGCCTAACAGTCGCAGGTTACTGACCCCCAGTTCGAGGAAGGAATAACTCAGAAGATGCAGTGTTCCCCACGCAAAACACCACAATCCCAGCAGACGGCGGGTGCGGATCAGCAACGGTTGCTTGCCATAGCGTGCAACCGGCGTCACCAGCAGCGTCACCAGTAAAAATTTCAGCGTCATGCGACCGGTAAAGTGCTGAATGTCTTTCGCCGGATCGGCGCTGAACCAGCCCTGATCGACAGAAAGCAGCAGCCATATAAAGGGCAGGATTGCGGCAAGCCAGATGATGACTTTCAGCCAGGTAATGTTTGCAGGGCTCAGACGGCGCATACGTATGACTTCCTTTCCTTAATAGAACTTACGAAGATCCATGCCGTGATACATCGACGCCACCTGTTCGGCATAACCGTTGAACAGCAGCGTAGGCTGACGCTTGACGTCGAGTAATCCGCCTGCGCCGATAAAGCGTTCTGTTGCCTGCGACCAGCGCGGATGATCCACATGCGGGTTCACGTTGGCATAAAAGCCGTATTCGTTGTTGGCAATCTGATTCCACGTCGTTGGCGGTTCATCTTTGGTAAATTTGATATTCACGATCGATTTGATGCCTTTGAAGCCATATTTCCACGGCACCGTCAGGCGGATAGGTGCACCGTTTTGTGGCGGCAACGCTTTGCCATAAACGCCGACGGTCAGCATCGCCAGCGGATTCATCGCTTCATCTATACGCAATCCTTCCACGTACGGATAATCCAGCCCGCCGCCAATAAACCGGTCTTTCTGGCCGGGCATGTGCTCCGGGTCATACAGCGTGGTGAAGGCCACATAGCGTGCGTTGCTGGTAGGTTCAGCGAGTTTGAGAATATCACTCAGCTGGAAACCAACCCAGGGCACCACCATCGACCACGCCTCGACGCAGCGCATACGGTAGATGCGTTGCTCGAGCGGGAAGCGCTTCATGATGTCATCCATATCCAGCGTCATCGGTTTACCGACTTCGCCATCAAGGGTGATCTTCCACGGCGATGTGACCAGTTGCCCCGCATTGGCAGCCGGATCGGCCTTGTCCAGACCAAATTCATAGAAATTATTGTAACCGGAGACTTTATCTTCCGGCGTCAGCGGCAGGTCATTCTGATAGGCAGCAGGTTTGCTGAAGTCCAGCGGTTTACCCGAAGGTGCAGGCGGTCGGTCGTGGCCTTTAAACCAGGAGAGAATATCCGCCTGGGCCGTCTGCGGCAGTGCCAGTGCTGCAGCGCTAATCCCCAGCGCCTGCAACACTTTGCGGCGATCGTAGAATATGCTTTCGGGCGTGACATCCGCCTCGGTGAGTTTGCGGGGTTTGTACATGGCAGTCTCCGGTTTTAAACATCAAACGCATTCATAATTTTTATGATTATTCAGACAGCATGGCGTGTAACTCCGGCTTTTGCGAGGTATGGAAAGTAAAAACGAATTTCTAAAAAGTGATCGGAAGTATAACAATTCTGAATTAATGGGTTTTTCAGTTGCTATGCTATGAATGTATGTCAAATCCTGTTTCTCTTACTGAGGTAATATAGCCACGTTTTTTATGGCAGGAGAACGGTCCTGTTTTCACTTCACCGTAGCGAGTAAGGCACAGGGATGCGATTTACTACCCGACTCTCAGCACTGATTTCGATGTTAGTTGCGCTGGCAATGTTGTTGATGTTGCTCGGCGTGACCTTTAGTTTTATCTATCTGAATAAGCAAAACACAGAGCAACATCTTCAGGCACTGACGACGACCTATGACCAGGCGCTGCTGACCCAATCTCCCGAACAAGCGCAGCGCTGGCTGCCGCAGGCGATGCGCATGCTGGACGTCACCGATATTGTGGTGAAACTCAACAGCTCCACTGTGTACGAGTACCACGAACGTCCGGATTTACACCGCTCGTGGGACAGCGTGATGCCTGAATACAACACGGCCATTTACCCTCTCATGCAACACCCCGATATGTCGCTGCATGTGTCTTATATTGACCCCGTCAGCAGTTACATCCGTTCCATGCGCTCGACGCTCACCATCAGTGTGGCGATCCTGATTATGTTCGGCATGGTATTGCTCAGTTTTCGCTGGCTGCGACAGGAAACCGATGGCGTTGAGAAGCTGGAAGATCGCGCGATACGGATTTTACGCGGTGAGCGCGAGGGACTGACCGGAAATCTGGGCGAATGGCCGCATTCCGCCAGCAGCGCCATTGATCTCCTGCTGACCGATCTTAATGAAGCCCGCGAGCAGCGCAGCCGCGTTGATACTCTGATCCGCGCCTACGCCCAGCAGGATTCACAAACCGGGCTCAGTAACCGCTTGTTCTTTGATAATCAGCTGGCGACGCAGCTGGAAGAAGAGGGCACACATGGTGTGATCATGCTGCTGCGCCTGCCTGATTTCGACCTGATGCGTGAAACTCACGGTCAGGCGATGGTCGATGAGTTGCGCTCCGCGATGGTTAATCTGCTCTCAACCTTTGTGATGCGCCACGTTGATGCCTTACTGGCGCGTTACTTCCACAGTGATTTTGCCGTTCTGCTGCCACACCGGACGCTCAAAGAAGCTGAAGTGATGGCGGCGCAGCTGGTCAATGCGCTCGGGGTATTACCGACGTCGTCGCTGATTGATCGCGATGCCCTGATGTACATCGGCATCAGCGCCTATCGTTTTGGCCAGACGCCGGATCAGGTAATGGATATGGTTCAGCAGGCAACGCGTCACGCGGCGTTCCAGGGCAGCAACAGCTGGTTTATTTTCGACAATAATGTGCCTGAGAAAGGGCGCGGCAGCGTGCGCTGGCGAACCTTACTGGAAAATACACTGGCGCGCGGCGGGCCGCGTTTGTATCAGAAACCGGCCTTCTCCCGAAATGGTAAACTCGATCATCGTGAATTACAGCGCCGCGTCTTCGACGGGGAGAATGAGTTGCTGGCCGCAGAGTTTGTGCCACTGGTCGTGCAGTTCGGTCTTTCTCAAAGTTACGACCGCATAATGATAAGTCAGATTATTCCGTTACTTAACCGCTGGCCGGACGAAACGTTGGCATTTCACCTGACGGTTGATTCATTATTGCAGCGCTCATTTGTTCGCTGGCTGCGCGATACGCTGCTTCAGTGTGAAAGATTACAGCGAAATCGGATTTTGATTGAACTTGCTGAGGCAGATCTTTGTCAACATACCGACCGCCTGCGTCCTGCGATTCGTTTATTGCAAGGTTTAGGCTGTCGTCTGGCAGTTTCACAGGCCGGTCTGACGGTGGTCAGTACCTCTTATCTGAAAACCTTCCCGGTGGAAAGGGTCAAACTTCATCCGGGTCTGGTGCGCGATATAGATAAAAGAATTGAAAATCAGCTGTTTGTACAAAGCCTGCTCAGTGCATGTGAAGGGACTCAGGCTCTGGTCTTTGCCTCCGGCGTGCGAACAAAGGATGAGTGGTCGATCCTGCTGAGTAAGGGGATCCACGGTGGCCAGGGTGATTTTTTTGCCGGACCGGAGCCCGTTGAACCGGTTGGTAAAAAATATTCACACAACAGCGATGTTTAAGTGACCGTAAACCGATTATTTAACGTAGAATGACCCAGCTTTCGACCGACTCCCTTGCCTGGCATACGGTGCTTATCATCTGGCCGCGGGTTGACGGAGATTCCTGGTGAAAGTGTAAGAATTTATGTGCGGTGTTGCTACTTCGCCTGGGTGCCTGCCCGAGGTAAATCTAGCCTGCGATACAGAATTATATCGCAGTGCCATCAGCCTCAAAAAGTCACCTCAAGTGAATGGCGACATCGCGGACAATTTTCACGTAAGCAGGACGTTTTTGCGCCTTGTCGCTGCTTCGCGTGGTTGGTAAAGTAGGCGGATTTTATTTTCCGCCCCCAGCTAGCAGGATTATCCTTTCGTTATGTTTAAGAAATTTCGTGGCATGTTTTCCAACGACTTGTCCATCGACCTGGGTACCGCCAATACCCTCATCTATGTAAAAGGACAAGGCATCGTGCTGAATGAGCCATCAGTTGTGGCAATTCGTCAGGATCGTGCTGGTTCACCTAAAAGCGTTGCTGCTGTTGGTCACGACGCAAAACAGATGCTGGGTCGTACTCCCGGCAATATCGCAGCTATTCGTCCAATGAAAGACGGCGTTATCGCTGACTTCTTCGTGACTGAGAAAATGCTGCAACACTTCATTAAGCAAGTTCACAGCAATAGCTTCATGCGCCCAAGTCCGCGCGTGCTGGTTTGTGTACCGGTCGGCGCAACGCAAGTTGAACGCCGTGCTATTCGTGAATCCGCACAAGGTGCTGGTGCACGTGAAGTGTTTCTGATTGAAGAACCGATGGCTGCGGCGATCGGTGCGGGTCTCCCTGTCTCAGAAGCCACCGGTTCTATGGTGGTGGATATCGGCGGCGGTACCACGGAAGTGGCTGTGATTTCCCTGAACGGCGTCGTGTATTCCTCTTCTGTACGTATTGGTGGTGACCGCTTCGATGAAGCTATCATTAACTACGTGCGTCGTAACTACGGTTCCCTGATTGGTGAAGCCACAGCTGAACGTATCAAACACAGCATCGGTTCGGCGTATCCGGGCGATGAAGTGCACGAGATCGAAGTGCGTGGCCGTAACCTGGCTGAAGGCGTTCCGCGTGGTTTCACGCTGAATTCCAACGAAATCCTGGAAGCGCTGCAAGAGCCGCTGACCGGTATCGTCAGCGCAGTGATGGTTGCACTGGAACAATGTCCGCCAGAACTGGCGTCTGACATTTCCGAGCGTGGCATGGTGCTGACCGGCGGTGGCGCGTTACTGCGCAACCTCGATCGTCTGCTGATGGAAGAAACCGGTATTCCGGTGGTAGTCGCAGAAGATCCGTTGACCTGCGTTGCTCGCGGCGGCGGTAAAGCATTAGAAATGATCGACATGCACGGCGGCGACTTATTCAGCGAAGAGTAATCTCAGCGACGATTTGATTGATGACGGAATACGTTTTTTCCTTTATTCCTCTCAAAAAATAGTCTGCCCGGGAAGGTGGTTGTCCGTCAGGTAAAACCTGCAACGCGAAGTGTGCAGTGTTCAATGTGGATCCGCGCAAACACTGTCTAAACTGAGAATGTTTAGGCGGTGTTTTCGGCTATCCCATGAGATTGCCGCCTTTTCTGTCAGGGGAAGCATTGACTTCGTCTGACTGAAACCTTCTGTTGCCGAGGAACTCGCATATTTTATGAAGCCAATTTTTAGCAGGGGACCTTCCCTGCAACTGCGACTTTTTTTGGCTATTCTTACGGCCATTGTCCTGATTGTTGCCGACAGTAAAATAGGTACGTTTGTTAAAATCCGCACCTATATGGATACTGCCGTCAGTCCCTTCTATTTTCTGTCAAACGCCCCGCGTGAATTCTTAGATCAGGTTTCCTCGACGTTCGCGACGCGCGGCCAGCTCGAGCTGGAAAACCGTGCTTTGCGCCAGGAATTGTTGCTGAAAAACAGCGACCTGATGCTGCTTGGTCAATACAAACAAGAGAACGCCCGTTTGCGTGAGCTGCTGGGCTCGCCGCTGCGTCAGGACGAGCACAAAATGGTGGCTCAGGTTCTGTCTACCAGCGACGATCCGTACAGTGATCAGGTCGTCATTGATAAAGGCAGCAATAGCGGCGTTTACGTCGGCCAGCCGGTGATAAGCGATAAGGGCGTTGTTGGTCAGATCGTTGCCGTCGGTGCACTCACCAGCCGTGTGCTGCTTATTTGCGATGCGTCCCATGCCCTGCCAATTCAGGTGTTGCGTAACGATATCCGCGTGATCGCTGCCGGCAGCGGCTGTGCGGACGATCTGCAACTGGAACATCTGCCAAGCAATACCGATATTCGCGTCGGCGATGTACTTGTCACCTCTGGTCTCGGTGGCCGTTTCCCTGAAGGTTATCCGGTGGGCGTGGTGTCTTCTGTCAAAGTCGACAACCAGCGCGCTTATACGGTGATTCAGGCACGTCCGACGGCCGGTCTGCAACGTCTGCGTTATCTGCTACTGCTGTGGGGCTCGGATCGCAACGGTGATCATCCGTTGCCGCCTGATGAAGTCCATCGTGTGGCCAATGAACGTCTGATGCAAATGATGCCTCAGGTATTGCCGCCGCCGGGTGATATGGGGCCTCCGGCACCGCTTCCGGCACCGGCAACCGGCACTGTGACGGCACCGGTTAGCACATCCGTGACGCCGAGGGCGACGCGATGAACAGCTACCGGAGCCACGGACGCTGGATTATTTGGCTATCCTTTATCATAGCCATGTTGTTGCAGGTCATGCCGTGGCCTGAACAGATCTATATGTTCCGGCCCTCCTGGTTGTTGCTGATCTTGATTTACTGGGTGATGGCATTACCGCACCGCGTCAACGTCGGCACCGGTTTTATTGTCGGTTTCATCATGGATTTGATCCTCGGTTCAACGCTGGGTATTCGTGCGCTGGCGTTTGCCATCACCGCTTATCTGGTCGCGTTCAAATTCCAGTTATTCCGCAATCTGGCACTCTGGCAGCAGGCGCTTATCGTCATGGTGCTGTCGCTGGCGGTAGACGTGATGGTGTTCTGGGGCCAGTTCATGGTGGTGAACGTGTCGTTTCGCCCTGAAGTTTTCTGGAGCAGCGTGGTGGACGGTATTCTGTGGCCGTGGCTGTTCTTGCTGATGCGTAAAATTCGTCGTCAGTTTGCTGTTCAATGAGGATGTTATGACCGAACTTTATCTCGCTTCCGGATCGCCACGCCGGCGTGAATTGCTGGGGTTACTGGATCTGCCTTTTGAGCGTCTGGTAACTGACGTGGCGGAAGAACGTCAGCATGATGAAGCACCGGACGCGTATGTTATGCGTCTGGCGAAAGATAAAGCGCGAGCCGGTGTTGCGGTCGCGACGGAAGATCTGCCGGTGCTGGGCGCGGACACCATTGTGGTTCTCGACGGTAAAGTGTTGGAAAAGCCGCGTGATGAATCGCAAGCCGCTGTTATGCTTAATGCATTGTCCGGCAGGCAGCATCAGGTCATGACCGCTGTCGCTTTCGCTGACAGGCGAGATTGTCTAAGTACGCTGGTTGTGACTGATGTCACCTTTCGTTCGCTATCTGCCGATGACATTGCACACTATATTCTGAGCGGTGAGCCCATGGATAAAGCGGGCGCTTATGGTATTCAGGGAAAGGGCGGTTGTTTCGTCCGTGAAATTCGCGGCAGTTACTATGCAGTCGTGGGGCTCCCGCTGGTGGAGACTCAGGAGCTGCTCAATGAATTTGCTGCCTTACGCGAGCTTAGGAGAAAACATGACAGCTGAATTACTGGTCAATGTCACGCCGTCTGAAACCCGCGTGGCCTACATTGACGGTGGCATTCTGCAGGAAATCCATATTGAGCGCGAAACCAAGCGCGGGATTGCCGGCAACATTTATAAAGGACGAATCAGTCGCGTATTGCCTGGGATGCAGGCCGCGTTTGTTGATATCGGACTTGAGAAAGCCGCGTTTTTACACGCGTCTGACATCATGCCGCACACTGAATGTGTCGCCCGTGATGAGCAGAAAAATTTCAACGTGCGCGACATCGCAGAACTGGTGCATCAGGGCCAGGATCTGATGGTGCAGGTGGTGAAAGACCCGCTCGGTACCAAAGGCGCGCGTCTGACTACGGACATCACTCTGCCTTCACGTTATCTGGTGTTTATGCCGGGTGCGTCGCACGTGGGCGTTTCACAGCGCATTGAAAGCGAAGCCGAGCGCGATCGCCTGAAACGTATCGTCTCTGAATATTGTGACGAGCACGGTGGCTACATTATTCGTACCGCCGCCGAAGGCGTGGGCGAAGAAGAACTCAAGCAGGATGCAGCTTATCTCAAGCGCCTGTGGACCAAGGTGATGGAGCGCAAACGTCGCAACAAAACCAAGTACAAATTGTACGGCGAGCTGGCACTGGCGCACCGCGTGCTGCGTGATTTTGCCGGTGAAGCGCTGGATCGCATTCGTGTTGATTCCCGCCTGACCTATGAATTACTGGTGGAATTTACCAGTGAGTACATGCCGGAAATGACCAGCAAGCTTGAGCATTACAACGGCAAGCAACCGATTTTCGATTTGTACGATGTGGAAAATGAAATCCAGCGTGCGCTCGAGCGCAAGGTGGAACTCAAATCCGGCGGCTATCTGATCATCGATCAGACCGAAGCCATGACCACCGTGGACATCAACACCGGTGCGTTCGTCGGCCATCGCAATCTGGAAGACACCATTTTCAACACCAACACCGAAGCGACGCAGGCGATTGCCCGCCAGCTGCGGTTACGTAATCTCGGCGGTATCATCATCATCGACTTTATTGATATGTCGAATGAAGATCACCGCCGTCGCGTATTGCACAGTCTTGAGCAGGCGTTGTCGAAAGACCGCGTGAAAACCGGCATTCACGGTTTCTCTGCGCTCGGTCTGGTTGAAATGACCCGCAAACGCACCCGTGAAAGCGTCGAACATGTGTTGTGCAGCGATTGCCCGACCTGTCATGCGCGCGGCACGGTGAAAACCGTCGAAACGGTATGCTACGAAATTCTGCGCGAAATCGTGCGCGTGCATCATGCGTATGATTCCGACCGCTTCCTGGTTTACGCCTCGGCGGCCGTGGGCGAAGCGCTGAAGGGCGAAGAATCCCATGCACTGGCTGAAGTCGAAATTTTCGTCGGCAAACAGGTCAAAGTGCAAGTGGAGCCGCTCTACAGTCAGGAGCAGTTTGACGTCGTGATGATGTGATCTGAAGGCAAAGTGTCAGATGCATCAGGAAGTAACAGGTTTCCATTGCCGTCTGTACGGGTGAAGACCGGTATGGAATGGGAAACAAGGAGAGAAGTTTGAGGCGACTGCCCGGTATCTTATTAACCACCAGCGCAACCCTTGTCGTGATAGTGGCTTTGGTGATCAGTGGCTTACGTCTGGCGTTGCCTCAGTTGAGCCGTTTCCAGAATCAGCTGGTCGAAAAAGTTGAATCCGTCACGGGCGTGCCGATCGAACTGTCACAGATCAGTGCCAGCTGGAAAACCTTTGGCCCGATTATGGAGATCCGCGGCCTGCAGGTCACGTTGCCGGATGCCAACCTGAAGGTTCAGCGTATCACCATGGCGCTGGACGTCTGGCAATCGATGCTGCATCTGCGCTGGCAGTTCCGCGATCTCACTTTCTACAATATGCAGTTGGATCTCAACAGTACGTTGGGCGGAGACAACCAAGGCAACGGCCTTAAGCCCAACCGCATCAGCGATATTTTCCTCCGGCAGGTGGATCACTTCGACCTGCGCAACAGTCGTATTTCCTTCCTGACCCCGTCCGGCCCGCGCGCCGAATTTGATATCCCGCAGCTGACCTGGCTGAACACGCACAACCGCCACCGTGCCGAGGGGCAACTGAGCCTGTCGAGTTTCAACGGCCAGCATGGCGTGGTGCAACTGCGTATGGATCTGAACGATTCCAACGGCCTGCTGAACAACGGCAAGATTTACCTTCAAGCCGACGATATCGACATGAAACCGTGGTTTAGCCGTTGGCTGCGCAGCAACACCGGTCTTGAGACGGCTAATTTCAGTCTGGCGGCGTGGCTGACCGTACGCAACGGCGATGTCTACGCCGGTGACGCGCTGCTGAAGGCCGGTTCCGCGACCTGGAAAACCGGTGATGATCTACACCGTCTGGACGTCGATAACCTGACGCTGCACGGAAACCGTCAGGGCAATGGCTGGCAGCTCGGTACTCAACAGCTGAACATCAAAACCGACGGCGTCGCCTGGCCGAAAGGTACGCTGGAGGCACTGTATCTGCCGGAAAATAACGAATTTCTTGGCCCGTCGCAGGGTGAAGAACTGCGCATTCGCGGCACCAATTTGCAACTGGAACGTCTCGGGCCGGTCATTCCGACCATTTCTTTCCTTACCCCGACGCTGTTAGAACGCTGGCAGGATCTGAAACCGGCGGGCAATATCGATCGCCTCGCGCTCGACATTCCGCTTAAACAACCTGAACACACCCGTTTTATCGCCGACTGGCACGATGTCAGCTGGCAGCGCTGGGAATTACTGCCGGGTATTAATCATTTCAACGGCAGCCTGAAAGGCAGCGTGGCCAGCGGTCAGCTAGACGTCAAACTGAAAGACAGCCTGCTGCCTTACGGGGAGATGTTCCGCGCGCCGCTGGATGTGAGTGCGGCAACCGGGTCCATCAGCTGGACGAACGATCAGGATGGCTGGACGCTGTCCGGTAAAGACGTCGACGTCAAAGCCGATGCGCTGTGGGCGAAGGGCGATTTCCACTATGCTCAGCCGGCAAAAGGCGAGCCGTGGCTGAATATTCTGGCTGGTATCCGTCTGTACGACGCCGGACAGGCGTGGCGCTACTTCCCTGAACACCTGATGGGTAAACATCTGGTGGATTATCTGACCGGCGCGATTAAAGGCGGTCAGGTGGATAACGCTACGCTGACCTTCAACGGCAATCCGCATCACTTCCCGTTCAAAAAGAACGAAGGGCAGTTCCAGGTCTGGGTGCCCCTGCGTCATTCCACATTCGAATTCCAGCCGAAATGGCCAGCGCTGACCGATCTGGATATCGATCTCGATTTCCTCAACGACGGCCTGTTCATGAAGGCTGAGCACACCAAACTGGGCAATGTTGATGGTAATAATGTTGTCGCCAATATTCCTGACTATCTGAAACAAAAGCTGTTTGTTGATGCCGACCTGCGCGGTTCGGGCAAAGATATCGGCGATTACTTCATGAATACGCCGCTGCACGACACGCTGGGCGGCGCATTGCAGGAGCTGCAAATCAGCGGCGAAGTGAATGGCCGCTTACATCTGGATATTCCGCTGGACGGCGAGGAAGTTCGCGCGACCGGTGGCGTGACGCTTAAAGACAACAGCCTGCTGATCAAACCGCTGGAAAGCACGATCAGCCATCTCAGCGGTCAGTTCAGCTATGACAACGGCAACCTGCAAAGCAATCAGTTAACCGGCACCTGGTTCGGGCAGCCAGTCAACGTGATGTTTAGCACGCAGGAACTGGCGGATGACTTCAAAATTCAGGTCGGTCTGAACGCAAACTGGCAACTTTCGAAATTGCCGGGTCTGCCTGCCGCAGCGGCGAGCAAAATTTCCGGAGGAACGCCGTGGAAGGGTGACGTCAATATCTCCCTGCCGCACAAAGGCACACCCAACTACACCGTGGATGTGAACGCCGATCTGAAAGATGTGAGCAGTCACTTACCTGACCCGCTGAGCAAAAAGGCCGGAAACGCCATGCCACTGTTGGTGAAGGTGAAAGGCGATTTACACAGTTTCAATCTCGAAGGTGTGCTGGCGGGTAAAGATCATTTCAACAGCCGCTGGTTGCTGCGTAAACAGCTGAAACTGGATCGTGCTTCCTGGCAGGCCAATACCAAAAAAACGCCGCCGCTGCCCGCAGACAGCAGCCTGACGCTAAACCTGCCGCCGCTCGATGGCGAAAGCTGGCTCGGTTTGCTGTCGCCGGATAAAGCCGCGCAAAGCAGCAGTAATGGTAAAAGCGGCAACGGAAAAATGGCCGGATTCAGCTTCCCGCATGAAATCATCCTGACGACACCGGCGCTGACGCTGGGGGGACAGGTATGGAATGACCTGACGATAAGCTCCACGCAGGGGCGTCAGGGCATGGAGATCAAGGCGAAAGGCAAAGAGATTGACGGCACGCTGAACATGAACGACAACGGTCCATGGCTGGCGAACCTCAGCTATCTCTATTTCAACCCGCAATGGACGGTGGCCGATGTCGCAGGCAGCGGCAAACCGGCGGGGAATCCGTTTGCCAGTGACAAAGTTTCCTTCGCCAGCTGGCCTGCGGTGCAGTTGCGCTGTGAGGTCTGCTGGTTCCTCGGTCAGAACTTCCGTAAGGTGAACGCCGATGTGACACCGCAGGGCGATCAACTGATGCTGCGCAACGGCCTGATCGACACTGGCGTCGCGCGTCTGGACGTGCAGGGCGACTGGAAACAGAATGCTCAGGGCGAAAGTACCGGCCTGAAGGGCAAGCTGAGCGGCAAAAATATCGATCAGGCGATGTCTTTCTTTGGCGTCACCACACCGCTGAAGGGCGCGCCGTTTGACATCAACTTCGACCTGCACTGGAAATCCGTGCCGTGGAAACCGGACGTCAGTACCCTTAACGGCACGCTGAAAAACGAGCTGGGTAAAGGTGAAATCGCCGACGTCGGCGGTGGCCGTGCCGGTCAGTTATTGCGTCTGGTGAGCTTCGACGCATTGCTGCGTAAGCTGCGCCTCGATTTCAGCGATACCTTCGGAGAGGGCTTCTACTTCGATTCGATCAAATCGACCGCATGGATTAAAGACGGCACGTTACACACCGACGATCTGTTGGTTGACGGGTTGGCGGCGGACATCGCCATCACCGGCAAAGTGAATTTTGTGAATCAGCAGCTGGATCTCCAGGCCGTGATCGCCCCGGAAATTTCCGCTACCGTTGGCGTGGCAACCGCCTTTGTGATTAACCCGGTGGTCGGCGTGGCGGTGTTTGCTGCCAGTAAAGTGCTCGCCCCGCTGTGGAATAAAATTTCGCTGATTCGCTATCAGATAACCGGCACCATCGCGGAGCCGCACATTAATGAAATTCTGCGTAAACCTGTCAACGCACCGAAGGCCGCCGCGCAGTAATGCCATAAAGATGGCGGCAGGCAACCTCGTGCGGGCTGTGTTAGGCTGTTAATAACCCTGTAACAATGGATTGTCCGGTGGACTGAGGTTATCTCTGCACCTCAGCACGCCGGATTTTCGTCTAAAAGAGAGTGAACATCTATGAGTCTGGCCTTAGTCAGTGAGCAGTTACTAACTGCCAATAATCTGAGTCATCAGGATCTGTTTTCCGTTTTGGGCCAGTTGTCAGAACGTCGTCTCGATTACGCCGATCTCTTTTTCCAGTCCAGCTTCCATGAAGCCTGGGTGATCGAAGACAGCATCATCAAAGATGGGTCTTACAATATCGATCAGGGCGTCGGCGTGCGCGCCATCAGCGGCGAGAAAACCGGTTTTGCCTACGCCGATCAGATAACACTGAATGCGCTGAACCAAAGCGCCACGGCGGCGCGCAGTATTGTCCGCGAACAGGGCAACGGAAAAACGCGAACGCTGGGCGAAGTGGCCTACAAATCTATGTACTCTGCGCTGGATCCGCTGCAAAGCCTGTCGCGCGAAGCGAAAATTGACCTTCTGCATCGCGTGGACAAAATTGCCCGCGCGGCCGATAAGCGCGTGCAGGAAGTCAGCGCCAGCATCACCGGCGTCTATGAAACCGTACTGGTCGCAGCGACAGACGGCACGCTGGCGGCGGATATCCGTCCGCTGGTGCGTCTGTCCGTCAGCGTACTGGTCGAGCAGGATGGCCGCCGTGAGCGCGGCTCCAGCGGTGGCGGTGCGCGCGTCGGGTATGATTACTTCCTCGAAACTGTGAACGGTGAAGTGCGCGCCGAAGCTTTTGCACGTGACGCCGTGCGTATGGCGCTGCTGAACCTGACGGCGGTTGCTGCACCGGCTGGCGGTATGCCGGTGGTGCTGGGCGCGGGCTGGCCGGGCGTTTTATTGCACGAAGCGGTGGGTCACGGGCTGGAAGGCGATTTCAACCGTCGCGGTACGTCGGTCTTTAGCGGTCAGATGGGCAAACTGGTGGCATCTGAACTGTGTACCGTGGTCGATGACGGTACGATGCACGGTCTGCGTGGCTCGCTGGCGATTGATGATGAAGGCGTGCCGGGCCAGTACAACGTGCTGATCGAAAACGGTGTGCTGAAAGGCTACATGCAGGACAAACTGAATGCGCGCCTGATGGGCGTTGCGCCGACCGGTAATGGCCGTCGTGAATCTTATGCGCATCTGCCTATGCCGCGTATGACCAACACCTACCTGCTGGGGGGGAAATCCACGCCGGAAGACATCATCAGCAGCGTCGAATATGGTCTGTATGCACCGAACTTTGGCGGCGGTCAGGTGGACATCACCTCCGGCAAATTCGTGTTCTCCACGTCCGAAGCCTATTTGATTGAAAAGGGTCGCATCACCAAACCCGTTAAGGGCGCTACGCTTATCGGTTCCGGTATCGAAGCGATGCAGCAGATTTCCATGGTCGGTAACGATCTGGCGCTCGATAAAGGTGTCGGTGTATGCGGCAAAGAAGGCCAGAGCCTGCCGGTCGGCGTCGGCCAGCCGACCCTCAAGCTGGATAATCTGACGGTGGGCGGCACGGCGTAATCTCTACTCTTTTTGTTTTTATCCCTCCCCTTTGATAAGGGGAGGTTAGGTGGGATTTTGGTGTGTTTTTTCCAGACATCACTCCCACGGCATCCCCTTCTTCCCCTGCCGGTAGCCCTGATATACCTTGCCGACCTGTTTGAAGTAATCCGTCAGATAGTTAATGCAGACCTGCACTTTCAGCGGCAGTTTGTCTTTTTCGGTGTACAGCGCGTAGACCGGGCGCGGATCTGACTGATAGCTGCGAAACAGAATCTCAACGTCTCCGGCGTTAATCTCTTCGATAATCCACATCAGCGGTACGTAGGCGATGCCGACGCCTGCTTTCAGCCAGCGGATCATCGTCTGCGAATCGTTGGTGACGAAGCGTCCCTGCGGATTGATACGGGTGGTGATACCTTCGGGGGCGATGAGTTCAAATTCACTGTCCGGACGGACGCTGTACTCCAGCCATGAGAAATTCACCATGTCCGCCGGTTTTTCCGGCGTGCCGTGCTGAGCCAGATAACTGCGGGCGGCGCACACCACCATCGGCATCGAACCGAGTCGCGTGGAGAACAGACTCGAGTCCTGCAACGCCCCGACGCGGATGACTACGTCTAAGCCGTCGGCGATCAGATCCGGCGCCGGGATGCCGGTGACCAGATTGACGGTCAGGCCGGGGTATTCACTGAGCATTTCGGCGGTCATCGCAGCAAGAACATTTTGTGCCATTGTTGATGAGCTGCCGATGCGTAACGTCCCGGTGGGTGTGTTGTTGAAGGCGTATAATTGCTCATGCACTTCACGCACGTCATGAAGCATTTTCCGGCAGCCCTGATAATAAATTTTTCCGGCTTCGGTCAGGCCGATACTGCGGGTGCTGCGGTTTAATAATTTGATTTGTAACTCATTTTCAAGCTTTGAGATCGTCTGGCTGATGGCGGAAACGCTCATGTCAAGGCGTCGCGCCGCGGCGGTAAATGAGCCGCTCTCCACAACCTGAGCGAAAATTGACATGCGTTTTAATCGGTCCATTGTTAACTCTGGCTTAAAAGTGATTTAGATCACATAACGTTGATCCCTTGATAATAAGCAGGCTAATATACCCTTCCGGGCGATAAACCTCAGGTTTCAGTTATCCTGATTGCTTACCTTCGCACACTTCCCTGGCAACCCCACAGTTTCCATCTCTGCCTCCCGTGAATTATTTCTCCGGGTTTGTGAGCTGTTGCCTAAAATAATGAATAATGTGCGCGCGGGATTAACCAGCATTTCTGCCGTCATACTGCCCGTCGTCATAATGTAAGGAATTTTTGATGAGTTTGCTTCCGGTAATGGTGATTTTCGGATTGTCGTTTCCCCCGGTGTTCTTTGAAATACTGCTGGCGCTGGTGGTGTTTTTCCTGCTGCGGCGCGTTTTGCAGCCTACGGGAATTTACGACTTTGTCTGGCACCCGGCGTTGTTCAACACAGCTTTGTACTGCTGTCTTTTCTACCTGATCTCCTGCATGTTCGTCTGAGGGCGTTGTGAAAAATTTCTCTATAAAAATAATACGTTATCTAATTACGCTGATTCTTGTCGTTCTGGCTGTCATCGCAATCTTCAAAGCCTGGGCGTTCTACACTGAATCACCGTGGACCCGTGATGCCAAATTTACCGCTGACGTGGTATCCATCGCACCCGACGTCACCGGTCTTATCACCGATGTGCCGGTCATTGATAACCAGCTGGTGAAGAAGGGGCAAGTGCTGTTCAAAATCGATCAGCCGCGTTATCAGCAGGCGCTGGACGAAGCGAGCGCTGACGTCGCGTACTATCAGGCGCTGGCCGCTGAGAAAAAACGCGAAGCCGGACGTCGTGTGAAACTGGGTGTGCAGGCGATGTCGCAGGAAGAGATCGACCAGGCGAACAACGTGCTGCAAACTGCACAACATCAGCTGGCGAAAGCCCAGGCTGCGCGCGATCTGGCGGTGCTTGATCTCCAGCGCACCGTGGTTGTTGCCCCTGCCGATGGCTGGGTGACTAACCTCACCGTGCATCCGGGTAACTACATCAACCGCGGTTCGACCGCCGTCGCGCTGGTGAAGAAAAACTCCTTCTATATTCTTGCCTATCTGGAAGAAACGAAACTGTCCGGCCTGAGCAAAGGTGACCGCGTGGAAATCACGCCGCTTGGCAGCAATCGCATCATGCACGGCACGGTCGACAGCGTGGCGGCCGCGGTAACCAACAGTTCATCCTCTGCGGCAACCAACGGGCTGGCGACTATCGACAGCAACCTCGAATGGGTACGTCTGGCGCAGCGTGTGCCGGTCAAAATTGTCCTTGATGATGCCGATCAGCTGCATCCGTATCCGGCAGGCACTACGGCGACCGTTGTGATTACCGGCAGTCACGATCGTAAGCAAACCGACGGTTCGCCGTTCCGTCGTCTGTTACACCGCCTGAGAGAATTTGGCTAAGGCCGGAAGATGAATAGCGTACTTATTCCCCGTGTCCGTTTTGCGTTTAAGCTGACGTTCGCGATCCTCGGCGCGCTGGTGCTCGGGTTCTATCTGCAACTCGAAACCCCGCGCTGGTCGGCCATGACCGCCGCCATCGTGACCTCCGGCCCTGCGCTGGCGGCCGGTGGCGAGCCGTTTGCCGGTGCCATCCGCCACCGTGGTTTTCTGCGCGTTATCGGCACCTTTATCGGCTGTCTGGCCGCACTGGTTATCGTGATCGCCACGGCGCGTGCACCGGTGGTGATGCTGCTCCTGTGCTGTATCTGGGCGGGCGTCTGCACCTGGTGGTCTTCGCTGGTTCGCGTCGAAAACTCCTATGCGCTCGGTCTGGCCGGTTACACCGCGCTGATTATCGTCGTCACGTCCGCCGCCACGCCGCTGCAAACGCCGCAGTTTGCGGTAGAGCGTTGCAGTGAAATCGTCCTCGGAATTTGTTGTGCGATCGTCGCTGATCTGTTGTTTTCTCCCCGTTCTATCAAAAAAGATATCGACCGCGCCGTCAGTCAGCTGTTGCTCGATCAGTTCGCGCTGATGCGGATTTGCGTAAACAACGCGTCAAAGGAAGACATTGATAAATCGTGGAATAATCTGGTGAAAAGCACCACGGCGCTCAACGGCATGCGCAGCAGTCTGATGATGGAATCATCACGCTGGCAGCGCTGCAACCGGCGTCTAAAAGCGCTGCACAGCACCTCGCTGAGCATGATTACGCAGGCCTGCGAAACCTATCTGATCCTGCAAAACACGCCGGAAAGATTGTCTCCGGAATTGAAGGCGATGTTCGATGAACCCGCGGAAACCATCGCGGATGTACACCGCCGGCTGAAACTTCTGCGTCAGACCATTACCGGTTCGCACAGTGATAACGTCCTGATGACCATCAGCGCCTGGGCCGGAGCGGCTACCCGTGCGCTGTTGCTGATGAAAGGCGTTCACACTAATAGCAGCATCAGCAGTATTGAAAGCAGCGTGCTGGACAGCGAAGTGGTGGTGCGACCTGCTTCGGCGGAGCGCCATCATGCGCTGATTAACGGCCTGCGCACCTTTACCGCGACCGCCATCGGCTGCCTGATGTGGCTGTGGACCGGCTGGACGTCGGGCAGCGGCTGCGTGGTGATTATCGCCGTCGTGACCTCGCTGGCGATGCGCACGCCTAACCCGAAAGGCATGGCGATGGACTTTATCGTCGGTATGCTGCTGGCGATCCCGGTGGGGTCGATGATGTTTATGCTGATCATGCCCGCGACGCAGCAAAGCCTGTTCCTGCTGTGTCTGTCTCTGGGGATTTTCACCTTCTTCATCGGTATTGAAGTGACCAAGCGCCGCCTCGGTATGCTTGGGCTGCTGGCGGGGACCATCAATATTCTGGTTCTGAGTAACCCGATGAAATTCAACGTGACGTCGTTTCTGGATAACGTCACCGGTCAGGCGATCGGTACGGTGATTGCAATGGTGGTGCTGCTGGTGGTGCGTGATAAATCGCGGGAGAAAACGGGCCGCACGCTGCTTAACCGCTTTATGAGCAGCGCCGTTTCCGCGCTGACCACCAAAGCCTATCGCCGCCGCGAGAACCATCTGCCTGCGTTATACCATCAGTTGAATCAGCTGCTGGTGATGTTCCCGAACGACATCGGTAAATACCGCCTGGCGCTGATGCTGATAATCGCGCATCAGCGGATGAAGCTGGCGGAAGTGCCGGTGAACGACGAACTGTCGGCCTTCCATAAGAAAATCCGTAATACGGCTGACCACGTAGTGTCAGCCTCGGGCGAAGGAAAGCGGACGTATTATTATCAGCGCTTGCTGAGTGAGCTCGGGGAGTATCAGGAAAAACTGGTGGAATACGACGCGCCGCTGAAAGTCACCGAACCTGTGCGGCGCCTGACCGACATGCTGCACCGTTATCAGCATTCGTTCGTCGCCTGAGTCAATCAAAAGCAGGGCCGATGCTGAAAAGCACCGGCCTTTTTCGTTCTCTTTTACGTCGGGAATGCTTCGCGATCTTGCGGCCCGATGGCCCGCATAACGCGGCACGGGACGCCTGCCGCGACTACATTCGCCGGGATAGATTTTGTGACCACGCTGCCTGCGCCAATCACGCTGTTACGACCAATCGTTACGCCCGGATTCACCATTACGCCCGCACCCAGCCAGACGTTATCTTCAATCACAATTGGCAGGGAGAACTGTTGCCCGGTGATGCGGATTTCCGGATCGATGGGATGCCCGGCGGTGGCGAGGGTCACATTCGGCGCAATCATCACGTTATCGCCGATGGTGACCGTGGCGTCATCTACCAGCGTGAGATTGAAGTTGGCGTAGAAGTTCTTGCCGATGTGCGTATGCGTGCCGTAGGCCACGCGCAGCGGCGGTTCAATCCAGCCGTTCTCGCCGATGCTGCCCATCATGTCTTTCAGCATCCGCTGGCGCTTTTCCTCTTCCGAGGGGCGGGTGAGGTTGTAATCGTACACCCGTTCTTTCCCTGCGCGGCGCTCTTCCGGCAGCCCTTCGCCCATGTCCGTATACAGCTCGCCGATATTCATTTTTACGCGTGTCGACATCCCTTTTCCTTAATTATTAAGACCGTGATAACTCAGTTTACTCACCGGCTTTGCGGTTGTGAACGTGTGACATTCCACTTTGCGAGCTGTGTCTCTCAGTGCTGTCTGAGAGACGCTTCCTCCTGAGCCGCTATACTTATTTCTATTCATTGCTTTAAACGGCGTACGTCAGGAGGATTTACATGTCTGCCCACCCTAAGAAACTGTCCGAACATCCTTTATTTAAGACCGGTTATTTCACCGGCGGTAAATGGCATGAAGCCAAAACCACGTTTGATGTGCTGGATCCGGCCACCGGCGACGTGGTGGCAAAAGTCGCCAAAGCCGGGAAAGCGGAAACCGAAGCGGCGATCAAAGCGGCCAGCGATGCCTTACCGGCGTGGCGCAAAACCACTGCCAAAGCACGTTCTGAAATTTTGCACCGCTGGTATGAGCTGATGCTGGAGAACAAACAGTTTCTCGGCGAGCTGATGGTGGCGGAGCAGGGCAAACCGCTGAAAGAGGCGCTGGGCGAAGTCGATTACGCCGCCAGCTATCTGCAATGGTTCAGCGAAGAAGCTAAGCGCGCGAACGGCGAAATTATTCCGCCAGCAAAAGCCGGTTCCCGCATTTTTGCCACCCGTGAACCCGTCGGCGTGGTCGCGGCAATCACACCGTGGAATTTCCCGCTGGCGATGCTGACCCGCAAACTCGGCCCGGCGCTGGCGGCAGGTTGTACCGGCCTCATTAAACCGGCGAATAACACGCCGCTTTCGGCCTTCGCGCTGTTACAGCTGGCAAAAGACGCCGGTGTGCCTGATGGTGTGATAAACGGCGTGGCCGGTGATACGCATGCCATCAGTGACGCCATCATGGCCAGCGACAAAGTGCGCAAAGTCTCCTTCACGGGGTCGACCGAAGTGGGCAAAACGCTGGTGCGTAACAGCGCCGACACCATGAAAAAAGTGTCGATGGAGCTGGGTGGCAACGCGCCGTATATCGTGTTTGACGATGCCGATCTCGAAGCCGCCGTCAAAGGCGCGATCACCTGTAAATTCCGTAACACCGGACAGGTCTGCGTGTGCATCAACCGCATCTACGTGCAGGACGGCGTTTACGATGCATTCGTTTCTCGTCTGGTGGAAGAAGTGCGCAAACTGAAAGTCGGCAACGGCATGGATGACGGCGTGATTGTCGGGCCGCTGATCGACATCAAAGGGCTGGAGAAAGTAGAAGATCACGTCAAAGATGCGCTGGAGAAAGGCGGACGACTGATGGAAGGCGGCGAGCGTCACAAGCTCGGCGGCAACTTCTTCCAGCCGACGGTGATTGCCGATGCCACCGACGATATGAAAGTCGCCCACGAAGAAACCTTTGGCCCGCTGGCGGCCTGTTTCCGTTTCAAAACGGAAGAGGAAGTTATTCAGCGCGCCAATGATACTCCGTTCGGGCTGGCAGCTTATTTCTACAGCCAGAACCTGCAACGCGTTTTCCGCGTCGCGGACGCGATTGAAAGCGGCATGATCGGCGTGAACGAATGCGCGATTTCCAACGAAGCCGCGCCGTTTGGTGGGGTGAAAGAGTCCGGTCTGGGGCGCGAAGGGTCGGTGCTGGGGCTGGAAGAGTATTTGCAGGTAAAAACGTTACATTTAGGAAATCTATAAGTCACCTTTTCAGAAAGCGGATTCTAGGAAACAATAAAGAGGAACACATCATTTCCGGCTATGCACAAAGGACGTCAATGAAGGTATTTAACGGGCTGCGTTCGCGCACGCTGATGATGGTCGCCGCCGTGATTCTGGGGCTGTCCGGCGTCGCCGGGCAGGTTGTCGCGAAAACGACATACAACTCTGGCACCATCGTATCGGGCACCGATGAGAAAACGGTAGTCAGCTATTTACGCCAGAATCACCGGTTGCCTGACAACTACATCACCAAGAAAAAAGCGCGGGAAGCGGGCTGGGATGCACGTTCCGGTAATCTTTGCGACGTGCTGCCGGGAAAAGCCATTGGCGGTGACCGTTTCTCGAACCGGGAAGGGCGTTTACCGACAGCGTACAAACGGGTCTGGCGTGAGGCGGATATCAACTATCGCTGCGGACGTCGCGGCGCTGATCGTGTGCTGTTTGCCAGCGACGGGCTGATTTATGTCAGCCGTGACCATTATCAGAATTTTGTTCGGGTGGAGTAATGTCGATGAATAAAGTGAGCTTCGATTTTAATCACATCCCGGATTTACCGGCATTCTATGCCGAGTTTGTCCGTCAGTTTGCACTGACAGAAAGCTTTGGCGCGAATCTGGATGCACTTTGGGATGAAGTCACGGGCGGGATTGCGCTGCCGGTGGAGATAGATTTTATCAATCTGACTGCCAGCCGTAAGCGGCGTTTCGGCGCACTGATTTTGCTGTTTGAAGAGGCAGAAGAAGAGCTGGAAGGCGAGTTGCGTCTGAACCTGCTGGAGAAACCTGTCGCGAAAGCGAAAGGCTGAAAACAAAAAACCCGCCTTTCAGCGGGTTTTGTTTTTTATTCCTGGGCCTGAGCCAGTTCGCGCAGATACTGGAAAATCTGGCGGTAAGATTTCGGCGGTTTGTTGGTCGCTTTCTCTTTCTGTGCGTTGCGGATTAATGCACGCAGCTGCTGGCGGTCGGCTTCCGGATACAACTCCAGCACCGTTGGCACCGCTTCATCGCCTTCTTCGACCAGACGGTCACGCAGCATTTCCAGTTTATGGAACAGCGAAACCTGCTGGTTGTGGCGGTTTTTGAGCTTGTCGAGCGCGGTTTCAATCGGCTCCACATCGCGCGAACGCAGCATTTTACCGATCAGCTGTAACTGGCGGCGACGGCCTTCTTTTTTGATTTTCTGAGCTAAATCGATGGCCGCACGCAGATCTTCATCCAGCGGCAGTTTATCGAGTGAGTTTTTACCCAGATCCACCATTTCTGCACCGAGATCTTTCAGCGCCTCGGCGTCACGTTTGATTTCACTTTTACTGACCCAGATGATCTCATCATCTTCTTCGTTCTCATTATTCTCGGGAACGTCATCGAGCCAGTCGTCAATTTTCTTTGTCATGGGCGCTTCCTCTTATCGAGGTAATCCTGTCAGTTTGATTGTGCTTTATTGCTTCGGCGGCATTATGCCACAGAGATGGCTATTCTGTTGCAACTTCGGTCTTAACAACGCCGCACGCCATGCGAAATTATGGCGAGTCTCTGTTAGACTCAAAAGTATAAGTATCTGTGTTTCAGTGTAGAACAATCCCTTTTATCTCATAAGCGATGGCATGCCGATGAACGTAGTGAATCAAGTTGCGCAGCAGCGTAAAACCCTCGAACAGGCCGTATCTCAGGCATTAGAACTGGCGAAAGCGGGTTCAGACGCCGCGGAAGTGGCGGTCAGCAAAACCACCGGTATCGGCGTCAGTACACGTTTTGGTGAAGTCGAGAACGTTGAATTCAACAGCGACGGCGCGCTGGGCATCACCGTTTACTATCAAAACCGCAAAGGCAGCGCGTCTTCCACCGATTTAAGCCCGGATGCGATTTCCCGCACCGTGCAGGCCGCGCTGGACATTGCCCGTTACACCTCGCCGGATCCCTTCGCAGGCGTCGCGGATAAAGAGATGCTGGCGTTCGACGCGCCGGATCTGGATTTATTCCATCCGGAAGAGCTGGATCCGGATCGCAGCATTGAGCTGGCGGCGCGCGCTGAACAGGCCGCGCTGAAAGCCGATAAACGCATCACTAACACCGAAGGCGGCAGCTTCAATAGCCATTACGGCATTCGCGTCTTTGGCAACAGCCACGGCATGCTGCAAAGTTATTGCTCGACGCGCCACTCGATCTCCGCCTCAGTCATCGCCGAGCACGAAGGCAACATGGAGCGCGATTACGCGTATTCCATCGCCCGTAAAATGAGCGATCTGAAAGACCCGGAATGGGTTGGCGCAGAGTGCGCACGCCGCACGTTGTCGCGTCTGGCACCGCGTAAATTGCCGACCATGCACGCACCGGTGCTGTTCGCTGCCGAAGTGGCGACCGGCCTGTTTGGCCATCTGGTTGGGGCGATCAGCGGCGGCAGCATTTACCGTAAATCTTCCTTCCTGCTCGACAGCCTTGGCGAACAGATCCTGCCCGAGTGGCTGACCATCGAAGAACATCCGCATCTGTTGCAGGGGCTGGCCTCGACGCCGTTCGACAGCGAAGGTGTACGCACCCAGCGTCGTGACATCGTTAAAGCGGGCGTGCTGCAAACCTGGCTGATGACCTGCTATTCCGCGCGCAAACTCGGTCTGCAAACCACGGGGCACGCAGGCGGCATCCACAATTGGCGCATCGCCGGTCAGGGTGACGACTTCGCCGGCATGTTGCGTAAGCTGGACAAAGGTCTGGTGGTGACGGAACTGATGGGGCAGGGCGTCAGCGGCGTTACCGGCGACTACTCCCGCGGTGCGGCAGGTTTCTGGGTCGAGAACGGTGAAATCCAGTATCCGGTAAGTGAAATCACCATCGCCGGTAACCTGAAAGACATGTGGCGCGATATGGTCGCCATCGGCAGCGATATCGAAACCCGCAGCAACATCCAGTGTGGTTCTGTATTGCTCCCGTCGATGAAAATCGCCGGCGAATAATCTCCCGAAGCAGCGGTCGCCCGATCGCTGCTTACTTTTTCCCTCGCCTATCACGCCTCTTTACAAAAAAAGTCGTTCCACTTTGCCCCTTCTCAGCCTATTTTTATAAAGCCTTACAAGCAATGTCGTTTTAAATAACAAATTTATAACAATAGAGAGACTCCCTTATGCGTAAACATCTGATGGCGTTAGCCGTAGTGGCTTTATTAGGAAGCAGTACGGTCGCACTGGCGGCAGATTTAGAAACAGACATGGACACGATTGCCGATAACTACGGCAAAGTGTTGAAAACCAACGATCAGGCGGAACTGACCACCGGTCTGGCGAACATGAAAGCAGCAGCGGAAGATGCGAAGAAAGCGACCCCACCGAAGCTGAAAGGCAAAGCGCCGGACAGCCCCGAGATGAAGGACTACCACAAAGGGCTCGATACGCTGATTGGCCAGATCGATTCGGCTGCTGCTTTAGCTAAAGCGGGCAAAGTGGATGAAGCGAAGAAAGAAGCTGAAGGATTTAAGGCGACCAGGAATGAGAACCATAAGAAATTTAAGTAAATGATGCAGCCCTGGTCCTCCCCCTGCGAAGGGGGAGGACGGGAGGGGGTTTTAATGACAAAACCATTGGCTGTACATACTACAAATTATTGATTTGTTTGTTATACCCCACCCCGATCCTCCCCTTCGCAGGGGAGGGAATTAACGGACTTTAACGCCGCAGTTCGCCGGCTGCTTCCGGCTGAAACAATAACTCCAGCACCTCGATCCGGCTGTCTTCTCCGTTCGGCATCTTCCATGTGATACTTCCACCCACGCGCACGCCCAGCAACGCTGCCCCAAGCGGTGCCATCACTGATAACTGCTCGTTACTGTCTTTCAGCGCCGCCGGATACACCAGCGTGCGGATATGTTCTTCGCCCTCTTTACCTTCTGTAAAGCGAACCTTGCTGTTCATCGTGACCACGTCGGCGGGCATGTCTTCTGGCGGCAAAATCTCTGCGCGATCCAACTCTTCATTCAGGGCATCTGCGACCGGGCTGTTGGCATAGGCAGGCTGCGCCAGCAGGGTGTCCAGGCGTTCTGCGTCAAGTTCGCTGATGGTCAGTGTCGGTTTGCTCATAACATTCTCCAGGATTCCTTTTGCATCACCCGCTTCGTGCGGATGGGTTGCCAGTAGGCAAAAAATAACACCCCCGCGGGTAAGCGCAGGGGTGTCAGTAATTTGCGGATGTTCTTTGATACTAGGCACTCTTAAGCGGAAATGAAAGGGATGTGATGGAATTATTCCGCAGTGCGAAAATTCCGATAACCAGTGAAATACGCTGCTACAGACGGTAATACTCAGTGATATGACGACTTAACTTATCGTTTTGCGAATTGGATCTGCTCAGCTCATTGTATTTCCACTTCGAACTGGAAAAAGACGGTCTACACAGGAAATCCCCTTGGGGTTAGGGTAAAGACAGACGAAATAAACGGCTGAAATTAGAGAGTCAGGCAAGGAGAGAGGTAACCGCGAGTGAATAACGCAAGCGCATCTGTTAAGGGGGCCGGGCAAATTGAATTGAAAGACGCCGCGGTGACCACAGAGCAAGTTTTAAAAGATATTCAGGCCATGCAAAGTGCAAAAAATATCTATACCACAGATGTTCAGTTGCAAATGTTAACGTCTCACGTTAAAGCCATGGTATTGCGATCTATTACCGGTGAGCCGTTACCTGAAGTCGAAAAAGAATTATTTGATGAGATCTCTGATGACTCCATGAAAATGGCAGAAGAGGTGATCGGCTGGTTCGGAAATTTACCCATCGAAGAAGCCTATTTGCTCTCGGTGCATTTCGAAGTCGCACGCGACAACGAGCCAAAATAAATTTCACATACCGTACAGCGAATTAATTGGAGAGATAAATCATGGGACAAGTATTAGTCGTGATAGGCGACCGTTTAGGTAAAGGGCAGAAAGTCGCAGCAGGCGTAGAAGCGGCAGGCGGAAAAGCCATTGTTGTCCCTGGTATGGCAGCAGATATGAAACTCGGCGACGTGATGAAAGCAGAAGGCGCGACCTTTGGTATTTCTTTCTGCGGCAGTGGCGGCGCGGGTGCGATTACCGCACAAAACAAATATGGATATAAAGCCAAATACGGGATGCGCTCAGTGGATGAAGGTGTCACCGCAATTAACGAAGGCTGTTTGGTATTAGGGTTTGGATTTATGGATAAAGAAGAACTGGGTCAGCGCCTGGTGGAAGCTTATAACAAAAAGTATGGTCAGGCGTAATGAAACAACAATCAACCACGACAGTTCGGGTTGAGGGAAAAGGCGAAAATAAGGCTGCCGCCTTTTCTTCCGCACTGAGTCAGGTTCAGCGAACCGTTCTCAAAGCTTCGGTGAATAATGTCTTGCTGCGCATTGAACCGCAGGACGTCAAGGTAATTAAAGCCGAAGAGTCCGTTAAAAGAGAAAAGTTTCTGTTCTTTTTTCTGGCCAGGGAAAAAAAGAGTTATTACGTGGCGTTAGACATTACCGTCAACCTGACTGTTATTGATACGGAACAGGTAGTTTTTGTCACGAAATAAAAACGTTAGCTATAAATGACAAGGATATACTGATGTTTTTAATTATTTTATTTAAGTCGCTTATTATCGGCGGACTGGTCGGGGTGGGCGTAGGTGCGGGTGCCGCACGTATGTTCCACGCGCCTACCGTGCAAGGAATGGGGGCTTTTCGTACTCTTGGGGAATTAAATTCCTGTGAAGGCGATCCGGCTTCGCATTTTTCATTCGGTCTGGGCTTCTTCTTTAACGCCTGGGCATCTTCTGTTGCGGCGGGGTCTTTCACTCAGGACGTCGACCACCGCATCATCCCTCACTGGGCGACCGCGGCACTGATGTTCAAAAACCGCAACGTCGCTGAAACCATGCATGATCCGCGCAAGATGGCGATTGCGGGCGGCATCATCGGCATGATTGTCGTGGCCTTCCTCAACACCACGGCCTCGGCGGTACCTGCTGCATTACAGGTCACGGCGATCAAAGTGCTGGTCCCTGCGGCAAACTTGCTGGTGAACACCGTCATGCCGGTGATTTTCTGGCTGGCTGCGATTGATGCAGGACGTCGTTCAGGTTTCTGGGCCACCATTTTTGGCGGTCTGGCGCAGATGATCATGGGCAACGCCGTACCGGGTCTGGTGCTGGGTATCCTGATCGGGAAAGGCGTCGAAGAAAGCGGCTGGAACCACGTCACCAAAGTGATGATGGCGGCGATTATCGCGCTGTTCGTTCTCAGCGGCTTCTTCCGTGGTTTCGACGTCAAACTGTTGCAGTCATTCATGCTGGACGTTCCGACATGGCTGAACGGCATCCACAACTCCATCAGCGGCAAGTAAGGGGAAATGACAATGGAAGAACAAGCCAAACGTGGTTTCTGGTACGCCGAATGGTCGTTCCCGATCTTTGTTGGATTGCTGTCCTCCGGCGTATTCGCCGGGACGCACATGTATTACCTGTATGGCATCGGGGCGTTTAACGAAGTGGCATTCGTCTCGATGTTGCGCTCAGGCATGGATACCGGCGTGTATGGCGCAGTGGCGGCCTTCGGTGCCAGCTTCCTGTTCGCCCGCATCATCGAAGGATCCCTGGTCGGGATTTTAGATATCGGCGGTGCTATCCAGACCGGTATCGGCCTTGGCGTGCCGGCGATGTTACTGGGCGCGGGGATCATCTTCCCGGTTGCGAACTTTGCAGCCTCGTTGGTGACCGGCCTGATCCTTGGTTTAGCCGTGGGTTACATCATCATTCTGGCGCGTAAATTCACCATCAATCAGAGCAACTCGACCTACGGGGCGGACGTGATGATGGGCGCGGGTAATGCCTCTGGCCGCTTCCTCGGGCCGTTGATTATCCTGTCCGCGATGGCCGCGTCGATTCCTATCGGTCTGGGCTCGTTGCTGGGCGCGTTAGGTTTTTATCTGTGGCAAAAGCCGATCACCGGCGGTGCCATTCTTGGTGCGATGGTGCTGGGCGCGATTTTCCCGGTTTCCCTGTAGGAACGGCAGTAAAAAGCAGTAACCGGGCGTCGGAACGCGCTTCTGAGGCCCGGCCTTACGCAGAAGAAAGACGGAGAATAGAGAATGTATGATCTGATCATCCGACAGGCAAAAAGCACAGACGGCAGCCTGATGGACATCGCCATCCGCGACGGCAAAATCGCCGCCCTTGGCGTCCCGGCGGACGCATCCGCCCGCCACGTTCTCGATCTGCACGGCAAGGTTTACGCCAGCGCGGGCTGGATCGACTCCCACGTTCACTGTTACCCCAAATCACCGATTTATCATGATGAAGCCGATCTGATCGGTGTCGCGAGCGGCGTCACTACCGTGGCCGATGCCGGAAGTACCGGCGCGAATGATGTCGATGATTTCTATCAAATCACCCGTGCGGCGAAAACAAACGTCTACGCGTTTCTGAATATCGCCCGCACCGGCATTGTCACTCAAAACGAACTGGCCGATATGGCGCAGATCGACAAAGCGGCGGTGCGTAAGGCTATCGAAAAAAATCCCGGTTTTATCATCGGTATTAAAGCCCGCATGAGCAGCAGCGTGGTCGGCCAGAACGGTATTGAGCCGCTGGTGCGCGCTAAAGAAATTCAGCAGGAAAATGATGATTTACCGCTGATGGTTCACATCGGCAATAACCCGCCGAATCTCGACGAAATCGCAGATTTACTCACCTCCGGCGACATCATCACCCACTGCTACAACGGCAAGCCGAACCGCATTCTGTCGCCGGAAGGCGTGTTGCGCGATTCGGTGAAACGCGCACTGAGCCGTGGCGTGCGGCTGGATGTCGGTCACGGCTCCGCGAGTTTCAGCTTTGAGGTGGCAGAACTGGCCATCAGGCAGGGCATTTTGCCGCACACCATCAGCTCCGATATTTACTGCCGCAACCGCATCAGCGGGCCGGTTCACAGCCTGGCGACGGTGATGTCCAAATTCTTTAGCGTCGGCATGACGTTGCCACAGGTGATTGATTGCGTCACCTCGCACGCCGCCGATGCGCTACGCCTGCCAGCCAAAGGGCGTCTCGACGTCGGTGCCGACGCCGATCTGACCCTGTTTGAGCTGCGCCATGCTCCGCAGGTCTTTATCGATTCCGAAGGTCAGTCCGTGAAGGGCGAAAGTTTGCTGGTGCCTCTGGCCGCTGTGGTCGCGGGCGTCACCCTGTTAACCGAAGAAGGGAAATCTGCTCATGTCTTCTGAACACTCGTTATATGAAAAGTATCAGTTAAAACAGGTCATTAATGCTTCCGGCCGCATGACCATTCTCGGCGTGTCGACGCCGCGTGAAGAAGTGGCGGCCGTGGTGAATACCGGCCTGAATCATTTCTTCGAAATGAAAGATCTGGTGAACAAAACCGGCGCATACATCGCCAGACTGCTGAATGTCGAAAGCGCAGTCGTGGTGTCCTGTGCGTCTGCCGGGATCGCGCAGTCGGTCGCGGCGGTGATCGTCAAAGACAACGCGTGGCTGCTGGAAAATCTGCACGCTGCGCCGCTGGAGGTTCCGCACGACATCGTGCTGCCAAAAGGCCACAACGTGAATTTCGGTGCGCCGGTTGCCACCATGGTAACGATGGGCGGCGGCAAAGTTGTCGAAGCCGGATACGCAAATGAATGCTCGGCGGCACAGCTGGCGGCCTGCATCACGCCGCGCACGGCGGCCATCATGTACATCAAATCGCATCACTGTGTGCAGAAAAGCATTCTCTCCGTAAAAGAGGCGGCGGCGGTAGCGCAGGAACATAACCTGCCGCTGATCGTCGATGCGGCTGCAGAAGAAGATCTGACCTGTTACTACGAAATGGGCGCGGATCTGGTGATTTACAGCGGTGCGAAAGCCATCGAAGGGCCGACCAGCGGTCTGGTGCTGGGTAAAAAACAGTACGTCGGATGGGTGAAGCTGCAATCCGGCGGCATTGGCCGCGCGATGAAAGTCGGTAAAGAGGGCATTCTTGGCCTGACGCAGGCGATTGAAAGTTACATCACGTTGCCGAAAACCACCGGCCAGGAAATGGTCGATAAAATGACGCCATTCATTGCCAGCCTGAATGAAATCAACGGCGTCACCGGCCGTGTGGTCTGGGACAGCGCCGAGCGCGACATTGCCCGCACGGAAATTACCTTCGATGAAGCGGTGCTGGGCTGGAAAACCAAAGCCATTGTGGAGGCGATGAAAAACGGCGATATCGCCATTTATTTCCGCGGTTATCGCGCCAACGAAGGCAAGATTGAAGTGGATGTGCGCAGCGTGACGCCGCCGCAGCTCGCCATCGTCGCCAGCCGTTTCGAACATCTTTTCAGTGGAGAGAAAGCATGAAGCTGACCCCTAATTTCTACCGTGACCGCGTCTGCCTGAACGTGCTGGCAGGCTCGAAAGACAACGCCCGCGATATCTATGAGGCGGCGGAAGGTCATGTGCTGGTCGGCGTGCTCTCCAAAAATTATGCCGATGTGGCGAGCGCCGTGGCGGACATGAAGGAATATGCCGCGCTGATTGAAAACGCGTTATCCGTTGGCCTCGGTGCGGGCGATCCGCGTCAGTCTTTGATGGTCAGCCAGATTTCTGCCCAGGTGCAGCCGCAGCACGTCAATCAGGTGTTTACCGGCGTCGGCACCAGCCGTGCGCTGCTGGGCCAGAACGACAGCGTGGTCAACGGTCTGATTTCACCGACCGGCAAAGCGGGTTTTGTGAAGATCAACACCGGGCCACTGAGCTCAAAGGCCAGCGATGCGATTGTGCCGGTGGAAACGGCCATTGCGCTGCTCAAAGACATGGGCGGCAGTTCGGTGAAATATTTCCCGATGGGCGGACTGAGCACCCGTGACGAATTCGCGGCGGTCGCGCGCGCCTGTGCGGAACAGGACTTCTGGCTGGAGCCGACCGGCGGTATCGATCTGGAAAACTTCGAGGCGATTATGGAAATCGCGCTGGCGGCGGGGGTGACGAAAATCATCCCGCACATTTACAGCTCAATCATCGACAGTGCGACCGGTAATACCCGTCCTGAAGATGTGAAAACTCTGCTGGCCAGCGTCAAAAAGCTGGTGGGCTGAACGTTCTGACCTTTCCTGCGCGGTAAGCCGTCTGCGCGGTTAAACCCTCTGCGTTCTCCCGGCCACGGGCGGGCGCGGAGTCTCTCGTTTGTCTGACAACCCCGTTTGAGGAAATGTATGAGAAACTGGTTTCTGATTTCAGGTTTAACCTCCGCGATGCTGGCCGTTTCAGCCATGCCGCTCTACGCAGCCGAAAAAACTATGACGCCACACTTTGCTTATGTCGGCACCTACAACCCGAACGGGGAAGGTGTTTACCGCTTTAAATTCGATCCTAAAACCGGGGCGCTGAGCGAGAAGACGCTTGCCAGCCAGCTGCCTAATCAGGCGCAGATGGTGCTCAGCCACGATGGCAAAACGCTGTTCGTCGGCAGTGAAATCGATAATTACAACGGCGGTAAACATGGCGCAATCGCCGCTTACCGTATCGCACCGGAAGACGGCAGCCTGACGCTGATTAATCAGGTGGATTCCGTAGGCGCGGGACCGGTGTATTTGTCATTGACGCCAAAGGGTGATCATCTGCTGGTCGCCAATTACATCAGCGGCATCGTGGCGGTATTCCCGGTGGCGGCTGACGGCAAACTCAGTGACGCCAGCAACAGCCAGCAAGATTCCGGCCCGGCGGGCGCAGGCAAACCAGCGGCCGCTGCCGAAGGCAGTTTCGCGGTGAGCGATCACAACGGGCCGCACGCGCACATGATCGCCACCGATCCTTCCGGCAAATTCGTGTTCTCTACCGATCTCGGGCTGGACAGGATTTATCAGTGGAAGCTGAACGCAAAAACCGGCGTGTTGGAAGCCAACAATCCGCCGTTTATCAGCGCCTCTTCAGCAGGTGCCGGGCCGCGTCATTTTGTCTTCCATCCCAACGGGAAAGTGGTTTTCCTGATCAACGAAGAAGCTTCGACGCTGACCAGCTACCGCTTTGACGCCACTAACGGCACGCTGACCGAACTGCACAGCCTGTCTTCGTTGCCTGCCGGTTTCAAAGGCACCAACTTTGCAGCAGGTATTGTGTTGAGCAAGGACGGCAAGCATCTGTACGTGGCGAACCGTCTGCACAACAGCATCGCGCAGGTGAGCGTGACCGGCGAGGGTGCAATGAAATGGAGCGATGAAACCTGGACACGGGGTGATTACCCGCGCACGCTGACCTTGTCACCGGACGGCAAATATATTTACGCAATGAATCAACGAAGCGATAACATCACTACATTCAAGGTATCGCCGGACAGCGGTAAACTGACCTTCGTCGACCGCTACGTGGCGGTCGCCAGTCCGTCGCAGCTGGTGATCGCGCCCTGATTGATAAGATACCACGTCAGAACCAAACCCCATTCGTCCAGGCGGATGGGGTATAGCTGCAACAATATGGAACAACAATGGTGAGATTTCCCAATCAACGGCTAGCGCAACTTTTTGATGCGTTACAGACCGAAACCCTCCCTCAGGATGAGCTGGCCAGGCGTCTGGAGGTGTCAACGCGCACCGTGCGTGCGGATATCACCTCGCTCAATGAAATTATTGCCGGTTACGGCGCGACTTTTGTGCACAGCCGTGGCAGCGGTTATCAGCTGCGCATTGACGATCAGGCGCTGTTCTCGTCGTTGCAGCAATCGACACAACGTAAACCGAACCCGACGCCGCGCACTGCTGCCGAACGGGTGAAGACGTTGCTGATCCGCTTTTTGACCTCAGCTTTTTCACTGAAGCTGGAAGATCTGGCCGATGAATGGTTTGTCAGCCGGGGAACCCTGCAAAATGATATGGCTGAGGTGAGGGAGCATCTGACGCGCTACCACCTGAATATCGAAACCAAACCGCGTTACGGCATGAAGCTGTTCGGCGCAGAACTGGCGATCCGCGCCTGTCTGACCGATTTACTGTTTCAGCTCGATGCCGAAGAGCAGGCCAATCCGCTGCTGAAAGCCGAGAGTCTGGAGCCAGAGGCGCTGGTGCCGCTGACGCGGTTCATGCATCAGCTGCTGACGCAGTCGTCTATTCAGCTGACCGATGCGGGTGAGCAGTATCTGATTCTGTACTGTGCGGTGGCGATCAAGCGCATTACCGGCGGTTATCCGCTGACGGATTTCGACGCGGAAGAGGGCGATCCGGCGGTGAAGCAGGTCTCCCTGCGGCTGGCGGAAGAGCTGAAAAGTCTGGTCGGTAAGGAAATTCCGGCGTCCGAAGAGGCGTATTTACGGGTGAATATCGCCGCGCGTCGCGTGCAGAACATTCTGCCGACCGACATTAACGCCGATGACGATGAATCGCTGGTCGATTACATTCTTTCGTATATCAACGCGCACTATAACTATGATTTGCAGGGCGACAAGCAGCTACGTGCGGATCTGCTCACGCATATCAAGACCATGATTACGCGGGTGAAATATCAGATAAACATCCCTAATCCGCTGCTGAGTAACATCAAACAGCATTATCCGATGGCGTATGACGTTACGCTGGCGGCGGTCTCCAGTTGGGGGAAATATACGCCGTATACGCTGAGCGAAAACGAAATCGGTTTTCTGGTGCTGCACATCGGCGTCGGGCTGGAGCGGCACTACGACATCGGCTATCAGCGCCATCCGCAGGTAATGATGGTGTGCGATACCGGCAATTCCACCATCCGTATGATTCAGGCGCAGATCAGCCGTAAGTATCCGCAGCTGGTGATGAAGCAAATCGTATCCTTGCGCGATTACGAGAAACTGGAGCACATTGACGAAGATTTTATTATCTCGAATGCGCGCATCAGCGAGAAGAATAAGCCGGTGGTGGTGCTGTCGCCGTTCCCGACGGAATATCAGATGGAACAGCTCGGTAAGCTGGTGCTGGTGGATCGCACCCGGCCTTATATGCTGGAAAAATTCTTCGACGAAAAACACTTCATGATCATCAACGAACCGATGACGCAGGCGGAGCTGTTTCGCCATGTGTGTTCGCAGCTGGAAGAAGAAGGGTATGTCGATCAGGCATTTTACCCGTCGGTGGTAGAGCGCGAGGAAATTGTCTCTACCATGCTGGGTGAAGGCATTGCATTGCCGCATTCGCTAGGCTTGCTGGCGAAGAAAACCGTGGTGATCACCTTGCTGTCGCAGCAGGGCATCGCCTGGGGCGAAGGGGAAACGGCGCATGTGATTTTCCTGCTGGCGATCAGCAAGGCAGATTACGAAGAGGCGATGGCGATTTACGATTTGTTCGTGACGTTTGTGCGGGAGCGTTCGATGAGCCGTTTGCTGAGCAGTGAGAATTTTGAGAGCTTTAAGGCCATTGCGATCGACTGTTTAAGCCGCATCTAATACGGCTTAAACAGGGGGGTAATTCTCAGTCTTCATCGAATCCGGAATTAATCAGATTCACTACGGCGCTCAGCGCTTCAGCTTCATCGGGGCCGGTGGCTTCGATTTCGATTTGCTGGCCTTTCGGCGAATCGAGCATCAGCAGGGCGATCACGCTGCTGGCTTCCGCTTCAATGCCTGTGCCGTTGCGCAGCATCACTTCTGATTCAAAACTCTGCACCAGTTCAAACAACTTCATCGCCGGACGGGCGTGCATCCCTAACCGGTTTTTGATTTCTACCGTTTGTTTCACCGTCATGATTTGCGTTTTTCCAGCGTGCGATGGCGGGACTGAACATTCTTCCCACGGGAACGAAAATAGTCGGCCAGTTCTTCCGCGATATACACCGAACGGTGTTTACCGCCAGTACAACCAATGGCGACGGTCAGATAGCTGCGGTTGTTGGTCTCCAGCGCGGGCAGCCATTGTTCGAGATAGCTGCGGGTCTGGTAGATAAAGTTGTGCACTTCGGTATGACGGTCGAGGAAGGCTGCGACGGGCTTATCCAGGCCAGTCATCGGGCGCAGTTTCGGATCCCAATGCGGGTTCGGCAGGAAACGCACGTCGAAGACGTAATCGGCATCAATCGGCAGGCCATGTTTGAAACCAAAGGATTCGAAGACCATCGTCAGTTCGCGTTCACGTTTGCCCAAAAGGCGGGTACGCAGCATTTCTGCCAGCTCGTGAACCGACATTTCGGAGGTGTCGATGATCAGATCGGCGGCGGAACGCAGCGGTTCGAGCAGATCGGCTTCTTCATCGATGGCACTTTCGAGGGACAGATTTTTGCTGGAAAGCGGGTGCAGACGACGGGTGTCGCTGTAACGGCGGATCAGGGTATTGCGGTCGGCGTCGAGGAACAGCAACTGCGGCGAGAAACTCTCGGGCAGTTGTGACATCGCATACTCATAAACTTCCGGTGTTTCTGGCATGTTGCGCACGTCAATGCTGACGGCGGCGGACGTATTGCGCTCGACAAGCGTCTGGGCAAGCTGCGGCAGTAACACCACCGGCAGATTGTCCACACAGTAAAATCCCATGTCTTCTAATGCCCTTAGGGCAACCGACTTCCCGGAACCGGAACGGCCGCTGACTATCATCAGCACCATGGTGTCACTCCCCTGGCATTCAGTGTTCAGAATTCACTTTCCCGGCGTGCGGCCGGGAATCTTAAAATTATTCGTTTTCTGTCATTATCTTGAACAGTTCTTCGTCGCTTTGCGCTCCGCGCAGTCGGCGACACACTGTTTTATCTGCCAATTTCTTGGCCACTAAAGACAAGGTGTGTAAGTGGGTTTTACATTGATCTGCAGGAACCAGCAAGGCAAAAAGCAGATCTACCGGCTGATTGTCGATAGCGTCAAACGCGATCGGTTGTTCGAGCTGAATGAACACGCCGACGGCGCGTAACGTATCTTCTTCCAGCTTGCCGTGCGGGATGGCGATCCCGGCACCGATCCCGGTGCTGCCCATACGCTCACGGGTCAAAATGGCGTCGAAAATCACCTGTGGTGACAAATTCAGTTGTTTGGCCGCCAGCTCGCTGATGATTTCCAGCGCACGTTTTTTGCTGGCGCAATGAACGCCGCTTTTGGTGCATTCGGCATTGAGCACCGACGTTAATTGCATTGCTATATCGTTGATCATGTCATCTTCACTTTTGCGCTGATTCACCCTTAAAGCTATATCGGCTCGTTCCCCGAAGGTCACAAGCCGATGCCTGAAGGTTTGTAGCACAGGGTTGGCTACATGAATGTCAGTGCTGTTTCAGTTTGTCTTTATGTTTGTTCAGCTGACGGGCCAGTTTATCAACCAGGCCGTCAATCGCTGCGTACATATCCTGATGTTCCGAGGTGGCATGCAACTCGCCTCCGTTCACATGCAGTGTCGCTTCCGCGACTTTTTGCACTTTTTCAACGCTTAACACCACATACACCTGATTAATCCTGTCGAAATACTGTTCTAACTTCGCCAGTTTCAACGAGATAAATTCTCTCAGGGGATCGGTGATCTCAATGTGATGTCCGGTAATGTTGAGCTGCATAATGTCTTCCTTCTCTGTTGAGGTCAAACTAACTGTTTACGCTGGTTTGAGGGCGGGATGGACAAAGACTCTCGGTATTTTGCAACGGTACGGCGTGCAACCATGATGCCCTGATCGGAAAGCAGGGTTGCTAACTTACTGTCGCTCAGCGGTTTTACAGGATTCTCCGCTGCAATTAATTTCTTCACCAGCGCCCGGATTGCGGTGGACGATGCCTCGCCGCCGCTGTCAGTACTGACATGGCTGGAGAAGAAATACTTCAGTTCGAAAATGCCGCGCGGGCTGTGCAGGAACTTCTGCGTCGTCACGCGCGAAATCGTCGATTCATGCATTTCAACGGCGCTGGCGATATCGGCCAGCACCATCGGTTTCATGTATTCATCACCCATCTCAAAGAACGCCTGCTGCTGTTCGACAATGCAGCGCGTGACCTTCAGGAGGGTATCGTTACGGCTTTCCAGACTTTTGATCAGCCACTTGGCTTCCTGCAGATTGCTGCGGATAAACTGTCCGTCGCTGTCGCTGCGGGTGGAATTGCCCATCGCGGCGTACTGCTGGTTGATCTTCAGCCGTGGAATGCTGTCTGAGTTCAGTTCGACCGACCAGACGCCGGACACTTTGCGCACCAGTACATCCGGGATCACGTATTCGGATTCGCCGGTATTGATCGACTGTCCCGGACGCGGATCAAGAGACTGGATCAGGAGCATCGCTCCTTTCAGTGTATCTTCTTTTAGACGGGTTGATCGCATAAGTGCACGGAAATCATGGTTCGCCAGCAGATCCAGATGTTCGCTAATGATAAGTCTGGCTTCTGTGATGAAAGGCGTTTCCGGGACGTACTGGGAAAGCTGAATCAGCAGGCAGTCGCGCAGATCGCGCGCCGCCACACCCACCGGGTCAAAACGCTGAACGCGCTTTAGAACGGCTTCGACTTCATCCATGGTGACGTTTTCATCGCCGATACTTTCGAGGATGTCGTCGAGAGAAATTGTCAGGTAACCGGTGTCATCCACGGCGTCGACAATGGAGGTCGCGATAGCGGCGTCGGTGTCAGAAAACGGCGTCAGCTCGACCTGCCACATCAGGTAATCCTGCAATGTCTGGGTCGTTTCGCCCTGATACACCGGCAGTTCGTCGTCGCTGTAATCATTGCCTGTCCCGGACGGCGTGCCCGCGGTGTAAATCTCATCCCAGGTGGCGTCGAGCGGCAGCTCTTCGGGCATATCTTTCTGCTCGAGGGCTTCGCGGGTATCCAGACCTTCACTGTCAGGGGTTTCGACTGCATCGATTTCATCGTGCAGGTCAGTTTGTTCCAGCAGAGGGTTGCTCTCCAGCGCGAGTTGGATCTCCTGTTGGAGCTCAAGCGTGGACAATTGCAACAGACGGATCGCCTGTTGTAATTGAGGAGTCATGGCCAGTTGTTGGCTGAATCTGAGTTGCAAACCTTGCTTCATATCTTGGCTTTATATCCGTAGATGAGTTCAAACGGCAACACGTCGGTCAGAACCGGCCCGCTTCATTGTAAAGCGAAACAGGCGCGGTTCAGGCGGCGCAGATCACAGACGGAATTCTTCACCCAGATAAACACGTTTTACTTGTTCATCAGCAAGAATGTCGGTTGGCGTGCCGTGGGCGATCAGTTTGCCCTGACTGACGATGTAGGCGCGTTCACACACGTCGAGGGTTTCACGAACGTTGTGGTCGGTAATCAGCACGCCGAGGCCGCTGTCACGCAAGTGCTCAATGATTTTTTTGATGTCGATAACGGAAATCGGGTCAACACCGGCGAAGGGTTCATCCAGCAGGATAAATTTAGGGTTCGCCGCCAGCGCACGGGCAATTTCCACACGACGGCGTTCACCACCGGACAGTGACTGACCGAGGTTATCGCGCAAATGGGAAATATGGAACTCTTCCATCAGCTCGTTGGCGCGATCGTTTCGCTGGTCTTTATTCAGGTCGTCACGGATCTGCAATACCGCCATCAGGTTATCAAACACGCTGAGGCGACGGAAAATGGACGCTTCCTGAGGCAGGTAACCAATGCCGCGACGTGCGCGGGTGTGCAATGGCAAAAGGCTGATGTCCTCGTCGTCGACGATAATGCGGCCCGCATCACGCTGGACGATACCGACCACCATGTAAAACGTGGTGGTTTTACCGGCACCGTTAGGGCCGAGTAATCCGACGATTTCGCCCGAATTAACGTTCAGGCTGACATCTTCAACGACCTTACGGCCTTTGTATGCCTTCGCCAGATTTTCTGCGATTAATTTTGCCATAAATTATCAGTTACTCTTTTTGGTCTGGCCGCCGGCTGCTGCCGGGGTCTTTTCCTGCAACTGCGTCGGGACCAGAACGGTCGTGACACGCTTGCCTTTATCACTGAAGGCTTCCATCTGCTGCTTCTGCACCAGATAGGTAATACGATCGCCTTTCACGTTGCTGTCGAGCTGTTCAAGGTACGCGTTGCCGGTGAGGGTCACCAGATCGGTTTCCACTTCATAACGGACTTTCTGCGCGTGGCCTTTGATAGGCTTGCCGTTGTCTTGTAACTGGTAGAAGGTCACAGGGTTGCCGTAGCCTTCAACCACTTCTTTGCCGGATACGCCTTGCGGGCGGATCACGACCACTTTATCGGCTTTAACCTGAATCGAACCCTGATTCACCACCACGTTCCCGGTAAAAGTCGCCGTGTTGGTGTTCACATCCAGCGCCTGATTAGCTGAATCAATGGTGATCGGTTTCGTTGTGTCATCTTTCAGCGCGAACGCCGGAATGCTGACGGCCAGCAAGGAGCCTGTGATCAGAAGATTACGGATTTTATTTTTTACTTTGAATTTCATAAGAGGTCGTTACCTTTTCGATCAGCTCTGCTGTTTTATCACGCAGATTACCACGCATTTTCATGCCGTTAGATGTAAAACCTGTACCGTAAAGCGTCACTTCATCGTCTGAAGCAACGTCTTGTGTCGTCAGGTTAACCCGTGCATTGTCCGTTTTGATTCTTTGCAGCTGCGATGTTTCCGGCGTCAGGCTATCTGCCTGCACATGCCCATAAAGATAGAGCATTTTATCCTGAGTCATCTTGGCTTTATCAGAACGCAGCACCCAGGTTGGAACTTTATTCTTGTCATACATGGTCGCCACCGGGTTGGTAAACCAGGTTACCTGATCGGTGGTGTAGTATTTGACCTGATCGGAGACCAGTTTGTAAGTCAGGCTACCCAGCGGGTCATACACCATGGTGACCGTGTGGGAGCTTTGATAGGTCGGATCCTGATCGTTAACCGCCTGCGGTGCGTCATCGGAGTTATCCGACAGCGACCAGCCAATCAGCACCAGAACAATGGCTGTCAGAACCAGAATGATCCAAAGTCTTGTTTTATTCATATCGACAGCCCTTTGGCGTCCTCCAGCTTGCCCTGCGCCAGCAGAATCAAATCACATAATTCGCGAACTGCGCCACGGCCACCGGCAATGCGGGTGACGTAATGTGCCTTTGGCAACAGGATAGGATGTGCGTCCTGAACCGCGACGGACAGACCCACTTCGGCCATCACCGGCCAGTCAATCAGGTCATCACCGATGTAAGCGACTTCCTCTGCCCGAAGCGACAGTGTATCTAACAGTTCGCGGAAGGCCAAAAGCTTATCTGATTGACCCTGATACAAGTGACGGATCCCGAGGGTTTTGGCGCGATCTTCTAATAATTTTGCATTGCGGCCTGTAATAATGGCGACCTCAATGTCAGAAGTCAGCAGGCAACGGATACCATAACCGTCGCGAACGTTGAAACTTTTCAGCTCTTCTCCCTGATTTCCCATGTAGATCAGGCCATCAGACATGACGCCGTCCACATCGCAAATCAGCAGGCGAACCGCTTTCGCCCGTTCAAGCACGTCGGTGCTGACCGGACCGTAGCAGGTATCCACCAGGGCTGTGCTAATACTCATTCAGGGCATTCCTCAATTAAACTACGCCAGCGCGCAGCATGTCGTGCATATGTAACACACCCAACAACTGGTCACCATCAGCAACCATCACACAGGTAATGTGTTTTTCCTGCATTAAATTCAGCGCATCCACTGCCAGCAGGGAAGGACGCACGCGAACGCCGCCGGTGGTCATCACATCTGCAATGGACGCCGTGTTGATATTCACGCCCATGTCGAAAATCCGGCGTAAATCGCCGTCAGTGAAGATACCCTGAATTTTCATCAGGTCGTCGCAGATGACGGTCATCCCCAGATTCTTACGGGTGATTTCCAGCAGGGCATCGCGCAAAGACGCATCGCGGCTGACGTGCGGGATTTCATCACCTGAGTGCATGATATCGCTAACGCGCAGCAGGAGCTTGCGACCCAGTGCTCCGCCGGGATGTGACAGGGCGAAATCTTCCGGCGTAAAACCGCGAGCTTCAAGCAGCGCCACGGCAAGGGCATCGCCCATCACCAATACCGCTGTGGTGCTGCTGGTTGGCGCTAACCCGAGCGGGCACGCCTCTTTCGGCACCCGCACGCAAAGATGCACGTCGGCAGCTTTCCCCATGGTACTTTCGGGATTCGCGGTCATGCAGATAAGCGTAATGGCTAAACGCTTTAACACCGGGATTAGCGAGAGAATTTCATTCGCTTCGCCGGAGTTGGAAATCAGGATCACAATGTCCTGTCTGGACACCATGCCGAGATCGCCATGGCTGGCTTCGCCCGGGTGGACAAAAAACGCCGGGGTGCCAGTACTGGCGAAGGTGGCGGCCATTTTCCGGCCAATATGCCCTGACTTGCCCATACCCATCACTACAACTTTACCGGTGCAGGCGAAAATTTTCTCACACGCACGGGTGAAATCACCGTTGATGTATTGATCTAACTGCTCAAGTCCTTCACGTTCTGTTTTCAGCACTTCACGTCCGACAGCCTGGAAATCAAAGTCGGAGGCGAGGATATCGTTAGCCATAGTCAATTCCTGACAGAGTTCAGAGGCCAATGCCGTCCGGTTGAAGGAACAGCACCGCCATATAGGCGATAAATCCACAAAGTAACAGTGCACCGGCTAAATGACCGATACGGTGTTTTCGCATCAGACAAAGCCCGGTAAGTACTATACTGACCGCCAGCATGACCCAGTAATCGCGATGAAACGCATCCGGGTTGAACGAGCCTGGTGCCACCAGCGCGGGTAATCCCAGCACCAGACAGGTATTAAAGATATTCGCGCCGATGATGTTACCCAGCGCGATGTCGTCTTCACCTTTAAGAGCACCGGCAATAAACGTCGCCAGTTCTGGCAGGCTGGTTCCGATGGCAATCACCGTCAGGCCGATCACCAGTTCGCTGACGCCAAAATAACGGGCAATCACGGTACTGTTATCGACAATCATCCCTGACGCCAGCGGCATAATGATAAAGCCCAGCGCCAGCCACAAAAACGCCACGGTGTTACTGCTGTCGGAAGGCAGCTCGGACATCTGCTCATAAGTCAGCGTATCGAGCCCTTCTTTTTCGGCCGCGCGGGCGATTTTTATCACCAGCATCATAAAGACCGCGGCGCTGGCCAGCAGCAAAACGCCATCCAGACGGCTGAGTTCTCCGTCACTTAACAGAAAACCGCAGAGCCCTGTGACCAGTAACAATAGAGGGAGTTCGCGGCGTAATATATCAGAACGCACGGAAAGTGGATGAATCAGGGCTGCACCGCCCAAAATCAGAAGAATATTAATGATATTTGAACCAATTGCGTTTCCGACCGCCAAATCCATTTGATCGTTGATGGCGGCAGTGGTGGAAACGACCAGCTCAGGAAGGGAGATCCCGACGCCGACGACGGTCATCCCGATAATAAGCGGAGGCATGCCCATCGAACGTGCTAATACTGCGGCTCCGTACACCAGACGATCGGCGGCATACACAAGAAGTAAGAGGCCGACAATCATCAGTACGATAGCGAGAAGCATGAAACATCCTTTCTTGGGTATAATGCGAGATTCGTTGCCCAGGCGGGCAGGCGATTCCTTCGTCAACATGGTCTGGTGCAATATTTTGTCTGAAAAGGGCGCCAGCAGGTTCCTGTATGTTAGACGATGAAGGCTTTTATCATAAAATGGTTATTCGTTGATTTTGACCGTCTGTGGCGGAAAAGTAAATCGATGGCAACTTTGGTAACGAAACTGGGGTAAGTTTTTGTAAAAATACCAAAGTTATACAACACGGCTTGCGGGCCAGACGTATTCTTAGCGAAAGTAATTTAAGCGGAAGTCGTCTTTTGCAAAGGCATTCCGAAGGGATAAACGAATGAGTCAAAGCGAGTCGAATCTGGTAGAGATCAAGGGCATGAGCTTCGTGCGCGGCGATCGTCCCATTTTCGAAGAGATAAATATGACGGTGCCGCGAGGCAAAATCACCGCCATAATGGGGCCTTCAGGGATCGGTAAAACGACGTTGCTGCGCCTTATCGGCGGTCAGCTGACGCCCGACAGCGGTGAAATCTGGTTCGACGGGGACAATATTCCGACTCTTTCGCGCCGCAAGCTGTATGAGTCCCGCAAGAAAATGAGCATGTTGTTTCAGTCCGGTGCATTGTTTACTGACCTCAATGTGTTCGAGAATGTGGCGTTTCCGCTGCGCGAACACAGTAAATTGCCGGAGGTCTTGCTGCGCAGCACGGTGACCATGAAGCTGGAAGCGGTCGGTTTGCGCGGTGCCGGTGAACTGATGCCTGCTGAATTATCCGGCGGGATGGCAAGACGCGTCGCACTGGCGCGTGCTATTGCCCTTGACCCGGAACTTATCATGTTCGATGAGCCGTTCGTCGGGCAGGACCCCATCACTATGGGCGTGCTGGTTAAACTGATTGATGAGCTGAACCATGCGCTTGGCGTCACCTGCATCGTGGTTTCTCACGACGTGCCCGAAGTGCTGAGCATTGCCGATTACGCGTATATCGTTGCTGCACAACATGTCATTGCTGAAGGAACGCCTGAGGAGCTGCAAAACAATCCTGATCCGCGCGTTCGTCAGTTCCTTGACGGTATTGCCGATGGACCGGTGCCTTTCCGTTTCCCAGCCGGTGATTACAAAGCCGAGTTGCTCGGATGATGGAGTTTCCAATTTATGTTAACTAAGGCGCTAGCCTCAGTCGGGCGTCGCGGGATACAAACCTGCGTCTCTTTTGGCCGTGCGGGTCTGATGCTCTTCCGGGCACTGGTCGGCAAGCCTCAATTCGCCAAGCAGTGGCCGTTGCTCATCAAGCAACTCTACAGCGTCGGCGTACTTTCTCTGTTAATCATCCTGGTGTCCGGCCTGTTTATTGGCATGGTGCTGGGGTTACAGGGCTACCTGATTTTAACCACCTACAGTGCTGAAGCCAGTCTGGGCATGATGGTCGCGCTTTCTTTGCTGCGCGAGCTGGGCCCTGTGGTGACTGCCTTACTGTTTGCCGGTCGCGCCGGTTCTGCCTTAACCGCAGAGCTGGGCCTGATGAAAGCGACGGAGCAAATCTCCAGTCTTGAAATGATGGCGATCGATCCGCTGCGCCGCGTTGTGGCACCGCGTTTCTGGGCCGGTCTGATTTCCATGCCTTTGCTGACGGCAATATTTGTCGCGGTAGGGATTTGGGGCGGATCGCTGGTCGGCGTGGACTGGAAAGGTATCGACAGCGGTTTCTTCTGGTCAGCGATGCAAACCGCGGTAGACTGGCGGACTGACTTGCTTAACTGCCTGATTAAAAGCCTTGTTTTCGCGATCACTGTGACCTGGATTGCGCTGTTCAATGGCTATGACGCGATCCCGACGTCCGAAGGGATCAGCCGGGCAACGACACGTACTGTGGTGCATTCGTCACTGGCGGTGCTGGGATTAGATTTTGTGCTGACAGCACTGATGTTTGGAAATTAAAACCATGCAAACGAAAAAGAGTGAAATCTGGGTTGGCGCATTTATGATTATCGCATTGATTGCGGTGGTCTTCCTGTGTCTGAAAGTCGCTGATATCCGCTCCATCGGTTCGGATCCCACTTACCGTATTTCTGCGGACTTTGACAATATTGGTGGCCTTAAAAGCGGCTCACCGGTGAAAGTGGGCGGCGTAGTGATCGGTCGTGTCAGTAGCATCACGTTGGATAAAAATTATTCTCCGCGTGTCGAAATGAATATCGATCAGAAGTACAACCAGATCCCAAGCACCAGTACGCTGGCGATCCGTACTTCCGGTTTACTGGGCGAACAATTCCTGGCACTGAATATTGGTTTTGAAGATCCTGAGATGGGGACGACTATCCTTAAAGAGGGAGGCGTCATTCAGGACACCAAATCAGCGCTGGTGCTTGAAGATCTGATAGGTCAGTTCCTGTACAAGAGCGGTGATGGAAAGGCCGACCCTGATGCGGGCGAGGCACCTGCTGCAAATGCCACACCTGCACCTGATGCTAATACAGCCCCACAACCGGCTGTGCATTAAGCATTTGGCAACGTGGATTCTCCAATAAAGAGGAAGTTAGAATGTTTAAACGTTTAGTAATTGCTGCGCTGCTGGTGGTGATGGCCCCGATGGCTAATGCCGCTGTGGATAAAACCAATCCGTACAGCGTGATGAATGAAGCGGCGAACAAGACTTTCACCCGTCTTAAAAACGAACAGCCAAAAATTAAGCAGGATCCAAACTATCTGCGTCAGGTCGTGCGCGACGAGCTTCTGCCGTATGTGCAAATCAAATACGCCGGTGCGCTGGTGTTAGGCCGCTATTACCAGCAGGCTACCCCGGCACAGCGTGAAGCCTACTTCGCGGCGTTCAGCGATTACCTGCAGCAGGCTTATGGCCAGGCGCTGGCGCTGTATAACGGTCAGAGCTATCAGGTTCAGCCTGAACAGTCTTATGCCGACAAAGACATCATCGCCATCCGCGTGACCATCACCGATCCAAATGGCCGTCCTCCGGTTCGTCTGGATTTCCAGTGGCGTAAAAACAGCCGCACCGGTGAGTGGCAGGCGTATGACATGATTGCCGAAGGCGTCAGTATGATTTCCACCAAGCAAAATGAATGGGCGGATATCCTGCGTCAGAAAGGGATTGATGGTCTGACTGCACGTCTGAAACAGGCTGCGGCACAACCGATTACCCTGGATCAAAAATGAGTGATGGCCTGCGCTGGGAATGCCAGCCGCCGCTGCTGACGTTGCACGGCTGCCTGGATCGCGAAACGCTGTTGCCGGTCTGGGATGCCCGTAAATCGCTGCTGGCCGGCGTCACGCGTCTGGATGTCTCCGGGCTGGAACGCGTGGACTCTTCCGGTCTGGCGCTGCTGGTGCATTTGCGTCAGGAAGCCAGCCAGCAAGGCGTCTCTCTGACCCTTGAAGGGACTACCGACCGGCTGAGAACGCTGATCGCGCTGTATAACCTTCAGGACATTATTCCAGCCGACATCTCCGCTCCGGCGGTCAGTCAGTGAATAAAGAATAGTGAGTGGTTACGGTAAGTTAGCGAACCTGCCGTGAACTGCTAACGTAAAGACCTCAAAGCCCCTGTGCGAAACTCTTCCTCAGGGGCTTTTTCGTGGTTTAAGATTTGCCCCGATCCCTATAAGATACCGGGCTGTTATGATCCTTCAGAAGAATAGATCCCTATGGAAACGAATGAAATTAAAGAAGTGCTGATGAACGCCTTGGCACTGGATGAAGCCCACATTACTGGCGATGGCAGTCATTTTCAGGCCATTGTCGTTGGTGCGATGTTTGATGGCATGAGCCGCGTGAAAAAACAGCAGACCGTTTACGCCCCGCTGATGGAATACATCGCCGACAATCGAATTCACGCACTGTCTATCAAGGCGTATACCCCTGAAGAATGGGCGCGTGACCGTAAACTGAGTGGGTTATAAGACTGTCGGGCTTCCGGCAGCTTCCTCGTCTTTGACTCTTATTTAAACCTCATACAAGAGAGCAGTCATAATGGATAAATTCCGTGTACAGGGTGGGACGCGCTTAAACGGCGAAGTCACTATCTCTGGTGCAAAAAATGCAGCACTTCCTATTTTGTTTGCCGCACTGCTCGCAGAGGAGCCGGTTGAACTTCAGAACGTTCCCCATCTGAAAGACATTGATACCACCATCAAGTTGCTTGGTCAGTTGGGCACTAAAATTGAACGCAACGGTTCTGTGTTCGTGGATGCCAGCGGTGTGAATGAGTTTTGTGCGCCGTACGATCTGGTGAAAACCATGCGTGCTTCAATCTGGGCGCTCGGTCCGCTGGTTGCTCGTTTTGGTCGTGGTCAGGTTTCTCTGCCGGGCGGTTGTGCGATTGGCGCACGTCCTGTTGACCTGCACATCTCCGGTCTGGAACAGCTGGGCGCGACGATTGTGCTGGAAGAGGGTTACGTTAAAGCCTCTGTGGATGGTCGCCTGAAAGGTGCGCACATCGTGATGGATAAAGTCAGCGTGGGCGCGACGGTCACTATCATGAGTGCTGCTACGCTTGCCGAAGGCACCACCATCATTGAAAACGCCGCGCGCGAGCCGGAAATTGTCGATACCGCCAACTTCCTCAACACGCTGGGTGCAAAAATCACCGGTGCAGGCACCGATAAAATTACCATCGAAGGCGTAGCTCGTCTGGGTGGCGGTGTATATCGTGTGGTTCCTGACCGTATCGAAACCGGGACTTTCCTGGTGGCTGCGGCTATTTCTGGCGGCAAAGTCACCTGCCGCGAAGCGCGCCCTGATACGCTGGATGCCGTTCTGGCAAAACTGCGTGAAGCGGGCGGCGACGTTGAAGTGGGAGAAGACTGGGTCAGCCTGGATATGCACGGCAAACGTGCTAAAGCGGTCACCTTCCGCACTGCGCCTCACCCTGGTTTCCCGACCGATATGCAGGCGCAGTTCAGCCTGCTGAATCTGGTGGCAGAAGGTACCGGTGTTATCACCGAAACCATCTTCGAAAACCGCTTCATGCATATCCCTGAGCTCATCCGTATGGGTGCTCATGCGGAAATCGAAGGCAGCACGCTTATCTGTCATGGCGTTGAAAAACTGTCTGGCGCACAGGTGATGGCGACCGATTTACGCGCATCAGCCAGCCTGGTTCTGGCGGGTTGTATCGCAGAAGGCGTCACCGTCGTTGATCGTATTTATCATATCGATCGTGGCTATGAGCGTATCGAAGATAAACTGCGTCAGCTGGGTGCGAAAATTGAGCGTTTTAAAGGCGAGTAATTCTTAAGCCTGACGCAATAAAAAAGCCGGAAGGGGAAACCTTTCCGGCTTTTTCGTTTATGCAGTTTAGGGTCAGTGGGCAGGATATTCCTGCACGGTGACCTGCAATGTCAGCTTGTCGCCGTTGCGCATGATTTCCACCGGAATGACGGTGCCGGGGCGCACTTCTGCGACCTGATCCATCGTTTCGATAGCGGAAACTGCCGGTTTGTTATTCACGTTAACAATGACGTCGCTGACCCGCATACCCGCATTAGCCGCCGGGCCGTTAGCGGTCACTTCGTTCACCACGATACCCTGAATGCGATCCAGCCCGCTGTTCGGTCCGTGAAGTGGCGAAACTTCGCGGCCGCTGATCCCGATATAACCACGAATAACGCGGCCATCGCGGATCAGTTTACCCATCACTTTAGTCGCCAGCGCGGTAGGGATGGCAAAGCCGATACCTTCCGGTGTCGCGCCGTCGTTGCTCTGGTCAAAGGATAGTGTATTGATACCCACCAGCTCGCCGAGCGAATTGACCAGCGCGCCGCCGGAGTTACCCTGGTTTATCGAAGCATCGGTTTGCAGGAAGTTCTGACGGCCGGACGGGCTGAGGCCGATACGGCCTGTGGCGCTGATAATACCCTGTGTCACCGTCTGCCCGAGATTGTACGGGTTGCCGATCGCCATCACGATGTCGCCAACGTGCGGATTACGGTTGGGATTAATCGGGATGACCGGCAAATTCCCGGCGTTAATTTTCAGCACGGCCAGATCTGTCAGGCTGTCGGAGCCGACCAGCAGCGCTTCGAATACCCGACCATCCTGCAACGCGACAATAATCTGGTCAGCATTGTTGATCACATGTTTGTTGGTGAGAATATAGCCATTGTCATTCATGATCACGCCAGAACCCAGCGTGCGGATCTGTAATTCGTTTTGCGAGCTGTTGCCCATGTTGCGGTTGTATACATTCACTACCGCCGGCGCGGCGCGGCGTACACCCGAGTTATAGCTAACCGGTTCTTCGCTGGTTTGGGTGAAATTGCGTTCGAACAACGGTTCCGTGATCTTTTTACGCAGCATAGGCACCGCCGCCAGCAAAATGCCGGCAACAATCAGACCAATAACAGCGGATCTCAATAGCTTAACAAACATGAGTTTATGGGGTGCGAGATGAAAAGTGACTGAAGAATAGCACGAGTTAATCGGACGCAGCAGCATCTGCGTCCGATTTTCAACCCTTTACGGCATCAGCAGGTACATATTTTGCCCTTTGCGCACAATGCTCAGGGCGATCAGGTCCGGTTTGGTTTCGAGGATTTTGCGGAACGCCGCCAGATTGTCGATCGGCTCACGGTTTACGCCGATGATCACATCGTCTTTCTCCAGACCCACCTGTTCAGCCGGTGTGCCTTTTTTGACGTCATCGACCTTCACGCCTTTCGCCGTTTTTGCATCAACATCACTGAGCGTGACGCCTTGCAAGGCCGGATTGATCTTCTCGATGCTCACTTCCACCGCCGGGCTTTGCGCCAGCGTGACATTGACGGTCATCGGTTTGCCTTCGCGCAGTAAACCAATCTGCATCACCACGCCTGGCCCGGCGGTGCCGACTTTGGCGCGCAACTCTGCAAAGCTGCTGAGGGTTTTGCCCTGCAACGTAATTAATACGTCGCCGGATTTGATTCCCGCTTTGGCAGCCGCCGAGTCTGGCAGCACTTCATTGACGAACGCGCCGCGCTGACTGTCCAGTTTAAACGCCTGTGCCAGTTCCGGCGTCATTTCGCTGCCGCGGATCCCGAGCAGGCCGCGTTTGACTTCGCCAAACTCAATCAGCTGGTGGCTAAGGTTTTTCGCCATGTTTACCGGGATCGCAAAACCAATCCCAACGCTGCCGCCCTGAGACGAGATGATCGCGGTGTTGATCCCGATAAGTTCGCCTTTCAGATTCAGCAGTGCGCCACCAGAGTTGCCACGGTTAATGGAAGCATCGGTCTGGATAAAGTTTTCCAGCCCTTCGAGATTCAGCCCGCTGCGTCCAAGTGCAGAAACAATCCCTGATGTGACGGTCTGCCCCAGTCCGAACGGATTCCCTACCGCGATGGCGAAATCGCCAACCTGCAAGGCATCGGAATCGGCCATCGCGATTTGCGTCAGGTTTTTCGCGTCAATCAGCTGGATCACTGCAATGTCCGACTGGTCGTCTTTACCAATCAGTTTAGCTTTGTATTCGCGCCCATCGTTAAGCTGAACGGTAATTTTGTCGGCATTGTTCACCACATGGTTGTTGGTGAGGACATAGCCTTTGGCAGCATCAATGATGACGCCGGAACCCAGTCCTTCGAACGGCTGAGCGCCCTGATTAGGTTCCGGGTCTTGCTGACCAAAGAAAAATTTGAATTCAGGAGGTACGTCCGTGCTTGGCGGCTGTGTGCCAGAAACCTGAACGCCCACCACGGCGGGCAATACTTTTTCAAGCATCGGCGCCAGACTGGGCAGCGGTTGCCCTTGAACGGCCATCGGCAAAGCAGCAGTTGCCATCGGCGCAGAAGCGAAGGTTAATCCGAGGCTAACAGCTAACACACTGAGCAAAAAAGACTTTTTCTTCATCAGGATAACTCTCTCGCTTTCTGTAATGGGCGTCTTTTATCGACAATCGAACGATGATTCACAGCACGGGAAGGGGCAGGTCTGGAGACGGTGCATGCGCAGGGCATGCACCGTGGTTGTCCCGGCGTCGATGAACAGCGATGCCGGGCAATGTTGCGTTGGTTATTTGCGTACAGGACGCTCGCCGCGCAGCAGACCCGATGCACCATCAGAGTAATCGCGTGGCATCTGAACTGGTGCCTGATCGTTATCGGCTTCAGAACCTGTCAGACGGTAGTTGAACGGATTATCCTGCGCAGGCATGTCCGGCAGCAGGTTGTTAGAGCTTTTTGCCATGTGCTGATAAAGCTGACGGTAATCCGTCGCCATGTTATCGAGCAGTTCTGCGCTGCGCGCAAAGTGGCCTGTCAGTTCCTGACGATATTCGTCGAGTTCTGCTTTGCTTTTCTCCAGCTCATTTTTCATCACTTGCTGATCGCGTAATTGACGATTGCCAAAGCGCATCGCCACCGCACCAATCGCGATACCGACCACTAATCCAATGAGTGCATACTCCCAGGTCATAATGACTCCTATTTTGACTTCGTTGTCCCGCAGGGCTTTTTCACGTAACTTTTATGACTTAACTTTTTTACACAATGGTTTTAACGTTATTGTCACACGCATTCGTCATGCAATAGCTCCACTATAACCGTTAACCTTGTCTGTGTGGAATCCTGCCGTCACAATCACCGCAGTCCGGTGCCTTTTTCGCGCACAGACTGAGGGGAAAAGCAGCGAACCGACGGCAAAAAAGCGGCTAAACGACGTGAAAAACATTAAAATTTTTTCTCAGGGACGTTAACTAACATGCAACCCAAATCACCTCTTATCCTTTATCAGAACGCTGTTGATGCCGGAGAGTTCCAGCCGGACGCCGTTCAGAAGCAGGCTGTGGTCCAGCTTGATGCCATTTATCAGGCACTCAGTGCCCTCTGTGCACCTGCCGCTCAGCCTGCCAGCCGTGGTGGCCTGTTGGGGCGCCTGTTCGGCAAAGCCCCGGTAAAGACTGCGCAACGTCCGGTTCAGGGTTTATATATGTGGGGCGGAGTAGGGCGAGGCAAGACCTGGCTGATGGATTTGTTTTTCCATAGTCTGCCGGGTGAGCGCAAATTGCGCCTGCACTTCCACCGTTTCATGCTGCGCGTTCATGAAGAACTGACGCAGTTGCAGGGGCAGGAGGATCCGCTCGAAGTGATCGCCGATCGCTTTAAGGCTGAAACCGACGTGCTGTGTTTTGACGAGTTCTTTGTCTCGGATATCACCGATGCCATGCTCCTGGCTACGCTGTTACAGGCGCTGTTTGCCCGTGGTATCACCCTTATCGCCACGTCTAACATTCCGCCGGATCTGCTGTACCGCAACGGACTGCAACGCGCGCGCTTCCTGCCGGCAATCGATCTGATTAAAGAATACTGCGATGTGCTGAATGTCGATGCGGGCATTGATTACCGTCTGCGTACGCTGACGCAGGCGAATCTTTGGCTGTCACCGGCCGGGGAAGAGACCACTGACGCGATGCATTCAATGCTGGGCAAGCTGACCGGCAATCACAGCGGCTCAGCCGAGACAAAACCGGTGCTGGAAGTGAATCACCGCCCGATGCAGGCGATCGCCGCTGTCGACGGCGTGCTGGCGGTAGAGTTTCATACTTTGTGCGAGGAAGCGCGCAGCCAACTCGACTACATCGCTCTTTCAAAAATCTATCACAGCGTGTTACTGCACAATGTGCCGGTGATGGGCGCGGACAGCGAGAATGCAGCGCGACGTTTTCTGGCGCTGGTGGATGAGTTCTATGAACGTCATGTGAAGCTGGTTATCTCTGCTGCGGTGCCGATGTTTGAAATTTATCAGGGCGAGCGGCTGAAGTTCGAATATCAGCGATGCCTTTCGCGCCTGCAGGAGATGCAGAGCGAGGAATACCTGAAACTGCCGCATCTGCCTTGATCTTGTTGACTAAAAGGCAGGCGATAAATCGTATAAAAAAGAAACAGTGCATCGTGCAAGGGTGGCCGTTACACTGACTTCAGGGATTTATGATTTTTCGTCAAAAAGGGTTCGCTCTTTGCGGGAGACTTCTCTATAATCTTGCGACCCCACGTTACTACAAAGTTTTTTTCCCGAAACTTTATAAGTGCCAGCATTGGCTATTCGAAGGGGTAGGTTTGCTGGACGATGGTCGTGTGAACCTCAAATACTTATTTTATAAACAAGTAAGCGTTCGGGTGTTCGCCAACGTGTAACTTTAATTGGGTAAGCTTTTAATGAAAACTTTTACAGCTAAACCGGAAACCGTACAACGTGACTGGTTCGTAGTTGACGCTACCGGCAAGACCTTAGGTCGCCTGGCCACTGAACTGGCCCGCCGTCTGCGTGGCAAACATAAAGCGGAATACACTCCGCACGTTGATACTGGTGATTACATCATCGTTCTGAACGCAGAAAAAGTTGCTGTAACCGGCAACAAGCGTAACGACAAGATCTATTACCATCACACCGGCCACATCGGTGGTATCAAGCAAGCGACCTTTGAAGAGATGATCGCTCGCCGTCCTGAACGCGTGATCGAGCTCGCGGTTAAAGGCATGTTGCCAAAGGGCCCGTTGGGTCGTGCAATGTACCGTAAAATGAAAGTTTACGCGGGTAACGAGCACACTCATGCGGCGCAACAACCGCAAGTTCTTGACATTTAATTCGGGATTATAGGCAATGGCTGAAAATCAATACTACGGCACTGGTCGCCGCAAAAGCTCCGCCGCTCGTGTTTTCATCAAACCGGGTAGTGGTAACATCGTAATCAACCAGCGTAGCCTGGAACAGTACTTTGGTCGTGAAACTGCCCGCATGGTAGTTCGTCAACCTCTGGAACTGGTCGACATGGTTACTAAATTTGACCTGTACATCACTGTTAAAGGTGGTGGTATCTCTGGTCAGGCTGGCGCTATCCGTCACGGTATCACCCGTGCACTGATGGAATATGACGAAAATCTGCGTGGCGAACTGCGTAAAGCAGGCTTCGTTACTCGCGATGCTCGTCAGGTTGAACGTAAGAAAGTCGGTCTGCGTAAAGCACGTCGTCGTCCTCAGTTCTCCAAGCGTTAATTTTCTGCTGCTTATGCAGCACAGTGCTACGGCACGAAAATCAACGTCAAAAACCCGGTGCCACACCGGGTTTTTTTATGCCTGTCATTCCGCCAGGGCTTGCAAAAAACAGGCTGAAATGATTTTCAGATACACAATTCACCACGAATTCATCTCGCCGTCCCCACAGCACGCGTAAAATCTGGTAAACTATCACACACTTTTGTGCCTATTCGCCGAGCAGTTGACGTTGCCGCGCTTCCTGGCTGGGTTCGCCTTGCCAACGGTTGTCTATGAAACTACGGAACAAAAACTGCAGGCTGGCGATAAAATGATTGTTCAGGATAGCAGCCTGACAGTTGGCTATTCGCTGTATAATTCTAGATAACTTGGAGGTTTTCATGGCTGTCGCTGCCAACAAACGTTCGGTAATGACGCTGTTTTCCGGCCCGACCGACATTTTTAGCCATCAGGTACGTATCGTACTGGCCGAAAAAGGTGTCAGTGTCGAGATTGAGCAGGTTGAGATGGATCACCTGCCGCAGGATCTTATTGACCTCAACCCTTATCGCACCGTACCTACGCTGGTCGATCGTGAGCTGACGCTGTTCGAATCCCGCATCATCATGGAATATCTTGATGAGCGTTTCCCGCATCCACCACTGATGCCGGTCTATCCGGTAGCGCGTGGCGAGAGCCGTCTGATGATGCACCGCATCGAAAACGACTGGTACTCTCTGATGCGTCAGATTGAAAACGGCACCGCCGCCGAAGCCGACGCAGCGCGTAAGCAACTGCGCGAAGAACTGCTGGCCATCGCACCGATCTTCTCTTACATGCCTTACTTCAAGAGCGAAGAGTTCAGCCTGGTCGATTGCTATCTGGCTCCGCTGTTATGGCGTTTGCCAGAGATGGGCATTGAGTTGTCCGGCACCGGTTCTAAAGAGCTGAAAGGCTATATGACGCGCGTCTTCGAACGTGATGCATTCCTGGCCTCCCTGACCGAACCCGAGCGCGAAATGCGTTTGCACACACGGGGTTAAGGTATGGAGATGAACGACATGTCTCCGCGCCGGCCTTACCTGTTGCGGGCCTTTTATGAGTGGTTGCTCGATAACCAGCTCACCCCGCACCTGGTGGTTGATGTGACGATGCCCGGCGTCATGGTTCCGATGGAGTTTGCACGTGACGGACAAATTGTTCTGAACGTGGCACCTCGCGCTGTCGGTAACCTTGAACTGGGTAATGACGATGTACGTTTCAACGCCCGTTTTGGCGGTGTGCCGCGTAACGTATTTGTGCCGATCGCTGCCGTACTGGCGATTTACGCCCGTGAAAACGGTGCCGGTACCATGTTCGAGCCTGAGCCTGCTTACGAAGCTGAAGGTGCCTTCGCGGATAACCTGAGCAACGATGAGACCTCAGAGCCGACCATGTCAGTCATTGACGGTGATTTGCCTGATGTGTCTGAAGAAGGCCCGGATGACGAGCCGCCAACGCCGCCACGCGGTGGTCGCCCGGCATTACGCGTCGTGAAGTAATCGTTCGTCAGATTGATTCTGGTTTGCCCTCTGGCCAGACTGAAACCCCGCGTGAAAACGCGGGGTTTTTTATTGCTCAGACCCCACCGGGCTCTCCTTTCGCCAGTGCAGATTTGCTGTGTTATCATTCAAAAAGTCATTCGCAAACGTCCCATTAATAATGGTCTGATCCCGACGCTATGAGCACATTCGACGAACAACCGGCAGAATCCAGTGACACCTTCGGGCTTGCAATGCGCCGCCGTCCGCTCGCGCGCAAGAAGCTTTCAGAGATGGTGGAAGAAGAGCTGGAGCAGATGATCCGCAGGCGCGAGTTTGCTGAAGGTGAACAACTGCCGTCAGAACGTGAGCTGATGACCTTTTTCAATGTTGGCCGTCCCTCCGTGCGTGAAGCACTGGCTGCGCTTAAACGCAAAGGACTGGTGCAGATCAGCAACGGTGAACGCGCCCGTGTTTCCCGTCCTTCGGCGGAAACCATTATCAGTGAACTGTCCGGCGTGGCGACAGACTTTCTGGCGCGTCCTGAAGGTATCGCTCATTTCGAACAACTGAGGATGTTTTTCGAATCCAGCCTGGTGCGTTATGCCGCCGAGTTTGCCACCGATGAGCAGATTCAGCGTCTGGGTCAAGCGCTGGAAATGAATAGCCAGTCGCTTGATGACAACGAGCTTTTCATTCGCTCGGATATCGAGTTTCATCGCGAACTGGCTGAAATTCCGGCCAATCCGATCTTCATGGTCGTTCATGTTGCCTTGCTGGACTGGTTGATAGCGGCGCGTCCTGCCGTACCGCAGGAAGAATTGCATGCGCATAATAATGTCAGCTATCAGCAGCACATCGAAATCTTTAACGCCATCCGTTCGCGTGATCCTGATGCCGCGGATGCTGCACTGAAAGCCCATCTTAAAAGCGTATTTGCGGCCTATTACGCGGCACCGCGTAAGCAGGGTTTGAAAAAAAAACCGGCCTGAACTGAGATCTTCCCCGCATTCTTTTTGATCATCGCTGATCAACCATAATTATTTCATATGGCAGAGATCACATCCTGAGCCTTCAGTTGTGTTGTGTTTGTTTTTTGGTCTGGTATAACAGGTATAAAGGTATATCGATATGACTGCAAACCAACAACCAAGAGGCGTTTATGAAACAGAATCTGCGGGGCGTGATGCCGGCATTGCTCACTCCTTTTAATCAGCAACAGCAAGTAGATACCGACAGCCTGCGCCGTCTGGTGCGTTTCAATATCGAACAGGGGATCGATGGCCTGTATGTCGGCGGCTCCACTGGCGAAGCTTTTCTTCAAAGCCCGCAGGAACGCGAACAGGTGCTGGAAATCGTGGCGGAGGAAGCAAAAGGGAAGGTGACACTAATCGCCCATGTCGGTGCAATCAGCACCCGTGAAAGTCAGATGCTGGCAGCTGCCGCCTGCCGTTACGGCTTTGATGCCGTCTCCGCAGTCACGCCTTTTTACTACCCTTTCAGCTTCAATGAACATTGCGATCACTACCGTGCCGTGACGGATTCTGCTGAAGGCTTGCCTATGGTGGTCTACAACATTCCCGCTCTGAGCGGCGTGAAACTGACATTGCAACAGATTGATACGCTAATCACACTGCCCGGCGTTGGTGCGCTCAAACAAACCTCCGGTGATTTGTATGAAATGGAAAAAATCCGCCGTGCGCATCCGGATTTAGTTCTCTATAACGGTTATGACGAAATCTTTGCTTCCGGCCTGCTGGCGGGGGCGGATGGCGGAATTGGCAGCACATACAACGTGATGGGCTGGCGATACATGGCTATCAAACAAGCAGTGCAGGAAGGGGATGTGGGACGCGCAATGCATCTGCAAAGTGAGTGCAACAAGGTCATCGATCTGCTGATTAAAGCGGGTGTCTTCCGCGGGCTGAAAACGATTTTGCATTATATGGATGTCGTTGCCGAGCCGCTGTGTCGCAAACCTTTTGCGCCGGTGGATGAACAATATCTGCCAGCGCTTAAGGCACTGGCCGCGAAGCTTCAGGCAGAACGTACCGCGTTCTGATCCCTGCTCCCTGATGCCGGTTTTTCCGGAATCAACAATACTCTATCAGTCCTAACCAAAGGGCGGGTTAATACTAATCCGTCCCGGGGGTGATTTATGCGTAACAATGCCCGACAGATCTCATGGTTTCGCCTTTTGACTAAACCGCAATGGAAAGCATTTTCGGCCGCATGGATTGGCTACCTTTTGGATGGTTTTGATTTTGTCCTGATCGCATTAGTGCTGACAGAAATTAAAAGCGAGTTCGACCTGACGGGCGTACAGGCGGCGAGTCTGATTTCGGCAGCGTTTATATCCCGCTGGTTCGGTGGATTATTGCTCGGCGCAATGGGCGATCGTTACGGCAGGAAGCTGGCGATGATCACCAGTATCGTGCTGTTCTCTATCGGGACATTGGCCTGCGGATTCGCGCCTGGTTTCACGGTGATGTTTTTCGCCCGTCTGATTATCGGTATAGGCATGGCAGGCGAATACGGTTCGAGTGCCACATACGTCATTGAAAGCTGGCCGAGACATTTGCGCAACAAAGCGAGCGGGTTTCTGATATCCGGGTTCTCGGTGGGCGCTGTGATTGCCGCACAGGTATACAGCGTGGTGGTGCCCGTCTGGGGGTGGCGCGCGTTGTTCTTCATCGGCATCTTACCGATTATTTTCGCTCTCTGGCTGCGTAAAAATATACCGGAAGCAGAAGACTGGAAGGTGAAGTTCGCTCATAAGAAACCGGCCAAAACCATGGTCGATATTCTCTATCGCGGCAAGCATAGAGTCATCAACGTGGGTATGACGATGGTCGCGGCCATCGCGTTGTATTTCTGTTTCGCTGGCAACGTGGGCAGTGCGGTAGTGATTACGATACTGGGTCTCATGTGTGCGACAATTTTCGTCAGCTTTATGGTGCAGGGCAGCGGCAAACGCTGGCCGACGGGCGTATCGCTGATGGTTGTCGTCTTCTTTGCCTTTCTGTACTCATGGCCGATTCAGGCGCTATTACCGACATACTTAAAAACCGAACTGGCCTATTCGCCAACGCTGGTGGCTCATGTGCTGTTCTTCAGTGGTTTTGGTGCAGCGGTAGGTTGCTGCGTGGGCGGTTTTCTCGGCGACTGGCTGGGAACGCGTAAAGCCTATGTGTACAGCCTGTTGGCCTCTCAGATATTGATCATTCCGGTATTTGCCATTGGCGGCGGAAATATATGGGTATTGGGATCCCTGTTGTTCCTGCAACAAATGCTGGGGCAGGGCATCTCGGGCATTCTGCCTAAGCTCATCGGGGGGTATTTCGATACTGAACAGCGCGCAGCAGGGCTGGGCTTTACCTATAACGTCGGCGCGCTGGGTGGCGCTCTGGCACCGGTGATTGGGGTGACAATTGCACAGCGTTTGGATCTCGGTACTGCGCTGGCATCACTGTCCTTCGGGCTGACCTTTGTGGTGATCCTGCTTATCGGGCTGGATATGCCCTCACGCATTCAGCGCTGGATCCATCCGGAAGCATTACGCACGCACGATGCGATTGATGGCCAACCTTTCAGCGGCGCAGTGAAAGTGAAGCCGGCAAATACAAAAACCGGGTTGATCAGAAACTGAATTTGCGAGGGTTCCCCCATGACAACGCTGGTGATTGATATCGGTGGCACTAAACTTGCGGCTGCGTTAGCAGACAGCGACTTGCATCTCACCCGGCGTCGGGAAATCCCCACACCCGCCAGCCGGACAGCGGATGCTTTGTATGCTGCACTGGCTGAACTGATTGCACCGCTGGTTTCACAGGCACAACGAGTCGCAGTCGCTTCTACCGGCATCATTAAGCAGGGTGTTCTGACGGCGCTGAATCCGGATAACCTCGGCGGCCTCAGCCATTTTCCGCTGGTGGAGGCGATTTCCCGTATGACCCAACTTCCCTGCATAGCGATAAATGACGCTCAGGCCGCCACCTGGGCCGAGTATCATTCACTTACAACGGATATCCGGGATATGGTTTTTCTCACTGTCTCGACCGGCGTAGGCGGCGGAATTGTCAGTAATGGAAAGTTGCTGACAGGCACCGAAGGGTTGGCGGGACATTTTGGCCATACGCTGGCCGATCCCGAGGGGCCGCGCTGTGGTTGCGGCCGGACGGGGTGCGTGGAGGTGATGGCCTCTGGGCGTGGAATTGCCAGCGCAGCACGAGGCGATTTAGCCGGTAGCACCGCAAAACAGATTTTTGCCCACGCGACTGTGGGAAATTTGCACGCACAATCACTGATCTTGCGTTCGGCCCGAGTGCTGGCACGTCTGATTGCCGATATCAAAGTGGTGACGGATTGCCAGTGTGTAATTGTTGGCGGAAGTATTGGTCTGGCAGAAGGTTATTTAAGGCAGGTGAAAACCTGTCTTGATGAAGAGCCTGAGGTGTGTCGCGTGCCACTCTCCGGAGCGAAACATCAGCATGACGCGGGTTTGCGGGGAGCGGCTTTGCTGGCGCGGGAAATGACGTTTTAGCTTGATTACGCTTAAAAAAAGGGGCTGTCATCGCTGGCAGCCCCTTTTTTATTTATGACCTGGTAGATCAGACCTCGAGGAAATTCATAATCCCTTCAGCCGCTTTACGACCTTCGGCAATCGCCGTGACCACCAGATCAGAACCGCGAACCGCATCGCCACCGGCGAAGATTTTCGGATTGCTGGTCTGGAAAGCGTTATCGCTGCCTTCCGGTGCCAGGATGCGCCCCTGAGTATCCAGTTCGACGTCGTGTGCAGCCAGCCATTCCATTTTGTGAGGACGGAAACCGAAGGCCATGACCACGGCGTCTGCTTCCATCACATGCTCGGAACCGGCAACAATCTCAGCGCGGCGACGGCCATGTGCATCCGGTGCACCCAGTTCGGTACGCGCCATGCGTACGCCGCAGACCCGGCCAGAGTCATTCAGTTCAATGCTCAGAGGTTGCAGGTTGAACTTGAATTCCACGCCTTCTTCACGCGCGTTCTTCACTTCGCGGCGTGAGCCCGGCATGTTCTCTTCATCACGACGGTACGCACAGGTCACGTGAGTCGCACCCTGACGGATTGACGTACGTACGCAGTCCATCGCTGTATCACCACCGCCCAGCACCACCACGCGTTTCTTGTCCATAGTGACGTAAGGTTCTTCCTGACTGTCGTCGTAACCCATCAGCTGTTTGGTATTGGCGATGAGGAACGGCAGGGCATCATACACGCCGGGTGCATCTTCGTTCGCCAGACCGCCGCGCATGGACTGATAAGTCCCCACGCCGAGGAAGACAGAATCGTATTCCGCCAGCAGTGCATCAATGGTGATGTCTTTACCGACTTCCGTATTGAGTTGGAACTCGATACCCATCTCCGTGAAGATTTCACGACGCTTGGTCATGACCGATTTTTCCAGCTTGAAGGCCGGAATACCGAAGGTCAGCAGGCCGCCGATTTCCGGATGACGGTCATAGACCACTGCTTTGACGCCGTTACGGGTCAGTACGTCGGCACAGGCCAGGCCAGCCGGCCCTGCGCCGATGATAGCCACACGTTTACCCGTCGGATGAACGTGAGACATATCAGGACGCCAGCCCATTTCGATGGCTTTGTCGCTGATGTAGCGTTCGATGTTACCGATGGTCACCGCGCCAAACTCATCGTTCAGGGTGCAGGAACCTTCGCACAGACGATCCTGCGGGCAGACGCGCCCGCAAACTTCCGGCAGGCTGTTGGTCTGGTGCGCGAGGTCGGCGGCTTCCATGATGCGACCTTCGTTTGCCAGCTTCAGCCAGTTTGGAATGTAGTTGTGTACCGGACATTTCCATTCGCAATAAGGGTTACCACAGGACAGACAGCGGTCTGCCTGCGATGCAGCCTGAGTTGCTGAGAACGGCTCGTAAATTTCCACAAACTCAATTTTACGGATCTTCAGCGCTTTCTTAGGCGGATCAACACGCTGTAAGTCGACAAATTGATAAACGTTTTGACTCATCTTAACCTCTTACTGCGCTTGTACCCGCAGCTCAGCTGCGGAACGGCTACGGTGACCCAACAATGCTTTGACATCACTGGACTTCGGTTTAACCAGGGCAAATTTCGGTGCCCATTCAGGCCAGTTTGCCAAAATCTCTTCACCGCGGGCGGATGCGGTCAATTGTACGTGTTCAATAATCAAACCGCGCAGATGCTCTTCATGGATGGCCAGATCGGCCACTTCCAGCACTTCCACCAGCTCAGGGTTGACGCGTTTACGGAATTCACCATCTTCATCAAGCACGTAAGCGAAGCCGCCGGTCATGCCTGCGCCAAAGTTGACGCCGGTACGACCCAGTACACAGACGATACCGCCGGTCATATATTCACAGCCGTTGTCGCCGATGCCTTCAACCACGGTAATCGCTCCGGAGTTACGCACCGCGAAACGTTCGCCTGCGCGACCCGCCGCAAACATCTTGCCGCCGGTGGCACCGTACAGACAGGTGTTACCGATGATGCTGGCTTCGTGACTGCGGAACGCCGAACCGATAGGTGGGCGAATGGCGATACGGCCACCGGCCATGCCTTTACCCACGTAGTCATTCGCGTCGCCGGTCAGCATTAAGTCCACGCCGCCTGCGTTCCAGACGCCGAAGCTCTGGCCTGCGGTGCCGTTGAAGTTAATACGCACCGGATCTGCCGCCATGCCCTGATCGCCATGTTTCTCTGCAATCGCACCGGACAACATCGCGCCGACAGAACGGTCGGTGTTACGAATATCGAAGTAGAACGCTTTGCTCTGCTTGGAATCGATATGCGGCGACGCCTGCTCGAGAATGTCTTTATTCAGCTGGCCTTTGTCGAAGGCCGGGTTACCTTCGGTGCAGTACACCGCTTTGCCTTCATGCGGCGTGGCGGTCGCCAGCATCGCAGAGAGATCCAGACTGTTTTGCTTCGCGGTGAAGCCGTCCAGCTCGGTAAGCAAATCGGTACGACCGATCAGATCTACCAACTGGCTGACGCCCAGCTCAGCCATGATTTCACGGGTTTCCTGCGTGATGAACTTGAAGTAGTTCACTACGCGCTCTGGCAGGCCGTGATAATGGTTGCGGCGCAGTTTGTCATCCTGCGTTGCCACGCCGGTGGCGCAGTTATTCAGGTGGCAAATGCGCAGGTATTTACATCCCAGCGCGACCATCGGGCCGGTACCAAAACCGAAACTCTCTGCGCCCAGAATGGCCGCTTTGATGATGTCTAAGCCGGTTTTCAGACCGCCGTCTACTTGCAGACGAATTTTGTGACGCAGGCCGTTGGCCACCAGTGCCTGCTGTGTTTCCACCAGACCCAGTTCCCACGGACAGCCGGCGTATTTCACCGAAGACAGCGGGCTTGCGCCGGTGCCGCCGTCGTAGCCTGCGATAGTGATCAAATCGGCATAGGCTTTTGCCACACCGACCGCGATGGTGCCGACCCCCGGTTCAGAAACCAGTTTCACCGAAATCATCGCTTTCGGGTTGACCTGTTTCAGATCGAAGATCAGCTGTGCCAGATCTTCGATGGAATAGATGTCATGGTGCGGCGGTGGAGAAATCAGGGTCACGCCCGGCACGGAATAACGCAGTTTCGCAATGTATGGCGTCACTTTGTCACCCGGCAGCTGGCCGCCTTCGCCCGGTTTTGCACCCTGCGCTACTTTGATCTGAATAACGTCAGCATTCACCAGATACGCCGGTGTCACGCCGAAGCGGCCGGAAGCCACCTGCTTGATACGGGACACTTTATTGGTGCCGTAGCGCGCCGGATCTTCGCCGCCTTCGCCGGAGTTTGAACGTCCGCCGATGCTGTTCATCGCTTCGGCCAGAGACTCATGCGCTTCCGGGCTTAACGCACCGATAGACATCGCCGCGGTATCGAAACGGGTGAACAGGCCTTCCGCCGGCTCTACCTGATCCACCGGGATCGGCTGGTCTTTCGGTGTCACTTTCAGCAAGTCGCGCAGTGTGGCGACCGGACGCTCGTTAACCAGTTTGGCGTATTTTTTATAGTCGTCGTAATCACCGCTGTTTACTGCGGTTTGCAGTGTGGTGACCACATCCGGGTTGTAAGAATGATATTCACCGCCGTGGACGAATTTCAGCAATCCGCCCTGATCCAGCGTTTTACGTTTCAGCCACGCGCGTTTGGACAGGTTCAGCAGATCCTGTTCAAAATCAGTGTAACCGGCACCGCCGATACGGCTGACCACGCCGTTAAAGCAGGTGTTGCAGAGATCTTTCGCCAGACCGACGGCTTCAAACAGTTTGGAACAACGGTAAGAGGCGACGGTGGAGATGCCCATTTTGGACATGATCTTGTACAGACCTTTGTTGATGCCGTTACGGTAGTTCAGCATCACTTCACGGTATTTCTTCTCGATAACCTGCGAATCCACCAGCTTGGCCAGCGTTTCGTAGGCCAGGTATGGATAAACGGCGGTTGCACCGAAGCCGATCAGCACGGCGAAATGATGCGGATCGCGGGCGCTGGCAGTTTCAACAATAATGTTGGCGTCGCAGCGCAGGCTTTTCTCAACCAGGCGCAGCTGCAGCGCACCGACGGCCATCGGTGCAGGCAGCGGCAGGCGGTTAGCGGAAATGTTGCGGTCCGACAGCACCAGCAGCACCGCGCCGTTACGCACTTTCTCTTCGCCTTCGTCACAGAGTTTCTGGACGAACTGCTCCATATTTTGCTCGGTCGGATCGTAGGTCAGATCAAGCGTCTCAGCGCGATAGTGTTTACTGTCCAGCGTGGTGAGCTGTTTAAAGTCAGACCACAGCAGGATTGGCGATTTGAAGCTCAGACGGTGTGCCTGACCTTCGGCTTCGCAGAACACGTTCATCTCGCGACCAATGCTGGTCGCCAGAGACATGACGTGCGCTTCACGCAGCGGATCGATTGGCGGGTTGGTCACCTGCGCAAACTGCTGGCGGAAGTAGTCATAAATGATACGCGGTCGGCTGGAGAGTACGGCAAACGGCGTGTCATCGCCCATCGAGCCGACGGCTTCCTGACCATTCTCACCGAGTACACGGATGATTTGATCTAATTCTTCGCTGCTGTAGCCGAACTGTTTCTGGAAGGTTTCAAGCGTAGTGTCGTCCAGCTCGCGGCTGCCGACCTGATCTTCCGGCAGATCTTCGAACGGCACCAGACGCTGAACGTTTTTCTCCATCCACTGTTTATACGGATGACGACCTTTCAGATCGTTGTCGGTTTCCGCCGAGTGGTGGATCTTCCCGCTGCGGGTGTCGATCACCATCAGTTCGCCCGGCCCGACGCGGCCTTTTTCGACTACTTCGTCCGGCTGATAATCCCAGATACCCACTTCAGACGCACAGGTGATCAGCTTGTCTTTGGTGATGACGTAGCGGGCAGGACGCAGGCCGTTACGGTCGAGGTTACAGGCGGCGTAGCGGCCATCTGACATCACGATACCGGCCGGGCCGTCCCACGGTTCCATGTGCATGGAGTTAAAGTCGAAGAACGCGCGCAGATCGTCGTCCATATCCGGGTTCTGCTGCCAGGCTGGTGGTACCAGCAAACGCATGGCGCGCAGCAGATCCATACCGCCCGCCAGGAACAGTTCCAGCATGTTATCGAGCGAGCTGGAGTCCGAACCGGTTTCATTGACGAAAGGTGCAGCATCTTGAAGATCGGGGATCAACGGCGTTTTGAATTTGTACGCACGGGCGCGTGCCCACTGGCGGTTACCGGTGATGGTGTTGATTTCACCGTTGTGGGCCAGATAACGGAAAGGCTGAGCCAGCTGCCAGCGCGGTACGGTGTTGGTCGAGAAACGCTGGTGGAACAGGCAGATCGCCGATTCCAGACGCAGGTCGGCCAGGTCTAAATAGAAGCGTGGCAGATCCGCAGGCATACACAGGCCTTTATAGATAGTGACCACGTTGGAGAAACTGCACACGTAGAAGTCTTTATCCTGAACGCGTTTCTCGATGCGGCGGCGCGCCATATAAAGGCGTCGCTCCATATCACGCGGACGCCAGCCAGCAGGCGCGTTGACAAAAATTTGTTCGATGCGGGGCAGGGAGGAAAGCGCGATTTCACCGAGGACATCCGGATTGGTCGGAACGTCACGCCAGCCCACCACGGACAGCGTCTCGTTTTGCAGCTCTTCTTCAACAATGCGGCGGCTTTCAGCCGCTTCTGTTTCGTCTTTGCTGAGGAATAGCATACCGACGGCATAGTTCTTCGCCAGACGCCAGCTGCGCTCTTCGGCGATCATGCGGAAGAAACGGTCCGGCTTCTGTAAATGCAGGCCACAGCCGTCGCCGGTCTTGCCGTCAGCAAGGATCGCGCCACGGTGTTGCATACGGGCCAGTGCGTGGATTGCCGTACGCACGACCTTATGGCTAGGTTCGCCTTCAATATGGGCGATCAGGCCGAAACCACAGTTGTCCCTCTCTTGGGATTTATCGTACAACATATCGTGAACCCCCCAGGCTCTGCGAGACTCTCACACCAACCGCGAGGGCACTATAGACAGAGATTGCTCGCATTTTCGCGCACTCTTGCGGTGCGTTGAATGCCCGGGCATCTCCGTCAAAGGCCTCTCGTGATGGTGCTCACAAGTGGTGGTTGACTTGTTTTAATGAGGGAGTCTTCAATTACTGCATAAATATGACGAGTTGCTCACCCGTCGAGATTGCTTCCAGCGGACTCCCAACTTAGCGAGAAAGCACTGACAGGTCAAATGGCGAATTAAGTTATATTAAAAGTGATATAAAGAGATTTAATTATATGAAATATATAGAAATTATGGTGTTTTGATTGGCGTATTTTCGGTGGGGTCATGCCTGCAAAGTGTGAGCTGACTCACTATGGGGAAAGCTTCAGATCTCCGCACCATGCTGGCACGGGCGTAATTACCAGTATTTTATACTGCAAAAGACTGTGCTGATGCGGTTTGTCACTGTTTTTAACCGGGTCGTAATAATGTACTAATACGGCTGCGGTAATAAGAATTATTCATACAGTCATCAATGACTTTATTTGCAGTAATAATGAATAGTTATGCCTGCGCGGGCAGCGCCTTCAGGGAAAGGTTTACGGGGATAAAGAAGAAAAACGTTAGCCGGAGGGCATTTGGCCGGGCTACGGGCAGAATATGGCCGGCCGATATTAATAATATCGTGGCGAAAATTAGTCAATAACTCTGCACTTATTTCCCGCATTGCACCACAGCAAGCCCCTGCAAGGTGCAGCTCACAACTTTATGCTCAATATCCGCCCTCAGACTCACCCCGGTGAGGTTTTGCGGTATGATTCACGCGACTTCGTTTTAAGGGAACCGTTATGAAGCAAATCCGGGTTTTAGCGCAGTATTATGTCGATCTGATGGTCAAACTGGGGCTGGTGAGATTCTCACTGCTGTTGGCCTCTGCGCTGGTGGTACTGGCGATGATTGTCCAGATGGCGGTGACCATGCTTCTGCGTGGCCAGGTGGAAAGTATCGACGTGGTTCGGTCCATCTTCTTTGGTTTGCTGATCACGCCCTGGGCCGTGTATTTCCTCTCGGTGGTGGTCGAGCAGCTTGAAGAGTCACGGCAGCGGTTAACGCGTCTGGTTGATAAGCTCGAAGAGATGCGCCATCGCGATCTCGAACTGAATCAGCAACTGAAAGACAATATCACCCAACTGAATCAGGAAATCGCCGACCGTGTGAAAGCGGAAGAAGCACGTCTGGCGGTGGTCGATAAGCTAAAACTTGAAATGCATCACCGCGAGCAGGCGCAGATAGAACTGAGCCAGCAATCAGCATTATTACGCTCCTTCCTCGATGCGTCCCCGGATCTGGTGTATTACCGCAACGAAGATAAAGAATTCTCCGGCTGTAACCGTGCGATGGAATTGCTGACCGGTAAAAGCGAGAAGCAGCTGATCGGCCTGACGCCTGATGATGTGTATACCCCGGACATCGCCGAGAAAGTGGTGGAGACCGATGAAAAAGTATTCCGTCACAACGTTTCGCTGACCTACGAACAATGGCTGGTGTATCCGGATGGCCGTAAAGCCTGCTTCGAACTGCGTAAAGTCCCGTTTTACGATCGTATCGGTAAGCGCCATGGCCTGATGGGCTTCGGACGCGATATTACCGAGCGTAAGCGCTATCAGGACGCGCTGGAGAACGCCAGCCGTGAAAAGACCACGTTTATTTCCACCATCAGTCACGAGTTGCGTACGCCGCTGAACGGCATTGTCGGGCTTAGCCGCATTCTTCTCGATACCGAACTCGATAAAGAACAGCACAGCTACCTGAAAACCATTCACGTCAGCGCCATCACCCTTGGCAACATCTTCAACGACATTATCGAGATGGACAAAATTGAGCGCCGTAAAGTGCAGCTCGATAACCAACCGGTGGATTTCACCGAGTTCCTGTCCGATCTGGAAAACCTCTCCGGTCTGCTGGTGCAGCCGAAAGGGCTGAAGTTCATCATGGAGCCCGATTTACCCTTGCCGCGCAGCATCACCACCGACGGCACGCGTTTACGCCAGATCCTGTGGAACCTGATCGGTAACGCCGTGAAATTCACCCGCGAAGGCGAAATCGTGCTGAGCGTGCATTACGAAGCTAATGACATGCTGCGTTTCGTTGTGCGTGATTCGGGGATGGGGATTCCGCAGGACGAGCAGGACAAAATCTTCGCCATGTATTATCAGGTGAAAGATCGCAACGGGGGCAAACCGGCGACCGGCACCGGTATCGGTCTTGCCGTGTCGAAGCGTCTGGCGCAGGCGATGGGGGGCGATATCACCGTCAGCAGCGTGCCGGGGCAGGGATCAAGCTTCACCTTAACCGTACGCGCGCCGACGCTGGATGCACCAGTCGCACAGGCTGATGACGAAGAGGATATGCCGCTGCCAGCGCTGCACGTGCTGCTGGTGGAAGATATCGAGCTGAATGTCGTTGTGGCCCGCTCGGTGCTGGAGAAACTCGGTAACAGCGTGGAAGTGGCAATGAACGGTCATGACGCGCTGGAGATGTTCGATCCACAGGAATTCGATCTGGTGCTTCTGGATATCCAGCTGCCGGACATGACCGGGCTGGATATCGCCCGCAAACTGCGCACCGATTACGCCGGTCAGCATTTGCCGCCGTTGATCGCGCTGACCGCCAACGTACTGAAAGACAAAAAAGAGTATCTCGACGCCGGAATGGACGATGTGCTGAGCAAGCCGCTGTCCGTTTCTGCGCTGACCGCGATGATCCAGCAGTTCTGGGATCATCAGCCTGATGTTTCCCTTGTGCAGAAGGAGCCCGTAGTGATGAAAGACAGCGAAGCTTTACTCGATACCGCCATGCTGGAGCAGTACATCGATCTGGTTGGCCCGCAGTTGATCTATCAGAGCGCAGACATGTTCGAAAAAATGATGCCGGGTTACCTCGCGGTATTGGATTCCAATATGACGGCGCGCGACCAGAAAGGGATTGCGGAAGAAGGGCATAAAATTAAAGGCGCGGCGGGTTCGGTCGGTCTCAAGCATTTGCAACAACTGGCGCAGCAGATACAGACGCCGACGTTACCGGCATGGTGGGATAACGTGCAGGAATGGATTGATGAGCTGAAGGCTGAGTGGCGAAATGATATACAGGTATTGCGCGAATGGACGGCAAACGCTGAAAAAAAATAACCCCAGCCGAGGCCGGGGTGCGCGAATACTGCGCCAACACCAGGGAAAGAGGTAACCCACGATAGTTGTTAGGGTTTGGATTTCGCAGGTCTTGGAATTCAGCGTTAAGTCTAATACATCCTGTAGCAATCAACATAACAAATATAAGCTGAACTGTTACAACATTCATTAAAAACTGTGATGTAGATTAGTCTTTGTCTATACAAAACATCAAGTCTTTATCGCAGGATTTTTGAGAGATTACAAATGAAGGTTGCTGATGTCTTCCCAAAGGCATGCAGTTTTACTTATGTTCATGAAAATAAAGGCACTGATTTGCTGGTTTTTCCAACAGAATTTCAGTGTCGTTAATCACTACAATGATAAACAACAGCGTGCCAAGCCACTGTAATTCATGATTTATAGGCATCTATTGATCATATATTGATCAAAATGGCCGGCAGTTTTCCGTATCCTAAGTGTAATGAAAAAATTTCACTTAGGTTGGAAAGGAAAATGCCGGGCATACATGCAAATTCGCCCCTGAATTTTGGTTTATTTGCGTTACAGATTTGACTTAGTAGCAATAAATTTCAGAGATAAATTGATGAGAGTTCGTTCAGTTTACATAATCTAATTCATTAGATTTTCTAACCAATTTTTTTTCGATTTGTTACGAGTTACAAACAGAGATCACACGAAAAACAAATGAGGCAAAAGGCATGGGAACCGGTTCCCATGAGGCGGAACTCATTGATGATATGGATCAAAAATATTTTTATTTATTCATTTTATGGGTAAAAATCTTAACAATATAAACAGATTGTTAGCAATTTGAGTCGTTGTTTCGCTAGCCTAAACCGGCAGCTTCTTACGGAGATTGATTAGATGGTCAGATGTGTTGTGGAAAGTGCTGAATGAATAAATCTTCTAAAAGAGGTCTGTTACGTAAGCCACTGTTATGGCTGAAACGTGTGCTGATATTGATACCCTGCTTATGGATAGCAGGTATCGTTATTTTTGCGTTTTTACCGGTGCCATTTTCAGCTGTTATGGTGGAAAGGCAGGTCTCGGCGTGGCTGACCGGCGACTTTGGCTACGTCGCACATTCCGACTGGGTGTCTATGGACGAAATTGCCTCGCCGATGGCGCTGGCCGTCATGGCGGCAGAAGATCAAAAATTCCCGGAGCATTGGGGATTTGATGTGGATGCCATCCAGTCAGTGCTCGATCGTGATAAAGAGGGCGGTAAGATGCGTGGCGCATCGACTCTGTCGCAGCAAACCGCAAAAAACCTCTTCTTGTGGGACGGGCGCAACTGGATCCGTAAAGGGCTGGAAGCCGGGCTGACCGTTGGTATTGAAACAGTCTGGACCAAGCGACGCATCCTGACGGTTTACCTGAACATCGTGGAGTTTGGCGATGGCGTCTTCGGTGTCGAGCAGGCCGCTCAGCACTTCTTCCATAAACCCGCCAGTAAGCTGACCGCGTCGCAGGCGGCATTATTGGCTGCAGTGCTGCCTAATCCGCATCTGTTTAAGGTCAACGCGCCGTCGGCGTATGTCATGCGCCGACAGCAGTGGATCCTGCGCCAGATGAGCCAGCTCGGTGGCGAGTCTTTCCTGCGGGAACATAAACTCAACTAAGTTTAGCGAAGTTGAACGCATAAAAAAGGACAGCATGAGTGCTGTCCTTTTTCGTTACTAAGGTTCTGACAACCGTCGGAATTACTTCACATAAGTAAATGCCGTGGTGACGTGTTTCACGCCGCTAACACCTGCTGCAATACCCGCCGCAGATTTACCTTCATCTTGTGTCACCAGACCCAGCAGGAAGACTTCGCCGTTTTCGGTGGTGACTTTCACGTTAGAAGATTTCACTGAATCACTGGTCAGCAACTGCGAGCGGACTTTGGTGGTGATCCAGGTATCTGTCGACGCGGTGCCCATGCTGACTGGCTTGCCGGTACGGATTTCGTTGTACACTTCGGTTGCACCCTCCACACCCACAGCAATCTGTTTGGCGCGTGCGGCCATGTCCGGTGTCGGCGCCTGACCGGTCAGCAGGACTTTGCCCTGATAGGCGGTCGCCACGATACGGGCTTCGTCTTTCAGCTGTTTATCTTTGCTGATGGCATTGGAAACACGGGCTTCCAGCGTGCTGTCGTCTACCTGAGTACCAACGCTACGCGGGTCAGTGGTGGTTTTGGTGGCCACGCCAGCTACGCCAACAACGGCGGCGGCAACGCAACCTTGTAAAAGAAGGGCGCTAAACACTACTGCAAAGAGGGAACTTGCCTTCATTGGATCTCCTTAATCGTCCTGGTGAGGGAACAGCGTGCTATCAATCAGGTCACAGAGGCAATTCACTGTGAGCATATGCATTTCCTGAATACGGGCGCTGCGATGGGACGGGATGCGGATCTCAACGTCATGAGGCCCCAGTAAACCCGCCAGCTCGCCGCCGTCATAACCCGTCAGTGCCACAATCGTCATATCACGGGTTACCGCTGCTTCAACGGCTTTAACAATATCACGGCTGTTGCCGCGCGTAGATATCGCCAACAGGACGTCGCCCGCTTGTCCCAGCGCCCGCACCTGTTTGGCGTAGATTTCGTCATGCAGCCGGTCATTCGCGATGGCGGTCAGCACAATGTTATCTGCACAGAGTGAGATTGCAGGAAGGCTCGGACGTTCAGTTTCAAAACGATTAATCAGACTGGCGGAAAAATGCTGAGCATTGGCCGCAGAAGTGCCGTTACCGCAGCACAGAATTTTATTGCCGTTGAGCAGCGATTGCACCAGCGTCATCGCGGCGCGGGAAATCGCGTCAGGCAAGGCTTCTGCCGCTGCAATCTGGGTTTGGATACTTTCGGTAAAGCAGACTTTGATTCTATCCAGCACGGGTTTTCGTCCAGTCAGTCGTCATAATATTTATTCCGCATTGAAGGCATCACGCAGCCATTCTATCTGGCTGCCGGTGATGGCAAAAACATCAAAACGGCAAGATGATGTGTCAAAGCTTGCGTGACGTGCGGCAAGCCAGAAAGATGCAGCACGGAGTAAACGCTGCTGTTTTTGACGCGTTACGCTTTCCGCCGCGCCGCCAAAGTTCGCATTGCGCCGGTAGCGAACTTCAACAAACACCCAGGTCTGCTGGTCGCGCATGATCAGGTCAATCTCTCCCGTGCGGCATGCCACATTGGCCGCCACAAAGGTTAACCCTTCGCGTTCAAGATAGCGTCGTGCGAAAGCTTCATACTGATCCCCACACGATCTTGCTCGCAACTTTGACACATTTCCAAACATCAGTACGTCCTTGTACCTGTAAAATTCTGAATTCCCTTCGCGCTCGGGCTGTTTCAGTTATCTCTTAGAATCGAGTCTTAAGAGGAAACCGGCACCAGCGAGCCTTGGCGGTATTGCAGCCACGGCAGTTTACGATGGATCACGCAGTTAGGGTTGGCGCTCAGATCTCCTGTGCTGCCGGACACTTCAAAGCCTGGCAACGTGCGCATTTGGGAGAAGTGATTGGCCAGACTCCAGGCATCAATCCCCATTGCGTAGAGACGCACCAGCGAGTAATCGTTGCCAAATTTTGCGGTGGCCTGCTGCATCAGCGCCGGGTTAGAACCTGCCAGCAAGGGAATATCGCTAAACTGCACGCCTTCCATTTCCAGTCGGTAATCCGGACCTGCACCGGCCTGATAGCTGCGGGAGCTGGCATACACGGACGGACGCGAACGGCCACTGCCGCTCATGTCGAGCATCGGTTTGATCAGCGTCAGTTCGTTTTGCGTGGCGACAACGTAGACAGAATCCACTGCACCGCCTGAGCTGCCCTGAACAATCTGAGCGTCAGTCGGCGGTGCCGGAATGGTGATCCCGCCGATGGTCACACCCTGCGCCTGCGCAGGTGCGGCGGCATCACTGGCCATGACCGGCGTACCGGTCAGGCGAATGCCGCTGCCGATTGAGGAGCGTAATTCCCCCGCAGAACCCAGACCTTGTTTCAGGACGGTCTGACCACCCAGCTTCTGCCATTCATTAGCAAACGCCTGTGCGATTCGATCGCCAAAGTTGCCACGCGGAACCAGCAGTAACGGCATACGTTTTTGCTGCGACCACATATGGCGTGCGGCATCCTGTGCCTCGTCTTCCGGCGAGAGCGCAAAGTAACAGATATTCGGGGCGTTTTTCTCAGTTTCTGGCTGATTGAGCGCTAAAACGTTCAACGGGGTTTGATCAGAAGACAGCTCGTTCACCTGATCTTTCAGCAACGGACCGACGACAAGCGTTGCGCCATCTTGCTGAGCCTGCGTCAGCAACGCGCTGAGCGGCTGGCCATTGGTGTCGTAGATTTTGACCTGTGCATTGCTGCTGGCAACCGGTGCGGTGGCAGGAGCAGACGTTTGCGGCTGTTCTGTCGGCGTCGCTGTACTTGCGCTCGCGTCCGGCGCAGAGGTGCTGACTGCGGCATCAGGATCCGTGGCGGGCTGAGCCTGCGCATTTTGGTCTACCGACGCATTTTGTGGTGCAGGTTGTGAAACCTGGCCGGTCATCGCGGCATTAAAGCCCTGCTGGATGGCATTACCGTACACCTGCGCCGGGCCGCTCATCGGCAGGAATAGCGCAATTTTACCGGTGGAAGCCTGCTGGAATGACAGCACATTATTAAGCTGCACTGGCAGGTTTTTGGCTGCCGGATTGACCGGATAACGGCGCTGCCAGTCTTTGATACCGGCTTTCAGCAGATCAGGATCCTGCTTATTGCTCTGCCAGACGCTGAGTAAATCCAGCCATCCCTGCAAGGTATTTTCGTCCGCATTGATAACAATGCTGGAGGCATCCTGCGCAGAAAGCTGGGTCAGCGACATCCAGGTACGGTCGATGTTGTCCTGATGCGGCTGGCCCTGCAACAGCGGCTCCTGCGCGATATAGGCACGGATCACGCCGAGGCTGGTGCGGCCCTGACTGGCGTCGATTTGCGCCTGATAGTATCGCGCCTTCTGATCGTTGGTCAGCGAAGTTGGGTCGATGATGCTTAACGTGGTGGCTGCTGGCGCGAAATCTTTGAGGGCGAGCTGGACTTCGGCCGTCGTCAGTTTTTGTTCCAGCTGTTGCTCGGCACTCAGTTGCTGGGTCATCGCGTTCAACTGGTTATAGGCTTGCGGAGCTTTGCCTTCGCGCACAAGGGCACGCACTGCAAGCAATTGCCAGTCAGCCTTGTTATCATCACCGCTTTGCTGTGCCTGTTGCAGATAATAGTCAGAGCTGCCGGACGCTGCACCCTGGACACTTTCAGTCGGTGCCTGTGGCGACTGACCGCTACAGCTGGCGAGCAGCATCGCTACGATAATGGCAGGGAGCAAACGTCCCGAACGGGTACGAAAAGTCATTGAGGAAGGCATTCAGTTTCCAGTGATGTTTTTTTCAAGATGCTCAATATTAAATCGGCAATCCGGATGAAACAATGAATCAACACGATCAAGCAGATATTTCTGCATCAACGCTGTACATCGTACCCACGCCAATCGGCAATTTAGGGGATATAACCCAACGTGCATTGGCCGTGCTGAGCAGCGTGGATTTGATTGCGGCGGAGGATACCCGCCATACCGGATTATTGCTTCACCATTTTGGTATTAGCGCCAAAATGTATCCGCTTCATGACCACAATGAACAGCAAAAAGCCGAGCATTTATTATCAAAACTTCAGGAAGGTCAAAGCATTGCGCTGGTTTCTGATGCCGGGACGCCGCTGATTAATGACCCCGGCTACCATCTGGTACGTCGCTGTCGTGAAGCCGGTGTGCGCGTGGTGCCCTTGCCGGGTGCCTGTGCGGCGATCGCCGCGTTATCCGCCGCCGGTTTGCCTTCCGATCGCTTCTGTTATGAAGGTTTTCTGCCTGCGAAAACAAAATCGCGAAAAGATACCCTTCAGGCGCTGATTGAAGAGCCACGGACGCTTATCTTCTACGAATCCACCCATCGCCTGCTCGACAGTCTGCAGGATATGGTGGAAGTTTGGGGGCCGGATCGCTACGTGGTTCTTGCCCGTGAGCTGACCAAAACCTGGGAAAATATTCGTGGCGACGGCGTCGGTGCATTACTGGCCTGGGTGCTGGAAGATGAAACCCGCAAGCGCGGTGAAATGGTACTGATCGTCGAAGGCCATAAAGCCGATACCGAGGCGTTACCGGCAGAAGCTTTGCGCACGCTGGCGCTGCTGCAAAAAGAACTTCCGTTGAAAAAAGCCGCCGCGTTGGCCGCCGAAATCCACGGTGTGAAAAAGAATGCGTTGTATAAATACGCGCTTGATGAGCAAGAGGGTGACAAATAGGGCGTAATACCCTATCATCCGCCGCGGAGTTGACCAGACAGTCGCCGCTTCGTTGCCGTCCCTTTCGGGGGAGACAGATGGAGGGGAGGAAAGTCCGGGCTCCATAGGGCAGGGTGCCAGGTAACGCCTGGGAAGCGCGAGCTTACGACAAGTGCAACAGAGAGCAAACCGCCGATGGCCCACGCAAGTGGGATCAGGTAAGGGTGAAAGGGTGCGGTAAGAGCGCACCGCGCGGCTGGCAACAGTTCGTGGCATGGTAAACTCCACCCGGAGCAAGGCCAAATAGGGGTTCACATGGTACGGCCCGTACTGAACCCGGGTAGGCTGCTTGAGCCAGTGAGCGATTGCTGGCCTAGACGAATGACTGTCCACGACAGAACCCGGCTTAACGGTCAACTCCCTCGTCAAAAGAAAGCCCGCGTAGCGTTTGCTACGCGGGCTTTCGCCTTTTTCCCGTCATCATTATTCCAGCCGCAGATGCGTTGGCTGCATTGACTCACCCTAATCACTTACCAAAGTAAGCTCATCGGGATCCGCTCATTCACCGCCTTCCTGCAGCCGAATGATGTAGGGGCTTCCAAACTGCTACACCGGCAAATCGATCAGCAATGCCCGCAGCGCGGTGCTGGCGGAGACGGTCAGGCTATTTTCCTGATGAATGAATGCTCCATCGCCGCAGGCCAGTTTTTGGCATTCGCGGCTGGCTGAGCCCTGCGCATCCACCTGTCCGTGAATTGACTGCAAATACGCACGCGGTCCGCGGATCGGAATCGAGATATGTTCGCCCGCCGCTAAATCCAGATGATGGATCCACACGCTTTGCCGCAGTTGCAGGCTGCCCGCTTCGCCATCCGGAGAAGCCAGCAGAAAACTTTTCGTATTTGGCAGCGCCATTTTTTGCGTCACCGGATTTTCATGCTCCGGGCAGGCATCCAGCCACAACTGCATGCGCGTCAGCGGCTGTTTCTCGCTGGTGTTCAGTTCGCTATAGCTGACATTGGCCTGCGTCGAGAGCAACGCGGCTTCACCGGCTTTCACCCGCACACTGTGCCCTTCGCTGTCGCGGTACTCTGCTTCACCCTGCAAGACCAGATTCAGCACGTCCACGCGCGGATAGGTTCGCGGCTGAAAACTGGCGCCTGGCGCCAGCACTTCCTGATTCAGCACACGCAGTGAGGCGTAGCCCATCAGTTTAGGATCGAAGTAGTGACCAAAGGAAAATGTGTAGCGGGCTTGCAGCCAGCCAAAATCAGCGGTGCCGCACTCTTTTGCCGTTCTGCTGGTAATCATGGCGGTCGCCTCAGTTAAAAATTTCAATGGATAAATGGTAAGCGTCTGGACGTGTGATTGTTAGCCAGTTAATCTGGTCGCTATATTCAAATTTCCTGAAAGAGAAAAGAATGGCTAAGGATCGCGCACTCACACTGGAAGCCTTAAGGGTCATGGACGCCATAGACCGGCGCGGCAGTTTTGCCGCCGCTGCCGATGAGCTGGGCCGCGTCCCGTCAGCCCTGAGCTACACCATGCAGAAGTTGGAAGAGGAGCTGGACGTAGTGCTGTTTGACCGTTCAGGTCATCGGACAAAATTCACCAATGTGGGCCGTATGCTGCTCGAACGTGGTCGCGTACTGCTGGAAGCAGCGGATAAACTGACCGTCGATGCCGAAGCGCTGGCGCGTGGCTGGGAAACGCAGATCACCATCGTCTGTGAAGCGCTGTCACCGGCGACTAAACTCTTTCCGCTGGTCGAAAAACTGGCGCTGAAAGCCAATACGCAGGTGTCGTTGATCACCGAAGTGCTGGCCGGTGCCTGGGAACGTCTTGAGCAGGGCCGCGCTGACATCGTCATCGCCCCCGATATGCACTTCCGCTCATCAACGGAAATCAACAGCCGTAAGCTGTATAAGCTGGTCAGCGTCTATGTAGCCGCACCGGATCATCCCATCCATCTGGAAGCGGAACCGCTCTCTGACGTCAGCCGCGTGAAATATCGTGGGATTGCCGTGGCCGATACCGCCCGTGAGCGTCCGGTGCTGACCGTGCAGCTGCTGGACAAACAACAACGTCTGACGGTAAGTACGCTGGAAGAAAAGCGTCAGGCTTTGCTGGCAGGCTTAGGTGTGGCGACGATGCCTTATCCGATGGTGGAAAAAGACATCGCCGAAGGGCGTTTGCGGGTGGTGAGTGCGGAATACAATCACGAAACCGACATCATTATGGCCTGGCGTCGCGACAGTATGGGGGAAGCAAAAGCCTGGTTCCTGCGCGAAATCGTCAAACTGCTGGGCACGCGAGAAGTGAAGTGATTCTTTTCACTCATTAACAAGCCCATATTCCACGCCGTCCTTCCCCTTGTGAAAGGGGAAGGAGCCGGTCAGAAGCGGGTATCGCGACCGTGATCTGATTCTAAATCCTGCGCCGGGCCGGTGGAGATAATGCCGTGGGGATTGATCGTCGCGTGGCTGCGGTAATAGTGGTTGCGGATGTGCGCGAAGTCGGTGGTGTCGCGGATGCCCGGCATCTGATAGATATCGCGCAGGAAGCCGTAAAGATTCGGGTAATCGCTGATGCGGCGACGGTCGCATTTGAAATGCGTGACGTACACCGGATCAAATCGCACCAGCGTGGTCCACAGACGCAGATCGGCTTCGGTCAGCTGATTGCCGGTCAGATAGCGGTGTTTACCCAGTAAATCCTCCGCGCGTTCCAGCGCAGCAAACACGCCATCCACCGCTTCATCGTAAGCATCCTGAGACGTTGCGAAACCGGCTTTATACACGCCGTTGTTGAGCTGCGGATATACCCATTCATTAATCTCATCGATCGCCGGACGTAACGACTGCGGATAATAATCGCCCGCCCGCGCACCGACGGCGTCAAACGCGCTGTTGAACATGCGGAGGATATCGGCGGATTCGTTGCTGACTATAGTCTGCTGTTTTTTGTCCCACAGGATCGGTACGGTGACGCGTCCGGTGTAGTCCTTCTGCGCGCGCAGATAGACTTCATAGGCAAAATTCAGGTGATACAGATTGTCGCCGGTGGCGGCCGGGAAATCAGTCCCGAAGGTCCAGCCATTTTCCAGCATCAGCGGATGCACGACGGAAACCGGAATAATATCCTCGAGGCCTTTTAGCGTGCGCATCAGCAGAGTCCGGTGCGCCCACGGGCAGGCGAGGGAAACATAAAGATGATAGCGGTCGCGTTCTGCCGCAAAACCGCCTACGCCATGTTCACCGGGAGTGCCGTCGGCCGTTACCCAGTTACGGAATTGCGATACGGAACGTTTGAAGTGTCCGCCGGTAGACTTGGTGTCATACCAGATGTCTTGCCAGATGCCATCTACTAATTGTCCCATGGTCTTCTACCTTGTTTTCAGATGTTTTTTTCAGAAATAAAAAAGGGCGAGGTGATAAATCACATCGCCCTGCAGGTCTTACATATTATCTAATTATTCAAGTATAGCTGGGTATTGCCGGTGCGATGTCCGGCGTTTTCCCTGGTGTCGGGCAATTACCAGTTTTTCTTGATCAGACGGTCGATGCTGAACGCACCAGGGCCTGAAGCAAACAGGACGAAGAAACCACCGGCGATGGACAGGTTTTTCATGAACATCATTTGGTTTACGCCCTGAGCGAAATCAGTGTGGAAGATAAGCGCGGTCAGGATGGTGAAGACGGCGGTAATCAACGCTGTGGTACGGGTGAAGAAACCGAATAAAATCGCCAGGCCGCCGCCAAATTCCAGCAGGATGGTCAGTGGCAGGAAGAAGCTTGGCACGCCCATGGAAGCCATGTAACCGGCGGTTGCGGAGTAGCCATTGATTTTGCCCCAACCTGCAACGATAAACAGAATTGGCATCAGAATACGGGCAACCAGCAGGGCAGTGTCTTGTAACTTAGTCATCTTATTTCTCTCCGAACGTCATGTGCTCAAATTGAGCTTTAAATGTTACCGGCCCGGTCGGAAAATGTTTCCTGCCGTTACCGCATCAGTTGATGACGAGATAATAGGGGGAATGAAGACGCTTTGTTAGCAAGTAAATCTGTCTGATAGCTTCAAAAAAATTGAACGGGCTTAAGATTGTTATTCAAAAAGAAAAGGGCCGGATGAATGTTCATCCGGCCCTCAGACGTGAAAGCATTGATGCTAAGAGCAGAGCGCTTATTTCTGAGCGAACGTTTTACGGAACAGACGTACCGTTCCCCAGATCCCGAAAGCGCGTCGTGACCAGCGGACAATCACGCTGGGATGGCGAATACCGTAGACGGCGACCAGACTGGAGCCGACCACCAGATATTTACGCATATCCACGAGTTTCACCCAGCCGCGGTCGATTTTTGCAGTGGCATCCAGCCAGTCAGCACTGGCATGAGATAACTCATTCCGCTGGCGCTGTATCTTGCGCAAAAGTCTGACTTTCTCGATAGCGCGGTCCGGGGTGCTCATTGCTCGTCATCCTTCTCAAGCAGGGCGCGATCGACGTCAAGTTGCTTACGCGTGAGGCTGAGCAGCGTAGAGCGCTTAGCTTTCGCCAGCGTCATTGCGCCCAGAATCACCGCCAGCAGCAGCAGTACGCCGGTCGTGGTGCCCATAGCCATCAGGCGATAAGCCGGATCGATTGCCCAGAAGAGAACAACCAGCAGGCTCATCAGGCCGAAGGCAGTAAAGATCAGGGTAATACCGGCCATGAGCAGCAATTGGAAAATATTGGCCTTTTCCTCTTCCAGCTCAATAACGGCCAGTCTGACGCGCGTTTCGACAATGCCGACCACCACGGTGGCGACACGTTGAACAATGTCGAAAAGCCCTTTACCCGGTCCTTGTGGTGCAGGTTTTAACGGTTCAGCCATAATTATCGGCGAGCTAACAGAACGCCGATGACTACGCCGACCGCGGCACCAATACCGACGCCCGTCCAGGGTTTTTCATGTACATAATCGTCGGCTTTGCCGGCAATTTCTTTAGTCTGATAGGCAATTTTGTCACCCGTATCGCTCAGACGTGCGCGCGTATCTTTGAGCAGAGATTCCGCTTTACCACGCAGTTTATCGAGTTCAGCTTTCGGCTTATCGGTAGAGGTCTGGAGCACTTCTTCCAGGGTATCCGCCAATGACTTTAATTCAGCCCGCAGTTGTTCTGATGTATTACTCGCCATGTGTAAGTCACTCCATACGTTAACTGATTCGAACTTTTAACATAGCGGATATTCGGGTGATCGCAAATGCGAATTGTCTGTTTCAAAAAGCAAGATCACTCAAAAATCCGCCGTGGGAAGGGGAAAAATCACCTCTGACGGAATGAAATCAGTGGCCCTGGGCCTGTTTCAGTTCCGCTTGTGCTTCCTGCAACTTCTGCTGTTTTTTAACGATTTTATCATGATCGCCTTTTGCCTGAGCTTCTTTCAGCTCCTGCTCGCGCTCGCTGACTTTTTCACGTTTCTCTTCAACACGTTTTTCATTCTCAGCTTTCAGGCCGGCGTCGGTACAATGCGCCTTATTTTCACGCAGTGCTTTCTCCAGACCATTCACGCGGTTCTGATTTTTGTGCGCGCGAGCTTCGTCGATTTGTTTCTGAATTTCGTGTTGTTTGGTCACACAGCTTTCAGGCTGTGGTGCAGCAAAGCTGGCCGTGGTGAAGAGTAACGCAGGGGTTAAAAGCAGTGCAGATAAGGTCAGTTTCATCGTATAGCTTCCTTTTGATGGTTAAGTGAGTGTGGCACTTAATTCCTTGAATATAGAACGTCGAACAATAGATTTTATGAATAACTATCTTATAAATAATATCACCGCCAAATGGGCGGTGATATCAGACAATTTAACCAAAACAGCCAAAGTGCTTATCCAAACTTCAACCGGTCGCGGTTGAGCTTATCCAGCCACACCCTCGTACGGGGCGGCTCACAGTTCTGGATGAGGAATCCGGGCGGCAGAATATCCTGTAAAACGCTTTGCGCCATCTGGCGCTGTTCAGAGGAATCGAGCTGAACCACTAAACCGTCATTAAGTGGCGTAATGCTTTTGATGTGGATCCCACGCTGGCTAAGCCCCTGATAAACAAAAAAGCCGTCAGGCAGCGAAATCCCTGCTTTAGCCGGGCGAATTTGCAGCGCATTGCCGTTGGCGGGGATCCGTGAAATAGCCAGCCCGATCATGGCAGCGGTGGCCAGCAGCATGATCATCACCGGCAAGAGAAGAGAACGTTTCAGAAACCTGCGGCTCATTATGCGCTTTTGCCTTTGTTCTGGCGGTCGGCGTGTTTTTTACGCCACAGCACGACAATCGAACCGACCAGCCCGCCGACCAGCAACAGCACCGGCAATAACATCAGACAGTTCATCACCTGATCTTCGTATTTCAGGAATAGCGGTGTTTTACCGAGAAAATAGCCCAGCGAGGTCAGGATCATGATCCACAGGAATCCGCTGACCCAGTTGAAGAACTGAAAGCGGCTATTGCTCAGCCCGGATAAACCGGCGATGGTCGGCAACAGGGTGCGAACGAAGGCCAGAAAGCGCCCCACCAGCAGAGCCGAAAGACCGTGTTTATGGAACAGCGCGTGGGCACGTTCGTGATAATGGACAGGCAAATGCCCGAGCCAGCTTTGGACTATCCGCGTATTGCCCAGCCATTTCCCCTGTACATAACTGAGCCAGCAACCCAGGCTGGCGGCGGTGGTGAGCAGGAAAATGGTGAGCGGGAAATTCATCGCGTCTTTGGCGATCAGCACGCCGACCAAAATTAACAGGCTGTCGCCGGGCAAAAACGCCGCAGGTAGCAGGCCGTTTTCAAGAAAGATGATCATGAATAAAATCAGGTACAGCGCCCAGACCAGGGAAGGGTCAGCCAGGGTTTTATAATCTTGTTGCCAGAGTGCATCGATGAGAGAACTGATAATTTCCATCTGTTTCCTAAAACTCCATCATGTTCAGTGAGTCAGCGAAATACATCAGCGGAGAAACTGTCTCGACGCTGCCTGTAAGACTGATGTTGGGCGCCTCTTCCCTGGCGTGCGGTCTGGTTGCGTGTCTTGTGCGTTCCTACGCGTCATTTTGCCGTGTTTCACCTGGCGCAAACGGGTAAGAAAAGTCGTCTAACTGTAACAAAATAACAATAGCTCAGACAGGTAAATATAGCGCGTTGGGGCCGATCATTTAAGCCTGAAGCACGTTATGGAAAAGGGTTTTACATTGACTGACACTACTCGACAGTGACTGACAGGGAAGGGAAGTTTCATGCAGAGGCAGGAAAATGGCAGGTTGGGAGAATGAACCTGCCGTAATGCGGCTTTATTTATTATTCACTAATGGCTGATCGAGATGAACCACCGGATTTTCTGAATACAGGTAACGATCTACATTAAACTCGAAATCATCACTGGTGGCACGGAAAAGCATTTGTTTGGTGTTTTCCAGATGCTGCCACATGGCCAGTTTTGCCGCGTGCGGATCGCGGCGGATCAACGCCTTGAGGATCAGGTCATGATCTTCACACCAGCTTTCGATCGACTTTTCGTCGATATGTTCATGCAACTTGCGCCAGTACGGATTGTGTAAGCGCTGGCTCCACATCTTTTCGACGATGGTAGCGAGTGCGCTGTTTTGCGTCGCCTGCGCCACCTGCACGTGAAATTTAAGATCCCATTCTGAATCACGGAACCGGTCTTCCTGCCGCGCATGCTCCTGAATTTCCATCAGGCGCATGATGTCCTGCTTGGTGACCTGCGTGGCGGCAAACTCCGCGATATTACTTTCAATCAACTGGCGCGCCTGCAATAACTCAAACGGACCCGCGGTGCCAAATTCACTGCCGCAGTCCGGCACGACCAGATGGCGTTGCTGGTTGGACATCACATGAATGCCCGACCCTTTACGGACTTCCACATAACCTTCCACTTCCAGCATGATTATCGCTTCGCGCACCACGGTACGGCTGACGTTCATTTCATCGGAAATCAGACGTTCGGCGGGAAGTTTCTCGCCAACCGGATAGACTCCGGTCTCAACGCGTTCCTTAAGCGTGGCAGCCAGTTGTTGATAAAGGCGTCTGGTGTCTGTGGATTCCATGTGAGTGCTCTTTAAAGTAGTGAACCTGCAACGAATGAGTCTGACAGATCCCGGGACCTGTTATACAAGTACCAGTATACGGTTTAAGAAGAGGGGATGCACCGTGCATTGGTCAGAAAGGCAGGGGGGATATCTCAGAAAAAGCAAAGCCCGGCAAAGGATCTTACCGGGCGGCAATCAGCGGATCAGGCTTTCGCGGTTTTTAGCGGAGCCGGAACAGGTTCTACTGCGGAACGGTTTTGCAATACTGTCCAGATGATGATGGCACCCAGCAAGTCGAAGACGGCGAGCGCCGCAAACAGCGGGCTGAAACCGATGGTATCGGCCAGCGCACCAACGACCAGCGCAAACAGGGTACTTGCCGTCCAGGCGGCCATCCCCGTCAGTCCGTTAGCTGTCGCCACTTCGTTACGACCAAACACGTCAGAGGAGAGTGTAATCAGCGCGCCAGACAGTGACTGGTGAGCAAAGCCACCCACACACAATAAAGCGATAGCTGCGTACGGGCTGGTGAACAGGCCGATCATGCCAGGGCCTATCATCAGGACTGCACCCATGGTCACGACCATTTTGCGGGAAACGATCAGGTTCACTTTAAAATGTTTCTGGAAGAACGGCGGCAGATAACCACCAAGGATACAGCCGAGGTCAGCAAACAGCATCGGCATCCAGGCGAACATCGCGATTTCTTTCAGGTTGAAGCCATACACCTTGAACATAAACAGCGGGATCCAGGCGTTGAATGTACCCCAGGCCGGTTCAGCCAGAAAACGTGGTAGTGCGATACCCCAGAACTGACGGTTACGCAGGATATCCCAGGCAGACATTTTCTTGCCGTTGGTGGTTTGGTGCTGCGCTTCCTGACCTTCCAAAATGTAATCGCGTTCTTCGTTACTGAGTTTTTTCTGATCTTTCGGGTGTTTGTAGAGAACTAACCAACTGATCGCCCAAAGCATGCTGAGCGCACCGGTGATGACGAAGGCGAGCTGCCAGCTGTGCATGATGATGCACCAGACAACCAGCGGTGGCGCAATCATCCCGCCGATAGAAGAACCCACGTTAAAGTAACCGACGGCAATAGAACGTTCTTTTGCCGGGAACCATTCGCTGCTGGCTTTGAGGCCGGCAGGGATCATCGCGGCTTCTGCCATACCGACAGCACCACGTGCTATGGCGAGGCCACCCCAGCTGCTGGCCAGCGCGGTCGCCATACAGAAGATGGCCCACATGATGGCAAACATGGCGTAACCGACTTTGGTGCCCATCACGTCGAGAACATAACCGGCTACCGGCTGCATCAGGGTATAGCAGGCGGAATAGGCGGCGATAATATAAGAATATTGCTGTGTACTGATGTTGAGCTGACTCATCAGTGTCGGTGCTGCAGCGGCTATGGCGTTACGTGTTAAATAACCTAGTACAGTCCCGACGGTGACCAGCCCGATCATGTACCAGCGTAACCCTTTGATCTTACCCATTTAACTCACTCCCAGTAAATAATCCGGCAATGACAGCTAAGGCTGTCATCGCACATTTCGCGCCATCTGACTCAGCATGGGCTTCTGGCTTTTCCTTAAAGTGTTTTCCGGGAACATCGCCGCCAGAGGATTTCGCTGGGGGGAGCTGCCCGATGACTCACGCACTGCTTTATTCTTATCTGTGCGTAAGGGTCCGATGAACTTCCTGCACACCAGAACAACTGCTTCACCTTTCGGCTGACTGCACCTGAGAAGTGTTGTCCGGCAACAGCGAAAGGACGTGGCAGGTAATCTCTGACGCTCTTGTCCGGACGCAGCAAAGATAACTTGTCATACAGATTTAAAATTTGAATGACATCACAAAACCACATTTAAACTGTGTGCTTACTTAACTTTTTTAAATTCACTGTTATTTACTTGATTTTACAGAGTTAATGGATTTTTTATCGACCGCGGTCACACTTTTAGCTGATTACGTAACAACCAGCACCTGAAAATTCAAACCAAAGTGGTGTAACAACTTTACGATTCGTTCACAAACGGGGAAAAGAGAGTTAAAACGGCTTTAGGCAAGCCATCAGCGGGTGGCGGGGATTGCTGGCAGAGAAATAACTTGTCATACCGATTTAAAGTTTGAGTGACATCACAAAATCACACTCGGAATGTGAGGATAATAGCGGCCAGTGCTTAAAGACTCTAAAGTTTTTGTTTTACAGAGAATTAGTGTGTGTTTTATAACGGAAATCGCCCACTTTCGCACAAGAGTGCCCCTAAAAAGAGCTGGACGATAAACTGAATTGGTGTGATAACTTCGCACCATTGAGAGACAACTCTACAGAATTCATGATGAGGAACCTAAGATGGCGCAGTTTTTAACGGAAGACTTCCTTCTCGACACAGAATTCGCACGTCGCCTGTATCACGACTACGCGAAAGATGAGCCCATTTTCGACTACCACTGCCATTTGCCACCTGAGCTGATTGCCCAGGATTATCAATTTAAAAACATGTACGACGTATGGCTGAAAGGCGATCACTACAAATGGCGCGCGATGCGTACCAATGGTGTGCCTGAGCGTATGTGTACCGGTGATGCCACTGACCGCGAGAAGTTTGACGCCTGGGCGGCAACGGTTCCGCACACCATCGGAAACCCGCTGTACCACTGGACCCACCTCGAGCTGCGTCGTCCGTTCGGCATCACCGGTAAATTGCTTTCTCCGTCTACCGCAGGCGAAATCTGGGAGCGCGGCAATGCTTTGCTGGCGCAGGATGACTTTTCTGCCCGTGGCATCATGAAACAGATGAACGTGAAAATGGTCGGCACCACCGATGACCCTGTCGATTCTCTGGAACACCATAAAGCCGTGGCGCAGGACAGCAGTTTTGACATCAAAGTGCTGCCAAGCTGGCGTCCGGACAAAGCCTTCAACATTGAAGCAGCGACCTTCGTGGATTACATGAAGAAACTGGAAGCGGCCTCTGATGTGTCTATTAGCCGTTTCAACGATCTGCGTGATGCCCTGAAAAAACGGATGGACCACTTCGCGGCGCACGGCTGCAAAGTTTCCGACCACGCGCTGGACGTTGTGGTGTACGGCGAAGCGGACGACGCGACGCTGGATGGCATTCTGGCCCGCCGCCTGAGCGGTGAAACGCCAACCCCGGCAGAAATCGCGCAGTTCAAAACCGGCGTTCTGCTGTATCTGGCTTCTGAATATCAGCGTCGCGAATGGGTACAGCAGTACCACATTGGCGCGCTGCGTAATAACAATACCCGGATGTTCCAGCTGATCGGTGCAGACGTCGGTTTCGATTCCATCAATGACCAGCCGCTGGCAGAACCGCTGTCCAAATTATTGGGTGCGCAGGGCATGGCCGGTGGCCTGCCGAAAACCATTCTGTACTGCCTGAACCCTCGTGATAACGAAGTGATCGGCACCATGGTCGGTAACTTCCAGGGTGAAGGGATGCCGGGCAAGATGCAGTTTGGTTCTGGCTGGTGGTTCAATGATCAGAAAGACGGCATGCAGCGCCAGATGACTCAGCTCGCCAACCTCGGTTTACTCAGCCGTTTCGTGGGCATGCTGACCGACAGCCGCAGCTTCCTGTCTTATACACGTCACGAATATTTCCGCCGCATTCTGTGCCAGATGATTGGCCGCTGGGTGGAAGAGGGCGAAGCGCCGGCAGATATCGAACTGCTGGGCAGCATGGTGAAAAATATCTGCTTCGACAACGCCAAACAGTATTTCCAGATTGAACTGAACTAAAAACGCACGACGGGGCGCAGGTTCCTGCGCTCCGATAATAAACAGAGCAATAACAACTAATTATCCCATTTAGCACGGCGGCCACAGGACACATTCTTTGTCCTCAAAGACCGGCGTCTGAGCAAATTAAGGTAAATGTGAGATGCAAAGGTTAAATCGCCGTGACTTTCCAGGCCGTCAACATCCCGACAAAATTATTCAGTTCGGTGAAGGTAACTTTTTGCGGGCGTTCGTTGACTGGCAAATCGACCTGTTAAATGAACATACCGATCTGAACGCCGGTATCGTGATCGTTCGCCCGATTGACACCGATTTTCCGCCTTCGCTCAGCACGCAGGATGGCCTGTACACCACCATCATCAGCGGCCTGAACGAGCAGGGCGAAACGGTGCGTGATACGCGCATCATTCGTTCCGTCAACCGCGAAATCAATATTTATCATCAGTTTGACGAGTATCTGGCGCTGGCGCGCGATCCCAATATCCGCTTTGTGTTTTCCAACACCACCGAAGCAGGGATCAGCTACGTCGAGAGCGATCGTCTGGAAGACGCGCCACCGGCCAGCTTCCCCGCCAAACTGACCCGTTTGCTGTTCGAGCGTTTCACTCACTTCTCTGGCGCTGCCGATAAAGGCTGGGTTTTACTGCCGTGTGAACTGATCGACTACAACGGCGAAGCCTTGCAGGAACTGGTGCTGCGCTACGCACAACAGTGGGCATTACCTGCTTCCTTTACCCAATGGCTGGAAACTAGCAACACCTTCTGCTCAACGCTGGTTGACCGCATCGTGACCGGTTATCCACGCAGCGAAGTGGACAGTCTGCAGCAGGAACTGGGCTATCAGGACAGCTTTTTCGACAGCGCGGAACACTTCTATCTGTTCGTGATCCAGGGGCCGAAAAGTCTGGCTCAGGAGCTGCGTCTGGACAAACTGCCGCTGAACATTCGTTTAGTTGATGACATCAAACCGTACAAAGAACGCAAAGTGGCAATCCTCAACGGTGCGCATACCGCGCTGGTGCCGGTGGCATTTCTGTGTGGTCTGAACACCGTCGGCGAATCGATGAATGATGCGCAGTTAAGCCGCTATGTTGAGCTGGCTATTTCTGAAGAAATCTCGCCGGTACTGGATCTGCCGCAGGATGAACTGACCTCCTTCGCGCAGGCCGTGCTGAGCCGTTTCCGCAACCCGTTCATTCAGCATCAGCTGTTGTCGATTGCCCTGAACGGCATGACTAAATACCGCACCCGTATTCTGCCGCAACTGCTGGCGAGTCAGGAAAAACATCAGATCCTGCCGCCACGCCTGACCTTCGCGTTGGCCGCGTTGCTGGCATTTTACCGCGGCGAACGTAATGGTGAAATCTATCCGTTGCAGGATGATGCCCACTGGCTGAGCCGTTTCTCAGAACTGTGGAGCAGCGTACGTAACGGCGAATTACCGCTGGCCGGGCTGGTGGAAACCGTGCTGGCCGATGAAGAACACTGGGGACGGGATCTCAACACCGTGCCTGGCCTGACCGCTAAAGTGACCGAACAGTTACAGGCGATCGAAGACCGTGGCATGCGCGATGCGCTGGCGGCTTACAGCTAAGAGGGCGACTATGCAAAGTATCATTCAAATTCATCCTGCTGATAACGTTGCCGTGGCACTGCGCGACATTGAAGCCGGTGAGCGCGTCGAAGCGGGCGATTATCAGGTCGTGTTGCCAGAAGCGGTTGCCCGTGGTCACAAATTTGCCCTGCGCCCGATTGTGGCCGGGGAAAATATTGTCAAATACGGCCTGCCGATTGGCCATGCGCTGTCCGTGATTGAACCGGGCGTGCATATCCATTCGCAAAACGGCAAAACCAATTTAAGCGATCTGGATCAGTACCAGTATCAGCCGGAGTTTGTGACCGTGCCTGAGCAGATGGCCGATCGCGAAGTCCAGATCTATCGCCGAAAAGACGGTCAGGTGGGGATCCGCAACGAGCTATGGTTAATCCCGACCGTCGGCTGTGTGAACGGTATCGCCCGTCAGATCCAGACGCGTTTTCTCAAAGAGACTAATGACGCAGAAGGCACCGACGGTGTTTATCTGTTCACGCATCCGTTTGGCTGTTCGCAGCTGGGTGACGATCACATTAATACCCGCACCATGCTGCAAAATATGGTGCGCCACCCGAACGCCGGTGCGGTGCTGGTAATCGGCCTGGGTTGTGAAAACAATCAGGTGGACGTATTCCGCGAGACGCTGGGTGACGTCGACGAAGACCGCGTGCGTTTCATGACGCTGCAAAAATTCGATGACGAAGTGGAAGCCGGTCTGGAGCGTCTGCGCGAGCTGTATGCCGTCATGCGTAATGACAAACGCGAGAGCGGTAAACTCAGCGAACTGAAGTTTGGTCTGGAATGCGGTGGCTCCGACGGGCTGTCCGGTATCACCGCCAACCCGCTGCTGGGGCGCTTCTCTGACTATGTGATTGCTAACGGCGGCACCTCCGTGCTGACCGAAGTGCCGGAAATGTTTGGCGCAGAACGTATCCTGATGAGCCGTTGCCGTGACGAATCAACGTTTGAAAAAACCGTCCACATGGTGAACGACTTCAAGCAGTACTTCATCGAGCATAATCAGCCGATTTACGAAAACCCGTCTCCGGGCAACAAAGCCGGGGGTATCACTACCCTGGAAGAGAAGTCGCTCGGTTGTACGCAGAAAGCCGGTCAAAGCCCGGTCATGGACGTACTGAAATACGGCGAACGCCTGACCACGCCTGGGCTAAACCTGCTCAGCGCGCCGGGTAACGATGCGGTGGCGACCAGCGCATTAGCCGGTGCCGGCTGCCACATGGTGCTGTTCAGCACCGGACGCGGCACGCCTTATGGCGGTTTCGTTCCGACGGTTAAACTGGCAACCAACAGCGAGCTCGCGGCGAAAAAACCACACTGGATCGATTTCGATGCCGGTCAGCTGATCCACGATGTCACCATGGATCAACTGCTGGGCGAATTTGTGGATCTGATCGTGGCGATCGCTGATGGCCGCAAAGCCAAAAACGAGCTGAATGATTTCCGTGAATTAGCGATTTTTAAAAGCGGTGTCACATTGTAACCCTGCGGCTTTATCGTTAGGATGAAACGGCGTTTCAATTATGAAGCGCCGTTTTTACGTTACAGCTTTGCGTAGCAGCGATACGTGAAAAAACGACGAAGTCTTCTACGCAGAGAGCCTGATAAATGACGTATTACTGGTTTGCCCAGTCGATTGGTGTGGTGGCTTTTGTTGTCGGCATCACCATGTTTTTCAACCGCAGCGATCGACGCTTCAAACAGCAACTTTCCGCCTACAGCGCCATTATCGGCGTGCATTTCCTGCTGATGGGCGCCGCACCCGCAGGCATGAGCGCCTTGCTCAACTCTATCCGTACCCTGATTTCCCTGCGCACCCGTAACCAGTGGATTATGGTGATTTTCATCGTCCTGACGCTGTTCTTAGGCCTGAGCCGCGCGCATCACTGGATGGAGTTATTGCCGGTCGGTGCCACCGTCGTCAGTACCTGGGCGCTTTTTCGCACCAGCGGGCTGACCACGCGCTGCATCATGTGGTGCTCAACCTGCTGCTGGGTGGCGCATAACGTCTGGCTCGGCTCGATTGGCGGCTCGCTTATCGAAGGCAGTTTCCTCGTCATGAACGGTTTTAACATCATTCGCTTCCGCCGCCTGCAACTGCGTGGCATCGATCCTTTCCTGGTGGAAAAGAAGATTGTGAAGAAGATGGATCAGAACAAAGCGGCGGAGTGAGATTTCACTCCGTCTCAGGAAAATTACTCTTCCAGCTTAAGCGGCGGCAGCTGCGCGAAGATGCTCAGCAAGCCTTCGCCCCAGCCTTTGCGGATCATGTCGAAATACGGGTGCGTTTCGGTGATCCGATATTGTTGCGCGGTACTGTAGCTGTCGCTCGGGTAGGTCAGGACGTCGAGCGGCAGACCGACGGACAGATTGCTGCGCAGCGTGGAATCCATTGAAATCAGCGCGCACTGCATCGCCTGATCCAGCGGGGTATCGAAGCTCAGCACGCGATCGATAATCGGCTTGCCGTATTTGCTTTCACCCACCTGAAAATAGGGCGTGTCGTGCGTGGCTTCGATGAAGTTGCCTTGCGGATAGATGTGGAACAGCCGCAGGCCTTCGCCCTTTATTTGCCCGCCGAGCAGCAGGTTGCAGCTGAAATCCGTGGTGCCGCCCTGATTCGCGCCGCTGTCGCGGGCAATCACTTCGCGCACCGTTTCACCGAGCAGGCTGGCGGCGTCATACATCGACGCCACGTTGAGCAGGTTTTCCCGTTGATCATCCAGACAGCGGCGATGGAGCAGACTGATAATGCTCTGTGTGGTCGCCAGATTTCCGGCACTTTGGAGCACCAGTACGCGTTCATCGCTTTGATGAAAAACGTGCAGTTTTCGGAAAGTGGAAATATGGTCCACCCCGGCATTGGTGCGCGAGTCTGATACAAACACCAGGCCAGAGGACAAGCGCATGGCCACACAGTAAGTCATAGAAAAATCTTCCTATTTCAAGCAGTCAGGATTATTGCGGAATGTCGAACATTTCGACCGCCGCGACAGTGCGCATGTCTTCGCATCCCCCACCTAACCGGATACCGCGAACCGGACATGCATCAAGATAATCTATGCCGATAGCCAGTTTCAAATGCTGATTGGGCTGGCAGGTATTATTCGTGACATCGAAGCTTTGCCAGCGGTCATCCAGCCAGGCTTCGGCCCACGCGTGCATCGCCACATGGGCGGAGTCTTGGGTATAGAGATAACCGCTGACGTAGCGCGCCGGAATGCCCAGACTACGGCAGCAGGCGAGGAAAACGTGGGTGTGATCCTGACACACGCCCTGCTGCGCAGAAAACGCTTGTGAGGCGCTGTCTTTTACCGTGGTGGTGCCTGGGCTGTAGGGCATTTTCAGCAACAGCTCACCCATCAGGCTGCACAGACTTTCGTGTTGTGCCTGCGGGCGGTAATAACGGTTGGCAAAATCGCGGATCGCGCCATCGGCCAGCGTCAGCGGGCTGGTGCGCAAAAACACCAGTGGCGAGAGATGCCCGCAGTTGTCGTCCTCGGTATTGTCTTCAATTTCGACCACGCCGTTAGCTTCAATGGTGATCGCCTGATGCGGCTGATCCAGCGTCAGCACATGCAGCACGTTGCCGTAAGCATCGAACGTGCGGGTGGCGTATTCCGGCAGCGTTAAATCCCATGACAGGATTTTCTGATGGCTGGAGTTCTGCGGCGTGAGGCGCAGATATTGCGTGCTGTGTTTGACCTGTTGCGCATAAGTGTAATGCGTCTGATGACTGACATTCAGTTTCATTATTGTGCCTCCAGATAGGTCTGATGGATGCTCTCTGCGATAGCGCCGGTCTGGTCGAGGAACTGCATCAACCAGGGGCTGAGACCCATTTCGACAATTTCTTCCATTTCGGTGAAGCGTAGCTGCGCGTGCAGGGTGTGAACGCGCCGGCGTGGCAGATTGCCCGCTGTACCGCCGATTTCGTCTAACTGCTCGGCCATAATCTCCACGCATGACAGCAGGGATCGCGGCAACTCACGGCGCAGGATCAGCAACTCGGCGATGCGCTTCTGGCTGAGTTGCTGTTTGTACAGTGTATGGAATGCCTCGCGTGCACTGACGGCGCGCAGTAGCGTGTCCATCCGGTAATATTCGCGCACCGGATCTTCATCCGCGTTAAGCAGCTGATTTTTGGCATCCAGCAGGCGCGCAGTGCTGTCTGCACGTTCCAGCATGGTGCCGAGGCGGATGAAATTTTGGGCGTCGCTGCGCAGCAAAGTGCCGAACATCGCGCCACGGAACAGATGTGAGCGCTCCTTAACCCAGTCGAAGAAGGAATCCGCACCGGCGGAACCGACGCCCTGACGGCGGATCAGTTTCATCTCAATCCATGTGGCGTTGATGCTTTCCCAGACTTCAGAAGACAGGCTGCCGCGCACCGCGTGGGCGTTGTTCCACGCCATTTGCAGGCAGCTGTAAATACTGCCGTGATTGATGTTATCGAGCGCGAAAAAGTTGAGCAGATTGCTCATGGTCAGCTGCGGATAATGTTCATTGAACAGCGTGCGGGTACCGGTCATGGTCAGCGGCACCAGCAGATCGTTATTTTCATCGCGCGCCATGACGTCACGGATCGACATCATCGACAGCTTGTTGGTGACGTCCAGCAGACGGGCGATATTCTCGGCGCGTTCCAGATAACGCGCCATCCAGTACAGCTCACTGGCGGTTCTGCTTAGCATGCGTCATCCTCCGTCGAATCTTCTTCTTCCAGCACCCAGGTATCTTTCGTCCCGCCGCCCTGCGATGAGTTGACCACCAGCGATCCTTCGGCCAGCGCCACGCGGGTTAAACCGCCGGGAACCAGACGGATCTCCGCACCGGTGAGCGCGAAGGGCCGCAAATCGATATGGCGGGGTGCCAGACCATTTTCGACAAACGTCGGGCAGGTGGAGAGCGCGAGCGTTTCCTGTGCGATGTAATTCTCGGGGCGGGTTTTCAGTAAATCGCGAAAACGTGCCAGTTCCTCAAGGCTGGCCGTCGGGCCAATCAGCATGCCGTAACCGCCCGCGCCGTGAACCTCTTTCACCACCATTTTTTCCAGATTCGCCAGCACAAAAGACAGGTCAGATTGCTTACGGCATTGCCACGTCGGCACGTTATTGAGGATAGGATCTTCGCCCAGGTAGTAGCGGATCATCTCAGGCACGTAAGGGTAGATGGATTTGTCGTCAGCAACGCCGGTGCCGATGGCATTCGCCAGCACCACGCCACCGGCGCGGTAGACCGAAAGCAGGCCGGGTACGCCCAGCATGGAATCGGCGCGAAACGCCAGCGGATCCAAAAACGCATCGTCGATGCGCCGGTAGATAACGTCGATCTTGCAGGGACCCGCGGTGGTACGCATCAGCACTGCACCGTCTTTAACGAACAAATCGGCGCTTTCAAGCAGTTCAACGCCCATTTGCTGCGCAAGAAAACTGTGTTCGAAATAGGCACTGTTAAAACGCCCCGGTGTCAGCACGACGACGGTAGGATCGTTAACTGGCGTGCTTTCACGCAAAGTTTGCAGCAGATGAGAAGGGTAGCGCGAAACCGGTGCGATGCGCTGCTCGGCAAACAGCTCCGGGTACAACCGCATCATCATTTTGCGGTTTTCCATCATGTAGGAAACGCCGGACGGTGTGCGCAGGTTGTCCTCCAGCACGTAGTATTCACCATCGCCGCCGCGCACCATGTCGGTTCCGGCGATGTGAGCGTAGGTATCACGATGAAGATCGATGCCCTGCATACAAGGCTGATACTGATCGTTGGCCAGCACCTGTTCGGCAGGCACCAGTCCGGCTTTGAGTATTTTCTGGTCGTGATAAATATCATGCAGAAATGCGTTCAGCGCCTGAACCCGCTGGCGGATCCCGCGATCGAGCATTTTCCATTCCCCGGCGGGAATAATGCGCGGCACGCTGTCAAACGGGATCAGCCGCTCTGCGCCATCATCTTCGCCGTAAACATTAAAGGTAATCCCCACCCGGTGGAACAGCAGCGCTGCTTCCTCTTTTTTGCGCTGGACGGCCTGTTGATCGGCCTGCTGCAACCATTGCCAGTAAGCCTGATAATGACTGCGGTGTTTCCCTTCAGCCATTAACATTTCATCAAAGAAGGGTGAATCGGAAAGGTCAATCTTAATCATCATCACCTCACAAACTGGACCGGCTGCAATTGAATCGTTCAATAACAATGAAGATCACGCATAAAGTGTGCCATCGTGCAAAACCCGCGGAAAATCAGGGGTCAGGACGGGCATCTGCTCTGAAAAGGTGCAGAAAAAGCCACGGCTGAGTGAAAAGAGGGCAAAAAAGGTCGGGATATAATGAGTATGGTCGCTGATGAGGCAATCGCCACTGCCGGGCGAAAACAACAGAAAGGCTAATGGGTGGGGGGATTCATAAAAAGCAGGCGAAAAAAAACCAGCCCGAAGGCTGGCTCATTAAAACCTGATGCTTTCGCGAATTAACGGCGAACAGCGATGGCTTCGATTTCGATTTTTACGTCTTTTGGCAGACGGGCAACTTCAACGCATGAACGCGCAGGGAAAGGTGCTTTATGCTCGGTAAAGAATGCTTCGTAAGTGGCATTAACGGTGGCGAAATCATTCAGATCTTTCACGAAAACGGTAGTTTTCACGATATCTGAGACTTTCAGGCCAGCGGCTTCGACGATAGCCTGCACATTTTCCAGTGACTGACGCGCCTGAGCGGCGATGTCTTCGGCGACGGCACCGGTTTTAGGATCCACAGGGATCTGACCGGAGGTGATGATCATGCTGCCCAGATCCACGCCCTGAACATAAGGACCGATGGCGGCTGGAGCGTTTTCAGTGCTGATTTCGCGGGACATAATGTCTCCTGATTATTGAGTAGTTGGAACGAGATTCGCGCCAGTATAATCGGTCAGTCGTTGTTGAGCACGACCTGATGCTCAAACTCTTTCTCGCAATACTTACATTTCAGATGCACGCCGTCAGCGCGCTGTTTCACCGCAAAGCTCGAATCCACCGGCTCAAAACGACTGATGCAATTGCTGTTCGGGCAACGCAGCACGCCGACGATCCGGTCCGGCAGCGTCGGCATCAGCTTCTTCACCACTTCGTAATCATCAATGCGGTTCACCGTCGCGCGCGGAGCGTAGACCGCCAGCTGATTGACCTGTTCATCGGTCAGGAAGGTGTTCTCGATTTTGATGATGTCTTTGCGGCCAAGTTCACCGGACGGAAGATTCAGGCCGACGGTCACGCGCTGTTCCGTCTGGGTAAATTTGAACAGCGACAGCAATTTAAACCCAACCTGCGCCGGAATATGGTCGATGACCGTGCCGCATTTGATCGCTTCAACCTGAAGTTTATTGTCGTGAGTCATAGTCATTTTCTCCTCAAGTTTACTGTGCAGTATCTGCGTTCAGAACCAGCGCCAGCAATGCCTGACGCGCGAAAATTCCGTTACCGGCCTGCTGGAAATACCAGGCGTAAGGCGTCTTATCAACGTCCGGGGTGATTTCGTCGATGCGCGGCAGCGGGTGCAGAACTTTCAGGTGCGGCTGTGCGTCCGCCAGATCGGCGGCGCGCAACACAAACTGGGCTTTGACGTTGGCGTACTCGGACGGATCCAGACGCTCTTTCTGCACACGGGTCATGTACAAAATGTCAATTTCCGGCACCACTTCGTCAATGCTGCTATGCAGACTGTATTCAATGCCTTTCTCTTCAAGCAGCGCCAGAATGTATCCCGGCATCGCCAGCGCGTCGGGCGCGATGAAGTAGAAACGGTTACCGTTGAATTTCGCCAGTGCCTGCGCCAGAGAGTGGACGGTGCGACCATATTTCAAATCGCCGACCATCGCGATTTTGATGTTATCCAGACGCCCCTGGGTTTCCTGAATGGTAAACAAATCCAGCAGCGTCTGCGTGGGATGCTGGTTCGCGCCGTCACCGGCGTTAAGAACCGGAATGCCGCCGGAGAATTCTGTCGCCAGGCGCGCCGCGCCTTCCTGCGGATGGCGCATCACGATGGCATCGACGTAGGTGCTGATGACCGAAATGGTGTCGGCCAGCGTTTCACCTTTTTTGCCGAGCGAAGTGTTGCTGCTGTCGGAAAATCCAACCACCGATGCGCCGAGGCGATGCATGGAAGTCTCGAAGGACAGACGCGTTCGGGTTGAGGCTTCGAAGAAACAGCTGGCGATCACTTTGTGTTTCAGGAGCTCGGGTTGCGGCGTGGCTTTCAGGCTGGCGGCGGTGTCGAGCACCAGCTCCAGCTCTTCGCGGCTGAGATCGTTGATTGAAATGATGTCTTTTTGATACAGCGGGTTCGCCATCGTCATTCTCCTGTTTCTTTGTTCTTAAAAGATGCGCTTTCCGACAGGTGCGCACTCAAATTTCAGACAAAAAAAAGCCCCTGCAATGAGGGGCCTTTCTTTTTGATCAACTGAACGCTGACCGGCAATACAACGGAAGAACAACGGCAGCGGGCTGCCTGATGGCACGGCGTTTGGTCGATCGTCTGAGCGCAAAACGTGGCAATTGTTCATGGGTTCTCCCGGCAAATTGTGGCGCATTATACGCGCGTAACCGACGACATCAAGCGGAAAAATCACTCACAGGCAATCGGTTGGCTGCGCGCCTCTTCGCAGGTGAAAACTGTTAACTGGATCAAATGGCGGACAACCGCAGTGCTTTATCATGAGACGACATTGAAACATCATTTCATTTTTAACTTAACGAAGGGAAACTCATGATCACCGGCAACATTCATCAACTGCACTTAGTGCCTTATCTGCCCGCCGCATTGCGCGAAGCCATCGAGTTCGTTAAACAGAACATCACCGCCGACACCTCGCTGGGTAAACACGATATCTGCGGCGACGACGTATTTGTACTGATTTCTAATGATTCCACCGCGCCCCAGGCGGAGCGCCGCGCCGAATTCCATGCGCGTTATCTGGACATCCAGATTGTCCTGAACGGCACTGAAGGGATGACGTTCAGCAACTTACCGGCGGGTTATGTCGATACTGACTGGCTGGCTGACAAAGACATCGCGTTTCTCGCCGCCGGCGAACAGGAAAAAACCATGATCATGCAGGCCGGTGACTTCGTGGTGTTCTATCCTGGCGAAGTCCATAAACCGCTGTGCGCCGTCGGCGAACCGGCCAACGTGCGCAAAGCCGTGGTCAAAATGGACGTCAGCGTTTTACCCGTTTAAGTTTTTGTGGGTTAGCGCTTACTTCGCTTAAATAACTTCATCCGCCAGCGACGCAGCCTGCCAAGACGTTCTGGCGCTTTCAGTTTATGTTTGATCCACACCACCTGCCATGGCTGGAGTCGCGTCTGGCCGGCGAACGCGTTTCCGCTGATCAGATCCTTTCCTTCCACTGCCAGTTTCAGCACCTGTGAATGGCTGCTGATGTTAAACACGCAGGTAATGCGATCCTCGGTTTTTGGATCATAACGCTCCATCGCAAACAGCGATTTTCCGAGATCAAAAACCCGCTGACCGGCCTGCGGAGAGAACGCAGGATGGGCGCGGCGGTGCTTAATCAGGTCCTGCAATCCGTTGAATATGCGGGCGCGCAGGCCGTCTTTTTTCTCCAGCTCGGCTTCAAGCTTGTCCAGATCCAGCTTTTTGCGATTAATACGCCGGTTGATGCCCGACTGGTGCATCCCCTCGAGATCGTTTTCACTGCCCAGCAGGCTGTGGATATAAATTGCCGGCACGCCGATGAATGACAGCAACAGCGCCTGCGCCGCCAGGAACTTGCGCGCTTTCATCTCGATGTCATCTTCCGGCTCTGTCAGGGCGCTCAGGTAATTAATATTCAGCTCGTAAGGCGAATGGGTGCCGTCACCGTTGTCTTTATAGGAGACGCGACCTTCTTTGCGCAGCGTTTCCTGCGCCATATATTTACGCTCATCATCACTGAGAAAGGTTTCGGTCGGGCGTAAGCCGATGCCGTCGTGGCTGGCAAGAAAGTTAAAATACGTCGTCTCAGGGTAGCGCGCTTCGGCATTCAGGCTTTGCGCCCACTTTGTCAGCGTGGTGGTGTCTTCGCGTAAAAAAGCGTGCAGCGTCAGCGGCGGCAATGGGAACTGATACACCATGTGCGCCTCATCGCCTTCTCCGAAATAGCTGATATTTTCGTGATGTGGCACGTTGGTTTCTGTGATGAGCCGCGTGCCGGGGATCACCTCATCCAGGATGGTGCGCCACACTTTGATGATGTTGTGCGCCTGAGGCATGTGAATGCATGACGTGCCCACTTCCTTCCAGATATAACCAATTGCATCGAGTCGGATCGACTGCCCGCCGCTGGCCGCGTATTGCAGCAGCACATCGATGCTTTCCAGCAGTACTTGCGGATTTTTAAAATTGATATCCACCTGATCTTCGCTGAACGTCGTCCACAGATAGGGCTCGGTGCCGTCGGTTTTGATAAACGGCGTCAGCAGCGGCGAGGCGCGGGGGCGAACGACGCGGCTGTAATCAAGCTCGGGATTGGAGGCAATAAAGTAATTTTGGTAGTACGGATCGTCGTGCAGATAACCTTTCATCCAGTCGCTTGAGCGCGAGATGTGGTTGATCACGCAGTCAAACATCAGATTAAAGTTTTCAGAAAGGTGGTGAATATCCGACCAGCCGCCGAGATTTTCGTCGATCCGCCGATAGTCGATCACGCTGAAGCCGTCGTCCGAGCTGTACGGGTACATCGGCAAAATATGAATATCGCTGATGATTTCACGCAGATACGTATTGGCAAAATGATTGAGCGTCGCCAGCGGCGGCTGTTCGCCGTGGCGCAGGTTATCGCCGTAGGTGATGAGATAAATATTTGTGCCATCGACCCAGTGCGTGGTGCGATGTTTGCCGTAGTTCCATTTGTCGGCGAGATGCAGGATTTTTTTCAGCAGATCGGCGATGTGTTCCCTGGGGTAAATCCTGCTTAGCAGGCTTTCCAGTCGCAGGACATACTCAAGATTAACTGAGCTCATATCGGTTCCTTCTTACTGCGTTACTGTTTTTCTGATGGAGTGATAAAACCAACGCGCTGTAAAAAGGTTAGTTGAAAATGAAGGGCTGTGACGGCAAAAAGGGGAGATAGCAGAGGATTCTGGCGTAAAAATGCGGCATCATCCGGGAAAAACGCGAATGATGCCGGGATGAATTATTCCGTGCCGAGGGTGGCCACCATCACGGCTTTGATGGTGTGCAGACGGTTCTCCGCCTGATCAAACACCACGCTGTGCGCCGATTCAAACACCTCATCCGTCACTTCCATACCGCCGTTCAGGCCATACTCTTGTGCCATCTGTTTGCCGAGCGACGTCTGATCGTCATGGAAAGCGGGCAGGCAGTGCAGGAACTTGACGTTCGGGTTGCCGGTCATCGCCAGCATCGCGCTGTTGACCTGATAAGGGCGCAGCAGGGTGATGCGTTCCTTCCAGGCTTCTTTCGGCTCGCCCATCGACACCCAGACGTCGGTATACAGGAAATCCGCATCTTTCACGCCGGTTGCGATATCCTCGGTCAGAGTAATCTTGCCGCCGTTTTCGGTGGCGAGATGCTGGCAGGTCGCGACCAGTTCAGCGTCCGGCCAGCAGACTGATGGCGCGACAAGGCGTAAATCCAGTCCGCACAGCGCCGCGGCTTCCAGCAGCGAGTTCCCCATATTGTTGCGGGTATCCCCCAGATAGGCGAGACGCATCCCTTTCAGCGGCTGATCGGGCAAGTGTTCCTGCATGGTCAGCAGGTCAGCCAGCAGCTGCGTCGGGTGGAATTCGTTGGTTAAGCCATTCCACACCGGTACACCGGCGAATTCCGCCAGCGTTTCAACGTTATCCTGCCCAAAACCGCGATACTGAATACCGTCGTACATTCTGCCAAGCACGCGGGCGGTATCTTTCATCGACTCCTTATGGCCGATCTGGCTGCCGCTCGGGCCGAGATAAGTGACTTTCGCCCCCTGATCGTATGCGGCAACTTCGAAAGAGCATCGTGTGCGGGTTGAGTCTTTTTCGAAGATGAGCGCGATGTTTTTGCCTTGCAGGCGGGCTTTTTCGGTGCCGTTTTTCTTTGCTGCTTTGAGTTCAGCGGAGAGTTTCAGCAGGGACGAAATCTCTGACGGGGTAAAATCCAGTAACCTGAGAAAATGACGTTTACTCAACAAACTCATGATGTCGCTCCATAGCGCGTAAGCATTTCGGATTGAATTAAAATTCAATTTATCTGGATGAATATGCAATTACAACCCTGAAGTAAAAACTTTGTCGTTGTTTATAGTGGAGGCTGGCCCTGCGGTGTGTGAAAATAGACTACAAACGTCACATTGATTGAGGACAGAGAAATGGCAAACCGTGAATTGCTGGAAGAACAACGTGAAGAAACTCGCTTAATCATCGAAGAACTGCTGGATGATGGCAGTGATCCTGACGCGCTTTACACCATCGAACACCACTTATCTTCAGAGAAGTTTGAAGTGCTGGAGAAAGCGGTCGTTGAAGCGTTCAAACTGGGTTATGAAGTTTCCGACCCGGAAGAGCTGGAAGCGGAAGACGGTACTGTCATGATGTGCTGCGACGTGATCAGCGAAGTTGCGCTGAATGCAGAACTGATCGACACCCAGGTTGAGCAACTGATGAATCTGGCTGAAACCAACGGCGTAAACTACGACGGCTGGGGTACTTACTTCGAAGGCGATGACGACGAAGAGGGTGAAGAAGGCGAAGATGAAGATTTCATCGATGAAGATGATGACGGTAAACGTCATTGATTGAGTCGGGCTTCTGAATTTCGATTCATGAAGAAATAAAAGGCTGCCGGAAACGGTGGCCTTTTTTGTTTGTGCATGACAGTCCCCTTTGTGACTCCCTTCGCATTAAGCAAATTTCATAAACCCTAAATGAAATATGGTTAAATTCAATACAACGGCTAAAAGCTAACATACCAATTCTGAAAGTTATTCTACCTCATGGTATGGAGTCAGATTATGGCAGCCGTAAAGAAATTGTCTGTTATAGAAAAACTCGGTTTTGGTATGGGAGATGCCGCGTGCGGGATCGTTTATTCCTCCGTCACGATGTTTCTGACGTACTTTTATACGGATATCTACGGTCTCTCCGCCGCAGCTGTCGGGGTGATGTTTCTGGTTACACGCATTCTGGATGCTGTCAGCGATCCGCTCACCGGGATTGTCGCCGACCGTGTAAAAACACGTTGGGGGCATTTTCGTCCGTGGCTGATTTGGTTTGCGATCCCTTACGCGATATTGGCGGTCATGACCTTCACCACGCCGGATTTCGGGCATTCGGGCAAACTACTTTACGCCTACATTACGTATTCACTGCTGATGCTGTGTTACACGTTTATCAATATTCCTTACTGCGCGCTGGGCGGTGTGATCACCTCGGATGATAAAGACCGGCTCTCCGCGCAATCCTACCGTTTTACGATTTCCTCTCTGGCCGGTTTGCTGGTTTCCGTCGGGACATTGTGGCTGGTGGATTATTTTGGGAAAGAGGATTTGCAGGCTGGATATCAGGCAACAATGGCGGTGATGGGCGTCATCGCCACTTGTATGTTGGTGTTTTGTTTTTGCTTCACCAAAGAACGCATCACCGCTGAGGATACTCGACATGTCTCGGTGCGTAGTGATTTAAAGAATCTGCTGTCGAATGACCAGTGGCGGATTGTTGCCATCATCACCTTTTTCTCCAGCATGGCGGGCGTCATGCGCAGTTCGGCGACGCTGTATTACGCGACCTATCTGATGCTGGATAAAGGACAAAGTTTGGTGAGTGGTACGGCGATGAAAAGCACGTTTATTACCACCAGCGTGGTCGGTACGATATTCGGGGCGATAGCGGCGGGGTATTTTGCCAGGCGCTTTAGTACGCTGACGATGTTTAAAAATATCAATCTGCTGCTGGTTCTGGCGGGTGTGGTGATGTTCTTTGTGCCGCCGAAATTCCTGCCGGTTATTTTTCCGCTGTATTTCATTATTGGTTTTTTACACCAGATGTATCAGCCGTTTAAATGGAACATGATGGCAAATGCAGCGGATTACGGAGAATGGAAAACCGGACGGCGGATCACCGGATTATCCTTCTCCGGTAACTTATTCGCCTTAAAACTCGGCATGGCGTTTGCCGGTGCGTTGGTCGGATTTTCTCTCGGTTGGTTTGGTTATCATGCAGGCGCAGAAACCCAAACCGCGCTTGCCACCACCGGTATTATTGGTCTGCTGACTGTCGGCCCCTCAATTTCTTATCTGATCCTCTATTTCCTCGCTCGTTTCTACAAACTCGATGATGCCACGATGAAAAATATCCAACACGATCTGGCGAAACGAAGCGTGGAGATTGCCCGCGAGCAGGAAAACGAAGCCGGTCATATGGCTCCTGTGATGGCCGTTAAATAATGGAGAACCTCGGTATGGCGATAGCAATCCAACATGATGGGATCGCAGATACAGACGACGGACGCTACCAGAATCCGATCCTGCATGCTGACTATTCTGATCCGGATATTGTCTGCGTGGGCGATGATATTTATATGGTCGCCTCAAGCTTTAACCATATTCCCGGCCTGCCGGTTTTGCATTCAACGGATCTGGTTAACTGGACTCTCGTCAACCACGTCGTGCCACGGATTAATTATCCGGCTTACGACAGCGTGCAGCCTGGAAAAGGGATCTGGGCACCCAGCATTCGTTATCACAACGGGCTGTTCTGGGTGTTTTATAGCATGCCGGATGAAGGCATTTTTATGTCTTACGCCGAAGATCCGCGGAAAGCCTGGAGTGAGCCACATTGCATTAAAGCGGTAAAAGGCTGGATCGACCCCTGTCCGTTCTGGGATGACGACGGGCGGGCGTGGCTGGTGCATGCGTTTGCTCACAGCCGGTCCGGTATCAAGCATCAGTTACAGCTGTGCGAATTGTCCCCCGATGCGACATCATTGCTCGATCAAGGCCAGATCATTTTTGATGGTACGGTCTCTCACCCGACAATCGAAGGGCCAAAGGTGTATCAGCGTCACGGTTGGTATTACATTTTTGCGCCCGCCGGAGGTGTTGAGAGCGGCTGGCAGACGGTACTTCGCTCCCGTGAGATAACCGGTCCGTTCGAGAGCCGCGACGTTTTACATCAGGGGACATCCAAAGTAAATGGCCCGCACCAGGGCGGTTGGGTGGAATTGAAAAATGGCGAGTGCTGGTTTGTGCATTTTCAGGATGCGGCACACGCTGGCCGTATTGTGCATCTGCAACCGATGCGCTGGAATCAGGATGACTGGCCGGAAATTGGCGAACAAGTGGATGCCCAAGGACTCGGGCAGCCAGTATCGGTTTACGCAAAACCTGCTGGTTGTTCGTCTGGTTGGCCCTGCGTTCCACAAACGTCTGACGACTTTGCCGAAGGCCGCTTCGGGCTGCAATGGCAGTGGCAGGCGAACCCGCAAAGTCACTGGGTGAAACCGTCTGCGGCTGGACTGAGGCTGGCGTGTTTACCCTCCGGGCCGCGAGCGTTGTACGACACGCCGCAACTGTTGCTTCAAAAGTTCTCTGCGCCACAATTTACCGTCACCACACGCATTACCCCTCACTTTAGCCACGACGGTGAGCAGAGCGGGTTGATCGTCTATGGCGAAAGGTATGGCGCGGTATCCGTGTGTCAGCAGCAGGGCGAAAACAGGTTGGTGTTTGATTTCGGATGGATGAGCGATAAAGGCGAACTGAGCCAGAGAAGAACTGTGCTGGCTACTTTGCGGCACGGGCATGCGGTATTTATCAGGGCGAACGTCTTATCGCATGGCGTCTGCTGTTTCTCCTTCAAACAGGATGAGGCAGAAGACTGGAAAACCGTTGAACCTCAATTTGCCGCGTCAGCCGGAAAATGGGTCGGCGCGAAAATCGGTATTTATTCTGTGTCTTCGACGGTGAATGCTGAAGCGGGATTCGGCGAGTTTGCGTATTTCGAGATGAAGGCGGAATAATTCCAAACAAAGCCAGCCCGTGCAGGGCTGGCTGTCATTTTCTTAAAGTACTTCGCCGTTGCTGCCAATCACTTTCTGATACCAGGCGAAACTCTCTTTTTTGGAGCGCGCCATAGTGCCGGTGCCGTCGTCGTTTTTGTCGACGTGGATGAAGCCGTAGCGTTTGCTGTACTGGCCGGTGGTGAAGGACACGCAGTCGATGCAACCCCAGGGGGTGTAGCCCATCAGCTCAACGCCGTCTTCCAGCACGGCCTTCTTCATTTGCTCAATGTGAGCTTTCAGATAAGCGATGCGGTAATCATCATGAACCATACCGTCGTCAGCCACTTTGTCGATCGCGCCAAAGCCATTTTCGACGATGAACAGCGGTTTCTGATAACGCTCATACAGAATATTCAGCGTATAGCGCAGGCCAACCGGGTCAATCTGCCATCCCCAGTCGGAGGCTTTGACGTGCGGGTTAGGTACGCTGCCCGCGAAACCGGACAAACCGTTATCATCACTCGGGTTGTGCGCGGAAATTGCGTTGCTCATGTAATAGCTCAGGCCGATGTAATCAGCGCAACCCTCGCGCAGCGCCTGCAAATCGCCGTCTTCCATTTTGATGTTAAAGCCACGACGTTCCCACTCTTTCAGCGCATACGCCGGGTAGTAGCCGCGCATGTGGACGTCACTGAACAGGAAGCGCTCGTGCATCGCTTCGACGGAATACATCACGTCGTCCGGATGGCAGGAGAACGGATACAGCGGCACCATGGCGATCATGCAGCCGATCTGGAAATCTGGATTGATCTCGTGGCCGAGTTTGACCACTTTGGCGCTGGCCACGAACTGGTGATGCAGCACCTGATACATGGTTTCTTCAGGGTTTTCCTGCTCGGTGAAGACCACGCCGGAACAGCAATAACCGAACAACGGATACTGCCAGTTACGCTGGTTGTTGATCTCGTTGAAGGTCATCCAGTATTTAACTTTGCTTTTGTAGCGCTCCATCACCACCTGACTAAAGCGCACAAAGAAATCCACCACCTGACGGTTTTTCCAGCCGCCATACTCTTTCACCAGATGCCACGGCATCTCGAAGTGGGAGAGGGTGATGACAGGCTGGATGTTGTGCTTGAGCAGCTCATCAAACATATCGTCGTAGAATTGCAGACCGGCTTCGTTCGGCTGTAATTCGTCACCGTTGGGGAAGATGCGCGTCCAGGCAATCGACGTGCGGAAGCATTTGAAGCCCATTTCGGCGAACAGTGCGATGTCTTTTTTGTAATGGGAATAGAAATCCACGGCTTCATGATTCGGATAGCTGTAGCCTTCGAGCACGCCGTCGGTCATTACGCGGTCAACGCCGTGCGCGCCCCCGGAAAGCACGTCACAAATGCTGACGCCTTTACCGCCTTTATTCCAGCCGCCTTCAACCTGATGCGCCGCAACCGCGCCGCCCCATAAAAACTCTTTTGGTAACTGATGGCTCATTTCGTTCTCCCTTAATGTTTGATGCGGGCGGAGACCTCCGCCCTTTACACGGGTATTTCAGATTTAATTCATTTCTGCCTGCGTGGCACGTCTAGCTTCTGCCTGAACCTTTTTGGTGGCGACGACGTCTGGCTCATCTTTGAAGCCAACCAGCCAGGTGAACAGAGCACCGAGGACAAAGGCGACGCTTATCGACAGCAGGAAGCCAAGGAACTGTGGCATGTGGCCTTCTTTGAAGAAGACCGGCAGCACGGCGATGCCGGGCAGGCAGTAGCTCCAGGACACGGCATTGAAGGAGCCGGCTATCGCGCCGCCGATGCCGCCCGCGACGCAACTGCACAAGAAGGGTTTTTTCAGACGCAGCGCGACGCCGTAAATGGCTGGTTCGGTGATGCCGAACAACCCGGTGACGCCAGCGGAAAGAGAAATGCCTTTCATCTCGCGGCTGCGGGTTTTCAGGTACACGCCAAACATGCTGCCGGTCATCGCGAAGACGGCGGAAGCTTGCAGGCCGGTAAAGGTGTCGTAGCCCAGCGTTGCGTAATTGCCGACAGTGACCGGCGTAATGCCCCAGTGGACGCCCAGCGTAACCAGCGGCTGCCAGAATGCACCGACGAAGAATCCGGCCACGGTCGGGCTGAGGTGGTAAAGATAGTTATAAACGCCGCCAATCGCGCCGCCAATAAGATTGCCTACCGGCCCGAAGACCAGCAACGTCATCGGTACCATAATGGCGATACAAAACATCGGGGTAAACAGGTTACGGATAACGATCGGCAGCACTTTATTGAAGAAACGTTCAATGTATGACATCGCCCAGACCATCAGAATGACAGGGATCACCGAGGCGGTGTAACTGAGATATTTCACCGGTATGCCAAGAAAATCGAGCGTTGGCGCGGCGATGGGAATACCAACCACGTCCGTCAGGATGCGGGCGATTTCCGGGTTATTCACCGCTTCACGCATTAATTGCTGCATGGCCGGATCGGCTGAGTTGATGGACGTAATCTTAAACGCCGTCAGCATGTTCATGTAATCCGGGCTTATCAGCGCACAGGCGGTAATCACTGCGGTGAACGGATTGACGTTGAATTTTTTCGCCGCGGTGAAAGCGATCATGACCGGCAGGAAGGTAAACGCCGTCCATGAAACAAAGTTAAGAATACGGTAGGTGCCGCTGTTGGCGTCCATGATGCCGACCGCAGCGAGGAAAGAGATAATCCCCTGTAAAATACCGCAGGCGGCGAGTTGATAAAGGAATGGCGTGAAAATGCTGGAGATGACGTCCATGACGCGGCTGACAATGCCGACGTTCGGCGCAGAAACCGGCGCGTTTTCATCTATGTGAATAAGCTTCAGCACCTGTTTGTAGGCATCGCTGACGTGGTTGCCGATCACCACCTGCATCTGGCCTCCGGCCTCGATAACAGTAATCACGCCTTTTACGCGTTTTAATTCTTCTTTCTCGACGGCGCTATTATCTTTCAGAACAAAGCGTAAGCGTGTGGCGCAATGTGTGATGCTAATCACATTATTTTCGCCGCCGATATATTTAACAATATCCTGAGCTGTCTGAGCGTAATCAATAGCCATTATTTATTATTCTCCTGCCGGGGTGTACAGAGATGATGTTTTATTTTTTTAATTGCTGGCAGGAGTGTAGCAAAAGAAAGGATGATGTCACGATATAACAAAAAACAGGGTTAGGAATATGTCACAAGTTTAAAACACCTTGTTTTTTCATTGCGCTGCGTCACGTTTTATTAAAGGTAATTTCTTGCCGATGGTCTCGATAATATAAAGTACCGGGATCTGCGTGGTAATATTATATTGACCTTCAAGCACGATTTGCGGCATATGATAAGAGATGTTCAGATCGGCCATCCGCGCCAGCGTTGAGTTCTCGCTGTTGGTCAGGCTGATAATCTTGCAGTTATGCTGGCTGAACTGGGTGGCAAAACGCAGGACTTCTTCTGTTTCACCGGAGACTGAAAGAATAATAGCGATAGCGTCTTTATACATATCGCTGTTGATCGGAAAATAAGGGTCATCAATAAAGGTGCTGAATTTACCGACATTCGAGAAAAAACGTGCGCTGTATTTACCCAGTGAGCCGGATGTTCCCACACCGACAAATATAATGCGCTGTGCATTAGCAATTTGTATCGCGGCCTGATCTAATAATTCATCAAATTCACTGTTATTAATACTTTTGAAATAACTGATTATTTCGCTGATGCCGAATGACACAGGCGGTTTTTCTTCATGTTCTAAAAACAGTTTAAAACGGATGCGAAATTCCGAGTAGCCGTCGCAATCCATTTTTTTGCAGAACCGTAGCACCGTGGTGGTGGACACTCCAGAGGCGTCCGCCAGTTCACGGATAGTCATGTACATCACTTTGTCGCCATTTTTGACGATGTAGTTATAAACCGTCAGTTCCAGTTCGTTTAACGCGGAAATGGCTTTGTGAGTGAACATGTTGCTGCCTGTCAGATAATGGAAAGCGAAAACGCAGTTACAGGTATTTTATCATCGTCACTTCGCAATCGACATGACCTGTATTCCCCATTGCGCCATCAATGTGCTGGAAACCGAGACGCTCGTACAGCGCGATAGCCTGGGTCAGGCTGGCAGTGGTTTCCAGGTAGCAGCGGGCAAATCCCTGCTGGCGTGCATGGTCAATGGCCTGTTGCGCCAGACGTTTCGCCAGTCCCTGACCGCGCAGAGAAGGCATGAAGTACATCTTCTGCAACTCGCACAAATCGTCCTCAGCGCCTGACAACGGAGCCATACCGCCGCCACCGGCGACAACGCCGTCCAGCTCCACCACCCAGTAAGCACAGCGCGGCTGGCTGTAGCTTTCGTACAAATGGTCCAGGTTTGGGTCAGCCACGGTATAACCTTTATCTGCCGTGAGGCCAAATTCGGCGGACACGTGACGGATCACACTGGCGATCGCAGCATTATCTTCAGGGCGGATCGGGCGCACCAGGACGCTGACAGGGAGGGAGGTCGTCATGTTACTCACTCAGTTTCCACTATAGGCAATCAAACAGACCGTTTTAATACCATTTTAGGGCGTGCAGATGCAACGCTGCCGTCCCCTCATCGTTCTAATACTTATCCCAAATGAGAATTTTTTTCATCTGAATTGTAAAGATTTTATTGCCTGATTGTATACGTGCGTGATTAAATATTCAGCGTTACACCAAGCACTACGCCTCTTTCTTCATTATAAGAGAGACGGTTTCTCATTCCTTTCAGGACGAAAGATAAAAATGTCTGATAATAATCAACACAACGATAGCCTGCATCAGGTTCGTTTTCATGGTAAGGGCGGGGAATATTTCGCAATCTGGCTGGTGAATGCTTTACTGACCATCGTCACTTTGGGGATTTATTCTGCGTGGGCGACAGTACGCCGTCGTCGTTATTTTCTGGGTAATACTGAAATAAATGGTGATCGCTTTGATTATCACGCCAGGCCAATTCAAATATTGAAAGGGCGTTTACTGGTGATCGCCGGTATTATTGTATTCTATATTTTAGCAGCGTTAATGCCGAAGCTGGCGTTGCTGTTCGTACTGGCATTTTTTGCTTTGCTGCCGTGGGTGATTGTCCGCAGCTGGCGTTACAATGCGATTATGACCAGCTACCGTGGCGTGCGTTTTAACTATCACTGCAAAGTGGGCCGTGCTTACTGGACCATGTACCTGTGCCCGATCCTGCTGATGCTGGCGCTGTATATTCCCATTATGTTTGTGGTATTGATCGCCGTTCAAAGTGCCAGTATCAGCGCGATATTGCTGAGCATGGTGTTGGTGGCTGTGGCATTAGTGCCGGGTGTTGCTGCGGTGCAGGGTATTATCAGCGCAATGACACATGATTTATACGTCAATAATATGTTCTTCGGAAAGACGGCGTTTCGCGCCGAATTGAAGAAAGCGGCCTTTATTAAATACAGCCTGCTGGGCATTTTATTATTCCTGCCGTTCCTGATTTTTGCCTTCTGGCTGATGGGCTCGTTCTTCACGACGATATACCAGATGGTCTTAATGGGCGGCATGTCTGATGAAATGGCCGCCGCGATGCTGATGAGCAATATGTTCGACTTCTTCTTTGCCATCGTCATTCTTCTGGTCGGTTCGCTGGTGGTTGCCAGCTACCAGGTGGTCGCGGTTCGCAATTACGTGTTTAACCAGACACGTATCGGCGACGGTGTAAAACTGCATTCCTCCATGAAAACGCTGTCCTATCTGGGGCTGCTGTTCACCAACGCGCTGATCGTGGTGTTCTCGCTGGGTCTGGCAACGCCGGTGGCTCATGTGCGTACTGCGCGTTATGTGGCAGCATCAACGGCTGTTTCTGGCGACCTGTCGTTGCTGGACGTTCAGGCGCACGGCGACTCTGCCAATACGGCTGTTGCGGAAGAAGTGGCGCAGGCATTTGATCTTGGTGTCGGTCTGTAACACATGAATATTGAAGGCTTTTATCAGCCTCCGGGACGGGCAGCGCGTGAGGCTGCCCGCCTTTTTCTGGAAAACGGGCAGTTTGTGACGCTGGATACGCCTGAATCACAAACCCGCTTTACCCTCAGTGAGATTGACGTTTCTGATGCGCTGGGCACCATTCCCTTGTTTCTTACGTTCCCCGACGGAAGCCGTTTTGTTCCCGCTGATGATGCAGCGTTTCGCCACTGGTTACTCAAACATCGCAAGCCGGGCTGGGTCTATCGTATGGAAAGCCATAAACGTGGCGTTGTCCTTACGCTGCTGGCGACCTGTCTGCTGATCGTTTTCTACGTCTATGGATTACTGCCGTGGGCCAGCAATGCGATTGCGCTGCGCATTCCGACCACGATTGAGCAAAACCTCGGTCGTCATACGATGACGCTTCTCCGGGCCAGTGATTTTCAGGATTCAGCGTTACCGCCAGATCGGCAGAAAGCGCTTCAGGTTCTGTTCAGCCAGGTAACGCCGCCGTCGTTGCGCAATGACCGGACACCAGTCAGCCTGAAACTGATGAATATTCCCGATGTGGCCAATGCGTTTATGCTGTCTGACGGCACGCTGGTCCTCAGCGACAATCTGGTCGCCCTCAGCCCCGGCGATGACGCGCTGGCGGCGGTGATGCTGCATGAGATAGGTCATCACGTTTACCGTCATCCGATGCGCATGCTGGTGCGTTCTTCGCTGGTTTCGCTGACGCTGTTGTGGATGACCGGTGATGTCAGCGGTATCGGCGATACTTTGCTGCAAACCGCGTCTCTTGCCAATGAGTTGCAGTTCTCACGCGGTATGGAACGCGATGCGGATGACTGGGCGATTGCGGAAATGAAGCGGGAAGGGCGTTCACTTGAGCAGATGGCGCAAATGTATTCGCTGCTCGTAGCAAAATCGCAGAAAGAAGAAATCAGTGACAGCAGCCTGCCTGACTGGCTGAGTACGCACCCGGCGATGCAGTCGCGGGTGGAACATATTCGGGATGCCGCAAGGCAATAGCAGGTTTTAAATCACTGAATCTGATGCATAAAAAAGGCCGCTTGCGCGGCCTTCGTCATTTCAGGCATTCATCAACATTACAGCGCAGCGATAGTCGCTTTCTGTTATGCAATTTTGATTTTGGCTTCGCCGCAGGCTGCCAGACGGTCACGTTCTTTCGCGACAACGGCTTCTGGCACACGCGCCACAAACCTTCGTTAGACAAGTAGGTTATGTCCTTGCCCAGTCCGATATACATCATCTAGACGGTTTGCAAAATCCCTTTGCTGTAAGTAATCGTATCAATAATACAGAAAAAATACCTTTCACAGATGACATGGACCCCACTAAAACTCCATCCAGCGATCCTATAATAAGCCTGGAAACAGTACTCGACTTTAAAGACCAATATGACGATTTAAGAAGGAGTTTTTAGATGATAAGACAAGGAAAGATTGATTTATTAGCCCAATACGACCCAGCTTTAAAACTTATTTAGAAACAGGTGATGTAATCGAACATGATTTATCTGATTTCGAAGACTACCTTTGGAAAATTTAGTCGATCCAGCGCCAAGCCAATTAATGTAGTTTTATAAAGATTATCTAGAGTATAAAAAGATTAAAAGAAAATTCTACAAAATGCCACAATGATGCGGAATATTTTATTATAATAACCAAATGCGAGTCAAAGTTCAGCTTTGCGCTGGCTTCTATTTATTGGTAAAGTTTCGGCCCAAGCCTCAAAAGCCGAGCACCGCATCTCCTATCATCTTAGATCTTGATGGGTGATGGTGTTGAAATCCATTAGCCTGGAGCAAAGGTGTCTATTTTGATCATGATGCCAACACTTTGCCGAGAAAACTGGATGGGTTAGCGCTGATGACGGCTTACTGGTGTTTGATATCAACCAGATGGGCTAAATAGATTCAGGCCGTGAGCTTTTTGGCAACAATACTTATCTCAAAGATGGCACGCCGGCGAAAACAGCTATCCGGCACATACCAAACTTCGGATGACGACCACAATGGGATAATGCCAGGACAGTGCCGATGCAATATGGCAGCAGCTGAATGTCTTGGCAGACAAAACAGCAACGGGAAAGTCGATAGCGGAGAATTACTGTCGTTAGATTCACTGGAAGATCAGTCTACAATTGCCACGGGCTATACCAATTCTACAGTCATTGACGATAAAGGTAATACTCACCAGCAGCAGGACAGTAGTTTTACGTTCAATGATGGTACACGGGAGCCCAGCGATGTCTGGTTTTGATGTCAACAGCGCGATATTTCGTTCGATCATCACAACCTTACCTGATGATATTTTGGCTAACGCCTTCATCAGAGGCTCTGCACATGACTGATTTGGCAGACGGCGATATGTTTCAGTGAACTGAAGCATTAGTCAGGCAGGCTACTGCCAGTCAGAATGATATTGATATCCTGACGGACCAGATTATATATGCATGGGCGGGGGTGAGTAATACCGTTTCCAGATCGCGTGGAGCGTATATTGATGCCAGACAATTAGCCGTCCTGGAAGTGGCCACCGGTGAAAATTATCGAAACACTGTAAAATGGCACCACAATCTTCTGATTTAAGCATCCCTAAGCACTTTTAATCTATCGTATTAAAACCAAAACATTTACTCAACATTTTAACTTGCCAACCTCCTGTCTATTTTAAAATCCTTTAGCAATTTATATATGTATTTTACAAACCATAAAAAATTAATACATGCGCCAGTTAAGAGATTAGGATTCACAGAATCGATAATAATGCATTCTGGCATTAATGATTTAATATATTTGCATTTTAGATATACGTAATATATCCAGAGGACGATATGAGAAATTGCTGTTAACAATTAAATTAGCATTGACAAGGTAATTTCATTATGTTGAACGCCAGAAAAAGCATTCTTTAAAAGCTTAATGTTTCTCAGTTTTAGATTGGAATTCAGGCTTTTGCTGAGGAAAACTCTAGAGATGCCACACCTGTTACAATAAAAGCTGTATGTTTAAAAGAGGAAGCACTTCACCTCATCTCCACAGCCTAACGATAATTTATCGTCAACTGATAAACTGTAAGCATGCAAAAATTAGATTTAAAAAAATCATAATTGAAATTGATGTCCAGATGAATATATTTTGGTTTTTCAGAAAATAATAAAAATAAAATACGAACTATTGATAGCGATATTTACGCCATTTGGAAAAGTTACTATTTATGATATTAAGCATAAAGAAAATGTTTCCATTGTAAATATAGATCCAGAGCGGGATATTCTCGATAATGTAAAATGGAATTGATGAATTTTGTTTACTTTAAAACTCACAAAACGTCATTAACATCTAATTACACCTGAAATATATGTAAAAACGATAAATTAATTGATGGCTCGTATGTTTTTTTATTCAAAAAGGTTTTTATAAATAAAGGAAAATAAATGAGTAATTATATCAATAAAAATGATTCTTCATTGAGTGACGGAATAGGTTTTATACATACTTGGATTGAAATAGAAAATCCTGGTTCTGACCCTACCTATTTCAGTTTTCTAATAGTACAATCACTAGTTTGGTGGGCATGATGGTAGGTGAAATGACAAACAAGCAAATGGAAGGTCGAATATCTACTACGCAAATACGAATAAAAATAACGAATCAACAATACTCTGATCTTAATAAAAACATTGAGGCTTTCCAAAACATACCAAATTATGACATATTCCCGACAATGAAAGGTGATTTTAACTGTACCATTGCGCAGGTTATGTCCTTGCCCAGTCTGATATACATTATCCTCGACGGTTTGCAAAACTCGCTGTAAGTAATCGTATCAATACAGAAAAATAACTCCTCTCACAGATGACATGGACCCCACCAAAACCCATCCAGCGATCCATAATAAGCCTGGAAACAGTAATTTCGACTTTAAAGACCAATATGACGATTTTACAGTTTTTAGATGATAAGACAAGGGAAAGGTTGATTTAATAGCCCAATACGACCCAGCTTTTAGTAAAACTTATTTTAGAAACAGGTGATGTAATCGAACATGATTTATCTGATTTTGAAGACTACCTTCTGAAAAATTTAGTCGATACAGCTACCACTAATGCAGTTTTATAAAGATTATCTAGAGTACGTAAAAAAAAAGATTAAAAAGAAAAATTACGAAAAATGCCATTAATGATGCGGAATATTTTTATCATAATAACCCAAATGCGAGTCAAAGTTCAGCTTTGCGCCAGGTTTATTTATTGGTAAAGTTTCGGCCCAAGCCTCTCAAAAAGCCGAGCACACCGCATCTCCTATCATCTTAGATCTTGATGGTGATGGTGTTAAAACCATTAGCCTGAGCAAAGGCGTCTATTTTGGATCATGACGCCAACACCTTTGCCGAGAAAAACCGGATGGTTAGCGCTGATGACGGCTTACTGGTGCCGATATCAACCAGGATGGCCAAATAGATTCAGGCCGTGAGCTTTTTGGCAACAAATATCTCAAAAATGGCTATCTGGCATTACAAGAACTGGATGACGACCACAATGGGATAATAGACAGTGCCGATGCACATGGCAGCAGCTGGAATGTCTGGCAGGATAAAACAGCAACGGGAAAGTCGATAGCGGAGAATTACTTTCGTTAGATTCACTGAAGATCAGTTCAATTGCAACGGGCTATACCCAATTCTACAGTTATTGACGATAAAGGTAATACTCACCAGCAGGACAGTAGTTTTACGTTCAATGATGGTACACGGGGAGCCTCCAGCGATGTTTGGTTTGATGTGAACAAAGTTACGACATTCTCGTTCGATCACTCACAACCTTTACCTGATGATATTTTGGCTATGCCCTATATCAGAGGTTTCGGTAATATGACTGATTTACAGACGTTGATGGCGGGAACAGCGGACCTTCTTGAAGCATTAGTCAGGCAGGCTACTGCCAGTCAGAATGATATTGATATCCTGACGGACCAGATTATATATGCATGGGCGGGGGTGAGTAATACCGTTTCAGGATCGCGTGGAGCGTATATTGATGCCAGACAATTAGCCGTACTTGAAGCGGCCACCGGTGAAAATTATCGAAACACTGTAAATGGTACCGCTAATCTTCTGATTTAAGCATCCCTTAAGCACTTTTTAATCTATCGTATTAAAAACCAAAAAAAATTCAATACTCAACATTTAACTTGCCAACCTCCTGTCTATTTTAAAATCCCTAGTAATTTATATATGTATTTACAAACCATATAGAAAATTAATAAGCATGGTGGCCAGTTAAGAGATTAGGATCACAGAATCAATAATATCTAACGCCAGTATTAATGTTTTAATACATATCCATCTTAGATATATATAATGTATTCAGAGGACGTTATGGAACTTGTCATTAACAATTAGATTACCTTTGCAAGGTACTTCATCATGACGAACGCCAGATCAAAATCACTATTTACAGGTTTACTGCTTTCAGTTTCTTTAATTCCCGGGTTTGCGGCGGAAATAGTAAATGACACTACAGCTGTTGAAGTGAAAAAATCGTCAGTCAACAATAAAAATGAGGAAGTCAATAAGTTAAACTAGTTTTCACAGCGGATAAAATATCCAATATTGCATTTGATGTTGAGAATGCAGTTGAATATCTTTTAGGTTTTTACATCGATACCACCAAACAATTAAAAAATGAGATAAGGGGATTTGGCACGCGAATGAAATTTAAAGAGAAAGGACGATATATTATGATTTCTGAAATAGCTGCAAAAGAAAATGGTATTGAAATAAATACAATTTATAGAATTAAATCAATAAAATAAGGAGTGGCGGAAATGATAATAATAGAGAAGAAATGTTATTACACCATGAAAAATAAAGTCGCAAAAAAACACTTTGTCGGCATATTACTGTCACTTTTTGTAATTTTTAGCTTGCCTGCTGAAAGTATACAAAATATCACCCCGACTGAAATAAACAATACAACCTCAAAAAATGAGTCATTAGATATTGATAAACACCCAAAAAGCCTTAAGGAAAATGATGCAGCTAATAAAAAACCAACAGAAGAAACGACAAAACTTACGCTCAATGAAATTATTATTGATATAGATGAACCAGGAGATTACGTTTTCGGAATTTACCCAAACGATAATAAAAATAAAGTGTCTTTAGATGGTGGTAATATTGTAATGCCATTGGGGTTTATTGATTTGTATGACGTAGTAAATAAAAAATTAATTTCTACAATTGACATTTCATCTAATGGAGGAATATATGGAAATAGAGTTAACGATATGGACGGAATTATGTTTCGAGTGAAATTCGAAAAAAAATCAGTGTATTTAATTACGCCTAAAATATATGTAAAGACAAAAAACAACATCAACACCACCTATAGTTTATCAATACATCATATTGGATTTGTTAAGTAAAAGGAAAAGTTATGAGAAAATATATTACTTTAATGAATGATAGTAGCGGCAGTGGCACACTTTCCGACATTGCAGAGCCTGAAATTTATCAATTTGCTCAAAGCTAAAATCAGGATGTCGTTTATGATTTTGCAGGCCAGATCGGAAACGTTGATGCCCTCATATTCACCGATGCCCAGGTTCAGGATCTGTGGTTTTCGCGCAAAAATAGCCCTTTATTGACCAGCCAAATAGAATCAAATGATTCAGTAATGTTTAACAACGAGTTATCAGGATCTGTCTGGCAAAATAAGGATATCAGCGTCGGGAGCGATCAGTCTCTGGTATGCGAGCAGGTAAAAATGTTGATCGATGCCATGGCGACTTTCGGAAGTGGACACAGTGGTTCGCTGATCTCCTCCCTGAAAACAGTGCCAGCCTAAACTAAAGTATCCGGTCTTTCTTTCATCTCACTGAGAGGCATATCAACCATGAAAAAGACCCGTTATACTGAAGAACAGATAGCATTCGCCCTTAAACAGGCCGAAACAGGCACTCGGGTGGAGGAAGTGTGCAGAAAGATGGGTATTTCTGAAGCCACTTTTTATAACTGGAAGAAAAAATTTGGCGGTATGGGCGTAACAGAACTGCGCCGTTTGCGGCAGCTTGAGGACGAAAACCAACGGCTTAAGCGTCTGGTGGCGGACCTCAGTCTGGATAAGGAAATGCTCCAGGATGTCATTCGAAAAAAGTTCTGAGGCCCATTCAGAAGCGTGAAGCGGTGACTTACCTGCTGGACGCCTTTCGTATCGGGCTGCGTCGTGGTTGCCGTTTAATGATGCAGAGTCGCACGGTATACCTCTATCGCAGTTGTCGTGATGACAGGGCCCTGACTCACCGGATAAGAGAAATTGCGGAGACACGGATCCGCTATGGTTGCCCGCGCATTCATATTCTTTTGCGCAGGGAAGGCTGGTTAGTCAACCACAAGAAAACCCACCGAATTTACTGTCAGGAAGGACTGAATCTGCGAGCAAAACGCCCACTCAGGCATGTTACAGCCAGGCACCGACACGCCCGTCCAGAAGTGACCGCATTAGATCAGTGCTGGAGCATGGATTTTGTTGCTGATAATCTGTTCAACGGGCGTCGGATACGTGCCCTAACTGTAGTGGATAATTTTAGTCGTGAATGCCTGGCGATCGAAGTTGGTCAGGGGCTGCGCGGAGAGGATGTGGTGGCTGTTATGGAGCGCCTGAAACAAATGCAGCACCGTATACCACACCGGTTGCAGACGGATAATGGCAGCGAATTTATCTCTAAAGCGCTTGACCGTTGGGCATACGAAAATAAGGTGACAATGGACTTCTCACGGCCCGGCAGACCGACAGATAATGCTCTGGTCGAGTCATTCAACGGGAGCCTGCGCGATGAGTGTTTGAATGTGCACTGGTTCCTGTCACTGGAAGATGCTCAGGAGAAGATCGAGCACTGGCGGCAGGAATATAACCAGTACCGGCCACATTCCTCATTAAATAACCAGACTCCGGAAGAATTTGTCCGAAGCCTGCAAACAGACCCGGATCTCTGATTTATCCTGGCATCAATATTGGGAAGGGATCAACAGACCCGGATCTCTGATTTATCCTGGCATCAATATTGGGAAGGGATCATCGCTAACGCAAACCCCTGGGATGAAAGAATCTATCCTGGGGATAACCAGCGCTTCATTATGGTCAGCGTCGGAGTGAAAGGGCATTGAATATCGAGGTAGCAGCACAATAAAAAAGGCCGCTTGCGCGGCCTTCGTCATTTCAGGCATTCATCAACATTACAGCGCAGCGATAGTCGCTTTCTGTTCTGCAATTTTGATTTTGGCTTCGCCACAGGCTGCCAGACGGTCACGTTCTTTCGCGACAACGGCTTCTGGCGCACGCGCCACAAAACCTTCGTTAGACAGTTTGCCTTCGATAGAGGCAATCTCACCGTCTAGTTTCGCCATCTCTTTGTCCAGCCGCGCCAGTTCGGCGTCTTTATCAATCAGACCGGCCATTGGGATCAGCAGCTCAGCGCCTTCCACCAGTTTGGTGACGGACACTGGGCCTTTGTCGCCAGCAGACAGAATGGTGATGGATTCCAGACGCGCCAGAGACTGAATGAAGCTCAGGTTCTGTTCCACACGACGCTGTGCATCAGCACTTGCACCGCGCAGCAGCAGTTCCAGCGGCTTGGCCGGAGACAGGTTCATCTCGGCACGCACGTTACGGATAGCGATGATCGCCTGCTTGATCCACTCGAGATCGGCCAGCGCCAGTTCGTCTGCTTTCGCCGCGTCAAACTCAGGGAAAGGTTGCAGCATGATGGTCTCAGCCGTGATGCCTTTCAGTGATTTCACGCGCTGCCAGATGGTTTCTGTGATGAACGGAATGATCGGGTGCGCAAGACGCAGCAGACCTTCCAGCACTTCCACCAGCGTGTGACGGGTGCCGCGCAGTTGTGCTTCGCTGCCGCCGTTCATGACCGGTTTGGTGAGTTCCAGATACCAGTCGCAGAACTGGTTCCAGGTGAATTCATACAGAATGCTGGCGGCCAGATCGAAGCGGTAAGTATCCATCGCGTCGCGGTAGGCTTTCACCGTACGGTTATATTCCGCGAGGATCCAGCGGTCAGCCAGTGACAGCTCGAGTTCGCCGCCGTTCAGACCACAATCCTGATCTTCTGTGTTCATCAGCACAAAGCGGCTGGCGTTCCAGAGTTTGTTACAGAAGTTGCGGTAACCCTCAAGGCGCTTCATGTCCCAGTTGATGTCACGGCCTGTAGAAGCCAGCGCCGCCAGCGTGAAGCGCAGGGCGTCAGTGCCGTGCGGTTCGATGCCGTTCGGGAACTGCTTCTCGGTGCGCTTGCGGATTTTCTCGGCCAGCTGCGGCTGCATCATGTTGCCGGTACGTTTTTCCAGCAGGTCTTCCAGCGAGATACCGTCGATCATATCCAGCGGATCGATGACGTTACCTTTCGACTTGGACATTTTCTGCCCTTCGTCATCGCGGATAAGCCCGGTCATGTAAACGGTGTTAAACGGCACCTGCGGTTTACCGTTTTCGTCTTTCACGAAGTGCATGGTCATCATGATCATGCGCGCGATCCAGAAGAAGATGATGTCGAAGCCGCTGACCACTACGCTTGAAGGGTGGAAGGCTTTGATATCAGGCGTCTGTTCTGGCCAGCCCAGTGTGGAGAACGTCCACAGACCGGAAGAGAACCAGGTATCGAGCACGTCTTCATCTTGTGTCAGCACCACGTCTGCGCCCAGATTGTTTTCGCTGCGTACTTCCGCTTCATCACGGCCAACGAACACGTTGCCTTCGGCGTCATACCACGCCGGAATACGGTGTCCCCACCACAGCTGACGGGAAATACACCAGTCCTGAATGTCACGCATCCAACTGAAGTACATGTTCTCGTACTGTTTTGGTACGAACTGAATTTCGCCCGTTTCTACGGCTTCCACCGCAACTTTCGCCAGCGGCGCCGTACGCACGTACCACTGGTCGGTCAGCATTGGCTCGATCACCACGCCGCCACGGTCGCCATAAGGCACGGTCAAATCGTGAGGTTTGATCTCTTCGAGCAGGCCGGCTTCTTCAAACGCCGCCACCACGGCTTTACGCGCTGCAAAGCGCTCAAGGCCACGGAACTGCTCTGGAATGTCGTTGCTGCACGCGTCGCTTTCTTCACCGTTGGTGTCGAACACCTCAGCGGTCTGACGGATATCGCCGTCGAACGTCAGGATATTGATCATCGGCAGGCCGTGACGTTTACCGACTTCATAGTCGTTAAAGTCGTGCGCCGGGGTGATCTTCACACAGCCGGTGCCTTTTTCCATGTCGGCGTGTTCATCACCCAGAATTGGAACGCGACGACCAACCAGCGGCAGAATGATCTCTTTGCCGATCAGGTCTTTGTAACGCGGATCTTCCGGGTTCACTGCCACGCCGGTATCACCGAGTACGGTTTCCGGACGGGTGGTGGCGACCACCAGATAATCTTTACCTTCAGCCGTTTTCGCGCCGTCAGCCAGCGGATAACGCAGATGCCACATGGATCCTTTGGACTCGCGGTTTTCGACTTCGAGGTCAGAAATCGCGGTGCGCAGTTTCGGATCCCAGTTCACCAGACGTTTGCCACGGTAAATCAGGTCTTCTTTGTACAGACGGACAAATACTTCGCGTACGGCGTTGGACAAGCCTTCGTCCATGGTGAAGCGCTCGCGCTCCCAGTCCACGGAGTCGCCGAGACGGCGCATCTGGCGGGTGATGGTGCCGCCCGATTCTGCTTTCCAGTCCCAGATTTTGTCGATGAATGCTTCACGGCCATAGTCGTGGCGGGTTTTGCCTTCCTCAGCAGCGATCTTACGCTCAACCACCATTTGCGTTGCGATACCCGCATGGTCAGTCCCCGCCTGCCACAGGGTGTTTTTACCCTGCATGCGCTGATAGCGGATCATGGCGTCCATGATGGTTTGCTGGAAAGCATGACCCATGTGCAAGCTGCCGGTTACGTTCGGCGGCGGGATCATGATGGCAAAGCTTTCTTTACTGGTATCACCATGTGGCTTGAAATAGCCCTGTTGTTCCCAGTGCTCGTAAAGCGGCTGCTCGATGTCTTGCGGGTTATATGTCTTATCCATTTCGCTTCGTATTTTCGTCGGTCGATGTGGTGACTGAGGGCGGCGTGGCCGTCGTCAAAGAGAAACCCACGCTGCGATAGGCTTTGTAGCGTTCGCGCGCAAGTTGTTTAAGGGAATCTTCGTAAGGAACGAAGTCTACCACTTCATGGAAAGCAGTAGCAAAATCTGCAAACTCAGGTAAAAGGCTGATCAGCAGGTCGCGCGGCGCATTGCCACGCTTGCCCGGCCAGCAGAGCTCCACCGGTGCGCCAAAACGCGGGCCTTCCCCCGCCAGATTGTGCGGCACGAAGTGGGTCGGATCGCGCTTCCAGAGTGCTTCATCCAGACGCTCGGCCTGTGCCTGACTTTCACAAGCCAGCAGGACACGTTTGCCCATCCGGTAACGTTCAGCGGCGACCTGACAGGCCAGCGCTTCGTGCGAGCTGAGCTCGCCACTGGCATCCGGCGCATCGAGAAGAAAGAAGGTTGCCTGTTTCATGATGAGTTCACTGTGCTGCTGAGAAAAAACAGGGGCGCAACTGGGTGCGCCCGCCTGTGAAGGGTTTGGCGAACCAAACCCTGATTGTCAAAATTATACCTTATTTGACGGGTGAATCAGATCATTCATCACCGTCAAGACCGGCACGGTTCAGCAGGAACTGTGCCAGCAGCGCGACAGGACGACCGGTTGCGCCTTTATTTTTCCCTGAACGCCACGCCGTACCGGCGATGTCCAGATGCGCCCAGCTGTATTTACGGGTGAAGCGCGACAGGAAGCAACCGGCGGTGATAGCACCACCCGCACGGCCACCGATGTTCGCCATATCCGCAAAGTTGGAATCCAGCTGTTCCTGATACTCATCAGCCAGCGGCAGACGCCATGCGCGGTCACCCGCCTGTTCAGATGCGCCGATAAGCTCATGCGCCAGCGGATTGTGGTTCGACAGCAAGCCGGTGATGTGATGGCCAAGGGCGATCACACAGGCACCGGTCAGCGTGGCGACGTCAATCACCAGCTCAGGATCGAAACGTTCAACGTAAGTCAGCGCATCGCACAGTACGAGACGGCCTTCGGCATCAGTATTGAGCACCTCGACGGTCTGGCCGGACATTGACGTCAGCACATCGCCCGGACGGAACGCCTGACCGCCAGGCATGTTTTCACAGCCTGCCAGCACGCCCACGACGTTGAGTGGCAGATTCAGTTCGGCAACCACGCGCATTGCGCCATAGACCGCTGCTGCGCCGCACATGTCGTACTTCATTTCATCCATGTCAGCCGCAGGCTTGATGGAAATACCGCCGGAATCGAAGGTCAGGCCTTTACCGACGAGCACGATAGGCTTAGCGTCCGGATTCGGATTGCCCTTATATTCCATCACCGACATCAGCGATTCGTTTTTCGAACCCTGACCAACGGCCAGATAGGCATTCATCCCCAGCTCTTTCATCTGCTGTTCGCCGATGACGCGCGTGGTAATGTTGGTGCTGAACGCATCGGCAAGCTGACGCGCCTGCGATGCCAGATAAGCGGCATTACAGATGTTAGGTGGCATGTTGCCGAGGTCTTTCGCCGCTTTGATACCGGCAGACACCGCCAGACCGTGCTGGATGGCGCGCTCACCGCTGGTCAGTTCACGGCGCGTGGGCACGTTGAAGACCATTTTACGCAGCGGACGTCGCGGTTCGACTTTGTTGCTTTTCAGCTGGTCGAAGGTATAAAGCGATTCTTTGGAGGTTTCGACCGCCTGACGCACTTTCCAATAAGTATTACGCCCTTTTACATGCAGCTCTGTGAGGAAGCAAACGGCCTCCATAGAACCGGTGTCGTTGAGGGTGTTGATCGTTTTCTGGATAACTTGTTTGTACTGGCGCTCATCCAGTTCGCGTTCTTTGCCACAGCCAATCAGCAAAATGCGTTCTGAAAGAATATTCGGTACATGATGCAGCAACAGGGTCTGGCCCACTTTGCCTTCAAGTTCGCCACGGCGAAGCAGGGCGCTGATGTAGCCATCACTGATTTTATCGAGTTGTTCGGCAATCGGTGACAGACGGCGAGGTTCGAAAACGCCGACTACAATACAGGCACTGCGTTGTTTTTCCGGGCTACCGCTTTTTACGCTGAACTCCATGCACTCTCCTGAATCTTAAAGACAAGGGCGGGAGGTACGGCTAGAATGGGTCGCCGGAGACACTCTCCCGTCATTGTGTTAACGACCTGTGTTAACCTTAAACGGCGTTAGTTTTTATTTTGGCGGCTATAAGCATGTTCCTATAGGACACCCCAATTCTCGGTGTTGTAATACTATTTTAGCTGTGAAGGTTGCCATATGATGAGAATAAATGACGGATTAGCGATGAAACTAGCGATTTTCCTTCAAAAAGACAAGTTTTCACAGGCGTATTAAGCGTGATCATCATTAGATATCTGGTTAGGGAAACCTTCAAGAGCCAATTTGCCATTCTCTTCATTCTGCTTCTCATCTTCTTTTGTCAGAAGCTGGTCAGAGTGCTTGGAGCGGCAGTCGATGGCGATATCCCAACAAATTTAGTTCTGTCACTTCTGGGTTTAGGTATTCCGGAAATGGCGCAGCTTATTCTTCCTCTCAGCCTTTTCCTCGGCTTACTGATGACGCTCGGGAAACTGTATACCGACAGTGAAATCACAGTCATGCACGCCTGTGGTCTCGGAAAACGGTCACTGGTCATCGCTGCACTGGTTTTGGCGTTATTTACCTCAGTTTTCGCCGGCATCAACGCTATCTGGCTCAGCCCCTGGTCATCCAAGCATCAGGATGCGGTTCTGGCGGAAGCTAAAGCCAACCCGAGCATGGCGGCGATGGTTGAAGGCCAGTTCCAGCAGGCGCAGAACGGCAATGCCGTGCTGTTCGTCGGCAACGTGAAGGGCAAAGAATTCCATAACGTTTTCCTGGCGCAGCTTCGTCCGAGTGGTAACCAGCGTCCTTCCGTCGTGGTGGCTGATAAAGGCCACATGCTGCAGCGCCCGGACGGTTCTCAGGTTGTCACCCTGGATCAGGGAACCCGCTACGAAGGAACCGCGCTGCTCCGAGACTTCCGTATTACCGATTTCACCGACTATCTCGCCGTGATCGGCCATCAGACCGTGCAGCTCGACCCGAATGAGTCCGATCAGATGACCATGACGCAACTGTGGCACTCCGATGAACCGGAAGCGCGTGCAGAGCTGAACTGGCGCTTAACGCTGATCGTGTCAGTCTTCATCATGGCGCTGTTAGTGGTTCCGCTGAGTGTGGTAAACCCGCGTCAGGGTCGCGTACTGAGTATGTTACCGGCGATTCTGCTTTATCTGATTTTCTTCCTGCTGCAAACCTCGCTGCGCTCTAACGGCGCCAAAGGCAAGCTGGATCCGATGATTTGGATGTGGGGAACGAACCTGGTCTACTTCGGGCTGGCATTGATTCTGAATGCATGGGATACATTGCCGGTTCGTAAGTTCCGCGCACGCTTGAGAGGAGCAGCCTGATGTTTGGCGTATTAGACCGGTACATCGGTCGCACTATCTTCAACACCATCATGATGACGCTTTTCATGCTGGTGTCACTCTCTGGCATCATCAAGTTTGTCGACCAGTTGCGTAAAGTCGGGCAGGGCGGATATTCAGCGGCGGGCGCAGGGCTTTACACCTTACTCAGCGTGCCAAAAGATATCGAAATCTTCTTCCCGATGGCGGCACTGCTGGGCGCATTGCTGGGTCTGGGTACGCTGGCAACGCGCAGTGAGCTGGTGGTGATGCAGGCTTCTGGTTTCACCCGTATGCAGATTGCTGCATCGGTGATGAAAACCGCGATCCCGCTGGTGCTGCTGACCATGGCAATTGGTGAGTGGGTAGCACCGCAGGGCGAACAGATGGCGCGTAATTACCGTGCGCAGCAGATGTACGGCGGCTCACTGCTTTCTACTCAGAACGGATTGTGGGCGAAAGACGGTCATGACTTTATCTATATCGAACGCGTGGCGGGCGAGAAAGAGCTGACTGGCGTGAACATCTACCATTTTGATAACGAGAATAAACTTCAGTCTGTGCGTTATGCCTCGTCCGCGACCTTCGATAACGGCGAGTGGAAATTGTCGCAGGTGGATGAATCCGACCTGACCGACAAGCTGCAAATCACCGGTTCCCAGACGCTGACCGGCGTGTGGAAGACTAACCTGACTCCGGACAAGCTGGGCGTCGTGGCGCTCGACCCGGATGCGCTGTCGATAAGCGGCCTCTACAACTACGTGAAATACCTGAAGCAGAGCGGGCAGGAGTCCAAACGTTATCAGCTCAACATGTGGAGCAAAATCTTCTCTCCACTGTCTGTTGCGGTGATGATGCTGATGGCGCTGTCGTTCATCTTCGGCCCGCTGCGCAGCGTACCGATGGGTGTACGCGTGGTAACAGGGATTTGCTTCGGTTTCCTGTTCTACGTACTTGACCAGATTTTCGGTCCGCTGAGCCTGGTTTACAGCATTCCGCCGATATTAGGCGCGCTGTTGCCAAGCGGATTATTCTTCGTCATCAGCATGTATTTGCTGTTGAAGAAAAAGTAAACCGCCGCGTCAGAGACAAAAAAAGCAGGCTGAGCCTGCTTTTTTTACGTCTGTCTGTTGGCATCTGAACTGTCAGAGTTCGTTATTTCGCACCAGCTCGGCGACCAGATCGTTAACGCCATCGCTCATGTTTTTGAACTTGGTCAGCTCGCTGCGGGTGACCACCACAAACACGCCGATACCGCGCTGCGGTACCATCGCGACGTAGGTAATAAAGCCACCGCCGCCACCGGTTTTCTGGATGATGCGCGGCAGCAACGGGGTGGGCGCCATCGTTACCCATCCCATGCCCAGTGAGTCCGCCATGCCCGGTACGTCCATGCCTTTCAGCGACACTAAATCAGAACGTTTGTAGTACATCTTCTGCGCCATTTCGGCGGTAGTCGTGCGCTGCCCGAGGAACTGACGCATCCAGCGGCCCATGTCGGCTGGCGTGGAATACAGCCCGCCGCTGCCCGCTGCGGCAATAGTGTTGATGCAAGGGCTTGGACGCAGCCCGACCATCAGCCGTGAACACTGGCTGGCGTTAGGCGTCAGTGTGGTATCAGTCATCCCTAGCGGCTGGGTAATCTGTTCGCGTAGCAGCTGCGGATAGGGTTTATTGGCCGCTTTCGATAACGCATCGGAAAGCAGGTCAAACGCCAGATTCGAGTAAGACGCGCGGGCACCCGGTGGGACGGTCAGTTTAGCAACGCTAAGCCAGTTCCAGCGATCGCTTTTGGTCGGCCAGGTAAAGACATTACGATGTGCCACGCCGCCCGGCTGCTCACGCGGCAGGCCGCTGGTGTGCGTCGCCAGATTCAACAACGTGATCGGATTGGTGCCGCTGTAACCTGGCACGCGGGCGCCGGCTGGCGCGTATTTACGCAGCGGGTCATTAATACTGACTTTGCCCTGCTGCGCCATTTTGACCAGCACTTCACTGGTGATGAGCTTGGTCAGCGAGGCGATGCGCACCACGGAGTCTTCACGCGGGCGCACATCGGAACCGGGGCGGGTTTCGCCAAAACTGCGGAAAACTTGCTGGTTGTTATCCACCACCACCAGCGCCATTCCCATAGCGCCGCTGCCGTAAAAAATGTGTTCTGCATAGTCATCCACGACCTGCGACGCCAAACGCGCATTCTGCTGCGCATAGCTCCATAAAGGCGTACTGGCAAAGGCCAGCGCGAGGAGCGAAAGAGAGATTTTTTTCAACAAGCGGATATCCATCAACAGGCCATTAAGAATTTGTGATTTGTATACTAATGCCAAGTTTGAAAAACGGCATGGGAAAAAAGCGCTCAATCCTAAGATATTTGTCAGCAAAACCCTCTCGCAACGCGCCCAGCGCCTGTTTTTTCAACACTTAAACCGAACAAGGCGGGATAAGTATTGCGTGACCTGCTGGGCTGGGTATAATGCCCACGTTTTCCGCATACTACTTTCTGTGCCGAAGTGGCGAAATCGGTAGACGCAGTTGACTCAAAATCAACCGCCGCAAGGCGTGCCGGTTCGATTCCGGCCTTCGGCACCATTAGTATGTAAATAGACCTCAACTGAGGTCTTTTTTTATGCCTAAAATCCAGTCCCCGCAAGGCTTTGCCCCGCTTTTCAGTCAACCGACGTCAATCTGAGTTACCCCACATCAACATGCTTGTGAGTATAGAACCGAGTATATATGCTGGTTCGATAATGCTTATATACTCACGGCAGCATATGGAAGGAATACCATCATGGCCCTGACTGATACCAAGGTGCGTTCGTCAAAACCTGAAGCAAAGGAATACTCGCTAGTAGACGGCGATGGCATGTTTTTGTTGATACACCCTAACGGCTCCAAATACTGGCGCTTTCGTTTCCGTTTTGGTGGTAAACAACATCTGATGGCTTTTGGTGTTTACCCAGAGACATCTCTGGCTGATGCCAGACATAAACGAGAAGCTGCCAGAAAACTGGTTGCGGCAGGCATCGATCCTCGTGAACAAAAGCGAGCAGTAAAAGAAGAGTTGGCTAAAGAAGTCTTCACCTTTGAAGTGGTTGCCAGAGAATGGCATGCGACTAATAAGAAGTGGTCAAAAGATCATAGCTCCCGAGTTTTGAAAACCCTGGAAGACTTTCTTTTCCCGGCCATTGGCAAACACAATATCACCGAACTTAAAACTCGCGATTTACTGGCACCTATCAAAGCGGTAGAGAAGTCAGGTCGTCTTGAAGTTGCTTCACGTCTTCAGCAGCGTACCACCGCAATCATGCGCTATGCAGTACAAAGTGGTTTGACCGACTACAACCCCGCGCAGGAAATGGCTGGAGCCGTCGCTACAGCAAAACGGCAACATCGCCCCGCCTTAGAACTTAGCCGCACTCCTGAACTGCTTCATCGTATCGATACCTACACCGGCAGACCGCTCACGCGGTTAGCTATAGAGATGACGCTGCTGGTATTTATCCGTTCAAGTGAACTGCGCTTCGCACGTTGGTCAGAGATCGACTTCGAGACAGCAATGTGGACGATACCGGCAGATCGCGAACCATTGGAAGGCGTTAAGCACTCTCACCGTGGATCTAAGATGCGAATGCCGCACCTGGTACCGTTATCTCGTCAGGCCCTTGCAGTCCTTGAGAAAATAAAACGCCTAAATGGTAATCGCGATTTAATTTTCGTTGGCGATCATGATCCGCGTAAACCGATGAGTGAGAACACGGTGAACAATGCGCTCAGGGTGATGGGCTATGACACGAAAGTTGAAGTCTGTGGTCATGGTTTCAGAACCATGGCATGTAGTTCATTGATTGAGTCAGGGATATGGTCTAAGGATGCAGTAGAACGGCAGATGAGCCATCAAGAGCGAAACTCGGTGCGAGCGTCTTACATTCATAAGGCGGAGCACTTAGATGAGCGGAGGTTAATGCTTCAGTGGTGGGCTGATTTTCTCGATGCGAACCGGGAGAAGGGGGTTAGTCCGTTTGATTTTGGAAAAATCGAATTTCCGGGGCATTAGCTGGCTGTCTTAAACGAAAATTTGCGCTGTCGGATTACAAATTAGCGAGGAATTAGTGGTTTGATTAAAGCCTGTCACCTAGAGGTGGCAGGCGGCTAAAGTTTTTATTTTTTGACGTAATTGAAGTAAGGCATTGGAACTATTTGATAAAGTCTTCTTCGGATAGAATTATGGGATTACCCACTGCGGGTCATGTGTGTTTTTAAGGAATAACAATGGCTGTTAATCAGGCGAAGATTTTTGAACATCTCGAACAACTTGTAGCAACTCCTGAGCAAAACGAATTTATCTACGGCTTTTTAACCGCCTTTGAGTTCCCTAAAGCGACCCTGAGTCAGATTCGGCAAGGAGGGGCGCGTAATGTTGCAAAAGAGCCAGGACATGTTGGGTTAAAAAATAAGCTCTATTATCAGCCGGTGGCGGATACTGATGATATTGAATCTGTTTTTGAGCAGCGTATTGTCGATACGGCTATTGCCAGAAATAAGATCCGCTTCGTTCTGATGACAAATTTTGTTCGCTTTTTAGCCTGGGACACGCTGACGCAGGAGCGTCTCAATATTGATTTTGAAGAACTGCCACGCAACTACGGTTTTTTCTTGCCGCTGGTCGGATTGGAGAAGGCTATTCTCAACAGCGAGAACCCGGCTGATGTGAAAGCCGCTGAGAAGATGGGAAAGCTTTTTGACCTTATCAAGGCGCGTAATGATTTAAGTAAAGCAGAAGATATTCATGCACTTAATGTTTTTCTTACTCGCTTGTTGTTTTGTTTTTTTGCAGAGGATACTGGCATCTTTGAAAAAGGTCAGTTTACTTCGGCAGTTAAGAGTTACACAGCTGAGGATGGCAGCGATTTAGATCAGTTCCTAACGGACCTCTTTACTGTGATGAATAGCAAACTGGATAGTCCATCACGGCAGTCACTTCCTATTCATTTCACTACGTTCCCCTATGTTAATGGTGGTTTATTTGCCAGCGATGAACCAGTCCCCGAATTAGGTCTGAAAGGTCGTCGTCTCTTACTTGAATGTAGCGCAATGGACTGGAGTGCGATTAATCCTGATATTTTTGGCAGTATGTTCCAGGCTGTGATTGATGTTGAGCAACGTAGTCGTTTAGGCCAGCATTACACCTCCTACAGCAACATAATGAAGGTTATACAACCTCTGTTCCTTGAACCATTGCGTAGCGAGTTGGAAAAGCAGCGCACAAATACCAATGGTCTTAAACGATTACTGGTTCGTCTGGGCGAAATTAAGATTTTCGATCCAGCATGTGGTTCAGGTAATTTCCTGATTGTTGCCTATAAAGAACTGCGTCTACTGGAAATGGATGTTATCCGGGCCCTATTGCAGAGTGATCCGCAATCGTTCCTTATGAGCAGGATTCATCTCGACCAGTTCTATGGTGTTGAGATTGATGATTTTGCCTGTGAGATAGCTCGTCTGTCTCTCTGGCTTGCAGAGCATCAGTTAAACAAACAGTGGGAAGAACATATTGGTACAGCGCCACCAGCGCTACCTTTGCGTTCATCCGGTAAGATTTGGAGTGGTAACAGTCTGCAAGTAGACTGGCAGGTTGTATGTCCTAAGGGCACTGATGATGAAGTTTATGTGATTGGTAACCCGCCCTTCTTAGGAACCTTGGGCCGTTCTGATGAACAGCGCGCTGATATGCAGGCGGTATTTAGCGGTTTTAAGTCATTAGGTGGTTTGGATTTTGTTGCCTGTTGGTTCTGGAAGGGAGCGCAATATATCCAGAATAGCCGTGCTGAGCTGGCACTGGTAGCTACAAATTCGTTATGTCAGGGAGAGCAGGTAGCAACACTATGGCCTTCTGTATTCGAGTTGGGTCTAAGTATTCATATTGCTTACCCTACCTTTACATGGGCAAACAATGCTCGTGATAAAGCGGCAGTACATGTGGTTATTGTAGGTCTATCAGGACGAAGCAAAACTCGTCAACTCTACCAGCAGGTAGACGGACATTGGCACAGCAAGCAGGTGAACAATATTAGTCCTTATCTGATTGAAGGTAGCAATATAGCAATAGTGGCGAAAACAAAACCGATGGTAAAGAATATCCCTCAGCTATTGTTTGGAAATAAACCTACCGATGGCGGCCATTTACTAATGGACCGTCATGAACGTGATATTTTGCTAAAACTGGAGCCTCGAGCCGCCCAATGGATTAAAAGGGTTATGGGAGCGGATGAGTTTCTCAATGGTAAAGAGCGCTGGTGTTTATGGTTAGCAAATATTACCAATACAGAGCTTCAGTCAATGCCACTCGTGTTTAACCGTGTTCAAAAAGTAGCAGAAACACGGCGAAAAAGCCCAGATAAAGGCGCTCAAAAAATGGCTGAACGTCCTCATCAATTCAGAGACTTAAATAACCCAGATGATTATATCCTGATACCTAGTGTTTCATCAGAACGACGAACCTATGTTCCTATTGGTTTTTATGATGCCAGTGTAATTTCAACTAATCTAAATTACATTCTCCCGAATGGCACTTTATACGAATTTGCCATCCTGACCTCACTAATGCACAACGACTGGATGCGACTGGTAGCAGGGCGTCTTGAAAGTCGCTACCGCTACTCAGCAACAGTCGTTTATAACCCCTTCCCTTGGCCTAGTGTGACTGATGAACAACGTAAGTCTCTTATTGCATTGGCAAAAACTGTTTTACTCACGCGAGAGAATTATCCAGAAAGCACGTTGGCTGAGTTGTATGATCCGCTGAAGATGCCTGAGGACCTTTTGGAAGCCCATCAGGCGTTGGATAAGGCCGTTGATAGTCTTTATCGTGACAAACCATTCAGGGACGCCACTGAGCGTTTGAGCTGTCTGTTAGAACGCTACGAAGCGCTGACTAAAGCATAAGGTTTCGCTCTGCCAGCCAGGGCATACAGAGGATTGCATTGTGGAAAATATTTTACAGGTTACGTACGGACAGACCGGGCAAAGTGCACGTCTTAATAATCTTGGTATGCGGGAAATGCAGGCACGAGCTTTTGAGCAGCGGAACAACCCTTACCTGCTTATCAAAGCTCCGCCAGCTTCTGGCAAATCAAGAGCGTTAATGTTCCTTGCCCTGGATAAACTCGTCAATCAGGGGTTACGCAAAGCTATTGTAGCGGTCCCTGAAATGTCCATCGGAGGTTCGTTTAAAGATACTGAACTTACTAAGTACGGTTTCTTTGCCGACTGGAAAGTGAAACCTGAAAATAATCTGTGCATTGGCGGCGGTGAGGCGGGTAAGGTTGAAGCCTTTAAACGATTTATGGCGAGCCCTGACGACATTCTGGTTTGTACTCACGCCACCCTGCGCTTTGCTTTCGATAAGCTGAACATTGAATCATTTAACGATTGCCTGGTGGCTATAGATGAGTTCCATCATGTCTCTGCGGATGAAAACAACCGTTTAGGTAATCTGATTGATGCACTGATGCAAGGTTCTGATGCGCAGATTGTTGCGATGACCGGCTCTTATTTTCGAGGGGATACCGTCCCCATCCTGCAACCCGAAGATGAATCCCAGTTCACGAAAGTGACCTATACCTACTACGAACAGCTCAATGGATATCAGTATTTAAAATCTTTAGGTATTGGCTACCATTTTTATCAGGGTCCATACATCAAAGCACTACCTTCGGTACTGGATGCCAGCAAAAAAACCATTATCCATATTCCCAATGTTAATTCCGGCGAATCAACAAAAGATAAACATGCCGAGGTTGATGCCATCCTGGATGCGCTAGGTGAGGTGCAACAGCAAGAGCCAGATACCGGTATCTATCGAGTGAAACGCAAAAGCGATGGCAAATTGTTGCGTGTAGCGAATCTGGTTGATGATAACCCGGCGGAAAGACCGAAAGTACAGGCGTACCTGCGTAACATTCAGTCTGCTGACGATATGGATATCATCATTGCATTGGGCATGGCGAAAGAAGGGTTTGATTGGCCTTTCTGTGAGCATGTGCTGACAATTGGTTATCGCAGCTCGATGACGGAGATTGTGCAAATTATTGGGCGGGCGACACGAGATTGTGAAGGCAAAACTCACGCACAGTTTACAAACCTCATTGCTCAGCCTGATGCTCAAGATGATGACGTTAAAGTATCGGTAAACAACATGCTTAAAGCCATCACCACCTCGTTGCTGATGGAGCAAATCATGGCTCCAAATATTCAATTTAAGCCACGATCTCAATGGACTGGTGAGCCGTTACCTGCCAATACTGTTCTGGTTGATGATCATGCATTACCGGTATCAGACAAGGTGCTGACAATCCTTAACGGCGGAAAAAACGAGATCCTTGCAGCGCTAATGGCGAATGAGCAGGTGGTTAAAGAGGCTATTACCGAGTCAACACCGCCTGAGGTGATCACTCAGGTAGTGCTACCATCTGTGATACAAACGCTTCACCCTGACCTGACTGAATACGAACTGGAACAAGTGCGCAGTGGTATTTTGCAGAGTCTTTTTGTGGGTCAATGTGGTGGTATTATTGATGAAGCTGATTTACCGCCGGATGCCATTATCGATAACAGTCCAGGTCAGCGGACCGGCAGTTCGAATGACTCGTTAAATGTTAACCATCAGTTTATAAAAATGGGTGATAAATTCATCAACATTGAAAATCTGAATATTGACTTGATTGATGCAGTGAATCCTTTCCATGGAGCTTACGAGATTTTGTCAAAATCAGTCACCGCGACGATGCTAAAAACCATTCAGGAAGCTGTCAGAGCGAATCAGGCACAGGTATCTGAGGAAGAAGCGGTGATGCTCTGGCCCAGAATTAAAGCCTTTGCCAGTGAACATCAGCGGGAGCCATCACTGAATGCCAGTGATGCGATAGAGGTTCGTTATGCTGAAGCATTGGCCTATATCCGAAAAATGAAACAGCAGCGCATTGTGCGACAGGAACCGTAATTTATGCTCAGGCTTTCTCCTGTTCAGCCTCGTCAAAAGGCGACCATTGACGATATTTTTTCCGAAGCTGATGATTTGGGTTTACTGGTGGTTGAACCACTGAAAATATATTCGCCTACCGGTAACCTATCTGTCAGTCGATTAGAAGAGATTAATGCCTTTTATGTGGTTCACGGCCATCCTCCTCTAACCGATTCGGAGGAGTTTAAAGAAACGTTACTTGCTCGACGTCTGAGAGCTCTCAGGGATAACAAACAATGTCATGAGATGTTGAAGCTGTTTGATATCCACGGCTTGCTTGAGGGTGAAAACACAGGGAATATCCCTGAACCATCAGAATCATTACCAGTTCCCCCAGTCGTGGCTGATAAATCTGAGCTGGTCACCTCACTGGAAGATATCTTTGCAGATGACGATGATGGGTTGCTCTCATTTTCTTCACCCGATATTTTCACTTTAAAATATGTTCCTAATGAAAAGAAAACACAACCGGATGAAATTGCAAAACGGCAACCTTGCCCAGATTTCCATCGCTTCGCTCCACTGTTTGAGACAGTCCAGAATTGCCTGAAAACGGGAGCATTTTCGTTTGTACGCTTCCGCCATGAGTTAAAAATTCATGAAGGTGATTTTTTTATTCTCAATGGAGTTATGGGGTATATAGACAAAGTTGGTGAGCGGTTAGAGGAATATGGTCCCTGGAATGCCCGTTTGCATCTGGTATTCGAAAACGGGACTGAGATGAATATGCTTTTCCTTTCACTTACGCATGGTCTGGTACGAGACACCGAAGGCCGCAAAATTATTCTGAACGGACAAAATGTGCGGCCAGATGAGACGCCGGTTCCGACTGGATATGTCTATGTCCTTGCCACTCATAGCAACCAGCCAGCTCTTCAATGTTTTAAACCTGATTTGTATAAAATTGGCTTTACTGAAGGAACTATTGAAGAACGCATTAAGCATGCTGAAAAAGATAAAACCTTCCTCGAAGCCCCAGTTAGGATAGTCATGACTACACAATGTTTCAACATCAACACACACAAACTTGAAGCGCTGATTCATGGTTTTTTAGGGAAGCAACGGCTCAATATCACGTTACGAGGGCTGGATGGAAAGACCTATCATCCTCGCGAATGGTTCCATGCACCTTTAGCGACTGTGCTGTCGGTGATAAAGTACATTCTTGATGGCACTATCTCGCAATATCGAATGGACAATACGACAGGAAAGATTGTAGCTAAGAGAGATGCTGATCATTCATGAGGTAATAAATGATCATATTTAGCCAAAAAATTTAACTATTGTTGTAAAAATAGGATTTAACCTCATCTATGATTTGAGACTTCCCGTGTACACAGACACTTTTTCCCACATTACGTGGGTAGGATCAGATCAGTTCGAAGGGATACGAGCTGACACTACCTTGGGGATCGTAGCGTCAGCCTTTTAAATAGATATTAACGCTGAATCTGTTCTCTAAGATTTTCGATTAAATAAATCAATAACATTAGATCGTTCATCTTCTTTTACTACTGGTGTCAGACTATTCTTGAGTTTAATTTTTGAATTAATATCAAGTAATGGTTTATCTGTTAAAAATCCGCGAGGAAGAGAAAGAATATCCTCAACGTCAACACGAGACATGCTTAATGATTCAAGTAATGTTAATCTAGAAAATGTATTCGTTTCAAATAACAAATTAACACATCGTGGCAGTAATCTCACTGACTCAGGTTTACGAAGGTCATCAAGTGGCTCACCTTTTCTCCAGCCTCGAGCGGAAACGCTTTTATAAAGGCGTTGGTATTCTAGCGGAGAAATAAGTTCCAGTGATTTAGCTCGATGGATCATCGATTGGGCAGACATTCCCCAACGAGTTTTCAGTGAAATAAAATTCTCGAGGGTTGGAAAAGGTGGCAACTCTACCGAAAATGCCTCCTCTGGCAGCATCAAACATGCCGCAAATTTATGAGCCTGCTCTTCAATTGGTTTAAAATTAACGGAATCAAGCCGTTCAACATATCTGTGTAATACGACGTGCCCAAGCTCGTGTGCTGCATCAAAACGACTTCTGTAATAATTATCTTTGTCGCTGGCAAGAATAATGTAAGGACGGTTCTCTGATTCATTCCATTGGGAATACCCATCCATCATCGCACTTCCCTGCTCAAAACGAGAACACACGACTCCTGCATTTTCGATAATTAAAAGCAAATCGTTAATAGGAGCTATTCCCAATCCCCATTGCGTACGACATTTGGCAGCCATCACTTCGATCATTTCATCATCAATTGCACGGTAATCTGTAACATCTAAATGTGGAACATCAATTTCAGGATAATCGAGATATTCTTGTAACGTTGCAGATACCTCCTGCAGCCATCCCATATAGCGTTCAGAAGCACTGCATAGATCTTTCGCTGTGTTTGCCATAGTCCTGAAGAAAACAGGATTATTCTCTTTTTCTACAATAGGTTTGGTAAACCAATTGATAGGGCAATTAAGCACCTGTCCCAAGCTGGCAATAACTTCAGCATCAGGAGCATGGCTGCCATTCTCCCATTTCGTAATCGTAGAGGGGGAGCGTTCAACCAAACGACCTAAATTAATTTTAGACAATCCCCTCGCTTCACGAAGCTGGGTCAATCTCTCCGGTTGAAAACCCGCAATTCCCACTCTCATAATTTCACCACGTTAGTTTTCCTGTTCTTTAAGGCGTTTCTTCAATTGCGGAATAACCTTATCCGGTATAACCGCAACCTGTTCAGTATGATAAAGCTCAAGCAACTCGCCTACTGAACGGTTAAAGTGATATCCTTTCATATTGGTAAATGGAACGACAATCCTTAGATCCAGCATACTATCTTGCGAATGGCTATGAGGTGGGTTGATATTTAAAACCAACATTCCTAGCGTGCCAGCGTTATCTTCAAGTTCATTACGCTCGCTAAATAAATCAGGGGTATAACCCTCAAAACTTTCGTTTAGCTCAGCCAGTAATGAACGATGCTTTGCACCTCGAATGCCTTTCTCATCATAGTTAAGACCAATCCTGCTAATCTTCACTCCTGCAGAGTTAACCACGATGTAACTCTCACCTTTAGGCGTCGTGTCAACATCACAACAAACAATCCCGGAGTTTTCTGCAGCCCGGCGAAAAGCGGCATTTAGAACATAATGCCGTGCCTGAGGGCGAAAGCGGTTTTGCTCTGGCTCACCGAGTTTTGCTGTGCTTCCCATTGTAAGTGCATTTGCAGCCACATAGGCTGTATGGAGTTCTTCTTGAATGTTAAGCCAGAATTCTCGTTGAAAAGCATTAACGATCAGTCCGTTAATGTCTTTCTGAACATCGTCTTTTGTCATTTAGATACCCTGATTGCGTTAAGCAGATTTAATCATAGTTTTTTTTCGTTTTGACGGCAAGCAGAGTTCGTGAGTTTGAGACGTAGGGCCTATTTTGTATAGAAATGCACTGTCAGACATAGGGGCACATGAAAACTGTTGTCTCAGCAATAACTACTAATTGCTGCTATTACATTGCCTTTCTACAAACCTACAAGTCCTGGTTATAATGGCGGTAGCTACTGGAATAATGGTGAAACAGGCGTAATATTACGCTTAATATTCAATCTGTTCGTTGATGGTTTCGCGCATACCTGCTTTACAGGATTCTCATGAGAAAAATTAAAAGACTCAATGCCGACATCCCTGACGTCTTAAAACCGGTTCGCATTGCTCAGGAAGAAAGCAAACTGAGAAAACATTACCTCCAGTCACCGGAATTGCGTCGCTATAGTCGTCCTCCCATCAATACCGAAATTTTCTATGCCGAGAGCGTACGGGCTGCATTACACAAAACTTTCCATAGTCGTTGTGCTTGGTGTGAAACCCACGTCGCGTCTAGGGATGAAGAAGTTGTTCATTTCCGTCCTCTCAGCAATGCAAAAGGACTAAATGATGAGAAGAGTGTGGAGTCTTACGGTTGGTTGGCTTATGTCTGGGACAATCTTTTTATGTCATGCCCTGAGTGTAACCGCGCGCGGCGTAATTACTTTCCTGTAGAATCTTCTCGTGCCCCCGTACTATCTACTTGGGAAGAGTCCAACGCGCTGGAAAGGGTACTACTAATTAACCCATGCCGTGATGATCCGCTCCGGCACCTGTCGCTCAATCGGGACGGGACGCTGAGGGCCTTAACGGATAAAGGAAACCACACTCTCCTGATTTTTGGTCTGAATAGGTCTGAGCTCGTGTTTACCCGAACGGAACAGATCCGCATTGTTCACTCTCTTATCCTTGATGGGGCTAGCCCCGTTGAAGAGTTCAAAAATTATTATTCAAGTGATAAATGTCTCCTTGGGGTTACTAATTTCATTGTGGCGGCGTTGTTAAAGGAATATGTCGGAGAACGAGGAACCCACTCTACGATTAAAGTTGAATCCTTCATTAAAGATAGTCTGCAACAAAACCATTTTGTCTTTGACCCACCTGTAACGACTGGTATTGAAATATACAAAGAACCTGTAAGGTTAGTTATTCCGGAAACTTATTACAAAAATCTTGCAAAAAAATTAGATGATGAGTCTCGAGCTGCTCTTCATTTAAAATCCATTGAGATTCAAAACTTTAAAGGGCTCAACCATTTCGCCCTAAACCTGAAACACAGCGAATCGAAATCCCTAGCACCCTGTACGATGCTTCTTGGTGAAAATGCCACAGGTAAAAGTTCAATCCTACAGTCTATTGCTTTGGCAATGATGACCCAAGCTCAGCGGAAAAAATTACACCTTAGTTACGACGACTTTATTGCCCGAGACAATGGCGAGTGGACTGTAGATATTATTCAACCAGCGATGATCAGGTTAAAATTTAATGATGATTCAATGAGCACTTTTAGTATCGATGAGGAATTCAACGCACGGGGAGAGCGGGCTAACGACATTGTTTTTCTGGCCTATGGTGCCAGGCGCTTTGTGAAGCCACGTAAACGTGGGGGCAAGAGCAAAAGTACTGTAAGTAACACGTTATTCAATCCGGTTGCTCTACTTTCAAATCCAACTGGGTGGCTGCAGGAGTGTAAGGAACAGGTGTTTCTGTCGGTTGCCAAGGCAATGAAAGAGATACTTGCTCTAAAACAGGATGACATCATTTTTCGCAATGAGCAAAGCCACATCATGGTGCAAGCACACAAACGTAATACACCGCTGGAAAACATGAGTGATGGTTACAAGGCGTTGTTTTATGTTGCTATCGATATAATGCGTCACATGTTGGATCGTTGGGATAATCTTGAATATGCGTCAGGGATAGTCATTATTGATGAAATCGAAACGCACTTACATCCACGATGGAAAATGCAAGTGGTGGGGGCCTTCCGGCGTGCTATGCCTAATGTTCAGTTCATCTTTACTACCCACGACCCGCTTTGCTTGCGGGGGATGTATGACGGTGAAGTTCATGTTTTAAAACGTGATGAAACGCACATCATCACCGAAGAAGACGATCTTCCAGGGTTCCAAGGTTTGAGAACGGAACAGCTACTGACTTCCGAATATTTTGGTCTGCTCTCTCCTAACGATCCGGAGTTGGAACGGAAGCTGGAAGAAATAACCCTACAGGGAGAGGGCAATCAAGCGACCTATATTCTTCAGATTGAACGTGAACTCAGTGAAATGACGGTGCTGGGTACGACCCTGAGCCAGCGTGTAGTACATGAGGCGCTGGCTCGATATTTGGATGCCGTAACGCGAAAACGGCCAAAGGCCAAAGATATAAAAGAGGATGCCATCAGAGCTATCCTGAATGTTCTCAAGCACAAAGGTTACTGAGCATGCTTAAAGTTGATCGCTCGATCGAGCCGGTGCCAGACTCACTTACCACTGTTGGTAATGCTGTGGATAATGAGCGTGTTGCCGCGCGAACATATTACACAGCTATACCAGTACCCACCAAAACATATAAATTTAAGAGATATAAAGAAGAAGATATCGTAGCGGCGCTGGAACACCTTTTTCATGGGAAATGTGCCTACTGCGAAAGTAAATACATCGGTACTCAGAAAATGGATGTTGAACATTACCGCCCGAAAGGAAAAGTGAATGAGAATCTGGGACACCCTGGTTACTGGTGGCTAGCACTGGAGTGGAATAATTTATTGCCATCTTGCACGGATTGTAACCGCCGCCGTGGACAGAAGTCCTATACTCTGCAAGCCGATGGCACCATTGTTTCTGCTAATGAGGCTGAAAATGCGGGTAAGGAGTGCGCCTTTCCTGTATCCGGAGCCTATCGGGCTCAGGTAAGCCAAGACGACCTAAGCCTTGAAGTACCCTTGTTGATTAATCCTTGCGATCATGATCCTGATGACCATCTTATTTGGCATATCAATAATCTGAAAATCCCTATACTGCTTGCAAAATCAGTGGATAATCTCCCAGATGAGAAAGGTGTAAAAAGTATTGAAGTTATGGGACTAAATCGCTTTGGGCTGGTGACAGTGCGAGCGGAGGTGCTGCAACCTGTTGCAGTTCAAGTGAGAAGTATTTCCGAGTTGATAGATATCACGGCGAGTATGTCATCCTGCGAGGCTCGGGATCGTTGTCTCGCGAAGATCGGGCGAGATATTGATGCGCTGCAGGCCTGCTATGAACCTGATCGGGAATATGCTGCAATGGTAAAATCTTACATTGATTCACATATGGAAAACCTTAAAAGAGATCTCTCTTGGTTGTTGGCATGATTTAAACGGTGGCGCCGTTATTACTGTTATGGAGTGCCCTCGCTTCAGTAGACAATTCCTGTCCTCGCAGCGAGGCTTTTCCTAAGGTCTTAGTACTGGCTTGATGCTTAGGAATATACAAGCTCAACACATTAATTGCGTAATGATTATATTTTTGATTTCAACAAGAACTCGAGTGCCCTATATCCATCATCGTTATTAATTAATAATCCTATTATATCCTCTGAGTTGAGAATAAAAGGCTCATGCTTATATATCATGGCAAAAAACCGTTGAGCTAAAACGTTACCCGCCCGATGAAATGCAGCCTGGTCGCCAGAAGTTGTTTGTCCCGGAAAAAATACCGACATAGCGGCTGTACCTAGAGCTCTCATGCCCCTTGATGGTGTGGAATAATCCCAGTGCCAGCGCCCTTTCGTTGGACAAAACGTTGCATTTTCGTCAGTAAGCATATAACCCCACTCCTTGCTGTCCAACATCCACTGTGGAGCAAGCAGGGGGTGTTGCGGGCTCAGTGTGACTTCATGTGTGCGGCCATTGCCATAGAGTTCAATATCCAACCCCTGAAAATGATGCTTTGCCAGTTTAACTAAATAGCTGCGCGGAATAGTAGATCACTGAAAGGGAACTCAGCCCGGATTGCGCGATCTGATCATTCGCCAAACCAACCAAAACCACCAACCGGACTGAGCGATGCCGATCATAGCACCAATACCCCGTGGCGAACGACGCCTGATGCAGAAAGCTATTCATAAAACGCGCGATAAAAATCATGCCCGCAGACTCACGGCCATGCTGATGCTTCATCGGGGTGAACGGGTCAGCGATGTTGCCAGAACTCTCTGTTGTGCCCGTTCATCCGTTGGTCGCTGGATTAACTGGTTTACGCACTCAGGTATTGAAGGCCTGAAATCCTTACCCGCAGGGCGCTCCCGACGCTGGCCTTTTGAACATATCTGCACCCTGTTACGTGAGCTGATAAAGCATTCTCCCGGCGATTTTGGTTATCAACGTTCACGCTGGAGCACCGAATTACTGGCAATAAAAATCAATGAGATAACCGGTTGCCAGTTACATGCAGGAACCGTTCGCCGCTGGTTGCCATCTGCGGGGCTTGTATGGCGCAGGGCCGCGCCAACTCTGCGCATCCGTGACCCACATAAAGATGAAAAGATGGCGGTAATCCACAAAGCGCTGGATGAATGCAACGCAGAGCATCCGGTATTTTATGAAGATGAAGTGGATATTCACCTTAATCCTAAAATCGGTGCGGACTGGCAGTTGCGCGGACAGCAGAAACGGGTAGTGACGCCGGGGCAGAACGAAAAATACTATCTGGCCGGCGCACTGCACAGTGGCACGGGTAAAGTCAGCTACGTGGGCGGCAACAGCAAAAGTTCAGCGCTGTTTATCGCTCTGCTGAAGCACCTGAAAGCCACTTACCGGCGGGCGAAAACAATCACGCTGATCGTTGATAACTACATTATCCATAAAAGCCGCGAAACACAGCGCTGGTTGAAAGCAAATCCCAAGTTCAGGGTAATTTACCAGCCGGTTTACTCGCCGTGGGTGAATCATGTGGAACGGCTATGGCAGGCACTTCATGACACGATAACCCGTAATCATCAGTGCCGCTCAATGTGGCAGTTACTGAAAAAGGTCCGCCATTTTATGGAAACCGCCAGCCCATTCCCCGGAGGAAAACATGGTCAGGCAAAAGTGTAGCGGTATTAGGCGCAGCTATTTAGGTCACTCGAGGCTATTTTTTTCTTAATCCAGATACTCATTTCGGCTTGAGAGATCCCCTCTGCCAAAGCATACATTTCATTACCAATAAATAAATTACGTTTATGTAATTCAGCAAGGTCTAGGTAAGCCCTGCCTGCAAGTGGGGCCGGGAGGTCTCGAATGCAATCAGACTCGAATATCAGAGGAATAATTTTCACTTGATCTTCGTGAGCAATTTTTTCAAGAATTTGCAATTCGCGGTGTAAGCCGGAACCTACCGTTTTTGCTGAGTGTAAATAGTCAGCATCACATATGCAGAACACTTTAATAGGACGATGTGTGAGTGCTTTATGAATACACGCATCAATGGACTCACCGAAGCCAATCGTATCTCGTGACCTGCCCCCAGGATTAGATACAACGCTCACTTAGTAATGTCGGATCCTTCACTCTCAGAATTACCCTTTCTCCAGGCCGCCGCAAATTCAGACGGCGTCTGATAATTCAGCGCGGAGTGCGGGCGGCACTCATTATAATCCTGACGCCATTCACTGATGGTTTTCCTGGCATGACTGACGTCACTGAACCAATGTTCATTCAGGCATTCATCGCGAAAGCGTCCGTTAAAACTCTCAATAAATCCGTTCTGTGTAGGCTTGCCGGGCTGGATAAGCCGCAGTTCTACGCCATGCTCAAAGGCCCATTGATCGAGCGCGCGGCAGGTAAATTCCGGGCCTTGATCAGTTCTTATCGTAGCCGGGTAGCCGCGAAACAGCGCAATGCTGTCCAGAATACGCGTGACCTGCACACCCGAAATCCCAAAGGCAACAGTGACCGTCAGGCATTCCTTCGTGAAGTCGTCCACGCAGGTAAGGCACTTGATCCTGCGACCGGTGGCCAATGCGTCCATGACGAAATCCATCGACCAGGTCAGATTGGGCGCCGCCGGACGGAGCAGCGGCAGACGTTCTGTTGCCAGCCCTTTACGACGTCTTCTGCGTTTTACGCCCAGGCCACTGAGGTGATAAAGCCGGTACACGCGCTTATGATTAACATGAAGCCCTTCACGGCGCAGCAACTGCCAGATGCGACGGTAGCCAAAACGCCTGCGCTCCAGTGCCAGCTCAGTGATGCGCCCTGATAAATGTGCATCTGCAGCCGGACGCTGAGCCTCATAGCGGCAGGTCGACAGGGATAAACCTGTGAGTCTGCAGGCACGACGTTGCGACAGACCGGTCGCATCACACATCAACACCACTGCTTCCCGCTTCTGGTCTGTCGTCAGTACTTTCGCCCCAGAGCCACCTGAAGCGCCTCCTTATCCAGCATGGCTTCGGCAAGCAGCTTCTTGAGTCTGGCGTTCTCTTCTTCAAGCGACTTCAGGCGCTTAACCTCAGGCACCTCCATACCACCATACTTCTTACGCCAGGTGTAAAACGTGGCATCGGAAATGGCGTGCTTGCGGCAGAGTTCACGGGCGGATACTCCGGCTTCGGCCTCGCGGAGAATACTGATGATCTGTTGGTCGGAAAAACGCTTCTTCATGGGGATGTCCTCATGTGGCTTATGAAGACATTACTAATATCGGGGTGTACTAATCAACGGGGAGCAGGTCAGCGAGCACGGGAGGCTACGACAGTTCGACCGTGCAGGATGTGATGCTGAGGTCGGTAGAAAAGCGCTTCGGCGGCAGGTTACCGGACAGATCGGTGCAGTGGCTGACGGATAACGGTTCAGCGTATACCGCGCATGAAACGCGGAGGTTCGCCAGAGAGCTGAATCTGGAGCCCTGCACAACAGCGGTGAGCAGTCCGCAGAGTAATGGCATGGCCGAACGGTTCGTGAAAACGATGAAGGAAGACTATATCGCGTTCATGCCAAAACCGGATGTGAGAACAGCCCTGCGAAACCTTGCAGCAGCGTTCACGCATTACAATGAAAACCACCCGCACAGCGCGCTGGGATATCACTCCCCGAGGGAATACCGGCGGCAGCGGGCATCGTTAACTTAAGATACAAAAGCTGTCCGGAGATGGCGGGTCAAGATCAACTTCTGTCATCCATAACTGCACTACCTCGCTATTCACAAAAATTATTGATCCCATGTTAGCACTTAGGGCGATTGAGTCGACTTCAAATGGCTATCTTTGCATTTTATGCCGAAACAGCTACTGGCCGAAAATTGCCCAATCTAGCTCTCAGCAAAACCAAATAGTAGCAAGGTGAATTCCGGTATCCTGTGCCTGGCATTATGAGCGGCTCGTTTTCTACAACGCAGAATCTTAGCGGCAGTAGATTGACGATTGAAAACCACATCACAAAAGGGGGGATAATAATGCGCTGCCAACAGCTGATGATATCAGCAATAGATAACTTAAATATTTAGAATTCACACTATTGAATGCATATTTACGACTTCAGCCTTTACTCCGAAATGCGCTTTGTCGTTCCCGTTTGAGTATTAAATACTTCAACTCCAGACGTTGCGATCTTCATCCCCGTTTTTCTTAGGGTCGATAAATTGGCAGTGATACACTGAATACTCAGCCAGAAAAAGGCTTCCAGTGCATTTATCTACAATCCGGCGAGAGCTATATTACTTAACAAACGGCAGGACGTAGCCCATATACTCTGCTTGAACAGAGCGATGATTATCCCATCGTTTCGTATAATCAGCAGGGCGTTCGCGTTGTTCTGAATGAGTGAGTACTATTCTCCTTTTCGCTCGAGAAACTCCAACAAAAAATGCGCAGCGATTTTCATCCTGATTACCAAAGAAAATTTCATTTTCTACTGCCATGATAACGACAGAATCGAATTCCAACCCCTTGCTTTTGTGAATTGTAAGAATGCGGACTGCTTGGTCATCTGCAAAACGCCCGAGTGTTTGAGGCAAGTTTGGTTCAATCTTAAGTAAATCTTCAATTCGTACTCGGGTATCGCGGACAACTTCTAGCAGACGTTTACGGGATTCGTAATCAGGAGACAAAGCTACGAGAGTTTCGAAACCGATATGCTTTAAGAAAGCTCTCACAAAATCCCACCAACCAGAGAAAGGTGAATTAAATAGTTCAGCAATCGCGGCTTCTTTGCGATGTTTTTTTAGTAAGCGGTCAAGATCCTTTCGCTCACTGGACTGGGTTTCATCGTCGGCAAAAGGAATCAACTGGTTCATCAAACGGATCCAAGCTTTAGGTTCACGTTGACCGTAGAGGCATGATAAATAATCTACGATTAAGCGAGCTGCTGGTTCGACAGTAATGTCCTGCATTTGCTGCTCGTTACGATATGGAATTCCACGCGCTTCCAGCTCTGCCATAAGATGGTCAGCGTAGAGATCCAGCTGTTTAGATACTAGGACTGCAATATCAGCGGGTGGTAATTGCTCTGTATTGATCCAACTATTAATTAGATCCGCCAAATAAATAGCCTCCTCTTTGCTATTTTCAAAACGCCATGCATAAACCTCACCTCCGTCGCCATCCAATTGTTCGTCTGGCATGACAGAAGTAGGATCAAGCGTACGAATAATTTCGTTCTGAACTCGCAACAATTGTGGCTTAGAACGGAAATTACGATACATGTTAAGTGGTACTGCATTAAAATCATTTGCAAAGGATTGGAAAATTCCGTCCAGCGCCCCCGCCCAGCTCATGATTTTTTGCTTAGTATCGCCCACCGCAGTGAGGCGAATTTGAGTACATTGAAAAGCTAGCTTAACCAAGTCGTACTGTAAATTCGTGCAATCCTGAAACTCATCCAGAAAAACATCACTGTAAGTCTGTCGAATCGCATTTCGGGCTATTCTGGAGGTCTGTAATATCTGAATAGCGAGCCGTACTAGATCACCGAATTCTATCTGAACGCGAGAAGGCCCGTTTTTTTTGTCTACGATGTTATACCCAGCATCTAGGGCATCCTTTCCCGTGAGTACTAGTCTGAAACGATCAATGATGCGCTTGGCGAATGCATGAAAAGTATAGCTGTCGAAGCGCGAGGCGAGATTTGCCCCACACCGCCTTTCGACACGTTCTTTTAGATTTCTACTGGCATCAACTTTGAACGAAATTGCCAGAATCCGTTTAGGGTATCGGCATGTCCCTGTACGCAAAAGGAAATCCGCTCGTTGCGCAAGCATTTCCGTTTTACCGGCACCCGGCCCAGCAGTGAGCGCAAGACAACGCGCATGCTCCTTCACCGCACGCAACGCATTTGGTTCAAGCGTCAACCCATCTGCGGGTTGCCATGCTTCAACGGCAATCATTCAGGTAGCTCCGCTAGTTTGACAATGACGGCATCAGCTAGTTTGCTAAGTGACTCAGGCATTTTTGCGAGTAATTCCTGGTCACTCAACTTACCTAATGCATCAATGTGTGCTGCTGGTTTGCTTCCAAGTTTGAAGCGCTGATGATACGTAGCGAACAAATTCTGCTCGTCTTCACTATATTGAGAAACATCGTGATAGCTTTTACCAAGCACAGCTTTGATTGTTGACTCATCCGGCTTCTCTTTAGCAACACTATAGGCTTCTGGATAAGCCAAGAGCATGGAAAAGTCGAGATCCATTGGGCAGGAAAAAAACACACCTTTTTTCTTAAGCTCGATGAAGATATCAGCTTGTCCACTTTGATCCTCATTTTTAAAAAAATGATGGCTTCTTATTGGTGTTACATCATTATTCCACCTTGAAATCTCCCAACTGGCTGGAAGTACTTTGCTTGGCTCATATGCAGTAAGCTGATCATTAACGTACTTGATTCGTCCCCAGCCAGCGGCGTAACGAGCCACATCGAGATCAAGCAATGTCAGATAGGGGATCTGCAACGCTGAAAGCAAACGCCAAAAATGATTAACATGCCTACCGCCTAATGGAGCTATCGTGACTGCTGACTCATCAACTGGCGCACCTTTGGCCTGAAGCAAACGCGGCAATACAATCTCTTCACTATCACCTTCGCCAAGTACTACCAGACGCGAGAAATAGATTTCAGGAAATGCCTGGACGGCTTCCCTTACAAACTTGTGTGCTTCATTAGTTTTCTCTGGTAATTGGATGCATGTGACACGTGTCTTCCTAGCCTCTGTAAGCCGCAGATAACGTATTAACTCAGGGGCAACTCGACGCAACATTGTGGGAGCATGAGTTGCAATAAGAGCTTGTGCATCCGCATTTTTCGTCATGGTATTCAAAGCACTGACAATACGTCCCAGGTAGTGAGGAGAAAGACTATTTTCTGGTTCCTCAAGTGCGACCAGTGTAAAGACCGGTGGACGTAATTTATCGGGATCGAAAGATACATCTTCTTCGGCGAGCACGGCTCTACCAATCGCCTGAGACGATAGGACTAAGGAAAGGTAAAGCATTGATTTTTGGCCATCACTCAAACGCGAAAAATCGACAAGCGAACCATCATGGCCGGGAGTAAACGAAACCGACAAATGTCGTAACAAGGCTTCAATCTCAGATGCCACAAATGTGATTTTAGGATCAGCAAAAAATTTGCCTTTGTGTAGAGTGGCCCAAGTCGTTTTCAAACTTTCACTGAAAGCGTTGACTGAAGGGTTTGCTGCAAGGCTGTCACTTATTTGATCGGTCAGCCCCTTAATCGTATCGCGCTCAGCATCCCAACGTACGGCGCGAAGTAAACGCCCGAGTAAAGCGTTCGCGCCGTAAGCAATATGGTCTGCAGGGTCACGTCTGGCAGGTAAGTAGTGGATCTGGATATGATTGCGTTCTGCTCGTGGTACCTGCGCGGTATTTTGAGGAGAGCCATCAGCATTGATATCTAAGACATACACTAAGTTTTCGTCGATGTCCCCATCAAGTCCCATAGTGGCCGTGAGGCGGAAACGCACACGAGGAATACCTTCCTGCTCATCAAGTCGCATGTGGCCAAAATGAGGAGCTACGGTACTGTTATCCTCGTCCTCAGTAAGTTCGGGAAATAGAAAATCAGCTTCTACCCACAGCTGGCGCTCAGGAGGAGCCTCTTCTTCATCAAAAGGGACATGGAAATCTGAACGATGGACACGACGCAATGTTGGATCGAAAGCAAAGAGTCTGCATAAAGCCTGGAGTACTGCAGTTTTACCTGAACCATTAGGACCGATTAGATAAGTAATATCTTCCAAACTAAGTTCGGTAGGTTCCTGACCAAAAGACTGAAAACCGGATAACCGAATTGTATTTAGCTTCATGTATTCTCCAGGTTATTAATCGTGCTTTCCAGCTATCTTCAATAAGACATGACCGTTCTAATAAAATATTAGTATTTTCCATGATTAAAATCTGGGAACATTGCCAGTAAACAATAGATCGAATCTTGAACTTTTTCGCAAACTCTTATGATTATTTTTTATTAAAAATCAATTAATTAAATTCTTCAGTCGGGCTGATTTATGCAGCAGACTGCGTCAGTAAATAATTCATTTGACCTGCCTGCAAGATTAGATACCACGCCCAATTAGTAATGTCGGATCCTTGGCCCGCTCCTCGTATTTGATCAAGCCATAATCAGGAATAACCAGCTTCATTCTGGCTGCATATTCTGGCAACCGGCAGATTTTTCGGCAAATTCGGAGGGTGTCATCCAGCCCAGTGAAGAATGGGACGACTCTGGTTATAGTGTATGCGCTAGGCCTCGATTTTGCACCGTGCATTCTCCAGAGGTACGAACCAGTTCTCGTTCAGACATTCCTGCCTTAACCTGCCGTTGAAGGACTCCAACATAGCGTTGTCCGTCGGTGTTCCCGGGCGTGAGAAGTCGATCCTTATCCCTCTTTCATACACCCACTGCCCAAAATTTCCCCTGCAAATTCAGATCATTATCGGTTTTCAGCAACTGCGGTAAAGAACGCCTGAGCGCTATACTGTTCAGTATTCCCCCACGCATATCCCCAGGCATTCGCGGGTGTAAGAATGTTTTTAATAGGAAGCGGTATCGCCTAATAACATTGAGCCGTACGGATAATTCAGGCGTAATTCGCCTGCCAGTTTACTTCTTCAATGCTGTAGATCCCGGTACCGCACGCACTGCATAACTTGGCCCCGTGATAATGGCTGCCACACCATGCGCAGTACCATGACAGCACGTTAGCAGGAGCGTCTAGCTCGCCGATAACCTTGCGTAGTTGGTTTAACCGGACGTCGGCCTTGACCTGCGGATCCAAGTGCGCACAGTTCATCAGTACATTCGTGGCGACGGTGTGCTGATCATGCTCGAACCAGGGGGACTCCCCGGGCAAGCCAGCATGAAGCACCAAGGGACAACCGCACGAGACACAGGTCCATTCCCTGCTGGGTGAACGCATCGCATGTTTTGTTACAACAAACTCCCCGGTCCTGTTGCTTGCCAGATAACACTTCAGCATGCGCATGCGGCACCTCCCGCTACGGTAGTGAGCAGTAGCGGTGTCACCAACGCCACTTCCTTACTGTAAGCCCCTGTACGACAACTGCGGCAGTAACGTTCTCCGTGGTAGTGGCTGCCACAACCAGCACACTGCCAATCAGCCTTACGCACCACTGGGTGTGGATCATTCACCAGATATCGTAGTCTCTGCATAAGATGCCATTCCCCGAGAACGACAATTACGTAGGGACAATGTTGGCGACCATTCTTAGTGAGAGCTTCTGCGGTATGTTCAAACCAAGGGCGATGCGTGCCCCACTCCGGATGAAAGACCAGCGCACTTTTGCACAGGTGACAGGTGTATTGGTCGTAAGGGTATGTTTTTGCTGTGGTCGCCGAAGTCAGGCGTCCACGTGAAGCATGGGCAATAAAAGATTTGGCATACATGGGGTTGTTCCTTACCGCCAGACGACACGCAGGCGAAAGCAGTCCCGGGATGGGCAGACTTACGGAATGCGAATGGCGGAGTGTGATTCAGGTTGGGTCGGTGAGTCGTGGATTTAGGGGGCTGGCGGAGTGATGAGTTACGAGCGGGACTGCGCAATACGCTCCTGCATCCAGCTTTCCACTTCGCTTTTCAGCCAGCGAGAGCTACGTCCGAGCTTGATGGGCTTAGGGAAGACTCCGTCCTGAATAAGTTTATAAAACCACTTGTCGGTCATCCCGGTAAACGTCGTGATAAATGTCATATCAACAAACTGATCGGCCAGTAAGGGAAGGGTGGTAGTCATAATGAATATCTCCGGTAGGTAAATAAAACCCGGAGTCGGTGGTTATTGGGGTTAACCAGCCAACTCCGCTATACCAACCAGCGTTGCTGTAAAAAAAACCGCCCCTCGTGAGAGGAGGCTTGACATTAGTTTTGGCTACAGCCGAATAGCCGATACCCGTCCTCATGGTGCTTGCTTCTGACTTTCGCCATGTATTTCACCCGAAAAATCAAATCAAAATACGCAGACTCAAGATTGTCACTGTTTGCATCGAGCCAGTAACATGGGTTGGCCGGGAAATTCACCAGCGAGCGAGCTTTTGGATCAGCGGGTACCGCTAGCCGTAAAGCCCGATACCAGGCTGCCATGATCATCGTCGCCAGATTCGTCTCATCCGACTGATAGTTACCCGGAGACATGTAAGCGTCTTTATTGAGCAGCAGCAAAATATGGTAATGGGGTTTAACTCCAAACCAGTCAAACTCCCGAGCCCAGATATAGCGCAAGTCAGTCCAGTGAAATCGCTCTTCCGGCCTAACTTTTCGCAGCCATTGCGCAGTGAGTTGCGATCTCAGCGACGCCATAGCGCGGGTGATGACTTTGTTATCCATAGCAGCAAGCACCACGTCATCACATTCAGGAAAATGAAAATCCACCCGCAGGGCCAGGGTTCGGGTGTGCGCTGTCAACGCTTTCTGAATAGTCTCTTCCATCCGCACAACGTAATGCGACCACAGCGGCCCGTAGACTTCATCGATAATAATTTCTCTGTCCATTGCTCATCACTCAGGTTGTTAAACACATAGTGATGAAGTGCGCTGTAAAAAAGTACTTAGAAAAGCAGGACGTTTTCGTGTAGGTCACGCCGGTTCTCGAAACCACGCCCTCCATCAACTCAGCCCCAAATAGCGGTCTCACACCACGCTGAGTCCTTTAATCGCGCGGTATTGCCTAAACGCCATGTTTATGAATTATTGTTGGGATGGGTTCCACAGAAAACTAAAGTTACCGTAGGTAGCTTATCAACGTCTATTAACAGCTGGTACTGACCAGCAGAAAACCCTATAGCCTCGCGTTTACCAATGCGCATACTGAAACAATGAAATCTCACAGCTGCCTGTTTACCCTGGAACGATAAATGATGTTACACGCACACCGTATTACCGATAAAGCATTCCACATTCGCTTACCTAAAGGGTGACCAATTATACAACCAGGGCTAATTGCAATATATTTCTCTACACAGACTCCCCGAACCTGTAAATGACAAAATAAAACCACAGAGTATTTACCGCCCATGCCCTAGGTAGCCAATGCATCTATCCTATGCAAATTTACTCCTGAGTATATAGTTCACAGTGCGACATTTCGCTCTACGCCATTCACTCATTTCATTTAAGTCAATAGGTTCCACACCGTTACTTTACCTCCTGCAATTTTCAAATCTATGTAATCGCACTCATATACCACTAATACATTCAGCAGCACAAAGCAACCACGCACGTATAACAACGTGCATGAGGGAATTACAATATCAGCCGTATTTATATTACTAATGGTAGCATTACCAAAATGCATGTTTATTTTCTTTATGCAGCCATCAAAAGCATACGTGTGAGTTATCAGACATAAATAATACTGAGAATGCACATCAACACCTGTGTATTTAATCAATACACAGGCATTATTAATAATACACTATGACTAAAAAGATATATTACCAATCCGACAAGATAAACAAATAAAAAAAAGGGTGTGACGTAACATACTCCCTGTCCTGGTCTGTTCTACTGCAGTTATTTCAACAGCCAGAGACCGCTATGACTTACTCTAAAGTTAGGGTGCATTATCTATCAGTTTTGTACTCAACGCAGGATTCATCAGACCATCAAAACATTAACTGAAAGGTAACACTCTCAATAAATACCGTTTTTCAATTTACACATTTCCACCATGACTAAAGATACTCTTTCTCATGAACGGCACTGCGCCTTTCTCGAGCATCGACCAAGCACTTACACATCAGCGCCAGCTTTTTTAACGTTAACACACCTCATACATTTTCCCACGAATACGTTATGCAGCCCTCAGCTGTAACTGAAAAAACCGTCTAAAATGCCGCTATCTTCTGTCCTCACTGGTTTACCCTTCTTTTAGATAGCTATAAAATCATTATGTAAACTGTTTTTTACAGTCTTAATAGCAGGACATTATCAATTATCAACTGCAATTAATCATCTCTTCACCATTAATAAATCACTTAGTGATAGATGAAATCATGCCATTTTTAGCCTACGATGAGCTACCGTTAATGGACGCAAAAGGAAGATGGAATGCCTGAAGAGAATGTGAAGGTCAAAAGCAAAGACTGGCGCGTTTGTCGTTTTTATGCGCAATGTCTCGATAATAAGTACCCGGGGGAATTCCCAGCGTATGACCCTGGCAATGCCGATAACTGTCTGCGAAACGTCAATACGTTTCTGGACAATAAATACCAATTTGATTTTTTACATAATCAAGAAGTGAATAATCTTGAGATAATGGCGGGCTATGCTATTTTGCCAGAGGCAGCTTTTTCGTGGTTAAAAAACAATGAGCTCGCTGCATTCTTTGTGTGGGCCAAAATGTATATTGATACCGAGGACCATTCACACTTCCTCTCCACAGACCGGGACAACGGCAGGGTAAGAAAAACCACATTTCGAACAGAATCGCCCAGACTTAATACCTATCAATCCCTGCGCCTGGGCGATTCTCCTTCCACCCATCAGGAACGGATGCGAATAATAATAGAATACTTTGACGGTGCACACGCCCTGGTTCAGAAAGGGAGCAAAATGGCGCATCTGGAATTATTCAAGCAACAGTGGCTTGAGAATCACCACAGACCACCGCGGTTCAAATGGCTCAATCCTGATGATGAAGAGTTATGCCGCTGGTTTTGGTCCAGATTAAAAGAAAAACAACAGGCATCACAGGGAAAGACGGTTCCCGTAAGCCAATTTTTCATTCCCTCATCGGGACGTGATTATTATCTCGCTGCCCTGACGTCGTTTGATTTATGGCAAGCCCCCGAAGACAGTCGGGAGCTTTTCAAAGCACGCATTAATCACGCATGGCATCAGCAAAAGCAAAAAGAAAAGTATCGAGAAGATGACAAAAAAGCCATCAACACCTACATCAGGAAAGATGTAAAAGATATGCTCGATAAGCTGACCATGGAATATAATCTTAGAATGAGCGACATACTTGAAATGCTCATTACCGAAAAATATAAATCTTTGTAGACCTTACTCGTATTAAAAAAATCTCAGATAGATATTACCTCCATGAGAACGGCAGAAAATATCGCTGCCGTTTTGTTATTTCACTCACGGAGGTTAATGTGTCCGATAAAACCGAACAGGGTATTGACGCCCTGAAACAGCAGCTATCTCTTCTCCCCGAAGCCCTCTCCCGCACGATACTGGATCGCATCCGCAAGACCATCAATTACGAACCAGTGATTGGCATCATGGGTAAAACCGGTGCCGGTAAATCGTCACTATGCAACGCCCTCTTTCAGCAGCCCCTCAGCCCGGTCAGCGACGTGCAGGGGTGCACCCGCACACCGCTTCGTTTTACTCTCGATATGGGCGGACGCCGTATGACGCTGATTGATTTACCCGGTGTCGGTGAATCACTGGACTACGACCGGGAATATCTCCAGCTGTACAAGAACCAGCTACCGAAACTGGATCTCATTCTCTGGGTGATGAAGGCCGACGACCGCGCCTGCGCCACCGATGAAACCTTTCACCAATTTTTGCTTAAATGCGGTGTGTTGCCGGGCAGTATTGTTTTCGTCATCAACCAGGCCGACAAGGCAGAGCCCTCGCTGGAGTGGGACCGGGAAGTTTGTCAGCCCTCCCCCCGTCAGTTGCTGACGCTCACCGCCAGAAGCTCCGTTATCTCCCGCCAGTTCTCCACACCTTACCCGGTCCATGCCGTGTCGGCAAAAACCGGTTACCACCTCCCACGCCTGGTGGAAACGCTCATATTTGCCCTGCCACCGGAGGCCAGCAGTGGTGTATTTCGCCAGGTAAAGGAAGAGCACCGTACCAGGGATGCCGAAACCACCGCCAGAAAGGATTTTGGCGACCTGCTGGGGGAGCTCTTCAGTCGTATAGTGGAAGTAGTGCCGCTGCCTACGGTGGCGCGTAACGCCCTAAGCACGGTGCGTGACGGGATTGTTAATGCCGCGGCCACATTGTGGCATTGGTTTTTCTGAGTCCGGATAGAGATTAATGCCAATACTTGACAGGCCGATTCGCCTTCTGCTGCGCATTTTTGCCTGTTATATCCGCAGGCGGGCAATACGCTACATTCAATTTTACTGTTAACAATTTTGCTTGCGGGAGAAAGAGATCTGCACAGTCTGAAGCTCAGTCGTCATTCTGATTAATACTCTGCTCCGGTCACTCAAGAAAAGGGGTTATGAAACTCAATGATTCAGGTCCCCTCACTCAAACAGTTCATTTAGTGTGACTTTGCAGTGACAGGGTGTGACCACACCATGTTCGTTTTATGAACAAATAACATTAATTCCATTTTATTCAGCACGTTACCGACTGGAGAATATTTCATTTTTCCAGCCATTCGTCACGCCTGCCGGACATAACCTGTCCGGCCCATCCTGCATAATAACCTCATGAGTTATCTAACTATTTTTCACTTAGGGAGGACATATGCGCAACAGGGAACCCGCGCAACGACATGACAAACTCGCCGTCCGGCTGTCGGTCATTATCAGCCGACTTCTCACGGGTGAAACGCTTTCCCTGAAGGCGCTGTCGGACGAGTTTGGCGTTTCTGAACGAACCCTCCGCCGGGATTTTCATCAGCGGCTGATCCATCTCGATATTCTCGGAAATAACGGGATTTACCGATTGAGTGAAAACCCACTGCGCGATCACTCCCCTGGCGCATTTTCATTTATTCGTAACACTGGTATTGCACAGATCATCCCTTCGCAAAGCAGGCAGCTTATGCACCTGCTGATGGATGAATCCGGCACATCGCCCTGTTTGATCTGGCACTCCCCTCAACCGATGGGCACATCCTCAGACCGCTTTGTGCGGCTTGTCGAAGCCATTCATCACCACCGGACGATCAGCCTGCTCGTTAAGGGAATACGCCACGATCAGCTGGAGCCTTACCGGCTGATTTATCAGCATCAGCACTGGTACCTGGTCAGCAGCCAGCGTGGCGCTATCCATGTATTCAAGCTTGAAGAGGTCCTTTCTGTCTCTCTGACGGATCAGCACTTTCATCGACGAAATGAAATCGGTGCACTTATTACGGAAGAGGGCTTTATCAACGCGCTCCCGCATTTTCATTTTATCAGCAATGTCATTCACACCTTCCGGGAACAACACCCTGGACATCAATTAGGACCCAAAGGAGTCAAATAATGAAACCTATCGCAGGCCCTCTGCTACGCTTCACCCTCCTGCTGTCTGTCGTCGCCCTGAGCGGCTGCGGCGATAAAGATAAACGCGAGTTTATCCAGGGCTGCAAATCCGGCGGCGGTACCACCGCTCTCTGCGGATGTATCTGGGACAACCTCAAAACAAAATATTCCCATGGGGAGCTGCAAAGAATGAGCCAGCAGCCCGGTTATGTCCCCCCGGGCTTCATGGACAACACGCTGAGCGCCGCTCAGCAGTGCAGAAAATAAGGACATCCCTCTATGCCACTTATCATTAAATATTTCGCGATTGCCTTCGTCATCGCTCTCATTGTCGTGCTGTTTAACGTCTTCAGCGCTACAGGGGAAATCCGAAGCTTTGGGCAGGGAATGAGTTATCTGTTCTGGATGACCCTGGGGCCGGGGGGCGGTATGGCCATTGGCGCAGCTTTACGTCTCTGGCTGATGCCGGATGCGATTTATACCCGAGAAGGCGTGACGGGATTGCTAAAGGCCCGTCTTTTCTGGCTCGCCGGACCACAGTGCATTGGCTGGCTGGCCGGGCTGATAGCCGTCGGAAAACAACTAATGTGATCGCCCCGCGATTATTGTAGTACGGGTAACGAAGACCGAAAACAGGGCCCATTTGGCCCTTTTATTTAAGGAAAAAAATGAAGACACGATATTTTTCTGGCAACGTGAAATGGGGATGGCTGGCACTTTCCTTAGCCATTCTGGCAAACAGAGGTTATGCCGCAGACACCCTTAAAACAGCCGTCCAGGCCATGCGCTGTCAGCCAGCCGGTACTGAAAACGGCTTCAACGGCACCTGCCCTTATCCAACAGATCTCTATAATTCCGATCCACTTTACAAGAAGGACCTCACGGAGAGTTTGAAGGAGGTCGGGCTAGCGGGACTGTTAGGCGAAAATGCCACGCTGGCCGGTCCGGAAAGTCCGCTTGAGCCGGTGTCTGTAGCAGGAAAGACCTGGTTGCAGGGTAGCGTTTGTGAAACCGGCAACTGCGGCAACCATTATTTCAACTTTTTGTACGCCCCCGCCGAACATCTTGTCCGGGGATATTATTACGACGGTAAAGGCCATTGGGTGGGTAAGCCTGACGCAGAAGAAGTGAAAGTACTTAGTGGTAGTGAGCCCGATACGCAGGATGTTCAACCCGCAGCCGTGTCTCCTGACGCCCCGCCGCCCGATACCATCTGGGCATTTCCCGGTGAAGGCGGCCAAACGCTCTGGCAGGCCTGCGGCGGGCAAAGCAACAGCTGTTCAATTATCGCTAACACCAAATATTACGTCGCGGTCCTTAATCACAAATCGGCGCGCGGATGTGCATTTGGCGATTTCTATATCGCAGCGCGGGATACCGCATCCTGGCAGCAGTACGACACCGGCACCTGCAGCCCTGATGCCTATATCCAGAAAGGCACCATCAGCAGAGGCCAATACCTGTCGGTCGATATTAGCGTCAACGGCGTGCTGGTTAAGCAATATCCCATCGGGTACTGGTCAATGCAAAAGGAGTTCTCTGGCAGCAACCGTCCTTCATGGGATAAGGCTAAGGCCAACGCTAAAAAATCGCAGCAGTAAGGCCGCGTTCAGTTCCTGCGGATAATTCACTCCATTTTGCAGGACAGTAAGGTTATCACTGGCAACAGCAATAGCCCCATCAAAAAACATTCACTCTCAGGCCATGCCTCCTTCGGGACGCATGGCCTTTTCCTTTTATGTCGCTCCAGTAAGGATTTAATCATGAAATTAGCCAGCCGCTTTGGTCACATTAACCAGATACGCCGTGACCGCCCGTTAACCCGGGAAGAGATGATGCACCATGTCCCCAGCGTGTTCGGGGAAGACAAGCATGAATCACGCAGCCAGCACTATACCTACATCCCTACTATCACCCTGCTGGAGAACCTTCAGCGCGAAGGCTTTGAACCCTTTTTCGCCTGTCAGACCCGCGTACGCGACCCGGGCCGCCGCGAGCACACCAAGCACATGCTGCGCCTGCGCCGCGCCGGTCAGATTAACGGTCAGCAGGTGCCGGAAATCATCATTCTGAATTCGCACGGTGGCGAATCCAGTTTTCAGCTAATTCCTGGGATCTTTCGAAGCGTGTGCACTAACTCGCTCGTTTGCGGACAGTCGTTTGGTGAAATAAGGGTTCCGCACCGCGGCGATATCGTTGGAAAGGTGATTGAAGGGGCTTACGAAGTGCTCGGCGTCTTTGACCGGGTGGAGGAGAAGCGCGAGGCGATGCAGTCGCTGATACTCCCACCGCCCGCACAACACGCTCTGGCGAAAGCGGCGCTGACGTACCGGTTTGGCGAAGAGCACCAGCCGGTGACCGAGGCGCAAATACTGACCCCGCGTCGATATGAAGACCGGGAAGACGACCTGTGGTCAGTCTTCAATCGTTGCCAGGAGAATCTCAGTAAGGGCGGCCTGTCCGGGCATTCGGCGCTGGGCAAACGCAGCCGCACCCGTGCGGTCAACGGTATCGATGGCGACATCAAATTAAACCGTGCGCTGTGGGTCATGGCCGAAGAGTTGCAACAGGCCCTGATATGAGGCAGCGCCTGCCTGCACGTGCACGCCTGGCCGAGGTCTGGCCTGTACCCCTGGAAAACCACTCCGCCTGTCGTTCTGTTTCTGATGATGACCTATGCGCCTGGTGTACACATCTCTGTTACCGCCCCGGCGAACTCAGTCTGTGCCGGCAGGCTGTGGCTGACGGTATCTGGTCCTCACGATGCAATGCTGACGGCTATGCGCAATTCTGCCCGCAATTGCACCTGATCGTACCACCTGCTGATGTTACCCGCCGGTAATGCCGCTCTCCCGTAATTCCCCGAACCTTGTTTCTCGCCAGTGAGGCCCCCGTTCAACGGGTCTCTTTTATTACCTTTCAAAAGGAACAACCGATGAATAACGCCGTAAATCAGCACCTCTTTACAGATACTGAAAATACCGATGCCATCACCGCGACTCTGCTGCCCGATCACCTGCGCCCGAACTTCTGGCCGCAGCACTTTGGCACCGTTCCCCAATGGATGCTGCTCGAACCCAAAATCTTCACCTGGCTGGACCGCCTGTGCGCGGACTATCACGGCGACTTTTGGGATTTTTATACCTTACACAACGGCGGCGCGTTTATGGTCCTAGGCACGGAGCAGGACTATGCACTGTTTAACGAGCTTAACGGCAACGGGGCCACCGTCAGTCGTGAAGCCGCAGGCATTATCGCCTGCCTGATGACGTACAGCCACCACGCCTGCCTCACAGAGCACGACGACATGACCACGCATTTCTACCGGCTGCGGGAGTACGCCCTGCACCATCCCGAAAGCCGGGCCATCTTTACCCTGATTGACTGAGGTAAACGAAAGGGATCGGCTTGAATAACCACGACTTGAAGGCTCATCGCACAGGCTGCCATACCGAAAGCCTGACCCACAATTGTCAATCACAGGAATAAGACATGCAATATCAAACCCAACAGCGCGTTATCCAGATGGCGCTGACCCTGCTCGAAAAGCAAATGAAACAGAAATCAGTGGGGTTCAGTTCTACCATTGAAACAATGCAGTACCTGCGGCTTCAGTTGGAAGAGCTCGAACGTGAGGTATTTATGGTGCTGTATCTGGACAATCAGCACCGCCTTATCGCCAGCGAGACCACCTCAATGGGCACCATCAACGCCACCGCCGTTTACCCAAGGGAGATTATCAAAACAGCGCTCGGACATAACGCAGCGGCCGTAGTCGTCGCACATAACCATCCCTCGGGCGTGGCAGAGCCCAGCGACGATGACAGGAAGGTCACGAAGCGGCTCACTGAGGCGCTGTCGCTGGTTGATATCAAGGTACTGGACCACGTGATTATCGGTCACGGTGAATCGATATCGTTTGCCGAACGCGGCTGGCTGTGAGGGTTGGCGATGACAGATGCCCTGTCTGACAGTGAAAAAGTCCACGGTCGCCTCATTGCTGATGACGATCTCTGTGCCGAGTGCTATTACCTCATCCATTACCCTGGCCGTTTATCGCTGTGCAGTCGATTAATCGGCGAAGAGCGTTGGCCCTGCGCCATCAGTGCGGACAACGACACGCTTTACTGTGAACGTTTTACCGACTATCGGGGATAGCGATATTACCCGGACGACGAGCCTCCTTTCCTACAACCTCTCAAGGAATACTTACATGACGCTGCCACTCACCCTGGTCACCCAGCCGACTGTCGCCCCAGCGGGTCCGCAATGGGGGCTGGTGCACAATATCACCCCGTGCTTCGGTGCCCGCCTGGTACAGGAAGGCAATCGGCTGCATTTTCTGGCTGACCGGGCAAGCTTCAACGGTGTATTCAGCGCCGACGACGCCCTGCGGCTCGACCAGACATTTCCGCTGATAATGAAACAACTAGAACTGGCATTACTCTCCGGTGAGCTTGATCCCCGCCACCAGCGCAGTGTTACGTTGAACCATAATGGCCTGACTTGTGACGCTGATACCCTCGGGTCGCATGGCTACGTCTATATCATTATTTATCTAACACCTTCAGTGGCAGCATAAACCCCCCCATTTATCATTAGGTTACCTCAACGCCCTCACAGTCCTTTTCCTTTCAAATTACGAGATAATAACTATGCAAACGTTACCCGTATCCCTGGCGGGGGAGGCCCAGCATTGCCCGTCACCCGTGGTCTTCTGGAAACAACTTCTGACGTACCTGTTTGAGCGCCATTACGGCCTGATGCTTAATGACACCCCGTTCCACTATGAGTCAGTTATTCAGGAACATATCGAATCCGGCATTTCGTTGAAAGATGCCGTGAATTTTGTGGTCGAGCGCTATGGCCTGCTGCGCATTGATCGCAGTGGTTTTTCCTTTAATGAGCCGTCACCGTTCATTAATTTTACCGATATTCTTCGAGCCAGACGAGCAACCGGACTGATGAATACGTAAATTTTCCGAGCCTCCTTCCTGATTTTACACCCCAACTTTCTCTTATTTCTACTCGCCGCATAATGCGCCAGCCATTCCCGGCTGGCGTGTTTGCTTTTGTGCATGGAAAACTAATTATGCAGACAGAACCTGAAGTACTCACTGACCATACTGAACTCATCTGCTCGACCAATATCGAGCGGATCGTTTCCGGGCGTAACGCAGCGCTGGGACAGACTGAAGCCCTTATCTGCCAGCTTGAAGGCATCTCGGCAACCACCAGCAGTATTGGCGGTGGAATTGCAAGAGACTGAGCCATGCGACAAGACTTTCGCTGTGGCTGCTGGCTTATGGAGAAAGCAGAAACGGCAATGAAGGTGATTACCTGCAATCTTGATCGCGGTATATGGCGAGATTTGATGAAAAAATCGGGAATGCTCAGTTTGATGGACGCTCAGGCAAGGGACCAGTGGAACAAAAGCCTTGAGGGGGAGAATATTCCTGCCATCAGTGAAGCCAACATACTCAGTACCTTTGAGCAGTTGCATCAGAGCAAAGATGAGGTATTTGAGCGAGGAGTCATCAATGTTTTTAAAGGACTGTCCTGGGATTATAAAACCAATAGCCCCTGCAGCTTTGGAAAGAAAATCATCATCAACAATCTGGTGACTCACAATCGCTGGGGCTACAGTCTGAGTGGTGGCTGGCGGCGAGATCAGTTGGCCGATTTGGAAAGGATGCTATTTCTGCTGGACGGAAAATCCATTCCGGACAATCGTGGTGATATATCTACCCGGTTGATGGATCACATCAGTCTTCAGAAAGCATCACAACTCTATGAAGATGATTATTTCAATATTAGATATTTCCAGAAGGGTACCGGGCACTTGACGTCTAAGCGCCCAGAGCTAATCGACAAGATGAATGACATCATTGCGAAACACTACTCCGGAATGTTAGCGCAAAGCATCTAATCTAGGCATTTCTGAAATCTGTTTTTGTTCAAAAAAAGCACGTAAAATATCAAAACCACCAATTCACTAACTTATTGATTTTATGTTATTTTACGTCAAAATCAATTGAGTATATAAGTGAGTATACAAGGTCGTAGTGTTTCGATTTATTTACTTATAATTCAGATGGTTGAAATTGATTGGCGAGTCCGGCCTTCGCACCAACAGTATGTAAATAGACCTCAACTGAGGTCTTTTTTTATGCCTAAAATCCAGTCCCCGCAAGGCTTTGCCCCGCTTTTCAGTCAACATAAGTCAACCTGATTCAATCTACATCAACTTACTGATGTGGATACAATTGTGGGTATATCCCGCTTCGATAATGTTTGTACCCACACAGAACCTTTGAAAGGTTACTCAACATGGCTCTCAGTGATGTGAAGGTGCGTACAGCCAAGCCCGAAGCTAAAGCATATAAGCTTACCGATGGCGACGGCATGGGGTTATTAGATTGCGAGGTTTCTTTCTTAATATGATTAAATGTATATAAATAGTTATCTGGTTTTATTATTTCCAGCATGCGTCAGATCAACGCCTTTAATATAAAAGCTGAAAAATCGCTGATTAAATTCTTATAAGTGATTGTTTGCTTCAGCTTTTAATATTTAATTAAGATTTGCTTAATAATGCATTAAGTGGCTAGTTTTTCTTTGTTAATGTATTTTAATTCGACCCTGCGGAAATTACTTTTTTTTGGATTTATGTTATTTCGCGAGGCTTATTCCACTACATCCCTTTGAGCGAAAGATCTTATGCGAATTTCCAAATCAATATGCCTGTTGCAAATAGGCGTACAGTTCTTTTATTCCTCTTTGTGCGTCTACTCCTTTTCGTTTGAGGCCATAGCAAGCCCCACGTCTGAAAAGCCATCTGCACAACAGAAAGCGGTGTCGACCGGTGAACCGGCCTCCGCTTCCCCCTCTTCGGACATACAAAAAACAGATGTGGACGCTGATGTTGCTGGTATGGCTGCTCAGGCTGGCGACATGCTGCAGAACGATGACCTGAGTAGCACGATTGTCTCCGGAGCTACCGGGAAAGCGGCGCAAAGCGTGGAGGACTGGCTTAATCAGTTCGGTACGGCGCAGGTGAAAGTATCTACCGATAATAACTTCTCTTTAGAGGAAGCAGAGCTGGATCTTTTGTTACCTTTTTATGATGATAAAACGAATTTATTTTTCACCCAGCTTGGTTCGCGCCGGGTGGATGATCGTAATATTATTAATACAGGTCTGGGCTACCGCCATTTCTCTGATAAGTGGATGTGGGGGGCGAATACCTTTTATGACCGACAGATTTCAGAAAATCATCACCAGTGGCTGGGTATTGGCAGTGAATTAGGCTGGGATTATTTAAAAGTATCTGCCAATGGCTATTTACGTTTGAGTGAGTGGATGGCCTCTTCACGCTATGAAGATTATGACGAACGCGCGGCAAATGGTTTTGATATTCGCACCGAAGGTTATTTACCGGCCTGGCCGCAACTGGGTGCGAGCATTGTTTATGAACAATATTTTGGTAATAACGTCGATCTGTTTAATGACGATGATAACCGTCAGAAAGATCCTTATGCGGTCACTGTCGGTCTAAATTACACACCATTCCCTCTGATGACTGCGGGTATGAGCCAGAAGATGGGTAAAGGGGATACCCAGGATACTCAGGTAAATCTGTCCTTTAGCTACGCCCCTTCCGTCAGTCTGGATAAACAACTCGATCCTTCACAGGTGGCGGTGCGACGCTCACTGCTCGGAAGCCGTCAGGATTTAGTGAACCGTAATAACACCATTGTTCTTGATTATCGCAAGCAAGATCTGATTTCACTGGGTTTGCCGGATAAGATGCAGGGGACAGAAGGCGTCACGTTGCCTGTCCATGCGGTGGTGAACAGTAAATACGGTCTGGAACATATCGACTGGCAGGCAGCAGAACTGACTCAACACGGTGGGAAAATTACGCAGGATAAAAATTCTGGCCAGTACAGTATCACGTTACCGGCGTACCAGTATGGTGGGGAAAATAACCACTATATCGTGAGTGGTAAGGCTTACGATGCGAAAGGTAATGGTTCAAATATCAGTCAGATGAACGTCTATGTGACGGGTTATGATGCTTCCGTCTGGCAGGCTTCCACGACGGCAACGCCAACCACGCTCATTGCCGATGGCACCAGCACTTCGGTGGTCACGGTCAGGATTGCGGCGAATGGCCAGCAACCTGTCACGGGCGTCGCTAACCAACTGAGTGCAACCCTCAAACTCACCCCTTCAGCCACATCGGGCAGTGCACAGACCACCACCGCACCGGTCCAGAACGCCAAGATTTCAGGCTTTACCGAAAACGCTCCGGGCGTCTATACCAGCACCTTTACCAGCGGTAATGTGGCGGGAACAGCAGATGTTACCCCTGTCGCGAATGGCACCACGCAGCTGCCCGCCGCGCGTATTGTGCTGCAAAATGCAGACACCACACCGGTGCTCAGCACGCTGAGTGCTTCGAAAACCAGCGCACTGGCGAATGGCGTCGATGCCGTACAACTCACGGCAAAAGTGTTAACACCGGAAGGATTACCTGCTAAAGGCGTCAAGGTATCCTGGAGTGCAGACAATGCCAGTGCTCAGCTCTCATCGGCTCAAAGCGTCAGTGATGATAACGGGCTGGCCACTCTCAGTGTCAGCAGCATGAGCGTACTGAACACCACGGTTTCGGCACATCTCGAACAGGGCGAGTCACTAAAAAGTGATGTGCTGAGTTTTGGTGCTGACACGGCAACTGCGCAGGTCATGAGTCTCGGCGCAGACAAAATACAGGCGACTGCGAATAACACCGATAAAGTGACGCTGGTCGCGAATGTCGTCAATGCGCAAAACCAGCCGCTGACGGGGGCAAAAGTTGACTGGATGGTCGAACAAGGTTCGGCGACGTTAGGCGCAGAGCAAAGTACGACAGACGAGAAGGGCAACGCCCAGTTGACGATGACATCAGGCGTTGCGGGTGACGTCGTGGTCTCTGCACGTTCCGGTACGACGGAGGCTAAAAAAACGGAGGCGATAAACTTTGCCGCTGACAATGCCAGCATGGCTATCACCAGTCTGACGACGGATAAGGCCCAGGCCCTGGCGAATGGCACCGATGCTATTACTTATCGGGTTACGGTCACCGATGCGAATGGTAATAAAGTTCAAGGTGCTCCGGTGAGCTGGAGCAGTGACGTCCCGACGGCGAAACTGTCGGCCAGCAACGTCACCACGGATGCGCAGGGGGAGGCGAGTATTCAGGTCACCACGACGACCGCGAGCAATGTGATCGTCTCCGCTAAGTTAGCGGTGGGCTCTGCCAGCCCGGCACCTTCTGTCACCTTTACCGCAGATGCCAGCACGACGCAGCTTAGCGCCGTGACGGCAGACAAAACCCAGGCTCTGGCGAACGGCGCCGATCTGATTACGTTGAGCACCAAAGTGACCGACGCTCAGGGGAATATCTTAGCCAATACGGACGTGAACTGGAGCACGAACCCGGCAACCGGCACGCTGTCAGGCAGCAGTACCAAAACCAACGTGCAGGGTATTGCTACGGTGACGCTGGCCTCCAACAATGTCAGCGATTACGTCGTGACGGCTTCGGCAAACGGTGTGAGCGCGGAGTCCTCTTCTCTGGTCTTTGCCGCAGATGCCGCCACAGCGAAAATTTCTACGCTGACGGCGGATAAAACGACGGGAGTCGTGGCAGGTAAAGATAAGGTGACTCTCACCGCGATCGTCGTGGATGCGAATAACCATCCGGTGCAAGGGGCCACCGTCAACTGGAGCAGTGATAACAGCACAGGCCAGTTCACTTCGGCCTCCAGTGTCACGAATGCTGAGGGTGTGGCGACGACGCAGTTCAGTGGAACTCAGGTGCAAACCACGACGATTACTGCCGCCATGTCAGGCAGCAGCAAAACGCAGTCGATTGACCTTATTGCTGACGCCGCTACGGCAACGGTAAGCAACGTGGTTGCGAGTAAATCGCAGGCGCTGGCCAACGGCGCCGACACAGTGACCTGGACGGCAACGGTGAAAGATGCCAACCAGAACCCGCTCAATAATATGGCGGTCAACTGGAGCAGCGATAATGCCAGCCTGAAATTATCAGGCAGCAGCTCGCAGACCAACTCAGGCGGTGTGGCGACTATCACGGCAACCTCGGTGAAAACCGCCGATGCCATCATGACGGCAGCACTCACCACACCGGCAGGCAGCGCCAGTGCCAGCAAAGTGAGTTATATCGCAGATGCCAGCACGACGCAGCTTAGCGCCGTGACGGCAGACAAAACCCAGGCGCTGGCGAACGGTACCGATCTGATTACGTTGAGCACCAAAGTGACCGACGCTCAGGGGAATATCTTAGCCAATACGGACGTGAACTGGAGTACGAACCCGGCAACCGGCACGCTGTCAGGCAGCAGTACGAAAACCAACGCGCAGGGTATTGCCACGGTGACGCTGTCCTCCACCAGCGTCAGCGATTACGTCGTGACGGCTTCGACAAACGGTGTGAGCGCGAAGTCCTCTTCTCTGGTCTTTGCCGCAGATGCCGCGACAGCGAAGATTTCAACGCTGACGGCGGATAAAACGACGGGAGTCGTGGCAGGGAAAGATATTGTCACGTTGACCGCAACGTTACTGGATGCGAATAACCATCCGGTGCAAGGGGCCACCGTCAACTGGAGCAGTGATAACAGCACAGGCCAGTTCACTCCGGCTTCCAGTGTCACGAATGCTGAGGGGGTCGCTACTGCTAAGTTCAGCGAAACGAAAGCCGATCCGACGCTGATTACCGCAACCTCCGTCGGTGGGAGTAAAACACTGTCGATTGACGTTATTGCTAACGCCGCCACGGCAACGGTAAGCAACGTGGTTGCGAGTAAATCGCAGGCGCTGGCCAACGGTGCCGACACAGTGACCTGGACGGCAACGGTGAAAGATGCCAACCAGAACCCGGTCAATAATATGGCGGTCAAGTGGAGCAGCGATAATGCCAGCCTGACGTTATCAGGCAGCAGCTCGCAGACCAATACAGGCGGTGTGGCGACTATCACGGCAACCTCGGTGAAAACCGCCGATGCCATCATGACGGCAGCACTCACCACACCGGCAGGCAGCGCCAGTGCGAGCAAAGTGAGTTATATCGCGGATGCCAGCACGACGCAGCTTAGCGCCGTGACGGCAGACAAAACCCAGGCGCTGGCGAACGGTACCGATCTGATTACGTTGAGCACCAAAGTGACCGACGCTCAGGGGAATATCTTAGCCAATACGGACGTGAACTGGAGCACGAACCCGGCAACCGGCACGCTGTCAGGCAGCAGTACGAAAACCAACGAGCAGGGTATTGCCACGGTGACGCTGTCCTCCACCAATGTCAGCGATTACGTCGTGACGGCTTCGACAAACGGTGTGAGCGCGAAGTCCTCTTCTCTGGTCTTTGCCGCAGATGCCGCGACAGCGAAGATTTCTACGCTGACGGCGGATAAAACGACGGGAGTCGTGGCAGGTAAAGATACGGTGACGCTCACCGCGATCGTCGTGGATGCCGGTGATCATCCGGTACCGAATATGATGGTCACCTGGAGCAGCGATAACAATGACGGTACTTTCACTATGGTGTCTGGTTCGACAGATGCTGAGGGTGTGGCGACGGCTCAGTTCATTGCGACTAAGGTGCAGACGACAATCATTACGGTCAGGGCGGGCGATGACAGCAAAACGCAGTCGATTGACCTTATTGCTGACGCCGCTACGGCAACGGTAAGCAACGTGGTTGCGAGTAAATCGCAGGCGCTGGCCAACGGCGCCGACACAGTGACCTGGACGGCAACGGTGAAAGATGCCAACCAGAACCCGGTCAATAATATGGCGGTCAACTGGAGCAGCGATAATGCCAGCCTGAAATTATCAGGCAGCAGCTCGCAGACCAACTCAGGCGGTGTGGCTACTATCACGGCAACCTCGGTGAAAACCGCCGATGCCATCATGACGGCAGCACTCACCACACCGGCAGGCAGCGCCAGTGCCAGCAAAGTGAGTTATATCGCAGATGCCAGCACGACGCAGCTTAGCGCCGTGACGGCAGACAAAACCCAGGCGCTGGCGAACGGTACCGATCTGATTACGTTGAGCACCAAAGTGACCGACGCTCAGGGGAATATCTTAGCCAATACGGACGTGAACTGGAGCACGAACCCGGCAACCGGCACGCTGTCAGGCAGCAGTACGAAAACCAACGCGCAGGGTATTGCCACGGTGACGCTGTCCTCCACCAATGTCAGCGATTACGTCGTGACGGCTTCGGCAAACGGTGTGAGCGCGAAGTCCTCTTCTCTGGTCTTTGCCGCAGATGCCGCGACAGCGAAGATTTCTACGCTGACGGCGGATAAAACGACGGGAGTCGTGGCAGGGAAAGATATTGTCACGTTGACCGCAACGTTACTGGATGCGAATAACCATCCGGTGCAAGGGGCCACCGTCAACTGGAGCAGCGATAATGCCAGCGGCATTATCACGCCGGTGTCTGGAGTGACCAATGCCAGCGGGGTAGTCAGTGCAACTCTGACCTCAACACTTGCACAAAGTACAGTGGTGACAGCCAGTGCAGGAAGTAGCCAGAAAACGCTGCCGGTTGAGTTTATTGCTGATGCCAGCAGCGCTAAGGTGACGATTGTTGCAGATAAAACACAGGTTGTGGCGAACGGGACGGATGCGGTGACCTGGAGCGCAACGGTTCTGGATGCCAATAATAACCCGGTGAATGGCGCTAGCGTAGACTGGAGCCGTGATAATGCGAATGTGACACTGGCGGGCAGCACCAGCCAGACACAGGCAAACGGCACGGCCACCATGACCGGCACCTCGTTAAAAACGGGTACCGCTATTGCGACGGCCACCCTGACGGAGCAACAAAGTAGCGCGCAAGCCACGGCGGTGACGTACATCGCTGATGTGAGCACGGCGAAATTAAATCTGACGGTCGACCGCCCAAGTGTTTCTGCGGATGGTCAGGATTTTGCGACCTATAAAGCGACAGCGATGGATGCCAATGACAACCCGATCACCAATACCACGGTTAACTGGGCTACCACGTTGAATAAGTTAACAGCGAGCAGCAGTGTGACCGACAGCAGCGGCGTGGCGACGGTGGGTATTTCGGGGACCGCGGAGGGTAATGCAACGGTCACGGTGAGCCTTGGGGATGCCAGTCAAACTAACAGCGATGTGACCTTTGTCACAAAGGTTAATGTAGACTGGGTGATTGCCGGGTACTCAGGAAAATACTCTACTGACTATGTCAAGGGTCATCCTAACCTGGGGTTCATTGCCAACGCACCGACAACCGATCCGACTTCTATTAGTTCGGATGGCGATGGTGGAGTGTCCCCTTTGACCATACTAATGACCGATGAAAAAGGAAACGAGGTGACGGTTACTTTTGGCGGACAGCGTGAGACAGTGTGCTCTAAGGAAATATTTAACGCATCAAATAAATGTCAAAACTCGGATGATACTAGAGCTTATTTATCTTTTACAGTGGCCGATAACAAAGATTTGCCTGCTGGGGTATACCACGGGACGATCCACTTTTCTGCCAGGACATTTGATAGTAGCGTGGACATCTCTAAATATGAGGTTAATGTTCTCCTGACGGTGAAATAAGTAGTAATGCCTGAGAGGCGGGAGCGATCCCGCCTTTTTTTGTTAACTGAAAAACATGTACGGAAACTCTCGACCCTAACGGAATAGCGTTTCGCCCTATTTTATCCACCTGTAAGCTTTTTCAATACCTCCCCAGAAAAACCCCTTCACATCAAAAAATTGCTGAAAATCAGCACTGTGTCTGATGGTTATGGCTGCATGAATCCGTGCGCCTTATCATATTTAATAAGCGATTTATCCTGATCCAGCCACTTCACTATGGAGGTTGCGATTTCTACTTCGAAGTGGAAAGCAACTCGCCGAACGCGGTGCAAGAACATATGTTGACTTCTCATGTTCGGACGACGGCGTACAATCTGATGCAGGATCTTGCCTGGGGCATTAATACATCGGATAAGCCGTAATCTTCCTGGTTTTCGCCAGACCATTATTGGCTTTCTCACACAATTCAAACAGCGCAGGAATGAGGTGGGCTGATGCCTTCAGATACCCACTAACCTGCGCGATGCCCTCCGGCGGCAGCATCTCGCAGTTCTCCAGCCCTTCGCTCAGGCAGAGCAATCCCTGACACAGTCCTTCGGCGGATTCAGTGGCCAGCGCACCGAGATCGTAAAGTTGCGCTTCGGCGAAGTTGCCCAAATCCAGCTCGGCAATGAGTGAGCGGAATACGGTGATTGAGTTGGCGGTAAAAGCAGTGTTGTCGGTATCAGTCATGATGGTCATTCCATTGTCAGTGAGTTGAAATCCCATTTTCGGCAGGGATGTTGCCGCTGCGAAATGACTCTATCCCTGTTGATGCACCAAATAAATAACCTGTATGTATTTACAGTATTTTGTTGCGATAAATGGAAGGTATCTCGCAAAATTGGCGCAGCGGGCAGGGGAAATTCCTCATCAAAACCGAATTGGAGAATAATAAAATTAAAATGGTTAATAATTATCTCAGTAATCGAAATATTATTCTGATTAAGTCATGGTGCGGGGTCTGTTAAATTTTAACATGTAGCGTCTGTCACGTTATGTAATTATCACGGTGGCGTAATTTAATTATAGGTGCTATTTTACTGATGTAATTGTTATGAAATATGTCAATCATGCAAGCCTGATGGTTTGCAATTGACTTTATTATCACCACATCGTATTTTATTTATCCATAAATATACATTTTATTTCATTGTCTTACATATACAAATTAAATTGTTTGTTTATTGGTCTCTATATCACATTTTCTTATAGGGAACTTTCTGATTTATCACTTTGTCGTGCGAACTACCTATGTTAATTATTTATACGCGGCGTAAGACCGCACACACATCACATAAATAATAATGACAGGGTAATAATGAACAATTTTAAAGCGTCAATCTTAATTGGCGGCGTCGTGCTGTCGGCATTATCGGCGAGCGCGCAGGCCGAGATTACTGTTTTAGATAAAAACCCGCAGAGTAACTCTTTGCTGGCACCGTTAAGTTTACAGGTGGGCGGAAGTATCCGTCCTGAATGGATATTCAATAACGGTCCGGAGCCGGGCTATTATAAAAATGGTCATGATGGCGGCACCCGCTTCCGCTTCCGTGGCGATTATAAACTCACTGAAGACACCTCGATCATCGGTTACTACGAGCTGGGTGTGGACATGGCACACCTGCTGGGAATGGACAACCATTACGCAGAAGGTGCTCAGCGCGATACGCAACGTCAGTTATACGCCGGTATTAAAGATGACCGTTACGGGACATTAACCTACGGCCACCAGTACGGGATCTATTATTCAGTTGTCGGGATTAAAAGCGATGTCTGGGATAACGATGGTCACGCGGGCGGCACGGGCATTGGTATTAACGGCAACTACGACGGCGCCAATAAGCCCAAAAACAGTATTAAATATACCAATGATTTTGGTCCTGTGACGCTGTATGCCAACTACTTATTGCCTGAAGATGAAATTCAGGCGGGTGAGGATCAGCATTATCGCCGTAATAATGGCGGTGGTGTAGGTTTTGATTATAAACTCACCAAAGATTTAGTCTGGAGTGCGGCATACAGCCTGACGGACGCGACTGTCAAAGATAATCAATATAATGAAAAAGATTATCACCAGCAGCTGTCGGGGACGGCATTAACCTGGCAGCCTAATAACTGGTATATCGTCGGCACCGGAAGTTATTACAAAGATTTTGTGCCGAGCACACGTGAAAATCCTGTCGATCATTACTTCGCGGGCAGTGGTTATGGTGTAGAAGGGTTCGTCGGTTATACCTTTAATATCGATGCGCCGTTCCTGAAATCCGTTCAGCCATATGTCGCAGCGGACTCCCTGCAACTGAAAGGCGGGGAAGAGTATCACGCCAACCACGTTTATCTGGGCGCGGGTACCACCATCGGTTACGGATTGTCTGTTTACGTGGAGCGCACGCTGGCGCACTCATCAGATGACGAAGCCGACGCCACCTGGGTTACGGTGTTCTACGATTTCTAATCTCACACGCTTCGTGAGTCATTAAGCCAGCGCGTTTGCGCTGGCTTTTCTTCATTAGCTATGCGGCCTTAATGCGCCATTGCCTGTTCCTGCGCCATGAAAATCACTGTGCCATCATCATCGTCAATCGGCAGTTCCAGCGCCTGATTCAGCACTTCCAGCCGTTCACACAGAATATAGCTCAACAGATCTTTCGCCTGTGGATTCTCCAGCGTCACAATCGCATAAGACAGCGCACGGCAGTGATCCACGATCTCTTCCAGTTCCAGCGGGGTATTGTCGAAAAGGGTTGGCATTTTGAGTACTCCAGAAAATAGTGAGTTTGCTACCACTGGAGACGCTAACCTCGGGGTGGTAGCTCAAACAGCGTTAGCGTTACCGGTTTTCTGGATCCGGTGCTTCGTGAGAAGCCACTGTCTGAGCCACCATAATTTGGGTGAGAACAGACCGTACCACATTTCCTATTTCTTCATAGGGTTGTAGGTACCAGAAAATGACAGAACGCTAATTCTGACTGCGGATTTTGCCGCAGTGAGGAGAGTCTAATACGTGGGAATTTGTACAGTAAGTGGTTTTTTTAGGCAGTTTTCGTTCTTGCGAGATGTCTTGGAAATACATGTAAATGAGAAGAAATATCAAGAGTTGTAGTAGTAAGAAACATGAGGGTTTTGAGTTTACTTATCTAGCTGGCATAGTAACTGGAACCCCTAACATCTGATAAAACAACTGGATAAGCTTCTATGGCAGGCGTAAATCATTGGACACGTGACCAACTGCTGGTTGCGTTTACTCTTTATAGCCAAATCCCGTTTGGTAAGTTGCACTCCAAAAATCCCGACATTATTCATTATGCTAATCTCATTGGCCGGACACCTAGCGCTTTAGCCATGAAGCTAGTCAACCTGGCAAGTCTCGACCCGTTTATTATCGAGTCCGGACGGTCGGGACTGAAAGGAGCCTCAAACACTGACCGGATGTTGTGGCAAGAGATGAATCAAGACACGGAAATATTTGATTTTGAATGTTTACGTGCGATGGAGAAACTTGAGAGGCCCGCAAGAACCCTCCACGACAGTGGGCCGATAGACTTTAGTGGACGAGAAAGAACAACCATCATTAAAGCGCGAGTGGATCAGCAACTGTTTCGCAAGAATGTTCTTGCGGCCTATGAATATCGTTGTTGTCTCACTGAATTAGAAGAACCCGCATTGCTTGTTGCTAGTCATATTCGTCCATGGAGCGAGGCTGTGGAACACCGTCTAAATCCGAGTAATGGCTTATGCCTTTCAAGCCTGCATGACAAAGCTTTTGATCGCGGGTTAATTTCATTTAACGAACATCTTGAGATGATCGTCTCGCCGAAGCTTAAAAAACTCACAAGTAACATTGCGATCGAGAATTTCGAGAAATATGAAGGGAAAGCATTACGCCTTCCCATCAGTTACCCGCCGGATATGAGTCAATTGCAGTACCACAGGGAAAACATTTTTGTAGTTTGAATAACTCCAATCTCCGAAGGTGAAAACAGGCAGAAGAGTAAAGCGTCCGCGCCATGGATGGCGCGGTTCGAGCCATCAGGGATGATTTTACGGCGTCTTTACGATCTGCCTGTTTTCACCGCTGCTAATATTTCTGCGCCTCCCCCTAAAACATCTCCCCCAAATTCAACTGTCCCATCAGCAACGCATTATCACTGTAGTCCACCGGCACGGCGACGACGGCGGGGCCCTGGACGTCCATGGCGGCGCGCAGGGTGCTTTCCAGCGTGTCGGCGGAGGTGACGGCAAAACCTTTCGCACCGAAGGCGTCGGCGTAGGCTTTGAAATCTATCGGGCCGAACTGGATGCCGGAGGTGCGCTGGTATTTTTTCTGTTCCTGAATCGCCACCATGTTGTAGGCCTCATCGACCCAGATGATGTGCAGCAGATTCACGCCGAGACGGACGGCGGTTTCCAGCTCCATGCTCGATTGCATAAAGCCGCCGTCGCCGGAAACTGATACCACTTTGCGGCCAGGATCGACCAGCGCTGCGCCAATCGCCCACGGCAGGGCGACGCCCATGGTCTGCTGGCCGTTGGAAATCAGCACCTGACGCGCGCGGAAGCTGTAAAGGTAGCGGGCGATCCAGATGTGGAAACTGCCCATATCGACGCACAGCGTGACGTCGCTATTGACGATGTCCTGCATCGCGCGCACCAGACGCAGCGGGTGGATCGCAAACTGGTTCAGACTGCGGCCTTTTTGGTCTAACAGCGCGCGCTGCTGGCGGCGGTCTTCCAGAATATCGATGGAGGCCGGGCTGAGATCGATGCGCTGATGAATCTGTTCGGTCAGCAAATCCAGCGTGTCGGCGATGTCGCCCACCAGCTCGACGTCCGGCAGATAGTCACTGTCGGTCTCGGCGGGCACCACGTCGATGTGAACCAGTTCGGCATTGTCGTTGCTCCACTGCGCCGGTTCGTACTCGACCGGGCTGTAACCGATGGTGATCACCAGATCGGCGTTGCGCAGCAGGCGGTCACCGGCCTGATTGTTGAACAGTCCGACGCGGCCAGCGAAACGGTGGAATGACGCCTGGTCTATAACCCCGGCGGCCTGATAGGTGCTGGTGACCGGCAGATCGCTTTTGTGCAGTAACCGGCGGATGGCCTCGGCGTTACGCGGCTGGCTGGCCATCAGGCCGAGCAGCAGTACCGGATTTTTGGCCTGCCGCAAAAGGCGTGCGACCTGCAAGATTGCGTCGTGCGGCGCGCTCCCCAGTACCGGTGCCTGTGAGGTCAGGAGTTTACCGCTGGCCGGTTCGTTGACGATGTCCATCGGCAGGCTGATGAAAGCTGCGCCGGGGCGACCAAACTCGGCGGCGCGAAAGCCGTTTGCCAGCACTTCGGCCAGCGCGGAAGGAGAGGTGACTTCGGCGGAATACTTGGTGACCGGGCGGAACATCGCCACGGTGTCCATGGTCTGGTGAACCTGTTTCACATGATCAGCGCGTTTTACCGCGCCGCCGAGCGCGACCAGCGGATCGCCTTCTGAGGTCGCAGTGGCGACGCCTGTGATCAGGTTCGAACAACCGGGGCCGGAGGTGACCAGTGCGACGCCCGCTTTGCCGGTCAGGCGGCCGACGGCACCGGCCATAAAGGCGGCGTTGGCTTCGTGGCGCACCGGGACCAGTGTGATGCTGGAGTCGAGCAGGGAGTCGAAAACGCGGTCGATTTTAGCGCCGGGGATGCCGAAGACGTGTTTAACGCCCTGCGCTTCCAGCTGTGCGACCACCAAATCTGCACCGCAGTTCCACTCGGTTTTACTGTCTGAATTTTTCATGGAGTCACTCCTTCGTGTTTGCGGTGATTAACTTTCAACAGACTGGATGGCGTCGTTCAAATCATCCGGGCATAAATTGGCATGCAGAAAATCGCTGTCCTGCGGGAAGTCGATCAGCAGTTTTTCGACAGTGCCAAACGTCAGCGTGCCGCTCTCGACCTGATAATCCAGCACGTGCCCGCCGCTGCTGCGTTCCTGATTAATAAAGTGTTCGTGATATCCCGCGACGTTGATGCCCTGCATATACGCCGGGGTCAGAAAGCCAATCAGCACGCCCTGACTGTGTTCGATGTGGTAGGTCGGCTGGGCTTCGATGGCTTCGAGCATCGGTTTATAAGGGCGGTGTTGTTCGGGCACGGTACGCGTCTCGACCCGGCTGAACGTCCCGTCGATGCGCAGCGCACAGAAGGTGTTCTGGCTGGCGACCACGTCGTCGATCACCTTGTGGATCTGCTCGCGGCTGTGCGGGCGCTCGATGCGGTACTCATTCGTGGGATTGAAAAAAGTCATCACGGCGAACGGCGTTTTTTGGTCCGGGCTGGCACGTCGTGCGGTGCCGTCGCCGCGCAGCTGGAAGATGTTGTTGTTGAATGCAATCAGCTCGCCGTCAAGACGGTTAAAAGTGCCGAGGCCAAAATCGCCGTGTTTGAGGAGATCAGCCATAGTAGTCTCACCTTCGTACACGCCGCTCAGCAGGGCGCTCATCAGCGAAGACTGATAGAGCACGCGGTCAGGATGCTGTTGCTTAAACGCCGTGGCCGTACGGGCGATGTCGGCGACGCAGGAACAGGAATCAGAATGGTTTTTCATGCAGAGCTCCGCAGTGGAATGGTTAACTTAGCTAACTAAAGGTTGACGCCATTCCGCCCTGAGTTCCAATATGAGGAGGTGTTCACTTTGAGACGTTTTTGATATGGAACTTCGTCATCTGCGCTATTTTGTCGCGGTGGCAGAGACGGGACACTTCACCCGTGCTGCCGAACAGTTGGGGATCTCCCAGCCTCCTCTTAGCCAGCAAATACAGCGGCTTGAACATGAAATTGGTACCCCTTTACTCAAACGCCTGACCCGCGGCGTCGAACTCACCGAAGCCGGAAAAGTGCTGTACGACGACGCCCTGAACATCATCAAACTGACCGATGCCGCCCTTGAGCGTACCCGTGCGGTGGCGCGCGGCATGAACGGCACGCTGCGCATCGGCTTTGCGAACTCGACCGCGTTTAACCCGCAAGTCTTTGCGCTGCTGCACCGCTTTCGGGAGAAATATCCGGGCATGGTGATGGAGCCGCAGGAAAAGGACATGGCCGGGCTGATGACGGCGTTGGGCGAAGGCGTGCTCGACGTGGCGTTTATCCGCCTGCCGTGCGAGCGCAGCAAAGCGTTCAGTTTTAAGGTGATGGATATCGAAGAGATGATGGTGGCACTGCCGAAAACGCATCCGCTCAGTCAGGGGAAAGACGTCAGGCTGGCGGCGCTGCGGCATGACAATCTGATTACCTTCCCGCGCGACCTGTCGCCGGGGCTGTATGACGCCGTCACTCATGCCTGCGAAGAGGCCGGGTTCTCGCCGCGCTTCGGTCAGCAGTGTCCGCAAATTACCTCATCGCTGAGCATGGTGGCGACAGGATTTGGCTACGCGCTGGTGCCTGCTTCATTGGGTAAGATCGATGAGAATAATGTGCGCTGTCTGCCCATTGCCGGGCAGACATTGACGACGCAAATCGCGCTGGCGTGGCGTCGGACGGATAACTGCAAGGCCGCGCTGCATCTGGTGGGATTGTTATAAAAGGGGCGATAAGCGTTTTATCACCCGGCCATTTTCACGCGACAATACTTATACGACGATAATCACAGACACGCGGCGATTCTGCGCGCGGCCTTCCTGCGTTTTATTGCTGGCGACCGGCTGGCTCTGGCCTAATCCGCGGGTGTGAATATTGGCGCGTGGCATGCCTGCCTTCGCAAAGGCGTCGGCGACGGTGTTGGCGCGGCGCAATGAAAGATCGTTGTTGTAGCTGGCGTCGCCGTAGTTATCGGTATGGCCGTCGAGGTTCACTTTGCTCAGGCCGACGTGCAGCAGCTCGTTCGCCAGTTTTTCAACTGTCTGTTCACTTTCAGGTGACAGTTTGGCCTGATTGTTCCCGAACAGCACTTTCGCATCCAGACCCAGTTCCCAGCCGGAAGCGGTCTGGGTGAAGCCATTTTTTTGCAGCACGGCGATTTGTTCCGGAGTCAGTCCGGCGGGTTTGGTCTGACAGGCGGCCAGCAGCAAAATGCACAGTCCCATCGTGGCGAACTGGTACCAGGTTTTAAACGTTTTATACGGGTGCATGGGGGAAACTCCTTTTAGTCTTTCGTCACGACGGTCAGCGGCATACCGGTTGAGACATGCCAGCAACTGCCGGATATTTTTTTCGAGCGGTACATAGCCTCATCGGCCTTTTCGAGTAACTCTTTAGCGCTGTTTGCCTGCGATGGCGACAGCGCGATACCAATACTCAGTGAAACATCCAGCGTCTTGTTGTTGAGCAATATCACCGGTGTTTTCATGATCTCGACAATGCGTTCGGCAAAGGCCACCGACTCCGCAGTAGAGATCATCGGGTCGAGCAGAATGGCGAACTCATCGCCGCCCAGGCGCGCCAGCACGTCGCCTTCACGCAGGGTTTTAGACAGCCTTTCGCCAATCACCATCAGCACGCGATCGCCCGCTGCATGGCCCAGTGAATCGTTGATCTCTTTGAAGTTATCGACATCAATAAACAGCAGCGCCAGTGATAGCGGCGGACGCATCGGATTGAAGCACTGATTCAAGGTATCAATAAAGAACGCGCGATTATGCAGACCCGTCAGGCCGTCGTGCAACGCCTTTTTGGTCAGCGACACGTTCTCATTTTTCATGTGATTCTCCCAGGCCTCCAGCTCGGTCAGCAGGCTGTTGAAGTCCTGACTGAGCGTGTGCAGCTCAGCAATCGGCGCGGAAGGCACGCGCAAAGTGAATGAACGGTTAGCGCTCACTTCGTGCGTCACGCGCGTGATATGGCCGAGTGCATCGACGATGCCTTTTTGCATCCGTCGGGAGAAATAGAGCGCGACCAGCGCAGTCAGCACCAGACAGCCGAGCAGGCTGAGCACCGTTTCCAGCAGGAAGCCGAGCAGGCTGGTGCCGTTACCGGTGAGCCAGACAGTACCTATCACTGAACCGGAGTGGATAACCGGCAGCGTGACCGGGTCGGGGAAGGCGAGATGGCCGACGAACTGCCCGAGTTTGTCCCAGTTACCTGCCACCGGATGCTGCCATTCAGTGAAGGTATTCCCCGCCGGGGTCAGAATTTTCGCCTGCGCGAAATCGCCACGGTCGGCGATAAACACCAGCGAATCGTGCGCGGCGGAGGCGTCGTTAAATACCAGCGCGGCTTCGGTGGTGTAGCTGATCGCCCGTGCGGTGAGCTGCAAATTGCTTTCTGCGTGTGAGCGCAGCGCCAGCAGCGCCAGCATTATCAGCAAAAATCCCGCCAGTCCGATTGCCGTCAAAATCACAATCACATGGATGCGGTTCAGCGCCGCGCCTAACGTCTTACGCTGGCGTGGCTGTTCTACGTCAGGAACAGGAATATTATTTTCCATCATCACTCCTTTTCCCTGGCAAGTTGTAATACGGCGGGATTTACCCGCACGCCGCTGCGTGACAGCGTATCCAGATTTAATTTAAATCCGGTGTGTTGGGCGGTGATCACCAGACAAAATGCATTGAGTAATGCACAGGCGTCATCCTGTTCTCCAATAGTCAGCACCGCATGGCCGTCCAGCCGCTGATGTAAATCGGCCTGCTGCTCCGGCGTGGTGTAACCGGAATAAATGGCGTCACACTGTGTCGCCAGCATCGGGCTGTCGAAAGGGTAAGTCATCACGTTGAGCGATCTGCCGGAGAAGGCGCTGCCGTCGGGCGTGAGCTGCGCAGCATATTTCACTGGCGGGATGATGCACAGCCGCAGCGTGTTGGAGGTGACTTCACCCGGCGGCCAGCGGGAATAGCTGAGGATGCCGTTGACCGTCTGGGCCACGCTCGAATTCAGCGCCATATCATTATTAGTTTGCGCGGCGCTTGGGGTCAGCGGGGCAACCAGCAAAAGCATGAGCATGGCAAAGCCATACGCAGCCCGAAATAACGAGCGGGTGTGCGTCTTCACTGACAGGCAAAAAGAATGTCGGGCTTTTCCCATTGGCACGCTCTGTGTTTCATCCGGTTGAAATTGTTTCACCGGTGTAAGAATAACTTTATCGGCAATAGTTCTGAAAGCGTCAGTAAAAAATTTCCCCCCTTGCCGCAGCACTGTTTTGTGGCGTTTTGTTGACACAGATCCAGGCTCAGCGCGGGACACTGAAGAAGTATTAATGTAATAAGAATCTATGCTGTTGGTTTATTGAGCAAAGAATGTCGGGGGCTGAAGTGGATAAAAAAACCAACCTGTTTGTATTTCAACCGTTAATTAAATAATAATCACGGGGATAACAATTTATTACTAAAGAATAATGTTACCAGTCTCTCTTTTTCATGAAATTAAATTAGTGAAAATGTTAATAGATTGGAATTTAAAGGAATATTAAGCGGCTATTTTAGGATATTCGTGACCATGATCTCAATCTCAGGCGGTTACCCAGATTTTTATGCTACGGATAGGTATCATGCCCGCATTAATGGTATGTTTTATCCGTCAGGATGGTTTTTATGATGACGGGTGCAGTGAAAAAAACATCAACCATTCTGGGGAACGAAATATTTTATAATTAAGTAATGAGGGATTATGGATAACACAACAATCGGAACGCTGTCTAAACAGTCAGTAAGTTCCTGGCGTAAAACTGACACCATGTGGATGTTAGGTCTGTACGGAACGGCTATTGGTGCAGGGGTTCTTTTCTTACCTATTAATGCCGGTATTGGCGGATTAATTCCGTTAATTATTATGACAATCCTCGCATTCCCAATGACGTTTTTCGCTCACCGCGGATTAACCCGATTTGTTTTATCCGGGAAAAATGCCGGTGAAGATATTACCGAAGTTGTGGAAGAACATTTTGGTATTTCCGCCGGTAAGTTAATTACGCTGCTTTATTTCTTCGCTATTTACCCGATTCTTCTGGTGTATAGCGTCGCGATTACTAACACCGTTGAGAGCTTTATTACTCACCAGATGCATATGACTGCGCCACCTCGCGCCATTCTTTCTCTGGTGCTGTTGTTAGGCTTAATGACGCTGGTGCATTTCGGTCAGGATCTGATCGTCAAAGCCATGAGTATTTTGGTCTTCCCGTTCGTTGCCGTATTAATGGCGCTGGCGCTGTATCTGATCCCAAACTGGAACACGACGGTCTTCGAAAATGTCTCCCTGTCCGGTAACGGCGTAGGGCACGGCATGCTGATGACCCTGTGGCTGGTTATTCCGGTGATGGTGTTCTCCTTCAACCACTCGCCAATTATCTCTTCTTTCGCGGTCGCGAAACGCAAAGAGTACGGCGACGACGCTGAGAAAAAATGTTCACGCATTCTGGCATTTAGCCACATCATGATGGTGCTGACGGTGATGTTCTTCGTCTTCAGCTGCGTCCTGAGCCTGTCTCCGGCAGACCTGATGGAAGCCAAAGCGCAGAACGTTTCAATTCTGTCTTATTTAGCTAACCACTTCTCCAACCCGGTGATTGAATATATCGCGCCGTTTATTGCATTCATCGCGATTACGAAATCTTTCCTCGGCCATTATCTTGGTGCGCGTGAAGGTTTCAACGGTATGGTGATTAAATCACTGCGCAGCAAAGGGAAAACTATTCCATTACCTAAGCTGAACCGTTATACCGGTATCTTTATGTTAGTCACGGCCTGGGCGGTTGCTACTCTGAATCCAAGTATTCTGGGTATGATTGAAACCCTCGGCGGTCCGATTATTGCGATGTTATTATTCCTGATGCCTATGTATGCCATTCGCAAAGTCCCTGCGATGAGAAAATACAGCGGCCACATCAGTAATGTCTTCGTGGTAATTATGGGTCTGATTGCTATGTCAGCGATTGTATTCAGCCTGATCGGTTAATTAATAAAATCTGTTAATACAGTGAGCGAAAATAATTCGCTCACTGCTTTCTGCTACCTGTTTCTTATTCTTTCCCGTCATCCTATTCAGACATGGAGTCCACCGTGATCAGCGTCTTCGATATTTTCAAAATTGGTATTGGTCCTTCCAGTTCGCATACTGTTGGCCCGATGAAAGCCGGGAAAATATTTACTGATGAGCTTATTTCTTTAGGTCATCTCGCACAGACCACCCGCGTGGTGGTAGACGTTTACGGGTCTTTATCGTTGACCGGTAAAGGTCACCATACCGATCTGGCCATCATCATGGGGCTGGCCGGCAATATGCCAGACGACGTTGATATCGATGCGATCCCGGCGTTTATACGTCAGGTAGAAACCACCGGGCGTCTGATGCTTGGCAAAGGCGCCAAAGAGGTGGATTTCCCGGCCTGTTCCGGCATGAATTTCCACCGCAGCAATTTGCCGCTGCACGAAAACGGCATGTCGATCAGCGCCTTTAACGGCGACGAACTGCTGTACACGCAAACCTATTATTCCATTGGCGGCGGCTTTATCGTCGAAGCCAGTAAATTCGGCCTGCAGGATGAAAATCCGGTAGTGCGCCCGTACCCGTTCCACTCCGCCAGTGATTTGCAAAAGCATTGCATTGATACCGGCCTCTCGCTCTCGGCGCTGATGCTGCAAAACGAACTGGCGAGCCATTCCCGTGCAGAAATCAGCGATCACTTCGCGGCAATCTGGAACGTGATGAGCGAAGGTATTACGCGCGGTATTCACACCGAAGGGCTTCTGCCTGGGCCGATGAAAATCAACCGTCGCGCCGCCGCGCTGCGTCGCATTCTGGTGACGCAGGATAAAAACAACGTCGATCCGATGGGCGTCGTGGACTGGATCAACATGTACGCGATGGCGGTGAACGAAGAAAATGCCGCAGGTGGCCGCGTGGTTACCGCACCGACCAACGGCGCATGCGGGATTATTCCTGCGGTGCTGACCTACTACGATCAGTTTATCCGCCCGATAAGCCCTGATTCTTACAGCCGTTTCTTCCTCGCCTCCGGCGCGGTCGGCATTCTGTTCAAAATGAACGCCTCGATTTCCGGCGCAGAAGTCGGTTGTCAGGGCGAAGTCGGCGTCGCCTGTTCGATGGCGGCGGCGGGCCTGACCGAACTGCTGGGCGGCAGCACCGCGCAGGTGTTTATGGCAGCGGAAATTGCCATGGAACATCACCTCGGGTTGACCTGTGATCCGCTCGCCGGACAGGTTCAGGTGCCGTGCATCGAACGCAATGCTATCTCTGCCGTGAAAGCGGTGAACGCCTCACGCATGGCGCTGCGCCGCACCAGCGAACCGCGCGTGTGCCTCGATAAAGTCATCGAAACCATGTACGAAACCGGCAAAGATATGAACTCAAAGTATCGCGAAACGTCCACAGGCGGCCTGGCAATTAAAGTCCTCGCCTGTAACTGATTCTTTCCTCTTCATTTCCGAAAAGGCGGGAAACCGCCTTTCTCGTCTCCTTCCCGATTTTTCTCCTGTGCTATGTTTTGGTTATCAAAAAATTTATGTAGTCCCTCAAAACACCTGGAAAACAGTTAAAAGGAAACGTCCGGCATGTCTAAATTTTTCATGAATGACCGCAAGACTCTGATTAACGATGTTATCGAAGGGGTGATCCTGACCTCTCCCTACAAAAATCTGGCGAAGCTGGACGTCGATCCGGCTATCCGCGTTGTGGTGCGCCGCGACTGGGATAAGAAAAAGGTCGCGCTGATCTCCGGCGGCGGCTCGGGCCACGAACCGGCGCACGTCGGATTTGTCGGCAAAGGAATGCTCACCGCCGCGGTCTGCGGCGAAGTGTTTGCCTCGCCGAGCGTCGATGCGGTGCTGAACGCGATTGTGGCGGTGACCGGTAAAGCGGGCTGTCTGCTGATCGTCAAAAACTACACCGGCGACCGGCTGAACTTCGGGCTGGCGGCGGAGAAAGCCAAAGGTATGGGGTACAACGTCGAACTGGTCATGGTCTCCGACGATATCTCCCTGCCGGACAACAAACAGCCGCGCGGTATCGCCGGTACGGTGCTGGTGCACAAAATCGCCGGTTATGCGGCCGAGCAGGGGAAATCCCTGAAAGACGTTACCAAAATCGCGCAGCAGGCGATTGATGCCACTGCCAGCATGGGCGTGGCGATGTCCGGTTGCAGCCTGCCGGGCGGCGGCGAAGATGAAGAAGAACAGCGTATCGAATCGGGCCACGTCGAGCTGGGTCTGGGCATTCACGGCGAGCCGGGCGTGTCGAAGATGAAAACCCAGAACAGCAAAAAAGTGGTAGATACGCTGGTCGAAAAGCTTCAGGCACATGTGAAGAAATCCGACAAACTGGCGGTGCTGATCAACAACCTCGGCGGCGTGTCTCCGCTGGAGATGAGCCAGCTGACCAAAGAAGTGGTGCATTCGGCGCTGGGCGGTTCGATTCGTTATCTGATTGGGCCCGCGTCGCTGGTCAGCGCGCTGGATATGAAAGGTTTCTCGCTGTCTGTGATTGCGCTCAAAGGCGGCATTGAAGAAGCGTTGCTGGCAGACGTTGAAGCGTCCGGCTGGCAGCCTCTGGTCAAACTGGAAAAACTGGCCACGAAGAAAGGCAAGAAAATCAGCGAGAAGAAAACCGCCAAAGCCTCTTCTAACGCAGAAGTCAGCAAAATTGTCGAGACCATTACCCAGACACTTTCCGATCTGGAAGATGAGCTGAACAAGCTCGATGCCAAAGTGGGCGACGGCGACACCGGATCGACCTTTGCCACCGGCGCGCGCGATATTCAGAAACAAAACAAGGCCAAAAAGCTGCCGCTGAACAACGTAGCGGATCTGCTTGGCGTGGTCGGCGATCGTCTGGCGGTAGTGATGGGCGGATCGAGCGGCGTGCTGATGTCGATCTTCTTTACCGCTGCCGGTAAGAAATTCGAAGAAGGCGAAAAATTGCCGAAAGCGTTGCTGTTTGGTCTCGAACGCATGAAGCACTACGGCGGCGCAGATCTCGGCGATCGCACGATGATCGACGCGCTGCAACCGGCTCTGGAAGCGCTGGGCAAAAAAGATGCCCTGAAAGGGGCAGCCAAAGCCGCGGCCAAAGGCGCGAAAGACACGGCCAGCATGAAGAAAGCCAATGCCGGACGTTCGTCATACCTGAGCAGTGACAGCCTGAAAGGCGTGAAAGATCCGGGCGCCGTGGCGGTCGAAAAAGTCTTCGAGGCGCTGGCGAAAAAATAGTGTTCGGATGACAGTACTTTGCTTAATAAATCAAAGGCCTGCGGGGAAACCGGCAGGCCTTTTTATTTACTTCAGTTCGAAATGATCAGCACCCGCCCGGCCAGCGATCCAGCGTGATATTTCTGTCCGGCGCTTTGGCACCGAAATCGGACAGCACGGCTTTTACATCCGGATCGATGTAATCAGCGTTGTCGTGCTCGACACGCACCACGCTGTTATCCGGAATTTCCGCCAGCAGGCTTTGCAAACGCGGGTTGTGCAGGAAAGTCAGGTTCTGATGAAAACGCATCACGTAATGGTTTTCATAGCGCGTCAGCTGCACGGCATTGCGATGGCTTTTGTACGTGCTCGACAGCAGCTGCGCCAGTATCCCGAGACCAATCCCGGCCAGCATGCCGAAGACCAGAATGCCCATCAGCGTGGCGACAAACGGCAGGAACTGCGGCATGCCCAGACGCCACTGTGTGATGAACAGCTCCGGCGACGCCAGTTTGTAGCCGGTGTACAGCAGCACCGCCGCCAGGCAGGCCAGCGGAATGGTATTGAGCATGTCGCTGAAAAACATTCCGCACAGCAGTAGCAACACGCCGTGCAGCAGGATCGACACTTTGCTGCGCGCGCCGGTGTTAACGTTCACCGAACTGCGCACGATCACCGCGGTGATCGGCAGACCGCCGAGAAATCCGCTGATCAGATTTCCGATCCCCTGCGCGCGCATTTCCTTATTTGGCGAAGGAGCGGGCGTTTGTTCTTTCAGCTTTTTCAGCGCTTCCTGACTCAGCAAGGTTTCCAGGCTGGCAACCAGCGCCAGCGTGACGGCGATAACGTAGATCTGCGGATTATTCCACGCGCTCCAGTTGGGCTTCTCCAGTTGTGACGTGACTTCATCCACGCTGTCGAATTTCGGCAGGGCGATACGCGGTAACGATTGCATCGCGTCCGGAAAGAGACGATCGCCGAAGATCATCGCCAGACTTCCCCACAGCACGGCCACCAGCGGCCCCGGAATGTAGGTCATCAGTTTGATGCGTTTGAACGGCGGAGTGGTCCACAGCCAGAGGATAAGCAACGCCACGCCGGAAACCAGCAGCACGGTCGGCGAAAGGCTGAACGCCGGATCGCTGAAGATGCCTTTCAGACCCTCTTCCCCTTCATAGCCCAGCGCCACCGGGATCTGCTGCATGATCAGTAATATCCCGATCGCCGCCAGCATGCCCTGAATAACGGATCCGGGGATCAGCGAGACAAAGCGTCCGGCTTTGATGATACCGAAGACGATCTGCAATACGCCTGCCAGCATCAGCGCCAGCAACAGTGATGAGAAGGATCCGAGCGTTTCCATCGCGCCGACGACGATCGTCACCAGCCCGGCCGCCGGGCCGCTGACTGCAAAACGCGACGGGCTGAGTAGGGTGACGATGATACCGCCGATGACACCGGTCAGCAGGCCGACAAACGGCGGTAATCCGCTGGCCTGCGCGATGCCGAGACTTAGCGGCAGTGCCACCAGAAAGACCACGATCCCAGCCGGAATGTCGTAACGCAGGAAATTCATGTTGATACCGTTATTCGTGCTTATCGTCATGAAACAGCCTCCACGGCGCTTTGCTGCACCAGCTCTTTTAAGTGCCCGCTGTGCAGATCGTACACACAGCCATAAACGTGCAGGGAAACGCCATTTTCCCAGGCCTGCTGAACCGGGGCGGTGGCGATAAGGTGGGAAAATTGTGTCAGGACGTTGGCTTCGACCAGCTGATTTTGCCGTTCTGGCTCCTCGCCTGTACCGGTGTGAAAGTCGTCGATGTGCGGATGAAGCGCTGAACGTAACTGGTGAATTCGCCGCGAAAGCGCATTGTCTTGCTCCGCCAGCGGCATATCCGGCAATGCGACGGCGGCCTGAACGCCGCCGCAGCCGTAGTGACCGCACAGCACAATGTTGGAGACTTTCAGGTATTCCAGCGCGTATTGCAGCACGCTTTGAAAATTGTCATCTGCGTCCAGCACCATATTGGCGATGTTGCGATGCACGAACAGTTCGCCCGGATGTGCGCCGGTCAGGACTTCGGCTGGCACGCGGCTGTCGGAACAGCCGATCCACAGCGTATGTGGTTGTTGGGGTTGTGCTGTTTGCTCGAAATAGCCCGGATCGCTCTGGCTTTGTTTCAGCGCCCAGCTGCGGTTACGGGCAAGGAGTGGGATCAATGCGGTCACGATATGCTTCTCTCTGTCAGGGGGCCGGAGATTTCTCCGCTGGCCCGGTGGCGATCAACGTCTAAAGTAAGAAATTCTTTAGTTACGATTTGAAGCTTCTTGATGCACTTTCTAACATGGTAGTCGGCAATTCCGCATAAGGAAAATCTTAGAGTGATGTGGCGGCGATCACGCAAAACCGGATGCCTGGACTGAAAACCTTGATCTCACGCATGCCAAAGTCATTCCCCGCAGCAGATGAATTTTTGCCCACGTATAATCTCCGGCCTTGATTTTCTGGCTGCGAAATCACGATTTATAAGCCGTGCTTAAGCAACTTTCCTTTTATTTCAGCGAAAACTTCCTATGCCAATCAGCCTGATCCAACCCGATCGCACCCTGTTTTCTTACCCGCGTTACTGGGCCGAATGCTACGGTACTGCGCCGTTTTTCCCGATGAGTCGGGAGGAGATGAATCAGCTCGGCTGGGACAGCTGTGATGTTATCGTGGTGACCGGCGATGCGTATGTGGATCACCCGAGTTTCGGGATGGCGATCGTTGGCCGCATGCTGGAAGCGCAGGGTTTTCGCGTGGGTATCATCGCGCAGCCGGACTGGAGCAACAAAGACGATTTCATGCGTCTGGGGAAACCGAATCTGTTCTACGGCGTGACCGCGGGAAACATGGATTCGATGATCAACCGCTACACCGCTGACCGCAAACTGCGCCACGACGATGCCTATACACCAGACAACGTCGGCGGTAAGCGGCCTGATCGCGCCACGCTGGTTTATACGCAGCGCTGCAAAGAGGCGTTCAGCGATGTGCCGGTGCTGCTGGGCGGCATCGAAGCCAGCCTGCGCCGCATCGCGCATTACGATTACTGGTCAGATACCGTGCGCCGCTCGGTGCTGGTGGATTCCAAAGCCGACATGCTGATTTACGGCAACGGCGAGCGCCCGCTGGTGGAAGTCGCGCACCGTCTGGCGGCAGGCGAAGCTATTACGGATATTCACGACGTGCGCAATACCGCCGTGATGCGTAAAACGGCGCTGGTCGGCTGGAGTGGGGTGGATTCCACTCGGCTGGATAAACCGGGCCGCATCGAACCCATTATGAATCCGTACGGCGAAGATTTGCCGTGCTCAGAAGGTGAATTGCCCGCGCCGGACGCGCCGCAGCCGGTGACCGTGCGTGCGCCGAAACCGAAGCCGTGGGAGAAAACCTACGTGCTGTTGCCGTCATTTGAAAAAGTGAAGGCCGACAAAGTGCTTTACGCGCATACCTCGCGCATTCTTCACCATGAAACCAACCCCGGCTGTGCGCGGGCATTGATGCAAAAACACGGCGATCGTTACGTGTGGATCAACCCGCCGGCGATCCCGTTATCCACTGAAGAGATGGACGAAGTGTTTGCACTGCCGTTCCAGCGCGTGCCACATCCGTCTTACGGCAAGGCGACCATTCCGGCGTATGACATGATCCGTTTTTCGATCAATATCATGCGTGGCTGTTATGGCGGCTGTTCGTTCTGCTCGATCACCGAGCACGAAGGGCGGATCATTCAGAGCCGATCCGAAGAGTCGATCGTTCGTGAAATCGAAGAGATCCGCGATAACGTGCCGGGATTTACTGGCGTGATTTCCGATCTCGGCGGGCCGACCGCCAACATGTATATGCTGCGCTGTCAGTCGCCGAAAGCCGAGCAAAGCTGCCGCCGCGCCTCCTGCGTGTATCCTGAAATTTGTACGCACATGGACACCAACCATGAGCCGACCATCAATCTTTACCGCCGCACCCGCAACCTGAAAGGCATCAAGAAAATCCTGATCGCCTCGGGTGTGCGTTACGATCTGGCGGTGGAAGATCCGCGTTATATCAAAGAGCTGGCTGAACATCACGTCGGCGGATATCTGAAGATCGCGCCGGAGCATACTGAAACCGGGCCGCTGTCGAAGATGATGAAACCGGGCATGGGCAGCTATTACCGCTTCAAGGAGCTGTTCGACACCTATTCGAAACAGGCGGGCAAAGAGCAGTACCTGATCCCGTATTTTATCTCGGCACATCCGGGCACGCGTACCGAAGATATGATCAATCTGGCGCTGTGGCTCAAGCAGAACCGCTTCCGTCTGGATCAGGTGCAGAACTTCTATCCGTCGCCGCTCGCCAGCGCCACCACCATGTATTACAGCGGCAAAAATCCACTCAACAAAGTGGATTACAAAAGCGAAGACGTGGTGGTGCCGAAGGGCGATCGTCAGCGCCGGTTGCACAAGGCGCTGCTGCGTTATCACGATCCGGTGAACTGGCCTGTGATCCGCGAAGCGCTGACGGCGATGGGAATGCGCCGTCTGATTGGCGTTCGCCCGGATTGTCTGGTGCCGCCGGACGGTTTTGATCCGCGCTTTGCCCCGCCGCGCTCGGGGATCGCACGGCCTGCGGCCACGCGCTTTACGGCGTCGAAAGCACAGAATCCGGGAACGGGAAAAGGTAAAGCAGGGGAGTCACGGGCGGGTAAAAAACCGGCAGCGCAGGGAAAAGGGGCAAATCGCAGCGTTAATCGAGGTAAAAGACCGGTTTAAGATCGCTGCTTATCGGGCTGTTATCGGCATTGGCAGGCATCACGTCTGCCATATGCTTCCACCACTGCTGGCAGATATCCGTTTTTGCCACCGCATCCCATCTTTCTTCTGATTCGATTTCGACATAGCCAAACAGCAAATTACGTTTTTCATCGAGAAAAATACTGTAGTGATGGGCGCCGTGGGCTTTCAGCGTTTCCGCCAGTTCCGGCCAGATCGGAGAATGCCGACGCTGGTATTCAGCATGCGCATTCGGGTTGATCTGCATAACGAAGGATTTACGGATCATATTGGCTCCTGGTTGGATAACTCCCTCCCCCTTCGCAGGGGGAGGAGAAAAAATTACATCGCTTTTAAATATAGCTCACGCACTTCTTCCCGCGTGGGTGTTCTCGGATTGCACGGCAGGCATGGGTCGGCCAGCGCTTTATCAAGCCAGTTTTCGATATCTGCTTCCACAATTCCCAGCTCCCTGAAACCGCAGGGGATCCCCACGCGTTTCGACAATGCACGGATAGCCTCGACCGCCGCGATGCTGGCCTGCATTTCGCTGATACTTTGCGTATGTACGCCCATTGCGCGGGCGATATCGGCGAAACGCTGCGGTGCGCAAGCACGGTTAAATTCTTCCACAACCGGCAGCAAAATAGCATTGCAGACGCCGTGCGGCAGGTTGTGCGTCGCACCCGGCTGATGTGCCATCGCGTGAACTAACCCCAGACCGGCGCTGTTAAATGCCATGCCCGCCAGATATTGTCCCTGCGCCATTTTTTCGCGTGCTTCAATGTCATCACCGTGTTCGACCGCTTTCGGCAGCCATTGGGTGATGGTCGAAATCGCCGCCAGCGCCGTCGGGTCGGTCAGCGGATGTGCGCCGACGGAGACATACGCCTCGATAGCGTGGGTTAACGCATCCATGCCCGTCGCGGCTGTCACGCCTGCCGGGATCTTGAGCATAATCGACGGATCGTCCACCGCGATATCCGGGATCAGATTGGTGTCGATAATGACTTCTTTCACCTGACGCTGGCTGTCGATGATCACCGCATTGCTGGTGAGCTCGGCGGCGGTTCCTGCGGTGGTGTTAATCGCCACCAGAAATACGCCCGGTTTAGTGACGTTGCCGACGCCGGAGTAACGTGTCACCGGCCCCGGATTGGCGGTCAGGATTTTGATGCCTTTGGCGGTATCAATCGGGCTGCCGCCGCCGAAGGCGATCAGATAATCACAGTGATTTTCGCGGTACAGGCGGAAGCCTTCATCGACAATTTCTGAGGTTGGATTGGGAACGACGCCGCCGTAGAGCGCGTAAGGTAATCCGGCATTGTTGAGTGCGGAGAATAAGCCATCAAGCAGACCGAGTTCGACTAACTGACCGTCGGTGACGATCAGCGCTTTGCCGTGATCTTTGTTCGCCAGCAACGCCACCATATCGTCGATTGCGCCCTGGCCATGAAGGCTGATTTTAGGAAGTGCCAACATAAAACTCATAAAAATCCCTCTGTGAGTAAATAGAACTGATGTTCTGTGTGGCGATGCTCCAGGGTCTTTGCCAGTTCTTGCTACGGGGAACATCCTCTGTTCCCCGTGCAGGATTTATATTTTCCGGAGCAGGAACCGCCGGATCAGGCTTTTAATGCGGCCTCGAAAGGCGTGACGTCAAAACGTTTGCCGAGGGCAATCAGTTCGTCGGTCTGGATGGTTTGTTTCATGCCGCCCATGGAGATCACTTTGACCAGAATCTCCGCGGATTTTTCGGCGGTATCGATCAGGCCAAAAGCATCGTCGAGCGTCGGACCGCAGCCGAAGATGCCGTGGAACGCCCACAGCACCAGACTGTGATGCTGCATCTGATCGGAGGTCGCCGCGCCGATGCCGTCGGTACCCGGCACCATCCACGGCACAATGCCGACGCCGTCCGGGAATACCACCAGACATTCGGTGCTGCATTCCCACAGCTTGCGTGTGATCTTGGCGCTGTCGAGTTCCAGCACGTAGGTCAGTGCGATCAGGTTGGTGGCGTGGCAGTGCATGATCACGCGATCCTGCCCGTGAGTGACGCGTTTACGTACTGCGTGAGATTGCAGATGTGACGCCAGTTCGGACGTGGGTAATCCGCCCGCTGTCAGCCCCCAGAGGATGTTGTAGCTGGCGCCTTTGTCATCGAGCTGGATAACTGTCAGCGCTTCGGAAGGGGCGAGTTGCACGTTGCGAAAGAACTTACCGGAACCAGTCACGATAAAGTATTCATTCGCCAGATCCGGCGCGTGCTGCGTCAGTTCAACGCGGCGCGGCTGGGTATAAAAATCATTTTTGTACGGGGCTACGTCTTCCGGCAGCAGACGCATGCTGACGTTACCGCCGTTGCGCTCATCCCAGCCTTTCAGCCACATATCGGTGGTCGCTTTGACCATGCCTTGTACAAACCACGAGCTAAATAATGTTTTCATTAGAACTTTCCTGCAAATAAGGTGAATGCATTTCGGCGGTGCGATAAGGCATGGATCAGCGTTTTGACAGCACGCTGGTTTCATAATGGCGGACGGCATCCAGCCACTGACCGCCGACCGGCACGTCGTGGCGCTGGCAGTACATGTCCCAGACTGCCTGCCACGGCAGCGATTTTTGTTCTTCCAGAAGCGCCAGACGTGCGGTGTAGTCGCCTTCCACTTCCAGCTTTTTCAGTAAATCAGTCGGCTCAAGCAGGGCTTTGAGCAGCGCTTTTTTCATGTTGCGCGTGCCGATCACCCACGCGGCGATGCGGTTGATCGAGGCGTCGAAGAAATCCAGCCCGATGTGAACGCGGTCGAACAGGTTATGGCGCACGATTTCGCTGGCGATAGCCTGTGTTTCGTCATCCAGCAGCACTACGTGATCGCTGTCCCAGCGCACCGGACGGCTGACGTGCAGCAACAGACGCGGCACATACAGCATCGCGGCAGAAATTTTATCGGAGATGACTTCGGTCGGATGGAAATGGCCTGCATCGAGGCACAGCGCGGTGCCACGGCTGGCGGCGTAGCCAAGATAGAATTCGTTGGAGCCGACGGTGTAGCTTTCCGAACCGATGCCGAACAGCTTGCTTTCGACGGCGTCGATGTGTTCGCTGAGATCAAACTTCTCGGCAATCACTTCATCCAGCGCGCTCATCAGGCGCTGGCGCGGAGCCAGACGGTCGACGGTGACGTCTTTCATGCCGTCCGGCACCCAAATGTTCATCACCGACGGCGTGCCCAGCGCGCGGCCAAACGAAGCGGAGACGCGGCGGCTGGCCTGACAATGCTCGATCCAGAACTGGCGTACTTGCGGATTGGCGCTCGACAGCGTAAAGCCGTCTGCGCTCATCGGGTGCGAGAAGCACGAAGGGTTGAAGTCCAGACCCAGCTTGTTCTTTTTCGCCCAGTCCACCCAGCCGGTAAAGTGCTTCGGTTCGATTTCATTGCGCGCAACGGGTTTGTCAGATTCCAGATAAATGGCGTGCAGGTTCAGGCGGTTAGGCCCGGGGATCATGGAGATCGCCAGTTCTAAATCGGCGCGCAGCTGCTGCGCATTTCGCGCTTTGCCGGGATAGTTGCCGGTGGCCTGGATCCCGCCGGTCAGCCCGCCTTCGGGGTTCTCAAATCCCGCGACGTCATCTCCCTGCCAGCAATGAATGGAAACCGGCAGAGTATCGAGTTGTTTGATTGCGGCTTCGGCATCAATGCCCAGCTGCGCAAAGCGTTCTTTAGCAAGCGTCCATGCGTGATCGATTGATGAAGTCATACTGCGAGCTCCTCATTGACGTGACAGAGCGCCTCAAAACGGCGCCAGTGAATAGCGAAATCCGCGTGAATACGGGGAAGATAATGGTGTTGCTCAAAGTTCATGGCGACGATGCGGCGAAATTCAGCGGTGTCTTTGACAGCGCTGAGCGCCATCAGCTGGCAGCCGATGTTGCCAAGCGTGGAGGCTTCCACCGGCCCGGCGCTGACGTTGACCTGACAGACATCGGCGCACAGCTGATTAAGGAACTGGTTCTGACTGCCGCCGCCGACAATGTGAATGTCTTCCAGCGGTGCGCCCTGTAAATCCGCCAGCTGCAGCGCAATTTTGCGATACAGCATGGCGAGGCTGTCGAAAATACAGCGCGCCAGTTCGGCCGGTGATTCCGGTACCGCTTCGCCCGCCTGATGACAGGCTTCGCGAATGGCGCTGACCATCGACGGCGGATTTATAAAGCGGTCTTCGTTCGGGTTGATAAGATAGGTAAACGGCGGGACGTTCTTCGCCAGCGTGATCAGCGAAGGTAAATCCTGAATGTTCAGTTCGCGGCAAACGCGTTGAAAAAGCCACAATCCCATGATGTTACGCAGCACGCGAAAACTGTCATTGATGCCGCCTTCATTCGTGACGTTATCGTGTAACGCACCCGCGTGATTGAACGCTTTCGGGCTCTCGATGCCCATCAACGACCAGGTGCCGGAGCTGAGGTAGGCGCTGTGCGAACTGGTGAGCGGTGCCGCAACGACGGCGCTGGCGGTGTCATGCGTGGCGACGCTGAAAACGGGCACGCTGCGCCCGCGCGGACTGTGCCAGAGGCCGGGAGAGTTGCCCGGCTGAGTGGGTTTTTGCAGCCAGCGGCGCGGTACGCCCGCCAGTTTCAACAGATCTTCATCCCAGTCGCCGGTGGTGATATTGAGCATTTGCGTGGTGCTGGCGTTAGTGAATTCCCAGTTGAGCTGGCCGGTGAGACGGAAGAGAAAATAGTCCGGGATCATCAGCAGATGTGCGGCTTTGCTTGCGATTTCAGGCTGTTGTTCCGTCAGCGCCCGCAGCTGATACAGCGTATTAAACGGCATAAACTGGATGCCGGTTTTCTGGTAAATAACATGGCGGCCAATCTGCTTTTCCATCCGCGCCATGACGCCGTCGGTGCGGCTGTCGCGATACGCCACGGCCGGACCCACCCGCTGACCCTGTTCATCGAGCAACACGAAATCCACGCCCCAGGTATCGATGCCTATACCGTCGAGCGGAATGCCTGAAGCGTCCAGACGGTTTAATCCTTCCAGAATGTGCTTCTCGAGATCATCCAGATCCCACGTATCCATGCCATCAGTGTGCGTCAGGTTATTCGGGAAACGGTGAATTTCTTTCAGCGTCAGCGTCGCCGCTGAATCAGGTTCCTGGCGGGTAAACGTGGCCAGCATGACGCGGCCGCTGGAAGCGCCGAGATCAATAGCGGCAAGATGGTGGGTTCTCATAGCAGCCATTCCTTATTGAATATGCTGCCCAGTGTAGGGGAGGCGTTTAAGGCTCACCTTCCGGTGATTGCCACTGGTTTTAGCGGGATGGCAGCATTAAAAAGGTAGATGCGAGGCAGATCACACTTCCGCTCAAAGCCCTGCCGGACAAGGCGATGAAAACGTCGGAAACACGCAAGCGGCCTGTGTGATCTTTGCCGCAGATCCGCAACACAGCGGGGTTAATCTTAAAAAAATGACTGTTTAAGCCGTTTTTAACGCCGTGGTTTGAAGGTATGAACGCCGGGCGCAGGGTAGGGTTGTTTCACGATGAATAATGAATCCCCCGAACCGGAGGCGATAAATGACGTTACTGAAGGGTGATGATTATTTTGCGGCACCTGAGCTGACTGTGACGGTCGAGCGACGTCTTCCGCAAAGCGTATTCCCGGAGCACTACCACGATTTCCACGAGATTATGCTGGTGGAAAGCGGCTCAGGCGTGCACATCTTTAATGACCATCCCTATACTCTGACCGCCGGCACTGTCTGTTTTGTGCGTGCCAGCGATCACCACTTGTTTGAAAACGTGGAGAATCTGCGCCTCACCAACGTGTTGTTCCGCTCACCTAAAGCATTCCGGTTTATCCAGGACGTCGGCCATTTTCTGCCACAGGAACACCATTATCAGTCGCAAATTCACTGGCAGCTCAGCCCGCATGTTCTGGCGCAGGTGCTGGAGTGCATCGCGCAGCTGGAAGCGCTGCCAGACAGCATTGAGATGGAACACATCGCCACGCGCGAAAGCTTGTTTTTACAGCTGCTGATCCTGCTGTATCAGGACTGTTTCCAGCCACAATTGCGAGACACCTCTGAAAACAAGGTCAATCAACTGTTGCAATGGCTCCAGTCACATTACAGTGAAGAAGTTAACTGGACTGAGGCCGCCGAACGTTTTTCTCTGGCGCTGCGCACCCTGCACCGACAGATGAAGCATTACACCGGTCTGACGCCGCAGCGCTATCTGAACCGTCTGCGCCTGCTTGAGGCGCGCCGCCGTTTACACCATAGCGATCAAAGTATTACCGATATTGCCTATGCCTGCGGGTTCAGTGACAGTAACCACTTTTCGACGCAGTTCCGTCGGGAATTTTCGGTGTCGCCAAAACTCATGCGTGACCAGTTACGTTAAGCGACACCTCTCGCGGCTCACGGCAATGCGTGCCTGAGTCGCCTCGTTTATCTTGTTGTCAAACGGGTTTGAGATTGCTGCTATGTCGCTGAAATTGAATAAAAATGACTTCTTTCTGACCGGCATGAACTCTGTCGTGGTGGCCGAACGCCATCCGCAGGCGGATTTCCCCAGTCACGATCATGATTTCGACGAGCTGGTCATTGTCTGGCGCGGCAACGGCGTACATATCTGGAACGACATTCCTTATCCCATCACCTGCGGCGACCTGTTTTATATCAACGCCAAAGATCGTCACAGCTACGAATCCGCCAATATGCTGGCACTGGATAACGTGCTGTACTGCCGCGAACGCTTCCGGCTGGCGGCTGACTGGGAGCAACTGCTGCCCGGTGAAGATACCCCACAAGGTCAGCGCTACTGGCGGCTGAGTACGCTCGGGATGTCGGTATTGAGAGATAAAGTCGATGAGCTGGCGAAAGAGTGCATGAAGTCTGAAGCACTGTCGGTACAGCTGAGCGAAGCCCTGCTGATGCAGCTTTCACTTTTGCTGCTGCGCTTTCGTCATCAGCCAGACAGCGGCGTACTGCCCGATGCCCATCAGCTGGATTTATTGCTCATGGCGCTGCGTGCGGGGATCGCCGAGCCTTTCCACCTGGAGACGTTTTGTCGCCAGCATAAGCTCAACCCCCGTGCTTTAAGGGCGCTGTTCAAGCAACACACCGGCATGAGCGTGACGCAGTATCTGCGGCAACTGCGGATTTGCCGGGCAATGAGTTTACTGCGCTACGGCAATATGACGATCAGTGATGTTGCGGCGGAGTGCGGCTTCGATGACAGTAATTACTTCTCGGTGGTATTTAACCGCGCCTGTGGCGTATCACCCCGCGATTACCGGCAGCGTTTTACCTCTCAGGCAGGCATCGCAAGATAGGGCGAGGCACTTCACTGTTTGATGCGGCATTCTAATATCTATTTAAAACAATAAATTAGGGTGTATCGCCATGCTGTGCGCAAAATAAAAAAAGGGTCTGATTAGATGGGATAGTCGAATTCTTAATGCTTTAGGAATATCTTTATTTGGCATTATTTACGGCGGGTCAGCGGGCTATAAAACAAGAAAAAAGAAAAGTGTCTTTTGCCCGTGACATTAAACGGGATGCTTATCCCTCAGCCTCCCCTTTTTTCCGGTTATCGTTTGAATGTTTATGCAGAAAATATGAATTTTTTACCGTTACGGATAAATATCAATGAGCCAAAATGTCAGAGGAATAACATTAATAACAATAAACGCATTGTTATTAATGTTACTTTTTAGGCCAATTTTTCTTCGCTCAATGTTTGTGGTTTTTCAGTTGCTTCCCACGCATAGAATATTTTATTACGGCCACTGTTTTTGGCGTTATACAGTGAAACATCGGCCTGACCTAATGCATGAATAAAGTTACCGTCTTCAAGCGCCGCCAGCCCGGCGCTTACCGTGACATGCGTCGAGACTTCGGCATTAAAAAGATGCGGGATATTCAGCCCCAACACTTTATTCTGAATACGTTCGGCCATGCGTACGGCGTGTTCCTGTTGCACGTTGGACATCAGCACCAGAAACTCCTCGCCACCGTAGCGTACGACGACATCCCGTGATCGCACGGCGTCGCGTATCGCCGCTGACACCCGCACCAGCGCCTGATCGCCCATGCTGTGGCCGTAGTTGTCGTTATAGGCCTTGAAGTGATCGATATCGAGCAGCATCACGTAATGGCCCGAGGCCTGACTGAACAGCGTCTCCAGCTTGTTCTGCAGCCCGCGCCGGTTGTACAGTCCGGTGAGCGGATCCAGCATGCTGAGATCGCTAAACTTTTCCCGTTCACTGTAGAGATTCGCCAGCATCCTGCGGGTGAATTCATCACTGCGGCGCAGCATCAGGTGATGCAACCACAGGCCAATCAGCGGCAGCGAAACGGTGAATAAAATACGGCCAACGTGCTGAAAATCATCCAAAAACACGACGCAAAGCGTCGCTGGTACTGCGTGGAGGCAAAAAGCGAGGAAATTATCTGACAGCGCAATAGCGCTGATAAAGAAAATACTGAGCAAACTGACCAGGAGATAGTTTTTATCGACTTCGCCAATTTCCTGAAACCTTAATGCAATGAGCCACGCCCAAAATAATCCGATAATTATCGAGCACACATTCAGATGGGCCGAGTAATTTTTCTTTGAGAAAAAAGAGAATACTAATCCGGCACAGCAAAGCACAAAAATAATCACCAGCGGAGCAGGTGTCGACGTCGCTTTCTCCGGAGGATAAACCATAGAAAATAGCGCAGTGGCACTATTTAAAAAAAAGAATAACAACATAGCCAGTCGATGTTTGCTTTTTAGCAACTCATCATAGGAATGAGATATCATCAAATTTACTCTATTTTTCGTGTGTCGTTGGTCTGAAAAGATAAAAAATCTTCTCGCCCTATGCCGCTATTAATTTCCTGCGGCAGGCTAATGGTTTTTACGCGTAATTATTAGATTTGTATAAATTTTGTATGCAACGAATATCTTTTTGACGGCCTTAAAATTAGCACTTTTATCTGTAAGTGTCACCTCAACGAGGTGGCAGGCCGCAAATAGGTGGTAAATGAGAAAAAATCCTATATGATATTGGTTCTCATTATCATTGTTTGGAGCAGGGTTATGATACCGGCGATTGTCATGGCGTGTGGGATCTGGGCAGTTGTGTGGATGCTGGGTAAGCGTCTGACCAGTGGTTGGGGCGTGCTGTTGCCTTGTGCGCTGATGCCGCTGCTGGCGATGACGCATATGACGCTCGATCAGCTGCGCGTGCTGGTGGTGGTAGCAATGCTGGTCACGCTGGGTATGCTGTTCCACCGCACGTTGCGCCACTATATGCTTTTGCCTTCTTTTATGGCGCTGGCTGGCGGTCTGGCCGCTGTGACATTGAATTTTAGTCTATAGTGGAGTGAGACAAACAATAAGTGATTGTTATTTAGAAGGAATGAGCGATATGAAAAACAGAAAACACAACAAAGCCGCAGGGATTTTTTACTTTTTGAAAACAAGAGAGTTGATGCAGGAAGGGAAAGCGGAAGAACAGATTCATGTGGTGCGAAGAGAGGGACTTGAACCCTCACGTCCGTAAGAACACTAACACCTGAAGCTAGCGCGTCTACCAATTCCGCCACCTTCGCACAGATGAATTCTGCTTACTGCTGATTTATATCACCGGTTTGGTGCGAAGGGAGGGACTCGAACCCTCACATCCAAAGGACACTAACACCTGAAGCTAGCGCGTCTACCAATTCCGCCACCATCGCTTACCGTGCCGTGCAATATAAATCTTGTGATTGTATTGGTGCGAAGGGAGGGACTCGAACCCTCACATCCAAAGGACACTAACACCTGAAGCTAGCGCGTCTACCAATTCCGCCACCATCGCGTTCCAATTGATTACTGTGTCGATCCATTCATCAGAATGTCATCGGCAAGTAACACAACCACGGGGGCGAATTCTAGAGATTTTCCCACAGGCGTCAACAGTTATTTCCCCCATTCCGGACGTTTGATGTAAAAAACACCATATCCACGGTGAATAGGTCAGTGGGTGATATTTTCATCAGGTTAATTGATGGTTTATTCAACAATTTTTCCATTAAGACCCTTTTGCTCTGCAGCACAATTCTGTGCTGAGAACAGCGTGATCAGCCAATCCAGCAGTACGCGGATACGCGGTGCCAGAAAGCGGCCCGGCGGGTACATTATGTACAGCGGCATCGGCGGTGGCAGTACGTCCGGCAGCACTTCAATCAGCGTGCCGAGTGCCAGTTCCTGCTCAACCGCCAGCTTCGACACCTGAATCAGCCCAAAGCCTGCTTTCCCCGCTGCGACATAGGCGTCGGCACCGCTGACGGTCAGGGCGCTGCTGAGATAAATTTTCTCCGTCCCGCCCCCCGCAACGAATTCGAGATGCGTTTCAGCCCGCTGGTGCGCGAAAAAGTAGCCGACGGCGTGATGCGTGCTGAGATCGGCAAGCGTGAGCGGGGTGCCGAACTGCGTCAGATACGCCGCAGACGCGCAGGTAATCTGCACTAAGTCGGTCAGGTGGCGGGATTGCAGATTATCATCTTCCGATGGCCAGGCGCGCACCACGCAGTCCACTCCCTGATCCAGCAGATTGATGGCGTTGTCGTTGGCACTGAGAATAAGGTTTATCTGCGGGTAGCGCTGATAAAATTCCTTTAGCGACGGGATCACCCGTTCGCGCGCCACTGAGTGCGGCATATCAATGCGCACGGTGCCCGAGGGCTGTATTTGATGATGGGCGAACAGTGCATCCGTTTCTTCCAGTGCCGCGAGTAAATGCAGGCAGCGCTGATAATAAATTTTGCCTTCCTCAGTGATTTTCACCTGACGGGTGGTGCGCAAAAACAGGCGAACGCCCAGCCGCTGCTCCAGCCGTTTCAGTGTAGTACTGACCGTGGCGCGCGGCAGATCCAGGTCTTCCGCCGCGCGGCTGAAACTCTCCAGCTCGGCGATGCGCACAAAGATTTTCATTGCCTGAACCTGATCCATATTGTCTCCGGGATTGTTCGCGATTGATGAATAGTCTTGCACGTTTTCGCTGATTTATCTTTCCTAACACAACAACCACACTTCATGGCGTTATTTATCCCATTCATGTCATAAGGAAAGTCAGATGAAACAACGTCAGCTTGGAAAAAACGGTCCGATGGTTTCTGCGCTCGGTTTGGGCTGCATGGGCATGAGCGATTTTTACACCACCGGTCTGGATGAGAAAGAGTCGCTGGCGACGCTGGAACGTGCGCTGGAGATTGGAGTGACGATGTTCGACACCGCCGACGTTTACGGCCCGCACACTAACGAGGCGTTGCTCGGACGTTTTCTGAAAGGGCGTCGCGATAAAGTCTTCTTAGCCACCAAATTTGGCATCGTGCGCGATCCGGCCAATCCCCACGCTCGCGGCACCAACGGCCACCCGGATTATGTCCGCCAGTCCGTCGAAGGCAGCCTGAAGCGTCTGGGCACTGACGTTATCGATCTTTATTATCAGCATCGCCCGGATCCGACTGTGCCGGTGGAAGACACGGTCGGCGCACTGGCGGATCTGGTGCGAGAAGGAAAGATCCGTTACATCGGGCTGAGTGAAGTGTCAGTGAGCACGCTGGAGCGGGCGAATAAAGTTCATCCGATCACGGCGCTGCAAACCGAATATTCACTGTGGTCGCGCGATGTGGAAGCTGAGATCCTTCCTGCATGCGAACGTCTCGGCATTGGTTTTGTGCCTTACAGCCCGCTTGGACGCGGTTTCCTGACCGGACAAATCCGTTCGATTGATGATCTTGATGCGGATGATTACCGACTCGCGAGCCCGCGTTTTCAGGGGGATAACTTTGCGAAAAATTTGCAACTGGCAGAGAAAATCGGAGAGCTGGCGCAGGAAAAAGGGGTGAAACCGTCGCAGCTGGCGCTGGCGTGGGTGTTGTCGCGCGGTGAGAACATGGTGCCGATCCCTGGCACCAAACGTCGTCATTATCTTGAGGAAAACATCGCCGCGCTTGATGTCTCCCTGAGTGAAGCCGAAATCGCGGCGATCGAAGCAGTCTTTCCTTTCCGCGTGGCAGCAGGGGATCGCTACAACACAGAAATGATGCGCATCCTCAGTGCCTGATCAACATGTCCGTTTCACTAGCACAGACATGTGAGAGGCTGATTAACGTCTTTTCTTTTTCGTATCACGCGGTGCGCGACCACGAACGGCTTTGTACACTTTAAAGCGGCCGTTCTGTGCCAGCACCTCGTGGCTGCCAAACGCGTCATCGAGCAGTGCGGCGTAAGGCAGGAAGGCGTTAGCCACAATGCGCAGTTCGCCGCCGATGTTCAGATGGCTGATTGCGCCACGGATCAGCTGTTCGGACGCATGCAGGCTGGTTTGCAGGCCTTCATGGAACGGCGGATTAGAGATGATCATATCGAAACGGCCATCAATGTCGGAATAGACGTTGCTGGCAATCACCTCGCCGACCAGTTCATTGGCGGCAAGGGTGGCGCGGCTGGCTTCGATAGCGGCTGCGCTCACATCACTCAGCGTGATTTTCATCTTCGGCGAGTACGTTGCCAGCACAGACGCCAGAACGCCGGAACCACAGGCGATATCGAGCACTTTGCCCTTGATTGGCTCTTCAAACGTATTGATCAACAACAGGCTTCCGCTGTCCAGACCTTCACGGCTGAATACGCCCGGCAGGGTTTTGATGGTCACTTCCTCGACCATGTACTCATCCCACCAGCCATCAGCATCAAACTCAGGCTGCTTTTCCAGACGCCCATGATACAAACCGCAGCGACGGGCGCTGTCGATTTTGCTGACTTCACAAATGCCTTCCAGCGTGGTTTCTGCGCTACGAACGCCGCTGCGGTTTTCGCCGATGACAAATACGTCGATCCCGACTGGCAACTGCGACAGCAGGTTGAACAGCTGGAATTTGGCTTCGAGCTTGCTCTTCGGCCAGTAATAAATCAGCACATCGCAAGGCGCAATAAGCTCGGCGTCGGCGAGTAAACCGAACTGCACATTGTCGCCCAGGGTTTTGCTGAGCATCTGCCAGTGGTGATACATGTTGGTGTGGACGCGGACTTCTTCGGCGTCAATTTCAGCAGGAAGGCTGTCTTGCAGGTCGCCGGCGAACAGGACGCGGCGGCCTTCGAATTCTTCGCTATGGCGCAGTATGACTTCACTGGCCGGAGTTAATGCAGACATCAGGATAAGGCTCCTCAGGGTTTGGCTGGCGATTATAGAGGTTTATTGGCGCATGTTCGATGTGTTTGCTAGCATAGCCGGGCTTTTTAGCTATTCAACGGGCAGGGATCGGGCATGGCATCCAGAAGAGATACGCTGTTACAACAGCTGGGCATTACCCAGTGGACGCTGCGCCGGCCTGCGGTTTTGCAGGGCGAAGTCGCCGTCAGCCTGCCTGCGGACACCAAATTATTGATCGTCGCAGACGTGCCTCCCGCTGAAGATGATCCGCTGGTGCGCGACGTGTTGCTTAGTCTGGCGCTCACCGGTGAGCAGGTTTACCGCCTGACGCCGGAACAGGTGACGATGTTGCCTGAAGATACCCGCTGCAATGTCTGGCGACTGGGGTTAAGCGAACCGCTGACGCTCGCCGGAACGCAGTTATCCAGCCCGGCTCTGGCCGAGCTTTATCAAGATGCCGGCGCCAAACGCGCGCTCTGGCAGCAGATTTGTGAAAATGAACCCGATTTCTATCCTGACGCCCGCTGATCTTCCCCGCGCATTCCAGATTGAACAAGCCAGTCACGCGTTCCCGTGGACCGAAAATACCCTGGCCAGCAATCAGGGCGAGCGCTATCTGAATCTCAAAATCATGCAGGGTGATGAGATGGCCGGTTTTGCGATCACGCAAATCGTCCTCGACGAAGCCACGCTGTTCAATATCGCCATCGATCCGGCTTTCCAGCGTCAGGGATTAGGCCGCACGTTGCTGGAAGAAATCATCCAACAGCTTGAGCAAAAAGACGTTTTTACGCTCTGGCTGGAAGTGCGCGCTTCCAACACTAAAGCCATCGCGCTGTATGAAAGCCTCGGCTTTAACGAACTCTCCATCCGCCGTAATTACTATCCTGCCGCACAAGGCCGCGAAGATGCCATTATGATGGCGCTGCCGCTGGGATAGGCACAAAAAAACCATTGATTGCCCATCCCGTCTAAATCAGTGAAAATAGCTGGCTATAACTTTTATTACCGCTTTGCCTGACGTCCTTCTGACGTGATGTGAAATCCTATGCAGGGCGGACCAACCGCAGAAACGTGAAAAACATGTCTCCAAGTGAATACGCCCTTGAAGTGGCTAAGCGCCGCACATTTGCCATCATCTCTCACCCCGATGCCGGTAAAACGACCATTACTGAAAAAGTCCTGTTATTCGGACACGCTATCCAGACCGCCGGTACGGTAAAAGGCCGTGGTTCAAGCCATCACGCCAAATCTGACTGGATGGAAATGGAAAAACAACGTGGTATCTCCATCACCACGTCAGTGATGCAATTTCCCTATAAAGAGTGCCTGGTTAACCTGCTTGATACACCGGGGCATGAAGACTTCTCCGAAGATACTTATCGTACGCTGACCGCCGTTGACTGTTGTCTGATGGTCATCGACGCCGCGAAAGGGGTCGAAGATCGTACCCGCAAGCTGATGGAAGTTACCCGTCTGCGCGATACGCCGATCCTGACTTTCATGAACAAACTCGACCGCGATATTCGTGATCCGATGGAAGTCATGGATGAAGTCGAACGCGAACTGAAAATCGCCTGCTCGCCAATTACCTGGCCGATCGGCTGCGGTAAGTTATTCAAAGGGGTTTATCACCTCTATAAAGACGAAGTGTATCTGTACCAGACCGGTAAAGGTCATACCATTCAGGAAGTGCGCACGGTGAAAGGGTTGAACAATCCTGAGCTGGATGCCGCCGTTGGTGAAGATCTGGCCAAGCAACTGCGTGAAGAGCTGGAGCTGGTGCAGGGCGCGTCGCACGAATTTGAACACGAAGCTTTCCTTGCGGGTGAACTGACGCCGGTCTTCTTCGGTACCGCACTGGGTAACTTCGGTGTAGATCATATGCTCGACGGTTTGGTGGACTGGGCGCCCGCGCCGATGCCGCGTAAAACCGATGTGCGCGAAGTGAAAGCCGACGACGAGAAATTCACCGGCTTCGTGTTTAAGATCCAGGCCAACATGGATCCGAAACACCGTGACCGCGTGGCGTTTATGCGCGTGGTGTCCGGTAAATACGAAAAGGGCATGAAGCTGCGTCAGGTGCGTACTGGTAAAGACGTGGTGATTTCCGACGCACTGACCTTTATGGCCGGTGACCGTTCGCACGTGGAAGAAGCGTTCCCCGGCGACATCATTGGTCTGCACAACCACGGTACGATTCAGATCGGCGACACCTTTACCCAGGGTGAGAACATGAAGTTCACCGGCATCCCTAACTTTGCCCCTGAAATGTTCCGTCGTATCCGTCTGCGTGATCCGCTGAAACAGAAACAGTTGCTGAAAGGGCTGGTCCAGCTCTCAGAAGAGGGCGCGGTTCAGGTCTTCCGTCCAATCGCCAACAACGATCTGATCGTTGGTGCGGTGGGTGTCCTGCAGTTCGAAGTGGTTGTGGCGCGCCTGAAAAGCGAATACAACGTGGAAGCGATTTACGAATCCGTTAACGTGACCACCGCCCGCTGGGTTGAATGTGACGACGTGAAGAAATTCGAAGAATTCAAACGTAAGAACGAAACCAACCTGGCATTGGATGGCGGCGATAATTTAGCGTACATCGCCCCGACGATGGTGAACCTGAATCTGGCTTCTGAGCGTTATCCTGAAGTGAAATTCCGCAAGACCCGCGAGCATTAATTTTTGCCCGCGTGGTTTTTTTGATCTGAAGACGGCCACTGTGCCGTCTTTTTTATACACTTTTTCTTATGTTTTATTGCCCGCCTCACATTTCCCGTTGTGCGTTTTTTCTCCTTTGTGACCGGAATTCGGCCATATTTCCCGCGAAATCTTAAGACTTGTCTGCATTCGGCCCCGTAATCGGCGATCGCTCTACTCTTTTGGACATTCTTGACTATATTAAATGTGTGTTCACAAAACAGTGGCGTAAAGCACTGCTTAGAAGTGACGGCGCAGAGTGTTATATCGAAAGGCGATAAAAAGCCCGAATAAAACGACGTACTCTGCTACAAAGGAAGTAAATACAGCAGCAATACAATTTGTTAGAAGGCGTCACCACAAATGTGGCGTACCGGGTCCAAGATTAGGGCCCATAAACTGAAAGGAAGAAATCGATGAAAAACTCTAAATTTGCCTATTCAATGATGGCCGTAGTTCTGGGTACTGCACTGATGAGTGGTAGCGCTCTGGCCGCAACCACTACTGATAGCGCAGGTGCAAAAATCGATAGTTCCATGAAGAAAGTTGATAACTACATGGGCGACAGCGCCATCACAGCAAAAGTGAAAAGTGCACTGGTAGATGATAAAGCCATTAAAAGCACCGACATCTCTGTGACCACCACATCCGGTGTTGTCACCCTGAGCGGCTTCGTAGCCTCACAGGCTGAAGCTGAGCAGGCAGTTGCCGCTGCGACCAAAGTTGAAGGCGTGAAATCTGTCAGTGACAAATTGCACACCAAAGACAAAAGCGAACAAAGCGTGAAAGGCTACGCCGGTGACTCCGCCACGACGGCTTCTGTAAAAGCCAAACTGTTGGCCGACGACATCGTTCCTTCACGTAACGTGAAAGTAGAAACCACCGCGGGCGTTGTACAGCTTTCCGGTGATGTGAAAGACCAGGCACAGTCTGACCGTGCTGAAAGCGTTGCGAAGACCGTTGATGGCGTGAAAAGCGTTAAAAACGACCTGAAAGTCGCACCGTAATTTCGCAGAACGACAGCAGTAAACGGCGCCCGCCCACGGGCAGGGCGCCGGTTTGAACGACATATTTTGAACAACATATAACGATATACCGTACCTCCTGCACATTTTTCGGGACTGAAGACTTACGTAATACCGCTGTGAATATTTTTTTTGGAAAAATAAGCGTGGGTTTCGCCTAACACTTTCATTTTTCCGACTATCTTTATTAGGTAAGTGATGATTTTTATCTCCGGTAATTGCCGGCTAATAAAGTGTCACCAAGACAATGTACACAGAGACTTCAGACCGGAAGTAGGAGTGTCACCTTTTTAAACTGGCAAAGTGAATATATAGGGTAAAGGAGAAGCTTATGTTTCGTTGGGGCATTATTTTTCTAATCATCGCGCTGATCGCGGCGGCACTGGGTTTTGGTGGTTTGGCTGGTACAGCTGCCTGGGCTGCAAAAATCGTATTCGTAGTCGGTATCATTCTGTTCCTGGTCAGCCTGTTTACCGGTCGTAAACGACTCTGACAATAACGTTATGAAGTCATAACGTTAGCAGATATACCGCAGTAAAAATCGCATCGCCCTCTTGTCTGAAGATATTGCTTACTCGCAGTGTGTTCAGATAAGGGGGCGATGCTTTTTTATGGAATGATGTCTTTGATTGATGTGTTCCGTTAACAAGAAGTAACGATTTTATCCTCACATTTTGGCAAGAAACTCACTCAATCCCGGCAGACAAGGTATGCTCAGAAAAGAGGCCTGTCCGCTGAGGCTAATTGTGTGAGGATGATGCGTTGGGATACAGAATACCTGTCACGCTGGGGAATATAGAACCGCTGGCGTATAAACCTTACCGGCCGGGCAAGATTGCTCTGGTGTGCGAAGGGGGAGGGCAGAGAGGCATTTTTACCGCCGGTGTGCTGGATGAATTTCAGCGTGCCAATTTTAATCCCTTCGATTTATATCTGGGGACTTCCGCCGGTGCACAAAACCTTTCGGCCTTCGTGTGCGGACAACCCGGCTACGCCCGAAGAGTGATTACCCGCTACACCACCAGCCCTGATTTCTTCAATCCTCTGCGCTTTGTGCGTGGAGGACATCTTATCGATCTCGACTGGCTGGTGGATGAAACCGCGAAAAACATGCCGCTGGCGATGGAAAGCGCGGAGAAGCTGCTGATCGACGGTCGCGAGTTTCTGATGTGTGCCTGCCGCAGCGATGACTACACCGCCAACTATTTTGCGCCAACGCGCGAGAACTGGCTGCCGGTGATTAAAGCCTCGAGCGCCATTCCGGGATTTTACCGCATGGGCGTGGATCTGGACGGCATCAGCTATCAGGACGGCGGCATCAGTGATGCTATTCCGGTGGAAGAAGCCTACCGCCGCGGCGCGGACACTATCGTGGTGATCCGCACCGTACCGTCGGCGATGTTTTACACGCCGCAGTGGATGAAGCGCATGGAGCAATGGCTGAGTGAAAGCAGTCTCCAGCAACTGGTGCGTATGATGCAGCATCATGAAAACAGCTATCACCGCATTCAGCAGTTTATTGAAAATCCGCCGGGCGACGTGCGGATTTTCGAAATCTTCCCGCCGAAGCCGCTCGCCAGCCACGCGCTTGGCAGCCGTTTGCCGGCGCTCAATCAGGATTATCATCTGGGCCGCCGCTGTGGCCGCTATTTCCTGTCGGCAGCCGCGCACTGGCTGTTGCCGCGTGAAAACGAGCGCCCTTATCCGCAGGTGACGCCGCGTCCGGTGCGTCCTCAGCGCGTGGTCGTGCCGGCGAACGAACCGGAACACGAAACACCGCTGGCCGCCGCGGTCAGCACTGTAGAACAGATTGTCCTCGACCCTGCCGTGCTCACCGATATGGTGGCCGACGGCGGCGTGGTTCGTCCGGCCGCGTTTCAGGACAACACCAGGGGAGAGCATCGTACGCAAAACCTTTCTGCTGACATGACTCCTGTGGAGCACTACTCTGCCAGAGAAGGCGATAAGCTGTGAGTTTTCACTTTGTGGATACGCACTGCCATTTCGATTTCCCGCCGTTTACCGGCGCGGAAGCCGAAAGCCTGCGTCTGGCCGGACAGGCTGGAGTGCGGGAAATCATCGTTCCCGCGGTGACCGCCGATCGTTTTGACGGCATTCTCGCGCTGGCAAAAAAATTCCCGCCGCTGTACGCCGCGCTGGGTCTGCATCCGTTATATATCGCGCAGCATAATGATAACGATCTGCAGCAGCTGGATGCACTGCTCAGCCAGCGTTGTCCGCGTGTGGTGGCGGTCGGTGAAATCGGGCTGGATCTGTTTATGGAAACGCCGATGTTTGAGCAACAACAGCGGCTGCTGAAAGCGCAGTTCGCGCTGGCAACACGTGAGGCGCTGCCGGTGATCCTGCATTCGCGCCGCAGCCACGATCAGCTGGCAGCTATGCTGCGACAGGCGAAACTTCCTGCTACCGGGGTGGTGCACGGGTTTGCGGGCAGCCTTTCGCAGGCGCAGGCGTTTATCAAACTGGGATTTGCGATTGGCGTCGGCGGTACCATCAGCTACGAACGCGCGCAGAAAACCCGTCAGGTGATGGCGCAGTTGCCGCTCTCTTCTTTGCTGTTGGAAACAGATGCACCGGATATGCCGTTGCAGGGTTTTCAGGGGCAACCCAATCGCCCGGAACGCGCCTCCACGGTGTTTGAGGTGTTGTGCCAGTTACGCAGTGAAGCGCCGCAAGAGATTGCCGATGCGCTGCTCGCCAATACCCGTCGGGTGTTCAATCTTCCTTCCTCGCTGTAAGCCTTTCATTCATTTTGTGATTTAAATAACATTTATTCGTGCTCGTAACACCTTTATAAAGTGGGTTTACCGCGTGACAAGAATTATGTTCTCTTTGAAATGTTATTATTATAACATTGAGGGCAAGATTACCGGTCGGTGATCCCCGTGTGTCCGCCCGAACTCCGTTTGTCACGAATCGGGTATACACTCTTATATAGGCCGAATACTGAGCATAACGCCGGGTAAGTGTGATTTAGTTCTCATTTTATCAAGCAACGTTGCAAACGGTTTTCATTTTGTGTGAAATACTGCACACAGGAACCTGATGTGACGTGTTCAAATAGTCACAACGAATTGGCGTTAGCCAATCCAAGCGCGGTGAGAAGGATCTCAGTTGCCGCATAAGCCGCTAAAGCGCTTACGCACGCTATCTTCAAGGAACCAAGTCCGCTCGCCAACCGTGCAGAATTCTTCTCCGACGTTAACCGCCGAAAGGAATTCATGACTGTATGCTCAGTTCTGGCTGGTCGCTGGAATTGAAAATTGTTGGAGAGTTATATGACCGATTTAACCGCCGCAGCACAACGTGCGCTGAACCTGATGGATTTAACCACCCTGAACGAAGACGACACCGATGCAAAAGTGATCGCGCTTTGTCACCAGGCGAAAAGCCCGGCAGGTAACACTGCTGCTGTTTGTATTTATCCTCGTTTTATTCCGATTGCCCGTAAAACCCTGCGCGAGCAAGGCACGCCGGACATCCGCATTGCCACCGTGACCAACTTCCCGCACGGTAATGACGATCTCGAGATAGCACTGGCCGAAACTCGCGCCGCCATCGCCTACGGCGCTGACGAAGTGGACGTGGTTTTCCCTTACCGCGCACTGATGGCCGGTAACGAGCAGGTCGGTTTTGAGATGGTCAAACAGTGCAAAGAAGCCTGTGCTGCTGCCAACGTATTGCTGAAAGTGATCATCGAAACCGGTGAACTCAAGCAAGACGCGCTGATCCGCAAAGCCTCTGAAATCGCTATCAAAGCAGGCGCTGACTTCATCAAAACCTCCACCGGTAAAGTGCCGGAAAACGCTACATTGCACAGTGCTGAGCTGATGATGAGCGTGATCGCTGAAATGGGCGTGGGCAAAGACGTAGGTTTCAAACCTGCCGGTGGCGTGAAAACCGCTGAAGATGCTGCGCAATATCTGGCGCTGGCTGACCGTCTGCTGGGCCGCGAATGGGCTGACGCACGTCACTTCCGTTTCGGTGCATCCAGCCTGCTGGCAAGCCTGCTGACCACTCTGGGTCACGCTGGCCAGAAAGCCACCAGCAGCTATTGATCACCACGGCACCGCGTCTGCGGTGCGCATCTTTCGGGGCGCTGCCATGCGGCGCCCACACATTCAGCGTCCAGATTTTGGCGTTCAGCTCAGGCAGGGGGATACCTTGTTTCTCGCACAAGAAATTATTCGTAAAAAACGTGATGGCCATCCTTTAAGTGACGAAGAGATTCGTTTCTTTGTGAACGGTATTCGCGACAGTCAGGTTTCAGAAGGTCAGATTGCCGCACTGGCGATGACTATCTATTTCAACGACATGACCATGAATGAGCGCGTTTCGCTGACCATGGCCATGCGCGATTCCGGTACCGTTTTGAACTGGAAAAGCCTGAACCTGAACGGCCCGATTGTGGATAAACATTCCACCGGCGGCGTGGGTGACGTGACGTCTCTGATGTTAGGCCCGATGGTTGCCGCCTGTGGCGGTTACGTACCGATGATCTCAGGCCGTGGCCTGGGCCATACCGGCGGTACGTTGGATAAACTCGAAGCTATTCCTGGCTTTGATATCTTCCCGGATGACAGCCGTTTTCGCAGCATTATTCAGGACGTCGGCGTGGCGATTATCGGCCAGACCAGCTCGCTGGCACCGGCGGACAAACGGTTCTACGCGACCCGCGACATTACCGCGACCGTGGATTCCATTCCGCTTATCACGGCGTCGATCCTCGCGAAGAAACTGGCTGAAGGTCTGGATGCGCTGGTCATGGACGTCAAAGTCGGTTCCGGTGCATTTATGCCGACCTACCAGCTGTCCGAAGATCTGGCCCAGTCAATTGCCGATGTGGCAAATGGCGCAGGCTGCAAAACCACCGCGCTGCTCACCGACATGAATCAGGTGCTGGCTTCGAGTGCCGGTAATGCAGTCGAAGTGCGCGAAGCCGTGCGCTTCCTGACCGGCGAATACCGCAATCCGCGCCTGCTCGAAGTGACCATGGCGCTTTGCGTAGAAATGCTGATCTCCGGCGGTCTGGCAACAGACGACGCCGACGCCCGCAGCAAACTGCAGGCTGTGCTGGATAACGGCAAAGCGGCAGAAATCTTTGGCCGCATGATTGCGGCACAGAAAGGTCCGGCGGACTTTATCGAGAATTACGATCGCTATCTGCCACAGGCCACACTGAGCAAACCGGTGTTCGCCGAAACCAACGGCATCGTCAGTGCGATGGATACCCGCGCGCTGGGTATGGCGGTGGTGTCACTGGGCGGTGGTCGTCGTCGTGCCAGCGATCCTATCGACTACAGCGTCGGTCTGACCCATATGGCGCAGCTCGGCCAGCAGGTCGATACGCGCCAGCCACTGGCGATGATCCACGCCAACAGCGAAAACGCGTGGCAGCAGGCTGCCGCAGAAGTGCGCGCCGCCATTGTCCTGAGTGATAAAGTGCCGGAAAGCACGCCGGTGGTGTATCGCCGGATCGGCGGCAACGCTTGATTTCAGGCGGTCTCGCCCCCATTTAAGACTGATCAGGTACGCGGCAGTTCCGCGTGACCCAATGCGTAACCATTCGCAGGAGAGAAAAATGAAACGTACATTTATCATGGTGTTAGACTCATTCGGTATCGGTGCCAGTGAAGATGCCGAACGCTTTGGCGATACAGGCTCCGACACCCTGGGCCATATCGCGGCTGCCTGTGCGCGTGGCGACGCCGACAAAGGTCGCAAAGGGCCGCTGAATCTGCCGAACCTGACCCGTCTGGGCCTGGCGAAAGCCGCTGAAGAATCTACCGGTAAAATTCCTGAAGGCATGGACGGTGATTCTGAAATCACCGGTGCGTATGCCTACGCCAGCGAATTGTCTTCCGGTAAAGATACCCCGTCAGGTCACTGGGAAATTGCCGGTGTGCCTGTACTGTTCGAGTGGGGCTATTTCAGCGACACCACCAACAGCTTCCCACAAGAGCTGCTGGACAAACTGGTCGAGCGCGCCAATCTGCCGGGCTACCTTGGCAACTGTCACTCCTCCGGTACCGTTGTGCTGGATGATTTAGGCGAAGAACACATGAAAACCGGTAAGCCGATTTTCTACACTTCTGCCGATTCCGTTTTCCAGATAGCCTGCCACGAAGAAACTTTCGGATTAGATCGTCTGTATCAACTGTGCGAAATCGCCCGTGAAGAGCTGACAGAAGGCGGCTACAACATTGGCCGCGTTATTGCCCGTCCGTTCATCGGCGACAAAGCAGGTAACTTCGAGCGTACCGGTAACCGCCACGACTTAGCGGTGGAACCACCGGCACCGACCATCCTGAAAAAGCTGGTCGATGAGAAAAACGGCCATGTGGTGTCCGTTGGTAAAATCGCCGATATTTACGCGCAGGTCGGTATCACCAAAAAAGTGAAAGCCACCGGTCTGGACGCGCTGTTTGATGCGACCATCAAAGAAATGAAAGAAGCCGGCGATAAGACCATCGTCTTCACCAACTTCGTTGATTTTGATTCCTCTTACGGCCACCGTCGTGATGTTCCGGGCTACGCTGCGGCACTGGAGTTGTTTGACCGTCGCATGCCGGAGTTGCTGGAACTGGTGAAAGAAGATGACATCATCATCTTCACCGCTGACCACGGCTGTGACCCGACATGGCGCGGTACGGATCATACCCGTGAGCACATTCCGGTGTTAATCTACGGCCCGAAAGTGAAACCGGGCTCGCTGGGCCACCGCGAAACCTTCGCGGATATTGGTCAGACGGTCGCGAAATACTTCGACTTGTCACCAATGGACTACGGTAAATCCATGCTGTAAGACTTTGCATACGCGGCCAGTACATTGAATACTGGCCGCGTTTTTATGATGAATGTGATACCTCGCTGATTAAGGAATAAAAAGATGGCAACTCCACACATTAATGCTGAAATGGGCGACTTTGCTGACGTAGTGCTGATGCCAGGAGATCCGCTGCGCGCCAAGCACATCGCGGAAACGTTCCTGCAAGACGTTAAGCAGGTGAACGACGTGCGTGGCATGTTGGGTTTCACCGGCACGTACAAAGGCCGCAGAATTTCAGTTATGGGCCACGGCATGGGCATTCCTTCTTGCTCAATTTATGCCAAAGAGTTGATTACCGAATTCGGCGTGAAAAAAATCATCCGCGTGGGTTCCTGTGGCGCTGTGCGTGCAGACATCAAACTGCGCGATATCGTCATCGGTATGGGTGCCTGCACCGATTCCAAAGTGAACCGCATGCGTTTTAAAGACCACGACTATGCCGCAATCGCTGATTACGACATGGTGCGTAACGCCGCTGATGCCGCTAAAGCGAAAGGTATTCACGCCCGCGTAGGTAACATCTTCTCCGCAGATCTGTTCTATACACCAGACCCGCAAATGTTCGATGTGATGGAAAAATACGGCATCCTGGGCGTAGAAATGGAAGCCGCCGGTATCTACGGCGTGGCAGCAGAATTCGGTGCAAAAGCGCTGACCATCTGTACCGTTTCCGACCATATCCGTACTCATGAGCAAACGACCGCTGCTGAACGCCAGACGACCTTCAACGACATGGTTGAAATCGCGCTGGAATCCGTTCTGCTGGGCGATAAAGAATAAGTTCTGCCGCATTGTCGCAGAATTAAAAACGGGCGCCGGAAGGCGCCCGTTTTGCTATGTAATGAGATATGCATTCCCTGAGGTAACGCGTTATCTGATTATTTGAATCACTTAGGTTTGCTGCGTTTCAGGCTACGGTAGGCGGCCTGCGCGGCTTCTTTGGTTTGCGCTTCGGTGGCCGGTTTCGCTGGCGCCACTTCGGCGTCGGGTTCGGTCAGGTTCAGCGTCGGCGGCGGGCCAAAATCGTCAGGAGCTTCTTCTTCCGGCTCATCATCTTCTTTCACCGGTTTACTGGCCGTCAGCAGGAACGGCGATTGCTGCCAGCGTGAACGGCGCCCCTGCAACAGCGTGCGTGCGAGTATAATGCCGACACCCAACGCGGCCAGCATCATCAGGCGCAGCAGGTTGGTGGTGTTATCCACCTGTTTGGATTCGGTCGCCAGCACGTGCGTATCCAGTGTGATGCGCAAAAAACCGCTCGGCCCGCTCTTGTCTTCGATAGGCACCACAATCTGATGGTTGAAGTAGCTGCCCGCGCGTTTGCCGTCGAGTGAAAGACGATCGCGCACCGGCACCTGTTCACCCGCATGGGCGACCAGCGAGCCGTCCGATTCATAAACGCTGGCGTCGAGAATGCGGCTGCCGTCGGTGAGCTGACTCAAAATAGTGGAAATTTGTGCGATATCCGCGCCATCATTGTCGCTGTCCATTAATGGCGCGAGCGAAAATGCCACCTGTTTGGCGAGCGTTTGGGCGAGTTGCTCGACCTGCGTAGATCGGGCGAGCTGATGCCCCAGGCTGAAGTAGGAAGCGCCTTGCATAAGAATGACTAATAACGCCAGGCTAATCAATACGATAGCAGCGCGGTGCAGGCGAAATTTGAGTTTGGCCTTTGCCATTCCGTTTCCTTGCGTTTTTCGATGACTTTAATGTTGCCAGAAGCGGCAGCGATAAGGTAGCTTGATGCCTTCTTTTATCGGCGACGCCCTGCCTTTTCTACCGTTTTTTCATTGTCGTTTTAACAAACCAATCTACCGGAGTAATCATGCCAAACAGTCTGACCTATTGCGATCTTCCCGCGGAGATCCACCAATGGCCGGGACTTCCCCTTTCATTGAGCGGTGATGAAGTAATGCCGCTGGATTACCGGGCAGGACACACCGGGTGGCTTCTGTACGGTAGAAAACTCGATAAAATCAGCATTACACAGTTCCAGCGCCAGTTAGGGCGCGCTCTGGTGATTGTCAGCGCGTGGGCGGTGGAAGGGTATCAGGTGGTGCGTCTGGCCGGGTCACTGACGGCGGATGCGCAAAAACTGGCGGAATCCTTTGAGTTTGACGTCACGCAGCTCGGTAAAGTGCCTTACCTGCGCACGCCGGGCCTGCTGGTGATGGACATGGATTCTACCGCGATTGAGATTGAATGCATCGATGAAATTGCCAAACTGGCGGGCGTCGGTGAACAGGTGTCAGAAGTGACCGAACGCGCAATGCGCGGCGAGCTGGATTTCTCCGCCAGCCTGCGTCAGCGCGTCGCTACGCTTAAGGACGCCGATGCCAGCATTCTGCAACAGGTGCGTGAAACCCTGCCGCTGATGCCGGGGCTGACGGTCATGGTTCAGCGTTTGCAGGAAGCGGGCTGGCACGTGGCGATTGCGTCCGGCGGCTTTACTTATTACGCCGAATACCTGCGCGATAAGCTGAATCTGGTGGATGTGGCCGCCAACGAGTTGGAAATCCGTAACGGCAAACTGACTGGCCGCGTGATCGGGCCGATTGTCGATGCACAATACAAAGCCGATACGCTGCTGAAACTGGCCGAAAAGCTGGAAATCCCGCATGAACAAACTGTGGCGATTGGCGACGGTGCCAACGATCTGAAAATGATGGCCGTCGCGGGCATGGGCATTGCCTATCACGCCAAACCAAAAGTCTACGAACAGGCGGAAGTGTGCATCCGTCATGCGGATTTGCTGGGGGTTTTGTGTATTCTCAGCGGAAGTCAGTCCTAGTCAGCAAATACAGAACGCTAATAAACAAAGAGGTAAGTTGTGGCTAAAGCTCCAAAACGTGCATTTGTGTGTAATGAATGTGGCGCAGACTATCCGCGCTGGCAAGGGCAGTGTAGTGCCTGTCAGGCCTGGAACAGCATTACTGAAATCCGTTTGGCGGCTTCTCCGACCGTGGCGCGCAACGAACGCCTGACCGGTTATGCGGGCGATGCGGGCGTCAGCCGCGTGCAAAAGCTCTCGGACATCAGCCTCGATGAACTTCCGCGTTTCAGCACCGGTTTTAAAGAGTTTGACCGCGTGCTCGGCGGCGGCGTGGTGCCGGGAAGCGCGATTCTGATCGGCGGGAATCCCGGCGCCGGTAAAAGTACCTTGCTGCTGCAAATTCTGTGTCATCTCAGCGAAAACATGAAAACGCTGTACGTCACCGGGGAAGAATCGCTGCAACAGGTCGCGATGCGCGCCCACCGTCTCGGGTTGCCGACGGCCAACATGAACATGCTTTCGGAAACCAGCATCGAGCAGATTTGTGAAATTGCTGATGTTGAAAAACCGAGACTCATGGTCATCGACTCCATTCAGGTGATGCACATGGCGGATATCCAGTCGTCGCCGGGCACCGTGGCCCAGGTGCGTGAAACGGCGGCTTATCTGACACGCTTCGCCAAAACGCGCGGCGTGGCGATCGTGATGGTCGGTCACGTCACCAAAGACGGTTCACTGGCCGGGCCGAAAGTGCTCGAACACTGTATCGACTGTTCTGTACTGCTCGATGGCGATGCTGATTCCCGTTTCCGCACATTGCGCAGCCATAAAAACCGTTTTGGCGCGGTGAACGAGCTGGGCGTGTTTGCCATGACCGAACAAGGTTTACGCGAAGTCAGCAACCCTTCCGCCATCTTCCTCAGCCGCGGCGATGAAATCACCTCGGGCAGTTCTGTCATGGTGCTGTGGGAAGGCACGCGGCCATTGCTGGTTGAAGTGCAGGCGCTGGTCGATCAGTCGATGATGGGCAATCCGCGCCGCGTAGCCGTGGGCCTTGAGCAGAACCGTCTGGCTATCCTGCTGGCCGTTTTGCATCGTCACGGCGGGCTGCAGATGGCGGATCAGGATGTTTTCGTCAACGTGGTCGGCGGTGTGAAAGTCACTGAAACCAGTGCCGATCTGGCGCTGTTGCTCTCGCTGGTGTCGAGCCTGCGGGACAGGCCGTTGCCGCACGATTTAGTGGTCTTCGGCGAAGTCGGGCTTTCCGGGGAAATCCGTCCGGTGCCGAGCGGTCAGGAGCGTATAACCGAAGCGGCGAAGCACGGCTTTAAACGTGCCATTGTGCCGCACGCTAACGTGCCGAAAAAAGTGCCTGCCGGTATGCAGGTGTTTGGCGTCAAAAAACTGGCTGATGCGCTGGCGATCCTCGACGATTTGTAACGGTTATCCGGTGTTCTTTCGCCCTGAGTTTGTGCTATTTTTTGTTTAGTAAAGCAAACATAAGGACAGGGTATGTCTCAGTTCGATTATCTGAAAACCGCGATTAAGCAGCAGGGAAGAACATTACAGCAGGTGGCAGAGGCCAGCGGGATGACCAAGGGTTATCTGAGCCAGCTGTTGAATGCAAAGATAAAAAGCCCCAGCGCGCAAAAGCTCGAGGCGCTGCATCGCTTCCTCGACCTTGAGTTTCCCCGCCGCGAAAAAAATATCGGCGTAGTGTTCGGCAAGTTTTATCCGCTGCACACCGGCCATATCTATCTGATCCAGCGCGCCTGTAGTCAGGTTGACGAACTGCACATCATCATGGGCTACGACGAGCCACGCGACCGCGAATTGTTCGAGAACAGTTCGATGTCCCAGCAGCCGACGGTGAGCGATCGTCTGCGCTGGCTGCTGCAAACCTTCAAATACCAGAAAAACATCCGTATCCACGCCTTTAACGAGGAGGGCATGGAGCCATATCCGCACGGCTGGGATGTCTGGGGGCGCGGCATCAAAGAGTTCATGGGCCAGAAAGGCATTGAACCGAATACCATTTATTCCAGCGAAGAGGCCGATGCGCCGCAGTACCGCGAGCATCTGGGTATTGAAACTGTTTTGATTGACCCGAAACGATCCTTCATGAACATCAGTGGCCGCCAGATCCGTCACGATCCGTTCCGCTACTGGGATTACATTCCGACCGAAGTGAAGCCGTTCTTTGTGCGTACCGTGGCGGTGTTGGGTGGCGAATCCAGCGGAAAATCGACGCTGGTCAATAAGTTAGCCAACATCTTCAACACCACCAGCGCCTGGGAATATGGCCGCGATTATGTGTTCTCACACCTCGGCGGTGACGAGATGGCACTGCAATATTCTGATTATGATAAAATTGCTCTCGGTCAGGCGCAGTATATTGATTTTGCGGTGAAATATGCCAATAAAGTGGCCTTCATCGATACTGATTTCCTGACCACGCAGGCGTTCTGTAAAAAGTACGAAGGCCGCGAGCATCCGTTCGTGCAGGCGCTGATGGACGAATACAAATTCGATCTGGTGATCCTGTTGGAAAACAACACGCCGTGGGTCGCTGACGGTCTGCGCAGTCTGGGCAGCACCACGGACCGCATGTCTTTCCAGAATCTGTTAATCGATATGCTGAAACAAAACAATGTCGATTACGTTCACGTTGAATCGTCGGATTACGACCAGCGTTTTCTGGAATGTATCGAGCTGGTGCAGAATATGCTGGCCGCCGATACCAGCCGGTTGAACGCGCCGTCCTTGTCCTGACCTTCGCCAGCCAGAAAGACTAAAAGGCGCTTACTCTGCGGAGTCGGCGCTTTTTTTATCACTGTCATTTCGGGTTATATAATCATTCATTACATGAATGATTTGGCTACTTTGCATTTTTTATAATTATTAATGAATTCATCTGATTATACTTTAATGGAATTTTATTAATTCTGTTTGTAACGCGGATAAATAAAAAACCAAACTATTTCATACGGTTGAAAAGATATCATTTTTTTCATCATTAATTACGCATTTTATGTGTAAACCCCATTTACGAAATAAAAATACAGTGACGGCCGTTGAGTTTTATTTGTCAGATTATACTCATTCATTGTGCCTCGCATTCCGGCGGAGGCTTTCTAAGGTGATCAGAATGAATTTATCATTCAAGCCCTGGGGTATTTCAGTGCTGTGCGGCGCGGGTGCTTTTGCGCTGGCCAGCGTAATGTTTATGCAGGGTTGGCTGCCGGTCAGTTCACAGGCAGAAACCACCACTCAGACAGCGCCTCCTGCGCCTGTTGCCGCACCAGCGCCTGTTGCCACACCTGTGCCCGCAACGACCAATACGCCTCCCGCTTTTACGCAAGCACAGCTCGATCAGTGGGTTGCGCCCGTTGCGCTCTATCCTGACAGCCTGCTTTCGCAAGTGCTGATGGCTTCGACCTATCCGACTAACGTGATTCAGGCTGTTCAATGGTCGCGTGACCATCCGCAAAGTCAGGGTGATGCCGCAGTTAGCGCCGTGGCGAATGAGCCGTGGGATCCGAGCGTGAAATCTCTGGTGGCGTTCCCGCAACTGCTGGCGCTGATGGGTGAAGATCCGGCATGGGTACAAAATCTCGGCGACGCGTTTCTGGCGCAGCCTGCCGACGTGATGGATACCGTGCAAAAATTCCGTCAGGTGGCGCAAAAGAGCGGAGCGCTGAAAAGCACGCCGCAGCAAAAAGTGACGGTTAAACCGGCGGCGCAAAGCAGCAGTACCACCGTGGTGAAAAGCGCGCCCGCGCAGCAAACCATCATTATTGAATCCGCCGATCCACAGGTCGTTTACGTACCGAGCTACAACCCGAATGTGGTGTATGGCGCCTGGCCGACTCCGGCTTATCCGCCGGTCTATTTGCCGCCGCCTCCGGGACAGCAGTTTGTGAATGGCGTGGTCTCGGGCATCGGTTTTGGTGTGGGCGTCGCCGCGACCTATGCCATTTTCGGCAGCATCGACTGGGATGACGACCACCATCACGACGACTATGATCACCATGACGATCATCATGATGACGGCCATCATGGCGGGGGACAAAATAATTACGTCAACGTTAACGTCAATAATTACAACCGTATCTCCGGTAATAACAATGCGGTGAATCATGCAGGTTCCGCAAATAGCGCAGGCTGGCAGCACAATGCAGCGTTCAACGCCGGTACGCCAAATCGTCCTGCAAACCTCGGCGGTGCCACGCAAAACCGTGCGCTGAGCAATGCCGCGCAGCGTAATAATTATCGCGGTTTTGACGGCAGCGCCGTCGGGCGTAACAATGGCGGGGTGCAGAATCAGAATCTCGATCAGCGCCGTCAGCAGGCGGCGTCGGTGATGAACAGTCATCCGGGTTTTACGCCGGGGCAATCGCATTTATCACCACGCTCGGTACCTGCCAGCCGTCCTGTATCGGCATCTGACAGCCATCATTTTTCAGGTCGTCAGTTACCGCAGCACGATGGGTTATCTCACCAGGGGCAGCTGTCGCAGCACGATGCGTTATCTCATCAGGGGCAGCTGTCGCACCGTCAGCCGTTTTCTCAGCAGACCCAAGGCAACGTGACGCGCAGCACGGCGTTTAGCGGGAATTCCAGCCGTTCGCCGTCGTGGCAACAGCAGCATGCGCGGGGGGATCAGAGTCGTCGTCAGATGCGTGACTTCCAGCCTGCGAGGAACGCCGGTGCGGAAGGTCATCATTTTCAGCGGCGCTAATTTTATGAGGAAAGGTAATGATTAAGTTTAGCCGTCTTCTGATTTCTGCCGGTGCGCTGGTGCTTCCATTGTGCGCTTTCGCCCAGCAGTCCTTCCCGCAGCCGGAGCTGGCCGCTCAGGCACTGGTAAACGCGGTGAGCGGGCATGACGATGCCGCACTGAAACAATTACTGGGTGATGACTGGCAGGTGTATCTGCCGCCAAAGGATGTCGATCCTGAGGAAGTGGCCCGCTTTTTACGCGACTGGAATGTCAGCCACAGTATCGTGACGCAGGGGGACATGGCGCATCTGAACGTCGGTGCGGAAAACTGGCAGTTACCTCTTCCGATGAAACACACTGCGCAGGGCTGGTCATTTGATATGGCCTCGGGTGCGGCAGAGATCGCCACGCGAACCATCGGGCGCAACGAGCTCTCGACCATTCAGGCGGTCGCGGCGTATGCCGATGCTCAGCACCAATTCCAGCAGGGCGCGGGGCAGTATGCGCAAAAGTTTATCAGTACTGACGGGCAGCACGACGGGTTGTACTGGCCGGTGAAAGAGGGCGAAGCCCCCAGCCCGCTTGGTCCTGCCTTTGGTAATGATCAGCCGGGGTCTGCTTATCACGGCTACTACTTCCGCATTCTGACCGCGCAGGGCGCGAATGCCAGCGGCGGGGCTTACAGTTATATCGACAACGGTAAAATGACTAAGGGCTTTGCGCTCATCGCCTGGCCAGTGGATTACGGTCACACGGGCATCACCAGTTTTATGATAAATCAGCAGGGCGAGGTGTATCAGCAGGATTTAGGTGCCGAAACCGACGCAGCGGCGCGGGCGATTAACACGTTTGACCCGGATGCGAATTGGCAGAAGGTCGACGACGGAGAATAGCCGTCGGAAGCGCAGAAAACAGAAAGCCGCCACGCAAGTGACGGCTTTTTTATTTCCAACGGTGTCTGCTTAGAATGCGACGACCACTTTGCCCTGCATATGACCGTCGAGCACTTTGGCGTGCGCGGCTTCGATGCTTTCAACGCTCAGGCCGTGAAGGGTATCGCTCAGCGTGGTCTGCACTTTGCCTTCATCCACCAGCGCGGCGACCTGTTTGAGGATTTCGCCCTGCTGCGCGATGTCCGGCGTATTGAACATGCTGCGGGTGTACATCAGTTCCCAGTGCAGCGCGGCGCTTTTCAGCTTCAGCTGGTTCATATCCAGCGGATGTTCGTTCTCAACGATGGTACAGATGTGGCCCATCGGCGCGATCAGATCGGAAATCGCTGCCCAGTGACCGTCGGTATCGTTCAGGCACAGAATGAAATCCACCTGTTTGATGTCATGCTTCGCCAGTTCGCCTTTCAGATCTTTGTAGTTCACGGTCAGATCCGCCCCGCGATCCAGACACCACTGCACGGATTCCGGGCGTGACGCCGTCGCAATGACTTTCACTTTGCTGCGCAACGACGCGAATGGGATCGCCAGTGATCCAACGCCACCGGCACCGCCGATGATCAGCAGGGTTTTGTCTTCTGAGGCATTCTGAATGTTCAGATGCTCAAACAGTGCTTCCCACGCGGTAAGCGCCGTCAGAGGCATCGCGGCGGATTCCGCCCAGTTCAGGCTTTTCGGTTTGACCGACACAATGCGTGAGTCGATCAGCTGTTCGGTGGCGTTACTGCCGGAGCGGGTGATATCACCGGCGTACCAGACTTCATCGCCCGCTTTGAAATTTTTGACCGCGCTGCCGACGGATTTGACGATACCGCTCGCATCCCAGCCGAGGACTTTCGGCGCATCCAGACCCTTTTTCTGTACGCCTTTATGCACTTTGGTATCGACCGGGTTGACTGACACGGCTTTCACTTCCACCAGCAGATCGTGTTCACCGGCGGCAGGCTGTGGTAATTCGACAGCGATGAAATGCGCCGGGTCTTTCGGGTTTACTGCGATTGCTTTAACAGACATCAGAATTTCTCCGTTTGCTTCTTAGGGTATACAGACAGTCTAGCCCTCCTGCGGTAAGCTGATAAGATGGACAATATCTAACAAAGTGTTCGGCTGAGGTGAACAATCGTGTTTAAACAATTGCAGGACATGGCGCTGTTTGCGCTGGTGGCAGAATGCGGCAGTTTCACGCAGGCGGCGAAACGCGCGGGTTTGCCGAAATCCAGCGTCAGTCAGCGCATCAGCCAGCTGGAAAAATCCCTCGGCCTGCGGCTGCTCAACCGCACCACGCGCCAGCTGAATCTGACTTTCGCCGGTGAACGCTATTTGATTCATTGTCAGGAAATGATGCAGGCCAGTGAGCGGGCGGAGCTGGCGATACGCCGTCTGCGCGACAATCCGAGCGGGCGGTTGCGCATTACCAGCCCGGCGGGACTGGGCGCGACGCTGCTGGCGCGTGTGAACGTCGAGTTTCAGAAGCGGTACCCCGACGTCTCGCTGGAAGTGTCAGTCTCCGATGCGATGGTCGATCTGGTGCAGGAAGGGTTTGATATCGCACTGCGCACCGGCAAACCGCAGGACTCCTCGCTGATTGGCCGTGATCTTGGCCACAGCCCGCGCTATCTGCTGGCATCTCCGGCGTATCTGGAGCAGCATCCGGCGCTCGAATCGCCGCAGCAGCTGGCGTCGCATCACTGTATCGCGCACCGTGCCTGGTCGGAGTGGGTACTGCACCGCGGCGAATCCTATCATCGCTGGCTGTTGCCTTCGACGCATACCACCGACAATCTGCTGTATGCGCGGGAATGCGCGCTGGCGGGGGCAGGCATCACGCTGTTACCGGCATTTTTGTGTCATGACGAAGTGGCGAAAGGCCTGCTGGTGCGGGTGCTGCCTGAGTGGGAAGCAGAGGGCAACGATCTGTATCTGGTCTATCCGGGGAGGAAACTGAATTCTCCGGCGCTGGCCTGTTTTATCGATTTTATGCTGGAAGAGTACGGCTTTGCGAAGAGCTACAATGAGACGCTTGCGGGGTAACCGACAGACATAAAAAAGGCCCGTTTCCGGGCCTTCGCTGAAAAGCATAAGTAAGAAGATTACTTGATGATTTTCTTGTACTTGATGCGTTTTGGCTCTAACGCTTCGGCACCTAAAGTCCGTTTTTTGTATTCTTCGTATTCGGTGAAGTTACCTTCGAAGAATTCCACTTTGCCTTCATCCTGATAATCGAGGATGTGGGTCGCGATGCGGTCGAGGAACCAGCGGTCATGGGAAATGACCATGGCGCAGCCTGGGAATTCCAGCAAGGCGTTTTCCAGCGCGCGGAGGGTTTCGATATCCAGGTCGTTGGTCGGTTCATCGAGCAGCAACATGTTACCGCCAACCTGCAGCAGTTTAGCCAGATGCAGACGACCACGCTCACCACCGGACAGTTCGCCAACGCGTTTGCCCTGATCAACACCTTTGAAGTTAAAGCGGCCAACGTAGGCGCGGCTTGGCATTTCAGTGGTACCGACGCGCATGATGTCCTGACCACCGGACACTTCTTCCCACACGGTTTTGCTGTTGTCCATGGAATCACGGAACTGATCGACGGACGCCAGTTTCACCGTATCACCCAGCTCGATGGTACCGGCGTTCGGTGCTTCCTGACCTGACATCATGCGGAACAGCGTGGATTTACCCGCGCCGTTCGGACCGATGATCCCGACAATCGCGCCTTTTGGCACGGTGAAGGATAAATCATCGATCAGCACACGGTCGCCGTAAGACTTGCTCAGGTTTTTCACTTCAACGACTTTGTCGCCAAGGCGTGGACCCGGTGGAATGAACAGTTCGTTGGTTTCGTTACGTTTCTGGTATTCGGTGCTGTTCAGTTCTTCAAAGCGTGCCAGACGGGCCTTGCCTTTAGACTGACGGCCTTTTGCGCCCTGACGTACCCATTCCAGCTCTTTCTCGATAGATTTACGACGAGCCGCTTCAGAAGAAGCTTCCTGCGCCAGACGTTCATCTTTCTGTTCCAGCCAGCTGGAATAGTTACCTTCCCACGGAATACCTTCACCGCGGTCAAGCTCCAGGATCCATCCGGCTACGTTATCGAGGAAGTAACGGTCATGGGTGATCGCCACAACGGTGCCTTCGAAATCGTGCAGGAAACGTTCCAGCCATGCCACGGATTCTGCATCCAGGTGGTTGGTAGGTTCGTCGAGAAGCAGCATGTCTGGTTTTTCCAGCAACAGGCGGCACAGTGCCACACGGCGGCGTTCGCCCCCTGAGAGGGTCGCGACTTTCGCGTCCCAGTCGGCCAGACGCAGCGCATCGGCGGCGCGTTCCAGCTGGCTGTTAAGGTTGTGGCCGTCATGCGCCTGAATGATCTCTTCCAGACGGCCCTGTTCGGCGGCCAGTTTGTCGAAATCAGCGTCAGGATCGGCATACAGTGTATAGACCTCATCGAGACGTTTTAACGCGCCAACGACTTCGGAAACGGCTTCTTCCACGGACTCACGCACGGTGTGTTCCATGTTCAGCTGCGGTTCCTGCGGCAGATAGCCGATTTTAAGATCCGGTTGTGGGCGCGCTTCACCTTCGATGTCGGTATCAATACCCGCCATGATGCGCAGCAGCGTAGATTTACCTGAGCCATTCAGACCCAGAACACCGATTTTGGCGCCAGGGAAGAAACTCAGGGAGATGTTCTTAAGAATATGACGCTTCGGCGGAACAACTTTGCCGAGGCGGTGCATGGAATATACGTATTGAGCCACGTTGTTTTGAGCCTCTTTCTCTGCGGACCGCGCGTGTGTGCCAGACCAGAGTTCCTGATCCAACGGGCGCTGCGGCGAAATAAGCCAGCCCCGCCTGACTGCGGCATGACTGATAAGGGTTCCGACCGGCAAGTTTAGCGTGTTTCAGTCGTGTTCCCAACCATCAGCTTCACAGTAAGGCGAGAATGTTACCGGAGAAGGGGGAGGCTTAACGTTTTTCACCAACAGGAACCCATGATTTCCCCGGATTCACTGGCAGGGCGCAGCGGGCGGGGGCGGCCAACAAACATGCCGGAAGTCAGGATGTCAGTGAGTTTAACAACATGATAAATCGCCTGTTTATTTTGGGTTTTGACTTTGCGTTTGATATTGCCTTTGTGCGAGGCCACGGTCTTTTGCTTGATATTCAGATGCTGCGAAATGTTCTGCGTATCCAGACCTGACATCCACATTTTCAGAATGCTGAACTCGGTGCGGCTCAGGCTGACCGGCGTAAGATCTAACGGCACGCCGATTTCGATCGCGCGGGAGAGTTGCAGGTTATGGGCGATCAGCTGGTAAATCGTCGTGGTGCGGATCGATTTCGACACAATGATCACGTTGCGCCGGATTGGCACATAGTTCTGATAGTTGAGGTTATCTTTGGAAATGAACACAAAAAACAGCGTATCGGGACGGGCATTGATGACGGCTTTCAGCGCCTGCCCCGACCGCACATCCGACATAAAGCAGTCTTCATTTACAAAGATGATTTCAGGTGTGAGTGACTTGCAGGCGGTTTGCAGCTCGCTGATGTCCTTAAGCGAAAGAATATCTTTCTGGTGTTGTCCGTTCAGTTGCAATAGCGACTGCAATGCCAGTTGCGTGTAATAGCATTTATCTACAATGAGCGATGACATCATGCGTTACCTATTTTTGGCTCCCTGAATCTGCTGGTGCAGAAAGAGCTCGTTGTTATGTGACCGGCTTTGAATCTGTGGGGCGTACCCTGAAAATTGCCGGTAAGCGGCAATACTGAAAAAACTGTGTGCGGGAATACCCTTGGGCAGAGTAATAAGTCGGGGGCGGGTTGATGTAAATCAGTTGTGCGGGCTTTGGGATGTTTTGTGAGAAATTTGAGACGAAATGAGCCTGTGTGACCGTAATGTTTCAGAATTTGTCATATTTTTGAGAAAAAAAACCGGGCTACAGAACATAGCCCGGCAGTTTGCGTAAACGTCAGACTTTCTTGCGGATAAAGCGGTTCACCAGCCATTTCTCCATTTCGACGATGACGAAAATCATCGCCCCGACCACCAGCGTAATACCCCAGAATTTCAGTGGCATTGGCACGGTGCCGAACAGGCTGTTCATCACCGGCAGATAAATAATCGCCAGCTGCAACACCAGCAACACGGCGGAGACCACCCACAGACCTTTGTTGACGAACACTTCGCGGGTCAGCGGGAAACGGTCCATTACGCGACAGTTAAACATGTAGACCCACTGCGCGGTGACCAGCGTCTGCAACAGCACGGTGCGGATAAGGTCGCTGCTGTAGCCGCGCGGCTGCATCCAGGCTTCAAGGATAAAGGCGCTGCAGGCAATCAGGATACCGACGAACGCGATACGCCAGACCGAGTACAGGTCGAGAACATGTTGACCCGGTGCGCGCGGACGGCGACGCATCATGCCTTTCTCTGCCGGCTCGAAGGCCAGACCGAAGGAAAGCGTGGTCGAGGTGGCCATGTTCATCCAGAGGATCTGCACCGGCGTCAGCGGGATCACCGCACCGGCCAGAATTGCCAGAATAATCAGCAGGCCCTGCGCGAGGTTAGTTGGCAGAATAAACAGGATGGTTTTCTTCAGGTTGTCATAAACACGACGCCCTTCTTTCACTGCGCTGGCGATGGTCGCGAAGTTGTCATCAGTCAGTACCATATCAGCCGCTTCTTTGGTGACTTCAGTGCCTTTGATGCCCATTGCGATGCCGACGTCGGCCTGTTTCAGCGCAGGCGCATCGTTCACACCGTCGCCGGTCATGCCGACAACTTCGCCGGTGTCCTGCAAGGCTTTCACCAGACGCAGTTTATGCTCAGGACTGGTGCGGGCGAAGATGTCGTACTGGCTGGCGGCGACCGCCAGTTCTGCGTCGTCCATGTGCTCCAGCTGGTAGCCGGTGATGGAATCGCCGCTGTTGCCGATACCCAGCATTTTGCCGATAGCCATTGCGGTTTCCTGATGGTCACCGGTGATCATTTTGACGCGGATCCCGGCCTGCTGGCACTGGGCAATCGCATCAATCGCTTCCGGACGCGGCGGATCCATCATTCCGGCGATACCGGCGAAAATCAGACCGTCCTGCAAATCGTCATGGTGCAAATCGCCGTTAATTTGAGGCTCATCTTTGAACGCTGCGGCGACCATGCGCAGGCCCTGACGGGCATAGCGCGCCATTTCCTCTTCCCAGTACTCACGACGGAAAGGTTTGATGCCGTCTTCAGTCAGCTCAAATTTCGCCAGCGAGAACAGCACATCCGGTGCGCCGGTCAAAAACAGCTGCGTTTTGCCGTTAATGCGTTGCAGCGTGGACATGTATTTGTGTTTGGAGTCGAACGGGATTTTGTCCAGCGGCTCAATTTTGCCGGTATTCAGGTTTGATTTTGCCGCCAGCACTTTCAGCGCGCCGGAGGTTGGTCCGCCAGTGATGCCCCAGTGGCCTTTGTCGTCCTGCATCAGCTGGCTGTCGTTACAGATATCCACGGCGGTGATAAAGGTGTTGAGCACCGGCGTGTTAATGACATCGATCTGCTGCTGCGTCACGGCATCAACAATACGGCCTTTTGGCTGGTAGCTTTCGCCTTCGACGTTGTAGACGTGGTCGGCCAGGATTACGGCCTTGACGGTCATTTCATTCATCGTCAGGGTGCCGGTTTTATCCGAGCAAATGACGGTCATGGATCCGAGGGTTTCGACGGTCGGCAGCTTGCGGATGATGGCGTGATTTCGTGCCATCGACTGGACGCCCAGGGACAGAATAATTGAGATAATCGCCGGTAAACCTTCCGGTACGGAGGCGACCGCCAGACTGATCAGCGACAGCAGCAGTTCGCCGAGTGGCATATCACGCAGGATGAAGGCGAAAACGAACAGGAACGCCATCATCAGTAAAATCAGGGCGAAAATGCCTTTGCCCAGTTTATCGATTTGCTGCAACAGCGGGGTGCGCTGCGGCTTAATCTCAGACATCATTTGGTTGATGTGGCCGAGTTCAGTTTCTTTACCGGTGGCGTAAACCACACCGGATGCGGTTCCGCCGCTTATCATTGTGCCGGAGAACAGCAGATTGTGGCGGTCACCAATCATCACTTCGCCGTCAATGACGTGGGCGTTTTTGGTGACGACGGTGGATTCGCCGGTCAGGATCGCTTCTTCGACCTGCAGATTGTGGGCGCTGATGATGCGCAGATCAGCCGGGATCTTGTCGCCCGGACGCAGCTGCACGATATCACCGGGCACCAGCTGGTCAGCATTGATCGTTTGCACTTGTCCGTCGCGCAGGACGACGGCCTGGCTTGACAGCATATTCTGAATACTTTTCAGTGACTTCTCTGCGCTGTTTTCTTGCAAAAAGCCGATCAGCGCGTTGACGACCGCCACACCCAGGATCACAAAGGTATCAACCCAGTGTCCCATCGCGCCGGTCACAACCGCCGCGGCCAGCAGGATATAAATCAGGACATCATTAAAGTGCGCCAGAAAACGCATCAGCGCGCTTTTGGTTTGTTTTTCCGGCAGGGCATTTGGGCCATATTCATTCAGACGCTGAGTGGCGTCCTGAGGGCTCAGACCATTTTCGTCTGTGCCCAAACGTAGCATGGCTTCTTTACCGCTCAGCTGATACCAGGTTTTGTTTTCTGGCGAAGTTGAAGAGGAAGGACTGGCATTGGTTTTCACAACAGGTGATGAAGGATTCATAACGTTTTCCATAAGCGATTAAAAGAGTGTCGCAGATTTATTAATTCATCAGAGTAATTGCGGGAAATATCAAGCCGCTTTTACAATATGGGGGAGATGATAATTTAATACGGGAAAGCGGTTTTGATCTGAGTTAAGAAATACTTTGTTACGTGGGTTTTTAATATTTTTGTCTTTTAAAAACAATAAATTATAGAAATTAGGATTATCTGTATTTTTAACTTTTCATTTAACCTTTGTTTAGGAAGTAATTAATTAAGTAAATTAGCGTAAACAAAAATCAGGTTTGTCAGTGCATCTATTATAATTGTGATAGTAAGGTTGCTATCTTTTATCGCGAATAATCCTAAGAATATTTTAATTCACCTGTTAATAATAAGGTCATTATGCAGCCAATGTAAAAACGTCCCGGGATGTCTGGTAAGCATCCAACGTATGCACCACACTGTGTAAAGTTTGTGATGTCACGGCGGCATTACTTCAATTTTAAAAATGAATCGATTAGCGTAGGCGAGGTCTACAGTACGCAGAACAGTTTCGACATGAAAATCAGATCGTCTGTAGCGTTATACCTGTGCAATCTGCGCAGTAAGAAAGACAACCCGCGAGGATAAAGGTAAGTATGGTCAAGGTGGACAAGTGGTACTCGCTGGCAATGAGCGTGTTGCTGGTGACGGCGTCGGGCGCGGCGAAGGCAGATTCCCTCGACGCACAGCGTCAGCACTACATGCAGATTAAACAGGCGTGGGACAGCAACCAGATGGACGTCGTCAGTCAGCTGATGCCGACGCTGGAAGACTATCCGCTTTATCCTTATCTGGAGTACCGCCAGCTGACGCAAAATTTGGGCGAAGCGACGCCGGCTCAGATCAATGCTTTCGTGAAAGCTAATCCGACATTACCGCCTGCGCGCTCTTTACCTGCCCGTTTCGTGAACGAGCTGGCGAACCGTCAGGACTGGAACAGTTTACTCTCCTTCAGCCCGCAGGCACCGAAACCGGTCGCTGCGCGTTGTAACTTCTATTACGCCAAATGGGCGACCGGCGATCAGAAAACCGCCTTCGATGGTGCAAAAGACATCTGGCTCACCGGCACATCGTTGCCGAACGCCTGCGACAAGCTGTTCAGCGTCTGGCAGGGAGCCGGTAACCAAACCGCACTGACCACGTTGCAGCGAATTGGCCTGGCGATGAAAGCCGGGAATACCAATCTGGTGAATTTCCTCGCCAAACAGCTGCCGCCGGATTACCAGACCATGCGTGATGCGCTGCTGGATCTGCAAAACAACCCGAACACCATTGAAAGCTTTGCGCGCAGCGTCGGGCCGACCGATTTTACCCGTAATGCCACCAGCATCACATTCGCCCGCATCGCACGCGATGATTCAGAAAATGCGCGCTCGATGATCCCGGTGCTGGCGCGCTTGCAGAAAATGAGCGACAGCGATCGTCTGGAACTGGAAGAAGCCGTTGCCTGGCGCTATATGGGTAGCGATGTGACCCCGGAACAGGCGGCATGGCGCGACAACGTGATTCTGCGCAGCCATTCCACCACGCTGGTCGAACGTCGTATCCGCATGGCGCTGGCCGCAGGCGATCGTCAGGGATTAAGCCAGTGGCTGGATCGTTTGCCGTCGGAGGCTTTGGAGGAAGACGAATGGCAGTACTGGCGTGCGTCGGTGATGATCGATAAAGGTCAGAAATCGCAGGGCGAGGCGATGCTGCGAACGTTAATGAAAGGCCGTGGTTTCTACCCGATGGCGGCCGCGCAAAAGCTGAATATCGCGTACCCGATGCAGATTTCTGTCGCCGCCAAACCGGATGCCAGCATCGGCAAGCTGCCGGAAGTGGCACGCGTGCGTGAGCTGATGTACTGGCAGATGGATAATCTGGCGCGCACCGAGTGGAGCTATCTGGTGAGCAGTCGCAGTGAAACACAGCAGTCGGCGCTGGCGCGTTATGCTTTCGAGCAGAAATGGCCCGATCTGAGTGTGCAGGCGACCATCACCGGCAAGCTGTGGGATTATCTGGAAGAGCGTTTCCCGCTGGCGTGGCCGGATGAATTCCGCCGTGCAACCAATGACAAAGGTATTACCCAAAGCTATGCGATGGCGATTGCCCGTCAGGAAAGTGCGTGGAATCCGAAAGCCCGCTCGCCGGTGGGCGCAGCCGGTCTGATGCAGGTGATGCCTGCCACCGCGCAGCATACGGTGGATATGTTCAGCCTGCAGGGCTACAGCAATCCGGCGCAGCTGCTCGATCCGCAGATGAACATAACCATCGGCACCAGCTATCTGGAATATGTCTATCAGATGTTTGGCCGCAACCGAATTTTGGCCAGTGCTGCCTATAATGCCGGTCCGTCACGTGTGAACACCTGGCTGGGTAACAGCGCGGGCAGAGTGGATTCCGTGGCTTTCATCGAGAGTATCCCTTTCTCTGAAACGCGCCGATATGTTAAAAATGTGTTGGCATATGATGCGTTTTATCGTTACTTTTTACATCAACCCGCCAAGATTTTGACGGATGCCGAATGGCAGAGGCGTTACTGATCTCCGGTTGTCTATGTTAAGCTGCTGTACTAGTTCAATAGTATGGCAGCCTAACATGACTCAACGACCGCTCAATGACCCTGCTCTTTCCCAACAAGGCAATGAGGACTGGCAGTGCTTTCTGGCACTGCTACAGCAATCTTTTGCTGAAAATTTGCATCAGGATTTGCTGCAACTGCTTCTGACGCCCGACGAGCGTGCGGCGCTGGGTACGCGGGTGCGGATTATTCAGGAGCTGATGCGCGGAGAGATGAGTCAGCGGGAGCTGAAAAGCCAGTTAGGTGCAGGGATTGCCACGATCACGCGCGGTTCTAACGGTCTGAAGACCGCACCGGCACCGCTGAAAGCCTGGCTGGGAGAGCAACTGTTGACGGACACGTCATCGACAAACAAAACGGACGACTGATGCGTCCGTTTTGGGCTTAAATTTAGTGAGTTTGCGCTCGGATCTGATACACCGAATTATGGAAGGGCGCTAACGCCAGTACCAGTGCCTGATGATAAACACTGGTGCGGGTGAGTTTTCCTGCTGTAAACACGCCAATGGCACCGCCTTTGCGTTTCACTTCTGCGATACCCGTCAGCTTTTCCATCTCATCACCCAGTTCACTGCCCTGGTTAATTCCCTGTAAAATGATTTCAGGTAACATCAGGCTGGCTGAACGGGATTCGCCGCGCTGGTGCATGTTTTCAATCACCATCCATGCGAATGTCATATTGTCTTCGATACCGGCTTCAACGCCGACCCAGAAGTCAGCTTCCGGGCGAACCTGACGTGCGCCGATCACGCGGTGACGTGCACCGGTGCGGGTTTCGTTGCTGCCGATGGGCTGATTGGGAACACCACTATCGACGTCAACGCCTTCGATGCGAAATGCCTCAGCGCCGAAAATATCTTCAAAAGCCATGGCGATAGCTTTGATCTTTGCCGGGTTAGTGGTTGCAGCGACAACATGGTACATAGAGTTTTAGCATCCTTTAGCAAATTTCACGCAGTATAACGGAAAACACACATGTTACAGGTATATCTCGTCCGTCATGGCGAAACAGAATGGAACGCAGCGCGCCGTATTCAGGGGCAGTCAGACAGCCCTTTAACGGCAAAAGGTCTTTTTCAGGCCCGTCAGGTGGCGGAGCGTGTGCGCAAAGAAGGGATCACACATGTCATCACCAGTGATTTGGGGCGTACCCGTCACACCGCGCAAATTATCGCTGATGCCTGCGGCTGTGAAGTGATCGAGGAACCGCGCCTGCGCGAGCTGCATATGGGCGTACTCGAAGAGCGCATTCTGGATGGACTGACGGAGCAGGAAGAGGTCTGGCGCAAGCAGATGGTGGACGGTTCGCCAAAAGGACGCATTCCCGAAGGTGAAACCATGACCGAGCTGGCCACGCGCATGCGCGCCGCGCTCGACAGTTGTCTGGAACTGCCCGCGGGCAGTAAACCTCTGCTGGTGAGCCACGGGATTGCGCTGGGCAGTCTTATCAGTACGATCCTGGGGTTGCCTGCTTATGCTGAGCGTCGTCTGCGCCTGCGTAACTGCTCGCTGTCGCGGGTCGATCATCAGGAAAGCGCCTGGCTGGCGAGTGGCTGGATTGTTGAAACAGCGGGCGATATCTCACATCTGGATCAGCCCGCACTGGACGAGTTACAGCGCTAATACCCGAAGGTATTAGCGGCGGATTGGGATCAGGTAATCACACTCTACTTCGGTCGGCGTCGTACCCGGTGCGCGGCCATTAGTGTAGAAGCGTTCGATGTCCTGTCCCTTTCTGCGTGTCAGTTTCAGCGTCGGTAAACAGGTGCTGTACAAGGTCAGAATGAATTCCTGTAAATGCTCAGGCGTGCCGTGGTAGTGGAACATGGCATATTCCCCTTCCTGCAACACAATCGGCTGACCTTCGACGTTTTCCGGCAAATGATTCGGTTCCAGCGCCGTGGTGTACATCACTTCCTGCTCATCATCCTTTTCCTGGCTTGGACGAGAATGGTGCAGGCCGTACAAGATCGGCGGCAGCGTTTTCGCTTCGCCAATGTACTGACGCCAGAAGTGACGGCGCATTTCGTTACGGTACGTGGTAATTTGCTCCAGCGTACAGGCGTAGCTCTGCGTCATCCCAATCAGATGTTGTTCTGGCAGTGAGATATACTCAGGCTGCGGCAGAATAAACGCACCGAGGCGGATCGGCGGACAAATGCCGAAGGAATGCCAGTCTTCAGCACGACGATACAGTGCGGGAGTCTGTGCAAACTGCTTTTTGAAAGCCCGGGTAAACGTTTGTTGCGAGTCAAAACGGTACTGAAGGGCAATATCTAAAATCGGGCGGCTGGTCAGGCGCAGTGCGACAGCCGCTTTGGAGAGACGACGGGCACGGATATACGCACCGATGGCATTATTAGTGACATCTTTAAACATTCGCTGCAGGTGCCACTTGGAATAGCCCGCCTTGGCGGCGACATTGTCGAGTGACAAAGGCTGGTCTAAATGGGTTTCTAACCAGCTAAGAAGGTCACGAATGATTCCTGCTTGATCCATAGATCGTCCTCGTTGAGCTAAGATAAATGCACAGAATGATGGCCAGCATAATAGCAACTTTTTACTGATAAGACTTCTTAAGAATTTTTTGGCTATCTGTGCTATTTACAGGTGTTACAGAGTATTTCATTCCAAAAGTGTGAATACACGCTTTCTGAATGGGGTTTCTTTAAAAAACAACGTCATGTTCATGACGTGGAGTAACTTAATGAATAAGTGTTGGATTTTTGTTTTTGGGATGTTTGTTTTTTGTTCTGGCACAGCCCATGCTGAGCAAGTGGGATCGGTGGATACGGTTTTCAAACTCTTCGGTCCGGATCACAAAATCGTGGTTGAGGCCTTTGATGATCCTGATATTAAAAATGTAACCTGTTATATCAGCCGTGCAAAAACCGGCGGTATTAAGGGAGGGCTGGGTCTGGCAGAAGATACGTCCGACGCAGCGATTTCCTGCCAGCAGGTTGGGCCTATCGAATTAAGCGATAAGATTAAGCAGGGCCAGGACAAAGGTACGGTCGTATTTCAGAAACGCACGTCTCTGGTGTTTAAAAAGCTCCAGGTGGTGCGTTTTTATGATGAGAAACGTAACGCACTTATTTACCTGAGCTATTCCGACAAAGTCGTTGATGGCTCACCGAAAAACGCGCTGAGTGCCGTGCCGATCATTCCGTGGGGTCATCCGGCACCGTAAGTCAGCGTATTTTTCCTGCAAGATATCGCATAAAAGAAAAGGCCAGCTTTCGCTGGCCTTTCACGTTGACTCACTCTGCAACAGAACGGTTGGCAACCCTCTGCGTGCGTCGGTGGGATCAGTCTTCCAGATCGCCGCAGAAACGGTAGCCTTCGCCGTGAATGGTGGCGATGATTTCCGGCGTATCAGGCGTCGCTTCGAAGTGTTTACGAATGCGGCGGATCGTGACGTCCACGGTACGGTCATGTGGTTTCAGTTCGCGGCCAGTCATTTTCTTCAGCAGATCGCCACGGGTTTGGATCTTGCCAGGGTTTTCGCAGAAGTGCAGCATGGCGCGGAATTCACTGCGCGGTAACTTGTATTGCTCGCCCTGCGGGCTGACCAGTGAACGGCTGTTGATGTCTAATTCCCAGCCATTGAATTTGTAGCTTTCAACCAGACGACGTTCTTCACCGGTAGTACCCAGGTTCATCGTGCGGGAAAGCAGGTTGCGAGCGCGGATAGTCAGCTCACGCGGGTTGAATGGCTTGGTGATGTAATCATCAGCGCCGATTTCAAGGCCCAGAATTTTATCGACTTCGTTGTCGCGGCCAGTCAGGAACATCAGTGCTACGCTGGCTTGTTCACGCAGTTCGCGCGCCAGCAGCAGGCCATTTTTGCCTGGCAGGTTGATGTCCATGATCACCAGATTGATGTCATTTTCGGACAGGATGTGGTGCATTTCTGCGCCATCATTGGCTTCATGTACCATGTAGCCTTCGGCTTCGAAAATGCTCTTTAACGTATTACGTGTCACTAACTCGTCTTCGACGATCAGAATATGTGGGGTCTGCATGATTGCTACCTAAGATTGCCAACAAATAGAAAATAGGAGTACAGAAGTCCTTGTTATCCCGATGAAATTCGACAGCTTACAGGCTATCTCACTCGTTACATGACTAAAGTACGTAAATGCGTTCTCGATGCAATTTCCATTAACGGCAACCACATCGCAAGCTTGGTCAGGGATTCCACTTTCTGCAGTTCCACGTGGTCCTAAAGCGGCGCACATCCTAACCTTATTAACAGCAATATAACAGCGAGTGCCGAAATTACCACCCAACAAAACTACGATTTGTTGACATATATCAAGTTCAATTGTAGCACGGTAACAGAAACGTGAAAAACACTTATAAGAATGCACGCTTGAGTCACATTTCGTCCATTATTGTACACGATTCAGCAAATCCAGAAGTAAGCGCAGATAAATGAGAAAATGACCATGGGCGGTATTATATATCCCTATGAAAAACATTGATTTAAATTTACATGAGCTTTGCTTAACCGCGCCAGCCGCTTTTTTACCTGTCAGCTAAGGTTTTCCGATAAAATGGATGAATATATTAGGTCGGCTGTTAAGTTCTTGTGAATAATATAAGCGTTGAATAGGTTCTGGCGCAGGATAAAAATTCATCGCTGAACAACACACGACAATTTCTTTCTCACTCTTTTCGAAGGTACGACATGCAACTTCATATTATTTTGGTTTCCCCTGCGCGCCCTGAAAATGTTGGGGCGGCGGCGCGTGCCATGAAAACCATGGGCTTCGCATCTTTGCGTATCGTCGACAGTGAAGCACATCTCAAACCTGAAGCCGGCTGGGTCGCGCACGGCTCGCAGGAAATCCTGCAAAATGCCCGGCATTTCGCGACGCTGGCTGATGCGCTGGTCGATATCGATTTCACCGTGGCGACCACGGCCCGCAGCCGCGCCCGTTTCCACTACTACTGCACGCCTCCGCAATTGCTGACGCAGCTTGAAGAGAAAAGCCACTGGGTGAATCATGCGGCGCTGGTGTTCGGTCGTGAAGATTCCGGGCTGACCAACGAAGAGCTGGAGCTGGCCGATATTCTGACCGGCGTGCCGATGGTGGCGGATTATCCTTCATTGAACCTGGGGCAGGCGGTGATGGTGTTCTGCTATCAGCTGTCATCACTCAATCAGGTTGCCGCCGTGCGTCCTGAAAATGCCGAGGCCGGGCAGCTAAACGCGTTGCGTTCCAGAGTGGGCCGGTTACTGCAAAATGTCGGCGCAGAAGATGACCAAAAACTGGCCGACTGGGTGCAGCAGCGGCTCGGACTTTTAGAGCAGCGGGATGCCGCCATGCTGCATACTTTGCTGCATGACATCGAAAAAAAGCTGAACTCATGATGTGAGGGCTTTTTTCTTTCAGGCAGTGTAATGTTCCGCTAGATGCGTTCATCCCTGTGAATTGCGCTGGAATTATTTTTAAATGCAGCGGATTGTTCATTTTGTACCGCCGATGGCTGAAGGTGTAAAATCAGAAAAAAATTGACTTGTTGTGCCTTATGCTTTAGCTAATAGAGGCAGACAGCGTAAAAACTCTAAGACAGACAGAAAATAAAAATGCGAATCATCAGCCTGAACACAACAATTATTACCACCACCGATACCACAGGTAACGGGGCGGGCTGACGCGTACAGGAAAAAAGAAAAAAAGCCCGCACCTAACCAGTGCGGGCTTTTTTTTTAACACTTTAAACGACGAGCTTCAGGAGAGAATCAGAAATGCGAGTGTTGAAATTTGGCGGGACCTCAGTAGCAAACGCAGAACGCTTTTTGCGGGTTGCGGACATTATGGAAAGCAATGCGCGTCAGGGACAGGTCGCAACGGTATTATCTGCACCTGCCAAAATTACCAACTCTCTGGTCGCCATGATTGAACGAACTGTCGCAGGACAGGATATTCATACCATCATGAGTGATGCAGAAAGCATTTTTGGACAGCTGATCGCCGGCCTGGCGGATGCGCAGCCGGATTTCGATCTGCCAAAAGTGAAAGCCTATGTCGACCACGAATTTGCCCAACTCAAGCAGCTGTTACACGGCATCGCCCTGCTGGGGCAGTGCCCGGACAGCGTTAACGCTTCTATCATCTGTCGCGGCGAAAAGCTTTCCATTGCCATTATGGAAGCGGTATTCATAGCCAAAGGTTTCGGCGTCACTGTCATCAATCCGGTTGAGAAGCTGCTGGCGCAAGGCCACTACCTTGAATCTACCGTCGATATCAACGAATCCACCCGCCGTATTTCGGCAAGCGCGATCCCGGCTGACCACATCGTGCTGATGGCCGGTTTCACCGCAGGCAACGACAAAGGCGAACTGGTGGTGCTCGGGCGTAACGGCTCCGACTATTCCGCCGCCGTGCTGGCTGCCTGTTTACGCGCAGACTGTTGCGAAATCTGGACCGACGTCGACGGCGTATATACCTGCGATCCGCGCATCGTTCCCGATGCACGTCTGCTGAAATCGATGTCGTATCAGGAAGCAATGGAGCTGTCGTACTTTGGTGCGAAAGTGCTTCATCCAAGAACTATCCTGCCGATTGCTCAGTTCCAGATCCCTTGCCTTATCAAAAACACCACCAACCCGCAGGCGCCCGGCACCCTGATCGGCAGCGAAAGCCTGGGTGACAATACGCCGGTCAAAGGCATCACCAACCTGAATAATATGGCGATGATCAACGTCTCCGGGCCTGGGATGAAAGGGATGATTGGCATGGCGGCGCGCGTTTTTGCCGTGATGTCCCGCTCAGGGATTTCAGTGGTGCTGATCACGCAGTCTTCTTCTGAGTACAGTATCAGCTTCTGCGTACCGCAAAACGAACTGGAGCGCGCACGTAAGGCGCTGGAAGACGAATTCTATCTTGAGCTGAAAGACGGCCTGCTGGAGCCGCTGGACGTGATGGAGAAACTGGCGGTCATTTCAGTCGTCGGTGACGGCATGCGTACCCTGCGCGGCATCTCAGCCAAATTTTTCTCCGCACTGGCGCGTGCCAACATCAACATCGTGGCCATTGCGCAGGGCTCTTCCGAGCGTTCGATCTCCGTCGTCGTCAATAATGAAGACGCGACTACCGGCGTACGCGTCAGCCACCAGATGCTGTTCAACACCGATCAGGTAATCGAAGTCTTCCTGATTGGCGTCGGCGGTGTCGGCGGTGCGTTGATCGAACAGATCCGCCGCCAGCAGGCATGGCTAAAAACCAAACATATCGACCTGCGCGTGTGCGGCATTGCCAACTCCCGCGCGTTGTTAACCAACGTGCACGGTATTGCCCTCGAGAGCTGGCAGGACGAGTTGGCGGCGGCGAAAGAGCCGCTGAATCTGGGTCGCCTGATCCGTCTGGTGAAGGAATATCATCTGCTGAACCCGGTGATCGTGGACTGTACCTCCAGCCAGGAAGTAGCCGATCAGTACGCGGATTTCCTGACTGACGGTTTCCACGTCGTCACGCCGAACAAAAAAGCCAATACCTCGTCGATGAACTATTACTATCAGCTGCGTAAAGCAGCGGATGGCTCGCGCCGTAAGTTCTTGTACGACACAAACGTCGGTGCCGGTTTGCCGGTGATTGAGAACCTGCAAAACCTGCTGAACGCCGGTGATGAACTGCTGCGTTTCTCCGGTATCCTTTCTGGTTCACTGTCGTTCATCTTCGGCAAGCTGGATGAAGGGATGTCCCTGTCTGCGGCCACGTTGCAGGCGCGCGATATGGGCTACACCGAGCCTGATCCGCGTGATGACCTGTCTGGCATGGACGTGGCGCGTAAGCTGCTGATTCTGGCGCGTGAGGCCGGATACATACTGGAACTGAGCGATATCGACGTGGAATCCGTTTTACCGCCTTCTTTCAATGCCGAAGGGGATGTGAATACCTTCGTCGCGCGTTTGCCGGAACTGGATGCGGAATTTGCGAAACGCGTTGCTCAGGCAACCGCTGAAGGCAAAGTGTTGCGCTATGTCGGTGCCATCGAAGAAGGGCGCTGCAAAGTAAAAATCGACGCCGTCGATGGTAATGACCCGCTTTATAAAGTAAAAAATGGTGAGAATGCGCTGGCGTTTTATAGTCGCTATTATCAGCCGTTGCCGCTGGTTCTGCGCGGTTACGGTGCCGGTAATGATGTGACGGCGGCAGGTGTGTTTGCCGATCTTTTGCGAACGCTGTCATGGAAGTTAGGAGTTTAATATGGTTAAGGTATATGCCCCGGCTTCAATTGGGAACGTCAGCGTCGGTTTCGACGTTCTGGGCGCAGCGGTTTCTCCGGTGGACGGAACGCTGCTCGGCGACTGTGTATCGGTCGAAGCAGCGACAGAATTCAGCCTGAAAAGCGAAGGCCGGTTTGTCTCCAAACTGCCGGATCGCATGGAAGACAATATCGTTTATCAGTGCTGGCAGCGTTTCTGTCAGGAGATTGGCAAAGACGTGCCGGTAGCGATGACGCTGGAAAAAAACATGCCGATTGGCTCAGGTCTCGGTTCCAGTGCCTGTTCGGTAGTCGCCGGTTTGATGGCGATGAACGAGTTCTGTGGTAAGCCGCTGAGTGAAAACCAGATGCTGGCGCTGATGGGCGAACTGGAAGGGCGTATTTCCGGCAGTGTGCATTTTGATAACGTCGCGCCGTGCTATCTCGGCGGCATCCAGCTGATGCTGGAAGAGCTGGATATTATCAGCCAGAACGTCCCCAGTTTTGACGACTGGCTGTGGGTGATGGCGTATCCGGGAATTAAAGTCTCAACGGCGGAAGCGCGCGCGATTTTACCGGCGCAGTATCGCCGTCAGGATTGCATCAGCCACGGGCGTTATCTGGCGGGCTTTATTCACGCCTGCCACACGCAGCAACCCTTGCTGGCTGCGAAGCTGATGAAGGACGTGATTGCCGAGCCGTACCGTACCCGTTTGCTGCCGGGCTTTGCACAAGCGCGCAGCGCCGCCGAAGAAATTGGCGCACTGGCGTGCGGGATTTCCGGTTCCGGTCCGACGCTGTTTGCGGTCTGTAATGACAGCGCAACGGCGAAACGTATGGCTGACTGGTTGCAGACGCACTATCTGCAAAATGACGAAGGCTTTGTTCATATTTGTCGTCTTGATACCGCCGGTGCGCGCGTGTTGGGATAACTCGAAAATTTATTGGGATAACAAATGAAACTGTACAACCTGAAGGATCACAACGAGCAGGTCAGCTTTGCTCAGGCCGTCAAACAAGGTTTGGGTAAACAGCAGGGCTTATTCTTCCCGCTGGACTTGCCGGAGTTTGAACTGACCGAAATCGACCGTCTGCTGGAACTGGATTTCGTGACCCGCAGCAGCCGCATTCTCTCTGCTTTCATCGGCGATGAAATTCCTGAAGACGAGTTACATCAGCGCGTCAAAAATGCGTTTGCTTTCCCGGCGCCGGTCGCCAAAGTGGAAGAAGACATCGCCTGTCTGGAGCTGTTCCACGGCCCGACGCTGGCGTTTAAAGATTTCGGTGGCCGCTTCATGGCTCAGATCCTGACGCAGGTGTCAGGCGACCAGCCGGTGACCATTCTGACCGCGACCTCTGGTGATACCGGCGCGGCTGTCGCACATGCATTCCACGGCATGAAAAATGTGCGTGTGGTGATTCTGTATCCGCGCGGCAAAATCAGCCCGTTACAGGAAAAACTGTTCTGTACCCTCGGTGGCAACATTCATACCGTGGCGATCGACGGCGATTTCGATGCCTGCCAGGCGCTGGTGAAACAGGCATTTGATGACGAAGAACTTAAACACGCGCTGAAACTGAACTCGGCGAACTCGATCAATATCAGCCGTCTGCTGGCGCAGATTTGTTATTACTTTGAAGCAGTTGCCCAGTTGCCTCAGGAAGCGCGCAATCAGCTGGTGGTGTCGGTGCCAAGCGGTAACTTTGGTGACCTGACGGCCGGTTTGCTGGCCAAATCCCTCGGCCTGCCGATCAAACGTTTCATCGCTGCCACTAACGCCAATGACACCGTGCCGCGTTTCCTGTCTAACGGGGAATGGGAACCGAAGAAAACCGTCGCAACGCTGTCGAATGCGATGGACGTCAGCCAGCCAAACAACTGGCCGCGCGTGGAAGAGTTGTATCGCCGCAAAATCTGGCAGCTGAAAGATCTCGGGTTTGGTGCGGTCAGCGATGACACCACTGAAGACGCGATGCGCGAACTGGCGGACATCGGCTATATCTCTGAACCGCACGCCGCGATTGCTTACCGGGTGCTGCGCGATCAGCTGCAACCTGGCGAATTCGGTCTGTTCATCGGTACCGCACACCCGGCGAAATTCAAAGAAAGCGTGGAGTCGATTCTGGGTCAGGACATCGGTCTGCCGAAAGAACTGGCTGAGCGCGCTGACCTGCCGCTGTTGTCGCATAACCTGCCGGCCAATTTCAGCGAAATGCGTGCTTTTCTGATGGCGCTGCCTGAATAACTACGCGGTCTTCTGAAATGCAAAAACCCTCTTCACGAGGGTTTTTTTATGCCTGTCGCATTGTAAAAATCAGCGCTCAGGGCGGGTAAATACCAGTTCGTTACCCTGCGAACGCGATTCATCAAAGGAATAACCTTCCAGGTTAAAATCCTGCAACTGCTTCGGTTTATCCAAACGCTCTTTGATGATGAAGCGGCTCATCAGGCCGCGCGCTTTTTTGGCATAGAAGCTGATGACTTTGTATTTGCCATTTTTCTCATCGAGGAAAACCGGCTTGATGATTTCGCCATCCAGCAATTTGGGTTTTACCGCTTTGAAGTATTCATCGGACGCCAGATTCACCAGCACTTTGCTTTTCTGTTCGTTTAAAAGCAGGTTAAGTTTTTCCGTCAGCAGTTCGCCCCAGAAGGCATACAGATTCGCACCCTGCGGATTTTCGAGGCGGATTCCCATTTCCAGACGGTAAGGCATCATCAAGTCCAGCGGGCGCAGCAGGCCATATAAGCCGGACAACATACGCAGATGTTTCTGGGCAAAATCGAAATCTTTCTCGCTGAAATCTTCTGCCTGCAAACCGGTATAAACATCACCTTTGAAGGCCAGCAGCGCCTGACGCGCATTCTTTGGCGTGAAATCAGGATGCCATTCGTTAAAGCGCTCGGCGTTCAGATGCGCGAGTTTATCGCTGATCCCCATCAAAGAAGAGATCTGCGCAGGCGACATTTTGCGCGCTACGGCGATCAGTTCGCTGGATTTATCCAGCAGCTCGGGCTGGGTATAGCGCGTTGTCGCAAGCGGGCTTTCGTAATCGAGCGTTTTGGCAGGAGAAATAATGGTCAGCATAGTGCGTCCGTTTGGTCAGTGACGGTTCAGATTCGGGAAATTTTCGTTGCTCTACTGTAGCAAAAAAGTCATTGAAATGGCGCGCGGGCGAAAATAACAACGATAGGCACAATCATTTTTGATGCGGATTTTTCCCCCAGATCCCCGGCTCAAGCTGGCCGCGTAACTCAGGAAAATGGTTCGGATTGAAAACAGGGATTTTCCCCATTCGTTGCTGACGTTCGTAGTCTTTCACGACTTTGACAGCGACGCCCGACAGTAACAGCAGGGCGGTCAGATTAAGCAGCGCCATCAGCGCCATAAAGATATCCGCCAGCTTCCAGAGAACCTGCAATTCCATCAGGCAGCCGATGAAAACAATAGCGATCACGAGCAGACGGAAAATCAGTAACTTCCCTGTGGATGCGACGCGTATGAAGCCCAGATTATTTTCCGCATAGGTGTAATTCCCTGTAATCGACGTAAACGCAAAGCAAAACACCAGCAGCGCGAGCACGATGTTGCTCCAGCCTGACATCGTCGGGGTAAGGGCCAGATGTAACAGTGAAATACCGGAAGGCGCACCGGGATTATCGAGCGCGCCGGAGGTCAGAATGATCAGCGCCGTCGCCGTGCAAATCACCACGGTATCGATAAATACCGCCAGCATCTGATTAAAACCGAGTGCCGCCGGATGGCTGACAGAGGCCATTGCAGCGGCATTAGGCGAGGAGCCGACACCCGCTTCGCTGGCGAATACGCCGCGCTGCATGCCCTGGGTGATAGCCTGCGTAATCCCAAACGCCAGCGCCCCGGAGGCTGCTTCCTGCAAGCCAAACGCGCTTTTGAATACCAGCGCCAGCACCTGTGGCAGTTTTTCCACGTTGTGACCAATCACCCAGACCGCCAGCAGCAAATATCCCAGCGCAATAAGCGGGATTAAGCCACGAGCCACCCGCGTAACAGAACGGATGCCGCCAAAAATAAGCAAGGCCGTCAGCGCGGCGAGTACAAAGGCAGTGGTCAGTGCCGGAGTATGCAACAGATGGAAAGAGGCTTGCGCGATGGCGTTGGCCTGTAAGGCAATGAAAATAAATCCGCAGGAAATCACGATCAAAAAAGAAAACAGAATGCCCATCCAGCGCATTCCCAGCCCTTTTTCCATGTAGTCAGCCGGTCCGCCACGGAATTTGCCGTTGAGTCCGGTGCTCTTATAAATCTGCGCCAGCGTATTTTCGATCATTGCCGTCGCCATGCTGAACATCGCGATGACCCACATCCAGAATATTGCGCCGGGGCCACCGAGTGTCACGGCGATGGCGACGCCGGTCAGATTCCCCGTACCAATACGCGACGAAAGGCTCAGGCAGAGCGCACTCCAGACGGTGGAACCTCTGTGGTCGGGATGATGTTTGAAAAGCGTGCAGGAAAACATATGGCGGAAGCGGCGAAACTGGATGAAACCGAGGCGAATACTGAGATAAATGCCGGTTCCCAGTAACAGATAAATCAGGATAGAGCTCCAGAGAACGGTATCGAAAAATTCCAGTAACTCGTTCATGACGTATCCTTGTTTGATTTACCGTTCATCGTTTTAAATCGGGCCGGGCGTACACCTCGCGCCGGAGGGGTAACATACCTTTTTTAACTAACAGGGAACATATGCATTTTGGCTAAATTTGTGTGTTTTGGAAGGTAGAAAAATCCATGATGTTCGTAGCCGAGCATGCCGTGATATGCGCCTTGCGCGTGGCTTTTTGCATGTTATCATCAGCCAAAGGCAAGGCATGAAAATGCCTATACGAAAACGTCCAAACGATGAGATATGCCAAAATGACCGATAAACTGACTTCCCTACGCCAAATGACTCAGGTTGTTGCTGACACCGGAGATATCGCGGCAATGAAGTTGTACCAGCCGCAGGATGCGACCACCAATCCGTCACTGATCCTGAGCGCTGCACAAATTCCTGAATACCGTAAACTGATCGACGAAGCAATCGCCTGGGCACGTGACCAGAGCAGCGATCACGCTCAGCAGATCACTGATGCCGCTGACAAGCTGGCAGTGAACATCGGTCTTGAAATTCTGAAACTGATCCCAGGCCGCATTTCGACTGAAGTCGATGCGCGCATGTCTTACGACACCGACGCCAGCATTGCCAAAGCTAAACGCCTGATCAAACTTTACAACGAAGCGGGCATCAGCAACGACCGCATCCTGATCAAACTGGCTTCTACCTGGCAGGGCATCCGCGCGGCGGAGAAACTGGAAAAAGAAGGCATCAACTGTAACTTGACGCTGCTGTTCTCCTTCGCACAGGCTCGCGCGTGTGCTGAAGCGGGCGTCTTCCTGATCTCTCCATTCGTTGGCCGTATTCTTGACTGGTACAAAGCCAATGGCGACAAAAAAGAGTTCGCGCCGAATGAGGATCCAGGCGTTGTGTCTGTGACCGAAATCTACGAATACTACAAACAACACGGCTATGAAACTGTCGTGATGGGCGCAAGCTTCCGTAACATCGGCGAAATCATCGAACTGGCTGGCTGTGACCGTCTGACCATCGCACCTGCACTGCTGAAAGAGCTGGCAGAGAGTGAAGGCCCGCTGGAACGTAAGCTGTCCTTCTCCGGAGAAACCAAAGCGCGTCCTGCACCACTGACTGAATCTCAGTTCTACTGGGATCATAATCAGGATCCAATGGCGATCGACAAACTGGCTGACGGCATCCGTAAGTTTGCTGTAGACCAGGGCAAACTGGAAAAAATGATTTCTGACCTGCTGTAATCAGCCTTCAGTTTTCAGTGAAAAGCGGCCTCTGAGCCGCTTTTTTTGTGCCTGAAATTCGGGGCTGCGGTAAAAATTTGTCTGAGTGATAAAACCCGCGTGCCGTTACCGATATACTGAGGGCTGATGACGGTAGCTTTTGCCGGGAATAATTCAGGGGAAACAGGACATGGATAAATTGCGAATTGGTCTGGTGTCAGTGTCAGATCGCGCGTCGAACGGCATTTATCAGGATAAGGGGATCCCGGCGCTAGAAGCGTGGCTTGAAAAAGCGCTGATTACGCCGTTTACGCTGGAAAAGAAATTAATCCCCGATGAGCAGCCTTTGATTGAGCAGGCCATCAGCGAGCTGGTGGACGAAAGTGGTTGTCATTTGGTGCTGACCACCGGCGGCACCGGTCCGGCGCGCCGTGATGTGACGCCGGACGCCACGCTGGCCATCGCCGACCGTGAGATGCCGGGCTTTGGCGAACAGATGCGTCAGATTAGCCTGCACTTTGTGCCGACGGCGATTTTGTCCCGTCAGGTGGGCGTGATCCGCAAACAGGCATTGATCCTAAATCTGCCGGGCCAACCGAAATCTATTCAGGAAACGCTCGAGGGCCTGAAAGATGCCGAGGGTAAAGTGATTGTGTCCGGTATTTTTGCCAGCGTGCCGTACTGCATTCAGCTGCTGGATGGGCCGTATATAGAAACGCATGACGACGTCGTAGCAGCTTTTCGCCCGAAGAGTGCCCGCCGCGATACAAAAAACTGAATACCGACGGTTTTTGAAAATATGCTGACATAAGATTCAGGCTCACTGGTGTGAAAATTATTTGCCGCTATAGTAATGATTACTTTACATGAGGCGGCAAAACCTTTTTCCAATTCACACTCTGGTGTCACACGGACTCTTATGCAACACGCACAATCGCGCCGGCTGAACCGGCAGGATTTCAAAACGCTGTCCCTGGCTGCGCTGGGCGGCGCCCTCGAATTCTACGACTTCATCATTTTCGTCTTCTTCGCTGCGGTTATCGGCGATCTTTTCTTCCCTGCGGATATGCCCGACTGGTTACGTCAGGTTCAGACGTTTGGGATCTTTGCTGCCGGTTATCTGGCGCGTCCGCTCGGCGGCATTATCATGGCGCACTTTGGCGATTTGGTTGGCCGTAAACGTATGTTCAGCCTGAGTATTTTACTGATGGCATTGCCGACGCTGGCGATGGGTTTGCTGCCAACGTATGCTTCTATCGGCATTGCGGCTCCGTTGCTCTTATTGCTGATGCGCGTATTACAGGGTGCGGCGATTGGTGGCGAAGTGCCAGGGGCGTGGGTCTTTGTGGCTGAACATGTGCCGAGAAACCGTATTGGCTTTGCCTGCGGCACGCTGACCGCCGGACTGACGGCAGGTATTCTGCTCGGTTCGCTGGTGGCAACCGTGCTGAACAGCGCGATGACGCCTGCGGCAATCAGCGATTTTGGCTGGCGTATTCCGTTCTTTCTTGGCGGTATTTTTGGCCTGTTCGCGATGTATTTACGCCGCTGGTTGCAGGAGACGCCGATCTTCCTTGAGATGAAAGCGCATAAAACGCTGGCCGAAGAACTGCCGCTAAAATCAGTGGTGGTCAATCATAAGAAAGAAATCGTGGTGTCGATGCTGATGACCTGGCTGCTGTCTGCGGGGATTGTGGTTGTCATTCTGATGACGCCGACTTATCTGCAAAAACAATTCGGCATTCCGGCGGCTCAGGCGTTGCAGGCTAACAGTCTGGCGACCATTGCGCTGACCTTTGGGTGTATCGCGGCGGGCTGGATTGTTGACCGTCTGGGTGCCAGCAAAACGTTTATTGTCGGCAGCCTGTTCCTCGGTATCTGCAGCTGGTCATTCTATCATTCTGTGGCCGCTGACCCTTCTATGCTGATGGGCATGTACGCGCTGGTCGGCTTCAGCGTCGGGATCGTCGGTGCGGTGCCTTACGTGCTGGTTCGCGCTTTCCCGGCCGAAGTGCGCTTTACCGGGATCTCATTCTCTTACAATGTCGCCTACGCCATCTTTGGTGGACTGACGCCGATCTTCGTAACACTGATTATGCGCGTGACGCCAATGGCACCCGCGTATTACGTTCTGGCGCTCTCCGCGATTGGTTTGCTGACCGGCATCTATTTAACCCGCGATCTCAACAGTGAAACGACTCAGCCCGCAAAGTTTGATGAGCAGGCAGCGTCAGGAAACTGACGTCATTTCTGCGGGCACAAAAACAAAAGGCCCCGCATTCGCGAGGCCTTTTTGATCGGGCAGAGTTTAATTACGCAGCAGCAACCGCCGCGTTGACTGCGTGATTTTTCGGTTCACCGATAGGTAAGACGGTCCGGCCATACTGTTCGTTCAACACTTCTGCCATCGCCAGATAAATGGCGCTGGCGCCACAGAAGATGCCTTCGAAACCTGCAAAATGTAGCACGGTGGTATTGCCGGTCATGTTACCGAAGCACAGCAGGGCGAACAAAATGGTCAGGCTGCCGAAAACAACCTGCAAGCCACGGTTGGCTTTCAATGTGCCGAAAAACATGAATAAGGTGAAAACGCCCCAAAGTCCGAGGTATGCGCCGAGGAAACTTTCGCTGCTGGCGTCAGCCAGGCCCATGCGTGGCAGCATCAGGATGCCCACCAGGCTCAGCCAGAAAGCGCCGTAAGAGGTAAAGGCAGTGGTGCCGAAGGTATTCCCTTTTTTGAATTCCATCATGCCCGCCAGAATCTGGATCAGGCCGCCATAGAAAATGCCCATGCTGACGATAACAGCGGTCAGTGGGAAGAAACCTGCGTTGTGTAAATTCAATAAGATAGTGGTCATACCGAAGCCCATTAACCCGAGCGGGCCTGGATTTGCCAACGTTTTACTCTGCATAGATCCTCTGAATTAAAATATTACGAATAGATAACTGGGGGATATCCGCTTGCGAAATGGGTAAAAATCCCACATATCTTCAGAAGCGCGCGGCATCATAATGAGGTGGCGTCGGGTAAACATTGATCTGGCGTAACAGCAATTGAAGATTTTTTTTCATCTCGCCCCTTGATGCTGCGTTGCATGGCCCCATCTTATTCCCAACCGCAGTTGTTACCGTCGGTAAAGCCGCAATATCGGGCAGTTGAAATCGAACTATTGAAATCGAAAACATTGCCCGCATATACAGTAGCAACATGATCGAATATGAATTTTAAGTGGAGACGTTTAAATGGGTAAAATTATTGGGATCGACCTGGGTACTACCAACTCTTGTGTAGCTATTATGGATGGCACTACTGCACGTGTGCTGGAGAATGCTGAAGGCGACCGCACCACTCCTTCCATCATCGCTTATGCGGCAGATGGTGAGACTCTGGTGGGTTCTCCGGCTAAACGTCAGGCTGTGACTAACCCACAGAACACCCTGTTTGCGATCAAGCGCCTGATTGGCCGTCGCTTCCAGGACGAAGAAGTACAGCGTGACAAAGGCATCATGCCTTACCAGATCGTAGGCTCCGACAACGGCGACGCCTGGATCGACATCAAAGGTCAGAAAATTGCACCTCCGCAGATTTCTGCTGAAGTGTTGAAGAAAATGAAGAAAACTGCTGAAGATTACCTGGGCGAACCGGTAACTGAAGCTGTTATCACCGTACCTGCATACTTCAACGATGCTCAGCGTCAGGCAACTAAAGATGCTGGCCGTATCGCAGGTCTGGAAGTAAAACGTATTATTAACGAACCTACCGCAGCGGCACTGGCTTATGGCCTGGATCGCGAAGTGGGTAACCGCACTATCGCGGTATACGACCTGGGTGGTGGTACTTTCGATATTTCTATTATCGAAATCGACGAAGTTGATGGCGAAAAAACCTTCGAAGTTCTGGCAACCAATGGTGACACTCACCTCGGTGGTGAAGACTTCGATAGCCGCCTGATTAACTACCTGGTTGAAGAGTTCAAGAAAGAACAAGGTATGGATCTGCGTAACGATCCGCTGGCAATGCAACGTCTGAAAGAAGCCGCTGAAAAAGCGAAGATCGAGCTGTCTTCTGCTCAGCAAACTGACGTGAATCTGCCGTACATCACTGCGGATGCGACTGGTCCTAAGCACATGAACATCAAAGTGACCCGTGCAAAACTGGAATCTTTGGTAGAAGACCTGGTTAACCGTTGTATCGATCCGCTGAAAGTCGCGCTGAAAGACGCAGGTCTGTCAGTGTCCGATATTCAGGACGTGATCCTGGTCGGTGGTCAGACGCGTATGCCAATGGTTCAGAAAAAAGTGGCTGAATTCTTTGGTAAAGAACCACGTAAAGACGTGAACCCGGACGAAGCTGTTGCTATCGGTGCAGCGGTTCAGGGCGGTGTGTTGGCAGGTGACGTGAAAGACGTTCTGCTGCTGGACGTTACCCCGTTGTCACTGGGTATCGAAACCATGGGCAGCGTAATGACTCCGCTGATCACCAAAAACACCACTATCCCGACTAAACACAGCCAGGTGTTCTCAACTGCAGAAGACAACCAGTCTGCGGTAACCATCCATGTGTTGCAGGGTGAGCGTAAACGTTCGAGCGATAACAAATCTCTGGGTCAGTTCAACCTGGACGGTATTCAGGCAGCACCGCGCGGTCAGGCACAGATCGAAGTTACCTTCGACCTCGACGCCGACGGTATCCTGCACGTGTCTGCGAAAGACAAGACGACCGGCCGTGAGCAGAAGATCACCATCAAGGCATCTTCTGGTCTGACGGAAGAAGAGATCCAGAAAATGGTTAACGATGCCGAAGCGAATGCTGAGTCTGACCGCAAGTTCGAAGAACTGGTCCAGACCCGCAACCAGGCAGACCATCTGATCCACGGTACCCGTAAGCAACTGGAAGAAGCCGGCGACAAACTGCCAGCGGAAGACAAAACCGCAGTTGAAGAAGCCCTGAAAGCACTGGAAGTTTCTGCTAAAGGTGAAGACAAGGCTGATATCGAAGCGAAAATCCAGGCGCTGGTGCAGGTTTCCGGTAAGCTGATGGAAATGGCTCAGCAGCAGGGTCAGGCTGAAGGCGGCGATAACAGCGCTCAGAAAGATGATGACGTTGTTGACGCTGAATTCGAAGAAGTCAAAGACAAGAAATAATCGCCCTTAAGCGGGCACAGTAAGAGTTCATTACTGAAAACCAGCACGGGCGTCGAGGAAACTCTGCGCCCGTGCACGCATGTTGAGGGTAGGTTAAAGCATGGCGAAGCAAGATTTTTATGAGATTTTAGGCGTATCCAAAACAGCGGATGAGCGTGAAATCAAAAAGGCCTATAAGCGCCTGGCTATGAAGCATCACCCTGACCGTAATCAGGGCGACAAAGCTTCCGAAAGCAAATTCAAAGAAATTAAAGAAGCGTATGAAATTCTGACTGATGCGCAAAAGCGTGCGGCCTACGACCAGTACGGTCATGCAGCCTTTGAACAAGGTGGCATGGGCGGCGGCGGTGGGTACGGCGGTGGCGGCGGTGCAGATTTCAGCGACATCTTTGGTGACGTCTTTGGCGACATCTTTGGCGGCGGTCGCCGTCAGCGTGCGAGCCGGGGGTCAGACCTGCGTTACAACATGGATCTGACGCTGGAAGAGGCCGTTCGTGGTGTCACCAAAGAAATCCGCATTCCTACGCTGGATGAATGTGACGTCTGCCACGGCAGCGGCGCGAAAGCGGGCAGTTCTCCGGCCACCTGTCCTACCTGCCACGGTGCGGGCCAGGTTCAGATGCGTCAGGGCTTCTTCACGGTTCAACAAGCGTGTCCGACCTGTCAGGGGCGCGGTAAGGTCATTAAAGATCCTTGCAGCAAATGCCACGGTCATGGCCGCGTAGAGCGTTCGAAAACCCTGTCCGTGAAAATCCCGGCGGGTGTGGATACCGGCGACCGTATTCGTCTTGAAGGTGAAGGTGAAGCGGGTGAGCATGGCGCACCGTCAGGCGATCTGTATGTTCAGGTTCAGGTAAAAGCGCACAAAATCTTTGAGCGTGAAGGCAATAACCTGTACTGCGAAGTCCCTATCAACTTCGCCATGGCTGCCTTAGGTGGTGAAATCGAAGTCCCAACGCTTGATGGCCGCGTAAGCCTGAAAATTCCTGCGGAAACGCAGACCGGCAAAATGTTCCGTATGCGTGGGCGCGGTGTGAAATCCGTCCGTGGCGGTGCTCAGGGCGATTTAATGTGCCGCGTTGTGGTCGAAACGCCGGTCAGCCTGAGCGACAAACAGAAGCAGCTGCTGCGTGATCTGGAAGAAAGCTTTGGTGGCGTATCGGGTGAGAAAAACAGCCCGCGTTCCAAAAGCTTCCTGGACGGCGTGAAAAAGTTCTTTGATGATTTGACGCGCTAATCAGTTCCTGACAACAGGCACTGGCAGTCCAGCAAAATCCCCGGCAGCGGTTCGCTCCGGGGATTTTTTTATGCGTGTTACGGACAACGCTATGGCAGGTTGAAAAATGACTCGTAAAAACCGAGCTATACTCCAGATATAATCGACTTTTTACGAGTTGATGGGTTATGTACAATTCGCGCATTCCATTGTGGCAATCCTTTTACCGCCACTGTTTTTCTACAGGAGAGTCAGAATGTCGAATTTAATTCGTCAGTTTTTACGCTTGGAAGCCGCAGGGGGGATCGTACTGATCCTGGCCGCCATCTTGGCATTAATCATGGCCAACAGTCCGCTACAGGGCGCTTATCAGGCATTTCTGGATATTCCGGTCACCGTGCGTTTTTCCGAGTTGCTGATTGATAAACCCCTTTTACTGTGGATTAACGACGGTCTGATGGCAGTATTTTTCCTGATGATCGGTCTCGAAGTGAAGCGTGAGCTTTGCGAAGGCGCGCTGGCGAACCGCGACCAGGCATTATTCCCGGCCATTGCTGCCGTGGGCGGCATGATTGTTCCGGCCCTTATTTACTTACTGTTCAACGGCAGCGATGAGATTGTCCGTCAGGGCTGGGCTATTCCGGCGGCCACTGACATTGCCTTTGCACTGGGCGTGATGGCGTTGCTGGGTTCCCGCGTACCGACTGGCCTGAAAGTCTTCCTGCTGGCACTGGCGATCATTGACGATCTCGGGGCGATTGTGATCATTGCACTGTTCTATAGCCACGATGTTTCCATGATGGCGTTAGGACTTTCTGCGGTTTGCATCGCGGCATTGGCTTTCATGAATTGGCGTGGGGTGACAAAACTGACGCCATATCTGGTTGTCGGCGCGGTGTTCTGGGTCTGCGTGCTGAAGTCTGGCGTTCACGCCACGCTCGCCGGTGTGATCCTCGGGTTCCTGATCCCGCTCAATACCAAAGATAAAAAACCGTCACCGGCGCGTCGTCTGGAGCACGGTATTCATCCTTACGTTGCGTGGTTTATTTTGCCGGTGTTTGCGTTTGCCAACGCGGGCATTTCATTAGAGGGCGTTTCTGCTGCCGGTGCTTTCTCCCTGTTACCGATGGGTATCGCTGCCGGATTGCTGTTAGGTAAACCGCTGGGCATCATTCTTTTTAGCGGCATAGCGCTGAAATTGGGAGTGACCCGTATGCCATCGGGCATTACTTTTAGCCAGATAGCCGCCGTGTCAGTGTTGTGCGGTATCGGCTTTACGATGTCGATTTTCATCGGCTCACTGGCCTTTGCAACGCGTGATCCTGCACTGCTGACTTACGCAAAAATGGGCATCCTGATGGGCTCTGTTGCTTCTGCGGTATTGGGTTACATATTACTCAGTCGTTCTTTGCCTAAAAAAGCCCTCAAATAGTGATGAACAGTCTGCATCAGGCATGCAGCCTGATGCAGACTTCATATTTCTGGAGCGGATGAAAACATGCCTCATATTAACTACAACCATTTGTATTATTTTTGGCACGTCTGTAAATCAGGTTCTGTCGTAGGTGCCGCCGAGGCGCTCTATCTGACGCCACAGACCATCACCGGGCAGATTAAATCGCTTGAGGAACGGTTAGGTGGCAAACTTTTCAAACGTCAGGGCCGCGGTCTGGTGCCCTCTGAGCTGGGGCAGCTGGTATATCGCTATGCCGATAAGATGTTCACCCTCAGTCAGGAAATGCTGGATATCGTTAACTATCGCAAAGAGTCGAGCCTGTTGTTTGACGTGGGTGTTGCCGATGCGCTGTCGAAACGGCTGGTCAGCCGTGTGCTGAAAGCTGCCGTGCCGGACAACGCACAAATTCATTTGCGATGTTTTGAATCCACCCACGAAATGCTGCTGGAACAGCTGAGCTTGCATAAGCTGGATATGATTCTGTCGGACTGCCCGGTGGATTCAACGCAGCAGGAAGGTTTGTTCTCCGTCAAGCTGGGCGAGAGTCCGATCAGCTTCTATTGCTGCAATCCCCCTGCGGGTGTCGATTTTCCTGCTTGTCTGGAGCAGCGTCCGCTGCTGATCCCCGGGCGTCGTTCGATGCTGGGACGAAAATTGCTGAACTGGTTTAATACGCAGGGATTGAAAGTGAACATTCTCGGTGAGTTCGATGATGCGGCACTGATGAAAGCGTTCGGGATGAACAACGATGCAATATTTGTCGCGCCAGCGATTTACTCTTCTACTGAGTTTCAGGATGAAAAAATTGTTGAAGTGGGGCGCGTGGAGGGGATTCTGGAAGAGTACTACGTGATTTTTGCCGAACGTATGATCCAACATCCTTCGGTTCAGCGGATTTGTCACACTGACTTTTCGGCGCTGTTTGAGTTGTAGTTAACGCAGATACTCAAATTTTAGGTATAAAAAAACCGGCGTAAGCCGGTTTTTTTATCAAGCATATCAGCGTAATGCAATTATTGCATTGCGTTGATTTGCGCAGTCAGATTTGACTTATGACGCGCTGCTTTGTTCTTGTGGATCAGGCCTTTACAAGACTGACGATCCACAATTGGTTGCATTTCGTTAAATGCATTTTGTGCAGCAGCTTTGTCGCCTGCTGCAATAGCCGTGTATACCTTCTTGATAAAGGTACGCATCATTGAACGGCGGCTCGCGTTATGCTTACGACGTTTTTCTGACTGTACGGCGCGTTTCTTAGCTGATTTGATATTAGCCAAGGCCAACTCCCAAATATTTTTCTATTGATGAACAATTCAAAGGCCGAGGAATATGCCTTTTCGGTCTTCTGTTGTCAACGGATTTGTGCAAATAAGCGGCGTTTTAAAGCGTGAACTTTACACGTCACTTGTTACGTTGTGATGGCGCAGGATTTTAACAGCTTCCGGCATCGGAATACAGTCTTTCGCGAGAAAAATCGACAGGAGAGTGTACAAACTGCCCACGGCGGCCATTAACGCTTTGTTTATGCGAAAAGTCACGCATTCCCTGCTCGAAAGGAAAGATTTTCATCGCCACGCCGCCATTTGAACCGCAATATCTGCCGTATGCAAGAGAGAATGGTGTGATCCTGCGAATCGCTGGTTAACCTTGCGGGCTGTACAAGGTATAATCCGCCGATTTCCATCTTTATGAGTCAGCATTGGATTTGAGCCAGCTATGGAGCTAATTCGCGGAATACACAATATTCGAGCACGCCATCATGGATGTGTGCTGACTATTGGCAATTTTGATGGTGTACACCGGGGCCATCAGGGCCTGATCGAACAGCTGAAGCTGGAAGGTCAGCGTCTGGGGCTGCCGGTAATGGTGATGATTTTTGAACCACAGCCGCTGGAACTGTTTGCGGGTGATAAAGCCCCTGCACGGTTAACCAGCCTGCGTGACAAAGCCAAGTATCTGGCCGAGTGTGGCGTAGATTATCTTTTATGTGTGCATTTCGACCCCCGGTTCGCTGCACATATGGCGCAGGCGTTTGTTTCTCAGCTGCTGGTCGAAAAGCTGGGCGTCAAATTCCTGACCGTCGGGGATGATTTCCGCTTTGGTGCGGGTCGTCTGGGCGATTTTGAGCTGTTGCAGAAAGCCGGGAAAGAGTATGGCTTCGAAGTGATCAGCACCCAGACCTTCCGTGAAGGCGGAAATCGCATTAGCAGCACTGCTATCCGCGATGCGCTGCGTGACGATGATTTAGCGCTGGCCGAAAATTTACTGGGCCATCCGTTCAGTATCTCAGGGCGGGTCGTCCATGGTGATAAGCTGGGGCGTACTATTGGGTTCCCGACGGCCAACGTGCCGTTAAAGCGCGTGGTCTCACCGGTTCGCGGCGTGTATGCCGTAGAAGTTCTCGGCCTTGGCCCGGAACCTTTGCCGGGCGTTGCCAATATTGGCATTCGTCCGACGGTCGGTGGCGTGCGCAAGCAGTTGGAAGTTCATCTGCTCGATGCCACATTAGATTTATACGGGCGCCACATTGACGTGGTGCTCCGCGCAAAATTGCGCAATGAACAGCGTTTCTCCTCGCTTGATGCGTTAAAGCAACAAATTGCGAACGATGAGGTGACGGCCCGGGAATTCTTCGGGTTAAAGACACCACGCTAAACTTGTACTGACAGGCGTGTCACAACGCCTGGAATCCAGCCGAAAAACGGAACCGAGAATCTATGAGTGACTACAAGAACACCCTGAATTTGCCGGAAACAGGGTTCCCGATGCGTGGCGATCTGGCCAAGCGTGAACCTGACATGCTGAAGAATTGGTATGACCAGGATCTGTACGGGATTATTCGTGCTGCCAAGAAAGGCAAGAAAACCTTTATCTTGCATGACGGCCCTCCGTATGCGAACGGCAGCATTCATATTGGTCACTCAGTAAACAAAATTCTTAAAGACATGATCGTTAAGTCCAAAGGACTGGCGGGCTTCGATGCGCCGTATGTTCCGGGCTGGGATTGTCATGGTCTGCCGATTGAACTGAAAGTTGAACAGCTGATCGGTAAGCCGGGCGAAAAAGTCACGGCGGCGGAATTCCGTGAAGCCTGCCGCAAGTACGCTGCTGAACAGGTTGAAGGTCAGAAGAAAGACTTCATCCGTCTGGGCGTGCTCGGTGACTGGGATCATCCGTACCTGACCATGGACTTCAAAACAGAAGCCAACATCATTCGTGCGCTGGGTAAAATCATCGGCAACGGTCACCTGCATAAAGGTGCGAAACCTGTTCACTGGTGTACCGATTGCGGATCTTCATTGGCTGAAGCCGAAGTCGAATATTACGACAAAGTGTCTCCGTCTATCGACGTGACGTTTAATGCGACGGATGCCGCCGCTGTTGCTGCGAAATTCGGTGCCACTGCTTTCAATGGCCCGGTTTCTCTGGTCATCTGGACCACCACCCCGTGGACCATGCCAGCTAACCGCGCGATTTCACTCAACGCTGAGTTCTCTTATCAGCTGGTGCAGATTGAAGGTCAGTGCCTGATCCTGGCCACCGATCTGGTGGAAAGCGTGATGAAGCGCGCCGGTATCGCTGAGTGGTCTGTGCTGGGCGAATGTAAAGGTGCGGGTCTTGAATTGCTTCGATTCCAGCATCCGTTCCTCGGTTTCGATGTTCCGGCGATCCTTGGCGATCACGTTACTCTCGATGCCGGTACCGGTGCTGTACATACCGCACCTGGCCACGGTCCTGATGACTTTGTCATTGGCCAGAAATACGGTCTGGAAGTCGCAAACCCGGTTGGACCGAACGGCTGCTACCTGCCGGGCACTTATCCGACGCTGGATGGCAAATTCGTCTTTAAAGCGAATGATCTGATCGTTGAACTGCTGCGTGAGAAGGGCGCACTGCTGCACGTTGAGAAAATGAACCACAGCTATCCGTGCTGCTGGCGTCACAAAACGCCGATCATCTTCCGCGCTACGCCACAATGGTTCATCAGCATGGATCAGAAAGGTTTGCGTCAGAAGTCTCTGGAAGAGATCAAAGGCGTGCAGTGGATCCCTGACTGGGGTCAGGCGCGTATCGAAAACATGGTCGCTAACCGTCCTGACTGGTGTATCTCCCGCCAGCGTACGTGGGGCGTACCGATGTCTCTGTTCGTGCATAAAGATACCGAACAGCTTCATCCGCGCAGCCTTGAGCTGATGGAAGAAGTGGCAAAACGCGTGGAAGCCGATGGCATTCAGGCATGGTGGGATCTGAACCCTGAAGAGATTTTGGGTGCAGACGCTGCCGATTACGTCAAAGTGCCGGATACGCTGGACGTCTGGTTTGACTCCGGTTCCACGCACTCCTCCGTTGTGGATGTGCGCCCTGAGTTCAACGGTCATTCACCGGATCTGTATCTGGAAGGTTCTGACCAGCATCGCGGCTGGTTCATGTCTTCTCTGATGATTTCTACGGCGATGAAAGGCAAAGCGCCTTACAAACAAGTACTGACTCACGGTTTCACCGTCGATGGTCAGGGCCGTAAAATGTCTAAATCCATCGGTAACACCATCGCGCCTCAGGATGTGATGAATAAGCTGGGTGGCGACATCCTGCGTTTGTGGGTGGCATCTACGGATTACACCGGCGAAATCGCCGTGTCCGACGAAATCCTCAAACGTGCTGCCGATTCTTATCGCCGTATCCGTAACACCGCGCGCTTCCTGCTGGCGAACCTTAACGGTTTCGATCCGGCGCTGCACAGCGTGGCACCGGAAGAGATGGTTGTGCTGGATCGCTGGGCGGTTGGCCGCGCGAAAGCTGCACAAGACGAGATCATTGCTGCGTACGAAGCCTATGATTTCCACGGCGTTGTTCAGCGTCTGATGCAGTTCTGCTCGATCGAAATGGGTTCGTTCTATCTGGATATCATTAAAGATCGCCAGTACACCGCGAAGAGCGACAGCGTTGCGCGCCGCAGCTGCCAGACCGCGCTGTATCACATCTGCGAAGCACTGGTTCGCTGGATGGCGCCAATCATGTCCTTCACTGCCGATGAAATCTGGGCTGAACTGCCAGGTCATCGCGAGAAGTTCGTCTTTACTGAAGAATGGTACGACGGTCTGTTTGGCCTGATCGGTAACGAATCCATGAACGATGCGTTCTGGGATGAGCTGCTGAAAGTGCGTGGCGAAGTGAACAAAGTGATCGAACAGGCGCGTGCTGATAAACGTCTGGGCGGTTCTCTGGAAGCAGCCGTGACCTTATATGTAGACGACGCGCTGGCAACAGACCTGCGTTCTCTGGGTAACGAACTGCGTTTTGTGCTCCTGACTTCCGGTGCGAAAGTCGCCGCGCTGTCTGAAGCTGATGATTCTGCGCAGGCCAGCGAATTGTTGAAAGGACTGAAAATTGGTCTGGCGAAAGCAGAAGGCGAGAAGTGCCCGCGCTGCTGGCATTTCACCACTGATATCGGCCAGAATGCGGAACACAGCGACATCTGTGGCCGTTGTGTGACTAACATTGCCGGTGACGGCGAAGAGCGTAAGTTTGCATAATGACTAAACCTTTCTGTTCTACCGGACTCCGCTGGCTTTGGCTGGCGGTTCTCGTCGTTATCGTCGATCTCGGCAGTAAGTTTCTGGTCATGGGGCATTTTCAGCTCGGTGAGTCCATGCCGCTGATTCCGTTCTTTAATCTGACCTACGCTCACAATCCGGGCGCGGCGTTCAGCTTCCTGGCGGATAAAGGTGGCTGGCAGCGCTGGTTCTTCACGGCGATTGCGCTGGTTATCGTGGTGGTGCTGCTGGTGCTGATGTACCGCAGCAGTGCAAAGCAGCGTCTGAATAACATCGCATTTGCGATGATTATTGGTGGCGCGCTCGGCAACATGTTTGACCGTATGGTGCACGGCTTTGTGATCGACTTTATCGATTTCTACGTGAACGACTGGCACTACCCGATCTTTAATCTGGCCGACAGCTTTATCTGCGTCGGCGCAGTGCTGGTCGTGCTGGAAGGTTTCCTCGCGAAACCTAACGAAGCGGCGAAGACCAAAGGATAAGAAATATGTCTCAACAGGTGAAACACGACAGCGCCGTGCTGGTACATTTTACGTTGAAGCTTGAAGATGGCTCGACGGCAGAATCTACCCGCGCCAATGGAAAACCTGCGCTGTTTCGCCTCGGCGACGGCAGCCTGTCTGACGCGCTGGAAAATCAGCTGACCGGATTGAGCGTTGGGGACAAGCATGCTTTCACGCTGTCCCCGGAAGCGGCTTTCGGTACCAAAAGCCCGGATCTGGTGCAGTTCTTCTCGCGTCGTGATTTCCAGGAAACAGGGGTGCCGGATGTCGGCACCATCATGCTGTTCAGCGGTCGTGACGGCAATGAAATGCCGGGCGTAGTACGTGAAGTGACAGAGGATTCTATCACTGTCGATTTCAATCATCCGCTGGCGGGACAGTACATCGATTTCGATATCGAAGTGCTGGAAATCGACCCGCAACTGGAGGAGAAACATGCAGATATTGCTGGCTAACCCACGCGGTTTTTGTGCGGGTGTTGATCGCGCCATCAGCATTGTTGAACGTGCGCTTGAGCTTTATGGCGCACCGATTTATGTGCGTCATGAAGTGGTACATAACCGCTATGTGGTCGACAGCCTGCGTCAGCGCGGTGCCATTTTCATCGAGCAAATCAGCGAAGTGCCGGACGGCTCAATTCTGATTTTCTCCGCTCATGGGGTTTCCCAGGCGGTGCGGGCAGAAGCCAAAGAACGCGACCTGACGATGCTCTTTGATGCCACCTGTCCGCTGGTGACCAAAGTGCATATGGAAGTGGCACGCGCCAGCCGTAAAGGCACTGAAGCGATTCTGATTGGCCACGCCGGTCATCCGGAAGTTGAAGGCACCATGGGCCAGTACAGCAATCCGAAAGGCGGCATGTATCTGGTCGAGGCGCCGGAAGATGTTTATAAATTGCAGGTGAAAGATGAAAACAACCTGTGCTTTATGACGCAAACCACGCTCTCGGTAGATGACACGTCGGCCATCATTGATGCGTTGCGCGATCGTTTTCCGAAAATTATCGGGCCGCGTAAAGATGATATTTGCTACGCCACCACTAATCGTCAGGAAGCCGTACGAACGCTGGCCGATGACGCGGACGTGGTGCTGGTTGTTGGGTCGAAAAACTCCTCCAACTCCAACCGGCTGGCGGAGCTGGCTCAGCGCGTAGGCGTGCCTTCTTACCTGATCGACTCTGCCGCGGATATTCAGGAAAGCTGGCTGAAAGATGCCAAAAGCATCGGCGTCACAGCGGGGGCTTCCGCTCCGGATATTCTGGTGCAGGATGTGATCAGCAAGCTGAAAACCTTTGGCGGGGTGGATGTGATTAACATCGAAGGGCGCGAAGAGAATATCGTTTTCGAAGTGCCCAAAGAACTGCGTGTGGATGTGAAACAGATCGACTGATTTGTTTCTGGCATCGTGCATAAAAAAACCGGCTCAATCGTGGCCGGTTTTTTTATGCGCGTTCTGGCCGCTTTAACCCTTTTGCAGTTTGAAAAGATTCTGCGGCACACCCACCGTTGACGTTTGTACATGCAGCAAAGCACCTTCCAGTGCATGCGGTGCATCGAGATTTTTACGTGCCGATGTGATGTACAGATCGGTCATGTCAGGACCTCCAAAAGTACAGCAACTCGGCTGCGTTACAGGTAACGGCACGGTATCGAGAGTAAGCAATTCACCCTGATTGATTTGCTGGCGTAACAAACATTTCGATCCCCAGCAGGCGGTGATCATCCACCCATTTTGCGCCAGCGCTGAACCATCCGGAGATTTATCGCCGGAAGAGAAGCAGGAGATTTTCTGCGGATTAATGCGGCGGGCGTTAGCAGAGTAGAAGCGGTTTTTCTTCGTATCAGCAAACCAGACTTTGCCTTCATGCCAGACCAGGGTGTTGGTGATCCCCACGTTATCAAGCATGATTTCAGGCGCATCGGTTCCGGCTTCATAGCGATACCAGGCGCCATTATTTTTTTCCTCTTTGATATCCAGCGTGCCAAACCACAGCGAACCGTCCGGCGCGATCGCGGCTTCGTTCGGTCGTGTACCTTCTGCACCGGGATACCCGCACAATGTCTGGCGGCTTTTGTTTTCGTAATCGTACAAATGGATCCCATCCTGAGAGACGAGTAAAAACAGATTCCGTTTCTCCGTCATCAGAACGGCGCTGGTCACGCTGGGCAAGTCGTGGATTTCAGTTTTCCTGGTCTCAGGCCAGTAGCGCAAAACGCGCTGAGCCAGAATATCGACCCACAACAATGATTGAGTGCGCTGGCACCAGACGGGCGTTTCACCTAATTCGGCTCGATAATCGCCAATGGCGGTCACGTCGGACCGGAATAATACGGACATCGTAAAGCTCTCCTTGAAGGATAAGATGTGGCTGTATTCAGTCTAGTCCGGCTTTGCCCGCGTGGGATAGGAGAAAAGGTGTAAAAATAAAGGGCCGGTACGTTAATAAGACGTAAACCAGCCCCTGAACTTAGAGCTTTTAAGATTTAGAAATCGTATCTCAGGCGAACGAGGTTCATGTCACCACGGTCATCGGTGGTGGAGCTAAACACGTGTTCGTAATCGACGCGGAAACCGTAATCCATCTGAACAGACAGACCCAGACCATTATCGATACGCTGATAATTACGGCCAGTGACGTAAGTCATACGGTCGCCCATGAAGTACGGCTGAACGGTTTTCACTGCGTACTGATTGATTGGGAATGCGTAGCCCAGGAAGTATTCCAGACCGTAAGCGTCGCCCGCGAAGTAGTTATTATCCGTTTTCTTTTTGGTGGTCAGGAAGTTGTTGTAATAACCCCCACCGAAAGAGGCTGTCCAGTTGCCCGGTTTCCAGCTCAGCGCAGTACCGACAATATTCTGGTCGTAATTCGTGGAGCTGTGCTGCCCAGGGTTTTTCATTTCTGCGTTGGTATAGTTATACGCAGTACCCCATGTCAGATCTTTTGTGATGTGGTAGTCCACACCCACAGAGCCGCCGCCTTTACGTTTGTAACGCAGACCGTCGCCTGTCAGCAAATCGTTATCGGAGAACAGGTAAGAGGCGTAAACATCCGCCTAACCGAAGGTGTTTTTGTATTTCAGCATTTTACGTGAACGGTAAGACCCGTCGTAATCGCCGTTCACACCATTGCCTGGCGCCTGGCCGAGCATATCGTAATCCCAGATATCGGTTTTGGCACCGACCACATCGTAGTACACGCTGTTTTGCTGACCATAGGTCAGCTGACCGTAGGTTTTGCTTTTCAGGCCAGTGTACAGCTGACGACGTGTGGTGTTGTGAGCACCATCTGCGTAGTGATCGTCCCAGCCCATCAGGGCAGGGAAGTTCACACCCAGTTCGTAGTAGCTGACCCAACTGATATCATCAAACAGATAATAATCAGCGGAGAAACGGAAGCGGGAGCCGCCGTCGAAGCCATTATTTTTATACGAACCCTTGTCTTTATCGCCGGTTTCCATATTCCACTGTGGACGAATACTCCCGCCAATCTGGAAATTCAAACGGCTCAACGGATCGTTAGGTTGTGGATCTTGTTTGATCAGGGTGATTTCTGCGTGTGAAGCAAAAGAGGCCAGACCGAATAACAGGCCAGCCGTCGCCACTTGCGTGACTTTGTTTAATTTGAAGTTCATATAAGTCCCTGTGCCAATCCACAGTTTGAAATAACTACCTGTTTTTAAGTCACTAACAGTGAGATTGGCCGTGTGTGTTTTTGTATTTTCCCCTCACTCATAACAATCTGGTAAGGGTGAAGACGCGCCTCATACCTTCAGGCTACTTAATTTTCGACCGGTCAGAAATTAAATTTCGCCGGTTAAAATTAGCTGGCTATTTATTATCATATTCATTGATTTAATCAATATGATTTGGTGCCATATAATAAAAAATTAATGATTCAGATCCGAAAATCTGCGCAATTGCTGGATTTGTCTGCGATGGCTGCCGTGCGAGGGAGTGAGAAGGGTTCCCCTGAGCAATGCTCTCAGGGGAACTTATTGAGTTAAGAATGTGACCAGTAATCTGAACTGTTGAGCATCTGCATACTTGCCTTCATCTGGTCGGGTTGCATTGCCGTGACGCTTTGGCCGGCTGTAAATACCGCCATCGCATCAACCAGTTGCTGTAGCTGAGTAGCTTCCTGGGATTTCCTGTCAGCGACGCTGATGACTTTGTTTTGCGAGGTAGAGCCAGAGAACCAGTTATCAAGCGTCATAGAATCATTTGATCCTATTTCGCTGATCATTAAATGGCTATTGCTGCGTGAGAACCAAAGATCCTGAACGCCGGTATCGGTGAATTGGGTCGAATCAACATCTCTTGTGTTTTGCTTGCTGTCAGTGACAACATCGTGATGATGACCTTTGGCAAAGAGGTATGTGTCAGAGCCCGCACCGCCGAAAAGTGTGTCGTTACCGGCACTGCTGGTAAATAAATCCCATGCTGACCAGCCGGTGAGTTTGTCTTTTCCTTCGGTTCGGTACCGTTGACCACCATAGTCATGGCTTCGAGATTAGCCAGGCAGATAGGTATTGTGTGTTTTTCGTTAAATGCAATATAAACAGAGCTCTATTGATTCTATTTATGTAACCTCCGAGCGTCTTGTCTTATGATTCTAAATCAACAATGGAAACTACTTTTTTATTTTTGAGATCAAACACAGTAACTTTACCAAAGAGCATTAATAATATCATTATTAATTGTTAGTGCTTTATTGTTATCGTTCTCTGGAAAAATTCCAAAAAATAATCATCAGGATCATCTACCTTCAAAATTATCTTACTTAAATCTAAGTTTTTTCTTAAATAACCAGTTTTTTCAGTCGACGATAAACTATCGTTAGGTTGTGGAGTGGAGGTGAGTATTTCCTCTTTTAAATATGCAGGTTTTATTGTGAAAAGTGTGGAATCTCTGGATTTTTCCGCTGCAAAACCATGAGTTGAAGAAACGAAAGCAGTAAACCTGCACAGAGTGATTTTGTTCTGGCGTTCATCATGATGAAGTACCTTGTAAATGTGATTTAATAGTTAATAGCAAGTGCCATAGCGTCTTTGGGATATATTACGTATATCTAAAATATAAATGTATTAAATCATTAATGCCAGAGTGCATTATTCTTGATTCTGTAATTTTTATCTCTCAATTAGTCACCATACTTATTATTGTTTTGTATGGTTTATGCATATACATATATAAATTACTATAGATTAAAAATACACGGGGGATTAGTCAGTTAAATGTTGAGTTTGAAGTGGGTTTTAGTTTTAAATACGCTGACTTAAAAAGTGCTTCAGGGATGCTTCAAACCATTTTATAGGGAATGAAAAAAACTAATATGTTTTCGTATGAAAATGAACTCAGCACAGCGCCGAAAATTCAGCCTGATTTTTCTTTATCTGCATTGGTTATTCTTGCTCAGTATCACGGCATAGCTGCCAATCTGGAGGATATCAAGCACCAGTTCAGTGATGAAACAGGTTCTCTGTCTTCTACTCAGTGGTTATTAGCAGCAAAATCAATAGGTCTGAAAGCAAAGTTAATCAATAAAAAAATTGATCGCCTCCATTTGATCAGCTTACCCGCAATGGTGTGGAGCGATGATGGCGAGCATTTTATTCTGGCTAATATGGATAATGATAAGTATTTAATACAGGACTTTGCGGCAGGTCATCCGGTTGTACTGTGTCGTGAGGAATTTGAACAACGCTACACCGGTAAACTGATGCTGGTGACATCCCGGGCATCGGTACTGGTCAGTCTGGCCAAATTCGATTTCACCTGGTTTATTCCAGCAGTGATTAAATACCGTAAAATTTTGTTAGAAGTTCTGGCAGCCTCCGCCGTTATTCAATTTTTTGCCCTGATAACCCCGATGTTTTTTCAGGTAGTGATGGATAAAGTCCTGGTGCACCGCAGTTTCAGTACGCTGGACGTGGTCGCTGTGGCGCTTTTAGTCATCGTATTATTTGAAGTCACGCTTGGCGGCCTGCGAACGTATATTTTTGCCCATACTACCAGCCGGATAGACGTCGAGCTTGGAGCCCGGCTCTTTCGTCATCTCTTTTCCCTGCCGCTGGCCTGGTTTGAAAAGCGGCGCGTAGGCGATACCGTTGCCCGTGTGCGTGAGCTGGAACAAATACGTAATTTCCTCACCGGTCAGGCCCTCACCTCGGTAATGGATCTCTGCTTTTCATTCATCTTTCTCATCGTGATGTGGTTCTACAGTGGCTGGCTGACGCTGGTTGTGCTCATCTCGCTGCCTTGTTATGCCATCTGGTCCGCTACCATCAGCCCGGTATTGCGAGCCCGTTTAAACGAAAAGTTTGCGCGCAATGCGGACAGCCAGTCATTTCTGGTGGAGTCGGTGACGTCTGTTGGCACAATTAAAGCGATGGCGGTTGAGCCTCAGATGACGCGTAACTGGGATCAGCTGTTGGCGTCATATGTTCATGCGGGTCTGAAGGTTACCCGGCTGGCGACCATCGGACAGCAGGGTGTTCAGCTTATTCAAAAACTGGTCATGGTATCAACGCTGTGGCTGGGCGCACGGTTGGTGATTGGTGGCGATTTAACGGTCGGGCAACTGATCGCCTTTAATATGCTCGCCGGGCAGGTGGCAGCGCCGGTTATTCGTCTCGCTCAACTGTGGCAGGATTTCCAGCAAGTCGGTATTTCAGTGGCACGGCTTGGGGATATTTTGAATACGCCTACGGAGCAAACTGCCAGCCGTTTAGCCTTACCTGAAATCACAGGAAAGATAGATTTTGAGCAGGTAAATTTCCGCTATCGGCCGGAGGGTTATGAAGTATTAAGGGATCTGACGCTGACCATTAATGCGAATGAAGTCATCGGCATCGTAGGCCGTTCAGGTTCCGGGAAAAGTACGCTGACAAAACTGGTGCAACGTTTATATGTGCCCGGGCGCGGAAGGGTGCTGGTTGATGGGAACGATTTAGCACTGGCTGACCCGGCGTGGTTACGACGTCAGATAGGCGTGGTGTTGCAGGACAATGTTTTATTAAACCGTACCGTGCGGGAAAATATCGCGCTATCCGAACCCGGTATGCCGTTGGAGAGAATTATTAATGCTGCAAAACTGGCGGGTGCCCATGAGTTTATTATGGAACTGGCGCAAGGATATGACACCGTGGTCGGAGAGCAAGGTGCGGGGCTTTCTGGTGGGCAGCGGCAGCGGGTGGCGATTGCAAGAGCGCTGGTCGGGGAGCCAAAAATCTTAATACTGGACGAAGCGACCAGTGCTTTAGACTATGAGTCGGAACGGGCGATTATGCAGAATATGCAGGCGATTTGTCGTCAGCGTACAGTGCTTATTATTGCCCACCGTCTTTCGACCGTCCGTTTCGCGCAAAGAATTATCGCCATGGATAAAGGCGAAATTGTCGAACAGGGAACCCACGAAGATCTGTTGCAAATAGAAAATGGTTATTACCGTTTCCTGCATGATCTTCAATCGGCGTGATTTTTTTAAAACATTAAAATTCTATTCATCATAAATATGAAAATTTTTATTCATGCATCAAAAGAATTATGCGGTAAATATTATCGGGTATGGCGAGAGATCTGGAAATTACGAACCCGCTTAGATCCGCCGAAGCGTGACGGCGATGAGCGGGTATTTCTCCCTGCGAACCTGGAAATTACAGAGACGCCGATTTCTGCCGCGCCTAAATATATTGCACGGACAATTATATTTTTTACGATTATTGCTTTCCTGTGGGCCCTGATTGGGAAGATTGATATTGTGGCGGTAACACAAGGAAAAACAATTGTTACGGGGCACAGTAAACAAATTCAATCGCTGGAAACCTCAGTTGTTAAAAATATTTATGTCAAGAACGGGGATTATGTCCGTGCAGGGCAAAAAATTATTGAGCTAAGCGGAATTGGCTCTGACAGTGACTCTGAGCAATCCAGGCGTGCTTTGGAAGCGGCGCAGCTGACAAAATTGCGTAACGATGCCCTGATGGAAGTTATAGAGAAAGGCGGAGTGATAAAAATTGATAAATCTGAAGCCAGACTGGCGGCATTAAAAGAACCCGAGGTGATAGCCGCAGAGGAATTAGCGAGAAATCAATTCGAGGCATGGTCGGCGGAGAATGACAAGTTACAGGCGATTCTCAGCCAACATTTAGCAGAGTTGCGTTCTAATCAGGATCAGGTTCATAAACTTGAGCAAATAAAAAAAATAGAACTACAACGTTCAAAAGATTATCAGGCGCTTCTTGAAAAGAAATATCTCTCTCAGCATGAGTATTTTGAGCAGGACAGTAAGACTATTCAGAACGAGCATGATCTCAGAAGTTTGCGCAATCAAACGCAACAAATTGAAGAAAGCATTCATCAGGCTGAACAGGAAAAACGCCTGAATATTCAAACGTTCCACCGCGATACGCTGGACGCACTTCGTGAGGCTAATGAACAAATTCCTCAACTGCGCGGGCAACTGGAAAAGGCGGAGCAGCGGCAGTCGCTGATGAACCTGAAGGCACCGGTTGACGGAACCGTGCAGCAAATGGCTTTTCATACGCTGGGTGGCGTCGTTATGGAAGGGCAGGCAATCATGACAATTGTCCCTCTCGACGATAAAATTGAAGTTGAAACGATGATCGCCAATAAAGATATTGGTTTTGTGAATGTGGGTCAGGATGTTGTCGTCAAAATTGAATCTTTCCCTTATACCCGTTACGGTTACATCACGGGTAAAGTAACCAGCGTCAGTTTTGATGCGATCGAAAATGAGAAGCTGGGATTAGTTTTCAGCGCAATAGTCTCGCTCGATAAAAATTACCTGCTGGTTGAAGGCAAGCGGATTAATCTGGTCGCGGGCATGAATGTCAGCGCTGAAATCAAAACAGGTAAACGGAAAGTCATCGACTATCTCCTTAGTCCGCTGCAGACCAAAGTGGATGAGAGTTTTAAAGAACGCTAGTGCATGATGGTGTTTATTCACAAAAGTGAATCGTTATGCGAAGTGGCTTTTTGCGCATTTTTTCAGCCTTTTTCTCTCTTAGTTCCAGTTTGGCTGTTTGGTTAACACAAATCATTTAAGTTGGTAACCTTAAATCAGATGCTTTTTACTGATATTAACCAGCCTGTATCATAATTTTCTAATTATGAGGCAATTTTGCTGGCTACCCGATAACAGGGTGGCTAACCTGATTCTGTTTTACGGCAGAACCCCTATATAAAGAGAGTATTTATGAGTAACGCTGATATTCGCATGGCCATCGTTGGCGCAGGTGGTCGTATGGGCAGACAGCTGATCCAGGCCGTTTCTGAAGCCGAAGGCGTAGTGCTCGGCGCGGCACTGGAGCGTCCGGGTTCTACGCTTGTCGGTGCCGATGCCGGAGAACTGGCGGGGATCGGAAATGCAGGTGTCAAAGTGAATGACTGCCTGAATACCGTCGTGAATGACTTCGATGTGCTGATTGATTTCACCCGCCCTGAAGGCACGCTGGCACATCTGGAAATTTGTCAGAAACACCATAAAGGCATGATTATCGGCACTACGGGCTTCGATGATGCCGGTAAGGCCGCGATTAAACAGGCTTCTGAGGTTATTCCTGTGGTTTTCGCCGCCAACTTCAGCGTGGGCGTAAACGTCGTCCTCAAACTTTTAGAGAAAGCCGCCAAAGTGATGGGCGACTATACCGATATCGAAATCGTGGAAGCGCACCACCGTCACAAAGTGGATGCACCATCAGGCACTGCCCTGGCGATGGGCGAAGCAATTGCCGGTGCGCTGGGCCGTGACCTCAAGGAGTGCGCGGTGTATGCCCGTGAAGGACATACCGGCGAGCGCGATCCAAAAAGCATTGGTTTTGCCACTATCCGTGCCGGCGATATCGTAGGGGAACATACTGCGATGTTTGCTGATATGGGAGAGCGGGTGGAGATTACCCACAAGGCTTCCAGCCGCATGACCTTCGCAAATGGCGCTGTTCGTGCCGGAAAGTGGATTTCGTCGCATAAGTCGGGTCTTTATGACATGCGTGACGTGCTTGGATTAGAAGATTTGTAGTAAATGATTTAGATGTGATGTGGTTGTTTTGGTCATAATGTTTTGATAAAAGGGCAGTTCCTTGATTGCCCTTCTCTTTTTATTTAAAAATACGGACTTAATCAAAATATTTTATCCTCGCTTGTATTTGTTTTGGTTTATGTTGTTTTTTACATGCGAGTTGTGCGTTTTTTAAACTCAGCCTTTCTCCGTCATTGACCCCTACCCACTTTTATCACTGTTTTTCAGACATCGTCTTCCGCAAACGGTTACTATGCTTACTTAGGCTATGCTTTTGTGGCTGTGATGAAGCCTTTTCACTGAGTTGTGCGAAAAATAGAGAAATAGTGGTGCTTTTGGTAGACAAACCGAACTGCCCTCATTAGAATGCGCCCAATTTGCCGAAAATTGGCTTCCGGAGCGATTTTTGCATTGATTTAGATCGGGTTATCTGAATTAATATGCAAATATTGTGATTTATTATTCTTGGAGGATGCTTTGATAAAGTCAGCGCTATTGGTTCTGGAAGACGGAACCCAATTCCACGGTCGGGCCATCGGGGCAGAAGGTTCGGCAGTGGGGGAAGTGGTCTTCAATACGTCGATGACCGGTTATCAAGAAATCCTCACTGATCCTTCCTATTCCCGCCAGATTGTCACTCTCACTTATCCCCATATCGGTAACGTCGGCACCAATGCCGCAGACGCAGAATCTTCCGCAGTACACGCTCAGGGCCTGGTCATTCGCGACTTACCTCTTATTGCCAGTAACTACCGCAGTGAAGAAAACCTTTCTGATTACCTCAAGCGCAACAACATCGTAGCCATCGCCGACATTGATACCCGCAAGCTGACCCGTCTGTTACGTGAAAAAGGCGCACAGAACGGCTGCATTATCGCGGGCGATTCTCCGGATGCCGAACTGGCGCTGCAAAAAGCCAAAGCGTTCCCGGGGCTGAAAGGGATGGATCTGGCGAAAGAAGTGACCACCGCAGAATCCTACAGCTGGCAGCAAGGCAGCTGGACGCTAGAAGGCGAGCTGCCGGAAGCGAAGAAAGAAGAGGAACTGCCTTTCCACGTGGTGGCTTACGACTACGGCGCAAAACGCAACATCCTGCGTATGCTGGTAGATCGCGGTTGCCGCCTGACGGTAGTGCCGGCGCAAACGCCTGCCGCTGACGTGCTGAAACTTAATCCGGATGGCATCTTCCTGTCCAACGGCCCGGGTGACCCGGAGCCTTGCGATTACGCCATCGCTGCCATCCAAACGTTCCTCGAAACGGAAATTCCGGTCTTCGGTATCTGCCTCGGCCATCAGTTACTGGCATTAGCCAGCGGCGCAAAAACGCTGAAAATGAAACTGGGCCACCACGGCGGTAACCATCCGGTTAAAGATATCGACAACAATGTGGTGATGATTACCGCGCAAAACCACGGCTTCGCAGTAGATGAAAACAATCTGCCCGCGAACCTGCGCGTGACCCACAAATCGCTGTTCGACCATACGGTTCAGGGCATCCACCGCACGGACAAACCGGCATTCAGCTTCCAGGGTCACCCTGAAGCCAGCCCTGGCCCGCACGATGCTGCGCCGCTTTTCGATCATTTCATCGAACTGATTAACGCTTTCCGCGCTTCTCACAACAACGCCAAATAACAGGAGCGAATAAAAATGCCAAAACGTACAGACATAAAAAGCATCCTGATCCTCGGCGCCGGCCCGATTGTCATCGGCCAGGCTTGTGAATTTGACTACTCGGGTGCACAGGCGTGTAAAGCGCTGCGCGAAGAAGGTTACCGCGTCATTCTGGTGAACTCGAACCCGGCGACCATCATGACTGACCCGGACATGGCCGATGCGACTTACATCGAGCCCATCACCTGGGAAGTGGTACGCAAAATCATCGAAAAAGAGCGCCCGGACGCTGTGCTGCCAACCATGGGCGGCCAGACCGCGCTGAACTGTGCGCTGGAACTGGAACGTCAGGGCGTGCTGGAAGAATTCGGCGTGACCATGATTGGCGCGACCGCAGATGCCATTGATAAAGCTGAAGACCGCCGCCGTTTTGATGTGGCGATGAAAAAAATCGGTCTGGATACGGCGCGTTCGGGCATCGCCCACACAATGGAAGAAGCGCTGGCGGTTGCCGCTGACGTCGGCTTCCCGTGCATCATCCGTCCTTCATTTACCATGGGCGGCACCGGTGGCGGTATCGCGTATAACCGCGAAGAGTTTGAAGAGATTTGCGAACGCGGTCTGGATCTTTCCCCGACCAAAGAGCTGCTGATTGATGAGTCGCTGATTGGCTGGAAAGAGTACGAGATGGAAGTGGTGCGTGATAAAAACGACAACTGCATCATCGTCTGCTCTATCGAAAACTTCGATGCAATGGGCATCCACACCGGTGACTCCATCACCGTGGCACCGGCGCAGACCCTGACCGACAAAGAATATCAAATCATGCGTAACGCCTCGATGGCGGTGCTGCGTGAAATCGGCGTTGAAACCGGTGGCTCCAACGTGCAGTTCTCGGTGAACCCGAAAAATGGCCGTCTGATTGTTATCGAAATGAACCCACGCGTCTCCCGCTCCTCCGCGCTGGCATCAAAAGCGACTGGCTTCCCAATTGCGAAAGTAGCGGCCAAACTGGCGGTAGGTTATACCCTCGATGAACTGATGAACGACATCACCGGCGGCAAAACGCCTGCGTCATTCGAACCGTCCATCGACTATGTTGTGACGAAAATTCCTCGCTTTAACTTCGAAAAATTTGCCGGTGCTAATGACCGTCTGACCACGCAGATGAAATCTGTCGGCGAAGTGATGGCAATCGGTCGCACACAGCAGGAATCCCTGCAAAAAGCGTTGCGCGGTCTGGAAGTTGGTGCAAGCGGCTTCGACCCGAAAGTGAGTCTGGATGATCCGGAAGCGCTGACCAAAATCCGTCGCGAACTGAAAGAAGCCGGTGCCGAGCGTATCTGGTACATCGCTGACGCCTTCCGCGCCGGGATGTCCGTGGACGGTATCTTCAACCTGACCAACGTTGACCGCTGGTTCTTGGTGCAGATTGAAGAGCTGGTGAAACTGGAAAACGAAGTTGCCGAAGGCGGCTTCAATATACTGACGCATGATTATCTGCGTATGCTTAAACGTAAAGGCTTTGCTGACCTGCGTCTGGCGACCCTGGTGGGCGTTTCAGAAAGTGAAGTCCGCAAACTGCGCCACAAATACAATCTGCATCCGGTCTACAAGCGTGTGGATACCTGCGCGGCGGAATTCTCCACCGATACCGCCTACATGTACTCCACATACGAAGAAGAGTGCGAATCCAACCCGACTAACGACAAGCCAAAAATCATGGTGTTGGGCGGTGGTCCAAACCGTATCGGTCAGGGCATTGAGTTCGATTACTGCTGCGTACATGCCTCACTGGCGCTGCGTGAAGACGGTTACGAAACCATCATGGTGAACTGTAACCCGGAAACCGTATCCACCGATTACGACACTTCAGACCGTCTGTATTTCGAATCCGTAACCCTGGAAGACGTGCTGGAAATCGTGCGCATCGAGAAGCCAAAAGGCGTCATCGTGCAGTACGGCGGCCAGACTCCGCTGAAGCTGGCGCGTGAACTCGAAGCCGCTGGCGTGCCAATTATCGGCACCAGCCCGGACGCGATTGACCGTGCCGAAGACCGTGAGCGTTTCCAGCAGGCGGTTCACCGTCTGGGCCTGAAACAGCCGGCGAACGCCACCGTAGCGACCATCGAACAGGCGGTTGAGAAAGCCAGCGGTCTGGGTTATCCGCTGGTGGTGCGCCCGTCTTATGTTCTGGGTGGCCGCGCGATGGAAATCGTGTATGACGAAATCGATCTGCGCCGTTACTTCCAGAATGCCGTCAGCGTCTCCAACGACGCGCCGGTTCTGCTGGATCGCTTCCTGGATGATGCGATCGAAGTAGACGTCGATGCTATCTGCGACGGCGAACGCGTACTGATTGGCGGCATCATGGAGCATATAGAGCAGGCTGGCGTGCACTCCGGTGACTCCGCATGTTCGCTGCCATGCTACACGCTGAGCAAAGAAATTCAGGACGTGATGCGCCAGCAGGTTGAGAAACTGGCCTTTGAGCTGAGCGTTCGTGGCCTGATGAACGTCCAGTTCGCGGTGAAGAATAACGAAGTTTATCTGATTGAAGTCAACCCGCGCGCCGCGCGTACTGTGCCGTTCGTCTCTAAAGCGACCGGTGTACCGCTGGCGAAAGTGGCTGCCCGCGTAATGGCTGGTCAGACGCTGGCGCAGCAGGGCATCACAGAAGAAGTCATCCCGCCTTACTACTCCGTGAAAGAAGTGGTTCTGCCGTTCAACAAATTCCCTGGCGTTGACCCGATTCTGGGGCCAGAAATGCGCTCTACCGGTGAAGTCATGGGCGTCGGACGCACCTTCGCTGAAGCCTTTGCCAAAGCGCAGCTCGGCAGTAACTCCGGCATGAAGAAAGCGGGACGCGCGCTGTTGTCTGTGCGTGAAGGCGATAAAGGTCGCGTCGTCGATTTGGCGGCGAAACTGCTCAAACGCGGCTTCGAGCTGGATGCGACGCACGGGACCGCAGTCGTACTGGGCGAAGCAGGGATAAACCCGCGCCTGGTCAACAAGGTGCATGAAGGCCGTCCACACATTCAGGACCGTATTAAAAACGGTGAGTATGTGTACATTGTCAACACCACGGCGGGCCGTCAGGCGATTGAAGATTCCAAGCTGATTCGTCGCAGCGCACTGCAATACAAAGTGCATTACGACACCACGCTGAACGGCGGATTCGCCACGGCGATGGCGCTGTCTTCCGACCCGACTGAGCAGGTGATTTCAGTGCAGGAAATGCACGCGAAAATCAAAGGCTAATGGCATAATCGGTTAGCAAAAGGCGCGGCGAAAGCTGCGCCTTTTTCATTTTATCCATCCGACTTTCACCACAATGTCGAAAGTTGCGTATGCTGAAGTAAATAAAATAAGACAAGAGACCTGCATGATTTTAATCATTTACGCCCATCCTTATCCGCGCCATTCGCGGGCCAATCAGGGATTACTCGCGGCGGTAAAAGACCTGCCGAACGTGGAAATTCGTTCACTGTACGATCTTTACCCCGACTTCAACATTGATGTGAATGCCGAACAAAAAGCTGTTGAACGCGCCGATATGGTGGTGTTCCAGCATCCTATCCAATGGTACAGCCTGCCGCCGTTGCTGAAATTGTGGGTCGATAAAGTGCTGGAGCACGGCTGGGCTTACGGTCACGAAGGCAACGCGCTGAACGGCAAACATTGTCTTTGGGCAGTGACCACCGGCGGTGACGAGCATCATTTTGAACTCGGCGATCACCCGAATTTCGACGTGCTGTCGCAGCCTTTACAGGCGACGGCGGTCTACTGCGGCATGCACTGGCAGCCTTACTTTGCGGTGCACAATACGTTTATCTGCGATGAAGTCGCGCTGAAAGCGGCGGGCGAAGAGTACCGCAGGCGCTTAACCGCATGCCTGAGTCTGAAAGAAGGCTGTGCGCCGGAGGTCGAAAATGGACAACCATAATCTGATGATTGAAGGGCTGATTTATCTGGGGTCGGCGGCGTTATTTGTGCCGATCGCGGTTCGCCTCGGATTAGGTTCAGTTCTGGGTTATCTCATCGCCGGCTGCATCATCGGCCCGTGGGGACTGAAGCTGGTCTCGGACGCCGAATCGATTCTCACCTTTGCGGAAATTGGCGTCGTGCTGATGTTGTTTGTCATCGGCCTTGAACTGGATCCTAAACGTCTGTGGACCATGCGCGCCTCGGTCTTTGGCGGTGGCAGTATTCAGATGGTTGGCTGTGGTGCGGTGCTCAGTGCCTTCTGCTATTTCCTGGGCCTGGACTGGAAAATCGCCATGCTGATCGGCCTGACGCTGGCGCTGTCTTCCACCGCCATTGCCATGCAGGCGATGAGTGAACGCAGCCTGACCGCAGCGCCAATTGGTCGCAGCGCGTTTGCCGTTCTGCTGTTCCAGGATATTGCGGCGATCCCTTTGGTCGCCATGATCCCCTTGCTGGCGAGTACCGGTGAAGCCACCACGCTGGTGAGCTTTGGGCTGTCTGCCGCGAAAGTCGCCGGTGCGCTGGTGCTGGTGGTTCTGCTCGGTCGCTATGTCACGCGTCCGCTGCTGCATTTTGTTGCCCGTTCCGGGATGCGCGAAGTGTTCAGCGCCGTGGCACTTTTCCTGGTGTTCGGCTTCGGGATTCTGCTGGAAATGGCGGGCATGTCGATGGCAATGGGCGCATTTCTGGCGGGGGTTCTGCTGGCGAGTTCCGAATACCGTCACGCGCTGGAAAGCGATATTCAGCCGTTTAAAGGTTTGTTGCTCGGCTTATTCTTTATCGGCGTCGGTATGTCTATCGACTTTGGGACGCTGGTCCATCAGCCGTTGCTGATTGCCACATTGCTGGTCGGCTTTATGGCGCTGAAAGCTGCCTTGCTGTGGCTGGTGGCGCCGTGGCTGGGTGTACCGAAAAAACAGCGCGGACTGTTTGCTATTCTCATCGGGCAGGGGAGTGAGTTCGCCTTCGTGATTTTCAGCACCGCGCAAACTGCCGGTGTGTTGCCGGTGGAATGGGCGAAAGCGCTGACGTTGGCCGTAGCGTTGTCGATGGCGGTCACACCGCTGCTGCTGGTTCTCGCTGCACGTATGGAACGTAATGCGCCGCAAGACGATCGTCCGCAGGACACTATCGATGATGAAAACGCGCAGGTGATCATTGCCGGCTTTGGCCGCTTCGGACAGATTGCCGGTCGTTTGCTGCTGGCGAATAACGTGCATACCGTGGTATTGGATCACGATCCGGACCATATCGAAACGCTGCGTAAGTTTGGCACCAAGGTATTTTACGGCGATGCCACCCGCGTGGATTTGCTGGAATCCGCCGGTGCCGCGCAGGCCAAAGTGTTGATCAATGCCATCGACGATGTCGAAGCCAATCTGCAGCTGACCGCGCTGGCAAAAGAGCATTTCCCGAACCTGAAGATTATCGCCCGTGCGCGAGATGTCGATCACTGGTATCAGTTGCGTCAGTTAGGCGTCGAAGCGCCGGAGCGTGAGCTGTTCGAAGGTTCTCTGCGCGTTGGCCGTGAAGTGCTGGAAACGCTGGGGCTGGATGCTTATGAAGCCCGCGAAAAAGCCGATCTGTTCCGTCGCTATAACCTGAAAATGCTGGAAGCGACGGTCGCGAATTACGAAGATACCAAGTTCCGTATCGCCAGTATGCAGCGTGCGAAAGACATGCTGAGTGCGGCCATCGAGCAGGATCAGGAACGTCTGGCCTCGGAGCAACAGCAGGGCTGGCGTGGCAGTATCGACGGCAAAGCGCCGGAAAATGAAGTGATTGAAGCGAAGAGTTAACGAAGGATGAAACCAGAAGCCGGTGCCCGAAATGCACCGGCTTTTTTTATGGCTGTAGGTTATCAGCTGAGCGCCACTTTAATGCCCAAACCAATCAACACACCGCCCAGCAGTTTATCAATAATCTTCTGCGCTTTCGCCAGACCGCGACGCACCGGTGCGCTCTGAATGAGCAGAGCCAGTGAAGGCCACCAGACCGTGGAAAGGCCAACGATGATCGAGGCATACCAGAGTTTTTCGCCGATGCTGGAATCTATCTGCAAGACCTGAGTAAACATCGCCAGGAAAAACAGCGTCGCCTTCGGGTTTAGCAAGTTGCACAGATAACCCTGCACAAACGCCGTGCGCAGTTTCACCTGCTGCGGTTCAAGTCCGTCGAGATTCATCTTGCTGTTGCTGCGTGAAAACAGTGCCTGAATACCCACCCAAATCAGATAAGCCGCGCCGACGTATTTCAGTAAATCAAACAGCCACGGCGTGGTGGTAATAACAACAGCCAGACCTGCGACGCAGTAAGACATATGCGTGATCACGCCACAAATCACCCCGAAAGATGTCATCAGTGCCGCAATGCGAGGATAGCGGGCCGCATTTTTGATCACCAGAAAGAAATCAGGGCCGGGAGAGAGCATGCCGAGAAAGGCGATACTGGCAACAAAAAGGGAGGTTTCAAGCATGAAAGTAACCGTCGTCAATGTTCAGAACAAAATAAGGCCGCATGATACGTCAATCTTCACTTCGGCGTATCACACTTATTGGCTTTTTTTACGGGCGGTAACGGTATGCAAGACCCTGTCGTTGAATACCTGGAACGTGAAAGTCCGCAGGCGCACTATCAGCGTGAAATCACCCGGCTGTGCATCGAATGTGCGCTGCTGCTGTTGCAGCACGGTGCAGAAAGCATGCTGGTGGAACAGCTGCCAGCGCGGCTGGGTATCGCGCTGGGTATGGATCGGGTGGAAAGCTCGATCTCCGCTAACGCCGTGGTGCTCAGCACGCTGTGCGGTGGCTATTGCCTGACGTCGACGCGCAAAAATGTCGATCGCGGGATCAACATGCAGGTAGTGACTGAAGTGCAGCATACGGTGATTCTGGCTGAGCATAAGCTGCTCGACAGCACGCTGGTGGCGAAACGTCTGAGCCACATTAAGCCGCTGCGCTATCCCCGGGGTTTGATGATCCTAATGGTGGCGCTGTCCTGCGGTTGCTTTAGCAAACTCAACGGCGGCGGCTGGGATGCGTTCAGCGTGACATTTTTAGCCAGCGGCGTGGCGATGGCGGTACGCCAGACGCTGACCATCCGTCATATGAACCCGCTGATCAACTTTTGCTGCACCGCTTTTGTCGCGACGTCGATTTCCGGTTTACTCATGCGTCTCGACTTTTTCCATCTGACGTCAAACGTGGCGATGGCCGCCAGCGTGTTGCTGTTGGTGCCCGGCTTTCCACTGATTAATGCGGTGGCGGACATGTTCAAAGGCCACGTGAATACCGGGCTGGCGCGCTGGGCGATGGCCAGTCTGCTGACGCTGGCGACCTGCATCGGTGTAGTAATGGCCATGGCGTTGTGGGGATTACGGGGGTGGTCATGAGTCTTTTGTGGGCACTGATTCAGGATATGTTGCTGGCCGCCGTACCGGCACTGGGTTTTGCGATGGTGTTCAATGTCCCGCCCCGGGCGTTGCGCTATTGTGCGCTGCTCGGTGCGCTGGGGCACGGCTCGCGTATGCTGATGATGCACGGCGGGATAAACATTGAGTGGGCTTCTCTGCTGGCGGCTATACTGATTGGCATCATAGGGATCCACTGGTCGCGATGGCTGCTGGCGCACCCTAAAGTTTTCACGGTGGCGGCCGTTATCCCCATGTTCCCCGGCATTTCTGCGTATACGGCGATGATTTCGATGGTGGAGATTTCACACCTTGGCTACAGCGAGGCGCTGATGTCTACTATGGTCACCAATTTCCTGAAGGCCAGTTTTATCGTCGGCGCATTATCGATTGGATTATCTTTGCCGGGACTGTGGCTGTACCGCAAACGTCCCGGTGTGTAAGTCTGTTAAGAGTACGCTTATATCTTTGTAAAGCGTGAGTCTCCCTATCGACGGCTGATAGGGCTTTCCGTATAGTGGCAGCTCTTTTTTCGGGTCACGGTTTTATTCCTTATCTACACAGGGTTTCACAATGATTATTAGCCTGATCGCCGCACTGGCGACCGATCGCGTTATTGGCATGGAAAACGCTATGCCTTGGCATTTACCCGGTGATCTGGCCTGGTTTAAGCGTAATACGCTCAATAAACCCGTCATCATGGGTCGCAAAACGTTTGAGTCGATAGGGCGCCCTTTACCTGGCCGACTGAATATTGTCATCAGCTCTAAACCCGGCGAGCACGAAGGCGTGACCTGGGTGACGTCTGTTGATGCAGCACTGGCAGCGGCCGGTGGTGTGGAAGAAGTGATGGTGATGGGCGGAGGCCGTGTGTATGAGCAGTTCCTGCCGAAGGCCAACCGTTTATATCTGACTCATATCGATGCCGAAGTTGAAGGGGACACGCATTTCCCTGACTATGAGCCGGATGACTGGGAAAGCACCTTCAGTGAATTCCACGACGCTGACGAGCAGAACTCACACGGCTACTGCTTCGAGATCCTTGACCGCCGCGCCTGATTTAATGGCGGCAGTCAGCAAAAAGGCACCTCTTTGAAGGTGCCTTTTGTTTTTCAGCGCGCAGTAAGAGCCTGATTATTCGGCTTTTGGAACCACGGCTTTCTCTTTTTCAGGACGGCGGTGTGAAGGTTCGGTGAAATAGGTTTTGTCTTCCCAGCGCAGCATCGTCATATCACCACCCCAGCAACAACCTGTGTCCAGTGCATAAATCCCTTCCGGCGCACCTTTGCCTTCCAGCGACGCCCAGTGACCGAATGCAATCCTGTATCCGGCTTCCTGCAACGGCCCTGGAATATCAAACCACGGCTTGAGCGGTTTCGGCGCGTTTTCCGGCGTGTCTTTGCAGATCATATCCAGCTGCCCGTTCGGGAAGCAGTAACGCATACGGGTAAACGCATTGGTGCTAAAACGCAGGCGCGCCAGACCTGTGAGCTCCGGATGCCAGTTGTTTGGCATGTCGCCGTACATCGCGTCGAGGAACAGCGGATAAGTGTCGCTGCGCAGCACGGCTTCTACTTCACGGGCGCACATCTGTGCGGTCTCCAGATCCCACTGCGGGGTAATTCCGGCATGGGCCATCACCAGTTTCAGCTCTTCATCGACCTGCAGAACCGGCTGACGCCGCAACCAGTTGATCAACTCATCGGCGTCATCGGCCTCAAGCAGCGGCGTAATACGGTCTTTCGGTTTGTTAAAGCTGATGCCCGCAAAAACCGCCAGCAAATGCAGATCGTGGTTACCAAGCACCATGCGCACAGAATCGCCCAAACCGCTGACAAAACGCAGAACCTCGAGGGATGACGGACCACGGGCGACTAAATCGCCAGTCAGCCAGAGACAATCATTTTGCGGATTAAAATCCACCTGCGCCAATAGCGCCTTGAGTTCATCGATGCAGCCGTGAACATCACCAATAAGGTATGTCGACATAGGGGATTAATTTATCAGTGTAGGGATGGCGAGGCGGAAGACCGGAACCGGCACACGGAAGATTTCACCGTCTTGTGCGACCATTTCATAATGGCCTTCCATGGTACCGAGCGGCGTTTCGAGAACAGCACCGCTGGTGTAGTGAAATTCACTGCCGGGCAGGATCAATGGTTGTTCGCCAATAACCCCTTCGCCCTGGACTTCCGTTTGCTGACCGTTACTGTTAGTGATCAGCCAGTAACGGCGCAGGAGTTGCACATTAAAACGCCCCAGATTGCGGATGGTGATGGTGTAAGCGAAGACGAAACGCTCTTCTTCCGGTATCGACTGAGACTCAATGTAGACACTTTGCACCTGAACACAAACGCGGGGCGAATTAAGCATATCGCTACTCCTGAGGTTCTGTTGTTTTCGGTCGGGTAGATAACCAGTTAGCCAGTTTACAGAATTGCTCAACAGAAATATTTTCAGCACGCATTGAAAGATCCAGACCCAACGCGCTCATCTGTTCTGGTGTGAACAAGTGACCGAGACTGTTACGGATTGTCTTGCGACGCTGGTTAAACGCATCGGTCGTCAGACGACTCAGAATGCGGATATCGGAAACCGGATAGGGGATCACGTCGTGTGGAATCAAACGCACCACGGCGGAATCAACTTTCGGTGCCGGCGTGAAGGATTCTGGCGGAACTTCCAGTACCGGGATCACATTACAGTAATACTGCGCCATGACAGTTAAACGACCATACGCCTTGCTGTTCGGGCCTGCAACCAGACGGTTAACCACTTCCTTCTGCAACATGAAGTGCATGTCTTTGATGGCGTTGGTATAGGTGAACAGATGGAACATCAGCGGGGTAGAGATGTTGTACGGCAGGTTACCGAAGACGCGAAGCGGCTGGCCGAGCTCTTCTGACAGTTCCGCGAAATTGATTTTCATCGCATCAGACTGAATAACGCGTAATTTGCCCTGAAACTTAGGATTGCTCTCCAGACGTGCGGCCAAATCGCGGTCAATTTCGATAACGGTCATGCTGTCCAGACGTGAAGCGACAGGTGCCGTCAACGCTGCCAGACCGGGCCCGATTTCGACCACCGCTTGCCCAGGCATTGGGTGAATGGCCGACACGATGCTATCAATCACAAATTGATCGGTTAAAAAGTTCTGGCCGAAACGTTTACGGGCAAAGTGCCCCTGGTGGACTCTACTATTCATTGTTTTTATTTATCAGTTTGTTGTGGATCAAAAGTATTGATTGCCATACGAATGGCGAGATTTATTGCTGTCCTGAAACTGCCCGCATCGGCGGTGCCGGTGGCGGCAAGTTCAAGTGCGGTACCGTGATCAACCGAAGTCCGGATAAAGGGCAGGCCAAGCGTGATATTCACTGCGCGACCGAATCCCTGATATTTTAGCACCGGAAGGCCCTGATCGTGATACATCGATAAAACAGCATCAGCGTGCTGTAAATATTTCGGCTGGAAAAGGGTATCTGCGGGCAGCGGGCCGATCAGATTCATTCCCTGCTGGCGTAATTCCTCCAGTGCAGGAATGATCGTGTCGATCTCCTCGTGCCCCATATGACCGCCTTCTCCGGCATGCGGATTCAGGCCGCACACGTAAATCTGCGGTTCTGCAATGCCGAATTTGGTTTTCAGGTCATGATGAAGAATGGTGATCACTTCATGCAGGCTTTGACGGGTAATGGCACCCGGCACGGCCAGCAAAGGTAAATGCGTGGTCGCCAGCGCGACGCGCAGTTCTTCCGTCGCCAGCATCATTACTACACGATCGCAGTGGCTGCGTTCGGCAAAGAATTCGGTATGGCCGATAAATGGAATGCCAGCATCATTGATGATGCTCTTTTGCACCGGGCCGGTAATCAGCGCAGAAAATTCACCGCTGATTGCGCCGTCACAGGCTCTGGCGAGAGTTTCCACCACGTACGAACTGTTCGCGACGTCAAGCCTGCCCGCTGTTACCGGCGCTGCGGTTTTCACCGGCAGTACGGTCAGCGTACCTGCGGCCTGAGGCTGTGCAGGACGCCCCTGTACATAGTCGCGTAACTGAATACTCAGCCCCAGTTTGTCTGCTCGTTCAAGCAGCAGGGCCGGATCGGCACATACCACCAACTCAACAGGCCATGCCTGCTGAGCCAGCGCCAGTACCAGATCCGGCCCAACCCCGGCAGGCTCGCCGGGGGTGATGACCACAGATTTTGTCATGGAAGTATTATTTACCATTACCATCCATAATTTTCACATACGCTTCAGCACGTTGTTCCTGCATCCACGTCTGTGCTTCTTCCGCAAACTTACGGTTGAACAGCATGCGGTAAGCGCGTTCTTTCTGTGCTGCATCGGTTTTATCGACCTGACGGGTATCAAGCAGTTCGATCAGATGCCAGCCAAAGGCAGAGTGCACCGGAGCGCTCATCTGGCCTTTTTTCAGGTTCAACAGCGCATCGCGGAACGCCGGATCATACATGTCCGGAGACGCCCAGCCTAAGTCACCACCCTGAAGGGCAGAACCTGGATCCTGAGAAATTTGTTTAGCTTCATCAGCAAACGTCGCCTTACCGCTCTTAATATCAGCAGCAACCTCTTCCAGTTTCGCCTTAGCCTGTGCATCGGTCATCACTACAGAAGGTTTCAGCAGGATGTGACGTGCATGGACTTCGGTGACGGAGACCGTTTTGTTATCGCCACGGATATCGTTCACTTTCAGAATATGGAAACCGACACCTGAACGGATTGGACCGATGATCTGGCCTTTCTGTGCGGTACTCAGCGCCTGTGCAAACAGGGAAGGAAGCTCCTGCAATTTGCCCCAGCCCATGTTGCCGCCTTTCAGCGCCTGTGAGTCAGCAGAATAGGTAATAGCCAGTTTGCCGAAATCGGCGCCGTTGTTCAGATCGGCGACAATTTTCTTCGCCTGTTCTTCTGCAGCATCAACCTGATCCTGCGACGGGTTTTCTGGCAGAGCCAACAGGATGTGGCTGAGGTTGAACTCAGCGCTACCGCCGTTTTGGGCCGCAACCTGTTTGGACAGCTGGTCCACTTCCTGAGGCAGGATAGTGACGCGACGACGGACTTCGCCGTTGCGCACTTCGCTGATCAGCATTTCTTTACGGATCTGGGCGCGGTAAGTGCTGAAGTTCAGACCGTCGTAAGCCAGACGGCTACGCAGCTGATCCACGGTGATGTTATTTTGCTGAGCAATACCGGCAATGGCTTTATCCACGTCCTGATCGGTCAGCGTGATGCCCATCTTCGACGCCATCTGAAGCTGGATCTGGTCCATAATCAAACGATCAAGGATCTGGTGGCGTAAGGTCGCATCATCAGGCAGCTGTTGTTTAGCCTGGCCCGCTTGTTGTTTAACCGACTGCATTAAGCCATCGACGTCACTTTGTAACACGACACCGTTGTTCACAACGGCGGCGACTTTATCAACTTCCTGAGGGGCTGCAAACGCAGTGCTGGCACAAAGCGTCACGCCGAGGAGAAGTGTTCTCCAGTTCTTCATACTTTTTCCATTTGTCTAATCCGCAAAGCGGGTTTCAAGTTCACTGAGTTAAACGTGTCGTCTGGCTTAGAAAGCGCGTTGATAAGGCAGTATGCCGGTGGCCAACATTTCTTTCGTTCCGAGGGTTTGATTACTTCCAAGGCCTCTAAGTTCAATGTTGAAACCAATCTTATTGTCATACTTACTTTCTGACTTAACGGTGTCGTAGTTGGTTATCTTACGTTCGTAGCCGACGTTGACAGCCCAGCAACAGGTGTTGTATTGCAGGCCGATTAACTGGTCTGCTGGCTGCTGTGCTTTGGTGTCGTAATAGTAAGCACCGACAATCGCCCAGCGATCGGCGATTGGCCAGCTTGCGATACCACCGACCTGAGAAATGCCGTCCTGATAGCCTGCATTTTTCACATCAGGCAGCGTCGCCTGAATATATTCCGGGCTGGCATAACGGTAGCTCAACTGAATCATTCTTTCTGAGTCAGCTTTGTACTCAAGGACCGCATCACCAACGGCCAGCGAATCGAGACGGGTGTCATACTGCACACCGCCGCGAACACCCCAGAAATTGTTGATTTTGTAGTAAGTATCACCGGCCCACACCAGGCTACCGGTATCATCATTTTTATCCAGTGCGCTGTTCTGATCGCCAGTACGCGGTGGCTGGAAGTAGTAAATCTGACCCGCAGACGCATTGAAACGTTCTACCAGACCTTCATCATAAATACGTGTCGTTAAACCACTTGCCACCTGGTTAGCAGAGGCAATACGGTCGAGTCCACTGTAGCTCTTATCACGGAACAGGCCGGTATAGTCGGACTGTAACAACGTGGAGTCATAGACGTTAATTGAGCTTTGATTACGATAAGGGATGTACAGATACTGAACACGCGGCTCCAGCGTTTGCGTGTAATCACTGTTCCAGTCCATGTTACGGTCAAAGACCATTTTGCCGTCGCTTTTAAACTCAGGCATCACACGGTTAACTGACGAGCGCAGTTTGGTATCCGGATTGGCATCGTAATAGTTATCCGAAATAGTCTGCTGATAGTGGGTCGCCATCAGTTTTACTTCGTTATCGAGACTTCCCCAGCCGTTACTGAGCGGCAGGCTGATGGTCGGTTCGATATGAGTTCGGACGGCTTCCGGGTTATCCGGATTTACGCTGGTAAACTTCGCGGCCTGACCATAAATATGCAGGTCGAAAGGCCCCACATCATTCTTGTAATAATTGACATCTAGCTGTGGCTGGGCGCGGTAAGCATTGGTGTTGCCGAAATCGGAGAACACCTGGAACTGTTTACTGGCAAGCGTCGCGTTCCAGTTTTCGTTGAAATAGCCAACGCTGAATTTTTGCGTCGCATAGCCGTCGGTACTGGAACCGTATTTCGAATCAAAATCGGTGAAGTAGTACGGGTCACTAACTTTGGTGTAGTCGACGTTGAAACGCCATACCTGATCGTAAACACCTGAATGCACCCAGTAGTACATCCAGCGTTTAGTCTTGTCGCTGATACGGTTTTCATCTGCGACATACTGGTCATCAATTTTCTTATCATTACCGAGGTAGTCAAACTCCATCAAACCCGCACCGGCTACGGTCAGGTAACGGAATTCGTTCTGCAATTGCAGACCACGGTTACTCATATAGTTTGGTGTGATGGTGGCATCGTAGTTTGGCGCAATGTTCCAGTAGAAAGGAACGGTCGCACCGAAGCCGTTGTTGCTGCTGTATTTCGCGTTCGGAATAAGGAAACCGGAACGGCGGCGGTCGCCGATAGGCAACTGCATATACGGGCTGTAGAACACCGGCACCGGGCCGATGTGGAAGCGCGCATTCCAGATTTCTGCCACTTCTTCCTGGCGATCCTGAATCACTTCAGAGCCTACAACGCTCCAGCTATTGTCGCCGGGCAAACAGGTGGTGAACGTACCGTTGTCCATGATGGTGTAGCGGTTATTATCACGCTGCTTCATCTTGTCGGCGTCACCGCGGCCCTGGCGGCCAACCATCTGGTAATTACCGTCCTGAACATCAGTATCTTTGGTGGTCAGGTTCGCAAAACCCTTTGGTCCGTTCAGCTTGATTTGGTTATCGTTATAACGCACGTTGCCGGTCGCCGTGGCGGTACGGGTCGGTGTGGGCTGATTAGGATTAGCGATTTGATTGAGCTGAACCTGATCGGCATCCAGCGTGCTGTTGCCCTGTACAACGTTAACGTTTCCGCTAAACAGTGCGTTATCAGGGTAGTTGCCGGTTGCCTTATCGGCATTGATGGTCACAGGCAGTGAGTTAGGATCACCCTGCACCAGAGGTTTGTCATAGGTCGGAACGCCGAGCATACATTGTGCAGCAAGGTCGGCCATTGCGCCGTGACTGTACAATGCCGACCAGATTGTGGCGGCCAGCATTGTGGGTAAGCGTGTTTTCAGACGTCTGTTTTTCATACGTAAAATGGTGTTCCGTCATCAGAGGCATCATGCCGGCAAACGGTCAGAGACTATCTCACTCATCATGGTTGCGCTAGTGTTAAATCCCACCTGTTACGTTGCCGCCGTTAGGCACAACGATAAATGCCGGTTATGATAAAGCAATTTTTAAGCGACGGCATGGCGAATTGAGGAGTATATGCAGTATTGGGGAAAACTGCTCGGACTTATCCTTGGCTATATGTCAGGGACAGGCTTCTGGGGGATTGTATCAGGGTTGTTGATTGGACATATGTTTGACACAGCGCGCGCTGCAAAACGCCGCGGTTATTTCACCGATCAACAGACACGTCAAACTATCTTCTTCCGCACCACATTTGAGGTGATGGGGAATCTGACTAAATCGAAAGGCAGGGTTACTGAGGCCGATATCCAGATAGCCAGCCTCTATATGGAGCGTATGCAGTTACACGGCGAACAGCGCAATGCCGCGCAGCGCGCCTTTCGCGACGGGAAAGAAGCCAATTATCCGTTGCGGGAAAAAATGCGCGAATTGCGCAGTGCGTGTTTTGGTCGTTTCGACCTGATACGGACTTTTCTGGAAATTCAAATCCAGGCGGCATATGCCGATGGGTCGTTGCACCCCAATGAACGGGAAGTGCTGTATGTGATCGCCGAAGAGCTCGGCATTTCACGCATGCAGTTCGATCAGTTCTTGCGCATGATGGAAGGCGGTCAGCAGTTCGGAGGCGGTCAGCAGGGCGGCCGGTCTTACGGTGGCGGCTATCAGCAGGCGCAACAGGGCCCGACGCTGGCCGATGCCTGTAAAGTGCTGGGCGTGAAGGCGACAGACGATGCGACCACCATCAAGCGTGCGTACCGTAAGCTGATGAGCGAACACCATCCGGATAAACTGGTGGCGAAGGGTTTACCGCCAGAAATGATGGAAATGGCGAAGGAAAAGGCGCAGTCGATTCAGGCAGCGTATGACCTTATCAAGCGTGAGAAAGGGTTTAAGTAAGACTTTCTGACCGGAACGTAATGCAAAAAGGCGCTGAATTCAGCGCCTTTTTTACTTTCAGGGACGGAACACTTCCCTTAAAAATCCGGTTCGCAGTTAAACACCAGTGGGGCATCAGTAATCGGATGATAAAAAGACAGCTCCTGCGCGTGCAGTTGCAGACGGGGGGAGGCGGCCAGTGCGTCGGGGTGTGCATAGAACTTATCACCGAGGATAGGATGCCCGAGTGCCAGCAGATGAACGCGCAACTGATGCGAACGCCCGGTGATGGGGCGCAGTTTGACGCGCGTCGTACCATCATCATCCCACGACATCACTTCGTACTGCGTCAGCGCCTTTTTACCGGTCTCGTGACAGACTTTCTGCTTTGGCCGGTTCGGATAATCGCAGATCAGCGGCAAATCGATGATGCCGTAATCATCTTCCATGCGTCCCCAGACCCGCGCGATATACACTTTCTTGGTTTCGCGTTCGCGAAACTGACGCTTGAGCTCGCGCTCGGCGTCTTTGGTCAGCGCGACGACAATCACGCCGCTGGTCGACATATCCAGACGATGCACCGATTCCGCGACCGGAAATTCCTGCTGAATGCGGGTCATCAGGCTGTCCTGATGCTCCGCTAATTTCCCCGGCACCGAGAGCAGACCGCTGGGTTTATTAACCACCATGATGTGTTCATCCTGAAAAATCACCTGCAACCAGGGATCGGTCGGTGGATTGTAGTTTTCCAGCGGCCGGGTGTTTGAAGGGACAGGGATGTTCGGTTGATGTTCGCTCATAGCGGTTTCAGTCTGTGTCAGCGTTAAAAGAAAGAGGGATGCAGACCGGCTGCATCCCGTCGGGCTTACTGGTGGCTGACCACCACCAGGCGGATCGCATCCAGACGCCAGCTGGCATCGTTCAGGTTTGCCAGCACTTGCTTACGGTTGGAGTCTACCGCGTCCAGCTCATCGTCACGAATGTTCGGGTTCACTTCTTTCAGCGCTTTCAGTCGGGCGAGTTCCTGCGTCAGTTGCTCGTCGGCTTCTACTTTGGCGGCTTCAATCAGCACCCGCGCCTGTTCGGCAATCTGCGGTTCTGCCTGTTGCAGCATGGTATGCACATCCTGCTGTACGGCATTCACCAGCTTGCTGGAGTTATGACGGTTGATGGCGTTCAACTGGCGGTTAAAGCTTTCAAACTCGACCTGAGCAGCCAGATTGGTGCCTTTACTGTCCATCAACATGCGAACCGGCGTCGGCGGCAGGAAGCGGGTAAGCTGCAGGTGTTTTGGTGCCTGACATTCCACCACGTAAATCAGCTCTGCCAGCATGGTGCCTACCGGCAACGCTTTGTTTTTTAGGATCGACACCGCACAGCTGCCGGTATCACCGGAGAGGATCAGATCCAAACCGTTGCGCACAATCGGATGTTCCCAGCTGATGAACTGCGCATCTTCGCGCGACAACGCCTGTTCGCGATCGAACGTCACAGTGCAGCCATCTTCCGGCAGACCTGGGAAATCCGGCACCAGCATGTGATCGGAAGGTGTCAGTACGATCAGGTTATCGCTGCGATCTTCCTGATTGATGCCGACGATATCGAACAGATTCAGCGCGAAGTTAACCAGATTCACGTCGTTATCCTGCTCACCGATTTCCTGCGCCAGTTGCTGCGCACGTTCGCCGCCGTTGGAATGCATCTCCAGCAGACGATCGCGACCATTTTCCAGCTTCTCTTTCAGCGCATCGTGCTCAGCGCGGCATTCAAGGATAAACGTATCCAGACCTTCCTGCTCGGCAGGCGTGGCGAGGAAAGCGATCAGCTGTTCATAAGCGCTGTCATAAATGGTGCGGCCGGTCGGGCAGGTATGCTCAAATGCATCCAGACCTTCGTGGAACCAGCGAACCAGCACCGACTGCGCGGTCTGCTCGAGGTAAGGCACCATAATGTCGATGTTGTTTTGCTGACCGATACGATCCAGGCGGCCAATACGCTGTTCGAGCAGATCCGGGTTGAACGGCAAATCGAACATCACCATTTTACTGGCGAACTGGAAGTTACGGCCTTCGGAGCCGATTTCAGAACACAGCAGAACCTGTGCGCCATCTTCCTGCGACGCAAAGTACGCGGCGGCGCGGTCGCGTTCGATGATGGACAAACCTTCATGGAACACGGCAGCACGGATCGCTTCACGCTCGCGCAGAACCTGCTCCAGTTGCAGCGCAGTGGCGGCTTTGGCACAGATAACCAGCACTTTTTCGTCGCGGTTGGCGGTCAGATAGCCGAGCAGCCATTCCACACGCGGGTCGAAGTTCCACCACGTCGCATTCTCGCCTTCGAATTCCTGATAAATCTGCTCCGGATAGAGCATGTCGTGCGCACGCGCTTCGGCGGATTTTTTCGCGCCCATGATGCCTGAGACTTTAATCGCGGTCTGATACTGCGTCGGCAGCGGCAATTTCACCGCGTGCAGATGACGATCCGGGAAGCCTTTCACACCGTTACGGGTGTTACGGAACAGCACGCGGCTGGTGCCGTGGCGGTCCATCAGCATGGAAACCAGCTGTTTAGCTGCAGCCTCGTCGCCCTGATTGGCGGCGGTCAGCAGGGCATCGGTATCGGCATTGCCGACGCTTTCACCCAGTAAAGCCAGCGCTTCTGGCGTCAGCGGTTCTTTATTGAGCAGCAGCGTGACCGCATCGGCAACTGGCTGATACTGCTGCTGCTCTTCGATGAATTCTTCGTAATCGTGGAAACGATCCGGATCGAGCAAACGCAGGCGCGCAAAGTGGCTCTCCTGCCCGAGCTGTTCCGGCGTTGCGGTCAGCAACAGCACGCTTGGGATTTGTTGTGAAAGCTGTTCGATCACCTGATATTCGCGGCTCGGCGCGTCTTCGCTCCACACCAGATGGTGCGCTTCATCGACTACCAGCATGTCCCATGACGCGTCGGACAGCTGCTCCAGACGAGATTTGTTGCGGCGTACGAAGTCCAGCGAGCAGATAACCAGCTGTTCGGTTTCAAACGGGTTAGTCGCTTCGTGAACGGATTCCGCGTAGCGATCGTCATCAAACAGGGAGAAGTGCAGGTTGAAGCGGCGCAGCATTTCGACCAGCCACTGGTGTTGCAGTGTTTCCGGTACCACGATCAGCACGCGTTCGGCGCGGCCTGACAGCAGTTGCTGATGGATGATCATCCCCGCTTCGATGGTTTTCCCCAGACCCACTTCATCGGCCAGTAAAACGCGTGGCGCATGACGCTGACCGACTTCATAAGCAATGTGTAACTGATGCGGGATCAGGCTGGCGCGCATACCGCGCAGGCCGCCGAATTCCAGACGGAACTGTTCGCGCTGATATTTACGGGCACGAAAGCGCAGGGCGAAACGATCCATGCGGTCGATCTGGCCGGCGAATAGGCGATCCTGCGGCTTGCTGAAGGTCAGCTTGCTGTCGAGCAGCACTTCGCGCATCGCGACGCCGGTTTCTTCTGTATCAAGACGGGTGCCGATATAGGTCAAGAGACCTTTATCTTCAATGACTTCTTCGACTTGCAGCTGCCAGCCTTCGTGGCAGCTGATGGTATCACCGGTATTGAACATCACGCGGGTGATCGGGGAATCATTTCGGGCATACAAACGGTTTTCACCGGTGGCGGGGAAAAGCAAAGTCACCATGCGCACATCTATTGCAACCACGGTGCCTAATCCTAATTCGCTTTCCGTATCGCTTATCCAGCGTTGACCCAATGTAAACGGCATAATCTCTCTCTGTGTTGTATGTTCCAGATGTGGCAACTGCGACGTCAACTGCGCAATGCTTGCTATGCCTCGGATAACGCGCGGGCAATAGTCTTCTTTCCCCGCCCGAAGGCGCGGAGTGTTTCACTGTGTGAGGATGATTCAGAAATGGGAAAGGGCGCTATGGTAATGGAAGGTAAACGATTCGTCACCTGCGAATCACCGGACTCGCGCCAACTTTTGTTTAAAACAGCCCCATCTGACCTGTAATAAGTGTAGCAAAATCGTCGTGCAGGAAAGGCAAAATACCGTCGGCTACCGGTTCGAGCTGGCGTTCAATGTAATGATCGTAGTCGATCGGGGACAGGCGGTTCTCCAGCGGTTCCGGCCCGGACGTGGTCATCACGTAGCTAATCCAGCCGCCGTTCTGATACTGCTTCGCCCGTCCGTGCAGCGCGTTGTACTCATCGGCTAACCGTGCGGCGCGAACGTGCGGCGGCACGTTTTTCTCATAGTCGCTGAGCTTTCGGCGCAGGCGTTTGCGATAGACCAGTTTATCATCAAACTCACCATTGAGCGTGCTGGCCACGTAGTCACGGACATAATCCTGATAAGGCTGACGGTGGAAAATTCGCTGATACAGTTCCTGCTGAAAGACCTGCGCGAGCGGTGTCCAGTCTGTGCGCACGGTTTCCAGACCTTTATAAACGATGTGCTCACCGTCGGCGTCTTTTACCAGTCCGGCGTAGCGCTTTTTACTGCCGGTTTCCGAACCGCGAATGGTCGGCATCAGAAAACGCTGGTAGTGAGTTTCAAATTCCAGTTCCAGCGCGCTTTCCAGCCCGTACTCTTGCTGTAAATGCGTCTTCCACCAGACATTCACTTGTTCAACCAGATGACGGCCAATCACGTCAGCGTCTTCCTGACTGTGCGCTTTATTCAGCCAGACGAAGGTGGAATCGGTATCGCCGTAAATCACCTGGTAGCCTTCGGCCTCAATCAGTTCGCGGGTCTGGCGCATGATGTCGTGGCCGCGCAGCGTAATTGACGATGCCAGACGCGGATCGAAGAACCGGCAGCCGCTCGAGCCGAGTACGCCGTAAAAGGCATTCATGATGATCTTCAGCGCCTGTGACAGCGGTTTATTCTTCTGCTGTTTAGCGGCCTCACGTCCCTGCCAGATTTGACGAACGATTTCCGGCAGGCAATGTTTTTCCCGCGAGAATCGCGCATTGCGGTAACCGGGAACCGAGTGTTCATCGTCCGGCTGTTGCAGCCCGGCGACCAGCCCGACCGGGTCAATCAAAAAAGTGCGGATAATCGACGGGTAAAGGCTTTTGTAATCAAGCACCAACACCGAGTCGTACAAACCGGGGCGTGAATCCATCACAAATCCGCCGGGGCTCATTTCGCCCTCCAGCTCGCCAAGATTGGGCGCGACATAACCGGCGCGGTGCATTCGGGGAAGATAAAGATGGGTGAACGCCGCCACCGAGCCGCCGCTGCGATCGACCGCCAGACCGGTGACCGAAGCACGCTCAAGCAGGAAGGGCATCAGCTCCGTTTTGGCAAAAATACGGGTAACCAGTTCGCAGTCTTTCAGGTTATAGCGGGCCAGCGCCGGTTTGTCTTCACGAAAACGCTGTTCGATTTCCGCCAGCCGCTGATAAGGGCTGTCGCTGGATTTCCCTTCGCCCAGTAAACTTTGCGAAACGAATTCGAGGCTAAATGAATTGAAGTTCCAGAATGCGGATTTAAGGGCCTCGATGCCATCAATGATCAGGCGGCCTGCGGCGGCAGCAAAAAAGTGCCCCTGTTTGAAACCATGCTCACGCCATTCCAACTCGCCGCCGTCGCGACCAAAACGCAGCGGGATCTTGTAACGTTCCGCGTGTTTTTGCAGCACGCGCAGATCAAACTGCACCACGTTCCATCCGATGATGGCGTCCGGATCGTAGCGTTCCAGCCATTCATTCAGTTTTTGCAGCAGCTGCGGGCGGCTCTCGACGTATTCCAGATGGAAATCAAACTTACTGTCCGGGTCACCGTTTGGCGGTCCGAGCATATAGACGTGGCGTTGCCCGCAGCCTTCCAGCCCGATGCAGTAGAGCTCGCCGTTACCGCTGGTTTCGATATCCAGCGAACAGAGCTTCATCGGCGGGCGGTAGCCTTCGGCGGGCTTCATTTTGGTGTCGAGCAGCAGATTTCCCGGCCCCGGTTTTCCGCTGAACCAGACCGGCGCGGTGATGTAACGCTCCATCAGAAAACGTTCCGGCGGGCGAATATCCGCTTCATACACCTGAACGCCGCCTTCTTTGAGCAATTTTTCGATGCGCATCAGCTGGCGATGCTGCGTGCAATACAGGCCGAGAACTGGCCGCGAATGGAAATCCTGCATCGGCAAGGTGCGCAAACTGATATTTTTTTCATCGGCCAGAAGACGTTCCGCCTGAGCCTTCTGAACCGCCGGGATAAACGCCACGGACTCCTGCAACGGCAGGCGGATTTTTTGCGCGCCCTCGTCCGTTGCCAGCCACAATTCCACCTCGGTACCACGCTGTGTGTCGCGCCAGTGGCGGGTTAGCACAAAACCCTGACGCGGCGTGGCGTCAGCGGGGACAGAAGAGGGACGTGCGGTTGGGGAGTTAATAAGCGCCTCGGAACGACAGAGATGAATAAGAGATCGTCAAAGACAGAGTATGGTTATTTATACAGTCTTTGTCTATTGCTAAGGTCTCAGCCAAATACGCATACAATTACGCGGTTGACTGTAAAAGTTCATGCGCTGACAATTCAGCCGCTTAATGTTTTGACTACAATGAGAATGCAGAAAACTCACATTTGTCTCATTTATCTGCGCAATTCGCGTAACTGAATACTGGGAATTTATGGAAGCCTATCTACAACATCTGGTCGCTCAGTCGGTGGGCTTTGCTTTAATTATTGTCGCTGTCGTCGCATTTTTCGAATCATTGGCGCTGGTCGGGCTAATCCTGCCGGGCACCGTCATGATGGCCACGCTGGGGACGCTGATCGGCAGCGGTCAGGTCGGCCTGTACGAAGCCTGGCTGGCAGCCGGACTCGGTTGCTTCCTCGGCGACTGGGCGTCCTACTTTATCGGGCGTGGATTCAAAGAACCGCTGCACCGCTGGCGCTTTCTTCAGCGCTATCAGTCCTTGCTGGATAAAACCGGTTACGCCCTCGATCGCCACAGTTTTGCCACGGTGATTTTAGGGCGCTTTATCGGGCCGACGCGCCCGCTGGTGCCGCTGGTCGCCGGTATGCTTAATCTGCCGCCGTATAAGTTTGCGCCCCCGAATATTGTCGGCTGTATCACCTGGCCGCCGGTTTATTTCCTGCCGGGGATCCTGGCTGGCGTCGCCATCGACATTCCGGCCAGCCACAACAGCGGCGTATTCAAATGGCTGCTGTTTATCAGTGTGATGCTGATTTGGCTCAGTGCCTGGCTGGCGTGGCGCTGGTTCCGCGCCGGAAAGGGCTCGCCGGACATGATGACCAAATGGTTGCCGCTGACGCGATTACGGGTTGTGTGCGTGCTGAGCGTGGTGGCGACGGTGGTCAGCATTGTGATGCTCAGCAAGCAGCCGATGATGCCGGTTTACGGCCATCTGCTGTGGAAAGTGATCACCCGCTGATTGGGCTGATGCCCAACACTTTGGCTTCCGGCGCACTGCCGTCTACCAGCGCCTGCGTCGGGCCGTCGTAGAAGATTCTGCCGTCGACGACCAGCAGCGTGCGCGGAGCAATCCGCGCCGCATCATCCAGATTGTGTGACACCATCAATAACGTCAGATTACGCTGTCCGCAAACCTTATCCAGCAGGCTCAGCATTTCACTGCGCAGCGCCGGATCGAGCGCCGAGAAAGGTTCGTCGAGCAGCAAAATCGGCTGGCTACGCAACAGACAGCGTGCCAGCGCCACCCGCTGCCGCTGGCCGCCGGAAAGCTGCGAGGGCAGACGATCTAAACACTCACTCAGCCCGACCTGTCGGGCGATCTCTTCCAAATCCTGCTTTTGCTGCGCGCTGAGTTTCAGCCCCGGATGTAAGCCCAGTCCCATGTTCTGACGCACGGTCAGATGCGAGAACAGATTGTTCTCCTGAAACAGCATTGACACCGGACGCCTGGCTGGCGGTGTCGCGCTGTGATCGTCACCGTTGAGCAAGATTTGCCCGCTCACTGGCGCGAGAAAACCGGCAACCAGGCTCAGCATGGTACTTTTCCCCGCACCGCTCGGGCCGAGGATCGCCACGCGTTCACCCGCGGCGATGCGTAAATCAAAGCGCATCGGCAGATGCTCGTACAGATAAGTCAGTTTATTCAGCGTCAGCATGGCGGCCCGGCAGTTTCTCGATCAGGGTGAATAACAGGAAGCACAGCAGCAGTAATAACAGCGCAGTTACCGCGCCGTCCTGACTGCGGTAGGAACCGATCTGCTGATACAAATAAAATGGCAGCGTGCGAAAATTCTCGTTGCCGAACAATGCGATCACGCCGAAATCCCCCAGTGACAGCACACAGGCAAACGCCAGCGCCTGAGCTATCGGGCGTTTCAGCGCACTCAGTTCCACCCGGCGCAGCCGATGCCAGCCGTGCATATCCAGCGAAAGACATAGCGGGTTGTAGCGTTCCGCGACGTCACGCATCGGGTTATCCAACACTTTCAACGCATAAGGCACCGCCATCAGCGCATTGGTGAGGATCACCAGCGGCCAGGGCGATTGTGGTAAACCGGTTGTATCACCGAGCAACAGGAAAAACCCGGTCGCCAGCACGATGCCCGGCATCGCGAGGATCAACATACCGCTGAGATCCATCGCCTGCGCCCAGCCGCTAAACTTGCGCAAACGCAGTTCGCGGCTGCTCCACAGCAACATCATGGTGAGCAGTACACAAAGCAACCCGCTGCCCAGTGCAATACGTACTGACGTCCACAATGCCTGCCAGAGCGCGGCCTGTTGCAGAACGCTGACGGCGGCGCGATTCACGCCATCAAAAATCACTGCCAGCAATGGCGGCAGGATCAGCAGCAGGGCAAGGCCGATCAGTACGCCGTCGGCGAGGCGGCGCGGCAGGGAATCATCGGGATTACGCCAGCGCTGAGAGTGCGTTTGTCCGACCGGCAGCGCCTGACTGAGTTTTTGGCTCAGCAACACCAGCGCCAGACAGCAGAACAACTGGATCAGCGCCAGCGTGGCGGCGCGGCCTAAATCGTAGTCATAACTGAGCGCCTGATAGATAGCCAGTTCGATCGTGGTCGCCTGCGGGCCGCCGCCGAGAGAAAGCACGGTGGCGAAGCTGGCAAAACACAGCATGAAAATCAGGGCTGCGGCGGGGAAAATCTGACGGCGCAGGGCAGGCCATTCGACAAAACGAAATTGCTGCCACGCATTCATGCCCAGCTGCGCGGCAAGCTGGCGCTGTTCTACAGCGATATTCTCCAGCGCCTGCAACAACAGGCGGGTGGCGAGCGGCAGATTGAAGAAGATGTGCGCCAGCAAAATGCCCTGTAAGCCATAGGGCGAAAAATGATAATCCATACCGAGCCAGCCGCACAGCTGCGCCAGCCAGCCTTGTCTGCCGTAGACGCTGAGAATGCCAAACACGGCCACCAGCACCGGCAGCACCAGCGTCATGGCGCATAAACGAAGTAGTAACTGACGGCCAGGAAAACGGCGGCGGAACAGCGCCCGCGCCAGCAAAATTGCGGGCAGCACCGAGCAGAGCGCCGAAAGCAACGCCTGCCAGAAAGTAAAACGGATCACATGCCAGAGATAGGGATCCTGCCACAGCGAGGCGCCGCTCATCTGCGGCGCGTGACGCCACAGAGAGCCTAACGCCAGCGCGGCAACCAGCAGCATCGCCAGCGATGCCACCGCGCCCGGCCACAGCCAGCGCGGGATCAACGGCTGACTGCGTTCTGCCATGCCTGGATCCATTCTGTGCGGTGAGTGGCGACGTCCTGTGCGCTGTATTGCAGGGATTTCGCGGGTACCGTCAGCTGATTAAAGGCATCGGGCAGCGGTGTGGCGATCACCGGATACATCCAGTTACCGGTCGGTATTACTTTCTGGAAACCGTCGGTAGTGACGAATTTCATAAACTGTTCAGCCAGCTTCGGTTGCTTGCTGTTCGCCAGCTGGCCTGCCACTTCCACCTGCATGTAATGACCTTCGGTGAAATTGGCCGCCGCGTAGTTATCCTTCTTCTCTTCGATGATGTGATACGCCGGAGAGGTGGTGTAACTCAGCACCAGATCGCTTTCGCCTTTGAGGAACAAACCGTAGGCCTCGCTCCAGCCTTTGGTGACGGTGACGGTTTTCTTCGCCAGCTTCTGCCATTCTTGTGGCGCTTTATCGCCATAGACTTTTTGCATCCACAGCATCAGACCCAGACCCGGCGTGCTGGTGCGCGGATCTTCGTAGATCACTTTCCAGTTCTGATCGCTGTTGATCAGTTCATCGAGACTTTTCGGCGGATTCTTCAGTTTGTTTTTGTCGTAGACGAACGCGAAATAGCCGTAGTCGTAAGGCACGAACGTACTGTTATCCCAGCCGCCGGGGACAGCCAGTTTGGCGTCGGTTTTCGGTGCTTTGGCGAAAAGCCCGGTTTGCTCCGCAGCTTGCAACAGGTTGTTATCCAGCCCAAGCACGACGTCCGCTTTGCTGTTTTTGCCTTCCATCCGCAGACGGTTGAGCAAAGACACGCCGTCTTCCAGCGCGACGTATTTCAGTTCGCAGCCGCATTGCGCTTCAAAGGCTTTTTTGATGGCAGGGCCAGGGCCCCAGTCGGCAGAGAAAGAGTCGTAGGTGTATACGGTCAGGACAGGTTTTGCAGCAAATGCAGGTGCAGAAAGTAACAGCAGGCAGGACAATAATTTTTTCAACTTTGCGCTCCAAAAAAATAAAGGGGCAAAGGATTTTGAGTGAGCAAGGCGCAGTCTCAAATCCCTCCGCCGGTATCAACCGGATCAGGTTCGACGGGTCTAAATCTCAGCCAAACTTGCTCGCGGCGTTTACATCGCTGCTTTAACAAGTTGGGCACCCCGTTGAGAACGAATGTCATTCTAGAGATTAACGGCGCGATGCGATAGTCCGATTAACTGTCGGGGGGCGCAAACCAGGCGGATTTGAAGTCAAACCACCCAAGAGTGTTCATGCGTACGCCGCGCATGCTGCGCTGGCCCTGCAACACTAACCAGTGATGGAACAGCGGATGAATATGATGGCTGGCAACCTGTTTCTGGCTCCATTCGGCCATGGAGAATTTACCCGCCTGCCATAACGCGGCGTCTTCGCTCATGTCATTGCTGAAACAGTGCGCGGCCAACGGCAGCTCGAAGAATGTCGCGAACAGAGAGAATTCCAGCGGCAGGGTGAAGTTGGCGCTGCCGAGCCACAAGTCGCTTTTCGCCTCGCCGCGATGCCAGACGGCGTAATCCACAATCTGAATAATCAGCTCGATGCCTTCCGCTGCCAGCAGCGGGCGCAGTGCGTTGCAGATCGCGTGATGCTCCGAATGCTCGCTGTAAAACGTCAGCGTAATGTGCGTCAGCCCTTGCGGTTTTATCGGGCGCGCCTGCGAATCTTTATGATGCCAGCGTGGCAACAGGCCGTAGGCTGGCGACCAGTAGCGCTGGTAAATCGGTTCTGCGGCGTTAAGTAATGCAATCGGGCTGAGCAGTTCACAGAGCCATTCGCGGATTTCATCCTGCTGGCCGACCGGCGAACGCTGATCGAACAGCAAGAAATAGCAGCCTTCCTCCAGACGGCTTTCCAGCTCGCTATTACCTGATTCATCCGCCTGTAACTGGACACCGGAATGGACCAGATCTTCGGTCAGCTCCGGCAGCACCCAGATATTCACTTCATCTATCAGCGCGCGAAAACCGAAATACTCGTCAAACGCGCGGATACGCAGCTGCGTTTTCTGATTGCGCACCACGGCGTAAGGACCGGTGCCGACCGGATGCCGGGCAAAGTCCGGCAGCGACTGCCACTCCTGCGGCAGGATCATGGCGTGAACATTGCCAAACAGCCACGGCAGCCAGCGGTCGGGGGTCAGCAGATGGATATCGATCACATTGGGTGTGGGTGAGGAAACTGACGAGAGATTGCTAAATAACCGGTGAGCCTGTTGCAGGCGGGTAAATGTGGCGATGATATCCGCCATCTCGAGTTCACGGCCATGATGGAAATGGATCGCCGGACGCAGATAAAACCGCCAATGCAGCGGTGTGATTTCCTGCCAGTGATGAGCTAAATCGGCTTCAACTTCCCCTTTTTCCTCATTTATGCGCGTCAGGCCGCTGAAGATTTGCCGGGCGATATGCGTCTCAGAACGACGCAACATGGTGCCGGGCAACAGGTTAAACAGTGGGCGGTAATACAGCACGCGCAGAATATGTTTGCCCTGACGGAAGCTGCGTCCAAGTTGCGATAGCAACATCTGACGCACCTGTGTTTTATCGCCCACCAGTTGAACCAGCTGATCGACTTTATCCTGCTCAACAAGCTCTTCGGCGCGCTGCTGCTGTAGCGCCAGGCCGGTATACAGGAATGTCAGTCTGGAACGTTTGCCGCGCCCGGCTTCGGCATCCCACGCCACCCAGCCCAGTTCCTGCATGGCGTTGAGCAATGAACGCATGTGCCGCCGTGAACAGTTCAGGATCTCGGACAGCGCCTGCAAGGTCGTTTCGGTTTCTTCGCCATGACAGGACTGCCACAACCGGATGAACTGCTGCTGCAAACGCGGTGAGGTCATAAAAGGGGAACTCCAAGGGCGATCTTCATCAATTTATCTTTCCCCATATTACTCCGATACTGTTTCTCAACGAAAGCCTGTTGTGAATACCCGGAGGTCATCATGAAACGCACGTTGAATGCCCGTTTTTATCAGCGTTATTTCTCCGCAATCAGCAGCGCTGCCATTAAACGCAACGCGGCAAAAAATCATGCTGACTGGCTGTCCTGGGTGCCGGTCGATTATCGGATGGATATTCTGTCCGGGCTGACACAGTGGGATATGGAGTCGCTTGACGAAGAACAATACCGTCGAAGGATTTGATAGTCAGACAACAGGCTCGACCCAATTCGATTTTCTGAGTAATGGTGTAATTTCACCAGCCAGTGGGGTAACTCACTGGTTTTTTTATATCCATTTTTCAGAACCCCTCGAAACCCTTTAAAACTTAGCTACACTGGGGGTCTTGTTTGTAAGACTTTCATTTCTCAGGGACGACGTCATGCCAAAACCTCGTATTAATGCCATTTATGTCACCTTTCTGGTGGTGTCCTTGCTGTGTGGTATTGCTGGCGCATTACAGGCACCGACGCTCAGTCTGTTTCTGACCAATGAAGTGAAAGTTCGCCCGCTGTGGGTCGGCTTCTTTTATACCGTCAACGCCATCGCCGGGATTGCGATCAGTTTCCTGCTGGCGAACCGTTCTGATAACAAAGGTGACCGCCGCAAGCTGCTGATCTTTTGCTGCCTGATGGCCATCGGTAACAGTCTGGTCTTTGCGTTCAGCCGCGACTATCTGGTGCTGATCACCGTCGGCGTATTGCTGGCGGCGATCGGGAATGCCTCAATGCCGCAGCTGTTCGCGCTGGCGCGTGAACATGCCGATCGCTCATCGAGCGAAGTGGTGATGTTCAGCTCAATGATGCGTGCGATGCTCTCGCTGGCGTGGGTACTCGGCCCGCCGCTTTCCTTCATGCTGGCGCTGAATTACGGATTTACGCCGATGTACCTGAGCGCCGCCGCGGTGTTTGTCGGCAGCATCCTGATGATCGTGTTCTTCCTGCCGTCGGTACCGCGCGTCGAGCAGCCGGTGGATGAAAAAGTGGTGCCGGTCAGCGCGTGGCGCAATAAAGATGTGCGTCTTCTGTTCTTCGCCTCCCTGCTGATGTGGACCTGCAACATCATGTACGTGATTGATATGCCGCTTTACATCACCAGCGAATTGGGGCTGCCGGAAGGGCTGGCGGGCTTGCTGATGGGGACGGCGGCAGGGCTCGAAATTCCGGCGATGTTGCTGGCGGGTTATCTGGTCAAACGCACCGGTAAGCGCAAGCTGATGCTGTATGCGGTGGCCAGCGGGGTGGTTTTCTACGCCGGACTGGTTTTGTTCCAGTTCAAAGCCGCGCTGATGATCCTCCAGCTGTTTAACGCGATTTTCATCGGTATCGTGGCGGGTATCGGGATGCTCTATTTTCAGGATCTGATGCCGGGTCGTGCGGGTTCAGCGACGACGTTGTTCACCAACAGCATTTCCACTGGCGTTATCTGCGCGGGATTATTGCAAGGCTTTATCGTCGAAAGCTTCGGGCATTATCCGGTGTACTGGGTGGCGACGGGGCTGGCGATTATCGCATTAGGCCTGATGTATAAAGTCAAAGACGTCTGAATGATATGAAAAGAAAAACCCGCGACAGTCGCGGGTTTTTTTATGCTTTCGGGGGTGGAATCAGTTCATAAAGGCAGGCTGATTCTTCTCGTAAGCGGAGATGTTTTCTTCGTGTTGCAGCGTCAGACCGATGCTGTCCAGACCGTTAATCATGCAGTGACGGCGGAAGCTGTCGATCACAAACGGATAGCTTTTATCACCGGCTTTGACGGTCTGCGCTTCCAGATCCACTTCAAAGGTAATGCCTTCATTATCATTCACCAGCGCGAACAGCTCATCAATTTCTGCATCGCTCAGGGTGATGGGCAGTAACTGGTTATTGAACGAGTTACCGTAAAATATATCGGCAAAGCTTGGCGCGATCACCGCGTGGAAACCGTAGTCGGTCAGCGCCCACGGCGCATGTTCACGGGAAGAACCGCAGCCAAAGTTTTCGCGCGCCAGTAAAATGCTCGCACCTTTATAGCGCGGCTTATTCAGCACGAAATCCGGGTTAGGCACCTGACCGGCGTCGTCCAGAAAACGCCAGTCGTTAAACAGGTGCTGACCGAAACCGGTACGGGTTACTTTCTGCAAAAACTGTTTCGGAATGATGGCATCGGTATCGACGTTAGCGGCATCCAGCGGAACCACCAGACCAATGTGTTGGGTAAATTTAGCCATGGTGTTTTCCTCAGTTCAGTTCACGAATATCAGCGAAACGGCCAGTCACCGCTGCCGCCGCAGCCATTGCCGGGCTGACCAGATGCGTGCGTCCGCCACGCCCTTGACGGCCTTCGAAGTTACGGTTGCTGGTGGAGGCGCAACGCTCGCCCGGTTCCAGACGATCGTTGTTCATTGCCAGACACATGGAACAGCCCGGCAGACGCCATTCGAAACCGGCTTCGATGAAGATCTTATCCAGACCTTCTTCTTCGGCCTGTGCTTTTACCGGGCCTGAGCCGGGAACCACAATTGCCTGTACGCCGGTCGCGACTTTGCGACCTTTGGCCACGGCTGCGGCTGCACGCAAATCTTCGATACGTGAGTTGGTACAGGAACCGATAAACACTTTATCGATCGCCACGTCGGTCAGTTTAATGCCCGGTTGCAAATCCATATACGCCAGCGCTTTTTCAGCGGATGCGCGTTCTACCGGATCGGCAAAAGAGGAAGGATTTGGGATCGTCTGATTCACGCCCATGACCTGACCAGGGTTGGTACCCCAGGTGACCTGCGGTGCGATATCTGCCGCGTCCAGCGTCACGACACTGTCAAATTTGGCATCCGCATCGGTTGTCAGGGTTTTCCAGTACTCGACGGCGGCGTCCCAGTTTTGATCTTTCGGAGCGAACTGGCGACCTTTCAGATAAGCAAACGTGGTTTCGTCAGGCGCGACCAGACCGGCTTTGGCGCCCATTTCAATCGCCATGTTGCACAGGGTCATACGACCTTCCATGCTCAGCGCTTCGATGGCTTTACCGCAAAACTCGACAACGTGACCTGTACCGCCGGCGCTGCCGGTTTTACCGATGATCGCCAGCACGATATCTTTGGCGGTGATACCCGCAGGTGCGTCGCCGGTCACTTCGATTTTCATGGTTTTAGCGCGACCCTGTTTCAGGGTTTGCGTCGCCAGCACGTGTTCCACTTCTGATGTGCCGATACCGAAAGCCAGTGAGCCAAACGCACCGTGCGTCGCCGTATGGGAGTCGCCGCAAACGATAGTCATGCCCGGCAAGGTCATGCCCTGCTCAGGTCCGATTACGTGGACGATGCCCTGGAACGGGTGATTCAGGTCATACAGCTGCACGCCGAATTCCGCGCAGTTCTTGATCAGTTCCTGCATCTGAATGCGTGCCATCTCGCCGCTCGCATTGATGTCTTTGGTTTGCGTGGATACGTTGTGGTCCATCGTGGCGAAGGTTTTGCCCGGCTGACGTACCGGACGCCCCATCGCGCGCAGGCCGTCGAACGCCTGCGGAGAGGTCACTTCGTGCACCAGATGGCGGTCTATGTACAACAGCGGCGTTTCGTTTTGCGCTTCGTAAACGACGTGCGCGTCATACAATTTTTGATACAGCGTCTTCGCCATGTTATGCCCCTTCTTTCACAAAGCGGGCAATGATATCGCCCATTTCACTGGTGCACAGCGCCTGCTGGCCGTTAGCCAAATCACCGGTGCGGTGGCCTGCTTCCAGCGCTTTATTCACTGCCTGCTCGATGGCGTTGGCGGCTTCATCAGCCCCCAGACTGTAACGCAGTAACAGCGCGGCAGAGAGGATCTGTGCAATCGGGTTAGCGATGTTTTTACCGGCGATATCCGGTGCGGAGCCGCCTGCTGGCTCGAACAAACCAAACGCCTGCTCGTTCATGCTGGCCGAAGGCAACATGCCCATGGAACCGGTTATCATCGCGCATTCGTCTGACAGAATGTCGCCGAACAGGTTGGAGCACAGCAGCACGTCAAACTGCGACGGATCTTTAATAAGCTGCATTGTCGCGTTGTCGATGTACATGTGGCTCAGGCTGACGTCCGGGTAATCCTTCGCGATTTCGTTAACCACTTCACGCCACATTATGGACGTTTGCAATACGTTGGCTTTATCGATGGACGTCACAATGCTGCGGCGTTTGCGTGCAGATTCAAAGGCGATGCGGGCGATACGTTCGATCTCAAAGCGGTAATACACTTCGGTATCGAAGGCTTTTTCATGCTGCCCCTGGCCTTCGCGGCCTTTCGGCTGGCCGAAGTAAATACCGCCGGTCAGTTCGCGGACGCACAGAATGTCGAAACCTTTGGCGGCGATGTCGGCACGCAGCGGGCAGAACTCCTCCAGACCCTGATACAAACGGGCAGGGCGCAGGTTGCTGAACAATTTGAAGTGCTTACGCAGCGGCAGCAATGCGCCGCGCTCTGGCTGATCGTTAGGCGGCAGGTGTTCCCATTTCGGGCCGCCTACTGAGCCAAACAGGATGGCATCGGCTTGTTCGCAACCGGCAACGGTCGCTTGCGGCAACGGGCTGCCGTGTTTGTCGATAGCCGCGCCACCGACGTCATATTCGCTGGTGCTGATTTTCAGGCCAAAACGCGCACGTACTGCATCCAGAACTTTGTATGCCTGGGCCATAACTTCCGGGCCAATTCCGTCTCCGGGTAAGACGGCAATATGATGGGTCTTGCTCATGATCACACCGTTTCCTGATTATTTTGAATGTTGTTGTGTTGCTGAACTTCGTGCTGCAAACGTTGTTTTTCGATCTCAACTTGTTTGCTGCGCCAGATATTATTCAGTACGTGAACCATCGCTTTGGCGGAGGATTCCACGATGTCTGTCGCCAGACCCACGCCGTGGAAGCGGCGGCCATTAAAGGAGACGACCACGTCGACCTGACCCAGTGCATCACGTCCCTGACCTTTGGCACTCAGCTGATATTTCACCAGCTCGATTTGATAACCCGTGATGCGGTTAATCGCCTGATAGACAGCATCAACAGGGCCATTGCCGGTAGCGGCTTCAGTGATGATCTCATCGCCACAGGCCAGATTCACCGATGCGGTGGCGGTTATCTTAGAACCGGACTGCACGCTGAAGTTGTCCAGACGGTAAAACTCTGGCTCTTCCTGTTGCTTATTAATGAACACCAGCGCTTCTAAATCGTAGTCGAAAACCTGACCTTTTTTGTCAGCCAGCTTCAGGAACGCGGCATACAGATGATCCATGTTGTAATCGGATTCTTTGTAGCCCATTTCTTCCATACGATGCTTCACGGCGGCACGGCCGGAGCGGGAGGTCAGGTTCAGCTGGATCTGGTTCAGACCAATAGATTCCGGTGTCATAATTTCGTAGTTTTCGCGATTTTTCAGCACGCCATCCTGATGAATACCGGACGAGTGTGCGAAAGCGTTGGAGCCGACAATCGCTTTATTGCCAGGGATCGGCATATTGGTTATCTGGCTGACTATCTGGCTGGTACGATAGATTTCTTTGTGATTGATATTGGTGTGGACGTTCATGTAATCCGAACGGGTCCGGATCGCCATGATGACTTCTTCCAGTGCCGTATTCCCGGCACGTTCGCCAATACCGTTCAGCGTGCCTTCTACCTGACGCGCACCGGCCTGAATCGCCGCGATAGAGTTACCGACCGCCATGCCCAGATCGTCGTGGCAGTGTACGGAAATAATCGCTTTATCGATGTTTGGTACGCGCTCATACAAATTAGTAATGATCCCGCCGAACTGGACCGGCGTGGTGTAACCGACAGTATCAGGAATGTTGATGGTGGTCGCACCGGCTTTGATCGCGGCTTCGACAACGCGGCACAGATTATCCAGCGGTGTACGACCCGCATCTTCGCAGGAGAATTCGACGTCATCCGTATAGTTACGGGCGCGTTTCACCGAATGAACCGCCATCTCCAGAACCTGATCAAACGAACGCTTCAATTTGGATTCAATGTGCAGAGTCGAGGTGGCCAGGAAAACGTGGATGCGGAAGGCTTCGGCAACGCGTAATGCTTCGGCGGCGGCGTCAATGTCACCATCCACGCAGCGTGCCAGACCGCAAACGCGGCTGTTTTTAATCTGGCGCGCGATAGTTTGTACAGACTCGAAATCACCGGGAGAAGATACCGGGAAGCCGACTTCCATCACGTCAACGCCCATCCTTTCCAGCGCCATTGCAATTTGAATCTTCTCTTTAACACTCAGGCTGGCTTGTAACGCCTGTTCACCGTCACGCAGCGTGGTATCGAAAATAATGACTTGCTCGCTCATGGGTTTTTCCTTGTCTGCTCTATTTTTCGCGCCCTGCGGGAGATAAAAAAAAACCCGCGCATCGGCGCGGGTTTATTGTCTGTGGAAGTTGAATCAGTTCTGATTTTCGCCCACTGGCATACCGCGCAAATTTTTTGCGTTGAGTAGTAGGCCAAGGAGACGGGTAATCATGAACATGTATTTTCAGCTTCTCTTAATAGGGTAGTTAAACGGATATCGTTCAAACAGTGCTTAAAGTGATACGGGAATGTGTGTGCTATGTCAACCTTCAGAGTGTGGAAATAGCGGTAATTTTTACAAATGAAAAACAATCTCATTTAGCATAAAACACTACCTGTAAGAGGGTGTTTGGAGGAAAGGATTCCTCAGTCATTACGATGATTTTTTTGGGTCAAAACCGTAAAAAACTGGACTATAAAATATGCTGATTGAAAAATAACCTTTCTGATTCAGTTGATTAGAGATGATTTACTTCTGCTTAACTTATTATTCAATTTTTGCATGTTGTTTCGGTAATTATTTTATTGTCTTATATCATCAGTTTTTTGAAGAGAAATGAAATTTATATTTTACTTTCTGATTATTAGAAGCAGCACCTAGGTCCTTTTCGAATAATAATAATATGAAATGGCACGCGTTTTTTGTCGGCTATTATTTATTAGTCTGATATGACTGTGCCGTGTTTTGTTTAAATAAATCAATTAAAGATAATCATTATTCTTCAAGCCTGATGATCTTTAATGGGGATAACCATGTCTGATATCATTACCGAAAGCTCTGCAAAACCTGCTGAGTTTGAAACGCATCTGCGTAATGTCGATCTTAATTTATTGACTGTCTTCGATGCCGTCATGCAATTACAAAATATTACTCGTGCAGCTAATATGCTGGGCATGTCTCAGCCTGCCGTAAGTAATGCCGTGGCCCGTTTGAAAGTCATGTTCAATGATGATTTATTTGTTCGCTTCGGTCGGGGCATCCAACCGACAATGCGTGCCCGTCAGCTGTTCGGCCCTGTCCGTCAGGCACTTCAGTTGGTCATGAATGAATTGCCCGGTGCAGGTTTCGATCCCAGTATCAGCATGCGCCAGTTTAACGTCGCAATTTGTAGCCCGCTGGATAAGCGCCTGACCTCTCAGGTTCTTCACGCCGTCGATACCCTGGCCAGCAGCGTCAGTATTAAATTACAGACTATCGTTAATGATAATATTGAACATCAGCTGCGTTACCAAAATATCGAATTTATGATCAGCTACCGTAAATTTGAACGGCCTGATTTCTGTAACGAACCGTTATTTAATGATGAACTGGTGTTGGTTGCAGCACAAAATCACCCGCGTATTAGTCCTTATATGTCCGACGAGAAATACCTGCGCGAAAAACATGCTGTCATGATGATTGACCGCTTCTATTCCTTCAGTGCGCCTTATTATGATGACCCTGAGCTGCAATCTTTAATCGCCTATCAGGGAACAGATCTCTACAGCGTCATGGAAGTCGTGTCGAAAACCGATATGGTGGCGCTGGTTCCCCGCTGGTTCCCCGCTGGTTAGCGCAGGCCAATACCGGGATCTTAAATTTATCTGTCATTCCATTACCGTGGATGAAAAATCAGCTGACCTGTTATCTGTCATGGCATGAATCATCCAGTAAAGACCGCGGCAATATGTGGATGAAATCTTTATTAAGCCAGTGCGTATTGACGCTCTGATCCCTAAACGAACATCATTTTTACTTTGGTGCGCGCTGAAGTAAATATGGCTGGTTATGATTTATTTTGAAGTTTTTTATCCTGCGTGCTTTTTCGCCTCGTTAAAGCTGCGCAGGTTTTTTTTTCCCGCTATTTACTCATTTTGAGCCGGTGTTTCGCCTCCTCCTGACTCTCTATAATTTCATTTCGCCGCGCAATATTTGTCGGTAGACTGCGTTAAATCTTTGTAACAGAGCAATACAGTTAGCCGCCTCCTGGCGAGCTGCGCTGAACGCCGGTATAGACGCTCAATGAATCCAACCTTAAATGACTACCATCTGATCGCCCGTTTTCGCCAACAGGTCGCACTTCGTGCTGACCAAACCGCCTTTCGTGAATGGTCACCCGCTGTTGAAACCTCACTGACTTGGCGTCAGTTAGGGGCGAAAGTCGATGCTTTATCGACTCTCCTTTTACGCGAGCGGGTCGAGGTTCAGGAGCGGATTGCCATCTGCGGGAACAATTCCATCGCCTGGGCAATGGCGGATCTGGCAATTTTACAACTGCGCGCGGTAACCGTGCCGGTCTATGCCACCAATACCCCCGCGCAATCAGCGTATGTGCTTAACGATGCGGATATCCGCATTTTATTCGTGGTCGGCCAAAAGCAGTACGACGCGGCGATTGCGTTGCGCGAGCTCTGCCCGCAGCTAAAACATATTCTGGTGCTGGATGGTGACGTCGATTTACAGGGCGTGCAGATAGCCCGGCATGTGTCCGATATCACCGTATCGGACTCTGCGTTAGACGCCGAACGCGAAGCACGCATCAGCGACAGCGATCTCAACGATTTGTTCACACTGATTTATACCTCCGGTACCACAGGGGAAGCCAAAGGTGTGATGCTCGACTATCGCAGCATGGCGACGCAGCTAAAGCAGCACGAAAAACGTCTGACGATTTCTGACCACGACATCTCCCTGTGTTTCTTGCCGCTGGCGCATGTGTTCGAACGGGCGTGGAGCTTCTTTGTGATGCATTGCGGTGCGCAGAACGTCTTTCTGCGCGATACCGATTTAGTGCGGGATGCGTTACAGGCGGTGAAACCTACCGTCATGTGCGCCGTGCCGCGTTTCTATGAAAAAGTGTTCAGTGCAATCCACGATAAAGTCGCCCGCGCGGGAACAGTGAAAAAGTGGCTGTTCCACTGGGCAGTTTCGCAGGGTAAAGAGAAATTTCTGATCGAGCGCCGTGGCGAACGTTATCCCTTCTGGCTCTCACCGGCATATTTTCTGGCGGATAAGCTGGTGCTCAAAAAGCTGCGCGGCTTGCTCGGCGGCAACTTACGTTTTCTGCCAGCCGCCGGCGCGAGCCTTGATGATAATGTGATCCTGTTTTTCGAATCCCTCGGTTTGCATATCAAATACGGTTATGGTCTGACCGAAACCTGCGCCACCGTCACCTGCTGGGAAGAGAAAGATTTCCGCTTTGGCTCAGTTGGCACGGCGTTGCCGGAAATCGATGTGCGCATCGGTGACGAAAATGAAATTCAGGTACGCGGACCCACGCTGCTGCGCGGTTACTTCAATAAACCCGAAGAAACAGCGGCCAGTTTCACTGCGGATGGCTGGTTCAAAACCGGCGATGCGGGGAAGATGGATGCACAAGGCAACGTGTTTATCACCGAACGACTGAAAGATCTGATGAAAACGTCAGGCGGTAAATACATCGCGCCACAGCGGATCGAAGGCACGCTGGTCCAGGATCGCTACATTGAACAGGCCGCGGTGATAGCCGATGAGCGTCACTTTGTTTCTGCGCTGATCGTGCCGGATTTCGATGTGCTTAACATGTACGCGCAGGCGCATCATATCGATTATTTCAACCGCAGCGGTCTGGTCAAAAACGAACAGATTCTGTCACTGTTTGCTCACCAGTTACGCGAAATTCAGCACGATCTGGCAGGCTTTGAGCAGGTGAAAAAATTTGTCCTGCTGATCAAACCCTTCACCATGGAATCTGGCGAACTGACGCCGACGCTCAAGCTGCGTCGTAAGGTTATTTTCAGCCGTTATAAAAAGGAAATCGACGAGCTTTACGGCGAATAACGCCGCGTCTTTCTCTTTTTCTCAACACCGGCGAATGCCTGTTCGCCGGTTTGCTGATCATTTTTATGTCAGCATCAGACATAATTTAATCCTGTAATTTTTCCCGCCTTCCTGATATTTCTGACTGGTTGCCGTACGCAGGCAGTGTTTTGTAGCGGACGGGCGATTGATGGCAGCGCGTCGCAATAAACGAAATCTGTCATCCCTATTTTGGCGTTTGCCTGACCCAAATTCTCACGCTAAGGTACTGAGTTGAGTTAGCAACGCCAATAAGAGCAGCAGGGTTTTCATCCGCTCTGCGTAAAGGCCTAAAATTCAGTGATTTAACTTTAGATTGCTGCTTGATAGAACAGCTTGCTGAAATAAAAAGTCATCCTATAGAAGAAATAAAAAGCCTGGAGGCAAAACCATGGAGATGTTGTCAGGAGCCGAGATGGTCGTTCGATCGTTAATCGATCAGGGCGTGAAGCAGTTATTCGGTTATCCCGGCGGAGCGGTGTTGGATATCTATGATGCCCTGCACACGGTCGGCGGGATTGATCATGTGCTGGTGAGACATGAGCAGGCCGCTGTTCATATGGCTGACGGTTATGCGCGCGCCACGGGCGAAGTGGGCGTGGTGCTGGTGACGTCCGGTCCCGGTGCAACCAATGCTATCACCGGTATTGCGACAGCTTATATGGATTCCATTCCGCTGGTGGTGCTATCCGGCCAGGTACACAGTTCACTGATCGGTTATGACGCGTTCCAGGAATGCGACATGGTGGGGATCTCCCGTCCGGTGGTGAAGCACAGTTTTCTGGTAAAACGCGCGGAAGATATTCCTACCGTGCTGAAAAAAGCGTTCTATCTGGCGTCCACGGGCCGTCCGGGTCCGGTGGTGGTTGATTTGCCTAAAGACGTGGTGAATCCACAAATCAAATTGCCGTACGCTTACCCTGAGCAGGTAACGATGCGGTCGTATAACCCGACGGTGCAGGGTCATCGTGGCCAGATCAAACGCGCATTGCAGACGTTGCTGGCCGCCAAAAAACCGGTGCTGTACGTTGGCGGTGGCGCTATTAACTCTGAGTGCCACGCAGAAATTCTGGAACTGGCAGAAAAACTGAATCTGCCGGTAACCACCTCCCTGATGGGATTGGGCGCATTTCCGGGCACCCATCGTCAGAGTCTCGGTATGCTCGGCATGCATGGCACCTACGAAGCCAATATGGTGATGCACAATGCCGATCTGATTTTCGGCGTGGGCGTGCGTTTCGACGACCGTACGACCAACAATCTGGCGAAATACTGTCCGAATGCCACGGTAATGCATATCGATATCGACCCGACGTCTATCTCAAAAACTGTCAGTGCAGACATTCCGATTGTGGGTGATGCGAAGCAGACGCTGGTTCAGATGCTGGAACTGCTGGCGCAGAGCGATGACAAACAGGAATTCGATGCACTGCGCGACTGGTGGACAAGTATTGAAAACTGGCGTGCGCGTCAATGCCTGAGCTACGACAAAAACAGTGGCAAGATCAAACCGCAGGCCGTTATCGAAACGCTGCATCGCCTGACCCACGGCGACGCCTATGTGACGTCGGACGTAGGTCAGCATCAGATGTTTGCCGCGCTCTATTATCAGTTTGATAAGCCACGTCGCTGGATAAATTCCGGTGGTCTCGGAACGATGGGCTTCGGCCTGCCTGCCGCGCTGGGTGTGAAACTTGGTCTGCCGGACGAAACGGTCATTTGTGTCACCGGCGACGGCAGCATCCAGATGAACATTCAGGAGTTGTCGACCGCGCTGCAATACGGTTTGCCAGTCATTGTGGTCAACCTGAATAACGGTTATCTCGGTATGGTAAAACAGTGGCAGGACATGATTTACTCCGGTCGCCATTCGCAATCCTACATGGAATCGCTGCCTGACTTCGTCAAACTGGCGGAAGCCTATGGTCACGTTGGCATTGCCATTCGCACCCCGGATGAGCTGGAAAGCAAACTGATTCAGGCACTGGAACAGAAAAACCGTCTGGTATTTGTGGATATCAGCATTGATGAAACAGAACACGTTTACCCGATGCACATCCGTGGCGGTGCGATGGACGAAATGTGGTTAAGCAAAACGGAGAGGACCTGATCATGCGCCGGATTTTATCAGTATTACTGGAAAACGAATCGGGCGCGTTGTCCCGCGTAGTCGGCCTGTTCTCTCAGCGTGGCTACAACATCGAAAGCCTCACCGTTGCGCCGACCGATGATCCAACATTGTCGCGAATGACGATTCAGACCGTAGGCGATGCCAAGGTGCTTGAGCAGATCGAAAAGCAGCTGCATAAGCTTGTCGACGTGCTGCGTGTCACCGAACTGGTGCAGGGTGCTCACGTTGAGCGTGAAATCATGCTGGTCAAGGTCCAGGCCTCCGGTTATGGCCGCGAAGAGGTGAAACGTTCAACTGAAATCTTCCGCGGCCAGATTGTGGATGTGACGGCGACGCTTTACACCGTTCAGCTTGCCGGCACCAGCGACAAGCTCGACGCCTTCTTAGCCAGCATTCGTGATGTGGCTGAAATCGTCGAAGTGGCTCGCTCCGGCGTGGTCGGTGTTTCGCGCGGCGACAAGATCATGCGCTAAAGCGTAAAAAATCAGCACGATGTAAAGTTTATCTGCTCTAGGAAAGCTCAACTTTTTGGTTGGGCTTTCTTTTTTGTGGCTCAGGTGAAGCGATTCGGTAAAACACCTTGCCCGGCAGGGGCTTCTGGGGTTAGATAAAGCATTATCTTTCTTAAGGGGTTATCTCAGTGAAGCTGGATGAGATCGCGAGGTTAGCGGGCGTTTCGCGTACGACGGCCAGTTATGTGATTAACGGCAAAGCGAAGCAGTATCGTGTCAGCGATAAGACAGTCGAAAAAGTCATGGCTGTCGTGAAGGAACATAACTATCACCCGAATGCGGTGGCTGCGGGTTTACGCGCTGGCCGGACCCGTTCTATTGGTCTGGTGATCCCCGATCTGGAAAATACCAGTTATACCAAGATTGCCAATTTTCTCGAACGTCAGGCACGCCAGCGTGGCTATCAGCTGCTGATTGCCTGTTCAGAAGATCAGCCTGACAACGAAATGCGCTGCGTCGAGCATCTGCTGCAACGTCAGGTTGATGCGATCATCATTTCCACATCTTTACCGCCGGAACATCCTTTTTATCAGCGTTGGGCCAATGATGATTTCCCCATCATTGCGCTGGATCGCGCGCTCGACCCTGAGCATTTCATCAGCGTTGTCGGTGCCGATCAGGAAGATGCGTTGATGCTGGCACAGGAATTACGGACGTTCCCTGCTGAATCGGTATTGTATCTCGGTGCATTGCCGGAATTATCGGTCAGCTTCCTGCGCGAGCAGGGCTTCCGTGAGGCCTGGGCTGAAGATTCACGTCAGCCGCAGTATCTTTATGCCAATGCGTATGACCGCGAATCCGCGGCGGTAGTGTTTGCCCAGTGGCTGAAACACAATCCGATGCCGCAGGCGCTTTTCACCACCTCGTTCCAGTTGTTGCAGGGCGTCATGGACGTCACGCTGAAAACCGAAGGGCGTTTGCCTGTCGATCTGGTGATTGCCACCTTCGGGGATAACGAACTTCTCGACTTCCTCGAGTGTCCGGTTCTGGCGGTCGCACAGCGTCATCGTGACGTTGCCGAACGCGTGCTGGAGCTGGTACTGGCGTGCCTGGATGAACCGAAAAAACCAAAAGCAGGCCTGACCCGTATTCGCCGCAACCTCTTCCGTCGTGGCAGGTTGAGCCGCAAGTAATCCTGACGGGTATTCAATTGAATGCCCGTGATTCCCTCGCACAAACACGCTTTTCTTTCCTCTTTTGCCTAATTGCTCATTCTGCTCACAAACACGAAAAAAAATCACCATGCGGTGAAAGTGGTTATTTTAGGAGCATTCCCAGAGCGCTGAATTATTAAGAAATGTTTTCGCCTTTCAGTTGCCGATATAAATCTGTTTATTGATATCTAAAATACGTTAATGCTGCCTGCAAAAGTGCTGTAGAATTCCCCGCTTAATTTCTCCGGGTCTGCGGCTGTTTCACGACTCGTGGTTTTTAAACACCCTGAAAGGCTTGTGCCATGCGGGCTGGCTCGCAAAATGATGATGATTTAGCCGTGATAGCCAAAAAAAAATCGGAAATGATTTTTCTTATGGCAAAAAGAACAAGAAACGAGAGTTAGATAACAGAAGAATATAAATAGTTAAATAATATTCAGTTTGGTTTTTTTTTAAACGAAATTATTAACCCTCCGAAATTTCTTCAACTAATCATGACGTTATTTTCTATTTCACCTCTAAAATACCTCACCGCGTTACGTTGGGCTTTCGGGTCTTCGCGTAAATATTGCCAAACCGCCTCCGCTCTGGCTTGACAAGGTTTTAAAACCATCCGTAAACTCTTTTAAGTGGGAATTTGTGGAGGAAAGTGGTGATTAGGGTCATAGAGGGGTAGATCGGTCATGTTTCGTGGCGCGACGATGGTTAACCTCGACAGCAAAGGGCGACTTGCCGTACCCACCCGTTACCGGGATTTGCTGAGCGAAGAATCGCAAGGTCAAATGGTGTGTACCATAGACCTCCATCACCCCTGCCTCCTCCTTTACACCCTTCCCGAGTGGGAAATTATCGAACGTAAATTGTCCCGTCTGTCGAGTATGAACCCCGTTGAGCGCCGTATTCAGCGCCTGTTACTGGGACATGCAAGTGAATGTCAGATGGATAACGCCGGGCGTCTGTTGATTGCCACTACGCTGCGTCAGCACGCCGGGCTCGCAAAAGAAGTGATGCTGGTTGGGCAGTTCAACAAGTTTGAACTGTGGGATGAACAGACCTGGTATCAACAAGTTAAGGAAGACATAGACGCTGAACAATCGTCTCAGGAACCACTCTCTGACCGATTACAGGACTTGTCATTATAAGCATGGTTGAAAACTACAAACACACTTCCGTCTTGCTGGATGAAGCCGTCAACGGCCTGAACATCCGCCAGGACGGCATTTACATAGACGGAACCTTTGGCCGCGGTGGCCACTCACGTCTGATTTTGTCACAGCTTGGCCCGCAAGGTCGCCTGCTGGCGATCGACCGCGATCCGCAGGCAATTAAAGCCGCAGAATCTATTGATGACGCGCGTTTTTCTATCGTTCACGGACCTTTCTCCGACCTCGCTGACTACGTTCGCGAACGCGGTCTGGAAGGTAAGATCGACGGCGTACTGCTGGATTTAGGTGTTTCCTCGCCGCAGCTTGATGATGCGGAACGTGGTTTCTCCTTTATGCGTGACGGACCTCTGGATATGCGCATGGATCCGACGCGTGGTTACTCAGCGGCCGAATGGCTGATGAAAGCGGAAGAAGAAGACATCATCTGGGTATTGAAAACGTTTGGTGAAGAGCGTTTTGCAAAACGCATTGCGCGCGCGATTGTCGAGCGTAACCGCGAATTGCCAATGACGCGAACAAAAGAACTGGCTGATTTGATTGCGAACGCCTCGCCGTTTCGTGAGAAGCATAAGCATCCGGCGACACGCAGCTTCCAGGCGATTCGTATCTACATCAACAGTGAGCTGGAAGAAATCGAACGTGCGCTGGATGGCGCGCTGGAAATTCTGGCACCGGCAGGGCGTTTATCCGTGATCAGCTTCCACTCACTGGAAGACCGCATCGTGAAACGCTTTATCCGTCAGCACAGCCGTGGCGCTCAGGTGCCGGCCGGTATTCCGATGACAGAAGCGCAGATCGCGGAACTTGGCGGACGCTCATTAAAATCAGTGGGAAAAATGATGCCTTCCGATGCGGAAGTGTCAGAAAACCCGCGGGCACGCAGTTCAGTCCTGCGTTTTGCTGAGAGAACGGCATCGTGATTGGCAATGAACGCCACGGTTTAGTGGGGGTCATTGCCAGCGACATTTTGCGCAATGGCAAGATCCCGATGATTTTGCTGATTGCCGTTTTGATCAGCGCCATCTTCGTTGTCACCACTGCGCACCGTACGCGTTTACTGACGGCACAGCGGGAACAGTTAGTACTGGAAAGGGATGCGCTGGACATTGAGTGGCGCAACCTGATCCTCGAAGAGAATGCCCTTGGCGATCACAGCCGGGTAGAACGCATCGCAACGGAGAAATTGCAGATGCAACATGTTGATCCATCTCAAGAAACTATTGTGGTTCAACCTTAAAATGTGCACGGAGGATACAGGCAGCTAATGAAAGCAACACGCACCGCGAAGTTAAAGCGTCCCGAAGATCAAGCCAGCTTTATCAGCTGGCGTTTTGCGTTGTTGTGCGCCTGTATTTTACTTGCCCTGCTGGGCCTGATGTTGCGGGTGGCTTATCTTCAGGTGATAAACCCGGATAAGCTGGTGAAAGAAGGGGATTTACGTTCCCTGCGCGTTCAAACCATTCCGACATCCCGTGGGATGATCACCGACCGCTCAGGACGGCCTCTGGCGGTCAGCGTGCCTGTAAATGCGATTTGGGCCGATCCGAAAGAGATTAACGATCGCGGTGGCATCACGGTCGACACCAAGTGGAAAGCACTCGCCGATGCGCTCAACATGCCACTCGATCAGCTGTCTGCCCGCATCAACGCCAATCCCAAAGGCCGCTTCGTTTATCTCGCCCGTCAGATCAACCCTTCCGTTGGCGAATACATTCGCAAACTCAAACTGCCAGGGATTTCACTGCGTCAGGAGTCCCGTCGTTACTATCCGGCCGGACAGGTGACATCGCACGTCATTGGCGTCACTAACATCGATGGCGAAGGCATTGAAGGCGTTGAGAAAAGTTTTGACCGCTGGCTGACCGGAAAGCCGGGCGAGCGCACCATCCGTAAAGACCGCTTTGGGCGAGTCATTGAAGACATTTCCTCCGTTGACAGCCAGGCAGCGCACAATCTGGCGCTGAGCATCGACGAACGTTTGCAGGCACTGGTGTATCGCGAACTCAATAACGCCGTGGCCTTTAACAAAGCCGAATCAGGCACTGCGGTGTTGGTCGATGTACAAACCGGCGAAGTGCTGGCGATGGCCAACAGCCCGTCTTACAACCCAAATAACATGCCGAACACGCCGAAAGACGTGATGCGTAACCGCGCCATCACCGACATCTTCGAGCCGGGTTCCACCGTCAAACCAATGGTGGTGATGACGGCGCTGAAAAATGGCGTCGTGCGCGAGAACAGTGTGCTGAACACAGTGCCGTATCGAATCAACGGTCATGAGATTAAAGATGTGGCCCGTTACGCGGAGCTGTCCGTGACGGGTATCTTGCAGAAGTCGAGTAACGTCGGTGTTTCACGACTGGCGTTGTCGATGCCGTCCGCAGAGCTGGTAGACACTTACTCGCGATTCGGATTGGGAAAACCGACCAATTTGGGACTGGTTGGAGAAAGCAGTGGCTTATACCCTAAAAAACAACGGTGGTCTGACATAGAGAGGGCCACCTTCTCTTTCGGCTACGGGCTAATGGTGACACCTCTCCAGCTAGCGCGAGTCTACGCAACGATTGGCAGCATGGGCATTTATCGTCCGCTGTCGATAACAAAAGTTGATCCGCCTGTCTCCGGCGAACGCATCTTCCCTGAACCGATTGTCCGCACCGTCGTGCATATGATGGAAAGCGTCGCACTGCCCGGCGGTGGTGGCGTGAAAGCGGCGATCAAGGGTTATCGCATTGCGATTAAAACCGGTACCGCGAAGAAAGTCGGTCCCGATGGTAAGTACGTGAACAAATACATTGCCTACACCGCAGGCGTTGCACCGGCAAGCAATCCGAGATTTGCGCTGGTGGTGGTTATCAACGATCCGCAGGCAGGGAAGTATTACGGTGGGGCCGTTTCCGCACCTGTGTTTGGCGCGATCATGGGCGGCGTATTGCGCACCATGAACATCGAACCGGATGCGCTGACTGCCGATGAAAATGCAGACATAGTGAATAATCAAAAAGAGGCTTCAGGTGGCAGATCGTAATTTGCGCGACCTATTAGCGCCCTGGGTGAGTGATGCCCCGGCAGTAGCGCTAAAAGACATGATTTTAGACAGCCGCGTGGCGGCTGCCGGAGATCTGTTCGTCGCGATTTCAGGCCATACCAGCGACGGGCGTCGTTTTATTCCCCAGGCAATTGCTCAGGGCGTCGCTGCCGTTGTGGCCGAAGCAAAGGGTGAACAAGAGCACGGAACGGTTAGCCAGATGCATGGCGTGCCGGTGATTTACCTCGAGAATCTCAATGTTTTGCTGTCCGAACTGGCAGGGCATTTTTACCATCAGCCGGGTCAGGCCTTACGTCTGATCGGTGTCACCGGCACCAACGGCAAAACTACTACCACGCAGCTGCTGGCGCAGTGGAGTCAGTTGCTCGGTGAAACCAGCGCCGTGATGGGTACCGTCGGCAATGGTTTGCTCGATAAAGTGGTACCGGCGGAAAATACCACCGGTTCTGCAGTACAGGTTCAGCATATTCTGGCGGATTTAGTACAACAGGGCGCCACTTTCGCTGCGATGGAAGTTTCTTCCCACGGTCTGGTTCAGCACCGCGTTGCCGCGCTGCCATTTGCCGCCGCAGCCTTCACCAACCTGAGCCGCGACCACCTGGACTATCACGGTGACATGCAGAGCTACGAAGACGCCAAATGGCAGCTCTTCTCCTCGCATCAGGTCGGCCAAAAAATTATCAATGCTGACGACGAAGTCGGGTTGCGCTGGCTGGCGAAAACCCCGGATGCTATCGCCGTCACGATGGAAGACAAGATCCCGGCAGGCTGGAAAGGCCGCTGGCTGGCGGCGCGCAGCGTGAATTATCATGACAACGGCGCGACCGTAAATATCGATTCAAGCTGGGGAGAAGGCCTGCTGGAAAGCCGCCTGATGGGCGCATTCAACGTCAGCAATTTGCTGGTGGCGTTGGCGACCCTGCTTTCACAAGATTATCCGCTGGCTCAGTTGCTGGCGGTAAGTTCACAACTGCAACCGGTGTGCGGCCGCATGGAAGTATTCAATGCGCCGGGCAAACCGACCGCTGTAGTGGATTATGCTCATACGCCTGACGCGTTGGAAAAAGCGCTGGCGGCGGCACGTCTGCACTGTCGTGGCACGCTGTGGTGCGTGTTTGGTTGCGGCGGTGATCGCGACAAAGGCAAACGTCCTCTGATGGGCGGCATTGCGGAACAGTACGCCGATCGCGTGATCGTGACAGATGACAACCCTCGCAGCGAAGAGCCCCGCGCTATTGTCGCTGATATCCTTGCCGGGCTGCTGGATGCTGGCCGTGCACAGGAAATTCATGGCCGCGCAGAGGCAGTGACCAGCGCGATTATGCAAGCCACTGAAGATGACGTTGTGCTGATCGCCGGTAAAGGCCACGAGGATTACCAGCTGGTGGGCAATCAGCGTCTCGACTATTCCGACCGCGTAACGGTTGCCCGTTTGCTGGGGGTGATCGCATGATCCGCGTTTCCCTGCAAACGTTGAGTGCGGCGCTCAATGCCGAACTTATCGGCAACGATACTCAAATCGACAGTGTCACTACAGATACCCGTCAGATTACACCGGGCTGTTTGTTCATCGCCCTGAAAGGCGAAAAATTTGATGCGCACGACTTTGCGGCCGATGCCGTTAAAGCCGGTTCAGGGGCTTTACTGGTAAGTAAGCGCTTACCGGTGGACGTGCCGCAGTTAGTGGTGGCGGATACCCGAATTGCGCTCGGCCAGCTCGGCGGCTGGGTGCGTCAGCAGGTTCCTGCCCGCGTGGTCGGCCTGACCGGTTCCTCAGGTAAAACGTCCGTGAAAGAGATGACCGCAGCGATTTTACGCGAGTGCGGCAATGTGCTCTACACCGCAGGCAACTTCAATAACGATATCGGCGTACCGCTGACGTTGCTGCGCCTGACCGCAGAACATGATTTTGCCGTCATCGAAATGGGCGCTAACCATCCGGGCGAAATTGCTTATACCACCGCACTGGCCAGGCCTGAAACGGCGCTGGTCAATAACCTGTCAGCCGCTCACCTTGAAGGTTTTGGTTCACTGGCCGGCGTTGCGCAGGCCAAGGGTGAAATTTTTGAAGGTCTGCCTGAAAACGGCACGGCGATTATTAATGCTGATAGCAACGACTGGCCGAACTGGCAGCGCAAGCTCGGCGGCAAAACCGTCTGGCGATTCTCTTCGACAAAAGATTCGGCGCAACAGAATGATGGCAGCGATTTCTTCGCAACAGACGTCAAAATCAGTCCGCTGAACACCGTCTTTACCCTGCATTCTCCTCAAGGCAGCATAGATGTTTCGCTGCCTGTGCCGGGCCGTCACAATATTGCTAACGCGATGGCTGCGGCCGCGCTGGCGCTGTCGGTCGGCGCTTCACTCGAAAATGTTCGCGCCGGTCTGACGACTCTGCAATCGGTCAAAGGCCGCTTGTTCCCGATCGCACTTTGCGACGGTAAAACGCTGCTCGATGACAGCTACAACGCTAACGTTGGTTCGATGACCGCCGCCGCGCAAGTGCTGGCAGAAATGCCGGGCTATCGCGTAATGGCCGTTGGCGACATGGCGGAACTGGGCGCACAAAGCGAAGCGTGTCACCGCGAGGTGGGCGAAGCGATTCGTGCAGCCGGGATCGACAAAGTTTTCAGTATTGGCCACGACAGCCGCATCATCAGTGATGTCAGCGGGTGTGGTGAGCATTTAGCGGATAAGGCAGCCCTGACGGCGCGCCTGACCAGCTTACTGTCTGAACATGCGGTAATTACCGTTTTAATTAAAGGTTCACGTAGTGCCGCAATGGAGCAGGTAGTACGCGCGTTACAGGAGAATGCAACATGTTAGTTTGGCTGGCAGAACACTTGGTCAAATATTATTCCGGATTCAACGTCTTTTCCTATCTGACGTTTCGCGCCATTGTCAGCCTGCTGACTGCATTGTTCCTGTCATTGTGGATTGGTCCGCGGATGATTGCCCGTCTGCAAAAAATGTCATTCGGTCAGGTTGTGCGTAACGACGGCCCGGAATCACATTTCAGTAAACGCGGCACGCCAACCATGGGCGGGCTGATGATCCTGGCCTCCATCACCATTTCGGTGCTGATGTGGGCGTATCCCTCGAACCCGTATGTCTGGTGCGTGCTGTTCGTGCTGATCGGCTACGGCATCGTCGGTTTCATTGATGATTACCGCAAAGTGGTGCGTAAAGACACCAAAGGGTTAATCGCCCGCTGGAAATACTTCTGGCAGTCCGTGATTGCACTGGCCGCCGCTTTCACTATGTACGTCATCGGTAAAGACACCCCGGCGACAGAGCTGGTGGTGCCGTTCTTTAAAGACGTCATGCCGCAGCTGGGCCTGCTGTACATCCTGCTGAGCTACTTCGTGATTGTGGGTACCAGTAACGCCGTCAATCTGACCGATGGTCTGGACGGGCTGGCGATTATGCCCACTGTGTTCGTCGCCGGTGGCTTTGCGCTGGTGGCCTGGGCGACAGGTAACATGAATTTCGCCAGCTACCTGCACATTCCTTATCTGCGCCACGCGGGGGAACTGGTGATCGTATGTACCGCGATTGTCGGTGCCGGGCTCGGATTCCTGTGGTTTAACACCTATCCGGCTCAGGTCTTCATGGGTGACGTCGGTTCTCTGGCCTTGGGCGGCGCACTGGGTACCATCGCCGTCCTGCTGCGTCAGGAGTTCTTACTGGTGATTATGGGCGGTGTATTCGTGGTCGAAACACTGTCGGTGATCCTGCAAGTCGGGTCCTTTAAGTTACGTGGGCAGCGCATCTTCCGTATGGCGCCAATCCATCATCACTACGAACTTAAAGGCTGGCCGGAACCGCGCGTCATTGTGCGCTTCTGGATTATTTCGCTGATGCTGGTGCTGATCGGCCTTGCAACGCTGAAGGTACGTTAACTATGGCTGACTATCAGGGTAAAAAAGTCGTCATCATCGGGCTGGGGCTGACCGGCCTCTCTTGTGTTGATTTCTTTGTGACACGGGGCGTGACGCCGCGTGTTATGGATACCCGCGTTAGCCCGTCAGGACTGGACAAGCTTGCGGATAATATTGAGCGTCATCTCGGTTCACTCAATGAAGAGTGGCTGCTGGATGCGGATCTGATCGTTGCCAGTCCGGGCATCGCACTGGCAACGCCTGCGCTCAGTGCTGCTTCTGAAGCCGGTGTGGAAATTGTCGGCGATATCGAGCTGTTTTGCCGTGAAACCCAGACACCGATTGTGGCGATCACCGGTTCAAACGGCAAAAGCACAGTAACCATGCTGGTCGGTGAAATGGCGAAAGCCGCCGGATGGCGTGTCGGCGTAGGCGGCAATATCGGTCTGCCCGTACTGAACATGTTGGATCACGAATACGATCTCTTTGTGCTCGAACTCTCCAGCTTCCAGCTGGAAACGACAGAAAGTCTGCAAGCCGCTGCGGCCACCATTCTGAACGTGACTGAGGACCACATGGATCGCTATCCGTTTGGTCTGCAACAGTACCGTGCGGCCAAATTAAAAGTGTATGAGAACGCCGCGCTTTGCGTGGTGAATGCTGATGATGCACTGACCATGCCGGTACGCGGGGCTGATAAGCGTTGTGTGAGCTTTGGGGTGGATGTGGGGGATTATCACCTGACCCGCCAGCAGGATGATATCTGGCTGCGCGTGCGCGGTGAGAAAGTCCTGAATACCAATGAGATGCCGCTGACCGGCCGTCACAACTATACCAATGCGCTGGCGGCTTTGGCGCTGGCGGATGCCGTCGGTGTTCCTCATGCTTCCAGCCTGAAAGCGCTGACCACCTTTACCGGCCTGGCACATCGTTTTCAGATAGCCTGGCAGCACAACGGTGTGCGCTGGATTAACGATTCCAAGGCAACCAACGTTGGCAGCACTGAAGCGGCACTCAATGGTCTGCACGTCGAGGGCACGCTGCACCTGTTACTGGGCGGCGACGGCAAATCTGCTGATTTCTCCCCGCTGACGCGTTATTTGCAGGGCGAGAAACTCCGCGTTTACTGCTTTGGCCGTGACGGGGCTGAACTGGCAGAGCTGCGCCCGGAAGTATCTTCTCTGTTTGAAACAATGGAGCAGGCGATGCGAGAAATCAGTTCACATCTGGCTTCCGGCGACATGGTGCTCCTGTCTCCCGCCTGTGCGAGTCTCGATCAGTTCCGCAGTTTTGAACACCGTGGTGATGTCTTCACTGCGCTGGCGAAGGAGCTTGGCTGATGCGGATCCGTATGCCGGGGCTGGGTCTCGTCAGAAAATTTAACGACTGGGTGATGGGTGCCAGAGAAAACGACACCGTCACGCTGGTGCTGTATGACCGCACGCTGCTGTGGCTGACCTTTGGCCTGGCGATTGTGGGGTTTGTGATGGTGACGTCAGCCTCGATGCCGATTGGTCAGCGTCTGGCGGATGACCCGTTCCTGTTCGCCAAGCGTGATGCGATTTATCTCGCGCTGGCTTTTGGAATGTCGCTGGTGACACTGCGTGTGCCGATGGCGGTGTGGCAGAAATACAGCAACGTACTGCTGTTGCTCTCGGTGGTGATGCTGCTGGTGGTGTTGGTGGTCGGCAGCTCGGTCAACGGGGCATCGCGCTGGATTTCCTTCGGCCCGCTGCGTATTCAGCCCGCCGAGTTTTCCAAATTGTCCCTGTTTTGCTACCTCGCCAGCTATCTGGTGCGCAAGGTGGATGAAGTCCGCAGTAACTTCTGGGGCTTCTGTAAGCCGATGGGCGTGATGGTCGTGCTGGCGGTGTTACTGCTGGCGCAGCCTGACCTCGGTACGGTGGTTGTACTGTTTATTACCACGCTGGCGATGCTGTTTCTGGCGGGGGCGAAAATGTGGCAGTTCCTGGCCATCATCGGCTCCGGTGCGTTTGCGGTTGTGCTGCTGATTATCGCCGAACCGTACCGTATGCGCCGTGTGACTTCCTTCTGGAATCCGTGGGCCGATCCGTTCGGCAGCGGCTACCAGTTAACCCAGTCACTGATGGCGTTTGGCCGCGGTGAGTTCTGGGGGCAGGGATTAGGTAACTCTGTGCAAAAGCTCGAGTATTTACCGGAAGCGCATACCGATTTTATCTTCTCGATTTTAGGCGAGGAACTGGGGTATTTCGGTGTGGTTTTAGCCCTGTTGATGGTATTCTTCGTCGCTTTTCGTGCGATGTCCATTGGACGTCGTGCATTAGAGCTCGATCAGCGATTTTCCGGCTTTTTGGCCTGCTCAATTGGCGTGTGGTTTAGCTTCCAGGCGCTGGTTAACGTTGGGGCCGCAGCGGGGATGTTGCCGACCAAAGGTTTGACCTTGCCGCTCATCAGTTACGGTGGTTCGAGCCTGATCATTATGTCGACGGCAATCGTGTTATTGCTGCGAGTGGATTTTGAAACGCGGCTGGCAAAAGCCCAGGCGTTTGTAAGGAGTGCCCGATGAGTGGCAATACCCGGCGTTTAATGGTGATGGCAGGCGGTACCGGTGGGCACGTTTTCCCCGGACTGGCCGTGGCACATCATCTGATGGATCAAGGCTGGGAAGTTCGCTGGCTGGGTACCGCAGATCGTATGGAAGCCGACCTGGTTCCTAAAAACGGCATTGAGATTGATTTCATTAAAATCTCAGGATTACGTGGGAAAGGTCTGAAAGCGCAACTCACTGCCCCGATTCGCATATATCATGCGTGGCGCCAGGCAAAAGCCATCATGAAGCGTTTCCAGCCTGATGTGGTATTAGGCATGGGCGGGTACGTTTCCGGCCCCGGCGGCTTAGCAGCGTGGTCACTGGGCATTCCGGTGGTTTTGCATGAGCAAAATGGTATTGCCGGCATGACCAACCGGGGTTTGTCGCACATTGCTAAAAAAGTGTTGCAGGCGTTTCCCGGCGCATTCCCGAATGCTGACGTGGTGGGTAACCCGGTGCGTACCGATGTGCTGGCGCTCGAATTGCCGGAAACTCGTCTCGCCGGGCGCGAAGGCCCTATCCGCGTTCTGGTCATTGGCGGGAGTCAGGGCGCGCGGGTGCTGAACCAGAGCATGCCGGACGTGGCGGCGCTGATGGGCGATAAAATCACGCTGTGGCATCAGGTGGGTAAAGGTGCACTGGAGTCCGTCAATCAAGCTTATGAAAAAGTCGGTCAGATGCAGCATAAAGTGACCGAGTTTATTGATGATATGGCGCAGGCGTATGCCTGGGCGGATGTGGTGGTCTGTCGTTCCGGGGCGTTAACGGTCAGCGAAATCGCTGCCGCAGGTTTACCGGCGATATTCGTCCCTTTCCAGCATAAAGACCGCCAGCAGTACTGGAATGCGTTGCCGCTGGAAAAAGCCGGTGCCGCGAAGATTATCGAGCAGAAAGATTTTAGCGCTGCCGCAGTGGCTGATTTGATGGCCGGATGGGACAGAACCCATCTTATGGAAATGGCGCGTGCTGCACGCGCAGCTGCCATTCCAGATGCGACAGAGCGTGTGGCCGCCGAAGTGGTTGCCGCCAGTAAAAAATGAAATTGAACGGGCCGTGCAATGCAGGGTCCCAGCCGTAAGAAACGGATTAATCAGTAACCTGAAATAGTGAATAAAAACGTGAATACACAACAATTGGCGAAACTGCGTACCTTCGTGCCCGAGATGCATCGTGTCAGGCACATTCACTTTGTTGGCATCGGTGGTGCCGGCATGGGTGGTATCGCCGAAGTGTTGGCAAATGAAGGCTATCAGATCAGCGGTTCTGACCTGGCACCTAATGCGGTGACGCAGCAACTGACGGCGCTGGGCGCGAAGATTTATTTCAATCACCGCCCTGAGAACGTGCTGGATGCCAGCGTCGTGGTCGTTTCCACGGCCATCTCTTCCGATAATCCGGAAATCGTTGCGGCACGCGAAGCGCGAATACCTGTGATTCGCCGCGCTGAAATGCTCGCCGAGCTGATGCGTTTTCGTCACGGCATCGCTGTGGCAGGTACGCACGGTAAAACCACGACCACGGCCATGGTCACCAGTATTTATGCCGAGGCCGGACTGGATCCGACCTTTGTGAACGGTGGATTGGTGAAAGCTGCAGGCACGCACGCACGTCTGGGCTCAAGTCGCTTCCTGATTGCTGAGGCAGACGAAAGCGACGCGTCCTTCCTGCATCTGCAACCGATGGTGGCCATTGTCACCAATATCGAAGCAGACCACATGGACACGTATCAGGGTGATTTTGAAAACCTGAAACAAACGTTTGTGAATTTCCTGCATAACCTGCCGTTCTACGGACGCGCAGTGATGTGCATCGATGATCCGGTGATCAGGGAACTGATCCCTCGCGTTGGTCGTCATATCACTACCTACGGCTTCAGCGAAGACGCAGACGTGATGATTGAGAGCTACCGTCAGGAAGGCGCGCAAGGGCACTTCACTCTGCGTCGTCACGACCTGCCGCAAATAACTGTCACGCTGAACGCACCGGGCCGTCATAACGCCCTGAATGCAGCGGCAGCAGTTGCGGTTGCGACCGACGAAGGCATCTGCGACGACGCGATTTTGCGGGCGCTGGAAGGCTTCCAGGGCACCGGACGCCGTTTCGATTTCCTCGGTGAATTCCCGCTGGAGAATGTGAACGGCAAATCCGGCAGCGCCATGCTGGTTGATGACTACGGTCACCATCCGACAGAAGTGGACGCCACTGTAAAAGCGGCACGCGCAGGCTGGGCGAATAAACGTCTGGTGATGATTTTCCAGCCGCACCGTTACACGCGTACCCGCGATTTATACGATGATTTCGCCAACGTGTTGTCACAGGTCGATGTGCTGATCATGCTCGATGTTTACCCGGCTGGCGAAACGCCGATTCCGGGCGCAGACAGCCGCTCGCTGTGCCGCACCATTCGCGCACGTGGCAAGCTGGATCCGATTTTGGTTTCTGATATTGACGCTGTGCCTGAAAGTCTGGCGCAGATCCTCGAAGGGGACGATTTAGTCCTGGTTCAGGGCGCCGGTACCATCGGCAAAGTGGCCCGCAAATTGGCTGATCAAAAGTTGCAGCCAGTGAAGAAAGGTGAAGAACATCATGTCTGAGAAAGTAGCAGTTTTATTTGGTGGTACTTCCGCAGAACGCGATGTGTCATTACAGTCTGGCGCTGCCGTGCTGGCAGGCTTACGTGAGTCTGGCGTGGATGCTCACGGCATTGATACTAAAACAGTTAACGTCGCGCTGCTTAAAGAGCAGGGCTTCAGCAAAGTCTTTATCGCGCTGCACGGTCGCGGTGGTGAAGACGGCACGATGCAGGGGATGCTCGAGCAAATCGGCCTGCCGTATACCGGCAGCGGCGTGATGGCTTCCGCCCTGACCATGGACAAATTCCGCACCAAACTGGTGTGGCAGGCGCTGGGTTTACCCGTTGCCCCGTTCGTGGCGTTGCATCGTTCACAAATTGAAGAAGCAGGGCAGGGCGCTCTGGCGGCAAAAATCGCGGCATTGGGTTTACCGGTGATCGTCAAGCCAAGTCGCGAAGGCTCCAGCGTTGGCATGAGCAAAGTGACAACCGAACAGGAGTTGTTACCGGCCCTGCAGGAAGGCTTCCGTCATGATGATAACGTCCTGGTGGAAAAATGGCTGAGCGGCCCGGAATACACCGTCGCTATCGTGGGCGAACAGGTGATGCCTTCGATCCGTATTCAGCCTGCCGGAACATTTTATGACTATCAGGCAAAATATCTGTCTGATGAAACACAGTATTTCTGCCCAAGTGGTTTAAGTCAGGCGCAGGAAGAAGAGTTGTCCGCTCTGGCATTACAGGCTTATCAGGCGCTCGATTGCAGCGGTTGGGGACGCGTTGATGTCATGCAGGATGGCGACGGCAGCTTTAATCTTCTGGAAGCCAATACGTCGCCGGGCATGACCAGCCACAGTCTGGTACCGATGGCGGCGAAAAATGCCGGGCTGAGCTTCCCGCAATTGGTTTTCCGTATTCTGGAACTGGCTGACTGATATGTCTCAAGCCGCCCTGAATACCCGAGAGCGAGAGACGGCCGAGAGCAATAACGGCGGCCGTCGCAGTAACGGCGGCCAGTTGGCAGGGATCGTGTTTCTGCTGCTGGTCGCAGGCACCATCTTATGGAGTGCATGGGCCGTTGTTATCTGGATGCAGGATGCAAACCGGCTGCCTTTATCGCAGCTGGTGGTGACCGGCGAGCGCCATTACACCACTAACGACGATATTCGTCAGGCGATCCTGTCCTTAGGGGCGCCGGGCACGTTCATGACGCAGGATGTGAATATCATCCAGCAACAGATTGAACGTTTGCCGTGGATTAAGCAGGCCAGCGTACGCAAGCAATGGCCGAATGAACTGAAGATACATCTGGTGGAGTATGTGCCGGTTGCACACTGGAATGATTTGCATATGGTCGATGCCGACGGCAAGTCATTCAGCATACCCGCCGAGCGCGTAGTGAATCAGAAAATGCCGTTGCTCTATGGTCCGGAAGGCAGCGAACAGGATGTTTTGCAAGGCTATCAAACGATGAGTCAGGCGCTGGCCGCCGGCAAGTTCACGTTGAAAGCCGTGGCAATGAGTGCTCGTCACTCGTGGCAGTTAACTCTGGATAATGATGTTCGGCTGGAGTTGGGGAGAGATGACCGGATGGGGCGTTTACAACGTTTTATCGAGCTTTATCCGAGATTCCAGCAACAGGCCGACGCCGATAAAAAACGCATCACTTATGTCGATTTACGTTATGACAGCGGTGCGTCAGTCGGCTGGGCGCCGGAGTTTATTGACCAGCAAAACAGTAATCAGCAACAGAATCAGGCACAGGCTAAACAACAATGATCAAGTCGACGGACAGAAAACTGGTAGTTGGGCTGGAAATCGGTACTGCAAAAGTCGCCGCATTGGTGGGTGAAGTCCTGCCCGATGGCATGGTCAACATTATCGGCGTGGGCAGTTGCCCATCCCGTGGCATGGACAAGGGTGGCGTTAACGATCTGGAATCGGTGGTGAAATGCGTTCAGCGCGCCATCGATCAGGCCGAACTGATGGCTGATTGTCAGATTTCCTCTGTTTACCTCGCTTTATCTGGTAAACATATCAGTTGTCAGAATGAAATAGGGATGGTTCCTATTTCAGAAGAGGAAGTGACGCAGGAAGATGTAGAGAACGTTGTGCACACTGCCAAGTCGGTGCGTGTGCGTGATGAGCATCGTGTGCTTCACGTTATTCCTCAGGAATATGCCATCGATTATCAGGAAGGCATTAAAAATCCGGTGGGGTTATCCGGCGTGCGTATGCAGGCCAAAGTTCACCTGATTACCTGCCATAACGATATGGCGAAGAACATTGTTAAAGCGGTTGAACGATGCGGTCTGAAAGTTGACCAACTGATTTTCGCCGGTCTCGCGGCCAGTTATGCCGTTCTGACCGAAGATGAACGCGAATTAGGTGTCTGCGTCGTCGATATTGGTGGCGGAACCATGGATATCGCTGTTTATACCGGTGGCGCACTGCGTCATACTAAGGTTATCCCTTATGCAGGGAATGTGGTCACCAGCGATATCGCTTATGCGTTTGGTACACCACCGACCGATGCCGAAGCCATCAAGGTTCGCCACGGTTGTGCATTAGGGTCGATTGTCGGCAAAGACGAAAATGTCGAAGTGCCGAGCGTGGGCGGGCGTCCGCCGCGCAGTCTGCAACGGCAGACACTGGCTGAAGTCATCGAGCCTCGTTATACAGAATTGCTAAATCTTGTGAATGACGAAATTTTGCAATTGCAGGAGCAGTTACGTCAGCAGGGCGTAAAACATCATCTGGCCGCAGGTATCGTATTGACAGGCGGCGCAGCACAAATTGATGGTCTGGCAGCTTGTGCGCAACGGGTATTCCATACTCAGGTGCGTATCGGGCAACCTCTGAACATCACCGGGCTGACAGATTATGCGCAGGAACCTTACTACTCAACTGCTGTAGGGCTGCTGCACTATGGTAAAGAGTCTCACCTGAGCGGTGAGGCCGAAGTGGAAAAACGCGCCTCAGTGGGCAACTGGTTCAAACGAATCAATAGCTGGCTGAGAAAAGAGTTTTAATGTTTTAACAACGGGATCATGCTTCCAAGTATTTCGATCCCGACGCGACAGGCACAAAACGGAGAGAAACTATGTTTGAACCTATGGAACTGACCAACGATGCGGTGATTAAAGTCATCGGCGTCGGCGGTGGTGGCGGTAACGCTGTCGAACACATGGTGCGCGAGCGCATCGAAGGTGTTGAATTCTTTGCCGTTAACACCGACGCTCAGGCGTTGCGTAAAACGGCAGTAGGCCAGACTATTCAGATCGGTAGCGGTATTACCAAAGGTCTGGGTGCTGGTGCGAATCCGGAAGTGGGTCGCAATTCTGCAGAAGAAGACCGTGAAGCCCTGCGTGCTGCGCTAGAAGGTGCTGACATGGTCTTTATCGCAGCGGGCATGGGTGGCGGTACCGGTACCGGTGCAGCGCCAGTGGTTGCTGAAGTCGCTAAAGATTTAGGTATTCTGACCGTCGCTGTCGTGACTAAGCCATTCAACTTTGAAGGCAAAAAACGCATGGCATTCGCGGAGCAGGGTATCGCTGAGCTGTCCAAACATGTGGACTCCCTGATCACTATCCCGAACGACAAATTGTTGAAAGTTCTGGGTCGCGGTATTTCTCTGCTGGACGCCTTCGGTGCGGCCAACGACGTGCTGAAAGGCGCGGTGCAGGGTATTGCAGAGCTGATCACCCGTCCGGGTCTGATGAACGTCGACTTCGCCGATGTGCGCACCGTGATGTCCGAAATGGGTTATGCCATGATGGGATCCGGCGTGGCTTGTGGTGAAGACCGTGCTGAAGAAGCGGCTGAAATGGCGATCTCCAGCCCGTTGCTGGAAGATATCGACCTGTCAGGTGCTCGCGGCGTTCTGGTCAACATCACTGCCGGCTTTGACCTGCGTCTGGATGAATTCGAAACCGTGGGTAACACTATCCGTGCTTTCGCTTCTGACAACGCAACCGTGGTTATCGGTACTTCCCTTGACCCGGAAATGAACGACGAATTGCGCGTAACGGTAGTGGCAACCGGTATCGGCATGGACAAACGTCCTGAGATCACTTTGGTGACCAATAAGCCAGCCAGCCAGCCTGTTATGGATCATCGCTACCAGCAGCACGGGATGTCTCCGTTGCCGCAGGAAACGAAGCCAGCTGCCAAAGTGGTTAACGATCAGAGCGCGCAATCCAATAAAGAGCCCGACTATCTGGACATCCCGGCCTTCCTGCGTAAGCAGGCAGACTAGTCCGAATTGTAGGATCTCCGCTCTTTGTGCTAAACTGTCCCGCCAACCTTAATGTACTATGAAAAGGTTGGTAGGATAGATGGATAACATTGCGAGATAAAAACGATGATCAAACAACGTACATTAAAACGTATCGTTCAGGCGACGGGCGTCGGTTTACATACCGGCAAGAAAGTCACCCTGACTCTGCGTCCTGCACCGGCCAATACCGGGGTCATCTATCGTCGCACTGACTTGAATCCACCGGTCGATTTCCCGGCAGATGCCAAATCCGTGCGTGATACCATGCTCTGTACTTGCCTGGTCAATGAGCATGACGTACGTATTTCTACGGTAGAGCACCTTAATGCGGCCCTCGCAGGCCTGGGCATCGATAACATCGTTATCGAAGTCGATGCGCCTGAAGTGCCAATTATGGATGGTAGTGCTGCACCTTTCGTCTATCTCTTGATGGATGCAGGGATTGAAGAGCTGAACTGCGCGAAGAAATTCCTGCGCATCAAACAGACTGTGCGTGTTGAAGACGGTGACAAGTGGGCCGAGTTTAAACCTTTCAATGGTTTCTCTCTGGACTTCACCATTGACTTTAAACACCCGGCGATTGATTCCAGCTCACAGCGCTACAAAATGAATTTCTCTGCAGAAGCATTTGTTCGTCAAATCAGCCGCGCACGCACATTTGGTTTTATGCGTGATATCGAGTACTTGCAGTCACGTGGTTTGTGCCTGGGTGGCAGCTTTGATTGTGCGATTGTTGTGGATGATTACCGCGTACTTAACGAAGATGGCCTGCGTTTTGAAGATGAGTTCGTTCGTCACAAAATGTTGGATGCTATCGGCGATCTGTTCATGTGTGGACATAACATCATTGGTGCGTTTACCGCATACAAGTCTGGCCACGCATTGAACAATAAGTTACTGCAAGCGGTATTGGCGCAGCAGGAAGCCTGGGAACTCGTTACCTTCCAGGATGAAGCTGAAGTGCCATTGGCTTTTAAAGCCCCTTCTACAGTATTGGCATAATCGGTACAGATATTACTGTTTTACTTATTACGACTGGTTGTTCTGGCACTCTCTCCGGCCAGGTCAGCCAGTCGTTCTAATGCCTTCCTCAGTTTTTCCGGGCTACGGCTCGCCAGTCCTCTCAATTCATCTGCACTCTGTGAACTCAAATGCCTGACTGGCATCGACTCTGCTGCAATCGCCTTATTTTTCTCAGCAATCTGCGAAGCATTTTCCATTTTAGCCATCAACGAAGGATTAATCCTGATGTCGATTGATGACAATGATGGTAGAATTTGCGCTCGAAGTGCAGAGAGTAATGCCGGTTGTTCATAGCGTAATCGCATCATCCAGCTGGCATTAGCGATTTCCAGCACTAAAACTCCCTGTCGATAATTACCGACGCGACACCATGGTTGCATAGGCGACGGTAACAGACCCTTCACTGCGCGGTTGAGTTTTAATAACGCCGCAGCGCGCTGTTGAACATTCCGCAGCGGGCTTTGTTCCGTTGAAGAGGCGTCATCGAACAGGATATCTAATAATTGTGGGCGACTATCGCGCATGATGGGCTCCGGCGGATTATAAACGTGTGATTGGTATTCTAAATCGTTGGCGACAATTTGGCAGAAAGTATTTTTGGCCGCATCTCCTGTTGGGGATGGTCGCGGCGAGCCTTGGCGTGTCGACGAATCTCTCACAAACGGAACTGGCCTCGGTTCCCAATACGTCTTCAAGTCTTAACCGTCTAAACATCGGTAATACCGGGCTGAGCAATCTCGCCTTACTTCAGGCACATCGTCGCCCGTCTTTCGGTGTCGATTATTGGCAGCAGCATGCGCTACGTACGGTAATTCGTCACCTTTCTTTTGCTCTGGCACCGCAGGTGGTTTACACCTCTTCGCCGGAAGTGATTGCTGAAGAAGCCGAGCCGCTGCACGTTCAGCAACTGGCTTTGCTGGTGACCCTGAATGCCTTACTGACCCATGAATCTAAACCTCCGGTGATCATTCGTCGGACGCAGCAGCCTTTGCTGACTACCTCCTCTTCGCATCAAACCGGCCTGTGGCTGGCACAGGTACAGGGCATTCGTGCCGGCCCGGTCACCCTGATTTAACACACTCTCATTTAAGCACTTTATCTATAAATCAATAAATTAGGGTCGATTTTAACGGCCACAAAGAGATATCAAGCATCATGTTAATCAAATTATTGACCAAAGTTTTTGGTAGCCGTAACGATCGTACATTGCGCCGTATGCGCAAAGTGGTTGAGCTCATCAACCGCATGGAACCTGAAGTTCAGAAGCTGACAGATGATCAGCTAAGAGCCAAAACCGATGAATTCCGCGCGCGCCTGGCGAAAGGCGAAGTGCTGGAAACGTTGATCCCTGAAGCCTTTGCTGTAGTACGTGAATCCAGTAAACGTGTGTTCGGTATGCGTCACTTCGACGTGCAGCTGCTCGGTGGTATGGTGCTCAATGAGCGTTGTATCGCAGAAATGCGTACTGGTGAAGGTAAAACCCTGACGGCAACGTTGCCGGCTTACCTGAACGCGCTGAGTGGCAAAGGCGTTCACGTCGTGACCGTCAATGACTACTTAGCACAGCGTGACGCCGAAAATAACCGTCCACTGTTTGAATTCCTGGGCCTTAGCATCGGGATCAACTTACCGGGTATGCCTTCCCCTGCTAAGCGCGCAGCTTACGCAGCTGACATCACCTATGGTACGAACAACGAATACGGCTTTGACTACCTGCGTGACAACATGGCGTTCAGCCCTGAAGAACGCGTACAGCGTAAACTTCACTACGCGCTGGTGGATGAGGTCGACTCCATCCTGATCGATGAAGCCCGTACTCCACTGATCATCTCCGGCCCGGCTGAAGACAGCTCAGAAATGTACACCCGCGTAGACAAACTGATCCCTAAACTGATCCGTCAGGAAAAAGAGGACTCGGATTCCTTCCAGGGCGAAGGTCACTTCTCCGTGGATGAGAAAGCGCGTCAGGTTCACCTGACGGAACGCGGTCTGGTCCTGATTGAAGAAATGCTGGTAGAAGCGGACATCATGCAAGAGGGCGAATCCCTGTATTCCCCGACTAATATCATGCTGATGCACCACGTAACCGCAGCGCTGCGTGCGCACGTGCTGTTCACCCGCGACGTCGATTACATCGTGAAAGATGGTGAAGTGATCATCGTCGATGAGCACACTGGCCGTACGATGCAGGGCCGCCGCTGGTCTGATGGTTTGCATCAGGCAGTGGAAGCGAAAGAAGGCGTGGATATTCAAAACGAAAATCAGACGCTGGCTTCTATTACTTTCCAGAACTACTTCCGTCTGTACGAAAAACTGGCCGGTATGACCGGTACCGCAGACACCGAAGCATTCGAATTTAGCTCTATTTATAAGCTTGATACCATTGTTGTGCCAACTAACCGCCCTATGGTGCGTAAAGATATGGCTGACCTGGTTTACATGACTGAAATGGAAAAGATTGGCGCAATCATTGAAGACATTCGTAATTGTACTGCCAATGGCCAGCCGGTTCTGGTGGGTACTATTTCCATTGAGAAATCAGAAGTTGTCTCTAACGAGCTGACTAAAGCGGGTATTGCGCACAGCGTACTGAACGCCAAATTCCACGCCAAAGAAGCTGAGATCGTTTCTCAGGCCGGTCAGCCGAGCGCGGTGACTATCGCAACGAACATGGCCGGTCGTGGTACCGATATCGTGTTGGGCGGCAGCTGGCAGGTTGAAGTTGAAGATTTGGGCGAAGAAGCCACTGATGAGAAAATCGCAGAAATCAAAGCTGCCTGGCAGATTCGTCATGATGCCGTTCTGGCTTCCGGTGGTTTACACATCATTGGTACTGAGCGTCATGAATCACGCCGTATCGATAACCAGTTGCGCGGTCGTGCCGGACGTCAGGGTGATGCCGGTTCTTCACGCTTCTACCTGTCAATGGAAGATGCTCTGATGCGTATCTTCGCCTCCGATCGCGTTTCCGGCATGATGCGCAAACTGGGTATGAAACCGGGCGAAGCCATTGAGCACCCTTGGGTGACCAAAGCGATTGCCAATGCACAGCGTAAGGTTGAAAGCCGTAACTTCGATATCCGTAAGCAGTTGCTGGAATACGATGATGTGGCAAGCGATCAGCGTCGTGCGATCTACAGCCAGCGTAACGAACTGCTGGATGTGTCTGACGTGAGCGAAACCATCGCCAGCATTCGTGAAGACGTGTTCAAAACTATGATCGACAGCTACATTCCACCTCAGTCTCTGGAAGAAATGTGGGATGTTGAAGGTCTGGAACAACGTCTGAAAACCGATTTCGAACTGGAAATGCCGATTGCAGAGTGGCTGGATAAAGAGCCTGAACTGCATGAAGAAACTCTGCGCGAACGTATTATGGAACTCGCGAAAGAATCATACGCCCGTAAAGAAGAAGTGGTTGGCGCTGAAATGATGCGTAACTTCGAGAAAGGCGTGATGCTTCAAACCCTCGATTCCTTGTGGAAAGAGCATCTGGCGGCGATGGATTATCTGCGTCAGGGTATCCACTTACGTGGTTACGCGCAGAAAGATCCTAAGCAGGAATATAAACGCGAGTCCTTCGCCATGTTTGCTGCAATGCTTGAATCACTGAAATACGAAGTGGTCAGCGTGTTGAGCAAAGTTCAGGTACGTATGCCTGAGGAAGTGGAAGCGATGGAGCTGCAGCGTCGTGAAGAAGCCGAACGTCTGGCGCGTCAGCAACAACTGAGCCATCAGGATCAGCTGGAAGTTGAAGTGGAAGAGGCAGCACGCCTTGCTTCTTCGGGGGAGCGTAAAGTTGGGCGTAACGATCTCTGCCCATGCGGTTCCGGCAAAAAATACAAACAATGCCATGGCCGCCTGCAAAAGTAAGATATCAGGCTAAGTCATCGTGTTAATCTTAAAGGCGGCTAATCACCGCCTTTATTTTTTGTCTTAAAAGTACGGTTCAGTACAGGAATTTCAGTCAGGGGAAAGGTGAATACTGTGACGATTAAGCAACTGAATATCTCAGTCGGCATCATCCGTAATACACAGAAAGAAATTTTTATTACTCAGCGTGATGCTTCATCACACATGGCAGGTTTTTGGGAGTTCCCCGGCGGCAAGATCGAATCGGGTGAAACGCCTGAACAGGCTGTGATCCGCGAATTGCAGGAAGAAGTCGGGATCGAGGCAATATCTCCGGTATTGCTCGATACTCTTGAGCACCGCTTTCCTGACCGTATCATTACGCTGCACTTCTTTATGGTTGAAGACTGGAAGGGCGAGCCGTATGGGAAAGAAGGCCAGCCGAAACGCTGGATTGCCCAGTCGCAGCTAAATGAAGCAGAGTTCCCGCCGGCCAATGAAGCGATCGTTCGGGCACTGAAAAACAATCAGTTCTGATCTACGTTAAATTCCACGTACAAAAAAGGGGCCGAAGCCCCTTTCTGTTTATCCCTTCTCGTACCTGCTTTGCGCGTTAAATCTCTTCTTCGCTCCACTCATCCAGATCGTTGATATCCCCTTTGCTGGGAATACGTTTCTCTTCATCGGCCCATTCGCCGAGGTCGATCAACTGACAGCGTTTGCAGCAAAAAGGCCGGTAGGGGCTTTGCTCGCCCCATACCACCGTTTTGCCACAAGTAGGGCAATTCACTTCAATAATTTCGGGATCCATTTGCAACTCCTAGCAGCAGGCAAGATCAAAATTCAGTCGCGCGGGAACCACGCCATGTTCGCTGTCGAGGGGCAAAAAGCGAATGGCATAACGGGTTTTGTGCCCGGACACTTGCGGGTAGAGCAGATTTTCCATCGACAGGCGTAATCGTAACAGATCCGCGCCTTCAGCATTGTCCTGGAAAAAGCCATTAAGGCTGATTTGGTTGCGGAAAACACCGGACTGGCGGATCAAATCTAACACCATCGTGAGCGAATTGTTCAGCGGCGCCAGCGTTTCTAGCCAGTTTTTTACTTCGCCATCCCGCTGTGACTGTGCCAGATGCAGCCAGATATGCAGCGTCGGCAAGTCAAAGCTGCAACAGCCGCCAGGAATGCTGAGACGCTGACGTACCAGCGCGATCATGCGATCTTCTTTCAGCGCCTGACCAATACGCGGTGCTTTCATCAGCACACCTGCACACTGCTTCAGCTCGGTGCGTAACCCTTCAATGCGCGTTAAATCGACGCCGGGGACATCCTGCCACTGGGACAATTTTTGTTGCTGACGCTCAAGTTCTTTCAGTAAGTCGGTGCGGACTTCGCCGCGTTCTAACACATCCAGTAAGTCGGATGCCGTGCGAAAGAACAGCAGGGCGGAAGAAATAGCAGTGACCTGTGCATTGGCATGCAGCTGCTGTAACAGAAATTCAATGCGCAACCAGGTACGCATTTTTTCATTTAAAGGATGTTCAAAAAGAACCGTGGCTGCGGCTTCACTCATGCTGGGCAATATCCTGTCTGTTTTCTCCCTGATAATTCAACGCATTATTCACGGAGATACTGATGCCGCCAATGTTAAATAGCGGCTATGTAATTGGGCAACACGCGGTTCAATCGTTTCGGGACCGCCGCTGTTATCAATGATGTCATCCGCGCAGGCCAGTCGTTTTTCACGACTTACCTGCGAGGCAATAATATTTTCAGCCTGCTCACGGCTGACACCGTCGCGCTGTATCGTGCGCGAAAGCTGAGTTTGCGGATCAACGTCGACCACCAGTACGCGATGGGCCCGTGCCTGCAATCCATTTTCAATTAATAACGGTACGACCCAGAGCACGTAAGGCGTTTGCGCCTGCGCGATAAGGCGCTGCGTTCGGGCATGAATAACCGGATGCAGCAATTTGTTAACCCATTCTTTCTCAACGGGGTTGCTGAATATACATTCTCTCAAAACGGCGCGGTTAAGCGAGCCGTCAGCGAGAAGAATACTGTTACCAAAATGGCTGCTCAACTCATCCAGCGCCGGTTCGCCGGGGGCAACCACCTGACGGGCAATAACATCAGCATCGACAATGCTTACGCCGTGGCGTGCAAAGCTCTCAGCAACGGTACTTTTCCCGCTCCCTATGCCTCCGGTCAATGCAACGATATACGCCATGCTGATGCTCTGATAAATTTAGTTGGGTAAATGATAAAGAGATTATGAGTAAGTGCAAGCCGCTCTCGTGTTGGTTTAGGACTTCGAAAATTATTCAGCTGTGCAATCAAAAGTCTGTGATGTCAGTTGGAAAAGCCATCTTGCCGTTGTCATTTTCCTGTGTATGATAAAACCACTGGAAAGGGTGTCTAATTTTTCGCTTTACGCCCTAGCGACCCGTCGCCAAACCAGGACAAACCCGTCATGCGCATTGAAGAAGATTTGAAGTTAGGCTTTAAAGACGTACTTATCCGCCCTAAACGTTCCACCCTCAAAAGCCGTTCCGAAGTAGAACTGGAGCGCACCTTCACATTCAAACACTCCGCGATCAGCTGGTCAGGCACGCCAATTATTGCCGCCAATATGGATACCGTAGGGACATTCCGCATGGCGACGGTGCTGGCATCCTTCGGCATGCTGACGGCAGTTCATAAGCATTATACTGTTGAACAATGGCAGGCTTTCATCGCTTCTGTGGATGAATCCGTCCTGCGCAATGTGATGGTTTCCACCGGGACGTCTGAAGCAGATTTCGTCAAAACACTGCAAATTCTCGCAATGTCACCATTGCTGAAATTTGTGTGTCTTGATGTTGCTAACGGCTATTCGGAGCACTTTGTCGATTTCCTGCGACGCGTACGCGAAGCCTGCCCGGATAAAGTCATCTGTGCCGGTAACGTGGTCACCGGTGAAATGGTCGAAGAGCTGATCCTCTCGGGTGCAGACATTGTCAAAGTCGGCATTGGACCGGGTTCAGTCTGTACTACCCGCGTTAAAACCGGTGTCGGTTATCCGCAGCTTTCCGCTGTGATCGAATGCGCTGATGCCGCACATGGTCTGGGCGGACAGATTGTCAGCGACGGTGGCTGTGCCGTGCCGGGCGATGTGGCTAAAGCTTTCGGCGGCGGTGCCGACTTCGTGATGCTCGGCGGAATGCTGGCAGCGCATGAAGAGTGTGAAGGTACTGTCGTTGAAGAGAACGGTGAAAAATTTATGCTGTTTTACGGTATGAGTTCCGAATCTGCGATGAAACGTCACGTCGGCGGCGTAGCTGAATATCGCGCAGCGGAAGGCAAAACCGTGAAGTTGCCTTTGCGAGGCCCGGTTGAAAATACTGTTCGCGATATCCTTGGCGGTCTGCGTTCTGCATGCACTTATGTGGGTGCCGATCGTCTGAAAGAGCTGACCAAGCGCACTACCTTTATCCGCGTGGCAGAGCAGGAAAACCGGCTTTTCGGCGGTAAGTAATCGCTTAAAGATACGAGCCTCAATTACGGCTTTAAGGCGTCTATAACGGCGAAACAGGTTTTCGCCGTTTTCATTTCCTCCAAACGTCCCGTCGATAGTGCGCCTCATCCCATCACCGATCCCAACTGGAAAATAGGCAGATACATGGCGATCACTAAGCCACCAACAATCACGCCCATCACGGCCATCAGAACCGGTTCAATCGTTTGGGACAACGTGTCCGCCAGCGAATTCGCCTTCTCATTATGCAGATGCGCCAGCTTCAGCAGCAACTCATCCAGCGACCCAGACTCCTCCCCGATTTTTATCAGTTGCTGACACAGCGAAGGAAACAGCGGCGACTGCACAAAGGCCTTATGCAGCGGTGTACCTTGCATAATTTGCTCACGGATCTGGCTGAGCGCACTCTGAAAATGCAAATTAGACAGGGAGGATGCCGCCGCCTCCAGGCCGGAAATCAGCGTCATTCCTGCCTGTTGTGTCATCGCCAGCGTCTGAAATATCTGGCTGAGGCAACTGTCGGTAACCAGCCGTGAGGTTAACGGCAATCTTAGGAGCAGCATTTGCTCCCTATGCTTCCAGCGCTTTTGCGGATGTAGTTTGCGCAAATAGGCAAAGCAGCCAACTGATATAACACCCGTCAGCCACGGACCGGTACTGATCAGGACATCCGATGTACTGACCAGCATGCGCGTGAACCACGGCAGCTCGGCATCAAAGGAGGCATAGATTTTGGCAAACTCCGGCAGAACCAGGGTTAGCATCAGTAAGGTCACCACCGTAGCTATTACACTGACGATCAGCGGATAGCGCAGGGCTTTTTTCACTTTATCTCTCAGTTTGGCCTGCTGTTCCTGCTGTGCGGCCAGCTGTAAACAGCAGCGATCCATCTGACCGGTGAGTTCACCGATGGCAATAATCTGCCGGTAGATATCCGGGAAAACATCAGGATAGGCATTCAGCATTGCGGATAAAGGTCTCCCTTCACGAACTCCTTTAGCGATATTTTGCAAAACGCATTGCCACGCCATTTTCGGATGCTCATTTGCCAGCAACATCAGGCTATTGACCAGCGGCAGTCCGGCCTGTAGCAGCGTGGCAAGTTGCCTAACCATCGCAACGCGTTCTGAATTTTTCCAGTAGCCCCGGTTCAGACGTTGCTTCATTTGAATCTTCAGTGGTTGCAAACTGGCTGCGAAAAGCTGCTGATAAATGCCATCTTTACTGGCCTCGATGCTGCTGCCTTGCTGAATGTTTCCCTGAATATCGATGGCCTGCCAGTGATACAGGCACCATCTTTGGGAAAGCGCAGGCATTTCACTCATGCATCGGTTTCCTCGCCGGTGACGCGATAGAGTTCTTCCAGCGAAGTGATCCCTTGCTCAACCAGCAGCATTCCGGCTTCCTGCAGTGTGATTTGCCCCTGCTCGCGGGCAATTTTGCTCAGTTCATTCACTGTGGCTTCTGCAACCAGTGCCTGCTGCAAGCGTGGTGTAATGCTCAGTGTTTCATAAATGCCTGTCCGTCCGTAATAGCCGGAAAAGCACTGATGACAGCCGGTAGCCAGCCAGAGTGGGATCTGGGCACCTCGCCCGTTTTCACCTTTACCGACAAACCCCATGTGCGCCTTACGGCAGTGCGGACAGAGTTTTCGCACCAGACGCTGAGCAATTACCAGCCGCAGGCTGGCGGCAATGTGAAAGCCTTCAATGCCCATCTGACGCAGCCGGGTCAGCGTTTCACAGGTGGAATTGGTGTGTAACGTTGAAAGCACCAGATGCCCGGTTTGTGCGGCTTTTACGGCGATTTCTGCCGTTTCCTTATCGCGTATCTCGCCGACCATAATCACATCCGGATCCTGGCGCAGCAATGCGCGCAGCACACTGGCAAAGCTGAGATCAGTTTTACTATTGATCTGCGTCTGGTTGATGCCACTGACCGGAATTTCGATCGGATCCTCCACGCTGCAAATATTGCGGGAGATGGCATTCAGATGCCGTAACCCACTGTAAAGCGTGACGGTTTTACCGCTGCCGGTCGGGCCGGTGACCAGAATCAGCCCCTGCGGGTGTTTCAGCGCGGCTTTGAAATACTCGAGATCGCGCAGTGTCAGCCCCAGTTGCGACATAGCCAGATCCTGCTGGGTCATATGCAGGATCCGCAGCACGATTTTTTCACCATGCAACGTTGGCAGGGAGGAGACGCGCATTGAGTAACGCTGGTTTTGAAGCATCACTGACAGCTGTCCGTCCTGTGGTAAGCGGCGTTCTGCAACGTTCAGCTGCCCCATGATTTTCAGCCGCGCACAAACACCCGCCGCCATTGAAAACTCAGGGCCGGGAATCTCCTGCAAAACGCCGTCAATTCGTACGCGGACACGGAAGCTGTGCTCGTAAGGCTCGAAGTGAACATCCGAAGCCCGACGGGTGATTGCCTGTCTGAGAATCTGATTGAGGACATTAATTACCGGCGCATCACTCTGGTCGTTAAGCTCATTTTCCTCTGAACTACCCGAAGCCGGACGCGACTCACCTTTTGCAGGTTCTTCTTTAGGATCAGTGCTGCTTTTCTCCATTACCTGTTCGAGTCTTGCCTGTGGCCAGCGTTCAAGCTGAACTTTCAGCCCGCTTGCAAAGCGCAGAACGTTGCTCAACGTATCGGTATCTGGTTCAGCCTCATGACAGGCCACCCGCAAAGTCTGTTCGTCTCGATGTAAAATCACCGCTTTGTAACGCTGGCAAAGTGCTTCCAGTGAAGCTTCACTTTGCTGTTTCAGGTTTTCTACCGGTGAAACCCGATTTAATGGCATGTCACTCATTTCGGCGCTCCTGTGGTGTCAAAACGGAAGACGCTTTCGCAAGCTTCAACCATCGAAGTGTTACCTGAATTGGTGCAGGTACGGTTCCAGATAATGCCGCCGGCCTGATTGTCGAGAGTAGGGGTCATTACAACGCTGAGACCGTTAAGTGCCTGCTGACCTGTCAGTGTGATGATCCCCGCACTGACTTGTGTCTGGCTGACATAGCGGCTTGTGGCGGTCGCAGGGATCCCCTGACTGCCCGCGTTGCAGCTGGTCAGGGCACCTGCATCAATCACGCACAGCTCCACGCCGGTTTTATACGGCACCATGGTTTGCAGCATGTCGGTCAGGGCCGCTTTTTGAATGTAACTTTGATAAGCGGGAATGCCGATGGCGCTGAGGATCGCAATAATTGCGATCACCACCATCAGCTCTATGAGGGTAAATCCTTGTTGCCGTTGCATGGCTTTCTCCGTCTGGTGTAACTGCATGGATGTTGCTCAGGCAGCAAACTAAACGAAGAAAAAAAAGGACTCCAGCATCATCGGTGGCTTCTCCGCGACGTCTTCCAGGATAAATGTGCAAGCTCAGAAGGCAGGCAAAACTTTTGCGTGATGTCTCGCAATTATGCTCAGGAGGTCAAAAAGGGAGTTGGCAGAGTTCGATGAGAATGAGAGGGTAATGCGGCAAGTTCGAGAGAGTCCGAAGAAGTCGTATTGCCCCCTGCAAGGATTTCAGAGGGCAATAGCTGAAAGGCTAATTAGTTGAAACGCATAGAGAGATCCATCGCCCGGACATGCTTAGTCAGCGCGCCGACAGAAATATAATCCACGCCGGTTTCAGCGAATTCACGCAGCGTTTTTTCAGTGACATTGCCAGAGACTTCCAGCAATGCGCGGCCCGCGGTGAGGGCTACACCTTCGCGCATCATCGGCACGGTGAAGTTATCCAGCATGATGATGTCCGCACCCGCATCCAGTGCTTGCTGAAGTTCGTCTAGCGATTCAACTTCGACTTCAACCGGGACGTCCGCGTGGATCCACAACGCACGTTCAACTGCCGCTTTAATCGAGCCGCAGGCAATAATGTGGTTTTCTTTAATGAGGAAAGCATCAGCAAGGCCGAGACGGTGATTGCTGCCGCCACCGCACAGTACGGCATATTTCAATGCTGTGCGCAGGCCAGGCAGGGTTTTTCGGGTATCTAGCAGCTGCGTTTTGGTGCCTGCGAGGCGTTTCACATACTGATTCACTTCAGTGGCCACGCCAGATAAGGTCTGGACAAAATTCAGTGCCGTGCGTTCGCCGGTCAGCAGCATGCGCGCAGAGCCTGAAAGCTCACATAATGTCTGGTTTTCAGAAACTGAATCGCCATCTTTGACATACCATTTGACGGTGATTTTGTCTCCCGCCAGTTGGGTAAAGACTTCATCCAGCCAGCGCTGACCACAAAAAATTCCGGCTTCACGAGTAATAACTGTCGCGCTGGCATCTTTATCCTGCGGCAACAGTTGAGCGGTTAAGTCATTGTCGGCATTGGCTTCGCCGCCGAGGTCTTCACCCAGCGCCTGAGTCACAAGTAAGGGAATATCACTCTCGATACGTTCGAGTAACTGTGCGCGGCGACTTTCAGGGCTGTAGCTGCGGGTAGACATACAAATACTCCGAAATGGCGGAAAGAAGGACAAAAAAACATGCTACCCTGTTGCTGTGATAAGTACCACCCAGGCACATCATTGAGGTCATTGATGCACTTAGAACATGGCTGGATTGCCGAGGCCCGGCAGGTTGTTTCTCCCCATTCCGATCTCCGTCCTGACGACGAAATCCCCTCACTACTGGTGATCCATAACATCAGTTTGCCGCCCGGAAAATTCGGTGGTCCGTATATTGATCAGTTATTTACCGGCACGCTGAATCCGCAGGACGATCCTTATTTTGAAGGGATCCACCAGCTGCGCGTCGCCGCGCATTGCCTGATCCGGCGTGACGGCGAAATCGTCCAATACGTGCCTTTCGATAAACGCGCCTGGCACGCAGGTGTTTCCAGCTGGCAAGGGCGTGAGCGCTGTAATGATTTTTCCATCGGTATTGAGATGGAAGGGACTGACTTTGAGCCTTTCACAAAAGCACAATATCGCAGCCTGGCGGCAGTTACTGAGTTGTTAATTAAGCACTATCCGATTAGTCTTGATGCCATTACCGGACACAGTGACATTGCGCCGGGGCGTAAAACGGATCCCGGCCCTGAGTTTGACTGGGCATTTTATCGCAAGCTGTTAACACCTTCCGCAGGGCACAATGCTTCTGCTGACTCGTGAATGAACGCGGGTTCAGGTTTTTTTTAGCGCGTGATGTGTTGAGAGAGAGTGACAATCGATGACGTTATTTACTTTATTGCTGGTGCTGGCTTGGGAGCGCTTGTTCAAACTGGGTGAACACTGGCAGTTGGATCATCGGTTCGAGGTGATTTTCAGCCGCGGACGACAGACTTCTCTGGCGAAAACGCTGGCGATCGCCGTGGTCTGGATGGCGGTGATTTGGGTGATCCTGCGTACGGTTCAGGGCTTGTTTTTTGGCGTGCCTTCGCTGGTTTTGTGGGTGATTATCTGTCTGTTGTGCATCGGTGCAGGCGTTAAACGTAAACATTATCGTGCCTATCTGAAATCAGCCCGTCAGGGCGATGCCGATGCCACGAAAGAGATGGCAGAAGAGCTGGCGCTGATCCACGGTTTGCCAACAGATTGCACCGAAGAAGCCCGTCTGCGTGAGCTGCAAAATGCGCTGTTGTGGATTAACTTCCGTTATTACCTTGGGCCGCTGTTCTGGTTCGTGGTGCTTGGCCCCTACGGACCGGTTGCGCTGGGCGGGTACGCTGTGCTGCGTGGCTATCAGACCTGGCTCGCGCGCCATACGACGCCGCTCAAACGCGCGCAGTCCGGCGTAGACAGTTTGCTGCACATTCTTGACTGGATCCCGGTGCGTCTGGCTGGTGTGGCGTATGCGCTGCTCGGGCACGGCGAAAAAGCATTACCGGCATGGTTTGCCTCGCTCGGAGACATTCATTCTTCGCAATATCACGTGCTGACCCGTCTGGCGCAGTTCTCGCTGGCGCGTGATCCACATATGGATCCGGTGCAGACGCCGCGCGCCGCCGTTGGGCTGGCGCGTAAAGTCACCATGATTATTCTGGTCGTGGTGGCGCTGCTGACGATTTATGGCGCGCTGATTTAACGCCGCAGTTTCGCTGCCCAGCGTCATCTCTGAACAAATTAAAAGCCCGGCGCATTCACATGGCCGGGCTTTTTATCGCTTTCTCTTAACTGTTTCTCTAAAGCGTTATGGCAGTTTTTGCAAGGTCAGCGGACGGTTGTCGGCGGCAGGTTCGCCGAAGTCCGGTAGCCCGTTGTCGTCCCAGCGAATGTTTTTAATCCGGGTATGACGGTTCGGGTCATACAAAGGATCGCCTTCAATCTCGGTGTAATTTCGCGCGTGGTAAACCAATACATCGTCACCCTGTTCGTTGCGGGTAAAGCTGTTGTGACCGGGGCCGAACTGTTTGTTCGTTGCGTGAGTGGTAAATACCGGATGCGGCGATTTATGCCACGAAGACGCATCCAGCAGGTTGCTGTGCACATCAGCTGTGAGCAATCCGATACAGTAATTCTCATCGGTGGCGCTGGCGGAATAGGTGATGAAAATCTTATCGCCATGAGTGATCACCGCGGGTCCTTCGTTCACCCAAAAGCCGATAATTTCCCAGTCCAGTTCGGGTTTACTGAGCATCACCGGCGGCGATTTCAGCGTCCACGGATTTTCCATTTCGGCAATATACAGGTTGGAGTTGCCGCGGAGCGCCGGGTCTTTCTGAGCCCACAGATAATAGCTTTTTCCCTGATGCCCGAAATGCGTGGCATCAAGTGAGAAACTGTCGATCGGCGTTTGGATCCGCCCCTTTTCGATCCATTTCCCCTTAAGCGGGTCGGCATCCTCACACACCAGCGTATACATGCGGTGCTGAAACAGTCCGTCCTTAATCTCCTGTGACGGCGCGGCAGCGTAGTAAATCACCCATTTCCCGTCGATGAAATGCAGTTCAGGTGCCCAGATAAGTGCGCTCATCGGGCCGCTGTCGGGTTTGCGCCAGACGATTTTTGCCGGTGCATCAGCAAGGCCGGTCAGCGTTTTTGAGCGGCGAATTTCCAGCCGGTCATATTCCGGCACCGAGGCGATAAAATAATAATGCCCATCGCTGTGCAGCCAGATATGCGGATCGGCACGTTGTTCGATGAGCGGGTTTGGGTAATTACTCATGTTTCAGCTCCTTGCTGTGAAGCGGGAGGGAGCCCGCGTCAGGTGCATTTTTCGTGTCGTGGTATTCATTCAGCTCGCGGTAATTGCGGCGGCGGATTTCCAGATCTGACTGGATGGTGCGCATCATTTCGCGGTCAACTTTTAGTAAACGAACAACGCCTGCGGTGATGAGATAGCCAACGCCGGGGATTACTGTGAATAACAATACTATCCCGTTGATGGCGTGATCACTCTGTCGCGCCGCGCCAGCGTCGTAGCCATAGCCTGAAAGCAGGAAGCCTACCATCGCCCCGGCCACAGCCAGGCCGCATTTGAGGAAGAACAGGTTACCGGAGAAGCTGATGCCGGTGATGCGTTTGCCGGTTTTCCATTCGCCGTAGTCATCCACATCTGCCATCAGCGACCAGTGCAGCGGAGAAGGCAACTGGTGCATGATATTCAGGACAAAGTAGGCGACCAGAATCAGCGTCGTGGCGTGCGGGTCGAGGAAATAGAAGCCGCAGGAGAAAATGGTCAGGATGATGTTGGCCCAGAAGAACACTTTCAGTTTGCAGAACTTGTCGGTCAGCGGTTTCGCCAGCGCGCTGCCGATCATCATGCCGACCACGCCGAGGCTGATAAACATGCTGGCAAACGAGGTGGATTTCTCCATCACCCAGGTGACGTAATACATCGTTGCAGCCATGCGGATAAAGCCCGGACACACATTGCAGAAGGTCAGCAGCAGAATGCGAACCCACTGGTCGTTTTTCCAGATGTCTTTCAGGTCAGATTTCAGCGCATGTTTAGACGGCACCGCAGGCTGGATACGTTCTTTCACGAAGCTGAAACAGAACAGGAACATGAACAGCGCGATGATCGCCATCACGCCCATCGACATCTGGTAGCCCTTGGCTTTGTCCGCACCGCCAAACCAGTCGGCCATTGGCAGAAGCGTCGAAGACAAGATCAGCGTCGCGATCCCCACCATAAAGAAGCGATAAGACTGGCAGGCCACGCGCTCGTGCGGATCGGCGGTGATGACGCCGCCCAGCGAGCAGTAAGGGATGTTAATTGCGGTATAGGTGAGTGACATCAGGAAGTAAGTCACAAAGGCATAGATAACCTTGCTGTTATAGGTCCATTCCGGTGTCGTGAACATCAGTACGCTGAACAGGACGTAGGGCACCGATATCCATAACAAGTAGGGACGAAAACGCCCCCAGCGGGTCGTGGTGCGGTCGGCAATCGCGCCCATGATCGGGTCAGTGACGGCGTCGATCACACGCACCGACAGCAGTAATACACCGACCAGCGCCGGGGCAAGGCCGAAAACGTCGGTATAAAAGTAATTAAGAAACAGCATGATGGCGCCGCCAATCATGTTGCATCCCGCGTCCCCCATGCCGTACGCCACTTTCTCTTTGAATGACAGCGCGCCTTCCTTCATGGATGTTCTCTCCGGCTATTGGTTAAAAGAGTGATGTTAAAAAACTGTTTGTTAGCCAAGAGTATTGGCGCGGGAGGGGCAGAGGAGTCAGGAGGTAAGAGTCATGAAGATGGACGTTTTAGTCATGCTGGGCAAAGTGTGACCCAGATAACAAAGCGCCCCGGCCTGGAAATCGGACCGGGGCGCTTAAGATTTTAAGCCTTTAACAACGCTGACTTAATTTCAGGCTTTCACGGATTTTCCGCTTTGCTGATTTTTGACCCAGTAACCGAGGCCCAGAATCACCAGCCAGACAGGGATCAGCCATACAGAAATGGCCATGCCCGGCGTGATCGCCATAATCACCAGGATCGCTGCCATGAACAGTAAGCAGATATAGTTACCCACCGGATACAGCAGCGCCTTGAACTTGGTTTCGATCCCTTCGCGACGCATCGCCTGGCGGAACTTGATGTGCGCAAGGCTTATCATCGCCCAGTTGATGACCAGTGCGGAAACCACCAGCGCCATCAGCAGACCGAAGGCTTCGCCCGGCATCAGATAGTTAATCAGTACGCACAGGGCCGTCGTGGCCGCAGAAACCATGATAGAAGCAACCGGCACGCCACGTTTGTCGACGTTCATCAGGGCTTTTGGTGCATTACCTTGCTGAGCCAGACCAAACAGCATACGGCTGTTGCAGTACACACAGCTGTTATAGACCGACAGTGCCGCAGTCAGGATCACCACGTTGAGGGCATTGGCGACCAGCGCATCACCCAGATCGTGGAAAATCAGGACGAACGGGCTGGTGTCCGGCCCTACGCGGGTCCACGGCATCAGGGAAAGCAAGACAGCCAGTGAGCCCACATAGAAAATCAGGATACGGTAAATAACCTGATTGGTGGCTTTAGGAATGCTTATCTCCGGGTTGTCGGCTTCTGCGGCGGTGATACCCACCAGCTCCAGACCCCCGAATGAGAACATGATGATAGCCATCATCATCACCAGCCCGGTCATACCATGAGGCAGGAAGCCACCTTGCTCCCAGAGGTTTCGCACTGTCGCCTGCGGACCGGCAGTATCGCTGAACAGCAACCAGCCACCGAACAGGATCATGGCCACTACCGCGACGACCTTGATGATCGCAAACCAGAACTCCATCTCACCAAAGACTTTAACGTTGGTCAGGTTGATAGCATTGATCAGCACGAAGAACACAGCCGCAGAAGCCCAGGTTGGGATCTCCGGATACCAGAATTGAATATATTTACCGACGGCGGTCAGCTCTGCCATCGCGACCAGCACGTACAGCACCCAGTAGTTCCAGCCAGAAGCAAAACCGGCAAACCCACCCCAGTATTTATAGGCGAAGTGGCTGAAAGAACCGGCGACCGGTTCTGCAACGACCATTTCACCGAGCTGGCGCATAATCAGGAATGCGATAAATCCGGCAATCGCGTAGCCAAGAATAATCCCCGGCCCCGCAGACTGAATAACGGAGGCGCTGCCCAGAAACAGGCCCGTTCCGACTGCCCCACCTAACGCGATCAACTGAATGTGGCGGTTTTTCAGACCGCGCTTCAGCTCATCGCCATGTTGTTGATCAACCATTTACCTGTCCTCTGTCATTGGGGCAAAACCCATAGCATTCTGCGTGTTAGAAAGAATGTAAGGCGATAATTACACTTTTTGTATTTAATTATTTACGGCTGGATTGTGCCTAAAAATCAGCATCATCTACCGTTCGGGCAAGAATAGTGTTATGCGAAAAAGTTTGCACCTGATTTATGCATCATCTGCATAACAAATAACCGAATTAACGGTAAATTTGCTCAGGATCGTAAAAATGTGATCTAAAGCGTGGAAAAAAAGGAGAATGCTAAAAAGTTGTTAAATTGTGCGAGGTCGACGCATTTACTGGGTAGCCATATGGACACAAGGTGAATACTTTGTTACTTTACGGCCACGTTTTTTAAATTGGTATTACCAATTGACTCCGGCAACTTACAGAGTCGCTACTCGCAGAGAACAGCACTGATATGGCTTACAGCAAAATCCGCCAGCCTAAGTTATCCGATGTGATCGAGCAGCAACTTGAGTTCCTGATCCTCGAAGGCACTTTGAGACCCGGAGAAAAGCTTCCGCCAGAACGTGAACTGGCCAAACAGTTTGATGTTTCACGACCTTCTCTCAGAGAGGCGATCCAAAGCCTGGAAGGGAAGGGACTGCTCCTGCGTCGTCAGGGTGGTGGCACTTTCGTGCAAAGTAATTTGTGGCAAAGCGTGAGCGATCCGCTGGCCGAGTTACTGGCTGACCATCCTGAATCACAATTCGATCTCCTTGAAACACGCCATGCCCTTGAAGGGATTGCTGCCTATTATGCTGCGCTCAGAGGCACAGAGGAAGATTTAGCACGCATTCGTGATTGTCACGTGGGCATTCAGACCGCACAAGACAGCGGGGATCTGGACGCAGAAGCCGATGCGGTTATGCAGTATCAGGTCGCTGTAACAGAAGCAGCCCATAATGTGGTGCTGCTGCATCTGGTTCGCTGTATGGGACCGATGCTTGAGAAGAACGTACGACAGAACTTTGAATTGCTCTACTCACGCCGGGAAATGCTGGCAACGGTAAGCAACCACCGCGCCAGTATTTTCGAGGCGATTGTTGCACGTGAACCAGAAATGGCGCGCGCTGCATCTCACCGTCACCTGGCGTTCATTGAAGAAGTTTTGCTGGATCTCAGCAGGGAACACACCCGGCGGGATCGGTCATTACGACGGCTCCAGCAACGGAAAGATGAAAGTTAACCTTCGGGATTAATTTTTAGAGCCTTCACTTGAGGGCTCACGGCAACTACATGACGGGCCTGTCTTCGTGCGTTTTGTTGAAAACGAAGAGCTTTGTGAAAGAGCGCAGGAAGACAGGCTCCAGATAAACCAACGTATTAGATACAGATAAGGAAAAGCACCATGTCAGAACGTGTAAATAATGACGTGGATCCGATCGAAACTCGCGACTGGCTACAAGCGATCGAATCGGTCATCCGTGAAGAGGGTGTTGAGCGTGCGCAGTTCCTGATTGATCAGGTTCTGAGTGAAGCACGTAAAGGCGGCGTGAGCGTCGCAGCTGGCGCGGCCAGCCGTAATTATGTCAACACCATCGCTGTTGAAGACGAACCTGAGTATCCGGGTAACCTGGAGCTGGAACGCAACATTCGTACCGCAATCCGCTGGAATGCGATCATGACCGTTCTGCGTGCGTCGAAGAAAGATCTGGATCTGGGCGGCCATATGTCATCCTTCCAGTCTTCCGCAGCGGTTTACGAAGTTTGCTTCAACCACTTCTTCCGTGCTCGCAACGAGAAAGACGGCGGCGATCTGGTGTATTTCCAGGGCCATATCTCTCCGGGCGTGTACGCGCGTGCTTTCCTTGAAGGCCGCCTGACCGAAGACCAGATGAACAATTTCCGTCAGGAAGTTCACGGTAAAGGTCTGTCATCTTATCCGCACCCTAAACTGATGCCTGAATTCTGGCAGTTCCCGACCGTATCAATGGGTCTGGGTCCAATCGGTGCTATCTATCAGGCTAAGTTCCTGAAATACCTTGATCACCGCGGTCTGAAAGACACCAAAGAACAGCGCGTTTATGCGTTCCTGGGTGACGGTGAAATGGACGAACCAGAATCCAAAGGTGCGATCACCATCGCGACCCGTGAGAAACTGGACAACCTGTGCTTCATCATCAACTGTAACTTACAGCGCCTTGATGGCCCGGTAACCGGCAACGGTAAAATCATCAACGAACTGGAAGGCATCTTTGCAGGCGCCGGCTGGAACGTGATCAAAGTGATTTGGGGCAACCGTTGGGATGAACTGCTGCGTAAAGATACCAGCGGTAAACTTATCCAGCTGATGAACGAAACCGTGGACGGCGACTACCAGACCTTCAAGTCCCGTGACGGTAAATACGTTCGTGAACACTTCTTCGGCCGTTATCCGGAAACCGCTGCGCTGGTCAAAGATATGACCGACGATGAGATCTGGGCATTGAACCGTGGTGGTCATGATCCGAAGAAAGTCTTCGCTGCACTGAACAAAGCACAGAACACCAAAGGTCAGCCGACCGTTATCCTTGCACATACCATCAAAGGTTATGGCATGGGCGAAGCGGCCGAAGGCAAGAACATTGCTCACCAGGTGAAGAAAATGAACATGGATGGCGTGCGCTATATCCGTGATCGTTTCAGCGTGCCAGTGACCGATGAAAATCTGGAAAAACTGCCGTACATCACTCTGGAAAAAGACTCTGCAGAATACAAATACCTGCATGAGCGTCGTGCCGCTCTGAAAGGCTACCTGCCGACTCGTCTGCCAAACTTCACTCAGAAGCTGGAAATGCCGAAACTGGAAGACTTCTCACAACTGCTGGAAGAGCAGAAGAAAGAGATCTCTACCACAATCGCCTTCGTCCGTGCCCTGAACGTGATGCTGAAGAACGATTCCATCAAAGACCGTCTGGTGCCAATCATCGCCGATGAAGCGCGTACCTTTGGTATGGAAGGTCTGTTCCGTCAGATTGGTATTTACAGCCCGAACGGCCAGCAGTACACCCCGCAGGACCGTGAGCAGGTTGCATACTATAAAGAAGACGAGAAAGGTCAGATCCTGCAGGAAGGCATCAACGAACTGGGCGCCGCGTCATCATGGCTGGCCGCAGCGACGTCTTACAGCACCAACGATCTGCCAATGATCCCGTTCTACATCTACTACTCCATGTTCGGTTTCCAGCGTATCGGCGACCTGTGCTGGGCAGCGGGTGACCAACAGGCACGTGGCTTCCTGGTCGGTGGTACTTCAGGTCGTACAACATTGAACGGCGAAGGTTTGCAGCACGAAGATGGTCACAGCCACATTCAGTCTCTGACTATCCCGAACTGTATTTCTTACGATCCGGCGTATGCCTACGAAGTGGCAGTCATCATGCATGACGGTCTCGTGCGTATGTACGGTGAAGCACAAGAAAACATCTATTACTACATCACTACGCTGAACGAAAACTACCACATGCCAGCCATGCCAGAAGGCGCGGAAGAAGGCATCCGTAAAGGTATCTACAAGTTAGAAACCGTGGAAGGTAGCAAAGGTAAAGTGCAGCTGATGAGCTCCGGTTCTATCCTGCGTCACGTCCGTGAAGCGGCTCAGATCCTGGCGAAAGACTACGGCGTCGGTTCTGACGTGTACAGCGTGACCTCCTTCACCGAACTGGCCCGTGACGGTCAGGACTGTGAACGCTGGAACATGCTGCACCCGACTGAAACCCCACGCGTACCTTACGTGGCTCAGGTAATGAACGATGCACCGGTTGTTGCTTCAACCGACTACATGAAGCTGTTCGCAGAGCAGATCCGTAACTTCGTTCCTGCCAGCGATTTCCGCGTACTGGGCACCGACGGCTTCGGTCGTTCTGACAGCCGCGAAAACCTGCGTCACCACTTCGAAATTGATGCGTCTTACGTTGTGGTTGCTGCGCTGGGCGAACTGGCCAAACGTGGCGAGATCGATGTGAAAGTAGTGGCTGAAGCCATTACCAAGTTCGGCATCGATGCTGACAAAGTTAACCCGCGTCTGGCATAAGAGGTAAAGACAGATGGCTATTGAAATTAACGTACCGGACATCGGTGCAGATGCAGTGGAAGTCACCGAAGTTATGGTGAAGGTGGGCGATAAGGTTGAAGTTGAACAATCGCTGATCACCGTTGAAGGCGATAAAGCTTCTATGGAAGTGCCTTCTCCACAGGCTGGCGTTGTGAAAGAGATCAAAGTTGCGGTCGGCGATACCGTCGAAACCGGCAAACTGATTATGATCTTTGAAGCCGCTGACGGAGCTGCTGATGCAGCTCCTGCGAAACAGGAAGCGCAAGCAGAAGAGAAACCTGCTGCTGCCGCACCTGCTTCGAGCGAAAGCAAAGAAGTGAACGTGCCAGATATCGGCGGCGATGAAGTTGAAGTCACCGAGATCATGGTCAAAGTGGGCGACAAAGTTGAAGCTGAACAATCGCTGATCACCGTAGAAGGCGACAAAGCCTCTATGGAAGTCCCTGCACCGTTCGCGGGTACCGTAAAAGAAATCAAAATCGCTGCGGGCGACAAAGTCAGCACTGGTTCTCTGATCATGGTCTTCGAAGTAGCAGGTTCCGGTTCTGCGGCACCAGCCAAAGAAGAAGCCAAGTCAGAAGCGGCTCCGGCTGCTCCAGCGGCCTCCGGCAGCAAAGAAGTGAACGTGCCTGATATCGGCGGCGACGAAGTTGAAGTCACTGAAATCATGGTTAAAGTCGGCGACAAAGTAACGGCTGAACAGTCGATTATCACCGTGGAAGGCGACAAAGCTTCTATGGAAGTTCCTGCGCCGTTCGCCGGTACTGTGAAAGAAATCAAAATCGCTGCGGGCGACAAAGTCAGCACCGGCTCTCTGATCATGGTCTTCGAAGTAGAAGGCGCTGCGCCTGCTGCTCCGGCGGCGAAGAAAGAAGAAGCTGCAGCCCCTGCGAAACAAGAACAGAAAGCTGCCGCACCGGCTGCTCCGGCCGCCAGCAAAGGCGACTTCGCTGAGAACGACGCTTACGTTCACGCCACGCCGGTTATCCGTCGTCTGGCTCGTGAATTCGGCGTTAACCTGGCGAAAGTGAAAGGGACGGGCCGTAAGGGTCGTATCCTGCGCGAAGACGTTCAGACTTACGTGAAGGACGCGGTCAAACGCGCTGAAGCCGCTCCGGCTGCTGCCACTGGCGGTGGTATTCCGGGCATGCTGCCTTGGCCGAAAGTCGACTTCAGCAAGTTTGGTGAAATTGAAGAAGTGGAATTGGGCCGCATCCAGAAAATCTCTGGCGCCAACCTGAGCCGTAACTGGGTAATGATCCCGCACGTTACGCACTTCGACAAAACGGATATCACTGAGCTGGAAGCGTTCCGTAAACAGCAGAATGATGAAGCGGCTAAACGCAAGCTGGACGTGAAGTTCACCCCTGTGGTGTTCATCATGAAAGCGGTTGCGGCTGCGCTTGAGCAGATGCCACGCTTCAACAGTTCTCTGTCCGAAGATGGTCAAAAACTGACGCTGAAAAAATACATCAACGTCGGTGTTGCGGTAGACACGCCTAACGGTCTGGTTGTTCCGGTCTTCAAAGACGTGAACAAGAAAGGCATCGCTGAGCTGTCCCGTGAACTGATGGCGATCTCCAAGAAAGCGCGTGATGGTAAGCTGACTGCCGGCGAAATGCAGGGCGGTTGCTTCACTATCTCCAGCCTTGGCGGTATCGGGACGACCCACTTTGCGCCAATCGTCAATGCGCCGGAAGTGGCTATCCTCGGTGTTTCCAAGTCCGCGATGGAGCCTGTCTGGAACGGTAAAGAGTTCGTACCGCGTCTGATGATGCCAATGTCGCTCTCCTTCGACCACCGTGTAATTGACGGTGCCGATGGTGCGCGCTTTATCACCATCATCAACAACGTACTGTCAGACATTCGCCGTCTGGTGATGTAAGTGAAAAGCCGGCCAAACGGCCGGCTTTTTTCTGATAATCTCATCATGTTGTTTGGGATTATCCTGCGCTAAACACGAATCGTATGCCGTTTGTTGTTTCAAATTTGTTAACAATTTTGTAAACTGCGGGCGGATAGAACGACCCGGTGGATGATGGGCGTTGCGACATAAAAATGACGTCAGACCCGCCGGACATAAATTAAGAGGTCATGATGAGTACTGAAATTAAAACTCAGGTCGTCGTACTTGGGGCGGGCCCTGCAGGTTACTCTGCTGCTTTCCGTTGCGCTGATTTAGGTCTTGAAACTGTTCTGGTTGAGCGTTATGCCACTCTCGGCGGCGTGTGCCTGAACGTAGGTTGTATCCCTTCAAAAGCTCTGCTGCACGTCGCGAAAGTGATCTCTGAAGCAAAAGCCCTGGCCGAGCACGGCATCGTTTTCGGCGAGCCGAAAACTGATATCGACAAAGTGCGCGTCTGGAAAGAAAAAGTCATCAACCAGCTGACCGGTGGTCTGGCAGGCATGGCGAAAGGCCGTAAAGTCAAAGTCGTGAACGGCTTGGGCAAATTTACTGGCGCGAATACTCTGGTTGTTGAAGGCGAAAATGGTCCAACCACCATCACTTTCGACAATGCGATCATTGCGGCGGGTTCCCGTCCAATCAAACTGCCATTCATTCCTCATGATGATCCACGCGTGTGGGATTCCACTGACGCACTGGAACTGAAAACCGTCCCTGAGCGTCTGCTCGTGATGGGCGGTGGCATCATCGGTCTGGAAATGGGCACCGTTTACCACGCGCTGGGTTCACAGATCGACGTGGTAGAAATGTTTGATCAGGTGATCCCTGCCGCTGATAAAGACGTGGTGAAAGTCTTTACCAAGAAAATCAGCAAGCAATTCAACCTGATGCTGGAAACCAAAGTGACAGCGGTAGAAGCCAAAGAAGACGGCATCTATGTCACGATGGAAGGCAAGAAAGCCCCTGCAGAACCACAGCGTTATGACGCGGTGCTGGTCGCGATTGGCCGTGTGCCAAATGGCAAACTGCTGGAAGCGGGCGCGGCGGGCATCGAAGTTGACGATCGTGGCTTCATCCACGTCGACAAACAAATGCGTACCAACGTGCCTCACATCTTTGCTATCGGCGACATCGTCGGCCAGCCAATGCTGGCACACAAAGGTGTACACGAAGGCCACGTGGCTGCCGAAGTTATCTCCGGCAAGAAACATTACTTCGATCCGAAAGTGATTCCATCGATCGCCTACACTGAGCCAGAAGTTGCCTGGGTTGGCCTGACCGAGAAAGAAGCGAAAGAAAAAGGCATCAGCTACGAAACCGCCACCTTCCCGTGGGCAGCTTCAGGCCGTGCTATCGCTTCCGATTGTGCAGACGGCATGACCAAACTGATCTTCGACAAAGAAACTCACCGTGTTATCGGTGGTGCAATTGTCGGTACCAACGGCGGCGAGCTGCTGGGCGAGATCGGCCTGGCCATCGAAATGGGTTGTGATGCAGAAGATATCGCGCTGACCATCCATGCTCACCCGACTCTGCACGAGTCAGTGGGTCTGGCAGCAGAAATCTACGAAGGCAGCATCACTGACCTGCCTAACCCGAAAGCCAAGAAGAAATAATTCTGGTTTAAAGGTTTAAGAAGCGGCGCCGAGAGGGGCCGCTTTTTTTTGTCTGAAAGTTACCCCGCAGAAAGTACGTTGATATGAACATTAACGTGTGAAATTAACCACCCGCCTTTGTCCGTATCCAACACATTTCCCAGTACAACGAGCAGGATACAAAGTGACGTCCTTTTCATTGCGTAATTCCTGTAACGAACACGACCATCGGAATTTCATCGGGAAAACAACGGTGAACCAGCCCATGGTGGTGGCTGAATCGCAGTACAAAAGACCTTTTAAGCCATTTATTCCCTTGTACCAATTAGGGGGTTGTGATGATCTAGAGGACGAATGGAGATGGACAGTCGATCCGTCTGTGCTCAACGATTCAGCAAAGATTTAATGTTGCTTTTATGTGAACGAATTAACAAGCAGGTAAAATCCTGCTATGCTGCCCCAGCGCAAAGGGCCACTGTGCTCAGGTTCAGGATGTACTGCTGAGCGACAATATTATCAGCATACCCGCAGTGTCCCCACTCATCAGGCAGTTTTAAATCCCCTGTCCCTACAGGTTTGACGCCGGTCTGATGATGGAAGCCAGGCATAATAAATGACAATGAGAGCGAGGAGAAAGTCGTGCTAGAAGAATACCGTAAGCACGTAGCCGAGCGTGCTGCAGAGGGCATCGTCCCTAAGCCACTTGATGCTTCACAGATGGCAGCGTTGGTTGAGTCCCTGAAGAATCCGCCACAAGGCGAAGAAGATACTCTGTTAGACCTGCTGATTAACCGTGTTCCACCGGGCGTCGACGAAGCCGCCTATGTTAAAGCCGGATTCCTGGCTGCCGTCGCCAAAGGCGAAACCACCTCCCCGTTGGTCACCCCTGAAAAAGCTGTCGAACTGCTGGGCACCATGCAGGGCGGCTACAATATTCATCCGCTGATCGATGCGCTGGATAGCGAAACGCTGGCGCCTATCGCCGCGAAAGCGCTGTCTCATACGCTGCTGATGTTCGATAACTTCTATGATGTCGAAGAGAAAGCGCACGCAGGCAACGAGCACGCAAAAAAAATTCTTCAGTCGTGGGCTGATGCCGAATGGTATCTGTCACGTCCGAAACTGGCAGAAAAAATCACCGTGACCGTTTTCAAAGTCACCGGCGAAACCAACACTGACGATCTGTCACCTGCACCGGATGCCTGGTCCCGTCCAGATATTCCATTGCACGCATTGGCGATGCTGAAAAACGAACGCGAAGGCATTGTACCTGACGCACCGGGCACTATCGGGCCGATTAAACAGATCGAAGAACTGAACAAAAAAGGCTTCCCGCTGGCCTATGTCGGTGACGTGGTCGGTACCGGATCTTCGCGTAAATCAGCCACCAACTCCGTATTGTGGTACATGGGCGACGATATTCCGCACGTGCCAAACAAACGCGGTGGTGGTGTGGTTCTGGGCGGAAAAATCGCGCCAATCTTCTTCAACACCATGGAAGATGCCGGTGCGCTGCCGATCGAAGTGGATGTGTCTGATCTGAATATGGGCGATGTGATCGACATCTTCCCGTATCTAGGCGAAGTGCGTAACCACGAGACTGGCGCAGTCATTGCGACGTTCGAACTGAAAACCGACGTGCTGCTGGACGAAGTCCGCGCCGGTGGCCGTATTCCGTTGATCATTGGACGTGGTTTAACCACAAAAGCCCGTGAATCACTGAAGCTGCCTCAGAGCGAGGTATTCCGCATTGCCAAACCTGTCGCTGCCAGCAATAAAGGCTTCTCGCTGGCACAGAAAATGGTTGGCCGCGCCTGTGGCGTTGCCGGTGTTCGTCCAAATGAATATTGCGAACCGAAAATGACGTCCGTAGGTTCTCAGGACACCACCGGTCCTATGACCCGTGACGAACTGAAAGACCTGGCCTGTCTGGGCTTCTCTGCGGATCTGGTGATGCAGTCATTCTGTCATACCGCGGCTTATCCAAAGCCGGTTGACGTGACCACCCACCACACGCTGCCAGATTTCATCATGAACCGCGGCGGCGTTTCGCTGCGCCCTGGTGACGGTATCATCCACTCATGGCTGAACCGTATGCTGCTGCCTGATACCGTCGGTACAGGCGGTGACTCCCATACCCGTTTCCCAATCGGGATTTCCTTCCCTGCGGGTTCTGGTCTGGTGGCGTTTGCTGCAGCAACCGGCGTGATGCCTCTCGATATGCCGGAATCCGTTCTGGTGCGTTTCAAAGGCAAAATGCAGCCGGGGATCACCCTGCGTGATCTGGTGCATGCGATCCCTTATTACGCGATTAAAGAAGGTCATCTGACCGTTGAGAAAAAGGGTAAGAAAAACCTCTTCTCCGGCCGTATTCTGGAAATCGAAGGCTTACCAGAGCTGAAAGTAGAACAGGCATTTGAACTGGCGGATGCGTCCGCAGAACGTTCAGCGGCAGGTTGTACGATCAAACTCGATCAGGCACCTATCAAAGAATACCTGAGCTCTAACATCGTGCTGCTGAAGTGGATGATTTCCGAAGGTTACGGCGATCGTCGTACCATCGAACGCCGCATCAAAGGGATGGAAGAGTGGCTGGCAAATCCAACGCTGCTGGAAGCGGACGCAGATGCCGAGTACGCAGCGGTGATCGAAATCGATCTGGCCGAGATCAAAGAGCCGATTCTTTGTGCGCCAAACGATCCGGACGATGCACGCCTGCTGTCTTCCGTTCAGAACAGCAAGATCGACGAAGTGTTCATCGGTTCGTGCATGACCAACATCGGTCACTTCCGCGCGGCTGGCAAGCTGCTGGACAGCCACAAAGGCGCGTTGCCAACGCGTCTGTGGGTTGCGCCACCGACTAAAATGGATGCGGCGCAGCTGACGGAAGAGGGCTATTACAGCGTCTTTGGTAAGAGCGGTGCACGTGTTGAAATTCCTGGCTGTTCACTGTGCATGGGTAACCAGGCGCGCGTGGCCGACGGTTCTACCGTGGTATCCACGTCAACCCGTAACTTCCCGAACCGTCTGGGTAATGGCGCTAACGTCTATCTGGCCTCTGCGGAGCTGGCGGCGATCGCGTCCCTGCTGGGTCGTTTGCCAACGCCGGAAGAGTATCTGGGCTATATGGCGGAAGTGGATAAGACCGCGGTGGATACTTACCGCTATCTGAACTTCGACAAACTGAGTGAATATACCGACAAAGCTGACGGCGTGATCTTCCAAACCGCAGTCTAAATCGTTATATTTGCGCCAGTGTTGAAAGGGAGCCTCGGCTCCCTTTTTTATTTTCATTTTCCAGAGGACTGAATCATGGACTACGACTTTTTGCGCGACATCACCGGAGAGGTCAAAGTGCGGTTCTCGATGGGCCACGAAGTGATTGGTCACTGGCTGAATGAGGAAGTAAAGGGCGATCTGAGCGTGCTGGATAAAGTCGAAGCGGCGATTGCGGAACTTAAAGGCAGCGAGCGCGACACACAGATCGTCGGACACGAATACACGCTGCTGTTAGCCGACGATGAAGTGATGGTTCGCACTAATCAGCTGGATTTCGACGGTGATGAGATTGAAGAAGGCATGAGCTATTACGACGAAGAAAGTCTGGCGTTTTGCGGCGTCGAGGACTTTTTGCAAGTCCTCGAAAAGTACCGTTCCTTTATCAACACCTACCGCTAAGCGGTCATTTTCCCCGCGCGGCGGTCCAGCACAACAGAGAACCGCCGACCACCATCAGCACGCCCGGCCAGAAACTGGCACCCGGCAGCGTTTGCAGCCACAATCCGGCGATCAAAATCGATGACAGTGGCGTGAAATACGACAGCGCCGCTACCAGCGTGGCATTGCCTTTTTTCATCGCCAGATCCCAGCACTGATAGGAGACAGCCGTCACTGCGCCCATCGCCAGCAGTTCGAGGATCGCCGGTAACGTCAGACTGATACGGTTGGATGAATACGTGAAGTAAAGCACCCACAGCACCACGCCGGTCGCCAGCAGGAACAGCGGCAGCACGCCTTTGCCTTTGCACAAGACCCGCACCAGATTGGAATACAGCGCCCACGACACCGCAGCACCCAGTGCCAGACCGTAGGCCACCGGATTGCCCTGTACGTTGCGCAGCAACTGTTGCACATTCAGCCCGTGACCGCCGCTTATCGCCCACATTACGCCGGCAAACGCCAGCACCGCGCCCGGCCAGATCCACCAGCGTACCCGTAACTTCAGCAACGGCACGGCAAATAACAGCGTCAGGCTAGGCCACAGATAGTTGATAAGCCCCAGTTCCAGCGTTTGCTGGCGGCTATGTGCCAGACCGATCGCCAGTGAAAACGCGACCATATAGAAGATGAACAACATGCCGCAGATAATCAGGTAAGCCGCGGATTCGCCACGCAATGAGGGTTTTCCGCCCGCCATCCAGACCATGATCCCACTGACGGTATAAATAGAGGCGGCAGCGCCGAACGGGCCGAGAGATTCAGACAGGCTGCGGGTGAGCGCGACGCTCATGCTCCACAGTAAAATGGCGACGACGCCAAAGAGCGTAGCAAAACGATCCATTTAAAGGGTATGCCTCTGAGAAAGGAGGCCTTAAAGATAAGCGATTGTTGCGGTGGAAGAAACCGCAACAATCATCTTGAGAGAGACTTTCAGAAGAGTCATCAGAAATAGAAACCGACTTCCAGACCCAGTGTTGAGGTGGTGGTCGCAGGCTGGTAATAGCCCACGTTACGTCCGTTCAGATCACCCTGTTTCTCATCTGATTTACCGTATTTCTGGTGCACATAGCTGGCTTTGACGAACACATCTTTATTGATGTTCCACGTCAGGCTGGTGAACGGCGAGAGCTTCGATTTTGGCTCCAGCCAGACATCACCCTGATTGCTGTGCGTCCAGGTTTTGATCGGATACAGCGCACCGCCTTCCACACTCAGTCGTGAATCGGCGGTCATCTGCCAGTTCGCGCCCAATGAGGCTTTAGCATACGGTTGCAACGACACTTCCAGCGCCGTGTAATCCCGCGTGCGGTTTTCCGACGCGATGTAGACATCGTCGGAGCGGATGTTACGCAACCACACTTGCCCGCCCAGCGCACCTTTCATATCGAAAGAGACGCTGTCTGACGCGCGATAACGGTAGCCGCGTGTCAAATCGGCACTGTAACCGGTGTAGTAAGTTTTGCCTTTCAGCGTTCCGTTGGCCACATTGGCCTGATCGTCAAGCGTGCTGCCTTTATAATTGACGATCCCAAACATCACGCTCATGTCCCAGGCTTTTAATAAGCCATTCTGGAGATCGAGATAATTATTGGATCCAAAATTAACGCGCAGGCGCGGGCCATGTTCAGCAACATATTTACCGTCCATATTATCGACGGATTCGTCCCACTTATAATATTCAGCACCATAACTCACATAGTGCCGCATCCCTTCAGTATTGCTGCCTAACAAACTTTCCCCGGCCCGGGAAACCCCGGAAACCAATAAAGAACTCGCGACCAGCAGGCTGGATACGGTCTTTAATTTACTCATTGTCATTTTTTATTTCTACTTGCAGGTGGATGGAGCTGGTTGCTTAGTAAGCAATGGGGCGATGCTAAAGGCTGGAGGGGCAGAGATAAAGGGATTTATCTGTTTTTCAGAAAATAGCGATCTTTTGATCTTCTCTAACTCAAATTAATGAACATATAGGAATATAATTTGATTTAAAGGATGCGTGTTGTATTAATAATTTGGCTTAACGCAGAGATCATTCATCTGATAATTTGACTTAAAATAGAGTTTGATGAATGATTTTATATTAATTTGTCTTAAGGAGTGTAGCCGGTATTTAAACCTGCGTGGTTATTTTACTTAAGTAATGCTAATCGAGTTTTAAAGCCTGATCATTATTTCTCTGTTATTCAAATAAAGAAAAGGCCTGACATTTTTGCGAATGTCAGGCCTTGGTTTGTTATTTCTGCCACGGGTTTGCGGGTATCACACCGCAGGCAGATTGCGACCGTAATAGATTTCCTGCATTTCTTTGTACAGCAAGTCCGTGATCTCTTTACGTTCCTGCGCGCTCAGCTCTTCCGGTTTGGCATTGAACAGATAATGCTTAAGATCGAATTCTTTCAGCAACATCTTGGTATGGAAGATATTTTCCTGATACACGTTGACGTCCATCATGTCGTACAACGCTTTCATGTCCTGAGACATGAAATTTTGGATCGAGTTAATGGAGTGGTCGATGTAATGCTTCACGCCGTTGACGTCGCGGGTGAAACCGCGGACGCGGTAATCAATGGTGACGATGTCAGATTCAAGCTGATGGATGAGATAGTTCAACGCTTTCAGCGGAGAAATCACGCCGCAGGTTGAGACTTCAATATCGGCGCGGAAGGTGCACAGGCCGCCTTCGGGATGGCTTTCCGGATAGGTGTGCACGCAGATGTGGCTTTTATCCAGGTGCGCGACCACGGAGTTCGGCAGCGGGCCGGGATGTTCGGTGGTGTCCACGTCGCGTGGATCGACCGGCTCTTCGCTCACTAAAATCGTGACGCTGGCGCCCTGTGGTTCGTAATCCTGACGCGCAACGTTAAGGACATTTGCACCGATGATCGAACAGGTTTCGGTGAGGATCTCGGTTAACCGGTTGGCGTTATATTCTTTGTCAATGTAGGCAATGTAGCCATCACGATCGTCTGCGGTTTTGGCGTAGCAGATATCGTAGATACAAAAACTCAGGCTTTTGGTCAGGTTGTTGAAGCCATGCAGTTTCAGTTTTTGCAATTTAGTTCACCCCCTCATGGATGCAGTATCAGCGCGCAGCTGACAGGGCATTCAGTAAATACTGTGGCAGGGCAAAGCTGCCGTGATGAATAGCCGGATTGTAATAACGGCAAGTGATGCCTGCGTCGTCGAAACGCGCCTGCAAGGTCTGGCTGTCAATCTGGCGATATTCCGGGCTGTTGGTCGCCCAGGCAAAGGTCATGATGCCGCCGTAATAGGTCGGGATCGCGGCCTGATAGAAACTGACATCACTGAAATAGTGGCTCAGTTTGGTGTGGCTGTTGACCGCTTCATCCTGCTGGAGGAAGCAGACGCCGTTCTGCGCCACAAATATGCCTCCCGGCTTCAGACAGCGGGCACAGCCTTCGTAGAACGCCGAAGTGAACAGGCTTTCTCCGGGACCGATCGGATCGGTACAGTCGGAGATGATCACATCGAAAGTATCAGTGGTCTGATTGACGAAGTTCACGCCGTCGTCGATAACCAGATTGAAACGGGGATCGTCATAGGCACCCGCGCTATGGTTCGGCAGATACTGGCGGCAAAATGCCACCACGCCCGCATCGATTTCGACCATAGTGATCGCTTCCACACCTTTGTGGCGGCACACTTCGCGCAGCATTCCGCCGTCGCCGCCGCCGATGATCAACACTTTTTTGGCATTGCCATGCGAGAGCAGAGGCACGTGGGTCAGCATTTCGTGATAGATAAATTCATCACGTTCGGTCGTTTGCACCACGCCGTCGAGCGCCATCACGCGGCCGAGCGCGGCGTTCTCGAAAATGACCAGATCCTGATGATCGGTTTTCTCGCGGTATATTTCTTTTTCGACGCTAAAGTACTGGCCAAAATTGGCGTGCAGCGTCTCGAACCATAATTCTTTGGATGACGGGTTCCTGGACATCTGATACTTCTCCTGAGCCTTCGCAGCCATAAAAATGGGCGCACATGATAGCTAACTCTGCCGGTGCTTGCACGGTGGGATTTCAAGCAGGGCAATGTGAGTCCAGTGTAGTTCAGTCAGGGAAAGCCGGGAGGAAAGCGGAGAAATGAACAGGCTCCGGCATCAGAATGACGGAGCGCAAGGCAGAAATCAGTTGGTGTAGGCCAGCAGGCTCAGTGAATCCCGCGCCAGCGATTTACATTTGGTCGGCTTCGGCACAGCGATACCGCTCAGATCGCGATAGCTGTCTTCACCCATCGCCTGCATATTGAAGCTGTTGTAATTGCTCAGATCCCAGCGGTTTTGCTGAGCGAAGAAGACGATCGCCCGTTTTATCTGGGTATTCGGCAACTGTTCGTAGCCGCAGTTATTTTTGAGAAAGACGAAAACAGCGGTCAGATCCGCCAGATCTTCCGCTTCAGACTCACTCAGCGCCTGGCTGGCGGAGGAGAAGCCAAGCAGTGACAGCAACAGCAAACACAGTGTTGTTCTTTTCATGGGCGTGTTCTTGTTCTTTTAGATAGAAAGAAAATGAGAAAGACTCGGCTCAAACGAAATTAAAATGACGTTAACATATTAGCACAAAGGGGCACCAAATTTTTTCTGCCGTGCCAGTCACTTGACCTTCCCCCTGGGGCAGGGTTTAGGCTGAGGCACGATTATGGCAATTTTCCGATCATAAGGACTGAACATGAACCGTCGCGATTTCGTAAAGTGGACGACCCTGGTGGGCGCCGCCAGCACGCTTCCCGGCTGGAGCCGCTTCGCGCTGGCTGACAGCCGCCCGGCACTGCCGATCCCCGCGTTACTGGAACCCGATGCCCGCAGCGCCATCACGCTGACGTTACAGCGCGGCCAGAGTCAGTTCTTACCGGGCGTCACGACTGAGACATGGGGCGTGAATGGCAATATTCTCGGTCCGGCGCTGCGCATCCGCCGTGGTAAAGCTGTCAACGTGACGGTCAACAACCGTCTGAGCGTTCCGAGCACCGTTCACTGGCACGGGCTGGAGATCCCCGGTGACATCGACGGCGGTCCGCAAGGATTGATCGCCCCTGGCCAGAGCCGCAGTCTGAGTTTTCAGCTGGATCAACCTGCATCGACTTGCTGGTTCCACCCGCATCCGCATCAGACCAGCGGTTATCAGGTTGCGATGGGGCTGGCCGGTATGGTGCTTATCGAGGATGAAGCCAGCGATATGCTCCAGCTTCCTAAACGCTGGGGCGTGGATGATATTCCGGTGATTTTGCAGGATAAACGCCTCAACGATGCCGGGCAAATCGATTACCAGATGGATGTGATGACCGCCGCCGTCGGCTGGTTCGGGCAACATATGCTGACCAACGGAGCGGTTTATCCGCAGCACGGCATCTCACGCGGCTGGCTGCGCCTGCGCCTGCTCAACGGCTGCAACGCGCGCGCGCTGCATCTCGCCACCAGCGATCGCCGTCCGATGTACGTTATCGCCAGCGATGGCGGTTTTCTGGCCGAGCCTGTGAAGGTGACTGAGCTGCCGATGCTGATGGGCGAACGGTTTGAAGTGATGATCGAATGCAACGATGGCAAAGCGTTTGATCTGTTGACGCTGCCGGTGAAGCAGATGGGCATGACGCTGGCGCCGTTTGACAAGCCGCTGCCGGTACTGCGCATCCAGCCGACGCTGACGCAAAGCGGCGGTACATTGCCGGATTCGCTGATTAAATTACCTGAGCTGGTGTCTGCCGATAACCTGCCGACCCGCTGGCTGCAACTGATGATGGATCCGCAGCTCGATCAGCAAGGCATGGCCGCGCTGATGGCGAAATATGGTCACAGCGCAATGGCCGGAATGAGTATGGATCACGGCGGCGGCGAGATGGCCGCGATGCCGGGGATGGCCGGGTCGGATCACGACGCTCACGGCAGTATGGCCGGTATGGACATGAGTAAATCCTCCGGCAAATACGATTTCATGCAGGGCAATAAAATCAACGGCAAAGCCTACGATATGAATGCGCCAGCGTTCGATGTCAAACAAGGGCAGTACGAGAAATGGACGATTTCGGGCGAAGGCGACATGATGCTGCACCCGTTCCATATCCACGGTACGCAGTTCCGTATTCTTTCTGAAAATGGTCAGCCGGTCGCGCCGCACCGTCAGGGCTGGAAAGATATTGTGCGCGTCGAAGGTGCCCGCAGCGAAGTCCTGGTACGTTTTAATCATCTGGCCGATCAGCAGCACGCGTACATGGCGCACTGTCATTTACTCGAGCACGAAGACACCGGCATGATGCTCGGGTTTACGGTGTCTGCGTAAAATCCGCATTGCCCCGGCACGCTGCATTACCCCTCGCCGCGTTATTTGTTATAATCCTTTCCGCTTCAAGGTCGCCGTTTTACCTAAAAACGGCGATAAATATTCTTAAATCAGGTGGTTAGTCTTTATATGAAACATCGCGTAGACGTCATGATTTCCGAGCAGGAAGTCAAAACCCGAATTGCCGAGTTAGGCCGTGAAATCACCGAGCACTACCGCGACAGCGGCAGCGAAATGGTGCTGGTTGGGCTGCTGCGCGGTTCCTTCATGTTTATGGCAGACCTGTGCCGCGCCGTTGATGTGCCGCACGAAGTCGACTTTATGACTGCCTCCAGCTACGGCAACGGCATGTCCACCACCCGCGACGTTAAAATCCTGAAAGACCTCGACGAAGACATTCGCGGTAAAGACGTGCTGATCGTCGAAGACATCATCGACTCCGGCAACACGCTGAGCAAAGTGCGTGAACTCCTGCAACTGCGCGGCCCTAAATCACTGGCGATCTGTACGCTGTTGGATAAGCCCGAGCGTCGCGAAGTAGAAGTGAAAGTGGAATACGTCGGTTTCGCCATCCCTGACGAATTCGTCGTCGGTTACGGCATCGATTACGCCCAGCGCTATCGCCATCTGCCGTATGTCGGCAAAGTGGTGATGCTGGAGGAGTAATCTCGCCAGTAACAAACAGGCACTATAAAAGGCACTTTTGTTTTGCCTTGGAAAACGATGTTAACTCCATGAATTAAAATTATTTATTCATGCAATGTCCACGCATTGATCACATCGACAAAAAAAGCCCCGTTCTCGGGGCTTTTTGTTTAGTGCATCTTGTTATCAGAAAGCGTAACGCACCTTAACGGCAATGCTTTGGCTGAAGAAGCTGGAGCGTTGCTCTGCATCGTACTGAACCGTGCCGTCCAGTTGGTCAGTGAACTTAGCGCTCACGCCTACGCCCGCCATCCCAATCCACGGGCTTTGTTCCATGCTCTGGTAGGTGAGCGGGGTATCAGGGCTGCCGGTAAATGCGATTCGGTTGGCGCTACGGTCATTGATGGTGTCATACCCCACACCAGCAGTCGCATGCACATTCACAAACTCAGACACCTGTAAACCCAGCTTGGCTTTGGTGGAAACAATCATCGCTTCAAGCGTCTGTCCCTCCACATCCAGACCCAGATCGCTGGCATTTTTCTCGGTGTAGCCTTTGTCCTTGATACTGTAGTAGTCGCCACCCACCATCGGCGTCAGAGTCAAATTGTCCGTCAGATTGAAGATGCTCTGTAAGCCGAGGCCCGCCTGCAGGTTACGGCTGTCATAGCTGGAACGTGCCACGCCGCCAAAAGCCAGGTCAGAGGACGACGGGTTGAGGATGTTCAGGTAGCGATTACCCTCAACTTTGTCGTGGCCGTAGCCCGCTTTCCAGGTCAGGGATGTGGCGGGAGTGAAATCAAAGCTGCCGTAAAGCAGGGTATTCCAGCTTTCAATCTGCGCATCATGGCGGAAATCGTCGGAAGTATCCTGCACATCGGTACGACTGGTGCCCACTGCCACACCCACGCGAGCCTGTTCAAATACCGGTACATCGGCACCAATGGCGATACCACGGGTATCAGATTTATAGCCATCCAGCCCGTCACGTTGTTCCTGGTTATCCCAGCGACCTACCGGTCTGATCCATAAGTACTTCTCGGGGTTGAACTCATCGTAGCGACCCAACTCACGCACCGAATCCTGACGAGAGTCCACAATATTGCCAAAGGCACGCGCATTATTTAACTCGGCATAAGGCAGCATACCGTTCATCAATGGCCCTAACTGCACCACGTTACGGTAAACCTGTTGTGCATTGGATGAGGAGGTGATGGCGCAGACCGTCGCCCCTAACGCACCAGAGCAATAGCTTGAATCGCTACTTCCGGTAGCAACATTGTTACCGTTGCCGCCGGTGTCCGGGTTTGCGCCGGGAAGAGTACCCGGACTTGCACCTGCGCCAGCGGAACTATTTTTGGCTATAATCTGGTCGATTGCGCCACCGATACGGGAAGCCGTCGGTGAGGCGGTTTGCGTGGTGACCGCCGTTTGTACGCTGGTAAGTCCTGTATCCACGATGCGTAATGAGTAACTTGTAGGTGTCACCTCCTGCACAAACTGGAAGCGCAGAGAGTCATCAATCACCGATGTCGGGGTGCCGACAATATTCGAGGAGGTGACCACATCACTCAACAGATCGCCATTGCTAAAGTCCAGGCTGCCATTGGTCACCACAATGGTATTCCCCGCCAGCGATGCCGTTCCGCCAACCTGTAATTGCCCATAATTAGTGGCATTCTCAGCCTGCAGCGCTAAGAAGGCATCTGAAGACTGGCTATAATTGGCGACGCGTGAAGGGGAATTATTATTGAGCAAATCAAACAGACCACTGTTGCTCATATTCGTTGTTGGAGCATCTACTCTGCCAATAATAATGCCTTCGTTATTAATACCGTTAGTAACGGTGCTGGTCTCACTGACACGGATCGCATCCCCTTCGATTGAACCAATAACACCGCGGTTAAGGAGTAAATTGGTTCCGCTGGTATCGTCAAGGGTAATCCCTCCGCGCCCGGCAGCAATAATCCCGTCATTGATAATGCGTGAAACTTGCGCGTTATCCTGCAAAGAAATACCGCTATCTGCCGCTTCGATTATCCCTGCGTTATCAATGGTACCGGTTGAATCACGGCTAAAGTTAATACCATCGTCAGTCTCAGAATAGATAACACCTGACGAGCTGTTTACCACCGCGACATCTTCAGCCGTCGTTGTGGCCGTATCAACGAAGATACCGGAACTGCTCGGACCGCTTGCTGTGATACTTCCGCTATTGTTGATTGCGATGTTCCGACTCTCTCCGGTTACCCAGATACCATGGGACTGAGCACCGGTAGTGGTAATAACTCCATTGTTATTTAAGGTGTTATTGCCGATGTTTGCGTCCAACAGGATCCCTGAACTGACGTTCCCCGTTGTACTTAACCGTCCATTGTTGGTAATGGTGCTATCAAAAACACCAGACAAATGGACGGCGTTGGAATTGCTGCCCGAAGTGCCTATAGAGGCGTCGTTGATTAAAGTGAAGTCACTGAGGCTCTCTAAAGCCACACCATCACTGGTGATAGCGTCTGTTGTAATATTGCCCTGATTTTGAAGGCGGCTGAATGGGGTATCGAAATAAAAAGCAGGCGTATCCTGCGCAGTAATAGCAATTTGCGTACGAGGAGTAATCGTCGCTGTGATACCACTAGCATCAGTGAATGATTGCGGCGTATTAATTATTCCATCACAGATTATGCTCACGTTATTCCCTGTTGCGGGAGTACAGGCTGCCAGAGCATTCACAGTGTTAAATAACCCACAGCTGCCAGCGATCCCACTTAAGAGAAAAAACTTCATTTTTGTTTTCAAATATTTATCCTTCCCCAGAAAAATTAAGCATTAAATATAACGAACAAAAAGGGTGTAGAACCGCCCTATGAGCAATGCTCATTAGATAATATATTAGGCGAGTAAACGGTAATCGCCAGCCAAATGCCCTATTGATTATTCACGCGGAAATCATGTGGGAATGATCTCCTCCCTGAAAAAAGTGCCAGTCTAAACTGAATTATCCTGTCTTTCTTTCATCTCACGTTCGTCATGATCGCAATCTGTAGATGTGGCCAATTTGGCAATTAACGCGATCCTCTCCAACAATGCAGCCGTTTGTAATCCTTCCATTCCCACCTTATTTAACTGTGTATTTATACAGTATACTAAGTTTTTTCCGATATGATTTCCATATATTTCTGGATGTTAAGCATGGCAATTATCTGTCACCTGAATGCTTTGCCTGCAAAATGGACAATCCCTGCCTTGCGGTAAAAGTCCATATTGTTCAAGTGGTTTTTTGGGTGTATGTTTTCCCTACAAAACATAAGGATTTTTTAACAATGGCTATACCAGCGTATTTATGGTTGAAGGATGACGGCGGAGCAGATATTAAAGGTTCTGTCGATGTGAATGGACGTGAAGGTTCAATTGAGATTCAAGGTTTCGGGCACTCTCTGCATCTTCCAACTGACGGGGCTACAGGCAAGATCACCGGCACACGTATACATGCGGCATTAGGTTTTGAAAAAGAATTCGACAGCTCTAGCCCTTATCTCTACAAAGCAACCGCCACCGGCCAAACCCTCCAATCTGCCGAGTTTAAATGGTACAAAATCAACGATGCAGGACAGGAAGTTGAGTACTTCAACATGTATCTCGAAGGCGTTAAAATTGTATCAATCTGCCCAACAATGCACCACATCAAAAACCCAGCCTTCGAGAAACATAACCACAACGAAAGTGTTGAGCTTCGCTATGAAAAAATCACATGGAAATATTGTGACGGCAACGTAATTTTTGCCGACGCCTGGAATGAAAGAGTGACAGCTTAAATGGCTCTTAATTGTAGCTTTGTGCTGAATGGCATGGAAACTTCCATTTTAAGCTGTGCAGGAGTCGGCAATTTCCCTGCGTTCTCAGGTCGAATGGTTGGACGAAACAATCCTACATTAACCAATGTTTCAATGACTGGAGCCTTACCAACGGGGCGCTATTTTATTGTCAGTCGGGAGTCTTGGGGACGCTTAGGGAGCTTACGTATGGCTGCCTTGAAATACTATTACGGGGCAGGTCGGGAAGAATGGTTTTCACTTTATCGTGATGATGGAAAAATCAATGATGACACATTCATTGAGGGTGTAAAACGTGGGAATTTCCGCCTTCATCCCATCGGGCCACAAGCTTTAAGTGAAGGCTGTATCACAATGACGGCACTTGCAGATTTTGATTATCTAAGAGCTGCATTGTTAAACACATCGATGATCGGCGTGCCGGGAACCTCACTGAGGGCTCACGGTATTATGAAAGTAACAGTGTAATGAAATGGGTCAAACGGTTCTTTGCTGCTGTGGGTTACGTACTGATATTTATTGTCTTTTTTACTTTATATACTCAGGTAATTGATAACTTCATCACTGAGGACGCAATGCACTACTTTGCATGGTTCTTTGGTATCTATGATGCAGAGGGAATTTTAGACCTATACCAAAATACAGCGATGTTTGTCTCAGCCTTGTTTGCTATAGGGACGACTTTGCTATGTCGTCTATATATCCGGCAACAATTAAGAACAAGTTGATCAGCAACCAATCTATAAAACTTTGCTGATACCGACAGATTAACACAGTTAAATACAGCTATATTAAACGATTTTATAGTTGTATCGATTACATTAGCTGATAACTCGTATCAAATCTTTATCCAAGGACCCCCATGTCGACTCCAAAAGCCTTTATTTCTTACTCACATGACACCCAAGAGCACAAAAAATGGGTTCTCGACCTTGCAACCCGCCTAAGAAACAATGGTGTTGATGCTATTCTGGATCAATGGGATCTGAAGCCAGGTGATGACCTCCCCCGCTTTATGGAACAAGGTTTAATTTCCGCTGATAGGGTACTAATGATCTGTACTGATAAGTACGTTGAAAAGGCTAACTCAGGTGCGGGAGGTGTCGGATACGAAAAGATGATTGTCACAGCCGACCTACTAAAGACAATAGACTCCAATAAAGTTATCCCATTGATTCGTCAAAGTGGGAGCTCTGACGTTCCACACTTTCTCCGATCCAAACTATTTTTAGATTTTTCGCTACCAGGTCAATTCGAATTTTCGTTTGATGAACTTGTTCGGTCTTTGCACAACGCACCTCTCTATGAAAAGCCACCAGTTGCGAATAATCCATTTGTGCCTGTTTCTCAAACCCCACCGAATCGTACAGGTGATGGTGTACTGAAGGTGATGAAGATAATCATTTCAAAATTCGAAAGGCAAACTAACGATTATGTATTTTATTCCGAGGTAGTAGGAGAGGCACGTATGTCCAGGATCATGTTAGATGTCTATCTTGAAGAGGCGAAATCTCTGAAACTAATTACTCAAGATAATGAAAGAGATATTTGGCTAACGAATATTGGTAAGCATTACGCAATTCAACATAAAATAATTAAACCTTAACAATATCAATTTGAAGTCGGGTCAAAACTTCGCTGCGCCTTGCTGACTCTCGGCGTTTCTTCACGTATGCGCGCCACAATCGCCCTCACGGCGGCTGTGTCTGTCCAGTCAATAACTCGCAGATTGTCAGAATTAGACGTTGTAGCGGTGCCCTCATCCTGGCTACCACGCCAATTTGTGGCCTGTCTCTTTCCACCTAACCCACAGTTATTGACAGGACTCCGAGGCGCGCCGGAGGCGCTTTTTAAGGTCAAAACCTCAACGTCAACGGCAGAAGAAACGATCCGCCATTGTGTTGTACGGGTTTCATAAACACGGGAGTCGCCGAGGTGAGGCGCGAAAATACCGACAACCTTCTTCACTTCCTCATCGTATGCGTTCAACTCATCAGCAACGCGGCGGGCGACACGCACAGTCTGATCGTCGCGTGGTACATTAGCGCCGCCCTGGGCTGACATGTACGCCATAAAGTCACCGGCATCAGCTGCTGCGCGAACGGCTTCCACTTCTTCGTCAAAGGTTTCAGTCAGACTGATGGAACGGATACGGCGGCACTCACGATATGAACCCATGGTAGGCAGGCCGATAGGATGAAACTGCGGGATACGCCAGGTAGCAGCCCAGGCAGTAACAGCGGCAGCAGAATCTGTCAGCAGCTCGCCGGTTTCGTGGTCCCGCTCGCCTTCCAGGGCGTAACCGTCGATGTTCTTTGCAATGTATTTGGCGATATAGCCAGCCGCGCCGCCACGGTTCAGATGCTTACAGTCAAAGCGGTTCTTTGCCGCACCGCGCTCGTCACCGTCTTCTTTCATGGCGTATTTGCGCATGATATCGATCACCTGCTGCCGCATGGCAGGTTTAGTGAATAGCATCATGCGCCAGTGCGGCGTCGCGTCGTGGTGAGGTTCAACAACGCGCATCCCGTAAACAGACAGACCGTTATCCTTGAACGCGGTGCGCATTTTGCTCCAGATCCCGCACAGATAACGCTGCGCATCTTTCGGGGTATAGGCTTCTTTGTCCCAGGCATGATTTCGCTGAACGCGCTTTTTATCGCCCTTACCCACCATGCGGGTCGGATGATATTTAGAAGGGGTGGTAATCGTCAAAAACATGCCGACATCGCCATTTGCAGCGGCATATTTTTCGGTGCCGGCGATCGTGCTCATTAACTCCATGCGGCGGATTTCAGGATTTGAAATACTCGCCATCACTTTGTCGATCAGACTGAAACGCTCGCCGGTTTCGACGTTTTCCAGGTCACAGCTTTTCAGATAGTCGAGATTCGACAGACGGCGCGCACGTACCTCACGAATAGCCTGCTTACTGGCATAGGGGGAAGCGTCGCGGTTATCCGAGTTGATAGAATTGTGGTGGCTCTATCACGGGCAGAACGTGAAGCACGGCAAGCTCGACAAAGCCAAACTGGAATTCATCTGTAACCTGATGGATGACCCGTGTTCTTTCCAAATTGATAGCCTGGCTATTACAAAATTTAAGTCTTTAAGATTGGCGAAGGGCGTTAAGGCAACGACGGTAAACCGCAATTTGATGTTGCTGAGTGGCCTGTTTACTTACCTGAACGAAGCCGGTTTGTTCCACGCTGAAAATCCGTTGCATGGCGTAACGTTGCTAAAAGGGCAGCTATCATCCATGACTTTTATGTCTGCTGATGAAATTGAAAAGTTGCTGTCAGTTTTGGAAGGGGACAATAAGAGGATTGCGATCCTGAGTTTGAGCACGGGAGGTCGCTGGGGAGAAGTAAGCAGTTTGAAGGCTGAGAACGTCATTAACAATCGAGTGACTTTTCTCAACACCAAAAGTGGCAAACCCAGAACAGTTCCGATCTCTGATGAGGTATGTAAGGAAGTCAAAAATCAGAAGTCTGGATTACTTTTTCCTGATGCTGATTATTTGACCTTCCGGCTGCTATTGAAATCGGTGAAGCCAGACTTACCGAAAGGGCAATCACTGCACGTGCTGCGACATACGTTTGCCACACATTTCATGATGAACGGCGGGAACATAATCACCCTGCAAAGAATTCTCGGACACGCGAATATTAACCAGACAATGGTCTATGCTCACTTCGCTCCGGACTTCCTGCAGGACGCCATTTCCTTCAATCCACTGACGGGAAAAGCGGGGCTGGAGTGTCCATATAGTGTCCACACCTAAGCATCTTTATAGGGTTTGTAGCTGCTTACACCGCATATAACTCATTGATTTATAGTGATCTTGGTGTAAGTGCAGGAAAAATAAATGATAAAAAAGGCACATTTTTGTGCCTTTTCTTTTTTGAATTTCTGTAGAGTGGTGCGGCTTGTTACTTCGGATTACCGTTGAGCAAGGCGGAGACACCCAGACGGTAACGCTGTTCAAGGGTTTCGCGGCTGGTGGCGTCAACTTCGAGGTTGCGCAGGCGTCCGTCCTGAATGCCGTAAACCCAGCCGTGCAGCGTGACTTTCTGGCCACGTTTCCAGGCTGATTGCATGACAGTGGAGTGACCGAGGTTATAAACCTGCTCAACCACATTCAATTCACACAGTTTATCGAGACGCTGGTTCGGGGAAAGCTCGCCCAGCAGTGAACTGTGTTTGTACCAGATGTCACGGATATGCAACAGCCAGTTATTAATCAGCCCCAGCTCCGGGTTCTCAACCGCTGCCTGAACACCGCCACAACCGTAGTGACCGCAAATAATCACGTGTTCCACTTCCAGCACGTCGATAGCATATTGCACCACAGACAGGCAGTTCAGGTCGGTGTGAATCACCAGATTGGCGACGTTACGGTGAACGAAGAGTTCGCCGGGCTCAAGACCCGTCAGCTGTTCCGCAGGAACGCGACTGTCAGAGCAGCCGATCCACAGGAAGCGCGGTTTTTGAGATTGGGAAAGTCGTTCGAAGAAACCAGGATCTTCGTCGATCATGGTCTTGGACCAGTTGGCGTTATTACTGATGAGCTTTTCTATATCATTCATTGAGGTTAATAGCCTGTAACGTGCCAACAGCGATGGAGTAATATAGGGCAATGCACCGCATTTTAAAACTGATTCGACATCTCATTTTGACTCACTCCTACTACAAGATTTTGACAACAAGGTATGTCCCTTTATGAATTATGCATTGGAACTGGAAAAGTTAACCAAAACTTACGCCGGTGGTGTGCAGGCTTTGCGTGGTATCGATCTGCGCGTCGAAGCCGGTGATTTCTATGCACTGCTCGGGCCAAACGGCGCGGGGAAATCCACGACCATTGGCATCATCAGCTCGCTGGTCAACAAAACGGCGGGCAAGGTGCAGGTGTTTGGGTATGACATTGATAAAGACATCGTCAACGCCAAACGTCAGCTCGGTCTGGTGCCGCAGGAATTTAACTTCAACCCGTTTGAAACGGTGATGCAGGTCGTGGTTAATCAGGCGGGATATTACGGCGTACCGCGTCCGCTGGCGCTGCAACGCGCAGAGAAATACCTGACGCAGCTCGACCTGTGGGGCAAACGCAACGAGCGTTCACGTATGCTCTCCGGCGGGATGAAGCGTCGTCTGATGATCGCCCGTGCGCTGATGCATGAGCCAAAACTGCTGATCCTCGACGAACCGACGGCCGGTGTGGATATCGAACTGCGCCGCTCCATGTGGGGCTTCCTCAAAGAGCTGAACGCGCAGGGCACGACCATCATTCTGACCACGCACTATCTGGAAGAAGCCGAAATGCTGTGCCGTAACATCGGCATCATTCAGGGCGGCCAGCTGGTGGAAAACACCAGCATGAAAGAGCTGCTGTCGAAGCTGAAATCCGAAACCTTCATTCTGGATTTAGGGGTGAAAAGTCCACTGCCGGTGCTTGAAGGTTACCGCAGCCAGCTGACAGACACCTCGACGCTGGAAGTGGAAGTGATGCGTGAGCAGGGGCTGAACTCCCTGTTCAGCCAGCTGAGCAAGCAGGGCGTGCAGGTATTGAGTATGCGTAACAAAGCGAACCGTCTGGAAGAGCTGTTTGTCACGCTGGTGAACGGCAGCGAGGAAAAGAAATAATGTCGCAACTGTATTGGGTGGCTCTGAAAAGTATCTGGCTGAAAGAGATTAACCGGTTTGGGCGTATCTGGATCCAGACGCTGGTTCCGCCGGTGATCACCATGACGCTGTATTTTATCATCTTTGGTAATCTGATCGGCTCGCAGATCGGCAGTATGCATGGCTTCACTTACATGCAATTTATCGTACCGGGTCTGATCATGATGGCGGTGATCACCAACTCCTACGCTAATGTGGCGTCGTCATTTTTCAGCGCCAAGTTCCAGCGCAACATTGAAGAGCTGCTGGTCGCCCCCGTGCCAACGCACGTCGTGATCGCCGGTTATGTCGGCGGTGGCGTGGCGCGCGGGATCTGCGTGGGGATTTTGGTCACCGCGATTTCGCTGTTCTTTGTGCCGCTGGTGATCCATTCCTGGTGGGTTATCGCGCTGACGCTGCTGCTGACCGCGATCCTGTTCTCGCTGGGCGGCTTGCTGAATGCGGTTTTTGCGACCACGTTCGATGACATCAGCCTGATCCCGACTTTTGTGCTGACTCCGCTGACCTATCTGGGCGGCGTGTTCTATTCACTGTCGCTGCTGCCGCCGATCTGGCAGGCCGTCTCCAAGCTGAACCCGATCGTGTATATGATCAGTGGCTTCCGCTACGGTTTTCTGGGGATTTCCGATGTGCCGCTGGTGTTTACCATGAGCGTGCTGGTGGCGTTTATCGCAGTGTTTTATCTGCTGGCGTGGTATTTGATTGAACGCGGGCGCGGTTTAAGAAGTTGATTTTTGCTCCTGCCCCTTTGCAGGGGCAGGAATTTAATTACGCCACCTGAACCGGCACGGCTTTCGCGGTGCGTTTCAGCTGGTTTTCGCCCTCAAAATAGGCCACTTTCGGCTGGTGCTGACGGGCGTCTGCATCGGACATCTGCACATAAGAGCAGATGATGAGCAAATCGCCGACGCAGGCACAGCGTGCTGCCGCACCATTGACCGAAATAATACGCGAACCGCGTTCAGCGGCGATGGCGTAAGTTGAGAAACGCTGACCGTTATCAACGTTATAAATATCAATCGCTTCGTATTCCAGAATGCCTGACGCGTCGAGAAAATCCTGATCGATGGCGCAGGAACCTTCATAGTGCAAATCTGCCTGAGTCACGTGAACCCGGTGCAGTTTGCCTTGCAGCATAGTGCGAATCATTGCTTCTACCTTACTGACGTAAAAAGTCTGAGAACCTGCCGGGCCGGATAATAAAAATCTGAATCCCGGCCGGCCAACATCTTTGCCCATTTGACCCGCGCTGTCTACTGCGTCAGATCAACCTGTTGATTATCAATCAGACGCGCTTTGCCGAGCCACGCAGCCATCAGGATCACCGCCGACGTGCTGTCTACCGACAAGTTCTGCAAGGTTTTGGCGTCACGGACAAACAGCTCATCCGGGATAAAGCCCGCCTCGCGCAACTGTTGCGCGGTTTCCTGCAACATCTCATCGATGTGGCGTTCGCCCTGGCTGAGACGATCTGCCAGCGCGTTCATGATTTTATAAAGCTGCGGCGCCGTTTTGCGCTCGTCGCTGGTCAGGTAACCGTTGCGTGAGCTCAGCGCCAAACCGTCTTTTGCGCGCACAGTCGGCACGCCGACAATCTCGATATCGTAACCCATGTCTTCCACCATGGTGCGCAGCAGCGCCAGTTGCTGGAAGTCTTTCTGGCCAAAACAGGCCACCTGCGGCTGTACCAGATTAAAAAGCTTGCTGACGATGGTCGAGACGCCGCGAAAATGCCCCGGACGGCTCGCGCCTTCCAAAATGGTGGAAATCACCGGCACATCGACCTGCGTCTGCGTGCTCAGGCCCTTCGGATACACTTCTGCTGGCGACGGTGCGAAGACCAGATCGACGCCGCGCTTATTCAGCTTCTCGCAGTCTTCCTGCAAGGTGCGCGGATAACGCTCAAGATCGTCCGGGCGTTCAAACTGCATCGGGTTGACGAAAATACTGACCACCACGACGTCGCCGCGCGCTTTGGCTTCATCTACCAGCGTCATGTGCCCTTCGTGCAGGTTGCCCATGGTCGGCACCAGCGCGATACGTTTATTGCTCTGGCGGAAATAACGAATTTCGCGACGCAGCAGCGCCACGCTGTCGATTATCAACACGGATATTGTCCCCGATTATTTGAAAGAGTGTTCTTCGCCCGGATACACGCCTTGCGCGACCTGATCGACGTAAAGACGCACTGCACCGCGAATGTCACCGGCTTCGCTGAGGAAATCTTTGGCGAATTTTGGTGTATGGCCGCCGGTGATACCAAAGGCGTCGTGCATCACCAGAATCTGGCCGTCAGTGACATTACCGGCACCAATGCCGATCACCGGGATAGTCAGCTCTTCGGTGACTCGGCGCGCCAGTTCGACCGGCACACATTCCAGCACCAGTAACTGTGCACCGGCTTCTTCCAGCATAAGCGCATCTTTGATCAGCTGATTGGCCGCCACTTCATCGCGTCCCTGAACTTTGTATCCGCCGAAAATGTTCACCGACTGCGGCGTCAGCCCCAGATGGCCGCACACCGGCACGGCGCGTTCGGTCAGCATTCTCACCGTATCGCACAACCAGTTGCCGCCTTCCAGTTTGACCATGTTGCCGCCGGCGCGCATCAGAACAGCAGCGCTCTCGAAGGCCTGCTCTGGCGTGGCGTAACTCATGAACGGCAGGTCAGCCAGCAACAGCGCGTGAGGCGCACCCCGGCGCACGCAGCGGGTGTGGTAGGCGATCTCTTCCACCGTCACTGGCAGCGTGGAATCCTGACCCTGAACGACCATGCCCAGAGAATCACCAATCAGCATGACGTTAATACCTTGTTCGGCAAACAGCTGCGCAAAACTGGCGTCATAAGCGGTAATGGTCGCAAATTTATGTTTTTCCTGCTTCCATTGGCGAAGCTGGCTCAGCGTGGTTGGTTTCATGAACACTTTCCTTTGAATAATTCATCGGATGAATATGATGGCAGTATTCTACTGTAAGCGCCTACAGGCAGACAGCAAAGATCTGCGATCGCCGTCTTAAGAAGTCGCTAAGATGCTTCGCCTATAATGGATAAAAACGGAGGGAACCATGCGAATTCTGTTAGTTGAAGACGACAAAATGATTGGCGACGGCATTAAGGCCGGGCTGACGAAACTGGGCTTTACGATTGACTGGTTTACCGACGGGCTGACCGGCAAAGCGGCGCTCGACAGCGCGCCGTATGACGCGGTAATCCTCGATTTAAGCCTGCCAGGTATGGACGGTATGCAGCTGCTGCGCGAATGGCGACAGGCCGGGCGCGATACGCCGGTGCTGATCCTCACCGCGCGCGATGCGCTGGAGCAGCGCGTCGGCGGGTTGCAGGCCGGTGCCGACGACTATCTCTGCAAGCCGTTTGCGCTGGTTGAAGTGGCGGCGCGTTTGCAGGCGCTTAATCGCCGCCGTCACGGCGTGATCACGCCAAAAGTCACCCACGGCGGGATCGAATTCGATCCTGCCGCCCGCAGCGTGATGCTTAACGGCGAATCTGTCACGCTGACGCCACGCGAAGTCGCGGTGCTCGAGCTGTTCCTCAACAACAAGGGCCGCGTACTGGCCCGCACGCTGATTCAGGAAAAACTCTACAGCTGGGATGAAGACGTTAGCAGTAACGCGGTCGAAGTGCATATCCATCATCTGCGCAGCAAACTCGGCAAAGGGTTTATCCGCACCGTGCACGGCGTCGGTTATACGCTGGGCGACGCGCAGTCAGGAGAACCGGCGTGAAAGAGCTGAAAAACCTCAGTCTGCGCGTGCGGCTGATCCTGATTTTTTCCCTGCTGGCGCTGCTGACCTGGTTGATTGCCAGCGGCGTGGCGTGGCATCAGACCCGAAAACACATCAACGAAGTGTTCGACACCCAGCAGATGCTGTTCGCCAAACGGCTCGCCGCCACCGGTCTGGGCGAGCGTCTGAACGAGCAGAAAAGTACCGAATTGCCGGATACCAAAAAGTGGGTGCATAAAGGTTCGCGTGGCCATACCGACGACGATGCCCTCACGTTCGCCATTTTCAACCGGCAGGGCGATATGTTGCTCAACGACGGCGAGAAGGGCAGGCATATCCGCTTCGATCACGATACCCAGGGCTTTAAAGATGTGGAACTGAAAGGCGATGACGATCTCTGGCGCATGGTCTGGCTGACGTCGCCGGACGATCAATATCGCGTGGCCGTAGGGCAGGAATACGATTACCGCAATGACATGGCGTGGGGACTGGTCAGCGGCCAGCTGACGCCGTGGCTGGCCTCTTTGCCGGTGCTGTTGCTGGCGCTGATTGTGATGGTGACGCTGGAACTGCGCCCGCTGCGCCGCGTGGCCGAAAGTCTGCGGCAACGTTCGCCGGAAGACGCCACGCCGATTGATACTCACAAACTGCCCGGCGAGGTGCTGCCGCTGGCGGATGCGCTGAATTCTTTGTTCACGCGAACCGGCGAAATGTTGATCCGCGAGCGCCGTTTTACGTCCGACGCGGCGCACGAGTTGCGCAGCCCGCTGGCAGCGCTGCGGGTGCAGACTGAAGTGGTACAGCTTTCCGGTGACGACGCCCAAATGCGCGAACATGCGCTGGAAAATCTGACCACCAGTATCGATCGCGCCACGCGTCTGGTTGATCAACTGCTGACGCTGTCACGGCTGGAAAGCTTTGCCGAACCGGAAGCGCTTGAAATCATCGACTGGCCGACGCTGGTGGCGCAAAGTCTGGCAGAACAGGATTATCGCGCGCACAGCAAAGGTATCGAACTGTGCTTTGAACATCAGGGGACGCCGCCGGAACTGCGCGGGCAGTCGCTGTTGTTATCGCTGATGGTGCGCAATTTACTTGATAACGCCATCCGCTATTCCGCGAGCGGAACGCACATTACGGTGACACTGGACGAGCAGGGATTAACCGTGTCCGATCAGGGGCCGGGTATCACGGATGAACATCTGGCGAGGCTGGGCGAGCGCTTTTACCGGCCACCGGGGCAGGAGCAAACGGGCAGCGGGCTGGGGATTTCGATCGTACAGAGGATCGCGCAGTTACATCAGCTTAACGTCGTTTACAGGAACAGGGCAGAGGGCGGGTTGGATGTGCGGGTAAGTCGCTGAGCGACTTACCATTTCGTCAGGCCATTCAGGGGAACGCGGGCGAGCAGGCTTTGCAACGTTTCGCCATCCGGGAACACCAGATCGGGTGCCAGATCGGCCAGCGGATAAAGCATAAATTCCCGGTTTTTCATGTCGTAATGCGGGACTGTCAGACGTTCGGTGTTGATCACCTGATCGCCATAAATCAGCATATCAAGATCTAACGTCCTTGGCCCCCAGCGCTCAGCTTTACGCACGCGCCCCTGATTCTGCTCAATCGCCTGGGTGGCGTCGAGCAACTGTTCAGGGGGAAGCAGGGTATCTAACGCCACGACGGCGTTCAGATAGTCCGGCTGATCCTGTGGCCCCAGCGGTTTACTGCGGTAAAACGGGGACGCGGCCACAAAACGGGTGCGCGGCACATGGGCCAGCGCCTCCAGTGCGAGATTTACCTGCTCAAGCGGACGGGCAAGATTGCTGCCCAGAGCGAGGTAAACGCGGATCATTGACCGCTTTCCTTACGCGGAGCCCGTTTGCGCGGGCGACGGGTGCGGGCACGGCGCGCAGGCACCGCATCTTCACCTAAGGTGCCGAGCATGGTCTTTTGGGAAGCAGGCGTCGCTTCCTGGAACTCGCTCCACCATTCGGTCAGGCTTTGCAGTTCGCGATGCTGTTCGACTTCGGCACGCAGTGCCAGTAAATCAAACGCCGCGCGGAACTTAGGATGTTCCATCAGCTTGTGCGCGCGTTTACCCTGACGGCGTGACAGACGCAGCTGCAAGGCCCAGATATCACGCACCAGCGTGGTGATACGTTTAGGAATGGCCAGCGTACGGCACTGTTCGTCGAGCACGTCGTTCATCGCCAGAGAGAAAGCGTCGTAATATGTCAGACCACCTTCCTGCGCCAGCTTCTGCGCATGCTCAATCACCGGATACCACAGCATTGCCGCGAACAGGAACGCCGGATTGACGCGCTGATCGTTTTGCAAACGGTGATCGGTGTTTTTCAGAACCTGCAACAGGATGTGTTCCATCGGGCTGTCACCGGCCTCAGTAAACTGGCGGGCAATCAGCGGGAACAACGGCTGGAACAGTTGGTATTCGCACAGCTTCTGATACGTCGCGTAACCGTAACCGGCCTGCAACAGTTTCAGGGATTCTTCGAACAGACGCGCTGGCGGGATTTCCTGCAACAGCGTCGCCAGACGAGGGATCGGCTCGGCGGTTTCCGGGCTGATTTTCATGTCCAGCTTGGCTGCGAAACGCACGGCGCGCAGCATACGCACCGGATCTTCGCGGTAGCGGGTTTCCGGGTCACAAATCAGGCGGATAATGCCGTTTTGCAGATCACGCAGACCGCCGGTGTAATCGCGTACGGTAAAGTCGGCTACCCCGTAATAGAGGCTGTTGATGGTGAAGTCACGGCGCTGGGCGTCGTCTTCAATGCTGCCGAAAATGTTATCGCGCAGCAGCATGCCGTTCTGGGCCTGCTGAGACACGTTTTTATCGTCGGTTTCTTCGTACTGCTCGTGATGTCCGCGGAAGGTGGCGACTTCGATGATTTCCGGGCCAAACATGACGTGCGCCAGACGGAAGCGGCGACCGACCAGACGGCAATTGCGGAACAGTTTACGTACCTGATCCGGCGTAGCGTTGGTGGTGATATCGAAATCTTTCGGCTTTTTGTCCAGCAGTAAATCGCGGACACCGCCGCCGACCAGGAAGGCTTCGAAGCCAGATTTGTTCAGGCGATATAAAACTTTCAGCGCATTTTCGCTGATATCACGACGGGAAATGTTGTGCTCGTCACGCGGAACAATGGTGATCGCACGGGTTTCACCGGCATAGTCAAATGACGGGCGGGGTTTCTGTACGTGTTCGACAGGAGCGCGTTGTTCACTGCGCTCACCGCGTTGATCGTTGCGTTCGCCGCGAGGCTGATAAGGCGTGGAGCGGCGATTGTTATTGTTACGGCGCTCACCCCGGTTCGCATTGTCTTCCCGACGGCCGCGGTTTTCACGGCGTTGATCGTTGTCACGACGTTCAGGATTTTTTGCCTTCACATTGCCTTCAGCCACGGGTGAAGGATCACGACGTGGGGTCTCTTCGCGATTCACTTCTCCATGAAGGGCGGCGTCGTCATGAACAGCCTTTTCTTCACGAATGACTTTATCTTCACGAACTAGCACCTTACGGCAAAAATTGGCTACTCGGGTAAAAATGGTACACCTCGATAGTGACTGAAAAATGGCGTGACGCAAAAACAGCGGCTAATCATAGCTCACGACAAGCTCTTTGAGAATGCCGATGTGCTTTTAAGCGTTCTCACGCGGGATATCTGCTGGCGTCCAATGCGTTACCGCCCAGCGTAATAATAAAGGCAAAGTGTAATCCTGCCAGTTTTCTGGCGGCGTTTGCCCTAAAAAATTCAGTGCGTTAATGATTACCGGACGCGGATCGCCTTCCGGCAACGCGGGGGCGTGATTCTGTTTAGAAAGCTTATCGCCGTTTTCATTTACCGCCAGCGGCAAATGCAGATAGCCTGGCTGCGGATAGCCCAAATGCTGATACAACGAGATCTGGCGCACCGTCGGCTCGATCAAATCCGCACCGCGGACGATGTGATTCACGCCCTGAAAATGGTCATCGACCACCACCGCCAGATTATAGGCAAACAGCCCGTCGCGGCGGCGGATAATGAAATCTTCTTCGGCGAGTGCGGTATTGGCCTGCAAATGCCCCTGAAAATCATCGTCGAAACCGTATACCGGTAAGGTCTGGTGCAGACGAATGGCGGCATTTTCAGCGCCGAGACCGAGCGTGCGGCAGTGGCCGTCATAGACGCCGCCGGTTTGCGCGATCCGCTGACGGGTGCAGGTACAGTAATAACTTTTGTGCTGCTGATACAGACAGTCCAGTGCGGCGCGGTAAGCGTCGTGGCGCTGAGATTGCCAGAGCACGTCGCCATCCCACTCCAGCCCGTAGCGTTCCAGCGTCGCCAATATCCGGTCAGCAGATCCCGGAATTTCGCGCGGCGGATCGATATCGTCGATACGCACCAGCCATTGGCCATGCTGCGAACGGGCATGCAGAAAACTGCCGAGTGCGGCAATCAGCGAACCAAAGTGGAGGTCACCGGAAGGTGAAGGGGCGAAGCGGCCAATGTAGGGTGTCTGCGGCATAAGAATGGGGAACGGCGTTATAAAGGGAACGCGGTGCATGGCGCACCGCGTGGAACCCGGGACTTAACCAGCCATCTGCTTTTCGCGGATTTCTGCCAGAGTTTTACAGTCAATACACAAATCAGCAGTCGGACGTGCTTCAAGACGGCGGATGCCAATCTCAACGCCACAGGAATCGCAGTAACCGAAATCCTCGTCTTCCACTTTTTTCAGTGTTTTTTCAATCTTTTTGATGAGCTTGCGTTCGCGATCGCGGTTGCGCAGTTCAAGGCTGAATTCTTCTTCCTGAGCGGCACGGTCGACCGGATCAGGGAAGTTTGCAGCTTCATCTTGCATGTGCGATACGGTACGGTCTACTTCATCCCTGAGCTGATTGCGCCATGCTTCAAGTATCTTTTTGAAGTGAGCCAGCTGAGCGTCGTTCATGTACTCTTCGCCCGGCTTCTCTTGATACGGCTGCACCCCAGCGATAGCGAGAATGCTCAAGGACGACGTCTTACGGGTTTGGCCTTCTTGCATGATGCTTCTCCTACATAACACGCACTATGTTCATCCACCTGTTGGATTGCAGATGTGCTGCAAAGAAAAGGGCTTCGAACATTTCGATCCCCAAAGGGGGAAAAATTCAGGCCGCTATAAATAACAGAAGGCAACGAGGTTAGCAATTATTCCTGACAGGTGCTTGACAAGGCTGTGAGGAAAAGCGTATTCGCGACCTGTTTTTTATGCTGCCGACGGCTGATAACAGGGTTTATCCGTTTATTATTTCGTGACCAGCGGTAATCGTTCTGTGAGGCGGATACCCTCAGCAGAAAGTGCAGCACCGTAGCACATCACTTCTACACCATTACTCTCAACGTGTTTCAGTAATTCTGAGTAACGCGGATCAATATGGTGTGCAGCGGACACGCTTTCAATGCCTGAATGTAAAACAGCGAAGAAAAGAACCGCTCGCTGCCCCTGTTCTGCCATCGACTGTAACTCGCGCAGATGCTTCTGACCGCGCAGTGTGACTGCATCTGGGAAAAATCCCTGCCCTTCGTGCAGCAACGTGACAGATTTTACTTCAATATAGCAGTCAGGTTGATTTTCTGCCTGTAACATCAAGTCTATACGGCTGTTTTCCGCGCCATATTTTACTTCTGAAGTCAGTTTACTGTAACCGGATAATTCTGGGATGCGCCCCTGCGTGATGGCTTCGCGCACCAATTGGTTGGCGCGTAGCGTGTTCACGCAGATCCAATGATGCTGCTGCGTTTCGGTCAGTTCCCAGCTGTGGGCGTATTTGCGTTTCAGATTATCGGAGGTGGAATACCAGACGGTGTCCCCCGGCGTGGCGCAGCCGGTCATCGCACCGGTATTGGCGCAGTGCAGTGTGAGTTCGCGGCCATCGGGCGTGATGACGTCAGCGAGAAAACGTTTGTAACGTTTTATCAGCGTGGCAGGTTGAAGCGCAGGCTCGAAGTGCATGACAGTTTCCGGTGAAAGTGAATTAAAGGGCAGAGGCATCAGCCAATGGCCAGGTGCGCAGGCAGCGATAGCGCGTACGCCCTCGTTCATACGTGGATTCATAAAGGCTGAATGCGTCGGCCTCCAGCAGCCATTGTGGCGTCGCAGGGGGAATGGCGACCGGGCGCGTGGCGTTGCGGTACAGTGAAACGTGCGGATGAAACGGCAGCGCGCTTTGATGACATCCGTTGCGCGCGGCGTGGGAGCGCAGCACCGACGCCAGCTGCAAGAGCGCGTTAGGTGCACGCTTTGCGCCTATCCACACCACGCCGGAGCCCGGCCAGTGCCCGATATCGTCGAGGTGCATGCTGAACTTTTGCGCCTGGATACGCCCGGCGACGCGGATCAGCGCCTCGGCCTTTAGCTCGCTGATTTCGCCTAAAAATGCCAGTGTAATGTGCAGGTTTGCCGCCGCGACAGGGCGGCCAGTATCCTGCGGGAAACACTCTGCGCGCCACTTTATCACCTGCTTTTGCAGCTTTGCGGGCAGTGATAAAGCGAAAAACAAGCGGCGTTCGGCAGACATAGGCATTCCTGTGGCGTTAATTCCTGACTATCCATGGCAGCATGCCGGATGTGAGGCTAAATGCTACAATGCCCGCCGTTTAAAGTTAACTCTCATGGAGCATTCATTGTCTTCTTTGCCGGTCAGCGCCGTACTCGAACCGCTTTTAGCCGCCCTGCAACAGGCTCCGCAGGTGCTATTACTCGCGCCCACCGGTGCAGGAAAATCCACCTGGCTGCCGTTGCAGTTGCTGAAACAGGCTAATCTGCCGGGGAAGATTCTGTTGCTGGAACCGCGTCGTCTGGCGGCGAAAAACGTCGCTTACCGTCTGGCGCAACAGCTGGGCGAAGCGCCGGGACAAACCGTCGGCTATCGTATGCGCGCCGAAAGCAAAACCAGTGCGGCGACGCGTCTTGAGGTAGTGACCGAAGGCATTCTCACCCGTATGGTGCAGGCTGACCCTGAACTGACCGGCGTGTCGCTTGTGATCCTCGATGAATTTCATGAGCGCAGCTTGCAGGCCGATCTGGCGCTGGCGCTGTTGCTCGATGTGCAGAACGCGCTGCGTGATGATTTAAAACTGCTGATTATGTCTGCGACGCTCGATAATCTGCGGCTCTCACCGCTGCTGCCGGATGCGCCGGTGATCACCTCCGAAGGTCGCAGCTTTCCGGTGGATCGTCAGTATCTTTCGCTCGCCACCCACGAACGTCTCGACGAGGGAGTGGCGCGCGCGGTCAGTCGCCTGATGAGTGAAAATCACGGCTCGATGCTGCTGTTCCTGCCGGGCGTGGCCGAAATCACCCGCGTACAAAATTTACTCACCGGCAGGCTGGCAGATGATGTCGATCTCTGCCCGCTTTACGGCGCGTTATCGCTCGATCAGCAACAGAAAGCCATTCAGCCATCACTGGCCGGACGCCGTAAAATCGTGCTGGCGACCAACATTGCCGAAACCAGTCTGACCATCGAAGGCATCCGTCTGGTGGTGGACAGCGGGCTGGAACGCAGCGCGCAGTTTGATCCGCGCAGCGGCCTGACCCGGCTGGTGACGCAGCGCATCAGTCAGGCGTCGATGACCCAGCGTGCCGGACGCGCAGGGCGTCTCGAACCGGGTCTCTGCTGGCATCTGTTCAGCAAAGAGCAGGCGGAGCGCGCCAGCGCACAGGCCGAAGCCGAAATCCTGCAAAGCGATCTCAGCGGCTTCTGGCTGGAGCTTTTGCAGTGGGGTTGTCAGGATGTCACACAGCTCCAATGGCTGGACACGCCGCCTGTGGTCGCGCTGTCCGCCGCGAAACATCTCCTGCATCAGCTGGGCGCCACCGATGCGCAGGGTAGGCTGACGTCCTCAGGCCAGCGCATGGCGCAGCTCGGCTGCGATCCCCGTCTGTCGGCCATGCTAATTTCTGCCGCAGCGCAAAGCCCGGACGCACTCGCCACCGCCGCCTTGCTGGCCGCGATGCTGGAAGAGCCGCCGCGTGGCGGTATGCCGGATATCGATTACTGGTTCAGCCGCCCGCAGGGGAACTGGCTGCGGCGTGCAAAACAGCTGGCACAGCGCACCGGTGGTAAAAGCGGGAATGCGGACGCCTCGCTGGCACCCTGGCTGCTGGCGCGGGCGTTCAGTGACCGCATCGCCCAGCGGCGTGGTGAAGATGGACGTTATCTGCTGGCGAACGGATTGGGCGCGTCGTTGCCGCAGGACGACGGGCTGACCCGCGCACCGTGGCTGGTTGCGCCGCAATTATTACAGGGTAACAACAGCCCGGATGCCCGGATTCTGCTGGCGATTTCTCTGGATATCACCCAATTGCCCGTACGCCTGCCTGACGTGGTCAAAGAACAGACTGCCGTCGAATGGGACGAAGAAAAGGGCACGCTGCGCGCATGGCGGCGCTGGCAGATCGGACGGCTGGTGCTGAAGGCCAGTCCGCTGGCGAAGCCCGATGATGAAGAACTGCAACAGGCGCTGATCGACTGGATCCGCTCGCAGGGATTGCAGGCGCTCAACTGGTCGGTGGCGGCGGAGCAGCTGCGGTTGCGGCTGACCTGCGCCGCGAAATGGATGCCGGAAGTCCGGTGGCCTGCAATGGACGATCAGTCGTTACTTGACGGGCTGGAAAACTGGTTGCTGCCCTCGCTTAAAGGTGTGCGCTCGTTAAAATCCCTGCAACAAACCGATCTGCACGAAGCCTTGTTACGTCTGCCGGACTGGCAGCAGCGGCAGCGTCTGGACAGCGCATTACCGACCCATTACACCGTCCCGACTGGCAGTCGTCTGCCGATCCGCTATCATGCTGACCAGCCACCGGCGCTTTCAGTGCGTATGCAGGAGATGTTTGGCGAACAGCGCAGCCCGATGATTGCTGAAGGACGGGTGAATGTGGTGCTGGAACTTCTGTCACCGGCGCAGCGCCCGTTGCAGATCACCGCCGATCTGGCGGCGTTCTGGCAGGGTTCCTACCGCGAAGTGCAGAAAGAGATGAAAGGCCGCTACCCGAAACATCCGTGGCCGGACAATCCGGCAGAGGCGCTGCCGACGCGGCGCACCAAAAAGTATTCAGCACCCTGATGAAATGTGTAGAAAAGAAACAAATTTTCAGACATTTCTTCTGGGCGAAACTCAGGGCGGGGCACAGAGTAAGCGCCTTGCGGCCACGATTTCAGGCCATTTTCCGTATCCTTTTGAAATCCTTTTAAAATATTTTATATAAACATGAAAATGACTCAGCAAAGCAGAATCATTATGACGAACACAGCAGCACGTTGGGAGATTCACTGATGTCTGGCGATGATCGCGAGCCGATTGGCCGTAAAGGTAAACCTGCCGGGCGCAAGCCTTCGCAGGAGCGCCCTGTCCGCCGTAACCGTCGGGATGACGATTACGATGATTATGAAGAAGAAATGGATGATGACGTTGAGGATGACGATGATTATGAACAAGAGCGGGAGTCGCGCATGAGCCGCAAGGCCGCGCCACGCAAGGCGAAAAAAGGCGGTAAGGGCGGTAAGAAAAGCTTCAAGCGTCGTCTGTTCTGGTTGCTGGTCAAACTGTTTGTCGTCTTCCTGATCCTGCTGGGGATTTACGCGGTGTATCTCAACCGTGAAATTCACAGCCGCATTGACGGCGGGAAAGTCTGGCAACTGCCAGCGGCGGTGTATGGTCGTCAGGTAAATCTTGAGCCCGATATGGCGATCAGCAAGGCCGAAATGGTCGGCCTGCTGGAAGGCACGCAGTATCGCGAAGTGACGCGCATCACCCGTCCCGGCGAATTTACGGTTCATGCCAACTACATCGATATGTTGCGCCGTCCGTTTGATTTCCCGGAAGGCAAAGAAGGGCAGGTGAACGCTCGTCTGATGTTTGACGGTAACAGCCTGTCAGAAATTAAAAACCTGGATAACCAGCGTGATTTCGGGCTGTTCCGCCTCGATCCGCGTCTGATCACCATGTTGCAGGCATCCAACGCCAACGGCGAACAGCGTCTGTTCGTGCCGCGCGCCGGGTTCCCGGACTTGCTGGTGGATACGCTGCTGGCGACCGAAGACCGCCATTTCTATGAACACGATGGGATCAACTTTTACTCCATTGGCCGTGCGGTGCTGGCGAACCTGACTGCCGGTCATGCGGTACAGGGGGGGTCGACGCTGACGCAGCAGCTGGTGAAAAACCTGTTCCTGACCAACGAACGTTCCCTGAGCCGTAAAGCGCGCGAAGCGGTCATGGCCGTGCTGCTGGATGCTGATTACAGTAAGGATCGCATTCTCGAGCTGTACCTGAACGAAGTGTATCTCGGCCAGAGTGGCTCCGATCAGATCCGTGGTTTCCCGCTGGCGAGCCTGTATTACTTTGGCCGTCCGGTAAACGAGCTGAGTCTGGATCAGCAGGCATTGCTGGTCGGCATGGTGAAAGGCGCGTCGCTGTACAACCCGTGGCGCAACCCGAACATGGCATTGCAGCGCCGTAATCTGGTGCTGCGTTTGCTGGTCGATCAGAAAGTTATCGATCAGGAACTGTATGACATGCTCAGCGCGCGTCCGCTCGGCGTCCAGCCGAAAGGCGGCGTGATTTCACCTCAACCGGCGTTTATGCAGATGGTGCGTCAGGAGCTGCAGGCCAAGCTCGGTGACAAAGTGCAGGACATGTCCGGGGTGAAAATCTTCACCACGCTGGATCCGATTTCACAGGATGCGGCGGAAAAAGCGGTCGAAGAGGGCATTCCGTTACTGCGTAAGAAAAGCGGCCTGAATGATATCGAAACCGCGATGGTGATCGTTGACCGTTATACCGGCGAAGTGCGCGGTATGGTTGGCGGCGCGGAAACGCAGTTTGCCGGTTTCAACCGTGCGATGCAGGCACGTCGCCAGGTCGGTTCTCTGGCTAAGCCAGCGACCTATCTGACTGCACTGTCGCAGCCGGACAAGTACCGCCTGAATACGATCCTTGCCGATCAGCCGCTGAACCTTAAACTGGCGAACGGTCAGATCTGGTCACCGAAAAATGATGACCATCAGTTCCGTGGTCAGGTTCTGCTGGTGGATGCGCTGGCGCGTTCCATGAACGTACCGACGGTAAACCTCGGGATGGCGGTGGGCCTCGATAACATCACTAAAACGCTGATTGATTTGGGCATTCCAAAAGAATCCCTCAACCAGACGCCGTCGATGCTGCTTGGTGCGATTGCGCTGACGCCGATGGAAGTGGCGCAGGAATACCAGACCATTGCCAGCGGCGGTAACAAAGCGCCACTGTCGGCGGTGCGTTCGGTGATTGCCGAAGACGGCACCGTGCTGTATCAGAGCTTCCCGCAGGCGATCCGCGTGATCCCGGCCCAGGCGGCCTATCTGACGCTGTATGCGATGCAACAGGTTGTGCAGGAAGGGACTTCGCGCGCGCTGGCGAACAAGTTCCCGAAACTGCATCTGGCGGCGAAAACCGGAACCTCGAACGAACTGCGTGACAGCTGGTTCGCCGGTATCGATGGCAATCAGGTGGCGATCACCTGGGTTGGGCGTGATAACAATGGCCCGTCTAAACTCTGGGGCTCGACCGGTGCGCTGGTGCTGTACGGACGTTATCTGGAAAACGGCACGCCACAGCCGCTGAATCTGCAAATGCCGGAAGGCATCAGCACCATGAATATCGACGGCAGCGGCAACTTTGTCTGCGGCGGCGGTGGCTCAGGTATGCTGAGCGGTGGCGGGGCAACGCGCTCCATCCCGGTCTGGACCGATTCACCGGATGCGATGTGTCAGGCTTCCGTCAGTGCGGTTCAGCAGCAACAACAGCAGCAGATGCAGCAGCAACAGCAACAACAGCAGCAGCCGTCTCAGGGGCAGACGCCGCAGTCTCAGGATGAGAAAAAAGACAGCAACGGCGTGGCGGGTTGGATCAAGGATATGTTTGGTTCGAATTAACAACCGTCTGATTCAATAAGCTAAAAAGGGCGCGATGAAAATCGTGCCCTTTTTTATTTGTTATCCTTAACCAAAATTGACTCACGCTGTTTTACATTCTCTTCAAACCGGCTACATCCATTCCCGTTTAATTTATAGGCACTTTTACCCATATTTAACATGGGGATACTTTTTATTCACTCAGCCAATGTATGAGGTAAATACGCTTGCAGATGCGCAAGCATTGCGCATATTATGCGATGTTCATAATAATAATTATCGTTTACATTCCCATTAATAAACACTCCAGAGATAACGCAATGGCTTTCCAGCGCTCCCTTTCTTCACCCAAAGACGTCTTTACGCGTCGCACACTGGCTTTAACGATTACGGCGGCATTGAGCTCAACGTCTCTTTACGCAGGCGCGGCAACCGCTCCGGCAAAAGAAGACACCATCAATGTCACCAGTTCAGCCGCTGCTGAAGCAGCACCGGAATCTGCGTGGGGCCCTGCGGCAACGATCGCCGCAAAACACAGTGCAACCGGGACGAAAACCGATACGCCACTGGTGAAAACCCCGCAGTCAATTTCCGTCGTGACCCGTGAAGAAATGGACATGAAACAGCCTGCTTCCGTAAAAGAAGCGCTGGGCTACACGCCGGGCGTTTTCGCCAGCCGTGGCAGTTCCTCCACTTATGATGCGATCGCTATTCGTGGTTTCACTTCCGTGAACACCAACCAGTATCTCGATGGCATCAAACTTCAGGGTGACAACTACTCTGAAGTGTCGATGGATCCGTATTTCCTTGAGCGTGTTGAAGTGCTGCGCGGGCCGTCTTCCGTGTTATACGGCAAGAGCAACCCTGGCGGCGTGGTCAGCATGGTCAGCAAGCGTCCGACCACTGAACCGCTGAAAGAAGTGCAGTTCAAAATGGGGACAGACAATCTGTTCCAGACCGGTTTTGATTTCAGCGATGCAATTGATGACGACGGCGTGTATTCCTACCGTCTGACCGGCGTGGCGCGCAGTCAGGATACTCAGCAGGAGATGGCGAAAGAAAAACGCTACGGTATCGCGCCGTCTTTCACCTGGCGTCCTGATGACAAAACCAACTTCACCTTCCTGAGCAACTTCCAGAATGAGCCGGATGCCGGTTTCTACGGCTGGTTACCGCGTCAGGGCACCGTGGTGCCGTATTACGACGCTAACGGGAAAGCGCATAAGTTGCCGACCGACTTCAACGAAGGCGAAGAAAGCAACAAGATGTCCCGCAATCAGAAAATGGTCGGTTACAGCTTCGAACACGGCTTTAACGACACCTGGACCGTGCGTCAGAACCTGCGTTACACCAAACTTGATACCCAGTACAAAGGCGTTTACGGTACTGGTTATGTCGGGAATGGCGTGATGAGCCGCGCGTACGTGCAGTCAAAAGAGAAACTGGCTAACTTCGACGTGGATACCCAGGCGCAGGCTAAATTTGCTACCGCTGATGTCGATCACACCCTGCTGATGGGCGTGGATTACATGCGTATGCGTAACGACATTGATGCCGATTATGGTTCCGCCAGCAATCTGAGCATGAGCAATCCGCAGTACGGCAACAGCAATGTCTCCCTGTACTTCCCGTATGAAATCCTGAACCGTCAGGAGCAAACCGGTCTGTACGCGCAGGATCAGGCGGAATGGAACAAGTGGATCCTGACCGTTGGCGGTCGTTATGATTTTGCCAAAAGCTCGACGTTTACCCGTTCAAGCAACAGCGCTACGCAAATTAATGACCAGCAGTTCACCTGGCGCGGCGGTTTGAACTACCTGTTTGATAACGGCATCTCCCCGTACTTCAGCTACAGCGAATCCTTTGAACCGACAGCCGGTTCTAACAAGGATGGAAAGCCGTTTGATCCATCAATCGGTAAACAGTACGAAGCGGGTGTGAAATACATTCCGAACGATCGTCCGATCAGTCTGACGGCAGCCGTATATCAGCTGACGAAAACCAAAAACCTGACCAATGATCCTACCGATCAGACGAATACCTTCAGCGTTCAGTCAGGTGAAATTCGTTCCCGTGGTCTGGAACTGGAAGCGAAAGCCGCACTCAACGCCAACATCAACATGACGGCGTCTTACACCTATACCGATGCGAAGTACACGCACGATCTTGCTTATGAAGGCAAACGTCCTGCTGAAGTACCGGCGAATATGGCCACACTGTGGGCGGATTACACCTTCCACGAAACCGCACTGAGCGGCCTGACCGTCGGTTCCGGTGTGCGTTACTTCGGTTCAACCTCCAGCTTCTACACCACGGGCGACAAGACTAACGAAGCCTTTAACGTTGCCGGTTACACGCTGGTGGATGCGACGATCAAATACGATCTCGCGCGCTTTGGTCTGCCGGGCTCTTCCGTTGGCGTGAACGTCAATAACCTGCTGGATCGCGAATACGTGGCAAGCTGCTACCGCGATTATGCCTGCTACTGGGGCGCGGAGCGTCAGGTGGTCGCCACAGCAACATTCAGATTTTAATAGTTAGTTTGCATTAACGCTGTGAAATCCGGGCACGCTGGTCGTGCCCGTTTCCTATTCAACTCATCGTCAAATCCGGATGTAAACGAAGAAAATCTTATGGCTGATAACAACGTACACCCGTCCACATCGCTGCCAGAAAGCGTATTCCGCCTGCAAGACGTCAGTTTTTCAGTGCCCGGACGCACGCTGCTGGCGCCGCTGTCGCTGACGTTCCCGCAGGGAAAAGTCTGTGGCCTGATTGGTCACAACGGCTCCGGTAAGTCGACGTTGTTAAAAATGCTCGGACGGCATCAGTCCGCCACGGCTGGCACGATTTTCCTCAACGACACTCCGCTTTCGCAGTGGGACAGCAAAGCCTTTGCGCGTCAGGTGGCGTATCTGCCCCAGCAGCTTCCGGCGGCAGAAGGCATGACGGTGCAGGAACTGGTGGCGATTGGCCGCTATCCGTGGCACGGCGCGCTCGGTCGTTTTAAGCATCAGGATAAAGAAAAAGTCGAAGAAGCTATCACGCTGGTTGGTCTGAAACCCTTTGCCCATCGTCTGGTGGACAGTCTCTCAGGCGGCGAGCGTCAGCGCGCGTGGCTGGCGATGATGGTGGCGCAGGACAGCCGCTGCCTGCTGCTTGATGAGCCGACGTCTGCGCTGGATATCGCGCATCAGAAAGACGTGCTGGCGCTGATCCAGCGCCTGAGCCGCGAGAAAGGCTTAACGGTGATCGCCGTCCTGCATGACCTGAACATGGCGGCGCGTTATTGCGACCAGCTGATGGCGTTACGTGGCGGCGAAATGATAGCCCAGGGCGCACCGGAAGAGATGATGCGCGGCGACGTTCTCGAACAAATTTATGGTATTCCGATGGGCATCCTTCCGCATCCGGCGGGCGGTGCTCCGGTGAGCTTCGTATACTGATATGTCTGATTTTCCTCCTTTTTCAGGGCTCACGCGTCGCCGTCTGTTACAAGCGATGGCGTTATCCCCGCTGCTGGCTTCCATGCCGACATTCGCCGGATCCAGACCGGATCTCAGCCGTATTATTGCCCTCGAATGGCTGCCCGCCGAGCTGCTGATTGCGCTGGGCGTGATGCCGATGGCCATCGCCGACATTCCCAATTACGAACTCTGGGTGGAAGAGCCAAAACTCGGCCCGTCGGTGATTGACGTCGGTCAGCGCACCGAACCGAATATGGAACTTATTCAGCAGCTTAAACCTTCATTGCTGCTGGTGACGCAGGGCTATGGCCCGAAAACGGCACAGCTGGAATCGATTGCACCGGTCATTGACGTGAAAGCCAACGACGGCAGCGCGAAGCCGTTGCAACTGGCGATCAAATCCTTGCACAAACTGGCGGATTATCTTGGTTTGCAGGGGAGCGCTGAACAGCATTTGCAGCTTTATCACCAGCAACTGGCAAAAACCCGCGAGCTGATGAAACCCGTCGCGCAACAACCCGTTCTGTTGATCACCTTTATCGACACCCGGCATGTGCTGGTATTCGGCGAGGGCAGCCTGTTTCAGGAAGTCATGGGTGACGTCGGGCTGACCAATGCCTGGCAGGGTGAAGGCAGTTTCTGGGGCAGTGTGTCGGTCGGAATAGAACGCCTGGCGAGCATCAAAAATGCCCGTGTGCTGTGCTTCGATCACGGCAGCGCTGACATCATGGATGCCGTGGCGCCCACCCCGTTATGGAAATCTATGCCGTTCGTTCGCAACAATCAGTTCACCGTGGTGCCTGCGGTCTGGTTCTACGGCGCGACCTACAGCGCGATGCATTTCTGCCGCATTCTTAACAGCACTCTGGGGAAACCGGTATGAACCGCCGCGCACTCAGCGTTTCGCTGATTTTATTGATTCTGATGACGCTGGTGGCCGGGGCGCTTAGCGTTTATAACCTGCATCAGCAACTGCCTTACTCCCTGTGGCACCACGCGCTTTGGCAGCCCAATATCGATGATGTTCAACAGATGCTGTTCCACTACAGCTCGCTGCCACGTATCGCCGTGGCGCTGCTGGCGGGTGCCGGCCTCGGGCTGGTGGGCTTACTTTTTCAGCAGGTCTTACGCAATCCGCTGGCGGAACCGGCGACGCTCGGCGTGTCAGCCGGGGCGCAGCTCGGCCTGACTATCGCCACGTTGTGGGCGCTGCCGGGGGGACTGGTCACCCAGCAGTTTGCGGCCATGCTGGGTGCGGTGGTGATCGGTGTTTTAGTTTTCGGTATCGCCTGGGGTAAACGACTTTCACCGGTGACGCTGATCCTCGCGGGTCTGGTGCTCGGCCTGTACTGCGGCGCGGTCAACGGCCTGCTCGGGCTGTTCAACTATCAGCGCCTGCAAAGTTTATACATGTGGAGCAGCGGGGCGCTAAATCAGCAGGACTGGAATATCGCCTCGTTCCTGCTGCCGCGCGTGATTATCGTCTGGCTGCTGGCGTTCCTGTTGCAACGTCCGATGACCTTGCTGGGGTTGGACGACGGTGTGGCGAAAAATCTCGGTCTGGGATTATCGGCTGCGCGCCTTGCGGTGCTGGCGCTGGCCATTCTGATGAGTGCCCAGCTGGTTAACGCCGTTGGCATGATTGGCTTTATCGGCCTGTTCGCCCCGTTACTGGCGAAAATGCTCGGCGCACGCCGCCTGTTTGCGCGGCTGGTGATGGCACCGCTTATCGGCGCATTGTTGCTGTGGTTCACCGATCAGGTGATGCAATTCCTGACCAGATACTGGATGGAAATCCCGACCGGTGCCGCTACCGCGCTGGTGGGTGCGCCGCTTCTGCTGTGGCTGCTGCCGCGTCTGCGTAACAGCATGACGCCGCCGCCGATGGATCAGGGTGACAAGGTGCCGGATGAGCGTCAGCACCTGGTGCGTTGGGTGTCACTGGCATTACTGGTGCTGCTGGTGGGGCTGGCCGTCGCGCTGATGGCCGGTCGCAACGCCACCGGCTGGAACTGGTCGACGGGTGCCGACTTGCAGGCGCTGCTGCCGTGGCGAATGCCGCGCGTGATGGCGGCGCTGGCGGCGGGCATTATGCTGGCGTCATCGGGCGTGCTGATCCAGAAACTGACCGGCAACGCCATGGCGAGCCCGGAAGTGCTGGGTATCAGCTCCGGCGCGGCGTTTGGCGTGGTGCTGATGATGTTTATCGTGCCGGGCGATGCCTTTGTCTGGCTGTTGCCCGCGGGCAGTGCCGGTGCGGCTGTCACCTTGCTGGTGATCATGGTGGCCTCCGGAATACGCAGCTTCTCCGCCGAACGGATGTTGCTGACCGGTATCGCGCTGAGTACCGCATTCAGCACCTTGCTGACGCTTCTGCTGGCCAGTGGCGATCCGCGCATGGGCGGCCTGCTGACCTGGATTTCGGGTTCTACCTATTCCGTCACCGCTGATGCTGCATGGCGCACGCTGGGGCTGGCGGCAATTCTGATGCTGCTGGTGCCGTTCCTGCGCCGCTGGATCAACATCCTGCCGCTTGGCAGCGTGACCGCAAAATCCGTCGGCATGGCGCTGACGCCAAGCCGTATGGCGATTTTGATGCTGGCCGCGATCATGACCGCCGCCGCGACGCTGACGGTCGGACCGCTGAGCTTTATTGGCCTGATGGCACCGCACATGGCGCGAATGATGGGCTTTCGCCGCGCGATGCCGCAGTGGATGGTCGCCAGTATTCTCGGCGGACTGCTGATGGTGTTTGCCGACTGGTGTGGCCGAATGTTCCTGTTCCCGAATCAGATCCCCGCCGGTCTGCTCGCCACCTTCATCGGCGCGCCGTACTTTATCTATCTGCTGAGAAAGCAGGCGAAATAAGGCCGGAATTGATGCAATAAAAAAGGGGCCAGATGGCCCCTTTTTGCTGTCTGCTGATTACCGAATGCCGGTTTACAGCTTCGCGAAACAACGCCGCGCGGCGTCGATGGTGCGCTGGATATCTTCTTTGCTGTGCGCCAGAGACATAAATCCGGCTTCGAACGCGGAAGGAGCCAGATAGACGCCTTCTTCCAGCATCAGGTGGAAGAACTTTCTGAAGCGCTCAACGTTGCACTTCATCACGTCCTGATAGCAGGTCACGGTGTCTGAATCGGTGAAGAACAGGCCAAACATGCCGCCGACGTGGTTAACGACGAACGGGATATTCTCCGCTTTCGCCGCGTGCAGCAAACCTTCTGCCAGCTGGGTGGTACGGTCGGTCAGGGTCTGATGGACGCCCGGTTGAGCGACCTGGGTCAGGCAGGCGATACCGGCGGCCATGGCAATCGGGTTACCGGAAAGCGTGCCCGCCTGATAGACCGGACCGGTCGGTGCCAGCGCATCCATGACTTCACGACGGCCACCGAATGCACCTACCGGCATACCGCCGCCGATGATTTTGCCAAGACAAGTCAGATCCGGCACGACGTCGTAATACTCCTGAGCACCGCCCAGCGCGACGCGGAAACCGGTCATCACTTCGTCGATGATCAGCAGCGCGCCGAACTCGTCACAAATCGCGCGCAGACCCGGCAGGAATTCCGGCAGAGGCGGTACGCAGTTCATGTTGCCGGCCACCGGCTCAACGATAATACAGGCGATATCGTCAGGGAACTGTTCGAACGCGGCGCGAACGGAATCCAGATCGTTATAGGTGCAGGTCAGGGTATGTTTGGCGAAATCCGCCGGGACACCCGGAGAGTTGGGCTGGCCGAGGGTCAGCGCGCCGGAACCGGCTTTCACCAGAAGGCAGTCTGCGTGGCCGTGATAACAGCCTTCGAACTTGACGATTTTATCGCGATGGGTAAAGCCGCGCGCCAGACGGATGGCGCTCATCGTGGCTTCGGTGCCGGAGTTCACCATGCGCACCATGTCCATGCTTGGCACCAGTCCGGTGACCAGTTCGGCCATTTTCACTTCCATTTCGGTCGGCGCGCCAAAGCTTAAACCGCGCTGCGCCGCTTCGATCACCGCGTTGCGGATTTCCGCATTATTGTGGCCGAGCACCATCGGGCCCCAGGAACCGACGTAGTCGATATAGGCTTTGCCATCGGCATCAAACAAAAAGGCACCGTCAGCACGCTCGATGAATAACGGGACGCCGCCGACGCCGGAGAAGGCACGTACCGGCGAATTCACCCCGCCCGGGATTAGCGCTTGCGCCTGCGTGAACAGACTTTCTGACTTACTCATTATTCGGCTCCTGGTTTTTTGATGCTTTAAGACATAAGGGATAACAATGCGCCCATTCTAGTGAACTGAGCGACGTTATCAAATCGTAAACCGTGCGGCATTTTGTCCTGAGTCCTGTCGGGACTCGATTTTGTGTGATTAAATTCATTCATCTTCCATTACATTTTCTGTATTTTTCCATCGCCGATGAATGAATCAACTCCCCAAATGCCTGAGGCGGCACTCGCCCAGGGCCCGCGTAAACGCAGTGAAGTGCTGCGCATGTTCCTGCGTCGTGACAAAACGCCGGTCGCTATTTTGATTGTCGCCGCCGTGGTGGGAACCGTCGCCGGTTTACTCGGTGTCGCGTTCGAAAAAGCGGTGAACTGGGTGATGGCCGTGAGACTTTCCGGGCTGGGAATTTTCAGCGATTACTGGATTTTACTGTGGCCGCTGACCTTTGTTTTTTCGGCCATGCTGGCGATGTGCGGTTATTACCTCGTGCGGCGTTTCGCGCCGGAGGCGGGCGGCTCGGGCATTCCGGAAATCGAGGGTGCCCTGGAAGAGTTGCGGCCGGTGCGCTGGTGGCGGGTGATCCCGGTGAAATTCTTTGGCGGCATGGGCACGCTCGGCGCTGGCATGGTGCTGGGCAGGGAAGGGCCTACGGTGCAGATGGGCGCCAACGTCGGCAAAATGATGGTGGATATCTTCCGGCTACGCAGCGCCGAAGCGCGCCACTCTCTGCTGGCAACCGGCGCGGCGGCGGGGCTTTCAGCCGCTTTCAACGCGCCACTGGCCGGTATCCTGTTTATCCTCGAAGAGATGCGGCTGCAATTTCGCTACAGCCTGATTTCGATAAAAGCGGTGTTTATCGGCGTGATTATGTCGAGCATCGTTTTCCGTATTTTCAATGGCGACGTGGCGGTCATTGAAGTCGGCAAACTGGCCAATGCCCCACTTAACACGCTGTGGTTGTATCTGGTGTTAGGGATGGTGTTTGGCGTGGTCGGCGTCTGTTTCAACGCGCTTATCTTCCGCACGCAGGATATGTTCGCCCGGCTGCACGGCGGCAATATGCGTAAGATTTTGATTATCGGTGGCGTGCTGGGTGGGTTTTGCGGTTTACTCGGGCTGGTTCAGCCGGAAGCGGCGGGCGGCGGCTTTGCACTGATCCCACTGGCAGCAGCGGGAAAATACAGTCTGTTGATGCTGCTGTTCATCTTTATTGTGCGCGTTGCGACCACGCTGCTGTGCTTTGCCTCCGGCGCGCCGGGCGGAATTTTCGCACCGATGTTAGCGCTTGGTACCTTGCTGGGCACGGCCTTCGGCACTGCCGCACTGTCGTGGTTCCCGCAATACGGCATTGAACCGGCGACCTTCGCGATTGCCGGAATGGGCGCGTTATTTGCCGCCAGCGTCCGCGCTCCGCTGACCGGGATCGTGCTGGTGCTGGAGATGACTGACAACTATCAGCTCATTTTGCCGATGATCGTCACCTGCCTGGGTGCGACCCTGCTGGCGCAGTTTTTAGGCGGTAAGCCCTTGTATTCAGCGATCCTGACCCGCACGTTACAGAAGCAGGAACGTGAGAATGCTGAAAAAACGCAGGCAGAAACTGCCGACGAGAGCACCAATAAGCAGGACAGCGCCGTGAAAAATGCCCATACTTGAAGCATTAACTCAGGTATAAGATAATGAGTTCATTATTCAGACAGTCAATCTGGCGGCCTGAACAGATGCGGATTGGGAGTGAGAAATTATGAGTGAAGCGTTGATGAATGAAACAACCGCGTTGCCGTTACAGTTTACTGAGGCCGCGGCGCGTAAGGTGCAGAACCTGATTTCTGATGAAGAAAATCCGAACCTGAAACTGCGTGTTTATATCACCGGTGGCGGTTGCAGCGGGTTCCAGTACGGTTTTACCTTCGATGATAAAATCAATGACGGTGACATGACCATCGAGAAAGCCGGAGTGGCGTTGGTGGTTGACCCGATGAGCCTGCAATATCTGGTCGGTGGCTCCGTTGATTACACCGAAGGTCTGGAAGGTTCACGTTTTATCGTGACCAATCCGAATGCCAAAACAACCTGTGGTTGCGGTTCGTCCTTCAGTATTTGAGTGTTCTGAACGTATAAAACAAAAAGCCCGTTTGCTGATGCAGACGGGCTTTTTTAATGGGATTTTTCAGTTGATAAGGGCTTAGCGGTAAGTAAGTACTTACCCATTGATCACCATTCAACGGTGACCAGTTTTGAGCCAACGCTGATGCCGGGCACGGAAGTCAGCAGTTTTTCGCTGATGTGCGGCAGGCTCATTGTGCGACTGGCGCAGGTCACTGACGTCCCGGTGTGCGCGGCGTTCACCTGACACGTCGGTAAAATAGTCAGGCTGATGTTGATATCACCACTGGTCATGCCCGCATCCGCAACCAACGGGCTCAGGGTGAGCAACACGCTGAGTAATAAAGCTTTCATTTAAATTTTCCTGCTGGTGTAGATCAATGTAAATAGAGCAATAAGTCAGCGTGGCTGAAAAGGGTTATCGGTCTAATTTTGGCGGTCTTTAATTCGTTATGAATTTTTAGCCGCGCTTTTGTCGTATCAGATGCCGGTTGTTTTATTATTTCTTTGGTTAAACAAAGAGATAATTTTAAAGCGGTGACAATCAAAGTACGAAGAATTTTACGCCGGACATGTTAACAGATGCCAGCGTCGATTCATTGATTTTGATTAATAAATCACCAATTCAGAAAAGTGCTACAGGGCGGCAGGAAAGGTCCTGCACCAAAAATATGAGTGAGTATTTACCTCTGAGGTAAGTCAGCGAGCTGCGGACACAGCTGTTGGGCGGCCAGCAAAATACGCGGTCCCGCACGGCTAAACCAGTCAGACTCGAGCGTAATAACCGGCACGCTGAGCAGCGAACGCCAGTAATCCTCAATCACCTGTTTCTGCGATTTTCCGCCTGCAATAACGATAATCTGCGGATGACGGCTTAAAACCTGCTCCCGGCTGACCTGAGGCCACGGAACACGGCTGTCGGCGAAAATATTTTTTGCACCACACAGTTCCAGCACTTCACTTTGCATTGTCGCCGCAGAGGCGGTAAACAGCGGCTGTGTACCGAACTGAATAAAGGCAGGAACCGGATTATCGCGGTGATATTTCAGCTTCAGCGCCTGCCATTGCTGGCGGAAATCTGCCGCTGCGCGCTTTGCGATGGCGGGATCAGGGCTGTACTCAGAAAGCGTTTCCAGCGCCTGTGCGATTTGCCCGGCATTTTTTGGGTCGAGATACACCACATGGATGCCAAGCGACGTCAGCTGATCGAGCGGACGCTGCGGATTGCCGCCGCGCCAGGCGAGCACCAGATCGGGTTTCAGCGTCACGATACGTTCGGTGTTAATTCCCTGCCAGTTCGCTACCTGCTCGATTTTGGCCGCCTGCGGAGGATAATCAGAGTAAGCACTCACTCCGACGAGTTTATCCCCCAGCCCGGCGGCAAACGCCAGTTCTGTCAGATTGGGTGCCAGACTGATCACCCGCTGCGCGGGTGCTGCTGTTGCCACCCAGGGCAGCAACAGCACGCTCAGCATGAGACAAAACCGGCGCACCATCACTCTTCTGAATCAGCCAGCGCTTTGAGCATCGCATCCACCATCAGGGTGGATTGCTGTGCTGCAACAGCCAAGAACTCTTCGAAGCTCAGGTGGGATTCGCCGTCGGCCACGTCTGAAATCGCGCGAACAACGACAAACGGCGTTCCGAACAGGTGGCAAACATGGCCAATAGCCGCCGCTTCCATTTCGACTGCCGCGACGTTCGGGAAAGTGGCACGGATGCGTGCCAGTGGCGCTGCACCGTTGATGAAAGCGTCGCCGCTGCATACCAGACCGCGTACCGCGTTGAGATCTAACTGACGGATACAGGTTTCAGCCAGCTCGATGAGCATCGGATCAGCGGTAAACGCCGCCGGACAACCCGCCATCTGGCCTGGCTCATAACCGAACGCGGTGACGTCGGCGTCGTGATAACGCACTTCATCAGAAACCACGATATCGCCGACTTTCAGCGTTTTCGCCAGCCCTCCGGCTGAGCCGGTGTTGATCACTACGTCAGGCTGGCAGTGTTCCAGCAACAGCGTGGTGCCCATCGCCGCCGAGACTTTACCGATGCCGGATTTCAGCAATGCCACGTCAACGCCGTGCAGCTGGCCGGTGTAGATTTCGCAGCCCGCGCGTTCAATGGTCTGACGGTTGATGATTTTGTCGCGCAGCAGAGTCACTTCCTGCTCCATAGCGCCGATGATGCCTACTTTCATATGAATACTCGCAGATGTGGGTGAAATTGGCCGCAGCAGAGGCGGAATTGACGCTTTAATATCGGCATTAATACCGAAAACAATGCGCGATAGTCTATCATGGCTAAAGGTAAGAGATAATGCGTTTGGGATGCAGAGTTCGCCTCTGCCGGGCGTGTGAGTGGCTGAAAAGGTGGGAATTCATGTCCGGGATCGATTTTAAAACGAAATTCAATTTTCAGCGTCCTTTCAGTTCGCCCATTGAGGCGCGTGATGAGTACGATGTGGTGCGGCAGTTTGAAAGCGATCGTGGCCGTATCATCAACTCCGCCGCCATCCGCCGCCTGCAACAAAAAACGCAAGTTTTTCCGCTGGAAAAAAACGCCGCCGTCCGCAGCCGCCTGACGCACTCAATGGAAGTGCAGCAGGTAGGCCGTCACATCGCCAAAGAGGTGCTGCATCGCCTGCGCCGTCAGGGCAAGCTCGACACCTACGGCCTGACCGATGTCACCGATCCCTTTGAAAGCGTGGTGGAAATGGCCTGCCTGATGCATGACATCGGCAACCCTCCCTTCGGGCATTTTGGTGAGTCGGCGATCAACAACTGGTTTGGAAAACGCATGGATACCGCCAGCTGCGGTCGGGAATATCAGGTGACGGATGCCTGTACCATCGCCTGTTTGCGGCTGGAGAAAAGCGCCGAACCGCTCAACGAGTTGCGCAGTAAAATCCGCTACGATCTGTCAAATTTTGAAGGCAATGCGCAGGCGATCCGTCTGGTGTTTACGCTGCTTAAACTCAATCTGACCTACAGCCAGACCGCTTGTATTCTGAAATACACGCGTCCGGCGTATTCCACCGAAAAATTGCCTTCGCATGATTACCTGATGAAAAAGCCCGGTTTTTATCTGGCCGAGGAGCCGTTTATTCGGCGCTTGCGCAGTGAACTCGGGCTGGGCCAGTTCAACCGTTTTCCACTCACCTACATTATGGAAGCGGCAGACGACATTTCTTACTGCATCGCCGATTTAGAAGATGCGGTCGAGAAAAACATTTTCAGCGTCGGGCAACTGTACAGCTATCTCTGGCGCGAATGGGGCGAGATCGAAAAGGGCGATTTCTTTGATAAAGTCGTTCGCACCGCGTATGAAAAGATGGATAAAGCCAAAACCTTCCGCAATCCGGTGGATTATTTCTTTATGGAATTACGGGTGCAAACGGTCAAGCAACTGGTACCGCACGCGGCGCGCAGATTCATTGATAATGTGCAGGAAATTTATGACGGCACCTTTAATCATGCTCTGCTGGAAGATGACAGTCAGGCTAATCGCCTGCTGGAAATTTATAAACGCGTGGCGTTCAAACAGGTTTTCAATCATCCGGAAGTCGAAGAGCTGGAATTACAGGGTTATCGCGTAATCAGCGGTTTACTGGATATTTACAGCCCGCTGCTGGATATGTCTTTGAAAGATTTTACCCAACTTGATCAGGAAGATACGCACCGCGCCTATCCGATTGAAACCCGGCTTTTACATAAGATTTCGGCGAAACATCGTTTAGCCTATACCAATGCGGTCGTGGGTCTGGAAGGGATACCTGAGAAAGCTTTTGCGGTGCAGGAGTTTTATTATCGGGCGAGAATGTTGCAAGATTATATCAGTGGTATGACTGATTTATATGCTTATGACGAATATCGACGCTTAATGGCGGCTGAATAGTTATCGTTTTCAGAACAAATGTAGACGTCTTTTATTTTCTTTACGAATCTGTCCGAAAAAGCGGCTTTTGTAAATATCGACAATATTTTTTTACTATTAACCGATCGACCCTGATGAACTTCACGCTATTAATTATATCTCAGTATCACAACTACCAAGCAATGCGACTATTTTGGTTGCCACAATAATTTTAAGAGATCCTGAAAATGAAAAAATCGAGTTTATTCCTGAGCGCCTTAGCGCTAAGTATCGGTATGGCAATGGCCCCGGTTTCTTCTGCACTGGCTGCTGAAACAGCCTCTTCAAGTACGACACAGCTTCCAAGTCTGGCGCCAATGCTGGAAAAAGTCATGCCATCCGTGGTGAGCGTGAACGTTGAAGGCAGCGCCCCGGCTAAAACGCCGCGTATGGGCCAGCAGTTCCAGCAGTTCTTTGGTCAGAATTCGCCGCTGTGCCAGGACGGTTCACCGTTCCAGGGCTCGCCGGTTTGTCAGGGGGGCGGTCAGGATGGCCAGCCGCAAGCTCCTGAGCAGAAAGAAGATTTCCGTGCGCTGGGTTCCGGCGTCATCATTGATGCTGCGAAAGGCTATGTGGTCACTAACAACCACGTGGTGGATAACGCCACCAAAATCAGCGTACAGCTGAACGATGGCCGTAAATTTGACGCCAAAGTGATCGGCAAAGATCCGCGTTCTGATATCGCGGTTATTCAGTTGCAGGACGCGAAAAACCTGACGGCGATTAAGATGGCCGATTCCGGTCAGCTGCGCGTCGGTGATTACACGGTAGCTATCGGTAACCCGTATGGTCTGGGTGAAACTGTGACCTCCGGTATCGTGTCTGCGCTGGGTCGTTCCGGCCTGAATATCGAGAACTACGAGAACTTCATCCAGACGGATGCGGCGATCAACCGTGGTAACTCAGGCGGTGCGCTGGTGAACCTTAACGGTGAACTGATCGGCCTGAACACTGCGATTCTGGCACCGGACGGCGGCAACATCGGTATCGGTTTTGCGATCCCAAGCAACATGGTGCAGAACCTGTCCAAACAGATGATCGAATATGGTCAGGTGAAACGTGGCGAACTCGGCATCATGGGTACCGAGCTGAACTCTGAGCTGGCGAAAGCCATGAAAGTTGACGCACAGCGCGGCGCATTCATCAGCCAGGTCATGCCGAAATCTGCCGCAGAGAAAGCGGGCATCAAGGCCGGTGACGTGATACTCAGCATGAACGGTAAACCGATCACCAGCTTTGCGTCGTTCCGTGCGGACATCGGCACTATGCCAATCGGCACTAAAGTGACCCTCGGCCTGCTGCGCGACGGCAAACCGGTGAACGTGGACGTGACTATTGAGCAGAGTACTCAGACCGCGAAAGTCGATTCTGGCAATATTTACACCGGTATCGAAGGCGCTGAACTGAGCAACAATGCCGCTGCCGATAAGAAAGGCGTGAAAGTCGATGAAGTGAAACCGGGTTCTACCGCAGCACGTATCGGCCTGAAAAAAGGCGACGTGATCCTCGGCGTGAACCAGCAGAAAGTCGCCAACCTGGGCGAACTGCGTAAAATCCTCGACACCAAACCATCGGTGCTGGCGCTGGATATTCTGCGTGGTGACAGTTCAATCTACCTGTTAGCGCAATAATTCTGACAGCACTTCCACAAGGCACGCTCCGGCGTGCCTTTCTTTTGCCTGCTATTTACGCATCCTCCTGAACGTTTCTGTGCATTTGCTTAAAACTGTGACTTTACCCGCAACTTCAACGGGTTCTCCTGCTCTTTGGGCATTTGCATAATGTCTGGCTGACGGCGACTGAGTATGCTGGTCTGAATAAGAAAAACAGCAAGGCAGGGAACCCATGTCGGCGTACCATCTCGATGCAAAGCTGGCGCAGCAAATTGTTGCCCGCACCATGCAAATTATTGATAGTAATGTGAATGTCATGGATGGCCGTGGGAAAATCATTGGCAGCGGCGACGACCAGCGCCTTGGCGAATTGCATGAAGGCGCGCTGCTGGCGATTTCACAAGAGCGTATCGTTGATATTGATGAAGGCGTCGCACGGCATTTGCACGGGGTGCGTCCGGGCATCAACTTGCCGCTGCGCATTGACGGCCAGATCGTCGGCGTCATCGGCCTGACCGGTAATCCATTACAGCTGCGCCAGTACGGTGAACTGGTATGCATGACTGCTGAAATGATGCTTGAACAAGCGCGGCTGCTGCACATGCTGGCGCAGGACAGCCGTCTGCGTGAAGAGCTGGTGCTTAATCTTATCCGTGTGGACGAGCTCTCTCCGGCACTGAAGGAGTGGGCGCAGCGGCTGGGCATTGATCTGAACCGCCCGCGCGTGGCGGCGGTGGTGGAGGTGGACAGCGGCCAGCTCGGCGTGGATTCCGCCATGGCCGAGCTGCAACAGTTGCAAACGCTGCTCACTACGCCTGAGCGCGATAACCTCATCGCCATTGTTTCCCTGACCGAAATGGTGGTGCTGAAACCGGCGCTTAACAGCTACGATCGCTGGGATCCCGACGGCCACCGTCAGCGCATCGATCACCTGCTTTCGCGCATGACCGAAACTGGCCGTCTGCGCGTGCGTATTTCCCTCGGCAACTTCTTCACCGGCCCCGGCAGCATCGCCCGTTCTTACCGCACGGCGCGTACCACCATGACCGTCGGCAAACAGCGAATGCCCGAACAGCGCTGCTATTTCTATCAGGATCTGATCCTGCCCGTGCTGCTCGACAGTCTGCGCGGCGGCTGGCAGGCCGACGAACTGGTGCGGCCGCTGGCGCGTTTAAAAGCCACCGACAGCAACGGATTATTGCGCCGCACCTTAGCCTCCTGGTTCCATAATAACGTCCAGCCGACGGCCACCTCGAAAGCGTTATATATTCACCGAAATACGCTGGAATATCGTCTGAACAGAATTTCCGAATTAACCGGATTAGATCTGGGTAATTTCGACGATCGCCTGCTGCTGTATGTGGCCCTGCAATTAGATAATGATCAGATCTGATTATTATTTCCGTCCTGAAAATAAGCCTGCCGGTGATATTTTCAGGCGGCAGGTTATTTCGCTTATTTATACGCGTGACGTACATCACAGCTGTTTCATTTTTCGTGAACTGACTCGCATGACGCTGGGCATTCGCCTTAAGATAAATGCGAAGCCGTGCTGATGCTTGGTGCTTTGCCTAATGAGTTGCTCAAGTGTTGTTCTTATACTGGCTTCATTCCCTCCTCTCTGAACCCTACAGTTCTGTTGCGCGGACGGAATGACTTGCACCTTTAGGTGCAGGCATTGTCATTAATTCCGGAGAACACCATGGAAACTCTCGTTTCATCAGCCAGTGCCGTGAAAAAAAGAACGAATGCACGCTACTGGATAGTGGTGATGTTATTTATCGTCACCTCCTTTAATTACGGCGACCGTGCGACATTATCGATTGCCGGTTCGGCAATGGCGAAAGACATCGGCCTGGATTCCGTCGGGATGGGCTATATTTTCTCGGCATTCTCGTGGGCCTATGTAATAGGACAAATACCCGGTGGCTGGTTGCTGGATAAATTCGGGTCTAAAAAAGTTTATTTCTACAGTATTTTCATCTGGTCTTTATTTACCTTGCTGCAAGGCTTTGTCGATGTGTTCAGCGGCTTTGGCATTGTGGTCTCGCTGTTCGCGTTACGCTTTCTGGTCGGGCTGGCTGAAGCACCGTCTTTTCCGGGCAACAGCCGAATCGTCGCTGCGTGGTTTCCGGCGCAGGAACGCGGCACCGCCGTGTCGATTTTTAACTCCGCGCAGTACTTCGCCACGGTAATTTTCGCACCGATCATGGGCTGGCTGACGCACGAAGTGGGCTGGTCACACGTCTTCTTCTTCATGGGCGGTTTGGGGATCATCCTGAGTTTCATCTGGCTGAAAGTGATCCACGATCCCAAAGATCATCCCGGCGTGAATCAGGCAGAGCTGGATTATATGGAAGCGGGGGGTGCGCTGATCAATATGGATCAGAAGACCACCCAAAAAGCGGCCGTCAAAGGTGAAAAACTCTTCCAGATTAAACAATTAATGAAATCCCGCATGATGATTGGCATCTATATTGGCCAGTACTGCATCAATGCGTTGACGTACTTTTTCATCACCTGGTTTCCGGTTTATCTGGTGCAAGCGCGCGGCATGTCGATCCTCAAAGCGGGGATGGTGGCGTCGGTGCCAGCGATCTGCGGGTTCCTCGGCGGCGTGCTGGGCGGGATCATTTCTGACTGGCTGATGCGCAGAACCAATAACCTCACATTTTCACGCAAAGCACCGATCGTCATCGGGATGTTGCTGTCGATGTCGATGATTGCCTGTAACTACGTCGATACCGAGTGGATGGTGGTTGGCATCATGGCCTTCGCCTTCTTTGGTAAAGGCCTCGGCGCGCTGGGCTGGGCGGTGATGGCAGATACCGCGCCAAAAGAAATCAGCGGGCTGAGCGGCGGTCTTTTCAACATGTTTGGCAATGTCTCCGGCATCGTCACGCCGATCGCCATCGGCTACATCATCGGCACCACCGGTTCCTTTAACGGCGCGCTGATTTACGTCGGGATCCACGCGCTGCTGGCGGTAGTCAGCTATGTGTTTATCGTCGGCAAAATCGAACGCATCCAGTTACGTCCGTTCTGAAATACAGAAAAGGAGAAACATGATGAATACGCAATCTTCCCCGATCATCACTGATATGCAGGTCATTCCTGTGGCAGGGCACGACAGTATGCTGATGAACATCGGCGGCGCGCATGGGGCGTATTTCACCCGCAATATTGTGATTTTGACCGACAGCGCGGGTAATACTGGCGTAGGTGAAGCGCCGGGGGGGGAAGTGATTTACACCACGCTTGTGGACGCCATTTCTCAGGTTAAAGGCCAGGAAGTCGCGCGGATGAACCGGCTGGTGCATCAGATCCACACCGGTAATCAGTCGTCGGATTTTGATTCATTCGGCAAAGGCGCGTGGACATTTGAGCTGCGCGTCAACGCCGTCGCCGCGCTGGAAGCCGCACTGCTCGATCTGATGGGAAAATTCCTTGGCGTGCCGGTTTGCGAACTGCTCGGGCCGGGCAAACAGCGCGAAGAAGTGACGGTGCTGGGATATCTGTTCTACGTCGGCAACCGGCAGAAAACCGATCTTCCCTATTTATCGGGTGAAGAAGCGGCGGGTGAACCGGGCAGGCATGCGTGGTATCACCTGCGTCACCAGGAGGCGATGGACAGCGACGCCGTGGTGCAACTGGCAGAAGCGGCACAGGATCGCTACGGTTTTAAAGATTTCAAACTTAAAGGCGGCGTACTGCCCGGCGAACAGGAGATCGAGACAGTCAAAGCGCTGGCAAAACGTTTCCCGGATGCGCGCATCACAGTTGACCCCAACGGTGCGTGGTTGCTGGATGAAGCGGTTGGCCTGTGCAAAAACATGCAGGGGATCCTCAGCTATGCAGAAGATCCGTGTGGTGCAGAGCAGGGATTCTCAGGCCGTGAAGTGATGGCGGAATTTCGCCGTGCTACCGGTCTGCCGGTGGCAACGAACATGATTGCGACCAACTGGCGCGAGATGCAGCACGCAGTGATGTTGCAGTCGGTGGATATTCCGCTGGCGGATCCGCATTTCTGGACGATGCAGGGCGCGGTGCGCGTTGCCCAGCTGTGCGACGACTGGGGTCTGACGTGGGGCTGTCATTCCAATAACCATTTTGATATCTCACTGGCGATGTTTACTCACGTGGGCGCCGCTGCACCGGGCAAACCGACCGCCATCGACACGCACTGGATCTGGCAGGAAGGTCATCAGCGCCTGACCAAAGAGCCGCTGCAAATCGTCAACGGCAAGATCAAAGTCCCTGAAAAACCGGGGCTTGGTGTGGAGATCGATATGGATCAGATCCATCGCGCCCACGAACTGCACAAGAAGCTGCCGACCGGTGCGCGTAACGACGCCGCCGCCATGCAGTACCTGATCCCCGGCTGGCGCTTTGATCGCAAGCGTCCGGCGATGGGCCGAAACTAACGGATTTTGCTCATTAAGGAGCTTCTATGACCTCTTACTCTGCACCAAAAATTGTTTCCATGCAGGTGATCCCGGTAGCCGGACACGACAGCATGTTGCTTAACCTCAGCGGCGCACATGCCCCGTTTTTCACCCGTAATATTCTGATCCTCAAGGACAGCAGCGGCAACACCGGTGTCGGCGAAGTGCCCGGCGGCGAGAAAATCCGTCAGACGCTGGAGGATTCTTCGCTGCTGGTTGTCGGCAAAACGCTCGGTGAATACAAAAACGTCATGACCGCCGTGCGTGAGAAATTCGCCGATCGCGATGCGTCAGGCCGCGGGCTGCAAACCTTTGATCTGCGCACCACTATTCACGTCGTCACCGCGATTGAAGCGGCGATGCTCGATCTGCTCGGCAAACATCTCGGCGTCACGGTGGCGTCATTGCTTGGCGACGGTCAGCAACGCGATGAAGTTGAGATGCTCGGCTACCTGTTCTATATCGGTGACCGCAACAAAACGTCGCTCGGCTATCAAAGCCAGCCGGACGACGCCTGCGACTGGTATCGCCTGCGCCATGAAGAAGCGCTGACTCCGGCATCGGTGGTGCGTCTGGCAGAGGCTGCGTATGAAAAATACGGCTTTAACGATTTCAAACTTAAAGGCGGCGTACTGGCGGGCAGCGAAGAAGCGGAAGCCGTCACCGCGCTGGCACAGCGATTCCCGCAGGCGCGGATCACGCTTGATCCGAACGGTGCCTGGTCGCTGGCTGAAGCGATCGCACTTGGCAAACAGCTGCGCGGCGTGCTGGCGTATGCGGAAGATCCGTGCGGCGCAGAGCAGGGCTTCTCCGGGCGTGAAGTGATGGCAGAATTTCGTCGTGCCACCGGCCTGCCGACCGCGACCAATATGATTGCTACCGACTGGCGGCAGATGGGGCATACCATCCAGCTAAAATCTGTAGATATCCCGCTGGCGGATCCCCATTTCTGGACCATGCAGGGCTCGGTGCGCGTGGCGCAGATGTGCCATGAATGGGGTCTGACGTGGGGCTCGCATTCCAACAATCATTTTGATATTTCGCTGGCGATGTTCACTCATGTTGCCGCCGCTGCGCCGGGCAAAATAACTGCTATCGACACCCACTGGATCTGGCAGGAGGGCAATCAGCGTCTCACCAGGGAACCGTTGCAGATCAAAGGCGGCAAAGTGCGCGTGCCGGAGCAACCGGGTCTGGGCGTTGAGCTGGATATGGATCAGGTGATGAAAGCCCACGAACTCTACAAAGGCATGGGCCTCGGCGCACGCGATGACGCGCAAGGCATGCAGTTCCTGGTTCCTGACTGGACGTTTGATCCGAAGCGGCCTTGTCTGGTGCGGTGATGCACAGTGGCGGATAGAAATAAAAAAAGCCTCCTGATTTTGGAGGCTTTTTACTGTCAGATGTTGATGTTCAGAGGCTGGATCAGCTCCGGGCGTGTTTAGCCGCTTCCTCTACCAGTTCATCCGAAGGCCGTTTGCCGGTGTACAACACAAACTGTTCCACAGCCTGTAATGCAGCCACTTCTGCGCCGGTGATGACTTTCTTGCCGTGTTCGCGACCATAGCGGATAAGAGGCGTTTCGACCGGCAGGGCGACGACGTCAAAGACAATGCTGGCGCGATCAATTACATCTGCATCAAACGCCAGCGAATCAACTTCCGGGCCACCGGCCATGCCGATTGGCGTGACGTTGACGAGCATATCCACCGCCAAATCGCCGACTTCAGCTTTCCATTCGTAACCGTATTCCTCGGCCAGTGCGCGGCCGTTGGCTTCGTTGCGGGCGATGATATAACCGGTTTTGAAACCGGCGTCACGGATGGCAGCCACCACCGCTTTACCCATGCCGCCGCTGCCGCGCAGGGCGAAGACCGCATCACGCGGGACTTTATGGCTGTCGAGAAGTTTGGCGACGGCGATGTAGTCAGTGTTGTAGGCGCGCAGGAAACCGTCGTCGTTGACGATAGTATTCACCGACGCAATGGCCGTGGCGGACGGATCCAGTTCATCGAGAAACGGAATGCAGGCTTCTTTAAACGGCATGGACACCGCGCAGCCGCGGATCCCCAGCGCACGCACGCCTTTGACTGCGGATTCGATATCCTGGGTACTGAATGCTTTGTAGACGAAGTTCAGGTCTAACGCCTGATACAGGTAGTTATGAAAACGGGTACCGAAATTTCCGGGACGACCGGAAAGGGACATACATAACTGCGTGTCTTTGTTGATTTCCCGACTCATGATGTTCTCCTAATAGGGTATTTTTGATCTCTTTGAACCTTAGCTGAAACGTTACAACCCTACAATAATCTGGATTCTGAGTCTGTCTCAAACCTGCTGTTATAATTAATGGAGTAACGCTCTGGAGGCTGACATGAATTTAGATCTTTTTGATCATCCCGATTTTCATTCCAACTGGCGTGAGGATCTTTGCCCTGGTGCAGTGGTTTTGCGCGGTGCGGCGCTGGAAGATGACGTAAAGCTGCTGGCGGAAATTGACCGGATCGCCGGGCTGGTGCCGTTTCAGTATCGCGCGACGCCGGGCGGTTATGCGATGTCGGTGGCGATGACCAACTGCGGGGATTTTGGCTGGGTGACCGACAAAGCCGGTTACCGCTATCAGGCAACGTCACCGGAAAATCAGCAACAGTGGCCGCCGATGCCCGCGCTGTTTCGCGCCATTGCGGTGAAGGCGGCAAAAGAGGCGGGTTTCCCTGATTTTGATCCCGATGCGTGTCTCATCAACCGGTATCAGCCGGGGGCGAAAATGAGCCTGCATCAGGACAAAGATGAGCATGATTTTGGGCAGCCGATCGTCTCAGTCTCGCTCGGATTACCGGCGGTATTTCAGTTCGGCGGCATGGAGCGCAGCGACAAAACCCAGCGGGTTCAGCTTACGCACGGCGATATCGTGGTGTGGGGCGGGCCATCGCGGCTGCGCTATCACGGCGTTTTACCGCTGAAAGCGGGAGAGCATCCCCTGACCGGGTCCTACCGGTTTAATCTGACCTTCAGAAAGGCGCATTAACGCAGGGAAAAGGCAGTAAATCGCAGGACTTTGTCGTCATTCTGCATTACACTGCCGCCCTGCAAAATAGACATCTTGAACGAATAATTAGGCGGTAAGCGATGAACGGCGTAATCACAACCTGGTTTGAAGATAAAGGTTTCGGTTTTATCAAAGATGAAAACGGCGATAACCGTTATTTCCACGTGATTAAAGTCGCAAACCCGGATCTGATTAAGAAAGACGCGGTAGTTACCTTTGAGCCGACCACCAACAACAAAGGCCTGTCTGCCTTTGCGGTGAAAGTCGAGCCAGAGAGCAAATACATCTTTATTGCCGGTGAGCGCATTAAAATCACCAGCATCAAATCCTTCCTCGCGTTCAGCGAAGAAGTGCCGGCGGATTCTCAGATAGACAAAGAGAATGCCGTGCTCTCCGTGGGCTTGCTGATGAACCGCATCCGCCCGCAGGAAGAAGAGAAAAAGGCGGCCACGCGCACGCTGAAAAAACTGGCGATCACCACCTTCCAGAACACCACTCACGTGTTCTCTGAAGATGAAATTGACGTCGATGCCACCATGAAAATCCTCAAAGGCCTGTAAGCCTTTCAGCCGGTGCGTTCCCCGCGCACCGGTTCTGTTTTCCCTTCTTTAATATGTCACCGTCACCAATACCGTATCGCTGTAATTTCCGGCGGGCACGTTCGCCTGCGTGGCATTTACCGTCGCGGTATAGGGAATGCTTTGTGATAAACCGGTGCCCGTTGCCGCGGTATTGTTGGCGGTCGTCCACACTGTCGCATCGGATTTGAGTAACTGATATTGCAGATAGCTGGTCACCGAATTAACCGTTGATGACATCTGCCGGTATGAGCCGTTACTGTTATTGCTGCTGTTGAGGTTGACGCTGTACGTCGCGCCCAATGTGCAGCGCACACTCAACGAGTTGGAGGTTACGGAAGCGAAACCTGCCGGGAATGCCGCCGAGCCGAAATTGACGTTGGGCGCACTGTCGATATAGCAATAGTTAGTGACCGCCAGCGTCACGGCGATGGCGGTATTGGCCGTGCCGTCGGTGTAGACGCAAAGCCCGGCAACGCCGATAAAACAGATATGGTAGGCCCAGCTGATGTTGATGGTATCGGTGTAGGTTCCGGCCTGCAGGTTAGAACCGGTCGAGGTTTTCAGGTACAGCGGAAGACTGCCGTCACTGGCGTTAAACAATCCCAAAAGCCCGAGCAGCGTGGTGCTGCTCCAGGTGGTCGATGAACCGACGTTGACCGGCGTCGCGCAGGCGCTATCCTTACAAATAATGTAGGGCAGATACTGTTTGCTGGTGTCGTTATACAGCCGTGCTGAAGTGCCGGAGGCGTTGGCCGTCGAGGCAATGGTCGCCGTTACCGTGTTGGTGCTGAGCAAGGAAAGCGCACTGCCGGTGCACGTAAAACCGCTGGTGGCCGTCACCTGTTCGGCGGTCGTACCGATGGTAAATGAGTTATTGGAAGCAAAGGTCCCGCTACCGGAAGAGCTGGTACACGCCGCCTGCGCGGCCTGAATGCTGAAAAGCAGCACGCCGGACATCAGCATTCTGACCGTCCATCTACGGATTTTGTTCATTGTTCTCTCCTGATACCGGGCCGTTGCGACAGACCAGCGGGCCGACCTGCTCGATGCTGTGACTGTTAACGTTGAGGTCAAAGCCAATCCGGCAAACTGAGCCATCTTCCTGACGTATGCTCAACATGTTGTGAGGCGCAAGATTGCTGAAATAGGCCAGACCGCCATAGCCAATAACGGTGGTTTGCTGGCTATTTTGTTCAGTGACCAGCGTGCCGATTTTCAGCGGCTGGCCCTGGCCGTTGTGCAGCGTGATATTGGCGGACAGGACTTTTTTCACCCGGAACTCCACCACCACGCCGCTGCTCTGGCGCACGGAAACTTTGTCGGTAACGCGGGTCGCCACCACGTCAGCCGGTAACGGCAGAGTGTCGATATCCACTTTCGCGGGATAATAGGAACTGACCGTCGGGATCAGCAGGTGGCCGTTTTTGTCGGTATTGCCCTGTTTTTGATTCTCATACATCACCGGCACGCCCGCGTAATGACCGGTATCCACCACGATAAAGGCGTCGTTGATTTTATCCGACAGGAAGACGTCATTGGCCATGAACACCACCGATCCGCTGAGATCTGCCCAGTTAGTGTATTTACCGGTTTCACCATACATTCCTCCTTCCAGCGTGGCGTAGCGCGTTTTCCACGTCGCATCGGCCTGCTGATACGGATCCCGCCCGCCGGTATAAGCCAGATTCCAGCCCAGCCCGCCGTCAGTCGGCGCGGTTTTACTGGCGCTGAGCTGCTCCTGATAATTGCCCGCACTGTCGCGCTGCATCCCGGCGGTGACGCTCGCCCCCGAATCCAGCGGCACGATGAACTGCAACTGCGCGCTGTAACCGCTGTCGCTCAGAGTTTTGTTGACCGACAGGAACATACTGCTTTGCCCCCACAGTGAGCGGCTGTAGGAAAGATTGAGCAATCGCGTATGGCTGCGGTCGTAGGCTTCGACGTCGTAATACCCGATACCTACCGTGCCGTTGGACGGGCCGAACGGCGAGGTGCTGAACGTCACCTGATCGGCCTGGCGGCTGAGGCGAGTGTCGCTGGTGTAAGACGTCAGATCCTGAAAGCCGGGGCTGCGGGTTGAGCGCAGCGCCGAAAGGCTGAAGCGGGTGGAATAGTAGGAATACCCGACCGTGTACTGATTGCCGCTTTTCTGGTCAGTGTCACCGTCAGCATTGGCCGACGCGCTGATCATCCCGTTATTGTTCGGCACGCCGTTGATGTTGAGCTGGGTGCTGTTGTTATCAGTATTGAGTTCGCCGCTGTCCGTCGGCGCACGACTGGCGCGGCTCTGGCTGCCGGAGACGCTGATTGTTCCCCAATGCCCGACCGCCATATCGGCACCGATGCCGCCCAGCGTCAGCCCTTGCGTGGCTTCGCCGTGTGAGGAGAGCGTCAGATAATTGTTGATGCCATAGCGATAAATGCCGCTGAACGCGGCGTCGGAATAATCCCCGCTGGTGATACCGTAGTTTTGCCGCACGGCCCCCAGTGACGCATCGAAATCACTCAGTCCCTCGCGCAGCAGGGTGTTCGAAACATAAAACGGTACGCTGGTGGAAACCTGACGGCCAAGGGCGTCGGTGGTAACGACGGTCGCTTCCCCTGCACCGTTGATGTACGGCACGTTGGTCAGCGTAAAAGGCCCGGAATTTAGGTTGTTGCTGCTGGCTTTATACCCGTTGAGGAACAGATCCACCGTGGTCGGAACCGCCGCCGTGCCGCTGTATTGCAGCAGCGGATAGGTCACCAGATCAGGCCGCACGCTGAAATTACGGCTGATACGTAAACCGGCCATGCGCGCCGAATTACTCCAGGTCAGCGAGTTACTGACGAAATCCCCGACCTGATAACTGATCAGCCGCTGTTCGTCGTTATAGCGCCAGTAGGTGTCGTAGCGCAGATAACCGTCCTGCGCACTGCCGCCGTTATTCCCGCTGTTATCCATGTTGTAACGCCAGGTGCCGGTATTGGTCAGAATGCCGATGCTGCTGAATAAGCGTTGTTCCAGATAGGTGGCGACCGAGCGCGGCCCGTCGTGCGGATCGGTGTAATAGGCGTCGTAGTTGAACAGTAACCCGGTGCTGCTTTGCGCGGGCGTGTAGCCGATCAGGTTATCGCCGCTGACATCCTGCTTCGGCAACCAGTCATCCGGCACCTGAATGATCATCTGCTGAAGGGCGGCGTTGTAGCTGGCTTTCACGCCGGGCAGCGCGGAGACGTTCACCAGCCCCTGCTGCTGGCCGTTGGTGTGCACATGGTTTTTCGCCAGTACGCCCGATTCCACAAAGTAGGCGCCGCTGCGCCAGATGACAGGCACCACCTGATTATCGGTCTGGCCGTTGACCACCAGCGTCAGATAATAGGTGGCGTCCATCACGACAGGCGCGGCGCGGGGTGCATCCGGCAGCGCACCGTACTCATCGGCCAGGGCCAGCAGCGGAAATGCGGACATGCCGGTGCTGCCTGCGTAAATCAGGCACAGGCTGAAGGATCGTCTGCAAGACAGCCTCAGGCGTCGTGATGACATCGCTTACGCCCCGGCCTTATTCGCCGCGCGGGATCACGATGGGCTGGGTGTTATCCGCAATTTGCGCGTTGAGCTGTCCGCCGGGGATCACTCCCGCTGGCACCGGCCAGCGCATTTCCTGCCCCGGCAGCACGTATCCCATAAACCCGCTGACCATGGTTTTGACGCCCTGTTTGTTATTGCCATTCGCCGACCAGAATACGTTGCTCAGACGCGCGTGAACGGTGCCGGTATTTCTGACTTTGAGCAGCATTTTGCCGCCTTCGGTATCCACGCTCCATTTCAGTACCGGCCTGGTGGCCGAAGCCGGATCGCGTTTCACATCGGTACGGTCGTTGGTCCATATGCCTTCGCCATCTAGGAATAACGGCAGCAGATAGCGCATCTGTAATTGCAGGCCGACCACGGCTTTGGACTGGCCATCCGGGGAGGCATTCAGTGAAGAAGGGATTTCATCAATGATGATACGAAAGGATTTTTCGGTTTTGGCCGGGACGGGCGTATTGCGAATCAGGCGGATCAGCTGGCGCTGGCCGGGTGCCACGGTGGCAAACGGCGGGCTGGCGACGACCTGGGTTTGATCGGCATAGCGTTCGTTAAAATTCTCCTGCTTCCATGCCATCACCCTTACCTGCAATGACACCGGATCCGCTCCCCGGTTTTCCAGCCACAGGGCGGAACCGTTCTGGTCGGCCTCGATTATCTGATACACCGGCCAGACCAGCACCGAACTGGCGGCAAAAGCCTGTCCGCTCACGCACAGCGCACACACCATAATCAGACGGGTTATAACGCGTAAAAAAGTGACAGTCATGGTTCACATCCTGATGATTCAATAAGTTAATGTCACGGTCACCGTGTCGGTGTAAGTGCCCGCAGTGGGTGACGTCGTGAAGGAAAACAACCGGGCATAGACCGGGTAAGTTTGCGTTGTGGCCGGAAAGCTGCTGACGGTCATCGCCAGCGCAGCCGTTCCCCACACCCTGGTATGCGCTGAGTCCTGATAAAGCTGATAAGCCAGCGTGGCGGTCGCACCGCTGTTGGCCATGTAACGCTGTGTCGCCGAACCGCCGTGGGTGCCGTAATCCATGGCAATCGCCACCGTCGCGCCGGGGGTGCAGGTCACGACGACGGAACCCGCGCCGGAGGTGCTGACCACATCGATGTTGGCAGGAACGGAGGCAAAGGAGCCAAAATTAATGGTGCCGAGGCTGGTGACCGGGCTGCTAAGGGATGTGCCAAACGCGCAGCCATTGGTGATGGTGGCGTTGACGGTAAAGCTGCTCGTGGCGGCGGCTGCCAGCAAGGCAGGGGAAAAGAGGATTGACCACGAAGCCAGCAGGAAGAGGGCGCATTCAGACATTTTTCGGCCCCCGCTACCAGCTGACGGTAACATTGACCGTGTCCGTATACACACCGGCGGCGGGTGTCGTTTGCATCGGCACCCGGCCATACACCGGATACCATTGATCGGTGCCGGAACCCGTGCCGCTGAGGCCGGTAACGTTGTCCCAAATCGTGGTGCGTGGCGCGCTGGTATAGAGGTTATACGCCACCGTTAATGCGCTGTTGGTCGTGTTTGCCATCTTGCGGGCGGTCACGCTGCCCGCAGTACCACCGTCCATCAGGATTTTGTAGCTCAGCCCGCTGACGCAGTTAACACGAATCGACCCCGCCAGCTGGGCGCTGGTGACGTTGATAGCATTGGACAGGGTGGCGTAGTTACCAAAGTTGAGCGTACCGAACGTCGTGTTGCTGCCCACCGTTGTGCCCGCCGTACAGGCAGGCAACAGTGTTGCGGTTATCCCAAGCGTCGCAGAATACGCAGACGGGATAGCCGCCTGACATAGCAGCACAATCAGGGCTGGCAACAACGGTACTTTGATGTCCATGACCATTCCTTCCTTGACTGACCCTTTTTCCAACCGTTCAGGACGTCTCAGCCCTGACGTGTCAGCGAATTACCAGGCAAGGGTGGCGACGACCGTATCGTTGTAAGTTCCCGCAGCTGGCGTGGTGCTGGTCTGGTCAGCAGGCAGTACGCGACCATAAATCGGAATATTTTGCGCAGTGGTGCCCGTACCGAGAGTGATCGGCGTATTGATCGCGATTTCGGTAGTACGCGCTGTGTCGGAATAAAGACGGTAAGGGATGCTGTTGCCACTGGAGGTCATGGTACGTAAACCGCCGGCTGCGGCGAGGCCGCCGTTGAGTGAGAGGGTCGGGCTCAGACCGGTACTGCATGTGACGGTCACCGCGCTGGTGCCGTTAGCGCCGAGCACTGTCCCGTTGATTACGCTGGTTAAATCGGCATAATTACCAAAGTTCAACGTACCCCACTGGTTAGTCCCGCCGGTGGCGGTGCCGTTACCGACGGTACAACCGGTGCTGATAGTCAGCTGAACGCCCACTTGCCCTGTTAATGTCCCGGCTGCCTGTGCGCCTGCGGTCAGTGTTAACGTTGCCGCGGCCAGAATAGCCAGTAATAAAGAATTTTTTTCGCCCATGATGACTCCCAATACCTGCTTACACTGGTGTGCATGCATGCCATCGCTTTCGCAACGGCATGTGGAAATCCTCTGGTGGTCATGAAGTAATCAAAACAGCTAAAAAAAACAATTACCGGCGACAAAACAGGCGGGATTCGTGTTTCTCACAAACCTGGAAAAGATCCCTGACCCAAACAACATGATGAAATCGACCGTTAAGGTTAAATATAAGTTAATAAATTTACCTTAAGGAGATCTTTACGTGATTTTGTCGAATAAGGATAAAAACACCATAAAAACAAAATTAATAAGTTTTTATCCCGATGAAATGACATTTTTTATCATTAATGATTAGTGCTCCTCATCTGACCGGTGAGGTTTTTTAACCATTTTTTGAGTAGTGTTATAGGTTTATGATAGTCATCTTTATCAGACGGAGGTGGTGATGTTTTCTGACGCAGTGATCGACGATATGAACCGGCTGGCGCGATTTCTCTCTCTGGACCGGACCTCGGGAAATGGCCCGACGGGCGAACCAACGCTGCTGATCCTGCTGGGAAACGCCATTTTACCCACCGCTGAAGCAGCATTTCAGGCGCTGGAACAGGGCAGAGTTTCACGTTTGCTGATCGCCGGCGGTATCGGCCATTCGACTGAACTGTTGTATCACGCCGTGCAACAGCACCCGCGTTATCAGCACATTGCGACGGCTGGCCGCAGCGAAGCCGACGTGCTGGGAGATATCGGTGTGCAGTGTTTCGGCCTGCTGCCTGAGCAAATGCTGCTGGAAACCGGCTCCACCAACTGTGGCGACAATGCCGTGCAGGCGCGACGTGTGCTCGGGCAGGCGGGCGATGTCCATACGCACATCTTGCTGACGCAGGATCCGCTGATGCAACTGCGTACCGACGCCAGTTTCCGTCACGTCTGGCGCGACCGACCTGACATCACTTTCACCAGCTGGCCGGTGTTTACTCCGCAGCTTGAGCGCAGCGGCGACGGGCTGCGGTTTGCCGGTTGTGATAATCAACATCTGTGGTCGCTGCCGCGTTTTGCCTCTCTGCTGCTGGGTGAAATCCCGCGTCTGCGCAATGCACCTGGCGGATACGGCCCGCGCGGTGCGGGCTTTATTGCGAAAGTGGAAATACCGGCGGAGATTGAAGAAATTTATACCCGTCTGCGTCCGGTGCTGGAAGCCGATTACGGCGACAGATCGTTCTGACCGGCAGGCGCGGCCTCGCTTTCCTGCTGATTGCCTTTCAGCGCCAGCAATACCACCAGCGCTGAAAACAGCGTGATCGCCATCAGACAGAGCAGTAACGGATGCAGTGCCGCGGTATATAACTGCTGAAGCTGCGCCGTGCTGGCCTGCGGGATAAGTTGCTGAGCTACCGTCAGATTCCCGGTTGCCAGCCGCTGCGCCGCCAGACTGAGGTCGCCGGAGGTGAAATGCGCCGCCAGCGCGCTGTGGCTCATTGAAGCAAGGATGGCGCCGACAATCGCCAGCGAAATCCCTTCACCGGCCACGCGGGTGGTGCTGAAAATCCCGGTCGCCATCCCCGCACGTTCTTTCGGAACCACGCTGACCGATAAGCCATCCATCAGCCCCCACGGCAGACCGGTGCCGATACCAATGACCAGCATCGGCGCAACCATCGCCGTCACGTTTTGCGCCAGAATCGCCTGACTCAGCCAGCCCAGCCCGGCGGCGGCAATCACCAGCCCGGACGTACACAGTACGCCAGCGGAAATCCAGCGTGTCAGCCATGCCGCCAGCAGCGGAACCACCAGCATCGGTACGGAAAGCGCCATCATCATCAGCCCGGCGCGTTCCTCGCTCAGCCCTTTCACGCCGATAAACAGCATTGGCAGAATCACCAGCAGCACGACAAAGCAGAATCCGGTCGCCAGCGGCAGCGCCTGTACGCCGATAAAACGCACGTAGCGGAACAGCGATAAATCCAGCATCGGCTGCCTCACGCGAAGCTCGACCCACACAAAAATGGCCAGCAGCAGCAGAGCGCCGACCAGCAGCGCCAGCACCTGCGGGCTTCGAAGACCGTATTGCGGAATGGCCATCAGCGCCCAGGTCAGCAGCGCCAGCATGGCGGTAAACGACACCGTACCCGGCCAGTCGATACCGGACGCCTGCGAATTACGCGTCTCGCGCATTTTGGACGCACCGGTGATAAGCGCCAGCACGGCAATCACCGTCGCGGAAAAGAACACCGAGCGCCAGCCGAAATGGGCAATCAGCGCCCCGGCGAGAAACGGCCCGAACGCCAGCCCGACGCCAAAACTGCTGCCCATCAGGCTGAACGCGCGGGTGCGGGCAGCGCCGTCAAATTCCTGCGCCAGTGCGGCGGCACCTCCGGCCAGCGCGGCGGCAGCGGCGACGCCCTGTGCGGCGCGCAGCAAATCAATCCACAGCAGACTGCTACTGAACGCCTGCAACAGGGAAAGCAGTGCAAACAGTGAAACCCCGCTGATAAAGACTTTTTTGCGGCCAATCTCATCGGCCAGCGCACCGGCGGCCATCAGGAAACAGCCAAACGTCAGCATGAAGGAATTCGTGACCCAGCTTAGCGCCTGCGCGCTTCCGCCGAGTTCGCGGGCAATGACCGGCGTCGCCACCGCGCCGCTGACAAAATTTAGCGGCAGGATCACCGCCGCGATGCAAACCGTCACCAGAACCCTGAGACTGCCTGCCGGTTGCGTTGAGGATCTATTCATAAGTTTGTCCCGTAGTGGTATATATCGTTGATGATAAATTGTCGGCAATCTGGCGGAAACAGGCTGAAAGTCCGATGATTCAGGACTAAAACGCTCGAATAAGGAAGAAGGGTAAATGGATAATCTCAACGGATTACTGGCATTTGTGCGTGCGGTGCAAAATGAAAGTTTCGCCGGAGCGGCGGAGCGGATGGGGATTTCGGCATCAGCGGTGGGAAAAAGCGTGGCGCGGCTGGAGGAAAAGCTCAGCGTGCGGCTGTTCAACCGCAGCACGCGGCGCATCAGCCTGACCGATGAAGGCCAACTGTTTTTCGAGCGTTGCCAGAATATTGTGGCGCAACTGGAAGAGGCAGAGCAGGAGCTGGTGCGGATCTCCGCCGTCCCGCGTGGCAAATTACGCATCACGGCACCGGCCATCGGTTACCGGATCCTGCTGCCGCATCTGCCGGAATTCCGCCAGCGTTATCCTCAGGTTGAGCTGGATCTGGATTTCAGCGACCGGATGGTGGACGTGATCGATGAAGGATTTGATATCGCTATCCGCAGTGGTGAGCTGAGCAGTTCGCAGATGATGTCACGCCGGCTGGGGCCGTTTCGCTTTGCGATTGTCGGCAGTCCGCTGTACTTCGCGCAACATGCCGCACCGCAGATACCGCAACACCTGCAACATCACGACTGCCTGCGGTACCGTTTTCCGGGCACCGGCCAGTGGCAGGAATGGGCGACCAACAGCCCGATCCCGCCGGAACTGCCGCTGGCGCTCAGCAGCAATAATCTGGAATCTATTTTACAGGCAGCGTTGCAGGGGCTGGGGCTGGCGTATGTGCCGGAGTTTATCGTGCGTAACTATGTGGCCTCCGGCGAACTGATCTCTGTGCTGGAGACGCACCTGAAAGAGGGCGGCAAGTTCTCAGTCGTCTGGCCGAGCAGCCGCCACATGCTGCCAAAAGTGCGGGTGTTTATCGATTTTCTAACGGAAAAACAGGTTCTGTGCTGATCACTGTTTATCCAGCCATTTGCCCATTTCCGCCAGCGCCTGATCCAGATTGGCACGGCCAAAACCGATGCGCAGAAAATCTTCTGACACCGGGTTCAGCTCTGAGGCGTAGGTGACGGAAGGAATGACCATAACGCCCGCTTCCTCCACCAGCCTCGTGGCGAAGACTTCTGCGCCTTCCGGACCGGTATAACGCGGGAACGCCAGTACACCGGCCTTCGGCACGGCGAGACTGAACCTGTCCGGATAGCGCGCCAGAAACGCGGTGAGCGCCGCGAGCTGGCTGCGCGAGCGCTCCATCACCCGTTCGAGGATCGGCGCGCGGGCGTTGAGCGCAAGGGTGGTCAGAAATTCGCCGGGCATGGAATTGCAGATCGACAGATACTGCTTCATGCGTTCGAGCTTTTGCATCCACACGTCGTCCTGACAGGCCACCCAGCCGATGCGCAGGCCCGGCAGTCCGTAGGCTTTTGAGGTGACGTTGAGCGAAATGCCGCGCTCGTAAACGTCCGCCAGCTGCGGCAGGCGATCCGCCGGATCGAATTCGGTCAGGCGATACACTTCGTCGGAGAAAATCCAGATCCCGCGTTCGCGACATATCTCAATCAGTTCGTTCAGCTGCTCCCGCGAAATCAGCGCGCCAGTCGGGTTGTGCGGGAAGTTAATCACCAGCACCTTGGTATTCGCCCGCAGCGCAGCGCGGACTTTTGCCGTATCCAGCGCCCAGTCATTATTCTCATCCAGCGCCACGCCGGTCACGTCACAGCGCGACATCGGCACGCTTTCCAGCGACTGATAATTTGGCGTGATGACGACCGCGTGATCGCCAGGTTCGAGCAGCATCTGGAAACTGGCGTAAATGGCTTCGTCGGCTCCGGCAAAGCTGATGACCTGCCGGGGCGTGACCTGCCGGTAAGTGGCGGCGATGGCTTCGAGCAATTCCGGCGTACCGCGCAGCGGCGGGTAATCCAGCATCGTTTGCATAAACGGCGCGCGATGTTCTTTTCCCGCCAGTTCAAACAGCGTATCGATGCTCATCGATTCAGGGTAGGAAGAGGAAAGCGGAAAACGGACGGCGTGTTCCAGCCGTGAGAGATAGCTGATTAAACGAAAATCTTCAGGAAAAGACATGGCGTATCCGTAATAAAAGTGGCGAAATTAGCGGCGATGACCCTGTGCAAAACGGCGCTCAAGGCGACTTTGCAACAGCTCTAAGATAATCGACATAATCCAGTAAATCGCGGCGGCGGTGGCCAGCATTTCCATGTAGCGGTAGGTGCTGCGGCCATACGATTGCGCCAGAAAGTTGAGCTCCCACAGCCCCATCAGCGAGACCAGCGAGGAGTCTTTCAGCATTGAAATAAACATCGAACCGGCGGGCGGAATAATGATGCGCAGCGCCTGCGGGGCGGTGACGTGGACGGCCACCGTCCAGCGCGAGACGCCGAGTGCCAGCGCCGCTTCCTGCTGGCCGCGCGGCACCGAGAGCACGCCGCTGCGGATGGTTTCTGCCAGATATGCGCCATAGTTCATCGACAGCGCAATAATGCCGGAGCTGAGCGCACCGAGCACAATCCCGAACTGCGGCAGCGCCAGATAGATGATTAACACCTGCACCAGCAGCGGTGTGCCGCGAAACAGCGAGGCGTAAAACGTCGCGCAGCCGAACGCCAGGGCGTTATTCGACATCCGCCCGAGTGCGGTGATCAGGCCGATCAACAGGCAAAAAAACATCGAGCAGGCGGTGATCATGATGGTCAGCGCCGCGCCCTGAATAAATCCGTCCGGCGACAGGCGCAGGCCGAGCAGGAACGGCAATTTCTGGCTGATGAGGCTCCAGTCCAGCCCCATCTTGCTGAAGGTGCCGATCAGCAGGCTGAGCAAAATCAGCCACGTCAGCCCGGTTTTAAAGGTAAACGCGTGCGCGCGATGCCAGCGTTCAGGCGTTTCAACCTTCGGCTGGCTGTCCGGCATTTGTGGCATTACGGCACCTCGTGGGTAATGTCTTCGCCCAGCCAGTGCTGGGAAATTTTGGCCAGCGTCCCGTCGTCGCGCAACGATTTAATGGTGTCAGCGACTTTCTTATCCCACTCGGCGTCGCCTTTGTCGGTTGCGACCCAGTTCGGTTCGGCGTAAAGCTCAGTGACGATTTTGAAGACCGGCGCACGTTTGATACGCGCATTGGCGGTGGCTAAATCCGAGACCACGCCGTCAAGACGTACGCCCGGCCCGAGCGCCAGATTTTGGAACGCCACTTCTTCATCGCTTGGAATGACCTGCACGTTATCAAACGGGAAGACGATCGGTTTGCTACCGGGGATCACCAGCGTTTTTTGCAGATAAGTTTCGTAAGTCGAACCGATACCGACGCCAATCTTTTTGTTGCTCAGATCAGCGGCGGATTTGATGCGGTCATCTTTCTTATTCACCACCAGCACCGCCGGGGAATTGTAATACGGCGTCGGGAAATCCAGCACTTTGGCGCGTTCGGTGTTTGGCGTCATCGAACAGATACAGCTATCCCAGCGCCCCTGCCATTTACCGCCGACGATGGTTTCCCAGCCCGGCGCGATCAGTTCGAGTTTCACGCCCATGCGCTGTGCAACGGCTTTCGCCACGTCGACGTCAAAACCGGCCAGCTGGTTGTTGTCATCGATAAAACCAAATGGCGGATAATCGTTAACGATGGCATTGCGCAGGACGCCTGTTTTGGTCACGCGATCCAGCGTGGTGCCTGCAAGCGTGGTGGCAGAAAACAGCGTGGTGGCAAGGAGTGTCAGGGCAACAAACGAAGTGCGCATAAGCAAATCTTTCCTTAAACGTAACCAAAATGGGGGAATATTGTAAAAACCTACACTAAGTTTTAGACGTATAGAAGTCTAAAATCGCTGTTTTATGGCTTATAGGATTCTGTGCGGGAAATTCCACGGATAACAGTGAATTACTTTGCGCGCCTAGTTTAACAATCCCGCGCCAACGTTAATCGACAGCCCCAAAATCGCCAGATTAAAAACGAACGAAATCACCGACTGCAACAGCGCAATCTGGCGCATATCGGTGGTGCCGGTTTCCACATCGGCGGTCTGTGAGGCGACGGCGATGGTGAAGGAGAAATACAGAAAATCCCAGTAGCCAGGCTGCTCAGGCTTTTCTGGGAAAATCATCGGCGTCACGTCTTTGCTGCGGCGCAGATAATGGTGATGGGCGTAGTGCATGGCAAACGACGTCGGCAGAAGCGCCCAGGAGGCGATCAGCGTCGTGGCGGTCAGCAAAATATGCAGGGCGCGCGGCGTACCGCTCAGGTCCTTGAGCGAACCGAGTTCCATCAGGATCGCCAGAATGCTCACCAGACAGGTGATCGTCACCATGCTCAGCACCAGGGTGGCGCTTTCATCCTGCGTTTTGGCGATGTGCGGAATATTTTTCGCCTCGGTGCGCAGCATGCGAAACCACAGGAAAAACAGATACAGCCACGCCAGCGCGTTCCAGCCGATCAGCAGGCGCTGTAACAGCCCGAGATGGGCGGGCAGAAGAAAAAAGCAGGCCACCCCGGCCAGAATAGATATCAGCAACCGGGAGCGCACCTGCAAATAATGTTTGAGAGAAAAGCTCATGGTGTTAAGCGCTTAGCAAAGAGGGAACGGATGACTCAACTGTAGTCGTTGATCGCAGGCTTGGCACTTCTTAGCGGGTGCGCAATTTCTTCCAATACCCGATGTGGCGGGAGTGATGTAGTGAGTTCACCTCTCTACCCGCACTCAGGATTTGAAATTATGTTTACTACGTCATTCTGGCCGTCTGCGACGGCATACCAGGTTTCTATGATGGATCTGGATGTCCCGGAAAATATCAATCCTAAAGCGGTGCAAACCATTCACTATTGCCTGCGTCTGACCGAGGCCATCAATCAGCTGGAAGCCGCCTGCGAAAGTCGTTTGCTCGATACGCTGCGCGAAGAAATGGCGATCCAGTGTTTCCGCTTAGCGCCGCTGTTTGACGATCCGGATACCCGCCGCGGCCTGTTCCTGCGCGCCGAAATTCTGGCGGATGATTCCTGTGGCAAAACCGTGCTGCCGCAAATTGCCGGTCTTGATGAGCAGCAGTTGGTGCTGGGCATCGGCAAGACCTCGACGTGGGTGGGAAAATCGAAACAAAGCTATTACTCGTCATGGTTCGGTGAACCCGCGCCGATGTTGCAGGAAATCTCCGACGTGATGGACAGCCTGTTTCCGGAAAGCCTGCTGTTTCTGCAAAAAGAAATCGCCGCCGACCTGCTGGCGCTGCCGGGCTGTGCGTACAAGATAATCAACCTGTTCGGCATTGCAGGAGAAGCCAACAGCTACCCGAAACACTTTGCCTATTTCTTCCCGGAAGATGAGGGGCTGAAGTATTCCCCGGTCAGGCGCACCGTGGTTTTCGCCAATACCTACCTGCAACTCTTCGAGATGTTTTCGCGTACCGAAGCCTCACGCCTTGGCTGGGCGGAAGACGAATTGCCGGAAAGTCGCGTTTGTCAGCGTTATTTGATCGCCTGGTTCCGCGGGCACGATCTCGGGCATTCGCTGGTGCGTAATGAAAACGTATTTCCAAAGATCAGCAAGATTGATCGCTGGGGATCGATGATGGTGCAGGAAGCGCTGGCCGATCAGTTCGGCTTACTGATGTGCCTGACGCCGCAGGTCGCCGACGGATTGCAGCTCGACCGAAACGTGCTGGCGCGGATCTATTTCCTCGAGATCCTGCGCTATCTGCGTCGGGGGCCGTCGAGTTATCCCGACGCCGGAGCGGCCTGGATCCAGTTTAATTATTTGCGTGAACACGGCTGCATTGAGCTGTCGGCAGAGACCATCGTTTTCCACCCAGAGCTATTCTTTACGCAGATGGCCAGCCTGACGCGGCTGATGTGCGAAGAGCTGCTGGGCGGCGATGCAGAACGCGCCAAAGCCTTTATGCAACAGCATTGCCCGCACACCAATCCTGAAGATGTCGGGATCCTGATGGCGCGCCTGGGCACCACTAATGACGTGATCGAGTACAACCAGCTGATCAAGAGATTTCCGCTATGATGCCGTTTTCAAATGGATTTTTGCTCAGTCTGTCGCTGTGTCTGGACATCGGGATTGCCAATATTGCGATGATCACGCTGGCGATGCAGCGTGGTTATTTCCACGGTTTCTGGCTGGGGATCGGCACCTGTATTGGTGATCTTATCTACGCGGTGCTGGCGCTGGCGGGCATGACGATTTTGCTGCAATACCAGAGCGTGCGCTGGGTGTTGTGGGTAGGCGGTTCCCTGATGCTGATGTGGTTTACCTACAAGATGATCCGGGCGGCGCTGGCACCGGCAGAGAATATGTCTGCCAGCGATAACGGCCAGCCACGTTCGGTACTGCGTAATTTCGGGCGCGGCGTGGTGCTGGCGATGTCCTCACCGACGGCGATCCTGTGGTTTGCGGCGGTCGGTGGCGCGCTGATTTCCCGTATGGGGCAGGGCGGTACAGCGAATGCCTCGTGGTTCCTGACCGGCTTTTTTATTGCCGGCGTATTCTGGACGGTGGTGTTGTGCTGCGTCGGCAGTTGGGGCGGGAAAATGCTGGGCACTAAAATGCTGAGATATTCTTACGTCGCCTCGGCGGCGATCTTCTCCTATTTCGCCATTTACGTGGTTATCTCCGGCTATCGCGAATTTATTTTGGTATAGGTGTCAGTAGTTTGCCTGGCCGCGTATACCGCAGGCATTCAGCGACTGCGAATACAGATGGGGAGTGATCCCCATCATTTTGCGGAAGGTATTAATGAAGTGGCTTTGATCGTAAAAACCGAGGCTGATGGCCACGTCCAGCGCATTGTTGTTTTTACGCAGCTGATTGCGGGCTTCCAGCAGCCGTAACTGCATGTGGTACTGCAACGGCGGCATACCGATGTGCTGACGGAACAGCCGCACAAAATGGAATTTACTCAGCCCGCTGACCTGCGCCAGCGTGTCGAGGTGGATCTTGCGGGTCAGGTGATCGCGCATAAAATCCAGCGCCAGCGTGACAGGCCGCAGCGATTGCTCCTGCTCTTTCGCCGGTTCTTCCAGCAACGCGCCCAGCAACCACAATAAGTTTTGCTCCTGATCGTCATCGTTCAGGGTGCGTTTGTAATGGCGCAGCGCGGAAAACAGCGCCGGATTACTGAGCACGCCCTCGGTCAGCACCGGCGCGCAGTGATCGGATCGCAGATTGTGATCTACCGAGACCTGTCGCAGCAACGACTGGGGAATATGCACGCTGAGGAATTCGACTTTCTCATCGCCAAACAGTGAGGATTGCACCGTGGCAGGGTTATAAATCGTGATTTGCCCGGCGTGAACCAGCTCGGTTTTACCGTGAAGCCAGATCTCTTCCGTACCGGTCAGATTGGCGCTGATCACGTATTCATCGTGGGTGTGACGCGGGAATGAGGAGTTACTCGCGGTCAGATGCGAGCATTCAATATCGTTAGCCATCGTCCATTCAGAAATTGAAAGAGACACGTAACACCCCTGAATTGATTGCGGCGGGAAAGCAGATATTTCTCATTTTCGATCTCATCCTTTTCATTCTTGCTACATGACCGGTTTTTGTAAACTCTGAACGTGCAAAAGAGCACACGAACCAGAATTTTAAGATTTTGCCCATGCCTGTCCGGTCACGTGCTGGCGGAATTTTTTGTGAGGCGGACATGTTAATTAACAGGCTTAATCGTTATTTTTTGATCGCCATTGTCGCCGCTTTATAAAACTAATAACCCGCCAGTCCCTTTTGTTTTACATCCCAAATACATTTAATAAACCCTCAGAGAACCGGGTTTGGCAATACGTGCCAGATTTGGCTGCGTATTTTATTTATTGCCTGCGTTTGGCCTTCTACGGCTTGTCATTTCGGTCATTAATAGGGCAAAATATGCGCCCCGCAAAACGGGGATAACCCGTTTAGACGTCATTCAAGAACACATTCTTCTTACAAGAATACATTCAAAAACCAGAGGCCGGGCTTCGTACCGGATAGATACTTACTTTCAAATACCGACAGTCATGTCGCAAGGAAACATAAATGGTGCATCACTCTCTTTATGTGGCGTTCTCCGTCATGGGAATTAAAAATCATGTCAGATAACGTCATCTCAGGTAGCACTTCCCGCGTGGAGCTGCGTAAAACACTTACGCTGGTTCCGGTTGTGATGATAGGCCTGGCCTATATGCAACCTATGACCCTGTTCGATACGTTCGGTATTGTCTCTGGTTTGACCGACGGCCATGTGCCGACGGCTTATGCTTTCGCCCTGATTGCCGTGCTGTTTACTGCGCTGAGCTACGGCAAGCTGGTGCGTCGCTATCCTTCGGCGGGATCGGCCTATACCTACGCACAAAAATCTATTCATCCGGTGGTCGGATTTATGGTCGGCTGGTCGTCTTTGCTCGACTATTTATTTGCGCCGATGATCAACATCCTGCTGGCAAAAATCTATTTTGAAGCACTGGTGCCTTCGGTGCCGTCGTGGATATTTGTCGTGGTGCTGGTCGGCTTTATGACCCTGTCGAATCTGCGCAGTATCAAAACCGTTGCCAACATTAATACGTTGGTCGTGGTGTTGCAGATTATCCTGATAACGGTCATCACCGGCATGGTGATTTACGGCGTTAATCACGGCACCGGTTATGGCACGCTGACCAGCACCCAACCGTTCTGGGGTGAGAATACGCATACCGTGCCGTTGATTACCGGCGCGACGATTTTGTGTTTTTCATTCACCGGTTTTGACGGTATCAGCAATCTTTCGGAAGAAACCAAAGACGCCGGGCGGGTTATTCCACGGGCGATTTTCCTGACGGCGTTAATTGGCGGCGCGATTTTCATCACCGCGACCTATTTCCTGCAACTTTATTTCCCGGACATCTCCAGCTTTAAAGATCCGGACGCGTCACAGCCGGAGATCATGTTGCAGGTCGCGGGCAGGGCGTTCCAATTCGGCGCGCTGGTTTTCTCCAGCATCACCGTTCTGGCCTCCGGCATGGCGGCACACGCGGGCGTTTCCCGTCTGATGTACGTCATGGGCCGCGACGGCGTCTTCCCGAAACGCTTCTTCGGCTATATTCATCCGAAATGGCGTACGCCGTCCTTTAACGTGATTCTGGTCGGCGCGGTTGCGCTGATGGCGATTAACTTTGATCTGGTCACGGCAACGGCGCTGATTAACTTCGGTGCACTGGTGGCGTTTACCTTCGTTAACCTGTCGGTGATTTCGCAGTTCTGGATCCGTGAGAAGCGCAACAAGACCTTTATGGATCACTTCCAGTATCTGTTCCTGCCGATGTGCGGCGCGCTGACGGTGGGCGCATTGTGGGTAAATCTGGAAGAAAGCTCGATGATCCTGGGGCTTATCTGGGGCGCGGTGGGTTTTATCTATCTGGCCTGCGTCACCAAAAGTTTCCGCAATCCTGTACCGCAGTATGAAGATGTGGCGTAAGGCTGATTCTCAATAACGTAAAAATGGCTCCGCAGGGAGCCATTTTTTTTCACACGTTACGCAATTCCCGCCAATCGCATGACCGCCGTCACCACCGCTGCAGCGATAATTATCACGATAAGCGGCGCCTTGCGCCATGCTAAAAACAGCGCTACGCCGACGCCGGTCACGCGGGCGAGTCCGGCAAACTGCGCACCTTCAAACAGTGCGGTTGTGGCGGCCACCGCCAGTAATAACGTCGTGGCTGAATCTGATAGCATCGTCTGCGTCGCAGGGGATAAATTCAGGCGCGAGCCCAGACGGTAACCGGCCACGCGCATCAGGAAAGTGCCAGCGGCCAGCACGGCAATACCGGCAACCCAGAGCGTTTGCTGCGTCATTTTCTATTTCTCCAGGTCAGTAATCCCAGCAGTGAAAACAGCACCGGCATACCGGCGGGAACGAACGGCACCGCCGCTACCGAGATAAGCGCACCGGTCGTAGCCGGGATCAGCGTTCTGCGATTTTTAAGCGCCGGGAAAATCAGCGCCAGCAGAATGGCGGGGAAAACCGCGTCCAGCCCGATGGCTTTAATATCAGGAATAAATTGCCCGATAAACGCGCCTGCGATGACACTGACCGGCCAGAACAGCGCGATACCCACACCACACAGCCAGTACGCCGTTTTGCACTTTTCATGCGTAGGCTGGGAAATCCCGAACACCACACTTTCATCATTCATGATATGGCAGCCGAGCCAGCTCAGGGGCTTTTGGCCGACCAGATCTTTCACCGCAATGCCAAAAGGCAAATGTCGCGCATTCACCAGCAATCCGGCAGCCGCCGCTGCGAACGGGCTGCCGCCTCCACCGACAATGGCGATAAACAAAAACTCCGAGGCACCGGCGAGGACCAGCAAAGAGAGCGTGAGAGGCACCCACAGCGGGAAGCCCCCGGCAACCGCCAGAGAACCATAAGAGATACCGACCAGACCGTCGGCCAGACAGACCAGAAAGATGGCTTTCACCACATCATTTCCGAGCGGAGAAAAGAGTTTCTGACGCATAATTTAATCCCATAACGAACGAATAATCATTATAATGAACGCATCTGAATTGTTCTTCAAGTCGAACGATCGTTCGTTATAGATAAAAAGGGACTGCAATGTCACAACCTATCAGCGTTATTTCAAAAGGTCTGGTGCGCGAACGTCAGCGGACCGGACTGTCACTGGCGGAAGTAGCCCGTCGGGCAGGGATAGCGAAATCCACGCTGTCGCAGCTGGAGGCGGGCAATGGCAACCCGAGTTTAGAAACGTTATGGGCGCTTTGCGTCGCGCTGGATATTCCTTTCGCCCGGCTGATGGAGCCTGAGCAAAATAAAATGCAGGTGATCCGCCGCGGCGAGGGCCCGGCGGTGGTCGCGGAACTGGCAGATTACAAAGCAGTGCTGCTTGCCACCTGTCCGCCGGGCGCACGTCGGGACATTTATCTGCTGACTACCCAGCCGGGCGCTGATCGCGTCTCCAGCCCGCATTCGCAGGGGTCGGTCGAGCACATCATTATCACCCAGGGCCGCGCGCTGGTCGGGCTGGTCGAATCGCCGGTTGAGCTGAACGCGGGTGACTATATTTCCTATCCGGCAGACGTGGAACATATCTTCCGCGCGCTGGAACCGGACACTATGGCGGTGCTGGTGTCGGAGCAGAGTTAAGAGATCTGTTTTAAAGAGTTCGTGATATTCCTCCCAAAAAGTCATTTATGCGGTTGCTGACCGGATAGCGGTATGGCGATACTCCACCACGCAACGGGTTAAGGCCGGTTGCCAACGCATTTTTATTGAGGCGTGTCACTGCTCAGGCAGGCAAGACCAAAATAAGAATGCACTTCTCCTTAGGGGAGGTGCATTTTCATTTTGGTCTTTTTTTTTGTCTTTTTTCACCGGGGAAAACATATGGATTACACACAGCTGGGCAGTGAAATTTTAACGCACGTCGGCGGCAGGCAGAACGTCAGTAAACTGACGCATTGCCGGGCGTGATAAGCGTGGTTGAACGCGCAGGCCAATTCCAGATTGTAGTGGGCAACTAAAAAACCTGCCGGAAATGGAGATGTCTAACGATGAGTTGCTGTATCTGGTGATTCACCTGACGCGCATTACTCAGAGCGATGCCTGAAGGTTAACCCAATGCTTTTAAACGCAGGGGAATGGAATTAAAAGTACGGGCATTTGTTGTATTAGCACGTGCGGGAAAACAGCAGCAGCCAGCCATTCACTACCCGATTCTTACCGGGCAACTATTCCTGAGCATGTTTCACGTCCAGAAACTATTTTTCTGTAAGACTTTTTAATCACTAAAATGTTGAGAGGATTCTTAATTAAATCGCTTTATAGGGTAAGAATGCTCTTAATATATTACTCTCTAATCCCGCCTTTAATTGCCATTGGCCGTTTGAAATCATTACCTAAATCACACGAATTTCATTAATTAAGAATGCTCTTATAAAGCATCTTATTTTTTAATAGGGGTTTGAATGTGCATAACCCTCCTGGAAATGCTAATTAATTTTTAGCTTCCATGAGGTTTTCAGAATGTTACCCAAAATCGAAAAATTAGTGTTATTTTTGATAAAAAACTAAAGCTAAAATTCCCTCTAAAAAAGCGCAATATCCTGCCTTAATCAAAAAATACAGATCAATACACGTGTTAATAAAATTATGTCAACGATCAGAATTACGATTAAGAAAGGTCTTAGATTTCAATGAATATTATGGGTAAAAGCGTTACATAGCTCACATATTGACTGAGAATACGAATTATTAGTAAGACAACGCCTAGTGTTTGGTGGGCTAATAGCGATAAGAAAGTGTAAATCGATCGGTGAAACCTATTGTTTGGCGTAATAGTGAGCGAGATAAACGATTTGAAGAGTTTTGGCTGCGGATTACTCTACGTACAGTAACTGGTAAGGAATAAATATGAAGTAAGCGGTGTTAATAGTTATGTTTTTTATCTCGTTCTGAAAGTGCTCTATTCTTCCCGCTTTTTTAGAGAAGGGTCTGAGCGTTTTTAAAAACCACACTATTAGGCGGCCCAATGCCTCGGGTAATAATCTGGAGTGAGTGCCAGTTCACTAAACTGGCGTTAAAAGAAATAATCTCCAAGAAGCTACCTTACGTTAACGGTGTCATTTTCTATGACCGTGACGATAGGGTGAGTTTGTTTACCAAAGATTATCTGATTATTGATCCCTCTGGAGGCGGTTTTCATAAGTGTTACGAGTTTCTGAACGAAAATATCAACATACTTGATCCCGAGCGAATACTGATAGTTTCTTCCGAAGTCGATATGTTGATGCTGGGACTTCTGCTAAAGAAACAGTTCAAGTTTCTCAAAAAGAAGAAAGGGTTGTCTGAAATAGTCAGTGCAGTACAGCAATTCATACAGCTTCAGAACATGACCGATAACAAGGAATCTGTTGATTATAAAATTACCAAGATGGAGGAAAAGGTTTTAGTGATGATGATGTCCGGTCTTTCTGTCACCAGCATCTCTAATATTTTAAAGCTGAGTGTGAAGACCATCAGTGTGCATAAGTGTAATTCTTTAAGAAAGATTGGTGTTGACGCCAGTAGCAGCTCTGCTTTGTTCTTTTTACACAAGCATGCTGTGGGAAACAGAATTGTCTAATTGAAATTCAATACACCAGGCAAGCATTGCTGGTTTTTGACCCACTTTTTTCGATGAACTCTTTTTGATTATTTTAGCCATGGGGTAAGGGATGCGTACGGTTAAAAGAAGTGATTCCAGATATCTCTTTGAACCCATAGTGACAGTCTCGGGCGGGATACTGGGTTTTGAGCTGGTGAAAAAATCAAAAAATAATGAATACTCTTTAGAGTCGCCTTTGCACAGAAGTGACGAACCGGCCAAAGAGAAAATAAAAGACTTTTTCGATCAGGTCACCCTGGCCAGCATTAATGCAGACGTTTTTATTAATAACGGCTTCCTGCTTTCAATACGTATCGACTACGAGATAGCCTGTCATATTGTGAATAACGCCGCTATGCGTAAAGTCTTGCAGCAGCACAGTTATATCAGACTTGCCGTCAGCGAGTACTTTCCAGAGTTCAGCACAGGAGAAGCACGTCCGGTTCTTCACGCTCTGTCCAGGGACTGCCCTCTATGGCTAGACAGTTTTGGCGAAGGCAGTACCAGTCTTGCTCTTGTTATGAATGAAAAGTTTGAACATATAAAAATAAGTAAGCAGTTTTTTTGGCAACACCAGGGAACCATCTCGTTTCGCAAAATAATTGAGCATCTTTTACCGTACAGCCATGGCGTCATTATTGGCGGTATCGAAAGTGCCCGTCATATTGAGTATTTAAAAGGCAGTAATATTCAGGCGATGCAAGGCCAGTTGTGGACGCCTTATAATCAGGAAGAACTTATTCGGTCTTTTTTCTGATTGAGTTGACTGTCATTAATTTTACAAGTTTTTAGTTATAAAGAATTATCACCAGAAATATTCGGTGAGGGGATTCTGTTGTCCGGATTATTGTATTCATTTTTTGGCAAATTGGTGGCCGTAAACCAGGGGCGGTAGCGTAGCCAAAATTAGCTGAATTTGAAAAAACCAAATAATTACAAAAATCAGAAAAAGCCATGCTGATGCCCGGTTTATCAGCATCTTATTTATCACCATATCATCGTTTTTTCTATTTTCTGAAGAGGCGATAATGATTACTCATTGTGGGGGGTATATGAAATTTCTCACCAGGAATATTTACGCCAGCTTATTTCTCGCCCTGTCCGATTTCCTCAGTTTTACCCTTTCGCTTTATCTGGCAAAAGGAATACTCAGCAGCGTGATGACGCACTTTGAACAACGCATTCCGGATGCACAAACGTCGGGTTGGATCGTACTGCACGGCCTCCTCGCCTTTTGCTGCGTGGCGTGGTTCCACCTGCGGTTGCGTCATTATTACTACCGCAAAACCTTCTGGTTCGAGCTCAAAGAGATACTGCGCACATTGCTGATTTTTGCACTGGTCGAAATTGCCGTCATTGCATTTGCAAAATGGTATTTCTCCCGCTACCTCTGGGTACTGACCTGGATGCTGGTCCTGATCCTGGTGCCTCTGGCGAGAATGCTGACCAAGCAGGCGCTGCATGCTTTCGGATTCTGGCAGCGTGACGCCATCATCATCGGCAGCGGTAACAATGCCCGCGAAGCCTACGGCGCTATTAAAAGTGACAGAAACCTGGGGTTACGCGTCACTCAGTTTATTTCCAGCGAAGCGGGAGACAAACCGGGCGATACGATTGAAGGCGTCAGCATCATGCCGTCTGATGAACACTGGGTACGGGCTAACGTCGGTAAAAAGACGCAATTCATTGTGGCGGTTGAATCCCATCAGAGCGGGATCCGCAATGCGTGGCTGCGGGTATTTATGATCCACGGGTACAGCTCGGTTTCGGTCATTCCAACCCTGCGCGGTATGCCGCTGGATAACACCGATATGTCATTTATTTTCAGTAAGGAAGTGATGATATTTCGCGTGCATCAAAATCTGGCGAAATTATCATCGCGTGTGACGAAACGCCTGTTCGATATCGTCACCTCGCTTTCTATTATCATCTTGTTATCCCCGCTGCTGATTTATATTACCCGTAAAGTACGCAAAGACGGTGGCCCGGCTATCTATGGACACGAACGTATTGGTCAGTCGGGAAAGCCGTTTAAGTGTCTGAAGTTCCGCTCGATGGTGATTAATTCTAAGGAAGTGCTCGAAGAATTGTTAGCCAATGACCCTGAAGCCCGAAGGGAATGGGATATTACTTTCAAATTGAAAAATGATCCGCGTATTACGTCGATTGGTCATTTTCTGCGAAAAACCAGTCTGGATGAATTGCCGCAATTATTTAATGTGCTGAAAGGTGAGATGAGCCTGGTGGGGCCGCGACCGATCATAACCGCAGAACTCGGGCGTTATGACGACGAGGTCGAATATTACCTGCTGAGTAAACCGGGCATGACCGGATTGTGGCAGGTGAGCGGACGCAGTGAAGTGGATTATTCCACCCGCGTTTATCTTGATGCCTGGTATGTCAAAAACTGGTCCATGTGGAACGATATTGCCATCTTATTTAAAACGGTCGGCGTAGTACTGAAAAAAGAGGGTGCGTATTAACGTATTGCCATAATGAGAAAGTCATCATTTATTAGCTTGATTTTTATATTCCCATGCCCGCAAAGACTCTGGCTTTCGCATGAGAGTAGTTGATGTTTTTTAATATCTTCACACAGGAATGGAAAATTGCGACTGCCGGAAGGGAATACGGAATTACTCTGGAAGGCAGATATTAAAACTGAACAGCAGATGATGTGAGATAATGAAAAATAGCTTTTTTAATATTTCGTTGGTGACATTTACGTCCGTTGTATTAAGCGGTTGCACCGTGATACCCGGACAAAGTTTACAAACTCAGAACAAGCAGGTTATCGAACAACCAGACAGTCATTTTGATATTGATAAACTGGTGAATGTTTATCCGTTAACGCCACGACTGGTCGACGGGTTGCGTCCGGATTCGGTAATGGCGCGTCCTAACCCGCAATTAGATCAACTGCTTAAAAGTTATCAGTATCACGTGGGTGTAGGCGATGTCCTGATGGTAACGGTCTGGGATCACCCAGAGCTGACGACACCGGCGGGGCAATACCGCAGCGCCAGCGATACCGGAAACTGGGTCAATGCCGATGGGACGATTTTCTATCCTTACATCGGCAAACTGAAAGTCACCGGAAAAACGGTCAGCCAGATCCGCGAGGATATCAGCAGCCGTCTTGCGACCTATATTGAAAGTCCTCAGGTGGACGTCAGTATCGCAGCTTTCCGCTCACAGAAAATTTATACCACCGGCGAAGTGTTGAAGTCAGGGCAACAGCCCATCACCAATATCCCCCTTACCGTCATTGACGCGATAAATGCGGCGGGCGGATTAGCGCCGGACGCTGACTGGCGCAACGTGGTGCTTAATCACAACGGCAAAGACACACAGATCTCACTGCATGCGCTGATGCAAAAAGGCGACCTGACGCAGAACCGTTTGCTGTACCCCGGCGATATCCTGTTTGTGCCGCGCAATGATGACCTGAAAGTGTTTGTGATGGGTGAAGTCGTCAAACAAAGCACGCTCAAAATGGATCGCAGCGGGATGACGCTGGCGGAAGCACTGGGCAGTTCAGACGGTATTTCGCAGAGCATGGCCGATGCCTCGGGGATCTTTGTTATCAGGCCGCTGAAAGGCAGCAATCAGGGCAAGATCGCCAACATCTACCAGCTGAACGCCAAAGATGCCGCATCGATGGTGATGAGTACCGAGTTCCAGCTACAGCCCTACGATATTGTCTACGTCACCACTGCGCCTGTCGTGCGCTGGAACCGCGTCATTTCGCAGATTGTCCCCACCATTACGGGAGTGCACGACATGATAGAGGCCGGTCGTTTCGTGCGGCAGTGGAATCCATAATGTTTGATTCCATTTTGGTGGTCTGCACCGGGAATATCTGCCGTTCGCCTATAGCTGAGAGGCTGCTGAGGCAGGTGTTACCCGACAAGAGAATAGACTCGGCTGGCATGGCGGCGCTGGTGAGTAACCCGGCTGACCCCGGAGCGATACAGGTCGCCAAAAAGCACCTGTTAGCACTTGAAAATCACCACGCCACCCAGTTCACGTCTGCCCTTGGGCGCCAGTACGACCTGATCCTGGTGATGGAGAAATCTCATCAGGAGCAAATCAGCCGTATCTCACCCGAGGCGCGCGGCAAGATTATGCTGCTGGGGCACTGGCTCGGACAGAGGGAGATCCCCGACCCTTACCGAAAAAGTCAGGAAGCCTTTGAATCTGTTTACCGGCTAATCGACCAGGCCTGTCAGTCCTGGTTACAAAAACTGAACGGATAACTCCATCAGGGAAATCAACGCATGTCTCCAGTCATATCCAAAACGCTCGCTTCACTCGATTCCGATGAAATAGATTTAAGTCGTCTAATTGGCGAACTTATCGACCACCGTAAATTAATTATTGCCATCACCTCGGTGATCACCGTGCTGGCCATTGTTTATGTTCTCTTGGCCACACCGGTTTATCAGGCTGATGCTCTGATTCAGGTGGAGCAGAAACAGGGTAATGCGATCCTCGAAAGCCTGAGCCAGGTATTACCTGACGCTCAGCCCCAGTCAGCGCCAGAAATCGCCTTATTGCAGTCGCGAATGATCCTCGGGAAAACAGTAGATGACCTGAACTTACAGGCCGTGGTGAGACAGAAATACTTTCCTCTTCTGGGCCGGGGATGGGCAAGATTAACCGGTGACGTACCGGGTAAGCTGTCGATCAGTCGTTTGTATGTGCCTTCGGGCGGCGGCGATATCCCTAAATTAATGATTACGGTTATAGATAAAAATAATTATCGGGTCGAAGGCGATAATATCGAGAGCAAAGGCGTGGTCGGCAGTCTGCTTAATGAGAAAGGGATTTCATTGCTGGTCAATGATATCCAGGCTCCGGCGGGCAGCCGTTTCAACGTCTATTACCTGAGCAGATTACGGGCGATAAACGATTTGCTTGATGCCTTCAGCGTCACTGACCAGGGAAAAGACACCGGCATCCTGAACCTCTCGCTGAACGGCGATAATCAGGAACTGATTTCAGCCATTCTCAACAATATCAGCCAGAACTATCTCGATCAAAATATCGCCCGTCAGGCCGCACAGGACGCCAAGAGTCTCGATTTTCTTGACCAGCAATTACCACAGGTTCGTACGGATCTGAACACGTCTGAAGATGCCCTGAATACTTACCGTCGGCAGAAAGATTCTGTCGATCTTTCACTTGAGGCGAAATCAATACTCGACCAGATAGTGAATGTTGAGAGCCAGTTGAATGAGCTGACATTCCGCGAAGCAGAGATTTCACAGCTCTACACTAAAGATCATCCTACCTACAAAGCACTATTAGAAAAGCGCCAGACCTTACTCAAAGAACGGGATCGTCTGAACAAAAGTGTTTCCGCCATGCCCGCGACCCAGCAGGAAGTCGCCAGACTCAGTCGTGATGCAGAGTCCAACCGTGCCATCTACATGCAATTGCTTAACCGCCAGCAGGAGCTGAGTATCGCCAAATCCAGTGCAATCGGTAATGTACGGATCATCGACACGGCCGTGACTGAGCCTAAAGCCGTTAAGCCGAAAAAAGTGCTGATCGTGTTAATTGGCCTAATACTGGGTGCTCTGATTTCAGTGGCATTGGTGCTTCTACGCGTATTCCTGCGTAAAGGCATTGATTCACCTGAGCAATTGGAAGAGAAAGGGATCAACGTTTACGCCAGTATCCCGCTTTCCGAATGGTTGAGCAGAAATAGTAAGTCAGACAGAAAACGGTCATTAAAGGCAAAAAGAAAAACATCGCCCACTAATTTTCTGGCGGTCGAAAACTCAGCAGATCTGGCGATTGAAGCGATTCGTAGTCTGCGAACCAGCCTGCATTTCGCGATGATGGAAGCCAAGAACAATGTGCTGATGATTTCCGGCCCCAGCCAGAGTGCCGGTAAAACTTTTATCAGCAGCAATCTGGCGGCGGTTATTTCGCAAACCAATAAAAAGGTGCTGTTTATCGATGCGGATATGCGAAGAGGATATGCCCACAAATTATTCAAAGTAGATATCGATGAGGGGCTTTCAAGTATTTTATCAGGTAAGACAAGCCCTGATAAAGCCGTCAAAAGTGTTTCATCCGTGAATATTGATTTTATATCAAGGGGGGAAATACCTCCTAACCCGGCCGAACTTCTGATGCATCCGCGTTTCGAGACACTGATTACCTGGGCGTCTGAACATTATGATCTTGTTATTGTAGATACACCGCCAATTTTAGCCGTGACAGATGCAGCAATTATCGGACGTTACGTCGGTACCACCTTGTTGGTTGCGCGTTTCGAAATGAATACTGTCAAAGAAGTGGAAGTCAGTATCAGACGTTTTGAACAAAGCGGTATACGCGTGAAAGGGTGCATTCTTAACAGCGTTATTAGAAAAGCCAGTAGTTATTACGGCTATGGTTATACAAATTATGATTACTCTTATTCAACAAAAAATGATTAAGCTAATTTGTAAAACAGAAATAACATCGGGTATGATATGAATATCGAAAAGTTTGCATTTCCGACTTTCATTTTTTTCATCTTTGTCAAAGCCTTTTCTGGTCCCATTGGTATGGTCGTTCCATTGGTTAATTACAGTGCCGTGCTCATTATGTTGGTGCTATTAATCTACAAATGGATAAAAAGCCTGCTGGTTATACCATCGCTGATGGTTATGTCTTTTCTTTTCATCTTTTATATCATGCTGGGGACGCTTAATAGTGGCCTGATTCAGACACTATTTGGTGTGTATATATTTATACCCTTTATGTTTAGTGTGGCGTATTCTGGCTCGATATTTGATGGCCTACTGAAATCTTCAAATAAATATTTTATTTTTTTTGCTGCCACAAGCGTAATTGGTGTTATGTATGTGAGCAGTTTTGGTGCCCCTTGGCTAGGGGGCATTATGGATATTGGTAGTTATTCTAAGGTAGTATCGCGAGACTGGACAGCGGGGGGGGCTTTACGTAATCCCGGTTTCACCGCAGCATCATTTGATGTAGCGACATTGATGTTAATCAGCTTCTTCTTTTTATTGTATAAGCTGAGAAGTAAAAAAAGATGGATAAGTTACGCATTGATTTCCCTTGTCCCCCTATACCCAATTTATCTTACAACGACCAAGACCACTATTTTAACCTATATAATATTAGTATTGGTGATGTTATTACCCGCATTCGTCGCTATTGCTTTCTCAAGGATATCAATCGTATTCAGCGTATTTTTTTCATATTTTTACATGTTGCCAGGACAAGGGCAGACACGTTACGACGAAACAAATACGTTTTTGCAAAGAATGTATGAAACCTGGCCTAAAGCTATGGGGTTATTAAAAGATAATTATGCTTACCTTATAGGGAAGGGCATAGGTGGAATAGGAACACCCTCATTATTTTTTTCACCTCAAAATTATAATCCGGCAGATAATGCATTAGTGTATCTGTATGTGATCAGCGGTTCAGTCAGTGTTGTATTCGTTTTCCTTTTCTTATTTAAGTTTCTACTCTCCAGTTTTAATGATAAATATGCCAGAACAGCTTATTATCTATTTGCCTTTTGCATTTTTACCGGTGGTGTGACGTACAATCTTTTTGAGTCGGTATTTTATTCTCCATTTTCCGGAGTGTTGGTAGGTGTTATTTTTAATAGCAGGTTCTGTGTGATGCGGAAGTTTAATGCGGTGAATTCAGTCAGGGTAAAAATGCAGTAAAAATAATCACCACTGGTGTTTACCTATATCCATTAAGGAGTCGATGTGATCCCCAAGGTCATACATTACTGTTGGTTTGGCAGAGCGAAAAAACCGAAATCTGTACAAAAGTATATTGATGCTTTTCATTGTCTTAAGCCCGAAGGATATGAAATCATTGAATGGAATGAAGAGAGTTATCCGCTTGAAGGCAATACTTATCTTCTTAACGCATATAAGCAAAAGAAATGGGCTCACGTATCCGATTTTGTCAGGCTGGACGTGTTATATAATTATGGTGGAATTTACCTTGATACCGATATTGAAATTGTTGCAGGTTTCGAAGATTTATTGAATCTTAATCTTTTTATGGGATTTATGTGGGATTGCAATTTGGGAACGGCAGTTATCGGTGTTTCTAAAGAAAATCCGATTATTCATAATCTCAGGGATAAGTATCTGAAAGAAGAAATATCATTGACTTCACCGAATAATGATTTGTTTACGCGTTATTTCCTGAATTCGGTATCCGGGTTTAAACTCAATGGTAAGGAGCAGTTGCTGCCAGGGAGTATTAAGATATTTGATAAATGTATTTTTGAACACCCTTCATTGTTTAAAAGAAAAAATAAAACAATACATCATTTCTCTCAATCCTGGAAAACAACAAAAAAGTTTAAATCCAAACTTAAAATAATGGTGGTCTCAATTATGGGGCTTTATTTATACAGAAAGTACATATGTAAAAAATCCCTCCGTATTTCACCCTTTTATGAACGCTATAAACATGATCTTCGTACTAAGTGAGTAATAGCATTAAATTAAAGAGAATGTAATGATAACTAGTTATTTATTAGATGAAAGATTATGAGAAAATATTTAGCAAACTCGCTTTGGGTTTTATCAGAAAAGGTGATAAGACTGACTGTTGTATTCTGTCTTTTTTCATACGTCTCTCAAAAGCTTTCGGTATACGATTTTGGGGTGTTTTCTCTGGCTCAGACCATAGCCTCATTAATGATCGGGATTGTTGCATTTGGGTTTGATAATGTGCTGATAAAGGAATTTGCAATTTCTGAAAAAGTTAATGAGGTTTTCTCAACCGCCTTCATCTTTAGAATGATGCTTTCAACCATAGTTGTTTTAATTTTTCTAATCTACACTTTGTTATCGGATTATAAAAATGTGTATAAGGCTGTTTTTTTAATTTCTTCTTTCAGTGTTTTCTTTCAGGTTCAGACAATTTATTACTCATATTATCAGGCAATATCGCGGTCTAAAGTCATTACGAAGACAAGTGTTATAGCATTAGTTATTTCTTCGTTGATTAAAATCACCATAATTTATCTTAATTTGGGTTTGGTCTACTATACCCTATCATTTTGCCTTGATTATTTATTCTCTTTCTTATTGATATTTCTTGTTTCCAGAAAAGGTGGGTTAATTCTTAGCTTCAAGTTTTTCAATAAAAAGACATTAACTTCTTTATTACGGCAGTCGTCACCTATTCTTATTTCTACTTTAATTGTAATGATTTACACACGGGTAGATCAGTTCATGATCGCCCAAATGACGGGAATGGAAGATGTTGCCAGATTCAGTGTGGCGGTCAGAATCTCAGATGCTTACATGTTCATTCCTCTTGCCATCTCAGCCTCTTTTTTTCCGATGGTGGCAAACGACAGTTCAGCCAGTAACATAAGAAAATATTTCAATATTACACATTTTTTTACCGTGATATCAGGATTACTGGTGATTCTGCTAACGCCATTTATCGTTAATTCGTTTTTTGGTGAGCGTTATCATAATTCTATTTCTGTTATCTATATTATCGTCATAGCAAATATTATCTCTTCATTAGGTTCTGTCAGTACCAACATTCTTATCATCCGTGGAATTACCTATCTGAGAATATACAGAGCGATATACGGATTGGTGATCAATGTCGTGTTGAATTTTTTGCTAATCCCTAAGTTTGGCATGCTCGGTGCAGCCTATGCATCGCTCTTCAGCCAGATAATTGCGGCATGGATAAGTAATGCTTTCACCAAAAAAACAAGAGACTGCTTTTATTATCAATCGCTTTCTTTGATGACTTTTGGTATCCCTGCAATAAAAGATATCATTAGGGCAGTAAGAAAGGTTTAATTCAATGAGAACGACTCTTGAATAGTTCACGTAAACAATTATTTGGAAGAAACATGAAGAATGTTCTTTTTGTTATGCCATTTCTTGGCAGAACAGGTGCTGAGCGCGTAATTTGTAATCTAATAAATAATATTAACTCTCGGTTGTACCGTTCTCATGTTCTACTTTATGCCAATGATCCGACACGTAATACACTTTTGAAAAATTTATCAGATGATGTTCCTGTTAGTTATCTTAATGTGAAAGGCCGCGCACGGTATAATTTGCATAAGATTATTTTTGGTATCAGACGTTATTGCAAGAAAAATGATATTGAGACGATGTTAATCAGTGATGGAACAGCGAATGCCTTTATATCACCATTTCTTTTTATATTGGGAAGTAACGTAAAAAAAATTGCCAGAGAATCTAATCTGCCAAGTCTTTACGAAAAAAATCCGCTAGCAAAAATGCTGTATAAATTATGTTATAAAAACTATGACGTTATTATCGTCCAAAGTGATGACATGCTGGCAGATCTCACATTGAAAATGAGGATACCAGAAACAAAGGTAGTTAAAATAAATAACCCATTAGACATTAAGCTGATAATGGAAATGGCTTCCCTGAAATCGGAGTATTCTTATCCGAAGCATAAAGTTAATCTTTTGACTATTGGCAGGCTGACTTACCAAAAAGGTTTTGATATTTTAATCAATGCATTTTCAAAAATCAGCAATGACAATCTCCACCTTACCATAGTAGGTACAGGTGAAGAAAAAGAAAAATTAACTCAGCAGGTGAATTATTTAGGCTTAAGTCAAAAAATAACATTTATCCCTTCAACTGATAATCCTTATGCATTGATGAAGCTTGCAGACGTGTTTATTTCAAGCTCTCGCTGGGAGGGATATCCTAATGTCGTTATAGAATCATTAGCCTGTGGCACCCCTGTCGTAGCAAATAACTATCCCGGTGGAATTAACGAGATAATCCACGAAAAAAATGGCTTTATATGTAATTTGGAAACGGAGTTATCCCAGGGTTTAGAGTATGTTACACATTTAACAGACATAGAGTTTGATAACCAAAAAATAATCAAGATATTTAAAGACTATGAATCATTACTCTAGCTGGATTTTGACGTTTCAAAGAGAGCAACAGCGGATGGAACACATATGATGCCGGTCAAAACTTTTGCTTTAATACTATTTATTATCCCCGCCTTTAGTTATGCAAAAATGGATATAGGTGTGGCCACTCATCTTAACGCCTACAACCAACCGTCAGATGATTACAGAGAGATAATCAAAAGCTTGGGTTTTGATTCTGTGAGAGATGGATTTTCATGGAACTCTGTGCAAAATGAAACAGGCAAACTGAACCTTTCGAAGGAACGAATGAATTCAGATAATTTTTTTGCTACAAATAGTCACCAGTCTGACGATATCTCGACACTATTTGTTCTGGGGTATGGCAGCAATCTCTATACACAGGGAGGATACCCTCAGAACCGGAAGCAAGTCGATAAGTTTGTAGACTATGTGGCCTGGGTGGCAAAACGTTATAAAGGAAAAGTTAAGTACTATGAAATATGGAATGAATGGTTGCTTGGAACCGGAGTAGGGTCAAAAAGAAATAAACCTGACGATGAGATATTTCTTTATCTTGTTAAAAAGTCTTCTGAGAAAATAAAAGAAATAGACCCGAATGCAGTTGTGCTTACCGGCTCTGTTAATCCATTACATAAGAATGAAGTTAACTGGCTAAATAGTCTGGTTGATAAAGGATTAATGAATTATGTCGACGGGATTTCTATTCATCCCTATGCATTTAATGAACCGGCAAATGTCAGAGATCCGGAGGGGAGTTTTATTGCCCTTGATAGCTTCGACGCTTCGTTGACAAACAGGGTGGGTAAACCAGTCTCACTTTATATCACTGAGATGGGCTATCCTACCGGCTCAGAATTTACAGGAGGTGTATCGAATGTTATTTCGGCACAGAACATTGTCAAGTATACGCTTTTAGCGGCATCAAAAAATTATGTCAAAGGGTTGTGGTGGTATGATTTAATGGACGATGGCGCCGATAAGACAAATAAAGAGCATAATTTCGGCTTACTACACCGTGACGGCAGTGAGAAGGAGTCAGCTCAGTTGATCAAAAAACTTCTTCCTATAATCAGAAATAAAAACTTATCAGTCTCCAGCAGTGAAAATAAACACTTTGTTATTACTACGCAAGAAGGTGAGCAGTTGGTATGGGAGCGTGGTCAGAACTATTCGCTAAAGCAATGGCTGACAAAAATAAACGGTCTTAATCATTAACTTCGAGGTGGTTATCGTTGAAAAATATACTGCGCGGACTCTATTTGATAGTCACGAAGTTTTTTAAAGTTATTTACTGTATTTATTATTTCAATGACGGCCGTATCGCACTTTATAGCGAACTTACCATAGGACTTAAGGTTTTAAAAAATAACAAAACCCGACTTCCACATCCATTTGGCGTGGTTATCGGAAGAGGCGTCAGCATTGGAGTGGGCTGCCGAATTTATCAGGGGGTTACCATAGGGTCCAAACTTGAAGATGGTGTCACCTATCCGGTTATTGGTAATAACGTAACAATATACGCGAACAGCGTCATTATCGGTGATGTGAGAATCGGTGATAATGTCATTGTTGGTGCTTCAACATTGGTTATACAAGATGTTCCTGAAAATTCAATCATTGTAGGCAACCCTGCAAGAATAATAAGTAAGTCTGTTTGATATTGCGATTTTTATTTTACCCCTCTCAAATTTATTTTAAATAACGCTGGGTTGATTATTTAATGATATATATTAATGGCCGTTTTTTAACTCAAAATATGACTGGTGTCCAAAGGTTTGCTGAAGAGATCTCATTACAGATTGAATATATGAGAGACGATGTGATACTTCTTGTTCCTGATGTCAAAGCTATCAAGAAACAGTCTTTGTTAAAACGTTTCAATATTGAAGAAGTACCTGGTTTAAACGGGCATTTGTGGGAGCAGATTACCTTACCTCTCTATTTATTGAGGAGAAAAAGTCCCTTATTGATCAACTTGGGTAACACAGCACCTGTTTTTTATTCACATCAGGTTGTTACACATCATGACATCACTTATTTAAAGTATCCGAAGAGTTTCCCTTTCTCTTTTAGGTTGTTGTATCGGATTATTTCACCTCTCATGATACGCAACAGTAAACAGGTTGTCACGGTAAGCCAATTTTCCCGTTCTGAAATATCAAGTCAATATCGGTGCCAGGAAGAAAAAATAAAAATAATTTACAATGCTGTTTCTGATTTATTTGAACCCACAAAAGAGGTAACTTCTGAGCCAGACAAAGAACGTTATCTATTGGCAGTATCATCCACTAATTATCATAAGAATTTCCATGGGTTAATTGATGCTTTTTCAGATGCGAATTTAGATATTGATTTGAAAATCATAGGTGACAGTGCTGATGTTTTCTCAACATTGGATCTTAAACGTAATCATCCGCGCATTCATTTTGTGGGAAGGGTTAATGATGATGAGTTAGTTAAACTTTATCAGCATGCCACCGCGTTCGTGTTCCCTTCTTTTTATGAAGGATTTGGCATTCCTCCTTTGGAAGCTCAGGCCTGTGGTTGCCCTGTCATATCGTCAAATACCGCCTCAATGCCGGAAGTGTTAGGTGAAAGTGTCTTATATTTTAATCCTGAATCTAAAAGAGAAATAATCAACGCACTAAGCTTAATTGTCAGTGATGTTGAATTAAGGGCGCAGTTAGTTGAAAAAGGCTTTAAAAATAAAGAGCGATTTTCCTGGGGTGAGTCGGCAAGTAAATTAAACGATATTATCCGGAATTTTAGTTTTTAACTATCTCCCGTCAAATTTACCAACCGAGGGTAATCATGATCCTTCCCGTCATTATGGCCGGTGGTACCGGTAGCCGTTTATGGCCAATGTCCCGCGAGCTTTATCCAAAACAGTTTTTGCGTCTTTATGGTGAACAATCCATGTTGCAGGAAACCGTCACCCGATTAAAAGGGTTGGAGGCGTCTGAACCGTTGGTTATTTGTAATGAAGAACACCGTTTTTTGGTTGCGGAGCAATTAAGGCAGATTAACCAGTTGTCGAATAATATTATTCTTGAGCCTGTTGGCCGCAATACAGCACCTGCGATTACCCTGGCCGCACTCAGTGCTATCGATGAGAATTATGATCCCTTATTGCTGGTGCTGGCCGCCGATCACGTTATTGAAGATACGGACGCTTTTCATCAGGCGGTTCAGAACGCCATCCCTTTTGCCGAGCAGGGTAAACTCGTCACCTTTGGCATTGTTCCTGCCGGGCCGGAAACCGGGTACGGATATATCCAGCGCGGCGGGGAATTCAGCGGCTATTCGGGGCCTGTTTTTCGGGTGCAGCGCTTTGTCGAAAAACCTGACTTGCCGACCGCTCTGCAATATCTCGAAACCGGCGAATATTACTGGAACAGCGGTATGTTTCTGTTCCGCGCTAAACGATTTCTGCAAGAGATGGCCACTTACCGGCCAGACATTCTCGACGCCTGCCTTAAAGCCATCGAAACCTCGCAACCTGACACGCAGCAGGCGTTTATCCGCGTGGATAAAGCCGCCTTTATGGCGTGCCCGGATGAGTCTGTCGATTACGCTGTAATGGAAAAAACCACCGATGCCATTGTCGTGCCATTAGATGCCGGCTGGAATGATGTGGGTTCCTGGGCCGCGTTGTGGGAAGTGAATAATAAGAATCTGGAAGGCAACGCAGTCACCGGGGATGTATTTACTCACAACGCCACAAATTGTTATATCAACACCGATGAGAAATTAGTGGCGGCTATTGGTGTCGAGAATCTGGTGATTGTGAATACCAAGGATGCCGTTCTTATTATTGATAAGTCTCAGGTGCAGGATGTTAAAAAAGTCGTTGAGTTTTTAAAAAGTAACGATCGCCGGGAATATCGTTTACATCGCGAGTCTTATCGCCCCTGGGGACGAAACGATAATGTGGTGAATACGCTTCGTTATCACGTCAATCGTTTAACAGTAAAACCTGGCGGTCAGTCCTCTTTGCAGATGCATCATCATCGCGCAGAACATTGGGTGGTTCTTTCCGGGACGGCGAAAGTTTCGCTCGATGATAAAACCTATTTACTGACTGAAAACCAGTCGACGTTTATTCCCATCGGTTCGCAACATATGTTGGAAAATCCGGGGAAAATCCCGCTTGAAATTCTGGAAATACAGTCGGGCTCTTATCTGGAAGACGACGATATTATTCGTATTAAAGACCACTATGACCGTTGCTAATTTAAGGGTGAAATATGTCTGGGAAATTAACGTGCTTTAAAGCGTATGACATCAGGGGCGAACTGGGGACGGAATTAAATGAAGATATTGCCTACCGAATAGGGCGCGCGTACGGGCAATATTTAAAACCCACAAAAATGGTGGTGGGTGGCGATGTCCGTTTAACCAGCGAAGCCTTAAAACTGGCTCTGGCAAGGGGATTACAAGATTCAGGTACGGACGTGGTTGATATTGGTGTCACGGGGACGGAAGAGATTTATTTCGCGACGTCATATCTCAGCCTTGATGGCGGCATTGAAGTGACGGCCAGCCATAATCCGATGAACTACAACGGCATGAAACTGGTGCGCGAAGAATCAAAACCGGTCAGCGGCGATACCGGTCTTCATGAAATACAACGTCTGGCCGAAGCTAATGATTTTAAAACGATTGATCCCGCTAAACGTGGCAGTTACGAGAAAGCTTCTGTACTCGATGCCTACATTGATAAATTGATCAGCTATATCAATTTTGACCATTTCACCCGGCCACTGAAGTTAGTCCTTAACTCAGGGAATGGGGCGGCTGGTCATGTTGTTGATGCCTTAGAAGAGCGGTTTAAACAAGCCGGTGCGCCCGTCGAATTTATTAAAGTCCACCATCAGCCGGACGGTAATTTCCCCAACGGTATTCCTAATCCGTTATTACCCGAATGTCGCCAGGATACGACCGATGCCATCATCAAACACCAGGCTGATATGGGTATTGCTTTTGACGGTGATTTCGACCGGTGTTTCCTTTTTGACCACACCGGTGAATTTATTGAAGGTTACTACATTGTCGGATTACTGGCCGATGCGTTTTTGGAAAAACATCCCGGCTCCCGAATCATCCATGATCCGCGTTTAAGCTGGAATACCATTGATATCGTGACGCAGGCCGGTGGCGTACCTGTTATGTCTAAAACCGGCCATGCCTTTATCAAAGAGCGTATGCGCCTGGAGAATGCGGTGTACGGTGGCGAAATGAGTGCGCATCATTATTTTCGTGATTTTTATTACTGCGACAGCGGCATGGTGCCGTGGTTACTGGTGGCTGAATTAATGTTGGTCAAAGGCCAGTCACTGCGAACAATGATTAATGATCGCATCACCGCCTATCCGGCATCCGGTGAAATAAACAGCATTCTGCTTCAGCCCAAAGAAGCGATTGGCCGCGTATTGTCGGTTTACGAAGGTGACGCGCTGCAGATTGATTATACCGATGGCATTAGCCTGGAATTTGAAGAGTGGCGTTTTAACCTGCGCAGTTCGAATACAGAACCTGTCGTGCGACTGAATGTAGAGTCCCGCGCTGATATTAAACTGATGCAGGAGCAAACCCAAAAGATCCTGTCAATTCTGTGTCAGGAATAATTTAAATCCAGAGGTTTCCATTATGTCACATGATGTGAGTGTTGGAATTGTCGCCGACTGGCTGGTGACATTTGCAGGTGCTGAAAAAGTTATCGCTGAGTTTATTAAAATATTTCCCGAGGCAGAATTGTATTCGGTGGTGGATTTCCTGTCTGATGAAAACAGAAAATTATTCTATGGAAAAAATGTCACGACTTCATTTATTCAACGCTTACCCTTTGCCAAAAATAAATACCAAAATTATCTGCCATTAATGCCGCTCGCTATTGAACAACTCGATGTGACAAAACATGACATCGTTTTATCCAGCAGCCATGCGGTGGCGAAAGGCGTGTTGACGGGGCCTGATCAACTTCATATCAGTTATGTGCATTCTCCTATTCGTTATGCCTGGGATTTTCAACACCAATATCTGCGGGAGTCTGGATTAAATAAGGGATTGAAGGGGAAACTCGCTCGCTGGTTTTTACACAAAATCAGGATCTGGGATTCCCGCACTGCCAACGGTGTCGATCACTTCGTGGCGAACTCCCAGTTCATTGCCCGTCGGATTAAAAAGGTCTACGGGCGTGATGCCGATGTTATCTACCCGCCGGTGGATGTGGAACGTTTTACACTGCAGGAAGAGAAAGAGGATTTTTATTTCACCGCATCACGCATGGTGCCTTACAAGCGTATTGACCTGATTGTCGAAGCCTTCACGCAGATGCCGGACAAAAAACTGGTGGTTATCGGCGACGGTTCGGAAATGGCGAAAATCAAAGCGAAGGCCGGGAGCAATATTGAAATCCTCGGGTATCAGCCCGATGCCGTTATGCAGAGTCATATGCGTCGCGCTAAAGCCTTCGTATTTGCCGCCGAAGAGGATTTCGGTATCACGCCGGTCGAAGCGCAGGCCTGTGGCACACCTGTGATTGCTTATGGGAAAGGGGGCGTTCTCGAAACGATACGACCTTATGGAGAAGCGCATTCCACGGGGCTGTTTTTCGCGCAGCAGACTGTCACCTCATTGATACAGGCCGTCCGTCAGTTTGAGCTGATCCATAAGTCTATTCTCCCGCAAGATTGCCGGGATAATGCACTGAGATTTTCTGCAGAACGTTTTCATCAGGAACTGGATGATTATATTAAAACGAAATGGAATGAATTTAGCGATCGCAAAAAAATAAGATATTAGTATTTAATCCCATGTAGTGACATTGACTGATTTCACATCTTACTTCTGTTTTATTTTTCTGGTTTGAAGACCTTACAATTCTAATCTTGCATCCCAAAAAAATGCGTTCTTTTTAATTGTAATCCAAGGATCGTGTATGTCTAAAGTTGCACTTATTACCAGTATAACTGGACAAGATGGTTCTTATCTGGCTGAGCTTTTATTAAAAAAAGGCTATACAGTCCACGGTATTAATCGACATATTCCTTTATCAGCCAGACAGCATACTGAATTTATTGATGACGGGTTCAGTATTCATTCTCCCGGATTTTATCTTCACGAGGAAGATCTGGCGGATACCTCTTCACTTAACAACCTGCTGGCCCGGCTTGCACCCGATGAAATTTATAATCTCGGCGGATTACGTCATACCGCTGAACGCCATCGTCATCACTCTTCTTATACTGAGGCAGACATCAGCGCGCTGAGGTTTCTTGAGGCAATCCGTTCTCAGGGGCTTGAGCAGAAAACCCGCTATTACCACGCATCGCCTGCCGAGCTGTGTGGTCTGGTTAACGGTATGACAATTAATGAAATGGTGACCTCTACTCTCTGCCCGCCGGAAACCGTTGCGCTGATTTCCGATTTTTGGACGGTGGTGAATTATCGCAAAACGTTTGGAATCTATGCCTGCAACGGCATTCTTTTTAATCATGAATCGCCGCGCCGCAGCGAGCATTTTGTGACCCGTAAAATCTCCATGGGGCTCGCGAATATCACTCAGGGGCTGGAGCAGTGTTTGTATCTGGGTAATCTCAATGCGTTACGTGACTGGGGGCATGCGAAGGATTACGTCAAAATGCAGTGGTCGATGTTGCAGCAAGATGAACCTGAGGACTTTGTGATTGCGACCGGCGTGCAATATACGGTGCGTCAGTTTGTCACCTTTGCGGCGCTGGAGCTGGGTATCAAGCTTCGGTTTGTCGGCAAGGGCACCGAGGAGAAAGGAGTGATTGCGGCGATAATCAGCCCGATTGCGGCGGCGTTAAAAGTCGGCGATGTAGTGGTGGCCGTTGATCCTCGCTATATCCGTCCTGCGGAAAAGTGCAAAGTCTCGGCGAACCCGACCAAAGCCCGTCGCAAGCTGGGCTGGGGGCCTGAAACATCGTTACAGGATTTGGTCATTGAGATGGTACAGGCCGATCTGGCCTCAGCTAAAGAAATGGCCCGGCTCAAACTTTATGGATGAATGCCGCTGACCAACAACCTTACCGCTGTAAAAGCCGAAGAATGTCTATATTCTTCGGCTTTTTTTTTGCCAATCAGCCGGTTTTATCAGGCTGTAAGATCAAAACGCGATCAGTCTTTGGGTCACTTTGTTTTTTTAGCAGCAGTGTGGCAGATACCACTGAGAGGAGAGTCCGTATCCCAAAAAGCAAAAAACCAGCCCTTAGGCTGGTTTCTTTAAATATGGTGCCCGGACTCGGACTAACGCCGCAGGCGTTTGAACAACGGCTTTGCCGTTGGCCCGCAGGGCGAGCCTGTTAAGGCGAGTCATCGAACGGAGTTCGATGGAGAGTCCGCACCCCTAAAAGCAAAAAACCAGCCCTTAGGCTGGTTTCTTTAAATATGGTGCCCGGACTCGGAATCGAACCAAGGACACAGGGATTTTCAATCCCTTGCTCTACCGACTGAGCTATCCGGGCAACGCGGCGCATTAAACCGTATTGGGCATGTGTCGTCAACGGGTTTTTATGACAAACGGCGGGTTGGTCACCCGAGTGATGTTTTTTACAACGATTTGCCGCTTTTCCCTTCAACGTCTTCACTGAGCCACGAAAGCCTCTGCGGCGTGAGAAATTTCGCGCTGCGGCGGTGTCGCATTCTGTAAGAATTTGGCGCTATGTTCAGGGTTGAACAGGGGGTAAAAAGATGACATTATTGCGCCGATTTATTAAACAACTCCCGTTCCCGTTTTCACGCGACAGCTCAAGAGGGTTGCGGCATGGCTGGTTTATCACATCGCGCTTTATGTTTTTTCTCTCAGCGCAGAACACATCTGATGATGATCTCCGGGTGCTGTAAACACCACGATTTCAGTTTTCCTCCTTTTGCAGATCCTTTCATGCGGTAAGGCTACCGTTTGCCCGCTGTAGGCATTATTAAAAACAGAGAATTCACTTCCTGCTCTGATTTTACTGTTGTCTATCAGACGTGGCTGAGCCTGAAACGCCAACTGTCACCACCTTGCCGCACCGGCATCGTCCCGTCACACTCGACGTCTCACTCAGGCCAACGTCAATTGCCGGGCTGGACTCTGCGCATTGTTTTCTTATGACGGAAGTGCCAGCTCATTGCCGTGCCCTGTGGCACACCCTCTTACTTAACCGTTTGAGAGTCTGAATGAAACTTTTAAAACTTGCAGCAAGCACCTCCGTTTCCCCCTATCTCCAGACCGCGCGTCTGGTGGCTGACCTGCGTCGCGCTGATTTTGCCGACGTCGCCGCCATCATTATCTCCGTCGGGGATTTGAACCACGGCAGGCTGGCGGAAATTGAAAAGCTGGGGTTTGGTATTCCCGCGTTTGTCGCTGTGCAGGGAACCGAGCAGGTTTCGCCTGAGTTTTTACCGGCGCTGAAAGGGGTGATCACCTTATCGGACGCCAATCAGGCGTTTTATGGCGCGCAGATTGAATCCGCGGCGCAGGCCTATGAAGAAGCTTTGTTCCCGCCGTTTTTCGACACGCTGAAAAAATATGTCGAAATGGAGAACGCCACCTTCGCCTGCCCTGGGCATCAGGGCGGTGAGTTTTTCCGTCGCCATCCGGCAGGGCGTCAGTTTTATGATTTCTACGGCCCGAATATTTTCCGCTCTGACATGTGCAATGCCGACGTCAAGCTGGGCGATTTGCTGATCCATGAAGGCTCGGCGAAAGATGCGCAAAAGTATGCCGCCAAAGTCTTTAACGCGGATAAAACTTATTTCGTTCTAAACGGCACGTCGGCGGCGAATAAAGTGGTGACCAATGCACTGCTGACCCGAGGCGATTTGGTGCTGTTCGACCGTAACAACCACAAATCTAATCACCACGGCGCACTGCTCCAGGCGGGCGCGACGCCGGTGTATCTTGAGACGGCGCGTAACCCGTTCGGCTTTATCGGCGGTATCGATGCTGCGTGTTTTGACGAAGATTATTTGCGCAATCAAATCAAACAGGTTGCGCCGGATCGCGCCGGTGAGAAGCGTCCGTTCCGCCTGGCGATTATTCAGCTCGGCACCTACGATGGCACCGTTTACAACGCGCGTCAGGTGGTCGATAAAATCGGACACCTGTGCGATTACATCCTGTTTGACTCCGCATGGGTCGGCTACGAGCAATTCATCCCGATGATGAAAGAGTGCTCGCCACTGTTGCTGGAGCTGAACGAGAACGATCCCGGCATCATTGTCACGCAGTCAGTGCACAAGCAGCAGGCTGGCTTCTCTCAGACGTCGCAAATCCACAAAAAAGATAACCATATCAAAGGCCAGAAGCGCCATTGCAGCCATAAAAAGCTCAATAATGCTTTCATGATGCACGCCTCCACCAGCCCGTTTTATCCGCTGTTTGCCGCGCTGGATGTCAATGCGCGTATCCACGCGGGCGGCAGCGGTAAACATATGTGGATGGAATGCGTGAAGCTCGGTATCGAAACCCGCAAGATGCTGCTCGAACAGTGCTCGATGATTCTGCCGTTCGTGCCGCCGGTTGTTGACGGTATCGCCTGGCAGAACCATGAAACGGAGAAAATGGCCAATGACGTGCGCTTCTTCGATTTCGTGCCGGGTGAGCGCTGGCATGCCTTCTCCGGCTATGCCGAGAAGCAGTATTTTGTCGACCCGTGCAAACTGCTGCTGACCACGCCGGGCATTGATGCAACGACCGGTAAGTACACCGAATTCGGCATTCCGGCGACCATTCTGGCGAACTATCTGCGAGAAAACGGCATTGTGCCGGAGAAGTGCGATCTGAACTCGATCCTGTTCCTGCTGACGCCGGCAGAAACACCGGCCAAAATGCAGTTGCTGGTCGAGGAAATTGCGCGTTTTGAGCAATATATCGAAGAAGATGCGCCACTCAGCGAAGTGCTGCCGACGGTGTATCGTAAAAATGAAGATCGTTATCGCAATTACACCATCCGCCAGCTGTGCCAGGAGATGCATAACCTGTACGTCAGTTTTGACGTCAAGGAACTGCAAAAAGAGATGTTCCGCGAGAAGAGCTTCCCGCAGGTGGTGATGAACGCGCAGGATGCGCATAACGAGTTTATCCGCGACAACATTGAGCTGGTGCCGATTGGTGAAGCAGAAGGCCGTATCGCCGCAGAAGGCGCGCTGCCTTATCCTCCGGGCGTACTCTGCGTGGTGCCGGGCGAACTGTGGGGCGGCGCGGTGCAGCGTTACTTCATGGCGCTGGAAGAGGGCATCAATCTGCTGCCAGGCTTCTCCCCTGAGTTGCAGGGCGTTTATATCGAGAAGAAACCGGTCGGCTGGAAACGCGTGATGGGGTACGTGATAGCGGTGTAATGTGTTAATTCCATTGTAAATAAGGGGCGAAAGCTCTTTATTTACTTGATTAATATAGATGGCTTATTGCGAGGTAGTCGCGGGAAATATATATTAGCGTTTAAATTATTATTTATAATGCTTCGTTGATTGCCATATAAATAACATATTAAACATTCCTTATCAATTAGTTGACTTATTGTTTATTTTTGGTATTTTACACGCGGTCATTTAACTAACTCATTATTGTCGATATTTTTATTGATTGACTTTTTTATACTCAATTTATTTTAAATCCATTAATGAGCTTTCATATTCGTTTTTTATTATCGCTATTTAATTCAAGGGAAAGAATGAATGGTAGTATGTAAAGGGCTGCCTTTAATTATTATGATAACACTCCCTCTATTAAGTGCATGCACGGTTGTTCCCGGGAGTCACTTGCCACTTTTAGGGAAAACGGTCAAACAATCAGAGAGTGCTACTGTTAATATTAATGACCTCGTCGATGTTTACCCGATCACTCCAGATCTCGTTGCGCATATGCAAAGTAAGCCTGTCATCGCACAAACGAATCCTGTATTAGAAAAAGAGTTAAAAGCCTACGAATACCATATTGGTATTGGTGACGTTATTATGGTTACCGTCTGGGATCACCCGGAGCTGACAACGCCAGCGGGGCAGTATCGCAGTGCCGGTGATACGGGAAACTGGGTGCATGCAGACGGTAGCATCTTTTATCCTTACATCGGAAAGGTTGACGTCGTGGGTAAAACGGTAACAGACGTTCGGGAAGATATTACTGAAAAACTTCGTAATTTTATCGAGTCACCTCAGGTCGATGTGAGCATTGCGACTTTCCGGTCTCAGAAAACGTTTGTGTCAGGAGAAGTGGTCAGAAGCGGACCACAGGCAATTACCAATATTCCGTTGACCGTCATTGAGGCAATCAATCAGGCGGGAGGTATTACGGAGTTTGCCGACTGGAATAACGTTACGCTGACAAAAAATGGAGAAGAAAAACATATATCATTATTAGCGCTTTTGCAAAATGGCGATTTGACTCAGAATTACCTCTTATATAATGGTGATATTCTTTATATACCGCGTAATGATGCGCTCAAAATTTTTGTTATGGGTGAAGTCAACAAACAAGCGACCTTAAGGATTGATCGAAATGGAATGTCGATCACCGAGGCTTTGGGTAATGCGGGGGGAATTGATCAACTGAGTAGTGATGCCAGTGGTGTTTTTGTTATTCGATCAAATAAGAATAAATCGCCAGCAAACAAAAAAATAGCCACGATTTATCAGTTGAATATCCAGGATGCATCATCACTCGTTCTCGGTACTGAGTTCTTACTTGAACCCTACGATATTGTCTATGTCACAACAGCTCCTGTTGTGCGTTGGAATCGCGTTGTGAGTCAGTTAGCGCCAACGATCACGGGCATAAACAGTGTAGTTGAAGCGGCGAGGTGGACACACAGTTGGGGAACATAATTTGTAAAAAAATTCTGGTTGTCTGTGTGGGCAATATTTGTCGCTCACCTGTCGGTGCGGAAATTTTGCGCAGACGGTTGCCCCGACAAAATATTTATTCAGCCGGACTTTGTGCGCTTGTCGGACATTCTGTTCATCCCTCCGCCTTACAGGTTGCGTCGCAATATGGAATAGTTATAGAACATCATTACGCACAACAGGTTACCCGGGCTTTATGCCATCAGGCTGATCTGATCCTTGTTATGGAGACATCGCACATTCCTTTGCTCGTCAATATCGCGATTGAGGCCAGAGGAAAGATAATGCTCTTCGGCGGCTGGCACAAAAATAAAAATATCCCCGACCCTATAGGTTATGATGAACCCATATTTAACACTATGTTTCATCATCTTCTTGAGGCCGCCGATGGATGGGTAAGATTTTTCGATAAATAAAGTTTTCGTTTTTATAAGGAAGTAATATGTCAAATAATATACATACCCTTACTCCCGAATCCAAACAAGAGGAAATAGATATCTCTCAAATCCTGGGTGTGTTAGTGGATGGTCGTTATTTTATAATCGTAATTGTGCTGATCGCTATTGTTATTACAGTCGCCATTCCTCAATTATCTACACCAGTTTATCGAGCTGATGCATTAATTCAACTCGAGAAAGATAAGAATAGCAGTTTTTTCCCGGAATTAATGACGAATTTGCCGGGCGCAGCACCGGTATCATTATCTGAAAGCACACTGATTAAATCCCGATCCGTACTGTCGCAAACAGTCGATGAATTTGATCTGGATTTAGGCATTTCTGAAGAAAAAAAGAGTATCTGGAATAAATTCTCCTCCTTGTTTTCCAGGGGTAAGAAACCGACGCTTAAAATCCTGCAGTTTGATATTCCAGATTATCTGCAGGATAAACCGTTTGAGTTGACTATTCTTGCAGGAGAAAAATATGTCTTGCAGAGTGATAATTATCAGGTAACAGGGAGTATCGGAAAAATACTCAATGATAACGAACTGAATGTTTTTATTGAATACACGGATGCAGTGGCGGGCAAGCATTTCACCATACATAAGATCGATCAGGTTGAAGCGGTGGAACAACTCCTGAAACGGCTTTCAGTAACGGATATCGGTACGAATAGCGGTATGCTGAAGCTCTCATTAACAGGAACAGATATAAAGCAGATTCCCGGTGTATTAGATTCTATTTGCAATAATTACATACGCCAAAACATAGCAAGAAACTCCGAGGTCGCCAGAAAAAGCCTAAATTTTTTACAAACGCAAATTCCCAAGATCAAAAAACAGCTGGAAGAATCTGAGACTGCACTCAACTCATACCGGGAGATGAATGATAGCGTAGATATCTCTATGGAGACGAAGGTACTGTTAGATAAAAGTATTGCTAACGCAACTCAGATTAATGAACTGGCGCTGGAAGAAGCCTCTGTCTCTGAGAAATACACGAAGGGACATCCCTTGTACAAAGCATTAAATGAAAAACAGATGATGCTAAATAAGAAGAAAAAAGAGATCGATTCAAAAATAAATGAGATGCCTAAAACTCAGCAAAACATTATGCGTCTTACTCGTGATGTGCAGACCGGAAATGAAATTTATATGCTCCTGCTGAGTAAACAGCAAGAATTGAATATTACTCAGGCAAGTGAGATTGGGAATGCGCGTATTATTGATGAGGCGGCAGTAAATTATCATCCCATGAAACCTGCCAAGTCTCTGTTATTGATCATTGGTGCTATGTTGGGTTTTATTATTTCTTCTGCAATTCTTCTTATTCGTTGTTTTCTTCAGCGCCTCGTGACGACGCCCGAACAACTGACACAGCTGGGGTTGACGGTATACAGCGAAGTACCTTATGTCCGCAGGAATAAAGCAAATGCATCAGGACTCATAGTCCTGAAAGATCCCTATCATTTAACGGTTGAGGCCATCCGAAGTCTGAGAACGAGCCTTTATTTTACGATGAAGTCCTCTAAAAATAAGATCATCATGATCTCAGGCCCTGACAGCGGTGTCGGGAAGAGTTTCATCAGTGGTAATCTTGCGGCAGTATTTTCTCAGTCAGGATTGCGTGTGTTATTGATTGATGCTGATATGCGGCTTGGGCATATGCATACACAACTGGAAGTTTCAGTGGGTTATGGCGTATCGGATATTTTATCGGGTAAAAAAAGCATTGAAGAGTGCATTGTTCATACAGCGCTCGAGAAGCTGGATTTTATTTCCAGAGGACCCGTTCCGAACAATCCTTCCGAGTTATTGCTAGGTTCATCGCTCGCCAGTTTATTGAATTATGCAAATGATAATTATGATTTAGTGCTTGTAGACTCGCCCCCTCTTTTGCGGGTAGCCGATGCCATTATTATTGCAAAACTCACGGGGACAAATCTGATCATTTCCCGTTTCGAACTCACTAAGTTGCATGAGATCAGCGCGACTATTTCTCGTTTTGAGCAGGCAGGATGCCGTATCAATGGCGTGGTATTAAATGCGATTAAAAGACGCTCATCGCGATCCCTTAGGAGTAAGTATTACGGGTATTATGGTTATGGTGAAGAGAAACGTCAGCCTTAGATAAAAAACGGAGACCCTTTCGGATCTCCGCTTTCATTTCTCATGCCATAAACCTCAATCCACGCGGCGATAGCTGCGCTGCGTGTTGTTCACTTTGTACAGATAACGACGTGATTCGGCTGAAGGGTGTTTTGTCGTCAGGGTGGCGTAGACGTCACCGGCAGACATGCTGTTGATGATACTAAACGCCTGTGTCTTATCACGGGAGAACACGCGTAACACGCTGCCTGCACCGCCGTTGTAAGCGGTAATCACCGCATAGCGACGCGCCGTTGGATCGTTAATATTCCCCAGATACGTTTTCTGCAAAATCGCCAGATACGCCGTACCTGTGTTGATATTATTTTGCGGATCAAACAGATAGCTGCGGCTAGGTTTGCCCCATTTCCCTTCGGATTTAAACACATCCACGCCTGCGGTGTGCTGCACGACCTGCATCAGCCCCAGCGCATCGGCGTTACTTACCGCATACGGGTTAAACGCGGATTCAGTCTGCATAATCGCCAGGATCAGTGACTGATCGACACCGTATTTGGCAGACGCTTCGCGGATCATCGGCAGATATTTGTGCGCACGCTGATTCAGGTGGTTTGGCACCATCTGGATAGTCACGGAATAGATGACGTGCAGACCGGACTGGCGGCGCATCAATTTGTTCTGAATCAGATAATCAGCAAAGCTCGCGGCGCGGCCTTCCCAGCGAATTGGCTTACCGGTGTTATCGAGCACCTGCCCGTACAGCATCGGTTCGCGGCTGATCTGAATGTCATTGGCGTCGGAATACAGGTCGACGTTACCCGGGTCTTCACCCACCAGTAAGGTGCTGATGATAGCCTGACGCAGGCTGGCGGCCGGATCGGTGCCCGAAATGGTTTCGAGGGTGATGGTACCCGCATCAAAGTTGATGTGGCTGCGGGTGTAATATTGATCGCTGTATTTTACGTAGTCCTTAGGACCCGCAATCAGCACCTCATTCATCCCCCAGATGTTCTCGATATTGTGGGCAAATTGGCCCATCAGAATATCGAACCCATTGGTGTCTTTGACGTAAGCTTCGTTGAACTGGTCTTTCTTACTGCCGGAGCAGGAGATCAGCATCGGGGCGATAACCAGCAAAGCTAAAATTTTCTTCATCTTAAAACCATTTCTGGTGATAGAAGCAGACACCCGAAAGCGGCTGCTTTGTTGTTATTGATGATTATTTTTGAACGATCAGCTTGAAGGCGGGGTATAGCCTTCAATGTGCACATCCTGACCTTCGAACAGAAAATTCACCATTTCCTGTTCCAGCAGTTTGCGGTCTTCGGGGTTCATCATGCTGAGTTTCTTTTCGTTGATAAGCATCGTCTGCTTGCTCATCCAGCGCGACCAGGCTTCTTTCGAAATCTCGTTATAAATGCGTTTGCCAATCTCGCCAGGGTACAGCTGGAAATCTTGCCCTTCGGCATCCTGCTTCAGGAAAGTGCAAAAAATTGTTCTGCTCATACTGATTCCTTATCGATCGTTTTTGGGGACGGTTGTTTTGCCAGTTGCGTCAGTAAACGCTCCACCGGCGCGGCCAGCCCGACGAATTGTGGTTGCGCTAAGTTATACCAGAGACCCGCACCTTCATCCATGCAACCCGCAGATGTTCGCAGATTTAACCACATCGGGACGATATCCAGATGGAAATGGCTGAACGTGTGACGAAAAGCGGTCTGCTGTTGAAGCTGATTCGGCGTTGCGCCGTATTTATGCAACCCCTGCACCAGTTCCTCTTCGGTGGCATATTGCGGGAAGCAGAACAAGCCGCCCCACAGGCCGACCGGCGGACGCTGTTCCAGCCACACTTTGTCATCTTGCTGAATCATCAGCATAAATGCGGTGCGCTCTGGCAGGGTTTTCTTGGGTTTCTTGCCAGGGTATTTTGCCCAGCTGTTGTGCGCATAAGCTTCGCAGCCGGTTTTCACCGGGCAGAGTTCGCATTTCGGTTTGCTGCGCGTGCAGACTATCGCACCGAGATCCATCATCGCCTGATTAAACTGGGCGACGCCTTTTGCTGGCGTCACGTCTTCGCTTATCGCCCACAACCGGTTCTCCGTTTTCTTGTCGCCTGGCCACCCGTCCACGGCATAACACCGCGCCAGCACGCGCTTCACATTCCCGTCTAAAATGGGATAGTGCTGATTCAGCGCCAGCGAAAGGACTGCGCCCGCCGTCGAACGTCCAATACCGGGCAGGGCGAGGATTTCATCGAACGTCGTCGGGAATACGCCGCCGTGCTGGCTGGCGATAGTCTGCGCCGCTTTATGCAGATTGCGCGCACGGGCGTAATAGCCTAGGCCGGTCCACAGGTGCAGCACTTCGTCGAGCGGTGCGGCCGCGAGATCAGACACCGTCGGGAAACGTTGCATAAAGCGTTCAAAATAGGGGATCACCGTCGCAACCTGGGTTTGTTGCAACATCACTTCTGAAAGCCAGACTTTATAAGGTGTTTTTTCGAGTTGCCAGGGCAGCGTTTTGCGGCCATAACGCTGATACCAGTCGAGCACCAGCATTGAGAAATTTTTTGCTTCCATGAAACCAGGGGCTTCCATCATGGGTGAATTACAGTCCGGCAGGGTTAAAAGACGGGGGTGATCACATCACAGTTGTTATCGGGCTGTAAACCGGAACTTTCCGGACTGTATTGACGGATTTCGTGCCCGCAATCCTTGCTTATCGGGAGTAAGTTTGGATAATGCGCCATTCTTCATAGTTAATGACCAAAACACCGCAGTGACCGAATACCGCGTCTTGCCAAACGGAGTGGAAACACCATGAAAAACGACGTCATTTCACCGGAGTTCGACGAGAACGGTCGCGCTATGCGCCGTATCCGTAGTTTTGTCCGCCGTCAGGGCCGTCTGACTAAAGGTCAGCAACACGCGCTGGACAACTTCTGGCCGGTGATGGGCGTGGAATATCAGGCAGAACCGCTGGCAATCGACGCACTGTTTGGTCGCGAAGCGCCGGTCGTGCTGGAAATTGGTTTTGGCATGGGCACCTCGCTGGTGACCATGGCGCAGAACAATCCGCAGCAAAACTTTATCGGTATTGAAGTGCATTCGCCGGGTGTCGGTGCGTGTCTTGCGACCGCACACGAAGAGGGTGTCAGCAACCTGCGCGTGATGTGTCACGATGCGGTAGAAGTGCTGGAAAAAATGATCCCCGATGGCTCACTCGACATGGTGCAGCTATTCTTTCCTGACCCGTGGCACAAAGCACGTCATAATAAGCGCCGGATTGTTCAGCCAGCGTTCGTGGAACTGCTGCGCATTAAACTAAAAGTGGGCGGCGTATTCCATATGGCAACCGACTGGGAGCCGTATGCCGAACACATGCTTGAGGTGATGACCAGCTTAGAAAACTGGAAAAACCTCTCGCAGGAAAACAACTATGTACCGCGCCCGGAATCGCGCCCGGTGACCAAGTTCGAAATGCGTGGCCAGCGTTTAGGCCACGGCGTATGGGATCTGATGTTTGAGAGGAAGCAATAATGGCTAAGAATCGCAGTCGTCGTTTACGTAAGAAGTTACACATTGCCGAGTTCCAGGAACTGGGCTTCTCTGTAAAATGGCGTTTCCCGGAAGGTACTCCGGTTGAAACCATCGACGAATCACTGGATCTGTTTATTGAAGGTGTGATCGAGCCAAACAAACTGGCCTTTGATGGCAGTGGCTATCTGCAGTGGGAAGGCCTGGTTTGCCGTCAGGAAATCGGTCATTGCACCGATGAGCACCGTGAGCAAATCAAAAAATGGTTGGAAGACCATAAAATGGAAGCGGTTGAAGTATCAGAACTCTTCGATATCTGGTGGGATTGATCTCCGCAGATTGACTAAGAACGCTGAAATTAAAGGTGCCTTTCCGGCACCTTTGTTACATCTGGAGGCAGGACGTTGGGTACCGAACTTGATAACAGTTTGCTGGAAGAAATTCTCCAGCAGGTCAGGCCGCTGATTGGCCGTGGCAAAGTCGCCGACTATATCCCTGCGCTGGCTGAAGTCAGCCCCGATCATTTAGGGATCGCCGTGTGTACCACGAAAGGAGAAATCTTTCGTGCCGGTGATGCCGATACCCGGTTCTCTATCCAGTCCATCTCCAAAGTGCTTAGCCTGACGCTGGCGCTGACCCGTTATCAGGAAAGTGAAATCTGGCAGCGCGTCGGCAAAGAACCCTCCGGCCAGCCATTTAATTCGCTGGTACAGCTGGAGCTGGAACAGGGGAAACCGCGTAATCCCTTTATCAATCCTGGCGCGCTGGTGGTGTGCGATATGCTGCAAACCCGCCTGACTGCGCCGAAGCAAAGAATGCTGGAAGTGGTACGTCAGCTGGCTGGATCGCCAGATCTCAACTACGATCGGCACGTTGCGCGTTCAGAGTTCGATCACTCCGATCGCAACGCGGCCATTGCGTACCTGATGAAGTCTTTCGGGAATTTCGAGAATGACGTCATCACCGTTTTGCACACCTATTTCCACTACTGCGCACTGCGCATGAGCTGCGAAGAACTGGCGCGAACCTTTGTTTATCTGGCCAATAAAGGCCATCCTTTAGGCAGCGAACAGCCGCTGATTGATGCCCGTCAGGCGCGGCAGATTAACGCCATGATGGTGACCAGCGGCATGTACGACGGTGCAGGTGAATTCGCCTACCGCGTAGGGATGCCGGGTAAATCGGGCGTCGGCGGTGGCATTCTGGCCGTGGTGCCGGGGGAGATGTGCATTGCGGTGTGGTCACCCGAACTTGATACGGCAGGGAACTCTTTGGCCGGTATTGCTGCCTTAGAACTGCTGGCTCAGCGTATTGGCCGTTCAATTTTTTAAGTTTGCAGTCTTAGGGAGAGTACATGTTAGTGAAAACCGGTGTTGTGAAAAGTAGGGTTTTAAAGACATCAGTGGCCGCGATGCTGGCGCTGACGGCATGGAGTGCGCAGGCCGATTACCAGTGCGCCGTGCAGCCAAAAGAAGATGTCGTCATCAAGCCGCAAACCGTGCAGATTGTGGGCACCAGCAGCGACTTGCTGATCACGCCAAACGGCAACGTGACCCTCAACGGTAAAGAAATCACCCTGAGCGCGAAACAGCGTCAGGAAGCCATCGACTATCAGGCGTCCCTGCGCCGTGATTTGCCGTGGATAGATCAGGGTGCCACTGCGCATCTGGAAAAAGGCCGTGTGGCCGTTGACCGCGTGATCGTCGAAAAACTGGGCAGCGACAGCAATGTGCGCAACCGTCTGGTTACGCTCGATAAGCAGTTGAAACAGCAGATGAATCTGATTATCGAGCATCGTACCGATGGTCTGACGTTCCACCATAAAGCGGTCGATCAGGTTAAACAGAATGGTCAGAAGCTGATGGAACAAACCATGGGCGGCGTGATGCAGGACAGCATCAATGAAATGGGCCTGAAACAGGCGGCCAGCGGCGGTAATCCGCTACAGGCGATGATGGGCAATCTGGGCGGTCTGCAACAGGCGGTTCAGGATGAGTGGAGCAAGCAGGAAAAAGAGTTCAAAGCCTTTGGTGATGACGTGTGTAAGCGCGTGACCGCACTTGATACGCAGCGTAAAACCCTGCTGGCTGATTTGAAACAGTAATCCCTCAGCCCAAAATGCAGTGACAAAAAAACCGCGATTAAGCGGTTTTTTTGTTGGTTCAGCATTCAACGCTCAGGGAGGATTTGAAATCCCTGAACCCGGCATCATTCCGCTAAAAACAACTCCAGCAACGAGTTCAGGAACAACTTCCCTTTGCGGGTGATCTGCCAGTGCGTCTGCGTTTCAACCAGATATTCTTTTCCAATAGCCTCGTCCAGCTGCGCGCGGATCACGGATTCTTCCTGTCCGGTATACAGGCTAAATTCTTCGCGCGGCGCCGCTTCCAGCAGGCGAAAACGGTTCATAAAGAACTCGAACGCCAGATCTTCGGTTTCGACCGCATGCTGTTTGTCCATGTAACGCCCCTGCATGTAGCCGCGCGGGTGTTTAGTCTTCACGGTACGCAGGATTTGCCCGTCAGGCTGCGTCAGCTTGCCGTGCGCGCCACAGCCGATGCCGAGATAATCCCCGAATCGCCAGTAGTTGAGGTTGTGCTGGCACTGATACCCTGGCCTGGCGTAGGCGGAGGTTTCATATTGCTGATAACCGGCAGCGGTCAGGAGCTGATCGCCTTTCTCGAAAATATCCCAAAGCGCATCGTCATCCGGCAGGGTTGGCGGACGCGAGGCGTACATCGTATTAGGCTCGATAGTCAGCTGATACCACGACAGGTGCGGCGGATTCAGAGCAATGGCCTGACGTAAATCGTCCAGCGCCTCTTCGAGCGTCTGATCCGGCAAGCCATGCATCAGATCCAAATTGAAGCTGCGCAGGTTAAGGCCGGTGGCCAGATGCGCGGCGCGTTTAGCTTCTTCAGGGCCGTGAATGCGCCCCAGACGCTCCAGTTTCTGCGCATCGAAACTTTGTACACCAATCGAAATACGGTTAACACCGGCGCGCTGATAAGCGCTGAAGCGGTCAGCTTCGACGGTACCGGGGTTGGCTTCCATCGTGATTTCAGCCCCGGCCTCAAGCGGCAAACGTGCCCGCACGCCGTCGAGCAGGTCTTGCATCGCTTTGCTGCTCAGCAGGCTTGGCGTTCCGCCGCCGATGAAAATCGTCCCTACGCTGCGATCGCCCACCAGATGCAGATCCGCATCCAGATCCGCCAGCAGATGTGCGACATAATCGTCATGCGGCACTTCGCCCTTTAACGCGTGCGAGTTGAAATCGCAGTAGGGGCACTTTTGCACGCACCACGGAATATGGATGTAGAGACTCAGCGGCGGCAACTTACGCATTCTTTTGTACTGCCTCTTTCATCGCGGCCAGTAACAGTTTCAGCGCCTGACCACGGTGGGATACCGCGCTCTTTTCTTCACGCGTCAACTCTGCGGCCGTTTTGCCAAGCGCCGGCACGAAGAAAATTGGGTCATAGCCAAAACCGCCTGCACCGGCTTCGGCGAAAGCAATCTCACCCGGCCAGCTGCCGTGGCAAACCAGCGGCGTCGGATCTTCCGCATGGCGCATATACACCAGCACGCAATGGAACTGCGCAGCGCGCTGCCCCTGCGGAACGTCTTTCAGCGCGACCAGCAGCTTGTCGAGATTTTGCTGATCACTGGCATCAACACCTGCGTAACGTGCGGAGTAAATGCCCGGTGCGCCGCCGAGAAAATCGACCGCCAGACCGGAGTCATCGGCAATCGCAGGCAAACCGGTTTCTGCCGCCGCGTGGCGGGCTTTCAGGATGGCGTTCTCGATGAACGTCAGACCGGTTTCTTCGGCAGACTCAACGCCGAGTTCGGTCTGTGCGACCACGTCCAGCCCGAAATCTGCCAGCAGATGTGCGAGTTCACGGACTTTACCGGCGTTGCCGGTAGCTAATACGACTTTCTGCATGGGAAGGTCCTGATTTAACGAATTATTCAGCGAGCAGTACCGCGACCTCGGCCGGGATATTTTGCGGATGGGTAATGCGGACTTGTTTATGGCGGCCCAGCTCGCCCTTTTCAATGCTGACCTGACTTTTGGCGACTTTAAACTGTTTGGCGAGAAATTTCACCAGATGCGTGTTCGCCTGACCGTCAACCGGCGGGGCGGTAATGGCGACTTTCAGTTCGTCGCCATGCAAACCGACCAGGCTGTCACGGCTGGCTTTGGGCTGGATAACCAGCCGCAAAACCAGCTCGTCGGACTGCCAGAAAACCGGACTTAGAGCTGGAACCACAGGGCACCCAGCAGATCCATACCGAGATAATTCAGCATGTAGAGGATCAAAATCACCACCATTGCCGAGAAATCAATGCCGCCCATCGCCGGGAGAATACGGCGGATTGGCGACATCAGCGGCTCGGTTAACTGCAACAGCAGGAAATCCATCGGGCCGCGACCCTGACTTACCCAGCTCATCAGAGAGCGGATAATCACCAGCCAGAACACCAGATAACCGGCAGCTTTCACCAGGCCTATCAGGCCAATCAACAAATTGCTCAGCCCGATATAAATGCCACCGCTTTGGATCAGCAACAGCAGCGGGAATTTCAGCGTGCAGAGCAGGAAAGCCAGCAGCAGGCTCGCGCTGTCGATTGGGCCCAGCGGCGGAATGATACGACGCAGTGGTCCGATAACAGGCTGTGTAATCTTCACCACAAACTGTGAGAACGGGTTGTAAAAATCAGTGCGAGCCCACTGCATCCAGATGCGCAGCAGTAAAACCATGACATAGAGGTCGATAAGAGTCTTGACCAGAAAAGTCAGCGTAAGCATAAATCCCCTTTGCCCTTCATCCTTCGAGCCGCTCCTGCGCTGGCAGCCTTCGTGAATCCTGGTCACATACTGATGTAGGCTTCCAGGACTTCGACTCAGTTGCCGCTTTGATGCGACTCAAATGATTTTGAGCATAAATTATAATTAAAACAGTTTTTCCATTTCCTGCGCGCGGGTAATGGCGGCCTGCATGGCCTCGGAAACGATCCCCGGTAATTTGCGATCGGTGAAGACTTTCAGAGCTTCAAAAGTGGTTCCGCCTTTGGACGTCACATTCTCACGAAGTTGTGACAATGGCGTGTCCGGACTGGCGGCCACTAACGCGGTGGCACCGCTGGCGGCTTGTTCAACCAGCATCCTCGCGGCATCTGCGCTGAAACCGAGACGCTGCGCTTCGGCCTGCATCGCTTCCATAAACAGGAAGAAATACGCCGGTGCGCTGCCTGCGGCGGCAATAATGTGGTTGATACCTTCTTCGGTATCGACCCAGCAAATTTTGCCGACCGCCGTCATCAGTTCGCCGCTGTAATCGCGATCCGCCTGCGACACCTGTTTAGGCGCATACAGTCCGCTCATGCCTTTTCCCACAAGGGATGGCGTGTTCGGCATAATGCGCACAATGTTCAGGTTATCACCGAGCAATTCGCAGAAACGCGCGACGCTGACGCCTGCGGCAATCGACAGTACCAGTTTGCCGCTAAAATCCACGTCTTTTTGCAGTGCTTTACACACATCTGCCATCATTTGCGGTTTAACGGAGAGCACTACGACGTCCGCTTCATTGGCGCAGCCGTTGTTGTCGCTGCTGCTTTTTACACCGTATTTCTCAGCCAGCACGTCACGGTGCGTGGCAGAAGGGGCACAAACGCTAATAAGCGCCGCCGGATAGCCGCTTTCGACCAGACCAGAAATGATCGCGCCTGCCATGTTACCTGCGCCGATAAAACATAATTTGCGATGTTGCATTCATGCTCCTTGTTTTTAATGGGGGCTGAATTGAGCCGATCAATAGTAAAACAGTAAACCGCCAACGCTGTTTATTGTTTTGCGCTGTAATCACGGGCACCGAAAATGGCGGTGCCGATACGTACCATGGTGCTGCCTGCAGCAATCGCAGCGGGCATATCGTCAGTCATGCCCATCGACAGCGTATCTGCCTGCGGGCAAATCGTCTGTAACGTTTGCAGCGCCTCGCGCATCTGCCCGAAAACTTCCAGCTGACGTGTGTAATCGCTTTCTGCCGCCGGGATCGCCATCAGGCCGCGCAGTTGCAGATTCGGCATCGCCATAATCTGCGTAGCCAGCGCTGCGACGTCACCGACGGCAATACCGGATTTACTGGCTTCATCGCTGATATTCACCTGAATCAACACCTGTAACGGCGGCAAGCCAGCCGGGCGCTGTTCGTTCAGGCGCTGGGCGATTTTCAGCCGGTCGATGGTGTGGCACCAGTCAAAATTCTCCGCCACTAAACGGCTTTTGTTCGACTGTAACGGTCCGATGAAGTGCCAGGTGAGCGCGGGCTGATGCCCGGCAAAGTGGGCTATCTTATCCACCCCTTCCTGCACGTAGTTTTCACCGAACGCCAGCTGACCGGCGGCAATCGCTTCTTCGACAGCGCTCGCAGGTTTTGTTTTGCTGACTGCAAGCAAGGTAATTTCTTCTGAAGACCTGCCGCAAAGCTGTGCAGCGGCTGCGATTTTCTCGCGGACATTCTGTAAGTTCTGCTCAATAGCGTTTTGCTGACTAAGGCTCATAGGGACTCAGGAGGATTTCAACATGGATATTGATGGATTAGTGGTGCGTAGTGTAAAGCAAAATGCCTCCGATCTGCACCTTTGTACCGGCTATCCGCCGATGTTGCGTATTGATGGCGAATTATGCCGCTGCGAGGATCTGCCGGTGATCGACGCGCCCCTGATGCAGGCGCTCTGCGGCCAGTGGCTGGATGATGCGCAGCAGGCGGTCTTGCAGCAGGCCGGACAGGTGGATAAAGCCCTGACGCTCGGCGAAGGCGTGCGGATGCGCCTCAATGTCTTCCGGCAATGGCACGGACTGTCTGCGGCGCTGCGACCGATCCCCGCCTGCTGCCCCGAATTGGCAAGTTTGCGGGCACCGGATATTTTGCAGCACATCATCATGCAGGAGGATGGATTGATTCTGGTCACCGGAGCAACCGGCAGCGGGAAATCTACCACGCTGGCTGCGCTGATTGACCACCTCAACCGCCATTCTGCGCGGCATATTATTACGCTGGAGGATCCGATAGAGCTGATTCACGTCAGCGAGCGATGTCTTATCCAGCAACGCGAGCTGGGTTTGCATACGCGATCGTTTGGTGAAGCGGTACGCGGCGCGTTGCGCGAAGACCCGGATGTGTTGCTGCTCGGTGAGCTGCGCGATACTGAAAGTATCCGGCTGGCGCTGACGGCGGCGGAAACCGGGCATCTGGTGCTTGCGACGCTGCATACGCGCAATGCGACGCAGGCCATCGACCGGCTGGTCGACGTCTTCCCGGCAGAAGAAAAGGCTTTCGTACGGGCACAGCTGGCGGGGAGTTTACGCGCAGTGGTGGCACAAAAGCTGGCGGTGACGGAAGCGGGAGAAGGTATAAAGGCGGGCAGGGTGGCGCTGTTCGAAGTACTGACATCGACGCCAGCGGTGTGCAATCTTATTCGCGAAGGCAAAACACATCAGCTGGCGGACATTCTGCAAACCGGCGCGCAGGCCGGAATGCAGACGTTTGCCCAAAGCCGGCAGCAGCGGCAAAGCGCCGGATTACGGGTCAGGGAGCTGGCTGACTCCACTGTTTCTCGAACCAGCTTTCCAGAATGATCACCGCAGAGGCGGCATCGACACTGCCTTTATCGAGCGCGCGGAAACCGCCACGGTCGAACAGGTCGGCGCGGGCTTCGACGGTACTCAGACGTTCATCGTGCAGCTCCACCTGAACGCCAAAACGGCCATGCAGACGATTAGCGAATTTGCGGGCGCGGGCAGTCAGCGGCTGTTCGGTGCCGTCCATGTTCAGCGGCAGACCCACCACCACGACGTCTGGCAGCCACTCTTTAAGCAGCTTCTCGATCTTCTGCCAGTCCGGCGTGCCGTCCTGCGCTTTAAACGAGGTCAGCGGGCGTGCTGTACCGGTGACTTCCTGACCGATGGCCAGACCGATGCTTTTGGTGCCGAAGTCGAAGGCAAACACCGTGCGGTTCGCCATTATGCGTGCCCCGCGTGGGTGGCGAGCTGGCTAACATCAATGCCGATCATTTTCGCGGCTTCGCGCCAGCGGTCAGCAATCGGTGTGCGGAAGAGAATGTCGCTGCTGGCTTCAATCGTCAGCCACGCGTTATCCAGCAATTCTTTTTCCAGCTGACCCTGTTCCCAGGCGGCGTAACCGAGGGCCACCAGCACATCTTTCGGCTGGTCGGGCGTCCCAAGAGTTTCCAGCACGTCTTTAGAGGTGGTGATCATGGTGCTGTCAGAAATAAGAATGCTGGAGCCAAAACCTTCGCGCGGGGTATGCAGGATAAAACCGCGGTCGTCGGCCAGCGGACCGCCGGAGAAAACAGGGCGATCGAGGCGGATATTCGGGTCGCGCGGCTGAGGGCTGATATCCAGCTTATCGAGGACATTTTCAATGGTGAAATCGTCGACCAGCTTATTAATTACCAGACCCATTGCGCCATCTTCATTATGTTCGCAGATATAGACAACAGAACGTTTGAACTGGGGTTCATCCAGCCCGGGCATCGCAATGAGAAAGTGATGTTGTAGATTCATGGTATGCAGGATGTTTAACCTCAGAAAGTAATGATGGCGCAGTCAACTGCGCCATTGTGCAGCGGTTTTGTTTAGCGCGCGGCGAGGCGCTTTTCGATAGCGTCCATCAGCATGCCGGTGACGGAAATCGGGAAGGCCGCTTCGATTTCACGTGCACAGGTCGGGCTGGTGACGTTAATTTCGGTCAGGCGGTCACCGATGATATCCAGACCGACAAAGATCAGGCCTTTCTGCTTGAGAATTGGCGCGACGGTGCGCGCGATCTGCCAGTCACTTTCGCTTAACGGACGCGCTTCGCCACGGCCACCGGCGGCCAGATTACCGCGGGTTTCGCCCTGTGCAGGGATGCGAGCCAGACAGTAAGGCACCGGTTCACCATCGACGACTAAGACGCGTTTGTCACCGTCTTTGATAGCAGGCAGATAGTTTTGCGCCATGCAGAAACGCGTGCCGTGCTCGGTCAGGGTTTCGATAACCACCGAGACGTTAGCGTCTTCCGGTTTCAGACGGAAGATCGACGCGCCACCCATGCCGTCCAGCGGCTTGAGGATCACATCGGTGTGCTCTTTATGGAAGGCTTTCAGCTGCGCGGAATTGCGAGTCACCAGCGTATCCGGCGTCAGTTCCGGGAACCATGCGGTGAACAGCTTTTCGTTACAGTCGCGCAGGCTCTGCGGTTTGTTCACGATAAGCGTGCCGTTTTCTTCAGCACGTTCGAGAATATAGGTGGCATAAATGAATTCGGTATCGAACGGCGGATCTTTACGCATCAGGATCACGTCGAGATCCTGCAGGGCGATATCCTGCTCGGTGCCGAATTCATACCAGCCGTCGTAATCTTGTTTTACGCTGAGTTTTTTGGTCGTCGCACGGCCTACTCCTCCGCGCAGATACAGGGAATTCATTTCCATGTAGTGCAGTTCGTAACCACGACTCTGCGCTTCCAGCAACATAGCGAAACTGGTGTCTTTTTTGATGTTGATGGATGAAATCGGGTCCATCACGATGCCAAGCTTGATCATGTCGTTTCCTCTTATCCCAGATCGCCGAAACGGACCTGTAAGGCCGTTATCGCGGTGAGTGCTGTGGTTTCTGTACGCAGAACACGGGGTCCCAGTAGGATATCAGTAAATCCGTAACCGGAAGTCATTGCAATTTCATCGGCGGACAAACCGCCTTCCGGGCCGATCAGCAGACGGACATGCTTCACCGGCAGCGGCAGGGTATTGATGCTGTGGCTGGCACGCGGATGCAGGTTCAGCTTCAGGCTGTCATCCTGCTCGGCACACCAGGCTTCCAGCTGCATCGCAGGACGAATTTCCGGGATACGGTTGCGGCCACACTGTTCGCAGGCGGCAATGGCGATTTTCTGCCACTGCTGCAATTTTTTCTCCAGACGCTCGCCGTCCAGTTTGACGCCGCAGCGCTCAGAGAACAGCGGAGTAATGGTGTTTGCACCCAGCTCGATGGATTTCTGAATGGTGAATTCCATCTTGTCGCCGCGAGAAATCACCTGGCCGAGATGCAGATTTAGCGGAGACTCGTTGTCAGACAACACGCCTTCGCCGAGGCTGACGCGCACACTTTTCTTATCCACCTGCGTAATGCTGGCCTCGAAGACCTGATTGCTGCCATCAAATAGCTGGACAGCCTGACCGGGCTGCATACGCAGAACGCGTCCGACGTGGTTAGCGGCATCTTCGCACAGTGCAATTTCGCTGTGGGCGATCAGTGTTTCGGGATGATAAATGCGGGGTATGCGCATGTGTGGCTGCTGTCCTTAAAATGTTTAAGCGGGTTATTTTGGCGTGATTAGCCCGCATTGTCGCGAGCTAATGTGCTCTGATGGCGTGTTTAATACTAAGTTAGCTTTTTCTCTGAGCGCAAGCCTGCTGAACGTAAGGATTATGATTCCCCTGCACGTTAGCGATGCGGTTATCGCGTTCGCATTCCCACGCGGTGACCGGATACTGACGATCCCAGGCGGTAAACAGCTGTGTTTGCTGGCGGGAAAGATTCAGTTTGTACTGGTCACGCATGTAGAAATAGGTGCGGGCGATAGCGCCGCGTGCGCGGACTGGCGGCTCGGCGGATTTGGCTTTAAAGTCGACTTTCATCTCGCAGCGTCCGTACTGGCCTTCACCGCCATTCCACTGGCTGTACATGAAGTTGTTGCGGTCACCGTTCACTTCACCAATTGCCGGCTGAAGGTTATGCAGATCGGTTTCTACCTGACGGTAATCGGCATTTTTCGCACAGTTTTTGCGCCCGCCGTCCTGCCAGCACTGCATCTGGTGGCCGAACTGCCACGCAGGCACCACGTGTTCCCATTCAATCCGGCTGGCGCGCTGTTCGCTTTTACGTACCGCGTAACCGCAGGATTTCAGATCCGGCGTCCCTTTTTTGCCCTGCCAGCTGATGTCACATCCGCAATAGAAAGAGGGCGCGCCCTGATTGATTTTGACGGCCGCGGCTTTGGCCTGGCTGAAATTGTTGATGCTCTTGCCGGACTGGCTGAATGCGCTGAGCGGTGCCAGTGCCAGGATAAACAGAAAGGCTGAAAGCGTTTTACGAAACATGTTTCTAAATGACCTGATGTGAAAAGGTCGGAAGGGTAACGGATGCGGTGCGGTGTGACAATGGGACATTGCTGCTATTTAGTGATTGAAAAATCAGCAGTTAGTCGTGCCTTTAGCATTAAACCGTAACAATTCGCCGCAATGACGACAGCGGTATTCCGACTCTTTACGCATCACTTTATTGTGACGACGTACGGTCAGCTGGTGGTCGCGACAGGCGCACAGATACGGATACGTTTTACTCTGCACCGAGGCGACTTCGAACTTATGAGTACGGCTGGCAGAAACGCCGAGGACGTGCTCCATCATCCAGCGCCACTCTTTACCGTGCGGCGCAGGTGCGCGGCCAAAACGGCGGAATACCAGCAAATGCGCCAGTTCGTGCGGGACCACTTCATCAATAAACGGTTGCTGATTTTCCTGTAAGAGCACCTGATTCAGCCGGATTTGCCAGTGTTGCAGATACGCACTGCCCGCGCTGGTGCCGCGTTGCTGATAGGTGATTTCAGGCTCCGGATAGTCGGTGCCAAAAAACTGATTTGCCATCTGAAGTTTTTCCCGCAGGCAGCGCATAACGGCTTGTTGCAGGGCGATGGGGAGTCGTGAGGTTTTCATCAGGCGAAGGATAAATGCGGCGGAGGGGAGATGCAATATGGAATTCCTCCCCTTTGCAGGGGAGGACAGTGACGCTTACTTACCGATGTCGCGCAGTGCTTCGCCTTTCATCAGATTGCGTTCAATGTGTTCCAGAGAGACGTTTTTGGTCTCAGGGATCAGCGCAATGGTGATGAAGATGAAGACCACGTTCAGCGCGGCGTACACCCAGAAGGTGTTGGCGTTACCGAGAGTTTCCAGCATGGTCAGGAAGGTGGCACCGACAATCATGTTAGCAATCCAGTTGGTCGCCGTGGAAACGGTGATACCAAAATCGCGGCCTTTCAGCGGCTGAATTTCGGAACACAGTACCCAGATCAGCGGACCGGCACTCATCGCAAAACCTACGATGAACATCAGCAACATGGCGATAGAGAAGTATTTAGCAAAGTCAGACTCCACACCGATGTGCAGCATCGTACCGAGAATACCCATGCCGACCGCCATCACCAGGAAGCCCAGTTTGAGCGTTGGCTTACGGCCCCAGCGGTCAACCAGACCGATAGCAATGAAGGTCGCCAGCACGTTGACCAGACCCACAATCACCGTACCCCACATTTGCTGAGAAGTACTGGCGAAACCGGCGATACCGAAAATTTTAGGTGCGTAATACATGATGACGTTCATACCGGTGAACTGCTGCATCACCTGCAACAAAATTCCGAGGTAAACCGCACGACGGAAGTTTTTGTTGTTGATGAACAAACCCCAGCCGCTCTGTTTCACTTTCAGGCTTTCACGGATTTCATCCAGTTCGCTTTTCGCCTGCGCGGTGGAATCGCGCAGTTTTTCCAGCACGCGGCGGGCTTTGTCGTCATTACCCCGAGCGGCGAGCCAGCGCGGGCTGTCCGGCAGGAAGAAAACGCCGATCAACAGCAGCAGGGCAGGGATGGTGATAACACCCAGCATCCAGCGCCATGCGCCACTGTAGCTGAACGCGGTATCTGACAGATACGCCGCCAGAATACCGATGGTGATCATCAGCTGGTACATGGAAATCATGCTGCCACGGATTTTCTCCGGTGCGATTTCAGACAGATAAATCGGCGCAGTGTAAGAAGCCACACCCACCGCCAGACCCAGCAGAACGCGGGCGACGATCAACACTTCGGTGTTTGGCGCGAAGGCGGAACACAGCGAACCGACCACGAACAGAACCGCACCGATCATCAGGCTGTATTTACGGCCAAGACGGAAGTTCAGCCAGCCACTGCCGACGGCACCGACGGCGGCACCGAACATCATTGAGCTGACCACCCACTCCTGCTGATGGTTAGTTATCTGAAAATCATGGCTGATAAACGGCAGTGCGCCAGCGATGACACCGATGTCCAGACCGAACAAAAGTCCGGCCAGTGCAGCGAGAAAACAGACAAAGAAAGTGACGCTTTTATTCGAGCGTTTTCCTTTGGTCGACGTTGAGTTGTTCATCCGGTCTCCAAAATAGTGCAATCGTATTGTGTTTGTAATAATGCTTAGGCTGTTATGTTATTAACCCTGCCTCCAGCTTAACGTGAACCCGGTCACAGTGTTGTAATCGTTTACACTAATGGCTGTGATTGGAATCATTGTTCTGGAAGGGATTCAAAGAGATGCAAAGCAGGAAGGGGTAAAGCCGTTAAAGTAATAGTGCATAAATTGATTTATATCAATCAAATTTCTGTTTCAAACTTTTACCTATAGAAATAATACATTATTTAATAACAAGTTATTACCTGTAACCGTTTTCATTTGGTTCGGTGTTTATGCTGTTTTAGGAATTTTCCTCAAATTTCAGGCAATAAAAAAACCCTGCCGCAAGGACAGGGTTGATGTGCAGAACTGTCTGAAAAGTGACTTACAGGCCAGCAGCGTCACGCAGTTGTGCGGCACGGTCGGTTTTTTCCCAAGGGAAATGTTCACGACCAAAGTGACCGTACGCAGCGGTTTCTTTGTAGATTGGGTGCAGCAGATCCATCATCTGGATCAGACCGTATGGACGCAGGTCGAAGAATTCGCGTACCAGCAGAGTCAGTTGCTCGTTAGAAATTTTACCGGTACCGAAAGTTTCCACCATGATGGACGTCGGTTCTGCCACGCCGATAGCGTAAGACACCTGAATTTCACAACGGTCAGCCAGACCGGCAGCGACGATATTTTTCGCCACGTAACGTGCAGCGTACGCCGCTGAACGGTCAACCTTAGACGGATCTTTACCAGAGAACGCGCCGCCGCCGTGACGGGCCATGCCGCCGTAGGTATCGACGATGATTTTACGCCCGGTCAGACCGCAGTCACCCATTGGTCCGCCGATAACGAAGCGGCCAGTCGGGTTGATGTGGTATTTGGTGCCGGCGTTCAGCCATTCTGCTGGCAATACAGGTTTGATGATTTCTTCCATCACCGCTTCCTGCAAATCTTTCAGGCCGATGTCTTCAGAATGCTGGGTGGAGAGGACGACCGCATCGATACCGACAATTTTGCCTTCATCGTACTGGAAAGTGACCTGGCTTTTCGCATCAGGACGCAACCAGGACAGGGTGCCCGCTTTGCGAACTTCAGCCTGACGCTGCACCAGACGGTGTGCGTAAGTGATCGGTGCTGGCATCAGCACATCGGTTTCGTTGGTCGCATAACCAAACATCAGACCCTGGTCGCCTGCGCCTTGCTCAAGCGGATCCTGACGGTCAACGCCCTGGTTGATGTCCGGAGACTGCTTACCGATGGCGCTCAGTACGGCACAAGAATTGGCATCGAAGCCCATCTGGGAATTGACGTAGCCAATTTCACGGATGGTCTGACGGGTGATTTCTTCTACGTCGACCCAGGCGGTAGTGGTGATTTCACCGCCAACGAGGACCATGCCGGTTTTGACATAAGTTTCACATGCAACACGTGCTTTCGGGTCTTGTTCTAAAATCGCGTCCAGTACGGCATCGGAAATCTGGTCAGCGATTTTATCTGGATGTCCTTCTGAAACTGATTCGGACGTGAAGAGGTGTTTAGCCATTATGTTCTTTACCTTCATACGACGGGTTAGATATCACTGCATAACACTGGGGAGACTGGCAGATGAGGAGCGGTGCTCGCCATTGTCGCAATGCGTCCTGCATGTCCCCATAAGGCAAAGCCTTGAAGCAGTTTGAGCATTAATCCACAAGCTTGCTACGGACGGATTAACATCTGGACGGCTATTTTAGGATAGCAGGTGTTACGAAAGCCAGTCATTTTTGTGATGAACATGGCGTTTTCGTGCGCCTTTGCAGTGATATTCACGCACTGAAACCATCAAGGCTGCATTTTCATTTTGCATTTACAGCAGGTTGCCGGTATAAACGCCGCGCGCCCGGCACTTTCTCGACGCCCGCGTATCCCAGTAATTACTGTTTTCTCAGTTCGAATGCCCGCGGGTGATGCGTGGCACGTGTGGAGGTGGTTAGGTTAATGACCCACTTTTTACCGCTTGTTACATTTCAACAGCATCTCCTGCAGACCCAAATCGGCCATGCAGCACTTCTATCAGAAAAAATTCTGTCATCCCTGCGTGGTTATAAACAGCCTGACTATAGACAGGGCAGCTGCCGACATCTGCACGCTACTCAGTAACCTCGGTCCGACTCATCATCGTATTCCCGACACAAAACTGACGTAGCCTGCAACCTCCTGGGGCATTTATCCCTTTAGTTTCTCCTGACTCGTTACACGGAGTCTAACAACGTGTTTTACAATCATATGAGTGAAAAACAGTTCCGGGGCTGTGGCGCACAGGTTTTTATCCTGTCTGAAAGCCAGCCGTTCGGGTTGTTCTCACCTGTTGTTACTGCGATAGTGGCTGGCCATGTTGTCAGTGTAGAAAGAGGATTTACCTATGTCTGATGACATCCAGTCCCATCGTCCGTCACATGCGGGCGATTCTGTTTCTTTGCGCTCCATGCAGGAGGTTGCCGTGAACGATCGTGATGCCAGCAAAATGCTGCGCACTTACAACGTTGCCTATTGGGGTAACAATTATTATGACGTCAACGAACTGGGCCACATCAGTGTTTGCCCTGATCCTGACGTCCCGTCGGCCCGCGTGGATCTGGCGCAACTGGTGAAAAAAATGCGTGACCAGGAGAACGGTCAACGTCTGCCAGCGTTATTCTGCTTCCCACAAATTTTACAGCACCGTCTGCGTTCGATTAACGCCGCTTTTAAACGTGCGCGTGAGTCGTTCGGCTACGAGGGTGACTACTTCCTGGTCTATCCGATTAAGGTAAACCAGCATCGCCGTGTGATTGAGTCGCTGGTTGAGTCTGGTGAGCCGCTGGGTCTGGAAGCGGGTTCAAAAGCGGAGTTAATGGCCGTACTGGCGCATGCCGGAATGACCCGCTCTGTTATCGTCTGTAACGGCTATAAAGACCGTGAATACATTCGTCTGGCGCTGATCGGCGAGAAGCTCGGTCACAAGGTGTATCTGGTTATCGAGAAGATGACTGAGATTAAGCTGGTGCTGGAAGAAGCTGAACGTCTGAACGTGATACCGCGTCTGGGCGTGCGTGCGCGTCTGTCTTCGCAGGGCTCCGGCAAATGGCAGTCCAGTGGCGGCGAGAAGTCTAAATTTGGTCTGGCGGCATCACAGGTTCTGCAACTGGTGGAAATGCTGCGCGAAGCCAACCGTCTGGAAAGCCTGCAACTGCTGCACTTCCATCTCGGTTCCCAGTTATCCAATATCCGTGACATCTCAACCGGCGTGCGTGAATCCGCGCGTTTCTACGTTGAGTTACACAAGCTGGGCGTCAACATTCAGTGCTTTGACGTCGGCGGCGGTTTGGGTGTGGATTATGAAGGCACCCGTTCGCAGTCTGACTGCTCGGTCAACTACGGCCTGAACGAATACGCGAACAACGTGATTTGGGGGATCGGTGATGCCTGTAATGAGCACGGCCTGCCGCATCCGACCGTGATCACAGAGTCTGGCCGTGCGGTTACCGCGCACCATACGGTGCTGGTATCCAACATCATCGGCGTTGAGCGCAATGAATTCCGTGACCCGATTGCCCCGGAAGAAGACGCACCGCGTGCGCTCGGCAGCATGTGGGATACCTGGAATGAAATGCACGATCCGGAAAATCGCCGCTCACTGCGCGAATGGCTGCATGACAGCCAGATGGATTTGCATGACGTCCATTCTCAGTACGCACACGGTATTTTGGATCTCACTCAGCGCGCCTGGGCGGAAGATATCTACCTGAATATCTGCAATATGATTCAGGGTCAGCTTGATCCGAGCAACCGCGCGCACCGTCCGATCATCGACGAATTGCAGGAACGCATGGCGGACAAACTGTACGTCAACTTCTCGCTGTTCCAGTCAATGCCGGATGCGTGGGGTATCGATCAGCTGTTCCCGGTTCTGCCGCTGGAAGGTCTGGATAAACCGCCGGTCGGCCGTGCCGTGCTGCTGGATATCACCTGTGACTCCGACGGGACTATCGATCACTACATCGACGGTGACGGCGTGGCAACCACGATGCCAATGCCTCCGTATGATCCGGAAAATCCGCCAGTGCTGGGCTTCTTTATGGTCGGCGCGTATCAGGAAATTCTCGGCAACATGCACAACCTGTTCGGTGATACCGCAGCGGTAGACGTGTTCGTCTTCCCTGACGGTGAAATCGAAGTGCAGCAGTCAGATGAAGGCGATACCGTCGCTGACATGCTGGAGTACGTGCAGCTGGATCCGAACGTTCTGCTGGCCCGTTTCCGCGATCAGGTGAAAGAAACCGATCTGGATGCCGACCTTCAGGCGCAGTTCGTCGAAGAGTTTGAATCCGGTTTGTACGGTTACACTTATCTGGAAGAAGACGAGTAAAAGCGCACAATAATCCGGCTTGAAGCTGAGCCGGATTAAGGTAAAATTCGCGCCAACAGCAGTACAATATGAATTTGTAGAAATCCCTTTCAGGTCGGGCAAACGACGTGGTTGGGATTTTTTTTCATCTATACTTCACCATTCTGTGTCAGCAGCAGGCTGCACGGCGATGCAAAAAGAGGACATTTTTTATGAGTAAATTAGTGAGCACTTTAGGCAATGAGCCTGATAACTCCCTGGTTTCCAACGCATTTGGTTTTCTGCGTTTCCCGCTGAACTTCCAGCCGTACACGGCGGAAGCTGACTGGGTCATCACCGGTATTCCTTTCGACATGGCGGCCTCTGGCCGTTCAGGCGCACGTCTCGGTCCTGCCGCTATCCGTCAGGTGTCAGTGAATCTGGCGTGGGAAGGTCAGCGCTGGCCGTGGGATTTCGATCTGCGCGATCGTCTGAACGTCATCGACTGTGGCGATCTGGTGTTCAACTTCGGTGATGCACAGGATCTGACGGACAAACTGCAACAGCACGCTGATAAAGTATTGTCATCTGGCAAGCGTATGCTGTCTTTCGGCGGTGACCACTTTGTAACCCTGCCACTGCTGCGCGCTCACGCTAAGCACTTCGGTAAAATGGCGCTGGTACATTTCGATGCGCACACCGATACCTATTCTAACGGCAGCAAATTCGACCACGGCACCATGTTCTTCCATGCGCCAAATGAAGGCCTGATCGACCCGAATCACTCCGTGCAGATCGGTATCCGCACCGAGTTTGATAAAAATCTCGGCTTCACCGTTCTGGATGCTGCGCAGGTTAACGACCGCACCGTGGATGATATTCTGGCGCAGGTGAAGCAAATCGTCGGCGATCTGCCGGTTTACCTGAGCTTCGACATCGACTGTCTGGATCCGGCACATGCTCCGGGCACCGGTACACCGGTCATCGGTGGCCTGACGTCCGATCGCGCGCTGAAACTGGTTCGCGGCCTGAAAGATTTGGATCTGGATATCGTGGGTATGGATATCGTGGAAGTGGCTCCGGCTTACGACCAGTCAGAAATCACCGCACTGGCCGCTGCCACACTGGCGCTGGAAATGCTTCACGTGCAGGCGTCCAAAAAAGGCTGATGTGCAGCCAGCTCGTCATTTTTTAAGGCACCCTTGTGGTGCCTTAATTATTTGTGTAGAGAATATGTTTTTATTTATTATATAAAATAAAGGCGGTGGTTATTGCGTTGAGAATAGTAAAATCGTTCACCACGGATGAATGTTTGGGGAATGAAAAACGCAGCGTTCTGCGCAAACCCTGCGCTTTATTCCTTCTTAGCGGGTATTATTTATCTTGCGCCATCCGTTCTTTCATATGATCGGCGCGTTCCTGCGATGGCGGGTGTGAGCTGAACAAACTCTTCTCACTACCACCGCTCAGTTTTGCCAGTTTCTCGAAGGCGGTCACCAGACCTTTGACAGGCAATTTGCGTTTTTTCAGTAAATCGTAAGAGTAATCATCGGCGTCAGATTCCTGCTTCTGCGAGAACTGCGCATTGATCAGATCTTCGCCCAGATCGGCCAGCTGAGTGCTGGAAAGCTGGCCGACGACGCCACCGGCCGCGCCGGCTGCGGTATGTGCTGCGGCTGCGCTGTAAGCCACCTGCATGGCTTTTTTGGTATGACCCAGCGCCACGTGACCCATTTCGTGGCCCAGTACGCCTTCGATTTCATCGTCGTTCATCATGTCCATCAGACCGCTGTAAACACGGATACAGCCGTTGGCCATCGCCCAGGCGTTGACGTCGCTGGTCAGATAAACTTTATAGTTCGCCGGGGTACCGTTGATGTTATTACCGAGGTTTTTGGCAATCTTATTCAGGCGTTTGGTATATTTACTTTTTGCTGATGCAATGTTGGAACCGGCATCCATTTCTTTGCAGGCGCCGTCAGTCATGTTTTTGACATCCTGATCGGTCAGCGTGGCAGCTTTATAAGCCTGCGAACCCGAATCCAGTAACGCATTGGTATTCAGACCGTTTTGACAACCGCTTAATAATACCGTTATGCCAACTGCAATGGCTGTTACGCGAAAATTCATAATCCATCGTCCTTTGATAGTGAATCAGAAAGTTAATTAATAAAATAAATCGCAGGAAGAATAACCAATCATTTTAAGTTAGCGAGGAAAAGAGGGCGGGGGATGTTATTTTCAGATTTTGTGCGGATTAATTTCTCTTATATAGAAATTAATGGAATTAATAGAAAGTAGTAAGGCTTTATAATTAGAGATGCGCCGGTGACGCATCTCTTAATTGATTATTTACCGGCGGCGATACGCTCGCGAATATGTTTGGCACGAGCTTCTGACGATGGGTGATCGTCAAACCAGCCGATGCTGCTTCCCTGATCCAGTTTCGCCAGTTTATCGAAGCTGGTCGCCAGACCGGTCGGATCGATCCCGCGTTTTTTCAGCAGGTCGAAAGAGTAATCGTCGGCTTGGGATTCCTGCTTTTGGGAGAATTGGGCATTCACGTATTTCTCGCCCAGATCCGCCAGCTGCGACTGTGACAGCGTAGCGCTGACGCCGCCGAGTGAGGAAATTGCTGAGCGTGCCGCCGTTGCGCTGTACGCCACCTGCATGGCTTTGCGGGTATGGCCGAGGGCGACGTGGCCCATTTCGTGGCCGAGTACGCCTTCGACTTCGTTGTCGTTCATCATATCCATCAGGCCGCTGTAGACGCGGATACACCCGTTGGCCATTGCCCAGGCGTTGACGTCTTTGGTCACGTAGACCTTGTAGTTGGCCGGTGTGCCGTTGATGTTATCCCCCAGCGCGGCGGAGATTTTTTTCAGACGCTGCGCATACTCGCTGCTGTCCGGCGCGATTTGCGCTTTTTTATCCATCTCTTCGCACGACTGAACGCTGAGGGTTTTCACATCAGCGTCGCTCAGGGTATACGCCTGATAAGCCTGCGCGCCGGATTGCATTAAGGTATCGGTATTTACTGTTGCACAACCGCTCACCAGAGTGGTGGCCAGCAGGCTCAACATTACAGGATGAAATTTCATCAATTCAGGTTCCCAGAGAAAGTGAAAAAATCAGTCAATGCAGCCTGAAAAAGGCTGTCATTGTAAGAATAGCGTTAAGGTAGGATTTTCGCAGTGCCCGATCTATAGTGTAAGTCCGAAAAAACGCACTGATTTAAAAGCGTATTCTGTGAACTTCATCACGTGAGTGATTATAGATTGCCGATTTAATGCCGAGTCTGAGAAAATGACTTCCTTGACTGCTTTATTAATCCGACCTGGAGTAGAACATGTCCTCTCGTAAAGAGCTTGCGAACGCAATCCGCGCACTTAGTATGGATGCCGTGCAGAAAGCGAATTCCGGCCACCCTGGCGCCCCTATGGGCATGGCTGACATTGCCGAAGTCCTGTGGCGTGACTACCTGAACCATAACCCGACAAACCCAAACTGGGCTGACCGCGACCGCTTCGTGCTGTCCAATGGTCATGGTTCCATGCTGATTTACAGCCTGCTGCACCTCACAGGCTATGATCTGCCAATCAGCGAACTGGCAAATTTCCGTCAGCTGCACTCCAAAACCCCAGGCCACCCGGAATACGGTTATACCGCTGGCGTTGAAACCACGACCGGCCCGCTGGGTCAGGGTATCGCGAACGCAATTGGTTTTGCTATTGCAGAACGCACGCTGGCTGCGCAGTTCAACAAACCAGGCCACGACATCGTTAACCACCAGACCTACGCTTTCCTGGGGGATGGTTGCATGATGGAAGGCATTTCTCACGAAGTGTGTTCACTGGCCGGTACCTTGAAACTCGGCAAACTGACCGCGTTTTATGATGACAACGGCATTTCCATCGATGGCCACGTTGAAGGCTGGTTCACCGATGACACCGCTAAACGTTTCGAAGCCTATGGCTGGCACGTCGTCCGTGGCGTTGACGGTCACAATCCTGACGCTATCAAAGCCGCTATCGAAGAAGCACATAACGTCACCGACAAACCTTCCCTGCTGATGTGCAAAACCGTGATCGGTTTCGGTTCGCCGAACAAAGCCGGTACGCACGATGTGCACGGTGCCGCGCTGGGCGCAGATGAAGTCGCCGCCACCCGTGAAAAACTGGGCTGGAAATATGCTGCGTTTGAAATTCCACAAGATATCTACGCACAGTGGGATGCGAAAGAAGTCGGCAAAGCGAAAGAAGCAGCATGGGACGAGAAATTCGCGGCCTATGCCAAAGCACATCCTGAACTGGCAAAAGAGTTCAAACGTCGTGTGAACGGCGAGCTGCCAGCTAACTGGGAAGCGGGCGCACAGAAATTTATCGAAGAGTTGCAGGCAAATCCTGCCAACATCGCCAGCCGTAAAGCATCTCAGAATGCGCTGGAAGCATTCGGTAAAGTCTTACCAGAATTCCTGGGCGGGTCTGCTGACCTGGCACCAAGCAACCTGACTATGTGGTCTGGTTCCAAGTCTATCGGCGACGATAAGGCGGGTAACTATATCCATTACGGCGTGCGTGAATTCGGTATGACTGCGATCACCAACGGTATCGCGCTGCACGGTGGTTTCCTGCCGTACTCTGCGACCTTCCTGATGTTCGTCGAATATGCGCGTAACGCCGTGCGTATGGCGGCTCTGATGAAGATCCGCAACGTGTTCGTGTACACCCATGACTCCATCGGTCTGGGCGAAGACGGCCCGACGCACCAGCCGGTTGAGCAAATCGCCAGCCTGCGCGTCACGCCAAACATGAGCACATGGCGTCCGGCTGACCAGGTTGAATCTGCGGTAGCGTGGAAATACGCAATCGAACGTAATGACGGGCCGGTTACCTTGATCTTCTCTCGTCAGAACCTGACCCAGCAACCACGTACTGCTGAGCAGCTGGCAAACGTGGCGCGCGGTGGTTACATTCTGAAAGATTGCGAGGGTACGCCTGAAGTTATCCTGATCGCGACCGGTTCAGAAGTGGGTATCACCGTAGAAGCCGCAGACAAACTGGCTGCAGCAGGCACTAAAGTGCGCGTTGTCTCCATGCCGTCTACCGACGCCTTCGACAAACAGGACGCGGCTTACCGTGAATCCGTCCTGCCAAAAGCTGTTTCCGCGCGCGTTGCGGTGGAAGCGGGTATCGCTGACTACTGGTTCAAATACGTTGGCCTGAACGGCGCTATCGTCGGCATGCACAGCTTCGGCGAGTCAGCTCCGGCAGACCTGCTGTTCAAAGAGTTCGGTTTCACTGTTGATAACGTGGTTGCGCAAGCACAGTCGTTGTTGAAGTAATTCCCTTCTCCAGTGGATCTCAAAAGCACCTTCGGGTGCTTTTTTTACATCCTGATACCATGAGCAGGCTTGCAGTTTCCTTGCTAAATGACACAGGTCAAACCCTTCACAGGCGATCCTCGTTACACTCGCATCATTCTGAAACTGTTTTAATCTTTCGGTTTTTGAGAGGAATCACTGTCTGAAACGTGATGAAAAAGTAAAATCACTGTGAACGCACGGATTTGCATGGTGTTTTTTTAAGCGATCGAAGCGATTCGTACGGTGAAATTCCTGGAATTATTCCTTTTAGACATAGTTTCGTTTATTCTCAGCTGAACCGTTTCAGTCAGGCGATTTGAGCTTATCGTCGTCACCACGTAGTTAACGTGTAGGAAAAGAAAAATTTTCTGCGGCACGTTTCGTGCGTACCGATGATGATGGTTATTCACCGTAAACGCACGCTGCATTACTATAGGTGTTACTGATTTTGAGTAACAACCGTGTAACAGGGAGAAGTATGCCAATACGTATTGCAATTAATGGCTTTGGTCGCATTGGCCGTAGCGTATTGCGCGCGTTATACGAATCCGGGCGTCGGGCGGAAATCTCCGTTATCGCTATCAATGAAATTGCCAGCCCCGAAGGCATGGCCCATCTGCTTAAATACGACTCCAGCCACGGTCGCTTCGCCTGGGATGTCCGCCAGGAAGGTGAAAACCTTTACGTCGGCGATGACTCCATCCGATTATTCCATCAACCTGATGCCAGCCAACTGCCTTGGGGCGAGCTGAGTATTGACGTCGTGCTCGATTGCACAGGCGTTTACGGTAGCCGCGCAGACGGCGAAACTCAACTTGAGGCCGGAGCCAAAAAAATTCTGTTCGCGCATCCGGGCGGTCACGATCTTGACGCCACCGTGGTGTACGGTGTGAACCACCAGTTGCTCGAGCGCCAGCACCGCATTGTGTCCAATGCGTCCTGCACCACCAATTGTATTATCCCTGTGATCAAGCTGCTCGACGATGCCTACGGCATTGAGTCCGGCACCGTAACGACCATCCACTCTTCGATGAATGACCAGCCGGTAATCGACGCCTACCACGCCGATTTACGCCGTACGCGCGCCGCCAGTCAGTCCATTATTCCGGTCGATACCAAGCTTGCCGCAGGGATCACGCGCATCATGCCTAAGTTCTGCGATCGCTTTGAAGCGATCTCTGTGCGTGTGCCGACTATCAATGTCACAGCCATTGATTTGAGCGTATTTGTCGAGGGTTCGGTCACGGTCGACGAGGTGAACCAACTGCTGCAAAAGGCCGCAACGGGCTCTTTTCGTGGTATAGTTGACTATACCGAACTACCATTAGTCTCGACAGATTTTAACCATGATCCCCACAGCGCCATTGTAGATGGAACGCAGACGCGGGTAAGTGGAAAGCACCTGATAAAAACACTGGTCTGGTGCGATAACGAGTGGGGTTTTGCTAACCGAATGTTGGATACAACATTGGCAATGTCCGCTAGCGGTTTCTAGTACGGTTGTTGCGGCCTCTCTGGCCGAAACCGCCTTCAAGCAACTTTAAAGAGAATCAACGAGAGGATTCACCATGTCTGTTATTAAGATGAGCGATCTGGATTTAGCAGGTAAGCGCGTATTGATCCGTGCGGATCTCAACGTGCCGGTTAAAGATGGCAAAGTAACGTCAGATGCACGTATCCGCGCTTCTTTACCTACCATCGAAACTGCCCTGAAACAGGGTGCACGCGTGATGGTTACCTCGCATCTGGGTCGTCCTACTGAAGGCGAATATAACGAAGAGTTTTCTCTGCTGCCTGTTGTTAACTACCTGAAAGAACATCTGAAATCTCCAGTTCGTCTGGCGAAAGATTACCTTGATGGCGTTGAAGTTGCAGAAGGCGAGCTGGTTGTTCTGGAAAACGTTCGCTTTAACAAAGGCGAAAAGAAAGACGACGAAGCGCTGTCCAAAAAATATGCTGCCCTGTGTGACATCTATGTGATGGACGCATTCGGTACGGCGCATCGCGCACAAGCTTCTACCCACGGCGTCGGCAAATTTGCTCCAATCGCCTGTGCGGGTCCTCTGCTGTCAGCTGAGCTGGAAGCACTGGGCAAAGCACTGGGTAACCCGGCGCGTCCGATGGTGGCGATCGTTGGTGGTTCTAAAGTGTCTACCAAACTGACCGTTCTGGATTCCCTGTCCAAAATCGCTGACCAGCTGATCGTTGGCGGTGGTATTGCGAACACCTTCGTTGCTGCACAAGGTAACAACGTGGGTAAATCCCTGTACGAAGCGGATCTGGTTGATACAGCAAGCAAATTGCTGGAAACCTGCGATATTCCTGTTCCTACAGACGTTCGCGTGGCCACTGAGTTCTCTGAAACTGCCGTCGCTACCGTGAAGTCTGTTAAAGACATCAAAGATGACGAACAAATTCTCGACATGGGCGACGAGTCTGCTTACCGCCTGGCTGAGATTATCAAAAACGCCAAAACCATTCTTTGGAATGGCCCGGTAGGCGTGTTCGAGTTCCCTAACTTCCGCAGAGGAACCGAAATTGTGGCGCAGGCCATTGCTGACAGCGAAGGTTTCTCTATCGCAGGCGGCGGCGACACCTTAGCGGCTATCGACCTGTTCGGTATCGCTGACAAAATTTCCTATATCTCCACTGGCGGTGGCGCATTCCTCGAGTTCGTTGAAGGGAAAGCACTGCCAGCGGTTGTGATGCTGGAAGAGCGTGCTAAGAAGTAATGAACCCTGAACAGGAAGCATAGGGTTTCCTGTTCTTCTTTGCCGCGCGAGGGGCTGCACAGTGGAACTCGCGCGACATAGCAAACCGATTCAATCCATCTACGGCCGACGAATACAGGACAAAGAACTATGTCTAAAATTTTTGATTTCGTAAAACCAGGCGTTATCACTGGTGATGATGTACAGAAAGTTTTCGCTGTTGCTAAAGAAAACAAATTTGCTCTGCCAGCGGTTAACTGCGTAGGCACCGACTCAATCAACGCCGTTCTCGAAGCTGCTGCGAAAGTCCGTTCCCCGGTTATCGTTCAGTTCTCTAACGGCGGCGCTGCGTTCATCGCAGGTAAAGGCCTGAAAACTGACGTGCCACAAGGCGCTGCAATCCTGGGTGCAATCTCTGGCGCACATCATGTGCATCAGATGGCAGAACATTACGGCGTGCCAGTCATCCTGCACACCGACCATTGCGCGAAAAAATTGCTGCCATGGATCGACGGTCTGCTGGACGCGGGTGAAGCTCACTTCGCCAAAACCGGTAAACCATTGTTCTCTTCTCACATGATCGACCTGTCTGAAGAATCTCTGGAAGAAAACATCGAAATTTGCAGCAAGTACTTAGCTCGCATGGCAAAACTCGATATGACTCTGGAAATCGAACTGGGTTGTACTGGTGGTGAAGAAGATGGCGTAGACAACAGCCATATGGACGCTTCTGCGCTGTACACTCAGCCACAAGACGTTGATTACGCATACGAAAAACTGAACGCAATCAGCCCGCGTTTCACTATCGCTGCGTCATTCGGTAACGTACACGGCGTGTACAAACCAGGTAACGTTAAACTGACTCCAACGATTCTGCGCGATTCTCAGGAATACGTTTGCAAGAAACACAACCTGCCACACAACAGCCTGAACTTCGTGTTCCACGGCGGTTCTGGTTCTACTGCAGCAGAAATCAAAGAATCTGTAGGTTACGGTGTTATCAAAATGAACATCGATACCGACACCCAATGGGCAAACTGGGACGGTATTCTGCAGTTCTACAAGAAAAACGAAGCTTACCTGCAAGGTCAGTTGGGTAACCCGGAAGGCGCGGACAAACCTAACAAGAAATTCTATGACCCACGCGTATGGCTGCGTTCTGCTCAGACTTCCATGGTGACTCGCCTGGAACTGGCATTCAAAGAACTGAACGCGATCGACGTACTGTAATTCTTGTCCTTCTGGTGCTTGACCACCGGAATGTGAGGATCGTAACCAAAGGGGCTTCGGCCCCTTTTTTATTGTTTGCTTTCCGGCCACAATAGTCCGTCCTGCGCGTTCCCGCATGAACCCCGAAGAGAGAGCCATGAAGCCAAAATCTGTCACCCTCGATGATGTGGCGCGCCACGCCGGTGTGTCTTATCAGACCGTGTCCCGCGTGCTTAATCAGGCGGCGCACGTCTCGACCAAGACGCGCGATAAAGTCGAGAAGGCGATGGCAGCGCTGAACTATGTGCCGAACCGCGTCGCCCAGCAACTGGCGGGTAAACAAAGCTACACGCTGGGGCTGGCGACCACCGAACTGGCACTTCATGCACCTTCGCAAATTGCCTCGGCGGTGAAAACCCGCGCCAATCAGTTAGGCTTTAACGTCGTGATTTCGATGACGGATAACCTGAGCTTGTCTGCCTGCCGCGCGGCGGTGAGCGAGCTGATGTCGCAACGCGTCGATGGCGTGCTGATCAACGTGCCGCTGTTCAACGACAGTGCCGATGCAATAGCACAGATGTGCGGCAACTTACCGGCGCTGTTTCTGGATGTCGATCCGCAGGCTGACGTGTTCAAAATTTTGTTCGATCCGCACTGCGGGGCAGAGCAGGGCGTGGAGCATCTGCTGGCGCTCGGGCATCAGCAAATTGCATTACTGACCGGTCCGCTCGAATCCATTTCTGCACGTCTGCGTTATGAAGGCTGGCTGGAGACACTGGCAAAACATGCTGTGACGCCCTGTGCGGTCCAGCACGGCGACTGGAGCGCGGCATCCGGTTACCAGCAGGCATTGTTATTACTGAACCAGCCTGTGCGGCCTGGCGCGATTTTGGTCGCCAACGATCAGATGGCGCTCGGCGTTTTACGTGCGGTACATGAGTATGGCCTGCGCGTGCCGGAGCAAATCTCGGTCATCGGGTATGATGATACCGAAGACAGCGCGTTTTTCTTCCCGCCGCTGACCACCATCAAACAGGATTTTCGCCTGCTCGGGCATGAAAGCGTCAACCGTCTGGTCGATCACCTGCACACCCACGGCGATCGTCGCCGCTCATCTCTGTTACTGCCGACCTCTCTGGTAGAGCGCCACACCACGGCGACGCGCGGTGAAACGCCTGTTTCACAGGAAGCATTGTCCCAGGAGTTGATCCGAATTGCGCGACAGCTCAGCGCGCTATAATTCTCAAAATCAGAACGTACTGACGCGGAATCTGTGATCCGCGTCCCTTTCCTGCTTCCCTTCGCTTTACTTACTGCTTCGTGTTACGCATCTTTATTTATATTGTGAGCGCATAACAATTTTGCAGAGGATAAACGATGAGTACATCAGGGGACGAAAAACTGTCATCGCTGGCCGTGGTTCTGGCCCGTCGTGACTGGGAAAAACCGGCATCGACGCAGGTCAACCGCCTCGCGGCGCATCCGCCTTTCAACAGCTGGCGTAATAGCGCCGAAGCCAGAGAAAATCACCCATCCTCCAGTCTTCGCTCCCTGAACGGTGAGTGGGGATTCAGCTATTTCCCCCGTCCGGAAGCTGTGCCTGAACAGTGGCTGCAACAGGATTTACCCGGTGCTGACCGGGTTCAGGTGCCGTCTAACTGGCAGCTGGCAGGTTACGACGCGCCGATTTATACCAACGTTCAGTACCCTATCCCGGTGAACCCGCCGTTTGTACCGGAAGAAAACCCCACCGGTTGTTACTCGCTCACAGTGGGCGTGGATAGCGCCTGGCTGAACAGCGGGCAGACGCGCATTGTGTTCAACGGCGTCAACTCTGCGTTCTATCTGTGGTGTAACGGTCAGTGGATCGGTTATTCGCAGGACAGCCGTCTGCCGGCGGAATTCGACCTCAGCGGGGTGCTGCGCGTGGGCGAAAACCGTCTGGCGGTGATGGTGCTGCGCTGGAGTGACGGCAGCTATCTGGAAGATCAGGATATGTGGCGCATGAGCGGGATTTTCCGCGACGTCACGCTGATGCACAAAACGGCGGAGCAGATCACCGATTATCAGGTGCGCACTCATCTGTTCCACGGTTTCAAGCAGGCCGAACTGGAAGTGCAGGTCAGCGCCGCCGTACCAACGGATACGGCGGCGGATTATCAGGTTCGCGTCCAGCTCTGGCATGGCGATAACGCAATCGCAGAACATACGCAGCCGCTCGGCAGTGACATCATCGATGAGCGCGGCAATGCGTTCGATAAAACCACCGTGCGCCTGCCGGTCAGCCAGCCTGCGTTATGGAGTGCTGAACAGCCTGCGCTTTATCGCGCGGTGATTTCCCTGCTTTCGCCAGACGGTGAGGTAATCGAAGCTGAAGCCTGCAACGTCGGGTTCCGTCAGGTAGAAATCAGCAACGGCCTGCTCAAAGTGAATGGCCAGCCGGTGCTGATCCGCGGAACAAACCGCCATGAACATCATCCTGAAAACGGTCAGGTGATGGATGAAGCGACCATGCGCCGTGACATCGTGCTGATGAAACAACACAACTTTAATGCAGTGCGCTGTTCGCATTACCCGAACCATCCGCTGTGGTACCGCCTTTGCGATGAATACGGCCTGTACGTCGTGGATGAAGCCAATATCGAAACCCACGGCATGCAACCTATGAACCGTCTGTCAGACGATCCCGTCTGGTTCAACGCCTTCAGCGAGCGCGTCACCCGCATGGTTCAACGCGATCGCAACCATCCGTGCATCATCATCTGGTCATTGGGTAACGAATCCGGCCACGGGGCGAACCATGACGCCATGTACCGCTGGATCAAATCTGTCGATCCGACCCGTCCGGTGCAGTATGAAGGTGGCGGCGCAAACAGCGCGGCGACCGACATTATCTGCCCGATGTATTCCCGCGTGGAGCAGGATCAGCCGTTCCCGGCGGTGCCAAAATGGTCTATCAAAAAGTGGATCAGCATGCCGGACGAAACGCGTCCGCTGATCCTCTGCGAGTACGCCCACGCGATGGGCAACAGCTTTGGTGGTTTCGATAAATATTGGAAAGCCTTCCGCCAGTTCCCGCGTTTGCAGGGCGGATTTGTCTGGGACTGGGTGGATCAGAGCTTGCTGCGTACCGGCGAAGACGGTGAGCGTTATATGGCTTACGGCGGTGATTTTGGCGATACGCCGAACGACCGTCAGTTCTGCATGAACGGTCTGGTGTTCGCAGACCGCACGCCGCATCCGTCGCTGTTTGAAGCCCAGCGCGCACAGCAGTTCTTCCAGTTCTCACTGCTTAGCACCGCGCCCCTGACGCTGCAAATTCAAAGCGAATACCTGTTCCGCCACAGCGATAACGAGCAACTGGTCTGGCGCATTGAGCAAGATGGCGAAGTGATTTCACAGGGTGAAGCCGTATTAAACATCGCGCCGAACGGTACGCAAACGCTGGAGCTGGGGCAGATCCCGCAGGCAAAAGGGGATTTATGGCTGAACGTTGCCGTGCATCAGCCGCAGTCGACGGCGTGGTCAGAAGCCGGACATCGCAGTGCGTGGGATCAGTGGCAACTGCCGCAGGCGCTGAGCCTGCCAGTGCCGGAAAAAATCACCGCCGCTGCGCCGGTTCTCGATGTGCAGGGCGATCAGATTTTTGTCGTGCACGGCACGCAGCGCTGGGAATTCAGTAAGCAGACCGGTTTGCTGGAACAGTGGTTTGATGGCAAAACGCCGCGTCTGCTTTCTGCGTTACGCGATCAGTTTGTACGTGCGCCGGTGGATAACGATATCGGCGTCAGTGAAGTCACCCGCATCGATCCGAATGCGTGGGTGGAACGCTGGAAAGCCGCCGGGATGTATCAGCTCGAATCGCGCACGCTGAGTGTGATCGCCGATCAGTTAGAAGATCGCGTGATCATTGTCGCCAGGCACGCTTTCCTTGCAGATGATGAAACCCGTGTGCTGAGCAACAAGGTTTACCGTATTGATAATCAGGGCGAATTGCACATCGACGTGAATGTGCGCGTGGCCTCTAACGCGCCGTCTCCGGGGCGCATCGGTATGACTTGCCAGCTGGCGGACACCGCAGAAAACGTCAGCTGGCTGGGGCTGGGGCCGCATGAGAACTATCCGGACCGCCGTCTGGCCGCGCAACATGGCCGCTGGACGTTGCCACTGGCAGAGCTCTACACACCTTACGTCTTCCCGACGGAAAACGGCCTGCGCGGTGATACACGTGAACTGGATTACGCCGGATGGCAACTGAGTGGCGATTTCCACTTTGGCCTGAGCCGCTTCAGCCTGCAACAGCTTATGGACACCAGTCATCGTCACCTGTTGCGCGCAGAGCAGGGCACATGGCTGAACATCGACGGCTTCCATATGGGCGTCGGCGGCGATGATTCATGGAGCCCGAGCGTCAGCCCGGACTTCCTGCTGACTGCCGGTCATTACCATTACGCCTTCACCTGGAAACGATCCTGATATCCCGCGCCGCGGCGTTAATCCGCTGCGGCGCAGCATTCAGTCGCAAGGAAACTGCAAATGAATTACATGAAAAATACCAATTTCTGGATGTTCGGGCTGTTCTTCTTTTTCTACTTTTTCATCATGGGAGCCTATTTCCCGTTCTTCCCGATCTGGCTGCACGACATTAATCAGATCAGCAAAAGCGATACCGGGATTATCTTCGCCAGTATTTCGCTGTTCTCATTACTCTTCCAGCCGGTATTTGGTTTGCTCTCGGATAAGCTGGGACTGAAAAAGCATCTGCTGTGGATCATCACCGGGATGCTGGTGCTGTTTGCGCCGTTCTTTATCTACGTGTTCGGCCCGTTGCTGAAAGTAAATATCTATTTGGGATCAATAGTCGGCGGGATCTATCTCGGCCTGATTTACAACGCCGGTGCGCCAGCGATTGAAGCCTATATCGAAAAAGTCAGCCGTCGCAGCAGCTTCGAATTTGGCCGTGCGCGGATGTTTGGCTGCGTTGGCTGGGCGCTGTGCGCGTCGGTGGTCGGCATCATGTTTACCATTAACAACGAGTTTGTATTCTGGCTCGGTTCTGGCTGTGCGGTGATCCTCGCCATTCTGTTGCTGATCGCCAAACCGGAAGTGACCTCCAGTGCGCGGGTGGCAAACGATCTGGGCGCGAATACCAAACCCTTCAGCCTGAAAATTGCCCTTGAGCTGCTGAAAGACCGCAAACTGTGGTTCCTGGCGTTGTACGTGATTGGCGTTTCCTGCACCTATGATGTTTTCGATCAGCAGTTTGCTAACTTCTTCACTTCGTTCTTTGCTTCCTCTTCTGAAGGCACGCGCGTCTTCGGTTACGTCACCACCATGGGCGAGTTGCTGAACGCCTGCATCATGTTCTTCGCGCCGCTTATCGTGAACCGTATCGGTGGCAAAAATGCGCTGCTGCTGGCAGGGGCTATCATGTCTGTGCGCATCATCGGCTCTTCCTTCGCCTCTTCGCCTGTCGAAGTGGTGGTGCTGAAAACGCTGCACATGTTTGAAGTCCCGTTTTTAATCGTCGGCTGCTTCAAGTACATCACGTCAGTATTTGAAGTGCGCTTCTCGGCGACAATTTATCTGGTGACGTTCTGCTTCTTCAAACAGGTGGCAATCATGTTTATGTCGGTGTTTGCCGGGAACATGTATGACCGAATCGGTTTCCACGGTACTTATCTGATCCTGGGAATGATCGCGCTGACCTTCACCGTGATCTCGGCCTTTACGCTGAGCGGACGTGGTCCGTTGCAGGCTTTCAAAACACCAGAGCCGTTGAAGAATCACCCTGCAAATTCCTAATTTCACTGGGATCTTGCCCCTGAAATTGGCACTTCATCGCATTGTTAGTTAACCTTAACCCACAGTTGCTGCCCGTATCCCGGGCAGCTTTGGTTTCTTATAACCCGTCAGGGTAATTTTTTTGGGGTAATTAAATGGATGATTTGAACGTTGTGGGTAGCATTAACAATGCGGGCAACTGGTTAGTGAGAAATCAGGCTTTACTGATCCATTACGCCGTCAACATCGTCGCGGCTATCTTTATTCTTATCATCGGTCTGATCGTTGCCCGCGTATTATCCGGCGCAGTCAGCCGTGTGATGAAATTGCGCGGTATTGATCTGACCGTGTCTGACTTCCTCGCCGCTCTTGTGCGTTATGCCGTTATCGCCGTTACGCTGATTGCCGTTCTGGGGCGCGTTGGCGTGCAGACCGCATCGGTCATCGCCGTTCTCGGTGCCGCAGGTTTGGCCGTAGCATTGGCCTTGCAGGGATCGCTTGCAAACTTTGCCGCAGGCGTGCTGCTGGTGATCTTCCGTCCGTTCCGTGCCGGTGAATACGTCGATCTCGGCGGCGTGGCCGGTACCGTGACACAGGTGCAGATTTTCTCCACTACGTTGCGTACCCCTGATGACAAAATGATTGTGGTGCCGAACGGTAAAATCATCGCCGGTAACATTATCAATACGTCACGCGAGCCGAACCGTCGTACTGAGATCGTTGTAGGCGTGGGTTATGAATCTGATATCGATCAGGTGAAAAAAGTTCTGGGCGATATTATCGCGGCGGACAACCGCATCCAGCATGACAAAGGCGTTACCGTGCGTCTTAATGAAATGGGCGCTTCCACGCTGAACTTTGTGGTACGTGTCTGGAGTTCCAACGGCGATGCTCAGGAAGTCTACTGGGATCTGCTGGAAGCCTTCAAACGTGCGCTCGACGAGAACAAAATCAACATCGCTTACCCGCAGATGGACGTGCATTTGCATCGCGTTGCGGATGCCGCAGCCAGCCAGCAGGAAGAACAACGTTCAATCGAAAGCAAAGGCATCGCGGAATAACGCGCGACTGGCCGAAAAATTCAGGCGCCTGCGGGCGCCTTTTTCATACACTAATTCGATGAATCCCTGTGATAAGCTAATCTAATGGGGGATTAGAATTATCCATTTCCTCTAATGCCATCAATGCCCTTACACTGCGCGCATTCTCTCTGACTGACTGTTTAAAGGATGACGACGTGCTGGCTATTTTCCTGCAAGGACTGGCGATGAGCGCCGCAATGATTTTACCGATTGGCCCGCAGAATGCGTTTGTAATGAACCAGGGCATTCGCCGCCAGTATCATTTGATGATTGCCGGATTGTGCGCGCTGAGCGACATCGCACTCATCTGTGGCGGCATCTTTGGCGGTAGCGCGCTGCTGAGCAAATCACCGCTTTTACTCCTGCTGGTGAGCTGGGGCGGCGTGGCGTTTTTACTTTGGTACGGCTGGGGCGCGTTCCGTACGGCGTTCAGCAAAAATCCTGAACTGGCGCAGGCCGAGGTGGCAAAGCAAAGCCGCTGGAAAATTGTGGTCAGCATGCTGGCCGTCACCTGGCTGAATCCGCACGTGTATCTCGATACTTTCGTAGTACTCGGCAGTCTGGGCGGCAGCCTGAATGCCGACGAACGTTCCTGGTTCGCGCTCGGCGCGGTCAGTGCGTCGGTTATCTGGTTCTTCGGACTGGCTATCCTCGCCGCCATGCTGGCGCCGTGGCTGAACACCGGCAAAGTGCAGCGGGTGATAAATTTTATCGTCGGCACCATTATGTGGGGCATCGCCATCCAGCTGGCACGGCAGACCGGCGTGCTTTAAGTTAGCCGGGTAAACAGGTTTTTGTCACTAATCTTAGTTTCTGTTGTAACGGATTATGCTACGGTTTCGCAGTTAATACGTTTATTGCCATATCTTTGATGATTAATGGAGGCACTGTGAAACTGAAAGCATTGACTGTAGCAGCGATGTTGGGATTAGGGACATTACCGCTGGCGTTGCAGGCGGCAGAATTACCTGCCGGACCGCACGTTGTGACCTCAGGAACGGCGAGCGTTGACGCCACGCCAGATATTGCCACGCTGGCGATCGAAGTGAACGTCTCTGCGAAAGATGCCGCAAGTGCCAAGCAACAGGCCGATGCGCGTGTGGCGGAATACTTTGCTTTCCTGCAGAAAAACGGCATTGAGAAGAAAGACATTAATGCAGCGAATTTACGCACTCAGCCGGAATACGACTACCTGAAAGATGGTACATCTCAGCTGAAAGGCTACCGTGCGGTACGTCAGGTACAGGTGACGTTGCGTCAGCTGGATAAACTGAACGAACTGCTGGACGGTGCGCTGAAATCGGGCCTGAATGAAGTCCGAGCCGTCGAACTGGGCGTTGCGAATCCGGATCGTTTCCGTGATGAAGCGCGACAGAAAGCGATTGATAACGCCACGCAGCAGGCGAAATCACTGGCTGAAGGCTTCCACACCAAACTGGGGCCGGTTTACAGCATTCGCTATCACGTCGCTAACTACCAGCCGATGCCGGTCGCGCGGATGTACAAAACCGCCGAAGCCGCAGGTCAGAGCGATGTGGCACAGACTTACGAACAGCAAAGCATTCACTTTGACGATCAGGTTGATGTGGTGTTTGAATTGCAGCCGCCAGCGCCCGCTCCTGCTGCGCAATAAATAAAATATGACGCTGTAAAAATGAAAAAACCCGCTCCGGCGGGTTTTTTGTTTCTGGCCGGACCGTCATTCAGTCCTGACGCAACACCTGATGGCCGTGCGCCAGCAGAGCGTCGGTGACTTTACGCATCATACGGCTTTCCGGGGCGAAGCGGTGCCAGTAAAGCATCCTGCGCTGGAACAGGCCCGGCGTCAGGTCGATCAGCTCGCCACTTTCCAGCTCTTTCTCGATTTGCAGATGCGGGATCATGCAGCAGGTGGTGCCCTGACGCGCCAGTTGCACGAAAGCTTCCGACGAGTTCACAATATGACAAGGCACGCTGCCCGGCGACAAATCAAAGTTCTGCTGTAAAAAGGCCTGATGCATATCGTCGAGATGGTCAAATGCCACCGCCGGCGCTTTTAACAACGCCGAGCGGGTTACGCCATTCGGGAAGTAGCGGTCGGCGAACGGTTTCGAACCGACGAACAGGTAATCGAGCGCGCCCAGTTGATCAACCAGACAGCTCGGCAACGGTTGCGGCTGGATACTCACCGCACCGACTACTTCACCACGGCGCAGACGTTCCTGCGTCCGTGTTTCATCTTCCACCTGTAAATTCAGGCGGATAGGGGAATCGACCAGCACCGATTTCAGCGCCGGTAACAGCCAGGTGGCGAGACTGTCGGCGTTGACCGCCAGCGAGAGCAGCAGCGGCGTATCATTGCTGTCGCTATTACTGTCACTGCCCAGCCACTCTTCTTCCAGCAGTTCGACCTGATGCAACAGCGCCAGCAATTTTTGCCCCTGTTCGGTCGGACGGGGTGGCACGGTGCGCACCAGCAAAGGCTGGCCGAACAGGTTTTCCAGTTGTTTAATGCGCTGTGAGACCGCCGATTGAGTGATGCAAAGCTTCTGCGCCGCGCGCTCAAAACCGCGCTCACGGATCACCGCGTCCAGTGCCTGCAACGTTCTATAATCTGGGCGTTTCATCGGAGTTCTGTCCCTTGGATTTCATTTTATCCAAACACTATGCCACAGATTGTCAGGTTTTGTGGTGATGAAAATCTTTGCGTTTGCAGCACGATTGCACTTAATAAGTGTGATCTCGCGACGGCGTTGTTTATCCCAATCACCCTGACTTGCTTTATAATCACCGGCACTTTCGGGTTATCAGACAGAGAAGCCATTATGACGCAGGAAGAATTGAAGAAAGCAGTCGGCTGGGCCGCACTGGATTACGTTACGCCGGGCACCATCGTCGGTGTAGGTACCGGATCCACCGCCGCCCATTTCATTGATGCACTCGGCTCGATCAAAGGGCAAATCGAAGGCGCGGTTTCCAGTTCCGATGCCTCTACCGCAAAACTGAAAAGCTTAGGCATTCACGTTTTCGACAGCAACGAAGTCGATTCGCTGGATGTGTACGTTGACGGTGCCGACGAAATCAACGGCTTCATGCAGATGATCAAAGGCGGCGGCGCTGCGCTGACTCGTGAAAAAATCATTGCTGCGATTGCAAAAAAATTCATCTGTATCGTCGATGCGTCCAAGCAGGTCGATGTGTTGGGTAAATTCCCGCTGCCGGTAGAAGTCATACCAATGGCGCGATCTTACGTGGCGCGTGAGCTGGTGAAACTTGGCGGTCTGCCGGAATACCGTAAAAATGTGCTGACTGATAACGGCAACGTGATACTCGACGTGCATAATCTGAACATTCTTGATGCCGTCGCGATGGAAAATAAGATCAACAATATTGCCGGTGTCGTGACCGTCGGTCTGTTTGCTAACCGTGGCGCTGACGTTGCCCTGGTCGGTACTTCGGAAGGCGTTAAAACTGTTACGCTGAAATAATCCAGCGATAAGCAGAAGATCTGGCTGCTGCATTAAAAGCAGCCAGACACACCTCTGTCATAACGCAATGTTATGAAGATGATAATTTTCTGACTGAATCATCTTTTCTTCAAAAGCCTTAATTCGGTGACTTATGTCACATTTTCGATAATCTCCTCCTGAACGTCTGGCGCAGTAAAATCTAACCAGCATGAAATGCTAGAAACCCTCTGGCACGGTGAGCCTTCTGCTACCGGGCAGGCAATCGTTTGTATTGATGATGGCGGATTTTTTGTTATGTTGGCTGTGAGCAATCACCTTGCAGTTCGAATTCAGGCAGAAACATATAGGGTCGGGAAATGGCAAAAGTATCACTTGAGAAAGACAAGATTAAATTTTTGTTAGTGGAAGGCGTCCACCAAAGTGCGGTTGATACCCTCCGTGCAGCGGGCTACACCAATATTGAATTTCACAAAGGTGCTTTGGATACGGAATCGCTGAAAGAGTCGATCCGTGATGCGCACTTTGTTGGGCTCCGATCGCGTACTCAGCTGACCGAAGAAGTTTTCCAGGCAGCAGAAAAACTGGTGGCTGTGGGGTGTTTCTGTATCGGAACCAATCAGGTTGATCTGAAAGCCGCCACGCGTCGCGGTGTTCCGGTCTTCAACGCACCGTTCTCCAACACCCGTTCCGTTGCCGAAATGGTGCTGGGCGAAATGTTGCTGATGATGCGCGGCATTCCTGAAGCGAACGCCAAAGCACACCGCGGCATCTGGAACAAACTGGCTGTCGGTTCATTCGAAGCGCGCGGCAAACGTCTGGGCATCATCGGTTACGGCCATATCGGCACGCAGCTGGGCATTCTGGCCGAGAGCCTCGGGATGCGCGTCTTCTACTACGACATCGAAAGCAAATTGCCACTGGGCAATGCGCAGCCGATTGCCTCTCTGGAAGAATTGCTCAACACCAGCGATGTCGTGACGTTGCACGTGCCGGAAACGATCAGTACCAAAGATATGATTTCCGAAGTGCAACTGGCGCAGATGAAGCCGGGCGCACTGCTGATCAACGCCTCACGCGGCACCGTGATCGACATTCCTGCGCTATGCAACGCACTGCGCAGCAAACATCTGTCAGGCGCGGCGATCGACGTCTTCCCGGAAGAACCGGCGACCAACAGCGATCCATTCAATTCGCCGCTGTGTGAGTTCGACAATGTGCTGCTGACGCCGCATATCGGCGGCTCTACCATGGAAGCGCAGGAAGGTATTGGTCTGGAAGTGGCGGGCAAACTGGCGAAATACTCTGATAACGGCTCGACGTTGTCAGCGGTCAACTTCCCGGAAGCATCTTTGCCGGCACACACCGAGAAAGCCAGCCGTCTGCTGCACATCCACGAAAACCGTCCGGGCGTGCTGACCAGCATCAACCAGATTTTCGCCGAGCAGGGGATCAACATCGCAGCGCAGTATCTGCAAACCAGCCCTGAAATCGGTTATGTGGTGATTGATGCTGAAACGGATATTGCGACGCTGACTACCGCGCTGCAGCTGATGAAGGCCATTCCGGGAACAATTCGTGCCCGTCTGCTTTACTGATCGCATCAGCTGAAACAACAAGGCCGCCGAAAGGCGGTTTTTTTGTGTCTGGTATCAGGGCGTTTTGGGGTATCGCGGGTCCTCTAATGACGATTCAAAATCTCATCAGAAGCAGCAGGGCGATCAGACCGCAGAGGATCATGGAGGAAAAGGTTATTTCGAACTGGTAGCGTCGCAGCATCTTGCGGTACCTCAGGGCAAAAATGGATAAAAAAACACCCGGCGGACCGGGTGTCAGATTATCAGTCCTGATAGCGGACAAGTGCAGACACTTATCTGGCTATCTTATTCAGACTTATGCAGCAGGTGTTGCTTTTGCAGCAGGAGCCGCTTTCTTAGCATGTTTCACGTGTTTTTTAGCAGCCTGGGCTTTCTGAGCAACCGGTGCTGCTTTCTTAACGTGTTTCACGTGTTTTTTAGCAGCCTGGGCTTTCTGAGCAACCGGTGCTGCTTTCTTAGCGTGTTTCACAGGTTTTTTAGCAGCCTGGGCTTTCTGAGCAACCGGCGCTGCTTTCTTAGCGTGTTTTACGTGTTTCTTAGCCGCTTGCGCTTTCTGAGCGACTTTCTTGTGAGTCTTATGTTTAGTTACATGCTTGGCAGCAGGTGCAGCCGTTGTTGCGGTAGCAGCAGGTGCCGGAGTTGCTGTTGTTTCAGCAGCGAAAGCGACAGAAGACAGGCCCATTGCAGCGGCTACAACCAGAGCTAATACTTTTTTCATCGTTAATTCCTCAAGGATTTTTAGTTTATGTGTCTACCCCACTGCGGGGCCGATGAAAGGATAATAAGCGTGTTGAACTCTGCTGTCCGTGAGTGATTGGTTTCGGCGTGTAACGGTATGTATAAATCAAAAAAAATATTATTTTTCAGTAGATTGAAGTGAAACGTGAACGTTTTTATGTTCTTTATTAAGTATTAGTTACAACATACTTAAGTTTTCACCGAGATAAACAGAAGGACCTGAGCATTACCACGTCCAGACGTTGCCCGGCGTAATCACTTCCGGCAATGGCACGTCCCAGTGCTCAACCGGCAATTCCTCTACTTTCTGGCAATCATGGGCTAAACCGATCGGATATGGCCCGCCGTTCTGCCAGTGCTCCAGCGTACGGTCATAAAAACCACCGCCCATGCCCAGGCGCTGACCTTGGTTATCGAACGCCACCAGAGGTGTCAGGATAATATCCAGCTGCGTGAGGGGGAGAACCTTTGTGACGTCCAGCTGTGGTTCGAGAATTTTAAGGCGATTACGTACAAGCAGAGTTTGCGGCGTGTAGTGCAGAAACAGCAAATGATGAGATGAAAAAGGGTGCAGCACCGGCAGGTAAAGCTGTTTGCCTTCTTGCCATAAACGCTGAATGAGCGGTGCGGTATCGAGTTCTCCGTCAAAAGACAGAAATACGGAAACAGTCGTCGCAGAGCGGATTTTAGAATGCGAAGCAACGCGTTCGGCGGCCTGAAGGGCAAAATGAGTTTGCTGTTCGGGAGTGAGATTTTTCCTGCGTTGGCGTATTTCGGTGCGGAGTTGTTGTCGGGCTAAAGTGAACTGAGGTGTGTGCAACATAGATACATGAACCAGAAAGGGATGTACCGAAAAGAAAGGGGAATCTCCGAGATGCCGTCGCAGGCTGTAACCCTTGAACCCATGGTTCAAGGTGAACGTGCTGTCGCAATCTTTAGGCTTCTCGGACGGACCGAGCATGCGCACCGATTACGGATCATCACATTCTGTTGGTACTAATTATCGGCTCAGGGGACGGGCCCGCTGGCGAACATCTCAGAGAAATTTTTTACCGTTTCTGACTGCCTGTGACCAGCAAATCAGCAACGTGTGTTATTCGAAAGGCGCCCCTTCACGTTCAGAGATCCGGCCTTGTTCGAGCAGTGCCTGCTCGATGGTTTGTTGCAGCATCCGGATACGTTGTTCCATATTGGATGCGTAATCGCGAGTTTTCAACCTTTCCTGAGCAAGTTCGTGACATACGTTCAATGCCGCGATGAAAACCAGTTGCTCTGTATTGGTGACTCTAGTGCGAACTTTCAGATCTTGCAACCGCTGATTAAGATCTTCAGCTGCCAGATTCAGTGCTTCCTGTTGTTCTGGCGGACAATTCACTCGTAGAGAGCGACCAAAAATTTGAATATCTACCGGTTGTGCAGACATGCCACCTTCCTGCTAATTTATTCGTCCGCCCCAACGTGACCACTACGACCTGGCGCAGGATGTTGGAAGCGGGCGCCACTATAACTATCTCAATACCAGGTTACAACCCCGTGGCTGACTGACTGCTGCCCGATTGTTCAGAGCGAGACATTCAACCCTCAGTGTGCCTGAGACAGGCTGCTAATCTGGTACTACGACAGACCTTGGTGGTAGCATAACACGAACTTATCCAGCCAACGATGGCGAATGCGCATGTCTATTGAGAATACTTACCCAACTTACGATTCGTTGGATCAAAACCTGAAACAACAATCGGTTGCTTTAACCGCAGCAGAAATGCACGGGTTGATCAGTGGTTTACTGTGCGGTGGCAACCGGGACGGTAGCTGGTTAACGCTGGTGCATGACCTGACGAATGAAGGCATGGCCTACCCGCACACGCTGGCCGATTTGCTACAGCAATTGCGTAAAGTCACCTCCGATACCCTGGAAGACGACAGTTTCGAATTCAAAATCATGATGCCTGATGATGATAAAAGCATCTTCGAGCGCGCCGACGCACTGGCGGGATGGGTCAACCATTTCCTGCTCGGTCTCGGCATGATGCAGCCCAAACTCGCCAAAGTGAAAGGCGAAGTCGGCGAAGCTATCGACGATTTGCGTAGCATCGCGCAATTAGGTTACGACGAAGATGAAGATCAGGAACAATTGGCGCAGTCTTTAGAAGAAGTGGTGGAATACGTCCGCGTGGCAGCCATCCTGTGCTTTGGCGAATTTGGCCACAGCTTGCCGACCGCCCCGGAAAATCCGCGTACATTGCATTAAGTTTTTCATGAATTGTTCTTAACACGATTAATTAAAACGATTTCAGGAGAGCAGGTGAGATGACTCAGCAAGAATTTGAGAATCGTCGTCAGGCACTTTTAGCCAAGATGGCACCAGGCAGCGCCGCCGTGATTTTTGCAGCACCCGAAGTGCCGCGCAGCGCCGACAGTGAATACCCGTATCGTCAGAATAGCGACTTCTGGTATTTCACCGGTTTCAACGAACCGGATGCGGTGCTGATTCTGGTGAAAAGTGATGAGAACCATAACCACAGCGTGCTGTTCAACCGCGTGCGTGATCTCACTGCTGAAATCTGGTTTGGCCGTCGTCTTGGCCAAGACGCGGCACCGGCTAAGCTGGGCGTCACCAAAGCACTGCCGTTCAGCGACATCAACCAGCAACTGCATCTGCTGCTCAACGGCCTGGACGTGGTGTACCACGCGCAGGGCGAATACGCCTACGCCGATGAAATTCTTAACCGTGCGATGGATAAACTGCGCAAAGGCTTCCGTCAGAACTTCTCTGCACCGGCCACGGTCACCGACTGGCGTCCGTGGGTTCACGATCTGCGCCTGTTCAAATCCGCTGAAGAAATCAGCATCATGCGTCGCGCCGGACAAATCACCGCGCTGGCCCATACCCGCGCGATGGAAAAATGCCGTCCGGGCATGTTTGAATATCACCTTGAAGGCGAAATTCATCACGAATTTACCCGTCATGGCGCACGTTATCCGTCCTACAACACGATTGTTGGCGGCGGCGAGAACGCCTGCATTTTGCATTACACCGAAAACGAGTGTGAGCTGCGCGACGGTGATTTAGTGTTGATCGACGCCGGTTGTGAATACAAAGGTTACGCGGGTGATATCACCCGTACCTTCCCGGTGAACGGCAAATTCAGCAAAGCACAGCGCGAAATCTATGACATCGTGCTGGCGTCAGAATACAAAGCACTGGAAGTGCTCAAACCAGGCAGCAGTATTCAGGCAGCAACCGAAGCTGCCGTCCGCGTGATGATTGAAGGTCTGGTCACACTGGGTGTGATGAAGGGCGACGTTGAGACACTCTATGCCGAGCAGGCGCACCGTCAGTTCTTCATGCACGGCCTGTCCCACTGGCTGGGGCTGGATGTGCATGACGTCGGCCATTATGGTTCGGTTGATCGTAGCCGTACGCTGGAACCGGGGATGGTACTGACCGTCGAACCCGGTTTGTACATTGCGCCGGATGCCGATGTGCCGGAAGCCTATCGCGGCATCGGTATTCGTATCGAAGACGACATCCTGATCACCGCCACCGGCATTGAAATTCTGACCGGCGACGTAGTGAAAGAAGCTGATGACATTGAAGCGTTGATGGCAGCAGCACGTAACTAACATGAGCAACGTTTGTCTATGAGCATAGTGATTGTTGGCGGCGGAATGACCGGTGCCACACTGGCGCTGGCGATATCCGCGCTGACGCAAGGGCGTCTGGCGGTGCATCTGGTGGAAGCCACTGCGCCGGAAAATCACGGGCATCCGGGCTTTGATGCCCGTTCGATAGCGCTGGCGCAGGGGACTTGTCAGCAGCTGGCTCGCGTGGGCATCTGGCCGGCACTGGCAAAAATCGCCACGCCGATCCGTGATATCCACGTCAGCGATCGCGGCCATGCGGCCTTCGTGCATCTCAATGCCGCGCATTACGGCGTTGAAGCATTGGGGCAGGTAGTTGAGCTGCATGAAGTCGGCAAACGTCTGTTTGCACTCCTGAAGGCCGCTCCGGGCGTCACGTTGCATTGTCCGGCCAAAGTCGTGGATATCGCACGGACGGCAGATTCTGCCAGCGTCACGCTCGATACCGGCGAAACACTGACCGCGCAGCTTCTGGTCGCCGCCGACGGTTCCCACTCCTCGCTGGCGAAGGCCTGCAATATTGGCTGGCAGCGCGAAGACTATGGTCAGATTGCGGTCATCACCAATGTCGCAACGTCTGAACCGCATCGTGGCCGTGCGTTTGAACGCTTCACACAACACGGTCCGCTGGCCTTATTACCGATGTCCGACGGGCGCAGCTCGCTGGTGTGGTGTCATCCGCGTGAGGCCAAAGCTGAAATCGATGGCTGGACTGAAGCGCAATTTCTCAGTGAACTGCAAAAAGCCTTCGGCTGGCGTCTGGGCACGATGAAACAGGCCGGTACGCGCTTTAGCTATCCGCTGCAATTACAGAAAGCCAACAGTCATATCAGCCACCGTCTGGCGCTGGTCGGCAATGCCGCCCAAACGCTGCATCCGATCGCCGGACAGGGCTTTAATCTTGGTTTACGTGACGTGATGACGCTGGCGGAAACGCTGGCAAATGCCGCCGCGCACGGAACCGACGTCGGCAGTTATCGCGTGCTGAGTGAATACCAGCAGCGCCGTCAGCCCGATCAGCAAGCTACCGTCGGCGTGACCGATGGTCTGATCCATTTATTTGCCAATCGCTGGCTGCCATTAATGGTCGGACGCAATCTGGGTTTACTGGCGATGGAAGGCATTACGCCGCTGCGCGATGCTTTTACACGCAGGACTTTAGGCTGGGTTGATCGTTAAGCCTTACAGGAAAAATTATGCAATCTTTTGATGTGGTTATCGCCGGTGGCGGGATGGTCGGTCTGGCGCTGGCGTGCGGATTACAGGGCAGCGGATTGCGCGTTGCAGTGCTTGAAAGCCAGCAGCCAGATCTCGATTCTCCTTTGCCGGAACAGCCGGGTCTGCGTGTTTCAGCCATCAATGCCGCCAGTGAGCGTTTACTGAAATACATCGGCGTCTGGGACAACATCACCGCGCAACGCGCCAATGCTTATCAGGGTATGGAAGTCTGGGATCGCGACAGCTTCGGCAAAATCGCGTTTCGTGGCGAAGAATACGGATTCAGCCATCTCGGCCACATCATTGAGAATCAGGTGATCCACCGCGCGCTCTGGCAACAGGCGGAGAAGTCCTCTGATATCACCCTGCTGGCACCCGCTACGCTGAAAAACGTTGCGTGGGGCGAAAACGACGCCTTCATTACGCTTAATGACGATCGCCAGCTGAGCGCGCGCTTGGTCGTTGGCGCTGATGGCGCACAGTCGTGGCTGCGTCAGCACGCCGATATCCCGCTGACATTTTGGGATTACCGCCATCATGCACTGGTGGCGACCATCCGCACCGAAGAGCCGCACCAGTCTGTTGCACGACAGGTCTTCCACGGCGAGGGTATTCTGGCCTTTTTGCCGCTGGCCGATGCGCATTTGTCTTCGATTGTGTGGTCCGTTTCGCCGGATGAGGCACAGCGCCTGCGCGGGCTGGAGCCTGAAGAATTCAACAAAATTCTCGCCAGCACTTTCGATCTGCGTCTGGGCATCTGTACCGTTGAAAGCGAGCGTCAGACCTTCCCGCTGACCGGTCGTTATGCCCGCAGTTTTGCCGGACAGCGTCTGGCGCTGGTGGGGGATGCGGCGCACACCGTACATCCGCTGGCGGGGCAGGGCGTAAACTTAGGCTTTATGGATGCGGCCGAGCTGGCGTCTGAAATCAAACGCCTGCAAAAAGAAGGCAAAGATTTCGGGCAGCACATGTATCTGCGTCGCTATGAGCGCCGCCGTAAGCACAGTGCTGCGTTGATGCTGGCCGGAATGCAGGGTTTTCGCGAACTGTTTGCCGGTGACAATCCAGCGAAGAAACTCCTGCGTGATATCGGCCTGACGCTGGCTGATTCACTGCCGGGCGTGAAACCTAAATTAGTGCGTCAGGCCATGGGGCTGAACGATTTACCCGAATGGTTGCAGGAAGATTCGCTTCGATTGAAATAATCTAATTTCAGCTCAGTTTTTCCATTACATTTTCTAATCCGGGGCCGGATTTCTCATTCTGCAAATGGTGAGAAATCCGGCCTTGTCGTTATATAACGTCGATATTTTTGCTGTTTATTTGTAGATTTTGCGCCACAAACCCCATTTTCCCAGTCAAAAACTCTGCACAATGCCCCTGCTATTTAACTGACATTCCCTTTGCTCTGCATATTTTATCTTATGGTTAGCAGGGGAATTCGGTGGTAAGTTCAGGTAAAGGGTATCGTTTGCGCTCCCTGCGAATTTCGACTTTTTCAGGCAGCCTTTTCGTCATGAGGAATAAGATGGTTAAGCAGACTCAGCTTTTTGAACAACATGTCGCGTGCGGTGCGCGTATGGTCGATTTCCACGGCTGGATGATGCCTCTGCATTATGGCTCCCAGCTGGATGAACACCACGTTGTGCGCCAGGATGCCGGCATGTTCGACGTCTCGCACATGACCATCGTTGATCTCCGCGGTGCCCGTACCCGTGAATTCCTCCGTTACCTGCTGGCGAACGATGTCGCCAAACTCACCGTTCCCGGCAAAGCGCTGTACACCGGCATGCTCAATGCCTCCGGCGGCGTGATCGATGACCTGATTGTTTATTTCCTTACCGAAGATTATTTCCGCCTGGTGGTGAACTCCGCGACCCGTGAGAAAGATCTGGCATGGATTTCGCAGCATGCAGAACCGTACGGCGTTGAACTGACCGTACGTGATGATTTAGCGCTGGTGGCCGTTCAGGGGCCGCAGGCGAAAGAAAAAGCCCAAACCTTATTTACTGCTGAACAAAAACAGGCCGTCGAGGGCATGAAGCCGTTCTTTGGCGTGCAGGCGGGCGATTTGTTTATCGCGACCACCGGCTACACCGGTGAAGCGGGCTATGAAATCGCGCTGCCGCAAGAACAGGTCGCAGATTTCTGGCAGAAATTGCTGGCGGCGGGCGTGAAGCCTGCTGGTCTTGGGGCACGTGACACGCTGCGTCTGGAAGCGGGTATGAACCTTTACGGTCAGGAAATGGATGAAGGCGTTTCACCGCTGGCGGCCAACATGGGCTGGACCATTGCGTGGGCACCGGAAGACCGCGATTTTATTGGCCGTGACGCCCTGGAAAGACAGCGCGAGCAGGGCGCCGAACAGCTGGTCGGTCTGGTGATGACCGAAAAAGGCGTATTGCGTAACGAGCTGCCGGTGCATTTCACCGATGCGGCAGGCAACACTCAACAAGGCGTGATCACCAGCGGTTCATTCTCCCCGACGCTGGGCTACAGCATCGCGCTGGCGCGCGTTCCGGCAGGCATTGGCGAGCAGGCGATTGTGCAAATTCGTAACCGTGAGATGCCGGTAAAAGTCACCAAACCGGGCTTTGTCCGTAATGGTAAACCGCTGGCGCAGTAACGAATCCGATTGAGTTGAACACAAAAATTTAAAAACATTTTCAGGAGATTATTGATGAGCAATGTTCCCGCAGAGTTGAAATATGCCTCTTCCCACGAATGGGTGCGTTCTGAAGGCAACGGCGTTTACACCGTAGGCATCACCGAACACGCGCAGGAATTGCTGGGCGACATGGTGTTTGTCGATCTGCCAGAAGTTGGCCGTGAAGTGGCTGCTGGCGAAGACTGCGCCGTGGCAGAATCCGTGAAAGCGGCTTCCGATATTTACTCCCCGATCAGCGGCGAAATCATCGCGGTGAACGGTGAACTGGAAGGTTCTCCGGAGCTGGTTAACAGCGAGCCATACGGTGCCGGTTTCCTGTTCCAGATTAAAGCGTCAGACGAAGCCGAACTGGCTAACCTGCTTGATGCAGCAGCTTATGGTTCCTCGATCGACGAATAAGTAAGACTGCACGACCGCCTCGCAACCCGTTTGCGGGGCGCATTCAACACCCGTAGCTTTTGTCAGTATCCCAAGACACCTCCAGCAGATTTCAGGAATGCGTAGCAAATGACTCAGACTCTCAGCCAACTCGAACACAGCGAAGCGTTTATCGGCCGCCACATTGGTCCGTCTTCTCAGCAGCAGCAAGATATGCTGGAGACGGTCGGTGCCGGTTCGTTAAATGCCCTGATCCAGCAGATCGTTCCGGTCGATATTCAGTTGCCGGGGCCACCGGCCGTCGGCGATGCCGTAACCGAACATCAGGCGCTGGCTGAGCTTAAAGCCATTGCCAGCCAGAATCAGCGCTATAAATCCTACATCGGTATGGGTTACAGCGCGGTGCTGACGCCGCCGGTAATCCTGCGTAATATGCTGGAAAATCCGGGCTGGTACACCGCGTATACGCCGTATCAACCCGAGGTGTCGCAGGGGCGTCTGGAATCACTGCTGAACTTCCAGCAGCTGACGCTGGATCTGACCGGTCTGGATCTGGCTTCTGCTTCGTTGCTTGATGAAGCGACCGCCGCTGCTGAAGCGATGGCGCTGGCAAAACGCGCCAGCAAACTGAAAAACGCCAACCGTTTCTTCGTGGCTGACGATGTGCACCCGCAAACCCTGGACGTGGTTCGCACACGTGCTGAAACCTTTGGCTTCGACATCATTGTTGATAAAGCCGAGAAGGTGCTGGATCTGGAAGGCGTGTTCGGTGTGCTGTTACAGCAGGTCGGCACCACAGGTGAAGTTCACGATTACAGCGCACTGCTGGCTGAACTGAAATCCCGCAAAATTATCACCAGCGTTGCCGCTGACATTATGGCACTGGTTACGCTGACCGCGCCGGGCAAGCAGGGCGCGGACGTAGTCTTTGGTTCGGCACAGCGTTTCGGCGTGCCAATGGGCTACGGCGGCCCGCACGCGGCGTTCTTCGCCTGTATTGATGATTTCAAGCGCTCAATGCCGGGCCGCATTATCGGTGTTTCCCGCGACGCTGCAGGCAAAACCGCACTGCGCATGGCGATGCAGACTCGTGAGCAACATATCCGCCGCGAAAAAGCCAACTCCAACATCTGTACCTCGCAGGTTTTACTGGCCAACATCGCCAGCCTGTATGCGGTATTCCACGGCCCTGAAGGCCTGAAACGCATTGCTTCACGCATTCACCGCCTGACCGACATTCTGGCCACTGGCCTGAAACAGGGCGGTCTGACCCTGCGTCACAATACCTGGTTCGATACCCTGACCGTGGAAGTGAAAGACAAAGCCGCCGTGCTGGAACGCGCGCTGAGCTTCGGTCTGAACCTGCGTACTGATATTCACGGTGCTGTCGGCGTGACGCTTGATGAAGCCACCTCCCGTGAAGACGTGCAGATCTTGTTCGCCGCTCTGCTGGGGGACGATAACGGTCTGGACATCGATAAACTGGATAAAGCTGTTTCGACTGACAGCAACTCGATCCCGGCCGCGATGCTGCGTGTGGATCCGATCCTGACGCATCCGGTATTCAATCAGTACCACAGCGAAACCGAGATGATGCGTTACATGCACCGTCTGGAGAAAAAGGATCTGGCGCTGAATCAGGCGATGATCCCGCTGGGTTCCTGCACCATGAAACTCAATGCCGCCGCCGAGATGATCCCAATCACCTGGCCGGAATTCGCTGAACTGCACCCGTTCTGCCCGACTGAACAGGCCGCCGGTTATCAGCAAATGATTGGTCAGCTGTCACAGTGGCTGGTGCAACTGACCGGTTACGATGCCGTCTGTATGCAGCCTAACTCTGGCGCGCAGGGCGAATACGCCGGTCTGCTGGCGATCCGCCGTTACCATGAAAGCCGTAACGAAAGCAGCCGTCACATTTGTCTGATCCCAAGTTCTGCCCACGGTACCAACCCGGCGTCTGCACAGATGGCGAGCATGACCGTGGTGGTTGTCGCCTGTGACAAACAGGGCAACATTGATCTGAGCGATCTGCGTGAAAAAGCGGCGCAGGCGGGCGATGCGCTGTCTTGTATCATGGTGACTTACCCGTCAACGCACGGCGTTTACGAAGAAACCATCCGCGAAGTCTGCCAGATTGTTCACCAGTATGGCGGTCAGGTTTACCTCGATGGCGCGAACATGAACGCACAGGTCGGCATTACTACGCCGGGCTACATCGGCGCAGATGTTTCGCACCTCAACTTGCATAAAACCTTCTGTATCCCACACGGCGGTGGCGGTCCGGGCATGGGCCCTATCGGCGTGAAAGCCCATCTGGCGCCGTTTGTACCGGGTCACAGCGTAGTACAGATTGACGGCGTACTGACACAAAATGGCGCGGTGTCCGCCGCACCGTTCGGCAGCGCTTCAATTCTGCCAATCAGCTGGATGTATATCCGCATGATGGGCGCGGAAGGGTTGAAACAGGCCAGTCAGGTTGCGATCCTGAACGCTAACTACATTGCCACCCGTCTGAAAGAGGCTTATCCGGTGCTCTACACCGGACGCGATGGTCGCGTGGCGCACGAATGTATTCTGGACATCCGACCGCTGAAAGAAGCGACCGGCATTAGCGAAATGGACATCGCCAAGCGTCTGATCGACTACGGCTTCCACGCCCCGACCATGTCCTTCCCGGTTGCCGGTACGCTGATGGTTGAACCGACCGAATCAGAAAGCAAAGTCGAGCTGGATCGCTTTATCGACGCGCTGCTGGCAATTCGCGGTGAAATCGACAGCGTCGCCAAAGGCGAATGGCCGCTGGCTGATAATCCGCTGGTGAATGCCCCGCACGTGCAGGACGAACTGGTCAGCGAGTGGACCCATCCGTACAGCCGTGAACTGGCGGTCTTCCCGGCAGGCAGCGAGAATAAATACTGGCCGGCGGTGAAGCGTCTGGATGATGTCTACGGTGACAGAAACTTGTTCTGTTCATGTGTGCCGATCTCAGATTACGAGTAAGACTCCAAATTCCTCCCCCTTCGCAGGGGGAGGAGCAACCACTTTCCTCACTTCCCCTGGAAACGCCCTGATGAAAATAGCCCTCGTTACCGGTGCCAGCCGCGGCATTGGCCGGGCCACGGCGATATTACTCGCCGAACAAGGTTACGCCGTCGGCGTCAACTACCTCCGCAATGAAATGGCCGCACGGGCCGTCGTCAACGACATCACCGTGAACGGGGGAAGGGCTATCGCCCTGCAAGCCGATATCGCCGACGAGGCGCAGGTTGTCGCCATGTTCTGGCGTATCAATGATGAACTGGGGCCGATTACCGCGCTGGTCAATAATGCCGGGATCTTGTTCCAGCAGACGACCATTGAAAATCTTTCTGCTGAACGCATCAACAAAGTGCTTTCCACCAATGTGACGGGCTATTTCCTGTGCTGTCGCGAGGCGGTGAAAATCATGTCGCATCGTCATGGCGGAAAGGGCGGGGCGATTGTGAATGTCTCCTCGGCGGCTTCGCGTCTGGGTGCTCCGGGTGAATACGTGGATTACGCCGCGTCGAAAGGCGCAGTGGATACCCTGACCACCGGTCTGGCACTGGAAGTGGCTGCCTGCGGTATCCGTGTAAACTGCGTGCGGCCCGGTTTGATCTACACAGAAATGCACGCCAGCGGCGGTGAGCCGGGGCGTGTGGATCGCGTGAAAGCCAGTCTGCCGATGCAGCGCGGCGGCCAGCCGGAAGAAGTGGCTCAGGCAATTTGCTGGCTGCTGTCAGATTCCGCGTCCTATGTGACCGGAAGTTTTCTGGAGCTGGCAGGCGGAAAGTAAAACCCTCTTTAACAACATCAGAAGCGCCTCAGGGCGCTTTTTTTTATGCCAAACGGTCAAAGCCACACAAACGGTCATAGTCGGTCACTGCGTCGCACGAGGAATTGTGACCGTTTGCAAATCTGTTGCTGTCTTGTTGCAGCCTGAATGACGATTTAATGCCGTTCCCGCCACAGATCCAAACTTTAACATTTCATCTCTTCTCATCTTTTCGTGACAACTATCACATGACGACGGCGGCGAAAAACGCACGCGGTCGCTTTTGAGGCACTGCGCATTCCGCAAGCATCCGGCTGCGTATCCTAATTGACATCGGGAAAGAGGAATCACCACATGCTGCCTGTAGAACGCCATCGTTTTATCACTGAAATCCTCAGCCAGCGCGGCCGCATTCTGGTGCAGGAAGTGGCGCAGTTATGCCGCATCTCGCTGGAGACTGCGCGGCGCGATCTGGCGCTGCTGGAAAGGCGCGGGATTTTGCAACGCAGCCATGGCGGCGCGGTATTTGCCCAACATGCGGCGTCCGGGACAGCCTCGGTGCCGTCGCAGATTGAGCAGGGAGAATCGTTTCGCGACCGCAGCAACCAGTCCCCCGACAGCAAAACCCGCATTGCCAAGCGCGCGTTGCAGCTGATCAATCCCGGCGATTGTCTGCTGCTCGACAGCAGCTCAAGCAGCTGGTTTCTGGCCCGGCAGTTGCCGGACATCCAGCTGGTGGTGCTGACCAATTCGGTGCACATCATTCAGACGCTGGCAGTGAAAGCCAATGTGCGGGTGATCGGGTTGGGCGGTGAATATTCAGCGAAGTATGAGGATTTTGTCGGCGTTCTGGCCGAACAAATGCTGAAAGAGTTCGTGATAAATAAATTGTTTTTCTCCTGTCACGGCATCAGCCACGAAGGTGGTATCCGTGAAAGTAACGAGCATCACGCGCGGCTGAAACAGCAAATGCTGCTTTCTTCCGAGCACAAAATTTTGCTGGCTGATGCCAGTAAATTCGGCCGGCGCTCTTTTGCGCGGATCTGCCACTACCGGGAAATAGACACACTGATAACAGACCATCTGGAGGATGAAGAATTCCGACAGGAACTGGCCTGGAGCAACGTCAACGTAATTGAGGTTTCTCCTTCACCCCTACAGAAAAAAACTAAAAACAGTCGCAACGGCCCTCTCGCTGCGGCAAATAACTGAACCTCTTTGGAGAGAAAACATGATCAAGAAATCCGTTCTTGCCTGCCTGTTTGCTACAGCCATGTTGTCCCTGTCAGCCCACGCTGCCGACAAAATCCGCATGGGTGTGGTGGTGAAAGTCGGCGGTAACGCCTGGTTCAACGCGATGGAAGCTGGGATCAAAAGTGAAGCGGCCAAACGCGGGATCGATGCCTGGCAGGTCGGGCCGACCAGCGCGGATCCGGCATTGCAGGTACGTGCCATTGAAGATCTGATCGCGCAAAAAGTGGATGTGATAGGCGTGGTGCCTAACGATGCCCGCGTGCTCGAACCGGTGCTGAAACGCGCCCACGATGCCGGGATCAAAGTCATCGTTCATGAATCACCGGATCAGAAATACGCCGACTGGGATTTTGAAATGGTGGATGCCACGCAGCACGGCATTACGCACATGGTCGCCCTCGCACAGTGCATGAAAGAAAAGGGCGATTACGCGGTGTACGTCGGCAGCTTAACGGTGCCGCTGCATCAGAAATGGGCCGATGCCGCCATCAATTATCAGAAAGAGCACTACCCGAATATGCATCTGGTCGGTGACAAGTTTGGCGTCGGTGAATCCCTCGACGACAGCATCCGTACCACCAATGACCTGATGTCCAAAGACGCCAACCTGAAAGGCATTCTGGCGATCGGTTCACAGGGTCCGATCGGCGCAGGCCGCGCGGTGCTGAACCGGGGTAAAACGGACGACATTTGCGTCTTCGGGCCGTTCAGTCCGGGTCAGGGTGCAAGTCTGGTAAAAGCCGGTGCCATCAAAGGCGGCTTTATCTGGAATCCGATGGTTGCTGGCGAAGTCTTCGTGCGCATCGCCGAGAAGCTGGAAAAAGGCGAAAAAATCACTGACGGCATGACCATTGAAGGTATGGGCAAAGTGAAAGTAGATGAAGCCACGCACACCATTCTGGGTAACGAAACCGAAAGCCTGGACAAAGCAAATCTGCCGAAACTGGTCAAAATGGGGCTGTAATCATGGCAATCTCCGAGATCATTCAAACAGACAACGAACCGCTGATTGATGTGCAGAATCTGTCGGTGACCTTTGGCGGACAGCGTGCGCTCAACGATATCTCCCTGCGGCTGATGCCGGGCGAAGTTCACTGCCTGGCGGGTACCAACGGCTGCGGAAAAAGTACGTTGATCAAAGTGATCTCGGGGGTTTATCAGCCGGACAACGGTTGCCAAATCACACTGTGTTCACAACAACAGGGCGTGCAAAGCTTCAGCAAGCTGAACCCGGATCAGGCGCGGCAGTTTGGCATTCAGGTCATTTATCAGGATCTGTCGTTATTCCCTAACCTCAGCGTCGCTGAAAACATCGCGTTCGACCACAACCTGCACGGGCTGATGGGCTGGTATCGCCCGTCACGCTTGCGTGAGACTGCTCAGCGCATTCTCACCGAACTTAATTACAGCTTAAATCTCGACAGTAAAGTCTCGACGCTGCCGATTGCCCAGCGTCAGCAGGTGGCGATTTGCCGCGCGCTGGTGGCCGATGCGCGGCTGGTTATCATGGATGAGCCGACCGCCTCGCTCACCCGTACCGAAGTCAACCAGCTGCTGCGCACCGTGCATTATCTGAAAAACAAAGGGATCAGCGTGGTTTTCGTCAGCCATCGTCTTGATGAAGTACTGGAAATATCCGACAGCGTGACGGTTATCCGCGACGGCAAAAAAGTCGGTACTTTCCCGGCTTCAGAGGTGAGCAGCGAACGTCTGACCGAGCTGATGACCGGCCTTAAACTCGATTACCGCCTGAAAGCCGCCAACATGAATGACGAACGCATCATGCTGGAAGCCGACAAACTCACCCGTGAAGGCCAGTACCACGATGTCAGTTTCAAACTGCACGCCGGTGAAGTGCTCGGCCTGTGCGGCCTGCTCGGGTCGGGGCGCACCGAACTGGCGCTCAGCCTGTTTGGAATGACCAAACCGGACAGCGGCAAAATTTATCTCGACAGCAAACCGGTACGTTTTCGCAGCCATGAAGACGCCATTAAATCCGGTATCGGCTATGTCTCGGAAGACCGGCTGACGCTCGGCTTGATCCAGCAGCAGTCGGTCGGCGACAACACGGTGCTGGCAATCATGGATCAGCTGCGCAGCCGTTTTCATCTGATCGATGAATACCGCAAAAACAAGATCATCCAGCAGTGGATCGAAAAACTCGGCGTCAAAGTCGCCAATCCGGATCAGGCGATCTCGACGCTTTCCGGCGGCAATCAGCAAAAAATCGTACTGGCGAAATGGGTACTGACCCAGCCGAAAATCCTGATCCTCGATTCACCGACGGTCGGCGTAGACGTCGGCGCCAAAGCCAGCATCTATCAGCTGATCCACCAACTGGCGGAAGAGGGAATTTCAATCCTGCTGATTTCGGACGAAGTCCCGGAAGTTTATTTCAACTGTGACCGCGTGCTGCATTTCAGCGAAGGGACGGTAGTGGGCGAATACCTGCCGCGCGGTATCACCCAGCAACAGCTTGCGGAGGCCGTCAATGCTTAAGCTCAGCCGGTTACGCCCGTCCAGCAACGAAGGCTATTTAGCCTGGGTGTTGCTGGTGGTTATCGTCACCTTTTCCCTGCTCACTGACCAGTTTCTGACCTTACAGAACCTGCTGGATCTCACCGAAAGCTACGCCGTCAGCGGCATTTTTGCGCTCGGCCTGTTTGTGGTGCTGGTCACCGGTGGCATCGACATTTCCTTTGCGGCGGTGGCATCGGTGGTGCAGTACATCATCGCCACGCTGGCGATCCACTATGGCCTCAGCAGCCCGGCGGGCAGCATTTTACTGGCTGTCGCGATCGGCACCGTGCTCGGCATGATCAACGCGATTCTGATCTACTGCCTGCGCATTGTGTCGATCATCGTGACCATCAGTATGCAGTCGCTGCTGTTCGGGATGCTGATGTGGCTGACCAACGGCACCAGCCTGTATGACCTGCCGGACTGGCTGACCACGCCCGTGCGCGTCCTGCCGTTCAGCGTTGGCGAGCACCATTATCAGATTGGCCTGCCGGTGGTGGTGATGCTGGGCGTCGCCGGGCTGAGCTGGATCCTGCTCAATAAAACGCACCTCGGGCGGCAGCTGTTTGCGGTCGGTGGCGATCAGGAATCGGCACGCCGCATCGGGATCCGCGTCGGTCTGCTGCATCTTTTCGCCTACGGCTATCTCGGAGCAATGGCGGCCATCGGCGGGCTGGTGCAGGTATATCGCGTCGGGGAAGTCGTGCCGAATGCGCTGGTCGGCGGCGAGCTGGACGTCCTCGCTGCGGCGGTGCTCGGCGGGGCCAGCCTCAATGGCGGCAAAGGCAGCGTGGTCGGCACACTGATGGGCGTGTTCCTGATTGGTGTGCTGAAAAACGGCCTTAACCTGATCGGCGTGTCCAGCTACTTCATGAATATCGTTATCGGCGTGGTGATTGTCGCGGCCATCACTGTTACCCATTACAAGAAACGCAAAGAAACCGAAGTCGGCTTCGCGTAAGGAACCCGCTATGTTCGCGAAAAGCAGAAATTTGAACCTGAAAACTAAGCCTGACACCCGGCCACGGCTGAGGATCGCCAGCCTGAAAATCGACAACACGACGCTCGGATTATCACTGTTACTGCTGGTGGTCATCATCGGATTCAGTCTGGCCATGCCGGGGCGATTCTTCAGTGACGCCACCTTTATGAGCGTCGCCTTCCAGCTGCCGGAGCTGGGTTTGCTGACGCTGGCGATGTTTATCCCCATTCTCAGCGGCGGCCTGAATCTGTGCATTATTGCCACCGCGAATCTGACCAGCTTACTGATGGCGTGGGTATTTCTGACCTGGCTGCCGCCGGACGCCAGCATGGCGATGCAGGCGGTATGGCTGACGCTGGCGTTGGTCGGCGCAATGATTCTGGCGCTGGTGATTGGCATGCTGACCGGCGCGCTGGTGGCCTACGTGGGTGCGCATCCGATTCTGGTGACGTTGGCGACCATGACAATGGTAAACGGCGTCGGTATCTATCTTTCACGCGGCGCGGCAATCAGCGGCATGCCGGACATCGTGCGCTTCATCGGCGCAGAGACGCTGCTCGGCATACCGGTGCCACTGATTGTTTTCCTGCTGACGGCGGGGCTGGTAGCGGTGTTTCTGGAGCGCACACGCCTTGGCAAATACATCTACATGAGCGGCAGCAACATCAACGCCACCCATTTCAGCGGCGTGAACACCCACCGCGTGCTGATCGCCATCTACGTCATCTCCAGCATGTTATGCGTCATTGCGGGGCTGATCATGATGGCGCGCTTCAACTCGGCGCGCATGGGCTACGGCGATTCATACCTGCTGCTGACCGTGCTGGCGATCATTCTCGGCGGCACCGACCCCAATGGCGGATTCGGCAAAGTGGCAGGCGTGGTGCTCTCGCTGATTGTCTTACAAGTGATTTCCACCGGCCTGAATCTCATGAACGTCAGCCCGCATTTCAGCCTGGCAATGTGGGGAGCGGTACTGATTGTGGTACTGGCGCTGAAATTCTTCCGTGCACGCTTTCTTCAGAAACGGGCGGGGCGCATGAGCGCCGCCAAAGCGCGCGCTGCACAACCTTAACGCTTTCATTTATCTGATTACTTTAGCCTCTGACCCAAGGACAACATCATGGAATACAAAATTTCTCCGTCGCTGATGTGCATGAGCCTGATTGACATCAAACAGCAACTGGAGGTTCTGAACCGCCGCGCCGATATGCTGCACATTGACATCATGGACGGTCATTACGTCAAAAATATCACCTTGTCACCGTTCTTTATCGAGCAGATCCGCCCGCACACCCCACTGATCCTTGACGTGCATATGATGGTGGAAAATCCGTCGGACTTTATCGAGCCGATTGCCCTTGCCGGTGCCGATTTCATCTGCCCGCACGCCGAAACCATCAACCGCGACGCGTTCCGCATCATCAACCAGATCCGCTCACTGGGGAAAAAAGTTGGCGTGGTGCTCAATCCTGCAACGCCGGTGGAGTACATCCAGCACTACATCCATCTGGTGGATAAAGTCACCGTGATGACCGTCGATCCGGGCTATGCCGGGCAGCCGTTCATCCCGGAGATGCTGGGGAAAATCGCCCAGCTGCGCGATCTCAAACAGCAAAAAGGCTATCGCTATCTGATCGAGATCGACGGTTCCTGCAACCTGCGCACCTATCAGGATCTGCTGTCGGCGGGCGCGGAAGTGCTGATCGTCGGCAGCTCCGGCCTGTTCACGCTGGACGACGATCTGGATATCGCCTGGGACAAAATGCTCGATCAGATGCGTCAGGCGCGTCACGCAGCCTGAGGGCAGGAGAGCCGTATGCCGCATTTTCTCGGAGTGGATGTCGGGGGTACCAATACCCGTTTAATGCTGATGGACAGCCAGCAACAGTTTCGTGGCTACCAAAAAACGCCGACCCAAAGCTGGGCGGGACAGAGCAGCCCGTTACAGGGTCTGGAAGCGCTGATCGCTGAGTTTCTGCACACGCAGGATTCGCACTGTCAGGTGGCGCAGGTGATGCTCGGCCTGCCGGGCGTTCTCTCGCGTGACCGCAATACCGTGCTGTCGCTGCCGTTCATTTCCGCGCTGGATAACCAGCCGGTGGCGGCGCTGCTGTCGGAGCGTCTGCATCTGCCGGTGACGATGGATAAAGACGTTAACCATCTGATGTGGTGGGATTTACAGCAGCACGGCGCGCTGCCGGACGTAGCGGTCGGGATGTATCTCGGCACCGGCCTGGGTAACAGTTTGTGGATCAACGGTGATTTTTATCACGGCGCGCATGGCGGTGCCGGTGAGCTGGGTCATATCCCACTGCCAGGCAATCTGTTGCTCTGTCCGTGCGGTAAAACCGGCTGTGTCGAGACGCTGACTTCCGGCAACTGGCTGACCGGCTGGGCGCGGCAACATGTGCCTCAAACGCCTTTCGCCGAGCTGTTTACGCGGCACGCCGGGCATGACGATTTAATCGAATTTGTAGCCCGTCTGGCACGTACCGTCGCCAGCGAAATGAACATTCTGGATCCGGAGTTTCTGGTGCTGGGCGGCGGTGTGCTGGCGATGGCGAACTTCCCGCTTGCGCAGCTGGAGCAGCAACTGCGGAGTCATCTGCGCAGCCCGTATCCGGCGAACGGACTGAGTATTCACTTTAGCGCCATTACCGACGAGACCGGCTGCCGGGGTGCGTGTTTAGCCGCACAGCGCATTTTTCAGTCGCAGCCTGCTGTTGCAGCGCGACCGTTTTCCTTGAGGAGAGAGGCATGAACAAAGGCAAGGTATGCGTATTCGGTTCTTTCAACCTCGACATCGTCGCAGGCATGGCGCGCTTTCCGCAGCCGGGGGAATCCCTGATTGCCCGCAACAGCATGATGGGCGCGGGCGGTAAAGGCGCCAATCAGGCCGTCGCCGCTCTGCGCGCCGGAGCGCGGGTGCATTACATCGGCAAGGTCGGGCGCGATGACTTCGGTATGTTCGCCCGTCGCCATCTCGACAGCGCCGGTTTCGATGCCGTCACGCTGTTTTCCACCGGCGAATGCCCGACCGGCAACGCGCTGATTTACGTCGCCGGTGCCGACGCGGAAAATATGATCGCAGTCGATCCGGGTGCAAATCTGACGGTCACCGACGAAGAGGTCGAACAGTGTCGTCCTGCCGTCGCGGCGGCGGATATCCTGCTGACGCAGCTGGAAAATAACTTACCGGCGATCGAAAAGCTGATAGGCATTGCCAGGGAAAACGACACTTACATTATCCTCAATCCTGCGCCGTTCCAGCCGGTCTCCGACCACCTGCTGGCGCAGGTAGATCTGCTCACGCCGAACGCCACAGAATGCACGCTGCTGACCGGTATCGAGGTGCGCGATATTCCGTCGGCACAACGCGCCGCCCTCGCGCTGCACGCCAAAGGTATACAGGCGTTGATCATCACGCTCGGTACGCAGGGCGCACTGCTGTCGGTCAATGGTGAAACCCAGCTCATCGCCGCCTGCCCGGCAACGCCGGTCGATACCACCGGCGCGGGTGACGCCTTTAACGGCGCGCTGGCTTCACAGCTCGCCGCAGGTTCGACGCTGCAAGATGCCGCTTTGTTTGCTTCCGCCTACGCCTCAGTTTGTGTGGAAAGGGCAGGTGCGGCGGCGTCAATGCCGACGTATAAGGAAGCGCGGGAACGGCAAAACAGCGTGATAAATGTTGAGTAGATTAAAATTAAAAAAGTCCTGAAAAGAAATTCAGGACTTTTTCAACGTACTCCGGGCAGTCAGTCATTGACTAATAACAGACAGTGTTGTTACTGCTGATTGTCCGTTAATGGTATAAATATTATTTAAATAAGACGAAAGGACTGGCAGAGTAAATGAACACTTTGTTCCTTCTGTTGGATTGTTTTTCACTCCGGTATATTGACCAGCACATAGCCCAGGAATATCGCTGTTAATTTGTTTTGCTAAGGCACTTGCCCATCGATAGGTTGGCATCCAATAATCACTCGGCGGAGTATAAATTGATTCATATTTTGTGCCATCCTCAAAGATCACCGAGAACTTAACGGATTGCCCAGTATGTAAATCAGAAGCAGATATATATCCTACCTGAAGGTACTTATCAAGAATACGTGTTGTATAATTCGCATTTTGACCTGTAGTCGTATAAATCTTGTTTAAATAGGATGAGCCTATCGGTGTCATGAACTTACAAGCATTATTTGCAGTGACCTGCTGTGTTAAAACGCCTGCGCATGCATCAGCTATTTTTTCATTGAAAATTTTTGTTAAACCCGGTGTCCAGCGGTAAACCGGATAATAATAATCACTATCCGGAGAGTAAACAGCGAACTGAGGAGTTTTTTCGCCAATAGTGATATCTATCCTTGCAAGCTGATTCTCTTTGAGGTCCGACCCCGTAATTTCCCCAACGTATTTCCATAATGGTATCGGTTCTACAGATAAAAGAGGTATTTTGGCCGGTGGAATTCGTCCTTTTGCAGTTTCTACGTCAATATTTTTAAAATCGCTTGTGTTTACTTGAGTTTGGTCGTGAAAAGTATTATTTGCCTCTAGAAACTCACCTGTAGGATTTCTCCATGTACCAAAAATGCCCAAGATAGTCTGGTCTTTTGCCTGGAACTTGTTATCAAAAACAACAAAATTACTAACTGAGATACTCTCCGTATCTGAATTTACAATATCCTGATAATAATTTACTGTACCTTCTTTTATGAAGTTATTAAATACAAATGTATCATTCATAAAAGTTGTTGCTGATGACTTATAAGCTCTTGCATCAAAGTCCACACTATCAAGATAATTTCCAACAAAGTAAACTCCTGTTGCATTACGGAATTTAGCCCCTCCTGAATCATCTGCTGGCCAACCTGAAAATAAGTTGTTTTTCAATGTGACATTGCTGTATTGCTTTATATACATAACATGATCGCGAGATATGTTACAGTTACCCGTTGTTGGATCACTTTTTAAACATGTCTTTTTATTGCCTGCTACAATATTGTAATTGAATTCAGAGTCAGTCAATCCATCAGTAGCGTACCATCCTGACTGGAAGTACCCTTGATCTTCTTTCACTATTAGCCTTCCATTTTTCGCTGCCAATTTTAGCTTGTTAACAAGTTCAAAGGTTCCAGTGTCATAATAGTTAAGGCGTGGGATTAAATTTGAATCTGAAATGTCGCCTATTATATTATGCTCAACGACAGTGTTTTTATTTCTGTAGGTACTTAAACCAATGCCAGGATGATCTTCATCACGTAACAGTATATTTCCTTGAATAATGAAAGGATTGTGGGATATGGCAAGTTGTACGTCAGTGTAGAGTGTGTTAATTAATGCGTTATTTATTATGCTAATATTACTTTTGTTTCCATAAAAATATATACGAACATTGTTGAAAACAATACCTTTTATTGTCAGGTTTTTTACTATCGAGCTATAGTTAGCATCCCCTACAAATGCAGTGTTATCACCTCTGTTGTCATGAAAAATAGTCGTACCAGTTTCCGAGCCCACTAAACTATTAGCAGTTTTTAAGACAATGTTCTGATTGATAATGTAATCACCCGCTGGGAAGAAAATCCCGCCATTTACTGGCATTGCCGAGCTAATTAGTCCTGAAACATCTGTCCCTGTATTAGGTAATATGCCCAGATCTTTGGCGCAGGTTAATGTGACATCTTTTATTTCCGGGATTTTTTCACCGGCACATAGCGTATCTGCTGCATAAACCTGGAGAGTAAGTAAATGCAGAACTGTGCAGAGTGATAGGCTGAGTATATTAGGATATATTCTCATGATAGTATTTCCTTAAGATATTATTTAATCTTTTTTTGGATGGTTTTTACTGATTTTCATAGCTATCTTGAAGGCTTGCGTAATTAAATGCACATCATTTTTTATGTAAAGGAGATAACACAACAAAGACTGACTTACTCGCGGATATATAAAATCATCATCAATAATTATTTATATTTTCATCACATCATTTATATTCCCGATGTGGAATTTTGATTACTCTCTGGGGAAAGGTTCACCTGCCACGATTGTGCCGAAACAGTTTGTTAAGCCTCCTCCCAAGAGTAGGGGAGGAGCTAAAATCAGAAATTAAAATTACTTCAGCCAGCCCTGCTGATGGGCGTTATCGAGATGGTTGCGCAGGTGTTGCCACAGTTCCGGGTGGATATCCGCGATGAAAGCATTGCGTGCCAGAACCTGTTCCAGACGGATATTGTTTTCCACCCAGCTCTGCCCCTGATTGTTCAGGTTCATGATCATCGGCATGATGCGGTCGATCACCAGTGCGAATTTCGCTTCCTGCGTTTCACCTGCTTCGTATTCATTCCATAAGTCGAGGAACTGGCCACCGAGCGGCGCGGGCAAAAGGCCGAACAGGCGTTTTGCTGCAATGATTTCCTGATCGTGAACCGCCGCGCGGGCAGCCAGATCGTAAACCAGCACATCGCCGGCATCGATTTCGACGATATCGTGAATCAACGCCATACGGATAACTTTATTGATATCAACACCCTCTGGCGCGAAAGGGGCCAGCGACATCGCCGCCACGGCGAAATGCCAGCTATGTTCTGCCGAATTCTCCCGACGATCGGTGCCTAACACTTTGGTGCGGCGTTGCACGCTTTTCAGTTTGTCGATTTCCATCAGGAATTGAAAAACTTCGGTCATGGCACCGAAATTCAGCGGGGGAGTTGCTACTGACATAATCAAACCTTAGTCAAATTGACGACATGATGAACAGCGTTATCAGAGATTTCAGCTATACGATAATCGCTTGGTGACAAAAAATCATGTTTTTGGGTGCGGAAACTCCCCGCGTTATAAAAATGTAATATAGGTAAATTATAAACAAAGTGAATGAATTGAAGGGCTTTGCAATCTGATGCGAAGAAAATGATGATCCGGCTAAGAGACTGTTACAGGACGAAATACTCAATTTAAGCGTACAGGTGTACACTGGAATCGTTCTCAGCTACTCTGCTGGTCTGGGTAATTTATAACCTGTCATTTTATTGTTCTGAGGATCCTCATCGTATGGGTAAGTCGTCTCCATCACCACAGGGATATCCGTGGGCTGAAGAAATTGCCAACAGTCTGAGTCACGGCGTTGGTTTGGTATTTGGGATTGTCGGGCTGGTGTTATTACTGGTTCAGGCGTTGGGCGATAACGCCAGCGCGATGGCAATTACCAGTTATAGCATTTACGGCGGCAGTATGATTTTGCTGTTTCTGGCCTCGACGCTTTATCACGCCATTCCGCATGAAAAAGCGAAATACTGGCTGAAGAAACTCGATCACTGCGCCATTTACATACTGATTGCGGGCACTTACACGCCGTTCCTGCTGGTCGGGCTGAATTCCCCGCTGGCAAAAGGCCTGATGGCGGTTATCTGGGGACTGGCGCTGTTCGGCGTGATTTTTAAACTGGCGTTTGCGCACCGTTTTGAAGTGCTTTCGCTCATCACTTATCTGACGATGGGCTGGCTGTCGCTGGTGGTGATTTATCAGCTGGCGATGAAACTGCTGCCCGGCGGCGTATGGCTGCTGGCGATCGGCGGCGTGGTGTACACGCTCGGGGTCATATTTTACGCCTCGAAGCGTTTTCGCTTCGGTCATGCCATCTGGCACGGATTCGTGCTTGGCGGCAGCGCCTGTCACTTTCTGGCGATCTATTTCTACGTCTAGCCTTGCTTGTGTGATGCAAAAGCGGAGCCCGTGCTCCGCTTTTTTATGCCTGTTATTCCCCCGCCCACCACTGGACCAGAGAGGGTACCGGGCTTAGATCGTAATGCGATTCTCCCAGCAGATGATTGAGGATTTTTGCGGAGCGCCACGCCGTCAGGGTCAGTTGCCCTTCGGCGCTGCCGTGGCTGTGGATCCCGGCGTTCACCGCATAAATCCGGTTCTTATCCGGGCCATCCCAACGCAGATTGAAATTCGGCTGCAACGGTAAATGCTGCTCGCGGTCATAAGGGATCCGCTCAAGCATTGGCGCGAGATACTCCGGCAGGCCGGGGCGATAGCCGGTCGCCAGAATCACGATATCCGCGCTGAAATGTTCTTCGCAGTTTTCCAGCCCGTGTTTGGCCTGCAAGCTGAAATCTCCGGCGGCATTGCGTGCGATATGATCGAGTGCGCGGTGTGGTAATAAACGCACGTTGCGTGGCTGATGCAACACGTCGAAACGGTGATAAAGCTGCTTATAGATATCTTCCAGTGTGTGATAACTGATGCCGTCCGACGGTAATTTTTGCGTGGCAATCTCGCGCTCACGCACGTCTTCCGGCAGGGTGTAGAAGTAATTCACGTATTCCGGCGTGAAGTATTCGTTGGTGAAAATTGACTCGTCCAGCGGCTGGAAGTTCGGTCGTCGTGAGAGCCAGCTCAGTTCAGCGAATTCTCCCCAGTGGCCGCTCAGCGCATTGAGAATAATGTCGGCGCCGCTCTGGCCGCCGCCGACCACGGCAACGCGTTTGCCGGTGAAATCCGGCTCGCGCAGTTCAATTTCGGCGGCATGAAAACAGTTTTCCCCCAGCGCTGCCCTTGCCGGTTTCGGTATCCACGGCGCGTGGCCGGTGCCGAGACAGATATTGCGGGCGCGGTGCTCCCCTTTTTTGCTCTGCACCACGAATTCCTGACGCTTATCGTCGAAATCAATACTCTCCACCGGCGCGGAAAAATGCAGATCCGGGATGCGGTCGCAGGCCCAGCGCAGATAATCGGAGAATTCATCACGGCTGATGATCAACTGTTCGGTGGCCAGAAAGCGATAAATTTTCTTCTGTTCGACCAGATAGTTGATAAAGGAGAATTCGCTGCGTGGCGCGACGGTCGTCACCAGATCCTGCAGGACATAGGTCTGCATGGTGGCGGTCGGCAATAACATGCCGGGGTGCCAGCTGAATTCCGGGTTTGCATCGAAGAAGGCGGCGTCGAGTTTCCCCGTATCCTTTGCCATCGCGGCCAGGCTTAAGTTGAAGGGGCCTATGCCAATACCTATCAAATCCTTCGCGGGCATCTTTCTGTTCCTTGTGTTTTCATTGAAATGATATGGAAAGTGCCTTAAGCATAGGTCAGCCATTGGCGACTGACATTTTTCTCGATAACTTATCGAATTATTCTTAAACTCAGTGACTTCACCCTTTCTTTCTCCCTGATTAAAAAGGATTTGCTATGACCCGCCTGCGTCGTTTCAAACAAGTTGATGTGTTTACCGCTGTGCCACTGAAAGGCAATGCGCTGGCCGTGATCCTTGATGCCGAAGGGCTGACGGATGATGAAATGTACGCCATGGCGCGCTGGACCAATCTGGCGGAAACGGCATTTGTACTCAAACCGGCGTCGCCGGAGGCCGATTACCGCGTGCGTATTTTCACCACCGATAAAGAGTTGCCTTTTGCCGGGCATCCGACGCTGGGTACGGCGTACGCGCTGTTAGAAAGCGGGCTGACGCCAAAAAATCCGGGGTATCTGATTCAGGAATGCGGCGTCGGGCTGGTTCAGGTGAACCAGCTGGCCGAAGGCGGGCAGGCGTTTTCCGCGCCTCCTGCGGTGCTGAAACCACTGGCGGCTGAGTATAACGATTTGCTGGCCAGCGCGTTGCGCGGCGGGAAAATACAAGCCAACGTCACGCCAGTTCAGGCCGACATGGGCATTATCTGGCTGGTGGTGCGGATGGAGAGCGCGCAGGACTGCCTGAATATAAAAGCCGACGCGGCAGCCATCAGCCAGTTGCAAACGCAGCTCGGCATCAACGGCGTGGCAGTCTATGGTCTGCATGATGACAATGGCCCGGCGAATTACGAAGTGCGGGCGCTGATCGATGAAGACGGTGTGCTGAAAGAGGATCCGGTCACCGGCAGCGCCAACGCCTGTCTGGCGCGGGTGCTGAAAGAAGCCGGTTTCCCGGACGGCAATAATACTGACCAAAAATACCTTGTGCGTCAGGGCACGAAGCTCCAGCGTGATGGCCGCGTCACCGTCACCTTCATTGACGGCGAACCCTGGATCGGTGGCGATTCCTGTACGCTGATCGACGGCACGTTAGATCTGTAAACTCAGCGGTTAGCGGATGCCAGCTCCTGTTGCGCCGTCTGCAACAGATGGATAAATGCCTGCATATGGGGGATGGCGTTCAGTTTATGGCGATGCAGCAGCCAGGTGCGGTTCTTCACCGTTGACCCATCTACGGTGACGGGCCGCCGGTAAAAATGCGCGGGCAACGGTAAATAGGTCGCGACAATCGCATATCCCAGCCCGTGTTCCACCATCGCCATGCAGACTTCCAGCTTGTCGACTTCCATGGTCACGTTGGGCGCGTGCGAGAAATTAGCATTCCACCAGCGCTCAATCAGCTGCGTAACGTGCGCACCGTGATGAATGCGGATCTGCGGCATATGCGGCAGCAGCGCGAAATCGAAATCCTGACTGTTCACCAGCACATAATCGTCTTCTTCGATCAGATGCTTGCTCTCCTTCCAGTTAAAATCGTCCTTCACCAGTGCCATATCAATTTCGCCGCGCAGTAGCTTTTGAATGATGTCCTCACTGAAGCCGCTCATCAGGTTCACGCGAATGCCCGGATGCGTCTGGCGAAACTGGCTCAGCAACGGCGGTAGCCTGTACGCCGCGAAGTTGCTGGAAACCCCGAGCGAAATCTCACCCTGCTGCGCCTGATCCAGACTGTGCAGATTGAGTTTCAGCTGCTGTAAATCATTGAGCACGCTCACCGCATGCTGTGCCAGATAATCGCCCTGCGCGCTGAACACCAGTCCCTTTTGCCCCTCTTCAAACAGGCGGATTGCCAGCTTGCGTTCGATTTGCCGTAAGCGATAACTGAGCGCGGGCTGCGAGGTATAAAGCTGCTCCGCCGCGCGGGTAATATTTTTATGCTGATAAACAGCGCGCAAGATCAGCCAGTCTTTCTCGTTCATTTTGTACCCGATGCAGGCCACGAAAAGTGATCACCATAAAATAATTTTTTCGTAAAAAGAGCAACGGATAAAAAGGCTGAATTTGACCGAAACTCTCAAAAGCCCTATTTCTGGTGGTACAGAGACGAATTAACGTGATGCCAGATTTTCATATCAGAAAAGAATTTTTGGTTTTGCACCACCGCAGGGAATAAAAATGTCTGGTTGCACCACACAAGAACAGAAAGTGCAGATCATCGCCGCCGTCGATTCACTTGCCGCAGAAGCCAGTACGCTGGCGCTTAATCTCCACGCCAATCCCGAACTGAGTTTTGAAGAAATTGAATCCGCCGCGGCGTTAATCGCGCCGCTGCGAGCCGCCGGTTTTGAGATTGAAGAACAACTGGCCGGGCTGCCCACGGCGTTTCGCGCCACCTTTGACAGCGGGAAGCCGGGGCCGGTTGTTGCGCTGCTGGCAGAATATGATGCGCTGAGGGATCTCGGCCACGCTTGTGGCCATAACCTGATCGGCACGGCCTCCGTCACCGCTGCGCTGGCGCTGAAACAGGTATCGCACCTGCTGAAAGGCCGGCTGGAAGTCATCGGCACACCGGCGGAAGAAGAAGGCGGCGGGAAAATTATCCTCAGCGAAAAAGGTATTTTTGACCAGGTTGATGCGGTGATGATGTTCCATCCCCGCGATAAAACCATGGTGGTGCGCGGCGGTCTGGCGTGCGTTGACGCGGTCTTCAAATTCTATGGCAAAGCCGCCCACGCCGCGTCTGCTCCGCAAAACGGTATCAGCGCGCTCGACGCGGTGATCCACACCTTCAACGGCATCAATGCACTGCGCCAGCTGTTCACCGACGACGTACGCGTTCACGGCATCATTACCGACGGCGGCAGCGCCACCAATATCGTTCCTGCCTTCGGTGAGGCGAAATTCCTGATGCGCGCCAACACGGTCGTTGGTTTGTCGGGGGTGAAGCAAAAAGTGTTTGATGCTGCACGCGGCGCGGCGCTGATGACCGGGGCGCGGCTGGAAATTGAAGAAGGGCTGACCTACGCCGAGCGCAATAACAACCTGACGCTGGCGCAATACTTCCAACAGAATCTGGAGGCGCTGGGCGTGGAGGTGGTTCCGCCACCGTTAAGCGGCGGTATCGGCTCTTCGGATATCGGCAATGTCAGCCAGATAACGGCGGCGATCCATCCCTATATCCGTATCGGCGATGTGCTGCCGCATACGCCGGAATTTGCGGCTGCCGCGGGTTCCGCCCCCGGTTTGGAAGGCATGTTGCAGGGCGCAAAAGCGCTGGCGATGACAGCGCTGGATTTGTATCAGGACGAAACCAAACTTCACGCGGTACGGGAAGAATTTTTAAGCTGGCAGTCAAAACAATCACTTCGGGGATGAGAATAATGTTGAAGAAAACGATGTTCCATAAGTACGTGGCGGCTGGCATTTTGACGTTGTCATTGGGCAGCTCAATGGCGCACGCCGGGGGCGAAACTCTGCGCGTGGGCGCTGACTTAGCGTTCCCGCCGTTCCAGTTCCGTGACGCCAGCGGTGCACCGACCGGGTTTGAGATCGACATTACCAACGCCATCTGCAAAGAGATGAAGGTGACTTGTGAATTTGTGGTCAGCAGTTTTGATGCCGAAATCCCTTCGCTGCTGGCTAAAAAAGTTGATTTTATTTCACCCCAGGGGCCGACGGAAAAACGCCGTAAGGTGATCGACTTCAGCGATTTTGTCTTCCATATCCCGACAAAGCTGGTGGTGCAAAAAGGCAGCCCGCTGCTGCCAACGCCGGAATCTTTGCAGGGCAAACACATCGCGGTGCAGCAGGGTTCTATTCAGGAAACGTACGCCAATGCTTACTGGCAGCCAAAGGGCGTGGACGTAGTGGCCTATGCCGATCAGGATACTATTTATCAGGACCTGATCGCCGGACGCCTTGATGGCGCACTCAGCCCGGCGGTGGCGGTGACCTTTGGTTTCCTTAATAAACCGGAAGGTAAAGACTTCACCCTGACCGGCCCGGAAGTGCGCGACGATAAACTGTTCAGCATCGGTTCATCATTTGGCCTGCGAAAGGGCGACGACAAAATGAAAAAATTGCTCAACGACGGACTGGCGAAAATCAAAGCTGACGGCACCTGGGAGCAGATCAAAATCAAATATTTTGGTCCGCTGGATATCTCGGTAAAAGGTGCCGTTTCTGCGCCTCAATAAGCCCGACGCGTTGCCGCTATTTGTCGCTCATCACCAGCAAATAGCGGCAAGGGTGTTCGCCGGGATTGCTGAACGTAATCGGCAGATCGACGCCAAACGTCAGCGCATCTCCGGCGGATAACGCATAATTCTGTGCGCCGTAATCTATATTCAGTGAGCCCTCCACCATCCATAAACGCTGCCGGTAAGCCTGATGGCTCCAGCCCGGATAGCTGACGCGGGTGCCAGCGGGCAGGGTGATTTCCACCAGTTCCGGGGCGCCGTGTTCTTCATGCGCCGTCACCTGTCGACGTAAATAGCCGATATCCGGATCCTGCCAGACTTCCTGCTGCGCGAGCGGCCGTAACGGCGCAGACTGGGCATTATCCTCCGCAAGCAATTGCGCGAGCGATACGCCCAGACTGGCCGCCAGGCGTCCCAACAGGCTGGCGCTCGGACTGCTGTCTTGTCGCTCGATTTTCGAAATCATGGCTTTACTGACGTCAGAACGGCTGGCGAGCTGCTCAAGGCTCAGGCCCTGCGCTTTGCGTAATGACTGCAACCGGGTGGCGATCAACTGGTCGATTGACATAGGGAAAGTTCCGTTGTTTACTTTTGTGGAATTAATTCTACTATAGTGGAATTTAACGCATAACGAAAGCCACTGGAAACGACTTATGAAACTGATTGCCTGCACTGAGCGCCAGCATGCTGTCGCGATTCTGGATATTTTTAACGACGCGATCCTGACATCCACCGCGTTGTATGATTATAAACCGCGCCACATCGACAGTATGACCCCATGGTTTGCCTCTAAACTGACCAATAACTTCCCGGTGATCGGGCTGGAAGATGAACAGGGCGTACTGCTCGGATTCGCCAGCTACGGCACCTTCCGTGCATGGCCTGCGTATAAATACTCCGTCGAGCATTCGATTTATATTCATAAAGACCATCGCGGAAAAGGGTTGGGAAAAGTGCTTCTCATGGCATTGATTGACGCCGCCCGTGAGCGGGATGTCCATACGCTGATTGGCGCCATTGATGCCACTAACGGCGGCAGCATTGCTCTGCATGAGAAAAACGGCTTCAGCCATACCGGCACAATCAGGCAGGCCGCGTTTAAATTTGACCGCTGGCTGGATTTGGCCTTTTATCAGTTGATTCTGGCTACGCCATCTAAGCCGATGGGTGGCTGAGAAGGGGGGACCGAATGAGAAAGCAAGAGCCGGAGGGCGCGCCGAAGGCCAGCAGCTTAAGCTGAGATTCAATCAGTCGGGAAACGTGAGGCGCACTATGTCAGGCAAATCGAAAACTCTCTATCAGGCAACCATGAACATACATAAAACAGCGCAGGATCCGCGCTGGCTGGCGGTCATTAACTGCGACGGCAGTGCTGACGGTGAATTTGTGTACGCGGTAAAAACGACCGGTATTTACTGCGCGCCTTCCTGTCCGTCGCGTCAGCCGAACCCGGAAAATGTTATGTTTTTCGACAATGCCGAAGCGGCCGAGCAGGCCGGTTTCCGGCCCTGCAAGCGTTGCCGTCAGGGGGTGATTTCACTGGCACAATTTCATGCACAGCGGGTGGAAAAAGCCTGCCGGTTGCTGGAAGAGTCTGCTGAAGTAGTGACGCTCAATCAGCTGGCGGAAGCAGTTGGCATCAGCGCCTATCATTTTCATCGCCTGTTCAAAGCGCAAACCGGGGTCACGCCAAAAGATTATCAGCAGGCGCAACGCGCCCGACGGGTTCGCGAAAAACTGGCAGACAGCGTTACCGTGACCGAAGCGATCCACGCCGCTGGTTATCCTTCCGATGGCCGTTTTTACGAAACTTCAGGTGCGACGTTGGGTATGACGCCGCAGGGTTTTCGCTCCGGCGGGCGCGATGTGCGTGTCTGGTTTGCGATCGCCGACTCTGCGCTGGGCGCAATTTTAGTTGCTGAAAGTCAGCGGGGAATTTGCGCGATATTACTCGGTGATGATCCGCAGGCGCTGATCATCGAGTTGCAAAATAGCTTCCCGCAGGCGGAGTTGCTCGGGGGCGATCCGGACTTTGAACAGCGTATTGCGTCGATTGTCGGCTTTGTCGAAGCGCCGCATATTGGCCTCGACTTACCCCTGGATATTCGCGGTACGGCTTTCCAGCAGCGTGTCTGGCAGGCACTGCGCGCCATTCCCGCGGGCACTACCGCCAGTTATGCGGAAATCGCCCGTCAAATCGGCTTACCGAAATCGGTTCGCGCGGTGGCCGGAGCCTGCGCCGCAAATGTGCTGGCGGTCGCGATCCCTTGTCATCGCGTAGTTAAAACCGACGGTAATATTTCCGGCTATCGCTGGGGCGTTGAGCGCAAACGCAGTTTGCTGGCGCGTGAAGAAAAAAACTGACTATACTGGCCCGACTGCGTTTTTTTCGATAATTATCAACATTGAATGAGGGATCCTGTGCCTGAATTATCACTGCGTTTTGCTAAGCCTGCGGATATTGATGTACTGGCTGCCTTACACGTCGCTATCTGGCGCGATACCTATCGCGATCTTGCGCCCGCAGAGGCTTTTTCTGCGCTGGACGTTCCGCGCCGGAAACTCTTCTGGCAGGAAAAATTTGAAAATCCGGCCGCCGGACAGTGCATTTTACTGGCCGAGGTTGACGGACAACTGGCGGGTTTCACTCTGGCATCGTCTTCATCAAATCCGGAATTTGGGGAAATGGCTGAAATCAAATTCCTGTACGTGTCTGGCGATTTTAAACGTCAGGGGATCGGTAAGCGGTTAATCAACGAAGCTTCACGACATCTTGCTGAGGCGGGTTATCGTAGTGCCGGGCTGGGCGTGGTGGAAGGCAACGAACCGGCTGTCCGTTTTTATCGCGCGCTGGGTGGTAAGGAAGCCGGACGTTATACCGATGCCGGGCCGTTATGGCGTTCTCGCAATATTATTTATGCCTGGCCAGACATTACGCTGCTGACCGCAATGTCATAGCGTTGCACTTTTTACGGTTCCCGCGCCAATAAATTGCGGGAACTGTTCATCTTTTCCCTTCGTTTTCAGCTCTTTCTCAGATCTTCCAGCCGTTGTTTCTGTTGACCTTCAGCCGTGAAATTCTCCGGACTTAACCATCGATCGAAGGTGCTTTTTGATGCTGGCCATTCGTGATCGAGCAATGAGAACCAGAGCGTATCGCGATTACGCCCTTTATTTACAATAGCCTGGCGGAAAGTCCCTTCGTACTGAAAACCAAAACGCTCAGCCGCCAGTTTTGACGGTTCGTTCAGGCTGTGGCATTTCCATTCGCAGCGGCGATATTTCAGGGTATCGAACAGATAGCGTTGCAGCAGGTAAATGGCTTCAGTGCCAAAGCGGGTGCGCTTCATCAGCGGCGACCAGTTCACCCAGCCAATTTCCGCAACGCCGTTGACGGCATCGATGCGCATCAGAGAGACGCTACCCACCGCGCGCTGAGTCGCCAAATCCACCACGGCGAAAAACACCGGGTCTTCACTTTTTTCCTGCAGACTGATAAATGCATCGCACTCTGCCTGCGTTGCAGGACGATCAACTGAGAGATACGTCCAGTCACGATTGTCATCAATACTGTGCCAGGCGTTGAATAAATCCTGACTGTGACGCTCGCGACTTAGTGGCTCGAGACGGCACCAGATACCGTCCAGTTGAACGTGCGTCGGGCGTTCGCGCGGTTGCCAGTCGGGCAGGGCATCACCGACGGGTTGACCAAAGTGGTTAAGGGTTGTCATAGCAGTTTCCATTCACTGTCGAAGAGCATCCATAAAATCAGAACAGATGGATGGCTGCAACCGGACCGGCCATAAAAACCAGTTAAGCGGGGATAATCCCCGCCTGGTTTCAGTGATATTCAGCAATGAATAAAATGGTTACAACCGCCCGGCGCTGCCACAAATCCTGATCTTCTCCTCGACGACCTTTTGCATGGCGATTTTGCCTGGCACGACGTATTTTCGCGGATCGTTCGCTTCAGGATGCTCGGAGAAATACTGCTTTATACCCTCAGCAAATGCGATCTTCAGTTCTGTAGCAACGTTAACTTTGCAAATTCCCAGTTCGATCGCCTGATGAATCATCTTCTCCGGGATCCCTGATGCACCATGCAGCACCAGTGGGATATCGACCAGTTGCCGGATCTGCCCCAGTCGGGTGAAATCCAGTTTAGGTTCGCCCTGATACAAGCCATGAGCGGAACCGATCGCCACGGCCAGTGAGTCGATGTTGGTGGCATCGACGAAATGTCTCGCCACGACCGGATCGGTAAAGAAGCTGTCGCCTTCGTCCACCACCAGGTCATCCTCCTGCCCGCCAAGACGACCGAGTTCAGCTTCAACGCTGGCATCGAATGCGTGGCACAAACGTACGGCTTGCCTGACTTTTTCGATATTTTTTGGCAGGGGAAAATGTGAGGCGTCGATCATTACTGATCGAATACCCGCGCGAACTTTTGTTTCGATATCACTTTGTTCTTCATGATGATCCAGATGCAGCGACAGCGGAAGGCGATATTTCCGCGCCGCTTCCTGACAAATTGAAATCAGGTAATCCGTTCCCGCATAGCTGAATGTGCCCGGTGTACCCGCCAGAATCACTGGCGAACTCATGGCTGCTGCAGTTTCGGCAACGACCTGAACGGTTTCCAGATTGTGGATGTTAAAGGCCGGTACGGCATATCCTTCGCGCTGCGCCGCCAACAGCATTTCCCTGTTTGAAATCAGATACATTGTTTCATCTCCCTGTCATATCCAGCAAAATTTTGCCGGTCATCGGCTTGCCCGCCAGCGAAATCACATCTGTGACGAACTCCTCCGGCGTGCTGAGGCTTGCAATAAGCGGCTCCAGGTTCATCTTATTTTCGGCAAATAACTGCGTCGCCTGCTGCCACTCGCTGCCCGGCCACGGCGCAGAGTAATTCATCCAGCTGCCCAGTATCGTCAGTTCTTTGCGTAAAATATGGCTGAAGGTGACAACGTTTAGCGTCAGATCTTTGTGTAAGGTGCCCACCAGCGCGACCTGCGCTTTCGGACCTGCGATATCCAGAGCCAGTGCCACGGTTTGCGGCGTACCCGCAGTTTCCAGGATTAACTGATTAAAGCGGCGTTCATGAGAATGCTGACGGATTTCTTCCTCACTCATGATTGCACTGTCGCAGGCATGGGTGGCACCGGTACTTAACGCCAGATCCAGTCGCCGGGGATTGATATCAATCGCGGTGACGGATTTTGCACCCAATGCGGCAGCGGCCTGAATGATGAGCTGGCCGATAGTGCCTGCGCCAATCACGACCACTTCTTTGCCCTCGCATCCACCCGCCAGTTTCAAGGCATGTAAGCCGACGGTTATGGGTTCAAAAAATGCGCCCTGCATCAGCGAAGTGCCTTTCGGCAGCCTGAACAGGTTTTTACATGAAACCACGACAAATTCGGCGTGCCCGCCATCGCGGCGGGATCCAATAAACTGATAGTGCTTACACTGTGAGTACGCTGCTTTGCAGCACTCCTCGCATTGAAAACAAGGCAATAACGGTACGCAAACCACGGCATCACCTTCCTGTAAATCACCGCACTCTGTGCCGGTGCTGACCACGTGGCCGCTGAATTCGTGGCCGAGTGTTATCGGATAAAAATGCGCACCGTTGGAAAAAATGCGGGGAATATCAGAGCCGCACAGGCCGGAATAGGCAACACGCACCAGCACGTCATCGGGAGCATTAAGTTCAGGCATCGGGCTCTCTTCAACGCTCATCTTCCCGCCCGTATGTACAACGACAGATTTCATAGTCAGTTTCCTTTTAGCGGGGGATTCCCCCCGCCGGAACGAAGTTTTAAGCGTTGGCCAGTTCAGCGGCCAGCTTTTCGGTTTTGATGAAATTGCAGGCGCGACGCCATGTGAGGAAGACACCGATGGCGTAAATCACGCCAATGATGCTCAACCCCGCGATGTTTTTAAGCGTACAGAGTTGAATCAGCAGATACGTGATCGGTGAGCCGCCCTGATCCATTGAGGCAACCCGGCCACCCGCGCTTAAGGCACCGGCATTTGCTGCCAGCTGGGTGTGCAAATCAATGGTCTGCGTGGCAATCCACAGGGTGATACTCATGATGATGCATCCGGAGATTAACGTGCGGAACAGGTTGCCCTGATGCACGGCGACCGCGATGGCGACAAAGAAGCCGATGGTAGCGAGGTCGCCGAACGGCAAGACCTGATTTCCCGGAACCAGTACCGCTATCAGAATCGTCAGCGGAATAAAGATCAGGCTGGCAGAGACAACGGCGGTATGGCCGAGCAACAGCGCCGGATCCAGGCCAATCAGGAATTCCTGCCCTCCGAAGCGGGCCTGAAGACGGCTACGGGCATGGCGTGCAATGGGCGTTAATCCATCCATAATCGGTTTGATCACCCGCGGCATCAGCAGCATAACCGCAGCGGTTTTGACCGCCAGTTGCAATACGCCTTTGATGTCATAACCCGCGAGGTAGCCGATGATAAGCCCCATCACAAAACCGACGGTGACAGGTTCACCAAACGGGCCGAAACGTTTTTGTACGTCATCTGCGCTGAAGTGAATTTTGTTCAGGCCGGGGATTTTTTCAATAATGGTATCGACCAGTACGGCAATAGGCCCGAGGTAAGCTGATGAACCGTGAGGAATAGCGATACCTTCGAGATTGAAGAAATTCCGCGTGTCTCTGGCAAACCAGTCACCCAGTTTGTAGATAAACGCCGCATGCGCCACCACCCCCATGATTCCGAGCCAGTAGGAGCCTGTCGCGAGATGCAACATGGCGCCGGTAAAGGTCATGTGCCAAATGTTCCAGATATCCACGTTGACGACGCGCGTCATGCGTGTCAGCAACATGAGGATATTCACACCGATCGCAATAGGAATGGCGACCAGAGCAATTTGTGATGCCCAGGTCATCGGCGATGAACCCGGCCAGCCGATATCGACAACCTGCAGATTGATTTCAAAATGCTCAGCCATCGCTTTTGCGGCAGGTCCGATGGAATCCAGCATCAGGCCAATGACCAGTCCGATACCTACAAAACCAATCCCTATATGAATCGCAGATTTAAAAGAATCACCCAGCTTCATCCCTAATATCAGGGAGAAAATGATGATCACTCCGGGCAGCATGACTGTTGGCCCGAGATCGAGGATGTAGCGCATAATTTCGGTAAACATGGCTTACTCCTGTAACAGGGTCAGTATTGTTTCACGCAAAGTTTCCATGCCCACACCAGAGATAAACGGCATGCCGTGGACCAGCGGAATATCCCCGAACGTGCGGTCGACTTTGGCTGTGGTACAAATCAGGTGCACGCCATCCATGAAAGTTTCAATTTCATTGATGCGGCACTGAACGATCTCCACCTGTATGCCGTGAGCTTCACACAGCTCTTTAATCTCTTCTGCCGCCAGCGTTGAGGTGGCAACAGCGCCGCCACAGGCGACAATGACTTTTCGTTTCACGGTAAGACTCCTTGATGGTCTGTTTTTGATGTTATTTTTTGTAGGACTTCGGGTACAGCGTTGGTCATAAAAACGTCTTTGTTCAAAACACCTTCTATGTTCACAATAACTTCAGGCAGAGACTGCTGCCGCCTTTAGGGGAGTCGCGGCAAATACATGCTGTTTAAACAAGGCTGCCAGCTGATCTTCGGGGACCGTCAGCAAGCCTTCGAAAAACGCAGGATCCTGCAACTGGCTGAATAACTGACGCAATAACACCAGTTGCTCCGACGGATGCGTGACGATCAGCGCCACAATCAATGACGCCGGCACCGTGCCTTCATCGTCAGCCTGAAAGAATTCAACCGGTGCATCGGGGCGTATCAGGTAAATGGCTGGCGTGAGGGCATGTGTAGAATCGCAATGCGGTATGGCGACCGCGTGTTTTTCAAGCTGGATACCGGTGGGGTATTCCGCTTCACGGTCAAGCAGCGCCTGCGGATAGCTATTCTCAACAACACCCGCTTCCACCATGCATTTACCGATATGCGTCAGTGCGTCGTAATAATCTTCAAAGGCGATACCGGTTTTAATGAAGACTTCGCAGTTATGCATGGTTGCACTCTCCGCAGGTTGCTCTTTGTGGAGTACAGCCAAAGTGATAGGCGCGTAAGACGTCCTGAATTTTGTCGATGATCAGTTCATGAGGATCGCTGGCCAGAGCGCCTGCCATCACACGTTCGAACTGGGCTGGCAGATACTGGCTTAGCAGTCCCAGCGGGATATCCAGGGATTGTAAGTTACTGATCAGCACTTCCATCGCCCGGTTGATACGCGCGTGTGGCCAGTAGTAGCGGATACGATCAGAAAGGCTGAAATGAAGGTCGATCAGAGACAGGCTGAATGTCGGGTTGTAATACTTTTTCCAGTAACATGGTTCATCAAGCATGACGCCGTCGATTACCGTCAGCAGCTGGCTGCGGGATTCTGGTGCAATGAGGACCTGTTCGATATTTGCGAGTGCAAAGACAGCCTCACGCAATGCAAAAGTTAGCGCCGGTCCGACTTTGAGAATGGCGTAATGATCGTTTACCAGATTGCGGTAGGAGTTCCGGGTCTGGTAATCGGTGGAATGTGCCTCGTAAACCAGTGGCGTGGTTTTTATATAGGCTGATAAATCTTGTGCGAGATCGGGCTGATAATGGATCACCCTGCTGTGATCGAACTCAACGCCGGGTTGAACCACGACGGCGATGATCCGATTGATGGCTTCTTCCAAACCGGCTTCACGGAATGCCTGATGGTGCATATTTAGCGTCGCTTTCGCGTCTCTGGCTGCGGTAACGTGCACATGCTGAATGGCTGATGCTTCGCCGCCGGGAACCGGCACTTCCGTACCAATGACGTAAGTCAGAGACGCTTTTTGCTGCGGTGTTGCCACTTTTTCCGCGATCTGACATAAACGTGCTGCACGCTGAGCGACAATAAAAGGATCCAGCGTAATAGGATCATCCGCACAGGACATTGAAGCATCCAGATGGATTTTACTGAAACCAGCTTCCACGTAGTGCGCGATTAAGACTTCCGCTTTACTCATTGCACTTTCAGCATTTTCGCTCTGCCAGCAATTTGGCCCCAGATGATCGCCCCCTAATATCAAGCGCTGAACAGGAAAGCCGATTTTCTCGGCTATCGCGAGAACGAAATCGCGAAAATCAATGGGCAACATACCGGTATAGCCACCGAACTGGTTAACCTGATTGGACGTGGCCTCGATGAGGACTTTTCGGCTGGTTTGTAGGTCTTCCCGAAGTGCAGCCTCGATCACCAAAGGGTGGGCCGAGCAGACTGAGCAAATACCGATACTTTCGCCATTCTTATGTTTTGATATTAATTCTTTCATTTTTCCTCCGTTTGTTTTCGAAGATATTCGTATCTTTCCGAAATCCAGACAATAGCGATTTTTGTTTTTCGTGATGATGATCGTAATATTTCGTAAGTTATTTCATTCGTTTTCTTTCGTTTGGGGCGCTGTGCCGTGTAATTTCATTCTGTACACAAATGGATAGTTCGATAAAACATGGTTACGTGTTTCACATTCGGACTATTTTTTTCTCCTCATTGCGAAGTCTTTTGTTTACACTAAGGCCTATATGGCGTTTTGGGCTAAACAGAATGAATACTTTCGATCGTCGCAATAGAATTATTGAGTTAGTCAATCTGAAGGGGAATGTTCAGGTTGCGGAGCTTTCGAGTGCTTTCGGTGTTTCCGAAGTGACCATTCGCTCTGACCTGACTTTGCTGGACCAAAAAGGTGAATTGACCCGTTTTCACGGCGGAGCGGCCAGGCGGCAAGAGAAGGAGAGCCGCGGACAGGATAACCAGCAGCATGAAATGGTGATGGAGGAACGTTATCTTCAGGCCAGTGATCCTAAAAAACGTATCGCTTTGGCGGCCGCTGGCATGGTGAAGCCAGGTAATACCGTGATCCTCGACAGTGGTAGTACTACGATGCTACTTGCTGAAGAACTGGTGAAATTCGGCGATATCACAGTCATTACCAATAATTTACCGGCTGCCTTTGTGCTTTCCGAGAACCCCGATATCACGCTGGTGGTGTGCGGCGGAACGCTGAGACATAAAACGCGTTCATTGCATGGCAACATTACCGAATATGCCTTGCAGGGGATTGTCGCTAACCTGATGTTCGTCGGCGCCGATGGCCTGGATGCGGCATCTGGCATCACGACGTTTAATGAGGGTTACAGTATCAGCGGCATTATGGCTGAGGCTGCCCAGCGGGTTGTTGTCGTCACCGATTCCACCAAGTTTGGTCGTCGGGGATACAACCTTGTGCTGCCAATGGATAAAATCGACGCCATCATTACCGATACGGACATCAGCGAAGAGGCACAGCAGGCACTAAAACAGACATCGACCGATCTCATTCTTGTTTAACTCCCTATCGAAGCAGGTATTTTCAACGCATGCTGACTGTATGCTGCTGGGAAAATAAGGGAAACAGGCAGTTTTAAGGGGTAAGCGGCATCACGAAAACAATGTGAAAGCGTTGCAGTAGCAGACAGAGTATTTTGGGAGATGAATTCAAACACAGGCCGCTGGGAATGATCCCTGTGGCCGGTATGGGGGATATCCAGGTTTCTTGTTATCTACCTCAAAAGTGAGGTATTTCTTTTCCAGAATGTCGTACGTGCCATTTTTTATGGATTTCTGCCTGCACATTGTTAAGTAATTTCAGATACCACAGTTCCCCTGTACGCAGGTCAACCGCTGTGCCCTCCTGCGTATAAGCTTGTCGCCTCGACAGAAATTTCTCGAGTGTCGCTGTGGTAGATCTCACCAATACCTTCACCGAAATAAAACCCGCAATCGGGGTTCGGGTCGTCTGTCGGATCCCGAGCAATATCGCTCCAACATTTTCGGCAATTAACTCGCCGGTACTGAATGGGCTCGTTTGGATCTGCAATGACGATGTTCCATAGCCAGCGCATTACATCATCGGCCCTTATCCGGCCAGAAGCTAACCGGTCTTTCATCGCAGACTGGACTGCGCGATTCACCTTAACATTTCTATACAGGCGTGAGGCTGCTGCGCAAAGAGATCCTGGTGCGCAATTGTACCAAGTGCGACGGTATGCTGCTGACTGATTCAGGTCTTTGAGATACTCATACACAAAGCGCTGTTGCATGTGGTTTAGCCAGTATTCATTGGGCTCATGACTTTCCCTGGCTCGATTTATTTCGTACTTCTGTATCAGTTGAGTATTGAATTGTGTGAGAGGGGGGGAACGTTAATCCCTGCAGGTTTTAAGTGTTGTTGCTGCGTACTATTTGCGTACCTGTTATTGCGTACCCAACCATCAGTCCTGGCGCGTTTTCTGATGGCGTCTTCACTCAGACCATACTTTTTACCCAAGGCTCTGTGGGAAAGTTGGGTGGTGATGTAGTCGTGTGGAGGTAACAAGTTTTCATGAGGCCAGTTATAAGTATAGGCTACTTGAATTCAATATTATAATTATAGTAGATATACACTCAGGAAAGTAGTTGCGAATTATTAAAATGTAAAGCGCCCGATTTATTTTTATCAGGCGTTTTAAATATTGAATAAATTAATCAATTTGAACTTCTATAATTACTTTTGATCCCGTGGTTTCCCTGCATCATCACGCTTTTTACGCAACTGTCCATCCTCGTTTCGAGCCCTCGGTTGTTCACCACCACCAGGTTTTGGAACATTTACATCTTTGTTGATTGGTCGTCTGTCAGTCATTTTTTGTTTCCTTTTACTTTAAAGATGAAAATATTATTTTCGTTTGTGTTTTTAACAAGTGGTTTATAACTGTGTAATTACTGCTTAATTAGATTTCACTTTGATTAGACTTCCGTCAATTGAGCTAATTGAGCCAGATCAAAAAATAGGTATTAATAATTCTCTAATTTTTTAGATTAATGGAGGCTCGACATTTTCCATTGACTACTTTGTATAAATTACATCGATAACGATATGATTTAAATAAATCACTAAAAGATTTTATGTCTGAGAGGGATACTGTAATTGCCTAAAGGTGGATGGGGGTTATTGATTTAACTCGGGTTTTATTATTTTATTGGATACCTCTTGAACTGAGATTACAGCAGTCACTCTAATATTATGCTTATCACCAGCATATCCTGATACCCCATACGTTTTATGGCTGCGTTGGCCGTCTGGCTGTTCATTGGGGCTTTGGGTTTTTTGATGGAGTGGAAAACGTGTTCCCGATGCTGGCTGAGTGGCGAAAGAGTTTGCAGGATATCCAGCGCGGGTTCAGAAAGCGGGATAACGTGAATGTAACCGCTAGCTTTGCGCTTCTGATTGCCTTTCATTTTATGCGCGGGGATCCGCCATTGTTTGTTCTCGAGATCGATATCCTCCCACGCAGTTTCAGCCGCTTCAGCTGGCCGTACTAAAGTCAGTAACTGCCACTTGATCACTAAACGCGTGGTGAGGTCGATACTCGCCAGAGAAACGGCTTTCATGAATGCGGGTAATTCTTCAGGCCGTATCGTTGGCATGTGTTCTTTGGCTGGCATTCTTGAATGCCCGGCCAATACCTGAGGCTGGGTTAGCGTCAATCAGGCCAGAGTTAACAGCATATATCATGATTTCGTTAACCCGCTGGCTCAGACGTCTGACAGTTTCTAATGCTCCGCGACCGGATACCGGTTCAAGCGCACTGATTACCGTCTTTGCTTTGATCGGGCTGACGGGGGAGATTACCCAGGGTTGGGAGCAAATCTTTTTCGATAGAGCGCCAGACGTCTTTGGCATAGTCGGCAGAGATTTCAGATTTTTTAATCTGCATCCAAGCTTCAGCGACCTTTGCAAAGGTGTGCGAGTTCATCGCCGTTTCAGCTTCAGTGAGCTCTCGCTGATGGTTTTGAGGATCGAAATTTTTAGCGAGGAGCGATTTGGCGTTCTCTCTCAACTGGCGCGCATCGGCAAGCGAGATTGAAGGGTAGGCGCCAAAACTGATCAGCGCTCGCGTTTTCGTGTCAGGCCGATAGTAGTTAAAGCGCCATATCTTGACGCCGCTGGGTTTGATCAAAAGGTAAAGACCGCCACCATCCTGCAAAGTGTGTTCTTTATCTTTAGCCTTCGCGGCTTTGATTTCTGTGTTGGTGAGTGGTGTGGTGGTCCGAGCCATTTTAGTAATACGCTTTGTAGTTATATGGAGGGGATATAACTAAACGTATAACCAAAAATGCCGGTTGTATACAGAGCTTACCGGCAGATAACAGGCAATAAAAAAGCCGCAAACCCTTGCGGGCTGCGGCTTTCTTTGCGGTAACGGCCTTATCTGGTAATAACCGAAACCTTGTTTGGTGGAGCTGGGGGGATTTGAACCCCCGTCCAGAATTACTACACCGTCGGCACTACATGCTTAGTCCAATCTTTACATTCGCCGGTTAGCTGCGGATGGACACGCCACTAACAAACTATCCTGATTGGGTTTAACGCTTTCACCCCAGGCAAGGTGTCCACGCGATCTCTTTTGGGTTTGACCTCTCTTGATCCCCGTCCTAAGAGCGGAGGCTAGGGAGAGAGGGCTCTAAGCAGGGTATTAAGCTGCTAGGGCGTAGTTTTCGTCGTTTGCGACTATTTTTTTGCGGCTTTTTACGAGGCCAACCGCCCCTCGGCATGCTCCTTGGGCTTCGCAAATCCTGTCGAATCCAGAATCAGCCCCAAGTACTATTTCGCAGTATACCAGCAAAACACTAAGCTAAGCCAGAGACTTAGCGATTTGCGTGCTTCATGATACGTGCTTTGTCTACTTTCCACTCACGATCTTTGATGTCATCGCGCTTATCGTGCTCTTTCTTACCTTTCGCCAGACCGATCTTCACTTTTGACCAGGCATTTTTCCAGTACATGGAAAGCGCGACCACGGTATAACCGTCGCGACTGACTTTACCGAACAGTGTTTCTAACTCACGTTTGTTCAGCAGTAATTTTCTTGTACGGGTCGGGTCACAAACAATGTGACTGGACGCCATGTTGAGAGGTTGAATGGTTGCGCCAAACAAAAAGGCTTCACCGTCGCGGAATGTGACGTAGCTGTCAGTGATGTTTGCTTTACCAGCACGCATCGATTTGACTTCCCATCCCTGCAAAGCAAGCCCCGCCTCGAATTCATCTTCAATGATATATTCGTGGCGAGCGCGTTTGTTCATCGCGATAGTCGCGGAACCGGGTTTATGTGCTTTTTTCTTTGTCATAGTGATACTTATTATACTGTAAGCGTTGCCGAATGAAATCCCCACGGGTCTGACTCTGTTGTTTTTCCTTTTTTGGCCCCCTGTGCTTCGTAGTTTTTATTACCGTGCGGATAAATGGTATTATCTGTACGTTTTATGACACCTGGAAAATGATATGCCACAGATAAGTCGTTCTGCGCTGGTGCCCTTCAGCGTGGAGCAGATGTACACTTTAGTGAATGATGTTGATGCTTACCCGCAGTTTTTGCCGGGTTGTACTGGCAGCCGTATTTTGGATAACAGTGATACGTCGATGACGGCGGCAGTTGATGTTTCGAAAGCCGGTATCAGCAAAACCTTTACCACGAAGAACACGTTAATCAGTAATAAGCGTATTGATATGCAACTGGTGGATGGCCCGTTTCGTAAGCTGACCGGGGGGTGGGACTTCATCGAACTCAGTCCGGATGCCTGCAAAGTGCAGCTCAGCCTGGATTTCGAATTTACGAATAAATTGATCGAATTGGCTTTCGGGAAAATCTTCAAAGAGTTGGCTGGCAGCATGGTTCAGGCGTTCACCCTGCGGGCGAAAGAGGTCTACAGTGTCTGACATCCGCGTTGAAGTGGTCTATGCGTTGCCTGAACGTCAGTATTTGCGGACCGTTAAACTCGAACAGGGCAGTAATGTCGAACAGGCGCTACTGGCGTCTGGCTTGCTTGAGTTGCGTAAAGATATTGATCTGAAAAAGAACAAATTTGGGATTTACAGTCGCCCGGTCAAACTGGCGGATATCGTCAATGACGGTGACAGAATCGAAATTTACCGGCCGCTGATTGCGGATCCCAAAGAGTTACGGCGTATCCGCGCTGAACGTTCCAAAAAATAAGGCGCCTCTGGCGCCTTATTTTTTTTACCCTGAAAGATGAATTCGTGGTTGTTACCAGCGACCATCACACCGGGACGATTTATTTTTGATCGCTTAACGTCGGCTTGTTATCAATGTTAGTCAGCGTATCTGAGCCGTTGAAGGTCAGTGTCAGTGTTTGCTGAGTGACGCCCTGATGGCCCGGTTCCTGACGGAACACGTAATACCAGACATCGCTGCCAAACGGATCGTGCAGCATCGGCGTGCCAAGAACATAAGCAACCTGTTGCTTAGTCATGCCGGTATGAATTTTTTGTACGTCAGCAGGAGATAAGTAGTTCCCCTGATTAATGTCAGGCCGATAAACCACCTTTTCCAGAGTGGAACAGCCCGCAGTAAGCATTACAAGAGCTACAGCGGCGGCAGTTAGCGTTTTACAGCGCATAGTCATTACATTCCTTTAGGGCATAAGATGCCGATGATAATAGACCTTTCATCAGTTTGAAACCTTTGCGGGGCACCTGTATGACCGCTGAACTGTAAAAAAGTTGAGCTTTTTACGCTGCGAGCAACTCTTTTGCATTGGCCAGGGTGTTTCGGGTGACTTCACTTCCACCCAGTAAACGCGCCAGTTCCTGCAAACGCGCCTTTTTATCGAGGCGATTCATTTGCGTTTCTGTCACTTCACCGTCGGTTTCTTTGCTGACAAAATAATGCTGATGGCCGCAACCTGCAACCTGCGGTAAGTGCGTAACGCACATTACCTGGGTTGATTCACCCAACTGACGCAACAGACGTCCGACAATCGCCGCAGTCGGGCCACTGATGCCGACATCCACTTCATCAAAGATCAGTGCGGGTGTTTCCATCTTCTGCGCTGTAATAACCTGAATCGCCAGCGCGATACGGGAAAGCTCGCCACCTGAAGCGACCTTAGCTAAAGCCTGCAACGGTTGTCCCGGGTTAGTGGTGACCTGGAACTCCAGACGGTCAGCGCCTTCTGCTCCCAGATGTTCCGGTTCGAAATGCACCTGAATCTGGAACTTACCGTGTGGCATGGAAAGAGCTTGCATACTTTGAGTTATCAGCAGCGTCAGTTCATCAGCGAAGAACTGACGCTTATCGTGTAGCTCTGCGGCAATGGCGACAGCTTGCTGGTAATGAGTCTGCACCGCTTCACTCAGTTCGGCCTGATTGGTTTCCTGATCATCGAGCGCCTGCTGTTCTTCGAGCAACTGGCGATGATGCTCGGGCAATTCTTCCGGCCTCACATGATGCTTACGTGCCAGATTCATCTGACGAGATAAACGCTGCTCCAGTTCAAACAACCGGTTCGGATCCATATCCAGACGTTCACTGTAATGGCGAAGTTCGTCACTGGCCTCGCTGATTTGAATCGAGGCGTCGTCCAGCATGATGATGAGGTCATTCATCTTGCTGTCGAGCTCAGCCAGTTCAGTGAGTTGGTTGCGCGCGCTGTATAGCAGGCTGACGATATTTTGATCTTCGCCATCGGCCAGTAAATACAACGCGCTCTGGCTCAGTGAGAGAAGCTGCCCGCTGTTCGCCAGACGTTTGTATTCTTCATCGATTTGTTCATATTCGCCGGCCTGCGGAGAGAACTCGTTGAGCTCTTTCAACTGATATTGTAATAACTGACGACGGGATTCACGTTCGTTCATTTGTTGCTGATACAGCGCCAGCTGGCGGCAACTCTGATGCCAGTTCTGGTAGGCTTTACGCATTTCAGCCAGCAGGAAGGGCTGATCAGAGTAGGCATCCAACAGATGTTTTTGATGTTCAGGTTTGAGTAAAAGCTGGTGGGCGTGCTGCCCGTGGATTTGGATCAGATGCTGACCCAATTCGCGCAGCTGCGATAATGGCACCGGTGTCCCGTTGATAAAGCCCCGTGAGCGCCCGTCATTGCTGATGGTGCGACGCAGCAGGCAGTCATGCCCATCATCGAGTTGATTTTCAGCCAGCCAGAGTTTAGCGGAAGGCGTATCGGCTAAGGTGAAGCGGGCACAGATATCTGCGCGGCTTGCACCTAGGCGCACCATGCTGCCATCGGCGCGGTTGCCCAGGCAAAGCCCGAGAGCGTCAATAGCGATGGACTTACCAGCCCCGGTTTCCCCGGTGATTGCCGTCATCCCTGCATGAAAATCGATTTCTAACTCACGGACAATAGCAAAGTTACTGATAGTTAATTGCGCCAGCATGATCACCTTCCTGTACATAACAACAGACCTGTAATTACATACAGTATAAACTGGTTTTATATACAGTAAAGAGGCTGGCGAATTATTTTTTCAATTCAGAATAGTTTTTTAGACCACCCGAGTTTGGTGCTTAAGGTATTGAAATAACTGTAATCCTTTGGATGAATAAGGTTCAGGTGGAACTCGCTGCGACGAATCACGACTTCTTCACCTGGCTGGATAGGCAACGCAATCTGGCTGTCACAGCTGATTTCCAGATCAGTGCTCATATGCGAGAACCGCAGGCAAATGGTGCTGTTACTGTTAATGACAAGCGGACGCGCCGAGAGCGTGTGCGGGAACATCGGCACCAGCGCAATCGCTTCTAACGTCGGCGTCAGGATCGGGCCACCGCCGGAGAGCGAATACGCCGTTGAACCCGTTGGTGTTGATATAATCAGGCCGTCGGAGCGTTGAGAAAACGCGAATTTGTCGTCGATATAGACTTCAAATTCAATCATGTGTGCGACTTTTCCCGGATGGAGCACCACTTCGTTGATAGCCGTGCTCACGCGACATTGCTGACCTTTACAGCGCACCATCGCTTCCAGCAGGAAACGTTGCTCACTGATATATTCGCCTTGTAAAACGTCATCCAGCTGCTGTAATGCGTTGTCCGGATCCAGGTCGGTGAGAAACCCAAGGTTACCGCGGTTAATGCCGATAACTTTTATGTCATAGCGCGCCAGTACCCGTGCCGCGCCGAGCATATTGCCGTCACCGCCGACCACAACAGCCAGATCTGCTAATTTACCGATGTCCGTCAGACTGCCGGTTTGCGCGCCTTCCAGGGCTAAATCTTGCGCCACCTGCCGCTCAACAATCACCTGATAACCCTTTGAGATTAGCCAGTGATAGAGCATTTCATGGGTGGCAAGTGCGGAAGGATGGCGAGGGTGTCCGACTATCCCAATGCACTCAAATTTTTTATTCATCGCTGTGGTTATCCTCAGCAGGGTGTGATGACTCCTGCATTATGACCGGTTTCATTAAAAACCAAACCTTGAATCCCCGGTTTTGATCCCCATAATAAGCCAACTAGCAAGATTAATGCTAAAACGCGGAGATATTCATGAGTAGTAAAGAACATAAGACACCTGACGAGCAAGTCTCTGAAGAACTGAATCAGGAACAAGAGCTGCATGCGCAAGCGGAAACTCAGGCGGCAGATGTCGTTGACCCGCGCGATGAACGCATTGCTGAATTAGAAGCACAGCTGAAAGAAGTCCAGCAGCGTGAGCGTGACAGCCTGCTGCGTGCGAAAGCGGAAGTGGAAAACGTCCGTCGCCGTACTGAACTGGATATCGAAAAAGCACATAAATTCGCCCTGGAAAAATTCTCCGGCGAGTTGCTGCCAGTTATTGATAACCTGGAACGTGCGATCGATTTGGCTGATAAATCCAATCCTGAACTGACCGGTCTGATTGAAGGGGTTGAGCTGACCCTGAAATCCATGCTGGATGCGGTTCGCAAGTTCGGTATGGAAGTTGTGGGCGATATTCACGTCCCATTCAATCCTGAACTGCATCAGGCGATGACCATGATGGAATCCGAAGAGCTGGAGCCTAATCACGTGATTATGGTTATGCAGAAGGGTTACACGCTGAATGGTCGTCTCCTACGCCCGGCGATGGTCGCGGTTTCAAAGGCGAAAGCCTGATTCTGTTTTGAACAGAGACAGATGATGAGAGAGGCACCTTTGCGGGTGCCTCTTTTTTACGTCATTCTGCAGGTAATACTGGCACCCAATCGATGGGAGCCAGCCCCTGTTGTTCCAACAAGGTATTCGCCTGAGAGAAATGTTTGCAACCCAGGAACCCGCGATGTGCCGAAAGCGGGGAAGGGTGCGGCGCTTTCAGAACATGATGGCGTTGCGTATCTATAATGTTGCCCTTTTTCTGTGCGTGCGAACCCCACAGTAAGAAGACAATCCCTTCGCGATTTTCATTCAGTGCCGCAATCACCCGATCGGTGAACGTTTCCCAGCCCAGTTTGGCGTGAGAGTGGGCCTGCCCGCCTTCAACGGTCAGAACCGTGTTAAGCAGTAACACCCCCTGATCGGCCCAGCTTTGCAGATAGCCGTGGTTCGGACGCTCAAACCCCGGAATATCCGTCATCAGCTCTTTATACATATTCACCAGCGATGGGGGCGCAGGAATACCGGGACGCACGGAGAAGGATAAACCGTGTGCCTGATTAGGACCGTGGTAAGGGTCCTGCCCGAGAATCACCACTTTCACATCTGCCAGCTCTGCCGAGCGAAAGGCGTTAAACACATCCTGTTGCGGCGGATAAATGGTTTTCCCTGCTGCACGTTCAGCGGCAACGAACTTCAGGGTTTCAACGAAGTAGGGCTTTTCTTTTTCCTGACCAATCACGTCATGCCAGGTGAGAGTAGTGGACATTGACGCTCTCCTTTTGAAGGTAATTTTGTTGCGCGTAGCTTACCTGCTCGTTCTTCTGAGTGAAACCCGCACATCATTTTGCTGATGTTTATCTGTGGCTTAAGGTTTGCGTGCAAATTTTATTGATAATTTACAAAAATAATTTAAGTAAAGGGCTTGGAAAAATTGATATAAAACATAAATATGCCGTGAGCAGGAAATAGGCACACTAAAAAGATTGATATTAGTCAAGGTTTGCGGGGTGTAGTGCTGTTATATCTGAGAGCAGAAATAACAGGTTGCCGTATGAACCTGGCACTCAACCTATTAACAGTATCGTAGCCAATTATGGAGGCAACATATGATCACCGGGATCCAAATTACCAAAACTAACAACGAAGCCCTGAAAAATTCTTTCTGGCTGCTGGATGATGAGAAAGCGGAAGCTCGCTGCGTGTGTGCAAAAGCGGGTTATGCGGAAGACCAGATCGTTGCTGTCAGCGAACTCGGCCAGTTCGAATACCGTGAAGTGCCGATGGAAGTTCAACCGACTGTACGCGTAGAGGGTGGCCAACACCTGAACGTTAACGTACTGCGTCGCGAAACGCTGGAAGATGCGGTTAAGCATCCTGAAAAATACCCACAGCTGACCATTCGTGTGTCCGGCTATGCGGTACGTTTTAACTCCCTGACTGCTGAACAGCAGCGTGACGTGATCACCCGTACCTTCACCGAAAGCCTGTAATCACAGCGCTGTTTCGCTGACTGAATCCAATAAAAAACCGCCTGAAAGGCGGTTTTTTTTCATCTGTATCAGGTGATTAGCTGATACTTATTTTGACGCGTCTTTCGCCGCATCAGGTTTTACGCGGCGTTTGCCTACGTTTTTACTGTCGCGATGGCGAACCTTCACTTTCACCTTCGATTTTTCCTGCGCGGATTTCTGTTTCTCTTTACGCTTCGCCAGCACTTTCTTCGATGGCTTGCCTGTGGTTTTCTCGCTTGGTGCTTTCGTTTTCGGACGCAGTTCGTCGATCACGCGAGGTTTCAGCGGCTCATTCAGATAACGGCCAATTTTGCCCAGCAGCAGATGGTCATGCGCTTCCACGAACGAAATCGCGGTACCTTTACGGCCAGCACGGCCGGTACGCCCGATACGGTGCAGGTAGATATCAGCCGTCAGCGGCAGGTCAAAGTTGAAGACGTGGCTGATGTCGTTGATGTCCAGACCGCGCGCGGCGATATCGGTGGCAACCAGCACGTTCACGCGGTCTTCGACCATGCGTTTAACCGCTTCAGTACGCTTAACCTGAACCATTTCGCCTTCGAGATAGCAGGAGTTAATTCCCGCTTCGCGCAGCCATGCAACCAGTTCGTGAACACGCTCACGCTTACGCACGAAGATCACGGATTTGGTGACATCTTCCTGCTTCAGCAGGTGGATCAGCATCTGCGTTTTGTGTGGCACATCATCAACGCGATAATACCACTGCAGGATCTTCTTACGTTCGCGACGTGACGGATCGGCTTCGATCTCTACCGGTTCAGTCAGAATGCGTTCGGCGAATTCACGGATGGCTTCCCCTTCAAGCGTTGCGGAGAACAGCAACGTCTGTTTGCGCCAGCGTGCTTCGGCAGAAATGGTTTCGATATCCTGCGCAAAACCCATGTCCAGCATGCGGTCAGCTTCATCGAGGATCAGCGTTTCGATGGCGCGGCAATCGAAGTTTTCTTCTTTAATGTATTGCAGCAAACGGCCAGTCGTCGCGACGACAATGTCCTGGTTTTCGCTGAATACTTCGGCATGGTTCATGTAAGCCACGCCGCCGGTGATCGTCGCGATATCCAGATCGGTATGCTTAGCCAGTTCGCGTGCCTGATCGGCAACCTGCATGGCCAGTTCACGGGTTGGCGTGAGGATCAGAATTCGTGGCGGACCAGATTTCTTACGCGGGAAATCCAGCAAATGCTGCAATGCAGGCAACAGGAATGCCGCTGTTTTGCCGGTGCCGGTAGGAGCCGAACCCAACACATCGCGTCCGTCCATTGCAGGCGGAATTGCCTCTGCCTGAATGACAGTCGGGCGGGTATAGCCTTTTTCGCCTAAGGCGTCTAGCAGGCGTTCATCGAGTTCGAGTTCGGAAAAATTCGTTACAGTCATGGTCTACCTCTACTTGGGGCGCCGATTATAGACGTGTTAGACGCGATCTTCACCTATTTAAGCGGTTTGTGTACCTTTTCCTCTGCATCTCTTTGCCCTATGCTACGTCAGTTTTCGTTCACAGGCCTGATGACTGGCGCAATTACGGTGAAATCAGTGACAAAAGAAGTCAGTTCCCCTCAGCCTTTACGGCGTAATGGATTTACCTTTAAACAGTTCTTTGTGGCGCACGATCGGTGCGCGATGAAAGTTGGCACCGATGGCGTTCTGCTTGGCGCAACGGCATCGGTGACCCATACCCGGCGTATTCTGGATATCGGCTGCGGTAGCGGACTTATCGCTATGATGCTGGCGCAGCGCACCGGTCCCCAGACGCAGATTGATGCCGTGGAACTTGAGCCTGCCGCGGCTTCGCAGGCGGCTGAAAATTTTGCCGAGTCCATTTGGGCACACAGGATGGCCGTGTATGCACAGGATATCAATGATTACGCCGATGAACATCAGGCAGCATATGACCTGATCGTCAGTAATCCCCCTTACTTCGAATCTGCGGTAGCCTGCCGCGATGAAGCGCGAAATGCTGCGCGATACACTGAAACGCTGACCCACGACGCGTTGCTCGATTGTGCGGCTAAGCTCATCACGCCTGAGGGAGTGTTCAGCGTAGTGCTGCCTTATGATATTGGGATGACGTTTGAAGCGATGGCGCATCAGAAAGGCTGGTTCAGCGCCTGGAGGATGGTGGTTCGCGATCGCCCAGGGAAACCCCTGAACCGTATGCTGCTGACATTATCCCGACAACCGGCAGATATTGTCGAACAGGAACTGGCGCTGCGCAAATCTGAAGGGATTTATAGCGAAGCGTTTTGCGCATTGATTACGGATTTTTATCTGAATTATTGAGAAGGGCAAAAATTGAAAAGTGCGTTCCTTCGCACTTTGACGCCATTAAGGCTGGAGGATCGTGGGCTGCGGGTTTTCCTGTAAATCAGGGTAATCCAGCGTGTAGTGCAGTCCGCGACTTTCCTTGCGTTCCATGGCACTGCGGACAATCAGCTCCGCGACTAACACCAGATTTCGCAACTCGAGCAAGTTATTGGAGATGCGGAAATTGGCGTAGTATTCATCAATCTCCTGCTGCAGTGTCATGATACGACGCAGCGCACGCTCCAGTCGTTTCGTCGTGCGCACAATCCCAACGTAGTCCCACATGAACAACCTCAATTCATGCCAGTTATGTTGGATAACTACTTGCTCATCGGAATTGTCCACCCGGCTTTCGTCCCACTGCGGTACATGTTTTGCCAGTTTGACGTGAGGTAACCGCTTAATAATATCTTCAGCCGCTGACCAGCCATACACCACGCATTCGAGTAAAGAGTTCGATGCCAGCCGGTTCGCACCATGCAAGCCGGTGTAGCTGACTTCACCGATAGCATATAAACCGTCGAGATCGGTACGCCCGTGCTGATCGACCATCACGCCACCGCAGGTGTAATGCGCAGCAGGAACAATCGGAATGGCTTCTTTGGTGAGATCAATGCCGAGAGAGCTGAGCTTTTCATCAATCATTGGAAAGTGATGTTTGATGAATTCCGGCGGGCGATGGCTGATATCAAGATACATGCAATCCGCGCCGAGCCGCTTCATCTCATGGTCAATGGCTCTGGCAACGACATCGCGGGGAGCCAGTTCGCCACGCGAGTCAAAGTCCGGCATAAAGCGCGAGCCGTCCGGGCGTTTGAGTACGGCGCCTTCGCCGCGCAGGGCTTCCGTCAGCAGGAAATTACGTGCCTGCGGATGATAGAGACAGGTCGGGTGAAACTGATTGAATTCGAGATTGGCCACACGACAGCCTGCGCGCCAGGCCATTGCGACACCGTCGCCCGATGAAATATCCGGATTGGTGGTGTATTGATACACTTTCGCCGCACCGCCCGTCGCCAGCACAACGGCTTTGGCTCGCAGCGTTTCGACATGTTCTTTGTCGCGGTTCCAGACATACGCACCCACCACGCGCTGTGTACCCGGTAAACCGATTTTGCTGGAGGTAATTAAATCAACTGCATTATAGCGTTCCTTAACGCAAATATTGGCATGTGCTCTTGCTTTACTTACCAGCGTAGTTTCTACTTCTTTACCTGTCGCATCAGCAGCATGCAGGATTCTGCGGTGGCTGTGACCACCTTCACGGGTCAGGTGATAACGTTCTTCTGAACTCGCGTTGGTTTCGGTATCAAACAGAACTCCCTGATCGATCAACCACTGGACGCAATGGCGTGCATTGCTGGCGATAAATTCAACGGCTTCTTTATCGCATAATCCTGCGCCGGCGATTAAAGTGTCTTCGACGTGTGAGGCAATACTGTCTGCTTCATCGAAAACGGCGGCGATACCACCCTGTGCGTAAAAGGTAGAGCCTTCGTTGAGAGGGCCTTTGCTGAGAATAGTTACGTGACAGTGGTCTGCAAGTCGCAAAGCCAAAGAAAGGCCCGCAGCGCCACTTCCGATAATCAATACATCACTGACAAATTCAGATGAAGGTTGCATAACGTATGATGTTTGCAGAAGAAGAGGGAAATTCATGTTAGCCTAAACCTCCGTGCAAAAGCCACGGGCATGAGACTTCATTAGAAAAAACAATGGCGATGTGGAACTTAACGTTCCATGTGAACTCCAAGCTGTACTTGCTCAGGAATATAATGATGAAAGCTGGCAGTACTACTTTATGCGCGGAGATAGTTTTGGGGAGATTTTACCTCGGATGAGCGAGCAGTTAGCCGATCAGGTTCTGGTTGAGCGGGTCCAGAAGGGTGATCAAAAATCGTTCAATTTACTGGTTATCCGATACCAGCATAAGGTAGCGAGCCTTGTATCCCGCTATGTGCCACAGGGCGATGTGCCTGATGTGGTTCAGGAATCTTTCATTAAAGCCTATCGCGCACTGGAATCGTTCCGTGGCGACAGCGCTTTTTATACCTGGCTGTACCGTATTGCAGTCAATACGGCGAAAAATTATTTAGTTGCTCAGGGCAGGCGTCCACCCTCCAGTGATGTGGATGCAAACGAAGCCGAGAATTTTGAAAGTGGCGGCGCTCTGAAAGAAATATCGAACCCTGAGAACTTGATGTTGTCAGAAGAGTTACGGCAAATAGTTTTCCGTACTATTGAAGCACTCCCGGAAGATCTTCGCATGGCGATCACTCTGAGGGAGCTGGATGGATTAAGCTACGAAGAGATAGCGACCATCATGGACTGTCCGGTGGGTACGGTGAGATCCCGAATTTTCCGTGCCCGGGAAGCAATTGACAATAAAGTTCAACCGCTCATCCAGCGTTAGAGATGACGGACACAGGAAGGGTACTTAGGCATGCAGAAAGAAAAGCTTTCCGCTCTGATGGATGGTGAAGCCATTGATAATGAACTGTTAAGTTCTCTATCAACAGATCCTGCGCTTCAGCAAAACTGGCAGAGTTATCATTTGATCCGCGATACCTTGCGTGGTGATATTGGGAATGTGGTGCATCTGGATATCGCAGATCGTGTGGCCGCTGCGCTGGCAAACGAGCCGGTTAAACTGGTTCCGGGGTCTGCGACTGAATCGCAACCTCAGCCTCATACCTGGCAAAAAATGCCGTTCTGGCAGAAGGTTCGCCCTTGGGCAAGCCAACTGACTCAGGTCGGTGTTGCAGCCTGTGTATCGCTGGCGGTGATTGTCGGTGTTCAGCACTACAATCAGCCTGATGCTTCTGGTGCTTCACCAGAAACACCGGCGTTCAATACTCTGCCAATGATGGGTAAAGCTTCTCCGGTCAGCTTCGGCGTACCGAGCGAAAGTAATACTGCTAACGGGCAGCAGAACGTCCAGGAGCAGCGTAAGCGCATCAATGCGATGTTGCAGGATTATGAATTGCAGCGTCGTCTGCACTCAGAACAGCTTCAACTCGAACCTGTCACCCCGCAACAGGCCGCTGTTCAGGTCCCTGGTACTCAGTCTTTAGGAACGCAAACGCAGTAATGAAGCAAAATTGGTTTGCCGTTTTTTTAGCAACGGGCAGCCTGCTTTATTCAGGTATCGCCTCGGCAGAGTCATCTACCGAGGCGTTATTACAGGATATGGGCAAAGCCAGCCAGTCGCTGAATTATGAAATGGGTTTTATCAACATCACGAAGCAAGGGATTGATTCCTATCGCTATCGTCATGCTATCTCTAACCGAACCTCGCTGGCACAGCTGGTTCTGATGGACGGTCCGCGCCGTGAAATTGTCCAGCGCGGAAAAGATATCAGCTACTTTGAAACCGGCCTGCAACCTTTCACACTGGATGGCGATCACATCGTTGATTCGCTCCCTTCCATTGTTTTCAGTGATTTCTCCCTGCTCTCAAAGTATTACGACTTTATTGCCGTAGGCCGTGCGCGGGCTGCTGACCGCCTCAGCCAGGTGATCCGTGTTGTTTCGCGTGATGGCACGCGTTTCAGCTACGTGATTTGGGTGGATGAAGAAACGAAGTTGCCAATGCGCGTCGATTTGTTGGATCGCGATGGTGAGACGCTGGAGCAATTCCGGGTGATTGGCTTTAATGACGTTGATAAAGTTGTCATCAGCTCACTGGCCGACCTCGAAAAAGCCAACCTTCCTCCTGTGCTTTCTTTACCGGCTTCCGAGCAGGTGAAGTTTACATGGCAGGTGAAATGGCTCCCGGCAGGGATCACCGAAGTGGCCAGCAGCCGCCGAACGTTGCCAAATATGCCCGTTACGATAGAATCACGGTTGTATACCGACGGATTGTTCAGTTTCTCAGTCAACGTCAGTGCAACAACCAACGGTCCATCTGAGCAATTGATCAGGCAGGGGCGCAGAACGGTGCAAACAGAAGTACGTAATGGCAATGAAATTACTGTCGTCGGCGAATTGCCGCCTTCCACCGCCAAACGTATCGCTGACAGCATCGTGTTCTCCGCAAAATAAATTTAAGGGCAATCGCATGATGAAAGAATGGGCCACCGTGGTCTCGTGGCAAGATGGTGTCGCATCACTGCGCTGTGAAACGCAGGCGGGATGCAGCAGCTGCCATTCACGTTCAGGATGTGGTGCCCGCGTACTTAATGAACTGGGGCCGCAAACCGAGCATAATCTGCAGGTCAACATCTCTGAGCGCCTGGAGCCGGGACAAAAAGTCGAACTGGGCATTCCCGAAGGAAGCCTGCTGCGTTCCGCATTTTTGGTTTATATGACGCCGTTGTTTGGCGTGATCCTCGGCGGCGGTCTGCTACAGGCGCTGTTGAAGGCTGATGTTTATGCGGTAATCGGAGCGGTGCTGGGGGGCGGGCTGGGCTTTTTACTCGCCAAAGCGCTGGCGGCGAAAGTTGATGGTCAGTCAGGTTATCAGCCTGTGGTTTTGCAGGTGGGCTTACCGCCAAATGCGTTCCGGTATTCTACGGAGTCAGAACCGAATCTCCCTTCCTGATATTAAGCCGCTATCTCTGAGAGATAACGGCTTTTAGTTTACGTCCTTGTCATCCTGCCTGTTCTAATGTCTGACCGGTATCCGGTTCTGAATCATATGCTCAATCAGCGCGATAAAAAGATCGGCACTGGAAAGCGATGCATACGGAACGGAGAATAAAATTCTGCCATGCTTATCGAGCAACCGGACCAGCGGGCTATTGCTGCCTCCGCTGATAAACTGAATATCCTCTACCGGCACGGTTTTACCTTCGTCGGATGTCAGCGCCAGCGCGCTCAGTCTGATTTTTTTCTCATTCATCATCATGAGCTTAGTGCTGAAGAAATGTTTCAGGCCACAGCGTGCATGCGTCGTGCTGGTGAAATGAATGTCACCGCCCTGGGCCAGCGTATTGAGTGCCCACGGGCCACGAAACATCAATTGCTCAGTTTTAATGATCTCAATTAGTCGTTCAGAGTTAGCAATGTTTGGCGTGATATGGTGCCAGGTTCGGCTATTTTCTTCGCGAAATAACATGGTATTCAAAATTCGCCGCGAATATTTTCCTGTTCTGAAACGATATATATCCATGATCCTTTCGAATGGAATGAACCTGTTTTTTTTGTCTTCCTGACTTATCACTAAAATGCCATTTTCATGCAACTGATAGATCTGATGAGGCCTGATCAGGCGTCTTAAAAACATCAGGACAACACCCAAAGCAATGCTCAAAAGTGCCGTAAAAAACACACTGTAGATGCTGCTTGCCGGGTGATCCACTGTCAGCAGAAAGGCAAGTTGTATTGCCCCTGCGACCAGTAAGAGAATTGACAGGACCAGTGTGATCCACGAGTTGGCTTTGGCAAAGCCATGCTGACTGAGCAGCCGCCCTTCATTGATCATGATGATAACCTTGTGACCGGATTGAGTTAAAAAAATAAAAGATGCTTAAGGAAGAATGGAGATTGAAAATTATATTTTAGGAATCAGTTTTTCTTTTTATAACAGTATATTAAGTACAGGGCGTGGTTTTTGTATATGGGTATTTTCCTAAAGCAGTAAAGGCCGCTGAATGTCGATAATCTGAAATCGGGCGCATGCGAAAGTATCTGCTGACAGAAGGTGGCGTGGATAACTGATGTCAATGTGCGTTCTGGCTTTCAGGAAAGCTCGCATAATCTGGAGTTAAGGTATGTCGAGACTAGGTTTTCACGGTGCTGACATGTAGAATGCTGCCACTTAGGCGAAAGACAGCCAATCTACAAACCGTCGCTGTATGTTCATGGCGAATGATCCAGAAATACCAAGGCAGAAAAACTTTTATAATGAAGCATATACGAAATTTCTCCATTATTGCCCACATTGACCACGGTAAGTCGACGCTGTCCGACCGTATTATTCAAATTTGCGGTGGCTTGTCCGACCGTGAAATGGAATCTCAGGTCCTCGACTCGATGGATCTTGAGCGTGAACGCGGCATTACCATCAAAGCTCAGAGCGTAACCCTCGATTACAAAGCCAAAGATGGGCAAGTTTACCATCTGAACTTTATCGACACTCCCGGGCACGTTGACTTCTCCTATGAAGTTTCCCGTTCACTGGCTGCTTGCGAAGGCGCATTGCTGGTCGTGGATGCGGGGCAGGGCGTAGAGGCTCAGACTCTGGCTAACTGCTATACCGCGATGGAAATGAATCTGGAAGTCGTGCCGGTTCTTAATAAAATCGATTTGCCTGCGGCCGATCCCGATCGCGCTGCGCAGGAAATCGAAGACATCGTCGGTATTGATGCGACAGATGCGGTGCGTTGCTCTGCGAAAACCGGCGTCGGTGTTCCGGAAGTTCTGGAACGTCTGGTGCGCGACGTTCCGCCGCCAGAAGGCGATCCGGATGCTCCTCTGCAGGCGCTTATCATCGACTCATGGTTCGATAACTACCTGGGCGTTGTCTCTCTGGTCCGTATTAAAAACGGCACCATGAAGAAGGGCGACAAGATTAAAGTAATGAGTACCGGACAGGTTTATAACGCCGATCGTCTGGGTATCTTTACGCCGAAACGCGTTGATAAAGATATTCTTAACTGCGGTGAAGTAGGCTGGCTGGTCTGTGCGATTAAAGACATTCTGGGCGCACCGGTGGGTGACACCCTGACGCTGCAACGTAATCCTGCGGATAAAGTTCTGCCTGGTTTCAAGAAAGTAAAACCACAGGTTTACGCCGGTCTGTTCCCTGTTAGCTCCGATGATTACGAAAACTTCCGCGATGCGCTGGGTAAACTTAGCCTGAACGATGCCTCGTTGTTCTACGAACCAGAGAGTTCTACCGCACTGGGCTTCGGTTTCCGTATTGGCTTCCTCGGCCTGCTGCATATGGAAATCATTCAGGAACGTCTGGAGCGCGAATACGATCTTGATCTGATTACCACTGCACCAACGGTTGTTTATGAAGTGGTGACCACCGGTAACGAAATCATCTACGTTGACAGCCCGTCTAAGCTCCCTGCGCTGAATAATATTCTGGAATTACGCGAACCTATCGCTGAGTGTCATATGCTGATGCCTCAGGAATATCTGGGTAGCGTGATCACATTGTGTATTGAGAAACGTGGCGTACAGACGAATATGGTTTACCACGGTAACCAGGTTGCACTGACCTATGAAATCCCAATGGCAGAAGTGGTTCTCGATTTCTTTGACCGTCTGAAATCAACTTCCCGTGGTTATGCCTCACTTGATTACAATTTCAAACGTTTCCAGGCTTCTGACATGGTACGTGTTGATGTTCTAATCAACGGCGAGCGCGTGGATGCCTTGGCGCTGATCACTCACCGTGGCAACTCGCAAGGTCGCGGACGCCAGCTGGTTGAGAAGATGCAGGAGTTGATCCCGCGTCAGCAGTTCGACATTGCTATTCAGGCGGCGATTGGTGCTCATATTATTGCTCGTTCAACTGTTAAACAGTTACGTAAAAACGTTTTAGCCAAGTGCTACGGCGGCGACGTCAGTCGTAAGAAGAAACTGTTGCAGAAGCAGAAAGATGGTAAGAAGCGCATGAAGCAGGTGGGTAACGTTGAGTTGCCTCAGGAAGCGTTCCTGGCCATTCTCCATGTGGGCAAAGACGGCAATAAATAAATCCTTAATTGAGTTGTAGGGAGTATGCATGGCTAACATGTTTGCCCTGGTTCTGGCGATTGCAACGCTGGTTTCAGGGATTATCTGGTGCCTTGACCGTTTCAAGCTTGCACCTGCTCGTCGGGCTAAAATTGCCAAAATTAAGGCCGAAACGGGCGGTGCCGTAGACGATACAACGCTGAACAAGGTGGCGAAGCAGCCGGGTTGGGTAGAAACCTGTGCTTCGGTATTCCCGGTTTTGTTAGTCGTGTTTGTGGTGCGTTCATTTATTTATGAACCCTTCCAGATCCCGTCAGGCTCCATGATGCCAACGCTGTTAATCGGCGATTTTATCGTGGTAGAAAAATATGCCTACGGTCTGAAAGATCCGATTACTCAGACTAAACTTATCGAAACGGGCGAGCCGAAACGCGGTGATGTCGTGGTGTTCAAATATCCGCAGAACCCCAAAGTGGATTATATTAAACGCCTTGTAGGCTTACCGGGTGACCGGGTGACTTACGATCCTTTCAGTAAGCAAGTTACTATTCAGCCCGCGTGCAAAAGCGGCAGTAACTGTAATACCGCGCTGGCTGTGACCTATGACGCCGGCGCTGCCAGTGATTTCGTTCAGACCTTCGGTCAGGCATCCGGTGGTGAAGCAAGCAGCGGATTCTTTGAAACCCCGCCGACGGCGAATGTCCCTCAGGATGGCGTCCGTTTGGTTCAGTTCAATGAAACGCTGGGCAATGTTACTCATCATATTCTGACCGTGCCCGGCGCGCGTGACCAGTTAGGGGCTTATTATCAGCAACCGGGCCAGCCGATGGGCACCTGGGTTGTTCCGGCCGGCCATTACTTCATGATGGGCGATAACCGTGACAACAGCGCAGACAGCCGCTATTGGGGCTTTGTGCCAGAAAAGAACTTAGTGGGTAAAGCTTCTGCCATCTGGATGAGCTTTAAAAAACAAGAAGGTGAATGGCCTACCGGCGTTCGTTTAAGCCGTATCGGTGGAATACATTAATTCTTGCTGTTGCTGCCCGGAATAATTCGAGTTGCAGGAGGTGAAAGCCCCTGCAACTTCAGTAATGACGGGCATATTAGCGCAGCATTAAATATCCACACGTTGTAGAATAACCCTTCGGGCGATAAAAGTTGGCTCTTCAGATTTTAATTTCATATTGAAAATGCACTGAGAGAGCCACTGCAAACGAAACAGCTTTGGATTGGCTTAGGGCGAAGCAGGCCTGTTCCGTATGCTGAAGTTTTTGACGCATTCTTGATCTATTGGTAACTCATGAATCCCATCGTAATAAACAGGCTTCAGCGGAAGCTGGGCTACACTTTTCAACAGCAGGAGCTTTTATTGCAGGCACTGACTCACCGCAGCGCAAGCAGTAAACACAATGAGCGTTTAGAGTTCCTGGGTGATTCCATTCTTAGTTATGTGATTGCTAACGCACTGTACCAACGTTTTCCTCGGGTAGATGAGGGCGATATGAGTCGCATGCGTGCCACGCTGGTGCGCGGAAATACGTTAGCTGAAATGGCACGTGAATTCGATCTTGGTGAATGCTTACGTTTAGGGCCGGGCGAATTAAAAAGTGGTGGTTTCCGCCGTGAGTCAATTCTTGCGGATACGGTGGAGGCACTCATTGGCGGCGTATTCCTGGACAGTGATATCCAGAACGTCGAAAAGCTGATTCTCGATTGGTACCGTAGTCGTTTAGACGAAATCAGTCCCGGTGATAAGCAGAAAGACCCAAAAACCCGTTTACAGGAGTTTTTGCAAGGTCGCCATCTGCCGTTGCCTTCTTATCTGGTTGTGCAGGTTCGCGGTGAAGCGCACGACCAAGAGTTTACCATCCACTGCCAGGTCAGTGGCTTGAACCAGCCGGTTGTAGGAACCGGGTCAAGCCGCAGAAAAGCCGAGCAGGCGGCAGCGGAACAAGCGCTGATACAGCTGGAGCTTGAATGAGCGAAGAAAAGAATTACTGTGGTTTTGTAGCAATCGTTGGCCGTCCTAACGTCGGTAAATCAACCTTGCTGAACGAATTACTGGGGCAGAAGATCTCCATTACTTCGCGTAAACCGCAAACAACACGTCACCGTATTATGGGTATCCATACAGAAGGCCCTTATCAGGCGATTTACGTTGACACCCCAGGGCTGCACATGGAAGAAAAGCGGGCGATCAACCGCCTGATGAACCGTGCTGCCAGCAGTTCAATTGGTGATGTTGAACTGGTTATTTTCGTGGTTGAAGGCACCCACTGGACGCCTGACGACGAAATGGTCGTGAATAAATTGCGCGATATCAAAGCGCCGGTTCTGCTGGCTATCAACAAAATCGATAATGTCACTGACAAATCGAAGCTGTTGCCACACCTGCAGTTCCTCAGCGAACAGATGAACTTTATCGACATCGTGCCAATGTCTGCCGAAAAACGTATTAACGTCGATACCATCGCCAGCATCGTCCGTAAGCGTCTGCCGGAAGCGATTCATCACTTCCCTGAAGACTATATTACTGACCGCTCACAGCGCTTTATGGCCTCTGAAATCATTCGTGAAAAACTGATGCGTTTCCTGGGCGAAGAACTGCCTTACTCGGTGACCGTAGAAATCGAGCGATTTGTGAGTAATGAACGTGGCGGTTACGATATCAATGGCCTGATTCTGGTAGAACGTGAAGGCCAGAAAAAAATGGTTATCGGTAATAAAGGCTCAAAAATCAAGACGATCGGTATCGAGTCTCGTCAGGACATGGAAAACATGTTTGAAGCGAAGGTTCATCTTGAATTGTGGGTTAAGGTCAAATCCGGTTGGGCAGACGACGAACGTGCGCTGCGCAGTCTGGGTTATACAGACGACTTATAAGGTCTGCGCCTATGGAAGGCTGGCAACGCGCATTTGTTTTGCATGGGCGACCTTACAGTGAAACCAGTCTCATGCTGGATCTTTTCACTGAAGGACAAGGGCGGGTGCGCATACTGGCAAAAGGTGCGCGCGGCCGCCGGTCGAATCTGAAAGGCTGCTTGCAGCCTTTTACGCCTTTACTGGTTCGCTGGAGCGGGCGGGGAGAAGTGAAAACCCTGCGTAACGCCGAGCCGGTCTCTCTGGCACTTCCTCTCTCGGGTCTGATGCTTTACAGCGGCCTGTACGTTAACGAACTGGTTTCCCGCGTGCTCGAACAGGAAGCTAACTACTCTTCGTTATTCTTCGATTATCTCAATTGTCTGCAAAATTTGGCGGGTGCGACCGGCTCTCCGGAATATGCGCTGCGTCAGTTTGAACTCGCACTGCTGCATCATCTGGGTTATGGCGTAGATTTTCTGCATTGTGCGGGCAGCGGCGAAGAAGTCAGTGACACCATGACCTATCGTTATCGCGAAGAGAAAGGGTTTATCGCCAGTCTGGTGATCGACAATTCAAGCTTTACCGGTAAAGATTTGAAAGCGTTGGCCAGTCGTGATTTCCCCGATGTAGCCACTCTGCGCGCCGCCAAACGTTTTACCCGTATTGCGCTCAAGCCCTATCTAGGCGGTAAGCCGCTGAAAAGCCGTGAGCTGTTTCGCCAGTTTCAGGTCAAAAAGCCTGTCGCACCTTCTGACAATTCTGCCAGCTAATTTTTTCCCCGGACTACACGCCACTGCACCCCAGGGTGTAAACTGCGGAAATTGGTTTTTTTCAACCACTCTTAAATTAATCCATTCTTAAATCTGGAGCTGTTATGGCTGAGTTGCTGTTAGGCGTTAACATTGATCATGTCGCGACACTGCGTAATGCACGCGGTACGGCTTACCCTGATCCGGTTCAGGCGGCGTTTATTGCTGAGCAGGCGGGAGCTGACGGGATCACCGTTCACCTGCGCGAAGACCGTCGCCATATCACCGATCGTGATGTCCGTCTTCTGCGTCAGACCATCCAGACCCGCATGAATCTCGAAATGGCGGTGACCGATGAAATGGTCGGGATTGCCTGTGAAATTCTGCCGCATTTCTGCTGCCTGGTTCCGGAAAAGCGTGAAGAAGTGACTACCGAAGGCGGACTGGACGTTGCCGGGCAGATCGACAAAATGACCGTCGCCGTCTCCCGTCTCAGTGAAGCTGGCATTCTGGTTTCCCTGTTTATCGATGCGGATCTGCGCCAGATCGACGCTGCCGTTGCCGTGGGTGCGCCTTATATCGAAATTCATACCGGTGCGTATGCCGAAGCGAAAACTGACCTTGAGCGCCAGGCTGAGCTTCAGCGTATTAAACAAGGTGCCGCCTATGCCGCGGGCAAAGGGCTGAAAGTGAACGCCGGCCACGGGCTGACTTACCACAACGTACAACCGATCGCTGCGATGCCAGAGATGCACGAGCTGAACATTGGCCACGCCATTATTGGTCAGGCCGTGATTGATGGTTTATCGGGTGCCGTACGTGAAATGAAAAACCTGATGCGGGAAGCACGCCGTTAATGAGTATTTTAGGTTTAGGTACGGATATCGTTGAGATAACCCGTATCGAAGCAGTAATTGCACGCAGCGGCGACCGGCTGGCAAAACGTATCTTGTGCGCCAATGAATGGGCTGTCTATCAGCAGCATCAGCAGCCGGTTCGCTTTCTGGCAAAGCGTTTTGCAGTGAAAGAAGCCGCGGCGAAAGCGCTGGGCACGGGCATCCGCAACGGGCTGGCGTTTGAACAGTTTGAAGTGGTGAATGATGTGCTGGGAAAACCGGGGCTGATATTTCACGCCCGTGCCGCAGAAATGGCGGCGGAGCTGGGCGTGAAAAACGTGCATGTGACGCTGGCCGATGAGCGACGTTACGCGTGCGCCACGGTGATCATCGAAAATTGAATTACACGGCGTGATGCAGTACGACGAATTTGTCCCAAAGCTGCTCGTTGGATTCGGTGTGTTGCGGATTGATGATGATCGTGTTGTCGATCGGGCAGACGCTCTGGCAGGTCGGCTTGTCGTAGTGGCCGACACATTCCGTACAGCGATCGCTGTCAATTTCGTAAATCTCATTGCCCATCGAGATCGCCTGATTCGGGCACTCCGGTTCGCACATATCGCAGTTAATGCATTTGTGTGTGATCAGCAGGGCCATAACGTTTCTCGTATCTTCAATAATCAGGGCGCGCAGTATACCAGAATTGCGCTGGCATAGTTTCCGTGCCAGCGCCTTTCCACGCGTGAACTGATCCTGATCAAACCAGCTTTTTTACTAATTCTTCGCTGTGGCGGATCCGCTCCGGCGCATGTTCCGTATCCTGCTGAACCAGCGCGACAAACAGCAGATCGGTCAGTGAATATTGCGCGGTGGTTGCCGAGAGCGCGGCACCTCGCGTAGCCGGTAATTCGGCGACGGTATACAGGCAGTGGTCGGCCTGCTGTTGTAGCGTATTGGGTGTAAAACCGGTGATCGCCAGTACTTTCGCACCGCTTTCACGTGCGACCCTCGCCGCCAGATTTATTTCACTGCGCTCGCCGCTCGATGAAATCGCCAGCAGCAAATCCTTTTTAGACAGCGCCTGCACAGTGGCGATAAGCACATGAGTGTCGGATTCGGCGATAGCTGTCACGCCGATTTTCAGCAGCTTATACGCCAGATCCTTCGCGACCAGACCGGACGCACCGATGCCCGTCAGCACGATTTTTCTGGCATCGGCCAGCATGGATAAGCCAATCTTTAACCGGGGCTCACCGTTAATATCCAGCGTGGCGCGCAACGCCGCCTGTTTTTCTGCCAGCAATTTCTCCCCGACCACATGCAAACTGTCCGTGCTGAGGATCTGATTGTGGACCGTCACAGGCGCATTGTTTTTCGGGGAGGCCAGCGATTCGCTCATCGCCAGTTTCAACGCAGGAAAACCTTTGTACCCTAATTTTTGTGCGAACTTCACGACGCCTGACTGGCTGACGCCCGCCATTTCCGCCAGTTTCTGCGAGCTCAGATGGCGTGCTTTATCCGGCTGTTCCAGCAAGAAATCGGCCAGCTTGCGGTCATTTTGTGCCAGCGTTGGGTAGAGCTGGCGGATCCGAATCATACAACTCATGCTGGGTTTTCCCCGTTCCTCAAAATACCGACATCACGTTTTACTGATTATGTTCTTTAAAGTAGCAAATATTTCTCGCATTGATGAATAAAATATTCAAGTATTGTGTAATTAATTTGAATTAAAAATTCAGGAGTGTGCAATGAATCAAACGATGAACTTAGGTGCTCTGGTTTCAGAGAGCCGTAACCCGGATACGATGAATCTGGATGAAATGTCTACGCTGGATCTGGTGACCTGCTTTAACCGGGAAGACCGCAAGGTGCCGGAGGCGATCGATAAGGTACTTCCGCAAATCGCCCAGGCTGTCGATAAGGCTGCCGCCTCATTTAAAGCCGGAGGGCGCCTGATTTATCTTGGCGCAGGAACCAGCGGCCGTCTGGGCGTGCTGGATGCGTCCGAGTGTCCTCCGACGTTTGGCGTCCCGCACACCATGGTCATTGGCCTGATTGCCGGTGGGCCGGGTGCGATGCTTAAAGCCGTGGAAGGCGCGGAAGACAACGAAGCGCTGGGGGTCGAAGATTTAAAAAATCTCAATCTGACCGCCAAAGATACGGTGGTGGGTCTTGCGGCCAGCGGGCGGACACCTTATGTCATTGGTGCGCTGCGTTACGCTACGCAACTCGGTTGCTCCACCGTCGCGATTTCCTGCAACCCTGATTCGCCGATTGCCCGTGAAGCCGGTATCGCGATTTCGCCGGTCGTCGGTCCGGAAGCGCTGACCGGTTCCACTCGTCTGAAATCCGGCACCGCGCAGAAACTGGTGCTGAATATGATTTCAACCGGCGCGATGGTCAAAACCGGCAAGGTCTATCAGAACCTGATGGTGGATGTGAAAGCGACCAACATTAAACTGGTCGATCGCGCCTGCCGCATTGTGGTTGAAGCCACCGGAGCTGCGCGGGAAGCCGCTGAACAGGCTTTGTCAGAAACCGAATTCGAAGTGAAACCGGCGATTCTGATGTTGCTGGCGGGGATCGATGCGCAGCAGGCAATTGCGCGTCTGACAAAACACAATGGATTCCTGCGCGCAGCTCTGGCGGATTAAAGCAAAGGGGATAAGCATGGCGACGGCGATGAACAAAACTCACCTGCTGGCTTCGAAGATCTTGCAGGGTGTGGGCGGTGAAGCAAATATCAGTAAGCTGGAAAACTGCATGACGCGCGTACGCGTGGAAGTGCATGACGACGGGCTTCTGGATCTGGCCAGCCTGAAAACGCTGGAAGGTATAAAGGGCTATCTGAAGCAGGGCGAGCAGCATCAGTTTATTGTCGGTCCGGGTGCGGCGGCAAAAGTCGTGGACGCCATGCGGTTACAGCTCAGCCCGGTGCGCACTGGCTCTGGTGAAAACGACATCGCGCGTAATAAGGCCAATGCGAAAGCCAAATATTCCGCGCCAATGAGCGGAGCGCTGCGCAAACTGGCAGATGTCTTTATCCCGCTTATTCCGGCTTTTATCGCCTCTGGCCTGATCATGGGCATCATCAATCTGCTTAAACGGCCTGATATTGCCGGTTCGATTGCGACAGAATATCCGAATATTCTCGGGCTGCTGGCGGTATTCGGCGGTGCAGTGTTTGCCATCATGAATATTCTGGTCGGTGTGAACGCCGCGCGGGTATTCGGTGGTTCGCAGGCGATGGGGGGCGTGATGGCGGGGATCCTCTCGAGCCCGGCGTTGGCGCAAATCACTTTATTCGGGGAAACACTTCAGCCTGGCCGTGGCGGCGTGATTGCCGTGTTGCTGGTGGTTGCGCTGATGTGCTGGCTGGAAAAACGCCTGCGGCAGTGGTTGCCGGAATCCGTTGAGCTGATCCTCAATCCGCTGATCACCACGCTGATTACGGCGACACTGGCGATCATCATCCTGCAACCGCTCGGCGGACTCATCTCTGACGGTATCGCGCATGGCGTGAATATCGCCATCGACAAAGGCGGTTTGCTGGTCGGCGCTATTCTGGCTGGGGCGTTTTTACCGCTGGTACTCTCAGGTTTACATCAGGGGCTGGTGCCAATCCACGTCGAGCTGATTCAGGCGCACGGTTCCAATCCACTGTTACCGATCCTGGCAATGGCCGGCGTCGGGCAGGTGGGGGCGGCGATTGCGGTCTATATGAAAACCCGCAATGCACGGTTGAAAAAAGTGATTAAAGGCGCCTTGCCGGTCGGCATTTTGGGCATCGGTGAGCCACTGATATTTGGCGTGACATTGCCACTCGGGCGACCTTTTATCGGCGCATGTCTGGGCGGAGCCGTCGGCGGTGCGCTAATCTGTTATTGGAAAGTCGCGACGGTAATCACTTTTGGAATTTCAGGATTGCCGCTGGCGCTGACCATTGTTTCCGGCAAAGTGATGTTGTATCTGGCAGGTTTAGTCATTACGGTATTAGCTGGTTTTATATTTACCTGGATGATGGGGTTCAACGATCCCGAGGAGTAACGGATTGACTACGAAGCCTGACCGACGGGTAGTGTTTTTTGATCTTGATGGCACGCTGCATCAGCAGGATATGTTTGGATCCTTCTTACGTTTCCTGCTTTGGCGTATGCCGCAAAATCTGATTCTGGTGGTGCCTTTACTGCCGCTGATTGGGCTGGGGCTATTCTTTCAGGGGCGCGCGACCCGCTGGCCGATGAGCCTTTTGCTTTGGGCGATCACCTTCGGGCACAGCGAGGCGCGACTCAAGGCACTGGAGTTGCAGTTTGTGAATACATTTCGCCAGAAAGTGGTGGAGTTCCCGGTGGTTCAGCGACGGTTGCGGGAGTATCTCGACAGCGATGATACCGAAGTCTGGCTGATTACCGGGTCGCCGGAAAGTCTGGTGAAGCAGGTGTATCACGAATCGCTGTTTTTACCGCAGGTGAAACTGGTGGGTAGCCGGATTGCGCGGGCTAAAGGCGGCTGGGTTTTACCACTGCGTTGTCTCGGCGAAGAGAAGGTCGTACAGCTGGAAAGCCGCATCGGTTCGCCACTGAAACTCTACAGCGGATACAGCGACAGCAAGCAGGACAACCCGTTGCTGTACTTTTGCGAGCACCGTTTTCGCGTCAGCAAACAGGGTGAGTTACAGCAGCTGGAATGATGTTTCCGGCTCTGCGCCTCGCAAACAGAAAAGGCCGGATTTCCGGCCTTTTCTGTTTTTCTTTCCCCGGCGATCCCGCCAGGGTTAAGAAACTTTCCTGGAAGGGCTACATTGCCGCTTTGAAAATCGCAACAATATCCTGATGTGTCCCCTGAATCGGGTTAGTCAGCGCACAGGCATCGTTCAGCGCGTTGGTGGCCAGCGTATTAAAATCTTCTTCTTTCACATTCAAATCACGCAGACCGGTCGGAATACCTACGTCGCGTGACAGCTGGCGGATCGCATCGATACAGGCTTTGGCACCTTGCTCGTCTGTCATACCTGCGACATCAATGTGCATTGCGGCGGCGATGTCTTTAAGACGCGGGCTGGCCACGCGGGCGTTATATTCCTGTACGAACGGAAGCAGCACCGCATTACAGACACCGTGCGGCAGATTGTAGAAACCGCCTAACTGGTGTGCCATCGCGTGAACATACCCGAGTGACGCGTTGTTAAACGCCATCCCGGCCAGGAACTGTGCGTAGGCCATGTTTTCACGCGCTGGCATGTTGGCGCCATCGTTGACGGCGGTGCGCAGCGAATCGGCAATCATGGTGACCGCTTTCAGCGCACAGGCATCGGTGATCGGATTCGCGGCGCTGGACACATAGGCTTCAATCGCGTGCGTTAATGCGTCCATACCGGTTGCGGCAGTCAGCCCTTTTGGCATACCAGCCATCAGATGCGGATCGTTGACGGACATCAGCGGGGTCACATTCTTATCGACGATGGCCATTTTGATATGACGTGCTTCATCCGTGATAATGCAAAAGCGGGTCATTTCGGATGCTGTACCGGCGGTGGTGTTAATGGAGATCAGCGGCAACTGTGGTTTAGCAGAACGGTCAACGCCTTCGTAATCTTTGATGTCGCCGCCGTTAGTGGCGAGCAGGGCGATCCCTTTTGCGCAGTCGTGCGGTGAACCCCCACCGAGGGAAATCACGCAATCACAGGCATCACGTTGCAGAATTTCCAAACCTTCACGCACATTGCGGGTGGTCGGGTTGGGATGTGTTCCGTGGTAGACGCTGCTTTGCACATCGCTTTGCGCCAGTAATTCCTGAACCTGTTTGACGACGCCGATATCGAACAGCACTTTATCGGTAACGATCAGCGCGTGGTGGAAACCGTGCTGTGCGATGGCAGACGCTGCATCGTTGAGTGCGCCTGAACCAATTACGTTGACAGAAGGGATGAAGAAAGTTGCGGTAGCCATAATATATTTCCTTATTGTTAATTCTTATGAGGTACAAATAAAGCTTATGATTGTTACCGGTAACACCGATTGATCTACCGCAATAATTTCTGCTTTTGGTGGGTAATAAATAAATTACCTTTATGAATTACAAGGTTATTGTCTCCTGTTTTTATTTCATGGATACAAATTCATTGATAAATATCCATGAGGTAAACTGTTCAATCATTGCTGTGAATAGTTTTCTTTGACATGTCCCGCCGACGTGGGCGAGCTACCCGAAGAAAGGTATAATGACGGCCGGTTTAAAATGATTGAGGTTGAAGTGGCAGAGGTTGAGTTGGCAGAAGTAAAAGATGATGAGTTCTGGATGCACCATGCCATGAATCTGGCACTTAAAGCACAGGATGAAGGTGAAGTGCCCGTAGGTGCCGTGCTGGTTTTAGATAATCAGGTCATTGGCGAGGGCTGGAACCGTTCCATCGGTCGTCACGATCCCACCGCACATGCCGAAATTATGGCGCTGCGGCAGGGCGGCAAGGTGGTACAAAACTATCGCCTGATTGACGCCACGCTGTATGTCACGCTGGAGCCTTGTGTGATGTGTGCGGGCGCGATGATCCACAGCCGGATCCGCCGCGTAGTGTATGGCGCGGCAGACGCCAAAACCGGGGCTGCCGGTTCCCTGATCGATGTGTTGCGCCATCCGGGCATGAATCATCAGGTAGAAATCACATCCGGCATACTGGCCGATGCCTGTTCGGAACAGCTGAGCGCATTCTTCCGTTATCGTCGCAGTCAGAAAAAAGCGCTGCGGCTGGCGCAACGCGTTGCTGAAAATGGCGCACCGCCGGAAGAATGATCACAGGATTATTCCTCCAGCGCTTCCTTCGTATCCACCACCGGATAGCCCTGGCCTAACTGAGCTTGCAACGCTGCCTGTTGCGCCTGTTTTTTCTCTCTTTCCATCAGATATCCCACCAGACTGAGCTGATAGCGACGGATGTTTTCGACGTAATTATAGGCCTGAGTCCCACGCGCATAGCCGTAGGTTGTGCGGCCGATATAACGTTTTTGATTCAGCATCGGCAACCGCTGTTTTACATCCGCCCAGCTGTCGGGGTTGGCTTTCTGTTGCGCCGTCAGCTTACGGGCATCCAGCATGTGGCCGTAACCCATGTTATACGCGGCAAGGGCAAACCAGATTTTCTCATCCTGCGGAATCGTTTCCGGCATCTTTTCCATCAGCCTCGATAGATAGAGCGCACCGCCGCGAATACTTTGCTCAGCATCGGTTCTGTCATCCACGTCCAGCCCGGATGCGGTTGCACGGGTTAACATCATCACGCCACGCACGCCGGTCGGTGATTTGGCCTGTGGATCCCAATGTGATTCCTGATAAGCAATAGCAGCCAGCAACCGCCAGTCGATGTCCTGTGCGTACTTTTCAAACAGCGGCTGCAGATCCGGCAGCGTTTTGTCGATGGCATTGAGGAAGGTGCGAGTATCGACGTAATCGAAGTCGCCTACGTGGCCGAGGTATTTTTCCTCGAGTTTCTCCAGCGTACCGTCGTCGGCAATCTGACTGAAAAAATCCAGCATGGCGGCGGAGAGGCTGTCATCGTCCGGCTGCTTGCGGTAATACCAGGTGACGGGTTCATCTTCGGTGACGTCGAAGGCAACGGCCAGACGCGGATACACACGCTGCATCAGTGCAATAGTCACGGAATCGCCCAGAGTGTAATCCAGCTTGCCGTTTTCCACCTGTTGCAACAGGTCGCGCGGCGACATCTTGTCTGTGGTGCTCCACGTCAGGTTAGGGAATTTTTTGCCCGCGGCTTCGAGCGTCGCAATATGCGCGGTGCCAGCGGAAACCATGAGCGTGCCTTTAATGTCGGCGAAGCTTTTCGGGCGTGCGGCACCCTGCCGGTAAACCAGCTGCTGCGAAATGGAATAGTATTCTGGCCCGGCCCGGTAGTTTTTCAGCCGTTCATTGTTGTAAACCAGACCCGATGCCAGCATGTCGGCTTTATCGTGGTCCAGCTCACTGAACATGGCGTCAACGGTGGTGTGCTGAGAGACGACCAGCGTCACGCCCAGATAATCTGCAAAGCGTTTCGCCAGCTCGTAATCGAAGCCGAGATTACCTTCCGGGGAGTCCATAAAAGTCAGTGGAGAATTGAGCGTGCTGACGCGCAATTCTCCACGGGATTTTATTTGATCCAACTGGTCGCCATCACCCCTGTGCCACGGCACGGCAGGCCATAAGGCCAGCGCCAGCAACAGGGCGGCAATCCCCATCAGGACATAATTAATTTTTAGTCGCGTCAAATAGTTATCTCGCTGCGGCGCTCTTGTTTTTATACGATATGCTGTGCAGTTAGTATGGTTATATCCCCAGTGCTGACGCATTTTGCTCAACAAAACGGCAGTCTGCAACTTTATTCATAATGCCCGCACAAAATGTCCGCCTATAAATGAATATCAATATTCCCTGCGCAAACGGTTTCGTCGGGCGATGGCTTTCTTTATAATAGGCCGCGTTTTCCCCCTGTTGCGCCCAATGAAGCACTGTGGTCAGTGTCTTCGAAGACGAGAGATCTGTGATTATGGAAATACTGCGTGGTTCGCCCGCTTTGTCGGCTTTTCGCATTAACAAATTGTTGTCCCGCTGTCAGGATGCCCACCTTCCGGTCAGCGATGTCTACGCCGAATATGTACACTTTGCCGATGTCAGCGCACCGCTGAGTTCGGACGAACAAACCAAGTTACAACGCCTCCTGAAATACGGTCCTTCTCTCGCTGAACACGCTCCAACTGGCCGCTTACTGCTGGTCACTCCACGTCCCGGCACCATTTCTCCGTGGTCTTCCAAAGCCACTGACATCGCTCACAACTGCGGTTTATCTCAGGTGCTGCGTCTGGAGCGTGGTCTGGCATTCTACGTACAGGCACCGCAACTGACCGACGCGCAATGGGCACAGCTGGGCGCATTGCTGCATGACCGGATGATGGAAACCCTCTTCGGTAAGCTGGAAGACGCCAGCGCTTTGTTCGCACAACATCAGCCCGCGCCGGTACAGCATGTAGATGTTCTTGGCGAAGGTCGCAGCGCGCTGGAAAGCGCCAACACCAAACTGGGTCTGGCACTGGCGCAGGACGAAATTGACTACCTGATGGAAGCCTTTACGTCGTTGGGGCGCAACCCGACTGACATCGAACTCTATATGTTCGCGCAGGCTAACTCCGAACACTGCCGCCACAAAATCTTCAACGCTGACTGGGTTATCGACGGCGAAACGCAGCCGAAATCCCTGTTTAAGATGATCAAAAATACCTTCGAACAGACGCCGGACTACGTGCTTTCTGCGTATAAAGATAACGCCGCTGTAATGGAAGGTTCGCAGGTTGGCCGTTTTTACGCCGATGCGAAAGACGGTCTGTACGATTTCCATCAGGAGCAGGCGCATATCCTGATGAAGGTCGAGACCCACAATCACCCGACGGCAATTTCTCCGTGGCCGGGCGCGGCAACGGGATCCGGTGGTGAAATCCGTGACGAAGGCGCAACCGGTCGCGGGGCAAAACCAAAAGCGGGTCTGGTCGGTTTCTCCGTTTCTAACCTGCGAATTCCGGGCTTTGAACAGCCGTGGGAAGAAGATTTCGGGAAGCCGGATCGCATCGTTACCGCGCTCGATATCATGACCGACGGTCCGCTGGGCGGCGCAGCGTTCAACAATGAATTTGGTCGCCCGGCGCTGTTGGGCTACTTCCGTACTTACGAAGAAAACGTCAACAGCCACAACGGCCCAGAGCTGCGCGGTTACCACAAACCGATCATGCTGGCGGGAGGCATTGGTAACATCCGTGCCGATCACGTGCAAAAAGGCGAGATCACCGTTGGTGCGAAGTTGATTGTCCTCGGCGGTCCTGCGATGAATATCGGTCTGGGCGGCGGTGCGGCTTCTTCTATGGCCTCTGGCCAGTCCGATGCGGATCTGGATTTTGCTTCCGTACAGCGCGATAACCCGGAAATGGAACGTCGCTGCCAGGAAGTCATCGATCGCTGCTGGCAGCTCGGTGAAGACAACCCGATTCTGTTCATCCATGACGTCGGCGCAGGCGGCTTATCCAACGCCATGCCGGAACTGGTGAGCGACGGCAACCGTGGCGGCCGCTTCCAGTTGCGCGATATCCTCAACGACGAGCCGGGCATGAGCCCGCTGGAAGTCTGGTGTAACGAATCTCAGGAACGTTACGTGATGGCGGTCGCACCTGCTCAGCTCGAACAGTTCGATGCCATCTGTAAACGCGAGCGCGCGCCTTACGCCGTGATCGGCGAAGCGACAGAAGAAATGCACTTGTCTCTGGAAGACAGCCATTTCGACAACCAGCCGATTGATATGCCGCTGGACGTGCTGCTCGGCAAAACGCCGAAAATGACCCGTGACGTCACGACGCTGAAAGCGAACGGTGATGACCTTAACGCGGAAAATATTCAAATCGCTGAAGCAGTAAAACGCGTGATGCATCTGCCTGCGGTGGCTGAGAAAACCTTCCTGATCACTATCGGCGACCGCACGGTTACCGGCATGGTTGCGCGTGACCAGATGGTCGGCCCGTGGCAGATCCCTGTCGCTGACTGCGCCGTCACCACTGCCAGCCTCGACAGCTATTATGGCGAAGCGATGTCTCTGGGCGAACGTGCACCGATTGCGCTGCTGGACTTCGCCGCTTCCGGGCGCATGGCCGTCGGCGAAGCGCTGACCAACATCGCGGCGGTGGAAATTGGCAGCCTCAAGCGCGTGAAGCTTTCTGCTAACTGGATGTCAGCGGCCGGTCATCCGGGCGAAGATGCCGGTCTGTACGCGGCGGTGAAAGCCGTGGGTGAAGAGCTTTGTCCGGCGCTGGGTATCACCATACCTGTGGGCAAAGACTCTATGTCGATGAAAACCCGCTGGCAGGAAGGCAACGAACAACGCGAGATGACGTCACCGCTGTCCCTGGTTATCACCGCGTTTGCCCGCGTCGAAGACGTGCGTCATACCGTGACGCCACAGCTGCGCACGGATAAAGGCGATACCGCGCTGCTGCTGGTGGATCTGGGTGCCGGTCATAATGCGCTGGGTGCAACGGCGCTGGCACAGGTTTATCGTCAGTTGGGTAATACCCCTGCTGACGTGCGCAGTGCAGAACAGCTCGGTGGCTTCTTCAATGCTATGCAGGCGCTGGTCTCTGAGCAGAAACTGCTTGCTTACCATGACCGTTCCGACGGCGGTTTGCTGGTCACGCTCGCCGAGATGGCCTTTGCTGGTCATTGCGGCCTGACGGCGGATATCGCTGCACTCGGCAATGACGCGCTGGCGGCCTTGTTCAATGAGGAGTTGGGTGCGGTGATTCAGGTTCGCGCAGAGGACCGTGATGCCGTTGAGCAGACGCTGGCGAAGTTTGGTCTGGCGGATTGCACGCATTATCTCGGTACAGTGGAAACCGGCGACCGTTTCATCATCACTCATGGCGACAAACCGGTGTACAGCGAAAGCCGCACCACGTTGCGTACCTGGTGGGCGGAAACCACCTGGCAGATGCAGCGTCTGCGTGATAACCCGGAATGTGCCGATCAGGAACATCAGGCCAAAACGCACGATCTCGATCCGGGTCTGAACGTCAAACTGACGTTCGCACCTGACGAAGACGTTGCTGCGCCTTACATCGCGAAAGGTGCGCGTCCGAAAGTCGCGGTGCTGCGTGAGCAGGGTGTGAACTCTCACGTGGAAATGGCAGCCGCCTTCCACCGCGCAGGTTTCGACGCAGTAGACGTCCACATGAGTGATCTGCTGGCCGGTCGCCGTGATTTGCAGGATTTCCACACGCTGGTAGCGTGCGGCGGGTTCTCCTACGGTGACGTGCTGGGCGCAGGTGAAGGCTGGGCGAAGTCTGTCCTGTTCAACGACCGCGTGCGTGAAGAGTTCGCCGAGTTCTTCCATCGTCCGCAAACACTGGCGCTGGGCGTGTGTAACGGCTGTCAGATGATGTCCAACCTGAAAGAGCTGATTCCTGGCGCAGAACACTGGCCACGCTTTGTGCGTAACCTGTCTGACCGCTTCGAAGCGCGCTTCAGTCTGGTAGAAGTGACCGCCAGCCCTTCGATGTTCATGCAGGGCATGGCCGGTTCACGTATGCCAATTGCGGTTTCACACGGCGAAGGCCATGTGGAAGTGCGAGACGCTGCGCATCTGGCACAGATTGAGCACAGCAATCTGGTGGCGCTACGCTTTGTGGATAACCACGGTCAGGTGACGGAAAACTATCCGGCGAATCCGAACGGTTCACCGAACGGGATTACTGCGGTCACAAACCTGTCAGGTCGCGTTACCGTAATGATGCCGCATCCTGAGCGAGTCTTCCGTACCGTCAGTAACTCCTGGCACCCGGAAGAGTGGGGCGAAGATAGCCCGTGGATGCGTATGTTCCGTAATGCGCGTAAACAGTTGGGCTGATACGCCAAATTGCGTCAGTAATAAAAATCCGCAGCGCGAAAGCCCTGCGGTTTTTTTATATCTGCACGCCACAAAATATGTGGCCTGGAGAAGTCAGATCCCCTAAATGTAAATCAATGTTTCAGTATTTTTTTGTGCCACAATTCATAACCCATTGTTTTTAAATGTTTATAAAAAATCACATCTGCATTGTTTATGATTACTTAATGCATGATTCAATATTTATATAGTTTTTACATTATATGATGCCCCGGTCAAATTAACAGGGCGTTCATTTCAATGAAAAATATCCGTTTATTAAATCTAAGCGCAATATTCTCTTTTTCAATTTATGCTGCTTTTTTACTTACCGCAAACCCTGCGCAGGCAGAGGAAAGTGTGATAGTTCCGCAAACTCAAACTGTTTCTGAACAGGGTAATAACGAAAGTTTATGGTCTGCATATAAAAATAATATTGCGGAAACCTGGAATGCTCCGCAGCACCAGGATCTCTTTCTGCCCGTATTAACACGCCACAATCGTCATACTCACAGTGAAAAACAAATTGATGGATATAACGAACATCCATGGGGTGGGGGTTACGGTGTTTCTCGCTATGATAAAAAAGGAAACTGGCATGCGCTTTATGCTATGGCGTTTAAAGACTCCTTTAATAAATGGGAACCCGTTGCCGGTTATGGTTATGAAAAGATATGGCAACCCCTGAATGATAAAGAATTCCGTTTAGGCGCCGGATATATTACTGCCGTCTCGGCACGTGATAATTATGATTACGTTCCTTTCCCGATGGTTCTGCCTCTGGTTTCAGCAGGCTATTCCCGGCTGACGTTCCAGGCAACTTACGTGCCAGGCGCCAACAGCAAAGGTAATGTACTTTTTGGCTGGTTCCGCTTTCAGTTTTGATAATTAATTTAATTACTTTAGTTTAATAATAGGATAATTCTCGCAGCCTCTCTGCGGATATTCTGAGTGTTCTGGGGATTCTAGGTGGTAATTGTATAAACAGAATCTAAATCATTTAAGGATAATTCTGATAATACATAATTTAAACGCTTTAAATTCATTAAATTAACGGCAATAAGGTTTTTTCGTTATACCTACGTTTACTTTATTGAGCCAGGCTTTGTTTATGATACTACCTCAATGCAGGGAGTTATTATGAAAATGCTAATCAATAAAGTCATAGCTGGTTTCATTGTGGTGGTGACATTAGGGTTAAGTTCGCCAGTCTGGGCATCCAATAGCGGGCTGGACCCGATGAACACCCCCAATAAAGATGGCACGCAGTCCATTTTTCCGCAGATGTGGGATACTTTCAAAGATAACGTGTCCAGCACCTGGAACGATTCTGATTCCCAGGACATCTATCTGCCGGTCATTACCTGGCACAACCGCCTGGCTTATGACAAAGAAAAAACTGACAGATATAACGAACGTCCGTGGGGCGGAGGTTATGGTATTTCCCGATATGATGAGAAAGGAAACTGGAACGGCATCTATTTTATGGCGTTTAAAGACTCACATAATAAATGGCAACCGATCGGGGGTTATGGCTGGGAAAAAATATGGCAGCCAATGAATGATAAAGATTTTCGTTTAGGATTAGGTTATACGGCGGCGGTCACCGCGCGAGATGACTATAAATATATTCCTATTCCGATCGTATTACCGCTGGCTTCGGTAGGCTATGACAAACTCACTTTTCAGGCGACCTATATTCCCGGTACTCACAACAATGGCAACGTGTTCTTTGCCTGGCTGCGTTATCAGTTCTGAATCAGTTTCTTTGTGACTGAACAAAGCCCCGGACGCAGGTTGTGAACCTGATCCCCCACTTCTGGTGAATATTCCACTATGCTAGAAATTCATCGCAGGAATCAATCTGTTGGATCCTGCGGTGATTTTTTATTTCAGGGAATCTACAAAACTATTCATTAAGAGGATCACTCGTGAAAAAAGCATCCCGTTTTCTTGCATTGTCTGCACTTGCCTGCGTTTTGCCGCTCTCCGTGCCTGTCGCTCAGGCCGCTCAGTCCGATAATTTAGAACTGCAACAGGTGCTGGTGCTTAGCCGCCACGGTATCCGTGCGCCGCTGGTCAATTATGGTGATGTGCTGGCCGAATCCACCACGCACACCTGGCCTGTCTGGAAAACTGAAGGTGGCTTGCTGACGCCAAAAGGCGGCCAGGTTTCCGAGCATATGGGACATTATTTCCGCGCCTGGCTGGCGAAAGACAAACTGCTGCCTGCCGCCGGATGTCCTGCAAACGCGCAAGTCTTTACTTACGCCAACAGTTTGCCGCGCACCATTGATACCGCGAAACACTTTACGACCGGCGCTTTCCCCGGCTGTGATGTGGCGGTCATCAACCGCGTAGAAATCGGTAAAATGGATCCGGTCTTTAACCCCATTATTACTGCCGAAGTGAACGAAACCTTCAAAACCAGCGCGTTGAATTCTGTTAATCAGCATGCGGGTGAGGGCGGTCTGGCGGGGTTGAATCAGCGTCTGAAACCCAATTACCAACTGCTGGAAAGTATTCTCGATTACAAAAACAGCAAAATCTGTAAAGAGAAACAACAGTGCGATCTGGCATCTCAGCCGTCGGATGTCGTGCTGACGCAGGGCAAAGAGCCGGGCATTACCGGGCCTCTGCGCATGGCGACCGGTGCGACCGACGCGTTCATGTTGCAATATTACGAAGGTTTCCCGATGAAAGACATCGCATGGGGAAAAATCAGTACGCCTGAACAATGGACGAAGCTGGAAACTATCAAAAATCTGTATCACGAGACCCTGTTCGGCTCGCCAGCGATTGCGGCGAATGCGGCTAAACCGTTGCTCACCTTTATTGCCGGCTCACTGGATCCAAAACTGGCGAATACCGCTGACGAAAAAGCGGCACAGCAGTCAAAACTGGCCGTGCTGGTCGGGCATGATTCGAATATCGCCTCGCTGCTCGCCGCGCTGAAAACGCAGGACTACACCTTACCGGGTCAGTACGAACGTACGCCAATCAGCGGCACCGTTGTTTTCCAGCGCTGGCATGACAAGAAAGCCAATAAAGATTTGATGAAGATCGAATACATTTATCCGACCGCGAAGCAAATCCGTAACAATGTTGCGCTGAGTATCAAAAATCCTCCTGAGCGTGTGACGCTGCAAATCGAAGGCTGTGCCGTCGATAAACAAGGTTTCTGCCCGATGGACGAATTCACTCAGGCTGTGCAGAAAGATCTGCAAGGTTAAGCTGAGTTATAAGACGTCTCCAGCCCGCTCCGGCGGGCTTTTTTACGCCTGAACTGTGCCGCAGGTCTTTAGCGCTGAACTGGCAATAGAATGCATTTTAAGTCAGTTCGCCGAAGTGCCGGGATGCGGGATAATTTGCCGAAGCCTTTATCATCAGTAGCGCGGAAAATTATGGCGTCGACCTCCTTTTACCTCAGCGCCCGACAGCGGGCGGATATCGTGGCCCGTTCCCGCCGCATCCTGTGGCGGCTGGAATTACCGACGTGGGTGCTTATCGCTGCCGTCTACAGCGGCTGGTTTGCCGTCGTCATGTTCTGGACGTCGCTCGGCGTGTGGATCGGCACGCCGCTGCTGATTTGGTTCACCACATGGTACATGTCGCTGCAACATGAACTTATTCACGGCCACCCGACCCGCAAACCGTGGTTAAATCAGCTGATGGGCACGCTGCCGCTGGCGGTCTGGTATCCGTACGGCCTGTATCGCGATACCCATTTGCAGCATCACGTTAATGAACATCTCACGCTGCCCGGCGACGATCCCGAAGGCTATTACTTCAGCCGCAACAGCTGGGAAACGCTTTCACCGGCAATGAAAGCGCTGGTTCGATTACGCAATACCCTGCCGGGCAGAATGCTGCTCGGCCCGCTGCTGGATATTTGCAGCACGCTGACCGGCGCATTCACGGCGGTGTTTCGTGGCGACTGGCGGGCGGTCACGATGTGGCTGACGCACGGCATTTTGCTGGCGGGATTGCTGTACTGGATGGTACAGCGCGGTTTATCGCCTGCCTTTTTTATTCTGGCGGTGAGTTATCCGGCGCTCAGCCTGACGAAAGTCCGCTCTTTCTTCGAACACCGTGCCGAACATGCGCCCGAGGCGCGATCCACCCTGAACGAAGCCGGTCTGGTGTGGCGGATCTTGTTCCTCAACCTGAATTACCATCTGGTGCATCACGATCTGCCTGGCGTCCCGTGGTTTGCATTGCGTCAGGTGTATGCCGCCGATCGTGAGGCATACATTGCGCGAAGCGAAGGGTTTGTGGTGAAAGGTTACCGGCAGTGGTTTCGCGATCACTCGAGGTCTCCGGTCGCCGTCGAAAGTCATCCTTTTGCGCCGGAGGGAGTGCCAGCGCAACCGTCGCGCAGCGACTATGATTATCAGCAGGACACCCCCTGACGGAGTCGCCAAATCATGCTGATGTCTTTACCGATGTACGCCATCTCCCCGCCTGACGTTGAGGCGTTCGCCAGCGTGTTGCGTGACAAGCTCCGCCAACTCGGCCTGCACGATACGCCTGACTCTCTGAGCTGGCCGCAGACGTTGCTGGCGCACTGGCAACGACCGGATTTACTGCTCAGTCAGACCTGCGGATTCCCGCTGGTGGAAAGCCTGCCGCAGGTGCAGCTGGTGGGATTATTCAGCTACCGCGCTCCCGGCTGTGACGGGTTCCGTTACCGCAGCTTTTTAGTTGTGCGTGAGGAGGATAAAGGGCGGTTTCTGGCTGATTTCCGCCACCGACGTCTGGCGTTCAACAGCACCGATTCTCAGTCCGGTTATAACAGCCTGCGCGCACTGGTGGCTCCGCTGGCCGACGCAGGGCGATTTTTTTCTGAAGCCTCAGCAACGGGCAGCCACCGCGAATCCCTTCATTTTATTCAGCAGAGTAAAGCCGATATTGCGGCTGTGGATTGCGTGACGATGGAATTGCTCAAACGCGCGGAACCTGAAACCCTCACCGGCCTGGTCGTTATTGGCCAAACTGCTGCCGTGCCCGGTTTACCGCTGATCACATCAGCACAAACCTCACCGGAACAGCTGGCGATTTTACGACAGGCATTGCATGAAATCGCGCACGAACCCGTCAGCGAGCCGTTACTGATCGAAGAGTTCACCGAAGTGCCGCGACTGGCCTACGGCGTGATCGCGCTAATGAAAGAGATCGCGCAGTCGTTCGGCGTCAGTGAACTGACCCTGCAAAAAACGGCATAAAAAAACCGGGCTTCTCAGCCCGGTTTTTAATTTCTCACACCATATTTTCAGTGCGTTTCGATAGGGAAATCTTCGTTCACGTCACCCCATTCTGCCCACGAACCGTCGTACAGCGCGACATCTTTCACGCCCAGCGCGTCCAGCCCGAAAGCCAGTGCCGCGGCGGTTACGCCCGAGCCACAGCTGGTGATCACCGGTTTATTCAGATCCACGCCCAGCTTTTCGAACGTTGCTTTCAGGGCCTGTGGCGCTTTCAGATGACCGTCCTGCGTCAGCTCGGTAAAAGGCACGCTAAGGCTGCCCGGAATATGGCCGCCGTGCAAACCCGGACGCGGCTCCGGCGCTTCGGCTTTAAAGCGCGCCAGCGAGCGGGCATCGATGATTTGCACTTTGCCCAGGGATTCTTTGACCTGCTGTGCCGAGACGACCACCGGACGCACAAGTTTGGCGTTGAACGTTGAAGGCACGCGGGTGTGTTCACCGCTTTGTGTCGGCTTACCTTCGGCAATCCAGGCGTTAAGGCCACCGTCCAGCACGCGGACGCTTTTCGCGCCGAAACTGGTCAGCATCCACCATACGCGCGGCGCAGAGAATAAATCGCCTTCATCGTAAAGCACGATAGTTTGCGTGTCGGCCACGCCGAGACGGCTCATTGACGCAGCAAATTCTTCGGCTGTCGGCATCATATGCGGCAGGCCGGTAGTACAGTCGGAAATGCTGTCGACTTCCACATAGATTGCATTGGGGATATGCGCTTCAAGATATTTGGCATGAAAATCAATCGGCGGGGTGATGCCCGGCTTGGATTTCCGACAATCGATAATGACCACGTCCGGTGAATTCAGATTCTTCGCCAGCCAGTCGGTAGATACGGTATGGGTAGAAAAAGTCATGTTCTGTGCCTTATCTTTTTTGTGAAGCCAGCTCAGAGATCGCCCGGGATCAGGGAATAGACCCAGGCGTCGCGCGGCTGACCGTGATAATAAAGACGATTGCGATGCAGGCCCTCGGAAGTGGCACCCGCTTTCTCCGCGACGCGGCGGCTGCGGAAGTTGCTTTCCATCGCCACAATTTCCAGCCGCGTGAGTTCAAGTTCGGTAAAAGCAAAACGGGCCGCCGCTCTGACTGCCAGCGTCGCCAGACTCCGGCCGGTGTACCCGGTACGGATCCAATATCCGACATTGGCGAACTTATATTCCTGCACGATGCGGTTAATGCCCACGCTGCCAATCAGCTCACCGCTGGCGCGATCGAACAGACAGAAATTGAATTCTGCGCCGCGATGGCGTTTTTGCTCGCTGTCGGTCAGATACTTGCGGCTGTCCTCCAGCGTGTATTTTTCGGTGCACCAGGTTTCCCATGCGCCAATTTCTTTTACTGAGGCCTGAACGGCTGCAAAGTGCAGCACGGCCTCCAGTTCGTTTGCAGCACGGATTTCGATTTCTTCGTCCTGATAAATCTGGCGTGTCATCATGATTATCATCCGTCAGTGTAGAAATGATTCGGAAAAGCAATCAAATCAGCCTCACACATACAGCATCAATATGTCAATTGGCGGCAAGGGCAATTAAGTGTGAAAAAACAGCGCTGTCTGGCTTGCGGTCTTACTCCTGCGGGACCAGCATCACCAGCTTGCAGTCGGCATATCCCGCCGGGAAAAATGTCTGCTGACGGTAACTTTTTTCACCTTCCGCCGGATGATTAAAGCGCCGTTCACCTCCCTCCCGCGACAAAACTTCCTGCTGCGTCCACCACTGATTGAAGTCTGTGCTGCGTTCGCGCAGGCTGATAACGGTCTCCCGAACCGCATCCGAATGCGCATAGTGGCTGGTTTCGGCGCGAAATTCTGCGACCACGCGCTTGGCGCGTTCAGCCCAGTTAGTCACCAGTTTACGCGCCAGCGGATGCAGAAACATGAAGTCGAGCAGATTGGGTTGCGGATCAGCCCCCAGCCAGCCGCTGAACAACGCTTCGGCCTGAGCATTCCACGCCAGTACGTTCCAGCAGCTGTCGAGCAGATAAGCAGGGCAGGTGAACTGATTCACGCAGTTTTTCAGGCTGACGTCCGGTGCGCCGGAAATGTGCACAGCCTGCGGATCTTTCACCGCCGCTAAGCTGAACAGATACTCGCGCGCGGCCGGTTCCATCCGCAAGGCGTTAGCGAGATTATCGAGCGTAGCCGCGGAAATAGACACATCACGCCCCTGTTCAATCCATGTGTACCAGGTGGCGCTGATGCCACTGATTTGCGCCAGCTCCTCACGCCGCAGGCCGCTGGTTCTGCGGCGCGATGACCCTGGCAGCCCGACCATTTCCGGCGTAACCCGCTCACGGTGGGTACGTAAAAAAAGCCCCAGTGCCTTCGGGCCGGTGAGTGACTCTGCGTTATCTATCATTCTTATCTCTCAGACTGGGAGTAACTGATACCAGTATAAACGCTCATATTGTACCCGTATAGAACAATGCCTATAGTGATTTTGAGGTCATTTGAAACCCGCATTTATCCCCATAAAAACAAGACAGGCAGGAGCAATGATGAACATGAAAAATACTCACAGTGAGGCGGTTGATAAGCAGTTTGGTTCGCAGGCACAGGATTATCTGACCAGCGCCGTTCATTCACAGGGCGCGGATTTGAAGCGGCTGGCAACCCTGCTGGCACCGCATAAAGAGGCGCAGGTTATCGATCTGGGCTGCGGTGCAGGACACGCCAGCTTTGTGGCGGCGGGCGTGGTGAAAAGCGTGATTGCCTATGATTTGTCCGCGCAAATGCTGGCGGTGGTGGCGCAGGCGGCGAAGGACAAACACCTGGATAACATCCGCGTACAGCAGGGCGTAGCGGAATCACTGCCGTTTGCCGACAATAGCGCCGATGTCATTATCAGCCGCTATTCCGCGCACCACTGGCACGATGTCGGGCAGGCGCTGCGCGAAGTGGCTCGTGTGCTGAAGCCGGGCGGGAAATTCATCATGATGGACGTGGTGTCGCCGGGACATCCGCTGCTGGATATCTATCTGCAAACCATCGAGGTGTTACGCGATACGTCGCATGTGCGTAACTATTCGCCGGGCGAATGGCTGAATATGTCATCAGAGGCCGGGTTGATTACCCGCGAGGTCACCACCGACCGCCTGTCGCTGGAGTTCACCAGCTGGGTCGCACGCATGCGCACACCGGAACATTTCTCCGTGGCGATCCGCGAGTTGCAAAAAGTGATGTCAGACGATGTCGTGCAGCATTTCGAGATCCAGCCCGACGGTTCTTTCACCAGCGACATTATGATGCTGGTGGCGTCAAAGAACTGAACGAATTGAAGAGGGGGAATAGCGCCCTTCTGTAAAAGGAGGGCGCAAAACGGCAGTTTTTATTTCTTCCCAAACATCTTTTGCCCAAGCAGCACTGCACCCAGAACAGCAGCGCCGACCACCAGGCCTACACCCAAATCAGTAGCGCCGGTGATCAGCGTATTCACCCAGCCCTGATGGCCGTGGGTGAATTTTTCCAGCAGGCTGTGCATGAAAGGCAGGCCATGGCTGATAATGCTGCCACCGACCAGGAACATAGCAATCGTGCCGACGACCGACAGCGTTTTCATCAGCCATGGCGCAAGATTCACAATGCCACGGCCAAACGCACGCACGCCGTTCATGACGCTGCTCTCACCGGAGAGTTTGCTCAGATACAAACCTGCATCGTCGATTTTTACAATCGCGCCCACCAGTCCGTATACGCCGATGGTCATGGCGACAGCAATCAGCACCATGACGGTGACCTGATTGAGGAACGGCGCAGCGGATACGATACCGAGAGAAATCACGATAATTTCAGCCGAAAGAATGAAGTCGGTGCGCACTGCGCCTTTTACTTTTTCTTTTTCGAGTTTTTTCGCATCAGCATCGGTTTTTACCTGTTCCGTTGCCGGTTTTTCTTCTTCCTGATGTTTGCCGGGCATCAGTTTGTGCGCGACTTTCTCAAACCCTTCATAACATAAGTACGCGCCGCCAATCATCAGCAACGGCGTGATAGCCCACGGAATGAAGGCACTGATCAGTAGCGCCAGCGGCACCAGTATGGCTTTGTTTAACATCGAGCCTTTCGCCACGGCCCAGACGATCGGTAATTCCCTGTCGGCTTTTACGCCCGTGACCTGTTGTGCGTTCAGCGCTAAATCGTCTCCGAGCACGCTGGCGGTTTTTTTTGCCGCCACTTTGCTCATTGCGGCCACGTCATCGAGAATCGATGCGATATCATCGATTAAGGCCAGAAGGCTACCACCCGCCATAATGTATGCTCCCCATAAAAACGTCCTTAGTATCATTGTTTAAATGAGCTCCCGCCCGCGCGGAAGCCCGAATCTGCGACCCTGACTGTGCAGGTGATCAAGGAAGCAGAAAATTCATAAAAAATAATCATATCAGTGATTGCACTACGGCGTCGATTTGTGCGAATGTTGTGCGGGCTATAAATAACTTTGAAAACTCTCCATCATTTCTCCATCAAATATCGTTAATTCTCTTGCAGTTATCATCGCCGAAATACTTCCTTTCAATCTCTCCTTATTTTTACCACAATGGTTAAACTTCTTTACGTTGCATTACGCCCCCTTTCATTGTTTCAACGATAATTATTTCAACGGATTACTTCCGCTCCATTAATTAACGAAACTAACGAAAGAAAGGTGCGTAATATGAAACTCTTACCTGCAATTACAGCTGTTGCTATTACTGTTGCTTCATTCTCAGCGCTGGCGGCTTCGCCAATTACTGCGCAAGAAGCACAAAGCGGGACTTACCAGTCACTGGGTATGGTGTCTGTGAGTGCGCCAAGCACCGTTCCGGGCAGCATGAAAGATGCATTGAACCAGATTGCCAGCGATAAAGGCGCAACACACTACCGCGTTGTCGGTGCGGGTACGCCGGGCGATTCAAGCCTGAACCGTGCAAACGTTGAGTTGTATAAATAAAAATCTGACTGTCTTCTGATTCACTTCAGATAGCGTGTGAGAAGGCCAATGTCACCTGACGTTGGCCTTTTTGTTATTTATACATAACCCGGCATAACGCTTTTTTTGGGAGTTATCCCATGTGATTTATTTTTAATTAGCCTCTGTGACGTTTATTCCCCTTATTAATCATTTCTTAAGAATTTTTCTGTTATATAAGGGTCTATTTCCTCAGGAGGTAGTTAATATGTTGAATGCCGCGAGAATGACGATTAAGAACACCGGTCTTTCGATCCAGAATCAATTTTTTTATTTGCAGAATTTTATTAGCTCACCACGGACAATGGGGACGCTGATGCCGTCGTCCCCCTGGTTGTGTCACGCGATGCTCAGCCAGATCGACTGGACAAAGTCTTTACATATCGCCGAGTTAGGCGCAGCTGACGGCGTGCTGACGCGGCGGATCCTTAACCGCATGCGTGCGGATGCACGGCTGGATGCTTTTGAGATTGAGCCGGCGTTTATCCGCAAGCTGAATCTGTTCGACGACCGACGGTTACAGGTTATGGCGCATTCAGCCGAGCACCTGACGGGAGATTATGATGCCGTATTTTCCTGTCTGCCGCTGCTGTCGATGCCGACGCGCATCAGCATGAAGATTTTGCAGAAAACGCAGCAGCAGCTGAAGGCGAAAGACGGTGTACTGGTGCTGTTCCAGTACAGTCATCTTTCCGAGAAAATGCTCTCCCGTTACTTCACCTGGAAAAAAATCCGCGTTGTGAAAAATTTCCCCCCGGCACTGGTCTATATTTGTAAACCACACTGATACAGCACTTTAGCGATCCAAGCTGCTGAGAACATTGCGCTGTAAAGATTTATCAGTATGATGCCACGGGTGGCGTAAATAAAACGCTACAGAAGCTTCACCGGCAGGTGACAAAAACCTGCCAGTGAGGCTTTTTTGTTGTACTATCTTGCGAGTACGTCCAGGCGCCAGATCAGCAACTATTTTGACATTCATGCGTCAGGTAAATGATGGATTTTCATCAGATGAGCAACGAGGCTCCCGGGGAATTAAGGACAGCGTTAATGACACAACCCATATTCATGGTAGGCGCGCGTGGCGCAGGTAAAACGACAGTTGGGAGTGCTCTGGCGAAAGCGCTGGGCTATAAATTTGTCGATACCGATCTCTATCTGCTGGGTACCTCAGGGCTCAGCGTGGCCGATATCGTTGACCGTGAAGGCTGGGCAGGTTTCCGCCGTCGTGAAACTGAAACGCTGAAGGCGATAAGCTCGCCGCTGACCGTGGTCGCTACCGGTGGCGGTGTGGTGCTGTCGGCGGAAAACCGTGATTTTATGCGCCAGACAGGCACCGTTATCTATCTGCGTTCACCGGCCTCCACGCTGGCAAACCGTCTGGAAGATGCCCCGATGGAAGATCAGCGTCCTACGCTGACCGGTAAGCCGATCACTGAAGAAATGATGCAGGTGCTGAATGAGCGCGAAGCATTGTATCAGCAGGCTGCACATCACGTTGTCGACGGTACGCAGGATCCGGCGCAGGTGGTGAATGCCATCATGGAAGCACTGGCCTTGCCGATGGCACGCTGACAGCCGTGATGATGAAAAACGACGAGCCCAGGTGGCTCGTTTTTTTATGTCTGCGGGGTGGGAAATCACGGAAAACGTAAACAAAATGGGCCACGTTATGTGATGAGTATCACGCAGGGTTACTTATTGTTCTTACGAATAGATGGGAGTAAGGTAATAACTCAGGTGATTACTTTAACCTCCACTACGGAACCCATGATGAAACCCCTGATGTCGTTCTTTCACCAGCACAGCAAAGCGATGCCCGCTGTCTGGTCGGTCACTATCATCCTCGTCGAAGCCTCTATCGCGCTGTATATTTTGCGTAATCTTTAATCGCTATAATCTGCTGAGTTTGACGCGCGTCACCTCATAAATACTCGGCAATTCATTCCCCCTTTCTCTTTAATGAATGGCTTTAGGATTATCTTTAAGCATATTTATTAAGTGCAATTTTATTCCGCCAAAAATAAACGCCTTGACGCTGACACGTATCAGCACTATTTTTCAATCAACTTTACAGGAACCTTGTTCCACATAGCGGAACTCTTCTCTTTATGAGCACTTTAGAGAATGCGACGGCAGTACTGAAGTTATTTTCGAGGCAGGGCGTCAACCAGGGTCATCCGGGGCTGTCATTTAGCGATGTGGTGAACAATTTAGCCTTGCCAAAAAGTACCGTGTCCCGATTATTAATGACCATGGAAAGTGAAGGCTTATTAGAGCGCGATCCGGACAGTCGTTTATATCGAATCGGAAAATTATTACTGGCGATATCCAGCCACTATTTATCGACGCCGCTGGTCGATGCGACAACGCCTTACATGACGCAGCTCAGTCAGCTGACGCAGTGCACCGGTTATGTTTCGATGCTCGAAGGCCGCGAGATAATGATCATGCGGATGTTTCCTGGCAGAACTTATCTGCAGGTGGTGACACCGGCGGGCAGTTTATTACCGGCGCATGAAACGGCGATTGGCCGGGCGATTCTGGCGCGCTACAGCGACGATGAAGTTCGCGAGCGGTATCGCGGCGAATATCAGGTGAAATCGGCGAATTCACCGAAAAGTATCGATTTATTATTAGTGCGGCTGGCTGAAATCCGGCAGAACGGATTGTCCTTTGCCAATAACGAAACCTTGCAGGGGATCAGTTCTTTAGCCACCAGTATTTTTAATAAGCACAGAAATGAGATTGTGGGGTTAGGGCTGTCTTTCTCTTCCCCAGCCGAAGGAAAGGGCATACCGGAAGGGATAAAGGATGGCCTGACCGCCGTGACCCGAAAAATTGCTGAAAAGCTGGGTGATGATGACTGGATTAATCATCAGCGTCTCTCCGGCTTGCAGTAAACGCATCGGGCAACCGATGCAGAAAGTGAAGTGAGTACCAGACCGACACCAGGGCTTATTTAGCCAGCACTAAACAATGACTGTTCCACGATGAACAGCGTTCGTAACCGTTTTTAGCTCATGCGCTTTTGCGCCGGTTACGTGGTTTAAGAGGACTTTGTGATGAGTTTACAAAACACATTTACGATATCTGCGTTTTATCCTTCCTTGTGCCATTCAGGGGCGACTGACCTGAATGGCCGGACATCCCGCTTATGATGACTTCTTTTGCTACCCTCACCATTGGACAGGCGCCGCGCAGCGACATAACACCGCTGCTGATGACGCATCTGCCGGACGAACCCGTCACGCATGTCGGGTTACTGGACGGCCTTAGCAGGGAGCAAATTGAGCAGCGTTATGCGCCGCAGGAGGGCGAGGCCGTGCTGGTCGCGCTGTTACTGGATGGTTCGCAGGTTTTACTTGCTGCGGCCGGTGCCGAGCGTGGATTGCAGGAAAAAATCCACCAGCTGGAAGCGCAAGGATGTGCCACTATTCTGCTGCTGTGCGGTGGCGAATTCAGCAGTTTACATGCCGACAGCGCATTGCTTATCGAACCGGAGCGGATGATCCCGCCGCTGATTGGCGCGATGGTCGGAACGCACCGGGCTGGCATTGTGGTGCCGGTGGAATCCCAGATTGGCTGGCAGACGAATAAATGGCGCAAGCTGGAACAGGCACCGTGTTTTGCGGTGGCGAGTCCGTATTTACCTGACGACCAGGCACTGACTGATGCGGCGATACGCTTTGCCGAGCAGGGTGCGGAAGTGGTGGTGCTTGATTGCTTCGGCTACAACCATCATCACGTTGAAGTGCTAGAGCAGCATCTCGATATCCCTGTGTTACTGGCGAATGTGCTGATGGTGCAACTGGCGGCTGAACTGGTGGCGTAAGCGGGGTTGTGTGCGTGCGTGACTCCCCACAATGGCACTGTGCAGACGTAAAATCAAATCAGTGATTGCGGTTTGCGGGCGGTGTCGCCGGGTGGGGAGAAAGCTATAATAATCAGTGACAGCGGCGGGTTTTTGCCCCTAATATGAAACCTCTGAAAATTATCGCAAAGGGCCAATCTATGTTGAAAAATAATGAGTATTTTGACGGGAAAGTAAAATCGATTGGTTTTGACAGCGAAAGTACGGGTGCCGCCAGCGTTGGCGTGATGGCCGTCGGCGAATACACATTTGGCACGGCAAAACCGGAAGAAATGACGGTCATCAGTGGTTCACTGAAAGTGCTGATCCCAGGCTCTCCGGACTGGCAGGTCTTCAAGCCCGGCGAAACGTTCTACATTCCGGGTAAAAGCGAATTCAACCTGCAGGTCGGCGAAACCACCTCGTACCTGTGTAAGTATCTGAGTAAATAAACCGTTTCAGACACAGTACCAATAGAAAAGGCGCCAATGAGCGCCTTTTTTACGTCCGGAGTTTGCGGGTTATCTTTGGGCTTCGCCGCCCAGCGCTTCGATCAGGTTTTGAATCAGCGCGGCCAGTTCACCGGTCATCAGGATGAAGTCGGCATCAAAGCGGCCAGCGAAATCTTCGCGGTCGATATCTTCGTTTTGATCGCGAATAACATCGCTGAATTTCAGACGCTTGATGCTGCCGTCATCGGCCAGCACCACGGCGATACGTTCCTGCCAGTCCACCGCCAGCTTGGTCACCAGCTTGCCATTCTCAATGTGCGTGGCGATTTCGTCACTGACCAGCGCCTGTTTTTTACAGCGGATCACGCCGCCTTCTTCCAGAATCGCTTTCAGCTCAGCTTCGTCCTGCAACGTGAAACCGGCCGGGGTCACGCCTGAACGTACCCACTCGGTCAGCGTCAGTTCGATTGGGCTTTCCATGGTCAGCGGCACCACCGGCAGCGAGCCGAGGCTTTTGCGCAGCAGGGCCAGCATATCTTCGGCTTTCTTGGCGCTGGCGGCATCGACCATGATCAGGCCGTTAACGGTGTCGATCCACATGAAAGTCTGGCTGTAGCGGCTGAAGGCGCGTGGCATCAGGCTGTGCAGCACTTCGTCTTTCAGGGAGTCTTTTTCGGTTTTCTTCAGCTTGCGATGCTGTTCACCTTCGAGCTGGTCGATCTTGGCCTGTAACTCCTGCTTGATCACCGGAGAAGGCAGAATTTTTTCTTCTTTACGCGCGCAGATGAGGATCTGGCCGCCGTTGACGTGAGTCAGCGCGTCGCCACCGTGGGAACCCATCGGTGAAACCCAGCCGGTTTTCGCCATGTCCTGGCTGCCGCACGGAGTAAAGGTGAAAGCGCTGAGCTGTTTTTCCATTTCGTCAGCAGATAACGAAACTTCACGGCTCAAACGGTATACCAACAAATTCTTAAACCATAACATGGCGTTATCCCTGTCCCGGCGCACTCGTGGTACGCTGATTAAATGAATACAGGGCGGCATGATACTCAATTGGGCGTCAGCCGTCGTTAAGAAATCGCCCCTGTGCGAAACATTGCATAACACCTTATTCTGGTGGTTGCCGCTTCAGGCTTCTAAACTGGATTAATGATAAAAAACTGACCCTACCCGATGTGACAGGAGAAGAAAACGTGCGAATTGGCATTGATTTAGGTGGCACAAAAATAGAAGTCATTGCGTTATCCGACGAAGGCCGTGAGCTTTTTCGTAAACGTGTGGATACGCCAAGGAATGATTACGAACGCACGCTGAAAGCGATTGAAGGGCTGGTGCTGGATGCCGAGAAGGCCACCGGCCAGCGCGGCAGCGTCGGTCTGGGTATTCCCGGCACGCTTTCTCCGTTCACCGGTAAAGTGAAAAACTCGAATTCGGTATGGCTCAACGGCCAGCAGCTGGATGAAGACCTGGCGCTGTTGCTCAACCGCGAAGTGCACATTGCCAACGACGCTAACTGCCTGGCGGTGTCCGAGGCCACCGACGGCGCAGGCGCAGGCCGTAACACGGTGTTTGCGGTGATCATCGGCACCGGCTGCGGTTCCGGCGTGGCGCTGCACGGTGCCGCGCACGCGGGGGGGAACGGCAATGCCGGGGAATGGGGGCACAATCCGCTGCCGTGGCAGGATGATGAGGAAAGACAGTTTGCCAGCGAAGTGCCGTGTTATTGCGGAAAATCAGGCTGCGTTGAGACGTTCGTTTCGGGTACTGGATTTGCGGAGGATTATTTCCGTCTGTCCGGCCAGCGGCGGAAAGGACCAGAGATTATTGCACTGGTGGAAGAGGGCGATGAAACAGCGGAGCTGGCGCTTGGGCGTTATGAACGTCGCCTGGCGAAAGCGCTGGCAAACGTGGTGAATATTCTCGATCCCGACGCAATTGTGCTCGGCGGGGGAATGAGCAATGTCGATCGCCTGTATGACACCGTTCCGCTGCTGGTGAAACAATGGGTGTTTGGGGGGGAATGCGAGACGCCGATCCTCAAAGCCCTTCACGGCGATTCCAGCGGCGTACGCGGTGCGGCATGGCTGTGGCCGCAGTCGCGGTTTGCGCTTTAATCTTTATTATCCTTTGAGAAACTATCGGGCGCGGGATTTGCTAAAAATACCGCGCCCGTTCATTCGGTCAGAGCGCCATCTCCCGTTTAAACACTTCCAGCGTATGCGCCTTCACGCGGATAAATTCCGGGTGGCTCATGATTTCTGAACCGCGCGGGCGCGGCAGATCGAACGGCACGATTTCTGCCACCTGGGTCGGGCGCCGCGTGAGCAGCAAAATCTCATCCGCCAGAAATACCGCATCTTCCAGATCGTGAGACACAATCAGCATGGTGACACCGGTCGCCAGCTGCACTTCCTGCAATTTATCGCGAATAAACAACGTCATTTCGAAATCCAGCGCCGAGAAAGGCTCGTCCAGGAACATCACTTCTGGCCGCGTCGCCAGTGCCCGCATGATGCACACAGTTTGCTGCTGCCCGCCGGAAAGCTCATAGGGATAACGTTTGAGATCGAAGCGAATATCAAACATCTGCGTCAGCTCATCGACGCGGGCGTTCACCTCGGCCTTGCTCATGCCGTTACGCACCAGCGGATAGGCGATGTTGGAACGTGCACTCATCCACGGAAACAGCGCATCGCGGTAGTTTTGAAATACGTAGCCGATGGTGGTCTGCGCCAGCGTTTTGCCGTCGAAAAGAATGTCGCCTTTGTCTACCGGGATAAGCCCGGCGATCATGTTCATCAACGTGGATTTCCCGCAGCCGTTCGGCCCGAAGATCGACACGATTTTGCCGCGCGGCAGATCCAGGTTGAGATCCGTATACAACGGCTGCCCGGCAAAGGCTTTGGTCAGCCCGCGAATAGTGACATGGGTATCCGGGCGCGTGGCGTATTGCGGCAGCTGAGGGCCTTTGTAATCAGGTTTTAGCGAGAGAGGTTGCGTCATGCTTTGCTACTCCAGTGGACGGTTTTTTTCTCGATCAGCAAAAAGGCCAGATTCAGTAAATAGCCCAGTGCGCCGGTGATAAGGATCGAGGCATACATGTCTTTGATATTGAAGACCTGCTGCGCGTCGATGATCCGATGTCCGAGGCCGGTTTCCGAACCGATAAACATTTCAGCGACGATCACGATGACCAACGCAATCGACACGCCGGTGCGCAGGCCGACAAACGTCTGCGCCAGACTTTCCATCAGCAGGATGTCTTTGAAAATGTGCCAGCGGGAAATGCCCATCACTTTGGCCGCCATCAGGCGGGTTTTCTTGGCATTCATTACGCCGTAGGCGCTGTTGAAAAGGATGACCAGTACGGCGGCAAAGGCGGCAATGGCGATTTTGTTGGCGTCGGTGATGCCGAAAATCAGCATGAACAGCGGGATCAGCGCCGAGGACGGCGTCGAGCGGAAGAAGTCGATCAGAAACTCCAGGCTGCGATACACTTTTTCATTGCTGCCTAAAATCACGCCGAGCGGGACGCCAATCACCGCCGCGAAGCCAAAGGCCACCAGCGTGCGATACAGGGTCGCGCCGATGTCAGTGCGCATCGAGACATCAGAAAACGACTGGAACATGAAGCCCAGCGTTTCGACGGGCGAAGGCAGCAGCACCGGATTCAGCCATTTGGCGCTCACTGCCAGCTGCCAGAAAAGAAACAGCAGCACCGGGCCAATCAGCGGCAATAATCTCGAAGACCAACGTGACGTCATAATAATTCCCCTTATCCCTGATAAATCAGCGAAGCGACATCCACCGGTTTGCTGAAGATTTTTCTTTCCGTAAAGACGTCATAAAACTTCTGGAACCATTGCAGGTTGTCGCCCTTTAGGTCGGGATACATCACGAAGCCCGGCAGCGGCACTTCTTTCACCAGCGCCGGTTCGATGCTGGTATATCCCGCCACGTTTTCCCGTGCTTTGTCCGGGTTGGCGGCAATAAATTCCACGGCTTTCTGGTAGGCGGCGATAAACTTTTTCGCGGCGTCAGGGTTGCTTTGAATGAAGGTGGAATTGAGCGCCGCTGCGCCGCCGAACCATGGAGCATCGGCATTACCGAGCACGTATTTGGAGATGACGCCGGTTTCCAGCGTGCGCGAAAGATGTTTCATACGCCCGACGGTGCCGGTCGGCTCAAGCGTATAAACGCCGTCAATTTGCCCGGCAGCAAGGGCTGGGGCGTGCTGACCGACGGGGAGTTCGATCACTGAGGGATTAGTGAACCCGTTCTTTTCCAAAATGATTTTTGCCATGGTGACGTTCTGGATGCCCGGCCCGCAGGCGATTTTCTTGCCTTTCAGATCCGCGATGGTTTTCGCCGTGCTGTTCAGCGGGACCAGAAATTCATCTAACACCAGCGTGTGATTGGACGGATTCGAACAGATAATTTTGAACAAGCCGGGCGATGTGATTTCCCCTAAACCCAGCGCACCGGTGGCGGTGCCGTTGGCGCAGCCGTGGATCCTGCCGGTTATCATTCCTTCGACAATTTGCTGTGCGCTGGCAAATTTGACGCCTTTGACGTTCAGCCCGGCCTCTTTAAAGAAACCCTGTTCGAGCGCGACGTACAACGGCAAACCACCGACAATCGGCCAGTAGCCGATGCGAATTTCATCGTCGTCCGCGGCGAAAACGGTGGTGGGGATCATTCCGCCCAGCGTCATCACGCCGCCGGTGATCGCCAGCCATTTCATCATCTGACGGCGTTGTTTATTGAACGGAAGGATTTCAGGTTTGTCGTTTTTCATCGGCGTTCCCCTTGGCGGTTATGCAGGCTGTGCAGCTTGTACTGCAACTTGTATACATAACGTTAAGCACAGGGCGTGCCAGATCGACGGTTTAACGAAATAACCGATTATTCATCAGGTTGTCTGGAGAGAGCGCACTGCAACGGTGCGATTTTTGCGCGGGTGCTCACAGAAAGGATCCACCACAGGGCAAGGCGATAGCACGATTGCTAGCGGCTTGCCCTGTGGCAAAGCGGTCAGACTTTAAATTCACTGCTCAGGCGGCTGACGCCCAGACCGTTCACTTTGGTGACTTTGATTTGCACCGGAATGCGGTCTTTCATCGCTTCGACGTGGCTTATCACGCCGATGGTTTTACCGGAGGCATTCAGGCTGTCAAGGGCGTCGAGCGCGGTGTCCAACGTGTCAGCATCAAGCGTGCCGAAACCTTCATCGAGGAACAGCGAATCAATGCGGGTTTTATCACTGACCAGATCGGACAACGCCAGCGCCAGCGCCAGACTCACGAGGAAACTCTCGCCGCCGGAAAGCGTACGGGTATCGCGCACCGCATCGGCCTGCCAGGTATCGACCACCTGCAACTCCAGTGCGTCGCTGGTTTTGCGCTGTAACAGATAGCGGCCGTGCAGTTTTTCCAGCTGACGGTTCGCCAGATACACCAGATGATCCAGCGTCAGCCCCTGGGCGAATTTGCGGAATTTCGCGCCGTCGCTGGAACCGATCATCTGGTTGAGATAGCCCCAGTCGTCGCAGGTCAGCTGTGTCTGTGCAATCTGACCGATTAACGCCTGTTGTCCGCTGTGCCGTTCTTTATCAAATTTCAGCTGATTGCTGACTTCACCGAGTTGCTGCTGTAACCCTTTCAGCTGTTGCGCCAGCGCGGCCTTTTCTGCGGTCAGCTGAGTGAGGTCGATTTCGTTCTCGCTCAAATGTGCAGGGCGTGCCAGACGGTGAGTTTCCAGCGTCGCGCTGGCATCACTCAGCAGTGCCTGCGCCTGCGCCAGCTGTTGTTGCAGCCGTTCTTTTTGCCGCTGTAGTTGCTGACGCAGCCCGTCATCGAGCAGGGCGAGTCTCACCGCATCTTTGTCAGAGAATTCGCTGGCGGCCAGCGCCTGTTGCCACTCGCTCTCAGCCTGATGCAGACGTGCCGTGGCCAGCTGATGTTGCTGCTGTGTGCTGGCCAGCTGACCGGCCAGTTTATCGCGCTGTTCCTGTGCTTTGTTCAGTGCGTCGGTCGCGTCGCTGACGGCTTTCTCGGCGGCCAGTTGCTGCTGATGTAAGTGCTCGCGAACCTGCGCAATCTGGCGATCGCCGAACAGACTGCGACGCTGCGCGTTCAGCTCTGCCAGCGTTTTCTCGCCTTCAGTAAACTGTTTTTGCAGGTGCTCCATCTGTTCCTGAAGTCTGACCTGACTTTGCCCGATAAGCGTAAACCGCTCGCTCAGCAGGGCGGCGTGTTGCTGCGTTTTCTGTTGCTCCGTCACGGCGTCATTCAGCGCATCTTTCGCCTGTTGCAGGGCCCGCGCCAGCTGTTCGTGCTGACCCAGCAGATCCTGAGATTGTTGTTCTTCGCGATCGCGTTCCGCCAGCCATTGCTGAGCAGCGTCGGTATCCTGCAACCCGAACGTCAGGTTCAGCGGGGTACTCAGCTGCTGCCAGCTTTCCTGATGTGCGTTCAGCTGTTGCTTATCCTGCTCAAGCTGGGTTTGCAGACGCATTTGCTGCTCTTTCAGGCTTTTGATCTTCGCCGCCAACTCAATGCCGCTGGCTTTTTCTTTATCGAATTCTGCCTGCATTTGCTCCAGCCGCTGCGCGGTTTCTGACGGTTTGACGTCCTGGTAGCTTTCCACCGCCGGATGCGACGTCGAGCCGCACAGCGGACACGGCTTGCCGCTTTGCAGATTCGCGCGCTCGGCGGTGAGGCTGACGATCAGCTCTTCACTTTTCAGGCGCGCTTTAACGTCATTGAGATGTTCCAGTTGCTTCTGACATTGCAGACGTATCGCGCCAAGCCGCTGTTCTTCTTCCGTGACCTGCGTCTGGATCTGTAGGAAATCGGCGTTTTGCTGCACCACCCGGCGATTCAGCGGAGGGTAAAGCTGTGCGAGCGAATACAGCTGCTGGCGCACTGGCCGAAGTTGTGTCAGTTCGGCTTGGCGTTTTTGCAAGGCCGTCAGCGGATGCTGATTTTCCAGCGTGGCCTGATGTTGTTGCTGCGCGGTGAGTGCATCGGTCAGGGCCGTATGCCGTGTCTGATGCTGACGACTTTGCTCCTCAAGCTTCTGGCGTTCGGCGGTCAGCTGTTCCAGCGTGAGATTCTGTTCGCTGACTTGTTTTTGGACATCATTCACTGACTGCCGGGTGTCGTTTTGCGATTTCTGCCACTGGGCGATGCTGTTATCCAGTGGCAGGATCTGTTCTTCAATCAGCGTCTGCTGCTGGCGCTGTTCTTCGGCCTGTTTCTGGCGCTCACTCTGCGCCAGTTCTGCGGCCTGTTTCAGCGGCGTCATCTGCGCCAGTTGCTGTTCCTGCTGGTGAATCAGCTCTGCGGTCTGCTGTTGCAGGCTTAGCGTTTCCTGCTCGCATCGCTGGCGATCGTTCAGTCGTGAACGGAGTTTTTCCGCCGGTTCGCTGCGCGCCAGTTGCTGTAACTGCGGCGCAGCCTGCGCCATTTCCTGCTCCGTCGCGGCCAGCTGTTGCACCGATTGCTGATGCTTTTGCTGCACCTGCTGCCACTGTTGCAGCCAGTTAAGATCCTGCTGACGCTGCTGCGCCTGCTGACTGAGGCTGATTTCCTGCGCGTTCAGTTCTTTAAGCTGCATTTCCAGCGCCAGACGCTGTTCTTCACTGAGCAGTTCGATACCGGCCATGCGCTGATGCAAACCGTCGAGCGCCACGCGCGCCTCTTTATGTTGTTCGAATACGCGCTCAGACAGCTGGCCGTAGATTTCCGTGCCGGTCAGTTCTTCCAGCAGTTCGGCGCGATCGTTGGCGTCGGCATTGAGAAAGGCCGCAAACTGCCCCTGCGACAGCATCATCGATTTGGTGAAACGGCCAAAATCCAGGCCGGTCAGTTCTGCAATAGCGTCAAGTTTATCGCGGACTTTATCCGCCAGAATTTTGCCGTCCGCCAGCAATGCCAGCTCGACTTTCGGCGCCTGTAAATTGCCGTCCGGCGAGTTCTTCGCCCGGCGCTGGCTCCAGAAGGCACGGTAGCCAATGCCTTTGACCTCGAACTCCACTTCGGCCAGCGATTCGGCGGTGTGGCGGGTCATCAGTTCATTCTGGCTGGGTGTGACGTTGAGGCGCGGCGTCTGATGATACAGTGCGAGACAAATGGCATCGAGCAGGGTGGTTTTCCCCGCGCCGGTCGGGCCGGTGATGGCGAATAATCCGTTGCTGGCAAAAGGCTCAGCGGTGAAGTCGATTTTCCATTCGCCTTGCAGCGAGTTTAGATTTTTTAAACGCAGGCTGAGAATTTTCATTGTGCGGCGTCCTCTGCGTGATGGCCGCTGGTGACCTCATCGACCACCTGCGCGAACAGCGTGCGCATCCGCGCCTGACGCTGTTCGTCGGCGTCCGCTTCGAGCGACAGCCGCCGCTCGAAGACATCGCTCACGCTCAGCTCGCTGAGGGTTTCTTTTTCCTGTTGTTCAATGCTGTTAATGCGCTGTTCTTTACTGCGGCGCAGCAGCACGACTTCCACCGGCAGTTCGGCGGTCAGCGTCTGGATCCGCCGCTGAATGTCGCTGAGGTAATCCTGCGTCGCGACTTCAATATCAAGCCAGACCGGTTTTGTGGCATCGCCGTCGGTAAACTGCATCAGTTGTTTTTCTATTTCGGCCAGCGAGCCTTTGATCATCTGCATCGGCTGAAATACCGGAATTTCCAGCGTGTCGATGCTGTTAAGCGTTGCACCCGTAAAATCGAGCAAAAACACGCTTTTGGCTTTGCCGAGTTCGTCAAAACTCAGCGCAATCGGCGAGCCGCTGTAGCGGATGTGGTGGGTTTTCGCCACGCACTGGGCGCGATGAATATGCCCGAGTGCAACGTAATCGACCGGCGGAAAGGCCTGTGCCGGAAAGGCGTCGAGGGTGCCTATATAAATGTCACGTACCGAATCCGAGGTGCTGACGCCGACGGTGGTCAGATGGCCGGTGGCGATGATGGGCAGCGGAACGCCGAGCTGGTCACGCTTCGCCTGTGCCGCTTTATATAAAGCGTCATAATGGGCGGCGATGGCTTCTTGCAATGCCAGCTGCTTGTCGCTGCCGGACTGACCAGCCTGACTGGCTATCAAATCGCGCGGGCGTAAGAACGGGATCGCACACAGCACTGCGCCGGGCGAGCCATCCCGATGATTTAATTCCAGAACCTGCTCAGACAAGTCTTCACCGACGGTAGCGATCACGCGGGTATTGAGGCAGGAAAGCAGTTCCTTAGATTCATTGAGCGTGGCGACAGAGTCGTGGTTGCCGGCCAGCACTACCAGCTGGCAGCCGGTGTGTTGTAATTCCACCACGAAGCGGTTATACAGTTCCCGCGCATAGCTCGGTGGCGAGCCGGTATCGAAAATATCGCCCGCCACAATCACGGCATCTGCCTGATGAATTTCCACCTGTTCCGTCAGCCAGCGCAGAAAAGCCTGATGCTCGGCGGCGCGGCTTTTGGTAAAGAAATACTGGCCAAGGTGCCAGTCTGAAGTGTGGATCAGGCGCATGAAACTCCCGGTGATTCGCTGCACGGTAACAATGGCGCAAAGTATAAACGCCGTCGGGGGACGATGTCCCCAGAAAAATCAGGCGCATTTCAGCAAGATGGCTGTCAAAGTGCGGTGTAATAGACCATCCTTTCTATTCATAAATCTGTCACAAAACTGACGCATAATGGCGCCCGCAATCAAATAAAAGATCGCTAACCTATTGGCAGGACCTACGATGGCTAGACGTATATTGGTGGTTGAAGACGAAGCTCCAATCCGTGAAATGGTGTGTTTTGTACTGGAACAAAATGGCTATCAGGCAGTAGAAGCTGAAGATTTTGATTCCGCGATTGGCCAACTGGTCGAGCCTTATCCTGAGCTTATCCTGCTTGACTGGATGTTACCGGGCGGTTCCGGGATCCAGTTTATCAAGCATCTGAAACGTGAAGCCCTGACCCGCGAAATTCCGGTGATGATGCTGACCGCACGCGGTGAAGAAGAAGACCGGGTGCGTGGCCTCGAAGTGGGTGCCGATGATTACATCACTAAACCGTTCTCTCCCAAAGAACTGGTTGCCCGTATAAAAGCTGTGATGCGCCGTATTTCGCCGATGGCGGTGGAAGAGGTGATCGACATGCAGGGTCTGACACTTGATCCTTCCTCCCACCGGGTGATGGCCAATGAGCAGGCGCTCGACATGGGGCCGACCGAATTCAAATTACTGCACTTCTTTATGACCCACTCGGAACGTGTTTACAGCCGCGAGCAGTTGCTGAATAACGTCTGGGGCACTAACGTTTATGTGGAAGATCGAACCGTGGACGTGCATATTCGTCGTTTACGCAAAGCGCTGGAAACCAGTGGACATGACAGAATGATCCAGACTGTCCGTGGCACGGGATATCGTTTCTCAACGCGTTATTAGTCCCCACAGCGGAGAATCTGTGTGTTAGAACGTTTGTCATGGAAACGGCTGGCCGGCGAATTTTTTCTGTTTTGCCTGCCAGCGATCATTCTCGGTATTTTTGTCGGCCATTTTGGCTGGCTTCTCTTTGCGTCGCTGCTGGCGGCGCTGGGCTGGAACTATTATAACCAGCTTAAACTCTCACACTGGCTGTGGCTTGACCGCAGCATCACCCCGCCAAATGGTCGCTGGAGCTGGGAGCCGTTGTTCTACGGGCTGAACCAGATGCAGATGCGCAACCGGCGTCGCCGCCGTGAATTAGGGCAACTCATTAAACGTTTTCGCAGCGGTGCAGAATCCTTGCCGGATGCGGTGGTGCTGACCACCGAAGAGGGCAATATTTTCTGGTGCAACGGTCTGGCCCAGGAACTGCTCGGCTTCCGCTGGCCGGAAGATAACGGGCAACACATCTTCAACCTGCTGCGCTATCCGGAATTTCGCGTCTGGATCCAGGCGCGTGATTTTAGCCGCGCCCTAAATCTCCAGCTCAATAATGAACATTACGTCGAATTTCGCGTGATGCCTTATTCCGAGGGGCAGTTACTGATGGTGGCGCGTGACGTCACGCAAATGCGCCAGCTGGAAGGTGCGCGACGTAACTTCTTCGCCAACGTCAGCCATGAACTTCGCACCCCGCTGACCGTTTTGCAGGGCTATCTGGAAATGATGGAAGACGCCAAGCTGGAAGAGCCGTTTCGCACTAAGGCGCTCGATACCATGCAAGAGCAAACGCGACGCATGGACGGGCTGGTCAAGCAGCTCCTGACGCTGTCAAAAATCGAAGCCTCCGCCAATATGGATTTGCACGAAAAAGTCGATATTCCGGTGATGCTCGGAATGCTGGAGCGCGAAGTACAGACGCTGAGCGGCGGTCAGCACGAAGTGGTGTTCCGCGTAAACGACAAGCTGAAGGTCTTCGGCAATGAGGATCAGCTACGCAGTGCGGTGTCGAATCTGGTGTATAACGCGGTGAACCATACGCCGCCGGGCACCAGAATAGAGGTCAGCTGGCAGCAAACGCCACAGGGTGCGCAGTTCCAGATTAGCGATAATGGGCCGGGGATTGCGCCTCAGCACTTGCCGCGCCTGACCGAACGGTTTTATCGCGTCGACAAAGCCCGTTCCCGTCAGACCGGCGGCAGCGGTCTGGGGCTGGCGATCGTCAAACATGCGCTCAGCCACCACAACGCCCGGCTTGAGGTGATGAGCGAAGTCGGCGTCGGCACGCGCTTTATGTTTACGCTGGCACCGAGACTGATTGTTCCTTCCGATAACACCTCTAAAATTTCAGTGAAACCGTAATTTGCTGTTTTCTATTGAGCCCGTCATTTCTACATGACGGGCTTTTTTTGCTTGCTGCTTCATGAACTCTCCGCATTTGATCATGAATTTATTTCACCTCCCATGAAAATTCCTCTGTTGTGGGTGAGTAACCGGCATGACAGTATGGCCTTAAAGCCATTTAGACATCTAGAAGTCTAAATGTAACGCGGCGTAATTATTTACCCTGTAAATCATTTGCATTTCGTCTGCGACGGGGTGCCATTAAGGAGTCTTTCATGCAACGTACCACCCCTCCGTTCCGTGCTGACGTGGTCGGCAGTTTCCTTCGCCCGGCGGCTATCAAAGAAGCCCGTAAGCAGTTTCAGGCCGGTGAGATTGATGCCGGGCAACTGCGCGCCGTTGAAGATACCGAAATCCGCCGCGTGGTGGATTTACAACGCGAAGCCGGTCTGCAGGTGGTCACTGACGGTGAGTTCCGCCGCGCGTGGTGGCACTTCGATTTTTTCGAAGGGCTGAACGGTGTGGAAGGTTACGACGCAGTCCAGGGGATTCAGTTCAACGGCGTACAGACCAAAGCGCGCAGCATTAAAGTCACAGGCAAACTCGGCTTTGGTTCACATCCGATGCTGGAAGATTTTCGTTTCCTGAAAAGCATCTGCGGCAGCGCAGTGCCCAAAATGACCATTCCAAGCCCGAGCGTAATGCATTTCCGCGGTGGCCGTAACGCCATCAGTAAAGAGGTGTATCCGGATCTGAAAGACTATTTCGACGATTTGGCACAGGTTTACCGCGACGCGATTAAAGCGTTTTACGACGCCGGTTGCCGTTATCTGCAACTCGACGATACCGTCTGGGCGTATCTGTGCTCGGAAGATCAGAAGCAGCAAATCCGCGAGCGTGGCGATTCTCCTGAAGAGTTAGCACGTACTTACGCTGACGTGCTGAACAAAGCCATTGCCGGTAAACCGGACGATCTGGTGATTGGTTTGCACGTGTGTCGCGGTAACTTCCGCTCGACCTGGATTTCAGAAGGTGGCTACGAGCCGGTGGCTGAGATCCTGTTTGGCGGTGTAAATATCGATGCCTTCTTCCTTGAGTATGACAATGAGCGTTCCGGTGGTTTCGAACCGCTGCGCTTTATCAAAAAAGGCCATCAGCAGGTGGTTCTGGGGTTAATCACCACTAAGTCCGGCGAACTGGAACTGGCCAAAACCGTCGAAACGCGTCTGGCGGAAGCGGCGCAATATCTGGATATCAATCAGATTTGCCTCAGCCCGCAGTGTGGTTTTGCCTCGACGGAAGAGGGCAACAGCCTCACCGAAGTGCAGCAGTGGGAAAAACTGAAACTGGTGGTGGATATCGCTGCCCGCGTCTGGTAATACGGCAGATTGGTTGTTTTGTGACCTCACAAATATGCTGGATATTGTGCGTGTAATCGCCTCTTAATGGTGATTTCACGCACTTTTTGCCATTAAGGAGCATATCTTGTGCTTACTTCGCTTAAAAATCATACATATCATATTGCGTGTTTCATGCCGTATTTAGTGATAAAGGCTGCTTTAGAGTATTAATCTGGTTGAACGCTCTGCTTTTTGGATCTCGGCTTGCCTTTCTGCGCTATAAACGTTTACCTTAGCCCCCGCTGTCGCTCGATACTCCCTGCATATGCCCGTCATATTTCACGTTGCAGATGCGTTGGCCACGCTCGTTAACCCGAATCACTTACCCAGGTAAGCCCATCGGGATTTCCTCGCTTGCCGCCTTCCCGCACCATGAAATATTTAGGGATAACAACATAATCATCTGCATATCATCAGGCGTTTTAAGCACACTTCGATCTTACAGTGGTGCTCTCTGGTCTTTTACACCATTCATCCTTTTGACGAAGCTGCACGGCGACAGCAACGGTCACTTTATTCATTTGAACAGGCAACACGACACCAATCATGAGTACTCGTTTAACAAATAAAGATATTCTGGCGCTGGGTTTCATGACCTTCGCTTTATTCGTCGGGGCGGGGAACATTATTTTCCCGCCGATGGTTGGCCTGCAGGCCGGTCCTGAAGTCTGGTGGGCAGCTGCCGGGTTTATGATAACCGCGGTAGGTCTCCCGGTGATGACCGTGATTGCGCTGGCGCGCGTCGGTGGCGGTGTCGATGCCCTGAGTACGCCGATTGGCCGTGGTGCCGGTATTCTGCTGGCGACCGTCTGTTATCTGGCTGTCGGCCCGCTGTTCGCCACGCCACGTACCGCAACCGTCTCTTTTGAAGTGGGTATCGCACCGATGACCGGTGACGGCCCGCTTCCTTTGCTGATTTACAGCGTGATCTACTTCGCGCTGGTGATCGGCATTTCACTCTATCCGGGCCGCTTGCTTGATACCGTCGGGCATTTCCTCGCGCCGCTGAAAATGGTCGCGCTGGCTGCACTGGGCGTTGCCGCGCTGCTGTGGCCTGCCGGTCAGACCATGCCTGCGGTGGATGCTTACCAGACCGTTCCGTTCTCCAGCGGTTTCGTTAATGGCTATCTGACAATGGATACGCTGGGCGCGCTGGTCTTCGGCATTGTTATTGTTAATGCTGCCCGTTCGCGCGGTGTGACTGATGCCAAACTGCTGACCCGTTACACTATTTTGGCCGGTCTGATTGCTGGCTTAGGTCTGGTGCTGGTCTATCTGAGCCTGTTCAAACTCGGGGAAAACAGTGCTTCACTGGTGCCTGGCGCAACCAATGGCGCAGTTATCTTGCATGCCTATGTGGCACATACCTTCGGTGGCGTCGGTAGCTTCTTCCTCGGTGCGCTGATCTTCATCGCCTGTATGGTGACGGCGGTTGGCCTGACCTGCGCCTGTGCGGAGTTCTTTGCTCAGTACCTGCCGCTGTCGTATAAGTCATTGGTATTTATTCTGGGTCTGTTCTCTATGCTGGTGTCTAATCTCGGCCTGAGCCATCTGATCCAGATTTCCATTCCGGTGCTGACGGCCATCTATCCGCCATGTATCGCACTGGTGGTGTTGAGCTTCACCCTGCGCTGGTGGAATAATACGACGCGCATCGTGGCGCCGGTTATGCTGGTCAGCCTGGTGTTCGGTATTGTCGACGGCATCAAAGCCTCTGCGTTTGCTGATATCATGCCTGTCTGGGCCGGAAAACTGCCGCTGGCAGCACAGGGTCTTGCCTGGTTACCGCCTTCAGTATTAATGCTGGTGCTGGTCGGTATTTATGACAAAATCAGTGGTCCGCGCAGCGTTACCGCGCACCAATAATTATCGGCAGAATATTCGAACGTAGTTGAATGAATGTTTCGCCATCAGGCCACGGAAACCTTTCCGTGGCTTTTTCATTGGCAGGACGCAGTGTTTTTTAGAATTCGCATTTTTGATTTTCCAAATACAGAAACGGGTTAGGGTCAATGCAACAATCAGCTGAACAACCAACCGCGCAGCCAGAAGCGCCGGGCACGAAGCTAAAACGCGGTCTGACAACGCGTCATATTCGCTTTATGGCATTGGGATCGGCCATAGGAACCGGGCTGTTTTACGGATCGGCGGATGCGATCAAACTGGCGGGGCCAAGCGTGCTGCTGGCCTATCTGGTCGGCGGCATTATCGCCTTTATCATCATGCGCGCCCTTGGCGAGATGTCTGTTAACAATCCGCAGAGTGGCTCTTTCTCACGCTATGCGCAGGATTATCTCGGGCCAATGGCGGGTTACATCACCGGCTGGACCTATTGTTTTGAAATCCTGATCGTTGCCATCGCGGACGTCACGGCGTTCGGCATTTATATGGGCGTCTGGTTCCCGGACGTGCCGCAGTGGACGTGGGTGCTGAGCGTGGTGCTGATTATCGGCGCCATCAATCTGGTCAGCGTGAAGGTGTTCGGCGAGCTGGAATTTTGGTTCTCCTTCTTCAAAGTGCTGACGATCATCATCATGATTGTGGCGGGCTTCGGCATTATTATTTGGGGCATCGGTAACGGCGGGCAGGCGACGGGTATTCATAATCTGTGGAGCCACGGCGGCTTCTTTAGTCAGGGCATCATGGGCACCATTTTGTCTTTACAGCTGGTCATGTTTGCCTACGGCGGGATTGAAATCATCGGTATTACTGCCGGTGAAGCTGAAGACCCGAAGAAGTCTATTCCAAAAGCCATTAACTCCGTGCCGCTGCGTATTCTGGTGTTTTATGTGGGCACACTGTTTGTCATTATGTCCATTTTCCCATGGAATCAGATAGGTACGCAGGGCAGCCCGTTCGTGCTGACGTTCCAGCATATGGGGATCACCGCAGCGGCAGGCATTCTGAACTTTGTAGTGATCACCGCGTCACTGTCGGCGATTAACAGCGATGTGTTTGGCGTGGGCCGTATGCTGCACGGAATGGCAGAGCAGGGGCAGGCACCGAAAATATTCAGCAAGGTGTCGCGTCTGGGCACTCCATGGGTCACGGTGCTGGTGATGATGGGGGCGCTGCTGATTGCGGTTTACCTCAACTTCATCATGCCTTCCAGCGTATTCCTGGTGATTGCGTCTCTGGCGACCTTCGCGACCGTTTGGGTGTGGATTATGATCCTGTTCTCCCAGATAGGTTTTCGTCGCAAGTTGAATAAACAACAGGTTAAAGAGCTCGAGTTCCCGTTGCGTGGCGGCGTCTACACTTCGGTATTCGGCATCATCTTCCTGGTGTTTATCATCGGCCTGATCGGTTACTTCCCGGATACCCGCGTGTCACTTTACGTCGGCATGGTTTGGGTTGTGGCGCTGCTGATAGGTTATGCGTTCAAGTTGCGTAACGACCGTAAGAAGCAGGCGTTGTCGCTCAGTAAGTAACGCGTAAGCAAGTGCTTACCTTCGGATAAAGAAAAACCCCCGATATCTTCGCGACATCGGGGGTTTTTTATTTTCTGCCGCTGAAGGTTAATAGCCTATTGCAGCACCCGCCGGGCGACGCACGTCATTCGCGCCATACAAATAGCCCTCACGGACTTTCCCCGACAATGCCGAGTCATTGCCTGAGTTCATCGGCGTGACACCCGCCGCGCCCGGTAAGCCCACCAGAATCAACTCTGCTGCGCCCCACGGGGTTTGCTCGACCATTTTGTAGCCCATCTTCGCTAGGATGTTCAGGCTGTCCTGCGAGACGCCACGCTGCTCGTAATAGACCTCATCCGGCAGCCACTGGTGGTGAATGCGCGGCGCATTGACGGCCTCCTGCGGAGGCATGCCGTAATCAATCACGTTAAGCGCGGTTTGCAATGTGATCGTGATGATGCGCGAACCACCCGGAGACCCCAGTACCATGAAGATTTTACCGTCTTTGGTCACCAGACTCGGGCTCATCGACGATAGTGGGCGCTTACCGGGGGCGATGGCGTTACGCGTCCCCTGCACCAGCCCGTACAGGTTTTTCTCGCCGACTTTGGTGGTGAAATCATCCATTTCATCGTTAAGGAAGAAACCGGTGCCCGGCGCAATCACCACGGAACCAAACAGGCCGTTGATGGTGTACGTCGTAGAAACAGCATTGCCCATTTTATCGACGATAGAGTAATGCGTGGTTTCCGGCTTCTCGTGCGGTTCCATGCCCGGCTGAACCTGCGTGGATGGCGTCGCTTTATCCGCTTCTATCTTCTTACGAATTTCTTCGGCATAGCTTTTGCTGATCAGACGATCGACCGGATTCTTCACAAAGGCCGGATCGCCGAGATAAGTGTTGCGGTCCATATAGGCGTGACGCATGGCTTCGGTCAGCGTGTGAATGGACGCCGCTGAGTTGAAGCCCATGCTTTTCAGATCATAGCCTTCAACGATGTTGAGGATTTCGCACATCGTTACGCCGCCAGAACTCGGCGGGGGCGCGGAGACAAATTTATAGCCGCGATAGCTACAGGTGATCGGCGCATCTTCTGTGACTTTGTAGTTAGCGAAATCCGCCGCAGTCAAAATGCCGCCGCCTTTTTTCGAGGCCGCTTCTACTGCTGCCGGGATTTTGCCTTTATAGAACGCGTCCGGGCCGTGCCTGGAAACAGACTCCAGCGTGTTGGCTAAATCGGTTTGCACCAGTTTGTCGCCAGGCTGCAACGGGCTGCCGTCTTTTCGCAGGAAGATACGCGCGGCTTCGGGATCTTCTTTGAAGCGGGCTACTTTGGTATCGAGAATATCGGTATCCGCGCGGGTCAGCACGAAGCCCTGGCGTGCGAGTTTTATCGCCGGTGCCATGACCTGCTCACGCGTGAGCGTGCCGTACTCTTTCTGAACCGTATCCATTCCCAGCACCGTACCCGGAACGCCTGCGGCCAGATAGCCGTAAAGGCTGGCGCCTTTTTTCACATTGCCATCGGCGTCCAGATACATATCGGCGCTGGCGGCGGCGGGTGCGGTTTCACGAAAGTTGATAAACGTGTCTTTACCGTCTGCCAGATGCACCGTCATGAAGCCACCGCCGCCAATGTTGCCACAACATGGGTTGACGACGGCCTGTGCGTAACCGACTGCGACGGCGGCATCAATCGCGTTGCCCCCCATCTTGAGGATGTCGACGCCGACCTGTGACGCTAAATGTTGCGAGGTGACGACCATACCGTTTTTCGCTTCAACGGCCGGATTTGACGCGGCCAGCAGCGGAAAACTGGTAAAAATAGCCAGCGCGATGAGCGATTTTTTCCATGGACTCCGTAACATGTAAACTCCTGTCTTTTGAAAATCAGAACCTTCAGGCTCTTGTGTGATAACGCTTTTTTGGGTGTTAACGATGTTGTTTAACGCAATACATTTATGCAAAGCGCACGCCACTCTTTATAAAAGTGCGTACCACTCTGACGCAGGTGATACGTTTTCAGCGTAGACGTAAAAGACCGGGAGTGAGCAGAAGGAAGGGGAGAACTGTGATCGTGGCAAATGGCAGGCAAAAAAAAACGGCCAGCGAGGCTGACCGTTATTGACCTTGATATCCGAAGAGGATTACAGGTTTGAAGCGTTTTCAGACAGGTATTTAGCCACGCCATCCGGAGATGCGCCCATGCCTTTTTTGCCTTTTTCCCACTGAGCCGGGCACACTTCGCCGTGCTCTTCGTGGAATTGCAGCGCGTCAACCATACGCAGCATTTCGTCGATGTTACGACCCAGTGGCAGATCGTTCACTACCTGGTGACGGACAACGCCTTCTTTGTCGATCAGGAAGGAGCCGCGCAGTGCAACACCAGCGTCCGGATGTTCGATACCGTAGGCTTTCTGAATTTCGCGTTTGATGTCAGCAACCATTGCGTATTTGACAGGGCCGATGCCGCCTTTCTCAACAGGGGTGTTACGCCATGCGTTGTGAACGAACTCGGAGTCAAAGGAAACGCCTACCACTTCTACGCCACGTTTCTGGAATTCTTCGTAACGGTGATCGAAAGCGATCAGCTCAGAAGGACAAACGAAAGTGAAGTCCATTGGCCAGAAGAAGATAACAGTTGGTTTGCCTGCGGTGTGTTTTTTGAAGTTGAAGTTTTCAACTACTTCGCCGCTGCCGAGTACTGCAGCTGCGGTGAAATCAGGGGCTGGGCGAGTTACCAGAACCATAAATTACTCCTTTTAAGACCCATGAGGGCATCGTAGGTGGAAAGGGTGAACAAAACGACTGCCAGTATAGGGGCAAGCCGGTAGTGAATAAACCCCATCGCGCCAATCAATCAGATAGCATCCGGCTATCAGTATTTGATCTAAGTCTCACGGTTCTTTATCAACAACCACCTGTCTTGCAGGGATTTGTGCTGTGACTCACAGGTTTAGCGCGGTTTGTCAGAGTTGACGATCTTTCGCCTGCTGCATCATCACCGGGTAAAATTGCCAGAATAACTGCTCGAGCGCGTCATAGTTCAGTTCGATATCGTGGAAGGAACCGGTCAGTGCACTGAGTTTTGGCCGCCGTGAGGCCATGCCGCGAAGTACATCGGCGATAAACGGAAGTGCGGCGTAGCGTTCCATCCAGCGCTCCGGCCATAACCAGGCATTCAGATTCTGGAAAGGCTCCGGCATATCCGGCAAATGCGGCGTAATTTCCTGCTGACAGGCGGCAAGAAAATCTTCCAGCGGTTGCTGTGGATGAATTGTCGCCCAATGGCGCGACAGGAAGTGATCCCACACCACGTCGAGCGTGATCGGCGAGACGCGGCGGAAATCATCACGGAAATAGCTGCGCGCGATCCGCACTTCGGGCAGGGAGTCGGTCAGGGTATCAACGCGGCGATGCATACGGATCCCGCTGACGATTTCAGCAGAATATTGTCCGTCAGGATTGCCGCGAACGAAGTCCGCCAGCAAATTGCCCAGCAGGGAACTGTCGGCCAGTGAGGCCAGATGGAGGTGCGCTAAAAAATTCATCGGCGAAGTATAACGCAGGAAACGTGATCTCTGACAGGTCAGCGGGTGCCTTTATTAGCGCAGAAGCTTGCAGGGGATGCCCCGTCCCACTAGACTAAGCCGCCTGTTTTTGTCGTTAAAGTGAAGTGAAAACCCATGCGTGTTGCCGATTTTTCTTTTGAACTCCCGGAATCCCTGATCGCCCGCTATCCGCAGACCCAGCGCAGCGGCTGTCGTTTGTTGTCTCTGGACGGGCCGAGCGGTGAGTTAACGCACGGCGTGTTCACCGACATTCTCGATAAAATCCTGCCCGGTGATCTGCTGGTCTTCAACAATACCCGCGTGATCCCCGCCCGCGTGTTTGGCCGTAAGGTCAGCGGTGGCAAGATTGAAGTGCTGGTTGAACGCGTTCTGGATTCGCACCGCGTTCTGGCGCACGTTCGCGCCTCAAAATCTCCGAAGCCCGGCGCAGAGTTGCTGCTCGGTGATAAAGAAGACATTAAAGCCACGATGGTGGCGCGTCACGATACGCTGTTTGAGCTGGAATTTAATGAAGACCGCGATGTCTTTACCCTGCTCAACGAAATCGGCCATATGCCGCTGCCGCCGTACATTGACCGTCCTGACGAAGATGCCGACCGCGAACTGTATCAGACAGTCTACAGTGAACGTCTGGGGGCTGTTGCTGCACCGACTGCCGGTCTGCACTTTGATCAGCCGCTGATGGATGCGCTGAAAGAAAAGGGCGTGGAATTTGCGTTCGTCACGCTGCACGTCGGCGCGGGGACGTTCCAGCCGGTACGCGTAGATACCATCGAAGACCACATCATGCACGCTGAGTATGCCGAAGTGCCTCAGGACGTGGTGGATGCGGTGCTGGCGTGTAAAGCGCGCGGTAACAAAGTGGTGGCCGTGGGTACCACGTCTGTCCGTTCGCTGGAAAGTGCCGCGAAAGCCAGCGAAGATGCGCTGATTGCACCGTTCTTCGGTGATACTAAGATATTCATCTATCCGGGTTATCACTATCAGGTGATTGATTCCCTGATAACGAACTTCCATCTGCCTGAATCGACCCTGATCATGCTGGTGTCGGCGTTTGCCGGATACAAAAACACCATGAATGCTTACCATCAGGCGGTGGCTGAGCAGTACCGTTTCTTTAGTTACGGTGATGCCATGTTCATCAACCGTAACCCGCTGGCCCCTCAGGAAGTGGTGGGCGAGTAAGTTTTTTAAAACTACCGGTCCGGACGCACTCGGTGCATTCGGGCTTTCTTTTCCGGGCGTCATGCCACGGACTTAACCTCATCAGACTGTTTCTCTGATGCTGGAGGCAATGTGAAGTACGAATTAAGCACTACTGATGGCCGCGCCCGTCGCGGACGTCTGGTCTTTGAACGCGGCGTGGTCGAAACCCCGGCCTTTATGCCCGTCGGTACCTACGGCACCGTTAAAGGCATGACCCCGGAAGAAGTTAAAGAAACCGGCGCACAGATCCTGCTCGGTAACACCTTCCACCTGTGGCTGCGTCCGGGTCAGGAAATCATGAAGCTGCATGGCGATTTGCATGATTTCATGAACTGGCACGGCCCGATCCTCACTGATTCCGGCGGTTTCCAGGTGTTCAGCCTGGGTGCGATGCGCAAAATCAAAGAGGAGGGTGTGCATTTCCGTAACCCGATCAACGGAGATCCGGTGTTCCTGAGCCCGGAAAAATCCATGGAGATCCAAAACGATCTCGGCTCTGACATCGTGATGATCTTCGACGAATGTACGCCATATCCTGCCGACTGGGATTACGCCAAACGCTCGATGGAGATGTCTTTGCGCTGGGCGCAACGCAGTCGCGATCGTCACAACGAATTGAATAATAAGAATGCTTTGTTCGGGATTATCCAGGGAAGCGTTTACGAAGATTTACGAGATGTATCATTAAAAGGGCTGGTAGATATCGGCTTTGATGGTTACGCTGTGGGCGGTTTGGCGGTAGGCGAGCCGAAAGAAGACATGCACCGTATCCTCGAGCACGTTTGCCCGCAAATTCCGCAAGACAAACCTCGTTATCTGATGGGCGTCGGCAAACCGGAAGATTTGGTGGAAGGCGTGCGTCGCGGTGTCGATATGTTTGACTGTGTAATGCCAACGCGTAACGCGCGTAACGGCCACCTGTTCGTCACCGACGGCATCGTGAAAATCCGTAATGCCAAGCATAAAGATGACACCTCGACGCTGGATGAACACTGTGATTGCTACACGTGTCGCAATTATAGCCGCGCCTACTTGCATCATCTCGACCGTTGCAACGAAATTCTGGGTGCGCGTTTAAATACCATTCATAATTTGCGCTATTACCAGCGTCTGATGGCCGGTTTACGCCAGGCTATCGAAGAGGGTAAATTAGAGCTCTTTGTGACAGACTTCTACGAGAGTAAAGGCAAACCGGTTCCGCCTTTAAACTTCTGATTTCTTAGTCGTGTCGGTATCACCTCAGGGCGGTGCCGATTTTATCATTTGTTGAGCCGTCATAATGGGGTATTGTGCGAGACGTTTCATCGCCAGACTCCATTTTGGAAATACGGTATTTTTTACAACAACTCTTTTGCTTCACAACAACAATGAGGGAATTTAAATGAGTCTTTTCATTTCCGATGCTGTCGCAGCGTCTGGCGCACCGTCACAGGGAAGTCCTTACTCTCTGGTTATTATGCTGGTGGTTTTTGGTCTGATTTTCTATTTCATGATCCTGCGCCCGCAGCAGAAACGCTCTAAAGAACACAAAAAACTGATGGATTCCATCGGTAAAGGTGACGAAGTGATGACCACCGGTGGCCTGATCGGTCGCGTAACGAAAGTGGCTGAAACCGGCTATGTCGTTATCGCACTGAACGACACTAACGAAGTGATGATCAAGCGTGACTTCGTGGCAGCAGTTCTGCCAAAAGGCACGATGAAGTCTATCTAATTTTCGATTTTCCCGAAGGGAACTGCCGTGTTAAACCGTTATCCTGCGTGGAAGTATCTGATGCTGATCGTTGTGGTCATCGTCGGGCTGCTTTATGCACTTCCCAACCTTTATGGTGAGGATCCGGCTGTTCAAATCACTGGTGCTCGGGGTTCCGACGCCAGTGAAGCAACGCTGGACCAAGTCCGTAACGTATTAGATCAAAGCAAAATTCAGATCAAATCAGTTGCTCTGGAAAATGGCGCTATTCTTGCCCGTTTCAATGACACGGATGTACAGCTTCGTGCACGTGAAGCGCTGACCGAAGCGCTGGGCGACAAGTTTGTCATTGCACTGAACCTCGCGCCTGCAACGCCGCGCTGGTTGAGCATGCTGGGTGCCGAGCCGATGAAGCTGGGCCTCGACTTACGTGGTGGTGTGCACTTCCTGATGGAAGTGGATATGGATACCGCGCTGAGTAAGCTGCAAGAGCAGACAATGGACAACATGCGCAGCGATCTGCGCGACAAGAATATTCCTTATGCCACGGTGCGTAAGCTCGACAACTATGGCGTTGAAGTGCGATTCCGTGATGCTGCCACCCGCGATTCTGCGGTCAGCTTCCTCGGCCCACGTCATCGCGATTTAGTGATCACCAACAGTGGCGATAACGCCATAAAAGTGGTGATGACTGATGCTCGTCTGAGTGAAGCTCGCGAGTATGCCGTTCAGCAAAACATCACCATCTTGCGTAACCGTGTTAACCAACTGGGTGTGGCCGAGCCGCTGGTACAGCGTCAGGGTGCTGACCGTATTGTGGTTGAGTTGCCGGGTATTCAGGACACCGCTCGCGCGAAAGAAATTCTCGGCGCGACCGCGACGCTGGAATTCCGTCTGGTCAACACCAATGTGGATGCTACCGCTGCAACTTCTGGCCGCGTGCCGGGTGACAGCGAAGTGAAAAATACCCGTGAAGGCCGCCCGGTTGTCTTGTACAAACGCGTGATCCTGACCGGTGACCATATCACTGACTCCACCTCCAGCATGGATGAGTACAATCAGCCGCAGGTAAACATCTCTCTCGACAGCGCTGGCGGTAACGCCATGTCTAACTTCACGAAGGATAACATCGGCAAACCGATGGCGACCCTGTTCGTGGAATATAAAGACAGCGGTAAGAAAGATGCCAACGGCCGTTCGATTCTGGCGAAACAGGAAGAAGTCATCAACGTGGCGACCATTCAGTCACGTCTGGGCAACAGCTTCCGCATCACCGGTGTGAACGATCCGAATGAAGCCCGTCAGCTGTCTCTGCTGCTGCGTGCCGGTGCGTTGATCGCGCCAATTCAGATTGTTGAAGAACGTACCATCGGCCCGACCCTAGGGATGGAAAACATCAAGCAAGGTCTGGAAGCCTGTCTGGCAGGACTTGCGGTCTCAATTATCTTCATGCTGTTCTTCTATAAGAAGTTTGGCCTGATTGCGACCTCTGCGCTGATTGCTAACCTGGTGCTTATTGTTGGGATCATGTCTCTGATACCAGGGGCAACACTGACTATGCCGGGTATTGCGGGTATCGTATTAACCCTTGCCGTAGCGGTTGATGCCAACGTACTGATCAACGAACGTATTAAGGAAGAACTTAGTAACGGACGTACAGTACAGCAGGCTATTGATGAAGGTTACAAAGGCGCGTTCAGCTCCATCTTTGATGCCAACGTCACGACGCTAATCAAGGTCATCATCCTGTATGCCGTCGGCACCGGGGCAATTAAAGGCTTTGCGATTACAACCGGTATTGGTGTAGCGACGTCAATGTTTACCGCAATCGTCGGTACCCGTGCCATCGTAAACCTGTTGTACGGCGGCAAGCGCATCAAAAAGCTGTCTATCTGAGGAGTGCGTTGTGGCACAGGAATATACTGTAGAACAATTAAACCACGGCCGTAGAGTCTATGACTTTATGCGCTGGGATTACTGGGCTTTCGGTATCTCCGGTTTCCTGTTGATCCTTTCTATCGCCATTATCGGTGTGAAGGGTTTCAACTGGGGTCTGGATTTCACCGGCGGTACGGTCATTGAAATCTCGCTGGAAAAACCTGCGGATTTGGACGTGATGCGCGCTTCGCTTGAGAAAGCAGGCTTTGCAGAACCGCTGGTACAGAACTTTGGTAGCAGCCGTGACATCATGGTTCGTATGCCACCGACTAAGGGTGAAACAGGCGGCCAGGAACTGGGTGCCAGAGTTCTTAGCGTGATTAACGAAACGACCAGCCAGAATGCCCAGGTCAAACGTATCGAGTTCGTTGGCCCGAGCGTAGGTGCTGATTTGGCGCAAAATGGTGCTATGGCGCTGTTAGTGGCGCTGATCGCTATCTTGGTTTACGTCGGTTTCCGCTTCGAGTGGCGTCTGGCAGCAGGTGTTGTTATCGCACTTGCTCACGACGTGGTGATCACCATGGGTGTGCTCTCGTTGTTCCATATCGAGGTCGACCTGACTATCGTTGCTTCGTTAATGTCGGTTATCGGTTACTCGCTTAACGACAGCATCGTAGTATCGGACCGTATTCGTGAGAACTTCCGCAAGATCCGTCGCGGGACATCTTACGAAATCTTTAACGTGTCGTTGACCCAGACGTTGCACAGAACATTAATCACATCCGGTACCACGTTAGTCGTGATCCTGATGCTGTATCTGTTTGGTGGTGCATTGCTGCGTGGTTTCTCACTGACCATGTTGATTGGTGTTTCAATTGGTACGGCTTCATCGATTTACGTTGCTTCGGCGCTGGCTCTGAAACTGGGCATGAAGCGTGAACACATGTTGCAGCAAAAAGTTGAAAAAGAAGGTGCAGATCAGCCTTCGATTCTGCCTTAATCTGCAAACCGTTCAGTAATAAAAAACCCCGCGTTGCGGGGTTTTTTTTGTCTGACATTTGGGGGGGTTACGGCTGAACCGGCGCGGGCTGAGGCGTGGCAACCATATTATGCAAATGGATAAAGCCCAGCGTTTCCATCGTGACCTGACTAAACTTCACGTCGAAAGTTTTTACCGGCCCCGGTAACAAATCCGGTTCGACGGTGATGTTTTGGGTTTGCATATCCACGGTCAGTGGTTTGCCGGTCACCGGATCCAGCTGGCCCCAGCTCAGGGACGCGGTAAACGGCGGCAACGGCTGACCGGCATTATTCTTCACTTCCAGAACGGCCTGTAATCCGCTCGCGTCAGGTGCCACACGCAGCAGCGTGACGGTCAGTTCACCCAGATCACTTTTCAGCAGCGCCGGGCTTTTCGCCGCAGGCAGCAAATACACGCCGTTGGTGGACTGACGGTTAAGCGTGGTCTGCTGCTCCAGCGCGACGGCCAAATCGGTCAGCCGTTGCAGTTTCTGATTCAGCTGGCCCACTTCGGTTTTCAGTTCCGGCAATTGTGGATTTTGCTTCGCGCAGCCGGTCAGGCTGAGCAATGCGGCGCAGGCCAGCCAAAGGCGAGGGTGTTTCGTCATATCAGAGATTTCCTTTCTTCTGCCCGATGTAACATCCGTCCGGGCACTAATAGAGATGCGTAAGTTTAACCCGATGTCTATGAAAGTAGCGACAGCCTTTGTTGTCGGCACACTTCGGGTTAAACTGATGTCCAATTGAGTTCGCGATCAGGAAGTGCTATGCATTGCCCATTTTGTGCCGCTGTTGATACTAAAGTCATTGATTCCCGCCTGGTGGGCGATGGATCGCAGGTTCGCCGCCGCCGTCAGTGCCTGGTGTGCCATGAACGTTTCACCACGTTTGAAGTGGCGGAACTGGTGATGCCGCGCGTCATAAAAAGCAATGAAGTCCGCGAACCTTTTAATGAAGACAAATTACGTAGCGGATTCCTGAAAGCGCTGGAAAAGCGGCCGGTCAGTTCAGATGACGTTGAAACCGCCATCAGCCACATTAAATCCCAGTTGCGCGCCACCGGCGAACGTGAAATTCCAGCCAAAATGATCGGCGGTCTGGTGATGGATGCGCTGAAAGGACTGGATAAAGTGGCCTATATCCGCTTCGCATCGGTGTATCGCAGCTTTGAAGATATCCGCGAATTTGGCGAAGAGATTGCCCGTCTTCAGGATTAAGGAACGTTAATGCTGTCCGAAAAAGCTTCTGATGAACGTTTTATGGCGCGTGCTTTCGAGCTGGCGCGCCGCGGACGTTTCACTACCACGCCAAACCCGAACGTCGGCTGTGTCATTGTGCTTAATGGCGAAATCATCGGTGAAGGCTACCATGTGCGTGCCGGTGAACCTCATGCTGAAGTCCATGCGTTACGCATGGCAGGCGAAAAAGCCAAAGGTGCCACGGCCTATGTGACGCTCGAACCTTGCAGCCACCACGGGCGCACGCCGCCGTGTGCCGATGCGCTGCTGGCCGCCGGGATCACCCGCGTGGTGGCCGCCATGCAGGATCCGAACCCGGAAGTCGCCGGGCGTGGTTTATATCGCCTCAAGCAAAATGGTGTGGATGTCAGCCACGGCCTGATGCATTCGCAGGCGGAAGCCGTCAATCTTGGTTTCCTCAAGCGGATGCGCACCGGTTTCCCTTACGTGCAGCTGAAAATGGGCGCTTCGTTGGATGGCAGAACGGCAATGGCCTCGGGCGAAAGCCAGTGGATCACATCTGCTGCAGCGCGCGCTGACGTTCAGCGTTTTCGCGCAGAAAGCTCAGCCATTCTCAGTACCAGTGCTACCGTGCTGGCCGACAATCCATCGCTGAACGTGCGCTGGAGCGAACTGGGCAGCGACGTGCAGGCGATTTATCCCGAAGAAAATCTGCGCCAACCGCTGCGGATCATTCTCGACAGCCAGAACCGTGTCACCCCTGAGCATCAGCTGATGAAACTCCCCGGTGATGTGCTGCTGGCGCGTCTGGAGAAGGATAATCAACTCTGGCCTGAATCCGTAGAGCAATGGTGCGTTCCTGGCCGCGACAATCGAATCGATCTGGTTCTGCTGATGATGCAGCTGGCGAAGCGTCAGATAAACTCTGTCTGGGTCGAAGCAGGCGCACAACTCGCCGGTGCCTTATTACAAGCCGGTCTGGTTGATGAATTAATCGTTTATATGGCACCTAAGTTATTGGGTAATAATGGCCGGGCGCTGTGTGAACTGCCCGGATTGCAGCATCTGAGCGATGCGGCGGAATTCGCCTTCAGCGATGTCCGGCAGATTGGCCAGGATCTGCGTCTGCGCATGAAACCGCAGTACTGAATAGCGTGCTGAAAACATCGTACTGAGAATTTTACGCCTCCTTGTCCGCATGGGTTTAAAAGCACATGTCCAGACAGGGTAATTTTATGATAGAATCCGCCCCCCTGCGGCTGGGGTTGAGAAACTCCTGAACCCACTTTAAGGAAAACTATGAACGTTATTGAAGGTGTTGTAGCCACGCCTAACGCGCGCGTAGCGATCGCGATTGCTCGTTTTAACAATTTCATCAACGACAGCCTGCTTTCCGGTGCTATTGATGCGTTGAAACGTATTGGTCAGGTCAGCGATGACAACATCACCGTAGTCTGGGTCCCTGGCGCATACGAATTGCCTCTGGCAACCCGTGCTCTGGCTGAAAGCGGTAAGTACGACGCCGTGGTTGCACTCGGTACCGTGATCCGCGGGGGCACAGCCCACTTTGAATTCGTCGCGGGCGAATGCAGCTCTGGCTTGTCCAGCGTTGCAATGAACAGCGAAATCCCGGTTGCCTTTGGTGTGCTGACAACAGAAAGCATTGAACAAGCCATCGAACGTGCAGGGACAAAAGCCGGTAATAAAGGTGCAGAAGCTGCACTGACCGCGCTTGAAATGATTAATGTTATCAAGGCTATTAAGGCCTGAATCTAGTTAAGGGGAAATCCGTGAAACCTGCTGCTCGTCGCCGCGCCCGTGAATGTGCCGTTCAGGCGCTTTACTCCTGGCAGTTGTCGAAAAATGACATCGCCGATGTTGAATTAGAATTCCTGACCGAGCAGGATGTCAAAGACGTAGACATTGCCTATTTCCGCGAACTGTTGTCGGGTGTAGCAAACAGTGCAGAGAAACTCGATGCATTGATGGCGCCATACCTGTCACGTCAGCTGGATGAATTAGGCCAGGTGGAAAGAGCTATCTTGCGTCTGGCTCTGTTTGAGCTGAGCAAGCGCCAGGATGTCCCTTACAAAGTGGCCATCAATGAAGCGATCGAACTGGCGAAAACCTTCGGCGCTGAAGACAGCCACAAGTTTGTCAACGGTGTGCTGGACAAAGCGGGCCCGCATATTCGCAAAAAATAATGTCAGCCAGAGTCAGCGTTTCTGATAAATGATCACACTCATTTTCAGCCGAATGCGCGCTCTGTTGATAGTCTGGTGATGTCACCTCGCTTATCTTCTGTGTGACACCCCTCTTAAGGCCGGTTTTCCGGCCTTAAGTCATTCTAACGATTTGGAATTGTACTATGGCATCCGGCGAATTTGACGTTATCAATCGCTACTTTAACCGGTTCAGAACTGCCCGGCAGGATGTTCAGTTAGGCATTGGTGATGATTGTGCCTTACTGACGGTGGGCGAAAAGCAGCTACTGGCAGTCAGTACTGATACCCTGGTCGAAGGCATTCATTTCCTTAAAACCATTTCTCCGGCCGATTTGGGTTACAAAGCGCTGGCAGTAAACCTCAGTGATTTGGCCGCAATGGGCGCGGATCCGGCCTGGGTTTCTCTCGCACTGACGCTGCCTGAGGTGAAAGCCGACTGGTTAGAAGCATTCAGCGACAGCCTGTTCGAACAACTTAACTATTACGGCATGCAGCTGATTGGCGGCGATACTACGCGCGGTCCGTTGAGCATGACGCTGACCATTCAGGGGCTGGTTCCCGTTGGGCGCGCATTAACGCGTTCCGGCGCGGGCGTCGGCGACTGGATTTTCGTGACCGGCACGTTGGGTGACAGCGCGGCGGGTCTGGCGGTACTGCTGGAACAGCTGAACATCAGTGATGATAAATCCCGCGAGTTTCTGCTCAAACGTCATCTGCGGCCATCGCCGCGCGTTTTGCAGGGGCAGGCGCTGCGTGATTTAGCCACGTCGGCCATCGACCTCTCTGACGGGCTGATTTCCGATCTGAAACACATTCTGAAAGCCAGCGACTGCGGCGCGCGTCTGGATCTTGACGCTATCCCGTTGTCTGACGCGATGAAGAAAATTGCTGATCCTGAGCAGGCGCTGAAATGGGCGTTGACCGGCGGCGAAGATTACGAGCTTTGCTTCACCGTACCGGAAATAAACCGGGGCGCGCTGGACGTTGCGCTGAGCCATCTGGGTGTAGATTTCACCTGTGTCGGTCAGATCGCACCGCTGTCGGAAGGTATTAAGTTCTTGCGCGGCGGCAAACAGGTAGAGCTGGAATGGCAGGGGTTTGATCACTTCGCCTGACGGGCCGTTAGACGGTTTGATTCAATGTAAAAAAAGGCGCGGCAGGTTGATTCTGTCGCGCCTTTTTTTTAACTCAAAATGTTTCGCTGATCTTATTCAAAACCGACGGCCTTGTGCGGTACGTAAGCCATTTCCAGTTCGGCGATTTCTTCGATGGTCAGCCTGATGTTCAACGCAGCAATCGCGTCATCGAGATGAGCGGGGCGGGAAGCACCGATGATAGGTGCCGTGATCACGTGTTTGCTGAGGATCCACGCCAGCGCAATCTGAGCACGCGGCACTCCGTGGTCTTCGGCAATTTTACCGACACGTTCAGCGATTTTACCGTCAGCTTCGTCGGTGGCGTCGTACAACGTATTGGCAAAACTGTCAGAGACTGAACGCGCAGTGGTTTCACCCCACGGACGCGTTAACTTACCCCGTGCCAGCGGGCTCCACGGCAGCACCGCGATGTTTTCTTCCAGGCACAGCGGATACATCTCTTTCTCTTCTTCACGCTGAATGAGGTTGTATTGATCCTGCATCGAGACGAAACGCGCCCAGCCATTTTGCTCGGAAATATCCAGCGCCTGTTTAAACTGATGGGCGTGCATCGATGATGCACCGATAAAACGCGCTTTCCCGGCTTTCACCACATCATTCAGCGCTTCCAGCGTTTCTTCAATCGGCGTGTTGTAATCCCAGCGGTGGATTTGCAGCAGATCGACATACTCCATGCCGAGTCGGCGCAGGCTGTCGTCGATGGATTGCATGACAGAGGCGCGTGACAATCCGCCTTCCAGACCGGTAATCGGATAAAACACTTTGGTAGCGACAACGATGTCATCGCGTTTTGCAAAGTCCTTCAGCGCACGTCCGACGATCTCTTCGCTGCTGCCGTCAGAATAGCTGTTGGCTGTATCAAAGAAGTTAATGCCCGCATCAAGCGCCTGTTTGATGATCGGGCGGCTGCTCTCTTCCGGCAGCGTCCAGGCATGTCTGCCGCGATCCGGTTCGCCATACGTCATACAACCCAGACACAGTTGCGACACTTTCAGACCGGTTTTTCCCAACGTGGTGTATTGCATTGCATCTCTCCGTTAAAGCCTGCGCCAAGACCGGCAGGCGTAAAAAAATGATTAGCATGCTTAACTGTAGCTCACAGAACGGCAGGATTGCGCAAGAGATGAGGGTATGGAGGGAGAAATCCCCTCTTTCAGGAGAAAGAGGGGGAAATGATCAGGCCAGCCAGTCGGTGATTTGACGGTCGATCCCTTCGGCATCCAGACCGACGTCATGACGAATTTCGTCCTGTGTACCCTGTGGCACAAAGTTGTCCGCCAGACCGATATTGAGCACCGGCACCAGCATACGTTTGGCCATCAGCAGTTCGTTCACGCCGCTGCCTGCGCCGCCCATAATGGCGTTTTCCTCAACCGTCACCAGCACTTCGTGGCTGGCGGCCAGTTCCAGAATCAGGGCTTCGTCCAGCGGTTTCACAAAGCGCATGTCCACCACGGTGGCATTACGTTTTTCAGCGGCTTCCAGCGCATCCGGTAACAAAGTCCCGAAGTTAAGGATCGCCACTTTCTCGCCTTCGCGGCGCACCACACCTTTACCCATTGGCAGTGACGCCAGCGGCTCGCAGGTTGCGCCAGTGCCGGTACCGCGCGGATAACGCACCGCTACCGGACCGCCATTATGGTGATAACCGGTATGGAGCATCTGACGGCATTCGTTTTCATCACTTGGTGTCATGATGATCATGTTCGGAATGCAGCGCAGGAACGAGAGATCGAACGCGCCCTGATGCGTCTGGCCGTCGGCACCGACAATACCGCCACGGTCGATGGCAAACAGCACCGGCAGATTCTGAATCGCTACGTCATGGATCACCTGATCATAGGCGCGTTGCAGGAAGGTGGAGTAGATCGCGACAACCGGCTTGTAGCCGCCGATCGCCAGACCCGCCGCAAAGGTCACGGCGTGCTGCTCAGCAATCGCCACGTCGAAATATTGCTGCGGATATTCGCGGGAGAAGCGCACCATGCCGGAGCCTTCACGCATCGCAGGCGTCACCGCCATCAGCTTGCTGTCTTTAGCCGCCGTTTCGCACAGCCAGTCGCCGAAGACTTTCGAATAGGTCGGTAAACCCTCTTTGCCTTTTGGCAAAATACCGGATGCCGGATCGAATTTCGGCACTGCGTGCCAGCCAATCGGATCCTTTTCGGCAGGTGCATAGCCCTTGCCTTTTTTGGTCATAATGTGCAGCAACTGCGGGCCTTTGAGGTCACGCATGTTTTTCAGCGTTTGCACCAGCGCCACCACGTCGTGTCCGTCAACCGGGCCGATGTAGTTAAAGCCCAGCTCTTCAAACAGCGTGCCTGGTACCATCATGCCTTTCAGATGTTCTTCAGTACGGCGTACCAGCTCTTTGATAGGCGGAATGCCGGACAAGACTTTCTTACCGCCCTCACGCAGATGGGAATACAACTTACCGGATAACAGCTGCGCCAGATGATTGTTCAGCGCCCCTACGTTTTCGGAAATTGACATCTCGTTGTCGTTGAGGATAACCAGCATGTCCGGCTTGATATCACCGGCGTGGTTCATGGCTTCGAATGCCATACCTGCCGTGATCGCGCCATCACCAATTACGCAGACAGTACGGCGGTTCTTGCCTTCACGCTCGGCGGCCACGGCCATGCCCAGACCGGCGCTGATTGACGTCGAAGAGTGACCGACAGACAGCGTGTCGTACTCGCTTTCACCGCGCCACGGGAATGGGTGCAGGCCGCCTTTCTGGCGGATGGTGGAAATCCGGTCACGGCGTCCGGTCAATATTTTATGCGGATAGGCCTGATGGCCGACGTCCCAGACCACGTGGTCGAACGGCGTATTGTAGACATAGTGCATGGCTACGGTCAGTTCAACCGTTCCCAGCCCGGACGCAAAGTGTCCGCTGGACTGGCTGACGCTGGCCAGTAAATACTGGCGCAGTTCGTCGCAGAGCTTAGGCAGGCTCTCTTTAGGAAGTGAACGGAGATCTTCAGGATTCTCCGCCAGCGCCAGTGTCGGGTATTTGGCTAGTTCAAGACTCATCAGTTGCTCATAGTAAGTATTAATTATCGCGCTCAATAATGAAGCTGGCTAACGCGAGAAGTGGCGCTGTGTTGTAAGAAAGCGCGGCGAGCTGGTCCAGTGCGGAAACGGCTTCCTGATACAGGTCCATGGCCTTGGCCTTTGCGCCGTCGAGCCCCAGCAGGGCAGGGTAAGTACTTTTACCGAGTTGTTGATCAGCACCCTGACGTTTGCCCAACGTGGCGGTATCGCCAATCACATCCAGAATGTCATCCTGAACCTGAAACGCCAGGCCAATCGCCTGTGCATAGGTATCCAGTATAGGCAAAACGGCGCGTCCGGTATTGCCGGCGGCCAGCGCACCCATGCGCACAGCGGCAAGGATCAGCGCACCGGTTTTATGGCGGTGGATTTTTTCCAGTGCATCAAGGCTGACCTGCTGGCCTTCGGCGGCCAGATCCAGCGCTTGTCCGCCGCACATGCCGCTGGCGCCGCTGGCAGTGGCCAGTTCGGACACCATCGACAGACGATCTTTAACCAGTACGTCCGGCATGTCGCCGTCGGCTAAAATAGTGAACGCCAGCGTTTGCAGCGCGTCACCGGCGAGGATAGCGTTCGCTTCACCAAATTTGATGTGACAGGTCGGCTGTCCGCGACGCAGATCGTCGTCATCCATCGCCGGCAGATCGTCATGGATCAGCGAATAAGCATGAATGCATTCGACCGCCGCCGCGGGCGCATCAAGATTTTTCAAATCCAGCCCGAACAGCTGCCCGGTGGCGTACACCAGATAAGGGCGCATGCGTTTACCGCCGAGCAACGCACCGTAGCGCATCGCTTCAACCAGCGGTAAATCAGCCAGCGGCTGCGCATCTATATACGCGGTCAGTACGCTGTCAACGCGCTGCTGCATGGCGCGCAGCTCACGGGAGAACTCGCCAGCCGGAGAAAGAGACATCGCTTCAGACATAAACCTTTACTCAGCTTGCGGTGTGAAAGGTGCCAGCGGTGCATCTTCATCGCTGTCGAGCAGGATCTGTACACGCTGTTCGGCCTGTTGCAGTTTTTGCTGGCCCTGACGGGCAAGCTGGACGCCTTGCTCAAATTCATTCAGCGCGTCTTCTAAAGGCAATTCGCCTGATTCAAGGCGGGCAACGATCTGTTCCAGGTCGGCCAGAGCCGTTTCGAAATTGGCGGGTGGTGCAGATTTTTTCGGCATAATTCTCTTTCAATATCGTTGATCAGACTCGGTGACCAGAGCGCTGAGACGGCAGGGTCGGTTCTCAGCCCAGGGAGACATCCCGTTAAGCATGGCACTGCTGTTTGGTTTTGCGCGCAGAATATCCATGAAAAGTGATATACTCTGCGCCGCTGAGTTTATTGCTAAGCCCAATGTGGCACAAAACTGATGATTCATAAACAAACATAAGGCTTAGCAATAATAGGATCCTAGATCCTTATTCAGCGACTTACTACCCCGTTCTTTAACCTGCTAACAAAAGACTGCCATGAAGTTTATCATTAAATTGTTCCCTGAAATCACCATCAAGAGCCAATCTGTGCGTTTGCGCTTCATTAAGATCCTCTCAAGCAGCATTCGCAACATTGTGCGACCGCATGATGAGACGCTGGCAGTCGTACGCCATTGGGATCATATCGAAGTTCGCAGCAAAGACGAAAGCAAACACGATCTCATCCAGGAAATGCTGTGCCGCATTCCGGGCATCCGCTACGTAGAAGAAGTGGAAGATCGTCCTTATACCGACATGCATAACATTTTCGAACAGGCGCTTGAAGCCTATCGTTCTGAAGTGGAAGGAAAAACCTTCTGCGTGCGTGTTAAACGTCGCGGTAAGCATGAATTCAGCTCCGGCGACGTAGAACGCTACGTGGGCGGCGGTCTGAATCAACACATTGAGTCTGCACGGGTGAATCTGACTTCGCCAGAAGTTACGGTGAAACTGGAAATCAACGACGACAAACTGGTACTGGTGAAAAGCCGCCTCGAAGGTCAGGGCGGTTATCCGATCGGCACGCAGGAAGATGTGATGTCACTGATCTCCGGCGGTTTCGACTCCGGCGTTTCCAGTTATATGCTGATGCGTCGTGGCTGCCGTGTGCATTACTGCTTCTTTAATCTCGGCGGCGCGGCTCATGAAATAGGTGTAAAACAGGTGGCGCATTACCTGTGGAACCGTTTTGGCAGCTCACACCGCGTGCGCTTCATTGCCATTGATTTTGAACCGGTGGTCGGTGAGATCCTGGAAAAAATTGAAGACGGTCAGATGGGCGTCGTTCTCAAACGTATGATGGTGCGCGCAGCGTCTTCTATCGCAGAACGTTACGGTGTACAGGCGCTGGTGACCGGCGAAGCGCTGGGCCAGGTGTCTAGCCAGACGTTGACCAACTTACGCCTGATCGACAACGTCTCTGACACGCTGATCCTGCGTCCGCTGATTTCTCACGATAAAGAGCACATCATCAAGATTGCCCGTGAAATCGGCACCGAAGACTTCGCCAAAACCATGCCGGAATATTGCGGTGTGATTTCGAAAAGCCCGACCGTAAAAGCGGTGAAAGCTAAAATCGAAGCTGAAGAAGCGATGTTCGATTTCTCGGTGCTGGATAAAGTGGTCAGCGAAGCGCGAAACGTCGACATCCGTGAAATTGCTGAGCAGGCCGCTCAGGAAGTTCCTGAAGTCGAAACCGTCGCTGAGTTTGTTTCTACCGATATCGTGCTCGACGTGCGTGCGCCGGATGAAGCTGAAGCAGACCCGCTGGCACTGGAGAATGTCGAAGTGAAGACGCTGGCATTCTATAAGCTGGCGACGCAGTTCGGCGATTTGGATCAGAGCAAAACCTATTTGTTGTACTGCGATCGCGGCGTCATGAGCCGTTTGCAGGCGCTGTATCTGAAAGAGCAGGGCTTTAACAATGTGAAAGTTTATCGCCCTTAGTTTCACGGCGATAAAAATAAAGGGGTTCAGCATCGCTGAGCCCCTTTTTACTTTCTGAGGTTCCGGTCAGGATTCGCGGGCGCCTTCATCGGTATAGTTGTAAATCCCCGGCGCGAGCACCAGCTGCGCGGCGATTTCGGCGGCCTTAGTTTTACCGAGCAGCAGATCGATAATCTTCAGGGCAAACTCCATCGACGTGCCCGGTCCCTGGCTGGTCAGCAGATTGACGCGCGGATCGAAAATCACCCGGCGATCGGACCATTTATTCGGATCGATTTTATCGCGCAGCCCAGGGAAACCGGTCATATTGCCGACCGGGAATAAGTCGTGATATTCCAGCACCAGCGCGGGCGCAGCGCAGATAGCGGCGACAATTTTCCCGCTGATGTGCATCTGACGGACTTTCTCCACCAGCAGCGGGCTTTCACTGAAACAGGTCGCTCCGCCGAGGCCGCCCGGCAGCACGATCACGTCAAAGTCGTCGTCGGCGACCTCGACCAGAGTGACATCCGCCAAAATACGCACGCCGCGCGAACAGCGGATTTCCAGATTACCGTCGCCCGCCACGCTGGCAGTGGTGACATCAATGCCTGCGCGAACCAGCAAATCAATTGCGGTGACAGCTTCAATCTCTTCGCTACCAGGTGCCAGGCAGACCAGAACTGATGCGCTCATAGTCGTTTTCCTTTCTTTTAATTTGTTCAAATATGCGGGTGTTTACCGGCAGGCTCAGCCCGTGTTTGCGCCCGCGGCGCAGTACGTAACCGGTAATATAATCAATTTCAGTGTGACGCTGATGACGGATATCCTGCAACATCGAGGAATGGTTGGCCGCCGTCGTGTCGATCACCTGATAGACAAAACTCAGCAGTGATTCGCTGTGGATCTCATATCCCTCTATCGCCATGACCTGTGCCACTTCCAGACAAATCTGCTCAATCTGGTCAGGGAAGGCGATGAGATCGCCATTAGTACATTCATGAAGCGCGGTGAGAGGATTGATCACGCAGTTTACCGCCAGTTTGTTCCACAGCGACGGCCTGATGTTGTCGTGCCAGGCGACGTCCGGCAGCGCATGATGCAAGGTATCCGCCAGCGCACTGTGCGCCGCGCCACGCGGCGTGACCGGCCCGATGTGAGTCATACCCGATGCGACGTGCATAATCGCGTTACCTTCGTGCCGGGCGGCGTGGGTGGTGGCGCCTTGTAAGATAGCCAGCCGGTTAGCCGGTAATTCATCCACCGTGCCCATGCCGTTATGCAGCAACAGGATGGTGCAATTATCATTGAGCATCGGCATCAGTGCGCTGACCGCACTGGAAACCTGCCACGCTTTGAGCGTCACCAGCAGCAGTTCGCTTTGCGCCAGATGCTCCGGATCGTTGGTCGGCATATTACGGTTAAACGCCACGCCTTCCGGGGAAATCACGTTGACGGCACAAAAAGGCTGCGGAATGCGGATCCACCCCTGCACGTCGTGGCCTTGCTGATAAAGGGCTGATAGCCAAAGTTGTCCCAGCGCACCGCAACCTAATACCGTAATTTTCATTGTGCCTCCCGGGAGTGGTGGCGAATTACGCCGTAGGAATCGGGTGTAGAAAGAATATTCTGCTGTCCGGTTATCGTATTAGTATAGACATTTGTGCTGCACATCACATTTTCACCTGCACTTTTTGACCGTCGTGCCCATTTGTGGCTGGAGCTTTGCTGTCGTTTGGCATCGGCGGTTGAAGGCGGTATTATGCACGCCATATAACGTGCAATACAAAACTACAGGGAGAAGCGATTATGCCGTCTTTTGACATTGTTTCCGAAATCGACATGCAGGAAGTTCGTAACGCCGTGGAAAACGCCAGCCGTGATCTGCAAACCCGCTGGGATTTCCGCAATGTGCCAGCCAGCTTCGATCTCAACGAAAAAAACGAGAGCATCAAAGTGGCCAGCGAATCTGATTTTCAGGTCAACCAGCTGGTAGATATTCTGCGTGAGAAGTTAGCCAAACGTGGGATTGAAGGTGGCGCGCTGGAAATTCCGGAGCAGATGGATCACAGCGGTAAAACCTACAGTGTGGAAGCCAAACTGCACTCAGGTATTGAATCGACGCTGGCAAAGAAAATCGTCAAGCTGATCAAAGACAGTAAGATCAAAGTCCAGGCGCAGGTTCAGGGCGATGAAGTTCGCGTGACCGGCAAGGCTCGTGATGATTTGCAGGCCGTGATGGCGCTGGTGCGCAACGGGGATTTGGGACAGCCGTTCCAGTTCAAGAATTTCCGCGACTAATCATCGTCGTTCTTTGAGCCGCAGCCAGGGATCCGATTCACTTATTAGTGCTGTAATTCAAATTACTGGGTTATCTCAGTTATAAGGGACGCTTATCGCGTCCCTTTTTCATGTGTGCTATTTCTTTTGTTGCAGCCGCTTCACCAGCTCGAAGTCTTTAAAGTAAATCGGTTTATCGTGCTGCATGGAGAGATTGCCGGCGATACCGGTCAGGATCGACATGGCGCCTGCGCGGTGATCGGCAGCGCGTTTTAACGGATCCTCTTTACGTTCGCCGAACAGATCCTCAAGCATGGCGTTATCTCCACCACCGTGACCGCCTTCGCCCAGTGAGAATTCGGCTTCCCACGCTTTGGCAAACAGCGGATACACCACTATTTTTGCCTCTTCCAGACTGCCTTCGTTTTCACGTTTACCGCCAGCATTCACGTAGGACATCTCGACGATTTTCATTTCAATGCGCCCTTTGGTGCCGTTGAATACTACGTTCAGTCCTTCCCATGGCAGATAGGCGTTGAGTGAATATGTCATCTGCACTTTGTTCTGGTATTTAACCAGCACCGACAGCGTATCTTCAATGTTGATACCGTCGCTGAAAACGCTCTGATCGCGGAAATAGTTATCCTCGTGCTCGGCATCAAGATACAACGCTTTGAGCTGAGCGTTATCAGACATATGCAGGGCAAAAGGGTCGTTATCAGCCTGCGGATAGCCGTGCGCACGCGGGTAAAACTCCGTCACGCCGCGCTTCTCGGCATTCTCTTTACCGTAAAATCGCAGGTCGCCTTGTGCATAAACTTTTTCCGGCGTGCTGTTAAGCCAGAAATTCATCAGATCAAAATGGTGGGTGGATTTGTGCACCAGCAGGCCGCCGGAGTTGCGCTTTTCACGGTGCCAGCGGCGGAAATAGTCAGCGCCGTGTTCGGTATTGAGCAGCCATTCAAAATGCACAGAAAGGACTTCGCCGATGGTGTCCTCCATCAGCAGTTCGCGGATTTTGCTGTGGTGCGGCGCGTAACGGTAGTTGAAGGCCACGCGAACCTGATAGCCAGTGGCATCGACCGCATCGAGAATACGCAGCGCACGGTTTTCATCAATGGTCATCGGCTTTTCAGTGATCACATCACAACCGGCATGCAGGGCGCGGACAATATAATCGTCATGCGTGCGATCCATGCTGGTGACAATCACGATGTCGGGTTTAGTCTCGCTGAGCATGTCGCCGAAGTCGCAGGCTTTCCAGGTGGGCACCGGCGCGATGTCACGCTGCGCCAGCTGCTGATTCGCATAATCCATGCGTGTCTGATTGGTGTCGCAGAAAGCCACAAACTTTGCGTTGTGGCGGTATTTGCCGGTGATCGCGTCAATGTACAAACCAGAGCGCCCGCCGGTGCCCACTAAAGCATACGTTTTCATGAGATCCCCAAAGGCTGAAAAGCCGTCATGGCTGACAGAATTTTTGTTAAGGAATTCCTGAGGATAATGATTGCGGGAGATTTTTAAGTGAGGTGTATCACAGCGGGAAACATCGAAATGAAATGGCGTGCCATTTTTAGAGGCACGCCGGAATTAACAGTAAAAATGTGCAAAAATCAGGCAGCGCTGACCAGCTGTTCCAGCGCCTTGCGGTTGGTCTGTTTTGTGTCGACTTTCACGTAAGCGCTGAATTCCTCCGGCACGACCACGGCTTCAGCCACACCCGGCTGCGCCATAATACGCGCCTGCAGGGCAGAATCTTTCACCGCCAGTTCAGACAGCGTGATGCGCAGGCTGCTGACGTACGGCGGTTCGGTCATGGTCGAGCTGACCATCAGCCAGACCACGGCAATTGCCGCACACACCAGGAAGACAGCGCCGGCACCGACGTTACCGTAGACGTAACCGCCTAAGCTGCCGCCAATCGCCACGCCGATAAACTGACTGGTGGAATAAAGCCCCATCGCGGTGCCTTTATATCCGGCCGGAGATTCTTTACTGATAAGCGACGGCAGAATGGCCTCCATCACGTTAAAAGCAAGGAAGAAGAGCTGGATACCCGCGATGACTGCCCACAAATGCAGACCGGCAGACCACAGCACGATTTCAGCCAGCAGTAAAACCGCCACGCAGCCCATGAAGACCTGCTTCATATGACGTTTTTTCTCGGCGTAGATAATAACCGGGATTACCGCGACGAAGGACGTCAGCATGGTGACCAGATAGACGCGCCAGTGCTCGCTTGGAGGGAAGCCTGCGTGTTCCATCACCTGCGGTAATACCACGAAGCTCGACATCAGCAGGATATGCAGGCACAAAATGCCGAAATTCAGCTTCAGGAGTTTCGGGTTGCTCAGCACTTTGCCGAAGCTGCCTTTCACCATGCTCGATTCGCGATTAAGAATATGGGTGGCAGGGGAGGGGACAACGGCGACGGTAATGATGATGCCGATGATAGTCAGTACGGCAATCGCCCAGAACAGCGCATGTAAACCCCACGCGTGCGTGATGATTGGGCCGAGCACCATCGCTATCGCAAAGGTCACGCCGAAGCTGATGCCGATAAAGGCCATCGCTTTGGTGCGGTTCTGCTCACGGGTGAGATCTGACAATAGCGCCATGACCGCGGCGGCAATTGCCCCGGAGCCTTGCAGAGCACGACCAATGATCACGCCCCAGATAGATTCGGTGGATGCAGCAACGATGCTGCCGATACAGAAAATGATCAAACCAAAGACGATCAGCGGTTTGCGGCCAACGCGGTCAGACATCAATCCAAACGGGATTTGGAACACAGCCTGTGCAAGGCCATAAATACCGATTGCGATGCCGATCAGCGTTTCGCTGGCACCGGATAACGCCATACCGTAGGTGGTCAGGACGGGAAGAACCATGAACATGCCGAGCATGCGTAAAGAAAATACTGTCCCTAGTCCCCATGTTGCCCGACTTTCCTGCGGGGTCATCTGGTTATCGTTCACATTACTACCTCAAAATAACAATCGTGCATTGTAGTGCTTTTGGCGAGTTGGGGTAAAACGATGGATCTTTAGCAGATATTACGGGTTTTGCTTTCCGGCAGAACAAAAGAAAAGGCCAGTATCGCTACTGGCCTTTCAGTGTGCTGATTATCGGAATGAACGACAGCGCGTCAGGCTAACAGCTCGGGTTACCAAACGTAGGTTAGCAGTGATGTGGGTGCGGAATTAAAGTCCACAGACATCATAAAGCTCAGCGACATAATGGTCACGATGGAGAAGCCAAACAGCTTCCTCGCCCAGACCACGTCGTTCTCAGCTTTGTAACCTTTCAGTGCCATGCCCAGCCACCAGACACTCACCGCACCTGCGACAATCAGGTATTTATAACCTGCATAGCCGCTCAGGGTAAGCATCAGTGTCGCAATCATAAACGCCAGAATGTAGACGGTAATATGATGCTTGGCGACGGAAATGCCTTTCACTACGGGCAGAACCGGGATGCCTGCAGCCTGATAATCTTTAAAGCGGAAGATGGCAATCGCGTACGAGTGCGGCATCTGCCACAGGCTGAAAATCAGAAGCAGGATCAGCGCACCGGTATCAAACTGGCCGGAAACGGCACAGTAACCAATCACCGGTGGCGCCGCGCCCGACAAGCTGCCGATCAGCGTGCCGTAGACCGAGTTGCGTTTCATGTACAGGCTGTAAACGCCGACATAAATCACAAAGCCCATCACCGCCAGCCACATGGCCAGCGGATTGGCGCCGATATACAACAACGCAAAGCCCACAATACCCAGAATAGTGGCGTAAACCAGGGTTGTTTTCGGCGGAATAAGTCCTTTTACCAGGGCCCTGTTCTTCGTTCTTTCCATGATCCGGTCGATGTCGCGGTCGATGAAGTTGTTAAACACACAACCCGATGCGACGACCAGCGAAACGCCCACCAAAGTGGCGAGAAAGAGTGGGAAGTCGATGTTGCCTTTGGCAGCAAGGAGGAATCCCCCGATGACAGAAATTAAGTTGCCGAAAATAATTCCTGGTTTCGTTACTTGCAGGTATTGCTTAATCATCACGTGCAGCTCGGCTCTTTAACTGACCATCATATTGAGGTTGAGGTTATACATAATCCACAATGAGCCCACAACGACGATAAAGATAATCACAGCGGTGAACAGAAATGCCACCAGATTCCAGCGAGCTTCCGACGCAGTACTTAAGTGCAGGAAGAACACCAGATGGACAACGATCTGGATGACCGCGGATGCAACCACGGTACCAATGATCAGTGAATGCGAAGCAGTATCGCTCATGACCATGGCGAACGGGATAACCGTCAGGATCACTGACAGGATGAAGCCAATCAGGTATGACTTCACGCTGCCGTGGCTTGCGCCGCCGTGGGAAGTGGCAGAATGACTCATGCTAATACCCCCATCAGGTAAACAACGGTGAATACACAGATCCAGACAACGTCCAGGAAGTGCCAGAACAGACTCAGGCACATCAGACGGGTTTGGTTAACGGCGTTCAGACCACGGCGGCTTACCTGTACCATCATGATGATGATCCAGATCAGACCGCAGGTTACGTGGATCCCGTGGGTGGCTACCAGCGCAAAGAACGCTGACAGGAAACCACTGCGATCCGGACCGAAACCTTCTTTGATCAGGTGATGGAATTCGTACACTTCCATGCAGATGAAGCCCAGACCGAACAGGAAGGTCAGGAACAACCAGCCGTTGACTGCTTTCACACTGCCCTTGCTCATACCGAGCATCGCCATGCCGTACGTAATACTACTGAACAGCAGGAAGAAGGTTTCTACCAGAACGAACGGCAGTTCAAAAATGTCTTTACCAGTCGGGCCACCCGCGGTCCCGTGCACCAGCACCGCGTAAGTTGCGAACAAGCTCGCAAACAGTACGCAGTCACTCATCAGGTAGATCCAGAAGCCGAAGACTTTGGTCTCACCCGCGTCGTGGTGCCCATGCTCTGCATGGGCTGCGTCGTGGTTAGTCAGGGTATCAGTTGCCATGTTTCACACCTGCTTTACGGATTTGTTCATGATGAAGATTTTCAATACGTTCGACTTCTTCAGCTGATACGTAGTAATCAACATCTTCGTCGAAGCTTTTCACAATCCAGGTCACTACCAGTGCGAGGAAGCTTACTGCTGCCAGCCACCAGATATCCCAGATTAATGCGAAACCACAAACCAGACTCAACATAGCGATGATGAAGCCTGCGCCGCTGTTACGTGGCATATGAATTTTTTCATATTTTGCAGGTTGCTTGTAAGCGGTGCCTTTCTCTTTCATGTCCCAGAACTCATCGCGGTCGTGAATTTGCGGCACGATAGCGAAGTTGTAGAACGGAGGAGGAGAAGAAGTTGACCACTCCAGAGTACGTGCATCCCACGGGTCACCGGTCAGATCGCGGTTCTGGTCGCGGTCGCGGACAGAAACGAAGATCATGATCAGCTGGCAGAGGATACCGATAGCAATCAGTGCTGCACCACACGCGGCGATAACCAGCAGCGGATGGAACTCAGGATCGATATTCTGGCTGACACGACGGGTCATACCCATGAAGCCCAGTACGTACAGTGGCATGAATGCAACGAAGAAGCCGATGATCCAGAACCAGAATGAACGCACACCCCATTTCTCATTCAGCGTAAAGCCGAAGGATTTAGGGAACCAGTAAGTAAGACCTGCGAAGCAACCGAAGACCACACCACCGATGATAACGTTGTGGAAGTGAGCAATCAGGAACAGGCTGTTGTGCAACACGAAGTCAGCACCCGGAACCGCCAACAGAACGCCGGTCATACCACCCACAGAGAAGGTGACAATGAAGCCAACGGTCCACAGCATCGCTGCGTTCAGCGTGATACGGCCCTGGTACATGGTGAACAGCCAGTTGAAGATTTTTACCCCGGTCGGGATAGAAATGATCATCGTCATGATGCCGAAGAAGGCATTGACGTTAGCGCCTGAACCCATGGTGAAGAAGTGGTGCAGCCAAACGACGAACGACAACACGGTGATGGCGATGGTTGCCCATACCAGCGAGGTGTAACCGAACAGACGTTTCTTAGAGAAGGTTGCGGTAACTTCAGAGAACACACCAAAGACTGGCAGAACCAAAATGTACACTTCCGGATGGCCCCAGGCCCAAATCAGGTTGATGTACATCATCATGTTGCCGCCCATATCATTCGTGAAGAAATGGGTGCCCAGATAACGGTCTAAAGTCAGCAGTGCAACAGTCACGGTCAGAATCGGGAAGGACACGATAATCAACACGTTGGTGCACAGTGCGGCCCAGGTAAATACCGGCATTTTCATCAGCGGCATGCCTGGTGCGCGCATCTTGAGGATGGTCGCGAAGAAGTTAACACCAGTCAGCAAGGTACCAATACCGGATATCTGTAGACTCCATATCCAATAATCGACCCCCACCCCCGGACTGTATTCCTTACCGGACAACGGCGGATAGGCCAACCAACCGGTCTGTGCGAACTCACCGACACCCAGAGAGATGTTGATAAGAATCACAGCGGCAGCGGTGAACCAGAAGCTGACGTTGTTCAGGAACGGGAACGCAACGTCGCGTGCACCGATCTGCAAAGGAACCACCACGTTCATCAAACCGATAACGAAAGGCATCGCCATGAAGAAGATCATGATTACGCCGTGCGCGGTAAAGATTTGGTCGTAGTGATGAGGCGGCAGGAAGCCAGGTTCACCCGCAGAGGCGAGCACCTGCTGGCTACGCATCATGATGGCATCGGCAAAGCCACGCAACAGCATGACGAAAGCCAGAATGATGTACATGATACCTAATTTTTTGTGGTCGACGGAGGTCAGCCACTCGGTCCACAGATACTTCCACTTGCCGAAATAGGTGATACCGGCAACAACTGCCAGACCGCCCAGGATTATTGCGGCAACGGTGACCATGATAATCGGTTCATGATACGGAACCGAATCAAGCGTTAATTTTCCGAACATCGTTTATTCCTCGGCTCCGGCTGCGTGAGACTGTCCACCCATATCCATGCCTTTCATGTCAGTGCCGGCAGGCATTGGCATGGTATGACCTTCTGGCGCTGCCTTCATGTCATGCATGGAGTATTTGCCAATGATTTCTTTGAACAGGCCTGGTTTTGCGACAGAGAAATATTCGACCGGGTTGTCGATGCTCTGTGCAGCCAGCTTGTTGAAGTCATCAGTGGTTGCCAGTTGGTTCGGTGCGCTTTTCACTTTCGCTACCCAGGTGTCGAAATCGCCACGGGTTGGGGTCGCAATTGTGTTGAACTTCATGCCAGAGAAACCACGGCCACTGAAGTTTGACGAGATGCCTTTATAGGTGCCAGCTTCATTTGCAATCAAATGCAACTGAGTCTGCATACCCGCCATCGCGTAAATCTGTCCGCCTAACTGAGGAATAAAGAACGAGTTCATCACAGAGTCTGAAGTGACTTTGAACTGAACAGGCACGTCTTTCGGGATAACCAGTTCGTTAACAGTTGCGATGCCCTGTTCCGGATAAATGAACAACCATTTCCAGTCCAGAGAAACGACTTCAACCGTCATCGGTTTTTGGTCAGATACGATTGGCTTGAACGGATCAAGCGCATGGGTGGTCTTCCAGGTAATCGTTGCCAGAATGGCAATGATAATAATTGGAACAGTCCAGACGACGGCTTCAATTTTGTTGGAGTGGGACCAGTTAGGACTGTAGGTTGCTTTTGTGTTGGAAGCACGATACTTCCACGCAAAGGCAAACGCCATGATAATAACTGGAATAACAACGATCAGCATTAAACCGATCGCCGTTAAAATCAGCGTTCTCTGTTCAAGTCCAATTGCTCCCTTGGGATCCATCAATGCCGTATTGCAACCGCTTAACATTAACGCGGAAGCAAATAAGGACAACATCCCAATACTTTTATTGTATTTCTTAAGTCTCATCTAACGACCTCAATAACTAGGGCTCTATTGTCGCTTCAGGTGTGCGGGCATTTTACGGGAAGGTTGCAGGACTGTAAACACGCTTAAACAAGTGTCAAAGCGCTGTTGACACTTTATGTTAACGCAGTCACACATGTCACGGATCGTGACAATTCACAGTGGGCAACAATATGTTGCGTATAGATTTTTTTCTATAGTGATGAAAAACAAGGGGTGTCGGAATTTGTAAATATTATTCTCACCGATTATCCGGCCGGAAGGTTTAATTAATGTTAAATTAATGTAGATTTCAGGTGAAATAAAAAGCATCAAATGAGCGCCTGAAAAATAAAAACAGAAAATATTATTTTTTTCGACGGCAAATTGTTGAGCAATATTTATAGATGAATTGTTAAATCGAATCCGCCATTCATTTTCAAAACGAATGGCGGAAAATCAGGCGCGTGCGCTGCGGCGCAGTGACAGGAAATCCAGCAGGCTGCCAAGGATAATTCCCGCCAGACAGATGAATGCTCCGGTTTCGAGCAGCGTCACTGCCAGCGATTGCCATGACGCCCAGCCCAGACTGTTTATAATCAGCGTAATCAGCCAAAGAGCGAGCAATACGCTACCGGCTACCATGCAGCGCAACGCCCAGCGATACGGCGTGGCGAAGTGGATCCGGGGCAGGAAACTGTCGGTTTTTTGCGTGTACTCCAGTGTGTCGCGACAGACCGCCAGCAACAACAGACCAGGAACGGCGGCCACGATAGAGAACAAATAAAACCACGGCCACCCGTAGGCTTCGACAAACCAGCCCGCAATCGGCCCGACGTAAACGCGGCCCACGGCGGAAAGGGCAGACAGCAGCGCGAACTGTGTGGCGGAGAATGACCGGTTGCAGAGCGTCATCAGCAGGGCAACAAACGCTGCCGTGCCCATACCGCCGCACAGGTTTTCAAAGAAGATCGCCGCGCCCATGGAATACAGATGTTTGTCAGTCACCGCAAGGATCCAGTAACCGGCGTTGGAGACGGCCTGCAAAATCCCAAACAGCATCAGCGCGCGGAACAGACTCAGACGTTGCATCAACATTCCGCCGAACAGCGCTCCGACGATCGTCGCCAGCAGTCCTAATGATTTGTTCACCAGACCGACTTCTCCGGCGTCAAAACCAACCCCACGAATTAAAAAAGTGGTGCTCAGGCTACCGGCAAAGGCATCGCCCATTTTGTACATCACGATCAGCAGTAAAATCAGCCACGCGTTGTTGCGGCCAAAGAAGTCTTTCAAGGGAGCGACCACCGCCATTTCGATGGTGCGCGGCGCGGGTTGTGAATATTCTGGCTCCGGTGCCATCAGCGTCGCGAGCACGCCGCACAGCATCAGGGCAGCCATCAGCCAGTACATGTGCTGCCAGCCGAGATAGCGGTCAGCCAGCCAGAGTGCCAGCCCGCCGGAAACCAGCATCGCCAGCCGGTAACCCAGCACCGAAACCGCTGCGCCGTTGCCGCGCTCTTCGGCGGGGAGTAAATCCGTTTTATAGGCGTCGAAGACAATATCCTGCGACGCCGAAGCAAAGGCTATCAGCACCGCCAGCGCCGCCAGCCAGAACAGGTCCTTTGAAGGATCCATAAAGCCCATGCCGAAAATCGCCACGACCAGCAGCAGTTGCGTCAGCACCAGCCAGCCGCGCCTGCGCCCGAGAAAAGAGGGCGTGTAGCGGTCCATCATCGGCGACCACAGGAACTTAAAGACGTAAGCCTGACCGACCAGCGAGAAGATACCGATGGTTTTCAGATCGACATTCTCGACCGTCATCCACGCCTGTAACGTGCCAGAGGTCAGCGCCAGCGGTAACCCGGACGCAAAACCCAGCAGCAGTAAAATGACCGTATTACGCTGTGTGAAAATCTTAAAGTACTGACTGATCATGAAAAGTATGTTCCTGCGGACAGGTGAAAGAGTGGCGCATGGGCATAATAAAGGAAGGGATGCTTCGCGGGGAATAAATTCACTGGCTTTCATTAGCATTCTGCCCGGACAGGCCGGGCAGAAAGTATCAGGCTGACAACAACGGAATCTTAACGTGCGTTAGCTTTAATGAAGTCGCTGATGCTGGTGTCAGACGCCATGTCGCTGATGACATCGCCCAGCGTGGTGTTCACCGCGGTGGTGATTTTAGCGTTGGTCGCAGACAGCGCGCCCTGAACGTTATAGGTCGAGCGGTAGTTTTTCACCTGCTTGCTGCCATTTTTCGCGGTAGCAATGATGGAGATGTCTGCTTTGGTGGTGATGTTGTAACGCAGATTACCTTCCTGTACGTCCGCATACAGGTTATTCACGACGATTTGCAGATCGACGACACCGTCAGCTCCGACCATGTAACCACGTGCAGTCATTTGTTTTTCGAGAGATTCCTGCAACAGGAAACGCAGGTCGCGTGACGGGGTCAGAGAAATCAGCTGGCCATCGCGGTTAACTTTCGCCAGCGCCTGATCCTGACGCTGGTCAGCGCCGTTAACGCTGATAGTGATGCCCTGAAGCGTTGGGTCTTGTGAAGGCAGAACGATTTTTGGCGAAACGTCCAGCGTGTTGGTGCTGGTGGCGCAACCGGCCAGCATCAACATCGCCAGCACAGGGAAAATAATTTTCTTTAACATGTGTGTTTTCTCAATATTTATAAGGGAATAGTGCTCATATTTATCTCGCCATCATAACATTGCCATTTGCGGGTGGAAGTCCCAACAATCTGGAAAAGTGATTTTTTAGCGTTTTATTTCATCAGGTCTGCTGATTACGGTCTTCATCCGTGGCTAAGCCGCCATTTCTTTGACAGACTGAGCGCCGATTTTATCAATCAAATCTATAAATTTTTTAACGTGATTAACGTGGATGTCGGAAAACAGCCTATTCTTAAAGGGTAGAACGTGAAGATAAAGGAATGTAAGACAAAGGGAACCCGACGTGCGCAGTTCTCTGCTGATACGGTGTAAGGAGATAGCGATGATTCGTGAGCAAATAGAAGCAAAGTTAGTCGAGGCGTTTGAACCCGCGTTTCTGGAAGTGACTGACGAAAGCTATCGTCATAATGTACCGGCAGGCTCAGAAAGCCATTTCAAAGTGGTCATGGTATCCGATAAGTTCCTTGGTGAACGTTTTCTGGCGCGCCATCGTGCTATATACGGGCATCTGGCTGAAGAACTTGCAGGCAGCGTACATGCACTGGCATTGCACACCTACACCCAAAAAGAATGGGAAGGGTTGCAGGACACGGTTCCGGCATCACCCCCGTGTCGCGGTGCCGGAACAATGGCCTGATCGTCGAGATCTGATTCACAAAAGGCATAAATATCGCCGTTTGACGCAGTATCACTGGAACTTTGCTTGTCAGATGCGGTATTAGTAGATGCGAATTTCATGAAACGGCCCGCGGGCCGTTTTTGTTTTTCCCAAGACAGGCAGACGACAAGGGCAATTTTCGCCTCTGCATCGACCGCATTTTTCGAAGGATCGAGTCCCCGTGTGAGTTTCCCTCCCGCGCTTGTAGATACCGTCCTCGACTCAATGCGTCTGCGTCGCTATAATGTCGCGTCTAATTTTTCCGGAATGGTTTCGGACGCTCTCGAATACAGGGCTACGTTCTGATACAGAACTGTCCCGGTTCTTAGAAGTCGTTTTCAAGGTAAGTTTGCGCTTTTGGTGCTTCTCATCTTGTGAACGACTTCTGGAGTTGACCGAGCACTGTGATTTTTTTTTGAGGTAACAAGATGCAAGTTTCTGTTGAAACCACTCAAGGCCTTGGGCGCCGCTTAACGATTACTGTTCCTGCTGAAAGCATTGAAAAAGCAGTGAAAAGTGAACTGGTCAACGTCTCTAAAAAAGTACGTATTGACGGCTTCCGTAAAGGCAAAGTACCAAGCCACATCATCGAACAGCGTTACGGCGCGTCAGTACGTCAGGACGTGCTGGGTGATCTGATGCAACGCAACTTTGTTGATGCGATCATCAAAGAAAAAATCAATCCAGCTGGCGCACCTAACTATATCCCGGGTGAGTACAAGCAGGGTGAAGAGTTCACTTTCACCGTAGAATTTGAAGTTTACCCGGAAGTTGAGCTGAAAGATCTGGAAAACATCGAAGTTGAAAAACCTGTTGTTGAAGTTAACGACGCTGATGTTGATACCATGCTGGAAACTCTGCGCAAGCAACAAGCTGACTGGAAAGAAACTGATGCAGCTGTCACCGCAGAAGACCGCGTGACCGTTGATTTCTCCGGTTCTATCGACGGTGAAGATTTCGAAGGCGGCAAAGCCTCTGATTTCGTACTGGCTATGGGCCAGGGCCGCATGATCCCAGGTTTCGAAGAAGGTCTGGTCGGTCACAAAGCCGGTGAAGAATTTACTATCGACGTAAACTTCCCAGAAGATTACCACGCTGAAAATCTGAAAGGTAAAGCGGCTAAGTTCGTTATTACCCTGAAGAAAGTGGAAGAGCGTGAGCTGCCAGAACTGACGCCAGAATTCATCAAACGTTTCGGCGTAGCTGATGGTTCTGTTGAAGGTCTGCGTGCAGAAGTGCGTAAAAACATGGAGCGCGAGCTGAAAGGTGCTGTTCGTAACCGCATCAAAACTCAGGCTATCGACGGTCTGGTCAGCGCTAACGAAATCGACGTGCCAGCTGCACTGATCGACGGCGAAGTTGACGTTCTGCGTCGCCAGGCTGCACAGCGTTTTGGTGGCAACGAAAAACAAGCGCTGGAACTGCCACGCGAGTTGTTCGAAGAGCAAGCTAAACGCCGCGTTGTTGTCGGTCTGCTGCTGGGCGAAGTCATCAGCCAGCACGAACTGAAAGCTGACGAAGATCGCGTTAAAGCGCTGATCGAAGAAATGGCTTCTGCGTACGAAGATCCACAGGAAGTTGTTGAGTTCTACAGCAAAAACAAAGAGCTGATGAACAACATGCGTAACGTCGCGCTGGAAGAACAAGCGGTCGAAACTCTGTTGTCTAAAGCGAAAGTGACTGAAAAAGCCACTACCTTTACTGAGCTGATGAACCAGACTCAACCTGCATAATTTTATTGCACGTTGCTGAATCTGTCCGCAGATTCACGTTTAAAAGCCCGCAGTTTTCACTGCGGGCTTTTTATTTGCCGAAAATCAGGTATTTTTGTTTTGGCTGTTGTTTTTGCACTATATTTATCTCTATAAGGCACAGCGCACGTAGAACCGCTCCGTTGTCTCCCGCAAAATGGCCTTTCAGCGGCCCGGATTGGGGGATAGAGAAAAGAATTATGACGGCAGGCTTGAAAAAGGGGCCTAAATCCCCCAATTGATAAACACGAACTCAGATAAATTTGTAGTCAGAATCTGACTGATAACGACCGTCAGGCGTGTAAAAGGCGACTTGGCCGCTTGAGCATAGTCATGTGTGTCTATCTCAAGTAGAATCGGTTTTAAATAGCGCCAAACAGAATCTATTAGGAGACGGTTATGTCATACAGTGGTGAAAGAGAGCAATTTGCACCAAACATGGCGTTGGTACCCATGGTGGTTGAGCAAACTTCACGGGGCGAGCGTTCATACGACATCTTCTCCCGTCTGCTTAAGGAACGCATCATCTTCCTGACTGGTCAGGTCGAAGACCATATGGCTAACCTGATTGTTGCCCAGATGCTGTTCCTGGAAGCAGAAAGCCCGGAAAAAGACATCTATCTGTACATCAACTCACCGGGTGGCGTGATCACTGCCGGGATGTCTATTTATGACACCATGCAGTTCATCAAGCCGGACGTCAGTACGATTTGTATGGGCCAGGCATGTTCAATGGGCGCGTTCCTGTTGACCGCAGGTGCAGAAGGTAAGCGTTTCTGCCTGCCAAACTCGCGCGTGATGATCCACCAGCCACTGGGCGGTTTCCAGGGGCAGGCGACGGACATTGAGATCCATGCGAAAGAAATCCTGAAAGTGAAATCTCGTATGAATGAGCTGATGGCGAAACACACGGGCAAAACGCTTGAAGAAATCGAGCGCGATACAGAGCGTGACCGTTTCCTGTCTGCTGATGAGGCTGTACAGTACGGTTTAGTGGATTCTGTATTTACCCATCGCGCCTGACGGCTCAATCGTGCCGGGCTGATGGTCTATAGTTATACTCATACCGTGGTTACGTGGGCGGAAACTTTCCGAAAAGGAAAAAGAGTGTGGCATTAACGACACTTTTCCACCCGATGTGAGTCATAACATGAATGAACAGACATCAGCCCTCATGCGGCTGTTGTGTAACATGGTCGTGTCGTCGCGTTATAGTAACGCTGCGGGACTGATACTAAAGAAGAGGTTTACTGATGACAGATAAGCGCAAAGACGGTTCAGGAAAGCTGCTGTACTGCTCTTTTTGCGGCAAAAGCCAGCATGAAGTGCGTAAGCTGATTGCCGGGCCGTCAGTGTATATCTGCGATGAATGTGTCGATTTGTGCAATGACATTATTCGCGAAGAGATTAAAGAAGTCGCGCCACACCGTGAACGCAGTGCATTACCGACGCCGCACGAAATCCGTCAGCACCTTGACGATTACGTTATCGGTCAGGAACCTGCGAAGAAAGTGCTGGCTGTGGCGGTATACAATCACTACAAACGCCTGCGTAATGGCGATACCAGTAATGGGATCGAATTAGGCAAAAGTAACATTCTGCTGATCGGGCCGACCGGTAGCGGTAAAACGCTGCTGGCTGAAACCCTCGCACGTTTCCTGGATGTGCCATTTACTATGGCCGATGCCACCACACTGACCGAAGCCGGTTACGTGGGGGAAGATGTTGAAAACATCATTCAGAAACTACTGCAGAAATGTGATTACGATGTTCAGAAAGCGCAACGCGGTATTGTCTACATTGACGAAATCGACAAGATTTCCCGCAAGTCTGACAACCCATCGATCACACGTGACGTGTCCGGTGAAGGTGTCCAGCAGGCGCTGCTGAAACTGATTGAAGGTACGGTTGCTGCAGTTCCACCTCAGGGCGGACGTAAGCATCCACAGCAGGAATTCCTGCAAGTTGATACCTCGAAAATCCTCTTTATCTGCGGCGGCGCGTTTGCCGGTCTGGATAAAGTGATTGGCCAGCGTATTAACACCAGTACCGGTATCGGTTTTGGTGCAGAAGTGAAAGGCAAAGAGCAAAAAGCCACTGAAGGTCAGTTGCTGGCGCAGGCTGAACCGGAAGATTTGATCAAATTTGGTCTGATCCCTGAGTTCATTGGTCGTCTGCCAGTGGTCGCGACGCTCAGCGAGCTGAATGAAGATGCACTGATTCAAATTCTGAAAGAGCCGAAAAATGCGCTGACTAAGCAATATCAGGCATTGTTCAATCTGGAAGGCGTTGAACTGGAATTCCGTGATGAAGCGCTGATTGCGATTGCGAAGAAAGCCATGAACCGTAAAACGGGTGCCCGTGGTTTACGTTCAATCGTTGAGGCTGCATTGCTGGACACTATGTACGATCTGCCGTCTCTCGACGATGTGGAGAAAGTGGTGATTGATGAGTCCGTAATTGCGGGCCAGTCAGAACCTCTGATGATTTATGGCAAGCCTGAGGCGCAACAAGCGTCTGGTGAATAATTAGCCAAACTATCCAGAGAGTTAGCCACAAAATGGGGGATTTAGTCCCCCATTTTTTTTTCGCACATTCTTATCGTTGAATGTCGGACATTCATCCCCATATACTCAGTTAACGACTTGCTGAAACCCGTCTGACTCGTGTTTCACGAGATTTCCTTAACCTGGCGGAAGCTAAACTAAGAGAGAGCTCTATGAACCCTGAGCGTTCTGAACGCATAGAAATCCCCGTATTGCCTCTGCGCGATGTGGTGGTTTATCCGCACATGGTGATCCCGTTGTTCGTTGGCAGGGAAAAATCGATTCGATGCCTCGAAGCCGCGATGGATCACGACAAAAAAATCATGCTGGTTGCGCAGAAAGAAGCGTCGACCGATGAGCCGGGCGTTAACGATCTCTTCTCCGTGGGTACGGTTGCCTCAATATTACAAATGCTGAAGCTCCCGGACGGCACGGTAAAAGTGCTGGTGGAAGGGTTACAACGCGCACGTATTACCACACTTTCTGACAGTGGCGAGCATTTTGCTGCCCAGGCAGAATACCTTGAATCTCCGGCCGTTGATGAACGCGAGCAGGAAGTTCTGGTACGCACAGCGATTAATCAGTTTGAAGGCTATATCAAACTGAACAAAAAAATCCCGCCAGAAGTGCTGACGTCGCTGAACAGCATTGAAGATGCTGCACGTCTGGCTGACACCATTGCCGCGCATATGCCATTGAAACTCGCTGACAAACAGTCCGTACTGGAAATGTTTGATATCACCGAGCGTCTGGAATATCTGATGGCGATGATGGAATCGGAAATCGATCTTTTACAGGTCGAAAAACGTATCCGTAACCGTGTCAAAAAGCAGATGGAAAAGAGCCAGCGCGAGTACTATCTGAATGAGCAAATGAAAGCGATTCAGAAAGAACTTGGTGAAATGGACGACACGCCTGATGAACATGAGGCGTTGAAACGCAAAATCGACGCGGCGAAAATGCCGAAAGAAGCGCGTGAAAAAACCGAAGCTGAACTGCAAAAGTTGAAAATGATGTCGCCGATGTCCGCCGAAGCCACAGTGGTCCGTGGTTATATCGACTGGATGCTTCAGGTGCCATGGAATGCCCGCAGTAAAGTGAAGAAAGATTTGCGCAAAGCGCAGGAAGTTCTGGATACCGATCACTTTGGCCTCGAACGCGTCAAAGACCGAATCCTTGAGTATCTTGCGGTGCAGACGCGCGTCAGCAAAATCAAAGGGCCAATCCTGTGCCTGGTCGGGCCTCCGGGTGTGGGTAAAACCTCTCTTGGCCAGTCCATCGCACGTGCGACAGGGCGTGAGTATGTTCGTATGGCGCTGGGTGGCGTACGCGATGAAGCGGAAATCCGCGGTCACCGTCGTACCTATATCGGTTCTATGCCGGGCAAACTGATCCAGAAAATGGCCAAAGTTGGCGTGAAAAATCCGCTGTTCCTGCTCGACGAAATCGACAAGATGTCGTCTGACATGCGCGGCGATCCGGCTTCAGCGCTGCTGGAAGTGCTGGATCCAGAGCAGAACGTAGCGTTTAACGATCACTATCTGGAAGTCGATTATGACCTGTCAGACGTGATGTTTGTCGCGACGTCGAACTCCATGAACATCCCTGCGCCATTGCTGGACCGTATGGAAGTGATCCGCCTTTCCGGTTACACCGAAGACGAAAAGCTGAACATCGCCAAACAGCATTTGTTGCCGAAACAGATTGAACGTAACGCGCTGAAGAAGAACGAACTGACGGTGGATGACAGTGCAATCATCGGCATCATTCGTTTCTATACCCGTGAAGCGGGCGTGCGTAGTCTGGAACGTGAGTTGTCTAAACTGTGCCGTAAAGCGGTTAAACAATTGCTGATGGATAAAACCCTCAAGCACATTGAAATTAACGGCGACAACCTGAAAGATTTCCTCGGCGTGCAAAAGGTCGATTATGGCCGTGCGGATACCGAAAATCGTGTCGGTCAGGTGACTGGCCTGGCGTGGACTGAAGTGGGCGGCGAGCTGCTGACCATCGAAACAGCCTGCGTGCCGGGTAAAGGTAAGCTGACGTACACCGGATCACTGGGTGAAGTGATGCAGGAATCCATTCAGGCTGCGCTGACGGTCGTGCGTGCACGTGCCGACAAGCTGGGCATCAACCCTGACTTCTACGAAAAGCGTGATATTCACGTTCACGTACCAGAAGGGGCGACGCCGAAAGATGGCCCAAGTGCGGGTATTGCAATGTGTACCGCCCTGGTGTCTTGTCTGACCGGTAACCCTGTGCGTGCAGACGTGGCGATGACGGGTGAGATAACCCTGCGTGGTCTGGTGCTGCCAATCGGTGGTCTGAAAGAAAAACTGCTGGCTGCACACCGTGGCGGTATCAAAGTGGTTCTGATCCCGGACGACAACAAACGCGATCTGGAAGAAATTCCGGCGAACGTGCTGGCAGATCTTGAGATCCATCCGGTCAAACGTATTGATGATGTTCTGAACTTTGCTCTGCAAAATCCTGCATACGGTGCGTTACCGGTTGCTGCGAAATAGTGATGTTGACTTACACAGTTGAATAAAACGCTGGCTGGCTGGTGAATTCTCACTTGCCAGCTTTTTTTTGTGCCGTTAACGTAGTCAGCGGTCAGAAGGTTTCAGGCTGCTTTCAGTCGCTTGCATAGCCCTGACAAGATTGATATAACAGCAGCGCGGTCGCGTCCGAAGGGAAATTCGGCGTGATGAAAAATATTAAGAGGGGACGAAAAGAGTGAATAAGTCACAATTGATCGACAAAATTGCTGCCGGTGCTGATATTTCTAAAGCCGCAGCGGGACGTGTTTTGGATGCGGTTCTTGGATCTGTCACTGATACCCTGAAAGCCGGGGAAGAAGTCGCTCTGGTAGGTTTTGGTACTTTCTCCGTGCGCGAACGTTCAGCACGAACTGGCCGTAACCCACAGACCGGTAAAGAAATCAGCATTGCAGCAGCTAAAGTACCTGGCTTCCGTGCAGGTAAAGCGCTGAAAGATGCCGTTAACGGCTAATTACCCGACGAGCTGACGTCAAATCCGTGTGAAGCGTATCACTGATGCATATTTACTCAGGTCTGGTTGTTAAACAATAACCTGACGTCACCGGGCTGGTAAGGTAAGATATAAGGCGCATCGAAAACGGTGCGCTTTTTTTATTACAGCGGAGTGTTGCCTCACTATGATGGACAATTTACGCGCGGCGTCCAATAACGTCGTGCTCAAAATCATTCTGGCCCTGATTATTCTGTCCTTTATTTTGACAGGGGTGGGCAACTACCTGGTCGGCGGTTCAGGCGACTATGCAGCGAAAGTGAATGGTCAGGAGATCGGTCGAGCTCAGTTAGAGCAAGCAGTGCAAAATCAGCGCAGCCGACTGCAACAACAGCTTGGAGATCAGTTCTCTGCGCTGGCAGGCAGCGAAGGTTACATGCAGCAGCTGCGTCAGGAATCTCTGAACAACCTGATTGATGTCACTTTGCTGGATCAGTATTCCAAAAAATTAGGCATTACGGTCAATGATCAACAGATCAAAGACGCGATTTTTGCGACGCCGCAATTTCAGACCAATGGTCGTTTCGACAACGCTAAATATCTCCAAAGTATCCAGAGCATGGGTTACAGCGCGGATAATTTTGCCCAGCTGATGAAACAGCAATTGATCAGTCAGCAACTCGAACAGGCGTTTGGTCAGTCTGATTTCATTCTCCCTGTTGAAAGCAAAACGCTGGGCGAGCTGATCCTGCAAACCCGCGATGTGCACACCGCGACGCTGGACACTGAGACTCTGGCAGCGAAACAGCAGGTGACTGACGCCGAATTGCAGGCTTTCTACGAGCAGAATAAAAACAACTTCTTGTCCCCTGAGCAGGTCAAAATCAGCTACATCCAAATGGATGCAGCGGCTATGCAGGGTAAAGCAGACGTATCGGATGCCGATATTAGCGCCTATTACGACCAGCACAAAAACGAGTTTGGTCAGCCGGAGCGCCGTCGCTACAGTGTTATCGTCCTGAAAACTCAGGCACAAGCGGACGCAGTTGCGGCTGAGCTTAAGAACGGCACTGACTTTGCTGAACTGGCGAAAACGAAATCCACCGATGCACTGAGCGGCAAAAAAGGCGGTGATTTGGGCTGGATGGAACCTGAAACAACATTGCCAGAATTTAAAAGCGCTAACTTGACCACCAAAGGTCAGGTATCGGGTGTGATTAAATCTGACAGCGGTTTCTTCATCCTGCGTTTAGAAGACATTAAACCTGAACAGGTTAAGCCTCTGGCCGAAGTGCGTAACAGCATCACTGATAAGCTCAAACAAGAGAAATCACTCGATGCCTACTACGCATTGCAGCAGAAGGTCAGTGAAGCGGCGACCAACGACAACGAATCTCTGGCTTCGGCTGAAGAAGTTGCCGGCGTGAAAGCGGCTCATACCGACTGGTTCACACAAAATCAAATCCCGGCAGCTATCAACTTCAAACCTGTAGTGCAGGCGATTTTTGAAGGTGGTCTTATCCCTCAGGACGGTACTCCGGGCAACAACTCTGACATCATCACGGTCGATGGTGATCGTGCGTTTGTGATACGTGTCGATTCACACAAAGCTGAAGGCGTTAAGCCATTTGCTGAAGTGAAAGATCAGGTGATGATGCTGGTGAAACGCCAGAAAGCGCAAAATCAGGCGCGTATGGAAGGCGAGAAACTGCTGACGGCGCTGAAAGAAGGCAAAGGCGATGATGCGATGAAAGCCGCAGGTCTGAGCTTTGGTGATGTGCAGAAAGTTCAGCGCAGCCAGCAACCTTCAGCGTTCGAAGAAACCGTCTTCGCTATGCCGCAGCCGCAGAAAGATCAGGCTGTCTACGGTTTGTCTCAGGATACCAAAGGAAACAGCGTGTTGGTCAAACTGACTGCCGTGACGCCGGGTGCTGTTCCTGAAGCGGATGCCGCACGTTTTGCTCAGGAAATGCAACAAACCTCCTCGAACGTGACCTTTGATGCGCTTCTGACTAACCTGCGTCAGCAAGCGAAAATCAAGTTCGGTTCTGCTGCACAAAACCAGTAAACGCCGCAAAGTTTTGCAACGCGTTGCAACAAACAAAGGCCGCTTTCGCGGCCTTTTCCACATTTGAAAGTTGCCCGTTGTTCGCTTTTTTTTCCTGATGCACTCTCTGTGTGCTGTCAAACACATGGAGGATACAGCATGAAAAAATTAGGCATTACTTCACTTTCACTCGCTCTGGCACTGGGACTTTCTACCTTACCTGTAATGTTGCAGGCGGCGCCTAATACTACCGGCACGGTTGCCACAACGTCCGTTGCCCTGGCAACGACGGCCAGCAAAGTGGCGGGTCCGCAGGTGAAAAAGGAGCAGGCGGCGGTGACGGATGAAAGTACCGTCAGCATCAATACCGCCACGGCAGAGGAGTTTGCCAAAGTGATGAACGGTGTGGGGATGAAAAAGGCGCAGGCCATCATCAGCTACCGTGAAGAGCTGGGGCAATTCACCGATATTGAACAGCTGCGTGAAGTGCCAGGAATCGGTGCAGCACTGTTTGAACGTAACAAGGACCGTCTGAAACTGTGACGGATGTCGCGGCGGCCAACCCTTAACGGGTGCCGCCGTTTTCTTCTGCTAATCTCTAAAGACATCTGACCAGTTCGGTTTATGCCTCAGGCGATCAGCAGGAGTTGTTTAATCACTATGCATACGTTTATCAAAGTTCGCGGTTTTCATATCGACGTTTACCAGCACGTTAACAATGCCCGATATCTGGAGTTCCTGGAGACGGCGCGTTGGGAATGGCTGGACAATCAGTCTGGCTTTAAGTGGATGAGCCAAAACAAAATTGCTTTCATCGTGGTGAATATCAATATCAACTACCGCAAGCCTGCCGTGTTGGGCGATCTCTTACGCATCGACAGCAGCCTTCAGCAACTGAATGGTCGAAGCGGTGTCATCGAGCAGGTAGTGACCTGTGAAGGCGATACGGTGGCAGATGCCACACTGACGTTTGTTTGCATTGATTTGCGCACGCAAAAAGCATTACCACTGGAAGGTGAGTTGCTGGAAAGGTTGCGCGAGCTTGAGCTGGAAAACGATCAGGCCAGCCACGACTGAATAAAATGAAAACGGGCAGTGAAATCTGCCCGCTCTTATCACAACCCGATGATCATTTCAGGCCGGTTTTCTTCTTCAGGCTGGCCATCACGCCTGCATTATCCTGCTGATACTGTTGCAGACCATTAGCGCGAAGATGGCAGGCTGCGCATTCACCACAACCGTCACCGGCAATGCCGTTGTAACAGGTCAGGGTGTGATGACGAACCAGATCGAGTTGCTGATAGTAATCGGCCAGCGCCCAGGTTTCGGCTTTGTTCAGCCACATCAGCGGCGTTTCAAATCGGACATCGCGCGCCAACCCAAGAGAAACAGCATGGTTGAGCGCTTTAACGAATTCATCGCGGCAATCCGGATAACCGGAGAAATCGGTTTCGCACACGCCGGTAATCACCGCTTCAGCCTGAATCTGATAAGCGTAAATCGCTGCCAGCGTCAGGAACAGAATGTTACGCCCGGGAACAAAGGTGCTTGGCAAACCGCCTTCTGTTTCTTCTCCAAAGCCCGGTACGGGGATGTTGTCGCGGGTCAGGCTGCTGACAGCCAGTTCGTTTAATAAACCGACGTCCAGCACTTTGTGGGCACGCGCGCCCAACTGTACAGACAGCTTTTGCGCGATCTCAATTTCAGCGCGATGACGCTGACCGTAATCGAAAGTGACGCAATGTACTTCGTCATACTCTTTCAAAGCCTGGATCAGGCAGGTTGTTGAATCCTGTCCACCGCTAAAAACTACCACTGCTCTTTTCATTCAGATTTCCTGTTCGCTAAAACTGACCGCGCATCGGGCAGCAAAATCCTGCTTATGGTACTGACCTTTGCCGCCGTAGTGTAGTGAAACAGCTGTGTTACGCGTTTTCCTGTGGCAGCGGCGGTGGTACCCAGGCCTGACAGAAATCGAACCAGCCCCACGCAGTAAGCTGAACACCGCTGATACGCGGCGGCGCGCTGACCTGATACTGATAGTTAAACAGCGGCGTGATAATACTGCGCGACATCCATTGATAAAAATGGTCGCGCAGTTCTTGAGAGCGTGAATTTTCCAGCGGGGTTTGCTGGATAGACGCCAGACGCTGTTGCTGGAGGAGCCGATCTTCTTCCCGCAAAATACCTGCCCAGAGTGGATCTTGCTGTAGCCAGTTTTCCAGCGTAGCTTCCGGCGATTCACCGATCAGGCGATCGCCGAGCAGCAAGTCAGCTGATTTCAGCAATTCGCCGTCTTCCCACAAGCGCCCGGCGTGATACACCACCTCCAGCGTACAATCTTCTTGCGCCAGCTTTTTCTGCAATGCCTGCGCCACCAGTTCAAACTCTACCGGCGGATGGAACAAAAGACGCAAACTTTTAGGCAGAGCCACATCGACATCCTCATTAATCGGGATCGGCCAGCCGGGCAGCATTTCTTTACTGGCTCTCACCAGGTCGTGGTCGATCGGCAGATTATCTAACATGCCGCTACTTTGGATTATCCGAATGATTTTTTGCGCCTGTTTTTCACTTAACACACCGCGTCGCATATTCGCGGCGATATAGCAGAATCCCAGGCTGGTGCTGCGCCGGACAGGTTTGACCTGCGAAAGCTCATCTTCCTCACCGAGAATAATCCGCACCGGATGCTGGCAACTGACATTGTCCCGCTGGGCAAACAATAATGGCGTGATCCAAAACTCGATAGCGGCCAGATACGGATGTTGTAAAGGATAGTAAGTGTGCTGTTCCAGACGGATCAATTCCGGGGAAAAGGTGGTCAACCGAAATGGGCCCGCGCCAATATGCGGATCGTCCGGGTGTGCCAGCAGACAGTTGAGATCGGCAAAACGGTGCGCAAGCCAGTAATCAGGCTTATCCAGATCGAACTGCAAACACAGCGCATGGGGCTGGGATAATTTAACCACTGACGCCAGATTGTGTTTACCGCGCGCCGATCCGCGCAGTTGTTCAAAACGTGCCACCAGCTGAGCCGTTTTCAACGGTTCGCCGTTATGCCAGAAAAGCTGACTGCGCAGGAAGAACTGCCAGGTCTTACCGTCATTACTGATTTGCCAGTGATGGGCAAGATTCGGCTGTGGCGAGCTATCGCCGGGAATAAAGCGCGTCAAACCGGCGTGGATCGTATGCGCCAGATGTTGCTCGGCGCGACCGGTAAGTGTCAGGGGATCCAGCGGCTGGAGAGGGCGGTAATAAGGAATGCGCAGTGTCGGAGCATCTTCCTGCCACTGGCCGCCGAGATGCGGTGCAAGCAGGGCATTCAGATGAGAAGGTGCCAGCTGGCTCAGTTGCAGCGCGGCGGAATGTTCGCCGTTTTTGAGTAACTCCTGTAAATAGGTTCCGCGTAAATCCTCCGGGGTTTTCAGGCAGCACAGGGAAGCGCGTTTACCGCGTCCAGCCTGTGATTGCCAGCTAATCCAGCCGGCATCCTGAAAGTGGCTCAATAAGGTTCGGGTGTGGCGCTCGCTGCAACAGAAGATCTCCGCCAGCTCCGCGACGGTGAATTGAGCCGGAGATGAGCCGGTTTTCAGGTGTAAACGCTGAAACTGATTAAGCCGGTTTTGCAGACGCACGATATATTCAGAACCTTTATTAGCACAGAAATTCTGCGTTCAGCATATCGCAGGTTTCGCTGCCCCGGCTTAAGTAAAGAACCAAAGTGTGAGCTAAAACCGGAACAGTATTCATAAACTGTTCACTATTAGTTCCGTAAATACCGGTCCATACTTTGAACGTGAAAACCAAGCCCGCCCGGAGAGGAACTATGTACCGTTTAGCCGCATTTGATATGGATGGCACGCTGCTTTTGCCTGACCACACGCTGGGCGAAAAAACGCTGTCCACGCTGCGTCAGCTGGCTGAAAAGCCGATCACCCTGACGTTCGCCACCGGCCGTCACTATCTCGAAATGAAAGATATTCTGGCCAATATCGGGCTGGACGGTTATTTGATCACCGGCAACGGCACAAGAATCCACGATCTTTCCGGCCACAGACTGCATGCCAGCGATTTACCGGAAGATTGCGCCCATGAATTGCTGCACACAACGTGGGATACGCCGGCGAGTCTGCACGTTTTCCGCGACGACGGCTGGTTTACCGCGCTCGATGATCCGGACTTATTGATCCCACACCAGTTCAGCGGTTTTCGCTATCAGTTACAGGATCTGCGTTTACTTCCAGATTCGGGTAACAGCAAAGTGTGTTTCTGTGCGCCGCATGAGGTGCTGTTGTCGCTGGTACCCCAGCTCGAAGCGCATTTTGGACCGCGCATCGACCTGTGTTTTTCTGCGATGGATTGTCTGGATGTGCAGCCTGCTGGCAGCAATAAAGGCAGCGCGCTGGCGATGCTGACGGCGGGGCTTGGGCTCAGCATGTCAGAGTGCATGGCATTTGGTGATGCTATGAACGACAAAGAAATGCTGGAAGGCGTCGGCATGGGGCTGATTATGGGGAATGCACTACCTGTTTTGAAGGCGCAATCCCCGCACTTACAAATTATCGGACACTGCCGTAATCAGGCGGTGTCTCACTTTTTGCAACACTGGCTGCACACACCAAACCTCACCTATTCCCCCGAATATTAAGGTTTTGCAGCGAGCCGGGTCATCTGTCCCGGCTTTTTTCATGCTTGCTTTTTGCTCACCATTCTTCGAACCAGAGCAGCGTTAGCTGAGCCCTTCAAGTTCTTGCGCGTACCCTGAAATATCCCCGATATTTTTCGCGACCCAGCTCTCATCGAAATATGTATTCAGGTACCGTTCGCCACTGTCGCACAGTAAGGTGACGATCGAGCCAGATTCACCTTTTTCACGCATCTGTTTTGCCAGTTGCAGCGCACCCCAGACGTTGGTACCCGTCGATCCACCGACTTTACGGCCGAGCACTTTCTCCAGCCAGTGGAGAGTGGCGATGCTTGCGGCGTCGGGTACCTGCATCATGTCGTCAATGACGCTTGGGATAAATGACGGTTCTGCGCGCGGACGTCCAATGCCTTCAATCCGGCTGCTGCATTGGGCGGTCACGCTGGCATCCCGCTGCTGATAATAATCGTAAAACACCGAGTTTTCCGGATCGACAACCACCAGTTCGGTGTCATACCCCTGATAACGAATGTAGCGGCCAAGCGTTGCGGACGTCCCGCCCGTGCCGGCGCTCATCACCAGATATCGCGGCACCGGATGTGGTTCCAGAGACATCTGACGGAAAATGCTGTCGGCAATATTGTTGTTGCCGCGCCAGTCTGTTGCGCGTTCTGCGTAAGTAAACTGATCCATATAATGGCCGTTCATTTCGCGGGCGAGTTGCTCGGACGCTGCATAAATCTGGCCAGAGTTTTGTACGAAGTGGCAGCGGCCGCCGTAAAACTCGATTTGCTGAATTTTGCGCGGAGCAGTGCAGGACGGCATGACGGCGATAAACGGCAGGCCGAGCAGGCGGGCGAAGTAAGCTTCAGAAATGGCGGTGCTGCCAGAAGAGGCTTCAATGATCGGCGTATTCTCGCGGATCCAACCGTTGCACAAGCCATACAAAAACAGTGAGCGCGCGAGGCGATGTTTCAGGCTGCCAGAAGGGTGGGTGCTTTCATCCTTCAGATACAGCGAAATTCCGGGAAAGTCGCCCAGCGACAGGCGAATCAAATGTGTATCTGCGGAACGCTGAAAATCAGCGTCGATTTCTTTAATAGCGTGATTAACCCAGGAATTGCGCATGGTGCAGGCTCATAATAGTGTGCTGATGATGCTAAGAATAACGTAACCGGCAGAGAAATAAGTTACTCTTTAACCCATGGAATGCATGTTTTGTAGAATTATTTTCTCCTGAGGTGTCTCATGGTAGATAAAATTGACCTTAAGTTGTTATCGCTGTTGCAGAAAGATTGCACATTATCCCTCAACGAACTGGCGGATGCGGTAAATCTCACCACAACGCCGTGCTGGAAAAGAATCAAGCGGCTGGAAGACGACGGGATTATTCGCGGTAAAGTCGCGCTGCTGGACGGCGACCAACTCGGGCTGAGCCTGACGGCGTTCGTGCTTATCAAAACGCAACATCACAACAGCGAGTGGTATCAGCGTTTTGTGCAGCAGGTTGAGGCGTTTCCTGAAGTGCTGGGTTTTTACCGTATGGCCGGTGAATACGATTATTTACTCCAGGTGCAGGTGGCCGATATGAAAAGCTACGATAACTTTTACAAGCGACTTGTGAACGGCATTCCGGGGCTGAATGATGTCACCTCAAGTTTTGCGATGGAACGCATAAAATCCACCACCGCATTACCGATTTAATGCAAAAGTTACAGTAAAAAGTTTCATCAGAAACCCCCGTTAACTCTGTTATCCTTGTCAGCCTGAAGAGGAAAGTTGCCCGTCTTTAAGCGGCTTATCCCAATAAAATCATCGTTATTATTTGTATGGAAAACGCTGCGTGAGATTGTTCGCCCAATTAGGCTGGTATTTCCGACGTGAATGGCGCCGGTATCTGGGTGCCGTCGCCTTACTGATCATCATTGCCATTCTGCAATTGCTGCCGCCCAAGCTGGTCGGGGTGATTATTGATGGCGTCACCACCAAAACGATGTCTTACGGCGTACTGTTTGCGTGGCTGGGGCTGATGATAGCCACGGCGATTGTGGTGTATTTGCTGCGTTACGTCTGGCGCGTGCTGCTGTTCGGTGCGTCCTATCAATTGGCAGTAGAACTGCGTCAGGATTTTTTCCGCCAGCTAAGCCGTCAGCATCCCGCTTTTTATCTGCGTCACCGCACCGGCGATTTGATTGCCCGCGCAACCAATGATGTCGATCGCGTGGTTTTTGCCGCAGGTGAGGGCGTTCTGACGCTGGTGGATTCGCTGGTCATGGGACTGGCGGTGCTGATCGTGATGGCGACCCAAATCAGCTGGGAACTCACGCTGCTTTCCCTCGTCCCGATGCCGGTCATGGCGATTATCATTAAACGCTACGGCGACCAGCTGCATCATCGCTTTAAAACCGCGCAGGCCGCCTTTTCCTCACTGAACGATCAGGCTCAGGAAAGCCTGACCAGCATCCGTATGATCAAAGCCTTTGGTCTGGAGAATCACCAGTCTTCGCAGTTTGCCGACGTGGCCGCTGACACCGGTGCGAAGAACATGCGCGTGGCGCGCGTCGATGCCCGTTTCGACCCGACTATCTATGTCTCAATTGGCATGGCAAACCTGCTGGCAATTGGCGGCGGCAGCTGGATGGTGGTTAACGGACATCTGACGCTCGGGCAGTTAACCAGTTTTGTGATGTACCTCGGTCTGATGATCTGGCCGATGCTGGCGCTGGCCTGGATGTTCAATATTGTCGAACGGGGAAGCGCTGCCTATAGCCGTATCCGCAGTCTTTTACAGGAAGCGCCGAGCGTGGTGGACGGGACTAAACCCTTGCCAGTGGGACGTTCGGTACTCGAGGCCAAAATTGCTGATTTCCATTACCCCGAAACCGCGCATCCTTCGCTGACTGGCGTAATGTTTTCTTTGCAACCGGGGCAAATGCTCGGGCTTTGTGGCCCGACGGGGTCGGGCAAAAGTACGCTGCTGGCGCTCCTCCAGCGGCAGTTTGATGTGACTGAAGGTGATGTGCTGTATCACGGCCTCTCACTCAAAGAGATCCAGTTGGATGACTGGCGTGCCCGTCTGGCGATTGTCAGTCAGACGCCTTTTCTGTTCTCCGATACCGTTGCGCAAAATATTGCGCTGGGGCGCCCGGATGCCACGCAGGAAGAAATTGAAGAAGCTGCGCGTCTTGCCAGTGTTCATGACGATATTTTGCGCCTGCCCGGCGGCTATGAAACTGAAGTCGGCGAGCGTGGCGTTATGCTTTCCGGCGGCCAGAAGCAGCGAATTTCTATCGCCCGCGCACTGCTGCTGAAAGCTGAAATTTTGATCCTCGACGATGCCCTGTCTGCGGTCGATGGCCGGACGGAGCATCAGATCCTGCACAACCTGCGTCAGTGGGGCAGTGACCGTACGGTGATCATCAGCGCCCATCGTCTTTCCGCTCTGACAGAGGCCAGCGAAATTCTGGTGTTTAACCACGGCACGATTTCGCAACGCGGGAACCATGAACAACTTGCCGCTAAGTCTGGCTGGTATCGCGATATGTTCCGTTATCAGCAACTGGAAGCCGCACTGGACGATGTGCCGCAGGAACAGGAGCCGGAAGATCGTGGTTGAACAAAAAGTGAGTAAAATTCAAAAGATGTGGCCCACGCTTAAACGCCTGTTGAGTTACGGCAAGCCATACAGAAAACCGCTTTCCATTGCGGTGCTGATGTTGTGGATTGCTGCAGCAGCAGAAGTGACCGGGCCAATTCTGATCAGCTTCTTTATCGATCACTATGTCGCCAAAGGCGAAATGCCCTGGGGCAAGGTCAGCCTGCTGGCACTGTGTTTTATTCTGCTGCAATTTCTGGCTGCGGGTTTGCACTATTTTCAGGCGCTGTTGTTTAACCGGGCAGCGGTCGGCGTGGTTCAGCGTTTGCGCACAGATGTGATGGACGCCGCCCTGCGCCAGCCGCTCAGTGCATTCGACACTCAGCCGGTCGGTCAGCTGATTTCCCGTGTCACCAACGATACGGAAGTGATCCGCGATCTTTACGTCACCGTCGTCTCGACCGTATTGCGCAGCATTGCCCTGATCGGGGCGATGTTGGTGGCGATGTTCAGTCTCGACTGGCGTCTGGCCTCGGTAGCTATCTGTATTTTCCCTGCAGTCTTCGTGGTGATGGGGCTCTACCAGATTTACAGCACGCCGATTGTGCGCAGGGTGCGCAGCTATCTGGCGGATATCAATGACGGTTTCAACGAAGTTATCAACGGGATGAACGTCATCCAGCAGTTCCGTCAGCAAAAGCGCTTCGGCGAACGTCTGACGCGCGCCAGCCAGTCGCATTATCTGGCGCGTATGCAAACGCTCCGGCTGGAAGGTTTCTTACTGCGCCCGCTGCTCAGCCTGTTCTCCTCTCTGATTTTATGCGGATTGCTGCTGCTGTTTGGATTCAGCGCGGAAGGTTCTGTCGGTGTCGGTGTTCTGTACGCTTTCATCAACTATCTGGGGCGTCTGAACGAACCGTTGATCGAACTGACATCACAACAGTCGATCCTTCAGCAGGCCGTCGTGGCTGGTGAACGTATTTTTGATCTCATGGACAGAACACAGCAGCAATACGGTTCGGATGACAAACGGCTGACCAGCGGTGAGATTGAAGTCAAAGACGTCAGTTTTGCCTATCTCCCGGAAAAATGGGTGTTGGAAAATATTTCACTGCACGTTCCGTCGCGTGGATTTGTGGCGCTGGTGGGGCATACCGGCAGTGGCAAGAGTACGCTGGCGAATTTGCTGATGGGATATTACCCGCTCAATAAAGGGGAAATCAGAGTCGATGGCCGTAACCTTGCTGATCTGTCTCATGCCAGCTTGCGCAAAGGGATTGCGATGGTTCAGCAGGATCCGGTTGTGCTGGCTGAATCTGTCTTCGCCAATGTGACCTTAGGGCGCGATATTGATGAAGCACAGGTCTGGCATGCACTCGATATTGTGCAACTCTCGCCGCTTATCCGCGAAATGCCTGAAGGGCTTAATACGCGTCTGGGTGAACAGGGGAATAATCTCTCCGTCGGGCAGAAGCAGTTACTGGCGATGGCGCGCGTTTTGGTGCAGGCACCGGAGATTCTGATCCTTGACGAGGCAACGGCCAATATCGATTCGGGAACAGAGCAGGCGATCCAGCGTGCTTTGCGGGCTATCCGTCAGCAAACCACGTTGGTGGTTATCGCCCATCGTCTTTCGACTATTGTCGATGCGGACAATATTTTGGTATTGCATCGTGGTCAGGCCGTAGAACAGGGTAATCACCTGCAGCTGTTAAACGAAAAAGGCCGTTATTATCAGATGTATCAGTTGCAGCTTGCCGGTCAGGTACTCGCCTCTACAGAGCAAGCCACTGCCGCTACCGAAAACGCGTAATCATCTTCCCAACGCAGGGCGTTACACTGCGTTGGGTCTCTTTCTGTCACTGCGTGTTTCGCAATATTTCTCTCTCCTTCCCCCTCTTTAATGCATGCCCAAGCGCCGATGGAACCTGTTGCACTAAAAAGCAGCGCGTAGCACTTAAATAGTGCGGGCTTTCTGATAATGCCCCGAACCACCGACTGTGCGCTGGGTCACGATTATTCTGAAAATGCCGTATTTCGCGGGTAAATCACCAATCTTTCAGAAATTTCAACTCTGGCACATCCTTTGCTTTATCCATTTCGTATCGGGCGCGGGTTCTCTCGCGGCAAGCCCTTAATTCGAGGAGTGGCAAAATGAAGCTGGTTACTGTGGTGATCAAACCTTTCAAGCTGGAAGACGTGCGTGAAGCGCTGTCTGCTGTTGGAATTCAGGGGCTGACCGTAACGGAAGTTAAAGGTTTCGGCCGTCAGAAAGGTCACGCTGAACTGTATCGCGGTGCAGAGTACAGCGTGAACTTCCTGCCAAAAGTAAAAATCGACATTGCTATCGCTGATGATCAGCTCGACGAAGTCATCGACGTGATCAGCAAAGCGGCTTACACCGGCAAGATTGGTGATGGCAAAATTTTCGTTGCTGAATTGCAACGCGTTATCCGTATTCGTACCGGTGAAACCGACGAAGCAGCACTGTAATTTCAGGCTCATCTCTTCGCATGAAGAGTTGAGATAAAAAAGCTTAGAAAACGGTTTTGAGAAACAGGGGTGGGTTAATAATGAAAAAACTTTTATCCATGATGGGGCTTGGCGCGGTTGCATTGTTGCCTTCGCTTGCCATGGCCGCCGCACCAGCAGCCGCTAACGGTGCTGATAACGCGTTTATGATGATTTGTACTGCACTGGTGCTGTTTATGACCGTGCCTGGCGTGGCGCTGTTTTACGGCGGCTTGCTGCGTTCTAAAAACGTGTTGTCTATGCTGACTCAGGTCATCGTGACGTTTGCTCTGGTTTGCGTACTGTGGATCCTCTACGGTTACAGCCTGGCCTTCAGCGAAGGTAACGCGTTCTTCGGCGGTTTCGGTAACGTGATGATGAAGGGTATCGGCCTGGATTCCGTCACCGGTACCTTCTCGCAGATGATTCACGTGGCGTTCCAGTGTTCATTCGCCTGTATCACCGTGGCGCTGATCGTTGGCGGTATCGCTGAACGTGTACGTTTCTCTGCGGTACTTATCTTCACCGTTATCTGGCTGACCTTCTCCTACATTCCAATGGCACACATGGTTTGGGCCGGCGGTTTCCTGGCGGCAGACGGTGCGCTGGACTTCGCCGGTGGTACGGTTGTCCATATCAACGCCGCTATCGCGGGTCTGGTCGGTGCTTACCTGTTGGGTAAACGTGCGGGCTTCGGCAAAGAAGCGTTCAAACCCCACAACCTGCCAATGGTCTTCACTGGCGCTGCAATCCTGTATGTCGGCTGGTTCGGTTTCAACGCCGGTTCAGCAAGTGCTGCCAGCCCGATTGCGGCTCTGGCCTTCCTGAATACGGTAATTGCTACCGCTGGCGCAATCTTGTCATGGACATTGGTTGAGTGGCTGGTTCGCGGTAAACCTTCTCTGCTGGGCGCAAGCTCCGGCGCTATCGCGGGTCTGGTTGCTATCACTCCAGCCTGTGGTACGGTCGGCGTCGGTGGTGCACTGATTATCGGTCTGGTCGGTGGTGTCACCGGTCTGTGGGGCGTCGTTACCCTGAAAAAATGGCTGCGTGTCGATGACACCTGTGACGTGTTCGGTGTTCACGGTGTGTGCGGTATCGTAGGTTGCTTGCTGACCGGCGTATTCACCTCCAGTTCACTGGGTGGCGTAGGTTATGCAGAAGGTGTGACCATGGGCCATCAGGTCTGGGTACAGTTCTTCAGCGTCTGCGTCACGCTGGTGTGGTCTGGTGTTGTGGCCTTCATCGGTTACAAAGTGGCAGATATGTTGGTCGGTCTGCGTGTCCCTGAAGAGCAGGAACGCGAAGGTTTGGACGTCAACAGCCACGGCGAAAATGCGTACAATCAGTAATTAAACGTTCAGAGAAAGCAGTGCGCTAATTCTCTTCACGAGCAGTACTAAAACTAAAAAATAATGATGAATAGCAAAAGGGGCGATATCACTATCGCCCCTTTTTCATTTTTGTTTTTCAGCCGGAGATACTTATCCGCAGAGACTTATTCTGCAGCACGCTTGCGGATCACACCTTCCTGCACCGTGGACGCCACCAGCACGCCGTCGCGGGTGTAGAACTGACCGCGAACAAAACCACGTGCGCCAGAGGCCGAGGTACTCTCAACGGCGTACAGCAACCAGTCATCCATGCGGAACGGGCGGTGGAACCACATCGAGTGATCGATAGTTGCGACCTGCATGCCCGGTTCCAGAAAACCGATGCCATGCGGCTGAAGCGCTGTCGGCAGGAAATTGAAGTCAGACGCATAACCCAGCAGATACTGATGGATGCGCAGATCGTCCGGCATTTCACCATTAGCGCGGAACCACACCGCACGGTGCGGCTCTTCGACGCTGCCTTTCAGCGGGTTATGAAATTTCACCGGGCGCATCTCAATGGGGCGATGACCCAGGAATTTATCGCGGATTTTTTCCGGGATCAGATGCGCCAGATTTTGGGCGATATCTGATTCAGAGATCAGCGACTCCGGCGGCGGCACGTCTGGCATGGTGTTCTGATGTTCAAAGCCCTCTTCATGACTCTGGAAAGAGGCGGTCATGTAGAAAATCGGTTTGCCGTTTTGCACCGCTTTTACACGACGGGCGCTGAAGCTGTTGCCGTCACGCAGGATTTCAACGTCATAGATGATGGGCTTACTGCTGTCACCCGGACGCAAAAAGTAGCTGTGAAAAGAGTGGATCCCGCGATCAACCGGAACAGTCTGTTTGGCAGCGTATAACGCCTGACCGACAACCTGCCCACCAAAGACCTGGCGCAAGCCCAAATCCTCACTCTGACCACGAAACAGTCCTTCTTCAATTTTTTCCAGATCGAGCAGATCCAGCAGATTTTTTAATGCCTGACTCATAGTGGCCTCACGAAAGTTACCGGTTGATTCATGCTGAAAGCAGCGCTTAAGTACCGCTGCTGAACAGGTCTAACCTGTTAATGATAGTGGATCTTATGAGCACTCAGAAGACCTGTTTCGCCATCGGGAGGAAAAAACCAGATTATTGTGCCATGATTAATGGGTAAGCTGGTTAAAGAAACCATTTTCATGTCGGCGTTTATTACAGCTTGTCGACAAGCGAATAATAAAAAGGGAGTACGATCTATGAAACTTTGGCAGATAGTAGGTGGAACCGCGCTGTCTCTGACTCTTGCCGGATGTGCACAGCATCACGAGGCACCCGCTCAGCAGGCTCCGGTGAATTCGGCAGCCAGTCCGGTCAGCCAGCCTGCAATAACTGGCCCGAATGTATCGGGTAGCGTGTTCATCAATCAGCGTGTCGCTCTACCGCCTGATGCGGTGCTGACCGTGACATTATCAGATGCCTCTCTGGCCGATGCGCCATCCAAAGTGATATCGCAGAAAGTGGCGAGAACGCAGGGCAAACAGTCACCATTTACGTTTATCCTGCCGTATAACCCACAGGACATTCCACCGAATGCCCGCGTCTTGCTAAGCGCAGCGGTGACCATCAATGGTCAGATGACGTTCGTGACGGATAGCATCAAAGAAGTGATTAACAATGGTCAGGGTACCCGTGCGGATCTGCAGCTGGTGCCGGTTGTCGCCGTTCCGGTTGCCACCAAGCCAAGCACGTTGGGGCCGTTGAGTAATCCGTCTGAGCCGACGGGATTAGGTACAGCGCCTGCTCCGGTGAGCGCAGTACCGACGCAGTCAACGTACTAAGTACGAAGGCTGTAAGACTAAGGCACCGCTTCGGCGGTGCTTTTTTATTTACACGTTAGATGGACTACCACTTCCAGCCGTATTTCTCTAAATCGACTTTGCCTTTCTTAAAGATGATCCCTTCGGCGAGCAGCGCCTGACGCTGGCGTTTAAAATCTTCGCCCTGTAATGAAATCTCACCGTGACGGTTAATGACGCGATGCCAGGGAAGGGTGCTGCCTTCGGGCAATTTCTTGAGGACACCGCCCACCTGCCTTGCCGCCCGCGGCGAGCCTGCCAGCTGCGCGACATTACCGTAGGTAGTGACCTGTCCGGCGGGAATGGCAGCTATAATTTGAAATACGCGCTGGCGAAAGTTATCGGGTTCCGGCATCACATCCTCCTCAGTGTTTGCTGGACAGTATGACGTAATTTCACATTTCAGGCAGGCGGGTTTAAGCGGTATTGTTTAAGAAAACAACGGTTGTCGGCGGTTAACTTGCTTTTGAGTCGGGCATCACTGATAATGCCCACCGCTTCAGTTCTTACACAGAGAAATGAAGCCAACAACGACAATGGGGGCTCTGTTGGTTCTCCCGCAACACTAACTTGTTAACTCGGTCAGGTCCGGAAGGAAGCAGCCATAGCAGGTGTCGTGTGTGCCGGGATGTAGCTGGCAGGGCCTCCACCAATTCAGGCCCTCCAACGTTCATTCTTCTTCCCAATTTCCTCAAATCACAACGCTAAAATACGTCCTTCAAACCTTCTATCACTTTCAGTGATGCACCAACGTTGCGAAGTAATACACCAGCGGAATCGCCAAAATATACAGCCCCAGCGGAACCTCGCGCGCTTTCCCCGCCACCGCCTTAATGATGATGTAAAACAGCAGCCCGCCAGCGATACCGGTACCAAAGCTGTTAGAAATCAGCGTAATCATCACCATCATCAGCACCGGTAATGCATCGGTGAAATTCGCCAAATCCACTTTACGTAAATTACTGAACATGTTCAGACCGATCAGAATCAGTGCTGGCGCGGTGGCTTCTTTTGGGATCATCAGCGCAATCGGGGTGAACAACAGCATCAGTAAGAACATGACGGCAGCCGACAGCGCAGTCAGACCGGTTTTACCGCCTGCTTCTGCTGCCGCTGAGGATTCGATTAACGCCGTTGCTGCCGGAATGCCGACAATCGGCCCGAGCGCCGCAGCAATTGAATCCACCATGAATGGCCTGTTGATGTGCTGCATATTGCCGTGTTCATCGAGTAAGCCCGCTTCACCGCCGACCGCCAGCGTAGTGCCCATGGTAGAGAAAAACTCAGAGGCGAAGAAGATAAACAGAAACGGCAGGAAAGCGATATTGATAGCACCGGTCAGATCAACCTTACCCAGCAGCGGAGCGACAGAGTGAGGGAGTGAAATCCATTGCGCAGGTAAATGCGTCACGCCAAACGGTATCCCCGCGACCGTCGCCAGTAAAATCGCCCACAAAATGGCACCCGGAACTTTGCGTGCCTGCAAACCTACGGCGACCAGCAAACCCAGCAGCGCGATAAGCGCGCCCGGTGCGGTGAAATCCCCCAGCGCCAGTGCATGCGTTTTGGCATTAGCCATCACCAGGCCGGCGTTGCGAAAACCGAGCAGGGCAACGAAAATCCCGATCGACGCTGTCAGCCCCAGCTTAATAGATTGCGGAACCGAACGGGTGACCACCTCACGCAGACCGAACACAGTCATCACAAAAAATAAGATCCCTGACCAGCAGGCGATACCCAGCGCAATTGGCCAGGTGATGCCGTCTCCGGCCAGCGTGATCCCGACCAGCACCGACCCGCCAATGCCGGGGCCGACCATAAACGGCAGGTTGGCGTAGAACGCCATTAGCAGGGAACCGAGCACAAAGACCAGAATCACGCCGGTAGTGGCCGCACCTTTGTCCATCCCGCCCACCGCCAGCAGTCCGGGGATCACCACCAGTAAATAGGCGGCAGCCAGAAAGCCCGTGATACCGGCCAGACACTCGGTTTTTACTTTTGTGTGGCGCTGACGAAGCTGGAAGCGGCGTTGAAGCCAGCTTTCGTCTGAGGATGCGGCTACACTTTTTACAGAACTGTCGGTCATAACATTCCCCTGAGAAGGATATTTAACGGTTGTGAGCTGTTATTTTTGTGTGTTTCTTTTTAATAAATATCAGGCCTCGTCGGGCCAGATTTCCAGAACAGGGTTGATAATCTCGCGTAACCCCCCGTCCGTCAGCCCCAGATCTGTCAGATGCGGGCCGTTATTACAGGCCAGACAGGTACCCTCAATGGCTTTGAATACCCGATACGGCGGTTCCCAGTCAGCAATCTGTGCGCTGAGTTCACGCAGGTTTTTAAACTGAGCAGCAAGGATGTTGGCAGGCAAATCTGAGAGCATTCCGGCTATCGGCATATCTACTTTTGCCAGCAGGTTTCCATTCTGAGCCAGCGCCATACCGCCGCCGCTGTCGATCAGCTGATTAGCAGCGAGCACCATATCAGCAGGATCACGCCCCAATACCACCAGATTATGAGAGTCATGGGAGTAGGAGGTCGCAATCGCGCCGCGTAATTCTCCCCAGCCCTCCAGCAAAGCCATTTTCGGTGTGGCGTCATGTCGTCCATGCCGGTGCTGTACCCAAATCAGACTGAACCCTTCGGGAATTTGTACCGCACCATCGTGGACGGCGACCGTGACTTCACTCCACTGCGTAAAGCGGGCACCTTTGATGTTACGTAAGCGCGCCTTACCGTTTATCAGACCTGGGATCTTCAACCGGAAATCTTCCCCGGTCAGTTTTTCAAGGCGCATTGTGTTGCGCGGCGCAATCACATCAGTGGCCGCAGCGGGGCTGAACAGCAGTTTGCCGTGTTCTGCGACACAGTCTCCGGCGACAAACACTTTGGCGGGGTTCAGCGTTTCTAAGGAGTCGAAAGCAATGATGTCAGCGGTACGTCCGGCGGCAATCAACCCGAGATCAGAGCGACGCAGACGAATTGCAGCGTTGAGCGTCGCCATCCTCAGGACGTCTTCTGCCCGCAGACCGTGAGATATCAGCAGTTTGACAAGCGCAATCAGGCCGCCTTTTTCCAGCAGATGGTCAGGCGGCACATCGTCAGTACACAGTGTAATCTGCGAGGAAAGATGGGGTAAGTTCAGCAGGGCAGCGGCGATATCCGGCAAAAGATAAGGATGTGAACCGCGAATCTGCAACGTCAGCCCGGCACGCAGTTTTTCCAGCGCGTCTTCCGCAGAGGTCAGTTCGTGATCTGACGTCACGCCCGCCGCCAGATAGGCCTGTAACTGCTCGTCCTTGAGGCCGCGTGCATGGCCTTCTATCAGCTTACCGCTGCGCAAACCGGCGTCGAGGATCTCCATCATCCGTTCGCTGCCGTTCAGTACACCGTACATATCCATGACTTCTGCGACGCCTGCGACTTCCGGCCAGCTCAGCATGGTTTGCATTTCCTGACCTTTAAAATCGGCTCCGGACATTTCCAGCCCTGGCGTGGAAGGTACGCTGGACGGTGCCGCGCAAATGACGCGCAAGGGCAGGTCACGGCTGGCTTTCACCGCGTACTCTACGCCTGCCACGCCCAGCACATTTGCCAGTTCATGAGGATCCCAAAACACCGTCGTCGTGCCCTGAGCCACCACAATTTCCGCATATTTTTCCGGTGGCAGGTGCGAGCTTTCGATATGAACGTGGGTATCGATAAGGCCGGGAGACAGAAAATATCCTGATAAATCATCAATATTAACGGCCTGGGTGAATTTTCCGCGCGGATGTACGCTGGCAATCATACTGCCCACCAGACCCACGTCTGCATCACGTATTTCGCCCGTCACCATGTCAATGACCCTTGCGTTGATCAACAGGCGGTCAAAGGGGATTTTCCCCAGCGCAGCATTAATTGCCTGCTGGCGAATGGGCAGGGAGGCCAGGTTATCGGTCATAGCTGTTTCCGGATTTGCAGAATGATGAGGCTTAATGTAGGGAGAGGCGGCGGATTTGCACAGATGATTTATTTTATCTGATTATAAGATGCGGTTATGCTGAGCAAACGTTTTCTATTTTATCGGAATAACTGCACATCATGTCTGAACCCTGGCGTCGCTTGCCTGCACTGTCTCTTAAGCAAATTCAATATTTTGTCACACTGGCTCAGCTGCGTAGTTTTACTGAAACGGCAAACCGACTGGCAATCAGTCAGCCGGCATTAAGCAGCGCATTGCGACAAATTGAGTCAGTCTTAGGCGGGAAGTTGTTACACCGTACGGCGCAAAATGTGAGACTCACTGAACAGGGCGAGGCGGTGCTGCCGTATGCAGAACGCTTATTAAATACAGCTCACAGTGTGTTCGATGATATGAAGCAAATAATGCAACAGGGCGGAGATGGAACATTACGTATCGGATTAGTGCCTTCGGTCAGCACGTTATTATTTCCAGCCGTTCCGCAATTACTGTCGGAATATTTCCCTGATATGCGTGTGGAATTTCACGACCTCACCAATGATGCGTTATTACTGGAACTGGAGAACGGATCGGTTGATTTTGGTATCGGAGCAACTGACAGCACGGTACCGGAATCAATAGCCGTGTACCCGCTGCTTGAAGACCCGTTCGTGGTAGTGATCAGACGTGATGATGCGCTGGCTGAAGGGCGTAATATCCCGTGGCGGCAGTTGGCGAAAAGGGATATTGCATTGTTTTCAAAAGGAAACGTCAGCAGGCTGGTGACGTCGATGAATGAGACTCATCGTCTGAATTTGCAGGTAAATTATCGGGTGGATTTTCAGGAGACGTTGTATGGGCTGGTGCGGTCGCGTTTAGCCCTGGCAATTCTGCCGGAATTATATACTGCAACACTTAACGATAATGAATTAACAATAATTCATCTGCAGCAGCCGACATTAAGCCGTACGGTTGCGATGATGCGTAAACCGGTTCCATTACGTTCTGAAAAAACGGAACAATGTTTTCAATTTCTCTTAAAGGCGTTTCATCAACGAGTTAAAGAAAAGAAAGACGGGATGCGTTAAGGCAATTGTTAAACAAAGCTAACGTTGTTTTGTTGAAATAATAAACATTGAGCCGAGCGATGATTCGGCTCAATGTAAACAGTCAACGTACAAATTTCCACACGGCAACGGGGATTTTATCGTACAGCTTATTCATCGTCAGTTCTGCCAGACGGTGGTCAGCTGCCGAGTAAAACAATTCGAGTTCGTCGTCTGAAAGTTCATACTTATTTTTTTCAATAACACGTTCAAGTGTATCAATAGTGGTGCATTTTCTTAAACGCATCAAATAGTCGATTTTGTTCATCGTGGCCTTTTCATTTTTTTCTGATGACAGCATATAAATTATTACTCAAGTCTTCATTAGGGTACAGATGTAGTCCCCTGAGAACATTCTGAATAATCGCTTTTTGGTCTTCTGCCATTGGCGTAAATCAGAATCATTTATTCCATAATTACTGAACAGGGTGTAGGTATCATCCAGATACTCTTCAACCAGATCACTTAAATGGTTATCGTCGGGGTACTTAATTTTAAAACTCATCACAAAGGATGCAATGTGTTCAATCAGTTCGTTGAGTTGCAGGTTAACAGCTGATGTAGGGTCGTTAACCCAACCATGATGACTGTCACCCAGTGTTGCAATCCCCTCATCATACAACATTTCATTCAGGAATCGTAACTGAGCGATATCGTGCCGCTTAGGCGAGTACTCATCCATATCATCCCCTCCGTAATGGTTTATTCGGTGTTGATAACACTCTGTGAGTAAACAACAAAACTTAATGGCTTACAGGAAACAGCTCTCACTACAAATGCTGGAAACATCACAAACTCAGTTAAATATCAGTAACAATCACAATAAACCGGTATCTGAAGGAGGTTCTACCAAGGATTATTCTACAGTTAACAGTTTAAATATAATTCATTTTTAGAATGCTGTGCAAACGTATTACTCAAACTTACAATTCGTCTGCAGTAGTTCCTCTGGAGGTGTCAATAATATCAAACTCAAGCCCTTCTGGCTTGACCATGAATGTGACATTTTGCGTCGTAAACTCGTCTGCATTAATGTCCAGACAGCCATTGAAAATCGTCCACTTGTAACGATAACTCATTGAATATTGGTTTTTGTCCGTTTGAGTTATAGACACGATTTGCAAAGAATTCGGCTCATAACGGGCATTTTCAGAAAAATAAGATAAATCGCCAATTAAAGGCTCTTCAATTTCAGATAAAGAACATTGGATTATCTCTTGCAGCTCTTTAACAGCGGGATTTTTCCCATAAATATCGCTGGAGATCATTTTCAGCACGGGTAATTTCCTCTTAAGTTCTGTTCTTACATTATTACATACTTTCTGGATTCTGTGTTTTTAGCACGAAAAAAAATTCTCATCATCTCTGCGTTTAGTACGTTGAATTGGCTGGCATTTATGATACGTACATCAATTTTTACCCTTTTCTGACAGTTTGGGTGCTGTCCGACGTCGTTAAGAAACTGAAACAGTTCATGTATTGATAAAAAAGATCTCATGTGATGTTATATTGTAACGATTTGGAGGGGCTATGACCAAAACACTTTTTACGATTTCTTCGCCAGTACGCTGCATCGTGGTACTGGCCGTACTCGTTGTTCTTTGGGCGGCGATTTACTGGGCGATTTCACTACCATGATTTTTGTCAACAATCTTGAAGTCGGCTATGACCGTCGCGCTGTGGCTATGCCGCTGTGTGGCCGCTTTTTGTCAGGTTCTTTAACGGCGATTATTGGGGCTAACGGCGCCGGGAAATCGACGTTTCTGAAAACACTGGCGGGTCTGCAATCTGCTGTCGCCGGTGATATCACATTCAATCAGGGCAAGCGTCCGCGTCTGGCATATCTACCCCAGCAGGCTGAGCTGGATCGTAGTTTCCCCATCAGCGTGTTCGATATCGTGGCGATGGGATGCTGGCCGCAAAGTGGCTTGTTTGGCGGGATTAACCGCCAGTCAGCGATGAATGTGGAGCAGGCGCTGGAGACAGTGGGGATGACTGAGATGGCGAGTTTTCCCGTAGGCTCGCTTTCCGGCGGGCAGTTACAGCGCACGTTATTCGCACGTTTGCTGGTGCAGCAGGCTCCGCTCATCATGCTCGATGAGCCGTTTACCGGCATCGACAGTCAGACGACCGAATTACTCCTTAAGGTCATCGCGCAGTGGCATCGGGAAGGCAAGACCGTCATTGCGGTGTTGCACGATATTTCGATGGTCTCCCGGCATTTCCCCGATGTGCTTTATCTCAGTGGTCAACAAAATCTGTGGGGAAGTGCGCACGATGTTCTGAGCCATTTTCCTCATCCCGCGCATGCCTGCGTTTCGTCTGTACCCTTTTCTCTGGTGGCGGGAGTGGCCAACTCATGATGCTTTTCCATTTGCTGGCCGACCCCTTTATTGAATTTGGTTTTATGCGCCGCGCGCTGATCGCCTGCATTGCATTATCGATAAGCGCGACACCTTTAGGCGTCTTTCTCCTGTTAAGGCGGATGAGTCTGGTAGGTGATGCGCTATCCCACGCCGTTTTGCCGGGGGCGGCAATAGGCTATCTGATTTCAGGTATGTCACTGGTGGCGATGGGGATTGGCGGGTTTATCGCCGGGCTGGCGGTGGCGATGCTGTCAGGGCTGGTGAGTCGCAAAACGCAATTGAAAGAAGACGCCAGCTTCGCCGGTTTCTACCTCGGCTCTCTCGCGCTGGGCGTGACGCTGGTTTCGCTGCGAGGTTCAAGCGTCGATCTCCTGCATGTTTTATTTGGTTCCATTCTCGCTATCGATTCTTCTGCGATGATCATGGTCGGGATCATCAGCAGTGTGTCGTTGCTGGTGCTGGCCTGCATCTATCGCGCGCTGGTGATTGAGTCTTTTGACTCGCTTTTTCTGCGCGTAAGTGCAGGTAAATGGCTGGCGGCGATCCACGGTATTTTCCTGGCGCTGGTGGTGATTAATCTGGTGGCCGGTTTCCAGATCCTTGGCACGCTGATGTCTGTCGGACTGATGATGTTGCCCGCGGCCAGCGCGCGTTTCTGGGCGCGTGATTTACCGCACACACTATTGAGCGCGATGATTATCGGGGTGATTTCCAGCGTCATCGGGCTGATTTGGTCATATTACGCATCATTGCCAGCAGGCCCGGCGATTGTGCTCAGCGCGACGGTTATTTTCTTTATTTCAGTTTTATTTGGAAAGCGTGGCGGGATGTTAACGGCCTCGCGTTGTTAAGCAGTAACACAATGAAAAGTAGCACCAAAAATTAAGGGGACATGATGAAAGTATTACCTGTATCACTCGCAGTAGCTGCCCTGCTGTCGAGCCCGTTGGCAATGGCGAAAACCGTAGATGCGGTAGCCAGTTTTTCTATTCTCGGTGATATCGTTCATGAAGTGGGGGGCGAGCACGTCAAGGTGACGACGTTGGTGGGCCCGGACGGCGACCCGCACAGTTTCGAACCTTCACCAAAGGATAGCAAAGCGATTAACGCCTCTGATGTCGTATTCGTCAGCGGTTTAGGGCTGGAAGGGTGGATCGATCGTCTGGTCACTGCGTCCGGTTATAAAGGTCATCTGGTCACCGCATCGGAAGGCGTTAACTCACGTAAAATGGAAGAAGACGGCAAGCAAATTACCGATCCGCATGCGTGGAACAGCATGGCTAACGGTGTGATTTACGCCACCAATGTGATGAATGCGTTGATCAAAGCGGATCCGGAAGATGCTGATTATTTCCGTCAGCGCGGCAAGGCTTACATTGAGCAGCTGCAAAAATTGGATGCGTGGGCGAAAACCGAGTTCACTGGCATTCCCCAGTCGAAACGTAAAGTGTTGACCAGTCATGATGCGTTTGGCTATTTCGGACAGGAATATCATGTGAGCTTTATGGCGCCGGTCGGCTTCTCTACCGAAGCTGAAGCCAGCGCGAGCGGTGTGGCATCACTGATTAAGCAGATTAAAGAACAGCAGGTAAAAACGTACTTCATTGAAAATCAGACCGATCCCCGTCTGGTGAAACAGATTGCCGCCGCCAGCGGTGCGCAGCCTGGTGGAGAGTTGTATCCGGAAGCGTTATCTGGCCCGCAGGGCCCGGCAACGACGTACATCAAAGCGTTTAAGCATAACGTTGAGACGATTGTCGCCAGCATGAAATAAGATCCCCCTCCTCACGGTGCTGCTGTGGGGAGGTTTACATCATGTCTTAGCATAAGAAAAAGCCCCGTCGGGCAAGCGACGGGGCTTTTGTTTTTTTTGCCACAGTGAGGCGATGAAGAAAAATTGCTTAACGTTTTTTCTTCTTACCCTGAACGGCTTTAAAGCGCGGATTACTTTTGCAAATCACATAAATTCTGCCTTTACGGCGGACAACGCGGCAATCCGGGTGGCGTTTTTTCGCCGAACGTAATGAACTCAGAACCTGCATACTACATCTCCCTGATGCTGTTTATTTCTTACCGAGGAAGCTGCCGAAACGCTGGTTGAAGCGCGCGGTGCTGCCTTCTTTTGAGTACTCTTTCTGCTTGCCGGTGTAATAGGGATGTGAGGCGGAAGACACTTCAATGGTGATGTAAGGGAAGGTCACGCCTTCCAGTTCAATGGTGCGGTCAGTGGAAATAGTGGAACCGACTTTAAAGTATTCGTTAGCGCTGGTGTCGTGAAATACGACGGTGCGATAAGCGGGATGGATAGCAGGTTTCATAATGCCTCTAAATGTTATGTTATACTATAACAATAATTATGCACCTATCTTACTTCATGTTCAAGGTTCAGACGAAAAAAAAGGCCGCATAAGCGGCCTTTCGTCAGGGTAGGGGATCCGGTTATAACGTCGGATGCTCTACTTTATGCGTGTGTTCAATATCCTGGTTCTTCTTACCGAAGCGGCGACGAACCACCACGAAGAAGACCGGAACAAAGAAGATCGCCAACAGCGTTGCGGTGATCATCCCGCCCATAACGCCGGTACCTACGGCGTTCTGAGAACCGGAACCAGCACCGGAGCTGATAACCAGCGGCATAACACCGAGGATGAAGGCAAGTGAGGTCATCAGAATCGGACGCAGACGCATACGGACTGCTTCCAGCGTCGATTCAATCAGCCCTTTACCTTCTTTATCCATCAGATCTTTGGCGAATTCGACAATTAATATGGCGTTCTTCGCTGACAGCCCGATGGTGGTTAACAGACCCACCTGGAAGTAAACGTCGTTACTCAGACCACGCATCGTTGCCGCCAGAAGCGCACCGACAACCCCGAGTGGCACAACCAGCATAACGGAGAACGGTATCGACCAGCTCTCATACAACGCTGCCAGACACAGGAATACTACGATCAGCGAGATAGCATATAGAGCCGGAGCCTGGTTGCCTGACAAACGTTCCTGATAAGACAGACCCGTCCAGTCATAGCCGATGCCGCTTGGGAGTTTGGAAGCCAGAGACTCCATCATCGCCATCGCATCACCACTACTCTTGCCCGGTGCCGGCTGACCCAGAATTTCCATTGAAGGCAGACCGTTGTAACGTTCCAGACGAGGTGAGCCGTATTCCCATTTCGCGCTTGAGAACGCGGAGAACGGCACCATCTGACCCGCGCTGCCGCGGACATACAGATTGTTGATGTCTGAAGGCAACATACGGTACTTATTTTCAGCCTGCACGTAAACTTTCTTCACACGACCGCGGTCGATGAAGTCGTTGACGTAGCTACCACCAATCGATGCACCTAACGTGGTGTTGATATCGGAAATAGAAACGCCAAGAGCCGTTGCTTTTTCCTGATCAATTTCGATTTTAAACTGTGGCGTATCTTCCAGACCGTTTGGACGGACCTGAGTCAGCAAGTCCGGGTGCTGAGCAATCATGCCCAGTAACTGGTTACGTGCCTGCGTCAGTTTGTCATGCCCAAGGTTAGCCTGATCAATCAGCTGGAAGTCGAAGCCCGTCGCCGTACCTAACTCAACAATGGCCGGTAAGTTGAACGGGAACACCATTGCATCTTTAATGGTGCTGAAAGCGCCCATCGCGCGGCCTGCAATTGCAGGAACTTTGTTTTCAGCGCCGCTACGTTCAGACCAGTCTTTCAGACTGACGAACGCGATACCGGTGTTCTGACCACGACCAGCAAAGCCGAAACCGTTAACGGTAAACACGGAGTTCACGTTGGCTTTTTCTTTGGTCAGATAGTAGTTACTGACTTCATCGAGCACTTTCTGCGTACGTTCCTGAGTTGCACCTGCTGGCAACTGCGCCATGGTCAGGAATACACCCTGGTCTTCTTCCGGCAGGAAGGAGGTTGGCAGGCGGATAAACAGGAATGCCATGCCAACAACAATCAGCAGGTAAATCACCAGATAACGACCGGTGCTGCGCAGAATATTACCTACGCTGTCGGTGTAGTGGTGCGTACTTTGCTCAAATTTCTTGTTAAACCAACCGAAGAAGCCTTTCTTCTCGTGATGCTCACCCTTGGCGATCGGTTTCAACATGGTCGCACAGAGGGCTGGCGTCAGGATCATCGCCACCAGAACTGACAGCACCATGGCAGAAACGATGGTGATGGAGAACTGACGGTAGATAACACCGGTCGAACCGCCAAAGAAGGCCATTGGGATGAATACTGCTGACAGCACCATCGCAATACCCACCAGTGCGCCCTGGATCTGCTCCATGGATTTCTTGGTGGCTTCTTTCGGTGGCAGCCCTTCTTCGACCATCACGCGTTCAACGTTCTCGACGACGACGATGGCGTCATCGACGAGCAAGCCTATCGCGAGCACCATCCCGAACATCGTGAGGGTGTTTATCGAATAGCCAAATGCAGAAAGTACGGCAAACGTACCGAGCAATACTACCGGAACGGCAATCGTTGGGATAAGTGTCGCGCGGAAGTTTTGCAGGAACAAGAACATGACCAGGAATACCAGGACGATGGCCTCGAACAGCGTTTTACCTACTTCTTTGATCGAAATTTTAACGAACGGTGTGGTGTCATACGGGTAAACAACTTCTAAGCCCGCCGGGAAGAACGGTTGAAGTTTAGCCAGTGTTGCTTTTACTGATGCCGCCGTATCAAGGGCGTTCGCACCGGTAGCCAGTTTGATACCCAAACCTGATGCCGGTTGTCCGTTGAAGCGAGCGATAACGTCGTAGTTTTCACCACCCAGTACGATTTTAGCTACGTCTTTCAGGCGAACCTGAGAGCCGTCCTGATTGACTTTCAGAATGATTTTACCGAACTCATCAGCGGACTTCAGACGGGTCTGCGCCACGATAGAGGAGTTCAGTTGCTGACCAGGAACCGGAGGTGTACCACCGAGCTGACCTGCTGCAATCTGGTTGTTCTGAATTTTAATCGCATTGATGACATCGACCGGTGTCATCTGGAAGTTGTTCAGTTTGTTCGGATCCATCCAGATACGCATCGCGTACTGAGCACCAAACAGCTGAACGTCACCCACACCTGAAGTACGGCTGACCGGGTCTTTAATGTTAGACCCTACGTAGTCGGCGATATCATCCTGCGTCATGGTTCCGTTATTCGAGATAAAGCCCGCGACCATCAGGAAGCTGCTGCTCGATTTCTCAACGGAGATACCTTGTTGCTGAACTTCCTGCGGCAGCAACGGTGTCGCCAGCTGCAGTTTGTTCTGAACCTGAACCTGTGCGATATCCGCATCGGTACCGGAAGCAAATGTGATGGTGATCTGGACAGTACCTGAAGAGTCACTGGTCGACGACATGTACATCATGTTGTCGATACCGTTCATGTTCTGTTCAATAACCTGGGTTACCGTATCCTGTACCGTCTGCGCATCGGCGCCCGGATAAGTTGCGGTCAGCTGGATAGCTGGTGGCGCAACCGTTGGATACTGTGCGATAGGCAATTGAAGTATCGCCAATGCCCCTGCCAACATGATGATGATGGCGATCACCCATGCAAAGATGGGACGATCTATAAAAAACTTAGCCATGAATTACCGGCTCCTATTAAGACTTCGTCGCTGTATCGGATGCAGCTGCTTTTTGATCAACTTCCTGTGCAGTAACCTGTACGCCTGGCTTAATTTTTTGCAGACCTGTCACGATGATCTTATCGCCACTTTTCAGGCCATCAGTCACGACCCATTTGTCGCCGATAGCTTGCGTTGTGGTGACGGTACGAAGCTCAACTTTATTGTCAGCGCCAACAACCATAGCCGTTGCATCACCACGTGGGTTACGGGTGATACCTTGCTGAGGAACCAGCAGAGCGTCGTTATTAACCCCTTCATCCAGACGTGCGCGCACAAACATTCCTGGCAGCAGTGAGTCATTTGGATTCGGGAAGATGGCGCGTAACGTAATAGAGCCGGTGGTTTCATCAACCGTCACATCAGAGAATTCTAATGTACCCGCCTGTGAATATTCCTTACCGTTGTCCATCAGCAGTTTGACTTGTGCTTTACCGTTGGCTTGTTTCAGGGAACCGTCAGCCAGTTCCTGTTTCAGACGCAGGAAATCGTTACTCGACTGAGTCACGTCAACGTAGATAGGATCGAGTTGTTGCACGGTTGCCAATGCAGTCGCCTGACCGTTCGACACCAGCGCACCTTCAGTCACAGACGAAATACCGATACGTCCGCTGATAGGTGAGGTGACCTTGGTGTAAGCGAGATTGATGCGCGCTGTTTCAACGGCAGCTTTCGAACTCACCACGGCGGCATCAGCCTGGGCAGCGGTAGCGACAGCAGTGTCGTAATCCTGCTTACTGATGTAGTTAGTGCCAAGCAGTGGTTTGTAGCGATTCACGGTCACGCGGGAAATTTGTGCGTTGGCCTGAGCTTTTACCAGATCGCCTTTAGCGCTGTCATACGCGGCCTGATAAGTGGCTGGATCAATTTGATATAAAGAGGTCCCGGCTTTGATTTCACTGCCTTCAACGAAGTTGCGTTTCAGAATGATGCCGCCAACCTGCGGACGTACTTCAGCGATGCGGAAAGCAGCAGTACGACCAGGAAGTTCGGTAGTCACATTCAGCGGTTCAGTTTTCAGGGTAACGACGCCAACCTGCGGAGCATGTGGCGCACCTTGTTGAGCTTCTTTATCGTTACATCCTGTAAGTGCTATGCTTCCGGATAGCATCAGAACTACCGCCAGAGGCGTTAACCCTCTGTTTTTGTTCATAAATAAACCTCAAGTGTCCGATTTCAAATTGTCCAATGGATCACAACATTCCAAATCCATTGCTGCGCTTATAGTATCTGCGTGCTATGTTACATACATTCAAGAATGTATGTAAATCAAACTCCCCTGAAAGATAAACCTATGGCACGAAAAACCAAATCACAGGCGCTGGAAACCAGACAGCAGATACTGGATGCTGCTGTGAGAGAGTTCTCGGCCCGTGGGGTATCGTCGACATCACTGACTGATATTGCAAATGCAGCCGGTGTGACGCGGGGCGCAATTTATTGGCATTTCAGAAACAAAGTAGAACTTTTTAATGCGATCTGGGAAGCCTACGAATCCCGGGTAAAAGTGCTCGAAGTAGAGTATCAGACAAAGTTTCCTAATAATCCACTGCGTATTTTACGTGAAATCCTAATTTACATTCTTGTTTCCACGGTCACTGATACACAGCGTAAAGCACTGATGGAGATTATATTCCATAAATGTGAATTTGTTGGGGAGATGTCATCCGTCCATGAAGCGCGAAAATCGCTATATATGGAAGGGTACGGGAAAATCGAGCGTATTCTGCTGCGATGTATTGAAGAAAAACAATTGCCCGCCACTCTCGATACCCGTCAGGCAGCTATTATTCTGCGCGCCTATCTGACCGGCCTGATGGAAAACTGGTTATTCATCCCTGAAAGCTTTGATTTAGAAGCTAATGCTGGGAGGTTTGTTGACACTTACATCGATATGCTCCGCCATTCTTCCTTCCTTTCTGCCGCTCCAAAGTCTTAATAATATTCCCAGACAAAAACAATAAGCCTGCAATGTTTATGGGGCATTGTGCAGATAAAATAAACAATTGCATGTTGTATTCAGAAACGCTTTTCCGCTTTCTTTAAGCCTGAAGGCTGCTATTGTCGTCACCATACTATTCATTCGGTAAATGAGTTGAAGCTCACGTATGTTTAACCGGTTTCTGGCCGTACCTTCTGACAACATGTTAACCCTGAAAAAAAATGGGATATTACGAATTTATACACTCGTGATATGCCTCGCACTTTTACTTGTCTCTCTTTCTTCTTACGCGGGCAGTAACGATGTCCCGACCCGTAATGAAGTGCAAAACCAGCTCGATACCTTTAACCGGCAGAAAAATCTCACGCCGGTCGATAAACTGTCGCAACAGGATTTAATCCACACGCTGGAGTACCTTGATGCGCTCGATCGCGTCAAACAGGACGCCACGCAGCTGCACCAGCAGGTCACCGAAGCACCACAAAAACTGCGCGCGTCAATAGACGGGCTTGATCAACTAAAAAACAGCGCCAAAGACGACGCCAATAAAGCCCAGCTTTCTGCGCTTTCCCTGCGTCAGCTGGAAAATCGCCTCAATGATACCCTCGACGATCTTCAGTCCTCACAGGAAGACCTCTCGACATTCAACACGCAGTTAATTTCGCTACAAACTCAGCCGGAACGCGTGCAGAACGCGATGTATACCTATTCTCTGAGTATTCAGAAAATCCGTAATGAGCTCAATGGAATGTCGCCGGGGCAGCAGGATTTACGCAACACTCAGCAAACCATGCTGGTGACCCAGCAATCGTTGCTGAATGCGCAAATCGATTTACAACGCAAAAGCCTGGAAGCCAACACCACGCTACAGGATTTACTGCAAAAACAGCGTGATTACACCAACGCCCATATCAATCAGCTGGAACATACCGCCCAGTTGTTGCAGGAAGTGGTGAACGGCAAACGCCTGATCCTCTCCGAGCGCACGGCAAAAGAAGCGCAGACCCCGGACGACACGTCCAATATCCAGAATGATCCGCTGGTGGCGCAGGAACTGGGCATCAACCGCAAACTAAGTGAACGCCTGATCGCCGCGACAGAAGAGGGCAATCAGCTGGTGCAGAAAAACATCACGGTGAAAAACTGGTTAGATCGCTCGGCGCAGTCAGAGCATGATCTTAAAGAACAGATCACCGTGCTAAAAGGCAGCCTGCTGCTGTCACGCATTTTGTATCAGCAGCAGCAAAATACCATTCCGCCTTCCGGCCTTATCACCGATATGAGCGCGCGGATTGCTGATCTCCGCCTTGATCAATTCACCATTAATCAGCAGCGCGATGCTTTATTCCAGGGTGACAGCTACATCCAGAGTGTTGTCACCAACAGCAAAGAAACGATTAATGATGACATCAGTGACGCGCTGGATCAGATTGTGGATATGCGCCGGGAGTTACTCGATCAACTGAATAAGCAGCTGGGAAATCAGCTGTCGCTGGCCATCAATTTGCAGATCAACCAGCAGCAGTTGCAGAGCATCAACCAGTCGCTGACCGAAACGCTGACTCAGCAGATTTTCTGGGTGAGCAGTAATAAACCGATGAACTGGGATTTCATTAAATCCCTGCCTGATGACGTCAAAAGCCAGCTGAGCAGCCTGAGTATCAATCTTCCCCGTGGCGAGCTGATGCTTGGGGCTGTGCGTTCCTTACCCGTGACTGTCCCGCTGCTGGTGGTGATTCTGTTGCTGCTGTGGCGCAAAAAATACATCAATCAGCGGATTGAAAGCCTGAGCAATGACGTCGGGCAGCTCAAGCGCGACAGCCAGCTGCACACGCCGCAGGCTTTGTTGCTGATGGTACTCAACGTTCTGCCGGGCGTTTTACTGATGCTGGGCGTTGGCTACTGGTTCTCGCAGTGTGATATCGAACTTAGCGACTTTTTATGGACACTGTCTCAGCGGCTGGCCGTTTTCCAGCTGGTGATGGGGTTCTGCTTCCGTATTCTCAAGCCGGGTGGCATCAACGAACGCCACTTCAATACACCGGCGACCACTTGCGCGCATTATCGCCGTTCGGTGATCCGCCTGAGTCTGGTGATGCTGCCGCTGATCTTCTGGTCGGTGCGGGGTGAAAAAGCGCCGCTCGGGCTGGTGGATGACATTATCGGGCAGGTGGTGATTTTACTGACACTCACCGCGCTGACCGTGCTGGTTTTCCCGATTGCGCGCGATGGCTGGCGCGAAAAAGATTCGCACAGTATTCGACTGGTGGTGGTTACCGCCATTGCGCTGGCTCCCGTGTTCCTGATTGGTCTGATGGTTACCGGTTATTTCTACACCACGCTGCGACTGGCCGGGCGCTGGATTGACAGCCTGTATCTGCTAATTTTCTGGAATATCACCTACCTTACCGCGCTGCGTGGACTGAGCGTGGCAGCCAGGCGTCTGGCCTACCGGCGTGCGCTGGCACGACGTCAAACGGCGGCCACCAAAGAGGGTGTGGAAGGCAGCGAGCCAGTCGAAGAGCCGCCACTGGGGTTGGATCAGATTAACCAGCAATCGCTGCGCCTGACCACCATGGGGCTGTTCTTTATTTTCGCGACAGTGTTCTACTGGATTTGGTCGGATCTGCTGACGGTGATTTCCTATCTCGACAGCATTTCGCTGTGGCATTACTCCGGCACCGTGGCGGGCACGGTGACGCAGCAAACTGTCACGCTGGGGAATTTACTCCTCGGTTTTCTGGCGGTGATCGTGGCCTATGTACTCACGCGTAATTTACCGGGATTACTGGAAGTTGTGGTTCTCTCGCGGCTGCAGCTGCGGCAGGGAACGTCGTATGCCATCACCACCATCCTCACCTATTCGATCACCGTGATCGGAGCCGTGACCGCGCTCGGATCGCTGGGCGTTTCATGGGATAAACTTCAGTGGCTGGTGGCCGCGCTGTCGGTCGGGCTTGGGTTCGGCCTGCAGGAGATCTTCGCCAACTTCGTGTCGGGTCTGATTATCCTGTTTGAGCGCCCGGTGCGTATCGGCGATACCGTCACCATCGGCTCATTCTCCGGCACGGTCAGCCGCATCCGCATTCGTGCCACGACCATCACCGATTTCGATCGCAAAGAAGTGATCATTCCTAATAAAGCTTTCGTGACTGAGCGGCTGATCAACTGGTCGCTGACAGATACCGTGACCCGCGTGCTGATTAAAATTGGCGTGGCGTATGGTTCGGATCTCGACAAAGTGAAAGAGATTTTATTGCAGGCGGCGCATGAAAATCCGCGGGTGATGAACGATCCTTCGCCGCTGGTCTTCTTCCTCAATTTCGGCGCAAGCACGCTGGATCACGAACTGCGTGTGTATGTCCGGGAGCTGGGAGACCGCAGTTACACCGTCGATGAACTTAACCGCAGCATTGATAAACTCTGCCGCGAGAACGATATCAATATCGCCTTCAATCAGCTGGAAGTGTATCTGCATAATCAGGATGGAAGTGAAGTTCAGGAAGTGAAGCGGGTGCTGAGACAGCCAGGAGATGAGCCGGATGCGGTGACACAAGGCTGAGGGTGGTTTTGCACATCAGGGGAAAACGATGAAATCCCCTGATATTTCCTCCGGCAGCCATTAACGCAGGCTGGCGAGCTTACAGATAACTGATGGAAAGCGAACTTTTGCTGCTTTTCAGCTTTTCCTGATAATCGCGCTGCACAATTTCCAGTGCGGCAAGGGCGGTTTCAGGCGCAATCTCGTTGCACTCGAGCAGGTAAATCAGATCAACAGCAAGCTGAAGTTCGGGAGGCGCATTTTCTACTGACATATTGGCCAACATTATAATTAGCAGGTTTTGGACTTATCATTATAGATAAGAAAAGGTCAACGAAGCATGCCGGATTCAAAAAATGTGATAAAGATTCAAAAACCTTTTTCCTGCCGTTCAATCTGTCTTTCAATTTTCGCCAGCGCCTGACGACAACGCATAAGCCGTCCTTCTAACGCGGCCAGTTCCTTCTGTACCCGCTGCTGATCGCTGAACGTCGCCAGTTGCCCGAGTGTGGTTTCCCGGTCTTCAATCATGGCGATCAGCCGACGCTCAAACTGCTGCGTTTCCGCCAGTCTGGTGTAGTTATCATGGCTTTTACGCTCCGGCGTCTGATGCGTTTTGCGCAGCGTTTGGGTGGCGAGCTCACGCTGCATGGCGGTGATTTGCGCCACCAGCCTTTCAGCGATAAATGCCACCTGCGCAGAGCGCTTTTCCACCACTTCCTGATTGAGCTGACGCAAATTATTTTTTATCTCTGCCAGATAATCCCGCAGACGTGTGCCTTTAGTGGAGAATAAGGCGATATCAAACCGCGCCTGCGTGGCGGAGACGTGTCCAATCGGTTCAATTTCCCGCGACAGTGTTTCAATCTGCTGATCAAGGACATGTAAAATTCGTTCTGTGCTCACGGGAAATCTCCATTGATGACGCGTCCGGCAAATATGACAGTGTTGCTGCGTCAGTTTACACTGGCCAGAGGAATACTTGCCGTGGTTTATCCGAATTAAAAGGAATTGAATGAAACGCGTACTACTGATCATTCTTGGCTGGATTTGCGTGATGCTGGCGACGCTGGGTGTTGTGCTGCCACTGTTGCCGACAACACCCTTTCTACTGCTGGCTGCCTGGTGCTTTGCACGCTCGTCGCCGCGTTTTCACCACTGGCTACTGCACCGTTCCTGGTTCGGCAGTTATCTTCGCCACTGGCAGCAGCATCGCGCATTACCAAAAGGGGCAAAACCGAAAGCGGTGGCGCTGATCCTGGTGACGTTCGCCGTCTCAATCTATTTCGTCCCGTTATTATGGGTTCGTATTTTATTGCTCTGCATGATGTTTATGTTGCTGATAATGATGTGGCGACTACCAGTGGTTGACCTTGAGCAATAAAAAAGGTGATCATGTCCGGCTGCGGGTTGCTTTTTAAAGCGGCTTTGCATAGATTTGGGCATCTCGTACGTCGGTGCGCTCCCAATTTCCTTCCTTAGACGACATGCTTTATATCAGGCATGACGGGGGACATTTGACCGCCCGCGTTTAAGTATGAACAGCAGCTATATCAGGCAATGACATTATGACCGCTACCGCACAGCAGCTTCAGTTAATTAAAGACAGTATCAAAACCATCCCTGACTATCCTAAGCCAGGCATACTGTTCCGCGACGTCACCAGTTTGCTGGAAGACCCGAAAGCTTACGCTGAAAGCATTAAATTATTGGCCGATCGTTATCGCGATGCCGGTGTGACCAAAGTGGTCGGCACCGAAGCTCGCGGTTTCCTGTTCGGCGCCCCGGTAGCATTGGTTCTGGGCGTGGGTTTTGTTCCCGTGCGCAAACCGGGCAAATTACCGCGTGAAACCATCAGCGAAACCTACGATCTGGAATACGGCACTGACAGCCTGGAAATCCACGTTGATGCGATCCAGCCGGGCGAAAAAATTCTGGTGATCGACGATCTGCTGGCAACGGGCGGCACTATTGAAGCCACTGCGAAACTGATCCGCCGTCTGGGGGGAGAAGTGACCGATGCCGCTTTCATCATCAACCTGCCGGAACTGGGCGGAGAAAAACGCCTGAACTCCCTGAACATCAACTGCTACAGTCTGGTTTCTTTCGACGGGCATTGATGACTGTTAAATGGCCTCGCTTTTATCGCGAGGCCATTTATTCACTGCTATTTCTCCGACTCTCCCGCCCACACTACCATCACTTTATCGTCACCTTTTTTGCGGCTAAATGCGTAATAGTCTGGCGTGTGCTGCGATGTCTGAACGCCTGCGCCGAGAGCAACGTGTTGTTGCCTGAATTTCCCCAGTTTTTGCCAGTGCGTCAGCAGGGTCTGCTTCGCTCCACTGAGCTCATTCCAGTTCATGTCAGAACGCGTCCCCTGCAAAGGGTCCGATCCCGTCGGGCCAAACGCGCGCCCGCTTTCATCGCCGTAATAAATCTGCACTGCGCCGGGTGCCAGCAGCAGCAAATCTGCTGCCCGCCGCTGTAAAGGCAGTGCGCCTTTCGCGTCAGCGTCGAAAAACAGCCGGGTGTCATGTGAAGATAGATAGCTCAGCACGTTGAAGTCCTGCATTTTTTCTGCCATTTGCTGATAAGTCGCATCGATGCCGGCGAAGCAACTCAGCGCGGCAGCAGCCTGATCCTGAAAATCAAAGTTGATCATCGCATCGAAACCATTGTCGTAATAATCACTTTTCATCACACCATGACCCCAGGCTTCGCCGGTCATCCAGAACGGTGCATCGTCTAGTGCCAGCTCAGGATTGGCCGCTTTCCACTCTTTCAGCGCGTCGACAGAACGTGCTTTCAGCAACGCCAGCGTCGGCTTTTCAACATGTTTAGCGGTATCAACGCGGAACCCGTCAATGCCGTACTCTCGGACCCACTGACTGAGCCATGTCACCAGATAGTTACGCGGCGTTGCGCCGGGAATGTCTTTCGCGGCGGTGTCAGGTTTATGACGGTAAAAAATTGGTAACCCGCTGATGTCTTTAGATTCGGTTTTGATATCAGGGAGAAAAGCCAGCGACATGGTGAGATCGTCATACCCCGGCGAGTCGTAATCGCCGATATCGGTGCGGATCCATTTTTTTCCCCACCACTTACTCCAGCCGTTCTTGTCGCCGAAATTAATATAATCGTTAAAACTGTGCCAGTTCTGACCGGGGCGAGGTGCCCAGTCGGTCCAGTTTTTACCCAGCGTCTTTTCTATCTCATCGCCTTTCAGATACAGCGATCCGAACTGGAAGGTTTGCATGTCGGCCAGCGTGGCGTAGCCCGTGTGATTGACTACCACGTCAAACAGAATGCGGATCCCACGTTTGTGTGCTTCTGTTACCAATCGATGCAATTCTTCGGCAGTGCCCATATTGGCATCGAGTTTTGTCCAGTCGAGGGTGTAATAGCCGTGATAAGCATAATGCGGAAAATCGCCTTTGGTGCCACCCCCGACCCAGCCGTGGATCTGCTCCAGCGGTGAGCTTAACCACAGAGCGTTGACTCCCAGTTGTTGCAAATAATCCAGTTTATTAGTCAGGCCAGCCAGATCGCCGCCGTGGAAGGTGCCGATTTCTTGTAACCCGTCGCTGTGGCGCCCATAGCTGTGATCGTTGGCAGGATTACCGTTCTCAAAACGGTCGGTCAGTACGAAATACACCGTGGCGTTTTGCCAGCTAAAAGGGGTGACGGGTTTACTTGCAGCGGATTCAAGCAGCAGTAAACCGCCACTGGCGGGATCGGGCATTATCTGTATATGTCCTTTGAACACCTTTGCTTCCTGACCGGAGTAAAAATCCCGTACGACTTCACCTTCGGAAAACGTCGAAGAGACGTCCACAGAAAGCGGTTTTCCATTCCAGCGCGGGCAGGTTTTCGTCACTTCAGCGACCGTTTCCGGCGTGGTATTAAGACTCAGCTGAAGGGTCGGCGTTCCGCTGCGGGTATCGATCCGTACCTGATAATCGCCGGCACGAAATTGCCGCCAGTTCACCGGCGCTTTGCTCGCGCACGGTTGCAGCGAGAGCATGACGTTAAGTTTCACGTCATCGGCAGGCTGCCAGCATTGATTATCCTGAAGAAGTTCAAGCGAGCGCTGGCCTTTTGGCAAAGTGGCGTGCGTGGTGAGAATTCCTGAAGACGTCTCAGAAAAGTCGGGGAAGCCTTGCAGCGACCAGTTCGCCTGCGAGGCGGGGGAAATCAACAATAACAGAGGCAGTGTCAGGCGTTTCATGGCTCTCCTTACGCGTGGCAGGAAGCATTCTTTTGGCAGAGATGAAAACAGTGTAATCCTCACGCCAGATTCGCCCTCATCCTTGCAGGGAAAATCTCAGGAGGAGGAAGAAGGGGGAGAACCTGCGGCGCAGCCCGCAAAAAGTAAAGTAATAGGAATGATAGCGACCCTGCTGATACACTAAGTAGTGGTAGTCTGGCTCCGGCATCATTATGCTGAGTCTTCAGTCTCCGTTACGCAGACCAGCGCAGAAAGACGGGTTAAACGATGTTTTTTCGTGTATCGTCAAATTATTCATTATAAATCAACGATGAAGTACTAATGAGCTATCAGGTTCTTGCCCGTAAGTGGCGCCCCCAAACTTTTGCCGACGTCGTCGGACAGGAACATGTGCTGACCGCACTGGCTAATGGCCTGTCGCTCGGGCGCATTCATCATGCCTACCTGTTTTCCGGTACCCGCGGTGTGGGGAAAACCACCATTGCCCGTCTGCTGGCGAAAGGGCTTAACTGCGAAACCGGCATCACCTCCACGCCCTGTGGCGTGTGTGATAATTGCCGTGAGATCGAGCAGGGCCGTTTCGTCGACCTGATTGAAATCGATGCCGCGTCCCGTACCAAAGTCGAAGATACCCGCGAGTTGCTCGATAACGTCCAGTACGCACCGGCGCGCGGTCGCTTCAAAGTTTATCTAATTGACGAAGTGCACATGCTCTCGCGTCACAGCTTCAATGCGTTGTTGAAAACGCTGGAAGAGCCGCCCGCGCACGTCAAATTTCTGCTGGCGACAACAGACCCGCAGAAATTACCCGTCACGATTTTATCGCGTTGTTTGCAGTTTCACCTGAAAGCTCTGGATCCGGAGCAAATCCGCAAACAGCTCGAAAACGTATTAACCCAGGAAACCATTGCTACTGAGCCGCGTGCACTTCAGCTGCTTTCCCGTGCAGCCGACGGCAGCATGCGTGATGCGCTGAGTCTCACCGATCAGGCGATCGCGATGGGTCAGGGCGCGGTCACCACCGAAACGGTGGCGCAAATGCTTGGTACCCTCGATGACGAACAGCCGCTGGCGATGCTCGAGGCGCTGGTCAGCGCCGACGGAGGTCAGATGATGGCGCAGGTCGAACAGGCTGCGTCGCGCGGGGTGGACTGGGAAAATCTTCTGGTAGAAACGCTGTCATTGTTGCACCGCATAGCGATGGTTCAGCTGTTGCCCTCGGTGCTCGACAACCATTACGCCGCCATCGAACAACGTTTACGTGAACTGGCGCGGGTGATCCCGCCTGTGGATGTTCAGCTCTACTACCAGACATTATTGATTGGCCGTAAAGAGCTGGCGTATGCGCCGGACAAGCGTATGGGTGTCGAAATGACGTTGCTGCGTGCACTGGCATTCCACCCGAAAGTCATTATTGCTGAGCCGGTTCCGCAGCCGGTCGCTGCACCCGTCGCCCAGGCACCGGCAAGTCATGTACCGCGCACTGCGCCCGCGCAGCCACAGCCGTCGTCACCGCAGCAGTACAACAATGATTCACCGCCGCCGCACGGCAACGCCGAACCCGCATCCATGCCGGATTCCACAGCCCAGCTGTTGCAGGCGCGAACACAATTACTCAGGCAGCAGGGGAGTACCACCCCAAAAAAAGCTGAGCCGGCAGCGCCAGGAAAAGCGCGGCCGGCAAACTCAGCACTGGAGCGTCTCGCCTCGGTGACTGAACGTGCGCAGACATTGGCCAGCGTGAAGAAAGAACCCGTAGCGCCGGTAAAAGAAGAAGCGTATCGCTGGAAAGCGCTGACTGAACCGCAGGAGTCCCTGGAACCGGTCGCGACGCCGAAAGCATTGCGGACAGCGCTGGAACATGAAAAATCACCAGAACTGGTCTCCCGCCTGGCAGAAGAGGCCATTGAACGTGATGAATGGGCGGCAGAAATTAGCCAGTTAGCCATTCCGAAACTGGTACAGCAACTGGCACTGAATGCGTACCGTGAACAGCCGGAACCGGGCAAAATTTGCCTGCATCTGCGTTCATCGCAAAAGCATCTGAATTCGCCATCGGCACAGAAAGTGCTCGCTGAGGCTTTATCGACACTGCATCAGAGAACGGTTGAACTCACCGTTTTGGAAGACGATAATCTGGCGGTGAAAACGCCGCTTGAATGGCGACAAACTATTTACGAAGAAAAGCTGGCGCAGGCGCGTCAGTCGATTATTGCGGATAATAACATCCAGACTCTGCGTCGGTTCTTTGACGCCGAACTGGATGAAGAAAGTATTCGCCCAATTTAAATCAAACGCCGCATCGTCGCGGCTCTATGGAGAGAAAGCTTATGTTTGGAAAAGGCGGCATTGGTAACCTGATGAAACAGGCCCAACAAATGCAGGAAAAAATGCAACAAGTTCAGGCTGAAATTGCTGCGTTGGAAGTCACCGGCGAGTCTGGCGCTGGTCTGGTAAAAATCACCATCAACGGCGAGCATAACGTTCGTCGTGTTGTCATTGATCCGACTTTGTTTGAAGACGACAAAGACATGCTGGAAGATTTGGTCGCGGCGGCATTCAATGATGCTGCACGTCGTATCGACGAAGTGCGCAAGCAAAAAACAGAGGCTATCTCTGGCGGAATGCAATTGCCACCAGGCTTTAAGATGCCGTTCTGATGCAAACCAGCCCTCTCCTTGAATCTTTAATGGAGGCGTTGCGTTGTCTGCCGGGCGTTGGCCCGAAGTCAGCGCAGCGTATGGCATTCCAACTTCTGCAGCGCGATCGCAGCGGTGGAATGCGGCTGGCGCAGTCGTTAACGCGCGCCATGTCTGAGATAGGCCATTGTGCCGATTGCCGTACTTTTACCGAGCAGGAAATCTGTACGATCTGCGCCAATCCTCGGCGTAAAGAGAACGGACAGATTTGCGTGGTAGAAAGTCCGGCAGACATTCACGCGATAGAACAAACCGGTCAGTTCTCAGGTCGCTATTTTGTGCTGATGGGCCACCTGTCTCCACTCGATGGCATCGGGCCGGACGACATTGGTCTGGGCCGGATGGAGGAGCGTCTTGAAAGTGAAAGCATTCAGGAAGTCATCCTTGCGACTAACCCGACGGTTGAAGGTGAAGCCACCGCCAACTACATCGCTGAGATGTGCGGCCAGTACGGCGTCCTGGCGAGCCGCATCGCGCACGGTGTGCCGGTGGGCGGTGAGCTGGATATGGTTGATGGCACCACGCTGTCACACTCTCTCGCCGGGCGGAATCCCTTCAAGTTCTGACTGTTATAGATCGGGTGCTGATTACCGCACCCGATTTACTTTCTGCCGTTCCCTTGTACATTTCTTCTTAAAAATTTCTTCGTATGCTTGAAAAACCACGTCCCTAACCCCACTTATTCCTCAACGTCTGATTTGGTCAATAACAGTATCTGGATTGAGGTAATTTGATGAGTATGAAAGGACAAGAGACACGCGGATTCCAGTCTGAAGTAAAACAACTTCTTCATCTGATGATCCATTCTCTGTATTCAAACAAAGAAATTTTCCTGCGTGAGTTGATCTCCAACGCTTCCGATGCGGCTGACAAACTGCGCTTTCGCGCGCTGTCCACCCCTGAGCTGTATGAAGGCGACGGCGAACTGCACGTGCGTCTGGCATTTGATAAAGAAAAACGCACCCTGACGCTGAGCGACAATGGTATCGGCATGACCCGCGATGAAGTCATCGACAACCTCGGGACTATCGCGAAATCCGGCACCAAAGCGTTCCTCCAGTCTGTCGGTTCTGAGCAGGCGAAAGACAGCCAGCTGATCGGCCAGTTCGGCGTCGGTTTCTACTCTGCCTTTATCGTGGCGGACAAAGTGACCGTGCGCACCCGTGCAGCCGGTGCCAGTGCTGAAGAAGGCGTGTTCTGGGAGTCTGCCGGTGAAGGTGAATACACCTTGGCCGATATCGAGAAAGCCGACCGCGGGACTGAAATCACCCTGCATCTGCGTGAAGATCAGGACGAGTTTCTGGATGACTGGCGCGTGCGCTCCATCATCAGCAAATATTCAGACCACATTGCGCTGCCGGTTGAAGTGGAAACCCGCAACGAAGAAGACGGCACTGTCACATGGGAACAAATCAACAAGGCTCAGGCTTTGTGGACCCGTGGCAAAGCCGAAGTCAGTGACGAAGAATACGTCGAATTTTATAAACATATCTCCCATGATTTCAGCGATCCGCTGAGCTGGAGCCATAACCGCGTTGAAGGTAAGCAGGAATACACCAGCCTGCTGTATATCCCTTCTCAGGCGCCATGGGATATGTGGAATCGCGATCACAAACACGGCCTGAAACTGTACGTACAGCGCGTGTTCATCATGGACGAAGCCGAGCAGTTCATGCCGAACTACCTGCGCTTTGTGCGTGGCCTGATCGACTCCAACGATCTGCCGCTGAACGTGTCCCGTGAAATTCTGCAGGACAGTCGCGTTACCCAGAACTTGCGCAGTGCGCTGACCAAGCGTGTTCTGCAAATGCTGGAAAAACTGGCGAAAGATGACAACGAAAAATACCTGCAATTCTGGAAACAGTTTGGTCTGGTATTGAAAGAAGGCCCTGCAGAAGACGGCGCGAACAAAGAAACGATCGCCAAACTGCTGCGTTTCGCCAGCACCCGCAACGATACCAGCGAACAAACGCTGTCGCTGGAAGAGTATGTTGCGAGCATGGTGGAAGGTCAGGACAAGATTTATTACATCACCGCTGACAGCTATGCCGCCGCGAAGAGCAGTCCGCATCTGGAACTGTTCCGCAAAAAAGGCATTGAAGTCCTGCTGTTGTCTGACCGCATCGACGAATGGATGATGAGCTATCTGACCGAGTTTGATGGCAAAGTCTTCCAGTCCGTCAGTAAAGCCGATGAGTCACTGGATAAACTGGCCGACGAAGAAACCGAAGAGCAGAAAGAAGCGGAAAAAGCGCTGGAGCCGTTCGTTGAGCGTGTGAAATCGCTGCTGGGTGAGCGCGTGAAAGAAGTGCGTCTGACGCATCGTCTGACCGACACTCCAGCCATCGTCACCACCGGCGCGGATGAAATGACCACGCAGATGGCAAAACTGTTTGCGGCTGCCGGCCAGGACGCGCCTGAAGTGAAATATATCTTCGAGCTGAACCCTGAGCATGCGCTGGTGAAACGTGCTTCGGACGTGGCGGACGAAGCACAGTTCAGCGAGTGGATCGAACTGCTGCTGGATCAGGCGCTGTTCGCAGAACGCGGCACGCTGGAAGATCCAAACCTGTTCATCCGTCGTATGAATACGCTGCTACAGGCATAATTTGCTGAAGTCACATTGTAAAGGGCACCGTGAGAACGGGGCCCTTTTTTATATCTGATCAACCTTGCTTCGCTTCCACTTCAATCCATTGCCTGAACGCCGTGATTTACGCTCCAGTTTTGGCCGCCTGAGTCTGGCTGTGCTGTTGCAAACCTTTCGGGTAAAAACGCCGGAGGACAGCCGCTTAACCCTTGTGCCCGTTGGGGTTGTTCCTTGAGCAAAAGCGCTCAAAATGGTATGGTTGACCGTTTTTCGAGATTCATAAAAATTACATGCAAGGGGATTTACGCAATGCGTATCATTCTGCTGGGCGCTCCGGGCGCAGGTAAGGGTACTCAGGCTCAATTCATCATGGAGAAATTTGGTATTCCACAGATTTCTACCGGTGATATGTTGCGCGCCGCTGTGAAGGCCGGAAGTGAACTCGGCAAGAAAGCAAAAGAGATTATGGACGCCGGTAAACTGGTGACGGATGAACTGGTTATCGCTCTGGTGAAAGAACGTATTCAGCAGGAAGATTGCCGCAACGGTTTCCTGTTAGACGGTTTCCCTCGCACCATTCCGCAGGCTGATGCCATGAAAGACGCGGGTATCAAAGTCGATTATGTTCTTGAATTCGACGTGCCTGACGAACTGATCGTGGATCGCATCGTGGGTCGCCGCGTACACCCAGGCTCTGGCCGCGTGTATCACATCCAGTACAATCCGCCAAAAGTGGAAGGTAAAGACGATGTAACTGGCGAAGATCTGATCACCCGTAAAGATGATCAGGAAGAAACCGTGCGTAAACGTCTGGTGGAATACCATGAGCTGACTGAGCCATTGGTGTCCTACTACGGTAAAGAAGCAGAAGCAGGCAATACTAAGTACGTCAAAATTGACGGCACCCAGCAGGTTTCTGCCGTGCGTGACGAACTGGCGGCTATCTTAAGCTGATTCGTACTGTATCTGTTCAGCCAACGGGGTGACTTCGGTCGCCCCGTTTGTTTTTCAGCCATTCCCCGCCAAAAATAGTCACAATTCGCATTGATAGCCACCACCGTTGTTCCGATCGTCTTTGTTTTCGTTACAATGACGTGCGCCTCTTTCTGAATCACCGTAAACGGAAGCGCCCATATTTTTCACCCTGGCTTCAATGCCATCAATTTAGGATATTCAGCATGACGCAGACCAAATTCGGGGTTCTTCTGGTTAATCTCGGGACGCCGGAAGCACCGACTCCGCAGGCCGTGAGAAAGTATCTGGGTGAGTTTTTGAGTGATATCCGCGTTGTGGACACCCCGCGTTTGCTGTGGTGGCCGATCCTTAATCTGGTGATTTTGCCCCTGCGTTCTCCGCGCGTATCCAAACTGTATAAGTCCGTGTGGATGGAAGAAGGCTCGCCGCTGATGGTCTTCAGCCGTCGTCAGCAAAAAGCGCTGGCCGAACGCCTGCCGGGCACGCCAGTTGAATTGGCAATGAGCTACGGTAAGCCTGGCATGAAAGATCCGATCGAAAAATTGCTGGCTCAGGGCGTGACCAAAATGGTCGTTCTGCCGCTGTATCCGCAATATTCGTGTTCCACCAGCGCCGCCGTGTTTGACGGCGTGGCGCGCGTGCTGAAATCCCAGCGCCGCTTGCCTTCGCTAAGTTTTATCCGCGATTACGCCACCCATCCGGCGTACATCTCCGCGCTGAAAGCCAGTATTGAACGCTCCTTTGCGCAGCACGGTGAGCCGGACCGTCTGGTCTTGTCGTTCCACGGTATTCCGAAACGTTTTGTGGCAGAAGGCGATGATTACGAACAGCGCTGCCGTGACACCGCACAGGCACTGACCGACGCGCTGCAACTGCCGACCGGAAAAATCATGCTGACCTTCCAGTCGCGCTTTGGTCGCGAACCGTGGCTGACGCCGTACACTGACGAAACGCTGAAGGGCCTGCCAGCGCAGGGTGTTAAGTACATACAGATTATCTGTCCTGGCTTTGCCTCAGACTGCCTGGAGACGCTGGAAGAGATCAAAGAAGAGAACCGTGAGATTTTTATTCATGCAGGCGGCGAACGCTTCGAATATATTGACGCCTTAAACGACCAGCCGGAGCATATCGATCTGCTGCAACAACTGGTCACTCAGCACTTCTGAAAGAAGGCTGAGCTTTTTGAATTTCCCGAGAATAACGAATGAAATTTCCTGGTAAGCGTAAGTCCAAACACTATTTTCCGGTCAGCGCGCGCGACCCTTTATTGCGTGATTCTATGCTGCAGGAGATGCAGCCGGAATCCGAAGGCGGCGCGTCTTACATCGTCGGCATTGACCAGACGATGGTGGATATTGAAGCGCGCGTGGATGAACATTTTGTCGCCCGTTACGGGCTAACGCCCGGCGAATCCAACATTCTGGATGATGAAATGTCGGAAGCGCTCTATCAGGAACTGATGCTTAATGCGCTGATCACCCATCAGTTCGCCGGGGGTACCGTCGGTAATACGCTGCACAATTACTCGGTGCTGGCCGATGACCGTTCGGTGCTGCTCGGTGTGATGTGTAATAACGTTAAGATTGGCGATTACGCTTACCGCTATCTGTGTAACACCTCCAGTCGCGTAGATCTCAACTTCCTGCAGGGCGTGGACGGCGCAATTGGCCGCTGCTTTACGCTGATCAGTGAAACCGGTGAACGCACCTTTGCTATCAGTCCGGGCAAGATGAACGGCCTGAAAGCTGAAAGCGTGCCGGAAGACGTGATTGCCGGCGCTTCAGCATTGTTGCTGACTTCGTATTTGCTGCGCAGCAAACCCGGCGAGCCGATCCCACAGGCCACGATGCAGGCCATTGAATACGCGAAAAAATATCATGTGCCGGTGGTCTTAACATTGGGCACGCAATATGTGATCGCCGATGATCCGCAGGCATGGCGCGATTTTCTGCGCGACCACGTGTCGATTCTGGCGATGAATGAAGACGAAGGTTTTGCGCTTACCGGTCTGAAAGATCCGCTGATGGCCGCCGACAAGGCGCTGGAATGGGTCGATCTGGTGTTATGCACCGCCGGACCGAACGGTCTGTTTATGGCGAGCTATACCGAAGAAGAATTTAAACGCACCACTCAGCATCCGCTGCTGCCGGGCGCGATTGCCGAATTCAACCAGTACGAATTCAGCCGTGCGATGCGTCGTGAATGCTGCGAGCAGCCACTGAAGATTTTCTCCCACATCGCGCCTTACATGGGCGGGCCGGAAAAAATCATGAATACCAACGGTGCCGGAGACGGCGCGCTTTCCGCACTGCTGCATGATATCGCTGCCAACGGGTTCCACCGAACCTCAGTACCGAACTCCAGTAAACATTCCCGCGAATACCTGACGTATTCGTCGCTGGCGCAGGTATGTAAATATGCCAACCGCGTCAGCTATCAGGTTCTGAATCAGCATTCACCACGTCTGACGCGTGGCCTGCCTGAGCGTGAAGACAGTCTCGAAGAAAGCTACTGGGAACGTTGAGTAAAAAGGGCGGGGGAGTCTCAATCGAAGAGCTCCCTCCGCCTCAATCCCGCTTATCCTGCCTGAACCTGATTACGGCCAGACGTTTTCGCGCGATACAGTGCGTCGTCCACACGTTTGAACAGGCTGGTAAAATCCTCGCCCGCTTCGTACTGCGCCACACCTACGCTTACCGTCAGCGCAGGCAGCCCAGGCCGGGATAATTGCTGTACGGCTTCGCGCAAATCCTCAGCAACGTGCATCGCGCCCTCCAGCGGCGTCAGCGGCAATAAAATTAAAAACTCCTCGCCACCCCAGCGGAACACCGTATCGCTCTCGCGGATGCCGGTTTCCAGCGTGCGCGCCAGCATGATCAGCGCATCATCGCCGGTGTTGTGGCCGTGCTCATCGTTTATCGCCTTAAAGTGATCGGCATCCACCAGCATCAGGCTGAAATTGTGTGTCCGCTGCGGATTCTGCGTCCGCGCATTTTCCACCAGTTGCATGAACTGACGGCGGTTGCCCAATCCGGTCAGCGGATCGCGCAGTGCCGCGTGTTCCAGCTCCTGCTCCAGACGCTTCTGCTCGGTAATATCGTGAATGATGCACAGCATCAGCCGTACGCCATTCAGCTCCACCGGACCGGCGTAGGTCTGGACGTGACGCAGATTGCCGTCAGCCAGTTTATGCACGAACGTCAGCGGCTTGTGTCCACCGGGCAGCCGGGAGATTTCATGCATCACCGGCAGCACGTCCAGCCCCATTGCATTGATTTCCCAGGTATGTTTGGTACACATCTCGTCGCGCGTATATCCATAAAAGCGCGTGGCCGCCTGATTCGCATCAACAATCTGACCGTTATTGGCCGGATCGATTAACAACATCGGCGCAGTATTGGTCTGAAAAAGCCGTTCGTAGAAACCACTTTCATCGCGGCGATAGGGCGTGTCACCTGGAATGGGCATCGGCACATTGGCGGCGGACGTGTGTGCGCCTTCGAATACGATGACGGTTTCGTTCGTATCCATCTGGAATGAAGACAGGCGGCAGCTCAGTGGGAATGCGCGGCCTTCCTTGTGGATCGTCCAGATTTCGACGATCTGATCGTCTTTTGCCAGATTCGGCAGATAGGACTCGAGGGACAACTGAGAATGAACCGAGAACTGGCCGTTGCGCAGCGGCCCGAGCAGGCTGTTACCTGCCAGCTTTCTGGCCGCCGTATTGGCGAAAAGAATGTGCTGACTGTGCGCCGAAACGACCCAGACCGGCGTACTTAAAATGTTTAACGTTTCCAGATGGGGTAACAACATTGCGCCTACCGATCTCAATTTGGCATAGCAACAGAATACAGCGAATTGATCTGATTAGGTGTTTTTTATCTGGGGGCAGGGTGAGAGCAAATGTCAGAATTTGAAACGGGCGCAGAAACAAACTGCGCCCGCCTTTATTACTGAAATCAGACCGGGCAAAACGGCCTTTTTTCGTCTTCGGTCATAATGTCGATCTGCAACATATCCAGCATACTGTTGGCGATTTCACGTTCGCCCATCACCACGCGATCCGCGCCGCGCTCCATGATGTACGTCACTTCGTCATCGTAATGCGCACGGGCAATGATCTCGATATTCGGTCGTTTGGTGCGCGCGGAGGCGACGATTTCACCGGCTTCGTAACCGTTAGGAATAGTCACCAGCAGCCAGCGGGCGCAGTCAAGACGCGCCAGATCCATGATTTCCTGATTGGCGGCGTTGCCCAGTACCGTGCTGATCCCCTGCTCGCGCAGCGCTTCGACCCGTGGACGGGAATTTTCGATCACGACCAGCGGGATACCGGCGGCCTGAAGCTTCTCGCCCAGCAGGCTGCCGACGCGGCCATAACCGATCAGCAATGCGTGATTACACAAATCAAAGGGGATCTGTTTTTCGTCTTCCACAGCTTCTTCGACGCTTTGATCTTCGATAGTCTCGGTTTTCGCCAAATATTTTTCCAGCAGCGTAAACAGCAGCGGGTTAAACATAATCGACAAAATAGCCCCCGCCAGCACCAGATTACGTCCCGGCTCGGACAGCAGCCCCAAAGAAATCCCCAGTCCTGCCAGAATAAATGCGAATTCGCCGATCTGCGCCAGACTGACTGAAATCGTCAGCGCGGTTCGCTTCGAGTGCCCGAACATTTTTACCAGTAAGAAGGCGGCGATGGATTTGCCGAACACGATAATCGCCAGTGTAGCGATCACTGTCAGAGGCTCGCGCACCAGTATCATCGGGTCGAACAGCATGCCGACCGACACGAAGAACAGCACGGCAAACGCATCGCGCAGCGGCAAGGTATCATGCGCCGCCCGCTGGCTCAGTTCGGATTCGTTCAGCACCATCCCGGCGAAGAACGCGCCCAGAGCGAAAGAGACGTCAAAGAACTCGACCGCGCCGTAAGCGATACCGAGCGCCAGCGCCAGAACCGACAGCGTGAACAGTTCGCGTGAACCGGTGCTGGCGGTTTTCGCCAGGATCCACGGCACCACGCGACGTCCGACCACCATCATCAGCGTCATGAAGGCCACGACTTTACCGATGGTGACAGCCAGCTCAATCAGCAACTCGGTCGGGCTGGCGTGATGGCTTTCCAGCATGCCGCTGAAGGCCGGTAACAAGACCAGCGTCAGTACCATCACCAGATCTTCAACAATCAGCCAGCCGATGGCGATTTGCCCGCGCTGGCTTTCAATTAATTGCCGCTCTTCCAGAGCACGCAGCAGCACCACGGTACTGGCGGTAGACAGACACAGACCGAACACCAGCCCGGTGGCCAGATCCCAGCCCATAAGGCTTGATAACCCCATCCCAAGCAGCGTCGCTACCGCGATTTGCGCTACAGCGCCGGGAATGGCTATCGCCTTTACGGCCAGTAAATCTTTCAAAGAGAAATGCAGACCGACACCGAACATCAGCAATATCACGCCGATTTCAGCCAGTTCGGGAGCAAGAGAGGTATCAGCAACAAAGCCTGGTGTAAATGGCCCGGCCAGAACGCCTGCAGCGATATAGCCAACCAGAGGGGAAATACGTAAACGATTGGCAATCATGCCAAAAATAAAGGCCAGTACCAGGCCACCGACAATCGTGGTAATCAAGGGCGTAGAATGATGCATTCAGACTCCTTCTGGTTATGCTCAGGGCGATATGTTGCAGATTGTTTCTAAGTTTATGGTAAAAATCATTTCCACGTTGAGGAATTTTGGCCTTTTTTGCAGTAAATCCCCCGCAGAGAACAAAAAAAATCTGAACAGATGATTTAAATGGGTTTTATCGGGCAGAACTCAAGTAGAGAGGGGATTGGATGCTGCCGATATTCTGAGTATCGGCAGCAGAAGGCGGGAGATTAGGCGTCTTTGCGTTCTAAATTAGGCAGGAAGGCAGTAAATATCCCGAGCAACGGGAGGAAGGCACAAATCTGATACACCAGCTCAATGCTGGTGATATCCGCCACATAGCCAAGCACAGCAGCGCCCAGCCCGCCCATGCCAAAAGCCAGACCGAAGAACAGGCCGGATACCATACCGACTTTCCCCGGCATCAGCTCCTGGGCAAACACCAGAATGGCTGAAAAGGCCGAGGCCAGAATTACGCCGATAATCACGCTCAGCACGCTGGTCCACATAAGATTCGCGTGTGGCAAAAGTAACGTAAATGGCGCGACACCGAGAATTGACGCCCAAATGACGTATTTGCGCCCAATCTTATCACCCACCGGCCCGCCGATAATTGTCCCCGCCGCGACCGCAAACAGGAAAACAAACAGGTGGATCTGTGCACTTTGCACCGAGACGCCAAATTTGTGGATCAGATAAAAGGTGTAATAGCTGCTGATACTGGTCAGATAGAAATACTTAGAGAACACCAGCACCAGTAAAATACCCAGCGACATCGCCACCGTCCGGCGCGGGAGTACGGTTACCGTATTTTTCACCGGGCCGCGTTTTTTGGCGATCTGATTTTGCTGGCGATACCATTTGCTGATTTGCAACAGCACGACAATACCGAGCAACGCCGCCAGTGAAAACCACGCAACGTTGCCTTTGCCGTAAGGCGCGATGATCAGCGCAGCGAGCAATGGGCCGAGTGAGCTGCCGAAGTTACCGCCCACCTGAAACAGCGATTGCGCCAGCCCGTGACGACCGCCGGAGGCCATACGCGCCACGCGGGACGATTCCGGGTGAAACACCGAAGAACCGGTACCTACCAGCGCCGCCGCCAGCAGCACGACCGGGAAACTCTGTGCCGCCGCCAGCAGCAGCAGGCCGGAGAGGGTAAAGCCCATACCGATTGGCAGCGAATAGGGTTGCGGGTGCTTGTCGGTGTAATAACCGATCAAAGGTTGCAGGAGCGACGCGGTGATCTGGTACGTCAGGGTGATCATCCCTATCTGGGTGAAGCTGAGCGCAAATTCATTTTGCAGCAACGGATAAATCGCCAGGATCAGCGACTGGATCATGTCATTAAGCAGATGAGAAACGCTGATCGCCGCCAGAATAGAAAACGCAGTCTTTTTGACTGCGTCTTTCTGCGGGCTTCCCGGCGTTGCCGTGTTATCGGTCATGGCAGGTGAACCTTCATCTTAAAATTATCGGGGCAGGGCTGTCAGTCGACTTTAGCGATCTCAGCGAACTGGCCTTTTAGTAAGCGGCAAAGATCGCCTGCCGCCAGTTCAATATCAAGCCCGCGTTTACCACCTGAAACATAAATGGTGGAAAACGTCTGCGCCGGACTGTCGATCACCGTCGGCAGCAATTTTTTTTGCCCGAGAGGGCTGATACCGCCAACCAGATAGCCGGTCACGCGCTGGGCGATCGCCGGATCTGCCATGTCGGCTTTTTTCGCGCCGAGGGCTTTTGCGACTTTCTTCAGATCCAGCATCGAGGCTACCGGCGTCACCGCAACGGCCAGATTCCTGGCGTCGCCGTTGAGGGAAACCAGCAACGTTTTGTAGACCTGTCGCGCATCCAGCCCAAGCTTTTTCACGGCTTCGTCGCCAAAATTCGTTTCGTCGCTGCTGTGTTCATACGGATGAAGAGTGAAGCTGATTTTATTTTTTTCCAGAAGAAGTACCGCTGGGGTCATGATCTTTCATCTCTGATTACTTTTTTGTTCGAAAAATCGTCGGCAGTTCAATTCGATGAAATTAAACAATAAAGTATGATTATTAAGCGAGGGAGAAATAGTAGTTCAATGAATGGTTATTGCCAAGACCCAGCGCGGGTTGTTACCCTGTGCCCGCCGGTGCCGCGTCCGCAAGGGCTGGCACTGTAGCTATAAAAATAAAATGAAATTCCTCTTTGACTGGCCGGCCTTAAAACCCGGCCATTTTTTTGATCGCATCCCCTTCATCCTTCGGGCTGCCTCTGCGTTGGCTGCCTGCGTTCACCCCGGTCACTGACTGCTATAAGCTCCCGGAGTTCTCTTCGTTGCCGCCTTGATCCAGCCCGATTGATTTTGGATAATCTGTTAGTCAGACCTTCTTATCCGCCAGCAAATCCGGCAAATTCCCTTCACCGTACAAATGCAGCGCGCCAACGGCGACGACATAATTTCCCGGCGGGAGATCCGACAGTTGTTGTTTCCAGCGCAGATTACGCTGATTCATCAGCACGTCGTACAGCTCACTGCTGAAGGTATTCGGTAACTGATCTAATGCCGTCACCGGCTTGGTATCCAGCCACCAGCTGATCATGGTTTGCAGCAAGCGGGCATTGGTGTGCCAGTGCGTCAGAGTGTCTTCCAACAGTCCCAGACCGTTGTCGGGAAGTTGCTGCAAGAGCGCAAACTGTTCCTGCGGCCCTTCCAGTTCGATGACCGGCATGTTCTGCTGTTTGGCATTCTGCAACAGCTGATAATCAATGCCGTAGTTGCCACGTAACCCGAGGCGCTGTGCCTGCGTCGCCTGTAACATCAGCGCGACCTGCCAGGACGGCAGCGGGTTGAGCGTCCACATCGACACACCCAGCTCTTCGCATAACTTTTCAACGTGCAGATACTGGGCTTCGGGTAACCGTTCGGCCAGCGGCGGGAACTCACCGGACATTTCGAAAGGGGATTCGGATCCACTGATATCTGCTTCGACAATCAGCGCATCGGCTTTTTGCATACGGCGCAACAGCTGCTCGGGGAGCGGCTGCATATCCTGCGTGCCCATATGAATGCTGCCGACCAGATGCAGGGAGCGGTGGCCGGGAAGCTGAATATCAATGGCGGGATAAGAATACTCGACGGGAAGCAGCCTGCGTAGCCAGCGGAATGTCTGTTTAAAAAACTGCGCCATATAGCATGGTCTCCCGAAAAATGAGAGACCATGCTATCGCGTCAGACGTTGGGCGAACAGAGGAAACGTCTTGTTTTTTAGGCCTGTTTTTTAGGCGTGAATCGTAAAAGGCGGTTGGCGTTTGCCACCACTGTGATGGAAGACAGCGCCATCGCCGCACCGGCAATCACCGGGCTGAGCAGGGTGCCGGTCAGCGGATACAGCACACCGGCGGCGATAGGGATGCCAATCACGTTGTAGATAAATGCCCCAAGCAGGTTCTGTTTCATGTTGCGCAGCGTGGCCTGCGACATCGCCAGTGCGTCGGCGACGCCGTGCAGACTCGGGCGCATCAGGGTGATGGCAGCGGTTTCAATTGCCACATCGCTGCCACCGCCCATTGCAATACCAACGTCCGCCTGCGCCAGCGCGGGTGCATCGTTAATGCCGTCGCCAATCATCGCCACCTGCTGACCTTTGGCCTGTAACGCTTTGATGGCATCAGCCTTTCCGTCGGGCCGAACACCGGCAATCACCGTATCAATTCCTGCCTGCGTCGCAATCGCCTGCGCGGTGCGCGGATTGTCACCGGTCAGCATCACCAGCCGGTAGCCGAGCTGATGCAGGCGCTGTAACGCCCCAATGCTGTCTTCACGCAGCGGATCGCGCAGGCCAAACAGCGCCGCAATTTGCCCGTCGACTGCCAGCAGAACCGGTGTCGCGCCTTGCTCCGTCATCTCATTGAGCAAACCATCAGCCGCCTGAGCATCCACGCCATTTTCCTGTATGAGCGCCTGATTCCCCAGCAGCAGCGTTGTGCCGTCGACGTCACCCCGTAAACCCAGGCCGCCAAGCGTGCGGAAGTTTTGCACTTCGGGAAGGGTTTGGCCTTGCGCTTTTTCGACAATGGCCTGCGCCAGCGGATGATGAGAGCCCTGTTCCAGCGCGGCAGCAAAGCGTAGCGCCTCGGATTCGCTGATGCCGCCAAAGGTATGGATATCCGTCACTTTCGGCTGGCCTTCGGTCAGCGTCCCGGTTTTGTCAAAGACCAGCGTCGAGAGCGTACTGGCCTTTTGCAGCGCATCGGCATCACGCACCAGCACGCCGAACTCCGCCGCACGCCCGACACCGGCGGTAATTGACATCGGCGTGGCCAGCCCAAGCGCACAAGGGCAGGCGATGATAAGCACCGTAGTGACAATAACCAGCGTGTACATCAGCTGTGGCTGTGGGCCGAAGAAGTACCAGAGGGCACCGCTGAACAGCGCGAATAGCACCACGGCAGGTACAAACACGGCAGAGATTCTGTCCGCGAGTTTACCGATCTCCGGCTTGCTGCTTTGCGCTTCACGCACAAGTTTGATGATGCGGGAAAGCGTCGTCTGGCTGCCGATGGCGTCCGCGCGAAACAGCACACTGCCGTCTTTCACCAGCGTTCCGGCATGCACTTTGTCGCCCTGCGATTTTTGCAGCGGGAGAGGTTCACCGGTCAGCATCGCCTCATCCATCCAGGCTTCGCCGCTCTGGATTTCGCCATCAACCGGCACACGATCGCCGGTGGTCAGACGCAGCGTCATACCTTGCTCAACATTTGCCAGCGGGATGGATTTTTCGCCCTGATCTGTAACCACGCGCGCGGTCGGCGGGGTGAGATCCAGCAGGCGTTCAAGGGCCTGTGATGACCGCTGGCGACCGCGTTGTTCCAGCGCGTGGCCAAGATTGATCAGGCCGATGATCATCACGCTGGCTTCATAATAAAGATGCCGCGCCTGCATGGGGAAGGCGTCCGGCCACAGGCTGACGGCGAAGGAAAATACCCATGCCGCACCGGTACCGAGTGACACCAGCGTGTCCATGTTGGCGGTCCCGTGCATCAGGCTTTTCCACGCGCTGCGATAGAAATGACTGCCCGCGACCACCATGACAGCCAGCGTCAGAACGCCGACAATCAGCCAGCCGGTCTGGTTCTGTGCAGTGACCATCATTTCGCCACCGAGCAGACCCCAGAGCATCAGCGGAATACCCGCAGCCAGACCAACGGCGGCCTGCCAGCTGAAGCGGATCATGCTGCTGCGCGCGGTTTGCTGCTGACGCTCGCGACGTTTGGTTTCATCAATAATAATTTCAGCGCCGTAACCGGCACGTTCAACGGCAGCGATCAGCGCAGCCTGATCGGCGTCGCCGCTGACCAGTGCGCTACGTTCGGCCAGATTAACCCGCGCACGTTCGACGCCGGTCACGCCCTCCAGCGCCCGCTGTACTTTACTGACGCAGCTGGCGCAGCTCATCCCGCTGAGCAGCAGTTGCACGCTGTCATCGGTGGCAGAAACTTTTGCCGGAACGGGTGACACAGCCGCTGACAGGGGTTCCGGCAAAACAGTCGCCTTATCGGTCAGCGGCTCAGATTTTGGGGATGGATCCTCCAGCAGTTGCGCCTCATAGCCCGCGTTCACCACAGCCTCAATCAGACTCTGGCTGCTGGCATCGCCTTTGACGATAGCTTTGTCGAGAGACACTTCCACCGCTGTGGTGCCTTCAACGGCTTCCAGTGCCTTACGCGTCGAAGCGACACAATGTCCGCAGGACAAACCTTGCAGGGATAAAACGGTTGTTGTCATGATGATTTCCTTTTTGTCTTGACCCGATAGTGAACTTTCATTAGTTATAGAGGATAAACCTTCCAGCAAGGGGAAGGTCAAGGAGTCAAAATGAATATCAGTGATGTGGCGAAAAGAACCGGGCTGACCAGCAAGGCGATTCGTTTTTATGAAGAGAAAGGGCTGGTGACTGCGCCGATGCGCAGTGAAAACGGCTATCGCAGTTACGCGCAAAAACACATTGAAGAGCTGACGCTGCTGCGTCAGGCGCGACAGGTCGGGTTTACGCTTGATGAGTGTCAGGAGCTGGTGGCGCTGTTCCATAATCCCGAGCGCCACAGTGCAGATGTGAAAGCACGCACGCTGGAAAAGGCCGCGGAGATAGCGCGGCACATTGAAGAGCTAAAAGTGATGCGCCAGCGTCTGCTGACGCTGGCGGAGTCCTGTCCGGGAGATGACGGCGCAAACTGCCCGATCATCGACAATCTCAGCGGCTGTTGTCACCACCCTCAGGATTCGCGGGAGTGAGGTTCCACCCGCAGCGTCGCGCCTTCCACACCGGTGATAATGACTTCGTCACCGACGTTTAACGGCGAGGTGCAGATAGCGCGCCAGCTGCTGTCGCCGATTTTTACCCGCGTAAAGTGATTCACCAGCGGCTCAATCACGGTGGCGTAAGTGCCCACCAGCTGCTGGCCGCGCTGATTGAGCGACGCGTTGGCGCTGTTTTTATCCACGCGCTGATTCAGCCACTTCCACCACAGCCACGCGGCGATAATGGTGAGTCCGGCAAACGCCGCACCCTGCCATTCCCACGGCAGCGGCAGGATCCAGGTAACTAACCCCACCAGCGCCGCAGCGACACCGCTCCACAACAAATAACCGCTGGCCCCGACGAGCTCAGCTGCCAGTAACAGGCCGCCGAGCGACAGCCAGAACAGATGCGGCGTTGCCATCAGGTTTTGCAGCATTATTTGCCGCCTTTGGTTTCTTTCAGCAATTCAGCGATACCACCAATCGAGCCCATCAGGCTGCTGGCATCCAGCGGCATCATGATCACTTTGCTGTTATTGGCGGAGCCAATTTTGGTCAGTGCATCGGTGTATTTCTGTGCCACGAAGTAGTTGATGGCATGAACACTGCCTGCTGCGATGGCTTCAGACACCATTTTGGTCGCCTGCGCTTCGGCTTCTGCTGCACGTTCACGCGCTTCAGCTTGTAAGAATGCCGACTGACGCTCACCTTCTGCTTTGAGGATCTGCGACTGCTTTTCACCTTCGGCGCGCAGAATAGCCGACTGACGCACGCCTTCCGCTTCAAGAATATCAGCACGCTTGGTACGTTCAGCTTTCATCTGCGCGTTCATTGCTGAGATCAGTTCAGCCGGCGGACGCACGTCACGGATTTCGATACGGGTGATTTTTACACCCCACGGATTAGTGGCTTCATCGACGATATGCAGCAAACGTGCGTTGATATTGTCGCGTTGTGACAGCATCTCATCGAGTTCCATCGAACCCAGAACGGTACGGAAGTTGGTCATGGTCAGGTTGACGATGGCCTGCTCCAGATTGCTGACTTCATATGCGGCGCGTGCCGGGTCGATGACCTGAATAAAGCAGACAGCATCGATGGCAACATTGGCGTTATCGCGGGAAATGATTTCCTGAGAAGGAATATCCAGCACCTGTTCCATCATATTGATTTTTCGACCGATACGGTCAACAAAAGGCACAACCAGGTTCAGCCCCGGCATCAGGGTTTTGGTATAACGGCCGAAGCGCTCGACGGTCCACTGGTAGCCTTGCGGCACTATCTTGATCCCGGCGTAAACCACCAGCAATGCCAGTACGATCAGAATGATGATTGGGATGTGAATGAGGTCAAACATAGTATGAAACTCCTGTAAAACTGTGTCCTGAATATTCCGGCTGGAATATTCCGATAAAACAAGTCCCTGTGCGTTTACCCACGGGTAATACGCGAGGTCAATTGTCGCACACTTACGCGAGTCATCGTATTAATAAAGGATAGTTCAGAGGAGAAAAAGGCGGAGGAAAGGGGACGGAAAACGCACACCGGCAGGGGAGAACCGGTGCGCGCAGGAAGTATTAATTCGCTATTTTCTGAGGAATCAGTACAGCAGGGAATATAACTGGCGGCGATATTTGGCGGCCAGCGCATCGCCGGTGCCAAGAGCGGCCATAATATCCATCAGCGTTTTACGCGCAGCACCGTTGGCCGCGCCTAAATCTTTCTTCAGGGGCGCCATCAGCAAATCCAGCGCTTCTTCGTTACGCCCGACCTGATGCAGTTGCAGGCTGAGTTTAACCACCAGCTCGGCGTTATCCGGATCGCCTGACAGTTCCATCTGAAGTTGTTGAATCTCTGGAGTATCCGCCGCTTGTTTCAGCAGTTCGATCTGAGCGATGAGTCCCTGATAGCGTGAATCTTTATCCTGCAACGGAATGGTCGCCAGCACGGTTTCGGCGTCGTCGATGCGGTTCAGATGAATGTGTGTTTCAGCCAGCAGCAGACCGATATCGCTGCGCTGATTGCTCAGCTGCCACGCGTCTTTCAGTAGCGGCAGCGCGTCCTGTAGGTTGCCTTCCTGCAACAGTTCCTGCGCCTGAGCCAGTTTCAGCTCTTCTTCTTTCGGCAGCACTTTTTGCAGCAATTCGCGGATCACTTCTTCCGGCTGCGGCCCCTGGAAACCATCCACCGGCTGCCCGTCTTTAAACAGGTAAACCGCAGGAATGGAACGCAGACCAAACTGCTGGGCGATCATCTGCTGCACATCGCAATCGACCTTCGCCAGAATGAGCTGACCGGCGTATTCGGCGGCCAGTCTGTCGAGAATTGGCCCAAGTTGCAGGCAGTGCTGGCTGCGTTCTGACCAGAAGTAGAACATCACCGGCACAGACATGGATTGCTCCAGCGCCTGTTGCAGGTTTGTTTCGTCGATATCGATAATAGTAGGTTGTGCAAGCATGAATTCGTTCTCTCGCTACCCTTCATACTTCGAGCTGCAAATGCGTTGGCCGCGCTCATTCACCCTGGGTACTTTGTTATCAAAGCTCCCGTGGATTCATGCGCTTGCTGCCTTATTGCAACTCAAATTATTTTTGGGTGTGTAAATTTAAAGTATTAATAAACAGATGGGGGCGGGCATTAGCGGCTTCAACCCCATCAGACTTTACTTAACTGTTTCCACGTAAAATTTTATCCAGCAAGCGGCCTGGCAAAAGACGTTTCAGCACGGTCAGTGCATGGGCGACCAGCGTGACCGGATAACGCAGGCGTGCGCGCGGATTTTCTAAAGCATGGTGCAGTTTAGGCAAAACTGCTTCCGGCTTGAGCGTAAAACGTTGCGCGATCCCCGGATTTTCCACCGGCTGGTCGGCCTGTGACTGATTCACATTGGCGGTGAAGTTACTGCTCAGTGGACCGGGTTCAATCAGGCTGACCTGAATGCCCGTGCCATGCAACTCCATGCGCAGCGTATCGGACCAGGCTTCCAGCGCGAATTTACTCGCGGCATAAACGCCACGGCGCGGCGTGGTAATCAGCCCCATCACTGAGCTGGTCTGGATGATACGCCCCTCGCCGTGGGGCAACATGGCGGGAAGCAAAAGCTGCGTCAGCTGATGGGTGCCGAACAGGTTGGTGGAAAACTGCTTCTCAAACTGTGCCCGGCTGATACTGTTCAGCGGGCCGTAAACGCCATATCCGGCGTTGTTAAACAGGCCATACAGGCGGTTGCCGGTTAACGCGATGACTTCGGCAGCGGCCTGAGCAACGCTGTGTTTATCATCGAGATCTAACTGTACGGTCTCAAAACCCATCTGCTCCAGTGTGTCAATATCCTGCGCTTTCCGGCATGCGGCCAGAACCCGATAACCACGACTGCGCAAATCCTGCGCCGCCACCAGCCCGATACCGCTCGAACAACCGGTGATTAATACTGCTTTTTGCATAACTTTACCTGTGAGGTGTCCCTATTTTTTATAGCTGTGATTTACTAGGGAGTCGGGTGAAAAAGGTAACGTCTTGGTTTTACTCACGTCCCGGTATTATTTTATTTATCGTATTTTAAACCTAATTGCTCAGCAGCGGGGCGAGTTTCTCAGCCATCCAGTCGGCGATAAACGGCTGAGCGGCCAGCGCAGGATGTAAACCGTCGTCCTGCATCCATTCCGGCTTCGCGGCGACCTGTTCCATAAAGAACGGCACCAGCGGCACGTTTTCCTGCTTCGCCAGCGCGGGATAGATGGCGTAGAACGCATCACCGTAGCGGCGGCCATAGTTTGGCGGCAGGCGAATTTGCATCAGCAGCGGTTGGGCATCGGCCTGCTTTATCTGGCTGATAATCTGCGTCAGCGTTTGGGAAATAGTTTGTGGCGGGAATCCCCGCAACCCGTCGTTGGCGCCCAGTTCAATCAGCACCCAGCGCGGGTGATGTTGTTGCAGCAGCGCAGACAGTCGCGCCAGCCCTTGTTCGGCGGTATCGCCGCTGATGCTGGCGTTAATAATGGTGGGTTTATTCCCCTCTTTTTGCCATTTGTTATTCAGCAGTGACGGCCAGGATTCGGCTACCGGAAGGCGATAGACAGCACTTAGACTGTCGCCAATAATCAGCAAGTTATCAGCAGCAACGGCGCGAAAACTCAATAATCCTAACAACATAAGGAAGGGGAGATGCCAGCGGAAAACGTTCTTGAAGTTCATCATCTTAATAAGCACGTCGGTCAGGGTGAAGGACAGCTAACCATCCTGTCCGGTGTGGAGCTGGTTGTCAAACCGGCGCAGACAATTGCGCTGATCGGCGAGTCCGGTTCCGGTAAATCCACGTTACTGGGAATTCTCGCCGGGCTGGACGACGGCACCAGCGGCGACGTGGTGCTGCTCGGCAAATCTCTCCGTTCGCTTAACGAAGAAGGCCGCGCCGCGCTACGGGCGAAAAATGTCGGCTTTGTGTTTCAGTCCTTCATGCTGGTGCCGACGCTGAACGCGCTGGAAAACGTACAGCTTCCGGCGTTGCTGCGCGGTGAAAGTGACAGCAACAGCCGTCAGCAGGCGGTGCAGTTGCTGGAAAGTCTCGGGCTGGGCGGGCGTTTGCATCATCTTCCGGCACAACTTTCCGGCGGCGAGCAGCAGCGTGTCGCCCTGGCGCGGGCGTTTATCGGCAAGCCGAAATTACTGTTCGCCGATGAACCAACCGGCAATCTGGATCGCGCCACCGGTGAGCGCATCGTCGATCTCTTGTTCTCGCTGAACCGCGATGCGGCCACCACGTTGATTCTGGTCACCCATGACGAGCAACTGGCCGCGCGCTGCCAGCGGCGTCTGCGTCTGCGTGACGGTAAGTTGTGGGAGGAAGCATGATCTGGCGATGGTTCTGGCGTGAATGGCGTTCGCCTTCGTTGCTGATCGTCTGGCTGGCACTGACGCTGGCGGTGGCCTGCGTGCTGGCGCTCGGCAGTATCAGTGACCGTATGGATAAAGGGCTGAGCCAGCAAAGCCGCGAGTTTATCGTCGGTGACCGCGTGTTGCGATCGGCCCATCCCATCACCGAAGCCTGGTTGCAGGACGCGGAAAAACAGGGGCTGAAAGTCAGCCGCCAGCTCTCTTTCATGACCATGACCTTCGCTGAAAACACACCGCAACTGGCGTCGGTGAAAGCCACCGATCTGGCCTACCCCTTGTACGGCGCATTACAGACTGAACCGGCGGGGCTGAAACCGGAACCGGGCACCGTGCTGGTTGCGCCGCGTCTGCTGGCATTGCTGAACGTGAAAGTGGGCGACAATCTGGACGTCGGCGATTCCACACTGAAAATTGCCGGAGTGATTGTGCAGGAGCCGGACTCGGGCTTTAATCCGTTCCAGACGGCTCCACGCGTCATCATGAATCTGGAAGATGTGCCAAAAACCGGCGCAGTCCAGCCGGGCAGCCGGCTGACCTATCGCTATATGTTTGCCGGAACGCCTGAGGCAATTCAGAGCTACGGCGACGCCATTAAAGGATTGCTGAAACCCGACCAGCGTTGGACCGGCATGGAAGATTCTGACGGCGCGCTGGGCAAATCTCTGCAACGTTCCCAGCAGTTCCTCACGCTATCGGCATTGCTGACGCTAATGTTGTCGATTGCCGCGATAGCCGTATCGATGGGGCATTATTGCCGCAGCCGTTACGATCTGGTGGCGGTGCTCAAAACGCTCGGCGCGGGGAAGAAGGCGCTGCGCCGACTGATTATCGGCCAGTGGATAGCCGTGATGGTGTTGGCAGGTATTTGCGGCAGTCTGGTCGGGCTGGCGTTTGAAGCAGGACTGATGAAGGTACTGGCACCGGTTCTGCCTGCGGCGCTTCCGCCCGCTGGCGTCTGGCCGTGGGTGTGGTCGATGGGCGCGATGGTGGTGATCTCGTTTCTGATCGGCATCCGGCCATACCGCCAGCTGCTGGCGACTCAGCCGCTGCGCGTGTTGCGTAACGACGTGGTCGCCAACGTCTGGCCGCTGCGCTATTTCCTGCCGGTGATGGTGCTGGTGGTCGTCGGGCTGCTGGCGGCGCTGATGGGCGGAAGTTCGCTGCTCTGGTCACTGCTGGCGGGCGTGCTGGTGCTGTCATTGTTACTGGGGATTATCGGCTGGGGCGCGCTGTTATTACTGCGCCGCCTGACGTTCCGCCAGCTACCGCTGCGTCTGGCTGTGAATCGTCTGCTGCGCCAGCCGTGGGTGACGCTGAGCCAGCTGGCGGCGTTCTCGATGTCGTTTATGTTGCTGGCCTTGCTGCTGGTGATGCGCGGAGACTTGCTGGACCGCTGGGAGCAACAGCTGCCGCCTGACAGTCCGAATTATTTCCTGCTCAACATCACCAAAGAGCAAATCCCGCAGGTGACGGATTTCCTGCATCAGCATAAAGCCGAGCCGGAAACCTTCTATCCGATCGTGCGTGTGCGTCTGACCAAAATTAACGACCAGATTGCCACTGACATCATCAAACCTGATGATGCGGCCGGTGAGGCGGTCAACCGTGAGTTAAACCTGACGTGGATGCAGGGCCTGCCTGATCACAATCCGCTGGTCGCAGGCAACGGGCCACCGAAAGCCGGTGAAGTGTCGATCGACGAAGGGCTGGCGGGGCGTCTGGGCGTGAAGCTCGGCGATACCGTGACCTTCAACGGTGATACACAGGAGTTCAGCGCCAAAATTACCAGTCTGCGCAAAGTCGACTGGGACAGTCTGAAACCGAACTTCTACTTCATCTTCCCGCCGGGCGCGCTCGACGGCCAGCCGCAAAGCTGGCTAACCAGCTTCCGCTATCACGGCGATGACAGCACGATCACGCAGTTCAACCGCCAGTTCCCGACGGTCAGCATGATGGATATCGGCTCGATTTTGCGTCAGGTTGGACAGGTTTTGCAGCAGGTGAGCAGGGCGCTGGAAGTGATGGTGATTCTGGTGATGTTGTGTGGCGGCCTGCTGTTGCTGGCACAAATTCAGGTTGGGATGCGCCAGCGCCGTCAGGAGCTGATCGTTTATCGCACGCTCGGCGCCAGCAAAAAGATGCTGCATCGCACGCTGTGGTGTGAGTTCGCGGTACTTGGGTTGGTCGCCGGTATCGCGGCAGCCATCGGGGCGGAAGCGGCATTATGGCTGTTACAGCGCAAAGTGTTCGATTTCCCCTGGGAGCCGAATTACCTGATGTGGATTGCCGTGCCGGTAGTCAGCGCGCTGCTGCTCTCGGTCTGTGGCGGCTGGCTGGGTGTGCGGTTGCTGCGGGGAAGGGCGTTGTTCAGGCAATACGATTCGTAGTTTTTAAGCACCCTCCCCTTCGCAGGGGAGGATGCTGGAACGTCAAAGCTTCTCAATCGCCCATTCGATACCGCTGGCATACTCTTGCGGCAGCATCGGGATCAGTGCGGTCAGACTATCTTTCAGCAGGCTGGCACTGGCGTCGTTGAGATTTAGGTGTCCGACTTTACGTCCGGGGCGTACTTCTTTCTCGTACCAGTGCAGGTTCACTAGTGGCAGGCTGAGCCACTGCGTAGCGACATCCGTACCAATCAGATTGACCATCACCGACGGCGTACTGACGACAGGTTTCGGCAGCGGCAGGCCGAGGATCGCCCGCAGGTGCATTTCAAACTGGCTGTAAGATGCGCCGTTTTGCGTCCAGTGCCCGCTGTTGTGTACGCGTGGGGCCAGTTCGTTGATCAACAAACCTTCGCTGACCACAAAACACTCCATCGCCATCACGCCGACATAATTGAGTTCATTAAGGATTGCCGACAGCATACTTTCCGCCAGCTGTTGCAGGGCGGCGTCGGGCTCCGGCAGCGCCACGCTGGTGCGCAGAATACCGTCCTGATGCAGATTATGGGTGAGCGGATAAAAGACCGTTTTACCGTCGTGACCGCGCGCCCCGACCAGCGACACTTCGCCGGAAAAATTGATGCCCTGCTCGACGATGCATTCGCCGTAGCAGTCTTTCGGCAATGTCGTTTCTTCGCCTGCACGCAGACGCCATTGGCCGCGACCGTCATAACCGCCGACGCGACGTTTTACAATCGCCAGTTCACCGAGCTGTGAGAAAATCTGCGGCCATTCGGCTTCATCGGCCAGTAACTGCCAGGGGGCGGTGGCGAGCCCGAGCTGGTCCAGCAGCTGCTTTTGCGTCAGACGATCGGCCAGACGTGGGAAAATATCGCGGTTGACGAACGCCGTGTGCGTCGCGAGTTCGCGGGTCAGCGCGGTTTCAGGCCAGCGTTCGATTTCAGCGGTGATCACGCTTTGCTGATAAGGCACGGCTTCCGGCTCGGCATCCAGACCTACCGGATAGACGGCGATCCCCAGCGGTTCGCCCGCCTGACGCAGCATTCTGCCTAACTGACCGTTTCCGAGGACGCAGACCGGTTTCATGCTTCCTCCCGCGGGTCGGGGTTATTCAGAACTTCATCGGTTTGCGCCTGACGCCATGCGGCCAGATTTTTGCTGATTTGCGTATCGTGCAGCGCCAGAATTTGTGCGGCCAGCAGGGCGGCGTTTGCGGCGCCCGCTTTGCCGATTGCCAGCGTACCCACCGGAATACCGCGAGGCATTTGTACGATGGAATACAGGCTGTCGATGCCGCTCAGCGCAGCACTTTGCACCGGTACGCCCAGCACCGGCACCAGCGTTTTCGCGGCCAGCATGCCCGGCAGATGCGCCGCGCCGCCTGCGCCTGCGATGATTACATCAAACCCGTTGGCCGAAGCTTGTTCTGCAAAGGTGAACAATTTGTCCGGGGTGCGGTGAGCGGAGACGATATCGACATGGAAAGGAATATTCAGCGTTGTGAGCACTTCGGCGGCGAACTGCATGGTCGCCCAGTCACTTTTAGACCCCATAACGATGGCGATTTTTGCCGGGGTAACGTTGGATGACATGTCTGTATAGCTCCTGTGATTATGCAAGCATCGCCAGAGGACAGGTTCTGGCGGAGAGGGCGCAAATGATATCACGCTCATGAAGCAAGGAAAACGGTTGCGTCGCCGCAGAACCGTGCTTTTTTGCTGAGAAGTTGTCGGCAGATTTGTATAATCCCAGCCACACTATTTTTAGCTTACCCGACGGGAAACTGATTTATGACGCAGGCTTTACTGGCACCGATTTATGATTTTCTGCACTGTGAAACACCGGCTTTGTGGGTGGATGTTGCGCTGGAAAATCAGGCGGTGATGCTGATTGACCACGCCAACTGTGAAAAGAAGGCGGCGGCCACGGCGATGAGCCTGATGACCAAATATCTCGATCGTACCGAATTATTATTTTGCGCAGCGCGGCTGGCGCGTGAAGAGTTGCACCATTTCGAACAGGTGGTGGAAATCATGCAAAAGCGGAATGTCACCTACACCCAGCTTTCGCCGTCGCGCTACGCCAGCGGAATGATCAAACACACCCGGCATCACGACGATTTGAACATTCTGGTGGACCGGCTGATTATCGGCGCCTACATCGAGGCGCGTTCCTGCGAGCGTTTCGCTAAAATCGCACCACATCTGGATGAAACGTTGTCGCGTTTTTATACGTCGCTTTTGCGCTCAGAATCACGGCACTTCGCCGATTATCTGGCGCTTGCGGAGCAGTATGCCGGTACGGATATCAGCGAACGGGTGGAATTTTTCGGGAGGATTGAAGCGGAATTAATTTTGTCGCCTGATGAGCAGTTCCGCTTTCACAGCGGAACACCCGTGTGCAGTCTTAAAACGGGAAGCTGATCAGCTCCACGTTTTCGGCAGTCACTTTGACCATCGATCCCTCTTCGTGCCATGCGCCTAACACGACGCGGTGGCCGGTTTTCTCACCGAGCGGCACGTCGTGGACAGCGGGACGATGAGTGTGGCCGTGAATCATCCATTCAACGCCTGCTGGCTGCATTTCGCTGACCACTGCCTGAGGATTCACATCCATAATCGCCAGCGATTTTCCCTGATTCGAGGCTTTGCTGTTGGCGCGCATTTTGGCGGCAATGCCAAGACGCCATTTCAGCGGCAACATCAAAAACAGCTTTTGGATCAGCGGATTATGCACTTTCTTGCGGAAGTTCTGATAGGAGACATCATCGGTACACAGTGTGTCACCGTGCAGGATCAACACGCGGCGACCATAAAGTTCGAGGACTTTCTTTTCCGGCAGCAGCGTCATCAGGCTGTCGCGCGCGAAACGTCTGCCGAGCAGAAAATCGCGGTTGCCGTGGATGAAGAAACAGGGCACGCCTTGCTGATGAAGTTGATTTAACGCCGCAGCGATTTGCGCGTGTAACGGCTCAGGATCATCGTCACCAATCCAGGCTTCGAATAAATCCCCGAGAATGTACAGCGCGTCGGCCTGCGGCGCATCTTCGCGCAGAAAACGCAGAAAACCGGCAGTAATTGCCGGTTCCTGTGCGCAAAGATGAATATCTGCGATAAAAAACGTGGTCATCCCGACGTTAATTATTCGCTGACTGTGACGCTTTTGATCACAACATCTTCTTTTGGAACGTCCTGATGCATGCCGCTGCGACCGGTTTTGACCGCTCTGATCGCATCAACCACGTCCTGACCTTCAACCACTTCTGCGAATACGCAGTAGCCCCAACCTTGCGCGTTTTTGCCGCTATGGTTCAGGAAGTCGTTGTCAGTCACGTTGATGAAGAACTGTGCAGTGGCAGAGTGCGGATCGTTGGTACGTGCCATCGCCAGCGTGCCTTTGGTGTTTTTAAGGCCGTTGTCTGCTTCGTTTTTAATCTGAGCATCAGTATTTTTCTGGTTCATGCCTGGCTCAAAACCGCCGCCCTGAATCATGAAACCGTCGATAACACGGTGGAAAATCGTGTTGTCATAGAAGCCTTTACGGCAATAGTTCAGGAAGTTTTCAACCGTTACGGGCGCTTTGTCAGCAAAAGTTTTTACTACGATGTCGCCGTGGTTGGTGTGGAAAGTGACCATATTAATCATCCTGCTTATGTTGATGTGTGCTCTTAGTAAGAGTCGCTACTATAGCCTTTTCTTATACCATAACTCAAAAGTTGCCGTCAGCAGACGGTTTGTGATGACTAAAGCCCGTCCGGCGGCCTTATGCCGTTTCGGTGAAGGCGTTTTCGTTATATTATGAGCCGGAGTGTCGCGTAAGCGCACAACCATCATTTTCTACGCCCAACACACGGAATAGCCTGATGCTGAAGATTTTTAATACCCTGAGTCGCCAAAAAGAGGAATTCAAGCCAATTCATGCCGGTAAAGTCGGGATGTACGTGTGTGGGATCACTGTTTACGACCTGTGTCACATCGGCCACGGTCGCACCTTTGTGTCTTTCGACGTGGTATCGCGCTACCTGCGTTACCTCGGCTACGACCTGAAATATGTGCGTAATATTACCGATATCGACGATAAGATCATCAAACGTGCGGCTGAGAAGGGCGAACATTTCTCGGCCTTAACTGACCGTATGATCGCCGAAATGCACAATGATTTCGCTGCACTTAACATTCTGCCGCCGGATTCTGAACCGCGTGCCACACAGCACATTGATGAAATCATCGAAATCGTGCAAAAGCTTATCGATCGTGACCACGCTTACGTGGCGTCGAACGGCGACGTAATGTTCTGGGTGGAAAGCGATCCGGACTACGGTTTGCTGTCCCGTCAGGATCTGGATCAGCTGCAGGCCGGCGCGCGCGTGGAAGTCGAAGCGAATGTGAAACGAAATCCGATGGACTTCGTGTTGTGGAAAATGTCCAAACCGGGTGAACCGAGCTGGACGTCGCCGTGGGGCGAGGGCCGTCCGGGCTGGCACATCGAATGTTCGGCGATGAACTGCAAACAGCTGGGCGATCATTTTGATATCCACGGCGGCGGTTCTGACCTGATGTTCCCGCACCATGAGAACGAAATCGCTCAGTCAAGCTGCGCACACGACGGCCCGTATGTGAATACGTGGATGCACTCCGGCATGGTGATGATCGACCGCGAGAAGATGTCTAAATCGTTGGATAACTTCTTCACCGTGCGCGACGTGCTGAAATATTACGATGCTGAAAGCGTGCGTTACTTCCTGATGTCCGGCCACTACCGCAGCCAGCTGAACTACAGCGAAGAGAACCTGAAACTGGCGCGTACCTCGATGGAGCGTCTGTACACCGCACTGCGAGGCACCGACGCCACTGCGACACCGGCCGGTGGTGAGGCGTTTGTCGCCCGCTTCCGTGCGGCGATGGACGACGATTTCAACACCCCGGAAGCCTATTCGGTGTTGTTCGATATGGCGCGTGATATCAACCGCCTGAAAACCGAAGATATGGCGGCGGCCAATGGCATGGCGGCAGAACTGCGTCAGCTGGCTGGCGTGCTCGGCTTGCTGGAGCAGGATCCTGAGCAGTTCCTCAAATCCGGTGCGCAGGCGGATAACGACGACGAAGTGGCTGAAATCGAAGCGTTGATCAAACAGCGTAACGATGCCCGCGCCAGCAAGGATTGGGGCATGGCGGATAAAGCGCGTGACCGTCTGAATGAAATGGGTATCGTTCTGGAAGATGGCGCGGCAGGCACAACCTGGCGCAGAAAGTAGTCCTTCCCCTGTTTTTTCAGCTACGCTCAATGGCTCCCGTTTGGGGGCCATTTTTATAAGGATCGTCCTGTGACTACAATGCTTCTGACCTATCAGCCACCGTACGACTGGCAGTGGATGACGGCCTTTCTTGGCGCGCGCGCTTTGCAGGGCGTCGAGCAGCAGGACGGCGAATTCTACCAGCGCACGCTGGCGGTGAAGCACAACGGCGAACGGCTGACCGGCTGGATCAGGCTGCGGCCTTTAGCCGGACAGCACAGCGTCGAGCTGCAGGTTTCGCCGTCGCTGGAACCCGTTGCGGACAACGTTGCGCAGCAGGTGCGACGGTTGCTGGATCTGGATGCAGAGCCGCAGCAAATCGCCGCCGGGCTAGGTTCACTGGCGGAAAATGCCATCGGGCTGAGATTGCCAGGCTGTGTGAACCGTTTTGAGCTGGTGGTCAGGGCGATCCTCGGGCAACTGGTCAGCGTGAAAATGGCAGCGACGCTGGCCACGCGGCTGACGCAGAGATGGGGCGAGCCGGTGAGTACGCCGTTTGCGGCACTGACGCATCTCTTCCCATCACCGGCGACTGTCGGGCAACTGACGGTGGATGATTTGCGCGGGATTGGCGTGCAGGCGAAACGCGCGGCCTGTCTGATCGGGCTGGCGCAGGCGGTGGAAGAAGGGCGGTTACCGCTCGATGAAATGACCGATGCGCAGGACAGTATCAAAATGCTGCTGGCTATGCCCGGCATTGGCAGTTGGACCGCCAGTTATGTGGCGATGCGCGCCTGGTCAGCGCCGGATGTTTTCCTTGGTGGGGATTATCTGATCAAACAGCGTTTTCCGGGCATGACGCCGGGAAAAATCGCCCGCTATGCCGAAATCTGGCAACCGTGGCGCACCTACGCCACGCTGCATTTATGGTTCAACAATGACTGGCAGCCGGACATGCCTTAGTGAATACCGAAATAGCCGGTGTTGAGCAGTTTTTCCAGCGAAGTTTCCGGGGCGATGGTATCGCCGCCAACCAGATCGATGCCTATCCCGGTCAATTTCTCCAGTGTCTCGGTGATATCGGCCGGTCCCGCCAGCGTCTGAGCATTCAGCCGGTGGGTGTTGCCGTGCAAAATGGTCACCAGCACTTCATGCATCTGGTTGTAATGGATTTGTGCCATAAAACTCGGGTCGATCTGTACGTAATCCACCGTATCAGCCGGCAGCTGGTTAAATTCCACCATGTTCTTGCCAATGTTCTGCACCACAATTTTGCAGCCGCGACGACGTATTTCAGCAATAAACACCCGTAAATCCGGGTGTTTTAACAGGACCGCGTCGTCAATCATCAGGTTGATGGATGACATCGGCAGCGGCGTTTCATCGAGCATCCCCAGCAAATCAGCGCGCAGGGTTGGCTGCAATAAGCCTTCCGTCGACACAGGGATCGCCACGCAAATGCCTTTATTGGCAATGCCCTGCCCGTAATCGGTCAGCACACGGCGTAACAGCCAGTGGTCCACTTGCGGCATCATGTCGTAGAAATGGGCGGCCTGCAGGAACAGTTCGGCGGTTTGCGCCATCTGATTGGGGATCGCCAGCTGCAAAGACATCTGATAGAAGCACACCGACAGCGGTGTTTTAGGCGGCGACGCCGCGCGGCAATGCAGGGTTATCTGATTCTCACTCAAAATACGGGTGATGTCCTCGGGGCGGAACAGCGCCGTGTGCGAGGAAAGTTGCAGTTTTTGCCGCGATTCATAGGTGAAGACCCGTCCGCGGCCGTTGTGTTTGGCGGTGTAACAGGCGACATCGGCCTGTGCCATGTACTCGCTGCCGCTGATATTGGCATTGTTAATTAACGTCAGCCCGGCGCTGGCGCCGATGCGGTAAATCTGGTCTTCCCAGACAAACTGGAACGCGTTGATCTTATTCACCAGCTGCTGAAGGGAGTTCAGCCCCTGATCCAGCGGACAATCCAACAGGATCAGCGCAAATTCATCGCCGCCCAGCCGCGCCAGACGATCGCTGTTGCGAATGTGATCCTGCATCAGCGTACTGATTTGACGCAGTAATGCGTCGCCCGCCGCGTGCCCCGCAGTATCGTTTATTGCCTTGAAACGGTCGAGATCGATAAACGCCAGACTGTGCGCCTGATGCTGTACTGCCGTCAGGCTGAGTGCTTTTTTCAGGCTTTTTTCGAAACTGCCGCGGTTGGCTAAACCAGTGAGTAAATCATGCGAGGCGCTGTAGCTGAGTTTGCGCATCAGCTCACGGGATTTACTGACGTCCTGCAAGACCAGCACGATGCCGATCGGCTCATCTTTCAGCGTACGCAACGGTGAAACCGCCAGCTGGACGTCAAACAGGCCTGTGCTGTGGCCGTGTAAAACTAACGATTGTTCAACGGACGAGTGCAGATTTTCTCTGATATCGAACTGTTGCAAATTGTCGAGCAACGGCCCGTCTGGCCCTTTAGTGATATGCACAATCCGGCCAACCGGCTGCCCCTGCGCCTGCGCCTCTTTCCAGCCGGTCATCTTCTCAGCCACCGGATTCATAAAGGTGATATTCAGATCGCGGTCAGTCGAAATCACGGCTTCGTTGATAGAGTTCAGCGTGATGTGCAGCAGCTCTTTCTCTTCATGCAATGCTTCGGACAGCCGCTTATTGGTGATTTCGGTGTGTTTAAGCTCGGTGATATCTTCAATCTGAGAGATAAAATAGAGCGGATTCTGGTTTTCATCTCGCACCAGTGAAACCGCCAGCAGCACCCAAACCATTTCGCCGCTGCGGCACAGGTAGCGCTTCTCCATGTTATAGCTCTGAATATCATCGTCTAACAGCTGCTGGAGCAAGGCGAGATCTTTACCTAAATCTTCAGGATGGGTGATGTCCTGAAACGACAGCGTTTTCAGGTATTCCGCATCATAGCCCAGGAGCTTGCAGAGTGATTTGTTCGCCTGCAGCCATTTGCCCTGCGGCGAGACCAGCGCCATGCCAATCGCCGAATACTCCATCGCATTGCGAAAACGGTTTTCACTCTGGGTGATATGAGATTTCTCGGTGCGCAGGGCGTGCATCGCCATTGCCATCGCATTCGCGGGCAGCAGAATCAGTAACAGCGGCAGGAAGATCAGCCCTTGTGGGATCTGAATAGCATGAGGCTGGACGGTAATAATGCCGCTGGTTTGCAGCAGGGCAATCATCAGCGTCATCGACAGGAAAATGATAAATGCCTCGATGCGCGGCAAACGAATGGCAGCCCAAAGCAAAGGAATGGTGATAAACGCGAAGGTATAAGGCAGCCATTTGAGGGCCATAAAACCGAGCGTCAGCGTCACAATTAGCGTGACCAGCAATTCAATCAGGCGGCGGGAAGTCAGAATTTGCGTGAGATAACCCCGCTGGTAGATAAGCCCCAGCGGGGTCAGCGCGAGGATTGCCACCGCTTCGGACATAAACCAGGTGGCAAAACGCTCCTGTAATTGCGCCGAGGTATGGATGTGCAGAATGAACATCATCATGATCACTGAGCTGACCAGCGGACAGAAAACCACCGCAATGACCAAAAACTTCACCCAGTGACTCAGGCCGGAAAGCGGATCTTGTTGCGGCAACGCCCGACGCAGCAGCAGGGCGCACAGCGTCGCCTCAATCAGATTGTTGAGGGTGTAGGGCAGATAACCGAGGATGTGCGATCCCATCAGGGAATGCGCGGCAGCAATACCTAACGCCGCGGCGCAAAGCAGCGGGATCCAGTCCAGATAACGGTGATGGAACAGCACGGGTATCAGAAACGCCGTGGGTAACCATAATCCTGCCAGACTGGCGGTTTTTTGGACAATATTCAGACACGCCAGAGCCAGCAGACAAATGGCAATGCCAGTCAGGAGAGGCACTTTCCAGTTGACCTTTTCCACAAGGAAAGCGGTCGGTTTACTTTTTTCCACGGTGAAAACCTTTTTCTGACTGGCAATGAGCAGCAGGCAGTAACATTGACGCTTGTTTTTGCTGTTATTTATCACCGGCTCACTGGGGATAAGGCCTGTTCAGCCGATTCACGTTGTGTCGGTGTGAATGATTATTATTTTAGGATTATTAGTATGAATTCTACATCACTCTTTCGGCGATAACGAATAATCCGTTACAGAAATAAAACGAGGTTTTCAGGGCTGTTGTTGTGATTGTTTTGCGAAAAGGGGAATTACCGGCCCGCAGGCCGGAAGACCGTCATCAGATCAGGAAGATTGTGGCGAGGCCGAGGAAAATAAAGAAGCCACCGGTGTCAGTCAGCGCGGTAATCATCACGCTTGAACCGATAGCCGGATCGCGGCCGATGCGCACCATGGTTAACGGAATAATCACACCCATCAGGGCAGCCAGCAGCAGATTTAGGATCATCGCCAGCGTCATCACCGCACCCATCTCCCAGTCGCCGTACAGCAGCCAGGTGACGATACCCATCAGGCCGCCCCAGACTAAACCGTTGATCAGCGCCACGCCGAGCTCCCTGAACATCAGAAATTTCAGGTTTCCTACCTGCACATGGTGCAGCGCCAAACCGCGCACGATCATCGTGATGGTCTGATTACCGGTGTTACCACCAATCCCGGCGACAATCGGCATCAGTGCGGCCAGCGCGACCAGCTGCGAAATCGTATGTTCGAATAAGCCGATAACGCGCGACGCAATAAAAGCGGTACAAAGATTGATCGCCAGCCACGCCCAGCGGTTACGGACCGCTTTGCCGACCGGAGAAAACACATCCTCTTCCGGGCTCAGACCCCCCATGCGGCGCAGATTGCTGTCGGTATCGTTGTTGACGAAGTCGACGATCTCTTCCACCGTCAGGCGCCCCATCAGCTTGCCTTTTTTATCCACTACCGGTGCCGTAATCAGGTCATAACGTTCGAACGCGCTGGCGGCATCTTCGGCTTTGTCTTCCGGCTCAAAGCTGGTGAGATCGGTAATCATCACGTCGGCGACTTTCGTCTCAGGCGGGTTGAGCAAAATCGCGGTCAGCGGCAGTTCGCCGAGCAGGGTATTTTTGCGATCGGTAATAAACAACTTGTCACTGGCCTGTGGAATACGTTTTTGCAAACGCAGAAAGCGCTGTACGGTCGCGAGAGTGACGTCCGGGCGGACGGTCATCAGCTCGAAATCCATGATACGGCCCACGCATTCTTTGTTGAACTTCATGACTTCGCGGACTTTTTCCCGCTGCTTCGGTTCCAGCGACGTGAGTACGCGGCCTGTCAGATCACGCGGCAGGTATTCCGCCAGATATACCTGATCGTCCACGTCGAGCAGCGACATGGTTTTCAGCAGGTCTTTGTCGCTCATTTCTTCGATCAGGCTATCCCAGACGGTTTCTGAGACCTCGACCAGCGCTTTACCGCGCGCGGCCGGTTCGACCAGCCGCCACAGCGCCAGACGTTCGCGGATCGGTAACGCTTCCAGTACGTCGGCGACGTCGGCTGCGTGGAGTTTTTGTACCCGCGCGCTGAGTTCTGCGGTGTAGTCCATGAGTTGTGCGCGCGTGGCGTCATCAACCTCAATCTCTTCCCCGAGAATACTGTCGGCGAGTTCATCGGTGTTGAGCAGCAGATCGAGGATCCGGCGGCGACTTTCCGCCAGCTTTTGGCCGTAATTCTTTGGTTTTTCGGCAGACATTCAGGGTCCTTTCTCTTTTTTACGTCCGGCAGGCCTTCAGGGCGCCGGTATGGATTTCGTCGTATCAGTGTGTTCAGGACGTGCTTCGGTCTGCGCTTCGCGTTGAGTTTGCTTTTGATTCTGATGATGCGAATACGCGCCGATAGCGGAGTAGACCAGACGTCCGAACAAAATAATAAAGCTTATCGACAACACAATTTTCGTCATCAACTTGATGTTGGATTTTCGAGACATAGTAAAGTCCGTTAAGGGGATCTTTGCTCCGGTGGCAGTGATAAAAGATGTAAATGATAACGGTTACAATATAACGCACAACTAAACGACTCTCCAGATAAAGGCAAAAAGCAAAAAGTGCGGTTTATTTTCACGGATAAGTGAAGTCGCGGGATGACATTACCATTCAGACAATCTATATGTTTAAAGTTAATCTCATTGTTTTGAATGTATTTGTTAATTTGTTAATCACGTGAGAAATTGTTTAAGGTCTTTTTAGTCAAAAATTTGAAGAATGTGTTTATTGATCAGTATCAAGAGCATTAATATAAAGCCGATTAGAATTCAGCTCTATTTTGGATTTATGACACCGACCTCCGCTGTTTTTCTTTTTTCCTGCTGGTTTCTGTGAAATGACATTTTTATGACGATAATTGAATGCGGAGCCTGTCGTCATTGTCGCCCGACGATTTCATGATGCCCGTTTCATCCTGATACCTTTACTGCGGCATGACTCATATCCGCAAAACTGACGATGGACCCGATGCAAAAATTCTTTTCCTGGAATGCACTGCGCCATAAATGGTGGGGACTTCCGATCTTCTGCGCGATGGTGCTGATCCCCATCACCTCCTGGCTCTCTCCGATCATTACGTTGCCGGAAGGTCGCACATATCTGATTTATATGCCGCTCGCGACCTGCGTGGCGCTGCTGATGGTCTTTGACTGGGCGGCATTCCCCGGCATCGTGCTGGCACTGTTCCTGCGCTATTACCTGCGCGTGGGTGTGGAAATGGGCACGCTGATGACGGTGATTTACTTCACGTCACTGTTTCTTGCCTGGCTGGGATATCGCTGGCAGGCGGGAAGCCGCTGGTCCGCGCCGCTCGGATTGATGAGTCAGCCGTGGGTACGCGTCGGCTGGTTGCTGATTTTCCTGACGTTCTTCTTCATTATTGTGCTGCAAATCGTAGTGGAAAGTGGTCTGCTGCCGCAGTATCTGGGCATGGCGACCCGCGAATTCATGACGCTGCGTACGCTGATTAATCTTCAGTCCATGATTCTGGGGATCCTGCTTAACTCGCATCTGATTTATCTGGTGATCCGCATTCTGCGGCAGCCACGTTACTGGCGCGTGTTACGCATGATGTTGCGTAAGCAGTGCGCACCGAGCGTGAAGTCTTTGGAAATCGTGGTGTGGTTTACGCTTCTGTGTACGATGGTAGGGTTGCTGTGCATCGAGGGGCTGAGCGAGCCTTTCATGAAAATTTTGCTCAGTGATTATACGCTCACGCTGTTGTTCCCGGTGCTGCTGTTCGGCGCACTGCGTTACGGCTATTACTTCATCAGCATCGTGTGGACCGTTATCCTCACCATTCTGTTTCATAACTATCAGGGCTTTATCTCTGAGCAAAACTTTATTCATAATCTGGTTTTTGTCTCCGCCCTGATGCTGGTTTATACCTTCACGCTGTTGCTGATGGCGGTGATTTCTTCACGCCAGCGGCTGCTGATGAAAAAATTCAGAGCGGCAGCGCTGCAGGATCCGGTATTTGGTCTGCCTAATCTGCGAGCTTTTAACCGGGATTTGGCGGTATATCCGCGCTCGCTGCTGTGCTTTGTACGTGTTTCGGATATGGATGTGCTGAGCCGTAATTACGGAATGCAGCTGCGTATCCAGTTCAAACGGCAGCTGGCAATGGGGCTGAAGCCTTACTTACAGCCCGGTGAAAAAGTCTATCACCTGCCAGGCTACGATCTGGTTCTGCGGCTGAACTGTGACAATGTCGACGAAAAACTTATTAAGCTGTATGAGTACGTTGAAGATTTTCGGCTGATCTGGAACGGTTTACCGCTGCATCCGAATATCGGTTTGTCTTACTGCACGGTCTATTCGCCGGTCGAACATCTGCCGATTTTGCTGGGTGAACTGAGCGGGATTGCCGAAATGTCGCTGACCACCGGAAAGCCGGAATCGAATAAAAGCGATCACAGCCAGGTGCAGACTGAAATCAGAGACAAAGTCGATATGCTGCATAAAATCCAGCGCGCGCTGGATGACGACCGATTTGTACTGATGGCACAACCGATCCTGGGCGTGCGCGGAGACAGCTATCATGAAATTCTGCTGCGCATGTCGGAAGGTTCAGATAAAGCGCTGATCATGCCGGATAAATTCCTGCCAGTGGTGCACGAATTTGGTCTGTCGTATCAGATGGATATGTGGGTGCTCAGGCACGCGCTGATGTTTATCAGCCAGAACCGCGTGCGGTTGCCGAGCCTGCGTTTTGCCGTCAACTTTACGCCATCAACCCTGTGCCGGCCGACGTTCACCCGCGATTTCAAAGCGCTGATGAAGGAGTTCGAGGTGGAACCCTTCCAGATCGTGCTGGAAGTCACCGAGTCGCACTTATTGCAGGACGTGAAGTACGCGGACTACGCCATGCGTGAGCTGCGCCACTACGGTTGCCGTATCGCTATCGATGACTTCGGGACGGGCTACGCCAGCTATGGCCGCCTGAAAGCGATTGAGGCCGATATCCTCAAGATTGACGGCAGCTTTGTGCGCAACATGCTGACAGATTCGCTGGATAGCTACATCGTGCAGTCGATTTGCCAGGTGGCGCGGATGAAGCATCTGGCGATTGTGGCGGAATATGTGGAAACCGAAGAGCAGAAAGCGGCGCTGCACGCGCTGGGCGTGGATTATATGCAGGGTTATCTGGTCGGAAAACCGCAACTTTTATCGACGCTGCTGGACGTGCCACAAGCCTGACACGCAGATATAGTACTTACGAAAAAGCCCTCAGTGCACAACGTGCCTGAGGGCTTTTTGTTTGGCCATCCAGCGTCATCGCATGACGCAAAACCGCTTAGCTTTCTTTCGCTTCGCCGTCTTCTTCTTCCAGCATCAGTTTCCAGCCGGTCACGTCATCCCAGTAACTTTGCTCGCGCTCAAAATCGAGCTGAACCAGGTTATTCTGCGCCAGATAACCCGCAGGGAAGCGCAGCGTCCAGTGATTATCATCCGTCGATAACCGCAGGGATTCCGGTGTGGTGGTGGACTGGCGCTGGTTATTGAGTAAAGCACCGAGGCGCAATAACTGGATCAGAGGAATGTAATGCTTCTTCTTGAACAGGTTGAGGCGCGGCAGCTCTTCGAGCTTGATCGCTTTACGATGAAAACGCACGATAGTCGCCAGCAACGTTTGTTGTTCCTGATTAAACCCCGGCAGATTGGTGTTTTGCAGGATGTAAGAAGAGTGGCGGTGCATGCCGGTGTGGTTAATGCTCAGGCCCACTTCATGCAACATGGCACTGAATTTCAGCAGCGACTCCAGCTGTGGCTGAACCAGCTTGGTGTTTTGCGCCAGCCACTGGCTGTATAGCTGCTCGGTGGTTTCCAGCACGCGGCGCGCCTGTTCCCGGTCGATATTGTAGTGTTCGGCCAGACTTTTCGCTGTACGGGTACGGATATCCTGATGACGGAAACGGCCTTCCATTTCGTACAGCACGCCTTCGCGCAATGCACCGTCGGAAAGACGAAGTTCTTTAACCGCCAGCGCATCAAACACGCCGCGCAAAATAGCCAGGCCCGGCACAAATACCGACTGACGATCTTCCGACAGCCCCGGTAAATCCAGCGCATCGAAACTCTTAAAATCCAGCACCGCTTCGGTGAGCATTTCCAGACGTTCCGGCGTAATGAGGCCATCTTTCTCGCCCATTTCGACCAGCACTTCATGGGCGGCTTTGATGCTGCCGGAGGCACCGAGCGCATACTGCCAGCCTTGCAGACGGTACTGCCACGCCAGCGTTTCCAGCTTTTGTGCGGCGGCGAGCTGTGCACGTTTGAAATTGCTGCGGCTGATTTCCCCGTTAGGGAAAAACATCTGCGCAAAGCTGACGCAGCCCATGCGGCGGCTTTCGGCAAGCAACGGCTCGAAGTCTTCGCCGATGACCAGTTCCGTGGATCCGCCCCCGATATCAACGACCAGTTTGCGACCTTTTTCCGGTTGCGTATGCTCCACGCCCATGAAAATCAGACGCGCCTCTTCCTGACCGGAGATGATTTCGATCGGGTAGGGGATGACTTCTGCGGCACGCTTGAGGAATTCCTCAGCATTCACCGCCTGACGCAGAGTATGCGTCCCGACGATAGTGACGTTGTTATCCGGAAAGCCTTGCAGGCGTTCGGCAAACAAAGCCAGGCAATCCAGCCCGCGTTGAATGGCTTCTTCACTGAGCACATTTTTACTGTCGAGGCCGTCAGCCAGATGAACGCGCTGCTTCAGGCGGCCTAACACCTGCAAGGCGCCGTTGACGACGCGCGCAATCACCATGTGGAAACTGTTCGATCCAAGATCAATCGCCGCAATTTCCTGTGGCTTGGCACTCAATGAGCTGTTTTTAAGGGGCATAATCGTGTAACGCTCCAGGGGGTTCAGGCTTGCTGACTCTGTTGTTCCAGATCTTTCAAATATTCGTAAATCGCCAGTTGCGCACGGACTTTGCGGCGATTTCCGCGTGGAACATACCGGTTGCTCAGTTCTTTATCAATCACTCTGGCTTTGACTGTGTCATTAAACAGCAACTCCAGAATGTCCAGCACGCGCTGCTTGAGACGCGGATCGAGCAGCGCCACCGCCACTTCGATACGGTAATCGATATTGCGCGTCATCCAGTCGGCGGACGACAGGAAGACTTTGGCATCGCCGCCGTTTTCGAACACGTAAACGCGATCATGCTCGAGATAACGGTCAATGATGCTGGTGACCTGAATGTTTTCGCTGAATCCCGGCAGATTGGGCACCAGTGAACACATACCGCGGATCAGCAGACGGATTTTTACCCCAACGTTGGACGCCACGTAAAGACGGTCGATCAGCCCTTTATCCACCAGGTTGTTGATTTTCAGCGTAATGCCACCGGTTCCACCGGCCTGAACGTTAGCGATTTCACGGTCGATCAGACGGTAAAGCATGTCGCGCGAGTTTTGCGGCGACACCATCAGATGCTCGAATGAGACCGGGCGGTAAGGGTTCTCGATGAAGTTAAACACCCTGCGGACTTCGTTGGTGATGCGCGCATCTGCGGTGAGCAACGAATAGTCGGTGTAAAGACGGGCAGTTTTTTCGTTAAAGTTCCCGGTCCCAATATGAGCATAGCGGACAATTTCGTCGCCTTCGCGGCGGGAAATAAGAAAGAGTTTTGCGTGAATTTTCAGGCCGGGCGCAGAGAAAATAACGTGTACACCGGCTTCAGTCAGACGTTTCGCCCAGTGAATATTCGCCTCTTCGTCGAAACGCGCCTGCAGCTCAACTACCACGGTCACTTTCTTGCCGTTGTGCGCTGCGTGGATCATCGATTCGATAATCCGCGAGTCTTTGGCGACACGGTAGATATTGATTTTGATCGACAGCACGTTCGGATCGAACGATGCCTGACGCAGCAGCTCAAGCACGTGCTCGAAGGTGTGATAAGGATAATACAGCAACACGTCCTGCTCGCGGATGGCGGCAAAGCCGTTGCGGAATTTATCGAACCACAAATGGCGCAGGCGCGGCAGAGGACGGTTCACCAGATTGGCTTTACCGACATTCGGGAAGCCGATGAAGTCTTTAAAGTTGTGGTAACGGCCACCGGCTATCACCGAATCGTAGTTGGAGATCCCGAGCTTACCGCGCAGTAATTCCACCATTTCATTAGGCATATCGCGCTGATAAACAAAACGCACCGGCTCTGCGGTCAGTCGCTGTTTCAGGCTCGAAGACATCAGCTCCAGCAGGCTCGATTCCATTTCCGTGACCAGATCGTATTCGGCATCACGGGTCATTTTCATCGAATAAGCGTTCAGCGTATCGTAATCAAAGAAGCCTTTGAAAATGTCGTCGAGGCAATAACGCAGAATGTTATCAAGCAGGATCATCGGCTTGCGGCGACGAGGCGCTTCCGGCGGCAGATTCACAAAACGCGGTACTTTGTCTGACGGGATTTCCAACAGCGCATAATGGATCTCATCGCCGCGGATAATTTCGACCGCCAGATAGGTGTAATCGTCTTTAAGGAACTGCACCAGATTGGTGTCGTGATTAATGAGGATCGGCGTGATGTGCTGGCGCAGGTGATGTTTGAAATACTGACGCAGCCAGAGCTGCTGATTTTCTGACACCTGACGCTCGTTAATCAGGAAGATCTGATTACGCGCCATCTCCAGTAACAGGTCGTTATAAAGGCTGTCGAATTCCTGATCGATCCGCAGGACTTTCGCCTGAATCTTTTTCAGCAAATGCCGCGATGCGCCGAGAAAACCCTGTTCTTCACTGATGAGGATCCGTCGTTTTAAGTCGGCAAAGCGGACTTTGTAAAACTCATCAAGGTTATTGGAATAAATGCCTAAAAACCGCATCCGTTCGATCAGGGGATTACTTTTGTCCGCTGCTTCCTGCAAAACGCGTTCATTGAAGGACAGCCAGCTTAGTTCTTTCTCGATATAAAGCTTTTCCTGACCCATTTTCACTCCGTTCGTTTAGCGTGCAACCTGGCCCATACAGGCGAAATCCGCCTGAAAACACCGCAATTTAGCTCACCATCATCTTCGTGCTGTTCGCTTTTCCAACGGTCAACGTAACAGGAAGCCTTTTGTGTGAGGGGCCTAGTGTCTACTAACAATATTGCGAAAGATTGACAGGAAAGTCCAACATAACAGGGAGAGTTTTATCAGATGAAATAAAAGAGGGGAAAACACAGGAGATATGCAGGAAAAGTCTTACCGGTGAAGGACATTCACGCCCTACACCAGCAGAAAATTGACCCGGACTGTATGAATTAAATCAGACCGCGCTGGCACCAATTACGGCTTCCGGTTTGATCTGTACCGGTTTGGTTTTGTATTTGGCCAGGAACTGCGGCTGGAAAATACACATGCGAATGGCGCTGCGATATTCCCCGTTCACAAAAAATTCCTGTTTCAGTTCGCCTTCCAGCTCAAACCCTAGTTTGCTGTAGATGTGGATCGCCTTTTTATTTTCTTTATCGACGATTAAATAGAGTTTGTAGAGGTTAAGCACCGAGAAGGCATAATCCATCGCCAGACGCACGGCGTCGCCTGCAAATCCTTTGCCCTGATGCTGCGGGTCAATGATTATCTGGAATTCCGCACGGCGGTGAATATGATTAATTTCCACCAACTCGACAAGGCCGACCGGCCCGCCCTGGAATTCGATAATAAAGCGGCGTTCGCTTTGGTCATGGATATGTTTGTTATACAGATCGGTCAGTTCGACAAATGCCTCATAAGGCTCTTCAAACCAATAACGCATGATGCTGGCGTTATTATCAAGACGGTGAACAAACGACAGGTCATCCTTTTCCAGGGGACGTAATCTGACGCTGTTATTGCTAAACATGGGGTGTTCCTCAAAAAATAAAGCCGTTTTACCTGAGGTAACCTTCTTGGAAATGAAATCTGAAACAACCGTGTTCCAGATGAAGGTCGGCGCACAAACGACGTTTAAACGTGCGCCGGGAACGCCATTATATCGGCTCAACTGTAAACAAGTGTCAAATGACAGGAAATAAAAAACCGGCACGAAGCCGGTTTATAGTGAAATCATCGCGTTTAAGCAGGTTAATCCGCTGCATAACCCTGATCAGGTAGTGGATTGTTATCCAGCAATGCCCGATCGTTTTTCAGGGATAAACGGCCTTCAACGAACCAGCTGACCACCAGCGGATAGATATTGTGCTCCTGCGTTTGTACGCGGGCCACCAAATCGTCCTCGCTGTCATCGCTAAATACCGGCACTTTGGCCTGCAAAATCACCGGGCCGCCGTCGAGCTGCTCCGTCACAAAATGTACCGACGTGCCGTGTTCCGTATCCTGATTTTCAATCGCCTGACGGTGAGTGTGTAAACCCGGATATTTCGGCAGCAGGGAAGGGTGGATGTTGATCATTCGCCCGGCAAAGCGCTGAACGAAGTCGGCAGTAAGGATACGCATGTACCCCGCCAGCACGACCAGGTCCGGCTGGTATTCATCAATAGCATCGGCCAGTGCGACATCAAACGCCGCGCGGTCTTCATAAGCTTTGACATCCAGCGCGTGCGCGGCAATGTCTGCCAGTCGCGCACGTTCCAGACCGTAAGCGGCGGATTTATTGCTGAAGACAGCAGTGATTTCTGCATTAATTCGTCCCTGCTGGCAGGCATCAATCAGGGCCTGAAGATTACTGCCTTCGCCCGATACCAGAACCACAATCCTTTTCATATCGCTACCTGTCTTCAGTCAGTTGATTTACCCGATTACTCAATTACCACGCGTTCCGCGGAGTCAGAGGCTTTAACATAGCCAATTTTCCACGCCTTCTCGCCATTGTCATTGAGTAAAGCAATCGCCTGATCGGCCAGTTCAGCCGGAAGGGCCACAACCATGCCCACGCCACAGTTAAAGGTGCGGTACATTTCGTGACGGCTGACGTTACCGGTGGTCTGCAACCAGGTGAAGACATCCGGCCACTGCCAGCTGGATTCGTTGATGATGACCTGAGTGTTATCCGGCAATACGCGTGGGATATTTTCCCAGAAGCCGCCACCGGTCAGATGCACGATACCGTGGACATCAACGTTTTCGATCAGGTTCAGGATCGATTTCACGTAAATCTTGGTCGGTGCCAGCAGGTGATCGGCAAGCGGTTTACCTGCCAGATCGGTGGTTTCCGGATTGGTGTTGCTGACTTCGAGAATTTTGCGTACCAGGGAGTAACCGTTGGAATGCGGGCCACTGGCGGCAAGACCGATCAGCACGTCGCCGTCAGCGACTTTGCTGCCGTCGATAATTTCTGATTTTTCCACCACGCCGACGCAAAAACCTGCCACGTCATAATCTTCGCCGTGATACATACCCGGCATTTCAGCGGTTTCACCCCCGACTAACGCACAGCCAGACTGCTTGCAGCCTTCGGCGATACCGGTTATCACGCTGGCGGCGATATCGACGTCCAGTTTGCCGGTGGCGTAGTAATCGAGGAAGAACAGCGGTTCAGCACCCTGAACGATCAAATCGTTGACGCACATCGCGACCAGATCGATACCGATAGTATCGTGGCGTTTCAAATCCATCGCCAGACGCAGCTTGGTGCCAACGCCGTCGGTGCCCGAAACCAGTACGGGTTCACGGTATTTTTGCGGCAATGCGCAGAGGGCACCAAAACCGCCCAGTCCACCCATGACTTCAGGGCGGCGAGTCTGTTTTACTACACCTTTAATGCGATCTACCAATGCGTTACCGGCATCGATATCTACGCCTGCGTCTTTATAGCTGAGAGAGGTTTTGTCGGTCACTGCGAAGTCCCCACGGCGGTTTGGGTTGGTGGTTGAAGAATAAAGCGGGGCAATTCTAACAGCGCAGGCAAACGTTTGCGAGCGCCTTATGCGATGACCCTTTTTGGGCTGTCTATACTCTATCGGGGTTCCTGATGATCCAGATCAGGCAATTGGCTGTAGCATTGAAAAAAAATGGCGTTATAATCTCGCGATTTTTTTTTGCAGCTCAACCACCTTAGGAGAATAAACAATGAAGATCGTCGAGGTGAAACACCCGCTGGTGAAACACAAGCTGGGCCTGATGCGTGAGAACGACATCAGCACGAAACGTTTTCGCGAACTGGCTTCTGAGGTGGGAAGTCTGCTGACGTATGAAGCGACTGCCGATTTAGAAACTGAGAAAGTCACCATCGAAGGCTGGAACGGTCCGGTTGAAATCGATCAGATCAAGGGTAAGAAAATTACCGTTGTGCCTATCCTGCGTGCCGGTCTGGGCATGATGGAAGGCGTTCTGGAGCACGTACCAAGCGCGCGTATCAGCGTCGTGGGCGTGTACCGTGACGAAGAAACCCTGAAACCTGTACCCTATTTCCAGAAGCTGGTTTCTAACATCGAAGAACGTCTGGCGCTGGTGGTTGACCCGATGCTGGCGACCGGTGGCTCGATGATTGCAACCATCGACCTGCTGAAAAAAGCGGGCTGCCAGAGCATCAAAGTGCTGGTGCTGGTGGCTGCACCGGAAGGGATTGCCGCGCTGGAAGCCGCGCACCCTGACGTTGAACTGTACACCGCCTCGATTGATCAGGGGCTGAACGAAAAAGGCTACATCATCCCGGGACTCGGTGATGCGGGCGATAAGATATTTGGTACGAAATAAGCAGCAAGCAATAGCCGACTGAGAAGTCGGCTTTTTTTTGATTTTTTTTTACTCGTCAAATACAACATCATTTCACAGAGGATCAATCCATGACCCGTCGTGTCATCGGGGTAAGCGAACGTCCGCCTTTACTGCAGACAATCCCCCTGAGTTTCCAGCATCTGTTTGCCATGTTTGGTGCCACCGTTCTGGTACCCATTCTGTTCAAAATCAACCCGGCAACGGTGCTGCTGTTCAATGGCATAGGGACTTTGCTGTATTTATTTGTGTGTAAAGGGAAAATACCGGCTTATCTCGGTTCCAGCTTTGCGTTTATCTCACCGGTGCTGTTACTGCTGCCGATGGGTTATGAAGTGGCGCTGGGCGGATTTATCGCCTGCGGGCTGTTGTTCTGTCTGGTGGCGCTGATCGTTAAGAAGGCGGGTATCGGTTGGATCAACGTGATGTTCCCGCCGGCGGCGATGGGCGCAATCGTTGCCGTCATCGGACTGGAACTGGCGGGCGTGGCGGCGAATATGGCCGGACTGCTGCCTGCCGATGGCGCACCGGTGGATTCCACCGCAGTGATCATTTCCGTCGTGACGTTGTCGGTGACCATTCTGGGTTCAGTGTTGTTCCGCGGTTTCCTGGCGATCATTCCGATCCTCATCGGTGTGCTGGTCGGCTACGCGCTGTCGTTCTTTATGGGCGTGGTGGATGTGTCTGCCATCGCGAATGCTCACTGGTTTGCGCTGCCAACGTTCTACACCCCGCGCTTTGAGTGGGTGGCGATTTTGACCATTCTGCCTGCCGCGCTGGTGGTGATTGCAGAACACGTCGGGCATCTGGTCGTGACGGCAAACATCGTCAAAAAAGATCTGCTGCGCGATCCGGGCCTGCACCGTTCGATGCTGGCAAACGGCTTGTCTACCGTACTTTCCGGTTTCTTCGGTTCTACGCCGAACACCACTTACGGCGAGAACATTGGCGTGATGGCCATCACCAAGGTTTACAGCACCTGGGTGATTGGCGGCGCGGCGATTCTGGCGATCCTGCTGTCGTGCATCGGAAAATTAGCGGCAGCCATTCAGGCCGTACCGGTGCCAGTAATGGGCGGTGTCTCCTTGCTGCTGTACGGCGTGATCGGCGCATCCGGTATCCGCGTGCTGATTGAATCGAAAGTCGATTACAACAAAGCGCAGAACCTGATCCTGACGGCGGTTATCCTGATCATCGGCGTCAGCGGTGCCAAGATCCACATTGGCGCGGCGGAGCTCAAAGGCATGGCGCTGGCGACCATCGTCGGCATTTTCCTCAGCCTGCTGTTTAAAGTGATTGAGATCTTCCGCGGTGAAGAAAAGATCATTGATATCGAAGACGAACGGGAAAATCCGCCAGTCTGATCGTTGAATTTCAGCTGAAACACCTGACCGGCGGGCGCAGTGCTTTCCGGTCAGGTGCTCGGATCACAAGCGGTTGCACTCGGCACAGTTCAATTTGCTGCGGATCCTTGCTAGAATTCGGTCGTTCCTTTTTATTGACATGACAACATCTGCGGTCTTCATACCGCTTCGGTTGAGGTGCTTCTGAATACGCCGGCACAGCTTTCCCTGCCACTTTATCTTCCCGATGATGAAACCTTTGCCAGTTTTTATCCGGGTGAGAATCCCTCTCTGCTTTCTGCGATTCAGACCGCATTGCATCAGGAACACGGCACCTATATTTATTTCTGGTCACGTGAAGGCGGCGGCCGCAGTCACCTTCTCCACGCAGCCTGCGCTGAATTATCCCAGCGCGGCGAAGCCGTGGGTTACGTGCCTTTAGATAAACGCGCCTATTTTGTGCCTGAAGTATTGGACGGCATGGAGCATCTTGCGCTGGTCTGTATCGATAACATCGAAGGGATCGCCGGCGATGACGAATGGGAAGCTGCGGTTTTCCATCTGTATAACCGCATTCTTGAAACAGGCCGTACGCGTCTGTTTATTACCGGCGATCGTCCGCCGCGTCAGCTGAATCTCAGCCTGCCGGATCTGGCGTCACGTCTCGACTGGGGACAAATCTACAAGCTTCAGCCGCTTTCCGACGAAGAGAAACTTCAGGCACTGCAGTTGCGCGCCAAACTGCGCGGATTTGAACTGCCGGAAGACGTCGGCCGTTTCCTGCTCAAACGTTTGGATCGTGAAATGCGCACGCTGTTTATGACGCTTGATCAGCTCGATCGCGCTTCTATCACCGCACAGCGTAAACTGACGATCCCGTTCGTGAAGGAAATTCTGGGGTTGTGATCGGAGGATGTCCGGGTTCGCATCACGAACCCGAACGGACGAGCGGAATTACAAAATGTCTTTCACCTGTTCCGGCGGACGCCCTAAACGTGCTTTGCCGTTGGCCAGCACGATCGGACGTTCAATCAGCTTCGGATTTTCCGCCATTGCCTGCAACAGCTGCGCTTCGCTCAGGTTTTTATCGGCCAGACTGAGTTCCTTATAAATCTCTTCGCCTTTACGCATCAGCTGGCGCGCAGAGCTGAACCCCAGCTTTTTCAGTAAATCCTGCAACGTGGCAACCGTCGGCGGCGTTTCCAGATACAAAATCACCTCCGGCTCGATCCCGGCGTCTTCCAGCAATTTCAGGGTTTCGCGGCTCTTGGAGCAGCGCGGGTTGTGATAAATCGCGACATCATGTGCCATAACATTCTCCCTTAAAGATTCAAAGTCAGCCTTTCTGATACTGACGGAAACGGCCCAGCAGCTGACGAAGCTGGTCGATACGCGCATCGTAACGGGCCTGTTCCAGACTGCCTAATTTCTGCAATGCGCTGGCGTTACTCAGCATTTCAATAGCCTGATCCAGACGTCCGATCAGCGCCATGCTTTCTGCACGGGCAGCCAGCTCCTGCGCGCGTAAACCCTGCGCGGCAGACGCCTGGGACAGCAGATCCCAGCCGTTCGGATCGCCCGGATAGGTGAAGGTATAGCGGTTAAGGATCTTGCTGGCGTTGGCCGGTTTCGCGCCTTCGAGATAGGCATTCGCCAGATTGAGCTGAAGCACCGGATTAGAGCTGGTGGCCGCGCCTGCCTGCTCCAGCCGGGCGATGGCCTGCGGGGCGCGTTTGCTTTCGATATCGTTATCGGTGGAGAGATCCAGCAGCCATTCGTTGCCCGGATTTTGCACCATCAGCGGTTCCAGAATCGCCCGCGCCTGATCGTATTTCTTCGCTTTGTAAAATTGCAGCGCCTGACCGTATTTCGCCGCCAGCTGTTCGCGCACGTTACCGTCGCTCAGCTTTTGCAAATAATCATCGGTCAGCGGGAAACTTTCCGAGCCGTACATCCCTAACATGCGCACTTTCGCCATCAGGTAGTTTTGTGAAGACTGCACGACAGTGTGCGGCATCTGATTGGCGCGGTTACGCACGTCGGCGAGACGGCTGTCGGGAAGGGGGTGCGTCAGCAACATTTCCGGCGGACGGGTGGAATAACTCGCCTGATCGGCAAGTTTTTGCAGGAACGCGGGCATTGCCTGCGGATCAAAGCCTGAGCGCTGGAGCACCTGCAAACCGATACGGTCGGCTTCCTGCTCGTTGCCCTGCGTGAAGCTGATCATTCCCTGCTGCGTGCCGGCCAGCGTACCGGTCAGCGCTGCCATACCCATTTGCGGGCTGGCCATCGCCAGCAGGATGGAACCGAGCGCACCGACCCAGGTCAGCGGCGCATTCCGTTGTTGATCTTCCATCGCACGGGCCAGATGGCGCTGGGTAACGTGGGAGATTTCGTGCGCCATGACCGAGGCCAGCTGGCTTTCATTATCGGTATAACGGAACAACGCCGAGTGCAGTACCACGTTGCCGCCGAAGAAGGCGAAGGCATTCAGCTCGTCATTATTGACGATGAAGAAATGGAATGGCGTGCGCACGGAATAGGCATGTGCCACCAGACGCTGCCCGAGTTCGTTGATGTACTGATTGAGCAGCGGATCGTTAATCAGCGGCGTACTGGCGCGCATCTGACGGACGTAAAAATCGCCCATCTGTAATTCCTGATTAATGCTCAGCGTGCCGCCCGCTGTGGTGCCGATATCCGGTAACTGATCGCTTACCGGCGGTGCCAAAGGCGAGTTGGTGTTTTTGGAGGAAGAGGTCACCGGCGTTGACCAGAATGAACTGTCGTCAGCGCCTGCCGGGAAAATTGCGCCAGTGAACAGGCTGCCAAGACACAGGGCGATCACCGTTTTTTTCAACCGCATTACCATAAACATTTGCTTCCCAATAAGTGAACCGCACATCGATGAGCTTTAAGAGCTTTTATTTCATGAACTGGCGAAGTGAGCATTATTTTCTGGCGCTATTGTTGGCGCTGAACTCTATAGTAGCTATCCTCGTGGGAGTTTAAAACACTCCGCTGGCTTCAGTTGTGTGACAACGAATTTAAAAGATAGTTACTTGTGTCTGAGCGCGCAGGGAACGAACAGCGCAACCCAACAGGCAATAAAAATCTCAGGAGCGTTCTCAGATGTTAGACATGTTATTACAGTGGTATCGCCGCCGCTTTACCGACCCGCAGGCCATTGCGCTGCTGGCGATCCTGGTCGCCGGTTTTTGTATCCTTTACTTTTTTAACGGTATTCTGGCACCGCTGCTGGTGGCGATTGTGCTGGCATATTTACTGGAATGGCCGACCGTGCGCCTGCAACACATCGGGCTTTCACGCACGGTGGCAGTGAGCGTGGTACTGCTGCTGTTTGCAGGGATCCTGATGTTAGGGATTCTGGTGATTGCGCCGGTTACGTGGCAGCAGGGCGTCAATTTGCTGGCGGATTTACCGAGCATGCTTAACCGTTTCTACGATTTTGCCGCCACGTTGCCCAAGCGTTATCCGGCGCTGGTGGATGCAGGCATTATCGACATGATGGCTGAAAATATGCGCAGCAAGCTCTCGGGGCTCGGTGAATCGGTGGTGAAATATTCCCTCGCCTCGCTGGTCGGGTTACTGACGCTGGCCATTTACCTGATCCTGGTACCGATGATGGTGTTCTTCCTGCTCAAAGACAAAGAGCAAATGCTCAACGCTGTGCGCCGCGTTTTACCGCGCGATCGCGGGCTGGCGGGACAGGTCTGGGCGGAGATGAATCAGCAGGTCACCAATTATATTCGCGGCAAAGTCCTTGAGATGATTATCGTCGGCGTTGCGACGTATCTGGTGTTCTGGGTGATGGATTTGCGCTATTCGCTGCTGCTGGCGGTCCTGGTAGGGATTTCAGTGCTGATCCCCTACATCGGTGCGATGCTGGTCACCATTCCTGTCGTGATTGTCGCGATGTTCCAGTGGGGGCTCGGCGCAGATTTCTGGACGCTCATTGTCGCCTACCTGGTGGTGCAAGGGCTGGACGGCAACGTCATCGTACCTTTGCTGTTCTCCGAAGCGGTAAACCTGCATCCGCTGGTGATCATCTTGTCGGTGGTGGTGTTCGGCGGTCTGTGGGGATTCTGGGGGGTGTTCTTTGCGATACCGCTGGCGACGCTGGTCAAAGCCGTCGTTCACGTCTGGCCGGATGAATTGCTGAACGAAACGGTCTGAGCCCATCATTCTCTGATTCAAATAAAAAAAGCGCGTCTGCGCTTTTTTTTATGAACGTGGATCAGGCGGCAATAATCAGGCTGATTTCTCGTTCAGATAGGCCATCACGATGTCATGGTGATTGGTGGTTTTGAAGTCGTCGAACACTTTCTCAACCTTGCCATTGCCGTCGAGCAGGAAGCTGATGCGGTGAATGCCGTCGTAGGTTTTGCCCATAAAGGATTTCTCACCCCAGACGCCAAACGCCTCGCACACCTGATGATCTTCATCGGACAGCAAGGTGAAGTTCAGCAGTTCTTTCTCGGCAAAGCGAGACAGTTTTTCAGGTTTATCGGTGCTGATCCCCAGCACTTCCACACCCTCACTTTTCAACTGATCCATGTTATCGCGCAGTCCGCAGGCCTGAACGGTACAGCCCGGGGTCATAGCTTTTGGATAAAAATAGACCAGGACTCTCTGTCCCTGGAAGTCGGCCAGATTAATTTGTTCACCGTCTTGATCGGGTAAACTAAATTGCGGCGCAGGATCACCGGCTTTCAGTGGGCTCATTGTCTTTCTCCGTATCACTTAGCGATTACTGCAGTTTATTTTCATTCTCAGAATAACTAACGACGTTAATACTGCCTTGCGCATTCAGTTCTGTACATAGCTGATGAAAGGCTTGCTCAATAATTGCCGGATCGGTATTCGCCGCGCTGTGTGCCGTCATCTGGATAGAGAGCTGCGCTGGCGTGCTGGCATCGGCTGGCCGGGTTTTTGAGGCCAGTTCTGCAATGTTCATCTGGTGCGTGTCGAATAAATCGGTAAAACGCTCGATCAGGTGCGGGGAGTCTTTAACTTCCACTTTCACCCAAACGGTGGCTGGCATCGGCGGGCGAACCGGTGCGCTGGTGCGTTTCATCACGATCAGCAATTCCAGCTCGGCGCCTTTTTGCGGCAGCGTGGATTCAATCAGCGTGATGGCGTTCCAGCTGCCGGAGAGCAGCATGATGAAAGTAAACTCGTCACCGAGCATCGCCAGACGGCTATCCTCGATATTGCAGCCGCAGCTGCTGACCTGGCGGGTGATGGTATTGACGATACCAGAGCGATCGGCACCTAAGGCGGTGATAACCAGATAATGTTGTTGTGGCTGCGGCAAAATGGCTGTTCCTGTCGTGCTTGGGAGTATTCCCAAGGTAAACATAAAAAAAACCGTCGGACAAGCGCTTACAACACGTTGATTGCTTGCTTTTGCAGTGGTGTCAAAAGTACCATGAGTGACCTGTTTGTGGAGGGGAAGGTCAATGTTTACGGGAAGTATTGTTGCACTGGTTACGCCGATGGACACCAAAGGTGCTGTCGATCGCGCGAGTCTGAAAAAACTGATTGATTATCATGTGTCCAGTGGTACTGCGGCGATCGTTTCCGTTGGCACGACAGGCGAGTCGGCTACGCTTAGCCATGACGAACACGGTGACGTGGTCATGCAAACGCTGGAACTGGCCGACGGGCGCATCCCTATTATCGCAGGCACCGGTGCTAACGCCACCGCCGAAGCGATTTCTCTGACACAACGTTTTGAAAAGAGTGGCGTTGTGGGCTGTCTGACAGTCACACCTTATTACAACCGTCCTACGCAGGAAGGCCTGTATCAGCACTTCAAAGCCATCGCTGAAAGCACCTCACTGCCGCAAATTCTCTACAACGTGCCCTCACGCACCGGCTGCGATATGTTGCCGCCGACCATCGCGCGTTTAGCAAAATTAAAGAATATTGTTGCTGTTAAAGAAGCAACAGGGAACTTAAGTCGTGTTAGTCAGATCCAAGTGCTGGTTGATGATGAAGATTTCATTCTGCTGAGCGGCGATGACGCCAGCGGTCTGGACTTTATGCAACTTGGTGGCAAAGGCGTCATTTCTGTCACAGCCAACGTGGCTGCCCGTGAAATGGCTCAACTTTGTGAACTGGCGGCCAGTGGCAATTTTGCCGAAGCACGTCGCCTGAATCAGCGCCTGATGCCGTTGCATCAGCATTTGTTTATAGAAGCAAACCCAATCCCGGTGAAATGGGCCTGTAAGGCACTGGGAATGATGGCAACCGATACTCTGCGTCTGCCTATGACGCCGTTAACAGATGCTGCCCGTCCGGTCGTGGAACAAGCACTTAAAAGCGCCGGTTTGCTGTAACTCTTAGGAAGATTTGATGGCCTCTTTATTTGACAAGAATAGTTTCCAGATGACCCGTTTGCAGAAAACAGCCGTAGCGAAAGTGGTCGGGGTTTCCCTGATTATGCTGCTGGCAGCCTGCTCCAGCGACCAGCGCTACAAGCGTCAGGTCAGCGGTGATGAATCCTACCTCGATGCGCCAGCGCTCAGTGAGCTTAAAGCACCGGCGGGCATGATTCTGCCAGTGCAGAATGGCACCTACGAAATCCGCCAGGGCGCGATGCAAGGCGCGGTGGGCAAACAGCTCGATATCCGTCCACCAATGCAGCCTCTGGCCTTGCTGAACGGTTCACAAACGCAGTTCGCCGGTGACAGCAGCACTGTATTGCTGGAAAACACCGCGCAAAACCGCGATTTGTGGAACAGTGTGGTGAAAGCCGTTCAGCAAAATAATTACAAAATTGCTAACCGCGACGACGCTAACCAGACGCTGACCACCGATTTCGTTGACTGGAATCGTGCAGATGAAGACTTCCAGTATCAGGGCCGTTACCAGATCAGCGTGAAACAGCAGAGCTACCAGTTAGCGCTGACCGTTAAAACGCTTGAGCTGAAACAGCAGGATAAAGCGGTGACCGCATCAGCTGAAATCCAGCGTTATAACAGCCAGATGATGAACTCGATCACCGCCAGCCTCGATAAAGTGCAGCAGGATACGCAGGCGCGTCTCGACAACCGTCGCGTCGGTGAAATCGACGTGCAGAGCGGTGCTGATGATACCGGTTTACCGGTGCTGATCGTGCGTACCACCTACGGCGCAGTGTGGGATCGTTTACCAAATGCACTGGCGAAAGCTGGCATGAAAGTGACCGACAGCAGCCGTCCGCAGGGGACATTGTCCGTTACCTACAAACCGTTGAATGACGATGCGTGGCAGACACTGGGTGCGAAAGATCCGGGCCTCTCTTCCGGTGACTACAAACTTCAGGTTGGCGACCTCGACAACCGCAGTAGCTTGCAGTTCCTTGATCCGAAAGGACATGCTCTCAGCCAGTCGCAGAACGACGCGATGGTGGCGGTCATGCAGGCCGCATTTAGCCAGAGCAGTGCAAAATAATACCAAGGGGCTCCGGCCCCTTTTTACATCTGTTTTTTCCACTGGAGTAAGTAAAGATGCAAAAGTTAGCTGAGTTGTATCGCGGCAAGGCGAAAACCGTCTACACCACTGAAAACCCGGACCTGCTGGTGCTGGAATTCCGTAACGATACGTCAGCACTGGATGGTCAGCGTATTGAGCAGTTCGACCGTAAAGGTATGGTTAACAACAAATTTAACCATTTCATCATGGCTAAGCTGGAAGAAGCCGGGATTCCGACCCAAATGGAACGCCTGCTGTCTGACAACGAAGTACTGGTGAAAAAACTGGATATGGTCCCGGTTGAATGCGTTATCCGTAACCGTGCTGCTGGATCGCTGGTAAAACGTCTGGGCATTGAAGAAGGTCTGGTTTTGAATCCGCCGTTGTTTGATCTGTTTTTGAAAAACGATGCGATGCACGATCCGATGATCAACGAGTCTTACTGCAAAACCTTCGGTTGGGTGAACGAAGAGCACCTGGCGCGTATGAAAGAGCTGAGCTACAAAGCCAACGACGTGTTGACCAAGCTGTTTGACGATGCCGGTCTGATTCTGGTCGATTTCAAACTCGAGTTCGGTCTGTTTAACGGCGAAGTGGTGCTGGGTGATGAGTTCTCACCAGACGGCAGCCGCCTGTGGGACAAAGAGACGTTGAACAAGATGGACAAAGATCGTTACCGCCAGAGTCTGGGTGGCCTGATTGAAGCCTACGAAGAAGTCGCTCGCCGTATCGGTGTGAAACTGGACTAAGCAACGCTTAGTTTTTAGCCCGGACGCGCAATCGTTTCCGTCGCGGGCTTATGCTAAAACGGGTGGTAGTTTCGCCACCCGATCTTTATCCCGCATTTAATTTCCTCTTTTTTACCCTGATTTATTTCATTTAATTCCTCCTGACCTAAAATTACGTCCCTGCGCGGATGGTATAAATCGCGCACGCTGGCTAGTCTTTATAAAAACAGTCTGGAGGTGGAGTATGCGTTGGCAAGGGCGTCGCGAAAGCGACAATGTAGAAGACAGACGCGGACAGGGATCCAGCGGCGGCGGTGGCCTGGGTGGTGGCGGTATGCGCCTGCCAATCCGTGGCAAAAGCGGCATTGTGATTATTATCGTGGTACTGGTCGCCGGGTATTATGGTATCGACCTTTCTCCACTGATTGACGGCGGACAATCCGGCAACGTACAGCGCCAGACGCAATCCCAATCCATCAGCCCGAAAGATGATGAGCAGGCGAAATTCACTTCCGTCATCCTCGCGTCGACGGAAGATACGTGGAAAGACATTTTCCAGAAACAGGGGATGACGTATCGCGAACCGAAACTGGTGATGTATCGTGGCGCGACCCGTACCGGTTGCGGAACCGGCCAGTCGGTGATGGGGCCGTTCTATTGCCCGGCGGACAGCACGGTGTATATCGATCTCTCTTTCTATCAGGAATTGCAGAACAAACTGGGCGCGGGCGGTGATTTTGCACAGGGTTACGTAGTCGCCCACGAAGTAGGTCACCACGTGCAGAATCTGCTGGGCATTGAGCGCAAGGTGCGGCAGTTGCAGCAGGGTGCGTCGCAGGCGGTGGTGAATCAACTGTCGGTGAAAATGGAATTGCAGGCCGACTGCTACGCCGGTGTCTGGGGCCATTCGATGCAGGAGCAAAACGTCCTTGAAGCAGGCGATCTGAAAGAAGCGCTGAACGCCGCACAGGCGATAGGCGATGACCGTTTGCAACAGCAAAGTCAGGGGCGTGTAGTGCCGGACAGCTTTACCCACGGCACCTCTCAGCAGCGCTATGACTGGTTCAAACGCGGTTTCGATACCGGTAATCCGGATCAGTGCAATACCTTCGGCAGCCTCTGATTTCGCGCAGACGCGACCATTCAGTTCTGGTCTGCCCGCAAAAACTGTTCAATAATCAACGACCGATTCAGAAAGGCTCTCCGGAGCCTTTCTGCCTTTCTGACAGGAAACGCAGGGAACGCTATGGCTTTTCTCGATCCAACCCTTTTGATCTTACTGGTCTTTGCCGGACTGGGCATCATCAGCCACAACAGCGCGGTGACTATCGCGATGTTTTTCCTGCTGACAGTGCGCATCACGCCGCTCAATACCTTCTTCCCGTGGATTGAAAAATATGGCCTGACTATCGGCATTATTATTCTCACCATCGGGGTGATGGCACCGATCGCCAGCGGAAAAATCAGCGCCAGCACCGTGGTCCATTCTTTCTTTCACTGGAAATCCATCGCCGCTATTTTGGTGGGCGTACTGGTATCGTGGCTCGGCGGACGTGGCCTCACGCTGATGGGCACTCAGCCGCATCTGGTCGCCGGTTTACTTGTCGGCACGGTGCTTGGCGTGGCGCTGTTTAAAGGCGTGCCGGTCGGGCCGCTGATCGCCGCCGGGCTGCTCTCCATGCTGGTCGGGAAAACCTGAGATGCCTGTCGTATCGGTCGCATCGTTACAGCAACAGATGCTGCGCCGCGGCGTGCGGCGCGTGCTGGTGTTCAGCGGTGAAGCGGACTGGTGCGTGGCGCAGGCTCTCGAATTTTCGGGCCAAAGCGCGGGGGACTGGTTGTGGATCAGTGATTCGCCGCCTGTGGGAGTGAACGCCTGCTCACCCTCTGCGGCGCATTCGCTTCTCGGTCAGGATTTTTTGCACGGCATTTTTGATGCCCGCACCGGGTTGAACGTGGACGCACTGGCGGCGTTTTCCGGAACACTTAAGGCCGGAAGCTGGCTGATTTTGCTGGTGCCGGACTGGTGCCGCTGGTCGCAATTACCTGACGCCGACAGCCTGCGCTGGAGCGAACAACCACAGGCGATCCCCACGCCGCGTTTTATCCGTCGTTTTCAGGCATTACTGGAAAGCACGCCGCACGTCGCGCTGTGCAGGCAACATCATCCTTTTTCACTTTCCCCTTTACCGCCTGCACCCGACTGGCTGCCGCCCGATGGCCAACCGACGCCTGAGCAGCAACAGATTTTACAGCGGCTGATGCAGGCCAAATCCGGTGTGTGGGTACTGACTTCGCCGCGCGGTCGCGGTAAGTCGCGTCTTGCGGGAATGCTGACCGCGCAGTGGCCGGGCACCTGCCTGGTGACTGCGCCGGGTAAAGGTGCTGTGAATCAGATCCTCGCCCATGCGCCTGAATCCACCCGTTTTATCGCACCCGATGCCCTGCTGATGATGTGCCGTGAAGCCGCGGTGGATGATGCGGACTGGCTGATTATCGATGAAGCCGCTGCTATTCCCGCACCGATGTTGACGGAGCTGGTGGCGGCTTTCCCGCGCGTATTACTTACTACCACGGTTCAGGGTTACGAAGGCACGGGGCGCGGATTTCTGCTGAAGTTTTGCGCTTCGCTGCCGCAGTGGCAGGATTTGCGGCTGACCGCGCCAATCCGCTGGTCGGAACAGGATATGCTCGAACCCCTGATAAGCGATGCGTTGCTGTTCGGCGAACCCCTGACAAAGATTAAAAACACAAACGTACCTTCTGCTATTTTTTCCCCCGCTGCTGACGACTGGCTGCGCCAACCCGCGCTGTTAGAGGATTTCTACGGTCTGCTGACCAGTGCGCATTACCGCACGTCGCCGCTGGATTTACGCCGTCTGCTGGATGCGCCGGGTATGACCTTCAGCGCCGCCCGACAGGGTGATACCTTAACCGGCGCGCTGTGGCTGGTAGAAGAAGGCTTGCTGAGCCCGGCGCTGGCGCATGATGTCTGGGCTGGAAGACGACGTCCGCGCGGCAATCTGGTGGCGCAGTCACTTGCCGCCCACGCCGGACTGGTGCTGGCGGCGGTATTGCGGTCGCGGCGCGTCAGCCGTATTGCTGTGCACCCGGCGTCCCGGCGTCAGGGTATCGCCCGCGCTTTGCTGGCTGAGGAAAAACAGCGAGCAACGGAGCAAGGTTTGGATTTCCTGTCGGTGAGTTTTGGTTATACCGATGATCTGGCGGCGCTGTGGCAGCAGGCGGGTTTTCGCCTCGCGCGTATAAGCACGCAGAAAGAGGCTAGCAGCGGATGCTATGCGGTGATGGCGATACTACCACTGAGCCCGGCAGGGCATGCGCTGGCGCAGACGGCTGAACAGCAGCTTTATCGTGACTGGCGCTGGCTGGCACCGCTGATGGACATTACTTTGCCGCTTCCGCTTGCCGCAGAGACGGCGCTCAATGAGGCTGACTGGCGCGAGCTGGCCGGCTTCGCTTTCGCGCACCGGCCGCTGGAAAGCAGTCTGCCCGCGCTAAACCGCCTGCTCATTAACAGTCACTTGCCCCTTCCCTTGCTGCGGGCACACCTGCAGCAAGGGAAAAATACGGCGGAAGTTGTGCAGCCGGCGGGGTTATCGGGGAGGAAAGCGCTGGTTCAGCGCTGGCGACAAGAGACGCAGCAGGCGCTGGCGGAACTGGATCCCGTAGCCTGTGAACGCTGGAGGCAAGGGATTTAGCAGCGCGGAGTCATTGCAAAAAATGGAAAGACTCGTTCAATAAAACCCGATTTCACTGTCCGGCAGGCGGCGTATAGTGGCTGAATTAACATAAACGGGAGAGACCCATGAGCTCAGAACAGATTATTGTCCAGCAGCCGCAAGAGCGTGCAAACCAGCTGATTTTATTATTTCACGGCGTGGGCGATAACCCGATTTCCATGGGCGAAATTGGCAAGTTTTTCGCAGTGTCCTTCCCGCAGGCGCAGGTGGTGAGCGTCGGCAGCCCGGATATTTGTGATTTTGGCCGCGGCTTCCAGTGGTTCTCCGTACAGGGCGTGACAGAGAAAAATCGTCAGCCGCGAATTGATGACGCGATGCCGCTGTTTATCCAGATCGTCCGTGACTGGCAGCAAAAAACCGGTGTGACGCCGGAACACACCACGCTGGTCGGTTTCTCGCAGGGCACCATCATGGCGCTGGAATCCACCAAAGTGGAAGAGCATCTGGCGTCGCGCATCGTCGCGTTCAGCGGCCGTTTCGCCAATCTGCCGGAAAAACCGATAGCCGCAGGCACCGTGGTGCACTTTATTCACGGTGAGCAGGATCCGGTGATCAACCCGTTCCAGTCGAAAAGCGCCGCTGAGCGACTGAAATCTTTAGGCAGCGCTTGTACCTTGAACATTCAGGCGGGCATGGCGCACGGGCTGGACTCGCAGATGATTAATACCGCTATCTCGCATTTGCAAAACGATCAGCCGCAGTAATCTGAACATTGCCAACAAAAAAGGCAGCCATCCCGGCTGCCTTCGTTTTTACCGGCCTTACTTCTTCTTCGGCCAGTCATCGTCTTTATCCCACTCGGCATTATTATCGCGATGAGGTGGGATTTCAGGTTTGTCGTTGAGGTACTTTTTCACATCAACGCGTCGCAGTTCTTTAATGCCGCTGATTAACATCCCGAACAGAATGATCAGAATGATCCACCAGTAATCTTTAATCCACTCCATGGCGTGCTCCTTAAATTGTTATGTAGGTAGGGCGATGAATCTTGGGAAGATAGTCGCGATCTCGCTGATTATCCAGTCGGAGCCCGCTAAATCTTGCCCTTGCCATGCACTGATAAGTACGTCCGGCGTCAGTTGCGCCGCGCACAATGTGGCCAGCGGGCGATAACTCAGGTGCCAGGGTTCAATGGCAACTCCGCCACGGTCTTCGGCATAAGGACGGAAAAAGCCAAACTCCGCCATATGATCTGACATCCAAGAGTTCAGCGGATAAAAATACCCGCCTTGCTCATATTCCCACGGCTCCAGCTGTAACGTCTTTCCTTCGGGCAGCAGGTGCGGATCGTACACATCCAGATCACTGCCCCAGTGGTGACGACTGGCGCCCGGAAGCGCCGACCAGCGCAGGATAAACCCGCAGCGTTCGGCGTCAGAGCATCCGCTGATATCCAACGGTTGACTGTCTTTATCTAATACTGGTCGCTCGCCGCGAAATTTGCCATTCCAGATAGCCTGCTGGCGCTCAAAATCACGAAAAGTGCTGGCAGGCTGTAAATCAAACCCGGCTTCCCGCGCTGCCTGCTGCATCCGGGCGAATGCCTCTGCCGCCTGCTTTTGCAGACGGTGCGGCCCGTCGGCCAATGTGACCAGGTGCGCAGTTGAGCGCCCGGTCAGCATCTCATTGGTGATCATGCGACTAACTGCTCCATGATGCGCTGATACATGCGGCTAAGCACTTGCAGATCGGCGGCGTGTACGCATTCGTTGATCTTGTGGATGGTGGCGTTAACCGGCCCCAGTTCGACCACCTGTGCGCCCATCAGCGCGATGAAGCGTCCGTCGGAGGTGCCGCCGGTGGTTTGCAGCTCTGGCGTAATTTCACTGTAATGGCGTACGGCGTTGACCACCGCGTCCACCAGCTCGCCGCGCGAGGTCAGGAACGGCTGGCCGGAGACTACCCAGTTCAGGGTGTATTGCAGATTGTGACGATCGAGCAGCTCCGCCACGCGCTGTTTGATGATGTCATCGGTCAGTTCGGTGCTGAAGCGGAAGTTAAATTGCACGTAGAGCTCGCCGGGAATGACGTTATTACTGCCGGTACCGGCGTTGATATTGGCGATTTGCATGCTGGTCGGCGGGAAGAATTCATTGCCGTTATCCCAGACGGTAGCCACCAGCTCGTTCAGTGCAGGCATCGCGCGGTGAACCGGATTATCGGCCAGATGCGGATAGGCGACGTGGCCCTGAACGCCGTGAATGTGCAGGTTGGCGGTCATGGAGCCGCGACGGCCATTCTTCACGATGTCACCGACGCGCGAAGTGCTTGAAGGCTCGCCGACCAGGCAATAATCCAGACGCTCGTTGCGTTCCATCAGCGCATTGACCACTTTAACCGTGCCGTTAACCGCGCTGGCTTCTTCGTCGGAGGTGATGAGAAACGCCAGACGGCCTTTGTGATGCGGATTTGCAGCCACGAAACGTTCGGCGGCGACGACCATTGCCGCCAGCGAACCTTTCATGTCCGCCGCACCACGACCATAAAGCATTCCGTCGCGCAGCGTTGGCTCGAACGGACCGGTAACCCACAGTTTGTGATCGCCGGTTGGCACCACGTCGGTATGGCCGGCAAACGCCAGCGTTTTACCTTCACCGCGTGTGGCCCAGAAATTCAGGGTATCGCCAAAAGGCATCAGTTCGATATGAAAACCCACCGCGCGCAGGCGGGCGATCATGATATCCTGACAGCCCGCATCTTCCGGGCTGAGGGAAGGGCGGCGGATTAACTGTTGGGCGAGATCGACAACGGGGCAGCTCATGTTATTTCACCTCCGCGAGGAATTGCTGATAGCTCTCTGGTTTGAATCCCAGCAGAGACTGGCCATCGGGAGCCAGCAGAAACGGGCGTTTGATGATGGCCGGATGTTCCAGCATCACCGCTTTGGCATTGGTTTCGTTATCGCAGGCGTTGCGGGTGGCATCATCAAGTTTGCGCCAGGTTGTGCCACGGGTGTTCAGCATTGCTTCCCAGCCCTGTTTTTCAATCAGGTTCTGCAACAGCGCGTCGTCCAGCCCCTCAACACGATAATCATGAAACTGATAACTGACCGCGTTTTCTTCCAGCCAGCGACGGGCTTTTTTGACGGTATCGCAATTTTTGATGCCATAGAGAACAAATGAGGCTGAAGCTGAAGTCGTTGCCATAGAAAAACGTAACCTGTCAGTAATTATGAACTTTTCACCAGCACAGAATGCTGGCGCGAGGATAGGGCACATAATGAGGCAAAACGCGGGCAGGATCCAGACGGGGCGGGAGTGTGATCGTGATTAAAGAAACATGAGAGAAGTTTGGCTTGTACAAAAAACAGACGTATAATCCCCGCGTCCAATAAAGGGGAGTCAAATGTTAGAGCAAGAGTTAGGTAACTGGAAAGACTTTATCGACCGTATGTTGAACGCGTAATTGCTGTAAAACTCAGGCCCGTAAAGCAAGACAGATTTATTTGCAGTGTCAGCCCGTCATTATAAAAACGTTTGTTCAGGAAGACCATTACGTCCGATTTAGCGACGATTCTTACACCAGTAAATCACTAATAAAAAAGGCGTTAATTCACATTAACGCCTTTTTTGTGGGTTTTTTTCGCCGTTATTTCGCGTCGACGGGTGCCGTTTCTACGATGTCGGCAATGATCGGTTCACCGGATTTCCCCGGAAAACGGCGGCGGATCAGTACGAAGAACAGCGGCACGAAGAAGATTGCCAGCACCGTGGCGGAAATCATTCCGCCGATAACGCCGGTCCCCACCGCATGCTGACTGCCGGAACCTGCACCGGTGCTGGTCGCCATCGGTAACACGCCGAAGATAAACGCCAGTGAAGTCATCAGGATAGGGCGGAGACGCATTCTCGAGGCCTCCAGCGTAGCCGCCAGCAGCTCCTTGCCTCTGACGTTCAAATCATTGGCAAATTCGACGATCAGAATGGCGTTCTTCGCCGACAGCCCGATGATGGTCAGCATCCCGACCTGGAAGTACACGTCGTTTTCCAGCCCGCGCATCCATGTGGCGATCACTGCACCGAGCACACCGAGCGGCACCACCAGCATGACTGAGAAAGGAATCGACCAGCTCTCATACAGCGCCGCCAGACACAGGAACACCACCAGCAGGGAAATCGCATACAGTGCCGGAGCCTGCGAACCGGACAAACGTTCCTGATACGACAGACCGGTCCATTCGAGGCCGATCCCTACCGGCAGCTTCGCCACCAGTTTTTCCATATTATCCATTGCTGTGCCGCTGCTGACGCCTTCAGCCGGTTCACCGACAATTTCCAGTGCCGAGTAGCCGTTGTAACGCTCCAGACGCGGCGAGCCGGTCAGCCAGTAAGACGTGGCGAACGCGGAGAACGGCACCATGGTTCCGGCAGAATTGCGGACAAACCAGCGGTTAATATCATCCGGCAACATGCGGAATTTCGCCCCCGCCTGAACGTACACTTTTTTAACGCGACCGCGGTCGACGAAGTCATTGACGTAGGAAGACCCCCACGCGGTGCTCAGCGTACTGTTGATATCAGAGATAGCCACGCCCAGCGCCTGTGCTTTCACCTGATCGATGTTGATTTGCAACTGCGGACTGTCATCCAGCCCGTTATGACGCACGCGGGTCAGACTGCTGTCTTTGGCGGTCATCTCCAGCAACTGGTCGCGGGCAGACATCAGCGCGGCATGGCCCAGCCCGGCGTGATCCTGCAATTCCATATCGAAACCGGTCGCACTGCCAAGACCGTTGATGGCCGGCGGGCTGCTGGCGATCACGCGGGCTTCGGTAATCTTATTAAACTCTTTAGTGGCCTGCTCAATCAGAGCGAACGAGGAGTCGTCCGCGCCGGTGCGGTCATCCCACGGAGTCAGACGTACGAACATACGCGCCACGTTTTGCCCGTTTCCGCCCGGTCCTGCGCCGATGGTGGAGAACACCGACAGCACATCTTTCTTGTCGGTATTGAGGAAGTATTTTTCGACTTTCTCGACCACTTTCTGTGTCTGCTGCAACGTCGAACCCGGCGGCAGCTGGATCTGAACGGTAAACACGCCACGGTCTTCCAGCGGCAGGAACGAGGTCGGTAATTTGATAAACATGAACGCCAGCGCCGCGACCAGCAGCGCATAACCGAGCATCCAGCGCACGCTGTTTCTCAGAATACCCGCCACGCCGTTTTCGTAGCGGCGGGCGTTGCGGTCAAACATGCGGTTAAACCAGCCGAAGAAGCCGCGTTTGCCGTGATGATGACCCTTTGCGATAGGTTTGAGAATGGTGGAACACAACGCCGGGGTCAGCGTCAGCGCCACGAATACTGAAAGCACCATGGCAGAGACGATGGTTATCGAGAACTGACGGTAAATCGCGCCGGTGGTACCGCCGAAGAAGGCCATCGGCACAAAGACCGCCGACAACACCATGGTGATCCCCACCAGCGCGCTCTGAATTTGCCCCATCGATTTGCGTGTGGCGTCTCTGGGGCTGAGTCCCTCCTCGCTCATCACGCGCTCGACGTTCTCCACCACCACGATGGCGTCATCCACCAGCAACCCGATCGCCAGCACCATCGCAAACATGGTTAACGTGTTGATGCTGTAGCCGAACTGATGCAGCACGGCGAAGGTGCCGAGCAGCACCACGGGCACGGCGATAGTGGGGATCAGCGTCGCGCGGAAGTTTTGCAGGAACAGGTACATCACTAAGAACACCAGCACGATCGCTTCAAACAGCGTTTTCACCACGTCGGTGATTGCCGCTTTAACGAACGGAGTAGTTTCATAAGCGACTTCGGCTTTCAGGCCGTGTGGGAAGTAGTGAGAGAGTTCCTCAAGACGCGCGCGCACGGCTTTATCGGTTTGCAGTTCGTTGGCACCGGACGCCAGTTTCACGCCCATACCGGATGCCGCCTGACCGTTATAGCGGCTGAGCAGGCTGTAGTTTTCCGCACCCAGACCAATTTCGGACACGTCGCCGAGTTTCACCTGCGAACCATCCTGATTCACTTTCAGCGTGATCTGACGGAACTGCTCCGGCGTTTGTAGCTGGGACTGGGCGTTGATAGTGGCGTTCAGCGCCTGAAAATCCACCGAAGGCGCGCCGCCGAGCTGGCCGACCGCCACCTGACTGTTCTGCGCTTTGATAGCCGCCACTACGTCGGCGGTGGTCAGCTGATAGTTATTCAGTTTGTCCGGATCAAGCCAGATGCGCATCGCGTACTGAGAACCGTAGGCATCGATACTGCCTACGCCGTCCACGCGGCTCAGCGGATCCTGAATGTTTGAGGCCACATAGTCGGCGATATCTTGCTTATCCATACTGCCGTCGGTAGAGACGAACGCCACCATCATCAGGTTAGTGTCACCGGTTTTGGACACCGTCACGCCCTGCGTTTGTACGTCCTGCGGCAAACGCTTGAGCGCCTGTTGCAGCTGATTCTGTACCTGTTGCAGCGCTTCGTTCGGGTCTGTCCCGGCGGTAAAGCTTAGGGTGATTTGTGATTTGCCATCGTTACTGCTTTGCGAAGACATGTACATCAGATTGTCGAGGCCGGTCATGTTTTGCTCGATAATCTGCGTGACGGTGTTTTCTAAAGTTTGTGCTGATGCGCCGGGGTAAGTCGCAGAGATGCGGACATTGGGCGGAGCCAGATCGGGATATTGTTCGACCGGCAAAAAGTAAATAGCCAGTGCGCCGGACAAGGAAAGGATGATCGCTAAAACCCAGGCAAAAATCGGGCGATCGATGAAAAAATTGGCCATGCGTCAAGAACCTCGTTATCACTCAGGCGGGAGTGACGAACATCAGCAAACAAACAGAACGTCAGTAATCTGACAAAAAAATCCACTGAGAAGCGTTTCCCAGTGGCAGTACTGTCCAAAGAGGACGGAGCGAGTGTTAGAGTGTAGTTCTACGTCCAAGCACTTTACCTGCTCACATTGGATAAAACGTGGAGAAATAAAGGAGATAATGTAAAAAACCCCCTCCGTACACGGGGTTATGTTTCCTAAAATCTTCTACGCTTGGTGTGATCCTTTCCAAATAACACGACCGGAGTACGTTTGATGAATTTGAATTCGGTGTTTGCCCGCCGTCTGTATCTTTGCTGGTTGCTGGAAAATGAACAAAAACCTAACGTGCCGAAGTTGATGGAAATTACCGGATGGCCGCGCCGGACCTTACAGGACGTGCTTAAAGCGCTGCCGGGCATGGGCGTCGAACTCGACTTTGTGCAGCAGGGGATCCGCAATAATGACGGTTACTATCAGCTTTCCAGCTGGGGGCCGCTCGACAGGCAGTGGACTGAACGTCATCGTGAACAACTCCTTGAGGCGATTTCACAAGGATGAGGATAGCGGGGGGAGAATAATCCGGCTAAGATGACGGGCTTCTCTCACCACTTCTGAGCGGGGGCATTGAATGTCATCTCAAGACGATTGTTTCTTAAACCAGTCATCAAAGATCGAAAACGTCCAAAGCGAGCTGTTGTCTGACAACTGGTACGTTCTGCGTAAATTCTCCTACGATTTAATCAAGCGCAATGGCGAACGCCAGCCGCAAACCCGTGAAGTGTATGACCGGGGCAACGGCGCGACGATCCTGCTCTACAACAAAATCAAAAAAACCGTCCTGCTGATCAAACAGTTCCGTATGCCGACCTATGTCAACGGCAATGCCACCGGTATGCTGCTGGAAACCTGCGCTGGTCTGCTGGATAACGATTCGCCGGAAGACTGCATCCGTAAAGAGGCAATCGAAGAGACCGGTTTTGCGGTGGGTAAAGTCGATAAGCTGTTTGAGGCATACATGTCACCGGGCAGTGTCACGGAGATCGTTCACTTCTTCGCGGCGCAGTACGACGAATCACAGCGTCAGAACGCCGGTGGCGGGGTAGAGGATGAAGATATTGATGTTCTGGAAGTGCCGTTTGCCGAGGCGCTTGAGATGATCAAAGATGGCCGCATCAAAGACGGCAAAACCATCATGCTGTTGCAGCATGCGCAAATTCAGGGCTGGATGGCGTAACCGTTTTTGAAACACCAAAGTGATGAATGAAAAAGGCACCCGGGGGTGCCTTTAGTATTTTTGAGCGGGATAAACGTTTACTGAGCCGCTGCGACCGGCGCGCTGACTGCATGGCTTTTGATGGCTGACCATGGCAGAACCGACCATTCCGGACCTTCGCAGGATCGCAGAACGCGGGGGAATGACGGATCAAAATACAGCCCCTTCGGCGTGAAATACCACGCGGGGAACTGCCAGATCTCCGGCTGGGAGTAATCACAATCGTCATCACTCTCTTCGGTCGGTTTCTTCATTTCCTGCGGATAGGCCTCGGTCAGCTGTTTCACCAGCCACGGTGCCCATTTCTTGTCGCGGTACTCGGCGAACGTATCAAAATCCACATCATTTTTGCCGGTTGAGACGCCGTCTTCGGCATTGAGATAATGGAACGGCGCACCTTCTCCGACCCAGATCACATCTTCCAGCGTCAGCGATTCGGCGGTTTTAGCATTCATATTCACCGGCGCTTCACCAAAATCTGGATGCGCACCGCCACAGTCGTAAGACGTGAAAATACTGATGCTGACCACGTCATTGCTCAGGAATTTCGGCGTCACGGTCTGTAGATATTCACCTTTGCCGAACCGGCTGGCGCCCAGCATACACGCATGCCAGCCGCTGACTTCCTGCCACAGGCGGGCGCGCAGCTTTTGGTTGATCGCGTGCAGTTCAGATTCCGGATAACCCGAGGCAATTTCAAACAGTGTGATTTTGGATTGCGGCTCAGTCCACCACTGCAACTGATAGCCCATGAAGTTTTCGCTTTTACCGGCGGTCAGCTGCAGCCCGGAAAGGCGTAAAAACTCATAAGGCTCGGTGTGGGCCAGGGTAGCCAGCCAGGCATCATCCGCCGGTGAGGCGGGGATTTGCGCCGGTTGCAGTTTTACCGGCAGCGTTTTGCCCTGCGGATTGGTCCAGCTCCCTTGCCAGCCGCCTTTTTCATCTTTGGTCAGTGAAAGCTCAGGGCGCGGCGTATCGTCAAAATCATCCAGCCCTTCCTGAAGTTTGAGTTCCTGACCGTCCAGTGCGCCGTTTAACGGCAGGTCCAGACGGTATTTCTGATAAAAGTAGCGACCCGTGACTTCATCGGGTTTATTTAAGTCCAGCTCGACGACAATAGCGGTTTTACCCAGCGTGCCGGAGTAGACCACCGGCGGCTCTTCCGCCAGCGCAGGCAATGCCAGCAGGGCTATCAACCAAATCCACAACTTCATCTGTTTCTCCCGGAGAAATGAACATCATCCTTTACGCCATTATTTTTTGTTATAGGCAACGGCGTGCGAAAGCCAGTGTACTGAAAGTTTTGTTACGCCACCATGACGGGATTTCTTTATTGTTAAAAATTATGCGTGACTCAAAAACCAACCGGCCGAGGTATCTCTTTCTAATTTCGAATAAAAAAATGCTGCTTTGTTAGCAGTCTCACTGGTGAGGTTACGCTATTATCAGGAAGATAACTTCGAGAAGAGCTGAACCTCATAATGAGCAGATGGATAACCGCCCCTTTATGCCTGCTGGCCGGAGTGCTGGCCTTTAGCGCCCAGGCCGAGCCAATGCAGGCCATGTACAACGACTGGCAGGTAAGCTGCGACAACCTGAACCACTGCGCCGCGCGCAACAGTCAGGACGGGCAGGAGCTGGTGATGAAAATCACCCGCGAAGCCGGGCCGGAAGGCAAATCGACAATCAGTATTGATTACCAGCGCAACAGCGATGAGCAAAGCGCCGACGCGCCGATGGCTAACCGGTTACAGATGAACGGTAAAACGCTCAGTTTTAATCACCGCGAATGGGATGTCAGTAAAAAACACCTCTCCAGCAGTAACCGTCTGGTGGTCAACGACTTCATCGCCGCAATTCGCGAAGGCAGCAGCATTCAGCTGGCTGGCAAAGCCGATCCCGCGCAACCGGTCAGGCCGATGATTTCGCTCAAAGGCCTGAAAGCCGCTTTGCTGGTCATTGACGATCGGCAGGGCCGCGTCGGCACTAAAACCGCCTGGGCAAACCGTGGCAACAAGCCGGTGAGCACCGTGCCGCCCGCCCCGGTTGCGCCGGTGTTGCCGCGCTTTAGCGAACCGCACGCGCTCTCCGAGTCGGAGATCTCCGCCATAACGCAGAACGCCGCGACCACCATCGAGAACAACGATTGCAGCCTCGATCCTTCCGAACGCGAAGTGCATATTTTCGCCCTCAGCAATGATAAAGCGCTGATGACCGTTAACTGCGATATGGGGGCCTATAACCTGTTCGCATTGGGATTCCTGGTGTCACGACAGGCTCCTTACAAAATGGAGAACCTGACGCTCAATATGCCGTTCAAACTGGGCGACGACGAACAGTCACCCGAGCTGATTAACGCGGATTTCGACCCAAAAACCGGCATGCTGTCGACTTACGATAAAGGGCGCGGGATTGGCGACTGTGGCGTATCTTCGCGCTGGGTGTTTGACGGTAAAGCGTTCAGGCTGGCGGCGTTCGCCTCCGAACCGGCCTGCGATGGCTACAGCATCGGCGGGGAATGGCCGGTACTGTGGGTCACTCAGAATCCGTAACTTTCTTCAGGTCACAAAAATGCCCTGCAAGCATGACGCTTTCAGGGCATTTTCTTTTCTATCTTAAAGTGCTGTGAAGATTATTCAGCAGACGCTTTAACGACGACCGTGTTGCTGGCAAATTCGACCTGCTGGTCGGCAACAATTTTGCAGCGTCTGCGGGTTTCGACTTTACCGTTGACCTTTACCTGGCCTTCGCTAATGACGGATTTCGCGCTACCGCCGCTGTCACACCAGCCCATAAATTTGAGCAGGTCGCAGAGTTCAACGTGCGGGTGCTTTTCGAGAAAAAAAGTTTCCATGTATTCCTGACTTTGTTTGGTACGAATGAATTAAGACTTAGTGGCGCTGATGTCGTGATATTCCTCACACGCCTGCAAGGTATTTTGAATCAGCGTCGCGACCGTCATCGGGCCAACTCCGCCCGGCACCGGTGTGATAAAGGAAGCGCGCTCAGCGGCGGCATCATATTCCACATCGCCGACAACTTTACCACTTTCCAGACGGTTAATACCGACATCAATAACAATCGCGCCCGGTTTAATCCATTCACCCGGAATAAAGCCCGGTTTACCGACGGCTACTACCACCAGATCGGCGTTTTCGACGTGATGACGCAGATTTTTGGTGAAGCGGTGCGTTACGGTCGTCGTACAACCGGCCAGCAGCAGCTCCATGCTCATCGGACGGCCCACAATGTTGGATGCGCCAATCACCACCGCATTCAGCCCGAAGGTATCAATGCCGTAGCGTTCGAGCAGGGTAACGATGCCACGCGGTGTGCAAGGGCGCAGGGTAGGCGCACGCTGACACAGACGGCCAACGTTATAAGGATGGAACCCGTCGACGTCTTTATCCGGATGAATGCTTTCCAAAACCTTGATGTTATCGATACCTGCTGGCAGCGGAAGCTGTACTAAAATACCGTCGATTTCGCCGTCGTTATTCAGTTGGTCGATGAGTTTGAGCAGTTCGCCTTCCGTGGTGGTGGCAGGCAAATCATACGAGCGGGAGATAAACCCGACTTCTTCGCACGAGCGGCGTTTGCTGGCGACATAAATCTGCGAAGCAGGATTTTCACCCACCAGCACCACGGCCAGGCCAGGGGCGCGTTTACCTTCCGCCAGTCGTTGTTGAACACGCGCTGCAACTTCGTTTCTGACTTGCTGCGCAATCGTTTTACCGTCAATAATCTTTGCTGCCATCAGGGAGTAAATCCATCAATTAATAAATGCAGGGGATGCGCCTATTTTGTCAGAAGCGGCGGGCGCTGTCAGGCGTTGAATGCGAATAACTTTGCTGAAGATTCACTGAGACAGTCTCCTTAAAAGTGTCTATTTTAGAAACAGGGCTTTTTGAATCATAAGGAAGGGAAACAATGACACGTAAAGTAGGGATTATCGGCGCAGGCCACGTGGGCGCAGACGTTGCATTTTCTTTGGTCACACAGGGTTTGTGCGACGTGATTGTTCTGCTGGATGAAGATGAGAGGAAAGCCGCCAGTCAGGCGCTGGAGTTGCGTGACATGGCTTCGCTGACCGCCTCGCGCGTGAAAGTAATCGCCAATGATTACAGCGAGTTGCAAGACGCCAACGTGCTGGTGATTGCCGTTGGCCCAAAAACGTTACTCCGTGAAGACCGCCTCGAAGAGTTAGCAGAGACCCGCGCCGCGGTGCGTGACATCATTCCCCGCGTGATCGGCAGCGGCTTTGGGGGTGTTATCGTCAATATCACCAATCCGTGCGACGTCATCACTCAGATTATTCAGCAGACCAGCGGTTTCCTGCATTCTCAGGTCTTCGGCACCGGCACGTCGCTTGACACCGCGCGCATGAAACGCGTTGTCGGCGAGTTCTTCGATATCGACCCGAAAAGCGTCACCGGCTACGTGATGGGCGAACACGGCGAATCACAGTTTGTCGCCTGGAGCACCGTCACGCTCGGCGGGCGTCCGGTCTCCGAGGTGGCGGGCAACCGTGACGTAGATTGGGCTAAAATGAATGACGCCGTGCGTGGCGGCGGCTGGGAAATTCTGCAAGGCAAAGGCTGGACCAGCTTCGGCATCGCTACCGCGACGGCACGTCTGGTGGACGCGATTTTGTCCGATGCGCACAGCGTGTATCCGGTTTCTGCTTGGGATGAAGCCCTGAACGTTTATATCGGCCAGCCTGCGGTTATCGGCAAGCACGGCATCGTGCAGACCCTGCAACCGGAGCTGACCGCCTACGAAGGCGTGGCCTATCATGCCTCGGCACGCGTAATTGCTGCGGCGCTTAAGTCAGAGAAATAAAGTACACACCCACATCCTGCCGCAGGGCAGCCGGGAAGAACGTCAAATTGTTCACGCATTAAGCAGAGAGATCGAAAGCCATTGACTCAACCCGGTCTGCCCGTATAATCCGAACCCGCAACGCTCCCGAATCGGGACAGCAATGCGCCCTTAGCTCAGTTGGATAGAGCAACGGCCTTCTAAGCCGTAGGTCACAGGTTCGAGCCCTGTAGGGCGTACCACCATTACTTATTTTAACGTCTCCCAAAGTCCACTAATCCCTCTAGTACCAAGGCTTTCAGCCATATCCCATTATCTCAACGTCTATTGCCATCCATTGAAATCAACATGTAAATGGGGGTATAAATGGGGGTATCCTCAGGTTCAATGAAGTGAGATACCCCCAATTGAAACTCAACGCCCGTCAGGTCGATACTGCCAAGCCTAAAGATAAACCTTACAAGCTCAGTGATGGCGGTGGCCTGTACCTCTTGGTCAATACTAACGGGTCACGCTATTGGCGCCTCAAATACCGGATAAACGGAAAAGAGAAACTGCTTTCCATTGGAGTTTATCCAGACGTTCCTCTGGCTGCTGCGAGATCAAAACGTGATGAGGCTAAACGAACCCTAGCTGCCGGCGGTGATCCGGGGCAGGAAAAACAGGCTGAGAAACAGTCGAGAAAGGTTAGCGTTGAAAACACCTTTGAATCCCTAGCCAGGGAATGGCACGCCTATAAAAAACCGAACTGGTCTAAAGGTTACTCTGAGGACCTCATGGAATCCTTCGAGAACGATATCTTCCCTTATGTCGGAAAACGTCCTGTAGCTGAAATCAAGCCGCTTGAAGTCCTCGATGCGCTGCGTAAGTTAGAAAAGCGTGGTGTTTTAGACAAAATGCGCAAGATCCGTCAGGCATGCAGTCAGACCTTCAGATATGCCATCGTGACTGGCAGGGCAGAAAATAATCCTGCTGGTGATCTAGCTGGTGCATTAGCTGTCCAAAAACATCAGCACTATCCCCATCTATTAGCCTCAGAGCTCCCTGATTTTCTCCGATCACTCAATGAATACCCCGGCAGTCAAATCACACTAAGGGCTACTAAGCTGCTTCTTCTGACCGGCGTCCGTACTATTGAATTACGCGCTGCCGAATGGGCTGAGTTCGATCTCCAGAACGATATCTGGGAAGTACCAGCATCTAGAATGAAGATGAAGCGGCCGCATCTGGTTCCGCTTTCGAAGCAAGTAAAAGAACTCCTGCTAGAAATTCAAGACATCACCGGTCGGTTTAAATTAGTTTTCCCCGGGCGCAATGACAGCCTTAAGCCGATGAGTGAAGCCAGTATTAACCAGGTGATTAAACGCATCGGCTATCGTGGCAAAGCTACTGGTCACGGTTTCCGTCACTCCATGAGCACCATTCTGCACGAACAGGGCTATAACACTGCCTGGATCGAACTCCAGCTCGCTCACGTCGATAAGAACAGCATCAGGGGCACCTATAACCATGCGCAGTACCTTGAGGCTCGTAGAGAGATGCTGCAGTGGTATGCCGATTACATGGACGCACTGGAACGTTCGTAGGGCAGCCAGCCAGAAAAGAGATTCATTTATACAGCTCTCTCACATGAGAGAAAAGTAGGTAGGTTCAGTCGGTTCAGTAGGTTCAATATTTTAATTTAATGATTTATAAGATATTTTATTGAGATTTTGAACCGACCGTGAACCGACTTTCGACCATTTGAACCTACCTTGTTGTGTCATTGCTCAAACGGCCATGTTGCTCGCATAACCGTGGCTGAATGCTGGACGAGTATACAGTGGTGTTTTATAGTAGACCCCAAGAGACACAAAAAAATTTACGATGGGTAAATTGGTAAATATTACACCTTTCGAAAATTAAATTAATGAGGTGGCAATATGAATAAAAAAATACTTATTACTAATAAGGAAATAGAGGATTCACTTTCAACTAGATTCAATGTTGATGAATTTTTGAGAGAAACTTTTAAGGATATGGACACTGAAGAATTCTCCGACTCAGAAGAGTTAGCTGCAGTAGATGCAGAACAAATTCTCTCAAAAGATCGTGAGTATACTGATATAGAGAAAAGAATCTATGCATCTGCGAAAGATTTGTGTAATGAGTTTTCAATATCAGAGGAAATATACCTCCCTGTCCTTATACTATTTGTATTAGCCGTTGCTAAAAGAAGAGAGCATGAGGCTAGGACTCATTTGAGTACTTTTTTTTCATCTTTAATACATGCTAATTTATTAAGCAAAGCGCCAGTATTAATTGGTGGTATGGGGGGAAGACCTGAACATACTAGAAAACCTGAAGCACTCGAGATTGCTAAAAATGAATGGGAGAATTATCCAACGAAGTCTCAAGATAACGTTACAAATTTCATTTATGCAAAGTTAAGTGAAAAATATACAGATGCCCCATCTATTTCAGCTATAAAAGGCTGGCTGAGGACATCTGGTCTTAGGCCCGGCTCGAAAAAAAAGTAAACTAACTTGTATAGAAACCATTCAACATACAATAACCGGTTTCTATACTCAAATACCTCTTTGTGAGTTTATTAAGGGGTTTAAATTGCAGAATATATATTAGATTTATCTAAACTCACCCTATGTACAACGTCCATCAACGGATAACAACACACATAGGGGTAGATATGTCTCAGTCGTTAATTAGGCTTTCAGAGGTTCAGCGTCGCTGCGGATACGGCAAGGCATGGATCTATAAATTAATCTCTCAAAATCAATTCCCTAAACCAATTAAAATTGGAATTCGCTCCATTGCCTTCGTTGAAAGCGAAATTGACGAATGGATCAACCAGCGCATTGCAGAATCCCGCAAGGGTGTCGCCTGATAAATACCGGGTGTTCATTACTTGCGAGAGTTTGCGACTCGATTCGTTCATCATCTAGATGCCGTCGCGACAGCTACTAAAAGCTTAAACGGAGAATAACCAATGAAACTGAAAAATATTCCCCTTCATGGGGCAGCCCAAACTCACCCAGAATTCGGCGCTGACGAATTTACACATGTAGCTGAACCAACTATGAGCAGCATGGAAATGGTTGATTATATCAATGCCGACCGCCAATCGAAGTCAGAAGCTGAAGGGTTTTCCTTTCCTTGCAAGAAGTATCGCAAGTTGCGGCATGACAGCTTGATGCAGAAAGTGCCGAAAGTATTGGGCGAAAACCAATCTCCAAAATTTTCTGGAGATCATATAGATGAGAAAGGACGTACTTATCCGTGCTTCCGCTTCCCTAAACGTGAAGCCTGTCTGATGGCTATGAGTTACAGCTACGAGTTACAGGCCAAAGTGTACGACTACATGGAGGAATTGGATCGCCAATCACATGGCTATCTCAACTACACCGTGCAGGAACTGCAGGATATTGTTGCTGGCGCGCGTAAACACTCAGATGATGATTCAAGTGACGCAGGACGCCGTCTCCGCAAGCGCCAGGACGATTTAGTATTGTTGGATAAAGCCGAGAAACTGGTTGATAGTCTGGGGCAAATTAATCTGGATTTTATCGGTAGCGGCAAGGTGGGGGAGTCTTACTAATGGCCACTCTTAACCGCGTAGCAAGTTTACGCAAAGAAAAAGGCAGTGTTCGCAGCGCTGCCTTTTGGGGAATTTACTCAGCCAACTACGAAAGTTTCGTAGTTAATATCTCAACCTACAAAAATTTCGTAGGTCAGTCTTCTGACGATTCCTTAGCTTTCTTGCATTGCCGCCGTTCTAGCTCGACATGCGCAATATCGACCATTGCACGTATATCTGCGCCAGCTCTGGCTCCGATTTCCTCGATTTTGGTCAGCGCGGTCAAAGCTTCATCTAAGTTGGACAGTAATTTATCTTCAACGCTTTCTTTGAGCAGGCGTCGAGCTATTTCATTCTGCATTGCATTAGTGATGAAAGAGCCAGATGTTTCGTCGAATTCTTTGACTAGTTCCATTTCTTCGATCACCTCATGGGGGATGCGGATTGAAATCTGTTTCGACTTGCTGTTTATCGTATTCGAAGCCATCACCAAACCTCTCTTATTTAAGTGTGATTCATTATACATGGAAAAGAATCACATAAAAGGCTTGACCTGTGATTCACTTGAATTTAAATTGAATCACACGTTTGATTTGCTATTGTCCACAAATGACAACGCCCTCCAGTGCTCGAACACTAAGAGGGCGCCTATCCACAATGTAACGGAGACTTACACTATGGCATTACAACATAGTACCCAAACTCGCCCCGAGAAAAAATACCTTTGGCGATTTCTTGCCCTAAATCGCTCAGATATGAGCGCAAAACCTTGTCGCATTTCGGTTGAAGCACTAACTGAGCACGATGCTCGTCGGGTTCTTGCACCGTTCCACATCCTCTCTTTGTCTGCTCGCCTGTCTGCACAGGGGGTGTGCAATGTCTAAAACCAAAACGCCTTTAGCACCTTTGCACCTCGATCTCTTGGATAACATGAATCGCATCTCGTCTTATCTGGACACAGCCATGTTCCTAGTTGGTCACGATGAAACTCATGCGCTTGGTATCGAGTTGATGGAACTGGCGCTGGTCGTCATTAAAAAAGCCAACGATGCCCATGACTTTGCTAAAGGAGAGCCAGCCAATGCGTAATCTTTCTGCAAAACGAGCTGCTGGAAAAATGGAGCGTAAAACTTACGACGTCCCAACGGATCCTCAGCTCTACGCAATCATGACCGCTGAACTGTTGGCATGTGCGCACCAGTTAGCAATCAACAACGATAGCAGCACCAATCACTGGATTGAGGCTTTACTGTCGGTTGCCGCAGAACGAGCCAAAGACTTAGCTGATATGTTGGAAGACGGGGAGGTTACTAATGGCTAAGAAAACTGAACTGGCGCTCGTGAACGCCAAAGACTTGCAGGTTATCGAGTATCGCGGTCAGCGTGTGGTGACCACCGAGCAGTTGGCCGCTGGGTATGGGGCAACGGAGAAGATGATCAACAATAACTTCTCACGAAACCAAAATCGCTTTATCGAGGGTAAACATTATTTCGATGTTGAAGGCGAGGAACTTCAGACTTTGAAGAACTTACCCTCTTTAAGAGGGGTAGTCGATAAGCGCACCCCACGCCTGAAGCTTTGGACTGAGCGCGGTGCGGCCAACCATTCGAAAATGCTTGAAACCGATCAGGCGTGGGATTACTACAACGATCTGACCGAGTTCTACTTTAGCCGCCGTGAGCAGTTGTCATTACCAACCGATCTCAGTCGTCTCGAAATCCTCCAGATGGCGATCGACTCTGAACAGGGGCGGCTGGTCGAGAAAGAGCGTGCCGATGAAGCTGAGCGAACAAAAGCCGAGATTGGTAGCCGGCGGGAAGCGACAGCTATGGCTTCAGCTTCAGCAGCTGTGCGCAAATCGAAGCAACTTGCTGAACGTCTGGGCGAGCACGAGAAACATGCCACAGTAAAAGCGGTGAAGAAAATCACTGATATCGAATACCCATGGCGGCCGCTCAGAAAATGGTGCAAAGAAAATGGAATTTCTCCGAGTGAAGTGCCTGATCAGCAGTTTGGTTTTGTGAAATCTTGGCCTCGCGAAGCCTGGTTAGCTGAGCATGGTGTGGATCTGCGTAACTTGTTCGGGGGTGAGGCATGAGTCATATCGAGAATATTTTAGGCCGCAGTGACATGCACAAAGAAGAAACCGAATCACTGAAGAATATTCGCATGCACTCAGAAGCGGCTTATGAAGGCTTGATTTCTGGTTTGGGGGCCATTGGCAATATCGCGTTTTGGGCTTGTGACAATAAGAACTATAGCGATGACATGGCGCGTTCTGACTTACACGCACTGGGTGAAATGTTGATGTATGTTCCCGGTATTACCGCAGCGTTGAAATTTAATGCAGAAGAGGCAGATTTTAATATCAAGGAGCGAGAGCAGAAAAAGAAACGCTAACGCAAAATATTAATTAGCCACTCTCAATAAATTTATTACCGACTCTGGTCGGGGGATCCCCTCGGCCTGAATTCGGGAAGGAGCATATATGAATAACTCTCTTGAATTAAATCGTAATCGCATCGCCGGAGCATTTTTAGAGTATTGCAAGCGCCTCAGCGGCGGACACCCTGTGTGCACAGTGAAGATAAAACGTAAGCAGGTGATCCTCGGTGAACTGAGCACCGACGCTGTGTGCCGCTGCCTGAAGGACTGTTTTGAAGCACAGTGCAATAAAGAGTACGGACAGGCTAGCAGCATTGAACTCCTGACTTCAACCTATTCCGGCATGTTGAGTAAAGACAATAGCAAGCTGACGCAGGAGGGCATTGAGTTTATGGCGGACATTATGAGCAATGCCGTGGAAATAGCCCTGACGCATCCTAAAAATAATTCTCTCGGTCTGGAGATGTATTAATGACAGCCAACGTAATTATACGCGATGTAATACGTTCAACCTCTGGTCGCTGGAGAGAGATTTATGAGTCATTGGGCATTAATGTCCCACGAACAGCGGGTGTTCATGGGCCGTGCCCAGCCTGTGGGGGCAAAGACCGATTCCGGTTTGATGATCAGGAAGGAAGGGGTACGCATTTCTGTAACCAATGTGGCGCCGGTGATGGTCTGGATCTAATCACAAAGGCGAAGACCTGTTCTGCATCTGAAGCGGCGGTGATGGTAGCTGAAGTTCTTTCATTGCCTATGCGAACCGTGCCCGTCGTCACTAAAACGGTGACAACTGATGTCACTGCAAAAGTGACAAAACTGCTTAAAGACTGTTCCCGCGGCGAGTCACATTACCTCGCTAAAAAGGGGCTTCCAAGCCCCTTCGATGCCCTTTTAGATGATGGCTCGATGGTGATCCTGCTTCGCGATATGCACGGTGCCGTGACTGGTGCACAGATTATCAAGCCGTCTGGAGAAAAGAGACTGCTGGCAGGAACCAAAAAGAAAGGGTCTTTTGTCGCACCTTTGCCACTTCCTGAGCAGGTTGAATCGGTGGTGATCACTGAAGGTTACGCCACCAGCGCTACGACCGGATTGCTGATGCTGGATGCACTTTTTGTTGCATCGATTGACGCCGGTAATTTGTTGCCGGTCGCGCAGTTGTTCCGTGAAAAATACCCAGAAGCTCGGATCATTATTGCCGGGGATAACGACTGGCATGAGCCCGGTGAGGTTGATGAGCAGGGTAAACCGAAAGTGAATACCGGCAAACTGTCAGCAGAAAAGGCGGCTCTCGCAATCAACGGTTGGGTGACTTTGCCACCGGGTGAAATTAAAGCCGATTGGGATGATCATCGCCAACAACATGGGCTTGAAGCCGCCAAGCAGGCTTTTATCAGCGGCCTGTATCAACCTGAGAGTGGAAGCGAGAAAGTATTGCTGACCGTCATCGAAGGTGGAAAACGTACAGCCAAAGATGACCTCAAGCCTTATGTCGATGGTCGCCGCGGTGGTTTGTACTGGATTGAACCGAAACTGGATAAAGACAGCGGCGAGGTGAACGAGAAAGAAGCGTGGCTTTCCTCTTACGTGGAAGTTGTCGGAGTCGGAGAAGATGATGCAGAGCGTTACCTCATTCTTGCCTGGACGCCAGAGGGCAGTAATACGCAGCGGACTGAGGCTATTCCGCTGCGTGATATCGGTGAGCGCGAAGGATGGGCCAAGCTCAAAGCTGGTGGAATGCTCATTACTTCTAAAAGCGGATTGAAGGCCATTCTTGCCGACCACTTACAGCGCAGCGGTAAGCGTGAGATGTGGGCAATTGCCAGCGCCAGCGGGTGGCAGTGCGGCGCTTATATCATGCCCGACGGTGAGGTGTTGGGATGTCCTGAGAAACCGGTTCTGTTCAACGGGCGTTCTGCCGCTGCGCGGGGATATACGGTTAAAGGAACGGTGGATAGTTGGCGCGATAGTGTTGCGAAACTCGCACAGGGCAATCCTTCCATGATGTTGGGTATCGCCTGTGCGCTGGCGGCACCACTGATTGGTATTGCTGGCGCTGATGGGTTTGGTGTTCACCTGTTTGGTGGTTCATCGGCGGGTAAAACCACGACAGGTAATGCCGCCAGCACTGTTTATGGTGAGCCTGATGCGCTCAAGCTGACGTGGTACTCGACGGCGCTGGGGCTGGTGAACGAGGCGGCGGCGCATAACGATGGTTTTATGCCGCTGGATGAAATTGGGCAGGGTAGCAATCGCCGGGCTGTTGCTGATGCCGCTTACGCACTTTTCAACGGCGTCGGGAAAATTCAGGGTGCCAAAGAAGGTGGCAACCGTGATGTGAAACGCTGGCGCGCGATGGCGTTCAGTACTGGCGAAATCGATATGGAAAGCTACATCCGCGCTGATGGCGGCAAGATTAATGCAGGTCAGCTGGTGCGCCTGCTGAACGTGCCAATCACCAAAGCAACGGAATATCACGGTTACGCCGATGGTAAAACTCACGCTGATGCGATGCGTGACGCCTGTAAGCAGAACTATGGCGCCGTCGGGCGGGCGTGGATCAACCAACTTGCGAGCCAGAAAAAGCCTGCTGTCGATACTGTCCGCACTGCCGAGCGCCGGTGGTTGGGGCTGCTGCCTGAGGAAGCCAGCGAACAGGTGCGGCGCGTTGCTTCACGTTTTGCCGTTCTTGAAGGTGCCTTGTTACTTTCCCAGCAACTCACCGGATGGAGCGAGCAGGAAAGTCGTGACGCTCTGCAGCATAGCTTTAACGCTTGGGTAAATGAGTTTGGCATGGGCAACCGTGAGAATAAAGCATGGGTAGAACAGGCTGTGGCATTCCTACAGCAATTTGGCTACAGCCGCTACTTACCTCATCCCCACACTGACCCTCGTGATTTACCGATCCCTAAACTTGCTGGTTATCGGGAGAAAAAGGATGGATTTGAAACCCTTGTCTTCCACACATACCCCTCTGTATTTCGTGACGAAATCGCTGCGGGTGCTAACCCAGTTGCCTTTGCTCAGGTGCTGGCTGAGGCCGGAATGCTGGATAAACCTGCCAAAGGAATAAGCAAAAAGACTCTCAGAATTGACGGGAAGCAGCCGCGCTTCGTGGTTCTTATGATGCCAGATGATGCCGAGGAATAACTCATGACAGCACATATTGCAGCACATGGCCGACTGGTGGCAGATATCCAGACCAAGACAACCAGCGGTGGCTCATCGATGGCGCTCGGACGAATGGCAGTCGCGCTACCGTGTCGTGATGCGGAAGACGGACAGTTAACTTTCTGGCTGGCCGTTACAGCTTTCGGAAAGCAGGCTGACTTCCTGGCAAAACACAGCAAAGGCGACCTTATCAGCGTTTCAGGTTCGATGAACATCAGCCAGTGGACTGGCAGTGATGGTCAGTTGAATACCGGGTATCAGGTGCTGGCCGATTCCGTTATTAGCGCCAGAACGGTGCGCAGCGGCGTTAAGCGTCCGTAATTAAGATGGCGGCCTGAGTGCCGCCTTTAACCATCTGAATACAGGGTGTGCAAATGACTCAAGAGCAGAAAGACGAAGTCCTGCGCCTCAAGCGCCAAGGGAAGGGCTACAAAACGATTTCTAAACTCACCGGTATCAATGTCAATACGGTAAAAACGACCTGTCGCCGTTCAGGGCTGTTTCGGGACAATCCTAAACACAGGGTGCTCTTTACTATTGCGGAACAGAAATACATTACAGCCCTCGCGATCCCTAAACCGTTGCCGCCTCAGCGTTCTGTCACTGGCGACAAACAAACCGATGCTTATCTGTGGGTACTGGAAGTGATCAAGACTGGCGAGCCTGCCCATATTGCCGTAGGAGAGGATGCGCTTAAAAAACTGACCATCACACCGAAGCAGGCGCAGGAGACTTATAGCCGATACCTGCAACAGGGTGGTGCGGGGTGGACTGCCATATTTTCAACTATGTGGATGGACAACCCGCAGCATTATATTGATGCGTCTAAGGAGCAATATATCAAAGCGGGTTCAGTTCGGGGGATTTTTGGCAGCCTTCAAACAGCTTTTGAACCTGTGGGAGCAGAGGTGCGTATTGAGGCGGTATACGGTAAATATCAGGATATTTATTGCGATTATATGAAGAAAGGGCCGGGTGAATTTGTTTTTACAGATGTGTTGCCCGAGCCATTCACTTTAAGTGATGTCGTAAGGGAGATCCTGTATTGGGATTGGCTGTACTCGATGCGAAGCAGCGCTTACAAAGAGCTATACCCAGATGAGAACTTATATGAGGATACCCACCTTTGGGATCGGGAGCGTTATCTTGACGGTCTTTTAGAAACGATAAAACCGCTTACCCGTGGTGAAGCTCTGGACGTGCTTAAGTGGTACCTGAAATATCCGCGTTTTCAAGACATGAATGCGGACAGTGATGAGGTGTATCTCAACCTGATAGGCATGCATGAAGTTGCGTAATTACTGGTTGTTTTATTGTTTCAAAATACGCAATGAAATCGAATTGTGTTGCGTTTTATGCAATAATTAATGCATCAAAAACAGCCTCCCGGTGGTCGACTGATGAAACTCGAAAACGCACTGAAGCAGTTCAACCCTAAAACCCAGAGAGGATATATTCATGCGTGACATTCAACTGGTATTGGAACGATGGGGCGTCTGGGCTTCGCAAGAAGGGTCTCAGGTTGATTGGTCTCCCATCTCTGGTGGTTTTAAATCATTACTTCCTAAAGAGGGCAGATCGCGGCCATCCTGCTGTGACAATGATGGAAGCATTGTTGATACGGCTGTCGGTATGCTGCGTAAGGCTGGCCGACAAGATGAGCTGGATTTGGTGATGCTGCATTACATGTATGATGTTTCTAAATCAACAATCGCCCGCTGGAAGAAATGTTCAGAGGGCAAAATACGGAACCAATTGATGATTGCCGAAACATTTGTTGATGCTTGCATCATGATGACTGGTGTCAGGCTTGAAATGGATGATTGGACACATAAAAGCGAATTTAAAAAAGTTGCTTGAAGGGCTATTCGTTACGAATTTTAGGCATTATTCTGCTAAGAGTGGTTAATTAGTTATTTATCGAACAGGTCTTTTAGAGCCCCGGAAGTCTAATGGGGCTTTTTATGCTCTACTTTTTGACTAGTACCGCGTACCCATCGCTGAAATCTTCAACTTTGTACTTTCTTAGTTTCTTCAGTGCAGCTAAAGAACCCGCAGAGGTTGTGATTGAAAGCGCTGCGAGTGCTGCAGGCCATCCTATTGCTGCTACAGCAGCGGGTGCCAACAGAAACTCAGCTGTTGAACTAGCTCCTCCTGTTGCAGGGACTAATGCCAAAGCTGCGAAAGATAAACTTACAGCCCCGAATGCAATAGCCCAAGACACGGCTCCAGATGAGACTAGTTTTATTGTACCTTTCGTTATATCTCCATGTACCTCAATTGTATTTGCACCACCAAGCAGAGCTTTAATAAGCTCTTTAAAAGTACTGGCCTGTTCCATCAATATCTTCCTATTTCATTGAAAAAAATTGTTTGTAAAATTCAAAATGGCTTTTTTGATAAATCTTTAAATGTCAATTGATGAGATTACATCAGTTAAAAGCTCTTTTATGGATTATCTTCTCAAAGATGAGTTCAAGAGCCATGTATATACGGGGCTTCCTACAATGAAAAATTAGTCGTCTTTACTCATCTTGGCAGCGGCAGCGGCAACAGCAGCGCTTATGAGTACTCCTGTAGCGGCAGAAATAACAGTTCCAGCCCCATCAGCTAGAGTTTTAGTGCAGGCTGGGCACAATTCTTCATCATATGCGCTCCCTCCTTTTGTGTAGTCATCACAGCCTGGTGTTCTGCAAGTAAAGACAATTCCTTTGCATGTCGGGCATTCGCATTTATCTCTACGGATTATGTTTTCTTCGATGATTACTGGAGAGACTTTTTCCCTGCAATGCGGACAGATCCCGGGGTGTTTCGTTGGCATGATATCTCCTTATTATCTGAATAGTAATTATACACAGAGATAATCGGCATTTAACTAAATAACTTGAATAAAAAATTACCTTAAGTCAGCTAGTTTGGCTGCTTCCCCAAATTTAGAGCCCGACCAATCAGTCACCTCATCCTCATGAAACCATGCGGTCGCGGCTCTATTTCCTATGGCCATTTAAACACAGCCCATTCAACTAATGGGAGGTGGGATAAATGAAAATGATCCCAGAAAAAGTCGCTTCCGGTCTGTCCTACTGCACGTCAGCGGGACTCATCTGCGCTGGCAGCTTTAGTGACTGGTTACGGCATTTAGACTGGAACCAGATCGCCATTGTCGGCGGTTTCATTATCGGTATTGCCACCTACATCACTGGCGCTTATTTCGACTGGCGCCGCACCCGAGCTTATGAGCGCGGAGTGGATGCCGGGATAATCAACCAACCGCCTGAAAAGCGCAGTCTCTTTAAGAAAACTGAGGACTGAGCATGGCAAAACTGAAAACAAAGCTCAGTGCATCAATGCTGGCGCTGATTGCTGCTGGCGCCTCGGCCCCCGGCTCTGATGGGGCAATTTCAGGCGGAGAAAGAAGGCACAAGCCTCATTGCCTACCCTGATCAGGGCGGCGTCTGGACAATCTGCGGCGGCGTGACCTATGTGAATGGAAAGCCTGTACTCAAGGGCATGAAACTAACGCGGGCGCAGTGCGATGTCATCGACAAAGCAGAGCAAGCCAAAGCGCTGGCGTGGGTTGATAAAAACATTCACGTTCCACTTACTCCTCCCCAGAAAGTCGGTATCGCTTCCTTCTGCCCGTGGAACATCGGCCCGGGGAAATGCTTCCCTTCGACGTTCTACCGCAAAATTAACGCTGGTGATCGCCTCGGAGCATGCGCAGAGATTAAACGCTGGATCTGGGACGGTGGGAAAGATTGCCGAATTCGTGCGAACAACTGCGCTGGTCAGGTCATCAGGCGTGCCCAAGAGAGCGAACTGACATGCTGGGGGCTGGATAGATGACAATGAAAGCATGGATTGTTGTCGGCGTAGAACTTATGCTTTCGGCGATGCTTGTTTATATCCTGCTCGGTGAGGTGAGTAAGCAAAGCGCCCGGGCTGATAAAGCAGCGTCTCTCGCACAACAGAGGCAAGACACTATTGACGACATGCAAATGCGTCAGCGTGATGTTGCAGCCCTTGATGCGAAATACACTGGAGAACTGGCAGATGCTAAAGCCACTATTGAAATGCTGCGGGATGATGTTTCTGCTGGTCGTAAGCGGTTGCAACTCAATGCAAGATGCCCCTCTTCGGACAAACCCCCGGCACCCCCGGCGTGGATGATGTCGGCAGCGCCAGACTTACTGACGCCGCTCAACGGGATTATTTCACCCTCAGAGAACGAATCGAAACAGCCGGAAAGCAAATAGCTGGTTTACAGGAATACATAAGCAACATTTGCTTGAAGTAAAAGCAAAAAATTTCATAGCCTCGCATTGCCCGGTTTATTGGTTAAGACTGCGAAACTCTTTGTAAAAAATAATGCAGGCGGTAATTAAATTTACTATTTGGATGATGACGATAGTGATTTCCTTGACTTCATTAATGCTCATATAACCTCCAGTAATGTTTCAGCATCCAAATGGTGCTGTTCTTTTGTGAGTGAAAATAAACCTGCTTCTGCAGGTGGGAGTCTTCTCCCTTCTATACTGGGTGGTTATTCAAAGCTGGCTGCGTTAGACATGAGCAGCACTTCCCTACAGTGAGTTGTATTGGCCTACGGTCGTTTCTATTGGAGGTTATATTGTAGTGGCATAGTGAATTTGGCCACCTGAATAGAGGTGATATCATCACCTCATAGTCAAAACAGGTGACATTATGACCGGACGTAACAGACGCAATTTTAGCCCCGAGTTTCGCCTCGAAGCCGCCCAGCTTGTACTCGATCAGCATTACACCGTTGCCGCCGCTGCCACGGCAATGAATGTCGGTAAATCCACGATGGACAAGTGGGTCCGGCAGTTGAAAGAAGAGCGAGGGGGGAAATCACCCATAGCTTCACCAATGACACCTGAGCAGATTGAGATACGTGAGTTGAAGAAAAGACTCCAACGCGTTGAAATGGAAAGGGATATATTAAAAAAGGCTACCGCGCTCTTGATGTCAGACTCCCTGAACAGTTCTCATTAGTTGAGAAACTCAGGGCGCGGTTTCCTGTTGCCGTTGTGTGCAACGTGTTTGGGGTTCATCGCAGCAGCTATAAATACTGGCGGCAGCCAAAGAAGCCTGATGCCGCACGCGTGGCATTACTGGGCCTTGTTCGTGAAAGCTATCGCGAAAGTAATGGTTCCGCAGGTGCACGTAATATTGCCGCGATGGTCACCACCAAAGGCGTAAAACTGAGCCGCTGGCGGGCAACAAAGCTGATGAAAGAACTTAATCTCATCAGCTGTCAGCAGCCTGGCCATCGATATAAGAAGGCGTCTAAGGAACACGTAGAGATACCTAATTATCTGGAACGCCAGTTTGCAGTAACAGAGCCTAATCAGGTCTGGTGCGGTGATGTGACTTATATCTGGACAGGTAAGCGCTGGGCTTATTTAGCCATTGTGCTTGATCTGTTTTCCCGTAAACCGGTTGGCTGGGCGATGTCATTTTTCCCTGATTCCGCACTGACAGGTAAAGCCCTGTCGATGGCCTGGGAAGCACGGGGAAAACCGGCTAATTTACTGTATCACTCGGATCAAGGCAGTCACTATACCAGCAGGAATTTCAGACAGTTACTGTGGAGATATCAGATAAAGCAAAGCCTGAGTCGCCGGGGAAATTGCTGGGATAACAGTCCAATGGAACGGTTCTTCAGAAGCCTGAAAACAGAGTGGGTACCGGATAATGGCTACGCGAATTTTAGCGAAGCCAGCACGGCAATAACGAATTACATCACAGGATATTACAGCCAGCTCAGACCTCATCAATATAATGGTGGTTTGACGCCGAATGAATCAGAACGATTGTTCTGGAAAAACTCTAAAGCTGTGGCCAGTTTTTGTTGACCACTACACTATGTTCGCTCAATGAGGAAGTTTTAGGGCGTAAAAAAGCCCTCGCGAACGAAGGCCAGTGAATTATCACAAAATTTAGTTTCGGAACGAGAGTGATGCTCCCGAAAGCATAATAGTAGCTCTTGAAAATTTGGCTTATGAAATATGGTTTAGTAATTAAAGAAATTTCCCCGTTTTTGAATAGCAAAAAAAGCCCGCGTTAACGGCGGGCAAAAATCAAAGGTATCAACATTACTTGCACTTCAGGACGGTAGTCATAACGTCCGTTTCTGATCCCTTCCCAATATTGATGCCAGGATAAATCAGAGATCCGGGTCTGTTTGATCCCTTCCCAATATTGATGCCAGGATAAATCAGAGATCCGGGTCTGTTGATCCCTTCCCAATATTGATGCCAGGATAAATCAGAGATCCGGGTCTGTTTGCAGGCTTCGGACAAATTCTTCCGGAGTCTGGTTATTTAATGAGGAATGTGGCCGGTACTGGTTATATTCCTGCCGCCAGTGCTCGATCTTCTCCTGAGCATCTTCCAGTGACAGGAACCAGTGCACATTCAAACACTCATCGCGCAGGCTCCCGTTGAATGACTCGACCAGAGCATTATCTGTCGGTCTGCCGGGCCGTGAGAAGTCCATTGTCACCTTATTTTCGTATGCCCAACGGTCAAGCGCTTTAGAGATAAATTCGCTGCCATTATCCGTCTGCAACCGGTGTGGTATACGGTGCTGCATTTGTTTCAGGCGCTCCATAACAGCCACCACATCCTCTCCGCGCAGCCCCTGACCAACTTCGATCGCCAGGCATTCACGACTAAAATTATCCACTACAGTTAGGGCACGTATCCGACGCCCGTTGAACAGATTATCAGCAACAAAATCCATGCTCCAGCACTGATCTAATGCGGTCACTTCTGGACGGGCGTGTCGGTGCCTGGCTGTAACATGCCTGAGTGGGCGTTTTGCTCGCAGATTCAGTCCTTCCTGACAGTAAATTCGGTGGGTTTTCTTGTGGTTGACTAACCAGCCTTCCCTGCGCAAAAGAATATGAATGCGCGGGCAACCATAGCGGATCCGTGTCTCCGCAATTTCTCTTATCCGGTGAGTCAGGGCCCTGTCATCACGACAACTGCGATAGAGGTATACCGTGCGACTCTGCATCATTAAACGGCAACCACGACGCAGCCCGATACGAAAGGCGTCCAGCAGGTAAGTCACCGCTTCACGCTTCTGAATGGGCCTCAGAACTTTTTTCGAATGACATCCTGGAGCATTTCCTTATCCAGACTGAGGTCCGCCACCAGACGCTTAAGCCGTTGGTTTTCGTCCTCAAGCTGCCGCAAACGGCGCAGTTCTGTTACGCCCATACCGCCAAATTTTTTCTTCCAGTTATAAAAAGTGGCTTCAGAAATACCCATCTTTCTGCACACTTCCTCCACCCGAGTGCCTGTTTCGGCCTGTTTAAGGGCGAATGCTATCTGTTCTTCAGTATAACGGGTCTTTTTCATGGTTGATATGCCTCTCAGTGAGATGAAAGAAAGACCGGATACTTTAGTTTAGGCTGGCACTGTTTTCAGGGAGGAGATCAATACCGACAGACAGCCACATATTATTTTTTCCCGTCAATAGACGAGACAGTAAAATGCTTAAACCGACGAGAATAACAAGCACTACCATCCAGCGTGACAGTCGTGGTGGGGTGGATCTGATGCAGGTTTTAGGAATATTTTTTAAATCTACGGCCATATCTTTTTTCTTGTATGAGAAAACTATGGGGAGTTAAATGGCAGAGGCAGGTAATGATTTATAGGTAACAGTATTTCCCTATGCCTTACATTTATTTCGCCCCTGAGTTTATTCAAAAGTAATGTAGAAGTTACCGTGATTTATTATTTACGCGGCATTGTCTTCAGTCAGTTTAGATAAAATATTTTTCATGGCTGTCGAAACATAGTCGCGATCTCCCTCAAGCCAAGCCTTACGCAGTGTACAGGTCTTATCCACATCAGGTGTTTGTATGTGTAACTTAAAGAGGCGGTTATCCATATGCGTGACTTTGACATTATTATACGGGGCGCGGTAGGTTTCGGAATATAGACCAGGGGTAATGATTAACTCTTTTTTTGACAAACCGATGACAATCCGGTTTTTAAGGCGGAAACCATTAACCAGAGCCAGCACGCCAGCCCCTACCAAAATTCCACCGGTTCCGAGACCCATGGCCATTATCGCCCCTCCGAGCACAATAAACACTACGCCATTAATAAAGAACGGGGTTGTTTTGAAGTATAGTTTCAAGCTTTCATTCGTCTCTACGTTTTCATCCCCATTTCCTTCTGTAGGTGTATTTGAACCTGGCTTTTCCTCAGTATTTATATTTTCCTCTTCTTCTGAAGAGGGAAATATAGCCATACCCTGATTAGATTTTTTTCATAACTAGACATGTAACCCATGAAAAATACCAAACCAATAGGCATCATGAAGAATGCGCCAATGCCTGCGATAATCCGCCCTGCTTTAGGCGCTCTAAATAATAACCCAATGCTTGCAATTTGCATAATCAACGCAACAATGAATAACGGGAGTATAATAGACCATAACCGGTTTGAACTGTCATAATCGTAGTCGCCCGGCGCCACAGATAAATTAAGCCAAGCAATGCATGTAATGAATATATTAACAAGCAGACCGATCCAAAGTATTAAGCTTATTTTTTTCATGTAAAATTCCTTTTTAGATAAATAAAAAATTGTTTATTTATAATGACGCGGCACAGTTTTACGTGTCGGTTTGAGCAGAATAATTGTAAGAGAAGCAATTCCAGTTGCCGATGCAAACCGGTTTAAGGCGCAGTGGTTGATTCCAGTTCCATCTCCGCAGGCCACTGGTCAGCTTTGCGCGGTCGCCAGTCGTCCGGGCGGCCAGGGCTGTCAGGTTCTGCAACAACCTGGTCGTGCTGCATATACACGCAGAGATAACTCCAGATCTGGCACAACTGTTCCCGCGAGCTTCGCTCTTTGGCGATAAGAAAGCGGGTGACAACTTTATTAGTGCCGGGCTCGCAGACGGAACCAAAAAGCTGGTAACCCGAGTCATAACGGGTGCTGGAATAGCGAATTTCCCCATGCACGTCGGCCCAGTTGTAGGAGCGGATGGTGACCGGCCATTTCAGCCAGGGGAAGAATGTATGTTTGTATTCGTAGATATAGATTTTTTGTCTTTTGCGATTCAAACGGAAGGGCTGGTCGCGGGGCTGGACAAAATACATTTTTAGGCAAAAAAGAGTCAGGCAAAAGAAAATAAATGCCCCCCCTAATCCTATAACAGTCATCACATAATCATCGTACCCTCCTTGTATGACAAAACCAAAAGCCCCCACGCCAATACCAAGAGTGAACATTAAAATTGCACTCGCAAGCATTCCCCCCCAGGAAACCTCCGTGCTATACCGAGGTATTTCCAGAAAGGTGTCGTTGAGTGTAGTGAGCCAGTGCAGTTGTGGTGGCACCAACTGTGGCTCATGGTTCTCCGGCATATCTTCCCGCCAGCAGGAAATTGGAGGGTTGAGCTTTGGTTTCGATTCATTAAATGAGGTAAGTAGCATGTTAGCGCAATCCTTTGGGGTTAGGTGTCCAGTTGGGTGGTAAGTTGCAGACTGTCATCCTGCTGGGTTTTGTCCGGCCAGTAGGTTACGACCAGTTCAGCGCCGGTAAAGCGGGTGGTATTGAGCGGAAACTCGCCGTCAAGCTGTACCCCGTGCTGAGTGTTGGCTGTTGTCAGAGACCAGGTTTCAGCCAGAGAAGTAACAGACGCTTTATCAGTAATGGGTGGCGGTATAACTGCTACATTCATCGCAGAGCCAAACCTAATTGGCGTTGTTTGGTATGTCTGCGGTGTCGGTGGCGTGAGCCCGGCCAGTTTCGTGGCCGAGGCGCTGCGTGCCAGCAATAAGCGCTCACCGCCGCCGATGGCGGTCAGCTCAACCAGCCAGTCAGAGCCCGCTGGGTTACAATCCGCCAGCGTCACCCGTGCCGCCACCATCCGGTTACCCAGTAGACGGGTGCTGCTCATCAACTCGGTGGCCCAGTCGCCACTCAACTGCGCTGACATACCGCTGGCGATGATATGCAACTGCGTCATCGCCTCCTGCATATCGGCAAGGCTTTTCTTGTGCCACATAGGTTTTTTAGTGTCCGATTTATGATCATCACCAAAACAGGTTTGCGACAGCCAGTGCTCCAGCGGGGAACGGACAAAAAGGTTACCGGTATTCAGAGTGTTTCGCGTTTAACAACTCAAAGAGTGACTTATCTGTTTGCATCAGCGAGCACTCTCTACACATTTCGCTTCTGGCGGAAGTTCTGGTGGTGATACCTGATAACTTTGCGGGCCAACCTCGCTAAAGCTGGCACTTTTCACATTCACTTCACCTGGCGTCAGTACAGTGACGCCCGAGCTTTCGATAACCAGTGCTGTCTGACCGCAGCTTAAGGTGATTTTTTTGCTTGCCTGAATAATGACCTCATCATCTTTACTGATGATTTTCATATGTTTGAGCGATGTTAACGCCATCGCATCACCCTGCGCCTGAATGTCGACCTTGCCTTTGTTAGCGTACATCTTGATGCCCAGCGTTTTGGCAAAAAGGCTGATGATTTCGCCTGCGGCCACGGTGAATTTCTTAAAGACGCTGAAATCACTGTTTTCTGCCGAGGTCTGAATAAAATTGTTGCCAGTGCTGATCTGAATACTTTGAGGCGAAACCTGTGCAATCCCCGCCGGCGCACTCAGCAGCAATGCTGACTCCTGGAGGTCTTTCATTGCGGATTCCATTAATGTTTTTTGCGCGGCTATCTGCGCTAATTCAGCTTTGGCGGTTTGCACCGCATCACTGAGGGATTTCGCCAGCCCCTGAGCCTGTTGCAGCGAATCCATCGCTGCCTGCATCTCCAGCACTTTCCCCTGAGCCTTTGCCTGACCGTCGGCGCTGATGAAGATGCCTTTTTGCGCACGAATTGCCCCGAAGCTGTCGGTGCGTAGTTCAAAGCCTTCCCAGCGCTGCTGCTTCGCCGCATCTACCAGATGCCCCAGGTTCAGCTGTCCGGCACGGACATGTCCTGATAAATGCGGTTCTGATGGCTGCGGGAAAGCAGGGCGAGGCGCGGTTGCAGACACAGCGCATAGCGGCTCTCATCTTTAGAAGTGGAAAGATGCGTAAACGCGGTGACCACGCCCTGGATCACGCGCTGCGGTTGCTGAACTGAGACGCCAAAGGCTTCGGCGACGGGCGCCTGAAGCGTCAGCGAGGCGTCCTGCATCAGCATAGTTGTCGGGTCGATGTTTTTATCGGTGCTGGTGAACTGAATGTCGTACTTAAACGGTGAACTCAGCCACTCTTCGACCTCAAAACTCAGCACATCTAGCGCTGCGCCGCTGCCGCGAACGGTGAGCTTGTGGTGGCTGTGGTCGAAAAATGGCAGTGAGTTCGTCATGTACAAATGTCCTTATCAGCATAATTAGCATTGTCAGCCACACCATATGAAATTTCTTGCGACTTACTTGAGGTTGAAAATTTTATAGCCTGTATTAGAGGGTAATTTATCTATATGACTCGAGCGTTCACCATCAGGTTTATTGCTATCGTAGATGATATTTTTTGTATCCAGTAAACTAATTTGTATATATATTTTATATTATCACCATTGATAAAGATTGATGCTATACCGGGGTGAGTAATAAAGTCGCTTTAATTTTCACCACAATAATAATGTCAGGAAGGCAGTTCTCAACATTATCTTCATTGTGAGGTGAGGTGCAGTGGTCTGATGAAGTTAATTATTTATTTTTAAATGTTTGGCGATTTTATCTCCAAATTAATATGGGGATGGCTTATCAATACTTCCTTGTATAAGCCAGTTGTTATCGACTAGTAAATACTCCTGTGTCCTAATTCTTTCTGCCAGCAACTAATGCATATGCATCATTAAGTTTTATTGAGAAAGATAAATTTTATTTGCTGGTGGTTTAGATAATCCTGGCCGTCAAAGGTTGACCCGTAATTGCACAATGAACCAAGATAATATGATTTAATGTTATCTGATGTAATAAGTAGAATGTGTCGCATTTTCGCGAATATTTTTTGATTGAAAATAAAAAAAAGGTGAATATTTATTGTTTATGAACCTTGCTATTATTGAAAGTTATGACTTTCGCAAGAATTCTCTCGCTTCTTACTTGGATGTTTTAATAAATCTTAAAACCCTATATTGATTTATTTTTATCTCTTTAGATAGGTTGGTGATATAAGTTTGATCTATTTTATCTAGTGTTTAATTGTCAGGTTTATAACGGGTGAATCTAGTGGTGAGTATATTTCAGGTTTGTTGTGATGTTCGCCTTTACTACCCAATACAGTGTGCCGTAACCATTTATATAATTGGTATATTCTGATCATTTTTCACATAGGATGAGACGATAAAATTTAATAAAAATAATTTAAATATATACCAACTAAAAGTATCTTTCAATGTTACACGCATTCATCATCACTCTTACATCATGTTTTCTCATTAAATCATCGAAAATCTTTTTAAAGGGCCGCGGCATTAGAGTCACTCTTTTCAAGAAAATCATCATCTGATCTCATCACCATCAATCTCAGTGATAATTTGATTAGAACGTAAAATAAATCCATTTAGATCCCCCCCGTTAAAATTATATTTTGATAGAAAACCCTCAATGTTATCGGCGTCATCCGCATAAGAACAGTTGGCCTTATCTGGATTAATCATTCTCATTGAGTATTCCTCTTCATCACACATTTCATTTTTATTCATTATTGAAAAAAACGCCACATTGGAATTTTGTTCTATAAACCATTTTTCGTTTACCATAGAATACTCCAAGGTCCCTATGTTATATCTCATTTTCCCACTGGGGAAATCATAGGTGTCATTTAATTTAACGCGGTAGGATAAAGACTTCCCTGCAAAAATTTCAACCCAAGAATCACGTTCCTGATAAGAGCTATGGCTACATTTACCGCCTAGGTAATCCAATCTAATGTTATCAGCAGTTATTAAGAACATTTCGCTACACGGTAGTGAATTAGTCATCTTTTTGGAATTAAATTTTGGTAAATTTTGCATGCTCATAAAGTAAGATTTCGTACTGTTATTTTCAATTTTCACTATGGCAAAAACGTCACCATTTTTTTGGTTGATAGATAAATGTAAGATTACTTTTGTATCTAATTGCATATTTTCACTTTCCAAATCACTTGTTTTGTAAAAAGGTGGTACTCCTGATGGGGGGGTGTCTGGTGTTATATATCTCTTCGATTCTAACAAAGGATAAAGTTCTGGTTTCTTATGCAGTACCCCATTCCAATATAATTTACCATACCCATACTTTCTTAAAGTAACTTCTTCGCTTGCTTTCGAGTTGATGGAGTAAAAACATGAAAATAACAGTGTAAAACATAAAGCTCTATTTGATTTCAAAATATCTTTCAATGTTATAAGCATTTTGCATGACCTTTTGGCTACCAGTGCTGACTAATTCATTCGCATTTTTCTGAAATTGAGCAGGGGATGTTTTCTCAGGATCTTGATTGTTGGGTGTCATATCTTCTGAATTGAGGATGAACCCATAATGAGACATTTCATGACAAAAGGTTGAGACGCGAGAGTCTTTCCCTGTCATTTTATCTCCCTTAAATTTCTTTCCAATATCTATAATGAAGTTATCAATTTGGGTTTTATTAACTGACGCATGGATATTTTCATTAACTGGTCTGAAATTTTCACTTCTTAATTTTTCGTTTAACTTCAGCATGTCATTTACACCAGTTAGAATCCATGCTCTAGCTTTTTCATCGGATATGCCGAAAATATTTTTGAACTCTTTTTGCTGTTCGATACCCCATGTCTCGAGTTCACTCTTTCTTATTAATAAAATTCTTTTTTGCTCCAAAAGAGTATCATTAACCATTGCGTTGAATTTATTGCTTATATTTTTCTCTAAAACGAAGTTGTCTTGTTTAGATGGAACTCCGCTTGTGGTTTTATCAACCATTTTCATCCTCTGAAAAATAATCAAGGCATTCGTTAATTAATTTTACTTTTATTTCTTTTGGGGTGTCAGTAAATATCTGTTCTGTTTTCCCTTGCTCATCCGTCATTCCTTTTGTTTCTGTTCCATCTGGAAGGTAAAGAATGTAATTTGAATTACTATAAGGCAACCCCTCGTCGTCAGAAAATGAAAATTGAATATTGTATTCATCTTGGTTAATTAGCGGGAACACGGCCATCTGAACCTTATTCGTTGCCGGAGTTAAACGTCCGTAATTCCCCGCCTTTATCAGATAGTCACCCGCCGTACCACACTCAATCTTGTTCTCATCCAGCGTGAGATAACTGCCACCAGCGTTAAGCGTGATCTTTTTCTTCGCAGTGATTTTGATTTCATCTTCGGTGCTGGTGATGGTGATGGCCTTACGGGCCAGCAGCTCCATGAGATCGTTTTGCGCCTGCAGGGTTATCGGCCCCTGATTGGCGATAAGCTTCACGCCCAGCTTTCTGACGAAGATACTTAGGGTATTGCCTACGCCGATAAAGAAGTTTTTCGCGACGCTGACGTCGGCATTTTTACCGGCGGTGGCAATCAGGTTATCGCTGGCACTCATTTGCAGATGACCCCCGCTGCTCAACGCGATCCCCTTTGGCGCACTCAGTAATAGGACTGCCTGTTTAAGTTCTGTGAGGTTTTGCTGCAACAGACTGATTTGAGCCTGAAGATCTGATGGATTGGCCGTCGCCGTCTGGGCATTTTCGGAAATAGACTGCATCTGCTCATGGGCGTTTTTCAACACGCTGATAGCGGGTTGCATCTCCAGCACTTTCCCCTGAGCCTTTGCCTGGCCATCAGCGCTGATGAAAATCCCTTTCTGTGCGCGGATGGCTCCGAAGCTGTCGGTGCGTAGTTCAAAGCCTTCCCCGCGCTGCTGTTTTGCCGCATCTACCAGATGCCCCAGATTCAGCTGGCTTTTGCCGCCGTATTCGGTGCTGAGCTTGATGTGCTCTTTACCGCGCTCGTCTTCGAGGCGCAGTTTGTTGTTTGACGGCGTGCGCAGGACGTTGCGCTTGTAGTTCTTGATGGTGACGTGGTCGCCGTGCGCCGAATCGTGCAGGACGTGGGCGATGTACGGGCGGTCCGGGTTGCCGTTCTCAAACGCAATCGCCACTTCGGTACCCGCCAGCAGCGGCATATGCATGCCGTAGGTGTCACCGGCGTAAGGGCGTGCCTGACGTACCCACAGGCTTTCGTAGCCCTGTTCCCATGCGTCCCGGTCGAACAGCATGTTGACGCGATAACGTCCGTCTTTGTCGATATGACCGTAGGTATCGTTGGCGGTGGTGCTGGTGACGCGGGCGGGCAGCGTCCCGGCCATGACCGGTTTACTGGCCGGAGCAGGGCGGAAGCAGTAATCCTCGGAGTACGGGATGGCGTCGAATGCCACCTCAAAGCTTTTGTCGCGGCGCGCCGAGCAATGGGTGTGAACAATAATCACGCCTTTGACGAAAGCCGGAGGGGCATCGCTGCCGGTCACTTTTAGCTCCATACCCGGTACTAAGGTGGCGGCGTTGGCGATACCGTTAAAGCGCGCCTGATTATTCAGATACTGCTCGTGGCGCAGGCGGGCGTAGAACGCGCCGCTTTCGGTTTGTGGCTCGCGGCCTTCGGCACCGGCGGTCAGGTAGTTATCGGCGTAGTGATAGGCTTCACCGTAGGTGGTGGCATCGCCGCGGGTGATATCGGCGCTGCCGGACAGGTCTGACGTCGCGGTACGGTAGTTATAATCACCGGTGCTGACGGATTTTTGCACCACCTGATGGATACTCGACAGTGCCCACGCGGACTCGACCCCGCTGTCGTGCATGCCGGAAGGCGGCACGGCGTTGAGAGTCAGCCCCTGCTGGTAGAACTGCTGGTCGTCGTAAAATTCGATGACGTCGATGTTGAGTTTCGGGTCAGCGGTGAAACGGAACCAGATACCGACTTCGGCCAGCAGGCGTGAAATAAAGCGCAGGTCATCTTCGCCGTACTGCACCACCTGTTCGCGGCGCGGATACTCTCGGGCGAGCGTGAAAACAAAATCTTGTCCGCGCATATCGTGGCGGTCGCGCAGGATTTTATCTACGATGTCCGGCACGGACATGTCCTGATAAATGCGGTTCTGATGGCTGCGGGAAAGCAGGGCGAGGCGCGGTTGCAGACACAGCGCGTAGCGGCTCTCATCTTTAGAAGTGGAGAGATGCGTAAACGCGGTAACCACGCCCTGGATCACGCGCTGCGGTTGCTGAACGGAAACGCCAAAGGCTTCGGCGACGGGTGCCTGAAGCGTCAGCGAGGCGTCCTGCATCAGCATCGTGCTCGGGTCGATGTTTTTATCGGCACTGGTGAACTGAATGTCGTACTTAAACGGCGAACTCAGCCACTCTTCGGCCTCAAAACTCAGCACATCCAGCGGTGCGCCGCTGCCGCGTACGGCGAGCTTGTGGTGGCTGTGGTCGAAAAATACCGAGGCAATACTCATTGTTCTTCCCCTTTGAACGCCAGCGTAATTCCTTCCTCTTCATCCCAGCCTAACGTCAGTGACGTCATCCGCTGTTTCTGCGACATGCGGCTCAGCAGTTGCTGGCTCAGCACCGGCAAAATCTGCTGATTGAGCAGGCTATCGATGTTGCGCGCGCCGGTGTCCGGTAGCAGGCAGGCAGCGACCAGCGTGTCGTACAGACTCTCTTCGATGGTGCAGCTCAGGCCGTAATGTTTGTTCAGACGTTTGGCGACCTGCGCCAGCTTCATTTCGACGATGGTGTGCAGGGCGGTGGCATCGAGCGGGCGGTAGACAAGCGTCTGGAAGCGGGCCAGCAGCGCGGGCTGGAAGTGATCGCGCAGGATCGGCCGCAGCAGTTCCTGCAGGTCGCTGTTGGTCGTTTTGGCTTTTGCGGTGACGTCCAGCGTGAATTTATCCAGCGCGGCCTGCAACGCTTCGCTTAAGGACTGGCCGGTCACGCCGGACTCTTCTTTTTGTGTCAATGGGTTTTCAGAAAGCGCGGAAGTTGTGCGGCTAAGGCTTTCCTGTTGTTGCAATTCCGGGCGCCCTTCGGACAATACATTCAGTAATGGTTTAAGGCTGCGGATGCTCTGGTTGTCATCCTGCAGAGATAGCGCCAGACGGCCCGCTTTCATCAGCGATAGTAAATCCTGAGAAAGTTGAGGACGCGAATGTACGGAACGCGGTAGGGCATCGAGATCTGCCAGCAGGCTTTGCCACAGGGCGTCCATGTCCCATTCGTAGGGGCGGGCAATCACGGTGATATCGCCTTCGCCCAGCTCCAGCAGCTTAAGCAGCCAGTGCTCGATGGAGATCTCCGCGTGGGCGCGGGTCTGGCAGCGCGTCGCGGCGGCTTCCAGCGCCTGTGCACAGTATGGGGTTAAACGACAAAGTAAAACGGCTGACTTGTTTTCCATGCTGAATTCCTTTTTCAGGTACGCTACCGCCCATAGCCTTCTCCTTTGCGGGAAACCCTGGCCCATAAGATCGATGTCCGGTGATGTTTTTGTTTGCTCAACCGCCATGTAGCGGCTCAGGAAACAAACTCAGCAGATAGTGAACCGTCTGCTGAAAAGTCCTACGCGATAGGCCGTTATGCCTTGGGTCCCAGAGCGTTCAGTTCACTGCGAAGTTCATTGCTCAGGGGCGGATCTTTAAGAATGGTTTCGAGTTCTTTGCGGAACGTCGCGTTGTCCAGAAGATTGGATTTGAGATCACGCAGCAGATTGTGCATCGCCAGTATGGCGCGCAGTTGCGGGATCTGACGGGCAACCTGCTCAGGCTCGTAATCCTTCATGTCTATAAAGCTGAGCTTGATACTTTCTTCACTGTGATCGCCGGCCAGCGTGTTTTCCACAGTCAGGTCCAGCGACGGGCTGAATTCCGCTAATACGCTATTAAATTTATTTTTGTTGATGTTAGTTTTTTCACGTTCGGAAAGAGGGCGGGTTTCTTTACCCTTGCTGTAGTCGCCCATTACCATAATTTTTAGTGGTAATTTGACTTTCTTCTGTGCGCCGCCGGTGTGTAAGTCAAGTTTGATATTAACGCGCGCTTTCGGAATTTCATTCTGGAAGCTATTAGACATGAGATAACCTTTCTGCATATTGTCTGAGGTGGAAAAGTCTTATTTTGCGACATGCAGAAAAATAGAGCTTTGCTTCCTGCAAGGCCACGAACGGATTATGTAAAACATATTAAAAAGCGCCAATACTGATACATTTAATTTAGCGTCAAGGGAAGTATGATATTACTTAACTAAAATTAAGCAATACTCATCATGAGAAGGATGATGCGACATGTTTTTCGCCTTACAGTAGGGTTTCTATTTAATCGTTCTTAATGGCGACACCAAAAATAACTATCAGATTGAAAAATCAGGAATTTATTTCATTGTACTATTGTTTTTAGGGAATTGACTGACATGGAATAGTAAAGTGTTTTCTTTAAAAAATCTAAAAATATCAGACTAAGAGTTTCCGTTAGAAAATCCCCTACCTGTTTCAAGAGAGATAGCGATGAGCTCAGGGTTTTTCTTTGCTTTCACAACAAAATATTATTTTCTTGAATCCATTAAACTAACTTCATTTATTAGATGAATGAAATTATGGGCAACCTCCCCGAGCCCCAAAAAATATTTCCCAACAGTTAATGGTGAATTGATAACCCCTCACGAAATCGTTCAATTAACTCGGGAGCACGAATGAGTTACAGACGAAAAGGAAGTTCAAAGCTGGTGACGTAATCAACATTAAGTAGTGCAATTCGCAGACGTTTTTCACTTCCGGCTTTATGATTCAAATATTCGTCAGCGACTTCCACCTATTGCCGAGTAAACGTGGCGTCTCCTCGGTGTCTGTAAAACTGTACTTTTCGATTTGATAATCAATGCGCTTCACCACGGCGTTTTCCTCCTAATCCTTGTTCACTCGTTAATTAATGTAACCTTGAAGCAACCCTGTAGAAAGTACATTATTGCTCAGTGGGAATTTATGACATTGAAGTCATTATCGCCAAAATGATGGTCATACTCTTAAATTTTGCTGGCATTAATTACATCATTGGTTAGCACGGCCTGCTCAAACCCTTCGTGGTATTTAATATTTTGCACTCCCTTATCAGTTACATTATTTTGTTAAGGTTCTTATCCCTGATCCGCCCCAGCTTCATCGTCACCTGCTCAGGCATTTCGTCCAGATTATCCTCGCGTAGTCCCATCACCACGTTATACCCCATCAGTAATGAACGATCGCCCAGACGCGGCAGCGGAGCCAATTTTATCGGGATGGTCAGCGTCAGGCTGGCATCGTAGTCGCATCCCAAATAGACCCGCAGCAGGGTGACGACGTCTTTGCGAAGCTGCCCGCCGGGCAACCAGCCTTTGGCCTCGACCGGATCTTCGGTAAACATCTCCACGCCAATGCAGTAGTTCGCATCCTCCGTATGACTGCCCAAAACCAGATGATCGCCCAGCCTTTGTTGCTCTGAAAACGAGAATCTTGCCCGTTTGCCTGCCAGCATCTGGGTCACCTTGTGCGGTTTTACGGTGACCCGCGTATTCGGCGCTTGCGTGTTGATCACGCTGGCAATTCCCTCTGCCGTGCGGGTGGTTCGCACCAGCGGTTGCAGCATCGCCAGCAGCCGTGACGCGGGGATGTCGCCGCTGTCCGTGATGCCAGTCAACGCCATCAGGCTTCGCGAAGTTTTATCGATGCCTCCCGCTTCAAAGGTGGCGGGGTAGCTGTATTTACGCCAGATGCGGTAAAACTGGGTCATCATCCGGTGGTTGAAGATATCTAAAAAGGCTTCAAGCCCTTCATGGCCTTCGCGCCGTTGGGTGATGTCATCGACGTAACTGCTGGGTAGCGGAGAATCGACGCCGTACAGCCCCATAAAGGTGGTGCGCACCGTGGGTGGTTTACCCGGATGGTTCGGGTCACTCTCTACCGCTTTGAGTTCGCTGACCGGAAAACCCATGCCAGGGTGCGGCCTGAAGCGCACCGGGTCATCTTTGGGAGAAAACGTGCTGCCGAGCGGCGGTTTGTCTGACATCTGCTGTTCGAGCAGCTGGCAGAAACGGTAGAAATTGAAAGCGTGTGAATGGTCATCGCCATCTTTGTCCCGCCAAAATTCCGGCACGTTATTTTCAGTCATATCGGTGATGTTGTGAGTATCCTTGCTCATCAGAACAGTACCCGCATTAAGCGACGCTCAGGCCATGACCACTGCGAGCCTGATTGACTGAGCGTGACCGTCAGCTGGATAAACCGGCGGATATCGGCGTACTGGGTATAAAACTGCTCCAGAATTTCGCTAAACAGCAATGCATCACCCTGGCCGAAGAACTGTGTTTCATCCAGAATCACGCGGATAGCCACGCCGTGCCAGCCTTCGGCGGGGTAGTGGGACGGTTTATAGTCAACGTGCGTAATACCGGCAATGCGGCGGGCGTTGTTCGGGTCATCCGTCCAGTTCAACAGTCCGAGGGCGTGGCGTAATGTGTCGAGTTCCATCAGCCCGGCGATGGCCTGCGGATGCAGCAGTGACATCACCTGCCACTGGTAAAGTTCGGCGGTGGGTGGGTAGTACGGCATCGACGGTCTGGTGCGGGTGGCACATTTTAGCTCGAGATTGCCGAGCGCCATCTCGCCGTCAAATACCGTGTCTTGCAACGCCATACGTGGGTACGCGCCGTTGGTGCATGTCATATTCAGGCGCATTTTCAGGCCGTTGTGCGCGTCATGGGTTCGGCCACCGAGCATCAGTATGGTTTCGTTCAGCCCCGAAGGCCCGCGATACATCCGCGTGTGGTAATAGCGGTCTGGCCAGGATTTCTCGTATTTGAGCATTCCGCCTTTCTGCCGGAACTGGCTGTAAGGCACGTAACTGAATTCCGCGTTGTCTTCGTTCACCTGCACCGCGTCGTTGACGGTGTAAATCTCGGTATGGCCGTCGCTGAGGCGGTGCGGTCGCAGGCGGTAATCGCTGACCGCCGTAGTCACCGTCAGTGGCTGGGCCAGCAGGCGGAACAGGTTAATCACCGGCACGCAGTGCATGCGCAGGGCGTCAGGCGGCACGGCTAAATCATACGGCCAGCGCTCACTGAACGTGACTTCGATATCAAAGGTGGTGGTGTCCGGCGGGAAGGCCATCGTCTCCAGCCCGCGCAACTGCATAAAGAAATAGCGTTCAGGGCTGGTGAAATATTCCAGCCACGGACGCATTTCCCCGCACAGCGCCGGGCTGTCGCTTTCTGGCCACAGGCTGGCGTCATGCTCTGTTTGCCAGTGTGGTACAAACTGCGCGTTGACCGGCGTGAGTTCAGACGAGCTCTGCCCGAAACGCACCTTCACCTGTTTCACCTGACGGCTCAACGCCAGATAAAGCGCCGACTGCAACGGCCGGTCGCCGTTGATGTACAGGCTGATATTCTGCCAGTCGGCGGGGCGAATTTCGGTCAGCGCAGGCAGGGTGAAGCGTAAGCGCAGTGCCTGCTGGCCTTCGTGCAAGGTGAATAAGCTGACGCTTTCGAGCGCAAACGGATGCACCGTGAGCGCACGGGTGGTGCGGTAGGCGCAGCGCTGGCGGTCATTGCCCAGCGGCTGGGTAAACAGTTCACTCTCGGCGGGCAGGACTTCTTCGCGCACGTGCAGTTCTGGCACGGCGGGTGTCAGCTCGACGATGGCCGTTGACGGTAACGTGCGGTTCACCACCGGCAGCAGATGCGCGAGCAGCGGCTCGGTCAGTTCCGGAATGTCGTCATCAATCTTCTGGCGAAGTTTAGCCATCATCAGCGAAAAGCCCTGGAACAACCGCTCCACCGAATCGTCGCGCGGTACCGGGCTGCCGTCCAGACCTAAGGTGCGCCCCAGCTCCGGAAACTCTTTGGCAAACTCAATCCCGGCTTCCTTCAGATATCGCATCTCGCCGTCGAAGTATTTTAAGAAATCATCGTCCATTTTAATCTCTGTGTTAGCGGAATATCGTGGTTGGTAATCTGAAACCGTCGAGGCTCAACAGGCTTACCGGATCATTGCCAGCGGTAAACGCCAAACGGTAGTTAAGCGGCAGTCCGTCCTCTGCCGTCCAGCTGACTCGGTAATGGGTGTCGTCCACCGACGTCACCTTGGCTTTCTTCAGCAGACGGTAAAACGCCCACGTACCTGATGTATCAAAATAGAGCCGCGCACCGGCGCGAACGCTGGTCCACATCAGTGATGCACCGGGTGCATAGGTATCACCCGGCCACTGAATGTCTTGCCAGAACGGCATCTGGTTGAAATACAGCAGCTTCTGTCCGTCGATACTCAGTTCGGTCTGCACCACATCACGCGCGGTACCCGCCTGTAGACGGAAGCGAAATCCCCACCCCGTATCGTTAAGCGCGTGACCTAAGCGGTCGAGCTGGTTCAATTTGCTGATAAAGGCCGGATTGATCGTCAGCCCCGGCGGCAGTTTGTCGGCCTTCTGCCAGCGGTTATCTTGGTACTCCAGCACGCCGTTCAGGTGCTCGCGGATAAAGCGGGCAATCTGTCCCGTCTGTGGATTGATGAAATCATTCAGCGCCGCTAACGACGCGTCCTTGTTGCTCTCCGTGAATGGGAAGGTGTTATCAAATTCTTCATGCCAGGCAGCGACAACCTCCTGTTGCCACTGCGCATCCATGCCTTTTACGCCGGTGGTCATTACGCCTTTCCACGTCTGGCTGAGCGGGGCCAGAAACAGCGCCTGTGCCATCGGTTGCCAGCCACTGCCCAGCTGCACGCGCAGACGGCCAGGTAATTCAGACACTGTGTTATCGATTTGCGTACCGCGAAATACCGATTGCGACAACGCCGCTGTCCCACCCGATGCCGCTGACAAATTACGCATCTTGTCGCGCAGGCTGGCCGTTTGTGACCGCCACGCGGAAAGAGTAATGCCCTTGCCGTTGGCCGCACCGCTAACCATCGACACCACGCCGCCGAACACCGGCTCCAGTAGTGGGTTGACCTCATTACGGCGTTCGTTCGGGCTGCCCGACAGTCCCTGCCACGCCAGCTGTTTCATTAATGCGATTTGCGGGGAGCGGCTCATATCGGAGGCCAGTGTCAGCCGTTTCTCAGGGTTGGTGGCCGCAGGCGTTTTCAACTGATTCAGCGTTTTCTGCCACACGGCACCGTATTCATTGAAATAGCGGGCTGTCAGACGTTCGCCCAACGCCATGGGGGACAAGGAAGTTTCAACAGGGTGCGCGGGGTCCGCCAGTACCCAGCTCACCTGTTCCTGTCGGCGTGCGACCAGTGAAGCAATGTCAGAGGCTATCGCGCCTTCATAGGCCTGGCGGGTAAAGCTGCCGGGTACGTCAGCATCAAGGGTAAACATCCCTTCGGCATCCTGCCCGTCAAGCAGCTGTGTCAGCGACAGGTTGCCGTAGTTACGTGACGTACGGTAGATAAGGTCGGCGTAGAGTTTTTGTTCAGCCCCGGTTCCGCTCATGCCCTGCAGTAAGGCAGACCGCGCCCGCGTCACCGTTTCGCTGTCCGGCGTTATTTTCCAGTCAGGGTGAAGGGCAAACTGTGCGGCAAAGAAAGCGATATCCTGCGGGGCAACGTTTTTCAGCAACGGCGTAAGCTGCTGCGCAAAATAACGCTGCGCGTCACTGTCTGCGGTTTTATCGGGGTGGGCCAGCATCAGGTAGGTTTTCAGCGGGTCATAGTCAGGCATGCCTGAAGTGAGCGACGCGCTAAGTTGATGCTGAGCCGGTTGCACAATAAGCCGCTGAGCTAACGAGGTGTACGCTGGCCAGAGTGCAGGCAGAAGCGAGTCCGTCACATCCAGACCAAAGCGGCGGTACAGCGGGGTCCCTTCTTGTTGCTGAACCAACAGGGTTTGCAGGGTGAGTTGCAACGCAGAGAGCACGGCAGGTGAGGGCGAGGCTTCTGCCCGGTGAACCAGCGCTGCGCTTTGCGTCACCAGCCGGTAATTACTGGCCCACGACACCACCGTACCCACTACGGCTATCAACATGACGGCGGCAACTCCCCACTGTGCAACTGCCCGCGCAGTGACACCCACCGGACGACCGGCGCGGCGGTTGATGTTCGCCGCTAAATCCTGCCAGATCGGCACGGCCACGCGCTCATGCGGATTATAGGCATGTGGCGTGAGCGCCGGTGAAAACACCACGCCATACAGCGGCAGCGGGAAATAACCACTGAGCAGCGGTTTGAAGGCATCAATCCAGTTGTTCAGGCGGTCTTTTACATCACCGGCGAGGCGCAGTAAAAACTCATGGCGTAAATCTTCGCTGATTTGTGCCATGCCGCGTTCGCGCAGCTCAGGCAGCAGTGACTCAACGGAAGAGGATAAAGAGTCGGGCGTGAGGCGTTTGTCCTGCAACACCCCGACCAGCTGCACCGGACGTTCCGGCTGCGGCCATAACTGTTCCCGCCTGTCCAGCAGATACACCGGCAATTCCCAGCGCAGGCGGCGACGGACTGATTCATATCCTCGCAGTACCGCATCGGCCTGTGATGCCTGCGTATATTGCGCCTCATGGCTGATCCAAATCAGCGCGTCAGCAGGGCAACGACGACGCAAGCGACGGATCGCCAGAAGATCGGCAGGATTGCCGCCCGCCATCAGGGACCCGCCCCACAGCAGCACGATATTACCGACCATCAGCCAGCCCTGTTCGGTCAGATCTGGCGCGACCTGCTCAACATCGGCCACGTCGCCCATCACCAGCAGCCAGGGGAGTTTGCGTTTCCAGCGGTAACCGTGACGTTGCTGTAGCGCAGCTTTCAACGTCATCACGTCAATGCTTGCCTGGGCAACGGGAAGCTCAGGCTCTTCCCCCGTCAGCGCACCTTTCGGGCGAACCGGCGCACGCCAGCGGGCCGGGGTCGTGGCAAGGGAAAACGACATCGCGATGAACGTGGCAGTGAGCAAGATAACAAAGGCAGTCAGCAACAGGCTCTGATGATGTTCAGGCTGGACGAACGCGGCGTGTTGTTCTGCCACACTGATGATGATGACGGCGACATCCAGCAACAGAAATAGCAGACCCAGTGGTCTCATAATTTTTTTAAACATCATTTTTCCCGCTGCGCAGAGCGGATAAAGTGCGGCTCAAGCAGGCGATTTATCAACAAACGCAGGGCAAATACGCTGCCAATCATGGTGACGATCAGGGTTAGGATCACGCTTACCGCCCCCCAGAATGAGAACAACCAATCCGGGAACACATGACCGAGGAACCAGAACAACACCAGGTTGAATAACAGGGAAGCCACCAGACAGCCCGCCGGATAAGTGTCATTGGGCAACTGGCTATGATAGTCAGACTTCACCGGCGCTTTTGTCCCCACGGCAATCGCCCAGGCAGCATCTTCAGCAGCGGTTAGCACCCACTGGCTCCCCTGACCACGCGTAACCATATCGGCGGCGGCGCCCACCATTAGCCATCCTGCCAATGGGCCATAGTTTCCACAGCCTTTGTCGAAATCCAGCTGCCCCGCCATCGGCGCATCTTGGCGCAGCGGCAGTTTGAGGTCATGCACGACCGCATTGAGTTTTTGACGCAGGCTTTCTGTGAGCCCGGAGAACCACACCAGCCGGAGTGAATCTGCCGGTTGCTGGGCCATATCGCGCAGCTCCTGTAAGTCTTCAGGTAGCTTCTTAAGATTTAACGGCATAGCTCTGAAAAGCTGCGGGAGACTGCTGAGTGCATCTTGCTTGAGTAGACGGGCGGGGGAGAGCAGGAGGCCGGTGGCGATTTCGGGGATGGGTTTATCGTCCACGCCGTCGTAGTAGTGCATAGCGATAATAATCGATGGCATACGGGCGTTTAAGCAGGATCCCCAGGCCTCCAGAGACGCCCCTGCATCGACCGGTTTTATCTGTAACTGGTATTCAGGATAAAGCGTTTGCCAAAGTTCTTCGAGGTAGAGGATGTGCGTTTCAGTTATCGCGGTTTGTGTCTGAAGGTAAAGGTTGAATGCCCCCTGTTTGGGTAAGTTCAGTGCTTTCATGGCGGTTTCAAAGGATGCAAAAATGTGCCGACAAAGGGTTTCAAAGCGATAAATCCCCGGCGGCACATCTTCATCAGGAAACAGCAAAACGGCGAGATCATTTTCATCGTCTTCTGGACGGGATAAACCCGCTACCCGAGGGAATAAGTCTGCTTCGGTGGTGAAACTGACGCTCTCAACGATGTACAGATGTTGATGTGCCCAGTTTTGCCATGCTGCATTGGTGTTTGCCTGCCAGTGTGTCCAGCTGTAATAAATCAGCGCGCCAACCTCCCATGAGAGGAGATAAAACGACAGACACGCCAATATTCCGACCAAAGTGAAACCGGTCAGCGGCAAATAATGGCCTGAAGACAGGGAGTACAACCCGGTTGATGGCGTATCGAGCACAACCCAGACCAAAGCCAACGCGAAAGCCAGCAGAAAAATAAACACACACACCCACGGCGACCATGACATGGGTTTTTGCGGCAAGCTCGCCTGGGGGACTGACCAGCTCATTATTCGAACCCTGCATCAGTCAGGCTGGCATACACCACCGACCCACATTCAGTTTTGCAGAGATGTACCACAATCCCTTTTCCCTGCTCGTCATAACCCGGTTCGCATTCGATGATGCGGTTAGGACCATGTTCCTCGCAGCTGACCATGTCATGTAGCAACGCCGCATTTTTTCCCTCAATCTCAAACGTTGATGAAGCCGATATCACGCTACCGCCGTGGGATGTTTTATCCCCAAGAACTACGACATTTTTCATGCGAGTTCTCCCTGCGGTTTCTGTGCCCGGACTAATGCGATATTGTCAGCCTCGGCCTTTTTCACTGCGGCGTCATAACGTTGCTGGGCATCGGCGTCAACGTCTTTACGAATAGCCGATGGAAGCGGAGGCGGCGTGAATGTACCTGTTGCGAAATAAACATCAGACCCTCTATGTGTCCAGTCAGCCATATCGCGCAGCATCTGCATCTGTGTTTCATTCTGACCGATATTACAGAAACCTATGGGTAAGTCGTAGGCCAGCACCTGCTGAAGGAACAACGGGTTCTGGGGTAAATCACTGTGGTCGGCAGGCCGGGATATATATTGGCTGATACGTGAGCGCATTTGCTCAACGCTTTCCCTGTCTATATTCCGTTTATCATAGGGAGAGCCTGAGCCTTGCGAGACAGGGAACGTTTTGCGCTCATTGTACCCATAGAGCTTGATATAGTATTTGTATGTATTGTCGTTGGGCTTCCCTGTTGCCGGATCGTTTGTGCTCCAGCTATAACCATAACGGTCATAATTTTTATCAGCCAGATAGATGGAATGCGCTGCTTTATCGGCGGGTAAGTCTTCAATATGTTTGCGGTCTTTATCGAAATCAGCCAACTGCTCCGCTGTTATTGGCAGAGGGACCTGTTCGGCATTGATGAACAGCTTTTGGTTTGGGTCCGGATTAGGCCATGCCTGGCGACTAAACACAGAATCATTGCTATCCCAGAATTTTTTGCCGCCATTTGGTTTCCAGTCCCTGCTCATATCCGGCAACGTACCGAACGGCGTTTGCGGATTAGGTGCTTCGCCACAGGCCATATTACGGGCGAGCATGCGCACAAAAAGTGAGTTTTTCGGCACCATCGCAAAAACAGGGTGCGGCTGGGTATAGTTGCTGGTTTTGGTATTGGGAAGCCCTTGCCAGCCAATACTCAATAAGGGTGACGACCCCATCACCCGGTCGTGTGGGCTGCAATAAATATACGTGCGTCCGTGATTGTCCCGCTCCGGGACATCAGGGTTGGTGGTTTTACCATCCGGTTGCCAGTTTTCACCCGCACAATCAAGGCCACAGACGAGTTTCTTAGGGTTAGCGTTCTTAAGCCGGTCCTTATTTTCAGCCACTTTGCCGACAATATCAGCAAAAGTGACGCGTCTGGCGGCTTCAGAAATACATTCGGCTAATGGGTAGGAGAGATAATCCATCCCCTTACTTTCCAGGCAGAGCGGGGAATTCATTATAAAAAGCGCATCAGGTGCAGCGCCCTCCATTGCTGCTGCGGCAGTAGCAATCATAGTGCCCTGGCTGTGAGAGATAACGGTGACGGTATCCGTCGGGCTAAGTTCGCGAATTTTCTTCACTAAATTTGCCAGTCGTTCGGCTGCATGAGCGTAGTATTCGCGCGGCGGTGCATTTGCCAGAAGCCGGTCTGTTTCCTCATTGATAAACTGCGTACTGAACGGGATCGGTATTTTATTGATCCATTTACTGAAGCCGTATTTGCTCCACAACGAATACAGTGAAGTACAGCCGTTTTGAAAAGGACCTCCTCCCCAGAAAAATGGATCTTGACTGTTTTGGATCTGTTCAGCATTGAGGTCGGTATAGCTATAACCTTTTGATGTTCTCAGTGGAATGACAAAATTTTTCTCCGCGTCTTTTTGGGCACGATATCCCCAGTAAAAGCGGATAACAGGAGAGCGATTTTTTAAACTAATTTTTACCGGAAACGTATTATCTTCGTTATACAAATTAGCATGTAACTGAAAATTGCTACCTTCAAGTCCAAGACGAGTATTTAGACCTTTACAAAGATTTTCTTCTGCTGGTGTGTACCATTCACCCTCAGAATTAACGCCATGAACAAAGATAACCAAACCTGGGAGTTGGATACCTTTTCTTACCTCCCCTCGAACACAAACATTTTGCGGACTCATAGTACTTCTGGCTTGTTGAATACCATTAGGTGTCGTTTCACTGTTCAGTAAACGAGTAGGCTGCTCGTGTCTATATAGTTCAGGCATAGGTCATCCTTGATATTTTGGTTTAGTCGGCATCGGACCAACGTTACAACTAAATTTACTACTAAGTGAGATTCCTAATTTATCATTAGGGAGTTTCTCTAACGTAGGGGAGTTATTAAGTTGATTAAACAATGCGTCAGCCTTAATATCTACCTCATGAATCTGGGCGTCAGAATAATTATGTTTATCTTTTAGCCAAATAAATGAGTAGCCTAATGGGTTACTTTTTACTAAAACATCTTCAGGTACACCGAATTTCAACATTCCCTTATAAAATTCGTCCTCTATCCATGCTTGCCTCACGTTATAAAACTCACCAGCGCTATTTGTTTGGTATTTTTCGGAATCGTAGTAGGCGCTTTTGATGTAGATGGCATCATCGCTAATAATGATTGTGTAATCCTTAGAGTTAGAGCTATTACTCGCATGGAATTTAATATCACTAAAATTCTTTCCCCCATCGCTACTGGCTGACAAAATGCTGTAAGCACAGCCTCGGAGTGGGTCCCCACAAGCATCGTTATCCCCACTCACTAATGGAATCGCCAGCATGTCGTCGTTTTTCGCTGCCCAGATAAACTTGCCTTTGTAGTTCATTGTTCCCATGGAAAGGAACCAGAGCTTCGTTTTTATCTTCTTGTTATCATTATGATAATAAATCGACCCATCATCACAGTTCGAATAATCCTCCAGCGTGAGATACCGATTTTTATCGATACGATAAATCACCTGTGGAGGGTTATGGATGGGTTGTACTGCCAGCTTTTCTGGCTGCGTCGATGTTTGCACCGGAGGCGGTGTCACGGCACAACTATTCAGGCTGGTTAGCGAAAATATTAATGCACCTGCGAGTAAAGTTAGCTTTTTCATGGTCATCCTTGATTTTTTAGTTGAGTCGGTATCAGTGCATCATTGCAAGTAAATTCACTACTTATTGATTTACCGATCTTTTCATCAGGTAATTTCTCTAAAGTCGGTGAGTTATTGAGTTGGTTTAACAACGTATGAGCCTTTACATCAACTTCATGAATTTGAATATCAGAGTAATCGTGTAATGCTTTTAGCCAAGAAGGTATATAACCTACTCGGTTATTTGCTAAAACATCTTTTGGCACCCCGAACTTCAACAAGCCTTTATAAAGTTCATCCTGGACCCAGACTTGCCTTACATTATAAAATTTACCATCTGTATCGACAGAAAATTTATCAGTAGGATATTTGTCTCTTTTGGTGTAGATAGCATCATCTGTAAGAACAACCGTGTACTCTTTAGAGTTTGAGCTATTACTTGCACCGAATATAATTTCACTAAATTTCTCCCCCCCATCGTTACTGGCTGACAGAATGCTATAAGCACAGTTTTTGATAGTGTCACTACAATGATCGTTGCCGCCTCTCACTAAAGGAAAAGCCAGCATGTTGTCGCTCTTCGCTGCCCAGATGAATTTTCCTTTGTAATTCATTACGCTTCGCGATGAGACCGCTAGTGGTAATTTTATATTTTTTTCATCATTATGAAAAAATATCTGACCATTGTCGCAATGGGTATACTTTTCAAGCGTGATATAGCGTTTTTGATCAATACGATATATCACCTGTGGCGGCCCGTAATTTTTTTCAGCCAATAGCTCTTTCTGTAAAGCTTCTTTCTTTAATTCTGCTTGCCTTTCATTATATTCTCGAGCCTGACGAGCTTCCGCTATTCCGGAAAAAGGGTTACCTATAATGAGGCCTCCCCAGGGGCCAACAGCACAACCTGTCACACTTATCACAACAGAAAGACTGAGCGCGCTGATGATTAATTTAGTTATTTTTTTCATATTCTTTCCTTGAAATCCTTATTCGCCATCCAGTAACGAAATGACCATATCCTGCGCGGCTTGTGATTTAGTGAGAGAGGTCATGCCTTTTTCATCGGTCAGCCCTTCAATGACCTGCCCGTCATCCAGCGTGATTTTGTATTTTTGGGACGCCAGTGGTTTACCATTGAGTGGGTGAGTAACCACAAACCCCTCATTAAACTGCTCCGGCTCAAACGATTTCATCGCGCTCTGCATGCTGGCAGAACCTTGTTTTACGATGCCGCCATTTTTCACCAGCAGTTTCCCCGGCCCGCCAATTTCAACGTTACCGCCTTTCAGTTTGATGTAGGCTCCGCCGCAGATCAGAACCAGCTCGTCCTGTGCTGTCACCGTCATTTTTTTGCCGCTGGCAATATGCGTATCGTCCGTTGACCAGGTGGTGAATTTTCCGCCCTGTGCCTGTACGTCGATGTCGCCTTTGGCGGCAAACATTTTGGTGCCCTGGCGGCTGTAGAGGCTGATTTGATCACCGGCCGCGACGGTGAATTTCTTCGTCGCGCCGATATCCACCTGTTTACCGGCGGTCAGCGTCAGGCTGTCTTCCGCGTATAGCTGCATACTGTCCCCGCTGACAATACCGACACCTTTTGGCGCGCTGAGGAGTAAAACGGCCTGCTGAAGCTTGTCGAGTTTCTGCTGTAACAGCGTTTGTTGCCGGTCGATATCGGCGGCTAATGCCTGCGCCTGTTGCGCACTGGCTGACAGACTCTGCATTTCTACCATTGCACTGGAGAGCAAGGCTTTTGCCTGTTGCATATCCAGCTGCTGGCCACCGGCGGACGCCTGCATATCGGCTGAGATAAACACGCCTTTACCGCCGCGAACGGCCACCCAGTCGTCGGTGCGCAGCTCGGCGCCGTGACCACGATCTTTACGCTTGTCATCGACCAGCGCACCCAGGTTCAGCTGGCTTTTGCCGCTGGCCGGTGTGGAAAGCTTGATGTGTTCTTTCCCGCGCGTATCGTCCAGTCGCAGTTTGTTATTGGCGGGAGTACGAATGACGTTCCGCTTGTAGTTCGGCAACGCCACATGGTCCGGGTGAGTTGAATCGTGCAGCGCACAGGCGATATAAGGCCGATCAACGTCGCCGTTCTCAAAGGCAATCGCTACGCCGGTGGAATCCAGCAGCGGCATATGGAACCCGTAGGTATCGCCGGAATAGGGTTTGGCCAGACGCAGCCAGCAGCTCTCAAAACCTTTCTGCCACTCTGTACGGTCGAAGCCAAATTGAGCGCGGTACAGGCCGTCGGCGTTGATGTGAGCGTAAGGTTCGTCCGGATGCGCGCTGGAGATTCGGGCAGGCAGCGTGCCGGTGACGGTCGGCCACGGCAACAACGCAGGGCGGTACGGATGCCGGGTATTACGCGGAACTGCGGTGAAGGTGACGAAGTACGCCGTATCGCGGGCGACGTTTGTAGAGTTCGTGGAGACAATAAGCAAGCCGTCCGGCGCTTCCGGCCAGTCTTTGCCGGGCGTGGTGATGACCATCCCCGGACGCAGCGTCATGCAGTTGGACTTACCCTCAAAAACGATCTGCTCACTGAGGTAACGTTCCTGACGGCGTTTGGCGTACCACATGCCCTGTCCGGGCTCGCTGCTGTATTCCTTGCCCGGTTCAGGATAGTACTCACCCCAGCGGTAATCTTCGGCAACTAGCGCCGGATAATCCGGATTGGTCTCCGCTGTGCCGGTCATATCGCTTTGCGCAGCGGGATAATAGTCGTCGTTAACCGTGACTGACTTCGGAATGGCCTTGCGGCTGACCGACATCTCCCAGATTGATTCCAGGCCGCCGTCAAACAGTCCCGCCGGGTTGCGGAACGGGATGGCGACCGGTTTCGGCCAGGCGTAAGAATGGTCGGCCAGCACCATGACATCGCAGTTGTTTTCTTCGTCATATTCGAAGAAGTAGGAAATACCGCTATCAGCCAGGCGTCGCGCAATATGGGCGTACTCACTTTCGCCGAACTGCATCATGAATTTTTTCAGCGGATACTGATCATTGAGCGCAAACCGAAAATCCAGCCGGTCCATGTTGTAACGCAGGAAGGTGTTTTCGGTCATGCTGATGACGCTGTCGTTCTGGTAAATCGCGTTATTGCTGCCCTGATTTAACCGGGTGACGCGGTGTTCCAGCGTGGCGACGTAGCGGGTTTCATCGGCAGAAGTGCTGCACTGGCGGAACTGGGTGATCACACCGGGGATAATGCGGGGTTTAACAGATTCCCAGGGCTTGCCGTCGGGGTACATCAGGAACAGCGCGGAATAGTTGATGATGTGCTGTGCGGGGATATCTTTCACCGCGCTGGTGAACTCAATCTCATAGCACAGGATATCGCTGATGGCCTCGCTGCCGCTGAACTTGAGCACCGATATATCGACGCCGGGCTGTTGGGATTCAAGCCGTTTAAGTCTTAACTGATAATGGTTGTGGATCGGTAATTTACTGCCGGCAAGAATGTAATCTTGGATACTCATCGTTTAAGTCCTTTTAACGCTCATGGGCGTGAATACCAAAACTGAAACCAAATAACGGGCAATCACGTTATGTAAACAGCAATGACTACCTAAAGCTCTTCCTGCTTATCAATCCATAGTGCAGCAGTGGAAGGCGATGATAATTGATGGTCATAATCCAATAATAAAGCATTGATGGTGTGAATATATCAATGAGTTTAAGTTTTCTGCATTAACAGAATACTTACAGCACACCATTGTCTTAAATCTTCCGTTCCCGAAATGAGAAAGTAGCATAATTCAGTGATGCACTAAAGCAAACTAGGTCACGGAAAAATGTAACGAAATTATTAATGAGGGAGGGTGTGGAGATTTATTAGGACTATTCTCGCAAATCACTCGGATTTTTCTTTAGCGAAAAGTCTGAGTGATTAGATGCTTGCTAATTAATTGAATGATCGCACCTTCACTAAAGCCAGATTTTTCTCATCAACTTGATAAAGAACAATGCATCACTAATGTTACTTATTCCTTTGAATAAACAGTGCAGCGATATCTGAGATATGAAATTAGCTTTCATGCCAGAGGTATTCTGAACCCTTTTCCGGTAAAGTCCCAAAAAATGCCGCGCTTCGACCAAAGCATGCCGGAACAAAAACAGGCTGATGTCTTTGTTTTCCTCCAGCCTGGCCAACCGGATAATTTCCGCTATGACTTCAATATAGCTTTGTGCCCTGACATCAAAATAGTCGCGCCGGTGCGTGATGGAATCTGCATTCACCTTATAGGTGTAATCCTTGCAATCCGACAGATAAAAACGCCCGTTGCTGGTTGCGAGATGAATGGTCCAGAGAATATCTTTGTGGCTTTTGCCAGCCTGAAAGGATAAGGAGTGCTGCTGGATATAGGACGATCTGGTGATCTGCAGCCACAGGTAGTGCGGCCATTCGCGGTGCGTCACGCATTGGCGTATCCAGTCATGCCCGGATAAGGATTGTCCGTAAGGTTGCCTGGTGCGTACGGGCGTTCTGGAAATTCCTGAACCCGTGCGCCAGGCATTGAAGATCACCACATCGGCCTGAGTGTTTATCGCGGTCTGCCAGCGTGCAAAGATGAACCCCTCTTCAACGTCGTCATCTGCATCAAGAAATATTACCCACTCACCATGGTGAATATCCAGTGCGGCATTGCGTGCCGCGTAAACGCCCTGGTTTTCCTGCTCAATTACAATGAGCCGGTTGTCGCAGATATCCCGGATAAGATTGCCGGTACCATCAGTGGAACCAGTATTCCTCCTGTGGGGATATTAATGCCGACAGTCTCTTGTGCAGATACATCGTGGTCTGCGGGCTCAAGGCCTGCCAGACGAAAAAGCAGTTCTGCATCGGGACTGAAGTTTTTGGCCTCGACAATGCACAAATGTTGATGAGTCCATTTCTGCCAGACTGCATGCGTATTTGCCTGCCAGTGCGTCCAGTCGAAATACATAAGTGACTGGATTTCCAGCGGCAGAAGATAGCCTGTGAGGCCAAACAGGATAGCGACCACAGTAAAACCGGTCAGTGGAAGATAATGGCCTGAAGCCAATGAATAGAGCCCCGTTGAGGGGGTATCGAAGACCACCCACACCAGCGCACTGAGATAGACGACAGCAAAAATGCACACACAAATCCACGGAGACCAGCGGTGTGGCTTTTCACAGGGTGCAGCCTGCGGCACTGACCAGCCCATCAGTCGAAGTCCACGGTTTGTGTGCTGGCAAACACCTGTGCCCCGCAGGCTGTTTTACAGCCGTGAACGACGATCCCTAACCCGCCTTCCTCATAGCCCATATTGCATTCAATAATGGGGTTGCTGCCATGCTCAGGGCAGGAGAACGTATCGTTAAGCAATGCCGCTGTTTTGCCGTCAATTTCAAACGTTGAAGAGGCAGAGGTCACGCGACCTCCATGCGAACTGCTGTCACCGAGTACCACGACTCTTTTGCTCATATTCAGTCTTCCTTAACGGCCACCGTGTTTATAAATTTCCATTTGTTTCATTTTGGCGAGTTCGTCTGGTCCAATGCCCCCCGCGCTTTCGGGAGCGACTTCAGCGGGGCGTGTATAGTGCGGGTGTTCCCCACTTGAAAAATAAGGATCCGATATTTGCCAGTCAGCAAGCCTGCGGTATTTTTCCAAATCACTCTTATTGTTTGAGCATTCGCAAAAGCCAATGGGTAAATCGTAAGCAACCACCTGAGTCATGAAAAGCTGATTCAGCGGTAATGTGCTGTGGTCGCTAGGCTGTGAGATAAATTTACTGATACGGGCATCTTTTTGTTCGCGGGTTTCACGGCGTCGGGTGAATTGGCCCCGCGTATCATCGTGAGAGCCGGGTAAAGACCATGTAGGTGACGAGGGTACGGATATCCATTGCTCTTCATAAAGGGATGCATAGTAAGGGAAAGTGTCATCATTAATTTTCCCCTGGGTATATTGCCCCCAACCCTTGCCATCAGTTCCATCTGCAGGCTTATCTCCGACTCTTGTACCGTCGAAGTTCAGTGGTATATCAAAAGGAGCAGGAACTTTCTCACCATTGATAAATAGTGTCTGATTAGCCGGAGGGGCGGGATAAATGAATTCTCCCCCGTCATCCCAAAACGATGCACCAGCAGGAGGAAGTGTACCAAAAGGGGTGTGAACCTGAGGATCGCCTCCACAATGTAGCCCTCGGGCCATCATCCGTTGGAACAGATGACCTTGATGTTCAGTAAGCAGCTTATTAATATTGCCATCAGGAGTGTTGGGGACGCCTTGCCAGCCGATACTACGAATGGCTTTCATACCCATAACACGGTCATGAGCATTACTGTAAACCCAGGTGCGGCCATGATTGTCGCGCTCATAAGTACCGTTTGGTCCCATCCCTGTTGGCTTCCAGCTCTTATTATCAGCATCGACTCCGACAACCAGACGGCTATAGTCCGCAGATGTCATCCTGTTAGCTTGCTGAGCAACTTTCTTAACTACATTCTCAAACGTGGCAACCCTGGCTTTAGTCGATATGCATTCATTAAACGGGTAGGCGAACCTGTCCATCGTTTTATGTTCAAGCGCATAAGGTGAATTCATCACAAATAAAGCATCAGGACCGGTTTTGGCAAGCAAGGTTGCCGCCATCGCAATCATCGTGCCTTGGCTGTGGGACATCAGCGTAATGGTATCTTTAGGATAATCATTTCTGATTTTATCGATTAAATTAGCCAGCCTTGTTGCAGCGTGGGCATAATATTGTCTCGCAGGAGCGTCTGAAACTAACCGGTCTAACTCAGTATTTGCGGCCTGAACGCTGAACGGGATTGGCATTTCCTTCAGCCATTTGCTAAAACCTTCTTCACTCCATAAAGACACCAACTGGTCGCAGCCATTTTGAAATGCGCCGCCGCCCCAATAGAAAGGCCCCTTAGCTTGTAATTCACTGTCAGAAAGTTTTTGGTATTTTTTCAAATCGTGATAATCATCGCCTTGAGCATTCCTCAAAGGGATTTCATATTTAATATTAGTGTTTTTTCCGGTTGAATAACCCCAGTAGAAACGGATAATCGGAGAACGCCCTTCTTTAATTACACTGCGAATATCTTTCTTACCATCTGAATACACATTTTCCCTCAGTCCAACATCGGCGGGTAAATTTAACCGCTTAGTCAAACCAGCACATAAATTTTTCTCCGCGTCATTGTACCATTCCCCCTCGGAATTCACTCCGTGAACAAAAACAATAATGCCGGGAAGTTGCATTGGGTGCTCACATGCTGCCCGAGTTTTATTATTTGATGGCGAGCACATGCTAGTCCACACATGTTTTCCATTATCATCAATATGAACAGGTGCAACACGTAATGGTTCTTGCGAGTTATTGGCCATTTTGTGGTGCCTCCGTAGCATTCGGGTCAAATGTTTGCTTTCTCGTCTTGCTAAAATCATCTGAACTGATAGAGCTGTTGCACGAAAAACGTGAAGTGCCAGAAGGTGTTTGTATTTCTTCAGGTAATTTATCTACTCGAATTCCATCTTCATCAGAGGGGGTGGGGTAAAGTTTATATTTATAGGAGAATACAGCTTTGTTGATAATGTAATAACCATCATTAAATATTGCTACATCGATATTATCACCGGAAAACCCGAAGCTTACGGGGAGAGGGATTTCCTTTTTATCATCTGACCAATATTTTAACTTTGCGGTGCAATCCATACGTTCACTTGGGCAAAACATCATCAGGATGGGGGCGGTAATAGTTTTTTCACCGGCTGCATAAATGAATTTTCCTTGCCAAGCTATCGTAGGGTTTTTAGTTAAAATATCATTACTACTCGAACCCCCGCTAATGTATATTTTTTTTCTGAGCTTGGTGTCGTTATAATAGACAATACCTCCATGATCGCAGTCTTTATAATTTTCTAGCGTGAAAAATCTGTGGTTATCAATCCGATAAACAACTTGTGGGGGGACATTGTAAATCATGTACTCAACCACCCCAGACTGCTCAGTTAGTCCTGCTCCACCGGTTGTCATAGCGAAGCCGTCTGCCGCTGTGGGGATATGACAGGCGGTAATTAGCAGGCAAGAAAAAATTGTGGCTGAAGCACACGCAAGCTTATTCAATGTTTTCATTCTTTCATCCTTAAAGTAATTCAAAACTCATACCGTCGAGTAGTGTGCTCTGAACAAGAGCCGTTTTTCCTGCAGCATCAGTCACGCCTTCCTGCACAGAACCGTCGGGCAATGTCATCCAGAAAGGCCCTTTGGCTTGTAATTCACTATCTGAAAGCTTTTGGTATTTTTTCAAATCGTGATAATCATCGCCTTGAGCATTCCTCAAAGGGATATCATATTTAATATTAGTGTTTTTTCCTGCCGAATAACCCCAATAAAAGCGGATGACTGGTGAACGCCCTGATTCAGTAATCTCTCGGGGTTTAGATATACCACTTGAATATCCATTTTCCAGCAATTGAAATTCGCTAGTAAGGTTTAATCTATTATTCAACCCCTCACAGATGTGCTTTTCTGCATCCTTATACCATTCACCTTCAGAGTTAACTCCATGCACAAAAATAATAAGCCCAGGAAGCTGAATCGGATAGTTACAAGCAGCCCTGACTTTGTTATTGGATGGAGAGCACATGCTAGCCCATACATGCTTACCATTGTCGTCAATATGTACTGGAGCGGTTCGAGTTGGCTCTTGTGAACTATCAGTCATTTGTTACTACTCCCGTTGCTACAGGTGAGTAACTCTGTTTTTTTGAATAAGTCACAGACGAAGGTTTTATCGAATTTGAACACGAAAAATATCTTGATATGGATTTTTTATTTATAGCTGGCATCTCATTTTTTTCTATAATAACCCCAAAGCCTTCTGGATTACTGTCCAAAGAAAGAGTGTGTGAGTAATATCGGCTATTATGAGAGTTTTTTACGTAAATATTATTATTGGTTATGATGATGCTTTTGTCCGATGTATCATCTCCGGTTGTAGTGCCCAATCTTAGTTTGTTTTTATTCCCATCAATGCTGTATGCCAACTCTGCACTGCAATCCATGTGATCGCTAGCGCAGTACATGACGAAAAATGGATAGGCAATTATATTTTCATCGGCTGAATAAATAAACTCTCCCTGCCATTCCATAGTGGGGTTTCGTGTTAAAATATCATTACTACTCGAACCCCCGCTAATGTATATTTTTTTTCTGAGCTTGGTGTCGTTATAATAGACAATGCCTCCATGGTCGCAGTCTTTATAATTTTCTAGCGTGAAAAATCTGTGGTCATCAATCCGATAAACAACTTGTGGTGGGACATTGTAAATCATGTACTCAACCACCCCAGACTGCTCAGTTAGTCCTGCTCCACCGGTTGTCATAGCAAAGCCGTCTGCCGCTGTGGGGATATGACAGGCGGTAATTAGCAGGCAAGAAAAAATTGTGGCTGAAGCACACGCAAGCTTATTCAATGTTTTCATTCTTTCATCCTTAAAGTAATTCAAAACTCATACCGTCGAGTAGTGTGCTCTGAACAAGAGCCGTTTTTCCTGCAGCATCAGTCACGCCTTCCTGCACAGAACCGTCGGGCAATGTCATTCGGTATTTTGCGTTAGGGATAGGTTCGCCGCTGAGAGGATGTACGAGTGCGAATTTCTCATCGAAATTCTCGGGCTCAAACGATTTCATCGCGCTCTGCATGCTGGCAGAACCTTGTTTTACGATGCCGCCATTTTTCACCAGCAGTTTCCCCGGCCCGCCAATTTCAACGTTACCGCCTTTGAGTTTGATGTAGGCTCCGCCGCAGATCAGAACCAGCTCGTCCTGCGCCGTCACCGTCATTTTTTTGCCGCTGGCAACATGCGTGTCGTCCGTTGACCAGGTGGTGAACTTACCGCCCTGAGCCTGCACATCGATATCACCTTTTGCCGCAAACATTTTGGTGCCCTGACGGCTGTAGAGGCTGATTTGCTCACCGGCGCCGACCGTGAACTTTTTGGATGCACCGATATCAACCTGCTTACCCGCGGTCAGTGTCAGGCTGTCTTCCGCGTATAGCTGCATACTGTCCCCGCTGACAATACCGACACCTTTTGGCGCGCTGAGGAGTAAAACGGCCTGCTGAAGCTTGTCGAGTTTCTGCTGTAACAGCGTTTGTTGCCGGTCGATATCGGCGGCTAATGCCTGCGCCTGTTGCGCACTGGCGGAAAGACTCTGCATTTCTACCATTGCACTGGAGAGCAAGGCTTTGGCCTGTTGCATATCCAGCTGCTGGCCACCGGCGGAAGCCTGCATATCGGCTGAGATAAACACGCCTTTACCGCCGCGAACGGACACCCAGTCGTCGGTACGCAGCTCAGCCCCGTGGCCGCGGTCTTTGCGTTTATCATCGACCAGTGCACCGAGGTTGAGCTGGCTTTTGCCGCTGGCCGGTGTGGAAAGCTTGATGTGTTCTTTCCCGCGCGTATCGTCCAGTCGCAGTTTGTTATTGGCGGGAGTGCGAATGACGTTCCGCTTGTAATTCGGCAACGCGACGTGATCTGGATGGCGTGAATCGTGCAGCGCATAGGCGATATAGGGCCGGTCAACGTCGCCGTTCTCAAAGGCAATCGCCACGCCGGTGGAGTCCAGCAGCGGCATATGGAAGCCGCAGGTATCGCCGGAATAGGGTTTGGCCAGACGCAGCCAGCAGCTCTCAAAACCTTTCTGCCACTCTGTACGGTCGAAGCCAAATTGAGCGCGGTACAGGCCGTCGGCGTTGATGTGAGCGTAAGGTTCGTCCGGATGCGCGCTGGAGATTCGGGCAGGCAGCGTGCCGGTGACGGTCGGCCACGGCAACAAAGCAGGGCGGTAGGGATGTTGCGTGTTACGCGGTACGGCGGTGAAGGTGACGAAATACGCCGTATCGCGGGCGACGTTTGTAGAGTTCGTGGAGACAATAAGCAAGCCGTCCGGCGCTTCCGGCCAGTCTTTGCCGGGCGTGGTGATGACCATCCCCGGACGCAGGGTTATGCAGTTAGATTTGCCCTCAAAGGTGATTTGCTCACTGAGGTAACGCTCCTGACGGCGTTTGGCATACCACATCCCTTGGCCTGGCTGGTTACTGAACTCTTTGCCCGCTTCGGGATAGTTCTCACCCCAGCGGTAATCTTCGGCAACCAGTGCCGGGTAATCCGGGGTGGTCTCCGTTGTGCCGGTCATATCGCTTTGTGCGGCAGGGTAGTAATCGTCGTTAACCGTGACTGACTTCGGAATGGCCTTGCGGCTGACCGACATCTCCCAGACTGATTCCATCCCGCCGTCGAACAATCCCGCCGGGTTGCGGAACGGGATGGCAACGGGTTCCGGCCAGGCGTAAGAATGGTCGGCCAGGACCATCACGTCGCAGTTGTTCTCTTCGTCATATTCGAAGAAGTACGAGATGCCGCTGTCGGCCAGGCGTCGCGCAATGTGGGCGTACTCACTTTCGCCGAACTGCATCATGAATTTTTTCAGCGGATACTGATCATTGAGCGCAAAGCGAAAATCCAGCCGATCCATGTTGTAACGCAGGAAGGTGTTTTCGGTCATGCTGATCACGCTGTCGTTTTGATAAATCGCGTTATTGGTGCCCTGATTTAACCGGGTCAGGCGGTGTTCCAGCGTGGCGACGTAGCGGGTTTCATCGGCAGAGGTGCTGCACTGGCGGAACTGGGTGATCACACCGGGGATAATGCGTGGTTTAACAGATTCCCAGGGCTTGCCGTCGGGGTACATCAGGAACAGCGCGGAATAGTTGATGATGTGCCGGGCGGGAATGTCTTTCACCGCGCTGGTGAACTCAATCTCATAGCACAGAATGTCGCTGATGGCCTCGCTGCCGCTGAATTTGAGCACCGATATATCGACGCCAGACTGCTGGGATTCCAAACGGGTTAAGCGCAGCTGATAGTGGTTGTGGATCGGTAATTTACTGCCGGCAAGAATGTATTCCTGAATACCCATCGTTTAATTCCCTTTAAATGTTAATCCTGAGTTACACCAGATTACTATTACGTGGCGACATCGGATCGAAACAGGTTGCTTGTATCAGCTGTCCTTCAGGCAGTCACTCAGACGATTATTTAAATAGGTCAGCTACTTTTCAACAATAATGATGAATGCAATGCCTGTAATTAATTGGTGTGGTGAATGTATAATGGATGAGTTCGCCGAATAGTCCTTGCATTCAGAGCGCACAAATCTTGATCAGAAGCCTTTGTCTCAACGCACCAAAAAACTACCATAAATCCAAGGGGTATTAAAATAGGGTATGTCACGGAAATGTGTAACTTAATTATTAGTGAGCTTAGTGGATGCTTTATTAAGATAATTCTTGTGAATGTATCCCTAAGATATTTTTGTGGGGAAATTCCTGGTGATTGAGTGTGGGGTGGTGATTATATCGCTTGTTTTTAACCAACAACCCATGCCTTAAGTTGTTTTTAGTACTTCGTAATCAATCCCCCTTTGTAGTCATTATCCTTTGGGGGAATTTTAGAGCCAGGTGATCCCGATTTACTGAGCAAACCTGAGCGACAAGGTTTCTGGACTCCTGTGTATCACTTGAGAATGCACAATAGCCCTTTTAAAACATTTAGTTATTGATGCGCCGACGTTCTTCTTAGCCGCAGGCTCCTGGTTCGGGCCCTGTAGGGAAACATCTCATAAATTTTTAAGTCTCTTTTCCCTGCTGCGTTTAATGACTGCCCTTAGTACAAACTGATTACTTATCGCTTAGTCGTCATTAAAGAACGATTGCAGGTTTTATGATATGATTTCATCAAAGGATGACAGGGATCTGATTTATGAGAATAATTATAATTGCTGCTTTGTGTTTGCTATTGTCCGCTTGTACATGGGAGTCGTTTCTGCGTCCAGTCTCTACAGATGTCTGCCCTCAAGGAACTAAGGAAGGTGCGAACAAGTCCCTGATATGAGATCATGTTTGTCATCTGGAGCCATGGAACAGGGTTCATCATGAGTCATCAACTCACCTTCGCCGACAGTGAATTCAGCAGTAAGCGCCGTCAGACCAGAAAAGAGATTTTCTTGTCCCGCATGGAGCAGATTCTGCCATGGCAAAACATGGTGGAAGTCATCGAGCCGTTTTACCCCAAGGCTGGTAATGGCCGGCGACCTTATCCGCTGGAAACCATGCTACGCATTCACTGCATGCAGCATTGGTACAACCTGAGCGATGGCGCGATGGAAGATGCTCTGTACGAAATCGCCTCCATGCGTCTGTTTGCCCGGTTATCCCTGGATAGCGCCTTGCCGGACCGCACCACCATCATGAATTTCCGCCACCTGCTGGAGCAGCATCAACTGGCCCGCCAATTGTTCAAGACCATCAATCGCTGGCTGGCCGAAGCAGGCGTCATGATGACTCAAGGCACCTTGGTCGATGCCACCATCATTGAGGCACCCAGCTCGACCAAGAACAAAGAGCAGCAACGCGATCCGGAGATGCATCAGACCAAGAAAGGCAATCAGTGGCACTTTGGCATGAAGGCCCACATTGGTGTCGATGCCAAGAGTGGCCTGACCCACAGCCTAGTCACCACCGCGGCCAACGAGCATGACCTCAATCAGCTGGGTAATCTGCTGCATGGAGAGGAGCAATTTGTCTCAGCCGATGCCGGCTACCAAGGGGCGCCACAGCGCGAGGAGCTGGCCGAGGTGGATGTGGACTGGCTGATCGCCGAGCGCCCCGGCAAGGTAAGAACCTTGAAACAGCATCCACGCAAGAACAAAACGGCCATCAACATCGAATACATGAAAGCCAGCATCCGGGCCAAGGTGGAGCACCCATTTCGCATCATCAAGCGACAGTTCGGCTTCGTGAAAGCCAGATACAAGGGGTTGCTGAAAAACGATAACCAACTGGCGATGTTATTCACGCTGGCCAACCTGTTTCGGGCGGACCAAATGATACGTCAGTGGGAGAGATCTCACTAAAAACTGGGGATAACGCCTTAAATGGCGAAGAAACGGTCTAAATAGGCTGATTCAAGGCATTTACGGGAGAAAAAATCGGCTCAAACATGAAGAAATGAAATGACTGAGTCAGCCGAGAAGAATTTCCCCACTTATTCGCACCTTCCCTAACAGTATTACCCAACAGTGCAGGTGAGAAAACGGGTGTTTAGACATTTATCTTTAGATTTTTTTAGTAAATTGTTACAGCACTTCTACTTCATATATTGATCCATGATCGTTTTATGGGATTTCATCATATTAATCCCATTCGCTGTTTGTTCATTGTCCGAAAATAAAATTATGGCAGGACATGCTGACGGTTATTATTGCTACAGTTTATATTCACTGAATATTCCCGTTGCGGGGAATTACAGCGCCGTTATCCGGCTTTCAATGAATGAGTACATCTCAGAATTGTTGGGCTGCGTCTTCTGGTTTTAGGCCAATGAAATGATCTATTGTGAACTGTAAAACAGCATAATGCACAAACTGGCGGCCTTTTTATATCTGCCAATAATTCAAAGAAACAGATTGGATGCATTTACAGAGAGTTGCACTCAGATTAGGAAGTTGTTTCGCAAAGGGATGGCGATATTCAATTATTAATTGAAATGTTAGCAAGCCAAATCATTCATTAAATTTATACCATGGTGTATTAACGGATGTTATTCAGGCGGTCTGCTTGTATTTTCGTGATGTTGCTTTGATTGTGACTTTTGGTTCTTGTCTGTGGGGGATGCGCGCTATTATCATTAGTGTATATTTTAACTTTGAATGGACTTAACGTGAGCGAAGAAAATTCAGAAGGGTTCTTTTCAGTCATTAAAAAAGTGATTGAAAGTCAGAAGTTCATCATTCCTTATCTTATCATTATTTCCGGGGCGGTGGTCTGGAGGTATTTAAACGGTATTGGCAGGACGGACTTGCTTCTCGATGCGTTCTCTATCAATATTGGATTAATATCTTTATTATTTTCTGCGTTAATATTTGGAGCGGGTGTCATAGTGCTTCTGGTTTTACCCAGCGCTTTACTTATCGGTTATCACTTCATGAGAAAAGACAGGCCGGGTGGTTATGATATATCTTCTGCGCCATGCTATTGTATTGGGGTGTCAGTCATAATGATATTAATCACTTTTCTCCCTGTTATTCCATGGGGGAGTGATTTGATCAAAGTGGGTAAAATATCCAGCGTAAAAATAGTGTATATTGCGTGCATGCTGACCATCGCATTCAGTATTGTTAATACGTTGAAGTATTATATTATTAAGCCCGGAACGGGTTCGCTATATTTTATGCGAGTTGTTGTTCAGTATGTTTTTGAGGTGTTTGTTTTATCATTGTATATGTTCTTTTCTTCATCATCAATTTTTTATCCTCTGATGATTGTGTTAAAGGCCAGTAATATTGATGATATGTGGGTGTTTTTATATTGGCTGGTCTTCATGATAGCCTTTATATTTTTATCGTACATGCCCTGTTTGTTTTACTTTTTCCTGGAAAAAATTAAAAATAAAGCCAAAAAAAACACATTGGTGATAATACAGGGTGTGTCTGTTGCTGTACTTGTCTCCACTGGCGTTCTGGTTTTTTTATTTCCAATGTTCCTTAATGCATTTATTTACTCTTCACTACATTCAGTGGGGATGGTGAGTAGTACGCCTCATTATTACTCAATTGATGCAGATAAGTATGATGTAAACATGTTCCCGAAATCTATTTGGGCAACGCAATCTTTGGAGGGGAATCAACCAAAGGTTTTCATTCATGCTTTTAGTCTTTTTTCTATCGGAACGATAAACTTGCTCTGTCCGAATTATATTCTAAATCTTAAAGAGGATGCTTATAAAGTGAACTTCAATCATTTTCCTCCCTCTTATGATAATGAAAAAATATCTTATTTTAAAAAAATGGCTCAGGGTTGCCTGGTTTTTGAAGATACGGAGTTTCAGCAGTGGGATACGCTTTTCGATTCAAAAGGAAAAATCAAAACATAAGAACTGCCGCTAAATAACCCGAGTGTCGAAAGTGATCACAGGCAGAAAAGTAAAGCGTCCGGGCCATCAGGCATGTTTCACGGCGTCTTTACGATCTGCCTTTTCCATCGCTGATGACATCCTACCGGCACACTTTCCCGTCCGTCATGACCAGTGTCATCTGCCCCTGCCAGAACTCGGCGAGGAAAATGTCGCTGACTTCTTTAACACCCAACGCCGTAATTTTCTCATGCAGCCATTCTTCGTCTTTCTGAATTGCGTCCAGTTCGGAATGTCGCACCCGACCGTCTTTCACCAGGATCACGGAGGGCATCTCGGCGCCTTCGCAGACGGCGGTGATCTGGCCTCCGGGTTCGATCTGTGCGTATTTCAGATTCTGAAAAGAGTGAATACCCTGAGCGTGTAACTGCGATGCGACGTTGAGGATGTCAATTTTGTTTCGGCGCCTGAGAATATTCTCCATGATAAATTTTCCGTCCTTCACAATAGGAATCGGATTACCAATGGCGAAGGAGCGAAATAAAAAGAAGCGTTTACTGATCGAGTTTAACAGGGAGATTAGCATGACGCCGATCACCAGTACGATAATATATTGGTAAAGTGGGATGACATCGTTATAGATGACGCCACCAATAATTCCACCTAAAACAAAGTTACCGATGAAATCTACCGGCGTCATCTGTGAAAGCTGCGTCTTGCCCGAAAAGTTCAGATGGGAAATAACAATCAGAAAACCAATAACGAATTTTGCCAAGACTAAAAGATAATATTCCATCAGATTCCTGCTCCTGTTTTTAAGTCGTTAACATAACACATTCACATAAGATGTTAAGTGGTTCACGGTTTTGATTATTTTTTCCGGGGCACGTGGCGGTTTTCAGAGCAAAGCGCTTGTGGCCTCTCATCTGCAAGGATTTAGGCTTACGCTGCGGGCGTTTTATTGTGTAGGATCAGGGGGGTAAAATTCGCTGAACGGGAGAGTTATGGCTTCGCTGAAAGAAGTAGCACAGTTGGCATCGGTCTCGTTGATGACCGTGTCCCGCGCCATTAATGAGCCGCAAAGGCTGAAGCCGGAAACCCTGGCGCGCGTGCAGCAGGCCATTGATGCATTAAATTATGTGCCTGATTTCTCTGCACGGAAAATGCGCGGTAAAAGCAGTAAAGTTTCCACGCTTGGTGTACTGGCGCTTGATACCGCGACAACGCCGTTCTCCGTTGAAATCCTTCTGTCGATAGAACTCACCGCCCGCGAATTTGGCTGGAGCAGTTTTCTGGTCAGCATTACGTCCCAGGAAGACAGCGAGCGCGCCGTCAGCCAGCTGCTTTCCCAACGACCCGATGGCATCATTTTTACCACCATGGGGTTGCGCGAAGTTGAGATCCCGGCGCGGCTGATGGATAAAAATCTGGTGCTGGCGAACTGTCTCAGCCGTGAACTCGCGCTGCCGGGCTATATTCCCGATGATTTTGACGGGCAGTATCAGGCGATGAATATGCTGATCCGTAAAGGTTACCGGCATCCGCTGTGCGTTTATTTGCCACAATCCATTCCCGCGGGCGTCCGCCGTCGCGCAGGTGCCGAGCAGGCGTGGCGCGAAGCCGGACTGGCGGAAGAACACCTTCGGCAGTTTCATATGGAACTGGGGGATGAACATTACCGCGACGTTGTCGGGATGCTCGAAAAGTTCATCATCGACGGTAAGCCGGATTTTGATGTGCTGGTCTGCGGCAATGACCGCATCGCATTTTTGGCGTATCAGGTGCTGCTGGCGAAAGGGATTGCGATACCGCAGCAGGTCGCCGTGCTCGGGTATGACAATATGGTCGGCATTGGCGATCTGTTCCTGCCGCCGCTGACCACAGTGCAATTGCCGCACCGCGAAATTGGCCGTGAAGCGGTGCTGCATCTTATCGAGCAGCGCCCCAATCACGGCCTGATAAAAATCGCCTCACCGGTGCTTGAGCGGGCGTCTTTATAGCATCCTGAGCAAATTAACCTGCGCTTAACGTCCAGTATTCACTCTGCACTAACACTGCTTCCCCCTTTTCTGCAAAGAACGAAAGGGCGCGCTGATCGGGCTGCGGGTAGATCCGGCTGCTGAGCGTTGCGTCTCCCTGATTGACGAAAACTTCCACCGAAGAGCGGTCGATAAAGATGCGCATTTCCAGCGGCTTGTCAGCCGTCAGCGCGACGCTGCGGTGATCGTTGATCCCATACTCCGGGAAATCACGGCGAAGACAGAGCCTTTGCGCCTGAGCGTCTGCGAAGACGCAGACGCCGTCGCCGAGTTTTATGCCGAAGCTCTGCGCATCAGACGCGCTGAGATCCCACTGCGCGATGATTTCGATCGCCTGCGCGTTATCCGTTATCTGCTCAACGCTGTTTCTGATGACATGCGGCAGGAGAGGGTGATGATCACGGCGCAGTGTCCGCACTTCGTCCACCGGCACCATGCAAACGTTGCCGTCGCGCAGCGTCAGTTCACGCGGTAGCGTCATGCAGCCCGCCCAGCCTTGCGCCTTTGATGGCATCACCGATTCCCACATGTCCATCCACGCGATGACCACGCGACGCCCGTCGGCAGCGGTAAACGACTGCGGCGCGTAGAAATCATGTCCGTGGTCGAGTTCGGTGAAACCTTCCAGCACCTCAAAATCCTGACCCGGCTGCCATGTGCCGCGCAGGCAGCCGCTCTGGAACAGGTTGCGATAATCATAGCCTTGCGCTTTGATGCCCTGCGGTGAACACATCAGAATGCGCTCCTCGCCCAGCGGGAAGAAATCCGGGCATTCCCACATGTAACCCGTGTTGTCATCGGCTTTGGCGAGGACGCGGTCGAGCGTCCACTCGCGCAGGCTGTCCCCTTTGTAAAGCAACACCTGCCCGCAATCGTGCTCATCCCGCGCGCCGATCACCATCCACCAGTAACCCAATTCGCGCCACACTTTCGGGTCACGAAAATGCATGATGTTGTCCGGCGGCGTGAGCACCACGCCCTGTTTGGTGAAGTGAATGCCGTCCTCGCTGGTCGCGAGACATTGCACTTCCCGGATAGCGCTGTCATTGCCTTCGCCGCTCAGCCAGACGTGGCCGGTATAAATCAGGCTGAGTACACCGTTGTCGTCCACGGCGCTGCCTGAGAAACAGCCGTCGCGGTCATACTCATCGCCCGGTGCCAGCGCCACCGGCTGATGCTGCCAGTTGACCATGTCCTGACTGGTGGCGTGCCCCCAGTGCATCGGCCCCCAGTTCTCGCTGAACGGGTGGTGCTGATAAAAAGCGTGATACCGCCCCTGATGATAAATCAGCCCGTTCGGATCGTTCATCCAGCCCGTCGGTGGTGCGAGATGAAAGTGTGGGTAGAAAGTATCGCCGCGCGTGGCTTTCCCGTCGCGCAACGCCTGTTCTGCGCGTTCCAGTCGCTGTTTCATAAAATCTCACTCTTTTTGAATAACACAGATGGAGGCGTCCGGCTCTTTTCACCGATGAGCAGGAAGCCGGAGATGAGGGTCAGGACAAGCACCAACATCCCCATGATCATGTAAGTGTCGGCAAAGCCGATCAGATCGTAGCCGTGCCCGGCCAGCGGGGATAACACACTGGCGCAGACCTGCGTGATGAACTGAAAACCGACCAGATACAGCGTGGCCGAAAGACGCGGATCGAAGCGGGTGGTGATGTACTTAAACATGGCAATCAGCAGGATCGGCAGCTCGACGGCGTGCAGCAGCTTCATGCAGGAAATCGTGACGGCATCCGCCGCCAGCCCCGAGCCAAAGACGCGCAGCGCCATGATCAGGCCGCTAAGTAATAATCCGTTTTTGGCCCCGATTTTGTTAACGATAAACGGGGCGAGGAACATCCCGCCGGCTTCTAAAAACACTTGAAAGGAGTTGAGGAAACCGTACATCTCGTTGCCGTTTTTAACGTCCGAGAACAGCGAAGAGAAGTACACCGGAAATTGCTGGTCGTAAACGTTGTAGACGCTGACGCCGGTCACAAACACGATCAGCGCCCAGAAACGCGGCAGGCGAAACAGTGCAACTGCATCGGCCAGCTGGAGGTTGCCGGGCTTGCCGTACTCGAGCTGGTTCAGCGCATCAGTTTTCACTTCGCGCAGCCGCCACAGCAGCAGCAGGAATATCACCGCCGAAGATGACGCCATCCAGAAGTTCAGGTTCGGGTTGATGTTAAACAGCATCCCGGCGAAGAAAGTGGCCGCCGCCCAGCCGAGCGATCCCCACATTCTGGCCTTGCCGAACTCAAACCCTAAAATGCGGCTCACCCGCTCGGTGTAAGATTCCAGTGCGCCGATCCCGGCAAAAAACGTCGCGCCGACGTACAAGCCCCCGGCTGCGGCACCCAGCAGAATATTGACCTGTAACAGCGGGGCAAAGATGAAGATGAAGAACGGGCCGCTGGCCAGTAACAGACAGCCGATGGCCCACAGCAGGTTTTTGCGCAGTCCTAGTTTGTCCTGAATAAAACCGTAAAGCGGCTGTGCGCACAGCGCCGTCAGGGCGATGGCGGAAAAGAACATTCCTGTTTCCGTACCTTTCAGCCCGACCTTTTGACTGAGCCATAGGGAAATAAGCGAAAAGGCGGAGGACCAGGTGTAGAAGAAGCAAAAAAGCAATCCGCTCAACAATGTGTAGTGACTTCGGTGGCTGTTTTTCATGGGCATATCCGTGCGTGTTTCGAAGAGATAGACCACATTGTTAACGTTAACTTACTGCTTTTCCCAGACGGTACGATGCGGAATTATGATGTTAATCACAAGTGTTAACGTTAACATAATTGAAGTGTGATCTGAACCGCAAAATTTTGTGGTTCAGTGCGCCGGCAGCGGGGGGGCACCGGGCAAACCACGCAATCCATGCTCAACCATCGCCATGTAAACCGCAAAGTAGTTCAGCACCATCTGCATGAAGGTCAGGTGCAGAATAATGGTGTTATTCGGTGTATCGAGCGTCAGTAATCCGTCAACCTCAGCGGCTTTCAGACACCGTTTAATGTGCGAGCGTGACACACCACATTTGAGCGAGGCTTTTAGGTAGTTGTACTCGATCACCGCCGTCTGCTGTTTGATGCTCTCGATATAGAGATCCATCAGCAGCATGTGTCCGGCATCTCTGAAAACGAACGCCTTACAATCCGGCACCATATCGAAGAGATACACCTGATTGAGGATGATTTCGGCATATTTTTGGAAATAATCAGCGGTGAAATTTTCCATTTTCAAACATCCGGAGACATCGAAATCCGGATAAAGCATCCCATAGGGGATCATCATGGTATTAATTAACGCACGGGTTTCATCAAGCGCCTTTGACGTCACCTGATAGTTTAACTTTCGTTTATCCTGCGGATCCTTTTTAACGTCCATACGACCGCCTACCCGGATGAAGAGCAGAAAGGAATCGATCGTATTGTCACTGATTAACCCTGTTTTCTTACAAAAATCTTTGACGTGGCGAAGTGTCGGTTTTTCTGTCGTGAAAAAATACGCCATGATGGCCGAACCGATAATAAAACGGTTTGCTTTAAAAATAACCTTAAAATAGAGAGGTTTAGTCAGGTAAAGTCTGAACAGAAGTTTGTAGTGCTTCTGCATGACTGCCTCAATATCTTTGTGGGACTTAATTTCTTCTGCACGGTGAAAAATTAATTCTGTGAGTTGTTGTTTGCTCTTCATATTGCTGCTTACTTTGCCTGGTTCCATAATACAAATAAAAAAATATCGCCATTGTTCTTTAGTGTTAATTTAAAGTCCGTTGAGAAACGGTTCATTATGCTATATGGCGATAGTGGGTGTTTAGCGATTGTTGTTAAAAGCAGTAAGGGTCTTTATTGCCCTTCTCAGGATAATCCTAGCACTAAAGTGGCTATTTAGCATAAACAGTGATTTTATTTTGACCGGTTAAAATAGTTTCAAAAGCCAATGACTTATTTTTTGTATGGTTATTTTAATTAGCTATTTCATTGAGTTAGACGGTTTTTATTACAGTATGGATTTTTTTGCCTTTCTCTTAAAAAAATTAACCACAAAAATGGACAGTGACATAACAAAGCCTGTGTGAGAATTTTCTTATCGCCAGGTTATACCCGTGAGTTCAGATGTCCGGGTTAACAGGGGTTCTCTCAGGAGGGGGAATTACCGGCACGTTGTTTAATGGATTTTATAAGGATTTATCATGGAAGAGTCACGTCATCAGACCCTGCGTTACGGCAATTCTTTTGCGTTGTTTTGTAAAAAGAAGTTCGCCAGATCACTGTGTTGTTCACTGATATTAATGACTTTTTTATCCATGCCTGCTGCATTGGCAAATATGAGCGTTTATCCCATGGAGGTGACGCTTAATAGCCAGGGCGCAGCGCAGGTACAGACTTTGTCGCAAAGCGGTGAGGCGCAGTTTATTAAAGTCAGCATTAAGCGTATAGATCGCCCTGCCACGCAATTTGAAAAAGAAATATTGATAGAAGATGCGGTTTCGCGTTCGCTGATTGCTACCCCGGATAAATTCGCGCTGGCATCGGGTTCGCAACGCATTATTCGTCTTATTTCGTTACAACCCCCGGAGAAAGAGACCGCCTGGCGTGTTTACTTCGAGGCCGTCGGTGCGCCGGAGGAATTGAAAGATAACACCGGTCAGGAGAATAAAATCAGCAACCAGGTGGGCATCAATTTAGTCTGGGGCGTGCTGGTTCATATTCCGCCGAAACACGCTGTGTTATCACTCATTCCATTATCGTCAGGCGACGTTAAAAACAATGGCACCGTGCGCATGGTGATCCGCGAAGTCGCTCTCTGCTTGCAAAAAAATAGCAGCGGCAGTTGCCAGTGGAAACAGGAACACGCCACGGTATATCCGGATGAGACATTGCGGTTCAAAGCCTGGACGCCAGCTGAAATAAATGCTGCACAGGAAATAAGAATTAAATATGTTGATCAAAAAACGAGAAATATGAACGAATACGTTCTCGGAAAATAATCAACTTATTCTAAGAGAATAACAACTTGTTTGTTATGAAGCAGTTCATTATCAATAAAACGGTCATGGATGCGCATCATTCTTCAAGCCGCAGGTGCGTTGGCTGTATTCAGCCACTTTCCTGCAGCTCGAATTATGTAGCGTTGTGACCATTACATAGATTTTCATGGAGCTACAAATGCAAAAATTAATCAAACCACTTTTCATCGCTGCTGCGTTAACGGCTGCATTTAATGCACAGGCTGTGCAGAAAGATATTACTGTCAATGCCAACGTTGATTCGACGGTTGATATGACTCAGGCAGACGGTACTGCACTGCCGGGCACCATTAATATGCAATATATTCCTGGTCGTGGTTTATCGACTTATTCACTGGATACCAAAATCTGGTCGAATTCTTCTACCGCCAATATCAACGTGGCGCTGGTGAGTACTGCCCAGTTAAACGAAACCGTAACCGGTACCGCCGTTCCGTTGAAAGTCACGCTGGGTGCAGATCTGAAACCGATCACCACCACGGCGACCTCCCTGACTTACGCATCCCTGTTTCCGGCGGGCACTGAGAACGGTTCTTCCGTTCTGCCATTGAAAATCTCCCCGGCAACCGTAGCGCCTCTGACGACCGGCACCTATTCCGGCGTGGTCAGCCTGTTAATCACACAGGCAACGACGTCGAGCTGATTTGCCGGAGTTGACTGATCGATTATTTCGGGGGGCAGTTCGCCCCCTTGTTATTCTTTTTCAGCAGGACGCTGTAATGAAGGTCAATTTCCGCATCGTTATAATCGCCTCTTTCATTACCCTGACCCCCTTTCTTTCAGCCCGTGCTGCCACCCAGGTTCCGCCTGGTTTTGAATCGCTGGTCACCGGCCAGACGCTGTGGGTCAATCTTTCTGTCTACGGGCAATCGCTCGGACTTTTTGAAGCCTCCGTTAACCTCGATACCGTCACTTTCCTCAAACCGGAAGACGTGGCGCAGGCGGTGATGACGCATTATCAAAAGAGTTCTCAGCAGCAAGCAGTACTGGATCGTCTGATCGGCAAGCCTATGGCACGTAACGGGAATCTGGCGTGCAGCAGTAACGGCGGCGTGGCAGGGTGTGACTATCTGGAAACGGATTCGGTTGCACTTATCTATGATGAAAATAATGCCAAAGTCGCGCTGTTCCTCGGCCCTGAGTTTGTGCCGCTTGCCGCAGACCAGAGCTCGCCGTACTACGAACAGACGGCAGAAACGGAAACGGCGTTTATCCATCAGCAGAATATTAACTTCGTTACTAATAACGATGACCAGACGTTATCCGTACAGGGCGCGGGCGCGCTCGGGCTGACGGAAAATAGTTATGCCGGTATTGACTGGGAATATCTGGCGCAGAAATATCGCCAGCAAAATCATCAGGATGTGCGTTTTAACAACGTCTTCCTGCGCCGTGACGTCGGCAAACGCTATTACGTTCAGGCAGGGCGCATGGACTCGCGGGATATTTTCAGCAACGCAGGCGGAAATATTACCCTCAGCCAGTTGCCGCTCAGCACCATCGAAGGTGCGCGCGTCGGTTCCACGCTTGCCTGGATGAACAATTCACAGGCCGCGCAGGGCACACCGGTGACGGTATTTATCACCCGCCCGTCGCGCATTGATGCCTATCGCGATCAGCAGTTGCTCGGCACCTTTTATCTGAATGCGGGGACACAGAACCTCGATACCACCGCGTTCCCTAACGGCAGCTACACCGTGACGTTGCGCGTTTACGAAGATAATCAGCTGTCGCGCACCGAGCAGGTGCCTTTTAGCCGCACGGGCAATGCCACCAGCCAGAACATCGAATGGTTTGTGCAGGGCGGTGCCATTCCTGAACGCGAGGTTCAGGGCAACGGCGCAGAATCAAAAAATGGTGCCGATCGCCGCGTGATGCAGGCGGGGATCAAAGTGCCGCTCACCCGTGAAGCCGCGCTCACCGGCGGTGTGGCCGCGACCAACCGCAACCATTTTATCGAAAGCGCACTCGACTGGAGTCACGGATTTGATAACCCGCTGCTCGACGGCATTCTCACCACCCGCTTCAGTTACCTGAAGGGCAGCGAAGGCTCGCGCGGCAACATTCAGCAGGTCACCTATAACGACGGTTTTTCTCTCAGTTTTTACCGCAGCGCACTGTATGCGCAGGATTGTTACAGCAACAACGGCGGCCAATACGGTTTCAGCGGCTGCTATCAGAGCAGCAGCCTGATGTTCAGCGTGCCGGTGAAAAGCTGGTACGTGAACGCCGGTTACAGCGCCAGCAAAAATGAAGGTCGCAACGTGATCCCGGCGCAGCTCGATGATAACGACGTGGTGCCGGTATGGACACGCCGCAGCAGTTATAACAAAACGCAGACGACCACCTGGCAGGCCGGGCTGGGACGCGGTTTCAGCGTCGGCGGCATCAACATCAACACCAGCGCCAATCTTTTTACGCGTACCAACAGCACCGGCATGAAGCGCGATAACGGCGGATTTCTCTCCGTTTCGCTCTCGCGCGTCAGCACGCCGACGATTAATGCGCGCTCGAACTACAGCTCGGTGGGCATGACTTATCAGACTGACCGCAGCAGTAAAGATCAGATTGGCTATAACGTCGCGCAAAACTGGTATTTCGATGCGCAGAATCAGCAGGAAATCGGCGTGAATCTCAACGGCAATCAGGACAATACGCTGAATGCTTCGGTCTACGGGAAAACCAGCGGCGAGTACGGCAGCGGCAGTCTGGCGTTCAGTTCAGCCTCTTCGGGGGCGTCGGGCCAGCGTTTAAGCAGCAGCGGTAGCTATAACTCCTCAATGGCGGTGGCGAAATCCGGTCTGTACTGGGGGAAATGGGGCAACGGCCTGCCCGGTGCTGCCGTCGGGCTGAACGTCGCGAGCACCGATGACAGCCGGGATACCCGCGTGGATGTCTCCGTTGACGGCGCAGGCAGCGCCAGTCTGCACGGTACAGGCCGTACGTTGTTCAGCGTGCCGGCGTATACGCAAAGTAATATCAGCATCAATGATTCCATCGAATCTACCGCCGGTATGCGCAGTGAAATCACGCAGGGTGCCGGACGCCGGACGCTGTTTATCGCGCCGGGACGGATGCTGGTCAGCAAGGTGAATATCGTCTCGCGCTACACCTATCTCGGCAGACTGATGATCAATCAGCAAACGCCGCTGGAAGGCGCAACGCCGCTAAATGTCGCCAGCTGGTCGGGATTAGGGCAGGGCGGATTCACGGCGGAAACCGATCACCGCATGAAGAATTTATATATGGCGCGTGGGATGCAGATGTACCGCTGCGAACTGAAGGTGAAAAGCACGCATGACGTCGTGCGTTATGTCGGCGACAGCGATTGTAAAACGGTCGAACTTGCGTCGGTGCCGCAGGACGTTCAGCAGCAGGCAAAAATGCTGATCGCTACCCGCCGTACGGATGAAGGACCTCTTGCACGGGCAGCGTTTTCTTCGCAGGAACAACAATAGGGATTTTGTATGAAAAGTAGATTTCTCGCCTGTCTGGCGCTGATATGCCTGATGGCTGGCGCGCAGGCGGCTTCGCTCACGCCGTCAGGACGCAATACCAGCGTCGCCGTGTCCTTCGACCGGATGTCCGTACCGGCGCAGTTGCCTATCTGGACCAACGAAAACGGCGGTTATGACACCAACGACGCACCAAAATGGGGGCGGAACACGCTGGTTTGTCAGTCACGAACCAGCAATCAGTACGGTGCCTGCCTGACGTTTCCGGTCTGGCTGGAAGCGTCCCCGGCGCCGTATCCCGTGCCGGTTTTGTTTACCGAAAGCACCACTAAACAGACGCTGGTGCTCAATGTCTATATGACCAAACGCAGATCGCTAAATAATGTGGTGGTGGCAACCAATCTGGTTCCGCTGAATGCCTTTGGTGGCGCGGTTACGCCGAGGGGCGACGGTACGGATTATTCGGCGTATGTACCTTCGTCGGAGCTGAGTAAATTTCCCTCCGCCGGAACCTGGAGCGGAACGCTCAAAATGTCGCTGATGCAATGGCCCGTAACCTGTACCGGTAATTCGCAGAACGTGAACGTGGGCTGTACCAACGTGATCAAGCTGGCTGACTGGATCGCCAGCATGACGTTTAAGGTGACGGATTACGGTAATCAGCAGATCTATCTGCCCGAGTTTGGCAATGCGGCGGCGAATCTGGATCTCGGGTTGAAAATTTTCCCCGGCGCCCGCGCCACCACCACCGTAAGCGGTAGCCGTTCCCTGGATATGTGTCTTTATGATGGCAATAATTCGGACAGCAACCGCGTAAGCCTGATCTTTCAGGACGAAGGTTCTGCCGCGCCCTCCAGAGCCACCGGGTTGTTTTCGTTATATCTCATTGGCGGGAATAAAAATCTGGCACAAGATCGTCTGGATTATTCGATAGAGGTGATTAATCCGCTCACCAAGGCGCGGCAGGCAGTACAAAACGGCACCGAGGTCATCTGGAGCGGTACCAATAAAGGCGTATTACGACGCGTGGTTTTACCGGGTCAGCGAAATTCCGTGCTGTGCGTTCCCGCACCGATGGAGTTAATTACGCCGTCTTTCACGTTATCGTCGAAAACGGCGGGGCGTTATCGCGGCACGCTCAGGATTATTTATACCCCGACGACGCAGTAAGTCTCCGACAATATTCTCAGCGCCTGACATTGATTGATGAATTTTACTCATAGGTGCTTTCGCATTTTGCCACCTAGTCCGCCTACGCGAAGCACGGTAACGTAGTTCAATCAATCATAAGTCTGTAATGGCTTGAGCATAACGTGGCAGGAGAAAGTGCAATGAACGCCTTCAAAGCAACTACGCTTTCACTATCAATGATGATGTCCTGCATGGCCCCGGCAGCATTTGCCGAAGCGGAGAATAAAATGAACGACACAATCAGAATCACCAAAAGCGGTTCCACCCCTTCTCAGAGCGGCCCGGAAAGTTACTTCACCGGTAAAGTGCGCATTGATGCGCCGTTCAGCGGCACAGAATCTGCACGCATTGGCGGCGCGACCGTGACCTTCGAACCCGGCGCGCGCACCGCGTGGCACACCCATCCTCTGGGCCAGACGCTGATCGTCACCCACGGTCGCGGCTGGTTACAGGAAGAGGGCCGCGACATTCGCGAAATGAACGTGGGCGATATCGTGTGGATCCCTGAAGGGGTGAAACACTGGCACGGCGCGACGCCGGAAAACGCTCTGACGCATATCGCGATTGCTGAATCCCTCAACGGCAGCCCGGTAGAGTGGATGGAAAAAGTGACCGACGCGCAGTATCAGAAATAAAGAACAGGTTTTCCGTTTTGGCAACATCCTGTCCGGTTTATCCGGACGGGATTTCTTACTTTCTACCTGTACAGGAAAAATATCATGACCCTGAAAGTGCTCGGATACGCTGCCCAGTCAGCGAAAGTGCCATTAGCGCCCTTTGAATTTGAACAACGCGAAGCCCGCGCCGACGACGTAGTGATCGACGTAATGTACTGCGGCGTTTGTCACTCAGATTTACATCAGGCCCGCAACGACTGGGGATTCAGCACCTATCCGCTGGTGCCCGGCCACGAAGTGGTGGGCCGCGTGGCGAAAGTCGGTAAGAACGTCACCAAATTCAAAGTCGGTGATTATGCCGGGATCGGCTGTATGGTCGATTCCTGTCGTACGTGCAGCCCGTGTGAGAAAGGGCTTGAGCAGTATTGTTTAGAAGGCAACACCCAGACCTATAACAGCGTGGATCGCCATGACCATATGCCGACCTACGGCGGTTACTCCAAATCCATCGTGGCGAGTGAAAGCTTCGTACTGAGAATGCCGGAAGGCATTGACCTCAAAGCCGCCGCACCGCTGCTTTGCGCCGGTATCACCACCTGGTCGCCGCTGCGCCACTGGAACATCACCAAGGGCAGCAAAGTCGGTGTGGTCGGGCTCGGTGGCCTGGGGCACATGGCGTTGAAACTGGCTAACGCACTGGGTGCGGAAGTCACGCTGTTCACCCGTTCCGCTGGTAAAGCGGAAGATGCACGCCGTCTGGGTGCGCATCACATCGTGGTCTCCACGGATGAGGCGCAGATGGCCGCAACCCACGGCGAGTTCGATCTGATCATTGATACCGTGCCTTACGTTCACGACATCAACCCTTACATGCCAACCCTGAACATCGACGGCACGCTGGTGTTCGTTGGTTTCCTCGGTGATATCAGCCCGATGCTCAATACGCTGTCGATGATTCTCGGCCGCCGCTCCGTCGCCGGTTCGTGCATCGGTGGTATTGCAGAAACGCAGGAAATGCTCGATTTCTGCGCCAAACATAACATCGGTTCTGACATCGAAATGATCAACATGCCGGACATCAACGACGCCTACGAACGTATGCTGAAAAGCGACGTGAAATATCGCTTCGTGATTGATATGGCGACGCTGACGGCGTAATAGATCCGCTTTACGCACCGCCTGCCGGCCCCATCGGGAACACTGCCTGATGGGGCCGTTTTTTTATTCCCCGTGCCCTCTATCTCAAATTTCCCCGCTAAACCCTTAGCTCTCTCTAAATAAGTCAAAAACACGCCTTATTCCCTCTATTGAAATCGATGCTTTAACTAGATGCGCCATCACTAACTCGACTACTATAAAAAGAATTATATTCAGCGAGCTTTGTCAGGTATGCCATATTTCTTCCCGGATGAAAGCCACGTGCGTGAACGTTCGGATCGTTTTTTACGACGAATGTATCTGATGCGCATGTTGGGCACTTTCCTCTGCTTTCTGCCCATTGCTTCTGTGCTTGAAGAGCGGGGTGCATCCTGGCTGCCAATCAGTCTGCTGGTGTTCAATGGTTTTGTCTGGCCACACCTCGCGATGATGATTTCGCGGCGTTCCAAAAAGCCCAATCAGGCCGAATTCAGGAATCTGGCGTTTGATGCCATTGCCGGTGGCGCCTGGGTCGCGCTGATGGGCGTTTGTCCTCTGCCGTCAGCGGTGATTACGTCTATCCTTATCGCGGATCGCTTTTCCGCCGGTGGCTGGCGTCTGTTACGCCGCGCGATGGCTTTTTATTGCATCGGATTTATTGTCTGCTGGCCGTTTTCGGGCATGACGTTTTATACAGAGGTGACCGTACGTACCCTGTGGCTGACGCTGCCCCTGTCAACTCTCTATATCATCGCCCTCAGCGCCGCCAATTATTCCATCTCCAGAAAGTTGCGTGATAAACAGCATGAACTGGAGAAAACCGCGCTGATGGATCCCTTCCTCGGCCTGCCAAACCGGCGGTTGCTCGACAGGCGACTGATGCTGGAGTTTGAACGTTCCAGACAAGATCTCTCCTGCCTGATGGTGCTCGACGTCGATGATTTAAAAATGGTGAATGACCTGTTTGGTCGTGAGGCCGGAGATTATGTGCTGCGTTCGGTGGCGACGATTTTGCGTCAGGAAACCGGCGAGCATGATTTTCCGGCATTGCTGGGTGACGATGAGTTTGTGGTGATCCTGCCGGGAATTTCCGAAGAGGAAGCCTACGCGGTGGGATACCGGTTACTGCTCAAAGCGTCTGAAATCCGGCTGTCGCAGGACGCCGGTTTCCAGTGCTCACTGAGCGCAGGTATCGCCACTTCGCGGGGGCGGGAAGATTACCACCAGTGGCTGGCCGCAGCCGAGCGCGCCGTGGCGACCATAAAGCAAAATGGCAAAAACAGTATTGGCAGCGCAGGCAGAGCTTAAGCTTTTCCTGGTCTACACTGATTTGGAATACATTTTTCCGGGATGAATAATGATGAAAAATATGAAAATAGTGATGATTGCAGCGGTTATGGCCGCCGGTTTTCTGGCAGGATGCTCAAGTATCGACGAACCTGTAGGGGAGCAAACCTACCGTCCGGCAAAATTTGATGAATCTTTTGCTCAGGGGCAGGCGAGTTATACGTCTTCCGTGTTTTCAATTCTGGAACGTCAACGTCGGGTGGATACCTACAAAAAGATTTACGATTTTTGTAGCGGCAGATACCAGACGCTTGGCGAAAGTAATGATGGCGAAAAGGTACACATCAGGTTTGCCTGTTTGCCGAAGACGCTGGCGCAAAGCAATTATTCTGCGCAGCCAGGATTGCCAACGCATTATTAATCTTACGTTTTGGGCTTAAGCCCACACTGCTGAGGCGTTATGAGCAAGGAAAGACCTGATTTTATCCGTCACTGGACTGAGCTCGAAGGCCCGGACGACGGCAGTTATCCCGGCGATGACGAGCTAATGTCAATCGGCGCACCGCTTGGAAAATCACTCGGGCTGACGCGTATTGGTATCCATCATGAACGCCTGCCGCCGGGGCGTCGCACCAGTTATCCGCATGCAGAAAGTGCTGAAGATGAGTTTGTGTATGTGCTCGAGGGGCATCCGGATGCGTGGATCAACGGCGATTTGCATCCGCTGAAGCCGGGCGATTCGGTGGCTTTTCCGCAGGGAACCGGCATCTGCCATAACTTCATCAACAACACCGATGAAGAAGTGCATTTGCTGACGATAGGTGAGGCGAACAAAGCGGAGAACCGTATTTATTATCCGAAGAATCAGGAATATGAAGCCACCCGTAAAGACCGCTGGCAGGATGTGCCGCCGCAGGAATTTGGGGAACATGACGGGCTGTCGGATCAAAAAAGAGGCAATAAAAAGCCGGTGTAATAACCGGCTTTTTTACGGGGTTTGTACCGCGTTTTTTTCAAAGATCATCATTTCTACAAAGTCTTCATTGGATTGAAAGCGACTGCCAGCGCTGCTGACAATAGGGCATCATGCGGTGAATCTTCAGCGTCTGCGCTTCATGGCGGTTAAGTGAGTAACCTTCCGGCGTAATTTCCAGCGTATCACCGGTCTTCAGCGAGAAGTTGTCATCAACCGATAAAATCAGCTTCAGGTTTTTAAACGCCTGAATGCAGATGTATTTGAGTCCTGTGTGCGGGGTATTCAGGATATCTATAATTTTCCATTCCATACCTTCACTCCTTTATGAAACTACCTGTTTTTCGTGCCTCATTTTTACCTCACAACCACGTCATTTTTTGTCATCACAAGGTAATGATTTCTTTATAGGCGTTCCAATAGGTTCAATGCATGAGCTGACTCACAAAAAGGAATAGCCAAATCATCGCGGGATCTCAGAATGAATTATTTAGGACAAAGTGAAGTGATTTTCGCTTTTTTAGAACAGTGTATTCGCACTTTTACAGAAAGCTGTCGCGTAAACAGGAAGCAAAAAAGCTTGAACTCAACGGGATAAAACGGGTATTTCTGAATGCTTTATGATTTTTGTTATATTTTTCAGGGCAGGATGAGATGAATTGCACACGTAAAAATCTTCTGGGTATCGCCTTAGCATTAAGTACGTTTTCGGCATGGGCTAATCATTGTATTGAAACCCGTGCGGGCATCGATATGGGATCCGGTACCACGAAAATTCAGGTTGCGCAGGTGGATATTTGCCGCCACCAGCTGGGTAAAGTGCTGTATGAAGACCAGCGCGCGTTGGGCTTTAACGATGATTTAGGCAAATCTGGCAATAATCAGTTAAGCGCCGCGATGCAGCAGCAGGGCGTTACCGCGCTCAAACAGATGGTCGATAAGGCGCGCACGTTCCATCCTCAGCGTATTACCGGCGTGGCGACAGCGGTGTTCCGCTCGGCAGCCAATGGCCAGCAGGTGATCGACCAGTTTAACCAGCAGGCACAGATCCAGCTGCGCATCATTACGCAGGAGCAGGAAGCTGAACTGGGGTTTATTTCGGCGAAAGCCGCGCTGCATGACAACCATATTAAAAATGAAGATTTGCTGGTATGGGACATCGGCGGCGGTTCGATGCAGATGACCGCCTTTCGCCAGCAGAAGGGTAAAACGGTAACCGATATTTATCAGGGGCGTCTGGCCTCGGTGACGCTAAAAGAATTCATCATCAGCGTGCTGAAAAATCAGGAACTCGACAAAGCGGCCTCGCCGAACCCGATTGGTTCGCTGCGTAATACGGTGCTGCGTTATGTGAATTTCTACGCGCGGACGCACGTCAGCCCGCAGATCAAAGAGGATGCCAGAACCCGTCGGGTGATCGGTATCGGCGGCGTTCACGGCTATTCGGTCAAAGACCAGCTGCGTTCCGCCAATAAAACTGATGGCTCAAACAATACCTACACCTTAGAAGATGTGCAGCGCGTGTCGAAAAAACAGGTGTGGAAAGGCGATAGCGAACTGGCCGGGGAATATCGGGCGACCGACGTCAGCAATTTGTTGCTGGTCGAAGGGTTTATGCAGGCGCTCAACATTCCACAGGTGACCGTGGTGAAAGCCAGCCTGATTCAGGGCATTCTGGTGCAATAACGCCCGTTTAACGCATGACTGAAGGAGCAGAACCGCATGACAACTGACTCAACGAATCCGCCGCACGATGAATTCATCTGGCTGGAAGGGATCCGCAACGAACAGGCGCTGGCCTGGGCGCACGAGCAAAATCCAATCACGCTGGCCGCCTTTACCCAGGGCAAAGAGTTTGATCCACTTCGCGAGAAAGTGCTCAAAGGGCTGAACTCGCCGGATCAGATCCCCGGCATCGGGCGGTTTGGCGAAAAGTGGTACAACTTCTGGCAGGATGCGGAAAATCCGCGCGGCCTGCTGCGCCGCACCACGCTGGATGAATACCGTAAATCTGAACCGCAGTGGGAAACGGTGCTGGACATTGATGCGCTGGGCAAAGCCGAAGGGAAAGACTGGGTGTATCACGGCATCTTTCCGTTGAAACCTGAATACAAGCGGGCGCTGGTTTTCCTGTCCCCGGACGGTGGCGACGCCTCAGAAGTGCGCGAGTTTGATTTGCAGACGCTGGAATTTGTCACCGATGGCTTCTTCCTGCCGGTCGCGAAAAGCCGCACCGGCTGGATTGACCGCGACCATCTGTTTGTCGCCACTGATTTTGGCGAAGACTCGCTGACCGACTCAGGTTACCCGCGCATCGTGAAAATCTGGTCGCGCGGTACGCCGCTCAGCGAAGCCACGACGGTCTACAGCGCGGCTAAAAAAGACATGATGGCCGTTGGCTATCACGACAGTTTCACCGGCTTCGAGCACGATTATGTCGTGCGGGTGATCGATTTCTATCACCGCGAAGTGTTCCTGCTGAACGCAGAAAAAGAACTGATCAAAATCGATTTGCCTGACGATGCCAAATTCAGTTCGTGGCGCGAATGGATCCTGATCCAGCCTTCCAGCGAATGGCAGGTCAACGGGCAAAGCTGGCCGTCCGGCTCGCTGCTGACCATGAATTTTGACGCTTTTATGGCTGGCGAACGTGCGCTGGTGCCGCTTTTTGTGCCGGCCGATCACAGCGCGCTGAGCGGCGTTACCGCCACGCGTGATCAGCTTAACGGCTATTCCTGCACCCGCGATCACATTATTTTGAGTATCACGCGTGACGTGGTGAACCGCCTCGAAGTGCTGACCCCAAAAGACGGCGAATGGCAGCGCGAGCCGTTCGGGCATGTGCCGGAACTCAGTAAAATCAACGCATGGGGCGTCTCGGACGATTCGAACGACTATTTCATGACCGTCAGCGGTTTCCTGCAACCGGCGAGTTTGTCGCTTGGCAGTCTGGATAACGGCGCGGAACAAGAGGCAGAATTGCTTAAACAGGATCCGTCGCATTTCGATGCATCCCGTTATCAGGTCAGCCAACATTTTGCGCAGTCCGAAGACGGCACCCGCGTGCCGTATTTCCTGGTCTGCCGCAAAGATGTGGTGTACGACGGCAAAAATCCGACGCTGCTGTACGGCTACGGCGGTTTTGAAGTGTCGCTCGATCCCTATTATCTCGGCGTGAGCGGGGTGGCATGGCTGGATCGCGGCGGCGTCTTTGTGGTGGCCAATATCCGCGGCGGTGGTGAGTACGGGCCGGAATGGCATAAGGCCGCGCTGAAGGGAAAACGTCTGCGCGCGTATGAAGATTTCGCCTCGGTCGCCAAAGCGCTGATTGCCAGCAATATCACCTCACCGGCACATCTGGCGGCGCAGGGCGGCAGCAATGGCGGGCTGCTGGTCGGCAATATGCTGACGCGATATCCGGAGCTGTTCGGCGCGATCGTCTGCGAAGTGGCGTTGCTGGACATGCAACGCTACACGCAAATCTCAGCCGGAGCTTCGTGGATTGCTGAATACGGCGATCCGCAGATCCCGCAAGAGTGGGAATTTATCCGCGAATTCTCGCCGTATCACAACATCGATCCGACGAAAAAATACCCGCCGGTCCTGTTTTCGACGGCGACCAGCGATGACCGCGTCGGGCCAGACCATGCGCGTAAAATGGCGGCCAAAATGCAGGCGCTGGGTATTGCTGATGTGTATTTCTACGAGAATACCGAAGGCGGCCACAGTGCAGCGGCAGACAAAGCGCAGTCCGCCTTTAAACGCGTAATGGTCAGTGAGTTCCTGCTGAAATTCATCGGACGCCAATCGTAACCTCAGGCGTTTTATGGATTCTCTGACTTAACTCAAACGGGATGCCAGTCTGGTATCCCGTTCATATTTCGACATGTTTTATCCGCATTATTCCCCGTAAAAGCGTTGCCTCATCAATCGTTCCTTGTTTATTATTTCCGCTTGTTTGATAACAATTATCAAAATCATTTTTCATTCATTCTCATTTTCGGGGCTTTGCATGTACAAGAACACCGCTCGCGTGCTGTCTGTAGCCGGTCTGATGGCCGCTTCCTTCTCAGTTTTTGCCACCACTTATCCGCTGACGGTAACCGACATTTCCGGACAGAAAGTCACTATCGAGAAAGCGCCGCAGCGCGTAATTTTACAGGATGGCCGCGATTTACTGGCGCTGGCGGTGCTGGACAAAGCCAATCCTTTTGAGCACGTGGTGGCGTGGAATAACCTGCTGAAGAAAACCGACAGCGGCACCTGGGATATGCTGAAAAGCAAATGGCCGGAATCTGCCAACATTCTCGATATGGGGTTCAGCGATAAAGGGCAGGTTGATCTCGAAACCGTGATTGCCAGGAAGCCGGATCTGATGGTTGCGCAGCTGCGTGCTAAAGATTCTCTCGCACAGGCGGGCGTGCTGGATAAACTGGCCGCACTGCACATTCCGGTGGTGTTCTTAGATTACGAACTCGATCCGGCCAAAAACACCGCGCCAAGCATCGAGCTGCTTGGCAAAGTGATGAATCAGGAAGACAACGCCCGCGCCTACACCACGTTCTACAATGCGCATTTCCAGAACATACAGAAAGCCGTTTCCGCCATCAAAACCAAGCCAAACGTCTTCATCGAACCGATTGCCGGTCGCGATGATTCCTGCTGCTTCACCCACGGTAATGCAGGCTGGGGGCGTTTGATTCAGGCGGTAGACGCCAATAACATCGGCTCCCAGCTGTTGCCGGGCGCATCGGGCACCGTTTCGCTGGAGCAGGTGATCAGCATGAAGCCGGACGTTTACATCATGACCGGTTCCGCACGTCCGAAAGGCGGTTCAGTCACCCACATTCTGCCGTTCGGTTACGGTGCGGATCAGGCGAGTCTGGATAAAGCGGCCAAGGTGCTGACCAGCCGTACCGGCGTGGCGCAGATCCCGGCCGTCATAAACGGTAATGTCTACGCCGTTTATCACCAGTTCTACAACCATCCGTACAACATTGTCGGGATGGAATATCTGGCGAAATTCATCTACCCGCAAGAGTTTAAAACGCTGGATCCGGCGAAGACATACCACGACATCGTGCGTAACTACACCAATCTGCCAGATCAGGATTTCATCCTCGGCTGGTCAGCGAAGAAATAAATTCAGCGTTATCCCGTCTGCTTTCCGGCAGGCGGGTTTCATCCTCCGCAGTGCCGGTTATGACCGCCATTTACATTCGTCACATTCGTTGACACTCCGTTAATTCATACCTCAATTCAATTGTATTAGTGTGATTCATAGAATCCCGCTATCGGTCGCCATGGCGATCGCCAGCGAAGCGTACGACATCAACAAGGTGAATTTATGCAATCTGAAGAACAGCGTTTAATTGACGGACTTTTTAGTCGCTTGCAACAGGCTGAGTCCAATACGGCGCCGCGTGATGCGGACGCTGAGCGTGTGATTCAGGCCCATATCCGTCAGCAGCCGTCGGCGCCGTATTATATGGCGCAGGCGATGATTATTCAGGAAGCCGCGCTGACCAAACTGAACGGTCAGGTGCAGGCCTTACAGCAGCAAATCGATCAGTTGCAACAGCAAACTGCCAAACCGCAGAGCAGCGGTTTTCTGGCCGGGCTATTTGGCGGCGGAGCTTCTGCGCCTGAACCGCAGCGTCCTGTATCGCAGGGCAGTCAGCCGATCCCCGGCACGCAAGGGTGGGGCGCTCAGCCGCAGCCTTCACAATACGCCGGGCAGCCACAGCAGGCACCGGCACAAGCCGCACCGCAGGCTCCGGGCTTTTTGGGCAGCGCGCTGCGCACGGCGGCGGGTGTTGCCGGTGGCGTGGTGCTGGCGGATATGCTGACCGGCATGTTCCATCACAGCCAGCCGCAGGAAATCGTCAATATCATCGAAGAGCCGCCGGTGCAGAATCTTAATCCCGCCGACAGCAGTTTTCTGGATGACAACAACCAGGGCTTCGACAGTAATCAGCCTTCCTGGGAGGATGCGTCGATGCGCGATAACAATTCAGATCTGGGCTTCGGGTCAGATAATTTCGACTCTGATGACTTCAATAATGACGATGATTCATTTTTCTGAGGATGCGCGATATCAGGGCGTGAAGGGCTGATTTTGCAGAAGAAAGCGGCAACGAAAAGTCAGGAATGAGAGCTTTATCGCTTATTGCTATCAGAATTCTGGACAAAATGAAGATCTGTTGCTGTACTGTAAATGACACACATTTTGTGTCCAACATTCACGTAAAGGTAAGTTTGATGTCTAAGATTAAAGGTAGCGTTAAGTGGTTCAATGAATCTAAAGGTTTTGGTTTCATTACCCCTGAAGATGGCAGCAAAGATGTTTTCGTTCATTTCTCTGCTATTTCCAGCCAGGGCTTCAAGACCCTCGCTGAAGGCCAGCGCGTAGAGTTCGAAATCACCAATGGTGCCAAAGGCCCGTCGGCTGCTAACGTTATCGCTATCTGACTTTAGCCGAATTCTTAAAAAACCCGCCGAAGCGGGTTTTTTTTTGCCTGTCTGTCATCAAGTAACGTTAAGCCGGTTTGCGCACCAGCGTCACGAACAGCAGGATGGCTATCGCGTAGCAGCCGAGCATGGTCAGCGCCATCGAGAGCGCAGGCATACTGCCGAAACCGGTCACCGGCACGGCAAGCGCGCCCAGCGCAAACATACACACACCCAACAGCGCCGACGCGCTGCCCGCATTTTTCCCCTGACTTTGCATCGCCAGCGATCCGGCATTCGGGCTGACAATCCCGATCACCATCACCGAGAAGAACAACGGCACCAGCAGCATAATCAGCGGCGCACCAAGACTGGCGGCGATCACCAGCGCGACAGACGCCACGGCGGCAATGCACAGACCGGTTTTCACCAGCGCCATTTCGCCATAGCGACGGCTAAAGCGGGTGGATACCTGCGCGGAAATGACCAGACCGATGCCGTTGACCGCAAAGCACAGGCTGAACATCTGCGGGCTAAGGTGATAAATCTGCTGCAAGACGAACGGCGATGCGCCGATATAGGCGAACATTCCCGCCATCACGAAGCCCTGCGTCAGGCACAATCCCATAAACGGACGGTGTTTCAGTAATGAAAAGACCGAGCCGAGCATGCTGAAAATCCCGCCCTGCGAACGGCGCTCCGGCGGCAGCGTCTCGTGCAACTTCAGCGCCGAGGAGGCAAACAGCATGATGGAGATGACCGCCAGCACGCCGAAAATCCCCCGCCAGTTCATCCAGCTCAGCATCGCGCCACCCAGCACCGGTGCAATGATCGGCGCCAGCCCGTTGACCAGCATCAACAAGGCAAAGAAGCGTGTCAGCTCGTGACCGTTGTACAAATCTCTGGCGACAGCGCGGGAAAGTACTGCGCCACCTGCACCGGCGATGCCCTGAAGTAAACGGGCAACAATCAGCTGATGAATATCCGGTGCTACGGCGCACCACACCGAAGCGGCCAGCAGCAAGGCCAGCGACCATAACAAGGGGCGAATGCGGCCAAAGCGATCGCTTAGCGGACCAAAAATCAGCTGGCCGAAGCCCAGACCGAGCAACCCTGCGGTGAGGCTCAGTTGCGCGCTGGCGGTGGAAGTATTCAGTTCACCGGCCAGTTCTGGCAGCGCCGGTAAATACAAATCGGTACATAACGGACCGAGAGCGGCGAGTGAGCCGAGAACCAGGGCATAGCCGAGGCGTTTTTCTTGCAGGTGAGCGCTCATGGTGGGGAGTTATTCCGGTTTACTGGGGGTGAAATCCGTGTTGAAGAGATCCTGAAAGTAGCGATGGTATAACGCTTCCAGAACCTCTGCATCGGCGTGAACGGTGGTCAGGCGGCGGAAGGCGGTGCCTTCGCAGATGACGGCGAGGCTTTCGACTTTTGCTGTCATTTCCTCATCTGAAAACTGTGGGAAACTTTTACTAAGGAATGATTTGGCTTCGTTAAACAGCTGCTTTTCTGAATCCCGCCAGATCTTTTCCACCGCCGGATTGCGGGTGGCTTCGGCGGCCACCTCCAGCATCAGCGCGTGGTCAATTTCGGCCTGCTCTTTTTGTTCCGAACAGACATCTTCCTTAAACGGTGAACTGAGATTACCAATTCGCCGGTGCGCCAGATTGTGGGCGATCTGCTGTAAATTATGGGCGTTACCGGTGATCAGCTGGATTTTTTTCATCACCATACGACGCACGATTTCTTCGATAATGGCGTCTTTGTTGGCGAAATAACGATAAATCTGCCCCACGCTGAGCTGCGACGTTTTGGCTATCTCTGCCATGCCGGCACCGTGAAAACCGTGCTTACGAAAACACAATCGGGCGGCGGCGATGATCTGGTCGCGGCGGGCGCTGATGCGCGCGTCTTTACTGCATTGTTGGGGGGCAAGCATGGAAGTCCTGGCGTGTCGCTGTCATTGATTGTGAACGATCATTCTCAATTATAGGCAATAAGGGCCATCAGGACAATATTTGTATCAGGAATGTAGCAAAAACGGCGCATTCCAGAAGATTGCACCGTTTTTATGAAGAGAGGGAATTAAGGTATGGCATGAACAGGCAGGATTATGCGAAATACGCCTGTAAGAAAGCCGCCAGGGTCAGGACACAAAGGGCCACAACCAGATATTCAGATGACGTTTTTGGAGCAGAAAACATGGCAAACCTCAATGTGTGCAAATAACGAACCAGACTTGATGTGGTCTATTATCTGCGACAAACATGAAGGAAACATTAAGACAAAGAGGAGAGTTGTGAATCTGCATCACGGTTTGAAAACAACAGCGGGGCGTTTACGCAGAAAAGCCTCGCTGCCGGAGAGGATCAGTGCGCGGTGTACCAGCTGACCAGCGCGAACGCCAGTAAAGTCATGGCAAGGGAACCGGCCAGATTAAGCGCCATGTTGAGCGCTGCCGCACCGAAACGGCCATCCTGCAACATGTAAACAACTTCCAGCGAGAACGTAGAAAAGGTGGTCAGGCCGCCGCAGAAACCGGTGGTGATCAGCATTTTCCAGACCGGATCCAGGTGCGTCATCTTGCTAAAAATGGCAATACACAGCCCGATGATAAACGCGCCGACCAGGTTGACCGTCAGCGTGCCGACCGGCAGCACCGGGCTCATTCCATTCATTTTCAGGCTGACATACCACCGGACAACGCTGCCAATGCCGCCGCCAATAAAGACTGCAAGTAAGGTGCTAAACATATAATCCCTTCTAAGTAAGTTGAATTCAGAAAGGTCCGGGCACGACGCTACGAACCTCTCGCGAGATTGCGTAGACATCATCAGCCGGTAAAGGCGGTTTGGGAGGAATGTCATCTCCATACAGCAGGCGCTGATTTTAGCGTGAAACGTCAGCCCATCGCCAGCACTATGGCATCGGCAATCAGATCGACTTTATCCGCCATGATCTGACTGGTGCTGATGCGGATAAACTGCCCCGGTCCGATGCGGCAACGTTCGCCCGGCAGCACGGCGATCCCGCGTGCGGCCAGCGTCACCAGTGCAAACTGCTCGGAGGGCACCGGGATCCATATCGCCAGCCCGTCACGTTCCGGGATATTCACGCCGCGAATGCGCAGGGCATCGGACATCGCTTTGCGCCGCTCTGCGTACACTGCTTTGGCGTGCGTAATACCGGCCTGCGTTTTTGCGTCGTTAATCAGCCACGCCAGCGCCTGTTGCAGGATACGGCTCGACCACCCCGCGCCGAAATTACGGAATGATTTGATTTGCTTCACCAAATCCTCGGAACCGGACAGTACCGCCAGCCGTAAATCAGGGCCGTAGGCTTTGGAATAAGAGCGGACATGCACGGTGCGATCCGGCAAGACGCTGCCCATACTGACCGGTGGATAGGCCGACAGTTGCCCGATGCCGTCGTCTTCGATAACCAGCGTATTGCTCTCGCCGAGGATTTCCGCCAGCGCCGCAAAACGCGCGTCATTCAGCGCATGACCGCAGTGGGAATGGGTACGCGGCTGATAGATAAATGCCGAAGGGTTTTTGTTCAGTGCCAGGCTTAGCGATTCCGGGATCGGGCCAAATTCATCACATTTCACCGGCACAACCTGTGCGCCGAGATTGTCCAGCATATCGAGCAAACGCGTCGCGGTCGGGTCTTCAATCGCCACCACGGAGCCCTGCATCAGTAATGTTTGCAGCGTGAGATTCATGGCGTCGAAGCCACCGTCGGCGGCCATAAACGACGGTGCGTTGTAAGGCCAGTCAGGTTTCACGGCATCGAGTAAGGCGGGCGCGATGGCTTCACGCTGATAGCTATTGAGATTGTCGGCACTGACGCCGTGCTGCATGGCTTCATGTAATTCCGGTAATAAGGCCGGATCGGGCGAGGAGAGCGCCAGATCGGCGATGATATGCTCGCCGAAATTACCGATCTTCTCAAAACGGGCAGGGCGCGGTGACAGCATATCGCCGCAGACCCAGACGCCATTTCTGCCGCGTCCCGCAATGACTTTCTGGCGGCGCAGCTGCCCCCAGGCGGCGGATACCGTCGCCGGACTCACCCCTAACGCCTGCGCCAGTTCGCGAACGGCGGGCAGGTGCGTACCTATCTCGATCACACCCGAACGGATCAGCGCTGCGGTTTCAATTGCAATACCGCGCATCGAACGATCCTGCAATTGTGTTGCTAACCATTGCGCATCCAGCGTTTTTTCAGGGGAATTTTCAGCCATTTTTTTGCCTTTTGTTCAGTAACAAAGATTCTATTGTACATATTAATTTATGCCATTAGTATCAAACTTAGCCAACGGAGGCGATAAAATAATCACGTTGCAGTGAACATGATCTCCTTCGTAAAAGAATTTGGTGCGTTTGTGGATCGGTTTGTGACCAACTGATGAACGCACAGTTATCTTTCTGCATTTCAGATGCTGACACTTAAGGGGATAGATGTGACGATTACCATCAGGCTGGCAGTACGTGACTGGGATTATTTTACGCCGCTGGCGTTGGGCGATCTTAAACCTGAAGGATTTAATCTCGAGATTGATCGTGTGGGGACGCTGGTTGATAACCTGGCGACCAGCGAGAAGTACGATGCAGGCGAAGTTTCGTTCAGCCGTTATGCACAGGGGCGCGCCCGTGGCGAATCCGATCTGCTGGCTATCCCGCATTTCCTGATGCGCGGTTTTCGTCAGCGTTGCATCATCACCCGGGATGACAGCCCGCTGACCGAGTTGTCGCAGCTGGCGGGGAAACGTATCGGCCTGACCGGCTGGCAGGATTCAGGCAACACCTGGACCCGCACGCTGCTGGCGCTGGAAGGCGTGGGGATTGAAGATGCAAACTGGTATGTGGGACGCCTGACCGAAGCGCACCCGATTGTCGATCGTCTGGCCGGTTTTGGCCGCGAAGGACGCATCGAAACGGTGCCGGGTGAACGTCCGATGATGGAACTGTTGCAGGAAGGCTGGCTGGACGCGATTTTCACGCCATTTATGCCCGACGGTTTTTTCAAACCGGATTCCGGTTTCCGCCAGTTCCAGCCCGATTTCCGTGCCGCCGAGCTGGCGTATTTCAATCGCGTCGGTTACATCCCCGGCATTCATTTGCTGGCTATCAAACCGGCACTGGCCGAAGCGCATCCGTGGCTGCCGCAGGCATTAAGCGACATCATCGACCGTTCGTATGAAATCTGGATGGATAAGCGCGCGAAATACGCCGATACCACGCCGTGGCTGCTGGATGATTTACGTCGCACGGTAGTGGATTTACCGGCGAACTGGAATACAAACGGTTTCGCGGCGAACGAGAAAATGATCGACGATTTTGCTCATGAATTACACGCACAGGGGCTGACTGCTCAGCGCCTGACGCCGGCAGATTTGTTCCCGCAGTTTGCCACCCGTTAATGGCCGGAGAAGTAATGATGAAAGTTGCATTAGGTCAGTTTGCTGTTGCCCGCGAATGGGAAGCCAACGTCGAAACCTGCCTGTCGCTCATGGCGAAATCACTGGAAGCCGGAACCGATTTACTGGTTCTGCCGGAAGGTATTTTAGCGCGTGATATCACCGACCCGGATTTGGTGCTAAAAGCCGCACAGCCGCTGGACGGTCCGTTCGTCAGCCAGCTGCTGGACGCCAGCCGTGGTAATCAGATGACCACCATGATGAGCGTGCATACGCCTGCACCGGATGGCCGCGCGTATAACGTGCTGATTTCTATTCGTAATGGCGAAATCATTTCCGAATACCGCAAGCTGCATTTGTATGATGCGTTCTCCTCGCAGGAATCAAAAAACGTCACCGCCGGCGACGACGTGCCGCCGCTGGTCAACGTGGCCGGTTTTAACGTCGGCCTGATGACCTGTTATGACGTGCGTTTCCCTGAACTCGCGCGCCGTCTGGTGCTCGATGGCGCAGACGCGCTGGTACTGCCTGCCGCCTGGGTGAAAGGGCCGCTGAAAGAAATGCATTGGGAAGTGCTGGTCACCGCCCGCGCACTGGAAAATACCACCTATATGGTGGCGGTGGGCGAATGTGGCGAGCGCAATATCGGTAACAGTATGGTGGTCGATCCGCTCGGCGTGGCCATTGCCCGCGCCGCCGAAGCGCCTGCGTTAGTGTTTGCCGAGCTGGACAAAGATCGTCTGGCACATGCCCGTAAAGTGTTGCCGGTGCTGGCTAACCGCCGTTTTGGGTTGCCGCAGCTGAACAACGACGAGGCCTGAATCCGACTGGTCCTCACCGGTTGACATTCAGCGCCTAAAAGCAGTAACGCGAGCGCCTCACCAGGGAACTCGTTGTAAATAAAGACCTATAAACAGAAAGCATTATCCAAAGAAGTCCGCCACGGAAGGCATTAACTATAAATACACAACATTCATAAACTCACAGACTGATTTTTTACACAGAGGATTAAGAGATGATGGCAAAACAATTACGTCAGGCCGCGGTTCTGACTGCTGCATTACTTTCCGTGTCTTCCCTGAATGCCTTTGCTGCTGAAAGTGTTGCGATTCCGACTCAGACAATGGATCCGGCGATCCACGCCAAATTACCTGCGGACATTCAGAAGTCAGGTGTGATGACCTCTGTGAACAATGGCTCTTTTCCTCCCTATGAAATCGTGACTGGCAGCAACGGTCTTGACGGTGCCAGTGCCGATCTGTCCCACGCGCTGGGAGAAGTGCTGGGCGTAAAAATTGAACACGCGTCGGTCACCGGTTTGTCCGGCATTTTGAGCGGCATGGCCGCAGGACGTTACCAGATGGGTATCGGCCCGATCGGTGATTATCCCGATCGCCAGGCGAAGAATGATTTCGTCGATTTCGTGAAAGAGTTTGTGGTGTTCGGCGTGCGTAAAGGCAATCCCGAAAAAATTAACGCGCTCGACGATACCTGCGGCAAGCGTATTGCCGTAATGGCGGGCGGTTCGGCTGAACAGGTGATCCGCAAGCAGTCTGAAGTGTGTGTGAAAGACGGCAAACCTGCCGTGACCGTGCAGTCATTCAGTGACCAGCCGACGTCCATTCTGGCGGTGCGTTCTAACCGCTCTGACGCCTTCTTCTCGTCTCAGGCGCCGCTGACGTACTTCGTTGAAAAAGCCAACGGCCAGCTGGAACTGACCGGCACTGGAAAATCTAACGGCTTCGGCGACATTTACCAGGGCACCGTGGTGCCGAAAGATTCCGCCGTACGCGATGCAATTCTGGCCGGTTATCAGAAGCTGTTTGATAACGGCACCTACGCCATCATCATGAAAAAATGGGGTCTGGAAGGCAATATGATTCAGGCACCGGGCATCAACCTGGCAAAGGCGCAACCTAAATGACCGACAAAACGTATAGTTCAAAGCCGGCAGTCAAGGACGACTATACGCAGGATCCACGCCGTAACGTTGAGTTCTCCCATGCACCCCGCAGCTTTGGCCGCTGGGTTGCCTGGATTGTGGTACTGCTGATCGCCGCAGATGTACTCTGGGGCGTATCGCAGAACAAGAACTTTGAATGGCACGTTGTCGCGCAATGGTTCTTGGAAGGTTCGGTGATCAAAGGTCTGGGCGTGACGCTGGGCCTGACCGTCGTTTCCATGTTGCTCGGTGTGTTCATTGGTCTGATGCTGGCCATTGCCCGTTTGTCTGACAGCCTGTTGCTGCGGCAGCTGGCGGGCTTGTACATCTGGTTCTTTCGCGGAACGCCGCTGCTGGTGCAGCTGCTGTTCTGGTACAACATGTCGACGTTATTCCCGCGCGTCGTACTGGGCGTTCCGTTTGGCCCGGAATACATGAGCTGGAACACCAATGATCTGATCACCCCGCTGACCGCCGCGATTGCCGGTCTGGCGCTGAACGAAGCCGCGTACATGGCGGAAATCATTCGCGCCGGTTTGCTCTCGGTGGATAACGGTCAGGCCGAAACCGCACAGGCGTTCGGTATGAGCCGCGGGCGCGCGCTGCGCCGGATTATTATTCCGCAGGCGATGCGTTCCATCATTCCACCAACCGGTAACCAGTTGATCAGTATGATCAAAGCGACATCGCTGGTCAGCGTCATCGCGATGGGCGATCTGCTGTATTCCGTGCAAACCATTTACAACCGTACCTTTGAAGTGGTGCCGATGCTGATGGTCGCCGTTATCTGGTATCTGTTTATCACCTCGCTGCTGAACCTCGGGCAGTCTGCCGTCGAGCGTTACTACTCCCGTGGTACGCGCCGTACGTTACCCAGTGTGAAGCGCCGTCAGAACGCGGCGGAAGAAAAAGCCGCGCCGATCATGAATTCACCGGGCATGGCCCGCAAGGAGGACTTATGAGTCATATGCCATCCGACGTACAGTCATCCGACACGGCGTCACTGGTGGTTGCCCGTAATGTACATAAAAGTTACGGCGACAACGAAGTGCTCAAGGGTATTGATCTGGATGTAAAGCCAAGCGAAGTGGTGGTGATCCTCGGGCCTTCGGGCTCGGGTAAATCGACGTTTCTGCGCTGCATTAATCATCTGGAAGATATCGATCGCGGTTCAATCATGGTGGGCGGTGAGCAGATTGGTTATGAACTGCGCGGCGACCGGCTGCACAAATTGTCCGAGCGGGCGATTGCGCGCCAGCGCCGGGATATCGGCATGGTGTTCCAGCAATTCAATCTGTATCCGCACATGACTGTGCTGCAAAACATTATTGAAGCGCCGGTGGGTGTGCATAAAGAATCCCGTCAGGAAGCGGAAAAATATGCCCGCGAGCTGCTGGAAAAGGTCGGGCTGAGCGATAAAGCCGATGCCTATCCGCGCCATCTTTCCGGCGGACAGCAACAGCGCGTTGCGATTGCCCGTGCGCTGGCGGTGAAACCTAAACTGATGCTGTTCGATGAGCCAACGTCGGCGCTCGATCCGGAACTGGTCGGTGAAGTGCTGGCAACAATGCGGGATCTGGCGCAGCAGGGGCTGACAATGATTGTTGTCACCCATGAGATCGGATTTGCAAAAGAAGCGGCCGACCGGGTGGTGTTTATGGATCGCGGGTATGTGGTCGAGCAGGGCGCGGCGGATGAAGTCTTAGTCAATCCGCAACATCCTCGTACGCAGGCTTTCCTGAGCCGGTTTATCTGACTGACAGCGGTGCAGCGAAACGCGGGTTGAAATCAAACTTGCGGCGTATTTTGGGCAGCGAAGGGCGGAATTGCTTTATGGGGGGGCGATTCTTGCTCATAATAGCCGTCGCTGGTCATAATGCGCACAGGTTTGGATCCGTTCTGTTACATTTTCGGGTTGTATTAGCGTCGCGAATGGCCGTTAATAATGACAGGTTGTTACCGCTGTTTTCTGGCACTCAGTGTAAAGAAGGTATGTATGGAAGGTCTAAGTATTACTAAATTGTTGGTGGTCGGCGTGCTGATCGTTCTGTTGTTCGGTACCAGCAAGCTGCGCTCTTTGGGCGGGGACCTTGGTGCTGCGCTGCGTGGCTTCAAGAAAGCCATGAACGATGATCCGGCTCCGGCAGCACCTGCTGAAAAAACGGCTGCAGAAGAAAAACGCGTAGAGCATAAAGACTGATATAAGTTCGCTGGCGTTACTGCAGAAAATAAAAAAGGTTGTTCTCGCGAACAACCTTTTTTGCATTCTGCAATTAAGAAGTAACAAAATATTTAAGCGCTGAACTGATTTCAGCGCCGCAAATTATTTTACTTCCATCCCTTTGGCTTGCAGATCCGCGTGATAAGAAGAACGCACGAACGGACCGCAGGCTGCGTGGGTGAAGCCCATTTCCATCGCTGCTTCTTTCATCTGGTCAAACTCTTCCGGGCTGACGTAACGCTGTACCGGCAGGTGGTGACGGCTTGGTTGTAAATACTGGCCGAGCGTCAGCATGGTCACACCGTGGCGGCGCAGATCGCGCATCACTTCGATGATCTCTTCGTTAGTCTCACCCAAACCAACCATCAGGCCAGATTTGGTAGGCACTTCCGGATGCGCTTCTTTGAAACGTTGCAGCAGAGTCAGTGACCACTCGTAGTTTGCCCCAGGGCGAACCTGACGGTAAACGCGCGGTACGTTTTCCAGGTTGTGGTTGAACACGTCCGGCGGCGTCTCGTTGAGAATATCCAGCGCACGATCCATACGGCCACGGAAATCAGGCACTAGTGTTTCGATTTTAATCGTCGGGTTCTTGGCACGGATGGCGGCGATACAGTCGGCAAAGTGCTGAGCACCACCGTCGCGCAAGTCATCGCGGTCAACCGAGGTGATCACCACATAACGCAGGCCCATATCCGCAATGGTCTGTGCCAGTTTTTCTGGCTCATTCACATCAGGCGCGGTAGGACGGCCATGTGCCACGTCGCAGAACGGGCAACGGCGGGTACAAATCGCGCCGAGGATCATGAAGGTCGCGGTGCCGTGGTTAAAGCATTCAGAAAGATTCGGGCAGGCGGCTTCCTCACACACGGAGTGCAAACCGTTCTTGCGCAGCGCCGCTTTGATGCCCTGAATTTTAGTTGAGTCGGCAGGCAATTTGATTTTCATCCATGCCGGCTTACGTAACATTTCCTGCCGGTCGCTGACCACGGTTTTCACCGGGATTAACGCCATCTTATCTGCATCGCGGTATTTAACGCCGCGTTCCATCTGAATCGGTTTACTCATAGTCTTGCAGCTTCCAGGTTTGTCTCTCGTAACTCGAGATTTTTCAGGACATTCAATGAACTGGCTGATTCATCAAAAAAAGTAGAAATAATGCGGAAATTATATCATTGAAGCATCGTTACGTTCAGCCCTTCGTCATGGCCTGAAGTGCTAAATGCTGCATTTTTTTAACCTGGGTCACATCATTTGTGCGCGGGTGAGGGCGTTTTTTGAGCGCAATCTACTGAATTTTCTCTGAATTTACTCAGAGGGCGGGGGGCGGTTGATTGGTGTTAATAGGGTGTGAATTTTTTTGCGCCCGTGCGGATTTTTCTTGCTGAGCGAAAGCATCACCGATGGCGTCAATAATCATGCTCAGCGTTTTGTCGCTGTTGGCGGCTTTTTTGTAATACATCATCACGGTGTACGACAGTGTCGGTATTTCGCAGGCGAGTTTCTGCACTTCGAATGTATTGGCAAACATATCCACCAGTTTTTCCGGCAGGATGCCCAGTAAGTCAGTGCTGGCGACCATCGACAGAATATTGATGGCGTTGTAACTGGTAAACACAATCGGCCGGTCGGGCAGGGATTCGCTGAGTTCAAATTGCATCCGCTTCAGGTCACTGGCGTTGGTGATGAGAGTGGTTTGCGGCAGCGACACGGCCTGTTCGGCGCTCAGGGTTTCGTTAACGGTAGGATGGTTTTTCCTGCAAACAAACACGGTGCTGTCTGACATCAGCGTGATGGCTTTCAATGACTTATTAAATAACGGGCTGGTGTCTATCACTAAATCGGCACGGTGCTGGATCAGCGTATCTTCCGGATCAAGCAAAGGCAGATGCTTGAGCGTGTAGTTGCAGTTAATTTTCTCAAGTTCTTTAAGGATCAGCGGAAAGGTGATGAGCGCAATATAAGGAAAGCAACTGACGGTCAGCACGCGGGATTTATCATTATCGTGCGTGAAGTCCAGCCCGGTCAGAATGGAGCTGAGACCCAGGCTGATATGTTTATGCAGGTTGGTCGCGTATGCCGTCGGGCTGATGCCCTGACCGGTACGGATAAACAAAGGATCGGGAAACGTATTACGCAATTTCTGAATAGACTGGCTGACCGACGAGGGCGTCAGGTTCAGTGCTTTGGCGGCATGAACAATGCCTTTATGCAGATACACCGCTTCAAAAACGGTCAGCAGGTTGAGATCCAGATTACGGAGCTTGCTCAGGCTGGCACTAATATCTTTATCATCCATATAACATTCCTGACAGTGTAGAAGACTGTCCCGGCGTGCTGCTGGCCGGGGAGTGCGCTTATCCTTAAGCGATAAAATGCTGATAGAGACTTAGCGTGATGATAGTAAACCAAATTACGGCATCAACCTGTGATTTCTCATGACATTTCCCGAGACAACTCACAAATCAGAGCGCGGCGACGCCATACTGCTCAATCTGCCAGGGCATATAATCAACTTGCTGATAATTAAGATGATGATTGAAAGCTTTTACCAACACTGGCATGACCTGATCGACAGTCAGCCCCGGCTTTTCGCGGCTGGCCTGGGTCATTTCCAGACCGGCATATCCACAGGGATTGATGCGGTGGAACGGTTCCAAATCCATATCAATATTCAGCGCCAGACCGTGTAAGGAGCAGCCTTTACGGATGCGCAACCCGAGCGAGCAGATTTTTTTGCCATCAACGTACACCCCCGGCGCATCGGCGCGAGGATAAGCATCAATTGAAAAATGGGCCAGCGTATCGACCACGGTTTGCTCGATTGCAGTGACTAACTGACGCACGCCGAGTTTTTTGCGTTTCAAATCTACCATCACATACATCACCTGCTGACCGGGACCGTGATACGTCACCTGACCGCCGCGGTCACTCTGGATAACGGGAATATCGCCCGGCATCAGCACATGCTCTGCTTTCCCGGCCTGACCCTGTGTAAACACGCGATGATGCTCAACCAGCCAGATTTCATCCAGCGTATCTGCTGTGCGGTGTTCAGTGAAATGATGCATGGCCAGCGAAACGGGCTCATAAGGCTGAAGACCAAGCTGACGCAGTACGATACGTTCTTGAGGATTTTGTGATTGCACGGCGGTTACCGTCAGTAGAAGGGAAGACGCCGCGCGACAGACTGACTCCCGCGCGGATTAATCAGAAAGGGCTTACAGCACCATGCGGACAATTTCGATATTGCCCAGCTCATCGTACAGGGTTTCGACCTGATCGATATGCGTGGCAGTGATCGTAATAGAAACGGAGTGGAAATTCCCTTTACTGCTCGGTTTTACCTGAGGATTGTAGTCGCCAGGCGCATGGCGTTGCACGACTTCCACAACCTGGTCCACCAGCTCGGGTTGTGCCAGGCCCATTACTTTGTAGGTAAAGGAACAAGGGAATTCGAGCAGTTCGTTCAGTTTGGTTTTCATGTGCACTCCAGCGTGTTGTACCGCGTATTAAGTATTGTCTCTGAAAGTATAACTCCCGCCGGAGCGGGAGCTAATATCTATACCCATTATATGGGGACTGTTGCAAACTATTTCAAGCGGGCACTTAACCAAACCAATGATGGAACATCAGTTTGATGTAATCCACGATGCGACCGAAGAAACCGCCTTCTTTCACTTCGTTCATCACTACCAGCGGACGCTCATCAATCGTTTTGCCATCCAGCTGGAAGTTGATCGAACCGACAACCTGATTTTTCTGCAACGGTGCGTGCAGTTCTGGCGTATTCAGTACGTAGCTGGCTTTCAAATCTTTCATGCGGCCGCGCGGGATGGTCAGATACGCATCTTTTTCCACGCCCAGTGCGACGCGATCGGTATCACCAAACCATACTGGCTCAGACGCAAACTCTTTGCCTGCTTTCAGCGGAGACACGGTTTCGAAGAAGCGGAAGCCCCAGGTCAGCAGCTTTTTGCTTTCAACTTCACGGCCTTTGTAAGTATGACCGCCCATCACGGCGGAGATCAGACGCATCTGGCCTTCAGTCGCAGAGGCCACCAGATTGTAACCTGCCGATTCCGTATGGCCGGTTTTGATGCCATCCACGCTCAGGCTTTGATCCCACAGCAAACCGTTGCGGTTCATCTGACGGATATTGTTGAAGGTGAACTCTTTCTCTTTGTAGGTCGCGTACTCTTCCGGCACATCGCGGATCAGCGCCTGGCCGATCAACGCCATATCACGCGCTGAGCTGTACTGACCCTCCGCATCCAGACCATGAACCGTACCGAAATGGGTATTTTTCAGGCCAAGAGCGTTTACGTAGTTATTCATCATGGCAACGAAAGCGTCCTGACTTCCGGCGACATGGTCAGCCATCGCGACGCAGGCATCGTTACCTGATTGCAGAATAATGCCACGGTTGAGTTCGGACACCGGCACGCGATCGCCTGGTTTGAGGAACATCAGGGAAGAACCTTTGAACACCGGATTGCCGGTTGCCCAGGCATCCTGACCGACGGTAACGATGTCCGTCGGGCTGATTTTGCCTGCCTTAATGGACTGACCAATCACGTAGCTGGTCATCATTTTTGTCAGGCTGGCCGGGTCACGGCGGGCATCGGCATTCATTTCTGCCAGAACTTTGCCGGAGTTGTAGTCGATCAGGACATAGGCTTCAGCATCAATTTGCGGAACGCCAGGGATCATTGTTTTTAAATTAACATCGTCGGCATAAGCGGACGCTGCACTGAAGGAGATAACGGTGCCAAATGCGAGGCTTTTGACTAAACGTGAAGTGTTTACAAGTTTCATGATCGGGACAACAACATCCGTAGGAGTAGGTGATAAACGTGCGTCACTATAGCAGAAGAGTCCTGTATCAGACATCTGCGATTACCGGCGCTTACTGATTTTTACTTATGAAACAGGGCTCACGCCCTGTCTCTGATAATTAATTGCTGGCCGTCACGAATGACTGCTGCTGCGCTTCGCTGGCCAGTCGCTGCTGTAACTGGACGGCCTGCTGGCGGGTGCTGAAGGGGCCAAGTTGCACGCGGTAAGTGCTGCCGTTCGCCTGCACTTTTCCCGGCACCGAGAAACGCTGGCTGAGGCTTTTCTGCCACAACTGTGCATTCTGCGGATTACTCAGGGCGCCGACCTGAACCATATAGCCTGAGCCTGAGATAGCCGTGGTGTGAGCAGGTGCCGCCACGGCTGCGGTAGCGGCAACCGGCGCTGCGGTGGCCATTACCGGCGCGGAGACCGGTTCACTACTTTCCAGAACACCATTACGTAACGGTGTGGGTGCGCTGAGGAAACCGCCATTGCCGCTGTTGCCTGACATTGTCGTCACAGGAGCATTGCCGCCTGCTGCTTCATCATTGGTCAGCGGCGCAGCGTTCGGGTTACTCAGCGTGCTGTTATCAATGGGACGCACATCGGAAGTGCTCACCGGCTCAGCCTGCATCGTAGGCGTTCCCATGTCGCTCGCGCCTAAGCTTGGGCGAGCGGGCAGGGCATAAGACTGTTTGGCGACGGTAGTGCCGATGGTGCCGGGGCCGGTCATGGTGCCGTCCTGAGCAACATTAATGAAATCGATGCGCACTTTGGTGCTGTTGGTCAGGTTCAGACGATCTGCAGCGGCCTGCGACAGGTCGATGATTTTGCCCGGCACGTAAGGACCACGGTCGTTGACGCGAACCACCAGCATACGGCCAGTGGCCATATTGGTAACGCGTACATAGCTTGGGATCGGCAGCGTAGGGTGGGCGGCGGTCATGGCAGTCGGATCAAATTCTTCGCCAATCGCAGTGGTGTTGCCGCCGTTTTCTTGCCCGTACCAGGCGGCCTGTCCTACCTGCGAGAAGTTGGACGGATCTTTGACGATTTTATAGGTTTTACCGTTAACGGTATAATCCTGCATCGTACCCTGATTATAAGGCTCGTAACGCGGATCAGCGCCGCCGATTTCCACCACCGGGCCGTTATACGCCTGTTGTGGCACCGGTTGTTGTTGCTGAGTTTCGTCAGTGGCGCAGCCACTTAACAGCAAACCGATAATGACAGCTCCAAGCCACTCCTTACGCATTGCTCACCTCTATAAATTTTTCGACAACATTTTTCGATGAGTATGTATCGACATGACGATACCAAACCCTGCCATTAGCACGATGAGTGCTGACCCGCCATAGCTGACCAGAGGCAAAGGTACCCCAACCACCGGGACAATACCACTGACCATGCCGATGTTAACAAAGACATAAACAAACAGAATCAGCATCAGTCCACCGGACATGACGCGTCCGAAGGTTGTCTGAGCATGGGCGGCAATCATCAGACCGCGCATTATGAGGCATAAATACAGGCCGAGCAGCACCAGCACGCCTATCAGACCCAGCTCTTCAGCAAGTACTGCAAAGATAAAGTCTGTATGGCGTTCTGGCAGAAATTCCAGCTGTGACTGAGTGCCGTGCAGCCAGCCTTTGCCGGAGAAACCGCCTGAGCCGATGGCGATTTTCGACTGAATAATATGATAGCCCGCGCCGAGCGGATCGCTCTCCGGATCCAACAACATCATCACGCGGTCGCGCTGGTAATCGTGCATCAGGAAGAACCACAGGATCGGGATAAAGGCGGCGACCAAAATGGCGGCGACGGCGATCAGTTTCCAGCTCATACCGGAGAGGAACAGCACGAACAGGCCGGATGCGGCGATCAGAATCGACGTCCCCAGATCGGGCTGTGCAGCCACCAGCAGGGTAGGGATGAAAATCAGCGCCAGCGCGATGGCGGTATTTTTCAGTGAAGGCGGACACACGTCGCGGTTAATAAAGCGCGCCACCATGAGCGGGACGGCGATTTTCGCCAGTTCCGAGGGCTGGAATTTGATGATGCCTAAATCCAGCCAGCGCTGCGCACCTTTACTGATGCTGCCAAACGCATCCACCAGCACCAGCAGAAAGACGCAGAAGATATACAGATAGGGCGCCCAGCTTTCGTAAACACGCGGTGGAATTTGCGCCATGACCAGCATGATTACCAGACCCATCAGAATCTGGCCGACTTTACGTTCCATCATGCCAAGATCCTGACCACTCGCGCTCCACATCACAAACGCACTGTAAGTCAGCAGCGCAAGTATGATCAGCAACATGGTCAGGTCGATGTGCATTTTCGACCACAATGATCTTTTTTGTTGGTTCTCAGTCATTGCCGGTTAATCACCTTCGGTTCCCGGCGGCGCAGGCGCGTCAGCCGGTAATTGTGTCGTGTTATCGCCCAATAAAATATGGTCGAGTATCTGCCGCGAAATCGTCCCGACTGCCGGACCTGCACCGCCGTTTTCCAGCACCACGGCCACGGCCACGGTAGGCTTGTCATACGGCGCAAAAGAGGTCATCAGTTTATGGTCACGCAGATGCTCTGCAATCTTATGCGCATTATAGATTTCATTGGCTTTCAAACCGTAAACTTGTGCTGTACCGGATTTGGCTGCAGCTTTATAGGGAGCATCAGCAAAAAACTTTCTCGCAGTGCCGTTCGGGCGATTGGCGACGCCATACATCCCGTCTTTGGCGATTTCCCAATAGCCGGAATGGATGTCACCAATCTGCGTGGTGTCTTCCTGACGGTATGGCACCTGCTTGCCATCAATTTTGGTACTCAGCAACAGATGCGGCGTTTTGACGTCACCGTCATTAATCAGCGTGGTCATTGCTTTCATGATCTGTATCGGCGTGGCAGTCCAGTAACCCTGACCGATGCCCACCGGAATGGTGTCGCCCTGATACCAGGGTTTCTTAAAGCGCTTAAACTTCCAGTCACGGTTTGGCATGTTACCGCTGCGCTCTTCCGAAAGGTCGATGCCGGTGTAATGACCGTAACCGAATTTGCCCATCCACTCTGAAAGGCGATCGATACCCATATCGTACGCGACCTGATAGAAGAAGGTATCGGCGGATTCCTCAAGGGCTTTGGTGACGTTCAGGCGGCCATGGCCCCAGTGTTTCCAGTCACGATAGCGCTTGTCCGAGCCAGGTAACTGCCACCAGCCGGGGTCAAATAATGAGGTATTTTTAGTTATCACGCCGGATGTCAGCGCAGAGACGGAAATATAAGGTTTTACCGTTGAGGCAGGCGGATACACGCCCTGCGTGGTGCGGTTAATCAGCGGTTTATCGGCATCATTTAACAGCCGGCTGTAATCCTTACTGGAGATCCCTTCGACGAACAGATTCGGGTCATAGCTTGGGTTCGAGACCAGCGCGCGGATTGCACCATCACGCGGATCGCTCACCACCACGGCCGCGCGGCTGGTAGTCAGGAGTTCTTCGATATATTGCTGCAACGGCAAGTCGATAGTCAGGTAAATATCTTTACCCGCCTGAGGCGGCTCTTCGTGCAACTGGCGGATCACCCGGCCACGGTTATTAACTTCCACTTCTTCATAGCCCGTTTTGCCGTGAAGCGTGTCTTCGTAATACCGTTCGATACCGAGTTTACCGATGTCGTGCGTGGCGGCGTAGTTGGCCAGAATGCCGTCTTTATCCAGACGCTCCACATCACGATCGTTAATTTTCGACACATAGCCGATGACGTGCGTCAGCGCGGAACCGTACGGGTAATAGCGGCGCTGATAGCCTTTCACTTCCACGCCGGGGAAATGGAACTGGTTCACGGAGAAACGGGCGACCTGCACTTCGGTCAATGCGGTTTTCACTGCAATAGACGTGAAGCGTCTGGATCGCTGGCGTTCTTTCTTGAAGTTTTCGATATCGTCAGGCGTTAAATCGACGATGGGCTTGAGGGCCTCCAGCGTGGCCTGCAGATCATCCACTTTTTCCGGGACCAGCTCGAGCTGATAAATGGTGCGGTTAAGCGCCAGTGGCGTACCGTTGCGGTCGTAAATAATGCCGCGGCTGGGCGCGATGGGCACCAGCTTAATGCGGTTATCATTGGAACGGGTCTGGTAATCCTGGAAACGAACAATTTGCAGGTTATACAGATTGAAGGCCAGGACACCGCTAAGTAGCAGAATGCCGATAAACGCCACCAGTGCACGGCGCACGAAGAGGGCTGATTCAGCCGTATAGTCGCGAAAAGGGTTACGATCTATTTTCATCCCACTACTTAATTCATGTTGCTGACATTCAATTCACCACCCGTTATTCGCGGTGGTATGGATGATTGGTGGTAATACTCCAGGCGCGGTAAAGACTCTCCGCCACCAGGACCCGCACCAGCGGGTGAGGGAGCGTTAACGGAGAGAGCGACCAGCTCTGTTCCGCTGCGGCTTTACAGGCCGGTGCCAGCCCTTCCGGACCGCCAATTAACAGGCTGACGTTGCGTCCGTCCTGTTTCCAGCGTTCCAGTTGTTGCGCCAGTTGCGGGGTTTCCCACGGTGTCCCTGGAATATCCAGTGTGACAATGCGGTTCCCCTTTCCGACAGCAGCCAGCATCTGTTCGCCTTCCTTTTCAAGAATGCGTTTGATGTCTGCATTTTTCCCGCGCTTCCCGGCCGGAACTTCAGTCAGTTCAAACGGCATATCTTTGGGAAAACGGTGCAGATAATCGTTAAAACCGGTTTGTACCCAATCTGGCATTTTGGTGCCGACGGCGACAAGTTGCAGTTTCACGGCTTAGCCCCAGAGTTTCTCGAGCTCGTACAGCTGACGGCTTTCTTCTTGCATGACGTGAACAATCACTTCACCCAGATCAACCACAACCCAGTCGGCTTCGTTAATACCTTTAACGCCCATCGCATCAATGCCGACGGCTTTAACTTCTTCCACCAGGTGACCGGCGATAGAAACAACGTGACGGCTGGACGTGCCGGTACAAATAATCATGCAGTCAGTAATACTGGATTTACCCACAACATCAATGGCAATGATGTCTTGTGCTTTCAGGTCATCGACTTTATCGATAACAAAATCTTGGAGCGCTTTACCTTGCAAAGGTTCCCCCTGGGGATGTTTGAAACACGTTGACTCCATAAGACATCCGCCGGTGTGACACCTTAGCGATGAACGGTCTCATGAAGGAGTGGCATAGCGGCAATCAGAAAACGCCTCAAAGCGTTTAATAATCAATAAATTATATTGATGATGTACGCGACGTAATCGAGAGCCGAAATTTAGCGGCGCAGTATACCACGCGTTGGCTACGCGCGGTACAAGCCCTGTGATTCTATATAGCGCTCAACGGCGTCGGGCAGAAGATCTGAACAATCGAGACCCGCCTTGCGGCGCTGACGGATTTCCGTCGCTGAGATATTCAGCAATGGCGTATTGGCCTGATAAATGAATCCGGCAGGCTGATGCCTGAGGTTCTCTGCATCGGTGACACGATGCGCATCATACCAACGCTGTAACTCAGGCGTATCAAGCTGCTCGTGATAACCCGGTCGTGCCATAACAATCAGATGGCAAAAATCCAGGAGAGATCTCCAGCGATGCCATTTGTGCAACGTCAGCAGAGAGTCCTGACCGATAATAAACGCCAGCGGGCAACTCTCGCCATGTTCTTTACGTAACGTTGCAAGAGTCTCAATGGTGTACGACGGCGTATCAACGGCAAGTTCACGCGGATCCACAGAAAACAGCGGATTGCCCTCGACCGCCAGTTCCACCATATGCAGGCGCTGTTGCGGGCTGGCGCCGGGCTGCGGGCGGTGCGGCGGAACATTGTTGGGAAGTAATATCACGTTGTCCAGACCGGTGTTCTGCGCCAGTTGCGTGACCGGTTTGAGATGGCCGAAATGGATAGGGTCAAACGTCCCGCCAAAAAAAGCCAGCAACGAAGCAGTTTTACCTGTGGAACGAGAGGGAATTGTCGGCATGGAAATATCCTGCGTCAGTACGAACCTTGTCCGACGAAGCTGACAGGTAAAGGTTTGCCACACAAAAGCATGGAGAGGCTTTCCAGCTCCGGCCACACGGACTGGCCGTAATCTTGCTTAAGGGTGATTTCCATTTGCGTCAGCAAACGTACTGCCTGATTAAGATCCGCGAGGGATAAACGCTGTAAGGCCTGGGTTACCAGCGTACGTCTGTTCTGCCAGACTTTTTGTTGGTCGAACAAAGTGCGCAGCGGTGTGCTGTCCATTTTACGTTTCAGGTTCAGCAGCATCAGGAGTTCGCGCTGGACGGTGCGCAGCAAAATCACCGGCTCGCTGTCTTCCTGTTGCAGCTGGCGTAAAATATGCCAGGCGCGTTTGCTTTTTCCCGCCAGCAGGGCGTCCAGCCAGTGATAAGGCGTGAAATGCGCCGCATCATTCACCGCATCTTCTACGCGGGGCAGCGTCAGTTTGCCATCAGGATATAGCAGGGACAGGCGTTCAAGAGATTGCGCTAAGGCCAGCAAATTACCTTCATAGCAATAGCACAGCAGCTGATTAGCCGGTTCATCAAGTTCAAGTGAGAGTTCTTTCGCGCGACGAGTTACCCAGCGCGGAAGTTGTGCCTGCTCAGGCGTCTGACAGCTGACAAAGACGCTTTTATCACTCAACGCTTTAAACCATGCACTGTTTTCCTGGCCTTTGGTCAGTTTGGTGCCGCGAATTACCAGCAAAATGTCATCGTGCAACAGCGTGGTCAGCTTGAGCAGAGGTTCTGCCATCGGCGCAGTTGGGCCATTTTCTGGCAGGCTCAACATCAGTGTCTGACGGCTGGCGAACAAGCTCAATGCCTGACAGGTGCTGAAAATCGAATCCCATTCAGTATGGGCATCGAGAATAAAGGTGTAATGCTCCTGAAAATCAGCCAGCTGTGCCGCTTTGCGGATGCTGTCCTGACTTTCCTGCAAAAGCAGAGGGTCGTTACCACATAATATATAACAAGCGCGCAGCCCCTCACGGAGCTGCGCGGCAAGTTGTTCCGGATAAACTCGGATCATTGTACAGAAGTGCTGGCCGGTGCCGTTGATACCGGTTTGGTAACAGACGACGACGGCGTCATTGCATCAGAAGATTTGCTGGCGGAAGAGCCGGTAGTAATCACTTCTACCTTGCCATCCACCTGATCAGCTTTACGCAACTCAGACGCATGAACCGACAACAGTTTACGGATCAATTGTTGTGCAATCTGCTGGCGCATCTCTTCGCGAATGATCTCCTGTTCGTTATCCTTCGCCAGCGCCGTTAACGGGTTGTCAAAGAATGAACGGAACACGGTGGCATTGATCGGATAAATATCTTTACCCGGCATCAGAACCGTCGCGCTGACACTCATTTGCATCTGATATTCAGCCGTTTTACCGTCCTGGAATACCGACGCCGTGCTTTGACCGCTTGTTTCAGGCCCGATTCGCAGCGAAGGAATATCCTTATGCTTACCGGTTGGGTCATCAACAATGGTCACGTTACTCAGACGTAACTGAGTACGAATATCACGCGTTAACGGACCGTAAGGATCCCCGCTGTCCAGAACGATAGTTTGCAGTTCGTCAGGCACATTGGTTTTTCCACGTAAGTGGAATCCACAGCCTGCGGTAACCATGACTGATGCTGTTAGCAGCAGTGTCACTATACGATGTCGCACAGCTCCTCCTTGACTCAACCTACTACCAGGTTAAGCAGTTTGCCCGGGACGTAGATTACTTTGCGAACCGTAACCCCATCCAGATATTTAGCGACCAAATGTTCTTCTGCCGCACGCTCGCGCACTTGTTGCTCTGTAGCATCAGCGGCTACGGTGATTTTAGCACGCACTTTACCGTTCACCTGCACAACGACCAGTTTTGAATCTTCGACCATTGCCTGTTCGTCAGCCTGCGGCCACGGTGCAGTATCCACATCGCCTTCACCTTTCAGTGCCTGCCAGAGGCTGAAGCACACGTGCGGGGTGAATGGATAAAGCATGCGAACTACCGCCAGCAGGGCTTCCTGCAGCAGAGCGCGATCTTGTTCGCTTTCCTGCGGCGCACGGCCCAGCTTGTTCATCAGCTCCATCACTGCCGCGATGGCGGTGTTGAAGGTCTGACGACGACCGATATCATCGGTCACTTTGGCGATGGTTTTATGCACGTCGCGACGCAGATCTTTTTGTGCTTCGTTGAGTGCTGCCACGTCGAGGGCAACGGTCGCGCCTTTTTCGGAATGCTCAAAGGCCAGTTTCCAGACACGTTTAAGGAAACGGTTTGCACCTTCCACGCCTGATTCCTGCCATTCCAGAGTCATTTCTGCCGGAGAAGCAAACATCATAAACAGACGTACGGTATCCGCGCCGTATTTCTCCACCATGACCTGAGGGTCGATGCCGTTGTTTTTAGACTTGGACATCTTGCTCATGCCAGCGTACACCAGCTCGCGACCCTCTGGATCGGTGGCTTTGGTGATACGGCCTTTTTCGTCACGCTCAACGGTCGCATCGACCGGAGAAACCCAGACGCGTTCGCCGCTGTTGCCGGTGTAATAGAAGGCATCAGCCAGAACCATACCCTGACACAGCAGGCGTTTTGCAGGTTCGTCAGAATCGACCAGGCCAGCATCACGCATCAGTTTGTGGAAGAAGCGGAAATACATCAGGTGCATGATGGCGTGTTCAATACCACCGACATACTGATCAACCGGCAGCCAGTAGTTGGCCGCAGCCGGATCCAGCATGCCTTCATCATATTGCGGGCAGGTGTAACGCGCGTAGTACCAGGAAGACTCCATGAAGGTGTCGAAGGTGTCGGTTTCTCGCAGGCCCGGCATGCCGTTAACGGTCGTTTTTGCCCACTCAGGATCGGCTTTGATTGGGCTGGTGATGCCGTCCATGACTACATCTTCCGGCAAGATCACCGGCAGTTGATCTTCTGGCGTTGGAATAACGGTACCGTCTTCCAAGGTGATCATCGGGATTGGCGCGCCCCAGTAACGCTGACGGGAAACCCCCCAGTCACGCAGACGATAGTTTACTTTGCGCTGACCCACGCCTTGCGCGACCAGTTTGTCGGCAATAGCATTGAAGCCATCTTCATGGCTCAGGCCGTCAAACTCGCCTGAATTGAACAGCGTACCTTTGTCGGTCATGGCTTCTGCCGTGACGTCCGGCTGGCTGCCATCGAGGGTCAGGATGACCGGTTTGATTTGCAGATTGTATTTGGTGGCGAATTCCCAGTCGCGCTGGTCATGACCCGGAACGGCCATTACAGCACCTGTGCCGTACTCCATCAGAACAAAGTTAGCGACCCAGACTGGCAGCTTTTCACCGGACAACGGGTGAATGGCATACAAGCCAGTGGCCATGCCTTTTTTCTCCATCGTCGCCATTTCTGCTTCGGCAACTTTGGTATTGCGGCATTCGTCGATGAATTCAGCCAGTGCAGGGTTGTTCTCCGCGCCTTGTTGCGCCAAAGGGTGCCCGGCGGCAACGGCAACGTAAGTCGTGCCCATGAAGGTGTCGGGACGTGTGGTGTAAACCGTGACTTTCTCGTCGCTGTCAGCCACGTCAAAAGTGATTTCGACACCTTCGGAGCGGCCAATCCAGTTACGTTGCATGGTTTTGACCTGCTCTGGCCAGCTTTCCAGCGTGTCCAGATCGTTCAGCAGCTGATCGGCGTAAGCAGTGATTTTGATAAACCACTGCGGGATTTCTTTGCGCTCTACCTTGGTATCACAACGCCAGCAGCAGCCGTCAATCACCTGTTCGTTCGCAAGAACGGTAAGGTCATGCGGGCACCAGTTCACCGCGGAAGTCTTCTTATAAACCAGGCCTTTTTCGTACAGCTTGGTGAAGAACCACTGTTCCCAGCGATAGTAATCTGGTTTGCAGGTCGCGATTTCGCGATCCCAGTCATAGCCGAAGCCCAGCAGTTTTAGCTGGTTCTTCATGTATTCGATGTTTTCGTAAGTCCACGGCGCAGGGGCGGTATTGTTTTTCACCGCAGCACCTTCTGCCGGCAGGCCGAAAGCATCCCAGCCGATTGGCTGCAAAACGTTTTTACCGAGCATGCGCTGATAACGGGAAATCACGTCACCGATGGTGTAGTTGCGCACGTGCCCCATATGGAGGCGACCTGACGGGTAAGGCAACATGGAGAGACAGTAATATTTCTCCTTGCCAGGCTGTTCGGTAACTTTGAAGGTTTGCTTCTCTTGCCAGTGAAGCTGAACGTGTGACTCGATGTCTTCTGGACGGTATTGCTCTTGCATGGCGGCCGGTGGTCCTGTGAGTGAAAACAGCTACGCCTGTAGCTCAAAAAGTTTTAATCAAAAGATCCGCATAGCATAGCTGATAAGCAGAGGCAGCAACAACACCCAGCGACGGGCTAAGGGGGATTTCTGCCTCCTAATGCCCCATTATTCGCAAACTGCGAAGCAGCCCGGGATAATCTTCACAACGGATCAGGGATTTACGACTAAAATAAAGACAAGTAAACATCTGCCGGGCGAACGGTCATGTCAGTTCAAGGAGAGGAAATAATGAGCAATATTACTCAAAATTACCGTCAGTTAGTGACGTCGCTGACAGAGCGATTGAAAAATGGGGAACGTGATATCAGTGCGCTGGTGCAAGATGCGCGCGTCCGCCTGCAGGACGAAGGGCAACTGTCTGAAATTCAGATTGAACAGCTCACCTCTGCGGTGCGGCGTGATTTGCATGAGTTTGCGCGCAATTACACGGAGAATCAGCAAGCGGAGAAGGATGACGGCACGGACAGCGTCTTTATGCGGGTTATCAAAGAGAGCCTGTGGAAAGAGCTGGCGGACATGACGGACAAAACCCAGCTGGAATGGAAAGAGGTTTTTAAGGACGTCAATCATCACGGGGTTTACCACAGCGGGGAGGTCGTAGGACTCGGCAATCTGGTGTGTGAAAACTGCCAGTTCAGTCTTGCGGTGTATACGCCGGAAATCCTCAGTAAATGCCCGAAATGCGGTCATACTGAATTTTCCCGTCACGCGTTCGAGCCTTAAGCTGCAAACTGCCTGCCCCCTGCAACCGCTGGGGGCAGGCGTAGACTTCTTTTATCAGTGCAGGATTTTCGCCAGGAAATCACGGGCACGATCCGATTGCGGGTTATTGAAGAAGTCGTCTTTGTTACGGTCTTCCACAATCTTCCCTTCATCCATGAAAATCACGCGGTTTGCCACTTTCCGGGCGAAGCCCATTTCGTGGGTGACCACCATCATCGTCATGCCTTCGTTCGCAAGTTCCACCATCACGTCCAGTACTTCGTTGATCATTTCAGGATCGAGCGCCGACGTGGGTTCATCAAACAGCATGGCAATCGGATCCATACATAACGCACGGGCGATAGCCACACGCTGCTGCTGACCTCCGGATAGCTGGCCTGGGAACTTATTGGCGTGCGCGGATAATCCCACGCGATCCAGCAGTTTCAGTCCTTTATCTTTGGCTTCCGCTTTATCGCGTTTCAGTACTTTCACTTGTGCCAGCGTCAGATTGTCGATGATCGACAGATGCGGGAACAGTTCGAAATGCTGGAAAACCATGCCCACTTTCGCGCGCAGTTGCGCCAGATTGGTTTTCTTATCGTTAACCGGCGTACCGTTAACCAGAATTTCACCTTTCTGCACCGGCTCAAGGCCGTTGACGGTTTTGATTAGCGTCGATTTACCTGAGCCGGAAGGGCCGCAGACCACCACAACTTCACCTTTTTTAACTTCGGTGCTGCAATCGGTGAGCACCTGAAAGTGCCCGTACCATTTAGAAACATTCTTCAGTGAAATCATGAAACGGTCCTTTTCTTCAAATAACGCACCAGCAAGGAAGCACAAAGGCTGATAACAAAATAAATAAGTCCTGCAAACAGCACCATCTCCACCAGCGTACCGTCACGGTCGCCGATGTTAGAGGCGCTGCGGAAGAAGTCTGCGAGGCCCAGTACGTAAACCAGTGAAGTATCCTGGAACAGGACGATTGCCTGGGTGAGCAGCAGCGGCACCATTGCGCGGAAAGCCTGCGGTAAGATAACCAGCTTCATCGACTGCCACTGAGTCATGCCCAGCGCCAGCGCGGCGGAAGATTGTCCGCGCGCGATACTGATAATCCCGGCACGAATAATTTCTGAGTAATACGCAGCTTCAAACAGGGCAAACGCCACCATTGCGGAAATCAGACGGATATCGGTTTTCGGCGACAGGCCGAGCACTTTTTGCAGGAAGCCTGGCACGATCAGGTAGAACCACAACAGCACCATAACCAACGGCACGGCGCGGAACAGGTTCACGTAGGCCGTTGCAAACCATCTGACCGGGGCAAACGTCGACAGACGCATCACGGCGAGCAGTGTGCCCCAGAGAATACCGACAACAATCGCCAGTGAGGTTATCTTCAGGGTGATGACCATGCCTTGCCACAGGTAGGGCAGGCCGGGACCTATAGAACTCCAGTCAAATTCATGCATATTTATTTACCTCCCATGTTGCCCGGCAGGCGGACTTTACGTTCTACAAAGTGCATCAGCAGCATAATCACCGCGTTGATAAGCACGTAGGCAACGGTAATGGCAGTAAATGATTCGTACGCATGCGCAGAGTAATCCAGCAATTTACCCGCCTGCGCAGCCATATCGACCAGACCGATGGTCGAGGCGATCGCGGAGTTTTTCACCAGGTTGACCATTTCTGAGGTCATCGGCGGCACAATTACGCGATAGGCATTAGGCAGCAGCACATAACGGTAGGTCTGAGGCAGCGTCAGCCCCATCGCCAGACCGGCGTTACGCTGGCCGCTTGGGAGTGACTGGATGGCGGCACGAACTTGCTCGCACACGCGGGCAGCGGTAAACAGGCCGAGACAAATTACGGAAGAGGTGAAGAACTGCACGTTTGGCGCGAGTTCTGATTTAAACCACATACCGATATTTTCGGGCAGCAGCTCAGGCACCACCAGATACCAGATGAAGAATTGCACAATCAGCGGCACATTACGGAAAAGTTCAACGTAACAGGTGCCGATGCCAGAGAGAAAACGGTTGGGAACGGTACGCAGGATACCGAACAGAGAGCCGACGAAGAAGGCGATGATCCAGGCGCAAATCGACAGCGCGACCGTGACCTGAAATCCATTCCAAATCCAGCCCAGATAGGTGGTATTACCGAAGGGGGCTTGTTGCAGAAAGATGCCCCAGTTCCAATCTATTGACATAAAAACTCCATGACGCGGGTAATAAACTACCCCTTTGAGTGATGACGTTACCAAAAACGTGGGTGAGTGACGGAAAAAATGCGGGGTGGGGAACGACCACCCCGCATCCGGTCTTCCTGTCCTTTCGGACCATCATCACAAGCTGGTTGGCCAGCCTTTATTTTTTAATACCCGGTACTACTACCCGTCTGCTACTTATTACAGTGCTTTATCGTTTGGTGCTTTGAACAGTGCTTTCATGTCATCGGACAGTTCAAAGTTCATGTTCAGGTTTTTCGGAGGAATAGGTTTTTTGAACCAGGTTTCAAACCACTTGGTGGCTTCACCGGAGGTCTGTGCCTTCACAATGGTGTCATCAACCAGTTTTTTGAATTCCGCATCGTCTTTACGCATCATGCAGCCGTAGGCTTCTTTTGACTGCGGTGTGCCGACGATATCCCAGTTATCCGGTTTTTTGGCTTTCGCACGTTCGCCAGCCAGCAGGGCATCATCCATCATGAACGCAACAGCACGGCCGGTTTCCAGCGTACGGAAAGAGTCGCCGTGGTCTTTGGCGCTGATGATGCGCAGATCCAGTTTCTTCTCTTCGTTCAGTTTGTTCAGCAACACTTCAGAGGTTGTCCCGGAAGTCACCACCACGGTTTTGCCTTTCAGGTCAGCAAAATCTTTAATGTCTGACCCTTTTTTGACTAACAGACGGGTGCCGATCACGAAGATGGTGTCTGAGAAGGCCGCTTGTTGCTGGCGTTCCAGGTTGTTGGTCGTAGAACCACACTCAAAATCAAACGTGCCGTTTTGCAGCAGCGGTATACGGTTCTGTGAGGTGATTGGCATCATTTTTACTTGCAGGTTCGGCAGGTCCAGCTTCTTCTTGACGGCCTCAACGATAGCGTTGGAATAGTCCTGTGAATAACCTACGACTTTCTGTTCGTTGTTGTAGTAAGAGAATGGCACTGAGGATTCGCGGTGACCCACGACGATAACGCCATTGTCTTTAATCTTCTTCAGAGTGCCGGTCAGTTCTTCCGCGTGGGCAAAGCTGCTTGCGGCAACGCTTGCCAACAGTACTGATAACGCTAATTTGCGCAATTGCATGTCCAACTCCTTGCTGTCATTAGGGATCCAAACTCAGGGATCAGAAAGTGCTAATGCCTCGTCATATGAAGCTAGAAAATAGCTGAATGTGAAATTTATGAAACTAAATTGTTTCTTTTTTGAGACGGGACACGCACCAAATCAAAGCAATTAACCGGCTATGCACTGCGAGGGTGCATGAGGAATAGCCTTTTTGTATCAAAATGATGCACAGCGTCAAAAAAAATCACTAATCAGATATCTTTCAATTAGATGTAGCAAGACTCATGCCAGATGACCTGATTTAACCTCGAAGGCAAACAAAAAGTCAGCGCTTAATACCGCCGTTCGGACAATCGGCAGCAGGTTAACGGGAGTGATTTCGGAAACAGGGAAGGGGATGCAACAAAAAAGAACAGGCGACCGTAGACGCCTGAAACTGAAGACTCATTTTACGTACCGGTGAAAACAGGCAGAGCATTAAGACGCCGTAAATTCATCCCTGATGGGGTGGACGCTGTACTCTTCTGCCTGCTTTCACCTCCTGAGCCGCCTTCCTGAAAGAAGGGACTCACTGCGCTGTTAAAACCTCAGCCTTTACGACGCCCAAGCCAGAGCGCAGCCGCTGCCATCACGAGGGTCGCAAACCAGACTGGCCACCAGCCCACGCGGGCATAAGGCGTCATACCGGTTGTCGGCGTGACTTTCACGTTCAGCACTTCACGGGTGAACTGCGGGATTTCAGCGGTCACATCGCCCTGAGCATTCACCACGGCAGTGACGCCGTTGTTGGTGCTGCGCAGGAGTGGCCGCCCCAGTTCCAGAGAACGCATACGCGCCATTTGGAAATGCTGCCACGGACCAATCGAATGGCCGAACCAGGCGTCGTTGGAAATCGTCAGCAGGAAGTTGGTATCAGGCTGCAGGTTATCGCGCACCTGTTCACCAAACACCACTTCGTAACAAATTGCCGTTGTGAGATTGAGGCCGCTGACAATCAGCGGTTTCTGCACATAATCACCACTGGTGAGGCCTGACATCGGTAAATCAAAGAACGGCGCAAGCGGGCGCAGAATCGTTTCCAGCGGAACAAATTCACCGAACGGCACCAGATGATGTTTATTAAAACGGTTGTCATCGGGATAACGATAAGTCTGTTTACCGCCCAGCACTATCGCGCTGTTGTAGACTTTCATGCCTTGTTCGTTACGGCGGGCATCAATAATACCGGTCACCAGCTGCGTGCCGTGAGAACGGTAAATGTTGTCCACCATGCTCAGGAAAGCTTGCTGATCGGATTCGATATCGGATATCGCTGATTCCGGCCAGATGATCATACTGGATTTGCCAAGGTAAGGGCGGCTGAGATCCAGATAGGTCTGCAAGGCGCTTTCCAGCGCTTTCGGATCCCATTTCATCGACTGAGGAATGTTGCCCTGAACCAGCGCGACATCCACGGCTTTGTCCGGCTGTTCCTGATACCAGTGAACATAACGCAACGGCCACGGCAGAAGCAGCATTGCCAGTGCAATCACGCCCGCTGTCATGCGACGCTGATGGATGGCATAGACCAGCAGGCCACTCAGGGAGGTCATCAGCAACGTGATACCGTTCACCCCGGCGATAGGAGCCAGACCTTTCAGCGGGCCGTCGATCTGGCTGTAGCCAAATTGCAGCCACGGAAAACCGGTCAGTACCCAGCCACGCAGGAAGTCGGTGATTTGCCATAACGCAGGCGCGGCGAGAGCCAGTTTCCACCACGTCGTTTTTGGCCATAATTTGCTGAACACGCCCGCGAATAACATGATGTAAAGCGATAGGTACGCCGCCAGCAGAACCACCAGAAACAGGTTGATGGCTTCTGGCATGCCGCCAAACGTCGCGATACTGACGTAGACCCAGTTTACGCCGGAGCCAAATAAACCCATCCCCCAGAAGAAACCTATCCATGCGGACTGCGCAGGACGGCGGTCTAACGTTAATGCCAGCAGGCCGCAAAGCGAAACAATCGCCGCAGGCCAGAAGTCATAAGGGGAAAAGGAGAACGTGCCACAGGCACCGAATAAAAGCGCCAGCAGGACGCGAGCCCGCTGGCGTTGGTATAAAGAGGCAATTGCCATGGAGTAATTATTCTTCCAGTATCGGTTGCGGCGCGTCGTCCGGTATTTTTACATGAACCTGAATAATACGGCGGCTGTCGGCCATCGCAACCTTGAACAGGTAACCGTCAATTTCAATGCTTTCGCCACGGGCTGGTAAATGGCCGAATGACTGCATCACCAGACCACCAATGGTATCGACTTCGTCATCGCTGTAATTGGTCTGGAACACTTCATTGAAGTCTTCGATCGGTGCCAGCGCGCGGACGGTGTAGGTATGGCGGCTGAGCTGGCGGATATCCAGATCTTCAGCTTCGTCATACTCGTCATCGATTTCACCAACAATCAGTTCAAGAATATCTTCGATGGTCACCAGACCGGAAACGCCGCCGAACTCATCGACAACAATCGCCATATGGTAACGCTGGGAACGAAACTCTTTCAGCATGCGGTCGACACGTTTGCTTTCAGGAACCACCACGGCGGTTCTCAGCACTTTATCGATGCTGAATGGCTCAGACGTTGTGCGCATAAACGGCAGCAAGTCTTTGGCCATCAGGATGCCTTCAATGTGATCCTTATCTTCGCTGATCACCGGGAAGCGTGAGTGGGCAGATTCGATGATGACATCGAGGCACTCTTCCAGCGGTTGATTGCGTTTAAGCGTGATCATCTGTGAACGCGGGATCATGATGTCCCGGACGCGCTGCTCGGCGATATCCATCACGCCTTCCAACATGTCACGGGTATCGGGGTCGATCAGATCGTTCTGTTCTGAGTCACGGATAAGCTCAACCAGATCGCCACGGTTTTTAGGTTCACCGTGGAAAAGCTGGCTAAGGATAAGGGAAAAGAAGCCCTTCTTGGGACTGGGGCTGTCACTATTTTGTGAATGGTCATCGCTCATGGCGTTTGGTTTGTTTTACTCGTAGTAGTGAAAAAATATTTAGCCAGCTTAGTAAACGCGGCGCAAGGGTGAAGTTCCCTTGCGCCGTGTTGCTATTGACTGCGCTAATCTCAGTTATCTTCTTTCTCTGAAATATACGGGTCCGGATAACCCAGTCCCTGCATGATTTCAGTTTCAATCGATTCCATCTCTTCGGCTTCTTCGTCAACGATATGGTCGTACCCCAGCAAATGCAAACTGCCGTGGATCACCATATGTGCCCAGTGAGCCGATAACGCTTTTTCCTGCTCTTTAGCCTCTTTCTCGACGACCTGACGACAAATAATCAAATCACCCAGCAGCGGCATCTCCATACCCGGAGGCGCTTCGAACGGGAAGGATAACACGTTGGTCGGTTTATCCATGCCACGATACGTCATATTAAGTTCATGGCTTTCAGGGATATCCACCACACGGATGGTTACCTCTGATTCTTCCAGAAACTGCGGAAGCACCGCCTCCAGCCAGGTCTGAAAGTCGTTTTCTGACGGTAAACCTGCTGCATCTTCGCAGGCAATTTGTAAATCGAGGATTACCGTATTCATTGACCGACCTGTTGGGAGGAATTGTGTTCGTGTTTTCGCTCAGCGGCAATCGCATCACGGCGTTTCTGATCTTCTTCTTCCCAGGCTTCATAGGCGACAACAATGCGCGCCACGACAGGGTGGCGAACCACGTCTTCGCTATGGAAAAAGTTAAAGCTCAACTCTTCAACCGACGACAATACTTCAATTGCATGGCGCAGGCCGGATTTCTGATGGCGCGGCAAATCGATCTGGGTAACGTCACCGGTAATCACCGCTTTGGAGTTAAAACCAATACGGGTCAGGAACATCTTCATCTGTTCGATAGAGGTGTTCTGGCTTTCATCAAGAATGATAAAAGCGTCATTGAGCGTTCGCCCGCGCATGTAGGCCAGCGGTGCGACTTCAATTACGTTGCGCTCAATCAGCTTTTCTACCTTCTCGAAGCCGAGCATTTCGAACAGGGCGTCATAGAGCGGGCGGAGATACGGGTCTACTTTCTGGCTGAGATCGCCCGGCAGGAAGCCGAGTTTTTCACCGGCTTCCACCGCAGGGCGGGTCAGCAGAATACGACGTACTTCCTGACGTTCCAGTGCATCTACGGCAGCGGCTACCGCCAGATAGGTTTTACCCGTACCCGCAGGCCCAATGCCGAAAGTGATGTCATGATCGAAAATATTGGCGATGTACTGCGCCTGATTTGGCGTGCGCGGCTTCACCATGCCACGTTTGGTCTTGATGATGACCGATTTACCGTAATCCGGTACGCTTTCAGCGGTTTGTTCCAGCACCCGGCTTTCTTTAATCGCCAGATGGATTTTTTCGGGATTGATGTCCTGCGTCTCACCGCGCACCGGCGCAGTGTCTACGTATAAGTCACGCAGGATGTCGGCGGCAGCGGCGACGGCCAGACTTTTGCCGACCAGTTTAAATGCGTTATCACGACGGTTGATTTCAACGCCCAACCGGCGTTCCAGTTGTTTGATATTGTCATCAAACGGCCCGCACAGGCTCAGCAGGCGCTGATTGTCTTCGGGCTCCAGTAAAATCTCTTGTGTTACAACGTTCAAACTATTCCTCTGGGCCACTCTGGACCTGTTGCGATGTTACCCGGCTGCACACTGCTTTCAGCCGTTCACCATACCTGAGTTAATAATACATGCCCTTGGCAAAATATGCTGCGCTGCGGTGACAGTTGCAGGCACCTTCATCCGGATATGCGGCCTTTCTCGGAAAATTAAACCCTGAAGGACTTAGCACTGCACAAATTCTCAATAGAAACAGGACGCCGAAGCGCCCTGTGAATGTGCTGCCATACATCGTCGTGATGGCTCAGGGTTGATACATTCCAACGCCTAATTCATTCTCTTTACGGGTGCGGGCGATGACTGACTGCGGAGACTCATGCAGGCGCAGCGCCATTTGCTCTTCGGTACGCACCACCACGCCACGCAATGAGTTGGTATAGACATCGACGATTTCCACATCGACAAATTTGCCAATCATGTCCGACGTGCCTTCGAAATTGACCACGCGGTTACACTCGGTGCGGCCGGTCAGTTCCATAATATCTTTTCGCGAGGTGCCTTCGACAAGAATGCGCTGAACGGTGCCCAGCGTGGCGCGGCTAAAACGCATCACCTGTTGCGTGATTCGCTCCTGTAACAGCGCCAGACGCTGTTTCTTCTCATCCATTCCGACATCATCCACCATATCCGCCGCCGGTGTGCCCGGACGTGGGGAATAGATGAAACTGAAACTGACGTCGTAATTCACCTGTGCAATCAAGTCCATCGTGCGTTCGAAATCGTCGTTGGTTTCGCCGGGGAAACCGATGATGAAGTCAGAGCTGAAATGGATATCCGGACGCGCGGCGCGTAATTTGCGAATAGTCGATTTGTATTCCAGCACCGTATGCGGACGCTTCATCATCGTTAAAATACGATCCGAACCGCTTTGAATAGGCAGGTGCAGGAAGCTGACCACTTCAGGTGTGTCTTTATAGACTTCGATAATATCGTCAGTAAATTCAACCGGGTGGCTGGTGGTGAAGCGGATGCGGTCAATGCCGTCAATCGTGGCCACCAGACGCAGCAACTCAGCAAATGTGCAAATGCCCCCTTCAAAGGCTTCGCCGCGATAGGCGTTCACATTCTGGCCGAGCAGGTTTACCTCACGCACGCCCTGTGCCGCCAGCTGAGCGACTTCAAACAGAACGTCATCACACGGGCGGCTGACTTCTTCGCCACGGGTGTAGGGCACTACGCAGAAGCTGCAATACTTATTGCAGCCTTCCATGATCGAGACGAACGCTGTCGGACCATCGGCGCGAGGTTCCGGCAGACGGTCGAATTTTTCAATTTCCGGAAAGCTGATGTCTACCACCGGGCTATGCGTGCCGCGCACGTGGTTCACCATTTCCGGCAGGCGGTGCAAGGTTTGCGGACCAAAGACGATATCTACGCACGGCGCGCGTTTGCGCAGTAATTCGCCTTCCTGCGATGCCACGCAGCCGCCTACGCCAATAATCACGTCCGGGTTTTTCTTTTTGAGTAACTTCCAGTGTCCCAGCAGGCTGAAAACTTTCTCCTGTGCTTTTTCCCTGATTGAACAGGTATTCAGCAGAAGGATATCAGCCTCTTCGGCATTATCTGTGAGCTGGTAACCGTGGGTGCTTTCGAGAAGGTCAGCCATTTTAGATGAATCATATTCATTCATCTGGCAGCCCCAGGTTTTTATGTGCAGTTTTTTAGTCATCAGCGTGTCAGTACTCAAAACAAAGGAAAATACGGGTGTTTGGCAATGCCGCAGCGCAGAGCGCAATTCAGAAGCACTATTGTAAACCCTCACTCCGGTGGTGACCAGCGCAGGAAAGCAGCTTAGGTCCTGATGCTGACTCAAAAATCCGGTACACTTTGTTTAATGAACTGAATAAAAAGCCGGAATAAAATGAATAATTCTGAGAAGTTATTTGATGCAGTGATCGTCGGCGGTGGCATGGTGGGCGCCGCTGCGGCTCTAGGCCTTGCGCAGCAGGGGCTTCAGGTGGCATTAATCGAAAATGAAGAGCCTGCCGTCTTTGACCCGTCAGCGCCCGCTGATTTAAGAATTTCTGCTATTGGCTGCGCGTCGGTGCGTTTCCTTAAGAAACTGGGTGCATGGCCTTCAGTCGAGCAAATGCGCTCTGTGCCATATCGCCGGCTTGAAACCTGGGAGGTCGATGGCTCCGAAGTAAAGTTTGATGCGCAATCACTCGGGCTGCCTGAATTGGGATTCATGGTCGAGAACCGTGTTCTTCAGCGTGCGCTGTGGCAACAATTTGATGGCTTCTCAAATCTGACCCGCTTTTGTCCGGCCAAACTGCGCCATCTTTTACAGCATGACGACAAAACCTGGTCGCTTCAGCTAACGACGGGTGAACTGCTGCACACGCAGCTGGTGGTTGCCGCCGATGGTGCGAATTCGCTGGTGCGTCAGCTGGCAGGGATCGGCGTGGATGGCTGGCAATACCGCCAGAACTGTATGCTGATTAACGTTGAAACCGAAACGCCGGATCAGGATGTCACCTGGCAGCAATTTTTCCCTTCAGGCCCGCGTGCATTTCTGCCGCTGTTTGGCCATCAGGCATCGCTGGTCTGGTACGACAGTCCGCAGCGTATCCGATATCTGCAAACGCTGAACATGAAACAGTTGACCACCGAAGTCATGCAGGCATTCCCGGCACGGCTTGGGAAGGTCACGGCATTGTCCTCGGGCGCTTTCCCACTGGTTCGCCGTCATGCGCAGCGTTATGTTTTACCGGGACTGGCGCTGGTGGGGGATGCAGCACACACCATTAATCCGCTGGCCGGACAGGGCGTAAATCTCGGTTATCGCGATGTCGAAGCGTTGCTGTCGGTGCTGGAAAAAGCGCGTGAAAGCGGTGAAGCGTGGAGCAGCGAGCGCGTGTTGCTGCGCTATCAGCGCCAGCGCCGTCTGGATAATTTGATGATGCAAAGCGGGATGGACTTGTTTTATACCGCTTTCAGCAATGATTTAGCACCGGTAAAAGTGTTGCGTAATCTTGCACTGATGACTGCTGAGCGCGCTGGAGGTTTGAAAACCAGAGCATTGAAATACGCACTGGGGATTTAATGAAAAAAGGCTGACGTTGAAAAACGATCAGCCTTTTTGAATCTGTCTTTAAATCGCAGAAAAGCAAAAGGCCCGAATAAATTCGGGCCTTTCAAATGTGGCTGGGGTGCCAGGATTCGAACCTGGGTATGCTGGTATCAGAAACCAGAGCCTTACCGCTTGGCGACACCCCAATGGTGTTTCTTACTTCTTTCTACAACCTGCTTAAAACGCGTAGTTGTAAAATGGTGGCTACGACGGGATTTGAACCTGTGACCCCATCATTATGAGTGATGTGCTCTAACCAGCTGAGCTACGTAGCCAAATTTTACTGATTTACTTCAAAACTTCAAGCACTAATTTAACTAACTTAATAATAAATTTCAAGTGCTTACCAATTAAAAGAGAGAAGTATGGCTGGGGTACCTGGATTCGAACCAGGGAATGCTGGTATCAAAAACCAGTGCCTTACCGCTTGGCGATACCCCAACAGTACAACTTCTTCAAACTGGGTTTTCTTCACTGACATATCAAAGATATGACGAGGAAAGAAATGGCTGGGGTACCAGGACTCGAACCTGGGAATGCTGGTATCAAAAACCAGTGCCTTACCGCTTGGCGATACCCCAACTGTGCTGCCGATGTCTGGAAATGGTGCGGGAGGCGAGACTTGAACTCGCACACCTTGCGGCGCTAGAACCTAAATCTAGTGCGTCTACCAATTTCGCCACTCCCGCAAAAAGATGGTGGCTACGACGGGATTCGAACCTGTGACCCCATCATTATGAGTGATGTGCTCTAACCAACTGAGCTACGTAGCCATCTTTTTTCGCGCTACCTTCATCGGCGTTGCGGGGCGCATTATGCGTATATGACCGTTTTGCGTCAACACCTTTTTTGGAGAAAAAGCCCTGATAGCGTCCATTTGTCTGGGTTATGACCACTCTGGTGATTAATTGGGCAAAAGACATTATTTTTACTGCCTTTACCCATAAAAAAATGGGCCACAAGAGGCCCATTTATAAGAAGGATATTAACCCGACAATCGGTTATTTATAGGCGGACTGATGAACGCCGACTGCACGGCCAGAAGGGTCGTCCATGTTTTTGAACGCTTCATCCCACTCAATCGCTTTCGCCGAAGAACAGGCCACTGAAGGACCGCCAGGGACGCATTCTGCGGCGCTGGGTACCGGGAACAGTTCTTCGAAGATCGTACGGTACAAGTAGCCTTCTTTGGACGTTGGCGTGTTGTACGGGAAACGGAAATGCGCCGTTTCAAGCTGTTGATCGGTGATCTGCTGAGAGGCCACTTCTTTTAACGTATCAATCCAGCTGTAGCCCACGCCGTCGGAGAATTGTTCTTTCTGACGCCATGCGACGCTGTGCGGTAAATAAGACTCGAAACATTCACGCAGGATATGTTTTTCCATCTTGCCGTTGCCACACATTTTGTCTTTCGGGTTCAGGCGCATAGCCACGTCGAGGAATTTTTTATCCAGGAACGGTACGCGTGCTTCCACACCCCATGCAGACATCGCTTTGTTAGCGCGCGCGCAGTCATACATATGCAGAGCCAGCAGTTTACGCACGGTTTCTTCATGGAATTCTTTGGCGTTTGGCGCTTTATGGAAGTACAGGTAACCGCCCAGCACTTCATCGGCACCTTCGCCGGACAACACCATTTTGATGCCCATTGCTTTAATTTTACGTGACATCAGATACATCGGCGTTGAGGCACGAATAGTGGTCACGTCATACGTTTCGATGTGATAGATAACATCGCGGATAGCATCCAGACCTTCCTGCACGGTGAAATGAATTTCATGGTGCACGGTGCCCAAATGCGTGGCGACTTCCTGTGCAGCGCGCAAATCCGGAGAACCTTCCAGACCGACGGCAAAGGAGTGCAGCTGCGGCCACCAGGCTTCGCTTTGATCTTTATCTTCAATGCGGCGACCGGCAAATTTCTTGGTGATCGCAGAAATCACCGAGGAATCCAAACCACCGGAGAGCAGTACACCGTAAGGCACGTCGGACATCAGGTGGCTTTTTACGGACTCTTCCAGCGCGTCTTTCAGCGCTTTGGCATCCGTGACGTTGTCTTTGACGTTGTCATAATCGAACCAGTCGCGATGGTAATATTCGCGGATTTCGCCGTCCTGACTCCACAGATAGCTGCCTGCCGGGAATTCTTTGATGGTGCGGCAAACCGGCACCAGCGCTTTCATTTCAGAAGCCACATACATGTTGCCGTGTTCGTCGTAACCCATGTAAAGCGGGATGATGCCCAGGTGGTCACGGCCAATCAGGTATGCATCTTTTTCCGTGTCATACAGAATGAAGGCGAACATGCCTTGCAGTTCATCGAGGAAGTCGTGACCTTTTTCCTGATACAGCGCCAGGATGACTTCGCAGTCAGACGCGGTCTGGAACTCGTACTTGTCGCCCAATTCAGCGCGCAGTGCCTGGTGGTTGTAGATTTCGCCGTTAACGGCCAGAACGTGGGTGTGTGCTGCGTTGTACAGCGGCTGTGCGCCGTTGTTGACGTCGACAATCGACAGACGTTCGTGCGACAAAATCGCTTTATCGCTGGCAAATACGCCGGACCAGTCTGGTCCGCGGTGGCGCATCAGGCGCGAAAGTTCCAGCGCTTTTTTGCGCAGCTCGACGGAGTCAGTTTTAATATCGAGCACACCGAAAATTGAACACATAAGTCTTTCTCCCTAACTTTCTCTGGCTGTCATTTTTATGAGGGTCAACGTTGCCGTTCTTTCTGTTTTAGTCTGGCGATGTTGCGTTGCTGACTATGAAAATGCGTCAAAACCCCCATGCTGTGCAAGCGGTTTAATACTCTTCTGAGAAATAGTATGTTGAGAGGTGCAGATCTTTAGCGAATTCTCAGTTTAATGGCCAGATTATTGATGGATCGTCATTTATATCGCGAAAAATTGAGATGGCGGCAAAAAATCAGGAAAGTGGATATAAAACAATCAACAAGATGAAAAAAAACGAGCCAGAACAGACGTCCTGGCTCGTTTTCAAAGACTTAACAGACGACGTTAAATGATGTCGATATCGGCAACCGACGGATAAATCCACGTCGGGCGGAAAGGCATCCCCTCGATATCGTTCAGCGTGGAAACGCCGGACAGCACCAGGATAGTTTCTAAACCCGCCTGAAAACCGGCCAAAATATCAGTACGCAAATTGTCGCCGACAATTACCGTGCCATCGGAATGCGCCTGCATTTTATTGAGGGCTGAGCGGATGATCCACGGGCTCGGTTTACCGACATAAAACGGTTTGCGGCCAGTGATTTTTTCGATAGGGGCACACAGCGCACCACAGGCAGGGGTAAATCCGTGGCCGTGGTTATCCGGATTCGTCGCGATAAAGCGTGCACCGTTGGCAACGAAGAACGCCGCTTTATGGATCATGTCCCAGTTATAAGATCGGGTCTCGCCAACAATCACAAAGTCAGGATTGATGTCGGTAATGGTGAAACCGGCTTTATATAATTCGTGGATCAGCGCACCTTCGCCAACGACGTAGGCTTTCTTGCCTTCCTGACGTTTGAGAAAATCAGCGGTGGCCATTGCCGATGTAAAGAAGGCGCTTTCCGGCACATCCAAACCCGCCGCGCTGAAGCGGTTTGCCAAATCTTGCGCGGTCTGGGAAGGGTAGTTGGTGAGAATGACCAAAGGCATTCCCTGTTCCTGAATACGGGCGAGAAACTTGTCTGCGCCGGGTACCGCGGTGTTGTCGTGCAACAGCACGCCATCAATGTCACAGATTACATTCTTAATCGTCATGATTTATAAACCCACTTTTCCAGCTCCATTTCTGGCAGCCAAAGACTATAGCACGTCTTAATTTTCCAGCAGACGCTGTAAAAGAACGCCATTGAGCATCGCGCGTTTAACCAGCGCAAAGGCGCCAATCGCCGACTGATGGTTCAGTTCCGAGGTCACCACCGGCAAATTACGGCGAAAATCTTTTAGCACCTGAGCATTAATACAGTTCTGGATGGCAGGCAGCAGCACTTTATCGGCCTCGGTAATTTCACCGGCGATCACCACTTTCTGCGGATTAAACAGGTTGATGGCTATAGATACCGCTTTGCCTAACTGGCGCCCGACATGGTCGATGACTTCCGTGGCCAGCGCATCATGGCGGTTCGCCGCTTTGCAAATGGCGGTAATCGAACAGTCATTGAGGCTGAGCTTGCTGGCATAGCCCTGGGTCAGCAGATGACGCACGCGGTTTTCAATGGCGGCATTAGCGGCAACGGTTTCCAGACAACCGAAATTCCCGCAATGGCAGCGCTCGCCCAACGGGTCTATCTGAATGTGTCCGATCTCACCGACGTTGCCGTTACTGCCGAGGAATATCTGTCCGTTAACGATAATCCCGGCACCCGTTCCGCGATGTAAACGAACCAAAATAGAGTCCTGACAGTCGCGGGTTGCACCGAAGTAGTGCTCGGCGAGAGCCAGACTGCGGATATCGTGGCCGACAAAACTGGTCACTTTGAACCGGGCTTCCAGTGCATCCACTAATTTCCACGCACCCACGCTGATGTGCGGCATGTAGCGAACGATGCCTTTATTCGGATCAACTAAGCCAGGAAGGATGACGGAAATGGCAATCAGCTCGCGAATTTTGCGTTGGTTCAGCTCGATAAATTGCGCGATCGACTCAAACAGCGCGTTCTCCAGCGTTTCCTGAGTGCGTTCCGGCAGGGCGTAATGTTGTTCGGCCAGTGATTTGGCGCTCAGATCATAGAGCGTGATGGTCGCATCATGGCGACCCAGGCGCACAGCAATGGTATGAAAGGGGCGGGCTTCGGTGATGATTGAAATTGCGCGACGGCCCCCGGTGGACGCCTGTTGCTCCACCTCTTTAATCAGGCCGCGCTCAAGTAACTGTCGGGTAATTTTGGTAACACTGGCGGGCGCGAGCTGGCTCACGTCGGCAATCTGAATGCGCGAAATGGGCCCCTGTTGATCAATCAGGCGGTAAACCGCCGCGCCGTTTAACTGCTTAACCAGATCAACGTTGCCGATTTGTGCCTGCTGTCCGCCAGTTGTCATCAATACTTTTATCCGCTCAATTAAACTTCGTCACCGTTAACGATAGTTTTTGTGATTTTAAAATCATGAGTGAACGCGGTGAGGTTGGCGACTTTACCTGCTTCGATGCTGCCTAAGCGGTCATCGAAACCAATCGCGCGTGCCGGATAAAGCGATGCCATACGCAGCGTTTCATCCAGAGCGATTCCGACATGTTCGACACTGTTTTGTACCGCTTCGATCATGGTCAGCGCTGAGCCGCTCAATGTTCCGTTTTCGTCCACACAGAGTCCATCACGGTAGTATATTGTTTTACCGGCAAAAATGAACTCATCAATATTTGCCCCGGCAGGCGCTGTGGCGTCAGTGACCAGCACCAGCTTGTCGCCTTTCAGTTTTTTCGCGTTGCGGATATTTGCCCAATCCACGTGCAGCCCGTCGGCGATAACACCGGTATAGACTTCTGGTGTATCGAAAATTGCACCAATCAGGCCAGGCTGGCGGCCGGTAATGGCAGGCATTGCATTATAAAGGTGCGTAGCAAACGAGATCCCGGCGGCAAAACCTGCGCGCGCCTGCTCATAGGTTGAGTTGGAATGACCCGCTGACACCACAATGCCTGCATCACGCAGCTGGCGAATGTATTTTGCATCGACCTGCTCGGGCGCGAGGGTGAGTTGGGTAATCACCTCGGCGTTGGCACACAGGAAATCAATCATCGCGCTGTCGGGCAGGCGGATAAAGGCCGGATTGTGGGTGCCTTTTTTCACCGGGCTCAGGTACGGCCCTTCGAGGTGCAGACCCAGCGCCTGATTAGGATATTTTTCCAAATAGGTGCGCATGACGCTGATACCGTGTTTCATGTAGTCATCGCTACAGGTGATCAGCGTCGGCAGGAAACTGGTACAGCCGGATTTTTCATTGGCTTTCTGCATGATTTCTAACGTTTCTAGGGAAATAGCTTCCAGAGAATCGTTGAACTGCACGCCACCGCAACCGTTCAGTTGCAGATCGATAAATCCGGGGGCAAGAATGGCACCGTCCAGACTGCGGGTTTCCACATTTGCCGGCAGTTCGCTGACCGGACAAACACGTTCGATTTTGCCATCGGCAATCACCACCGCGTGGTTATCCAGAACGTCGTGACCGGTATAAATCCGACCATTAATTAATGCGTACATCATGCCCCCTAGTACGTTTGCCCTTCTCCAGTCACGCTGCTGCTGCGTTGGCTGCCTCACTTACTCACTCCGGTCACTGAATTGCGTAAGCTCCCGGAGATTTGCTTCGTGCCGCCTTGACGTAGCGTGACTGGCTTTGGGCATAATTGTAAATTAAAGATTCTTCATGTTTTCCGCTTCTAACTCGCGGAAATATTTCACAGTTTTGACTTTCAGTTCCATGGTGGACGGTTCGTCACACACCATCACGGCTTTAGCGTGCAGTTGCAGACAGCTGATGGTCCACATGTGGTTAATGTTGCCTTCAACTGCCGCTTCCAGAGCCTGCGCTTTCGCGTGACCGGTAACCAGAATCATCACTTCTTCTGCATCCAGCAGCGTACCCACGCCAACGGTCAGGGCGTATTTTGGCACCTGAGACACATCGTTGTCGAAGAAACGGGAGTTCGCGATACGGGTTTCGTGCGTCAGCGTTTTGATACGCGTACGGGAAGCCAGCGAAGAAGCGGGTTCATTGAAAGCAATGTGACCGTCGTTACCCACGCCACCCATAAACAGGTTAATTTTGCCGTAGGATTTAATTTTTGCTTCGTACTGGCGACATTCTTCGTCGATATCTGGCGCATTACCATTCAGCAGGTTGATATTTTCGCTTGGGATATCAACGTGATCAAAGAAGTTTTTGTACATGAAGGTATGATAGCTCTCAGGGTGTTCCTGTGGCAGGCCAACATATTCATCCATGTTAAAGGTCACGACGTTTTTGAAGCTAACCTGGCCTGCTTTATGCATGGCGATAAGGTGTTTGTAAGCTTCAAGCGGGGTGCCACCGGTCGGAAGGCCCAGAATGAAAGGACGTTCGGCAGTCGGTTTGAAGGCATTGATGCGTTCAACGATATGTCGTGCAGCCCATTTGCCAACTTCAGCGGTGGTGTTTAAAGGAATCAGTCTCATCACGTACCTCTAGTTTCAGAATATTGAATATACTGTTTATACCCTTAGTCGCAACGGATGACTTCGGATATACGTAGACAAAGCTAAAGCAAAGTTCTTTGGTTCAAAGGCGGTCTTGTTAAGCGTAAACCACCGTGAAAGTTTATGGCTGGCACAATACCGTCTAGATTTTTTTAATAATAAAATAAGTTTTGTGTGTTGACCAGTCTGATGGCATGTTATCACCTCTTTTTGGTGACAATTATCACAAAAAGAGAGGTTTTAATTTGCGATACGAAATAATCTTTTTACACTCGCAGTGCAGTCGGTTAAATCGGAACAGTAAAGAGTAAAGGTAGTAACCATACTAATTAAACTACTTAGGTGATTCGCCTGACGGCGGATAGGGGGAAATGTGAATATTCTTGGATTCTTTCAGCGTTTAGGCAGAGCGCTACAGCTGCCTATAGCCGTACTACCGGTCGCTGCGTTATTGCTGCGCTTCGGACAGCCTGATCTTCTTAACATGCCTTTCATCGCGCAAGCCGGTGGCGGGATTTTCGATAACCTCGCATTAATCTTCGCTATCGGTGTGGCGTCGAGCTGGTCTAAAGACAACGCGGGTGCGGCTGCATTAGCCGGCGGTATCGGTTACTTCATCCTGACCAAAGCGATGATCACCATCAACCCGGCCGTTAATATGGGTGTTCTGGCGGGTATCATCACCGGTCTGGTCGGCGGTATGGTCTACAACCGCTGGTCTGATATTAAACTGCCTGACTTCCTGAGCTTCTTCGGTGGGAAACGTTTCGTTCCTATCGCAACCGGCTTCTTCTGTCTGGTGCTTGCCGCTATCTTTGGTTACATCTGGCCTCCGGTGCAGGATGCAATCCGCGCCGGTGGTGAGTGGATCGTGGGCGCTGGCGCATTCGGTGCGGGCATCTTCGGTTTCGTAAACCGTCTGTTGATCCCAACCGGTCTGCATCAGGTTCTGAACACCATCGCATGGTTCCAGATTGGTGATTTCACCAATGCTGCCGGTACTGTGTTCCACGGTGACATCAACCGCTTCTACGCGGGTGACGGCACGGCGGGGATGTTCATGTCCGGCTTCTTCCCAATCATGATGTTCGGTCTGCCTGGTGCGGCATTTGCCATGTATTTCGCAGCGCCTAAAGAACGTCGTCCATTGGTCGGGGGTATGTTGGTTTCTGTGGCAGTGACCGCGTTCCTGACTGGTGTGACCGAGCCATTAGAATTCCTGTTCATGTTCCTCGCTCCGCTGCTCTATTTAGTGCACGCCATCCTGACCGGGATCAGCCTGTACGTCGCAACGGCTCTGGGTATTCACGCAGGCTTCTCCTTCTCTGCGGGTGCCATCGACTACGCGTTGATGTACAACCTGCCAGCGGCAAGTAAAAACGTCTGGATGTTACTGGTGATGGGCGTTGTGTTCTTCATCATCTACTTCGTTCTGTTCAGCGTGATTATCCGCATGTTCAACCTGAAAACGCCGGGTCGTGAAGACGACATTGAAAACATGGGCGCGCCGGAAGCGAACAGCAATACAGAAGAAGGCCTGAACCAGCTGGCGCTGAGCTACATTGGTGCACTGGGTGGGTCTGACAACTTCAAAGGCATTGATGCCTGTATTACTCGTCTGCGTCTGAACGTGAAAGATGCCGGCACCGTGGATGACGCAGCGTGTAAACGTCTTGGCGCATCCGGTATCGTTCGTCTGAATAAACAAAGCATTCAGGTTATCGTTGGTGCAAAAGCCGAATCTCTGGCAGATGCTATGAAGAAAGTGATTGCACGTGGCCCGGTTGCCGCAGGTGTGGCAACGACTGCGCCGGTAGTGACCACTAAAGCTGCTCCACAGGCTGTGCCAAACACGTTGAAAACCGTGGTGGAAACGCTGGTGTCTCCGGTAACGGGTGATGTTGTGGCGCTGGATCAAGTACCTGATGAAGCCTTCGCCAGCAAAGCTGTCGGTGACGGCGTTGCGATCCGCCCGACCGGTAAAACCGTAGTCTCGCCTGCTGCGGGTACTATCGTTAAAATCTTCAATACCAATCATGCTTTCTGCCTGGAAACCGTTTCTGGTGCTGAAGTGGTGGTTCACATGGGGATTGATACCGTCACGCTTAATGGTAAGGGCTTTACCCGCCTGGTCGAAGAGGGCGCGACAGTGACTGCCGGTCAGCCTGTTCTGGAACTGGATCTGGATTATCTGAACGCCAACGCGCGCTCAATGATAAGCCCGGTTGTGGTCAGCAATATCGATGATTACACCGGTGTTGTTTCTCTGGCGAGCGGTTCCGTGGTGGCCGGACAGACTAAACTGTTCGATATCCAGGGCAAATAATCTTTTTGTCTGAGTGATAAGGTTTAAGTAAACACTGTTTAGTAAAGACAGTCAGAACGGGAAGAGAGCGATCTCTTCCCGTTTTTTATTGTTTTCGGACAGCCCGTAAAGGGATAACCACGATTTTATGCAACTAACGGTTGTTTCCCGACGTGGCTTGTTGGAACATAAGCGGTTATCCGTAGAGTCAATGTTGCGTAGAGGAATTGCACAATGAGTGAGGCTGAAGCCCGCCCAACAAATTTTATCCGTCAGATTATTGATGAAGATCTGGCGACCGGGAAACACAATACCGTTCACACCCGTTTCCCGCCTGAGCCTAATGGCTATTTGCATATCGGCCATGCGAAGTCTATCTGCCTGAATTTCGGCATTGCGCAAGACTACCAGGGTCAGTGCAATCTGCGTTTTGACGATACTAACCCGGCAAAAGAAGACATCGAATTCGTTGAGTCGATCAAATACGACGTCCAGTGGCTGGGCTTCGACTGGAGCGGTGATATTCACTACTCCTCAGACTATTTCGATCAACTGCACGCATACGCGCTGGAGCTAATCAACAAAGGTCTGGCGTACGTTGACGAACTGTCTCCCGATCAAATTCGCGAATACCGTGGTTCGCTGACCGCACCGGGCAAAAACAGCCCGTATCGCGATCGCAGCGTGGAAGAAAATATCGCGCTGTTCGAAAAAATGCGTAACGGTGAATTCGCCGAAGGTGCCGCTTGCCTGCGTGCCAAAATCGATATGGCGTCGCCATTCTTCGTGATGCGCGATCCGGTCATCTACCGTATTAAGTTTGCCGAACATCATCAGACTGGCACAAAATGGTGCATCTACCCGATGTACGATTTCACTCACTGCATTTCCGATGCGCTGGAAGGGATCACACATTCACTGTGTACGCTGGAATTCCAGGACAACCGCCGTCTGTACGACTGGGTACTGGATAACATCACTATTCCATGCCATCCGCGTCAGTATGAGTTCTCCCGTCTGAATCTTGAATACTCCATCATGTCCAAGCGTAAGCTGAACCTGCTGGTGACGGATAAGATTGTAGAAGGTTGGGACGATCCGCGTATGCCGACTGTTTCCGGTCTGCGTCGCCGTGGTTATACCGCTGCGTCTATCCGCGAATTCTGCCGTCGTATCGGCGTGACCAAGCAGGACAACAACGTTGAAATGATGGCGCTGGAATCCTGTATTCGTGACGATCTGAACGAAAACGCACCGCGCGCCATGGCCGTTATTAACCCGGTTAAAGTTGTCATTGAGAACTTCACCGGTGATGACGTGCAAATGGTGAAAATGCCGAATCATCCGAGCAAACCGGAAATGGGCACCCGCGAAGTGCCGTTCACCCGTGAGATTTACATCGATCAGGCTGATTTCCGCGAAGAAGCGAACAAACAGTACAAACGTCTGGTGCTGGGCAAAGAAGTTCGCCTGCGCAATGCGTATGTGATCAAAGCGGAACACATCGAGAAAGACGCGGAAGGGAATATCACCACCATCTTCTGTTCTTACGATATCGATACGCTGAGCAAAGATCCCGCTGATGGCCGTAAGGTGAAAGGCGTGATTCACTGGGTTTCTGCTTCTGAAGGTAAACCGGCAGAATTTCGCCTGTATGACCGTCTGTTCAGCGTTGCGAACCCTGGCCAGGCTGAAGATTTCCTGACCACCATCAACCCGGAATCTCTGGTGATTGCTCAGGGCTTCGTTGAGCCGTCTCTGGTCGCTGCTCAGGCAGAAGTCAGTGTGCAGTTCGAACGTGAAGGTTACTTCTGTGCCGACAGCCGCTATTCAAGTGCTGAGCATCTGGTGTTCAACCGCACCGTCGGCCTTCGCGACACCTGGGAAAGCAAACCCGTCGCCTGACTGAAATATCACGTCTGACTCAACGCAGCTTCGGCTGCGTTTTTTTATGTCTGGAAAATGGTGCGTTTGATTTTCATCGCGAATTAATGTGTTTTTGATGGTCACTTTTTAGCTCCCTGATTTAACCACTTTATGAATGCTGAAACGTGTAAAGTATGTGATTATTTATTTTAACTCTCTGAAATTATTGTTATTTACTATTTTCTGGCTGTTTAATCCCTCCTGAGTCGTTTCTGTTACACTTTTTCATCTTTATGTGCACTTTGTCATACTTCAGAGAACAATGATTAATTACTCATTGATAATTCGCGTCGCGAAAAATACTCTTAACCTGCTTTTTACGGTTACGCCTCTGGCGGCCGCTTTTAATACCCGTTTGGGTTTTGCACCATCTTTTTTAGTCAAAATGAGGAATTTCTATGCACAAGCACCTTAACCGGGGCAGGGGATCGGCTTATCTGAAACCTGTGATGTACACTCTGGCTGGCACCTTACTGGGTGGCGGAATGACTTTTTCTCAGGAAGTCAGAGCGGAAGGCTTTATTGATGATTCCACGCTGACTGGCGGAGTTTATTACTGGCAGCGCGAGCGTGATCGCAAAGATCTGAATAAGACTAAAGAAGAAACCCGACCTGATGGCTCGAAAGTTACGGTCAACAACCCTGATTACGATAAATATGCCACTAACCTTTCTCACTCCACCGCCAACCTGAATCTGGATTTCTCCTCCGGTTATGCGTGGGATATGTTCGGTATCGACGTCGCAGCTTTTACTGCGATTGAGCTGGCTGAAGCCAGCGACAGCGGCCACCCGAACGAAATCGCGTTCTCTTCCAAAAACCACGCCTACGACGAAGATTACTCCGGCGATAAGGGCGGGGTCAGCCTGTACAAAGCCGCGGGTAAATTTAAATATGGCGGTTTCTGGGGACATGCGGGTTACATCCAGCCTACCGGGCAGACGCTGATCGCTCCGCACTGGAGCTTCATGCCGGGCACCTATCGCGGCGCGGAAGCCGGTTATAAACATGATTTCGGCGAACCGGGCGAGCTGAGTTTCTCTTACATGTGGGCGGACGAATACAAATCGCCGTGGCATCTGGAAATGGATGATTTCCGCCAGAATGACAAGAAAACCGGTGTCTCCTACATTCATTCCCTCGGCGCGAAATATGATTTTAAAAATGATTTCGTCCTCGAAGCGGCCTATGGCGAAGCGGAAAGCTACGTCGATCAGTACTTTGCCAAAGCGTCCTATAAGGCCGATCTGCTGGGCAATCCGCTGACCACCAGCTACCAGTTCTACGGTGCGGAAGACCGCATCAGCGACAAGAACGATCCGAACAGTTTGTATGACGGTCTCGCCTGGTTGCAGGCGCTGACATTCGGCTACACCACAGGCCAGTTCAACTGGCGTCTTGAAGGGACGATGGTCAAGGCAGAAGGGAATCAGGGGTATTTCCTGCAGCGTATGACACCGACTTATTCCTCATCTAACGGTCGTCTTGACGTGTGGTGGGATAACCGTTCTGACTTCAACGCCAACGGTGAAAAAGCGGTCTATGCCGGGGTGTTATACGATCTGGCGAAATGGGATCTGCCGGGCTTCGCGGTGGGCGGTTCTTACGTTTATGCATGGGACGCCAAGCCTAGCACCAATGCGGCTTATGACCAGAGCCAGCGCCTGAAAGAGAGCGCCTGGAGTCTGGACGCGCTGTACACCATTCAGGAAGGCCGCGCCAAAGGCACGCTGTTCAAACTGCATTACACCCAGTACGACAACCATTCGGATATCCCGAGCTGGGGCGGTGGTTACGGCAACATCTTCCAGGATGAAAAAGACGTCAAATTCATCGTTATCGCTCCATTCACTATTTTCTGAGGTCGCCATGTCGATGAATAAATTACTGATGATCGTTGTTACTTGCGTTTTCCTTGCAGGCTGTGCTCCGACAACGGCGCAAAAAGAAGACACCAAATTGCGTGAGGCCTACAGCGTCTGTATCAACAAGGCGGAAGGATCGCCAGACAAAATAGCCTCGTGCCAGACGGTTCTTGACGTCCTGAAACAGGAAAAAGCGCACAAGCAATTTGCCGAACAGGAAACAGTGCGGGTGGTGGATTACCAGCGCTGCCTTACCGCGCGTAAAACCGGGGACGGCCAGGCTTACGCCGACGACTGCGGCAAAATCTGGCAGGAAATCAGAGCGAATAATTCTCCTAAACCAACGAATTAAGGATGAGGTTGGAGATGGAAAAAATTCAGACTCAACGCACTGGCATCATTATGATGATACGCCAAAACCGCAAATTACCGGTGATGTCTGGATAAGCTCAGCCTCTGCCGAGGGGGCAGGCTTTCGCCGCGCAGAGCCGGTCACCGATAAGCTTTAAGCGAAACCGCATGAGGCTAAAAAAAAACGAAACCCCGGTTCTCCGGGGTTTTTTATATCTGATGTTCAGCGCTCAGGCCAAAAAAAAACCGCTTTTCAGCGGTTAGTTAAGGCTTTACGTTGACGGCAACTTCACCGAACCGGGCAGATTACTGCGCGGGTTTATCATTGTGCAAAGAATCATCTTCGCGGCAATCGCCTGCTTCACAGTGGCCGTACAAGTACAGGCTGTGGTTGGTCAGTTTGATGCCATGTTTCTTAGCGATTTCACGCTGACGACCTTCGATATATTCGTCGCGGAATTCAATCACGCGGCCACAATCTAAGCAGATCAGGTGGTCATGGTGATGTTGCTGGGTCAGTTCGAATACGGATTTGCCGCCTTCGAAGTTATGACGCGTTACGATACCGGCGTCATCAAACTGGTTCAGAACACGGTAAACCGTCGCCAGACCAATCTCTTCACCCATATCAATCAGTTGTTTGTACAGATCTTCCGCACTCACGTGATGACCTTCCGGCGCTTGCAGCACTTCCAGGATTTTAAGGCGCGGAAGCGTGACTTTTAAGCCGGCTTTCTTCAGTGCGGTGTTGTTGTCAGTCATGCGGATTCAGTCCTGTTACTATGTGCTAATCAAGTTGAGGCATGGAGCCTGTGGCATCAGCGGCACAAAAATGTTCGTTTAGGATCCTTCGTTTAACGGAAGTGTGCCGATCCCCTAAACGATTGCCTGTTAATAAAGATCACTAAATGCCGGTCACATCAGAGAATGCAACGACTTGATCGATAGAAAAAACAGATGAACTCAGTGTACCTTGATACTACTGAAAGTAACAATTTTGTTGTGGCTAAATTGTTAATTTCAGTAATAGTTTGGCCCTTCAATTGTAGAATAAATCCTCAGGGCCAACAGGGTTTTTAGCCAATAATTTCTGAAAGGCTTAATTCTTCTGTAATTTGCTTAACCCACGCATCAACGCGCTCATTGGTTAATTCAGGTTGACGGTCTTCGTCAATCGCCAGTCCGATGAAGTGTTTATCATCGGCCAGACCTTTAGAGGCTTCGAAATGATAGCCTTCTGTTGGCCAGTGACCCACAATCACCGCGCCGCGTGGCTCAATGATGTCGCGCACGGTGCCCAGTGCGTCACAGAAATATTCTGCATAGTCTTCCTGATCGCCACAGCCAAACAGCGCAACCAGCTTACCTTCGAAGTCGATCTCTTCCAGGCTTGGGAAGAAGTCATCCCAGTCACACTGGGCTTCACCGTAATACCAGGTTGGAATACCGATCAGCAAGATATCGAATTTTTCCAGATCCTCTTTGCTGCTCTTCGCAATGTCATGCACCTCAGCAACATCTTTACCCAGTTGTTTCTGGATCATTTTTGCGATGTTTTCGGTGTTACCTGTATCGGATCCAAAGAAGATTCCTACTACGGCCATAAGATGTCTAACCTCTTGTTCTCAATGATAAGCCCTGCATTGCAGGCAATAATAACGCTGATAATAGCAAACTTGCGGGGCGGAGAATATGCTTCCGCTCGCCTTCTTAACTGACGAATAAGTTTATCGGCCAAACTTTTTAAGTGTTATCGCCTTCGTGTCTTTTGAAAGTCTGTCTTTAACCTCAAAGTTATTGAGGTTAAAAGCAAAGTGAAGAAATAATCCGACACACTCCTTAAGTTTAAGCACGTCCAGCCGATAGATGATGCGAGAGCAATCTCAACATAATAAAGAAATCGATGCCCGGAGAGGTGTTCAAACATGTCCAGAGGCACCCGTCCGCTGGTTACGTGTCTTGATTCTCCGCATCCCCCTCAATCCTCAGACCAGAAACAGTCATGTTTCGAGAGAGGCATATCGTGCAGTTTTTGAAAAACATTACCATCAGGACCGCTTTATTAATCATTCTTGGCGTTTTTTGCGTCATGTGGGCCGGTGTATCGCTTTACACCGTCAACTCGCTTAACACATTGACCCAAAACACCAGGAACAGTTCCGAACTCGTCAACAATATGGCGCTGATCAGCAAAGGAAATGATCAGTATTTTCGCACCGTCACCCGCTTGAGCCGAGCCGTCTCACAGCTTCAGGCCGATCCGACCAAAGGGCCGGAAATTTTTGATACCGCAAAACAGTCTCTCGATGGCCTGACTCAGGCTCTGGCGGGATTTAAAGCCGCGGCACATCCGGGCCTGGAAGAATCTGCAGTTCAGGAGTTGCTTGCCAGCTGGGAGAGTCTCGTTGCCCAGGGTGTCACCCCGTTGTTTGAGGCTGCCAGCAGCAAAAATATCGATGTGTACAATCAGTTAGCGAACGCCACCGTTCCGCCACTGAGCCGTGATTTTGGCGCGGCAATGCAAAAAGTCAGCAACCAGATTGCGGTGGATTTCAGCACGGCACAAACGGAATCTAACCACCTGACCTACGTCAGCAAAGTGATTCAGATCACCGCATTTATTATCGGCCTGATAATTTTACTGCTGACCGATCGTTATCTGGTGATGGCGCTGGTGAAACCGCTGGATAAGATCCGCGATCAGTTTGCACTGATTGCCAGCGGTGACCTGACAAATCACATGGAAGAGTTTGGTAAAAACTGTGCCGGTAAGCTGATCCCGTTACTCAACATCATGCAGGCCAGTCTGGTAAACACGGTGCAAACCATCCGCAACTGTACCAACAACATCTATCAGGGGGCTTCTGAGATTTCTGCCGGTAATAACGATCTCTCTTCGCGTACGGAAGAGCAGGCCTCGGCGCTGGAAGAAACGGCGGCCAGCATGGAAGAACTGACCGCAACGGTGAAACACAACGCCGACAACGCCCATCACGCCAGCCAGCTGGTGATTGAAGCGTCCGGCACCGCCCGCAAAGGCGGTAACATTGTGGCCGACGTTGTCAGCACCATGAAAGATATTTCCGGCAGTTCGAAAAAGATTGCTGAGATAACGTCCGTCATCAACAGCATCGCTTTCCAGACTAACATTCTGGCGCTGAATGCCGCGGTAGAAGCCGCACGCGCAGGCGAACAGGGGCGCGGATTTGCCGTCGTCGCCAGCGAAGTGCGCAATCTGGCACAGCGCAGTGCGCAGGCAGCGAAAGAGATTGAGCAGCTTATCAGTGAATCGGTTTCCCGCGTTGACAGCGGATCCAAACTGGTGGAAAACGCGGGGCAGACTATGGACGAAGTGGTGCGTTCGATTACGCATGTCACCGATATCATGGCGGAAATCGCGTCTGCGTCCGATGAGCAAAGCAAAGGTATCAGTCAGGTAGCCGTAGCCGTCACGCAGATGGACAGCGTCACACAGCAAAACGCCTCGCTGGTGGAACAGGCATCTCAGGCCGCCGTTTCTCTGGAAGAGCAGGCCGCGTTGCTCAATAACGCCGTTGCGACGTTCAAACTGCGAGACAACGTTACGCGCGTCGGGTCAAAACCTGCTGGGATGATTTCTGCGCCATTATTACGGCCTGATACGGGAATGGTTTCTGCGAAAAGTTCGGAAAACTGGGAAACGTTCTGAGTGATGCAGTGAAGTAAAATATTGAGCAGTATAAAGAGAAAAAACAAACGGGTAGCCTGAGAAGGTTACCCGTTTTCAATCAGCCTTCATGACCGTTAAGATGCGCCAGCAGCATCTCTTCAATCAATTCGCTACGACTGATATTGCGTTCTTCTGCCAGCTTATTGAGTGTATCAACAGCATCGGCGTTCATTTTCAGCTCGACGCGACGCAGACCGCTCGCTTTATCGCGGCGTAACTGGTTGCGCTTGTTGATCCTGAGCTGTTCATCACGGGATAGCGGATTAGTTTTTGGACGCCCCGGACGGCGGTCATCTGCGAACAGATCAATCGTCGTGCGATCCAGTTGTTCTTTTGCCATAGGTAGCGGTACAACCAGGGAAGTTTTTACATCGGAAAACGGCAAGCCGATTCCTGACGAGCGTTTCACACATTACGGGCTAAGAAACCCTGACCCAATTCACCCCCCGCCACTCAACCTGAGCGAAACGGGGCGGCAAAATTATAGCGCGCAATCATACCCTAGCGCGCCAGGAGTTCACAACGCCTGATTGCCCTGATTTCATGATAACTTCTGAAGTTGTGCAGACTTTTTGCACAATTTATCCCCAGGATGTTAAACCTCAGGCGAATCGATGAATCGATGCACAGCGCGCAGTACGGCGTCAGGTTTTTCCGCGTGAACCCAGTGACCGGTTCCGGCGACCACATAGGCTTTTGCCTGCGGGAACTGTCGGGCGATATCTTCACGGTAGGCGTCCTGCACATACGGCGACAGGCCGCCGCGAATGAATAACGCCGGGTGATCCCACGCGGGCACGTTCTCCCAGCCGATAATCGTTTCGTATTCACTCATCAAAACCGGCACGTTGAAACGCCATTCTCCCTGCTGGAATGATTTCAGCAGAAACTGGATCACGCCGTCTTCCTTTATATGCTCTTGCATGGAGGCGGTGGCGGACGTGCGATCGCGCGCACCGGCGGCGGTCACGGCATTGATCGCAGCAAAAATTTCGTCGTGGCGGCGGGTGTGATAATCCACAGGGGCGATATCAATGGCGATCAGCTTTTCGATGCGGTCCGGGATAAGCGCCGTCAGCGCCATCGCGGCTTTTCCGCCCATGGAGTGGCCGATAACGATGATTTTTTGGAAACCGACTTCTTCTAACGTTTCCACCAAATCCTGCGCCATCGCGGCGTAGGACATCTCTTGCGAGCGCCCGGACTGGCCGTGATTACGCAAATCTACCTGCAACACTCTATGCTCTTGTTTCAGGTCGCGGGCCAGAACCCCCAGATTATCGAGGGTTCCGAACAAACCGTGGATTAACAAAACCGGCAGGGCTGTGCTGCCAGAGACTTCAGGTTCTTGCAGGCGATAATGTAATTTCATGGCGAAGTTCATACAGATAAACAATCTCATTAGGTTATCATGAGTGGCGGATAATTTTTAAAACAGAAAGTTTTCTGCCAGATGCCTGAGCGGGATTTTACTACGTGGAGAAGAACAGGCCGGGGCCAGCATGCAGCGAAAGGTAATAATTCTGCTTTTTGCTTCGCGGCACGATTCCCTGTTTGTAAACGCGTAGAAATTTGTATAATCCTTTTGAACAAATTAAGTAGAAAAACAGTACTGGATAAAGATGAAAACTATTGAGGTTGACGAAGAACTCTACCGCTACATTGCCAGCCACACACAAGCTATCGGTGAAAGTGCGTCTGATATTTTGCGCCGTATGTTGAAGTTTACTGCCGGTCAGACCGCTCCTGCCGCGCCAGCGGCTAACATTCCGGGCACAGTCGTTCAGGAAAAACCGGCTGCCGTTGCGGCACCGACGTCGCGTGATAAAGTCCGCGCCGTTCGCGAACTGCTGCTTTCCGATGAATACGCCGAGCAGACCAAAGCGGTGAATCGCTTTATGCTGATTCTGTCGACCTTGTACAGCCTGAACGCGAAAGAATTTGCTGCTGCGACCGACTCTTTGACCGGCCGCACGCGCACTTATTTTGCCGGTGACCAGCAAACACTGCTGCAAAACGGCATCCATACCAAGCCTAAACACGTTCCAGGAACGCCGTATTGGGTTATCACGAATACCAACACAGGTCGCAAACGCAGCATGATCGAACACATCATGCAGCTCATGCAGTTCCCGGCGGAACTGACTGACAAAGTGTGCGGCACCCTCTAATTTCAGCGTCAGGGAGAAGCGCCAGTGGCTAATCACCCCCGTGCAGGGCAACCTGCTCAGCAAAGCGATTTGATCAATGTGGCGCAGTTAACGTCACAATATTACGTTCTGCAACCGGACCCACAAAATACCGCGCATGCGGTGAAATTCGGGACCTCCGGCCATCGCGGTAGTTCGTTGCGTCACAGCTTTAATGAAGCGCACATTCTGGCGATTGCTCAGGCGATTGCCGAAGTGCGCAAAGAGCAGGGCACTACCGGTCCGTGCTACGTGGGGAAAGATACCCATGCATTGTCCGAACCGGCATTTATCTCTGTGCTGGAAGTGCTGACGGCCAACGGCGTTGACGTCATCGTGCAGGAAAACAACGGTTTCACCCCAACTCCGGCGGTGTCTCACGCTATCCTGACTCACAACCGCAAGGGTGGCGCACTGGCTGATGGCATCGTCATTACCCCGTCGCACAACCCACCGGAAGACGGCGGCATCAAATATAACCCGACCAACGGCGGTCCGGCAGATACCAATCTGACGTCGGTTATCGAGAAACGTGCCAACGCTCTGCTGGCCGCAAAGCTTTCCGGCGTGAAGCGTCAGTCTCTGGATCAGGCGTGGAAAAGCAGTCATCTGGTCGAACAGGATTTGGTTCAGCCGTTTATCGAAGGCCTGACCGAAATTGTCGACATGGCCGCGATTCAGAAAGCCGGTCTGAAGCTGGGTGTGGATCCGCTCGGTGGCTCCGGTATCGAATACTGGAAGCGTATCGCTGAGCATTACAAACTGGATCTGACGCTGGTGAACGATCACGTCGATCAGACTTTCCGTTTCATGCATCTCGACCACGACGGCGTGATCCGCATGGACTGCTCGTCTGAATCCGCAATGGCCGGTTTGCTGGCGCTGCGTGATAAATTCGATCTGGCCTTTGCCAATGACCCTGACTACGACCGCCACGGTATCGTGACGCCTGCTGGTCTGATGAACCCTAACCATTATCTGGCCGTGGCGATTCAGTATCTGTTCCAGCATCGTCCGCAGTGGGGCAAAGACGTCGCCGTCGGTAAAACGCTGGTTTCAAGCGCAATGATTGACCGCGTTGTCGAAGATTTGGGGCGTAAACTGGTTGAAGTACCGGTCGGTTTCAAATGGTTCGTTGATGGTCTGTTTGACGGCAGCTTCGGTTTTGGTGGCGAAGAAAGTGCAGGGGCTTCTTTCCTGCGTTTCGACGGTACACCGTGGTCGACCGACAAAGACGGCATCATCATGTGCCTGCTGGCCGCGGAAATTACCGCAGTGACCGGCAAGAATCCGCAGGAACATTACAACGAACTGGCCGCCCGCTTTGGTGCGCCAAGCTACAACCGCATCCAGGCGCCTGCGACTCACGCTCAGAAAGCCGCGCTGTCAAAACTTTCCCCTGAGCAGGTGAAAGCCGACACGCTGGCCGGTGACCCGATCACCGCCCGTCTGACCAATGCACCGGGTAACGGCGCATCGATCGGCGGTCTGAAAGTGATGACCAAAAACGGCTGGTTCGCGGCACGTCCGTCCGGTACAGAAGAAGCCTACAAAATCTATTGTGAAAGCTTCCTTGGTGCAGAACATCGTGAGCAAATCGAGAAAGAAGCCGTAGAAATCGTCAGCAAAGTGCTCGCCGACGCAAAATAAGCCGGTTTCTTCATCTCATCAAAAGCGCTGATTACTCAGCGCTTTTTTTTGTCTGCGATTTAGGAAACAAAAAAGATATATCTAAATGCGTCTTCCCGCTTGCCACATCTTAAAATTCGATCTAGTTTAGATATATCGAAATAATTCGATATATCTAAATAGGACATAAAATATGTTTAGCAAAATGTTTGAAGGCCGTCATCGCGGTCACACAAGCAGGGAAGAAGGGCACCGCGGCCATTGCCGTCATGAATCAGACATGAGCGGTCACAGCGAACGTCATGCATTGCGCCGTGACGGACGTCATCGCGGTGAAGAGCATGGAGAAGAAGGGCGTGCGCGTCGCGGTGGTCGTGGCGAAGGTCGCCGGGGCGGTCCTCGCGGCGAACGCGGTGTGCATCGTCTGTTCGAGCATGGTGATTTACGCCGCGTTCTGCTGGCGCTGGTGGCCAAGAAACCGAGTCACGGGTATGAGCTGATCAAAGCCATCGAAGAAGCTTCTTCTGGCCTGTATGTGCCAAGTCCAGGGGTGATTTATCCGACGCTGACCCTGCTGGAAGAACAAGATTTTCTGGAAGCCGTGGCCACCGGAAATGGTCGCAAAAGCTATCAGTTAACCGAGGCCGGTAAAACCGAACTGGCGCAGCATCAGGATGCGGTGGACGTGATCTTTGCCCGTCTGGCCGGAGCTACCCGACCGAAGGAAAACAATCTGGCGGAAAGCATTCATGAGACCATGCATCGCCTGAAACATGCACTGCGCGGCAACATGATGCGTGATGATTTAACACCGGAGCAGGTACTGCGCGTGAGCGCGATTTTGCAGCAGGCGGCAGAAAGTATTGAAGCGGAATTTGCGCCCGTTAAAACCGACAATGACGCACCCGAAGCCCCTACGGCATAAAGCGATAGCCAACGCCGGTTTCCGTCAGTAGATGACGCGGACGGGTGGCGTCGGCCTCCAGTTTCTGGCGTAAATGCCCCATGTAGATGCGCAGATAATGGCTGTGTTCGACGTAATTCGGGCCCCAAACGTGGCTCAATAACTGACGCTGAGTAATGACTTTGCCGCTGTTTGCCAGCAACTCGGCCAGCAGGCGAAACTCGATCGGCGTCAGATGACAATCTTCACCGTTACGCTGAACGCGGCGGTTGATCAGATCGACAGTCACATCGGAAAACGTCACCAGCGGGCTTTCCTGCGAGCTGTTTGCCTGACGGCGCAGCGCCACGCGAACACGCGCCAGCAGTTCACCGACGCCAAACGGCTTGGTGAGAAAATCATCGGCACCGGCATCCAGCGCGGCAATCTTGTCTTCTTCGCGGGTGCGTGCGGACAACACAATGATCGGGATGGCGCTCCAGTGGCGCAAATCGCGAATATAGGTCAAGCCGTCACCGTCCGGTAAACCGAGATCGAGAATAATCAGATCCGGTTTTCGCGTGCCGGCCTCAATCAGCCCGCGCTGCAATGTTTCACTTTCAAACACCCGTAAGCCTTCCGCTTCCAGCGCTGTGCGCACAAAGCGGCGGATTTCTTTTTCGTCTTCAACAATCAAAATATTGATGTGGGATGCGGTCACGGGGCCTCGCCGATGTCTTTTTCCATGTCATTCTCCATATCAGGCAAAGCTTCCAGCGGCAGCCTGAAACGGAAACGCGCACCGCCGTTCAGGCCGTTTTCTGCCCAGATCCGTCCGTCGTGCACCTCAATAATGGCACGACAAATGGCTAATCCCAACCCCACGCCCGGAATGGCCGATTCTTTATTCCCGCGTGCGAATTTCTCAAAGATTTTTTGCTCGGTTCCCGCCGCAATGCCGGGGCCGTTATCCCAGACTTCGATCTCCAGCCATTCCTCCAGCGGCGTGGCTTTGATACCGATGGTTGCGCCGATCCCGGCGTATTTATGGGCGTTCTCCAGCAGATTGATCAGCACCCGCTCGATCAGGCTGGCATCGCAGTTCACCAGCACCATTTCTGGCGGTAAATCGATTTTGATATTGTCGTTCGCCAGCACCGGTTCCAGCATCCGTAACGCGCTGCCGGTGATCTCTTCAACCGACTGCCACTCTTTGCGCAGATTAAACCCGCCCGACTGAATACGCGCCATATCCAGTAAATTGTTCACCAGCCGTGTAGTGCTCAGCACCTGCTGGCGGATCTGGCTGGCCTGCGGTGCGTGCTTCGAGCCTTCCGATGCCAGATCCAGCGTCAGGATTTCCGCCTGTCCGAACAGAACGGTGAGCGGCGTGCGTAAATCGTGAGAGAGGGCCGAAAGCAGTGAGTTGCGCAGCTGCTCGCGCTCGGTTTCCAGCCGTGCAGATTCCGCACGTGCAGCCAGATGCAGGCGGTCGAGGGCATTGGCGATAAGCACGGTAAAGGTCTGCAACAAACGCTGCTGTTCCGGCACCAAGAGCTGGCGAATATTGGTGGGCTCCACCGCCAGCAGCCCGCAGGATCCGCCGGACGCCACCAGCGGCAGTAACTGATACGGCACGCCGGGCAGGGTATCAGTGCCTGCACCGGCGGGCAGTTTCTTATCGAAACTCCAGCGCGCGATGGCGTCGTCTACGACAATCGACGTGACTTCTCCGGCAGGCTGCGCCAGTTCGCCATTTTCCTGCGGCAGCAGAATGGCGGTTTTAGCGTGCAGGCTGGAGGAGATAAAGTGGCGGCTGGTTTGCGCGATGGCTTCCGGCGTCAGCGCCTGACTGAGGCTTTTCGACATCTCATACAGATGTTGTGCGCGTTTTTCGCGGTGGCGGGCGATACGCGCCTGATAACGTACACCGGCGGTGAGATTCCCGATCAGAATACCGACCAACAGCATCACGCCGAAAGTCACCAGATATTGCGCGTCGGTGACGGCGAGCGAGCCGCGCGGCTGCACAAAGAATAAGTCAAAACTGACGACGTTAATCACCGCCGCCAATACGGACGGCCAGCGGCCATAAAACAGTGCGACGATCACCACGCCGAGCAGATACACCATCACCAGGTTGGCCTGATCGAAGGCCGGGATAAGCCACTGTGACAGCACGGTGATCAGCGCACACAGCGCGACGGCCAGCGAACAGCCCCACAGCTGGCGGCTGAACCGGTCGGCAAACGTGCGTGAATCCTGCTCTTTACGTACCGGCGTGGCAGGGGAATCTTCCAGCCCGACGATAATCAGATCGAGATCCGGGCCGATATCCGCCAGCTTGTCGGCAAAGCTGCCGCCGGGTTTCCAGCGTTTTTCACGCCGGCGGCCCATCATGATTTTGCCCAGGCGATGTTCGCGGGCATAGCGCAAAATCGCCTGTTCTTCGTGCGGCTCGGAAAGCGTGGCAGTTTCAGCGCCCAATTCCTGCGCCAGTTTCAGTGAATGTAAAATCGCGCGGCGCTGGCCTTCCGGTAACCGGTGCAGACGCGGCGTTTCGACATAAACAGCGTGCCAGACGCAGCCGAGGCGCGCCGCCAGACGGGACGCGACGCGCACCAGTTTTTCGTTGCCGCCGCCATGCCCGATGCATAACAACAGCGCATCACGGGTGTGCCAGACGCGGTTGACGCCCTGATCGTCGCGGTATTCCCGCATCTGATCGTCAACGCGATCGGCGGTGCGGCGCAGGGAAAGTTCGCGCAGGGCAATCAGATTGCCTTTGCGGAAAAAGTGCTCGATGGCGCGTTCGGCCTGACCGGGAATATAGACTTTGCCTTCTTTCAGGCGCTGACGCAGGGAGTCGGGGGGTAAATCCACCAGCACCACTTCGCTGGCATCATCAAACAGACGATCGGGGACGGTTTCACGAATAATAATGCCGGTCACGCCGCTGACCACGTCGTTCAGGCTTTCCAGATGCTGAACGTTTACGGTGGTAAAAACGTCGATACCGGCATTGAGTAATTCTTCAATATCCTGCCAGCGCTTAGGATGGCGCGAACCGGCGGCGTTGCTGTGCGCCAGTTCGTCCATCAGGATCAGGGCAGGGCGGCGGGCCAGCGCGGCGTCGAGGTCAAACTCCTGCACCTGACGTCCGCGATGGTGAATGCGTTTGGGTGGCAATAGCGTCAGCCCCGGCAACAGAGCCTGCGTTTCCTGCCGCCCGTGGGTTTCCACCACACCGACCAGCACATCGAGACCGGTGGCGCGCAACCTCTGCGCTTCCTGCAACATGGCGTATGTTTTCCCGACGCCTGCGCAGGCGCCGAAAAAGACCTTCAGTTGCCCGCGCGGCTTCTCATTGGCGAGCGCCAGTAAGCTGTCAGGGTCGGGGCGGTTATCTTCTGTCATATTATCCTTCATACTTCGGGCCGCCTTCCTGCGACCCGAATTATTTTGGCTACATTAGTTGGCTTTCAGTTTATCCAGCGCCTGATTGAGTTTCAGCACGTTGACCACCGTCGGGCCGAGGTAACCTATCAGCGGTGATGATGTATTATCATCAATCAATTTATTCACTTGCGCCAGTGGCAACCCGCGGGCGGTGGCAATGCGCTGCCCCTGCCATTGCGCCGCTTCCACGGATATCTGCGGATCCAGCCCGCTGCCGCTGGCAGTGACCAAATCGACAGGCACCGTGGCGGAGCTTTGCGGGTTGGCTTTACGCAGCGCCGCGATACGGTCTTTCACCGCCTGATCCAGCGCCGGATTACTGGCCGCCAGATTGCTGCCCGCTGACGCCATCGGGTTATACGGCGAATCGGACGTGACTGACGGACGGCCCCAGAAGTACTCGTTGCGGGTAAAATTCTGCCCGATAAGCTCCGATCCGATCACTTTGTCGCTGCTGCCATTGATGAGTGAACCCCGTGCCTGCGAGCTGAACACCAGTTCGGAAACGCCGGTGGTCAGCAGGGGATAGGCCACGCCGGTGGCCAGCGTCAGCAGAACGGTCATCACCAGAGCCGGGCGAACATACGCAATACGTGTAACAGACATAATGGTCTTCCTTTTAATCAATCAGCTCAGGTGTAAAACGGTCAGGATCATGTCGATAAGCTTGATACCAACAAACGGCACCAGCAGACCGCCCACGCCATAAATCCACAGGTTACGGCGCAACAGCGATGCGGCGCTCATGGCTTTATAGCTCACGCCTTTCAGCGCCAGCGGGATCAGGAACACAATCACCAGGGCGTTGAAAATAACTGCCGACATGATGGCCGAAGACGGTGAGGTCAGGTGCATCACGTTCAGGGCATTCAGCTGCGGATAAGTTGCCGCGAACGCTGCCGGAATGATGGCAAAATACTTGGCGACGTCGTTGGCGATACTGAACGTGGTCAGCGAGCCGCGGGTCATCAGCATCTGTTTACCGATGTGCACCACTTCAATCAGCTTGGTCGGGTTGGAATCCAGATCCACCATGTTCCCGGCTTCTTTCGCAGCCTGAGTACCGGAGTTCATCGCCACCGCCACGTCAGCCTGTGCCAGCGCCGGGGCGTCGTTGGTGCCGTCGCCAGTCATGGCCACCAGACGGCCTTCCGACTGGTACTGGCGGATCAGCGCCAGTTTGGCTTCCGGCGTCGCTTCGGCCAGAAAATCATCGACGCCCGCTTCGGCGGCAATGGCTGCTGCGGTCAGACGGTTATCGCCGGTGATCATTACCGTTTTGATGCCCATCTTGCGCAGCTCGGCGAAACGTTCCTTGATGCCGCCTTTAACAATGTCTTTCAGTTCGACCACACCCAGCACTTTCGCGCCTTCGGCCACCACCAGCGGCGTACCGCCTTTACGCGCGACGGTTTCCACCAGCCCGTCGACGACTTTCGGGAACGTGCCGCCGTTGGATTCCACATGACGACGGATAGCGTCTACCGCGCCTTTACGGATATTGCGGTCGCCGACGTTCACGCCGCTCATACGGGTTTGTGCCGAGAAAGGGACGAAGGTGGCATTGAGCGAATGAATGTCGCGTTCGCGCAGATTAAAGCGCTGTTTTGCCAGCACCACGATACTGCGGCCTTCCGGCGTTTCATCGGCCAGCGAAGATAACTGCGCGGCATCGGCCAGTTCCTGTTCCGTCACCTGAGGGGCGGGCAGGAACTGCGATGCCTGGCGGTTACCCAGTGTGATGGTGCCGGTTTTATCCAGCAACAACACATCCACGTCACCGGCGGCTTCCACCGCACGGCCGCTGGTGGCAATCACGTTGGCTTCCAGCATGCGGCTCATTCCCGCCACGCCGATAGCCGACAGTAAACCGCCAATGGTGGTCGGGATCAGGCATACCAGCAGCGCGACCAGCACGGTCACGGTGACAGGAATACCGGCATGACTGGCGTCCACACTAAACAGCGAGAACGGATAAAGCGTGGCGGTTGCCAGCACGAAGACCAGCGTCAGGGCGACCAGCAAAATAGTCAGCGCCACTTCATTGGGTGTTTTGCGACGTTTTGCGCCTTCAACCATGGCAATCATGCGGTCGAGGAAAGTGTCGCCGGGGTTGGCGGAACATTGCACCACCAGCCAGTCGGAGAGCACGCGCGTCCCGCCGGTCACCGAGGAGAAGTCGCCGCCGGATTCGCGGATAACCGGCGCAGATTCGCCGGTGATCGCACTTTCATCCACCGACGCGCCGCCGACCAGCACTTCACCGTCGCACGGCACGGTATCCCCGGCTTCGATCAGCACCATATCGCCTTTACGCAGCTCGTCCGCCGCGACTTTAATCACCGGCGAATCCGGGCGCGGTTCATAAATTTTCTTCGCCCAGCTGGTTTTCTGCACGCCTTTCAGGCTCTGCGCCTGCGCCTTACTGCGGCCTTCCGCCAGCGCTTCGGCAAAGTTGGCAAACAGCACGGTGAACCACAGCCACAGCGACACGCTGCCGGTAAAGGCGGCGCTGCCGTCGGTGCGATGCATCAGGATCGCCAGCCAGATAACCGTGGTCAGAATACTGCCCAGATACACCACGAACATTACCGGATTGCGCCACTGAACGCGTGGATCCAGCTTTTTCGCCGCATCCCACAGGGCAGTGCGGATCAGGCGTGGTTCAAACAGCGCACGTTGTTTACGAGTCATTTTATTAATCTCTATATTCATTAATTCAACGAATTACGCAGCATTATTGTGCTGACCAGACCTGCAGATGTTCCGCGACCGGCCCCAGCGCCAGCGCCGGAATAAAGGTCAGCGCACCGACTAACAGTACGGTCCCGACCAGCAGGCCGATAAACAGCGGACCGGAGGTCGGCAGCGTGCCGTTGCCTGCCTGCTGACGTTTTTTCGCCACCAGCGAACCGGCAATCGCCAGCACCGGCAGGATCACGCCAAAGCGCCCGAAGAACATGCAGAACGCCAGCAACAGGTTATAGAACGGCGTGTTGACGCTGAGCCCGGCGAACGCGCTGCCGTTGTTGTTGGCGGCGGAAGAGACCGCATACAACACTTCGCTAAAACCGTGCGCGCCGGGGTTAAGAATACCCGCGCGACCTGCATCGGTGACCAGCGCCAGCGCGGTGCCGAGCAGTACCAGCGTAGGAGTGACCAGGATCGCCAGCGCAGTCATCTTCATGTCATAAACGTCGATTTTCTTGCCGAGATATTCCGGCGTGCGGCCAATCATCAGCCCGGCGATAAACACCGTCAGCAGAACGAACAGCAACATGCCGTACAGGCCTGAACCCACGCCGCCGAATACCACTTCACCAATCTGCATCAGCCACATCGGCACCATTCCACCGAGCGCGGTGAAGGAGTCGTGCATCGCGTTGACCGCGCCACAGGAGGCTGCCGTCGTCACCACCGCATACAGGCTTGAGGCGAGAATGCCGAAGCGACTCTCCTTGCCTTCCATATTGATGTTGCTGCTGGCTCCGAGCGCCGTGAAGTGCGGGTTACCCTGCAATTCGGCGTACATCACCACCACCACCGACACCACAAAAATCACCGACATCGCCCACACCAGTGCGTTGCCCTGACGGTTGTCACCAACCACGCGACCGAACGCAAAGCACAGGGCGCAAGGGATGATGAAGATCGCCAGCATCTGCACCATGTTGGTCAGCGCTGTCGGGTTTTCAAACGGATGCGCCGAGTTAGCGCCGAAGAAGCCACCGCCGTTGGTGCCCAGCATTTTGATCGCTTCCTGCGACGCCACCGGCCCCATAGGCAACGTTTGTTGCAGGCCTTCCAACGTGGTGATGTGCTGATAAGCTTCAAAATTCTGAATCACGCCCTGACTGACGAAGAACAGTGCCAGCAGGAAGGCCACCGGCAGCAGCAAATACACCGTGATGCGCCATAAATCCGTCCAGGCGTTACCGATGGTTTGCGCAGAAGGGCGCGCAAAGGCGCGGATCAGGGCAAACGCCACGGCGATACCGGTCGCAGCCGACAGGAAGTTTTGAACGGTCAAACCGACCATCTGGCTCAGATAGCTCAGCGTGCTTTCGCCGCTGTAGGCCTGCCAGTTGGTATTGGTGACGAAACTGACGGCGGTATTAAACGCCAGATCCCACGACAATCCGCCAAAATGCTGCGGGTTCATCGGCAACGCACCCTGAGCCATCAGCATGGCCATCAGCACGATAATCCCCAGAATGTTGAACACCATGATCGCCAGCGCGTACTGCCACCAGTTCATTTCAGCATCGCTGCTGCCAGATGTGCGTAATACCCCGTTTTCTACGCGCTGCAAAAATGCGCCAGGCTGTCCTTCAATAAGTTGAGCAATAAAGTTACCCAGTGGTTTTGCCAGCAGCAAAAGCACCAGCATAAAACTGGCAATCAGTAAGAATCCGGTTGCGGCCATTTAAAAATCCTCCGCATTCAGCAAGGCATAAACCAGATAGCCGAGCAGCAGAAGAACCAGCAATGCGCCGCAGATTACGCCAACAGTCACAATCCACCTCCACAGGTGTGTTTTTATGTTGGGAGGAGAATAAGAAAACGCGGGCAAAGATCCTGAAAAGAAAGGGGGCTTCGGTGTAAAGAAAGTATAAAAATGCGCAAATAAAAAACTAAATAGAAACGTTATAGCTGTATTTGGTTAACCATTTTGTAACTCAATTACACCGTCAGGTGGAAAATGGCGAAAATTTACACTTTAAAGTGGTCAGATGAGTGGTAAAATTTCAGCAATTGCCGTAAAATTTTTCACAACTTCCAGTTTCCATAAACTTTCCAAATTTCACAGGAGCAACGCGATGAAAGCTACGTCTGATTACACGCCTTACACCATGACCCGTATTTTGGCCCGCCGCGCTTTTGTGCTGGCCGCCGGTCTTCTCGCCTTACCGGTCATGCTGTTCCGCGCCGATCGCGCCCGTTTTTACAGCTATTTACACCGCGTCTGGATGAAGACCAGCGATAAACCGGTCTGGCTGGCACATGCTGAAATGGCAACACAAGATTTCTACTGATTTGTGAACTGAATCGATTTAACACACAGCCTTTTTAAACCCCGTCCTCCAGACGGGGTTTTTTATTGCCCTTTCGGAAAACCTGTACAACATTATTTTTATGTATAACTTATACTGAGTAATACATGAGAGTGATGAATCACTGACACTCCCTTTTTTCACTTCAACGTCGGGAGCTGACAATGACAAAAACAATCCCTATCGGCATCAGCGCATGCCTGCTGGGCGACAAAGTCCGCTTCGATGGCGGCCACAAGCGGTACGCCTTTGCCGTAGAGCAGCTGGCGCCTTATGTTCGCTTCGAACCGATCTGCCCGGAAATGGCTATCGGACTGCCAACACCGCGCCCTGCATTGCGGCTGGTCAGAATGGACGAAGGCGTCGCGATGCGCTTCAGCAATGATGAAACCATCGATATCACTGAAAAAATGCAGAGCTACGCTGAAAAGCGCGTCGCGCCGTTAACGCAGCTTTGTGGTTATATCGTCTGCGCCAAATCTCCGAGCTGCGGCATGGAACGCGTGCGGGTTTACAGCGCCAACGGCAAAGATGCCAAGAAGAGTGGCGTGGGTATCTATACCGCCGAGCTGATGAAACAGCATCCGTGGCTGCCCGTGGAAGAAGACGGGCGGCTGAACGATCCGGTCATTCGCGAGAATTTTGTCGAGCGCGTATTTACCCTTTTCGAGCTGAATCAGCTGCGTGAAAGCGGCCTGACACGCGGCAAACTGATGGCGTTCCACAGCCGTTACAAACTCTCTTTACTGGCGCATTCGCAGCCGGCATACCGGGAACTGGGGCGTTTTGTCGCCGCGATGGCCGAATGGACATCGCTGGAAGATTATTTCGTCGAATATCGCCAGCGGCTGATGACTCTGCTTAATCACAAAGCCACCCGACGTAATCACACCAATGTGCTGATGCATGTGCAGGGCTATTTCCGTAAACAGCTCACTTCTGCACAGCGTCAGGAACTGGCGGGGCTTATCGACCGCTATCGTCAGGGAATGCAGCCGCTTCTGGCCCCAATCACGTTGCTCAAACATTACATGTCCGAATACCCGGATGCGTATCTGGCCGATCAGCGATATTTCGAGCCCTACCCGGAAGCTCTGCGCTTGCGTTACGGACACTAAAGGGAATGTTATGACCACGCATTTAGTCTGGTTTCGCAATGACTTACGTATTACCGATAACCGCGCGCTGCACGCCGCCTGTGAGGATCCGCAGGCGCGGGTGATCGCTCTCTTTATCGCCACGCCTGAACAGTGGAAACAGCATGAAATGGCACCGCGTCAGGCGGCGTTTATTTATCAGCATCTTCAGTCGCTACAACATTCTCTGGCGGAACGCGGGATCCCGCTGCATTACCATCAGTGTGATGACTTCGCGGCAAGTGTGAACTGGATGAAAGGTTTCTGCGAAACGGAAACGGTGGATGCGCTGTTTTACAATAAACAGTATGAAATCAATGAGCGTCTGCGCGATGACGCGCTGGAAAAAGCCGTCGGCGCTGACGTTTTATGCCACGCATTTGACGACAGCCTGCTGCTGCCACCGGGATCGGTTACCACCGGCAATAACGAGATGTACAAAGTCTACACGCCGTTTCGTCGTGCCTTTTTATCCCGCCTGACGGAATCCGACAGCCGCTCCCTGCCCGCACCAAAAGCGCGAGAGCACGGGCAGAAAACGGTGATGCATAAGCTGATGCCGTTCGATTATCCGCTGGAAAACATCGACGAGAATTTTGCTGTCGGCGAAGACGCGGCGCGCAATCAGTTGCGCAGTTTTTGCCGTGAGCAGGTGCAGGATTATCTTCAGCAGCGCGATTTACCCGCCGTTGATGGCACCAGTTCGCTCTCGCCCTATCTGGCGATTGGCGTGCTTTCGCCACGTCAGTGTTTCAACCGGCTGCGCACCGAATGCCCTGACGTGCTCGACAGAACTGACGGCGGCGCGTTTGGCTGGCTGAATGAGCTTATCTGGCGCGAGTTTTACCGGCACCTGATCGTCGCATGGCCGAAACTCTGCAAACATCAGCCGTTTGTCGGCTGGACCGACGGCGTGCACTGGCGGCACGCGCCGGAAGAGTTACAGGCGTGGAAAGAGGGGAAAACAGGCTATCCGATAGTCGATGCGGCGATGCGCCAGCTCAACGCCACCGGCTGGATGCACAACCGTCTGCGCATGATCGTCGCCAGTTTTCTGGTGAAGGATTTGCTGATCAACTGGCGCGAAGGCGAACGCTATTTTATGTCGCAGCTGCTCGACGGCGATCTGGCCGCTAACAACGGCGGCTGGCAGTGGGGCGCGTCGACAGGGACCGACGCCGCACCGTATTTCCGCATTTTCAATCCGACAACGCAGGGCGAACGCTTTGACAAAGCGGGACGATTTATCAAGGCCTGGATCCCTGAACTGTCGGACGTGCCGGAAAAAGACATACACACACCGCATCGCTGGGCGGAAAAACAGCATCGCGTGCTAGACTACCCGTTGCCGATCATTGATCACGCAAGGGCACGCAAAGACACGCTTGCGGCGTTTGAGGCGGCAAAAAACCGGTCAGACTGACCTTTTTGCTAATCACCACGACAAGGAGCGATGTGATGAAAAAACACCTGCTGGCGCTGATGCTGGCGTGCTGGGCGAGCCAGGCCGTGGCGGCCTTTGATGTGGTCGCACTGGGTGTCAACGGTGGCGTTGAGGAAGGAAATCTGACGTCATATCTGGTGCGCAGTGACGATCAAAAACTGTATCTCGGGCTGGACGCCGGTTCCGTATTGCCGGGCATCCGTAAAGGGCTGGAGAAAGGCAGTTTCCCCGAAGTGACGACTGAAAATGCCGCCCCCTACACTCCGCAGGGCGCGGTATTTCGCAACCTGATCGGCGGCTACTTTATCAGCCACGGTCATCTCGACCATCTGGCCGGGCTGATCATCAGCTCGCCCGAAGACACCAAAAAACCGATTTATGGCACCGCCGACACCATCGGCACGCTGCGTCAGCATTACTTCAATGGCCGCGTCTGGCCGAACTTTACCGATTCCGGCAGCGGCCTGCGTATCGGCACTTATCGCCTGAACTTACAGCGTCCGGATCAGCGATTCTCCCTTGGCCTGACCGGTCTCGATGGCCGCATTTACCCGCTCAGCCACGGCGGTACGCCTTCGAGCATGATTCTGGTCAGCCGCAATAATCAGTCCTTCGCCTTCTTTGGCGATACCGGCCCGGATGAGGTCGAGAAATCAAAAAATCTCGACGCCGTCTGGCGCGTGCTCGGCGATGAAATCAAAGCAAAACGGCTGATGGGACTTATCATCGAAACCTCATATCCCGATGACGTACCCGACAGCAAACTGTTCGGCCATCTCACGCCGCACTGGCTGCTGAAAGAGCTTGGCAATTTGCAACAATACGCCGGTGGTGAAGGGGCGCTGAAAGATCTGACGGTGATCATCAGCCACGTGAAACCCAGCCTGAAAGCCGGTGCGGACCCCGAAAAAGAGATCATGCAGCAGCTGGAGAAAGGCAATAATTTGGGCGTGAAGTTTGTGCGGATGCAGCAGGGTGATAAATTAACGTTTTGATAAGCCATTCTACCGGGAATAACCATGAATAATCTCCAGCTTGAAGCCCTGATAAACCAGAAACTGGATGTCAGTAATTTCCATGATTACGCGCCTAACGGCCTGCAGGTCGAGGGGCGTCGTAATGTGCAGCGCGTGGTTACCGGGGTGACCGCCTGTCAGGATCTGCTGGATGCCGCGATTGCTGTCGAAGCCGACGCAATTTTGGTGCATCACGGTTACTTCTGGAAGAACGAACCGGCGGTTGTACGCGGTATGAAGCGCAACCGGCTAAAAGCCCTGCTGGTGAATGATATCAATTTGTATGGCTACCATTTACCGCTCGATGCGCACCCTGTTCTCGGTAACAACGCGCAGCTTGCCGAGTTATTTGGCATTGCTGTACAGGGGGAAGTCATGCCGCTGGTGCCTTACGGCGAGCTCGAAAAGCCGTTATCCGGCGAAGAATTACGTCAGCGAATTGAAGTGATTTTAGATCGCAAAGTGCTGCACAGCGCGCAAGGCGGGCCGGAAGAAATTCGTCGCATCGCCTGGTGCTCCGGCGGCGGTCAGGGCTTCATTCAGCAGGCGGCAGAGTTTGGCGTGGATGCATTCATCAGCGGCGAAGTCTCAGAGCAAACTATCCACATCGCCCGCGAAATGGGGCTGCATTTCTATGCCGCTGGCCATCACGCCACCGAACGTTATGGCGTGAAAGCTTTAGGCGAATGGCTTGAGTCAGAGCATGGGTTAGATGTGATGTTCATCGACATCGATAACCCGGCTTAGGGCCATCTTATTTACCCTGTTGAATCCGGGCAGTGCTCGTGACAGTCGCGTACAGTAAGTATGCTCCTGTCCCTGCGCGCTGTCCGAATCCACAAGGGCTGCAACGATGACGCCCCTCACTTTTGTAACGTCTTATCTGAGCTTTCTTCCGGCACGCTGTCTTCAAGCAATGTAAATGCCCGCTGCAAGCCGGTATCCACTTCGGGGTCTGCACCCTGCGGCGGATACGGGCTTTCTTCCTCTTCTTCTGTCACTTCGCTTTCTTCTACCGCTGGTTCTGTGACGTTTTCTGGCGCAGGCATCGTTTCCTGAATCATTTGCTCGTCAAAGGCCGGGTTCAGTGCAGGCGACAGCGGTGAACTGCTCAGACTGTCCGGCATAGCGATGTGCGGCAGAGGCGCATCGACTGCCATCACCGTTTCTTCTTCTTTCGCCGAGGTCCGGCTGAGCGCAACGATTGCCGCTCCGCACAGGGCGAAAAAGGCATACAGAATATTGCCACCGAGCGGTTCCATCAGCGCACCCACCGCCAGCGGACCGATACAGGCACCGACGCCAAACGCCATCAGCAGACAGGCGGAAAGCGAGACGCGGCGCTCCGGTTCAATCATGTCATTGGCGAGTGCGACCACCAGCGGATACAGCGTGAACTGCATCAGGCTGACGACAAAACCGATGCCGAGCAGCACGGGGAACGAAATATGCGTGAGCAACGCCAGCGGCAGGGCGGCGACCGCCAGCAGGATCGCGTTGATGCGCATCAGCATATTTCGGTTATAGCGATCTGACAGCCAGCTCAGCGGAAACTGCGCCAGCAGCCCGGCGAAGATCGCCAGCGCCATAAACAGACCGGTTTGCTGAGTGGTCAGCGATTGCTGGCTGGTGTAAATCGGCGCCATCCCGTAAAAAGAACCGACCACCATGCCGATGACGAGCGTTATCGCCAGCACCTTAGGGATCGCACCGATAAAGAATTTAAGCTCCATCGGCGCCGGGGACATATGGCCAACGTTGGTACGCGTCGTCAGCGCGATGGGGACCAGGCAGAGCGCGAAACACAGCGCGATCATGATGAGCGTACTGACGCCAAGGCCGCTGTCGAGCATCAAAACGACCTGACCGAGCGACATCCCGAGGTATGACGCCACCATGTAAAATCCGAAGACTACGCCGCGCTGATTGGCCTCGGCCTGATCGTTCAGCCAGCTTTCCAGCACCATGTATTGCACCATCATGCACAGACCGATGATCAGCCGGAGCACCACCCAGACGGGAATAATGTCAGTCAGACCGTGCCCCAGAACGGCGGCGGTAATGATGCCGGAGCACGAGACGTAGGCGCGAATGTGGCCGACGCGGGCGATCAGGATATGGCCGACTTTACCGCCGATCACCAGCCCGATGTAGTTGGCGGCGATAATCGCCCCGATCATCGCGCCGCTGACGTGTATCGCCGACAGTCGCAGGGAAATGTAAGTGGTGAGCAGGCCGGAACCGAGCAGCATCAGTAATGTGGTGGTATAAAGCGGAAAAAAGAGTGCTAAAGGTTTTCTCACGGGCTGTCCCTTTCATTTTGTAAATACTGCGTTATCCAAACGCTAAAAAACTGCAACACCTCTGAGAGTAGCAGGTGCGGGCGATGGGCGAAACCTTCGCCGCCCTTTGGTCGTCTTTGACAAGTTGACATCCTCTGTCGCTTTCCCGCATAACTACCCTTAATCTACATACCCTTATCGGGACATTGAGTTCATGAATAACTCAATGATCCACAACCCTTCTTTGAGGAGTGTCTGAGTGCAACGAGCACGATGTTACCTGCTGGGTGAACGCGCGGTAGTGCTGGAACTGGAACCGCCTGTGACGCTGGCCAGCCAGCAGCGGATCTGGGGTCTGACCCAACGTTTACAGGATCGCGCGGCCTATCCCGGCGTTCGCGAAGTCATTCCCGGTATGAATAATCTGACGGTCTTACTCACCGATGCGCAAAGCTCCGCGCTGGACGCGATTGAGCGCCTGCAAACCTGGTGGGAAGAGAGCGAAGCCATTGAACCGGTTTCCCGACTGATTGAAATTCCGGTTATCTACGGCGGTGAGCAGGGGCCGGATCTGGAGAGCGTCGCCCGCCATACCGGTATGACGCCACGTGAGGTGGTCGGATGCCATTCGGGTATCGATTACACCGTCTATTTCCTCGGTTTCCAGCCCGGCTTCCCGTACCTCGGCGGAATGCCGGAGCAACTGGCTATGCCACGCCACGGTGAACCGCGGCTTTCCGTACCCGCGGGTTCCGTTGGCATCGGCGGCAGCCAGACCGGTATCTATCCGCTGGCCACACCCGGCGGCTGGCAGCTTATCGGGCAGACGCCGCTGGCGATGTTTGATCCCACGCGTTCATCCCCGACCTTATTATTACCCGGTGACCACGTGCGCTTTGTGCCACAGAAGGAGGGCGTATGCTGAAGGTTTTACGCGCAGGGATGTTTACGACGGTGCAGGATTTAGGCCGCAACGGTTACCGCCAGCAGGGGGTCAGCCATTCCGGCGCGCTGGATGCGCCAGCTTTGCGCATCGCCAATCTGCTGGCCGGCAATGATGAGAACGCCGCCGGGCTGGAGATTACTCTCGGGCAGTTCAGCGCCGAGTTTCATCGCGAAGGCTGGATGGCGCTGACCGGCGCAGGATGCCACGCGCAACTCGACGGCAAAGATGTCTGGACCGGATGGCGCTACGCCGTGAAGCCGGGTCAGGTGCTCACCATGAAAACACCGACGCGTGGAATGCGCAGTTATCTGGCGATTTCTGGCGGGATCGACGTGCCGGAAGTGATGGGCTCGCGCAGCACCGATCTGAAAGCAAAATTCGGCGGTTACAACGGACGTCCGCTTCAGGACGGCGATGTGTTGCCCACCGGTGACAGTTTCCATATGCCAAAAAGCGCAGGCGGCATCAAACAACTGCTGTTTGGTAATCGTATCCGCGCCATAGCGGGGCCGGAGTATCAGGAGTTCAGCGCCGAAGCGCGTGATGCCTTCTGGCGTGCGTCGTGGCAACTGAGCCCGCAAAGTAACCGCATGGGTTATCGCCTGCACGGCCACGCGCTGAAACGGGAAACCGACCGCGAGATGCTTTCTCATGGCCTGTTACCGGGCGTGGTGCAGGTGCCGCACGGAGGTCAGCCGATTGTATTGATGGCCGATGCCCAGACCACCGGCGGTTATCCGCGTATTGCCTGCGTGATCGAAGCCGATCTCTACAATCTGGCGCAAATCCGCCTGGGGGAACCGGTGCATTTCGTGAAATGTACGCTGGAGGAGGCGCAGAAAGCTTTGCGGGAGCAGTCACTGTTTATTGAACAGATCAAGCGGGGGCTGTATGAGCGTTGATCTCAACGCCGATCTCGGTGAAGGCTGTGCCAATGACGAGGCGCTGTTGCAACTGGTCAGTTCCGCCAATATCGCCTGCGGCTTTCACGCCGGAGACGCGCAGACGATGCAGCAATCAGTGCGCTGGGCGCTGAAGTATGACGTGGCGATTGGCGCGCACCCGAGTTTTCCCGATCGCGAAAACTTCGGTCGTACCGCCATGCAGTTGCCGCCGGAAACCGTTTATGCGCAGGTGGTCTATCAGCTCGGCGCACTGGCGGCCATCACCCGTGCCGAAGGCGCAAAGATGGTGCACGTCAAGCCGCACGGGATGTTGTATAACCAGGCGGCGACCGATACGCAATTGGCTGACGCCATTGCCCGCGCAGTCTGCGACGTTGACCCGACGCTGCGTCTGGTGGGGCTGGCGGGCAGCGAGCTTATCCGCGCCGGTGAGCGGTACGGGCTGGCAACGCGGCAGGAAGTGTTTGCTGACCGCCGCTATTTGAGCAACGGTTCGCTGGTACCGCGCAGTCAGCCCGATGCAATGATCGACACCGATGAACAGGCGCTGGAACAGACACTGGCGATGGTGCAACAACAAAAAGTGCTCAGTCGCGAAGGCGTCTGGGTTCCGGTTCAGGCCGATACCGTCTGCCTGCATGGTGACGGTGAGCACGCCCTGACATTTGCCAAAAAACTGCGCGAGGCATTTGGTGAGCAGGGGATTGAAATCCGATCATAATTACCTCATAGCTAACAGATGAGATATCAGTCTTGCCCTACAACAAGGATCTATCATGCGTAAAGTCTTAGTGACCGGTTTCGACCCGTTTGGCGGCGAGCGTGTCAATCCGTCGTGGGAAGTGGTGAAATTACTGGGTGATCTGGAACTGTCGGGCGCGCAGATTGTGGTGCGGCAGCTGCCTTGCGTGTTTGGTAAAGCGATTGACGCGCTGAATGCGGCGATTGATGAAGTGCATCCGGAAATGGTGCTGTGCGTCGGTCAGGCTGGCGGGCGCAGTGATTTCAGCGTTGAGCGTGTGGCAATCAATATTGATGATGCGCGGATCCCAGATAACGAGGGCAATGAGCCGGTGGATGCACCTATTGTTGCCGACGGCCCGGTGGCCTATTTTTCTTCGCTGCCGATCAAAACCATCGTGAACGGCTTGCGCGAATCGGGTATTCCGGCGTCAGTGTCGCAAACGGCGGGCACTTATGTGTGCAATCACGTGATGTACGGGCTGATGCACCGGCTGGCACATCCTTCCTGCAGCGTGGTGAAAGGCGGCTTTATCCATATTCCTTATCTGCCTGAACAAGCCGCGAAACATCCCGGCGAGCCAAGTATGTCAGTACACACTGTGCTCAATGCCCTTGAACTGACTATCGCCATTGCCCTGCATACTGAGCAGGATCTGCGAATTGCCGAGGGTGCGACTCACTGATGCCTGAAGGTCCTGAAATTCGCCGCGCGGCCGATTTACTGGTGCGCGCGGTCGTCAATAAACCGCTCACGGATGTCTGGTTTGCTTTCCCCTCATTGAAACCTTACCAGTCGGCTCTGCGTGGTACGAAAATCACGGCGATTGAAACGCGCGGTAAAGCACTGCTGACCCACTTCTCCAACGGCCTGACGCTTTACAGCCACAATCAACTTTATGGCGTCTGGCGGGTAGTGAAGGGCGGTGAAACACCGAAAGAAACCAAACGTTCGCTGCGGGTGCAGTTGCAGACCACCGATGCGGCGATCCTGTTGTACAGCGCGTCTGAAATCGGGATTTATGATACGGCGGAAATAGAAAATCATCCGTTCCTGCAACGTATCGGCCCGGATGTGCTGGACGAAACGCTGACGGTCGCGCAGGTACGTGAGCGGTTAATCTCGCCTAAATTCCGTAACCGGCAACTGGGCGGTATGTTGCTCGATCAGGCGTTTCTTGCTGGTCTTGGAAACTATCTGCGGGCAGAAATTCTCTGGCTGGCGAAACTGCTGCCGGAACACAAGCCGAAAGAGTTGAACGAAACAGAGCTGGATGCGCTGGCCGATGCCTGTTTGTCTGTGGCGCGATTATCCTACGCCACGCGCGGCACGATGGATGAAAATGTGCATCACGGCGCGTTGTTCCGGTTTAAGGTTTTTGGCCGCACGGGCAAACCCTGCGAGCGTTGCGGCGACCCCATCGTCAAAAGCAGCGTGTCATCGCGGCCATTTTTCTGGTGCCCGGTGTGTCAGGTGTAAGTGAGTTATTTTTATGATTAATAAAAATTATAAGAAATGATATTTGTGTGCATATTTCAGGCGTATTAACGCCAGTGCTTATTATATGCTTTTTAAATTGCAGGTAAGTTTGCAATAGGTGTAATAATTGATTTTACTGGCGAGGTTTCCCATGAATAAATACAAAGCAGGCTTATTTGTCTCTCTTTGTTGTACAGGTATCGTACCCTTTATGGCGCAGGCTGATGATTATCAGACCAGCGTTCAGTGCGCTTATCACCACACTTTAGGTGATGACGCTATTTTAATGTTTGGTATGCCTAATCACGCGATGTGGCATGATTTTTTTGGTAATACGTCTACGGACGCATCCACAACATATGAAACATTGCAAAATAAACCTGCCACAACCTGTACCGATTTAGCCGATTCCTCAGCTTATTGGGCACCCTCATTAAGATTACCTGATGGCACAGAAGTGCGACCGCTCTATCAGAAGACGTATTATCAAACTGCGGGCAGTGAAGCAAATCCGTTAATACCGTTCCCGGCGGGTTTACAGCTTTTAGCCGGTGACCATAAAGGCACTACGCAAAACCCACGTATTAGTTTTTTATGTAATGACGGTACGGGTTACAGCCAAAGTGACCAGCGCACATGTAAACAGCCTGCAGACGGCAGCACTCTGCAATTTAATATCGGCATTCAATTTCCCAACTGCTGGGATGGTAAGAATATCGCGGCAAAACCGTCAGGCTCCCCCCGCAAACCGAATGCCGTGTATTCAGATGATAACGGCGTCTGCCCGGCTGACTACCCCAAACATATTCCTACCGTTAACATGAATATTGCCTATCAGTTTCCAGGCGCTACCTCTCTGGATTTGAGAACGGTTCAGTTATCTCTGGATCCGATCATGGAAGGGGAAAAGCGTATTGATCAATGGGGGACACTCTATACCGCGCATGGTGATTTTATTAATGGCTGGGCACCTGATGCTGCAAAATTCATGACAGAACGCTGCATGAATAATAACTATGATTGTACAAGCTATATGCCATATACCTATCTTGATACCAGCGCTGATACTTATGTCAGTAATAAAGAGGAGAGTGATAAAAACTTTGGCGACAGTCAGCAGTTGTTAGTTCAGGGTGATACCTCAAATTCTGCGGAAGCGGGTAATGATGAAAAAATCACATTGTTGAAATTTAAAATCCCCGCACTACCTACTAACTATCCGGACTCACAGTTAGCCTTATTTAAATATAACGTGCATCTTTTTGGCGGAAGAAGTACATCAACCGGCGCGCAGATGATTTATATTTATCCGACGACAACTGACTGGGACGAAAAGAGTGTGACATGGAATACCAGGCCGGTGTGTAACTATAAATCCTATGCAGGGTTATATCTTGATGAAGCACAGAGGTATCGTGATATTGATGTGACCAGTATAGTGAAACAGGCGCAGCAGCAAGGGCAAACGGAAATCGCATTTTGCCTCAGTGGTGACTCGAAGAAAAAAGGGGATATATATACGTTCAGTGCCAGGGAAAATGAACATTACCCTTCACAATTGACGATCTACGGTGCACAGGAACAACAATACCAATAATTGCTGAAACAGTCGTAAATAAAAGCGCCAGCATAAATGCTGGCGCTTTGGATTATAGTGAAAAAAGAAGAGATTATTTTTTCAGCTGAGAATGGAAATCACGTTTGTCGTAGCCGGTGTAGAGCTGACGAGGGCGGGCGATTTTAATGCCGTCCTGGTGCATTTCGCTCCAGTGTGCAATCCAGCCCACGGTACGCGCCATCGCAAAGATAACGGTAAACATGGAAGACGGAATGCCCATCGCTTTCAGGATGATGCCGGAGTAGAAATCGACGTTCGGATACAGTTTCTTCTCGATGAAGTACGGATCATTCAGCGCGATGTTCTCGAGCTCCATCGCCACTTCCAGCAGGTTATCTTTCAGATCCAGCTCTTTAAGCACTTCATGACAGGTTTCACGCATTACGGTGGCGCGCGGGTCATAGTTTTTATAAACACGGTGACCAAAGCCCATCAGGCGGAACGAATCATTTTTATCTTTTGCGCGTTTAACGAACTCAGGGATGTGATCCACGCTGCTGATTTCTTCCAGCATTTTCAACGCGGCTTCGTTGGCACCACCGTGAGCCGGTCCCCACAGAGAGGCGATACCTGCAGCGATACAGGCGAACGGGTTAGCGCCACTTGAGCCAGCGGTACGCACTGTTGACGTTGAGGCGTTTTGTTCGTGGTCGGCGTGCAGGATCAAAATTCGGTCCATCGCACGTTCCAGAATCGGGTTCACTTTGTATTCTTCACACGGGGTGGAGAACATCATGTGCAGGAAGTTGCCAGCATAGGACAGGTCGTTGCGCGGATACACGAACGGCTGGCCGATAGAATATTTGTAGCACATCGCGGCAACGGTCGGCATTTTGGACAGCAGACGGTAAGCGGCGATTTCGCGGTGACGTTCGTTTTCGACGTCAATGGAGTCGTGATAGAACGCGGCCAGCGCGCCGGTCACGCCGCACAGGACGGCCATCGGGTGAGAGTCACGACGGAAACCGTGGAACAGACGGGTGATCTGCTCGTGCACCATAGTGTGACGGGTCACATTGGTTTTGAATTCTTCGAATTGCTTCGGTGTCGGGGTTTCGCCGTTCAGCAGCAGGTAGCTCACTTCCAGGAAGTTAGACTCTTGCGCCAGCTGATCAATCGGGAAACCGCGGTGCAGCAGAATGCCTTCTTCACCATCAATGTAGGTGATTTTGGATTCGCAGGATGCAGTAGACGTGAAACCGGGATCATAGGTAAAAAGGCCTTTTGAACCGAGGGTGCGGATATCAATTTCATCCTGGCCCAGCGTGCCGGACAGCACATCCAGTTCAATCGGGTCGTGACCTTGTAGGGTAAGTGTCGCTTTCTTATCAGCCATTTACAGTCTCCTTAGCGCCTTATTTTTAAAAATCGATAACAACAGAAATGCCTGGAAGCGACGCCTTGTAAGGTCATTATTATTATCAGCCTTAACTCTGCGATCGTATCGGAAGGGAACGTAGAGCTGAGTCGAATTGCAGTCTCAGACTGCTCTGTGACAAACAAGCGGCGTTTCATCGTTGTTAAAGATTCGGTAAATCATTACTGTTCTGTCGCTCAGTACCAATGAAGAGGTTGAGGATTTACACAATCACCACTTTTGCATAACTTGGCCCGACAGGGAAGACCCCGTCTTACGATTGTGTGATCCACTGATTCTCTTAATACTTTCCCCTTTTTGGTGCGTGAGGGTAAAGCCGGTATGTGCTCAGTATCACAGTCCTATAGGGATGATTCATATGTAATGGAAATGTTGATCAAATGTCAAACTCGATAATTTATTTTGTGCGATTTATTGAATTTGGGAGCTAACTCACTGTTTCGCAGAAATGTGAATAAAGCATTTGTAGGGCAATTGTAATAAGAATGTGATCAACCTATACTTCGACGAGGTCTCCGGGCAAACCCTGAAGTAGGAGCACCCAGCGTTATTTTCTGAGCATTTCGCGTTTCCCAAACGTAAAAACTGAGAAAATGCATCACGCGCCGTTTAAGCACATTGGATGTCGTTGTTTGAGCGCGAGGGATGAAGGCTTACAGTCTTAATGCTGTCTGACACTGCTCCAGACCGGAGGAAGTAAAATAATAAGAGCTGTGTGGGCAAAACCGTGAAAAAACAAAGACCTGTCAATCTGGATCTGCAAACGATCCGGTTTCCCGTTACTGCGATAGCGTCCATCTTACACCGAGTCTCTGGCGTAATAACCTTCGTCGCCGTCGGTATCCTCCTCTGGCTGCTAGGCCTGTCACTCTCTTCTCCTGAAGGGTTTGCGCAAGCGGCTGCCATCATGAATAGCTTCTTCGTCAAATTCATCTTCTGGGGAATACTCACTGCGCTGGCCTATCACGTCTGCGGTGGCATCCGCCACTTGCTGATGGATTTTGGCTATATCGAAGAGAGTTTGGCTGCCGGTACCCGTTCTGCCCAGGTGGCAATCGGTCTGACCGTCGTGCTGTCAATTCTGGCTGGAGTCCTCGTATGGTAAGCAATGTTTCTGCATTAGGGCGCAATGGTGTGCACGACTGGCTGTTACTTCGTGCTTCCGCAATTATTCTCACCCTGTACATCCTTTATATTCTGGGCTTCGTGGTTCTGGCCCAGGAACTGACGTTTGATGTCTGGCATGGCTTCTTCGCTTCCTCCATCACCAAAGTATTCACACTGCTGGCGCTGCTGTCGATTTTGATTCATGCGTGGATCGGCATGTGGCAGGTGTTAACGGACTATGTCAAACCGGTAGCTGTTCGACTGGTGCTGCAACTGGCCATCGTCGTCACGTTAGTGGTTTACCTACTTTACGGAACAATTGTTGTTTGGGGAGCGTAGTAAATGAATCTGCCAGTCAGAGAGTTTGATGCTGTAGTGATCGGTGCAGGTGGCGCCGGTATGCGTGCAGCATTACAGATTTCACAAACGGGCCAGACCTGTGCCCTGATTTCCAAAGTCTTCCCGACCCGCTCCCATACGGTGTCAGCGCAGGGCGGTATTACCGTCGCGCTGGGCAACACCCATGAGGATGACTGGGAATGGCATATGTACGACACCGTAAAAGGTTCCGACTACATCGGTGATCAGGACGCCATTGAATATATGTGTAAAACCGGGCCGGAAGCGATTCTGGAACTCGAACACATGGGTCTGCCTTTCTCCCGTCTTGAAGATGGCCGTATTTATCAGCGTCCGTTTGGTGGCCAGTCGAAGAACTTCGGCGGCGAGCAGGCGGCCCGCACAGCAGCAGCCGCTGACCGTACCGGCCACGCATTGCTGCACACGCTGTATCAGCAAAACCTGAAAAACGGCACCACGATTTTCTCCGAATGGTATTCACTGGATTTAGTGAAGAATCAGGACGGCGCGATCGTCGGCTGTACGGCTATCTGCATCGAAACCGGTGAAGTGGTCTACTTCAAAGCCAAAGCGACCGTGCTGGCAACCGGCGGTGCAGGCCGTATTTACCAGTCCACCACTAACGCACACATCAATACCGGCGACGGTGTGGGTATGGCGCTGCGCGCTGGCGTGCCAGTGCAGGATATGGAAATGTGGCAATTCCACCCGACCGGTATCGCCGGTGCGGGCGTTCTGGTCACAGAAGGCTGCCGTGGTGAAGGCGGTTATTTGCTCAATAAAGACGGCGAACGTTTCATGGAACGTTATGCGCCGAATGCCAAAGACCTTGCGGGTCGTGACGTGGTGGCACGTTCCATCATGATCGAAATCCGTGAAGGCCGTGGCTGCGAAGGTCCGTGGGGCCCGCACGTAAAACTGAAACTCGATCATCTGGGGCGTGAAGTGCTGGAATCCCGCCTGCCGGGCATTCTCGAACTCTCCCGCACCTTTGCCCACGTGGATCCCATCAAAGAGCCGATCCCTGTACTGCCAACCTGCCATTACATGATGGGCGGTATTCCGACCAAAGTGACCGGTCAGGCACTGCGTGTGAACGAGAAGGGCGAAGACGTGGTGATCCCAGGGCTGTTCGCGGTCGGCGAAATTGCCTGTGTTTCCGTTCACGGTGCCAACCGCCTCGGTGGCAACTCGCTGCTGGATCTGGTGGTGTTTGGTCGCGCTGCCGGTATGCACTTGCAGGAATCTATCAATGAGCAGGGCGACAGCCGTGAAGCCTCTCAGGACGACATTGATGTGTCTCTTGAGCGTCTCAATCGCTGGAACAATACCCGTTCCGGTGAAGATCCGGTGGCTATCCGCAAAGACTTGCAAGCCTGTATGCAGAACAACTTCTCGGTATTCCGCGAAGGCGATGCGATGGCTGAAGGTCTGGAACAGCTGAAAGTGATCCGCGAACGTCTGAAATCGGCCCGTCTGGACGATACCTCGACGGAGTTCAACACTCAGCGCGTGGAATGTCTGGAGCTGGATAACCTGATGGAAACCGCGTTCTCGACGGCTGTCTCCGCAAACTACCGCACCGAAAGCCGTGGCGCTCACAGCCGCTTTGACTTCCCGGATCGTGATGATGCGAACTGGCTGTGCCACACGCTGTATCAGCCGGAAACCGAAAGCATGACCCGCCGTGAGGTGAACATGCAGCCTAAGCTTCGCGCGGCGTTCCCGCCGAAAGCGCGTACTTACTAGGGCGTAGCGGAGACAGAATATGAAACTCGAATTTTCGATTTATCGCTATAACCCGGACGTCGATGACGTCCCGTACATGAAAGACTATGTGCTGGAAGCCCAGGAAGGGCGCGACATGATGTTGCTTGATGCGCTGATTTTGCTGAAAGAGCAGGATCCGACGCTGGCCTTCCGCCGCTCTTGCCGTGAAGGCGTTTGTGGTTCAGACGGTCTGAACATGAACGGGAAAAACGGCCTGGCCTGTATCACGCCGGTCTCGACGTTACGTCATGGCAGCAAGAAGATTGTTATCCGTCCGTTACCTGGGTTACCGGTTGTGCGCGACCTTGTAGTGGACATGGGGCAATTCTATAAGCAGTATGAGAAGATTAAGCCTTACTTGTTGAATGATGGGAAAAATCCTCCGGCGCGTGAACATTTGCAGATGCCGGAAGAACGCGAAAAACTCGACGGATTGTACGAATGTATTCTCTGCGCCTGTTGCTCGACGTCGTGCCCGTCCTTCTGGTGGAACCCGGACAAGTTTGTCGGTCCGGCAGGTCTTCTGGCCGCTTACCGTTTCCTGATCGACAGCCGCGATACCGAAACACAACCGCGTCTCGACGATCTGAATGATGCTTTCAGCGTATTCCGCTGCCACAGCATCATGAACTGTGTGAGTGTGTGTCCGAAAGGGCTAAATCCGACCAAAGCTATCGGCCATATCAAATCGATGCTGCTACAACGCGGTGCCTGACAAGATAAGCCATGCCACAGCGGGAACTCAGGTTCCCGCTGTTATTTACTCATAAGCGCTACTTACAATAGTTACAAATGTGCTAACTGAGGCGCTGATAGCAAATAAGTAAATTTTTAATAACAAAGTAGCAACAAGTGCAACAAAGTTGCGCCTGACTGGAGTAAGATAGTTGGGTAAAAATCAGGGACATCAGTTTCAGCTGTTTTTACAGATAAGTGGCCTAAAAGGTGTCGCCAGGGGGAGAAAGATAAGCAGGGCAACTTCAAAAGTCAGTCACGCGCATGGCGGATTTTTGAAGGTTCCTTGAAGAGCCAAACGCTCAACCAACGAACTGTTTTAGTAAGGAAAACCGTTTTACCGCGGTGTATCACGGTCATTATTATTAACCACGGCGAAAACTAAAGCTTCAAAGCTTAAGGGATCACGATGCAGAACGGCGCAATGAAGGCCTGGCTGGATTCCTCCTATCTGGCGGGTGCGAACCAGTCTTACATAGAACAACTCTATGAAGACTACTTAACCGATCCTGGTTCCGTTGACGATAGCTGGCGTTCGATTTTTAAACAGCTACCAACAGTGGGTGTGAAACCAGAGCAACTCCATTCTCAAACACGGGACTACTTCCGCCGTCTGGCGAAAGACGCGTCACGTTATAACTCCTCCATCAGCGATCCTGAAACGGATGCCAAGCAAGTTAAGGTGTTGCAGTTAATCAACGCCTTCCGCTTCCGTGGCCATCAGAACGCGAACCTTGATCCCCTCGGCCTGTGGAAACTGGACGATGTGCCCGATCTTGACCCTGCGTTCCACCATCTGACCGAAGCTGATTTCCAGGAAACCTTCAACGTCGGTTCTTTTGCCATCGGCAAAGAAACCATGCAGCTCGGCGAGCTGTATAAAGCCCTGAAGCAAACCTATTGCGGCTCCATCGGTGTGGAATACATGCACATCACCAACACCGAAGAGAAACGCTGGATCCAGCAGCGTGTCGAATCCGTGGTCGGTCGTGCAAACTTCACCAATGAAGAAAAGAAAACGTTCCTGAAAGAGCTGACCGCAGCAGAAGGTCTGGAACGTTATCTGGGCGCGAAATTCCCGGGAGCTAAACGCTTCTCCCTGGAAGGTGGCGATGCGCTGGTTCCGATGCTGAAAGACATGATCCGTCACGCGGGCAAAAATGGAACGCGTGAAGTGGTGCTGGGTATGGCGCACCGTGGTCGTCTGAATGTGTTGATCAACGTGCTGGGTAAAAAACCTCAGGATCTGTTTGACGAATTCTCCGGCAAACATAAAGAACACCTGGGCACCGGTGACGTGAAATACCACATGGGCTATTCGTCTGATGTGGAAACCGAAGGCGGTATGGTTCACCTGGCGCTGGCGTTTAACCCGTCGCATTTGGAAATCGTCAGCCCGGTCGTCATCGGTTCTGTCCGTGCTCGTCGCGACCGTCTGGACGAAGCGCGCAGCAACATGGTTCTGCCAATCACCATTCACGGTGACGCGGCGATTACCGGTCAGGGCGTGGTTCAGGAAACACTGAACATGTCGCTGGCGCGCGGTTATGAAGTGGGCGGTACTGTGCGTATCGTCATTAATAACCAGGTGGGCTTCACCACCTCGAACCCGAAAGATGCGCGTTCTACCGATTATTGTACCGATATCGCGAAAATGGTGCAGGCGCCGATTTTCCACGTCAATGCGGATGACCCGGAAGCTGTCGCTTTCGTGACCCGTCTGGCGCTGGATTTCCGCAATACCTTTAAACGCGATGTCATGATTGATCTGGTTTGCTACCGTCGCCACGGCCATAACGAAGCCGATGAGCCAAGCGCAACGCAGCCACTGATGTACAACAAGATCAAGAAACACCCGACACCGCGCAAAATCTATGCAGACATTCTGACTGAGCAGAACGTTGCCAGCCTGGAAGATGCGACCGAAATGGTCAACCTGTACCGCGATGCGCTGGATGCCGGTGAGTGTGTGGTGGAAGAGTGGCGTCAAAATGACATGCACACGTTCACCTGGTCACCGTATCTGAACCACGAGTGGGACGAAGCTTACCCGAATAAGGTGGAGTTCAAACGTCTGCAGGAGCTGGCGCGTCGCGTCAGCCATGTACCGGACGCTATCGAAATGCAGTCCCGCGTGGCCAAGATTTATGGCGACCGTAACGAGATGGCTGAAGGCAACAAGAAGTTTGACTGGGGCGGTGCCGAAAATCTGGCTTACGCCACGCTGGTCGACGAAGGTATTCCTATCCGTCTGTCCGGTGAAGATACCGGCCGCGGAACCTTCTTCCACCGTCACGCGGTGATCCACAACCAGAAAAACGGTTCTGTGTATGTGCCGCTGTCGAATATTCACAACAGCCAGGGCGAATTCAACGTCTGGGACTCCGTGCTTTCCGAAGAAGCGGTGCTGGCGTTTGAATACGGTTATGCCACGGCTGAACCGCGTACGCTGACTATCTGGGAAGCGCAGTTCGGCGATTTCGCCAACGGTGCTCAGGTGGTCATCGACCAGTTCATCAGCTCCGGCGAGCAAAAATGGGGCCGCATGTGTGGTCTGGTGATGCTGCTGCCGCACGGCTACGAAGGGCAGGGGCCGGAGCACTCCTCCGCGCGTCTGGAACGCTATCTGCAACTTTGCGCTGAGCAAAACATGCAGGTATGTATCCCGTCTACCCCGGCGCAGGTTTATCACATGATCCGTCGTCAGGCGCTGCGCGGTATGCGTCGTCCGCTGATCGTGATGTCACCGAAGTCTCTGTTGCGTCATCCGCTGGCGGTTTCCACGCTGGACGAACTGGCCAACGGCAGCTTCCTGCCGGCCATTGGTGAAGTGGACGAACTGGATCCGAAACAGGTTAAGCGCGTCGTGATGTGTTCAGGTAAGGTCTACTATGATCTGCTGGAACAGCGTCGTAAGAACGAAAAAACTGACGTCGCGATCGTCCGTATCGAACAGCTGTATCCGTTCCCGCACAAGGCCATTCAGGAAGTGCTGGAACAATACGCGCACGTTCATGATTTCGTCTGGTGTCAGGAAGAGCCGCTGAATCAGGGCGCATGGTACTGCAGCCAACACAATTTCCGTGAAGTGATTCCTTTCGGGGCTTCTTTACGTTACGCAGGACGCCCGGCCTCTGCCTCTCCGGCAGTCGGCTACATGTCCGTTCACCAGAAGCAACAGCAAGATCTGGTTAACGATGCGCTGAACGTTAAATAACCGCGTTGGTGTCAGTTAACCATATGGAACATAAGAAGGATTGATAATGAGTAGCGTAGATATTCTGGTCCCTGACCTTCCTGAATCCGTTGCGGATGCGACGGTTGCCACCTGGCACAAAAAGCCGGGCGACAGTGTTGAGCGTGACGATGTACTGGTAGAAATCGAAACCGATAAAGTGGTTCTGGAAGTGCCGGCGAGCGAAGCCGGTATTCTGGACAGCATCATCGAAGACGAAGGCGCAACGGTGATTTCCCGTCAGATTCTGGCGCGCATTCGTCCGGGTAACAGCTCTGGTAAGCCAAGCACTGAGAAAAGCTCCGATAAAGAAGCGACTCCTGCGGCACGCCACACAGCTGCGCTGGAAGAAGAGAGCAGCGACGCCCTCAGCCCGGCGATCCGCCGCCTGATTGCAGAACATTCTCTTGATGCCAACGCCATTAAAGGCAGCGGTGTGGGCGGTCGTCTGACCCGTGAAGACGTTGAGCAACACCTGGCGAAAGCCAAAGATGCGAAACCTGCAACCGCACCTGCTTCAGCGCCTGCTGCCAGCGAAACACCGGCACCGGCTCTGGGTTCTCGCAGCGAAAAACGTGTACCGATGACCCGTCTGCGTAAACGCGTTGCCGAGCGTCTGCTGGAAGCCAAGAACAGCACTGCGATGCTGACCACCTTTAACGAAATCAATATGAAGCCAATCATGGATCTGCGTAAGCAGTACGGTGATGGTTTCGAAAAACGTCACGGTGTGCGTCTGGGCTTCATGTCTTTCTATCTGAAAGCCGTGGTTGAAGCGCTGAAACGCTATCCGGAAGTGAACGCCTCCATTGATGGCGAAGATGTGGTTTACCACAACTACTTCGACGTCAGCATTGCCGTTTCAACGCCACGTGGCCTGGTGACCCCGGTTCTGCGTGATGTGGATACGCTGGGCATGGCGGATATCGAGAAGAAAATCAAAGAGCTGGCGATCAAAGGCCGTGACGGCAAATTGAAAGTTGAAGAACTGACCGGCGGTAACTTTACTGTGACCAACGGCGGCGTCTTTGGCTCCCTGATGTCTACTCCGATTATCAACCCACCGCAGAGCGCGATCCTCGGCATGCACGCCATTAAAGATCGTCCGATGGCAGTGAATGGTCAGGTCGTGATCTTGCCAATGATGTATCTGGCACTGTCCTACGACCACCGTCTGGTTGATGGCCGCGAATCGGTCGGCTTCCTGGTGACCATTAAAGAGATGCTGGAAGATCCGGCTCGTCTGCTGCTGGACGTTTAGTCCCCGGTTGCCGTAAGTAAAAGAGATCTCGACCCTCAGTGGCACGGTTCGCTGTGCCACTGATAAAGCCCTCCTACTGAATAAGAATGGATAGAACATCATGAATTTACATGAGTATCAGGCGAAACAGCTTTTCCTGCGCTACGGCCTGCCAGCACCATCAGGCTTCGCCTGTTCCACCCCGCGTGAAGCGGAAGAGGCTGCATCGAAAATCGGTGCCGGTCCGTGGGTGGTGAAATGTCAGGTTCATGCCGGTGGTCGCGGTAAAGCGGGCGGCGTGAAAGTGGTGAAAAGCAAAGAAGAAATTCGTGCATTCGCTGAACACTGGCTGGGTAAACGTCTGGTGACTTACCAGACAGACGCACAGGGCCAGCCGGTTAACCAGATCCTGGTTGAAGCGGCGACTGACATTGATAAAGAATTGTACCTCGGCGCGGTAGTCGATCGCAGCTCCCGTCGCGTGGTGTTCATGGCGTCTACTGAAGGCGGCGTGGAAATTGAAAAAGTGGCGGAAGAAACCCCGGACCTGATCCACAAAGTGGCACTGGATCCGCTGGCTGGTCCGCAGCCGTATCAGGGCCGCGAACTGGCCTTCAAACTGGGTCTGACCGGTAAGCAGGTTCAGCAGTTCACTAAGATCTTCATGGGTCTGGCGAACATCTTCCTTGAGCGCGATCTGGCGCTGATCGAAATCAACCCGCTGGTGGTGACCACCGCCGGTGACCTGATTTGCCTCGATGGCAAACTGGGCGCGGACGGTAATGCCTTGTTCCGTCAGCCAGAACTGCGCGAAATGCGTGACCACAGTCAGGAAGATGCTCGCGAAGCTCAGGCTGCACAGTGGGAATTGAACTACGTGGCGCTCGACGGCAACATCGGTTGCATGGTGAACGGTGCCGGTCTGGCAATGGGCACTATGGACATCGTGAAACTGCACGGTGGCGAACCGGCTAACTTCCTCGACGTGGGCGGCGGTGCGACTAAAGAACGCGTGACCGAAGCTTTCAAAATCATTCTGTCGGATGAAAAAGTGAAAGCCGTCTTCGTTAACATCTTCGGCGGTATCGTTCGTTGCGACCTGATCGCCGACGGTATCATCGGTGCGGTGGAAGAAGTGGGCGTCAGCGTGCCGGTTGTGGTGCGTCTTGAAGGTAACAATGCCGAGCTGGGTGCCAAAAAACTGGCGGACAGCGGTTTGAACATCATTGCAGCGACCAGCCTGACGAATGCGGCTCAACAAGTTGTCGCGGCAGTGGAGGGGAAATAATGTCGATTTTAATCAACAAGAACACCAAAGTTATCTGCCAGGGTTTCACCGGTAGCCAGGGGACTTTCCACTCCGAACAAGCCATCGCTTATGGCACAAAAATGGTCGGCGGCGTGACGCCGGGTAAAGGCGGCACCGAACATCTGGGTCTGCCAGTATTTAACACCGTGCGTGAAGCGGTAGAAACCACCGGCGCCACCGCGTCTGTGATTTATGTTCCGGCACCGTTCTGCAAAGATTCCATTCTGGAAGCGCTGGATGCGGGTATCAAGCTTATCATCTGTATTACCGAAGGCATCCCGACGCTGGATATGCTGGTTGTGAAGATGAAGCTCGACCAAAGCGATGCGGTCATGATCGGGCCAAACTGCCCGGGCGTGATCACACCGGGCGAATGCAAAATCGGCATCATGCCGGGCCACATTCACCTGCCGGGCAAAGTGGGCATCGTTTCCCGCTCCGGTACATTGACTTATGAAGCCGTTAAGCAGACGACTGATTACGGTTACGGCCAGTCCACCTGCGTCGGTATCGGCGGTGACCCGATCCCGGGTTCTAACTTCATCGATATTCTGAAGCTGTTCCAGGAAGATCCGCAGACTGAAGTGATCGTGATGATCGGTGAGATCGGTGGTAATGCGGAAGAAGAAGCGGCAGCTTATATCAAAGCACACGTGACTAAACCGGTTGTGGGTTATATCGCTGGTGTGACTGCGCCGAAAGGCAAACGTATGGGCCACGCTGGCGCCATCATTGCCGGTGGTAAAGGCACTGCAGATGATAAATTTGCTGCGCTGGAAGCGGCCGGTGTAAAAACCGTTCGCAGCCTGGCTGATATCGGGGAAGCAGTAAAATCACTGCTGCCACAGTAAGTACGACATCGCCTGCCAGAAAAATTCTGGCGGGTTGAAAGCGACAAAGATTCGACATGTTGGTCACCTTCGGGTGACCTTTTTTATTGCTGCTATAATGTTTAACAATAACCGATTTAAGTCATAATTATTAACAACGCACGATAGGTTCACTGGGAATGGAAAGTTAATAAATAGGGATTTTAAAGTAGCTGGATGGGTATTATTGCCAACCATATAAACACAATTAATTAACAATAAAGTCATCATTAAAGTGTATTGAAACCCATCAGTAACATCCGGAAATATTTTTTTGGAATTTGCGGTATCTTATATAGAAATAAACAATGAGATGGGCTTAAATTGCGTCAGATCAATTTCACCCGATGAGGCGGATCTGAGCGCTAATTGACCTGTATGCGTAAATCCGCTTTGGGTCACTAAAAAACCTATTTATTGTGTGGAATTAGTGGCGTAACATATCAGCCCTGTAACATCAGTATTTTGTATGTTTACTTTTCCCGAAATTTTTCCTGTCCGCAAAGCCCTGTTCGAGGCTGAAAGGTCGGTTTTTTGTCGGGTATCAGAGTGCCTGCGAGCCGGTCTTACTCCGTCATATCGCAGACATTTCTGTTCTGCACACATTTGATTTGAATTCTGGTAGTCATGAGGCGTTCCGGGTGACCGATTCGTCAGAGATCGCAAGTTGGGGTCTTCCTCCGAGGAGCAAGGGGTCAAGATGTTTGATATCGTTGAACTGTCGCGTTTACAGTTTGCTTTAACAGCCATGTACCATTTCCTATTTGTCCCATTAACGCTGGGTATGGCGTTTTTACTGGCAATTATGGAAACGGTTTATGTGCTTTCGGGCAAACAAATCTATAAAGATATGACCAAATTCTGGGGCAAACTTTTTGCAATTAACTTTGCACTTGGTGTCGCCACCGGTTTAACCATGGAATTCCAGTTCGGGACCAACTGGTCATATTTCTCACATTACGTCGGTGATATCTTCGGTGCGCCTCTGGCGATTGAAGGTTTAATGGCGTTCTTCCTTGAATCCACATTAGTCGGCCTGTTCTTCTTTGGTTGGGATCGTCTGTCTAAAGTTCAGCATATGACGGTGACCTGGTTCGTTGCCCTCGGGTCGAACTTATCAGCATTGTGGATCCTGGTGGCGAACGGCTGGATGCAGAACCCGATTGCATCAACCTTCAACTACGAAACCATGCGCATGGAAATGGTCAGCTTCTCTGAGCTGGTTTTGAACCCGGTTGCGCAGGTTAAATTCGTTCACACCGTGGCATCCGGTTATGTGACTGGCGCGATGTTCATTCTGGCCATCAGCTCTTATTACCTGCTTAAAGGCCGTGACATCGGTTTCGCGAAGCGTTCATTCGCTATCGCCGCAAGTTTCGGTCTGGCGGCTGTGCTTTCCGTTATCGTGCTGGGTGATGAGTCCGGTTACGAAATGGGCGACGTACAGAAAACGAAACTGGCTGCCATTGAAGCCGAGTGGGATACCCAACCTGCACCAGCCAGCTTCACGCTGTTCGGCATGCCGAATCAGGACAAAATGGAAAACGAATATTCTATTCAGATTCCATACCTGCTGGGGCTCATCGCAACGCGTTCGGTTGATACGCCGGTCACCGGTCTGAAAGACCTGATGGCGCAACACGAAGTGCGTATCCGCAACGGGATGAAAGCGTACACCCTGCTGGAAGAACTGCGTTCAGGTAACACTGACCCGAAAGTACGCAGCGATTTCGAAAGCGCCAAGCAGGATCTGGGCTACGGTATGTTGCTCAAACGCTATACCGATAACCCGGCTGATGCGAGTGATGCACAAATCCAGAAAGCCACCAAAGATTCTATTCCTCGCGTTCTGCCGTTGTATTTCGCATTCCGTATCATGGTTGCTTGCGGCATCCTGATGTTAGTGCTGATCGGTCTGTCCTTCTTCGCGGTGATCCGTGGCAAGATTGGTCAGAAACGCTGGCTGCACCGCGCGGTGTTCCTCGGCCTTCCATTACCGTGGATTGCTGTGGAAGCGGGCTGGTTTGTGGCGGAATATGGTCGTCAGCCTTGGGCGATTGGTGAAGTGCTACCGACTGCGGTTGCGCACTCTTCACTGACGGTAGGTGATGTACTGACGTCGATGATTCTGATCTGCGGCCTGTACACCCTGTTCCTGATCGCTGAGATGTTCCTGATGTTCAAATATGCACGCCTGGGCCCAAGCAGCCTGAAAACAGGTCGCTATCACTTTGAACAAACTCCAGCGCCACTTGAGCAAACTCGGTAAAAGGGAGTCCAAATATGTTTGATTATGAATCGCTAAGGTTCATCTGGTGGGTGCTGATTGGCGTGCTGTTTATCGGCTTCGCAGTCACCGATGGATTCGATATGGGCGTAGGCATTCTGGTGCGTATTATCGGCAAAACCGATACCGACCGCCGGGTAATGATCAACGCCATCGCCCCGCACTGGGACGGTAACCAGGTCTGGCTCATCACCGCCGGCGGCGCGCTGTTCGCTGCATGGCCGATGGTCTACGCCGCGGCATTCTCCGGTTTCTACGCCGCGATGGTGCTGGTGCTGTGCGCCTTATTCTTCCGTCCGCTCGGTTTTGACTATCGTTCAAAAGTCGATAGCGCACGCTGGCGTGGCATGTGGGACTGGGGCATCTTCATCGGGAGCTTCGTGCCGGCATTAGTGTTCGGCGTGGCATTCGGTAACCTGTTGTTGGGCGTTCCGTTCCACATTGATAACGATCTGCGTCTCTTCTACACCGGCAACCTGTTGCAGCTGCTGAACCCGTACGGCATTCTCGCCGGTCTGGTCAGCCTGACCATGCTTATCACGCAGGGCGCAACCTATCTGCAAATGCGTACCGTGGGTGAACTGCACCTGCGTACCCGTGCAGCATCCCAGATTTCCGCGCTGGTGATGATGGTGTGCTTCCTGCTTGCCGGTATCTGGTTAGTCAAAGGGATTGATGGCTTCACCGTGACTTCAGTGATGGATCACGCGGGCCCGTCGAATCCTCTGCGCAAAACGGTATCTCACGAAGCGGGCGCATGGCTGGCTAACTTCAATAAAACACCGGGCCTGTGGGCTATCCCTGCGCTCGGCGTTATTCTGCCGCTGCTGACCATTCTGTTCTCACGCATCAACAAGGGCGCACTGGCGTTTATCAGTAACTCACTGACTATCGCCTGTGTGATCCTGACTGCCGGTATCACCATGTTCCCGTTCGTGATGCCGTCCATTACTGAGCCGAATGCCAGCCTGACCATGTGGGATGCGACCTCCACACTGCTGACGCTGAGAGTGATGACCGTTGTAGCCTGTATCTTTGTGCCACTCATCCTGATTTACACCTCATGGGCGTATTACAAGATGTTCGGTCGCCTCGATAAAAACTACATCGAGAACAACAAGCATTCGTTGTATTAAGGAGAACACCATGTGGTATTTTGCCTGGATCCTCGGCACCTTACTGGCTTGCTCGTTTGGTATCATTACCGCGCTGGCGTTTGAGCACAGCGAAGCCAATAAAGCTGCCAAAGAAGAGAAGTAATGAGTGTGATCGCGGATAAGATTTACGCCCTCACCGATAAGGGCCCCTTGCGGGCCCTTTCACTGGTGATGTCGCTGGTTCTTGCCGGCTGTGTGTTCTGGAAACCGGGTATGTTTGCCTCGTCGACCAGTCAGCTGGAAGTGTGGCATGGGATCATTCTGATTTGGGCGGTGTGTGCTGGCGTGATCCACGGTCTGGGATTCCGCCCGCATAAGTCGATTTGGAAAGCATTCTTTTGCCCGTTGCTCGCTATGATTGCCTTAGCTGCTGGTCTTCTATACTTTTTTAGCTGAATAAATACACAGATTTACATTCAAAATCTTATGGGCCGTTCTGGCCCATAATTATTTTCAATACATCAATGCAACCCATTCCCAACCCCAGCCCTCTTGAGTATAGTAGTGCCGTCAAATTGCATTACGGGATGTACAGTGAGTAATTCGTTGTTCCGATGGCCGGTTCGTGTCTACTATGAAGACACAGACGCGGGAGGTGTGGTCTACCACGCTCGATACGTCGCCTTTTATGAAAGGGCTCGCACAGAGATGTTGCGCCAACGCAATTTTCACCAGCAACAGTTGCTGGGCGAACACGTCGCTTTTGCTGTCCGCCGCATGACGGTCGAATACTTTGCACCAGCTCGTCTAGATGACATGCTGGATGTCCAGAGTGAGATTACGTCCATTCGCGGAGCTTCTCTTACTTTTGCACAACGAATTCTTGATTCGCAAGGAAACCTTCTGAGTTCTGCGGAAGTGTTAATTGCGTGCATTGATCCACACCAAATGAAGCCACGAGCGCTTCCTAAGTCTATTGTCGCGGAGTTTAAGCAGTGACTGACATGAACATGCTTGATTTATTTTTAAAGGCCAGCATCCTGGTTAAGCTGATTATGCTTATCCTGGTGTGCTTCTCTGTCGCGTCTTGGGCAATCATCATTCAACGTACGAAAGTGCTGAATGCCGCCACCCGTGAGGCAGAAGCGTTTGAAGATAAATTCTGGTCCGGTATTGAGCTTTCCCGTTTGTATCAGGAAAGCCAGGGCCGTCGCGAAACCCTGAGCGGGGCAGAGCAAATCTTCCATTCCGGTTTTAAAGAGTTCGCACGTCTTCATCGTGCCAACAGCCATGCACCCGAATCTGTGATTGAAGGTTCTTCGCGTGCGATGCGTATTTCTTTTAACCGTGAACTCGAATCCCTTGAAATGCACATTCCATTCCTCGGCACTGTCGGTTCCATCAGCCCGTACATCGGTCTGTTTGGTACGGTCTGGGGCATCATGCACGCCTTTATCGGCTTAGGTTCTGTGAAACAGGCTACCCTGCAAATGGTTGCACCGGGTATTGCAGAAGCACTGATTGCTACTGCGATCGGTTTGTTTGCTGCTATCCCTGCGGTTATGGCGTATAACCGCCTCAACCAGCGTGTGAACAAGCTTGAGCAAAACTACGATAACTTCATGGAAGAATTTACGGCCATCCTGCACCGTCAGGCTTTCTCTCGCGAAACCAGCAGTAACTAAAGGGGGAGAGTATGGCTCGTTCACGAGGTCGTCGTAACCGTCGCGAAGGTAAGTCGGAGATCAACATTGTTCCGCTGCTGGACGTACTGCTGGTTCTGTTACTGATTTTTATGGCAACAGCACCGATTATTACTCAGAGCGTGGAAGTGGATCTGCCTGACGCGACGGATTCCAAAGCGGTATCCAGCGATGATAACCCGCCAGTGATTGTTGAAGTCTCAGGCGTCGGTCAGTACACCATTGTGGTGGATCATCAGCGTATGGAACAGTTGCCTGAACAGCAGGTTATCGCAGAAGCGACCAGCCGTATTCAGGCCAATCCGAAGACGGTCTTTCTGATCGGCGGTGCAAAAGATGTGCCTTATGATGAAATCATCAAGGCGCTGAATATGTTGCATCAGGCCGGTGTGAAATCTGTCGGATTGATGACACAACCTATCTGAGGATAGGTAATTTGTAACACTTATTTGAAACCCGGCTTTCCCTGCCTTGTTAAAAGAGAACGACAGGCACTGAAGGGATCCGGGTTTTTGGTAATCCTGTCTTGGGAAATCTATTTTGGTAAAGGCAACTGCAACTGAACAAAACGATAAGCTCAAACGCGCCGTTATTGTTTCGGTCGTTCTGCATATCATCATTATAGGCCTGCTGATTTTGGGATCGCTGGACGAAGATACCAGCATGAGTGGCGGCGGTGGCGGTAGTGATATATCCGCGGTAATGGTCGATCCCAGTGCAGTGGTCGATCAGTACAACCGTCAACAGCAGCAACAGGCTGATTCCCAACGTGCTGCAGCAGCACGTCAGAAAAAATCAGAGCAACAGGCTGAAGAATTACAGCAGAAGCAGGCGGCAGAACAACAGCGCCTGAAAGAGTTAGAGAAAGAGCGTCTGCAAGCGCAGCAGGATGCGAAGCAGCAGGCTCAGGAACAGGCCCAGCAGCAGAAACAGGCTGAACAAGCCGCTGAGCAGGCCAAAGAACAACAGAAACAAGCAGAAGCGGCTGCGGCGCAAGCCAAAGCGGAAGCAGCGAAAGAAGCTGCCGTTCAGGCTAAAGCCGATGCGGCGAAAGAAGCCGCCAAAGCCCAGGCTGATGCACAGAAAAAAGCCGCTGCTGCCGAAGCGAAGAAACAGGCTGAAGCAGAAGCGACGGCTGCCGCTGCAGCTGCCAAGAAACAGGCAGAAGCAGATGCGAAGAAAGAAGCCGCTGCCGAAGCGAAAAAAGCCGCTGCTGCCGAAGCGAAAGCACAGGCCGCTGCAGATGCTAAAGCTCAGGCTGATGCCGATGCCAAAGCCGCTGCGGATGCTAAAGCGGCTGCGGCAGCAGAGAAGAAAGCTGAGGCAGCCGCCGCCGCGAAGAAGGCTGCTGCTGATAAGAAAGCGGCCGCAGCTGCGGCGGCAAAAGCCGCTGCGGATGCCGATAATTTATTCGATGGTCTTGCTGATTCGAAGAACGCGCCTAAAGGTTCAACGGGCGGCGGCGGGGCATCGGCTCCGGCAGGGAAGGGCGCCAGTAAGAAAAGCGGTGCTTCCGGGGCTGAGATTGACGGGTATCTTGGTCAGGTTACAGCGGCTATTCAAAGTAAATTCTACGACAGTGGTTTATATGCGGGGAGGACCTGTGATCTTCGTATCAAGTTGGCTCCCGATGGTATGCTGATTAGTGTCACACCTGAAGGTGGAGATCCTGCACTCTGTCAGGCTGCAGTTACCGCAGCTAAGCAAGCGCGGATCCCTAAGCCACCGAGTCAGGAAGTGTATGAAGTCTTTAAAAATGCACCAATGAGATTTAAACCACAGTAAAAGATGAAAATAATAACTTTTCAGATTTTTACGATAGATTGCAGTGTGTAATTCTAGTTTTGTATGCGTTGGTTTGTTAAAATTCTGCTAAATTATCGCGGGCAGATACGTCCAGATAAGGGAGATACAATGAAGCAGGCATTTCGAGTAGCGTTCGGCCTTTTAATGATGTGGGCATCTGTAGCACATGCAGAAGTTCGTATTGAAATTACCCAAGGGGTAGATACCGCCCGTCCGATTGGCGTTGTGCCATTTAAATGGGCAGGTCCTGGTACTCCACCTGAAGATGTCGGTGGCATCGTTGCTGCTGACTTACGTAACAGCGGCAAGTTTAATCCTATTGATGCATCCCGTATGCCTCAGCAGCCGGCCACCGCAGCAGAAGTCACTCCTGCCGCCTGGACAGCTCTGGGTATCGATGCTGTGGTTATCGGTCAGGTTCAGCCTGCAGCCGATGGCAGCTACGTGGTATCTTACCAACTGGTCGATACCTCTGGCGCGCCGGGCACCGTACTGGCACAAAACCAGTATAAAGTGACCAAGCAATGGCTGCGTTATTCCGCCCATACCGCCAGTGATGAAGTGTTCGAAAAACTCACCGGTGTGAAAGGCGCATTCCGTACCCGTATCGCTTATATCGTGCAGACCAACGGCGGCAAGTTCCCGTATGAACTGCGCGTAGCTGACTACGATGGTTACAATCAGTTTGTCGTTCACCGCTCACCAGAGCCGCTGATGTCTCCGGCCTGGTCTCCAGACGGTAGCAAACTGGCGTACGTGACCTTTGAAAGTGGCCGTTCTGCGCTGGTTGTACAGACGCTGGCAAACAGCAGCGTTCGACAGATTGCTTCTTTCCCACGCCACAATGGTGCACCTGCATTCTCACCTGATGGCAGCAAACTGGCTTTCGCACTGTCTAAAGACGGTAGCCTGAACCTGTATGTGATGAACCTTGGCTCTGGCCAAATCAGCCAGGTGACTAACGGTCGCAGCAATAATACTGAACCTACCTGGTTCCCGGACAGCCAGAACCTGGCCTTCACATCGGATCAGGGTGGGCGTCCACAAGTTTATAAAGTGAATATTAATGGCGGTGCGCCTCAGCGTCTGACCTGGGAAGGCTCTCAAAATCAGGACTCTGACGTAAGTGCAGATGGCAAATTCCTGGTAATGGTGAGCAGCGCCAGCGGTACACAGCACATCGCTAAACAAGATCTGGCAACGGGAGCCGTTCAAACATTGACGGACACGTTCCTGGATGAAACGCCTAGCCTCGCTCCTAATGGCACCATGGTTATTTACAGCTCTTCACAGGGTCTGGGTTCCGTGTTGCAGTTGGTATCGACTGATGGACGTTTCAAAGCGCGTCTTCCGGCAACTGATGGACAGGTCAAATTTCCTGCCTGGTCGCCGTATCTGTGATGCATATACAACTATGTATGGCAAAAAATTATAAAAGGATCGAATAGATGCAACTGAACAAAGTTCTGAAAGGGCTGATGCTGGCATTGCCTGTACTGGCAGTCGCTGCTTGTAGTTCACACAAGAACGCAGACAACGACCAATCAGGTATGGGTCTGAACACTGGCGCTGGCACTGAAAACGCAAACATGTCTTCAGAAGAGCAAGCTCGTCTGCAGATGCAAGAATTGCAGAAAAACAACATCGTTTACTTCGGCTTAGACAAATACGATGTGTCTTCTGAATTCGCTCAGATGCTGGATGCACACGCAGCTTTCCTGCGCAGCAACCCGTCTTACAAAGTGACCGTAGAAGGCCATGCTGACGAACGTGGTACTCCAGAGTACAACATCGCCTTGGGCGAACGTCGTGCTACTGCTGTTAAAATGTACCTGCAAGGCAAAGGCGTTTCTGCTGACCAAATCTCTATCGTTTCTTACGGTAAAGAAAAACCAGCTGTACTGGGCCATGACGAAGCGGCTTACGCTAAAAACCGTCGTGCCGTACTGGTATACTAAGAGAGTCGCATGAGCAGTAACTTCAGAACTCACTTGTTGAGTCTGTCGTTACTGGTTGGCGTAGCGGTCCCATGGGCCGCTACTGCCCAAGCGCCAATCAGTAATGTCGGCTCAGGCTCGATTGAAGATCGGGTCACCTCTCTGGAGCGTATTTCTAACGCTCATAGCCAGCTATTAACTCAACTCCAGCAGCAACTTTCTGATTCCCAACGTGATGCAGATACTCTTCGTGGTCAAATCCAGGAGAATCAGTATCAGTTGAACCAAATCGTTGAACGTCAGAAGCAAATGTATCAGCAAATGGACAGCCTGAGTCAGGGGTCTGCCGGAGCCGCCAGTACGGGCGCTGCCGCCACCACGGGTGATGCCTCTGGTTCTGCTAACGCAGCAGCAGCGCCTGATGCCGGTGCAGCTCAGGCACCTGCAAGTACGGGTGATGTGAACAGTGACTACAATGCGGCTGTTTCATTGGCGCTGGAAAAGAAACAGTATGATGAGGCCATTGCGGCTTTTCAGAGTTTCGTCAAAAAATATCCTGATTCAACTTACCTGCCGAACGCGAATTATTGGCTAGGTCAGTTGTATTACAACAAGGGTAAAAAAGATGACGCTGCGTATTATTTTGCAGTCGTGGTCAAAAACTACCCTAAGTCTCCAAAAAGTTCTGACGCGATGTACAAGGTTGGGGTGATCATGCAGGAGAAAGGTCAGGCTGATAAAGCCAAAGCCGTCTTTACGCAGGTCGTAAAACAGTACCCAAATACCGATGCGGCAAAACAAGCTCAAAAACGTTTATCTGCAAAGTAAAACCTTATTCAGGTCCAGAAAGTGTACATATCGTGCATTTTCTGGGCTTGAGTGTGTGAAGAACCAGCAGTCAGGCATCTTTGTGAAAATTAAAGTTGCACTGAAAAGTTAAATAAGTAATATATGCCGCCGTTGCCCAGACAACTCCAAACGGCTCAAGCTGTTAGAGAATCAGGCAATTTGCAGCAGGTTTAGATGGGCCGTTAGCTCAGTTGGTAGAGCAGTTGACTTTTAATCAATTGGTCGCTGGTTCGAATCCAGCACGGCCCACCAATCTAAACAGCACGCAAGTGGATTGCACACCAACTGCAATTCGCAAGGTAGTCAGAAGTATTCAGGAAGGGCCGTTAGCTCAGTTGGTAGAGCAGTTGACTTTTAATCAATTGGTCGCTGGTTCGAATCCAGCACGGCCCACCACTTTTTAGGTGGAACCTTCTGAAGATTTTGAAAGCCAAAGATAGAGCAGTACATAGTATTTAGATGGGCCGTTAGCTCAGTTGGTAGAGCAGTTGACTTTTAATCAATTGGTCGCTGGTTCGAATCCAGCACGGCCCACCACTTTCAAGTGGAATACATCTAAATCTAAGAATTCAGGAAAAAGCGCCTTTTGGCGCTTTTTTCGCATCTGAACCTCGAAACTTCATTTATCCCACCCGCGATTTACCTCGGTGCGGAATTAAAATCCATCACTTTTAAGTCCAGTAAACATTTTGAGCTTAACGGCTAAAATACCGACGACTTTTCTCCTTTTTTGCGTTATTTTGTTTAGCATACAAAACCACTCTGTTTCTGATTGAATCCAGGGGTGGCTTCCAGCCTTCAGGCATGACGCCTGACTGAATGAGATGATGAGTATGAGCGAAACATTGGATCTGAATGCGACGGTATACCCTTTCCCGCCTAAGCCCGCTGTTCTGAATGCAGATGAAAAGATTTTCTACAAAGAGAAGATTAAGAAACTGCTGAAGGAGCGTAATGCCGTGATGGTCGCGCATTACTATACCGATCCTGAAATTCAGGCGCTGGCAGAAGAAACCGGCGGTATCGTGGCAGACTCATTGGAGATGGCTCGTTTCGGCAGTCAGCATCCTGCGTCGACTTTACTGGTGGCCGGTGTGCGCTTTATGGGAGAGACCTCTAAGATCCTCAGCCCGGAGAAAACCGTGCTGATGCCGACACTCCATGCGGAGTGCTCTCTGGATCTCGGTTGCCCTGATCAGGCATTTTCGGATTTCTGTGACAGTCACCCCGATCGTACCGTGGTGGTCTACGCTAATACCTCGGCAGCGGTTAAAGCGCGGGCAGACTGGGTAGTGACCTCCAGCATCGCCGTCGAATTGATCGAGCATCTGGATAGTCTGGGCGAAAAAATCATTTGGGCACCGGACCGTCATCTGGGCAATTACGTGCGTAAACAGACCGGTGCAGATGTGCTGTGCTGGCAGGGCGCCTGTATCGTCCATGACGAGTTTAAAACTCAGGCCCTGACCCGAATGAAAGGTTTGTACCCAAACGCCGCTGTGCTGGTGCATCCGGAGTCCCCACAGGCGATCGTCGACATGGCGGATGCGGTAGGGTCGACCAGCCAGCTGATTCAGGCGGCGAAAACATTGCCCAATAAACAGCTGATCGTGGCGACTGACCGGGGCATTTTCTACAAAATGCAGCAGGTGTGTCCGGATAAAGAATTATTCGAAGCGCCGACGGCGGGTGAAGGGGCCAGCTGTCGTACATGCGCACATTGTCCGTGGATGGCGATGAACGGCCTGAAAGCCATTGCGGAAGGGCTTGAGCATGGCGGCGCGAAACATGCTATTGAAGTGGATGAAGCGCTGCGCGTGAAATCCCTGATCCCGCTTAACCGTATGCTGGCGTTCGCAGCTGAGCTCAAACTGCGTACTCAGTCTAAAACGCTGTAAGCCTGTGCTTTGTAACTGACGAAAGGAAAGGATGAGATGATGGATTTTTTCAGTACCAGCAATATCCTGGTGCATATTCCGCTGGGGAAAGGCGGCTATGACCTGTCGTGGATCGAAGCCATCGGAACCATTTTTGGTCTGTTGTGTATCTGGTTCGCCAGCAAAGAAAAGCTGATCAACTATCCGTTTGGCCTGATCAACGTTACGCTGTTTGCGATCATTTTCTTTCAGATTCAACTTTATGCCAGCTTGCTGCTGCAAATATTCTTCTTTGGTGCCAATATTTACGGCTGGTACGCATGGAGCCGCCAGACGGCAGATCAACAGGCTGAGCTGCAAATTCGCTGGTTAACGCGCGGAAAAGCGCTGCTTTGGGGCGCGATTTGTGTCGCTGGCATTCTGCTGATGTCCTTCAATATTGACCGTGTGTTTGCCGCGCTCACGCTGCTGGCCGTTAATTTGATGCAGGCGCTTGGGCTAAATGTACAGATGCCGGAGCTGCAGCCCGATGCGTTCCCGTTCTGGGATTCATCAATGATGGTGCTGTCGATTGTGGCGATGCTGCTGATGACACGCAAATACGTCGAGAACTGGCTGCTGTGGGTGGTGATTGACGTCATCAGCGTGGCAATTTTTGCGTATCAGGGCGTGTACGCGATGGCGCTGGAATATGTATTGCTGACGCTTATCGCGCTGAACGGCTCCTGGCTGTGGATCAAAAGCGCGAAGCAAAACGGTTCGCTCCCGCTGCACGCCGCCTGATGACCTGCCAACGCAAAACGCCTCCAACCGGAGGCGTTTTGCATTATGAAACATGTTAATCAATCAGTGATGATGCGCATGGCTATGGCCGTGATGATCGTGACCGCCGCTGGCGACAGGCACTTCATTAATCTCACAATCCGGCGTTTCACAATGGCCGTATTCCATCTGAATCGTCGCATGACCGATGCGGAATTTCTCGAGCAAATGATGCTGAATGCGCCCGAGGAGCGCGTCGTGGTCATGCGGGGGTACCACCTGAACATGCAACGTCATCAGTCGCTGTTCACCTATCTGCCAGACGTGAACATGATGCACGTTCCGCACTTCGGGAATACTGCGCGACAAATCCTTACGCAGCTCATCAATATCGATCTCCTCCGGCGTGCCCTCGAGTAATTCGTGGAAGCTCTCACGCAGCAACCGCCACGCATTATTTAGAACTAAACACGATACCAGCACCGACAAAATGGGGTCGATTGGCGTCCAGCCGGTATACATAATGATCAGCGCTGCGGCGACCGCACCAATTGAACCAAGCAAATCCCCGAGGACGTGAAGTGCTGCGGCCCGCACGTTGATATTGGCTTTTTCTTCTCCCTGATGCAGCAGCCAGAACGCCAGAATATTGGCGAACAGGCCGGCGATGGCGATCACCAGCATCGTGGTGCCCATGACCGGTTGCGGGTTGAAGAAGCGGGCGATAGCCTCCCACACAATCAGCACGACGATCACCAGCAATGCCGCCGCGTTCACGAAGGCCGCCATGGTGGTCAGGCGCAGATAGCCAAAGGTATGGCGTGAGTTGGGCTTACGTTTTGCGAAACGCACCGCTATCAGTGCGACAAGCAGCGCAGCGGCATCGGTAAGCATATGCCCGGCATCGGCCAGCAGGGCCAGCGAGCCGGAAATCAGACCACCGATCACTTCGGCGACCATAAAAGTGACGGTAATCAGGAACGCGAGCAGCAGTCGGCGACTGTTTTTGTCCTGAGGTAAAAATGATGATGCAGACATAATTGTATTCACAAAAATGATGAATAGAGGCAATTACAATAACGTAATCATGAAGTGTTGCAAGAAGGGGGCAGGGCGAAAAAAAGAGGAACCGAAGTTCCTCATGATTCTTTGCTGTGAAGGCGGGGTTTAATTGCCCGTCGCTTTAGACTGGTTAGTGCCTGGAACCTGATCCGGGCAGCGACCGTCCTTACACATTGCCTTTTTATGATCGACAGTTTTCTTACTCATATCGTGATGAGCTTTATCCGTCGTTTTGTGAGTCTTTTTATGGACTTCATTAACGGGTTTGTCGGTTTCATTGATTTTGTTGTTATCGACGCCGTTAGGCGCGATTTTCTGAATAGAGCCAGGGCTGTCGGACTGATTAGCTGCGCCGTTGTTAGAACCAGCATCGGTGCCTGCTGCAAGCGCGGCACCTGAAGTCAGGGCCAGAGCTGCGGTAAAGAATGCGATTGCGAACTTATTCATATTGTCATCTCCATTGTTACAGAAGGATCCGTCGTCGTTTTCGTATGGACAGTTAAAGGTTAGCTAATGAATTCATGTCCTGAATCAAAATGAGACTATTCGTAAGTGTAAAAGTAGATTTACACCGACACCCAATACGGCTAGATTGAACGCGGTCAGCGTTTCGCTTTGTCTCTTATGAATACCCGAATGGAACAGTTATGAATTATCAAAACGACGATTTACGTATCAAAGAAATTAAGGAACTTTTGCCACCTGTCGCGCTGCTGGAAAAATTTCCTGCGACCGACAAAGCGGCGAAAACAGTCTCTCAGGCACGCAATGCCATTCATAAGATTCTGAAAGGAAACGATGATCGTCTTCTGGTAGTGATCGGCCCTTGCTCTATCAATGATCCGAAAGCCGCAAAAGAGTACGCGGCGCGCCTGATGAAAATGCGTGAAGAACTGCAGGGCGAGCTGGAAGTGGTGATGCGCGTTTACTTTGAAAAACCGCGTACCACGGTGGGCTGGAAGGGGTTAATTAACGACCCGCATATGAATAACAGTTACCAGATTAACGACGGTTTACGCATCGCGCGCAAATTGTTACTGGATATTAATGATACTGGTCTGCCTGCGGCGGGCGAATTCCTGGATATGATCACGCCACAATATCTGGCGGATTTAATGAGCTGGGGCGCGATTGGCGCACGTACGACAGAATCTCAGGTTCACCGTGAGCTTTCCTCCGGTTTATCCTGCCCGGTCGGATTTAAGAATGGTACCGACGGCACCATCAAAGTGGCGATCGATGCGATCAACGCAGCCGGAGCGCCACACTGCTTCCTGTCGGTCACCAAATGGGGTCATTCCGCTATCGTGAATACCAGCGGTAACAACGATTGCCACATCATCCTGCGCGGTGGGAAAAAGCCAAACTACAGTGCGCAAGATGTGCAGGAAGTTAAAGAAGGCCTGAAAAAAGGCGGTCTGCCTGCACGTATCATGATCGACTTCAGCCATGCGAACAGCAGCAAACAATTCAAGAAACAGATGGAAGTTTGTGAAGACGTTTGCGCTCAGGTAGCGGGCGGTGAACAGGCGGTGATGGGCGTGATGGTAGAAAGTCATCTGGTGGAAGGTAACCAGAGCCTCGACAGCGGTGAGCCGCTGGTTTACGGCCAGAGCGTGACCGATGCCTGCATCGGCTGGGAAGATACTGAAGTGCTGCTGCGCAGCCTGGCGAACGCAGTAAAAGCGCGCCGCGGATAATCTCATCCCTCTATTTATCTGATATAAAGCCCCGTTAATTCGGGGCTTTTTCATTTTCGAATCAACATTATAATTCGCAGCGCATATCCATACAGCGCAGGTCAGCTTTTGCCATCCCGGAGCGATGCAGACTTTCCCTGACCAGACTGAACCCATTCTTTTGATAAAACGTAAAGGCGTTAGGCGTGGAGGATAAGGTCAGTGCAACCAGTCCTCGCTGTTTCGCTTCAGCTTTGATGGCGTCAAGGATCCGGCGGGCATAGCCTTTCCCGGTGAAATCAGGCAGCGTGAAAATGGCTTCCACGCTGTGATTTTGCAGATCAAGATAACCGGTCGCCACCGGGATTTTCCCCTCAGGCGAATCGACAACGAAAAAAGGATTACTGGCCACCGCTGTGCGGTATCCCGGCGGCATCAGGTCAGGCGTCCAGGCAAGGATAACCTGTTCATCATAGGTATTTTTGCATCCATGGCGGATGGCCTTATTCCTGATCTCCCAGAGTTTTTCTGCTTCATCCGGTGAGGCGAGTCTGACGGGCATGGGTTTCTCCTTTTTCGGGCTGCGTTAAGCCATGCTCCGATATTAGGATTGCCATGTCTATGTTTTATCTCGAACGCCTGACGTCACAGTTATCCCTGAGATTAAAACTGGGTCCAGCCGCCCTGATCGGTCACTAATGGTGGACTTTTGGCACGCATATCCGGCCTTTTAAGCATCGGGATGTCGGCGCGTTTCTCAGAGCCCCCAATTTTAAAGATGGAGACGATCTCAGTCAGGTGTCTGGCCTGCTCTTCCAGAGAGGCCGCTGCCGCTGCCGACTCCTGCACCAAAGCGGCATTTTGCTGAGTGACGCTGTCCATCTGTACCACTGCTGTACCAATCTGGCTGATCCCTTTACTTTGCTCTGTAGAAGCCGCAGCAATTTCGCTCATGATTTCACTGACGTGGCTGACAGAGCTGACGATTTTCTCCATCGCTTCACCCGCGCGCGTCACCTGATCTGACCCGGATTTAATATTTTCAACCGAGTCATTGATAAGGACGCCAATTTCTTTAGCGGCCTGCGCGCTGCGTTGAGCCAGATTACGCACTTCACTGGCGACGACGGCAAAGCCACGCCCTTGCTCTCCCGCACGGGCAGCTTCCACCGCCGCGTTCAGGGCAAGAATATTGGTCTGGAAGGCAATACTGTTGATGACGCTGATGATGTCGACAATCTTATGTGAGCTGCCGGTAATTTTGGTCATGGTGCTGATGACACCGCTGACGATATCGCCGCCGGTGTGTGCTTCCTGAGTCGCATGGCTCGCCAGTGTGCTTGCCTCTCCGGCGTTATCCGCATTTTGTCTGACGGTTGACCCCAACTGCTCCATGCTGGCGGCTGTCTCTTCCAGTGCGGAAGCTTGTTCTTCAGTCCGTGAAGACAGGTCGGTATTGCCGATGGAGATTTCGCTGGAACCTTTATAAATGGAATCTGCGCTGTTACGAATATCGCGTACGGTCTGCGCCCAGTTGCCCTGCATTTTATCGATGTAAGGGACTAACTGACCGATACAGTTTCTTCCCTGTTCGACAATTTTTTTGTCCAGTACACCAGTGGCCAGAGATTCCAGATGGGCTTTTATGATATTTAGGGGTTTAACGAGAAAATTAACTAAATAACGATCGCTCGCCATCATGATGAGTACGCTTATCATCAGTGCGCTAATGAGAATATACTGGCACCACGTCACCCAACGCGTAATCCTTTCATTTGCCTCAGCGTTTAAAGAGATTATTTTATTGTTGTATTTATCAATTGCCGCACTGAAGTTACGCCTAAGAGGAAGATACTTATCATTTTTAATTTTCTCGAAGTCGCCGATTCTTTTATCTTTAGCAGATCCAAACAGGGGCAACACAGCGTCATTGTAAAGATTAAATGAACTGTTATAAATATCATCTATTGTTGGTGCATCAAGATTGCCATGATTAATCGCTTTAAATTGCATCAACCCTTTTTGCAGACTCTCTAATTCTATCGCCGTCGCCTTCATTTCGAGATCAAAAATGGCGTTATCGTTTTTGTCTATGCCTCCCATAGCACGTTCAAGCGAAGTGACAGCGCGATAGTACTGCGCGTTCGCGCCATTGATGATATCGCCATTATTTTGCTGAATAGTAGTCACACCCAGTTCGAGTTTTAACTCTTTAAGGGAATATAACGCAAATCCGGATGCTCCTGCCCAGAGCAATGAGAAAATAATGAGAATGAGTACGAGTGCCGTTCTTATTTTAATGTTTTTTAGAAAGCTCATGGTATTTAACCCCGGTGGCACATGCTTCAAGGTCGTCTGATAACGGATTTTAATAAGGGTAAGTAATCAGTTAAAGGGCGATTCATACTATCAGGGATGTAATTTCCCCTTTCAGTATTATCGGGTGGATTTCTTTTATCTTTAGGTGTTTTGTCGGATTATCTTAATTTTAGAAAAAAACAAATTTTGAAAACTTAAATGATTATTCAGATGAGGGGATAACCATAAGTATATTTAATGCTATTTATTCTTAATTACAATGAATGGTAATGTTCATAACCGGTATTTCTGTGTTTTTTGGAATGGATATTTCTCGTCGCGATATCCACCCCAAATCGACGGTTCCGGGCCTGTCAGCCCTGCATCACCTCTTTGGCGACGGACGACTGATTGTATAAATGAACATATGAGTCCAGCGACTGATCATTCATAAGCTGCCCCCCTTAATAATTAACTGTCCGGTTTCATCAATCACTTTCTCACCGTCTTCCTTGGTGAAAGCGCCTTTTTGCGCATCCGGCAAAATATCCAGTACGATTTCGGAAGGGCGGCAAAGCCGGGTTCCTTTCGGTGTCACGACGATCGGCCGGTTGATTAAAATCGGGTATGCCAACATGGCATCCAGCAGCGCGTCGTCAGAAAATTTATCGTCGCTCAGTCCGAGCTTTTCATAAGGCTCAACGTTTTTACGCACAAGTGCGCGTACGCAGATGCCCATACCGGCAATCATTGTGATCAGTTCATCACGTGATGGCGGGTTTTCCAGATACAAAATGATAGCGGGTTCAACGCCGCTGTTGCGGATAAGCGCCAGCGTGTTGCGCGACGTGCCGCAGGACGGATTGTGATAAATCGTGATATCGGTCATTGCGAGTTCTCTGTCAGGCGTGTGGTTCAGGCCACATGAAATGATAAGCGGACAGCCAGGGCTGCCAGCGTAACGAACAGTACCGGCAGGGTCATGACGATGCCGACGTAAAAGTAATAACCCCAGGTGATGGTGATATTTTTTTGTGCCAGAACGTGAAGCCACAATAACGTCGCCAGGCTGCCAATCGGCGTAATTTTCGGTCCGAGATCGCTGCCGATAATATTGGCGTAAATCATGGCCTCTTTGATGACGCCGGTTGCAGTGCTGCCCTCAATGGAAAGCGCGCCAATCAGCACCGTTGGCATATTGTTCATCAGTGAGGAGAGCAGGGCGCTCAGGAACCCGGTGCCCAGCGTGGCGACCCACAATCCGTGGACGGCGAAAGTATTCAGCACGCCGGACAACCACTCCGTCAGGCCAGCGTTGCGCAGGCCATACACCACCAGATATATCCCCAGTGAGAATATGACGATTTGCCACGGCGCTTCTTTCAGCACTTTACCGGTATCGATAATGTGACCGCGACGGGCGACCAGCCAGAGAATAAACGCTGCGAAAGCAGCCACCGCACTGACGGGTATGTCCAGCGGCTCAAGGGCAAAGAAACCCACCAGCAGCAGAATCAGGACCAGCCAGCCGGTTTTAAATGTGCGCATATCGCTAATCGCATCACGCGGGCGCCTGAGCCTGGCGACATCGTAGGTTTTCGGAATATCCTTGCGAAAGAACAGGTGCAGCATGATGAGCGTCGCCACGATAGCGGCGATATCGACGGGCACCATGACCGAGGCGTAATCATTGAAGCCAAGCTTGAAAAAGTCGGCAGAGACAATATTGACCAGATTGGAGACGATCAGCGGCAGGCTGGCAGTATCAGCAATAAACCCGGCTGCCATGACAAAGGCCAGCGTCGCGCCCCGGCTGAAACCAAGCGCCAGAAGCATGGCGATGACAATGGGGGTCAGGATTAACGCCGCGCCGTCATTGGCGAACAGCGCAGCGACGCTGGCGCCGAGTAAAATAATGTAGGTGAACAACCATCGGCCTTTGCCGTTTCCCCAGCGCGCGACGTGCAGCGCGGCCCACTCGAAGAATCCCGATTTATCCAGCAACAGGCTGATGATAATCACGGCGATGAATGTCGCCGTGGCGTTCCAGACAATTTCCCATACCACCGGAATATCACCGGGATGTACAACGCCGGTCGCCAGGGCCAGCACCGCGCCCAGGCTCGCGCTCCAGCCAATGCCTAATCCACCGGGCTGCCAGATAATCAGTACCAGGGTAAAGATAAAAATCAGACCTGCGAGCCACATAGTGTTCTCCGATTTATATATGTTATTTCATATATGATTGAGTAAATTTTTAACGCATTATTGGCAAGCGACGCTGCCTTGTTGCAGCCGTTTGGTGAGCTGAGTGATTTGTACAAACTGGCATTGGGCGGTCTGCCTGATGATTTCGGCTGCCCACGCAGGAATGTGCGGTGAAAGGCGATAGTGGATCCATTTCCCTTCGCGTCGGTCTAATAACAGGCCGGTTTCGCGCAGCATCGCCAGATGACGCGAGGTCTTAGGTTGCGACTCTTCGATGGCGACGGTGATTTCGCATACGCACAGTTCACCCATTTCATGCAGCAGCAGCGTGATCCCCAAACGGGTTTCATCCGAAAGACATTTGAAGAGCTGAAGCGGGGTAAGCTCGGGCATAGACACTCCTGATGTGGTAGGGGAATATTACCCGCCAGAACGGGAGAGTCAATAACATATTCGAAAAAATGAATGTGTACTGGCGCGAAAAAACGTAAGTCATCCTGCCTTAAAAACAAAAAAGGCACGCTTGCGCATGCCTTTCATCCTTTACTGAACAGGTCAGTAAATATTAATTACTTCGCTTTACCCTGGTTTGCCACGGCCGCGGCTTTCGCTGCGATTTCGTCGGCATTGCCCAGATAGTAATGTTTTACAGGTTTGAAGTTTTCGTCGAATTCGTAAACCAGTGGAACACCGGTAGGGATGTTCAGTTCCAGAATTTCGTCTTCGCCCAGGTTATCCAGGTATTTGACCAGCGCACGCAGGGAGTTGCCGTGTGCAGCGATGATCACGCGCTCGCCGCTTTCGATGCGAGGTTTGATAACTTCAGTCCAGTAAGGGATAACGCGTTCGATGGTCAGCGCCAGGCTTTCCGTCGTTGGCAGTTCTTCCTGAGACAGTTTTGCGTAACGCGGATCGTGGCCAGGGAAACGCTCGTCTGAACGGTCCAGCTCTGGCGGAGTCACGGCAAAGCCACGACGCCATTGTTTCACTTGCTCGTCACCGTATTTTTTTGCGGTTTCAGCTTTATCCAGACCCTGCAACGCGCCGTAATGACGTTCGTTCAGTTTCCAGGATTTTTCTACCGGCAGCCAAGGCTGATCCAGTTCGTCCAGAACGCTCCACAGAGTATGGATGGCACGTTTCAGCACGGAGGTGTAGGCGAAGTCAAAGTGGAAGCCTTCGTCTTTCAGCAGCTGACCGGCCGCTTTTGCTTCGGTACGGCCCTTTTCGGACAGTTCAACATCATGCCAGCCGGTAAAACGGTTTTCTTTGTTCCACTCACTTTCACCGTGTCGTACCAGCACCAGTTTGGTTACAGCCATAGCTAAACTCCTCAGTTAACTGAATTTTCAATGATAACAATTATCATTATAGGGTCTTGGCATCCTCATCGGCAATCGGTATGTACCCTGATCGCCGTTGTGTCACACCGTTTGAGGTTAAACATAACGAATTTGCTGCGGGGATGTAAAACAAAACGCGCAGACGGTCGCCCGAACCACGCGTTTTGTATAAAAGTGCAGCGTAATTAGCTGGCTTTTTTCAGGCAGGTGCTCATGAAAGTTTTACGTGCATCGCCTTTCAGCTCTTTCTTCGCCGCATCGGCATTACAGGTTTTCATTTTCTCCTGTTGCGGGCTCAGTTTTTCAGTGGCGTTACTTTCCGCTTTCAGGCAATTACTCATGAATTTTTTGCGGTCCTCGCCTTTGAGGGATTGCGTGGTGGCCTGCGAATTACAATCGGTCATTTTCTGTCGTTGCGCAGTCTGTGCCGCAGAAGGTGCTTTGACCGTATCAGCGGCCAGCGCAGAACCCGCCGCACACAAGGTGGCCAGCAGGGTTAATACAACGGGTAAACGCATAACGAACTCCTTATTAAACGTCCTTTTCGCAGGACACTTACTAAGCGTAGATGTGGCTGAACTCTTTAGCTGAAAATGTGCTGACGCAGATGCGGGGTAAGTCACAAAACAGGACAGGATCTGGCGATCCTGTCCATCAGGATCACAGCGCGAAGAACTGGTAGGTCGTGGCAGATTTATAGGTCTGACCCGGTTTTATCCAGCAGCTGGGCTGCGGCCAGGTGGCGTGATTCGGGCTGTCGGGCAGGAATTCACTTTCCAGCGCCACGCCGCTGTAGCTGGCATATTCGCCGCCGGTGCGGTTCGGCGTACCACCGAGGAAATTGCCGCTGTAAAGCTGCAACGCTGGCGCAGAGGTGAAAACAGTCATCTGCACTTTACCGTCGGCAGACCACAAATGCGCCGCCGGGAATTCCCCGGAATTGCAGGTGCGGTTGAGCAGATAGGCATGGTCATAGCCCTTCACACGCTGCTGATCGCGATCGCTGAGGAAATCCTTCGCCAGCGTTTTCGGCGCGTTGAAGTTCATGCCGGTGTTTTCTACCGTGGTCGGATCGGCGCACGGAATACCGTCGCTGTCGACCGGCAGGAAGCGGTCGGCGAACAGTTGCAGCTTGTGCTGACGCGCATCGGTGCCTTCGCCATCGAGGTTGAAATAAGCGTGATTGGTTAGATTGACCGGGCACAGCTTATCGACCGTCGCGTCGTAACGGATTTCCAGACGATTATCGTCGGTCAGCTGGTAATGCACCGTGGCGGTCATATTGCCAGGAAAACCCTGATCGCCGTCGGCGGAGAACAGCTGGAAACTGACTTTCTGCGTACTTTGAGACAGGATCTTCCAGCGGCGCGCATGGAAACCTTCCGGCCCGCCGTGCAACTGGTGTACGCCCTGATTGGCGACCACCAGATGCGGTTTACCCTCGATCTCAAACTGCGCACGGGCAATGCGGTTGGCATAGCGCCCGACGGTCGCACCGAGATAGGCGCTCTGATTCATATAATCGTGCGGTGACTGGCAGCCAAGCAGCAGTTCGCGCGTGGTGCCATCGGCCAGCGGCAACGTGAAGGACAGCCAGGTCGCGCCCCAGTCCATGAACGTGGCGGTAGCGCCCGCCGCATTCTGTAGCGTCACCTGTTCAAACGGCTGGCCATCGGGCGCCAGCTGCGTATTTTCAGGTTTTAACATACGCCAGCTCCCTGAGATGCGGTGCAAACGTAGAAGGTTTCTTTCAGGCCGCTGTGCGCCTGATATTGTTCTTCCACTGCGTGACGCACTTTTTCCACCATGTCTTGCGGAACCAGTGCCACGATGCAGCCGCCGAAACCACCGCCGGTCATGCGCACGCCGCCTTTGTCGCCAATCACTTCTTTGACGATTTCAACCAGCTTGTCGATTTGCGGTACGGTGATTTCAAAATCATCGCGCATGGAGGCGTGAGATTCTGCCATCAGCTCGCCCATGCGTTTCAGGTCGCCGCTGGCCAGGGCGTCAGCCGCAGCCAGTGTACGGTCGTTTTCGGTGATGACGTGACGAGCACGGCGTGATACCACCGGATCCAGTTCATCCTCAATAGAGAAGAACAGGGCAGGATCTACGTCGCGCAATGCTTTCACGCCGAAGAAACGGGCAGCGACTTCACACTGTTCGCGACGCGCGTTGTATTCACTGTCCACCAGACCGCGTTTGACGTTGGAGTTGATGATAACCACCGCGGCGTTTGTCGGCATGGAGACCGCGCGGGTTTCCAGTGAGCGGCAGTCGATCAGCAGGGAATGATTTTCTTTGCCGAGCGCAGAAATCAGCTGATCCATAATGCCGCAGTTACAGCCGACAAACTGGTTCTCCGCTTCCTGACCGTTCAGCGCCAGGGCAACGCCGTCCAGCGGTAAATCATACAGAGATTTCAGCGCCTGACCGACGGCCACTTCCAGCGACGCCGAGGAGCTCAGACCCGCGCCCTGCGGCACATTGCCGCTTATCACCATGTCCGCGCCGGAGAAATCTTTGTTACGCAACATCAGATGTTTCACCACGCCGCGTACGTAGTTGGCCCACGGATGTGCGTCGCTGTGCAGGATGGGTTCGTCAAGTGAGAAGCTGTCTTCTTCGTTGTCGTAATCTGCGGCGATGACGCGGATCTGGCGATCGTTACGCTGGGCGCAGGCGATCACTGTTTCATAGTCGATGGCGCACGGCAGCACGAAACCGTCGTTGTAGTCGGTATGTTCACCGATCAGGTTCACACGGCCCGGCGCTTTGATGGTGATGGTCGCAGGGTAGCCGAATTTATCAGCAAAGATTTCAAGGACTTTAGTTTTCAGATTCATTATTTTTCTCCGGCCTCACGATAATGGACATCACTCACCGCGCGCAGACGCTCAGCGGCTTGTTCAGCCGTCAGGTCGCGTTGGGTTTCGGCCAGCAATTCATAGCCGACCATGAATTTACGCACCGTGGCTGAACGCAGCAACGGCGGATAGAAATGGGCATGCAGCTGCCAGTGTTCGTGGTCGCCCTCGGTAAATGGCGCGCCGTGCCAGCCCATCGAATATGGGAAAGAGCACTGGAACAGATTGTCGTAGCGGCTGGTCAGCTGTTTAAGCGCCAGCGCTAAATCAGTGCGCTGTGCTTCGGACAAATCGGTGATGCGTTTGACGTGTGCTTTCGGCAGCAGCAACGTTTCGAACGGCCATGCCGCCCAGTAAGGCACCACCGCCAGCCAGTGTTCGGTTTCCACCACGGTACGGCTGCCGTCGGCCAGCTCGCGTTGCACGTAGTCCACCAGCATCGGCGAACCCTGCTGTTCAAGATATGTGCGTTGCAGACGGTCTTCGCGTTCCGCTTCATTCGGCAGGAAGCTGTTGGCCCAAATCTGGCCGTGCGGATGCGGATTGGAGCACCCCATCGCCGCGCCTTTGTTCTCGAAAACCTGCACCCACGTATAGGTTTTACCTAAATCCGCAGTCTGTTCCTGCCAGGTTTTGACGATTTCGGTCAGTGCTTCTACCGACAGTTGCGGCAACGTTTTGCTGTGATCGGGCGAGAAACAAATGACACGACTGGTGCCGCGCGCGCTTTCCAGACGCATCAGCGGATCGGTACTTTTCTGGGCAAACGGTGTATCAGGCATCAGCGCGGCAAAGTCATTGGTGAAGACGTGCGTGCCGCTATATTGCGGATTCACATCGCCGGTGACGCGGGTATTTCCCGGGCACAGGAAGCAGTCCGGATCGTGCGCGGGCAGCACTTCATCGGAAACGGCTTCCTGCTGTCCCTGCCACGGGCGCTTGGCGCGGTGCGGGCTGACTAAAATCCACTGATCGGTCAGCGGATTGTAGCGGCGATGCGGATGTTCAATCGGGTCAAACGTGGTCATAAAGATTCCTTATCCGCCTTAGTTTGGGTAACCCTGCGGGTTTTTCGACTGCCAGAGCCAGGTGTCATTGGCCATATCTTCCAGCGTGCGGGTCACTTTCCAGTTCAGCTCTTTTTCCGCTTTGGTCGGATCCGCCCAGTAAGCCGGCAGGTCACCGTCACGGCGTGGCGCAAAGGTGTATTTCACCGGCTTGCCACAGGCTTTGCTGAAGGCATTGATGACTTCCAGTACGCTCTGGCCAAAGCCTGCGCCGAGGTTGTAAATGTGGACGCCTGGTTTGTTGTGCAGGGTTTTCATGGCGGCCAGATGGCCGTCGGCCAGATCGACAACGTGGATATAATCGCGCACGCCGGTGCCGTCTTTGGTTGGATAATCATTGCCAAACACCGCGACGGATTCACGACGGCCAACGGCAACCTGTGCGATGAACGGCATCAGGTTGTTAGGTACGCCCTGCGGATCTTCGCCCATCAGGCCCGACGGATGTGCGCCGACCGGGTTGAAGTAGCGCAACAGCGTAATGCTCCAGTCTGGTTCCGCACGCTGTACATCCTCCAGGATCTGCTCGACCATCAGTTTGCTGCGGCCATACGGGCTGGAAGGGTTGCCGGTCGGGAAGTCTTCGACATAAGGCGTTTTAGGCTGATCGCCATACACGGTGGCCGATGAGCTGAAAATCAGGTTTTTGACGCCTGCTTCGCGCATCGCTTCTACCAGTACCAGCGTGCCGGTGACGTTGTTGTCGTAATACGCCAGCGGTTTCGCGACGGATTCACCCACGGCTTTCCAGCCTGCAAAGTGGATCACTGAGTGAATTTTGTGTTCGCTGAAAATTTTATCGAGGATCGCACGGTCACGAATATCGCCTTCGTAGAACAGCGGCGTTTTGCCAGTTAGCGTATTAATACGCTCCAGCACGCTGACTTTACTGTTGTGAAGGTTATCCAGAATAATTGGCGTATAACCCGCATCAATCAATTGCACGCAAGTATGACTGCCGATGTAACCGCTACCACCTGTGACTAAGACGTACATAATCGCTCCCCGATGATTATCAATGCTGCAACGATATCACGCTGCAGGGCTGAAAAAGGTGATCCATCCCCAATAAAATGGAATCGCTTACACAAACAGTTTAGCACCTTTCTACCATGCTAAACAGCTGATACCAGCGGTAAAGAAAGCCTGAAGAATAACGCTACAGACCAGAAATGGCGCTTGGTGTAATCGCTTACACTTAAAGTTTCGCATTATCTGAAAACGGTTTTTCGGTGGTAAAGCGTCTGGCAGGGGAGGAAAGTGCGGGGAAAATGAGGAAAACAGGCCTTCCGCACCGGGAAGGCCGCTGTGCTTTTAACGTTGCTCGATCTGATACCGGTAGATATCGCCGTCCGGAATAAAGCTCAGACGATGCGTTATGCACTCCGGCGCATCTTCTGCATGGTGAGATACGAACAACAGCTGGGTTTCCCCTTCGCCGATCAGGATATCGACAAAGCGGCGCACCAGCTGGCGGTTAATCGGATCCAGCCCCTGCAAAGGTTCGTCGAGAATCAGCAGCGCAGGGTGTTTGACCAGCGCGCGGGCGATCAGCGCCAGACGCTGTTGCCCCCATGACAGGCTGTGGAACGGCATCTCACCGGCTGCGCCACCGAGGCCGAGCAGGGCCAGCCACTGGCTGGTGAGTAAACGTTGCCGGTCAGAAACCGCCTGATAAATGCCGATGGAATCGAAGAAGCCGGAGGTAATCACGTTACGCACGCTGGTGCTGACGCGGTAATCGAGATGCAGGCTGCTGCTGACGTAACCGATGTGGCGCTTGATATCCCAAATAGTTTCGCCGCTGCCGCGACGGCGGCCAAACAGTGTCAGATCGTTGCTGTAACCCTGCGCGTGATCGCCGGTGATCAAACTCAGCAGGGTCGATTTCCCTGCACCGTTTTGCCCGGTGATCTGCCAGTGTTGTCCGTGATCGACCTGCCAGCTCAGATTGTGCAGGATCGGTTTATCGTCGTACTGCACCACGCCGTTGCGCAGCACAATCAGCGGGCTGTCTGCCGGCGGACTGACGCGGGCAGTCGGATCCTCCGCTTCGGGCACCGCCATGCCGATCAGGCTTTCGCTGTGGGCCAGCTGCGCCACCAGCGCATCGGCCATCACCTGTTCGCGCGGGCCGACGGAGGCCAGCGTGCAATCCGCGAGCACGCCGACGTTCTGCACAAATTCAGGAATATCATCAAAGCGGTTTAGGACCAGCACCATGGTCTGGCCCTGTCCGGCCAGCGTGGCCAGCAACGCTGCCAGCTGGGCGCGCGCATTGACGTCGAGGCCGTCGAAAGGCTCGTCAAGCACCAGCAAGTCAGGCTGTTGCATCAGCACCTGGCACAGCAGCGTTTTGCGCGTTTCACCGGTGGAAAGATATTTGAAACGGCGGTCGAGCAATTTCTCAATGCCAAACTGCGCGGCGAGGGCGGCACAGCGCGCCGGATCCTGCACCTCTTCCTGAATGATTTCGGCGGTTGTGCGGCCGGTGTCATCTTCACCTTCACTCAGCAAATCAGTATTGTTACGCTGCCATTCATCGGCCACCAGTTTTTGCAGTTGCTCGAAGGAAAGCCGGACGATGTGGCCAAAGCCGTTTTCGCGGGTGCCTTTGAGCAATGTGAGGTCGCCTGCCAGGGCGCGGGCCAGTGCGGATTTTCCGCTGCCGTTGGAGCCAACGAACGCCCAGGTATCGGCCTGCTGAACAGTGAGATCGGAAAGTGCGAGGGTTCGGGTATCGCTCAGGCGGAAAATGCCTTGCGAAATATGTAACGACATTGTTATCCCTTAATTCGAAATAATGATGAATTAAGGGATAAGCGCTCAGGTTCTCTGAGTCAATTGACAATTCTGCAAAGTGTCAGCGCTGATTCTGCAAGATACTGATTATCAGTGTTTTTTCAGCACAGCGTGGCGATAATCACTTTGTCATCATCAAACTGAGCAAATGCCCTCTGACCGGTTTCGAGCTTCAGCGTATCCATTTCCTCGTTCGGCACCGTGGCGCACAGCGTCTCGCCGCCGGGAAGTTTCAGCAGCACTTCGCTGTTCATGTCGCCGCGCTGAATATGGGTGATGTCGCCCGGCAACGCGTTGTGTGGATTTTCGGCATTGAAACCCAGAGTAATCCACGGCGCTTTGATGAGCACCAGCACTTCCTTGCCGGGCGTCAGCGCCAGGCGATCGGCGCTTTGCTCGGTAATGGCGGCGCGTATTTGTGTTTTCCCGTCGGCCAGCATCACATTGATATGTTGCTGGACGCTCTCATGGCTGCGTTCCACTACGTTGCCGAAGAACTGATTGCGCGCACTGGTCTGTAACGAGAAACGGGAAATGGCGGCCAGCAAACTGTCGAGGGGAAGGGAATCTTCTTTGAGTACATCAAACGCTTTTTGCTGGATCTGCGCCAGCAGCTCGTACAGCTGAATCAGACGTTCGCCGTAAGGCGTGAGGATTGCGCCGCCGCCGCCTTTGCCGCCGGTGCTGCGCTCTACCAGCGTTTCATCCGCCAGCTGATTCATCTCGTTGATGGCGTCCCACGCGCTTTTATAGCTGATCCCTGCCAGCTTTGCGCCCTGGCTGATCGAGCCGGTATGGCGCACCTGTCGCAGTAATTCGATACGGCGCGGGTCGGCGAATAGCCGCTCTTGTAGCCTGAGGGTTAACAGAATTTCAGCTTGCATGTCAGCTTCCTTAATAGACGAAGATGTATTGTCGCCGTTTAACCCGTCCGCAGGCAAGTTGGCGAAATGCTAAAGTAATTCCAGCCCCGTACTGCTATTATCTGTGACAGTCTGTCATACAGTTTATGAACATCGCCGTCGTTGTGCGATCCAGCCAGTCAAGTGAGGCTATCATGTTAGAATTAATCGAAAGTTTGGTATTTGCTGCCATCATGGTGCCGGTCTTCATCGCGGTGATCCTGGGTCTGATCTGGGGACTGGGTACCGTCTTCAACGTTATTTCCGTTATCGGCCACTCTAAAGAGTCCCGCAGTAAGCCTCATTACTAAGTTGTCGTGATGCAGTCTGAATCCGAAGAACCCGGCCATTGTGCCGGGTTTTCTTTTTTCTGCGAGCAGCACAAAGCCCCTGAAAAAAATATTCACCGCAGCCAGATCAACAAACTTCAAGTTCTGCCAGTTTCCGCCGATAAATCAGATGACAACCCATTTTCCTGCGCTATATTGTTGCCTACATAACGCATCACCTGATGTATGAATAACGGATAACAGGCGAGGAAAACGATGAAAGCTTCCTGGACAACATTATTTACGGCGACTGTGCTGGTGGCAGGGCTGAACGTGCAGGCGCAGGCCGCAGACAAAATTACGGTCTTTGCCGCGGCGTCGCTGACCAACGCGTTGCAGGACATCGCGACGCAGTATCAGAAAGAGAAAGGCGTGCAGGTGGTATCTTCCTTCGCCTCGTCTTCTACGCTGGCGCGCCAGATTGAGCAAGGCGCACCGGCGGATCTGTTTATTTCTGCCGATCAGCAGTGGATGGATTACGCCATCGGCAAACAGCAAATTGTCGATAACACCCGTTATACTCTGCTCGGCAATGAGCTGGTGCTGGTTTCTGCAAAAACCAGCAAAATCGACAAAGTCGATATCTCTGAAAAAACGCAGTGGCTTAAACTGATTGGTGACAGCCGCTTAGCCGTCGGAGATCCAGACCACGTCCCGGCGGGCATTTATGCCAAAGAAGCGCTGCAAAAACTGGGCGCCTGGACCACGCTGGAACCTAAACTGGCGCGTGCCAGCGACGTTCGTGGCGCTCTGGCGCTGGTCGAGCGTGAAGAAGCTCCGCTGGGTATCGTCTACGGTTCTGATGCCATTGCCAGCAAAAAAGTGAAGGTTGTCGGCATCTTCCCGGCTGCAAGCCATAAGCCGGTGGAATACCCGATGGCTATTGTTAAAGGCCACGAAAATCCGACGGTCAGCGCGTTTTATGATTATCTGAAAACACCCGCTGCCGCAGAGATCTTCAAACATTATGGATTTACGCCACGCTAATGATGTTGAGTGAATATGAGTGGCAGGCGGTATTTCTCAGTCTGAAAGTATCGAGCCTGTCCGTAGTTTGCAGTCTGCCACTTGGTATTCTGATGGCGTGGATCCTGGTCCGCTGCCGCTTTCCCGGCAAATCCCTGCTCGACAGTATTATCCATTTACCGCTGGTGTTACCGCCAGTGGTGATTGGCTATTTGCTGCTGGTGGTGATGGGGCGGCGGGGCGTTGTGGGCCAGTGGTTATATGACTGGTTTGGGTTTAGCTTCAGTTTCAGCTGGCACGGCGCGGTACTGGCTTCTGCCGTCGTGGCGTTTCCGCTGATGGTGCGCGCTATCCGCCAGTCCCTGGAAGCCGTGGATCCGAAACTGGAGCTCGCCGCCCGCACGCTCGGAGCGTCGCCGTGGCGGGTGTTTTTCACCATCACCTTGCCGCTTTCAGTTCCCGGTGTGATAGTCGGCGTGGTGCTGGCGTTCGCGCGTTCGCTGGGCGAATTTGGCGCGACCATTACCTTCGTCTCGAACATTCCCGGCGAAACCCGCACCATTCCGCTGGCCATGTACACTCTGATTGAAACTCCCGGCGCAGAAAGCGCAGCCGCACGTCTGTGCGTGCTGGCGATCCTGTTGTCTCTGGCGGCCTTACTGATTTCTGACTGGCTGGCGAAACGCAGCCGAACGCGGCTGGGAGGCTGATATGCTGGAACTGGATTTCAGTCAGCAACTGGGTGAGCTGAATTTGCAGGTCACACAAACCTTACCGGCACAGGGCATCACCGCGATTTTCGGTTTGTCCGGCGCGGGGAAAACGTCACTGATCAACGCCATTGGCGGTCTGACGAAACCCGACAGCGGACATATTTCGCTCAATGGCCGGGTGTTATCTGATGCCGATAACAAAATTTTCCTGCCGCCTGAAAAGCGCCGTGTGGGATATGTATTTCAGGACGCCCGTCTGTTCCCGCATTATCGCGTGAAAGGCAACTTGCAATATGGCATGGCGGCGTCGATGCGCGGCCAGTTCGACAGCATAGTGCGGCTGCTCGGCATTGAATCTTTGCTCGATCGCTTTCCGTTGACGCTCTCCGGCGGTGAAAAACAGCGCGTGGCGATCGGACGTGCGCTACTGACGGCACCGGAAATTCTGCTGATGGATGAGCCGCTGGCAGCGCTGGATCTCCCGCGTAAACGCGAGCTGATGCCTTATCTCGAGCGGCTGGCGCTGGAAGTCAATATTCCGATTCTGTACGTCACGCACAGTCTGGATGAAATTTTGCGCCTGGCGGAAAAAGTGCTGGTGCTTGACGGTGGAAAAGTGCTGGCGATGGGCAATCTGGAGGACGTCTGGGCGAGCAACGTGATGCGCCCGTGGCTGCCAAAAGAAGAACAGAGCAGTGTGCTGAACGTCAGCGTACTGGAACATCATCCGCGTTACGAAATGACCGCGCTGGCCATTGGCGATCAGCGGCTGTGGATCAGTAAAGTTGACGAAGAACCGGGGACGCCTATGCGGGTGCGGGTTAATGCCACCGACGTTTCACTGGTGTTGCAGCCGACGGCCAATAACAGCAGCATCCGAAACGTCCTGCCTGCGCAGGTGCTGGAATGTCTTGACGTGGGCCACCAGATTGAAGTGAAACTCGCGATGGCCGGCCATATTATCTGGGCACGCATTACACCCTGGGCGCGCGATGAGCTGATGATCCGCGCAGGCCAGTGGCTGTATGCGCAGATCAAAAGCGTGTCGTTAAACCGTTAAGCTTTTGGCGCGTTAAAGGTTTCATACAACGCCAACACCTGTTCGGCAAAGTCGTCGTCCAGAATATAGAAATAGCATTCCGGTACGTTCAGCACGCGGGCAAAATGACACATCGTGTCGAAGTTCGGGCTGTACGTGCCGCTCTCATATTGCGAAACCCTTGAGCGCGCCGTGCTCTCATCAATGCCACCCAACACACCGAGTTTTTCCTGCGTGAGGTCGGCTTTTTTTCGTGCTGATTTCAGTCTGTGCGGGATCATCTTCAATAACCATATAAACTGTATTGACGTCATGTTAAGCATCACTTAACATATTGTTGTTTAGAGTTACTGAACGATGTTACTGGAAAGAGTAGACCTCATTTCAAAGGCAGTACCGACAACAAAAGGAAGAACGATGAAAATGGAAAATGACTGGCATCCGGCGGACATCATTGCCGGGTTGCGCAAAAGGAAAACCACGCTGGCTGCAGTCTCACGTGAAGCCGGTTTAGGATCGTCAACGCTATCCAACGCACTGGCCCGCCCGTGGGCAAAGGGTGAGAAGATTATCGCCCAGGCGTTGGGTATGCCGCCTTCAGCGATCTGGCCAAGCCGTTATTTCGACGAAAATCACCGTTCAATTCCGCGATGCGTCAGGGCGGAAAAGAAAAAGGCGGAATGACGATACCTCTGGATTGTCCTACAAAACGCCTTCCTCAATGACAGAAGAGGGCGTTTTCTTTTATGACCTCATCAGCTCAGCACTTTACTGCGGATAACGTCCGCGATGCCCGGCGTTTCATGATCGCCAATCACCAGCGCGGCGCGCTCTTTAATGGCATCTACCGCATTGCCCATTGCCACGCCTAACCCGACGTTTTCCAGCATGCTCAGATCGTTGAAATTATCCCCAAAGGCGATCACGTCCTGCATACTCATACCCTGAGATTCGACCCACTCCTGTAAACGACGGCCTTTGCTGTTGCCACCCTTGGCGACGTCAACCTGATCGTGCCATGACCATTCGCAGGCCAGACCCAGTTCGTTTTCCACCTGCGCGGCAAAAGTATGCAGCGCATTGAGATCCTGATGCGACGTGGCAAATTTCCACACGGAGTGCGCATCGTCGGCCGCGTCACGCAGGCTGTTGACCTGCACGATGTTCGGGCGCTGGCCTTCCGGCAACGTTTCGCCCCAGGCGATTGAACGGCTGACATGGCCGCTCGGTTGCTGATAAAGCATCGCGTCATCGACATACAGCAGGCCATGAATGCCGTGATACTCGAGCAAATCGACCACTTTTTTGGCCTTCACTTTATCCATGGGATCGGACGTCAGCACTTTACGTGCCTGATAATCATAAAGATACGTTCCGTTACAACAGATAGCCGGTGTATCGAGCTGTAAGGCCTGATAAAACGGATGGATCGCCACGTGATGACGCCCGGTGACGATGACCACTTTGATACCCTGAGCACGGGCATCGGCCAGCGCGGACAGGGATTCAGGCAGGATACGTTTTTGACGGTCGAGCAGCGTACCGTCGAGATCGAGTGCGATAATGCGATAAGTCATGGTCAGTCCATCATAAAGTGAGAGGATCGAAGAAATTATCACCATGTTACCGTGTTAAGCCTGCTAATTAAACCTTCAAACCCGCCAGACGTGGTGCAGTGAATGCCTTGTCGGCTCCCCGGTTTATTTAGGGCGTGGAGGGTTTGGGGTTGTTGGGTTATCCTGAACTACGCTTTCAAATCTAATGAGATTTAATAAGGAGTTGTGATGAAGCAAGTTGTCTACGTTGCCAGCCCTGATAGCCAGCAAATCCACGCATTTCGTCTGGCGGACAATGGTGAACTGAGCCTGCTGCAAACCGTGGAAGTGCCGGGACAAGTTCAGCCGATGGTTATCCATCCTGACGGCCACCGTCTGTATGTGGGTGTGCGTCCTGCGTTCGGTGTTCTCACTTACCGTATCGATAACGAAGGTAAACTCGAAGAAGCGTCGATGGCTCCGCTGCCGGGCAGTCCGACGCATCTGGGGATCGATCTTCAGGGGCGCTTTGTTTTCTCGGCTTCCTACAGCTTCAATAACGTCAGCATTCATCCGCTGGACGAGCAGGGCCACGCACTTGCTCATACCCAGGTTCTGGAAAATATACAGGCACCGCACTCTGCCAATATCGATCCGACCAACCAGTTGCTGATGATCCCCGCGCTGAAAGAAGACCGTATTCGTCAGTTCGATTTCAGCGTCAACGGTGAAGCCACGCCGCATGATTCTGCCGAACTGCGCACTGTCGAAGGTGCCGGTCCGCGCCACATGGCCTTCCACCCAAATCATCATTTCGCTTACTGCGTAAATGAGCTGAACAGCAGCGTGGACGTGTATCAGAAAGACGTTACCAGCGGCGAATACCGTCAGGTGCAAACGCTGGGCATTATGCCTGCCGATTTTACTGGCACCTGTTGGGCAGCCGATCTGCACATCACGCCTGACGGCAAATTCCTGTATGCGTCTGATCGTACCGCCAGCCTGATCTCCGTGCTGACCGTGTCCGAAGATGGCAGTGTGCTTGAACTGGTGGGACATCACGCCACACAAACGCAGCCGCGCGGGTTCAATATCGATCACACCGGCAAGTTTGTTATTACCGCCGGTCAGAAGTCTGACGCTATTGAAGTCGCGAAAATTAATCCTGAAAACGGTCAGCTGACGACGCTTAACACCTACAACGTAGGTAAAGGTCCGATGTGGGTGAGCATTCTGGAAATTCGTGGATAACAGAATCATTAATTAACGAACTTAATGATTGGTTTGATATTAATGAATAATCCCACCCCGTAATAATGATCAAGCCCCTGTATTAGGGGCTTTTTTGTTTCCTGAGCATCCCGTGCCATTGTTAAGACTTATTTTCATTCCCCTCTAAATATTGTGCCTATCCGGTCGATAACTCTCCCGTTATTCACTCATTCTTAAGTGGCTTCGCCACTGTCAGAGTCAGTCCATTTTGGAAATCAGGGAGAAGAAAATGAACGTACTTTCAGGGATCGCTGGCCAGGTTCGCCACGCCACTATCGCTAATAAACTCGGTGCCGGTTTTGCGCTGGTTCTGCTGCTGGGTTCACTCGTTGCCGTATCCGGCATTTACCATCTGACCAACATCAATGAGCGGGCAGAAAAAGTGACGCTGCTTAAAACCGTTAACGATCTGCTGAGCAGCGCGAAATTTTCCCGCCTGTCCTATATGGCGACCAAAGACCCTAAATTTGTGGAAGAGAACGCACAGGCGCTGGATAAGCTGGAAGCGAGGCTGACGGATGTCGCCGCCTATTCGTGGGATGCCCGTGATCTTCCACTGGAAGAAGCGATGCCGGAAAACATCCGCCGTTATCGCGAGAGCTGGCAGCAAACCTTGAATCCTCCGGCCGGAAGCGACCAGAAAGAGATTGCTGCCCAACTCGCCGCTGCCGGGCTGGCGCTGACCTCCGCCTCCAACACCATGCTTGATCACGAAATCGCCAACACTCATCGTGAAGTCAGTCAGACCATCAGGGAAATGGTGGGCATCGTTATCGCGACCATTATTGCCGGTGCTTTGATTTCATGGCGCATGACTCGTCAGCTGACCCTGCCGCTGCGCCGGACGTTAGCGACGGCAGAACGCATTGCCGCTGGTGATTTATCGATGCACGTCACCAGCCACAGTTTTGATGAGGTTGGCCAGTTAAGCCGTGCCATTGAAGGCATGAATAAAAATCTGCACGGCATCATTGGTAATATTCGCGAAGGGGTGACGCAGGTGACGCGTGCCTCCAGCGAGATTGCGGCGGGGAATATTGATCTCTCTGCGCGTACCGAAGAACAAGCGGCTGCGCTAGGCCAGACCGCTGCCAGCATGGAACAGCTGACTTCTACGGTTAAACAAAATGCGGACAATGCCACGCAGGCCAGCCAGCTGGCATCCGACGCCGCAAACACCGCCGCACGCGGAGGCAAACTGGTCAGCGATGTGGTGGGTGTGATGAAAGAAATCGCGGTGAGTTCGAAGCAGATTTCTGAAATCACAACCGTGATCAACGGTATCGCGTTTCAGACCAACATTCTGGCGCTGAATGCGGCCGTCGAAGCCGCCAGAGCGGGTGAGCAGGGGCGCGGATTTGCGGTCGTCGCCAGCGAAGTGCGCAGCCTGGCACAGCGCAGCGGGCAGGCGGCGAAAGAGATTGAAGGGCTGATCCAGAAATCAGTGGTCAATGTGAACAACGGCTCACAGCTGGTGGCCAAAGCCGGAGACACCATGGAAGACATCGTTGGTTCCGTGCGCCATGTCACCCAGATCATTCATGAAATCGCATCGGCATCGGACGAACAAAGCCGCGGGATTAGCCAGATTGCGCAAGCCGTAGCGGAAATGGATACCGTCACCCAGCAAAACTCGGCACTGGTGCAGCAATCGGCCAGTGCAGCGGCATCGCTTGACGAACAAGCGGTGAATCTGGAACGCACGGTATCGGTGTTCAGATTGGGGAATGAGGCAAGGTAATTAACCCGATATGTGACACGTATCAGGGTCTATATTATGCGTTGCAGTGTCGCTATAAATATCAGGGTTTCTGTTTGTTGAAAGAAACCCTTTATTAAGGAGGATAAAATTACAGTGTTTTAAATGACGCGAACATTTGGTTGAAGCGCGTCACCGAATTGCCGGTAAATTGCCCGGGGAAATATAAGACACCAAAACCGTACAGTCTCCCTTTTGAATAGGTTAACCATATATGAGATGTATAAGCTCTGTTGCCTTTTGTTTTTCGGGTCACCACCGTTTTAATCGCATTATGTCCCGCGATAGAACCTTTTCGTACGGTATGAATAACAAAGTCAGTGTTTTTATCCGCCTGTAAAAATCCCTTCAAAAATTTATGAAATTCATTTTTCCAGGCCGGGCTCGTTATGTATGCAATGACTTCTTCATCCTTGTAATGAGACAGTTGCGGTTGTGGATCAGTACCCATAATTCTGACACGCATGAATTTCCCACAGTCCTGGCACTCGAACTCATCCATTTTAGAAGATCCACTATTAGCCGATAACAGAGACAGCCCCGTATTATTGACAGAATAAACCCCAGGTTTGGTATAAGCCAACGATTCATAAGATAAGCAAATGGAAAACAGCAATAACATATTTAATAGTAATTTCATGTTTAACAATCCTTGGTCAAAAACCTTCCTTTAATTATTCATTCAACAATAACATGATCAATGCTATTCCTGATATTCAAAATAGAAATAATGAGTTGATTTAGCGATTGCGCTCTTATGACTTCAGATAAGGGTTTATATTCACACAAATAAAAAACCGCCGTTTAACGGCGGTTTAACATTATTATTTATCTTTTCGTCATTACTTCGCTGGCTGAGTTAGCATGTTGTTGTACTGCCACAGGCGGTTGAAGTTAGGATCGTTCAGGTCGCGCTGCTGTTTTTCATCTTTCGGTACGTTGCCGGCGAACGGACGGCCTGAGAACGCCGCTGCGCCCCACGGGTTCATCTGGTCGTAGCTGTTATCGAAGTTGCTGTCGCGGATCACCAGTTGGCTGTTCGGCGTGGTGCCCGGAACATAACCGCCTTGTGCAACGCCTTCATCCCATGCGCGGCCCATTTTGGCTTTCGCGGCTTGCTCGAAACCACGGTCGCCGGTCAGATTGCTGTCGGTGACCAGGAAACCGTATGGTGCGTTCGCCGGAGTGTTCGGCGCAAAGATGGACGCTTCTTTCACGCCACGGCTGCTGACAGTGTGGAATTCAACATGGTCGAAGACCGCCACTGCACGGCCAAACACGTAATCCACATCGCCGACGATCAGGCTGTTGTGCACATAAGCGCGGCTATAGCGTTTGTTATCGGTTTCGTTATGGATGTTGGCCGTGTTGACCATAAAGGTATTCTGACGGCCAATCAGACGCACGTTGTCGATAACCACGTTATCGCCATCAGTACGCAGTGCCACGGCGGAGTGATCGCCCGCGTCAACGGTATCGAGCAGGGCGTTACCGATGGTCAGGTTTTGCAGTTGCAGGCCGTTGCTCTGTGACCAGACGGTAGCAGAACAACCGGTACCGATGGTTTCAGTGGTCTGCGTCGCACAGTTCTGGAACATATAGTTCGCGCGGTCGCCTGGCAGGAACTGGCCATTAGGGCTGACGGTAGAACGGTAGGTGGCTGGTGTGCTGGCCGCTTCCAGACCCTGAGACAGCGTCACGTCAGCGGAGCTGTTGCCCGCGCCAAATAAGGTCACTGGCGGAGAACCTGCAGGAATGTAAACCGCACCGGTGTAAGTCCCTGGCAGGATTTTGATGAAGATGCGTTCACCGTGGTTACGCACGGCCAGCGCCGCGTTGACCGCCAGTTGCACGCTGGAATAGGCTGCGCCGTCGGTGCCTAACTGCGGGCCGACCACGAAGTCAGTTTTCACACCGTCAGTGCTGACCAGTTTCGGGAACCAGCTCTGTTGCTGAACCTGCAAAGAAGGGCCGCCAAAGGCCAGATATTTTTTCGCTGTAAAGTTGGCCGCTTCGTCCGCAGATAACACGGGGAGGGACGCGGTGCCGGGAGCAACCTGGCTGGATTTGCCTTCATGGCTGCTGCTACATGCCGCCAGAAACAGGCCGGCAGACAACACGGCGCACGCGCGCGACAGGGTGGAAATTTTCACTGTGACTGACTCCTAGATGAAGAACATTTATTCTTTTTTTCAATGTCGCGACGAAGGCCGCAATAAAAAAACGGTGGTCAGCAAAACTGACCACCTTTTCTGGTTCTTTTATACCACAGGAATCAGCTATATATCACTGTCAGTGATGCTTTGCCGAGCGTATGGAAATGCACATTGAAGCCGAGATAGGCACCGCTGGCTTCTTCATTGACTTCAAGCTGCTCAACATCGAGGGCATATATGGTGAAATGATAGTGGTGATGTTCGCCCTGCGGAGGTGCGGCACCGCCATATCCGGCTTTGCCGAAGTCAGTGCGGGTCTGCACTGCACCGGCAGGTAAACCGCCTTTACCCGAGCCCGCACCCTGCGGCAGTTCGGTCACATCAGCAGGAATATTGGCGACACCCCAGTGCCACCAGCCGGAGCCGGTAGGCGCATCCGGGTCATAGACGGTTATCACAAAACTTTTGGTGCCTTCCGGTGCACCGGACCAGGCCAGATGTGGCGACAGATTCTCGCCGGTGTAGCCCATTCCGTTGAAGACCTGCGTTTCCGGCATTTTCTCGCCGTCGCGCAGATCGTTGCTGGTCAGTGTAAATGCCATAAAACCCTCATCTGATGGTGTGTTGTGATCAGCCAGATTACTTGGCGACTTCGCCTCCGCCCAGCATTTTCAGCAACGCTTTCGCGACGGCGGTGGAAGAGGCCGGATTCTGACCTGTGATAAGTTTGCCGTCGGTCACCGCATACGGATGCCAGTCGGCCGCTTTACTGTAATCGCCGCCATGTTTTTTCAGCTCATCTTCAACCAGGAACGGCACGATGTCGGTCAGACCTACGCCGTCTTCCTCGCTGTTGCTAAACCCGGTGACGCGTTTATCTTTCACCAGCGGCGTACTGTCTTCCAGCAGCACATTGCGCAAAACGCCCGGCGCATGGCAGACCGTTGATACCGGTTTGCCCGCTTTCCAGAAAGCCTGAATTAATGCGATAGAATGTGCATCTTCTGCCAGATCCCACAATGGACCGTGACCGCCCGGATAAAACACCGCATCGAAATCATCGGCTTTCACCTCTGCCAGTTTCAAGGTGTTTGCCAGCGCGTGCTGCGCGTCCTTGTCTTTACGGAAACGGTCGGTGGTTTCGGTCTGTGCATCCGGTTCATCGCTTTTCGGATCCAGCGGCGGCTGACCGCCTTTCGGCGAAGCCAGCGTCAGGGTCGCGCCCGCATCCAGAAATTCGTAATAGGGTGCAGTGAATTCTTCCAGCCAGAAGCCGGTTTTCTTACCGGTTTCGCCGAGTTTATCGTGCGATGTCAATACAATCAGTAATTTCATGTTACCTCCTGTGGACGTGAACAAAGCGTCGTTATCAGCTGTCAATCCTGCCCGACACGGACAACCAGTTTGCCGAAGTTTTTCCCCTCAAGCAGTCCGAAGAATGCCTGCGGCGCGTTTTCCAGACCTTCAACCACATGTTCGCGGAACTTCACTTTTCCGTCTTCAAACCATTCACTCATCTGTTTGGCGAATTCAGGATAACGGTGACCATAGTCATCAAAAATGATGAAGCCTTGCATGCGCATTCGTTTCTTAAGGATAGTCCCGGTCAGCAGAGAAAGGCGATCCGGGCCGTCGTTCAGGCCGGTAGCGTTGTACTGCGAGACCAAACCGCACACCGGAATACGGGCTTTGGTATTGAGCAACGGCAGCACGGCGTCGAAGACCGCACCGCCGACGTTTTCAAAATACACGTCGATACCGTCCGGACAGGCGGCTTTCAGGCGCTTATCCAGATCGGGGGCGCGGTGATCCAGACATTCGTCAAAACCAAAATGTTCGACTGCGTAACGGCATTTTTCTTCGCCCCCTGCGATGCCGACCACGCGACAGCCTTTGATCTTACCTATCTGTCCGACCAGTGAACCGACCGGGCCGGTTGCGGCGGCCACGACCAGCGTTTCACCGGGTTTAGGTTCACCAATATCCAGCAGCCCCATAAAGGCGGTGAAGCCCGGCATTCCAAGCACGCCCAGCGCCAGTGAAGGTTGTTTGAGCGCTGCGCCTTCCAGCTTTTTCACCGTATTGGCATCGGCCACCGAGTAATCCTGCCAGCCGGTACTGCCGACCACCAGATCGCCGGTTTTAAAATCCGGGCTGTGAGATTCCACCACGCGGGACACCGCGCCGCCGGTCATCACATCATCAATTTGAACGGGCGCGGCGTAAGAGGGCGCATCGCTCATGCGACCGCGCATGTACGGGTCGAGTGAAAGCCATACGGTGCGCAGTAAAAGCTGGCCGTCTTTGGCCTGCGGTAAAGGGGCTTTTTCGAGACGGAAGTTATCGTCAACGGGCTTACCGTGAGGGCGTGACGCCAGTACGATGCGGCGGTTTTCGGATTGTAATTGAGGCATACCTGTTCCTTTCCGTTTGTATATAAGAGAGTTAAAACTCGAAACAATAGGGAATAAGTATAGGCCGCATAATCTTGTTTGAATGAAGCGTCTGATGCTCTGCGGCAATAAGTCAGACGATTCTCCCCTAAAGTGTGATCATCATCTTTTCCTATGACACCCGCCGAGAAAACCCTTTCACTCTGAAATATACGCAGGTATGTTCGGTAAGATTTTTGACCAGTTGCTCCACTTTATCTTCAAGATTAATAAGCATAAAAAAGGGATCATGATGCGTAAAACCACACTGGCACTGAGTGCCATTTGCCTGCTGCTCAGCCTCAATCACTCCGCTATTGCCAAAGAGTCCGCCCCTGCGCCGCTCTATCCTGGCGTCAACGTGGCGCAACTCGCGCAGCAGTCACCGGTTCACTGGGTGTCCGTCGCGCAGATCGAAAACAGCCTTAACGGGCGCGCGCCTGTTGCGGTAGGTTTTGATATCGATGACACCGTGCTGTTCTCCTCGCCGGGTTTCTACCGCGGCCAGCTGGAATTTTCGCCGGGCAAACAGGATTACCTGAAAAATCCGCAGTTCTGGGAAAAGATGAACAATGGCTGGGATGAGTTCAGCATGCCGAAAGAAGTGGCCAAAAGTCTGATTGCGATGCATCTCAAACGTGGTGACAGCATCTACTTCGTGACCGGACGCAGCGAAACGAAAACCGAAACGGTCACGAAAACCTTGCAGGAGGATTTCCAGATCCCACAAGACAAAGTGAATCCGGTGATTTTCGCGGGTGACAAAGCCGGGCAGAACACTAAAACGCAGTGGCTGAAAGACAAGCAAATCAAGATTTTCTACGGTGACTCCGACAATGACATCACCGCCGCGCAGGCTGCCGGCGCCAGAGGTATCCGCGTGCTGCGCGCCTCTAACTCCAGCTATAAACCTCTGCCGCAGGCAGGCGCCTATGGCGAAGAAGTCGTGGTAAATTCAGAGTATTGATAGTTTCTGATTCTGCGGTTTCGCCCTGTAAAATCCTGTGAGGGTATGCAGTTCGGGCCACTCAGGGAGAAGGGACCGGCCAGCGAGGAAAGGCGTTTCCTCGCTGGCCGGAATGGCTTATCGTTTCTGAATGTAGGTCAGCGCCAGCGCCACCGCCAGCACCAATCCCTTAATGATATCCATCGCATAATACGGCACAGATAACATCACCAGCCCGTTAGACAGAACCCCCAAAATCACCGCGCCCAGCAACGTCCCCAGCGCATTAGGCTTGCCGGATCCTGCCAGCGAGAACCCGATATACGCGGCAGCCACCGCATCCATCAGATAACCGCCACCGGCGTTCACCTGGGATGAGCCAATGCGTGATGCCAGCAAAATGCCGCCAGCGCCCGCGAGGACCGAGGAAATCACGTAAGCGATGACGCGATAACGCGCCGTGCGGATCCCTGCCAGACGTGCCGCCAGCGGATTTCCGCCTATGGCGTACATGCGGCGCCCATGCTTGGTCAGCGACATAAACAGCTGGACGGCGACCGTCACGACGGCCATGACAATCACGATCACCGGCACCTGACCGAGCAGGCTGAACACCGCCGGCACTGTGCCTTCGGCCATGTCGCCACTAGGCAGCACCATGTTTTCGGTGATCGAACCGCCGTAGCTGTAGGTCATCGCCGCGCCCTGAATCACAAACAGGCTGGCGAGTGTGGCCAGCATGTCGGGAATTTTCAGAATAACGATCAGAAAAGCGTTGAACAGACCGACCAGCGTGCAGAGCGCCAGCGTGATCAGAATGGCTTCTGTGGTGCCAAAGCCGTGCCAGACGAACATCGAAATCACCAGCGCATTAGCCAGCGAGGCGGTCGAACCGACCGATAAATCAAAGCCCCCGACCGAAAGCGAAATCGAGACGCCGATGGCAATCACCGTCACGATGGCGATAGAGCGCAGAATATTGATGATATTCGACGGTTCGAGGAAGTTGTCCGATGCCACGCCAAAACCGGCGATCAGCAATACCACGGTCAGCAACATGCCCCATTTATACAAAAACTCGAACAGCTGATGACGCCAGGGCTGACTGGCTTCGGGTACGCTTTCTTTACTCACCACGGCTTTGTTCACGCGGGTGTTCCTCCGGTTGAATAGACTAATAAGGTTTCTTCGTCGACGTCTGCGGCGTCCAGTTCGGCCACGATACGGCCATCCCATAAGACCAGAATGCGGTCGCATAAACCGACCAGTTCGGCGAACTCACCGGAAGCATAAATAATGCCTTTTCCCTGTTGCGCCAGGCCGTCAATCAGCCTGAACACGTCCGTTTTGGCTTTGATGTCCACGCCTTTGGTCGGTTCGTCGAAGATCAACACCTGACTCTCACTGCGCAGCCATTTTCCGATGGCCACTTTTTGCTGATTACCGCCGGAAAGCCGCGCCAGCTTCTGCATCGGCCCGGAAGCGCGAATGCCTAAGCGGCTGATAATATCCTTCGCCCACGACAGCGACTGGCGGCGGTTAAAAATACTCCAGCGCGAGAAGGTGTCGTCGGCGGTGACGCTCAGGTTCATCGGGATATCCTCATCGATAAAAATCCCTTCCTTACGTCGTTCTTCCGGCACTAACGCCAGACCCTGTTCCACCGAAAGGTGCGGTTCTTTCGGCTTCCACGGTTTGCCATTCAGTTCACCGCTTTCCACCTGACTCGGCGTCGCGCCAAACAGCGCTTTGCACAGTTCGGTTTTCCCCGCTCCGGCAAGCCCGGCGATCCCAAGGATTTCGCCCCGATGCAGCCGCAGGGATATATCGCGCAGTTTGTCTTTGTCGTGCATCCCTTGGATTTGCAGCAGCGTCTCACCGCTGTGCGCAGGGCGGCGCGGTGGATAAATATCATCGAGCTGATGGCCGATCATTTTCTCAATGATGTGTTCGTTGCTCAGGCCGTCCATGCTGTCATCGCTGACCAGACGCCCGTCGCGCAGCACGGTCATGCGGTCACAGATATCACGCAGTTCGTGGATTCGGTGGGAGATAAATACGACGGCCATACCTGCGGCTTTCAGCTTGCGCACCAGCGCGAAAAGCCTCGCGCTTTCCGCCTGATCGAGCGGGGCGGTCGGTTCATCGAGGATCAGAAACCGGCACTTATGCGATAACGCCCGTGCCAGCAAAATCAGCTGTTTCTCCGCCAGCGTGCAGCTTTCAATCCGCGCGCGGATATCGATATTCAGCCCGAGTTCTGCGGTCAGTCGCTGTGCCTGAAGATAAAGCTGCGACCAGTTATGCCAATGACCCGGCTCAGAAAGCCTGTCGAGCATAATGTTTTCAGCGACGTTCAGCGTCGGCACCAGTGCAACGTCCACTTCCTGCTGCACCAGGTGAATTCCGTGGTCACGGGCCTGATGCGGCAGCCTGATATTCACCGGGTGGCCGTCAATGGTGACCTGCCCGGTGTAATGGTCGTGGGTGCCAGACAGCACCGCCATTAACGTGGATTTACCCGCACCGTTCGCGCCGACTAACGCGTGGACAGAGCCGCCTTCCAGCGTGAAATCAACCTGGCGCAGGGCGGGAAAACCCGCAAATGAAATCGAGATATTGCGCATCTCAAGAAGGGAGGAACTCACGCTTGGATTAACCTTTTATATAGACGGATGGGGGGTTAGACGTTTAGCCGTCTGTAATCTGTTAATTCCAAATTTTTAACATATTCGCGGGATTAAGCAAGGGATTAAATGGGATAAGTAAGTTCAAAAAGATCTAAACTCAACATCAAGGGTCAGGACCTCGGGCAGTTCCTTCTTTCCAAAGGGTGAGGAGCAAAATGCGCGGTCAGTTTTCAGGTGGATATTGCCGTAAATCCTCTTCCCGCTATCAAAATTTGCGATTAAAGATTAAAATACCCCTATTAAAGGGTTTTAATCATGATTTAAATGGCTTTTTTAAAAGCATAATAGGAGCTTTTATTATGGAAACGTTACCAAATTGTCCAACTTGTAAGTCCGAATTCACATGGCAGGATGGCGATATGCTCAATTGTCCTGAATGTGGGCATGTCTGGCCTTTGGCGGGTGACGCAGCCGCAGAAGACGACGTGCTGAAAGTTATCGATGCTAACGGGAATCTCCTGGCTGATGGCGATTCCGTTACGGTCATCAAAGATCTGAAAGTGAAAGGCAGTTCCTCAATGCTGAAGATCGGCACCAAAGTTAAAGGCATTCGCCTTTGCGAAGGCGATCACAACATCGACTGCAAAATTGATGGTTTTGGCCAGATGAAACTCAAATCCGAGTTCGTTAAAAAGAACTGATCGGTTGCCACTGAAGCCTGATGGTTAAACGCGGTTTTGCCGTATCGACAGAACCGCCGCTTAAACATACACTCAATGCATAATCTCGTTAACTTTCAGCAGAGAAGATTGCATGAAACAGGCTCAGGACTACCTTAACGCCCTCAACCACGATTACCTTAAAGTTCATCAGGACAAAGAAAATTTGTTCTGGCAAAACTATATGGGCATCGGTGATGACAACGTCAGTGAAGCATTCTCCGCCGCCGAAACCGCCTACAAACGCTTTATCGCCGAACCTTCCCGCCCGGCGGAATTACGCACAGTCATCGCACAACTCGAAAGCCAACCGTCCGACAAAGAGGTTGAGGCGCTGCTTCATGGCCTGCGCGGCTGGCTGAGTTTCTTCGACTGCAATGTGATTGAAGACCCCAAAGCGCAGGCGTTGCTGGATGAAATTATTCAGGCCGAATCCGCGTTGTTTGCTAAGCGTAAGCAGTACCGCATGACGCATATCAACAGCAAAGGCGAGCGTGTTAGCGCTTCGCTTGGCGAGCTGCTGACCAATCAGGCCAACAACGAAAACGAAACTTACCGTCGCAGTTCGCAAAATGCGTTGCGTGAGCTGGAAGAGTGGCTGCTGCACAATGGCTTACCGCAGCTGATTGGTTTACGTAACCGTTTTGCGCGCCAGCTCGGTTACCGCAACTATTTCGACTATAAAGTGAATAAAACCGAGCGCATGACGCCGGAACAGTTATTCGCCATCCTCGACCGTTTTGAAGAGCAAACCCGCGAAAGTAATACGCGCAGCCTGAATGAGCTGGTCGCGCGCGAAGGCGATGCTGCGCTGCTGCCGTGGAACATCCGCTTTGCCAGCGCCGGTGATGTCACCCGTCAGCTCGATCCTTACTTCCCGTTTGCCGATTCCCTGCGTCGCTGGATTGACAGCTTCAAGCGCCTGAATATTGGTTTTAACGGGGCGGATATGCAGCTGGATCTGCTGGTGCGCGAAGGCAAATACGAAAATGGCTTCATGCATGGTCCGGTTCCACCGTTCTTTGATAACGGTAAGTGGGTGCCTGCGGTGATCAACTTCACCAGTCTGGCGAAACCTGACCAGATCGGCAGCGGTGCCAGTGGCCTGAATACGCTGTTCCATGAAGGCGGCCACGCGGCGCACTTCGCCAATATCCGCCAGAATGCGCCGTGCTTCTCGCAGGAATTCCCACCGACGTCGATGGCCTATGCCGAAACGCAGTCTATGTTTTGCGACAGTCTGCTTGATGATGCCGACTGGCTGAAGCGTTATGCGAAGAATGCCGCCGGTGAATCCGTGCCGGACGAACTGATCCGCGCCAGTATCGAAGCCCGCCAGCCGATGCGTTCGTTCAACGAACGTCACATTTTGCTGGTGCCGTATTTCGAATGGCAGCTGTATCAGTGGCCTGATGAAAAACGTACGCCGGAAGCGATGATCGCGCTGGCGCGTGACATTGAAACCCATATTCTCGGCGTGACCGGCAGCCCGCGTCCAACGCTGGCTATCCCGCATCTGCTGTCGATGGAATCGGCCTGCTCTTATCAGGGGTATCTGCTGGCGATGATGGCCGTCGAGCAAACTCGCGCGTTCTTCCTCAAACGCGACGGCTATCTCACCGATAATCCGGCGATCGGCCCCGATCTGGCGAAACATTACTGGACGCCGGGTAACAGCGTAAGTCACGACGATACGCTGCGCAGCCTGACCGGTGAAGGGTTCAATCCGGCGTATCTGGCGCAGGCGTGCAATCAGACTGTCGATGCGGCGTGGCAGGACGCGCAGCTGACCATCGGGGAAGCATCCAAACGCGAACAGCCGGAAGCGGATTTTGACCTCAACGTGCATATCCGGGTGATCGACGGCAAACGCATTCTGGCCGACAGCGCCGATGGCGACGAGGCGATGTGTCAGGATTTTGCGGACTTCGTTGAACAGAACTATCCGGCGAAGTAACCGCCTGAAAACCTAAAATAAACACCGCCGCCGGACTGAAATCCGGCGGCGGTTTTTTTATTGTCCCGGTGCGGTCAGCGTGCGTCGGGGCGGGTTAAATCAAAGCGTAGCTCTTCCGAAATCCCGTAATAGGCGGAAGGGCCACCGGCGCGTAAGACCGGTTCGGCGAGGGCGGTCTGATAGATGCCATCCACCAGTAAGTGCGGGGCGATATGCACGGCGACAACTTCACCGAGTACCAGCCAGGTATCAATATCGCCACCGGCCGCAGTTTTCAGCTGAATGCACTGCGTCAGCTTACATTCGAAATTCACCGGGCTTTCCAGAACGCGATCGGCAGCGACGATTTTGCCCGGCTGCGGCGTCAGACCGGCGAAGTCGAATTCGTCGTTACCGCGTTCCAGCGAAGCCGAGCTTTCATTCATTTTCACCGCCAATGCCCGCGTCGTCAGGTTCCAGACGAATTCACCGGTTTCGACGATATTCGCCACGCTGTCTTTCCAGCCGCTGCTGGCGAAACCAATGATCGGTGGACGATAATTGAAACAGTTGAAGAAGCTGTAGGGCGCGAGATTACGCTGGCCTGCGGCATTGCGTGAGGAAATCCAGCCGATCGGGCGCGGACCCACTATGGCATTGAGCGGGTCGTGCGGCAGACCGTGACCGGCTGCGGGTTCGTAATAATAGCGATCATCAGTGTTCATGATTTTCCTCTGGCAATGTATTGATTTAGTTTCTGAAGAGCAGATTACCCATTTTGAACGTGGATTGGCGGTTTTTATGTGCCCCCGCCGGTGAGCATCCGGCAGGCGGCGACGGTTTGTGGTATCTTGTGCGGCAATAAATGAATATCCCACGCCCCATCGCATGTTTTATGCGTCGCGCACACCTTTTCGGAGAGTCACTCAGGTGGAAAAAAAGAAAGTCTTCCCTCAGGAAAAAAGCGGTCTTCACCCGCGAAATCGTCATCGCAGCCGCTATGATTTCCCGGCCCTGATTGCCAACAATCCCGACCTGGCGCCGTTCGTCACTGAAAACAAATGGGGTGATTTGTCGGTTGATTTCGCCAATGCGCAGGCAGTCAAAGCGCTGAACCGCGCATTGCTGCATGATTGCTATCAGATTGAAAACTGGGATATTCCGGCGGATTATTTGTGCCCGCCAATTCCGGGGCGTGCGGATTACGTACACCATCTGGCCGATTTGCTGGCGAGCAGCAACAACGGCAATATTCCGCAGGGTAAAGATATTTCCGTGCTGGATATCGGCGTTGGCGCGAACTGTATTTACCCGATTATCGGCCTGCGCGAATATGGCTGGCGCTTTACCGCCAGTGAGATCGACCCGGTTTCTATGGCTGCTGCCAAGAAAATCGTGGCGACCAACCCGCAGCTGACCAATCAGGTACGTTTCCGTTTGCAGGCTAAACCGCAGCGTATTCTCGATACCATTATCCGCCACGACGAGCGCTACGACGCCGTGTTGTGTAACCCGCCATTCCACTCTTCGGCAGCGGATGCGGCATCAGGCAGCCAGCGTAAGCGTCAGAATCTCGGTCTGGATCGCCGCGCCACGTCTGAGCTGAACTTCGGTGGCCAGCACAATGAACTGTGGTGTGAAGGCGGCGAAGAAGCCTTTGTGGCGCGCATGGCGGAAGAGAGCGCGGGTAAAGCGCAGAACTGTTTCTGGTACACCGTGCTGGTTTCTAAAAAAACCACGCTGCCGTTGCTGTATGACGCGCTGAATGAAGAAGGCGTAACGGATATTCGGACCATCGAAATGGTCCACGGTAACAAAATCAGCCGCTTTGTCGCATGGACCTTCCTGACGCCATCGCAGCAAAAAAGCTGGGCAATTAAACGCTGGTCAGTCTGATCACGACGTGAAATGAAACATTCCAGCGTGTTCATCTGTTCATGAGCGCGCTGGAAAAATAGTCCGGTCGCCCCCTTTCTTTTTGAGTGGATTAAATTATGCTTAATTCACTATAAAAAAGCTTATTAGTTATCAAAGTAATGATTCTTTGCGTTATTTTATTATCACAGCATTGTTGATTGTGTTGGTACCTGCCTGAAACCCACCCAGGGGTCAGACTAATGTTTCGCTGCTTATTAGCAATATCACTAATAATCTGCGGACTTAGCGCGTGTTTATATTTCAATTAATGGCGTTTACGCATTAATTCACGTTATCAGCCACAGGGTGTCTGTCCTATGCAATTATTCTCTCATCAATTTAGTACGGCATGGCGTGAAAAATTCTCTGCAATTGAGCAGGCAGTACCTATGATCGCTTTCACGACAGATGGCGTAGTCCTTGAAGTCAACGATTTGTTCCTCAACGGCATGGGTTACAGCCGGGAGGAAGTCATCGGGCAGCCACACCGGATATTTTGCACCCCGGAGTTTGTCGCCAGTGATGCATACCGGCTGCACTGGGAAGGGCTGCGGCAGGGAAAGTCGGTCAGCGGGAATATTAAACGGGTGCATAAAAACGGCAACATCCTCTGGCTGGAAGCGACCTATATTCCGGTAAAAAATAAGCATGGCAAAGTCACTGAAATAATTAAAATTGCCAGCGATGTTTCTGAAAGGGTTAATGAATCACACGAGCACAATGGAATTTATCAGGCACTTGAACGTTCCATGGCGCTCATTACCTTTACTCCAGATGGTCACATCATTTCCGCCAATAATAACTTCCTCAAAGTCATGGGTTATTCTCTGCAACAGATTAAAGGTCATTCCCATTCGATGTTTTGCATGCCGACATATCGTGATTCCCATGATTATCGTAATCACTGGCAACGTCTGAAGAACGGTGAGTTTATTCTGGGACGTTTCGAACGCATCAATGGCCGCGGGCAAAGCATCTGGCTGGAAGCAAGTTATAACCCGGTGATAGACGACGATGGCAAAGTACTGAAAGTGGTCAAAATCGCGCAGGACATCACCAGCCAGATGACTCAGCAGCGTCAGCAGGAAAGCATGATGACTCACGTTCATGAGCTTTCTCTCACCACAGATAAAACCGCTGCCGAAGGTGTCACCATCGTGCAAAAAGCGGTGGAAGATATGCAGGAAGTTGAGGCGTTAGCACGCCGCACGTCCGACATCATCGGCCAGCTCGGCCAGACATCCGAACGCATCGGCGAGATGGTGGATACCATCCGGCGCATTTCCTCACAAACCAATCTGCTGGCTATCAACGCCACCATTGAAGCTGCCCACGCCGGGGAGCAGGGCAGAGGTTTCGCCGTCGTCGCCGGGGAAGTCCGGTCACTGGCCGATCAGTCCCGAAAAGCCGCCGTTGAAATTGACCAGCTTACGCAGAACATCCGCGAGGGCGTAATGGCCGCGATTGACGGCATGGGCAACTGCGTTAACCGCGCTGGCGGCGGTGTTACGCTTAGCCGCAATGCAGGTGATGTCATTAATCAGGTGAATCTGGGGATGCAGGATCTGGTGCGGATGATGGCGGAGTTTTCGGTGATCGCGAGGGAGCAGGGGCAGACAAGGCACTAATTACGTTCTGCTCCTCCCCCTTCGCACGGGGAGGAGCAGAACGACATATCCTCATGCCTTACCGTTCAGGCCCAACAACCGGAAAGGCTTCGCTGGCACCAGCACCTGCTTCATCTTTATAAATCTGAACTGCTTGCCTCGGCATTTCAATTCCCGCCTTCGCGAAGTGATTCTTCACCAACCGGTCAAGTGCATACTGCACCGTCCATTGCTCCAGCGCTTTGGTCCGCACCAGCACGCGCAGGGTGAAGAACTGATCGCCTAATCCCACGACGCCCTGATAGGTCGGTTCGCCGAGCAGCAGCGGTTTGATGTTTTCGTCCTGCTTCAGCGCTTCGACGGCCTCGCGCAGAACGGCGTTGGCGGCATCGACGTCTTCGTCGCGGCTGACGTTATAACTGGCGCGGTAAACGCCAAACTCACGTTCGTAATTGGAGAGCGTGGTGATCGAAGAGTAAGGAACAATGTGATAGACGCCGTAAATATCGCGCAGGCCAATTGAGCGGATGGTCATACGCTCGACGGTGCCGCTGATGCCCATCACCGTGACGTATTCGCCGGTATTCATGCCGTTTTCGAACTGGATGAAAATCCCGGTGATCACATCTTTTACCAGCGTTTGCGCGCCGAAGCTGACTGCCAGACCGAGCGCACCGGCACCGGCCAGGAGCGGGGCGATATTGAGCCCGACCTGCGACAGCATGATCATAATGGTGATGGTACAAATCACGATCGCCAGCACGTTGCGAAACAGCGTCAGCAACGTGCGCTCACGGGCGCTCGGGCGCGCACCGTTACTAAGCTCCTGCGCCAGTCGGTGTTCGATGACGCTGGCCAGCAGAGTCCAGGCAACAATCGCGAAGCACAGAATAAACAGCATATGCCCCAGACCGCTAATCACCTTCTCACCGGTTTCGGTCATGAACCACTTGTTGAGATTAAAGATCTGCCATGCATCGAGCAGAGAAAGCGTCACGCTCAGCACTACCAGCACGCGGATGATTTTCAGACCCGCCGGAATGTAGGAGTTAATGCGTTTTTGCAGCAACGGATAACGGCGGTTGACGTCGTCAGGCAGTGTGATACGGCGGCTGATCCAGCGCGAAAGCAGGCCGGATATCAGCGCGCCGAGGCCGATAATCACCAGACTTTTAATGGTCGCAGCCATCATAAAGCGCAGGCTGCCGGCGAAATCAAACTGCGAAAGGAAGAACAGCACCACGAAATAACTGACTGCCAGCAGGTGCCAGACGTGGCCGAGGGCGCGCAGGATCACGCTGAAAAACGCCATCGAGCGTTCGGCCAGCTGGTTAAATTCATGATGGATGGTGCGGCGGTTATGCAGGATCAGCCAGCTGGCGTAAATCGTCAGTGCCAGCATGACCACAAAATTCACCACGGCGGCGGTGGTGTAGTTGATTTGTGTGGCGACCACCGGCACGCCGACCATCAGCGCATAGCCGATCAGGCCGCTCACCCACGCCAGACGGGTATTCCAGTAGCGGGCGGTGACGTCAGCCAGCGGGAAAGGGCGTAGATAACCGAAGCTCGGTGAAAAGATCAGTCGCAGGACGGCTTTGAAGAATTCGATCACCGCGAAGGCACTCAGGAATAAGGCCTGCAACCGCGCAATCAGCGGGCTGCCGCCGTTGACGTATTGGGCAAATAAATTACCGGCGGCGACGGTCAGCAGCAAAATACCAAGATCGACTGCGAACGCACCGATGATGCTGGCGGGCAGTTTGTACCAGTGCGTCTCTTTCATCCGGGCATGATTTCCCCAGCGGCCAAGGCGCAGGTACAGCGGGCCGATTAACCGGCGGATCAGATGGAAAAATGCAAAGGTCACGGCGACGGTCAGCAGAAAATAGCCCAGCGCGGGGAAGAATCGCGCAGCATTAAAATGATGCTGAGGCCCGGAATTGATGGTGTTCTTCAATTCCTGCACGCGCTTCATGATCCCGGAGGCCGTCTGCTGAGTGGTATCCACCAGCTGGTCAATCAGCGATAGCTGTTCGGCCTGCGGTTCATTCATTTTGGTTTCTGCGTTTGCTGCTGCCGGTTCAGCGCGTGCGGCTTCACGCAGGTGCGTAATCAGTTCAGCGCGGGCTTTGTCATCCTGAAGAATATCGGCCAGCGCGGCGTAAGAGGCTTTTTGCTGATCGCCCGCAGCGGGTTTCTCCTCAGCCGCGTGGCTGAAGGCACTGAACATGGCGAGGGTGATAAACAGCAGAGCCGAAAATAGATGTGTATGGATGCGGTGAGCCAACGGAGTCCTGTCGTTATGCGGCATTGTTCCTCTCTCAAAATGACGGTTAATCGAAATCATGCAGCCCTAAGGGTAAAGCAAGAGTGACCGTATTGTAGATAATTTGTGGCAAAACGTTGTGGGGGGACGTGCCATAGGCGGGGGAGTGGGGATTAACAGTACAAATATAAAGGTCTCTGCAACAGCTCCCTCCCCTGCGAAGGGGAGGGTTGGGGTGGGGTTTTAAAGTCAAATCAAGAAGTTGATGTGTGCTTTGAACAAAGGTATCACTTGCTATACCCCCACCCAGCCTCCCCCTTCGCAGGGGGAGGAGCTAAGATCCAGCGGCTTCTGCCTTAAGAAACGTGCTGCAAGAACTCGCGTAAACGCTCACTCGGTGGGTTATTCACCAGATCCGCCGGTTTGCCGTCTTCCGCAATGCGACCTTTGTCGATGAAGATCAACCGTGAGGCGACTTTCTCTGCGAAACCGACTTCGTGGGTCACGATAACCATCGTCATGCCTTCGTCAGCCAGTTGTTTCATTACGGTCAGCACTTCGTGACGCAGTTCCGGATCGAGCGCCGACGTGGGCTCATCAAACAGCATCAGTTTAGGTTTCACCGCCAGCGCGCGGGCAATGGCTACACGCTGTTGCTGACCACCGGAAAGCTCTGAAGGATAGTGATGCGCGCGTTCAGACAGACCGACTTTCGCCAGCAGTTCTTTTGCCAGTTTATTGGCTTCTTCTTTTGATGCACCACGGACGCGGATCGGGCCGAAGGCCACGTTTTCCAGTGCCGTCATGTGCGGGAAAAGGTAGAACTGTTGGAAAACCATACCGGCTTCCTGGCGGATCAGACGTTCGTCTACTTTCGGATCATTCACTTTCAGACCATCAACGATCAGATCGCCTGAGGTGATTTCTTCCAGCTTATTAATGCAACGCAGCAGTGTGGATTTACCGGAACCTGATGGACCGATAATAACCACGACTTCACCCTGAGAAATGTTCAGATCGATGTCGTGGAGCACCTGGGTTTTGCCGAAGTGTTTTGAGACGTTCTTGAATTCAATCATATAATTTTCAGTTTGCGTTCTAAGCGGCGCAGAACAAAGCTCAGAGCCAGCGTGATGATCAGATAGATAACGGCAACCGCACTCCAGATTTCCATGGCGCGGAAGTTACCGGCGATGATTTCCTGGCCCTGACGGGTCAGCTCGGCGACACCGATGACGATAAACAGCGAGGTATCTTTGATACTCACAATCCACTGGTTACCCAGCGGTGGCAGCATGCGGCGCAGCGCCAGCGGCATGATGATGTAACGCAGGGTCGCGCGGCGGGACAGACCCAGCGCCAGCCCGGCCTCACGGAAGCCATTGTGAATTGACAACACCGCGCCACGCGTAATTTCAGCGATGTACGCACCGGAGTTGATCATGATGGTAACCACTGCCGCGCTGAAGGGATCGATACGCAGATCGGGAACCATCATCGGCAGGGCGAAATAGATGAACATTACTTGTACGACAATTGGCGTACCGCGAATGAGCTCGATAAAGACCAGTGCGATATGGCTGCTAAACCAGCCACCAAACGCGCGGGCAAAACCCGCAATCACACCGATAATCAGACCGCCAACCAGACCGAGGACCGAGATCCACAATGTCATCTTGGCGCCTTCGAGCAGGATAGGCAGAGCGGGCCAAATTACGCTCCAGTCAAACTGCATGGATATTCTCCTGGTAAAACAAAACTGCGCCTGAACTGACGATGTCGTACAGGCGCTTTATCTCAAGTCATATATCTATAAAAGGAACGACTTAAATGAACGACGCTTATTTAGGTTCGGTATCAAACCATTTTTTATAGATTGCAGCGTAGGTACCATTCTCTTTGATGGTTTTCAGCGCGGCGTTGGCTTTCTCACGCAGTTCGCTGCCCTGCGGGAATGCGATACCGTATTGCTGGCCAGCCAGTGAATCGCCAACCGCTTTGAACTGACCTTTACCGGCAGTTTTGATGAAGTAAAGGATGTTCGGGGTGTCATGCATCACCGCATCCGCACGGCCTGTGCCCAGCTCCATGTAGGCGCTGTCGATGTTCGGGAACTGACGCAGATCTTTGGTCTGCACGTTGGCTTTCATGTAGTCAACGGAGCTGGTGCCGCTTTTCACTGCAACCACTTTGCCTTTCAGATCATTCACGCTTTTGATGGCGTCGTTGTTGCTCTTAACCATTACCATCAGGCCGCTGTTGTAATAGCCGTCAGAGAAGTCGATCGCTTTTTTACGTTCAGGCGTAATGGTGATACCTGCCAGCGCCAGATCGATGTTGTGAGTTTGCAGGGCAGGGATGATGCCGCCGAAGTCCATTGGTTTCAGTTCATAAGAGACTTTCATCTCTTTAGCGACCGCGTCCCACAGGTCGATATCGAAGCCGACATACTTGTCGCCTTGTTTGAATTCAAACGGTACAAACGCAGTGTCGGTAGCTACGATCAGTTTTTTGTCTGCTGCGTGTGAGCTAACGGCAAAGGCCAGAGTTAACGCGGCCAGGGAAACTTTTAAGAGTGACTTCATCAGTGAATTTCCTTTGTACATATTATGGGAACGATCTTATGTTACGACGCTTTAATGCAAAATTTATGCCAAAATTGATGAATATTAAAATTCAATGGGTTAACGGCAAGCTGAACCGATAAAGCAGTAAATTGAGAGGGTAATGCACTGATGTGGTGCATTGTTACACTTTGCAATGTTCTCTTGTGGTGCAGCGCTTTATCATTAACCAGATGTTGTGTTTTAAACAATCATTAATTAACAACTACGCTGCGCAAATGATAACTCGCTCTAACTTTTTAAGAACGGGAGCAAAACCTGTGCTCAATTTTGAAGCAGATGTTAAGGCGGGGAACCGGATATTCACGGGGGAAATCACTTTGGTTGAACCATAATGGTGCAACCCTTTTTAAAGAACACAGGGAGAGATTAACGCAGCTGGCTGTCTTTGCTGCCGCGACGATTGTAACCCGCGTGATCTTGCTGTTTTTTGTCCAGCGCAGCCTGACAGGTCACACAATACTGCACGCCCCTGAGCGCCTTTCTGCGTGCTTCGGGAATAGGTTCACCACACTCGTGACAAAATTCCGCACTTTCGCCATGGCCTAATGCCTGACGTGCGCGATCGACTGCATCGTTTACCGTGGAATCAATCTGATCTTGAACTGCGCCATCTTGCGCCCATCCGCTTGCCATAATGACCTCACTTTTTATACGACTGATTTATTGAGAAAAATCCAATTCGTTTACAATTCGACCAGTGAAAAACTTTGTCATATACAAATAACTATTTGTTATATAACAAACTATTGAAATCTTCTGGCCACAGAATAATCCTTAATTATAGTCGGTTTTCTCCTAAGAATACTCCGATAGAGTTTGTGTTATATCGTGCTCTATGTTAAAAAATGCATCGATTGAGTGAATGTGTTTCTATTGTTTATCACACGCGTGAATTTGTGTGTTTTTTCGCTAATCTGTAACTTTTTTAGTCAGCAGAAATTTTTTAGTCAGCAGAAAACACACAGCTTTGCGGATGTGCATCCTTCGACCCTCATTCAATTTCTCATACTGCATCGCAGTAGCGACCGGCCAGACCATGAAATGGACTTCTTCAGGGCACATTTTACTTGATCGGCTAACCATAATGAGTAACCACTCGGGCAGTAGCTTTTGAGTGTGTTTTACCCAATCAGGGCATTAACGTGGCAGATAATCAGGTAGTTGGCGGCATAACGGGCGCTTCTATACAACCCGGTCTGATTGAATCAGTACGCAGTACGCTTTCTGAACAGGCCGGAGCACTGCATCGCCTTTCTACGCAGCTCGACAGCCAGCAATATCAGCGAGCGCTTAAGCTGATCATCGAATGCAAAGGTCATGTCATTCTTTCGGGTATGGGTAAATCCGGCCACGTGGGACGAAAAATTTCCGCGACGCTGGCGTCTACCGGTACTCCAAGTTTCTTTATTCATCCCGCTGAAGCCTTCCACGGCGATTTGGGCATGATCACCCCGTACGATTTGCTGATTCTCATTTCAGCCAGCGGGGAAACCGATGAAATTCTTAAATTAATCCCGTCACTGCGCCAGTTTGGTAACCGCATTATTGCGATTACCAATCACAGCGACTCGACGCTGGCGAAGCACGCCGACGCCACGCTTGAGCTGATGATGGAAAGTGAAAGCTGCCCGAATAATCTGGCACCGACGACGTCGACCACGCTGACCATGGCAATTGGCGATGCGCTGGCCGTCGCGTTGATCCGTCAGCGTAAATTCCTGCCCACTGATTTTGCCCGTTATCATCCTGGTGGTTCTCTCGGACGCCGTTTGCTAACCCGTGTTTCGGACGTGATGCAAACTCATGTTCCCACGATTGGGGAGGAAACCGGTTTTCGTCAGGTGATTTCAGCCATTACCTGCGGCTGTCAGGGAATGGTGGCGGTCAACAATGCACAGCAGCAGCTGGTCGGGATTATTACCGACGGCGACTTACGCCGCTATATGGAAAAAAGTGCACAGCTCGACAATGCCTGTGCTGCAGACATGATGACCCGCTCGCCGCTGACTTTGCCGGTGGACATGATGATCACCGACGCAGAAACACTGATGCAAAAGCACCGCGTCTCGGTGCTGCTGGTGACCGATAACGAGAATAACGTCGCCGGGCTGGTTCGAATCTTCGACTAAAAAACATTGCGCACCGTGATCCATTTGCAAGGGATATATGAGCAGGTTCACGGTACTTTTAATAAAGCACGATGTTAAAAACGTGCTATTTGTCATGATGATAAGAAATGTTTATTGAAAAATTGAAGTCCGCATGGCCCGGTGAACACATTGCCAGGGTTCGTCGATCTCCTCTCCTGAGTTTGGCTACGCTCAACCAGAATTTGGGTAAAATCATCATCGGCTTGCCGATGGCGTTGCTGATCGTCTATTTGCTGATTTTCAGTCATCCGCGTTATCTCAGTGAATCCACCGTTGCTATCAAAAGTTCTAATGACATCAGCGGCAGCAGCCTGAATGTCGGTTTGCTGCTCGGTGCCGCGAACCCGAGTACGGCTGAAGACGCAATGTATTTAAAAGAGTATATCAACTCTCCGGATATGCTCGCGGTGCTGGATAAACAACTTAATTTCCATGAAGTCTTTGGTCAGAGCGGCCTGGATTTCTTCTATCACCTGCCAAAAGATTCCACCCGTGAACAGTTCCTCAATTATTACCGCGACCGTATCTCTGTCACTTACGATGACAAAACCGGCCTGCTGACGATTGGTACGCAGGGTTTTACCCCTGAATTTGCCGAGCAGTTCAACAAAGCGGTGTTGAAAGAGTCAGAACGTTTCATCAACGAAATCTCGCATAAAATCGCCCGCGACCAGCAGGCGTTTGCTGAAAATGAAATGCTGCAAGCGCGTGCGCGTCTGAATACCAGCAAAACGCAGTTACTCGCCTACCAGAACCAGAACAACATTCTCGATCCTGAAGCGCAGGCTATCGCGGCCACCACGCTGGTGAATACGCTGGTTGGCCAGAAAATTCAGATGGAGGCGGAGTTACGTAATCTGCTGACATATCTGCGTGAAGATGCACCGCAGGTCATCAGCGCCCAGAATGCGATTACGTCACTGGGCAAACAGATCGATCAGGAAAAAAGCAAAATCACCGCGCCGGACGGCCACAAGCTCAACAGCATGGCGGTGGATTTTGAAGAGATTAAAGCCAAAGTTCAATTCGATACCGATCTCTACAAACTCACGCTGACCTCAATTGAAAAGACCCGCGTTGAAGCGGCGCGCAAACTGAAAGTGCTGTCGGTGATCAGTTCACCGCAACTGCCGCAGGAATCCAAATTCCCGAATACGCCTTACATGATCGCCAGCTGGCTGCTGATCTGCTGCCTGCTGTTCGGAACGATCAAATTATTGCTGGCGGTCATCGATGACCACAAAGATTAACGCGGTTTGTTCCGCTATCCCTTTTAGCCTGAAGAATCGCACACAGAGCTTGTTATGAAATTATTGAAGTCCATTTTGATTTTACTTGCCTGCCAGTTAACACAGGCCCATGCCGTCGGGATTAATGCCGATCCGAATATGACCGGCGCTGCGCCGTTGCCGGGATTCCTGTCGGGACAGTCTCAGCAGACCACGTCTGACAGCGGTTTTGATGACTCGCCGCGTCCGGTGGCCTCGGCGGTGATGAGCCGCATGTTTGGCGCACAGCTGTTTAACGGCAGCGCCGCGTCAGACAACGGCGCAAGCATCGGCTTTAACCCGAACTACATCATCGGGCTGGGCGATCAGGTGCAGATCCGCCTGTGGGGCGCGTTCAACTTCGACGGTGCGCTGACCGTTGACCCGAAAGGCAACATCTTCCTGCCAAACGTTGGCCCGCTGAAAGTGGCCGGGATTTCCAACAGCCAGCTGAACAGCGTGATCACCACTAAGGTGAAACAGGTGTATCAGGCGAACGTGAATGTGTACGCCTCACTGCTTCAGGCGCAGCCGGTAAAAGTGTTTGTGACCGGTTATGTCACTAATCCTGGCTTGTACGGCGGCGTGGCCTCTGACTCCTTGCTTTCGTATCTGAGCAAAGCGGGCGGGGTGGATACCGAGCGCGGCAGCTACGTGGATATTGTGGTCAAGCACAACGATCGCGTCCGTTCCCGTATCAATCTTTATGATTTCCTGCTTAACGGCGATCTGCGTCTTTCGCAGTTCTCCGACGGCGACACCATTGTGGTCGGCCCGCGTCAGCATACGTTCAGCGTAGAGGGCGACGTGTTCAACAGCTACGACTTTGAATTTCGCGACAGCACCATTCCGGTCAGCGAAGCGCTGAGCTGGGCACGTCCGAAGCCGGGCGCAACCCACATGACCATCATTCGCCAGCAGGGCAGCATGAAGCGCAGCGAGTATTACCCGCTGAGTTCTGCGCCTGGCCGCTCATTACAAGATGGCGACAAACTGATCGTCAGCTCTGACCGCTATGCGGGAACCATTCAGGTGCGTATCGAAGGCGCTCATTCCGGCGAACACGCCGTGGTACTGCCGTACGGCGCGACCATGAGCCAGCTGTTACCAAAAATTCGCACTAACAGCATGTCGCAGATTAACTCTATCCAGCTTTATCGCCGCTCGGTTGCCCTGCGCCAGAAAGAGATGCTGGATGTGACGCTGCAAAAACTCGAAGAAGCCTCGCTGTCTGCCCAGTCTTCCACTCAGGAAGAAGGCCGTCTGCGTATGCAGGAAGCCCAGCTGGTCAGCCGCTTTGTTAACAAAGCGCGTCAGGTGGTACCGAAAGGTGAGGTGGTGCTGAGCGAAGACAACCTGAATCAGGTGATTCTGGAAGATGGCGACGTCATCAACATTCCTGAGAAAACCTCGCTGGTTATGATCCACGGCGAAGTGCTGTTCCCGAACGCGGTGAGCTGGCAGAAAGGTCTCAGCCCGGAAGATTACATCGAGAAAGTCGGTGGATTCACCCAGAAAGCGGGTAACTCCAAAGTCATCCTGATCAAGCAGAACGGCGAAGCGCTGAATGCGGAAGATGTGAAAACGCTGCAACCGGGCGACGAGCTGATGGTTCTGCCGAAGTACGAATCGAAGAACATCGAAGTCACGCGTGGCATCTCGACCATTCTTTACCAGCTGGCCGTGGCCGCGAAAGTGGTTCTGACCCTGTAATGATTGGGATTTTTTCTGGCGGGATCGCACGTATCCCGCATCTTGAGCAGTTCCTCGGTGAGCCTTTCTGCAAGGTGTCGCTGGTGCGGCCGCTGCCGGAAGATATCACGCAGGTTGCCGTGTGGGGCTATCGCCCGACCGGCGCCAAAGCGGTTGTGCTGGCGGAGAAAAAGCGACTGCCGGTGCTGCGCCTCGAAGACGGGTTTATCCGTTCTCTCGGGCTGGGAGTGACCGGTTCGCCGCCACTCTCGATGGTGCTGGATACGCAGGGGATGTATTACGACGCCTCGCGCCCAAGCTCGCTGGAGACGTTGATTCACCAGCGGGAACAGAACCAGTTATTGCATGAAGATGCACGTCAGGCGATGCAGATGATCGTCGGCGGGGATTTATCCAAATACAACCAGGCACCGGCGTGCACATTCACGCAGCCGCCGCAGGGCGCGGTGCTGGTGGTCGATCAGACCTTTGGTGATATGGCCGTGGTTTACGGCAACGCCGGAGCAGAACAGTTCGACAGCATGTTGCAGGCCGCAATAGCGGAGAACCCCGGAGCCGAGATTTGGGTGAAGATTCACCCGGACGTACTTCAGGGTAAAAAAGCGGGATATTTCAGTCAGATTGCGCAACTTGCGAAACAGCAACCGCGCATCAGATTGCTGGCGACGGATGTCAGCCCGCAGTCGCTGCTGCGTCTGGTCAGCCGCGTGTACGTGGTGACCTCTAATTACGGCTTTGAGGCGCTGATCGCCGGCAAACCGGTCAGCGTATTTGGCCAGCCGTGGTATGCCGGCTGGGGATTGACGGACGATCGCCACACGCAATCGGCAACGCTGAATGCGCGACGCGGCGCAGCCACTCTCGAAGAGTTGTTCAGTGCGGCGTGTTTGCGTTACTCGCGTTATATCAACCCGGTCAACGGTCAGCGTGGCACGATTTTTGATGTCCTGAACTGGCTGCTGATGCAACGCCAGCATCACCAGCAGCGGGCCGGGCGCCTGTGGTCACCCGGCCTGACGCTGTGGAAGCGCAGTATTCTGGCACCGTTTCTGCGCACCCAAAGCAACAAAGTGAATTTCAGTAAACGCTTTGCCGGTGAGTCCGCCTGCGTCGTGTGGGGCATAAAAGGTGAGGCGAAGTGGTCTGCCAACGCAGAGCAACACCAGTTACCGCAATGGCGTATGGAAGACGGTTTTCTGCGCTCGGCCGGTCTGGGCTCTGACCTGCATCCGCCGCTTTCGCTGGTGCTGGATAAAACCGGTATTTATTACGATGCCACACGCCCAAGCGATCTCGAGCTGCTGCTCGGTAACAGCGACCTGACGGCGTATCAGCAGCAACGCGCTGCCGCGCTGCGCGAGACGCTGGTTGCCAGCAAAGTCAGTAAATATAACCTCGGTGCGGCGTTCACGTTACCCGCCGGGGCTTCTGGCAAGACCGTGATTCTGGTACCAGGGCAGGTCGAGGACGATGCGTCGATCCTGACCGGTACGATATCTGTGAATACCAATGGCGGGCTTTTGCGCACCGTGCGCGAGCGTAATCCGGATGCCTACATCATTTATAAACCGCACCCGGACGTTCTGGTGGGGAACCGGCAGGGGCAGATTCCAGAGGAAGATGTCCGCCGCTGGGCAGACAGTCAGGCGTTAGATGCAGACATTATTCAGTGTATTCAGGCCGCCGACGAGCTGCACACGCTGACCTCACTGTCAGGATTTGAAGCCTTATTACACGGTAAAAAAGTGGTGTGTTACGGCATGCCATTTTATGCCGGATGGGGGCTGACGCAGGATGAACATTCATGTTCACGCCGTACGCGCCGCCTCCGGTTAGACGATGTGGTTTATCAGGCGCTGATTGCCTACCCGTCGTATATCAACCCGCAAAGTCGGGAGCCCATTTTAGCGGAGCAGGCGGTTGAATTACTTGCCGCAACGCCACGGGCAGACATGCAGTTCACAAGAATTAAAGCGGGCAGGATAGTCCGCTATTACAGAAAATTGCTCATGCTGATTCGGGTTACATTTATTAAGTGAATCAGTTCATTACTCTGTATTTATGGTGTGGATGAAAATGGACAGTAAGGCGCTGACGACATTACTTTCTGGAAAAAAATATCTGCTGTTGCAGGGCCCGATGGGACCCTTTTTCAGCGATTTAGCACAGTGGCTTGAGTCTCTGGGGCGGGAAGCGGTGAACGTCGTCTTTAACGGCGGCGACAGGCGGTATTCGCGCAATCGTGAATACCGCTTGTACCAACAGACCCCGAATGAGTTTCCGACCTGGCTGAAAGAGACCTGGCAGGAATACGACTTCGATACCATCGTGTGTTTCGGGGATTGTCGTCCTCTACATCAGGCCGCTAAACGCTGGGCGCAAGCCAAAGGCATCCGGTTCCTGGCGTTCGAAGAAGGCTACCTGCGTCCGCACTACATCACGCTGGAACAGAACGGTGTGAATGCTTACTCCGGCCTGCCACGCGATGCCGAGTTTTATCGTCGTCTGCCAGAGATGACCATGCCGGAGATCGAACATCTCAAGCCAAGCGCTGCTTCACGCTACTGGCATGCAACCGCTTACTATCTGGCAGGCTGGCGTCACCGAAACGAGTTCCCAAAATACCGCCACCATAAATCCTTTTCGCCGTGGTACGAGGCACGCTGCTGGATCCGCGCAGCCTGGCGTAAAAAGCTTTATGCGTTTGACCAGCGCAATGTCCTCAAACAGTTACAGACCGGGCTGGATCAGCGTTACTTCCTGGCAATTTTGCAGGTGTACAACGACAGCCAGATCCGCAACCACAGCCCGTATAAAGATGTGCGCGATTACATTAATGAAGTGATGCATTCCTTCGCCAAAAAAGCGCCCTCAACGGAGTTTCTGGTGATTAAGCATCACCCGATGGATCGCGGACATCGGTTATACGCGCCGCTGATCCGCCAGCTGGGCAAAAAATACGGCATCGCTAACCGGGTGATCTACGTGCATGACCTGCCGATGCCGGAGCTGCTCACGCATGCCAAAGCGGTGGTTACCATCAACAGCACGGCGGGGATCTCAGCACTGATCCACAACAAGCCGCTGAAGGTGATGGGCAACGCACTGTATGACATCAAAGGCATTACCTATCAGGGACATCTGAACCAGTTCTGGTGCTCAGGATTCGCGCCCGATATGAAATTGTTCAAACAATTCCGGCTATACTTGCTGAAGAATACGCAGATTAATGCGGTGTTTTATGGCGGGTATAAGAAGGACAAAGCGGCCATTGCCGACTCCCAATACAAGCCGGTATTTATCAGTGAGAAACTGGTAATTAACTACATTAAGCGACAGCTTTCCTGACAGACAAGAGGACTATGCACAGATGCGAGAAACCCTGAAGTTTACACCCTGTGCATTTTTCTCTTTGATGGTTGTTCTGCCTTTATCCCTCTCAGCCTGCGCCGACGGCGCTTCTGCCTCTGATTCACGTGAATGCAAAGTGCCGGTGATTAACGGCCACGTCTCGTTACAGCCATCCTGCGTTTATCATCAGGAGATAATGATAACGCGTAGCCATACGACCCTGGATTGCCGTGGCGCAATCCTTGATGGCCGTAACGAGAAGTCATTTGGTATTGTCGTTAACAGCAAAGGCAAACCGCTGTCTGATGTCACCATCAAAAACTGCAAAATTCAAAACTATACGCATAGCGGTATCCGCATCACCTCCGACATCGCCGCCAACAAACTGAGCCCCGACCACGCTGAGAACTACCGGCGCACGCCGACCCGTGTGGACCTTGAGAACGTTGAAGTCACCGGCAGTGGCCGCGTAGGGATTTATTTTGATGATTACGTCACCCATTCCACGCTAAAGAACTCAGTCGTTCGCGACTCCTATATGTCCGGCATCTATCTGGAACATTCATCGCGCAACAACGCCATTGTCGGTAACCAAATCATCAATAACGGACACGAGAGTTTCGGCAAGGGTAAACGCGAAGGGCTGGCCGTGGATTCATCGGCCTATAACCTTATCGAAGGCAACCGTTTTGAATCCAACGGGGCAGGGGGCGTGTTTTTGTATAAGAACTGCGGCGAGCATTTCAGCATCGGCAAATCGGTGATCCGCTGGCAGCATAGCGACCATAACGTCATCCGCAATAATACGTTTGTGAATGAGCCCGTAGGCATCTGGCTGGCATCCCGGCAGAACCGGGACTTATCAGGATTTGATTGTGGAGATAAGCCGAGAGATGGAAGCGGGAAGTATTTTAAAGATTATGCGGATGATAATTTGGTGGAGGGGAATAGGTTTGTGGGGGACGGAGTAAAATTTAGGGATGAAGGTCGAGAGAATATTAGGATGAATTAATTTACCTAGCATCTGGATAGTTAATTAGCCCCGCTAAATTTATATTAGCGGGGTGCTTAATTAAGTCAAGTTTTTTAATGCATTATCTAAATACTGTTCATCTCTTTCATAATTGAAATTATAATCTGACATAAATGCTTTAAGGGACCAAGCTTTTCCATGCTTAATTAAAGAGTCAGACCAGATATAATCCAGTTCAATATTTTTTGCTGAGCAAATTAAATGATCGTTTATCGAATTATACGAATCTGCACCCATTGAAATTAAACTTTTAGTATTATCGCAAAACATTATATTGAATAATCCGCTTCCTGAATATCCTGCTATGTGTTTGGCTTGGCAGAAGGTTTTAATTTGATCTTCCCATGAGTGATTTTCTGGACTAAAAAATTCGAAACCAGCATTCAGGAATTTTTCTTCGAGGCGTTCAGGATTTAGGCATTTTCTCACTCCGGAAACCGGTCTTGCAATGAAAAGCCTATCCCCTTTTATTCTTGATTCGCCACCTATGACGCCTTCCCTTATAGCAGACCAAATTTTGTCAATTTCAGGATGAACGTGACCACCTATTACATAATAAGGGCTAGCAGTATATAGCGTTCTGACACGTACAACATCATCGAATACTTTTATATCTTCATCTACGATACCAAAGCTATTTAATATTTTTCTGGCGTAAGAGGGAAGTTGGGCACCTTTTTTTACACTCAGTAATACCTTAAGGTTACCGATATCACTTTTAAGTTGTTTCCATGCCCACAAGCGTGAAACAACTTCCGAGGTGAAATGTCCAAAATGTGATGGATATTCTGAATCTAAATAAAAAAAATCACCATCTAAATCTAAAGTAGCTGAAGGGTTAGCTAAACTATAGAAGTGATTTTCTAATGAACGAACATGACGATTTGATAAGTTTTTTTGATATTGCATCCTAAATGAATCCGGAAGTAAATAGTTGCCTACATAAACTATTTGACCCGGTGTGCAGCATGCATGCTCATATTTGTTAATGTAAGATGGAGGGACAGTGAATACAGGACTATGTTGAGATAATAGTAGTTTTTTTATATTTCCATCAGATCTGCACTTTGACGTGAAACTATTTATTTTGTTCGAGTAGAATACGTTAGTACCTGGAAGTGAACCAGCCTTGATTAGATCGCATGCGCTCTGAGATCTTAGTCCTTTGAAGGTATGACCTTGCTTTTCTACTATCGCTAGCTTCCTAATAATGGCGATTTTTCTAACGTGCTCAGATATACCTAAAATAGTCTTGTCTGAAAGATCTTTTAGCTCTTTTGGCGATATTAATAAATTAGATATTTTATTTAAAAAATCTAGTATGTCATCACCCTCGCAGTCAATCAGTGGTGTAATGAATTTGGCATGTAACTCTTCAATAAAATAAAGACCATTTTCTTTTAAATGCAGGAAAAGTTTTTTAAATAGATTTAATTTATGAGACTTACGATTTGTACTATGTTCGATGATGACGTCAACACTGCCTAGATTAATGGACCATTCAAGCAGTTCATTAATTGATGAGAATTGAATTATTTTTGCATTGTTTATACTATCGTTTAATATATTAATGTTTTTTTTATATGTAATTACCAACACTTTAGAAAGAGGAAATCTTTCAGAAAAAATAGATAGCATTTCTAAAGGAACATCATCTGATATTACTATAATGTTACATTTCCCAGACCACCTTGAGACTATTTCATTTTCATATGTCATTAAATAATTATTATTCAATGAAGATTGCTGTAGTTTGAGTTTTTTTCCTAATTCATCAAGTGTTGTCATATTTTAAAACCATCTATTTTAAAAATCTTCATTAGCAAGTGATATCGCATGTTAGAATTTGAGGATTCCTCTGAAAAGTACTATTAAGTAAGCCTACTTTCAGTGTCTTGTTAGTTAATAATATCGTAGAACATATTTATAGCATTTTTTTGATACTTATCAATGTCGAAGTTATCCTTCTGGATTTTATTTTCTAAATTGCAAATCATACCATTAACTAGTCCGTCTACACTGTTATGAACGAGTAATCCGTAATCATTACCGAGAACTCCTCGGTTGCCAACAATATCGGTTGCCACTATTGGTTTTTTTAGAATTAATGCTTCAAAAAGGACCATAGGTTGACCCTCATGATTAGAGGATAAAACAAAGCAATCAGACCGTTTAAGGTATGGGAAAGGATTATCTTTCCTTCCAAGTAATATAACTGAATCATCCAGTTTCAATTGACCAATAAGAACTGTTAAATGAGACTTTAATGGCCCATCACCTAATATTATCAACTGTGAACTAGGGTTGAATTCATGAACTTTCTTAAATGCTCTGATCAATTTCTCATGATCTTTTTCTGGGGATAAACGTCCTAAGGTAATGAAGGAATATTTTCCATTATCGAAAATAGCATCATCAATAACTTCAGATGATAAAATAGTAACACTATTAGGATTTTGTAAGTTGTCTGAAAATGAAAACTTTTCCAAAGGAATATTATATACATCAGTCATATTGTTGCAGTTTAAGTCTTTAGTAGCAGATGAAACTGAAATAATAGAATGATAATCATTATATAAATTGAAATTACACTCAAGGTACGGAAAGCGCAGTTTGAACTCTGCGCACATATCATTGTGCTGATAAATAATACTTTTTCTTGTTTTAGAAGTAATGGACGCAAATAAAGATACCCATTTTGTATTGTATCCTTCGAAGTTGATTACGGCGTCAATTTTTTTTCTACCAAATGTACGATAAAAATCACGTTGGTAGGAAGTTAAATAAGTTTTTTTCATTTCATCAGAAGAGAATTTTTTAGAATTAACAAATTTTCCAGATACCCATTTTTCCTCAGGTGTGAAATAAATATTACCGCTATGACCAATTACCCGGACTTGTTCTGGTAATTTTTTAATCATATTTAAACGTTCATCATGCCCATTTAAAGCAGAAACATCCACAGCTAAAAATACATTGTATTCATCATAATTAATTGCATGCAAAAGATTTATGGCTGATGTTGCAATACCGTTTGGCATGAATGGACCAGCATAAATCAGTATGTTTTTTTTCGTGAGATTACTGAAAACACTGATATTATGCATTTTTTCGAAAAAGAACATATCAATTACCCTCGAAGAAGAGTTACCATCTTCATAGGGAACAAAATAATCAAATTTCTCAATGTTTTTTTGATCAAATCCAAGTTCAATTGCCAAAATTATAGCTTCAGAGAGCTCGGACTGCTCATGACAAATTGTGCCAGGCAAATTTTCAGGAGGAATATATAAACCTCGCTCCAATTGATAATCTTCGATGTCGTATGTATAAAATAATATTGGTCTTTTAAGTGCGAGATAATCGAATGCGATACTTGAGTAATCAGTTATTAGTAAATCAGCAATAGATATTAATAAATTTGTATCGATATCTCCAGGAGCTACAATAGCGGGTATCTTTGTATTGGCAATCAGGCTTTCCATCATGTGATGACCGCGGAAAATAATTTTATATCCGCTCTGGGACATAGCTTTGAGATCATCTAATAAACGAGTGGTATCGAAATTGGCTTTACCATGTACACCTCTCCATGTTGGAGCGTAGAGAACAACTTTATCTTCAGATGATATATTAAGTCGTTTCTTAATTGCTAATAACTCTTCCTTTGTTGCATTTAATGTTATGTCTGTTCGAGGGTAGCCTGTTTCAGCAATAATTGCATCTGATAAACCCAGGACGTCGTATCTCTCAAGCAAAATATTATTTGTATATCTATTTTGGCTTATTACGTGCGTTGCCTGAACGAGATTTCTCGCTACATTTGCATGGGAGAGATAACTATCTTTGATATCTTTTCCTAAATACTTCATCGGTGTACCATGCCAAGTATTCAGATATTTTTGACCTTCTTTGCGAAGAAAATAGTTTGGGAATGATACGTTGTTAATTAAGTATTTTGCACTGGCCAAATATCTTAAGTAAGCATCTGAGTTTCTAATAACAACAATTACATTTTTCTTTCTTAATATATTGGCTGGGGTTTTAATACCATTTTTAATCACCCATACAAATTTGAAATCTTTGAATTCAGGTCGTTTGCTTAAATTTGAATATATAGCATATGGATTGCAGCTTACAGATGCGCCGTGAAAACTTTCCAGTAGAATATAATCATTCTTAATTTCTAAACGTTCATAATATTCTAAGTAACTGGCTATAAAATTGAGATGTTCTTTAGATTCATATTCTTCAAGAGAAACGCCATATGCTTTAGAGTAAATTCTTGTATCAAGAAATACTTTACATGCTTCACTAAATTTTTTATTTTTAAAATATGAGTAACCGAGTTTAAAATACCACTCTGAATTATAGGTGTTTTTTCGTTCTAATGACTTATTAAATAATTCATTAGATTTTATCAAATCACCGGCTTGTTCTAATTCTGTAGCCCTCTGATGATACTCGTCAGCAGTCCACGGGTTAGTTGAAAATAGCTTGTGTGAGAAAGTCTTGTTAATAAATGTACGATCTGTCCTCATCATTAAGAATGACAAACAAGCGTTTTCAAACTGACCGTTTTTATATAAAACAAAACCTAAACGATAAAAGATATGTGAGTTGTGTTTTATGTTTCCTCGTGAAGCCATTTCATAATGTCTGGCTGCATCTTTGAACTTTTCTTGCCTTTCCAATACAAAGCCAAGTCTAAAATTCCAATTAGGATTTCCAGGTTTAATTTTAAGTGCGATTTTGTAGTTGGACTCTGCTTTTTCCCATTGATAACTTCGGTCATAAGCCATGCCCAGGTTATATATTAAATCTGCATTTTTTTTATTTTTTTTAACAAATTTCTCTAGTTCGTAAGCTGTCTCTGGCCATAAACCTTTATTTTTATGAAAAGCAGCAACACCATATTTTTTCACATCAGTGCTTTTGGAGAGCGCTACTGCTTTTTTGTAGGCTTCATCAGCTTCATTGGAATTGCCATTTTTCTCTAAGCAATAACCCAAATTATAAAACGATTCAGCATTACTTAAACCCAATTTAATAGATTTTTCGAATGCTCTCTCAGCTTCTGTAAAATTATTCATTTTAAGACAAGCTGCACCTAATCTGAAAAACAGTTCTGATTTTTTATCATTCATTTTGGTGGCTTGTATTAATGCCTCAACCTCCTGCCACCACTTTCTTTGTTTATTTAAAGATTCGGCAAGTTTATCATAATATTCATATTTATTGCCATCGAGTTCGGCTGCTTTTCTAAACGCCTTTTCTGCGGCTACTGCTCTTGAAAAACCTAATAACAAAACACCAGACTTAAAATGTTTCTGGGAGTTACTACCATTAGTAATGAATACCGAATCAATGACATCTACAGCTTCAGACTGTCTTTGGATATTATCTAATGCAATTGCACGTCGATAGTTCCAACGTTGATTGTTCATCTTTTTCGATGTTGCAATTTTTAATTGTTTTTCAGCAAGTTCCCATTTTCTAAGTTTGCTGTAGAGAAAACCTAACTGATAATGCCATTTAGGAAAACAATTATCATTACCTGCAATAGCTTTTTCTAATTGTAAGGTTGCTTTAGCCCAGTTTCTTTTTTTCAAAAAATACTGTGATTTTCCGTAATATAAATATTTTAACATTTGTTAATCCAATGGTTTAATTTTTCTAAAGTTGTATTTTTTCTTCGCCAAGTTTTTTTAGAATGTTCATGTGCAAATGGATTTTTTGGCTTTCGTTTAAATATATAGCATTGGCTAATTGTTTGTAGCTATGTATAATTAATTCTGGACTGCTCAATACACTTGCATTTGGTGTATCAATGGCTGAGTCAAACTTTGATTTTTCTGTTCTCCAATCACCATAATTCTCTGTGAGATATAAATCATACTCGGCAGGAATCAAATATTCATCTTTCAAAAACCTATGTTTTACTAGTGAAAATGGTGTGTTGTTCCACTTAAGTTTAGAACCACCATGCCAGTAGTTATTCTCTTCTTTAAAATGGAGGAATATATCTACAGCAGTTCCATTAACGTGTTTAATTCTGATTGCTAATGATGAACGAGATGCTTGGATGTAAAACAGTCCAGAGCTTTTAATGTGATCTATAACTTTTTCCGTACGAACGTCACTCCAAACGCCAACATCAATATCTTTGTCATGGCTCAGCATTTTCCCTTCCCGTATACAACCTAGTAATGTTCCACTGACGAGAAAAAATTCTATTCCTGCACTTTCAAATACTTTTTTCAAATCTATTAAGGCTTTAGACGCTTTAGCAGAGGAAAACTTTCTTCTGCAACTATTAGTAGGGAAGATGGCTTCATTATTTATAGTTTTTTTGATAAAATCCTTCCACAACTCTGCTGCTTCATCATAGTTTTGTGAACGCATGGCTGAAGTTGAAATATAAATCCCAAGTTCGTAATGATAGGCAGGGATTTTCTCTTTCTGTTTGTAAAGTTGCCATAGTGATTTTAATCTTTGATGATCTTCATTATTGGCTGTTAAGTTTGCTAACAATAACCATGTTTTTAACCTATGCGAGTTTTTAAGAGTCAACTCTAAAATATCCCTCGCTAATTCTTTTTTATCATCTAATCTGTAAGTTTCACTAAGAAGAAAGGCCATGTCAGCATGTTGAGGGTATAGGCTAGTAAGATTATTTAAAATTAATATTGTTTTTTTGTAGTCTCCGAATAAAAAACTTAGATGCGCAGAATAATATTTCAATAGAGGGCTTTTGTTTATGTTTTTCCAACTCAGAAAATTTTGCATTATATTAGTCTTGCCTCTTGACATACAAAAATCAAAAGTTAAGGCGTAAAGAATATTTAATGGCGTTATTTTTCCAAAGAACCTACATTCCCGATAGGCTTTTTTGAACGCTAAATTTATTTCTGGCAAAAAAACCTCGTACTTAGAATATAAGATAGATATAACGTTGAAAGTCTTATTTACTAGCCAGGTGTACTCTGTTAATCCTGGCCAATAACTCGTTTTAGACTGGATTAGCGTTAATTACTGAACTATTTATGATGTTTTCTCCATAAGCTTTAATTTCTTTTATTAATTGTGTGGTTGAAATACCTTCCGTTCGTGGAAGGTAGAGCACTTCACACAGTTCTTTAAATATATCAAAGCGTCCAGCCCAATCATCACCCATTATTAAAATGTCAGCTTTGTGTTTTTGGATGTATTCACCTTTGAGCTCAAGAGATTCTTCAATGAAAACTTCATCGACACAACTAAGCGCCGCGATAATACTAGTTCTTTCCAGTTCAGAATATACGGGATTTCTGCTTTTTTTAGAAAAGTTGAGTGCATCTGAAGAAACACCAACGACTAAGCGGTCTCCGTGTTGTTTAGCTCGTTGCAATATATTTATATGTCCAATATGTAAAACATCAAAAGTACCAAAAGTAATTACTGTACGCATTTATTCTTCCTCTATATTAATATATCTTCATCAATTTTATAAGTGGCAATGGCTTCATCCACAGATTCGAAGTATTTCACTTTATTATCTCTGCCAATAAACAACGCCACATCACAAAACTCCTTCAGTGATCCCAGACTATGAGAAACCATCAAAAAGCTGGCTTCCTTATGGCGGGCTTTAAAGAGGTCAGCGCATTTCTTCTTAAACCGTGCATCGCCGACCGCTGTGACTTCGTCTACAAGATAATAATCAAATTTAAACGCCATGCTCAGGCCGAAACCAAGTCGTGATTTCATGCCGGAAGAATAGGTTTTAATAGGCATATCAAAGTATTTACCCAGTTCTGCAAACTCTTCGACAAAGGCGACTTTGTCCTTGAGTTCTTCAGGTCTGGCATAGAGACGTGCGACAAATTTGACGTTCTCCCGCCCGGTCAGGCTGCCCTGAAACCCACCGGCAAGTCCGACAGGCCATGAAATGGTTTTATCGGTATGAATGCGGCCTGAATCAGCGCGGTCGATACCGCCAATAACACGTAGCAGAGTCGATTTACCTGCCCCGTTACGGCCAATTAAGGCGACGCTTTTACCCGAGGGGAGTTCGACATTAAGATCCTTAAAGACGTAATGTCTGCCTTTAGGCGTACGGTAAGATTTAGTCAGATTCTCAATTTTTATCATGATGTCAGCATCGCCTCTTCACGATTGCGATAAAGGGCCAGGCCGATAAATAAGACCACCAGCGTACAGCCAGCCAGATAATTTAAGCTGACGCCTTCGCTGATATAACCGGGAACGACTGCCTCACGGCTGAGTTCCACGACGTGAACAATCGGATTCCACAATAAATAAGGCCAGTATTCTTTCGGGATATTGTGGAGCGAAAACATGATGCAGGAGATGAAATAGAGTGGCTTGATAAGAATGGGCAGGAATTTCTCAGTTTCAGGATAGGTTTTACCGACAACCATAAAAATAAGGCCAATGCCGCAGGAGAATAAAACCAACAGCCCCCATACCATAACAAGTGTAATGACTTTAGTGACTTCAAATTCTTCACCGAGCAACCCGACAATGGCCATCAGCAATACATAGACAACGGCATAAATCACGGTCTCTAATATCGCTCTGGCGAGAATAGTATCAATGGGTTTAACAGGGCGATAATTGAATAATCCCTGATTGGCTTCTATTGCCCCAATCGAACGGTTGGTGATATTGCTAAATACAAAGAAAGGAATAATGCCGTTGATCAGAAACACCGGGAACGAAATATCCGGCATGGTGCGGTGCATAATGTAACCAAAAATAGCCAACATAATCAGCATATGCGCCATAGGCTCCAGCGCCGCCCACAGATAACCAAGACGATACTTCCCAAAACGGGTTTTGATTTCCCTTAAAAAGAGCGCTTTAATCGCCGCTTTTTGTACTTCCAAGCCACTACGTGCCATCGATTTATTCCAGTTTTTTTTACGATTTTCCACGCTACCGCCCCTGGCTTACTGCTACCAATGTGCTGAGATCGGGGTCAGATTGTGGGAAGCGGCTTAGCATTTCACTGTTGTCATGCCGCCGGGGAGGGGAGTCACTTATCCATAAGTCGCTTTCTGAGGATTAATGCCGGTGTGAACGTCCCTTGTCCGAATTTCTTTTACTTTCATTGAGTTAGTGAAATGTTTAAATTCACAAAAAAGTAAAGGTTACGACCAAATATTTCAGCAAGTTACAGGTCATCTCACAAACTTGTAAAATTGCTTTGGTCTATTAATTTGCCTTAAACCATTCATCTGGCCTATGGGTCTAAGATGTTTCTTAGGACGATAATAAAAGTCCTAATAATCAGTCGCATAGTGGTACCGGTTTCACGACTCAATAGTCATCAATTAGTTTATGGTGAAACTATTCATAATGGTTATTATTCAGATTGGTATGCAAATGTACGTTGAAGGGTAAATTCAGAGGCAAAAAGAGGATTGCAGAGAGGGATGAGGCATGGAAACAAAAAAGGCCAGTCGCTTTCGCCACTGACCTTCTTTTTAGCATTGATCCGTTATTATGCCGCAGCTTTCAACTGCGGTAATCGAGTCCTGATTACTCGATGTTGGATTCGATGAACCACAGGAATTTATCCAGGTCGCGGGACGCGGCGGTGAATATATCTGCGGTGTCTTCATCTTCCACTTCACCGATCGCTTTACGCGTATCATTTGCGACCACGGCGTAACGTTCTGCCAGTGCTTTCAGGTGTTCCTGCACGGTATGAATGTTGGTCGGGTAGCTTTTCAGTGGCGTTTTATCGTTAACCACTTGTACGGTACCCAGCGCCACGCCACCTAACTGCACGACACGTTCTGCGATGGTGTCCTGATGCTCGGTGATTGCAGTACGGAATCCATCCAGCATTTCATGTACGCCGATGAAGTTAGCGCCACGCATATTCCAGTGCGCCTGCTTGGTGATCAGCGACAGATCGATAAACTCAGTTACCAGACGGTTCAACACTTTGATCGTATCCAGTTTTACACTTTCATCTACATCGTTGCGTGTATAAATGAGTTCAGAAGATTTCGTTTTGACCAGTTTGGCTGTACTCATAATAGATATCCTCTTCATTGAGTTGTTATAAATGACTTTGTTTCGTAACTGGATTCAGTATAGCAATAAATCTCAGTTTTGCTGGAAAGTCGTTCCTATCGTTCTGATAGCGTGTGCCAAATAATGCATCACGAACAGTTGTAATTAACTTATCATGCTGATTTTAAAGGTGGATAGGAATGTTCCTGAACGGAGGAAAATAATCGCGTACGGTAAGTGTGAAATATTTAAGAATGTTACATGACGTGTGGGGATATATATTCCCAATGCGCTGGCACGAGAATGAGAAATATTAACGCTTGCGAATGATTATTTACTCCATAATATCCAGCCTTATCAATAATCAACGGCGTAAATATTTCCCGCCGTTGATTATTGATGAAAATGACTGTCGGAAATTTGTACTCTCAGAGTGCCAGAGCCCCGCTGTAGAGTACCGCGCCGGTCGGCTGGCCGGTCGGAGAGCCACCGTGCGGTTCAATACTGATCGCCAGCGTAAAGCCCGGATCCGGCATTTTGGCGGCCAGTGTAAGCTGTGTCGGTTGTTGGGTATTGAGTAACCCAAGCGATTGCGGTTTGCCCCCCGGCGCAATAGCCCAGAGTTCGAGGCTGCGGTCTGCCGCCACGCGTTGGGCATTCAGCGGCGTCAGCATCAGGCTGCGCGTGCTCATGTCAGCGCTTACCACCCATTGCCCGCCCTGAGCACCGGTGCTGCTGGCAAGTATGGCTACCGGCAGTGGCGCGGCAGGTTGCACCAGCAGACGCGGGATCAGCAGCAATGCTGCAAGACCCGCGGCCAGCGCCCAGCCGAGATAACCGCGAACGGGCGTTTTCGGCGTTACCGTGCGTTTAACCGGTTGTAGATCCAGATTATGCCGGATGCGTTTCCACACCGAGGCAGGCGGGATCACCGGCATAATGTGGTTATCCAGCTGCGTGAAGGCTTCCTGCCAGCGGGCCACTTCGGCCACCAGTTCAGGGTCGTCACGCATTTTTTGCTCGAACTGAATTTTTGCTGCGCCGCGCAAGGTGCCGAGCGCATATTCAGCCGCGAGTGCAGCATGATAATGGCTTCTGCTTTTCATAGTCCGACGCAGCTCTTTAAGTGTTCCAGGGCGCGACGGATCCAGCTTTTAATCGTCCCCAGCGGTTGTTGTAAATGAGATGAAACCTCGCCATGAGACAGACCCTGATAATAGGCCAGGATCAGACTTTGTCTTTGCTCTGCGGGAAGGTGCGCCAGACAGTTGGCCAGAATTTTGGCATCGCTGTCCTGCTGCAAACGTTGCAGGGGCTCATCACTTTGTTCGACGTAACGGTCCGCCACGCTGTCGTCCAGTTCGTCTGTCTGGTTGTCGCGCCCGCGCATCCAGTCGATGGCACGGTTGCGGACAATGTGGGTAAGCCAGGTCATCGGGGAACTGAGGGCGGGGTTGTAAGACGCCGCCCGGTTCCACGCGGTGATGTAGCTGTCGTGCAAGACTTCTTCCGCCCAGGCGTGCCGCCGCAGCATACGTAATGCGACGGCGAAAAGCCTCGGGGAGGTCAGACGGTAAAGCTGTTCAAATGCCTGACGGTCGCCAACGGCCATGGCGCTCATCAGCTCACGCTGTACTTCCAGCGCTTTCTCTGGTGTTGGCGTATTTAACAAAGGGTCATGCATTCGCCCGTCCTGACTGTCTGAGATGCTGTTTTATAAGGGGATCCAGCTCTCAGTATAGTCGGTATTATTTAGGCATCAGGACGGTATCGATAACATCAATCACACCGTTCTTCTGCTGGACGTCATAAGTACTGATGTTGGCAATATTACCTTTGCCATCTTTAAGCTGAATATTGTGCGGGCCGTTGTTTAAGATCCACAGTGGCTGGCCGTTCACGGTTTTGAGTTCCGCGGTGCCGTTGCCTTTTTTCAGCAGTTTTTCCAGATCTTTCATTTCATATTTACCCGCCACCACGTGGTAGGTCAGGATGCTGGTCAGCGTGGCTTTGTTTTCTGGTTTCACCAGATTATCGACGGTGCCGGCTGGCAGTTTGGCAAATGCGGCGTTGGTCGGCGCAAACACGGTGAACGGGCCTTTGCCCTGCAACGTATCCACCAGACCGGCGGCTTTCACGGCGGCGACCAGCGTGGTGTGGTCTTTAGAATTCAGGGCATTTTCTACGATATTTTTGGACGGATACATTTCAGCGCCACCGACCATGGTGGTGTTTTGAGACATTGCAGCCATTGACGCGGTGCTCAGCAGAAGAGATGCACAGATAGCGGTACGGAGTAATGTTTTCATGATGATGTCCTTCGTATGTTGAGTAGGTAAGGTCTTGCCTCACATCACTACATACGAATGAGCCCCTGCTTTTGGATGCAGGAAATGATGAAAATAAGTGAAATAACCGAAAGTAATTTTTAGTGTATTGATTAAAAAGAAAAAAACCACGCGATGAGACGTGGTTTTTTTTTCGTGCAGGGTGATGAATGTTATTTACCCGAGGGAGTATTTCCCGGCACGTCCACCGTTTCGATTTTGGTTTTACGCTGGATGGTCAGCGTGGAACCTGCCGACGCCGCAATAATTGCCGCCAGACCGAGCCACTGAGAAGCCGTCAGAAACTCCCCTAAAAAGATAATCCCTGAGAGCGCGGCCATTGCCGGTTCCATGCTCATCAGCGTACCGAAGGTTTTGGCGGGCAGTTTGGTCAGCGCCATCATTTCCAGTGAATAAGGAATGGCGGAAGTGAGCAGGGCGATCAGCAATCCCAGCGGCAGGATTTCCCAGGTAAAGATAGAGGTATGCGCCTGCGCGACGCCAATCGGGAAGAAGATAATCGCAGCGATAACCGAGCCCATCGCCGCCGTGCCAGGTCCGTAGCTGCTGCCTGCACGCTGTCCGGCAAGAATATAGACGGCCCAGCAGGCACCGGCGATCAGCGCAAAGCAGGCACCTTTCAGATCCACACCGCCTGCGCTTTGGCCAAGCGGCAGCAGGAACAGTAAACCAGCCACGGCCAGCGCCACCCAGACGAAATCCACAGGACGGCGGGATGAGAACATCGCGACCGCCAGCGGCCCGGTAAACTCCAGCGCAACGGCAATGCCCAGCGGCACGGTGCGCAGTGCCAGATAGAAGCTATAGTTCATACAACCGAGCGCCAGCCCGTACATCAGCAGGGCGCGAAAATTGCCGCCGCGCATTTTAAAGCGCCACGGACGGAAATAAAGCAGCAACAAAATGGAGCCAAGGCCCAGACGCAGCGCCGTAACGCCCTGAGGCCCGACGACCGGAAACAAGGTTTTCGCAAGGGAAGCACCGCCCTGTAGTGAGAGCATGGCGATGAGGAGCAACAGAATCGCAACCAGAGGAGAGGCTTTTTTAGGTAAAGCCGGTAACGGCGGGCTGTTGTTGTGTTCATCAGCGGGCAGAGTAGTCTGCGATTTTTTTTCTGACTGTGTCATCCATTGCGCCTTTTGAGGTGATCCGATTCATCCAGAATGTTCAGATTTATAGTTTTGAAAAGAAAGGTAAAGCGCAGTCAGTGTAGAGGGAAATGAGGGAAGAAAAAATCAGTGAAAAAAGTTTTTTTCGGAGTGAGATTTTCCGAAAAAAATCCTAAATTTTTGGAAATGTTGCAAAAAGATGTCGATTTTTTGCCCAAAACTTTAGGAATTATCTGCTAATCTCAAAAAGTTCAATAAGTTTTTCTTATAGTTTTGGTGACGAAAATCACAATAAAATTAATAAGATATACCCTGTTGGAAACTTTATGTTACACGATAGAGTGCTTTGGACATCTATATTCAGGCAGAGTTTCACGCTGGTTTTTGTTATATTTTCAAACGTGAAGGTTACTTTGGTTTCCCATTTTGAGGTGGTTTATGAAAAAAATTGCATGTCTTTCCGCATTAGCTTGCGTAGTAGCACTGGGCGTTTCAACAAGCGCATTCGCTGACACCAGCACCGTAACCGCTGGTTACGCTCAGGGTGATATGCAAGGCGTTGCTAACAAAGCAAACGGCTTCAACTTGAAATACCGTTGGGAACAAGATAACAACCCACTGGGTGTTATCGGTTCATTCACCTACATCGAAGACGACAGCACTCCGTCTTCTGGTGACTACCGTAAAGCACAATACTACGGTCTGACTGCAGGTCCTGCTTACCGTCTGGCTGACTGGGTTTCCATCTACGGTGTTGTAGGTGTGGGCTACGGTAAATTCCAGCAGAACGATAATGCTGCATCTACTGCAAACCGTCAGAAATTTGACAACAGCGACTACGGCGTATCTTACGGCGCTGGTCTGCAGTTCAACCCAATCCAGAACGTTGCTCTGGACGTTTCCTACGAACAGTCCCGTATCCGCAGTGTTGATGTTGGCACCTGGATCGCTGGCGTTGGTTACAGCTTCTAATTCTTCGAGATTGAGTAACGTTTAACGTTACGCCAATTCGAAAATGAAAAACCGCTCACTTGAGCGGTTTTTTTATGTCTGGGATTTGGCGAGTGTTTAGCGCTACCCCCCTGTAAATGGGGAGGCCGGGAGGAGTGGAAGTTCGCAATAGACTTGTTAAAGCACACTTTTACGTTTCGATTTTACTTTAATACCCCACCCCAACCCTCCCCTTCGCAGGGGAGGGAGCAGACCGAGTATTGTTTCGCTCCTCCCCCTTCGCAGGGGAAGGGGCCGTTCTGAGCATATCGGTGGATAGGGGGGAATAAAATCGGAAAGGGATTTATGCGGCAAAGCTTCAGGCTTTGTTATTCACTGCGAAATGATGCACTTACCGCGGTAGCTATCAAATCCCGCTAAACCAGTTATACCCCTGATCTTCCCAGTAACCGCCAGGGTTCTCATTGGTGACGAAAATTGCGCCGATATGTTTGGCGTTTTTGAAGCCGAGTTTGGTCGGCATACGCAAACGTAGCGGATAGCCAAAATCCGGTGGCAGCGGTTTGCCACCAAAATCCAGGGCCAGTATGGTTTGCGGATGCAAGGCCGTGGCCATATCGATGCTGGAATAGTAGCGGTCGTCGCATTTGAACCCGACGTATTTTGCCGTGAGGTCTGCGCCGACGTGTTGCAAGAAGGTTTTCAGCGGGACGCCCTTCCACTGGCCGATGGCGCTCCAGCCTTCGATGCAAATCAGGCGGGTGATTTGGCTCTCCTGCGGCAGGCGCTGCAACTGTTCCAGTGTCCACGAGGCTTTTTTCTGCACCAGACCGGAAACTTCCAGCCGGTAATTGGGAATGTCGATCTCCGGCACATTGTATTCCGGGTAGAACGCATTGAAGCGGAACGGCGTGGTTATCTGATCTTCACGATAGGTTTGTGCCAGCTTCTGGCCGCTGAACAGCCAGCCCTGCACGCGGTCATTCCAGCGGGACATCGCCCACAAAACTTTGTCGACCTGATCGCCATCCTGCAAATTACAGCCAGTCAGCATCGATACTGCACCCAGCGTCAGACCTGAGCGCAGCAGCAAACGGCGCTGTATATTCACCAGTTGTTTGCGCTGATCGGGTTCGATAATGATTTTGGGCCGGTCTGATTTATCACTCATCAGCGCTTTCCTCCGTACTGATTTTTTTACCGCCGGTAATCATGGCGACAAAGGTTTTCGGCACCAGCAACACCATGAGAACGTGAACCACCACGAACAACATCACGCCGCTCATGGCAAAGAAATGGACATAGCGGGCGATATCAAAACCGCCAAACAGCCACACCAGGCCGCTGAACTGCACCGGTTTCCAGATGGATAACCCCGAGAGCACCAGCAATACGCCCAGCAGCAGCACGCCGACGTACATCAGTTTCTGCACCGCGTTGTACTGGCCGAGTTTATGCGGAAGATGGAACGTCAGGGCGCGGACGGTATCCCGCCAGACGGTACGCGGCGTAAACGGAAAAAAGTCACGCCTGAAGTGGCCGGTAAAAATCCCCCACACCACATAAAACAGGCCGTTAGCGGCCATCAGCCACATCACGGCCAGATGCCAGGCAATGTTGCCGCCCAGCCAGCCGCCGAGCGTGGTGCTTTGCGGAAAGGTGAACGGGAAAATCGGATCGGCGTTATAAATTCCCCAGCCGCTCATCACCATGCCAATCATCGCCAGCAGGTTGATCCAATGGCAAATGCGAACCGGCCAGGAATGGATGCGCTTTTTTTTCGACAGAGGAATATTTGAATTTGACGTACGCAGCGGGGAGGGTTGAGATTTCACGGATAAGCTCCTGCGTAATGAGAAACTGCGCAAAGTGAAAGAGGGAGGTTTCACCCTGCGCAGTTCTTCAAAAACAACTTACTCCGGCTGACAGACACGGCCCGCCGGCGTAAGCGCTAAGGGTTACATCGGTGGCGCGACGCCATCTTTACCGGCGGCGATACCACGGGCAACCAGTGCACCTTTGTCGTCTTTCATCGCGAACAGCACGATTTTAGTGCCCGGTTTCAGCAGGCTGCGATCGCCCGGCGCCAGCAGAACCACCGGCACATCGTCAGGAACGACAACTGTTTTTTCTGCGTCGTGATATTTCACGGTCAGCGTACGGCCATTGGCGTTAACCAGTTTGCCGACGGTGCCGTTGGTCATGGTGTTGATTTTGCCATCGGCGGATTCAAACGGGTTGAAACCTTCACCGCTGCCGCGCAGGCTTGGCGCAAATACATGAACTTCCAGTGCTTTCAGCGTGCCGTTGGCCTGTGGCACCGCCGCAGTACCGATGAAGCTGTCGGCCTTGATATCGCTGATCTGGCCTTTGGTCACGGCGTTGATTTTGGTCTGATCAGTCAGCTTAACGTCCAGCTTCTCGCCCTGGCGGGTAGTGACTTGCATCGAAGAATCATTTACGGATTCAATGGTTCCGCGCGTTGGCTTGATGACGTTGTCAGCCGCAAAAGCGGATGTCATCCCACTGCACATCAGCAGTGAACCGAGTAAAAGACCTGCAAGGCGTGTTGGTGTATTCATGTTTATCTCTCCAGTTTCTTACGTATTTTCATTCGGGTAGAGGAATCACTGAGGGTGCCAGTGATGAATGACTTCATTAAGAGTGGACGATAAACCGGGATTGGCAGATGACAAGTTGATGACAAAATTGTCATCAAAGGTGTCTGACGAAACTGATAAACTTCTCTGGAATCATTCTTTGGGTGAATGGTCGTGCGGCGCTGAGGGCCTGAATGCGGATACTGGTGATAGAAGATGATGTCAGCACGGGCGATTATCTGAAAAAAGGGCTGACCGAAGCGGGTTACAGCGTAGATCTGGCGCGTAACGGTGCCGACGGTCTGTTTCTGGCGCTCGAAGACGGGTATGACGCGGTGATCCTCGACGTCATGCTGCCGGGGCTCGACGGCTGGCAGGTGATGGAAGTGCTGCGCAAGAAAAGCGACGTGCCGGTGCTGTTCCTGACCGCACGCGACGAAGTACAGGATCGCATTCACGGCCTGGAGCTGGGCGCGGACGATTACCTCATCAAACCTTTTTCCTTCACCGAACTGGTGCTGCGCATTCGCACGCTGCTGCGCCGTCCCGCCGCCCGTGAGCCGGATATCTATAGCGTCGCCGATCTCAATCTCGATCTGCTGCGCCGCCGCGTAACCCGTCAGGATCAGACCATTGCGCTGACCAATAAGGAATTTATGCTTTTGCATTTACTGATGCGCCGGGAGGGCGAAGTGCTTTCGCGCACCATGATTGCCTCGCAGGTGTGGGACATGAATTTTGACAGCGATACCAACGTGGTGGATGTGGCAATCAAACGCCTGCGCGCCAAAATCGACCGCGCTTTTGACGTCAAACTGATTCATACCGTGCGTGGGATCGGCTACGTATGCGAAGTGCGTCATGACTGAGCAGAAAAAACCGCAACGCGCGATGTCTCTGACGCTGCGCGCCACGCTGCTATTTGCGCTGCTGGCCTCACTGGTGGTGAGCGCCGTGGGCGTTTATCTCTATTACTCGCTGGAAAAAGAACTGGTCCGCCGCGCCGATTATCAGGTGAGCGGGCGCGTTCAGTATTTTCGTCATCTGCTGGCCAGTGAGTTTCCGCTTTCTCAGCTCAGCCATAATCCGGGTCTGTTCGAAAACATGCTCGGCAACGAGCGGGATATCCTGACTTTCCGTCTGAGCGATGAACCGCCGATTATCAACGTCAATCCGTCGCGCCTTGCGCTGCCTCCGGTCGCGCCGGTACCCGACGGTCAGCCGTTAACGCTGAGCACCGTTCACACGCTTTCCGCCCCCGACGACACGCCGGTTCGCTTCGCCCGCGCCGCCGTAAAAATTCAGGATGGCCGCACGGTGGAGATTACCGCCGCGCACTTCATGACCGGCGAAGCGCGGATGTTGCAGACGTTCCGCTGGGAAATCACCGGCGCGGTGCTGTTCGCCTATCTGCTGATTGCCGCGCTCGGTTATGTGGTGATCCGCCGTGGATTGCGGCCACTGCGGCACATGGCGCTGGAGGCGACGAAAATCCATCCCGCCAGCCTGTCCACGCGTCTTAGCAGTGATAATGCGCCGCAGGAATTGCAGCAGTTAATCTATTCATTTAACGACATGCTCGAACGACTGGCGGAAGGATATCAGCGCCTGACGCAGTTCTCCGCCGATTTGGCGCACGAGATCCGCACGCCGGTGGGGGCGCTGATGGGGCATTGTCAGGTGGCGCTTTATCAGCCTCGCAGCACCGAGGAATACGAAACGCTGCTGGCCAATAATATGGAGGAACTGGAGCGTATTTCACGCATGGTCGAAAACATTCTGTTCCTGGCGCGGGCGACCGATGCGCGTTCGGTTCTGACCATCACCAGTATTGATGTTTCGGCGGAAATGACGCGGATTCAGGAATACTTTGAAGGTCTGGCGGAAGAGCGGGAAATGACGCTGCACAGCGCGGGGGAGGGGATTTTGTACGCCGATGCCATTTTGTTCCAGCGCGCGCTGAGCAATCTGGTCGCCAACGCCGTGCGATATGCGCATGAAGGCACACCCATCGTCGTTCGTGCCGAAGCGCACGCCAGTGGAATGGATATCCATGTGATTAGCCAGGGCGACCCGATCCCGCCGGAAAAGCTCGGCAAACTGTTCGATCGCTTCTATCGCGCCGATGCTTCACGCAGCGAAGGTGGCAGCTCCAGCGGCCTGGGATTGTCCATCGTTCAGGCCATTATGGCGCTGCATCAGGGCAGCGTTCGGGTGGTGAGTTCGGCGGAGGGCGAAACACGATTTACGCTGACTTTCCCACGTGAGGATCACAAGTTTTCTCAATAGTTTCTCAATAAACCTAAAAAAGGGGCATGACGCGTAAGAAAATTATCTGGTTTATATAACTGAAAGATAAAGGTTTCGTTAATTCTGTTACATTATCACATTGGAAGATACCAATCACTTTGAACGAAAATACGCGGCCCGGAGTCTGAATAGTCCTAAGGAGTAAGTTCAATCCTCCGGCACGAGCGGTCAATACGACGTAAACAGACTCACCAAAGAGCCATTTATTACCAATGCAAAAATTACGATTACTTTCGCAACAGAGCATTTTTCTGTTCATTGCGCTTTATCTTGGGATCCTGCTTAACCTTCCGATTTTCTTCCGACGTTACTCTCAGTTGCACTATGACAACGCGTTGTCGATTGCCGTTGAAATGCTGGCGGCCTTCGCGCTGGTGTATTTCCTCTGTGTGCTGCTGTCATTTACCGGGAAAACGGTGTTCCGCGTGCTGATGAGCGTGGTGGTGATTTCCTCCGCCGCGGCCAGCTACTACATGATCCTGTTCAACGTCGATATCGGTTACGGTATTTTGGCGGCCGCGCTGGCCTCCGACTCCATCGATTTATCGAAAGAATCCATCGGTACCCATTTTATCGCCTGGACTGTCCTGGTCAGCCTGATCCCCGTCCTGTTGCTATGGCTGAGTAAAATGCCCGGTGCGGCTCTCAAACAAACCACCCCGAAAACGCTGGCGGTGAAAGTTGTTCTGCTGATCGTCTCCGGACTGTTGTGCTATTTGCCGTTGCAGATGATGGGTAAAGTGCAGGACCGTCATGACGTGGTAAATAATCGCATGATGGCCAGCTACGGCGGCGTGGTGGCCGGGACTTACTCTCCGTCTAACTGGCTCTCGGCGCTCGGGCTGTACGTTTACAGCAGCTACAGTCAGGCCGAAGACACCAAAAACCTGTTCGATCCGGCCAAACATTTCACCTATACCGAACCGGCGGATGCCAAAGATATGTACGTGGTCTTTGTGATTGGCGAAAGTGCGCGTCGCGACCATATGGGTCTGTACGGCTACGAGCGCGATAACACGCCGCACCTCGATAAAGAGAAAAACCTCGCCGCGCTTGAGGGTTATTCCTGCGATACCGCCACCAAGCTTTCACTACGCTGCATGTTTGTGCGTGAAGGCGGGGCATCCGAAGCGCCACAGCGTACGCTGAAAGAAGCCAATGTGTTCTCAGTGCTCAAAAGCAAAGGCTGGAGCTCGGAGCTCTATTCGATGCAGAGCGAAGCCTGGTTCTATAACAAAACCCGCGCTGATGATTATTCCCTGCGTGAAAACATAGCGTCCGAGAAGCGTAACGCCGGTAAACCGGTGGATGACATGCTGCTGGTGGATGAGATGAAAGATTCGATGGCCAACCATCCAAATGGTAAACATCTGATCATCCTGCACACCAAAGGCTCACACTATCTTTACTCCGACCGGTATCCGCGTTCATTCGCCAAGTATCAGCCGGAATGTATGGGGATTGATGATTCCTGTTCCACTGCGGAAATGATCAACGCTTACGATAACTCGTTGCTGTACACCGACTATTTCCTGTCAAAGGTCTTTGATCAGCTGCGCAACAAGAATGCCATCGTGTTTTATGCGTCCGATCACGGCGAATCCATTTCTAAAAGCATGCATTTCCACGGTACACCGCGCGATCACGCACCGATTGAGCAGCGCACTGTGCCGATCATGGTCTGGGCGTCGGATAAATTCCTCGCTAACGATCAGAACAAGGCGAGCTTCGAACAGCTGCAAAAAATGGCCGCTGAGAAGAAACCCGCTTTCCATGAAAAACTGTACGACACCATCCTTGGCTGCATAGGCTATACCTCGCCGGACGGCGGGATTGTCCAGCAGCATAACTGGTGCCATGTATCCGATCCGGCTGCACCGGCGAAATAAAACCGCGTCACCTCGCCACCTCTTTCTAATCTCAGGAAAAGGTGGCGATATCCTTCTGGTTGTTCCCTATCTTTTAAGTCACAATCTGCCAACAACTAAAATTGATGATTCTTTTATCAGGGCCGATTACCCATGGAAGCACTTCGCATTACAGTCTGCGCACTGACGGTCATTATGACCTTTTTGACGCTGCTGCCTCTTTCCAAAAATCAACGCTGGTGGGTGCGGGTGTGGGATTTCCCCCGTCTGCAAATGGCGTCCTTATGTTTACTTTTTCTGCTGACTGAGCTCTTTATTCTGCCCTTTGGTGGCCCGATTGCGACCATCACCGTCGTGCTGACGGTAGCCTGCATGCTCTATCAGAGCTGGTGGATTTTGCCGTACACGCGCTTGTATCCGTTTCAGGTCAAAAAGACACCGCCGAACGGACATTCCCGTATCAAAATCATCAACAGCAACGTGCTGACCACCAACCGCAAGGCCGATAAATTACTCAGCCTGATCCAGAAAAATAAGCCTGATATTGTCGTGCTGCTGGAAACCGATCAGTGGTGGGAAGACCAGATGTCGCCGCTGGAGCCGGATTACCCACACAGCCTGCGCTGCCCGCTGGATAATCTTTACGGAATGCACGTTTACTCGCGCCTGCCGCTGCACGATGCGCAGATCCAGTTTCTGGTAGCGGATGATATTCCTTCGATGCATTTTCGTGCTGAACTGGCGTCCGGTGAACAGGTGGTGATGCACTGTCTGCACCCGATGCCACCCAGCCCGACGGAAGCGGATGAATCCACTGACCGCGATGGCGAACTGATTGCCGTCGGGCATACCGCAGCGAAAGCCACTTATCCGACGATTGTGACCGGCGACCTCAATGACGTCGCATGGTCGCGCACCACACGTCTGTTTATGAAAGTCAGCGGCCTGCTGGATCCGCGTCGTGGCCGTGGCATGTACAACACATTCCACGCCAGCTATCCATTCTTGCGCTGGCCGCTGGATCACGTTTTCCACAGTAAACATTTCACTCTCATTGACCTGCACCGTCTGGAATTTATGGGCTCGGATCACTTCCCGATTATGGTCGAACTGGCGCTGACGCCTCAGGAAGGCAACGATCAGGAGTCGCTGGAAATTGATGAAGAGGACATCGAGGAAGCGCAGGAAAAAATGGATACTGCGGGCGTGAAAAGCACCGATGTTCACCGGGCGGAAAGATTTAACGAAAGTGCCTTCGGATTCTGACCATGAACAGTGAACGGGATCGTTTACCGCTGGCGGAGGACTTACGGGTCTTTCTGGCGGTAGTGAACAAGCAAAGTTTTGCCGCAGCGGCGACTGAGCTGGGGCAATCTCCGGCCTATGTCAGCAAGCGGATTCAGATCCTGGAAGAAACGCTGAACGCCCGGCTGCTGCACCGTTCCACCCGTGGTGTCCGTCTGACGGAAGACGGCGAACGCGCCCGTCACTGGGCGCTGCAAATTCTCGATACGTTCGACCAGTTTATCGGCGATCTGTCCGACTCCCGTAGCGAACCGCGCGGCAACGTGCACATTTGCAGCTCTTTCGGGTTTGGCCGCTGCCATGTTGCACCGGCTATCGCGGAGCTGGCGCGGCGTTATCCGCAACTTAACCTGCGTCTGGATTTATTTGACCGGGTGGTGGATCTGGTCGCTGAAGGCATCGATCTGGAAATTCTGGTGGGCGATGACATTCCCGAACAGCACATCGGTAAAAAACTGGCGCAACATCAACGGGTCTTGTGTGCATCACCGGCCTATCTGGCGGCGCATGGCGAGCCTGAATCGCTCAACGCGCTGGCGCAGCATCAGTGTCTGGTGCTCAAAGAGCGGGATAATCCCTTTGGCATCTGGCTGCTGACCGAAGGCCATGAAGCGCAGCGCGTCAGAGTGAAAGGGGCGCTTTCCTCCAACAGCGGCGAAGTGGTGTTGCAGTGGGCGCTGGAGCATCAGGGCATCATTTTGCGCTCGGAGTGGGATGTCCGGCCTTACATCGAAAAGGGCGAACTGGTGCAGATATTGCCGCAGTTTTCCCAGCCCGCCAGCGTCTGGGCGGTATATCCCACACGGCTGGCGGAATCGGCAAAACTGCGGGTCTGCGTCGAATTTCTGCATCAGCGTTTCAGCCGTTTACTCGGCTAAAACCTATGTTACCTCACGCCAGCCACGGATTACGTTGCAGGTGTGACCGCTGAAACTCACGAATTTCCTCGCTGTAACGCAGCGTGTTCCCCACCGAATCCAGACCGTTAAGCAGCGATGTTTTGCTCAGCTCATCAATGCTAAACGCGATTTCTTTACCATCATGCAGGCTGATGGTCTGCGCCGGTAAATCCACGGTAATGTCGTTTTTGTCCGCCTGAGCCACCTCTTTTGCAATCTGCGCCCATTGATCCGGGCTCAGTTGCACCGTCAGCACGCCGTTGCGCTGGCAGTTATCAAAGAAAATTCCGGCAAAGGTGGTGCCAATCAGCGCCCGAATGCCCAGCTGTTTCAGCCCCCAGACGGCGTGTTCGCGGCTGGAGCCGCAGCCAAAGTTCGGCCCGACCAGCAAGAATTTTGCCTGCTGCCAGTCAGGCTGATTGAGGATAAACGCCGGATCCGGCGAGCCATCGGCCAGAAAGCGCAGATCGAAAAATACGCCGCGATCCAGCCCGTTGCGGTCGATGCCTTTCAGAAACTGTTTCGGCATGATCACATCGGTATCAACGTTGGCCGCAGGGAAGGGCGCAGCCACACCGGTCAGTATATTAAACGCTTGCATGGTGCTCTCCTTTTACGTCACGTATATCGGTCAGGTGACCACAAATGGCGGCCGCCGCCACCATTGCCGGGCTCATCAGATGGGTGCGTGCTCCCGCGCCCTGACGTCCTTCAAAATTACGGTTGGTGCTGGATGCGCAGCGATCGCCGGGCGCGAGTACGTCATCATTCATTGCCAGACACATCGAGCAGCCCGACTGCCGCCACTCAAAACCGGCCTCAATGAAGACCTCTGCCAGACCTTCCTCTTCCGCCTGTGCGCGTACCTGACTTGAGCCCGGAACGATCATCGCCCGTACGGTAGGGGCGACTTTTTTACCGCGCACCACAACAGCGGCGGCGCGTAAATCTTCGATGCGCGCATTTGTGCAGGAGCCGATAAATGCATGGCTGATTTCGATGCTGTCAAGCGCCTGACCAGCGCGCAGCCCCATATAGTTGAGCGCGCGTTGCAAATCTTTGCGGCGCGAGGCGTCGGGCTCGGTTAACGGGTCGGGAACCTGACCGCTTATCGCCAGCGCCTGATCCGGGCTGGTACCCCAGCTGACCATAGGCGCGATGTCCTGTGCGTCGAGGCTGACCTCGCAGTCAAACACCGCATCTGCGTCGCTGTGTAAATGACGCCATGCGTCTGCCGCTTTTTGCCACTGCTGGCCTTTTGGCGCGCGGGGTTTGTCTTTCAGGTAAGCAAACACTTTGTCATCAGGAGCCATAAAGGCACCGCGCGCCCCGGCTTCAACCGCCATGTTGCAGATAGTCATGCGGCCTTCAACGCTGAGCATATCGATGCCCGGACCGCAGAATTCGATGGCGTAACCTGTCGCGCCCGCCGCACCGATTTTCGCCACCATAGCCATCACCACGTCTTTGGCGGTAATGCCCTGATTAAGTTCGCCATTCACGGTCACCCGCATTGTTTTCAGACGTTTATACACCAGCGTCTGCGTCGCCAGCAGATGTTCAATTTCGGATGTGCCAATACCAAATCCGAACGCGCCTAACGCGCCGTAAGTGGTGGTGTGGCTGTCACCCGCGGCAATCACCATGCCGGGCAGAATAAAACCCTGCTCAGGCGCGACGACGTGTTCGATCCCCTGGCGTTTATCCAAAATATCGAACAGCTCAATGCCAAACTCTGCGCAGTTTTCGGCCAGATAGGAAACCTGACGAGCGCCACCGGCATCCGGCATCTGACGCGTGCGCAGCGGCGCCGTAGGGTTAACGTGATCGACCACCGCCAGCGACGTTTCTGGCCGCCACACGCGACGACCTGCATCGCGCAGTCCGCTGAATGCCTGCGGGCTGGTGTATTCGTTAATGACCTGCCGGTCGATGTACAGCAGCACGTGGCCTTTGTCATCCAGCGTGCGGACGGTATGGCTGTCGATGTGTTTTTCATACAGCGTTTTTGGCTTCATTTCATTGCCCTGATGAACCGAATGGATAATGCCAGCGTCGCAAACTTAGTGGTTATCAGGCAATGGGCTGAGTGTGGTGACTCAAAACACGGATCGTGAACCGGCGATCTTCATTTGTAGCCTTGTTGCCGGACCGTCATCCACTAAGATGGATGAAAAAGGAGAAAACCCATGTTTGAACATTTTACCCAAGGCCGGATGACGGTCAGCGGCACCGAAATTGCCTACCGTATCGCCGGGCAGGGCGAGCCTCTTTTATTGCTGCACGGACACCCGCAAACTCAGGCGATCTGGCATAAGGTCGCGCCTTACCTCACGTCACAATTCACCGTGGTGCTTGCCGATTTGCGCGGCTATGGCGACAGCGGCAAGCCTGAGCCAGACGCAGACCATCTTCGCTACAGCAAACGCGAAATGGCGCAAGACCAGCTGGAACTCATGGCGGCGCTGGGTTTCAGTCAGTTCAGCGTTATCGCCCATGACCGCGGTGCCCGCGTGGCGCACCGTCTGGCGCTGGATCATCCGCAGGCGGTGAAACAACTGGTGCTGATGGATATTGCCCCGACGCTTTCCATGTACCGGCAAACCAATGAAGCCTTCGCCCGCGCCTACTGGCACTGGTTCTTCCTCATCCGTCCGGCACCTTTCCCGGAGACGCTGATCACCGCCGATCCGGCGCAATACTTGCGCAGCGTGATGGGCAGTCGCAGTGCCGGAATGCAGCCTTTCACTGACGAAGCTTACGCAGATTATCTGCGTTGTCTGCAACTTGATGGAACGGCGCGTGGAATTTGCGAGGACTACCGCTCCTCGGCAAGTATCGACCTGCAACACGACGAGGAAGACCTGAATGCGGGCCGCAAAATCAGTTGCCCGCTGCTGGTGCTGTGGGGCGAAAAGGGCACCGTCGGCCAGTGTTTTAAGCCGCTGGAGGAGTGGCGAAAAGTGGCGAAAAACGTGCAGGGCGAAGCATTACCCTGTGGCCATTATATTGCCGAAGAGCAACCGGAACTCTTGCTGGAGAAGGTGCTGACGTTTTTGAGATAGTCTGTATAAAAATACAAAAACCCGCATTTCGCGGGTTTTGTATTTTACCTAACTTATCAAACTTACTCCGGGAACGTCAGCGTGTTCCCTGGCGCTTCGCGGTTGATGTGCAGGAAGTTCAGGTGACGTTCGTACTGATCGAGAATGTCGTTGATCACCTGATGTTTGGTGAAGTCCATCAGGTCATTGCCCTGCGTCCCTTCCAGCAGGAACGTCTCCAGACGGTAATAATTGGATTTACCCGCCCGTGCACGATAGGTAAACGCAGGGACGGCGTAACGCACCGGCCAGATTTGATAGATAAAGTTCTGCTCTTCGCCGAGTGCCACCTGTAATTCCAGATGATTGATCTTCTCGTCTTCTTCCGGTTCGTGCTCGGTAAAGGTCACCTTCGCGCCGCGCAGTTCCAGTTCCTGCGCCACTTCCTGCATCGCAGGGCGGCACACGGTATCCATCATTTTCTGCGTATGCGTGGTGCCCGGATAATTCATCACCCGCGTCAGGCGCTGCTTCCAGTTCAGCGCCGCATCGCTGGTCGCCGGCAGCGGTGCGAGCGACTGCTGATTGCTGGCGCGACGATAATCTTCCAGCCGCAGCGATTTATACAATCCGGCCATGATGAAGAAAATCACAAAGCTGAACGGCAGCCCCATAATCACCGTGGTGTTTTGCAGCGCCGATACCCCGTCGGTCATCAGCATCCCCAGCGTCAGCACACCGATGGTGACCGACCAGAAGATCCGCAGCCAGTTTGGCGCATCGTTATTAATGTCCGCCAGCTTCGACGTGAAGTTACCCAGTACCAGCGAACCGGAATCTGCCGAGGTGACGTAAAACAGCAGGCCGGTGATAGTTGCCACTGAAGCACTCAGCGTAAAGCCCGGATACTGTGCCAGCAGGCTGTACACGCCACGTTCCGGGTGGGAAATCACTTCGTTAGCGAAATCCAGATTGCCGTGCAGAATCTGATACAACGCGCTGTTTCCGAAGATAGACAACCACAGCAGGGTGAACACGAACGGAATGATAAGCGTACCCAGCACGAACTGACGGATGGTACGTCCACGGGAAATACGTGCCAGGAACAGGCCGACAAACGGCGACCATGCGACCCACCATGCCCAGAAGAACAGAGTCCAGCTATTCATCCACTCGGTCGGGCGGTCAAACGCAAAGGTGTTGAGCGTCATCCCCATAAACCGGTTGATGTAATCGCCGATGTTCAGCACCAGCGCATTGAGCAGGAATTCGGTATTACCGAAGAACAGCAGGAACAGGATCAGCCCCAGCGCCAGAAGCACGTTGAGCTCCGACAAAATACGGATACCTTTATTCACACCGGAAGTCACCGAGACCGTCGCCATAACGACCGACAGCAGGATCAGCGCCGCCTGCACCGTCAGGTTTTCCGGAATGTGGAACAGCACTTTCAGTCCGTAATTGAGCTGCACGACGCCAATCCCAAGCGTGGTCGCGATCCCAAAAATCGTACCGACCACCGCCGCAATATCCACGCTGTGACCTATGGGGCCGTTAATGCGTTTGCCGAAAATCGGGTACAGCGCCGAGCGGATTGTCAGCGGCAGGTTGTAGCGGTAGCTGAAATAGCCGAGCGCAATCCCCATCAGCGCGTACATCGCCCAGCCGGTCAGGCCGTAGTGGAACAGCGTCCAGGTCATCGCCTGTCGCGCCGCTTCCAGCGTCTGGCCGTTGCCTTCCGGCGGCAACATGTATTGCGTCACCGGTTCGGCGACCGAGAAGAACATCAGATCGATACCGATCCCGGCGGCAAACAGCATTGCCGCCCAGCTCATCATGCTGAATTCGGGTTTGGATTGTTCAGGACCGAGTTTGATCGAGCCGAAGCGCGAGCAGGCAATGAACACTACAAACACGATGTACAGCGTCGCCGCCAGCATGTAATACCAGCCGAACGTGGCGGACACCCAGTTAAGGGTCAGACTTATCCATTTTCCCGATAAATCGGTGAAGAAAATGGTCATCAATGTGAAGGCTAAAATCAGACCCGCTGAGGTGAAGAAAACCACCTTGTTCAGCTGATCGCGAGGTTTCTCAGAATGTTTTTCTGTCGTATCGGCAGTCGCCATCTTTTCCCCTGATTTGTTAATTACTCTCTAATTTTCAATAAAATGGGTTCTAATTCATCTCAAAATTCATACAAATTACTAACGTATTGGTAATAAAATATATGCATTTTTAATTGAACGTTCAATCAAAAAAAAGTTAAATAGGTGACGTCAGAGCGTTAACAAGGTTGAACGAAAGCGTAAAAAAGTGGTTTTTTTCGTACGTTTCAGCCCGCTCATTTTCAGGAGTCGGACCCATGCCCAAAGTAGGAATGCAGCCCATCAGACGGCAGCAATTGATTGAGGCAACACTGGCCGCGGTGAACGAAGTCGGGATGCATGATGCGTCGATTTCGCAGATCGCACGCCGTGCCGGCGTTTCCAACGGCATCATCAGTCACTACTTTCGTGACAAGAATGGGCTGCTGGAAGCGACCATGCGTTATTTGCTCAGTCATTTGGGAGAAGGGGTGCAGCTGCGCTTATCGCAGCTGACGGATACCGCACCGACGGCGCGGCTGCATGCGATTGCAGAAGCCAATTTTGACGACAGTCAGACCAACAGCGCGGCGATGAAAACCTGGCTGGCCTTTTGGGCGAGCAGTATGCATCACCCGCAGCTGTACCGTTTGCAACAGGTCAACAGCCGCCGGCTCTATTCAAATTTATGTTCTGAATTCAAACGTTTTCTGCCTAAGGCTGAGGCCCGTCTGGCGGCGCAAAGTACCGCTGCTCTGATTGACGGCCTGTGGCTGCGCGGGGCGCTCAGCGGGAAAGAGTTTAACCGCGCTGAGGCGATGAAAATCACCCGCCGCCACATCGAAGCACAACTCATTCAGGTTCAGCAGTAATACCGCAGAAAACCTTCAGACCGCACAGACCGAGGAGAGAATTATGTCCCGCTACGGCAAACAAAAACTTTATATCAACGGACGTTTTCAGGACAGCACCGGTGATGACACCTTTGACGCGATTAACCCGGCCAATGGCGAAGTGATTGCACAGCTGTCCGCCGCGACGCAGGCGGATGTCAGTCTGGCGGTGAAAGCCGCGCACAAAGGCCAGAAAGTCTGGGCTGCGATGACCGCCATGAGCCGCTCGCGTATTCTGCGCCGCGCGGTGGATATTCTGCGCGAACGCAACGATGAACTGGCCGCGATCGAAACCGCTGATACCGGCAAAGCTCTGTCTGAAACGCTGGCGGTGGATATCGTCACCGGCGCTGACGTGCTGGAGTACTACGCAGGACTGATCCCGGCGATTGAAGGCCAGCAAATCCCGCTGCGCGATTCTTCTTTCGTCTACACCCGTCGTGAACCGCTGGGCGTGGTAGCCGGTATCGGCGCGTGGAACTACCCGATTCAGATTGCCCTGTGGAAATCTGCCCCGGCGCTGGCCGCGGGTAATGCGATGGTCTTCAAGCCGAGTGAAAACACCTCGCTGACCGCGCTGAAACTGGCCGAAATCTACACCGAAGCCGGCGTGCCGGACGGCGTGTTCAGCGTCGTCACCGGTGGGGCGAGTGTCGGTCAGGCGTTAACCGATCACCCGGATATCGCCAAAGTCTCTTTCACCGGCGGCGTCAAAACCGGCAAGAAAGTGATGGCCAGCGCATCTGCCTCCACCCTGAAAGAAGTCACCATGGAGCTGGGCGGCAAGTCTCCGCTGATCGTCTTTGAGGATGCCGATCTGGATAAAGCGGCGGATATCGCGATGATGGCCAACTTCTACAGCTCCGGTCAGGTCTGCACCAACGGTACCCGCGTGTTCATCCCGAAAGCATTGCAAAAAGCGTTCGAAGCCAAAGTGGTGGAGCGCGTGAAGCGTATTCGCATGGGCGATCCGACAGATGAAAACGTCAACTTTGGCCCGCTGGTCAGCTTCGCGCACATGGAATCCGTGCTGCGGTATATCGAAAGCGGCAAGCGCGAGGGCGCGACCCTGCTGACCGGCGGTGAACGCGTGACCACGGGTGAATTCGCCAAAGGCGCTTACGTTGCGCCGACGGTCTTCTCCGATTGTCGCGATGACATGCTGATCGTCCGCGAAGAAATCTTCGGGCCGGTAATGAGCATTCTGACCTACGAAAGTGAAGAGGAAGTGATCCGCCGCGCCAACGATACCGAATATGGTCTGGCAGCCGGTCTGGTGACGCAGGATCTCAACCGTGCGCACCGCGTGATCCACAAGCTCGAAGCCGGGATTTGCTGGGTCAACACCTGGGGCGAATCTGCCGCCGAAATGCCGGTCGGTGGTTATAAACATTCCGGCGTGGGGCGCGAAAACGGCGTCACGACGCTTGAGCATTACACCCAAATCAAATCCGTGCAGGTCGAACTGGGCGAATTCAGCTCAGTCTTTTAATCCGCCGCAACAGAGGAGATTTCAATGGATTACGATTACATCATCATCGGTGCTGGTTCTGCCGGCAACGTACTCGCCACCCGCCTGACCGAAGACAGCAGCGTCAGCGTGCTGTTACTCGAAGCCGGTGGCCCGGATTACCGTCTGGATTTCCGCACGCAGATGCCTGCGGCGCTGGCGTTCCCGTTGCAGGGGCGTCGTTATAACTGGGCGTATGAAACCGATCCGGAACCGCACATGAATAACCGCCGCATGGAGTGCGGGCGCGGTAAAGGTCTGGGCGGATCGTCACTTATCAACGGGATGTGTTACATCCGGGGTAACGCGATGGATTTCGACAACTGGGCGACAGCGCCGGGTCTGGAAGACTGGAGTTATCTCGACTGTCTGCCGTATTTCCGAAAAGCGGAAACCCGCGATATCGGCCCGAACGACTTCCACGGCGGCGACGGTCCGGTCAGCGTCGCCACACCGAAAAACGGCAATAACCCGTTGTTTGAAGCCATGATTGAAGCGGGCGCGCAGGCTGGATATTCCCGGACTGACGATCTCAACGGTTACAAACAGGAAGGTTTTGGGCCGATGGACAGAACCGTGACGCCCAAAGGCCGTCGCGCCAGTACCGCCCGAGGCTATCTGGATCAGGCCAAACCGCGCGCCAACCTGACTATTGTCACGCACGCACTGACTGACCGGATCCTGTTTGAAGGCAAGCGCGCCGTGGGCGTCAGCTATTTCAAAGGCGACGACTACAATGCCAAAACGGCTAATGCCAAACGCGAAGTTCTGCTGTGCAGCGGGGCGATTGCCTCTCCGCAGATCCTGCAACGCTCTGGCGTCGGTGCGGCAGAGTTGCTTAAGCGTCTGGAGATCCCGGTAGTGCATGACCTGCCGGGGGTGGGCGAGAACTTGCAGGATCATCTGGAAATGTACCTGCAATACAGCTGCACGCAGCCGGTGTCGCTTTATCCTGCGCTGCAGATGCACAACCAGCCCGCGATTGGCGCCGAGTGGCTGTTCAAAGGCACCGGCGTGGGCGCAAGCAACCAGTTTGAAGCGGGCGGGTTTATCCGCAGCCGTGAAGAGTTTGCCTGGCCGAACATTCAGTATCACTTCCTGCCGGTGGCGATTAACTACAACGGCAGTAATGCGGTGAAAGAGCACGGTTTCCAGGCACATGTCGGTTCGATGCGCTCACCAAGCCGCGGTCGGGTGCAGGTGAAATCGAAAGATCCGCGTCAGCATCCAAGTATTTTGTTCAACTATATGGCGACCGAGCAGGACTGGCATGAGTTCCGTGATGCAATCCGTATCACCCGTGAAATCATGGCACAACCGGCGCTGGACCCTTACCGTGGCCGCGAAATCAGCCCTGGTGAACACGTCCAGACCGATGAAGAGCTGGATGCGTTTATTCGCGAACATGCGGAAACCGCGTTCCATCCGTCGTGCACCTGTAAAATGGGCACGGATGACATGGCGGTGGTCGACGGCGAGGGGCGCGTTCATGGTATTGACGCCCTGCGTGTGGTGGATGCTTCGATCATGCCGCAAATCATCACTGGTAATCTGAACGCCACGACGATCATGATCGCCGAAAAAATTGCCGATAAAATCCGTGGTCGCCAGCCGCTACCGCGCAGCACGACGGAATACTTCACCGCAGGCGATTTGCCCGTGCGCACTGAGCCGATGAAGAAAACCGCCTGAAGCCTTTCATAAGGCATGATAAAAAGAGATATCCTTCGGGGTATCTCTTTTTTTTTTGCAGCCAGCAAGCTGCGTTTTCAGGCAAAGGCGGGGCAGGCATTCATGACCGAATCTTCATCTATCGACTGGCAGGACTATCACCATAGCGAACTGACCGTGCAGCAGCTTTACGCCATTCTGGCATTGCGCAGTGAAGTGTTTGTCGTGGAACAGACCTGTGCGTATCAGGACATCGACGGTCAGGATCTGACCGGTGAAAACCGCCATATCGTCGCGTGGCTCGACGGTAAACCGGCGGCCTATGCGCGAATTTTGCGCCATGAAGAAGGCGTGGCTATCGGGCGGGTGATTGTGGCACCTTCGGCACGGGGTCTGAAACTCGGCTATCAGCTGATGGAGCGGGCACTGGTTTCGTGCCAGAAAAACTGGCCAGATATTCGCGTGGCGATTTCTGCGCAGGCACATTTAGAAGGGTTTTACGGGAAGCTGGGGTTTGCAGTGTACACCGGAGTGTATGAGGAGGATGGGATACCGCATGTGGGGATGGAGTTGATTGTTTAATATCAACGTTAACGTCAAGACCCTGGGCTCGCCGCCCCCTTAAGAATCCCGGGACAGCTCCCTCCTCTGCGAAGGGGAGGGTTGGGGTGGGGTATTAAGGTCAAATCCAAAAGTTGAAATGTTTCAACAAAGGTATCGCTTGCAATACCCCCTCCCGTCCTCCCCCTTCGCAGGGGGAGGAGCAAACCAGCTCGGTTTCGGCGCAGAAAGTGATGTGTTCACGGCAACCGGATAAATCTGCCAGCTTTCTAAAAGCGATTATTTCCCGCTCCACGCCTTCAAATTCTGATCCCTGACCGATAATTTCTGCTCCGGTGTCAACTTATTGTAGTCCTTCGCCAGTCCGCTCTCCCAGTCACCGTACAGCGGGTTAGGCAGAACGATGTATTGTGTGCCGAACTGCTGGTGATTCTGGTTCACGAAGGCGCGACGCTGGGCGTTATCTTTGTGATAAGTCGCAGCGCCGAAGTCGTTCAGGTTATCACCAACGAATAAGACGATGTGATAACCGGCGGCTTTGATGGAGTCAAAACGCACCTGCTTGTTTGAAGTATCAGAGCTCAGCAACATGGTTTGGTCATTCGCGCCGGTGAAGCCCAGACGGTTCATGTTGTCCAGCGTGGCGGCGTATTCGCTGGTTTTACGGTTGGACACGTAGAACATCGTGCCGCCGTGAGAGTTCACGTAATTAGCAAATTCCACTGCGCCAGGAATTGCGGTCGCCTGACGTGCTGCGGTCCACTCTGACCAGGTTTTGCTGTCGAATGGCTTGTTCGCTTTGACTTGCCACGCACTGTACGCGCTGTTATCAAGCATGGTTTCATCCAGATCCACCACCACGGCTTTCTTCTGGCCTGCCAGCGGCTGTGCCTGATCAAACGCCATTTTCGCGGTGTTGAATGCCTGATAGGTCAGCGCCTGATATTCACCTGACTGCTGGAACCAGTTCAGTGCCATCACCGACTGATCGTTCAGTTTTTGCTGAGCATCCGTTTTCTGCTGCGCACAGCCGCTCAGAGCCAGCATGATTAAGGCACTGGTGGTACAAAGCGAAACTTTATTCATTGGTTATCCCTGTTTTTGTTAAGAGAAGTTCTCATTCGTAAAATTCTCTGAAACTTTAGCAGATTCAGCGTGATGCGAAAGCGAAAAAGGCGAATTACGCGAGATGTGCCGTAAAACAACAAAAACAAAAAAGGCCGGAGGGTGAGTCCGGCCAAAAAAATCAAGACAGAGAATAAAACATCGAATAATAATGAGGTGTAATTTGACTTAAATCAGAACTGATAAACCAGGCCAACAGCGGTGACGTCGTCGTTATTCAGACCCAGTTTATTATCGTCATCCAGTTGGTTGATTTTATAATCAACATAGGCTGACATATTTTTGTTGAAATAATAGGTTGCGCCCACGTCGAAATATTTAACCAGGTCAACGTCGCCGATGCCTTCAATATCTTTCCCTTTAGTCTGAACATAACCCAGAGAAGGGCGCAGGCCGAAGTCGAACTGATATTGTGCTACTGCTTCAACGGTCTGGGTTTTATTAGCAAAACCGCTGCCTGCCGGTGCGCCTGCAATACCAGCCGGAACGGTAATAGCAATCATATTACGGGTTTCAGCATACATAGCGGCTAAATAAACACCGTTTGCATCGTATTTCATACCGCCAGTCCATGCGTCGGCTTTATCGCCTTTGCCATAGGCTGAGTTGCTCTGGCCGGTAGTGCGGTCAGAAGAAGCGTATGCGCCACCGAAGCTCACGCCGGTATCGCCCAGTGCGTAGGTGGTGGAAAGTGCATAACCGTCGCCGTTCGCCGTGCTGCTGCTGCGACCGTCGTTTTCGTTTTTACCCTGATACTGAAGCGCTACGTTCAGGCCATCAACCATGCCGAAGAAGCCACGGTTACGGTAAGTGGCCACGCCGTTGGTACGGCCGGTCATGAAGCGGTCAGCCTTGGTGTAACCGTCGCCGCCGAATTCAGGGAACATATCGGTCCATGCTTCGACGTCGTACAGTGCGCCGTAGTTACGGCCATAGTCGAAGGAACCGTACTGGCCGAATTTCAGACCCGCAAAGCCCAGACGGGTTTTGGTGCCGGTAGTGCTTGGGGATTTGCTGTCGGATTCGGCATGGTTGGCCATGACGTTATATTCCCACTGGCCGTAACCGGTGATCAGGTCGTTAATTTGCGTCTGACCTTTAAAACCGAAACGGACATAACTCTGGTCGCCATCGTTGCCCGGCGCATCAGAGAAATAATGCAGACCTTTTACTTTCCCGTACAGGTCGAGTTTATTGCCGTCTTTATTATAAATTTCTGCTGCGTGTGCGCCTGATGCAATCAATAAACCAGGAATTAAAAGTGCCAGAATATTACGTTTCATGAATTTTTACCCTGCATTCTTATTTAAAAGCTTTTGGTGGAAAGCTTTATATGAAGTCTTGTGGAAAGACGCTAATCATCATTTTTGCTATGCATTCCGTGTGAGCTCGGAATTTTCTCAGCGAAGGTTTTTTACCGTAGATTTGTGATCAATTTATGACAAACAGAAATGAACTTTTCTTTTTTTTACAAGTCCTCCATTTTTTAAACGGAAAGTGACAGGGGGAAAATAGTGCTGCCGGGCGATTTCGGGCTGCGTCTACAGCCGGTCTGTGGGACAATAGCCGCCACACTTCGGTCACGACCCCCAACAAAAAGAGATGCATGGCGCTTTCCCCCGCAGTAAAAAATCAGATCAGCCAGTGGTACAAAGCCCTGCAAGAACAAATCCCGGATTTCATTCCCCGTGCTCCGCAACGACAAATGATTGCAGAGGTGGCGAAGGCGTTCTCGGGGGATTCTGCAAGGCATCTGGCCATTGAGGCGCCGACCGGCGTCGGGAAAACGCTGTCCTATCTCATCCCCGGCATCGCCGTCAGCCGCGAAGAAGAAAAGCCGCTGATTGTCAGCACCGCCAACGTTGCGTTGCAGGATCAGATTTACAGCAAAGATTTACCGCTGCTGAAAAAAATCATTCCGGATCTGAAATTTACCGGCGCGTTTGGCCGTGGTCGCTATGTCTGCCCGCGTAATCTGGCGGCGATGAGCAATGAAAATGCGCAGGGCGATCTGGGCCTGTTTCTCGGCGACGAGCTGGCGCCTTCCAGTGGTGAAGAACAGAAGCTGTGCAAAACGCTGGAAACCGCGCTCTCGCGCTACGAGTGGGACGGGCTGCGCGATCATTACAAAAAAACCATCGACGATCCGCTGTGGATTAAAATCAGCACGGACAAAGCCAACTGCCTCAGCCGCAACTGCCATTATTTCCGTGAGTGCCCGTATTTCGTGGCACGCAAAGAGATAGAAAGTGCTGACGTGGTGGTCACCAACCACGCGTTAGTGATGGCCGCGCTGGAGTCCGAATCGGTGCTGCCACCGGCGAAAGATCTGCTTCTGGTGCTCGATGAAGGGCATCACCTGCCGGAAGTCGCGCGCGACGCGCTGGAAGTCGATGCCGAAATCACAGCGGTGTGGAACAACCTGCAACTGGATAATTTTGTGCGTCAGATTGAGCAATGTCTGGCGCTGTTCACCCCAAAAAATCCGCCGCCGCTGACCAACGCCGAGCGTCTGCACAATCACTGCGCAGAGATGCGCGAACTGCTGCTGCTTATTGAGCAATCGGTCAGTCAGTATCTGCCAGCGGATGAACCGGAAGCGGAATACCGCTTTGAGCTGGGCGCACTGCCGCCGGAGCTGACCGAACAGTGCAGCCGCCTGTTCAAACTCACCGACGGCCTGCGCAGTCTGGCGGAATACATGGTGAACGATCTCAGCGAGAAGACCGGTAAGCACGATATTATGCGTCTGCACCGCGCGATCCTGCACATGAGCCGTATGCAAAGCTATCTCGAAACCATGAGCAAACTGTGGCGGCTGGCGGCGCTGGATAAAGCCTCCAATGCGCCGATTGGTAAATGGGTCACACGGGCATATTTCGATAACCAGACGCATCTGGTGTTCCACTGTGCGGGCATCCGCGTAAGCGATCAGCTGGAAAAAATGCTGTGGCGCAAGGTGCCGCACGTGGTCATCACCTCCGCCACTTTGCGCTCTCTGAACAGCTTCTCCCGCCTGCAGGAAATGAGCGGCCTGAGTGAAAAAGCCGGTGATCGATTTGTCAGCCTGGATTCGCCATTCAATCACGTCGTGCAGGGAAAAATTGTCATCCCGCAGATGACGCTTGAACCAGTGATGGCCAACGAAGCGGCGCATTTGCAGGAGATGGCTGATTTCTTTCGCACTGAGCTGGCGAAAGGGCTGCATACCGGCCAGCTGGTATTATTCGCCAGTAACCGCGCCCTGCAACAGTTTGTCTCCCTGCTGCCGGATTTGCGCCTGATGCTGCTGGTGCAGGGCGATCAGCCGCGCTACCGGCTGGTGGAAGAGCACCGCAAACGCGTTGGCGAAGGCACCACCAGCATACTGATTGGCCTGCAATCTTTCGCCGAAGGGTTGGATCTGAAAGGCGAATTGCTGACGCAGGTGCATATCCATAAAATCGCCTTTCCTCCGGTCGACAGTCCGGTGATCCTGACCGAAGGCGAATGGCTGAAAACGCTGAAACGCTATCCGTTTGAAGTGCAAAGCCTGCCGAGCGCATCGTTTAATCTGATCCAACAGGTTGGCCGATTAATTCGCAGCCACGAATGCACCGGTGAAATCGTGATTTACGATAAACGTTTACTGACCAAAAGTTACGGTTCGCGCCTGCTGGCTGCGTTGCCGGTGTTCCCCATTGAGCACCGCGAAATGCCTGAGCCGGGGTCAGTTAAGCGGCCAGATAGGCTCAAAACGGTAAAGAAAGATCCGGTTCGCCGCCGTGCGCGCCGCCGCTAATGATTTGGACAGATAAGGTAACGGTACGATGGATTACACCAAACTCATCAAAGAAGTCGGGCGCGGAAAAAATCACGCCCGTGATTTAGACCGGGATCAGTCGCTTGCGCTGTATCGCGAGATCCTCGCTGGTGACGTGCCGGATTTACAGCTCGGGGCTTTGCTGATCGCGTTTCGTATTAAAGGCGAAGCGGAAGAGGAAATGCTCGGTTTTTATCAGGCGATGGAAGAGCGCGTCATGCGCCTTCAGGCACCGGCGGATCGCCCGCTGCCGGTGGTGATCCCGACCTACAACGGTGCGCGCAAGCAGGCGAATCTCACCCCGCTGCTGGCCATTTTACTCAGCCGACTCGGCCTGCCGGTCGTGGTTCACGGCGTCGATGAAGATCCGACCCGCATTACCAGCGCCGAGATTTTCCGCGCGCTGGGTATCGAAGCCGCACACACCCAGGAACAGGCACAGCAGCAACTCGACGCAGGCACCGCGCCGGTATTTATCCCGGTTTCTGTGCTGTGCCCGCCGATCGATAAACAACTTTCGCTGCGCTGGCAGATGGGTGTGCGAAACAGCAGCCACACGCTGGCGAAACTTATCACCCCGTTCATCGGGCAGGATTCCCTGCGATTATCGAGCGTTTCGCACCCGGAATATATTCAGCGTGTTTCTTCCTTCTTCCGCCAGATCGATGGCCGGGCCTTGCTGACGCAGGGCACCGAAGGGGAAGTGTATGCCAATCCACAGCGGTTCCCGCAGACTCATCTGATTGTTGCAGGCGAGCAGCAGGTGCTGGCTGAAAAGGAAGAAATATTCGGCTCCGATACGCCGGGAACGAAAGATGTCGCGGCGACGGCTGCGTTTATTCAGGCATGTCTGAATGGCGAGCGGGATATCCCGACGGCGATTCTGACACAGGCAGCCTGCGTGCTGGTCGGTTGCGGTGTTTCAGGGGATATGATGGAAGCACGGCTGCTGGTTGATCAATTGTTTTAATCCCAGACCGGGGATTGGGGCGGGGTATTAAGGTCAAATGAATATGTTGAAGCGTGCTTTAACAAAGGTATTGCCAGCTATACCAACTCCCGACCTCCCCCTTTGCAGGGGGAGGCGCGAAGGTGCATTCTTTATTGCGATCACGCCGCGGCGTCATCCGCCTCAGCAGTCTGCTGCGCCTTTAACCACGCGATTTCATCCGCCCAAATTTCCGGGTTCACCGTCTCCAGAATCATTGGGATCCCATCAAATCTCGCATCCCTCATGATCCAGCCAAACACGGTATTCCCAATGTTGCCTTCGCCCAGACTGTGATGGCGGTCGACGCGGCTGTTAAATTCGCTTTTCGCATCGTTGAGATGCATCCCGCGCAGATACTCGAAACCGACCACGTCGCTGAAATGACGGAACGTGTTTTCACACTCTTCGACGGTGCGCAGGTCGTAGCCGGCGGCGAAAGCGTGACAGGTATCGATACAAACGCCGACGCGGCTTTTGTCTTCCACGCCGTCAATGATTTTTGCCAGATGCTCAAAGCGGAAGCCCAGGTTGCTGCCCTGACCGGCGGTGTTTTCGATGACCGCCGTGACGCCTTTGGTTTGTGACAGTGCGATATTCAGCGATTCGGAAATACGCTCGAGGCATTTATCTTCGTCGATCTGCATCAGATGGCTGCCCGGATGGAAGTTCAGCAACGAGAGCCCAAGCTGTTCGCAGCGTTGCAGTTCGTCGAGGAACGCCTCGCGGGATTTCTCCAGCGCTTCTGTGACCGGATGGCCGAGATTAATCAGATAGCTGTCGTGCGGCAAAATCTGGTTGCTCTGGTAACCGTATTTTTCACAGGCGGCTTTGAATTTTTCGATGACGTCTTCCGGCAACGGTGCGGCTTTCCACTGACGCTGGTTCTTGGTGAAAAGCGCAAAAGCCGTGGCTTCCAGCTCGTGCGCCCTCAGTACGGCCTGATCCACGCCGCCTGCCGCACTGACATGTGCTCCGACAAACTTCATTTTTGCTCCTCAGTTATTCATCGCGTTAATAGGTGGATGATAGCGCCTCCGCGAAGGAGGCGCAGCACTGAAGTGTAAAACCCGCAACATCAGCCAAAAAGATGTTGCACCAGTTGGTTGATCCCCGCGCCGCCGGCAATCAGCCAGACGAACAGAATCGCGGCCAGCAGCATCGGTTTCAGGCCTGCCTGACGCAGCGCGCTGATGTGTGTGGTCAGGCCAAGCGCCGCCATTGCCATGGCCAGCAAAACGGTATCAAGCGTGATAAGCGCCGGGATCCAGCTGTGCGGCAGAATATCCAGCGAGTTAAACGCCGCCACCAGAATAAACAACAGGGCAAACCATGGGATGGTGATGTTGCGCATCCCGGATGCCTGACCGTCTTCCTGTACACCTTTGCGACGGGCGATCCAGCCGGACAACAGCAGCAGGAACGGCGCCAGCATCATCACGCGGATCATCTTGGCGATCACCGCCGCGTTTTCCGCCTCGGGGCTGACACCCTGACCGGCGGCCACCACCTGCGCGACCTCATGCACCGTCGAACCGGTGTAAATCCCGAACTGTGACGCCGTGAAGTTCAGCCAGTGATAATGCGCGTTTAGCTGCCACAGCCACGGATAGAGGAAGATGGCCGCGGTGCCGAAAATGACCACCGTCGCGACGGCGACCGTCACTTTCTCAGCTTTCGCATTGAGCACCGGCTCGGTAGCCATCACCGCCGCAGCGCCACAAATACTGCTGCCCGCGCCGATTAACATCGACGTGTCGCGGTCTAACTTAAATACCCGCTGTCCTAGCCAGCAGGCGAGGGCGAAAGTGGAGCACAGCATGGTGGCGTCAATCAGGATACCGGTCGCACCGACATCGGCGATCTGCGCGAAAGTAAGGCGCAGGCCGTAAAGGATAATGCCCAGACGCAGCAGGCGTTGTTTCGCCAGCGTCACGCCTTCGTCACACCAGGGTTTCGCCGTCGGGTAGACCGTGTTACCAACCACCATGCCGATGACAATGGCCAGCGTCAGCGCGCTCAGACCCAGATGGTTCAGTGAGGGAAAATCGCTCAGCCAGACCGCCAGGGCGGTGATCGCGCCGGTCAGCACCAGGCCGGGCAGCAGGCGGCTGAGCCACGTTGTTTGCGGGCGGTCGTGTTTCGCCTCGCCAGGGTGATTGAGCTGAAATGTCTTCATCGTCCGTTTCCTTGTGAGTGAGAGACAACAGGAGTGATGAGACAAGGCTACGCCGCCCTTATATAAAAATGAAATTGATTATAACTTTATAACCTATCACTAAAACTGGTATAAGAAGGAAGGTTGAAAAGGGCGGGCTGACCAAAGGTCTATACTGATAATAGAAAGCGCGTCGTCAGGCGTGTGAAGATAGCGGGACATTTATGCACATTACATTGCGACAACTTGAAGTCTTCGCCGAGGTGCTGAAAAGCGGTTCGACCACGCAGGCATCGGTTGTGCTTTCATTATCACAATCTGCCGTCAGCGCGTCGCTGGCCGACATCGAAAGCCAGCTCGGCGTACAGCTGTTTGACCGCGTCGGAAAGCGGCTGGTGATCAACGAACATGGTCGCCTGCTGTATCCAAAAGCGCTGGCGCTGCTGGAGCAGGCGGGTGAAATCGAGCGTCTGTTCAATCACGATAACGGCTCGCTGCGCATCGGCGCGAGCAGCACCATCGGTAACTACATGCTGCCGGCGATGCTGGCGGAATATCGTCTGGATTTCCCCGACACGCCGCTCGAACTCAACGTCGGTAATACTAACGACGTGATTAACGCCGTCGCGGATTTCCGCGTCGATCTGGGTCTGATTGAAGGGCCGTGTCAGATGCCGGAGCTGATTACTCAACCCTGGCTGGATGATGAGCTGGTGGTATTTGTCGCACCGGAGAATCCGCTGGCCAGTCAGCCGGTAACGCTCGAAGCGCTGGCTCGCGAACCGTGGATTTTACGCGAGCGCGGATCCGGGACGCGCGAAGTGTTGGATCACCTATTGCTGCCGCAACTGCCGGATTTCAATCTGGTGATGGAGCTTGGGAATTCTGAAGCGATCAAACACGCAGTGCGCCACGGGATAGGCATCAGCTGCCTGTCGCGGCGCGTCATTGCCGAGCAGCTGAGCAGCGGATCCTTGGTGGAAATCCGCCTGCCGGTCCCGCCGCTGGTGCGCAAACTGTACCTGATCCATCACCGCCAGAAACACATCTCCAGCGCGTTATCGCGGTTTTTAACCTACTGTCGGGAATCGCAATAACAGTCTTTCGCTAATGATCGGCGGCCAGTTATGAAGGTGTCTTATAACAGGTCGTTCCTGCTATTCAGAGCGGCAGGTTTTGCTACAATCCGCGCTTAAATTTTAGAATGACGAGCGGATATAGGGAAAACATGGCTCAACAACCTACAAAAACTACGCAGGTGGCACCCACACTGCGTCGCGAGCTGAAGGCACGTCACTTAACGATGATCGCCATTGGCGGCTCAATTGGTACAGGGTTATTCGTCGCCTCGGGCGCGACGGTGTCACAAGCAGGACCGGGCGGCGCGCTGCTGTCTTACGCACTGATCGGCATCATGGTGTACTTCCTGATGACCAGCCTCGGCGAACTGGCCGCATTCATGCCGGTCTCCGGTTCCTTCTCCACCTATGGCTCCCGCTATGTAGAAGAAGGCTTTGGTTTCGCGCTGGGCTGGAACTACTGGTATAACTGGGCGGTGACCATTGCGGTGGATCTCGTGGCCTCGCAGCTGGTGATGAACTACTGGTTCCCGGACACGCCGGGCTGGATCTGGAGCGCCTTGTTCCTCAGTTTGATCTTCCTGCTGAACTACATTTCCGTTCGCGGTTTCGGTGAAGCCGAATACTGGTTCTCACTGATCAAAGTGGTCACTGTCATCATCTTTATCGCCGTCGGCGTGCTGATGATCACCGGTATTATGCGCGGTGGTGAAACGGCGGGCTGGCACAACTGGGCTATCGGCGATGCGCCGTTTGCAGGCGGGTTTGCCTCGATGATAGGCGTGGCGATGATCGTCGGATTCTCCTTCCAGGGGACTGAGCTTATCGGCGTCGCGGCGGGCGAATCTGAGAATCCGGCCAAGAATATTCCCCGCGCGGTGCGCCAGGTGTTCTGGCGTATCCTGCTGTTCTATATTCTGGCAATTCTGGTCATCAGCCTGATCATTCCTTACACCGACCCGAATTTGCTGCGTAACGAAGTCGGCGATATCTCCGTCAGCCCGTTCACGCTGGTCTTCCGCAACGCCGGTCTGCTGTCCGCCGCCGCGGTGATGAACGCCGTGATCCTGACCGCCGTGCTGTCCGCCGGTAACTCAGGCATGTACGCGTCCACCCGTATGCTGTTCACGCTGGCCAGCGAAGGCAAAGCGCCGCGTATGTTCGCCAAACTGTCGAAAGGCGGTGTGCCGCGTAACGCGCTTTATGCGACGACCGTCGTTGCCGCGCTGTGCTTCCTGAGCTCAACCTTCGGGAATCAGACCGTCTACCTGTGGCTGCTTAACACGTCAGGCATGACCGGCTTTATCGCCTGGCTCGGGATTGCTATCAGCCATTATCGTTTCCGTCGCGGCTACGTGTCTCAGGGACGTGATCTGAAAGACCTGCCGTATCTGTCTGGTTTCTTCCCGTTCGGTCCGGTATTCGCCTTTGTGTTGTGTCTGATTATTACACTCGGCCAGAACTATCAGGCCTTCCTGAAAGACACCATCGACTGGTACGGCGTCGCCGCGACCTATATCGGCCTGCCGCTGTTCCTGATCATCTGGTTCGGTTACAAGCTGACGAAAGGCACGAAAGTGGTGAAATACAGCGAAATGGAATTCCCAAAATACGTCGAAACCAAAAGTAACGACAAATAACGGGATTTGCGTTTTTCACGCGGTCATCAAGGCGGAGCTTCGGGTCCGCTTTTTTTATGCCTATACTTCCTTTTCCTTCGCCCGGCAGCGTAATGCTTTGTTACCTCAGTCTTGTTTCACTGCGCGCCATCCATCTGTACCCTTTATGGGTTATGTAAACTGCATTGATAATCGTTATCATTTCTTTTATTGTTAGCGCCTCTTCAGGGAAACGTAAAGGAATCGGAAGAAGATGAATTATCAGCAGAATTTGGTAAGCACTCGCGTTGCAGGAGGCATTTTTGCACTGGCAATGGGCGTCATGAGTTTTGGTGCGCAGGCCGTCACGGTGACCGATATCACCGGGCGAACCGTCACGGTGCCGGATGATGTTCAGCGTGTGGTGCTGGGAGAAGGGCGTTTGTTCTTCGCTGTTTCCCTGCTGGAAGGGCAGAAACCGTTCGACCGCATTGTTGGCTGGCAGGGCGATTTCCGCAAATTAGATCCGCAAACCTATGCCACCTATCAGGTTAAATTCCCGCAGATCGACAAAATCCCGCTGATTGGTAACACCAGCGCCGACAGCATCAGCCCTGAAAAAGTGCTGACGCTCAATCCGCAGCTGGCGATTTTTGGTTTGTCGGGGCACGGTCCGGGCAAAGAAAGCGCGCTGGTCACGCAGTTGCAAAAAGCCGGTGTGCCGGTCGTCTTTGTTGATTTCCGCACCTCACCGCTGAAAAATACCCTGCCGAGCATGGAATTGCTGGGCAAAGTCCTGAACCGCGAAAAGCAGGCGCAGGATTACATCGCGTTTTATAAAGACAACATCAAACGCGTTACCGATGTGACCCAAAACATACCCGAGCAGGATAAGCCAAAAGTGTTCATCGAACTGCGTGCGTCTACCGCTGATGAATGCTGCCGTTCTGCCGGAAAGGGCAACATGGGTGATTTTATCGATCAGGCGGGCGGTGTGAACATCGCCAAACCGCTGTTGCCGGGGCCGCTGGGACTGGTCAATCTTGAAAAAGTGATCGCCGCGCAGCCGGACGTTTATCTGGTCAGCGGTGGCGGCAAACCGGCCAACGCGGGCGATTCGGCACCGACCGGTCTGGTGCTTGGCGCACAGACCACGCCGGAGCAGGCCCGCGCCAGTCTGACACCGCTGTTGCAGCGTAAAGGCATCAGCACGCTGAAAGCGGTGGAAGAAGGCCGCAGTTTTGGCATCTGGCACAATTATTACAACTCGCCGTATAACGTGCTGGCGGTTCAGGTCTTTGCCAAAGCGTTTTATCCGCAGAAGTTTGCGGATCTCGATCCGCAGCAAACCCAGAACCAACTCTATAAGCAGTTCCTCGCCGTGGAGCCGACGGGCACCTACTGGACGGACGCAGTTAAACCGGAAAGCGGGAAGTAAGTTATCCTGCTGTAAGTTTTTACGTTGATGAGATTGAAGCAAAACATGAGTGCAACCACCGAACCTGCGCTGACGGCGAAAGCCAATGCCGACAACAGCGTTATGGGGCAATACCAGAATATCGTACGCCGCCGTTTGTTCATCATGCTTGTCCTGGTGCTGGCGATTGTCGTCTCACTGGTGATTGATTTCGTGATGGGGCCTTCGGGGTTGTCACTCAGTACGCTGTGGAAAACCTTGTTTGATGCGGCCGCCGCCGATCCGGGCACGCGGGTAATCGTCTGGGATATTCGCCTGCCGTATGCGCTGATGGCGATTGCGGTGGGAATGTCTCTTGGCCTCGCCGGTGCCGAAATGCAGACCATCCTCAATAACCCGCTGGCCAGCCCGTTTACGCTCGGCGTGTCGTCCGCAGCCGCCTTTGGCGCCGCGCTGGCGATAGTCCTTGGCATCGGTATTCCGGGCGTGCCCGATCAGTGGTTTATCTCCGCTAACGCCTTTATCTTTGCACTCCTCGCCGCGCTGATGCTCGATGGCATCACCCGCTGGACACGCGTCGCCAGCTCAGGCGTGGTGTTGTTCGGTATCGCGCTGGTCTTTACCTTTAACGCACTGGTTTCGCTGATGCAGTTCATCGCCACCGAAGACACCCTGCAGGGTTTAGTCTTCTGGACGATGGGCAGTCTGGCGCGTGCATCATGGGTGAAACTCGGGGTGATGATGTTCGCTTTCCTCATTTTGCTGCCGTGGTCGATGATGAGCGCGTGGAAGCTGACGGCGCTGCGTCTGGGTGAAGACCGCGCAGTCAGTTTTGGTATTGACGTGCGCCGTCTGCGCCTCGGCACGCTGTTGCGCATCAGTATTCTTTCCGCACTGGCGGTGGCGTTCGTAGGGCCGATTGGCTTTATCGGTCTGGTCGCGCCGCACATAGCTCGCCTGATGTTTGGTGAGGATCACCGCTTCTACCTGCCGGCCAGTGCGCTGATCGGCGCGCTGGTGCTGTCGATGGCTTCTGTTGCGTCGAAAAATCTGGTGCCCGGCGTCATCATTCCGGTCGGTATTGTCACCTCGCTGGTCGGCGTGCCGTTCTTCCTGAGCATTATTCTTCGTCATCGGGGGAACGTCTGATGTCTGCCATGCTGGAAACCCCTTCTCAGGAACTCCTGAATGCCGCCACGCAAGGGCTGCAAATTCGCGATTTCAACGCCGGTTATCCGAAGCGCCGGGTTATTCGTGACCTCAATGTGCCGATGCTGCCGCGTGGCAAAATCACGGTACTGCTGGGACCGAATGGCAGCGGTAAATCGACGCTCCTGCGTTCGCTGGCGGGGCTAAACCGGGCGGAAGGGCAACTGATGCTCGATGGCCACGATTTGATGCCGATGCCGTTCGCCCGCCGTGCCGAGCAGGTGGTCTATCTGCCGCAAACTCTGCCTGCCGGTGTGCATCTTCACGTACTGGAATCGATTATCGTTGCCCAGCGTGCGTCTGGTGGAAAAGGCAAAGCGGCGGAAGGTACCGATAAAGTGATGACGCTGCTGCGACAGCTCGGCATCGAACATCTGGCGCTGAGCTACCTCGACCAGCTCTCCGGCGGGCAGAAACAGCTGGTCGGTCTGGCGCAGTCTTTAATCCGCCAGCCCTCGTTGTTACTGCTCGACGAACCGCTCAGCGCGCTGGATCTGAATTATCAATTCCACGTGATGGATCTGGTGCGGCAGGAAACACAAAAACGCAATATCGTGACCGTGGTGGTGGTGCATGACATCAACATCGCGCTGCGCCACGGTGATCGTGTTTTGATGCTCAAAGACGGGCATCTGATCGCCGATGGCGAACCCGAGGCGGTGATCACCGCCGACAGTCTGGCGCGCGTTTACGGCGTGCGCGGACGTATTGAACGCTGCTCGCAGGGAACGCCGCAAATCCTCATCGACGGACTGGTAGGCGACCCTTCGATCTAAATCGTAGTCAGATGAAGTACTAAAAAACGGACGCAGCCAAAGTAGCAGCGTCCGCCTTTCACATTGTGAGCCTGAAACTAAAAACAAAATCCTGATCATCCGGGCGATTTCGTTCGCACTTTTTTTACCGGATTGACGGAAATGCATTGCAACGTCCCGCACTGACGGGGTTGTTTTATCTCATGGAGAGAAGAAATGGTTAAGGTTAAATTCACACCGGCGATCAAAGCCGGGTTAGTCGCACAGCTGTTTGCCGCCGCGTTTCCTGTGATGGCAGAAGACACAACCGAAGTAAAAGAAAAAGAAGATCAGATGGTGGTAACTGCCTCCGCCGTCGAACAAAACCTTAAAGACGCGCCGGCGAGTATCAGCGTGATCACCCGCGAAGATCTGCAAAAGAAGCCGGTGCAAAATCTCAAAGACGTCCTCAAAGATGTGCCGGGGGTGCAGATCACCAACGAAAGTGACAACCGACAGGGCGTCAGTATCCGTGGTCTGGGCAGCGGTTATACTCTGATTCTGGTGGATGGTAAGCGCGTGAACTCCCGCAACGCCGTCTTCCGTCATAACGATTTTGATTTAAGCTGGATCCCCGCCGAATCCATCGAGCGCATTGAAGTGGTGCGCGGGCCGATGTCCTCGCTGTATGGCTCCGACGCGCTGGGCGGCGTCGTCAACATCATTACCCGTAAAGTCGGCAAAGCCTGGCACGGAACGGTGAGCGCCGATACAACCGTGCAGGAACATCGCGATCGCGGCGATACGGGCAATGGCAACGTGTTCGCCAGTGGCCCGCTGATTGACGACCTGTTAGGCGTGAAGGTCTACGGCGCGCTGGGCAAACGTGAAAAAGATCAGGCCAGTTCCGCAAGCGGCAGCACCGGCCAGCCGCGCATCGAGGGTTACACCTCGCGCAACGCTAACGTCGAATTTTCACTGACGCCGGATAAAGATCAGGACATCACCTTTGGCTACGGCATGGACCGTCAGGACAGGGATTCCGATACGCTGGATAAAAACCGTATTGAGCGCGAAAACTACTCGCTCGGGCATAACGGGCGCTGGGGATTAGCCAATACCGAACTGCGTTTCTACGGTGAAAACATCGAGAACAAAAACGCCGAAACGATCACGTCGAAAAACAACTCTCTTGACGGCAAAGTGGTTATTCCGTTGGGCGAATACAATCAGCTGATGACGTTCGGCGGAGAATACCGCAACGATAAGCTGGAAGACGGCGTGAACATGAAAAACGGTGGCAGCACGCAGGCCAATCAGTACGCGCTGTTCCTTGAAGATGAATGGCGGATTTTCGAAAGTCTGGCGCTGACCGGCGGCGTGCGTATGGATGACCACGAAAATTACGGCGTTAACTGGAGCCCGCGTGCCTATCTGGTTTACAACGCCACTGACACCGTGACGCTCAAAGGCGGCTGGGCATCGGCTTTCAAAGCGCCATCGCTGTTACAGCTTAGCCCTGACTGGCAAAGTGCATCCTGCCGCGGCGGTTGTAACGTAGTCGGCAGTAAAGATCTGAAAGCGGAAACCAGCGAAAGCATCGAGTTCGGCCTTTACTACGCCGGGGAAGAAGGACTGCTGGAAGACGTTAACGCCAGCGCGACGGTGTTCCAGAACGACATTGATGACATGATCACCGTTATTCGCACCGCCAATAAAAACCTGGCACCGACTTACCAGAATTTCGTCGGCTTCGACGCCAGCGGCAATCCGATCTTCAAATATTACAACGTGAACAAAGCGCGAATTCGCGGTCTGGAAACGGAAGTCAGCCTGCCGGTCGCCGAGGCATGGAACCTGAAGCTGAACTACACCTACAACGACGCCCGCGATCTGAGCAACGGCGGCAACAAACCGTTATCCGATCTGCCGTTCCACACCACCAACGCCACGCTCGACTGGAAACCGTGGGACGCCTGGAGCTTCTACCTTTCTGCCAACTACAAAGGCAAAAGCCGCACCGTCACCGACGGCAACCCGACGCCGGGTGGCTACACTGTCTGGAACACCGGCGGGTCGTATCAGGTGAATAAGGCCGTGAAAATCCGGGCCGGGGTGTTGAACCTCGGCGATAAAGATCTGAATCGGGACGATTATAGTTATAACGAAGATGGACGGAGATATTTCGCCGCTGTCGATTATAGTTTCTGATTTGCAGGAGGCCGCTGTAAGGGCGGCTTAGTAAAACAGTGCTAGGACAGCTCCCTCTCCTGCGAAGGGGAGGGAGCTGTCACCTTCAATGTTCCCAATACGCCGGTGCGCCAAATTTCTCCACCAGAAAATCAATCACTGCCCGCACCTTAATCGATGTTCTCCGGCCATTCGGATACAACGCCGCGATCGTCTGTGGCTCCGGTGATGTCGACACCTGATACGATTTCATCACACTCACCAGCCTTCCCTCCCGCAGGGCATCGCCAATAAGCCATGTGGGAAATACCACCAGCCCCATGCCGTCGATGGCCGCCTGCGTCAGCGTTTCTGCGTTATTACTGGTAAGCACGCCACGCAAGCTGTAAGAGCGCCATTCCTGATCTGATTCGCGGAAGTACCAGCGCTGCGAACCGGCGAATCCTTTGAAGACCAGACAGCTGTGCGAAGCAAGGTCAGCAGGTGTGGCGGGTGTGCCCGCCCGTGCCAGATAGGCCGGGCTGGCGGCGAGGCGGAAATTCTGTTGCCCGAGCGTGCGTGCCTGCATCGTGGAATCGGCCATGACCCCGATGCGGATCAGCAAATCCACGCTGTCCTGCAAGGGATCAATAAAATCATCAGTTTGCATCAGTTCGATATTCAGTCGCGGATAGTGGGCACTCAGTTCATGCAGCCAGGGCGCAATGTGCCGCTGGCCGAAAACGACGGGGGCATTGATACGCACCAGACCGCCCGGTTCGCTGTCCTGCTCCTGCAAATCCAGCGCCGCCAGTTCCAGCTGTGCCAGCACCTGACGGGCATGATCGGCCAGCAATTTGCCCGATTCGGTGGGGCTGACAGCCCGCGTATTGCGATAAAGCAGTTGCGTTTGCAGTGCCTGTTCCAGCTGTGAAATGACGCGGGATACCGTTGAAGGGGACATCGCTTCGCGACGCGCGACTTCTGAGAAATTCCCCTGATCCAGTACTGCGACAAACAGGCGCAGGGACTGGATGTTGATCTGGTTGAAGGTCTTCATCTGTGCAATATCCGCAAAGGTATTTTCCTTATTGTGCTGTTTTTCGCAAAGAAGTGCCACGCTATAGTCGCCGCTTCTTAGAATAGAGTGAGCAAGCTAATAATGAATCTGATGTTAATTCCGCTGGTCATTCTGGCGGGCATGGGGCTTTCGCTGGAGGCTGGTCTGCTCGGGCCGCTCGGGACAGAAGTGGGGCACCTGTGGGCCACGCTGAGCATATTTGGCGTCGGGGCGGTGCTGACCGGTCTGCTTGTGCTGTTTTTCAGCCCGCGTAATGCGCCGTCGTTTACGCAACAGCCCGGCTGGCAGCTGCTCGGCGGGGTGCTCGGGCCGGTGTATGTGGTCGTACTGACGCTGGCGACGCCGGTGATTGGCATCGGTATGACGATGATCGCAATTTTGTCAGGGCAGGTGGCGAAAAGCGTGCTGATTGACCATTACGGCTGGTTTGGCACACCTCATAAGAAAGTCGGCGGCGAGCGTTTACTGGCTTTGCTGTTTATCGTTGCAGCCCTTGTTTTGATTGCCTGGAGTTAACCGATGTCTGAACTGATTATGATTATTCTGGCGATCGTCGCGGGCGCGGCGCTGAGTATGCAGGCGGCGGTGAACGGTCAGCTTGGCGAGAAAGTGGGCGTGCTGAAAAGCGCCTTCCTGACCTTCAGCGTGGGCGCGGCGATTACCGCAGTGCTGATCCTGTTTCTGCAAACGCCGCAACAGGCGACCTTGCTGACCGTGCCAAAATGGCAGCTGGCCGGGGCATTATTCGGTGTGCCTTACATCATCATTATGGTGACCGCTGTTCCGCGTGTAGGAACGGCTGTGGCGACGGTGGCCGTGATTCTGGGACAGCTGGCGATGGGGATGCTCATCGATAATTTCGGCTGGCTGGATAATCCGCAGATCCCGCTATCGTGGCATCGTCTGGCGGCGATCCCTTGTCTTATCATTGCGCTGGCGCTTATCTACCGCAGCAACAGGAAAACAGAGTAATCCTTCATGACCCGCGTTTATTGCAGACGCGGGTCAAATATCATCGGCTCGCGTTCTACCGAGGCCAGTAAATCCCCAAACGCCGGATGCTGCGGATTGAGCAAAACGTTGTACTCCGATGGCACGATAACAGACGGCACTTTCAGCCCGACATAGTCACCCTCCACCAGCCAGACCTCTCCCTGACGCTGCGTACTGTCTGGTGGAGAAGGGCTGCGCCAGTCTGCCGCCAGTTCTGAGACCTCCAGCGTATCGAGCAAATCGTCCGGCACTTCGATGCTGAGCAGCGTGTAGGATTGCATCAGCATACTGGAGTGGATGTGCACCAGCATTTCCAGAATCGCCAGTGACTGGCTACCGGCCAGATAAACCACCGGTCTGCCGGGCGGATTCCATCGGCCACCATAAATCTGAGCGCCGGTGCCCGACCACGCGGTGCCCAGATGTTTTGTCTTGGTGATACGGAACAGCTTCAACTAAATACCCCGTATTCAAGACGTCCGATCAGCCGGTTGACCTCCACGGCTCCCGCTTCTGACGAAAGCAGTTCCAGCGGACGTGAACCTGCCAGCGCCGGAGCAGGGCGGGTTATCCATTCCAGCGCCGCCATACGGTCGCCTTCAAATAAATCTGTGGCTGCATCAATGGTGCGAACCAGACGCGCGACGCGTTCACTCTCATCGCTTTTCAGTAACCCGTTCCCTGCTTTTCGCCGCGCAAAATTGCGCTCGTTAATGCCCATGACTTCCAGTAATACCATCTTCGGCCATCCCAGCTCATCGTTAAGACGACTGATACTATCAACCGGAAATCCCTTTTGTATGGCATTTATCAAACTGATGCCGCTGCTTGCGGGAAGCCCCGCAGACTGCCAAAGCGGCGTTGCAGGTTGTTGCAAAGGGCTGGAAGACAGCCCGGAAAATTTCGTGTTCATCATGTGTGCCTCCGCATCGTTAATTGTCATGATTATAGCATGACAAATAACGATTGATGAATAATCGCACAGGTGTTTTTTTCACTCTCTGTCGGGTGAATGAAATCGTTCTGAAACATATATGTGATCGGTGTCACATTGAGGATGTATCAGAATGAAACACAAATTGACAAACCTTGACCAAATCTATTTATTAGCTAAGAAAAGTTAACTCTTGTAGGAAGTCGCTGGTAATTGCATGTTCTTTGAACTATATGCAGCAATCGGTTGCGGATCACAGTTTTAGGGTTTGATATATGCAACGTCTGAAAGTGGCAAGGCGTTGTTCCTCCCCCGCTTCTGGTAAAAATATGAAAAATAAAATTATTGCAGCAGGCGCTTTGATGGCTTTGTCCTACAGCGCGACCGTGCTCGCTGATGATAGCAAGGGCGAATTTGTTTCCGACTGGTGGCACCAGAGTGTAAACGTTGTAGGTAGCGCCGATACCCGTTTCGGACCGACAATTCGTAACGACGTTTATCTCGAATATGAAGCGTTTGCGCACAAAGACTGGTTTGATTTCTACGGCTACATCGATATCCCTAAAACCTTCGGTGCGGGTAACGGCAACGATACCGGTATCTGGGATAAAAACGGTTCACCGTTGTTTATGGAGATCGAACCTCGCTTCTCTATTGATAAGCTGACCGGCACTGATCTGAGCTTTGGTCCGTTCAAAGAATGGTACTTCGCCAACAACTATATCTACGATATGGGCCCGGACAGCGATAACCGTCAGAACACCTGGTACATGGGTCTGGGCACCGATATCGACACCGGTTTGCCGATGAGCCTGTCTCTGAACGTGTATGCGAAATACCAGTGGGAAAACTACAGCGCGGCCAACGAAAACAGCTGGGACGGATACCGTTTCAAAGTGAAATATTTCGTTCCGTTGACTGAAATGTGGGGCGGCAACCTGAGCTACATCGGGTTCACCAACTTTGACTGGGGCTCTTCACTGGGCGACGACGATTTCCGTGACCTGAACGGCAAAAAAGCCCGTTCTAACAACTCTATCGCCTCCAGCCATATCCTCTCGCTGAATTACACACACTGGCATTACTCGTTCGTGGCGCGTTACTTCCACAACGGCGGCCAGTGGGCTGACGGCGCTGAGCTGAACTTTGGTAACGGTAATTTCGATGTGAAATCTACCGGCTGGGGTTACTACGGCGTGATCGGTTACAGCTTCTGATATCCGAAGTTGTATTGGAAAACCCGGCTGAGGCCGGGTTTTTTTATGTTTATATTTCTGACATTTTCCCGCGCATGACGAATTTTTTTACTATCGAGTGAAATTTGTACACAACGAGAGGCGATCCCGTCGCGCCGTTGTGGCATAATGCGCGCCAAATCACATTTCCCAATTAAGAGCGAGCGTTGTGCTAAGTACTTACAACATCACCATGCAATTCGGCAGCAAGCCGTTATTTGAAAACATTAACGTGAAATTTGGCGGCGGTAACCGTTATGGCCTGATTGGCGCGAACGGTTGTGGCAAATCCACTTTCATGAAGATCCTCGGTGGCGACTTAGTGCCTTCAGCGGGTAACGTCGTACTCGACCCGAACGAGCGTCTGGGTAAATTACGTCAGGATCAGTTCGCCTTCGAAGAGTTCACCGTGCTGGACACCGTGATCATGGGCCACAACGAACTGTGGGCCGTGAAAGAAGAGCGCGACCGCATTTACGCGATGGCGGAAATGAGCGAAGCCGACGGCTATAAAGTGGCCGATCTGGAAGTCGAATACGGTGAGATGGACGGCTACAGCGCTGAATCCCGCGCGGGCGAGCTGCTGCTCGGCGTCGGCATTCCGGTAGAACAACATTACGGCCTGATGAGCGAAATCGCGCCGGGCTTTAAACTGCGTGTATTGCTGGCGCAGGCGTTGTTCTCTGACCCGGAAATTCTGCTGCTCGACGAACCAACGAACAACCTGGACATCGATACCATTCGCTGGCTGGAGCAGGTGCTGAACGAACGTAACAGCACCATGATCATCATTTCGCATGACCGTCACTTCCTGAACATGGTTTGTACGCACATGGCGGATCTGGACTACGGCGAACTGCGCGTGTATCCAGGTAACTACGATGAATACATGACCGCGGCAACGCAGGCCCGTGAACTTCTGAGCGCCAACAACGCCAAGAAGAAAGCGCAGATTGCTGAACTGCAATCCTTCGTTAGCCGCTTCAGCGCCAACGCCTCCAAATCTAAACAGGCGACGTCACGTGCCCGTCAGATTGATAAAATTCAGCTCGACGAAATCAAAGCGTCAAGCCGTCAGAACCCTTACATGCGTTTCGAGCAGGACAAGAAATTGTTCCGTAATGCACTGGAAGTGGAAAAAATCACCAAAGGTTTCGATAACGGTCCGCTGTTTAAAAACCTTGGCCTGATGCTGGAAGTTGGCGAGAAAGTCGCGATTCTGGGCGCGAACGGTATCGGTAAATCGACCCTGCTGAAAACGCTGGTCGGTGAGCATGAGCCGGAAACCGGTTCAGTGAAATGGTCCGAAAACTCTAAAATCGGTTATTACGCGCAGGATCACGAATATGAATTCGATGACTCCATGAACGTATTCGACTGGATGAGCCAGTGGAAATCCGAGAAAGATGATGAACAGGCCGTACGCGGTGTTCTGGGTCGTCTGCTGTTCGGTCAGGACGATATCAAGAAGAAAGTGAAAGTGCTTTCCGGTGGTGAGAAAGGTCGTATGTTATTCGGGAAACTGATGATGCAGCGTCCAAACATCCTGATTATGGATGAACCAACTAACCACCTTGATATGGAATCCATCGAGTCACTGAACATGGCACTGGAAATGTACGAAGGCACGCTGATCTTCGTTTCCCACGACCGTGAATTCGTGAGCTCACTGGCGACCCGTATCCTGGAAATGACGCCGACCCGCGTTATCGACTTCTCCGGCAACTACGAAGATTATTTACGTAGTCAGGGCATTAATAGTTAATCAGTGCTGATGCCAATAAAAAGTCCGCGAAATTAGCGGACTTTTTTTATACCTAAAATCAGCGGATTAATGACTACCGCACACCTCGCAATGCGGATCTTTCATCAGTTTCATCTCGCGAAATTGCATCGTCATGCCATCGAACATCAGCAGTTTTCCGCGAGGAGTGTCTCCGAATTTTGTCAGCAGCTTGATGGTTTCCATCGCCTGCAAGCTGCCGATGGTGCCAACCAAAGGTGCCATGACGCCAGCCTCGACACAGGTCAGCGCATTTTCCCCGAACAACCGGCTGAGGCAGCGATAGCAGGGCTCCTGCGGCTGGTAGGTGAAGACGCTGAGCTGCCCCTCCATGCGGATAGCCGCGCCGGAAACCAGCGGTTTTTTTTGCGCAAAACATTCACTGTTTAGCTGATTTCGCGTCGTGACGTTGTCGGTACAATCGACCACCACATCACAGGCGGCGATCAGGTCGCTGAGCAATGCGTCATCCGCCTGCGCGTTCACCTGATTCAGCCGGATATGCGGATTGATTGCCGCCAGCGCTATCGCAGCAGATTCCACTTTCGACATGCCGATCCGCGCATCAGTGTGCAGCGTCTGGCGTTGCAGATTGGAAAGCGAGACGGTGTCGAAATCCAGCAGCGTCAGCGTGCCGGTACCGGCGGCGGCCAGATATTGCGCCGCCGCGCAGCCTAATCCGCCCAGCCCGACAATCAGCGCATGGCTGGCTTTCAGCTGTTCCTGGCCATCAAAATCAAACCCTTTCAGGACGATCTGGCGGTTGTAACGCAGGGTTTCGGCGTCCGTCAGTTCCGGCAGCGTCGTCATATTTAGCTCCGCAGCAGGGCGTTGAAGGGTTCGATTTCGACGATTTCACCGGCGGCGACATTATCGCGATCACGCTCAAGCACGATAAAGCAATTGGCCTGACTGAAGGAGCTGAAGACATGCGAACCCTGATGCCCAGTGGTGCGAACTTCCAGCTGGCCTTGTGCGTTGGTGCTGTAAATGCCGCGCTGGAAATCGAGACGTCCCGCCGATTTTTTCAGTGGCGTGACAGCGACAGCCTGCAAACGCGGCGGGAACTGCCACGCGGTGTGGCCAGCCAGTTGGGCGATAAACGGCTGCACCAGCTGATAGAACGTCAGCGCCGCAGAGACCGGATTGCCCGGCAGGCCGCAGAACCAGCTGTTTTTCAGCTTACCAAAGGCGAACGGTTTGCCCGGTTTCATTGCCAGTTTCCAGAATCCGATCTCGCCCAGCTCATCGAGCATTTGTTTGGTGTAATCGGCTTCGCCGACGGAGACGCCGCCGCTGGAAATCACCAGATCGGCAAACGCGTTGGCTTCTTCAAAGGCTTTGCGCAGCGCCTGCGGATCGTCGCGAATGATGCCCAGATCAAGCACTGTGCAGCCCAGCTGTTCCAGCATCAGGCGCACTGCAAAACGGTTGGTGTCGTAAATCTGACCTTCCTGCAACGGCGTTCCTACCGGTTGCAGTTCGTCGCCAGTTGAGAACACGGCGACTTTCAACGTTTTCCACACCTGAACCTCGGTCACACCCAGCGAAGCCAGCAGCGGCAGCTCTGCCGCGCCCAGACGCACGCCCTGCGGCAATACGCTGTCGCCTTGTTTGATGTCGTCACCGGTCAGGCGGATGTTCTGGCCTGACGTGACCGCATGCGTGAAACGCACGCCTGCGTCCGAGACTTCCGCCTGTTCCTGCATGACAACCGCGTCCGCGCCTTCTGGCACCGGTGCGCCGGTCATGATGCGGATGCAGGTCCCGGCAGGCCATTCGCCGTGGAAAGGCACACCGGCAAAGGCCTTGCCTGAAACCGGCAGTACCGCGCCGTCGTGCAGATCGGCACAACGCACGGCGTAACCGTCCATCGCAGAATTATCAAAAGGCGGAACGAATACCGGCGAAAGCACCGGTGCGGCGGTAACGCGTCCAGCGGCGGTATCGAGCGCCACGGATTCGGCATCCTGAGCGGTTTTTGGCGGAACGTGGCCGCGCATTTTATCCAGCGCTTCCTGAAGTGAGATTAAACCGGCTGTATTGAATTCCATGAAAATTCCTTAGTGATTACGTCCCGGCGGCGCGGGTGATTTCACCGGAGGCCGGGCGGAAAAATAGAGCATGCGCACAGTATGACAGAGAAACGGGACGAACCAAAAATCGCTGTAGGCGTAAAAACTTCGCGGGGATTGTCGAAAAATTGAGATCGATCCCAAAATTAACAATGTAACGCAGGTATCATGTTTACCGTTATTTGTGACATCCGTCACACAACTGTCATACAAACAGGAATAACCGGTGCTTAAAAAAAATCGCCATCAGGCCATCCTTCAGCTGGTTGAACAGCATGAAGTGTTACAGGTTAGCGAACTGGCACAATCGCTGGATGTGAGTCTCGAAACCATTCGCCGCGATCTCAGTGAAATGCAGGATAAAGGTTTGATCCTGCGTCGCCACGGACGCGCCCGCCGTCTGGTTGCTCAGCCTCAGACATCCTGGCTCAACAGTTTGCAGCGCTGCCCTCAGATGTAACCGGGCAGTAAGAATAAGAAAAGGGAAGGCTCCGTGGAGTCTTCCCTTTTTTATGCGCCAATGTCCGTGCTTAGTGCGCCGGTTGTTGCTCAAGCGCTTCGGCTTTACTGTTGACGGAGGCGAAAATCAGCGCCACCAGCAGGAAGACGTAGGAAATAGTCGCAGTATTCAGCGCCCAGAACAAACCGTACTGGCTGTACACCAGCGACGACAGGGTAGAGAAAATCAGCGTACCGATCGTGCCGATGGTCAGCAGCGCGGAGGTGAGCGTAGGCGGCGAGTTTTTCACCTGCAGGCTGCCGTAGCTCATGATGCCGGAGAACAGGCCAGAGTTGCAGAAGCCGAACAGGCCAGCGCAAATCAGGATAAGTGTCGTATTCCCGCTGTTGGCGGCAGTCGCCAGACAGGCCAGCCCGACAAACGTGGAGATCAGCAGGTAAGTCCGCAGTTTTACGAAGCGTACCGTAAACTGATTTACAAACAGGCCGATGGATTTCACCGTCCAGTAGGTGGTGATGTAAAACGCGGCACTGTCAGCGGCCATGCCGAAATGTTCTTTCATCCAGCTTGGCAGCCACATGGTGAAAATTGGCTCAGCCAGCAGGAAGGCAAACAGCGCGAAGCACAGCACCCAGACGGACATACCCCAGCGCTGCTGCTCATCTTTCTTCATCGAAGTGGCGTTTTCCGATTGCGGTATCGACGGGAATTTCTGCCCGACGCACAACACAATCATCATCAGACTCAGCACCGCCATCACACCGTACATCGCCAGCCAGCTCGCGCCGTGCTGGAACAGATAGCCGAGCAACAGGGATAACACCACGCCTGCCAGCGCAAAGAAGAAATCGGTGAGGATTAAGTTCGCCGAGCGTTTTTTCGGATCTTCATTTATGCGCACCACCAGATAGCTGCCGATGGACATCATGATCCCAGAGGCTGCACCAATCAGGAAAACGCCGATGCCGAACATGGTGATGGTCGGCACCAGAAACAGCGTGATACAGGTCAGCACGGAAACCGCCGAGCCGGTAATAAGCTGTTTGCCCAGATTGAATTTTCGCATCAGTACGCCGCTGACCATGATCGGCAGGAACAGACCAATATTCATCAGTGTGAACATCTGACCGATAAAGCCCGGATCTTTACCAAACGCCTGTGACACAGGGCCGATGACAATCCCGAGCGTGGAAACCAGCGCGCCTGTAAAGAAGTAACTGAGCCAGGAGATCATATTGATCCGCTGGCGGTTGAATGTCTGTTCCATCACGGTTCCTTATTTTGCAGCCGCTGACAGGTCGGCGAAGAACGCACGGATCAGTCGGGTGAAATCGCCCACGGCCAGTTTGGCGCAGCTCAGGGTTTGTTCATGGGAAAGCGGAGTATCGGAAAGGCCCTCGGCGAAGTTAGTCATCGCAGAAACCGCCAGCACTTTCAGGCCACAATGGCGGGCAGAAATCACTTCCGGCACGATGGACATCCCGACCACGTCGCAACCTAAAGTCTGCATCATGCGGATTTCAGCCGGTGTTTCGAAGTTCGGGCCGGTGTAGGCAGCGAATACGCCTTCCGCAACGTCGATGTCCAGTTTGCTGGCTACCGCGTGGAGTTTAGCGCGCAGGTCTTTGTCATAGGCGTTGGCCAGGCTGAAGAAGCGCGGCCCGAAACGGTCATCGTTCGGGCCCGCCAGCGGGGATTCCGGCATAAAGCTGACGTGGTCGGTCAGGGCAACCAGGCGGCCCGGCGCCACTTCTTTACGCATCGAACCGGCTGCGTTGGTCGCCAGCAGGAATTCACAACCAAGCAGTTTAAAGGTGCGCACGGCGCTGGTCATTACGGACATGCCGTGGCCTTCGTACATGTGGCCGCGGCCTTTCATACACATCACCGGAATGCCTTCCAGCGTGCCCAGCACCAGCTCACCGGCGTGGCCAACGACGCTGCTTTGCGGGAAACCCGGCAGCTCGCTGTAAGGAATGGCGATGGCGTCGGCCATGTCGTCACACAGCGTACCGAGGCCGGAACCTAAAATCAGCGCGGCCCGAGGAATAAAGCCCGGTGCGCGCTGGCGGATAATTGCTGCACAGTCAAAAGCGTTGTTATTGAGCATGATCACTTCTCTCATTGTTCACAGTAGGTAGGGGGTGCTGGCAATGCTAGGGTGAGCGGCTGTTCAGGTCTAATACCGATGTTCTGGTGGATTTATAGCGAAAACCTATAAATCCAACAGATTCATATTTATGGATAAATCGATGTTTCGGAGACAAACATGACGCGACCCTTTACCGACTCGGTATTCGATCTCGGCCAGATAAATCTGCGACTTTTGCACTATTTTCGCGTGGTGGCGGAAGAGCTGAGTTTCAGCAAAGCGGCGGTGCGTTTGAATATGTCACAGCCGCCGCTCAGCCTGCACATTAAAGAACTGGAAGTGATGCTTGGCACGCCGCTGTTTCTGCGCACCACGCGTTCCGTCTCGCTGACCCCTGCCGGTGCGGCGCTTATGCGCGAAGCCGGGCTGATGCTCGACAGCATCAACCGTTCCCTGCATCAGGTGAGAAAAATCGGGCGCGGCGAGGTCGGGCACATTCAGTTCGGCACGGTCGGCACTGCCGCGTGGGGGCCGCTGATGCCTGCGCTTAACCGCTTCGGTCAAAGTGCGCCGGAAATCAGCTGGTCGATTACCGAACTGACGCCGGTGCAGCAAATCGACGCGCTGCAACTGCAAAGGATTGATATCGGTATCTGGCGCGAGGCCAGGGTGTCACTGCCGCAGGGGCTATCCAGCAAGCTGATGGGACGGGAGAACGTCGCGTTGGCGATTTCAGAACAGCATCCGCTGGCGGCTAAAAACAGCGTCGTACTGGGCGAACTGGCGCATGAGGATTTTATTCTGATGCCGATGAACAGCTCCAGCCTCGGCGGTTATCTCTATTCGATGTGCCGCCAGCACGGCTTTCTGCCGCAGGTGAAACATCAGGTGAACGAGCCGCAAACTGCGCTGGCGCTGGTGGCGAACGGCTATGGCATCACGCTGTTGCCGGAAAGCTACGCGCGGATCCACTGGCCGGGCGTGCGGTTCTGCGCGCTGAGCGAAAGGTTACCCGTCGATTTATATGCGATTTATCAGACGGATTCGGTGACACCGGCGGCGGCACGTTTTCTGGATTCACTGGGCGGGGAAGGCTGAAGCAGCAGGGCCGAAGCCCTGCTGTAAGCATTGAATTTAGTGAGCGGAAATTTCGTGGTTAATCTTCTCGGCCTTACTTTTCAGGCTGGCAAAAATCACCATCAGCACCAGCAACGCGTAGGAAATGGTGGCGATGTTCAGCGCCCAGAACAGACCGTACTGGTTGTAGATGAAAGAAGAGAACGACGCGAAAATCAGCGTGCCGACGGAGCTAGTGGTCAGCAGCGCGGAGGTCAGCGTTGGCGGGGAGTTCTTGACCTGCAGGCTGCCGTAGCTCATCAGGCCGGAGAACAGGCCGGAGTTACAGAAACCAAACAGACCGACCGCAATCAGCACCATCAGCTCGGAGTTGCTGGTGGTCAGCACGCTCAGGCTGGCCATACCCACTACGACAGACACCAGCAGGAAGGTGCGCAGTTTCACGAAGCGGACGGTGAACTGGTTGAGGAACAGGCCAATCGCTTTCACCATCCAGTAGGTGGTGATGTAAATTGCGGCGCGGTCGGTTTCCATGCCGAAATGTTCATGCAGCCAGCTTGGCATCCACAGCGTGAAGACCAGTTCGGTAAATACGAATGCAAACAATGCGATACACAGGAAGAATACCGCGATGCCCCATGGCTCCTGTGCGACGCTGCTGTTTTTCTCGGTTTTTACCGGTTGTGCCACGGTCGGGAATTTCTGGCCTGCGCAGAGCAGGATCATCAGCAGGCTAAGCACGCCCATGATGCCGTACATCGCCAGCCAGCTTGCGCCATGTTTGAACAGGAAGCCCAGCACCAGTGAGAGCGTCATACCGGAAAGCGCGAAGAAGAAGTCGGTGAAAATCAGGTTCGCCGAACGCTTTTTCGGATCATCATTGATGCGCACCACCAGATAGCTGCCGATGGACATCATCAGGCCCGCCGTTGCGCCAATCAGGAACACACCCACGCCAAACAGCGTGATAGACGGCACGATAAACAGCGCGATACACACCAGTACGGAAACGAAGGAGCCGGTCATCAGCTGTTTGCCCAGATCAAACTTACGCATCAGGATGCCGCTGACCATAATTGGCAGGAATAAACCGATGTTCATTAAGGAGAACATTTGCCCGATGAAACCCGGATCTTTGTTGAAGGCGGTTGCCACTGGCCCGATAACGATACCGAGAGTGGAAACCAGTCCACCGGTAAAGAAGTAACTGAGCCAGGAGATCACATTGATCCGACGGCGGTTATAAACAGTTTCCATCACTGAATCCCTAAAAAGAAAAAATATAAAAAAGGCCGCAGGAAGCTTAGCCAGAGGTGCTTTTATCCACGGTTAGGACGTTTATTATTCCCGTTATTTAGTCATTTGTCTTGGATGTTTATTCGATCCCCTTATTTAATTTTCTCAAACAATCTAAGCAATTAGCGCTGTATCAGTGGTTTTACATTTCTGCTTTACATACTGTAGCGGGCTAAATATAGTCAAAAACAGGTCCGCATTTCTCTTTACATAAATACAACAACACAGGGTGCAGTGCTAATGAGTTCTTCTACTGATAATTCAGCGGCTTCCGTTTCGAACAAGAAGCGCCCGGTCATTGCGATTCATGGTGGCGCCGGGGCGATTACCCGTGCGTCGATGAGTGCCGAAAAAGAACAACATTATTTAGCCGAGCTGGAACGCATTGTTTCCAGCGGGCAGGCCATTCTTGCCGCAGGGGGCAGCGCGCTGGATGCGGTGACGGAAGCGGTGCGATTACTGGAAGAATGCCCGCTGTTTAACGCCGGAAAGGGCGCCGTTTTTACCCATCAGGGCACCCACGAATTAGACGCCTGTATTATGGATGGCCGCACGCTGGACGCCGGTGCCATCAGCTGCGTCAACCATATCCGCAACCCGATCCTCACCGCCCGCAAGGTGCTTGAAGTCAGCCCGCACGTGATGTTTACCGGCGCAGGCGCAGAAACCTTCGCCCGCGAGCAGGGACAGGAAATGGTCGGGGCGGAATACTTCTTTACGCAGGAACGTTACGACCAGTTGCAGCGGGCCATTGCCGCCGACAGTGGCGTGCTGCTCGACCACGACGGCGCATCGCAAAGCAACGACCCGCTTGATCCTGAACGCAAATTTGGCACCGTCGGTGCCGTGGCGATGGACGCGCTGGGCAATCTGGCAGCGGCGACCTCCACTGGCGGTATGACCAACAAACAGGCCGGACGCGTAGGTGATTCCCCTATCATCGGCGCAGGCTGCTACGCCAGCAACCATACGGTGGCGATTTCCAGCACCGGCACCGGCGAAGTGTTTATGCGCACGGTGGCGGCCTATGACGTGGCGGCCCTGATCGAATACGCCGGATTATCGCTGGAAGAAGCAACCCACAAGGTCGTGCAGGAAAAGCTGCTACCCCTCGGTGGGATCGGCGGAATGATTGCTGTCGACCGCTTTGGCAACGTGGCGCTGCCGTTTAACAGCGAAGGCATGTACCGCGGATTTGCCCGCGTCGGCGATGCCCCCAGCGTCAGCATCTACCGTTCATGAAGAATGTCATGAATCCCTCTCTTATCCTTCCGCCCGAGAGCGTTCTGGCGGTAAGCAACCTCAGCGTGCAGTTCACGCATGAGGGGCAGGTGATCCCGGCAGTCAATAATCTCAGTTTTCAGGTGCGACGCGGCGAAACGCTAGCGATCGTAGGCGAATCGGGTTCGGGTAAATCGGTGACTTCGCTGGCGCTGATGCGTCTGGTAGAGCAGGGCGGCGGGCAGATTTCGCAGGGCGAAATGCAGTTTCGTCGACGTAACGGCGAAATTGTTGAACTGATGGCCGCCTCGCAGTCGCAAATGCGCAGCCTGCGCGGTGCCGATATGGCGATGATTTTTCAGGAGCCGATGACCTCGCTCAATCCGGTGTTTCCGGTGGGCGAGCAAATCGCCGAATCCATCCGTCTGCATCAGGATAAAGATCACCGCGCCGCCCGTGCGGAAGCGCTGCGGATGCTGGATTTAGTGCGCATTCCCGAAGCCAAAAATATCCTCGACAGTTTTCCCCACCAGCTTTCCGGTGGAATGCGCCAGCGCGTGATGATTGCGATGGCGCTGTCTTGTAAACCTGCGCTGCTGATTGCCGATGAGCCTACCACCGCGCTGGATGTGACCATTCAGGCGCAAATCCTGCAGCTTATCCGCGTGCTACAAAAAGAGATGCAGATGGGGGTGATTTTTATCACCCACGACATGGGCGTGGTGGCCGAAATCGCCGACCGCGTGCTGGTGATGCACAAGGGTAACAGCGTGGAAACGGGTGACGTGGCGTCGATTTTCCATTCGCCGCAACAGCCTTACACGCAGGCGCTGCTGGCCGCCGTGCCGAAACTCGGTTCGATGAAAGGCAAACCGCTGCCTGCGCGTTTTCCTCTGCCCGAACAATCTGAAAGCGATCCGCAACTGGTGCAAAACACCCTGACGCCGGGCGCGCCGCCGATTTTGCAGGTAAAAGATCTGGTCACGCGGTTTGATCTGCGCAGTGGCATTTTCAACCGCGTCACCCGACGCATTCACGCGGTGGAAAAAGTCAGTTTTGATTTACATCCTGGCGAAACGCTGGCGCTGGTCGGTGAATCCGGCTGCGGAAAATCCACCACCGGCCGCTCGTTGCTCAAGCTGGTGAAGAGTCAGGGCGGGACGATCACCTTTAACGGCCAGCCGCTGACCGACGTGAGCGGCAGCGCGCTGCAACATCTGCGACGCGACATTCAGTTCATTTTTCAGGATCCGTACGCTTCGCTCGATCCGCGCCTGACGGTGGGGTATTCGATCATGGAGCCACTATTGGTGCATAAAATCGCCAAAGGCAAAGAGGCGGAAGACCGCGTAGCGTGGCTGCTGGAAAAGGTCGGATTGCTGCCGGAACACGCGCAGCGATATCCGCACGAATTTTCCGGCGGGCAGCGGCAGCGGATTTGTATCGCGCGTGCGCTGGCGCTCAATCCTAAAGTGGTGATTGCCGATGAGTCTGTCTCGGCGCTCGACGTGTCGATTCAGGCACAAATCATTAATTTACTCATGGATTTGCAGAAAGAATTTGGACTGGCCTTTCTGTTTATTTCGCACGACATGGCCGTGGTGGAGCGTATCAGCCATCGCGTGGCGGTGATGTATCTCGGACAGATTGTGGAAATCGGCCCGCGTCGCGCAGTGTTTGAAAATCCTCAGCACGCCTATACCCGCAAACTGATGGCGGCGGTGCCGGTGGCCGATCCGGCGCACAAGCGAAAAGAACAGGCGCTGCTGGTCGATGAAATCCCAAGCCCGATCCACGATTTAAACGATGAACCGCGCGTGGCCCCGCTGGTACAAGTGGCGGAAGGACATTTTGTGGCACGGCACGCGATTGCCGGTGTGTACTGATTTTTGTGGCCGCTCATTTTGAACGGTCAATCTTGTAAGACAAACGGGTAAGACAGGAAAAGGAACTGACATGAATCAGCAGAAACGTAAAGGTAAGAACGTTGTCCGTCAGGCCGTGCTCGCTGCCGCTGTTTTCGGTTCGCTGGCGTCCGCCTCGGCGTGGGCAGCCAAAGACGTCGTGGTCGCGGTAGGCTCTAACTTCACCTCGCTCGATCCTTATGACGCCAACGACACGCTGTCGCAGGCGGTGGCCAAATCCTTCTATCAGGGACTGTTCGGCTTCGATAAAAATATGAAGCTGGAGAACGTGCTGGCGGATAGCTACACGGTAAGCAAAGACGGTCTGGTGTACACCATCAAACTGCATCCGGGCATTAAGTTCCAGGACGGCACCGATTTCAACGCCGCGGCGGTGAAGGTTAACTTTGACCGCGCCAGCAACCCGGACAGCCATCTGAAGCGGTATAACCTGTTCAAAAATATCGCCAGCACCGAAGCGGTGGATGACACCACGGTGAAAATTACCCTGAAAGAACCGTTCTCGGCGTTCATCAACATTCTGGCGCACCCGTCTGCGGTGATTATCTCTCCGGCGGCGCTGACCAAATACGGCAAAGAGATTGGTTTCCATCCGGTCGGCACCGGCCCGTATACGCTGGAACAGTGGAACCAGACTGACTTCGTGAAAGTGAAGAAATTCGACGGCTACTGGAAGAAAGACGAAACCAAACTCGACACCATTACCTGGCGTCCGGTGGTAGACAACAATACCCGCGCGGCAATGCTGCAAACCGGCGAAGCGGATTTCGCCTTCCCGGTGCCTTACGAGCAGGCCGCCTTGCTGGAGAAAAATCCGAAGCTGGATCTGGTTACCGCACCCTCGATCCTGCATCGCTACATCAGCCTGAACGTCACGCAAAAGCCGTTTGATAACGTCAAGGTGCGTGAGGCAATCAACTACGCCATCAACAAAGATGCGTTGATCAAAGTGGCGTTTGCCGGTTATGCCGTACCGTCCGAAGGGCCATTGCCACAGGGTATTGAGTACGCTGCGAAATTCAAACCCTGGCCTTACGATCCGGCCAAAGCCAAAGCGTTGCTGAAAGAAGCGGGCTATCCGGATGGTTTCACCACCACACTGTGGTCGTCGCATAACAACAGCACCGCGCAGAAAGTTTTGCAGTTTACCCAGCAGCAACTGGCGCAGGTGGGTATCAAAGTGAACGTGACTGCCATGGATGCTGCGCAGCGTGCGGCGCAGGTTGAGAACGTCGGGCAGAAAGAGGCGGGTGTGCGCATGTTCTACACCGGCTGGTCTGCCTCAACGGGCGAAGCTGACTGGGCGCTGTCACCGCTGTTCTCCACCCAGGCGGCTCCGCCTAAACAATTCGGCACGGCGTTTTACAGCAATGCGCAGGTGGATAAAGACCTGACCGATGCGCTGAAAACCACCGACAAAGCCGAGAAAGCCAAACTATACGCCGATGCCCAGAAACAAATCTGGACCGACGCGCCGTGGGCCTTCTTAGTGACCGAACGTCTGGTGTCAGCGAAAAACAAACGTCTGAGCGGTTTCTATGTGATGCCGGATACCGCGTTCAGTTTTGATGAAGCGGATGTGAAATAATACGCGATGAAGTTTTCAGGGCGTGAAGCAGGTTAGCTGCGCGCCCTGAACTTGTGTGTTCCTGCGACGGAACATGGATATCGTATCGTGCAATCACAGACAGCGAATCATGCTTAATTATTTTCTAAAACGACTGCTTGGATTGATCCCGACACTGCTGATTGTGGCCGTGCTGGTCTTTTTGTTTGTGCATCTTTTACCGGGCGACCCGGCGCGGCTGATGGCCGGTCAGGACGCCGATGCCAGCGTTGTGGCGCTGGTGCGTCAGGACCTGGGGCTGGATAAGCCGCTGTATCAGCAGTTTCTCACCTTCTTTGGCAATGCGCTGACCGGCGATTTCGGTCATTCGATGGTGTCGAAACGTCCGGTCATCGATGAAATCAGTTCCCGCTTTATGCCGACTTTCTGGCTGACGCTGACCAGCATGGTGTGGTCGGTGATTTTCGGGCTGGTGATCGGCGTAGTGTCTGCCGTCTGGCGCAACCGCTGGCCGGATCGTCTCGGCATGGCGCTCGCCGTTTCCGGTATCTCCTTTCCCGCTTTTGCTCTCGGCATGTTGCTTATGCAGGTGTTCTCCGTCCAGCTTGGCTGGTTGCCGACCGTGGGTGCCGACAGCTGGCAGCATTACATTCTGCCATCTGTCACGCTGGGTGCGGCCGTGGCGGCGATCATGGCACGCTTTACCCGCGCCTCTTTTGTTGAGGTCATGCAGGAGGATTACATGCGCACCGCGCGGGCGAAGGGCGTTCACGAAGGCATGGTGGTGATAAAACATGGCCTGCGTAACGCGATGATCCCGGTGGTGACCATGATGGGCTTACAGTTTGGGTTCCTGCTCGGCGGCTCAATTGTGGTCGAAAAAGTCTTTAACTGGCCGGGGTTAGGGCGGTTGTTGGTGGATTCGGTCGAGATGCGCGATTACCCGGTGATTCAGGCCGAAGTGCTGCTGTTTTCGCTGGAGTTCATCCTGATCAACCTGCTGGTGGACATGCTGTACGCCGTGATTAACCCTTCCATCCGATACAAGTGAGCAAACGCATGAAAAACTGGCGGCGAAATGCCGTACTCGCAGGTCTGCCGATGGTGACGGCAGAAACTGCTACATCACAGGCGGTAAGGACACCGTGGAAGGCGTTCTGGCGTCGTTTTCGCAGGCAGCATATTGCGATGATTGCGGGCGCTTTTATCCTGCTGCTGATAGCCGCCGCGATTTTCGCGCCGTGGCTGGTGCCGTTTGATCCGGAAAACTATTTCGATTACGACCGTCTCAACGAAGGCCCGTCGATGATGCACTGGCTCGGGGTGGATTCTCTCGGGCGTGATATTTTCAGCCGTATCCTGATGGGCACCCGTATCTCACTGACCGCCGGGGTGCTCTCGGTCGTCCTTGGCGCAGCCATCGGCACGGTCTTCGGGTTGCTGGCGGGATATTACGAAGGCTGGTGGGATCGCATCACCATGCGCATCTGCGACGTCCTGTTTGCCTTCCCTGGCATCCTGCTGGCAATCGCCGTCGTCGCCGTGATGGGCAACGGCATGTCGAACGTTATCATCGCCGTCGCCATCTTCAGCATTCCGGCGTTCGCGCGGCTGGTACGCGGCAACACGCTGGTGCTTAAGCAACAAACCTACATCGAATCCGCCCGAAGCATCGGTGCGTCCGACACCACAATTTTGTTCCGGCATATCCTGCCGGGTACGTTGTCGTCGATCGTGGTGTATTTCACCATGCGTATCGGGACGTCAATCATCACCGCTGCGAGCCTGTCGTTCCTCGGCATGGGCGCCCAGCCGCCGACACCGGAGTGGGGGGCGATGCTCAATGAGGCGCGTGCCGATATGGTGATGGCTCCGCATGTGGCGATCTTCCCAAGTCTGGCGATTTTCCTGACTGTACTGGCGTTTAATTTGCTGGGGGATGGATTGCGGGATGCGCTGGATCCGAAATTGAAAAGTTAGCGTTTGGGGAGAATTCCCCATATTCCGTCGGTTGTTTGGAACGAGGAATATGGATGATTATTTTATATTGAGTGAGCGTTAGTTCACTCCTAATGCAGAAGCCCGATTATAACTTATCGGGCTTCGCGATCCCTCAAGGGGAAAGGGTGGAGCTTAAAGGCTCATGCCTTCGGGTGCAAATACCCCGAGTGGAACCGTAAATGTTCTTCCACAAACGACGCAATCGTAAAGTAACTGTGATCGTATCCCGGCTGCGCGCGAAGCGTCACCGGCCAGCCGCGCTGGCGGGCGATTTCTGCCAGTTTTGACGGCTGAAGCTGATCCGCCAGGAACTGATCGCCATCACCCTGATCGATTAAAATCGGGAACGGAGTCTGATCCGCAGGCAGCGAACTCAGCAGGTGACAGCTGTCGTATTGCAGCCACTGACTCTCGTCATCACCCAGATACGCACTGAACGCTTTACGCCCCCAGGGAACCTGTGCCGGATTGACTATCGGCGCGAAGGCAGACACCGAACGAAAACGCTGGGGATTACGTAACGCCAGCATCAGCGCGCCGTGGCCGCCCATCGAGTGGCCGGAGATCGACTGACGATCGCTGACCTTGAAATGACCGTTGATAAGCGCTGGCAGTTCATCCACCAGATAATCGTACATCCGGTAATGTGCCGCCCATGGAGCCTGGGTGGCGTTGAGGTAAAAACCTGCGCCCTGACCGAGATCGTAACCGTCATCGTTAGCGACGCCTTCACCGCGCGGACTGGTATCCGGCATCACCAGCACCAAACCGAGTTCGGCGGCGACGCGCTGCGCACCGGCTTTGGTCGTGAAGTTTTCATCATTACAGGTGAGACCTGACAGCCAGTACAGCACCGGCGGTGGGGTGTCATCTTTTGCCGGTGGCAGATAAATACTGAACGTCATGCTGCAGTTCAGGCTTGCCGAGGTATGACGGTAGCGCTGCTGCCAGCCGCCAAACATCCGGTGCTCTTCGAGTAGTTCAATCGAGCTGCTCATCAACACTTTCCTTACGGGTTAAAATGAATATCGGTACGGATGGATTTAGTGTCGTGCATCAAATCCACTTCTTCGGGGGACAGAGGGTGTTTGAGTAACGGGATCACTCCGTCATTTTGGACAATGATCTGTTCTTTCAGCGCCCGGACGTTGGGGCTGAATGCATCCCGACGCCAGATTAGCCAGGTGGCGGTATCGGCAAATTCGTCCGGGATTTCGTGGATTTGGACCCGTTCGTGACCGGGCAGTTGCTCAAGCACCGAGCGCGGAACCATAGCGATCCCCGCGCCGCTGGCGACGCACGCCATCATGGAGTGGTAGGACTGAATCTCCATGGTGTTGGCCACCGGTACGTTCATCTGTTTGATCCACGCCTGTAAACGCTGGCGATAGGAACAGCTCGGGCGGAAGGCAAAAACGGTGTGGCCGCTGCGCCCGGCGGGCGGTTCAAGCGGTGATTGATTGAGCGGGCTGATCACCACCATGCGCTCGCGGTAGGAGATGCAACCATTGAGATCGTCAAAATCGATCGGAGCATCCACCAGCGCCGCTGCGAGACGACCGGCCCGCACGCTGTCGATGATTTCGCCGGAGGTACCGGTGACCAGTGAGAGCGCCACTTGCGGAAACGCCTGATGATAGGCGGCGAGCAGCGAAGGAAGACGTGTCGCGGCTGTGCTTTCCATCGATCCCAGCGCGAAATTCCCGGCCGGTTCGCCCGCGTGGGTGATGCTCATTGCTTCATCGCTCAGCGCCAGAATGCGCTCGGCGTAATTAAGGAAGTTATGGCCCATCGCAGAAAGGCGGATGCGTTGTTTCTCGCGGATGAACAAATCCGTGCCCAGTTCGAGTTCGAGCTGACGCAGGCGGGTCGTCAGGTTCGACGGCACGCGGTGTAACTGCTCCGCCGCGCGCGCAAGCGATCCGGTTTCTGCCACGCAGCAAAACATTCGCAACTGGGTGAGATCCATGATGAGTTCCTGCGTTCTCTTATCGTAAACAACTTGGTTTGTATTATTCAGTTTTCGTGATTGTAACTTTCCTGCATCCTGTGTGACAACTTTCTTTTTGGAAAGACACTATTATCAGCGATCGGCTTTGAGTATGTTTACTCATTGTTTCTATTATGTTGCGTCGCGGTTTCTCTCATCGGAGCGGTTATGGCTTTTCGTATTGCGCTAAGTGGTTTTCTGGCCTTTGTGGTCGCAATGGGTATCGGGCGCTTTGCCTTTACGCCGCAGGTTCCTTTAATGATAGCTGAACATCAGTTCACGCTGACCGGTGCGGGTCTGGTGGCGGCCTTCAACTATCTCGGCTATCTGTGCGGTGCGTACGATGCAATGCGCGCGACGAAGCACCTCGAGCGACGCCTGTGGCTGGGCGTGTGGGGCGGCGTGGTACTGACCTTGCTGTCGGCGGTGATTTCCGGCGAAGTGCTGCACAGCGTAGTGCGTTTTCTGATCGGCTGGACCAGCGGCTGGGCGATGGTGATGGTCGCGGCATGGTGTAACGAGCGGCTGGCGCATTACGGTCGTCCGGCGATGAGCGCGGCGGTATTTGCCGGACCGGGCGCGGGGATTTTCCTCAGCGGTATGCTGGCAGTCGGTATCCACAGTTTGCAGCTCAGTTCTGCGCAGGCGTGGTGTGTGTACGGCGTACTGGCGCTGATTTTTGTGGCGATTATCACGCCGAATCTGCCGCGCAAAGGGGATTTGCACCGGTCGCACGTCGCGGCCGAACCGCTGGTGATGACGCCTGCACTCAAACGCTTAGTGTGGAGCTACAGTCTGGCGGGCTTCGGGTATATCCTGCCCGCAACGTTTCTTTCGCAGATGGCTAACGCACGTTTTCCAGACAGCCTGTTTGCGCAGTTTGTCTGGCCGGTGTTCGGCGGCGCGGCGGTGATTGGCATTGTGATCGGTATTCTGACCCGTCACTGCCTGACCACGCACCGGCGTCTGGCGCTGACGTTGTGGATCCAGGCGCTCGGTATATTGTGTGCCGAAGTGGTACCGGGGGTGAGCGGACTGGTGCTGGGCGCATTGCTCACGGGCGGTGGGTTCCTCAGCGTGGTCCAGCTGGCGTTACAGTGCAGCCGCGAGCTGGCTCCTCATCACAGCCGGTATATGGCAGGGCTGCTGACCACCGGCTATGCGGTTGGCCAGTTGTGCGGACCGGTCCTGTCGGCCATTTCCACTGCGCTGACTCACCGTCTGGAGCCTGCACTGTACGTCGCTTTTGTCGGATTTATTATCGCGGGGACTTTGGTGTTCAGGCATAAACGATAACTTGCAGCTATTTCATCCATCATGAAACACAATCACTGGATTCTGTTTCCGCTCTCCACTACAGTAAGCCACCTCACTTTGGCGTGATCTGCGTCAAAGTGATTACATCTGCCGGAGAAGAATGAATGCCTACCCTGAGTAAAGAAGCCATTTTGGTTCACGAGGCCCTGTTAGCCCGTGGTCTGGAAACCCCCTTGCGTGAAGCTCTGCCTATCGACAATGAAACGCGCAAGCAGCGGATCCAGGAACACATGACCGGTATCATGCAGCTTCTGAATCTGGATCTCTCCGACGACAGTCTGGCGGAAACGCCAAACCGCATCGCCAAAATGTATGTCGATGAAATCTTCTCCGGGCTCGATTACGCCAACTTCCCAAAAATCACCGTCATCGAAAATAAGATGAAGGTCGATGAAATGGTCACCGTGCGCGATATCACCCTGACCAGCACCTGCGAACACCATTTCGTGACCATCGACGGCAAAGCGACCGTGGCGTATATCCCGAAAGATACCGTGATCGGTCTGTCGAAAATCAACCGCATCGTGCAGTTCTTCTCGCAGCGTCCGCAGGTTCAGGAGCGTCTGACCCAGCAAATTCTGGTGGCCTTGCAGACCCTGCTCGGCACCACCAACGTGGCGGTGTCGATTGATGCCGTGCATTACTGCGTGAAAGCGCGTGGTGTGCGTGACGCGACCAGCGCCACCACCACGACGTCTCTGGGCGGATTGTTCAAATCGAGCCAAAATACCCGTCAGGAATTTTTAAGAACGGTCAGACACGCCAGTTAAGCGATGACGTTTTAACCGGGCAGAAAGTTTGATATTGCGGCACCTTCAGGGTGCCGTTAGTCTGTCTGGAGCCCGCAACTTTTTGCACCTTACCGTTAACAGGAACGTCTGGTATGCGCTCACGTATTGCCACGCTCGACTTTGCCCGTGGCCTCGCCATTTTTGGCATTCTTCTGCTCAATATCAGCGCCTTTGGGTTACCCAAGGCGGCTTATCTGAATCCGGGGTATGCCGGCGTGCCATCGACGTCTGATACCTGGACATGGGCGGTGCTCGATGCGGTTGCGCAGGGCAAATTCCTGATGATGTTTGCGATGCTGTTTGGCGGCGGCCTGTATTTACTGCTGCCGCGCGGCAAGCACTGGATCCAGGCAAGACTGTCATTACTGTTGTTTTGCGGGTTTCTGCACGCCATTTTCCTGTGGGATGGCGATATTTTACTGTCTTATGGGCTGATTGGTCTGGTGTGCTGGCGCATGTTGCGGGAAGGGCGAAGCAGCCAGTCGCTGATTTCGACCGGTATTATCCTGTATATGATTGGCGTCGCCGTGCTGGCGATGCTTGGCCTGATTTCATCCCCGTCGCCGGGTACGTTCTGGGTGCCTGGCCCGGCGGAAATACAATATGAACAATTCTGGAAGCTGAAAGGCGGTTGGGAAGCGATTCAAAACCGGCTGGATTTATTGTCCTCGAGCCTGCTGGCGGTCGGTGCGCAATACGGCTGGGAACTGGCGGGCGCGATGTTGATAGGTTCCGGGCTGATGCGCAGTGGCTGGCTGAAAGGCGAATTCCGCGAGTCACATTATCGCAAAGTGGCGGCGGCACTGTTACCGCTTTCATTACTCATTCAAATCCCGGCGATTTATATGCAGTGGAAGACCGGCTGGGACTATCGCTGGAGCGGTTTTCTGTTACAGGTGCCGCGTGAAATCGGTTCGCTGATGCAGTCCGTCAGCTATCTGGCGCTGTGTTACGGCTTCTGGTCGGTGATTTCTGGCTGGCGCCTTGTGCGCTGGATCTCGCAGGTTGGCCGCATGGCATTGACCAACTATCTGCTCCAGACGCTCATCTGCACCACGTTCTTCAACGTAATCGGCTTCTTTATGCACTTTGACCGCTTACAATTGCTGGCGCTGGTGCCGCTGGTCTGGGCAGGTAATCTGCTGTTCACGCTGGTCTGGTTACGGTATTTCCGGCAGGGGCCGGTCGAATGGATCTGGCGCAAACTCACACTCAAAGCCTCGGGCGTCGAACTCAAATCTGCCTGAGTTTTGCACCGTCACATCATTCTAAATGATAGATTTGGGATGAACGTTGCATAATTGTATGTAAACGTTTTCTTTCCTGTGACGAGATTCACGCAGGCGTTTCCACAAAATGATTAGGATAGCGGTCGTGCCAGTCTGACGACCACTACTCTAATAAGGAAACGCCATGAGCACTTCACCTCGCTTCTCTTTCTCTGCGTTATTTACCTCCTGGGTGATTAATTTCCGTATTCCTCCTTATCAAAGCCTGGCAGATCACGGAGCGACAAATGGTCACCATTCGTGATGTCGCACGTCTCGCAGGGGTTTCAGTCGCCACGGTTTCCCGGGTTCTGAACAATCCTTCTATTGCCAGTAAAGAGGCGCGCGAGCAGGTGTTACGCGCCGTCGAAACCTTAGGTTACCGGCCTAATGCCAATGCGCAGGCGCTGGCAACGCAAAGCAGCGACACCATCGGCGTGGTGGTGATGGACGTCTCGGATCCTTTTTTTGGTGCACTGGTGAAAGCGGTGGATACCGTCGCCCAGTTGCATCAAAAATATGTGTTGATAGGTAACAGCTATCATATTGCTGAAAAAGAAAGGCATGCCATTGAAGTACTGATTCGTCAGCGCTGTAACGCACTCATCGTGCATTCCAAAGCGCTGGGCGATGACGAGCTTGCGCGCTTTATGGATCAGGTTTCGGGCATGGTGCTGATTAACCGCGTCATTCCGGGCTACGAGCACCGCTGTGTCTGGCTAAACAACGTCAGCGGCGCGGAAATGGCGACCCGATTACTGCTGTCGCAGGGGCATCAGCGCATTGGTTACATCGGTTCGAGCCATGCGATAGAGGATGATGTGCAGCGCTATCAGGGCTATGTGCAGGCGATGACGCAGCCAATGACGCAGTCACATCAGACGCATGACGCGCCGCCAGCCATCTGGCGCGCACAGGGTTCGCCGGATTTACAGGGCGGTGAGGCGGCGATGGTAGAGCTGCTGGGGCGCAATCTGCACCTCAGCGCAGTGTTTACATACAATGATTCGATGGCCGCCGGTGCGATGGCAGTGTTGAAAGAGAACGGAATTAACGTCCCGAACGATTTTTCGTTGGTAGGTTTTGATGACATTCCGATCGCCCGTTACACCAGCCCGAAAATGACGACGGTGCGCTATCCGATCGTTTCCATGGCGACGCTGGCAACCGAACTGGCGCTAAAAGGCGCAGCAGAACAGTTATCTGAAGGTATTTCACACTGTTTTATGCCCACGCTGGTCAGACGACATTCAGTTGCTCCGTGGCAAAATGTGGCACCCGTCACTTATTGATCAAATAACGCGATGTAACCGTTTTCAATCTGTGAGAACTTTCACAGTTTATTAACATCGCGACCATTATGATTCATTCGTTTTCGACATGATTCACTTTGTGTCCGGCTTACCGGACTGGTTTCACAGCGAGACAGGACGTTATAGGTCAAGGATGGCAGGCACCCACACACATGACGTGGAGCTGTACTGCTCCCACATGGATTTCCGGTGCCAAATTCTGTAACACCCTACATAACCGGAGATACAAATGAATAAGAAGGTCTTCACCCTGGCGACTCTGGCTGCAAGCATGATGTTTGGTTTTGCTGCGCACGCTGCTGATACTAAAATCGGCGTTACCATCTACAAATATGACGATAACTTCATGTCCGAAGTGCGCAAAGCCATCGAGAAAGATGCGAAAGCGACGCCGGACGTGCAGCTGCTGATGAATGACTCGCAAAACAGCCAGTCCACCCAGAACGATCAGGTAGACGTCATGCTGGCGAAAGGTGTAAAAGCCCTGGCCATCAACCTGGTTGACCCGGCTGCTGCTCCGGTCATCATTGAGAAAGCCCGCGGTGCTGGCATTCCTGTTGTTTTCTATAACAAAGAACCTTCCCGTAAAGATCTGGACAGCTACGATAAAGCCTATTACGTCGGTACTGACTCTAAAGAGTCCGGCATTATCCAGGGTGAGCTGATTGCTAAACATTGGAAAGCGACTCCGGCCTGGGACCTGAACAAAGACGGCGTGATCCAATATGTGCTTATCAAAGGCGAACCGGGCCACCCGGATGCTGAAGCACGTACCAAATACGTCATCAGCACTCTGAACGGCAAAGAAGGCCTGAAAACTGACCAGCTGCAACTTGATACCGCCATGTGGGATACCGCACAGGCGAAAGACAAGATGGATGCCTGGTTGTCTGGCCCGAACGCCAATAAAATCGAAGTGGTTATTGCCAACAACGACGCAATGGCAATGGGCGCAGTCGAAGCACTGAAATCTCACAACAAATCCAGCATTCCTGTATTCGGTGTGGATGCCCTGTCAGAAGCGCTGGCGCTGGTGAAATCTGGCGCAATGGCCGGTACCGTGCTTAACGATGCCAACAACCAGGCGAAAGCGACATTTGATCTGGCAAGAAATCTGGCCGCCGGCAAACCTGCTGCTGAAGGCACCAACTGGAAACTGGAAAATAAAGTCGTTCGTATTCCTTACGTCGCGGTTGATAAAGACAATCTGTCTTCATTCGTGAAATAAGCGTACGACAAAAGAAGCAAAGACAGACAGCAATACAAAAACAAAGCTAAGCAGTGGCATAAATAATTGCGGTTAAGCCGTAAATAAAGACTAAGTATGACCTAACGTTAATGCTTATCTGACAGGACGTCATGTCGCCCTGCCCGTGGTGAGAGTACTGACCGCTGGCGGGGCTGACATCAGGTATTAATACACCCGTTTATTTTTATCTTTAGCCAGGTACAACTATGGCCGATAATTCGTTATCTGACACAACACAAAAGCCGGACGAATTCCTGCTGGAAATGAGTGGTATCAATAAATCATTTCCTGGAGTCAGGGCGTTGGATAATGTGAATTTAAAAGTACGCCCTGGATCTATTCATGCCCTTATGGGGGAGAATGGCGCCGGTAAATCCACATTATTAAAATGCCTTTTCGGGATATACAGTAAAGACTCCGGTACGATTCTTTTTCAGGGACAGGAAGTTAATTTTAAAAGTTCGAAAGAAGCGCTCGAAAAGGGCGTGTCGATGGTGCATCAGGAATTAAACCTGGTGTTGCAACGTACCGTCATGGACAACATGTGGCTGGGACGTTACCCGACGAAAGGTATTTTTGTCGATCAGGACAAAATGTACAAAGACACCAAAGCGATTTTTGACGAACTGGACATTGATATCGACCCGCGCGATAAGGTCGGTAAGTTGTCGGTTTCGCAGATGCAGATGATCGAAATCGCCAAGGCGTTTTCCTACAATGCAAAAATCGTCATCATGGACGAACCCACTTCCTCGCTGACGGAGAAAGAGGTGAACCACCTGTTCACTATCATCCGTAAGCTGAAAGACCGTGGCTGCGGCATCGTGTATATCTCTCATAAGATGGAAGAAATTTTCCAGCTTTGCGATGAAATCACTATTCTTCGCGACGGCCAGTGGATCATCACGCAGCCGCTGGAAGGCCTCGACATGGATAAAATTATCTCCATGATGGTTGGCCGTTCCCTGAGCCAGCGATTCCCGGATCGTCTGAATGTACCGGGTGAAGTGATCCTCGAAGTGCGTAATCTGACCTCGCTCCGTCAGCCTTCGATCCGTGATATTTCCTTTGATTTACACAAAGGTGAAATCCTTGGGATCGCCGGTCTGGTGGGCGCGAAACGCACCGATATTGTCGAAACGCTGTTTGGTATTCGCGAGAAAGTCGCCGGTACCATTAAACTGCACGGCAAAAAAATTAATAACCACAGCGCGAACGAAGCGATTAATCACGGCTTTGCGCTGGTGACGGAAGAACGACGTTCAACCGGTATTTATGCGTATCTGGATATCGGTTTCAACTCGCTGATTTCAAATATTCGTCAATATAAAAATAAAGTTGGCCTGCTCGATACGGCCAGAATGAAAAGCGACACCCAATGGGTGATCGATTCCATGCGGGTAAAAACGCCGGGGCATAAAACCAGTATTGGTTCATTGTCGGGCGGTAATCAGCAGAAAGTCATTATCGGGCGCTGGTTATTAACCAAGCCGGAAATATTGATGCTGGACGAACCGACGCGCGGGATTGACGTTGGGGCGAAATTTGAAATTTACCAGTTAATCACCGAGTTGGCGAAAAGAGAAAAGGGGATCATTATTATCTCCTCTGAAATGCCAGAGTTGCTGGGTATTACTGACAGAATATTGGTTATGAGTAACGGGCAGGTTGCGGGTATTGTTGACACAAAAAATACATCGCAAAACGAAATTTTACGCCTGGCTTCCTTGCATCTCTAATTTTTAAGGGTTCTTATTATGAAAGCATTAAATAAGAAAAGTTTGCTCACTTATTTAAAAGAGGGCGGGATTTATGTGGTGCTGTTGGTATTACTGGCGATTATTATTATCCAGGATCCCAGCTTCCTCAGTCTGGTCAACTTAAGTAACATTCTGACCCAATCCTCAGTGCGCGTCATTATTGCACTGGGCGTCGCGGGTCTGATTGTGACGCAGGGTACTGACCTGTCAGCCGGGCGTCAGGTTGGTCTGGCAGCAGTTGTGGCGGCTACCATGCTTCAGGCGATGGATAACGTGAACAAGGTATTCCCGAATCTTGAAGTAGTGCCGATCCCGCTGGTCATTCTGACCGTGTGTATCGTTGGCGCACTGATTGGTTTGCTTAACGGTATTATTATTGCCTATCTGAACGTCACCCCGTTTATTACCACGCTGGGTACGATGATTATCGTTTACGGGATTAACTCCCTGTATTACGACTATGTGGGTTCATCGCCGGTCGCCGGTTTTGATCCGGGCTTCTCGCAGTTTGCACAGGGCTTTATTCACCTGGGCGGTCTGAAGCTTTCCTACATCACTTTCTACGCCGTGATTGCTATCGCCTTCGTCTGGGTGTTGTGGAATAAAACCCGCTTCGGTAAAAACATCTTCGCCATCGGCGGTAACCCGGAAGCCGCGAAAGTTTCAGGTGTTAACGTACCGTTAAACCTGATCATGATTTATGCGTTGTCCGGTGTGTTCTACGCGTTTGGTGGATTACTGGAAGCAGGGCGTATCGGCAGTGCGACCAACAACCTCGGCTTTATGTATGAGTTAGATGCTATCGCGGCCTGTGTGGTTGGCGGCGTGTCCTTCGCCGGTGGTGTGGGCTCTGTGGCAGGTGTGGTGACTGGTGTGCTTATCTTTACCGTCATCAACTACGGTCTGACCTACATCGGCGTTAACCCGTACTGGCAGTACATCATCAAGGGCAGCATCATCATCTTCGCGGTGGCGCTGGACTCTTTGAAATACGCTAAGAAGAAGTAATCTTAGCAGCAGTAAAAATAAAAGGGTGCTTCGGCGCCCTTTTTGTTTTCTGAGGATATGCCTGGCGAAAGTGTTTAGCTTTTGCTTCTCCCCTTCGCAGAGAAAAGAGCTTTTCCTGCGATTACTGCCTGAAAGGATTCCTGCCGACCGGCTTCGCCGACTCAGGTTTTGCCGTCGGTTCCACATCTTGCGTTTCATCCTGCGCCGCATCGTTGGCTTCCTGTTCTGCCTTCATTCTGGCCGCTTGGTCAGCTGCAGCTTTATCGGCAGCGGCTTTGTCTGCGGCAGCTTTCTCAGCCGCCGCTTTGGCTTCTGCGACTTTCTTCTCGGCTTCCAGTTGCTGTTGCAACGCCAGAACCTGCTCCGGGGTGACCGCAGGGTAGCCCTGCGCATCATCGGGAACGTTGTGGATGGCCGGGATCGGGATCAGCGGCCCGAGGAAGCGCGGTTCGCGTTTGAGCAAATAGAGATCCGTCAGCGCACCGAGGCGGGCGAAGATTTCACGGCTGCGGACGCTGAGCATATTCTTTGGCGATGGCACGGCGAAACATTGCGCCTGAATACCCATGTGCAGCGCAATAAACAGCGCGCGCTCACAGTGGAAACGCTGGGTAATGATGATGAAATCGTTGGTGTCGAAAACCTTGCGGGTGCGCACGATGGAATCAAGGGTGCGGAAACCGGCGTAATCGAGCACGATGTCGCTGGAAGGAATACCGGCCGCGATAAGGTCGCGTCGCATGGTGCTTGGTTCATTGTAACTTTGCTGCGCGTTGTCGCCACTCAACAGCAAATATTTCACCTTACCGCTGTTGTAGGCGTTGATCGCGCCCTGGATCCGGTAGAGGTAATACTGATTGATGACGCCGGTGCGGTAATATTTTGAGGTGCCCAGCACCACGCCGACCTGACGATGTGGCAACGATTGTACTTCGTCGTAGATATATGGCTGCGTGCGTAAACTGATCCACTGATCAAGCCCAATAGCGACTGCCAGCATCAGAATAATGATGCCGGTAACGCCAGCTATAATTCGCTTAATCATAGGTATCCCTGTTTATGATCGGATGGAAATCGGATCCAAGGCTACTTTACCTGTCAGGGTGACGCAATACGTTGAACTCTGCATCACCGGCCTTCGCGGGTTTTTTCAGCACTTTTCAGGGAATTACTTACCTAAATGCGTAGCGGACCGCAATTTGCGCCAAAAAAAGACCAATGCGCAAGGCATTGGTCCCGATTGCAGCAGTCTTTGTCTACATCAGAATGACGTGCGTTTATACGTCCGGTACTGCGGTGCCCAGAAGTTGCGTTCGATAGCTTTCGACAACGTATCTTCTGATGTCACCATCGCCACACCCTGCAACTGCGCCGCTTTGGCGACTTCCATCGCGATGCATTTTGATACGCCCTGAATATCATCGACGTCCGGCAGCAGTGAGCCAGTGCCTTCGGTTGCCAGCGGCGAACATTCTGCCAGCGTGCGGCTGGCGGCCATCAGCATGCCGTCGGTGACGCGCGTGGCACCGGAGGCAATCACGCCCAGCCCGATCCCTGGGAAGATGAAGGAGTTGTTGCATTGCGCGATAGGGTACAGCTTGCCTTTGAGGCTGACCGGCGCGAACGGGCTGCCGGTGGCGACCAGCGCGGCGCCGTCGGTCCAGTGCAGAATATCCGCAGGCGTGGCTTCAACGCGGGAGGTCGGGTTGCTCAGCGGCATCACCACCGGACGCGCGCAGTGCTTGTGCATCTCGCGGATGATCTCTTCGGTGAACAGACCCGGCTGGCCGGATACGCCGATAAGCACGGTAGGTTTGGCGTGACGGACAACGTCCAGCAGAGAAATGCTGTCGTTTGCCAAATCCCAGTGAGCCAGCGCGCTGCTTTTTTGCGTCAGCTTGCTCTGGAAATCCAGCAAGTTAGGCAGTTTGTCGGTCAGCAGGCCGAAGCGGTCGACCATAAAGACGCGTGCGCGAGCTTCCTCTTCGCTCAGACCTTCAGATTTCATCTGCGCGACGATTTGCTCGGCGATACCGCAACCAGCGGAACCGGCACCGAGGAAGGCAACGGTCTGATCGCTCAGTTTGCCCCCTGCGGCTTTGCTGGCGGCAATCAGGCTGCCCAGCGCCACGGACGCGGTGCCCTGAATGTCGTCGTTGAAGCAGCACAGCTCATCGCGGTAACGGGTGAGGAGCGGCATCGCATTTTTCTGCGCAAAATCTTCGAACTGCAACAGCACGTTCGGCCAGCGAATTTTCACCGCCTGGATGAACTCATCGACGAAGGCGTCGTACTCTTCGCCGGTAATACGCGGATGACGCCAGCCCATGTACAGCGGGTCATTCAGCAGTTGCGGGTTATTGGTACCCGCGTCGAGTACGACCGGCAGGGTATACGCCGGGCTAATGCCGCCACAGGCGGTATACAGCGAAAGCTTACCGATAGGAATACCCATGCCGCCAATGCCCTGATCGCCGAGGCCTAAAATGCGCTCACCGTCGGTCACCACCACCACTTTCACGTGCTGTTTAGTGGCATTTTGCAACATGTCATCAATGTGCGCGCGGTTCGGGTAGGAGATAAACAGGCCACGGGCGCGGCGGTAGATATCAGAGAAATGCTCGCAGGCCTCGCCGACGGTCGGGGTATAAATCACCGGCATCATTTCGCTCAGATGACTGTCCAGCAGACGGTAAAACAGCGTCTCGTTGGTGTCCTGAATGTTGCGCAGATAGATGTGCTTATCGATGTCGGTTTTGAAATTCTGGAACTGGCGATAGGCACGGTCGGCCTGTTCTTCAATGGTTTCAACCGCTTCTGGCAGCAGGCCGTGAAGGTTGAAATTGTTGCGCTCTTCTTCGGTGAACGCGCTGCCTTTATTCAGTAAGGGGAATTCTAACAGGATAGGGCCGGCATGCGGGATATACAGCGGGCGTTTGCTTTCGTATTCAAGTTCCATGATTTTACTCTTCCGGGGGCTCAGAATGGTGTTTTTTATTTTTTAGAGACATGAGGGTAACAGAGAGGAAAAGACGAATTCAAATTACAAATGTAATGACAATGTTATGTAACTAAAAACTCCGCGAACGGAGTCTTTAGTGTTATCTGGATCACGTCACTGCGGTGATTTAGCAGGTCACCGTTTTTACTTCTTCACAGCCAATCGCTTTTAGCGTGGCGCGGGTGGCGTCATCTTGTGTGAGCAGCGCGCCGGTATTCTCGACCAGCACCGCGCGGCGCACTTTCAGGCAGTCTTCCCCGGACATGTTCAGCAGGATCAGTGCCGCCTGAAGCGGTGGCAGGCTCGGGTTGAACGCGGCGTTTTCGGCATAGCGACCGGCGAACTGCTTGCCGCTGTGCGTTTCCAGCGCGACACCACTGTAAGACTTGCTGTATGGCGCGTGGCTTTGATTGCAGGCATCCAGCGCCAGCAACGTCAGGGCATCGGCATTATCGAGCTGATAGCCGTGATCGACCTTGTCCATCAACAGGGTCGTGATGTCCAGATCTTTTGGGCCGAAGGAGTGCGGCAGGTAATCACCCAGCGTGGCGACGTCGCGATCCGGCAGATGGATATCCAGCTCGGTGCCGCTGGTCAGCTCGTTCATGAACTGACGGCAGTGGCCACACGGCGTGTAGTTAACGGTGATAGAAGCCAGGCGGGTTTCGCCACGCAGCCAGGCGTGCGTGACGGCAGACTGTTCAGCGTGGACGGTCTGCTGCATCGGCGCACCGGCGAATTCCATATTGGCACCGAAATACAGGTTGCCGGAGGTGCCGCGCGCAATCGCGCCGACGTGAAAATGAGAAATCGGAGTAACGGAGCAGGCGGCTGCAAGAGGTAACAGCGCAAAGGCCAGCGCATCGTCATCGAGTCCGGTCGCCTGTTTTACTTGCGCAACGTCTGCCGCAGTGAGCATTGCCGGGAAGTCATCATGTCGCAGAAAAGGCTCAAGGGCGGAGGACAGATTTTCAGGGAGTGCCGCAAAGGCGGTGTGAAAACGTGCGTGCATAAACATTCGATCTCGAAGTAGTTACGGTTTAACAGTGTAGAAGTCATTCCATGAACTAAGTGTGACGAATGTCACTTTTTTAATGAAATACGTGTGACGGCGTTACAAATTTGAGAGATGTCACGCATAAAAGCGACTTTTTAAAGCATCAGCAAAATCATTCGAGCTAGCTGCATCAGGACGGCAACTGAGTGACCCCCGGTCACACACTAATGTATGTGACCGGGGTCGGGAGGGCGGCCAGCGCAGAGGCAGCGTGAAGGGTGAAGGGGATCAGTTAACCGGGAACCACTTATCATTAATCTTCTTAAATTCACCGTTGGCTTTGATCCCTTCCAGCGCGGCGTTCAGTTTCGCCAGCAGCTCTTTATTCTCAGGACGCACGGCCATACCAACGCCGGTACCGAAGTATTGCGGATCTTTGATAAGCTCACCGACTTCGCCCAGATTCGGGTTGGATTTCAGCCAGCCATTCAGGACTGCCGTATCGCCCAGCAGGCCATCCAGACGACCGCTTTTCAGATCCAGAATCGCATTCTGATAGCTGTCGTAACCAACGGTGGTGATCTCAGGATGTTTTTCCATCAGGTATTTCTGGTGTGTAGTGCCGTTTTCCAGACCCACACGTTTGCCTTTCAGATCAGCCATTGATGAGAACTTGCCTTTCGGTCCGATGATCATGGCGGTATTGGCATAGTAAGGCTGGGTGAAAGTGACCTGTTTGCTGCGCTCTTCAGTGATGTCCATGCCGGAGATGATCACGTCAAAACGACGAAATTTCAGTGCCGGGATAAGGCCGTCGAAAGGTTGATTGGTGAAGGTACAGTTTTCCTGCATCTGCTTACACACCGCGTTGGCCAGATCGATATCGAACCCGACGATCTGGTTGTTGGCATCCATCGATTCAAACGGAGGATAGGTCGCAGAGGTACCAAAGCGGATGGTGTCCGCAGCGGTTGCGGTAAAAGCAGTGGCAGATAAAACGGCAGCGAGGATCAGCTTTTTCATGCAATACATTCCTGTTCAAAAAATGACATTCCCTTCACGGTTCAGTTTACTGATTTTATTAATGTAATCGGGTCACTGGCAGGAAGCGAAACCTGTCAAACAAAGTGCCATTAAATGAATTTGTATGCAATAAATTTGATTAAAAAATTATAAAATAGAATAAGCCCACAGGCAGCAGACATAAAAAAGGGACGATTTCTCGTCCCTTTATATGCGGAGTCTGCCAATGTGCAATCAGTTGCGGCGTTCGAACGCCAGCGCGCGGCGCTCTATCAAACGCATCATCAAAGTCAGCAATCCGTTGACGCACAGATACACCAGACCGGCGGCACCAAACACCATCACGTCATAGGTCCGGCCATACATCAGCTGGCTATGACCCATCACGTCCATCAGTGTAATGGTGTAGGCCAGCGAGGTACTTTTGAAGACCAGCACCACTTCGTTGGAATAGGAGGACAGCGCACGTTTAAACGCATACGGCAGCAGAATACGCAGCGTCTGCGCTTTTGACATGCCCAGCGCTTCGCACGATTGCCACTGGCCGGACGGGATCGCCCGCACCGCGCCGGTAAACAGCTGCGTGGTGTACGCCGCACTGTTCAGCGCCAGCGCAAACATCGCGCACAGCCACGGTTGCGACAGGACTTCCCATAACCACGGGATTTCCCGGATCGACGGAAACTGCCCCGGACCGTAGTAAATCAGAAAGATTTGCACCAGCAGCGGTGTACCGGTGAACAGCGTGATATAGCCTTTCACGATCTGGCTGATGACCGGCAGTTTGAGCGTCAGGATCACGGTAAAAAGCATCGCCAGCACCAGTGCAACCACCAGTGCGACCACGGTCAGCGTCAGGCTGGTGTGCAATCCTTTCAGGACTTCAGGTAAATATTCCCACATCAGGAAGCACTCCGTTCAAAGCGGGTGGTACGCAGTTCGATTCGTTTGATCACGAACTGGCTGAACAGGGTGACAAGCAGATAAATGCAGGCGGCAATCACGTACCAGGTAAACGGCTCCTGAGTACGGGTCGCGATACTTTTGGTTTGCAGCATCAGGTCGTTCACGCTGATAAGCGAGACCAGTGCGGTGTCTTTAAGCAACACCAGCCACTGATTACTCAGGCCCGGCAGCGCGTGACGCCACATTTGCGGCATGATCAGGCGAAAGAAAATGGCCGCCTTCTTCATCCCTAACACCTGACCGGATTCCCACTGGCCCTGTGGCACGGCTTTCAGGGCGCCGCGCAGCGTCTGCGAGGCATATGCTGAATAGAGCAGGGACAGGGCAATCACGCCACAGACGAACGGGCTGACTTCGAAGTTTTCGATAGGCAACTTGATCGGAATGGCAAACAGCCCGAGGTTGATGCTAAAGCCATCGGCCAGCACCATCAGCAGTTGTGAGGAACCGAAATAGATGAACAGGACCACCAGAATTTCCGGCAGACCGCGCAGCACGGTAACCCACGCGGTGCCCGGCCAACTAAGCGGCTTCCACGGCGCGGATTCCCAGACAGCGAAAATCATCGCCAGAACGAGGCCGAGGATCAGCGCACAAACGGCAAGGCCGACGGTCATCCCGGCGGCGCTTGCTAAAGGTTGGAATTCATTCATTGATAGGCAAACTTATTGCTGGAACCATTTTGAATACAGCGTCTTGTAAGTGCCGTCAGCTTTTACTTTCGCCAGTGCATCATTCAGTTTCGTCAGCAATTCAGTATTGTTCTGACGAACGGCGACGCCCAGACCGGTACCGAAGTAGGTCGGATCGGTGATTTTGTCACCCACGGCGGCAAGGTTTTTATTCTGCTTCAGCCATTCGTTGACCACGGCGGTGTCACCAAATACGGCATCCAGACGACCATTTTTCAGATCCAGGACGGCATTCTGATAGCTGTCATAAGGCACAGCGGTGATTTCCGGATGCTTATCCATCAGGTATTTCTGATGGGTGGTGCCGTTTTGCATCCCAACACGTTTACCTTTCAGCGACGCGACGTCGGTGAATGTGCCGGAGTGCGCGATGAACAGCGCGGAGTTGTCATAATACGCATTGGTGAACGCGACTTGTTTTTCGCGCTCAGGGGTGATGTCCATACCGGAAATCACGGCGTCAAAACGACGGAATTTCAGGCTTGGGATCAGACTGTCGAATGCCTGGTTAGTGAAGGTACAGGTGGCCTGCATCTCTTTACACATGGCGTTGGCCAGGTCGACGTCAAAACCCTGGATCTGATTCTTGGAATCTACAAACTCAAACGGAGGATAAGACGCTTCCATCGCGAAACGGATGGTGTCAGCAGCGCTGGCTGACAAACTGACGGTAGCCAGAACCGCGGCAATTACTAATTTTTTCATCGCTAACTCCGTAGAAAACATCAATTGATGATTTTATAGACAAACAGATTAATGGGACAGGTAGCTGGCAAACTCTTTAGTTTGCGGCTGCTTGAACACAGAGGCGTCGCCTTGCTCCACGATGCGTCCATTTTCCATGTACACCACCCGGCTGGCGGTTTTACGCGCCACTTCCACTTCGTGGGTCACGATAACTTGTGTGATCCCGGTACCGGCCAGTTCTTTGATGATGCTGACGATCTGGGCAGTAATTTCCGGATCCAGTGCGGCAGTCGGTTCATCAAACAGCAAGACCTGAGGTTCCATCATCAGGGCACGGGCAATCGCCACACGCTGTTGCTGGCCACCGGAAAGGTGCAAAGGGAAACGATCGGCGTAGTCGGTCAGTCGCAGACGGGTCAGCAATTTTTTGGCACGCTCCATCGCGACATCTTTTGTCAGACCCAATACACGCATCGGGGCTTCCAGTAAGTTGTCGAGCACGGTGCGGTGTGGCCACAGATTGTATTGCTGGAAGACCATTCCGACGTTCTGACGCAGTTCGCGAACCGCTTTCTCATCCGGCTTGCGGGTGAAATCGAAGGTGTTACCGGCGATTTGCAATGTGCCTGAACGCGGCATTTCCAGCAGGTTCAGAACACGTAACAGGGAGCTTTTGCCTGCACCACTTGGCCCGAGTAAAACCAGAGTTTCACCGGCGGGGCAGTTGAGCTGGATGTCAAAAAGCGCCTGATGCACGCCGTAGAAGCAGTTGATGCTATTAAGTTGAATACTCATGCGCAAATAGTGAATAGCCATTGATGCCGCAGATGGTAACTTCCACAGCATAGTTATGCAACGATCGCGGCTTAAAAATTATCTGTCGCCGCAGGAATGCCAAAGTGTAGCACAAGATATTGTTGCATCACTGTGACGCAGATGTTGGTCAATGACGCTATTCATCATCAACCAACATTATGCATACGCTTTTTTAAGGTTTTTTCAGGAAACTAACCGGTTACTGATTTTCCAAAACCTGGCGCAACGTGCCGCTGGAGGCGAAATCCAGATCTGCCATATAACGGACGTCATCGACGGTCCAGCATTTGCCTTCACGCACCATCAGCACCTCATCTTTCCACGTTGTGGATGCGCCTTTCTCTTTGTCATGGGTAAAGGTTACGCGCAGCGGGATGTTGCGGGCATCGGTGTTGGGAATGGTCGAGGCGCTGTCGACAGACGCAGACGTTGGGCCGTCAAACAGGCTGGAGAATACGTCGCCATCGCCGGAGCCGACGCCAGCTTTCTCGTTAGGAGACGCGGCGATATCGACTTTCGGCTGGGATTGCGCTTTCAACAACGCGTCATACAAACCGGTGCTCAGATAAGGGCGATACGCGGCGAGCTGGCTTGAGTTCGGTAAACCGCTGCCGCCTTGCTTGATGCGGAAGTCAAAAAACTGCTGGGCAACGCTGTCCGGGCCGCCATCGATGCACGGTGCCGTGCGGCTGCCGATATCCTTATACGCAGGTTCGACCGTGGTACAGGCACTGAGCATCAATGCCAAAGGGAGGGCGGCGGCAAGAATTTTCTTTTTCATTGTATTCCTTACTGAAAGATTGAACGTTTTCACCATGACTTTCTTTACCATACAGTATAAAAGCGATTTGGCTTAATGCATGGCGAAGAGAAAATGATACGTTTTTTGCCTGCGCATACTTTATGCTGTTCAGGCGCTTTTCTATGAACCCGGACGAGAACTGATAAGGAATACTCATGCAAATTACAACAACCCCAACGCTCGAAGGTTTTGTTATCGCTGAATACTGCGGCGTAGTGACCGGCGAGGCCATTTTAGGTGCCAATATTTTCCGCGATTTCTTCGCCGGTGTGCGCGATATCGTGGGTGGACGCTCGGGCGCTTATGAGAAAGAGTTACGAAAAGCCCGTGAAATTGCGTTCAGCGAGCTGGAAGAACAGGCCAAAGAGCGCGGTGCCAATGCGGTTGTGGGCGTGGATATCGATTACGAAACCGTTGGCAAAAACGCCAGTATGCTGATGGTCAGCATCTCCGGTACCGCAGTGATTGTGCATCGCAAATGAGATGCTCTGGTCTGAAAGCCGGTTTCTGTGCGGCGTTGTTGCTGATGCTGGCGGGATGTCAGAGCGTCAGCCAGCCCGCGGAAAACGCGCCATTCCAGCTGGAAACCACCCGGCAGGCACAGGGTGCGGATCAGCGGATCCGCTTTCTGGTGATCCACTACACTGCCGAAGATTTCCACAATGCATTAAATACCCTGACTGATGAGCACGTCAGTGCGCATTACCTGATCCCGGCCAAACCGCCGCTCGAACAGGGCAAACCGGTGGCCTGGCAACTGGTGCCTGAGGAAATGCGCGCATGGCACGCGGGGGCCAGCGGCTGGCGCGGACGGACCAATCTGAACGACACGTCCGTCGGTATCGAGCTGGAAAATCAGGGCTACAGCGTGCATCTGCTGGGCAAGAAATTCTATCCGTTCCCGCCGGCCCAGATTGATTTGCTGGCCGATCTCAGCAAAGAGATTGTGGCGCGATATCAGATAGAGCCGCGTAACGTGATTGGCCACAGCGATGTTGCGCCGCAGCGCAAAGACGATCCGGGGCCGTTGTTCCCGTGGCAGCAACTGGCAGAACGCGGCGTCGGCGCATGGCCGGACGCGGCACGAGTTCAGGCGAATCTGGCAGGGCGCAGCCCGCAACAGCCGGTGAGTCAGGCGTCGCTTCTGACTCTGCTGAATCAGTACGGTTATACGGTAACGGAAGGGATGACGTCGGAGCAGCAACGCCGGGTGATCGCGGCGTTCCAGATGCATTTCAGGCAGAGTGATTACCGCGGGAATGCCGATGCACAAACCGAAGCGATTGTGCAGGCGTTGTTGCAGCAGTTTCCGGACAGAGAGAGTTAAACCGGCTGGCCGTCGCGGTCAGTCGCGTTTCGGGCCGATGCCGTGTAAACCCTGAAGTTTACCGTGATCGCGCAGCCAGTCGGCGGTGCGGATAATCCCCTGATCGAGCGAAATCACCGGCAGATAGCCCAGTTCTTTCTGCGCGCGCTGTGTATCGAGCGTGAGGTCGAAATTCAGCTTCGCCACGCTGTAGTGGGTCAGCACCGGCTCTTTGTGCGAGCTTTTACTCATCCGCTCCATCCCGCGCGCCATCACATCCAGCACCGGATAAGGCACCGAGCGGATGCGGTATTTGATATCCAGTTGTTCCATCAACTGCTGCACCATGGTACGCAGCGGTCGTGGTTGCTGATTGGTGATATTGAAGGCGCGGCCTGACTCGGTGGTGTCAGTCTGCGTCGCCAGCCACATGGCGTGGACGGCGTTCTCGACGTAGGTCATGTCCACCAGCGCTTCACCGTCGCGCGGCAGCATCAGCGTGCCGCCGTATTTCAGCATTTGCAGCAGGCGCGGCAGCAGCACATTGTCGTGCGGGCCGAAAATTCCCTGCGGGCGCAAAATGGTGAAGTGGGTTTGCGGATTGGACATCGCCAGCGTGTGGATCACCTGTTCACCGGCAGCCTTACTGCGGGCAAAGGAGTTCGCAAAGCGGTGAGGGCGGAAGTCTTCCTGAATATCGCGGTGATGATGGAAATCGAAGTAGATCGCCGGTGACGAAATATGGACGAAGTTTTCGACGCCGTAGGCCGCCGACCATTCCCCCAGACGCCGCGTAGCGCGCACGTTAGCCAGTTCAAATTCCTTTTCACTGCCCCACGGCGACATCAGCCCCGAACAATGCCAGACGGTGTCGATATCCGCGAGCAGGGCTTTGGCCTGCGATGAGACCAGCGTGGTGAGATCGGCGTGAATAAACTCCGCACCGATTTTCTGCAAAAGTGAGCCCATCGCGGCATTGCGACCTGTCGCCCTGACGCTGATGCCTTTATTTCGCAGAAACTCAACCGCGTTACGCCCAAGACCGCTGCTGGCGCCGGTAACCAAAACTCTCATAAACAGGCCAATGCCTTCATAAACAGAGAAAAATTGTTGTTCGCTTCGGGGAGAATGCACCCGTGAGCAATAAGGGTGCCATTCTTTCGTGAATTTGTGCGGCTTGCAATGGGAAAGGGCGTGAGCAATGTCTGAAAGCGCGTTAAATAACCCTTTAACGCCCGCAGCGATCTTTCTGTCGCGCGAGGCTGGCGATGCGCTTGGCCATGCCACGAAAAATAAACTGATGAGCGGGCATCATACTAAACCAGTAGAGCAGGCCGCGGAAACCTGCCGGATGCCACCAGGCGCGGACATCAAGACTGCGACTTTCGCCATTGTCAGTGATGGTGAAGGTTAACCGCCCGAGCCCCGGCGCTTTCATCCCGAAGAGCAGCACCAGTTCACGCTGGGGTTTCAGGCCGATGACTTTCCAGCCATCAATTTTATCCCCTAATTTGAGGAATTCACGGTCAGGGCGGCCATACTTTACGCCGCCGCCGAGTAAATCATCCATACGCGCCCGCGTTTTCCATAATCCGTTGGCATAGAAATAGCCTTCGCGCCCGCCCAGCTGTTGCACCACCTGCCACAATGCCGCTTTGGAGGCCGAGGTTTCCAGCGTAAATCCGGCCTGCTTGGGGTAAAAGCCGTAGCCCGGACGCCAGCGTTCCCGTGCGTCGGCATCGTATCCCCAGTCCGGCGAGTCCATCACCTGATGCTCTTCTTTTTCCAGCGTGCTGCGGATGGCTTCATCAACGGAGATAAGTTCCTGCGGGATCAACGTTTGTAACTCTGCGCTGTCTGCGGGGAGATCGTGGTTGAGCCCCTGAATCAGCGCTTTGGCGAGCGGCGTCGGTACAGAGGTGATCAGGCTGAGAAAATAGACGGACACAAATGACGTCGGCATCGGAATGGGGATCAGCCAGCGACGTTTTCCACTCATGGCGATAAAGCGTTCAAACAGCGTCTGATAGCTGATGTACTCCGGTCCGGCCGCTTCCAGAATGCGGTTCTCCGTCGCGGGCAAGGTCACCAGACCGCGCAGATAGACCAGCAGATTCTCCAGCGCCAGCGGTGAGGATTTGGATCGCACCCAGCGCGGCGGCGTAAGCACCGGCAGGTTATAGACCATGTCGCGCATCACTTCGAACGCAGCCGACCCTGCGCCGATGACAATACCCGCGCGCAACTCGGTAACCGGGATATTGCTCATGCGCAGTAAATCGCCGGTCAGTTTGCGCGCCTGCAAATGCGGCGAATCGCTGTCTTGCGGCTGCATCGAGCCAAGATAGACAATGTGTTTGATCGAAGAATCTTTCAGTGCCAGCAAGGTATGCTGCGCAGCCTGCCGCTCTTTTTCCAGCAGATCGTCGTCTTCGGTCATGGCGTGAACCAGATACACCAGCACTTCTGCGTCTTCGAACGCGGCGGCGAGCGTTTTACTCTGGTAGACATCGGCAAAACAGCAGCGGACGTTTTGCCATTTCTGTTGTTGCAGCCATTCAAGGCGGCGCGCGGCGGCAGTGACCTTAAAACCGTGCTGGCTCAGGTGTGCAGTCAGGTGTTGGCCGATATATCCGCTGGCACCGAGTATGACGATCCGTGGCATGTGCATAATCCGTTTTGCTAAAGGTCAAATGAATCATAAAATTGCGGCGATAACTTTCTTATTAGCGCCGCAGGCAGGGCGATGTCAGGCGTGTTCGTGCAGGAACTCCTGCCACAGGGCGACGACTTTTTGCAAATCTTCACGGCTGATGTTGATGTGTGTCAGCACACGGGTCAGCGGGCCGGCACTGATAATCACACCGCGCTCACGCATCCACGGGCCCATTTTTTCGGCCAGCTCTGCGCTCTGTCTGATGTACAGCACGTTAGTCTGCGCACCGGGCCCGGCGATTTCCACGCCCAGTTTGGTCAGCTCTTCAGCCAGCCATTGTGCGTTGTCGTGATCGTCTTTCAAACGCTCAACGTTATTTTCCAGCGCATAAATGGCCGCAGCGGCCAGAATGCCGGACTGACGCATACCGCCGCCGGTCATTTTGCGCCAGCGGTTAGCGCGGTGAATAAACGCTTTACTGCCGATCAGCAGTGAGCCTATCGGTGCGCCCAGACCTTTGGAAAGACAGATGGTCAGGGTATCGCAATATTGAGTGATTTCGCGCAGCTCAACGCCCTGGGCTACGGCGGCATTCATGATACGCGCACCGTCGATATGCAGCGCCAGCCCTTTTTCGCGGGTGAACGCGTAGGCTTTTTGCAGATAGTCGAGCGGAAGCACTTTGCCGCTGTGCGTATTTTCGAGGCTCAGCAGGCGGGTGCGGGCGAAATGAATGTCATCGGGTTTGATGGCGGCAGCGACTTTATCCAGCGGAATGGAACCGTCGTCGGCCATATCCAGCGGCTGCGGTTGAATGCTGCCGAGCACCGCAGCACCACCGGCTTCATACATGTAGTTGTGGGCTTTCTGGCCGACGATATATTCTTCGCCGCGCTGACAGTGGGTCAGCAATGCCACAAGATTGGCCTGGGTGCCGGTGGGTAGAAACAGTGCGGCTTCTTTACCACACAGTGTGGCCGCCATGTCCTGTAAAGCATTTACCGTCGGGTCATCGCCGTAGACATCATCGCCGACTTCAGCGCGGGCCATCGCCTGACGCATAGCTTCACTGGGGCGGGTTACGGTATCACTGCGTAAATCGATCAACGTCGGCTTCCTTCTGCTGGATGAATGTTAAGTGCAGGAAAAGGCGAGCGACAAACGCCCGCCTGATTCTCCACTATAGCCCCGTCAGGGTTATCGCAGCCAGTTGGTTTTTGCCAGTTCGACGACTTCGTCGCCGCGACCGCTTATCACCGCGCGCAGCATGTAAAGGCTGAAGCCTTTAGCCTGTTCGAATTTGATTTGCGGCGGCATCGCCAGTTCTTCGGTGGCAGTGACGACATCCACCAGTACCGGTCCTTCGTAGGCGAAGGCGTCCTGCAAGGCAGCATCAACGTCAGAGGCTTTCTCTACGCGTATGCCTTTGATGCCAGCAGCTTCGGCCATGGCGGCGAAATTAGGATTTTTCAGCTCGGTACCGTCGGTCAGGTAGCCACCGGCTTTCATTTCCATCGCCACAAAACCCAGTACGCTGTTGTTGAAAATGACAATTTTCACCGGCAGCTTTTGCTGCGCCAGCGTCAGGAAATCCCCCATCAGCATGGAGAAACCGCCGTCACCGCACAGCGCCACCACCTGACGCGCGCGGTCGATCGCCTGCGCCCCAATGGCCTGCGGCATGGCGTTGGCCATCGAACCGTGGTTGAACGATCCGAGCAGACGGCGCTGACCGTTCATTTGCAGATAACGGCATGCCCAGACGGTAGGGGTGCCGACGTCGCAGGTAAATATTGCATCGGATGCGGCAAACCGGCTGATTTGCTGTGCCAGATATTGCGGGTGGATCGCCTGCTTATCGTTCGGCGTCGCCAGCGAATCAAGATCCTTTCGCGCTTCCTCGTAATGCTTCAGCGCTTTGTCGAGGAACTTGCGTTCGGTTTTCGGTTGCAGCTGCGGCAGGAGCGCGGTCAGAGTGGATTTAATATCGCCCACCAGCGCCATATCAACGTGACAATGCGAGCCGATGCTGCCCGGATTAATGTCGATCTGGATGATTTTGGCGTCGGTCGGATAAAACGCGCGATACGGGAACTGCGTGCCGAGCAGGATCAACGTGTCGGCATTCATCATCGCATGGAAACCGGAGGAGAAACCAATAAGCCCGGTCATGCCGACGCTGTACGGGTTATCCCATTCGATATGTTCTTTGCCGCGCAGGGCGTGCACCACCGGCGCTTTCAATGTTTCCGCCAGACGGATCACTTCATCGTGTGCGCCCGCGCAGCCACTGCCGCACATCATGGTGATATTGGTGGCGCCGTTCAGCAGTTCCGCCAGTTTTTCAAGCTCGGTGGGCTGCGGGATAACACGCGGCAGTACCGGCGGATACCAGCCGATTTTGGCATCTTCTGGCGCCGGTTTCAGCGCCACGTCGCCCGGTAATACAATCACCGACACCCCACGGTTAAGAATCGCTTTACGCATGGCGATGGCCAGTACCTGCGGCAGTTGTTCGGGGTTGGTCACCATTTCACAATAGTGGCTGCATTCGCGGAAAAGTTCGGTCGGATGGGTTTCCTGAAAATACCCGCTGCCAATTTCGCTGGAAGGAATGTGCGCGGCAATGGCCACCACCGGCACATGATTGCGATGGCAGTCAAACAGGCCGTTGATCAGATGCAGGTTGCCTGGCCCACAGGATCCGGCGCACACCGCCAGCTCACCGGTGATTTGTGCTTCGGCACCGGCGGCAAACGCGGCGACTTCTTCATGGCGCGTGCCGAGCCATTCGATAGTGCCCATGCGGTTCAGGCTATCGCTCAGCCCGTTGAGTGAATCGCCGGTGACACCCCAGATACGTTTTACGCCTGCGGCTTCCAGAGTTTTAGCTAAATAAGACGCTACGCTCTCTTTCATTCTGTGTTCCCTCAGTTAATCATCAAAAATGAATGCGTTAATCATAGTCCATGAATTCGCAGTGACATTTTCGTGGTGAATGACAGAGGTTAAACCATACAAAAATAGGCAAAGGAGAGGGGTGAAGATTTGTAAATATGCCCGCGCGGACTGTAAGAAGTCATGAGCGGGCAGGGGATTGCGGGGATCAGGCGAGGGTGACGTCACCCTTAAGCTGACAGCTACACGCCAGCACGTAACCCTGCGCGACGTCATCATCAGTCAGTGTCATGCGGCTGGTCGTCTGGTAATCGCCGCTGAGCACGCGAGTTTTGCAGCTGCCGCAGACACCGGCACGGCATGCTGCGGTGACCGGCAGCTGGTGTTGCTCCATGGCTGCCAGCAACGTAGTGCCGACGGCAACACGATAGTTGGCCAGCGGCGTCAGGCGGGTCAGCGTCAGAGTCCTTTCATCTGATACTTCCATTTCTGTTGCCTGAAACTGCTCTTTGACGATATGTTCCGCCGGAACGCCCAGCTCTGCTGTCCAGTTTCCGGCCAGCGTCATATACGGCGCGGGGCCGCAAATCATCACACGGCGTGAACGGATGTCCGGCACCTGACTTTGCAGGAGGTCCTGGCTCAGACGTCCGGCGATCTGCCCCGGCAGCGCATCCTGCTCGGCCAGAATGATCAGTGTCAGCTGCGGGTACTGCGCGGCCAGCCGTCGCCATTCGGCGGCGAAAATGACATCTTGCGGGCTGCGGACACTGTAAAAGACGTGGACGTTTTGCGCCGGGCAGTTCGCCAGCACGTCGCGCGCAATGGACATCACCGGCGTCACGCCGCAGCCTGCGGCGAGCAGCAAAAGCGGCTGGGCAGTGTCGCAGGTGAATTCTCCCTGCGCGTCTGATAGCCAGACATAGTCGCCCGTTTTCAATTGCTGCGTCAGCCAGCCGGAACCGCTGCCACCGCTGATGCGTCGCACTGTCAGCTGAATAAACGGGCTGAGGCCGGACGTGGAGGAAAGGGTATACGCCCGCTGCACGTCGCCGCGCGGGCCGATATTCACCAGCGCAAACTGGCCGGGGCGATAGTCATAAACGTCATGAGTGAGGAGCGAAATCGTCCACACGTCAGGCGTTTCCTGTGTGACGGAATGCACCTGCATACGGTTCTGACACAGCGCAGTCGGCTGATCGGGAAATAACGGAAAGTTCATCGTGGTTTACTCCGCCAGCATGGTGTGCAGATCCTGCTCCACCGAGGTGATCGCCCGCAGACCGAATTTCTCATTCAGCACTGCCAGCAGATTATCGGTGAGAAAAGCAGGCGCGGTCGGGCCGGTGGCGATATTTTTCACGCCGAGCGACAGCAGGGTCAGCAGGATCACAATGGCTTTTTGCTCGAACCACGACAGCACCAGACTCAGCGGCAGTTCATTGACGCCACAACCCAGCTTCTCAGCCAGATTCACCGCCAGAATAATGGCGGAATAGGCATCGTTACACTGACCGACGTCCAGCAGGCGCGGCAGCCCTTCAATGGTGCCGAAGTCCAGTTTGTTGAAACGATATTTGCCGCAGGCCAGCGTCATGATCAGGCAGTCTTTCGGCACGCTGACTGCCAGATCGGTGAAATAACTGCGCTCGCTGCGGCTGCCGTCGCATCCGCCAATCAGGAAGATGTGACGCAGTTTTTTGGCGGCGACGAGATCAATGACCGTATCCGCCGCGCCAAGCAAGGTCTGGCGGCCAAAGCCGACGGTGATTTCCTGCTCAATTTCGCTGTAACGAAAGCCCGGCAGCTGCAACGCCTGGGCGATCACCGACGCGAAATCCTCTCCTTCCAGATGCTGTACGCCCGGCCAGCCGACGATACTGCGTGTCCAGATGCGGTCGCCATAATTGCCGACGTTGGGGTCGATAATGCAGTTGGACGTCATCACCACCGGACCGGGGAATTTCGCAAATTCCACCTGCTGATTTTGCCAGCCGCTGCCGTAATTTCCGGCCAGATGCGGGTACTTTTTCAGCTCAGGATAGCCGTGTGCAGGCAGCATTTCGCCGTGGGTGTAGATGTTAATACCGGTGCCGGCGGTTTGTTCCAGCAGCATCTGCAGATCTTTCAGGTCGTGGCCGGAAATCAGAATGGCCTTGCCCGCCAAGGGACGGACATTGACGGAGGTCGGCTGCGGATGTCCGTAGGCGTCAGTTTCGCCTTTATCCAGGATCGCCATCACGCTGAAATTCATCTTGCCGATAGCCATGGCGTTGTCCAGCAGCTCGCCCATGTCCGCCGGTTGGGTGCCTGACCACGCCATCAGGCGGTGATACTCAGCGTAAATCGCCACATCTGCCTGACCGAGCACGTGCGCGTGTTCCATATAGGCCGCCGCGCCCTTCAGGCCGTAAAGACACAGCATCCGCAGGCCGTGAATGTCGTCACCGACGCGCGCTTTGTCGTCGTTCAGCGCAAATTGCTGCGCCTGCTGTTGCAGCTCGCTCAGATTGTCGCTGACCAGTTCCAGCGCGGCCAGCGGATGATCCACCGTGATTTGCGGATCCATCAGGCGGCAACGCACCCGCAGAGATTCGCGGTGGATAACCGCGTCACGGGCGTAACCGACGATGCGGTCGGAGTCGAAATTAACGTTGGTCAGAGTGGAGAAAAAGGCGCGCGGGGCGAAGCTGTCGATCTCTTCATCGACGATGCCGTAACCGCGGGCGACCAGCGCCCAGGCCGATAAGCCCTGAAGTACAGCCACCAGTAAGTCTTGTAAATCAGAGGTTTCTGCGGTTTTTCCGCACATTCCCTGCGCATACGCGCAGCCATTGCCCGCCGGGGTACGGACTGTTTGTTCACATTGCACACAAAACATTATGAGGTCCTTTTTTAAAGTTGCATTTGAAATGCTTGTTTTAAAATAAGACTAAGACGGGCAGGCTCAGAAATGAAGCGTTTTTAAGACAAAGTGAGGCGGAGTTGATTTACCGCAAGTTTTGGCAGGGGCTGAAAAGGGAAGTTCCCGCCGCAAAGTGCCGCGGGAAAACAGGGCGTCAGGCGGAGAAAAAGGCCATCAGCACTGGCGACAGCAGGCTGAGCACGAAGCCGTGAACGACCGCAGGCGGTACCATGTCCAGCCCGCCGCTGCGCTGTAATACCGGCAGCGTGAAGTCCATGGACGTCGCGCCGCACAGGCCGAGCGCGGTGGAGCGGCTGCTGCGTACTAAGGTCGGGATCAGCATGATGGCGCAAAGTTCGCGCGCCAGATCGTTAAAGAACGCGGCGCTGCCGATGACCGGCCCGAACGAGTCGGTCAGCACGATACCGGAAAGCGAATACCAGCCGTAACCTGAGGCCAGCGCCAGACCGGTTTTCAGCGGCAGGCCGAGAAGCAGTGCGGCAACCGCCCCGCCGATCAGTGCGCTTATCGCCACGACCACAGCGACGATGATGCCGCGACGATTCAGGATGATCTGGCGCAGCGTCATACTGCTGTTGCGTAGCTGAATGCCCACCAGCGCCAGCAGGAACAGCAGCGCGATTTCGCTGGCCTGTGAGGCGAAGGTCAGCCAGTGCCATTCGGTCAGGCCGAGTGCGAAGCCGCCAATCACTACGCCGCACAATTTCAGTGACTCAAGCGCCATGTGTAAACGCGACGGTAATTTTTCCTGCTTAAACTGGGTTTTCCAGGGACGGCGGCGTTCGAGCAGCCACAGCGCGGCGTAGTTCATCACGAAGATACACAGGAAACAGACGGCGGCGTATTTGAAAATCAGCAGTAAATTGGTACTGAGATTATCGAGAAAGGCCAGGCTGATGCCCATAATGAACAGGATGACGTACACCATCCAGCTCAGCATCTGGTTAACGATGTGCAGCAGCGAGCGGTTTTTGACCGGAATAAGGTAACCGACGATCAGCGGCAAAAGAATAATCAACAGGCCGGAATACATGAGGCAAAAATCCCTGAAAAGTGAGGTTCCATGAGAGGAGCGCGGCACAGAAAATACCGCCCGACACGCTAACCAAAAGTTATCTGACTGTAAAGCAGCTTCGGTACACAGAGATCCGCGGGCAGCCTTGACGGCAACCGATTTTTCACGCCATGCTCAGGAATGTAATGAGCGCACAGGAGGCGTCTGATGTATCTGGAACACATTGATATTGTCGGTTTTCGTGGCATTAACCGACTTTCTCTGACACTGACTCAGCCCGCGCAGCGCGGCGCATCGATTACCGGCTCAGCGCATCAGGGGCAAACCGAATCCTTTCTGACCAATACCGTGTTAATCGGAGAAAACGCCTGGGGTAAATCCAGTCTGCTGGATGCCCTGACGCTGCTGCTCGCCCCTGACCCGAAACTGTACTGCTTCAAAGAAGAGGATTTCTATTTTCCGGCAGGGGAGAAGGAATCTAAATCACAGTATCTGCACATCGTGTTTACCTTTTGTGAAAATCAGGCCGGACACCACATGTCGCCACGCTTTAATGCGCTGTCGCCGCTGTGGGTAAAATGCCCCGATCGCCTGAACCGCATTTATTATCGTCTGGAAGGTGAACTGGACGATGACGGCAGCGTGATGACGCTGCGCAGTTTCCTCTCCTCCAACGGGCAGCCGCTCAATCTGACCACCATCGATCCGCTGGCGCAGGCGCTTGTGCGCCTCAATCCGGTTTTACGCCTGCGCGATGCCCGCTTTATCCGCCGTCTGCGCAGCGAAACGCTGGCACCACGGCTTTCTGCCAATAACGAACAACTGGCGCACCAGCTGGATGAGCTGACGCGCGGACTGGTGCATAACCCGCAATCGCTGACCAACAGCGAATTGCGCAGCGGGCTTTCGGCGATGCAGCAGTTGCTGGAGCACTATTTCGCTGAGCAGGGGACATCCAACAGTGCGCCGTGGCAGCAGAAGCGTCATGGCCGCGCTGAAAGCCGACGGGCATGGCGCTCGCTGGATAATATCAACCGGATGATTGCCGAGCCGAACAGCCGCAGCATGCGCGTAATGCTGCTCGGGATGTTTTCCACGCTGTTGCAGGCAAAAGGTTCGGTGGTGCTGCATCCGGATGCGCGACCGCTGCTGCTGATCGAAGACCCCGAAACCCGTCTGCATCCGATTATGCTATCGGTCGCGTGGGGATTGCTCGATCAACTGCCTTTACAGCGTATTACCACCACCAACTCCGGCGACTTGCTGTCGCTGGTACCGGTTGAGCAAATTTGCCGTCTGGTGCGCGAATCGTCGCGTGTCGCAGCGTATGCCATCGGCCCGGAAGGGTTGAGTATGGAAGACAGCCGTCGGATCGCGTTTCATATCCGCTTTAATCGCCCGTCATCGCTTTTCGCCCGCTGCTGGCTGCTTGTGGAAGGCGAAACCGAAGTCTGGCTGCTCAATCAGCTGGCGCGCCAGTGTGGATATCATTTTGAGTCGGAAGGGATCAAGGTCATCGAATTTGCCCAGTGCGGGCTGAAGCCTTTACTGCGCTTTGCCCGGCAGATGGGCATTGAATGGCACGTGCTGGTGGACGGTGACGAAGCGGGGCGCAAATACGCGGCGACGGTGACGGCCAACGTGGAGAATCACGATGACAATCTGCGCTACCGGCTGACCTCGCTGCCTACTCAGGACATTGAATATTTTCTGTATCGGGAAGGGTTCGAAGATGTGTATCGCAAACACTCGGCGATACCGGAAAACGTGCAGATGTCGCCGAGAAGGATTATCGATAAGGCCATTCACCGCAGTTCGAAGCCGGATCTGGCGATTGACGTCGCGCAGTCAGCGTCGCTGCGAGGGACCTCCTCCATCCCTCCGCTACTGAGGCAAATGTTTTCCCGCGTTGCCTGGCTGGCGCGGGGCAGGGCGGATTAGGCTGCGCGGTTCTCTTCAACGATGATCTGGTGACCATGTCCGCTGGAAAACGTCTGGCGGATCTGGCTTTCCAAATCATCTAACAGCTGGTAACGGCGGCGGTATTCTGCGCGACGTTTACTGGCGATCTCTTCCAGCGGCCGGTGGGCTATCTGACGCGGCAGATGGAAATAACCGTCTTCGCCCTGTTTCGCCTCCATGGTTTCCCAGAAGCTGTCGTAATCGGCATATACCATACCTTTACGCTTTTTGTAGCGCGGGTTTTCGTAGATGTGCGTGTGATTTCCCACCGCGACAATCTGCGTCATGCCCGCCAGCTCTGCCAGCGTGGTCAGCGCTTCAATCACCAGACGTTTCGGAAATAAACCGTGGCAGGCTTTGGTCGCTTTCTGGATTTCCTGATGATCAACCTGTGCTTTCGGGCCCTGAAGTGCGCCGATGAACAACGTTGGCTGGCCCTGATAATAGATGAAAGAGAAGGTCACGATAGCGATCGGTTCGCCCTGCGGATTGTTGAAGGTCAGTGTGGCTTCACCTTCTTTATCCAGACGGCTGACAGAGTTAAAGGTGATCGCGTAACGCTGCTCTTCCTTGCCGGTCAGGGTGGCGATCGCCATCGGTTTTTTATTCAGATAGCCGTGGTTAATCGCCTCCGGCAGGCAGTGGCCGATCATGTCGTAGTGATCGGTGATGCGCTTCATCGCCTCTTCTGGCGTGATATTGGACGCCTGATAAACACGATGCAATTTGCACGGCAGGCTCGGCTGCGCAGTCAGGATCTCATCGCGTTGCGGGTGATGAGCCAGATAATCTAGCAGGCCAAACGTGCGACGTGGCTGGGTCAGCGCGCGGAATAAAAATTTAAAACGGTAGCGCGGCAATTTCCACGACGGTCCAGGCACCAGACGCTGGGAAAGCAACGCTGTCATCAACTGAAGGCCGGAAAGAGGAGCCTTTTCTTCGCAAGGGTAACTGAATGTCGTCATGGTATTTACCTGTTATATCGGGCCGGATTTCAATAACGGCTATTTCAACAGGGCAACAATAAACCGGTGTGCAACGGGGAAAATTATGAAGGGAATGAACGCGATTTGTTGAGATTGTGTTTAGATTTAATTTGTTTTGTGTCGTGTCTTAGCAATCGGTGTCTAAAAAATGTACTTTAATTTGCACCGAGGACTTGAAGCCTGAGGCATTCTCCCCCATAAATAAAAAATGCCAGTCAGTGAGTGACCGGCATTGGCTTTTAATCGTTCGGACAAAAGAGAACCGGTCAGGCGACCACTTCACTTTCCACTGGAATAATGAGGCTGGCATGATTCCCCTTTGGGCCTTCATGAACATCAAAGTTGACCTGCTGGCCTGCCTTTAACGTCCGGTAGCCCTCCATCTGAATCGTGGAGTAGTGGGCAAAAATGTCTTCACCGCCATTTTGCGGGCAGATGAAGCCAAAGCCTTTAGCATTATTGAACCATTTAACAGTACCCGTCAGCATGCTTCTTCATCCCTCTTATGACTCGGCTGGTAGTGTAGTAAAGAGTTTTAAAGCCAGTTGAATGAGCGGGAGGGCGAGAACGCGGCGGATAAAAACCTGCTCAAAAGACGTCCAACTCACGAATTTACACTCTAGTGGAATCGGGTTAGAGATCAAGGGAACGGCATTTGTCATCAGGGATCAGATAACCAAACTTTGAAGCAGGTAACGCTATTGGCATATTTTGTTAAATTTATGCCCGCGGGGCTGATGGCAAAGAGGACATTTTGTGCAGCGGCGGTGTGATGCAAGAGATGGTAAAATGGGGAAATAACCTGGTGAAGCCCCGCAGAACGCTTTCACGTCAGGTATTTAGCATCCAATACGATCTTTACAGGTGATGAGCAGGCAATGGGCGACAAACAAGACTGGCTAAATTTTGAACATTTGACGGCGAATAAGCAAAAGGATGAGGTAAAACCGCCATCTATGTATAAAGTTATATTAAACAACGACGATTACACTCCAATGGAATTTGTGATTGACGTTCTGCAAAAGTTCTTTTCTTATGATATTGAACGTGCAACGCAACTGATGCTCCAGGTGCACTATAGAGGCAAAGCGATATGCGGCGTTTATACCGCCGAAGTCGCCGAAACCAAGGTCGCACACGTAAATGAGTACGCCAAGGAGAATGAGCATCCGTTGCTGTGTACGCTGGAAAAAGCCTGATTAAGGCAATCTATTTGGGAGGTGCCTATGCTCAATCAAGAACTTGAACTCAGTCTCAACATGGCTTTCGCAAGAGCCCGTGAGCACCGGCATGAGTTTATGACCGTGGAGCACCTGTTGCTGGCGTTGCTCAGCAACCCTGCTGCCCGTGAAGCGCTTGAAGCTTGTACAGTTGATCTGGTGGCATTACGCCAGGAACTGGAAGCCTTCATCGAGCAAACCACACCCACCTTACCTGCCAGTGAAGAGGAACGTGACACCCAGCCTACGCTGAGTTTCCAGCGCGTTCTGCAACGTGCGGTATTCCATGTGCAATCTTCTGGCCGCAGCGAAGTGTCCGGCGCTAACGTACTGGTCGCGATTTTCAGCGAACAGGAATCTCAGGCCGCCTATCTCCTGCGCAAACATGATGTCAGCCGCCTTGATGTGGTGAACTTTATTTCGCACGGCACCCGTAAAGATGAATCGGGCAGCCAGGCGCCAAACAATGCGGAAAACCCAGTTAACGAAGAGCAGTCGGCGGGGGAAGATCGTATGGAGAACTTCACCACTAATCTTAACCAGTTAGCGCGTGTTGGTGGCATTGATCCGCTGATTGGCCGTGACAAAGAACTGGAGCGCGCCATTCAGGTGCTCTGCCGTCGCCGCAAAAACAACCCGCTTCTGGTGGGCGAATCCGGCGTCGGGAAAACCGCGATTGCTGAAGGTCTTGCATGGCGAATCGAGCAGGGCGACGTGCCGGAAGTGATGGCCGATTGCACTCTGTATTCTCTGGATATCGGCTCTTTGCTGGCGGGCACCAAGTACCGCGGTGATTTCGAAAAACGTTTCAAATCACTGCTGAAACAACTGGAGCAGGATAAGAACAGCATCCTGTTTATTGATGAAATCCATACGATTATCGGTGCCGGTGCGGCGTCCGGCGGTCAGGTGGATGCGGCAAACCTCATCAAACCGTTGCTGTCGAGCGGCAAGATCCGGGTGATTGGTTCCACGACGTATCAGGAATTTAGCAATATCTTCGAGAAAGACCGTGCTCTGGCGCGTCGCTTCCAGAAAATCGATATTGTTGAGCCAACCGTCGAAGAAACCGTGCAGATCATCAATGGCCTGAAAACCAAATATGAAGCGCACCATGATGTCCGCTATACCGCGAAAGCGGTGCGTGCGGCGGTGGAGTTGTCGGTCAAGTACATCAATGACCGTCATCTGCCGGACAAAGCTATCGACGTCATTGATGAAGCGGGCGCGCGCAGCCGGTTAATGCCGGTCAGCAAACGCAAGAAAACCGTTAACGTCAGCGATATCGAAAGTGTGGTGGCGCGTATCGCCCGCATTCCGGAAAAAACCGTGTCTGCGACCGATCGCGATGTGCTGAAAAATCTGGGCGACCGCCTGAAAATGCTGGTCTTCGGGCAGGATCCTGCCATCGAAGCTCTGACAGAAGCGATCAAAATGAGCCGCGCAGGTCTGGGTCAGGATCGCAAGCCGGTCGGTTCGTTCCTGTTCGCCGGTCCTACCGGTGTGGGTAAAACCGAAGTCACGGTACAGCTCGCCAAAGCGCTGGATATCGAACTGTTGCGTTTTGATATGTCCGAATACATGGAGCGTCACACGGTCAGCCGTTTGATCGGTGCGCCTCCTGGCTATGTCGGTTTTGATCAGGGCGGCTTGCTGACGGATGCGGTATTGAAACATCCTCACTCCGTTGTGCTGCTCGATGAAATCGAGAAAGCGCACCCGGATGTCTTCAACCTGCTGTTGCAGGTCATGGACAACGGTACGCTGACCGATAACAACGGGCGCAAAGCCGATTTCCGTAACGTGATTCTGGTCATGACCACCAACGCCGGTGTGCGTGAAACCGAACGTAAATCTATTGGCCTCATTCATCAGGACAACAGTCCTGACGCTATGGAAGAGATCAAGAAAGTGTTTACGCCAGAATTCCGTAATCGTCTGGACAACGTGATCTGGTTCAACCATCTGTCTACGGAAGTTATCCAGCTGGTAGTCGACAAATTCATTGTCGAACTGCAGGCGCAACTGGATGCCAAAGGCGTTTCGCTGGAAGTCAGCGATGAAGCCCGCGACTGGCTGACAGTGAAAGGTTACGATCGTGCGATGGGTGCACGTCCGATGACACGTATCGTGCAGGAAAACCTGAAAAAACCTCTCGCCAACGAGCTGCTGTTTGGTTCACTGGTGGATGGCGGTTCGGTCTCGGTAGCGCTGGATAAGGAGGCCGATAAGCTGACTTACCACTTCATGAGTGCGCAGAAGAAAAAGCCGGAAGGCGCGGTGCATTGATCCGCTGCTGAGATAAGCTGAAAAGCTTCAGGCAAACAAAAGGCGATGTGAAAACATCGCCTTTTTTCTTTCTGAAAATTCTTTATGAAACGTGAGTTAGTGAGGAATAAGCAGAAAGAATAATGAAACAAAATGCCGAATTGCGGATACCACAAAACGCCCTTGCAACTGCAGGAAGGGCGAAGAGGGTATCCTCAGGTATCGCCGGAAAATCAGCGATGAGTGAGCCGTTTATTAGCGGCTACGGAAGACAATGCGGCCTTTGCTCAGGTCGTACGGGGTCAGCTCTACAGTGACTTTGTCGCCCGTCAGGATGCGGATATAGTTCTTACGCATTTTACCGGAGATGTGTGCGGTAACTACGTGTCCGTTTTCTAATTCTACGCGGAACATAGTGTTTGGCAGCGTATCAAGTACGGTGCCCTGCATTTCAATGTTGTCTTCTTTGGCCATCGAATCCTCTAGGTCTAACTACCATAGTTTTTAACCGGCAAGATAATGCCGAAAAACCCACATTATGTAAAGAAGTATGGTTCATGACCGCACCTATTCCCTATCCTTCGGGAACACCGGCAGGTCTTCATCATGTGGGGATAAGTCTTGTGGCAACCAGCAATCCGGTGCTAACGCGCGTTGCGAAAGTTCGGATAACTGCTGCAAAAATTGGCGGCGGGGGATCTCTCTCGCACCCAGCGACGCAGTGTGAGGGTTGAGCACCTGACAGTCAATCAGTTCTCCACCATTGCGGGAAAAATGTTGGCAAAACATCATCAGCGCGCACTTTGAGGCATTTTCACGGCGGCTAAACATGGACTCGCCGCAAAATAGCCTGCCGACGGAAACGCCGTACAAACCGCCAACCAACTCATCGCCTTCCCAGACTTCAAGTGAATGGGCGTGTCCGGCTTCGTGCAATTCCTGATAACCACGCTGAACCAGGGGTCCGATCCAGGTGCCATCTTCCCGTTCAATTGCACACGCGTGTATCACCTTTTCAAAGCAGCGATTGAGCGTAAAACGGAAAGGCATTTTACGCATAAATTTCTGTAAGCTGCGGCTGATATGGCGTTCTTCGGGCACTAAAATAGCCCGCGGGTCGGGTGACCACCAGAGGATCATTTCACCGGGTTCAAACCAGGGGAAAATCCCGTGCTGATAAGCGGAAAGCAGACGCGGCGACGTGAGGTCGCCGCCGATAGCCAGCAGGCCGTTGGGATCCTGTAATGCAGAATCAGGATCCGGAAAATGAACAGAACTGGCCTCGAGCTTAACTAACCGCATAGATCTCCTTATCCGGCGACTCACGGGTCGCCACATAATTCAGGGACAGACTCTCAGGTGCGCGCAAGAAAACGCGCGTACCGGCCTTGTGCGGCGGCTAACGTCTGATGATCGCCTTGTTCGACAATCTCGCCTTCCTCCATCACGCAAATCCTGTCGAGGTTATCAAGACCGTGTAAACGGTGCGTCACTAAGAGTAGCGTTTTATTATCACAATGCTTGTGCAACAGCGCCAAAATATGGTGTTCCGTTTCTGCATCCAGCCCTTCGGTCGGTTCATCGAGCAACCACAGCGGAGCATCATGCAGCAACGCACGGGCCAGACCCAGGCGACGCTGTTCGCCGCCGGACAGCTGACGTCCGCCTTCGCCCAGCCAGGCGTTCAGGCCTTCGCCTTCGAGTAGCACGTGCAGATCCACCTGTTTCAGCGCGTCGGCAATCTGCTCATCAGAGCTTTGCGGCGAGGCCATGCGCAGGTTTTCACGCAGTGTGGTGTTGAAGATGTGAACGCGCTGGCTGACCACGGTGATCATCTGGCGCAGCGTAGCCTCATCATAATCTGCGATTGCATGGCCGTTAATGCTCATTGCGCCACTGTTGATATCCCAGCCGCGCGTCAGCAATTGCAGCAAAGTAGATTTCCCACAGCCAGTCTGGCCGAGCAGGGCAACGTGCTCACCCGCAGCAATCTCCAGCGTAATGTTTTTCAGTACCGGCAGCGGCTGCCCCGGATAAGTGAAATTCACGTGAGTGAGCGACAGGCTCACCTGTTGAGCGGCAGCCGGGCCTTGTGACGGGAAAGTCACATCGGCAGGCTGACTGATGATTTGGCTGACGCGCTGCGCAGAGGCGATAACTTGCCCGAGATGCTGGAATGCTGCCGCAACCGGCCCCAGTGCTTCGAAAGCGGCCAGCGGCGTAAACACGAACAGCGCAATCAGCGCGCCGGGTTGGGCGATTGTTCCGATCCCGCCTGCGGCCAGCCACAACATCAGCGTCACGGTCAGACCGGCTGCGGCAATCACCATCGCCTGCGACAGACCGGTCAGCTTCGCCTGCTGCTGCTGACGCAACATCCAGCGGCGTTCAATATCATTAAGTTGCTGACGAAAACGCGGCTGCGCGCCAAATACCACCAGCTCGGATTGCCCCTGTAACCATGAGGTCAGCTGCGTGCGATAATCGCTGCGCAAGGCCGTCAGCTCCCGTCCGGCAGGTTTCCCCGCACGGTAGAAAATCACCGGCAGAAGCAACATCAGAACCAGCATAATCGCCCCGAGTGTCAGTGCGAGTTTGACGTCCAGAAAGCTCAGGCCAAAGGTCACCAGAACAATCACCACCAGCGCGCTGACCAGCGGCGAGATGACGCGCAGATACAGGTGATCCAGCGTATCCACGTCGGCGACCAGCCGGTTCAGGAGATCGGCCTGACGGAATCGCGCAATACCGCCCGGCGACAGCGGCATAATTTTGGTGAAAGTGAACACCCGCAAATGCGCCAGCACGCGGAAGGTCGCGTCGTGGCTGACCAGACGTTCAGCGTAACGACCTGCGGTGCGGAAAATCGCCGCACCGCGCACACCCGCGGCGGGCAGCATGTAGTTGAACGTGTACAAACCGGCGATACCGGCGACCGCAGAGGCCGCGAGGAACCAGCCAGAGAGTGTCAGCAGGCCAATGCTGGCCAGCAGCGTAACGATGGCCAGAATCACACCCAAAGACAGCCGGAACCAGTGACGGCGATACAAAGCGAGATAGGGCAGAAGAATTTTCATGATTACAGCTCCTTACTGCGCTGGGATAACAGGCTGGCGAAGAGTCCGCCCTGAGCAACCAGCTGCGCATAGGTGCCGCGTTCAGCAATCTGGCCGTGGTCCATCACCCAGATTTCGTCGTAGTCTCGCGTGTCCTCCAGCTGATGCGTGACCAGTATCGACGTCTGCGCTTTTGATGCTTCATTCAGTGCGCTCATCACGCGCTTTTCGCTGTGGGCATCGAGGCTGGCGGTCGGTTCATCCAGCAACAGTAATTCGCATGGCGAGAGCAGGGCGCGGGCCACGGCCACCCGCTGGGCCTGACCGACTGACAAACGCGCGGCACTGTCGCCGAGCTCCGTTTCCAACCCCAGCGGCAGCAGAGGTAAAAATTCGCTCACGTAGGCGCGGTCAATGGCTGACTGAAGTTGCTGCCCGGTGACGTCCGGCTGATTGAGCAGAATATTGGCCCGCAGCGTTTGTTCCGGCAGATGCGGATTCTGGCCCACCCAGCTCAGCTGTTGGCGCCACGCGTCATTGCGTAAGGTTTTCAGTTCAATGCCGCCTGCGGTCATTGATCCCTGATACGGCAGGAAGCCGAGCAGGACATTTAACAGGGAACTTTTCCCTGCACCGCTCAGCCCGACAATCGCAATACGCTGCCCCGCCTGAAGGTTAAAGGTCAGCGGCCCGGCCAGTGTTTTACCCTGCGGTGACTGAATGATGAGGTTGCGGGCTTCCAGCGATACTTTTTGTCCCTGTGGCCAGCTCTGGTCGCCATCGCCCATTTCAGCACTTTCAGCGGTCAGGAAGGTCACCAGACTTTCCGCAGCACCCACCGCCTGCGCTTTGGCGTGATAAAACGCGCCCAAATCACGCAGCGGCTGGAAAAACTCTGGCGCGAGGATCAGCACCAGAAAACCGGCAAACAGGGTAACCGGCGTGCCGTAGCTGCCGAAATTCAGTTCGCCGAGATAAGAGAAACCGAAGTACACCGCTACCACGGCGATAGAAATAGAAGCGAAAAATTCCAGTACGGCTGAAGAGAGAAAGGCCAGACGCAGGACATCCATCGTACGTGCGCGAAAACTTTCAGTGGAGCGTTGGATCTGATCGATTTCCGCCGTGCCGCGATGGAACAAACGCAGGGTATCGAGACCGCGCAGGCTGTCGAGAAAGTTGCCGCTCAGACGTGCAAGCGCGACAAAATTACGGCGGTTGGCATCCGCAGCGCCCATTCCGACCAGCGCCATAAACACCGGAATAAGTGGCGCAGTGACCAGCAGGATCATGCCCGCCGCCCAGTTAATCGGGAAAATACTGACCAGAATCAGCAGCGGGATAATCCCCGCAAGGGCAATTTGCGGCAGATAGCGGGCATAGTAATCCTGCATATCTTCGATTTGTTCCAGAATGATGCTCGCCCAGCTGCCCGCTGGTTTGCCCTGGATCCATGCAGGCCCCAGTTTTTCCAGACGGTCGAGGACTAACTTTCGCATCTCCTGACGAATCACGCGTCCGCAGATAAAGCCCACCTGCTCACGCAGCCAGGTCACCACGGCGCGCAGCACAAAGGTCAGCGCCATCAGCAGGAAACTTTGCAGCAACGCCTCACGGGGGGTGTGCTGGATGATCAGGCTGTGCAGCAGACCGGCCATCAGCCACGCCTGCGCCAGAATCAGTAAACCCGAGAGTAAACCCAGCATCATAGACAGACGGATCCAGCCTTTGGCGCGTGAGCTTTGTTGTTTTAACCAGCGGATAAGTTCTTGTTGTCGTGTTTTATTCATCAGGCATCAGTCTGCGCAGCTATCCGGTTCGGAGGCTGAACATGTTACATGCTGAGTTCAAAAACTGAAAATATAAAGGCGGCACTGTGGCCGCCTTCCTGCAACTCGAATTATTCAGGATAATCGGAGAGGAGAGTTAGAAAAGGAGATTACAAATCCGGGGCTTGCGATAAGCCATCCAGATAACGCTCTGCGTCGAGCGCAGCCATACAGCCGGTGCCCGCAGAGGTGATTGCCTGGCGGTAAATATGGTCCATTACGTCGCCCGCAGCAAAGACGCCGGGAATGCTGGTTTGCGTGGCATTACCGTGCGAACCGGACTGCACTTTGATATAGCCGTCTTTTAGCTCCAGCTGGCCTTCAAAAATGCCGGTGTTCGGACTGTGGCCGATGGCGATGAACACGCCTGCAACGTCTACCTGAGATTTCTCGTCGGTACGCACGTCCATCAGGCTCGCGCCGGTGACACCCATCTGATCGCCAACCACTTCGTTCAGCGTTTTGTGGGTATGCAGCACAATGTTGCCACTGGCGACTTTATCATTGAGGCGGTCAACCAGAATTTTTTCAGCACGGAAGCTGTCGCGACGGTGGATCAGATGCACTTCTGACGCGATGTTTGCCAGATACAGCGCTTCTTCGACGGCGGTATTGCCGCCGCCGACCACGGCCACTTTCTGATTGCGGTAGAAGAAGCCGTCGCAGGTCGCACAGGCAGAGACGCCACGGCCTTTGAACGCTTCTTCAGACGGAAGACCGATGTAACGGGCAGAAGCGCCAGTGGCGATAATCAGGGCGTCACAGGTGTACTCGCCGCTGTCGCCTGTGAGGCGGAACGGACGGTTTTGCAAATCCACTTTGTTGATATGGTCGAAAATGATTTCAGTGTTGAACTTAGTCGCGTGCTCATGCATGCGATCCATCAGCGCCGGGCCGGTCAGGCCTTCCGGATCACCCGGCCAGTTTTCCACTTCTGTGGTGGTGGTCAGCTGACCGCCTTTTTCCACGCCGGTAATCAATACAGGATTCAGGTTGGCGCGCGCCGCGTAAACCGCGGCGGTGTAACCTGCCGGACCGGAACCTAAAATTAATAATTTACTGTGTTTAACCGTACTCATGGGCAATCTATCTCCGCGATGGGGACTAGCGATAAAGGGATTGTAGGGAAAAGTGCGTGTTAAAAAAAGTAAACTCAGATGTTGTTAGCGATTTGTCTGATAGTTTTTACTGCATAACCCGCGTAAAAAGGTTTTCGCGCATGACCATGCCTCAGGTAACTGATTGATGGTAAGCATAAAAAACCAGCATGTCTTCGCTATACGACATGTTGAATGTTGTCTACAACGCGTCAAGTTAGCCACATATCAAGGTAAGTTGTAAGGATTTGGCAGAAATAACGCGTGAACTGAATTGTTATTGTTCAAAGAGAAAACATAGCTAAAAAGGGGGCGCTGGCTTTTCAATCTGGCACGTTCTTCTGATTTTGCTTCTTTTACTTTGACAATCCGCTGTGCATTTGCGAAAACATCAGGGTAAGAAGAAATTAACTGCCTGTCAGTGACTTGAATTTATCCAAATGGCTGCTACCCGACCCGTTCTGGTGACGCTGTTTGATTTTTTTGTTGCAGCAGGGTTTGGTGAATCAGATTGGCAATTCGCAATCTATTAATTCCACAGGGTTATTTCTTTTGAGTGTCCGGTTTTGGTCGTGTTCCTTATGACAGGGGATCAACGCGGCTTTTGGATGCGTAAACCTTAATAATCGGGTCTTCGCTTGGGACAACCCTTAGACATTGAAGTTGGCTGGGGTAGGCAGGTGCAGGGAAGGACAGCAGAGAGACAATAATAATGGTAGACAACAAAAAACGTCCGGGAAAAGATCTCGACCGTATTGACCGTAACATCCTCAACGAACTTCAAAAGGATGGCCGGATTTCAAACGTCGAGCTTTCCAAACGTGTGGGATTATCGCCAACACCATGTCTGGAGCGCGTTCGTCGTCTGGAACGACAGGGCTTCATTAATGGTTATACCGCACTGCTTAACCCGCATTATCTTGATGCATCGCTTCTGGTATTTGTTGAGATAACCCTCAACCGCGGTGCGCCAGATGTGTTTGAGCAGTTCAATGCGGCAGTACAAAAACTCGAAGATATTCAGGAGTGTCATTTGGTTTCAGGGGATTTCGACTACCTGTTGAAAACCCGCGTACCGGATATGTCTGCTTACCGTAAGCTGTTAGGTGAGACATTACTTCGTCTTCCAGGTGTGAACGACACCCGTACCTATGTGGTAATGGAAGAAGTGAAACAGACAAATCGCCTGGTCATTAAGACCCGGTAATTGTCAGGTGCAAAACCTTGTTTTTTTAGCTACACTCCTGTGTATCTATACAGCTATGGCGCCGGGGTCAACTCTCGGCGCTGTTGCTTTTTCTCAGTTCACAGGAACCTGGAGAGCCTTTCTTGAGCCAGGAATATACAGAAGATAAAGACGTTACCCTGAAAAGACTGAGCAACGGCCGCCGTATTCTGGAGGCTTTGCTGGTTGTGGTAGCGATTTTTGCTGCGTACTTGATGGCAGCATTGGTGAGTTTTAACCCCTCGGATCCCAGCTGGTCTCAAACCGCCTGGCATGGTCCTATTCATAACTGGGGTGGTGGCGTTGGGGCCTGGATGGCCGATACGTTGTTCTTCATATTTGGCGTATTTGGTTACGCAATTCCTCCAATTATCCTGTGTCTGTGCTGGGCGGCTTTCCGTCAGCGCGATAATCAGGATTTTATCGACTATTTCGCTTGGTCGCTGCGTCTTATCGGGACGCTGGCGCTCATTGTCACGTCTTGTGGGCTGGCGTCGGTCAACATCGATGACCTCTATTACTTCGCCTCCGGCGGGGTGATCGGCAGCTTGCTAAGCACGGCGATGACACCTTACTTTAATAACGTCGGCGCCACGCTGGTCCTGCTCTGTGTCTGGGCTGCGGGTCTGACGCTGTTTACCGGCTGGTCGTGGCTGACCATCGCAGAAAAGATTGGTGGGGCAGTGCTTGGCGTGACCAACATTGTGACCAACCGTTCCCGACGTGATGATGATTACGACGACTACGATGAGCATGATGATCCGTTGCTGGAAGATGATGCTGAGAAACCGGTTGCGAAAGTTGCACCGGTTGCCGCCGCTGCAACGACAGCCGCATTGGCGTCAACGGCCGACGCTGCGCCATCTGACGTTGATGAAGATGATGTGCTGCTCTCTGCGCCGTCAGTTCATCAGCCCGCGGCTCAACCTGCGGCAGCGGTTGTTGCTGAATCTGCACCGGTAGCGCATGCGGGCGTCGTCGATCCTTACGCGGCAGAGCCGCCGGTAGCGAACATTGCGCCACCGCCTTCGGCACCTGAACCGGCAGCACCACCGTTATACAGTTTCGAAATTCCTGAAGAAACGCCGGTACCGCGCCATCCTCAGCCTGTTCAGCAGTCGCCTTCACCGGTGCGGGCTGAGCATAATGATGAAGACGGCCCGCGTATGGGTAACTGGCAGACAGCGGCAGAACACACTTCGCGTTCACCGTTTGATTTCAGTTCTCCGACGCCTGACAGCGCGCACGCGGCAAGTGTGGCAGCGACCGCTGCGCTGGCAACGGGTCTGGCGCAGGCGGGGCAGTCCGCCGCGTCTTCTGCGGGTAACACTTTCATGCCTGCGTTCAGCGCAGTCAGTGATGAAAATCCGCAGATCAAAAAAGGTTTTGGCCCGGAATTACCAAGGCCGAATCCGGTGCGTATTCCGACCCGTCGTGAGCTGGCCTCATACGGGATTAAATTACCTTCTCAGCGACTGGCTGAACAGCATGAACAGGAACAAAGCGCGTCCCAGCAGAACGACTCTGTGCAACCTGTTTATCTGGATGAACAGGCTCAGGCGGATGAAGAAGCGATGCAGGAAGCCGCATTGCGTCAGGCGTTCTCCGATCAGCAGCACCAGCGTTATGGTGAGTCTGTCACCCAGAAAGAGCCTGACGACGAAGCCGCCTTGCAGGAAGCTGAATTGCGTAATGCCTTTGCGGCGCGCGAGCAGTCACGCTATCAGCAGGACGTTGAGCCGCACAGTGGTGTGGTTCAGCATCATCATTCGCAAAGTCCGCAGGTGGACGCGCAGACTTCAGCGGCCGATGATTTCGCTGCTGCGGCCATGAAACTCACTCAGCACGATGCGTTTAGCTTCTCACCGATGGCCGATCTGGTGGACGACACGCCAAGCGAACCGCTGTTTACGTTACCTGCTCAGGCAGAGGAAGAACCGCAGCCTGCAGAATTTGCGCAACAAACGTATCAGCGTCCGAAGTCTCCTCAGCCTGTGCAACACGCGCAGGAATATGAAGCGCCACGTCAGGCGCCTTCACCGGCTAAACCGGATATGGACAGTCTGATCCATCCGTTCCTGATGCGTCATGAACAACCGTTGGTGAAACCAACCACGCCATTACCTTCGCTGGACTTACTGACTTCACCACCGGCTGAAGCTGAGCCTGTGGATGAGTTCGCGCTTGAGCAAATGGGCAATCTGATTGAAGCGCGTCTGAACGATTACCGCATCAAAGCCGACGTGGTCGGTAAACTGCCGGGGCCGGTCATCACGCGTTTCGAGTTGGATCTGGCGCCGGGTGTCAAAGCGGCGCGTATTTCAAACCTGTCGCGCGACCTTGCCCGTTCGTTGTCCGCCGTTGCGGTTCGCGTTGTGGAAGTTATTCCGGGCAAACCTTATGTGGGCCTCGAGTTACCGAACAAGAAGCGTCAGACCGTGTATCTGCGAGAAGTGCTGGACTGCGCGAAGTTTAAAGACAGTCCTTCACCGCTGACTATCGTGCTGGGTAAAGATATTTCCGGCGAGCCTGTGGTGGCCGATCTGGCGAAAATGCCGCACCTGCTGGTGGCCGGTACAACCGGTTCCGGTAAGTCGGTGGGTGTGAACGCCATGATCCTCAGCATGCTCTATAAAGCGACGCCTGAAGAAGTGCGCTTCATCATGATCGACCCGAAAATGCTCGAGTTGTCGGTATACGAAGGCATTCCACATCTGCTGACCGAAGTGGTTACCGACATGAAAGATGCCGCCAATGCGCTGCGCTGGTGTGTGGGTGAAATGGAACGTCGCTATAAGCTGATGTCGGCGCTGGGAGTACGTAATCTGGCTGGGTACAACGAACGTATTCAGGAAGCGGAAGCCATGGGCCGTCCGATTCCCGATCCGTTCTGGAAGCCGGGCGATGGCATGGCGGCAGAACCGCCATTCCTCGGTAAAGAACCGTTTATCGTCGTGCTGGTGGATGAGTTTGCTGACCTGATGATGACCGTTGGTAAAAAGGTGGAAGAGCTGATTGCACGACTGGCGCAGAAAGCCCGTGCAGCAGGGATCCACCTGGTACTGGCGACGCAGCGTCCGTCTGTTGACGTTATCACCGGCCTGATTAAAGCCAACATTCCGACGCGAATTGCATTTACCGTGTCGAGCAAAATTGACTCCCGTACGATCCTCGATCAGGGCGGTGCCGAATCTCTGCTGGGTATGGGTGATATGCTGTATATGGCGCCTAACTCCTCGATTCCTGTGCGTGTTCACGGGGCGTTTGTGCGCGATCAGGAAGTGCATGCTGTTGTGCAAGACTGGAAAGCGCGTGGTCGTCCGAAGTACATCGAAAGTATCCTTTCTGGTGGCGAAGATGGTGAAGGCGGCGGGATGGGACTGGGGGATGATGAAGAGCTGGATGCGTTGTTCGATCAGGCGGTGGCGTTCGTCGTTGATAAACGTCGTGCGTCAATCTCCGGCGTACAGCGACAGTTCCGCATCGGTTACAACCGCGCAGCGCGTATCGTTGAACAGATGGAAGCGCAGGGGATTGTCAGCACGCCGGGCCATAATGGCAACCGGGAAGTACTGGCACCTCCTTCTCACGAGTAAGTGACGACTGATTTGCACATTTGTTATTAAGAAGGGTCGCGAATGCGGCCCTTGTGCAAAGATGCGTAAAACAGTGTTTTTTCAGATGATTGAGCTACCGCTGGCGTCCAGCCTCGGATAGAGTTCGCACCATACGTCTTTTGCCTGTGTGAAAGGCATCGTCTGAAGTTTATGGATTTCTGAGGTAATTATAAAAATGAAAAAACTGTTAATGGTAGGGTGTTTACTGACTGCATTTACCTCCGCTTCCGTTTTAGCGGACGCCAGCAGCGATCTCAAATCCCGCCTGGGTAAACTGAATACTTTCCATGCGAGCTTTACTCAGACCGTCACCAGTGATGACGGTGCTGCTGTTCAGCAGGGCGAAGGCCAGCTGTGGGTGAAACGTCCAAATCTGTTCAACTGGCACATGACCACGCCGGATGAAAGCATTCTGGTTTCCGACGGCAAAACTCTGTGGTTCTACAACCCGTTTGTTGAGCAAGTCACGGCGACCTGGCTGAAAAATGCCACCGGTAACACGCCGTTCATGCTGATCACGCGTAACGACAGCAGTGACTGGGCAAAATATAACGTGAAGCAGAAAGGCGATGACTTCGAATTAACGCCGAAAGCCGCTACCGGTAATCTGAAACAGTTCACCATCAACGTTACGCCAGCCGGCACTATCAAGAGCTTCTCTGCGATTGAGCAGGATGGCCAAAAAAGTGCTTATGCACTTAAAGGCGAGCAAAACGCGTCCGTTGACGATGCTAAATTTAAATTTACGCCACCACAGGGTGTGACGGTGGACGACCAGCGTCAGTGAGGTCCCTTTGAGTAATATGTCACTCGATTTTTCCCATAATGAATTTCAGCCACTGGCCGCCAGAATGCGGCCAGTCACTCTTGCAGAATATATCGGTCAGCAGCATCTTTTAGCGCCGGGCAAGCCTTTGCCACGTGCGATTGAAGCAGGGCAGCTGCATTCGATGATTTTGTGGGGGCCGCCGGGCACCGGGAAAACGACGCTGGCAGAACTGATTGGCCGCTATGCCAATGCCGATGTTGAGCGTATTTCGGCGGTCACCTCAGGTATCAAAGAGATCCGTGAAGCAATTGAACGCGCCCGGCAAAACCGCGATGCCGGGCGTCGTACCATTCTTTTTGTGGACGAAGTCCATCGCTTCAACAAAAGTCAGCAGGACGCATTTCTGCCGCACATCGAAGATGGCACGATTACGTTTATTGGTGCGACCACCGAAAATCCTTCATTCGAACTCAACTCCGCATTGTTGTCCCGCGCCCGCGTTTATCTGCTCAAATCGCTGACGGCTGAAGATATCGAAAAAGTCATCGATCAGGCGCTGACCAATGCAGAGCGTGGCTACGCCAATGAAAAAATCCGTGTCCCGCCAGAAACGCGTCGCATGCTGTCCGAGCTGGTCAATGGCGATGCCCGCCGTGCGCTGAACAGTATTGAAATGATGGCGGATATGGCTGAAATCGACGCCAAGGGATTTCGCACATTAACGCCGGAACTGCTGACTGAAATTGCCGGTGAACGCAGCGCGCGTTTCGATAATAAAGGCGACCGCTTCTACGATTTAATCTCTGCGCTGCACAAGTCGGTACGTGGTTCATCCCCTGACGCAGCGCTGTACTGGTACGCTCGTATTATTACCGCCGGTGGCGATCCGCTGTATGTCGCACGCCGATTACTGGCGATTGCTTCAGAAGATGTCGGCAATGCCGATCCGCGCGGTATGCAGGTGGCGATTGCTGCGTGGGACTGTTTCACCCGCGTCGGACCGGCGGAAGGTGAGCGGGCGATTGCTCAGGCTATCGTGTATCTGGCCTGCGCGCCGAAAAGTAATGCGGTCTACAGCGCATTTAAAGCGGCGATGCGCGATGCTCGCGAGAAATCCGATTTCGACGTGCCGGAGCATTTACGCAATGCGCCGACCAAACTCATGAAAGAAATGGGGTTGGGTGCCGAGTATCGCTATGCACACGATGAACCGAATGCTTACGCTGCCGGAGAAGATTATTTTCCGCCGGAAATGGCCCGTACCCAGTATTATTATCCCACCGCGCGTGGCCTTGAAGGGAAGATCGGCGAAAAGCTGGCATGGCTTGCTGAACAAGATCAAAATAGCCCGACAAAACGCTACCGCTAACTTTATCGTTGCGGTAAGGTTACCTTGATAACTCTTTGACACGCTGCCTTTTAAAGCCGCGTGCATCATCAAATTAACATTCAATAACGACACGTACAGGATTAGCATGCTCGATCCCAATCTGCTGCGTAATGAGCTAGACGCAGTTGCAGAAAAACTCGCTCGCAGAGGTTTTAAACTCGATGTGGAAAAGCTGCGTTCTCAGGAAGAGCGCCGCAAAGTCTTGCAGGTAGAAACGGAAACTCTCCAGGCTGAACGTAACGCACGATCGAAAACTATCGGTCAGGCTAAAGCCCGTGGCGAAGACATCGAACCCCTGCGTCAGGAAGTGACTACGCTGGGTGAGAAATTGGATGCAGCGAAAGCTGAACTGGACGCATTGCAAAATGAAATCCGGGATATTGCTTCCGCCATTCCTAACCTGCCAGATGATTCCGTACCTGCCGGTAAAGACGAAAACGACAACCTTGAAGTGAGCCGTTGGGGAACCCCACGTCAGTACGATTTTGACGTACGCGATCATGTTTCGTTGGGCGAAATGGCTGGCGGTCTGGATTTCGCGGCTGCGGTAAAACTGACGGGTTCACGCTTTGTGGTGATGAAAGGGCAAATCGCCCGCATGCACCGCGCGCTTTCCCAGTTCATGTTGGATCTGCATACCGAACAGCACGGTTATCTGGAAGCGTACGTTCCTTACCTGGTCAACCATGAGACGCTGTACGGCACTGGCCAGTTACCGAAGTTTGGTGAAGATTTGTTCCACACCAAGCCTCTGGACGAAGAAGCGGGCAGCAGTAACTATGCGCTGATCCCAACGGCTGAAGTACCGCTGACCAATCTGGTGCGTGACGAAATTCTTGAAGAAGAATCGCTGCCACTGAAGATGACTGCACATACGCCATGCTTCCGTTCCGAAGCCGGTTCTTATGGTCGTGATACCCGTGGCCTGATCCGTATGCACCAGTTCGATAAAGTCGAGATGGTACAGATTGTTCGCCCGGAAGATTCCATGCAGGCGCTGGAAGAACTGACCGGCCATGCAGAGAAAGTGCTTCAGTTGCTGAATCTTCCGTATCGCAAAATGCTGCTTTGTACGGGCGATATGGGCTTTGGTTCAAGTAAAACCTACGATCTGGAAGTATGGTTGCCAGCGCAGGATACGTACCGTGAAATCTCTTCATGCTCAAACATGTGGGATTTCCAGGCACGTCGTATGCAGGCGCGTTGTCGCAGCAAAACCGAGAAAAAACCGCGTCTGGTTCATACCCTGAACGGTTCCGGTCTGGCTGTTGGCCGTACTCTGGTTGCTGTGCTGGAAAACTACCAGCTCGCAGACGGTCGTATCGAAGTGCCTGAAGTACTGCGTCCTTACATGGGCGGTTTAGAATATATCGGCTAATCCCGTTATGTATTCTATAACATAGCGAAAAAGCGCCTCAGGGCGCTTTTTTTATGGCTTAAACCGTGCGCTGCACGATGATTCCACTGTTACCTCCCAGCCAATCCCTCCTTTTTTGATAGCAAACAAAGTTTCCTACCCCATCGTGAGTAATATCCATGCATTCTGAGTGGGTAAGTGAATACTCCCAGTCCTGCGCAAATCTGCCCGCTCAACTCTTCGTCAATGTCTGATGACGCCGGTGAACGCTGGTACGGATGACGGAGTCACTTACCGGAGCGGAAATATGTCGGAAATCAAACCAGAAATCGCTGCTAAACAACGCGGACTTAGCCGCCGGACGTTGATGAAAACCTCGACGCTGGCCGGTCTGGCAATCGCAGCGGGCGGCGTCTCGCTGCCCTTTGGCCGTACGGCACTGGCCGCTGCCCTTTGGCCGTACGGCACTGGCCGCTGCCGTAGGTGACGCAAAGCAATCAGTGCCTGAAGATAAAGTGGTCTGGGGCGCATGTTCGGTAAACTGTGGCAGCCGCTGCGCATTACGTATGCACGTGCGTGATGATGAAGTGTATTGGGTCGAAACCGACAACACTGGCGACGATGTTTATGGTAATCACCAGGTCCGCGCCTGTCTGCGTGGGCGTTCAATGCGACGCCGCATGAATCACCCGGAACGGCTGAACTATCCGATGAAACGCGTAGGCAAGCGCGGTGAAGGAAAATTCAAAACCATCAGCTGGGATGAGGCCTTCGATGCTATCGCGGATAATCTGAAGCGGATCGTGGCCAAATATGGCAACGAAGCGGTGTACATCAATTACACCTCCGGCGTGGTCGGTGGCAATATCACCCGCTCTTCGCCTTACGCCTCGCTGGTCGCCCGTCTGATGAACTGCTACGGCGGTTTCCTCAGCCATTACGGCACCTACAGCACCGCGCAAATTGCCTGCGCCATGCCATATACCTATGGAAGCAACGACGGCAACAGCACGTCTGATATCGAAAACAGCAAGCTGGTGGTGCTCTTTGGTAACAATCCGGCCGAAACGCGGATGAGCGGCGGCGGCATTACTTACTATCTCGAACAGGCCCGCGAGCGCTCGAATGCAAGAATGATCGTCATCGATCCCCGCTATACCGATACCGCAGCGGGTCGCGAAGATGAGTGGATCCCGATTCGTCCCGGTACTGATGCCGCGCTGGTCGCAGGCCTCGCGCACGTGTTGATTTGCGAAAACATGGTCGATCAGGCTTTTCTGGATACGTACTGTGTGGGCTACGACGAAAAAACGTTGCCAGCGGGTGCGCCAGCCAACGGTCATTACAAAGCCTATATCCTCGGGCAGGGCGCGGATGCAACAGCGAAGACACCGGAGTGGGCTTCACGCATCACCGGTATTCCGGCAGATCGCATCGTCAAACTGGCACGGGAAATCGGGCAGGCCAAACCAGCGTACATTTCTCAAGGCTGGGGGCCGCAGCGTCAGGCCAACGGCGAGCTGACCTCGCGCGCCATCGCCATGTTGCCGATTTTAACCGGTAACGTAGGAATTAACGGCGGTAACAGCGGCGCACGTGAATCAACGTACACAATTACCATCGAACGTATGCCGGTGCTGGAAAATCCGGTGGAAACGCAGATCTCCTGTTTCAGCTGGACTGATGCTATCGCACGCGGCGCGGAAATGACGGCCAAAGCCGACGGCGTGCGTGGTAAAGACAAGCTGGACGTACCTATTAAGTTCATCTGGAATTACGCCGGTAACACCATTACCAACCAGCATTCTGACATCAATAAAACCCACGATATTTTGCAGGACGATACACAGTGCGAAATGATCGTCGTGCTCGAAAACTTCATGACCTCGTCTGCTAAATATGCCGACATTCTGTTGCCTGACCTGATGACGGTTGAACAGGAAGACATCATCCCGAATGATTACGCTGGGAACATGGGCTACCTCATTTTCATCCAGCCTGCGACATCCGCGAAGTTTGCGCGCAAAGGCATCTACGAGGTGATGAGCGAAGTGGCGCGACGTCTCGGGCCTGAGGTTTACGACAAGTTCACCGAATGTCGAACTCAGCGCGAGTGGCTGCAATACCTCTACGCCAAAATGCGGGTCAAAGATCCGGCTCTGCCTGCCTACGAAGAACTGCGCGAGATGGGGATTTATAAGCGTAAAGATCCTGCCGGGCATTTCGTGGCATACAAAAAGTTCAGACAGGATCCGCTGGCCAATCCGCTGAAAACGCCGTCAGGAAAAATCGAAATTTACTCTTCCGCACTGGCTCAGATTGCCGGCGAATGGGAACTGCAAAAAGACGAAACTATCAGTCCGTTGCCGGTCTATGCCTCCACCTTTGAAGGCTGGGATGACCCCAAACGCAGTCAGTTTCCTTTACAGATGTTTGGCTTTCACTATAAAGCGCGTACCCACTCCACCTACGGCAATATCGACGTGTTGCAGGCGGCCTGTCGTCAGGAAGTCTGGATTAACCCGCTGGACGCCAAAACCCGTGGCATTCAAAACGGCGACAAAGTGAAAGTCTTTAACGATCGCGGAGAAGTCCGCGTAGCGGCGAAAGTCACACCGCGCATTATCCCCGGCGTGGTGGCCATGGGGCAGGGTGCATGGCATCAGGCCAATATGAGCGGCGATCGTGTTGACCACGGCGCCTGTATGAACACGCTGACGACCCAACGTCCGTCGCCGCTGGCGAAAGGGAATCCTCAGCACACGAATCTGATTCAGATAGAAAAAGTCTAAAGAAGCCACGGACTAAGAGCCTGGCTCGATGAAACGATTGTTAATTTTCGCCTCCCTAACCGGAGGCGTAGCGGAGTAAGTCATGTCGGATTCAAAAAGCAGTCAACCAGATCAGAGCGGGATCTCCCGCCGCAGTCTGGTAAAAGGAACCACGCTCGCCGGAATGGCAGCGGCGATCGGCGGAATATCACTGCCGTTCAAATCATTGCGTGCAGAAAATATCCCTGCGTCAGCCAAAGTGGCAGACGAGAAAATCGTCTGGAGCGCTTGTACGGTTAACTGTGGCAGCCGTTGCCCGCTGCGCATGCACGTGGTGGATGGCGAAATTCGTTACGTCGAAACGGACAATACCGGTGACGATAATTATGACGCGCTGCATCAGGTTCGTGCCTGTCTGCGCGGGCGGTCCATGCGCCGCCGCGTGTACAACCCGGATCGTCTGAAATACCCGATGAAGCGCGTCGGTAAGCGCGGAGAGGGAAAATTCAAACAAATCAGCTGGGATGAAGCCTTTGATACGCTGGCGGGCAGCCTGAAAGATATCATTCATCGCTACGGTAACGAGGCGATTTACCTCAATTACGGCACCGGCACATTGGGCGGCACCATGACCCGTTCGTGGCCGCCGGGCAAAACGCTGATCGCTCGTCTGATGAACTGTTGTGGCGGTTATCTGAATCATTACGGTGATTACAGCTCAGCTCAGATTGCGGCCGGTCTGAATTACACCTACGGTGGCTGGGCCGACGGCAACAGTCCGTCTGATATTGAAAACAGCAAACTGGTGGTGTTGTTCGGTAATAATCCAGGCGAAACACGCATGAGTGGCGGTGGCGTTACCTACTATCTGGAGCAGGCGCGTCAGCGTTCAAACGCGCGCATGATCATTGTCGATCCGCGTTATACCGATACCGGTGCAGGCCGTGAAGACGAGTGGGTACCGATTCGTCCGGGTACTGATGGCGCACTGGCTGCGGCACTTGCCCACGTCATGATCACCGAAAATCTGGTCGATCAGCCGTTCCTCGATAAATATTGCGTCGGTTACGACCAGAAAACCTTACCCGCTGGTGTGCCGGAGAATGCCCATTATAAAGCTTACATTCTGGGGGATGGCCCGGATGGCATAGCCAAAACGCCGGCGTGGGCGGCAAAAATCACCGGTATTTCGGCGGATAAAATCGTCAGGCTGGGGCGTGAAATTGGTCAGGCAAAACCGGCGTTCATCACTCAGGGCTGGGGACCGCAGCGTCACTCAAACGGCGAAGTAGCGACCCGCGCTATCGCGATGCTGGCGATCCTGACCGGTAATGTCGGTGTGAACGGCGGTAACTCCGGCGCACGTGAAGGTTCGTACGAAATCCCGTTTGTCCGTATGCCGGCCTTTGATAATCCGGTGCAGACCAGTATTTCCATGTTCATGTGGACCGATGCTATCGCGCGTGGGCCTGAAATGACCGCGACCAAAGACGGTGTGCGCGGGAAGGAGAAACTGGATGTGCCGATCAAGTTTATCTGGAACTACGCCGGTAACTGCCTGATTAATCAGCATTCTGATATCAACCGTACAAATGACATTTTGCAGGATGATAAACAGTGCGAAATGATTGTGGTGATTGATAACCACATGACGTCCTCGGCGAAATATGCGGACATTATTCTGCCGGATTGTACGGCGTCTGAGCAGATGGATTTCTGTCTCGATGCGTCCTGCGGCAACATGGATTACATCATTTTTGCCGATCAGGTCATCAAGCCGCGCTTCGAATGTAAAAATATTTACGAGATGACCTCCGAGTTATCACGCCGAATGGGCGTTGAAGAGAAATTTACCGAAGGCCGTACGCAGGAAGAATGGCTGCGTCACCTGTATCAGCAATCCCGCGAAGCCCTGCCAGAATTGCCCGATTTCGACACCTTCCGCCAACAGGGCATGTTCAAGAAACGTGACCCCGAGCAGCATCATGTGGCTTACAAAGCCTTCCGTGAAGATCCGATAGCCAACCCGCTGACCACGCCGTCCGGCAAAATCGAAATCTATTCCGCTGAACTGGCAAAGATTGCCTCGGAGTGGGAACTCGCGAAAGAGGACGTAATCCATCCACTGCCGGTGTACGCCGCGGGCTTTGAGAACTACGACGATCCGCTTGCCAGCAAATATCCGCTGCAACTGACCGGTTTCCACTATAAAGCACGCGTTCACTCAACTTACGGCAACGTAGATGTACTTAAGGCGTCCTGCCGGCAGGAAATGTGGATCAACCCGCTAGATGCCGGTCAGCGTGGTATCAAAAACGGCGACATGATCCGTATTTTTAACGATCGCGGGGAAGTGCATATTGCGGCGAAAGTCACGCCGCGCATGATGCCTGGCGTTGTCGCGCTGGGCGAGGGTGCCTGGTATTCACCGGACAGCAAGAAAATCGACCGTGCGGGTAGCATCAACGTACTGACGTCTCAAAGACCTTCACCGCTGGCGAAAGGTAACCCCTCTCACACCAACCTTGTGCAAGTGGCTAAGGTTTAAAGGAGTAAAACATGACTACTCAATATGGTTTTTATATTGATTCAAGCCGCTGCACTGGATGCAAAACGTGTGAGCTGGCCTGTAAAGATTTCAAGAATTTAACCCCGGACGTCAGTTTCCGCCGCATTTATGAATATGCCGGTGGCGACTGGCAAAAAGACGGTGACGGCTGGAATCAGAACGTGTTTGCCTATTATCTGTCGATTTCATGCAACCACTGCGCCGATCCGGCCTGTACAAAAGTCTGCCCGAGCGGTGCTATGCATAAACGCGAAGACGGATTTGTAGTCGTGAACGAAGACGTATGTATCGGCTGTCGTTACTGCCATATGGCCTGTCCTTACGGCGCACCACAGTACAACGAAGCTAAAGGCCACATGACCAAGTGCGACGGCTGCTATGAACGCGTTGCCGACGGTAAAAAACCTATTTGTGTCGATTCCTGCCCGCTGCGCGCGCTGGATATGGCTCCTATTGAAGAGTTGCGTGCGAAATACGGTGAACTGGCGGAGGTAGCACCGCTGCCAGCTGCTCATTTCACTCACCCAAATATCGTCATCAAACCCAATGCGAATTGCCGTCCTGTAGGTGATACCACGGGTTATCTGGCTAACCCTAAGGAGGTTTGAGATGGGAAACGGATGGCATGAATGGCCTTTAATGGTCTTTACTGTATTGGGGCAGTGCGTTGTAGGGGCCTTTATCGTGCTGGCCATTGCGCTGCTGACTCACCGCTCCGTGGAAGAACATCGTCGTATTCATCTCTCGATGTTCTTTCTGTGGGTGCTGATGGCGGTGGCGTTTATCGCCTCTGTTCTGCACCTCGGCTCGCCGCTGCGTGCTTTCAATTCGCTTAATCGTCTCGGTGCTTCACCGCTGAGTAATGAAATCGGCAGCGGTTCACTGTTCTTCGCGCTGGGTGGCATTTACTGGCTGCTGGCAATGATCAACAAAATGCCGCGTGCGCTGGGCAAAATCTGGCTGGTGATCACCATGCTGGCGGGTGTCGGTTTTGTTTACGCGATGTGCCGTGTTTATGAAATCAGTACGGTGCCTACATGGGATAACGTCTATACCGCGTTCCACTTCGGCCTGACGGTGCTTATTGGCGGACCGGTGCTCGGCTATTTGCTACTGCGCGGTGCCAACATTAGTGGCTGCGGTTTGCGTTTGCTACCGGCGATCAGCCTTATTGCACTGGTGGTGAGCATGGCGGTGGTCGTGATGCAAAGCGCCGGTCTGGCGGACATCAACAGCTCCGTTCAGGCGGCTTCCACACTCATCCCGCAATACGGCACATTATCTGCGTGGCGGCTGGTGCTGATTGTTCTGGGCCTGGGTTGTTGGTACTGCCCGCTTATCCTGCGCAAGCGCCCGGCATTAGCCTCAATGATACTGGCCTTTGTGCTGGTCTTCGTCGGTGAGCTGATCGGGCGTGCGATTTTCTACGGGCTTCATATGACTGTGGGTATGGCCGTCAGCGGTTAATGACCGGCCAGTAATGAGTGTCAGGGAACGCGTTGCCGCAGGTGGCGCGTTCTCACAACAATGAGTGAATTATGTCAGCAGAATCTATCAGTTTAACCGGAAAGATTTTAGGCGCGACGCTGTTCTATCCGCCAGGATCGCAAGAAGTTCAGCCCCTCGTCGCCTTACTGAAAAGCAGTGACTGGGCACCGCTGTGGCCCTGTGCTACAGAAGATGCGAAAGCACAGGCCACGGAAATGTTAAGTCAGACTGAAAGTGCAGAAGAAAGTATCGACGATGCCTATCAGCGCCTGTTTATAGGGCCGTATGCCTTACCGGCCCCACCGTGGGGTTCAGTGTATCTGGATAAAGAATCGGTGGTGTTTGGTGATTCCACGCTGGCATTACGTCAGTGGATGCGCGAAAACCATATCGGGCCGCAGCTTACGCAGGCAGAACCTGAAGACCATATCGGACTGATGCTGATGATGTGTGCATGGCTGGCGGAGAATTCACCGTCATTGCTGAACGCGTTTCTGACGGTGCATTTACTGCCGTGGGCAGGTCGCTATCTCGAATTATTGCGTCAGAAAGCAGATCATCCGTTTTATGTCGGTGTGGCAATTCTCGCTGAATCGACGTTGGCTGGCTGGCAACAGGCGCTGGCGATTGAAACACCTGTAGCTAAGCTCTATTTCTGATGAGCGATTCACAAGGCCGGATGGGCAACCGTAACGTCAGTCGTCGCGGATTGTTTCGCGGCCTGCTGGCGTCAGGAAAGCAGACAATTGAACAGGCTGCGGTGCCTGCGACGCCACCGTTGCAGCGCCCGTTACCCCGTCCGCCGCAGGCGCTGGCAGAGCCTCAGTTCCTGCTGCTTTGTAATGGCTGCGGAAAATGCACTGAAGCCTGCCCTGTGGGGATGCTACGAATTGAGCAAGATAAAGTCGCCCTGAGTATCGAACACGCGGAGTGCGATTTTTGTGGTGCCTGTACGCAAGCTTGCGAGAGTGGGGCGCTAGATATTTCCTTACCAGGGGATACAGGATTGAGACCTGTTATCCTGCCGCAATGTCTGGGACGCATAGATGACCTGTGCCGGATGTGCGAAATTGGGTGTCCGCGCACGGCAATATTTTTTAATCAACAGAATCAGCCCTCTGTCGATACGGAAAAATGCGATGGTTGCGGAAAATGTAAACTCGTTTGTTATCATGGCGATATCCGCGTGTCATTAAAGCTTCATGATTCCTAATCGCAGCGCTTGATTAACGATTTCAATCATCGTCATCCAGATTGTGCTCAGGCCTCCTTTCGCCAGATTGACTTTTATTGCGCCGGTGGCATGATGCGCGCAATTTCTTCGTCTTTGTGGTCGTCAACGCCCTATGTCCGCCTATTCCCGTCCCGTTTTTCTGCTGCTGTGCGGACTCCTTCTGCTGACGATTTCTATCGCCGTCTTAAACACGCTGGTCCCATTATGGCTCAGCCATGAGCAGCTGCCGACATGGCAGGTGGGCCTTGTCAGTTCATCGTATTTCACCGGTAATTTACTGGGGACGCTGATTGCTGGCGGCCTGATAAAACGGTTCGGTTTTAATCGCAGCTACTATTTCTCGTGCTTCCTGTTTGCGGTTGCGACAGCGGGTCTGGCGCTTTCCATGAGTTTCTGGAGCTGGATCGGGGCGCGTTTTGTAGCCGGTGTAGGCTGTGCGCTCATTTGGGTGGTCGTGGAAAGTGCGCTGATGCGCAGCGGAACGGTGAAGAACCGTGGGCAACTGCTGGCGGCATATATGATCATGTATTACATCGGTACCGTCGTCGGGCAGTTATTGGTCGGAACAGTACCAACGTCGTTATTCAGTGTATTGCCGTGGGTTACCTCGCTTATCGTGATCGCCATGCTGCCATTGCTGTTTGCACATCTCGAAAATCAGGACAGCGAAGAGCCGCGTCATTCGGTTCTGCCGATGTTCCGCCGCCGTAATGCGCGCCTTGGGATCAATGGCTGCATTATTTCCGGCATCGTGCTCGGCTCGTTGTATGGCCTGATGCCGTTGTTTTTGGCGCATCAGGGTATGAGCGATGCGGATGTGGGTTACTGGATGGCGTTGCTGGTCAGCGCCGGGATCATCGGGCAATGGCCGGTCGGCCGTCTGGCAGACCGCTATGGTCGCCTGATGGTGTTGCGCATTCAGATTTTTTGCGTGATCCTCGGCAGCATTGCTATGCTCAGTGGTTATGCGATGGCACCGACGTTATTCATTCTTGGGTGCGCTGGTTTCACGCTGTATCCGGTCGCGATGTCATGGGCCTGTGAAAAGGTCAGTTCAGAAGAGCTGGTTGCCATGAATCAGGCGCTGCTGATGAGCTACACACTCGGCAGCCTTGCCGGGCCAACCATGACGGCAATGCTCATGCAGAGCTATTCTGACCGCCTGCTGTTTGTGATGATTGCCGTCGTTTCACTGGTGTATCTGGTGATGCTGATGCGTAAAGCCGACAAGAGTCACAATCCGGTGGCAGCCGCGTAATCTTAAGGTTCTCCGCCGCTCCCAATAAAAAAGACGCCGTAAATGGCGTCTTTTTTTGCATTGCATTGGGCATCAGTAAATAACTTTATGCCCGTAACTGGCAAGGATGTTTTTCACTCTGTCCATGATTTCTGTGGTGGGCGGGTTTACACCGTCCAGACCATACTTCTCACCCATCGCGGTCCATTTGTGCTTACCCAGTTCGTGATAAGGCAGCAGTTCAATTTTCTCGATGTTGGTCATGTCTTTGGTGAATTCACCGAGTTTATGTGCCGACTCATCATCATCAGACCATCCCGGCACCACGACGTAACGGATCCACGTGCGCTGATTACGTTTCGCCAGATAACGGGCAAAATCCAGCGTGCGGTGGTTCGAGACGCCGACCAGATTCTGGTGAATGTCATCGTTCATCTGTTTCAGGTCGAGCATGACCAGATCGGACGCATCAAGCAATTCATCGATTACCGGGTCGTAACGGCGGACAAAACCGTTGGTATCCAAGCAAGTATTGATTCCTTCTTTCTGGCAGGCACGGAACCAGTCACGCACGAACTCAGCCTGAAGGATGGCTTCCCCGCCAGAGGCAGTAACACCGCCGCCGGATGCATTCATAAAGTGGCGATAGGTCACCACTTCTTTCATTAAATCTTCGACATTGATTTCTTTGCCGCCGTGGGTGTCCCAGGTATCGCGGTTATGGCAATACATGCAACGCATCAGGCAACCCTGGAAGAAAACAATGAATCGGATACCTGGGCCGTCTACGGTGCCACAGGACTCATATGAGTGGATTCGACCTTGAACTGACATTGCGGGTTATTCTCCATATTGACCAATGAATAGCAGTCTAAAAGTGCGGATGCTGGCCTGGCAGAGATAAACTGGGTTCTATCTGTTTATGATACCAGACAATCAATAAGGTTGATTGCCAGCGATGGCCGGAACTGCTTTGCCAGAGGTCCACAATTATAGCGCTCTGGCAAAACAGACTGTCGGGCAGACAGTAAAGGATAGGGCGGATGAAACAAAGGCTCCACAGTGTGGAGCCTTTTTTATCAACTAAACCAGAGTTTTAGCTATTACAGGGACTTGGTGAAAGTACGGGTAATAACGTCTTGCTGCTGTTCTTTAGTCAGTGAGTTGAAACGTACAGCGTAACCAGAAACGCGGATGGTCAGCTGAGGATAGTTCTCAGGGTGTTCCATCGCATCTAACAGCATTTCACGGTTCATTACGTTCACGTTCAGATGTTGGCCACCTTCGATGGACGCTTCGTGGTGGAAGTAACCATCCATCAAACCCGCGAGGTTCGCTTTACGAACATCATCATCTTTACCCAGCGCATTTGGAACGATGGAGAAGGTATAAGAAATACCATCTTTAGCGTAAGCAAACGGCAGTTTAGCAACGGAGGTCAGGGAGGCAACGGCACCTTTCTGATCACGACCGTGCATTGGGTTAGCACCTGGACCGAATGGAGCACCAGCACGACGACCGTCTGGAGTGTTACCGGTTTTCTTACCATAAACCACGTTAGAGGTGATGGTCAGAACAGACTGAGTTGCTACAGCGCCACGGTAGGTACGCAGTTTCTGAATTTTCTTCATGAAACGTTCTACCAGGTCACAAGCGATATCATCTACGCGAGAATCGTTGTTACCGAACTGTGGATATTCGCCTTCAATTTTGAAGTCGATAGCCAGGCCGTCTTCGTCACGGATGGTGCTAACTTTGGCGTATTTGATTGCAGACAGGGAGTCAGCAGCAACGGACAGACCTGCGATACCACACGCCATAGTGCGATAAACATCACGGTCATGCAGTGCCATCAATGCAGCTTCGTAGCTGTATTTGTCATGCATAAAGTGAATGATGTTCAGGGCAGTCACGTACTGTTTAGCCAACCAGTCCATGAAGTGATCCATGCGATCCATGACTTTGTCATAGTCCAGCACGGTATCCATCATTGGCTCTTCTTTCGGGCCAACCTGGATTTTCATTTTTTCATCAACGCCGCCGTTGATTGCGTACAACATGGTTTTCGCCAGGTTTGCACGTGCGCCGAAGAACTGCATTTGTTTACCCACAACCATCGGGCTCACGCAACAAGCGATAGCATAGTCATCGTTGTTGAAGTCAGGACGCATCAGGTCATCGTTCTCATACTGTACAGATGAGGTATCGATAGACACTTTCGCTGCGTACTTTTTGAAGTTCATTGGCAGCTTTTCAGACCACAGGATGGTCATGTTCGGCTCTGGTGAAGGCCCCATGGTGTACAGAGTATTCAGGAAGCGGTAGCTGTTTTTAGTGACCAGAGTACGACCATCAACACCCATACCTGCCAGGGATTCAGTCGCCCAGATTGGGTCACCAGAGAACAATTCATCATACTCAGGCGTACGCAGGAAACGTACCATACGCAGTTTCATGACCAGGTGGTCAATCAGTTCCTGAGCTTGTTCTTCGTTCAGTTTACCTGCTTTGATATCACGATCGATGAACACGTCAAGGAAGGTAGATACACGACCGAAGGACATTGCAGCGCCGTTCTGAGATTTCACCGCAGCCAGATAGCCAAAGTAAGTCCACTGAACTGCTTCCTGTGCGTTAGTCGCAGGACCAGAGATGTCGTAGCCGTATTTCGCAGCCATTTCTTTAATCTGACCCAGAGCACGGTGTTGTTCTGAGATTTCTTCACGCAGCTGGATGGTCATTTCCAGATTCACGCCGTTTTCCAGATCGTTTTGCAGAGACTGGAACTGTGCGAATTTGTCAGCCATCAGGAAGTCGATACCGTACAGCGCAACGCGACGGTAGTCACCGATGATACGGCCACGGCCATACGCATCTGGCAGACCAGTCAGAACACCGGATTTACGGCAGTTCAGAATGTCTTTGGTGTAAACGTCGAACACACCCTGGTTGTGCGTTTTGCGGTAATCGGTGAAGATTTTTTTCAGTGCTGGATCCAGTTCACGGCCATAAACTTTACATGAACCTTCTACCATTTTGATGCCGCCGAATGGGATCAGGGCACGTTTCAATGGCGCGTCAGTTTGCAGACCAACGATGGTTTCCAGAGATTTGTTGATGTAGCCAGCGTCATGAGAAGTGATGGTAGCCGCAACGTCAGTATCGAAGTCAACAGGAGCTTTGGTGCTGTTCTCCAGTTTGATACCTTCCATTACTTTATCCCACAGGGTGGTTGTCGCTTGTGTCGCGCCAGCCAGGAAGGACTCATCACCTTCATACGGGGTGTAGTTCTTCTGAATGAAGTCACGGACGTTTACGCCATCCTGCCATTCACCAGCACTAAAGCCTTGCCATGCGTTGGTCAATTTTTCATTGAGCTTGGACATCTTGCACCTACCTTCTAATTTGGATTTCTTTAAAAATCGCGTGTAAAACTGTCGTAACGAGAATTCACGTTGAATCAGTGATTTTTCTCATCGCGAAGATATATGACCCAGTACGTTAACCCTACCAGCAAACCGCCACCAATGATGTTACCTATGGTCACAGGGATGAGGTTATCGATGATAAAGTTAGTGACGTTCAGTTCTGCAAATTGTGCCGGCGTAGTACCGACTGCTTGCCAAAATTCGGGTGTTGCAAAGTTCTTAATGACGATACCTAACGGGATCATGAACATGTTGGCAATACTGTGTTCGAAGCCGCTGGCGACAAACATGGCCACCGGCAGAATCATCGCAAACATTTTATCCATCAGGCTGCGGCCGGAGTAACTCATCCAGACAGCCAGGCAAACCATCAGGTTAGCCAAAATCCCAAGACATACCGCTTCCACAAAGGTGTGATGCATCTTATGGTCGGCTGTTTGCAGAACGTTGAGCCCCCACAAACCGTTATCGACCATGTACTCACCGGAGAACCAAATCAGGGCGACAAAGAACAGTGCGCCGATCAGGTTGCCAATATAGACATTGGCCCAGTTGCGTGCCAGTTGTCCCCAGGTGATACGCCCGCTGGCTTTAGCAATAACAATCAGCACAGTGGAAGTGAACAGGTCTGCACCACACACGACGACCAGCATCAAACCCAGTGAGAAGCAGATGCCCCCGACCAATTTTGCCAGACCAAAAGGAACGGTCCCGGTGCCGGTGGTTGAAGTGATATAAAAAGCAAAGGCAATAGAAATAAAGACGCCAGCAGTAATGGCTAAAAAGAACGTTTTTAACGGCTGTTTGGTGGCTTTATAAACGCCGGCATCTTCAGCAACTTTAGCTGTAGCGGCGGGTAATATAAGATCGAAGGGGTTGTCAGCTTTCACATTAACTCTCTTATTCAGGGCTATGCACTGCGCAACGAGATACTAGCAAAGCAGTATAACGTAAAAATTGACGTGGATCATAAGGGGAGGATTTTGGTGGTTTGAAGTCTACTACTGAATGGGTGCTTTTTATGCTAACTGACTGAAAGTAAAGGTGTAAAAACATTTTAATTTTTACAAATAAAGTTGATGGATGCAAAAAATATTCTTATCCATTAGTGAAACTTAATGATTAGCTGTTAATTATTGTCACTAAATGGGCTTTTGTTCTTTCACAAATACTTAACTTTAATTCCTTCGGAATTTATTTATTCTTCAAAAAACGAATCAGCCGTTATTTCGCGCGAAATTACACGCCATTTCCCCCGCGGAGTCAAACCTTAGATGGCAAATAAGAGCGCCGGGCGTGAAACGGAGACAAAAAAACGGCAGATCTCTCTGCCGTTTCAGGTTCAGTCAGCGCGCTGAGACAATCAGGCTTTAGACCAGTGGCGACGCTTAGCCACCTGCAGCTTTTCGTACGCACCCAGAAGCGCCTGATGAGCAGGCAGCGCTTTAAGATCCGGGTCAATGGCAAACAGGCTGTGGAAACGCACTTCGCCGCTTATCGCCGCAGAAGCATCTTCCACTGCTTTCTGACCGTACATTTTCACGAAGGCATTGTAGTACTGAGCCGGTTCGCGATCTTCTTCCAACGAAAGCTGAAGCAGGGTTTGCAGACAACGATAGTAGTTGTTGCGTTCGTCGCTGTAGACCGATGAGTTGAACTCATGCGCCCATTCCGCCCAGGTCAGTGCCTGATCGAAATCGCCGCCCGCCAGTGCCAGCATTGATTTCAGCTCGCCCACGCGCAAGGTGTACCAGCCGTTATCCTTGCCGCTGGCGATACCCAACAGCTCGCGAACGCGGGTGAAGTCATCCAAACCTTCATCGTCTAGCTGAGTTATCATCTCGAGATAGGCTTCTTTCGGCAAATCGCTGTCAGGCAGTGCCAGCAACTGTTCGCGCAGATGTGCGCCCATGCTGTTATTGGCCAGCAATAAATCTTCCGCCGGATAAATATCAGACATGCCAGGAACGATGATGCGGCAAGCGTAAACGTCCAGATGCTCGTAATCGGCGATGTATACTTCAGCATCTTCTTTATCAAAGATGGCCATCAGCGTAGCGAACTCTTCTTCGGTCGATCCGCTGAAACTCCAGTCAGCAAACGGATAGTCTGCGTCTTGTTTAAACATATCCCACGAAATCAAACCGCTTGAATCGATGAAGTGCGTTTCGAGGTTAGCGTGTTCAGCAACTTCTTCGTCATCGAAAGTCGGCGGGGTGAACACATCCAGATCTTTCAGGCTACGGCCCTGCAGTAATTCGGTCACGGTACGTTCAAGTGCCACGCCGAAATCAGGGTGCGCGCCAAATGAGGCGAAACAGGTGCCGTTAGCCGGGTTGAACAAAACCACGCAAATGACCGGATAGTTGCCGCCCAGTGAGGCGTCATAAGAGAGGATCGGGAAACCTTCTTCTTCCAGTTTCGCAATAGCTTCCACCACACCCGGATAACGCGCCAGCACGTCGGCAGGAATTTCAGGCAGGCTGATGGATTCAGCAATGATGCGGTTTTTAACGTAACGCTCGAAGACTTCTGAAAGACCCTGCACACGTGCCTCGTTGGCAGTGTTACCGGCCGACATCCCGTTGGACACATACAGGTTGCCGATGATGTTCATCGGAATGTACACAGTTTGCAGATCAGACTGGCGGGTGAACGGCAGGGCGCAGATCCCGCGATCGGGATTGCCCGATTGCAGATCGATAAGATCGCTCGCCACCAGCTCTTTGTCCGCATCGTAAAACTCATGCAGGCGCTCATCCAGAATGCCTTCCGGCAGCGTGTTATCTTCGGCAATCGGGAACCATTTTTCGTTCGGATAATGAACGAAATCACCATTGGCAATTTCTTTACCCAGATAGAAATCAGCGAAGAAATAGTTTGTCGACAGACGCTCAAAATATTCACCCAGCGCAGACGCCAGAGCGGCTTTCTTGCTCGCACCTTTACCGTTGGTGAAACACAGCGGACAGTCGCGATCGCGGATATGCACGGACCAGACGTGCGGAACCGGGTTCAGCCAGGAAGCTTCTTCGATGTTAAAACCGAGATCGGTGAGTTTTTGTTGGAAGCGGGAAATGGAGTCTTCCAGCGCCGCGTCTTTACCAGGAATAAAAGTTTGCGTCATTGAGTTCACTTTTGAGCGTGCTAAAAACGCGCAATGATACGGGGTTTTGCGACGCACCTCCATGTATTCGTGTTAAGAATGTAATCGCGTTGTAACGCGCTAAGCTTGTCTGTAAGAAGGCATTCGATAAGCGGCTGTTTTTCCACTCATGAGGTCTCTATGCAGGCGTTTGATGTTAAGCGTATGGCGCTGGATAAGTTCCCGCTCGAATATCTTGGCGAAGTCACCTTTCGGTGTTTCTTCATCTTTGTTGTGGTTTTCCTATTTCTGAAACTGACCGGGAGACGCGGGGTTAATCAGCTTTCTTTGTTTGAAGTCGTGATTATCCTGACGCTCGGATCGGCGGCGGGTGATGTGACTTTTTATGATGACGTCCCGCTTTTGCCGGTTTTTGCCGTATTCTTCTCGATTCTGCTGTTCTACCGTTTCTCCACCTGGCTGATGGGGCGCAGTCACCATTTCCAGAACTGGATGGAGGGAAAGCCGCTGATCATCATTCGCGACGGCATGTTCGAATGGGAAACGATGGATCGGGAAAACATCACTAAAGGTGAATTTTACATGGAGTTGCGACAAAAAGGCGTGGAGCATCTGGGACAGGTGCGTCTGGCGATACTGGAAACCAACGGCGGCCTGAGCGTGTACTTCCGTCTGGATGAGGATATCCAGCCCGGTCTGCCGGTGTTGCCTGAGGATTATATTGATATTGAAACACTGATGATGACCAGCGGGTGGTACGCCTGCCATCAGTGCAGCCTGGTGAAAGAGCTCAAGGTGGGTGAAAAGGCGGTCTGTCCGCGTTGTCAGAATCTTACGTGGGTCAGGGCGCTGAACACGGTGCGCGCGTGAACAGATAATCCTGTTAAATCAGCTTTCCAGGGAGGAAAGAACCTTGTGACCCAGATCTCATCGTTGATTATCAGGTCGTCATCAATAACCGTTGCAGACTGCTTGTCTCGGATGATAAAACCGGTAAATTAATGGTTACTATGTGGCTGTCTCAGAGAAGTGGTGAGGGGAAATGACTCAGGTTTATAATTTTAGTGCAGGCCCGGCAATGATCCCGGCAGAAGTATTGCGTCGTGCGGAACAGGAACTTTGTAACTGGCACGGACTGGGTACCTCGGTGATGGAAATCAGTCACCGCAGTAAGGAATTTATCCAGGTGGCCGAGGAATCCGAAAAGGATATTCGTGACCTGCTGAACATTCCCTCCAACTATAAAGTTCTCTTCTGCCATGGCGGCGCGCGTGCGCAGTTCGCCGCAGTGCCGATGAATCTGCTGGGTGAGAAATCGACCGCGGACTACATCGATGGCGGTTACTGGGCGCACAGCGCAGTGAAAGAAGCCCTAAAATACTGTACGCCAAACGTGATTGACGTCACCACCACGATTGACGGCAAGCGCGGCATTCTACCCATGAGCGAATGGAAGCTGAGCGCAGATTCTGCCTATGTCCATTACTGCCCGAATGAGACTATCGATGGCGTGGCTATCGATGAAATGCCTGATTTCGGTGACAAAATTGTGGTTGCTGATTACTCCTCCTGCATCCTGTCCCGCCCGATCGATGTCAGCCGCTTTGGTGTGATTTACGCCGGCGCGCAGAAAAATATTGGTCCTGCCGGCCTGACGCTGGTGATCGTCCGTGAAGATCTGCTGGGTAAAGCACGCACTGAATTGCCTTCCATCCTTGATTACACCGTGCTGGCCGAGAACGATTCCATGTTCAACACCCCGCCGACGTTTGCATGGTATCTGTCAGGTATGGTCTTCAAATGGCTGAAAGAGCAGGGCGGCCTGCGTGAAATGGAAAAACGTAATCAGGCGAAGGCGGAATTACTGTACGGCGCCATCGACCGCACCGGTTTCTACCGTAACCCGGTCGCTGCGACTAACCGTTCCTGGATGAACGTGCCATTCCAGATGGCGGATGCTTCTCTGGATAATTTATTCCTGGAGCAGGCGCAGGCAGCCGGCCTGCATGCACTGAAAGGCCACCGTGTGGCTGGCGGTATGCGCGCATCTATTTATAATGCTATGCCTCTCGAAGGCGTGAAGGCTCTGACCGACTTTATGGCGGAGTTCGAAAAACGCCACGGCTAAGCGGTCTGGCTTTCGGGCTGGCACAATGCTTTTGTAGGAAGCCTTAAAAATGACCCCGGTTTACACTCCGGGGTCATTTTATGAAATGAAGAATTGGAGAAAGAGTGGAATCCCTGACATTACAACCCGTTGCATTGGTTAACGGCAGCATCAACTTACCCGGCTCAAAGAGTGTTTCTAACCGTGCGCTTTTACTGGCTGCTTTTGCACAGGGCACTACCCGCCTGACTAACCTGCTCGACAGCGACGATGTGCGCCATATGCTGAATGCGCTGACGCAACTCGGTGTTACGCACCGCCTGTCTGCCTCCCGCACTGAGTGTGAAATCGACGGTCTGGGCACGGCTTTTTCCAATGCTAAAGGGCTGGAATTGTTCCTCGGAAATGCGGGCACTGCGATGCGCCCTCTGGCTGCAGCATTATGTCTGGGGGAGCAGAACGTCGTACTTACCGGCGAACCGCGTATGAAAGAGCGTCCGATTGGCCATCTGGTTGATGCCCTCCGTCAGGGCGGCGCGCAAATCGATTATCTCGAGCAGGAAGATTATCCGCCGCTGCGCCTGCGCGGTGGTTTTACCGGCGGCGATGTCAGCGTGGATGGCAGCGTGTCCAGCCAGTTCCTGACCGCTTTGCTGATGACAGCTCCTCTGGCTGAAAATGACACCACAATTCAGATTAAGGGCGATCTGGTTTCCAAACCTTACATCGACATTACGCTGAATCTGATGAAGACCTTTGGTATTGACGTTGAAAATCACCAGTACCAGCAGTTCCGCATCACCGGTAAACAGCAGTACGTTTCGCCGGGCGCTTATCTGGTGGAAGGCGATGCTTCCTCCGCGTCCTACTTCCTGGCCGCTGCCGCTATCAAGGGCGGAACGGTTCGTGTAACCGGTATTGGTAAAAACAGCATGCAGGGTGATATCCGTTTTGCGGACGTGCTGGAAAAAATGGGCGCAAAAATTCACTGGGCGGATGATTACATCGAATGCACCCGTGGTGAGCTTAAAGGCATTGATATGGACATGAACCATATCCCGGATGCTGCCATGACCATCGCCACGGCGGCGCTGTTCGCACAAGGTCCGACTACGCTTCGCAATATTTATAACTGGCGTGTGAAAGAAACTGATCGTCTGGCGGCGATGGCGACGGAACTGCGTAAAGTTGGGGCGACGGTGGAAGAGGGCGAAGATTACATTCGCGTAGAACCGCCGCAATCCCTTAAATTTGCAGAGATTGGCACGTATAACGATCATCGCATGGCGATGTGTTTCTCGCTGGTTGCGCTATCCGATACGCCGGTTACCATCCTTGATCCGAAATGTACGGCGAAGACGTTCCCTGATTATTTCGAACGTCTCGCAGCAATAAGTACGCTGGCATAGTCTATAACTATGTGGGTCATGCAGCGGACATCCTTGATGTCCGTTTTTTTTGCTTATTTTCTTTGAGAACCGTCCGCTTTTTAGACAACTGGTCAATGTGGGGTAACAGTTGCCGCAAAGGCAGCGTATAATGCTGCTCCTGAATTAGTCCTCTGAGACTAATGAAGCGGGTATCACCCACCGAAAGGAGACAAAAATGACGGCTTTAGCCCCGGTAATCACCGTTGATGGGCCAAGTGGTGCAGGTAAAGGTACGTTATGTAAAGCGTTGGCCGAAGCCTTTAACTGGCATTTGCTGGATTCCGGTGCCATTTACCGCGTTTTAGCGCTGGCGGCACTGCATCATCAGGTTGATATTGTCTCAGAAGAGGCGTTAGTTCCGCTAGCCGCACATCTCGACGTGCGTTTTGTCGCTCAGGATGGGCAGTTACAAGTAATTTTAGAAGGTGAGGATGTCAGCAATGAAATCCGCACCGAAACGGTAGGTAATACCGCGTCGCAGGCGGCCGCTTTCCCCCGTGTTCGCGAAGCGTTACTGCGTCGTCAGCGCGCATTTCGTGAAGCGCCGGGCCTGATTGCAGACGGACGAGATATGGGCACGGTGGTATTCCCCGATGCGCCGGTGAAAATATTTCTCGACGCCAGCTCAGAAGAGCGTGCAAACAGAAGAATGCTACAGTTGCAGGAAAAGGGCTTTAGTGTTAACTTTGAACGGCTTTTAGCCGAGATCAAAGAACGTGATGATCGGGATCGTAATCGATCCATTGCGCCTTTAGTGGCTGCTTCCGATGCGTTATTACTGGATTCAACCAGTATGTCCATCGATGAAGTCATCGAAAAAGCGTTGGCTTATGCCACAGAAATTCTAGGGTTACCGCAAAAACAAACCCGGTAATCGAGCCTTAATCTGGTGCTGGAGTCCATTCAGTGCCAGTTTTGGCTATAGTTTTTTTTAACCTCGCCGCAAGGACCTGTAGCGGGGCATTTGAAACAACCCCATCCAGCAGGACGCCAGATGGACGTTAAACTTAAGAACCTAAAGATTAACAACATGACTGAATCTTTTGCTCAACTCTTTGAAGAATCCTTAAAAACAATCGAAACCCGTCCTGGTTCCATCGTTCGTGGTGTTGTTGTGTCAATCGACAAAGATATCGTACTGGTTGACGCCGGTCTGAAATCTGAGTCTGCAATCCCGGCAGAACAATTCAAAAACGCACAGGGCGAACTGGAAATCCAGGTTGGCGACGAAGTTGATGTTGCGCTGGACGCTGTCGAAGACGGCTTCGGTGAAACTCTGCTGTCCCGTGAAAAAGCTAAACGTCATGAAGCTTGGATCACGCTGGAAAAAGCTTACGAAGAATCTGCAACTGTTACCGGTGTTATCAACGGTAAAGTTAAAGGCGGTTTCACTGTTGAGCTGAACGGTATCCGTGCGTTCCTGCCAGGTTCACTGGTAGACGTTCGTCCTGTTCGCGACACGCTGCATCTCGAAGGCAAAGATCTTGAGTTCAAAGTCATCAAACTGGACCAGAAACGCAACAACGTTGTTGTTTCCCGTCGTGCAGTAATTGAGTCTGAGAACAGCGCAGAGCGCGATCAACTGCTGGAAAACCTGCAGGAAGGCATGGAAGTTAAAGGTATCGTTAAGAACCTCACTGACTACGGTGCATTCGTTGATCTGGGCGGCGTTGATGGCCTGTTGCACATCACTGACATGGCTTGGAAACGTGTTAAACACCCAAGCGAAATCGTCAACGTGGGCGACGAAATCACTGTTAAAGTTCTGAAGTTTGACCGTGAACGTACTCGTGTATCCCTTGGCTTGAAACAGCTAGGCGAAGATCCATGGGTTGCTATCGCTAAGCGTTACCCAGAAGGTACTAAACTGACTGGTCGCGTTACTAACCTGACTGATTACGGCTGCTTCGTAGAAATCGAAGAAGGCGTTGAAGGTCTGGTTCACGTTTCTGAAATGGATTGGACTAACAAAAACATCCACCCATCTAAAGTTGTTAACGTGGGCGATGTTGTTGAAGTTATGGTTCTGGACATCGACGAAGAACGTCGTCGTATCTCCCTGGGCCTGAAACAATGCAAATCTAACCCATGGCAGCTGTTTGCAGAAACCCACAACAAGAACGACCGTGTTGAAGGTAAAATCAAGTCAATCACTGACTTCGGTATCTTCATCGGTCTGGACGGCGGCATCGACGGCCTGGTTCACCTGTCTGACATCTCCTGGAACGTTGCAGGCGAAGAAGCAGTACGTGAATACAAAAAAGGCGACGAAATCGCAGCTGTGGTCCTGCAGGTTGACGCAGAACGTGAACGTATCTCCCTGGGCGTGAAGCAACTGGCTGAAGATCCATTCAATAACTACCTGTCTGTTAACAAGAAAGGTACTATTGTTACTGGTAAAGTCACTGCAGTTGACGCCAAAGGTGCTACAGTTGAATTAGCTGGCGGCGTAGAAGGTTACCTGCGCGCTTCAGAAGCTTCTCGCGACCGTATTGAAGACGCAACTCTGGTTCTGAGCGTTGGTGATGAAGTTGAAGCTAAATTCACCGGTGTTGATCGTAAGAACCGCGTAGTAAGCCTGTCCGTCCGTGCTAAGGACGAAGCAGACGAGAAAGATGCAATCGCTGTGGTTAACAACAAACCAGCAGAAGAAAGCAACTTCTCTAACGCTATGGCTGAAGCGTTCAAAGCGGCAAAAGGCGAGTAATGACGGGGGGCGGTTCTGCCGCCCCAATACGGTAGTTTAGCTGCAAAGCTTGGAGGTAATATGACCAAGTCTGAACTTATTGAAAGACTTGCTGGCCAGCACTCTCATATCCCGGCGAAAGCCGTTGAGGATGCAGTGAAAGAGATGCTTGAACATATGGCTGCAACCTTGGCTGATGGTGAACGCATCGAGATCCGTGGGTTTGGCAGTTTTTCTCTTCACTACCGTGCTCCGCGTGTTGGGCGCAACCCTAAAACTGGTGACAAAGTTGAGCTGGACGGTAAGTATGTCCCTCACTTCAAGCCGGGCAAAGAGCTGCGTGATCGCGCGAACATTTATGGTTAAGGTTTCGGCCTGAATCGTGAATGACTGCCTATAGCGAATGCTAAAACGGTGCCTTTTAAGGCGCCGTTTTTTTTGGTTTAAATTCTCCAAATTTCTTCCTCAATCTCTCTCCCTATTTGCGTAACGTCTCGCATTCCGTCGTTCTTCTGCTTGTCCCCTATTAATCTCAATACCATACTCCAGCCAGAATCTGACCAGGGTGGTCGTATGATGAACGTAGAGGGAACGCCATCAAAATCTCATTGGAAGAGGTCGCTGTCGCGGTCATTGCAGGTATGGCGCCGCTGGTATTTATTGCTCAATTGCCTTCAATGCAGTGGCTTGCGGCGATGTGCTTTTTCGCATGGATTCTGTGGGGCTCACGCCGAAAGATAATCAGACTGATGATGATCGCATTGCTGAGTTTCGTTTGGGCGAGCATGCAGGGCAGCAGCCTGATTGAGCAGACGCTTACGCTTATGGGTGCCAATCGTGAGGTTGTCGCCAGCGTGCAAACTATTAATCTGGGGCAGGGCGGTGTGACATCTCAGTTTTTCAAAATTGAAAAGGTAGGCGGGAAGCAGATTTTCCCGGCGATACTATTTCGTGCTAAATGGGAAGGAGCAGAAACAGTCCTATCAGCAGGACAAAAGTGGAAATTGATCGCCAGTTTTCGTCCTGTCCACAGCCTGTTAAATGAAGGGGGATTTGATGCCCAACGATGGGCGCTGGCGCAGCATGCACCGCTGACTGCGACAATCCGGCAAGGCGAAATGCTGGAGGGCGGGAGCTCGTTCCGCCAGCAATTCATCCACCGCGTACAAGCTGCAATGCCAGAACTGGCGAATACGCCAGTGCTAATCGCCTTAGCTTTTGGTGAAAAGGGATTAATTAATGGCGATGAGAAGATTTTGCTGCAAAGAACCGGCATCGCTCATCTCGTGGCGATTTCCGGCCTGCACATTGGTATTGCTGCCTTATTTGGCTGGTGGCTGGCGCGGGGAATGCAGTTTTTCCTCCCGATAAGGTTGATTGATTACCGCTTCACTCTACTGGTCAGCGAGATATTTCTGCTGACGTATACATGGCTTTCAGGTTGTAATGCCCCCGCATTACGCGCGGCATTGGCAGTCTCGCTATGGATTGTGCTGAGGTTTTTTCGTATAAGTTGCCATCCCTGGCAGGTCTGGTTGTGGGGCGTCGCGTTATTGTTACTGGCTGACCCGATGAATATTCTGTCGGACAGTTTCTGGCTGTCTTGTTTTGCCGTAGCATCGCTGGTTTTTTGGTTTCAATGGATGCCGTTATCTGCGCGTTTTCAGCATGCCTGGTATTGGTCTTTCTTGCGCTGGGGACATCTCCAAGCGTGTATGACGTTGCTTTTGCTACCGTTGCAGGTCGCAATTTTTCATGGCCTGAATCCATCGTCTTTTCTGGCAAACATGTGGGCGGTACCGATTGTTTCGATGGTGACTGTGCCGTTAGTCCTGATAGTGCTAATCCTTAATTTATTTCCTTCTGGCTGGGTGTCAGAGGCGCAAATCATCATCTGGAAAATGGCGGATCAAACCCTTAGCCTGGCGATGTGGGGCGTTGAACCTTTTTCCGGGAGCTGGTTTACCCTGGGGGAAACCTTCTTGCTCATCAGTTTCTCAGGCTGGCTGTTCGTTCTCTTTTGGCGACTAAGCGATATCAGGCATCGATTGTCGTTGCTGATTTCATTATGCGTAGTCTCTCTGTGTTGGCTCACTCGCATGGCACCTGAGCGCTGGCGGGTGGATATGCTGGATGTCGGACACGGGTTATCGGTGCTTATCAGCAAAAATGGCAGAGGAATTCTTTACGATACCGGCAATCGCTGGGAAGGGGGCTCGGCGGCAGAGCAAAATATCGCGCCACTGCTGCGCTGGAGAAATATCCAGTTAGAGCAAATAATTATCAGTCACGATGATAAGGATCACCGTGGAGGGCTCGAAATTTTACAGGCGATGTATCCGAAGGCGAGCCTGCGTGACAGTTCTCCCTCTGTGGGGCATTTCTCTTGTATTGCCGGGGAACACTGGCGATGGCAAGGGCTGAACTTCGACATTTTGTGGCCGTTGACGTCGACGACGGATGCACGTAACGATGACAGTTGTGTCATTCGCGTTGATGACGGCACATTCAGTCTGCTGTTGACGGGCGATATTGAGGCCGGTAGCGAAAAAGCGTTAATCAAAAAGGAGCGAAAGGGGTTACAGTCCACATGGCTTCAGGTGCCACATCACGGCAGCAATACATCCTCTTCACCCCCTTTCCTGCGGGCCGTAAAGCCGGTAGTGGCGATGGCATCGGCAGCGAGATTTAATAAATGGCATCTTCCGGCGCATAAAGTTGTTAGCAGATACAACAAAGCCCGCTATGACTGGCACTCGACCTCTGTATCAGGCCAGCTGAGTATCTTCATTTATGATGAATATTGGGCAATTAAGGGCTTACGTGAGCAATTAATCCCCCGTTGGTACCACCACCGGTTTGGAGTATCAGAAGATAATGAGTAGAATAGACCGCTATTTCTTTCGATGCTGGTTGATATTGCATGATGAACGATAAAGATCTCTCGACGTGGCAGACATTCCGTCGCCTATGGCCGATGATCACACCTTTTAAGGCCGGGCTGATTGCTGCGGCTATTGCACTGGTCGCCAACGCCGCCAGTGATACATTCATGCTGTCTTTGCTGAAGCCGCTGCTTGATGATGGGTTTGGTAAAGCCGACCGCTCAATTTTACTTTGGATGCCGCTGGTCGTTATCGGCCTGATGATTGTGCGTGGGGTCAGCGGATATATTTCAAGTTACTGTATCTCGTGGGTTTCAGGGAAAGTGGTCATGCATATGCGCCGCCGTCTGTTCGGCCATATGATGAGAATGCCTGTCGCTTTCTTTGATCAACAGTCTACCGGTACCTTGCTCTCGCGTATTACTTACGACTCCGAGCAGGTTGCTTCGTCTTCCTCCAGCGCACTGGTGACTGTGGTGCGTGAAGGGGCGTCGATTATCGGCCTGTTCATCATGATGTTCTACTACAGCTGGCAGCTGTCAGTTATCCTGCTGGTGATTGCGCCGATCGTCTCTGTTGTTATCCGCGTGGTGTCAAAACGTTTCCGTAACATCAGTAAATCCATGCAGAACACCATGGGGCAAGTTACGACCAGCGCCGAGCAGATGCTGAAAGGCCACAAAGAAGTGCTTATCTTCGGTGGTCAGAAAGTCGAAACTCAGCGCTTTGATAAAGTCAGTAACCGTATGCGTCAGCAAGGCATGCGTATGGTCTCTGCTTCTTCGATTTCAGATCCTATCATTCAGCTGATTGCTTCTCTGGCTCTGGCGTTCGTGCTCTATGCCGCAAGCTTCCCGTCCGTGATGGAAACGCTGAGTGCCGGTACAATCACCGTGGTGTTCTCATCGATGATCGCCCTGATGCGCCCGCTGAAATCCCTGACTAACGTGAATTCCCAGTTCCAGCGCGGTATGGCTGCCTGTCAGACACTTTTCTCTATTCTGGATATGGAGCAGGAGAAAGACGAAGGTAAACTTGAAGTCAAACGAGCTAAAGGTGACGTTGAATTCAAAAATGTGACCTTTACATACCCTGGACGTGACATTCCTGCACTGCGTGAGATTTCTTTCAGCCTGCCGGAAGGAAAAACCGTGGCACTGGTGGGGCGCTCTGGTTCAGGTAAATCGACCATCGCAAACCTGCTGACACGTTTCTACGATATCCAGGAAGGGCAGATCCTGATGGATGGCCATGATTTACGTGAATACACGTTGTCTTCACTGCGTGATCAGGTGGCGCTGGTCTCCCAGAATGTCCACCTGTTCAACGATACCATCGCCAATAACATCGCCTATGCCCGTACTGACATCTATTCCCGTGAAGAAATCGAAAAAGCGGCGACTATGGCGTATGCCATGGACTTCATCAGCAAGATGGATCAGGGGCTGGATACGGTGATCGGCGAAAATGGTGTGCTGCTTTCCGGCGGTCAACGTCAGCGTATTGCTATTGCCCGCGCCTTGCTGCGTGATTCGCCAATCCTCATCCTCGATGAGGCTACCTCGGCACTGGATACAGAGTCCGAGCGTGCAATTCAGGCCGCTCTTGATGAGTTACAGAAAAACCGTACCTCACTGGTGATTGCGCATCGCTTATCGACCATTGAAAAAGCTGATGAAATTCTGGTGATCGAAGACGGGCGCATTGTTGAACGCGGTTCTCATGCGGTTCTGCTGGAAGAGCGTGGCGTTTACTCACAGCTTTACCGGATGCAGTTTGGCCAATGATTGAGCGCATCTGGTCAGGTCAGTCACCGCTTTACTGGTTACTTCTGCCACTGTCATGGTTGTATGGACTGATAGCCACGATCCTCCGTTACAGCTATAAATCAGGGCTAAAAAAAAGCTGGCGGGCACCTGTGCCCGTTGTGGTGGTCGGTAATTTGACCGCCGGAGGTAACGGTAAAACGCCGGTGGTGATCTGGCTGGTGGAAACGCTGCAACTGCATGGATTTCGCGTTGGTGTTGTGTCACGCGGCTACGGTGGGAAATCACCTCACTATCCGCTGGTGCTGTCTGAAAGCACGACGACAGCGCAGGCGGGTGATGAACCCGTGTTGATTTATCAGCGGACGGGGGCGCCGGTTGCGGTGTCACCGCTGCGTTCTGACGCGGTTAAAGCGTTACTTGCTGAACATGAACTGGATGTGATCATTACCGACGATGGTTTACAGCATTACGCACTTAAGCGGGATGTCGAAATTGTCGTCGTGGATGGTGTGAGACGTTTTGGCAATGGTCACTGGTTGCCGGCAGGCCCAATGCGGGAACGTACATCCCGTCTGCGCTCCGTTGACGCCATCATTACTAACGGTGGCACTGCGGAAACAGGTGAGCTGGCGATGATTTTACAGCCTGGCAAAGCGGTCAATCTGGTGACGGGTGAACAGCGAGATGCATCAGCACTGCGAAATGTGGTGGCAATGGCCGGAATAGGCCATCCGCCACGTTTTTTTGCCACGTTGAAACAATTGGGGCTGACGTTGCAAAAAGAGGTCGCTTTTGCGGACCATAAAGCCTATCAGATTGAGCAACTTTCTGGATTGGCTCAATCGGGTCAAATACTTTTGATGACCGAAAAAGATGCCGTGAAATGTCGTGGTTTTGCGCAGGCTAACTGGTGGTATTTACCCGTTGAAGCAAAAATTCAGGGCAGACTTGCTGAGAAATTACTGCAAAGAATCACCGATCTCATTCTTAAAAAATCGCACTGATTTGCCTTAAACTCGTCTGGAACACCGTTCTTCGGTAAATTTTACATATTTTGTTTAAATTTAAAGAGCATGATTTATAAAGACTATTTATCCATATCTTGAAAAACATAACATTTGTTTCAGCACATCACTTGCTATTGTTTCAGAGGTGTGAGTTAATGCGTGCAGCCTGTGTTGCAGCGCTATTTATGTATGAGTGTAGAGTAAAGCAGTTCCTCCCAGACGTTATCTCTTTCCCGATGATTCCGCTTCCAAGACGAACCTTCTAAGTCCTCCCCATAAGTAATTGTCTGAACTATTGGCCAACATTGCCGAATGGCAGGATTTTATATTTCGTAAAAGGTTTTAAGCATGTCTAAGAAAATGGGTCAGGTTAAGTGGTTCAATGAAAGCAAAGGTTTTGGTTTTATTGAGCAGGCTGATGGCGGTAAAGATGTCTTCGTACATTTCTCTGCAATTGCCACCGATGGTTTCAAAACTCTGGCCGAAGGTCAGCGTGTAGAATATACCATTCAGGATAGCCCGCGCGGTCCTGCTGCTGCTAATGTTATTGCTCTCTGATAAGAGGCTAACATGATGATATGAAACAACGTTATCCGTTATTCATATCAGCAGAGTAAAGCCCGCCGGACGGCGGGTTTTTAATGTCTGCAAAGATACATACGGCGTGATGATAAGTCGTAAAAGTAGTAAAAATAATCGTTAAAACAAATTCGCTCATTAGAGGTTTTTTATAAAAAAATTAACTTAGAAATGGGCAAACGCATCCGAACAATAATAAAAAAGTGTGTTCATGGATGCCCAAAAGAAAGGATAGAAATTATGATGTTAAAAATGGGTTTAGTTAAATGGTACAACCAGGCTAAAGGCTATGGTTTTATTTGCCCGCTCGACGGTTCTTCTGAGATTTATGTTCAGCGTACTTCCATCGCGAATACCAAAAATAAATCCCTGAATGCTGGTCAGCGTGTCGAATTCACTACGTACCGCAGCGTAGCGCACGGCCCTTCAGCGGCTGATGTTATCGCGTTCTGATTCTGAATTTTGTTATTCCCCGTTGAGCTGAATTTTACGCTCCGGTAAAAATATGCTATCGGTATCCACAGTTTATTTGCTGCCATGGATACCGATATGTCTCACCCGGTTATATCTCTCGTTTCAGCCCGCACCCTGCATTTGTCTGCTCAAAACCTTTATAAACCCCGGATCAAAAAACCGTCTGCCGACGATGTTGTGCAGGCAATCCGCACTATGGGATTGTTGCAGATCGACACAATAAGCGTGGTTGCCCGCAGTCCGTATCTGGTGCTGTTCAGCAGGCTTGGCAATTATTCACCGCATTGGCTGGAGGACGCGCTGTCAGCGGGTAAGGTTTTTGAATACTGGGCGCATGAGGCCTGCTTTATCCCCAGCGAAGATTACGGTCTGCTGCGCCATCGCATGTTAAATCCGCAGAAAATGGGATGGAAATTTTCGCAGGCATGGTTCGATGAACACCAGAACGATATTCAGGCGTTACTTGCCCATATTGCTGAGAAGGGTCCTGTTCGATCAGCCGATTTCAGCGCCGAGAAGAAACCGAACAGTGGCTGGTGGGACTGGAAACCGCATAAAAAGCATCTGGAAACCCTGTTCACGTCGGGCCAGCTGATGGTCGCTGAACGGCGTAATTTTCACCGGGTCTATGATCTGGCTGAACGTGTTATGCCCGGCTGGGATGATGCGACCCAGGCGCTGACGCAAGAAGCGGCAGAGTTTCAAATGCTCAGGCGGTCCGCGCAATGTCTCGGTTTATTCAAGGCGGAGTGGCTGGCGGATTATTACCGGCTTAAACGTGTTGATACCCAAAAAGTGATTGCGAATTTGCTGGCAGATGAGGAAATTACGCCCGTTGAAGTTGACGGACTGGAGGGCGTTTTTTATGTGCATCAGCAACAATGGCCTCTGTTACAGCAGGCGCTTGATTCAGGTATTACGTCTACAGTAACGACGCTTTTATCGCCCTTTGACCCTGTGGTATGGGACCGCAAGCGTGCATCGACGTTGTTCAATTTTGAATATCGGATCGAGTGTTACACGCCAGAAGCGAAACGCCAGTATGGCTATTTCAGCTTACCCATTCTGCAACGTGGCGAACTCATTGGCCGCGTAGATGCCAAAATGCATCGCAAGGAAAAAATCCTTGAGGTCAAAAGTTTGCATCTGGAGCCAGGTACAAGAATCACATCCCGACGGGTGCAGGATATCACCGGTGCTGTTAATCGGTTTGCGTTATGGCAGGGGGCTGAACAGGTGAGTGTCCTAAAAATTCCTGATGTGTTAGAGGGTTACTGGAATTCCGGCTGGCAGCTAAGCTAAAAAAAGTAAAACGGCTGCCTCAGGCAGCCGTTGATTCACGATGATAGCAGGTGCCACGCAATGTTAGTTGCTGAAGTTTGCGAACATAGCGATGATTTTGTTAATGGTTTTCATTTTAAAACTCGTATTGAAGGTTATTTATGTGATGTAGCTCACAAAAAATTCTACTCCGGCTCCGCGAGTAACGCAATCATCACAAAGTGAAAATTTTCTCGTTACATTTCGTTCTCTCTCTACCTCTTCCTGGGGATGTGGGTATTAACGCTGATCGGGCGGTTATGCTATTCTCTGGCACCGTCGTATTGTGTTTTCCAATGCATTTTCGCGCTGCGCCACATAGATTATGGGCGTACTCGCCTCCGGGAGAATTTTATGGATCACCGTTTGCTTGAAATCGTTGCCTGCCCTGTGTGCAACGGAAAGTTGTACTTCAATAAAGAGTCACAGGAACTGGTCTGCAAAGCGGACAGCCTTGCGTACCCCGTCCGGGATGGCATTCCTGTATTATTAGAAAATGAGGCCCGCCCACTTTCTGTTGATGAGACGCATCCATGAGTTTTATTGCCATCATTCCTGCCCGATATGGTTCGAGCCGTTTGCCGGGTAAACCTCTGGCAGATATCAACGGTAAACCAATGGTTGTCCATGTCATGGAGCGTGCGTTAGAGTCGGGCGCGAAGAGAGTCATTGTTGCGACCGATCACCCGGAAGTCGTGAAGGCTGTTGAAGATGCCGGGGGTGAAGTGTGTCTGACGCGTGCGGATCATCAGTCCGGGACTGAGCGTCTGGCAGAAGTAATCGAATTGTGTCAGTTCGCCGATGACGAAATTATCGTTAATGTGCAAGGCGATGAACCGTTAATCCCGCCAGTTATTATCCGTCAGGTGGCTGAAAATCTGGCCAACAGCGAAGCGGGAATGTCCACGCTGGCTGTGCCGATTGAAACCGCCGAAGAAGCGTTCAACCCGAATGCGGTGAAGGTTGTGCGCAATGTTCAGGGTTACGCGATGTATTTTTCCAGGGCGGCAATCCCCTGGGAACGTGAGCGCTTTGCGATATCAAAAGAAACTATTGGCGATGTATTCCTTCGCCATATTGGTATCTATGCCTATCGCGCCGGGTTTATCCGCCAGTACGTTAAGTGGGAGCCGAGCGAGTTAGAACACATTGAACTCCTCGAACAACTGCGTGTGCTGTGGTACGGTGAAAAAATCCACGTTGGCGTGGCGAAGGCCATTCCTTCGGTCGGGGTTGATACGCCGGAAGATTTAGAACGCGTGCGCGAAATCTTGAGTCGCTGATGATTCCCAAACGGGATGCCATCGCATTCCGTTTACTCTTTCCTGATTTACATGAAATTCATTTCCTTTTGCGTGATGTCTTCCTCTTTCTCTCCCGACTATCCGGTTTTTGTTTGATCTGAAACGGGGTATTCCTGCATTGAAGCTTCCATCATAACAACCACTCATTTCGTCACTGCGAAAACGTTATGGAACAGCTAAAAGCCGAATTAAGTATTGTGCTGGGCGAGCGTTTATCCCGCCTGGAATGCGTAAGTGAACAGCCTTATGCCCATCTTTTTTCACTTTACGATGAGCAGGGCTACGCCATGCCGCTGATGGCGAAAAGCTTTACCTGTCTGGGCATTGCCGGACAGGAGGCTTACAAGCTCTCGATGCTGGCGCGTGAAGGCGTGGTGCGCGTGCCGACGGTTTACGGCATGGTGACCACACACCAGAAACCTTATCAAGAAATTCTGCTGCTCGAACGCCTCCGGGGCGTTTCGGCAGAAGCGCCTACGCGAACCCCCGAGCGCTGGCAGGTATTGCAGGATCAAATCGTGGAAGCGATGCTGGCCTGGCACCGCATCGACAGCCATGGTTGCGTGGGCTCGGTCGACAGTACGCAGGAGAATCGCTGGGAAAACTGGTATCCGCAACGTGTAGAAGTGTTATGGGCCACGTTGTCGAACTTACAGGCGCCCGAACTCACGCCTGAGGATCGCACGCTGCTGTTCCGCTCGCGCCAGTGTCTGGATGCCATGTTTGAGGATTTTGACGATACGCCGGTGCTGGTTCACGGTAATCTTTCGCTACGCAGCATGCTTAAAGATCCGCGCAGCGACCAGCTATTAGCGATGATCAATCCAGGCACCGTGCTGTGGGCACCGCGTGAGTTTGATATGTTCCGTTTGTGGGAAAAGGGCATGAGTGAACAATTGCTGTTCAGCTATTTGAAGAAAGCGCCCGTTTCGGACACCTTCCTTTCCCGGCGCTGGCTGTATCTGGTCTGGGAATCGGTAGCACACCTGATCCATACCGGTAAGCTCGACCGACGCCAGTTTGATTATGCACGGCAACAACTGCTGCCGTGGCTAAATTAAGTCAGTCTGCCGCAGCCTTGTCTCTGGATAACCATTGCCATGCGCGACCTAACGTTTCATACCAAGCGCGCTCGCTGTGGGAAAAATATAAGGCCTGCGGCAGGGTTCTTTCCCATGGATTAAGCGGAGAGTCGATCGCCAGCTGGTTCGCCGGCGCAGGTATCGGCGACAAACCCTGCTGATGGAAGAAAATCATAGCGCGCGGCAAGTGATTGGCCGAGGTAACCAGCACGAATGGCTGTTGCCCGATCAGCATTTTGACTTGCTGCGATTCCTCATGGGTATCCTTCGGCTTATCCAGTAATAAGATATCGCTTTCAGGCACGCCTAAACTTTCTGCCACTTTTCCGGCAACCGCCGCGCTGCTGACTGGATTTGTCATCGCGGCGCCGCCGGTAAAGATCAATTTTGCCCCCGGATTGGCGCGGTAAATTCGGATCCCTTCTGCTACGCGTGGCAGGCTGTTGCTGATTAAATTCGAACTTGGTGCCCAGTCAGGATTGAAGGTATAGCCGCCGCCCAGCACCACGACATATTTCACCGGCGGATGCGCCTGTGGCTGATACGTCGGATATTCTGATTCTATCGGGCGCAGAAGACTGTCAGCGACAGGTTGCAGGCTCAGCAGCAGTAACAGCAGCCAACTCAGCGAAAAACATACTTTTCCTGTTTTCTGCCAGCGAGTCATCCACAGCAACACCAGCGCAAAGGCCATGATCAGCAAAATAAACGGCAAGGGAAGCAGCAGGCCGCCCACGGTCTTTTTAAGGATAAACAACATCAGAAACCGGTCCTTTTGAGTGAAAAAACGACATCCGGGCGTGATTCCGCTTCAGGATGATTTATTCTACGTCCGCCTGTGCCAAAATAGCAGCCACATAGCTGTACTATGAATTATTCAGCAGGTATGTTTCCAGCAAAATGCTCAACCGTGAACAGGTAACACTTCATGCAGGATCGTAATTTTGACGATATGGCCGAAAAATTTTCGCGCAATATCTACGGCACAACGAAAGGACGTATCCGTCAGGCTGTGCTGGGTCAGGATCTGCAGGAGTTGATGAAAAGTTTGCCTCAGCGGCCGCTGCGCATTTTAGATGCGGGTGGCGGTGAAGGACAAATGGCCTGTGAACTGGCCGCTTTAGGACATCAGGTCTTGTTGTGCGATCTTTCAGGTGAGATGATCCGTCGCGCTCAGGCAGCAGCGATTGAAAAAGGTGTGAGCGGTAACATGCAATTTGTACAATGCCCCGCTCAGCACATCGCAGAGCATTTGGAACAGCCGGTTGATCTGATATTGTTCCATGCGGTCATCGAGTGGTTAGCCGAACCGCAGGAGGCGCTGGCTGCGCTGGTCGATTGTCTTGCACCGGGTGGCGCATTATCCCTGATGTTTTACAATATCCACGGTCTGGTCATGCGGCATATGATCCTCGGCAACTTCGGTCATGTTGAAGCCGGCGTGCCAAAAATCAAAAAGAGCTCATTGTTACCCGATCATCCGCTTGAGCCTGCGCAGGTCTATCTGTGGCTTGAACAGCTTGAGATGCAGATAAGCGGTAAGACCGGTGTTAGAGTGTTCCACGATTATTTGCGAAACAGACAACAACATAAACAGGATTTTGACGAGCTTCTGGCGCTGGAACAGCGTTATTGCCGCCAGGAACCTTTTGTTAGTTTGGGACGTTACATCCACGTGATGGCGCACAAACCCATTCTGAAGGACGAATTATGAGTGAATTTTCCCAGACTGTACCCGAACTGGTCGCCTGGGCACGGAAAAATGATTTCTCAATTTCGCTGCCAACGGAGCGGCTGGCTTTTCTTCTGGCGATTGCCACATTAAACAGCGAGCGCCTTGATGGGGAAATGAGTGAGGGTGAACTGGTCGATGCATTTCGTCACGTCAGCAAAGGTTTTGAGCAGACCAACGAGACCGTCACCGTACGTGCCAATAACGCCATCAATGACATGGTGCGTCAGCGTTTGCTCAACCGTTTTGTCAGTGAGCTGGCAGACGGCAACGCCATTTATCGCCTGACTCCTTTGGCGATCGGCATTTCAGATTATTATATCCGTCAGCGCGAATTCTCCACGCTGCGTCTCTCTATGCAGCTTTCGATTGTTGCGCAGGAACTCAAGCGTGCGGCGGACGCTGCTGACGAAGGCGGCGATGATTTCCACTGGCATCGCAATGTTTACGCACCGCTCAAATACTCTGTCGCGGAAATCTTCGACAGCATCGATATGACCCAGCGCATCATGGATGAACAGCAGCAGGGCGTGAAAGACGATATCGCCGGTCTGCTCAACAAAGACTGGCGCGCGGCGATCTCCAGCTGTGAACTTCTTCTGTCAGAAACATCCGGTACGCTGCGTGAGTTGCAGGATACGCTGGAAGCGGCGGGTGATCTGTTGCAGGCGCATCTGATGCGCATTCAGGATGCCACGATGATCGACATGGATCTGAGTTTTGTCGACAAGCTGGTCTTCGATTTGCAGAACAAACTTGACCGTATCACCAGCTGGGGCCAGCAGGCGATTGACCTTTGGATCGGTTATGACCGTCACGTGCATAAATTTATCCGTACTGCGATCGACATGGATAAAAATCGCGTGTTCGCTCAGCGCCTGCGCCAGTCGGTGCAGAATTATTTCGATCAGCCATGGACGCTGACCTTTGCCAATGCGGATCGTCTGCTGGATATGCGTGACGAAGAACTGGCGCTGCGCAGCGAAGAAGTGACCGGCGAACTTCCGCCTGATCTCGAATTTGAAGAATTTAATGAAATCCGCGAACAACTTGCGGCATTGATTGAACAGGCATTACAAGTTTACCAACAACAGAAAACGCCGCTCAATCTGGGCATGGTGATGCGCGAATACCTCATACAGTATCCGCGTGCCCGACACTTTGATGTCGCGCGAATTGTGGTCGACCAGGCTGTGCGCCTTGGTGTGGCTGAAGCAGATTTTTCAGGGTTGCACGCCGAATGGCAGGCAATCAATGATTACGGAGCCAAGGTGCAGGCCCATGTCATCGACAAATATTGAACACATAATGCCAGCTAAGCTGGCGCAGGCACTGGCGAACTCAGTGTTTCCTGCTCTCGACAGCCAGTTACGTTCTGGCCGCCACATCGGCATTGATGAACTGGATAACCATGCCTTCCTGATGGACTATCAGGAAGAAATGGAACTCTTTTACAGCCGCTATCACGTGGAATTGATCCGGGCACCGGAAGGTTTCTTCTATTTGCGTCCGCGCTCCACGACGCTTATTTCACGTTCGGTCTTATCTGAGCTGGACATGATGGTCGGGAAAATTCTCTGCTATCTGTATCTCAGTCCCGAGCGTCTGGCGCACGAAGGTATTTTCACCCAGCAGGAGCTCTATGACGAATTGCTGAGCCTGGCCGATGAAAACAAGCTGCTGAAATACGTTAACCAGCGCTCAACCGGCTCGGATTTAGACCGTCAGAAGTTGCAGGATAAAGTCAGGACTTCCCTAAACCGTCTGCGCCGCCTGGGCATGGTGTTTTTCATGGGGGCCGACAGTACCAAATTCCGCATTACCGAAGCGGTATTCCGATTCGGTGCCGATGTCCGCAGCGGAGATGACGCCCGCGAAGCCCAGTTGCGGATGATCCGTGACGGTGAAGCAATGCCCGTCGACAGTGCGTTGTCATTAAATGACGAACCCGAAGAAGGTGAAGCGCTGACCGGACAGCAAGCACGCGAGAGCGCAGAGGATGAACAGGAATGATTGAACGCGGTAAATTTCGCTCACTGACGCTGGTTAACTGGAACGGCTTTTTTGCCCGCACCTTTGACCTCGATTCACTGGTCACCACGCTTTCAGGGGGCAATGGTGCGGGTAAGTCCACCACCATGGCCGCCTTCGTCACGGCGCTGATCCCGGATTTAACGTTGCTGCATTTCCGTAACACCACGGAAGCGGGGGCGACCTCGGGTTCGCGCGATAAAGGTCTGCACGGTAAATTGCGTGCGGGCGTCTGTTACTCGGTGCTGGACGTCGTGAACTCACGCCATCAGCGCGTCGTGGTCGGCGTTCGTCTGCAACAAATCGCCGGGCGCGATCGCAAAGTGGACATTAAACCTTTTACGATTCAGGGCCTGCCGGTCGCGGTGAATCCGACCGAAATGCTGACCGAAACCGTCGGTGAACGTCAGGCGCGCGTACTGTCTTTGCAGGAATTGAAAGACCGCGTCGAAGCGATGGAAGGTGTGCAGTTTAAGCAGTTCAACTCCATCACGGATTACCACGCGCTGATGTTCGATCTGGGCGTCATTCCGCGTCGCTTACGTTCGGCGTCTGACCGCAGCAAGTTCTATCGTCTGATCGAAGCCTCGCTGTACGGCGGGATTTCCAGCGCCATCACCCGTTCCCTGCGCGACTATCTGTTGCCGGAAAACAGTGGTGTGCGTAAAGCTTTCCAGGATATGGAAGCTGCGCTGCGTGAAAACCGCATGACGCTCGAAGCGATCCGCGTTACGCAATCCGACCGTGATTTGTTTAAGCATCTGATTTCTGAAGCTACCTCCTACGTGGCTGCCGACTACATGCGTCATGCCAACGAGCGCCGTAAACATTTAGATGGCGCATTGGTGTTGCGTAACGAGTTGCTGTCGAGCCGTAAACAGCTGTCCAGTGAACAATATCGCCACGTTGAAATGGCGCGTGAACTGGCTGAGCAAAGCGGTTCACAAAGCGATCTGGAAACCGATTATCAGGCCGCCAGCGACCATCTGAGTCTGGTTCAGACCGCCATGCGTCAGCAGGAAAAAATCGAGCGTTACGAAAGTGACCTCGAAGAGCTGACTTATCGTCTGGAAGAGCAGAACGAAGTGGTTGCAGAGGCCAGTGAGCTGCACGCCGAGCACGAGGCTCGTGCCGAAGCGGCTGAGCTGGAAGTGGATGAACTGAAAAGCCAGCTGGCGGATTACCAGCAGGCGCTGGATGTTCAACAAACCCGTGCGATTCAGTATCAGCAGGCGTTACAGGCAATTGAACGCGCCCGTGAGCTGTGCCAGATCCCCGATCTGACCACGCAGAACAGCGAAGAGTGGCTGGAAACCTTCCAGAGCAAGGAACAGGAAGCGACAGATATCCTGCTGATGCTCGAGCAAAAAATGAGTGTGGCATCAGCCGCGCACAGTCAGTTCGAAACGGCTTATCAGCTGGTGGTGAAAATCGCCGGTGAAGTCAGTCGCAGCGATGCCTGGAAAACCGCGCGTGAGTTACTGCGTGAGTGGCCTTCGCAAGTGCATCAGGCAGAACGCGTTGAACCGCTGCGGATGCGACTGGCCGAACTGGAAGGGCGTCTGCGTGAGCAACAGGACGCTGAGCGTCAGTTGCAGGAATTTTGTAAACGAACCGGACAGGACGTCCAGCCGGAAGATCTGGACGAAATGCAGCGCGAGCTGGAAGTACAGATCGAAGAATTGCAGATCGTGGTATCGCAGGCCAGCGAGCGTCGCATGGAAATGCGTCAGGAATTAGAGCAGGCTCAGGCGCGTATCCGCGAACTGACTGCCCGCGCGCCGGTCTGGCTGGCAGCTCAGGAAGCCCTGAGCCAGTTAAGCGAGCAGAGTAAAGAGCCGCTGGAAAACAGCCAGCAGGTGACCGAGTACATGCAGCAGTTGCTGGAAAGCGAACGCGATACCACCGTTGAACGTGACGAAGTGGCTGCGCGTAAACGTCGCATTGAAGGGCAGATTACCCGCCTCAGCCAGCCGAGTGGTGCAGAAGATTCCCGCATGATCGCGCTGGCAGAGCGTTTTGGTGGCGTGCTGCTGTCAGAGATTTATGATGACGTGACCATTGACGATGCGCCTTACTTCTCCGCGCTCTACGGTCCGTCGCGCCACGCGATTGTGGTACCCGATTTATCGCTGATCCGCGACCAGTTAGACGGTCTGGACGATTGTCCGGAAGATTTGTATCTGATTGAAGGGGATCCACAATCCTTCGATGATAATGTTTTCGAAGTCGATGAAATGCAGGGCGCGGTACTGGTAAAAACCGGCGATCGTCAGTGGCGTTATTCCCATTTTCCGCAGGTGCCGCTGTTTGGCCGTGCGGCACGTGAGAACCGTCTGGAAACGTTGCATAAAGAGCGCGAAAGCCTGTCCGAGCGTTATGCCACGTTGTCGTTTGACGTGCAGAAAATTCAGCGTGCGCATCAGGCTTTCAGCCGCTTTATCGGCAGCCATCTGGCCGTTGCTTTTGATGCCGATCCGGAAGCGGACATTCGTACTTTGAGCGGCCGTCGCGGTGAGCTTGAACGTGCACTGAACGCGCATGAAGGCCAGAATCAGCAGCAGCGTCAGCAGTTTGAGCAGGCGAAAGAGGCCGTCGGCATGCTCAACAAATTGCAGCCGCGGGTTGGCCTGCTGTGTGATGAAACGCTGATTGACCGTGTGGAAGAAATCCGCGATGAAATGGAAGAGGCGCAGGACGCCGCCCGTTTCATTCAGCAACACGGCATTTCTCTGAACAAGCTGGAACCGCTGGTATCGGTGCTGCAAAGCGATCCGGAACAGCACGAACAGCTGAAGGAAGATTACGCGCAGGCACAGCATGCGCAGCGTCTGGCGAAACAACAGGCCTTTGCATTGACCGAAGTGGTTCAGCGCCGCACGCATTTCAGCTACACCGACTCTGCCGGCATGTTAAATGAAAACGCTGACCTCAACGACAAACTGCGTCAGCGTCTTGAACATGCGGAAGCGGAACGTACCCGCGCGCGTGAGCAAATGCGTCAGCATCAGGCACAGTTCACGCAATACAGTCAGGTTCTGGCCTCGCTGAAGAGCTCGTTCGATGCCAAGCGCGACATGCTTAAAGAGCTGGGTCAGGAATTGCAGGATATCGGCGTTCAGGCCGATCCGAATGCCGAAGCGCGCGCCAAAACCCGTCGCGATGAACTGCATGTTGCACTGAGCACCAACCGTGCGCGCTGCAATCAACTCGAAAAACAGATCACCTTCTGCGAAGCCGAAATGGATAACCTGCAGAAGAAACTCCGTAAGCTGGAACGTGATTATCATCAGAGCCGCGAGCAGGTCGTGACATCGAAAGCAGGCTGGTGTGCGGTGATGCGTCTGGTGAAGGACAACGGCGTTGAGCGCCGCCTGCACCGTCGTGAGCTGGCGTACATGGATGGCGACGAACTGCGCTCTATGTCGGATAAATCACTGGGTGCGCTGCGTCTGGCGGTATCGGATAACGAGCACCTGCGCGACGTGCTGCGCCTGTCCGAAGATCCGAAACGTCCGGAACGCAAAATTCAGTTTTATATTGCCGTGTATCAGCATCTGCGTGAGCGCATCCGTCAGGACATTATCCGTACCGATGATCCGGTGGAAGCCATCGAACAGATGGAAATTGAACTGGGGCGCCTGACGGAAGAACTTACCGCCCGTGAGCAACAACTGGCGATAAGCTCTAAGAGCGTGGCGAACATCATCCGTAAAACGATTCAGCGCGAGCAAAATCGTATTCGCCAGCTGAACCAGGGCCTGCAGGCCGTGGCATTCGGCCAGGTGAAAAGCGTTCGTCTGAACGTTAACGTGCGCGAAGCTCATGCTGGTTTGCTGGATGTGCTTTCCGAACAGCAGGAACAGCATCAGGATCTGTTCAGCAGCAACCGTCTGACCTTCTCCGAAGCGCTGGCGAAGTTGTATCAGCGCCTCAATCCGCAAATCGACATGGGTCAGCGTACGCCGCAAACCATTGGTGAAGAGCTGCTGGACTATCGCAACTATCTTGAGATGGAAGTGGAAGTTAACAGAGGATCCGACGGCTGGCTGCGTGCAGAGAGTGGCGCACTGTCGACGGGCGAGGCTATCGGTACCGGTATGTCGATTCTGGTTATGGTTGTTCAAAGCTGGGAAGACGAATCGAGCCGCATGCGCGGCAAAGACATTTCACCGTGTCGCCTGTTGTTCCTGGATGAAGCGGCGCGTCTGGATGCCAAATCCATCGCCACGCTGTTCGAACTATGCGACCGTCTGGAAATGCAGCTGATCATCGCCGCACCTGAAAACATTAGCCCGGAAAAAGGCACGACCTACAAACTGGTACGTAAGATGTTTGGTAACAATGAACATGTACACGTCGTAGGCCTGCGTGGTTTTGCGCCACCTGAATTACCGGTGCTGGCCAATACGGAAGCTGATATTTCCTGATCCCTTTTACAGACAACATTTTCTGTGGAACTTCAAAAGCCCTGGCAAAAATGCCGGGGCTTTTTTACACGTATTTATTCACTTAACTTATGTTTTATTGCGATTATCCGTTAGTTACTTATATCTGCTGAGACATTTCCAACGCACCGGTTGAAATGTAATCGACTGGCTGAAAACAGTGCGGAAACTGTTTAATGAAAGCTTTATTTCCCCTGGTCGCTGGCTTAGAGTCTTTAGGTCAGACGAGGGCTCTATTTCATTGAGTTTCTACGCAAAAAATGAATTTTCTTTATATACTTAATCACAGAGTCGCTGGAATATTTCGGGGATGAAATTGAGCAATTTACCGGGAGGCAAGGGAAGATGTTGATGAATCAAAGGTCTCTCAAGTTTTTAGTGGCCAGCTGCCTGCTGGCAAGCGGCCTGTCGCCGTGGTTTGCTGCCTGGGCGACTGTACCGACTATGCCGGTGCGCACCGCCACGCTCTCCAGCGTTCAGAGCATGAGCCAGCTACAAGCTGAACTCTTACCGCGAGGCATTCGTCCGCTGTATTTGTCTTCCCTCTCATCACTGTATGCATCGAACCACATGCAGCCCATGTGGAAGGACAGGGAAACCGTCCAGATATTTCAGCAGCAGCTCGCAGAACTGGCTATTTCCGGTATTCAGCCGCAGTTTACACAATGGGTTAGATGGCTGACAGATCCCGAAGTCACTGGCATGGCACGCGACGTCGTGCTGTCTGATGCGATGCTGGGCTATTTGCAGTTCACCAGCAGCGTAGAGGCCAAAGGCGATACCTGGCTTTACAGCAATGTTCCGTACAAAATGACCACACCACCGCTGACCGTCATTAACCAGTGGCAGCTCGCTGTGCGTCAGGGCACGACGGCACAGTATTTGTCGACGCTGACACCGCAACATCCTTATTATGCAAAAATGCACGATGCGCTGAAAACCATGCTGGAGGATAACCGCCCGTGGCCGGTGATAACGGGCGCAACCAGCCTGCGTCCGGATCAGATTAGTGACGACATTCCTGCACTGCGTGAAATTCTCAGCCGCACCGGCATGATGGTCGCACCGCCAGACGAGGCCAAAGCGCCGAAGCCGACGGATGAAACCATCGCACCCAACGTGCCTGGCAGCGCGGCAAATGACGATCTTTCCGTTGATGAAAGCGCTGACAAAGCGCAAGCATCCACGCCAGCGGTGAGCCCGTCGGCAACTTCCGTGCAAGATGTTCTGCCAACGGTGCAGTCAGTTGAAAGCCCGGCTCCCGCAGCACCTGTTGTGGTATCTAACAATCAGTACACGCCGGATCTGGTCGAGGCGGTTAAGCGTTTTCAGAAATGGCAGGGACTTGAAGCGGATGGCATTATCGGTGCCCGTACGCGTCAGTGGCTAAATTCATCTCCGCAGCTGCGTGCCACTTTGCTGGCGCTGAACATTCAACGGTTGCGTATTCTGCCGGGCAATGTAAACACGGGTATCATGGTAAACATTCCGAATTACCAGCTGACATATTATCTCAACGGTAATGAAGTGTTGTCATCGCGGGTGATTGTTGGCCGTCCAAGCCGTAAAACGCCGCTGATGAGCAGTGCATTAAACAACGTGGTGGTGAACCCGCCGTGGAACGTGCCGACGACCTTAGTGCGTGAAGATATCGTGCCGAAAGCCCGCAACAACCCGACGTACTTCCAGCAGCACGGTTATCAGGTGTTATCCGGCTGGAGTAATGATGCAGAAGTGATCGATCCGACGATGATTGACTGGGCGATGGTGTCACCGAGCCATTTCCCATATCGCATCCGACAGGCACCGGGCGCGAGCAATTCCCTTGGTCGATACAAATTCAACATGCCAAGTTCTGATGCTATCTACCTGCACGACACGCCGAATCACAATCTTTTCAGTAAAGATATTCGTGCGTTAAGTTCAGGATGTGTGCGAGTCAATAAAGCCTCTGAACTGGCCAATATGTTGTTGCAGGACGCGGGCTGGAATGACACGCGTATTTCCTCTGCATTGCAGGGCGGTAATACAACTTACGTCTCAATTCGTCATCGCATACCGGTAAAACTGTTTTATCTGACAGCGTGGGTAGCGGAAGATGGTAAGCCGCAATTCCGTACAGATATTTACAATTATGATTCTACTGTGAGATCCGGCGCACAAATCTTGCCTCAGGCAGAAAAATTACTGCAATAAATGCAGTAAAACTAGTCTGATAAAGGTCAGAGTATTTGGCCATTGAACGAGCGTGAGCCACTGGCACGCTCGTTTTGCATATTTGGGTCCCTTGACTCGCCCAATTTAGGAAGTTAAGGTTCGAGGCGGTGCTGGCATTGCACCTTTTTGACACTCTTACCGGATAGTAAACTGTTCATGAATGAAATCGACAAACATCGCCGTAAATGGCTGGCATTAGGCAGTGCCGCTATGGGGATTGCATTGCTTCCGAGTCGTGCGTTCGCCACTCTTTCCACTCCTCGTCCACGTATTCTGGTCGTTAATAATCTAAATACTGGCGAAACCCTCAAAACTGAGTTTTTTGATGGAAAGCGTTACAACAAGGATGAATTGGCCCGGTTGAATCATTTGTTCAGGGACTATCGGGCAGAAAAGGTGAAGTCCATCGACCCGGCTTTGTTCGATCATCTCTATCGCTTACAGGTCATGCTCGGAGGAACGAATAAACCCGTGCAGTTGATTTCTGGCTACCGCTCGCTGGCGACGAATAACAGCATGCGTGAACCAGGAAGTGGTGTGGCGAAGCACAGCTACCACACGCTGGGTCAGGCGATGGATTTCCACATTCAGGGCATCGAACTGAGCAATATCCGCAAAGCAGCATTAAAAATGCGGATGGGTGGTGTAGGATATTATCCACGAAGTAACTTTGTGCACATCGATACCGGCCCTGCACGGACCTGGTGATGTGTGTCATTAGTGGCCTGCCCAAATGGACAGGCCATTTTGTGGAGCCTTATGAAAACCCATCTCATTACCGTCACGGCGTTCAGCCAAAATTGCTCACTGATTTGGTGTACTAAAACCAATCAGGCCGCGCTTGTCGATCCGGGCGGCGAAGCAGCCAAAATCATCCGCGAAGTCTCTGCTCAGGGCGTACTGGTCACGCAAATTCTGCTGACACATGGTCATCTTGATCACGTTGGTGCTGCCGCGGAACTGGCTGCACATTATCAGGTGCCGGTGATTGGGCCTCATCCAGAAGATCAATTCCTGCTGGATGCACTGCCAACGCAAAGCCAGATGTTCGGATTAGACCACTGTGACCCGCTGACGCCTGATACCTGGCTGGAAGAGGGCGATCATGTCAGCGTGGGCGAAGAGAAACTTTCCGTGCTGCATTGTCCCGGACACACGCCGGGCCATATCGTTTTCATCAATGATAAAGCGCGTTTAGCCGTTTCCGGTGACGTGATATTTAAAGGTGGCGTTGGCCGTAGTGATTTCCCGCGCGGTGATCATCAGGCGCTGATCCATTCGATCAAAACCAAATTGTTGCCGCTTGGCGATGACATCGTGTTTATCCCAGGTCACGGGCCGATGTCAGATTTTGGTTATGAACGTAAAACCAACCCTTTCCTGCAGGATGAATTACCGGTCTGGTGATTTATTTTGCGCCTCAGGAACAGCAAAAAGCCCGTCAGTTTCCTGACGGGCTTTTTTAATGGAGCAGCGTTGCTTATGTTTTACAGCACAGCGACGATGGCTTCACACAGCGGTGCCATGTTATCTAGCGTAATACCGGCCACGTTAATGCGTCCTGAGTTCACCGCGTAAACCCCGAATTCATCACGCAGACGCAGAACTTGATCTTTGGTCAGGCCGCTAAATGAGAACATACCATTCTGATTGATGATAAAGCTGAAATCCTGTTTAGCGCCTTTTTCCTGCAAGGTTGTGACGAACAACTGGCGCATGCGGTGAATTCGTTGACGCATGTCGCTCAGTTCCTGCTCCCACAGCGCGCGCAGTGACGGGTTACCCAGTATGGTCGCGACGACGGCTGCGCCGTGTGCCGGTGGGTTAGAGTAGTTTGCACGGATAACGGATTTCACCTGGCTAAACGCGCGGTCAGCGGTTTCGGCATCAGACGCCACAATCGTACAGGCACCCACTCGCTCGTTATACAGACCGAAGTTTTTCGAGTAGGAGCTCGCGACCAGCAATTCTTTGTGTTTTGCCACGAAAAGACGCAGGCCACCGGCATCTTCTTCCAGACCTTTCGCAAAGCCCTGATAGGCGAAGTCAAACAGCGGCAACCAGCCTTTCGAGACGGACAGCTCCGCCAGCTGTGACCACTGTTCCTGTGTAGGATCGATACCGGTTGGGTTATGGCAGCAACCGTGGAACAGCACTACATCGCCCGCTTGTGCTTCACTCAGGCTCTTAAGCATACCGTCGAAATCAAGGGAGTGATTCTGCGCGTCATAATAGTTGTATTCAGCCACTTCCAAACCTGCAGCATTAAATACGCTTTTATGGTTCGGCCAGCTTGGGTTGCTGACCCACACCCGTTTGGCGCTGGTTTGGGTGGCGATAAAATCTGCTGCGATACGCAGTGCGCCGGTGCCGCCGGGAGTTTGAGCAGTGCGGGCTCGTTTTTCAGCGATCACTGCGCTGTCTTTGCCAAACAGCAATTCCTGTGTGCAGTGTGCAAAATCAGGCAATCCGTCGATGCTCAGATAGGTTTTGGTCGTTTCATTTTCCAACAGGAATTGTTCGGCTTTCTTCACGCTGGCCAGAACCGGCGTTTTACCTGTCTCATCTTTATAAACACCAATCCCAAGATTGATTTTATCAGAGCGGTCGTCAGCGCGGAAAAGATCGGAAAGGCCCAGAATCGGGTCGGCAGGTGCTGCAGTGATTTTTTCAAACATGTTGGAAACTTCCATTAGCCTGATAGTACGAAAGAGGCCTTAAGGGTAACGCCAGAGCGCGCGTTTTGCCAACCGTTTGCGGGAAAAAGTAAGCAGAGTTGTGAGGGCGGATCCGAGATTAAAATATTTTATGAAAAGGGCATGGAAAAGGGTGTTTTTAAGAAATCAGAAATGCAAAAGGCAGAGCCGAAGCTCTGCCTTGATATCCACTTTGATGCGCCCGTAAGCGCATCGTTAAGCGATATTAGAACTGGTATTGCAAGCCAACACCCACAGTGTCGTCGGTGCTGCGACCGGCGGCTTTGGTGTAGCTGTTGTCGTCCAGCAGGTTGATTTTGTAATCAACGTAGGTAGACATGTTTTTGTTGAAGTAGTAGTAAGTACCAACTTCTACGTATTTAACCAGGTCAGCATCGCCGCCAGCGTAGGTTGCGCCGTTGTCGCTGAAGCCGTTCAGCTGCTTGCCTTTAGACTGCAGGTAAGCGATGGATGGACGCAGACCGAAGTCGAACTGGTACTGTGCAACCACTTCGAAGTTCTGAGTTTTGTTAGCAATCGCATCTGGGTTGCCGTAATCGGTGGTGTTACGTGATTCACCGTAGAAGGTTGCCAGGTACAGGTTGTTAGCGTCGTATTTCGCGCCGAATGCGTATGCGTCAGCTTTGTCGCCGTTACCGTCAGCTTTCTGAGTAGAGGTACGGTTAGAAGAGAAGTAAGCACCAGTCAGGCTAACACCAGAGTTGCCCAGTGCGTATGCAGCAGAAGTACCCCAGCCGTCGCCGTTGGAGTCAACTGCGCCACGACCGTCACGACCTTCGTCGTTTTTGCCCTGGTACTGTACAGCGAAGCTCAGGCCGTCAACCAGACCGAAGAAGTTGCTGTTACGGTAAGTTGCCATGCCATTACCACGACCAACCATGAAGTTGTCGTTGTTCTGGTACATGGTGTCATCGCCAAAGATTGGCAATTGGTCGGTGTAGGACATTACGTCGTAGATTACGCCGTAGTTACGACCGTAGTCGAATGAACCTGCATCACCGAATTTCAGACCTGCGAAGCCCAGACGAGTTTTGTTGCCTTCGTCGCCAGCGCTTTCTGCATGGTTAGCCTGAACGTTGTATTCCCACTGGCCGTAACCGGTCAGTTGGTCAGTAATTTGAGTTTCGCCTTTGAAGCCGAAACGAACATAGGTCTGGTCGCCATCATCACCAGCGTTGTCAGAGAAGTTATGGCGTGCGTCAACTTTACCGTACAAATCCAGTTTGTTGCCGTCTTTGTTATAGATCTCTGCTGCATTAGCTGCACCAGCGACTAACAGAGCTGGGATTACTACTGCAAGAATGTTGCGCTTCATCATTATTATTACCCTCATTGGTTTTATTCGGACACCTGCCACTGCCGTCAATAATTCTTTGGGGAACTATTCATGAAAGTTTGGTGTCTCCTGTGTCTGAACGCACTATTCCATCCGAGGTTCGCTTAATCTACAGCGAAAATGCTACTAAATTACTAAATATGTTTCAGCGAGAAAGAATGTATTACAAAATGTGTATTTTAGGGAGCTTTGTGACGGGGATCTATTTTTAAAAATGACTAAGGCCAGCAATGCTGGCCTTAGTTTTGTAAAGTTTTTGTTAATTAAAAATAGTTTAATTAATTAGAAGGTTGCATTACGTGGTGTGCGCGGGAACGGAATTACGTCGCGGACGTTCTGTACGCCGGTGACATAGGCGACTAAACGTTCAAAGCCCAAACCGAAGCCGGAGTGTGGCACAGTGCCGTAACGACGAAGATCGCGATACCACCAATAATCTTCAGTTTTAAGTCCCATTTCAACCATTCGCGCGTCCAATACATCCAGACGTTCTTCACGCTGAGAACCCCCGATAATCTCACCGATGCCAGGCGCTAATACGTCCATCGCCGCGACGGTTTTACCATCATCGTTCAAACGCATGTAGAAGGATTTGATATCCTTCGGATAGTTTTTCACTACCACCGGCGCTTTGAAGTGTTGCTCAGCAAGATAACGTTCGTGTTCTGAAGAAAGATCCACACCCCACGAAACAGCGTTCTCAAACTTCTGACCGCAATTCATTAGGATTTCTACTGCTTCAGTGTAATCCACCTGCGCGAAATCAGAGGTTACAAAACGCTCAAGGCGGGCAACCGCATCTTTGTCTACGCGTTCAGCAAAGAAAGCCATATCGTCTGAACGTTCGTTCAACACGGCCTGGAAAACATATTTCAGCATGTTTTCAGCCAATGATGCGATATCGTCCAGTGTGGCAAAGGCCACTTCCGGTTCTACCATCCAAAATTCAGCGAGGTGACGGCTGGTGTTGGAGTTTTCTGCACGGAAGGTCGGGCCGAAGGTGTACACCTTGGACAATGCACAGGCGTACGCTTCACCGTTCAGCTGACCAGAAACGGTCAGGAAGGATTCTTTACCGAAGAAGTCTTCGCTGAAATCGATCTCGCCTTTGTCAGTACGCGGCAGGTTTTGCAGATCCAGCGTGGACACGCGGAACATCTCACCAGCACCTTCGGTATCGGAAGCTGTAATCAGCGGCGTCGACACCCAGAAGTAGCCGTTTTCATGATAGAAACGGTGAATTGCCTGAGACAGGGTGTTACGCACGCGTGCCACCGCGCCAATCAGGTTGGTACGCGGACGCAGGTGTGCCACTTCACGCAGATATTCAATACTGTGACGTTTAGCCGCCATCGGATATGTATCAGGATCATCCACCCAGCCGACGACTTTAATCGCAGTCGCCTGCAGCTCAAAGCTCTGGCCTTCGCCAGGGGAGGCGACAACAGTACCTGTCACTTCAACAGAACAGCCGGTCGTCAGATGCAGAACCTCATCCTGATAATTGGGCAGAGAATTATTGACGACGGCCTGTAATGGATTAAAGCAGGAGCCGTCATAAACGGCGAGGAATGAGATACCAGCTTTAGAATCTCTCCGGGTACGTACCCAACCGCGTACGGTGACTTCACTGTCAACCGCAGCACGGCCTTGCAGTACGTCGACTACAGGCACAACGCTCATAGATTTCTCTCTTTCTTTATATACAGATGTTGACTAAGAAATAATGGACACCCTGTAAAAAGGGATTTTGCTATGTTACTTAGCCTTTCTCAGGACACAAGCAGAAATCAACGTCGTGGTGTAAGAATTGTCAGGCAGGGGCGGGTATACGCGAAAATTATTGAGTGAATGAATGAAAGCCGAGCAAATTGAATATCATCTATATAAGGAAGGAAATACGCGGGATAAAAAATCAGCAAAGCGCCGGAGGTCATTTCCCGGCACTTTGCGGCAGATCAGGAGGCTTTTTTGACCAGTGGCAGATCAAATGCTTTGCGCAGCGCTTTCACAAACGCTTTATCCTGACAGATGGTTTTTCCCGGACTGTCGGAAAGTTTCGCCACTGGCTTACCATTACACTGAACCAGTTTGATGACGATATTCAGCGGTTTCACACCGGGAATATTACAGGTCAGGCGCGTACCGATGCCGAATACTAAATTCACCCGCTTGTGGAAATGGCGATATAAATGCAGTGCCTTATCCAGGTCGAGATTATCGGAGAACACCAGCGTCTTAGTCATCGGATCAATATCCAGTGCGTGATAATGCGCGATGGCTTTTTCACCCCACTCAAACGGATCCCCTGAATCATGGCGCAGACCCTGATACGCGTTCGCGAATTTCGGTCCGAAATCACGCAGGAAAGCATCCATGGTTATGCAGTCAGTCAGGGCGATACCGAGCTGATCAGGGTACTCATCCAGCCAGGCCTGTAGCGCCGCGCGCTGACTGTTGGCCAGCACCGGGCTGATTTGCTGATGCGCCTGAAACCATTCATGTGCCTGCGTTCCGACCGGTGCCAGTTGCAACTTATGGGCGACATCGTAGTTGCTGGTACCGACCAGATAAGGGAATTCACTTTTCAGTGTGCTGACAATCGCTTCCTGCACCTCGCCCGAGAAACGGCGGCGTGTGCCAAAATCCATCAGCCGGAAAGCGGAAAGATCGATATCAGAGGCCTGCTCATTAAAGCTGACCAGATTTTTACGCAGCTGTTCGACCGCCATTTGCGCCGTGATTAGCGGTGAACGATGGCGATGTACCACTTCACTGATAACCGCCAGCAGCGGCACTTCCCACATGATGACTTCACGCCACGGCCCTTCGATGCGCACATGCAAATGGCCGTCGCGGTTGGAAACGGTGACGTGTTCCGGGTTATAGCGGAACGTTTTCAGCCAGCTGAGATAGTCCTGTGTAAAGAAAGGCAGCCCGGAGAGGTAGGTGAACTCATCGTCGGTCAGCGCCAGTTCGCTCATCAACTGGATTTGCTGACGGATTTCACCGGCGTATTCGCCCAGCAGTTCATCACCGCGGCAACGGAACTCGGCCACCACGCTGATACTGTGATAACGATGGAAAACCGCTTGCTGCATATGAAGCTTGTAGGCATCGGTATCTAACAGCGAAGTCAAAATCGGGGAGGCGTATGGAGTCATAGCGCTTTACAGCATCCTCGTCAGAAACTGAGTGTTTGAACACAAACAACCGTTCCGTAATAAAAACGTTCTGAATAAAACAGCAAAAGTCTGTGAAGTATACCGTAATATCCCGCCAAAGAACCCTCATCACATCATAATTGTCCGTGACGGGTCGAGGCCAAAATGTGCTCACAGGCGGGGTGTACGGTGATTTGCGCTAATTTACGCAATAAATAAGGCACAAATTGATTACATTTGGTGAGGCGGATCAGTCCTCCTGGTGGACAGCGCGAACAAAATTCTGTGTTTTGGTTGAAAGGTGCGCATACGAACTCACAACCTTGCAACAATCTGGGATTTCCTGATGCCTGTGTTAGAGTTTAGAGAGAAAGTATGAAGGTCGCGTCAGGTTCTGTGCAGCCCTGTGCTGATGACAGGAACACCCTTCAACGCCATAAATCGTCATCACCATAAACTATGAAAACGCCAAAAGGTTTTTTATGACTCAACTGCCGCAAGCCAAGTTCCGCCACGATTACCGTGCGCCGGACTACACCATCACGGATATCGACCTTAATTTCGAGCTTGATGCACAAAAGACGGTCGTGACGGCCATCAGCCAGATCAAACGTCTGGGCGCAGAAGGGGCTTCCCTGACGCTCAACGGTGAAGACCTCCAGCTGGTCAGTCTGAAAATCAACGGTCAGGACTGGCCGAAGTATCAGTTACAGGAAGGCACTTTGGTGATCGACGGCCTCCCGGAAGCATTTGAGCTGGCGATTGTTAACGAAATTCATCCGGCGAAAAACACCGCGCTGGAAGGCCTATACCTGTCCGGCGACGCGCTGTGTACCCAGTGTGAAGCCGAAGGTTTCCGCCACATTACCTATTATCTCGACCGCCCTGATGTGCTGGCGCGTTTCTCCACCCGCATCGTGGCCGATAAAGCCCGCTATCCTTACCTGCTGTCTAACGGTAACCGTATCGACCAGGGCGAACTGGAAGACGGCAAGCACTGGATCAAATGGCAGGATCCGTTCCCGAAACCTTGCTACCTGTTTGCGCTGGTGGCGGGTGATTTCGACGTGCTGCGCGATACCTTTAAAACCCGTTCAGGCCGCGATGTGGCGCTGGAGTTGTTTGTTGACCGCGGCAATCTTGATCGCGCCGGCTGGGCGATGGAATCCCTGAAACAATCCATGAAATGGGACGAAACCCGTTTCAATCTGGAATACGATCTCGACATCTTCATGATTGTCGCGGTTGATTTCTTCAATATGGGCGCGATGGAAAACAAAGGCCTTAACGTCTTTAACTCCAAATACGTGCTGGCAAAAGCCGAAACCGCCACCGACAAAGATTACCTCGGTATTGAAGCGGTGATCGGCCATGAATACTTCCACAACTGGACCGGTAACCGCGTGACCTGCCGCGACTGGTTCCAGCTGAGCCTGAAAGAAGGTTTGACCGTTTTCCGCGATCAGGAATTCAGCTCCGATCTCGGATCGCGCTCGGTTAACCGTATCGATAACGTCCGCGTCATGCGTGGCGCACAGTTTTCTGAAGATGCCAGTCCGATGGCGCACCCGATCCGTCCGGATAAAGTCATTGAAATGAACAACTTCTACACCCTGACGGTGTATGAGAAAGGTTCTGAAGTTATCCGCATGCTGCACACCCTGCTGGGCGAAGAGAAATTCCAGGCCGGTATTCAGCTGTATTTCGAACGTCATGACGGCAGCGCAGCGACCTGTGATGATTTCGTGCAGGCAATGGAAGATGCGTCCAATGTCGATTTGTCGCTGTTCCGCCGCTGGTACAGCCAGTCCGGTACGCCAGTCCTGACCGTGCGCGACGACTATGATGTTGAAAAACAGCAGTACACGCTGACCGTCAGCCAGAAAACGCCGCCGACGCCAGATCAGACCGAAAAGCTGCCGCTGCACATCCCGCTGGATATCGAGCTGTATGACCCACAGGGCAACGTCATTGCATTGAAGCAGGATGGTCAGATTGTCAGCAACGTGCTCAACGTGACCGAAGCTGAGCAGACTTTCATCTTCGAAGACGTGGAAGCGCCGCCGGTGCCTTCTTTATTACGTGAATTCTCCGCGCCGGTGAAACTCGATTACAAGTGGGGCGATCATCAGCTGACCTTCCTGATGAAGTACGCGCGTAACGATTTCGCCCGCTGGGATGCGGCTCAAAGCCTGCTGGCAATTTACATCAAGCTGAACGTCGCGCGTCACCAGCAAAAACAGCCATTGTCCCTGCCGCTGCACGTGGCAGATGCGTTCCGCGCGGTATTGCTGGATGAGAACATCGATCCGGGCCTGGCGGCGCAGATCCTCACGTTGCCGTCGGATAACGAGATTGCCGAGCTGTTCGACATTATCGATCCCGAAGCGATAAGCGCCGTGCATGAAGCGATTACCCGCTGTCTGGCCACCGAAATGGCCGATGAGTTCCTTGCCGTTTACAACGCTAACCGTCTGCCGGGCTACCGCGTGGTCCATGAAGATATCGGTAAACGTACCCTGCGTAACACCTGCCTGCGCTATCTGGCCTTTGCCGATGTGACGCTGGCCGATCAGCTGGTGAAAACTCAGTTTGAGCAGGCAGACAACATGACCGATTCTCTGGCCGCGATGTCTGCGGCGGTTTCTGCGCAACTGCCTTGCCGCGAGGCGCTGATGGCGGCTTACGATGAGCGCTGGCATCACGACGGTCTGGTGATGGATAAATGGTTTATCCTGCAAGCCACCAGCCCGGCTGCCGACGTCCTGCAGAAAGTACGTTCATTACTGAATCACCGCTCGTTTAGCATGGGCAACCCGAACCGCGTACGTTCTTTGATTGGCGCATTCGCTTCTGCCAATCCTTCTGCGTTCCACGCAGCGGACGGCAGCGGTTATCAGTTCCTGACCGAAATGCTGACGGATCTGAACACCCGTAACCCGCAGGTGGCGGCACGTATGATCGAGCCGTTGATTCGTCTTAAACGTTACGATGCAGGCCGTCAGGCGCAGATGCGCAAAGCGCTGGAACAGCTGAAAGGGCTGGAAAATCTGTCCGGTGATTTGTTCGAGAAAATCACCAAAGCGTTAGACGCATAATCAAAAAACAGAAATGACAAAGGGCGATGGAAACATCGCCCTTTTTACATCCAAAGATCTCAAAAATACGTTATCGCTGCGCCCGTTTCGCCTCCAGTGAAACCGTCGGCGCAGGCTGTGGCGTCAGAACGCGCTCCAGCACTTCGGCTTCCAGCTCTGCCAGTCTTACCGACCCCTTACGGCGTGGGCGCGGCAAATCTACCGTCAAATCCATCCCAATCTGCCCCTGATCAATAAGGATCACCCGGTCGGCGACCGTTACGGCTTCACTGACATCATGCGTCACCAGCAGCACGGTAAAATCATGCTGCTGCCACAGGCGTTCGATCAAACTTTGCATTTCGATACGCGTCAGGGCATCCAGTGCGCCGAGCGGTTCATCCAGTAACAACAGGCGTGGACGATGGATTAACGCACGCGCCAGCGCCACACGCTGTTTTTGTCCACCTGACAGTGCCGAAGGCCATTCATCGGCGCGATCCGCCAGTCCGACCTCTTCCAAAGCCGCCAGCGCGGCTTCACGCCATTTGCCTTTTAAGCCCAGCCCGACGTTATCGATCACTTTCTTCCACGGCAGGAGACGGTCATCCTGAAACATCAGCCGCGTATCGTCACGCACCTGACTGAGCGGGGCGCTGGCGCTGAGCAGTTCACCCTGCGTGGTTTTTTCCAGACCGGCGAGCAGGCGTAATAACGTACTTTTTCCGCAGCCGCTGCGGCCAACCACCGCCACGAACTGGCCGGGCGGAATGCGCAGATTGATGTCATTGAGCACGGCGCGGTTGCCGTACTTTTTAGTGATGCCGGAAAGCGTAACCGGCGTGCCTTGCGGGATACGTGCAGGGGCGCTCATGCGGCGTCTCCTTGTTTTTTCTGATAAGCGGGGTGCCAGCGCAGCCAGACACTTTCCAGCTGGCGGGCTAAAATATCGGCCAGTTTGCCAAGGATTGCGTACAGCACGATGGCGACCACGACGACGTCAGTTTGTAAAAATTCGCGCGCATTCATGGCCAGATAACCGATCCCTGAATTGGCAGAAATGGTTTCAGCGACGATAAGCGTCAGCCACATGAACCCGAGCGCAAAGCGGACGCCGACCATAATCGACGGCAGCGCGCCCGGTAACACCACCTGAATGAACAACGGGAAACCGGATAAACCATAGCTGCGCGACATCTCCAGCAGGCCGCGGTCAATATTGCGGATGCCGTGATAGGTATTGAGGTAAATCGGAAACAGCGTTCCCAGGGCGACCAGGAAAATTTTGGCGGTTTCATCAATGCCGAACCACAAAATCACCAGCGGGATCAGCGCCAGATGGGGAATATTGCGCAACATTTGCAGGGAACTGTCGAGCAGGCGCTCGCCCCAGCGGGAAAGCCCGGTGATAAAGCCGAGCAGCAAACCCAGGCTGCCGCCGATAGCAAAACCGGTCAGTGCGCGGAAGGTGCTGATTTTCAGGTTTTGCCACAGATCGCCACTCTTCGCCAGTGTCCAGAACGCCTCGACCACCGCGCTGGGCGCGGGAAGAATGCGGTTGGATAACCAGCCCGCTTCGACGGCAAGCTGCCAGCCGCCGATCAGCGCCACCGGTACAATCCATGGCAAAATACGGTCTAACCAGCGTTGTGATGAGGTCATGTCTGTTCTCCTTAATGCTGGCTGGCGACTTTTTTGTTGGCAAAGTCGTGAGCAACCAGTTCACCGCGCGGCAAAATAGCTTTCTTCACCACCTGCTCATCTTCTGGTTTCGCCAGGTCCAGATGCGGGAACAGCAACTCGCTGACGCGGTAGGCTTCTTCCAGATGCGGATAACCGGAGAAAATAAAGGTGTCGATGCCCAGATCGGCGTATTCCTGCATACGTGCCGCCACGGTTGGACCGTCGCCTACCAACGCAGTGCCTGCGCCGGTGCGTACCAGGCCGATGCCAGCCCAAAGATTCGGGTAGATTTCCAGTTTGTTGCGATCGCCGCCGTGCAAAGCCGCCATACGGTGCTGTCCAACGGAATCAGTTTTGGCAAATGCCGCCTGTGCGCGTTGAATGGTTTCATCATCAATGTTGGCGATAAGGCGGTCGGCGGCCTGCCAGGCTTCTTCATTCGTTTCGCGCACAATCACGTGCAGACGGATCCCGAAGCGCACCGTACGACCATGGGCAGCGGCTTTCGCACGAACCTGATCAATTTTTTCTTTCACCGAAGCCGGTGGCTCGCCCCATGTCAGATACAACTCGACCTGTTCTGCCGCCAGATCCTGCGCTTCCTCAGACGAACCGCCGAAATACAGCGGCGGGCGAGGGTACTGAACCGGCGGATGCATCAGGCTCGCGCCTTTAACCTGAATGTGTTTGCCTTCGTAATCCACCGTTTCGCCTTCCAGCACGCGACGCCAGATGCGGGTGAATTCGGCAGAGGCTTCGTAACGCTCTTTGTGATTAAGATGAAGACCTTCAGCGGCCAGCTCAGCCGGATCGCCGCCGGTCACCAGATTAAACAGCGCGCGGCCACCCGACAGCCGGTCGAGCGTTGCCGCCTGACGCGCCGCCAGCGTCGGGGAGATAATCCCCGGACGCAGCGCCACCAGGAATTTCAGCCTCTGGGTAACGGAAATCAGTGAGGCGGCTACCAACCATGAGTCTTCGCATGAACGGCCAGTAGGCAACAGCACGCCGCCGAATCCTAAGCGGTCGGCCGCTTGTGCGATCTGTTGCAGATAACCGTGGTCAACGACGCGCGCACCTTCTTCAGTGCCTAAATAGCGACCGTCGCCGTGGGTAGGTAAAAACCAGAATACGTTAAGACTCATAGGGTTACTCCTCTCTCGTTCGTTTCCGCTCGTGGGTGGCGGTTAAATAGTCGGATATTCAGTTCGCTTGTACTGTCGGTTTCCAGATGCGGTCTTTGATTTCGACCTGCTTTGGCAAAATATGGTTTTCGTAGAACAGATCGGCGGTTTGCTGCTGGCGCTTTTCCGTTTCAGCACTGACGGGCGTGATGGGCAAATCCGGCAGATGATCCAGATACGACGCCACCACTTTTTCCGGCAGGCCCATCGACTGGGAAAGCAGCTTGATGCTCTGGTCGCGATCGGTTTTGGTCAGCGCATTCGCCTGCGTTAACACCGTCAGAACCTGCTGGATAAACTGCGGATTGGCTTCGGTATATTTTTTCGGCGCAAGATAGAAGGAACCGGTCTGATGCAACGATGAACCGTCCGCCAGCACCCGGACATTTCCCTGAACCTGTGCGGCGGAGTAGTACGGATCCCAGATGGCCCAGGCATCGACGTCATGCTGCTGGAAGGCCGCGCGCGCATCGGCGGGCGTCAGATACACCGGCTGGATATCGCTGAGCTTAAGCCCCGCCTGTTGCAGGGCGCGGATCAGTAAATTGTGCGAGCTGGAACCTTTCTGGAAGGCAACTTTATGACCTTTCAGATCGGCGACGCTTTTGATCGGGCTGTCGTTATCGACCAGAATGACTTCTGCTTTTGGCTTTGGCGGTTCCGAGCCGATATACAGCAAATCTGCGCCCGCTGCCTGCGCGAACAGCGGTGGCAAATCACCGGTGCCGCCTAAATCAATACTCCCGACGTTGAGTGCTTCGAGAATCTGCGGTCCCGCAGGGAATTCGATCCAGGTGATTTTGGTATCGGGAAAACGCGTTTCCAGCAGTTTGTGCGATTTCGCCAGCACCAGTCCGACAGATCCTTTTTGGTAAGCGATGCGCAGCTGCTCCGGCGCTTTTTCTTCTGCTCCGGCGTACGCGCTGAGCAGAAGGCTGGTCAGCAAACCGGCAACTACCGGCAGGCGGCGTAGTGATGACAAGGAGAATGACGCAGTCATGGTGAATTCCTTTTTAGTCAGACGCGCAAAACTTGCGCTGAAAGAGAGGCTGCGGAGTTCGCAATAGGCCGGCGGCGGCTGAGTGCCAGATAAAAGTTTTCCAGGGATTCGTTCAGGCGCCCGGCAAGGGCCGGGTCCAGCGTCGCAGGGAAGGTGTGATAATCGGTAATCAGGCTGTCATCGGCGAACACACCCTGCAAAACCTCCTGCGCTTTCAGCGAGGCGAGGACCGGCTTGAGGGCATAATCCACTGCCAGCATGTGGCCGATAGAACCGGCAGTCGCCAGCGGCAGTACAACTTTGTGGTCGAGTGCGCGTTCAGGCAGTAAATCCAGCAGCGTTTTCAGTGCGCCGGAAAACGACGCTTTGTACACCGGCGTGGCGACGATCAATCCGTCTGCGCTCGCCAGTTCGGCAATCAGTTGCTTGAGCTGCGGGCTGGAGAAATTTGCGAATAGCAGATCATCAGCGGAGAAATCCTGAAGATTGTAGGTAAAAACTTCCACACCACGGCTTGCCAGCCACTGGTGGCTGAGCGCCAGCAGGGAAGAAGAGCGGGACGGCTGTCGGGGGCTGCCTGCCAGGGAAATAACGCGCATGTTTATTCTTCCTTATAACAATATGTTATAGAACCATCATTTTTCTTAACAAAGTGAATTAAAACTAGCAGGCAACGCAGTGGGAGCGGAAATCTCAATTTTGGCTATTCATAGTCACAAAACGGATAAAGAAGGCAGCCAGGCAGGCGCAGGGGGAAACACAGAAGGACGTAAAACGTGAATCGAAAGTAAATAGAAAGTAATCGTTTGCGCATAAACGCATTTATTGCCACAAATGGCCGGTTATCGTTTCCAATTGGCCGACGGTTAGTCGATAATACCGCCCCGTCTAGCCACCGGGAATCCAGGAGTCTCCATGTATTATCCTCTTGTCAGGAAAGCACTGTTTCAGCTCGATCCAGAGCGCGCCCACGAGTTAACCTTTCGTCAGCTGAGCCGCATTTCCGGCACTCCCCTTGAATTTTTGATCCGCCAGTCTGTCCCAACCAAGCCTGTCAGCTGCATGGGATTATCTTTTAAAAACCCATTAGGTCTGGCCGCGGGTCTGGATAAAGACGGCACCTGTATTGATGCGTTTGGCGCAATGGGCTTTGGATTTGTGGAAGTGGGCACCGTTACGCCGCGTGCGCAGGACGGAAATGATAAGCCCCGTATATTCCGTATTGTTGAAGCAGAAGGCCTGATTAACCGCATGGGCTTTAATAACCACGGCGTCGATAATCTGGTCAATAACGTCAAGAGATCCCGTTTTGGCGGTATCATCGGCATTAATATTGGTAAGAATAAAGATACCCCGGTTGAGCAAGGTAAAGATGATTATCTGACCTGTATGGAGAAGGTATATCCGCATGCGGGCTATATTGCGGTGAATATTTCATCGCCAAACACGCCGGGATTACGTTCGCTGCAATACGGTGAAGCGCTGGATGATTTACTGGCGTCGATCAAGAATAAGCAGCTTGAACTTCAGCAGCGTCACCAGAAATATGTCCCGGTTGCCGTGAAGATCGCACCGGATCTTTCACAAGAAGAACTGATCCAAATAGCCGACAGTCTGGTGCGTCATAATATGGATGGCGTTATTGCGACCAACACAACGCTCGATCGCAAACTTGTTCAGGGACTTAATTATTGCGAACAAGTGGGTGGCCTCAGCGGACGTCCGGTGCAGCTGCGCAGTACAGAAATCATCCGCATGTTGTCGAATGAATTACAAGGTCGTCTCCCTATTATTGGCGTCGGCGGGATTGATTCTTTAACCGCAGCGCGCGAAAAAATGGCGGCGGGTGCGTCTTTAATTCAAATATATTCCGGATTTATCTTCAAAGGCCCGCGTCTTATCAAAGATATTGTTACCCATATCTAATCTTTTTCATCCTCAGGACGAGTCAGGGGTTTATTTATCAACCCGGCTCGTCTATATTTTGTCCACTGACCTTAATTAAGACTCAGGATTTGTCTGATTTCTTTTCATTATAAAAAATTCTATTCTTAACGGAGTAGCAGGTAATGAAGTCAGATTGGCGGGCATTGAGGGTGAACAGGATGACGAAATGAAAATCAAACCAGATGATAATTGGCGTTGGTATTTTGATGCTGAACATGACCGGCTGATGCTGGATCTGGCCAATGGCATGATTTTTCGTTCCCGTTTCCCGGCTAAAATGTTAACGCCTGACGCGTTCGGCGATATGACATTTTGCGTTGATGACGCCGCGTTATATTTTGATTTCGAAGAGCAATGTAAACAGATTAAACTCGGGGCCGAGCAACGCGCCGAATTAGTATTAAACGCCTTGGTCGCTTATCGCTTCTTAAAACCCCTGATGCCTAAGAGCTGGCATTTCAGTCAGCAGGTTCATCCTTTCCAGCCAGGTAACGGACAGCTTGCCCAGGTGCAGGTGATGGAAAGCGGTGAGCAGGCCACATTACTGATTGTGGAATCCGGTGACAATGCCAGCCTGTGCCTGCTGGCGCAGGAAAGGCTGACTGTGGCCGGGCGCGGAATGGTTCTGGGTGATGCGATTAAGATTATGCACGATCGTCTGATGCCAGCCGTTGTCCGCACCAGCCATCGCGACCTGTACGATCAGGCGGTTTAATCCTTTATCTTTTGGGTTGAATCAAATATTGATAAAGCCGCCTGACCTTCCTGCCAGTTTCAAATATTCTAGCCGAGCACGATGTCTGATGCCGGAATACAGCTGCATGCCAAAATCGTCCCGTCTTTTCCCACTGCGCTTTCTTTGAGCGGCGAAACCTGCCCGTTTTGTAGCGTCATTTTACAGGCTCCACAAATTCCCGCCCGGCAGGAATAAGGGATGCGTAACCCCTGTAACTCAAGCTGTTCAAGTAAAATCTGCTGATTGTTGCCGGTAAATTCGGTGCCCTGATAATTAATTGTCAGAGCCTGTGCGCTGCCTTTAGGTGCTTCAATGCTTTCTACCACGTCACCGGCGCCATAAGGGCGGGGTGGTCTGGTGGCCAGCACCTCAACGTTATCGCCTGCGCGTATCACGCTGGTATTACGGGCAATCATGTTCTGACCGAAATCAACATCGCCATCGCTGGCCGTACGGTAACTTTGCAGCGTTTTCAGCGGTTCACCGCCGGGATGCTTGCGCCCCTTCTCAATGCTGACCGTCGTGAAAATACAGCGACTACAGGGTTTGACCAGATCGAAAATAACCTCGCCGATCCGGATCGTCTGCCAGGTATCTTCGGCATAAGCCTCAGCGCCGCTGACCACAATGTTCGGGCGAAATTGCTCCGTTCTGACGCCGACCGGACAGCGACCTTGTAAATCCAGCATGGAGGCTTCATTAATCAACAGATACGGGAATCCGTCGGCAAACGACAGTGGCACGTCAGGGTGTTTTTTTACCCGACGGGTCGGTTCTTCGCCAACCCAGCGCAGTTGCACCTCACGCTTTAAATAACCACTTAACCAGCGATTTACCGGTTCTGGCGCGATGAGTGAGGTAAACTGATTGCCCCAGACTTCTGTCGGCGCGTTCTGACCATTGAATTCAGCGAATTTGACACTGATGCTGTCGCCTTCTGGTGCGGCAATCATCAGGCCATCGGGTAACAGAACCGGGGTGAACAACACCAGATTCGGATACTGCCGGGCAGTAATAAACATGCCCTGAGGATCCGTCAGCATAAACTGGCGGTCAAACGCCAGACCCGTCGCCGTGACCAGCGCATGTGAAACTTGCAGGCCGCGCATGGATTTTATCGGGTGAACAAATAAACGTGAAAGAATGGGCACTTAATATCGCCTCTCTGATTTTTGATCCTAAAAGAGAACCAGAGACTTTATGACAAGCGCTCGGGATTAGCTATAATGCGCAACTATTTTATTTTTGGTGATATGTCGATATGAACTCTTTGTTTGCCAGCACGGCGCGTGGACTGGAAGAACTGTTAAAAAGCGAACTGGAAACGCTGGGTGCGCAAGCCTGCAAAGTTGTGCAGGGAGGGGTGCATTTTGAAGGTGACGATCGCCTGATGTATAAAAGCTTGCTGTGGAGCCGTCTGGCTTCGCGCATCCTTCTGCCTCTGAACGAATTCAAAGTCCACAGTGACTTAGACCTGTATATGGGCGTGATGGCGATCGACTGGCCGGAAATTTTCAGCGTCGATAAAACCTTCGCGGTCCATTTCAGCGGCCTGAACGACGAAATTCGCAACAGTCAGTACGGTGCACTGAAAGTCAAAGATGCCATCGTTGACAGCTTTACCCGCAAAATGGACGAACGTCCTAACGTCGCGAAGCAGTTGCCTGACATCCGCGTTAACGTCTTCCTGCAACGTGACACCGCCAGCGTGGCGCTGGATCTGAGCGGCGAAGGCCTGCATCAGCGCGGCTACCGTGATCTGGCCGGACAGGCACCGCTGAAAGAAAACCTCGCAGCCGCGATCGTGATGCGTTCCGGATGGCAGTCGGGCACACCGATGCTGGATCCGATGTGTGGTTCCGGTACTTTGCTTATCGAAGCGGCCATGATCGCCGCCGATCGCGCGCCGGGCTTGCATCGCCCGCACTGGGGTTTCACGGGCTGGAATAAATTTGATACCGAACTGTGGCGTGAACTGACAACGGAAGCGCAGGTACGCACCCGCCGCGCCGTGCAGGAAACCACCTCGCGTTTCTTTGGCTCTGATATCGACCGTCGTGTGATCGAGATGGCGCGCTCCAACGCCCGTCGTGCGGGTGTTTCAGAGTTGATCAGTTTCGAAGCCGCTGAAGTCGGTAAACTGGTGAATCCGTTACCTGAAGGCCCGACCGGCACCGTCATCAGCAACCCGCCATACGGCGAGCGTCTGGAAAGTGAACCGGCGCTGATTGCGCTGCATAACCAGCTGGGCCGCATCATGAAGATGCAGTTCGGCGGCTGGCAGCTGTCTCTATTCAGCGCATCGCCTGAATTGCTGAGCTGCGTGCAATTGCGCGCCGACCGCCAGTTCAAAGCGAAAAATGGCCCGCTGGAATGCGTGCAGAAAAACTATCAGCTGTCGGAAAATCCGACCGGCGCTGCGGGCGTGCAAATGGCTGAAGATTACGCCAACCGTCTGCGCAAGAACGTCAAAAAGCTGGAAAAATGGGCCAAACAGCAGGGGATCGAATGTTATCGCCTGTATGACGCCGATTTGCCGGATTACAACGTGGCCGTCGATCGCTATGGCAGCAAAGTCGTGGTTCAGGAATACGCACCGCCAAAAACGGTTGATGCGCAAAAAGCCCGTCAGCGTCTGTTCGACGTGATAAATGCTACGCTCTCCGTGCTGGATGTTTCATCCAGCCAGCTGGTGTTGAAAACTCGCGAACGTCAGAAGGGCACCAACCAGTACGAAAAATTGGCGCAGAAAGGTGAATTCCAGCTGGTTGAAGAGTTTAATGCCAAGCTTTGGGTGAACCTGACCGATTATCTCGATACCGGTTTATTCCTCGATCACCGCATCGCGCGTAAAATGCTGGGCGAGATGAGTAACGGTAAAGACTTCCTTAACCTGTTTGCTTACACCGGCACCGCCAGTGTCCATGCGGGTCTGGGCGGCGCACGCAGCACTACCACCGTAGATATGTCCCGTACTTATCTGGAGTGGGCGGAGAAAAACTTGCGCGTTAACGGCCTGACCGGTCGTCAGCATCGCCTGATTCAGGCGGATTGCCTGTCTTACCTCGGCATGTGCGACGAACAGTTTGACGTGATCTTTATCGATCCACCGACGTTCTCTAACTCCAAACGCATGGCCGAAAGTTTCGACGTTCAGCGCGATCATCTTTCATTAATGAAAGATCTGAAGCGTATCCTGCGTCGCAACGGTACCATCATGTTCTCCAACAATAAGCGCGGTTTCCAGATGGATCTCGACGGACTGAGCAAGCTGGGTCTGAGCGCGAAAGAAATCACCAGCCAAACCCTGTCACAGGATTTCGCCCGTAATCGTCAAATTCATAACTGCTGGCTGCTGTCCCATGCTGGCGAGGAAAAATAAAGTTTATGTCGTTAATTAGTATGTCAGGTGCCTGGCTGTCATTCAGTGACTCGCCGCTGTTGGATAACACCGAATTGCACATTGAGCCAAACGAGCGCGTTTGCCTTGTTGGCCGTAACGGCGCCGGTAAATCGACGCTGATGAAAATTCTGAACCGCGAAGTGCCGCTTGATGACGGGCGCATCGTGTACGAACAGGATCTGATTGTGGCGCGTCTGCAACAGGATCCGCCACGTAACGTTGCCGGTACCGTGTTTGATTTCGTCTCTGAAGGCGTATTTGAGCAGGCTGAGCATCTGAAGGCCTATCACGCCATTTCGCATCTGGTCGAAACTGACCCGAGCGAAAAGAACATGAACAAACTGGCGCAGGTGATGGAGATCCTCGATCATCAGGGCCTTTGGCAGCTCGACAGCCGGATCAACGAAGTGCTGTTGAAACTGGGGCTGGATGCGGATACCGAATTGAAATCTCTGTCCGGCGGCTGGCTGCGTAAAGCTGCGCTGGGCCGTGCACTGGTCAGCGCGCCGCAAATCTTGTTGCTCGACGAACCGACCAACCACCTGGACATCGAGAGTATCGCGTGGCTGGAAGACTTCCTGAAAGAGTTTCAGGGCAGCATCATCTTCATTTCCCATGACCGTTCTTTCATCCGCAATATGGCGACCCGGATTGTCGATCTCGATCGCGGCAAACTGGTGTCCTATCCCGGCAACTACGAAGCTTACCTGCTGGCAAAAGAAGAAGCGTTGCGTGTTGAAGAACTGCAAAATGCTGAATTCGACAAGAAACTGGCGCAGGAAGAAGTCTGGATCCGTCAGGGCATTAAAGCGCGTCGTACCCGTAATGAAGGCCGCGTTCGTGCTCTGAAAGCGTTGCGTAAAGAGCGTTCAGACCGTCGTGAAGTGATGGGCACCGCCAAAATGCAGGTTGTTGAAGCCTCAACGTCCGGCAAGATTGTCTTCGAAATGGAAGATGTCAGCTACGCGATTGCCGGTAAGCAGCTGGTAAGCCACTTCTCTGCACAAGTCATGCGCGGTGATAAAATTGCGCTGGTAGGTCCGAACGGCTGTGGTAAAACCACGTTGCTCAAACTGATGTTAAGTCAGATTCAGGCCGACAGCGGCCGCGTTCACTGCGGTACCAAGCTGGAAGTGGCTTACTTCGATCAGCATCGTGCCGAACTTGATCCTGAACGTACCGTGATGGATAACCTTGCCGAAGGTAAACAGGAAGTCATGGTCAATGGTCGTTCCCGCCATGTGCTGGGTTACCTGCAGGACTTCCTGTTCCACCCGAAACGCGCAATGACGCCGGTGAAAGCGCTGTCAGGCGGCGAACGTAACCGCCTGCTGCTGGCTAAATTGTTCCTGCGTCCAAGCAACCTGTTGATTCTCGATGAACCGACCAATGACCTGGATGTGGAAACGCTGGAGCTGCTGGAAGAGATGATCGACAGCTATCAGGGCACCGTGATGCTGGTGAGCCATGACCGTGAGTTCGTCGATAACTCGGCGACAGAATGCTGGATTTACGAAGGCAACGGTGTGATCAATAGCTATGTGGGCGGCTATTTTGATGCGCAGCAGCAGCGCCGTAACCAGAAGCCAATCCGTCAGGTTGCGCCGACCGAAAGTAAGCCGTCTGCACAACCTAAAGCAGAACCGGCCAAACGCACGGCGAACAAGCTCAGCTATAATCAACAACGTGAGCTGGAACAATTGCCTCTGCAAATCAGCACACTGGAAGAGAAAATTGAAGCACTGCAACAGCAGATGAGCGATGCGAACTTCTTCACACTTCCTCATGAAGAAACTCAGCAAGTGCTTGCCGCTTTCGCTGCGGCAGAGCAGGAATTAGAGCAGGCGTTCGAACGTTGGGAAGCGCTGGAAGCGCAGAAAAACGGCTAACACTGTACGCTTATCGGTAACCGGTCTAATGGATAACCGGTTGCCGATATCTTTGGCCTTTCCGCTATTGAGGAGTCGATTGTGTGTTCTGATGCCCATGGCCCGCACATTTTATGCCCCCAATGCGACATGCTGGTGGCAATACCTGGTCTGCATATCGGGCAAAAAGCCGTGTGTCCCCGTTGTCATACAACGCTGACAACCCGCTGGAATGAACCACGCAGACGTCCTGTCGGTTACGCAATCAGCGCCTTATTTATGCTGGTGCTGGCCAACCTTTTCCCCTTTGTTAACATGAATGTTGCCGGACTGAGCAGCGAAGTCACGCTGGTGCAGATCCCGCAGGTATTGGTGTCAGAAGATTACGCCAGTATGGCATCACTGTTTATGATCGTGGTGCAGCTGCTTCCGGCAATCTGCATGATGTCGATCATCATCCTTTATCAGGGGATGAATATTCCCGTCCACTGGAAAGTCAGTATCGCCCGCACCCTGTTCAGGCTGAAAAGCTGGTGCATGGTGGAGATTTTTCTCGCCGGCGTTCTGGTCAGCTTCGTGAAACTGATGGCCTACGGTGACGTGGGAGTCGGTACCAGTTTCATCCCTTATGTCCTGTTTTGTTTACTGCAACTGCGCGCCTTCCAGTGCACCGATCGTTTCTGGCTATGGCAGCACATCGAGCCAGCGCCGGCGGTGGAGCAAGCGGTTCGCGTGGGTGAAAGCGGTCTGCGTCAGGGACTTCGCTCCTGTCACTGCTGCATGGCGATTTTGCCGGTCGATCAGAGCGAGTGCGGGCGTTGTAAAAGTAAAGGACACGCACGGCGTAAGAACAGCCTGCAATGGACGATGGCGCTGCTGGTCACTTCAATTTTGTTATATCTCCCGGCGAATTTGCTGCCAATTATGATCACGCAGGTATTGGGAACCCCGATGCCTTCGACGATCATGGCAGGTGTCGTACTGCTGTGGAGTGACGGTTCGTACCCGGTTGCCATGGTGATTTTTATCGCCAGTATCATGGTGCCGACTTTAAAAATGATTGCTATTGCGTGGCTATGCTGGGACGCAAACAGCAATAAAGAAATCGACCGTGAAAGGTTGCATGTGATTTATGAACTGGTTGAATTTGTTGGCCGCTGGTCGATGATCGACGTGTTTGTAATTGCGGTACTTTCTGCGCTGGTAAGAATGGGGCAGCTCATGAGTATTTATCCGGACATCGGCGCGCTGCTGTTTGCTGGCGTCGTCATCCTCACTATGTTCGCTGCAATGACGTTTGACCCAAGGCTCATTTGGGATCGTGCCGGAATGAAGTCTACAAAGGAGCCACAAGATGGCAGGAAATAATATGGCAGAGCATGACGGAACTGCCAAAGTAGAAAAGATTAAACGCTGGTCACCAGTGTGGATTGTCCCGATTGTCACTGCGCTGATCGGGGCATGGATCCTGTTTTACCACTACAGCCATCAGGGACCGGAAGTCACTCTGATCACCACGACGGCGGAAGGGATTGAGGGCGGGAAAACCACCATCAAAAGCCGAAACGTCGATGTTGGTAAAGTAGAGTCCGTGACGCTGAGCGAGAACCTGCAGCAGGTGATCATCAAGGCGCGTCTGAACACCGGTATGGAAAAAATGCTGCGTGATGATTCGGTGTTCTGGGTGGTGAAACCGCAAATCGGCCGCGAAGGTATTTCCGGTCTGGGCACATTGTTGTCCGGGGCGTATATCCAGCTACAACCGGGCAATAAAGGCGGCGAAAAATCAGAATATAAACTTGATGACTCTCCGCCGCTGGCCTCGCCGGATGCTAAAGGTATCCGCGTGGTTCTCGAGAGTGAACGCTCTGGTCAGCTTAGCCCCGGTGACCCTGTGCTGTTCCGTGGTTTCCAGGTAGGTACGGTTGAAACCAGCCACTTTGATCCGAAAGCCCGTAATATCAAATATCAGCTGTTCATCCGCGCGCCGTACGACACGCTGGTATCTGACAATGTTCGCTTCTGGAAAGACAGCGGCGTGAACTTTGACATGTCAGCCGCCGGTATGCGTGTAGAAATGGGTTCGCTGACCACGTTGTTTAGCGGTGGCGTCAGCTTTGATATTCCTAATGGCTGGACGCAGGGCCAGGAAGCGAAAAACGGCGATAACTACCAGCTGTTTGACGATCAGAAAAGTATTCAGGAATCGCTGTATACCCGCCACATGGATTACGTGATGTTCTTCTCTGATTCTATTCGCGGCCTGCAACCGGGTGCACCGGTCGAATTCCGTGGCATCAGGCTCGGTACGGTTTCAGAAGTACCTTTCCCGATCAATGCGCTGAAACAGCAAATCGCGAACGACTATCGTATTCCTGTTCTGATCCGCATTGAACCGGATCGTTTTGCACAGTTGCTCGGCAGCGATTTCAACATTGCCGATCATATTCGTGATGGTATCTCGCAGGGACTGCGTGCCTCGATGAAATCAGCCAACTTGCTGACAGGTTCGATGTATGTCGATCTGGATTTCTATCCGAATGAAAAACCGTGGAAAGGGCCGCTGGAAGTTGCCGGACATAAACTGCTGCCGACCGTGAGTGGTGGATTCGCGCAGATCCAGCAAAAACTGATGACCACGCTGGATAAAATCAACAATCTGCCGATCGAACCTATGCTGCGTGAAGCCACCAGTACGCTGGCCGAAAGTCAGAGAACGATGAAATCCACGCAGAAAACCATCGAGTCTCTGAATGCGATTGTCAGCAGCAAAGAGATTAAGGCGCTACCTCAGGATATGCAGCAGACGCTGATCCAGCTTAACCGCAGCCTGAAAGGCTTCCAGCCGGGTTCACCTGCGTACGGCAATCTGGTGGGCGATATGCAAAGTCTTGATAAGACCTTGCGCGAGCTTCAGCCGGTGCTTAAAACGCTGAACCAGAAAAGTAACGCTCTGATTTTCGCCGCCCCAGGGCAAGATGATCCTCAGCCGAAGAAGGCCAAATAATGAAAAAATGGATACCCGTCGTCTTAGCATTATTCCTGACTGCCTGTAGCAGCAGTGACCAGAAAACCTACTATCAGTTGCCTGTGCTGAGCAGCGCACCGGCAGCGGGCAGCGTGTTGTCATCCGGCATGGTGGAGCAGCGTAAGCTGTGGGTTGAGCACGTGAGCGTGGCTGATTATCTGGCAGGGTCGGGGCTGGTGTATCAGACCAATGATGTGCAATACACGCTAACGCAAAATAACCTGTGGGCCAGCCCGCTGGATCAGCAGCTTCAGCAATCACTGGTGACTTATCTGCGCCGGGATTTGCCCGGCTATCTGGTTTCAGGTCAGCCAGCCAGTTCTGACGATCAGGATGTGCTGAATGTGAACGTCACCGGTTTCCACGGCCGATATGATGGCATCGTCGTGGTAAGTGGTAGCTGGACGCTGACTCGACAGGGGCAGACCGTTCAGCGTGATTTTGCACTGAATCTGAAACAGGGTGAAGACGGGTATGACGCTCTGGTCAGAACCCTGGCGACCGGATGGCAGCAAGAAGCAAGCCAGATAGCCGCACAGGTCAGATAAAAAACTTTTAAGCTTAATTTTATTTAAGCTAAATAATAAAAATCCCGGTTTCTGAATTTCAGACGCCGGGATTTTTTATTTGTGATCAGCCAGATGTGAATCCTGAGACGCGATTTATTTGCGCGCAATCCGATAAAATATCTCAAATTTATGACATTGGCGTGAATTTTGAGCATTGACCTCGTTTGCGATAACGGCTATTTGTTAGAGGTGGACGCAGAAGCGTACCACTGTTTTCTTTCCACCTAGACCTGAATAAATGAGGGATATAAGGCATGAAGAGACAAAAACGCGATCGCCTGGAACGGGCACAATCACGTGGTTACCAAGCAGGTATCGGCGGGCGCTCAAAAGAGATTTGCCCCTACCAATCATTAGATGCCCGATCACATTGGCTCGGGGGTTGGCGACAAGCCATGGAGGTCAGGGCTGTAAACGCTTAAGCGACAGCTCTGTCAGAATAAGGAACGACCTCCGCTGCGCGCGGAGGTTTTCGTTTGCAGGGCCCGGTTGACGCAGTCACGATTCCCGTCAAAGTGTTCTCAATAAAAATAATAAAAACAAAATCATCAGGCATAAAAAAACGGCGAACCTTACAGGCTCGCCGTTCTGTCAAACGCGGTATTAAACGTTTAGAACGCAGCAGCGTCCTTGAACAGACCGACTTTCAGATCGGTTGCGGTGTAGATCACCACACCGTCAACCAGTACTTCACCATCGGCGACGCCCATGATCAGTTTACGGTTGATGACGCGTTTGAAATTCAGGCGATAAGTCACCACTTTAGCCGTTGGCAGAACCTGACCGGTGAATTTCACCTCGCCGACACCGAGTGCGCGGCCTTTGCCTTCGCCACCGAGCCAGCCCAGGTAGAAGCCCACTAACTGCCACATGGCGTCCAGACCCAAACAACCAGGCATCACCGGGTCACCGATGAAGTGGCAGCCGAAGAACCACAGGTCCGGATTGATATCCAGCTCAGCTTCTACATAGCCTTTGCCATGGGTGCCACCATCTTCTTGCATCTTGACGATGCGATCCATCATCAGCATGTTGCCTGACGGTAACGGAGGACCGCCAGCGCCGAAGAGTTCACTGCGGCCGGAAGCTATGAGGTCTTCTTTCGTATAGGAATCGCGTTTATCTACCATGTTCTATGTAAGCCTTATTTTAATGAAGGGCGAAGATTAGCTTACAGCTGTAAGCTGAACAACTCCGATCAGCTGTGATTAAACCAGTTCAACCAACGAAGAGGCCAGGGATAACGCGGGCCACCTTGCGATGTTGCCAGCGCAATGCGCTGCTGAATCAACCCCAACAAACTCGGGCGCTCTTCTTCACCTTCCCCTTCGTTTGAGTAAATCAGTCCGGTCAGGATTGGCAGCGCTTCGGCTGCGTTGTCTACTGCCCATAAATGAAACTGGCCTTCGCGAACGGCGTCAAGAACCTGCGGATGCAGACACAAGTTACGCACGTTGCTGGTTGGCAGAATGACCCCTTGCTTACCGGTCAAACCGCGACGTTGACAAACTTCGAAGAAACCTTCGATTTTCTCATTAACGCCACCAATAGGTTGCACGTTCCCAAACTGATCGACAGAGCCAGTCACCGCAATTTGCTGGTTAATAGGCTGCATCGAGAGCGCACTGATCAATGCGCAAAGTTCAGCAAGGGAGGCGCTGTCGCCATCCACTTCTCCGTAAGACTGCTCAAACACAATCGAGGCGGAGAAGGGCAGTGGCTGGTCGAGCTCTAACTCGGATATCAAAAAGGCCTGCATGATCATCATACCCTTGGCATGAAGATTACCGCCCAGTTCCGCTTTACGTTCGACATCAGTAAATTCGCCGTCGCCGGTGTGTACGACACAACTAATGCGTGAAGGTTCACCTAACGCCCTCGGGTGCCCTGGATATTCCAGAACGGAGAGGCCGTTGATCTGACCGACGACTTCACCTTCGGTTTCAATGCGGATCTGCCCCAGCTCAATTTCATCCTGCATGCGTTCCTGCAAATAGCTCTCACGCCATGCGCGGGCATTGGACGCCGCTTCTAACGCCTTAGCGCTCAGAAGCTCGTCTTCATTGTAGAGAGCCGCTTCGCTAAGTTGCATATTCAGCCATACCGGGTCTAATGTCAGGCTGCCCTGATCGGTACTCTGTCGGATTGCTATTTTCAGAAACTCTGGCCACGCATCCGCAGCAAGTCGTGGGACTTCCAGCTCATCCGCCAGCGTATTGACATATCCACACCAGGTTTCCATGTCGCTCAGTTCGGTCAGTGGCAGGTCAGCTTCGAATTCACCGTAGATGGAAGAATCCATCAGCTCCGGTTCCATATCGCTGAGATCTCCCAGAGACAGGCGATCACCGACCAGAATCACGCGGATATCCAACGGCATCGGCGGAATGGTCGCGGGCAAAGGGCGTGTTTCATCAGGTGATACCCAATGATATTGCCCTTCAGTAATCATCTGCTTCAGACGTAACCACATCAGTGGCTGAGCGAGCAGGCTGCGAATCGACAATACCAGCACGCCACCGTTGATGTTATGCACCAGACCTGGTTCAAGCTGGATCTGGTCTTTATACACACGGACGCAACCAAACAGCTGTTCAGGTTCAATCCATTCGCGGTACTGGCAGGTAAACTTGGCTGCAAAGGCATCTTCTGCCGATTTAGCCGCCAGCAATGTCACCTTGTTACCTTCAATATGATAGCGGTTCCCGACGATGTCATCTGGCTCAGGCACCAGATCGCTGACCACATTGGAGATACGGGAAAGATACTCGCGATTTTCTTGCGCTTTAAGGATCATAAAGCGGGGGCGCGAGCGGGGATGACAAAACAGCGTTAAACCATTTTCCAGCCGAGGCTGAGTTCCAGCGAAATCGACAGGGGCTAACTGGGCAGCCGTTGCAAAGATTGCCTCGTAAGGCGCGGAGTCGGGCAGTAAAAGCTGCCAGTCAAGTCGGTTATTGGTCAATGTGTTAGCTGTTTTCTATAAAAAGGGAAAGTGCGATTATACAAGAATAAACACTGCTGCATACAATGAGAGTCACGACCGAATTCGAGTTACTGCACATTGCTGAACGGGTGCGCAAAAAACAAACAAAATATGCGGGTTTATTTGCAGTGAAAAATGAAATAAAGCTGTTATGCTTAGTAAAGTTACGTGGTCACATAAGAGTTCACGATGAAATATCAGCAACTGGAAAATCTGGAAAGTGGTTGGAAATGGAAGTACCTGGTCAAAAAACACCGGGAAGGTGAGCGGATCACCCGCCATTTAGAGAACAGCGCTGCCCAGGAATCGGTGAATCAACTTCTCAGTCTGGAAAGTGAGCCGGTGAAGGTCATGGACTGGATTGCTAACAATATGAATCCGGCACTGGAAAATCGTCTCAAACAAACTATTCGTGCGCGCCGCAAACGTCATTTCAACGCCGAACATCAGCACACCCGTAAGAAGTCCATCGATCTTGAGTTTCTGGTCTGGCAGCGTTTGGCTGGGCTTGCGCAACGACGTGGTGCGACGTTATCCGATACAATTATTCAACTGCTCGAAGACGCTGAACGTAAAGAGAAATACGCTAATCAGATGTCTTCACTGAAAGAAGATTTGCAGCAGATTCTGGGCAAACAAGACAGCTAATCTGCTCATCATTAGTGTGTCATGAATAATACTGACGTTGCTGAACCAAAATCCACCTTCAGTCATAAAAATAAGACATAAAAAAACCCCGCCTTGGCGGGGTTTTTGATATCTGTAGTAAAAGCTAAAGAGTGTTATTAAGCCTGTGGCTGAGTAACAGTATCTTTGTAGCCTTTAACTTCGATTTCTACACGACGGTCTGGTGCCAGGCAGTCGATCAGAGCAGCACGGCCTTTAACGGAGTCACAGGTAGAACCAGTAACTGGGTTAGATTTACCCTGGCCTTGTGCAGAGATCTTGTTAGCAGGGATACCTTTAGATACCAGGTAATCTACTACGCTCTGAGCACGTTGCTCAGACAGTTTCTGGTTGTATTGTTCTGAACCGATACGGTCGGTGTAACCCAGAACGATAACAGAACCGTCTTTAGGATCGATTGAGCTCAACTGGCTGTACAGCTGATCCAGAGCCTGTTGGCCTTCTGGTTTCAGAGTCGCTTTGTTGAAGTTGAAGAGAACGTCAGATTTCAGAGTGAATTTCTTAGTCTCTACAACTGGAGCTGGAGCTGGTGCTGGAGCAACAACTGGAGCAGCGGCTTCATCTTGACCGAAACGGTAAGAAACACCCACAGCCAGCATGCCGTTATCAGGACGTGCGCCAACAGTAGCTGCGTCACCAATGTTGTTAACCCACTGGTAATCCAGACGGGTAGCCCAGTTTTTGGTAACTGCGTATTCAAGACCAACGGCTGCCAGTGGAGAAACACCGGTGTCGTGGTCGCTGATGCGGCCAGCTGCGCCATTGTTGAAGTTACCTTTAGAGTCTGCACGCCAAACCATACCACCCAGACGGGTGTAGATGTCCAGATCGTCAGTCAGTGGGTAGCTCAGTTTAGCAGCCAGCTGAACGCCTTGTGCTTTGAACGCGCCGTTGTTTACGCTGCCTTTAGAAGGCATGCGACCAAGCCAGTCATATCCCATTTCAAAGCCCAGGTATTGGTTCGCTTGGTAACCCAAGAACGCACCTGCACCCAGTTGGCTTTCGTGGGTAGGGCCGTTGCCGATACCTTCGTAAGCATTTGCGAAACCAGTGTCATGGTATTGGGACCAGCCCAATTTACCACCGGTATACCAGGTGTTATCTTTAGGGGCGGCTTGCGCTACGGTAGCGAAACCTGCCAGTGCCACTGCTAATGCGATAGCTGTCTTTTTCATTTTTGCGCCTCGTTATCATCCAAATAGGCAATTGAGCTTTAAGCTGTAAGCCCTTGGTTAAAATCCTTACGCCAAGGTTATTGCGTCAATTAGGAACTTGCCACTTTACGTTGGCATTATAGAGCAACCTTGGCGTTGTAAAGTCTACAACGTGGCGCGAAACTTACAAGCTTGAAGTGTTAACACCGTGGAAAAAAAGGGAAAAATGTACACATTTCTTAACGTGTTTGACCTTTTGTTGACAAAACTTGGAGGATATCTGCGTCAGGAATGCCCGTTTTTACTGGCTTTGGCGCTTGTTCCAGCACAAATCACTAAGTTCCGTATTATTTTCATCAGAACATTCCTAATTTGAACTAATGATATACAGAAGAGTGAATTTTTACTGTTGAGTGATGTCCATTGGCTGAACTTTGCTCATTTGTTGGCTTCATAATGAACCCGTAAGCCCCTCCCTGACGTGCTGCAATTTGCAGTCTTTCTCTCTCCACATCGTTCAATTCGGGTAGCCATCCCAACACCACGCTGTAATTTCCTGTTTGCAGCGCTTTTTCCATCGCATCTACTGTCGACATTGCCGTAATTTGATTCACCTGAACCATTTTATCGACAGGTAAGCCCGATTGAGACAACCAAACACGACTCAGTTTTTGTTGTGGCGTAAGCCATAACAACCAGCGGGACTGTGTGCCGAGATGTTGAAGCAGGGGCAGCAATAACTGGGCAAAAGCAGGTTGGCTCGCACTATAGACGAACTCAGTGATCAGACCATTATTCAGGGATGCAGACGTATTTACCTGTGGATGACTTACCGGCAAAGCAAGCTGACTAAAATGATGATTTGCATGTTGTTGAGTTCGCATAGTGATGTACCCCAGTGAGTTACTGTATGAATGTACAGTACTCTGGCAATGAACAAAGATCAACCCAATTTTTTCCAAGATATCTCGCAAATTTCGAAGGTAACAGGCTGCAAATGCATTTTGTATTTGGCGGGATGCGTCGCATTGCGTATTTTGATTTTAGCTGTTTAGCTAACCCATAAATGGGGTGTATGGAATTAATATGAAAAGGATAACGCAATGATAACTCAGTCAAAAAAACGTATTCTTCAGTGTATGGAACTCTTCGCTTCATTAGGTAATATTCGCGCCCGCTCCCAGTTTGGAGGGTACAGTTTATCGGCCAATCGCGTGATGTTTGCCCTGGTCTCAGACGGTGAACTGTATCTGCGTGCGAGCCATGAAACCGAAGAGTATTTTTGTGAGCAGGGCATGGAAAGGCTGATTTATCGTAAACGCGGGATGGCCGTCCTGCTCCGTTATTTTAAGGTGAGTAAAGCCCAGTGGGAGAAGCCCAGAGCATTGCGTCGGATGGCAATGCTTTCTCTGCGAGGAATGCAGCGTGATATCGACAGACGAAAAAACAACGAGGCCGGGCGGCTCAAAGACTTACCCAATCTGACGCTGGCATTAGAAAGAATGCTGTGGGAAGTGGGTATCGAAAACTCAGATGATCTTCGCCTGCAAGGGGCGTGCGTGACGTATGAAAAGCTCTGCGCAGTCAAAAAGGATCTGAGTATCAACATATTGATGGCCCTTGAAGGCGCAATTCTGGGCTTTCATGAAGCGGCTCTGCCAATGGCATCCCGTGAGTTGTTAACTCAGTGGTACAACCATCAGCAAGAGCAGCTGGAGCAGCAACGACAAAATACACATAACGTCGCAGCTAGTTGACTCGCACGGGGCATGCTTATCAGAGATGACTTTGTCCGGGCAGAATTTTGTTGTTCAGGCTGGTGAGCTCAGGTAAATGAGCCACCAGCAAACCAATCTGCTGCAGTACGAGCTGTTCTTTACTGTCGGATTCTGTCGTTCGTAATTGGATCCGCGCAGTCAGATGATTAAGCGCACGCTGAATCCGGTCTGTTTCTGTCGGCATATGATTGAGAGCACCATCCACACAACATGCCGCATCATCGAGCAGGCGAAGTGTTTCCGTATCTTCAAGTTTTTCCCGGTGCGCACCGAGTGCTGAAATGTAGCTAAGCATGGTGTGATTGAGGCATAACAGTCTGAACGCGGCTTCGAGCGTAGCAGGATCGTTATTTTTCTCCGAACTCATGTTGGAGACCACGGAAGCCAACTCGGCATCGCAGTTGTGCGCATCGCGACGTGCCAGACGGTAATCCAGGCTGTTATCTTTGCCCTGATGATATTGCACCAAAATAGCATCCAGATAGCGGCAGTTAGCTTCAAAGGTTTTGCTGACCACCTTGTCAATCTGACGGAATTTCCAGTCAGGCCAGATATAGGTCACTGCCGCCCACGCAATCCCACAGCCAATCACCGTATCGATAATACGCGGTATGGCCACTTCGAAACCCTCGCCCAGCAAATTGAAACACAACAACACCAATAGGGTGATAAACATGGTGGCCTGCGCATATTGCACGGTACGAAATGCGAAGAATAACAGTCCACTGATGACAATCAGGATCATCTGACCGTCAACGGAAGGGACGAAATACAGGATCGGAATACCGATCGCGATACCGGCCAGTGTGCCGATAATCCTCAGCGCTAAACGACGACGCGTCGCGCTATAGTTGGGCTGACAAACAAACAGGCTGGTCAGCAAAATCCAGTATCCGTGATTCATTCCGCTTACCTGAATAAACACATATCCGACAAAGAGTACAACGGACATGCGAATGGCGTGGCGAAACAGCACCGACTGCGGCGTAAAATGCCGCGAAATGCGCAGCCAGATATCATCCAGTCCGGTTAACCGATCTTCGGCAAAAGGACTCTTGCCGGAATGATTCTCAGGTTCTGACTGCTCTGACTCAATGTTTGCCAGCTGCGCATCGATCGCATGCAGGTTGCGTAAAAGATGACGCAGTGCCTGTAACATTTCTCGATGATCCCCCTGCGCTTCCAGGCGTTTTAGCGCTTCTTCGAGCCGCGCAAAGGCACGCTCGAACTGGCTGTTGTGCGAGTAGGGCTGACGATAAAGAATGCACTGTGAAAGTTGAGAACAGGCGCGCGCTTGCATACTCATCAGGCGTTGGAAGCGAAACAGGATGTCGCTGTGGTGGAACTGTTCACTGAGTTTCAGGTATTTCACATGGGAAGAACTGGCGCGCTCGTGAATATCCTGCACCACAAAATAGTAATGCAGCGTGCGGCGCGTGCCTTTCTGCCCACGGTCACCTTTCAGGCGGGTTTGCAGCGTATTTTTGGTCTGGTTTAGCGTGGCAACCAGCTGCCCGTTGGCCATCGCGAGTTCCACCAGCTGCTGATTATTATCTTCCTGATCGGGGTCGAACAAGGTCGCCTTGGCTTCCAGATAGGCGGCCAGCTGAGTGAAACAGCGTGAAATCTGATCCTGAAGGGGGCGGATAGGGTAGATCAAATGCCCGGCAAGAGTCAGCAAGTTATACCAGATGGCACCTGCCAGCAGGAGCAGCGGTTGCTGATACCAGATATGGTACATACTGGTGCCAAGCATGGTGTAAATCGCAATCAGTAACGCGCCAAACGCGATAGTGGCGTAGCGCTGCCCGAGTGCGCCCAGCAAGATGAATCCGCAGGTTGAGAGCATCAGGCCGGGCGCAAACAGCCACGGATGGGGGAAGAGCAGCTCTATTGAAGCCGATGCAATAAAAAAACACACCAGCGTAATCAGCAAATTGCGCAGACGGCCAGCCAGCCGGTCGTCGAGGTCGGCAAGCGCTGCGGCAACCACGCCCAGCGTCAGGGGTATGGTCAGCGTAGTCTGACCTAACCACCATGGCACCGCTGCGGCACCCGCCAGAGCAATGAAAATCCTGATGTGATAAAGAACATTGCTGTTATAGGCGTAACGCCTTAAACCTGGTGCAATAGAGAGCACGAAAACCCCACGTTAAACAAAAAAAGTCACGGTCATTAAAAAGCAGTTTTATTCAGCGAATACGGCCATTTTCACGAAGGCGGGCGGCATTGGCCTCACGCATCTGTTTGGCCAGCTCGACAGAGACCACGCGGCGGCCGACAGGCCAGAGAGCGATCGCGGCGATTTTAAAATTCGCGATGCCAACAGGAATCCCGATAATGCTGATACATTGGGTGATACCCGCAACGATGTGAGAAATACATAACCACCAGCCAAAGAAAATCAACCAGAAGATATTCAGCAGGGTGCCACCGCCGGAGAGCACGGCATTACGTCTCTCAGGATATAAATCATCGACATGGACGGCTTCATTACCAAACGGCAGCAGTGACAGGCGGGTGATTTCCCAGCAGGAGCGGGTCAGCGGCAGGGTAAAAATCAGCACAATACTGACCAGCGTGGCGAACAGCCAGGCGAGCGTGGTGAAAAAACCACCTAAAACAAAGTTAAGAATATTGAGTACAGTGCGCATGTTGGGATCTTCCCGAAGTTATTAAAAATGTTAAAAGATTTCATGTTCACTAAATGGAAACACCTGCTTTATTCTACCTTGTTTTGTGGAGCGGATCGCCTCTGCTGTTCAAAGGGGAACTCCTAAATACGCTTTACCACTCTGAAGATGTAAAATAACGCATACTATTTTTCCGTCAGGAATAAAAAGAAAACACGGTGTGATGATATGGAATTGAAATCGACTTCTTTCGGGAAACATCTGGCACAGCACCCTTACAACCGGGTACGCATGCTGAACGCGGGCGTTGAAGTCAGCGGCGACAAACATCACTACCTGATCCCTTTCAATCAGTTGATCCAGATCCGCTGCAAACGCGGCATTGTCTGGGGTGAGCTGGAATTCGAACTGCCGGATGAAAAAGTCGTGCGCCTGCACGGCACGGAATGGCAGGAAACGCAGCGTTTTTATCAGCATTTGCTCAAGGTCTGGCAGAGCTGGAGCGTTGAAATGAGCGACGTCAGTGCCGGGGTATTGCACGGGCAGGTTCAAAAAATAGAACACATTGAGCAGCAGGATAAATGGTTCAAACGTGTCGATCTTGCTGATGTGCAAAAAGACATCGCTGGGGCTTTTAACGCCATACCGGTACCGGTTGAGCGTTTGAATGATTTTGATAACTGCCGCGATGATTATCAGACCTGCCTGCGCTGGCTCGAACAGGGTAAGCGCAGCGTAGAACGGCGCAATCTGGCCTGGACTGAACGGGTGATTGCTGAGAATCGTGACTTCTTCGACACCGTTGAAGCTTCCGGGCTCAACGACAGTCAGTGCCGCGCAGTCGTCAATGGCGAAGATGCGGTTCTGGTACTGGCTGGCGCGGGCAGCGGCAAAACATCGGTGCTGGTGGCGCGCGCTGGCTGGTTGCTGCGCCGTCAGGAAGCACACCCGGAGCAAATTCTGCTGCTGGCGTTTGGCCGTCAGGCCGCTGATGAAATGAACACCCGCATTAAAGATCGTCTGCACACCGACGGCATCAAAGCCAAGACGTTCCATGCGCTGGCCTTACAGATTATTCAGGAAGGTAGCAAGAAAGCGCCGAAGGTAAGCAAACTGGAAACCGATGCCAAAGCGCGCCGCAGCCTGCTCATCAAAACCTGGCAACAACAGTGTGCCGAGAAAAAAGTGCAGGCCAGCGGCTGGCGTCAGTGGATGACTGAAGAGCTGGAATGGACGGTGCCGGAAGGCGATTACTGGAAGAATAAAGCGCTGGCCGAACGTCTGGGCAGCCGTCTTGAACGCTGGCTAAGCCTGATGCGCATGCACGGCGGCAGTCAGGCGGAGATGATTGAGGCCGCGCCGGAAGAAGTGAAAGAGCTTTTCCAGAAACGTATCCGCCTGATGGCCCCGTTCCTGAAAGCGTGGAAAACTGCTCTCAAAGAAGAGGGCGCCGTCGATTTTTCCGGGCTTATCCATCAGGCCGTTAATATTCTGGAGAAAGGCCGTTTCGTCAGTCCGTGGAAACACATTTTGGTGGATGAATTTCAGGATATTTCGCCACAGCGCGCGCAGCTACTTTCTGCGCTGCGAAAACTCAACAAACACACCAGTCTGTTTGCCGTCGGCGATGACTGGCAGGCGATTTACCGTTTTAGTGGCGCTGAGCTTTCACTGACAACGGCGTTTGCAGAAAACTTTGGTGAAGGCGCGCAATGCGCGCTCGATACCACATATCGCTTTAACGATCGCATTGGTGACATCGCCAATAAATTCGTCCAGCAGAATCCGTATCAGCTGAAAAAACCACTTAACAGCCTGACGAAGGGCAACAAGAAAAACGTTGTGATCCTTCCTGAGGATCAGATGGAAAAACTGCTCGATAAGCTCAGCGGTTATGTCACGGCAGAAGAGCGAATTATGGTGCTGGCGCGCTATCATCATCTGCGCCCGCAAATTCTGGAGAAAGCGGCCACGCGCTGGCCGAAACTGAACCTGGAATTTATGACCATTCACGCCAGTAAAGGTCAGGAGGCGGAATACGTGATTATTGTCGGGCTGCATGAAGGCAATGACGGATTCCCCGCACCGGCGCGTGAATCGGTGCTGGAACAGGCGTTACTGCCGGAGCCGGAGAATTTCATGGATGCGGAAGAGCGGCGCTTGCTGTACGTGGCGATGACCCGTGCAAAGCATCAGGTCTGGCTGATGCAGGATAAAGCGCGCCCGTCGGTGTTTATCGGGCAACTGGAAGATATCGGCGTACCGGTGCAGCGAAAACCATAACGTAAAGGCCCGGATTGCCGGGCCCTTCGAGAAATTATTCTTTTAAGCGTGCCCACAAATAGCGCTGATAATCAGGGATGGTAATTTCAACCTCTGACTGGAATAGCGGTGACTGGATCAGAAAGTCAGCGGTAGACAGGTTAGTGGCGACGGGGATATTCCACACCGTTGCCAGACGCAGCAGCGCCTTGACATCCGGATCGTGCGGAACAGCATTGAGCGGGTCCCACAGAAAAATCAGCATATCAATTTTCCCTTCCGCAATCAGCGCACCGACCTGTTGATCGCCGCCCATCGGGCCACTTAGCATACTTTTGACATTAATCCCGGTGTTGCGCTGAACCAGATTCCCCGTCGTGCCGGTGGCATAAAGGACATGCTTAGAAAGTTCAGCGACGTTTTTATCCACCCATTTCATCAGAGTATTTTTGCAATGATCGTGCGCGACAAGAGCAATATGTTTTTTTTTGGCGATCGTGCGGGTTGTGAAGTCCATCTAATTCCCTTCAACGCGAAAGTAAGAGTGGATCACAGAATACTGAAACTGGGTTTTACTGCATAGGGCGGGGGCAATAATTTGGCGTTAAGAAAGAGAATGCGTGATGCAGATTAAGTTACGACGCTTGTTCTTGTTTCACCGGCAGTTTAAACCAGAGCAAAAACTGTTCGATGCCGGCATTGGCGGCGAGACGCGTCCACAGCGGATGCAGATAAGTTATCTCAATCTGTGAAGGCATTTTGCGAGCCATTACCGTTTTTCTTTCAGCGTTATTTTTGGCAAACGACGGCACGGCTGCGCGTGCACCGGACAGGTTGTAAGTCATCATGAGTTTTTCAGCGTCAGCGACCTGTTCGGGATTAAACATATTCAGCACATCTCGCTGAGTTTTAATCTGACGTCCCTGTTCATTGACCAGCTGATAATTCATCACGTGGGTGAACTGAACGGTTTCTTTTTCGCTGTCTAATGAAGGCAGAACGAAGGAAACAGAGCGGTGGCCTTGCGCGTTAAAGGTGACGATAAACGCCGGAGAATGGTAAAGCAGGGGCGTTTGCGGTGCGGCAGAATGGACACTTTTGCTGACCTGGAACAGGATCTGATGCTGACCGCCATCGAGTTCGAGGCTTTCAGCACCTTTGAGAATAGCACCAGACATCAGTTTGCCGTCGATCACCAGGACATCCACGTCTGGCGAAAGTTTGAGGGAGGTCGCCGAAGCTGACGCCATCAGGCTGAGACTCGCTAATGCGACCAGCGCATGACAGACTTTCATTCTTCTCTCCTCAAACACAACGTTCTTCATCGTCTATTATTCAGCAACGCTGATAGTGTGTCAAAGTTTTACAAAATGTTTTAAATTCACACGTTTCAGATTGAGGTCTGGCTATCCTTTTATGAGCGCCGCACTGTCGGAATCCGGATGCTGAGTTACACTTAGCTCAGACAGGTCAAAGGAGATAATCCCGTGCAAGACAATGAGATCCGCGACATTCTGCAGAATGTGAAAACCATCGCACTGGTCGGTGCCAGTGACAATCCGGGGCGTCCGAGTTACGGCGTCATGGCTTACTTACTTTCTCAGGGCTATGAGGTCACCCCGGTCAGCCCTAAACTTGCCGGGCAGGAGCTGTTTGGGCAAAAAGTCGTCGCTTCGCTGGCGGAAATCCCGCATCCGGTGGATATGGTCGATGTGTTCCGCAATGCCGACGCCGCTTACGGCGTAGCGCAGGAAGCGATTGCAATTAAAGCTAAAGTCCTGTGGCTGCAAATTGGCGTGATCAACGAACAGGCCGCAGTGCTGGCGAAAGAGGCCGGGCTGAGAGTGGTGATGGATCGCTGCCCGAAAATCGAAATCCCACGCCTGGGTATCGAACAATAGTTTCTATCGAACAATCTTTTTACCGGCGTTTACGGCAAAAATCGAAATAAAAAAACCGGCTGCAATGGCCGGTTTTTAATGTGCTTTGCTGATGATCAGTTACGCAGGCGTGGCGCCTGAAGCTGGCTGCGAACCGATGCGGCCAGATCATCCAGAGACGTTTGCTCCGGGTGCGCCCGTGCTGCCTCGTGATCAATCTGAATTTCAGCCAGATAGGTATGCACCGGCTGGCCCTCATCATCTTCCATCACCACGTGATACCAGGGTGCGGCTCGCAGAGAGTCGTCGGTCGCGAGTTCAGCGACATCAGGCTTTTCCAGCGAATACTCCGCGTCGACATCGATTACCACGCCTAAATAGCCCAACATTCTGTGGCGGACCTGCTGGCCGATACCAAATTTACTGGCAATCATAGTCATCTCCTGAAATTAGTGTCTTATCTTCTATATGGAGATAAAACGCGCTGTTTCAAGTTTCGACCACTTAATCCGCTAAACATTCGCCGGTGTGCTGCCAAAACAGCACACCGTGATCAATCAGTTTGTCACCAGACAGGCGAAACCTTTCAGATACAAGCCTTCCGGATAAGCGCCGGTGACCGGATGGTCGGCGGCCTGACGGAACTGTTCGACGAACTGAATTTCGCGGTGGGCGTCCAGTGCGGCGTCGGCCAAAATCTTCTGGAAAAGATCTGTAGGCAGCAGACCGGAACAGGAGAAGCTCAGCAGGATGCCGCCGGGGCGCATCAGTTGCAGCGCCAGCATATTGATATCTTTGTAACCACGACAGGCACTCGCCAGCTGGTTCTTGTTCTCCACGAACTTCGGCGGATCCATGACAATCATGTCGAACTGTCTGCCTTCGGTGCGATATTTACGCAGCAACTGGAAAACGTCTTCGCGCACAAATTCTGCTTTGGACAGATCCAGCTTATTCAACTCGACGTTCTGACGCGCCACATCCAGCGCCGCCTGAGAGGTATCGACGTTGGTGACTTTAGTACAACCGCCCATCAGCGCCGAAACGGCAAATGCGCCGGTATATGAGAAGCAGTTCAACACGTCACGGCCCGCGGCATAGTTGCGTGCGGCTAGACGGCTGTCGCGCTGGTCGAGGTAAAAACCGGTTTTATGGCCTTCTTTAATATCCACCAGCAGGCTCATGCCGTGTTCCTGAATCGGCAGCAGGGCAGGAGGCTCATCGCCCAGCACATGTCCCTGCACCATTTCCAGACCTTCTTTCTTACGCACGGCCACGTCGGAGCGATCCCAAATCGCGCATTCCGGGTAGCAGTGTTGCAGGGCGGCAATCAGCGGCGCGCGCTGATATTCCGCACCGGCAGACAGCAACTGAAGGACCAGAAAATTCTGGAAGCGGTCGATGGTGATACCCGGCAGACCGTCAGATTCACCGGCAATCAGGCGGTAACCATCCAGACCGTCGCGTTTGGCGATATAATTACGCCAGTTCTGCGCCTGCTGTAAACGGCGGATAAAGAAGTCGATGTCGATCTCTTCGTCCTGGCTGAAGGTCCAGACGCGGGCACGAATTTGAGATGATGGCGAATAGGCACCGCGCGCGAGCCATTTGCCCTGACTGTCTACAATATCAATAGTGTCGCCGGAATTGGCTTTGCCATCGACGCGCTGAACAGCGCCGGAAAACACCCACGGATGGCGGCGCAGAAGGGATTTTTCGCGGCCTTTGGCCAGAATTAAACGTGCAGTCATAGAATTAGGTTCTGTCGGTTCGGAGACAAAAAAGAGCGACATTGTCCGGTCATGCAGGTGAAATTGCAACGAACCATACCGCTAACGGAGAGATTATTATGGCAACAGTCAGTATAGCCGCCTGGGTGCACGGCATGGTGCAGGGCGTTGGTTTTCGTTTTTCCACGCAACATCAGGCCACCGCATTAGGGCTCACCGGTTACGCCAAAAACCTGGAAGACGGCAGCGTAGAAGTGGTGATGTGCGGCGAGCAGGAAAAAGTGGATCAGTTGTTAGCCTGGCTGAAACAGGGCGGACCGAAACATGCGCGGGTGGATCGCGTGCTCAGTGAGCCAACCGCACCCGGCAATTACAGTGATTTCAAAATCAAATACTGATTCAACGTGTTAAAGGCATTTTACCGGTTTTGGCAGGCCTGCAATTTTCGTGGCCTGTTTGGCCGGGCCTTTCGGGAACAGCCGGAACAAATAGCGGCTGTTGCCTTTCTCTTCGCCATATTTTTGTGCCATGGCTTTCACCAGCATGCGCACGGCGGGTGACGTGTTAAATTCAAGGTAAAACTCACGCACGAACCGCACAACTTCCCAGTGCGCTTCGGTCAGCTCGATACCTTCTTCTTCTGCCAGCAGCGGCGCCATGCCTTCCTGCCAGTCTTTACTGTTTTTCAGGTAACCCTGTGCGTCGGTTTCAATAACCTGACCGTCAAACTCCAGCATACAACCTCAAACCTGTAAAAATGCAGCGGCCAGTTTAGCAAAAAGCCGTGCCTGACAAAATAAAAAGCCCCGCGGGAAGCGGGGCTGCAATTTACTTCGGACAAATCAGCGGTGGACTACACCTGATAAAGCGTCATCAGTTACGCGATGACAGACCGAGAATGCTCAGCAGACTGACGAACACGTTGTACAGCGAAACATACAGGCTGACGGTTGCGCGAATGTAATTGGTTTCGCCGCCGTGAATGATATTACTGGTTTCCCACAAAATCGCGCCCGCCGAGAACAGAATGAACAGACAGCTGATGGCCAGAGACAGCGCCGGAATTTGCAGGAACAGGTTCGCTATCACCGCAACCAGCAGGACAACAAAGCCAGCCATCATCATGCCTGACAGGAACGACATGTCTTTACGGGTGGTCAACACGTAGGCTGAACAGCAGAAGAACACCAGCGCAGTACCGCCGAGCGCCAGCATAATAATGTCACCCGCACCGGCGGCCAGCAGAGAGCTCAGCAACGGCCCCAGCGTGTAACCCATAAAACCGGTCAGCGCGAAGGCGGAAAGAATACCGGCCGGGCTGTTTGCCGTGCGATAGGTCAGGAACATCAGGCCATAGAAACCGGCAATCGTCAGCAGAAAGCCAGGCGAGGGCAGACGCAGAACGGTACTCGCCGTAGCAGTAATGGCCGAAACGCCTAAGGTCAGGGCCAGCAGGAAATACGTATTACGCAATACCCGGTGTGTGCTTAACAACGAGCCTGCGCGCGATGACGAAGAGGCAACGTAACGATCCATAATAAAATTCTCACTCTTATAAGATGATGGAAGTCGGTGAAAATACAATCAGACTGGAGTGTAAGTAGTTGCGCAGCGTCATTAAAGTCGTTTTACCCTTCTTTACCTCGCCGAACGGGGCAGGGCGCGGATTCCTGACGGCAAAATCGCCGTAACGATGCTTAAATCGTCATTTGCGATTTGAATGCCTGTTTTTCAGGCAATTGAACGGGATCAGGCTTTACAAGAGGATCGGCACTGTTTATAGTTCGCTTCGTTGCGGAGGGGTGGCCGAGCGGCTGAAGGCACCGGTCTTGAAAACCGGCGATGGGAAACCATTCGAGAGTTCGAATCTCTCCTCCTCCGCCATAAACAACACAAGAAAGCTGCTAAGTCATTAGCGGCTTTTTTTGTGCCTGTGATTTGGGGGGATTTAAACGAGCGTGGTTTAAATGCTCATAAAATCAACAAACTAGACTGAAAATAATGTTTGCATCTTTTTATCGGTCTTGTATACTACGCCCCGTACTGAACGACTGACGTCGTGAAGTGCTTGTTGTTTACGGAGGGGTGGCCGAGCGGCTGAAGGCACCGGTCTTGAAAACCGGCGATGGGAAACCATTCGAGAGTTCGAATCTCTCCTCCTCCGCCATAAACAACACATCAAAGCTGCTAAGCAATTAGCGGCTTTTTTTGTGCCTGAAATTCCCGCATTCTCTGGATCTGAAATCCATCCCTGACTAAAAAGTCCCTTCTTTCTGTCCGTACTGCCGCGGAGAACAGCCTAACGTGCGCTTAAATGCCGTGCTGAACGCGCTTTCTGATTCATAGCCGAGCGCCAGCGCCACGGCAGAAACCGGCTCTTTACCCTGAGTCAGCCGGTCTGCGGCCAGCAACATGCGCCAGCGGGTGAGATATTCCAGCGGGGCGCTGCCGACGGTCTGTTTAAATCTCAGTGAGAATACCGAGCGCGACATCCCCGCGCATTCTGCCAGCGCCTGAACGGTCCAGCGGTGGGCCGGTTTTTCATGCATCGCATTCAGCGCCCTGGATAACTGTTTATCCGCCAGCGCCGTAAACCATCCGCTTTCCACTCCCGGCAGCTGGCTGCCAACGTACATCCGCAACGCCTGCACCAGTATCACGTGTGCCATATGCTGAGCGATAAGCAACCCGCCCGGCTGCGGGTCGTGCTGTTCCTGAATCATCCGGTCAACTGCCCAGCGCAAAATGTCTTTATCGGATTCCTTCGAGATGTGCACCACCGGCGGCAACATCGCCAGAAGTGCCGGGGCATTGCTGCCGCTGACGTAAAAACGGCTGCCGGTGAGATAGAAATCCTCGCCGCCGTTGTAAGTCACGGTGCCGTTTTCGCGCGTCTGGGTAAGAATTGGCGTGGCATCCGCAGAGGGAAGCCTGAGATCGCTGGCGAGGCGAAAAGGTCTGCCGCTGGGTAAAACAAAACAGTCGCCTGCCTGTAAATGTACCGCGCCCGGAACTGAATCCACCGACAGCCAGCACTCGCCGCGGATAACCGCATTACATTTTATCGACTGATAATGATCGGGAAATTTTATCGACCAGTCGCCGCCCGCTTTAAAACCCGCTGACATCGTACTGCGGGGTTTGAGCAGCGATAACACATCGGAAAGAGGATCCATCATTAACTCCGGACGATTGCAAAGATAATACGGACTTTAGCGCATAGATCGTCTTTCCACCAGCGCATATAGTCGTTCCCAAAGGGTAGCCTTTCCGGTAAATAACAGAGGATTTCACAATGCGTGTATTCGTGACAGGTGCGACAGGTTTTATCGGCTCTGCGGTGGTGGAGGATTTACTCAAGGCAGGGCATCAGGTGCTTGGCCTGGCGCGTTCAGACGCGGGGGCAGATGCGCTGGTGGCTGCGGGTGCAGAAGTGCAACGTGGCAGCATTGAAGATCTCGAGAGTCTTAAACGTGGTGCAGCGCAGGCCGACGGCGTGATTCATACCGCGTTTATTCATGATTTTTCGAAGTTTCTGGAGAACTGCGAAAAAGACCGGCTGGCAATCGGCGCCCTGGGCTCGGCGCTGGCGGGCACGGAAAAACCGCTGATTATCACCTCCGCGACCGCGCTGGTGAGTAACCAGCGTCCGGCGACGGAACAGGATCTGCCAGACCCGCAGGGAATGAACCCGCGTATCGCCTCCGAACTGGCGGCTGCGGCGCTGGCAAAACAGGGCGTTCACGTGTCATTGGTGCGTTTACCCCCTTCGGTACATGGTGCAGGCGATTACGGATTTGTGCCGATGCTCATCGCGATGGCGCGTGATAAGGGTGTTTCTGCCTACACCGGCAAGGGTGAAAATGTCTGGCCCGCGGTGCATCGTCTGGATGCGGCGCGAGTGTTCCGGTTGGCGCTGGAAAAGGGTGCACGCAATGCTGTTTATCATGCCACTGCCGAGCAGGGGGTGGCATTTAAAGAGATTGCCGGGCTGATTGGCAAACATCTGAATCTGCCAGTGGAAAGTAAAACGGCGGAAAGTGCCGCTGCGCATTTCGGTTGGTTCACGCACTTTGCCGCGCTGGATAACCCGACGTCCAGCGCGTTTACCCGTGAGACGCTGGGCTGGAAGCCGGAACATCAGGGATTGCTGACGGATATCGACACCGCCGGATATTTTAATTAACCGGCCCTGCGTTCTCTCCCTTCATCAGGCCATTCCGGCGGCCTGATGAACACTTTTCTCCGTGGTTTTAATGGTGTTAATTGCCTAAAAAACGCCCCGAATCACACTTCGGGAAGATAAAAAATTTACCCCATTGCCTGTCAGATGTTATGCGCTATGTTGATTTTTAGTTTCTCAAATGTAACTAGAGGTTAACAATAATGTCGAATAAATTACGTATCTCTCTGATTGCTTCCGCTGTACTGATGTCTTCCTCTGCAATGTCAGCATTACCTCAAGGGTATCCGGCCGATTATCAAAAAATCGTCGATGCCGCGACCAAAGAAGGCAAAGTGGTGGTGTACTCCACGACGGACACGAAAGCTGCAGGCCCGCTGATTCAGGGGTTTGAAGCAACGTATCCGGGTATCAAAGTCGAATATAACGACATGAACAGTACCGAACTGTACAACCGTTATATCAGTGAGCAGGCCGCGGGCGGCACCAGCGGCGATGTGGTCTGGAGTTCCTCGATGGACACCGCGCTGAAGCTGGCGACCGATTACGCTCAGGAATACAAATCGCCGGAGCAGAGCCAGTTGCCGAAATGGGCTGTGTGGAAAGACAAAGCCTACGGCACCACCTACGAGCCAGTGGTCTTCATCTATAACAAAAGGCTGATCCCCGCGGGCGACGTCCCTGATTCCCATGCGGCGCTGGCAAAACTGATCGCCAGCCAGACCGACAAATTCAGCAAAAAAGTCACCACCTATGACATCGAGAAATCGGGTCTCGGTTTCATGCTGTCGGTACAGGATTTCAAAGCCGATCCCAATTATTTCAAAACGCTGGCTGACGTCGCCAAAGGTGGCTTAGCGGTACAGTCCTCCACCGGTACCATGATGGAGAGGGTCTCGTCTGGCGAAAACCTGATCGGCTTTAACATCCTCGGCTCCTATGCCGAAGCCCGCGCCAAAACCGATCCGTCGCTCGGCATTTCCTATCCTAAGGATTATACCCTGGTGCTTTCCCGCGTCTCCTTCATCAGTCAGGAATCGAAAAACAGCAATGCCGCCAGACTGTGGCTGGATTACGTGCTGTCTGAAAAAGGCCAAAGCATTTTGGCGAATCAGGCCGATATCCCGTCAATCCGTAACGATATCGAAGGTAAAAATGACATCGACGGCCTGACCAAAATGTTAGGAAACGCCCTCAAGCCGATTCCGGTCGACGAAACCCTGCTGGAATATCTGCAACAGAAAAAACGTCTGGATTACATTAAACAGTGGCGTACCGCCGCATCAAAATAATTTACCCGTCATTCTTCACGCTGCAGATGCGTTGGCTGCACTCGCTCACCCGAATCACTTACCTGAGTAAGTTCATCGGGATCCGTTCGATTGCCGCCATCCTGCAACTCGAATGATTTTGGGTAAACGGAGGCGTAAGCCTCCCTTGTTTACCTGATTCCGTCGTTCAGGGTTCCTGACCTAAGGGAAGTAACATGAATGCATTGCGCAGAAAGTGGCAAAGTTTGCCGCGTGGCATGGTGGTGCTGATAACCGCACTGGTTATCTACATTCCGTTGTCGTTCATCGTGATACAAAGTTTTCTCTCCGCACCTTTCTTCTCCCCCTCGAAGGAGTGGAGCCTGGAGTCGTTTGAATTTATTTTCACCGATCCGGATTTCTACAAGGCGCTGAAAAGTGGCTTTATTCTGGCGTTCGGGTTGGTAGTGATCGCCATCCCGCTGGGCGGAATTCTGGCGTTCCTGATGGTACGCACCGATTTGCCCGGCAGGCGTCTCATCGAGCCGCTGATTCTGGTGCCGATTTTCGTCTCGCCGATGGTGCTGGGGTTTGGTTATGTGGTCGCTGCCGGGCCGGTGGGCTTCTTCTCGCTGTGGGCGCAGGCCATCTTCGGGTTTGTACCCTGGAATATCTACGACATGTCGAGCATCGTGGTAATCGCCGGTCTGACCCACGTTCCCCACGCCTATCTCTATATTTCTTCGGCGCTGCGCAGCGTAGGTTCTGACGTCGAAGAGGCCGCGCGTACCGCCGGTGCTTCGCCGTTACAGGTGATGACCGCCGTCAGTCTGCCAATGGTTCGCCCGTCCATTTTGTACGCGACGGTGTTGCTGTTCTTCCTCGGGCTGGAAGTGTTCGGCCTGATGCTGGTGCTCGGCGACCCCGAAGGCAACATGGTACTGGCGACCTATCTCTATCAGCTGACCAACAAACTGGGTACACCGTCTTATCACCTGATGGCCGCCGTCGCCGTGGTGCTGATTTGTATCACCATCCCGCTGGTGATGTTGCAGCGCCGCCTGATGCGCACCGCTAACCGCTTTGTCACCGTAAAGGGCAAAGCATCGCAGGCGCGGGCGTTACCGCTGGGTAAATGGCGCTGGGTGGCGGGCGCGGTGGTGGCTTTCTGGCTGACCGTGACCATCGGCGTACCACTGCTGGGCGTGGTGCTGCGAGCGTTCATTTCCAACTGGGGCGTCGGTGTATCTTTGTGGGATGAACTGTCACTTAATACCTTCCGCACCATCTGGGAGCAGCCTAATCTGCTTCGCGCCATCGTCAACTCTATGGCGATTGGCGTGATCGGCGGTGCGCTGGCCGTCGCCTGTTATCTGTTTATCGGCATTGCCATGCACCGTAAACCAGACGGCGTGACGCGTTTTCTCGATTACAGTGTGCTGGTGCCACGTGCCGTTCCCGGGTTGCTGGCCGGTCTGGCTTTCCTGTGGGTATTCCTCTTTCTGCCGATGTGGCTGGACAATGCGCTCAAATCCGGCTGGCTTTCGGGGATGCCCTGGTCGCAGTGGCTGCGCGATAACCTGGTGGTCTGGCTGCGATCGCTGCGCAGTACGATTTTCAGCGTCTGGCTGGCGTATACCGTGGTGTGGATGGCGTACGGTCTGCGGCTGATCTCCTCGACGTTGTTGCAGGTCGGGCCGGAGCTGGAAGAGGCGGCGCGCAGTGCCGGTGCGACACGCGGGCAAATCACCCGTCACGTCACCATTCCGCTGTCACGCTACGGCCTGATTGGCTCCTGGCTGCTGATGTTCCTGATTTTCGAACGCGAATATTCCACCGGTGTGTATCTGCTTTCACCCGGCACGGAAACCATTGGTTCGATGCTGGTTTCCCTGTGGGCGGCAGGAGCGATAGATATCGTCGCCGCGCTCTCTTTTATTAACATCCTGCTGGTGGTGTTAGGTCTGGGTATTGCCCTTCGTTTTGGAGTCAAATTACATGATTGAATTATCGGTCGAGAATCTGCACTTAACCTACGGCGACAATCCGGTGCTGAAAGGCGTGTCAATGGATCTGAAGCGTGGCGAAGTGGTGTCCTTACTCGGGCCTTCCGGCAGTGGCAAAACCACCTTGCTGCGCGCCGTCGCCGGGCTGGAAAAGCCGACGCAGGGCACGATCATTATCGGCAAAAACAAAGTCTACGACGGCACACCGCGCAGCGAAATCCCCGCCGAGGAACGTAATCTCGGGCTGGTGTTTCAGTCCTATGCGCTGTGGCCACATAAAACCGTTTTCGAAAACGTCGCGTACCCGCTAAAACTGCGCAAGGTGGCGTCGGGTGAAATCACGCAAAGAGTGCAGGCGGTGCTGGATCAGCTCGGGCTGGGGCATCTGGGCAAACGCCATCCGCATCAGCTTTCCGGTGGTCAGCAACAGCGCGTGGCGATTGGCCGTGCGCTGGTGTATAACCCGCCGGTGATATTACTTGATGAGCCGCTGTCTAACCTCGATGCCAAGCTGCGTGAAGAAGCGCGTGTGTTCCTGCGCGAACTGATCATTAAACTCGGCCTGTCGGCGCTGATGGTGACGCACGATCAGAACGAAGCGATGGCGATTTCTGACCGTATCCTGTTACTCAATAACGGCAAAATCGAACAGCAGGGTACGCCGCAGGAAATGTACGGTTCGCCGAAAACGCTGTTTACCGCCGAATTTATGGGCAGTAACAACCGGCTGCACGGGAAAGTCACCGACGTGCGCGACGGCAAAGCGCGCATTGAAGGCAAAGACTGGGCGCTGTGGGGACAGGCGGGTGAGGGCGTACAGAGCGGGCAGGAGGGCACGGCGGTGATCCGCGTCGAGCGCGTGGTGCTGGCCGACGGACCGGGCGACAATCAGCTGGAATTACCGCTGCTGACCAGCATGTACCTCGGTGACCGCTGGGAATACCTGTTCCGCACCGCCGGTGATGATTTTGTCATCCGCGCCTATGGTACGGATGTACGGGATCCTCAGCACTGCCATCTGGCATTGCCGGAACAGCACGTGTGGATTTTCCCGAAAGGATAAATGCGGTTAAATAACCCATATGAATACAATGTTTATATGGGTTATATTTTATTATTCACTGTGTTTATTTAATCTATTTTAGTATGCTTTTTTTTGATTTTTTTTATTGTCCTTTCGGATTTTAAAATTTATTCTTCTCAGCCGTTTATGGGTGGGTTTCAAAGGATAATAAAACATGGAGTTAGTGGTTAATTTTAAAGAGCAATATGCGGCGTTTATACGCAGATATAAAAGTAATGGTATATGCATGGGTTTGTGTCTGGTCTGGTTGGGCGATATATTGAAAAACAGGCCGGACCCGGCACAAGCTGGATTTGCGGCAAGGTGGGCACCTTCCTGGCTTTCTGCACCCAGTTCAATTGCACATATCCCTTTCGACCAGGTGGCGTTAGAAGCGCTGTTTCAGCGCGCTTTGAAACGACAGAAAAGCTATCTGCTTAAAAGTGAAAACCACGATCCCTATCATTATCAGGCACGCACAGCGATACTGGTCAATAAAAAGAATCAGCGTCAACTTTTTTTGGAAGAGAAAAGTGGAAATCCGGGGCTGAAATATACTTATCGGGAGTTTGATAATTTATTCGCGACGCAGGGGTTGGATTTTACAGGGCGTGCGCAAGGCACGATTATTACAATGTGGTTTCCTAAAAGAAATACTGCCCATGCTATTGCTGTAATTAGTCTGTCACCCAGAGAGACCTATTTTCTTGATCCCAATCTTGGGCTGTTTAAAGTCGATAGTGCAAATATTGCGCTGGAGATAGCCGAGAATGTACTGGCGACCTATGAAAATCCGCGTATAGCAGATCAGATCATTATCAGCCGCAAGTAGCCCACCATTTTGACTATCGATGCCTGATAGCGAGTGAATGTGAGTCTGCGGCTTGACACTCGCAGGGGGAATCCGCAAATTGGTTCCCCCTGATTGTTTAAAACGGTTTTTCCATGACTCAAAACACCTCTCCCACTGATACCGTAAAAATCGCCAGTCTGGCTGATGTCCCGCAATACCTTGAGACGGTCACCGAATATCTGCACGGTGAATGGTCTGATTTCGCCCACTGGGCACAAAAAGATTTTATTCGTCAACGGCTTGAACAACGCCTCCTCAGCCGTGGCCGCCAGTGTGTGTTAATCGCGCTGGATGAAAACGAGCAGGTGGTGGGAACCGCTGGCGTGATGCGCTATGAGCTTAGTGATGTCGCCGAGCGCAAATACTGGCTGGGTGAAGTGTTCACCTGCCATCATCTGCGCGGAAAGGGGATCGGTTCGGCGCTGGTCAAAGCCTGTATCGAGCGTTCACGTGCGGCCGGTATTGATACGCTGTGGCTGTATACGCCCGATCAGCAAGGATTATATGGCCGTCTTGGCTGGCTGGAAGCCGAGCGCCGCGAAGTCAACGGCGAGTGGGTCAGTATTATGCAGCGTCCATTGATTTAACGTAACAAGCCTTCTAAAAAAATCCATGTATTAACGGACGGCTGTCAGGCCGTCCCGTCATATTTCTTTCATTTACTGGTAGCGGGGAACCGCTCAGGAGAGATGAGGAGATAATTTCGTGATCTACGAGTGCTGGATTTTCATCTGGTGTTGCCGGTTCTGAGTAGCACGTGTGGATTTTGAGAAGGCATGAGTGATGATTAATAAATCATATAAATGAAGTATTATGTATATATTAAGGTCTGTTCATTTAACTAATGTATTAAATGAGTTTTATTATTACTACTTTCAGTTTATTCATTGTTTTTTTGATAAGAAAAATTATTCTGCAACCCCGTTCATCTGTGAGCTTACAAGGATAGGCAATATGCAGTGGGTGGTTGATTAAAAAAAATTGAATTTCACCAGGTAAAGGAACGATAAAATGGAGTTAATCATTTCATTTGAAACGCAATATCAGAAGTTTATTGAGACGCATAATTCCAGAGGTTTCTGTATGGGTTTTTGTCTGACCTGGCTTGGCGATGTTTTAAAAGACCGTCCGGTAACAATACAAAAAAATTTCCTACAGACCTGGCTCCCAGCATGGTTCACTTCAACGCCTCCACAAATGCATGCGCGAATTCCTGTTGAAAAACAGGAGTTTCAAAATTTCCTGGAAAGAGTCAGGCGGCGGCATGTAAATAATGAGATGCGCGCTATTGGGTATAGGAAGAGCCATTGTGATAGTAAAACTTCATTCGATGAGATTACTGTTAATTTTAAAAATAACAGACAGAGAGAGTTAGAAATCAAAACTGGCGTTCCAGGGCTGATTTATTCTTGTCATGAATTGAATAGTTTACTGGCTGCTAAAGGTGTGAAATATTCAGGAAAACCCCATGGCACTATTTTGACTGTCGATATAGCTGGCCACAATGGCGACTTGCATGCTGTAGCCACAATAAGCCTGGCACCCGAAGAGATATATTATCTTGATCCAAATATTGGTCTTTTCAAAGTCAATAAACAATTTTCACTGATGGATATTAATTCTAAAATACAAAACACTTATCGCGGGGCTCAAGTCTTAGCACAGATAATCATTACTCGAAAATAGTCATTTCATGCGATGCCCCCCTCACTGATATGGTTCAGTCAGGACGTATCAAGGGGAGGAGGTAATGCAATTGCCGTGGTAATACCCTCGTTTTTTACTTCTTATGCCACGCCAGCATGCTGCCTTCACTGTGTCCGGTTACCGGATCAGTGTCAGGCAGCGGCACGGCGGCGACCGCTTTGGTTCGCACCGCCAGTTGCGCGGGTTCGTCATGACAAAGATCGGCTTTCATTTCGGGCGGATATGCACCCACCAGCATAAATTCCTCGTCGGCGGAAATTTGTTTATGCCCGATGCCCGCCGGTAAGAGCAGAACATCTCCCACCTTTACTTCAATGATTTTCCCGTTCTCGCCACCGAGCTGTAATCTCGCCGTTCCGGCAAACACGCCCAGGGCTTCATGAGTATTCGAATGGAAATGGGTAAAGGTGTACACCGGATAGCGCCACTGCGGTGGCCAGCCATTAGAACGGAAAAGATGCTCGAGATAGTCGGCATTATCGACGACGTTAGGTGGGATAACGCGGTGATAAATCATGACCGGGAGTTTGTTATTAGGCACGCCACCCGAAGGTTTATCAATCAGCAGGGTTTCCATCGCGACCTCTCTGGGGGTAGCAAAACCAGCGCGGGGCAGTGGCATCAGCGCGATGACCCCCAGTAACGTAACAAACTGACGTCGATCCACAGGCATCAGGCCGTGCTCCTTATTTCAATGACTTACCTCATTCATGTATAGAACAAAAATGCCTGAAAATCATCTTTCTACAGACTGTTTTAAACGGGTTAAACAATCGACAGGCTTCTCAGATAAAACTTAAAAAATGTAGCATTCAACAAATAGAAGGCCTGTTCACTGGATAAATGCCTTATGTCTTCTATGCTTAAGTGGCTTATACAAAAATAGAAAATGGCCTCAGGAGGAGATGTTATGAATAAGAAAATGTTACTTGTGGTTGCTACAGCAGTTTCTGTACTGGCAGGTTGTCAGACTTATGACCGCGCAGCGAGCTACGTAAAAGAGCCAGTGGTCAGCGATGTTAAAGTCGGTATGACAAAATCTCAGGTTCGCGCTATTGCAGGCCCACCGTCTACAGAAGCGACGCTTATCCATGCGAAAGGCACTTGCCAGACGTATGCTGTGGCTCCGCGTGATGGTAAAGCACAGACTTACTTTGTCAGCTATAACGACACCGGTCATGTCATGAACAAAGGCTATCAGTCCTGTTCAGACTACGACAAAGACCCGCAAGCTGCTCAGTAACAGCAACCGCGTCTGAAGGTTAAGTCAGCATAAAAAAAATGCCTGTCGTGTTAAACGAACAGGCATTTTTTATTGCGATTTACGCCGGGCAGAATCAGGCCTTCTCCGTCACAATCCTCACACCGACTTTACTGACCCGGTTGCCATCCATCTCAGCAATCGTCCACGTCAGGCCGTCCCATTCGATATGGTCACCGATAACCGGTTCACCGCCCAGCAACCGGATAACGAAATGCCCCAGTGACTGCGACTGATCGACGGTATCTTCCAGATTCAGGCCGTAAAGCTGTGAAATAGCATCCAGCGGCGCATCGGCCTGCAAGATGAAATCACCGAAGAAGCGGTCGTCGAGCACCACTTTATTGCTGTCGCTGAACAGCTTGCCCAGCTCCGGCAGGTGTTTTTCCTGACCGATTACACACAGAATGTCGCCTTCCTTCAGCCGCGTACTGCCGGTCGGGTGCAGCATCTCTTTGCCACGGAACAGGGCGGCAATGCGCGTTTCCTGCGGCATCTGTAAGTCACGCAGCGCTGCGCCGACGCACCATTTCTCCGAACCCAGCTGGTAGATAAACTGCTCCCAGTCGTTATACACATCGATATCCAATCCGACGCGGGAGATGGGGGTCGGCTGCGGTGGTACCAGCACCCTGGCTTTTTTGGCCGCGAAACCCAGCGACGTGCCCTGAACCAGCAGCGACACCAGCACGATAAAGAACGCAACGTTGAAGAACAGGGTGGCGTTAGGCAGCCCGGCCATCATTGGGAAGACTGCCAGAATGATCGGTACCGCGCCGCGCAGGCCCACCCACGAGATAAAGAACCGCTCGCGCAGGGTGAAGTTTTTGAACGGGATAAGGCTCACGAACACCGACAGCGGGCGCGCCAGCAGGATCATCCACAGGGACAGCGCCAGCGCTGCAACGGCAATCGGCAGCAGATCGCTGGGCGTCAGCAGCAGGCCGAGCACCAGGAACATGCCAATCTGGCTCAGCCACGCCAGCCCGTCGAAGGTTTGCATAATCCCGTGGCGGTTGCGGATCGGCATGTTGCCGAGCATCAGCCCGCACAAGTAAACGGCCAGAATGCCACTGCCTTCGAGCGACATGGTGGCGGCGTACACCAGCAGGCCGCCGCTAAAGGCCAGCAGCGGATATAAACCGGCCGCCAGCGTAATTTTGTTGATGAGTTTGTGCAGCAGCCAGCCACCACCGACGCCAAACACAATACCGAGGCCAAACTGGCGCACCACGTCGACCACAAACATCAGGCTCAGCCCGTGTTCGCCTTTGGAGATCATGTCGATGAGCGTAATGGTCAGAAACACTGCCATCGGGTCGTTGCTACCAGATTCAATTTCCAGCGTCGCGCTCACGCGTTCGTTCAGCCCTTTGCCGCCAATCAGCGAGAACACCGCCGCCGCATCGGTCGAGCCGATAATTGCGCCAATCAGCAGGCCCTGCATCAGGTCGATATGGAACAGCCACGCCGCCGCCATGCCGGTCAGTCCGGCAGTTATAAGCACGCCAACCGTCGCCAGCGACAGTGCAGGCCACAGCGCCACGCGGAAAGAGGACGCCCGGGTGCGCATCCCGCCGTCGAGCAGAATTACGGCCAGTGCGAGGTTGCTGACCAGATAGGCCGCTGGGTAATTATCGAACGCAATACCGCCGATGCCGTCGACGCCCGCCAGCATGCCGATGGCGAGGAAAATGACCAAAATAGGGATGCCGAGCTTAGAAGAGAACGAACTGAGCAAAATGCTCGCTGCGACTAACAGGGCGCCAATAAAGAAAAGTGTGTTGATCGTGCTGGCGTCCAAGAGCGTTCTCCTTGTAGAGCGTGAGTATGGCGGGGGAAAAGCGGTTTCATCATCAATGACGAGGTGTCTAATTTATCAGGAAAATGAGCCCCTTGCTGAGGTCATTTCGGATTTTTATTAGTTGCACTTAAGAATATAAAACTATGCTTAACGATGAGTAATGTCTCTTGGCAATGATAAAAAAGGATCAGCAAATGAGTGAATTTACCGGCGTACACCGTGAAGTGCTTGAAGATGGCAGCATCAAACATGTGGTTATCCGCGATGCAGCGGGCAAGGAGCAGGCAATCGCTGCGAAAGATTACATTTCGCAAGGGATCCAGCCGGAACTCGATGAGTTGCCCGAAGTGGGCACTGATCATGAATTTCCGGTGTCGGGCAAAGGCTAAACCCCGCAGAGAACCTGCGGGGATCGGGTTACACGCCCAGACGGTCACGCAGGGAATAATAGGCCGCGCCGAGCATGGTGAAAGGCACCTGGAAGTTGCGGCCACCGAAGAATGGCATGTGCGGCAGGCGGGCGAATGCGTCAAAACGCTCGGCGTCGCCACGCAGCACTTCGGTGATCAGTTTCCCCGCCAAATGCGTCAGCGTCACGCCATGTCCGCTGTCGCCCTGCATATAGTAGATGTTGTTCTCCAGCCGCCCGAACTGCGGCAGGCGTGAAAGTGTCAGCAGGAAATTGCCGCCCCAGCGATAATCGATTTTCACGCCTTTTAGCTGCGGGAAGGTGCGGTTAAGCTTAGGCAGGATCACCGAATCGATATTCGGCGGATTTTTCCCGCCATAGGTGACGCCGCCGCCGTACAACATCCGGTTATCCGCGGTAAGACGGAAGTAGTCGAGCAGATAGTTGCAGTCTTCCACGCAGTAATTATTCGGCAATAACGACAGCGCCATGTCTTCCGACAGTGGTTCAGTGGCGATGATTTGCGAACCGCACGGCATACTCAGACGCGTGAGGCGCGGCGCGAGTTGCTGGCTGAGATAAGCGTTGCCTGCCAGAATCACATACTTCGCTTTCACTTGACCCTTCGCGGTATGTACACGAGCCGGATCGCCATGTTCAATGCGCGTGACCGCCGAGCCTTCAAAAATGCGTCCGCCGTGACGGCGTATAGCTTCGGCCTCGCCCAGCACCAGATTCAGCGGGTGAATATGCCCGCCATGCTTATCAAGGAGCCCGCCGACGTAGCGGTCAGTGGCTATCTCGCGGCGAATAGCACTTTCGTCCAGCAGGGTGAGATCGGTATGCCCGTAACGGTTCCACAGCTTTTGCTGGTCACGCAGCTTCGTAAGCTGGCGCGCACTCAGCGCGGCAAACACGCAGCCAGGCCGATAGTCACAGTCGATGGCATATTGGTCGATACGCTGGCGGATAATGTTCGCGCCTTCAAACATCATACTGCCGAGCATATCGGCGGTCTGACGACCGTAGCGGTCTTCAATGACATCAATATCACGGCTGTAGGAATTGACCACCTGACCGCCGTTGCGCCCGCTGGCGCCCCAGCCGACGCGGGCGGATTCCAGCACCACGACGTCGTAACCGGCTTCACAGAGATATAAAGCAGAAGAGATGCCGGTGTAACCGGCGCCGACAATACAGACATCGCACTCAATATTATCCGTCAGCTCCGGCCATGGCGCGTGCGCATTGACGGAGCTGGCATAGTAGCTGTCGGTGTGGGGCACGCCGGCAGCGTCGGGACTTCGCGTGTGAGTACTCATAGTGACATCCTTCTTTTGGTTCCCGTTGTCAGGCCCAGATCCTGCGACAACTAGAAGGTATTAGGGGTATGTGCGCTAACTATCCTGCAAATTCGCGTGGAAATATTACTGAAGCTGTGTGGGTTGGCGGTATTAATGGCATAACTCTGCCCGGCACGCAGCGGATAACTCTGACCGTTGACGGTTAAAATAATCTCCCCTTCTAACAGGGTGCCGACTTCCTCTCCCTGATGTTTGATTTTGTCGCCGGTGGTGCTGCCCGGCTGATACGTTTCCAGCAGCATGGCGACCGCGTGGTTTGGCGTGCCGTTGTGCACCATTTTCATGGATACGCCGCGGCTGCCGATTTCAATCAAGTCTGCCGAATTGATAACAATTTTCGGTTTATCACTTTCGTGCGCTTCGGCAAAAAATTCGGATAACGACAGCCCGTACACTCGCAACAGTTTTTGCAACGTACTGACGGCGGGGCTGACTTTATCCTGTTCGATGGTGCTGATGGCGCTGTGGGTCAGGCCAGACAATTCGGCGGCTTTGCGTTGTGACATGCCGAGTTGCTGACGAATTTCAGAAAGCCGGCGACCAGGCGCCAGACTGACTTCGCTCATCCGTCTATTCCTCGCGAGCGCTCCGGGCCTGATGGCCTTTGCGGCAGGCATTGATAAATGCGTTGAACAACTGACGAGACACCGGGTCCGTCAGGCTGTGCCATTCAGGGTGCCATTGCACCCCCAGAGCAAACGGATGGTCGCGAACGCTCACGGCCTCCACCAGATTATCCGGCGCGCGAGCTTCCACATTCAGTTCCGCGCCGAGCGTTTTTGCCCCCTGACCGTGCAGGGAGTTCACCTGAAACTGCTGATAATCGGGTAACAATTCTGAAAGTAATCCGCCCGGTTCGATATGTACCGGATGCACGACGTTATATTGATCGTCATGGGGCAGACTGGTGTCTTCGCGGTGATCCATATAGCCCGGCACCTCCTGCACCTTGCGGTACAAACTGCCACCAGTCGCCACCACCAGCTCCTGCAAACCGCGGCAGGCGGCAAATAAAGGGATTTTTTTATCCAGCGTCGCACGGATAAGTTGCAGACTCAGGCGGTCGCGCCCCGGATCGGCGAGTTCTTCAATACCCTCTTCACCGTACTGATGTGGCTCAATATTGCTGGGGCTGCCGGTGAGGAAGATGCCGTCAAGACCGCGCAGGATCTGATCTATTGCACCTTCGCGCGCCGCCAGTTCATGCGGCAGACAGACGGGCAGGGCGTCTGCATTAAAGATGGCGTCCAGATATTTTTCGTGGACGGTGAGAGCAGGGTTTTCATCAACGGTGTTTTCACACATTACTACCCCAATGATCGGTCTGTAGCTGGTCTGTTTTCCAGCGGATGCCGTGGAAAATATATTGCCCATAATACCGCCTCGTTGAGTGGATGAATGTATTGACAGCGGGCGTCTCTCCCCACGCGGCTGTTGGGAATTATTTCAATGATACTGGCCTGCTTCTGACCAATTTAGCAGCGCATTGATGGCATTTCAAACTGAGTTGTTATCAAATTGTAGGTGTTGCAAAAAATTAATGTTAAGGCTAGGGTTAATCATATGGCCTATATTTTGAGCATGGTCGGGCGGATAAACGAATCACCCTGATAACCGAGAATGAAGACACATGAGAAGACTGCGTTGAACAGAGCAATCAAACGGTAAGGCTTAACCGGCAGGCATCATGGTGGTGCCGTTGACGCCGGAAACCAGCAAATGGCGGAAAACCTATGCAAGCGACTCAACTGATGAATGAAATTAAGAAAGAGATTAGCGAGAACGAACCTCTTGCTAAGCACATTGAAGAGCGAAGTAGCGCGTTCCAGGATGAAGTAACTCAATACCTGGAGCGTCACCCACTTACCCTTCACGTCGACGTCCTGCTCACCGATCTCAATGGTTCCTTCCGCGGCAAACGCGTTCCCGTCTCTTCATTACGTAAACTCGAAAAAGGCTGTTACTTCCCGGCGTCGGTTTTCGCCATGGACATTCTCGGTAATGTCGTGGAAGAAGCGGGTCTTGGCCAGGAACTTGGCGAACCCGATCGCAACTGTATTCCCGTTCCCGGCACCTTAACGCCTTCAGCCTCTGACCCTGAGCACACCGGGCAACTGCTGCTGACCATGCTTGACGAAGATGGCACTCCCTTTAACGTTGAACCCCGCAATGTGCTCAATCATATCTGGCAAACATTGCGCCAGCGGGGCCTGTTCCCGGTGGTAGCGGTAGAGCTGGAGTTCTATCTGCTCGACAGGCAGCGCGACGCCGAAGGCTATATCCAGCCGCCGTGTACCCCCGGCACGCAAGAGCGCAGTATGCATACGCAGGTCTATTCTGTAGATAATCTCGATCATTTTGCTGATGTGCTGAGTGACATCGACCGTCTGGCGCATATTCAGGGCTTACCGGCTTCTGGCGCGGTTGCGGAGTCCTCTCCGGGTCAGTTTGAAATCAATTTGCAGCACAGCGAAAATATTCTGCGCGCCTGCGACTACGCTCTGATGCTCAAACGTCTGGTGCGACTGGTGGCGGAAAATCACGAAATGGACGCCACTTTTATGGCGAAACCTTATGACGAGTATGCGGGCAGCGGGATGCACATCCACCTGAGCGTGCTCGACGACAATGGCAAAAACCTGTTTGCCAACGCCAATGGCGATGACTCCGAATTAATGAAACGGTCACTGGCCGGCATGATTGCCCTGATGCCCGCGTCGATGGCCGTGTTAGCGCCGAACGTGAATGCGTTCCGTCGCTTCCAGCCAGGCATGTATGTGCCGACGCAGGCATCGTGGGGGCATAACAATCGCACCGTTGCGCTGCGCGTGCCCTGCGGCGGCGTGGCCGACCATCGCGTGGAGTATCGCGTGGCCGGTGCTGATGCCAACCCGTATCTGGTGGTCGCCACCGTGCTGGCGGGGATGCTGTACGGACTTGATAACGATTTACCGCTGCCGGAACCGGTGACGGGGAACGGTCTGGAACAGGAGGGCATTCCGCTGCCTATTCGTCAGAGCGATGCTTTGTACGACTTTGATGAACAACCGGCGCTGAAAAAATACCTCGGCGAGCGTTTTTCACAGGTTTATCACGCCTGTAAGTCAGATGAGTTATTGCAGTTTGAACGTCGTGTGACGGAAACAGAAATCGACTGGATGCTGCGTAACGCTTAGTTAATGGTTAACAGACATGCACATGATGTTCAAAACTGGAAAAGAAATTGTAACCGGACGCCACTGATTGTTGTCATTCATGCGTGATTTGTGCAAAATACGCCGCACTGCAGATAACCGACGCTTAAAGGCGCCGGTTATTTTTTTTGCATGTGCAGTACCCAAACTAATTTAACAGAGGCCGGACCCAGATCCGGATAGATAACAAGGTTCGTGTGCGATCCCAAATTCAAAACGGTCGCCACTATGAGGAAATGTAAAATGGGGCAATACTTCAAACCTGTACCGGTGCCCGCCGGTGCTTCTTTCAGCTGCGGCCACCTTCGCTCAGCCTTCACTTCCATGTTCAGCGATGTGAAGATCAATCCCCCGTTTACTGGTAATAACTCACGAAGTTTTCCCTGTACGTTGCGTTCAGAGGCGTTTAAGCGCCCGGTGTCTGCAATCCAGGGAGGGCTGAGCCATGTCTGCTAATGTTTCCGCCTCTCCGGCACCTCAGCGCGCACAGCTGCGTAAAACCCTGACGCTGGTTCAGGTTGTCATGATGGGTCTGGCCTATCTGCAACCGATGACCATTTTCGATACGTTCGGTATCGTTTCTGGCCTGACCGATGGTCACGTCGCGACTGCGTACATCTTTGCGCTGATTGCCGTTCTGTTTACCGCCGTGAGTTACGGCAAACTGGTGCGTCGTTTCCCGTCCGCCGGTTCTGCCTACACTTACGCACAGAAGGCGATCAGCCCTCACGTCGGCTTTATGGTGGGCTGGTCATCCCTGCTGGACTATCTGTTCATGCCGATGATCAACATCCTGCTGGCAAAAATTTACCTGGAAGCCATCTTCCCCGGTGTGCCGTCGTGGATCTTTGTCACCGCGCTGGTCGCGCTGATGACCGCGTTCAACCTGCGCGGCATTAAAGTTGTCGCGAACCTCAACAGCATTATCGTGGTCGTTCAGGTTGCGATCATGGTGGTGTTCCTCGGGCTGCTGGTGCATGGCGTGTATATGGGCGAAGGTATGGGAACGCTGGCGACCACTAAGCCGTTCTTCAGCGAAAATGCGCATGTGGTGCCAATGATTACCGGTGCGACTATCCTGTGCTTCTCATTCCTCGGCTTCGACGGTATCAGTTCGTTGTCTGAAGAAACGCCTAACGCGGGTAAAGTCATTCCGAAAGCGATTTTCCTGACGGCGCTGATTGGCGGCATCATCTTTGTGGTGGTGTCTTACTTCCTGCAGCTGTACTTCCCGGATATTTCGCGCTTCAAAGATCCGGACGCTTCTCAGCCTGAAATCATGTTGTACGTGGCCGGTAAGTTCTTCCAGTCCGTCATTCTGTGCTTTAGCTGTGTGACCGTTCTGGCCTCCGGTATGGCCGCTCATGCGGGCGTGTCACGTTTGTTGTACGTGATGGGCCGCGACGGCGTCTTCCCGGAAAAAGTCTTCGGTTATGTGCATCCTAAATGGCGCACCCCGACGTTCAACGTCGTGCTGGTGGGGGTTGTGGCGATGTCTGCAATAACGTTTGATCTGGTGACCGCGACGGCGCTAATCAACTTCGGTGCGCTGGTGGCTTTCACCTTCGTGAACCTGTCGGTGATTTCGCAGTTCTACATCCGTGAGAAGCGCAACCGCACCTTCAAGGATCACTTCCATTATCTGATCCTGCCGGTAATTGGCGCGCTGACCGTCGGTGCCCTGTGGCTGAATCTGGAATCGAGCTCAATGACGCTGGGTCTGGTCTGGGGCGCAATCGGATTAGGATATCTGGCGTTTATTACCAATGCTTTCAGGAAGCAGCCACCGCAGATGAGCGGGGAAATCGCCCCCGAGGCGTGATGGATGGCCCTTTGGAAAGGGTCGAAAACCCGTTTTGCTCCCCCCCTGCGAAGGGGGAGGAGCTTTCCGAGGCTGCCTCGGCTTGCAAAATGAGCCTGGCAGATTTAAAAAGCCGCCATTGCAGCGGCTTCTGCACTCTACGACGCTAACCGTTTCCCATATTCAAACAGCGCTTTGAGAAGCGCTATCTTCTCAGCATCCCCCTCATGCAAGTTATAGAGCGCCTCCAGCTCTAAGGCATAATTCTGGAAACGCTCATCGGTCAGCTTGGTCTGTCGGTGCGCCATCCATCGTTTCTGTTCGGCATCCGTCAGGGTCTCAGGATAATTTCTCGCTCTGAAGCGAAACAGCAGGGGTTCGATGCGCGAATCGTTAAACGTCAGATCCAGTGCCGGAAGGTTCTCGGGGCGAGTTTCCAGGAGAATGCGCATCGCGGCGCGATCGGCGTCACTGAAGAAACCGTCGTACAGGCGGGCATCAACGTCCTCGGAAGCGACAAAGGGCTCGGCTTCGGCGAACATGGTTACCACCTTATCGCGCACCTGCGGATTCTGACGCAGCAGTTGCAGGTTCTCCAGACAACGCTGACGATCAATGCCTAAGCGCTCGGCGTTTTCCGGCAACAGCGTTTTGGCCGGGGCAAGCACCGGACATTTATTGATGTGCACCAGTTTGACAGGCAGAGGAGACTGACCGGGTTCCAGCGAATCACGGCGGCTGTACAGGCGTTCACGCATCTGATCCGGATCGAGATCCAGCAGCGTCGACATATCACCGGCCAGGTCGCACATGATCACGGCATTTTTATTCTCAGGATGCCACGCCAGCGGCGCGACCCACGCGGTATTGCCGCGCGCGGCACCGAACATACCGGAGACGTGCACCAGCGGTGCCATAGAAGGGATGTCGATAAGCTGGTTGAGTTTGTGCTTACTGCGATGCTCCAGCAGAAAGCTGAACAGACGCGGCTGCGCCTGTTTGACCAGTTTCGCCATGGCAATGGTGGCGTAAACATCGGCCATCGCGTCATGAGCATTTTCGTGTTCGATGCCGTTGGCTTTGGTCAGGTGCTCAAGGCGGAAACTCGGGAAACCCTCGTCATTTTCCGGCCAGTTGATGCCTTCCGGGCGCAGCGCGTAGCAGGCGCGCATCACGTCGAGTAAATCCCAACGGGAATTGCCGTTCTGCCAGCTGTAGGCGTACGGGTCGTAAAAGTTGCGATACAGAATGTTGCGGCTGACTTCATCGTCGAAACGGATGTTGTTATACCCGACGATACAGGTGCCAGGCACGCTGAAAGCCTGATGGATTTGCGCGGTAAACTCCGCTTCGTTCAGGCCGCGTTCGAGCGCGATTTGTGGCGTAATGCCGGTGATCATCACGGCTTCCGGCTCGGGCAGATAATCGTCAGACGGGCGGCAATAGATCACTAACGGTTCTTCGATGATATTGAAATCTTCGTCAGTTCTTACCCCGGCAAACTGTGCCGGACGATCCAGCGCCGGATTTTTACCGAATGTCTCGTAATCGTGGAAATAAAAGGTTTTTTGCGGCTTGTCTGACATTACGAAGATAACCTTATCACTGCGGGAATGGGGACGAAACTCCGGATAGGATACCATCCGTCGCCGTGATGTCATGACAAAATCCTCTGCTCTGGAAGACAGCGCTAAAAACGTCGGGTTTTTCCGTAACCATCCCTCAAAACCCTGACCAAACCGGGGTGATCCGCTTTATTAACTCAGCTAAACTAGCGCCATCATTTAACTTTCGCCTACGGCTGGCTAAACGTGCGTCTCGATAAGAAAATTTCTCCGCTGGATAACGTTATCTACCGCAACTATCGGATTACCCATGCGCTGCGTATCGCGCTGGCGTTTATCCTGACGTTCCTTATCGTGCGCCTGACCCATATTCCTGAAGGCACCTGGCCGCTGATCACGCTGGTAGTGGTGATGGGGCCGATTTCATTCTGGGGAAACGTGGTTCAGCGGGTGATGGAGCGCGTGACCGGCACGGTGCTGGGGGCGGCGTCCGGGTTGATTGCCCTGTGGCTCGAGCTTTATTCGCTGCCGGTGATGCTGGTCTGGTGCGCAGTCGTGATGTTTGTCAGCGGGTATCTGACCCTTGGCAAACGGCCTTATATGGCGCTACTGATCGGCATTACGCTGGCGGTGGTATGCGGTGCGGGGCCGGGAGATATGGAAATGGCGCTGTGGCGTTCCGGTGATGTCATTTTCGGATCCCTGCTGGCGCTGTTGTTTGCCAGTATTTATCCGCAACGCGCCTTTATTCACTGGCGCATGCAGATGGCAGATTATCTGATGTCGCTGAATAAAATCTACAGCGCGTGGCTGTCGCCGAACCTGCTGGATCGCCCGCATCTGGATCGTAAGCTGAAAGGTGCCATGAGCCAGATGGTCAAGATGCGCTCACTGTTTGCGCCATCGAGTAAAGAAACCCGTGTTCCTCGCGAGGCGTTTGACGCCATCCAGACACTGAGCCGTAATCTGTTATGCACGCTGGAGCTGCTGGCCGATGCCTACTGGAGTTCACGCGAAAGCCATTTTCTGATGCTCAATGCCCGCACGTTGCGCAGCGCACAGCTGCTGATGCTCGATACGCTGGAAAAGCTGAGCCTGATGCTGCTTAACGGTACGCGCGGCGATGAACTGAACATTTCCAATGAGCTCAATGAATCGGCGGAGGAGCTGAAAGCGCTGATGACCGAAATGAATGCGGCCAACCACCTGGAAGCGCAGGTGTATGGCTATGTCTGGCTGAGCGCCCAGGTGGCGGAGCAACTGAAATCCATGGGCGACCTGATCACCATGGTGATGCAGAAAGAAGAAGCTCAAATAAGCAGCGTTAAAACGTCGAAAGCGTGAAGGGATTTTTGTCTGCGGCCTAAAACGGGTAAGATGGCGTTATTGGACGATTATCTGAGCGCGCAGCACGAATTTTGCTACGCTTTTTGCTAAGTTGTTATTCTTTGTAGGCAAAGCGGTTGCGACAAATCAGTCACTGAATCTGTGTAACTTAATCGAAGGTGTTAAAATGGACAATATCAATAAGCCTAGCTTCCAGAACGTTCTGGAGTTCGTGCGTATTTTCCGTCGTAAAAACAAATTACAACGTGAAATTGCTGACAACGAAAAGAAAATCCGCGACAACCAGAAGCGTGTTCTGCTGCTCGACAACCTGAGCGATTACATCAAGCCAGGCATGAGCATCGACGAAATTCAGGCGATCATTGCCAGCATGCGCGGCGACTATGAAGATCGTGTTGATGACTACATCATCCGCAATGCAGACCTGTCGAAAGAGCGTCGTGAGATGTCCAAAAAGCTGAAAGCGATGGGCGAAATTAAAGCCAACGAAACCAAATAATTTCGTTGCCGCCAAAAAGTAAAAACCGGGTTTATGCCCGGTTTTTTTATGCCCAAATTTTGCAGGAGCGGATGTGGCGGTCAGTGCAGATGAGACAAACTCGCTGCGCTGATCCGCAGACCGGCGTCGTCGAACACCATGCAGCGCTCGGCGTCAAACCACGTGGTCAGGCTCTGGTACGGATTGAACGCCATGTCGCCCGGCAGCAGCATTTTGAAACCGTCGGTGCCGTAGCATTGGCCAAACAGGTACGTGCTGTTGCCCAGTCGCTCGACCACTTCGCAGTTAAACTCCAGCTGATTTTCCGTCTCTTTCGACAATAAGTGCTCCGGGCGGATGCCGAGCGTAATGGCATCACCGGTGGCCAGTTCGCGAGTGCTCAGAGCCAGCGTCAGGGTTTTCTCCGGCGTCAGACGCACTTCCAGCCGATCAGGCTGCCAGCTTATCACCTCGGCGGGCAGGAAATTCATCTTCGGCGACCCAATGAAACCGGCGACGAATTTATTCACCGGATTGTAGTAGAGATCCATCGGCGCGCCCATCTGTTCCACTTTTCCGTAATTCATCACCACAATTTTATTCGCCAGCGTCATTGCCTCGGTCTGATCGTGGGTGACATACACCATGGTGGTTTTCAATTCCTGATGCAGTTTCGAAATGTGCAGACGCATGTCCACGCGCAGTTCGGCATCCAGGTTGGAAAGGGGTTCATCAAACATAAAAACCTGCGGATTGCGCACAATCGCGCGGCCAATGGCGGTGCGCTGGCGCTGTCCGCCGGAAAGTTGTTTCGGTTTTCGGTCCAGCAGATGGGAAAGCTGTAAGGTTTTGGCGACCATCTCCACCTGATGACGAATTTCCTCTTTCGGCACGCCGTTCACTTTCAGCCCGTAACCCATGTTCTCGGCAATCGTCATGTGCGGATAAAGTGCATACGACTGAAACACCATCGCCACGCCGCGGCGGGAAGGATCGACGTCGTTCACCCGCTGCTCACCGATATACACATCACCTTCCGTAATCTCTTCCAGCCCGGCAATCATGCGCAGCAATGTGGATTTCCCGCAGCCGGACGGTCCGACGAACACCGTGAATTCACCGTCTTCAATATCAATATTGATGTTATGCAGCGTCACGGTTTTATCGAAACGCTTCACCACATTTTTGAGTCTGATGCTGGACATTTTTGACCTCTTAAAGATTCATACCGCTGATATTTCGGACTATAACCACCTTGTGTAAACGTTTGCACAGGGCGGTTCGAATTTTGGAGAGGAGATCACACAATACACATCTTTTGGTAGTGATTTTGTTATTCAAAGTTTAACGTATAACACGAATTGAGAAACGACATTAATCACCGTGCATTCAGGTTGTAAAGGGTTTAATAGCATGGGTTGTTGATTGGATGTCGTCAGGTTCCACACAAAAATGTTATACCTTCACATCCAGGAGCAACAATGAAAATTACACACCTTACTGCCTTGGTACTGATGTCATTAAGCCTCAGCAGCCAGGCCGTCCGGGCAGCCGAGGGTCAGTTACTTGTCTGGGAAGATATTAAGAAATCTTCAGGTATTGCCGACGCTGTTAAAGACTTTGAAAAAGAGAACAACGTCAAAGTTGTGGTGCAGGAAACGCCTTACGCGCAGCAAACCGAAAAATTGCGTCTGGATGGCCCGGCGGGAATTGGTCCTGATGTGGTGGTAATCCCCAATGACCAGCTGGGCACCGCCGTGGTTCAGGGATTACTGGCTCCGCTTACGCTCGACAAAGCGTTCACTGACAGCTTTACGCCGTCGGCCATCAACGCGTTCCAGCAGAAAGGGCAAACCTACGGTGTGCCTAAAGCGGTCGAAACGCTGGTACTCATCTACAACAAAGACCTGCTGCCAAAAGCGCCGGATACCCTCGATGAGTATTACGCCTTCTCCAAAGAGGAAAGGGCGAAAGGCAAATACGGTCTGCTCGCCAAGTTCGATGAGGTGTATTACGCCTACGGCGCGATCTCGTCTATGGGTGGCTATATCTTTGGCAAAGACGCCAAAGGTGAGCTAAACGTCGAAGACATCGGCCTGAATAAACCGGGTAGCGTCGAAGCCGTGACTTACCTGAAAAAATTCTATGCCGACGGTTTATTCCCGGCGGGAATTACCGGCGATAACGGCCTGAACGCCATCGATTCCCTGTTTACCGAGAAGAAAGCGGCGGCGGTGATCACCGGCCCGTGGGCGTTCCAGCCGTATGAAGCGGCGGGCATCAATTACGGCGTGAAACCGTTACCGCTGTTGCCCAATGGCAAACCGATGAGTTCTTTCCTCGGCGTGAAAGGGTATGCGGTATCGACCTACAGTAAACAGAAACCGCTGGCGGAGAAATTCATCACTTTCATCAACCAGCCTAAGTACGCCAAGGTGCGTTACGAAGTGACCAAGGAAATCCCGGCACTGACTGTGCTGGTCAATGATCCGATGATCAAGAACGATGAAAAAGCCAACGCGGTGGCGTTGCAGTCCACCCACGCGACCGCCATGCCGGGCGTACCGGAAATGCAGGAAGTCTGGGGACCGGCTAACAACGGTATCCAGCTCGGCGTGACCGGCAAGCAGCCGGTGCAGGCCGCGCTTAATGACGCCGTGAAAAACATCCAGATGCAAATCGAAGCGGCAAAAGCCAGCAACGAGTAATTCGCTGAATTATTCACCAACACCTGTACGTCTGAAAGGAGGGAGTGATTTCACTCCCTCACCAGTGAAAGGAATATCTTTGTGTCTATGCGTCTTGACGAGGAAAACCACGTGCCACACTCCGCCAGCCACCACGCGCCGGTGGCACTGGCTGCGGCGCTGATCCCCGGTTTTGGTCAGTTCTATAACCGACAATGGGCCAAGGGAATCATCTTTTTTATCATTCTGTTTTGCTTCGCCGGTGTATTTTATGATTTCCTGCAACAGGGCTTGTGGGGGTTATATACGCTGGGCGAAGAAGTTCCGCGCGATAATTCCATCTTCCTGCTGGCTAAAGGGATTATCAGCGTCCTGATCGCCGCCTTTGGCGTTGGCTTTTATTACTGGAGCCTGCGCGATGCGTGGCTGAACGGCAAAAGACGTGATTTGGGGATGGAATTACCCGGCGTCAGAAAGCAGTATCATTTACTGCTGCGCGAAGGCTTTCCTTATTTGATGATAACGCCGGGCTTTATTTTGCTGGTATTTGTGGTGGTATTTCCGATTATTTTTGGCTTCTCCATCGCTTTTACGAATTACAATCTGTACCACACGCCACCGGCGAAATTAGTCGACTGGGTCGGGTTCAAAAACTTTATTAATATCTTCACGCTGAACATCTGGCGTTCAACGCTGCTGGACGTTTTACAGTGGACGGTAGTCTGGACCGTGCTGGCGACCACGCTGCAATGTACCGTCGGCGTGATGCTGGCGATTCTGGTGAATCAGAAAGATTTACGTTTCAAGGCGCTGATCCGCACCGTCCTGATTTTGCCGTGGGCGGTGCCTGGCTTCGTGACTATTCTGGTGTTCGCCGGGATGTTTAATGATTCCTTTGGCGTCATCAACAACGGCATTCTGGCGGCGTTAGGAATTGAGCCGAAAGCGTGGATGACCGATCCGTTCTGGACCAAAACGGCGCTGATCATGATGCAGACCTGGCTGGGCTTCCCGTTTGTCTTCGCGATGACGACCGGCGTATTGCAGGCGATCCCGAATGATTTATATGAAGCGGCGACGATGGACGGTGCGAGCACCTGGAAGAAATTAAAAACCATTACGCTGCCGCTGGTGCTGTATTCCATTGCGCCGATCATTATTACGCAATACACCTTCAACTTTAATAACTTCAATATTATCTACCTGTTTAATAACGGTGGCCCGGCAGTGGCCGGATCGAATGCAGGCGGAACGGATATTCTGGTGTCATGGATATATAAACTCACCATGTCGTCATCGCAATATGCCATTGCCGCGACCATTACGATTTTGCTGTCAATATTTGTTGTCGGTATTGCACTGTGGCAATTCCGTTCAACCAATTCATTTAAACAAGATGATATGGCGTAAGCGGGAGCCGGGTAATGAGTAAAAACAGCAGTATTAAAAGAAGTAAGTTTATCCGCCTGTCGCTGAGTTATTTTCTGTTGCTGATCGTGGCGGTTATTATTATTTATCCGCTGATCTGGACCGTCGGCGCCTCGCTGAACGCCGGTAACAGCCTGCTCAGTACGTCGATTATTCCGGAGAACGTCTCTTTCCAACATTACAAAGACCTGTTTAACGGTGACGTGAATTACGTCGGCTGGTACTGGAATTCGATGAAAATTAGTTTCCTGACCATGGTGCTGACGCTGATTTGCGTCAGTTTCACCGCCTATTCCTTCTCGCGCTTTCGCTTTAAGGGCCGCAAAGACGGGCTGATGCTGTTTCTTTTATTGCAGATGATCCCGCAGTTTTCGGCGCTGATCGCCATCTTCGTGCTGGCGCAGCTTCTGGGGCTGATTAACAGCCATCTGGCACTGGTGCTGATTTACGTCGGCGGCATGATTCCGATGAATACCTATCTGATGAAAGGTTATCTGGACGCTATTCCGAAAGATCTGGATGAATCAGCGCGGATGGACGGTGCGGGTAATTTCCGCATCTTTATTGAAATCATCATGCCGTTGTCGAAGCCTATTCTGGCGGTAATTGCGCTGTTTTCCTTCACCGGGCCGCTGGGGGATTTCATTCTCTCCAGCACCATTTTGCGCACGCCGGATAAATACACGCTGCCGATCGGCCTCTATAACCTGGTCGCCCAGAAAATGGGGGCGAACTACACCATGTACGCCGCCGGGGCGGTGCTGATCGCGGTACCGGTCGCCATTTTCTATCTCGCCTTACAAAAATACTTCGTCTCCGGCCTGACCGCCGGCAGCACTAAAGGATGATCATCATGACTTTCCTGAATACAAAGAGTTTCACTAAAAGTACGGTTGCCTGCCTGTTTCTGGCGATGTCATTTTCCTGTGCAGCAGAAAACGTCAGTATCAAAAAGGTCGCCAACGTTCCGGCAGATTTCATTAAAGGCGCGGACATTTCCACGCTGATTGATGTTGAAAAGCACGGTGGCAAGTTTTTTGATCAGAACCACAAGCAGCAGGACGCGATGGTGATCCTTAAACAAAACGGTTTTAACTACGTGCGCCTGCGTTTGTGGGTTGATCCGAAAGACGCGGCGGGCAAACCTTACGGCGGCGGCAATAACGACCTGGCGACCACGCTGGAACTGGCGAAGCGCGCCAAAGCGCAGGGCTTCAAAATTCTGCTCGACTTCCATTACAGCGATTTCTGGACCGACCCGGGAAAACAGTTCAAGCCGAAGAGCTGGGCGAAGATGGATTATCCGCAGCTGAAAACTGCCATTCATGATTACAGCCGTGAGGTGATCGCGCAGTTCCGCCAGCAGGGCGTGGTGCCGGACATGGTGCAGGTCGGCAATGAAATGAACGGCGGGATTTTGTGGCCGGAAGGCAAAAGCTGGGGCGAGGGCGGCGGTGAGTTTGACCGTCTGGCCGGACTGCTGAATGCGGCGATTTCCGGCGTGCGGGCGGATGAGAAAGACCCGTCGAAAATCAAAATCATGCTGCATCTGGCCGAAGGCACGAAGAATGACACCTTCCGCTGGTGGTTCGATGAAATCAATCAGCGCAACGTCCCTTACGACGTGATTGGCCTGTCGTTTTATACCTACTGGAACGGGCCGATCTCCGCGCTGCAAACGAACATGGACGACATCAGTAAACGCTACAACAAAGACGTGATCGTCGTTGAAGTGGCGTATGGCTACAGCACCCAAAACTGCGATGCCGCCGAGAACAGCTTCAACGAGAAAGAAGCCAAAGATGGCGGCTATCCGGGCACCGTGCAGGGTCAGGCCGATTTCCTCAGCGATATGATCAAAAGTCTGGTGGCTGTGCCCGAAAACCGCGGCAAAGGCTTGTTCTACTGGGAGCCGACCTGGATCCCGGTTAATGGCGCGGGCTGGGCGACACCGGCTGGAATGACCTACATCAATGACCACTGGAAAGAGGGCAACGCCCGCGAAAATCAGGCGCTGTTCAGCTGTGACGGTCAGGTTTTACCTTCCATCAAAGTCTTCAACTGATTCCCTTTTCCCCGGCCGCCTTGGCCGGGGAGCACTGTCTATTTCTTACGGATTTAAAGGATTAAGCATGACGAAATTCCCTCTTCTGAGCAGTAAGATTTCCGGTCTGTTACACGGCGCGGATTACAACCCCGAGCAATGGCTGGATCACCCCGACGTGCTGGTGCGCGATGTCGAAATGATGAAAGAAGCACGCTGCAACGTGATGTCAGTGGGGATTTTCAGCTGGTCAGCGCTGGAACCTGAAGAAGGCCGCTACACCTTTGACTGGATGGATCAGGTGCTAAACCGCCTGCATGAAAACGGTATTTCGGTGTTTCTCGCGACACCCAGCGGCGCGCGTCCGGCATGGATGTCGCAAAAATATCCGCAGGTACTGCGCGTCGGGCGCGACCGCGTTCCCGCGCTGCACGGCGGGCGTCATAATCATTGCATGAGCTCGCCGGTTTACCGCGAAAAAGTGCAGCTGATGAACGGCCAGCTGGCGAAGCGTTACGCGAACCATCCGGCGGTGATTGGCTGGCACATCTCCAATGAATACGGCGGCGAATGCCATTGCGACGCCTGTCAGGGGCAGTTTCGCGACTGGCTGAAAGCCCGTTATGTCACGCTTGATGCGCTGAACAAAGCCTGGTGGAGCACCTTCTGGAGCCACACTTACACCGACTGGTCGCAGCTCGAATCGCCATCACCGCAGGGCGAAAATGGGGTTCACGGCCTGAATCTTGACTGGCGGCGTTTTAATACCGATCAGGTTACGCGTTTTTGCAGCGAAGAAATCCGGCCGCTGAAAGCCGAAAATCCGGCGTTACCGGCGACCACTAACTTCATGGAATATTTCTACGATTACGATTACTGGAAACTTGCCGGCGTGCTGGATTTCATTTCCTGGGACAGCTACCCGATGTGGCACACCCGTAAGGATGACATCGGTCTCGCGGCGTATACCGCGATGTATCATGACCTTATGCGTACCCTCAAGCAGGGCAAGCCTTTTGTGCTGATGGAATCGACGCCGAGTTTCACCAACTGGCAGCCGACCAGCAAACTGAAAAAGCCGGGAATGCACATTCTCTCTTCCTTGCAGGCGGTCGCCCACGGAGCGGATTCCGTGCAGTATTTCCAGTGGCGTAAAAGCCGTGGTTCTTGCGAGAAATTCCACGGTGCAGTGGTCGATCACGTCGGGCACATCGACACCCGCGTCGGGCGCGAAGTCGCAGAGCTTGGCTCGATTTTATCGGCATTATCGCCGGTGGCGGGCAGCCGTGTAGAAGCCAAAGTTGCCATCATCTTCGACTGGGAAAGCCGCTGGGCGATGGATGATGCGATGGGGCCGCGTAACGCCGGGCTGCATTACGAAAATACCGTCGCCGATCATTACCGCGCGCTCTGGGCGCAGGGAATTGCGGTGGACGTGATTAACGCAGACTGCGATTTGCAGGGCTACGATCTGGTGATTGCCCCGATGCTGTACATGGTGCGCGAGGGCGTCGGAGAGCGCATCAGCGCCTTTGTTCAGGCTGGCGGACGCTTTGTCGCGACCTACTGGAGCGGGATCGTCAACGAAACCGATTTGTGCTTCCTCAACGGATTCCCCGGACCGCTGCGACCGGTGTTGGGCATCTGGGCGGAAGAGATAGACAGCCTGACCGATGAACAGCACAACAGCGTCGCCGGTGTGGAGGGCAACGCGCTGGGGCTCAGCGGCCCGTATCGCGCCTCGCAGCTGTGCGAAGTGATCCATCTGGAAGGGGCGGCAGCGCTGGCCACCTACGGCGACGATTTCTATGCCGGTAATCCGGCCGTGACCGTGAATCTGTACGGCAAAGGGCAGGCGTACTACGTGGCGTCGCGTAACGATCAGCAGTTCCATGCCGATTTCTTTACCGCGCTGGCGAAGGAGATGAAGTTGCCGCGCGCCATCAATACGCCGCTGCCGGAAGGTGTGACTGCCGCGCGCCGTACCGATGGTGAAAGCGAGTTTATCTTCCTGCAAAACTACAATGCTGACAGCCAGACCGTTGCCTTGCCGCAGGATTATCAGGATATCGTTCACGGCGGGAACCTGCCGCGCAAACTGACGTTACCGGCATTTGGCTGCCAGATCCTGACGCGTAAAATCACACAATAAGTTTTACTCCTGACGTGCCGTGGGGAATATTCCCTGCTGCACGTTTTTTCATTTCTGCAAGAGAGGATTAATCATGGTCAATATTAAAGACTTTATGCATGTGTTCTCGGCGAAGAATAAAAATCTGAAAGATGAAGTACCGCCGTCCACCGACGTCGCGTTATTAATTGAGGCGCTTGGCGGGCACGATAACATTATCAATGTCGATGCTTGTATTACCCGTCTGCGCGTGAAGGTCAAAGAGTTAAAGCGCGTTAACTCAGGCGCTATCCAGCAGACCGGCGCGATTGGTGTGGTCATTATCGGCCAGGAAGTGCATGCGATATTCGGCAAGCAGTCCGACAGCCTGAAGAAACTGATGACTGAAAAGTTTGGCTTACAGAGTAATTAAGCTTATTTAAATTTTAAGTTAAATTAAAAGCACACTGAAATAATAAAAAGGCAGCCAGATAATTTGGCTGCCTTTTTTATTTACTTTGACACTTTAGTAATAATAACGATGCTGCTGTGCGGGTACAAAAAACGTCACGATCCCCTACAAGAGAAAATGCGTTAAACCCTGAGCATTTATAACAATGAGGTTATTTCGTAATATCATCAGACACAGATTTATTTTAATACGGTATTTCAGGCATAACGTTTACTTCATGAACAAACAACTTACCACCAGGCTTCAACCTGAACCCCAAAGTTCCAGGTGTCGGATTTGGTGTGATCTTCAAACGTATCGCCATGCTCTGAGTCATTCAGATACGACGCAAATACGCGCAGTTCAGGACGGGACATAAACTCAGGACCTGCTGCCAGACCCATCGCCAGGGTGTATTTCTGGCCGCCCTGTTTGTAGTTAGAGCCGTTCTTGTAATCATCTTTCTGATAGAAAGTACCGACTTCACCGATGGTACGCACGTAATCTGTCCACTGATACTGCGCGCGGCCAACCAGCGAGACCAGTTCGGTAGTGTCGGTGTAAGCCGTGATGTTATCCGCGTGGCCGTAGGTCAGCACGTGGTTGAGGCTGAATTTGCTGGTGATCGGAATCAGACCGGTGATGATGCCGCGATAACCGGTGGCGTCATTGGTGTAGTTCCACATGTCATACCAGCCGCCGCCCTGGGAGATCATGTTCTGGGCCAGACCTTTGTCCGCGTACTGTAAAACCAGTTTGTTATAGCCGCCCCACATGTCCTGACTGATTTCGCCGGTCAGCATCACGCCATTATCCGCGTCATACAGGCCGCCGTACTCTTTCTGATCGTGCGTCAGGTTCGGCATGGCGTAGTCCGCACCGATTTCCATCCACGCGCCGTTCCACGGTTTGATTCCGGCATAACGTACGTCGATGTAGTTGATGTTAACGTCATTATCGCCGTCGACGCGGTAATCCACGTCATTGGCATCGCCACGGATCCACGCCACGGACAGCGCACCTTCGCCAAGCTTCAGGTTTTCCACCCCGGCCCCGGCACCGGAGATGTTCCAGTATTTGGTGTCGATGATGTGCAAGTCGTGGCGCTGGTAGTAGCGTTTCCCGCCCCAGATCACCGCATCTTTATCCCACGGCACCAGCCCTTTGATTTGCAGATTCAGCTGACGCAGGCCGAACTGCGCGTCGTCGTTAACGGTGCTTTCATCATCATTTGAGCCGTCGGAAACCATGCTGACCATGGAGTCGACATAAAAACTCACATCGTCCTTTTTGTAGACTTCACTGCCCAGTTCGACTTCACCGTAGGTGTCGTCTTCGTTGCCCAGACGACCGACTTTATTTTTTTGGAACTGTTCTAAGCTGCCACTGCCGGAAACACCCAGCCCTGAACGCAGATAGCCATGAAAATCAATATCATTTGCCACTGCAGGGCCTGCCGTGATGGCGAGGGAAACCGCCACAGCCAGAGTGCGTAAGTTGTGTTTCATTCTTTTTCCTTATGATTGTATGACGTTCACATTTACGGAATCTATAAGATACCCAGAAACAATAATGATCAATTTTACACATCCTGAATTGTGATTTAGATCCATAACTTGTGGTGTATAAATAAACGGGTAGTGATTTAAATCACAAGATTATGCAATGTTAACGTATAACTTATGCAGTGCCTGGCTCGCCAGATTGAACTTTTAGATGAGATCCCGTAGTTTGAGTCGATTGATGTGGGGGTAAGCTACGTTCACAGGTTCCAGGCAGGGAAAGAGAATGAAATCGAAAAGTTCGACATTAGAAGATGTTGCCCGCTACGCCGGCGTGTCTTATCAGACCGTTTCGCGGGTTTTGAACAAGTCCGCCAACGTCTCTGACGCCACCCGTCTGAAAGTCGAGCAGGCAATTGAAGTCCTGCGTTATGTACCTAACCGTCTGGCACAGCAACTGGTCGGCAAACAGAGTTTCACGTTGGGGCTGGTGACCACGTCGCTGGCACTGCACGCGCCTTCGCAGATAGCCGCCTCCGTCAAAAAATACGCGCATCAGGCCGGTTATCAGGTGCTGATTTCGATGATTGACGAAGACGTCAATCAAAGCATTCAGGACTCCATCAACGAGCTGAAATCCCAGCGGGTAGATCGCGTGATTATCAACATCCCGCTGGAAAGCGCCGAAGCGGAGCTTATCTACGAGAACAATCGCGATATTTTGTGCCTGTTCCTTGATGTCGACCCGACAAGCACGGTGTTTAACGTCTGCTTTAACCCGGCGGACGGTTCGCGCGCCAGCGTCGAATATCTGCTGGAGTTAGGTCACCGGGAGTTCGCACTGCTGGCCGGGCCGGAGGATTCGGTATCATCGCGCCTGCGCCTCAGGAGCTGGCAGGAGACGCTGACGGAGAAGGGGTTACAGCCGGTGACGGTTATCCATGGCGACTGGAGCGCGAAAAGTGGCTATTACAATGCGCTGCACATGCTGCGTGAGACGCCACAGTTTACCGCGATGCTGGTGGGGAATGACCAGATGGCGCTGGGCGTTATCAGTGCGCTGCATCAGCACAACGTCGCTATCCCGCAGCAGGTGTCGATCGTTGGCTACGATGACACCTATGACAGCGCGTTCTTCCATCCGGCGCTCACCACGGTGTCGCTGGATCTGGATTTGCAAAGCAAAGAGGCGGTTGAACGGCTGCTGGCCACGAAGAATGACGTTACGGTCTCCAAAGTCTTACCGGCAAAGCTGGTTGTGCGTAATTCCACCCGCGCGCCGGGTGGGCAGGACAAAGATCTGAACCAGATCGCCGATCAGCTGGATAAACTCGCTTCGCAGTTGCGCGGCCAGTAGGAAACGGTTTAAATCCCTCAGACTTTTAAAAAGACAAAAGGAAATGAAGGAATGACCTTATGGCAGTGTTATTTGCAGGGCTGGAAAGGCTATGTGAAATTTGCGGGCAGGGCGACCAGAAAGGAATTTTGGGTCTTCACGCTGGGTAATATCGTGTTGATGATTTTGCTGGTGATGGGCACCATCTCTTTCTTCTCCATGGCGGGCGATCCTTACATTGGCGTGCTCTACGCCGGAATGGCGTACAGCCTTTTCGCGCTGGTACTGGCGCTGCCTCTTCTCGCCGTCGGTATCCGCCGTATGCATGATATTGGCCGGTCCGGGTGGTGGTTTGGCGGCGTCTATCTGGCGGGCGTCATCTCGCGGATGCTGAATATGATCCTTGTCCAGTATGCCTCGCCCGAAACTTACGCCGTGATGAACGTGGTGCTGGGCATTATCCTTGGCTGGATCCCGCTGCTGGGGATTATTTACCTCTGCTGCCAGAAATCTAAAACGTCGGTGGATTTGCAAAAGCCGGTTATTGCTGAATAAGCCTTCCTGAAACGGGAGTTTGCGGCGGTGTTCGCGGCAAACTTCTCATCTTTACTATTGCGTCCTCTTCGACTTTGGATACTTCCACAGCCAGCGGCCGCTGGCCATGCGCCAGTAGAAGAACACTCCGCGCACGATCCAGTCGAGGAACATCCCAAGCCAGATACCTACGACGCCAAAGCCAAGTACGATCCCGAGGAAATAGCCGACCACAATACGACATCCCCACATGCCCACCATCGACACGTACATGGTGAAACGGGCGTCGCGCGCGCCTTTCAAACCGGCGGGCAGAACCCAGGATGCTGCCCAGAACGGCATAAATGCGGCATTCAGCCAGATAAGGATTTTGACCACGTCAATCACGTCTTCTTCATTGGTGTAAAAGCGCGCCAGCAGGCCAGCGAAGGGCACAGACAGAAACGCCAGTACGCACAGTCCAAAGGTCGACAGCCAGAAGATGTGGCGCAGCTGGCGTTCGGACTGGGCGATTTGTCCTTTGCCCAGCCGCGTACCGACGATAATGGTCGACGCCGAGCCCAGGGCGTTTCCCGGCAGGTTGATTAAGGCCGCGATGGAGAAGGCGATAAAGTTACCAGCAATGACGTTGGTGCCCATTCCGGCGACGAAAACTTGCGTCAGTAATTTTCCGCCGTTGAACAGCACGGATTCAATACTGGCGGGAATGCCGATACCGAGTACTTCGCGCAGAATATTGGTATTGAGCGGCAGGAAGTAACTTTTCAGCGAGATTTTGAGTGAGGGATTAAAGCCGACCATCAGCACCGCGATAACCGCTATCGCACCGATGTATCGGGCAATGGTCAGGCCGAGACCTGCGCCGATAAAGCCCAGACCGTTCCAGCCGAAACAACCGTAAATCAGCACGCTGCTGATAACCAGATTGAGGATGTTCATGCCGCCGTTCAGCAGCATCGGAATTTTGGTATTACCGGCACCGCGCAGCGCACCTGAGCCAATCAGCGCAATGGCCGCCGCCGGATAACTCCAGCTACTCATTTGCAGATAAGATAGCGCCATCTCTTTGACTTGCGGTTCGGCGTTACCGGCGATCATGTCGATAATCACATGGCCGGAAAACTGGAGTACGATCGCCAGCAGCACCGCAAAGACGGTCATGATCGCCAGCGACTGACGCGCCGCAGCGCGGGCACGTTCGTGATCGAGTTTACCCAGGCTGAAGGCGACCACCACTGTCGTGCCGAGATCGACAGCGGCGAAGAACGAAATGATCACCATGTTAAAACTGTCTGCCAGCCCAACGCCCGCCATCGCTTCTTTGCCCAGCCAGCTGACCAGAAACGTACTCAGGACGCCCATCAGCAGAACGCAGGCATTCTCGAAGAAAATAGGCACAGCGAGGGGCGTGATTTCACGCCAGAACAGGGTGCGGTAAGAACGCCGTTTCGGATACCAGGGCGTGCGCTCGATGGCTTTGCGCAAAGAGACGATGACGTTTTGCAAGAGAATTCCAGATGGCAGAAAGTAGAACAGCGTTTTAATTTATGATGGTAAAAGACTCTGCATTATGCAAAGTCTTTTTTAAGAAGCGGGGTAATTAAAGTGTTAAAAAACAATTATCGGAAAGGGGGTTCGTTAAAGGTACGTAATTTGCGTGAATGCAGATGATCGCCCTCGGCGCGCAGCAGATCGATGGCACAGATACCGATTTGCAAATGCTCCGAGATTGCCCCTTCATAGAACTTGTTGGCCTGACCCGGCAGTTTGATTTCGCCGTGCAGAGGTTTATCAGAGACGCAGAGTAAAGTGCCGTACGGCACGCGAAAGCGATAACCCTGTGCGGCGATGGTCGCACTCTCCATATCCACGGCCACGGCGCGGCTGAGATTAAAACGCAGCGCAGAGGCGGCGTAGCGCAGCTCCCAGTTACGGTCATCGGTCGTCACCACCGTCCCGGTGCGCAGGCGTTGTTTCACTTCTTCACCCGGCATGCCGCTCATCTTTTTGGTGGCGTCATAGAGCGCGCGCTGCACTTCGGCAATGCTTGGGATAGGGATATCCGGCGGCAGGACGGCATCAAGAACGTGATCGTCACGCAGATAAGCGTGGGCCAGAACGTAATCGCCGATGGATTGAGTTTCGCGTAATCCGCCGCAGTGACCAATCATCAGCCAGACGTGCGGACGTAATACGGCCAGATGATCGCAAATAGTTTTGGCATTCGCCGGGCCGACACCGATGTTCACGAGTGTTATCCCGGCCCCGTCGCGTGCAATCAGATGATAGGCTGGCATCTGATGTTTTTTCCACGCCAGGTCTGAAACGGCCTGTTCCGGATAGAGCGTGTCGGCGGTAATAAATACGCTGCCCGCACAGGCCAGCGCTTCGTACGGGCTGTCGGGATCGGCAATCTGTGCGCACGCCCAGCTGACAAACTCATCCACATAGCGGGTGTAGTTGGTGAACAGCACGTATGGCTGGAAATGCTCGATTAGCGTGCCGGTGTAGTGGCGCAGACGTGCGAGGGAGAAATCAGCGCGCAGCGCGTTAAAATGTGAAAGCGGAAAGGTATCGCCGGGATAATACAACCCGTCGGCGGTTTCATCGCCAATTTGCGAAAGCTCTGTGGTGGGGAAATGTTTTGCCAGCCCAGCACTCATTGAGCGGTCGAGCATCAAATCCGAACCGTCGATGACGTAGGAATAAGGGATCTCCTGCTGCGACGGCACGACCTCAATCACCGCATTGTATTCTTCCTCGAGCAAAGAAAGCTGCTCGATGAGATAACGGTGGAACAGCTCGGGGTGGGTGATGGTGGTGGCATAACGTCCGGGGTGAGAAAAGCGGCCATAGGCGCGGGTCGGATTTTTAGCGGGCGTCACGCCGTCCCAGCTCACACGCAGTTCCGGGTAAACGAACAATCCCGCTGCGCGCGCAGCCATGTCCGGCAGTGTGCCCTGAACGATGAAATCCTTAATCGCATCCCGCAGTGCCGCGACCGAGTTATTGTACATCTCTTCGAGTTTATCAATCGCCTCTACAGCGGTAAGTGACTTGTTATCCATACGCTTTTCCTTTTTTCTTCGTTCATCATCAGGTCACTCTAAATATGGCGGGTCTGGCCGGTGACGCCAATGTTTAATTGATGCTGAAGCGGTGAAAATTACGCTGCGCGGTATTCAGCCCCTGCAATCTGGCATAGCATCAAAAATTACAGGTATAATCCTGCACATTATTCAACGGATTTAGAAACGAACATGACAAAACTGACTTTACAAGAGCAACTGCTAAAAGCGGGATTAGTGTCCAGCAAGAAAATGGACAAAGTTCAGCGAACGGCGAAGAAATCACGCGTTCAGGCCCGTGAGGCCAGAGAGGCGGTGGAAGAAAATAAGAAGGCGCAGCTTGAGCGTGATAAGCAGCTGAGCGAACAACAAAAACAAGCGGCCTTATCGAAAGAATATAAAGCGCAGGTGAAGCAGCTGATTGAAATGAACAGAGTCGATATTTCAAAAGGCGATATTGGCTTTAACTTCACAGACGGCAATTTAATCAAAAAAATCTTTGTGGATAAGACAACTCAGGCGCAGCTGATCAGTGGCCGTCTGGCTATCGCCCGTCTGGTGGTTGAAAGCAGCGGCGAGAGTCAGTACGCGATTATCCCCGCCAGCGTCGCGGATAAAATTGCCCAGCGCGATGCAAACAGCATTGTATTAAACAGTGCGCTGAGTCAGGAAGAGCAGGATGAAGAAGATCCGTATGCTGACTTTAAAGTGCCTGATGATTTGATGTGGTAATCAACGTTTTCAGAACGGGCTATCATTACGGGCAACGACCGGCTCATCGCTGACCGGATGCACAAAATGCAGCTCACTGGCATGCAGCATCAGCCGCGGTGTCCGCTCCGTCCCCGGCAGCAGGAGACCGCCGTAAAGGTCACAGCCTAAAATAGGGTGGCCGAGTTGCTGGCAATGGATGCGCAGCTGGTGCGTGCGTCCGGTTTCCGGGGTGAGTTCTACCCGCGTCAATGGCAGTAACGTCCCCTCTTCCCGCTCATGATAAATCCGCTCAGCGACCCGATACCGGGAGCGGGCGGGTTTGCCGTGGATTGCGCAAATCGACATCAGCGGAAACAGCGCCGGGTCTTTGGCAATCGGCGCGTCTATTATTCCTTCGTCGTCATCCAGATGTCCGCACAGCAGGGCGCTGTACATTTTGGTCACCGTGCGGTTGCTGAACTGCTGGCAGAGTGCGGCATTTATCGCTTTGTTGCGGGCAATCACCATTAATCCGGACGTGCCGAAATCAAGACGGTGGACAAGCGTACAGCCGGGGAACAGCTTTACCAGCCGGTGATGCACCGAATCGAGGTTTTGCGGATTCTTCCCTGAAAGGCTGAGCAGCCCGGAGGGCTTGTTGATAAGCAACAGGTGTTCGTCCTGATAAAGAATGTCTATCTGGTCATGGCACGGCGGGGCAATAAAAGTATCGATAATTGCTGACATCAGACTGGCCGGAAGGAAAGTGGGTGGCGGATGATAACGAATTTTACGCCGGGTGACGAATCCGGCCTGGCACAGCCCGCCATCAGACAATCCACAAAAGCAAAAAGCCCGCTTAGTTTCCTAAGCGGGCTTTTCTAATATGGCTCCTCTGACTGGACTCGAACCAGTGACATACGGATTAACAGTCCGCCGTTCTACCGACTGAACTACAGAGGAATCGTTGGAACGGGGCGAATAATAGCGACTGCCCCTGAGCATGTCAAAGGGGAAACTGCATAAATGTGTGCGTTTGCTGATACTTTGGTCAAGTTGTTGAGAATAGAGTCAAAAAGGCGGTTTTTTCCCATTGGCGGCGCAAGCCAGGCCACTCTTCAGCGGGTGTTATTAACCCTGCTAATTGATAAGGCTGACCCATAAGAATGCATTATGTTGGTGCAGCAGGCGCGAAAATACGGGGGCATGTCTGTTTGATTTCTGCCGAAGCGGGCTTTTCTCTCGTCATCCTGCGATAGTTTTCTCTTATGTTCTGCGGCATTGGCGCGGTCAGGCAGGGTTTTTCCTCTGCGCACCCGAGATTGGCGCAGATCTTGCTTTTATCAGACCTGCTAATAAATACGCTGTACGTACATAAATTTAGTTCAGGGTACCCCTTACCGCGCAAGATGGAGGCAGAGATGAATCTCAGACGTTTAAAGTACTTTGTGAAAATCGTCGATATTGGCAGCCTGACGCAGGCCGCTGAGGTTCTGCATATCGCCCAACCGGCACTGAGCCAGCAACTGGCGACGCTGGAAGGTGAGTTGCAGCAACAATTGCTGATTCGCACCAAGCGCGGCGTGACGCCTACCGAAGCCGGTAATATTCTTTATTCGCACGCCCAGGCGATTTTGCGCCAGTGCGAGCAGGCCCATTGTGCGGTAAGCAGTGCAGGGCAGTCGCTGAGCGGGCAGGTATCCGTCGGCCTTGCGCCGGGAACGGCCGCCTCGCAGCTGGCATTGCCATTGTTGCAAGCCGTGCGCGAGCAGCATCCGGGGATTTTGTTGTACCTCAATGAAAACTTCGGCACGGCGCTCGGCGAACTGGTACTGGATGGCCGCATGGACATGGCGGTGCTGTACGGTGCACGTCCTGAAATCGGGCTGTGCAGTCAGCCGCTGATGAAAGAAGATCTTTATCTGGTCGGCACGCACGCCGTACCGAATCCGGGAAAATACGTTGATTTGAGCGATGTGGCTAAGCTGAATCTGTTCATGCCGCGATCTTATAATGTGATGCGCCGTCTGGTGGATGATGCGATGGCGATACGCCGGCTGAGCGCCAACGTCATTGGTGAAATCGAATCCTCTGCGACACTCACCGCCGCAGTGGCCAGTGGTCTGGGTGCGACTATCTTGCCGGAATCCGCCGCGCGGGCGATGACAGGCCCGGCGAAAGCCTGGATGTCGTGTATCAGCAGCCCGGCGATTCAGGTGCCGTTATCCTTATGCGTATCAGAAACGCTGGCGCTGTCTCAGGAGGCGATGGCGGTGAAGAAAATCCTGCTGGGGCTGGTCGAGGAGCAAACGGTACCGGTACTGGAACCGATGCTGGCGGCGAGCTGACACGGAAAAAATGGGCGATCATTGATCGCCCATTTGATTTTCCCCGGTCAGGAGTGACCATAATAACAAAGACTACTTACAGGCTTTAATTTCCTTCCATTGTGACCACTCACCAGTGAACTCCGGGTTACCAGGTTCATTGTTTTGTGTCCAATAGTTAGCCAGATACTCCTTGCCTTTCCACACAACGCTTTCACCACCGTAATAGATTTTCTGTGCATCCCAGTTATTCGCACACGTTTTGCCCGAGCCAGTATCCGGCAGCGGCTGAACCTGCGGTGTGACGGTCAGCGTATACGAAGCCACGTTGCTTTTTTTGCCGTCAGATACCGTCAGGTTGAAGGTGTAACTTTTCTTCACGGTCACTGTCGGGGCAACAAAACTGATGCTGTCGCGATCGGTGCCTTCCAGCGCGGTGCCGTTGGGCAGGAGCCAGGTGTAAGACAGTTTGTCACCGTTCGCATCACTCGACGCCGAGGCGTTAAGGGTTACGTTCGCCTGACTTTCGACTTCACCAATCGGCCCGGTCAGTACCGCGACGGGCGCGGCATTGGTGTCGGTCGGGGCTGGTGTCGGTGTTGGCGTTGGTGTCGGATCCGGCGTTGGTGTCACCGGCTCGGCCTTACCTGAATCATCGACAATCGTCACGTTGAAGAAGTGCTGGACGCAGCGTTTATAGTCGCCCTCTTTGAATGAGGAGAACGGCGTCTGATAACCGACTAACTGACAGGAATACGTCGAGCCTGTCGGCGTGGTCGGATCCCATCCCCAGTCCTGTTCCCAGTACTGCGGCAGGGCGCCGGAGCCGCCTTCGTCGAACTGTTTCATGTTCTTACAGCCCAGCACTTCATCAGCAGCGACCGGCACCTTCAGATAATCCGCTTCACTTTTGTAGTAGGAGATACGGTTTTCGCCCTGAGCAATCTCAGTCGGGCCGCCGCATTCCACACCGCCGTTGATGATCTGAATGGTGACGCCGAAGCCCGGCACCAGACCGTTGGCTTTATCGTGATCGTTCGGCACCCAGGTACCATCGATCACGTGCAGCATGCTTGGCTTAGGTGCCTGCGGGGTGACGAAGAAGAACACCGCGCTGGCGAGGTTTAGCCAGGTGTCCGCTACCAGCTCCGGTTTATCGAGCAGAGTTCTGACGGTGCCAAACATCGCATCTGAGAACGGGCCGTAATTGTAGTTGTAGGAAAGTTGTTTCGCGCCACGGCCAAAGTAGCTGACAAAATCACCCTGCGCATCTTTGCCACAAGGCCATGTTTGCCCCTGCCAGACGTCCGGATTACATTCGCCGTTATACCCGCCTTTCTGGCCTTCAACCCAGCCCATTTCCCGCAGCCACACCAGCCCCTGCCGCCATTCTGCTTCAGGACGCCAGCTTTCATGCCCGCCGGTTTCCTGCGCGAAGTGCGCAAACATGGTCGCCAGCGCTTTGCGGCAAATAGCGTCGGAATCACGCCCGTCGGTGTAAGTGCCGCACACTGCCGGGAATTTACCTATCGCCTTCAGGAATTTTTCGTAGCTGTATTCCGGCGCGCGCAGTGGGAAGATATATTCCCATTGATCTTTGCTGAGGTTTTTTTCAACGCGTTTCACGTTGTCGGGGTTAGCAGCGCGCCCCGGCGCAATTTTTTCAACCGAGTCGTTATCGAGCGTGCGGATGGATGCCTTCACTGCCTGCATAAGCGGATTTTGCGTCAGTGAGGCTTCTTTTTTTTACCAGGTCACTCTCTTTAATGACATAGGGTTCAGTGGTGGCGGCAGTATCGTCTGCAATAGCCATTGAAGAGCCTGCCAGAAGGCAAGACAGCGTAATGAAATTGAGGCAAAGCTGGGCCTTTAATCTGTGCATAGTTAATACCCTTTATGCGTTGCAAAAAACTGAAACACGACTCTTTAAGAGTGGGTGAGTTATATGTCAGTCGGAAGCTGACTTATAAAGACTAGTGTTCACCTGATTGTATCACTATTAAAATCAGAACTTATTTCATCACAAATATTGTGTGATGTTGCCTATGCAGCTAATTACATATTTCATTATTATTGGCAGTTTTCTACGGCTTTAAATGAAGAAATAATATGATTAATACCGCGAATCTTGGTGGTGCGGGTGACAAAATTTGCGTATGTTTTCAATGTCTCGTGATGGATGTCATCAGGTAAGGAGAAGGTCGCTAATTTGCTGTGACGTTTATCAATAAAATACTCGGCGACTTTGGTGGGAAATATTGCGATCATATCACTTCGTTCAATGGCGGCAATGATGCCATTGAGGGAGGAGGAGTTATAAACCACTTTCCTCATATTCGATTTATTATTTGGCATATGCTGGTTATTGACTGAAATCAGTTTCTTTACCTGACCTTCGCTGTGGCAATAGACGGCATGAGGTAAGGTATAATAATGTGAAAGTGTAAAGGCTTTTTGTGACGCGAGTAAACTGGTATCGCTGCACACCACGACGAAATTATCGACGGAGTCAATTTCGACCGAAGTAATACTGCTGTGATTCAGTGGGAAATTGCTCAGAACAATATCATTACCTGACTGCAAAAGGTTTCTTACGCACTCATCATGATTAAACAGGGTCGCGTTGGTGAAAACGAACAGTGTTTCCTGTAAATCATCACGCTGATGCAAACGTTGAAAATAAAAACTTTCGACCAAATCGGAACACATTACTCTGACGGTAGAGACTGATTTTTCGTGATTTTTAGCCTTGTGCACTACATCATCAATAATGCACATGGCATGTGAAAAAGAGTCATGAATATCCAATGCAGTTTGTGTGGGTTTCATCCCCTGAGCCGTCCGGATAAACAGTTCCACGCCTATGTAACGCTGCAGCTTATTAATGGAAAGACTCACCGCAGAAACCGACAGTTCCAGTTTGTCCGCAGCGCGGGAAAGGCTGCCTGAAACAATCACCTCATTCATTATTTTGATAAGATTATAATCAAATTCATTTATCTTTCGTTCATTCATTACTTTTCTCCAGAACACAGACAGGGAGCCAGCATCATTCACATTGTGACGCTACAAATAAAGTAAAAAATATCTTAATTTTAGGTGTTTCTGTAAATCGACGGCTATTTTGAATGATTAATTAGCAGATGAAAATATTTCAACATCACAAGTGAATGTCTGCGATTGCGTTTATTAATATAAGAAATTCTTATGTTTATGTGTTGCTCAGACGAACCCGACCCTTCATCCAGCCATAGATAAAAGATTCATTACTGGCTTTACTCTCGGCTAAATCCAGATAGCGTTGTCCCTGGCTGCAATTAAGTGAGGTAACAAGCACGGCATCACCTTCCTGGCCTCGTTCTTTCAGGAAGGCAGATAAGGCATCCAGTGTCATCGGCCCTATTTTGCCGTCAACGTTAACGTCAGGATAATATCGACCTTGTTGATTGTAGGCGTTGAGCCAGCGCTGTAACCACTTAACACCAACGGATGGCCCCATATTGGTGCCTGTGTCACATAGCTCGAGTGCCAGTGCCGGAGATATGGCATAGACTTTGTCAAATCCGGGTTGATACCAGTAATTTTTCTCAAGAATGGCGTAAGCCTGATCGCGGGTAAATTCTTTCATATCGCCGGTGTAGCCATATTCCCTCGCGGTTTTTTCAGTTATCCCCCAGTGGGTTGGGCCGCCGGGATCGTCGGGATGATTAACATAAGCACCTTCATTTTCAAGTACAGCAACGATCACGGGATTAAGAGACATGGTGAGGCCCTCTGTGGCGTCAGATTGTCAGAGCCAGATACGTACCCACGCCAATTAAAAGCAGTGACACGATCAGGCTTAACAACAGGGGTTTATAAGATAGTTTACGTTTGGGGATCTTTTCCTGAATAACATCGATACTTACTGAAGTATTTACCCGAATTCCCGATTTAGGCACGGTAATAAATAATTCATCCAATCCTAAGGTTTTAAGGTCACGACGAATTAAATAGAGCGTTTGGGTCAGGCTGGCATCGCTGGTAAACGTACTTCTCGCTCCCCATAACGCATAAGATATCGCCGACTTCTCAATGACTTCATCTTTAGCATGTTCAATGATAAAACTGAGGCAGCGGGATCTCATGGTTGTCAGTTTAATATTCATGTCGTTATTTAGAGTCTTGAGTTCTTTTGTTCCTTCATTGAATACGTACTGACCATTAATAAGATAAACACTCATCTTTCGACTCTCTCCGGAACGGTGATTGGAATATCAGAAATTCACTTTTCGATAGGAATTATCGTATCTGGTTTTTTAAAATTCACCATACTCAATCAAATTATTATGAGTAATTTTAGATAAGTTGTGATCTGTTATAAAAACTGATGCCCATTTTGAAGGAGAGTAAAAAAACTTTTGAGTTTTTCTCAACATGGAAATAATAAAAAATGGAATAATTCACGTTAAGTTGTGTGTTTTATCGGCATCATTTGTGTCATCAAAGCGTAATTATAGTCTTAGTCTGTATGATTCTCTATATTGATGATTTAACAGGCAGCTTCGGTGTTCGTTCCACTCGTTCTCTCTTTTCAGGGATCTCAGAATCAGAATTGATGCTCATATACCGCGCATCATTACCGTCATAAATATTTTTGCTGAATGATGATTTGAGAGAAATAACAACCTCTTCAATTATAGACCCAACAGCACGACGCTGTTAGGCCCTTAACTTTTTATTCAGGAAACTAATATGACTACCAATAAATTGATCCAAACTGATTCTCTGACTGATAAATCTTATGCAGCAGACGGTTTTGACGCGTCTAAAGATACAGTGAAATACAGTTATACCTCTGCACGCGTCGCTAAACCGGTATACAACAAGTATGACACCACCAACAAACCGAAAGTCTTCGGTTACTACACCGACTGGTCCCAGTATGACAGCCGCCAGAGCGACGGTGATGATACGCCAGAGAACCGTGGCCGTGGATATGATTTAGCCAACGTCAGCCCGACGGCGTACGACAAAATCATTCTCGGTTTCCTGGGCATCGTCGGTGACACTACCGGTGAAAAAGCCGAGGTAATTGCCCGCGCTGCAAGGAACCTGAATAAAGTCACTAACGAACCGACCTTCCTTGATCCGTGGGGCGACTTCCAGACCAGCAACAACGTTGGTCTGAAAAATGCCGACTGGGTGGAAATGGATGTGAATTCTGCCACCCAGGCGACGGTAAAAGGTATCGTTGGCGGCTTGCGTGATTTGCAGGCAAAAGCCAAAACGTTGGGCCATACGCTGGCGCTCTCAATGAGTATCGGTGGCTGGACCATGAGCAGTGGTTTCCACAACATGTCTCAAACCCCCGCTGGTCGCAGCACCTTTGCGAAGGGCGTAGCGAAACTGTTCACCCGCTTCCCGATGTTCTCTGAAGTAGATATCGACTGGGAATATCCGGGCAACGCCGGTAACAACAACGCCTACAGCGATACGGATGGCGCAAACTACGCGCTGTTGCTGGCTGAAATCACCAAAGAGCTGAAAGCAATTAAGCGTACCGATGTCAAAATCAGTATCGCCAGCTCCGCCGTGGTGGCCATTCTGGAAAAATCCGATGTCTCAGCCCTGCTCAATAACGGTCTGTACAGCATCAATGTCATGACTTATGACTTCTACGGTACGCCATGGGCAGAGAAACTCGATCACCACACTAACCTGCATGCGCTGGTAGAAGGCGGCTGGGGTGTGGACACTATCGTCGATTATCTGCTGTCGAAAGGTTTCCCGGCCGATCGCATCAACGTGGGTTATGCCGGTTATTCACGCAACGGTCAGAATGCGGTACTGGAAAGTTTCTCTCCACTGAAAGGCACCTACACCCCGACCGCGAATGCAAATACGACCGGGACATTCGAAAGTGGTTGCAGCGAATGGTATGACCTGATCAATAACTACCTTGATCTGGAAAATCAGAAAGGCCGTAACGGCTTCAGCGTTTACACCGACCAGGTGGCAGATGCCGATTACCTTTACAACAAAGACACCAAGCTGTTCATGTCTCTTGATACGCCACGCAGTGTGCGTGCGAAAGGGCAATATGTGGCGAAAAAAGGCCTCGGCGCACTGTTTACCTGGACTATCGATCAGGACAACGGCGTGCTGGTCAATGCCGCGCGTGAAGGTCTGGGCTGCACCGTCACCAATCAGGTTATCGATATGGCACCGTTCTATTTCGACGGCGTGAACATCGGTGGCGAAGTACCGGATGACGATAAGCCTGCGACGAATACCACGCCGGTTGCCGATATCCAGTTGCAGGTTATCAGTGGTTCGAAAGTGCGTCTGAGCGGTGCCGCCTCCAGCGATGCTGACAACGATGCGCTGACGTACAAATGGAGCGTTCCGGCAGGAATTTCTCCGAGCAGCACTACCACATCAACCATTACTTTCATCGCGCCGACCGTGGTCAGCCGTGCAGAGTTCCTGTTCTCTCTGACGGTCACGGATTCCAAGGCTGCGTCTTCTGTTGCCAAGCAGTACACGCTGGTGGTGTTTGGTGAAGAAGTGGTGGAACCGGTTGTCGATCCTGTCGTCGACCCGGTTGTGGACCCTGTAGTTGATCCGGTCGTGGATCCGGTTGTCGATCCTGTTGTTGACCCGGTCGTTGATCCTGTCGGCAAATACGCCCAGTGGGATACCAATAAGGTGTACAACACCGGCGACAAAGTAAGTAATAAAGGGAAGGACTATGTCGCGAACTACTGGACTCAGGGTAACGAGCCAGGCGATCCACAGTTCACCGGCGAATGGTCGCAGTGGAAATTACTCTGACAGTTCGGGGCAATATCCCTGAGGCTCCGGCTTCATGATATTGAAACGGCAAAGCGGGACACTCTCTGGTGTCCCGTTTTTTTTTGCGTTGATGAAAGGATAAGAGTGCGCAGATTGTGGCAGTCTGGCCTTCACAGACTGGCTCAGCGCGGGGGATGTACTCGGGTTAAGGGGAATATTTCGGGTGTGACATCAGGCAAAAAAATCCCCCGTTGAGATGTCTCTCGCAGGGGGTATGGTTATTCAGATGTCTTTAAAGTTTGAGCGGTTTCAGCTTCCTTCCCGCCGGGAGAGAAATTCTCAATAATCGCTGCGAATTTCCTGCCGAGCAACGTGATGATCGGTCCGGCAAATACGCCTCCCAGACCGGCGATGACCAGTAACCTGTCATCGTTGGCATCATGTGCAAGAACAAAAATGCTTAACAACATACCGCTGAAACAGGAAACGATGACCTGTAAGACACAGGCCCGGATCTCTTCCATAATAGGTTTTTTCTGCCTGAGCATAATGTAGCGGACGATACCTCCCCACGCTGACATACCGATAATAGCCATGACGATATCTCTGTCCATTAACACGATATCTCTGGCATGTGTTGCACCAATCATAGTGTTGTCCTCATAAGTAAGAATGAAACGGTAATAAAGGGTGCGGTTAAAATATCAGCATAAAAAGTGGGGCGAAAATCACAACACAACACATTTTGACGTGACCATTTTTAGCCGGTCAGCAGGCTGAAAGTGAGAAATTGACGAGTGAGTGGCAGGGCGGCAGGGAGTTTGTCCTTTAACTGAGGGGCTTAGGGCGCGCCGGACATCGTTAAAAAAACACAGCCGAAAGAATTTAAAAAAATAATAGGTAATGGATTTCAGTCAGATAGCGATGGTGACATTTTTGTTCGCAGGAGAAGACGCTCTGCCCGTCGCAGGAGACGGGCAGAGCGGGGGGACCGATCACTCAGGCGTTAACACGGGCATTTCCCCATCTTGCCGCCTTCGCTCGGGAATCTCGCCTCCAGACACCGGCGGTGAAATTCCCGCTCGGTCATGGGCTCGGCACCCGGATGTCGCACTTTCATATGTTGCACGTAATTCTGGTAATCCTGAACCCCCACCATCAGCCGGAAGCTTTGGGCAGTGCGCCTGATCGCCAGTTTCAGCCAGTCGGCCACGTTATGCGGCTTAGGTTCGACGATAAACAGCGGCTGGCAACGGATGATGTGCAGTGCTGCGAACCGGGGCGTTTTGAACAGAGCGCGCGAATCAGACATGGCGCACCTCACGTGCCGGACGGCCTTCGCGGCGATTTACCACGGCGGTTTCATGCACCGTCGGTGTGGCGGATTTCAACGCGCGGCGGATGACGAAGAACGACGACACCAGCATCGTCACTGCCACCAGCATGAAGAATCCGCACAGCACGGCGTTGATCTGATTGTTCAGTACGATGGTGTGCATATCCGCCAGCGTTTTCGCCGGTTTGATGATTTCTCCGCTGTCGATCCCCGCAGAGAATTTCTTCGCCTGCGCCAGGAAACCAATCGACGGTTTCTCGTGGAAAATCTTCTGCCAGCCGGCGGTCATAGAGGTGATGAACAGCCAGACGGTCGGCAAAATCGTCACCCACGCATAACGCTGTTTCTTCATTTTGAACAGCACCACGGTGCCCAGAATCAGCGCCATCGAGGCCAGCATCTGGTTACCGATGCCGAACAGTGGCCACAGAGTGTTGATACCGCCCAGCGGGTCGACGACCCCCTGATAAACGAAGAAGCCCCAGCCCGCGACCGCCACGGTTGTGCCGGCAAAAGTGCCGAGCCACGAGCGGTTGTTCGCCAGAGAGGGCACCGCAACGCCCACCAAATCCTGCACCATAAAGCGGCAGGCGCGGGTCCCGGCATCGACGGCGGTCAGGATGAACAGCGCTTCGAACAAGATGGCGAAGTGGTACCAGAACGCCATCATCGCGCGGCTGTTAAACACCTCGGTGATGATGTGCGCCATGCCGACGGCGAAGGTCGGGGCACCACCGGCGCGGGAGAGAATCGACTGCTCGCCGACGTCTTTGGCGATTTGCGTCAAGATGTCCGGCGTGATGACAAAGCCCCAGCCATTAATTACCTGCGACGCACTTTCCACCGTGGTGCCAATCAGCGCCGCCGGTGAGTTCATCGCAAAGTACACGCCGGGATCGATAACCGATGCGCAAATCAGCGCCATGATGGCGACGAAAGATTCCATCAGCATTGCGCCGTAACCGATAAAGCGGATGTGACTTTCACGTTCAATCAGCTTCGGCGTGGTGCCGCTGGAAACCAGCGCATGGAAACCCGAGATGGATCCGCAGGCGATAGTGATAAATAGGAACGGGAACAGACTGCCGGAGAAGACCGGACCGCTGCCGTCAATAAAGCGCGACACCGCTGGCATTTTCATTTCCGGCATGGCAAAGACGATCCCCACCGCCAGCCCGGCGATGACGCCAATTTTCAGGAAGGTTGAGAGATAATCGCGCGGTGCCAGCAACAGCCAGACGGGCAGAACCGATGCGATAAAGCCGTAAATCACTAGCACCCAGGTCAGCGTCGTACCGTGCAAGGTAAAGAACGGTCCCCAGTAAGGATCCGCCGCGACGTTGCCGCCGTAGATAATCGCCAGCATCATCAGCACGAAGCCAATCACCGAGACTTCGGCGATTTTCCCCGGACGCAGAAAACGCATGTAAACACCCATAAACAGGGCGATCGGAATGGTCGCGGCAATGGTGAACAGACCCCACGGGCTGTCGGCCAGCGCTTTCACCACCACCAGCGCCAGTGCCGACAGAATGATGATCATCACGCCCAGCGCGCCGAGCATGGTGACCACGCCGGCAAAGTTGCCCAGTTCCTGTTTGGCCATTTCACCCAGCGAGCGCCCGTCGCGGCGGGTGGAAATGAACAGAATCAGGAAATCCTGCACCGCACCGGCCAGCATCACGCCGACCAAAATCCAGATGGTGCCCGGCAGGAACCCCATCTGCGCGGCGAGGATCGGACCGACCAGCGGCCCGGCACCGGCAATCGCCGCAAAGTGGTGGCCGAACAACACCCATTTATTGGTCGGCACGTAATCGAGCCCGTCGTTGTGTCGTTCGGCGGGGGTCATGCGTTTATCATCGAGTTCAAAGACTTTTTCAGCGATAAACAGGCTGTAAAAACGGTAAGCAATGCTGTAACAGGCGATGGCGGCAACCACCAGCCAGAGGGCGTTGACGTGTTCACCACGGCTTAAAGCCAGCATGCAAAAAGCAAAGGCTCCGATTAACGCCACCACCAGCCAGGTTATCCCGGACTTGACGCTTTTCATGATAACAACTCCTTGTGAGTGGTCCGGCGCAGGGCTGGCCACTTTTTTTTGCGAGAGTGTAATGTAGGTAGGTAAGGGTCGTCGGCAGATTTGCACGTTACGACTTTGTTAAATTACTGGATGAAAATAATGTTTTTGAACAGAAAAGTTTGAAGTTAAAGATGAAAATGTGATGCGGTTGACGGTTTGCACCGAGACGGCTGGTCGGATGACATCAAAGTTGTGGCGGAGCGGGGATAAAAGCACAAAAAAAACCGGCCTGGAGAAGGCCGGTCTGTGGGTAAAACCTGTGAGTTACGGTATCAGAACTTATTCAGCAGTCGCTGGTTTTGGCTGACCTGGTTTGTGGTCACGCATCTGTTCCATTTTCTCAGCACGCTTCTGATAGTTCTCGTTGAACTGTTTTTTCTGCTCTGGCGTCAGCAGGTTGTACATCTTGTTTTCAGCACGGGCGCGGTCGAGCATACGGTCGGACTGCGCTTTGGTGATGGTATCAATCTGTGATTTCACTTTCGCTTCGTCAAAACTGTCGGAAGCCACCAGGTTGTGCATCTGATCCATCTGCGCTTTCATTGCTGCGCGATCCGGACGTGCGCCGCTGTCTTTCATAATGTCTTTCATCTGAGTTTTTTGCTGCTCAGTCAGATTCAGGCCTGCGAACGGATTCATATGTTGCGGACCTTTATGGTGCAGCATTTTGCCGTGTGTCGCGGCCGGTGCGTCAGACGCTGGTGTTGCAGTCGTCTCAGCAGCAAACGCGAAAGAAGCAGAGCTCAGAGCCAGAGTTGAAGCCACAATCATTGCGGTAAGTTTACGCATAATTAAATTCCTCATTGGAGATTCAGGCACGTCGCCCGTTTTGTTTCGACGAAAGCAAGTCTACTGAATCCAATGAATAGTAATGCGATGATGATGTAAAAGAGTGAAAGGCGAAGTGTCATTTTTCCGGCAATCATGGAGAAAATGTTTAGAAAGCGTAAGGTTAGGCGAACAGACGTGAATGGATGTTCAGATAAATCCGAGTAATGCAGTGAGTTCACACATTAACATGCTGAATGTTTCGCCGCTATAGCCCGCGTGTAAAGAATGCCAGAAGTTTACTCAGGGTTTACTTAGCGGTGATCGCCCTAAAACAGGCATAATAGTTTTCATTCCATTAACACTCCCTGTAACAGTGACCCGGACGATGACTGAATCCCGCTACGCTACACTGGCGCGCACGCTGCGCAAACAAATCGAGATGCAGGTCTGGCTGCCCGGCGATCGCCTGCCTTCGCTGCGCGATACCTGTAAACAGTCCGGTCTGAGCCTGATGACGGTTTTGCAGGCTTATCAGCTACTGGAAAGTCAGGGCGTGATCGTCGCCAGACCGCAATCCGGCTATTACGTCGCGGCAGGATTGCAGCGTCCGGTGCGTCATCAGCCGGATGAGCGGTTGCACGCCGCCGAACAGATAGACGTCAACGACGCGATTTTCGATATCCTCAAAGCCGGACAGGATCCGGCTGTCGTGCCACTCGGCTCGGCGTTTCCCGACCCGACCTTATTCCCGCAGCCACGTCTGGCACGCTCCCTTGCCAGCGCCGTTCGCCGGATGTCACCGCACAGCGCCACCGCCAATTTACCGCCGGGCAACGAAGAACTTCGCCGCAGTATCGCGCAGCGCTACGCGCAAAACGGCATTCAAGTCGCGCCGGATGAAATCGTCATTACCTCTGGCGCAATGGAGTCGCTGGGGCTGAGTTTGCAGATGGTGACCGAACCGGGTGACTGGGTGGCGATTGAGTCTCCGGCCTTTTACGGGGTTTTGCAGGCTATTGAACGGCGCAAACTAAAAGCCGTGGCGATACCGACGGATGTGCGTTTTGGCATGGATCCGGATGCGCTGGAAAAAGCGCTGGACACTTACCCGATCAAAGCCTGCTGGCTGATGTCCAGTTTTCAGAACCCACTGGGCTGCACGTTGCCGCCTGAGAACAAAGTGCGGCTGGTGGAAATTTTACAGGCGCATCAGGTCGCTATTATAGAAGACGACGTTTACAGCGAACTTTATTTTGGCAGTGAACGCGCCGTGCCGCTGAAAGCCACCTCCTACCGCAGCGAAATTCTGCACTGTTCGTCATTTTCAAAATGTCTGGCACCGGGTTTTCGCGTCGGCTGGGTGGCGGCGGGGGCTTATGCCGAGCGTATTCAGCGGTTACAGCTGATGAGCACATTATCGGCCAGCGTTCCGGTACAACTGGCGCTGGCGGATTATTTACAGCAGGGCGGTTACGATACCCATCTGCGTCGGCTGCGCCGCGTCCTCGAACAGCGACAGATGGCGATGCACCACGCCATCATCAAAGAATTTCCTGCACAGGTCTCGGTCAGCCAGCCCAAAGGTGGTTATTTCTTGTGGCTGGATCTTGGCGAAAACGTTGATGCGGCGCGTATCTACCAGCTCGCGCTGGCGAAAGGCGTCAGCATTGCGCCGGGCACCATGTTTTCCGCCGACGAACGTTTCCGCCACTGCATCCGCATCAACACCTCGTTCGAATGGGGGCCGCACACTGCCCGCGCTATTTCAGTGCTGGCGGCGCTGGTCGGGGAGGAAATCAGGGGGTGATCACACGTCCTGTTCCCGCAATGTTTTCCCGACGTTTCCCCCCGGATGGACTTTCAGCAGCCGCTGCTGATCGAACCCGTTGCGGCGCATGATGTTGCCGCACAGCGCGTCGAACACTGCCAGCACCAGCACGATGGAGGTCGTGGCCAGCATATTTAAGGGATCGATTTCCCGCTGAATATGCGTCTTCACCACCAGCGTCGCCGCACGGGCGATGGCGGAATCCAGATTCTCGGTGACGCTTATAACAGCCACGCCTTTGGCTTTCAGCGTCGGTAACAGGCGTGTCAGCTCTTCGGAATTGCCGCCGCGCGAAATCAGTATCATCAGGTCATCGCTGCGCAGAAAACCCAGATCGCCGTGAGCGGCATCGGTGGCGCTGAGATACACCGCAGGCTGCTCAACACACGCCAGCATATGCGCGATCTTCCGCGCCGCAATGCCCGAGGTGCCGACGCCAGTGACGGCGATTTTGCCCGTGCAGCCGGTCACGAGTATCAGCAGCTGTTGCCACGTATCGGCGTTGAGATTGTTTTGCAACGCCAGCAGCTCCTGGCTGTAGGTCTGCCAGCCCTGACACGCTTGCAAAAACTCCTGTTCGGCCGTCAATTTTTGTTCTGTATTCACTCGGTTTCCCCCTGCATCAGGCGGCGGTACTTCATGCTGTCGTGGTACATCTCATGGAATACGCGGTATTTACGGTCGTAATATTCTTTGATTTTGTTGGTCTGCGGAGTGACGGTTTTGCCGATACGGCTCATGGCGGCCATCGCCTCCGGCAGAGAATCGTACGCGCCCGCCGCGACCGTGCCCATCATGGCGCTGCCGAGCAGCATCGCTTCGCTCTCTTCCGGCAGTAACATTGCACAACCGGTGGCGTTGGAGTGCTCCTGCACAAATACCGGATTTTTGGTGCCGCCGCCGCTGGCCATCATGGTATCAATGCGGTAACCGCTCTGATTCATGGTTTCAATAATATGACGGGTGCCGAGCGCCAGCGCCTGAATGGTGGCCAGATAATGCAGCGCCATATCTTCCGGGGTGCGCGAGAGCTTCAGTCCGGTCAGCGTTCCGGTCAGGGTCGGATTTGCGCGCGGCGAACGGTTACCGTGGAAATAGGGCAGCATATGAATGTCTTTGGTCAGGAAGGCAATATCCTCCGGCTCACCGGCCATTTTGCGCAAAATGCCGTTCAGCACTTCGTAGATGGTTTTGCCGCTGTCTTTGCCCTGTTTAAGCAAGTCCTGATAACACGGATGTGACTGAATGACGTGGTCGATCAGCGCGCCGGTAGTGGACTGGCCGCCTTCGTTCAGCCAGTAGTCCGGCAGGATGGCGGAAAAGTACGGCCCCCAGATCCCGCCGATATAGCGGGCGCTGCGCGACATCGCCATGTGCGCCGTCGAGGTGCCGCCGATCAGCGCGATACGGTTGTCGAAATCTGCCGATTCGCCGGAGGCTCCGCTGGCGCCGAGAATGCCAAGGCTGCCCGCGTGGGCATCGATAATCGACACGCTGACCGCCGTGCCCGCCATCAGACCCATTTCGGCGGCGGCGCGCTGCGTCAGGCCATGCCCCAGCGGTTCGCCCATGGTTTTGACCTCGCTGCCGATTTTCGCCGCGTTGTTTTCCAGCAAATCTTCCAGCCCGATCTGGCGGAAATAGCTCGGATCCCAGCGGTCTTCGTGGCCGATGTAGGTCCATTTACACACCGTAGAACACAGCGAACGGGTGGTGCTCTGCGTGGCGCGCCAGGTCAGGAAATCCGGCAGATCAAACAGATGCCCGACGTTGTTCCATGTCGTTGGCATATGCTGTTTCAGCCACAAAAGTTTCGGTGTTTGCATCTCCGGTGAAATAATTCCGCCGACAAATTCCAGCACGCGATGGCCGGTGGCGTTGATGCGTTCGGCCTGCGTGATGGCACGGTGATCCATCCACACAATGATGTTTTGCTCGCTGCGCCCTGACGGGCTGACGGTCAGCGGTTTGCCTTCTTTATCCAGCACCACCAGCGAACAGGTGGCATCGAAGCCGATGCCTTTGACCTGAATCGGGTTGATATCGGCCTGATTCACCGCATCTTTGACGGCGTTGCAGACGGATTGCCAGATCTCGTCGGAAGACTGCTCGACGAAATCGGCTTTCGGGCGGTATAGCGTGATCTCACGGCTGGCCTGGCCGACCATGCGGCCGGTCATGTCGAAGACGCCCGCGCGGGCGCTGCCGGTTCCTACGTCTACTCCAATAAAATAACTCGCCATGTTCGTTCCCTTCGGTAAAAAGCGTGAGCTTAAGATTGTCGATTTTGTAAGGCGATAAACAGGATCAGGACGCCGCCCCAGAGTGCCATCGTCAGGTAACTGCTGACGCCCATCAGGTTCAGGCCGCTTTCCAGCATTTGCAGAACGATCAGCGCCAGCACCAGCCCGATGACCCGTCCGAACCCGCCGTCGGGATTGATCCCGCCGAGCACGGACGCAAGAATGGTGACCAACAGATAAGAGTCGCCATAGCCCGCTTTCGCCGAGTTAAATTTGGACATCATCAGCAACGCCGCGCCCCAGCCGAGCAGGGCGGAAAGGACGTACACCGCGATGGTGACTTTGTGGGTGTTGACGCCGCTAAAGCGCGTGGCCTGTTCGTTGGAGCCCATCAGATACAGGCTGCGGCCCAGCGTGGTGTGTTCGAGTAACACCCACAACAGCAGCGCGACCAGCAGAAACAGCAGCAGGGCGACCGGGATACCGAGCACGCTGCCGTTGCTGAGATACTGAATCGCCGGTGGGAAACCGGAAATCACCGCGCCGTTGGTGAGCAGAATATTCAGCCCGGCGATCAGCGTCATGGTGCCGAGCGTCGCCAGAATCGGCGATACACCGATGTAAGCGATCAGCGCACCGTTTAGCACGCCAATCACCACGGCAACCGCCAGTCCGGCCAGCAAGGCCAGCGCGAAATATTCCGGCTGGCCGGGGTGCGCGACCATAATTGCCGCCATTGCCAGAGAACAGGCGTTGGCCCCGGCAATCACCGACAGGTTAATCCCGCCGGTAAGCATGGTGATACCCATCCCCAGCGCCAGCATGCCCAGAATCGGCAGCTGCGAGGAGATCGACTGGAAATTACCGACGCTGTAAAAACTGCCACCCAGCGTGAACGAGAACAACACGGCCACGGCGACGATGATCAGCAACTGCAAACGGATGATGCGGTCGCCGGGGAAAAATCGGTTTAAGGTGCTCATGTCACATCCCCTTCGCCAGTTTGCGTTTTTCGTTCCACGCGGTGCTGCTGATGCTGATCAAAATGATCACGCCGCTGAAAACCTGATGCCAGTAAGAGGAAATACTCAGCAGCGTCAGTCCGTTTTGCAAAAATGCCAGCAGCATGACGCCGAGAATGGTGCCGGTCAGCGAACCGCGTCCGCCGGTCATGCTGGTGCCGCCAAGAACCACCGCGGCCAGCACCGTCAGCTCGTAGCCGAGCAGGGAATTCGGTGCGACCGACTGGGTGATTTGCGCCTGAACCACGGCGGCGATCCCCGCCAGTAATCCCATAAAGCCGTAGACGTAAAAATGCAGGCGCAGAATGTTCAGGCCGAGGCGCGAGGCGGCGTCGCGGTTGCTGCCCATCGCGTAAATCTGGCGGCCAACGCGGGTACGGTTCATCAGCACGCCGGTGGCGATAATCACGCCCAGCAGGCTGAGCAGCGGCAGCGTAAGTCCATAGTCGTAGCCATCGGCGGCGGTAAATTTGAACCAGCTGATGCCGTTCATAAACCAGTCGGGGAATCCGTACAGCCAGGTGCCATTGGTGAGATATACCAGCAAACCGTAGAACAGGTTCAGCGTGGCGATAGTAATGATGATGGCCGGAACGCGCAGCCAGTAGACCAGAAAACCGTTGACCAGCCCGAGCAATAAACCGGTGCCCATCGACATCGCAAACGCCAGCGGGAAACTGCCGCCGTGGTGAATGATGTAACTCGCCATCACGTACTGCCCGATGGAGGTGACGGCAGGGAAGGAGATATCAATCCCGCCTGCAATCAGCACCACAAACAGGCCACAGGCCAGAATGCCGAGAATGGCGTAACTGGTGGCGACGTCGGTCAGGTTGCCGAGCGTCATGAATTCCTGAGTGCTTATGCTCAGGCCAATCACCAACGCCAGCACCAGTAGTCCCAGCCAGAATTCGTGTTGTGAAATCAACTTCGAGAGGTTTTTGTTATCCATTGATCGCCTCCGCAATCTGCGCTTCGCTGCTCTGATGCGGGGCGAACTCGGCCACCAGTTCACCTTTGCGCATCACCAGCACGCGGTGACTGTTGTAATAGGCTTCAGGAATTTCATCGCAAATCATCAGTACCGCCATGCCGGATTCCGCCAGATCCCGCGCAATGCGGTAGATGCCTTCTTTATTGGCGATATCCACGCCGACGGTCGGCGAATCAAGGATCAGAATATGTGGCTGCGTCGCCACCCATTTGGCGATGGCGATACGTTGTGCGTTACCGCCGGAGAGCGTTTTCACCGGCAGACCACTGTCGGAGACTTTAATGTTGAGGTCGCGGATCAGGTCTTTGACCACCGATGCCGCTTTGCGATGATCCATCAGGCCGGTGCGGGTTTGCAGCTTGCCGAAAATCGACACCAGCGTGTTGTCATAAATGGATTGTTCCATGATCAGCCCCTGCGTCAGACGGTCTTCGGACACATAAGCGATCCCCTGACGGATAGCGTCACGGTTGCTGTGAAATTTCACCACTTTGCCATTGACGCGGATTTCCCCACTGTCCGGCTTACTCATGCCGAACAGGCTCAGGCACAGTTCGGTACGCCCGGAACCGAGCAGGCCGATAATCGAGGTGATTTCCCCCTGACGAAGTGACAGAGAGATATCCTGATACTGGCCCTGGCGGCTGAGATGGCTGACTTCCAGCAGCGGGGTGGCTTCTGCGGGTGCGCGGTGCGGCAGATGGCTGTAGCTGAAACGCTGTCCGGTCATCAGGAACGCCAGTTCGTTGCTGTCGAGACTGCTGGCCGGATAGGTGCCGACCAGTTTGCCATCGCGCATCACGCTGATGCGGTCGGCGACTTCCATCACCTCATCCAATCGGTGGCTGACGAAAACGACGCAAATGCCCGCGGCCTTCAGCTCATTCACCACCCGCAGCAGGCCGTTGACTTCGGTACGGGTCAGCGACGCGGTCGGTTCATCCATAATAACCAGACTGGCGTCGGCGGCGATGGCGCGGCAAATGGCCACCAGCTGGCGGTCGGCGATGGATAATTTTTCGACTTTACGATCCGGGTCGAGAGAGACGCCGACCCGTTGCATGGCGGCAATCGCTTTTTTGCGCATCGCCTCGCGGTGTACCCAAAAATCGCCGCCCGGCAAATAGCGGTGAATGGCAATATTTTCGGCGACCGATAAATTAGGGAATAAAGACAAATCCTGATAAATAACCTGAATGCCGTAATAAGAAGAAAGTTGCGGCGTTAATGTGTGAAATAATTTTCCGTCGAGCGTAATATTTGCGCCTTTTTCCGGCTGGTAGACGCCGGAAATAACTTTAATAATGGTGCTTTTACCGCAGCCATTCTGACCGGCCAGACAGTGCACTTCGCCTTTATTCAACGTCAGGCTGACATTATCCAGCGCTAAAACGCCGGGGAATTTTTTACTGATTTTCTCGAGGCTGATAAACGCCTCAGCAGGAACGGCGGGCGTGAGAACATTCATCACATTATCCTTTCTGCGTTCATTGTTTTATATTTTTGATATGTCTTATAGAAAAGCAGATACGGCACCACAAACTACGCCGTACCTGTTCCTATTTGCCTGGTGATGGCGTTGGGAATAAAAATATTCCCGGTAAAAATTAAACGTGTATCGTTATTTTAGAAACCAAGTGATTTTGCATTTTCAGACGTCACTTCGAGAATTTTATTAAAGCGGATAACGTGCTTATCCATATCGACATCGGCTTTACCCAGCCCTTCAATGCTCAGATCTTTAGTCACTTCTTTACCCTGTAACAGCTGATCGGCGACGCTCACCAGCGCAAAGCCAGCATCTTTCGGATCCCACAACAGGACTTTCTTGATATCACCACGCATCAGGTATGGCGCAGCCTGTGCAGGCATGGCGATACCGACGACGGCGAGTTTATTTTTCGCACGTTTCTGCTGAACTGCCTGACCCGCACCGATCGGGCCGAGTGAACCGAATCCGATGATCCCTTTCAGGTCAGGATAGGTTTTCATCAAATCGAGCGTAGTGGAGTAAGACTTGTCGATATTTTCTGCCACCGGCAAACGTGACGTGACTTCATGCATATCCGGATATTTTTGTTTCTGATATTTGATAGCCGCATCCGCCCACGCATTGTGCAATGGCACGGTCAGTGAACCGACGTAAATTGCATATCCGCCTTTACTGCCCATGTCTTTGGCCAGCTCATCCATATTGGCTTCAGCATATTTCTGACTATCAATGGTTTCGATATCCCACTGACCGATTTGTTGGTCCGGAGATTCATGGGTCAGCACGACGATGCCTTGTTCACGGGCTTTTTTCAGTACTGGTTCTAATACTTTGGCGTCGTTTGGCACCACGATAATGGCGTCCACTTTTTTAGCGATCAGGTCTTCAATCACTTTTACCTGCTGAGCCGGATCCGGCGTTGAACCACCGACCTGATAGGCATTGACATTGAGTTTCTGCGCGGCTTCTTTTACGCCGACTTCCATGCGGGTGAACCAGGGAATACCGGTCACTTTCGCGACCACGGCGATATCGTAAGGCTTGGCGGCGAACGTTGGAGTGGTGAATAACATGCATGCTGAAACCACACATGCATTGACTAATGCGAGGTTAAATTTCATGTCTGTACCTTTCTTATGATGTTCTGTTCTGGTGTAGGGGACGGGCGGTGGTTATTTATTCCACACTCAGAGATTAACTTAACGGGAAAGCCGTTTTCGCGCAGTCGTGAATGAAATGTGATCAGCACCCGAAAATGTTAATTTTTGTGATTTTATTTGTTAATTTTAGGTTATTTAAAACCATAAAAAGTGCAGGGAAGACCAGGGTCGGCTGAAGTTACCGATAACATTCACACAATAAACAAACAATTTATTAACATTTATGCATCGTGTTTGCTAAGTGAAGGCCGACGGGCGCGGGAAAACCAGAGTGGCTGGTTTTTATTTACGCAGAGTGTGAAGGCGGTCACGGAGCGTGATTGCGCCAAAAAAGTGCGGAGGCGCACCGTTATCGGGCGTTGCACCACGAAGCGGGAGTGCGGACACGCGCCGGATCACAATCCTGCACAATATCTGTCAGCTGAAATGAAAATAATTCGCTGCATACTCATTCTCTACCCCTCGTTGCTACGAAAGGGGATTTTTTTGCTTATTCATTTTTTATGCAATTTAAATGAATAATGGCCGCTTTTAAGTGATTGTTTTTTCTATCCCTCGCCCGTTTTATTCACTTTTATCCTTTGCTGGCACGAAGACTGCACTCTATGATGAGACTGAGTGAGATTATTCATTAACTTTTAGATAACAAAACAATAACCAGAATTCCCGCCAGTTTGGGGGGCGGAAACCTGCACCCTGAATTCAGCCAGTCACTGGCATTCAATAAAGAGGTTTATATGGAACACCAACAGCAACCGCAAAACGTCAGCCGCCAGAACTTTGATGACTGGATGGTGCCGGTATATGCCCCTGCCGCGTTTATTCCGGTGCGCGGCGAAGGCTCCTGGTTATGGGATCAGGCGGGAAAAGACTACGTGGATTTTGCGGGGGGGATTGCGGTGAACGCGCTGGGACATGCGCATCCTGAAATTCGTAAAACGCTGCATGAGCAGGCCGATAAGGTCTGGCATCTGGGCAACGGTTATACCAACGAGCCGGTATTGCGCCTGGCGAAGCAACTGATTGACGCGACGTTCGCCGACAAAGTCTTTTTCTGTAACTCCGGTGCAGAAGCCAACGAAGCGGCGCTGAAGCTGGCGCGACTCTATGGCCATAAAGCTGGCGGCGAAAAGAATGAAATCATCGCCTTCAAAAACGCCTTCCATGGCCGCACGCTGTTTACCGTTACCGCGGGCGGTCAGCCGAAATATTCGGAAGATTTCGCGCCGTTGCCACCGGCCATTACTCATCTGCCGTTTAACGATCTGGCCGCCGTGGCCAGCCAGATTTCCTCCCGCACCTGCGCGGTGATCGTCGAGCCCATTCAGGGCGAGGGCGGCGTGGTGCCTGCAGACGCCGAATTCCTGCAAGGCTTGCGCGAACTGTGCGACAAGCATCAGGCCGTGCTGATTTTTGATGAAGTGCAGACCGGCGTGGGCCGCACTGGCGAGCTGTATGCCTATCAGCACTATGGCGTGGTGCCGGATATTTTGACCAGTGCCAAGGCGCTCGGCGGCGGTTTCCCGATAGGCGCGATGCTGACCACCGACCGTTACGCCGTGCTGTTCCAGCCGGGTACTCACGGCACGACCTATGGCGGCAACCCGCTGGCGACCGCGGTGGCGGGCAAAGTGTTCGAGATGATCAACACGGCAGAGGTGTTATCTGGTGTCAGCAAACGTCATGAGTGGTTTATCGCCGGACTTAAGCGCATCAACGACCGTTATCACGTCTTTAGTCAGGTACGCGGTCAGGGCCTGTTACTCGGCGCAGTGATGAGCGAACGCTATAAAGATCAGGCGAAACAGCTCAATACGCTGGCGGCAGAAGAGGGGCTGATCGCCCTGATTGCCGGGCCAAACGTTCTGCGTTTCGCGCCATCGCTGATTATTCCGGGCGCAGATATCGAAGAAGGGCTGAACCGGCTGGAACGCGCTGTTGCACGCCTGTGCGTGTGATTTCTCTGTATGAATGAGGTAAAGCATTATGATGTTGATTAGACCTGTGCGGCCCGGCGATCTCGCCGATATCCTGCAGTTGTCAGGCAAAACCGGCATCGGTTTAACGTCTTTGCCCAAGGATGAAGTGCATCTGCGTGCGCGCATTGAACGTTCTGTGGCGACCTGGGAAGGCAGTCTGGAGAAAGCCGATCAGGGCTATCTGTTTGTGCTCGAAGACACGGAGCAGCAGAAAGTCGTGGGCGTCAGCGCCATCGAAGTGGCGGTCGGCCTGAGTGAACCCTGGTACAACTTCCGCCTCGGCACGCTGGTGCACGCGTCCAAAAGTCTAAACATTTACAAGCCGGTGCCGACGCTGTTTCTCAGCAACGATCACACCGGTTACACCGAGCTTTGCACGCTCTTTCTCGACAATGATTATCGCAACGGCAAAAACGGTCAGTTGCTGGCGAAAGTCCGTTTTCTGTTTCTGGCGGCGTTCCGCCAATACTTCTCCCGCAAGGTGATCGCCGAAATGCGCGGCGTGTCTGATGACACCGGTCACTCACCGTTCTGGGACAGCGTCGGACGGCATTTCTTTGGGATGGAATTCGCCGAAGCCGACCGGCTGACCGGGATGGGACAGAAATCCTTTATTGCCGAACTGATGCCCAAACATCCGCTGTACACCGAACTGCTTAGTCACGACGCCAGGGCGGTGATTGGCGAAGTGCATCCGCAAACCGCACCAGCGCGCGCGGTGCTGGAGGGCGAAGGTCTGAGTTATCAAGGATATGTAGATATTTTCGACGCGGGTCCGACGCTGGAGGGCGAAATTGATCAGCTGCGCGCCGTCAAAGAGAGCCGCCTGATGCCGGTCCGGCTCGCAGAGCACAGTGAAGGGGCCGACGAGCCGTTGTATCTGGTGGCGAACGAACAGTACCAGAATTTCCGCGCGTTACTGATTACCGGCGGAGAAACGCCAGAATCTCTGACGCTCAGCGCCGCCGAGGCTGAAATTCTTGGCCTGCGCGAAGGCGATAACCTGCGTGCCGTGGCGCTCTTTCCCGGCAAGGATCCCAATCCCGCTCCGCAATCTCTTAAAAAGGAAACACTCGCATGATGCAACCCGCACTCTTTATTCAGGGCCAGTGGCGTAGCGGACAGGGCGCGCAGCTGAACAAAACCAATCCGGCGGATAACACAATGCTGTGGTCCGCGCTCAGCGCCAATGCGGAAGATGTCGATATGGCCTGCCTCGCCGCCCGTACAGCATTTCCTGTCTGGGCGCGCAAAACCGTGGCCGAACGCGCGGAAGTCATTACCCGTTTCGCCGAATTACTCACCGAACATAAGGCCCGGCTGGCAGAGGTCATCAGCCAGGAAACCAGCAAACCACGCTGGGAAACACTGACAGAAATTCAGGCGATGATTGGCAAAGTGGCGATTTCACTGGAAGCCAATCAGCACCGTACCGGTGAAAAACACACCGCAATGCCCGATGGTGAAGCGGTGCTGCGCCATCGTCCGCACGGCGTGCTGGCGGTATTCGGCCCGTATAACTTCCCCGGCCATCTGCCGAACGGCCACATTGTTCCGGCATTACTGGCAGGCAATACGATCGTTTTCAAACCGAGCGAACTGACGCCGAAAACGGCTGAAGAAACCGTGAAACTGTGGGAGCAGGCCGGTTTGCCGGAAGGCGTGCTGAATCTGGTGCAGGGCGGACGCGCGACCGGCGAAGCGCTGGCGGCCTGTGCGGCTATTGATGGCCTGCTGTTTACCGGCAGCGCAGGCACTGGCTACCAGCTGCATCGCCAGCTGGCCGGTCAGCCGGAAAAAATTCTGGCGCTGGAGATGGGCGGGAACAATGCACTGATCGTCGAGCCGGTGGAAGACATTGATGCTGCGGTGAACCTGACCATTCAGTCGGCATTTATTTCTGCGGGACAGCGCTGCACCTGTGCGCGTCGTTTGCTGGTCAGAGAGGGCGCGGCGGGCGATGCATTTATCGCACGTTTGCTGGATGTCACGATGCAGATCCGCACCGGCGGCTGGAATGACGAACCGCAGCCTTTTATCGGCGGCGTGATTTCTGACGCGGCGGCTCGCAACATGTTGAAAGCACAGGACAGCCTGATGGCGCTGGGCGGTAAACCGCTGCTGTTAATGACCCGCCCGGATCCCCTTAACACCGTGCTGACGCCGGGGATTATCGATCTTACCGGCGTGGCAGGCGTTCCTGATGAAGAGTATTTCGGACCGCTGCTGAGTATTTATCGCTACAGCGACTTTGACAGCGCCATCGCTCTGGCCAATCAGACCCGCTTCGGGTTGGCGACCGGCCTGATTTCCGCTGAGCGGGTTCAGTTTGAGCAGCTATTATTGGAAGCACGGGCGGGCATTGTGAACTGGAACAAACCGCTGACCGGCGCCTCGAGCAATGCGCCATTTGGTGGCATCGGTGCGTCGGGCAATCATCGTCCGAGCGCGTATTACGCGGCGGATTACTGTGCGTGGCCGATGGCCTCGCTGGAAACAGACAAGCTGGAACTCCCCGCGACGCTGTCGCCGGGTATTGATTTCCGCACAACCTGAGGAGACAGGCATGTCTGGATGTGAAGCAAATTTCGACGGACTGGTCGGGCCGACGCACCATTATGCGGGGCTGTCGTTTGGCAACGAAGCCTCGACTAAAAACCAGAATGCGGTGGCGAACCCGCGTCTGGCAGCGAAGCAGGGCCTGCTGAAAATGAAAGCGCTGGCGGATTTGGGGTTTGCGCAGGGCATTTTGCCACCGCACGAACGCCCACATCTCAGCACCTTAAGGCAGATGGGTTTTGGCGGCAGCGACCGCGAAGTGCTGACAAAAGCGCAGGCTTATTCCCCGCGTTTGCTGTCGTCGCTGAGTTCAGCGTCATCCATGTGGGTGGCGAATGCTGCCACGGTGTCGCCTTCCGCCGACAGTGCGGACGGGCGCGTGCATTTCACCGTCGCTAACCTGAATAATAAATTTCATCGCGCCATTGAAGCCGATACAACTTCAGCGATTTTGCGCGCGACGTTTCATGCGGATCGCTATTTTGCCCACCACGCGGCGTTGCCGCAGGTGGGAGCGCTGGGTGATGAAGGCGCTGCTAACCATAACCGGCTGTGCGGGGAATACGATAAGCCCGGCGTGCAGGTGTTTGTCTATGGCCGCGACGGGCTGGTGACCGGTGATAATGAACCGGTGCGGTATCCGGCGCGTCAGACCCGTTTAGCCAGCGATGCCGTTGCGCGTCTGCACCAGCTCGACGAAAAGCGTACGGTGTTTATTCAGCAAAACCCGCAGGCCATCGACAGCGGCGTATTCCACAATGACGTCATTTCGGTCAGCAACGGCAATGTGTTGTTCCATCATCAGCAGGCGTTTGTGAATTCCGCCACTGCACTTGATGAAATCCGCCGCAAAATGGCGGCGCTTGAACTGGATTTCCAGCCAATAGAAGTGCCGCAGGCCAGCGTCTCTCTCGATGATGCCGTGGCGACTTATCTGTTTAACAGCCAGTTGCTGACCAAATCCGACGGTAAAATGTTGCTGGTGGTACCGGAAGAATCCCGTCAGCACTTCGGCGTCTGGGCGTATTTGTCGGCGCTGGTGGAAAGCGGTGGCCCAGTCAATCAGATTGAAGTGTTTGATCTGCGCGAAAGTATGCGCAACGGCGGCGGCCCGGCGTGTTTGCGCCTGCGCGTGGCGTTAAACCGTAACGAACTGAATGCGGTCAACGTCGGTTCGCTGATGAGCGATACGCAGTTTATCAGTCTCAACAACTGGGTGGATAAACACTACCGCGACCGCATGCAGGCGAAAGATCTGGCCGATCCGCAATTGCTCACCGAAGTGCGTACCGCGCTCGACGAGCTGACCAATATTCTCGGTCTCGGTCCGATTTATCCGTTCCAGCGCTGAGCTTCAAAGGAGTGAACCATGTTTGATTTACTGGCGATGACACTTTCCGGCGATCCGGTTGCCGAGCCTTGCGGGCAAACGGAAACGCTGGACTGGCAGTGGCGCGGTGAAGGCATTCTTGAGCTGTCGCCGCGTCAGCCCTGTGAAACGGCAGTGGTTATTTCCGCCGGTGTTCACGGCAATGAAACGGCGCCGATAGAGCTGCTAAACCAGCTGGTTGACGATCTGTTGTCTGGCGCGCGTCCGCTGACTGTCCGGCTGCTGGTGCTGCTGGGGAATCCGCCGTCGATGCGCATCAACCAACGGTATGTTGAGGCCGACATGAACCGCATGTTCGGTGGCCGCCATGCCCGTTACAAGCCGAATGATGAAACCCGCCGTGCGCAGGAACTGGAGCAGGTGATGGCGCTGTTTTACCGCAGCGCTTCGGCTGCCGGCGCGACGCAGCGCTTCCACTATGATTTGCACACCGCTATCCGTGGATCTCAACACGTGCGTTTCGGTCTGCTGCCGTTTCAGCCACGCCAGCAGGGCAAAGTGATGCTCGAATGGCTGGACGCCGCCGGGCTGGACGCGCTGGTGCATCACCGTTCGCCCGGCGGAACCTTTACTCATTTCAGCAGTGAGGTATTTCAGGCCGACAGTTGCACGCTCGAACTCGGTAAAGCCTCACCGTTTGGCAGCAACGATCACGCGCAGTTTAGCGGCGTGCGGCGTGCGCTGGAAACACTGGTCAGCGGCGAAACGTTGCCTGAGCGTGAAGCCGATTCTCCCCTGTTACATTACCGCGTAGTGCAGGACGTGATCCGCTCCAAAGAGGATTTTCAGCTGTTCGTTCCCGGCGATGCCCTGAATTTCACCGCTTTCAAGAAAGGGTTTGTGATTGCGCAGGAAAGGGGCAAAACCTATCGGGTGGAGGCGGAGGAAGAAGTGGTGCTGTTCCCGAACCAGAACGTGGCGATGGGACTCAGGGCCGGACTGATGCTGACGAAAATGTAATTTCTGAGCAGTTACATCTGGCTCATCGGGTTTTTGAACGGAAAAAGAAAAAGGGTCCTGATTTTCATCAGGACCCTTTTTCTATAATTTGGCGGTGAGAGAGGGGTTCGAACCCTCGATACGATTTCTCGTATACACACTTTCCAGGCGTGCTCCTTCAGCCACTCAGACACCTCACCGTTTTCGTTACATCGCGAACGTTGCAACGGGGCGCTACTATAGGGAGACTGCCGAAAAGGGTCAAGCAGAATTTCGACGTTTTGCGCCGGTTGCTCACAGACTGCTCAGAGGTGGGCGGCCTCAATTATACTTTGGTTGTATAAATCTCGGTATGTTCATATTTAAAAGCGATGATTTGACGGCGGGCTGAATATTTCACAGAGAGTAGGCGTGATGCCTGAATTTAAATAGCAGCTTAAAGGTGAAACTGGAAATGGCTCACAGAAAAAAACTAAACAATAAACCAAGTCTTTATTCCTCAATATTTAATTTTATGCTGGCGCTGTTCAAAAATGGAATTGATAAAAATAACCGGCAGTCATTGCCATAAAAGGACCGCGCGATGCATCACGATAAAAAATTTCTTAAATTCCCTGAAGGATTCTGGTGGGGAAGTGCCTGGTCAGCAGAGCAGGCAGAGGGCAAAGGAAATACCGGTAAAGGACGTACGCAATGGGATATGTCATGGGATAAAGAACCCAATCGTTTTTACCGGGGAGTGAACACCGAAACCGCTACGGATTTCTTCCACCGCTATCCGCAAGATATTCAGCTCATGAAAGAGACCGGGCATAATTCTTTCCGGCTTTCCATTTCATGGGCACGGCTCTTCCCCGAGGGGGATGGCGACGTCAGCCAGGAGGGGATCGCGTTTTACCGCGATATGCTTAACCAGATGAATGCCAGCGGCATTAAGCCTTTCGCCAATCTCTTCCACTTCGATATGCCTGAACGCATGATGCAAAAGGGCGGATGGGAAAGCCGCGAGGTTGTCGATGCCTACGTGCGTTTCGCTGACACCTGCTTTGCTGCTTTTGGCGATCTGGTCTTCCACTGGTTTACCTTCAATGAACCGCTGGGGCCGGTGCTCGGCGGGTATATGGAAGATTTCCATTATCCGAATGTGGTGGATTTTAAACGCGGCGTGCAGGTGGCTTTTAATACCGTCCTCGCGAGTGCCAGAGCCATTGAAGTGTTTAAACGCCACGGTCTTGGCAGCAAAATCGGCATCATCCTTAATCTGAGCCCGACTTATCCGCGCAGTGAAAATGGCTTTGATAAACAGGCTGCTGAATATGCCGATCTGTTTTATAACCGCAGTTTCCTCGATCCGTCAGTGAAAGGGACATTCCCTCAAAAACTGACAGACATCCTGAAGCAGTACGGACATTTACCGGTTTATACGCCGGAGGATTTGGCGGTTATTCGCGACAACACCGTCCAGATCCTTGGCCTGAATTATTACGAACCCCGGCGGGTGAAAGCACGCACCGCTGCCGAGGATCCACAATCGCCGTTTATGCCTGAATGGTTTTTCGAAAGTTATGTCATGCCGGGACGCCGATTTAATCCCCATCGTGGCTGGGAGATTTACGAGAAAGGGATTTATGACCTGTGTATCGATATTCGTGATAACTACGGCAACATCGACGCTTTTATTTCCGAGAACGGCATGGGCGTGGCGGATGAAGAACGTTTTATGCAAAACGGGCAGGTTCAGGACATATATCGCATCGGCTATATTAAAAATCATCTGGCGTATGTGCATCAGGCCATTGGCGAAGGGTGTAATATCAACGGTTATCATTTGTGGACGTTTATTGATTGCTGGTCGTGGATCAATGCCTATAAAAACCGCTACGGATTAGTGGCATTAGACCTGAATTCCCAAGAGCGTACGGTTAAATTAAGCGGTGAGTTCTACAAAAAACTCAGTGATGAAAATGGATTTGAATTCGACGGATTTTACACCGAATTTTGACAGGGAAATAAACATGAAACTGATGGATAAAGCCGTTATGGTCGCTCAGCATATTGGCGGTCAGGTACATTTGCGTTCGTTGCGCGACGCCTTTGCCTCGCTGATGCCTTTTTTTGTGCTGGCGGGATTAATGGTGTTGCTCAATAACACATTATTAAAACCGGACGGAATATTGTCCGGTCTGATAACTCCGCTGCATCTGAGCGATATACAGGCCATCGGGGATTCTGTCGTTAATGGCTCACTGAATTTTATTTCGATTCTGATTGCGGCCGCCGGGGCGTATCACCTTTGTCAAAATAAAAACTATCAAAATGCGATTGCGCCAGTGCTGTTATCGGTGGCTGTCGTGGTGATTTTTATGCCGCAAACCCTTCATCTCACCGCGCTCGATTCGCAGCTGCCGGTGGAAGTTACCGGCGGCATCAGCTTCGCCTCAACCGGATCTGCCGGAATGTTCGTCGGCATTCTGACCGGGCTGATGGTTACCTCACTGTTTATTCGTCTGGCGGGCAACCAGCGTTTGCAGGTGAATATCAGCGGCGGGGCGATCCCCCCTGCAGTCATTAATTCGTTCAACACGCTGATCCCGGTGATGCTGACGATGATGTGCTTTGCCGTCGGGTCATTTGCCATCAAATCGCTGAGCGGTATGGACGTCAACACGCTGATCGCAACGATGATTCAGCAGCCGCTGAAATCCGTTACGACCAGCCTGCCGGGCTTTCTGTTTATCACTACCGTCGCCAATCTTTTCTTCTCGGTGGGCATCCATCAGGGCGTGATATCAGGGGCAGTACTGGATCCCTTCCTGCTGAACACTATGCAGGAAAACACGCTGGCATTCGCGCAGCATCAGGACATTCCTAACATCATCTGTATGGCGTTTAAAGACACCTTTGGCGTGATGGGCGGTTCGGGGAACACTGTCGGTTTGCTGATCGCCATTTTCATTTTCAGCCGTAAGAAGGATTACCGCGATATCGCCAAAATGGCCACTGCGCCGTGCCTGTTCAATATCAGCGAACCGATTATCTTTGGACTGCCGATTGTGTTCAATCCGGCGCTGATCGTTCCTTTTGTCTTAGCGCCCGTCTTCAGCCTGACCATTGCGTATTACGCCACCGCGTGGGGCTGGATCAATCATGTCACCGTGCAAATCCCGTGGACCACGCCGCCGCTGATTTCCGGCTTTCTTGCCACCGGCGGCGACTGGCGTGCCGCCGTTTTGCAGGCAGTACTGATCGCGCTGACCGTGATGTTTTATCTGCCATTTCTCAAATTTGCCGAACGCGTCGCGCAGACGGCTCACTCTTAAAAGGACGTAACTATGATCAAAATTTTACTGGTGTGTAATGCCGGTATGTCGACCAGCATGCTGATGGGAAAAATGACGGCGGCGGCTAAAGAGCAAAATATTGAAGCGGAAATTTGGGCGATCCCGGATGTCAGGCTAAATGAAGAGTGGCCGAAGGCGGATGTGATTTTGCTTGGGCCGCAGGTGGCGTATCTCAAAGCGCGTGTGGAGACGGTAACGCAGGGCACCAGACCGGTCGCGGCGATTGATATGCTGAGTTACGGGCGAATGAACGGGACGGCGGTATTGGCGCAGGCCATCGCGCTTAAGGGATAGGCGGGTAAAAAACACAAAAGAAAAAGGCCCGGATTTTCATCCGGGCCTTTCACTTATAATGTGGTGGAGAGAGAGGGGTTCGAACCCTCGATACGATTGCTCATATACACACTTTCCAGGCGTGCTCCTTCAGCCACTCAGACACCTCTCCAGCTATCAGCTGCACCGCAGTACTGCTGACCGGCGCTAATGTAGGGAAAAGCGGGCCCATCGTCAACACTCTTTTGCAGGATCCGTGCCGATTAGCCAAACTTAGAGCAATCTGATGATTTACAGAACAAATAATGCTTTAAGCCTGAGCAAACGGAAACTGTTCCACAAGGTCATTAGCTGCGCTAATTAAAGTGAATAAATAATTAGCCAGGCTGCATAAAAGCGCAATTTACCCGCAAACACTTTTTGTTACTCACAAATAGCAACATATGTTGTGAAAAACAGCATTGGCGGAGGTATAACAGTGCCCTTTGAAAAATTGCTTCCTAATAGAACCGTAAAAGTCACCAGACGAAGCAGCGTTAATTTCACATATCACGACAGGGGTCATTCTTGAGTCAGCCAAATAACGCGACCACGTCGCATCACCGTACGGCGATCCCCGCCGGTGCGGGCACGTTATTCTTCGTTCAGACATTCGCGACGCTTGGCTTCGCGGTGCTGTATTCCACGCTGGTGCTGTATGCCACCAAAAAACTCGGTTTTAGCGAAGACAACGCCAACGCTATTATGGGCGTCTTCGGGGCATTCAACTACGGCCTGCACATGTTCGGCGGCTACCTCGGCGGACGTTATCTGAGCAATCGGAATCTGTTCGTGCTGGGAATGGTGTTACAGGTCTTCGGTTGCGCACTGATTGCGCTGGAAGGCGTCACCGGCCTGTACTGGGGGCTGGCGATGTTCCTCACCGGCAGCGGGCTGAACGTCACCTGTCTGAACATGATGCTGACGCAGCGCTTTGCGCCGGACGATGACCGCCGCGAATCGGCCTTCCTGTGGAACTATGCCGGGATGAATCTCGGCTTCTTTATCGGGTTTGCTGTCGCCGGATATTTCCAGCTCAGCGAAAACTATCGCGCGCTGTTCCTGTTTGCCACGCTGGGTAACGTGGCGGCGATTGTCGTGACGCTTTCTCGCTGGTCGATTCTGGCCGATATCAGCACGCCCCTTAAAGAGGCCAGCCGCAGCCAGATGCTGCGCCGCATGGCCATCGGCATCGCTATTCTGGTGGTGCTGGTGCCGGTTATCCGCATTCTGCTGACCCACGCCGAGTTCAGCAGCTACTTCGTCGTGGTGCTGGGCGTGATTATCTTCGCGCTGATGGCGATGGTAACGTTCCGTCATCGCGATGGTGACGAACGCCGCCGCATGAAAGCCTATCTGCTGCTGGCACTGGGTTCACTGGTGTTCTGGACGCTGTATCAGCTGGCACCGATGGGCCTGATGCTCTTTTCCGAACACAATATTAATCTGAACGTTTACGGCATCCGCGTTGCGCCGCAGTGGATTCAAAATATTAATACCGTGGTGATTGTCATCGGCGGCCCGCTGATGGCGTTGTGGTTTAAAAACCTGCGTCAGCGCGGCTGGAACATTGATATTCCGACACAATTCTCCGCCTCCCTGTTTTGCATGGGGCTGGGAATGCTGGTGCTGCCGCTGGGTATCCATCTGGCGGGCGGCGACGGGCTGGTGGCGTTCAAATGGATTGCCATCAGCTATCTGCTGCAAAGTATCGGCGAGCTGCTGATTTCACCGATCGGCTACGCGATGATAGGCAAACTCGCTCCGGCCCGCTATCAGGGCGTGATGATGGGCTGCTGGATGATGGTCACCGGCGTAGCCTCGGTGCTGGCGAGTTACATCTCCGGGCTGATGCCACAGAACGCTGGCAGCACACCGGTACTGACCAATCCGGGCTACAGCCAGGTGTTCAACGCGCTGGGCTGGGGCTCTGTCGCCACCGGCGTCGTTCTGCTGGTGTTGATCCCGCTGTTACGCAAAATGATCAGCCGCGAACCCGCTGCTGCCTGAGTTATTTCTCACCTCAATTTCTCATCTCACAGGCTCCGAATTTCGGGGCCTGTTCTTTTTTCAGCCTCAGGGTTGCATCCTGATGATATTCAGGGAAATCTATCAGGACAACGGAGGTCACAAAGATGAACATAATTTTCTACCACCCTACATTTGATGCAAAACTCTGGATTGATGGAATAACAAAAAGACTGCCGCAGGCCAATGTCCGTGCCTGGAACGCCGCCGACCATCAGCCCGCCGACTACGCACTGGTCTGGCGTCCGCCGCATGCGATGCTGGCGTCGCGTAAAGAACTTAAGGGCATTTTTGCGCTGGGGGCAGGCGTCGATGCCATTCTCACGCAGGAACAGCGTCAGCCCGGCACACTGCCCGCAGGAGTGCCGCTGATCCGCCTTGAAGACACTGGCATGGCGCTGCAAATGCAGGAATATGCGGTGGCCAGCGTGTTGCGCTATTTCCGCCGCATGGATGAATACCAGCTGTTCCAGCAGCAAAAGCAGTGGCGTCCGCTTACGCCGCATTCCCGCAGTGATTTCACCATCGGTATTCTCGGCGCGGGCGTACTCGGCAGCAGGGTGGCCGAGGCGCTGGTGGGAATGCAATTTTCCGTGCGCAGCTGGAGCCGTAGCCCGAAATCCATCGAGGGTGTGCACAGTTTTTACGGTGACGATCAGTTAGCCGCATTCGCAACCGACTGCAAAGTATTGATTAACCTTTTGCCCAATACGCCGCACACCGCCGGGACGCTCAATCATCAACTGTTCACATTCCTGTCGCATAATGCGTACCTGATTAACCTCGGTCGGGGCAGTCATCTGGTGGAAGGCGATTTACTGCGCGCGCTGGACAGCGGGCAAATTGCCGCCGCCCAGCTTGATGTTTTCGTCGAAGAACCGTTACCGGCCATGCATCCGTTCTGGTCGCATCCGCGCGTAAGCATTACGCCGCACGTGGCGGCAGATACACTGCCGGAAGAAGCGATGGACAGCATTGTCAGGAATATTCTGGCGATGGAGGCGGGGCGTGAACCGGCAGGGCGTGTCGATCTTGAACGAGGTTACTGACTCATCTGCTAACATTATTAAAGCTGAGGCCATTGCGCTGCAGCGTAACATTCTCAAGGAGAGCACATGCCGTACCCGGTCGATTTACATATGCACACCGTCGCCAGCACGCATGCTTACAGCACGCTGCATGATTACATTGATGAAGCAGTCGAAAAGGGCATTAAGCTGTTTGCCATTACCGACCACGGCCCGGATATGGCTGATGCGCCGCATTACTGGCACTTTATGAATATGCGCGTCTGGCCACGTCTGGTGAACGGGGTAGGCATCTTGCGCGGTATCGAATCGAACATCAAAAATATCAACGGCGACATTGACTGCACCGGCCCGATGCTTGATGAAATCGACGTGATCATTGCCGGTTTCCATGAGCCGGTGATGCAACCGGTCGACAAAGAAACCCATACCGCCGCAATGATTGCCGCGATGGCGGGCGGCGAGGTGCATATTATTTCCCATCCCGGCAACCCGAAATATCCGATTGATATTCCCGCCGTGGCTGCCGCGGCGGCAAAATATGACGTGGCGCTGGAGTTGAATAATTCCTCGTTTATTCACTCACGTAAAGGCAGTGAGCCTAACTGTCGCGCGATTGCGCTGGCAGTTAAAGAGGCAGGTGGCTGGCTGGCGCTGGGATCAGATTCGCATATCGCCTATTCGCTGGGCGGATTTGAGCACTGCGAACGTATTTTGCAGGAGATTGATTTCCCTGAAGACCGCATTCTGAACGTCAGCCCGCGCCGTTTCCTTGATTTTCTTGAGAAGCGTGGCCGCGCGCCAATTGCAGAACTCAGCGAACTGTGACATTGTCGCCGCCAATTCGCAGGGGTTTGACCCTTTACATCGTCTGATCAGGTTACTGTTATGAATGAATTTTCGATTGTTTGCCGCGTTCTCGGCACGTTGTTTTACCGCCAGCCGCAGGATCCCTTACTGGTTCCGCTTTTTGGCCTGATTCAGGACGGTAAGCTGCGTGAGCACTGGCCGCTGGAGCAAAGCGCGTTGTTGATCCGTTTGCAGGAAAGCGCTAACCCGGAAACGCTGGCCGCTGAATTTAATCATCTGTTTGTCGGTTCCGAATGCGCTGTTTCGCCTTTTCGCAGTGATTATGTCGAAGGCGCGAATGAAATGGACGTGCGGACTTTCCTGCAACAGCGCGGAATGCCGCTGGGCGACGGACCTGCTGACCATTTCGGCGCGATGCTGCTGGCCGCATCATGGCTGGAAGACCAGTCAACGGAAGATGAAGTCACGGCACAAATTACGCTGTTCGATGAATTCCTGTTTCCGTGGTGCGGCAAATTCCTCGGCAAAGTAGAAGCTCATGCGACCAGCGGTTTCTACCGCACGCTGTCTGAAATCAGCCGTGAAGCCTTGCAGGCGATGCGTGACGAACTGGAAGAGCATATCGCGAAGCCGTAACCTATTGATTTTGTTTTTATAAATTCCTTCCCCAAAATCCCTCCAAAATACTCCCCCAAAACTGGAATAATAAATTCTTATTAGGGGAGTATCAAATACAGCCTTATTACTCTTTCAAACCGCCAGGGTGATCCAGTCTGCGCCGCGGTCGTCATGATACTTTTCAGTCATGGAAGCACTCTTATGTCCCAGCAATGTCTGCGTATCTACTCCGTGGGCACTATACAATCTTTCTGCGAGAGACCGCTGCTCATGAAACGAAGGGGGAGTTGAGTCTTTATCAAATTTAATTCCTGCCAGATCCCGCGCCTCCTTGAATGAACGGCTTAAAGATTTATCCTCAATCCTGTCACCCGCTGTTGCAGAGCCTTGCCCGCGGTTATGATGTAGAAGATATTTGCTGAGAACCTGGTCCCGGCATCTTTTTATTACATCACCCAGAGACATATTTATCTCAGGCAAAAATAACGTTAATGGGAGTGCAAGCCGGCTTCCTGTTTTTTGCTGGGTAATATGCAAATGCCCATCCCACACGTCGGAAAATTTCATATTGCAGATGTCGCCACGCCGCTGCCCGGTGATCAAAGCAAGAAGCATTGCATTCTGAAAATATGGCTGAAGGCTGCCAGCGGCTTTATAAACTTCCTTCCATTCCAAAAGGCTAAGACGCGCACGGGTTACTTTCGATCTCGGCATCCGCGTTGCCATAGCAGGATTAAATCCCGGTTCAACCTCCCCAGAATGTTGCGCCTCTTTGAAAAGGTCACTCCAATGAGACCGCAGCATTTGCGCTGTACGTGTTTTCCCCTCAGCTTTATATTCATCCATAATGGCCGCTAAAGACTTTGTATCAACATTTTTGAGCCTGACATTCGGAAGCTTTTTAGATAAAACAAGCACACATATTTTTTTGACTCTAAACGTCGATTTCTTTATTTCACCATGCTCAACGCGTTCACTTTGGAGCGCCAAATATTTTTCCACCCAGTCTGAAACTCTTATTCCGGCATCTTTGTTGGTGGCATTTTTTACGGTCATATCAATCAGGAAATTAATCTGTTTCGATTGCTGCTCGGTGATCATAGCGTTCGCGGCCATCGCCGCCTCTCTGGCAGTATCCCCGTCAGTACCAAAACCAATAAATTTACCGGTTATCGGATGGCGATACTGCCAGTAAACCTTGCTCGTCCTGCGGTCTAATTTGCAGTACAGGTTTGGGATGTTGACTTTATGTGTGCGGGGTCTGGCTGCCATTAATCGTTTTCTCCAGTAAAGCTCTGACAGAAGCGGAAAGGTGACTCGGGATCTCCGCTTTTGCAATGACACCAACATACTTCGCGTCTTCATCGACTATCCACTTACTGCCTTGTTTAATCGGGGCAGGGATGATCTGTCCGGTTTTCGCATACCGGTGAAGTGTTGCTGGTGCTGGTGGATATTTAAACCCTTTCGGACTGGATGCCCATTCCATCAAAGGTACGAGTTGGCCCATACGCTTTATCTCCACACGTTTAGTTATAGCCGGCTGCACACCGGCTTACAGATTTGAAAGTTTTTCGATAGCCTGGTCGATAGAACCGATCGCTGTATTCAGATCAGACAGGTTAACCCGGCTCCTCAGTTCTCTGAGTTCTTCCGGGGTGTTGCAGGCTTTAACCTGTTCCATTAAACCCAGAAGATATGCTGGCGCGGATTCAGCAGTAACCGCGGCCACTTCACACGGTCGCAAAACCAAAAGTTCGCTTGCCATGGCTTCAGCCTCTCCCCAACGCAGAGAAGGGGAGCGATGCGCGATAATTTCCTTCAGACGTTCGTTGGTTAAATTTTTCATTATTCGTTTTCCTTTTTAACGATGCAGTTGCAGTGATGAGCAAAACACTGAGCGAATGCGTCGCGCTGGCTATCATCGATATCAAAATTATCTTCTAACCAGTCACAGAGTTTTTCTTTGCTGATGACCGGCTTTTGCTGGGTGGTTTCCCCGCACTGAACTTTAAAACCAGCAACACGAAGTGCATGTTCAACATCGAAACGGGAAAGCCAGTCGCCGTGTTTATTCGGGATCATGACGTTCCGCTCACCTTCGTGGAATGGATGTCCGTTGCGGGTGGAGTAACCGGCTGGAAGCACCACGGGATTAGCCAGCTGGGCTTTCATCGCTGCGATTTCTTCCTGGGCTTTAACCAGTGCGTTGTAGGCGGGGACCCTATCAACCGGTAAGTCAGTTCGCTGGCGCAGTAATGCGCATCGGCTAACCATGTTGCCGTGGGCAGATTTCAGATCATCACGCTCTTTCTCTGCCGCCTCTGCGCGATCAAGTTGCTCATTGAATGCTTTGTCAGAAGCTTTCCGCAATAGACGCTCTGCCGCCGCCGATCTATCAGCCGTCTCTCGCAGCTGGCGTTCCGCTTCTAATGCGTTCAACACCAGTAAAATATTTTGAGCCTTGAAGGTGGTATCTGATTGGTCATACAGGCGAGTTATTTCTTCACCGTCTGAGTTTTCACCCTGGCATTCGACAATCCGATCAGCAAGGTCCCGCATATCGCGCATCAGTGCTGCAATATCAGTTTTGTCAGTCATACGGATTCCTTACGGCGTTCTTCGCCCAGGGCATAGCGTTCGTGTACTGGATCCTCGTCTTCGTAATCACTGGTTACGCTGGCAACCATCGCGATACAGCAGGCGTTACACACACGATAAGAATGAAGTTCACCAGAGAAGCGATAGGCCGCTGACAAATGGACTTCGCCTTTCTGGATGTCACCGGCGCAGATATGGCAGGAGTAAACGCCGCGGCCAGTGACAATTTTATTTGATAAGCAACTGTCGCCCGGTTCGCCGAAATTACCCTCGAAAAGGTCAAAGTCCAGTGCATCAGACAGGTCTGCTGCTGGCGCTTGAATTGTCTCAGTCATACAACCTCCTTCAGTACCAGGCGGCCATCGAGAATGGCGTCACGGATTTCGTTCAACTCCCATCCGAAGTAAGAAGACTCGACGTATACCTGAAGTTCGCCGTAGTCGTGCTGTTTGCGTTTAATGAAGGCCTCAGCTGCGGCGCGGGTCAGATGTGAGTTCACGTGCTTCCACTGCCATACGTAATAACCCACATCGAGGCACGGCAGGTCTTCGAGAACATCCCATTGTTCGCCTTCTGGAAGCTCGGAGAATGCGATGTCAGGATCATCCATAAAATTGCGAGCGTGGATATCAAGCTCGTCACGCTCCTCATCATCCAGATCATCCCAATATTCCTGTGGGCTAAGCCAATGTATGAAGTCACCCTGATTGTCGTAGACCAGCTTCTCACCGTGTTCAGAGTCCATTCCGGTGACCATTACTTTCTCACGCACTTCAAATACAGCATTGGCGGTGCAATGGTCACGAACACCATCCCCGCGGCAGTCATAATGAAGGCGCTGCTTGAACTCTTCGAAAGTTTCAGGAGTGAGGAGCGCTCCGTTGGCGATGCTTTGTTTGGTTGTATCAGTCATGAGGTAGCTCCTTCACTGTATTTTTCAAACCAGAAAACGATAGGGGAGGCTGTCACCTGCACCTGACCGAACCTCTCTGCGGTGCGAAAATTGACGCTGTACTGTCGTGCTCTGTCCGCTTGTGCGGCGATATTCTCCCTGAAATCTTCCAGGCTAAAAGTCGATTTGAATAAGTTGCACGGCGCGCATGCTGGAAAAAGATTCTCCTGCACATCGTTTTCAGGCTTCCAGTGCTCACCGCTGTAAATAACTTTTCGCGTGCCGTCTGCGCGACGTTCGCCAAACTCCCATTTTCTGAATGCTGCCTGGACGTGGTCTGCGTGCCATCCTTTTTCCGGCAACTCACAGCCGCAATAAGCACACCGACCGCAGAACATGCCCCGCAATTCTTCCCGCTGAACCTTGCTGAGTTTCATCATTCCCCCAGATCAGAACATCAGCTCTTCCCAGCGGCGCATAAACAAAGCTCTGGCCTGTACTGGGTTGAGAGGTGTGATAAGAATGTCGGTCGGCATGATGCCTTCCAGAATCGGCCAAAAATTATCGGCATCGACTTCCAGATCCCGGCGTTCGGTCGCCAGCATGATCAGGTCAGCTGTTTTGACGATGGCGCTCATCTCCCGCGGCAGTTCGTACTTCTCGCGGATCAGGGAATCAATCTGGCGCTCGACGCGGGCATAGTCAGGCAGCATGCGTTTCAGCGGGGCTGGGATGTCCTTCATGTATGCCTCAGTGGCGTCGTGCAATAAGGCCTCGCGCTGGTATTGCGGTTCAACAATCATGCTGCACAGAACAGAGTGCTGAGCCACGCTGTAGAAGTCAGCAATCTGCCCGGCAAAGCGGCATTCATGTGAGAGCCCCTGTGCGATGTCGCCGATATTGAACGCCAGCAGATTAGGATTTGAGAAATCCAGATGCTGGCCGGAAAAGGTGGTTAACCAGGTCATAAAATTACCTCGGTAAATTGATTTGATAATCTGCGCAGAAGTCCAGCACATACAGGCATTCAGCCGGGCTTTCGGTCTCGTTAACCACATCACACCCGCCAGAGTGGAGACAGTTGCAGTTCATGCAGCTGATCCGGTTGTCGAAACAGTTTTTAGCCATGTGATAGCCGTTGCAGTTTCCGCCGCTAAACCGGTGGGGGAAGTCGTAGGCCGGGCAGCGGCATGTAACCTGCTTTCCGTCCCAGTACGCTTTCACGCCGTCCGGTTGATCTTTGTGCAAAATAGAGTGACCGGTCATCGTATCTAGGGTGCCAACTGGCCGTGATTTCTTCATGGCTGCATACCTAAATAAGTGATTGCCATAACCACGCTGAGGATCAGATAAAAAGCGATATCAGTTTTCATGAAATACCCCTTTGCTGATTTCGGCGTGAACGAATCCCTTGCCAGTGATGGCAATTAATTAAAATCAGAAGGTTTTAAATTATCTTTGGGCTTCGCCGCCCAGAGCGGAAATAAGGTTCGATATCAGCGCTGAATATTCACTGGTGACCAGAATGAAATCGGCATCAAAGCGCGCGGCAAAATCTTCGCGGTCGATATCGTCGTTCTGATCGGCCAGCGTGTCGCTCGGTTTCAATTTTTTCAGCGTGAAGGCATCGTTGATCTGGAAGCTGACACGTTCCTGCCAATCCATCGAGACCTGAGTGACCAGCTTACCGTTTTCGATATGACTGCTGATCTCGTCGCTGACCAATGCCTGTTTCTTACAGCGGATAGTGCCGCCTTCTTCCAGAATGGCTTTCAGCTCAGCTTCATCCTGCAGGGCGAATCCCGCTGGGGTCTGGCCGCTGCGCACCCATTCTGTCAGGGTAAGTTCGATCGGTGTTTCCATCGTCAACGGCACCACCGGGAGCGAACCGAGGCTTTTACGCAGGAGTGCCAGCATGTTTTCTGCTTTCTTGGCGCTGACCGCGGCGACCATGATCAGGCGATTATCCAGGTCAATCCACATGAAGGTTTGGGTGAAGCGACTGAACGCGCGTGGCATCAGACTGTGCAACACCTCATCTTTCAGCGAATCTTTCTCGGTCTTCTTCAGCTTGCGGTGCTGCTCGTTTTGAAGCTGCTCAACTTTTTCAGCCAGTTCCTGCTTAATCACCGGCGCCGGAAGGATTTTTTCTTCGCGCTTCGCACAGATCAGCAGTTGGTGACCAGCTGCGTGAACCAGCTTTTCGGTACCGAACTTACCCATCGGGGAAACCCAGCCGGTTTTCGCCATGTCCTGGCTGCCGCACGGCGAGAAAACGAACTGAGCCATCTGACGTTGCATTTCCGCTGCATCGAGCGCGATATCGCGGCTCATGCGGTAAATCTGGAGGCTTTTAAACCAAAGTTCTTTCACGTTTATTACTCCCGTTGACGCCCCTGCACAGGGCAAAATAGGTGTGTGGCGGCTGGAGTTGAACCAGCAATCGGGTAGGGAACCCGACCGTCACCAGGATGCTTAAAGCCACAACGGAAAGAGCACTGCATTTGACCACCTTGCGCAGCTTGGCATGAGTGCGGTTTTTCGACCTGACTACCTTGCCGGTAACTTGCATCAGGGGCTGCTATGCCACATATCCGGTGCAATGCTCTTACCTGTTGTGTGCCAGGCTTCCACTGGCTCCCATCTGTTTTTTAAGTCACTCAGATATCGTCTGGACTTGCGCGTCTTTCCCAGCTGTCACTGCCATGAGAGTGCAGGCAGCTCACTGACCAGATAACGCGCTGGATCAACTCGCGGTTGCGGCGGCCGGCACTGAACTACCTCCGGTATCTCGTCCGGTATCACGGAGCGTTTGGACGAGTTATGCTCCCTAGCGCATCAGCCTGCGCATTCACCACAACGTTAAGAGCACTGATTCTGTGGTTCAGAAGTTGACGGTTAGTGAGACTTTCAACAACCAGTGCTCTTATCGTTGTGCTGTTGATGATTAAAGTATGCTTTAGGGAATAAATATAGTCAATAAGGAATAATTAAAAATATTCTTTGGGTGATTTGTTGGCGGCGCGGGAGTGTGACAATTTTTTGCAGTGAAGGAGGATTCGTGCTTATACTGTGGTTATATACAGTTGTTTTGGCGGCAACTATCATCAAAAGGTTTTGATGCTGCGAGGTATTTGGATATGGGAACGTGGCTTGTAAGAGTTGGTCCAGGAGAGTTTAAGGGCTCTCCTGTGCCTGATTCTCGGGTGGTTCACTTGCTTAATGCAGGAATGAAGATCTGTTCTACGGGTCCGACAATATCTGATTCCGAACGAACTGGAGTTACAGGGATACGTGTGTCATCAACCGATAAGAAACCGCCGCCGTCACCTGATAAGTGATATCTGAAAACCGATAAATTGCCTGAGATTAACGTGACGACGAGATCGTTAGTGGAAGGGCTTCGGTTAGGGTTAACGACTACAACGGTGCCTGCTGGCGCTTGAGCTATGCCAGTGTTTCTCTTCATGATATATGCGCGATAGTGTTCAGGAACTTCAGAAATCCATGTAATTGCTTCGCCGGTATCACCTTTTTCATCGAAGACTTTGACTAACTTAGAAACATCAATGCGTTGTAAAGGGCTATCAATACCGCCTTGCATTGTTCCAGCGCCATTGATCAGCCAATCAGCACTAATGCCCATCGCAGCAGCTAACTTGCTACTGTGTTTTGAAGTTTTGCTGGCCCCCGCAATGATCTTTGAAATAACAGACTGTTCAACCCCTGCAGCTCGAGCGAGCCGGGTCTGACTGTCAAATCCGGTATCGGCCATGGCTTTCGCCAGTCGTTCAGATAGTGTTTTCATACCCAAAAGTTATTCCCACGCGCATATCCTGTCAAAGTCTCTACCGACTTGCTTATTTTTATTCCCTAAAGCATAATTGAGCATAATTATGATGGAGGGAATAACCAAATGAACCATGTCATTGAAAAAGCAATCAGCATCACTGGCTCTCAGTCTGAATTGGCTCGCCGAATTGGCGTAGGTCAATCAACAGTAAGTAAGTGGCTCAACGGTGCAGAGATTAGCTCTCGCTACATTTCAGCTCTCACAGTTGCAACCAACGGCCAGATTTCTCACGCAGAAATACTGGGTTCACTCGAGCGACCAGACGCAGCAAAGCCTAACTCATCCGCAGCCTTAGCATAACTACCGAAGGAAAAACGAAATGGTAGACCTGAAATCAACAGTTAAAGCGATGTGCAAAGCATTCCCCGGTGGTCGTTCTGCCATGGCTGGCGCTTTGGGCATGACTGAAACGCAGTTCAACAACAACCTGTACGAAAAGAACGGCTGTCGCTTCTTCGAGGTTGCAGAGCTGGAAGCCATGGAAGACATCAGTGGCACCAGTTGCCTGGCTGAGCACTTTGCACAGCGTCGCGGCGGTCTGTATGTGGACATCCCGCAATTGGACGAACTCGACCAGGTGGAGCTGTTCAGCAAAAGCATGCGCACTGCGGCACATCGCGGGCAGGTGGATATGTTCATGCAGGAAGCGCTGGAAGATGGATTTATTGATGCGCAGGAAGCGAAGCAAATCATGAGGCTCAACTCACGCCACCTGGCGGCGCGTGATGCAGAGGTTCGGGCTGTTTTGGCGCTGTTCAGCAAAAGAAGTAAAGCCGGAAATGGTGACGCCCCAAGTGTGCAGCTCGGGGCGTCGGTCGCATCAACTAAACAGTGTGGAGTAATTAACGCATGAACAGTTTACTCATAAAAGCCGGAGTTCCGCAAATCCGCTGTGTGGCAACTGGCGGTACCGCTGGCTCTCTTTCGTACGAAGTGATGATAGGCAACCGCTGGATCCCGTGCAACTACCAGTTCGCGGCATGGTGGGTAGGTTACGTCTGTGAGCACAGCCGGAAGGTGAGCGCATGTCTGAAGAAATCCAAAAGTTGGACCGGCGTTACAAGGATTGGCGGGGCGTTGTGGTACACGTCGTGGGCCTCGACCGAGCGGGGGATCGCGTCATCTTCATGCGCGCAGGTTACCCGCATGAGTGCGCACAGCCGGTTGAGCTATTCAAGTCGCGGTTTGAGAGGGTAATTGATGAGCCTGTTATTACCATCGCGCCCGATAGTAGTGATTCCTGAGCTGGTTATGAAGCTCGGACTGAATGAAGCCATGCTGTTGCAGCAAGTTCACTACTGGGCAACTGAAACAACGTCTGGCGTTGATCATGACGGCCGACGCTGGATTTATAACACGATCGGGGAATGGCTTGAGCAATTCCCATGGATGTCTGCTTCAACTATCAAACGTGGTTTCGCCTCACTGAAAAAACAGGGGTGTTTGTTCATAGAGCAACTCTCTGATGATCCTAGAGATATGACAAATTTCTATGCGATTAATTATGACCATCAGGCGCTTTTAGATGAGGTCAAATTGACCCCATGCAAGAGGTCAAAAAGAACTAATGCAAAAGGTCAAAATGAACCGTTGCATAGTTCCAAAAAGGCACCTTGCAAGAGTCCAAAAAGAGCCACTCTTCATACAGAGAGTACTTCAGAGAATACAACAGACATTACAACCCTTAGTCCGGCCGCTTCGCAGCCAGACGACAGCAGTGATGAAAGTTTTCTTGCTCTTCACCCAGAAGCGGTGGTGTTCAATGCCAAAAAACGCAAGTGGGGCGGCGCTGATGATCTGACCGCTGCCGAATGGATGTGGGGAAAAATACTCCGCATGTACGAACAGGCTGCTGAATGCGACGGCGAGATTGCCCGCCCGAAAGAACCTGACATGACGCTTTGGGCAAATGAAATCCGCCTGATGTGTACTGCCGATGGCCGGACCCACAAACAAATCTGCGAACTGTTTGGCCGGGCTAACCGCGACACATTCTGGTGCAAGAACATCCTGAGCCCGTCGAAACTCCGAGAGAAGTGGGACGATCTGACAATCAAACTGTGCGCGACCGTCGTGGCTGATACGTCGGCTGGCGGCCACTGGAATAGCGCTGAAGCATGGGAGAACACCCTGTGAACAAAATGATGATGGCAGTTAAGAACCGTGACGGCGCCGCACTGGCTCAGATGATGCCAGAAGAGCAGCCGCAACGCGTGGTGAACGCCGATGCCGAGAAACTGGTCGACGTGCTGTTCACTAACCTGATGCAGATTTTCCCGGCAGCCCGCCAGACTGCGCTCAGCACACCGGCTGATATAGCAGCGGCGAAACGCCAGTGGATCCTGGCATTTGCAGAAAGCGGCGTGACCACTCTGGATCAGGTTAAGGCCGGTATGCGCATCGCCCGCCAGCAGGAAACAGACTTTTGGCCGAGCTGCGGAAAGTTCATCGGCTGGTGTAAATCTGGCGCGGCTCAGTCTGCTGGTCTGCCGTCAGTCGACGAAGTCATGGCTGAGTTCAACCAGTATTGCGCCCGGCGTGGCGATTACGCCTCGCCAGCTGATTATCCATGGTCAACGCCCGTCATGTATTGGGTCGTAACCGACGTTCGCCGTCTGATGTTTCAGAACAACTTAACCGAAGGCGAAGTCCGCAAATCAGTCCAGCGCCACCTCACTATTTGGGCCAAACGCCTGGCGAAAGGTGAGCAGATCCCGGCACCGGTTGTGATGCTTTCCGCACCTAAAGCGCCAGTTGGCCCGACACCAGCCCAGCTGATGTATGCCGAATACCAAAAGAAAAAACAGGCGGGCTGGTTATGAAAACATTTTTGCAGTTAGTCATCGAAGAGCTTTTACGTGATCCGACACCGCGAATCTGCAGCGACATTGAAGCTGAAATCATCGAGAGAACGGGGTTTATTCCGCCGCGGCACTCAATCTCCTCAGCAGTAAACACGATCGGCAAAAAATCAGGTTTCAAATTAGTTGTGAACCGCAATGGTAACAAATTCACCTACTCGCTAAGCGAATCGCCTGTCTCATATGTACCGGGGAAGCTGGGCAAACCAGCGAAAGAGCCGCGTATCACACCGGCCGAGATCAGCAAGATGTTCGATCAATTGCTTTGGGCAGTACGTCAGGGAAGGGGGCAGGCATGACATCTGAATTTGCGAGCACAACACCGATCGAGCACAAAGACCGCTGGCAGACGCCGGTTGAAGTATTCACCGCGCTTGATCTGGAGTTTGGTTTCTATCTGGACGCCGCCGCCGACCACCAGAACGCGCTCTGCGCCCGGTACCTGACTGAAGCCGATGATGCGCTGGCCGCCGATTGGGAGAGTTACGGCGCCATCTGGTGTAACCCGCCATACAGCACGATCACCCCGTGGGTGGAGAAGGCCGCCGAGCAATGCCGCACCCAGCACCAGCCGGTGGTGATGCTGTTGCCCGCCGATACCTCAACAGGTTGGTTCTCGCTGGCGCTGACTACCGCCGACGAAATCCGCTTTATCACTGATGGTCGCCTGTCCTTCATCAATGCCGGTACTGGCAAGCCAGGGAAGAACGGCAACAGCAAGGGCAGCATGCTCGTTATCTGGCGCCCATTCATCAAACCGCGCGGGCAATTCACCACCGTTTCGCGTGAAGCGCTGATCACTGCTGGCGCTGAGTACCTGCAGGAGGTGGCAGCGTGAACGAATTCCAGAAAATCTGGCTTGATGCCTACCGCGGCTACCTCGTGGCCGCATCTGCGACTGGCGAGCATTGCCCATCTGATTACGACAGCGCGCGTGAACATGCTGATGCTGTGCTGAATAGCCTGGTCAAAGCAGGGGAGGTGAATTGTGATTGATGAACCTAAAGACGACAGCGAAAACGTTCTGGCCTTCACGAAGCGATTCGACAGCAATGCAGACATAAAAGACATGCGTAATTTTGTTGAATCAGATCAGGCAGTCCCGCGCTGCATGCACGGTGGTGTACTGGTATCTGAGTTCGAGCGAAAAGTCACATGTCGCCGCTGTGGCGCCGTGCTCGATGCATTCGATCACGTTCTCTCCATTGCAAAACAGGAAACAAAACTGGATTGGGAATTGCGTCAGCTGCGCGGTGAAATCACCGATCACCGCACCGGCCTCGAAAAGCTGAAGCGTGAAGAGCTGAACACCCGAAACCGTATTAAAAACGCCGAAGGAAAACTGGCAAAAATCAGCATGGAAATCGCCAACAGGAGTATAGCCGCCGGTATTCCAGTCGCCGCCGTCACCCGTGAAACTTACACAGACGCGGAGAATTCATGATGCAACTGATCCTGCCATTCCCGCCAAGTGTTAACGGTTACTGGCGCGCCACCAGCAAAGGCATGCTGATCAGTGCCCGCGGGCGGGTATACCGGTCAAACGCGATTGCCGCCGTGTATGAGCAGTTGAAGCGTAAGCCACAGCCACTAACTGCTGAACTCGACGTGCATGTTGTCCTTTTCCCGCCGACCCGAGCCCGCCGCGATCTGGATAACTTCCAGAAGGCGCTGTTTGACAGCCTGACGCACGCCGGAGTGTGGGCAGACGACAGCCAGGTGAAGAGAATGACCGTTGAATGGGGAGACTTAACGAAGGACGGGAAAGCAGAAGTAAGGATCATCGATTTCAAACCCGCCGGTGTGCAGCCGGCTTAACGTGTGGGGTATTTATGTCGAACAGTTTGCTGTCAGGAAAAGTGGTAACGATGTCGAGTCGTGAAATTGCGGCGCTGGTGCACAGTAAGCACGGTGATGTGAAGCGCTCTGCTGACAGGCTTGTAGCTGGTGGTATTTTAAGCGCGCCGTTGGCGCACACCCCCTACCAGCATGAGCAGAACGGTCAGGAATATCAGGAATACTGGTTCAACAAACGTGATTCTCTGGTGCTGGTCGCCCGGTTGTCGCCGGAGTTTACCGCCGCGGTGGTTGACCGTTGGCAGGAGCTGGAAACAAAAAGCCAGGTACCACAGTCATTACCGGAAGCCCTCCGCCTGGCTGCGGATCTGGCTGAAGAAAACCAAGCCTTAGAATCACGGCTGGCGCTGGCGGCCCCGAAAGTGGAGTTTGTCGATCAGTACGTCATGGCGAAAGGTTCAATGGGCTTCCGCGCAGTCTGCAAATTGCTGCATGCCAAAGAACCGGAGTTCCGACTGTTCCTGTTCGAGAAAGGGATTGTTTACCGGCTTGAAGGCCAGTTGACGCCAAAGGCCATTCACTTAGAAGCCGAGCGCTTTGAAGTGAAGACAGGCACAAGCCAGCAGAATCAGCATGCGTTCCGGCAGGCTCGCTTCACGGCGAAAGGTGTTGAATGGGTTGCCGGGCTGTGGGCCGGATATTTGAAACAGAAACAGGAGAGCGCGGCGTGAGAGCATTATTGAAGCCATACCCACAGAGGGATTTGGGGATCGTGCTGTTGCGGCCTCCGGGCGACATGCTGCAGCACTTTAGCGGTAAACGTCTGCTGATCACCGACGAGCCCGCTGATTTGCGTAATGCGCCTGATGGGATTGTTCTTCCAGAAGTGCAGCCGATCGCCAAACACCCACTGATAAGCAGTTTTCTCGCGTCAGAGCCCGTTCTTTATGCTGCCGGCGGATGGGAGGCGATGACTAACTGGGTTAAACACAATCGCGGTTGCCAATGCTCCGATCATGCTGGATATCATCACCACGAAATGACGCATGCGCGCCGGAAGCGCGGTGTTCTATCCCTATGCTGGTATCACGACACCCAGTTACGGAACAAAGAATCAGTCGATCTGGATGATTTAGCTCTGGCAAACACCATGGAGTTTGTCACTGAAAGGATCCGCCGCTGGCTGGGTGAGCCTGTTGGTCACAAAATATCACTGGGCGAGTTGTGCTGGTGGGCGGTCGGAAAAGGCATAGCTGACAAGTTACCGGAGAAAATTATCAGTGAAGCCATGGGGATTCCTTACGACGTGCCCGGTGGACAGCGCAAAGAGGCAGACGTGAACCCATGGGCGAAACAGCCTGGTGAAGTGCTGTCGGAAAACATCAAACCGGTGCTGGCGCTGGCAATCGATCCGGAGACGCCGGAGTCATTCTTGCTGCGCCCGAAGCGCCGCCGGTATGAGAACACGAAATACACTCAGTGGATAAAGCGCCAGCCATGTTGTGCCTGTGGAAACGGGTCTGATGATCCGCACCACATCACCGGCAACGGATTTGGTGGGATGGCGACAAAAGCGCATGACCTGTTCGTGATACCGCTGTGCAGACGGTGTCATGACTCACTTCATGCCAATACCCAGGATTGGGAAAAAGAACACGGTACACAGGAACATCTGTTACTGACGACATTAGACCGCGCGCTGGCGATGGGTGTTATCGCTACCGGCAAAGCAAAATAAGAGTGTGGAGAGAATAATGCGTGATATTCAACTGGTACTGGCTCGTTACGGCGTTTGGGCGAAAGATAATTCAGGCGTTGACTGGTCACCGATTGCGGCAGGATTTAAAGGCCTGCTGCCCGCGGAATCCAGCAAGATCGAATCCTGCTGTGATAATGATGGTCTGATTGTGGATGCCGCCGTGGGCCGCCTGGCTGCCGTCCGTAAACCGGAAGAGGTAACGCTCATTATGCTGCATTACCGCATGGGTCTGTCCAAACGGAAAATAGCGAAGATGTACAAAGTGAGTGAAGGCCTGATCCGCCAGCAGTTGCAGGTAGCGGAAGGCTTCGTTGATGGTTGTCTCGCGATGACCGGAGCGGTGCTGGAGATGGACGCTTACACTCAGAAAATCAGGGTGGCGAAAGTCGCATAAAATAGTTCTAGTGCGCTACGCAAAAACTCTTGTAACCTGATAAGAGTGGTCACGTAGTCACAAAGCTTAAATAGTCTCAAAAGCCTCGTACCCACGAGGTTTTTTCATTTCGGATATAATGGGCCTTCTGCAAAACAAGAAAGGGCGCATTATGAGCGAAGTAATCAATATTTTTGAAATGATAGCCAAAGGCAATTATTCAAGTTTATTTTGGATTCTGTTAATCGACTGTGCTTTAAAGCTTGTTGTCCTTCCAATAGTCAAACTTTTACGCGGTTTCTTTATTCGGCAGTACGAGTGGCGGTCTTATAAACGCTACCTATCCGCTGGGTCTTCAGAAGAGACAGCACGATTTAAAGCAAAAAATGCATTTCGTAATGGCGAAAAGAACACCTGGAGCTCGAGATTATTCGATAGGCTCTTTCTCTATTACATAAAACGGACTTCTCACTAAATCATAAGCCGCCTTAGCGGCTTTTTTTATGCCCTCAATTCGGTTGTGAGGACACCAACAGCGATAAGGGGTTTATCAATGTCTGATCCATTGTCTGGCGCTGCTGGTGCCACTGTGGCACTTGCTGGCGTCAGTATATTCGGATGGGTTAGCGGTCTGGACTATGGCGTAGTTTTCGGTTCCTTTGCTGGCGCTATGTTCTATGTCACCTCAGCCACTGACCTTACTCTTCTTCGCCGGGCCTCTTATTTCTGTGTGTCCTTCATGGTAGGGCTTTTCGGGGCTGGCGTGATGGGTTCGAAATTATCTTCATGGCTCGGATACAGCGATAAACCATTGGATGCTCTGGGCGCGTTAATCATCGCAGCAATAGCAGTTCAGTTGCTGACCTTCGCGAGCAACAGAGCGAAAAACCCAACATCACTGATTGATCGGTGGAGGGGGAACAGTGGTAATAAATGACCCGCTGGTGATTGGCAACGTAGTGCTTTGCAGCCTGGTTGTCATTCGCCTCAGCTTCTTCCGTAAGAAGGGCGCTACACATCGGACGTGGGCTTCATGGCTGGCATACCTGCTGATCCTGGCATATGCGACGGTTCCGCTCCGATTCATGTTTGATCACTACACCAGCACCCACTGGGCGGCTTTCGCAATCAACGCGATTATCTGCGTTGCTGTGTATCGAACCGGTGGCAACGTCGCCAAACTATTCAGCGCGCTGAGACATCCACAATGACAAAAGACCAATTTACACGGGCGGCTTCCCTGAGCGCCGACTTAGCCGCGCGCTGGTATCCGCATGTGGTGTCCACGATGGCTGAATTCGATATTTCCACTCCGGCGCGTCAGGCGGCATTCATTGCGCAGGTGGGGCATGAGTCCCGTGGATTTAAAACCCTGGTCGAGTCCTTCAACTATTCGATCGCCGGGCTTTCAGTGTTTACGCGCCTCACAGCATCACAACGTGAACAGCTCGGGCGCCGGAATGGTGAAGGTCCGCTGCCTGTTGAGCGCCAGCGCGCCATTGCCAATCTTGCTTATGGTGGCCGGTACGGCAATAAAGCGGCGGGTGACGGTTATAAATTCCGTGGACGTGGTCTGAAACAAATCACGTTCCTCGATAACTATCTGGCCTGCGGCCGCGCACTGGGCATTGACCTAATTACCGATCCTGACCTGCTGCTGAAAGATGAATATGCGGCGCGGTCGGCGGGCTGGTTCTGGAAGGCCAACAACTGCAACAGCTTCGCCGACTCAGGCGACTTTGTGGGGCTGACCAAACGCATCAACGGCGGCGTTAATGGTCTGTCCGATCGTCAGGCTCGCCTGGTAATTGCCCAGAAAGCGCTGGGCATCTGAGAGGCACGACGTGGAAACATCATTGTTCGCTTCTGTGCTTAAGGCTTACTGGAAATCGGCTGTTGCCATATTACTGGCCGCCGCCCTGGTCTGGTGGATTGAGGGGCTGCGCTGGGACGCAGACGTGTCAAAGCTGAAAGCGACCCATACCGCCGAGCTGAAGAAATTCAGTGATCAGGCCGTGATTGACCTGACCAATCAGAAGAAGCGCACCGAAGCGGCACAAACCGCGCTGGCGGCGCTGGATGCAAAACACACGAAGGAATTAGCCGATGAACAGGCCAAGAATGACCGTCTGCGCGCTGATGTCGCTGCTGGTACTCGCCGGGTGCGGATCGCAGCAGCAAACCTTGCCACCTGCGAGCTCGTCGGGAACAGCACTACCGGAACCGGCGGCGTGGGCGATGCAGCACAAGTCGAACTCTCTGGCTCTGGTGGACGGGCTGTTCTCGATCTCCGAGCCAGCGCCATCAAAGACGACCAAGTGATCCAATATCTTCAGGGCTATGCCGCTGAAGCGCAGAAGCGGTGCAAAATCCAATAGGTGCATCTGAATGGAAGTAATTATTGACGGTACCCGTTACTGTCCAGCAGGCCAGCAGCAATCAAAAATCGGTATCGCAATAACGACTCACAACAGGCCAGCTGTTCTGGCAAAGACGATTGAGCAGCATCTGAAGCACTTCCCTGCTGGCGCCAAGTTGATTGTGATAGATGATGGTTCCGCGCCAGCGGCCACCACAGCCGGTATCGAAATAATCAGACATGAGAAATCACTCGGGATCGTTGCTTCAAAGAACAGGAGCCTTGAGGCGCTGATTGATGCGGGGTGTGAGCACCTGTTTCTTTGGGACGATGACGCTTATCCGATCAGCGATAATTGGCACGTCCCATACGTCGAATCACCTGAGCCGCATCTGGCTTACCAGTTTCTCGATGTGAGCACTCCACGCAAAATTAAAGACATGACAGTCTTATATCGCGATGACCGGCACATTGCATACACCGGCCAGCGCGGTGTGATGCTTTATTACCACCGTAGCGCCATTGAGAAGGTCGGCGGCTTTGACCCTGTTTATGGTCGTGGCATGTATGAGCATCCGGATCTGGCGCTGCGTATCCACAATGCAGGGCTGACAACCTGGGCAAATGCCGACGTGGTCGGCTCTGAAACACTCATCTATTCGCTGGACGAGCATGAAGCGGTTGAGCGTTCGGTGGCTCGACCTGACCGAGAGGCGTTGGTACGCAATAACGTATCCGTTTTCAATGCCCGGCGTGACTCAGGATATTCAGGATATGCACCTTTCCGGCGCCAGCGTGATGTTGTGATCACCTCGTTACTTACAAGCCAGCCCGACCCACAGCGCGCCGCGCCAATGAAACCAGATGAATCTGTGCTGTCAGCCTGGGCGGCTTCCATTCGTGGCGCTGTCGCCATTGTGCTGGCGGATCAACTCATTGCTGCACCTGCTGGCGCTTCACTGGTTAACATGCCCGCTGTTCAGATGAGCCCGTACTTTGCTCGCTGGGTTCACATCTACCAACACCTCAGAGCGCATCCTGAATATCGGTTTGTCTGGTGTACGGATGGCACTGACGTCGAGATGCTGCGTGAGCCTTGGGCTGAGATGGTGCCGGGCACGATATACGTTGGCTCAGAGCATAAGACTTACGCCGACGGATGGATGAAGGCCAATCATCACGGGCGCGCATACGGTGAATTCATTGATCAGCACCGCGATGATCCACTGCTTAATGCCGGTCTCCTTGGCGGCTCACGTGCTGACGTGATGGAGTTTGCACACAGGATCATCAGGCTCCATTACCGCATCGAAAGTCAGCGGTTCTGGAAGATGGAGGCTGCGCCAGCAACCGCGGTTGATATGGGCGCGTTTGGCATGGCTGCGAAGTCATTCGGGGACCGTATCGTTACCGGCCCCAAGATCCACACCATTTTTAAATCTGACGGTATAGGTAAGGAGTTGGCCTGGTGGAAGCACAAATAAGGTTTGTGATCGTCGGGCATCATTCGCGTCGTGAAATGGCTTCCCGCCTTGCTGAAGAGGTGGATGCGCATCAGTTGATTGATGATGGTGATCACGGTGCAAATTGGAACCACCGGCGCGCTATAGAATGGGCAAGCCAGCAGGAATGTCGGACTGTAATATTGGAAGACGACGCTTTGCCGGTCCCTGACTTTGCTAACCAGGTTAGAGAATGGCAGCAGCGTTTTCCTGATGACCTTATCTCTTTCTATCTCGGCACCGGCCGCCCGCCTCAGTATCAGTTGCTTATTGCAACCTCTCTGATTGATGCGGATAAACGCCGCCGCGACTTCATCACCATGCCACGTCTAATTCATGGCGTCTGTTATAGCCCGCCGGTAAGTGGCATGGCTCGAATCGTCCAGAACTGGAACTACACCAAGGCTGCTGACTATGCCGTCGGTGATGCGCTAGGACAGCGGGTGATATACCCATGCTATTCGCTGGTTGAGCATGCTGATATCAGTACAGTCGAGAGACACCCAGATAATGAGCCACGTAAAGAACGCCGCCGTGCCTGGCGTCTCGCAATGAGCCCGTCGTTCGAACAATCATAAGTGAGTAAATATGAAACATATCCAGTTAGCAAAGCTTTACCGTTCCGGCGAGTTCTTCGGTTATGGCCTGGCTGTTGATGGCGAGTTGCTTAATCAGCAGGTCGATACGAATATCCTCACAGAGGCGAATAAGTTGCCGCATATCACTGCCCGCTTCTATCTCAAAGAGCAGCAGGCTGAGAACCCAATCATCATTCACCTGGATCAGCATGAGCAAACTGAAGACCTTACAGCCAAGGCTTAAAGCCATTGATACCCGACGCCTTAAGCCAGTGTATGGCGAAGACCGGCGAGTCAGTGGCAGTGCAAGGGTTGGTTTAAAGCGCAGAGTATATGTGCGAGATGGCGGTCATTGTTGCATGTGCGACCGTGTCGTCGACTTATGCGATAGCGAGCTGGATCATCGTGTGGCCCTTCAGTTTGGTGGCAACAATTCAGAAGCAAATCTCTGGACCCTGTGCATCCCCTGTCATGCTGCCAAATCAGCGCGGGAAGCAAGTGAAGGCCTACCCGACGACGAGGCGCTCAAATATCCGGTGCCAGGTGCATCTGGTAAAGGTGGCATCGTCGGGATCTAACCTAATTGATAATGAATATCAAAAGCATTCTAAATAGTTGCATTTGAAATTATTCCAAGAAAATGAGAATTATTATCACGCTAGGGGTGGGGGGGGTATAAACCAAAGTAAACCCGGATCGGACTGGACACCTCGCCCCCTCTCACGCACAGAAAAAATCCCCTTTGGAGGGTATAAACATGTTAACAGCGCAGAAGCGAAAGTTTGCTCTCGCGCTGATGTCCGGGATGTCAAAAAAAGATGCAGCTATTGATGCGGGATATTCTGATAAATCCGCACGCTCCAAGGGTTCGCAGCTTTCAAAAGACTCGGAGGTCATCGCTTTTATTGAGCGCAAAAAAAATGAAAAAGCTGAAGTTGATGACATTCCCGAATGCAGGCGAATTGTTAATAACCCAACGGTAAACACAGCTCAAGAAAGTCATCCCATTTCTGCGCCGGTGGCAGGGTGGGTCGATGACCCTTTAGAGTTTCTGAAAACAATAATGAATGATGACAAGAAAGAAATAGAAGTCAGAAAAGATGCCGCCAAGGCGATGCTTCCCTATATTCACCCGAAAAAGGGTGAGGGCGGTAAAAAGGATGCGAAGCTCGGAGCCGCGAAAGCAGCTCACAGCAAATTCAGCGGCATGGCCCCGCCTAAACTGGTGGTTAATAACAAGGGGTAATTTATGCCGCAGTGGACTACCGCCTGCCTTGACTGGGAAGAACGCCTGGTCAAGCGTCAGCCCATAATTCCGCCGCCGATTTACGCAGAGCAGGCCGAGCAGGCGCTGTCCATTTTCAAAGAACTCCGGATCTCTGATTTACCCGGCAAGCCAACGTTCGGGGAATGCACTGAGCGGTGGGTTTTCGATTTCGTTAAGGCCATTTTCGGCGGTTACGAGGCGGAAACTGGAAAGCAGCTTATCCGCGAATATGGGCTGCTAATTTCAAAAAAGAACACAAAATCAACAATAGCCGCCGGAATAATGCTGACCGCGCTCATCCTCTGCTGGCGTGAGGATGAAGAGCACCTGATTATTGCGCCGACTAAAGAAGTCGCGGACATGAGCTTTAAGCCAGCCGCCGGCATGGTGCGCGCTGATGAAGAACTCTCCGACATGTTCCATATTCAGGACCACATCAGGACTATCACGCACCGAGTTACCCGCAATAGCCTGAAGGTTGTGGCCGCTGATACAGATACCGTTTCCGGTAAAAAAGCCGGGCGTGTATTGGTAGACGAACTTTGGCTTTTCGGAAAGAGGCAGAATGCCGAGGCTATGTTCATGGAAGCATTGGGCGGGCAGGTATCGCGCGATGAAGGTTGGGTGATCTTTCTTACAACCCAGAGCGATGAACCGCCAGCGGGAGTTTTTAAAGAAAGACTGGAATACTGGCGCGATGTTCGCGACGGCAAAATAAATGACTCAAAAACTCTCGGTGTGCTTTATGAATTTCCTGAAAAGATGGTGGAAAGCAAAGCATATCTGGAAGAGAGAAATTTCTACATCACCAATCCAAATGTTGGCCGATCTGTCAGTTCGGAATGGATAGGTGATCAGCTCCTCAAGAATCAGTCGAAAACCGATGGGACTCTTCAGCAGTTTTTAGCCAAACACCTCAATATAGAAATAGGGTTAAACCTTCGCAGCGACCGCTGGGCCGGTGTGGATTTTTGGGAAGTGCAGGCGCGCCGCGTAACGCTTGAAGAAATCCTGCTCCGGTGTGAAGTGGTGACCGTTGGTATCGACGGCGGCGGTCTTGATGACCTTCTTGGACTTTCAGTTATTGGCCGGGATAAAGAAACGCGGGAATGGCTGTGCTGGTGTCATGCTTGGGCGCATAAAATAGTACTGGAACGCCGAAAAAGTGAAGCGTCCCGCCTTCTGGACTTTCAGAAAGATGGTGACCTGACAATCGTAGAATTGGTCGGCCAAGATACGGATCAGTTGGCTGAGATAGTCGGGCGCATACACACCGCCGAGTTGCTGGATAAAATTGGTATTGACCCCTCCGGCGTCGGTTCTATTCTCGACGCACTCACTGAGGTAGAAATACCCGCTGATTCCGTCGTCGGCATCAGCCAGGGGTGGCGGCTTGGCGGTTCTATTAAGACCACTGAACGCAAACTTGCTGAAGGTGTGTTGGTTCATAGCGGCCAGCCGCTGATGGCCTGGTGCGTAGGCAATGCCCGAGTCGAACCTAAGGGCAACGCCATCCTGATCACTAAACAGGCAAGCGGCAAAGGTAAGATTGACCCCTTAATGGCTTTATTTAACGCTGTGTCATTGATGGCGTTGAATCCAGAGGCGAAAAAGCAGGATTACCAAGTATTTTTCATATGACATCTAATTCAGATAACGACCCGCTCCGGCGGGTTTTTTCGTTTCAGGAGGCCAGTAAATGACGCTTAATCGCGCATGCACCCTCATGACGATCAAGGCTGTTAACGAGGATGACCGGATTATTACCGGCATTGCGTCGACACCTTCTCCCGATCGCGATGGTGACATCATGGAGCCGGAAGGCGCCAAATTCAGAAGCGACACTCCCTTTCTCTGGCAACACGACCGAACTCAACCGATCGGTAGTTGCACGCCGAAGATGGTCAAGGAAGGGTTGCAGATCACTGCAAAATTAGTGAAGCCGACACCGGATATGCCCTCACAACTGGCTGCCCGCCTTGATGAAGCATGGGCATCAATTAAGTCGGGGCTTGTTAAAGGATTATCCATCGGCTTTCGCCCGATCGAATACTCCTACCTCGATGAAGGTGGAATCCGTTTTCTTTCCTGGGATTTGCTGGAAGTGTCCGCCGTGACCATCCCGGCGAACGCCGAGTGCAACATCACCACTGTGAAATCCTATGACCGCCAGTTACTCGCCGCGTCAGGCAATGAGAAGCCGGTCGTCAAATCAACACCATCTGCTGGCGCTACAGCAAAAAAACCTAATGAAATTAAAGGAAAAAATATGAATATCGCAGAGCAGATTAAAAGCTTTGAAGCTAAGCGTGCGGCGCTGGCGGCATCCCTCAATGATGTCATGAGCAAAGCAGCTGACGACGGCCGTACACTCGATCTCGAAGAAACCGAGCAATATGACAACGTCTCTTCAGAAGTTAAAGCGGTAGACGATCACTTGAAACGTCTGCGCGACATGGAAAACAACATGGCATCTACTGCTAAACCTGTTGCTAAGGCAGCGGCTGGCGAAGTTACCACCGTTGATAATCGGGCTCCTGGCATCATCCGCGTTGAGCAAAAGTTAGAAAAAGGCGTGGCATTTGCGCGCTTTACGAAGGCTCTTGCTGTTGCCAAAGGTGTGCGTTCTGAAGCGCTTCAGATTGCAAAAAATAAATATCCTGAAGACACCAAGTTACATCACGTTTTGAAAGCAGCTGTAAATGCCGGCACTACCACTGACCCTGAATGGGCCGGTTCTCTGGTCGAATACCAGGACTTTGCGAATGACTTTGTGGATTTCCTTCGTCCGAAAACGATCATCGGGCAGTTTGGCGTCGGCAACATCCCATCATTGCGAGATGTGCCATTCAATATCCGGGTTCCGGTTCAAACATCCGGCGGTTCTGCACAGTGGGTTGGTCAGGGTAAGGCAAAACCCCTGACTAAATTTGATTTTGAAACAATCACTTTCGGCTTCTCAAAAGTTGCGGCAATTTCCGTATTGACCGAAGAATTATTGCGCTTCTCAAACCCTAAAGCCGACGTTCTGGTACGTGACTCACTGGCAGAATCGGTTATCGCTCGCCTTGACCTGGACTTCGTGGACCCACTGAAAGCTGCACAAGCAGGCGTTTCGCCTGCGTCGATTACAAACGGTGCAACAACAATTGCCAGTACCGGCGATCCTGATGCAGACAGCACGGCCGCATTCCAGGTCTTCATCGATGCAAACCTGCAACCGACAGGCGCTGTCTGGTTGATGTCCAGTTCCACGGCGCTTGCATTGTCCAAGCGTAAAACCCCGCTCGGTGCCAAAGAATACCCTGACATGACAATGTTTGGTGGCACTTACGAAGGACTTCCGGCGATTGTTTCTCAGTACGTCGGTAATCAAATCATCCTGATGAATGCCCCAGATATTTATCTGGCCGATGACGGTGGCGTGGCTGTTGATATGTCCAGCGAAGCTTCTCTGGAAATGGAGTCTGCTCCAACAGGTGACAGCGTGACTCCGACAGGGGTTGAACTGGTTTCCATGTGGCAGACAAACAGCGTAGCGATCCGTGCAGAACGCTGGATCAACTGGCAGCGCCGCCGTACCGCAGCGGTAGCGGTAATCAGCGGTGTTAACTACGGCTCAGGTCAGACGAGCTAAGCAGTCTGACGAATACGGAGGGCGGGGGTAACCCCGCCATTTTTAATGGCAAGGATCAGATATCTTCAGCGTACTCATGATTCATCACCTGGTGATGAAAAAAATGTAAATGATCAGTGCGCAGTGGTGCTGGTCTTGCTCGGAAAAGCTGAATACATCGCTGAGAAGCGTGTTAGTAGCCGTGGTAAAAAAAATAATGCGGAGAATGGCTGATGTGGAATCCTTTCCGGAAAAAAGAAAAATCTCTTCAACAGCCAGCAACCGGACGTGGTTGGTTCAATATTATTCGTGAACCTTTTGCCGGAGCATGGCAAAGAAACCTCGAGATTAATCAAACCACTGTTTTGTCATACTATGCCGTATTTTCATGCATCACGCTCATTGCCAGCGATATATCAAAAATGCCTTCCCGATTATTGAGACGTGATTCACAAGGCGTGTGGCAAGAGCAAGAAAGTGGGCAGATAGCGAAACTGCTTAAAAAACCAAACGCTTTTCAAAACAGAATTCAGTTCTATGAAAACTGGCTCAATTCAAAACTGTGTTACGGAAATACCTACGTTTTAAAAATCCGTAATAATTCTGGCGAAATTATTGAGCTAAGAATTCTTGACCCGAATAAAGTCGTTCCCCTTGTGGCTGAAGATGGATCTGTATTTTACCAAATTAGCCCCGACAATATTTCCGGGTTAGAGACTCAAGTTACCGTTCCGGCGCGTGAGATAATTCACGATCGCTTCAACTGTTTCTTTCACCCATTAGTTGGATTATCACCAATTTACGCATGTGGGCTTGCTGCTATGCAGGGCCATCATATTCAGGAAGGTTCAGCATTCTTCTTCAAAAACGGCGGAAAACCAAGTGGTGTAATCGAGGTGCCGGGTTCGCTCACACCAGAGAACGCAGCAGCAATAAAGACTAACTGGGATACGGGTTATACCGGAGAAAATGCCGGTAAAACCGGGATCCTGAGTAACGGCGCAAAATATAACCCAGTCTCCATGTCTGCTGTAGATGCCCAACTTGTGGAGCAGCAAAAAATGTCGGCTGCTGTTGTGTGTTCAGCTTTTCACATACCAGCCTATAAGGTGGGCGTTGGTGATCCCCCTTCATCGGATAACATCGAGGCGCTGGAGCAACAGTATTATTCCCAATGTCTGCAGGTCCTGATCGAATCGATTGAACTATTGCTCGATGAAACCTTCGACCTCAATGGAAATACGGGTACGGAGTTCGATGTTGGCGCGCTACTTCGGATGGATACTGAACGCCGCATAAAAACCCTTGGCGAAGCGGTTAAAAACACAATCATGTCGCCGAATGAGGCGCGGAAAAAAGAGAATCTTCCACCGGTACCTGGTGGCAACTCACTATATCTTCAGCAGCAGAACTTTAGCCTCGAAGCTTTATCCCGGCGTGACGCTTCTGAAAACCCATTTGCTACTGGATCCCAGCCTACAGAAAGCAATCCAGCTGACACTGGTGGTAAAGCACTTTCAGAGGCTGAAATCTCAGTTACCAAGACGCTGATCAGAGGGATGATAAAACAATGAATGAACGCGAATTATCTTTGGTGAAAGCCATAGGAGATGAGTTAAATTCTGCGATTTCATCTCTTCGTGACGAGTTTTCTAAATCTCTGGAGTTGCATAAAAAATCCTTTAATGAAGCTTTATTGCAAATTAAAAATTCTGTCGACCAACTCCCAATAGAAGAAAAAACTGACCTTGAACAGATGGTGTCTGCCGCGGTTTCCTCTGCGATTTCAGCTATACCGGCGCCTGAATCCCCCGAATTACCCGATATCTCTTTAATGGTTTCTGAGGCTGTATCGAAGTTGCCGACACCAGAAGACGGGAAAAGCATTACAGCGGATGACGTAAAGCCAATGCTTCAGGAAATGGTTAATGCCGCCGTGGCCACTATCCCCAAACCTGAAAACGGAAAGGACTTCGATCCTGACCTGCTTAACTTGGCTGTTGCGGATGCAGTGAACGCGCTTCCGAAACCGACTGACGGCCGTGACGCACTGAATCTCGAAGTTCAACCTTCTATCGACCCATCTAAAAACTATGACCGCGGTATTTTCGCGACACACAACGGCGGCCTGTGGCGTTCATATGAGAAAACGCATGGTATGCGCGGGTGGGAATGTCTTGTTGACGGTGTCTCGGGTATCGAAATCTCTCAGGGCGATCAGCGTCAGTTCACTTTGACAGTTAATCGCGCGAGCGGGAACGCGGATACCAAATCATTTGATGTCCCGCTGATGCTTTACCGTGGTGTCTTCAAGGCTGAGCAAAGCTATCTTGCCGGCGACACGGTTACTTGGGGCGGTTCGCTGTGGCATTGCGATGAACCAACATCAGACAAGCCTGGCGAGGTTGGTTCTAAAGGGTGGACTCTGGCGGCCAAACGCGGTCGGGACGGGAGGGATAAGACGTGATCGAACTCGTAACGCTCGAACAGGCAAAGTTGCATCTTCGCGTCGATGAGGACTACGGGGACGCCGACCTGACATTAAAGATTCAGGGTGGCAGTGCGGCTATCCTGAGTTATATCCAAGGTAGCCGAGATAAGATCATTGATGCACAGGGTGTACTGCTTGAGGGTGAAGAGCTTCGCCGAGTACAAACGGCCATGTTGGTTTTGCTCGGCTATCTCGATCGTAACCGCGGTGGGGAAGAGGAAGAAAAGCTTCAGCAAGGCGAATTGCCATTTGCGGTAACAATGCTGATCTACGATCTTCGCCGCCCGACAATTATTTAGGATAAAAAATGGCATGTGCAGGTTGTGAACGCCGGAAGGCATGGTTAAAAAAGTGGGTGAAAATTGCATATGAACGAGCAACAGGAAAACCACCAGCAACTGATTCAGGAAATGCGCGCGCTGACAACAGCGATAAACCGGCAGGCTGAGACTAACCAATCGCTGTGTGATCTGCTGGTGAAAATTATCAGCGAAGAAAATGAAGGTCTGGAATTATCAGACCACAGCAGTGAACCAGTCACGTATCTTAGCGGTAAGGCCCGGGGGTAAATATGCAAGCCGGAAAATTACGCCACCGCGTGAAGATTCAAACGTCGGTCAATGTTCAGGATCCGGCAACTGGCGGGATTACGCCGGTCTGGCAAGATACGGCGTCTGTATGGGCTGATGTGTATTTTTTATCCGCGCGGGAGTTTATCGCGGCGCAGGCCGGTCAGTCTGAGGTTACGGCCAGGATCACAATCCGATACCGAACTGATGTTTCTGCTAAGAGCCGCTTAATTTTCCGCGGGAAAATTTTCAATATCGAAGGTGTTCTTCCAGATCCCAATAGTGGTCTGGAATATTTCACGCTTCCTTGCTCACAAGGGGTCAATGATGGCTGATGGTATCGACTTCACGCTCGTAGGCATTGATTCTCTTTTAGCGAAAATGGCAACCGTCAGCAGCGATATGAAAAAGAAGGGCGGTCGGTTTGCTCTCCGTAAAGCGGCAAACATCATTGCTGAAAAGGCTAAGATCAACGCCCGTCGAGTCGATGACATTGCCACCGGGCGAAGTATCGCTGACAACATCGCCATCAGGTGGAATGGACGCGTGTTTAAGCGCACCGGTGATCTTGCGTTTCGTATTGGCGTTCTTCATGGCGCCGTTCTCAAAGACCACCCTGATAAAGCCAAAAATGCCCCAACGCCGCACTGGCGCTTACTCGAGTTCGGCACGGAGAATATGCGCGCACAGCCAATCCTGCGCCCGGCGGCGGAAAACAACGTAGCGGAGGTCATTAATACTTTTGCTCGGGAATACGAGGGGGCGTTAGACCGCGCTATTAAAAGAGCAATGCGCGGAGGTGGCCAATCGTGATAGCACCAATATTTCCGGTGTGCGCGGCCAGCGCCGCAGTGACAGCGCTGATCGGGACATCACCCGTCAGGCTTTATCCATTCGGGGAGCATGATGACAGCGTTGTATATCCTTACGTTGTCTGGCAGAACATCGATGGTTCACCGCCGATGTATCTGGATACTGTTCCCGATTTTGATGAATACAAGTTGCAGGTGGACATTTACGGAAACACGGCCAGCGAAGCAGCTGCTGTTGCGCTGGCGCTGCGCAATGCTATCCAGACGCATGCATACATTACCCGGTGGGGATCTCAGGGCCGTGACCCTGAGACAAAGCGCTATCGCTACTCGTTCGATGTGGACTGGATAGTCAAACGTTAAAAACACCGAATCTATAACCCGCCGGCTTATGCCGGTTTTTTTATGCCCGGAGAAAGCCCATGTCTGTAGTGACACAAGGTACACAGTTTTTTGTACTCGCCAACGGTGTCGTAAGCGAAGTTGAATGTATTACTGCGTTTACGCCCGGCGGAAACCCGGCGGATCAAATTGAAGACACCTGTTTGAGTGAGCGTAATACCCGAACCTATAAAAAAGGTTTGCGTACTCCGGCTCAGGCTACGGTGACGCTCAATGCCGATCCGGCAAACACCAGCCATTTGATGCTGCATAACCTGTCAGAATCCGATGATCAGACTGACCTCACATTCGCGGTTGGCTGGTCTGATGGCACCTCTCTTCCAACAGTGGCAACGCCGTCAGATCCCGATGCAGTAGACGGTTTCATTCTTCCTGAAGACCGCACCTGGTTTGTATTTCAGGGGTATGTTGCCGATTTCCCATTCGACTTTCAGGCTAACACCGTTGTAACCACCTCGGCCACGATCCAGCGCTCAGGCGCGTCAGTCTGGGTACCAAAGGTTTCTGGTTCATAAGCTAAAAAACACCGCGGCGCGCGGCAGGCTGCCGCCGCTCATTTCTTTACTCACTACTGAGATGCAGAATATGAAATTGACCCTTGAGTCTTTAAAAGGTGCTGGCGCATTTACCGGCCGCCCAATCGAGAAGGAAATCACCTGGAAGCAGGGCGAGCAAGAACTGACTGCTACCGTATACGTCCGACCGCTGGGGTATTACACCGCAACGTCTGACATTCTTGCTTCGGTAGGGAAACAGGAGGGGGTGGCGGGCCGAATTGCAGCATCGATCTGCGATGAAGATGGCAAGCCAGTATTCACACCTGCAGATATTACCGGTGAGGCGGATCCTGAGCGCGGCGCGCTGGACGGGGCTCTGACTATTGCGCTTCTGGTTGCCATCTCAGAGGTGAACAACCTGGGAAAGACGACGAGCTCAGCGCCGAAAACGAGCTCTGGTGCGAATTAGTCATTAATGGGATCGGTGGTTGCACCATTGCCGAGGCACAGGAAAGGCTGAGCCTCAATGAGTTTCAGGTCTGGGTGAAATACCGAAATAAGTTCGGGAACCTCAACCCGATGATGCGGACTGAGTGGGCCGCCGCGCTGGTGGCCAGCACGCTGGCGAATATCAATCGCAAGAAAGACAGCCCGGCGTTTTCCATCACAGACTTTGCGCCGCACATCAACGAGGCACCGGTCAGCCTGGATGATGCAATGAAAAACTGGAGCTAAAATGGCAAGTAAATCCCTCGGCACGCTAACGATAGACCTGATCGCAAAAGTCGGCGGTTTTGTTGGCGGGCTTAATGATGCAGAGCGTGCTTCTGAAGAGTGGCGTAAAAAAGTTGAGGCATCAGTCAAAGCTGCCGGGGTCGCCGTAGCAGCACTTGGGACGATTGCAGCCAGCGCGGCATTAGCCATCGGCGCCGCCGGTATCTCATTTCTAAAAACAACCGCAGAGCAGGTCACTGAAGTCGACCGGGTTGCAAAAGCTTTAAAGATTTCCACTCAGGAGTTGTTGGCCTGGCAGTATGCCGCTGAGAACGCCGGTCTTGCTGGCGAGAATATGAATGATATTTTCAAAGATATCAGCGACAAAATCGGCGACGCAATAATCAACAAGTCAGGTGACGCTGTTGATGCGCTGGATGCTCTCGGACTCTCAGCAGAAAAACTTGCAAAGGCATCACCAGATAAACAGCTTCTGGCGATCGGTGAGGCGGTTGGAAAAATTGGTACCAATGCCGGAAAGATTACGATCCTCGAAAGCCTGGGTAACGACCTATCAAAACTCCTTCCATTGTTTGATAACAACAATGAAAAACTGAAAGAATTCATCCAGCAGGCAAAGGATTACGGCATCGCGCCCGACCAGGCATCGATTGATGATCTGGTAAAAGTAAATGACGTATTTGAAGACATGGAAGACCAGGTCAGAGGCCTGAAGCTGGAGATAGCTGGAGGGCTGGCTAAAGTCGATATCTCTGGCCTTCAAGAGTCATTTGGTAAATTGCAGGATGTCCTGACTGACCCCAAAATTCTACAGGGCCTGACATCTCTGGTAAGTGGTGTAGTTGAACTGGCAAGCGGTCTGGCAAAGGTGGCCGCCTCAGCCGGTGACCTGATCGACAATTTCAAAGGCAGTAAAGATATCGGTAACTCTCAAAATGAGTCTGTTATTCAGAACCGATTGAAGTGGCTGCAGGAAGCGCGAAAAACATCTGACAGTATCGAGACGATTGTAGAACGAACCATCGGCACCATGCCGGAATCAGCGGATATCGATAAAGAGATATCTGAGCTCACAAAAAGGTTGGATTCCATTAGAAAGGCTGGTGCCGCACTGCCTACCAACCCGGCAGTCGTTGCCCCAATCAGTTCTCAGTTTGTTCTTCCAAAAGGTGGCACAAACGGCAAGGCTACGCCGGATGCTGGCGCCAAAAAACTGGAAAGCGCCTTCAAGTCCACAGAACTGAGTTATCTCCGCCAGATCGCTCTGATCGATACTACTGGTAAAAAAACCACGGAAGTCACTGAAGCGCAAAAGCTCCAGTTCGATCTCGCCAGCGGAAAACTGGTCGGCATTAATGCGGAGCAGCAAAAACGACTTGAGAGCCTGGCCGCAGAAGTGGACCAGCTCGGAAAGCTTAAAAAAGCAAATGAGGAAAACGCCAAGGCAGCCGCCTATGCCGCCGGACTCACAGCTGAAAACCGTAATGCCAAAGCCGCCAATGATATCGATGCTCAGGGCGCTGGCATGGGAGAAAAGGAGCGCGACCGGCTGAAAGAGCTTTTGAGCCTTCAGCGGGACTTTCTCGAAAAACAGGCGGACCTGCAGAAGCAGTATCAGGGCGGTGATATTTCCAAAGACCTTTATGACCAGGAAACATCAGCTCTGGAAAGCGCACTGCAGGAGAGGCTGGAACTTCAAGAAAAGCATTATGAAGATCTGGACGCGTTGCGCGGTGATTGGGTGTCCGGTATCAGTGATGCCTGGCAAAACTTTGCAGACGAAGCAACCAACTACAGTCAGATCGCCGCTGATAATGTCTCATCCTTGCTGGGAAGCGCGACGAGCTCACTTTCTGATGGTCTTTACGACATTATCACCAGCACAGAGTCAGTAGGAGATGCGTTATCTAATATGGCTGTCAGTTTTGGACAGTCAGTCATCAAAGCACTCACAGACATGGCGGCTCAATGGCTGGTTTATCAGGCCGTTCAATTGGCAGTTGGTAAGGCCACTCAGGCTTCTGCTATCCCTGCCATGATCGCCAATGCCCAGGCCACAGCCTTTCAAGCACAGTTGGCCGCATTTGCCTCAACAGCTGCAATTCCTATTGTAGGTCCCGCGCTGGCGCCGGCGGCGGCGGCAACAGCTGCTGCATATTCACAAACACTGGTAGCTGGCGTTTCTGCATCGGCCCTTTCCGGGATGGCTCATGACGGTATTGATGCTGTACCTGAAACCGGGACTTGGTTACTTCAAAAAGGGGAACGCGTCACCACGGCGTCAACCTCGGCGAAACTTGACGCCACGCTCGATCGGGTAAGCAGCCAGTCGTCGGGTAACGCAGTACCGACCATTAATATTCCTACAACCGTTAACGGTGATCTCGACGCCAGAACTCTTCTTGCGCTGAAAGAGACACAGCGCGCCGCTGTTAAAGAGGCATTAGATCAGAGTGCCTATCAAATCGCGACCGGGCGAGGAAACATTGGTAAAGCCGTTGGCACCGGATGGCAAACGAAACGGAGAACAGGCTAATGAGTATCACCACCGATATAAATTATCCGGATGAATATTTGCCAATGCCTGTTCAGGAGGGATACGGGTTACAGCCGATAAGCCCAATCCTGCGCACAGACTTGACGTCTGGCAGAGCCCGTCAGCGGCGTCGTTATACATCAACGCCAACGCAAGCACAGGTGACGTGGCTGTTTTTCGAGGCACAGGCTCAGCTTTTTGAGGCGTGGTTTCGGGACACCATTACTGATGGAGCAGACTGGTTCAATGCAAAACTCAGAACGCCACTGGGCGTTGAAAGTTATGTGTGTCGGTTTGTCGATATTTACGAGGGCCCTATCATCACAGGTGGGAAGTATTGGCAATTTACTGCAACTTTAGAATTGTGGGAAAGGCCTATCCTGGCGCCGGGGTGGGGAGATTTCCCCGATTATGTTATCAACAGCAACATCATCGATATTGCCATGAACCGGGAGTGGCCTGAAGAATGACTATTCTTAACAGGCTTTATGCCTCATCCGGCTCAGAGGTCATAATAGAGACGCTGGAAATACAAGTTGGATCGTTATCTTACTGGCTGACAAAAGGGTGGGAAGATATCACCGTTACGCTGGAAGATGGCACAACAAAAACCTTCGAGGCGTGCGGAATAGATATCGCACTGCCGGCGAGGAATGCCGATGGGACTCAGGATTTAAAGTTTGCTATCAGTAATATCTCTGGTGTTGTATCAACCGCTATACGGCAGGCCCTCAATGACCTCAGCCAGGCGTCTTTAACCTACCGGTGCTATATATCAACAGACCTCACTGCCCCCACAACCATGCCTTACACCATGGTAGTGAAATCTGGTTACTGGACTGCAGTTGAGGTTCAAATCACAGCAGGGTATATGAACGTTCTTGATACCGCATGGCCCCGTTACAGATACACGCTCCCTGATTTCCCCGGACTGCGATACACAAATTAAGGATATTCCATGCTTAATGCAGATAAATACCGTTCAGTAATTTGGCTGAAGGGTGGACGGTCATACCCAAATCTGGACTGTTTCGGCATTGTGAATGAAATCCGCAGAGACCTGGCACTGCCCGAATGGCCTGAGTTTTCCGGTGTAACTAAAGACGATGGCGGATTAGATCGAGAAGCCAGAAACCTAATGAAAAGCCTGAGGGCATGTGAAGCTGCGGAAGGCGTGGGTGTCGCCTGTTTTTCCGGGAGCGTAGTAACTCACGTTGGCATTGTTGTGAATTTAGATGGAGAGCTTCGCGTTGCCGAGTGCAATCCCAAAACCAATGTGACATTTCTTCCATTGAGCCGGTTTAAAAGTCGCTTTGTTAAAGTGGAGTTTTGGGAATGACGATCAGAATTTATCCTTCCCGTTTACCGGGAGAGCCATTGGAATCTCATCAACACAAGGCTATGACCATACACCGGTGGTTCTTATTGAATGTTAAGGGATATGACGCAGATAAAACACAACCGGTGTGTGTTGAAGTTGATGGGATGGCAGTTGCTTCTGGAGAATGGGGCCAGTGGGAAATAGGGCCAGAAAGTGACGTTAGAATTTATCCGATTCCCTATGCAGTAGGTTTTGCAATTGCCAGCCTGGTGATCGCCGTGGCCGCAGCCGCTTATTCAATTTACATGATGAATAATCTGGACACGGCAAGTTCAAGCCCCGCGGCGGGCGACTCCCTGCAATTGAACTCAGCAAAAGCGAACACGGTAAAGCTGGGTGACCCAATCCGTGAAGTGATGGGTAAATACCGGGTTTTTCCTGACTACGTGGTTCAGCCAGTATCAAGATTTGATTCATCTGATCCCGAGGTATTTCGTACAAGTATGTTGCTTTGCATTGGCGTGGGAAATTTTTCTATTCCACAGTCAGGTATTCGGGTTGGATCTACACCGGTGTCCAGTTTTGGTGATGATGTTAGTTATACAATTTATCAACCGGGCGCCAACCTGCTGGCCGATGCGCGTTCAGAAAATTGGTGGTCATCAACAGAAGTTGGCGGAACGTCAAGCGGGTCAGGATTGGACACGAACTCGACCGCACCGGGCAGTGTATACGTTAACTCTGATGCAATGCTATTTGATGGCAACACAATCACGCTGATTGGTGTTAGCAGTAGTGGTGGTGAAGATGACGAAGATCCAAGCATTCCCAGCTCTTGGGTGGAAGGAACTGTTCTAACTGTTGTTGCACCGGATAGCTATGTCATCAGTACATCTGGGGGGTACAGCGTAATCTATGGAGACTTACTTGAACTTGTACCTGTTGTGGGAATGCCAGTTACGCTGACCTACAACGATAATAATTATTCTTTGTTCATTGCTTCTTATACCGAAGCAGTTCCGCCGGTTCCAGGTGTTGGTGGTAGTGCTGCGAGCATAACTGCCAGTTCCGCACCTTCCACCTACGACTTCACGGTCAGCAGTTATACCTTCAACATAACATGGCAGGGAGTGACGTATACGGTAAATCTTGTCACCAATTACGTGAATATGAGCGGGTTGGTAGAGGCCATTACTGATTCACTTACCGGATCTGGACTGGTGGCAGTCGACAATTCAGGAAAAGTCGTAATTCAAGAAGAATCAAGTCCATTTACCGGTGGGACGATAGTCAATTCGACACTACCTGTTGAAGTATTTGGCAGCTCTCCGATTAATGCAGCTGGCATTGCATCAAGTGGCGGCGCTGCTGGAGTCGAGGCCCACATAACGTTGGCATATACTTCATCAACTGGTTCAGCATTCAGTGGACTACCTGTTGGTACCGAACGCCTTTCAATAATGTATGGCGCCGGGCAATTCATCATTACAGCTATTGATGATTCGACGCTCACTGTCGCACGGCTTTCAGTAACCGAGGATGGGTCAACGGTGACAGATAGTTCTTGGCCGGGCTTCAATAGCCGGACGGTCTTGGATGCTTCGGTATCTGGCGAAAATGACGCAGAAAACTGGCTGGGGCCATTCCTTGCTTGTCCGAACGGAGAAACCACCACAACCATCGAGAATAATTTTATTTTTCCTAACGGGCATATCCAATACAAAAACAATGGAGACTCACAATCTCATAATGTTCATGTTGTGGTTCAGTACCGCAATGCGGCTATTGGAGGGTCTTGGAGCCAGGTGTCATATAGTTTTGTCGGAAGGACTGCAAATGGGCATGGTTACACAAAGAGAATAAGCGGTCTTGCAGCGGCTCAATATGAAATAAGGCTCAGGAGAACGACTAAGATCGGAGGTTCTAAAACGGTAAACAATTTGTATTGGCAAGCGCTTCGCTCGCGCCTTTCAAATCGTCCAGCATCTTATTCTGGTGTAACTACCATTGCACTGACGATTCGGACGGGCAACCGGCTGGCAAGCCAGTCCGATAGGCGTATTAATGTGGAGGCAACCCGGCTTTATGAGGGTTATCCATCACGTTCTATTAGTGGTGCGCTGATGCATGTGATGACAAGTTTGGGTATGTCCAATATTGATCTAAGCACGATTGCAAACCTTGAAAGCACGTACTGGACGCCTAGGGCGGAGACGTTTGATTTTGAGGCAAATGATAGCAGCGCATCAGCACTGGATATTCTTCAGAAGATAACAAACGCAGGTATGGGGTATTTTCTTCTTTCTGAAGGTTTGGCATCTGCCGGCCGTGAGGGAGTGAAAGCCTGGACTGGAGTAATCAGTCCACAAGAGACAACAGAGATGTTGCAGACAGCTTTCTCAGCACCTTCCAAGGATGATTATGATGGGGTTGATGTCACTTATATCAATGGAACTACATGGGCTGAGGAGACGGTCCAGTGCCGAACTGCTGGAAATCCTACGCCAAGAAAGGTTGAAAGCTATACGCTTGACGGAGTAATTACCGCAGACAGGGCCTACCGAATCGGCATGAGGCGCCTGATGAAATATCTGAAACAGCGCCTGACGTTCTCCACCAGCACTGAGATGGATGCACTCTGTTACAACTACATGGATCGGCTGGTGCTAACTGACGATATACCAGGAAGTGATACTATCAGTTGCCTTATTGTTTCGTCTTCATTATCAGGTTCAAAGCTGAAGCTATATGTAAGTGAACCATTAGACTGGTCTTTCAGTAATCCTCGAGTGCTGCTGAGATTGCAGGATGGTTCTGCAACACCCTTAATAATACCAACCCGTATTGATGATTACAGTCTAGAAATAACTATCACTGCTTCATTGAATTATGATGAATGGATAATGGACGATCCGGCAGTAGAACCACCTCGTCTGATTTTCTGTTCCTCAGAACGTGTTGGTTATGATGCTTTAGCTACCGATATAGCACCTGCTTCTGATGGCACATGCCAAGTGACTGCTTCTGAATACAGATCTGAATATTACATTTATGACGATGCCGTATACCCTGGCAACGTTGCTTAAAAAAAATCACTTCAAATAACCCGCTTCTGCGGGTTTTTCGTTTATGAGGCCACCAATGACGACGTATAACACCGGCAACCCGCTGGGGTCTTCTGCTCCAAAAGATCTGTACGACAACGCACAAAATTTAGATTTCGCGATGAATAGTATCACCCAAGCTTTATGGGCAGATCGATTTGGTAGGTCACGTAAGACCTGGCATGGAATAGAAAAATTTGCAAATGATGCTATTTCTGCATTTGGTTATATCACGATTGATTCTTTTGAAGACGGAGCAACAATATCCCTTCCTAATCAAGTTCTTCGTTGGAAAAATAACGGAGAATATTATCGCTGGGATGGTGATTATCCAGCTGGGGGAAAAGTAGTGGCGTCCGGATCTACTCCATTAACTACAGGTGGCGTTGGCCTTGGAGCTTGGATAAGTGTAGGAGATGCAGCGTTAAGAGGGGAGCTTGTTAATGCTAGGAGTAATGATTTATATGCTAACCATCAAAGAAGAATTCTGACTAGTTTGCCACTGTTTATTCCTGATAACGATGCAATTCTTCTACAAAATACAGGCACATCTTATATGTATCCGCAGGGGCTATGTGAATATGGAGGCCTTATCTATATTACCTATCCATTTGCGCCAACTCAGACAAGAAACGTTATAGCTGTATATAATAAAAATGGCGTGTATCAGGGATATTACTATGTTGATGCTGGTGGTCCTGGTTACGCACCTGAAGGTATAGTTGTTACAAAAGATTCAGGTTCCTTAAAAATGTATGTTGGACATGTGTCGGGTGTAATCAGAGAGTTTGATTTATCCTCAGCAGATTATGCGCAGGTACTACCATTACTGCGCGATATTGATGTTGGGCTTTATAACCAATTCAGTTACCGAAAAGGTACATGGCTAGTTGAGCAACAGGTCCCAGAAGTTGGTCAATTAATAACCAGAACAGTACTTGCCGTTTTTGACAAAAACTTTCGTAGAGTAAGCACAATAACATTACCTTTTGCTGACTCCGGTTATATTACGGAAGGTACATCTGATTACTCGCCATATTTCAATAAAAGACAAGGTTTTGCTCTTGGAGATGGATTTATAGTTGCTGGTTATGGTGGCTATTTTTCTAATGGTGCTTCTGATGTTGGGTTTAATGAGTTTCAAGGGAGTAAGGTTTTTAATATTGACGGAAGTAAACGTACGGAATCTATTCTTAATCCACAAAGAATGATGGACTTACTTTCTTCAGAAGGTTTCAATGTTACACGTATTGAAAATGAAGGTATAGCAGTGTCTGAGGATGGGAGATCAATATATTCTCTTTACATCCATCAGGAACGTTTAAGTTCTGAATCATACAATTCAGGGATTATTATTTTTGATGAATATTCAAATAGCCCTGATGCTATAGATTTCTCTCCTGCGTCAGAGTGGTTTCGTGCTTACGACATAGATCATGCTAGCATAGGAGTTTTCCCTAGAAGCAAAGGAGGGATAGTTAATCCAGTTACTGGTGAGTACTTCACTAACCTTACTCAAATACTGCAGTATATGCAGAAGTCTAATCAAAAGATGTTCAGCTTTTATACTGGAACAGTATCAATAGTAGATATTTCCGGCAATGCCATTCCAGCATCAACTTTAGTAGAGATATCAAGTGCGAACAATCAGACGTTTATGGTTGAGTATAAATCACCCGAGAATGGTATCTGCTATATAATTGCTACAGCATCATCTGGAGCATTTACATTTCTTCGCCAGCGCCAAGCAGTATGGGCAGCAAATATAACTGTCCAACAAAATGACTCAGGTAATCAGCTCAACCGATTATTGGGTATGTCATATTCTGGTACAAATAGAATTTTGATGCTGGATCAGCAAAGTACATCTCCGGCAAATGGAATGATAATCGGTGGTGGTTCAGGGGTATATAACTCAGCGACTACAATTGATTTTGCAACGAACCCTGATAATACAGCATTGGGTGGAACAGTTAGATTCCGAATTGCAGAATATGGCATGCGTCCTTTCGCAGATAATGCTTATACATTTGGGCAGGCAAATTTCAGGCTGTCGACAATATATGCTGCAACAGGGACTATAAATACTTCTGATGGAAGAATGAAGACGAAAGTTGTTGAGCTTTCTGTAGCTGAGAAGGCTGTAGCCGTCACCCTAAGGTCATTAATTCGACGATTCAAATTAATAGAGTCCGTACAGGAAAAAGGAGATGACGCTCGGTATCACATAGGTATCATCGCTCAGGATGTAAAGGCTGCATTTGAGGCTCAGGGTTTAGTCGCTGAAGAATATGGCATCCTTTGCCATGATGTTTGGGAGGATGAGTACGCTCCTGTCATGGCAACCAGGGACGTGATAAACGAGTCTGGTGAGACAACTCAGGAAGACTATGACACTGGTGAAATCCAATTAATCACAGCGGCTGGTGACCGATACAGTGTGCGTTATGAAGAGTTGCTCTGTTTCATTATTGGCGCAATGTGAATGAATGCTCTGGCATGAGTATTTAAAAATCACTTAAAAAACAATATGTTACTTGGTTTTTCTGTTAAGATTTAAAAAAATGCCTTTTTTGTATTTTTTCGTTAGGATTAAACATAGGTGGTTGGTATTATTGTAAAAATATATTAACCACCTTCAATTATTTGTTTTTATTAAAATAATTAATAATTCACGAAAGAGGTTTTTGGTGAAAAAGTTAACAAATTTGAGTTCTTATTCTGATGAAAATGGCAATGAGATTTTTTTCTCTGGTGAAATATCCAATGGAATTGATATCACATTTCGAGGGAAAAATAACAAACTATACGTCAGTTCAGATTCAAAGATTTCAGAGTTAACTATCAGTTTCGATTGCGATAATGCTGAGTGTCGTATTGGGAAAACCAATGGAAAATTTAGTCTTCGAATTGGTCAGGATTCCAAGGTATTAATTGGTGATGGCGTTACAACTACAGCTCGTTGCTTTGTATGTGCAGTTGAGGGTTCAACGGTCGATATAGGCAATGACTGCATGTTAGCTGTAGGGGTAAGTATCAGAAGTGATGACTCACATCCGATTTTTGATATCTCTTCAGGTGCAAGAATTAACGCTGCAAAAAGTGTCGTAATTGGTAATCACGTTTGGTTTGGTGAAGGCGCAGCCATTCTATCCGGAACATCTATTGGTGATGGTTGTGTTGTTGGGATGAGGGCTGTGGTCAAGGGGAAATTCCCAAACAACTGCGTAATTGCTGGTATGCCTTCTAAAATTATTAGAAAAAACATAGCATGGGAAAGGCCTCACCTCTCACTGAGTGCACCATTTTACAAGCCTGACGCAAGCTCTGTCGAAAAGTCAGATTACTGGAAAGAAACTGAAGAATTAAATCCAGAATTAAAGATAACGAAGCTTTCTATGAGGAATAGAATTCGTATGGCTGCTTCAATAATCATTCGTGGAAAAATTGCGTAAAGTTTGCGGTCGGAGGTATTGGCCATCGTACATATCAGGGACTAAAATAATGAAAAAACTGTTAATTTTAGGTTTTTTGATCTTTGGGCTGTCAGGGTGTGCCACTGTAGGCAACCAGATTACTGACCAACAAGTTTCACAGATCCAAAAAGGCGTCACTACCGAACAAAACCTCATCAATTATTTTGGTAAGCCCTATGCAGTAATAGTGGATGCTGAAGGAAATAAGTCTTTGGTCTGGACATATGCGCAAGCTACAGCCTTTACAGTAGGGCAAGGAAGATCTCTTTCAGTAAAACTGGATAAATCGGGAATTGTTGAAAATTACATCCTAAGCAGTGTGAACTAATCTAATATTCGATGCCTGGTTCAACGCCAGGCTTTGAAAAATTAGCCGCATAAATTTTCTTCCCTTATCAATCAATGCCCTAAAATTTCCTCAGATCATTCAGCTTCACAATCCAAATGCCTCCCGCCTATACTGTATGAATAAACAGTAATCGTGAGGTGATTTATGGGAGGTAAAGATTTAGGTTTCGATGTAGTGCTGCGCGGGCAGGCTCGAGCTCACATCATTCCGGGAACATACGTGTTCTTCCAGCGTCTCAAAGAACACGGTGGCGGATTCTGGCTGGGGCAGGCATACGATGACTGGTTTGGGTTTACTCTTGAGGAGCCAGTGTCACTGAGGCAGGGAATAGAGTACCTGATGTCATTGCGGAGGAACGACTCGCAGTTGGGCGGGTTCCATGATGATGTGGAAGACTTCTTTCTGCGGAGCCCATGAAAATCAATGGGGCATGTATGGGGCATGGCATTTTCACTGAGGTGCATTGTAGTGCAGAGCATAGCCGTAACCAAAAGCATAACTCATTGAAATAACACGTATGCGCATTGACGTGCATACCTAAAGAAAAAGGCTCAATACCGAATATAAGTATTGAGCCTTTTTCTTGTATTGCCTGAAAAACCTTTCCCCAAAACACAATCTAAGTTCCTGATCTAATTGGTAAGTCAGAGACATACCTAAATGGCTAAAATGCTATGAAAAAACAGCAATAACTATTTGTTTATTATAGTAAATGTTATTCGCGCTGGCGCCTACTGGAAGAGCAGCTGCCGGACGATTTGGAAGATGACGAGGAAGACGATCAGTAATCGTCCTCCTGCAATGCAAAAAGCCCGGCCATGAAGATGTGCCGGGCTTTTTATTTAACAGCGTCTGGCTAAATCAGTCAGTGAAAGGGATCACCAGTTGCCCCGGTTTCACTTCAAGGCCTTTCGCCAGTTTTTTAGCCATCGCTTCGCCTTTACTGTGATCGGCGTTCAGCACGTAGGCAGGACGCTGGTCAAAGTAGGTTTTCAGCGAGTTGTTCAGATACGGCATCAGGCCTTTCATCACGCTGTCCATTTTTTCCGGCTTGATGGTGTAATCCACCACCTGCATGTCTTTGAGGAAAATGGCGCTTTTCTCGCGGTCAAACGAAGGATTGGCCTTGAGCGTTAGATGCATATCGGCTTTCTGCGGGCCGAACAGCGAGGAAATATCCACGCTGGCATCGCCGGTCAGTGTCACCACGCCCGGATCAGCGCGGCCAATCTGGCTGCTGAGGTTGGTCAGAACGATTTTCGCATCTACCAGACCCGGCACCCCGAGCTGCTTCTGGAAATTGTTGTTCTTTTGCAGGTAGTCATTTACCTGCTGCTCGCTGATGGTGTATTGCGTGAGCTGGTTACAACCGGTCAGCAGAGTGGCGCACAGCAAAAATGCGGCACCGAGAATTCGTTTTGTCATTCTTCCCTCATTACATGAACACTATTTTGTCAGCATGACCGCTAAACGGCATGGCTCCAATCAGACAACGCTGATTAGCCTAAGTGCTGAGGGCAAAGAAGAAAAGCAAAATGAGCCGGAAGCGGGCTTCCGGCAGTAAGAAAGGATTAGCGGGCGATGCCGGTGAACAGATTGACCTGGGTTTGTTTCGCCATATTGTCCCGGTACGCCTGCACGCGGGATGGCCAGTCGATGCCCTGAACAATGGAAAGCGAACGCAACAACGGCCACAGATGAATATCATCCTCAGACAGTTCGCCGTTGACCGCGTTAGGCTCGACGATCAGTTTGTCGAGGGCGCGCAAATCCTGACTGATTTTTTTCACCAGACCATCGGAGTGTTTCAGATGCTCCTGAAAATCACCGCTGGCTGCCTGCTTTTTATCAGAAAAATACTTACGCGCTTCCGGTGTGGCGAACTCCTCCAGCGGCGCAGCGGCAAAGCGAGGCAGTAACAGACGGCCGGTATATTCAGAGACGTGGCGCAGCCAGGTCGCAATGGCAGCGTTGGTTGCCCCGGTCAGCAGCGGTTTGCGGTCACTTTTATCGATGAAATTCACGATATCCATACTTTCTGGCATGAAACTGCCATCCTGTTTTTGCAGGATCGGCACCATCTTTTTACCCACCATCGAAATCGGGGTTTTCTCGTCGTCGTTAAGCAGGACTTTGATCTCAACGGGAATGTTCTTCAGACCGAAAATCATGCGTGCTTTAACGCAAAAAGGGCAATGTTCGTAAACGTAAAGTTTCATATTTCATAGCTCCTGTTTTCGCCGGCGTTGACCTGTAGGGTGCGTGAAAATAGCCGGATGTAGGTTCGGATTTTATCGATGTGTTAAAACCAGTATGGGTATAGATGGTAGCGAGATCAAACGGCGATACAGTGACCGCCGTTTTAATAAGCAGACTAATTGCCGCTGAGCATCGCCGGTTCGATGCGGCGAAGATTAAATTGCCAGTACAATCCGGTGAGCGTAATGAAGCCGACAACACCAAGTAAAAACCAGGGTAATTCAGGCAGTTCGAGGGCGCGACCGGTGTCATACATCCAGCCTCCGCCGGTATAACCAATGACGCCGCCGAGTGCCAGCCCCAGACGGCTGAAACCCATATAACTGCCGCGTGCGCGGGCGTCGGCCAGTGATGCGCTCAGCGTCTCACGCGCCGGTTCCGCGATGACGGAGCCGATATAGAAGAAGCCGATGAGCAACAACAGCGGGTTGATAGAGGTCACCAGCCCGACCGGCAGCAGGCTGAGCGTCATGATAAGCAGGCCAAACATCAGGCGCTGCTCGAGGCGGAAACGTTTTTCACTCCAGCGTGCAATCGGATAGAGCAAGGTCAGAGAAAGCACGGCTTCGATGGCATACATCCATTTCACCGCTGACGGACTGCCCGCGACGTCGTTTACCGCAATCGGCAGCATCAGCATGACCTGCACGGTTAGCATGTAATAACCGGTGAGCGTCAGCACGTAAGCCAGAAAACGGCGATCGCGCAGAACCCGCATCATGCCTTCACGCATCGGCGTGCGCATCGTGGAAATCCGGTAGGCGGGCAGCAACCAGGCGTTGCAGGCAGCGGCCAGAACAAAGATGGCGGCACCGGCCCAGCAGACGTAGTGGAAATCATATTGCAGCAGCCAGCTGCCGATCAGCGCCCCAATCACCGCACCGGCGCTGTCCTGCATCATCATTAGCGAGAAAAAGCGGCTGCGTTCATGCGGGCGGGTGAGTTTGATGACAAGCGCAGTGCGTGGCGGGTCGAACAGCGTGCCGCCAAGACCGGAGAGAATGCACGAGCAGATTAAAATCCACGGCTGGTCGGCCATTGCCATGGTGGCGAAACCGGCAGCGCGTAACAGCATGCCGGTGATGATCATGGGCTTGGCGCCGAAGCGGTCGGCAATAGCACCGCCAAATATCCCTAATCCCTGTTGCGTTAACTGCCGGACACCCAGCGCCAGACCGACGATCATCGCGGCCCATCCCAGCTGATCAACAAATCGAATCGAGATCAACGGAAAAACCACGAAAAAGCCTAAAATAACCAGCGCGTTGTCTAATAACAGAAAATACTTACCCAAGCTCCGAGCTTGTGATACCAGAGACATGCTTCACCATGAGCGATTATTTGTATCCCGTCCGGCGGATACAGAAAGGGGAAAAGACCGTTCCAGTCTGAACCGGAAACAGGCATTTAGATAGGGCGCTATAGATAATATTTTTTTATCGTCAAGCCGCGTTCTGACTGGCAGAATTAGGCATGTTTTATGGTTTCCTATAAATTCTATTTATCGACCCATGCGGGATGTGGAGGGAAGGGATGTTTGGCTATAAATCTGCCGTGCCTAAGGTACGGCTTACCACTGACCGGATGGTTCTGCGACTGGTGCACGATCGTGATGCGCACCGGCTGGCGGAGTACTATGCGGAGAACCGGGCATTTCTCAAACCTTGGGAGCCGGTCAGGGACGAAAGCCATTGCTATCCTTCAGGTTGGCAGGCACGTCTGAGCTTAATTACCGAAATGCAGAAACAGGGCAGCGCTTATTATTTTATTTTGCTCGATCCTGATGAAAATCGTGTAATGGGCGTGGCGAATTTCAGCAATGTATTACGCGGCTCATTCCACGCCTGTTTCCTCGGTTATTCGCTGGGTCAGGAGTGGCAGGGGCAGGGGCTGATGCTGGAGGCTTTGCAGTCGCTGATCCGTTATATGCAACGTCAGCAAAAAATGCACCGTATTATGGCCAATTACATGCCGCACAATAAACGCAGTGGTCAGTTGCTGGAGCGTCTCGGTTTCGAGCGTGAAGGGTACGCGAAAGACTATTTACTGATCGACGGTAAATGGCAAGATCACGTACTGACTGCGTTAACCTGGCGAGAATGGACACCCCCGTCCCGATAAGGAGAACAAGATGAAACATGAACTCAGTGCCCGGGAGGCCCGTGTGGTGGGCTGTTTGCTGGAAAAACAGCTCACGACGCCAGAGCAATATCCGATGACTCTCAACGGATTGACCACCGCCTGCAACCAGAAAACCAACCGGGAACCGGTGATGGAGCTCAGCGAAAGCGACGTTCAGCAAACGCTGGATTTGCTGCTGCGCAAACACATCATCCGCACCCTGAGCGGTTCGCGCACCATGAAGTACGAGCATCGTTTCTGTAATTCCGAATTCGGTAATCTCAAATTTTCCCCGCAGGAAGTCGCCGTGGTGACCACGTTGCTGCTGCGTGGCGCGCAAACGCCGGGGGAACTGCGTACCCGCACCAACCGTTTGCATGATTTTGCCGACGTCGCCGACGTTGAACAAACCCTCACAAAACTGACCGTCCGCGAAGACGGCCCGTTCTGCGTGCGGCTGGCGCGTGAGCCAGGTAAACGCGAAAGCCGGTTTATGCATCTGTTCAGCGGCGAAGTGAGCAATGTGGCCAGCGCGACCGAAGAGCCGTCCTATGCCACCGTGGCCGAAGAGTCAGGTCTGGCAGCGCGGGTTGAAACGCTGGAGGCTGAAGTTGCTGAGCTGAAACAGCGTCTGGAAAACCTGCTGCAACATCTGGCCGATTAAAAGGAATCTCTCTTGAGTAAACTTCGTTTAGGCGTTATCGGGCTGGGCGGCATCGCGCAAAAAGCCTATCTGCCGGTGCTGAGCCACGCAGATAAATGGACCCTGGTTGGCGGTTTTTCGCCGAATCAGCAAAAAGCACAGGCCGTTTGCGACAGCTATCGTATGGCCTGTTTCTCGCGCATCGACGAACTGGCCAGCCAGTGTGACGCGGTATTTGTTCACAGCAGCACCGCCAGCCATTTCGACGTGGTCGGCCAGTTGCTGGCGCAGGGTGTGCATGTGTACGTCGATAAACCGCTGGCTGCGGAGCTTGATCAGGCCGAACAGTTGGTAGAGCAGGCACGAAAAGCGGGTAAAGCGCTGATGGTCGGCTTCAACCGCCGCTACGCGCCGCTGTATCGCCAGCTCAAAGCGCAGATGCAAAATCCGGCATCCGTGCGTATGGATAAACACCGTACCGACAGCGTCGGGCCAAACGAGCTGCGTTTTACCCTGTTAGATGATTATCTGCACGTGGTCGATACCGCGCTGTGGCTGGCGGGCGGCAATGCGAGTCTTGAAAGCGGGCTGATTCAGGTGAATGAATCGAATCAGATGATTTACGGCGAGCACCATTTTCTGTGCGGTGAAACACTGGTGACGACCTCGATGCACCGTCGCGGCGGCACGTCCCGTGAGAGCGTGCAGGCCGTGACCGATGGCGCGTTCTATCAGCTCGACGACATGCGCGTCTGGCGGGAAGAGCAGCAGGATGTGCTGACTCAGCCACCGGTGCCGGGCTGGCAAAGTACGCTGACGCAGCGCGGTTTTGTCGGTGCGATTGAGCACTTCGTCGATTGCGTGACTAATCAGACCGCACCTGAAACCAGCGGCGAGCAGGCGATTTATGCGCAGGCATTTATCGAGAAACTGCTGGAAAACTGAGTGTTAGCGACAAAATCACGCCTGTTCTGATCGTTACAATATATAACAACTGCCGGTGGCTATTGCATGGCGGATGCGTAGACTATGCGCATCTTCGGGCCATGCTGGTGACTTCTGATGATTAACGTGTTGATTTACAAGTAACACCGGCAAACAAGAAAAGTGACATGAACCTACTTAAATCTTTGGCAGCCGTCAGTTCCATGACGATGTTTTCACGTGTATTAGGCTTTGCGCGCGACGCCATCGTGGCCCGCGTTTTTGGTGCCGGAATGGTGACCGACGCTTTCTTTGTGGCGTTTAAACTGCCCAATTTGCTGCGCCGGATTTTTGCCGAAGGCGCCTTTTCTCAGGCCTTCGTGCCGATCCTTGCCGAATACAAAACCCAGCAGGGCGAAGAGGCCACGCGGACGTTTATCGCCTATGTCTCCGGTTTGCTGACGCTGGTGCTGGCGGTGGTGACCATTCTCGGCATGTTTGCCGCGCCGTGGGTGATTTACATTACTGCGCCCGGTTTTGTCGATTCTCCGGATAAATTCGCGCTGACCAGTTCGCTGCTGCGCATTACGTTCCCTTATATCCTGCTGATTTCTCTGGCTTCGCTGGCCGGGGCGATCCTTAATACCTGGAACCGTTTCTCGATCCCGGCCTTTGCCCCGACGTTCCTTAACGTCAGCATGATCGGTTTTGCGCTGTTCGCAGCACCTTACTTCCATCCGCCGGTGCTCGCGCTGGCCTGGGCAGTGGTCGCCGGTGGCGTCCTGCAACTGGGTTATCAGCTTCCGCATCTGAAAAAAATTGGCATGCTGGTGCTGCCACGTCTGAATTTGAAAGATGCCGGTGTGTGGCGTGTGATGCGTCAGATGGGGCCGGCGATCCTGGGCGTTTCGGTGAGCCAGATTTCTCTTATCATCAACACTATTTTTGCATCGTTTCTGGTCTCAGGTTCAGTGTCCTGGATGTATTACGCCGACCGTCTGATGGAGTTCCCGTCCGGCGTACTGGGCGTGGCGCTGGGCACCATTTTGCTGCCATCGCTGGCGCGCAGTTTCTCCAGCGGAAATCATGCTGAATACAACCGCCTGATGGACTGGGGCCTGCGCCTGTGTTTCCTGCTGGCGCTGCCAAGCTCCGTCGCGCTGGGTATTCTGGCGAAACCACTGACCGTCGCGTTGTTCCAGTATGGTAAATTCAGCGCCTTTGATGCGTCGATGACGCAACGCGCACTGGTGGCGTACTCCGTCGGGCTGATGGGGCTTATCGTGGTAAAAGTACTGGCACCTGGCTTCTATTCGCGTCAGGACATCAAAACGCCGGTGAAGATCGCCATGATTACGCTGCTGATGACCCAGGTCATGAACCTTGCCTTTATCGGGCCGCTGAAACATGCCGGACTTTCGCTCTCTATCGGTCTGGCCGCCTGTCTCAATGCCTCGCTGCTTTACTGGCAGTTGCGTAAACAGGATATCTTCCAGCCGCAGCCGGGCTGGAGAATCTTCCTGATTAAACTGTTTGTCGCGGTTATCGCGATGTCTGCCGCGCTCATTGGCATGATGTGGCTAATGCCCGCGTGGGACGTCGGCGGTATGGCTTATCGTCTGGCTCGTCTGGCGGCCGTAGTGGCTGCTGGCGTGATAGCGTACTTCGCGGTACTCGGCCTGTTAGGTTTTCGCGTGAAAGAGTTTGCGCGACGACTGGATTAACTGGCTGAGATGACAGAAACAGAAAAGGGCGCTTAGCGCCCTTTTTTATTGTCTCTGTTTAATCGCGATTACATACGTTCTACGGTTTCGATACCCAGCGTATCGAGCCCGGTTTTCAGCGTGCGCTGTGTTAACAGAGCCAGCTTCAGGCGGCTGTTGCGGCTGGTTTCGTCTTCTGCATTGAGGATCGGGCAATGTTCGTAGAAGCTCGAGAATAGACCGGCAACGTCGTAAAGATACGCGCACATGGTGTGTGGCGTGCCTTCACGGGCTACGACGGTCAGCACTTCTTCGAACTGCAACAGGCGGGTCGCCAGTGCTGCTTCACGTTCTTCGCGCAGCACAACCGGCTGAGTCAGGCTGTTCACGTCGATGTCGGCACGCTTGAAGATAGACGCCACGCGGGTGTAGGCATATTGCATGTAAGGCGCAGTATTGCCTTCGAACGCCAGCATGTTATCCCAGTCGAAGATGTAGTCGGTGGTGCGGCTTTTCGAGAGATCGGCATATTTGATAGCGCCGATACCGACCGCGTTCACCAGCTTATCCAGCTCTTCGGCATCTTTCAGTTCAGGGTTTTTCTCAGTGATGAGCTTACGTGCGCGATCAATAGCTTCATCCAGCAGATCGGACAGTTTCACCGTGCCGCCTGAACGGGTTTTGAACGGCTTGCCGTCTTTGCCCAACATCATGCCAAACATGTGGTGCTCGAGCGCCACGGAATCGGGGACATATCCGGCTTTACGCGCGATGGTCCACGCCTGCATCAGGTGCTGATGCTGACGGGAGTCGATGTAATACAACACGCGATCGGCGCCCAGCGTTTCATAGCGGTATTTCGCACAGGCGATATCGGTGGTGGTGTAAAGGTAGCCGCCATCCTTTTTACGGATGATAACACCCATCGGATCGCCATCTTTGTTTTTGTATTCATCAAGATACACGACGACTGCGCCTTCGCTGTCCACTGCCAGACCTTTGGCCTGAAGATCGGAAACGATGCCCGGCAGCATGTCGTTGTAGAGGCTTTCACCCATCACGTCGTCTTCGGTCAGCGTCACGTTCAGACGGTTATAAGTCAGCTGGTTCTGCGCCATGGTGACATCCACCAGTTTGCGCCACATCTGACGGCAGTATTCGTCGCCGCCTTGCAGTTTCACCACGTAACCACGGGCACGCAGGGCGAAATCTTCATCTTCGTCGTAGTTTTTCTTGGCCGCGCGATAGAACTCTTCAAGGTCGGCCAGATTCATGTCACCGGCGTTTTCGTTCTGCACTTTTTCGAGATAGGCGATCAGCATACCGAACTGCGTACCCCAGTCACCCACATGGTTCGCGCGGATCACTTTATGGCCGAGGAATTCGTTAGTACGCACCGCCGCATCACCAATGATGGTGGAACGGATATGGCCGACGTGCATCTCTTTTGCCACATTTGGCGCGGAATAGTCGATGACGATGGTCTGTGGCTCAACCGGCGTGATGCCCAGTTTAGGCGCGGTCAGCGCGCTGTCGACGTGCGCACCGACAAAGGCAGGATCAAGGAAAATATTGATAAAACCCGGCCCGGCGATTTCGACTTTATTTGCGATGCCGCTCAGATCCAACAGTTCAACCACTTTCTCTGCCAGTTGTCGTGGTGGCATACCGAGTTTTTTTGCCACTGACATAACACCGTTAGCCTGATAGTCGCCAAACTGTGCTTTGGCGGACTGACGGACTTGCGCTTCGCTGTCGGCAGATGCGCCAGCTGCGATCAGCGCCTGGCTGACTTTTTCTGAAAGAAGTGACTGAATATTCACCGGATTACCTTATGTTTAATCCCCGTCATCCTACGTGCTGCCTCTGCGTTAACTGCCTTGATGCAATCCGAAAGATTGAGGGGAAGAATGTAGTTGTTTACTGATTATCCGCTTTAAGCGGATTAACCGAAAATGATGCGTGTTTATATCATATCAGCCATAGGGAGTCAGTATCGCCGCGCCTTTCAGAGGGTGGAAAACCCGATTCTGCGGCATGTCTCTGGCAACCGGATGAAAGCCTGTGTAAATTACCCGCCCCGGAAGATTTGCAAATTCAAAAGAGTTAGGATGCCCGTCATGAAACATGTGCCTGAGTTACAGGATTTAGTCGATGATCTGCCACGCTTTGTCAGCGTATTGACGGCATTCGCCGCGAAGTTGCAGGTGACTTTGGAAGATTTCCATGCTGACCATATCTCCGTGCGCTGTCATCAAAATACCACGGCGGATCGCTGGCGTGCAGGGCTGGCAAAATGCGGTTCGTTATTAAATGAAACCCAGATCAACGGGCGTCCGATCTGCCTGTTCACGCTCAACGAACCGCTGAAGGTAGGGCCTCTGCAAATCGACTTGGTTGAATTGCCGTATCCGGGTGAGAAGCGATATCCGCATGAGGGCTGGGAACACATCGAGATTGTGTTGCCGGGTGTGGAAGAAGAGCTGTATACCCGTGCACTGGCGCTGATCGCTGATGAGGCGCTGATCATGCCGGGTATCAAACTCAAACAAAGTTCGCCTAAGGGCGAGAACGAACGCCTGCCTAACCCGACGCTGGCGATCACCGATGGGTCGGTGACCATTAAATTCCACCCGCACAGCCTGCGTGAGATAGTCGCCAGCGAAAGGGAACAGGATTAATCTGCCAGTGCCCGAAGGGCGACGTCCATGCGATCCAGCGCTTTTTCCAGCAGCGCACGCTGGCAGCCAAAGTTGATGCGCACAAACTTTGGCTCGCCAAACTCTGCGCCTGAAGTAAACCCGACACCGGCATCCACAAAGAAGCGGTAAGGGTCTGTGACCGGCAGAGCGCTGGCGTCGATCCAGCCGAGGTAGGTGCCTTCCGGCGCAACCATGTTCAAACCCGGCATGGCGTTGATCCGCCGCGTCACCAGCTCGCGGTTATCACGCAGGTATTCGAGCTGCGCGCTCAGCCATTCGTCGCCATCGCGATAGGCTGCGGTTGCAGCGACGAAGGCCAGAATGTTGACGTGCGGAACGATGCCTTTGCTGGTTTCGAGGAATTTACGGCGTAATTGCGGATTCGGGATAATCGCCATCGATGCGCCCAGACCGGCCAGATTGAAGGTTTTTGAAGGCGCAAGAAGCGTGATCGAACGCTGTGCGGCATCTTCATTAAGCGACGCAAAGGGGATGTGTTTAAGGCCGGGATCCAGAATCAGATCGCAGTGGATTTCGTCTGAGCACACCACCAGATTGTGGCGTTTGGCGAACGCCTGTTGTTCCAGCAACTCTTCGCGGCGGTACACCGTGCCACCCGGATTATAAGGATTGCACAGCATTAACAGGCTTTCTCTGCCGTCGAGCTGGCTTTGTGCAGAAGTAAAATCGGCCACCCAGCGTTGTTGCTGTTGTTTTACCGCAATCGCTTTGTACTGGCGTCCTTCAGATTCTGCGGCCTGAATGAACGGTGGGTACATCGGCAAGGGCATCAGGCTGGTCTGCTCTGGTGTGACGTTTGCACGCACGGCGACGTTCAGGCCACAGACCAGGCCGGGCAACCAGACAATCCAGTCGGGTTGGATTTGCCAGTCGTAGCGTTCAGCCATGCGTGCGACCACTAACTCAGTCAGTTCGGGTGGCGTAAAACCGTAACCGAAAACGCCTTCGGCGACGCGCTGTTGTAATTCTTTAATGACCTGCGGCGGTGCGGTGAAATCGGTATCTGCTACCCAAAGCGGAATGACATCCTGATTATGGTATTTATTCCACTTAACGCTATCACTGTGACTGCGGTCTACCCATAAATCAAAATTGAGTGTCATAGTTAGTTTTCCTAAGTAAGCAGTAAGCAATTGGGCGGGGATGCTCATCTGTAAGAGCCTACGCGACATGGCCGGTTACAAACAAGTGTTGTAGCATAATGCCGTTATCAGGAGGGGTCACATGACTAAGTTAGAAGTGTGTTGTTACAGCGTGGATTGTGCGCTTACGGCAGAGCAGGCCGGAGCCGATCGCGTCGAATTGTGCGCGAGTCAGGCCGACGGGGGGATTACACCAAGCTATGGCACCCTCAAACTGGCCAGGGAAAAAGTGACGATCCCGGTGCATCCTATTGTTCGCCCGCGGGGTGGTGACTTTTGCTATAGCCAGAGTGAATTCGACGTGCTGAAAAGCGACGTCGCCTGTATCCGTGATATGGGGTTCCCCGGCGTGGTGGTCGGAATGCTGGATGCGGAAGGGCATATCGATATGCCGCGCATGTGGGAAGTTATGGCGCTGTGCGGCGATATGGCAGTGACGTTCCATCGAGCCTTTGATATGTGCCTTAATCCAAAGGTTGCGCTGGAGCAGTTGACTCAGTTAGGGGTGGCGCGCATTCTGACTTCTGGCCAGCAGCAGAACGCTGAAGTCGGATTACCGATGCTGCGGGAACTGAATCAGCTGACGCGTGGTCCTATCATTATGGCGGGCGCGGGAGTACGCCTCACCAATCTGCAAAAGTTTGTGGATATCGGGCTGACAGAATTACACAGCTCGGCGGGGCGCCAGGTGAAATCTTCTATGCGCTACCGCAAGGCCGGTGTCACCATGAGTTCTGACACAGATTTTGATGAATTCAGTCGTTATTGCGTGGACGGCGATATTGTTGCCGCAATGAAAAGCACATTGCAGTTCGACGATGAAATATCCCGCACGGCGTAATTAAGCCGATTGAATTAAGCCAACAGTTTTATTGGGTCTCACGACCCTTATTGCGTCGCCCTGCGCAAGTACCAAGCCCCGTCATGTTGGCGGGGCTTCTTTTATTTAAAACAATTAGTTAAGTTATCAAGGGGTGCTGGTGGGGTGCTGGGTTAACCAAAAATACTCTATATATAGCTGACAATCTCAAATAATAATCATAAAAAAGCCGGGTTTCCCCGGCCGTTCACGCCTTGCTCTGCATGCTCTCAAAAAGGTCTTTCCCTTTCTTTCGTTGCTTGTCGAGATGGTCCGCCAAATCCTGAATATGGATCATTCTCGGTGATTTTTGACTGTCGCTGGCGCGGAAGGTTGGGACCGGAAACTGACCGAGAGCTGCCTTATTTTCTGCTGTTGATGGTTTCATTCCGAAATAGCGTTCTGCAACGTCAGAGAGCGCGATGGTTGCAGTCTGAAATTCTGCCATCAGTAAAAACATAGTATTCATATTCATCTCCTCACACTGCACCAATAGCTTTTTGGACTACCCGATAACCCCGTTTCCGGGGCTTTTTAATTGGCTCAATCTTCACTGGCGCTACTCGTGGCCGTGGCGGTTCTGGTTCATAAATTCCGGTGCGCATTCGATACTTTTCCCTCATCTTCCACGCGTTCCAGGCTGTCCAGTCGCAACCGTCATCAATCTTCACAGTGGCTTGAATCAGAGTATCGTTGACATCAACCAGTTTCGATTTTGATAGCCTACGTAGCGTTGGCATCAATTAGGAGCCTCCGATTTCAGAGCCTCCATTCGGAGCTTTGCGCGATGGTCACACGCCATGAATGCTGCGCGCGGGATGTAGCGCTTCATTTCCTCAATCAAAAACTCTCCATGTTTTTCACGGCTTTGCTGATTAGCTTCTTTCTCTCGCTGACGGAGAAGAGCAAGGCGAGCCGTAATGCTCCGACGCGTCCCTTTCCATGACGCCAGCGCATGACTTGCGCGGTTACGCCATCCAGAATCATTATCGATAGAAGCCTTCAGTTGGCGTTCGATATCGATGATCGAATCTTCTGCATTAATCAGCGCAGCGAGATGGTCCGCAATGGTAATTAGTTCTTCAAATTTTACGTGTGGATTTTTCATCGTGCTGCCTCCCGTTGAGCAACCTTATAGGCTCGCATCACAGCTGGCGTTCTGCCGGAAATAACGGAGTACAGCAAAAAGAAACCTGTTCGCTTAGCTCTGACATCAGCAGAGAGCAGGGCGGAATCAACAATTCGGTTGTGCTTGCGAAACTCAAACACAGTGCTGGTGATTGTGAGGCTGGCGAGAACGCCGCTTAACTTGTATTCAAATTTCATTCAGCACCTCGGCGCAAATTTCAAAGGCGTTATCTCGCAGGGGCATAATTACCAATAGCGGGTTGCCATAAATGTGTTCGGTCACTGGATCAAGCAATAAAACACAGGGGCCAGTTTTGCCGTAGGGCTTAAATTTCACCGGGCCGAAGTCGCTACCGAACATCAAATACGGGAGTGCCAGTAATTTTGCCGAGAACATTGGCAGTTCATCGCAAGGCTCGGGTTCGTCTGGCAGAAGCTTGTCGAAGTCGGGATATTTCCCTTCAATAACTTCCAGCTCGTTGTGCCCAGCTGGGCGGCCATCATCAAAGTAGTGAGCGGCGACCCACTGATCATTAATAACCATGAATTCCGTGCCCTCGGCATCAGTAGGGATGTCCCCGTGAACCCGGAATACAGCATCAATAACTGTGACAGCGCCGTGCACCATCTTCACCAATGCGCGACCGTCAGTGGCTTGGATGTGTGTTGGGGTGATGTACACCCCTTTCAGATACTCGCGTGGCTCATCATCGGCAGCGACGCAGTGCAGGGCGGCACGAAGAATATCAGTTGGAAAGAACATTATTTAGTCTCCTTAAAAAGGCTTGTTGCTGAGCAATTCGGCATACTGCTTTTTGATTTCTTCGTGCTTTGCTTTCCACTTAGAGATTTCGCGCAGGCGGCTTCTGAGTTTCAGCAGGCGGTTGTAGGTACGGTTGTAGGCCTTCCAATACTGGTTAGTGAGTTCGCCGCGTTTTTCAGCCTTATGGCCGTTAACAATCACTGGCGTTGATGGCTCGTGGGTTGGGATGCAGGCTTTATCAAACGTGCCAGTAACCATGAAATGCACCAGGTTGTTCATGGCCGCACTTTGGCTCAGGAAACGTCGGCGGCGACCGTGACGTGTCACGACATAGACGGGGGATTGCACCGTTTTGAATGACTCATCAATCGCGCGATGTGTTTTAGGTACCAGTTTCATTTTCTATCCTTCTGGGTGTTGTATTTTTCGTGGCTCATCAACTGCCAGCTCAGGCCTTGGTCTTTTGAAAGCAGGCGCCAGCGGCGATTAACTTTCAGTGATAGGTTTCCGGTACCGATGATCCGCGCCGGATGTAGGCGTTGTTTCCGGAACATGCTGAGTACGGAAATCGCCCGGACGTGAACCCACTCAGGAACGCGAATGGCTGTCAGTGTCATCAGCTCACCATCTGCAGGTCTGAGTGCTTCGGATCCTGAAGCGCCTCGGTGACGGCATCGACCATCATTTCTTTGATGAAGTCGTGGCCGCTGGGCGTCAGCGTCCCGCGCACTGAGTCGAACATCGCGGCGTAGGTATCGATGATTGCTTGTTCCCCATCTTTCAGGCCGCGGACCTCATACACCAGACGCTCGATGTGGTTGATCATGATTTGAGAGAGGCTCAGCTCTGATATCTCAACAACCACGGGAAGCTTTTTAGATGGCAGCCTGACAAACGTCTGACTGCCGCCAAAATGGCGCTGACAATATTCTATGTAGGTAAGGGCGATGCGCTGGCGCTCACGCTCAATTCGTTCTTTATTACTCATCGCAAATACTCCTTACTCGCCTTTTGGATGCAGGTTTCCCCGACCGTTAGGCCGTATTTAATTTTCGAGGTAATCAATGGCTATTAATGATGTTTATTCTGTCTTGCTGTTATTAAACTTATCGACACTGTTTTTTAATTGCATAACTCGCGCAGCTATTATCATTAACATCCCTTCGTGTGCACGTTTGTATTCAGCACGTTCGAACAAGCTAAAGTTATTAACTGCGGTAAGCATTGAGTCTATGACATATAACTCGTCACCCACCTCCAGCATGCCGAAATCAACTGGAGTTTGATTAGTCTTTGCCATCAGAGGTACTCCTGTTCTAATTTATTGAGCATTTGGCGAACAGTTTTGATATTTTCAATCACTAAGTGAGTGATGGAGTATTCATCTTGAAAGCTATCATCTGTCTGCAAGTTAAATCGGACTACACGCAATGCGCCTTCTGAAATGTTAAGGTCCATAATGCAGGATCGAATACCATCGAGAAGGCTATCTTTGGTTTCATTGTTCATTTTTGGTTGCCGACTCAGCAGTGATAGAAATAATGTCAATAATCTCTAAGGACAGTGACTTTTCTTCGTCGCTACCGGTAAGAAATTGTGCGGCATCGGCCAGTGCCTTAATTTTTCTCAAGGCATATTCAATATCTATTGATGTTGAGTTAATCATGTTTCACTCCCCCTGCGATGGCAGCACGTCCCGCCAATTCCTGAGCGAATGCAACCAACTGATTCGCTAATGCTTGGTCGTCATGATTTGAAAGAATAACCATCGAGGTATCTAGGATCATTGCTATATCGCTAAGGATGTCTACAAAGTCGATGCCAATGTCTTTTTTAGCTGTCATGGGGAGCCTCTTTATTTGGTAAACGCGCGGCGAGAGATAAAACGTATCGTGGTGCCAACTCACGACGTGCTTCTCGTTCTGAACACGCCACAATGCGAATCATGACTGGCTTTGCGGTGGTGTCGGAACGTTTAACCGATGCAAACAGAAAAACACTTGTGCTAATATCAGCAACAGCCTTAATAACTAATCCGCTGGCGCAGGTTTGTTTTGAGGTTAGGCTCTGGGGGTTAACGGGCGTTGAACCCAGAGCTGAATTAGAGCAAAAATTCATGTTATCCATTATAGTTCTTCCCCTGATAATACTGACAACTTCTCTCCCAGACCATTAACGACAAACTGTGCCAGCAATAATAAAGAGTCGATTTTTAAGTCTTGGTCTGCTTCTGGGTCAATATTTACTTCATCACGCACGGCCTGCAATAGAGTAAAAAGTGAATATATGTCTTTAGAGTATTTTTGTAATAAGGTTTTTATGATTGCTACGTCATTCATTTTTTCACCTTTAATTTAATGAGTTTTAAGTAAACGGAATGTGCTCTCGATATAATCATGCATGGAGGGATTCTCTGCGAGAATGTCCTTTGTTTCTTTGTTCATTTCATTTAAATTTGAAAAGGCGCAAACCAAAATTGCAAAGCAACCGACTTTTTTATACACCCCAATTACAACGCCGCGTTTCGTATGAAATGCTTCATGAGAATATTTGAAATCCTCGTTGGTCTTTCGGAAGTGAGCAAATAATCCCTTGTTATCAACAAGAGGAAATGAATGATACTCACCGGGTGCTACATGTAGAGAAAATGATTCGCATTCGATTAAATTTAAATTTCTCGTAAATTTATTCATTTCAATAACCCGCTGTTTGTCGTTGAAATGAGTATCACCGCTGGAGATTTATAAGTCAACTCCAGCGGTGATATTAATTTATCTCTAGCGGTTATTATTTGAAATTACAGGAGATTTTTGTTGTATTTAAAGAATTATGGGGGGCGTAAGTACAAAAAAACCGGCTCGATGGCCGGTTGTGGTGGAAAATCTCATTAGTTTATAGGAAATGCAGGTCTGTGTTTTTGTGGAAACTCATCGTTATCAACATAGCGAGTAGCTTTGACTATTGCTGATACAAAATGCATTTTCTCAATTTCACTGGGATCAAGAGTGATGGGTTTATGCTCATTGTTGATACTGGAGAACTGATAACTCCCGTCCCTTGTTTTTGTCATAACTTTAATCATGTTATGGCCATCTAGTGTTCTGACAAACACTTCATCCCCAGAATGAACGTGGGTGTTGGGCTCGATCACGACAAATTCACCTGACTGTATACGCGGGTGCATGCTATCGCCTTTCACCTTGAGGCCATAAGCGTCTTTGTCGGCACTATAAATCTGAAGCCAGCCAGCGCGTATCTCAACCATATCAATCATGCCATCGACTCCCAGGATGGCTTCACCTACGACGGGTACCGCCCCAATGCGCGGTTTACCAGCATATTCAAAATCATCTGATTTGAGTGACTTAGCCATTATGGCGATTTCTTCGGCGATTGATGGGCTAAATTCGCCAACAGGAACCTGAAGGATTTTTGCAAAGGCGGCAGCATTACTTGTATTCAGCGCATTGACCCCATTCAGCAACGAAGCAACGGCGCTTTGCCCAACATTTAATTCGTCAGCAATCGCTCCTTGAGAAAGACCCAAGAGTTTCTTTTTCGCTTCATATAGCGCCTTGAGGCGCTGAGCATCGGCGATTTGCTCGGATGTTAGAGGTTTCTTTTTCATTCCATAAAAATATCACCGCAGGGAATATAAATCAACCACCGCAAGTGTTGACTAAATAATCTCTAGCGGTGATACTTGCTTCAAGCTATCAACGGAGTGCAACGATGGAAAAATTAACTCTATCAGCCTTTGTCGGGAAACACGGCCAAGCAAATACGGCGAATTTACTTGGTGTCCGGCAAAGCGCTATCAACAAAGCCCTTAAATATAAGAGAAATATTTTAATTACCCTGCATGAAAACGGCGATATCGAGGCAGAGGAATGGAGGAAATTCCCAAGCCAATTACCAAGGGGAAAATTGCAAAGTGCCTGACTATCACCGGACGGTTATGCCTTCAGTATTCAGTGAGGCAGATGGTGAATGGATTCAAAGCATGCTGAGTGAGTCAGGCCCGGCGGCAAGAGGAAAAATAGCGACAAGGTACGCAGAAGTTTACCAAGTTGCATGGGACAGCGAGCCGATCAGTTTCAAACAGGAAAACAAAGCGCGTCATGAAGCAAATACGCGTCTCAGGGAGTTTGTCCGGAAGTACTCAGCAGCCAGTTCAGGTTTAACAGCTAAGCCGAAACTAGTTGGTGAGTAAGCCCTCCAAGAAAGCCTTTAGATCCCGTACTAGCTAAGTAGTACAAGTGGGGAAGAGGGGAGAAAACTTTCTAGGGGGGTTTGGGGGGTGATCTTTGAAAGAGGGGTGTTAGGGAAGGCCTAGCCAAAGGAAGGGCTCTTTACTTAAAGATGATCACTGTCTTTAGAAAAAGCGACACAGAAGTTTAGATGGCTAGAAGGTTAGCCGAATAACCGGTCAGGGCTTCGGTTCTGGCTAAGCGAAATAATCACTGAGGGGGAAGTATTCGATGAAATTACATTTGAACTCTGAAGCCTCGAAGGGAAGCAAGAAACCGGCGCGTCACACTTTGGCGAGTTATACCGTGCCGGTCCTTGCTGAGGTACAACATGCTTAACATCACTGCGAATTTAGCACAGCAACGTGCGCTCGACATGTTACGACGCGACTGGAAACAGTACAACTCGTTCATGGTTTACAGCCCTACAGGTAGCGGTAAGACTGGGCTAAGTGCGTTCATCACTGACGGGTTCGTCTCACGCGGTATGCGCGTTCTGATGGTCTGCCCGTACACGGTACTCATCACCCAAACAGCCAAACGTTTTGTCGAATATGGGCTACCAGAAGAAGAAATCGGCTTTATCTGGCGTGACCACCCAAACCGCGATCCAAACCGTTTGATTCAGATTGCTTCAGCTCAAACGCTCATCCGGCGCGATTTCCCTGACAACATTGACCTGTTGATTGTCGATGAGGCTCACCTTCGCCAAAAAAAGATGCTTGAGGTTATCAAGTATCTGATTGAGAAAACCAACGTGAAAGTTATCGGTCTGTCGGGCACGCCCTTCGCGCCATTTCTTGGAAAGTATTACCAGCGGCTAATTAAGCCGACCACGATCAAAGAGCTAATGAAAGTTGGCGTGTTGTGTGGTTATGAGTTTTTCGCCCCAACCAAACCTGATTTGACCGGCGTCAAAACCACTCGTTCAGACGAATACGGCAGCGACTTCAAAGATGACGATGTTGCGGAAATCATGTGCGGTTCACAACTGGTGGGCGACATAGTCCGTAACTGGCTGGAGAACGGTAAGGATCTTCCTACCGTCGCTTTTTGCGTCAACGTGGATCATGCCAACTTCGTCACCATCGGATTTAACCAGGCCGGTGTGAATGCAGAGGTAATGGTCGCTGAAACGCCACACGAAGAACGCCAGATGATTATTCATCGCTTTGAGCAGGGCGCTACAAAGATTCTGGTCAGTGTCGGTACTCTCATCGCCGGTTTTGACAGTGACGTGCGCGCCATCATCTATGCCCGACCTACCAAATCAGAAACCCGCTGGTTGCAGACAATTGGGCGCGGCCTGCGAACAGCTCCGGGCAAAGATGCCTGCCTGGTATTCGATCACTCTGGTTCAGTGATCCGCCTCGGGTTCCCCGACAGCATTGAATATGACGAACTGCCATCAAAAAGCGACGGTATGAAAGACGCTGCCGCACAGAAAGCAGCAGAGAAGCTGGAAAAACTCCCGAAAGAATGCACCCAGTGCCACTTCATGAAACCTGCTGGGGTTTACGTTTGCCCTAAATGCGGATTTAAACCATTGGCCGGTGAAGATGTTGAGACGGATACCACTCGCGGTCTGAAGCAGCTGAGCGGTAATAAAAAAGCGCCCACGCTGAAGGAGAAACAATCTTGGTGGTCGCAGATCATTTTCTATCAGCGCCAGCGCGCCATGCAGGGTAAGCCGGTGAGTGATGGCTGGTGCGCTCACACCTTCAAAGACAAATTCGGTACTTGGCCTAAAGGTCTCAGCAGCCATCCAGTGCAGCTGTCACCTGAGGTCAGCAATTACATTCAACACAAACGCATCGCCTTCGCTAAGGGGACCAAAAAGCAGAATGCTCAAGAGGTTCAGCCGGTACTCAAACTATCATGCGCGCCACCGGCCACAGCTGCAGAGAGAACAGCGCAACTTATTAAAATTCGTCAGCAGTTATTAAATCGAAATGTAGGAGAAAATCTTTGAAAACACGTGACGCAGCAATAGGGCAATGGCCGAAGATTCTCGACTACTACGGTTTACCTCCGATCACCGGTAAGCGGCATTTCAAAGGTAAGTGCCCAATCTGCGGGAGTAAGGGTAAATATCGCTGCGATGATATGGAAGGGCGCGGAACGTTCATTTGCACCTGCACTCGCGGCGATGGCTGGAAGCTACTGACGCTGACTCAAAATAAAGATATCAAAGATTTGATGTCTGAAGTCGATGAGATTATCGGCAACATATACGAGTCAGAACAAAAACAGCTGGCGCCGGTGAAAACGGATGTCACTAAAACTCGTGAGCGGGTGATTAATATGTTTTCCCGGATGACATCACTGGCGCGTACAGACGGTGAGAAGTACCTGAACAGCAGGGGGATATTTGAAATGCCGCCTGAGTCAGTTCGTTACTGCGCCTCTCAGAAGGCTGCAAATGGTTCTGCGCATCAGGCTATCTGGTCACTGGCCACAGATGATAAAGCTAATCTTTGCTACCTGCACCGAACGCTACTTGATGGTGATAAGAAAGCCTCCGTACCGGCCTCAAAAAAGCTTACTTCGCTCCAGGAAGAGAATGTCTTGAAGTATGCCGAATCCGTAGCGATCCGGATGTTCCCGCCAGCAACAACGCTTGGCATTGCTGAAGGCATTGAGACGGCGCTCTCCTGCAAAAAAATCTACGGCGTGAATACCTGGTCAGTTATTAACTCAGGTTTCATGTCTAAATTTCGTGTACCTGCTGGCGTCAAACATCTGATTATTTTCGCGGATATGGATCCTCATTCAGCAACTGGTCACGCCGCCGCTTTCGCATGCGCCCACGCTAATCTGGTAGCAAAAAATGACCTCGAAAAGGTCAGTATTCGCTGGCCGGATCAGGGGGATTTCAACGACATGATGCTTACTGGCTGTGAAGTCAGAGAGCAGCCATTCACCAAGAAGGTAGCCGCCTGATGAAACTGGAAAACGCACTGAAGCAGTTCAACCCTAAAAGCCAGACGTTCACCAACGTGCCGCCCGCTACTGCATCGGATTCACTTTCGGGACCAGACCTCGCTGCCAGTATGGGAATGGCCGAGGCAGAGGCTGAATTCGGTATGGGGGCTTTCCTCGGTAAAAACGGCATCAGTCAGGAAGACGGGCTGCGCACTATTGAGCGCCTTGCTGTTTATGCGATGAAAAACGCCGGTAAACATGTCGGTAAAGCAGCTGGCCGCCGGATGGCGCATTGCATGGTGATCCTCGCGAAGATGGCCTATGCCGAGTATTGCCAGTCAGCGGGAAGCACTAACACCTGCAAAGAATGCGCTGGCGCTGGGTTCCAAATGGTGGAACGCGAAGTAGTGAGGTATGCCGGTTATGTTGGAGCTGATGGAGAAGTGAAGATCCCTGAGGTAACCAAAACCCAGACCGTTAGAGAGCTGTGTCGGCCGTGCAACGGGAAGGGGACTATCTCGCAGCGCTGCCGCTGTAATGGTACCGGCCGCGTGCGTGACCTGGAGAAATCAAACCTTCTCGGCGTTCCGGTCGATAAGACTTGTGATCGGTGTGCGGGCAGAGGATACAAACGGACACCCGGCACAACGGCCTATAAAGCGATTGCGGCGCTGCTGCCAGATCTGCATGAAAGGACATGGAACCGTAACTGGCGACCGCTCTATGAGTTGCTGGTGACCAAATGCGAGCAGGAAGAGAACCACGCGGATGCTGTGTTCCACAGAATCACAAGTAGATAGGATGATCGGGGATCTTATAGGGTGATTTGAATATAAGTCTTGCATTTTGTCCGAACTTGGCGTAATTTCTCTAAATCATGGGCGTTTCTGTAGATGACCCCCACAAAAATATTATAAACCTCGCCCATGCGGGGTTTTTTCTTTATGGGTTCCTAGTATTAGGATGATAATTTACCTTAAGTATTGTAAGGGTAAGTTCAGGTGTATAGAATGCGCCCCTCGGCCCTTTAGCTCAGTTGGTTAGAGCTCACGACTCATAATCGTTCGGTCGCTGGTTCAAGTCCAGCAAGGGCCACCAATCAATGCGGGCATCGTATAATGGCTATTACCTCAGCCTTCCAAGCTGATGATGTGGGTTCGATTCCCACTGCCCGCTCCAAACAATGCTTTTCAGTCTGCGAAGATGGGATTACCCGGAGTGATTGGAAAGCACATTCGCATGAGTGTTGGGAATTTCATTGATACGCACTATCGATCCCCAAGCTCTCAGCGCTCAGCCGAATGAACTTTATAACCCGCCGCTTGTGCGGGTTTTTGCTTTCTGCATAACAGACAAGCTGCCTGACGAATTGAGCCGTATCGCGGAACACTCGTGTTGTGAAACAGGCAGCTTTTCGTTGTGATGAAATACATAACCTTAGTGGGCGGGCGTTAACCGCCTGACAAATTCTTAGGGCTGCCAAATTGGCGGCCTTTTTTTATGCCTCAATGACTACGCACCCAACCGGAAATATCAGCCAATAGGGGGCACCCGAAAAGCGGATTCGTCACCGCCTGTGGCTGATGCCAATTTGACGCAGCCAAGACGAGGCTTTATGCAACACGCATTAAACCAACGTGAATTAAAACGCCTACTTAAATATGACCCTGACACCGGTATATTCACAAGACTGATCTCATGGACGAAATATTACCCAGTAGGCTCTATTGCTGGAAGGACAAGTAAAGATGGCTACTTAAGGATCTCAGTCCATAGGGTTGTATATGCCTCTCATCGGCTCGCTTGGTTTTATGTTCACGGAGTATGGCCACTAGGAAATATTGACCATATCGATATGAACAAGAAAAACAACAGAATTGATAATTTAAGAGAGGCGAACCTATTTGAAAATGCCAGGAATAAAGAAAAAACGATCACAAATAAGAGTGGTTATAAAGGCGTAGCAAAAAATACTAAATGCAATACGTGGCGCTCAACAATTACAGCAAACAGAAAAACAATCTACTTGGGATCCTTTAATAATAAAGAGGATGCAGCTATCGCTTACGACAAGGCGGCCATAAGGCTGCATGGGGAGTTTGCGAGGACTAACTTCCCAGTGGGGTGAGGATTATGAAAATGGACCAAAGCTCAGGAAACATCGTCACGCAGTTCTTTGCGTGGTTCGCTGCGATAGCGGCTGCCTGCGGTTTCACCACTCAAGACATGGTTTACATGCTGTTTGGACTTATCGGTGTGATTATTTCCTTTGCGTCGTATGTCAGTGGTCGCCTGGACGCCCGCAAGGCACGAAAAGAAAATGAGAAACGCACCAAAATTGTCAGTGACTATCTTGACGACGCGCGGGCTAAACCAGCTCACGAAAAGCCAGCAGCCGCGAAGGTGATCAGTGAAGCGCTTTCAAAAGCGGAAGGCTGATATGGCTAATTATAAAACGAAGCTCAGTGCAGCAATGTTGGCACTGATCGCTGCGGGCGCTTCTGCACCGACTCTGATGAGCCAGTTTCAAAATGAGAAAGAGGGCACCAGTCTGATTGCTTATGCGGATAAGGGCGGCATCTTGACTATCTGCGGCGGAGTGACCTATGTGAATGGAAAGCCTGTACTCAAAGGCATGAAGCTAACGCGGTCACAGTGCGATGCTATCGACAAAGCAGAGCAAGCCAAAGCGCTGGCGTGGGTTGATAAAAACATTCACGTTCAACTTACTCCTCCCCAGAAAGTCGGTATCGCTTCCTTCTGCCCTTGGAACATCGGCCCGGGGAAATGCTTCCCTTCGACGTTCTACCGCAAAATTAACGCTGGTGATCGCCTCGGAGCATGTGCAGAGATTAAACGCTGGATCTGGGACGGTGGGAAAGATTGCCGTATTCGGTCCAATAATTGCTTCGGGCAAGTTCAACGCCGGGATCAGGAAAGCGAACTGACGTGCTGGGGGCTCGATAAATGACAGTGAAAGCATGGATTGTTGTTGGCGTGGAACTCTTGCTCTCGGCGATGCTGGTTTACATCCTGCTGGGTGAGGTTAATAAACAAAGCGCCCGGGCTGATAAAGCAGCGTCGCTTGCACAACAGCGGCAAGATACGATTAACGACATGCAGGTGCGTCAGCGCGACGTTGCTGCCCTTGATGCGAAATTCACTGGAGAGCTGGCGGATGCGAAATTCACTATTGAAAAGCTGCACGATGATGTTGCTGCTGGCCGTAAGCGGCTGCAACTCAATGCAAGGTGCCCCTCTTCGGACAAAACCCCCGGCACCCCCGGCGTGGATGATGCTGGCACCGCCCGACTTACTGACGCCGCTCAACGGGATTATTTTACCCTCAGAGAGCGGATCGAAATCAGCAACAAGCAATTGAACGGGCTTCAGCAATATATTCGTGAGCAATGTCAAAATTACTAATGATGTTCTCCATATTCGCTTGAAATATGTCTACCTGCCCACATTTGATATGTACGCCAACGTGATGGCGTAATCAAAAAGACAAATAAGGGTACATTATGAAAGATGGCATTTACAAAGTCACATTCGATAGCAACCAAAATGACTATGGATACGGAATCGTTACAGTAAAATCTGGTTCAATTAACGGCGGTGATGAGACCTGCTACTACCAGGGGGTTTTATTTGGAAATAAAGCTGATTTGCGAGTAGTTACGCATAATAAAAGCAACACGTCTGTCTTTGGTCCTATTGATAAGTTCGATTTGGATCTCAGCTTTAACGATATGCCGGGTGGTGCGATTTTCAATGGCTGTGTTAAAAATCAACCGGATATGAAAATTAAAGGGAGTATGCACTTCCTCGACGACATTGTTTAAATAGACAATAGCCGCCTACGGGCGGTTTTTTTATGCCCATCGCAGTGAGTGTTATGTGCGCTCAGTCCAATGTGCAGCAAAGCCATAAGAGGATCCATGTCAAAGCTCAACCTTGAAATTTTCCCTCCATCTACTGCTGATGTGAACTCTGTATTTTCTGAGATTGAACGTAAATATCGATGGAAAGCGGCAACACCGGAAACGGTCGCTGATATGGAGCGTGAAGCTTCTCGACTCATTCGCCGACTGATCACCACGAAAGTGACGTTCGTTAAATAAACTCCGGAGGGGGTATGACAAATCCCGAGGAAAGCGGCCTTGAACGTGATTACTGCGCCGGACAACTTTCTCTTCGTGATTTGGCTGATATTTACGGCATCAGTGAAGGGGCGATAAGAAAGCGCGCCAAAAAACACGGATGGGTACGCACTGAAAAGAAAGGTACGCAAAAAGGTACGCAGGTACGCAAAAGCGGTACGCAAAAAAAAAGTGTGCGTACCACGGAAAAGAGCGCCACTTCTGACGATTCAGAAAAGAACGCAGCGGGGGAAAGTCGGTCCCCTGAAAATACGAAACCGATACGAGGCTCGCGTACCGACCCACCTGTTAACGCCTTCAAGCCCAATAATCAGCTCTCCCTTAAGCACGGCGGCTATGCGCGCCGCCTGTTGCTGACTGATGACGTGATTGAGGACGCCAAGGCGCTGACGCTCGACGACGAACTCTTTCGCCTGCGCGCCAGCAACCTGGTCGCCTCGGAAAATATCGGGCGCTGGAAAACTGAACTTGAAGACGCCAATCCCGACGAGATTAAAGGGCTGTTGGAAAAAATCAGTTCGGCTGACAAAGCCATGATGCGCAATACCGTTCGAATTGAGTCGATAGAGGGCACCACCGCAACAATCCGCAAGGTATTCGCCGACACAAATTATCGCGTGATAGCGGCGGAGAAAGTGGGGCTCGAAGTCGATCGTCTTAAACTCGAACTCGGTGATCCGAATAATGACGCCTCTGGCGGTCTGGATGATTTCTATGCTGACAACCCAACGCCCGTCCCTAAATCCGGCGCTCAGGCCGTTTTGGACAACCAAGGCGAGGAATAAGGTGCTTTACGGTGGCCGCGCTTCGAGTAAGTCGTGGGATGCTGCCGGAATGGCAATTTTTCTCGCGGATAAATACAAACTGCGTTTTCTCTGCACACGTCAGATCCAGAATAAAATCGATGAGTCTGTTTATGCTCTGCTGAAAATTCAGATTGAGCGCTTCGGGCTCCGGCACCGTTTCCGTATCCTCGACAATAAAATCATCAACCGTTTTACCGGTAGTGAATTTATGTTTTACGGGCTGTGGCGCCACGTCAGCGAGATTAAATCTCTGGAGAGCATTGATGTGCTCTGGAACGAAGAGGCCCATGGTATTACCGAGGCTCAGTGGGAGATTCTGGAGCCAACAATCCGTAAAGAGGGGTCTGAATGCTGGTTCATCTTTAACCCAACACTGGTCACGGATTTTGTCTGGCGAAATTTCGTCATTGATCCTCCGGCTGACACCATCGTCAGGAAAATTAATTACGACGAGAACGGCTTCCTGAGCCAAACCATGCAAAACGTCATTGCGGCGGCAAAGAAGCGTGACCCTGAAGTATTTGAACACGTATACCTCGGCGTTCCTCGCACCGATGATGATCAGGCGATCATCAAGCTTTCATGGGTTGAAGCGGCGATAGACGCACATAAAAAACTAGGATTTGCACCGAGCGGCCGTAAGCGTATCGGGTTCGACGTTGCAGACAGCGGCGCGGATAAATGCGCCAACGTCTACCGCCACGGCTCAGTGGCTTACTGGGCTGATGAGTGGAAGGCTAAAGAGGACGAGCTGATGAAAAGCTGCAAACGCACTTATCAGGCCGCAGTCGAACGCGGTGCTGAGATCGTTTACGACTCAATCGGCGTCGGCGCCTCTTCTGGCTCCAAGTTCGCTGAAATAAACGAGGAGCGACAGAAGGAAGATCCGTACAACACTCAGCCCATATCCTTTTCAAAATTTAATGCCGGAGCTGGCGTGCATGAACCGGACGACGAGTATCAGCCGGATATCACGAATCAAGATTTCTTCGCCAATCTCAAGGCTCAGGCTTGGTGGATGGTGGCCGACAGGCTGCGCAACACATACAACGCAGTGACCCACGGTGAGAAATTCCCCGTGGATGAGTTGTTGAGCATTGATGGTGATTGTCCTCATCTCGACAAACTGAAATATGAGCTTTCAACGCCGAAGCGTGATTTTGATAAAAACGGGCGCGTGATGGTAGAAACCAAAAAAGACCTGGCTAAACGTGATGTGCCTTCACCCAACATTGCGGACGCATTCATTATGGCTTTCGCACCTTTAGACAGTTCTTTGGAAGTGTGGGGAAGGTTGGGTCAGTAAATCTTTGGAAATGGCCAGTTCATCTAATTTTTTTGCTATGCAAATGCACCCCCATTTTATGCACCGTTTATGCAACCCGTTTTGACCCCTTCACTCGGCTAAACAGCGATAAATACGCCTTAAGAGGCGACATTTTAATGTGGCTGGTTCTGCCGGGGCGCTTAACAGTCATTATGTTAAAAACTGTTTAATTTCATGAAAAATAGCGAGTAATACATGGCCCGTAAAAATCGCCGCTCTGGCGTACAGAAACCCGTACGCACGGCTGACGGGTACAATAATTTCACGGCTAAACTCGGCGGGCACACCGCCAATATCCAGACCGGCGGCAGCTATCAGCCCGGTTATATATCCCGTAATCGCGTACAGCTCGAATTTGCCTACCGGTCATCGTTTCTGGTGGGCGCCGGCGTAGATGCTATGGCCGATGATATGACCCGCAAGGGCATCAACATCAGCTCAAAGCTAAAGCCCGGGCAGAAGGGGCGGTTTGAAACGTTCTGGGATGATATCGCCGCTTGGGACGAGGTGAACAACACGCTCAAGTGGTCGCGGCTGTACGGCGGCGCGCTGATGGTGGTTCTCATCGAAGGTCAGGACATGAGTACACCACTCAATCTAGACCGCATCAAGGAGGGCCAGTTTAAAGGGCTGATGGTGTTTGACCGCTGGATGGTCAATCCGAGTTATTACGATCTGATCACCGACTACGGCCCGGACTTTGGAAAGCCAAAATTTTATAAAGTGGTCACCAATCAGCAGGGCATTCCACCCTGGAAGATCCACCACTCCCGACTGGTACGCATGGAGGGCGACTCTCTGCCATTCCAGCAAGCGCAGACAGAGAACGGCTGGGGAATGTCAGTGGTTGAACGCATCTTTGAGCGCATTCAGGCCTTTGACACGGCGACCGTAGGCACTACTCAGCTGATCCACAAGGCGCATCTGCGGACCTACAGCATCGAGGGATTACGAAAAATACTGGCGACTGGTGGTGATTTAGAGGCCGGACTAAAGAAGCACATGGATATGATCCGTGAGTTTCAGACGATTGAAGGCATGACCATAATGGATGCCAAAGATAAGTTTGAGACGCACAGCTATTCGTTTGCGGGTATTGCTGACGTCATCCTGCGCTTCGCAGAGCAGGTCTCAGGGGCGACGGGCATTCCATTGGTGCGCCTGTTTGGTCAATCACCCTCAGGATTTAGCACAGGCGACGGTGATCTTGAGAATTACTACAGCCGTGTGAACTCCCTGCAGGAACGGCGCTTGCGTCGTCCGATTCGCTGGTTACTCGATATCTCCTGGCGCTCTCTGTTTGGCGAACCGTTGCCGGAAGATTTCACCTTCGACTTTAACAAGCTCTGGGAAATGTCTGATACCGACAGGGCCACGATGGCCAGCAACGTCACGACCGCACTTGCTACTGCCGTTCGTGATATCGGCATGTCTCCCGCTGCTGCGCTGAGCGACCTGCGCAACATGTCGGATGTGATCGGCATCGGGGGTTCTATCACTGACAAGGATATTGAAGATGCGAAGTCGCAGTGGGAGGAGCCTGAATCTGAAACCGGCGCTGCGCCGTCGTTCAGAAGTTCAGTATCAGAAAAGCCTACTGGGGATAGTCAGCCAAATAAATCAGATAGTAACTGGTTCCTACGATGGTTCCCAGGCAAGCGCTGACACCATCGCCGGACACCTGATCGACTATTCACAGGTTCTGGGCGATTGGTCTGCTCAAGTGGCGCAGAAAATGTTTCTTCAGGTTGAAAGGGAAGAGTGGACTCAGTGGCGTTCGGTGTCGGAGCAAATATCCGAAGGGTTACGCGACGTCATCGGGAGTTCCCCCGTGGGGCAGGTAACGCAGGACATTGTGTACCGGCAAATTCAGCTCATGAAGTCGTTGCCTCTGGAAGCGGCGGACCGTGTTAAAGACATTCAGGATCGCGCCATACAGGCGGTCATTAACGGTGAACGGCCAGACGCGCTCTACGACATGATCATGCAGTCCGGTGATGTCGCTGCCAGCCGGGCAAAGATGATTGCACGCACAGAGATCGGCAGGGCCACTGGCGCTCTGACTCAGGCACGCGCTTTATCTGTCGGGTCTGAGGGGTACTGGTGGCGTATTGAAGGTGCGGGGACGCGCGCTTCTCACAAGAAAATGAAAGATAAGTTTGTGCGCTGGGATAACCCGCCGACGCTCGACGGTATGACCGGCCATGCCGGATGCCTGCCTAACTGCAAGTGCTGGCCGGAGGTTGATATTCCTGCAGCAGGAAAATAGTAAAAATAAGGGTTATCCAGCCTGGTTTACGCGAACTGTAATATCCGTCAATTGTTAACAAAATGTTGTTGCCGAAATGCAGCCCATTTTGTGGATTTGAGGGTCAGTTTCAAGCCTCAGGTAGCGTTCTACGAACGAGTGCCGATCTCGCAGGGCGGTTAATGACCCTTATGTTAAATAGTCCGTTATTCGGGCAAATATCTGTGAACAGTCTGGCCGCCATTAGGTGGCCTTTTTTATGCCCGCAATTGAGCAGGTGACCAATGAAATATTTCTTCACCACCCGCCTGGGAGAAACGCGGTTTCTGCAGGCTGACGGTTCTCTGCTGTGCAAGGACGTGCCGATAGCGCGCACAGGGACGCAAATTTACTTACCCGAAGAGATCGACCTCGAGGCTGACGCGACTGGAACCGTGACCGTTTACCGCCTTGAAGATGAAGTTTTCTCTCCTGAGACCATGGCGAGCTTCGAAGGGGTGGCCGTCACGCTGGGTCATCCGGAAGACGCTGACGGGAATATTGTCTTCGTCAATCCCGGCAATTACGCCGAACTGGCCCAAGGACACATTCAGAACGTGCGGCGTGGCATCGGTGAGAAATCAAACCTCCTGCTGGCAGACGTTCTGGTCAAGCGGCAAGAGGCAATCGACGCCATTAACGCCGGGCTCAGGGATGTGAGCTGCGGTTACGACGCGCTCTATAAACAGCTGGCACCAGGCAAGGGCAAGCAATACCAAATCACTGGAAACCATCTGGCTGTCGGTATCGACAGAGGCCGGGCGGGTTCTCGTTGTGCAATCGGGGATTCTGCCCCATCCATATCTGCGAAAAAGGAGAAGCCTGCAATGTCATGGCTGAAAAAACTGGCTACGGCCATCAAAACGAAAGATGAGGATGCTTTGCAGAAGCTCATCGACGAAGCACCGAACATGCCATCTGATGGTATGGGCTCTATCCCCGGCGTAACCATCAACATGAACACGCCCGCGCAGGCGACATCGCTGCCAGCGGAAAATAAAACCACGGTGGACGATAAGCCTGAACCGGAAAAAACCGGTGATGAAGAGGTCCCCGCGTGGGCTCAGGCGCTCATTGCCCGACTGGATAAGTTGGAAGGTAAAACAACGGATGAAAATCCTGATTTACCGACCACCGATGAAGATATCGAAGAGGACAAAAAGGTCACGGGTGATGCTGCGTACAAGCGCAACATTATCGCTGACGCTGAAATCCTTTCTCCTGGCTTTTCGCCAGTGGGTGATAAAGGCCTGAAACGCCAGGCGCTGAATCATGCCGTACGCACCGGCGACAGCCTGAAAGGTTTCGGGGTATCTGACTTCACTAAAGCGCCGAAAGCTACGGTAGATGCAGTATTTGCCGCTGCCGTGACGCTGAATAAGGCAAAAAACCATATCGCGCCGCTCAGTCAGGGTAAACGAACCGGCGACGGCGCGCGCGGGCCGGTGACCCCTTCTGAACTGAACAAAATCAACGCCGATTTCTGGAAACGCAACCAATAAGGTAACCCCATGGCTGGAAATGCTTATGTAACCCGGATGCCACTTGGCATTTCCGGTGCAGTAACTCGCCTGCAGGATCTGACCGCCGAGCCGGTCATCCTCGATAACGTCAAAGTCTTCGACCAGTTTGGTCTCGCAGGTAAATGGAGCGGCAATAAGTTCGTTCCCCTGGAAGTGGGCGATGACATAGATGACGTGGCTGGCATCCTGATCCGTCCTTACCCAACGCAGTCACAGGCAGATGTTGCCTATCTCGGCGTGAAGTCTGGTGTAACAGGAGATCGTCTTGCTCGTGGCTATATCTGCGTGAGCGTACCGGTAGGACAGGCAACGGCCGCCGTGAAAGGCGCGAAAGTTTATGTGCGCGTCGCGGCCCCGACAGCATCAAGCCCGCTGGGCTCTCTGGTGTTAACGCCTGATGCTACTGCAACCAATACCCCCGAGCTGACACTGGCGAAAGTCATGGGGCCGGGCGACGGCATCGCTGGCGCTGGCAAAGGTCACGTCGAAATCGCTTACAACATCTAAGGAACGTTGAATGTTTACTATTGATAAAGCCACTAAAGACGCCGCTGGCGCGTTCCTCGTTGGCGAACTTGAGCGCCTTGATCAGACGCTTAATCTGCCGCTTGTTTCCTATAAGTGGTCACGCGATATGCCGCTGCGTAGTGATGTGTCGATCGCTGACGAACTTTCATCTTTCACCAACACTGACCTGGCTGCTGCCGGTGGCGTGAATCCGAACGGTAAGAACTGGATCGGTAAAGACTCAACAGCGCTTCCAACTACCAATCTGCTCATCGAGAGAACTGCTCAGCCACTCCTTCTTTGGGGTATGGAAATTGGTTGGACCCTGCCAGAGCTCGCTTCTGCTCAACAGTTGGGTCGCCCGGTCGATGCGCAGAAATACGACGCCATGCAGCTCAAATGGAATATGGACGTGGATGAGCAGGTTTATATCGGTGATGCTGATTTTGGTGTTACGGGGTTACTGAACCTGTCTCAAATTACCCCCGTCGCTGCTGCCGCTGCATGGACGGCGACAACCGATCCGGACGTCATCGTGCAGGACATCAACCTGCTGCTGAGTTCTGCCTGGTTGTCCTCTGGTTATGCGATGTGCCCGCGAAAGGTGGGTATGGCGCCTGAACTGTTCGGCCTGCTGTCCAGCAAGAAAGTGTCGTCTGCGGGGAATATCTCCGTTCTGGAGTACGTGAAGATTAACTGTATCGCGTTCCAGGAGAACGGTGAGCCGCTGGAAATTGTCTCCATGAAGTGGGCGAGCAAACGTGGTTCAGCTGGCGCACATCGCGTCGTCGCTTACACGCAGGATGAGAAATACATTCGCTTCCCGCTGGTGCCGCTGCTGAACACCCAGTTGGAATACCGCGGAATCTTCCAACTGACCACCTATTACGGTCGTGTTGGTCAGGTCGAAACGCCTTACGGCAACACCATCGCATACCTGGACGTTCCGGTAGCTTGATAAGTGCGCGGGGGAAACCCCGCCACTTCTGGAGAAATCAATGAAATATCTCGTATCCACTGCAGCAACGCTCCGCTTTGTTGACGGTTCTCAGGTTGAACTGGTGCCCGGCATTCACAGCTTTAATAAGCAGGTGGCTGAGCACTGGGCGTTTGGTGCCCATGCCAAAGCCGTCAATGATTCCGAAATTGAAAATCTGAACTCTGACGCTGATCTGACTTTGAAGGTTAATGTGCTGGAGGGCGAAATCACCGACCTGAAAGCACAGGTGGCGACCAAAGACGGCGAAATCACCGACCTGAAAGCACAGGTGGCGACCAAAGACGGCGAAATCACCGACCTGAAAGCACAGGTGGCGCTCCTCACTAATGCGCAGGATAGCGCGCTGACGGACGACGGCAAAACCGACGCGGTGCAACCCGATGCTGAAAAGGAGACTGGCAATGCCAAAAAACAGTCTTCTTCCAACAAGTGATCAGTTTCGCGCCGACTTCCCTGAATTCTCTGACAAAACGCGTTATCCAGACCCTTCGGTAAATTTCTATCTCGCGCAGGCTGACAATCTTCTGGATCAGGATCGCTTCGGCGACCAGTTCGTGTATCTCGCTGAGCTATTTACGGCGCATTACACGGAAGTTCGCGGTCGGCGCAGCGCGCAGGCGGCTCTCGGCGGCGTTAATTCGTCCGGCGGCGGCATCCTGACATCAAAATCCGTGGATAAGGTCAGTGCCAGTTATGACGTGTCGGGGATTATCAATCCTGATGCGGGTTTCTGGAACAACACCGATTATGGCCGCGAGTTTTTCTGGTGGTGGGAAATGTCTGGCGCTGGCGGGAGGCAACTCCTATGAAATCGGGGCTGACGGTCAGGGCTGATAATGCAGCGGCTGTTCTGGAGTCGCTTAAAAAACTCAGTGGTATGGATGTGCTGGTTGGCATTCCTGCTGAGAAAGCGACCCGGGAAGATGGTGAAACGCTCAATAACGCCGAGATTGGTTATTTGCAGTCAACGGGGGCAACCGTCCAGCTCGGCGGAACCACCGTTACTCTGCCGCCACGCCCCTTTCTTGATATGGGGATCGAGAACACAAAACAGCGCACGATTGAATACCTGAAATTTGCGGCAACAGCAGCGCTGGAAGGCAATACAGAATCAGCGATGAGGGAGCTCGAGCGCGCGGGGATTGTTGCCAGCGACGGCGCGAAGGCAGTTATCTCTTCTGGCGATCAGCTGCATCCTCTGTCGGAAAAAACCAAAGAACAACGCCGCGCTGAAGGCATTCCCGGTGATAAGCCGCTCTATGCCCACGGCTATCTCCTGCGTTCAATCACCTATGTGGTAAGGAGCCAATAATGCCGCTTCTCGACGTGTCCGACGTGTTGCTGGATCCGGACTTCGTGGACACCACTCTGGTTTGCCATCGCAACGTCCAGACAACTGACGAAGATAACTTTCCGGTGAACACGCCGACTGATATTCCGTTTACAGGCGTCGTGACGGTCGACCGCGCGCTGGAAGCCAAACGCATGGCCGCCGGGCAGAACATCAACGGGGCAATTCTCATCGTGACGTCCTTTCGACTCACCCAAGGGCAACCCGGTCTTGATGCGGATGGTGTGACGTATCGCGGGAGGGAATATCGCGTGACCTTCGTTGACCCTTACACCGCGTACGGTGCCGGTTTTGTTCAGGCTCACTGCGAGCTAATGGACTTTGACGGAGGAACGCCAATTGAGTAACGACTCCCCAGTCGCGGGGTATCTGACGCCCATTGGTGACGTGCCGGCTTATGACCAGGAACTGGAACGTGAGATCAGCCGTTGGATACGTGGGCTGACCGGTCTGGATAAAAATCTGGTTTATCCGCGCTGGACTGACCCGCAAGTCCAGATACCGAAGAACGGCACCACCTGGTGCGCCTTCGGCGTTACTACCGTGCCCGAAGATGCTAATCCGGCCTATGTACAGTCAGATGAAAGAGCCGAACAGTGGTCGCATGAAACCGTCGATATTCTGACGTGTTTTTACGGCCCGCTGGGTATGGCGACCGCTACCCAGTTCAGGGATGGCCTTTTCGTTTCTCAAAATAATGATGAGTTGAAAAGAGTAGGTCTGACATTTAAGCAGTGTGGCCGGGTGCTGAATCTTCCTGAGCTCATCAATAACCAGTGGGTACGTCGATATGACCTGACCGTTCAGTTGCGCAGGAAAGTCACCCGCACCTACGGCATCAAAACCTTCCTTTCGACCCAAGTACAATTTTTCGGAGACTAACCTATGCCTAACGGCTTATCTGTATCACGCGTTGTACGCGTGCAGGTTTCGCTCGCGCTGAGAGCCGCGCAGGGACGAGACTTTGGGGCGTTGCTGATCCTTGGCCCGTCTAACGTCATTCTTGCGCCGGAGGTGATGCGCCTCTACAACGATATCGAAAGCGTGGGCACAGACTTTGGCACTGTCGCTGAGGAATATAAGGCTGCATTACTATATTTCCAACAGTCTCCGCAACCGCTGGACCTGTATATCGGGAAAATGGAACGCCAGGCGACGGCCGCGACGGCAGGGAAGTTAACGGGCGCTGTACTGACTTCAACCGAACAGACCCTGACTAACTTTACCGCTGTGAGCAATGGTGCGATCAAAATCTCGGTGGACGGAACCGTTAAAACAATCACCGCCATTGACCTCTCTGCGGTGACCAATTTAGCGGGCGTTGCTACAGCACTGCAGGCCAAACTTACCGGAACGGTGGTTGCATGGGTGGCTGGATCAAATCAGTTTACGGTGACCTCAGCGACCACTGGCGCAACGTCCAAAATCGGAATTCCGACAGCAGCAGGTACTGGCACCGATATAGCGTCATTGCTGGGCATCAATGCTGCACATAATCCGACTGCAGTAGACGGCCTGGCAGCATCCTCCTCACCGTTACCATCAGTGAACACTGCTCTGAATTACTCAGCAGACTGGTATGGGCTGGTAATTTCAGACCCTGCCATGACGGACCAGGACCATCTCGACGTCTCTTCGCTAATTGGTGCGGCCAGCGACTCACGGATTTACGGTATCACTACAAACGCGGCCGCGGTCCTCGACGCAACGAGCACTACCGACATCGCCAGCAAAGTTAAATCAGCAGGCTATGGGCGCTCATTCGTCCAGTACAGCCAGGTCAACTATGCAGCTGCATCAGCGTTCGGTCGGGCGTTTACCGTGAACTTCCTCGGAAATAACACCACCATCACGCTGAAGTTTAAGCAGGAGCCAGGCATCACCGCCGAGACGGTTACCGCGCAGCAGGCTGATACCCTGCAAGCCAAAAACTGCAACGTTTTCGTCCGCTATGCCAATGACACCGCGATCATTCAGGAGGGTGTTATGGCGAATGGTGACTTCTTTGATGAACGCCACGGACTCGACTGGTTGCAGAATTATGTCCAAAACAACCTCTGGAACCTGCTTTACACCTCGACCACAAAAATCCCACAAACAGAAGCCGGGGTGACACGCCTGCTGACCAATGTTGAACAGTCAATGGACCAGTCTGTGACAAATGGACTGGTTGCGCCTGGCCTCTGGAATGGTGGTTCAATCGGACAACTTAGCCCGGGCGACACGCTGACAAAAGGCTATTACGTTTATGCTGCGCCGCTCTCTACGCAGGCACAGGCGGATCGTGAAGCCCGTAAGGCGCCCGTCATGCAGGTTGCCTGCAAGCTTGCTGGCGCTGTTCATTTTGCTGACGTTTTAATCGACGTCGTTCGCTAAGGATAACAAATGCCAACTTATTCCTTTATTGATGTTTCAGCATCCATGACCGGCCCGACCGGCGTTATTGACCTGGGCTATGGCGCCGCCAATGCAGAGGAAGGGATCACCGTTGCAATGGCCGAAGCGAAGAACACCATGACGGTGGGTGCAGATGGCGAAGTCATGCACAGCCTTCATGCGGGTAAAGCCGGTACTGTTACCGTTACCTTACTAAAAACGTCGCCGGTGAATAAAAAACTGTCTTTAGCTTATAACGCTCAAAGCCAGTCGTCTGCGCTGTGGGGTAACAACGTATTCGTTGTCCGCAACTCCGCATCCGGTGACCTGGTCACCATCCGTTCCGCAGCCTTCCAGAAACAACCCGATTTCGCTAACGCCAAAGATGGCGGCACGGTGGCGTGGGTGTTTGACGGCGGCAAAGTGGATGAACTGTTAGGGGAGTTTTAATCGATGGAATTCGATATCAAAGGCAATACGTATCAGATCCGCAAACTGAGCGTGTTCGACCAGTTCAAAGTGTCCCGTAAGTTGCTGCCGGTTTTGTCCGGCATGCTCTCGGAATTCCAAGCTATCAAGACTCTGGCAGCGAAGAAAGATGCGGTCAGCATCATGGAGAAGGTGCTGCCGAAGATTGCACAGTCACTTTCAGACCTGAGTGAAGACGACGCCAACGCGGTGATCATCCCCTGTCTGACGGTGACCTACCGTAAGCACGCGAAAGGATGGGCGCCGGTATTTCAGGACGGCGTGCTCGCGTTCGACGATATGGACATGTTGGAAATGCTTCAAATCGTCGGTCGCGTGGTGGGCGACTCGCTGGGAAATTTTTTGCGCGAACTCCCTACAGCGCCGACGGACAAGCCACCGGAGGCATAACGCTCAACTCATTACCGGATAATCTGGATTTCATCATGCGCCCGGCCAAGGCCTTTCAGCTCGATATGAAAGACCTGAAGTCGGGCTCTGTTGATCTGTGGGACATCGCTCTGATGAATGATTACCTCCAGATGGAAAACGATAACGAAGCGCGCATAGCGAAATGGAGAGCGGATAACGATGGATGCTGAAACTATTAAGGACTTCCTGATCAGTCTCGGTTTCCAAATCGATGACGCTGGCGCGAATAAGTTCGATTCGGTGATCGTTGGCGTGACGGCCAACGTCTTCAAAATGGCCGCGGTGGTCGAGGGTGCTGCGCTGTCAGTGGTGGCGTTCACTGCGAAGATTGCCAGCGGTCTGGATAATCTCTACTGGGCTTCCCAACGCACCGGCGCAACGGTGCAGGGTATCCAGCAAATCGGCTATGCCGTTTCACAGATGGGCGGGAGTGTTGACGGTGCGCGTTCTTCACTGGAGAGCCTGTCCCGGTTTATGCGCAACAGCCCCGGCGCGGAGAGTTTTTTAAACCGGCTGGGGATCCAGACGCGTGACGCCAAAGGCAACATGCGCGACATGGCCACCGTATTCACCGGCGTCGGTCAGAAGCTCAGCAGCATGCCGTATTACCGCGCTAATCAGTATGCGCAGATGCTGGGCATTGATGAAAATACCCTGCTGGCGATGCGTCGCGGTCTGGGTAATTTCAGCGCGCAATATTCGCAGATGACCAAAGCCATCGGATATAACGCCGATACCGCGGCTGTCAGCGCCAATAAATTCATGACCTCCCTGCACGCGTTCGGGCAAATGGCGGGCATGGCGCGGGATAAGATTGGTTCTAACCTGGCCGAGGGGCTGGCGGGCTCGATCGATAAGCTTCGCAAACAAATTCTCGATAACTTCCCGAAGATAGAAGAAACCATCACGCGGGGCATCAAAGGCCTGCTCTGGCTGGCCGACGTGATTGGGCGGGTAGTATTCCGCTTAATACAGGCCGCGGGTGATATTCGAGAGTGGTGGGGGACGCTTGATAAGGGAACGCAGCAGCTGATTACCACATTTGGGGCCTTGGTGGTTGCATGGCGCCTGCTCAATAGTGCATTCCTCACTTCACCAATCGGCATCATCACTACGCTGATTGGCTCTCTTGTGCTGCTCTACGACGACTATAAATCTTGGAAAGAGGGCAGCAAAAGCCTTATTGACTGGGAAAAATGGCAACCGGGTATTGAAGCCGCTAAAAAGGGATTGGACTGGTTCACAGACAAGCTGAACGACCTCAATACGGGGACGCTCACCTGGAAAGATACCCTCAAAAGTCTTTCAGACTTCATGAAAGGAGACTGGTCGAAGGCCATTACCGAAGCCATTAACTACGTGAATCTCAAGTTCAATGGTTTCTTCGAAGAGTTCGGACGAAAGCTTGCAAACAGCCCTTTCTGGAGGTTGCTGCGAAAAGCTCACATCATGTCTGACAAAGACACTGAAGACATGCAGAACTTCTTCAGTGGGAATGTTGGTGACCCGGGACCGCCTGATCAAGCCAGTCAGCCAGTGCAGTATGCCCAGTCAGTGCGCCGACCGCATGCAACGGAGTCAGGTTCTAAACTGCTCAACTTGTTGGAACCCACCCTTAATAAGCTTGAAGGGCTTTATCAGCTTCCTGCCGGCCTGCTGAAAAGCGTTGCTATCACCGAGTCAGCTGGCAATCCGCTGGCCCAGTCTGGCGCTGGCGCTAAAGGCCTCTTTCAGTTTATGGACCCGACGGCTCGTGACATGGGGCTCAAGGGCAATGACGTCTTCGACCCGGTTAAGTCCGCACAGGCGGCCGCCAAATATCTCAGTCAGCTGATGAAGATGAATGGCGGCGATCTGGAGAAAACCTTGGCTTCGTACAACTGGGGGATCGGTAACGTCCAGAAGCATGGTATGGCGCTGATGCCTCAGGAAACCCGGAACTACGTTCCGAAGGTGCTCAGCAATATGCCAGGCAACCAGACGGTCAGTCAGGAAACCAACATTCATATTCATGGCGTAAGTGATCCAACCCGCGCCGGTATGGAAGTAGCTGACCGGCAAACCGGTGTTAATTCACGCCTCGCGCAGCAGGTATCGAGAGGGCCGCGTTAATGGACGTCCTATCCGTATTATTCAACCAGCGGTCGCGGAAAATTGGCCTGATCATCCCGGATGTGGTGGTTTCTGAAAAGCATCAGGACGCTTTAGAAATCACCGAGCATCCGGTGGAAATTGGCGCGCCTGTCTCCGATCACGCTTATAAACGCCCGTCAGAAGTCACTATGGAAATCGGCTTTTCCGGCGGCGGCTCGCTTCTGGATTTTGCCGACACCTCAGCTCTCGGTATTTCCTTGGGCACCAGCCCAAAGGAGATTTATCAGCAAATTCTCGACCTGCAGGCCAGTCGGGTACCGTTCGATGTGACAACGGGTAAGCGGCAATACAGCAACATGCTGATCCGCGCCATCGATGTGACGACTGACCGGACCAGCGAGAATGTGCTGATGTGCGTGCTCACGCTCCGCGAGGTCATTATCTCTCAGACTGAGAGCATTACTGTGGCGGATAAAGCCGATATGCAGGAAGGCGTCAGCACCGCGTCAATGCAGAACACCGGCACTAAGTCTGCAAAGACCGCAAATAGCTCTCTGCTTTTGACACTGTTTAGCGGCGCGAAGGGGGCGTTTGGATTATGACGATCAGCATCAGCGAAATCCCACTCTCGCCGGACAATCAGCAATTCAATATCAGCCTGGCAGACACCACCTACAAAATGCGTCTGCTCTGGCGTGATGCAGCTGGCTGGATCATGGATATGCAGGACAGCGGCGGTAACCCGATGGTCAGCGGCATTCCCCTGGTAACCAGTGTCGACCTGCTGGCGCAGTATTCCTTTATGGGATTTGGCTTCTCGCTTTACGTGGGATGCGACGACTCCACGCAGGAATACCCGACGAAAATCGACCTGGGAAACGGCAGCCATCTTTATATCGTGCAAAGTTAAGGAATACCCATGAGCCAGAACTGGCAGCGTCACTTCGAAATACAGTTGCTCGATGATAACGGCAAGGGGATCAGCCTGTCGGACTTCAAAGTTACTTTTGACATTGAGTGGTTCAACATCAAGTTCTCCCGCGTGGCCACCGTCAAAATTTACAACCTATCCCAGAACACCAACAGCCGGATCCTCGGTGCTGAGTTTTCGAAGATAAAAATCATCGCCGGTTATGACGGCATTGCTTCGGCAGTAGATGCCAGTCAGGTTGGTAAGCCAACAACCGTCGATTCTTCGCAGGTCGGCCAGACCAACGGCCAGAACTTTGGCGAAATCTATAACGGTGAAATACGCTTCTCGCTGACGGGCCGGGATAACCCGACTGATACGTTTATCATCATTCAGGCTATCGACGGACACCGCGCGCTGATGGGCGCTGTGATGAACACCACGCTGGCAAAAGGTTACACGGTAAAAGACCTTTACGATCTGACCATGTCGCATTTTGCCCCGTTCGGCGTAACAGCCGGGCAGACACCGGAATTCCCGATGACGGTATACCCTCGGGGCCGCTCGATGTATGCGATGGCGCATGACGTCATGGATAACGTAGCTCAGCAGTGCAAGGCAACCTGGCAGATCGTCGATGGTCAGGTGCAGATGGTTGCGAATGATAAATTCATTCATGAAGCCATTGTGCTGAACAGTCAGACGGGCCTGATCGGCATGCCGCAGCAGACGATGGGCGGTGGGGTAAACGTCCGCTGCCTTATAAATCCGAATATTCGAGTTCACGGCCTGATTGAGTTGGATCAGACGTCAGTTTATCGCGCTTCATTGTCGTCGAATGACATTCAGATGTCCGGCGGCCGCATCACTGAGATTAACGACAACGGCAATCTGGTGGTCACCGGCGTTGCCAGTATTCCGCCAGCCAGTATTGCCACTGATGGTGTGTATATTGTTCAGTCGATATCTTATACTGGGGATACGAGAGGGCAGGCCTGGTACATGGATATGATGTGCGTGGCGCGAGGTTCTGCTGACCTTCAAACCAATTCGGCTCTGAACAGGACGTATTGACTGATGAACAAAATTCTATTGGCTTCGCTGGTTTTTCTGCTGCCTGGTTTGTCTTACGCAGATTCCCAGTGTGGGCCATTTTATTTAGGAACCAGCCCGGCAAATGACGGATGGTCCCGCATCAATGGTGATAAGCCAAAAACACAGAAAGTTACTTTTCTGAAGCAAAAAGACGACTACAACAACATCAAAATGGAATGGGTCGTTGAGTCCTCGAAAGACGGCCAGATGTATGGGCTCGAGTACATCAAGCGTAACGGAAAAGCATTCCTCAATGCGCAGATACTTCAAGCGAGTATGGATGCGCCGCGCACGTATGGGACTTTCGACTGCCACAAGACAAGCTAACGGGCTACTGTTTATAAAATTTCACATTTGGATATAATGCTAGGATTGCAGAGTAATCCTATGGTGAAATTAATGGAGTACGTTCCCTTAGATGTGTATGTGAAGCAAAAAACGCGCCCACTCTTATTCGTCTTTGTTGTGTGCGCGATCGGGGCTTTGATGGGTGGCGTTCACCCGGGACTCGTGGTAATAAGCGCTGTGATTGCAGTCGTAATCTTCTCTCATTTAAAAAACAGACATTACCCAAAAGCCTGGAATGAAACTGTGGGTAAAATGGCGCGAGACGCTAGGGAAAAAGACGAGGAAGATTTTAGAGAAACAATATCTCGACACTTGCCGGTATTGGCGCGAAAACGAAACATGCTCATTACTAAAGATGATTATGGTAACGTTATCGTCGATAAGTGGATTAAAGAAAAAGAATATTACATCAGAAAACTCAACTATTTTCCCTGTATCACACCATATTATTCCGGCATGGATGCATTTGATCAGTCTTTGATTTTAGACGGTATGATAAATGAATTCCTTCAAACAAGTGACATTGAGATTATTGACGTTAGCGATATGACGCCGACCGAATATGAACACTATTGTGCTGATATTCTTAGGGAGCAAGGTTGGGAGGCGCGAGTGACTCAAGGGTCAGGTGATCAGGGGGTTGATGTAATTGCTGAAAAAAATGGCATAAGGATTGCGGTCCAGTGCAAAAAGTATTCTTCACCCGTGGGTAATAAGGCCGTGCAAGAAATTACAGCGGGCAAAGGTTTTTATGGTGCAGACTACGGTATGGTAGTGACAAACAACACATACACGGCGTCAGCAAAACAGTTAGCAAACTCGCAATTGATTTTCTTACTTCATCATGACGATTTATATTCAGTTGATGAACTAATAGATGTAAGTAATCAAGTTGCTTAATACAACCCGCTTCGGCGGGTTTTTTTATGGAGTTTTTCCATGCCAATCCCGTCTCCTGATTTAAGCGGCGACCTGTCACAGACACTGAAAGCAATGGGCGAACAGCTCAGCAGTTCTTTGCGCGTCGCCGTTCCGGGCATCATCCAGTCATTTGATCCAGATACAGTGACCTGCACTGTCCAGCCAGCAGTTAACGGTTCGGTACCGGATGAAACAGGTGCTGAATCCGCTGAGGGTCTGACGCTACTAGTTGACCTGCCTGTAATATTTCCGCGCGGTGGGGGAGTGACGCTGACTTTTCCGGTAAAGGCGGGTGATGAATGCCTGGTGATATTTTCCGATCGCTGCATCGATTTCTGGTACCAAAGCGGCGGTACCGGCGATGCAGTTGATCAACGCCAACACGACACCTCAGATGCATTCGTCATCGTAGGTCCGCAGTCGCAGGCGAATAAAATTAGCGGGATCAGCACCAGCGCCGCGCAGCTGCGTACCGATGATGGCGCCGCGTTCATCGAAGTAGCCGCAGGTCATGACATTACCGTGAACACCCCCGGTAAGCTAACCGCCAGCGCGCAGGGTGGTACCGAAGTTACATCCCCGAGTATCATTTTGAATGGCGCTGTGACGATAAACGGATCGCTGAGTCAGGGGATGGGACCGGGCGGCGGTAATGCAACCATGCTGGGGCCGATGACCGTTACCAATGACGTTACTGCTGGCGGTAAGAGCCTGCAAAATCACGTTCACAGCGGTGTACAGACTGGCGGCGGACAGACGGGGAAACCGGTATGAGATATCGACGCGAAGATTCCGACGGCGATTATACGTTTGGCCGGGGCGATAATACGTTTCTGATTAATTCGCCGGAGACAGTGGCGCAGGCTGTCAAAACGCGCTTTCTGCTCTGGCGCGGGCAATGGTTCCTCGACACAACCGCAGGCACTCCCTACATTCAATCCGTTCTCGGCAAGCAGAATCCTGACGTTTACAACCTGGCTATCCGCCAGCACATTCTGCAGACGCAGGGTGTCAGCTCAATTATCTCCTTTGATACGGCCGTAGATAGCAGAACACGGCGCGTTTCCTTTACGGCGACCATAGACACCATCTACGGGGCGACGACTTTCACAAGCGAGGCATAATGCTCAATCTCGACACGCTGGGCTTATCGGCAACGGTAACCGCCCAAGGGATCAGTGCGCCCGATTATCAGACAATCCTCTCGACGGTGAGGGGATATTTTCAGCAGATTTACGGTACCGACGCCTATCTCGAGCCTGACGGAAAAGATGGTCAGATGATTGCCCTGTATGCGCTGGCAATCCACGATGCGAACAATACGGCAATTGCCGTTTACAACTCATTCTCACCGACGACCGGTTTCGGGAATGGGCTCGCCAGCAACGTGAAAATTAATGGCATTGCCCGTGACCCGGCAAATAACTCAACGGTTGACCTGCTGATCACCGGCACTATCGGACTACAGATAACGAACGGTTCCGCGAAGGATGCCAACAACATCATCTGGACGCTTCCGGCATCGGTGGTGATCGGTACCGGCGGAACGGTGATTGTGACCGCGACGTGTGCGATGGCTGGCGCTGTTGCCGCGCTGGCCGGGACGATTACGGGCATCAACACCCCCACGCGCGGGTGGGTATCAGTCACGAACCCGAATGCGGCCACTGTTGGGGCTGCGGCTGAAACGGATGCGGCGCTGCGCATTCGACAGGCGCAGAGCGTGGCGCTTGCCTCGATAACGCCTTTCGATGCGCTGGATGGTGCTATCGCTAATATCTCAGGCGTGACCCGTCACAAGCTCTACGAGAACGATACTGGCGCGGTGGATGCCAACGGCCTGCCAGCGCACTCGATCACCGCGGTTATTGACGGCGGCGATGCAAATGAAATAGCGACCACAATACAGCTGAAAAAAGGGCAGGGTGTCACTCCGAATGGCACCACGCAAATTACCGTGGCTGATAAATACGGGAATCCTCACGTAATTGGGTTCAACCGCCCGGTTCCAGTACCAGTTTATATTGCTATTTCACTTCAGGCCTTTACGGGCTACACCACGCAGATCGGCGAAGATATTAAAACGGCCATTGCTGCGTATATCAATGCGCTGACCATCGGCGATGACGTTCTCTTGAGCCGGGTATATTCACCGGCAAATCTCGGCGTAGTGAGCGGTGGGGAAAGCCGATACTACGACATAACCAATTTGCAGATTGGCAAAAGCGCCGGGGCGGTTGCTGCCGCTAATATCACTATCGGTTACAGCGAGTCAGCAACCTGCGATGTGAATAACATCAGCGTCACGGTGACGTCATGAGCAAATACACCGACCTCATCACCAATTACCACAGCCAGAAGCCGCTATTTGTTAACCACATTGGCCTGATAACCCGGCCACTAACAGACGCGTCGAATGTAATGACATCGCTCATCACGGAATTTGATATTGATGAAGCTGTCGGTGTCCAGTTGGACATCCTCGGTAAGTGGATTGGCAGAACGCGAGTAGTAAGCCAGCCTATATCTGGCATTTATTTTTCCTTTGACATGGATAGTTTGGGATTCGACCAGGGGGTATGGCAAGGACCCTATGACCCTGACGCTGGATTTACGAACTTGAGCGATGACGTTTACCGAATTGTCCTCAAAGCAAAAATTGCGATTAACCACTGGAATGGCACAAACGAAACTCTACCGGCCATACTCAACACCGCGCTGGCCGGTTCTGGCCTGACGATGCAGATCGTAGACAACCAGGACATGACGATCTCGGTTTGGGTATTCCCTGAAACGGACATTACTGATGTGTCGTTGGAGCTGATTGCTGCAATTAAGCAGGGCTACTTAACAGTGAAAGCTGCCGGGGTTTGGGCTGGTGACATTCAGACGCCATCTGTTGAAACCCCTTCCGAAGGAAGCCGGTTTTTCGGCTTCGATTTAAACAATAAATACATCGCCGGCTTTGATGACGGCGCTTGGGAGATAAAACTCTAATGTCTACAAACGATTTCAAACCGTTTGCAACCGGCGCTGGTGCAAACGTAACTAATCAGGCTGACTGGCAAGCGCTGCCTGCTTTACAGTCAGGTTTTCAGGCGGGCAAGGCATCCAGTAGCCAGGTTAACAAAGCCATCAGGCAAGCAAGCTTTATCGCTGCTGCTCTGGCGCAATACGTCTCCGACAAGGCCGGGGTCGATACACTTGATGACGGTAATCTCAGCGGGTTCGTAACAAAGTTTACATCGGCGATCAATAAGCAATCACAACCTCTTGATGCCACATTAACCGCTCTGGCTGGTCTGGCGACTGGAGCGAATAAGTTGCCGTATTTCTCAGGGTTGGAAGTCGCAGCACAAACCGATTTAACTCAGACCGGTCGAGACCTTATTGGGAAAAGCGCTGTATCTGACGTCTTGAGTTATCTTGGGCTTGGAGATGGCACCGGGCGCTTGATTAAAACTACCGTTATCACGTCTTCTCAGACCTTCACAAAAGATCCAAGTATGAAATTTTGCCGTGTGCGAATCGTCGGAGGAGGAGGTGGGGCTGGTGGCGTGCCGTCAACGACCTCTGGCGGGACAGCTAGCATATCTGGAGGGGCAGGGGCGGGTGCCTATGCTGAGGTTGTGTTACCTACAGGATCTGTACCGTCGAGCTTGTCGGTGGTTATCGGAAGCGGTGGCATCTCACAAGCTACAGCAGGTTCTGACGGAAGTGCCAGCTCATTCGGAAGCATCATAACCTGCCCAGGTGGAAAAAAGTCCGCTACTGGAACATTAATAACAACAGCGAGCTCTTTATCAATGGGCGCACCTGCCAGTGACGCTCCGACAATCAATGCAGGAAGCGTCGTATTTGTGACAATCGGAAGCGGCGGTGGTTACGCGATGTCCACAGCTGCTGGAATTACATCGGGGGAAGGGGGGAGTAGTTTTATGGGATCAGGTGGGCCTGCAAGATATGCGGGTTCCGGCTCTCAGGCAGGCGGCGGTCCCGGTGCTGGCGGTTCTGGTGTTGCCATTGGCTCTGCTTCTTCCGCCTTAAATGGCGGTGCGGGTATTGATGGGCGCTGCATTATTGAGGAGTATGCATAATGATTGAAAATTACGCAGTTATAACTAATGACGTTGTCACCAGTATTATTGTGTGGGATGGCATAACAGACTTTGGTGAGAGTGGTTTGGAACTTGTGCCTTTTCAAGATGGATGCATCGTCGGTTCCACTTATGTAGGTGGTGTTTTCACTCTCCCACCAGCGCCAGAAAAAACTCATGAAGAAATGGTCGCAGAAAGTGATAATCAGAAACAGGCACTAATCGCACAAGCTACAGAAATTATCGCGCCAATGGCCGATGCTCAAGCGGGAGGGTATATTGAAGATGCTGATATTCCTGTGCTGCAAGCCTGGCAGAAATACCGTTACGCATTAACAAAAGTTGATACGGGCAAAGCGCCAGATATCTTATGGCCCGCCACACCTACTACATAATTCTCTTCCCTTGCCGATCGGCGGCATGACAGATGAAAAAAAGCCCGCGACAGGCGGGCAATAAACATCAGTTTTTACATTGGAAATTTGTTCGGGTAGAGCGTGATGAGCATAGCGTGGTAATCATTATCCAATCTATAGGATAACTACTCAAAAGTGGCTGTGTTCGCTCAATGGGGAAGTGTTAGAGCGTAAAAAAGCCCTCGCGAACGAAGGCCAGTGAATTATCACTAAATTTAGTTTCGGAACGGGAGTGTTACTCCTTTGTTAACAATAGCTCATAAGTAAAATTTGGCTTAAGTTAAACTAGTTTCGTAGTTAAAAAAAGAGCCCGTTGTCTAGGCGGGCTTTTGTAAGGGTATGAATGGTTTGCCTTTACAGGCTTGCTGCTCTTGTGTCAGCTGAGTTAAGGGTAGTCTGCGGTGCGCTGATTGCCAGATTTAAATAAAAAAAGCCCGAGTTAACGTCGGGCTATCAGAAGGTAGGGGACTCATGGCCTTGGCAGGCTTGCTGATCTTGTGTCAGCTAATTTTAGAGTAGCTTAAATCTGAAAAACAACATAAAACGTCGATAATTAAATCGAAATATTGAGATAGCGAGCATGATGAATTTCATTCTTTGCGCTGGCAGGAGTTTCGATGGAAAGACTAGATTCGACTTTTGAAGAAGCTTGCAGGATCGTTGGAGAATGTTGCTTGATGTTCGCTGAAAGGAGGGAAGAGATAAGCCTTGAACGCTTGGCTTTGTGGCTACAACGTGCTCAAGAAGAGGCGGTTGACACAAATGGTGAGCAACATGATGCTTTACAACTCGCGATAGAACGCCTCAACGGCTGGTAAATTACAGGCACAAAAAACCCGGCTCGGTGGCCGGGTTATTTCGGAGCTAAACAATTCTGGACCTCCAATTTGTCGAGAAATCTAGTTCTCTAAGCAATCGGTAAACGTCACAACATTGCACCCCAAATTTGTTGCAGACATCAGGTACTTTTCTGTTTGCTCGAGTTTTACTTGGCCTAGGGGTTTCGTTTGTAACGACAACGCGATTTTTAATATCTTTCATTGCGTAAGCAATTAAGAATGGATCCTTACCTATTTTTTCAACCTCAAGATCTGACAAATCCTCTGCATAACCATCACTGACAACTTTGTGAAGAATATCTGCGTCAAAATCTTCAGGAAGAATTAGATGTGGTTTGTTCGATTTATGATGAACCCATTTTGCATGTACATCACTATCCCCACCTTGGATTTCATCAATTATCTCACTTGGAACTTTAAGTCTGCCGCTCGTAGCGTGAAATAAAATCCACTCCCAAAACTCAGGAACTCTCATTTGAGGGTAATAGAAGTTGTGTGCATGAATCAGAATGTTAGCATCTAAAAGATATAATTTTTCCCTTTGGTCTGACATTATAGTTCCACCATTCGTGCAACATTCCCAGGGCTAACACCTAGCACCTTCCCTGCTTTTGTTTCGGTTATTACGCCCTCAAGAATAGAGTTTCTAATAACTCTTATAAGTGCGCTTCCAGTTTTGTGGCGTTTCGTCACATAAAAAGTGCCAGATGATTTTTTTTCATCAGCCTTTTTTGCCTTGCTCTGATGCCACATGTCTTTGAAATGAGAGGATATCCTCTCCCATTCGGTGATATTTATCTTCCCGGAGCGCAATAGCCTATATGCTATGAGAGACTGGCTAACATTATAGAATACTGATTTCTCTTGAAGGATTGATGTAAGCTCTTCAAATGTAGATGTCTCATCCACATTTATAGTGGCGAGATCTTCCGCTGGCAATAGAATATTACTCGCAATATCATTACAATATTTCTCTATTTTATGGCTGACACTGGTGTTGCTTATCCCTGTCTCACCAATTAGGATGTGGGCTAATTCATGAAGAAGAGTAAAACTCCAAGCCAATTTGGAGTCATTGTCATTAATGACCACAAAGGGAGCAATATTATCTGCTATAGCGAACCCGCGAAAGTAACTTGTACTTACGGATGAGTGATGGCTTCCAAGATTGCCTATTAGCAATACAAATACACCTTCATTCTCAACCTGTTTTCTCAGGTAGCCCATTGCATCATGTGCTGTTGCGTAGCGCCGAAATTCGGATGTGTTGATATTGAACCGTGACTGTATATATGAAGATGCAGCTTCAATATTTGGCAAATTCTTAAACCGACCAACAAAATCTTTGCTTTCTGCATCATCAGAATCAATGAGTGCTTCACGCACAATGCTTTGTCTAACAAAAATATCCCTTACAATCGCGTCCACATTGCCATTGGTTTCAATCGGCATCGCATCGGGAGCAGTTCTGTAGTCCTCTCCCTTTTTTTGGATTACAGGAGGCTTTGAAAGATAAAAGGTGAGGAGAGGACGATGGTACAACTTGGAAATTTCACCCAATTTTTTACTTGTTGGTTCTTTTTCGCCTGATTCATAGGCGAGCAAAATTGAAGCTCCTGACTGCTTAGAGCTTTTTAGATTTAGCTTTTTGGCCGCATCCTCTAAACTCAAACCAGAGCTTTCTCTTGCCCATTTTATAATCTCAGGATTTGGCTTAGCCATGCTCTCCACCAAGTAAAAAAATTCAAAAATCCGCAATTTCATTGTTCTGCATGCGAGATTCTACGTCAATTCGGTTCTACCTTTTAATCTCTGCAGCTCTCTTACACAAACACTCTAGGCCGCTGGAAAAATTAATGAAACATCATAGTCCTAATCGGCAATAACACAAATACTGTGGATATATCAGGGAAATACCTACAAAAAAATTGTAGGTAAAAAAGGTTCTTATATCAAAATGGGAATAGTGAACAAGGGAACACTGAAATTAGAAAAATTATGGCTGAAACCAATCGTCCGCGCTTTCCCACGTATCCTGCAGCATCACATCAATCACTTCTTTATCATGAGTCGTCCCGCCCATCACCGACATCCCATCACTGCCAGCTCGGCGAACGGTGAACGTTGCGCCTGGGTAATTCCTTTCAAGCCTTTTCTCAAACTCAACTTTGAAAGCCTCGACCGCGCCGGCGGGCAACTGCTTAGTTTTATCGATCAGCAATTCAACGTGCATAAATTTTCCTCATTCAAATGCTACAGCGCGGTGCGTTTTCAAACCAACGAACCTTAAGATAATTGGCTGTAACTCTGTTTTTCAATCCATTCCACAACATGTTTTCTGACGTAAAATGTCGGGTGAGTTTTAACTGGAGCAGGGAATTCTCTGTCACGTTCATACCGATACAGCGTATCCCTCGACCTAATGTGCAGTAGTTTCATAACTTCATCTTTCGAGATAAGCATGGCAACCTCATATCTTCAAACTGGGCTTCCAGTTGATAAGGTATATCCTGCGAAGTCTGTTACTACTGCCTCAAGTTTTGCTCTAATCAGCCGCCAGCCAGTTACCGGCATCATCAAACATCTCCTCAACTATTCCCGCCAGAACTGCCTTCTGTGCTTTGCTGGCGTCCGTGTTGATGCTGCTGAGCGTCACCATCGGTTTCACTTTCACGTCAGCATCAGGGAAGGTGCCATGCACGCGCTTGGTAAGTTCAGCCAGGATCAGCGCGTTAGCGTTCGGCACACCGGCCATGTTTCTTTTGTCGTAAATCAGCTCAACAAACATAAATCACCTCAGTCAATGAAAGTGGAACCAGCGTCTTCAATACCGGCCTCGATGTACCTTACTCTTTTCTGCAGTTCAAAGATGAGGGCCTTGGCTTCGCTGAGGCGAATCATCACCTGCTGGTCGGGATACATTTCAAATTTGGAATCGACAATACCCGTCAGCGTGTCAACGAAAGAAGATTTAAGAATCACAAACTCACCAAAGGCACTATGCGCGGCTTTAAACTCAGTCAACAACCGCATACCCCTGAAACTATCTTGCTCTTTCATGTGATGATCGCTCATGTGAATTAACTGGTTATTCATACAGTATATTTAAATTTTTAACTGATCAACCGATGACTTCAGTTTAAGCGTTTCAAATTTATCATGGAGTGACTGAGGGTATATTTCGCGATATACCTTCCACAGAATATCTAATGACTTATGTCCAGTAACTTGTGCTACCTCCTCCAGGCTAAACCCAGCCTCAAACAATCGGCTGGCACCTTCTCGGCGCAGGTCATGGTAATGAAGATCTTCAACACCCAGTTCTTTTGTGACTTGTCGGAAGGTCTGAGTCAGAGAACGCTCCCTATACGGGAAAACGCAATCATCTTTCTCAGGTTGTCTTTCCAGTATTTCCCAAGCTTGGCCAAGGAGTGGAACAACCATGTGATTGCCTTCTTTTTTCCGTGGGTCTTTCCTGTCACGAACCAGAACAGCCCTGTTCTTCTTATCGACATCAGACCATTGAATGCGTGTAACTTCGCCTATTCTCATACAAGAAAGTACGGAGAACATTAAAATGTCGGCAAAGGGTGCACCTGAATAGGAGGTCAGCGTTTTTTCCTTTAATCGCTCAATGATCATATCCAGCTCAATACCGGTAGGCCGGCGGCTTCGAGTGTTACCTGTACCAATGATCCCCATCTGGCGCATGGTTTCTCTTGCGGTCACATATGCATCGAAATCTACAGAAATATCAAAAAGTGGTTTGGCTGAGCTAAGCGCCTTGCCAATATAATTGATGTCATGCGCCGCAGTAGAGGGTTGAACTGTTGCTCGTCTCATCACTGCGTGGTCGATGTATGAACTGGTGGTTAATTCATTTAAGGGGATTGTAGAAATGTGTGACCGGAGCACCAGGTTGAGTGTTTCTCGTTTTGAACGTCCAAATTTTACATGGGGGTGATCCATGTATTTCTGAATTAATTCGCCGAGGGTAAGAATCTTTTCAAATGGTTTGGTCGATCGGGGTAATCCGTTTTGCTCGATATCAGCAACACGATTGACTCCCCATGCTTTAGCTAAACTTTGCTTGGTGAAAGTCTTCCTCTCACGATGAAGGTAAGCTCCATCTTCTTTAACGCCGACAGTGCAGCGGTAACGCAATTCACCTGAAGCGGTGAGTCTTTTCTCAATACTGTAATAGGCCATCTCAAACTGCCTCAGGGGGTGCTGTAGGGGGTGCCGAGGAGGATAAAATAGCTTAAAACGTCTGTATAATCGACAATAATATACAGTATAAATATACAGTAATCTTGTTAAGTTCTTGTATTTTATTGAAAATTATTTTATTGATTAGCTGCGCAATCCGTCATGTTGGCGGGGCTTTTTTTGTGCGCAGTCTTTTAGCGCCACTCTTTTAGCCGGGGGACGTCATTAACCCCAGGTCAGTAACGCTACGCCAAACATTCCGGCTTTCACCACCAGACACATAATAAAAAGGCCGAAAACGATAAAGGCTCTGTCTACAAGCAAGCGGATCTTTCTGCGCATGATTTTCCCCGCGAAGCTGAAAGCATCGCGATGCTGATGAATAAGTTTGGCCGAATTTATACACGAAAAAGCCGTCATCAATCCATCAATTACGCGCACAAAGCGGAAGTTTTACAAAGGCCTGTAACGCAGAGCGCATTAATGTTAAAAAAGCGCAGTCATTCCGGCGGGTCTATCGCCACTTATGTTGCGGTACGGGCAATCAGGCTACTTCTCGTAAAAGTTTTTAATACGGATGGCGACGTCAATATTGGCCCAATGCAGCTCATTTTCCTGATGCATGCTGCTGGTGCCGTCTTCCCATGTCACGTAGTACGACACATTTCCCTTTTCTGACTCAAACGCATTCATAACAGCACCTTTGATATCACCGGATCTGTGTTTAACGATACTGCCTTTAGGGAATTTCATATCTCCTCCCAAAACGTTAACAACGATCTCTTGCACAACAAACGGATAGCAATAATAAAAGGTTAGACCTTTTTCACTGAAGATGTTGCTGAGGGTGTTACAGAACGTGTAGTCAAATGTCGGAAGAAAACTCCCGCCAGGAGACGGGAGTAAAAGCAGAATTACGGTTTGCGTGCGATAAGCAGTGCGCGGCGCGGTGCCGGGTAGCCTTCGATTGTTTTTGTCGGATCGTTCGGGTCGAGGAATTCGGCCAGCGATTCGCTGGTCATCCAATCGGTGCGGCGCTGTTCCTCCACCGTGGTGACGCTGACGTCCGCGATGCGTACGTCCACAAAGCCACATTTGATCAGCCAGTCCTTTAGCGCATCGGCAGAAGGAATGAAGTAGATATTGCCCATCTGTGCATAACGGTCGCCCGGCACCAGCACCTGCTGGCTGTCACCTTCGACGACCAGAGTTTCCAGCACCAGTTCTCCACCGCTGACCAGCTGATTTTTCAGCTGGTAGAGATGATCCAGCGGCGAACGGCGGTGATACAACACGCCCATAGAAAAGACGGTGTCGAACGCGTTAAGCTCCGGTAACTGCTCGATGCCCAGCGGCAGTAAATGCGCACGCTGATCGCCACCCAGTAATTTACGCACGGCTTCGAACTGGCAGAGGAAGAGCTGCATCGGGTCGATACCGACCACCAGATGCGCGCCTGCGCCAATCATGCGCCACATGTGATACCCGCTGCCGCAGCCGACGTCCAGAATGGTGCGCCCGGTGAGGGGAGAAATATGCGGCAGAACGCGATCCCATTTCCAGTCAGAACGCCATTCGGTATTGATTTCAACGTCGTACAGCGAGAACGGCCCTTTGCGCCAGGGCATCATATTACGCAGCAGGTTTTCGATCCCTTCGCGCTGACCGGCGGGCAGCGGCGTTTCCATATTGGCGGTAACGCTGTGCAACAAATCCAGGCGTTCCGGCTTAATCAGCGGCAGGCGGTCAACCGAGTTAAACCACAATTTAAATTTGCCGTGCAGGGATTCTTTCTGCCACGCGGTCAGCTGAGACGGCAGGGTGTTTAGCCACGGGCTTAACGGGCCTTTGGCGATGACGCGGTAAAAATCACCAAAATCGATCATGCGGGTTCTCCGGCTTTCAGCGCAATCAGTGAGCCGAAGTTAAAGCACTGGAACCAGACTTCCGTGTGCTGGAAACCGGCCTGACGCAGGCGGGTTTTGTGAGTTTCGACCGAGTCGGTCAGCATGACATTTTCTAACATGCTGCGTTTCTGGCTGATTTCCAGTTCGCTGTAGCCGTTGGCGCGCTTGAAATCATGATGCATGTTGAACAGCAATTCGCCGACATCTTTATCTTCGAAGCTGAATTTTTCCGACAGCACCAGCGCAGCGCCCGGGCGCATTCCCTGATAAACCTGATTGAGCAGGCGCTGACGATCGTCAGGCTCAAGGAATTGCAGCGTGAAGTTCAGCACCACCATCGAGGCGTTTTTCAGCTCGATGTCAAGAATATCGGATTCGATGACCGTAACCGGCGTTTCGGCGCGGAAGGCATCAATATGGCGACGGCAGCGTTCCACCATGGCAGGGGAGTTATCGACAGCAATAATTTCGCAGCCCGGTACCTTGATATTGCGCCGCATCGAAAGCGTGGCGGCACCCAGCGAACAACCGAGATCGTAGACATTGGAATCCGGCTGGACGAAACGTTCGGCGAGCATGCCAATCATCGAAATAATGTTGGAATAACCCGGTACGGAACGTTGGATCATATCGGGGAAAACTTCGGCCACGCGTTCATCGAACGTCCAGTCGCCGAGCTTATCTATAGGTGCAGAAAAAAGCGTATCGTGGTTTGCCATAGTGGTGAGTCAGGCCAGAAAAGAGTGTGGGTAAAAAGTGAGGGCAGATTTTAGCAGATACTGGCGCAGGCAGATACCTGCGCACCGGCGTTCACTGCAAACTGCCCGGAAAAATGGCCGAAGTCAGTTGAAGGCGAGGAACTGCGACCACGGCAGATAGATAATATTGACGACCACCATCAGCACCAGCGAAATGTAGGTTGCGGCCATACCGTTGCGACGCCAGGTAAATTCGCGATTTTTCAGACCATAATAGTGGAATAAACGCCCGACAATCAGGAGCAGCCCGCAGGCGTGAACCATCCAGACGGCGGCACCGTTCATTTCCATAAACAGCAGTAATAAACAGCCAATCGGCAGATATTCGACGGCGTTGCCGTGTACGCGGATGGCGGTCTGCAATTCGTAGGATCCGCCGTCGCCGGTGGCAATACGGTATTCCATGCGCAAACGTACAACATCGAAAGAGAGTTTGATCAACAGTATGGCGGCAAGCACGACGTATAACGCGCTAATCATGATGACTTCCTTGGTTATTCCAGGTAATCCGGCGGAATATTTTTCTTCTCCGCTGCCCGGCTATGATAGCGGTCTGACTAAAACCTGTCGTCATGAAAAAGTGAATTTTTTAGAACAGCGTATCCTGCAACGGCCAGTCGGGCTCCGGCTGCACTGACGGCATCTGCTGGCGCAGTTGCTGCCACAGGCTGCGCGCCTGCTGAGGGGCATCGGTGCAATCGGGCGTATGGATGAATAAATACGGCGTAAGCCCTTCAGTTTCCCACGCCTGAAGTTTGTTGATCCACTGCGCGAACAAAGGGCGGTTTGCTTCCAGCTGGTCGCCGCCGATGAAACGGACGATGGGGCGTGAGGCGGTGGCTAATGCGTGCAGCGGCAGAACAGGTTTTTTGCGTTTGGCTTCGAGTACTGCCTCGGTCACTGAGCTCGAATTGTGCACCGGGCGGCTGTCGAGAATGGCACGGTTAACGCCGCGTTGACGTAAACCTTGATTAAGCCAGCGCTCGGCATCGCCTTTGGCAAAGAAATCCCGGTGCCGCACTTCCACACCGTAATCAAAACCGGCGGGCAGGGCATCAAGGAATTGCCACAAACGCTCAAGATGCTGCGGCGCGAAGGTCGCGGGCAGTTGCAACCACAGCTGTCCGATGCGTTCGCCAAGGGGGGCGAGTGTGCGATAAAACGTATCGACATCTTCCTGACAGTTCGCCAGCGCCGCTTTATGGCTGATGGCCGAGGGGAATTTGAAACAGAAACGGAAAGTTTCCGGCGTCATATCGCGCCAGCGCATCACCACTTCCTGTTTTGGCAGGGCATAAAACGTGGTGTTGCCTTCGACACAGTTGAAATACCGCGCGTAATCCGCCAAATCGCGCAGCCCGATGGATGCCCAGGCGCTGTGATGCCATTGCGGTAAACCAATATACATGCCGGTACTCTCCCGTTCTTCCTTATGAAAACGCCGCCCCGGTGGGCGGCGTCTGGATAACAAAAACAATGCCTTGAGGCAGGGTAACGTTACTGTGGCAGAGCGGCAAGCACTTCGGCGGTGGAGCGCACGCGGCTGATGCGAGGGAAAATAAACTGCACGCTGGACTGATGATGCTCGTTGTTGTGCGCGCTGCAGGCATCTTCGGCAATCACCAGCTCGTAGCCGTGTTCCCACGCGTTACGCGCGGTGGACTCTACGCCGATGTTAGTAGAGATACCCGCCAGCACGATGCTTTTAATGCCACGACGGCGCAGCTGGAGATCCAGATCGGTGCCGTAGAACGCGCCCCACTGGCGTTTCACCACCAGTAAATCTTTGTCGGTCACCGCCAGTTGCTCCGGGAATTCCCACCAGCTGGCAGGCAAACCGCCTTCCGGCGCAGCCGCCGGAATATCAACCGGTTGTTTCAGCGCTTCGTCGAAGGAATCGGACCAGCCCACGCGAACCATGACCACCGGTGCGCCCAGTTCACGAAAGCGGTTTGCCAGTTCTGTCGCGTTATCCAGCACCTGCTGCGCGGTGTGGGGGCCACCTGCGAACGGCAGGATCCCTTTCTGTAAATCGATCAGTACCAGTGCGGTGGTTTTAGGGTCAAGTTTCATGGCGTAAAGCTCCCGGTTATCTCATTAATAGCGAAAGGAATAATGAACAGCGTGTACAAAGGGGATTGCGCGAGTCTATGCTAACGCGTGGGTCAATTTGGGGGTAATTTTGTTAAATTATGTGTAGCAGGCAACATGAGTGAATTTCCGCGCCAGCCTTGACGTGTTCGCACTTATCCTGCGAAGGAAATTCCTTTATAATAGCCGCCTTTTTTAGAAGCTTAGATTTAGAACATAAGCAAACCTATTCCGCGCGCCGCAGCGTTTTGCGGGCGGGCGACCAGAGTGAATAACCGTTTCTGTACCTGTGCGCCATGAGGCCGGGTAGTGGGATCAAAAGGATACCGTTATGCGTACTGTATATTGTGGAAAGCTGAATGCGTCCAATGTGGGCCAGGAAGTGACATTGTGTGGCTGGGTTAACCGTCGACGCGATTTGGGTGGTCTGATTTTCATCGATATGCGTGACCGCGAAGGCATCGTGCAGGTTTTCTTCGATCCGGATCAGGCTGACGCCTACAAACTGGCCTCTGAACTGCGCAATGAATTCTGTATCCAGCTGACCGGCACCGTCCGTGCGCGCCCTGAAAGCCAGTTCAATAAAGACATGGCGACCGGTGAAGTGGAAGTGTTCGCCAGCGGTCTGAACATCATCAACCGTTCAGAATCCCTGCCGCTCGACTCCAATCACGTGAACTCCGAAGAAGCGCGTCTGAAATACCGCTATCTGGATCTGCGCCGCCCTGAGATGGCCAATCGCCTGAAAGCGCGCGCAAAAATCACCAGCTTTGTACGCCGTTTCATGGACAGCCATGACTTCCTCGACATCGAAACTCCGATGCTGACTAAAGCCACACCGGAAGGCGCGCGCGATTATCTGGTGCCAAGCCGTGTCCATAAAGGCAAGTTCTACGCGCTGCCACAATCCCCACAGCTGTTCAAACAGCTGCTGATGATGTCCGGTTTCGATCGTTATTATCAGGTAGTCAAATGCTTCCGTGATGAAGATTTACGTGCTGATCGTCAGCCAGAATTTACTCAGATCGATGTTGAAACCTCTTTCATGAGCGCTGAACAAGTGCGTGAAGTGATGGAGAAACTGGCGCGTGAACTGTGGCAGGAAATCAAAGGCGTGGATCTGGGCGATTTCCCGATCATGACCTATGCGGAAGCGATGCGTCGTTTCGGTTCTGACAAACCGGACCTGCGTAACCCGATGGAAATGGTTGACGTTGCGGACCTGATGAAAGACATCGAGTTCAAAGTGTTTGCCGATCCGGCCAACGATCCGAAAGGCCGCGTGGCCGCGTTGCGTGTCCCTGGCGGCGCATCCCTGAGCCGTAAACAAATCGACGAATATGCGAAATTCATCGAAATTTACGGCGCGAAAGGTCTGGCTTACATCAAAGTGAACGAGGTGGCGAAAGGTCTGGAAGGTATCCAGAGCCCGGTTGCTAAGTTCCTGAACGCTGATTTGCTCTCTGCACTGATCGAGCGCACCGCCGCACAAGACGGCGATATGATCTTCTTCGGCGCAGCCAGCGCGAAAATCGTGACTGATGCCATCGGCGCACTGCGTCTGAAAGTTGGCCGCGACCTAAAAATCACGCAAGACGACGTGTGGGCACCGCTGTGGGTAATCGACTTCCCGATGTTTGAAGACACCGACGAAGGCGGCCTGAGTGCGATGCACCATCCGTTCACCGCACCGAAAGAGATGACTGCTGAAGAGTTGGCAGCCAACCCGGTTTCCGCGATCGCCAACGCCTACGACATGGTGATCAACGGTTACGAAGTCGGCGGCGGTTCCGTGCGTATTCACCGCAGCGAAATGCAGCAGACCGTGTTCAGCATTCTGGGCATTAACGAGCACGAACAGCGCGAGAAATTCGGCTTCCTGCTCGACGCCCTGAAGTACGGTACGCCGCCGCACGCTGGACTGGCCTTTGGTCTGGACCGTCTGGTGATGTTGCTGACCGGCACCGACAACATCCGTGACGTCATTGCCTTCCCGAAAACCACCGCAGCGGCCTGTCTGATGACCGAAGCGCCAAGCTTTGCTAATCCGGCGTCGCTGCTGGAGCTGGGTATTGCGGTAGTGGCGAAAAAAGAAGTGACGCCAGACACAAATACAGAGAATAACTAATGAGCGACAAGCGTCCTGAGTCGATACTGTGCGTCATCTACGCCAGAAACACCGGCAGGGTGCTGATGCTACAACGAAAGGATGACCCGAATTTCTGGCAGTCGGTGACCGGCAGTCTGGAAGACGGGGAATCCCCGAAAGACACCACGCAGCGTGAAGTCATGGAAGAGGTCGGTATCGACATCGCAGGTGAAAACCTGACTCTGCAAGACTGCGATCGCTGTGTGGATTTTGAAATATTTGCGCATTTGCGCCATCGCTATGCTCCCGGCGTGACCCGCAACAAAGAACACTGGTTCTGTCTGGCGTTACCCGAGGAGCGTGATGTGGAACTTACCGAGCATCATGCATACCGTTGGCTCGACAAAACCGCAGCGGCAGCGCTGACGGTGTCCCCGAGCAACCAGCAGGCGATTGAAGAATTTGTAAACTATTCGGTCTGTTAAGACTTTAGACTTTTTGGAGATTTGTTATGGCAGGTCACAGTAAGTGGGCCAACACCAAGCACCGCAAAGCGGCGCAAGATTCTAAGCGTGGCAAAATTTTCACCAAAATCATTCGTGAACTGGTGACGGCAGCAAAACTCGGTGGCGGCGATCCGGCGGCTAACCCGCGTCTTCGCGCAGCTATCGATAAAGCGCTGTCTAACAACATGACCCGCGACACCCTGAACCGCGCCGTCGCGCGTGGCGTGGGCGGCGATGATGATACCAACATGGAAACCATCATTTATGAAGGTTACGGTCCTGGTGGTTCAGCAGTCATGGTGGAATGCCTGAGTGACAACCGCAACCGCACCGTGGCTGAAGTGCGTCACGCCTTCAACAAAACCGGGGGTAATTTGGGCACTGACGGTTCCGTTTCTTACCTCTTCTCCAAAAAAGGCGTGATCTCTTTTGCTCCGGGTCTGGATGAAGATGTGGTGATGGAAGCCGCGCTGGAAGCAGGCGCAGAAGATATCGTCTCTTATGACGATGGCGCGATTGACGTGTTCACGGCCTGGGAAAGTCTGGGCGATGTGAAAGACGCGCTGGAAGCGGCCGGTTTCAAAGCCGACTCCGCAGAAGTCACTATGATCCCATCGACCAAAGCCGACATGGATGCAGACACTGCGCCTAAACTGTTGCGCCTGATCGACATGCTGGAAGATTGTGACGATGTACAAGAGGTTTACCACAACGGTGAAATCTCAGACGAGATTGCAGAAACTCTGTGATTTTCGTGCCGCCGGTGGTTTCCACCGGCTGGCTATCCTGTTATCCCGCAGCAGTTTATACTCTCCCCACTTCCTTATAAAAACGACAATACAAGGCGTTGAGCGGCTATGGCTATTATTCTGGGGATCGACCCCGGTTCGCGTATTACCGGCTATGGCATTATCCGCCAGACAGGGCGTCAGCTGAGCTATCTCGGCAGCGGCTGTATCCGCACCGTGGTGGACGATATGCCTGGACGTTTGAAACTGATTTACGCCGGTGTGTCGGAAATCATTACCCAATTTCAGCCTGACTTTTTTGCCATCGAATCTGTATTTATGGCGAAGAACGCCGATTCCGCATTAAAACTCGGCCAGGCGCGCGGTGCGGCGATTGTGGCCGCAGTGAATCAGGATTTACCTGTGTTTGAATATGCCGCACGGCAGGTCAAACAGACCGTTGTGGGCACGGGTGCCGCTGAGAAATCACAGGTTCAGCATATGGTGCGATCGTTGCTGAAATTACCCGCCAATCCGCAGGCGGATGCTGCCGATGCACTGGCGATTGCTATCACACATTGCCACATGAGCCAGAACGCAATCCGTCTGAGTACGGACAAATTACAGATGGCGCGAGGGCGGATGCGATAGACGCCGCAAGTCCATTAGGCTGGATATCCATCCAGCTTTTTTTATGATATAAACATCGCAGTTTTTGACCCGATAAGGAAAATGAACGTGATAGGCAGACTACGAGGCATCATTCTGGAAAAACAGCCCCCTTTGGTGCTGCTGGAAACCAACGGCGTTGGCTATGAAGTGCAGTTGCCAATGACCTGTTTTTACGAATTGCCGGACCTGGGTCAGGAAGCTATCATCTTCACACAGTTTATCGTCCGCGAAGATGCACAACTGCTTTACGGATTTAATGACAAGCAGGAACGAGCGCTGTTTCGCGAGCTGATTAAAGTCAACGGCGTCGGACCAAAACTGGCGCTGGCTATCTTGTCAGGCATGTCGGCGCAGCAGTTTGTCAGTGCGGTGGAAAAGGAAGAAATCACCGCGTTAATTAAGTTACCGGGTGTAGGTAAGAAAACCGCAGAGCGCCTGGTTGTCGAGATGAAAGACCGGTTTAAAGGATTAAACGGTGATCTATTTAACAATCATACTGATATCACGTTACCTGCATCGGCGTCGAAAACAAAAGAATCTGATGCCGAAGGCGAAGCCGTTGCAGCCCTGATTTCACTGGGTTACAAACCACCGGAAGCCAGCCGAATGATCAGCAAAGTTGCCAAACCGGGTGCTGAATCCGAAACGTTGATTAGAGAGGCGCTGCGCGCTGCGCTGTGAGGTAAGAGATGATCGAAGCTGACCGCCTGATTTCGTCCGAAGTCTTCACTACGGAAGAAGAAGTCATTGACCGTGCGATCCGCCCGAAGCTGCTGTCAGAGTATGTCGGCCAGCCGCACGTCCGTTCGCAAATGGAAATCTTTATTCAGGCGGCTAAGCAACGTAAAGATGCGCTCGATCACTTACTGATTTTCGGGCCGCCGGGGCTGGGTAAAACCACGCTCGCCAATATTGTGGCCAATGAAATGGGCGTGAATTTGCGCACCACGTCTGGGCCGGTGCTGGAAAAAGCCGGCGATCTGGCGGCGATGCTAACGAACCTTGAGCCACACGACGTGCTGTTCATTGATGAAATCCATCGTCTGTCCCCGGTAGTCGAAGAGATTCTGTATCCTGCGATGGAAGACTATCAGCTGGATATCATGATCGGCGAAGGGCCTGCCGCGCGTTCCATCAAGCTCGATTTACCTCCGTTTACCCTGATTGGTGCCACTACCCGCGCCGGTTCGCTGACGTCACCGCTACGTGACCGTTTCGGGATCGTGCAGCGTCTTGAGTTCTATCAGGTGGCGGATTTGCAACACATCGTCGGGCGCAGCGCACTGTGTTTGGGGCTGGAGTTGTCAGAAGAGGGCGCACATCAGATTGCCCGCCGTTCGCGCGGTACGCCGCGTATTGCCAACCGTCTGCTGCGCCGTGTGCGCGACTTCGCGGAGGTCAAAGGTGACGGGACGATCAACGGTGACGTTGCCAACGGTGCGCTGGATATGCTTGACGTCGATGCGGAAGGTTTTGATTACATGGACCGCAAACTATTGCTGGCCATCATTGATAAATTTTCCGGCGGGCCGGTAGGTCTGGATAACTTAGCGGCAGCGATTGGTGAAGAACGGGAAACGATTGAAGATGTCATCGAACCTTTCCTTATCCAGCAGGGCTTTATTCAGCGGACGCCGCGTGGCCGCATGGCGACCAATCATGCCTATAAACACTTTGGGCTTTCGCGCGCGGAAGAATAAAACCGGTCGTCAGACAATAGAATTCCCAACGGGCGCTTTTGCGTCCGTTTTGGTTTTTGTAGTTCACAACAAAGTAATCAACACGACCGGACAAATTGCGGTGAAAGACAGGCTCCCACCGCGTCACGGATTACACTACCGCTTTAGGGGGACGCAACTTCGGCACAACTAACTCACCCTTGGCATTGTAATAACGGCTTGGCCAGATTTCCCAGGCCGGAACGCCAATCATTTGCGCGATGATCATTTCGCCTTTAGGCCATCGTCGTGACAGGGTGTTAGAAAGTGTGGAAGAACCCAGTCCGGACTCACGGGAGAGTGCCGTCAACGTTGAACCTTTCTTGCGGATTGCTGCGATGATATCGGCGGGATGCCAGTCTTCTCTGGTATTTATCATAATACGGCCACCTCCGGAGAACAGGGGCGCAGAATAAACAGGAGAGGGGGGAGTGCCTGCCTTGGCTTGTCTTTCATATCACATTGTCCAGTAGATTAGTTGTGTGGCGACCACTGGAGTTGAGAATCTCGCTGGTGGTAGCCCTGACGGGGTTCTCAACACCGGTTCTACTGGATACCGGCCTGACCTAAGTCAGCCCCGCCTGAGCCACCATTGAGATATTGCTTGTTGTTTGTACAGGCAATAGGTGTGCGCAGACTCAGACGTGAAATGCGAGTGCACATTCCATGTCGCCAGTGAACATTCAGGTTGAGAATCCCGGTCGCGGATTTTGCCGCGACAAGGAATTATAGCGTAACGGGTAAACGGTTACCAAGGCCGTGATATCCGGCTCACTAAATTTGCAACGTTAAATGAGCTATTTAGCGTCCTCAGTCTGTCGCTGCACCTGTCGGACACCGCGCCCCATCACACTTCCACGCAAAACCTGAAGCCGGTCACATTTTCATGTTTTAGCGGCTATTACGGCTTGTTTCTGTTAACGATTCGATTGAGAATCACTATCAGAAAGCAGGATTGTTACTGTCTGACAGGCAAAACCTAAACTTCTTGTCTCTTCGCCTAACGCGGAGAGACCGGACGTTTAGGTTTTTTTTTGGCCTGAATTCAGGGGCCGGCCGCCCCGTTAAAAATACCGGCAATGTCGTGCACGACGCCCTTACTCTGATGAGATAACACCATGGAATATAAAACCTTAGCCGAAGAAATTCTCCGCGGTGTCGGCGGAAAAGAGAACGTTAACAGCGTGGTTCATTGCGCTACCCGTTTACGTTTCAAACTAAAAGATACGAATAAGGCCGATGCAGAAGGCCTGAAAAAAAATCCCGGCGTGATCATGGTCGTGGAAAGCGGCGGTCAGTTTCAGGTCGTGATTGGCAATCATGTTGGCGCAGTGTACGAAGCGTTGGTAAAAAGCAGCCCGCTTTCTGAAGACGGTGGAGAAGATTCGGGTGATAAGGGCAGTTTGTTCGCCAGGGCGATTGATATCATCTCCGGTATCTTCACCCCGTTTATCGGCATTATGGCCGCATCGGGTATTCTCAAAGGTTTTCTGGCGCTGTCGCTGGCCTGTGGCTGGCTGGTGCCGGAGAGCGGGACGTACAAAGTCTGGTTTGCTGCCAGCGATGCCATGTTCTATTTCTTCCCATTAGTGATTGGTTTTACTGCCGGTAAAAAATTCGGTGGTAATCCTTTTGTCACGATGATGATCGGCGGTGCGATGGTCCATCCGCTGATGATTGCCGCCTTCGACGCGCAGCAGGCCAGCGCACATAACGAGCATTTCTTCGGTATTCCGCTGGTCTTCATTAACTATGCCTCATCGGTTATCCCGGTGATCCTCGCGGCCTGGGCTTCCAGCTGGCTGGAAAAACGGGCGATGAAAATCCTGCCCGGCGCACTACGTAATTTTATCACCCCGCTGATTTGTCTGATGGTGATTGTCCCGCTGACCTTCCTGGTGATCGGCCCTGTCGCGACGTGGGCCAGCCAGCAGCTGGCGAACGGCTATCAGTTCGTCTATCACATCAGTCCGCTGGTGGCCGGTGGCTTTATGGGCGCGTTGTGGCAGGTCTGTGTGATCTTCGGCCTGCACTGGGGGCTGGTGCCATTGATGATCAACAACTTCAGTATTCTCGGCCATGACACCATGCTGCCACTTTTACTGCCTGCGGTGATGGGGCAGGTTGGCGCAGTCATCGGCGTGATGCTGCGCGTTAAAGACGCCCGTACTAAAGCACTGGCAGGTTCTGCCATCAGCGCCGGGATTTTCGGTATCACCGAACCGGCGGTGTACGGCATCAACCTGCCGCGTCGTCGCCCGTTTATCTTTGGCTGCGTCGGCGGCGCGCTGGGCGGGGCGATCCTCGGGTATTTCCAGACCACCGCCTACTCCTTTGGTTTTGCCAGTATTTTCACGTTCACCCAGGTGATTCCGCCAACCGGCTTTGACCAGAGCGTGACTGCCGCGATTGTCGGCACCGTTGTTGCGCTTCTCTTTGCCGCTCTGACAACCTATTTCTTCAGCATAAAAGAAGAAGCGGCTGAGAAACCCGCCGATGCGAAAGTGGACGCCGAATCGGTACAGGCACCGCGCGGTAAGACGCTGATGGGCAGCCCGATGACCGGCGCGTGCGTGGCGCTCGAAGAGGTCAATGACCCGACGTTTGCCAGCGGTTTGCTGGGTAAAGGCGTGGCTGTCGTGCCAACCCTCGGGCGTGTCGTTTCACCGGTCAACGGCACCATCGCCTCTTTGTTTAAAACGCATCACGCCATCGGAATTGAATCCGAGGACGGCGCGGAAATCCTGATCCACGTCGGCATTGATACGGTGAAGCTCGACGGCAAATTCTTCACGCCGCACGTCGCAGTGGACGCGGTGGTTAAGCAGGGCGATTTGCTGCTCGAGTTCGATATACAGGGCATTACCGACGCTGGCTATGACCTGACGACGCCGGTGCTGATTACCAACAGCGACGATTATCTCGACGTCATTCCGGCCGGTGTCGGGCAGGACGTCAGCGAACAAACGCCTTTATTAACTTTATTACGTTAACGACCAGAGCCAGGAGGTTCATATGAACAAGCAATTCCCAAACGGTTTTTTATGGGGCGGTGCAGTGGCTGCCAATCAGGTAGAAGGCGCATACCTGACAGACGGTAAAGGATTGTCCACGTCAGATCTGCAACCGCAGGGCGTTTTCGGTCCGGTGCAGGAACGTGTTGAAGGCGATTTCGGTGTCAAAGACGTGGCGATCGATTTCTATCACCGTTATCCACAAGACATGAAACTGTTCGCTGAAATGGGCTTTACGGTTCTGCGTACGTCGATTGCCTGGACGCGAATTTTCCCGCAGGGCGATGAAACGCAGCCGAATGAAGCCGGTCTGGCTTTCTACGACAGACTGTTCGATGAAATGGCGAAATACGGTATTACGCCACTGGTGACGCTTTCCCACTACGAAATGCCCTACGGTCTGGTGAAAAAGCACGGTGGCTGGGGCAGCCGCGATACCATCGGGTTCTTTGAAAATTATGCCCGTACAGTGTTCAGCCGCTATAAAGACAAGGTCAAATACTGGCTGACCTTCAATGAAATCAATATGTCGCTGCACGCACCGTTCACCGGTGTCGGCTTGCCGGAAGACAGCAGCAAACAGGAAATCTATCAGGCGATCCACCATCAGCTGGTGGCCAGCGCTAAAGCGGTAAAAGCCTGCCACGAGATAATTCCCGACGCTAAAATCGGCAACATGTTGCTCGGCGGGATGTTATATCCGCTGACCTGCAAACCGGCTGACATGATGGAAACGCTGCAACAAAACCGTGACTGGTTATTCTTTGGCGATGTGCAGGTGCGCGGTGCGTATCCCGCTTATATGCAGCGCTTCTTTAAAGACCGTGGTATGGAAATAAATATCACTGCTGAAGATAAACAGGCGCTGAAGGAAACGGTCGACTTTATTTCTTTCAGTTATTACATGACAGGTTGTGTGACCACCGACGAAGAATTAAATATTAAAGCGCGCGCCAATATATTAAACATGGTGCCGAATCCGCATCTGAAAAGTTCCGAGTGGGGCTGGCAGATTGATCCCGAAGGTTTGCGCTTCCTGATGAATGAATTATATGACCGCTACCAGAAACCGTTATTTATTGTAGAGAACGGTCTGGGTGCCCGCGATAAAGTGGAAGCCGACGGCAGCATCAATGATGATTACCGCATACAGTACATCAACGATCATCTGGTTCAGGTTCGCGAAGCGATTGAAGACGGCGTTGAAGTCATGGGCTACACCAGCTGGGGGCCGATAGACCTGGTCAGCGCATCGAAAGCGGAGTTCTCAAAACGCTACGGCTACATTTACGTCGACCGTGACGATCAGGGCAACGGTACGCTGGAACGTCGCCGTAAGAAAAGCTTCTTTTGGTATACCGATGTTATTAAATCTAACGGTGCTGCCTTAAAATCATAATCCAGTCTTAGTGAAAAATTGGCGGTCTGAAATAACGCAGACCGCCTGTTCAGTCAGTCAATAATAATGCGAATAAATCGCAGGGCTGTCTGTTTCTGTGAGTTGATAAAAGCCAATAAAAATATAATCGCGTTTAAATAAGTAATTTGATGGGAATATAATGATGAAACCCCTTTTGACCTTTGCTGCACCTACAATCAATCCGTCGCATAATCACGGCCCAGTTAATAAGATTCATGTATTAAGACGCGCCGCTCTGACACTTTGTCTGTTCGGTTCAATTATCAGTCCTGCGCTGGCCGAAAATAACTGGAACGGTACCGTGTTGGGGTTTGAAGCGCCGGGCGAGGGAATGCTCGGCGATATGTTGGGTATTCGCCCGATTCTGGAAAACCACGGTTTTCACTATCAGCTCGGTTATCTCAGCGAATCGGCCTACAACGCCGGTGGCGGTTACAATCATGATAAGAAGCTGGCGTATATCGATCAGTTTTCGCTGACGTTTACTCAGGATCTGGAGATGTACACCGGCATTCCTGATGCGGCTATTGAAGGGAACATCGTCAACCGTAACCATAACGATAACCTGACCTCAGAACGGACACAGGATCCACGTGTGGGTTTCAACGATATCGCGCAGGAAAGCTGGGGCGGACAATCGATTACCCGTCTGGGCTGGCTGACCTTTGGACGCAGCTTTGATGACCGTAAGCTGCACTGGCGCATCGGTATGATGAACAAGAATCAGGATTTCGATCAGATAATCCCGTGCGATTTCCAGTTACTCAGCCAGTGCGGCGGTAAATCGGCCAACTCGATGACCTGGTTCAACTGGAATAAACATTACTGGGGCACCACTTTCCAGTACAAACTGACGCCGGAGCTGACGCTCAAAACCGGTATCATGGAGCAAAACCCGGATGCCTCCGATCGTAAATACGCGTGGAGCGGCTCGCTGAAAGGAGCGCGCGGTATCCTGCTGCCGATGGAAGCGGAGCTGAAAACCAAAGTCAACGGCCTGCCGGGGATTTATAATTTCGGGCTGCTGTACACCAACTCGAAGCAGCAGGATCTCTCGGAAGGTAAATCACAGAGCGTGGGCGCGACGGATCCTCAAGGCTACCGTACGCACAGCGACACCTGGTTTATGTACACCGGTTTCAACCAGCAGGTGACCACGCGAGGCGACGATCCAAACCGCGGCATGAGCGTGTCATACAGTCTGGGTCTTGGCGATCAGCGCAGCAACTACATTCACCATACGCAGGCCGCGTCCATGCGCTATCGCGGTCTGTTTGATGCCCGCCCTGACGACTGGCTGGGTTTTGGTGTGACCTACATTAAAATGAGCGATCATTACCGAAAAAATCAGGAAAACCTGAACGACTATTATCAGGTGGATGATTACGGCAATCCGCTGTATACGCCGCTGGCCGGGCATTCGGTAAACGCTGATTTGTACTATCAGATTAAAGTGCGCTCATGGCTCATCTTGCAACCGGATTTGCAGTACTGGCACCGTCCGGGAGGCGTAGCCGAAACTCAGGATGCCTGGGTTACAGGTCTGAAAGCGATTGTCACTTTCTGATATTTTATCTGCTCTCAGACCGCAGCGATCGTCATCACGCTTTTAAGGTGTTGCCTGCAAGGTGAATGACCTGATCTGATAGAATTATCAGGCAGATACGAACGATTACAACAGAATGAACCTGACCTTCTTCGCGGACGGTTGGGTTTTTCTTTTCAGGGAATAAGCATGAAAATCGCCAAAATACTCAATAATAATGTGGTGGTTGTCATAAACGAGCAACAGCGCGAGCAGGTCGTCATGGGCCGCGGGCTGGCGTTTATGAAGAAAGCGGGGGATGAGCTCGATGACAGTAAAATCGAGAAAATCTTCGCCTTACAAAATGACGAACTGGTCGCGCATCTGACTGAACTGCTGTCGCACATTCCGATGGAAGTGATGACCACCTGTGATCTGATTATTTCGCTGGCGCGCAGTCGTCTGGGGAAATTGCAGGAGAATTTGTACATTGCCCTGACCGATCACTGCAACTTTGCCATTGAGCGTCAGAAGCTGGGCGTGCCAATCAGCAATGCGCTGCTGTGGGAAACCCGCCGCTTGTATCCGAAAGAATATGCGCTGGGACTGGAAGCGCTGGACATCATCGACACGCGTCTTGGCGTGCGGCTGCCGGTGGACGAAGCGGGCTTCATTGCGCTGCATCTGGTCAACGCGCAGCTTAACGGCGAAATGCCGGAAGTGGCGCAAATCACCCGCGTCATGCAGGAAATCCTCAATCTGGTGAAATACCAGCTGCGTCTGGAATACGACGAAGAAGCGCTGAGCTATCAGCGGTTTGTTACCCATCTTAAGTTTTTTGCCCAGCGGATGCTCAACCGCACTGTGGTCGCCGACGACGACATGACGCTGCACGTTGCGGTGAAAGATAACTATCCGCAGGCCTGGGCCTGTGCGGAGAAAATCGGCGAATACCTGACCGCGCAGTATCAGCGAGAGCTGACCACCGAAGAGGTGATGTACCTGTCCATCAACATTGAGCGGGTGCGTAAAGAGAGCCAGCCAAAGGCGCCGTCATGACCGCACGGAAACACAAAATTCGTCCTGCGAAATATGAGTGATAACAATTTTTAATTACGTTTTTTTTGCCTCGGTTAGTGAGAAAAGGTAGCATCCTTCGCCGTTATTGCTTGAAAACAGTTCCGGCTTAAAAAAATACAGTGGATAAACCACGTAAACGTCGAGGCTTGCAATCGGTTGCTTGCAGCCTCAGACGTCAGGCGAAGGTCATTTTTTGGAGAACAAGATCGAATGAAGTCTCATAAAAAGTCGGCAGAGGCAAAACGCGCTGCCAAAAGACGCTGGTTGGATTCGCACGACGACGGGTATCACAAAAGTATGGGCAATCGTCAGGTTCAGATGATTGCTATCGGGGGTTCTATCGGCACCGGCTTGTTCCTCGGTGCAGGTGCACGCTTGCAGATGGCCGGTCCGGCACTGGCCATCGTCTACGCAGTGTGCGGTATTTTCTCATTCTTCATCCTGCGTGCGCTTGGCGAACTGGTGTTACACCGTCCGACCAGCGGCAGCTTTGTTTCCTACGCGCGTGAGTTTCTTGGCGAAAAAGCCTCTTACGTGGCCGGTTGGATGTACTTCCTCAACTGGGCGATGACCGGGATTGTCGATATCACCGCAGTGGCTCTGTATATGCACTATTGGGGAACCTTCGGTGATGTTCCGCAATGGATGTTTGCGCTTGGTGCGCTGGCGATTGTCGCAACCATGAATATGATCGGCGTGAAGTGGTTTGCCGAAATGGAGTTCTGGTTTGCGCTGATTAAAGTCGCGGCGATTGCCATTTTCCTGGTGGTCGGCGTGGTGTTTCTCGGCACCGGCAAAGAGCTTGCGGGCAACGCCACCGGTTTGCATCTGATCACCGATAACGGCGGGATATTCCCGCACGGCCTGTTACCTGCGCTGGTGCTTGTGCAGGGCGTGGTCTTTGCCTTCGCGGCGATCGAACTGGTCGGTACTGCGGCGGGCGAAACTAAAGATCCTGAGAAAGTGCTGCCGAAAGCCATTAACAGCGTGATCTGGCGTATCGCCTTGTTCTACGTTGGTTCCGTGGTGTTGTTGGTTCTGTTGCTGCCGTGGAATGCTTATCAGGCGGGTCAGAGTCCGTTCGTGACCTTCTTCAGTAAGCTGGGCGTGCCGTATATCGGGACAATCATGAACATCGTGGTGCTGACTGCCGCACTGTCGAGCCTGAACTCTGGCCTGTACTCCACCGGTCGTATTCTGCGTTCGTTGTCGATGGGCGGATCTGCGCCGAAATTCATGTCGAAGATGAGTGCGCAGCAGGTGCCTTACGCTGGCATTCTGGTGACCGTCGGGATTTACATCATCGGCGTGGTGCTGAACTACTACGTGCCATCGCAGGTATTTGAAATTGTTCTGAACGTCGCATCATTGGGCATCCTCAGTTCATGGGCATTTATCATTGTCTGCCAGATGAAGCTGCGTACTGCTATCAAAGAAGGCCGTGCCAAAGACGTGTCCTTCAAAATGCCGTGGGCACCCGTGACCTCCTGGCTGACGCTGGCGTTCCTGGCCAGCGTGCTGGTACTGATGGCGTTTGACTACCCGAACGGCACCTATACTATCGCGACCATTCCGGTGCTGATCATTCTGCTGGTGCTGGGTTGGATTGGTCTGCGTAAACGCGCGGCTGAAGTTAAAGAAGCTCAGATTGCCCATGAAGATGCGCATCACGACGGCGCAGAAGTGAAGTAATTCTTCCCGTCATATGACGATGAAGACTCAGGGCTGCCGCAAGGCGGCCCTTTTTTATGTTGCGACGTCAGCGTTGCAAAAGTAAATACTCCGAAACTGCCCGGTCTTTCCCCCATTTCTGTGTGAGTTGGCTAGTCTTAGGTCTTTGCAAAGACAAGAGAGACGCATGTTTAGGATCCTGCTACAAATTTTTTCCAGCCCCGAGCAATTTCTTGGGTTGTTCAGCGCCGCTGATATTGAAAATACGCTGGAAGAAGGCGAACGCATTTTAATTGATGAAAACGGTACCGCTTCAGTAAATCCCGCCAATGAGGACATGCAGAAAGACTTCGCCCGTCACGTCAAACGCATGAGCGTGCTGTAATGGCGACGGCGGTCTTCATGGTGTTAATGGTCTGCGGGTACTGGTACACCACCCGCGACATCTCATCGCGTTTCAAACTTAAACGCACCTTCGGCTGGGACGTCTATTTTCTGGTCGCGCTCTACGGCTGCATCTTCGTGTTACAGGGCGTGCTGGTTATTGCGCTGGTCTACATGGCGTTGTGGGGCATTTCCGGGGTGATCAACTGGCTGCCCGCGTTGCCACATTTGCATCAGGACGTGCATTATCACCGCGATTTCATTAACTGGAGTTTCCTCGGCATTCAGGCTCCGGTGGTCATTATGCTGGCGGTGTCGGTGATGCTTTGTCTGGTTCGCACCACCTGGTCAGCCGGCCTGCGGCTCAACACTGCCGGGCGCAGAAAGCTTTATAAGCAGCTGACGCGCGCCAACGGCGTGGAAGGCATTTTGTATCAGTGCATGGAGCAGGGAGACATGGTGTTTATCACGCTCCAGTCGCGCCGCGTCTACATCGGCATGGTCCATACCGCGCGTTGTGAAACGTCGTCATCAGACAACGTGGTGGTGATCCCGATGGTCAGCGGCTATTGCGACAAAGACACCCTGGAGCTGCGCGTTGAGCATAACTACGCCCGCTATTACCGCGATCACGGCATTACGCCGGTGTCGGAACCGGTGAACGTGTTGAATTTCCGCAAGGTGATTTTACTCAGCCAGATTGAGACGCTGTCACTGTTTGACCCGGCCAGCGCATGCGCGTTTGAAAAACTGATCCCGCTTATCGAAGAAGATATGAAGAAGAAAATCGGAGAGACGGACGCCTGACATCAGGCGTCCGGTAAGACGGTCAGGCCAGCGTAAAGCTGAAATCGCTCAGGCCTTCGATGCCGCCGGTGATCACATCACCGCGCTGCACCGCACCCACGCCCGCAGGCGTGCCGGTGTAAATCAAATCACCGGGCTGCAATTCTACCGCCTGTGACAAATAACTGATGACGTCCGCCACCTGCCAAATCTGATCGCTTAAATCGCCGCGCTGCCGCTGCTCACCATTCACATCCAGCCAGATTTTCCCTGTTGCAGGATGACCGGTCTGACTGACCGGCAGCAGCGGACTGGCGGGTGCGGAGGCATCAAACCCTTTGGCGAAATCCCACGGACGGCCCATTTTTTTTGCCTGTGCCTGCAGGTCGCGGCGGGTCAGGTCAACACCTACGGTATAACCCCAGACATGCGACAGCGCATCGGCGACAGCGATATTTTTACCGCCCTGAGCGATGGCCACGACCAACTCGACTTCGTAATGCAAATCTTCAGTCAGGGTCGGATAAGGCACGCTGCCACTGGCCGGAACCACGGCGTCGGCAGGCTTGGAGAAGAAGAACGGCGGCTCGCGATCGGGGTCGTGGCCCATTTCGCGGGCGTGCTCGGAATAGTTGCGGCCTACGCAGTAAACGCGGCGTAAGGGGAAACGTGCACTCTGGCCTTCAACGGCCAGAGAAGGCGTTTTGGGTACGGCAATTACAAATTCGGTCATCGTATTCACTTCACAAAGTTAACGTATTGTTATATTTGCAAAGCGAACATCGGTTGACCAGCAAATTGTTGTTACTGGTCAATGTGAGACGGTCAGGATTTGTAACGCGGCGCCGCCTGGGATTGTAGGAAGTTCGGCAGCATTGCCCCGCGCAGGGCGTCGAAATCATTCCACTGTTTTTCATCATGCAGCGGCGGGATAGTGATTTTTTCTTTGCGATCAAAGCCCAGCAGCGCCGCATCCACCAGCTCACCGACTTCCATCACGCCCGGTACTTCGTCGATATTCTTACCTGAGCGCGCCCAGATTTCAGTGCGCGTCGCGGCAGGCAACACCGCCTGAACGTACAAACCGCGCTCTGCCATCTCAAATTGCAGCGTCTGACTGAACGTCAGGACAAAGGCTTTGGTGGCGGAATAGACGGCCGATTGCAGCTCGGGCGCCAGTGCCATCACAGAAGCGATGTTAATGATCGCGCCTTCTTTGTGTTTCAGCAAACCCTCGAACGCTACGCGGGAGAGGCGGGCAACCGAGGTGACGTTCAGGGTAATCAGATTCTCAATGGCATCGGCGTCGCTGTTCTCAAAACCGCCCGGCAGCGAGGCACCCGCATTATTCACCAGCAAAGAGATTTGCGGATTGGCGCGGATAAAGGTTTCAACTCGCGCCAGATCTTCGCTGCGGGTCAGATCGGCGGGCAGCACGGTGACGTTGACACCGGTTTCTTGCTGCAGGCGTTGCGCCAGAGAATCCAGACGGGCGGCATCGCGCGCGACCAGCACCAGATCGTAACCGCGTTTTGCCAGACGGTCGGCGTAAGTGGCACCGATACCGCTGGATGCGCCGGTGATGAGAGCAACGGAGGAAGCGGAATTTGAATGAGACATGGGCAGAACCTCAAAGTAAAGGGATAGGCTAAGTGGTTTAATAATGAAACCAGATGATTTTTAGCACCAGTGGTTTTATAATGCAACCAGATTATTTAAGCAGGAGGTGCCCTTGAAACGTACCCGTCTGGAAAATACGCCTTGCCCGACCGCCCGGGCGCTGGATTTGATCGGTGACTGGTGGACGCTGCTGATTGTCCGCGACGCAATGCGCGGCATGACGCGTTTCAGTGAGTTTCAGCGCAGCCTCGGTGCGGCGAAAAACATCCTCAGCACGCGGCTGAAAACGCTGGTGGCAGAAGGCATTTTGAAAGTGGAACCGGCCGCCGATGGTTCGGCGTATCAGGATTATGTGCTGACTGAAAAAGGTCTGGCGCTCCAGCCGATCCTCGTGGCATTAGGGCAGTGGGGCAGCGAATATTTGTTCGAAGAAGGCGAGGCCTGCACGCGTCTGATCGACACCCAAAGCCGTCAGCCGCTGCGCAAAATCGAGTTACAGGCGCAGGATGGCCGTATTCTGCAAAGCCGGGACATTACGGCGATCATTCCTGAGGTGTGAGGGGATGTACGTTCATCTGTTTCGTTGCGCCATCCGGTGACGAAAGATGGCGCAGTTTTTGAGAGAATCTTACCGATCGCCCGGTGAGTTCACCAGGGTACTCTGCTCCTGGTCGAGAACTGCCAGACAGGCTTCGCCGCGCCTGCGAATTTTTAGCAAGGCTTTGCGGGTGGCCTGATAATACTGCATCAGCTCACTTTTACTGGCTTCGGGAAAGGGCATGCCGCACAGGAGATCGGCGTCAACATGACCTTTCGCGACGGTCAGCACATCCCCCGGATTTTGCGATAATGCTTTCGCCAGCGCAGTAAGAAGCATCGAGTGCATCTGTGCATCTTTACTTTCTGCCAGTGAATCGGCGACCAGCAACCACTCACGTTTACCTTGCGCGATAGCCTCGCCAATATTGGCACGCTGTTTTGCCGACAGCTGGCTGATAACATCATCGACGCCATCGCGATCAATGGCTTGCAGAATCAGTTCGGGCGTCAGTTTTTGACGATTCAAACGAGAATGCTGTTGTTGCGTCGAAGTATTCTTAAGCCCGCTGATAGCCTGCTCCAGCTGGTCATTACAGGGTTTTCCTGCGGTGCCCAGTTTTTTCAGCGCCGCGTGACTCTGCTTGTAGTAGCGCGCAAGCCAGTTGTCATCTTTGCCACTGAAAGGCATGGTACACACGGTGTTACGGCCTGGGAAATCCGTGTTTTTCTTCGCTGAGATAGCGTCAATGACCGCCGGGGCATTTTTAGGGAGTGCGTTAGCCAGCGCCTCCGCAACCGTCGTGGCGTTTCCGCCCTCAAGTCCTGGCGCCAGTTTAGGCACTAACGCGATCCACTGCGTATCAGCGTTGAGGATCCCTTCACTGAGAGTATTGATCCCTTTTTCATCAAGGCCGCGAATAGTCTCCGCCGCGCCGATTTTATCTATTGAAGCCTGCAAGCTTTGCGGCGTAACGGAAGGTTGTGAAGCGGTGGCGCTGAACGCCACCCATAACAAGAGTCCGGCAAGTTTTTTCATATCCAGTTCCTTTGGAAGAGTTTGCAATGTGAGCCTCAGCAGGGCGGACGCCACTATACGCGATCGTCATCCGTGGAGCGAAGGGCTTCCTTAGCCAGGAGATGAAAGTTTGATCGAAACAGGCATTTAACGCCTCACTTTCTCATGCCAGTAGCGGCTCACCTCTTCCTCGCCATTCAGACTCACCACCATATCCCCGCTGACGATAAAGTGCGTCAGGTCGCTGCGCATCTCCAGCGTGATGACGGCTTCCATCCACCAGCCTTCGCGGCCCATTTTCATGGTCTGTGTCAGCAGATAGCGCGCAGAAAGCGGATCGTCGTTACTGACCTTCAGTTCGCGGCGCAGGTTATGATCCACCGTGGTGTCGATATCATCGAAACGATAGACACCTTCGCCGAACACGCCGCCGACGCCGTGAGTAACGCTGGTCCAGCTATCGGTGAGGAAATCATAGGTGATGTTGCGATCAACGCGACCCGGCGACAGCAGGGTTTGCGGCGTCGGGACGGCGCTTTGAGGTTCGGCAATCGGCCCGGCGATGCTGACCGGCTGAGCACACACCGGCAGAATAAGCTGCGCGCTGTGCAAGTCAACGGTGAGCGTCGCTGCTTCCGCCATGGGCCAGATCATCGGCCAGAACGTGGTGGCCAGCGAAATCCGCATCCGGTTTCCGGCAGCAAAGCGGTGGGCGATGCCGTCCAGTTGCACCGGAACTTTCACCTTTTGACCGGGGATCAGCGGGACCGATTTATCATGACCCTGAAGATGCGACAGGTTCAGCCAGCCGTGGGTGACGCGGTTGACCGAGCCGTCGGGGGCGACGTCGGAAAGACGAACGTAAAGCATCGCAGCAGGTTTATCGCTGCTCAGCTCGACGGTGAACTGCGGGAAACCGAAAATCGTCAGCGGTTCTGCCAGCGGTTCGCCGTCGAAAAACTCGGCCATGCCGTCATCGACGCGCTGATCCGGCGGCATTTCGCCGGGTACGCCTGCGCCCATCCATTCACCGGCCATCAGGCCGTGGTTCTGCGGTGAACACAGGTTGATGACGCCCGCGTCGGCGTCAGGTTGGGTATTCAGCTGGCCGCGCGTCAGCCAGCGGGGGCTGTGATGCACATTGCTGGCGGTACCGCGATCAAATCCAACCCACTCGCCACGACTGACCGGCCGCATGGCCGACGGCGGTTGGCTGTCCTGCAACCAGGTCTGGATCATCGGGCCGTCCATTGCACCGTTGTCTTCGTCTTTCAGCCAGTGATCCCACCAGCGAACCGCTTCCTGCAGGAATCCGATTGCCGGTTCAGGAGTGCCGTCCTGCGGATAGATATGTGCCCACGGGCCAAGAATGGCGCGACGCGGTACCTGTAAATTATCCATCAGACGGAACACGGCGTTACTGTACGCATCCGCCCAGCCACCGATGGCCATCACGGGACATTGAATGGCTGACCAGTCTTCGCATACCGAACCGTGCTGCCAGTAGGCATCGCGCAGCGGATGCTCCATCCACAATGCGGGGAAGAACGGCATATTTTCCAGACGGTTGATCCAGTCTTTATACCAGCTGTCACCCACCAGCGCCGGGTCTGCCGGACGGCTCTGGTACGCCAGCATAATGCCGCCCCACCAAAGGTTATCGTTGAGCAAACAACCGCCTTTGTAGTGAATATCGTCGGCGTAACGGTCATCGGTGGAACAGACGGTGATGACGGCTTTCAGCGCAGGAGGGCGGCGCGCGGCGACCTGCAAACCGTTAAAGCCGCCCCAGGATTTACCCATCATGCCGATGTTGCCGCTGCACCAGCTTTGCTGCGTGATCCAGTCAATCACTTCCAGTGCGTCGTCCTGTTCCTGCAACAGATATTCGTCGGCCAGCAGGCCGTCGGATTCGCCGCTGCCGCGCATGTCTACGCGCAGTACCGCGTAGCCGTTGCCGGCAAAGAAACCATGCATCGGTTCGTCGCGGGTACGGGTGCCGTCGCGTTTGCGGTAAGGAATGTATTCGAGGATCGCCGGAACCGGCTGGCGTGCGGCGTCATCCGGCAGCCAGAGGCGGGCGGCGAGGCGCGTGCCGTCACCGAGCGGGATCCACAGGTGTTCGGTCACGGTGACGGCGTGAGGGAATTGGGTCACGATGCGTTTGGTGCTCATAAGACTCCTGTCGAAGGCAGGGCTGACGCCGCAAGCGGAACGTTGCGCAGGGCGAGTACGTCGTCCAGCCAGCTTGTGCGCATTTCCGGTACGGAGGTCAGCAGTTTTTCGGTATAGCTGTGCATTGGCGCGCGGAAGACTACGTCGGTATCCCCGCTGGCGACCACTTTGCCCTGATACATCACCGCGACCTGATGGGCGATGCGTTTGACTGTACCCAGATCATGAGTGATGAACAGGTAAGACAGCCCCAGTTGTTGCTGCAGTCGCCGCAGCAGATTCAGCACTTCTTCGGCGACCAGCGGATCGAGCGCCGACGTCGCTTCATCGCAGATAATCAGCTCCGGTTGCGCGGCCAGTGCACGTGCGATACACACGCGCTGCTTCTGCCCGCCGGAGAGTTCGCTGGGGCGACGGTCGACCAGCTTCACCGGCAACTCGGTCAGGCGCAGCAACTCTTCCACGCGTTCACGAACCTGCTTTTTGTTCATGCCAAAATAGAAATTAAGCGGGCGGCCGATGATGTCCAGCAATGTCTGGCGGGGGTTCAGCGCCACGTCGGGAAGCTGATAAATCATTTGCATCCGGCGCAGCGTCTCTTTGTCGCGCTTCTGATAATTGTGCGAAAGCGACATGCCGTCGAAATCCGTCGTGCCCTCGGTGTCCGGCAACAGCCCGACCAGCGCGCGCGCCAGCGTGCTTTTTCCACTGCCGGATTCGCCGATGATCGCCAGCGTTTTTCCGCGCGGCAGTTGCAGACTCACGTCATGCACCACGCGCAGACCGTTGTAACCGGTACTGATTTTTTGCATGGACAGCAGCGGCTGGCCGGAGGACGCATGGCCGTCTGCCAGTGGCGTGAGCGCATGTTCGCGTTCGGCCACCAACCTGCGGGTGTATTCCTGCTGCGGATTTTCCAGGATAGTTTGCGTATCACCGGTTTCCACTTCTTTGCCGTGACGCAACACCATAATACGGTCGGCGAGCTGGGCAACCACGGCCAGATCGTGGGTGATGTACAGCGCAGCGGTGTTGAACTCGCGCACCAGTTTGCGCAGCATCACCAGCACTTCAATCTGCGTGGTGACATCCAGCGCGGTCGTGGGTTCGTCCATGATCAGCAAATCAGGCTTGCAGGACATGGCCATCGCGGCCATCGCCCGTTGCAGTTGTCCGCCGGAAAGCTGATGCGGATAGCGTTTGCCGATGTTTTCCGGATCCGGCAAATCCAGCGAGCGGAACAGAGAAATCGCCCACTGGCGGCTCTCTTCTTTGTTCATCAGGCCGTGACGAATCGGGCCCTCGCAGACCTGTTTTCCGATAGTGAGCGCCGGATTAAACGCGGCGGCTGCGCTTTGCGCGACATATGCCACGCGGCGTCCGCGCCATTCCTGTTTAACGCGGGAAGGTTGCGAAACGATGTCGGTGCCGTCGAGAAACACTTCTCCTCCGGCAATCCGGCAGCCCTGACGCGCATAACCCAGCGCCGCCAGTCCGATAGTCGATTTACCGGCACCGGATTCGCCGATAAGCCCCAGTACTTCGCCCGCCGCCAGTTTCAGCGAAATATCCTGCACCAGCGGGGAGCCGTCGAGGGTTTCGATGCGCAGTCCGCGCATCTCCAAAATTGTACGGGTCATGCTTCATCTCCATGCGGCAGGCTGTTGCGTGCCAGCAGCCAGTCGACCACCAGATTAACGCCAATGGTCAGCAGGGCAATTGCCGCCGCCGGATACAGCGGGGCGAACTGGCCGAAGTTAATCGCCTGCGCGTTGTCGCGCACCATGCTGCCCCAGTCGGCATACGGCGGCTGGATGCCCAACCCTAAGAAACTTAAGCCCGCGATAAACAGGAAGGTAAAGCAGAAACGCATCCCGAATTCTGCCAGCAGTGGCGGCAGGGCGTTGGGCAGGATCTCTTTAAACAGCACCCAGCGCAGGCCTTCACCGCGCAGACGAGCCGCTTCCACATATTCCTGACAGACAATTGCCTGCGCCACCAGCCGCGCCAGACGAAACACGCGGGTGGCGTCGAGCAGGGCGATGGTCAGCACCAGCACCGGGATCGAGGTGCCCATCACCGAAAGGACGATCAGGGCGAAAATCAGCACCGGAATTGACATCACGGTATCGACGATGCGCGACAGCACAACGTCCACCCATTTGCCGTAAATCGCGGCGGTAAAGCCGGTGACGATACCAATGATGAAGGAGCTGAAGGTGATGGTCAGCGCGATGGCAATGGTGGTACGTGCGCCAAACAGGATGCGTGAGAGCATATCTCGACCGAGGCTGTCAGTGCCAAACGGCGTGGCGGCAGAAGGCAGCAGCCAGATATCGCCGACCTGTTCGGTTTCGCTATGCGGCGCAAGCCACGGCGCAAATACTGCCGCCAGCAAATTTACCGCAATAATCACAATGCCAATCCAGGCCGACAGCGGGATATTAATGAAATAACGGTTCATGATGTCCCTCTTTTTAGCGCGCATGGCGCAGGCGTGGATTGCACCAGATCGCCAGTAAATCGGCGGTGGTGTTGAGGAAAATATAGGTGCCACCGAACAGCAGGCCACAGGCCTGAACCACCGGCAGATCGCGCTTGGTCACGGCATCGACCATGTACTGACCGATACCCGGATAGACAAACACCACTTCCACCAGGATCACACCGACCACCAGATACGCGAGGTTGAACGCCACAACGTTAATGATCGGTGCGAGGGCGTTGGGCAAGGCGTGTGAGACCACGATGCGCCAGCGCGGAATGCCCTTGAGTACCGCGCTTTCAATGTACGGGCTGGACATCACCGCCGTGACTGAGGCGCGGGTCATGCGCAACATATGCGCCAGCACCACCAGCGTCAGGGTGAGCATCGGCAGGGTGCAGACATACAGCCGGTCGGCCAGGGTCGAAGAACTGTCAACCATCGCCAGACTGGGAAACCAGGTCAGACGGATGGCGAAGGCAATCACCAGAATGTAACCGACGAAAAACTCCGGCACGGAAATGCTGATGAGCGTCAGGGTATTCGCCAGCCGGTCAAAGACCGAACCGCGCCAGATAGCCGAGGCGATGCCTAAACCTACCGCCAGTGGAATGGCGATCACTGCGGCATAACCCGCCAGAAACAGCGTGTTACCCAGACGCGGCAGCAGCTCGTCGCTGATCTGACGTCCGTTGGCCAGCGAATGCCCTAAATCGCCGTGCATAATGCCCGCCAGCCAGTGCAGATAACGCAGCACTGACGGCTCATCTAGCCCCAGTTGCAGGCGCAGCGCCGCCACGGTTTCTGGCGTGGCGCTCTGGCCTAAAATGGCCGTCGCCACGTCACCGGGCAACATTTCGGTGCCGATAAAAATCAGCACCGACACCAGCCACAGCGTGATAATACCGAGCAGCACACGCTGTAAAATCCTCTTCTTCATCATGCCTCCAGCCAGACGCGCTCGGCCAGACGACCACCCATGAAGTTAAACATCGGGTGCGGTTTGATACCGCCAACTTTTTTACTCGCCGCATCGAGATAATCGCCAAACAGCGGGATCATCGCACCGCCGTTGTCACGCACAATACTTTGCAACTCGCCGTAGATTTCGGCACGTTTGCTTTCATCGAGCAGCGAACGCGCCTGAAGGAGCAGGGCGTCGAACTTCTCATCTTTCCAGTGGGTATCGTTCCATTTTGCGGTGGACTGATAGGCGGTAGAGAACATCTGATCCGCCGTCGGACGGCCACCCCAATAGCCCATGCTGAACGGCGCTTTCATCCACACATCGTCCCAGTAACTGTCGGCGGGCTGTCGTTTGATGTTGACCTGAATCCCGCCTTTTTGCGCTTGTCCCTGGAACAGGGCCGCAGCGTCTAACGCCCCGGCAAAGGCGGCATCGGAGGAGGAAAGCTCTATTTTGAGATCCGTCAGACCGGCTTTTTTCAGATAGAACGCTGATTTGTCTGGATCGTAAGCGCGCTGCTCAAGGTTATGATTGAAGAAGCGGTCGGTTTTCGGGATCGGGTGATCGTTACCCAGCGAGCCGTAGCCGCGCAGCACGGTATCGAGGATTTTCTGCCGGTCGATGCCGTATTTTATCGCCATGCGCACGTCGTTGTTGTTGTACGGTGCGACGCTGCAATCCATCAGGAAGGTAAAGTGCTGGCCGCCGGCAGAACGAATGATATTGAGCGCCGGGCTGCGTTTGAGAAAATCGACGGTTTTGAAATCAACACGGTTAATGGCGTGAACCTGCCCGGAAATCAGGGCGTTGGTGCGCGCCGTCGGGTCGTTGATCACCAGCACTTCCACGGCATCGACAAAGGCGCGATCCGGCTTCCAGTAGTTCGGGTTACGTTTGAACAGCGAGCGTACGCCCGGCTCGTACTGATCAAAAATGAAACCGCCGGTGCCAATCGGGTGGGACCAGTCGGTAAAACCGTTCGGTACCACCACCAGATGGTAATCCGCCAGCAGGTAGGGCAGGTCGGCATTGCCACCGTCGAGAGTGATGAGGATCTGGTTGTCACCCTGTTTGGTCAGGCCGGTAATGGGCGCAAGCTGGGTTTTAATGGCACTTTTGGATTTGTCACCGCGGTGCAGGTTGATGGAGTAAAGAATATCGTCGGCGTCCAGCTTCTTACCGTTGTGAAAAGTGACGCCCTCACGGACGGTAAAAATCCACTCTGCTGCACCCGGTTTGGCTTCCCACTTAGAGAACAGTTCCGGCGTGGCCTGGTTATTTTCATCAATTTCGATCAGGCCGTTCATCAGCATATATGCCTGATTTAAGGGCACCCAGTCGCTGAATAATGTCGGGTCAAGCGTATCGCTGGTATTTCCGCCTGACATACCCAGTTTTAATACGCCGCCTTTTTTAGGCTCGGCTGCAAACGCGGAGAAAGGCGATAATCCCCATGCAGTAGTAATACCCACAGCGGAAGCGCTGGTAATAAAGCCGCGTCGGCTAAGTTGTGCATCCTGCATTAATTTCGTCAAAGGGGAATTATTATCTTTCATTATTTTCTCCATGGTGGCGTGCTGAAATTTTATAGGTGCAAGTGAAATATCCCTGGTGTATCAAATGGGCGCAATGGTTTGCCTGCCTGATTTATATCAAAACACTCTGCGTTACTGGCATGAGAATTTATCATGAGGGTATGCGAAAAATGCGCGGCAGAACACCCTGAAAAGCTTTATTTTTCTGGGTAATGAACGTTCGCAAAGGGAAAGGGCCGGTGGAACTGCATACGGTGGTCGGGTTAATTGGTGTGTTTTGTTATCTTCTGGCTTATGCGTTGGTCCAGATGCGCAGACTAGCGGTTGATGCTAATACTTACGCATATCTTAATATTATCGGCGGTGTGTTCGGGCTGTATTCTTTGAGCCATGATTTTAACCTTGCCTCCTGTATTTCGCAGTCATGCTGGCTGTTGTTCACATTAATTGGCATGAATTCTGCGAGAAAGCGCCGTTATCTGGAGAAAAATAAAATACCGCCGATGGATATTTAATTAACACATCAGAGTTTTATTATTTAACGCCTCACCTGCTAAAGGGGAGGCGCTACATTTCATGGCTTTTTCAGCCAGTTAATCACCTTATGCACCACTGGTTTGAGGAATCTGTCCTGCGGCGTAAGCATGTAGCATTTTCCGGCGGCAGTCAGCTTACCGGGATGCGCGGCGACCAGTTGCCCGCTGTTGACGTAATCCTGCACCAGCCCTTCCCAGCCCAGTAAAATGCCATCCCCCAGCACCGCTGACTGCACCAGAAACGGGTAGTTGTTGGCACGCCAGGTGCGGCGGGGCGAGACGTGGCCGATATCCTGCGAGGCAAACCAGTCCCGCCAGCCGGTCCACTCACGTTGCGGGTCGTCCTGAATCAGCAATGTTTGCTCCAGTAAATCTGCCGCGCTGGCCTGTGGGGGAAGGCGGGTGAGGAATTCCGGTGAGCACATGGGATAGCAGACTTCATCGAACAGTGCCTCGACGTGATAGCCTGCAGGGGGTTCGCGCAGGTAGAAAATCGCCAGATCGAATTCTGAGGATTTCAGGTCGGAAAAACTGTCGGAGATTTTCATGCGAATTTGTAAATCCGGCATCAGCTGGCGCAGCGTGGATAGCCGCGACGAAAGCCACAGCCCGCTCATCGCGCTGGTGCAGGCCAGCGTCACCTGCGGCAGGCCGTTCCAGCCCATGACTTCGGCGGTTGACTGCGAAATGTCGCCAAGCAGTTTACGCACCTGTTGTGCATAGATCTCTCCGCGCGGCGTCAGCGTAGTTTTGCGCTGAGCGCGCTGGAATAGTTTACAGCCGAGCATCTCTTCCAGCTGGATAATCTGGCGGCTGATGGCGCTTTGCGTCAGGTTCAGCTCTTCGGCGGCGCGGGAAAAGCTGCAATAGCGCGCCACGCATTCAAACGCCACCAGCGTGTTCAGGGGCGGTAACGGTTCTATCTGCACGATGACAATTTCTCCGGGTGGCGTTTAGCAACTTTCCAGCATTTGTGACGCTAATATTCCCACACGCTGTACCGCGCGCTCGGTTTTGGCAGTCAGGGTCTGGGCGTAATTCATTCGCAGGCAATTACGGTATTTTCCCGACGCGGAGAATATCGAGCCGATGGCGATCTGCACGCTATGTTCTTCCAGCAAGCGATTTAACCGCAGCGTATCGACGCGTTCATCAAGTTCGATCCACAGCAGAAAACCGCCCTGAGGGCGGCTGACGCGTGTACCGCACGGGAAATACTTCATCACCCAGTCGGTCATGGTACACAGGTTGCGCTGGTACTGATTGCGCATACGGCGTAAATGCACCAGGTAATGCCCCTGCTTGATGAAGTCGGCAATAGCAATTTGCGGCAGCGTGGCGGACGCGCCGGTGGTGATGTATTTCATATGGATCGCGCGGTCGTGATAACGCCCCGGCGCAATCCAGCCGACGCGCAGGCCGGGTGCCAGCGTTTTGGAAAACGAACTGCACAGCAGCACGCGACCGTCCTCATCAAATGAGGTAATGGTGGCCGGGCGGGGATACTGATACGCCAGTTCGCCATAAACATCGTCTTCGATAATGGCAATATCGTAGCGCTGTGCCAGACGCAGCAGACCTTTTTTACGCTCATCCGGCATGTTGTAGCCAAGCGGATTGTTGCAGTTGGGCGTCAGCTGAATAGCTTTGATTGGCCACTGTTCCAGCGCCATTTCCAGTGCTTCCAGACTGATGCCCGTGACCGGATCGGTAGGGATTTCCAGCGCTTTCATGCCGAAGCCTTTCAGAGTTTGCATCGCACCGTGAAAACTCGGCGAATCCACCGCCACAATATCGCCATGCTCGCACACCGACCGGATGGCTATCGACAGCGCTTCGTGACAGCCGGTGGTGATCAGAATATTGCTGGCATCCATGTGGCTGCCGCTGTCGATCAGCAGACGGGCAATTTGTTCCCGTAAATCTTCCGAACCGTAGATGCTGTCGTAATGAAACGCGTTGAGATTCTGATGCTGACCAGCGCGACCCATCAGGCGGCTCAGCGGTTTGAGGGTGGGCGCGGTAACGTCCGGCGAGCCGCGACCCAGCTGCACGACGCCTGGCCGGTGTGGCGAAGTGATGAGATCCAGCACCTGTTCCCACTGGGAGATCTCCACCGGGCGCTGCGCAGGGCGACAGCCGGAGGGCAGGGCGGCCTGGAGGCGTGCACCTTTCACAAAATAACCGGATTTTGGGCGAGCTTCGACCAGTTGTTTTTCCTCCAGCACGCGGTAAGCCTGCTGCACCGTACTCACGCTGACGCCGTGTTCACTGCTCAGTACGCGCACCGACGGCAGGCGGATACCGGCGGGATACAAACCTTGCTCGATGCGGTCGCTCAATACGTTTGCCAGATTTTCATAACGGTTCATTATCTTTTTCTCAACTCCTGCGCAAAGAAAACAGTACAGATGCAATCAATCTAACCCTGTATCTGTCATCTAATCCAGATCTGTATGGTTGAAATACTAAAAATCTGAATCTGTAATGTTTTGGCCGTTTATCCGATCCTGTTGTCAGGTCGTTAACAGGGGCAGAATATGAAAAATATCATTGAAGAACGTCAGTTTGCAGCGTGTGAAATTGTTGTTTGTGAACGAGTTATTGCAACAGATACCGTTGCGCCGTTACATACCGTACAGACGCCGGTCAAAAAAGCGGGGCTAGCCGGGCAAGTGTATGCCGCTATTTACAGCTGGAATGAGCGCCGGGTCAGCCGCAAGATTTTGCATTCGCTGAGTACGGATCAGTTGAAGGATATTGGGCTGGCGAAATCGGATATCGACAGGGAGTATCCACGCAGCGTATGGCCGAACTGGCCTAAATGATTTTGCTTCCTCCCCCTTCGCAGGGGGAGGTGCAGTTATGAGCTTTTACTTCACTTGCATCCCCGGCTGTGCGCCGGAATCCGGGCTGAGCAGGAAGATGTCTTTCCCACCAGGACCCGCTGCCATCACCATCCCTTCGGAGATACCAAAACGCATTTTACGCGGTGCAAGGTTTGCGACCATGATGGTCAGGCGGCCTTCCAGCAGTTTTGGATCAGGATACGCAGAGCGAATGCCGGAGAAAATCTGGCGCGTTTCGCCGCCCAAATCGAGTTGCAGCCGCAGCAGTTTGTCCGAACCTTCCACGAAATCAGCGCTTTTAATCAGCGCGATACGCATGTCGACTTTAGCGAAATCATCGAAGGTGATGGTTTCCTGAATCGGGTCATCCGCCAGCGGACCTGTCACTACGGTCGCGTTCGCCGCCGCAATATCTTCTTTTGAGGCATCGACCATCGCTGCCACTTTATCCAGCTCAATGCGGTTAAACAGTGCTTTGAATGGATTGACCTGATGCGACAGCAACGGCTGAGCAATGGAATCCCAGCTCAGTTCGTTGTTAAGGAATGCTTCGGTCCGTTCGGCCAGCGAGGGCAGAACCGGTTTCAGGTAGGTCATCAGCACACGGAACAGGTTTATGCCCATTGAGCAAATCGCCTGCAAGTCAGCGTCGCGGCCATCCTGTTTTGCCACTACCCACGGTGCCTGCTCATCCACATAACGGTTAGCCAGATCGGCCAGCGCCATGATTTCACGGATGGCGCGACCAGACTCGCGGCTGTCGTAGGCCTGCGCGATGCTTTCCGCCGCATCGGTGAAGGTTTTGTACAGCGCTTCGTCAGCCAGCTTATCTGCCAGTTTGCCGTCAAAGCGTTTGGCGATAAAACCGGCATTACGGGACGCCAGATTCACCACTTTGTTGACGATATCGGCATTCACGCGCTGCACGAAATCTTCCAGATTCAGGTCGATATCGTCGATACGCGAAGACAGTTTGGCGGTGTAGTAATAACGCAGGCAGTCCGCATCCAGATGGTTCAGATAGGTGCTGGCCTTGATAAACGTGCCGCGCGATTTAGACATCTTCGCACCGTTAACCGTGACGTAACCATGAACGAACAGATTGGTCGGTTTACGGAAATTACTGCCCTCAAGCATCGCCGGCCAGAACAGGCTGTGGAAATAAACGATGTCTTTACCGATGAAGTGATACAGCTCTGTGGTGGAATCTTTTTTCCAGAACTCGTCGAAGTTCAGATCGCCGCGACGGTCGCACAGGTTTTTGAATGAACCCATGTAGCCGATTGGCGCATCCAGCCAGACGTAGAAAAATTTGCCCGGCGCATCCGGAATTTCGAAACCGAAGTAAGGCGCATCACGGGAGATATCCCACTGTTGCAAGCCGGATTCAAACCATTCCTGCATTTTATTGGCGACCTGCTCCTGCAATGCACCGGAACGGGTCCACGCCTGCAACATGGCGCTAAATTCTGGAAGGTCGAAGAAGTAGTGCTCGGACTCACGCATGACCGGCGTCGCGCCGGACACCACGGATTTCGGCTCGATCAGTTCAGTCGGGCTGTAAGTCGCGCCGCAAACTTCGCAGTTATCGCCGTACTGATCCGGTGATTTACATTTCGGGCAGGTGCCTTTGACGAAGCGGTCAGGCAGGAACATGCCTTTCTCCGGATCGTACAGCTGAGAAATGGTGCGATTCTTGATGAAGCCATTTTCTTTCAGACGACCATAAATCAGCTCGGACAGCTCACGGTTTTCGTCGCTGTGCGTGGAGTGATAGTTGTCGTAGCTAATGCCAAAGCCGGCGAAATCTTTCTGATGCTCCTGGCTCATTTCGGCAATCATCTCTTCCGGCTTAATACCGAGTTGCTGAGCTTTCAGCATGATCGGCGTGCCGTGCGCATCGTCCGCACAGATGAAGTGCACCTCATGGCCGCGCATTCGCTGGAAACGAACCCAGACGTCAGCCTGGATGTGCTCGAGCATGTGACCGAGATGGATGGATCCGTTGGCGTACGGAAGTGCACAGGTTACCAAAATTTTTTTCGCGACTTGAGCCATAGTAAGAGCTTGCTTTCTGTTGTTGAAATCAGGGGGATTGATGTTAACCGAAAGCGCCGCCCCTCGTAAACAAACGGGGGATCTCTGCATGAACCTTCTGTTATGCTATTTAAAGAATAAGTCGTTTAATAAATAGTCTGATAACCAGTTTCAAGGAGCCGGGATGACATCTCAATCCCCACAGCAGACCACCCCCGCGGGGCTGCGCGCACTAGTGACCGGCGTACTGGCCACCTTTCGTCATTCAACCCTGCAAAAAGATCTCAACGCCATTAAGGCATTGCATCATTGCGTGTTAATGGACGACGTTTTACATATCGACCTGACGCTGCCCTTCGCCTGGAAAAGCGGTTTTGAGATTTTGAAAGAGGAAACCAGCGGCGAACTGCTGCGGGTAACCGGTGCATCGGCAATCCAGTGGACCCTGCATCACGACATCGCCACCCTGAAACGAGCCAATGATCAGCCGGGTATTAAAGGGGTGCGCAATATTCTGGCGGTCAGTTCGGGAAAAGGCGGCGTCGGGAAATCGACCACTGCGGTGAATCTGGCACTGGCGCTGGCGGCTGAGGGCGGCAAAGTCGGGATTCTTGATGCGGATATTTACGGACCGTCGGTGCCAAATATGTTGGGTACTGAAGATGAACGACCGACGTCACCGGATGGCGTACACATGTCGCCGATTATGGCGCATGGTCTGGCGACCAACTCGATTGGTTATTTGGTTACTGATGAAAATGCCATGGTCTGGCGTGGTCCGATGGCCAGTAAGGCACTGATGCAGATGTTGCAGGATACGCTGTGGCCGGATCTGGATTATCTGGTGATCGACCTGCCGCCGGGTACCGGTGATATTCAGCTGACGCTCTCGCAAAACATTCCGGTGACCGGGGCGGTGGTTGTGACCACGCCGCAGGACATCGCGTTGCTCGATGCCATGAAAGGGATCGTGATGTTTGAGAAAGTTCATGTGCCGGTGTTGGGCATTATCGAAAACATGAGCATGCACGTGTGTAGCAACTGTGGCCATCACGAACCGATATTTGGTACAGGTGGCGCCCAGCGTCTGGCAGAGAAATATCGCTGTGAGCTGCTGGCGCAATTACCGCTGCACATCTCACTACGGGAAGATTTAGATCGCGGCGAGCCGACGGTCGTTTCGAATCCTGAGAGCGAATTTACAACGATTTATCGTGAACTGGCATCAAAAGTGGCGTCACAACTGTTCTGGAAGGGCGATGCAATTCCGACAGAAATCGCTTTCCGCGCAGTTTAATCTCTCAACTCAGCGATTTATTGCCCGATGTCAGCGATTACACAGCCTTAACGCTGGCATCAGGCAGTGTCTTGAACTTATAATTGCCGCGTTCAAAGCACATATCTGTGTTTGCCTTCCAACTTCCAAATCAGGTCTTTAATTTTATGTCTGACAAATTCCATCAGTGTGTCATCGTAGGTATCGCTGGCGCATCTGCTTCGGGAAAAAGCCTTATCGCCAGTACGTTATACCGTGAACTTCGTGATCAGGTAGGCGATGAGCACATCGGGGTGATCCCCGAAGATTGCTACTATAAAGACCAAAGCCATATGACCATGGAAGAGCGGGTCAAAACCAACTACGACCATCCGAGTGCGATGGATCACAATTTGCTGTTTCAGCACTTACAGGCGCTGAAATCAGGTCAGGCAATTGAACTGCCGAGCTACAGCTTTATTGAACACACCCGGCTTGCCGAAACGGTGACGCTGAAACCGAAAAAAGTCATCATTCTTGAAGGGATCCTGCTGCTGACCGACGTGCGTCTGCGCCAGGAAATGAACTTCTCTATCTTCGTCGATACACCTCTTGATATCTGCCTGATGCGCCGCATGAAGCGTGATGTCAACGAACGTGGCCGTTCGATGGATTCCGTGATGGCGCAGTATCAGAAGACCGTCCGCCCGATGTTCCTGCAATTTATCGAACCTTCCAAACAATACGCAGACATCATTGTGCCGCGTGGCGGAAAAAACCGGATTGCGATTGATATCTTAAAGGCAAAAATCAGCCAGTTTTTCAATTAATCGCCAAGCTGTAGAAAACATACCGGAGAAACGATGAGACTTTGCGATCGAGATATAGAAGCCTGGTTGGACAGTGGCAAATTAGGGATTTCACCGCGTCCGCCCGTTGAACGTATTAACGGTGCTACAGTAGATGTGCGTCTGGGCAATGGCTTTCGCGTATTTCTCGGGCACAACGCCGGTTTTATCGATCTGAGTGGCCCGAAGGACGAAGTCAGCGCCTCTCTCGATAAAGTGATGAGTGATGAAATTGTTTTGCCGGAAGGTGAAGCGTTCTTCCTGCATCCAGGTGAACTGGCGCTTGCCGTGACGTTTGAAACGGTTTCTATACCCGATGATCTGGTCGGCTGGCTGGACGGGCGCTCATCTCTGGCGCGTCTGGGTTTAATGGTTCACGTCACTGCGCACCGCATCGATCCCGGCTGGCAGGGGCGTATCGTGCTGGAATTCTATAATTCCGGCAAATTACCCTTAGCACTTCGTCCCGGCATGCTGATTGGCGCACTCAGTTTCGAGCCGTTATCTGGCCCGGCAGCGCGTCCTTATAACAGCCGTCAGGATGCGAAATATCGCGACCAGCAAAGTGCGGTTGCCAGCCGTATTGATGAAGACTGATACAGCTTTTTTATCTGCAAGCCGGATAAAAACGTGAGGAAGGCATGAGAAGACTACTGACGACACTGGTGATTTTACTGGTGGTTATCATTGCCGGCATGACTTCGCTGGTGTTTCTGATTAACCCGAACGACTTCCGCCAATATATGGTGGAAAGGGTTGAGATGAAAAGCGGCTATCAGCTGGCGATCAACGGCTCACTGCGCTGGCATGTCTGGCCTCAGCTGAGCATTATCGCCGGACAAACTACGCTGACCGCGCCCGGAGCGAAAGCGCCGGTGGTCAGCGCCGAAAACATGCGGCTGGATGTCAAACTCCTGCCGCTGCTTTCTCATCAGCTCGCGGTGAAGCAGGTCCTGCTAAAAAATGCAGTCGTTCGTCTTACGCCGGATAGCGAAGAGAATCAGCCTGACGCTCCTGTCGCGCCTTCCACACCAACGCCTGTTGCGCCGGTAACGCCGACCCTCGAGGCGGGCTGGAAATTTGATATCGATAAATTAAGCGTTGTCGACAGTCTGCTTATCTGGCAACGCGGCAATGATGATGTCATCAACGTTCGCGATATCAATATGCAGATGGAAAAAGATGCCAACCGACAGGCAACTCTTCAGCTTTCCAGCCGCATCAGTCGTAATCAGCGCGATCTCGCTTTCACGATGAAAGCTGAACTGGATATGCAGCATTATCCGCAGGCCTTTGCGGCGAATATTAGCAAGTTTAGCTATCAGCTAAACGGCGCAGATATTCCGGTTAAGGGCGTACAGGGTAACGGTGCAATGCAGGCCAGCTATCAGCGCGATACCGACACTGTCACGCTGAGCCAGCTGGATTTAACCGCCAACGATAATCAGGTCTCTGGCACTGCCTCAGCCACACTCGGAGACAGCACTAATTATCAGCTGGATTTAACCGCTAACAAACTCGACCTTGATGCGCTCAGCGGATGGCAGCCTAAAACCGATGAACAGACAACGGAAAACGCGCCCTCCGTGACATCCGCGCCGGTGATTGCCCGAGATGTTGACGACCAGCCGAACGGGTTGAGCAGTTTGCAGAACTTTAATGCCAGGCTGACGTTGAAAGTCGCTGATTTAACCTATCGTGGTATGAAGATCCAAAATCTGGCGCTGAATGCAGACAATCAGCAGGGTCAGGTTAAGTTATCTACCTTTAGCGGCATTATGGGCAGCGGGAAATTTTCACTGCCCGGTGATATGGACGTGACCGGTAAACAGATTCAGGTGCACCTGATGCCGGATGTGGACAAAATCGAGCTGGGTGATTTGCTGGCGGCCTATGGTCTGCCGAAAGCGCTGACCGGCAGTTTCTCGATGAAAGGCGATGTTAACGGCAAAGGGCTTTCTGCCGCGGATTTCGCACGACGCTGGCAGGGGGAAGGGCAGCTTTCAATGGAGAATGCTCACCTCAATGGCATTAATATTCAGCAGCTTATTCAGCAGGCCGTTGCACGCAGCAGCGACAAGGTGCAGGGGCTCGAGCGCTACGATCACTATAGCCAGATTGATACGCTCAAAGCTGAAGGCAAGCTTGCCGATGGCACACTGACGCTCACTAATCTTCAAGGTCAGTCGCCGATGGTGAATGCGAAAGGGAACGGTAGCATCGACATGGCCGATCAGCAGGTAGATATGAACTTACTGATCCGCGTCACAGGTGGCTGGAAAGGTGACAGCAATCTGATCAATACGCTCAAAACGACTGACATTCCTTTGCGCGTTTACGGTCCGTGGGCGCAGATGGGTTATCAGTTGCAGGTTGATCAGGTGCTGAGGCGCACGCTGGAACAAAGCGCCCGCAGCGCGATTCAAAACTGGATTGATAAGCGTAAAGACAGTAAAGAAAACGAAGATGTGCAGAAGTTTCTGAATAAGTAACGCGTTACCCACGTCTTTCGAATATAAAAAACGGGTGCCTGAATCAGGCACCCGTTTTTTTTAATTCAGCTTCAGACTTCGTAGTCGTTATCCTCAGCTGTTTTGAGAGGAGTAATTTTCACTTTCAAAATACGATGGCTGCTGACATCCAGCGGTTCGAACAGATAGTCGTGAATGGTAATCTGCGCGCCCACCTGTGGGATGCTCTGCGTATGCTCCATCAGCAGCCCGGCGAGCGTGTGGTATTCACGTTTCTCATCAACCGGCAGGGGAATGTACATCACCAAATCCTCAAGCGGCATGTAGCCGTTAGCAATCCAGGTGCCATCTTCCAACTGCTGTATGTCATGGCGCGCATCCGGCGTTTCATCAGATTCAGGCAGGTTACCGGCGATCGTTTCCATGACATCCGTCAGCGTCACGATCCCTTCAACTGAACCGAACTCATCCACCACAAACGCAAAATGCGTTTTCGCCTGACGGAACTGTTCCAGCGCCATCAACAGGGAAAGCTGCTCCGGGAAAATCAGCGGCTGACGGATCAGCGCTTTAAGATCTAACTCATTTTCCAGCAGTTGCTGTTTGAGCAAGTCCACAACGTGCACCACGCCCAACGGTTCGTCAGTCGAACTGTCTTCAGTCACCAGCATGCGGGTGTGCTGATTATTGGCAATTTGCTGCGTCAGCACGTCAACCGGGTCATTCAGTTCAAGATTATCGACATCATGCCGCGAGGTCATGACACTGCTGACGGTGCGCTGCCCGAGCCCGAGAACACGTTCAATCATATGGCGTTCCTGCTGATTGAAAATCGCATCCTCTTCATTAGCGCTGTCAGCGATCATGCTGGAGGAATGGGCATCCAGCTCGGCTTCTTCATGTTTACCACGAAGAACGCGAAGTACCGTTTCTGCAGTACGTTCACGCAATGAACGGCGTGAAGATAAAAAGCGTCGGCGGTTGAACTGTGCCAGCTGGTTCAGTGCTTCGATAATTACCGAGAAACCAATGGCCGCGTACAGATAACCTTTCGGGATCGCATAACCAAAGGCCTCAGCGACCAGACTGAAGCCGATCATCAGCAGGAAACTGAGACACAAAATCACAATCGTCGGGTGTGCATTCACAAAGCGCGTAAGCGGGCGGCTTGCCAGCAACATCAGGCCGATGGCGATACAAACCGCGACCATCATGACGGCTAAATGATCGACCATCCCGACGGCAGTGATGACGGAGTCCAAGGAGAAGACGGCATCCAGAACCACAATTTGCGCGACTACCGCCCAGAATTTGGCTCCCGTATGCTGTTGCGTTTGTTCCTCATCCTTCCCTTCAAGCCGTTCATTCAATTCCATGGTGGCTTTAAAGAGCAGGAACACCCCGCCGGTTAGCATGATCATATCTCTGGCACTGAACGCATGCCCGAGCACAGTAAGCAGGGGGCGAGTGAGCGTAGATAGCCACGAAATACAGGCCAGCAGCAATAAGCGCATCACTAATGCGAGTAAAAGCCCGGTAACACGGGCCTTGTCACGCTGCTGGCGCGGAAGTTTTTCAGCCAAAATGGCGATAAAAATAAGATTGTCTATGCCCAGAACAATTTCGAGTACTACCAGGGTAGCCAGCCCGGCCCAAATCGACGGATCGGCGATCCATTCCATATTGCGTTTTTCACCTTTAGTTACACGGCGGTTGCCGCACGGTGAATAATGGGCGTCAGGCGCGGAAAATTCAAATCTAAAACAGCAGGGTACCTTAAGAAAAGTGGAGCAAAGTAGGCTTAGGGGGACTCGATAAATATGAGTTATCGATCTGATTTGGAAAGCAGCAATTTGTGATGATAAAATCGTCGAACAGGTTCAACATTCCTAAATTTGAGTCTTTAGCTTACCGTTTGGTGCTGCTTACTGGTATCGTAATCACATAGACAGGCTATGTACTTGATGTTCTGAAGTTCGCAGTATGGTTTTCCTAAACGAAACGACAGGGACTATACTCGGTAAAGAAAAATATCGTGCTGGGCAATAAGTTTGTATTTTCAATTTCAGTCTGGTGAACTCATTGTGATTACTCACGTTAACCGACTGGATTTACACACAATAGGTTTCAAGGAGTATCCTTTACAATGTTAAAAGCTGTTATCCCTGTTGCCGGTCTGGGCACACGTATGTTGCCAGCGACGAAAGCAATTCCGAAAGAAATGCTGCCAATCGTCGATAAGCCTCTGATCCAGTACATCGTTAACGAATGTGCTGCGGCGGGCATCAAAGAAATCATTCTGGTTACGCATTCCTCAAAAAATGCCATCGAAAACCACTTCGATACCTCATTTGAATTGGAAAGCATGTTGGAAACACGCGTTAAGCGCCAGCTGCTTGAAGAAGTTCAGTCCATCTGTCCTAAGGGTGTGACGATAATGAACGTGCGTCAGGGGCAGTCAAAAGGCCTGGGTCACGCAGTTCTTTGCGCTAAGCCATTGATTGGCAATTCACCTTTTGCGGTTATTCTGCCTGACGTCCTGATGGATGATTCCACCAGCGATCTGCGCAAGGATAACCTTGCCGCTATGTTGACCCGTTTCAAAGAAACAGGTAACAGCCAGGTTATGGTTGAAGAAGTGCCGGAAGAAGACGTGTCTAAATACGGCGTTGTCGACTGTAATGGGGTTGAAGGTGAACCTGGTAAAAGTACACCAATGACCGCAATCGTTGAAAAACCTGAGCGTAAAGATGCACCGTCTAACCTGGCGGTAGTAGGGCGCTATGTATTCTCCGAAGATATCTGGCCACTGCTGGCAATTACTCCTTATGGTGCAGGCAACGAAATTCAGCTGACAGATGCTATTGCCCTGTTGATGAAGAAGAAAACCGTTGAAGCATTTACCATGACCGGCCGTTCACACGACTGTGGTGACAAACTCGGTTACATGAAAGCCTTTGTTGAGTACGGCGTACGTCATAACTCACAGGGTGATGCTTTTAAAGCGTGGCTGAAAGAGTTTACAGGCGAGTAATAGCGCTCAAGACCTGTATGGAAAGCACCATCTTGATGGTGCTTTTTTATAGCTGAAATTAGTGGTTATGCAATTAATACACCTGCCCAGAATGCCCCCTAGGCAGCTTTATAAATATCGAATGATGCGCAGGAATAATAAATAACCGGTCACCCAGTTTATAAGTAATTATGTTTATTGCATTTAAATCGAATTCATAAATGCCTTGTACGTTATCTAAGCAATGATGTCGTTAAAACATACATTTACCAACGAAAAGATAGGATTAAGGCTGCGTTCTGCGAAGTATTGAGCTAGGCTATATCAGTAATTTTCATGCCGGGCGATGTGTTTAAAAATTATACTCTTGATTGACAATTTTTAAGCGGCTGATCAAGTAATTGTTGTGGAAAGATACGCAGGCTCTCTGATATTGCTTTGAATCATCTACGATGTTATTTCATATAGGCTATTGAATATCTTATATAAAAGCCTGCTGTTGAAATTTTTGTGTTATCAGGACCAGACATCTTCAACGCTTACCATCGTAAATGACGTGTCAGTATCGACGCGCAGCTGGATTTTTAAGATGATTACATGTTGCTATCAAACATAATTAGGTTAAAAATTGCCAGTTGAGTTTTGTGAGACAGCCTTATCGAGATAGTTGCCTGGTGTTGTACATGGTTTAAGGTTTGTTTCAACTAGGTATGTAGGATAAGTGCATTGGTAGCTTGTGAGCCAAGGGCGGTAGCGTGGTTTTTAACCATTTCCGGCTGTACGCAAGCGACAAAGTGGATATGTTTTCCGAAACTATATGGATAACACATTCAGATAAGTTAAGTACATAACCTAAATAAAAAATTTAAAAATTGATTAAAATACTAAATTCTTAAAAAACACCGCTTAGTTAGCGTTATTAATAAAGCTTGAAGTAATTTAAAACATTAATCGATTGAACATGGTGCGGTCATGCAAGAATATATTATAATATTTTTCAGTGCGTTAGCTTCATTATTTGTTGCCCGTAAAATTGCGCGTCGTGTTGGGTTGGTAGACAAACCTAATGCGAGGAAACATCACAATGGGCATATTCCTCTGGTCGGGGGCGTTTCAATATACATATCTATTTGGGTATTGTTTTTCTTGCAGCCTGATTGGTTCCCAAATTTTAGCTATTACATCATTTGTACCAGCTTACTATTACTTGTCGGCGTCCTGGATGATCGTTACGATTTGCCTGTTACACCCCGTATAGCTTTGCAAGCATTTGTGGCCATAGTCATGATGTTTAGTGGATTACATCTTGCTTCACTCGGTGATATTTTTTTGGGCTACCCGGTTGGTTTAGGTATTTTGGGATATGTAGTGACAATATTCGCCGTTATGTGTGCAATTAATGCCTTCAATATGGTGGATGGAATTGACGGATTGCTTGGTGCTTTATCTTGCGTCAGTTTTGCCTCGTTAGGTGTAGCCTTTTCACTACATAGTAACGTTGAACTGGCGCAGTGGTGTATTTGTCTGACAATTGCCTGTATCCCTTACATCCTGCTGAACTTAGGCATCCCGTGGGGACGTAAATTTAAAGTCTTCATGGGGGATGCCGGAAGTACTTTGATTGGATTTACCGTTATCTGGTTAATTATTCTGGCAACGCAGGGGACTACAGCAATCTTACATCCGGTTACTGCACTATGGATCATCGCCGTGCCATTGATGGATATGATCCGTGTGATGGTTGCGAGAGTACGCAGGGGAGACAGCCCTTTTAAACCGGACCGTGAGCATTTACATCATATTCTTTTGAAATACGGTTTCAGGCATTCTACTGCATTGATAATAGTGTTAGCGATATCTATTTCATTTTCGGTAGTGGGTATTTTTGCCGATTATAAAAACTACAATCAGCTTGCTGTTCTGGTTTTCTTTATTCTCTGTTTTGTAGCGTTCGTACTATTCATTAATAAACTTGCCAGAACAGGCGCGCTCAAAGAGAATAATTGCTAAGCCAAAGCTAACCTATTTAAAATAAAGATGTTATTTGTTAAAGAGAGACTATAAATGAAAATTTTAGTTACTGGTGGTGCCGGTTTTATTGGTTCTGCAGTTGTTCGTCATATCATAAATAATACCAATGACAGCATTATCAACGTTGATAAACTCACATACGCTGGGAATCTTGAATCGGTTGAGAAGGTATCTGATAACGAACGCTACACTTTTGTTCAGGCAGATATTTGCGATAAGGTCGCTCTTGATCAGATTTTTGTAACACATCAACCTGATGCGGTAATGCATCTCGCTGCAGAAAGTCACGTTGATCGATCTATCACCGGCCCAGCTGATTTCATCGAGACTAACATCGTAGGGACTTATACCTTGCTTGAGGCCACTCGCGCATATTGGTCGCAGCTGAATCAGGAAAGAAAAGACGTTTTCCGCTTCCATCATATTTCTACCGATGAAGTCTATGGTGATTTACCCCATCCTGATGAGTGGCAAAGCCAGGAGGCACTGCCTCTGTTCACAGAAAAGACGCCTTACGCGCCAAGTAGCCCTTACTCCGCATCTAAAGCCTCAAGCGACCATCTTGTTCGTGCATGGCAGCGTACCTATGGCCTGCCATGTATTGTGACTAACTGTTCAAACAACTACGGTCCATATCACTTTCCTGAAAAACTCATTCCATTAGTCATCCTTAACGCACTGGAAGGCAAAAATCTGCCGATTTACGGTAAGGGCGATCAGATCCGTGACTGGTTGTACGTTGAGGATCATGCGCGCGCGCTTTATACCGTCGTCACCGAGGGTATAATTGGTGAGACCTATAACATCGGTGGACACAATGAGAAGAAAAATATCGACGTAGTGCTGACCATTTGCGATTTGCTTGATGAAATTGTCCCAAAAGGCGTTTCCTATCGCGAACAAATCACTTACGTCGCCGATCGCCCTGGTCATGACCGTCGTTATGCCATTGATGCAGATAAAATTAATCAGGAATTAAACTGGAAGCCACTTGAAACGTTTGAAAGTGGTATTCGTAAAACAGTTCAATGGTATTTAGATAATAAGAAGTGGGTTGATAACATCAAAAGCGGTGCTTATAAATCTTGGGTTGAGCAGAATTATGGAGATCGCAAATAATGGATATTCTTCTGTTTGGCAAAACAGGCCAGGTAGGTTGGGAATTACAGCGCGCTCTGGCTCCTTTAGGAAATGTGATTGCCCTTGACGTGCATTCAAAAGAATACTGCGGTGATTTCAGCAATCCAGAAGGGATAGCTGAAACCGTTCGCCGGATTAAACCTGATGTTATCGTGAATGCTGCTGCACATACCGCAGTTGATAAAGCAGAATCAGAACCTGATTTCGCCCAATTGCTGAATGCGACGAGTGTTGAGGCGATTGCAAAAGAGGCTGCCTTAATCGGTGCATGGTTAGTCCATTATTCTACTGATTACGTGTTCCCAGGCGACGGTGATAAACCCTGGTCAGAAGATGATGCAACCGGACCATTGAATACCTACGGTGAAACCAAGCTTGCCGGTGAAATTGCTGTTCAGAAGCATTGCACTAAGCACCTGATTTTTCGCACAAGCTGGGTATATGCTGGCAAAGGGAATAACTTTGCAAAAACCATGCTTCGTCTTGCAAAAGACCGGGAAGAGCTTTCAATTATCAATGACCAGTTTGGTGCGCCAACCGGTGCTGAACTTCTCGCCGACTGTACCGCGCATGCTATAACAACCGCAATGCGCAAGCCTGAAGTAGCCGGTCTGTATCATCTTGTTGCCTCTGGCATAACGACCTGGTTTGATTTTGCAAATGTGGTCTTCACTGAAGCGCAAAGTGCGGGTTATGAACTCGCGTTAAAGCAAACTCATCCGGTTGCAACGAGCGCATATCCTACGCCCGCCCGACGCCCAAATAATTCACGTCTTGATAATAGTAAGTTTCAACAGACCTTTGATTTAACACTGCCACGCTGGGATGTCGGGGTTAAACGCATGCTCGCTGAATTGTTCACACCTTCGGGTCTGTAATAGTCACTAGTTAAATAATTATTGCCCGTTAAAGGGCAGCGACAAAATTGAGAGCTTAAAATGACCACACGTAAAGGTATTATTCTCGCTGGCGGATCAGGCACGCGCCTGTACCCGGTGACAATGGCAGTCAGTAAACAACTGTTACCTATTTATGATAAGCCGATGATCTATTACCCGATCAGCACCCTTATGCTGGCCGGTATCCGCGATATTCTCATTATCAGTACACCCCAGGACACACCACGTTTTGAGCAACTGCTGGGCGACGGTAGTCAGTGGGGATTAAACCTGCAGTATAAAATTCAAGAAAGCCCTGATGGTCTTGCTCAGGCTTTTGTTATTGGCGAAGAGTTTATTGGTGATGATGATTGTGCACTGGTACTCGGTGACAACATTTTCTACGGGCATGATTTACAGAAACAGTTAGAGGCTGCTGTAGCCAAAGAGTCTGGTGCTACCGTGTTTGCTTATCATGTCCATGATCCGGAACGTTACGGCGTGGTGGAGTTTGATAAAGAAGGTAAAGCTATCTCTCTCGAAGAGAAGCCATTAGAACCAAAAAGCAATTATGCGGTTACGGGGCTTTACTTCTACGATAACAGTGTTGTCAAAATGGCTAAAGGATTGAAGCCATCACCACGTGGAGAATATGAGATCACTGACATAAACAGATTATATCTCGAAGAGGGGCGTTTATCGGTTGCCATGATGGGACGTGGATACGCATGGCTGGATACCGGCACGCATCAGAGTTTAATCGAAGCGAGTAATTTTATTCAGACTATTGAACTTCGTCAGGGGTTAAAAGTTGCGTGCCCTGAAGAGATCGCCTTCCGCAAAGGTTTTATCGATGTAGAACAGGTTAAGAAATTGGCTGCCCCATTAATTAAAAATGATTACGGCAAATATTTGTTGAAGATGATTAAAGGTTATTAAAACTCATGCAAATTATTAAAACTGAAATCCCAGATGTATTGATTTTAGAGCCTAAAGTATTTGGTGATGATCGTGGTTTTTTCTTTGAAAGTTTTAGTCAAACTAAATTCGAAGAGACGGTAGGGCGTAAAATTGAGTTTGTGCAAGATAACCACTCTAAATCAGTTAAGGGTGTACTACGTGGCCTGCACTATCAGATGGAACCCTATGCTCAGGGTAAGCTAGTCCGCTGCGTGGTTGGTGAAGTATTTGATGTTGCTGTCGATATTCGCCAATCTTCGCCAACGTTCGGTAAATGGGTTGGTGTCTTTCTTTCTGCTGAGAACAAAAGGCAGTTATGGATCCCGGAAGGATTTGCCCACGGTTTCTTAGTTGTAAGTAAAGTGGCTGAGTTTGTCTATAAAACGACAAATTACTATGCACCAGACAAAGAGGGGCATGTGATCTGGAATGATCCATTTTTAGGTATAGAATGGCCGAAGATTGGGTGCGAATATGTTCTTTCAGAAAAGGACAAGCTGGCTCCAATGCTGTCTGAACTCATTGGGGGAAATGTAAAATGCTATTAAAAAGAATCAAAGCTAAAATAATATCATTGATCGGTCTTGAGATGAATGCTATCTGTGATTATCTCAAATTTAAAAAATTTTATACTAAAGCTTCAGGCGCATCGAAAGATCAGAAAAAATTAGAGGCCTGGATATTACAAGATAAGCACCGAATCGAGAAAGCATTTACATTACCAAAACCTAAATTTGGTTTTGGTAAAGAAGTCATACCACGTTTAATTGATCATCTTGCTACATACAAGAAAGAATTTTGTGCTGATCAAGTTTATTATATTGGTTTGGGTTCTTTAAAAGCCTACATTAATTATCATTCCGAAAAAAAACAAGAATTACCAATGTTTTTTGTTGAAAATATAAAGAAAATATCAGCTGAAGATTTTGACCATCATGAATGTGACTTGGCCGGTTATAATCAAATATTACCAGCCTATGAAGAGAATACAAGCAAATTCAGTGATATGATTCGTGGCAGGAGAAGTTGTCGTAATTTCAATATAATTAAAAGCAAGGAGATTACTAACGAGCTATTAAATAATATCATCGATTTATCTATTTTGGCACCATCTGTCTGTAATCGGCAACATTGGAGAGTACATTACTTTTCAGGTGAGTTAAAAAATCAGGTTTTAGATTTCCAAAATGGTAATGCTGGATTTCAAGATAATATACCTTATATTGCCGTTGTGACGAGTGATTTAAGGGCATTTTATTCTCATGATGAAAGGAATCAACCGTATACTGATGGGGGGATATTTGCCATGAACCTCATGTATGCAATGCAAAACTTTGGTTTAGCATCGTGCCCCTTAAACTGGTGCAACTCAGCGAGAACTGAAGCGAGATTTAGAAAATTAAAATTAATACCTGACCATGAAGTTATTGTTCTTGTTCTGGCATTTGGCTTTCCTAACCAAAATGCATTATATGCGAAGTCACCAAGATTACCGGTTGATAACTTCTACACAATACATTAACAATCATAAGACCACCTCAAACGTAAAATTGAGGTGGTCGTGAATTAAATAATGAAAAATCAAATTATAAAAAACATATCTGCTAATTTTCTAAATTTATTAATAAGTATATTTATAGGTTTATTATTAACGCCGGTTTTAGTTAAAAAGTTGGGGATGGAAGTTTATGGTATCCTCCCTATTGCGTTATTTTTGACATTTTACATGGGGGTGATTGCTCAGTCATTGACTGCTTCAGTAAATAGATTTCTTATCGAAAAATTTATTTCAAATGAAATTGATGAAGCTAATGTTATATTTAATACTGCCTTCATTCTTATAATTTCTTATGTGATAATACTTGTCGCTTGCTTATTCTATCCAATAGTACATATTGGTGATTTTTTAACAGTACCCAATGGGCATCAGCCAGAAACGATAAATCTATTTCTGTGCGTATTGTTTTCTTTCATGATAGCAATGTTAAGTTCATCTCTGTCTGTGTCCATGTATGCGAAAAATAGAATAGATCTTATGCAAATAGGTAATATTTTGAGGAATATTACTAAAGTGACATCGATACTTGTATTTCTTAAACTCGATTACATAAGTTTAACGTACATAGGATTCTCCATTTTATTTTCAGAACTGATATATCTAGTATATTCAATAATCACATGGCGATTTTTAACACCAGAATTATTATTGAGTAGAAGGTTTTTTAGAAAAAGTAAAGTTAAGGAAATTACTTCATTTAGTGGTTGGGTTTTGTTTGACCAAGTCGGGACAATATTATTTTTAAAAACAGACCTTGTATTAGTTAATACTTTAATGGGTAGTAAGGAAAATGGAGAATATTCAATTGCCACACAATTTAGTGATTTGTTAAGGTCGATGGCAGGACTTGTGGCAAGTAGTCTTGGACCAATGATGGTTATATTGTATGAAAAAAAACAACTTGAACAACTAATTTCTATGACGACAGCATTTGTTAAATTATTGAGTTTAACAATAGCTGTTCCAATCATTTTGTTGTGTGTATTTTCGAAAGAAATATTGACCCTCTGGTTAGGATCTGGATTTACTCATTTATCTCCCTTAGTTTGTTTGGTAACGTTACCCTTAATAATTAACCTTGGAACATTGCCTATTTTGTCTATTAATATAGCAGTCAAGAAAATACAGGTGCCTGCATTAGTTAATATCATATTAGCATTAGTTGGAATAGCACTATCCTTTATATTATTTAAATTAACGGGACTTGGTTACTATGGGATTGCCATTGCATATACATTAACATTGACACTTAAAAACGCAGTTTTCATCCCATGGTATGCTGCCTCAATTATGAATATTCCAAAAAACACTTTTTTCAAGACGCACTTGAATTCATTATTATTTTTATTAATGTTTTATACGATGATTTATTATATAAAATATCTCTCTGAAAAAATTAGTGTTAATTTATTAGTTGAGTTATTTTCTCTTGGTGTTTTAGGAATGTTTTTGACGCTAGTTTTTTATTCGAAAAACGAAAGAAATGTTGTTTTTAAAATGATTAAGCGGAAATGAGAGGAATAGAAATGGCAACTAAAGTAGGTATTATTAATTTTCAATATTCTGATCATAATTATGGTGCTGTTCTTCAAGCAGCAGCTCTCGAAAATTTTTTAAAAGGAAAGTGTATAAGTGCTGAGCATATTGATTACATATCTACACCCGTAATAAAGGCTGGTAACTCAACAGATTTAGTAAAAAACATCATTAAGAGAATTGGTTTAACTACGATACTGAAGCGTTTATTACGTAAGCCTATTATTATTAAACACGTCGTAAATAATAATGCTGTATTTGAAAATTTTCGGAACAAGTGGATCCAAAGAACAAAACGGTTTGATAATTATAATGAACTAATTAACGAAAATTTAAATTATAGTGCTGTTATCGTTGGTAGTGATCAGGTGTGGCGACCAACTATGTATACACGTTTAACTGATTATAAAGTCTATTTTTTGGGATTTATCTCTAAGCCTACAAAAAAAATATCCTATGCTGCAAGTTTTGGTGTGGACATGTGGGAAATCAATGATAAAAAAGTAACTGAAGAAATTAAAGAATATGTTACTGATTTTACAGCCATTTCCGTTAGGGAGAATTCAGGAGTTACAATTTGCATTAAAAATTTTAATAAAGTCGCAATACATGTGCTTGATCCCACTCTTTTAATCGGGAAGTCGTTTTTTGAAGAAATAATAAATGAAGAGGAAATCCAGTCATCACAGTATAACAATGTTGTTTATTATAAGTTAGATATTGATGAGAGATTCAACTCAAATATAGAACGTTTGGGAGTTACTTTGTCTAAAAAAGTAGTTAATATTTATTACAACAGAATAAATGATAGCTACGAATATTATAGTGTTGGTACCTGGTTGAATAATATTAAGACCAGTGATTTAATCATTACCGATTCATTCCATTGTGTATGTTTTTCAATTCTTTTTAATAAAGAATTTATTTGCTGTATAAATGAATCAAGAGGCTTATCTCGCTTAGAAAGCTTATTTGATGCTTTGGGGATTCAGAACCGAATTGTATCGTCGGCAGAGGATTTGTCAAATAAAATAAATAATATTCAACCAATTGATTATGCAATAGTTAATTCAAAGTTAACTGAATTAAGAAAAATATCTGAAAATTTTCTTCTTGACAGTTTAGGCGATATATAATTGGCGGGAAATAGCACTATGGTTAATTTGGATTCGACATTCCCAATAGTTGTAATGACTAGGAATGAGGGTAAAGATCTTATAAACTGCATAAACTCAATATTTGAAACTACTAAGATTGATATAAAAATTTATTTAGTTGATAATAATTCAGATGATCAAGAGCACCTAGCTATCTTAACCAGTCTGAATTTGAGATTTTCGGATAAATTGGAAATTATCAAAAATAAAAAAAATCGTTGGATTCTTGGGCTCAATGATACGCTAAAAAAAGTTCGTAACCTACACTCAAGTCCTTATTTTTTTATTACTGATGGTGATATAGACTTTTCTAACTGTAAGGCTAAACCTTGTTGGTTGAGCTATTTGATAAGTCAGATGGACAGTAACATCGTTGTCGGAAAATTAGGTTTATCTCTTGATTGGAATTATATATCTACTCAGGATGATTTTTTAGAGATACTTGACCAGGAAAGGTCACTATATAACGAGAATAAAAAAATAAATCAATTATATATTGCGCAGGTTGACACAACAGCAACTATATTCAGATGGGATTGGTCTATGGAGTCTTCTGGATGTCTTTATCCTGACCACATGAGATATTTGCGTCCAGAATTATACTCTTGCAGAACAGATAAAGAATTAGTTGTTGAGCATCTTGGATGGTATAAGTATAAAATAAATACACTTCCTCTAAAAACAATAAACAGTAAAGTTATTTGTTTTACCATTGTTGGTGCTGCACTAAAAAAAGAGATAGTCTCTCAAGCATCGATAATAACGAAAGTTTTTAACTGTTTATTTTCTCGACCATGTCAAATATATTGGATCTTGCGTCGTTACTACTTTTTGTGTTTCTACATTATTAAAAAAGGTAGGCGATTATTTGATGGCCAAAAATAAACTTATAGAATTATTTATTAAATTGATTATTCTAATGACTTTCTGTGTCAGAGGCTATAATGTACCTCTTTTCAAATAGCATTGTTTTTTTGTTTTTCCTCGTCCATATCATTTTGCTTGCACTGGCGCTAGCTATTGCCGTGACCTCAGCTAAAAAGGCCGATGATATTGGTGTTGTTATTATTTTTTGTGCCTATTGTTTATTAAATTTTAGTAGGAATGGATATGGTGTTGATGAACCAGTCTATCTTGATGCATATAAAGATTATTTGAAAGATGGTACCTTATATTTCGAATATTCATTCAATTTTATATATTTAGTTTTTTCAAAACTTGATGTTGAACCCGTTTTTTTTAATCATCTGTTCTCGGTGTTATTTATTTTTTTAGCTGTTCTGATGATTAAGAAAAGTGTTAATAAACCATATCAGTCTCTGGGGCTGGTTTTCTTTTTGTTTTTTTCAATTACGCTCGATTTTGTATTTAATGCCTACAGACAAGGTATGGCTTTTTTGTTTATAGCAATTTCTTTGTGTTATTTTTTCCAAAATCATAAAAAGCGAGCAATACTATTCTTTATTATAGGCTTAGGTTTTCACTGGTCTTCGATTGTAGTTGCATTAGCTGTTATTTTACGCAAGTTTCTTTCTTTTAAGAATGCAGTGAGATTGAATATTTTAATTTTCATAATGACTACTATCGCAATGGTAATTCCATTGCATATTATTCCACTTGTAACTTTTATTTTGTCAAAAGTTAGTTTTGTTTCACCTTATATTTTAAAAATCACTGGTTATCTTGACTCACCTATTGCTTATTTCTATGATCTTAATTTTATGGGCCGGTTACCAATGATCGCATCGGTATTGGCGATGTTATCCATATTCTATATTTACAGAAAAGTGATTCCACAATTTTTCTATAAAATAGTAATGCTTTTGATGCTTTATTGCTTGAGCTTCCTAGAGATGTCTTATAGTTTTAGAAACTATTATTGGGTATTGCCATTCCTGCCAATTATAATGGCCAACATTCCTGAGTATTTAAATTCAGCTAAAGGTAAAAAATCAGCTCTAGTGATTGTTTCAGTTCTTCATATGATGTTAGCAATAACAGGCTATTATACTTCAGGTATTATGCCATTAATATTTTTGTGAACAACAAATGATTAAATACATAGTTTAGTTTAGGTTAAAGGGTTTTAACATGCCTATATCAAATGCTAAAAAGAAAGTTGCAATACTATTATCATCTTATAATGGTGAAAACTATATAGGTGAGCAATTAAACTCCTTGCTTAATATAAAATCCCGTTATGAGTTAAATATACATATTCGGGATGATGGGTCAACGGACGGGACACCTATACTTATCAGGGAATTCAAGAGTAATTATTCTACTGTTTTTATCCATCAATGTGAAAATGTTGGAGTCATAAAAAGTTTTCTATGGTTGGTAAGTCATGTGTCAGAATATGACTATTACGCTTTCTGTGATCAAGATGATGTGTGGCAAAGCTTAAAAATCGAAGCAGCAATCGATAAGTTAGAACAACATAGTGAAGATATTCCACTGCTGTATTGTTCAGCCTACGATTACGTTGATCAAGACCTTAATTTTATAGGTAGATTTACATCACTAAGTGATTTTTCTCTAAATAATCTGATGATTGAAAATTGCGCACCTGGCTGCACAATGGTGTTTAATGCCTCATTAAGACGAAAGTTTTTGAGTTTAGATATTCCTAATATTTCTGAACGTATAGTCATGCATGACTGGTTTTTTCTTCTTTTAGGTTTGCATAACGGAAAAGTGATCTATGACAATAATTCTTACTTGCTATACAGACAGCATGCTAATAATGTTGTCGGTAAGAAAAGCGGTTTTTTTGCAATTTTAAATTCAAAAATAAAACAGTTCATCAAGGAAAGTAAAAGACCAAAGCATTTGCTTTGTCAACAAAATGAATTATTGATGATGTGTAGTTCAGATAATACAAAAAGTGAAATGTATCTCTTAACCAGCAAGTTTGTAAATTCCCAGGGAAGTATAGTTTCAAGGATTAAATATGCTCTGACGGGCAATGTTAAACGCGTTAAAAAACTTGATGATTATGTCTTCAAGATACTTTTTGTCTTTGGTTATTATAAATAAAGCTGGTTATTAAATGTTGAATCATATTATAAAAATTCATATTGTTCTCGTTGCTAATACCTTATGGTCTATCTATAACTTCCGCAAAGGGATAATTAAGGACTTTCTAAACAAAGGCTACAAGGTCACAATCATTGGGCCTGATGATAGATATACAGATAAACTTAAAGCGCTAGGTTGTGAGGTCGAGTGCGTTGCTGTTTCATCCCAAGGAAAAAACCCTCTGATAGATCTACTTTTAATTTTTAGGCTCAGAAATATTTACAAAAGAATCAATCCTGATTTTATATTTCATTATACGATAAAACCAAATATTTATGGGTCAATTGCAGCCGGTTTGTCGGGTAATAAATCAATTGCTATCACAACTGGGCTTGGTTATGCTTTTAATAAAAGCTCGGTGTTTACTAAGATGATTTCTAGTCTGTATTCTTTTGCTTTTAAATTCGCAATGGAAGTATGGTTTTTGAATGAAGATGATAAGTCTATTTTTGTAGATAAGAAAATTATTAATATTGAAAAAGCATTTGTCCTTGATGGTGAAGGTGTTGACACAGACTTCTTTTCACCCGTAAGTTGTGAAGTATCGGATAATAGCAAACCTATCACTTTCTTATTAGTTTCCAGAATGCTATGGGATAAAGGTGTGGGTGTATATGTTGAAGCTGCGCGTAAAATTAAGATCGAGTATCCGAATGTAAAATTTCAGTTACTCGGAGCATGCGATGTAGAAAATCCAAGTGCTATATCGCGAGATATAATCGATTCTTGGCATTCTGAAGGCGTAATCGAATACCTAGGTGTGACAAACGATGTGCGAACTAACGTCAGTGAAACTGATTGCATCGTACTTCCTTCTTATTATCGCGAAGGGATCCCCAGAACCTTAATGGAAGCTGCCGCTATGGGTAAACCAATTATTACAACAGACAATGTAGGATGTAGAAATGTTGTCATTGATTGTAAAACCGGTTTTCTATGTGAGGTAAAGAATGCTGATAGTCTTGCTCAAAGTATGCGTAACATAATTAATATGGAACCGGTTGAGCGCCTGGCTATGGGGCTTAAAGGGCGTGAGTATATGATTAGTCGGTTTGATGAAAAAGTTATTATCGCTGACTATCATAATGTGCTTAAGAAATACCTCACCTTTTGATATATGCCCGCTTGGCTAGGCTTTGTTCAGTGCTGTATCACGAGAGCATCTTCCACTATCCATGTTCATTGAACCTGAGTTAACATCAGGTATACATTCTAAGCCGTGCACATGTCGCGGCGACCAAACCTGACAGGAGTATGTAATGTCCAAACAACAGATCGGCGTTGTCGGTATGGCGGTCATGGGCCGTAACCTCGCGCTTAACATCGAAAGCCGTGGTTATTCCGTTTCCATTTTTAACCGTTCTGGCGACAAGACTGATGAAGTCATCGCAGAAAACCCGGGTAAAAATCTTGTACCGCACTACACCGTCGAAGAGTTTGTTGACTCGCTTGAAAAACCACGTCGTATCTTGCTGATGGTGAAAGCCGGTGAAGCAACTGACCAAACCATCGCATCCCTGACTCCGCACCTGGATAAAGGCGACATCCTCATCGATGGCGGCAATACCTATTATAAAGACACTATTCGCCGTAACCGCGAACTGTCCGAGCAGGGCTTTAACTTCATTGGTACCGGTGTATCCGGCGGTGAAGAGGGCGCACTGAAAGGCCCATCCATTATGCCTGGCGGACAGAAACAAGCGTATGCGCTGGTTGCTCCGATTCTTGAAAAAATCGCAGCCCGTGCTGATGATGGCGATGCTTGTGTTGCTTACATCGGTGCAGATGGTGCAGGTCACTACGTTAAGATGGTTCACAATGGCATCGAATACGGTGACATGCAGCTGATTGCTGAAGCCTATTCATTGCTGAAACAGTCTCTGAACCTGAACAACGAAGAGCTGGCGTCCACCTTCGCAGATTGGAACAAAGGCGAGCTGAACAGCTATCTGATCGACATCACCAAAGATATCTTCACCAAGAAAGATGAAGAAGGTAAATATCTGGTAGATGTGATTCTGGATGAAGCAGCGAACAAAGGTACCGGTAAATGGACTAGCCAGAGCTCTTTGGATCTTGGCGAGCCACTGACGCTTATCACCGAGTCTGTCTTTGCCCGTTACCTGTCTTCTTTGAAAGATCAACGTGTCGCAGCATCTAAGGTGCTTTCTGGCCCGGCTGTTAAACCTTTCGAAGGCGATAAAGCAGAGTTCATCGAGAAAGTACGTCGCGCTCTTTATCTGGGCAAAATCGTTTCCTATGCTCAGGGCTTCTCACAGTTGAAAGCGTCTTCTGACGAGAACAACTGGGATCTGAACTACGGCGAAATCGCGAAGATTTTCCGTGCCGGTTGTATCATCCGCGCTCAGTTCCTGCAGAAAATTACCGATGCTTATGCGGAAAATGCATCTATCGCTAACCTGCTGCTGGCTCCGTATTTCAAAAATATTGCTGACGAATATCAGCAAGCGCTGCGTGACGTGGTGTCTTATGCTGTTCAAAACGGTATTCCTACGCCAACCTTCTCCGCTGCTATCAACTACTATGACAGCTACCGTTCAGCAGTTCTGCCAGCTAACCTGATCCAGGCACAGCGTGATTACTTCGGTGCACATACTTACAAACGCACTGACAAAGAAGGCGTATTCCACACCGAATGGTTGGATTAAGTCACTAGCTCTATAAATTAATGATAAGGCCCCTTCTTGAAGGGGTCTTTTTTTCAGAAAACTTTGTTTTTGCTTCTTAACTCATTGATTTTTATGAGTTGTTCTATGTGCAGCCAAATTCGGTGCATTCCTATGAGTTATTTACTGTTTCATACAGGTATTTTGAAGTGAATCTGACTATAATTTATAAGAGCATGTAATTGATAAATGTGAATAAATTCCATTAAGGTAATCATGAATCAAGATATTAATATGATAAAAAGTCAAGGGTCAAAACGCGGTGAGGAAATCGATCTATTAGACATTATTATGCAGCTATGGCGTGGCAAGTGGACAATCGCTCCTTTTGTTGTAGCAGCGATTGTTTTAGCAGTGATTTACTTGTTTGTGACTAAGGAAAAATGGACCTCCGAAGCCATTGTGACCTACCCCGATTCAGGGCAAATTGCTAACTATAGTAATGCAATGAACGTGCTTTACAGTCAGAATCCTTCTAATGCGCCAACGGTTATCGATGTTCAGCAGCGTTTTTTTGGCAGATTTAACTCGGCAATTGTTGCTTTGTCTGAGCAGTTGGATAGTCAGGAAAATCCCGAACAGCTTGTTATTACTCCCGCTGTTAAATCTCAAAATGTTCCTCTTAGGATTAGTTATATAGGCGAGAGTGCAGGTGAAGCGCGCAAAACGCTGACGACATATATTCAACAGATAAATAAACGAACTGTGACAGAGCTTGAAGATGACTTACAAACCAGCGTTGCTTCTAAAATTAAAGATTTGAATGAGAGCCTGCAAAGTCAGGTTAAAGTTGCACAAGAAAGAAAAGCTAAGCGTTTAGAGATACTTAATCAGGCTTTAGTTATTGCTCAACAGTCGAATATAAAAGATACACGCGTCCAGCAAGCTGAGACTCTTTCAGAGGATACGCTGTTCGTTCTGGGCAGCGATGCACTTTCTGCAACCATCAAAAATGAAGCAACGCGTCCCTTGCCTCTTGATGATAACTATTACAAAACGCGTCAGGCGCTTATTGCCATCAGTGCACTAAAGTCTAATCCTGAGTCGACATATGCATTGCGTTACGAAATGAAACCCAATATGCCGATACGTCGTGATAGCCCTAAAAAAGGTCTGATATTAGTTATTGGTGCCTTAATGGGAGCAGTCCTGGGCGCGGGGTTTGTCTTAGGTAGGAATGCGATTAAGCAATATTCCGTTCAGGAATAATAGTTGTCATTAACACTAAACAAAAAGCCGCCAATGCTTACGCAAAGGCGGCTTTTTTATATCTGTCGGTTAGCGTTACTTCTTATGACGCTGACGCAGATTCTCGATCACTGCGCTCAGGTTCAGATCCTGATCCTGCAGCAGTACCAGCAGATGATATACCAAATCTGAGGCTTCGTTTTTCAGTTCAAAGCGGTCATTGACGGTAGCCGCCAGCGCAACTTCTACACCTTCTTCTCCGACTTTCTGCGCAATACGCTTGGTGCCGCTGGCGTAAAGCTTCGCGGTGTAAGAGCTTTCAGGATCGGCTGTTTTGCGCGAGGCCAGAAGTTCTTCGAGCTGATACAGGAACGCCCAGTCGGTTTCGGCAGGATGGAAGCAACTGTTGTTGCCTTTATGGCAGGTCGGGCCGACAGGATTTACCAGTACCAGCAACGTATCGTTATCGCAATCCGGGGTGATGCTGACTACGTTGAGATAGTTTTCAGAGGTTTCACCCTTAGTCCACAAACGTTCTTTAGTGCGTGACCAAAAGGTTACTTTGCCAGAAGATTGTGTGACGTTTAGCGCTTCCTGGTTCATATATCCGAGCATCAGAACTTCGCCGGAAACAGCATGCTGGATAATCGCTGGCATCAGGTTATCGACTTTTACCCAGTCGAGCTGGCTTATTTGTTCACCGGTCAGCAGACTGGTTTTTGATTCTTGATTACTCACAAGCGGATCTCCACGCCATTTTCGGCTAAGTAGCTTTTCAGCTCGCCAATATTAATAATTTGTTTGTGGAACACCGACGCTGCCAGTGCGCCATCAACGCGTGCTTCTGCGAACGCTTCCAGGAAGTGCGGCATGGTGCCTGCTCCGCCGGAGGCGATAAGCGGTACGTGACACACTTCGCGGATCATTTTCAGTTGTTCAAGATCGTAGCCGTTACGCACGCCGTCCTGATTCATCATGTTCAGCACAATTTCTCCGGCGCCGCGCTCCTGCACTTCCTTCACCCAGTCGATGGTTTGCCAGGTGGTGATTTTGGTGCGCGCTTCGTCGCCGGTGAACTGATGCACTTGATAGGTGCCGGTCGCGGCGTCGTGCCAGGTATCAATACCCACGACGATGCACTGTACACCATATCGGTCTGCAAGACGGCTGATAAGCGTCGGGTCGGCCAGTGCAGGGGAGTTGATGGAAATCTTGTCAGCGCCGAACTGCAAAATGCGACCGGCATCTTCCAGCGTTTTAATGCCACCTGCGACACAAAAAGGAATGTCGATGACTTCCGCCACGCGTGACACCCAGCTTTTATCCACTACGCGGCCATCACTGGAGGCGGTGATATCGTAGAACACCAGTTCGTCAGCGCCTTCCTGCGCATAACGCTGCGCTAATGGCACGATGTCGCCGATGATTTCGTGATTGCGGAACTGCACGCCTTTGACTACCTGACCGTCTTTCACATCAAGGCAGGGGATTATCCGTTTTGCCAGCATGAGATTGCCTCCGTCACATTAAATTTGCCATCGAGCAACGCTCGTCCGACGATTACGCCTTCGACGCCGCTGTCTCGCAGCTGCGCGATGTCGTCCAGAGAACCGATACCGCCGGAAGCCTGGAATGCCACTTGCGGATAGCGCGCTGTCACTTCGCGATAAAGTTCAACGTTGGATCCGGCGAGCGTGCCGTCGCGGGAGATATCCGTGCACAGCACGTGTTTAAGGCCAAACGGCAGGTATTGTTCAACAATCTGCTCGAGTGTGGCATTGGAGTTTTCCTGCCAGCCGCTGATGGCGACATTTTTCATGCCGTTCGCATCAATACGCACGTCCAGCGCCAGCACCAGTGCATCCGCGCCAAAACGGCTGAACCAGCCTTGTACGGTTGCCGGATCTTTTACCGCCGTTGAACCCACCACCACGCGAGTGGCGCCGGCGCTTAATAAAGCTTCGACGTCCTGCTCATTGCGGATGCCGCCACCAACCTGAACCGGCACGGATACTCCGGCTAATAACTTTTTCAGCAAAGGGATCTGGCGTGCTGCCGGATCTTTCGCACCGGTCAAATCCACCAGATGTAAAACCTGCGCGCCTTGCTGCTGGTAATCCTGCAAACGTGGCAGAGGATCGTTACCGTAGTCACGCTGCTGACCGTAATCGCCCTGATGCAAACGCACCACGCTGCCTTCGATCAAATCCAAAGCGGGAATAATCATGCTGTTTACATCTCCAGAAAGTTTTTCAGCAACTGCGCGCCCGCGGCACCGGAACGTTCGGGATGAAACTGCACGCCGAAGAAGTTGTCTTTTTGTACGGCGGCGCTGAACGGCTCGCCGTAAAGGGTTTGGGCAACGGTGTTTTTGCATACCGGCATGGCAAATCCGTGGACGAAATAGAAGTAAGCATTTTCATCAATGCCGCGGAATAAATGGCTGTCGGCGTTGGCGATAACCTGATTCCAGCCCATGTGCGGTAATGGCAGACCATGATCCTGCATCCGCATCACCGGTGTCTCGATGATGCCCAGCGTATCGATACCGCCATTTTCTTCGCTGGAGGATGCCAGCAACTGCATACCCAGACAGATGCCGAGCACTGGCTGAGTACAAGCTTTAATCAGCTCAATCAGCTCGCGTTGCTCAAGCTGTTCCATCGCCGCCTGCGCGGTGCCCACGCCCGGTAAAAACAGCTTATCTGCCTGCAATACAATCTCTGCTTCACGGCTCACCGTCGGCTCGTAGCCCAGACGCTGAACCGCATACTTCACGGAAGAGAGGTTGGCGCAGCCGGTATCAAGGATAACGACATTCATCACAGCACTCCTTTAGAGCTCGGCAGGGTGTTGCCATCAACGCGGATCGCCTGGCGTAACGTGCGGCCAAACGCCTTAAACAGGCTTTCTACACGGTGGTGATCGTTCTTACCTTTGGTGCGCAGGTGCAGGGTACAGGCCATCGCGTAAGACAGGGAGCGGAAGAAGTGCTCGACCATCTCGGTGCTCAGATCCCCGACGCGCTGGTAGTTAAACTCGGCTTTATATTCCAGATGCGGACGCCCGGAAATATCCAGTGCGCATCGCGCCAGACATTCATCCATTGGCAGCACAAAGCCGAAACGGCCGATGCCGCGTTTATCGCCCAGCGCTTTGTTCAGGGCTTCGCCCAGCGCCAGCGCGGTATCTTCAACGGTGTGGTGATCGTCGATATACAAATCACCTTTCACTTCGATGTTCATGCGGAAACCGCCGTGGGTGGCAATCTGATCCAGCATGTGGTCGAAGAAACCCACTCCGGTACGGATTTTGCTGTCGCCTTCGCGATCCAGCCAGACATCCACATCGATAGCCGTTTCGCGTGTAACGCGGTTAACTTTAGCGTGACGATCGCGTTTGGTGAGCTGATCGGCAATCGCCCCCCAGTTCAGGGTATCGCGCTGATAACGCAGACCGGCGATGCCCATGTTGGCGGCCAGCTGAACATCGGTATCACGATCGCCGATGACATAACTGTTGGCTGTATCAAGCACGCCACTTTCCAGATAACCCTGTACCAGTTTAGTTTTCGGTTTACGACAGTCGCAATGATCGGCTGGCAGATGCGGGCAGATGAGCACTTCATCAAATACGATGCCCTGCGAGGTCAGGATCTGCATCATCAGGTTGTGCGGCGGATCGAAGGTTTCCTGCGGGAAACTGTCGGTTCCGAGACCGTCCTGATTGGTGATCATCACCAGCTTAAAGCCCGCATTTTGCAGCGACAGCAGGGCAGGGATCACGCCCGGCTCCAGTGCCAGTTTATCCAGACGATCGACCTGGAAATCCTCCGGCGGCTCTGAAATCAGGGTGCCGTCGCGGTCAATAAAAAGCGTTTTCTGCAATATAGGACTCTGGCTCACATGTGCTCCTTGCGGGGGCTGTTCTGTTCAATAAGGGGGGGATTAGCGCCCGGTAACGGTTGCAGGGCGTCAATCACCCGCTGAAGTTCCTGCCGTGTACCGATGGTAATACGTAAGCAGCCGGAAAGCCCCGGTTGCTTGTTCTGATCACGAAGGATAATGCCCTGATCCCAGAGATTTTTAAACACGGCGCTCGAGGCGGTGAAACGCGCGAGCACGTAGTTGGTTTCACTTTGGAAGACCTGTTCCACACAGTCGCATTGGTTCAGTTCGGCCATCAGCCAGGCGCGGTTTTCACTCACTTCAGCCACACGCTGACGCATAATCGCCAGACCTTCCGGGGCCAGTGCCTGTGCCGCGATATCGGCGACCGGTGTGGATAACGGATAAGGTGCAATGACTTTCATTAACAGAGCGATAAGTTCACTGTTTCCGAGGGTGAATCCGCAACGCAGGCCAGCCAGCGCGAACGCTTTTGACAGCGTGCGCAGCACCGCCAGATGCGGATATTCCTGCAACCAGCCGGTGACCGTCGCCTGCGGACAAAACTCTATATAGGCTTCGTCGATGGCCACGATAGCGCGGCCACGCGTCATCTCTAACACGGCGCGAAGCTCTGCCGGATCGATGAGATTCCCGGTCGGATTGTTCGGGCTGCACACATACACCAGCTTCACGCCGTCCAGCGCGGCCTGGATGGCCGGGAGATCCAGCGACCAGTCGGCTTTCGCGGCGACGGTGCGGGCTTGCACACCAATGGTCTCCGCGCTGACGCTGTACATGCCATACGTAGGCGGGCAATAAAGGATAGCGTCTTTGCCTGGTTCGCAGAAAGCGCGGATCAAGAGTTCGATGCCTTCGTCAGCCCCACGGCTGACCAGCACCTGTTCAGGATCGACACCGGCGTAAGCAGCGTAGCGATTAATGACCAGCGCGGGCTGACATTCGGGGTAACGGTTAAACGTCTGCGCGGTGAGTTCGAACTGCGGCGCAATGGCGTATTCGTTGGCGTTCAGCCACACATCGCCGTTGCCACCCAGACGGCGGGCAGACTGATAAGGCGTCAGCTCGCGCACGTTCTGGCGTGCCAGAGCCTGAATGCTCAGCGTATTTTCATCGCTCATAATCCTTGCTCCTTCAGCGCGTTCACCCGCAGCGTCACGGCATTTTTGTGCGCGGTCAGTTGCTCCGCCTGCGCCAGCGTTTCGATAGTCGTGGCCAGACCCAATAAACCTTCGGGCGTTAACTGCTGAACGGTCATCCGTTTCTGGAAATCTGCCAGACCGAGGCTGGAACAGGTGGCCGTGTAACCGTAAGTCGGCAAAACGTGGTTGGTGCCGGAGGCATAATCGCCCGCCGATTCCGGTGACCAGTCGCCGAGGAACACTGAACCGGCGCTGGTGATGCTGTCCACCAGCTGTTCCGGCTCACGGGTTTGCAGGATTAAATGCTCAGGGCCGTAGGCATTACTGATTTCGATACATTGCGCGATATCTTTTGCGACGATCAGACGGCTACTGGCCAGCGCCTGACGGGCAATTTCGCTGCGCGACAGGGTTTGCAGCTGGCGTTCTACCGCTTCGCCAACGGCCTGCGCCATCTTCATGTCAGGCGTCAGTAAAATCACCTGCGAATCCGGGCCATGTTCGGCCTGAGACAGCAAATCAGAGGCCACGAAATCCGGCGTTGCGCCACTGTCGGCGATCACCAGTACTTCGGACGGACCGGCAGGCATATCGATCGCCGCACCATCCAGACTCTGGCTCACCTGACGTTTCGCTTCCGTCACATAAGCATTGCCCGGACCGAAGATTTTCGCCACACGCGGAACGCTCTCGGTGCCAAATGCCAGCGCGGCAATCGCCTGCGCGCCGCCCAGCTGATACACCTCTTCCACGCCACACAGTTGCGCGGCATACAGAATTTCATCAGCAATCGGCGGCGGAGAACACAGCACGACCTTTTGGCACCCGGCGATCCGCGCCGGGGTCGCTAACATTAATACGGTTGATACCAGCGGTGCAGAACCGCCCGGAATATACAAACCTACCGACTGGATCGGTCGGGTCAGCTGCTGGCAACGCACGCCTGGCTGAGTTTCGATATCCACCACCGCCAGCTTCTGCGCCTGATGGAACGTATTAATGTTGCGAACGGCGTGTGCCATCGCCTGTTTCACGTCATCACCTAAACGCGCCGATGCTGCCTCGATCTGTGCCGCAGTCACGCGCAGGTCTTGCACTTCAGTCTTATCAAAGCGGGCGCAAAACTCGCGCAACGCACTGTCACCTTCGCTGCGCACGCGACGCAGGATCTCGCTGACAGATTCGGTAATACGGTCGGATGCCGAAATCGCCGGACGGGTCAGCAGGCTGCGACGCTGTTGTTCGTCGCATTGCTGCCAGTCAATCGGGGTAGTGAACGCGTTTGGCTGCATGGCATTACTCCATCATTTTTTCGATTGGCAGAACCAGAATCGAACTGGCGCCCAGCGCTTTCAGTTTCTCCATGGTTTCCCAGAACAACGTTTCGCTGCTGACCATGTGCATCGCCACGCGCTGCTGATCGCCGGCCAGCGGCAAAATGGTCGGACGTTCAGCGCCCGGCAGCAGGGCAACGATCTCGTCCAGACGCTCACTTGGCGCGTGCAACATAATGTATTTGGATTCGCGCGCCTGAATCACGCCCTGAATACGGGTCATCATTTTGTCGATCAGTTGCTGTTTAGCTTCCGGCATTTCGCCATCGCGCTGGATCAGGCAGGCTTTCGAGCGGTAAATCACTTCAACTTCGCGCAGGCCGTTGGCTTCGAGCGTTGCGCCGGTGGAGACCAGGTCGCAAATGGCATCAGAAAGACCGGCGCGCGGCGCGACTTCTACGGAGCCGTTCAGCAGGCAGGATTTGAAATCAACGCCTTGTTTGTCGAGATATTGCTTGAGCAGGTGAGGATAAGATGTGGCGATACGGGAATTTTGCAGGCTTTGCGGGCCAGTGTATTCAGCATCGAGCGGAGTGGCCAATGACAGGCGGCAACCGCCGAAATCCAGACGACGCAGAGTGAAGTAACGCGGATCTTCACCCTGTGCGCGGCGGGCCAGCAACTCTTCTTCCAGCACGTTCTCACCGATGATACCCAGATCGACCACGCCATCCATGACCAGTCCCGGAATGTCGTCATCACGTACGCGCAAAATATCGATCGGCATGTTTTCTGCGAAAGCGATCAGGCGTTGTTCCTGCAGATTGATTTTAATCCCACAGCGAGCCAGAAGTTCGCGTGACTCGTCGCTCAGGCGACCAGATTTCTGCATTGCTATCCGTAAACGTGTTTTATCCAGCATGATGACCTCAATTTCTTTATTTTCAGTTTTAATATCGTAAATGTTGTGTGCAGAGTTTTTGTACAAATGCTTTTACTTCAATTCGTTGGGACAAAAAAAAGCCCCCGGAAGTCATCTTCCGGGGGCTTTCTCTGCGTTCTGCTCCACTGGAAGATCTAGACAGTCTTCCAGCACCAATCGCCTGCAAGACTAGTCAGGGTGATGGTGATGATGGTGGTTAATCAGAACGTTTGTCATTTTCGTATCTCGTTAAGTTCATTCAGTGCCGCGATGTTTTAACTAAAAACATTCGCCACACAAATCAAATTCGGTTGCCAATAAAACTAAACTATCGGGCGGCTTGAGCGCAACCTTTTTTTCCGATGATGAGTTTTTCTTATCGGCAGGGTCTCTTTCATCGATAAAATGAATGATCTGTTAACAGTCCCGGAGAAAAGCTTACGCATCTATAAGGATGGAAGGGCTAGTATAAAGGGTAGAGATAAAGAGACCGGCAGATGGCGCCCGGCGACCATCGGTCACAGAGCAAAGGGAGTGAGATATGAAGAAGGTTTCGATTATAGGGTTAGGTTGGCTGGGAATGCCTCTGGCGATGGCGCTGGCGGCCAGAGGCTACGACGTGGTGGGCAGCAAAACTACCCCCGATGGCGTGGACGCGGCCAGAATGGTTGGCATCGACTGCTATCCGTTAGTGTTTACCCCTCATATGGAATGCGAGGCAGAAGATCTGGATAAGCTGCTGAACGTCGATGCTCTGATTATTACGTTACCGGCACGCAGAACTGTCGAAGGCAGCGAACTCTATTTTCAGGCGGTACAGCTGCTGACCGACAGCGCGCTGGCGCATAACGTTCCGCGCATCATTTTTACCAGCTCGACCTCCGTCTATGGTGAAAGAGAAGGTACAGTGCGCGAAGGTTCAGCGCTTGAGCCTGTCACCTCCAGCGGCAAAGTGCTTAAAGAGTTGGAAAACTGGTTACACAGCCTGCCGCATACCTCGGTGGATGTCTTACGTTTGGCCGGGCTGGTGGGGGGCGATCGCCATCCGGGGCGTTTCATGGCCGGCAAGACCGACGTGAAGGGCGGACAAAATGGCGTAAACCTGGTGCATCAGGATGATGTGATCGCCGCGATCACCTTATTGCTGAGTCTGCCGAAAGGCGGCCACACCTATAATCTCTGTGCACCGCATCATCCGGCTAAGTCCGAATTCTATCCGGCCCTGGCGCGTCAGATGGGGCTGGAAGCGCCGACGTTTGCTGAAGAAGCGTCAGCATCGAAAGGTAAAACTGTGGACGGCGAGCGCATCTGCAAAGAGCTGGGTTTCGAATATCAATATCCCGATCCGCGGACGATGCCTTTCTAAGCGATGTCGCAACCATTACTCTGCGAGTAATAATATTAAGTTATGACCTGCCGCAATGAGCGGCAGGTTCATTCAATCAGAATTACGCATTGGGTAATGAACAGACAGCTTTTGAATGAAAGTTTTCTTCCTCCATAATCACATCATCAGAGTTAACTTCACTTTCTTTATTTAAAAAACCCTCTTCAATAACCCTTTATTTCGCTGGTTGATTAACTCACTGCGCTGATGGGGTTGTCAGAGATGTTCCTCATGCGTTTTTTTCTCCTGAAAAGGGGAGAAGGCTGCTGTATAGGTAATAAAAATCCTAATCGACATCTTTTTATTTGTGATTATCCGGTATAAACCACTTTTTTAAGTCTAATCACTAAAGTTATTGTGAAGTTTGCCGATAACGAATGAAGGCACACTGCCCGCGTAACATCACATCTGCTTATCAATCTGGTCTGCTCACCGGATGACTTCCCGTACCCCAACACATTTTCTTACACTCATTGTCTTTTTACTTTTCAAATCGTGTAGTTGTTCACGTTTTCAAAACCTTTCGCATCATTTTTAACCAAAATTCCTTAACGCAAATCCCCCACATCCCGCATGCTGACTGGGTTGAGCACGTTTAGCACAATGATCGCACTATCAGAAATTACCAGCACAATTCACTGTTAGGTCTATGCTTAAGTTAGGATTATTCTTATCATTTGGCTTTAGGCGGTCTTTGTACAAAATGATCTCAAAACCCGTCAAAAAAGCAGTCTGGAGGCAGGTTTTTAGATGCTTTTTTACTTTTGCGTTAAAACTGCGCAAATTTTTACGATAAATTGCGCTTTTTAGGATAAAATAAATTTCAATAGTGTGATGTGCGTCACACTTTATTCAAAATTCGTGATCAGTTAGATTGTATGTATAAAGGAAAGAGGGGTAGAGTTGCGTCGTAGTAAGATTATTCCTAATAATGTATGTAAAAGCGTTTCACTGAACGACACGCCATCACAGCAACGGACCCTGCCAGTACACCAAAACTGATATGTTTGAAGATTACTTAGCATTGCAATTGTCACACTTAATTTAGTTTACATCAGGAACAACCTTGTATTGGCGGTGAAGTAAATACCGCGGGATAAATCCATATTTACGACGTGAGATTTATTAATCAGCCAATGATCTAATTGTTTTGATAGTGAAAAAATACTCCCTGACAAGCCGGGTAAAACTCTTGCTGCATGGAATATGTCTATCAATCAGCCACATTAAAAATGTGGCATCGGTAATGGGGTAGAACAGCATGTCCGAATTGCTTAAGCACATATATGATATCAACCTGTCATATTTACTTTTGGCACAGCGTTTGATTAACGACGAAAAAGCCTCCGCGATGTTCCGTTTAGGGATAGATGACGTGATGGCAGATGCTTTAGGTCAACTTACGTTGCCACAAATGGTGAAATTAGCTGAAACGAATCAGCTTCTTTGCCAGTTCCGCTTTGATGACAGTAAGACCATTGAACGCCTGACTCAGGAATCCCGCGTTGACGATTTGCAACAAATCCATACCGGTATCCTGTTGTCGAGCCACCTGCTTAAAGGTCTGGCGGCGAGAGACAGCGGCGCCATGAAGAAAAGGGCGTAGTCATGTCGATTAAGGGCGCAACATGCTAATCAAAGACACGCCAGTTAAACCGGCGGAAAAAAGCATTGTTCAGGAAGCACGTGATATTCAGCTTGCCATGGAGCTGATTTCACTGGGCGCGAGATTGCAGATGCTGGAAAGCGAAACGCAATTAAGCCGTGGCCGTCTGATAAAACTTTATAAAGAATTACGTGGCAGCCCGCCACCGAAGGGCATGTTGCCGTTCTCAACGGACTGGTTCATGACCTGGGAACAAAACATTCACTCTTCGATGTTTTACAACGCATACTCTTTTCTGATGAAGAGCGGGCATTGTAATGGCGTCGAAGCGGTGATCAGTGCCTATCGTTTGTACCTCGAACAGTGCCCTGAACAGCCGGGTGAAGCGCCGATTTTAGCGCTGACCCGCGCCTGGACACTGGTACGTTTTGTCGACAGCGGCATGTTGCAGCTTTCCGCCTGCAACTGTTGTGACGGCTCATTTATTACCCATGCACACCAGCCCCGCCACGGGTTTGTTTGCAGTCTTTGCCAACCCCCATCCCGCGCAGTAAAAAAACGTAAACTTTCCCCGCAGGTTGCCGATATAACATCTCAAGAGCTGGACGAAAAGGTCAAGCGCGCAGTCTGAGATGTCAGGGTCGCAGTAAGAATGCCTGGGCGGTGGTAACACCGCTCCCTATTTATCCCCTCATCTCTTTGCCTTTGTCTGGCACCGTTTATGCAATCGTTTTGCGTTGCATAGATTTCGGCAGGCTCACGGCGATGCGCTTTTCCTCGCCCTAAAACCACATCGAATTAAGGATTCATCGTGCTAGTGATAATAGGTTACATCGTGGTGCTGGGCTCAGTGTTTGGCGGTTTCATGCTCGTCGGCGGGGAACTGGGCGCGTTATACCAACCAGCAGAATTACTGATCATCGGCGGTGCCGGTATCGGTGCCTTCTTCGTCGGTAACAACGGTAAAGCGATTAAATCCACCATGCGCGCGATGCCGCAGCTGTTCCGCGCGTCCAAATACAACAAAGCGTTGTACATGGATTTAATGGCCTTGCTTTACCGCTTATTAGCCAAATCGCGCCAACAGGGGATGCTGTCGCTGGAAAATGACATCGACAATCCTGCAGAAAGTGACATTTTCGCTAATTATCCGCGCATCCTTGCCGATAAACATTTAGTGGAATATCTGACTGACTATTTACGTCTGATGGTCAGCGGCAACATGAATGCGTTTGAGATTGAAGCGCTGATGGATGAAGAGATCGAAGCCCACGAGCACGAAAGTGAAGTGCCGGCCAACAGCCTGGCGCTGGTGGGGGATTCACTTCCGGCGTTCGGTATCGTCGCCGCTGTCATGGGGATCGTCCACACCCTGGCCGCAGCAGACCGTCCGGCGGCAGAGCTTGGCGCACTGATCGCGCATGCGATGGTCGGTACCTTCCTCGGCATTTTGCTGGCGTACGGATTCGTATCTCCACTTGCCAGCCTGCTGCGCCAGAAGAGTGCTGAAAACACAAAAATGATGCAGTGCATCAAAGTGACATTGCTCTCGAGCCTCAACGGCTATGCACCACAAATCGCCGTCGAGTTTGGCCGTAAGACGCTTTACACCACAGAACGCCCTTCCTTTATCGAACTGGAGGAGCACGTTCGCCAGGTTAAATCACCACAGAAACAAGCTGAAGAAGAAAACGTATGAAGCATCAAAGCCATCCCATCGTTGTTGTACGTAAGAAAAAGAGTAAACACGGCGGCGGGCATCACGGCGGTTCATGGAAGATTGCTTACGCTGACTTTATGACGGCGATGATGGCCTTCTTTCTGGTGATGTGGCTGATTTCGATCTCCAGCCCTAAAGAATTGGTGCAGATTGCCGAATACTTCCGTACGCCGCTGGCGGTGGCCATTACCGGCGGCCCGCGCAGCAGCGATGCGACCAGCCCGATCCCAGGCGGCGGGGAAGATCCGACCGTGCAGGACGGCGAAGTGCATAAGATGATCCAGTCGCAGGGCGATGCCCGCGAAATTCGTGAAACCGGCGACCTGAAGAAGTTGCAGGAAAAACTCGAAGAGATGCTGGCCTCGGATCCGCGCTTAAAAGGACTGCGTCCGCATCTGATGATTAACCTGACCGAACAGGGGTTACGCATTCAGATCATCGACAGCAAGAACCGCCCGATGTTCCAGCTGGGCAGTGCCATCGTTGAGCCGTACATGCGCGACATTCTGCGCGCGATTGGCCCTGTTTTGGATGATTTTCCGAACAAAATCAGTCTGGCCGGTCATACCGATGACATGCCTTATGCGCAGGGCGAACGCGGCTACAGCAACTGGGAATTATCGACCGACCGTGCCAATGCGTCACGTCGCGAAATGATCATCGGTGGGCTGAGCGAAGGAAAAGTGCTGCGGGTGATGGGCATGGGATCGACCATGCAGCTCAAAAATCATCCGGCAGGCGACGCGATCAATCGTCGTATCAGTATTTTGGTCCTCAACAAACACGCTGAGGAAGCTATTGAACGGGAAAACAGCGAGGGCGAAGCGATCACTATCAGTGACGCGGGCGAGCTGCAAAGACAAGTCCCAGGCCGCAGTACCGCGCCTGCGCTGGCTCCGAAAGTTCAGGCAACACAAAGTGAGGTTCCGCAAGCTCAGTCAGCGCCGTCCGTGGCACCGACGATGAGTCCGGCACCTGCCGCTGCTGCCCCCGAACCTTCAGCACCAGCAGTGTCATCAGAATCAGCAACAGCGGTAACCACAGTAACCACAACCAGGATTGAGACGCAGGCGCCAGCCACACCATCGGCAGACGCTCAGGCAGCGACGGCAGCTCCGGCTGTCGCAGCAGGCACGGCACCTGCGACCACATCAACAAGCCGCGATTCACAGCAGAGGTGATCACGTGAGCATGGATATAACTGATTTTTATCAGACGTTTTTTGATGAAGCCGACGAGCTGCTGGCGGACATGGAGCAACATCTGTTGTTACTTGATCCCGATGCGCCCGACGTTGAGCAGCTCAACGCGATTTTCCGCGCGGCGCACTCAATTAAAGGTGGAGCAGCGACCTTTGGATTTACGGTTCTGCAGGAAACCACCCATTTACTGGAAAACCTGCTCGACGGTGCGCGACGCGCAGAAATGAGCCTGAGCACCGACATTATCAACCTGTTTTTGGAAACGAAAGATATTATGCAGGAGCAACTGGACGCCTATAAATCTTCGCGGGATCCCGATGCAGACAGTTTCGAATACATCTGTGCGGCCCTGAGACAACTGGCGCTCGACGTGCAGCAAGCGCGTGAACCGGCTGCCGATCTTCACGTTGTCACCGATGAATCTGCACAAACGGCGGCTGCCCCTGCGGCACCTGTCGCAGGCAAAGGCGGGATGCGCGTGCGCTTGTCCGGCCTTAAGCCGCAGGAAGTACCGGTGATGCTTGAAGAACTGGGCAATCTGGGTGACATCCTCGATCCGGTGCAAACCGAAGACAGCGTGGAAGCTACGCTGGTCACTACGGTCACCGAGGACGACATTATCGCGGTACTGTGTTTCGTGCTCGAACCGGAACAAATCAGCTTCACTCAGGCGACGGCTCCGGCTGCCGCTGAGCCAGTTGCCGCCGCGCCCGTCGCTGTCGCAGCACCTGTCGTACCGGCCGCACCGCGTCCGGCGCCGGTATTGACCGCCGTGCCTGACAGCGAACCGCCAAAACCCCGTGCGCCAAAAGCGCCGGAATCAACCAGCATCCGTGTTGCGGTTGAAAAGGTCGATCAACTGATCAACCTCGTCGGCGAACTGGTGATCACTCAGTCGATGCTGGCACAGCGCTCTGACCTGCTGGATCCGGTGGCGCACAGCGACCTGCTTAACAGCATGGGTCAGCTGGAGCGTAATGCCCGCGACCTGCAGGAATCGGTAATGTCGATTCGTATGATGCCGATGGAATACGTTTTCAGCCGCTTCCCGCGTCTGGTACGTGATCTGGCGAGCAAGCTGAATAAGCAAATCGAACTCACATTGCTCGGCAGTTCCACCGAACTGGATAAAAGTCTTATTGAACGCATTATCGATCCGCTGACGCACCTGGTGCGTAACAGTCTCGATCACGGCGTTGAGACTCCGGACGTGCGTATCGCCAATGGCAAACCGGCAACCGGCAACCTGACGCTGTCAGCGGAACATCAGGGCGGCAACATCTGCATCGAAGTGGTTGATGACGGTGCCGGTCTGAACCGCGAACGTATCATTGCCAAAGCGCTGTCGCAGGGCATGAACGTCAGCGAAAGCATGAGCGACGAAGACGTCGGTATGCTGATTTTCGCACCGGGTTTCTCGACGGCGGAGAAAGTCACCGATGTGTCAGGCCGCGGCGTGGGCATGGACGTGGTGAAACGAAACATTCAGGAAATGGGCGGTCACGTCGAAATCCATTCCCAGCAGGGCAAAGGCACTACGATCCGTATCCTGCTGCCACTGACTCTGGCTATCCTCGATGGCATGTCAGTCAAAGTCGGCAAAGAAGTCTTCATTCTGCCATTGAATGCGGTGATGGAATCGTTGCAACCGCTGGCAGAAGATTTACACCCGCTGGCCGGTGGCGAGCGCGTTCTGCAAGTGCGCGGCGAATATCTGCCGCTGGTCGAGTTGTACAACGTGTTTGAGGTTGAAGCCGCGAAGACCGAGGCCACGCAGGGCATTGTGGTGATACTGCAAAGTGCAGGGCGCCGCTACGCCTTACTGGTCGATCAGCTGATTGGTCAGCATCAGGTGGTGGTGAAGAATCTGGAAAGCAACTATCGCAAAGTGCCGGGTATTTCCGCCGCCACCATTCTCGGTGACGGCAGCGTGGCGCTGATTGTGGACGTGTCGGCATTGCAGGCGCTGAACCGTGACAAACGTGCGACGGGCGCATCTGCCGCGTGATGTGATTAAACAATAAAAGCATGCAAAACCTCCGGTGGCTGTCCCGTCAGGTGACGGCCATCGGGCGTAAAAACTCAGGCTGATTTAAGGGTGAATAACATGGCAGGACTTGCAACTGTGGCAAAAATTGCGGGCGAAACGGTAGGACAGGAATTCCTGATCTTTACCCTGGGCGATGAAGAATACGGTATCGATATCCTGAAAGTGCAGGAAATCCGTGGTTACGATCAGGTAACCCGCATTGCGAATACGCCAGCATTCATTAAAGGCGTCACCAACCTGCGCGGCGTGATCGTGCCTATTCTCGACCTGCGTGTGAAGTTCGCGCAGGAAAACGTGATTTACAATGAAAACACCGTCGTTATCGTCCTCAACTTCGTAAACCGCGTGGTCGGAATAGTGGTTGACGGCGTATCCGATGTGCTGTCGCTGACACAAGATCAGATCCTTCCTGCGCCGGAATTTGCGGTGACCATGTCGACCGAATACCTGACCGGGTTAGGGTCACTGGGAGACAGGATGTTGATTTTGGTGGATATTGAGAAGTTACTGAGCAGTGAAGAAATGGCGTTGATTGACTCTGTGAGTAAAATCTAAGAACTGTTTCAGCTGTAAGGTCAAGGTCGTGGGCATCGGCTCATACCGAACCGCTCCTCCCCCTGTGAAGAGGGAGGATGCCGGGTTGTCCTGTCGTTTAGCTGAGCGGGCGAACCTCAAACCCTTTCCGCCATTTCGTTGGCGTCGTCCCAAGGCGTTGCCGGAAGTGATGGCGCAACGTTTCCGGCGATCCAAATCCAGCCTGTTCGGCCACCCGTTCGATACTGAGTCTTCCGTTTTCCAGCAGGGCGCAGGCTTTCTTCAGCCTCACGCTGAGCATCCATTCGCCCGGCGTTGTGCCCGTTGCATCATGAAAACGACGCAAAAAAGTGCGGCGGCTCATACCGGCCTGGGTCGCAAGCTGCTCGATCACCAGCGGCGTATTCAGATGACTGCGTAAATCGTCGAGCAGCGGGGCGAGGGTTTTTGCCTGACGCCGCGGCACAGGCTGGTGGATCAGCTGCGCCTGATTACCTTCGCGCAGCGGCGGTGTCACCATTCTGCGCGCGGTACGGTTGGCGACTTCGATGCCGTAATCCCGGCGGATCAGATGCAGACATAAATCGACACCGGCTGCGCCTCCCGCAGAGGTGATGATGCTGCCTTCATCGACATAAATCATACCGTGTTCTACCTGCACTTTCGGGAACCTCTGCGCCAGAATCTCTGTGCTGTTCCAGTGGGCGGTGGCGCGTTTGCCGTCGAGCAGACCGGCTTCACCCAGCACAAAACTTCCCGCGCAGATCGAGACGATCCTGGTGCCATTTCTATGTGCTTTTTGCAGCGCAGCGATAAGCTTGTCCGGGGCCGGTTCGTGGACACTTCGCCAGCCGGGGATCACAATCGTGCCCGCATTTTCAAGCAGCTCAAGCCCACCATCGACCACCAGTCGTACGCCGCCCTGTGCGCCGAACGAGCCTTCTTCTACCGACGCGACACACAATTCATATAAAGGTTGGCCGGAGACATCGTCGGCGCGACCAAATGCCTCAACCGCAATCCCGAATTCAAACGTACACAGGAATTCGTACGCCAGCAGCACCAGCCGACGGTTTATCGGCGCGGGCGAACGGGCAGAGAGTGGGGACGTAATGTGCATAAAAGGGTTACCGGTAATGTTGGCATGATCTTGACGATACATGGCATCAGGGTGGATTTCCACCGTCGTGCCAATCCTCCATGCTGGCACTCTCTTAACGTTTTGCAGGGATTGAGTATGAAGAACATGTTGGCACTGATGGCGGTATGTCTCGCCGCGCTGATGTCAGGGCTGGAGATCTCCAGCGTGCCGGTGATTTTGCCGGTGCTCGAGCAAGAGATGCACGCCAGTTTCAGGGAGTTACAGTGGATCATGAATGCCTACACGCTGGCCTGCACAACCGTACTGATGGCGACCGGAACGCTGGCGGACAGATACGGGCGCAAACGGGTTTTCATTATTAGCATCATCGCATTCGGGCTGACGTCGCTGATGTGTGGACTGGCAGAAAGCGCATTGTGGCTGATCGTCGGGCGTTTCCTGCAGGGGCTGAGCGGCGGCGCAATGCTGACGTGCCTGATTGCGATACTGTCGTTCCAGTTCCCGCAGGGTAAAGCGCGCAGTCGTGCGTTTGCGGCATGGGGCATCACGTTCGGTTTCGGGCTGGGTTTTGGCCCGATCATCGGCGGGATGCTCGTCGCCTGGTTCAGCTGGCAATGGGTGTTTCTGGTACACGGTTTTATCGCGCTGCTGACGCTGGTTCTGGCGCTGAAAAACGTGGTTGAATCGCGTGACACACAAGCCAGAAAACTCGATCTCGGCGGGCTGGTAACGCTTTCGGCGGCGGTGATGGGCACTACGTATCTCATCACCCAAGGCAGCAGTCTCGGCTGGAGCAGCGTCACCGCGCGTGTGATCCTGCTGGCAACTTTGCTCAGCGCGGCGCTGTTTGTCTGGATTGAAAAACGCCATCCTCATCCGATGTTTGATTTCTCCGTCTTCCGCATCCGGGCATTTTCCGGTGCCCTGATGGGCTCGATAGGCATGAACTTCAGTTTCTGGCCGCTGATAATCTATCTGCCGGTTTATTATCAGAGCGGGCTGGGCTACAGCAGCATGGCAACCGGACTGGCGCTGCTGGCATACACTTTACCCACTCTTCTGATGCCGCCGCTGGGCGAAAAACTGGTGGTAAGGTTTGGGGCGAGGCGGGTGATCCCGCTGGGGTTATTTACGATTGGTGCGGGCTTTATGCTGATGAAATTCGCTGCCGCATACCACATGAGCCTGCTGCCGGGCGCGCTGCTGGCCGGTGCCGCGCTGGGGCTGACCAACACGCCGGTAACCAACACCACGACCGGCTCCGTACCGGGTAACCGGGCGGGGATGGCGTCCGGAATTGATATCAGTGCGAGGCTGATTACGCTTTCGATCAACATCGCGCTGATGGGCAGCTTACTGGTCGCCGGAATTGAAGCAGGGCTTCGGGAGATGATGCCAGGGGTCGGGGATTTAGGCGCGCTGGCGGAGCGCATCGCCGGTGGCGGTGAAGTATCCGGCGTGGCACGACAGGCGCTGGTTGACGGTTTTTCGGGTGTCTTGCTCTACGGCGCTCTGGGCGTATGGGTGTTGGCACTGGCGAGCTGGTTGTTATTTAACTTCAGGCTCAAAAATAAGGTCCAGACGGTGTGTATCAGCCCACACCGGCCAGAAATAGAATAAAACCTCTCCCTGAAACTATCTGTTTCTGCACTGTTCAGTAGGCTATGAAAACACCCCATCCCATCCTTCCCCTGCGAAGGGGAAGGATGGGATGGGGTACAGCTGACGACTCCGCTGTCAAAACCCTTTTTTCATCACCAAATCTAACTGACTGATTTTAAAAGGTGTAATTAACTGGCAAAAAAAGAGGGTTTTTCTCGTCAAACAGAGATAATCTCTTTTCGTTCAGAGTAGTACCTTCAATCTCTAACAGTTCACTGCCGTACAGGCAGCTTAGAAATACAACGAAACCTTCGCTGAAAGACTGCCTTTGTTCACTGCCGTGCAGGCAGCTTAGAAAACCGTAGCAGTATCGCACCCACGACTTTTGAAGTTCACTGCCGTGCAGGCAGCTTTGAATCGCCACGGATAATCTAGACACTTTCGAGCCGTTGATAATACTGGTTTTCATATTCCGCCGGTGGCATCTGATTACTTGAACCATGTCGACGCCTACAGTTATAAAACATTTCGATGTAATCAAAAACATCGCTGCGGGCTTCTTCCCGCGTTCCGTAGATTTTTTTCTTTATCCGTTCGCGTTTCAGTAGCTGGAAAAAGCTTTCCGCAACCGCGTTGTCGTGGCAGTTACCGCGACGACTCATGCTGCCTTCCAGACCGTTTGATTTCAGGAACGACTGCCATTCATGGCTTGTGTATTGACTGCCCTGATCAGAGTGAACCAGTACCTGTTTATGAGGATTACACCGCCATACCGCCATCAGTAATGCGTTCAGGACAATATCTTTTGTCATCCGGGGTTGCATTGACCAGCCGATAACTTTTCGGGAGAACAGATCAACCACCACGGCCAGATACAGCCAGCCTTCATGGGTCCGGATGTAGGTTATGTCCGTCACCCAACGCTCATTCGGTGCGTCCGGATTGAACTGCCGCTGGAGCCTGTTGGGTGCCACGATGCTGGCCTCACCTTTACGTGCCCGTGGGCTCCGGTACCCGGCCTGAGCCTTTATTCCGGCACGCCTCATCAGCCGCCAGACCCGGTTCACTCCGCGCTGTAGCCCGGTATCACGCAGATCGAGATGGATCTTGCGATAACCATAGACACAGCCTGACTCAAGCCAGAATTGTTTGATCTGCCCGGTCAGCATGTGGTCTGCCTGGTGACGTTGTGAATGTGGCTCCTGAAGCCAGACATAAAATCCACTCGGATGAATATCCAGAACCCGGCAGAGCAGACGAACAGGCCAGCCATGGCTATTGTCACGGCTAAAGGCGTACCTCAGTCGGACAGTTTTGCGAAGTACGCCGCTGTAGATTCAATTGGTCAACGCAACAGTCATGTGAAAACATGGGGTTGCGGAGGATTTTTGAATGAGACGGACATTTACAGCAAAGGAAAAAGCATCTGTTTTTGAACTGTGGAAGAACGGAACAGGCTTTAGTGAAATAGCTAATATCCTGGGTTCGAAACCAGGAACAATCTTTACTATGTTAAGAGATACTGGCGGCATAAAACCCAATGAGCGCAAGCGGGCTGTAGCTCACCTGACGCTGTCTGAGCGCGAGGAAATACGAGCCGGTTTGTCAGCCAAAATGAGCATTCGTGCGATAACTACTGCGCTAAATCGTAGTCCTTCGACGATCTCACGTGAAGTTCAGCGTAACCGAGGCAGGCGTTATTACAAAGCTGTTGATGCTAATAACCGGGCCAACAGGATGGCGAAAAGACCAAAACCGTGCTTACTGGATCAGAATTTACCCTTGCGAGAGCTTGTTCTGGAAAAGCTGGAGATGAAGTGGTCTCCTGAGCAAATATCAGGATGGTTAAGGCGAACGAAGCCGCGTCAAAAAACACTGCGAATATCACCTGAGACAATTTATAAAACGCTGTTCTTTCGTAGCCGTGAAGCGCTACACCACCTGAATGTACAGCATCTGCGCCGGTCGCATAGCCTTCGTCATGGCAGACGCCATACCCGCAAAGGTGAAAGAGGTACGATCAACATAGTGAACGGAACGCCAATTCACGAACGCTCCCGGCATATCGATAACAGACGCTCTCTGGGGCACTGGGAAGGCGATTTAGTATCAGGCACAAAAAACTCGCATATAGCCACACTTGTAGACCGAAAATCACGTTATACGATCATCCTTAGACTCAGGGGCAAAGATTCTTTCTCAGTGAATCAGGCTCTTACCGACAAATTCCTGAGCTTGCCGCCTGAACTCCGGCAATCACTGACATGGGACAGAGGAATGGAGCTGGCCAGGCATCTGGAATTTACTGGCAGCACCGGAGTTAAAGTTTACTTCTGCGATCCTCAGAGTCCCTGGCAGCGGGGAACAAACGAGAACACTAATGGGCTAATTAGACAGTACTTTCCCAAAAAGACATGCCTTGCCCAATATACTGAACATGAGCTGGATCAGGTTGCAGCTCAGCTAAACAACAGACCAAGAAAGACACTGAAGTTCAAAACACCGAAAGAGATAATTGAAAGGGGTGTTGCGTTGACAGATTGAATCTACAGCGGCTTTTTTTAGTATGTCTCTCGTCAGTAACCCGCTTCAGTTCTTTCTGAAGTCGCCGGATCTCAGACTGGGCATCGGACTGCATTTTAGTGGTTGATGAATCAGGGCCATACTTTTTTACCCAGGCATAGAGGCTGTGCGTGGTGATATCAAGACGGGTGGTAACGCTAGCGATGGAATGGCCGCGATCAACAACCTGTTTGACCGCTTCAATTTTGAACTCTTCGGGATAACGTTTACTGCTCATGGGCACCTCTCTTTTAAGTCATCTTAAATGACTTTGAGGTGTCGGTTAAACCCGTGGCGATTCATTACGGGGAGAAGCGAAGGGAGATAATAAAAGCCCCGGCTTCCCGGGGATACATTAATCTCGTCCTGGTCTTTCGCTCAGTTTAACAACAACATGACCATTCACTCTTGCTATTGACCCCTTTGCTGGCCACGATGGCATTCTATCTATTTTATTTTTTATTTCTCTCACTGCTGATGGCGCGGTTGCTTTAAAGTGAGCAATCGCATTTGTGCTGTAGAATGCTCTAATCCTTAAGTTGTTACCTCTGTCCCATGAAAAGAAAGACTGACCAAATACATCAGCGTTTCTCTTCCAATTATTTGTAACGTTGTAACCACCATAGAAATAAACAGTATCTTTTCCTTCAGAGAAATCATCAATATTTGAATATATTGAACTCAAAATTCTATTGGCAAGCATCAAATCAGAATTATAAGATATATAATCTGAGTAAAATAATTGACTTGATGAAGCAGACCCGCAAAGCAGAGCAACAGTCGCCAGGCTTATCTTTAAGTAATTAGTCTTTATGAGGGCGAACAAAACTCCAATCGAACCCGCAAACGCGGCACTCATTGAAGTAAGAGTTCTAGGAGGCATATTACTGCCGAATGCTACGTTCATAACAAATGGAGACAACACAATTGCTGGAATGGCAATTAATAAAACATACGGTAGTTTTCTTTTTACTATCAATATCAACGATACGGCAGAGCAGAATCCTGTGATTATATAAGCGTTAAGACCAAAGAATGCAGTTCCACTGAAATATGATGATAATGATATCCAAATGTTAATTATAGTTGTATGCAAAGACTCTTTATTCCACCTAATATTCTGAGACAGATATGAACCTGAAAGATTACCAGTTTTGTGTTGTACGTAATATGATATGAGCTGATAAATAGTTACAGCAATAACCGAAAGAATTAGGAAAGAGATAAAACCAGAAATGGACTGCTTTGAATTTAATCTTTTGTGTATAAGATCAAAAGTGATTGCTATCAGCACGATAGTTATAGCCATTGGGGCCGTAGATTGATAAATGGAAACAGAAGCCACCATGAGCAATGTACAGAGCGCAGAGCTATATGAAAGTATTTTGTAATTATTTTCTCTGAAAATATAAGCGGCAGTCGTAGATGTGAAAAATGAAAGAGCTACCGTATCGCTCTGATTTGCAAAGTCAAGTTGGTAAGCAAATTGTGGCATAGCTATGTACATCATGCATATCAATATGCCATCATTTTTATTTAATCCTAAACTTCTGGTAAATAATGCAGCAGAGGCAGAGAGAAAAATGATGGATATGAGAGAAGTAAAGAATGGGGCGTATGGCTCAGGTAAAATATACTCTCTTAATAGCGAATGACCCCATCTGCCAAGTCCTATTGTCTGATTGAAATTATCCTGAAACTCCTCATCTATTGATAATGTAAAATGAGTAAGTTCGAATCCATATACAGCTATTGAACATAGCAGTGCTGTAATAAAAAAGACACAAAACTCATTTTTATAAAATGTTGGTGTGTTCATTTTCTTTCCTTCAAAATGTATTTTGGTCTTTTTTTAACTTCTATATAAATCCTTCCAATATATTCACCTAACACGCCAATGCCTATTAGTTGAATCCCTCCAAGAAATAATATTGATACTAACAGTGAAGGGTATCCACGAACTGGATTTCCAAAAGCAATGGTATCTATAATCATCCATGCGCCGTAAATGAATGCAAACCCAGCGACAAACAATCCGATATACGTCCACATGCGAAGCGGGAAGGTGGAGAAACTGGTTATTCCCTCAAGAGCAAGGTTCCAGAGTTTCCACCCATTGAATTTGGTGCTGCCTGCTACGCGTTCCGCGCGCGCGTATTCAACAACATCGGAGCGGCCACCAACCCAGCTCAACACACCTTTCATAAACAAGTTTCGTTCTGGCATAAGTTTAATGTTTTCCACTACAGCGCGAGACATCAGGCGAAAATCACCAACATTCTCCTCGATCTGAGGGGTACTGATTTTGTTGTGTAGCTTGTAGAACCACTCTGCTGTCTTACGCTTCAGACGGCCGTCGGTGGAGCGATCAGTGCGCTTTGCCAGAACCATATCAGCGCCTTCCTTCCACCTTTCTATTAGAAGTGGGATAACTTCGATTGGATCTTGCAAATCGACATCAATAGGGATAATCGCCTCACCCGTTGCTCGGTCTAGTCCGGCAAACAAAGCCGGTTCTTTCCCAAAGTTTCTAGTGAAGGAGAGTGGAACCACAAGATTATCAGAAACGGCTAAGGTGTTAATAATCGCTTCCGTGGAATCTTTGCTGCCATCATTGATGAATATTATTTCAACTTCATAGGAGGTGAGGGCTTCAAGACCACGAACTGCTTTATAAAAAATTGGGATCGCATCTTCTTCATTGAAAACAGGAACGACCAGAGATATTTTCATTATTCCTCCCTAAACACGATGAATGTTGAATACAGGAAGCCAATAAATAGGCTTATTGCCGAGAATGCTATCAGTGTTACGAGCGGGTTCAGGTCGACGGCGTCTGCCGTATACCCGCATAGCAGTGCAAGCGCCCCCATAAATCCTACATACATGAAATATCGAAGCGGGGTGTGTTCAGACTGAAAAGTCCATTTTGCATTCACGAAGAAGCTGAATGTGACGGCAACGCAAAACCCGGCAAAGTTGCTGATCATTTGGTCGTGCTTAATGACGTGGTAAACGATAGCGAATGTTATCCAGTGGATGGCTGTGTTTAGTCCGCCAACCATTGCATATTTAACAAAGACTTTTAACATTATGATCTTCTTGAAAAGAGCGATTGCAGGATCCTAACATCTGTTTCGCGGAAGGCAAGGAAGCGTAAAGAAATGTTATGTATTTTTACATATGCATGTTGTCTGGATTAACCGATAGGCTTTTCCTCCCTTGAAATAGACCCGGCAACCCTCCGCTGCGGGCTGGAGTCACTGGCCGACAAGAACGTCTTCATTGAGTTCGGCGAAGCATTCGCAGATGACGAGCTGGTGGCCGAGGGGGTTGTGACGCATATCATTTATGATGCCAGGAATGATGTGTTCGACGACACGCCGTGCATTTAAGACGAAAAAAAACCTCTGCTGGTGGCAGAGGTTCTCTTAACAGAAGGAGCCGCGTATCTTTTACGTATCCTTTTCTGTCTAGATGGTGTCAGCGCTGGGTCTTAACTCCGCTCATAAGTTACTGGTTTTTATGAGCTTGTCCTGCCACTGTCCTATCTGAATTGGTGGGGCTGGGGGGATTTGAACTCCCGGATATACCCTGTATTACTCGCGGATAAACATCCATACTTCCAAAAAACCTTTCCCCAAAACCATTTTTAACTATATGAAGTAAAAGGGAATTATTTAGCACTCACTGGCATTACTTTTACACGAAAAATTAGCTCTATATAATTGATTTTAAGTAATTAAATGCTGTTTTTACATTGCTGCCGGACAGGCAGCTTAGAAATCTGTAGGTTGCACCATGTCCAGCTTGACGAAGTTCACTGCCGTGCAGGCAGCTTAGAAAATTTGGTCTAATATTTCTTGTGGTAATACAACGTTCACTGCCGCCCAGGCAGCCCTTCCCAACACCAGTCAATCGCGCCCAATGCAACTGACTGCAAACGGTAAAAAATTCCCTGGAAGCAATATCCCATTCTCATTATTTACCCATTTTATCTGTATGGGTATCTGGCTAAAGTGTCCCCGCTGCGGCAAAATCCCCAGCCGGGTGTAGGAACCTGGTTGTACTATTCAGCGCATTGCGGTTTGCATGCGCTATCGCTTTGTATCACTCATTATTGCAGTGGATTTTCAAATACTTCTGTAATATATCAATGGTGACTCAGGTGGGGCAGCTCCAGGGCTGATCGACAATTCCAGTACATCGATTCCTACCCCCGCCTGGGTTACCTCCAAAGTGTAGGATCTTAGGAGGCAGCGTAATAAGCTTTTCTGGAAGCCATTTAAATGAATACCAATGAAACATCCGACACAGTTCACGATTCATGGTCAATCACCGACAGCTGCCGCTTAATCGCGAATGCGATGATCAATCCGCAGAACAGCGGGGCGCAGAATATTCTTTCGCTGATGCTACAGCATCAGCTGGAAAACCTGGAAGCGGCGCTGATGCAGCCGGTTCCCGAGCATCGTAAGCATCCTGAAATGCCCGCCGACGATGGCCTGTTCGATTACACCGAACTGGAACCTTCTGAGCTATGCGATCAGTGCATGGCGCTGAATTACGCACTGATGACGCTGCACGACAGAAAGATAAAAGAGATCCTCGCATTTATTCTCTGGGAGCGTTTCGAGATGCTGCGCAGTTCGCTGTATACGACCTGCGAGGAAGCCGCATGAAACAGGACTGGCATCAGGCAGAGAATGTTGATGCCACTGAAATGAAGCGAACAACCCTCACCAAACGCCGTAGTCACAGAACAGGCCCCTCGTTCCAGCGTCAGCGCGCAGTTTAAAGCCTGGGGGGCAAATCGGGCGGCGGCGACAGGCCGACGCCCACGGTTTTGATTTAAACCCTCCACCTAATCCGCAAAATTTTTCGATCCCCATCACATAAAGTTCCCCCCGATCCTGCCGATAACCCTTCCAGATAATTCTCATTTAAAAAGGTACAACATGTTCAACCGTATGAAAGTGGTCACGGGCATCGTGATCTTACTGGTGGTCTTCGGTGCTTTACAGTTGGTATCCGGTGGCCTGTTCTTCAAATCACTGAAGACGGACAAAGACAATTTCACCACGTCGCAACAGATCCGTTTACAGCAGGCGGAATTTAACGCCAGCTGGATCTACTTGCTGCAAACCCGTAACACGCTTAACCGCGCGGGTATTCGTTTTATGCTCGACGCGAACCAGATGGGCAGCGGCGCGACGGTTAAAGAGCTTGTCGACACGGCGACTCAGGATCTGAAAATCGCCGATCAGCACTTTGCCAACTATCAAAAAATTCCGGTAGATGCCAGCCAGAACCCGGCGTTAGCGGCAGAAGCTAAAAAACAATATCAGGTGCTGCATGACGCTCTGGCGGAACTGATTGAGCTGATTGGTCTCGGGCGCATCAATGATTTCTTCGAACAGCCGACGCAGAAGTATCAGGATAACTTCGAAAAAGCGTTCGTGTCCTATATCGACCAAAACGACCATCTTTATGACGAGGCCGTGAAAGTCAGCGAGAACTCCTTCAGCCACGCGTTGTGGATGCTGGGCACCGTACTGATTGTATTGGCGATTATCATCGTTCTGGCGTGGGTCGGCGTGCAGCGCATTTTGATTCATCCGCTGAAAAATATCGTCATTACCATCCGCAAAATCGCGACCGGTGATCTGACGCACGAAATAGTGGTGAAAAGCCGTAATGAAATCGGCCAGCTTGCCGATAGTCTCAAGTACATGCAGGAAGAATTGATTCGTACGGTATCCGGCGTGCGCCATGGCGCAGACGCGATTTACAGCGGCGCGAGCGAAATCTCTGCCGGTAACAGCGATCTCTCTTCCCGTACTGAAGAACAGGCGTCGGCGTTGGAAGAAACCGCCGCCAGCATGGAGCAGCTGACTGCCACTGTGAAACAGAACGCCGAAAACGCCCGTCAGGCCAGCCAGCTGGCACTGAGCGCGTCGGAAACGGCGCTTAAAGGCGGCAAAGTGGTGGCGAACGTGGTCGAAACCATGAACGACATTGCCAGCAGCTCGAAGAAAATCACCGACATTACCGGTGTGATCGACGGCATCGCCTTCCAGACTAACATTCTGGCACTGAATGCCGCGGTGGAAGCCGCGCGTGCCGGTGAACAGGGTCGCGGATTTGCGGTGGTGGCCGGTGAAGTCCGCAGCCTGGCGCAGCGCAGCGCACAGGCAGCAAAAGAAATTAAAGGTCTGATAGACGACTCCGTCAGCCGCATTAATACCGGTTCGGTACTGGCAGAAAGTGCCGGTGAAACCATGAATGACATGGTGAATGCGGTAACCCGCGTCACTGACATCATGGGCGAAATCACCTCGGCATCGGATGAACAAAGCCGCGGGATTGAGCAGGTCGCACAGGCGATTACCGAAATGGATCGGGTGACCCAGCAGAACGCCTCACTGGTTGAAGAATCCGCGTCCGCCTCGGCGGCGCTGGAAGAGCAGGCGAGCCTGCTGACGCAATCGGTGGCGGTGTTTACCTTGAGTCAGTCCGTAACAAACAGCGTGCGCCCGGTAACTTCGTCTTCGTCAAGATTGCCTTTATTGACGCCAAACCTGTCAGGTTCTAAAGCCGGTACAGGTGGCGCGTCTGAGAGCAATCTGACTGAAAACTGGGAAACTTTTTAAGCCACGTACATCGCAATAATTATAAGAAATACTGTGCCGGTCAGGGCCGGCACATAAAGAGGCTACCCATGTTTAAGCACATCCGTGTGTCCACCTGCATGTTTTTACTGTTGTTAGTGTTTTTTGTGATGCAACTGGTTAACAGCGGTTTATCGCTGTACGCCGCCCACACGGATAAAACAAACTTCGAACAGATTTCAAATACGACTCAGCAACGCGATGCGCTGAGCCAGAGTTGGTCATATCTGCTGCAAACCCGTAATACGCTCAACCGCGCGGCAACGCGTCTGGCACTCAAACAGCCACAGGACAACATCACGCAGCTGATGGCCGATGCCAAAGCCAGCCTGAAAAAAGCCGAAGACGCTTATGCGGCATTTTTGGCGCTACCACGCAGAACCGAGAAAGCAGCGGAACTGACGGCGGTGAACAAAGCCAGCTACCAGCAACTGCACGATATGTTGCAATCGCTGAACGATATGCTTTCAGCGGGCGACATGCAGGGCTTCCTTAACGGCCCGGCACAGAAATATCAGGATCAGTTCCAGAAAGACGTCGGCAATTACACCGAGTATGTCGGCGGACGTTTCCAGCAGGCGCAGCAGCAAACGGTCGAGTCTTATCAGAACGTGATGGTAAATACGTCGGTGATTATTGTTCTGCTGGTGCTGTTAACCGTGCTGGCGTTGATCATCACCCGTCGGATCCTGTTTACGCCGCTGACCGTCATGCGCGGGCATTTTGACCGCATCGGCGCGGGCGATATCTCGGCACCGATCGCTGTTGAAGGCCGCTACGAAATCAAAGTCATGCTCGACAGCCTGCAACAGATGCAACAGTCGCTGGCCAACACCGTGCGCACCGTGCGTCATGGTGCAGACACCATGTTTTCCGGCCTGAAAGGTATCGCTGTCGGTAACACAGATTTATCTGCGCGTACTGAACAGCAGGCTTCCGCACTGGAAGAAACCGCCGCCAGCATGGAGCAACTGACCGCGACCGTGAAACAGAATGCGGAAAACGCCCGTCAGGCAACGCAGCTGGCACGCGATGCGTCAAACACCGCGGAGAAGGGCGGCGAACTGACCGGCAACGTGGTGAAAACCATGAATGACATCGCCGGCAGCTCGAAGAAAATCAGTGCCATCACCAGCGTCATCGACGGCATTGCATTCCAAACCAACATTCTGGCGCTGAATGCCGCCGTAGAAGCCGCCCGTGCGGGTGAACAAGGTCGCGGATTTGCCGTAGTCGCCGGTGAAGTGCGGAGTCTGGCGCAGCGCAGCGCGCAGGCTGCGAAAGAGATTAAAGCGCTGATTGATGAATCCGTCAGCCGTGTCAGTCAGGGGTCGGCACTGGTGGAATCCGCCGGTAACACGATGGATGACATCGTGCGCGCCGTGACCCGCGTCACCGACATCATGGGCGAAATCGCCTCGGCGTCGGACGAGCAGAGTCGCGGTATCGAGCAGGTCTCGATTGCCGTCACGCAGATGGATCAGGTAACCCAGCAGAACGCCACGCTGGTTCAGCAGGCCGCGTCTTCCACCCATGCGCTGGAAGTGGAGTCTGAGAATCTGACCCGTGCGGTCTCGGTGTTCCGCTTAGCGACTTCCGATGGCGTGCTACAACCGCGCAACGGTCAGGCCTCCGGCTTTACACCGCGTCAGGTGACACAACCTGCGTTACTCCCTGCGACCGCGCGTGCGGGATCGGCAGATAACTGGGAAACCTTCTGACAGACCGGGTTGCGATGAAGCGTCACAAAAGGTTTAGAAGTACCACCTGTTCGTTACTGGAGCTGCACCATGAATCAACCAGGCTCGCCAATGAGTACTGATAACACCTCGATCATGGCACAGATGATCCAGCGTTTACCGCTGTCAGATATCCATTTCCGTCGGATAAGCGAACTCATCTACCAGCGCGCGGGTATCGTGCTGGCGGACCACAAACGGGAGATGGTCTACAACCGGCTGGTCCGTCGGTTGCGGATCCTCGGGCTGAACGATTTCGGCAGCTATCTGGCCATGCTGGAAAGTGATACCAGCAGCGCGGAGTGGCAGGCGTTTATTAATGCGCTGACCACCAACCTGACGGCATTTTTCCGTGAAGCGCACCACTTCCCGATCCTGGCCGAGCATGCGCGTTCGCGACCGAATAACTACAGCGTCTGGAGCACGGCCGCCTCAACGGGCGAAGAGCCGTACTCCATCGCCATGACCCTGAGCGAAGCGCTGGGGCCGCGGATGGCCAACTGTCGCATCCAGGCCAGCGACATTGATACTCAGGTGCTGGAAAAAGCCACGGCGGGCGTCTATCGCCAGGAAGAATTACGCACGCTCAGTCCGCAGCAGTTGCAGAAGTTCTTTCTTAAAGGCACCGGCCCGCACAGTGGTCTGGTGCGCGCCCGTCCGGAACTGACGCAGATGGTGGCGTTCCAGCAACTAAATTTACTGGCGAACCAGTGGCAGCTGAACGGGCCATTCGATGCAATTTTCTGCCGTAATGTGATGATTTATTTCGATAAAGAAACACAGGAGAAAATTTTACGCCGATTCGTTCCGTTACTTAAGCCGGGTGGCCTGATGTTCGCCGGACACTCTGAAAACTTCAGCCAGATCAGCCGGGAATTTTATTTGCGCGGCCAGACCGTCTATGGCCTCGCCAAGGAGAGGTAATGAATAAAATCAGAGTATTGAGCGTCGATGACTCGGCGTTAATGCGTCAGCTGATGACAGAAATCATTAACAGCCATCCCGATATGGAAATGGTGGCCACCGCGCCGGATCCGCTGGTCGCACGCGATCTGATCAAGAAATTTAACCCGGATGTGCTGACGCTGGATGTCGAAATGCCGCGCATGGACGGGCTGGATTTTCTGGAAAAACTGATGCGTCTGCGCCCGATGCCGGTAGTTATGGTGTCATCGCTGACCGGTAAAGGCTCGGAAATCACGCTACGGGCGCTGGAGCTGGGAGCGATTGATTTCGTGACCAAACCTCAGCTGGGCATCCGCGAAGGGATGCTGGCGTACAGCGAAATGATTGCCGACAAGATCCGCACCGCGTCGAAAGCGCGACTGAACAAAAGCGTCAATCTCGACCAGCCGCGCATGCTCAGTCATACGCCGCTGCTCAGCAGTGAAAAGCTGATCGCGATCGGATCCTCCACCGGCGGCACCGAGGCGATACGCCACGTGTTGCAGCCGCTGCCGCCGACCTGTCCGGCGCTGATGATCACCCAGCACATGCCGCCGGGGTTCACGCGCTCATTTGCCGAACGCCTGAACAAACTGTGTCAGATAACGGTGAAAGAGGCCGAAGACGGCGAGCGCGTTTTACCGGGACACGCTTACATCGCGCCGGGTGACAGGCATATGGAGCTGACGCGTAGTGGTGCTAACTATCAGGTTAAGTTGAACGACGGCCCGGCGGTGAACCGCCATCGTCCGTCGGTTGACGTGTTATTTCGTTCGGTGGCGCAGTTCGCCGGACGCAATGCTGTCGGGGTGATCCTGACAGGAATGGGCAATGACGGCGCCGCCGGCATGCTGGAGATGCATCGCGCAGGGGCGTATACCCTGGCACAAAATGAAGCCAGTTGTGTGGTTTTCGGTATGCCTCGTGAGGCTATCGCCACCGGTGGCGTCAATGAAGTGGTGGATCTCAGCCAAATCAGTCAGCGAATGCTGGCACAAATATCAGCCGGTCAGGCATTACGTATTTAATTTTTCAGCCTTGCGCTGGGTAGCAAACCTTAGGAGTAGATAAAACATGGCCGATCCAAATCTGAGATTCCTGGTAGTAGACGATTTCTCTACCATGCGTCGTATTGTTCGCAACCTGTTGAAAGAGCTGGGCTTCCAGAACGTGGAAGAAGCAGAAGATGGCGTTGATGCGCTGAACAAACTGCGCGCCGGGGGTTTTGACTTCGTGGTATCCGACTGGAACATGCCTAACATGGACGGTCTGGATTTACTCAAAACGATCCGCGCTGATGCCGCACTGGCAAAACTGCCGGTACTGATGGTCACCGCCGAAGCGAAAAAAGAAAACATCGTGGCCGCCGCGCAGGCCGGTGCCAGTGGTTATGTCGTGAAGCCATTTACCGCCGCCACGCTGGAAGAAAAGCTGGGCAAAATCTTCGAAAAACTGGGCATGTAGGAGTACTTATGGCAGAGATACCAATGCCTGCAAATGATGCAGCAACCGCGGGCGATATCATCGCCCGCATTGGGCAACTGACTCGTATGTTACGTGACAGTATGCGTGAACTTGGCCTGGATCAGGCCATTGCTCAGGCGGCTGAAGCGATTCCTGATGCGCGCGATCGTCTCGATTACGTCGTCACCATGACCGCACAGGCGGCCGAACGTGCGCTCAACTGTGTTGAAGCGGCGCAGCCTGTTCAGAACAAACTGGAATCCGGCGCGAAAAAGCTCGATAAGCGTTGGGATGAATGGTTTGAGAATCCGATCGAACTGTCGGATGCACGCGAACTGGTTTCCGATACCCGCGGCTACCTGAAAGAAGTGCCAGAGCACACCGGTTTCACCAACGCACAGTTGATGGAAATCATGATGGCGCAGGACTTCCAGGATCTGACCGGTCAGGTGATCAAACGCATGATGACCGTGGTGCAGGAAATTGAAAATCAGCTGCTGATGGTGCTGATGGAAAACATTCCTGAACAACAGGCCAGAGCGAAACGTGAAAACGACAGCCTGCTCAACGGCCCGCAGCTCGATACCAACGGTGTCGGCGTCGTGGCATCGCAGGAACAGGTCGATGACCTGCTGGATTCATTAGGTTTCTGATGCGTCTGTTTTTCTCCAAAGAACACCTCTTAGTGCCACACTGAGGGGTGTTTTTCTTATCCGCAATTTTCTATAAATACATTCATCAGTTGAATAACCCACTTTTATCCCCGCTGTTCCATCCATCAGACTTAGCCGCTTTTGTCATGCTATCCCTGCGTCATTGAAGCTGCAGCGGCGTTAGCGTCGCTCAATCACCCGAATCACTGACTTTATGTCAGCTCATCGGGATTCTTTCACTCGCTGCCTTGCTGCAACTCCAATGTCTTTGGGAGTTTTGCAAAATTGTGCCCGTCGCTTTTTAAAGCCGGGTAAACCCTGACAGGAACCGCCGGTGGCTGAAGAAAGCGATCTCGAAAAAAGTGAAGCCCCCACGGCGCACCGGTTAGAAAAAGCCCGTGAAGAAGGCCAGATCCCGCGCTCGCGTGAGCTGACCTCGATGCTGATGCTCGGCGGCGGTCTGACGCTGCTGTGGATGTCCGGCGAATCCATGTCGCGTCAGCTCGGCGTGATGATTGCGCAGGGGCTGAATTTCGATCACAACGTCATCGGTAATGACCGGCAGATGTTGCAGCAAATGGCCTCGCTGCTCGGGCGCGCAGTAATGGCGCTGATACCGGTGATCGGCGGGCTGATTTTGATCGCACTCGCCGCGCCGCTGCTGCTGGGCGGGCTGATGTTCAGCGCGAAATCTTTCGAATTTAAGGCCAGCCGCATGGATCCGATTGCCGGGTTCAAGCGGCTGTTTTCCGGTCAGGTGCTGGCGGAGCTGCTGAAGGCGATATTAAAAGCGTCGCTGGTCGGCAGCGTAGCGGGGATGTACCTGTGGCACAAATGGCCGGAGATGCTGCGGCTTATCGCCCAGCCGACCATTCCGGCGCTCGCTGAAGCGCTGCATATGGTGGTTTTTTGCGGGCTGCTGGTCGTCTTCGGGTTAACGCCGATGGTGGCGTTCGACGTGTTCTGGCAAATCTGGAGCAACCTGAAAAAACTGCGTATGAGCAAGCAGGACATCCGCGACGAACATAAAAGTCAGGAAGGTGATCCGCACGTCAAAGGGCGTATCCGCCAGCAGCAACGTGCAATGGCCCGACGCCGCATGATGGCCGATGTGCCGAAGGCCGACGTGATTGTCACCAACCCGACGCATTACGCCGTGGCGCTGCAATACAGTGAAGACAAAATGAGCGCGCCGAAGGTGCTGGCGAAAGGTGCGGGCAACGTGGCGTTGCGCATTAAAGAGCTGGGTGCCGAACACAAAATTCCGATGCTGGAAGCGCCGCCGCTGGCGCGTGCGCTTTACCGGCACAGCGACATTGGTCAGCAAATCCCTGCCGCGCTTTACGCTGCGGTCGCCGAAGTTCTGGCCTGGGTTTATCAGCTGAAACGCTGGAAGCGTGAAGGCGGACTGATCCCTAAAAAACCTCAACATTTACCGGTGCCTGAAGCATTGGATTTTGCAGGAGAGACTGATACCCATGGCTAATCTGGCCGCGATGCTGCGTTTACCCGCCAACTTTAAGTCCGGACAATGGCAGGTGCTGGCTGGCCCTATCCTGATTCTGATGATCCTGTCGATGATGGTGCTGCCGCTGCCGCCGTTCCTGCTCGACTTGCTGTTTACCTTTAATATCGCGCTGTCCATCATGGTGCTGCTGGTGGCGATGTTCACCCAGCGGACCCTGGATTTTGCCGCATTCCCAACCATTCTGCTGTTCTCCACGTTGCTGCGCTTGTCGCTCAACGTGGCCTCGACCCGTGTGATTTTACTGGAAGGTCACACCGGCGGCGCGGCGGCAGGGCGGGTGATCGAAGCCTTCGGCCACTTTCTGGTCGGCGGTAATTTCGCTATCGGTATCGTGGTCTTTATCATCCTCGTCCTGATTAACTTTATGGTTATCACCAAGGGTGCGGGGCGTATCGCCGAAGTGGGCGCGCGTTTCGTGCTCGACGGCATGCCCGGCAAACAGATGGCGATTGACGCCGATCTCAACGCCGGTCTGATTGGTGAAGACGAAGCCAAACAGCGCCGCAGCGACGTGACGCAGGAAGCCGACTTCTACGGTTCGATGGACGGTGCGAGTAAGTTCGTGCGCGGTGACGCCGTCGCCGGTCTGATGATCATGATCATTAACGTTGTCGGCGGCCTGCTGGTCGGCGTTCTGCAACATGACATGGATTTCGGTCACGCGGCGGAAAGCTACACCTTGCTGACCATCGGTGACGGTCTGGTCGCGCAGATCCCCGCGCTGGTGATCTCCACCGCAGCGGGTGTGATAGTGACCCGCGTCGGCACCAATCAGGACGTCGGCGAGCAGATGGTCACCCAGCTGTTCCGCAATCCGCGCGTCATGATGCTCAGCGCCGGTGTGCTCGGATTACTCGGTATGGTGCCGGGCATGCCGAATCTGGTCTTCCTGCTGTTCACTACCGGGTTGCTGGCGCTGGCCTGGTGGATCCGTGGTCAGGAACAAAAAGAACCGGTGGTGAAAGTCGCCGCGCCGGTCGAAGGCGAAAACAAACAGCTGGTGGAAGCCAGCTGGCAGGACGTTCAGCTGGAGGATCCGCTGGGGATGGAAGTCGGTTACCGACTGATCCCGATGGTGGATTTCGCGCAAAACGGCGAACTGCTGGGGCGTATCCGTAGTATCCGTAAGAAATTCGCGCAGGAAATGGGCTATCTGCCGCCGGTTATCCATATCCGCGATAACCTCGAACTGCCGCCTGCGGGCTACCGTATTCTGATGAAAGGCGTCGAAATTGGCACCGGCACGGCGCATCCGGGCCGCTGGATGGCGATCAATCCTGGCAGCGCGATTGGCGAGCTGCCGGGTGAGCCGACGGTCGATCCGGCCTTTGGTCTGGCCGCCGTGTGGATTGAACCGGCGATGCGCGAACAGGCGCAGATTCAGGGCTACACTGTGGTCGAGGCCAGCACCGTGGTGGCAACACACCTCAATCACCTGATAAGCCTCCACGCCCGTGAGCTGTTTGGCCGTCAGGAAACGCAGGAGCTGATGGATCGCGTCGGCAAAGAAATGCCGAAACTGACCGAAGACTTTATACCGGGCGTGATTTCGCTGACCAACATGCACAAAGTGCTGCAAAACCTGCTGTCCGAGCGCGTCTCGATCCGCGACATGCGCACCATTATTGAAACGCTGGCAGAATACGCGCCGACCCAGCCGGATCCGAACGAGCTGACCTCGGTCGTACGCGTGGCCCTGGGCCGTGCGATTACTCAGCAATGGTTCCCTGGCACCGGCGAAGTGCAGGTTATCGGGCTCGATACCGCGCTGGAGCGCCTGCTGTTGCAGGCATTGCAAAGCGGCGGCGGTCTCGAGCCGGGTCTGGCCGATCGTCTGCTGACGCAGTCCGAAGCGGCATTACAGCGTCAGGATATGCTCGGTGCGCCGCCGGTTCTGCTGGTGAACCACGCGCTGCGTCCGCTGTTGTCACGTTTCCTGCGCCGTTCACTGCCGCAGATTGTGGTGATGTCGAATCTGGAAATGAGCGACAGCCGCCAGATCCGCATGACCGCGACCATCGGTGGGGAATAAGAAGATGAAAAAGGCGGCGTTGTGGCTGCTGCTGTGCGTCAGCGGACAAGGACTGGCGGCGTCCGGCTCCTGGTCGGACACACAGCGCGGCGTAACGCTGCAAAACCGTGGCGTGATGGCCTCTTCGGCGGCGCTGGCGGCGGGCGAGAGTTCCCCCGTACGGCAGCGTGCCTCGGCGACCATCACTACTGTCAGCTGGAAATATGAACTGATGGGGCCACGTCCGGCGGGGCTTCAGGTCCAATTGTGTAACACGATGAACCGCTGCGTGGCGCTCGACGGCGACAGCGGCCAGACACGTTCTTTTTACGGTCAGGCGGCCAGTTCGCCGATGCGGCTTATTTATTTCGTGCCTGGCAAAGGGGCGATGAATCCGCCGTTACGCGTTCTCAGCAATCAGGTGATTGTGAATTATCAGTAGGTTTATCCATCAATCCTGTCGCCGTCTCTCCTTTCCCCATCGCCCGCAGGAATCGCTGCTGGGCAATCAAAATCTCTTTCAATGAAACGCAGTGATAGGTCACGCCGTGGCGCTGCGTGACTTGAGCGATAATGTCCGAAAGAGCCGGATAATGCCGGTGGTTCCAGTTGGGGAAAATGTGGTGGGTCAGGTGACGGTTGAGTTCGCCCATCCAGTATGACAGCCAGCGCGGAGAAGGCACCCAGTCGATGGTGGTCGCGAAAACGTGGCGATAGCGGCCGTGTTGGAAATGCCCGTCTTCAGGGACTTCATAAAACGTCCCCATCGCCCAGTGCGAGCCTAAAATCAGCACAACAAAAATCAGCGAAGAGAGCATCTGTCCGGCTAAATAACACCATAGCAGCGTGTCGCCGCCGATACCCTGCTGGCGCAAAATCCAGTAGGGGAGCGCCAGTGCCAGCAGCAGATGCAGCGTTTTGGCCGTCAGAAACAGCCCCCAGCCGCGCATGCCCTGATGGCGCATTTTTGGCTGCACGCGGGTTTTACCAGCGCGGTCGATCCAGTCAAAAAACCAGATGATGCAAGGAAATGTCAGCGCCGCGACAAACGGCCAGTAATATTGCTGCGCCTGCATAAAGCGTTTAATCCGCTGGAAAGGCGTCTGGCGCAGCACGCCGTTTTCCTCGATATCGAGATCGTAACCCTGCACATTCAGGTGCGCGTGATGACATTCCACATGGCGCACCCGCCAGCAGTCGGCGTCCAGCCCCAGCGGAATACAAATCACAAAGTTCAGCGCGCGGTTCGCCCACGCCTGACGGAAAAACGCGTTGTGCGAGGCATCGTGCACGGCATTGATGGCCAGCAACATGGCAGTAAAAATAAACGCAAAATAACCGCAGGCAAAAATGACGGGTTCACCGCTCAACAGGGCTGTGGTGTAAAACAGCCCGCACAGCGCGATCAGGCACAGCAGTTTGCCGATCATCCAGCCATCGGCAAACCGGTGATCGTGACGTTGCAGCAGATACTGATTTGCCGCTTTGGTCAGGTCGCGATGCAGCGCCAGATCGTCGCGTTGCTGATAGGTCGGCGCGGTCATTTCTGACTCCACGGGCCTGAACTTTCGGCTGTGCGCAAATCTTCACCGTTGCCCATTTTGCGCAGAAAATCCTGCTGTTCGCGCAGCAACTGGCGATAGCCGATACAGCGATAATTCAGCCCGTGTTCAGTGGCAAGCGCGGCAATGATCTTCGCCAGCGCCGGATAATGCCGGTGATGCCAGCCCGGAAACAGATGGTGCGTCAGATGCAGGTTGAGCATCCCGAACCATTTTTCCAGCCACAGCGGCGACGGGTGCCAGTCGCAGGCGGTAGCGAAATTATGCTTATACCAGCCCTGCGGCATTTTGCCTGCGGCGGGCGCTTCATAAAATTCCGCCTGCGCCCAGTGTGTCCCCAGCAGCAGAAATACCACGAAGGTGGAGGCGATCATCTGGCTGACCAGATAGCTGGCAATCACCACGCCTGTGCCGATGCCGTGGGCATGGGCGACGAACAGTGGAACGACCAGCACCAGTAATAAATGCAGAAGCTTAAACCCGGCGAAAATCACCCAGCCGCGTCTGCCGGGCAGCGCATCAGTCAGCTTTAAAGGGGTTTTGCCCATTCGGTCCGACCAGTCAAAAATCCACGCGATGTAAGGCAGGGACAGCGCGGCGATCAGTGGCCAGTAGAGATGCTGAAAGCGCATGTGCGGGCGATGTTGCTGGTACGGGCTCTGGCGGAAGATACCGTTTTCCTGCGTATCCAGATCGTAATGTTCGACGTTGGCGTAGCGGTGGTGGAACTCTACGTGGCGGACCCGCCAGTAATCCGGGTCGACACCCAGCGGCAACGTGACCAGACGGCTGATGATTCGGTTGGCGCGCGTGCTGCGTAAAAAGACATTGTGCGAGGCATCGTGATTGACGTTGACGTTCAGCAGCATACCCATCAGCACGAACAGCAGATATCCGCCGAAGAATCCCCAGCCGGTGTGCTGCGTGAGGCAAATGATGTAGCCCGCCACGCACCACAACGACAGTGCGAGGGCTTTCACCAGGCTGACTCCGTCGGCGTAGCGGTGGTCGCCGTGATCTTTCAGATATGCCTGCGCCTGAATGTTCAGCGCGCGGTGAAACGCCTGTTCTCCATCGGGCATAAACAGCGGCATTGCGGGTAATTTACTCACAAGCGGGCACCTGCGCCTGACGGCGTCCGAACCCAAGCGCCAGACTGATGCCGTGGAGGGTGATGAACGGCATCAGCCAGATCCAAAACGTTTCGTGCCAGCTCAGGCCAATCAGGAAAATCGCGGAGAGCGCTACGGTTATCAGCAGCCACGCCGTTACGCCCCATTTGCGGCCTTCGGCGATACCGCCCAGCGCCAGCGTTCCGGCCATCAGTAACAGGAATAATGTAATCTGCGGCCATGTGGTGCCGTGATAGCCGTAACCATATTGCCAGACGTAGCCGACAACCAGTGAGAACAGCAGCATGGCGCCTGTCAGCAGGCTGGCAGTGGCGCAGCGGAACTGCGGTGGTTTGGGCTGATAGCGGAAAGGTAATTTCAGATACTGAAAGAACGGCTGATTGCTGGCCCAGAAGGGATTCTGCGGATGCGGCTGCTTGCCGGAACCGTAGCTGAAATCTTCCTCCGGCAGTCCCGGCCAGAACGTGCCGAACATCTTGTCCCAGAAAATAAAGGTGCCGCCGCAGTTTTTATCCGCATAGAAACGGTCATTCACGTGATGAACACGGTGGTGCGAAGGCGTAACAAAAATCTTTTCGAGGAACCCGAGATTGCCGGTCAGGGCGTTGTGGTTAAACAGCTGCACAGAGTAATGCAATAGCGATACGGCGATAAAAACCGACAGCGGGACACCGACGATCGCCAGCACCATGAAGAACGGAATTGAGGTCAGCGACGAATACCAGGAATTGCGCACGCCGAGCGACAGGTTAAAGTGCTCCCCCTGATGATGCACCACGTGGACCGCCCATAGCGGGCCGAACTTATGGTGCAGACGGTGCAGCCAGTAGAAGCCGAAATCCCAGGCCAGAAGGGCGAAAATCCACACCAGCGGCGCCGGCCAGCTGCTCACCCAGTTCAGGCTGAAATGGGTGACCACCAGCCCGTAACAAAAAATCTCCAGCCCGCGAAACAGCCAAAGCACCACATGCCCGGAGTTAAGATTAAACATGACGTCCCGCCAGTTCACCGGCTCTTTACGCAAGTACTGCAACAGGCAGGCTTCGCCCAGCACGACCGCCAGCATAAAAACGATCGGAATGATTAAATCAACCATGAGCGCTTTCCTTTTGACCGGAACGGGAGACAAACATTAACCGCCAGAGCAGTGCGCCGACGCTGAGCGCCAGGGCTGTGCCGCTGAGCAAATCGACAAACAGATGACGACGTAGTTGCAAAATGGAGAAGGCGATAGCCAGAGACCACAGCACGTAAGCGCAGGTTTTCCACCGGGTGCTGCTGACGGCCCAGACAGCCAGCACCGTCAGCGCCATATGCAGCGAGGGCAAACAGTTCTGGGTCGAATCCACGTCCGCTAATCGGGTAAGCAGCCGCCCGCTAAGGGTATTCTGCGTAAACGCGGGATAAGCCATTGTCGTCGGCCAGAGCATATAGACAACGCCCGCTAACAGCGCGGTAACCATCATCGAATTACGCAACCAGCGCAGCCGGTGAGCCGGGCAGGTCAGATAGGCCAGAGGAATGATCAGAAAGAATGACAGATACAGCCAGATACCGGCCGTGCTGAATGGGATCGCCCGGTCAATGAAGGAGGGCATCAGTATTATACCGGCTTGCTGAAAAGTGTCGGTCAGCTGATACACCACGCCGACGGTGCCCCAGCCAACCAGCATGTGCCACAAACGGTTAACCATGAGCGGCATCCTCCCGGCGCATGATGCGGCGCTTTTTGTGCATAAAATCCGCAGGAATATCGCCCACCTGCAGTGTCCACCGTAGCTGAGAAACATCCACGGCCTGTAGACTGAAATGCCGCTCCAGCTGCGTTTTGCATTCCTCAAGTTCGGCCTGACTGCATTCGCCCTGCAACAACAGCGAGACGCTACCACGCTGCGTCAGCCGGTAATCTGCGGTCAGCGGCAGGGTATTGGCGATAACCCGGTTGCAGACGTCGGCAAAAATCGTCTTTGGCTTCGCGTCATTGCCGGGCAACGCCAGCCCGTCATCGCAGCGGCCTTCGATGCGTTCAAGCGACATCGTGACGCGACCACATCCGCACGGCTGCCCGCGTTTGACCAGCACATCATCCAGCCGATAACGCACGATGGGTTGAGTATGGCGGGTAAAATCGGTAATCACCGGGATGAAACGATTATCGTCGATCCACTCCGGTTCAATGTGAATAAATTCCTCGTTCAGGTGCAGCGTTCCCTGCTCGCAGGTGGCGGCAAGAAAGCCTTCAGTCGCCTGATACACCTCACCGACCTGCGGGAAAACCTGCTCCAGCAGCTGGCGATCCTGAGCCGTTAACACTTCGGCAACCGAGATGACTTTGCTGACATTGAGCCTGAGTTCCTCATTCAGCACCGCCAGCGCTAACTGTCGCAGGACCTGTGCCGGGGCGACAATAATGGTCGGCGTGAACTTTTCCAGCCGCAGCATTTGCGGATGAAAAGAGGAGAATAAATCGAAGAATTCCAGGCTCAGCCAGCGGTTATTGACGCTGTGATAAAGATTATTGTCCGCGCGTAAAAACATCGCGACGCGCTCACCGCGGCGTAATCCCTGTGGCAACATTTTTGCCAGCATACCACCGGCCCAGACCTGCTGTTCGTGCGGGCTGACGACAAAAATTCCGCGCTGTCCCGACGTCCCCGAAGAGAGCCCGACGCTGAATCCTTCAATTTGCGGCGTAAAATACCGGTCACGTTCCGCCCGCTGTGCGCAGGCGAGTAAAGTGTCTTTCTTCAGACCCGCCGTATTCATCTGATCGAAATTTGCCATCATCAGTGCTTTGTTCATTTGCGGCCACTGACTGAACGGCAGCGTGGCACAGGCTGAGAACCACGGACTCTGTGAGAGCGTTTTACGGGCGAACTGACGCAGTTTCTTTTGTTGCCACGCGAGCAGTTTTTCGCGGCTGTGAAACCTGAGCCTGCGGGTGCGCAGATAGTGCCAGAGGGTTTTCAGCGGGATCATAAATCGCCTTCGTGACACAGGTGGATCTTCACGTTGCCACCGAGATGCAGCTGATGCAGGCGGTTAAGAGTCTGGTAATACGCTGCACTGTTGTCCATCACCAGATGCGCCATGCGCGACGGGCCGCGCAGAGATTCATAACTTTTTGGCGACCACGCGGCGTCACTGGCCAGCAGTTCCCAGCCGGAATCAGTGAGCACAAACGCGCCGATATGTCCGGCGGCGTGGCCTGGCAAAGGCACCAGAATAATTTCATCACCGCTGCCCGGAAGTCGGTAGCCGCGCTCAAAAGGTGCGAGTTCAGCGGGCAGGGCGGTTTCTTCAAAAGCCTCCATCCACTGCAAACCGGTTTCGAAATCGTCCGGGATTAACCCCGGCACGAAGGCGTTTCTCAGGGCAGCAAAACCGCGCAGTTTACGCGAGCGGATCCACCCGTCCATGCTGCTTATTGACGGTACACCGCTGAAATCACGCAGCCCGGCGATGTGGTCGCCGTGGAAATGCGAGATAATCAGCGCCGTGATATCGGCGGGCAAAATCCCCTGACTCGCCAGCTGGCGGAACAGCGCATCCTTTGAGTCGAAATGCACCGGCGTGGTGGCGCGGTACAGGCTGAGAATTCCTTTGGTGTAGTGCTCGAAATGATCGGCATAGCCGGTATCCCATAGCCAGCGCTTACCCCTGGCTTCTAACAACCATGCACGGGCAGGAAATTTACACACCCGCCACCCGGCACCTTTTAGCGCCATGCAGCCGGGGTGAAGGCAGTAGCCGACTTCAAAAGCGGTGAGTTTAGCCAAGGTGCAGTCCCTTATTTTGCCGCATTGCCTGAGCCGTCAGCGCGATGCCCTGTTCCATGGAATACACCGGCCGATAATTCAGTTCATTTATCGCACGGGTCTGGCTGAGTGTCATATCAAAATTTACCGCACCTACGCTGTAGCGGGTCAGTAGCGGTTCAATGTGTCGCACTTTCGCCAGCAGCTCCATCCCTGCCGCCACGCCGTAAAGCAGCGGATAAGACACCGGTTTAATGGTGAAGCGGATATTCAGCTGTTCGCGCAACAGCTGATGCAGCATCTCTTTGAGCTGCTCAGGCTGCTGATTGGTAATGTTATAAGCCGCCGCCAGAGGAAGATTCTCTTGTGTCGTTGCCTGCCACATCGCCTCCACCACATTGAGCGTAAACGTCAGATCCAGCAGCGTTTCACCACCGCGCGGCAGGCGCAGCACACCTTTGTTCATGCGGATTTGCCCAATAACGCGGGGGATGATCACCCGGTCATGAGCGCCAAATAAACCGCGTGGCCGTAAAACAGTAAAGCGGGTGGCAGGGAATTGCTGCTGGCGCTGCGTGATGCAGCCTTCGGCCAGGAACTTACTGCGGGCGTAATGATTGGCGAAGCGTTTGGCGCTATAGCTTTCGTCGATATCCGCGTGATGTTTGAAATCAAAATAGATGGCCGGGGTGGAAATATGCACGAAGCGCGGCACACCGGCTTGTCCGGCGGCGAGCGCCAGCCGGTCGGTGACATCCACATTGGTACGCATAAAGGCTGCCGCATTACCCCACGGCGAAGACTTTGCCGCACAATGCCAAACGGCGTCGCATCCCCGCACCAATGAAGTCAATTCTGCCAGGGTGGCATGGTCGAGATCGAAGAAGCGGAAATTCGCCCCTGCGACGCTCAGCAGTTTACCGGTCACCAGATCGCGACCCGCTGCCACCACCTCATGCCCCTGGCTCAGTAGCCATTCAACGGCATTTCGCCCCAGTCCGCTGGTGGATCCCGTGACTAAAATTTTCATGGGAGTAACACCATACCGCCGAGGGTTAATCCGGCCGCAGTGCCCACCAGCGCCACCGGTTTACCCGGCGTAAAGCGTTGATGGGTGATGGCGTAATGCAAAGCGGTAGGAATGGACGCTGACACCTGATTTCCGTGATGCCGGTAGATATCGACCAGCACGTCTTCAGGCACCTTGAGACGACGGCGCATGTGCTCAAGGGAAACCTGACTGGCCTGGTGCGGGACAATGGTGGCGAGATCAGCCATTTCGCAATTTGCCGCCGTCAATAATCTGGCCCAGTACTCTTCGATAAGGGAGGCTGCCAGCCGGAACAGGCGTTTGCCATCCATGTGGAATAAGAAATCTTTGTCGTCGATCCCCGCACGAGGATTACGACGAGTGCCGCCTGCGCGGATGTGGCAAAGGTCAATTCCGGCGGGGTAGGTTTCCATCAGGCAGGAGAGAATGCCGCTGCGGCCGTCTCCCTTTTCTACGATAGCGCATGCCGCGCCGTCACCGAGAATAATCGACGATTCTTCATGCGCCCAGTTGATACCGCGCGAAGCAAGTTCCGCACTGACAATGGCGATGCGCCGATAGGCACCGGTATTAAGTAAGCCCGCCGCGACCTGTAACGCCGAGATAAAGCTGACGCAGCTGGCGTTGACATCAAAGGTGCTGATGCCCTCGCGAAGTGGCGACGCTTTCAGCACGTGCGCCGCACTGTATGGCAGCGCTTGCACTGGAATGGCCGAGGCGAAAATCAGTAAATCGACCGAGTCCGCCGGGATATTGCCGCGGCGCAGTGCGTCGGTGATGGCTTCCGCCGCAAGCTCAACCTGCGAGGCGCGATCGTCACCGTGGAAACGGTGTTCAACGCCCGAACGCTGTTCCACATAACCGGCGGATTTACCGAGACGTATATCCAGCTCTGCCGAGGTGATTTTCAGCGGTGGTAACGCCGCACCCGAGGAGATAATTTTCAGTGGTACCAGCAATGGTGAAACAGGTGAAGTCCTGACAATATCCACATATATCCTTATGCATTTTTTAATTTTTTGTCCGGGGAAAGGGTGCGTCTCACCGGGCGGATGTATTGGATATATTACCTGTTTTAGCAATGCGGGGGGAGTTGAGGACACTTAAAGAGTTGTTTAAGAAATCAAACTGAAGTTCAGGCAGGGACAAACCATGCTGATTTGATCCCTGGCCCGTGTAAGCGGCAGCTCACGATGAAGGGCGGAAGGGATTTATCCTTCTATTCTGCCCATCACCGATGCACCCACCAACCCGCCTTCCGTGAGGAATTTTCCCGGTATTAACAGCGGTGCAGCGTAACGGTGTAATACCCGCTCGCGCAACGCGAGGTCTAATGCCGCGATCAGTTCTGTCGCTGACGCCAGTCCCCCGCCAGCAACAATCTTTGAAGGGCCGAGAATATTCACCAGCAGGGCCAGCGGTTCTGCGACCAGCTGGAGCCAGGCGCGGACGGTGAGCCCGCATGTGCTATCACCCGCCTGCCAGCCGGTGACGATCTCCAGACTCGATGCTTCGCGCTGGTGAAAATGCTGATGCAGCCGTTCCATACCGCGTGCAGCGCCGAGCTTATCGAGACAGCCGGTCTGACCGCAGGCGCATTTCAGGCGCGGAACGAGGTAGGTTTTCCCTTCAATATTCAGTTCCGTGCGGGTGATGGCACCGTGTCCCCACTCGCCGGTGACGCCGCCGTGGCCGCGGACTAACTGGCCGTTGATGACCAGACCGCCACCGACACCGGTGCCGAGAATAATTGCGACGACGATCGGCTGATGTTGCGCATTTCCGGCGTGCGCTTCCGCCAGAGCAAAACAGTCGGCGTCGTTGGCGGCGGTCACCGGACGGTTCAGCGCCGTACTCAAATCTTTTGCCAGCGAGCGGCCAGTGAACGCCGGAATATTGGTTGCCAGCAGTTCACCGGTTTGCGGAGACACCAGCCCGGCGGTGGAAATCGCCAGCGGGGTAGAGGAAGGTAAATCCGCGCCATACAGGGTAATAAAATTTTGCATGGCGGCAACGAACGCATCCCACGAGGCGACGGGCGTCGGAACTTTGCCGCACTCTTCCACCTCGCCTGAAGCCCGGGAAACACCAAATTTAATAAAAGAACCGCCGATATCGGCACAAAAAACCGCAGAGCTCATGAGCGTGTGTCCAGTAAATCTCGCAGTCCGTCGCCCAGTACGTTAAAACCAAGCACGGTCAGCATAATGGCCAGACCGGGGAACAGCGAAAGGTAAATATTGATGCCGAGAAAGTTTCGGCCATCGCTCATCATGGTACCCCATTCCGGCATCGGCGGTTGCACTCCCAGACCGAGAAACGACAAGCTGGCAGCGGCGAGAATAACGGTGCCGGCGGTCAGCGTCGATTGCACGATAATCGGGCCAATGGCGTTGCGCAAAATGTAATGCACGATGATGCGATAGTTCGATAAACCCAGCGCCTGCGCGGCTTCGACATACTCCATTTGCTTTAAACCGAGCGTCAGATTACGGCTCAGGCGCGCATAAACCGGAATGGCAAACAGGGAAATGGCGATCAGCAGATTCACCAGCCCGCCGCCAAGGATACTGACCACCAGAATGGCCAGCACGATGCCCGGAAACGCGAACAGCATATCCATAAACCACATAATAATCATGTCGGTATAGCGTCCCGCCATTCCGGCAATAATCCCCAGCGGAATACCGACGATCATCGCCAGCCCGACGCTGAGCACCACTTCGATAATCGAGATCCGCGCGCCGTAAATCACGCGGGCGAAAATATCGCGGCCATAATCGTCGGTGCCGAACCAGTGGCTGGCATCCGGGGCGAGCAGGGTATCGATGAGATCCTGCGCGTAGGGATCATGACGGGTTATCAGCGGCGCGAAGAGTCCCGCCAGCACGATCAGGCTGACAATAAGCCCGCCGAGCGTCACCGCAGGATGACGCCAGAACCAGCGGAACAACCGCAGCGTGCGCGGTTTGCGACGGGGTAATTGCGTGATAATGGCTGACATTAATCGAACCTTATTTTTGGATTCAGGAAGGCAATCAGTAATTCGCCCAGCAGGTTCATCACCACCACGCCGCAGACCGCCACCAGTGCGACGCCCTGAATGACCGGGTAATCACGATAGCGCACGGAATCCACCAGCAGGCGGCCAATGCCCGGCCAGTTAAAGACCGATTCGGTAACCACCGCGCCGCCAATCAGGCTGCCGAAATTCAATGCGACGATAGTGACAATCGGGATCAGCGCGTTGCGAAAGGCGTGGCTGCAATAGACGGTGGTGGCAGACAGTCCCTTGGCACGTGCGGTGCGGATGTAATCTTCCGAGAGCACATCGAGCATGCTCGATCGCGTCATGCGCGCCATCACCGCCATCGGTAAAACCGCCAGCGTGACCGAGGGCAGAATGTAACTTTTCCACGACGTCGCGCCGAGCAGTGGCAGCCAGCCAAGATTGACCGAGAAGGTGTTCATCGCCATCAGCCCCAGCCAGAAGTTGGCGATGGATGCACCGGCGATCGCCAGTAACATCACGCCAAAATCCGGCCAGCGGTTACGGTAAACCGCGCCTATCATGCCTGCCGGAACACCCACCGCCACCGCCAGAAAATAGGCCAGCACTGCCAGCATCAGCGTATACGGCAGACGTTCGCCGATTTCCTGTGTGACCGGTTGCTGCGACTGCAACGATACGCCGAGATTGCCGTGCAACACGTCACCGGCAAAGTGCAGGTATTGTGTCACTATCGGCTGGTCCAGCCCGAGGCGGACGCGCATGGCATCGACCGCTTCCTGCGTTGCTTCGGGCCCGGCCATCAGACGTGCCGGATCACCGGGCAGCGCGCGGATGGACACAAAAATCAGCATCGATACCCCGATCAGAATGATCGGGAAGGCGATGAGTTTTTTGGCAAGATAGGCTTTCATGGCGCTTTTCCAGTGTAAATGCCGCTGTTATTTTTTCTGTGCATCTTTCACCACAATCTGACCACCCGGGATCATGGTGACGCCAGAAATATTGGTGCCGGTGGCGTACAAATCGTTCTGGTAATAAAGCAACACTTGCGGTGCCTGCTGGTTAATCTCTTTCTGCGCCTCAACATAAATGGCGTTGCGGGCATTTTCATCCAGCGTCGAAGCCGCTTTGTCTAACATTTCATCCAGCTTCGGATCGCTGAAGAAGCCCAGATTGGCACCGCCCGGTGCAAAGCTTTTGCTGTAATACAGCGGACGCAGCTGGAGATCCGCGCCGTTTGCGCCGGATGACCAGGACGCCAGTACCGCGCCGGTGTTATCCGCTTTTTTCCCGGCCTGATCGGCGAAGGCGGCTTTGGTCCACACGCCACTTTCCATGATGCGCACGTCCAGTTTCACGCCGATTTTCGCCCACATACTTTGCAGTACCTGGCCGATGCGCGCGTCCTGCCCCTGCACGGCAATCGACATCGTAAACCCATCGGCCACACCCGCTTCTTTCAGTAATGCTTTGGCTTTGGCCAGATCCAGCGGATACGGGTTCAGCGTTTTGTCATAGCCTGCGGTGACCGGCGCCAGAGGGGAGTTGGCAGGTTGCGCGAAGCCGGACATGATGGCGCGTACCAGCCCGTCGCGGTCGGTGGCATAGTTCAGCGCCTGACGGACACGGACGTCGCTAAGCGGTTTGAGATCGGCATTCAGCGCCACCCAGAAGACCGAGGCTCCCGGACTTTCATGCAGGGCAAACTTCGGATTGTTTTTCAGCACTTTGGCAAATTGTGGTGGCACCGGGTTGATCACGTCGGTTTCACCGGCCTGAAGCGCCATGTTCATGACCGAAGGTTCGGCGCTCCACGTCCATTTGATGTCATCCGGCCCGGCGGCTTTATCGCCCCAGTAGCCCGGATATTTTTGTTCCAACACGAATTCGCCGGTTTTGTACTGCACCATTTTGTAAGGACCGGTGCCGACCGCCTTGCTGTCGAGCGTGCCGGTTTTATCCGCCGCCGGGCTGACCATCAGACAAGCGCCGGTAGTAAGTAAATTCAGGAAGGCCGGGTACGGTTTTTTTAATTTGAAGACGACGGTCGAGTCGTCGGTTTTGGTGACGCTCTCCAGGAAAGTTCGCAGACGTCCGCTGGCCGCCAGACCACGTTTGGTATCGAGGTGGCGGGCAAAGTTGGCGACCACGGCGTCGGCGTTAAACGGGGTGCCATCATGGAAGGTGACGCCGCTGCGCAATTTGAATGTCCACACCAGACCGCTTTCATCGCTGCTCCATGAGGTCGCCAGCGCCGCTTCCGGTTTCAGCTGCGGCGACATGCGCAGCAGGCCTTCGTACATCGGATCCAATACCGTGCCGGTGAAGGTGGCAGTTTGGTTGCCCGGATCCATGCTGCGCGGCGCTTCGTTTTGCATCACGTTCAGCGTGGCGGCGAAAACCGGCAGCGAAAACGCGGCGAGAAGGGCGCTGCTCAGCAACGATAACTGCACGGGACGCCGGATGTAACGGGTAATCTTCATGTTCTGCCCTCTGCGTGGAAATCGGATTAAGTGGCTCTGGTGATGTCAGCCTGATGAATAAAACAGCGGTATTCATTACATGACATTTTTTAACAAATAGTTCATATAAAATACTTATGTCGCGATATTTAGTTTAATTTGTGAACTAATTGGCATTGATATATCCATTTCTTCCGTTTAATGTCAATGCAGATGAACGAAAACTGAGAGCGCCTGAACGAATATGTTAACAATTTTGCAGCGTCAGATATTAGGTGCGATTAATGCGTCAGGCGGTTTAAGCCGGACGGAACTGGCTCAGTTGGTCGGGATGAGCAAAGCGGCAATCGGCGGTGTGGTGCGCGAAATGCTTGAGGCCGGATTCCTGCACGAGGCGGAAACGGTGCAGGGGAACGGACAGGGGCGACCGTCGGTGCGGCTGGTGGTACATCCGGACGGTGCATGGTTTGCCGGTGTCTCGCTGCTGCAAAATCCGGCGCAGATGGTGCTTATCAACCTGCACGGCGAAATCCTCTCGCGCGTCTCTTTTGCGGCAGACTCTGATCCGCAGCGGCTGGCGGAAAATATCGCCAGAGCATTACCGGCGTTGCTTGAACCGCATCCTGAAGCGGCGAAGAAACTGGTCGGGCTGGGCGTGACGTTGTCCGGCCTGATTGACGAACACCAGTCCACTTGCGTGCAGTCGGCGCTGCTCGGCTGGCGTGACGTGCCGCTGGCGAAGCTGATTTCGCAGGCCACCGGCATGGATGTGGCGATTGAAAACGATGCCAAAGCGCTGGCGGTGAGCGAGAAGAGTTTCGGACAGGCGCGGGATCTGAGCAGCTTTACGCTGGTCAGCCACGGCGCAGGGATCGGCAGCGCACACTTTATCGCCGGGCAGCTGCATCGTGGTTTGCACGGCGGTGCCGGGGAAATCGCCCATTGTACGCTGGAGCTCAATGGTTCTCCGTGCCGCTGCGGTAAGCGCGGCTGTCTGGATACGCTGGCCTCACTGAATGCCATCGCGGAAATGGCCAAAGCCGAAGGGCTGGAGGCGACCACCATCGGCGCGCTGGAGCAACAGGCGATGCAGGGGCAGACAGCGGCGATCCGCATTTTGCATCGCGCCGGTTCTGCACTGGGGCTGGCAGTTTCACTTCTCATTCAAATTAACGACCCGGATCTGATCCTCATTGCGCATCAGGACGCGGATTTTTCCGGGCTATTCGGCACCGTGGTACATCAGTCTATCGAAGCCAACGTGCTGCCGGGCAATGCCGGTAAAACGCCGGTTCGCACTTTTACACTAAACGACGACACCTGGGCGCGCGCGGCGGCAAGTATTGCTGCACATCGCTTTCTTGTCGGTCTGAAGCCAGTCTGAGGAATCATCAACATGCGTATAGCGGTCAGCGGTATCCATATTGAATGCAGTACCTACAATCCGGTACTGAACGAAGAGAAAGATTTCACCGTGGTGCGCGACGGGCAGCTTCTGGCCTCGCCGCGTTTTCGTTTTTTACAAGATTATCCGGCGACGTTTTTACCCACTATCCACGCCCGTGCGATTGCCGGAGGGCCCGTTGCCCGCACAACGTACGATAAATTTAAAGCGGAAATGATCGCCGGGCTGGAGGCGCAAAAACCGTTCGATGGCCTGTATCTGGCGATGCACGGCGCAATGTACGTCGAAGGACTGGAAGATGCGGAAGGTGACTGGATCGCCGCTGCGCGTAAAGTCGTCGGGCCGGATTGTCCGATCAGCGTCAGTTACGATCTGCACGGCAATGTCTCGCAGCGGATCATTGACGCCATAGATATGTTTTCCACTTACCGCACCGCGCCGCATATAGATGTCGAAGAAACTATGCGCCGTTCAGTGGCGATGCTGGTGAAACATCTGCAAACCGGTGTGAAGCCAATGCTGCTATGGGTGCCGGTGCCGGTAGTGCTTCCGGGGGAGCGCACCAGCACCGAGGATGAACCTGCAAAAAGTTTGTACGCCTGTCTGCCGGAAATGGACGAGGTGGAAGGCGTGTGGGACAGCTCGCTGATGGTCGGTTACGTGTGGGCGGACGAACCCCGGGCGACGGCTGCGGTGATCATGACCGGCACCGATCGCCCTGCGCTGGAACAGCAGGCGACGCAGCTGGCCCAGGCCTACTGGGACGCGCGTGAGGATTTCGTCTTCGGCTGTGAGACCGATACCGTGGAAGCCTGCGTGCGCAAGGCGATTCACTCTGAAACCCGGCCTGTGGTGCTGGCAGATTCCGGGGATAATCCGACCGGCGGCGGCGTCGGAGACCGCGCGGACGTGCTGGAAGAACTTATCAAACAGTATGCTGAAAATGTGATTGTGGCAGGCATCACCGATGCAGCGGCGACGGATGCGGCCTTTAACGCCGGTGTCGGTTCTCAACTGACGCTGACGCTCGGTGCGTCGCTGGATCACTCCAGCCCGCAGGTGAAAGGCGAGTTTGAGGTCGTCTTCCTGCTCGATGCGCTGACGGCTGCCGATCGTCAGGCGGTGTTACGCACCGGCGGCATTGACGTGGTGGTCTCGGCGCGCCGTCGTCCGTATCACAACATCAGCGACTTCACCGTGCTGCAACTCGATCCGCTCACCGCCGATATTGTGGTAGTAAAATCCGGTTATCTCTCGCCTGAGCTGGCCCCGATTGCCAGCCCGAATCTGATGGCGCTGTCGAACGGCGTGGTCGATCAGTTCGTCGAACGTCTGCCGCGCAACCGTAAGGCGCGCAAAACCTTCCCGTTTGACCGTGATTTCAGCTATGTGCCGCAGGTGCAGTTGTCGGCAAGGAGCAAATAAGATGAGCGAACCGCAAAACCGTCAGCCGGTGCTGAGCGTAAAACATCTCACCACCTCATTTCGCGGTGAAGACGACTGGCTGCCTGTGGTGCGGGATTTGTCGTTTGATGTCTATCCGGGCGAAACCCTGGCAATCGTCGGGGAATCCGGTTCGGGTAAAAGTGTGACGTCGCTGTCGGTGATGCGTCTGCTGAAAGCGCAAAGCAGCAAAATTGAAGGTGAAATCCGGCTGAACCAGCGCAGTTTACTCGGGCTCTCCGATAAGCAAATGCGCGATATTCGCGGCAATGAAATGGCGATGATTTTTCAGGAGCCGATGACGTCGCTGAACCCGACGTTCAGCATCGGCAGACAAATCGCCGAAAGCCTTAAGCGCCACCGGGGGATGTCGTCCGCCGAAGCGCGGGCAGAAACGCTGAAGCTGCTGGAGAAAGTACGCATTCCCAACGCCAGCGCGCGCTTTGATGAATATCCGCACCAGTTTTCCGGCGGTATGCGTCAGCGGGTGATGATTGCCATGGCGCTGGCGCTGAAACCCAAACTGCTGATCGCTGACGAACCGACAACGGCCCTGGATGTGACCATTCAGGGCCAGATTCTGGATTTGATCAAGACGTTACAGGAAGAGGAGGGGATGGCGGTGCTGTTCATCACCCATGATATGGGTGTGGTGGCAGAAATTGCTGACCGCACGCTGGTGATGTATCGCGGTGAAGCAGTGGAAAGCGGCGCGACGGAAGATATTTTTCATCGCCCGCAGCATCCTTACACGCGCGCACTGCTGGCGGCGGTGCCGAAATTAGGGTCGATGCAGGGGCGCGAATGGCCGCTGCGTTTCCCGCAGATCAATCTGCAAACCGGTGAAGCCAGTACGCCAGCGGAAGTCGCGGGGACGGTGGATAATGGCCTGACGCCGTTGCTTTCAGTGAAGAATCTCAGCGCCCGTTTTCCGGTCTACGGCGGTGTGTTCAGCCGCCAGGTCGGGGCGGTGCATGCAGTGGAAAATATCAGCTTTGATTTATTCCAGGGCGAAACGCTCTCGCTGGTCGGCGAATCCGGCTGTGGTAAATCCACCACAGGCCGCGCGGTGACGCGATTACTGAAACCGCACAGTGGCGCAATCGACTTTGACGGATTTGACGTCATGAATTTGGGTAAGCGCGACATTTTGCAAATGCGTCAGCGCATCCAGATGATATTTCAGGATCCGTTTGCCAGCCTGAATCCGCGTATGCGCATCGGTGACGCGCTGATCGAACCGATGCTGCAACACAAACTGCATAACCGCAGAGATGCTAAAGAGAAAGCCGCGTCGCTGTTGCAAAAAGTCGGGTTGTCGCCGGACATGTTACGCCGTTTCCCGCATGAGTTTTCCGGCGGTCAGCGTCAGCGAATCTGCATCGCCCGCGCACTGACGCTCGATCCGAAAGTCATCGTTGCCGATGAGTCGGTGTCCGCGCTGGATGTGTCGGTGAAAGCGCAGGTGGTGAACCTGCTGCTCGATTTGCAGGAAAGCATGAATTTGTCGTATCTGTTTATTTCGCACGATATGGCAGTGGTCGAGCGGGTGAGTCACCGCGTGGCAGTGATGTATCTGGGGGAAATTGTGGAGATCGGCCCGCGCGCGGCGATATTCGATAATCCGCAGCATCCGTACACTCGAAAACTGATGGCCTCAGTGCCGGTGCCTGATCCGTCACGCAGAATGCTCAAGCGTCAGATGCAGGTCGATGAGCTGAAAAGTCCGGTGCGTGAGAACGGCTTTGTACCGCCAGTCAGGCAGTATCAGGAAGTATCATCAGGACATTTTGTACAGGTTTGATAGCAAACTTGAAGGGGAATTTCTGTAGCAGTGACTCAGCGGAAGAGTCAGGAAGATGGTGGTGGGGGAAGGATTCGAACCTTCGAAGTCGATGACGGCAGATTTACAGTCTGCTCCCTTTGGCCGCTCGGGAACCCCACCACAACTTTTGTGGCATTTACTACATACTTCTTGGCCTTAAATCATCATGCGCTACATGGATGATTTCACGTTACAGCGGTTAACGCTGCGAACGGGGCGCATAATACCAAATGAAACGAATGTGTAAAGCGCTGAAAGCGATAATAAAGTTCGTTTGCGGTTTTTTTGTTCTTAACGATGCTTCTCTGCGCGAAAAGCATCGTCAGAAGAGCCTTTTACAGGATAACCGTGCGGTTTCCGTAAACGAATACGCGCTGTGCCAGAACACGATACAGCGCACGGCTGAGCACGTTTTTCTCGACGTCACGACCGGCACGCATCATATCTTCAGCGGTATAGGTGTGATCGACGTTAATCACGTCCTGCATGATGATCGGGCCTTCGTCTAAACTGTCGTTGACGTAGTGCGCCGTGGCACCAATCAGCTTCACGCCACGTTCGTACGCCTGATGATACGGGCGTGCGCCGATAAAGGCCGGAAGAAACGAGTGGTGAATGTTGATGACCTGGTGCGGATAATGCTGCACGAAGCCCGGCGTCAGAACGCGCATGTATTTGGCCAGAACGACGTAATCCGGCTGATACTGGTCAATCTGGGCAATCATCGCGCTGTCATGCTGTTCGCGGGTCAGGCCTTCGTGGCTGACCAGATGGAACGGGATGTCGAAGCGTTCCACCAGCGTCTGCAGTGTGTCGTGGTTACCGATGACGGCGGCGATTTCCACATCTAAACCGCCGTAGACGGCTTTCATCAGCAGGTCGCCAAGGCAATGTGCTTCTTTGGTCACCAGAATGACGATGCGACGACGGCCTGTGCTGTGCAATTCGCGTACGGAACCGGCAGGCAGCGCGCTGTCCAGATCGGCGAGCAGCGTGGTGTCGTTGAAGATCCCTTCGAGTTCGGTACGCATAAAGAAGCGTCCGGTGCGGTGATCCACGAATTCATTGTTCTGCACGATATTCAGTTCGTGCTTGTAGCAAATATTCGTAATTTTGGCGATCAGACCTTTTGCATCAGGGCAAATGGTACGTAATACCTTGGTTTGTACATTCTGTTGCGACATGAGGGTGTGGATCCTGTCCAAGACTGGTAATAACAAATTAACAATGCGATTGAATTATTTACCGCAGCACTTCTTATATTTTTTACCCGATCCGCACGGGCAGGCATCATTGCGGCCTGTCTGCGGTTTGATTCCGTCTATATAGTACCAGCGTTCTTTCAAACGAAGAAATCGCGAACGCTCGTGGATCAGATGAATTTGCTCCTGACCGGCTTCGGTAAAACGCGCGGCGAATTCCACGAATCCTTCATCCTGGTCGCGACCGTCCTGCTGGGAGATCACCTGCAATCCCTGCCAGTGCGTGGTCGCAAAACCTTCCTGTAAACTTTCGCGCCAGTGCTCGGGTTGACAGTCAGGGTGCCAGGTGCTGATCAGATAACTCGCATTTTTCAATGTATAGGCGGTATAGCGGGACCGCATCAGCGCAGACGGTGTCGGTGCCGGTTTATCTCCGGCGATGTATGGCTGGCAGCACTCGTCGAACAAAATGTTGCTGCCGCAAGGGCAAAGTAGGGACACGTAAACTCCTGAATCAGCCTGTCTTGCATATGTTGCACGCAGGTTGCGCTATTGAATGCATCAAAGTGTTATGTTACCTAACATCCTCGTCGTGTGGCAACGCGCTTCCCGGTTCACTCTTATCTACAGATAGCATTAAGGTTTTACATGAGCAGAAAAGTCACCATCGGTCTGGCCCTTGGCTCGGGAGCAGCAAAAGGCTGGGCGCATATCGGCGTGATTAATGCCCTGAAAGATATGGATATCGAGGTGGATGTGGTCGCCGGATGTTCAGTTGGTGCGCTGGTCGGCGCGGCGTATGTGAGCAATCGGTTGCCGGCGATGGAGAGCTGGGTGCGTTCGTTCAGTTATTGGGACGTGCTGCGCCTGGTGGATTTCTCGTGGAAACGCGGGGGATTGCTGCGCGGTGAGCGGGTGTTCAACGCCGTCGGACAGATTATCCGCATCAACGAGATTGAGGCGTGCTCGAAAAAATTCGGCGCCGTGGCAACGAACCTGAGTACCGGCCGCGAGCTGTGGCTGACCAAAGGGGATTTGCATGAAGCCATTCGCGCCTCCTGCAGCATGCCCGGCCTGCTGGCACCGGTCTGGCATAACGGGTACTGGCTGGTGGATGGTGCGGTGGTGAACCCCGTCCCGGTCTCTCTGACCCGTGCCTTAGGGGCTGATATTGTGATAGCGGTCGATCTTCAGCATGACGCGCACCTGATGCAGCAAGATTTACTGACCGTACAACCGACGGGCGAAGCACTCATTACTGAGAAAGACCTGAGCTGGCGTGACAGAATCCGCCAGCGCTTAACCCGCCCGAACGCCCGCAAGCCGAATGTGAGCCCTTCGGCGATGGAAATCATGTCGACTTCCATCCAGGTTTTGGAGAACCGGCTTAAGCGTAATCGTATGGCGGGCGATCCCCCGGACGTGGTTATCCAGCCTTATTGCCCGCAAATCTCGACGCTCGATTTTCATCGCGCAGCGGAGGCGATTGAAGCGGGGCGTCTCGCCGTCGAAAAGCAAAGAGAACAATTGTTACCCCTGATAAAAAACAAGCAGTTCTGAGTGGCTTAATGTGTGTATTGGCGGAATCTGAAAATTCTGACAAGCAAAAACAGGCTTTATGAGCCACTATTAGAATAAGAAAATCTGGGGGCCGTGATGGATAAACCACTTACAAGTAAGCACATACTTATCGTTGAAGACGAAGCCGTTTTCCGATCTGTGCTCGCTGGCTATGTGAGTTCTCTCGGCGCCACCTTCACAGAAGCAGAAAACGGTCTGCAGGCCTTATCTCTGATCGAAGACTTTCCTCCTGATTTGATCCTCTGCGATTTAGCGATGCCCGAAATGGGCGGTATAGAGTTTGTCGAAAACTTGCGGCTGCAGGGGAACAAAATTCCCGTTCTGGTGATTTCTGCCACAGATAAGATGACGGATGTCGCGACGATGCTGCGCCTTGGTGTCGAGGATGTGCTGCTTAAGCCGATAAGCGATCTCCAGCGGTTACGCGACGCGCTGCTGACCTGCCTCTATCCGAAGCTGTTTTCTTCTCAGGCGATGGAGGAAAGTTCGCTGGTGCAGGACTGGGAGGCGTTGTGCCGTAATCCGAATGAAGCGCAACGGCTGCTCAAGGAATTACAACCACCGGTACAGCAAACGCTGGCTAATTGCCGCATTAACTACCGGCAGCTGACGACGACGGATCATCCGGGACTGGTGCTGGATATTGCGGCGCTGTCATCGAAAGATTTGGGTTTCTATTGTCTGGATGTGACCCGCGCTAATGAAAATGGCGTACTGGCTGCGTTATTGCTGCGCGCCATTTTTAACAGCCTGCTGCACGAGCATTTGAGCGACCAGCATCAGCGGTTACCGCAGATGTCGACGCTGCTTAAGCAGGTGAATCATTTATTCAAACAAGCAAACCTGAAAGGCCAGTTTCCGCTTTTACTCGGTTATTATCATGCCGAGCAAAAAAATCTCATCCTGGTCTCGGCAGGTCTGCACGCCAATCTCAATACCGGCATCAATACCATTCAGCTGAGTAACGGCGTACCTCTGGGCACGACAGGAGCCACCTATTCCAATCAGATAAGCCAGCGCTGCGAGGCGTGGCAATGTCAGGTGTGGGGATCGGGTGGGCGTCTGAGATTAATGTTGTCTACTGAGTGAGCACATTTCTTATCGCGTAGAATAATGCCCTAATAATATTGAGCATTTCTTCCGCACGACTTTTCGTCTTCATGATTCATCACATTATTCTAAGACCTATCTTATGCAAAATATGCCATTGCAGAGGCACTTACGTTTGAAACTGGTATAATGCGCCCAGAATTTTAGGTCTCAATTTCACGTAGTCTAAAAATAATGTTTAAAAATATATAATAGGAATTCGCTGATGAAAGTAACAGTTTTTGGTATCGGTTACGTCGGACTTGTTCAGGCGGCGGTTCTTGCTGAAGTCGGGCATGAAGTACTGTGCATCGATGTGGATGCAAAAAAAGTAGAAAATCTGAAAAATGGACAGATACCCATTTTTGAACCGGGTTTAACCCCGTTAGTTAAGCAGAACTATGAAGCAGGGCGTCTGTTGTTCAGCACCGATGCGGCTGAAGGCGTGGCGCATGCAACCGTCCAGTTTATTGCAGTGGGTACACCGCCGGATGAAGATGGCTCCGCAGATCTGAAATACGTGACTGCCGTGGCCCGTACCATCGCTGAACACATGACTGAACCTAAAGTCGTGATTGATAAGTCTACCGTTCCCGTCGGCACGGCGGATAAAGTCCGTGCAGTGATGACCGAAGTGCTGAAAAAGCGCGGTGTGGATATCGATTTCAATGTGGTTTCAAACCCTGAATTCCTTAAAGAAGGGGCTGCTGTCGCCGACTGTATGCGTCCTGAACGCATCGTCATTGGTACCGACAATCCTGACGCTATCGACCCAATCCGTGAACTGTACGAACCCTTCAACCGTAATCACGACCGCATGATCCTGATGGATATCCGCAGCGCAGAGCTGACCAAATACGCGGCGAACTGCATGCTGGCCACCAAAATCAGCTTTATGAATGAGATGTCTAATCTGGCTGAAATGCTGGGTGCAGATATTGAGAAAGTTCGTCAGGGTATCGGCTCAGACTCCCGTATCGGTTATCACTTTATCTATCCAGGCTGCGGCTACGGCGGTTCGTGCTTCCCGAAAGACGTACAGGCGCTGATCCGTACAGCAGAACATATTGGTTATCAGCCGAAATTATTACAGGCCGTTGAACAGGTGAATTATCAGCAAAAATATAAATTGCCGACATTTATTCAGCGTCATTTCGGTGAAGACCTCAAAGGCAAAACCTTTGCGCTGTGGGGCCTTTCATTCAAACCTAATACCGATGACATGCGTGAAGCCTCCAGCCGTGTATTAATGGAGCAACTCTGGGCCGCAGGTGCGAAAATCAAAGCCTACGATCCTGAAGCGATGAATGAAACTCAGCGGATTTACGGTCATCGCGAAGATCTTGAACTGATGGGTACCAAAGAATCCGCATTACAGAACGCCGATGCGCTGATTATTTGTACCGAATGGCAGAATTTCCGCGCGCCAGATTTCGATGTCATCAAAAATGCATTAAAAGAGCCGGTCATCTTTGATGGTCGTAATTTATTCGATCCTGAACGTTTGGAAAAACGCGGGTTTACTTACTACGGCATTGGCCGTGGTGCATCAGTCAATCCGGTTCTGTAAGGAGTATTCATGAAATATCTGGTTACCGGCGCTGCGGGTTTTATTGGTTTTTACGTATCCCAACGTTTGCTGGCGGCAGGTCATACCGTTGTCGGGATTGATAATCTGAATGATTATTACGACGTCAATCTGAAACTTGCGCGTCTGTCGCAGCTCGAAAATAAAGACGGATTTTCGTTCATTAAGCTGGATTTAGCCGATCGCGAGGGTATGGCCGCATTGTTTGCGGAGCAGCGTTTTGACCGTGTTATTCATTTGGCTGCGCAAGCCGGTGTCCGGTATTCCATCGAAAATCCTTTGGCATATGCAGATTCTAATCTCATAGGATTCGTTAATGTTCTGGAAGGGTGTCGTCATAATAAAGTTGGCCACTTGCTTTATGCTTCTTCCAGTTCGGTTTATGGCCTGAACAAGAAACAACCTTTCTCGACGGATGATTCTGTTGATCATCCTGTTTCACTGTATGCCGCGACCAAAAAAGCCAATGAATTAATGGCTCACACTTATTCACATCTTTATAGCCTCCCTACCACCGGATTGCGTTTCTTTACCGTCTACGGTCCGTGGGGGCGTCCTGATATGGCATTGTTTAAATTTACAAAAGCCATTATCGCGGGCCAGAGTATTGATGTTTATAACCGTGGGGAAATGCGTCGCGACTTTACCTATATTGATGATATTGCGGAAGCCATTGTACGTTTACAGGATGTTATTCCGCAGGCGCAGCCGGACTGGACGGTGGAGAATGGTTCACCTGCCAGCAGCTCTGCACCTTACAGTGTTTATAATATTGGTAATAACAGCCCGGTGAAACTGACGGCCTACATCAGTGCGCTTGAGAAGGCGCTGGGGACTGAGGCCAGCAAGAACCTGCTGCCTATGCAGCCTGGTGACGTGCATGAAACCAGTGCTGATACACAGCCGCTTTATGAGGCCATCAACTTTAAGCCTGAAACGACAGTGGAGCAGGGCGTACAAAACTTCGTGGACTGGTATCGCGATTTCTACCATGTATAAACTGGCGTGGTGAACAAAGGCTGCTCAGGCAGCCTTTTTTGTTTCTGATTATTCAGTTAAATCTTATAGTCGTTTATCCATAAATGAAATTTTCATTTATCGACGCAGACGGTCAAGTTCAATTGAAATACCAAAACAAAAAACCCATCGCGATGGATGGGTTTTATCATGACTCATACTTGTGTCAATAAGGGCAATTACAGCAGGAAATCGTCCAGTGATTTGCCTTGCTCTTCGATTGCTTTTTTGATCACAGCCGGAGTACGACCCTGGCCGGTCCAGGTTTTGTTTTCGCCGTTTTCGTCGATGTATTTGTATTTAGCAGGGCGTGCAGCACGTTTAGCTTTACCAGCAGATTTGGTAGCAGCCATCGTTTGCAGCAATTCGTTAGGATCAATACCGTCAGCAATCAGCATTTCACGGTATTGTTGCAGTTTACGGGTGCGTTCTTCAATTTCAGCAGCCGCCTGAGAATCTTCTTCGCGACGTTCGTTAACAACAACTTCTAATTTTTCCAGCATCTCTTCCAGAGTTTCCAGAGTGCATTCTCTTGCTTGCGCACGCAGAGTACGGATGTTGTTCAGAATCTTTAATGCTTCGCTCATTATACTAGTCTCAATTATATGGTGGGGGGCGTTTGTGTAATAATAGATTGCTCTTCCCTGTTCTGCAATAGACAATTTGTATTACTGACTCTAATTTACGCATTTAAAGCAAATATTGATGACGCTGTTAAAATATAGTTGAGTCTGGCGCCGCTATTTACCGGGCGGTTATAACCCTATTTCCAATACATTCCGCAGGTGTATTCTCATGTTGAACTCTGTGCAGTATAACCGTATGCGCGTCCGGGCAATTAAACCTTTAACCTTAGGATCAATTGTAAGGATATGGCCAGGCAGGGCATTAACGCCACAATAAGCCGCATCATTGCTGCCTTTTTAGGACTCCGCTGATCGGTTCTTTAATGTATAGACAAACCAATATCATCCCTAAAATTACATATAACTGCCCGCCACGTAAGGTAATAAGCCGTAACCATAACTCTTACTCTCACACAGGATTATAATTTCTGATTGTAAGTTTCTGTGATTTTCAAAATGTCCGGAATGGTTATTCCGGGATCATATGGATATCCGTAACGCGTTGTTATCAGTGAGAGGGTTTGTGGTACAATCTCAGCCGAAAAATTCCGCCTTCCAATACGTTACGGGGTCGCCGCTTCATGGCTCAGCTTTATTTTTATTATTCGGCTATGAATGCCGGTAAGTCTACGTCTCTGTTGCAGTCTTCATATAATTATCAAGAACGTGGCATGCGCACGCTGGTGTTAACCGCTGAGTTGGATCACCGGTTTGGTGTCGGGAAAGTCAGCTCACGTATCGGGCTGTCGTCGCCTGCAGAGCTTTATAATAATGAGACTGACCTGTTTACTCTTATTGCTCAGGAGAGCGGCCCACAGCGCCTTAACTGCGTTCTGATTGATGAGTGTCAGTTCCTGACGAAGGCGCAGGTGTCGCAGCTCACAGACGTCGTAGATGACCTTGATGTGCCTGTCCTGTGTTATGGATTGCGTACGGACTTCCGTGGTGAGCTTTTTGAGGGCAGTGAATACCTTCTGGCGTGGGCGGATAAATTGGTGGAGTTGAAAACCATCTGTCACTGCGGTCGTAAAGCCAATCGTAACCTCAGGTTGGATGAGAAAGGGCACGCGCTGCACGATGGCGCACAGGTCGTAATAGGCGGAGACGAGAGCTATGTGTCGGTTTGTCGTAAGCATTACAAAGAAGCGATGGCTGCTATCGATGATAACGACGCAATAAAACCTCAGTAAGCCACGTCAAGGTTAGGAAACGCGCCATCCGCGCATGCGACACCCTCAGATTTTAGCGTAAGAGCCCTCCACGTTTTGTGAGACGCAAATAAAAAAACCCGCCAATTGGCGGGTTTTTTGCTTACAGGAAACTCAGCACGTTATTTTTTGCTGGTTTTCTTATCAGCTTTTGGTGCTGGTGCAGCAACTGCAACTGCAACTTCATCAGCAACGTCTTCGTTATATTCGCGGCCGTAGAAGGTATCCATCAGAATTTGTTTCAGCTCAGCAATCAGTGGGTAACGTGGGTTAGCACCGGTACACTGGTCATCAAACGCATCTTCAGACAGTTTGTCTACTTTAGCCAGGAAGTCTGCTTCCTGAACGCCTGCTTCACGGATAGAAGTTGGGATACCCAGATCCGCTTTGATTTCGTCCAACCAGTTCAACAGTTTCTGGATTTTCTGAGCAGTACGGTCACCAGGAGCACCCAGACCTAAATGGTCCGCGATTTCTGCGTAGCGACGACGCGCCTGTGGGCGGTCATACTGACTGAAAGCAGTTTGTTTAGTTGGGTTATCGTTAGCATTGTAACGGATAACGTTGGAAATCAGCATGGCATTGGCCAGACCGTGAGGAATGTGGAACTCTGAACCCAGTTTGTGGGCCATGGAGTGACAGACACCCAGGAAGGCGTTGGCAAACGCGATACCCGCGATAGTTGCCGCATTGTGAACACGTTCGCGAGCCACCGGGTTTTTAGACCCTTCGTGGTAGCTGGCTGGCAGGTTTTCTTTCAGCAATTTCAGAGCCTGAAGCGCCTGACCATCAGAGTATTCATTCGCCAGAACTGAAACGTAAGCTTCCAGTGCGTGAGTTACCGCATCCAGACCACCGAACGCACAGAGTGATTTCGGCATGTTCATGACCAGGTTGGCATCGACGATAGCCATATCCGGAGTCAGAGCATAGTCAGCCAGTGGATATTTTTGACCTGTTGCATCATCGGTCACCACTGCAAACGGAGTCACTTCAGAACCTGTACCGGAAGTGGTGGTGACGGCGATCATTTTCGCTTTCACGCCCATTTTCGGGAATTTGTAGATACGTTTACGGATATCCATAAAGCGCAGCGCCAAATCTTCGAACTGAGTGTTTGGATGTTCGTACAGCACCCACATGATTTTCGCAGCATCCATCGGTGAACCACCACCCAGTGCGATGATCACATCTGGTTTGAAGGAGTTCATCTGCTCAGCACCTTTACGCACAATGCTCAGCGTTGGATCCGCTTCTACTTCGAAGAATACTTCAGTTTCAATACCGTGGCCTTTCAGAACGCTGGTGATCTGGTCTGCGTAGCCGTTGTTGAACAGGTAACGGTCAGTCACGATGAAGGCGCGTTTTGCTCCGTCAGTCGCCACTTCTTCCAGTGCGATTGGCAGTGAGCCACGACGGAAGTAGATAGATTTTGGAAGTTTATGCCACAACATGTTTTCTGCTCGCTTCGCTACAGTTTTCTTGTTGATCAAGTGTTTAGGACCGACGTTTTCAGAGATGGAGTTACCACCCCATGAACCGCAACCCAGCGTCAGAGAAGGGGCAAGTTTGAAGTTATACAGGTCACCGATACCACCCTGTGAAGCAGGGGTGTTGATCAGAATACGTGCAGTCTTCATTTTGTTGCCAAAATAATTAACACGTTCTGGTTGGTTATCCTGGTCTGTATACAGACAAGAGGTATGGCCGATACCGCCCATTTCTACCAGTTTCTCTGCTTTTGCTACCGCATCTTCAAAATCTTTTGCACGGTACATCGCGAGGGTAGGGGACAGTTTTTCATGTGCAAACGGTTCAGATTCGTCAACAACGCTGACTTCGCCGATTAACACTTTAGTATGAGCAGGAACTTTAATGCCGGCCATTTCAGCGATTTTCGCTGCTGGCTGACCCACGATAGCTGCGTTCAGGCCACCGTTTTTAAGGATGATGTCGGAAACCGCCTTCAACTCTTTACCCTGCAGCATGTAACCGCCGTGGGAAGAGAAACGTTCGCGTACTGCGTTGTAGACAGAATCAACCACAATGATGGACTGTTCTGACGCACAGATTACGCCGTTATCGAAGGTTTTTGACATCAGAACCGAAGCAACAACACGTTTGATATCAGCAGTTTCATCAACAACAACAGGAGTGTTACCTGCACCCACGCCGATAGCTGGTTTACCAGAGCTGTAGGCTGCTTTAACCATACCAGGACCACCGGTCGCCAGGATCAGGTTAATGTCTGGGTGATGCATCAACTGGTTAGACAGTTCAACACTTGGTTCGTCAATCCAGCCAATGATGTCTTTCGGCGCACCCGCAGCGATAGCCGCTTGCAGAACGATATCTGCAGCTTTGTTCGTCGCATTTTTAGCACGTGGGTGTGGGGAGAAGATGATGCCGTTACGGGTTTTCAGGCTAATCAGCGCTTTGAAAATCGCAGTGGACGTTGGGTTAGTGGTGGGTACGATACCGCAGATGATGCCGATTGGTTCCGCGATTGTGATGGTACCGAAGGTATCATCCTGACCGAGGATGCCACAGGTTTTTTCATCTTTATAGGCGTTGTAAATATATTCAGAGGCGAAGTGGTTTTTGATCACTTTGTCTTCAACAATACCCATACCGGATTCTTCAACAGCAAGTTTTGCCAGCAGAATTCGGGCATCGGCAGCAGCCAGGGCGGCAGCAGCGAAAATCTTATCTACTTGTTCTTGACTGAAGTTGGCATATTCACGCTGTGCCTTTTTGACACGGGCAACGAGTGCGTTCAGTTCAGCGACATTTGTTACAGCCATAATGCTCTCCTGATAAAGTTAAACTCTTTTAGTAAATAACCTGCCAGAGATGAGTATAGCCTTGCTATCTCGCACCGTGAGAAAGTAATTAATACTATTATTCTCAAGGTGTTGCCTCTGTCTCTTTATTTGCTCAAAGAGCTTTCAGTCGTGTAGCACCTGTAGTAGATAAAAGTCATTTCGTGCCACCTGTGAACGTTTATAACAAAGTTTGTTCGCAAGTACCGGTGAGTGACTATGCGCAAAGCTTACCTATTTGTAGGCAGGAGGAATTTGATCTGGATCACTAAACACCGATGCTGACACCTTTCAGCTGGCTTTTGTTGAGAATAATTATCAAAAAATCTCAAATCGCCTACAAATTAGCAGCCATTTGAGGCAGTGACATTACACTTTTTTAACAAAAGTGTCATTCACTGCTTTTAATTAGAATTCTAGTGATAAATACCATGGAACGACGTGGCGCCTTCATTGCAATTCCAGTACATTAGCGCCCCATCAAGACCTTCATCTACTGGCATTTTGTGCGGAGTTCTGCGTGAGCCAATCTTTATTAGATTTTTCAGGCTATATCAAATTTTTCGTCGGGCTGTTTGCATTGGTGAACCCTGTCGGGATCCTGCCTGTTTTCATTAGCATGACCAGTTATCAGGCTGCGGCTGGCCGTAATAAAACCAATATGACGGCTAACCTGTCGGTTGCCATTATATTGTCGACGGCGTTATTTCTCGGCGATGCCATTCTTCATCTGTTCGGGATCTCAATTGATTCATTCCGAATTGCCGGCGGCATCCTGGTGGTGACGATTGCGATGTCGATGATAAGCGGCAAGCTCGGTGAAGATAAGCAGAACAAACAAGAGAAGTCGGAAACGGCGATCCGTGAAAACGTCGGTGTTGTTCCTTTAGCCTTACCTCTGATGGCAGGGCCGGGGGCGATCAGCTCGACAATCGTCTGGAGCTCTCGCTACAACGGCTGGCAGAACCTGCTCGGCCTGACGCTGGCAATCATGTTTTTCGCGTTCTGTTGTTGGCTTTTGTTCCGTGCCGCACCTTTGCTGGTACGTCTGTTGGGGCAAACCGGCATCAACGTCATTACCCGAATTATGGGTTTGTTGCTCATGTCTCTGGGGATTGAGTTTATTGTCACTGGGATAAAGGCTATTTTCCCCGGCCTGCTCTAATCAATAAGCAGACAAATTATCGCGTAAACGCTGATGTGTTTCCGCGATAATTATTACTTCCTCTTATAATGCAATGCATTAATATAGTGCAGCTAATGGTGTAAATAAGAGCGTTTGCACCCAAATGTAGCGTAAACTCCCGTCTCATACTTCATTTCCCTCCAAGTCTTCATTTCTTATAATAAACTTAGCTATTTTTTTGCTTAATCCTCTCCTTTCCTGCCCGTTTTGCCGTTAATTTATCCACATCATTCTGTAAGGCTTGTGCAGGCCGTATCGAGATGTTATTAGTGTTAACTCAGCAGTTAACAGGGCATTATCCTTGAAATGCGCAGATTGTTAACTGATTGTGTCAGCCGGGTTATTGAGCAAACTGCAATGTGTTTTCGAATCGAAGAACTTGCTGGATGTTAATAAAAATCAGTGGGTTACATACACTTTTTTAGTATTGTTCTTACCGGGCCCCAAAAGCTCTGCAACGTATAAAAGAGAATTACGTAACAAATTTGCAAAATTAATTGGCGCCGGTATCAGGCTTCTGATAATTTTCAAACCGTCTTCACAAATGGAAAATTGTTTAGAGTCATGCTCTAAGTGAGAACGAATCTTGCAAGGCACAGAAAGATTGAAGCAATTTCATTTGTTTTTGGAGAGCGAAGTGTCGCAATACGTAACGCAAAATTATCCTCAGTCGCTTTCTCTTTTCAGGAAGACGGTCTTTGCGTTGCTGGCATTACATAGCCTTGTGTTGAATCTTCCCGTTATGAAAAACAAATCTTCAGTTCTTCTTCTTAATTGATTCCCGCCGTTTGATGATGCCGGGAGGCTTTTGGCATTACGGTTGAAAGCAAAAAAGTTTTATTGAGTGGGAATAGGAATATCAGTATGCGACGGCCTGGTTTATCCCCGGAGTCAATACCGGCGGTGGGCGGGGCGAGTCAAATGGAGGGGATCATCCTTAACGATCTCTGAAACCGCATGGCGCTTAACAGCCTGACGTTTCAACGGCTTCACGCAGTAAGAGGGGACACCATCTTTGGATGGTGACGAAATGGGGGAGTTTCAGAGCAATTCGTTCCTGCTTGTGAAATCCGTTAACCCGGAAAGGGTTTATCTTGCGGCAGAGTCCGCAAGTTCATAATAAAAACTGGAGTTGAATGACAATGACCAACATCACAAAAAAAAATCTGCTGGCTGCCTGCATCATGGCTGCGGTTGGCGCCATATCCATCAATACTGCCTTCGCGGCTAACGTGCCTGCTGGCGTAACGCTGTCAGACAAGCAAGAATTGGTGCGTAATAACGGTTCTGAAGTACAGTCCCTCGACCCGCATAAAGTTGAAGGTGTTCCGGAATCAAACGTTATCCGTGATTTACTGGAAGGCCTGGTTAATACCGACAGCCAAAACGGCAGCGTCATTCCTGGCGTCGCCACCAGCTGGGAAAACAAAGATTTCAAAGTCTGGACTTTCCACCTGCGTCCGGAAGCAAAATGGTCCAACGGCGACCCTGTGACTGCTCAAGATTTCGTGTTCAGCTGGCAGCGCCTGGCTGATCCAAAAACAGCCTCTCCGTATGAAAGCTACCTGCAATACGGCCACATCGAAAACATCGATGACATCATCAGCGGTAAGAAAAGCCCTGATACCCTGGGTGTGAAGGCGATTGATGACCATACCCTGCAAGTGACTCTGACCGAACCGGTCCCGTATTTTGTTAAAATGCTGTCCCACACCGCGATGAAGCCGGTGAATAAAAGCGTTGTTGAGAAATTTGGCGACAAATGGACTCAGCCAGAAAACTACGTCAGCAACGGCGCATACAAACTGAAAGCATGGACCGTCAACGAACGTATCGTGCTGGAGCGTAGCCCGACTTACTGGGACAACGCCAAAACTGTTATCAATCAGGTCACTTACCTGCCAATTTCTTCTGAAGTTACAGACGTTAACCGCTACCGCAGCGGCGAAATCGACATGACATATAACAACATGCCGATCGAACTGTTCCAGAAACTGAAAAAAGAAATCCCTACCGAAGTTCACGTTGACCCGTACCTGTGTACTTACTACTACGAAATCAACAACCAGAAAGCACCGTTCACTGATTCACGCGTACGTGAAGCGCTGAAACTGGGTCTGGATCGCGACATCATCGTGAACAAAGTGAAAGCGCAGGGCGATCTGCCGGCGTACAGCTACACCCCTCCTTACACCGACGGCGCGAAACTGACGCCTCCGGCCTGGTTCAAAGAAACGCAGGATCAGCGCAACACCGAAGCGAAAAAACTGCTGGCTGAAGCGGGTTACACACCAGCTAAACCACTGACCTTCGAACTGCTGTACAACACGTCTGATCTGCATAAGAAACTGGCGATTGCCGCAGCCGCTATCTGGAAGAAAAACCTGGGCGTGGATGTGAAACTGGTCAACCAGGAATGGAAAACCTTCCTGGACAGCCGTCATCAGGGCAACTTCGATGTGGCGCGCGCCGGCTGGTGCTCTGACTACAACGAACCTTCTTCCTTCCTGAACACCATGCTGTCTGACAGCAGCAACAACACCTCTCACTATAAGAGCGCTGCGTTTGATAAAGCGATCGCGGACACTCTGACGGCGAAAACTGACGACGAACGTGCGGGTCTGTATCAGAAAGCTGAAACTCAGCTGGATAAAGATTCTGTGATTGTACCTGTTTATTACTACGTGAACGCGCGTCTGGTGAAACCATACGTTGGCGGTTACACCGGTAAAGATCCACAGGACAACGTCTACGTGAAAGATCTGTACATCATCAAACACTAAACCGTGAAGAAACAGGGCATCCCCGAGCTGCCCTGTTTTTATTTGATGAAGGTAATGCTTATGGCGCTGGCATTCAGCGTCATAGCAAAGAGCCACTACGATGACCCACACACGCGGGTTATCGTGACCAAGCCAAAAACTATCAAGCTGTAGTGACAGGCTTAGAAACAGGTACGGGCAATGTTAAAGTTTATTTTACGCCGCTGTCTGGAAGCGATTCCGACGCTATTCATTCTGATCACCATTTCGTTTTTTATGATGCGTCTCGCACCGGGCAGCCCTTTTACGGGTGAGCGTAATCTTCCACCAGAAGTGATGGCGAACATTGAGGCGAAATACCACCTCAATGACCCAATCTATAAGCAATATTTCAATTATTTAGAACAGCTGGCCAAAGGCGATTTCGGCCCGTCGTTCAAATATAAGGATTACACCGTTAATGATCTGGTCGCGGCTTCTTTCCCGGTTTCGGCGAAATTAGGCCTGGCGGCATTTATCATGGCGATTGTTTTTGGTGTGACGGCGGGGGTTATTGCCGCGCTGAATCAAAACACCAAGTGGGATTACACCGTGATGGGAGTGGCGATGACCGGGGTAGTTATCCCGAGTTTCGTCGTCGCACCGTTACTGGTGCTGATATTTGCCATTACCCTGAAATGGTTGCCGGGCGGCGGCTGGAACGGCGGTGGTGCCAAATATATGATCTTGCCGATGGTCGCGCTTTCACTGGCTTATATCGCCAGCATTGCGCGTATCACCCGTGGTTCAATGATCGAAATCCTGCACTCCAACTTTATCCGCACAGCACGCGCTAAAGGCTTACCGTTGCACCGCATTATTTTGCGCCATGCACTCAAGCCTGCACTGTTGCCGGTCCTGTCTTACATGGGGCCTGCGTTTGTGGGGATTATCACCGGTTCGATGGTTGTCGAGAGCATTTTCGGATTGCCGGGCATCGGCCAGCTGTTTGTTAACGGCGCTTTAAACCGTGACTACTCGCTGGTACTGAGCCTGACTATTTTAGTGGGCGCATTGACCATTTTGTTCAATGCGATCGTTGACGTGCTGTACGCCGTCATCGACCCGAAAATCCGTTATTAATGCCGGAGTACGTCAATGATGTTAAGTAAAAAAAACAGCGACGTTGTCGAGAACTTCACCGAGAAACTGGAAGTTGAAGGCCGCAGTTTGTGGCAGGACGCGCGTCGTCGCTTTATGCATAACCGCGCGGCAGTCACCAGCCTGATCGTTCTGGCCTTTATTGCCCTGTTCGTGGCTTTCGCTCCGCTTTTATCGCAGTTTGCCTACGATGATACCGACTGGAATATGATGTCGGCCGCGCCTGATATGGCTTCACACCACTTCTTCGGGACTGACTCATCAGGCCGTGATTTGCTGGTACGTGTGGCGATCGGCGGGCGTATCTCGCTGATGGTAGGCGTGGCAGCTGCGCTGGTGGCGGTCATCCTCGGTACGCTGTACGGATCGTTGTCCGGCTATCTGGGCGGTAAGATCGACTCGGCTATGATGCGTTTGCTGGAAATCCTCAACTCTTTCCCGTTCATGTTCTTCGTTATCCTGCTGGTGACCTTCTTCGGACAGAACATCCTGTTGATTTTCGTGGCGATAGGCATGGTGTCGTGGCTGGATATGGCGCGTATCGTGCGTGGTCAGACCCTGAGCCTGAAACGCAAAGAATTCATCGAAGCAGCGTTGGTCAGCGGTGTGAGTACGCGCAATATCGTGTTGCGTCACATTGTTCCCAACGTTTTAGGTGTCGTAGTGGTGTATGCGTCACTGCTGGTGCCAAGCATGATCCTGTTCGAATCCTTCCTGAGCTTCTTAGGTTTGGGTACGCAGGAGCCGCTGAGCAGCTGGGGCGCGTTGTTAAGTGACGGCGCCAACTCGATGGAAGTTTCACCTTGGTTACTGCTGTTCCCGGCAGGCTTCCTGGTTGTAACTCTGTTCTGTTTCAATTTTATCGGCGATGGCCTGCGTGATGCCCTCGACCCGAAAGATCGTTAAGGAGTGCAACCATGAGCACCATTGAACAAATTCAAGCCAACGCGGCACCGGTTTCTGCCCTCAAAGGCGAGATGCTGCTGGACGTGAAAGACCTGCGCGTCACTTTCGAGACGCCTGACGGTGATGTGACTGCGGTCAATGATTTGAACTTCGACCTTCGCGCTGGCGAAACCTTAGGGATCGTCGGCGAATCCGGCTCCGGTAAATCCCAGACTGCGTTTGCATTGATGGGCCTGCTGGCGAGCAATGGCCGCATCGGCGGCTCAGCGAAATTCAACGGGCGCGAAATCCTCAATCTGCCGCAAAAGGAGCTGAACAAGCTGCGCGCTGAGCAGATTTCGATGATTTTCCAGGATCCGATGACCTCGCTGAACCCGTACATGCGTGTCGGTGAGCAGCTGATGGAAGTGCTGATGCTGCATAAACACCTCAGCAAACGTGAAGCCTTTGAAGAATCTGTACGTATGCTGGATGCGGTAAAAATGCCTGAAGCCCGCAAACGTATGAAAATGTTTCCCCACGAATTCTCCGGTGGTATGCGCCAGCGTGTGATGATCGCGATGGCACTGCTGTGTCGTCCGAAACTGTTGATCGCCGACGAACCCACCACTGCGCTGGATGTAACCGTTCAGGCACAGATCATGACGCTGCTGAATGAACTGAAAGCTGAGTTCAACACGGCGATCATCATGATCACGCACGATCTGGGCGTTGTTGCCGGAATCTGTGACAAAGTGCTGGTGATGTACGCAGGCCGTACTATGGAATATGGCCGCGCCCGCGACGTGTTCTACGAACCGTGCCATCCGTACTCTATCGGTCTGCTGAACGCTGTTCCGCGTCTTGATGCAGAAGGCGGCGCGATGATGACCATTCCGGGCAATCCGCCAAACCTGTTGCGTCTGCCAAAAGGCTGTCCGTTCCAGCCGCGTTGTCCGCACTCAATGGACATTTGCGCCACAGCGCCACCGCTTGAGCGTTTCGGTGATGGTCGTTTGCGTGCCTGCTATAAGCCGCTGGAGGAACTTGTATGACTGACAATACAATCATGGACAGCTCCGCGATGAACACTCACGCGCCGGAGAAAAAAGTCCTGTTGGAAGTGGCCGATCTCAAAGTCCATTTCGACATTAAAGACGGTAAGCAGTGGTTCTGGCAGCCATCTAAAACGCTGAAAGCCGTGGACGGCGTCACATTGCGTCTTTACGAAGGTGAAACGCTGGGCGTGGTCGGGGAATCCGGCTGTGGTAAGTCGACGTTCGCCCGTGCACTGATCGGTCTGGTGAAAGCCACTGACGGTCGCGTGGCGTGGCTGGGTAAAGACCTGCTGAACATGTCTGATAACGAGTGGCGTAAAACCCGCAGTGATATTCAGATGATTTTCCAGGATCCGCTGGCGTCCCTGAATCCGCGTATGACTATCGGCGAAATCATCGCCGAACCGCTGAAAACCTATAATCCGAATATGCCTCGTTTAGAGGTGAAAGAGAAAGTGAAGGCGATGATGCTGAAGGTCGGGCTGTTGCCTAACCTGATCAACCGTTACCCGCACGAATTCTCGGGCGGTCAGTGCCAGCGTATTGGTATCGCGCGTGCGCTGATCCTTGAGCCTAAGCTGATTATCTGTGACGAACCAGTGTCCGCACTGGATGTGTCGATTCAGGCGCAGGTGGTGAACCTGCTGCAACAGTTGCAGCGCGAAATGGGCTTGTCACTGATCTTCATCGCGCACGATCTGGCAGTGGTAAAACACATCTCCGACCGTGTTCTGGTGATGTATCTCGGTCATGCAGTCGAGCTGGGGACGTATGACGAGGTGTATAACAATCCTCAGCATCCGTACACCCGCGCGCTGATGTCTGCGGTGCCGGTGCCGGACCCGGACAAAGAGCGCAATAAAGTGATTCAGTTGCTGGAAGGGGAGTTACCTTCGCCAATCAATCCGCCTTCCGGCTGCGTGTTCCGTACACGTTGTCCGATTGCCGGACCAGAATGTGCGATCACCCGTCCGCTGCTCGAAGGCAGTTTCCGCCATGCGGTTTCCTGCCTGAAAGTCGATCCGCTCTGAGTCATTTTTGCCTGTCATGAAACATAAAAAAACCTGCCGCTGGCAGGTTTTTTTTCGTGCTGTGTTCAGGTTACTCTTTCCAGAGGATATGGCAGAGCTTGTGATCTTTTTCACGGCACAACAGCACGCGGGCAAAAATATCATTGATCGGCATGTCTTCCGCATCCGCCAGACCAATCACCACTTCCGCGAAGAAGTCAGGGTTCAAATCGAAATCCACATGTTCTACCCAGTCTTCTGCCGGATCATAAAGCTCGGCGCCGCCGCGTTCTTCAAATTGCAGATTGAAGATCAGGATATCCGCCGGATCCAGGTTATCCCCGGCCAGTTCCAGAAAGATATCGTAGGCTTGCTCAAGGGTTTCGTCTTCGGTCAGGCGATTATTCAGGTCCATAGCATTCTCGTTTACAAATGAGTGTATTCAGGCTTTGTCATAGCCGGTACTGCGCGTATTACACCACGCTCAACGCGGCTTTTACAGCAGCGGGCTGAAAAAGTAGAACAAACGTTCCACCAGGCGATGCCAGAAAGGACGTTTCAGCCAGGCCTCGACATCCAGCAGGTGCGAACGTGCGATGTAGTCGTCCTGAACGCGACCGAGATCGGCACCGAATCCGGCATCGTCGATCACCAGTGTGATTTCAAAATTGAGCCACAGGCTGCGCATATCCAGATTCACCGTCCCGACCAGGCTCAGTTGTCCATCCACCAGAATACTTTTGGTGTGCAGCAGGCCGTCTTCGAACTGGTAAATTTTGACACCGGCTTCCAGCAGCTCGTTGAAGAACGCGCGGCTGGCCCAGCCGACCATCATAGAGTCATTTTTAAGGGGCAAAATAATGCTGACATCCACACCGCGCTGTGCGGCGGTACAAATCGCATGAAGCAAATCGTCGCTCGGCACCAGATAAGGCGTGGTCATGACCAGCTGTTCGCGTGCAGAATACGTGGCGGTTAGCAAAGCCTGATGGATCATGTCTTCCGGGAAACCCGGCCCTGACGCGATAACCTGAATCGTATGGCCGCTTTCCTGTTCGAACGGCATTTGATTGGTATCAGGTTCCGGTGGCAGAATGCGTTTACCGGTTTCGATTTCCCAGTCGCAGGAATAAACGATACCCATGGTGGTCGCAACCGGGCCTTCCATGCGCGCCATCAGATCAACCCACTGACCAACCCCCGCATCCTGTTTAAAGAAGCGCGGATCGACCATGTTCATGCTGCCGGTATAAGCGACATAGTTGTCGATTAATACGACTTTACGGTGCTGACGCAGATCCATCCGGCGCAGGAATACACGGAACAAATTGACCTGCAACGCTTCTACCACTTCGATACCGGCATTGCGCATCATCGCCGGATACGGGCTGCGAAAGAACGTGACGCTGCCCGCTGAGTCGAGCATCAGACGGCAATGGATACCACGTCGGGAAGCCGCCATCAGCGATTCGGCAACCTGATCAACCAGACCGCCGGGCTGCCAGATATAAAACACCATCTCAATGTTGCTGCGCGCGAGTTCAATGTCACGCATCATCGCTTTAAGCACATCGTCGCTGGTAGTCAGCAGCTGAAGCTGGTTGCCTTTTACCCCCGCGATGCCCTGACGGCGTTCGCAGAGCTGGAATAAAGAGGCGGCGATTTCACTGGTTTCGGTGGCAAAAATCCGCTGGCAATCTTTCAGATCGTTGAGCCAGCGCGCTGTAGAAGGCCACATCGCTTTTGCACGTTCGGCGCGACGTTTGCCCAGATGAAGTTCACCAAACGACAGATAGGCGATGATGCCGACCAGGGGAATGATATAGATGATCAGCAGCCACGCCATGGCCGAAGGCACGGCACGGCGTTTCATCAAAATGCGCAGAGTGACGCCGGCTATCAGTAACCAGTAACCAAAAACCAGAAATCCGCTGATTACCGTATAGAATGTTGTCATAAAGGCGAAAAATCCTGTTCGCAAGCCATTGGCGTAAGTGTACGTGTTCGGGGAATTCTTTTAACCAACTTTTTCCCACCAATCAATCAGCTACCTCTGATTCTGTTAAAGATTGATAAAAATCCTCAGGGTGCTGATATCAAGGTTAGCTGATTACGGGGGACAAGGTGAGAAACAAGACTTGGATCACAACGTCATCGGCCTATAATGTCCCGGCTAAATTCTTCCGTTCTTATTCTTTCATTATTGAACAGTGACGGCCACCACGGGACACAGGTGTATGAAACGCAGTAAAAATGAAGTCGGTCGCTGGCGTATGTTACGCCAGACTCAGCGCCGGAGAAGCCGCTGGCTGGAAGGTCAGTCGAGACGCTATCGTCACATCTACCGTATTCGTCAAATCCACCACCAACAACATCAACGCCTGTCATTGTATGCCGTGAACTACGAATGGGGTTCATGATTAGCGGGATTTAGGCTGGAAAAGTGCACCACATTTCTTACAGACCAACGTGGAGTTTTTGCGAACTTTGGTGCTGATCTGTTCAGCAACATAACCGCATTCCGGACAGGTAACCTTCGTGGTTTTACTGGTTAGAAACTTCAGTCCGTCGAAGAATGACATAATGCTTACCTCATGGGCAGGGGTAAACATCCTACCACAAAAGCCATGAAAGCATTGTGACGGCTTTGGGGTTATTGCGCCACGACGGTTCAGGTCGTGACGCAGTTCTGTCTCAGAATACGCGTTTAAAGGGTTTCACGGTGACGGCTTTATACACGCCAGCCTCAACATACGGGTCAGCATCAGCCCAGGCTTTCGCGGCTTCCAGCGTTTCAAACTCTACCACCAACAGTGAACCGGTCATGCCCGCCGCACCGGGATCTTCACTGTCGATTGCCGGCGTCGGCCCGCCGATTAACACCCGGCCCAAAGCCTGCAATTTTTGAAGCCTTTCGATATGCGCAGGGCGGGCAGCCGCACGTTTTTCCAGTGAGTCGGATACATCTTCAGAATAAATAACGTAAAGCATGAGCCACCTTTCTTGTGATTTTAATGAGCAATCTTTCGCGATTTGGCGCGGGCAGACTGATGTGCAGAATTACCATAGCTAAACCTGAAGCCCGAAGAAAGTGCTTTGCGCGGGATCAAGTCAGAGGTTATTTGAGAATAGTTGTCATCTCGGTGTTGAATATGATTGCTATTTACATTTAAACTTGCGGCTTCACGGGGAAAAAGAATCATTATGCCGCTAAAAAAGTTTAGGTTTATTCGCAAGGTTTCTTTGCCGGTGGCGCTTTCCGTCGGCTTACATGCTGTAGTTATTGCCGCCGTGCTGTACGTCACGGTCAGTGACGCACTTAAATTGCCAGTGCAGGAACAGAAGGTCATGAGCGTGACGATGGTCAATCCTGCTGACTTTGCGCCGCCTCCGCCACCACCTCAGGCGGAACCGACACCACCGGAACCTGAGCCAGAACCGGAAGTGGTACCTGAGCCGCCACCGCCACCGGAAGCCGTGGTTATCCCGGAACCTCCGAAACCTAAACCGAAGCCGGTCAAAAAGCCGGTGGTGAAGCCGAAGGTGAAACCCGTTGAGCGTCCGGTAGAAAAACCGACGCAAACGGTGCAGACCGCTCCGGTGACCAGTAATCAGCCGGTGACGAAACCGGCCAGCCAGCCGCCAGCGTCGAGCAACACGCAAAGCACCAGCGGCCCGCGTCCGCTTGAGCGCGGCAAACCGTTCTATCCGGCGCGCGCCTTAGCGCTGCGCATTGATGGCCGCGTCCGCGTGCAGTTTGACGTGGACAGCGACGGTCGCGTAGAAAACGTGCGTATTCTCTCGGCAGAGCCGCGCAACATGTTTGAACGTGAAGTGAAACAGGCAATGCGTAAGTGGCGCTACGAACCCAAAGCGGCCAGTAATCTGGTGGTCAATCTGGTGTTCAAAGTGGAAGGCGGTTCTTCCGTCGAATAATCCCCGCAGTGTCTGCAATAAAAAAGGTCGCCCTCTTCAGGCGACCTTTTTCGTTTTCATGCATCACATCGCACAATTAATCCTGCGATACACCTTCTGAATCGACGCTGAAATTACTGCGTCCATCGGGAAGCTGGCGCGATTTGCCTGCTTCATCCACGGCGACATACGTGAAGACCGCTTCAGTGGCTCTGTAACGCTGCCCTATAGGCTCGGAAGAGACTTTCTTGACCCAGACTTCCACATTGATGGTGATGGAGCTGTTGCCGGTACGGATGCAACGTGCGTAGCAGCACACCACGTCACCGACGGCGACCGGTTTAAGGAACGTCATGCCGTCCACGCGAACCGTGACAACGCGACCTTTGGCGATCTCCTTCGCCTGGATAGCGCCGCCCATATCCATCTGCGACATCAGCCATCCGCCGAAGATATCGCCATTCGCATTGGTGTCCGCAGGCATTGCCAGCGTGCGCAGCACCATTTCACCATTCGGTAAGCTATGTTTTTCGTTCATAGAGAGTTGCTTCACAAAGTTCAATGACTTCAAAAATTAAGGCCTTTCAGAGAAAGGCCCGTGCAGGAGATCGCTTATTTTTTTTCTTCATCCGGCATATGCCGGTAAATATATACGCCGCTCAGCAGGGTAAATACCAGCGTCAGCGCGGTCAGGCCGAAGACTTTAAAGTTAACCCAGATATTTTGCGGTAACCAGAACGCGACATAAATATTTGCCAGTCCGCATACCAGGAAAAAGATTGCCCAGCTAACGTTTAGTTTATTCCACACGTGATCCGGCAGCGTCAGCTCTTTACCCAGCATGCGCTGGATCAGCGGTTTTTTCAGTACCAGCTGGCTAATCAGCAATGCACCAGAGAACAGAACGTAAATCACGGTGACTTTCCATTTAATGAACTCGTCATTATGGAAAACCAGCGTCAGGGTGCCAAAAACGGCCACCATCGCGAAGGTGATCAGCGTCATTTTTTCAATTTTGCGGTACATCACCCAGGTGATAATCAGGGCCAGTGCGGTGGCGGCAATCAATGCGCCCGATGCGACAAAAATGTCGTAAAGCTTATACACCACAAAAAAGACAATCAGGGGAAGAAAATCGAGGAGCTGCTTCATACTTCATTCCATGTTTTATGTATGGGATGACTATACCGGAATCATTTCGCGGACAAAAGAAAAGGGCGCCTGAGCGCCCTTTAAAAAAACATATCAATATTACACGCGTAATTTTGTGTAAAGACGGAACAGATAAATCAGTAATAACGCGGAAACCAGGTTGCTCAGCGCGCTGAGGATCACCGCGGCGACATCCGGGGACATCATCGACAGACGGCTTACCACCAGCAACAGCACCATTTTCGCCGCCAGCCAGAACATGATAGCCGGAACAATGAGACGCAGATTAGCGAAGGCCAGCTTGCTACTGACTTTGACGGATTTGAAAACGCCGAGCTTTTCATTCACGCACAATACCGGCGACAGACATGTCGCTACCGCCAGCACGATGCCCGGTACGACGAACAGCGTCAGACCGAGCTGAACCAGCAGGGTGCACAGAAGCATCAGGCCGAACAAACGCGGCATGACAGGTGCGGCTGCGCCGAGTGCACGAAGAGCGCTGGTGCGCATCCCGCCTGAAACCTGTTGCAGCAGAACCAGCATCCCGCCCACCAGCAGTACATTGCCGATCAGCGCAGAGAACGTCGCCGCCGCAGACACCTGAAGTAGCACTTTCTGCTGCTCCGGGGACATGCTCTGTACCAGCTCCTGAATGCTCATGCCGGTATTACTCAGTAAATCGTCGCTACCGGCGCTGAGCAGGCTCAGCTGATCGCTGCCCGGCATAAAAATCTGGTTCAAGATGACGGTAATTAATGCGGTCATGACAGCCAGCAGCAAAATGCTACCTAACTGATTACGCATAAAATTGAAACTGTCACGGTACAACGTACTGGCCGTGATAGGCATGAACGCTCCTTGGCAAAAAGCAAAAATCAATAAGACGGCGATTGTAACCTTTAAATGGGGATCGCCGATAGGTTTGCGCTGACTTCCTGTCAGTTTGCGTGACGAATCGCTGCCTGAGCGCGTTCGAGTTAACTGAAATTTGGAACCGGTAATTTCATCTCCAGCGCAGGCAACCCGTAATGCGCACGGGCGCGGTCGCAGGCAGAATTGCCGACACCGTTCAGACCGGACTGATCGAATTCGCGACAGGGCGAAGGGCGGTTGAGGTAAATGGAACAGGAAACGGACTGGCCGACTTCTCCTTCAAGGGCGATACAGCGCGGCGATTTGCTGTTGGTGCCTTGCATACAGCTTAAAAAGGGAGTGACTTGCTCTGTCAGCGCCTGCGGAACGTCTCCACCTGCAACCTGAGATTCAGCCCAATAAAAAGATACCCGGAAATACGCACAGCATGCGCCACAGGTCATGCAAGGGTTGTTCGTTTCGCTCATCTTGGGAAGTGACCGACTCCTTAACGGCACCAAACCAAAACCACAAGGAATAAGCAAAGTACGCAGCGGCGTTTTTTTAAGCAACAGATATTCGCGGCATTTGAGAAATAAACAAATCCCCTCGTTTTTGATGTAGATCAATTCCTTTGTTTTTATAGATTTAGATCGGATTGAGAAAGATGCATTTTCCCTAAATTTGTTTTAAAGATGTGATCCCGCAATGATCAAACCATACCAAAGAGTAGGTATCATTCGCGCGGTAAATCAATAATCCATACAAAGGGAAGGGACAATGAAAGCAGCATATTGGGCATTGGTCGCGGCAGCGGCATTTCCGGCAGTCGCGAGCGCACATCAGGCAGGGGATGTGATTTTTCGTGTAGGGACCGCCACTGTCCGGCCAACCGAAGGGTCTGACAACGTTCTGGGGCTGGGTTCGTTTGATATTAATAACAATACGCAGATGGGAATGACCCTCGGCTACATGTTCACCGATAACATCGGGATGGAACTGCTGGCGGCCACGCCTTTCCAGCACAAAGTCGGTCTTAAAAGCACCGGGACCATCGCCGAAGTGAAACAGCTGCCACCGTCATTAATGGCGCAGTACTACTTTGGGGATAAGCAAGACAAGCTGCGTCCGTACCTTGGCGTTGGTATTAACTACACCACATTTTACGATACCAATTTCAACCAGACGGGCCGCGATGCCGGGTTGTCTGATCTGAGTGTGAAAGATTCCTGGGGCGTGGCGACGCAGGCCGGTCTTGATTACAACCTCGATGACAACTGGCTGATTAACATGTCGGTGTGGTGGATGGATATCGATACTGAAGTGAAATTCAAAGCCGGTGGCGAGCAGCAAAACATCAACACCCGGATCGACCCATGGGTCTTTATGTTTGGCGTCGGCTATCGTTTCTGATTGTTGGGACAGGCATAAAAAAAGAGGCGCTCCGGCGCCTCTTCGCATTTCTTCAACCGACAGCCCTTACTTAAGGCGCATGTCGTTTTCAATGGAGCGAACACCGGCCACGCCGCGTGTCACTTCAACCGCACGGTTAGCATCCGCCGTTGACGTTACAAAGCCGCTCAGCTGTACGCGACCTTTAAAGGTTTCGACGCTGATTTCGCGTGATGCGATGGTTTTATCCGCCAGCAGGGCTGATTTTACTTTGGTGGTCACGACGGTGTCATCGATATAACCGCCGGTTCCTTCTGATTTTTTTGTTGGCGCACAGGCGGCAACGGCCATAACCACGACGGCTGCCATACAGAATGCGGACAAGGTTTTGAATAGCTTCATAAATAACTCTCCATGCTTTGTTATAAAACCAAAAGAAACGATCTGTTAAAACCAAACGGTAACTCACGCAAGCAATGCGGTCAGAGCCCGAATAATCATAGGCTTGATGAGTGAATTCAGTTTGGTTTATTGATGGCGTTTATACAAATATTTGGAGGGAGAAAAATCGTAAGAAATTAAAAAGAAACAGAACGTGAGCCATTTGACGTCTCACGTTCTGTTTATTGCACTTACGCGCGGGTGGCGGCTTTCATTTCACTGACGAAACGGGAAAGCTGAGCCAGCATTTCGGAAGGCTGATGCAGATTGTTCTCGATGATGCGCACAGTCGCAGAACCTGAAATTGCCCCGGCTGCGCCTGCCGCCAGCGTTTCTTTCACCTGCGAAGGTTCGGAGATCCCAAAGCCCTGCAACGGTGGCGCGGCGTGGTATTCACGCAGCTTATCGACCAGATGATTCAGCGGCGTGAGCGCGCGTTTCTCCGTACCGGTCACACCGGCGCGGGACAGCAGATACGTGTAACCACGGCCATGAGAGGAGATCTCGCGCAGCAAATCGTCTGAAGCATTCGGCGGGCAGATGAAGATCGGCGCGATGCCGTGGCGCAATGCAGCGGCGCGGAACGGCGCGGATTCTTCAAACGGTACATCGGCAACCAGCACGGAATCGACGCCCACTTCTGCGCAGCGCTGATAGAAGGTTTCGATGCCGTTGTGGAACACCAGATTGGCGTACATCAGCAGGCCAATAGGAATGTCCGGGTGCTTTTCACGAATGCGCGCCAGCATGTTGAAGCACTGTGTCGGAGAAACCCCGGCGGCAAACGCGCGCAGGTTGGCGTTCTGAATGACCGGGCCATCAGCCAGCGGATCGGAGAACGGAATGCCCAGTTCCAGTGCGTCGGCACCGGCTTCGATCAGCGTATCAATAATTGACAGGGACAGCTCAACGCCCGGATCGCCCAGCGTGACGAAAGGAACAAACGCGCCTTCTTTCTTGCTTTCCAGACGCTTAAACAATTGCTGATAACGTTCCATTAAATTTCTCCCCGGGCAGTCAGGATGTCATGTACGGTGAAAATATCTTTGTCGCCGCGGCCAGAAAGGTTCACCACCAGAATTTGTTCTTTCTCCGGCGTTTCCTTAATCATTTTCAGCGCATACGCCAGCGCGTGGGAAGATTCCAGTGCCGGAATAATCCCTTCATGGCGGGATAATTCTTTAAAGGCTTCCAGCGCTTCGTCATCGGTAATCGAGACATATTCCGCACGGCCAATGCTGTTGAGATAGGCGTGCTGCGGGCCGACCGACGGGAAATCCAGACCGGCAGAAATGGAATAGGATTCTTCGATCTGGCCCTCGGAGGTCTGCATCATCGGCGCTTTCATGCCGAAATAGATGCCGACGTGACCGTGTTTCAGCGGCGCGCCGTGCTGGCCGGTTTCGATACCCAGACCGCCCGGTTCAACGCCTATCAGTTTCACGCTGGTGTCTTCAATGAAATCTGCAAACATACCGATCGCATTAGAACCACCGCCGACGCAGGCAATCACTGCATCCGGCAGACAGCCTTCGCGTTCCTGCATCTGCACTTTGGTTTCTTCGCCGATCATGCGCTGGAATTCACGCACAATCGTCGGATACGGATGCGGGCCCGCTGCGGTGCCCAGCATGTAGTGGGCGGTTTCATAGCTGCCGGACCAGTCGCGCAGTGCCTCGTTACAGGCATCTTTCAGCGTGGAAGAACCGCTGTGCACCGGGATCACTTCCGCACCCATCAGACGCATACGGAACACGTTTGGTGACTGGCGCTCGATGTCTTTCGCGCCCATATAAATGCGGCATTTCAGGCCGAGCAGGGCGCAGGCGAGGGCAGAGGCAACGCCGTGCTGCCCGGCACCGGTTTCGGCGATGATTTCGGTTTTACCCATGCGTTTGGCCAGTAAAGCCTGACCGAGCACCTGATTGGTTTTATGCGCGCCGCCGTGCAGCAGGTCTTCACGTTTCAGATACAACCTGGTTTTGGTGCCGGCGGTCAGGTTTTTGCATAACGTCAGCGCCGTCGGGCGGCCTGCGTAGTTCTTCAGCAGATCGATAAATTCAGCCTGAAACTCCGGGTCGCGCTGGGCGCTGACAAAAGCTTCTTCCAACTGCGCCAGCGCAGGCATCAGAATTTGCGGGACGTACTGGCCGCCAAATTCGCCGAAGTAGGGATTAAGTAAAGTCATGATATTCCGTCCTGTCTGTCAATTTTTGCGTCATCGCGAAGGCGTTAATACGCCCGCAATGTCTGGAATACGGCGGTAATTTTTTCGGCATCTTTGATGCCCGGCTCGCTTTCAACACCTGAGTTGAAATCCAGCCCTGCGCAACCGAGTTGCGCCGCCTGCACGCAGTTGTCTGCACCCAGACCACCGGCAAGCAGAACGTTACTGAGATCCTGACCTTCCAGCGTGCTCCAGTCGAAACGATGACCGGTACCACCTTTGCCGTTGTCGAGGACGTAGCGATCCACACGATTGAGGTCACGCGCCGGAATACTGTCTTTCACGCTCAGCGCCTTCCAGATCTGCACGCCCGATGGCAGGGCTTCGCGCAGCGTGTCGATATACGCCTGATCTTCATCACCATGTAGCTGTACGGCAGTCAGATTCAGGGTCTGCGCGGTGTGTGCAATTTCTGCAACCGGCTGGTCACGGAACACGCCGACATATTTCAGCGGTGCGCCTTTCTGGACTTCACTGGCCTGATCCTGAGTCACAAAGCGGGGAGAGGCTTCGACAAAAATCAGCCCGCCGTAAATCGCACCGGCTTCATGTGCTGCTTTAGCGTCTTCGGCGCGGGTCAGGCCGCAGACCTTATTATCGCCAAGCAGAACGCGGCGAACCGCGCTGGAAAGATCGTCTTCTGACATCAGCGCACTGCCTATCAGGAAACCATTGGCGAAGCGGCTGAGTTCACGAATCTGTCCGTACGTGTTGATACCGGATTCGCTGATCACCGTTACCCCGTGTGGCACGCGCGGGGCGAGCTGGCGGGTGCGGTCTAAGTCGATGGACAAATCGCGCAGGTCGCGGTTATTGATACCGACCACTTTGGCTTTTAGCTGCACCGCACGATCCAGCTCTTCTTCATTACTGGCTTCAGTCAGCACGCCCATATTCAGGCTGTGTGCCACGGCGGCCAGCTGAATGTATTGCTCGTCGTTGAGCACCGACAGCATCAGCAGAATGGCATCGGCCTGATAAAAACGGGCCAGATGGATCTGATACGGATCGATGATGAAATCTTTGCACAGCACAGGCTGCGTGACTGTTTTGCTGACCAGCGGCAGAAAATCAAAACTGCCCTGGAAATATTTCTCGTCGGTCAGAACGGAGATGGCTGACGCATAGTCTTTATAAACGCTGGCGATTTCTACCGGATCAAAGTTATCGCGGATGGTGCCTTTTGACGGAGACGCTTTTTTGCACTCCAGAATGAAGGCGGTTCTGGCGCCTTGCAGGGCATGGTAGAAACTGCGCTGGCTCTGAGTGATTTCGTTTTGAAAGCTGGCCAGCGGTTGTTGTTCTTTACGCGCCGCGACCCAAATTTCTTTGTCGCGGACAATCTTGTGGAGCACGGTTTCCTGCTGCATCACTTATCCTCTTGCTGCCAATGCCAACACACGCTGGTAGGGTTCACCGCTGCGCATGGTGGCCAATGCCTGTTGTGCGTTTTGTTTTAAATCTTCCTGACCGAAAAGGCGCAATAACATCGCCACATTGACGGCTACCGCGGCTTCATGGGCCGGATCACCTTTACCTTGTAATAAGCGTGCCAGAATGTCACGGTTTTCTTCCGGTTCGCCGCCCAGCAGTGATTCAATAGGATAATTGTCCAGTCCGAAGTCCTGCGGCGTCACTTCATAGGTGGTGATTTTGCCGTCTTTCAGCTCAGCCACCAGCGTTGGCGCGTGGATCGCCACTTCGTCCATTCCGCCGCCGTGAACCACTGCCGCACGCTCATAGCCGAGCGCCCGTAAGGTTTCCGCGATCGGCAGCACCAGCTCCGGGCTGTAAACGCCAATCAGCGCCAGCGGCGGACGTGCCGGGTTGATCAGCGGGCCAAGCACGTTAAACAGCGTGCGGGTTTTTAGCGCCTTACGTACCGGCATCGCGTGGCGAAAACCGGTGTGATACTGCGGCGCGAACAGAAAACAGACGTTCAAATCGTCAAGGGCTGCGCGCGATTCTTCCGCAGGCATATCCAGTCGAATGCCAAATGCTGCCAGCAAATCCGAGGAGCCCGACCGGCTGGAGACGCTGCGGTTGCCGTGTTTCGCTACGCGGGCTCCACAGGCTGCCGCGACAAAGGCGCTGGCGGTAGAAATATTGATGCTGTTGGTGCCGTCGCCGCCGGTGCCGACGATGTCCGCGAACTGGTAATCCGGACGCGGGAACGGCTCGGCGTGGGCCAGTAACGCTTTCGCCGCCCCGGCGATTTCTTGCGGTTGCTCGCCGCGAACTTTCATACTGATTAAGGCTGCCGCTAACTGCGCAGGCTCCAGTTCGCCATTCACAATGGCGGTAAATAACTGCTGGCTTTCTTCCTGCGTCATCGTTTGTGCGCGATACAGATTCTCAAGAATGCCGGGGATAGTTTGCGTATTCATGTCCTTTCTCCTTACGCCAAAGCCCAGGCCAGTGTCTGTTCAAGCAGACGCGCACCCTGTGAGGTTAAAATGGATTCTGGATGGAACTGGAAACCGCAGACGCGATCTTCATCATGACGCACCGCCATCACCATGTCGCCGAAGCGGGCGTTGACCGTCAGCCCGTCGGGGATCTGGCTGCCGACCAGCGAGTGGTAGCGTGCCACCGGCAGCGGGTTGTTCATTCCGGCAAACATGCCTTCATTGTCATGGGTGATTGAAGAGGCTTTACCGTGCAGGATTTCCCCCGCCTGGCCGACAAATCCGCCATAGGTTTCGACAATCGCCTGATGACCCAGACAGATGCCGATAATCGGCAACTGGCCGCGCAGACGTTTCAACAGTTCCGGCATACAGCCTGCTTCCGACGGCGTACCCGGTCCGGGAGACAGCAACAGCACCGGTTTTTCCAGCTGGCTGAGTTTTTCAATAATAACGTCAGCGGGGATCTGATTACGGTAAATCACCACGTTGTGACCGCTGGCGCGCAGCTGATCGACGAGGTTGTAGGTAAAGGAGTCGACGTTGTCGATGAGTAAAATGTCGGCCATCTTAAAATACCTCTTTTGCATTGTGGGCAGTGGCGATGGCACGCAGCACGGCACGGGCTTTATTTCGGGTTTCATCGGCTTCAGCCTGCGGGACGGAATCGAGCACCACGCCGCCGCCTGCCTGCACGGTGGCAATCCCGTCTTCGACGTACGCAGAGCGGATAACAATGCAGGTATCCAAATCGCCGTGAGCGGTGAAGTATCCGACCGCGCCGCCGTAGCTGCCGCGACGGGTTTGCTCAGAGGCGGAAATCAGCTGCATCGCTCGCACTTTCGGTGCACCGGTCAACGTGCCCATATTCATCACTGCCTGATAGGCGTGCAGAACGTCGAGATCGCCACGCAAGGTACCGACAACGCGGGAAACCAAATGCATGACGAAAGAGTAACGGTCAACTTTGGTCAGGTCGGCGACGTAACGGCTGCCCGGCTCGCAGATACGCGCCAGATCGTTTCGCGCTAAATCCACCAGCATCAGATGCTCGGCCAGCTCTTTATGGTCGGTGCGCATTTCAAGCTCGATGCGGCTGTCCAGATCCAAATCCAGTGAACCGTCCGCGCGGCGGCCACGCGGGCGGGTACCGGCAATCGGATAAATTTCGATCTGGCGGTTGGTCGCATCATATTTCAGTGCGCTTTCCGGGGAAGCTCCGAACAGCGTGAAATCGTTGTCCTGCATGAAGAACATGTACGGACTTGGGTTATTGTTTTTCAGCGTTTCGTAGGCCGCCAGCGGAGAAGGGCATGGCAGCGAGAAGCGGCGTGAAGGTACCACCTGGAAAATTTCACCGGCGCGGATCGCGACTTTCATTTTTTCCACCACGGCGCCAAACACTTCATCACTCTGGTTCACGCTCAGCTGCATTTCCGGCACGCTCTGATGTGGAATCGCGTGCGGCGGCAGTTGCAGCTGATGTTGCAGCTGTTCAAGACGGGCATTCAGACGCTGCTTCTCATCCTTCGATGGCGTAAACAGGCTGGCCTGTAAGCGGCAGGTGCGGTTCTGGTGATCGAGCACCAGCAGCGTTTCCGCCAGATAGAAGCAGAAATCCGGGCAGCGCTGGTCGGCGTCCAGTTTCGGCAAATCTTCGAAACCGGCGACCAGGTCATAAGCAAACAGCCCGCCGAGGAACATCGCTTCACGCTCTTCCGCTGGCGATTCCACCGAGGTCAGAATGCTGCGCAGGGCGTCGAACACGGAACGGGAACGCAGGCGCGCATCTTCGTCCTGCATCTGATCAATGGCCGGGAAGGTCAGTTCGCGACCATTCGGGCGGACATCATTTTGAATTTCAGCGGGCAGCGCAGCATCAATCAGCGGCAGTAAAGACGCGCCGTTTGGCGTTAGCGCCTGCAGCGAAACCTGGGAACCCAGCGCGGTGATACGCAGGGCGCTGTCGACAATCAACAGGCTCTTCAGGTTTTCTTTGCTGGTCACTTCAGAGGATTCGAGCAGCAGCGTGGCAGGTCGTGCGCCACACAGCTGATGAAAAATGGCCGTCGGGTCGCCGCGGTAATTTCCCTGCGCGGTCAGCAATTCTAAACGTGGTTTTTGTTGAGTCATTTTGCTTCCTAAATTATCTCGACGTTTTCAAAAGGTTTTTCAAACAGACGGCCATAAAAAAGCCCGCATTATGCGGGCTTCGGAAATCTTGCAGCGTCTGATGACAGCTATGCGTGATTACTCCGCCCGACAAGGGGAAGTGCGCCACCAGCTGAGAACCGCCATCATTTGAATTTTCATCATCAGACACTCTTATTAGTTTGGGAAAGCTATCGTTTTAAAAAACTAAACTTTCTGAATCAGTTTGTCACGTCGTTGTTTAGCCGTTGCTCCGTGAACTTGCGTACTAGTAAACTAGTTCATGGATGTAAAGTCAACCCTCTTTTTACCCTGATTTCACAACTTTAGTGCATACAGATGTTATCGCACGGTTTCAGTGCGTAACGACCAGGTGAAGGTCTTGGGAAGATAGCCCTAACGTGAGCCGTCCTAACGCGTTATGATATGAACTGTATTCAGAAAAGGTTAAATCCCCGACGTGACGATGACTTCACCAACGACAGTTCAAACAACAGTGGCACCCTCAGCAGACGACCAGACCCTCAGCCCGGCTTTTACGATTTACGATCTCCACAGCCACACCACGGCATCGGACGGCTATTTGACGCCGGAAGCACTGGTGTCCCGCGCGGTTGAGATGCGCGTCGGCGTGCTGGCGATCACCGATCACGACAGCACCGAAGGGCTGGCGCGTGCGGCGCAGGCGATTGCCGAAAAGCAGTTACCGCTGGTGCTCATCAACGGCGTTGAGATTTCCACGCTGTGGGAAAACCACGAGATCCACATTGTCGGTCTGGGCATCGACCCACAGCATCCGGCGATGGTGAATCTGCTCAGCACGCAGGCGGATTTACGTCAGCAACGGGCGCAGGAAATGGGGCATCGTCTGGCCAAAGCCCGCATCGAAGGTGCCTGGGAAGGCGCGCTGCGTCTGGCGCAGGGCGGCGCGGTGACGCGTGCGCATTTCGCCCGCTATCTGGTGGAAGTGGGTGCAGCGGACAACATCGCCCAGGTCTTTAAGAAATTTCTCGCCAAGGGCAAGACCGGCTACGTTCCGCCACAGTGGTGTACAATAGAACAAGCGATTGATGCTATTCATCAGTCAGGCGGACAGGCCGTTGTCGCCCATCCGGGGCGTTACGATCTTTCCACCAAGTGGCTGAAACGCTTACTGGCGTATTTTGCGGAGCAGGGCGGTGATGCGATGGAAGTCGCGCAGTGTCAGCAGGCGCCCAATGAGCGTGCGCAGCTGGCGGCCTTTGCACGTGATTATCAGCTGCTGGCCTCGCAGGGATCTGATTTCCATCAGCCCTGTTCGTGGATTGAGCTTGGCCGCAAACTTTGGCTTCCCGCAGGCGTTGAACCGGTATGGCAACACTGGCCGCTTGCGATGACACAGCCTGAAATTGAGCCGGTCTGATGCCTGACCGGAAAGAATAAAGAGCGAGAGGGAACCATGAGTCAATATTTTTATATTCACCCCGAAAATCCGCAGCCACGTCTGATAAGTCAGGCGGTTGAGCTGCTGCGTAAAGGTCAGGTCATTGTCTATCCGACCGATTCCGGTTACGCGCTGGGCTGTCGTCTCGAAGAGAAAAACGCGATGGAGCGCATTTGTCGCATTCGTCAGTTAGACAGCAACCACAATTTCACGCTGGTGTGTCGCGATTTATCCGAACTGTCGACCTACGCCTACGTGGATAACGGCGCATTCCGCCTGATGAAAAACAATACGCCGGGCAACTACACGTTCATCCTGAAGGCGACCAAAGAAGTGCCGCGCCGCCTGATGAGCGAAAAACGTAAAACCATCGGTCTGCGTGTGCCGTCTAACCCGATTGCGATTGCCTTGCTGGAAGCGTTGGGTGAACCGCTGATGTCCACTACGCTGATGCTGCCGGGCAATGATTTTGCGGAATCCGATCCCGAAGATATCAAAGACCATCTGGGCAAACTGGTGGATCTGGTGATTGACGGGGGGTCTATCGGACAGCAGCCCACTACGGTCATCGACCTGACCGAAGCCGCGCCGGAAGTGGTGCGTGAAGGCGCAGGCGATCCGGCACCGTTTCGCTAAGCGCACATCCGTTTGATATTGTGTAAAATATAATCAGCCCGCAAACTGCTTACAGCAGACAAATTGCAGATAATTGTGTATAATGGCGGGCTGACTTTTTGTAAGTCATTGTATTGATAAGTATTGCTGTCTGGCGATGTGTTTTATCTGTGCATGTGTGGCGTAATCCCCATGCAGAAATAAAGTTTCCGCGACAGTATGTTTATCTCCCAAACTGAATTTTGACGGGCAGGCGATGATCAACATCGTGCTGGCCGCTCCCCCCGACGCCTGTGAAGGCGACAAATGAGGCTGCTCAATGAGCGAGAAGTATAATTCCCAGAAACATTCCAGTGACAGATCCAAACCGGCACGTTCACCAGGTGATAAGCCAAAAAGCGGCAGAAATTCCGGTGCAGCGAAAGCCCGTCCTGAACTGTCACGTGCAGAGAAACGCGGCGAAAAGCCACGTTCAGACAAGCCACGTAGTGATAAACCCAACAGCGACAAGCCGCGCAGTGATAAACCGCGTTCAGACAAACCTCGTTCTGATGCAGGTCGCGGCGATTCACGTACTGATTCCCGCATCGAAAAACCAGGCCGTGGTAAAACGCGTCCTGAAACTCCTCGCGGTGAAAAACCTCGTGCTGCAAAACCACGCGCAACCAAGCCGAAAGCCGACACCCTGTTTGATGAAACCGGTGACGACGAAGAAGTGAAGTACCAGAAGCCGAAGAACGCGCTGGACAGCACCGAAGGGCAAAGCGAAAAACTGCAAAAAGTACTGGCACGTGCAGGCCATGGTTCACGTCGTGAAGTGGAAGCGATGATCCAGGCGGGCCGCGTCAGCGTTGACGGTAAAATCTCCACGCTGGGCGACCGCGTTGAAGTTACCGGCGGCACCAAGATCCGTCTCGATGGCCATGTGCTGTCAGTGATGGAGTCTCAGGACACCGTTTGCCGTGTGCTGGCGTACTACAAGCCGGAAGGCGAGTTGTGTACCCGCAGCGATCCGGAAGGCCGTCCTACTGTGTTTGACCGCTTGCCAAAAATGCGCGGTTCACGCTGGATTGCCGTGGGTCGTCTTGACGTTAACACCTCAGGCCTGCTGCTTTTCACCACCGACGGTGAACTGGCAAACCGCCTGATGCACCCCAGCCGTGAAGTTGAGCGTGAATACGCCGTTCGCGTATTCGGCCAGATTGATGATGAAAAGATCAAACAGCTGAGCCGTGGTGTGCAGCTGGAAGACGGTCCGGCGGCGTTCCGCTCGATCAAATTCCAGGGCGGTGAAGGTCTGAACCAGTGGTACAACGTGACCCTGACCGAAGGCCGTAACCGTGAAGTGCGTCGTCTGTGGGAAGCTGTGGGCGTTCAGGTCAGCCGTCTGATCCGCGTCCGTTACGGTGATCTGAATCTGCCAAAAGGCCTGCCTCGCGGCGGTTATAAAGAGCTGGATCTGCCGGACATCAACTACCTGCGTACGCTGGTCGAAATGAACGAAGAAACGGTCAGCAAAATGCCGGTAGAACGCGATCGTCGCCGTGTGAAAGCCAACCAGATCCGTCGCGCCGTTAAGCGCCACACTCAGGTTGCTCCCGCGCGTCGTAACGCTCCGGCCAAAAGAGGCTAATCGCCAGCCTGGCGATACCGTTTCGAATGAGCTGATGAACCGCAGTCAATGACTGCGGTTTTTTTTTGCTCTCAGAAAACGGCCCTTACCAGTCAATTCCCTGTTGCGCCATGATGCCCGCGTCAAAGGCATGCTTCACCGGACGCAGTTCGCTGACGGTGTCCGCCATTTCCAGTAAATCGCGATGACAGCCGCGACCGGTAATGATGACCGTCTGATGTGCCGGACGCGCTTTCAGCGCATCTGCCACATCCTGTAATTCCAGATAGCCGAAACTGACCATGTACGTCAGCTCATCAAGCACAACGAGATCCAACGACGCATCGGCCAGCATGCGCTTTCCATGCTGCCACACGGCCTGACAGGCCTGTGTATCGGTCTCTTTATTCTGGGTTTCCCAGGTAAAACCGGTCGACATCACCTGAAACTCGACGCCGTGCGGTTCAAGCAAATTTTTTTCACCGTTCGGCCATTCGCCTTTGATGAACTGAATCACCGCCGCGCGCATGCCGTGGCCGACCGAACGTGTCACGGTGCCAAAAGCCGCCGTGGTTTTGCCTTTGCCGTTGCCGGTGAAGACAATCAAAATTCCGCGCTGTTCTTTGGCGGCGTCAATGCGTGCATCGACCTGTTCTTTCAGCTTTTGCTGGCGCTGCTTGTGGCGATCTTCGGTCATGAACGGCTCCGTCTTTGGGGTCAGGGCAATCGGCTAAGACTATTCGGCAGGGCCTGCTTTACGGCCTGGCTGGGCATCAAAACTGATCCCCGTTTTGCGGCGGCTGTCATCACCCATAAGATACAAATACAGCGGCATGATATCGGCCGGCGTCTTGAGTTTGTCTTTGTTTTCATCAGGAAACGCCGAAGCACGCATTCCGGTGCGCGTGCCGCCAGGATTGATGCAGTTAACGCGCAGCCCGGTGTGTTTATGCTCTTCGGCCAGCACCTGCATCATACCTTCTGTGGCAAATTTCGAGACTGCGTACGCGCCCCATCCGCTGCGGCCTTCGCGTCCGACGCTTGAGGTGGTGAACACTAGCGACGAACTGGCAGATTTCTGCAACAGCGGCAATAACGCCTGGGTCAACATAAAAGTGGCATTGACGTTCACCTGCATCACGTTTATCCAGTCCTGCAATTTGATGTCGGCCATCGGCGTAATTTCTGTCAGCAGCCCGGCGTTGTGCAACACGCCGTCAAGATGCGGCACCCATTGCGCAATCTGATCGGCAACGCGCTGGCAATCCTGCTGGCTGGCGGTCAGTAAATCCAGGGAATAAATGAAAGCGGGGCGGAGGTTTCGCGCCGCGATTTCCTGCTGCACGCTCGCCAGTTTACTCTCGGTGCGGCCCAGTAAAATCACCTGTGCGCCAAAGCGCGCGTAGGTGAGGGCGGCTTCGCGGCCTATGCCGTCGCCTGCGCCGGTGATCAGAATAATGCGGTTGTTCAGTAAGTCAGATTTCGGATGATAGTGCACGTTCAGTCCTCGTAAACGGATCGGGATGCGGCGGCAAATGGCCGTCGTCACATCACTGGCTCGATAAAACAAAAGGCCGGAAATGGGAGGTGTTGCGCTCAACCATCGCCCGGCATTTCGGCGGAAATGTGGGGTGTTTCTGGTGTGATCACCGGTTATATGCCTGAAATGAACATGAGTTTCAATGATTAACCCAAAAACAGGCAGCTCTTTTGTAACAAAATTGGAACAGATGCGCACCCGTCTTTACCTCTGACTGACAATGACATATTCAAACAAGACGCGGATGCGGGGATTGTCTAGAATGTTCACCTCTTTCTTACCACAGTGAATAGGCAGGTTTTTGTGGATTTACTTTCTCTTTATGGGCTGTTTTTAGCCAAAGTTGTTACCGTGGTGATCGCCATCGGCGCACTGGTGGTGTTAGTCATTGGGCTTCGTCAGCGTAAAGCTCACAGCAAAGGCGAATTACAGCTGATTGATCTCGGCGAGCAATATCGTGAGATGCAGCGTGAAATGCGCTCTGCACGGCTGAACCCGGCGGAGCAAAAACTGCGCAGCAAAGAGTTAAAGAAAAAGGACAAAGCAGAAGCCAAACAGAAGAAATTGCAGGCGAAAACAGGCGCAAGTAAAAGTAAGCCATGCCTGTATGTCCTGGATTTTAAAGGCAGTATGGATGCCCATGAAGTCACGTCTCTGCGCGAAGAAATTTCAGCGGTGCTGGCCGTTGCCACGCCGGAAGACGAAGTGCTGCTGCGCCTGGAAAGTCCGGGCGGGGTGGTACACGGTTACGGTCTGGCAGCATCGCAACTGGTTCGCCTGCGTCAGGGCGGTATACGCCTGACGGTCGCAGTGGATAAAGTGGCCGCCAGCGGGGGCTATATGATGGCCTGTGTGGCTGACCGAATTGTCGCGGCACCGTTTGCTATCATCGGTTCCATCGGCGTGGTGGCGCAGATCCCTAACTTTAACCGGTTGCTGAAAAAGAACGACATTGATATAGAATTGCACACGGCGGGCGAATTTAAACGCACGCTGACCTTGCTCGGTGAAAACACCGACGAAGGCCGTGAAAAATTCCGTGAAGATCTGAACGAAACGCATGTGTTATTCAAAGAGTTTGTGCATCAGAATCGTCCGTCACTGGACATTGATGCGGTGGCCACCGGTGAACACTGGTTTGGTACGCAGGCGCGTGAAAATGGCCTGATTGATGCTGTCGGTACCAGCGATGATTTGCTGATCGCCGAAATGAAAAATCATGAAGTGATTGCGGTGCGTTATGCGCGTCGCAAACGCATGATGGACAGGTTCACCGGCAGCGCGGCAGAAAGTGCTGACCGCCTGTTCCTGCGCTGGTTGCAGCGTAGTCAGAAACCGCTGCTGTAAACGGTAAATGAAGAAAGAAAAAGGGACGTAAGTCCCTTTTTTAATGCCGCTATTTTATCCCTAATACAGAATATTCGTAGCGATGTATTTATCTCAATTTTCGAGATGGTATTTTTCTGAAAAAAGATGTGCCAGATGTTTAAACATATTAAATACGGCCGTTGTTTTTCGGGTCGGTAAACCGTCGTCATCCATGAAGAATTCTCCGCGGAAAACCAGCACATTCCCTTTCTGTTCAACCTCCGTGGCGATCATCCCTTGCATGTAATCTTCATGCTCACGGATAACCTTATTCGCTTCTATCAGTAAAGCTTCGCGACTAATTGCCGATGTATTTTCGTGCATGATATTTACTCCCCACTATAATTCTGACGATATTGTAATCCTGCCGGTGATAAAACCGCAAATCTGCTGGGGTTAATGGTGTCGTCGCTGGTTGGATTTTGAACACCGAGGTAAAAAGTTTGACCATATTGTCCAAATGAGAGATTCGGTGTTAATTAGGTTGCGTGGCGATTTTTATCAGGTAGAGTGTGGGATTTTGTGGCTTCAGGTGGAATGTTTTGTTTACGCTTGGTCATTATTTGACGCAAAAACAGGCACATTCTGCTGAACCCTGTCTGGTTTATCCCTTGCAGAATCAGTGTTTTGAACCTCTGGAAGTCAGTTCGTTCGTCATTTGAAAGAAATGAGTTGACGTTCTGACTCACTGCCGCAATATAAAAAAAGACATGATATTGTGCCGCGGCATAACTAGACAAAAACTTCTTCAGCTGATGAAGAATCATTCAGGTAAAGGTAATTATGGGCAAAGCTCTCGTAATAGTTGAGTCCCCGGCAAAAGCCAAAACGATTAATAAATATTTAGGAAATGACTACGTGGTTAAGTCCAGCGTCGGTCATATCCGTGATTTACCGACCAGTGGATCCGCCGCGAAAAAAACCGCCGTCTCAACCGAAGAAAAGCCAAAGAAAAAAGTAAAAAAGGATGAGAAAACCGCGCTGGTTAATCGCATGGGCGTCGATCCTTACCATGGCTGGGAAGCACAGTACGAAATACTGCCGGGCAAAGAAAAAGTCGTTGCTGAGTTAAAAGCGTTAGCGGAAAAAGCCGACCACATCTATCTCGCAACCGACCTTGACCGCGAAGGAGAGGCGATTGCCTGGCATTTGCGGGAAGTGATTGGCGGTGATGACAAACGTTTTAGTCGCGTGGTGTTTAACGAAATTACCAAGAACGCGATCCAGAACGCCTTTAAAGAACCGGGCGAACTGAATATTGATCGAGTGAATGCTCAGCAGGCGCGTCGCTTTATGGACCGCGTGGTGGGTTACATGGTTTCCCCGTTGCTGTGGAAGAAAATTGCACGAGGCCTTTCCGCTGGCCGCGTTCAGTCTGTGGCGGTGCGTCTGGTCGTTGAGCGCGAAAAAGAAATCAAAGCGTTCGTACCGGAAGAGTACTGGGAACTGCATGCGGACTTGCTGGCGAAGAAAGATACCGCGCTGCAAATGGAAGTCACGCATCACCTCGACAAACCGTTCAAACCGGTTAATAAAGAACAAACCCACGCTGCCGTGTCGTTGCTTGAGAAAGCGCGCTACACAGTGGTTGATCGCGAAGATAAACCGACCAGCAGCAAGCCGGGCGCACCTTTTATTACCTCCACGTTGCAACAGGCGGCCAGCACGCGTCTGAGCTTTGGCGTGAAGAAAACCATGATGATGGCGCAGCGCTTGTACGAAGCCGGTCACATCACCTATATGCGTACCGACTCCACAAACCTGAGTCAGGATGCTGTGGAAATGGTGCGCGGCTATATCGGTGAAAACTTCGGTGATAAATACCTGCCGAAAGCACCGCTGCAATACAGCAACAAAGAAAATTCACAGGAAGCGCACGAAGCGATTCGTCCTTCTGATGTGGCCGTTGTGTCCGAGCAACTGAAAGACATGGAAGCCGACGCACAGCGTTTGTACCAGCTGATCTGGCGTCAGTTTGTGGCCTGTCAGATGACACCGGCGCAGTACGATTCTTCTACGCTGACGGTGAAAGCGGGCGATTACTCGCTGCGCGCCAAAGGCCGTACTCTGCGTTTCGATGGTTGGACGAAAGTCATGCCAGCGCTGCGCAAAGGCGACGAAGACCGCATTCTGCCTGCTATCGAAGTTGGTACCGACCTCGAACTGCAACAGCTGCTACCGACACAGCACTTCACCAAACCGCCTGCGCGATTTAGCGAAGCGTCACTGGTCAAAGAGCTGGAAAAACGGGGTATTGGCCGTCCATCCACTTATGCGTCGATCATTTCGACCATTCAGGATCGCGGATATGTTCACGTTGAGAACCGCCGTTTCTACGCCGAAAAAATGGGTGAAATCGTTACAGATCGTCTGGAGCAAAACTTCCGCGAACTGATGAACTACGACTTCACCGCGCGCATGGAAGACGGTCTCGACCAGGTCGCCAATAACAAAGCTGAGTGGAAAGCCGTGCTTGACGAATTCTTCACTGAATTTAGCAAGCAGCTGGAAACCGCCGAGAAGGATCCGGAAGAAGGCGGTATGCGCCCGAACCAGATGATCCTCACCAGTATTGAGTGCCCGACCTGTGGCCGCCCGATGGGCATCCGCACCGCCAGCACCGGCGTATTCCTTGGCTGTTCCGGCTACGCATTGCCACCTAAAGAGCGCTGCAAAACCACCATTAACCTGATCGCTGATGCCGAAGTGCTCAACGTTCTGGAAGGTGATGAAGCAGAAGCTAACGCGCTGCGTGCTAAACGTCGCTGTGGCAAATGTGGCACCGCGATGGACAGCTACCTGATCGATAACCAGCGCAAGTTGCATGTCTGCGGTAACAACCCGGAATGTGACGGCTATGAAATCGAGCAGGGCGAGTTCCGCATTAAAGGCTACGACGGCCCGATTGTTGAGTGTGAGAAGTGTGGTTCTGAAATGCACCTGAAAATGGGGCGTTTCGGTAAGTACATGGGCTGTACCAACGACGAGTGCAAAAATACCCGTAAAATTCTGCGTAACGGTGACGTTGCACCGCCGAAAGAAGATCCGGTTCCGCTGCCTGAGCTGCCGTGTGAGAAATCAGACGCCTACTTCGTTCTGCGTGATGGCGCTGCCGGCGTATTCCTGGCGGCCAATACTTTCCCTAAATCGCGCGAAACCCGTGCGCCGCTGGTGGAAGAACTGAAGCGCTTTAAAGATCGTCTGCCGGAAAAACTGAGCTATCTGGCCGATGCGCCAGTCGCTGACCCGGAAGGCAACAAATCGATGGTGCGTTTCAGCCGTAAAACCAAGCAGCAGTACGTCTCATCTGAAAAAGACGGTAAAGCCACCGGCTGGACTGCTTTCTTTGTTGACGGCAAATGGGTCGAAGGTAAGAAATAAAATCGGGTCACTCAGTCAACAGCACTTTGTTATTTGATTGTAAAAAACCAGTCCTCCGGGCTGGTTTTTTTATTGCATTAAGATCTATCATCGACAGGTTCTTGGCGAATCTCTTCTCAGGGCAATGCCTCCTGCTGTAATCCTTATGTTATCTGGCTATACAACGTGTTTATTCTTGATATAATTGTTATATAAAATTTATTTTTATTCACAATAGTAATAAGCTAATGCGTCTGCGGCATAACACGGCGCGTTCACAGACTTCGGGCATTCAATAAAAAATCATTTCCAGTCTGTTCAGCCAGCGTGCGAACAGGGATGGTGACAGGGTTTGAAACCAGGGTGGTATGAGATATGAAATTGCAGCAACTGCGCTACATCGTAGAGGTTGTTAATCACAATCTGAACGTCAGTTCGACGGCAGAGGGCCTGTACACGTCGCAGCCAGGGATCAGTAAACAAGTCCGAATGCTGGAAGATGAGCTGGGGATCCAGATTTTCTCCCGCAGCGGCAAACATCTTACCCAGGTGACCCCGGCCGGGCAGGAAATCATCCGTATTGCCCGTGAAGTGCTGTCCAAAGTCGACGCCATTAAGGCCGTGGCCGGTGAGCATACCTACCCGGACAAGGGATCGCTGTATGTGGCGACCACGCACACCCAGGCACGTTACGCCTTACCAAACGTGATTAAAGGCTTTATCGAGCGTTACCCGCGCGTTTCACTGCATATGCATCAGGGCTCGCCGACCCAAATCGCCGAAGCCGTGTCGAAGGGTAATGCCGATTTCGCGATCGCCACCGAAGCGCTGCATCTCTACGACGACCTGATCATGCTGCCGTGCTACCACTGGAATCGCGCCGTGGTGGTTCAGCCGGATCATCCGCTGGCAGGCAAAGAGAAAGTCACCATCGAAGAGCTGGCGGCGTACCCGATTGTCACGTACACCTTCGGTTTCACCGGTCGTTCCGAGCTGGATACCGCGTTTAACCGCGCGGGTCTGACGCCGAAAATTGTCTTTACCGCCACCGACGCCGACGTGATCAAAACCTATGTCCGACTCGGTCTGGGTGTGGGCGTTATCGCCAGCATGGCGGTTGACCCGGTTCAGGATCCCGATCTGGTGACGGTAGATGCGCGCGATATCTTTACCTACAGCACCACCAAAATCGGCTTTCGCCGCAGCACCTTCTTGCGCAGCTACATGTACGATTTCATCCAGCGTTTCGCACCGCACCTGACGCGTGACGTGGTGGATACCGCGATTGCTTTGCGCTCTAACGAAGACATCGAAGAGATGTTCAAAGACATTAAGCTGCCGACCAAATAAATTTCCGGCCAGTTTCTGATGCTGAAAAATCCCGCGACATCGCCTGATGACGCGGGATTTTTTTTGCGTGATGATCCGTTTGAGCTGTTATGAAAATGTTAATAAAAATATGTGTTATCTTTATATATGCACTTATAAGCCAGCGGGTTATTCGTTTTTTACCCAGCTGGTGCTGTGAAGCATAAGGAGAAGCTATGTCGTCCGATATTCGTAACAGAAGTCTGGATAAGCTGGCAGTCCAGGGTAAGGAGTTCCACTACTACAGTCTGCCTCTTGCCGCCAACACGCTGGGTGATATTCAGCGTCTGCCTAAATCCCTTAAGGTCTTACTCGAAAACCTGCTGCGCCACGTAGACGGTGACACTGTCACGGAAAGCGATTTGCACGAGCTGGTGAACTGGCAAAAAACCGGCCATGCCGATCGTGAGATTGCCTATCGTCCGGCGCGCGTGCTGATGCAGGATTTCACCGGGGTACCCGCCGTGGTGGATCTCGCAGCGATGCGCCAGGCGGTCAAACGTCTCGGCGGCAATGTCGAACAGGTGAACCCGCTGTCGCCTGTCGATCTGGTGATCGACCACTCGGTAACCGTTGATGAGTTCGGTGATGAAGACGCGTTTGATGAAAACGTCCGTCTGGAAATGGAGCGTAACAACGAGCGCTATCAGTTCCTGCGCTGGGGTCAGAAAGCCTTTAACCGTTTCCGCGTCGTGCCGCCGGGCACCGGTATTTGTCATCAGGTCAACCTTGAATATCTCGGTCAGACTGTCTGGCATGAAGAACAGAACGGCAAAACCGTGGCGTACCCTGACACGCTGGTCGGTACTGATTCCCACACCACCATGATCAACGGCCTTGGCATTCTGGGCTGGGGTTGCGGTGGTATCGAAGCCGAAGCGGCGATGCTTGGGCAGCCGGTGTCGATGCTGATCCCGGACGTCGTCGGGTTCCGCCTGACCGGTAAACTGCGCGAAGGTATCACCGCCACCGATCTGGTGTTAACGGTCACCCAGATGCTGCGCAAACACGGCGTGGTCGGAAAGTTTGTCGAATTCTACGGTGACGGTCTGGCCGATCTTCCGCTGGCGGATCGCGCGACGATCGCCAATATGTCCCCGGAATTTGGCGCGACCTGCGGTTTCTTCCCGGTTGACGACGTGACGCTGAGCTACATGAAACTCAGTGGCCGCAGCGACGACCAGATCGAACTGGTAAAAGCCTATTCGCAGGTGCAGGGTCTGTGGCGTAACGCCGGTGACGAACCCGTCTTCACCAGTACGCTGGCGCTGGACATGGGCGATGTCGTGCCAAGCCTTGCCGGGCCGAAACGCCCGCAGGACAGGGTGGCGCTGCCGGATGTGCCGAAAGCGTTCAAAGCCGCGACGGAGCTGGAGCTTGGCAATAACAAACCCGGCCACACTGACAAAGAGAGCTTTACCCTCGACGGTCAGCATTACGCGCTGGAAACCGGTGCGGTGGTCATTGCCGCCATCACGTCTTGTACCAACACATCCAACCCCAGCGTGCTGATGGCCGCCGGGCTGCTGGCGAAGAATGCCGCTGAGAAAGGGCTGACCAGTAAACCCTGGGTGAAAACGTCACTGGCGCCGGGTTCGAAAGTGGTGACCGATTATCTCAATGCCGCCGGGCTGATGCCTTATCTGGAAAAACTGCGTTTCAATCTGGTCGGTTACGGTTGTACGACCTGTATCGGTAACTCAGGTCCGTTGCCGGAACCTATTGAATCGGCAATAAAATCCGGTGATTTAACCGTCGGTGCGGTGCTGTCGGGTAACCGTAACTTTGAAGGGCGCATCCATCCGTTGATCAAAACCAACTGGCTGGCCTCGCCGCCGCTGGTGGTGGCTTACGCGCTGGCCGGGAATATGAACATCGATCTTACTACCGATCCGCTCGGCGAAGATCCCGAGGGCAACCCGGTATATCTGAAAGATATCTGGCCGACGGCGGCGGAAATCGCCAATGCGGTCGGGCAGGTGACCACCGAGATGTTCCACAAAGAGTATGCCGAAGTCTTTAACGGCGACGCCAGCTGGCAGGCCATTCAGGTGGAAGGCACGCCGACGTACACCTGGCAGGAAGACTCCACCTACATCCGCCATCCGCCATTCTTCAGTGACATGAAGGCAGAGCCGGATGCGGTGGAAGACATCAAAGATGCCCGCATTCTGGCGATTCTGGCGGACTCGGTGACCACCGACCACATCTCCCCAGCGGGTAACATCAAAATTGAAAGTCCGGCAGGGCTGTACCTGAAAAATCACGGTGTGGAACCGAAAGCGTTCAACTCTTACGGGTCGCGACGCGGTAATCATGAAGTGATGATGCGCGGAACCTTCGCCAACATCCGTATCCGCAACGAAATGGTGCCGGGCGTGGAGGGCGGTTATACCCGCCACATCCCGTCACAGGATCAGCTGGCCATTTACGACGCTGCGATGCGCTATCAGCATGAAAGCGTGCCGACGGCTGTGATCGCCGGCAAAGAGTACGGTTCCGGCTCCAGCCGTGACTGGGCGGCGAAGGGGCCACGTCTGCTGGGTGTTCGCGTGGTGATTGCCGAGTCATTCGAACGTATCCACCGTTCGAACCTGATTGGTATGGGGATTTTGCCACTGGAATTCCCGCAGGGCGTAACGCGTAAAACGCTGAAACTGACCGGCGACGAGCAGATTAGCGTCAGCGGGCTGCAAACGCTGAAACCGGGGCAGGACGTGCCGGTGCATATCGTGTTCGCCGACGGCCATGCAGAAACGGTCAACGCGCGCTGTCGTATCGACACCGGCAACGAGCTGACTTACTTCCAGAACGGCGGCATCTTGCATTACGTCATCCGCAAAATGCTGTGATCCGTTCTTAAACCGTTTTAAGCCATAAAAAAGGGCACCTTCATAAGGTGCCCTTAATATTTGCCGGTCAAAATACCCGACAGCAGAATTACTTGTGGCGCAGATCGTTATCGAGCAGGTGGCCCATTTTGGCTGCCTTGGTCGAAAGATAACGTTCATTTTCAGGATTACGGCCAACCACCAGCGGGACGCGTTCGACGATGTTGATCCCGGCTTCAGTCAGAATTTCGACTTTTTTCGGATTATTGGTCAGCAGGCGAACGGAATCGACGCCGAGCAGTTTGAACATGTCGGCACACAGCGTGAAGTCGCGTTCATCGGCGGCGAAACCGAGCTGATGATTCGCTTCAACGGTGTCATAGCCTTTATCCTGCAATGCGTAAGCGCGGATTTTATTCAGCAAACCGATGTTACGACCTTCCTGACGGTGATACATCAGAATGCCGCGGCCTTCTTCAGCGATATCGTTAAGTGCTGCTTCGAGCTGGAAACCGCAGTCGCAGCGCAGGCTGAACAGGGCATCGCCAGTCAGGCATTCGGAGTGAACACGTGCCAGAACGGGCGTTTCACCGCTGATATCACCAAAAACTAACGCCAGGTGGTCGTGCCCGGTGGCCAATTCTTCAAAACCCACCATCAGGAAATCGCCCCAAGGTGTTGGCAGATTGGCTTCTGCCACCCGTTTCAGCTGCATTTTACGCTCCAAAAAAAACACAAATAGTCTTCATTTACGGTGAGTATTTTACTTATTGATGCGCATCCTACGTCCGGATGCGGTCTCTGGATAGGGAATCGGTGCCTTTCCATCACAACAGGGCACCATTTTGCCACAGTTTGGCTCACATTTTAGCGGGAATATTTGAACGATTACTTCATAAGTTATGAACTATAACAGTAACCTCAACAACCCTGATTTAAGGAATGTTAAGGAATAACAACATTGCTACACTCCATTTCTTTTAAGCATTTTACAAAAAACAGAAAGGACGACTATGTTTGATATCGCCAAACGCACCGCCCTCGGGGCACTTCTTCTGCTTATCATGCCCGCAGCGGTGTGGGTAAGTGGCTGGTTATGGACGCCCGGCGGCAATCCGGCGATTTTACGCCCGCTGTACTGGGTGACCGAGACAGTCAGCCAGCCGTGGGGAATTATCACCACGGTCATCCTGTGCGCCTGGTTTTTGTGGTGTCTGCGTTTTCGTCTCAAAGCCGCAGTGGGGCTGGTGCTGATCATCTCAGCGGCGCTGCTGGTCGGACAATACGTCAAGGATTACATTAAAGGGGAAGTGCGTGAGCCACGGCCTTACGTAGCCTGGCTCGGTAGCGATCATCAGATGAATGTCGAAGAATTTTACGGCCTCAAACGCAAGGCGCGCAGCCAGCAGGTGAAAGATATTCTCGGCGATAACGTGCAGATCCCTCACTGGCTCAATAAAAGCTGGCAGAACGATACCGGCTACGCGTTCCCTTCGGGGCATACGATGTTTGCCGCGAGCTGGGCATTGTTGGGCATCGGGTTGCTGTGGCGTCGTAAACATTACAAGACCGTGACCGCGCTGATGCTCTGGTCGGTTGTCGTGATGGGGAGCCGCCTTATGCTGGGGATGCACTGGCCGCGTGACCTGATGGCCTCGGTTGGGATCAGCTGGATCCTGGTGACGCTTGCCTGCTGGCTGACAGAGCGTTATATCGGACCGCTGACGCCGCCGCCGGAAGAAAATAAAGAAATCGCTGAACGCGAATAATCGCCTCATCTGCTTTCTGATACTTTCCCGAATCAAAGGGGAATCTTTCGGTTCCCCTTTGATTTTACGCGCAACGTCCCCATATCTCTTACATGTCGTTTTCACCGGTTCACGTCGCCGATCGCAAAAGTTGTGCGATCTTCGGACAGTTACTCTTTTAACCCTCGGCAATGTTTCCCAGCTTTGTGCAGAAATGCTAACTTATTAGGTCGGGACGAGAGTTTTTGGCATAATTCATCCGGTACACCCGGCATTACAGGAATGAATGTGAAATATCTGCTGATTTTTTTATTTTTACTGGTCATCGTGGTGATTTCAATCACGCTAGGCGCCCATAACGATCAGACTGTGACCTTCAACTATTTGCTGGCGCAGGGTGACTATCGCGTCTCTACGCTGCTTGCCGTGCTGTTTGCGACCGGTTTCATTCTGGGCTGGGTCATCTGCGGTTTGTTCTATCTTCGCGTACGCCTGTCTCTTGGCCGCGCTCAGCGAAAAATCAAACGTCTGGAACTGCAAATCGAGCCCGTGGCTGTCGTGACGCCGCCTGCAGCATCTTATGATGTCAGCAAGGAATAACCCTTTATGTTAGAGCTGCTGTTTCTGTTGTTGCCCGTTGCGGCCGCCTATGGCTGGTACATGGGGCGCAGAAGTTCTCAGCAGGACAAACAGGAAAATGCTAACCGCCTGTCGCGTGAGTACGTGGCAGGGGTTAACTTTCTGCTTTCCAATCAGCAGGATAAAGCGGTCGACCTGTTCCTCGAAATGTTGAAAGAGGACAGCAGTACGGTCGAAGCGCACCTGACGCTTGGTAACCTGTTCCGCTCCCGTGGTGAGGTCGATCGCGCGATCCGTATCCATCAGTCATTGATGGAAAGCGCCTCGCTGACTTTCGAACAACGCCTGCTTGCCGTACAGCAGCTGGGACGCGATTACATGACCGCCGGTTTTTATGACCGCGCCGAAGACATGTTTAACCAGTTGGTGAAAGAGCAGGATTTCCAGCTTTTCGCACTGGAACAGCTGTTGATTATTCATCAGGCGACCAGCGACTGGCAGAACGCCATCGACGTGGCCGAACGTCTGGTGAAACTGGGTAAAGAAAACCGTCGCAAAGAGATCGCCCATTTCTGGTGCGAACTGGCGCTGCAGGCGATGGTGTCGGATGACTTTGACAAAGCGACAGGATTGCTGAAGAAAGCCGCATCGGCAGACAAACTCTGTGCCCGCGTCTCTATCATGCAGGGTCGCATTCTGATGGCGCAGGGCGAATACCGTAAAGCTGCCGATGCGTTACAGCGGGTGCTGGAGCAGGATAAAGAGATTGTCAGCGAAGCGCTGCCGATGCTGCAAGAGTGCTATCTCAATCTGAAAGATACGCTGGCCTGGGCGGAGTTTCTCAAACGCTGCGTGGATGAAAATACCGGTGCGACCGCTGAGCTGATGCTGGCGGAGATCATCCATCAGGAAGAAGGCCGCGAAGTCGCGCAGAACTATATTAACCGCCAGCTTCAGCGCCATCCGACCATGCGCGTGTTCCATCACCTGATGGATTACCATCTGGCTGATGCAGAAGAGGGGCGTGCGAAAGAAAGTCTGGGGCTGCTGCGGGATATGGTCGGCGAACAGATCCGCACCAAACCGCGTTACCGTTGCCACAAATGCGGCTTTACCGCGCATTCGCTGTACTGGCATTGCCCTTCATGTCGTGGCTGGGCGACTATCAAGCCCATTCGTGGACTCGACGGCCAATAACGTTTCCCGTCATACTTCAAGCTGCAGGTGCGTTGGCTGTTTTCAGTAACCCGAATCACTTACTTCAGTAAGCTCATCGGGTTTCTTCAATTGCCGCTGACCTGCAAATTGAAGTATTTAGGGAAAAGATCTGTCGGGGAAACGCTTCAATTACTTCTTCTTGCTGCTCGCTTTACGCGCGTTGATCAATGTACGTAGCTTCTTGATTTCTTTGGCAGTCAGCGCAGGTTCTGACTCTTCCGCCAGATGCTGATTATCGATGTCGTGCTCGGTCGCTTTGGCGGCTTTTTTACCTTTGTGTGCGCCCGGAGTAAAACTCTCTTCCAGACGGGCAGCCACTTCCGCGCTTAATGAATGTTCAGCTTCGGCGGCAGCATTCTTTATAAGCTCTTTCAGTTCCACCGAAATTTTTACGGTCAGTGTCGTTATCTCACTCATTTTTCTGCCTTTCCTTCGTGTAAAAGTAACAAGCTAAGCCAGCCTTGTGACATCGTCTAGTGCATAACAAAAATTTAATAAAACTGTCACATTAGGTGTAGCTGTGAATTCGGCGTCTTGCCATGTAAAATGCTGGCGGCAGAAATTATGCTTTCCCTTCCTGATTTGAAAATTAACAAGAGGCTGAAGACATGAAGTCAGAAAATAACATTAACAACAACGACTTAAATTCATCACCTATTGTTGTCGCACTTGATTACGCTGATAAATCCTCCGCGCTGGAATTCGCCGATAAAATCGATCCGCGTGATTGCCGTCTGAAAATTGGCAAAGAAATGTTTACCCACTTCGGTCCGCAGATGGTCAAAGATTTGCAGTCACGTGGCTTCGACGTTTTTCTGGACCTGAAATTCCACGATATTCCTAACACCACGGCGCGCGCGGTGGCCGCCGCTGCCGACCTCGGCGTGTGGATGGTGAATGTGCACGCCAGCGGTGGCGCGCGCATGATGACGGCGGCGAAAGAGGCGCTGGTGCCCTTTGGTAAAGATGCACCGCTCCTTATCGCCGTCACCGTGCTGACCAGCATGGAAAGCAGCGATCTGGCCGATCTGGGTATTACGTTATCTCCGGCAGATTACGCCGGGCGTCTGGCGCGTCTGACCAGGGACTGCGGTCTGGATGGCGTCGTGTGTTCCGCTCAGGAAGCGACAGGTTTCAAATCTGCCCTCGGCAGCGCGTTCCAACTGGTGACTCCCGGTATCCGACCTGCTGGCAGTAAAGCCGACGATCAGCGCCGTGTGATGACGCCGCAGGAAGCACTGGCCGCCGGTGTGGATTACATGGTGATTGGCCGTCCGATCACGCAGTCGGCCGATCCGGCGCAGACCTTGCATGACATCCGCGATTCACTGCGTTAAGAAGAGGCTACGATGAGCAACGATAACAACAGTCGTTTAGTTTATTCGACCGACAGCGGCAGAATAGATAAGCCCAAGGCCGCCGTCGTTCGCCCGAAAGGCGACGGCATTGTGCGCATTCAGCGTCAGACCAGTGGCCGTAAAGGCAAAGGCGTCTGTCTGATAACCGGTGTGGATCTGGATGATGCGGTGCTGGAGAAGCTGGCGGCAGAGTTGAAAAAGAAATGCGGCTGTGGCGGTGCGGTGAAAGAGGGAGTGATTGAGATCCAAGGCGACAAGCGCGATCTGCTCAAACAACTGCTCGAAGCGAAAGGCATGAAAGTGAAGCTGGCTGGCGGGTAAAGAAACAAGATGCTGCGCTATTCACAAGCGCAGCGTCTTTTCTGTTTAGTTTTTTCTTATACTTATTTACTAACCTGATGACCCACAATACCACCGACTGCTGCGCCACCTAACGTACCTAATGTACTGCCGTCAGTCAGAACCGCACCACCAAGTGCACCGGCACCGGCACCAATCGCCGTGTTACGGTCACGTTTAGACCAGTTACCACAAGCGGTAACAGACATTGCTAAAGTCAGAACCAGTGCAATACTGGCAACGCGTTTATTTACGAGCATCATAGTTATCTTCCTCAAAGGATTAACGTTCAGCATCATTCATAAGTATAGGTAACCTGCGGCGTTTTCACCGGATTTCACCTTGTAATCCTTCACGCGACTCACGAATTTCTCAGCTGTTCCGAACCTTTATTCATAATTTGTATCATCCGGACGCACTTTTGCATCCGTTGAATAAAAATAGTGAATTTACTATTCATTCACTAGGTGAATAATCTTAATTCACCAGCAGGCTGCGCCCGTGGAGCACAAAAGACTAAAAACCGGCGTTGTTCTCGCCTCACTTCTGTCCGCACGGGCACTTTTGCGTTTGCAGCAGATCTGTACGCACTCTTTAGCGAATTCCCCCATACCTGCGACCTCCTGCCGCCCAGACAATAGATCATCGACAGACGAGGGAACCAACATGCTGAAACAACTGAAAGAGCAGGTACTGGAGGCCAATCTGGCACTGCCTCGCCATAATCTGGTGACCTTTACCTGGGGAAACGTCAGTGCTGTAGACCGCCAGCAGGGGCTGATTGTTATCAAGCCGTCCGGCGTGGAATACGAGCACATGGGCGTGGAGGATATGGTGGTGGTGGAACTGGAGACCGGCAAAGTCGTTGAGGGCAGTAAAAAACCGTCTTCCGATACCGATACTCACCGCGTGCTGTACCTGAATTTTCCCGAAGCGGGTGGGATCGTGCATACGCATTCGCGCCACGCGACTATCTGGGCGCAGGCGGGCATTGATATTCCGGCGTGGGGTACGACGCATGCGGACTATTTCTACGGCAATATTCCCTGTACGCGTCTTATGACCGAAGCGGAAATTGCCGGACGTTACGAATGGGAAACCGGTGAAGTGATTGTTAAAACCTTTGCTGAACGCCACCTGTCACCTGCCGATGTTCCGGCGGTCCTGGTGCATTCTCACGGGCCGTTTACGTGGGGAAAAGATGCAGATAATGCGGTACACAACGCCGTGGTGCTGGAAGAAATCGCCTATATGGGCATTTTCTCCCGTCAGTTAACGCCGCAGTTGCCGGACATGCAGCCGCAGTTGCTCGATAAACACTATCTGCGTAAACATGGGAAGAACGCTTACTACGGACAGTAAATCCTCGCAGGAACAGAGAAAAAGTCAGCCGACCAGGCTGACTTTAATGCCTGAGCCTGAAAGCTCCCGCTGATATTCTTCTGCTAACATCTCATCCGTAATCACGCGACTGAACGCGCTCACCGGCCCCAGCGAATTAAGGTTGATTTGGCCGAATTTTGACGAATCCGTCAGCACGATATTCTCCGCACCTTTCGCGACCACCGCATTGACGATATCTGCCCGCAGCATATCCCGGCCTGTGAATCCGGTAGAAACGGTAAAGCCGTCGACGCCCATAAAGGCTTTGCTGAAGTTCATCTGTTGCAAACACATTTTAGTCAGCGGCCCGACCACGGTCTGGCTGGTTTTCTGGTACATTCCGCCGAGTAAGACCACCTCGCACGGCATACTTTTCAGTAATGACGCCACGTAGCTGCTGACGGTGATCACCGTCAGGTTCTTCTTATCGGAAAGATATTGTGCCAGCAGGGCAATGCTGCTGCCGCTTTCGAAAAAGACAGTTTCGCCGTCACGGATAAGCGACGCTGCGAATTTCGCCAGTTTCTGTTTCTGCGCGAAGTTCGACAACATGCGCGTATCCACATCGTCGGTCTGAATGGCAACGGCAAAACCGTGCGCACGGCGCAGATAATGACGCTGTTCCAGCTGGGTGAGATCGTGACGGATAGTCACTTCCGATACCTGACAAATTTCCGACAGCTCACTGACGCTGATCCGTTGTTTATCGTTCACCCATTGCAAAATAAGTTGCTGTCTGTCGTTCATAATTGCCCGAAAATACGGACGGCCGCAGCCGCCCCGGTAAAGTTAAAATCTGATCTGAACATTAAAGCGTATGTTCAGTGCGGGCGATAATATCATCCTGAGCCTCAGGGGATAAAGCCGTAAAGAACGCAGAGTAACCGGCCACGCGCACCACCAGTTCGCGGTAGTTTTGCGGCTCTTCCCGCGCGTTGAGCAACGTCTCGCGGGAAACGATATTGTACTGAACGTGCCAGCCACGATGCTCCTCAAAGAATGTCCGCAACATCAGCATCAGCGTCTGACGGTCCGTTTCATTTTCCAGCGATGCCGGATTCAGTTTCTGATTCAGCAGCACGCCCCCGAGTATCGCTTCCGTCGGGAGCTTACCCAGAGAGTTAAACACCGCCGTCGGCCCCAGATGATCGGTGCCGGACGCCGGGCTGGCGCCTTCTGCCAGCGGAGTGTACGCTTTTCTGCCGTCCGGCGTGGCCGTTGTGCCCGCCCCAAACGGCACGTTGGCGGAAATCGATGACGTGCCCGCATAATAGGTGCCGCCAATCGGGCCGCGTCCGAAACGGGTGTTGTGATAATTGGCCAACTCGTCGATATAACACTGATAGGCGCGCACCAGCAGTTGATCGACATCGTCATGATCGTTGCCGTATTTTTCTGCACCGTTAATCAAACGCTGACGCAGACGTTCTCCGTCCAGCCCCGCGTAATCAGACGCCAGTGCATCTGCCAGTTCCTTCTGACCAATCGTACCCTGGTCGAATACCAGTTTTTTGACCGCCGCCAGACTGTTGCCCAGATTAGCGATCCCGACCTGCAAACCTGACACCCAGTCGTACTTCGCACCCCCTTGCTTGATGGTTTTACCGCGCTCGATACAATCATCCACCAGCGCCGAACACAGAATATCCTGCGCGTTTTCCTCCAGCACCGTATCGACCACGCACTCAATTTCGATAGATTTCCGCGTGTAATAGCGGATTTGATCATCCCACTGTGCGAAGACCTGTTCGAAATTCTCGAAATTATTTTGCGATAAACCGCGCCCTTGGGGCAGGAAACAGGTGCGACTTTTCGCATCCTGACCCTGTTCCAGGGCCGCCAGCATCACTCGGGCGAAGTTGATGAAACTCATGCCGGTGCAGCGGTAACCCCATTTGCCACCGACTGCCGTTTCGATACAACCGATGGCGGCGTAATCGTAGGCATCTTCTTTATCGACACCCAGTTTGATGAACTCAGGAATGACGATTTCATCGTTGTTGAACGCAGGCAACCCGAAACCACAGCGGATCACCTGCACACAGGCGTCGAGGAAATCGGCGCTCATTCCTGCGTGATAACGCACGCTCAGATTCGGTTGGGTGGAACGCAGCTGCCCGCAGGATTCCAGCACCGCGTAAGAAAGTGGATTCACTGCATCTGCCGCCACGCCGTGATGCAGAATCTGGCCGCCGATGGTGACATTCTGATACAGCGGGCTGCCCGCCGATGCTTTCGAATGCGTGCCGGAGCGGATCTTGTTCACCTCCAGCAATTTTAGCCAACAGCTTTGCAGCAGCTCGATCGCCTGACAACGCTCCAGCGTTTGCCCAAGCTCGACGTCGCGGCGGTAGAACGGATACAAATATTGGTCCATACGCCCGAAGGAAACGGAGTGGCCGTTGGACTCGATCTGCAAAATCAGCTGGATGAAGTAGCACAGTTGTAACGCCTGCCAGAAATTCTTCGGCGGCTGATGGGCGATGATGTCGCAGTTGGCGGCAATAGTCAGCAGTTCGGCGCGACGGCTTTCCCGCGTTTCCGTCTCCGCCATGACCCGCGCCAGCGCGGCAAAGCGGGCAATGTGTTCGCTCACCGCCGCCAGCGTGATATCAATGGCTTTCAGCAATTGCTCTTTGTGCAAGTCCTCCCAGTCGGTCAGGTTAATACGGCTGCGACGCTCATCGACTTTTTGGCGCAATCCCTCCAGCCCCAGTTCCAGCAGCAGGGGGAAATTCACTGCCAGATGGGCGTCGCCGGAGGTCATATTGCCTTCGGCTTTGACGATGCCGCTGTCGAGCAGCGCTTTCTGTTCGTCGGTAAACATGCCATAGCAGCGGTCCTGCACCGTCTGGCCGCGCCACCATGGGCAGATGTCGTGCAGAATTTTTTTATTGGCTTCGCTGACCGCAAAACCCGCGCCCGGACGGTCGGCCAGCGCATCGATTTCGCTCTCGATCCAGCCGACGGTGTATTCAGGGAAAATCGGCGCGGCGCGCACTTCGCTGGCCTGATTGCCGACAATCAGCTCGTCGTGTTTGATCCAGATAGTGCGCTGGCGCAGATGTTCGGCCAGCGCCAGGGCACGGCGTACTGCCAGCGGTTTATCGGCATGTTGCTGATAAACCTGCGTGTAATGCTGTGCGCGTTCGGTACACACCGGCGGTTTGACGATGTGGATCAGCGCTTCTTTGTGCGCGCGGATACGGCTGGCAAGGGTGTTCAGATTCAGCTGGGTCATTATTTTTATCCTCTTAACTGTACACAAAGCCCTTTTCCGGCGGCGTATTCCTGGGCGAACGTCAGCAGATCGGGGTCATTTAACGGCTGGCGTGGCGCCAGATAAGGTTGTCCGAGCAGGACATATTTGTTAATGCCGAGGGTGTGATAGGGCAAAAAGTGAATCGCTTCGCAGCCCGTTTCGTCAGCGGCGAAGTCAACTATCTGGCGGACTGACGCCCGGTCGGCGTTGAAATCAGGGATCAGCGGGACGCGGACGACGAGCTTTTGCCCGGCTGCAGCCAGCCGACGAAAATTATCCAGCACCCGTTTCGCCGACCCGCCGGTCAGGCGGTTGAACGGCGCATCGTCGACATGTTTTAAATCCGCCAGCAGCAAATCCAGCGCACCGAGCGAAGGCTCAATGTACTTCCACGGCACATGCAGACAGCTTTCCACCGCCGTGTGCAAACCTTCCTGACGACAGCGTTGCAGCAGCGTCAGCGCCGTTTGTGGCTGCATAAAAGGCTCACCGCCGGAGAGCGTTACGCCACCGCCGGTGCGTTGATAAAACGGCTTGTCGCGCAGGATTTGCTTCATCAGGGCATCGATATCGGTTTCTTCACCGCACGCGCTCAGCGCACCGGCCGGGCAAACCTGTTCCAGCTGGCATAAATCACTGACCAGAAAGTGTTCACGATGGATCTGAATGCCTCCGTCTGCCAACGTCACTGCGTGGGGAAACGCCTGCGCACAGTGCTGGCAACCGGCGCTGCAAAGGCGGGAATCGAACAGCACATCGGGTCTGGCCGAGCGGCTTTCAGGGTTCTGACACCACGTACAGCTCAGCGAACAGCCTTTGAGAAACACCACCGTGCGGATCCCCGGACCATAATGGGTGGAATAACGTTGCACGTTGAAAATCATACCGACACTCCCGTTGCTGATTTCTTCATTCACAATTTATTGACTTTCATTCGAAAGTGATTTGATAGTGATCAACAAACCCTGCGCTTGCTGGCGTACAATCTGTGAACTTTGCATTCGCTCACAGGTTTCAAGGAGAGAGTTATGGAGTTGTATCTCGATACTGCCGATGTCATTGCGGTTAAACGTCTTTCACGCATTTTGCCGTTGCAGGGTGTGACCACCAATCCGAGCATCGTGGCGAAAGAAGGGAAATCGTTGTGGGATGTGTTGCCTGCGCTGCGTGATGCCCTTGGCGGCACCGGAAAATTATTTGCTCAGGTGATGGCATCCGACGCCGAACAGATGGTTGCTGAAGCGCTGTTGTTGTCGCAGCGGGTTTCTGGTCTGGTGGTAAAAATTCCGGTGACCAGCGAAGGTTTGGCGGCGATTAAAAAGCTGAAAGGCATGAATATTCCGACCCTCGGCACCGCGGTTTATGGCGCAGGTCAGGGTTTATTGTCGGCGCTGGCCGGTGCGGAATATGTTGCACCGTACGTTAACCGTCTGGACGCGCAGGGCGGCGACGGCATTGCGATGGTGAAGGAATTACAGTCGCTGCTCAGCCTGCACGCGCCGCAGTCAAAAGTGCTGGCGGCGAGTTTCAGAACGCCACGTCAGGCGATCGATTGTCTGCTGGCAGGCTGCCAGTCGATCACCTTGCCGGTAGAGATTGCTGAACAGCTGCTTAACACGCCCGCCGTGCAGTCTGCGGTAGAGAAGTTCGATGCCGACTGGCGTCAGGCATTCGGCACGACCACGCTCAGCTGATCTTTCTTTGCTTCCCTTTTACTTTTACCTCCACCCGCACAGGCGACTGTTGCGGGTTTTTTGTTTCTGAGGGTTAAGAATTTTCGTACTAATAATCCTAAAATGTGATTTCGCGCCGAAATTAATTATTGACGCGATAAATTAATAAAACTCCTGATCTAAAAAATAGAAACATCGTTTCATTTTATGATTGGCGTCACTTTTATAAGCCTGAGGAATGGATAACGTAGCGGCATTCGGTAACACGTTACTTTTACATCAGGTGGAAAATATGCACATTAAACGAGCGATAGAAAAAATCCCTGGCGGGATGATGTTAGTTCCTCTCTTCATCGGTGCGCTGTGCCATACGTTTGCACCGGACTCAGGTAAATATTTCGGTTCATTCACTAACGGTCTGATCACCGGCACCGTGCCGATTCTGGCGGTATGGTTCTTCTGCATGGGTGCGTCGATCAAACTGAGCGCGACCGGGACGGTGCTGCGTAAATCCGGCACGCTGGTGGTGACCAAAATTGCCGTGGCGTGGATTGTGGCGGCGGTGGCATCGCGCTTCATGCCGGAAAACGGCGTCGAGTTCGGCTTCTTTGCCGGGCTGTCAGTTCTGGCGCTGGTCGCGTCGATGGACATGACTAACGGCGGGCTGTACGCCTCGGTGATGCAACAATATGGCACCAAAGAAGAGGCGGGCGCTTTCGTGCTGATGTCTCTGGAATCCGGCCCGCTGATGACCATGATTATCCTCGGCACCGCCGGTATTGCCTCTTTTGAACCGCACGTTTTCGTCGGCGCGGTGCTGCCGTTCCTGATCGGTTTTGGCTTAGGGAATCTGGATCCTGAACTGCGTGAATTCTTCAGCAAAGCGGTACAAACGCTGATCCCGTTCTTCGCCTTTGCGCTCGGCAACACCATCAACCTGACGGTTATCGCACAAACCGGCCTGCTGGGTGTGTTGCTGGGCGTTTCAGTGATTATCCTGACCGGTATTCCGTTAATTCTGGCCGATAAATTCATCGGCGGCGGTGACGGTACGGCGGGTATTGCGGCTTCAAGCTCTGCGGGCGCTGCGGTCGCTACTCCGGTACTGATCGCCGAGATGGTGCCACAGTTTAAAGCGGTGGCTCCGGCAGCGACGGCACTGGTCGCCACATCGGTTATCGTCACCTCGATATTAGTGCCGATACTGACTGCGATGTGGTCACGGAGAGTGAAAAACAAGGCAATCAAAGGGAAAGTCGCGATGGATGTGGTGGCGAATATTAAATGATTGTTTTACAGGGGCTGCTGCGCATTACCTTCACGCAGTGCCGCAGCCCCTGGTCTTAAGGCCGCTGCGCTCAGCAAGATTTTTGGTCGCGCTGTATCACCTTTCTAAAGAAAAAGCCGCCGATGCCCGGTCCCGCATCACAACCCCGGTGCTTTCCACATAGACGTCGTCAGATGCCTGTCCACCAGCCCCAGCTGGTCGGCGTACACCGCCTGCCAGTTAGCCTTCTGCGCAAGATACAGTTCATGGTTTGCCGCCACAGGCTGATACTCCCGCTCCCAGCGCACCAGTGCTTCACCCGTTTCGGCGAGGGACGAATATACGCCCGCTGCGACCCCCGCCGCAATCGCGCAGCCTAACGCCGTGGCTTCTTTCACTACCGGCACGTTGACCGGCACGCCGGTGACGTCACTCAAAATCTGACACCACAACTTGCCTTTCGAACCCCCGCCGGAGAACACCAGCGATTTGGCGCGAACGCCGGAGAAGCTGGCGATCATGTCCAGATTGCAGGCCGAAACGATGGCGGCGTTTTCTTCCAGCGCGCGGAACAGCGTCGGTTTGTTGCATTTTTCAGGGTCGATGGAGAGATTGATGAATGACGGTGCGGCGTGATACCAGTTTTTGAAATGCATGGCGTCGGAGAACACTGGCGTAACGCCCCAGGAACCGACCGGTACGCGCGCGGCCATGTCTTCCAGCAGGCTGTAGGTATCGACGCCAAGTCGCTGAGCGAGGGTTTTCTCCTCGGTGCAGAACGCATCGCGGAACCAGCGCATGGTCAGGCCGGTGAAGAAACTAATGGATTCTGCCTGCGCCATACCGGGGATGACGTGCGGATTGACGCGGATATTCATTTCAGGGTCAGTGATCGGCGCGGGCAGATTGACGATTTGCTGCCAGAAGGTGCCGCCGAGCACCGCCGTCTGTCCGGGGCGTACCAGCCCGAGGCCGAGCGTGCCGAGCTGGGCATCGCCGCCGCCCATGCCGACCGGCGTGCCGGCCCGCAGACCGCAGCCTTCCGCCGCGCTGGCGGTGACGTATCCGAGACGCGTCCCGGTTTCTGCCACCGGCGAAAGCATGTCGGCGCGCAGACCGGCCATGTCCAGCAGCTCTGGCCGCCAGTTGCGCGTGGCCAAATCCAGCATGCCGGTGGTGCCCGCATTGGAAGGATCCACGGCCAGCTCGCCGCTGAGCTTATAGGCCAGCCAGTCACTGATCATCGTGACCGTCGCCGCCTGGCGGTAAATATCCGGGCGATGGTGCGCCAGCCACAGCAGACGAGGCATGGCGCTCAGCGCCAGCGTCTGCCCTGAGCATTCATACACTTCGCGCTCAAACTGAAAATCATGGATTTCTTTCAGTTCAGAAACTTCACGGCTGGCGCGGGCATCGACGTTGGCGCAGGCCCAGATCGGTTCACCGGATTTGTCATAAAGGACGATGCCTTCGCGCATGGAACAGGCGGCCACGGCGCGGATGGCGGAGGCGGGGAGGTGCGCTTCGTGCAGCGCCTGGCGGATGCACTGACAGGCCAGCTGCCAGTTTTTTTGCAGATCGAATTCCATCGAGCCGGGCACATCCGGCACGGCCAGATGGATCCACTCGGCCTGTCCGGCGGCGATTTGCTCGCCTTCGAGATTGAAAATCACCGCGCGGACGCTGCCGGTGCCGGCGTCCAGCGCCATTAAATAGCTACGATCGTCGTCAGAGTTCAGGGTTGAGGTCATCGCCAGTTTCTCTCGTGCCGGTTTATCGGGCACCTGTTACCTGACCGCCACACCCCATAAACCCTGCGGGTCAGCCGAGCAGCGCCAGCATGGCTCTTGCTGTGCTCTCTTCAGTAACCAGTGCGTTAATGCGTTTACCTTTCAGCGCCGCGACAATCGCCTCGGCTTTTTCGACGCCGCCCGCCACGCCGAGTACGGTCGGGATACTGGCCAGTTCATCGGGCGCGACGGCGATGAGCTCATCGTGGATCGCCATATTTTCCGCCAGCTCGCCATTGCGCTGCATAAAGAATCCAAGAATGTCGCCGACCGCGCCCTTGCGGCCAAAGAGCAGTTGCTCACCTTCGCTGATGTAACCGGAGCGTAAAATCGTCGCTTCCTGTTTCTGATTCAGCGAACCGATGCCGACGACTGCGATATCGGCGGCGCAGGCCGCGAGCATCACGTCGTGGACGTTACGCTCTTGTCGAAAAATCGCCGCGACGCTGGCCGAAGACGCACGCAACGGTGCCGGAATAATGCTCACACCACAGGCCGCGTCGAGCTGGCCGATGCCGGTCATGTAAGGCCCGACGCCGCCGGACAACGTGACCATGCGGATCTGCTGTGAAGAGATAAAACCGCTCAGGTGTTGAAGCGTACTCATCGCTGTTTCACCAAAACCTACCGCCAGCAGCTGTTCCGGTTTGAGCAACGTCATCAGCATATGCGCCGCGCCAACGCCCAGACGTGCGCTCAGCGAACCGTCGGCCAGCTGCGGCAGCACGCGGATCTGCTGTAAACCAAAACGTTCCAGCAGGGTGTTTTCCAGCGACAAACATCCCTCAAAACGCGAGTTGATTTGCACGCGGATCACGCCCGACTGACGGCCTTTCTCCAGCAGGCGCGATACTTTCAGCCGCGTCAGCCCGAGCCGTTCACCAATCTCATTCTGGGTCAGGCCGTCGTGGTAATAGAACCACGCGGTGCGCGCCAGCAGTTCCTCTTCACCCATGCTGAATTCCAGATGGTTAGTCAAATCGGACAGGTTCGTTTTCTTGCCGTTCTCAGAAGTCATAGTGAACACTTATCAAAATGTAGATCAATTGTTCGTTAACAAAATGTTGTTAACTGTGATGTGTCTGGCAAATCCTGAATGATTGCCGCCTGAATCATATCGCAGAGTATATGAGTTGAACAAACTGTGATCGATGCAAAAGTTTTCCTGCCCGCCGCAGACTAGGTTTATGAACATTGTTAAACAATAAATACATTTGTTCATTTAATGTATCCGGTCTGAGGGTGATGTATGCAGCAGCCAGAACAGGTCTTAGCCTCAACCACGTTGCTGTTACAGGTGAGCGGCCTCAGCAAAAGCTTTTCCGGCGTGGCGGTGCTGAAAGATATCGGTTTCAGTCTCTACGCCGGGGAAGTTCACGCGCTGCTGGGGGGTAACGGGGCGGGGAAATCCACGCTGATGAAAATCATCGCCGGTGTCGAAACCGCTGACTGCGGCGAAATGCAGCTCGGCGGTGCACCGCTGTCGGGGCTAACACCGGCGAAAGCGCATCAGGCGGGCATTTATCTGGTGCCGCAGGAGCCGATGCTGTTTCCGAGCCTGACCGTACGTGAAAATATTCTGTTCCGTTTACCCGCCCGTCAGGCCAGCGAGAAAAAACTGATCGAAACGCTGACCGGCCTGGGCTGCAATCTTCCGCTCGGCGCGCTGGCCGGAACGCTGGAGGTGGCTGATCAGCAGCTGGTGGAAATCCTGCGCGGTCTGATGCGCGACGCACGTTTGTTGATCCTTGATGAACCGACCGCCTCCCTGACGCCCGCCGAATCCGCCCGCCTGTTCACGCAGGTTCGTCATCTCACTGCGAAAGGCGTCGGCGTGGTGTTTATCTCCCACAAGCTGCCGGAAATCCGCGCGATTGCCGACCGGGTCAGCGTGATGCGCGACGGAAAAATTGCCCTCAGCGGCACGCTGGCCGAACTCGATAACGATGCGCTGATCCGCGCCATCACGCCGCATACGCAGGACTTGGCGCTGCCCGCCGAACAAAAGCTGTGGCTGGATTTGCCTGGTCAACGGCGCAATGTCAAAGGGCGTGAACCGGTCTTGCAGGTAGAAAATCTCACCGGTGAAGGCTTCATCGATATTTCATTTAGCGCCCGCGCCGGGGAAATCGTCGGGCTGGCAGGCGTTGTCGGGGCAGGTCGAACCGAACTGGCAGAAACGCTGTACGGCCTGCGCGAGGCAAAAAGCGGTCAGGTGCGTCTGATGCAGCAGGACATCAGCGGGCTGAATACGTTGCAACGCCTGCAAAAGGGGCTGGTGTATCTGCCGGAGGACCGGCAGGCATCCGGCTTGTATCTTGATGCACCGCTAAGCTGGAATACCACCTCGCTGACCTTTAATCGTCAGACCTGGTGGCTCAACCTTAAACGCGAAGCGGCGGTGCTCGAACGTTATCACCGCGCGCTGGGGATTAAGTACCGCGACGGTTCACAAACCGCCCGCACGCTGTCCGGCGGCAATCAGCAGAAGCTGTTGATCGCCAAATGCCTGGAAGCGCAGCCTGCGGTGCTGATCGTCGATGAGCCGACGCGCGGCGTGGACGTCTCAGCCCGCGCCGATATCTATCAGCTGCTACGCAACGTGGTTGAACAGAACGTCGCGGTGATCCTGATTTCTTCCGATCTGGATGAAATTGAGGCGCTGGCCGATCGCGTATTCGTCATGCATCAGGGCGAAATGAGCGGCGAATTGCAGGGCAGCGAGATAAACGTCAACAACATTATGCACATCGCTTTTGGTAACCATCCCCAGACTGCCGCCACCGGAGGATCCTCATGCTAAAGCGGATACAAAACAACCGTGAACTGACCGCGCTGATGGCCATTATCGCGCTGTTTGCGTTGCTCGGCGTGATGGACCGGCAGTCGTTCAGCTTCCAGACGCTGAGCATGATTTTCGGCAGCGCGCAGATCCTGATGCTGCTGGCGATGGGCGCGACGCTGGTCATGCTGACCCGCAATATTGACGTATCAGTAGGATCGATCACCGGCTTGTGCGCTGTCACGCTTGGCGTGTTGCTTAACGGCGGCATGAATCTGGCGCTGGCCTGCGTCATTACGCTGGGGACCGGGCTGCTGGCCGGATTGTTCAACGGCGTACTGGTCGCGTGGTTACGCATTCCGGCGATAGTCGCGACGCTCGGTACGCTCGGGTTATATCGCGGGCTGATGCTGCTGATGACCGGCGGCAAATGGATTGAAGGTTTACCGGCGGGGCTGAAATCGTTGTCCGAGCCGGTATTCCTCGGCATTTCTGCGCTGGGCTGGGGAGTTATCGTACTGCTGGGCGCGATGTTGTGGATGCTCAGCCGCACCGCGTTTGGCCGCAGTTTCTACGCCGTCGGCGACAACTTACAGGGCGCGCGGCAGCTCGGCGTGGCGGTTAACCGCGTGCGCATTCTGGCATTTGGCATTAACGGCATGATGGCGGCGATCGCCGGTATCGTCTTCGCCGCGCAAATCGGCTTTGTGCCCAATCAGACCGGCAGCGGGCTGGAAATGAAAGCCATCGCCGCCTGCGTGCTGGGCGGGATCAGCCTGCTCGGCGGCACCGGTTCGATTCTCGGTGCGGTCCTCGGCGCGTATTTCCTCACCCAAATCGACAGCGTGCTGGTGCTGCTCAGGCTGCCCGCCTGGTGGAACGATTTTATCGCCGGACTGGTGTTGCTGGCGGTGCTGGTATTCGACGGCAGGCTGCGGCAGGCGTTACAGAAAAACCTGCGCCGCCAGAAATACGCCCGCTTCCTCTCTGCCAGTCAGCCCGAACAGAAAAAGCCTGCTGAGCGTAAACCCGGTCAGCAAAAGCATCTCACACGCCGGTTAAGCACCGGCAAAAAAGGCGGGGTGGCGTGATGAAAATTCTTCAACAGTATGGCTGGGAGGCGGCGCTGCTGGCGTTGCTGATACTGGAGATTCTGCTGTTTGGCTTCGCAAATCCGCGAATGCTCGATGCCAATACGTTGTTGTTCAGCACCAGTGATTTCATCACTATCGGCATTGTGGCACTGCCGCTGACGCTGGTGATTGTCAGCGGTGGGATCGACATTTCCTTCGGCTCAACCATCGGCCTGTGCGCCATAGCACTCGGCGTCTTGTGTCAGGCCGGTGTGCCGCTGGCGCTGGCGATAGCTCTCACGCTGGCACTCGGCGCCGCCTGCGGTTTACTTAACGCGGCGCTGATCCTCTATACCGGCGTCAATCCGCTGGTGATAACGCTCGGCACGTTGTACCTGTTCGGTGGCAGCGCCTTGCTGCTCTCCGGGCTGGCGGGCGCGACCGGCTTTGAAGGCATCGGTAATTTCCCGGATGCCTTCACCAATTTTGCCAATCAGGTGGTGCTCGGCCTGCCGATGCCGCTGCTGATTTTCCTCGCCGCGACGCTGTTTTTCTGGCTGCTGATGCACCGCAGTCGCACGGGGCGCAACGTGTTTCTCATCGGCCAGAACGCCCGTGTGGCGCGCTACGGTGCGCTGCCGGTCAGCCGGACAGTCTTTGCGTTGTACGGCATGACCGGGCTGGCGTCGGCGGTAGCGGCAATCCTGATGACCTCTTATTTCGGCTCGGCGCGTTCCGATCTCGGCAATGCGCTGCTGATGCCTGCGATCACTGCCGTGGTGCTCGGTGGCGCGAATATCTACGGCGGTTCGGGTTCCATTCTCGGCACGGCGCTGGCGACGCTGCTGATCGGCTACTTACAACAGGGCCTGCAGATGGTCGGCGTTTCCAGTCAGGTTTCCAGCGCGCTGTCCGGTGCGCTGCTGATTCTGGTGGTAATTGGCCGCTCTGCCAGCCTTAACCGGGGTCTTATCCGCAGTGTTTTCCAGCGTTACCGCCAGCGCTGGTCTGCGTCTTCTCCTTCTTTATTATCCAAATGAACCGGGGTGCAAGATGAAAACGAAAATGCTGAAAACCATGCTGATCGCCAGTGCCGTCAGCCTCGCCTGCCTGAGTGCGCAGGCTGCTGAACGCATCGCCTTTATTCCAAAACTGGTCGGCGTCGGATACTTCACCAGCGGCGGCAACGGGGCGACGGCGGCGGGCAAAGCGTTGGGCGTCGATGTTACCTACGACGGCCCGACCGAACCGAGCGTGTCCGGTCAGGTGCAGATGATCAATAACTTCGTCAATCAGGGCTACAACGCGATTGTCGTTGCAGCCGTTTCACCGGACGGCCTTTGTCCGGCACTGAAACGGGCCATGCAGCGCGGCGTGAAAGTGCTGACCTGGGATTCCGATACCAAGCCGGAGTGCCGCTCGATTTACATCAATCAGGGCACGCCGCAGCAGCTCGGCTCGATGCTGGTGGATATGACCGCCAGTCAGGTTAAAAAAGAGAAAGCCAAAGTCGCATTCTTCTATTCCAGCCCGACAGTGACGGATCAGAACCAGTGGGTAAAAGAGGCGAAATCTAAAATCGCCAAAGAGCATCCGGGATGGGAAATTGTGACCACGCAGTACGGCTATAACGACGCCACCAAATCCCTGCAAACCGCCGAAGGGATCCTGAAATCTTATGGCGACCTGGATGCGATTATCGCGCCGGACGCCAACGCTTTACCGGCAGCGGCGCAGGCGGCGGAAAACCTCAAACGTAAAGACGTGACCATCGTCGGCTTCAGCACGCCAAACGTGATGCGGCCTTACGTCGAACGCGGCACGGTCAAACAGTTCGGCCTGTGGGACGTCGTCAGTCAGGGCAAAATTTCGGTATACGTCGCCGATCAGTTATTGAAAAAAGGTGACCTGAACGTGGGTGACAAACTGGATGTGCCGGACGTCGGGACGGTTGAAGTGGTACCGAACAGCGTGCAGGGCTACCAGTACGAGGCCAAAGGTAACGGCATTGTTCTGCTGCCGGAACGCGTAGTCTTCACCAAAGACAACATCGGTAAATACGATTTCTGACGATAACGGTTTTCGATAAAGGAGACACAAAATGGCAGATTTGGACGATATCAGAGACGGCAAGAATTTCGGCATCGGCACGCCGCATGAGAACCGGGCCTTTTTCCTCAAGGGCAGCGGCCAGCTGGACTGGGGGATGCAATCGCGTCTGGCAAGGATCTTCAATCCGGAGTCAGGCCGTACGGTGATGCTGGCCTTCGATCACGGCTATTTTCAGGGGCCGACCACCGGCCTTGAGCGCATCGACATCAATATTGCGCCGCTGTTTGCGCACACCGACGTGCTGATGTGTACCCGTGGCGTGCTGCGCAGCGTGGTGCCCGCGGCGGTCAATAAGCCGGTGGTGATGCGTGCCTCAGGCGGCAACTCAATCCTGACTGAGCTTTCCAATGAAACGGTGGCGGTCGCCATTGAAGACGCGCTGCGTCTGAACGTCGCGGCAATGGCGGCGCAGGTGTATATCGGCAGCGAATACGAACACCAGTCGATTAAAAACATTATCCAGCTGGTCGATCAGGGGATGCGCTACGGCATGCCGACCATGGCGGTGACGGGCGTCGGCAAAGACATGGCGCGCGATCAACGGTATTTCTCACTGGCCACGCGCATCGCCGCCGAGATGGGGGCGAACATCATCAAAACGTATTTTGTGGATGAAGGTTTCGAACGCATCGCCGCCGGCTGTCCGGTGCCGATCGTTATCGCCGGGGGCAAAAAACTGCCCGAACGCGAGGCGCTGGAAATGTGTTTTAAAGCGCTCGATCAGGGCGCATCGGGCGTCGATATGGGACGCAACATCTTCCAGTCGGAGTCGCCGGTCGCGATGCTCCATGCGGTTAAAGCCGTGGTGCATGAAAATGCCAGCGTGGCGCATGCCTACGAACTGTTTCTGAGCGAGAAGGGGTAAATCATGGAAGTGACACTGGTTGAAATTAATGTCCAGCCGGACAAAATTGACGCGTTTCTGGACGTCTTTCACGCGAATCATCTCGGCGCGGTTCAGGAACCCGGAAATTTGAGGTTCGACGTGTTGCAGGATGCAGACGTGGCAACGCGGTTTTTTATCTATGAAGCCTATGTGGATGAGGCTGCGGTACTGGCGCACAAAAAAACGCCGCACTATCTGGCGTGCGTGGAAGCGTTAGAAGGGATTATATCGCAGGGGAGGAAGAAAACGGTGTTTAAAGGAATATATCCGTAAGCACGGAGTAACCCCTCAGTACTTTACGATAACCCTAAACCCCACTAACGCCATCCGTAATGCAAGGTACCCGTCTGACAGACCGGGTACCTGTACAACTCATGCAACGTCCATCTTCCGTTACATTCCTGTTTCCAGGCTATCTTCCAGTTCCTTGATAAATATCTTTATTATCATTCATTTCTACACTAATCCCCGTATTCTGTGCGCGTATTTTCATCCTCAGTCTTTTCAGATGTGAGGCCAAAATAATCAGTTGATCACGTACGACAACTGGCGTACATTGGAGGGCGTGTGGGGTTTAAAGACATTAAGCGCAGGGTCATTGAGTGTTTACGGGCGGGGGATATTGAGTTTGCTGTCCGGCGCGATGTGGACCTTAAGAATTTATTAAGTACCGGTGATGTGTCTGTGCCGGAGGTCATCAATGTGATTATGCGGGCAGGTGGGGCCGATCACCGGATGAGCCCTCATCATTATGACAGCAGTGTTGATGTACACATTATTACAGTGACCTGCGCAGGCTTACATTGGTATATCAAATGGTATTTCGATGAACCGGCCAGCGTATTTATCAGCGTTCATCATTAAAGGGAAATTATGAAAATCTACAAAGTGGGTGATGAGAAACGGGCGGCGTGCGAGGTGTGTCAGTCTTTTCAGACGGTCAGCTTCCAGCTGCGCGATGTGCCTTTCAGCGATGGTAGCGGGCTGGTGAAGAACGTGGTGGTGGGGGTTTGTAAAACCTGCGACAGCGTGGCATTGCTGCCGTTCCAGTCGGTTCCTGCGGTGAAGAAGCAGCTGGAAACACAACGTAAGGCCGTGGAAAGCCGCGTGCCTGCGCATATGATCGATATCCTCAACCTGGCAAGCGCCAAACTGGGTGCGACGCCGGAATTTATTCCGCTGCTGATGAAATATTATATCCATATGTTGGCGACCCATCCGGTGGCCGCCGTGCAACTGGTGCAGCTTCTCACTTCTGAGCTGGCAACCGGTCTGGCGAATAAACGCCTCTCGCTGAAAGGGCGTGAAATCCACAATGATATTAACGAGCTGAAATCCCTTTCTCAGATTTCCAACACCACGGAACTGCTCAAGGGCGTGGTGCTGGCCATTAACAACGATGTCCTCATCAACCCCGACAAACAGCGTATCGCGCACCTGAAAAGCCTCGTCGCGACGGTGGCGTAAGGCTTACAACACTTTCTCTAAAAACGCCTTCGTCCTTGCATGAACCGGCCGGTCGAGAACCTGTGAAGCGTCGCCGCTTTCAACGACGCGCCCGTCAACCATAAAGACCACCTGATCCGCCACCTGCCGCGCGAAGCCTATCTCATGCGTGACCACCACCAGCGTCACGCCGGACTCCGCCAGTTTCCTGATAACGTCCAGTACTTCACCAACCAGTTCAGGATCCAGCGCCGAGGTCGGTTCATCAAACAACATCACTTTCGGGTTGAGCGCCAGCGCGCGGGCAATAGCGATGCGTTGCTGCTGACCGCCGGAAAGATGGCGTGGCCAGGCAAGTGCTTTTTCGCGCAGGCCAACGGTGTCGAGCAGTTCATAGGCACGGACGATGGCCTGTTTGCGGCTGAGATAGCCGTGAACCACCGGCGCTTCGATGATGTTGTCCAGCACGGTCATGTGCGGGAACAGATTGAAATTCTGGAACACGTAGCCGACGTGTGTGCGCTGTTTGAGAATGGCGCGCTCTTTCAGCTCATACAGCGTGTCACCTTTACGGCGGTAACCAATGTAATCGCCGTCGATCTGGATAAACCCTTCGTCCACGCGTTCAAGATGATTGATGGTGCGCAGCAGGGTTGATTTACCGGAGCCTGACGGGCCGAGAATCACCGTCACCGTGCCAGGCTCGATGTTCAGGCTGACATTATCCAGCGCCTTATGCGCGCCATAATATTTGCTGAGATTGTTGATCTCGATGCGCCCGACGGTGGCGGTATGAGATTTATGGGGGAACAGCTGCTTAACAGGAGTTTCCGCCGGGCGGTTAACGAACAGATCAAAGGCTTCGGACATGATGATTCTCCAGAAAGTGAGCCGTTATGAACGGGCCAGACGCCACTGACGCAGGCGCTGTAACGGCGTCGGCGCAACCTGACGCACGGTGCCGCGTGAGAAATAACGTTCGACGTAATATTGCAGTACCGACAGCACGGTAGTGATCAGCAGATACCAGACAGTCGCGACCATCAGCAGCGGAATGACCTGCTGGGTGCGGTTGTAAATCACCTGCACGGTGTAAAACAGCTCTGGCATCGACAGCACATACACAATCGACGTGCCTTTCGCGAGGCTGATCACTTCATTAAAACCGGTCGGCAGAATCGAGCGCAACGCCTGCGGCAAAATGATGCGAAACGTGCGGCGATAGGCGGGCAAGCCCAGTGCGGCGGCGGCTTCATGCTGGCCGTGTTCGACGCCTAAAATCCCCCCGCGAATGATTTCAGCGGTGTACGCGGATTGCACCAGAGAAAGGCCGAGCACTGCGACGGAAAACTGATCCAGCAAATCCACCGTTGGCGTACTGAAAAACGACAGCGAAGTAAACGGAATGCCGAGCGAGAGGTTGTCGTACAGATAGGAAAAGTTGTAAAGGATGATCAATACCAGCAGCAAGGGCAGCGAGCGGAACAGCCAGATGTAACCCCACGCCAGTGAATTCAGTAAGTAGGATTTCGACAGCCGGGCGAGCGCCAGTGCGGTGCCAAAGATAATACCAAACAGGGTGCCGAGCAGGGTGAGCAGAAGGGTTTTGCCAAGCCCTGACAAAATGACCGGATCAAAAAACCACTGGCGAAATACGCCCCATTCCCAGCGCGGGTTAGTGGCGATGGATTGCACAATCGCCAGCAGGATGAACACCGAAAATACCGCACCGGCCAGCCGCCACGGATAGCGTGCCGGCACCACTTTCAGCGGGGGATGAGTCACGGTCGGAGAAGTGTTTTCGCTCATAGGTTTTGCCTGTTATCTATTGTGCTTTGCACCTAGCTGACGGGAACGTCAGCGGTCAGCGCTTTTTTGAAGGGCAGACGCCCGTCGTACGGTTCTCTGGAATACACTTCCGGGTCGAGCCGCGTATCAAACTGCGGCTGATACCCGTGTGACAGATACAACCCGACCGCTTCCGGCTGGCGGAATCCGGTGGTCAGAAACACCTGACGGTAACCGTAGGCGGCGGCGCGGCGCTCCAGCTCGTGCAGAATCTTCTGCGCCAGCCCCTGACGGCGCAGCCTGCGATCCGTCCAGATGCGTTTGAATTCTGCGGTGTCTTCGTCGTAGCGTTTGTACGCGCCCATCGCGATGGGCGCTCCGTTTCTCAGCAGAACGATAAAAGTGCCGTCGGGCGCAGAAAAGACGCTGTCATCCTCCGGTGGCTGACTGGAAAAAAAGTCACCATAGCGTTCGCGGTATTCACCAAATAATCCTTCGATGACCGGCGCAATCAGCGGATCTTCCGGCACGGTTTGAATAAAAACGTCGTCGCTCATCTTTCAGTCTCCTGATCAGTCGCCCAGTCCCGGCGGATTGATTTCTGAATGGTCGATTTTCTCAACGCTCTCGCCCCAGCGATCCAGCACCTGCAAATACGCGCCGCTGGCAATGGCGCTGTTCAGCGATGCCTGCACGGCATCCACTAAGCCGTTGCCTTTTTTCAGCGTCACGGCAATGTTGGCGGTTTTCGGCCAGCCGCCCGGCACCGTGCCAACCAGCTGCGTTTTGCCGGTCAGCAGGGCTTTATAGGCACCGGTGACGTTTGGCCCGAAGGTGGCGTCGGCGCGACCTGACTGGATAGCCAGCGTGGCGGCGGCATCATCGGTGACATATTGCGGTTTAAACGCGGGCAGGCCTTTCGCCTGATTCTCTTTGTCCCACGCCAGCAGCACGGCTTCCTGATTAGTGCCGGAGCCGACGATAATGCGTTTACCGGCGATATCCGGTGCGGATTTGATCGAGGTGATTTTGCTGCCGGTTTTCACGTAGAAGCCCAGCGTATCTTCGCGATAGGTGGCGAAATCAAATTTGGTTTTGCGGTCTTTGGTCACGGTGATGTTGTAGATAGCGGCGTCGTATTTCCCGGAGGTTACGCCGAGCGGCCAGTCTTCCCACGAGGCCGGCACCACTTTCAGTTTCAGCCCCAGGCCGTCGGCCACCAGACGGGCGATATCCGCCTCGCTGCCGATCACCGTTTTGTTATCGCGGGCATATAACCCGAATGGCGGGGCGCTGCCGAGTACGGCCAGTGCCACCGTCAGCGTGCCCGGTTCGACAAACTTAAAGTTGGCCGGGATTTTCGCCACGGCTTCCGGGCTTTTCGGCGTATTGATCGGAGTTTCATTAGCAACAAGGTCGATACCCGGTGCAGCATGAGCCAGTGTAGAAAGACTTAACAAAGTGGCAATGGCAGTCAGACTAAAGCTACGTTTCATCATTATTTTTTACCCTGCATTCTTATTATGTGTTTATGACATTGAGGTGACGTTTTCACTATTCCCGAGTGTTACAGGGATGTAAAAGAACAAAATTCAATAATCAAATTGAGAAAAAGCAAATACGGGTGGAGGAATATTCCCCATGCAAAAAGCCCGGCATATCCGGGCATGAATGACAGGCTGAAGAGTAATAGGAATTATTTTACGCTTAATTCATGCAGCGCTTTTTCAGCTAACTGCTGGAAATAGTTCGCTGCCGGGAAGATAGCTGATTCATCCGGATTAAATTGGGGATGATGTAGGCCAAATTCGCTGGCCGAGCCGATGCTGACGAACGCGCCGGGGACGTGATGCAGGTAAAACGCAAAGTCTTCGCCGCCCATCTGCGCGGTGGCCACTTCCGCTTTATAACCAAATTCGGCTGCCGCCTGAAGGCTGAATTCTGCCCAGCGTGGCGTATTCACCACGGCTGGTGGCCCGCCAAACCAATGCAGCTCGGCTTTCGCGCCCAGCGCACCGGCAACACCTGAAATCAGCTGGCGGATCCGCCCCGGAATTTGCTCGCGAATATCATCATTATGCGTGCGCACCGTGCCTTCGAGTTCGACGCTCTGGGGCAGAACGTTCCAGGTATTGCCGCCCTCGATGCGGGTCACGCTGACCACCGCCGACTCCTGCGCGGCGACGTTACGGCTGACCAGTGTTTGCAGCGCCGTCACGATGTGGCTGGCGGTGACGATACTGTCGACCCCTTCCTCCGGATGGGCGGCATGCGCGCCTTTGCCGGTGATGGTTATCTGGAAGCGATCGACATTGGCGTAAAACGCGCCGCCTTTGGTGGAAAAGGTACCGACCGGCAGTTCAGGCGCATTGTGCAGCCCAAAAATCGCATCGACGTTTTCCAGTGCACCGGCCTTAATCAGCTGAGATGCTCCGCCAAAACGCTCTTCGGCAGGCTGGAAAAACAGACGCACGCGGCCTTGTAACTGGTCCTCGCGGGCTTTGAGTAAGTATGCCGCACCAAGAATTACAGAGGTATGGAAATCGTGGCCGCAGGCATGCATCACGCCCGGTTGCTGAGAGCTGAAGGGCACGCCGGAGGTTTCTTCGATCGGCAGGGCGTCGATGTCGCCGCGCAGCGCCACCACCGGGCCGTGCGCCGGGCCAATTTCAGCCACTACACCAGTTTTTAAGCCAAGATCTAAAATGCGGATCCCGGCGGCATTCAGCCAGTCGGTAATTTTTTGCGTGGTCACGAATTCCTGATTGGATAATTCAGGATGTTGATGTAATTCGCGGCGATGGGCGATGAGTTGATTTTCTAACGCAGTGGTAGCGGTGTTCGCCCCGGTGCGGATTTCATCGGCAAGTGAAATGCTCATTATAAATAGCCTTTTATGGGTAGAGATTGCAGTCATTTCATCCTAGTCATGAATTGCCGTCTGACTAAATACCCTGTGGCTATAATTTATATCCGCCATAGAGGCATAAATCCCATAGCTAAATATTCACTATAGAAACGTAATTTTATTATTTAGCTTTGCGCTGACTTCGTGGAACTCTTTTTATCATGATGAATGATTGTTACCAGACTTAAGCAGATAAAAGGAATGCCCGACGTGAATTACCGACTGAGCTTATTAGATCAAAGCCCGATAAATGACGGGCAGAGCGCCGCACAGGCATTGGCGGCGACGCTGACATTTGCGCAGACAGCAGAGAGACTGGGGTATCACCGTTTGTGGGTGTCCGAACATCATGACACCGAAAAGCTGGCGGGCAGTTCGCCGGAAGTCCTGATTGCCTGGCTGCTGGCGCAGACATCCCGACTGCGTATCGGCTCCGGTGGTGTGATGCTGCAACATTACAGCCCGTACAAAGTCGCGGAGAATTTCCATTTGCTTTCAGCGCTGGCGCCGGATCGCGTCGATATCGGCATCGGTAAAGCGCCGGGCGGTTTACCGCTTTCCACCAAAGCGCTGCGCGGACATCATTCAGCCGAGAATGCGCCCGGTTTTCCCGCGCAGTTACAACAGCTGACCCATTATCTTACACATCTCGACGACCATCTGGCCGGTGTTGAAGCACGCGCGTTGCCGCATCCGCCGGTTGCGCCCCAGCGTTTTCTGCTCGGCGCCAGCAAAGAAAGCGCCCGTCTGGCAGCCTCGCTCGGCTGGAATTTTGTGTTCGCCGGTTTCATCAATACTTCAGCGGAAGTGATGACTGAATCGGTGCTGGCATTCCACGAATATTCCGCTGGTAAAGGTCAGGCACTGGTCAGCCTGGCGGTGCTCGCCGCTCAAACCCGTGAAGAAGCCGCAGAGCGGGTGGCCGAACAGCATAATTTCCGCGTCACGATTGGCGATAAACACGTTACGGTCGGCACCCGCGAACAGGCGGAAGCCTTTGTGCGGCAGGCGGGTGCCAGGCAGTTCACCATCGACCAACAACAGCTCAGCGTGCTGCACGGTACGCCCGGCGACATTCACGAGCAGCTGCGCGACATTCAGCGCCGTCTGTGCGTCAACGAATTTGTCCTTCACACCCCACTGACAGAGGCCGCCGTGCGTCTGAAGTCCATTGAATTGCTGGCTGGCCAGCTGTAAGGAGATCTCATGAGCCATTCGAAAAGTATCAAACTGGGCCTGATGTTGCACGGTGCAGGCGGCCACATGAATTCATGGCGGCATGAAAAAGCGCCAGCCGATGCGAGCGTTAATTTTCCCTATTTCCGTGATTTAGCGCTGCGCGCAGAAGCCGCCGGTTTTGATTTCCTGTTTGTCGCTGACGGCCTGCACATCAACGAAAAATCGCTGCCGCATTTCCTCAACCGTTTCGAACCGATTGCCTTGCTTTCGGCGCTGGCATCGGCGACGCACAGCATCGGGCTGGCCGGGACGATTTCGACGTCCTACAGCGATCCGTTTACTGTCGCGCGTCAGCTGGCGACGGTCGATAACATCAGTCAGGGGCGCGCGGGCTGGAACGTGGTGACGTCGCCGCTGGCCGGTTCGGCGAAAAACTTCGGTAAAGATCATCCTGAACATGCGCTGCGCTACCAGATTGCTGAGGAATATATCAGCGTGGTGCAGGGGTTGTGGGATTCATGGGAAGACGACGCTTTTGTGCGCGATCGTGAAAGCGGCGTGTTCTTCGATGCGGCCAAGCTGCATAAACTTAATCATCAGGGGCAGTTCTTCTCGGTGGAAGGACCACTGAATATTCAGCGCTCGCCGCAGGGCCAGCCGGTGATTTTCCAGGCTGGCGCGTCGGATGCGGGGATCGCACTGGCGGGAAAATCTGCCGATGCAGTCTTCACCAACGCCCGCACGCTGGAAGAAGCCAAAGAGTACTCGGCCAAATTGCAGGCGCAGGTAGCGAAAAACGGGCGTCATCCGGTGGGAATTTTCCCCGGTATCAGCCCGATTGTCGGCAAAACCGAAGCGGAAGCCGAAGCCAAATATCAGCATTTGCTCTCGCTGCTGTCACTCGATGACGCACTGGCGTATCTCGGCCGCTTCTTCGATCATCACGATTTCAGCCAGTATCCGCCGGATGGTCCGTTCCCCGAGCTGGGCGATTTAGGCCAGAACACTTTCCGTTCAACCACCGACAGCATCAAAAAGCAGGCCAGAGAAGAAAATCTCACGCTGCGCGATGTGGCGTATCAGGCCACGCTGCCACGCGGTGAGTTCTTCGGCACGCCGGAGCAGGTCGCCGACCGGTTAATCCGCTGGGTGGAAGAGGGCGGCGCGAGCGGCTTTATTATCAGCGGGCCGGTGCTGGTCGAAGCGCTCGACGATATTACGCGTCTGGTGCTGCCGGTGCTGGAGGCGCGAGGTTACTGGCATCCTTCAGAGGCACAAACCCTGCGCGAACGGCTGGATATTCCGTTTAAAAGCAACCGCTACAGCGTGCAGGAAAGGCAGCGGGAAGCCGTGAACGAGAAATAGTTACAACATACTGGTTTTCAACAGCCCGCTCCGGGACACCGAGCGGGCTTTTTGCTTCGCAGGGAAGAACGTCCGGGCTTGCCTCGTGAAAAGATTGGGCGTAGGTTTCGCAAAACCCTTTGAAATCTTAGAACGCTTAAGGAAAACACATGAAAGCTCTGGTTCTGGAACAGCAAGACAAAGCCACGCTGGCTGAGGTGAAAGAGATTGCACTGCCTGATATGGCGCAAGGCGATGTGTTAGTCGATATCAGCTGGTCGGGTCTGAACTATAAAGATGCACTGGCGATCACCGGTAAAGGCAAAATCATCCGCCAGTTCCCGATGGTGCCGGGCATTGATTTTGTCGGCCACGTGAGCCGCAGCAATGATCCGCGCTTCTCCGTCGGGCAATCGGTGATCCTCACCGGATGGGGCGTCGGCGAAACTCACTGGGGCGGTCTGGCTGAGCAGGCGTGCGTGAAAGGTGACTGGCTGGTGCCGTTGCCGGAAGGCATGGCGGCGCGTAATGCGATGATCATCGGTACGGCCGGTTTCACCGCGATGTTGTGCGTGATGGCGCTCGAAGAAGCGGGCGTGACGCCGGACAGTGGCACCGTCGTCGTGACCGGTGCCAGCGGCGGCGTGGGCAGCACTGCGGTCGCGCTGCTGCATACCCTTGGTTATAACGTGGCGGCGGTGACCGGGCGTGAATCTACTCATGATTATCTGCGTAAACTCGGTGCCAGCGAAATTCTTTCGCGTGACGATTTTGCCGAAACGCGTCCGCTGGAAAAACAGCTGTGGGCTGGTGCGGTAGATACCGTCGGCGATAACGTGCTGGCGAAGTTGCTGGCACAAACTAATTACGGCGGGTGTGTCGCCGCCTGCGGTCTGGCGGGCGGTTTTAACCTCCCGACGACCGTCATGCCGTTCATCCTGCGCAACGTGCGTTTGCAGGGGGTGGATTCCGTTTCTGTGCCCGCTGAGCGCCGTGCGGCGGTGTGGGAACGCCTGATGAACACCCTGCCGGAAAGCTTCTACCAGCAGGCTGCAACCGAAATCACCCTTGAGCAAACGCCTGCGGTAGCGGCTGATTTTCTCAACAACAAAATTCAGGGCAGAACGCTGGTGAAAATCACCGGTTAAGCTGCTTTTCCCGGCACCCCTGCGGTGCCGGGATTTCTCCTTCGTTCAATTTTCCTTCTGCACTAAAGAATTCCCCGCGACTGACCGATAAATACAGAACGAGATAAAAGAGAATCTGATCCCTTATTTTCCGAATGGCTCATATCGCTTTGCTGTCGCACAACAAATAATTAAACGCATGGGGAAAGTATGGACAATTTTCAGAAAGACATCGATGAGAGAACCAATCTCACGTCATCTAACCGGTTTGAGTTATTGCTGTTCCGTCTGGGCTCTGCGCCTGACGAAGACCAGTCCGAGCTGTTTGGCATCAACGTCTTTAAACTGCGTGAAATCGTACCCATGCCTGCGCTCACCAAAGCGGCGGGGATGGCATCTCCTATGTTGGGCATGGCGAATATCCGCGGCGAAATTATCCCGGTGATTGATCTTCCGGCGGTCGTCGGCTGTGTGCCGAAAACCGGGCTGAACATTTTGCTGGTCACCGAATACGCGCGCAGTACGCAGGCGTTTGCGGTGGAATCGGTGGATGACATTGTGCGTCTCGAGTGGAGCCAGGTGCTGGCGGCTGAATCCGGCGTCAAGAGCCGTAATATCACCAGTATCGCGCGTCTGGACAACGATAAATCCAGCAACCGTCTGGCACTGGTGCTGGACGTCGAACAGATCCTCTACGACATCGTGCCTTCTACCGGCAATGTGGCTATCGATAAGCAAAAGACCCGGGCGTTCACACTGAAACCGGGCGCCGTGGCGATTGTGGCGGAAGATTCGAAAGTGGCGCGTCAGATGCTGGAGAAAGGGCTGGCGATGATGGAAATCCCGGCGCAGATGCACGTCACCGGTCTGGAAGCCTGGAATAAAATTCGCAAAATGGCGGAAGAGTGCAAAGCTGAAGGGCGGCCAATTTCCGATAAAATTTCCTTCGTGCTTACCGATCTGGAAATGCCGGAAATGGACGGCTTTACCCTGACGCTCAATATTAAGCGCGACGAGTTCCTGAAGAATATTCCGGTGATCATTCACTCCTCGCTTTCAGGCAGTGCCAACGAAGATCACGTGCGTAAAGTTGGTGCTGATGGTTACGTTGCCAAGTTCGAAATTAATGAACTGGAAGCGGCTATTCATAAAGCGCTGGATGCGAAGGCGGCGGCGGTGGCGTAACCACGCTTTTCCAAAAGCCCGTTGATAAAATGAAGTCTGCCCGGTGAACGCTGAAAACAGAGTTTCCCGGCAGACGTCGCAACAGGGATATATTATAGGGCGATAAGTGAAATAGTCTGAATAACTGCGCTGTAATATATTATTGATTTGCCGCTGATATCACATGCATAGCGTAATATTTTCGGGGTTAATTTAAATGCGTCGTATTCCCGTGCAATAAAACAGGCCAATTGTAATTAATGTTTTCCTCCCGGCACTTTGTTTACTTTTCGATAAATGCTAATATTTCAGTAATAAAGCTCGCACAATATCGGAAATCGTGATGATGTTTTTCCTGGAAGAAACGCTGATAAATACGCTTGTTGGCATGTGTATCACCTATACGTGCATTTCTGTTCCTTTTTTATTTGTGAAGTTTACCGAGAAAAACAGCCTGCTGGTAAAATGTGGCCTTGGCGTGCTGGTCGGGCTGGCCAGTGCCTATATTTTCAGGGATGGCATCGCCAATCACGTCGCCCTTTTCAGCGTGATCATCTCACCCATTACCTTCGGTTTTATTTTCTTTGGTTATCCGGTTTTAATTTTTGGTATTATTACCAGCACTCTCTTTATCTTCGGTGATACCAGTTATTACGATGTGTTTTCCGTGGTCTATTTTTTGTGTCTGGTCGGGTTTCATCTCACAAAGCGCAGAGGTATGGCGTATGTGATCATTTCTTACTCCATTGCACAAAGCGTAAATTTGTTTTCCCACGTTTCAGCGCTCAGTGAAAGCGGCTACTGGCAGCTGGCGATTGCCAAAACCTCCCTGAGCTTAGTCTTTCTGATGATGCTGTATTTCGCCTTTGGTAAGCTGCTCGACCTTTCAACCAGCCAACACTATTTCAAGAAGGCCTCCGAAACGGATCCTCTTACCGGCGTCAGTAATCGTCGGAGTATTGATCTCTATTTAAAAAAGGTCGAACAGTCTGAGAATACGCAATTTTGTGTATTTATGCTGGATATCGATAATTTCAAATCGATTAATGATAATTTCGGCCATCCTTTCGGTGACACGATAATCAGCACAGTGGCAAAGCTCATTAAGAAGAATATCCGTAGCCATGATTTCGTGGGTAGATACGGCGGAGAAGAGTTTATTATTATCTTAAATTCCAGTCTGGATAATGCGCTGCCGGTGGCCGAGAAAATGCGGGTCATTATTCAGGAACACGTTAGTGAAACTGATTCTCAGGAAAGTGTTTGCGTCACCGTATCCGTTGGCATTGCCGAACATGCTTCCGGCTCACCGGTCAATATTGCCGTCGCTAACGCCGATAGCGCACTTTATAAAGCCAAGACCGGGGGTAAAAACAGGGTCGAAGTGTATTAGGTGGCAGTAAGCAAAGACTAAGCCTGACAAGATTCAGAAGCCGAAAGAGAGACAGTTCATCAAATAAACTGAATCCTTATGTTAAACAATTGATATTTATTCTCATCCCCGCCCGACGTACAGTGATCTCATAAATGCGCGATTTTCTGCACAAGCTGTCTGGTTAATCCGCTCATGGTCACACGAGGTTTGAGGATAATTTCGCTATGAAAAAAATTGGTTTCTTATCATTTGGTCACTGGACGCCGTCTCCCCAGTCAGGCACGCGCTCGGCATCAGATGCCCTGCTGCAATCCATTGATCTTGCTGTGGCGGCAGAAGAACTCGGTGCCGACGGCGCATATTTCCGAGTGCATCACTTTGCCCGCCAGCTGAGCTCTCCGTTTGCGTTGCTCGCGGCCATTGGGGCGAAGACGCGTAGTATTGAGATTGGTACGGGTGTTATCGACATGCGTTATGAAAATCCGCTGTATATGGCTGAAAATGCCAGCGCGGCGGATCTGATTTCCGGTGGTCGCTTACAGCTTGGGATCAGCCGCGGGTCGCCGGAACAGGTAATTGATGGCTGGCGGTATTTTGGATACCAGCCAGCAGAAGGGGAAACCGAGGCCGATATGGCGCGGCGTCATACCGAAGTGCTGCTGGATGTACTGCGTGGGGAAGGATTTGCTAAACCAAACCCTCAGCCCATGTTCCCAAATCCGCCGGGACTTCTGCGCCCTGAGCCGTATTCAGAAGGTTTGCGTGAGCGCATCTGGTGGGGCGCCAGTTCGAACGCCACCGCAGTCTGGGCCGCTAAACTCGGCATGAATCTGCAAAGCTCTACGCTCAAAGATGATGAGACCGGCGAGCCGTTCCATATCCAGCAGGCGCAGCAAATCCGTGCTTACCGGGCTGCGTGGGCAGAAGCGGGCCATCAGCGTACGCCACGAGTTTCTGTCAGCCGCAGCATTTTTGCGCTGATGGACGACCGTGACCGCGCATATTTTGGCGCCAGCAGTCACGACAGCGATAAGGTCGGTTTCATTGATGAGAAAACACGCGCCATTTTTGGACGCAGTTATGCCGCTGATCCGCAGACGTTGATCAAACAACTCCAACAGGATGAAGCCATTGCCGAGGCGGACACTCTGCTGCTGACTGTGCCCAACCAGCTGGGTGTTGATTACAACGTGCACGTCATTGAATCGATTCTCAAACACGTGGCACCGGCCATGGGCTGGCGCGATTAATGCGCTGATGACATCAGAACCTGAAGCCCGCTTATGGCAACGTAAGCGGGCTTTTCTTATTTTGCGACGCTGACAGAAAATCCGCTGAGACGAAGTGGTTATTCTATAATCAGTCAGGAAATTTTTTCTGATGATAAAACGCGCAAAAAGCATGTAAAAATCCGAAGGGAAGGACTATCAAATACATAGGGTGATTCAGATGTGACTGTCGTTGATCCGCGTATAGAGTAGCAATGAGACTATAAAAAAGGAGTGTGAGCATGAGCAGTTCTATTGATGAAGAAGCGAAAGACGCCAAGCCGATTGTAGAAGCAGACAGAGAAGCCGATGTCAGCAAATGTCCTTTCCATACAGGAAACTCGAATAAAGCCTCCGGTGGCGGTACCAGTAACCGCGACTGGTGGCCTAATCAGCTCAGAGTCGACCTGCTAAACCAGCACTCATCCCGCTCAAACCCGTTGGGCGACACCTTCGATTATCGTAAAGAATTCGCTAAATTAGATTACTCCGCACTCAAAGCTGACCTCAAAGGTCTGCTGACCGAATCCCAACCCTGGTGGCCCGCCGACTGGGGCAGCTACATCGGTCTTTTCATCCGCATGGCATGGCACAGCGCCGGTACCTACCGTTCGGTCGACGGTCGCGGTGGCTCGGGGCGTGGTCAGCAGCGTTTCGCGCCTCTTAACTCCTGGCCGGACAACGTCAGCCTCGATAAAGCACGTCGTCTGTTATGGCCGGTAAAGCAAAAATACGGTCAGAAAATTTCGTGGGCCGATCTCTATATCCTCGCGGGTAACGTCGCGCTGGAAAATTCCGGCTTCCGTACTTTTGGCTTTGGCGCCGGTCGCGAAGACGTGTGGGAGCCGGATCTGGACATCAACTGGGGCGACGAAACCGAATGGCTTGAACATCGTCACCCTGAAGAACTGGCAAAATCACCGCTCGGTGCAACGGAGATGGGGCTGATTTACGTCAACCCGGAAGGCCCGAATCACAGTGGCGATCCGGCTTCCGCCGCGCCTGCAATCCGTGCCACCTTTGGCAATATGGGCATGAACGATGAAGAGATTGTCGCGCTCATCGCGGGCGGACATACGCTGGGCAAAACCCACGGCGCAGGCGATGCCAGTCATGTTGGCGTTGATCCGGAAACGGCTCCGATTGAATCTCAAGGTCTGGGCTGGGCAAGCAGCCACGGCACCGGCGTCGGCGCTGATTCCATTACTTCCGGTCTGGAAGTGATCTGGTCGCAGACGCCAACGCAGTGGAGCAATTATTTCTTCGAGAACCTGTTCAAATATGATTGGGTTCAGACGCGCAGCCCGGCAGGTGCGATTCAGTTCGAAGCCACCAACGCACCGGACATCATTCCTGATCCTTTTGATCCGAATAAAAAACGCAAACCAACTATGCTGGTCACCGACCTGACTCTGCGTTTCGATCCTGAATTTGAAAGAATTTCCCGTCGTTTCCACAGCGATCCGCAGGCCTTTAACGAAGCCTTCGCCCGCGCCTGGTACAAACTGACGCACAGGGATATGGGGCCGAAAGCACGTTACATCGGACCGGAAGTGCCAAAAGAAGACTTGATCTGGCAGGATCCGTTGCCGGTCCCGGTGTATCACCCGACGGTTGCCGATATCGCTCAGCTGAAAGAAAAAATTGCCGCGTCCGGTCTCTCGGTCAGTGAGCTGACGTCGGTAGCATGGGCGTCGGCGTCCACGTTCCGCGGTGGTGATAAACGCGGAGGTGCCAACGGTGCGCGTCTGGCGCTGCAACCACAAAGAGGCTGGGAGGTTAACGCCGTCGCTGCCCGTGTGCTACCGACGCTGGAAGCCATTCAGCAGTCATTCGCGAAAGCCTCGCTGGCGGATGTGATTGTGCTGGCTGGCGTAGTCGGTGTTGAAAAGGCGGCGAAAGCCGTTAACGTTGAAATTGAAGTACCGTTCACGGCAGGGCGCGTGGATGCACGTCAGGATCAGACCGATATCGAATCGTTCGAACTGCTGAAACCGCGCGCGGATGGATTCCGCAATTACCGTGGCGATACCGGCAGCACGTCGACTGAAAATCTTCTGATCGACAAAGCACAACAGCTGACGCTTACCGTGCCGGAGTTAACGGTGTTGGTGGGAGGTTTGCGCTCGCTCGGAGCAAACTTCGACGGCGGCCAGCAGGGCGTTTTCACAGATAAAGTGGGTGAACTGAATACTGACTTCTTCGTGAATCTGCTGGATATGCGCACCGAATGGAAAGCTACCGACGAGTCTGGCGAACGGTTTGAAGGGCGCGACCGCGTCAGCGGCGATGTAAAATTCACCGCCACGCGTGCCGATCTGGTCTTTGGTTCCAACGCCGTTCTGCGCGCCAGCGCAGAGGTCTACGCCAGCGGCGACGCCAAAGAGAAGTTCGTGAAAGACTTCGTTGCAGCCTGGACCAGGGTGATGAATCTGGACAGGTTCGATCTCTGATAATTATTGCTCAGCCTTAAACGTTGATAGTGCAACGTCAAAGCCCGCCCGAGGAGACTTGAGCGGGTTTTTTTTATATGCCTATTATTCTTTCATCACCATGACCTTTAAAGGTTTAATGCTCTGACGTCTGGATAAATATTATGCGGAATGTGATAAACCTTGCCGCTTCTCTTTGGCAGAAAGAACGAAGGCATGGGCTGAAGCAGGCTTTCACTTCCTCCGTTTGCCTCATTCACTCAGACATTAGTCAAAATAAGGTTTCAACACTTCTTCAGTCCAATTCATAAAAGCCCTGACTCGTTGCGACAGATTGCGCCGGTGCGCAACGACGAAAGATGCATTCAGCGGCTCGGGCCGCAGAGTGGGAAGGACTTCAACCAACGCGCCAGATTTTATATGGGGTACGAGCGCGGAATACCCTCCCTGAATTAACCCCAAACCCGCCAGTCCTGCTTCATGGTAAGCGGGCACGCTGTTGACCGTCATCGTGCCGGGTAACATCAGTGAACTGTAGCCATTACCGGACGGATATTCCCATCCGTCAGGTTTCGCGCCAAAATTGCGCATGTAATGAACCATCTTGTGTCCCTGATTAAGAAGATCATCAATCGTCTGCGGCACACCGAAGCGTTTCAGATAGCCTGGACTCGCCGCATTGATCATCCGTAATTTTCCCAGCGGTCGGGCAATCAGGGTCTCATCAACAATGGGTCCCAGACGAATTACGCAATCAAATCCTTCCAGAACCAGATCCACACGGCGGTCAGTACTTGAAAGCTCAAGTTCGAATTCCGGGTGAGCATCCAGTAGTTGTGGTAGTGCGGGAATAATGACGCTTTCTGCCAGAATTGCTGGCATATCAACACGTAAACGCCCTCGCAGAGGCATGCCGCCAGATAAAAACATTGACTGCAGTTCGTCTGCTTCCGCCAGCAGGTCTCGTGCACGTGAATAAAAAATGCGGCCATCTTCGGTCAACTGCACGGTCCGGGTGGTGCGGTGCAAAAGCGTAGCGCCTACGTCGTGTTCGAGCTCGCGCACCACGATTGAAGCACGTCCTTTCTGAATACCAAGGCTTTCAGCTGCCTGGGTAAAGCTCTTCATTTCCGCCACGCGCGCAAAAATGATCAGTGCCTCAAGATTTTTCATTGTTCCTCTTTAAGATAACAGTGCGTTAGTTTTTAGGTTATTTATGCCTACTGTAATACTTAATAGACTGTCTTCACACCGCGTTATCCAGCGCAAACACTTACTGAAGGCAATTATCATGACTCAACCCCTTTCAATGCTTAAATCTGTCGTCGTCTATCGGAAATGAAATATAAGCAACTTGGGCGTACAGGCTTGTTTGTTTCAGAATTGTGTCTCGGCACAATGACGTTGGGCGGCAACAAGGATGCTGGCATGTGGTCCTCCATAGGCGCAGTAGAACAGGACGAAGCAAATCAGATTATTGCGCGAGCGCTCACCGCTGGGATTAACTTTGTCGATACCGCCGACATTTATTCCTTCGGCCAGTCTGAACGTATTACAGGCATCGCACTGAGAGAACTCGGTATTGCACGCAACGACATTGTTCTTGCCACAAAAACGGGTGGGGTGATGGGGCCTGGGCCTAACGCACAGGGAGCCTCTCGCGGGCATATTATGGATTCGGTGCAGAAAAGCCTGGAAAGACTCCAGGTCGATCACATTGATTTGTACCAGATTCATGCGAGCGATCCTGTCACGCCCGTTGAGGAAACGCTGCGTGCGCTTGACGATCTCACTCGGCAGGGGCTGGTTCGTTATGTAGGTGTGTCGAACTGGGCCGCAGGTAAGCTCGGTAAAGCACTTGGCCTGAGTGAGGCACGTCATACAACACGTTTTGAGACACTTCAGGCTTATTACTCTATAGCCGGGCGTGATGTGGAACGGGAATTAGTGCCCCTGATCCGCGAGGAAAAAATGGGTCTCCTTGTCTGGTCGCCACTTGCTGGCGGATTACTTTCAGGAAAATACGAACCCGGTTCATCAGCCGAAGGCGACAGCCGCCGCAGTAAATTCGATTTCCCACCCGTCGATCGCGATCACGCAGGGCAATGCGTTGCCGAAATGCGCGCCATTGCACAGGAACACGGCGTATCAGTCAGTCAGATAGCGCTTGCGTGGCTATTGGCCAGACCCTATGTCACCAGCGTCATTATCGGCGTAAAGCGTATCGGGCAGCTCGACGACAACCTCGGCGCACCCGATATCACTCTGACAACAGAGGAACTGGTTCGACTGGATGAGGTAAGCGCTTTGCCGCCTTATTATCCCGGATGGATGATTGAGCATCAGGACGCCGCTCGCCACCAGGCATCTTCCGGTCCCCAAAACTGAATAAGATTAAAACGTTGTAAAACCCACATCCCGCGGCCTGCATGTTCGCCTGCTGAAGTGCATGCGCTGGGATAAACCACGTCTGACAAAAGAGATAAAAAATGAATAAAGGTTATTTAATCGCACATGTCACTGTATCGAACGCTGTTGCTTACGCCGAATATGCGAAGGCTGCCGGAGAAGCAATGCAGGCGTTCAGTCCAAAGGTTATTGCCTGGTCCGGGCAGTATGAAAACCTTGAGGGAGAATCCCACGAAAGGCATGTTGTCTTCGAGTTTGCTTCTTTTGCTGAGGCCAAACGTTTTTATGAGAGTCCTCAATATCAGGCAGCCAGAGCCATACGTGCAGGGGCTGCGACCGGGACTTTTGTGCTGGTTGAAGGAGCAGCTTAATTTTCGGCGTAATGCTTGATAAAAAAGTTAAAACTGCTTTGGCAAGAAGGTCTGTCTGATGTCAGACCTTCTTGCCAGATATGATGTTCCTTGGGAGCATTCAGATTCGCATGTCTGCTTTGTGCCAGGCGCGGACATTTCACGATTCTGCTTATGTGGCCAAAATCGGTATTCCACTACACTTTATAGAATTTATATCAATAGGTAAGATAAAATGAAGGTTAATTGGAGTTTCATTCGGTTACACAGACTCACCGTTCAGTTCATGATGTACTCAGAAATTATCACTGTCAGAGTTCATGAAAAAAATACAGGTAAGGGATTATCAGATGCCGTCTCTATACACACTCAATGACCTACTCGGGTTGCTTGTTTTTTCCCGGAAATATCACTTTCTCCACAATGATCTGGACCGCCTGTTCATTGCATGGGCTGAAGACCAAATCACCGATGGAAATGATTCAGAGACTCTTTTAATTCTCGCTTCACTGGGGCTTGATAACCAACCTGAGCGGACCGAGGTTGAATTATTTATCTCACGGTACATGGCAGAGCAGCGGATAGATCTGCCACCGCTAAAAACAGCAGCATTGGTCTGGATTAAGCTGTTTGTGCGTCAACTTTCCCAGTGTGCGTCCATCCATGATGCAGAACAGAAAATGTATTTTCTGGTGTGTCATTGGCTTGAACCTGACGTAAAGATTTTCGCTGCGGTCGTCGATACCCTGAAATCGCTATACTGGCATCTCTTTGATGAATGGGAGGGACCAGGCACAAGCGAAGCAGCAAGGATGGAGGAGTCAGAATTCTTTGAGCTGATTAATCGTGCGATACTGCCCTATTCCCGTAAAATTGAGGACCCAGATTGGCTGGATCTGCTTGTTCGGTAATTTTTCCCAGCATCCTGAAAGATGCATTTTCTGTGTGCATAATTCCATCAGATTTGACTTCCCTTTCGCATTTTACTTGAGTATATCCAGCAAGAATATCATCGTTCACCCGAGGAACCTTGGCATAAGATCGAACGTGATTTAATAGCCGCTCTGTGCCAAGAGCGGACGTGGATACTTTATTAATATGCACTGCTCAGAAAAGATTCCCTGTTGCCCGGCAAATTTAATCCTTACGTGCATCCTGACTGAGAAGACGTGTGCGGCACACATCCAGAATCTCATCTGCCAGAGCGGAATCATCAGGGCAGGCACGGGACAGCACTAGGGCACCAACAAGATGTGCAATGGTGTCGATGAGTCCAGCACGCGTTCCGCCTTCCCCATTATTTTCATTTCCTAAAACGGCCAGCTGACGTTCAATCCCGGCCGCAAATGTCGCCTTGATTGACTCAGACTGACGGGCTGTATCCGCGCCCAGTGCCGACATCACACAACCTTTTCCCATATCATCGCGATGTTGTCGGGAGAGGTAGTATTGAATGAATTTTTCCCGGTTCACACCTGCCGTACCTTCTGCGGATCGCGTAAAACCGCAGCTCATTGCCTCCGCCATTAGATCAGCCTTAGAGCCAAAGTGCTTGTAGAACCCGCCGTGGGTTAAACCTGCCGCTGACATCAGTTCCGCGACGCCCACACCATCGTAACCGCGCTCACGAAAAAGTTCTGAGGCCGTTTCAACAATGCGGATTCGGTTTTCCCGAACCTGCTCTTTCGACACTTTCATGTTTTTCAATCCTCTAAAAATATAGGGGCAAGTATACATTGATGATGGTCATAATCAAAAAAATTGACTTTAATGATTATGATCATCATCATTAAGTTAATGACTTCAACCACCATTAAGCAGAGGGAATAAACATGACGAACCGACAACTATTTCAACCCTATGATCTTGGGACAATAACCCTTGCCAACCATATCGTGATGGCACCGCTGACGCGTAACCGTGCCGGAGCAGGTCTGGTTCCCGGCGAACTGGCGGCGACCTATTATGCCCAGCGCGCCACCGCAGGATTACTGATTACCGAAGCCACGCAGATCTCAGAACAGGCGCAGGGCTATCAGGATACGCCAGGGATCTATACGCAGGCTCAGATCGATGGCTGGCGCAAAGTGACTGACGCGGTGCATGCCAAAGGTGGGCGCATATTTGTACAGCTGTGGCACGTAGGACGAATTTCGCATGTCGATTTACAACCTGGTGGCGCTGCGCCGGTTGCTCCGTCCGCCATCCGTGCCGAGACAAAGACCTTTGTGAACAACGGATTTGCTGACGTCTCTGAGCCACGTGCGCTGGAGTTGCAGGAAATACCGGGGATTAGCGACGATTTCAGAAAGGCCTCTGCCAACGCCATTGCCGCCGGGTTTGATGGCGTAGAGATCCACGGCGCGAATGGTTATCTGCTGGAACAGTTCCTTAAAGACGGTGCCAATCAGCGTACCGATGAGTACGGCGGCTCTGTCGAGAATCGGGCGCGCCTGCTGTTAGAAGTCACGGCGGCCGTTAAAGAGGAGATTGGTGCTGACCGCACCGGCGTACGCATTTCACCGGTGTCGCCTGCTAATGCGATTTCGTGCAGTGATCCGCAGCCGCAATATGATTACGTCGCTGACCAACTTAGCGCATTAGGTATCGTGTACCTCCATGTGGTTGAAGGCGCGACGGGCGGTCCGCGTGATATATCACCGTTCGATTACGACTCCCTGCGCCGGCGCTTTAAAAACACCTACATCGGTAACAACGGCTATGACCTGCCGCTGGCGACCGCTCAGCTTGAAGAAGGCAAAGCCGATCTGTTCGCGTTCGGTCGCCCGTTCATCGCCAACCCGGATCTGGTCGAAAGGCTGAAGACGGGCGCGCCTCTGGTCTCACTCAATCCTGAAACGCTTTATGGCGGTGGCGCAGCGGGATATACCGATTACCCGTCGCTGACTGAGGCCAGCAAGTAAAGCAGCAGGTGTCACGGTTCTGCCTGCATCGCACATTGCGAATTCTGTTTACACATTAATAAAGAAGATCAACTTATGACTAAAGCTTCAGTTCTCATTACAGGCGCATCCACGGGTATTGGTGCTGTTTACGCTGAACGGTTCGCCCGTCGTGGCCACGATCTGGTTCTGGTTGCACGCGACAAAGCAAGGTTAGAAGCACTTGCTGATCGTCTGCGACAGGAAAATGGCATTTCTGTCGATGTTCTGCCTGCTGACCTCACACAAGCGAGTGATTTAGCCGCAGTCGAAGCTCGCCTGCGTGAAGACGCACAGATTGGCATTCTTATCAATAATGCGGGTATTGCGCAGTCGGGCAGTTTTACAGAGCAGTCACCTGAATCGATAGAAAGTCTTATCGCGCTCAACGTCACCGCCCTGACCAGACTTGCCAGTGCCGTGGCACTACGCTTTGTGCAGGCGGGTGAGGGATCGATCGTCAACATCAGTTCCATCGTCGGACTCGCCCCGGAATTTGCCATGACGGTTTACGGCGCAACCAAAGCCTTTGTCCTTTTCCTGTCTCAGGGAATGAATGTAGAGCTGTCATCTAAGGGCATTTATATCCAGGCGGTGCTTCCTGCCGGCACTTACACGGAAATCTGGGATCGTGCGGGCATCGATATCAGTAACTCGGCAAAATTCATGGAAGTGGGCGAGTTAGTAGATGCCGCGCTGATGGGTTTTGATCGCCGTGAACTCGTTACTATCCCGCCTTTACATAATGCAGCCCGCTGGGACACCCTCGATGCTTCGCGTCAGGCTCTGCTTTCCGACATCAAACAAGATGAAGCCGCAGAGCGATATAAAGCAATTTAGTCAATAAGTCGCACTCTGCAGAACGGTCTTTTGGCTGTTATGCAGAGTGGTAAATCCGACATAAATCCCTTACAGGGTGTCGTCTCATCTTTGATGAGAAACTTAAAACACATCATGAAGGCCTTGTTCAGCAATGACAAAAAAACGTGTAGCACTGGTTACAGGCGCTTCCTCAGGTATCGGCGAAGCGTCCGCCCGTAAACTTTTAGCGGCGGGATATAGGGTATATGGCACCAGCAGGCGTGGCGCTCAGGCGGGAACGCATCCGTTTTCTTTGTTGACGCTTGATGTGACGGACGACGCTTCTGTCGAGGCCGCCATTGATGAGTTGCTGCGCCTGGAGGGGCGGATCGATATTCTGGTGAACAATGCAGGCTTCGGAGTCGCTCCGGCGGCGGCGGAAGAAAGTTCTATCGAGCAGGCCAGGCATATTTTCGACACCAACTTTCTGGGCATCGTCAGGTTGTCGCGGGCAGTGATCCCTCACATGCGCCGTCAGGGCAGTGGGCGCATCATCAATATCGGTTCGATTCTCGGGATCGTTCCGTTGCCGTATGTGGCACTTTATGCAGCCAGTAAGCATGCGGTCGAAGGGTATACGGGAGCACTGGATCATGAACTGCGCACGCAGGGCATCAGAGTGTCTGTCATCGAACCTGCTTACATGAAAACACAGTTCGAAAACAATAATATAGAGCCGGATGCCAGGCTTGAAGAGTATGACCAGATCCGGGCTAAGCTGACGAAGGTGGTGAGCAAGGCAATGGCCGAAGCGGAAAGCCCGGAGGTGGTGGCTGACGTGGTAGTTAAAGCGGCGCAGACTTCACGTCCAAAGGTGCGCTATACGGCGGGAAAGCTGGCAGGAAAATTGAATTTTCTTCTCAGATTCGCGCCTGCATCATTCCTGGATAAGGTGGTGCGCAAGAGTCTTCAGCTTGATGCGAAAGAATAAAAATGAAATTTTCTCAACTGGCTATTCTGACCTCAGTGTTTTTTTTCATACTGGCCACGGTATGGATGTTTTTCCCGGAACAGCTCTTAACTCAATGGGGAATTGAATCTACGAGTGGTACAGGAGTCGTGAGTCGTCGCTCTGCCGCATTTTTTGCGGGAATAGGGGTGATGTGTTTATTCGCCAGACATGCAGAGCCTTCACTGACTCGCTACGCGCTGGCCGCCGGTATCAGCACGATATCTATTATTTTAGCCGTACTGGGCATCGTTGAATGGCGCGAAGGACATGTTAACGGGCAGATCCTTTTCGCCGTGTTTATCGAGCTGTTCCTGGGGATTGCCTTTTTACTCAGCAACAGATCCGCTAAGAAAAACTTTACTGACAAACGCGACAGGGTAAACGACAAATGAAGACTAAGACGATGAAAGCATTTACATTTAAACACTATGGTAAGTCCCCTGAATCAGGATTCGATGACGTCGGTTATCCTGCAATTAATGCTGATGAAATCCTGGTTAAAGTTTACGCGGCTGGTCTGAACCCGGTAGATAACATGATCCCAACCGGAATATTTAAGCCGGTTTTGCATTTTAAGCTTCCCGCCACATTGGGCAGCGACTTGTCCGGGGTTGTTGTTGCCGTGGGGAGTCGTGTGACGCGTTTCACTCCAGGTGACGAAATCTTTGCCAGTATTTTCGACAGGGGAACGGGATCTCTTGCCGAATTTGCAGTGGTGCCTGACAGCGCCGCAGCAATGAAACCCTCAAATCTTGATTTCGTTCAGGCTGCTTCTTTGCCGATGGTGAGCCTTACATCATGGCAAGTGCTGACAGAGCGGGCTAAGTTGCGGCCTGGTCAAAAGGTTTTCATCCCAGCAGGTTCCGGGGGCATTGGCAGTTTTGCTATCCAACTGGCGAAGCACCTTGGCGCAAAGGTGGGAACGACAACGAGTTCAGGCAACGTCGAGTGGGTGAGTCGTCTTGGCGCAGACGAAGTGGTTGATTATAAGAAACAAGAATTTGAAAAGGTGTTGAGCGGCTACGATATTGTTCTCGGCACTGTAAGAGGCGATTTAATTGAAAAATCCACCCAAATTCTTAAGTCTGGGGGAAAGATTGTTTCTCTCATCGGCCCGTTAGATGCCGCGTTCGCCCAAGCGCGGGGATTAAACTTCCTCCTGCGTTTAGTTTTCGGGCTGATGAGCCGCAAGATTATGCGTCTTACGAAAAAACGGGGTCTGAGCTATTCATTTCTTTTTGTCCGTCCTGATGGCGATCACCTTACCCAAATTGGCAAACTCATAGAAGCTGAACAACTCAAGCCTGTGATCGATAAGGTGTTTCCCTTTGCAGAGGCGAAGGAGGCTCTTGCCTATCTTGCTCAGGGACATGCGAAAGGAAAAGTGGTCGTTAAGATGCAGGAGTGATAGCAACTGAATTTTAAATCTGTGAAAGAGGATAATCACCAAGAATAATCTCCGCAAGTTTAACCATATATCACAGCTATTAAGTAGCTAGATTGATGGCTGTGAATATCCGCTTTTCGCTCTCAGCAGACCTTCAGCGTCACGTGTTTGTCTGCTGTGTGCCAGAAGCGGACGTTGAAAATCAGTAACATTGATAACGTGTTAATTAGTTGATCACTAGATAATTTATTAAAAACCTCATATAACTTGACCATAATACCAGCGTTCTCCAGTAAACCATTCTTCCCGGTCCTCACTCCCATAGTATTCGAATGTGATACCCAACTCTTGCACATTCTCAGGTAGAATGAGCCCCCACTCAGCAGCAAGGCTGCGATCTTTGATCAACGCATAAGCATCATTATCAGAACGCCTTTCTGTTATGAAGCTTTGGTAATAGTCTTCTGAACGATACAGACAGACTTCGCTCGTAAACATATCGGGAAGACAAATAACAGTGGTAATCCGGGGGCTATAGTACATATCCGCAGTTGCGGCAATGAGATTCGAACATGCATTAATTAAAGCTTGCGCGCAAGAAGCTTTGGTTTTAACCGTACTATATTTACCCTGAATAAGATTGATCGCCACAGGAATTTTAAAATTCCAGTAATGTTCATCTTCAGGAAAAATAGCACGTTCCGGGTTGCAAAATGTAACAGCCCAACGGTTAAGAGCATTTATGCGCCTGGGAATATTTCTGACTTTGCTTCGATTATCTCTGTTAAGTCGTCTGCTCATGAGTTTTTTCTAATGATCCTTTCAAACGGTTCGCGTTGTAATGCTCTAAGGGCATCATCTACCATAAGGTGTTCAACCTATCGTTACATCCTCTAATTGGTGCTCCTTTAGCGATTGAGATGCTATATGTCCGCTGCTCGCTCATAGCGGGCCATTCACGCACGTAATTCTGCTGCGTGGGGGAAGCGGACATCGTTCTTTGAATGTGTGCTAACCATCAGGAGACATATCTGCTTAAGTATTCCTCCTTTATTACGACGCTGCGATTGTCAAAGTTTATGCTCAATAATACGCCAAGCGGCAGAGTTAACATAGGATGTGTATGGCAGCAATCAAAGCCGTCCACTATGGGTAAAGACCTGCCGCCCAATACTTCCTGTAGAATATCAAAAGGCTGCCGCTCACTTCCTGCATTATCAAAAAGTTCATGTTTTCCTAAAATAATAGCACTGACCTTGTCAAATATACCGTTTATTTTTAGCATTGAAAATGAGCGCTCAACTGTAGCAATATCTTTTAGGCTATCTTCTAGAAATAATATATCGCCGTGCTTTATTTCAGGCATCCATTTGCTGCCCATAATTCCTGAAAGTGTGTTGAGGTTACCCCCTATTACTCGTCCTTCAACACTCCCGGTTCCCAAAAAACGGCACTTGTTCTCATAAAGTATCTTGTCCCTCACTTTCTCAATGCCGTCCCAATTCAATCGCTCATCCGTCCATTCTTTTGGCAAAGTGTAACAATAGGGGACGTTAAAAGGCTCCATTAGTATTTCGCTAAATGAATGATATGTCTCGTCCACTAATGGAGAGAATTCACCAAAAGAAGCAACGAGTGCCGGCCCATAAAATGTAACCAATCCTGTTCTGGCATAAATTCCTGCTAGTAGAGCAGTAGCGTCAGAGTAACCAATGATTATTTTGGGATCCTGAATAAGGGTGTGGTAATCAATATATGGTAAAAGTGAATTGCTGTTGCTTCCACCAATGGTGGACATAATGCAACGTACTTCAGGGTCGCGAATAAGAGCATTGAGCTCATCAGCACGTTCTTTAATGGTACCTGAACGATAAAAGTCTGACTGGCCTGTCAGGTTACCTGCTTTAAGGTGAAATCCTTTATTCACAAGAAAGGTTTTTGCGCGATTAAACCGGTTGGGTGCCGTCACTGTAACGGGAGAGGACGGGGAAAAAAAACCAATCGTATCACCAGTTTTTAAAGGTGGAGCCAGCAGAGTCTGCTTTATAGACATATATTTTCATCCTTAAATTATGGCTTTTTGATCATTCTAAGATCAGAGAGCCTAAAGAGAAAAATCTTAATAATGTTGACGTAAATTGTTCAGGCCATACTCTGTAACACAGATATTTATTGCAAGACAATCGTTTAAAATAAAATAAAGATATCTTATATGTATGTAAAGAAGGCGGATAAAATCAGCATGTTAGCTTTTGTTGGACATGTTGATAGTTGATTACAATGCAAGGTGGTTAGCAAAGAACAAATGCGAGCTTCCGCTCCTCGCTCATAGCTGACTGTCATAGTTTGTCCCCGCCACTAATCTCTGTCTCGTCGCCACACACAAGACAGTTGCTTGCAATTGATGCCGAATATCATTTAATCGATGATTTTGAATTGCGATGATATACCGCTGTTTTCCCCTGTTTTCTGTATGGTTAAATGCTTCGGGTTTTCGAAGTTAACTCAAATTTAAATAGGGGCGCATGGATGGTCTGGAGCAGAGATGAAGCAATTTCGCAAATCAGATCGCGTGCGGGTTCTCATTCGATCCATCGTTGCGCATTCTATACGCGCGGGCTTTCGAGAGGTTCCGCCGGGGTCGACAGTGATCGCCGGTGATGTGGCTATCATTCAGCCCTATGCCGGCGGTAATCCCAGCGGGCATATGACAATGTAAGACGGTACGACCTGGTATTCAGATTTCAGAGAAAACAGCATGTATCCGGGGGGCGGATATCCTGCGGTGCAACCGGCCTACAAATCTTTAGGAAGAACTGATGCGCGTGTTCATAGTGCTCGCCATGTTTTTGTCACCGCGTGTAGCTCCGTCCCAGACGCTAATCAGCAGGCTATAAACCAGGTGAAGAGCTTTTATAGTTTCTATCTTTGTGCCTTTGTGAGCAATTCACCGCCGCCGCTTCAGTCGCCAGAAATGCGCCGTTACGTTGCAGCGGATACGCTGGCCCAGCTCGAAAGAATTAATCAACTCCCGGAGCCTGATTATTTTAACGCCGATTATTTTACGTATAGCCAGGATTACGATCCTGCGTGGATTCGGGCTTTAAAGGTGGGGCCTTCAACTCGTAATCAAATGCCACTTCAGCCCGCACGGTGGCCAGAATATCCGCCAGGCTCCGTCTTGCGAAGGAAACTCAGTTACGGGCAGCACTTAGGCCAGTTCAAGATCTGATATTACGCGCCTCACCTCATTGAGCTGGTCTGCCCGCAGCGGTAATAACGGACGGGGCAGGCAGTTAACATCAGTCAGGCCAAGAAGACCGGCGGCAGCTGATATGACCCTGAAGCTTCCACCGTGCTGACCAAAAAGCGCCCAGAGTGGGCTGAGGCGTTCGTTTTGTGCCCGGACGGCAGTGTGATCGCCCGCCGCCGCCGCTTCCGTGATCTTTTTTGCCACAGCGGGAAATAAGCCGCCACACACCGAATACCAGACCTCACAGCCAGCGATCAGGCCTGTGGCAGCCGAGCTGTCACCGCTGATGCCGATTGTGACGTCTGCAGGTAGCCGGTTGCGCAGATTTCTTACACGGGCAGATGCCGCCTCAGCATCTGCTGGGACGCCCGGAATTTTGATGGAGTGTACGCCGGGCAGCGCTGCAATTTTACCGTGCAGCTCATCCGAGAAGGTAAAATGGGTTGTGCCCGGATTGTCGTAGACACAAAGCGGCACCGATGCGTGACGGGCGACCGTTTCGAAAAGTCCGTATACTTCGTCATCATGCAGCGCCTGGTATGAAACCGGGGGCAGCAGGAGTGCACCGGCACCGGCTGCCTGTGCGTCATCGGCCAGCCGCAGCACCTCATCTGTGCTTACAGCTCCCACACAGACCATCACCGGAATATTTCCTGCATTCTCTACTGCCAGTCGGGCAATCCGCCCACGTTGTTCACGCGTCATATAAGCGTAGCTGCCCGTCGATCCGAGTACGCCAAGGGAATCGACCTTCGCCTCCGTCAGCCTGCGCAGTATTCTCAGAAATCCTTTCTCATCAGGGGAGCCGTCGATAAACGGGGTAAGCGGAAACGCGCTGAGACCTTTAAACATGACTTATCCTCTTTAGTCCGGCTCAAGGCCGGATGGCTGAGCGGCAGGCCGGATGCTGACAGACGGCCTGGAAAAAATGATGCCGGGTGCGCGCTGTCATACTGTTCTCATCAGCGAGTGGCTCTGTGATAGCCATGATTGATACGACATAACACGACGAGAGAGTGCATATCATGTTCCTTAAAATGTACCAGGTTGATGCAGTCTATACCTTGTAGGACTCTGGTTAGCAATGCGTCGCAAAATGATTATGATGCTAAGAGTGACTGCCAGAATTTAACGAGGAGGAACGCAATGCTTCTGGAAAAGCTGAAAGCGCTCGAATGTACCCTTCACGGTGACAAACGCAACGATCGGAAATGGTTGGAACATATACTGCACCCCGAGTTCATTGAAATCACACGTTCAGGGGTGAAAGTTGATCGTGAGGAGACGATAGATTCTCTTACAGGCGAAGAGTGCGTCCCGGCCATTCGTAGCAATGACTTCCGGCTCATCAGCATTAAAGAAGATTTCGCAATACTGCACTACAGAACCTTTAATCCGGATGGTACTTGGGCAGCCCTTCGTTCTTCATGCTGGGCGTGTTCTGATAGCGGGCAGTGGAAGTTGGTTTTTCATCAGGGAACCCCTGAGGCTGGGAGCGTAGAGTAGTGCAAGAATTATGTCCGCTCGGAAAGCATTGTTGCTGGCAGCTTTGTGCCAGGAGCAGACGTTGCTAGCACCTAGGGTGTTAATAAACAGTGGGCAGGTCAGTGAGGACCTTTACGAAGCGCTTTCTTACCTCCTTATATCCGTTGCTTTCATAAAATTTGTGCGCTCTGACTCTTCTTTCACTGCTTGATAGCTCAATCTGAGAACATCTTTTATCAAGGGCGATTCGCTCAGAGGCGAGGAGAAGTTTCTGACCTATCCCCGCCCCACGTGACGACTCATCTATGACCAGTGCTGAGATTAATGCCCATAAGCCATTTTCATGGACAGGCGTGATAAAGTTCACAACAACAACCCCGCAGATTTCTTTATCTAATTCAGCAACTAAAATACTAAGACTGCTATGTACTTCATTAATGCGTAGTTTTAAACTCTCTGAGCTTGTCTGATAGCCCAATTGCAGAAAAAGCTTTTTTAGAGAGGACATATCTTTTAACTCTGCAGCCCTTATTAAGACCATTGCCATTATCTCCTTCAGTACAGTTCAGCAAAAATATTCGAATCTCACTAATCAATAACATTCGCTTCCCTCTGCTATCAGCGGTGGATGGCCAGAATGTTATGAATAACCCAGCACAGAACTGACAGAATCCCCAAGGATAATCAAAACACTTCCGAGCTGCTGTCACTTGGGATGTGCTTTTAGGTTTAATGTTCGCTCCTTGCACATAGAAGCCTGATGAAATTACACTGTCGGTATATTGTTAGTAACTATATCCATTCTATTCTTTTAGTCGCTGAAACTCTCTTTCAGTGGAGTGTGGCAAGCAATATCCATAGGAATTTGCTATAAACAACTTTCCTTTATCATCAATTATTTCACACATACACCGATAAAACTCACCTAACGAGCTTCGGAATGTCTCAGTGCTCGTGGGCTTTACTGAGCAAAAATGAATAGATATTCTCGCATGACAAACCCACTCTCTTGGTATTTTTTGTGCATCCAAAAGATACATTAGCTTGCATGTTTGTTGATCCCGAATCTGTTTGCATAAGTCATGCTGACATAAAGGAGGATTTGAGAGAAGGTTCAATGTGATTGGGTCAGAATATGTTTTTAAAGATAATCCCTTCAACTTTCCTATTGCCCAATAACCATTAATATCATTATTACGGCTATTAAATGAGTTAATAAGGGCGTTCACTATACCCCTCAGTTCTTTTCTCCGTGCCATTATGAAATTTATCTCAAGCTGTTGATGATTGTTTGTACACTATAGCTTGAAACATGTTTTGACAACCACACAGCCACGCGCGCTCTGAAAATACTATGAACTTCCGCTTCTCGCTCATAGCTGCTGTTATCGGCTAATTGCTAATAGCAAAAATTATCGCTATAGGTGGTTTTAAAAGATGTGTTGTAGAGATCTTTGCTGATAGCTCCACCACTTTGACTTGTCGTTAAGCTATGATAAATCAATACATTTTTCTTAAGGGGCATACATGGACATCACCATCTGCAAACCAAACGAATATGATGATTTGGCTGATATTTTTATCGAAATGGAAACCAACTATAACCAAAGACTTTGCCTGTCGAGGAGTGACATGTCCGCTTATCTGAAGGATAAGGTCTTTGCACCCGACTCCAGTACTGAAGTTCACAAAGTGGTTTGCGATGGCGTCATAGTTGCGTTTTCATGTGTTTCAGTGATGTATCCCTCACCACGTTTCAGTGGACAAATGTTTATCAAAGAGCTTTTTGTTTCTGCACCTTTCAGAAGGGCAGGAATTGGCAGAAAGCTGATGGGTTTTATAGCAAGCCGTGCTCAAGAGCGGGGGTGCTTTCAACTCGATTGGTTATCGGTTGCAGCAGATCCATTGGCTCAGAAGTTTTATGAGTCTCTCGGTGCTCAGGTTATCAAGAGCGTTAATTACCATCGGGTTTTTGGTCAAAGATTAGATGAGCTTGCGCGTGGTACCGACTGAAGTATTCAAGTAAAGCTATTCCCCCTTGAGAAACACACAATAATGATAGGTCCGCTTTTCGCTCACAGTAGATCTTCAGTTCTGTCAGATAACCGCTTCGTGCCAGGAGCGGACGTTACCATCGCCACGATATGTTAATAAATGGGCAATAAATTCGGCGGAGCCTGTGGTAATTTGCTCTAAATATTACAAACAAAAGGAATCCTGATGCTAACTGTATGGGGTCGAAAAACGTCTTCGAATGTTCAGGCTTTGATGTGGTGCATTGGAGAAATGGAATTGCGGTATGTCAGGCACGACATAGGGCATAAGTATAAAGGAACTGAGACTGATTTTTTCTATTCACTTAACCCAAACAGGACCATTCCGGTTCTGCAGGATGGCTCTGCTCCGCCTCTGTGGGAGACGGGAGCAATTCTCCGTTATTTGGCTAATCGCTACGGAGCAGAAAGCTTCTGGCCTTCTGATGACACGAAAAAAGCTAACGTTGATAGATGGGCTGAATGGTCAAAAATTAATGTCGCGACGGCTTTTACCGCTCCAGTGTTCTGGCGTGTTGTCCGGACACCGGAGGAAAATCGAGACGAAAATGCAATCAGAGAAGCGATGGTGAATTTAGAGAGAAATCTTTTAATCGCAGAAGCGCAGCTCGAAAAACACAGCTTTCTGGCTGGCGATAATTTCTCTCTGGCCGACATCCAGTTTGGTCATGTGTTATACCGCTATTACGACATAGACGTAGTCCGAGAACCTTTGCCCAGACTACGATCGTATTATGAAAATATCGCCTTGAGACCTGCTTTCCAAGAGCATGTCATCGTATCCTATGAAGATCTGCGCGCTTAGCCCGTCACGGTTTGAGCAGGCAATTGTGCGCCAAAAGCGGAGATTCCTTGCATCATGATGTGTTAATCACTGGGGGTCAGAAAATCTATGAGTTTCTGTATGTCACTTAAACGCAAACGTGATGGCTGGTAAAAGAGTTACTGACGTAGCGGTGAATCATCAATGCTGGCGGGTCATTTGCAGGAGGAACGTTTACTGCTCCAAACCAGACAGGATTAGCCGGGCAGACGGAGCCAGAAATGTAAGCAGGTACGCCCGCAAACATACCCGCTATGGGTCTGTGGACATGGCCTGTAGAAATGGCGAGTAGTCTGGCCGGGGCGCGTCTAATCAAATCTTCCATTTCTGTTAGACCTCTGCACATCGTTTCATCAAGCGTCGGTATACCAGATGCAAATACGTGATGGTGCATAAACAGCAATGACGGAGGACCGCCTGTGTCGCTAAGTTGATTATCCAACCATTCAAGATGGTCAGTTACACTGCCGTAATCCTTATAATCAATCGTCGAATCTAAGCCAATCAGGCGAAGATCGCTTGTGTTATGGATTAAGTGCAAGGCCTCTCCTTGGGCATGGTGCAACCATCTGTTCTCACCCCAAACCGAACGCATAAGACTGCGGTCGTCTGAGTTACCCGGCAGGATCAATGAAGGGTAATTTTGCTGGTTCAGGCGGTCAGCTATCTGTTTATAACCTTCCTGCCAATGCCCATCCGTTAGATCACCTGTAAGTACCAGTACGTCCGGTTGCAGATGCGTAAGCCAATTTAGTACCTGGTCGAACCGAAACAGATGATCATTTTCGGTTGAGGCGTGAATGTCTGAAACCTGCGCTATCAGCATAAAGACCTCATACGATTACTGTGAGGGGAACAAGACCGTGATTTATGGCCATGAATCCGGTTTCGAATTTCATGTTTTTCACCACGATGGCAACAATGGACAGATTAATTAGGATCAGTAATTCAAAAGTTACGGTGAATCAGGCTGGCTGCAAAGGCAGTAGGGAATTCGTAATGAATCGCAAAGTTCAATTCCCACTGCTCAGAGCCAATGTTAGCAGGGATGCGTGAGGTCCGCTCCTCGCTCAAAGCTTCCCGCAATACTGCCAGTCGGTGCGAAAAGAAGACGTCAGATTTTGGACCAATCCAGACTGCCAATAGGGAACGTTTGTGTTAAAAGATGTTTATAGGCAGTTATGTCTGAAACCTGACGGAGCAGTAATGAGAACGCAGAAGCGATGTATGGGATATGTGGCCATAGTGGTTGATGACTATGATCGGGCAATTGAGTATTACACGGAAAAGTTGGGATTTACCCTCGTTGAGGATACACCGCAGCCGGGGAAACGTTGGGTCGTAGTTACGCCTAACCCGGAAAGCGATTGTAATCTTCTTCTTGCACGGGCTTCAAATGAGAGGCAGGAAGATTCTATCGGCAATCAATGCGGCGGCAGGGTATTCCTTTTTCTTCAGACTGATGATTTCTGGCGCGACTACAAATCTATGAAATCAAAAGGCGTTAAATTTTCCGAAGAGCCTCGTGAAGAGGAGTACGGCACAGTGGTTGTATTTGAAGATTTATACGGCAACCGCTGGGATCTTTACCAGAACAATCAAGGCTAAAACTCTCTGCCAGATACGTCCTCCATATCCGGATACGTCCTCCATATGTAGCTGGGATCCTGCAAAGCGCTGTCGTTTAGTTTTTATCGCGAGCAGCAGCGCCTGGATTACCGGTTGGTTATATAGCTTTTTAGAATCAGCCCGGCAGAAAGAATATGCTCAACGGTATAGTCGCGAGCAGCAGCGGGATCGCCCCGCAGGCAGGCGTTTAAAATATGCTCATGTTCATCCTGAAACGTGAGCGTTTCAGACAGTAACCGATGCTGCAAAAGCTCATACCTTTCTATCTGTGCGCGTAATTCATTTATCATTTTCAGCAGGCGCTGATTTTTACACTTGCGGTATAACAGCTCATGAAATTCCCGGTTATATTGTCCCTGTTGTGTGGGTTCGCTGGCGCTGCCAAGAAGTTTGTGAACAAGCTCTGCCCGCGTAAGCGTTTCAGAATCCATGTTTTGAAGACTCTGAAAAATAGCATCACCTTCCAGTAAAGCCCGGAGTTGATAAATTTCGTCAACATCGTGAGCAGTAAGCGTCCTGACGACGGCTCCGCGGTTTCTGTAAACGTCAACTAAGCCTTCCCTCTCAAGCTTCTGAATCGCCTCTCTCAGCGGGATGCGGCTGACAGAAAACTGGCTGGCGAGGTCTCTTTCCACAAGACGATCTCCGTCCCGCAGTGAGCCGTTATTGATTAGATTTTTTAGCTCACTGGCAAGCATATCCGCGGTCGAAAGAAGAACCGAACTCATAAAACCTACTTTACTTGATGATTAAATGGTATACCATTATGCCATCTGTGTAAGCACTTTGACAATGATTTGCGGTAAAAGCCATTAAGAACTGGAGCGGAAAATTTATGGAACACAGTTATTCGTCACATATATGCTGGACAGGAAATCTGGGGAAAGGGACATCAGGCTATCGTTCATACGACCGGACATGGGATATTTCTGTCGCCGGAAAGGAAATAATACATTGTTCTAATGATCCGATACTGGGGGGTGACGCCGGTAAAATGAATCCGGAAGACCTGCTTATATCCTCTCTTTCTGCATGTCACATGCTGTGGTATTTACATCTGGCGTCAGATGCGGGCATCACTGTAATGGATTATGAAGATTCACCGGTAGCAACAGGTGAGGTGTTAAAAAATGGCGCCGGGCGCTTCCTGTCTGCGGTACTCAGGCCAAAAATTACTGTCGTAGCCGGTACTGATATTGATGCTGCAATGGCTATTCACCATGAGATCCATAAAGTGTGCTTTATTGCCAGATCAGTAAACTTCCCTGTGAGCTATGAGCCTGAGTTTATTATCTCTGACGACGCGCATTCTGCAACGGTGTAAAGCTCAGTGCCGAATAACGCCGGTCAGCGGGGCGATAGCTAACAGTGACTTGATCAGCCAAATCTCTGCTTTCGTTCAACGATGAGATTAAACCTCGGGAAGTTACCCGGGGAAAGAGTCAGACAGAAAGTTCAGAATCCTTAATATTAGCTATGGGTCCGAGGATCGCGTTATCAAACTCCCGAACGCTTTCGCCGTTGGCCACTCGTTCTGGCCAGTCATGATTTGCCAGCGCACCTCGACCTAATGCTATGAAATCAGCGCCCATTTCCATCACCTGCAATGCCCGGCATTCATCATGAAGACTACCATTAGCCATAATGGTGAGGTGGGGGGCATATTTACGTCCCAGTTCAATCAGTGAGAGTGAGTTACCGGGGAATGCCGGCTGCCAGGCTTCATACTCGGTCAGATGAAGATAATCGATACCTGATTCGGCGAGCAGCGTAAACACTATCCGTGCATCGTCTTCACCATTAGCCCATTTATGGAAAAAGTCATTTACTTTCCCCTGAGATATTCTGATACCCACTGGGATGGCCTGACCTACACGTTGTCTGACAGATTTAATGACTTCAAGGCTAAGCTGAAGTCGGCCTGCGATATCACCCCCCCAGCAGTCAGTGCGCAGGTTAGTGTAATCCGTGAAGAATTGATCGAGTAAATATCCATTTGCTCCATGGATTTCTATACCATCAAAGCCAGCCTGGAGAACAGCATGTGACGCGGCATCGGCAAAGCTGCGGATAATGCCCTGAATTTCTTCTTCGCCAAGTTCGCGAGGAACAGGATATTCACCTTCCCCGCGATAAAATGTCATCTGATTGCCAACCGGACGAACGGCACTTGGCGCAACGGTTCCTTCACGGAAATAGTTACCCTGTGATAGCGCCCCTGAATGCTGAATTTGAGCAAAAATATGGCCGCCTTGTTGATGAACTGCATCCGTGACTTCACGCCATCCTGCAACTTGTTGCGGGCTGGTTAATCCCGCCTGAAAGGCATAGGTCTGAGACCATTCCTTATCAATATAAATGCCTTCGGATATAACCAGAGCAAATCCACCACGGGCAAAGCCCTCGTAATAAGCCTTCATACGTACGCTTGCGACCCCCTCTTCAGAGGCGGTGACACGAGTCATAGGTGCCACCACGAGACGATTTTTTAGGGTGACGTTACCGATACTGCCGGAAGTGAAAAGGGACAATGTCTTCATGAGTTTTCCTGAAAAATTAAATCATGAATACAATATAATCATTGTTGAACAGGGCATAAACAGGGCGAAATGATAAGGCCGTATAACGTTTGTCGTTATAATTGTGTTTTCTCCTTTTGCTTAATCAACGACGGTTACAATGATTCATTTATCGGGGTCACCATGAATCTTCATGACGTATCGCTGTTTCTCGTAATAACTGAAACACGAAGCCTTACTCAGGCGGCGAAACGACAGGGTATTTCAGCAATGGCAGTTTCGAGACGCCTCGCGTCGCTTGAGCGCGAGCTGGGAACCCGCCTGTTACAGAGAACCACTCGATCTGTTTCATTAACTCAGGAAGGCATGGAATTCATGCCTTATGCGCAGGCACTTATTGAGGCAGAGACGGGAGCCAGGGCACTTTTTTCTCCGTCAACACAAGGGGCCGCAGGATTACTCAGAATCACTGCGCCATCAGGATTCGGGCGCCGAAATATTTTGCCTCTCATTTCTGAGCTACTGGCAGATAATCCAGAGCTAAGTATCGATCTTCAGCTAAGCGAAGATGTGGTTGATATTGTCGGCAGAGGCATTGATGTGGCAATACGTATCGCCCCGTTAAAAGACTCCACACTGATAGCCCGCAAAATTGCTGACAGCCCTCGTGTAATCTGTGCTTCACCCGATTATTTGAAAGTTAATGGCATGCCTACATCGGTAGAGGATTTGAAGAAGCATCATTGCCTGAGATTAAGCAGCGTACCTCAATGGATTTTTGAACGTGGTGGCGACGTCTTCAGGGTCCGTGTTGAGGGACGTTTCATTTCGGATAACGTTGAAGGCGTAAGAGAACTCTGTGCTCAAGGTCTGGGACTTGCCCAACTTACCCGCTGGGATGTCATGAAAGAAATCCGCAAAGGCACACTTGTTGAGATTGAGTTGTCAGATGCCAGACCTCAGGATTTATCTGTCTGGGCTGTTCTGCCAACAACACGCTACCTGCCTCTGCGGGTCAGCACTTTTATTGATAAATTAAAATCATCGCTGACATTACTCGCTACTTCATGAAATGCGACTTTTGTTTTCAATTGTTTAGCCAGCATAACGTCCAGTGGAGTTAAAGGCTGCTTTTCCCCTGATGTCCGCAGCGGACCCATCATGATGTGTTAATCAATGTCGGGCAGGTCAAAGGTCACCAGTTTGTTGTCCTTTTCGTTCAGTTTTGCAAAGATGTATTGCACACGATTTAATTACGCGTTTAGCGGCAGGATCTACGTGTCACGACCCACACTGTGTGCTCCTGCAGCGCTGCGTGTCGACGTCGAACTCTTTCTGCACTGAGGATTGCGATATGAACACCTTTTATCAACTGACGGCCACCAGCCTGAGTGGCCAAATCATCCCGATGGCCGACTACGCTGGCAAGCTGGTTATGGTGGTGAATACCGCCAGCCATTGTGGCTTTACCCCACAATACGCAGGCCTTGAAGCGCTCTACAAGAAGTACGCCGCCCAGGGGCTGGTGGTGCTTGGTTTCCCGTGCAACCAGTTCGGCAAGCAGGAACCCGGCAGTGCCGACGAAATCTCGCAGACCTGTCACATCAACTACGGTGTGAGCTTCCCGATGTTCGGGAAAGTGGAGGTCAACGGCGCTGCAACACACCCGGTATTTCGTTATCTGAAAGACGAATTACCCGGCGTGCTGGGTGGGCGGATCAAGTGGAACTTCACTAAATTCCTGATCGGGCGCGACGGTAAACCGCTCAAGCGTTTTGCACCGATCTCCACCCCGGAGAAAATGGAAGCCGCAATCCGCACTGCACTTGAAATTTAAGTGTTCCTGTAATTCGAATCCTTCACTTTTAGAGACTTTCCTGTAAACGAATGCGGATGTTTAACAGGCTCAGTGGGCAGCTATTTTTTGGTTTTCATCATTAAAAAATCAATCAGCGCTTTGACTCGTTTCGCCTTGCCGGTGCTTTTTAAGTAATCTCACCCTTGCGAGTCAAATAGGGAGTCGGATGCGTAATAAATCGATTGTGATAATGGCGTGGTTAACGCGCCTTATCAGAAAGAGTGGCACAAACTTTAATGCAGCCGGAGAGAGAGGGTCGTTTATGAAAGCCGGGGTTTCTTTATCACTTTTGTTGGCTCTGAGCTGTTCTGTTGTTGCTCAGGAGCGGAAAGTATCTGTTCCACCCGTAAAGCTTATGAATAAAGGCGGCCTGAAATATGAAATTGAGTGATTAACTTACCCACCCGGCAAGCAGGGCGGAAAAAATTAATTCAATCACGCCTTAAAATTGATGCTTACTTGCAAAAACGTCTGAAAACCAGTCCACAAACGCCCGTACAGTGGGGGGAAGATAACGTCGATCAGGATACAAAATAGAGACAGGCTTAGTGACGGTTGCATACTCGGTGAGTATTTCTGTCAGCCTGCCTGAATCAATGTGCGATTCCACTGTTGTTCTCAGAGCATGGAATATCCCCATTCCCGCCAATCCGCATGACAAAAGCACATCTGAATTGTTCACCAACATGGTGCTTCCCGGACGTTGTGAGACAACGTGCCCATCCACGACAAACTTCCATTCCATAACTTCACGACTATTTTCACTGAAAAAGTTAATGGCTTTATGATGCACCAGATCACCTGGCGTCAGCGGAATACCGTATTTATCCAGATAGGAAGGCGTTGCGCAGGTAGCCATCTGAACCTCACCAATACGGCGAGAGATAAAGCTTGAATCAACAAGTTCTCCCAGGCGAATAACACAGTCAATGCCTTCTGAAATCAAATCTGTCAGGCGATCTGACGCGGTGAGTACGATTTCGATTTGAGGGTAGAGAGCCTGAAATTCACGCAAAGAGGGGATGAGAATAGTGTGGGAGAGTGCCAGCGGCGCGCTAATTCGAAGACGCCCATGAGGAGGCTGGTTTGGGGAAACCGTTGCCATCATATCGCCAACATCATTCAGCAACGCTTTAGCGCGTTGATAAACTTCTTCACCTTCAACAGTGACACTCAGGTTACGCGTGGTGCGGTGGAGTAGTTTTACGCCTAAGTCATCTTCGAGCTGCTTTATAAATTTACTGACAGCAGGACGATGCAATTGCAGGGCATCAGCCGCCTTAGTGAAACTCCGCAGCTCCACGACTTGAACAAATGTACTCATTAACTCAAGCAGATTAGAGCGCATCGATTTTATTCCCCAGGGGTTATCCAACGTTTCATGACTGATATTGTGAATTATACCCCAGCCGGATTGTTTCCCCTGCAATAACACTGAAGTCCTTTTCTGTGGCTTTTTCCCCTGACTTCCAGTCTTTATCATTACCGCATCTTATCCGGACAACGTGGACGCAAAAAATGAAAGCATGGTTACTGAAAGATTTTGGCCTTGAAAATCTGCAACTGGAGGAGGTTGATACTCCGACCCCCGGTGCTGGCGAATTATTAGTTAAAGTGGGCGCCGTATCACTAAATTTCAGGGATAAAGCGATTGTTGAGGGTTTTTACGAGCCTGATTTGGTGCCAAAGCCCCTTATTCCTGTTTCTGATGCAGCGGGAACAGTTGTTGCCGTGGGGGACGGTGTTACACGCTTTAGCACCGGTGACAGGGTTAATTCACACCTCTATTCGCGCTGGTTAGAGGGGGAGCCTGCAGCAGACGAACCTTCCTGGTGTATGGGCATGCCGCTGCCGGGTGGTCTGGCTGAATACATGATTATTCATGAGGACAGTGCTGTTAAAGCCCCGGAAAGTATGACGGATGAAGAAGCATCAACACTGCCTATCGCCGCATTAACGGCATGGTATTCCCTGATGGATATTGGCAATCTGCAACCCGGACAAACTGTTTTAGTACAGGGAACCGGTGGTGTCTCTGTGTTTGCTGCACAGATTGCCCATGCGTATGGTGCACGTGTCATTGCGACATCCAGCAGTGATACCAATCTTGAGCGGATAAAGGCGTTAGGTGCTGATGAGGGGATCAACTATAAAAAACACCCTGACTGGGAAAATAAAGTCCTGGAATTAACCGGGGGCAAGGGAGCCGATGTCACGGTGGAAGTTGCCGGAGGTAACGGCATTAACCAGTCTGTTGCCGCGACAAAAGTTGCCGGGACAATTGCTCAGGTCGGATTTCTGACCGGTCAGACATCTCAGCTCGATCTGATGCCGTTGATTTTCCGTCAAACGACGCTTCGTGGTATTGCTGTCGCACCTCGTTCATCTTTTGACCGTATGAACCCGTTCCTGAATAAACATAATATCAAGCCCGTCATTGAACAGGTTTACAGCTTCAACGATGCCGTTGAAGCGTTTAAACACCTTTCCCGTGGCGCATTCGGTAAAATCGTCATCAAGATTGACAGCTGATCACCAAAGTTCGACCTTTCCAAAAATCTGGCAGCTCATGATTGAATGCCAGATTAATTCATTCGTATGGATACAAACGATTTATGTGCTTTCGGTAAAACACTGTTTAAAATCACTCTGAAATGTCCGCTCTTCACGCATACCTTCCCGAAAATGCCAGCCTGCTTATAATACAGGTTTAACCTGGGATATTTCCGTTCTCCAGGCGGATCCGACGAACGAAGAGGGTGGTCAGCCGTTCACACGAAGGAAGTAAGATGCTTTTGCCAAAGTTGAGCTTTACCAAAACCGTATCTCAATCGTCATTTCAGGAATGAGTCGTCCCTTGTTTATTTCTCTCGATGGGCCCAAGGGCGTCGGCAAAACCACCCTGCTGGAGGCCATCACCAAAGTCCTAAGGGCGGACAACAAGAAGGTGATCCGACTTTGCGAGAAAAAAAGCGATCCCTTCAGAAAGGAAACCATGGCCCACGTGAACAGGCTCGCCAGAAATCCCGCTCAGGATTTGGAACTGGAAGTTTGTGAGCGCTTTGCGGATAGCCGCGCCTGGATTTCCCGGCACGTGCTGACTAAACAGCCACCGGACAGCATTATCCTGATGGATCGTTGGTACCCGTCAGAAGCCGCGTTTCGCCGGATGGTGCCATTTGCCGAGATTTTACAGCTTAACATCGAACGAAACGTGCGAATGCCAGACCTGCATGTTGGGGTGGTTACTGCGCCTGATATTTCATGGGCAAGGGCCGCGGCCCGAACGCGCGGGCTGAGCAGTACTGTGATTCATAAGCTGGAAGATCATGTCGCTTGTACAAGCGCGTTCGAGCGAGAAATTACAGATCACGGCTGGTTTTTATGCCGTAATGAAGGAACGATCGAAGACGCAACGATGCAGGTTATTTCTGAGATCTACAAAGTGCTTTGATGCCCCGCAGGCATCCGTTTTGCGGGCAGAGCTAACGCCGTATGCCGTCAGTCATTACGGCAACACCTGCGATAACGTCCCATCGCCAACGAGTATTCCGTCGGCATAAAAACCTAACAGGTTCTCACCTGCCTTATCAAAGCGTTTTTGCCCGCTCAGCCAGTTTTCATCTAGTGTGCGTAGCAGGTTAAATCCAGCAGAGATGCTCTCCACTTTTAACGCCAAAAAACCTTTGTTCTCCGGGGTAATGTTCACGATGATATTATTCATGAGTAGTGCCAATGTATTGGTAAGCGTAAGTATTTCGCATAACCACACCATTCGCTTTCAGAACTTCGTTGCTGTGTGCGAAGGAGGGGGAACATTGATATTCCATGAGACAGTTTTGGAGTGTGACTACATTACCAAATGGTCACTCGTTGTTAATCAGGGCTCGTTGAGCTAAGCTGGAAAAATGACTAAACACATAAATGTAAGTCCCCCAAGGGGGCCATCGGATCACAGTGTCCGTGATCAGGTCGTTGACGCTGCCACAGAGCATTTCGGGCATTTTGGTTATGAAAAAACCACCGTGTCAGAACTGGCTAAATCAATAGGATTTTCAAAATCTTATATCTATAAATTTTTCGATTCCAAGCAGGCGATCGGTGAGGTGATCTGCACTAACCGGCTGGCGATGATCATGGCGATTGTCAATTCAGCGATTGCAGATGCCCCCTCGGCCTCGGAAAAATTGCGGCGTTTATTCAGGGCACTGACTGAAGCTGGCAGTGATTTGTTTTTTCACGATCGCAAACTTTATGACATTGCAGCGGTGGCGGCGCGGGACAAGTGGCCGTCGGCTGAGGCTCATGAAGAGCGTCTGAGAAAACTGATTGAGCAAATCATTGTTGAAGGCCGGCAGGCGGGAGAGTTTGAACGAAAAACGCCGCTGGATGAGGCTGCGCACGCAATATATCTGGTCATGCGGCCTTACATCAGTCCGGTACAGTTGCAATACAATCTGGAAACGGCACCGGCGGCGGCGGCACTTCTCTCCTCACTGATACTGAGAAGTCTGTCCCCCTGAGTAGTGACTATTGACATTATTGGTCACTAGTCTGAGAATGCGGTTACTGTCCTGCTAATTCAATTAAGGGAACCCATGCTCAGGCTTAATCCTGCCACCTTTGCTGTTTGCCTGTTGCCGATTGCCCTTGTGGCCTGCGGCGACTCTTCCGGCATCGACGATCCCCGTAATCAGCCTCCTCTTGTCAGGTCTGCGACCGTGGTGAGTGCTGCCGATGCCTCCCGCGCATTTACCGGCGTTGTTGTCGCCCGGATTCAAAGCGATCTCGGTTTCAGAGTGCAGGGCAAAATCCTTGAACGCCTGGTCGATACCGGCCAGACCGTTAAACGCGGTCAGCCATTGATGCGTCTGGATCCGGTTGACCTGAGTCTGCAGGCACAGGCTCAGCAACAGGCCGTCGCGGCGGCACGGGCCCGTGCAAAACAAACCACTGGTGACGAAGTGCGTTATCGCGGTCTGGTCGCTACAGGCGCAGTGTCGGCATCGGCCTACGATCAGATAAAGGCCGCCGCCGATACGGCCAAAGCGGAACTCAGTGCGGCTCAGGCACAGGCCAATTTGGCAGAAAACGCCACGGGCTACGCCCTGCTGCTGGCTGACGCCGACGGCGTGGTGATGGATACGCTGGCTGAACCCGGTCAGGTTGTCAGTGCCGGGCAGCCGGTGGTGCGGCTTGCCAGAGCAGGGCAACGCGAGGCCATCGTGCAGTTGCCTGAGACGTTACGCCCGGTGGCCGGAAGTGAGGCCGAAGCAACGTTGTACGGTAGCGGTAAACAGGCTGTCCCTGCGAAGCTGCGGCTCCTTTCCGATGCGGCGGATCCGCTAACCCGCACCTTCGAGGCGAGATATGTGCTTGAGGGAACACTGGCGAATGCCCCGCTCGGATCCACCGTCACGCTGCATATTGCAGACGATGAATTACCGGGTCAGGTGATGCAGGTGCCTTTAGCGGCCATCTATGATCCTGGTAAAGGGCCGGGCGTCTGGAGTATTTCGGGTAAGCCCGCCAAAGTGTCATGGCGGCCCGTGCAGGTGCAGGGATTGGGTGACGATGCGGCGAGGGTGACCGGGAGCTTAAAGCCGGGTGAACAGGTGGTCGCTCTCGGGGCGCATTTGCTGCATGACGGTGAGGCTGTACGCATGGCCGAACAAAGCGCTACCAGCGTCGCCGGGAGCCAGCCATGAGCGGGGGGCGATTCAATCTTTCAGCGCTCGCCGTGCGTGAGCGCTCAATCACACTGTTCCTGATTATTCTGATTACCGTGGCCGGTATTCTTTCATTTTTCGAACTTGGACGGGCTGAAGATCCCCCTTTTACCGTCAAGCAGATGACCATCATTTCTGCCTGGCCGGGTGCCACCGCGCAGGAAATGCAGGATCAGGTGGCTGAACCGCTGGAAAAGCGTATGCAGGAGCTCAAGTGGTATGACCGCAGTGAGACCTACACGCGTCCCGGACTGGCTTTTACCATGCTTTCGCTGAAGGACAGCACGCCGCCTTCACAGGTGCAGGAAGAGTTTTATCAGGCACGTAAGAAGCTGGGAGATGAGACCAAAAACCTGCCAGCAGGCGTCATCGGGCCGATGGTCAATGATGAATTCTCCGACGTGACCTTTGCGCTCTTTGCGCTGAAGGCCAAAGGCGAGCCACAGCGACTGCTGGTGCGCGATGCGGAATCGTTGCGCCAGCAAATTCTGCATGTGCCGGGGGTCAAGAAGGTCAATATCATTGGCGAACAGGCCGAACGCATCTTTGTCTCGTTCTCGCATGACCGGCTGGCCACGCTGGGGATTTCGCCTCAGGATATTTTCTCCGCCCTCAACAGCCAGAACGTCCTGACACCCGCCGGTTCGATCGACACCCAGGGGCCGCAGGTCTTTATCCGCCTGGATGGCGCCTTCGACAAACTGGATAAAATCCGCAAAACGCCCGTTGTCGTGCAGGGCAGAACCCTGCAGCTTTCTGACGTGGCAACCGTTGAACGGGGCTACGAAGATCCTGCGACCTTCATGATCCGCAATCAGGGTGAACCGGCATTGCTGCTGGGCATCATTATGCGCGACGGCTGGAACGGTCTGGATTTAGGTAAAGCGCTGGATGCGGAAACGGCCAAAATCAATGAGGGCATGCCGCTGGGCATGACGCTGACCAAGGTCACCGATCAGTCAGTCAACATCAGTTCCGCCGTCGACGAGTTCATGATCAAATTCTTCGTCGCGCTGCTGGTGGTCATGGTGGTGTGCTTCGTCAGTATGGGCTGGCGGGTAGGTGTAGTGGTTGCGGCGGCGGTGCCGCTGACGCTGGCGATTGTGTTTGTGGTGATGGAGGCTTCCGGCAAAAACTTTGACCGTATTACTCTGGGCTCGCTGATCCTGGCGCTCGGGTTGCTGGTCGATGATGCGATCATCGCCATCGAGATGATGGTTGTGAAGATGGAAGAGGGCTACGACCGCATCAAAGCCTCGGCCTATGCCTGGAGTCACACGGCGGCTCCGATGCTGGCAGGCACGTTAGTCACCGCCGTCGGATTCATGCCCAACGGTTTTGCCCAGTCCACTGCCGGTGAGTACACCAGCAACATGTTCTGGATCGTCGGTATTGCCCTGATTGCTTCCTGGATCGTGGCGGTGGTGTTTACGCCGTATCTGGGCGTAAAAATGCTGCCGAAAATCAAAACGGTGGAGGGCGGGCATGCGGCGATTTACAACACCCGTCATTACAACCGCTTTCGCCGGTTACTGACCCGCGTCATCGCGCGCAAATGGATAGTCGCCGGTACCGTTATTGCGCTCTTTACGGTCGCTATACTCGGCATGGGGCTGGTGAAAAAACAGTTTTTCCCTACCTCCGACCGCCCGGAGGTACTGGTTGAAGTGCAGATGCCTTATGGCACCGCGATTGAGCAGACCAGCGCCGCCACGGCGAAAATCGAAGCCTGGCTGAGAAAGCAGAAAGAGGCAAAAATCGTCACGTCCTACATCGGGCAGGGATCGCCGCGTTTTTATCTGGCCATGGCGCCTGAGCTGCCTGACCCGTCGTTTGCGAAAATTGTCGTGCTGACGGACAGTCAGGAGGCCCGCGAGGCGCTCAAGTTCAGTCTACGCGAAGCGGCGGCCAGCGGCCTGGCACCTGAGGCGCGTGTGCGCGTGACTCAACTGGTGTTCGGTCCGTATTCTCCTTATCCGGTGGCCTACCGGGTGATGGGGCCGGATCCCGCCACACTGCGCGAAATTGCAGACAAGGTCGAAAAGGTGATGCAGGCCAGCCCGATGATGAGGACCGTCAACACCGACTGGGGGCCGCGTGTACCGGCGCTGCATTTCACCCTCAATCAGGATCGCCTGCAGGCGGTGGGGCTGACATCGAATGCGGTCGCGCAGCAGCTTCAGTTCCTGCTTTCAGGGGTTCCGATCACCTCTGTGCGTGAAGATATCCGTTCGGTGCAGGTGATGGGGCGCGCGGCGGGAGATATCCGGCTCGACCCGGCAAAAATAGCGGGCTTTACCTTAGTAGGAGCTTCCGGCCAGCGCATTCCGTTATCTCAGATAGGTGAGGTTGAGGTGCAAATGGAAGATCCTGTTTTGCGCCGTCGCGATCGTACGCCGACCATTACCGTGCGGGGGGACATTGCCGAAAACCTGCAGCCGCCGGATGTCTCCACGGCAATCATCAAAGCCTTGCAGCCGGTCATCGATACGCTGCCAGCCGGATACCGCATCGAGCAGGCGGGTTCTATTGAAGAATCCGGAAAAGCCACCCAGGCGATGGCACCGCTGTTCCCGATCATGATCGCCATGACGCTGTTGATTATTATCCTGCAGGTGCGGTCGATGTCAGCGATGGTGATGGTCTTCCTCACCGCGCCGCTGGGGCTTATTGGGGTGGTGCCCACGCTGCTGCTCTTTAACCAGCCGTTTGGCATCAATGCGCTGGTAGGGCTGATTGCGCTGTCGGGGATCCTGATGCGTAACACCCTGATCCTGATAGGGCAGATCCATCACAACGAACAGGAGGGACTGGCGCCATTCCATGCGGTGGTGGAAGCCACGGTGCAGCGAGCCCGGCCAGTGTTGCTGACGGCGATGGCCGCCATTCTGGCGTTTATTCCGCTGACGCACTCGGTGTTCTGGGGAACGCTGGCCTATACCCTGATTGGTGGGACCTTTGGTGGCACCATCATCACGCTGGTGTTCCTGCCGGCAATGTACGCCATCTGGTTCAGGATACGTCCTGACCATTAGCCGCAGAGTGGAAGTTCGACACCGGCCAGACCTGTTTCCGCCGCGAATCAATGAATCGCTTTTGTCGCATCGTCTCCCCACAGATCATTGTCATTAGGTAATGGTCTGTGGTTTTCCCCTATCGACTGAGAAATTAAGGAATCTGAGGATGACGTATACAGGTCAAAAGCGCAGTTGCAGAACATCTTCCTGTCGGAGTGCTCTTGCTCTAAGGGTTAAGAGAGATGCTTTTTTGTCAGTAATTTTTGGTGAGATTTTACTATGAAGACGCAAAGCTATTCGGGGGGCATTGAGACAGGTGACCAGATCTCTGAAAATCCGCCATTAACACGGAAGATTATCGTTTTGCTGGCGGGGCTTTCGGCTATCGGCACCTTATCCACAAATATCATTCTCCCCGCATTTCCGGAAATCGCCGAGCAGTTAGGGGTATCAGCACGTGAACTGGGTCTTACGCTCTCCAGTTTTTTTATCACTTTCGCGCTGGCTCAATTAGTGGTTGGTCCGCTGGCAGACCGCTATGGCCGCAAAAAACTGATATTGGTGGGGTTGTCAATATTCATCGTAGGGACTGTCGTGGGGGGGCTTGCTGGCTCACTTGAAACGCTTATTATCGGACGCGTCATCCAGGCGTTAGGTGTCTGTGCCGCTGCAGTGCTGGCCCGAGCCATTGCACGTGATTTGTTCGATGGTGAAACACTGGCACGTGCACTGTCTCTGACCGTGATCGCCACAGCGGCCGCCCCCGGTTTTTCACCGCTGGTGGGCAGCGTGCTGACCACCACTTTGGGCTGGCGCGCGATCTTCATCCTCGTTGGCCTTGCGGCCTTTGCTGTAGCCATTTTTTATACCGCTACATTGGGAGAAACGCATCCAAATGAAAGGCGTGCTCCAGTTTCAATTCCGGGCGTGATTGTTGCGTATTTTAGGCTGGCAGTGAATGGGAAATTTATTCTTCCGGCACTGTCGGTGAGCCTGCTGATGAGTGGTTTATTTGCCTCCTTCGGTGCCGCACCCGCAATCCTGATAAAGGGCATAGGGTTATCATCATTACAAGTCGGTTTTTACTTTGCTGCCACCGTGTTTGTGGTCTTCGGCGCGGGTATGGCGGCTCCACCACTGGCGCGCCGCTATGGTGCGCAAATCATTACCTCGGCAGGTATCCTTACTGCGTTACTCGGTGGTGGCATGTTGTTGATTGGGTCTGAGTCTCCGGGATTAGGCTGGTATTCCCTGTCGATGGTGATGTACCTCTGGGGGATGGGGCTGGCTAATCCATTAGGAACAGCAATTACAATGGGTCCCTTCGGGAAACAGGCCGGGCTGGCATCCGCTTTGCTCGGATTTTTGACGATGGGGGCGGCGGCAATAACAACCTGGTTGGGTTCAGTTTTGACGTTCTCCGCAGTGACAACGTTGGGTGGCATACAGACAACGGCCTGTATGATCGCGCTGTTACTGTTCCTGTTGCGAGGAAAATCAATGGCTTCGTTATCGCAAAAATAATGCATTCAAATGTGTGTGGGTTCAAGAGTGAACAGTCAGCATTGGTTTGAACGTGACAGCATCTGCGCAGGATTCTCCAACGTAAGGGTCTCCGAGGTTTTCTCAATCCCTTTTAGCAGGTCTTTGAAATGGCAGGCTTTCAGTTCTGTGGCCGACAGATGTCTCATTACCGGCAATAAATGGTTGTTCATGCTGGCAAGCCGATGGGCGGAGTGGTTCTCTGATCATGTTTTGTTGCTTTTATGCCAGTTCAGTGCCACATATTTGAAGGTTTTTCGGATACCGTCCCCTGATATTCAGTGTCCGGACGCACGTTTCAGCAGAAAAAAGTAGCGATATAGTATTTGGTTATTTAACCTTATATATATTAAGGTTATACGAACACGAGACCAGGGAGGTGTACCGTGGTAGCAGTCGATAATATGACAAGTGATATAGAAGACCTTGCGAACAGAATTTCAGACATCATCATGTCGCCCGCCACAATTTCCGGATTAATCAACGGTGCGCTTAACGTTCCGCTCGATATGGGTTATCTCGCGTGGGGATATATGGATACTGATTCCCGCTTTGCACATCAGACACAACGTTTTCGCATGGCTGAAGCAATTCATAATGACATTCTTAATTATAAACATATAACCAATGCCGTAGAGATCATATTTAAAGAATTCGATAAATACGCCTCCTTATCCCAGCAAAATAATGCGTATCGCGGTGTTGTTTCATCGATGGTCGGGCGCTTCATGTCCGCGAAACTTATTGGGATGATCGGGGGAATGAGCGAACGCTCGATAAGAATGTCTGAAAGCCTCGCCATTGAGGCACCGGAAATCTACTGGCTGCTCCGGCCACACGATTATGAGCTCACCTATTTTCTGTTTGAGCCCGCCGTTAAGCCGTTTATTGATGCTGTCCATGTCGGTGCAACACGCGGCCAGCCTGCGTTTGACAAGATTATCGATGCTGTAGGGCGAAAGCTGCATGTTACACAATAAGCGGCTTCACAGAGTGCTGAAAGGCGCGGTGAAAATGGTGTTATTTGCCGTCGCCAGCGGATGGAATTTTTTTGAATCTGTGTTGTTCGTTGGCGGGTTAATCGGATGTCTTATGCTGCCCGTTGCGTGGCCGATGAAATTCGTTTATGCCGCCGTATGGCTGATATTTTTTTACTCTGTGTCAAAAGGTGTCGCCAAATTAGAAGACTCTCGGGAAAGAAGTCGAAACTCAAAACTAAGGAAATGAAATGTCTAATCCGGCTTATTTAGGGTTAACAGGGCTTTGTTGAATAAATCGAACTTTTGGCCGTAGTCAGGATCAGATCACCACACTCCTGATCCTGCAGCGATATCTCCTGGCAAAACAAAAGTTCAAAATCACCAACTGGGCTACCTGCAACAAGGCGCTCATCCTGCCGCGAAGCCGGGCGGTTTACTGGGCGGCGATGTAACGGGTTAAACAATTGTTCGGTGGACACCTTACGCTGCGTGACTACGATGCGCAGGTCGGTGAGGCTATGGTCATGATCCGTGCCTTAAACATAATGACGTGTGCAGGGATGCCAGAAACTGTGCGGATTGCCTGAGGAAGTCAGTGACGGGATGCGCTTTTATCTAAATCCGATTGGTTCAACAAATCAGCTACCGTGTTGAATTCAAATTATACAAAGTTTCGTTCAGATTATGAAAAGCAAAAAGCCCGCTTAAGTTTCCTTAAGCGGGCTTCTCTAATATGGCTCCTCTGACTGGACTCGAACCAGTGACATACGGATTAACAGTCCGCCGTTCTACCGACTGAACTACAGAGGAATCGTGTGAACGGGGCGCATAATATCCAGAGGGCGCCTGGGTGTCAACGCTAAATTCGATAAAATACTCTGACTGCTCAGCATCTAATCAATACGGCTGAAAATCACCATTTTGAGCCTGAAAAAATGTCTTCTCAGGCCGAATTAACAATCACAGCGCTGTCCACGACGTTGCCGTGCCAGCGGGTCTTGCTGATAAAAACGGGTGAAATGGCCATATACCAGCGGAAACCTGTCGGACAGTAATTCTGGCGCACTAAAGAAATATTCGGAAAGCACCGCAAAACACTCGGCGGCATCGGTTGCGGCGTAGGCGTCCATGCTGGCGGCTTCTTCACCGACGGTGTCGATCTCATCTTGCAGGTTCTGCATCGCGGCCTGCAGGTCATGCTCCCAGGCAACTACTTCCCGCAGCGGGATCGGCGGAATACCGGTGACTTCGCCGCCGTTACGCATATCCAGCTTGTGCGCAGCTTCGTGAATGATGAGATTAAAGCCGGAGTTATCAAACGAATCTTCGATATCCTGCCAGTTCAGCACGATAGGGCCCTGATCCCAGCTCTGTCCCGCGTGGATTTGCATACCGGCGTGGATCAACCCGTTCTCGTCCTGCCACGGCGTATCAACCACGAAAGGTGAAGGATAGAGCAGGATTTCATGAAAGCCATCAAGCCACGCCGCGCCCAGTTCCATTACCGGCAGGGCGAACAGCAGTGCGATGCGCGCCTGCATCTGTTCGGTCAGCACGACGCCCTGCAACGGCACCAGCCTTTTTTGTTGCAGCAGCTGGCTGGCGATTTGGATCAGGCGTTGCTGCTCTTCTGCGTTAAGCGAGGACAACAGCGGGATATTCAGCGCGTCATTCCACGCATCTGATTTCTCGATTTTCAGCTCATTTGCTTTCCACGGCCACTTAATCATCATTTTGCTCGCAAAGTGATTACGTAAACTGTCAGTGCATGAGGCTAAAATATTACTCCAAAACAAGTAACTTCAATAAGTTAGCGTCGTGCTGCACGAATTCTGAGTGGATGTTACACATCCGCTGATTTTAAGCAAAATGTGCAGTCATCTAATAAGACATAGCTCACGTTATTCCTATAACCACTTTTCGACAAAATCATTCGCCGCTACCGGCTTGCCGAAAAAGTATCCTTGCAGGAATTCGATCTGGTAAGGCGTCAGGTAATCGACCTGCGCCTGTGTCTCGACGCCCTCGGCGACAATGACCATTTGCAGGCGCTTTGCCAGATCGATCACGTTGTCGACAATGTGCCCGGCCAGCGCGTCGGTGCCGATACGGCCAATGAAACTTTGGTCAATTTTTAAGATATCAATGTGGAATTTTTGCAAATACGTCAGGCTGGAGTGGCCGGTGCCGAAGTCATCCAGCGCAATCAGGACGCCCATCCGGCGCAGCCCGTTGAACAGACTCTGGGTGGTCTCCGTTTGCTCGATAAGCTCGCGCTCGGTGAGCTCAAGCACCAGTTTAATCGGATTGGCTTTGAAGGCATCGATGAAGGCTTTGCAATCGTCCACCAGCGTCAGATCTTTAAAATGGCTGGCGCAGATGTTGAAGCCAAAATGGAAACCTTTCGGCAACTCAGCGGCCAGCGGGCCAAACTGTTCACGCACCTGTTCCATCATGGCGCGGGTCATCGGCACAATCAGGCCGCTTTCTTCAGCCAGGGGGATAAACTGATAGGGCGGGATCAATCCTGACTGCGGATGCTGCCAACGCATCAGCACTTCGCAACCGGTAATCTGATGGTGGGTGCCATCCACCACCGGTTGCAGGTACGGAATGAACTGCTTCTTCTCCATTGCCGCTCTCAGCGCCGTTACTGGCGTCGCAAACCGGCCAAGCAGCTGGTAGATCATAAAGGCGACAAACAGCCCGACCAGCGGGAACAGCACCAGACTGGCGGTGGCGTAATCGAAGATATAGCGCCAGTGATCGCTTTTGCGGATCACCAGCCGCATCTCATACGGATATTGTTTCGACGCCAGCATCATTCGCTCGCCTGCCGGCCAGCCTTCTTCACGATGAATTTTGCCCTGATTATCCATCCACTGATCGCCGATTTTCAGCACCAGATAGGTATGGGTGCTGAGCAGGTTGAGGATGTTATGCAGGAAATAGCCATCGACGCCAATCAGAACGCCGTTGCCATCAACGTCGCGACGATAAGCGATCAGCGGATGATCCGGCGTGACCGCGTTGCCGCTCATCAGCAGCAGTTGCCCGCCTGCGTAGTCGCCCGTTGAAACGTAATCAATGTTATGGCCAAACAGGGAGGTACAGTAAATGGTATCGCCACGATACAGATTAACGGTGCGCACGTTCGGCACTCTGGCGACCTGCCAGCGTAAGGCCTGAATCGTGTCTTCGGTGCAGGGCGTTCCGACGAGATCGTGAACGGCATCCGCAGCGACAGTGGCATTGCTGAGCGTCATATCCACCAGACGCACGGATTGCGCCAGGCTGGCGGCAGTGTCTTTGCGCAGGCCCTGTGAGGTCTGCCATGAAATGGCCAACGTGCCCAGCGCGGCGACCACCAGAAAAGCCAGTATCGACAGACAAAGTCTGAATCGCGGGCGGTATTGCCAGGGTACGGAGAGAGCCAAAGAAGTATCCACCAGTAAGAATTTGTGAAGGCTGACTCTCTTTAATATAACGCATAACGGGTGGAGTCTGCTGGAAAGGTGACGGGATGAAGCGGGAATTTTTTTCGTTATGTGCCTGAAGCCCAAACCGAAAAATCACTTTGTGCGGTTTCAGTTTGCAGGGTCGCCTAAAGTTTGTAGCATAAGCCTTTACGCCTGTCAGACAACAACACCAGGACGACCCCATGCTTCCCCGCCTTAAACTGCTTTTGTGTGCCGCTGCTTTATCCCTTTGCGCGACCGGCTCTGCGCTGGCCGCCGATGCGCCGTCCTACGGGCCGCAGTTGCAGGGTTTTGATTATCCGTTTCCGCTAAAACAGTTCTCCTTTACCTCCCAGGGTGCGCCGTTGCAGATGGGATATCTGGATGTTTCGCCGGTGGGCCGCAAGAACGGCCAGACGGTGGTGCTGATGCACGGTAAAAATTTCTGTGCCGCCACCTGGGGCGACACCATTTCGGCGCTGGCCGGGAAAGGCTATCGTGTGATTGCTCCCGATCAGGTCGGTTTTTGCTCATCGACTAAACCCAGCCATTATCAGTACAGTTTCCAGCAGCTGGCTATCAACACTCATGAACTGCTCAAAAGCCTGAAGATCACCAAAGCGGTGCTTGTCGGCCATTCGACCGGCGGGATGTTAGCGACGCGCTACAGCCTGATGTTCCCGGCGGAGGTGTCGAAGCTGGTGATGGTGAATCCGATAGGGCTGGAAGACTGGAAAGCCAAGGGTGTGCCGTACCGTACCGTCGATCAGTGGTATGACCGCGAGCTGAAAACCTCGGCAGAAAGTATCAAACAGTACGAGCTGAAAACCTACTACGTGAACAAGTGGAAACCGGAATATGACCGCTGGGTGGATATGCTGGCAGGTCTGAACAACGGGCCGGGGCATAAACTGGTGGCGTGGAACTCGGCACTGATTTACGACATGATCTTCACCCAGCCGGTCGTTTACGAATTCAAGAACCTCAGGGTGCCGACCACGCTGATGATCGGCACCGCTGATACCACGGCGATCGGCAGCGACATTGCACCGGCGGCCGTGAAAGCTAAAATCGGCCATTATAATGTGCTGGGCAAACAGGCAGCGAAGCTGATCCCGCATGCGAAGTTGATTGAATTTAAAGGGCTGGGCCATGCGCCGCAGATGGAAGAACCGGAGAAATTTAACGCCGCATTGCTGAAAACCCTGGCGAAATGAGGTTTGCCACACCATGAAAAAAACCGCAGCTTCTGAGGGCTGCGGTTTTTTTTCATCTGCATTTTGTCGTTATCAGTGATTAACGCAGATTATCCGGGAAATTAGCCGGTAACTCGCTGGCTGCGCAGGCGATCACGGTATCGTTATCTGCACCGCAGTCACGGACGAAAGTGATGGTGGCGAATTCGTCGATCACTTCAGTCGGATACGCCGGGCCTGTGTCGCGATAAGCATTCATCAGCGGAATATGGTCGTTCTGGAAGCAAACGGTTTTTTCCGGATTGTTGATCACCCAGCGCGGGAAGAAGATGGTGCCGTGGAAAACGTTATCGCCCAGATTCACAATCAGGCTGACGTCGGTGCCGGTCGGCTCGGTCCACGAAATTTTATACACATCAGATGCCACGCGGACGATGTAGGCTTTCTGGTCTTTCACCCAACGGTTACCCACCAGGCCGCTGTGAATGCGGTAATCCAGAGTTTCGCCGTTTTTCACATAGATTTCATAGTTCCAGCCATTGTCGTAGGTATACACCACATGTTTGCCAACGAAACCGCTCAGGTCATGTTTATCAAAGTTGCTCATGGTCATTCTCCTCAATGTGTTCGGGATGAAACATTTCGTTTCGATGGGAGAATAATACGCCGCAAAAAGTTGATAAAAAAACGCTGATATCCGATAAAAATAATCGGATAAATAGATGTATTATGCGCTGAGTGAACGGCTTTTAGAAAAGGATAAGAGTATGGCGCTGCCAAGAACCACGCTGGAACAATGGGTTGTGCTGCAAACGGTAATTGAGCAGGGGAGTTTTGCACAGGCGGCGACTGCGCTGAACCGGAGTCAGTCATCGGTAAGCTATGCGTTAAGCGGATTGCAGGAGCGCCTCGGCTTGCCGCTGCTGGAAATCACCGGGCGCAAAGCTTTGCTGACCGAGCAAGGGCGCGCGTTGCTGGCGCAGGCGTCGCCGCTGATCTCTGCATTTTTGCAACTGGAACATCGTGCCGCCGGGCTGCGGGGTGGCGTGCGCACTGAGCTGAGTCTGGTGGTCGACAGCGTGTTCCCGAAAGACCGATTATTCCGCGCGTTAAAAGCATTTCAGCAGCAGTTTCCTGACACGCAGGTGCACCTGACGGAAATCCTGCGCGGCGAAAGCATTGAGCAATTAAATGAACGATCAGCGGATTTGTACATCACTACGCTGGCTCCTGAAAATGCCATTCACGGGCGTTTTCTCCTGGACGTGGATTTCGTACCGGTGGCGAAAAGCGATCACCCGCTGTTTCAGTTGCCCGCGCCACTTTCAGCCGAAGATCTGGCGCGCTTCCCGTTGATTTCTGTGGCTGACCGGCGTTCGCAGCGCACGGAGAATCGCGCCACCGGCCAGGCGGCGAACTGGACATTCACCACGGTGGCCGCGGCGATGGAGGCCATTTCGGTCGGTGTCGGGTACGGCTGGCTGCCGCTGGGAAGTATCGAAAAAGTGCTGGAAAGCGGCGTGCTCAGTCGCCTGATGCTGGCGGCGAGAACCGTGCGGCAAACAGCGCTGTATATGGTGACGGATAAAGAATCGCAAAACTTTGATCAGACGATCGGCGCACTTTCACAGTGCATTCTGGCGGAGTGTGAAGTGCTGCCCTGAATTTCAGGGCAGCCACCGTTCATTTTACGGCTTTTTACAGGCAGCGAGGATATCCAGCTGCGGGTCGCGCTCGCTGGTTTGCACGTTCATCGCGCTCAGTACGGTGTGGAACAGGTTATCCTGCGACACATCATTCTTCGCCGCATTCGCTTTCAGGCAAGACATATCGATCCCCTGCGCCTTTGCATAACCGTCGGACAGCCAGAACAGCATCGGCACGTGCGTCTGCTGCGCCGGAGCGACGCTGTACGGCGTACCGTGCAGATACAGACCGTTTTCGCCCAGCGATTCACCGTGGTCGGAAAGATAAATCACCGCCACATTGTACTTATCCTGATACTGCTTCGCCTTTTCAATCACCTGCGATACCACGTAATCGGTGTAGCGCAGGGTATTGTCGTAGGTATTCACCAGCTGTTCCTGCGTGCAGTTTTCGATGTCACTGCGCGGGCAGTCCGGGGTGAACTGACGGAACTCCGGCGGATAGCGTTTTGAATAGGTCGGGCCGTGGCTGCCGATTAAATGCAGGCCGATCAGCGTATTTTTACCGTCGGACTTAATGTCATCGTCGATATTTTGCAGCAACGCCATGTCGTAGCAGGTATCGCCATCGCAATATTTACCGTCTTTTTTGGTGTCGATGATGACGTTCGGCACGCGGTCGCAGACGCCTTTGCAACCTTCGTCATTGTCTTTCCAGAACACCGACACCCCGGCTTTATGCAAAATATCCAGCAGGCCTTCGCTGTTGCGCGCACGGTTGGCGTCATAATTGGTGCGTTTCATGTTGGAGAACATGCAGGGCACCGAAATCGCCGTTGCAGTGCCACAGGAAGTCATGTGGTTGAAGAACACCACGTCCGGCGTAGCCTGAGTGTATTCGTTGGTCGGTTTAGCGTAACCGTTTGATGACTGGTTCTGTGCGCGGGCGGTTTCGCCGATCACCAGGAATACCAGATTCGGTTTCTCACCGGATTTCTGCACCAGTTTTGCATCGTTACCGATGCTCTGGAACGGCATCTTTTTGGTGAAATAGCGATGATTCATATACTGGAACGCGCTGTAGAGATAGTTGGTCGGCACGATTTCCAGATTCAGGGTGCGGTTGTTGCGCCCGACTGAGGCGTAATCTTTGTAGAACACCCCGGCGAGGGAAGCAACGATCGCCAGTGACACGATCATTGAGACCAGCCGCACGCCCAGGCGGCGCAGAGGTGTTTTTTCGTAACTGACCGGTGTGAGGAACAGCAGGACAGCCGGTAATAAGCCGGTGAAGATAAACCACAGCACCACCTGCAAATTAAGATAAGACGTCGCTTCCGCTGATTGCGTCTCCAAAATGTTTTCGATCATCCCGCGATCGAACACCACCTGATAGGTCATCATCGCGAAGCTGGCGATCGCGCTGACCGGCAAAATAATGATGAAGAAGGGTTTAAGCAACGGACGGAAACTGAAAGGGGTGAACACAAAGTTCAGGGCGAAGAAAAGTACCACCGGAATGGTCAGCGCAAACGCCAGGTTATAGGCAGGCAGCGCATGCAAAATGCGATAAAAATGGAGCAAAATTGGCAGGTTGACGACAAAGGTGAAATACAAACTGAGCAACAAAGTCAGCCTAAAGTAGCTGATCTTCGGACATAAATAGCGCAATGAGAACTCCCAAAAAACTGAAGGTTGCTGGCGTTACCGGCGTGAAACCATAACGCCTGTAAATGAATTGTCGTGAATCATAATATTGCTAGCTTAAGAAAGCCTTAATAGAAGTGTCACAAATGATTCACAGCTCTCATTTTTAAGAAAGGTTCAGAAAATAAATAAAATATAGTTGGCTGGGTTTACGCCCCTGAACCCTTATGCTGGGCGGCATAGCAGGAGAGTTGCGTGAAAAGTAATCCGCCTGTTTATAGCTTTCTGAGTGCACCTCCCGACTCATTCTGATCTTCCCGCTGATTAATCCAGATTCGGTTTAATTTACTACTGACGTTTACGGCGTTCGGCTTTTGCACGCAGAGCGGTTGTCAGAAGGATTTTGCGTTGATTTCATCTTCGGCCACAATTGCGGCCAGCAGTATCATTGAACCCGGTGTCATTATCGGCCCGCACGTTGTTGTCGGGCCTTTCTGCTTTATCTCTGCGGGCGTGCGGATCGGAGAAGGCACCGTCATTGCCTCGCACGTCGTCATTAATGGCAATACCACTCTCGGTCGCGAGAACCGAATTGGCATGGGCTCGTCAGTCGGCGAAATCAGTCAGGATTTGAAGTACGACGGTGAACCGGCTCGCCTCGAAATCGGAGACGGAAATGACATTGGCCGTCACTCAACGTTGCACCGTGGCACGGCGCAGGGCGGCAGCGTCACGCGGATTGGCAATCAGAATATCTTTCAGGCAGGGGTGCACATCGGGCATGACTGTCAGGTGGGGGATCACACCACCATGGGCGATCACAGCGGGCTGGCCGGTCACGTCACGCTGGGAGATTATTCTCAGCTCGGCGCACTGTGCGCGGTGCATCAGTTTTGCATCGTCGGTACCGGGTCACGCCTGCTGGACAACACCTGCGTAGTGCAGGACGTTCCGCCTTATGTGCTGGCGAACGGTAACCGCGCGGTTCCGCTGGGGATTAATGAACGTGCGCAAGCCTTTGCCAGGGCAACTGCCGACGAACAGCGGGTGATCCACCATTTGTATGATTTGCTTTATCACCAGCAGGAGCCGGTAGACGTGGTGAAACTGGAGATTGAACGGCTCAGCGTGGAATATCCGATGCTGCGCCAGTTCAATGATTTCTTTACCCGCTCGACGCGGGGCATTATTCGCGGTTGATTCGAAATACGCCCCGCACCGAAACGTCAGGCTTCCAACGCCAGCAGAGCGAAGGTCGCCAGCCAGTGTTCGCCCATGTAATCGCTGTCGAGATGTTCCAGCGCGCTGTGCAGGTGCGCATGCGCCGCATTGCGCAGGCATGTGGCTCGCGGGTCACCGGCGGGTAACGCCGAGGCCAGCGATCGCTGGCACCAGGCGCGGCTGAGGTTCAGCCCGTCCAGATGACCAATTTTGCCGTCGCTGCGGTCAGTGACGGTGGCAGGCGTGAACAGCGTCGCGGGCTGGTTCTGTGCCAGATCCGGCAGGAAATGCCCGAACCACGTCACAAACTCTTCCCCCGGCAGCACGCGACGCATCAGCTCCGCTTCCATCAGCGAGGGTGATAAAAACTCATCACCGCCCGGTTCCCACGCCTGACAATTTTTGTCATCAAGATGCCAGCGCAGCGCCGTTTCTTTAATCAGCTCACTCAAAGACTCATGCTTCACGCAGCGGGCGTAATCAAGCGTCAGCGCCAGTGCAAACGCGGTGTTGAAGTGGCTGCCGACGCGCAGAGGATAGGTCGCCTTTGGCAGAAAAGCGGTAAAGCTTTCTTCGAAGAAGCGGGTCATCGGCGCGAGATTTCTTGCCCAAACAGCGGCCTGCGGTAGCGCCATTTCATGGAGTTGCTGCGTCAGTGCTAAAAACCATGCCCAGCCGTAAGGCCGCTCGAAGCCTGCGTGTTGCGGCTGTTGCAGATAAGCCATTTCACCTGCAACGTTCTCTGCGGTGAAATGTTCACCAACCATCGCAATAATCTTCTCTGCTTGCGGCAGGTCCGGGAATTTATTCAGCAAGCGCAGCAACAGCCAGTAGCCGTGTACGCAGGAGTGCCAGTCATAGCTACCGTAGAAAATCGGATGCAGCTGTCGCGGCGTTTGAGCGTCGGCGGCGCTGCTCATGGCGTGCATAAGTTTATTTGGAAACTCACGCGTTAAATGATTCAGCGCCAGCGAGGCAAAACGTGACGCCATCTCTGGCGTCAGTTGCGTTGTCGTCATCGTCTTTCCTTATCAGAAGCGGAACACAAAGAAGTACATGAACGCCGTATTCACCAGCAACAGCAGCACGCCGGTTTTCCACTGCGCCTTGATCACGCCGTTTTTATCCTGCAATTCGAGCAGAGCGGCGGGGACGATATTGAAGTTTGCCGCCATCGGCGTCATCAGCGTGCCGCAGAAACCGCACAACATACCGATAGCGCCCATGATTGCCGGGTTACCGCCCAGTTGATTAACGATAAGCGGCAGGCCGATACCGGCAGTCATCACCGGGAACGCGGCAAACCCGTTACCCATGATCATGGTAAAGAGCGCCATACCGAAGGTGTACGCCACCACAATCGCCAGCGGGGAGCCAAGAGGGATAATGTTTTTAACCAAATCTGCCACCACGCCGCCGACGCCAGCCATCGCAAACAGCGCACCCAGCGCGGCAAGCATTTGTGGCAGGATTGCCGCCCAGCCGACAGTATCCATCGTCTGTCCACCGGCTTTAATGGCTTTCACCGGCGAATCGCGCAGCATAATCAGTGCGGCAAAAAAGGCCACCAGCGTGCCGATCACCAGAGAAATCAGCGTAACGTTTTTGGCTTCTACGAAAGGCGTGTATTTCAGGGTCAGCGTGCCAATCAGCGTCACAACCGGGATCAGCAGGGCCGGGATAAACAGCTTGTTGCGAAAACGTCGGGCGCCCGCTTCGCGTTTTTCAATCATTTCTGGCTGTTCGCTGTCGGTTTTGCCTTTACCCAGTTTGCCGGTACCGGCAATCACTGCCAGCAGGATCGCCAGACAGCCGGTCACAAAGTGCGGTAACTCGCCGCCAAACAGGAAGGTCACGCCGTAAACGCCCCAGAACAGCGCGTTCACATAACGGCGGGAATTGCTTTTATCGCGCAGATTGAAGAAGGCATAGGCGCAGAACATCAGGCCTGCGAGGATATACACTGACTGAAGGTTGATCATTTCGCCGCGCTCCCGTGTTGGCTGTCAAAACGTTTAGCCAGCGAGCGGTCAAGCAGCCATAAACGGATAAAGTGAATAATCAGCGCCGCGATTGCGGTTGGGATCGCCCATACCGACAGGTGCAGCGGCTCGACGTCGATACCGTACTGCGCGAGGAAACCTTTGATAAGCAGGATGGACTGCACGGCGATAAAGATGTCTTCGCCAAAGAATACCGCCACGTTGTCCGCTGCGGCCGAGTGGGCGCGGATCTTCTGGCGCACATCATTGGGCAAATCACCGTACTTAGTGGTCGCGGCGGCTTCGGCCATCGGGGCGATCAGCGGACGAACCATCTGCGCATGACCGCCCAGCGAGTTCAGCCCCAGCGCAGCGGTCATCTGGCGCAGGAAGAAATAGAGCATCAGAATTCGGCCTGTCGTCGCAACGTGAATTTTGGAGATCAGGTGTTTCGCCTGTTCTCTCAGGCCGTTGCGCTCGAGTAACGCGATAACCGGTAATGTCAGCCAGATAAGCCCCATGTAGCGGTTTTCGGTAAATGCTTTGCCGAATGCACTGATGATTTCAATGGTCTGCATACCTCCGGCCAGTCCGGTCGAAATCCCGGCCACGGTCACCACCAGCAACGGATTAAACCGCAGTGCAAATCCCAGCACGACGATTGGAATACCAATTAACACCCACATATGACTACCCCTGAACGAATGAATACGATGTTGTGTTTTTTGTTTTAAGTGCGGTTCAATGCGAAATACACCGGAAATAACGGTGGGTTATTTCTTATAGCGATTTCGCATAAATAAAACCGAGAGGCGGAAAGTAACAAGCGTTTTGCACGAACGCAAGATGCAAAGGCAGGGGAACCATAGGAAATTATTCTGCACACGGCCCGTTTTGTTATTGGACAAAATAGTCAGCTGGCTGTGAATTATCAGGCAGCGAAATTGACGGGAGAAATGCGGTATTATCAGAATAATTAACCCGACAACACAGCGCGGGTTAATTAAAAATGAGCAGGAGGAAGAGTATGCGCAGTAAGATTATTCGTCGTCTTCATCGCCGTAATATTTCACGCCGAGTTTGATCAGATCCCGTCCTTGCGATTTACGATGCAAATTGCTGTCACGCAGAGAATAGACGCAGCCGCAGTATTCCTGCTGGTAAAAGCGTTCACGCTTACTTATCTCCACCATCCGCGCTGCGCCGCCTTTTTTACGCCAGTTGTAATCCCAGTACACCATGCCAGGATAGGGCGCAGCGGCACGTTCGCCACAGCCGTTAATCTGCTGCATATCTTTCCAGCGCGAAATACCCAGAGAACTGGAAATAGCACTGAAACCCTGTTCCCACGCATAAAGCGCGGTACGCTCGAAACGCATATCAAAACACATGGTGCAGCGGATACCACGCTCAGGTTCATTTTCCATTCCTCGCGCGCGTTCAAACCAATTATCAGTGTCGTAATCTGCATCAATAAACGGAATGCCATGTTGTTCGGCAAACCGCATATTTTCTTCTTTGCGCAGCACATATTCTTTTTGCGGATGAATATTCGGATTGTAGAAGAATATCGTGTATTCGATCCCGGATGCCTGAATAGCTTCCATCACCTCTCCCGAACAGGGCGCACAGCAGGAATGCAGTAACAGCCGGTCATGCCCTTTTGGCAGGGACAGTTTTTCACGAAGTAATTCAGACATCATATTCACCCGGTTTTCAGATTTTCTTTATTCAATACATTACCCAGGATGATAGAAGACCTCGCCGTTGTGTCAAAATTTTCTTAAGCGTTTCCGAACGCACGCCGTTGCGCTGCAAGGTTAGGTGCTATGATAACTGCCACATTGAGGGCGAGGCCCGGGACACGTTGGTTTAAGGATGCAGGCAATGCAAATTATGAGATCGAATCACATTCGCTGGCTCAGTTTGTTGATTGTGATGGGCGGGCTGTTGTTGATTCTTCCTCTTCATTTACTGGCGTGTTTTATCGCCGGTTTTGTGGTGTACGAGCTGGTGAATGCCCTGACGCCACACTTTCAGAAAATCATCAGCGGCGAACGGGCGCGCTGGGTCGTGGTGGCGTTTATTAGCACCGTGGTGGTCAGCTGCTTGATCATCTTTGTTGCAGGCATCGCGGATTTCCTGATGGAAGACATGAAAAACCCGGTGGCGTTTAACGCGATGGTGTCGCGGCTGCTGACCGATGCGCAGAGCCGGTTATCGCCGGTATTACTGCATTATTTACCGGCTAACATCGAAGAGTTACAGCGCACCTTCCTGCAATGGCTGCGTGAGCACATCGTGATGATTCAGACGTTCGGAAAAAATGCCGCACACGTGTTTGTCACCATGCTGATCGGTATGATTCTGGGTGCGATTATTTCACTTCAGCGCCACACTAAGGGCGAACATCATGCGCCGCTGAAAAAAGAGCTGTTGGATAGGGTGAACTTACTGAGCGCTGCGTTCCGTAATGTGGTGTTCGCACAGTTCCAGATTTCGCTTATCAATACCGTGTTGTCGGGCGTATTCCTGTTTGGCATTCTGCCACTGTTTGGCATCCATCTGCCGCTGGCGAAAACGCTGGTCGCGCTGACCTTTGTCTGTGGTCTGCTGCCGGTGGTGGGTAATCTGATTTCCAATACGCTGATTTTCATCGTCGGGCTTTCGCTGTCGCTGTGGGTGGGTGCGCTGGTGCTGGGTTATCTGATAATCATTCATAAAGTGGAATACTTCCTCAATGCCCGCATCGTGGGCAGCCGCATTAAGGCAAAATCCTGGGAAGTGTTGCTGGCAATGGTGGTGTTCGAGGCGGCGTTTGGGATACCGGGCGTGGTTGCGGCACCTATCTATTACGCTTACCTGAAAAGCGAACTGAAAGACGCCGGTTTGATCTAATCCTTTCCACAGCTCTTCTCAAAAAATGGCGCTGCCAGACGGCGGCGCCAGCGTCTGGCTATCGGATTGTCCTGATTTAAAACTCCTGAAAAAAACAGATTCAGGCAAGTAATGGCGAGGATCGTTATATTTGTTCTTCGCCTGAACGCGTCATACTTCTGCGGTGCCTGCCTTTTGCAGTGCGCAAGTATTCCGTCAGCCCTTCAGGAGAAATAAATGACTCTTAACGTTCGTGGTTTCGCTGCACTTTCAGCGGATGCGCCTCTTGCGCCTCATAATTTTGTTCGCCGTGACCCGCGTGATACCGACGTTGTGATCGACATTTTGTACTGCGGCGTGTGCCACTCAGATATCCACCAGGCGCGCAACGAATGGCACCAAAGTATCTATCCGATGGTGCCGGGACACGAAATTATTGGCCGCGTGAAGCAGGTCGGTGCGAAAGTCAGCAACTTTAAAGTCGGCGAGTTTGTCGGTGTCGGTTGTATGGTCGATTCTTGTCAGCACTGTGAGTCCTGCGCGGAAAGCCTGGAACAGTACTGCGAAGAAGGCGCAACCATGACCTATAACAGCTACGATCGTCATGACAACATGATGACCTACGGCGGTTATTCCGAACAAATCGTGGTCGCAGAAAAATTCGTTCTGCACGTTTCCGAAAAACTGGACATTAAATCCGCCGCACCGCTGCTGTGTGCCGGTATCACGACCTTCTCTCCGCTGAAACACTGGAAGGTCGGCAAAGGCCATAAAGTGGCCGTTGTCGGTCTGGGCGGTCTTGGCCATATGGGTCTGAAATTTGCCAAAGCGCTGGGTGCAGACGTGACATTGTTCACCCGCTCGAAAGGCAAAGAGCAGGAAGCTTACCGTCTTGGCGCTGACCACGTAGTGCTGTCTACCGATGAAGAGCAAATGGCGGCCGTGAAAAGCCACTTTGACTTTATTCTCGACACCGTGCCAAACGCACATGACCTGAACCCGTATCTGGATACCCTGAAACGCGATGGTACCCACATTCTGGTCGGTCTGATCGAACCAATCGAACCTGCGCTGCACAGCGGCAAACTGGTGATGGGCCGCAAAACCGTTGCCGGCTCCCTGATTGGCGGTATCGCTGAGACTCAGGAAATGCTGGATTTCTGCGCTGAGCATGGCATCACCTGTGACGTGGAAATGATCGACATGCAGGACATTAACGGCGCTTACGAACGTATGCTGAAAAGCGACGTGAAATACCGCTTTGTTGTTGACATGGCTTCACTGAAAAACGCTTAACCCCCTGATCTTGGTTAAATAGCGACCTAATGCGCCTGCCAGCTCGCGGAGCAATCCTCACCGGCAGGCGCATTGTGGCGAAATTTGAGCATAACTTCTTTCTGTGGCTTCTCGGCTTGTAACGGCAGTGGTATCCTGCTGCCTTTCGCACGGCGAAGGAAAACCAGTGGCTAAGAGTTTTGATGAACTCATCAGAGATATGGATCTGATGATTGAACATGTGGACAGCCTGAAAAGCCTGCCTCCGCGGGCTGCAGAGCCAAGTTCGAGGGCGGCTGAGAAACCGGCATACGACTCCTTTGGCGAGATTTTTGCGCTGAAGGCGGTGATGCGCGCCTTTATCTCGTCCGTCGATACCATTGTAAAAGTGCAAATTGCGAAGAAAGTTGAGCAGGACATCGGTCATCTGGAAAACACCGTGCGATCTATTGGCGGGGGAAGTGCCAATGCCGAAGACGTTGCGCAAATCACCGCTTATGTGCGCAACGCCGTCTCTGAATTAATGGATTAACCGCGCGCGTCATCGCGTCAGCGAACAAATAAATTCTGCAACTTTCTGCCAATAAACGCCGATCACCTTGAGTGACCGGCGTTTTTTTTGGTTGAAAGGGTGAGGTCGGGCGATAGGCGCACGGGCGAAAAGCGTTTATTCTTCGCCTATTATTCATTGCTGGCGTTTCTTATGGCCCAGGACTATCGCTTTTTCGCGGCAACCCGCCGCCGATGTTTTGCCCTTTTGTTTGAACACCGCACCCGCAGCGGCCGACGGATGGAAACATTCTGGATCGCCGCCTCGTTACTGAGCGTCGTGGTATTGTTTTTCGAATCCAGCGCGAGCGATCTCTTTCCCAATACGCCGGACATCCTCTGGCGCTTCGGTTTGCTCGAGCTCGGCTTCACCGCGCTGTTTAGCGTGGAGTACGTGTTACGGGTGTTGTGTTCCCCCCGTAAAACGCATTATCCGGTGAGCTTCTTCGGCATTATCGATCTCTGCACTGTTTTACCGATGTACATCTTATGGATGATGCCGTCACTGGCCGGTGCTACCGATCTGGTGGTTCTGGTGCGATTGCTGAGGGTTCTGCGCGTACTGCGCGTGCTGAAACTCCTGCGCTATATGAATGATGCCGGTATCCTTTGGCGCAGCCTGATGCGCGCGCGGCGCAAGCTGAGCATCTTCTTCGGGTTTGTGGCGATCATTCTTTGCCTGTTCGGCGGGCTGATGTTTGCGGTGGAAGAGGGCAAGGATGGCTTTACGTCGCTGGGCGCGTCGGTGTACTGGGCAGTGGTCACGCTGACCACGGTGGGTTACGGCGATATCACTCCGCATACGGCGACGGGCAGAATGCTGGCTTCTATTCTCATTTTGTTGGGCTATTCCATCATTGCCGTACCGACCGGAATTTTGACGGCTTATATGTCACAAGAGTTGGAAAAGGGGCGGGCGGCCCGTTCTTGTCAGAATTGTCTGCATTCCGGGCATGAATCTGATGCAAAATTTTGTGCGCACTGCGGCGCAGTTCTTGATTCAGATAGATCTCAACCTGTTGATAAATAGACCTATAGTTGCTCAATGATTGTACTGACTGGTTCATAAAAAGACTATTTTTCGGCTTTCCCTCGACATTGCGTTAAAAAGAGTTGCTATTAAATGGCAGTCATGAGTAAATACGTCTCGGCCTGTGGTACAGACCTATTTATGCACGACATCCTGAGTAAAGTTGTTCCAATTTAAAGCGTTATCCATGATAACCCTGCTCTGACGAATTTCCTTCTTAGTGCCTCCATAAGTAACGACTGAAATCCGGCTATAACATGCCCATGGTGGCGAAATTTATTTTTAAAAGGTAATTCTTATGTCAATGATGAAAGGTCAGGTTAAGTGGTTTAACGAGTCTAAAGGCTTTGGCTTCATCACTCCTGCTGACGGCAGCAAAGATGTGTTCGTACACTTCTCCGCTATCCAGGATCAAGGTTTCAAGACCCTGGCTGAAGGCCAGAACGTACAGTTCACTATCGAGAACGGTGCTAAAGGTCCGTCTGCGGCTAACGTTACCGCTATCTAATTTTGCTTCCTCACTGTTTCAGTGATAAAGCAAGATGACAAAAACCCGCTCATGCGGGTTTTTTTACGTCTGTCGTTTGTGCAAAGGGCAAAAAAATGCCCGCAACGTGGCGGGCAAAAATATTTCTTATGACATTCATTACGTACTCCCTCGGGGGTGAGCACGCTGAGATTATAAAAGAAATAACCGTCAGGATTCTGGCGCTAAATAGTTAAGAAATTGAAAATGAGTTTTCCTGCGTTATCTTCGGGTTTTTTACCCGCTTTCACCTCCCACCGTGCTTTTCTCCGGCAGTCTGTACTACAATAAAGACAATTGAAAACCATGGGATAACCTGATGAAAGTTAATGATCTTGTCACAGTAAAAACAGACGGCGGCCCGCGTCGCGAAGGTAAAGTACTTGCTGTAGAAGAGTTTTACGAAGGTGTGATGTATCTGGTCGCGCTGGAAGATTATCCGGCAGGTATCTGGTTCTTCAATGAAGGCGATACTAAAGACGGAACCTTCGTCGTACCGCGAGACAGCGAAGCCTGAATCTCGCCGTAGTTATCACTTCCATAAAAAAAACACCGGAGCCATCGCTGCCGGTGTTTTTTTGTCTGGTGTTCAGTAAAGCGAATTGCCGTCAAAAATCAGAAGGTTTCCCAGTTCTGCTCGGCGTGGGTGCCTTTGTCTGAACGTGCAGCGCCCGGCAGGACGCGTGCAGCGGGTACACGATGTACCGCCGGACGCTGTGCAGTATCAATCTTAAACACTGCAACCGCCTGCGTCAGGCGTGCTGCCTGCTCTTCCAGAGACGCGGCGGCGGCAGAAGCTTCCTGCACCAGCGAGGCATTTTGCTGCGTGACGCCATCCATTTCAGACACCGCCAGGCTAACCTGACTGATCCCCCGGCTTTGCTCATCGGATGCCGAGGCGATTTCGCCCATAATGTCGGTGACATGGCTGACCGCCGTCACAATTTCAGACATCGTGGTGCCTGCATCGCCGACCAGAATGCTGCCTTCGCCAACAAAATCCACCGATTCTTCGATCAGTGATTCGATCTCTTTGGCTGCCTGTGCGCTGCGTTGTGCCAGATTACGCACTTCGCTGGCGACTACCGCAAATCCACGACCCTGCTCACCGGCGCGGGCGGCTTCTACCGCAGCATTCAGCGCCAGAATGTTGGTCTGGAAGGCAATACTGTTGATAACATTGGTGATTTCGGCAATTTTGGTCGAGCTGCGGGAAATGTTTTCCATGGTGCTGACCACGTTGGCGACGATTTCTCCGCCTTTCTGCGCTTTATTCGACGCTGCCGCCGCCAGTTTGCTGGCGTGATGGGCGTTTTCGGAGTTTTGTTTCACCGTAGCGGTGAGCTGCTCCATGCTGGCGGCGGTTTCTTCCAGCGCGGCAGCCTGCTGCTCGGTACGTGAGGAAAGGTCGGTGTTACCAGAGGCTATTTCGGTCGAGCCCTGATAAATCGACACCGCGCCTTCGCGTACGGTCAGCACGGTGCTGGCCAGCGAATGCTGCATGTGATCGACATTGCTGCTTAGCACGCCGATTTCATTCCGTCCGTTGTTCTGCGCAGGTTGTGTGAGATCGCCTTCGGCTATCTTCTGGATACGCACCACCAGACGGTTCAGCGGATTGATGATCACTTTACGCATCACCAGATAGGTGATGAACGTCAGCACCAGTGCCAGAAGGAAAGCGCCGCCCATCAGGGCATAACCCAGCGTGGCATCATGCTGTGCTTTATCGTTGATTTTATTGGCGGTTTCGGTGCGGTAAGCAATCGCAGCCAACAGCGGAATATTATTGGCCAGATCCAGCTCACGCACGGTTTCTGCTTCCTGAGAAATCACTTCCTCAAAATGCGCCTGCTGCGCGGAAGCCATCATCGGTTCCATACCCTGCGTCATGTACGCGACGTAAGATTTTTTCAACGGTTCATCGAGCGCCAGATCGGTGGCATTTTTGCCCGGACGGTTGATGTAAGTATCAAAAGCCGTCTGCGATTGTTTAAGACGGCTGGCGGCGTCGGTGAGGTTCTTTTTGAAGACGTCCTGATCGCCGACGCGCGCGGCCGCAGCCGCCTGAATCAATAACAAACGCGCTGTGCGCAGGTGATTGGAACTGTTCGACAGCGCCAGACGGATTTGCAACTCCTGCGTGGCATTGGATAACGCCGCGTTACTTTGTTTGAGGAAGAAACTGGAGGTGCCGATGGAAACGGCAAACAGGAACAGGATCCCCACCAAAATCTGGCTGATCAGAGTGATGAGGCGAATATTGCTGATAAAAGAGGTTCTGGTATTTAAATTTAAAGGAGTATCCATTTTTTTCCGCTCTGTTAATCCTGTTCACCGGCGGTAGAAAGTCGGTGAGTGACAGCGATATAGGGTCTGCCTGCGGGCAAGTCCTGTCGTGACGAAAACACGCCATATAAGGACATCGGCAAATCAGCGCGGAGATTGAGTTTATATTTGCGACGCGGATCTCATTTCGCAACTTTGTGTAGCTTTCTACAGGCTATGCAAATGCACAGCCTGTAGGAATAGCTGGAAATGGAAGAAAACTATCGGACATAAATACCGTCTGTAAGCTGATCACATAAACGAACAACGTGGTAAATAATGTGTTTGTTCGGTGATTTTATTTTCCGCTTTATATTTCCTTTATAAGACGACACTGTTTTGGTTTTTATTTGCAGCTTGTCCGAAATTTCAATGGTGCCATCACCCGACATCCACATTCTCAGCATCGCCGATTCAGAACGGCTGAGCATGACGGGGCGGATATCCAGTACACCGCTGCTGGCAGGGTTTTGCGCCTGCGGCAGCCGCGGGTGATTCAGCAACTGTTTGAGGGTTTCAGCCTTAATGGATTTCGAGGTGATAATCACGTTCTTGCGAACGAAAACGTATTCGTCAAAATGAATACGTGTGCTGGACATAAAAATAAAAAATAGTGTGTCGGAATATTCAGTAATCAGCGCTCGCAGGCGAGATTTACTGTCCGCATTGGGTTGCATGCAATCTTCATTAATAAACACCACTGACGGATTCAGATTACTGCAACTTTTTTGCAGTTGGTCGAAGTGGCTGACGTAACTGATGTCATGGTCAACGGCGAGAAATTGCTGCAATCCAATACGGGTAAAACGGCAGGGATCTAAGATTATCGTTTGCATAATGAGTCCTCACAGGACGTCCTTGTTCGGCGTAATGATTGGATTCGAACGTAAGAAATCTCAAAAGCACACAGAATGTGCTGACTCTCTTTTTCGCATGAAAAATACGCAGTTTCAAAGTTTTTTTTAGCGTTTAAAGACAGTTAGCGAATTAGATTAATTTGGTTTATGTCAGGATTTACTTTGTGACTGAACAAAAAAACGTGGGAATTAAGACTAATCCTAAAGGATGTAAGGACATAGCAGGAATACTTATTAACAGATGTGTGATTATAACGTCTGGGAATACTTAGCACTGATATGAAGAGGCGCAAAATGCTTCAAAACAATTCACGCATTGTAAACGGCAAGTTAACAGGACGCGATGCAGGCCACCGCGTCCACAAAATTTACCAGTACGACTGCCAGCATTGCGTCAGGCGCACCAGCGCTTCGACATAAAAATAGTCTCCCCAGCTGCAACATTCATCCACGCCTTTACCGCTCGCCATGTGATACACCGAATGCTTAAGCAATCCGTCACAATCTTCCTCATCGCGCACGAGGTAATTGTCGGTCAGGGAATCCATAATGCGCAGCGCCATTTCTTCATAGCAGGCACGCAAATCGTCGGTAGCGGGCAGGGTGGTGGCCAAATCCAGCAACCCGCAGACCGCAATCGCCGCCGCCGAACTGTCGCGCACGGCATCGGTACCGAGCAGGGCTAAATCCCAGTGACACACGTCGTCTTCGGGTAAACGATTGAGGAAGTAATGCGCCAGCCGACGCGACAGTTCGACCTGACTGTCATCGCCAGTGTAGCGATAGCTGAGCAGGAATCCGTAGATCCCCCACGCCTGTCCGCGCGACCAGCAGGAGTCATCGGCGTACCCCTGATGCGTATTGCCGAAACGCGGTTCGCCGGTCACGGTATCCATGTAATACGTGTGGTACGTCGAGGCGTCCGGGCGAACGATATATTTCGCTGCCTGTTCAGCATGTGCGCGGGCGGCTTCGGCAAAACGCGGTTCGCCGGTTTGTTCACTCGCCCAGTACAGCAGCGGGAGGTTCATATTGCAGTCGATGATCATCCGCCCGGCCTGTTCCGGATCCTGCAAATCGCCCCATGCCTGAATGATTTTTGCTTTAGTGTTGAAGCGTTCCATCAGGGCTTCAGCGGCCAGCAGCGCGAAGCCGCGTGCCTGACGGTTGCCGGTCAGTTTATACGCGCTGACGCAGGATAAACTGTAAAGAAAGCCCAAATCATGCGTCGCAGTATCTATGCGATTGGCGATGCGATTACCAAATGATGTCACCTGTTTTTCCGCTGCGTGACGGTAGCGATCGTCGCCGGTCATCTCCCATGCCAGCCACAGCTGACCGGTCCAGAAGCTGGTGGTCCATTCGACGTTGTCGGTCAGTGGATAGTGGCCGTTTTCGCAGGTTTCCGCCGGAAATTTATCGCCAAACTTTTCCACGTTGCGGGAAATCTTACTCAGTACCGTCCGGCGCGCCCGCTGCATTTTTTCGGCAAAGGCAATCCTGTCTAACTGATTCAGTTCGATCGGCAATAAATTCTCTTTCGCGATGTTCATCGTCATAGGTTCTCCCGTTTTCTTTTCAGTAAGAAATTCAATGTTTCAGTGTTTGGCTGGGGTCAGTTCGGTCAGCTCATCCGGCGATTTCTCCGGGGCGGGCGTGCCATCGCGGCGGCTCTGGCAGGCGGATAACGTGAAGGCTGATACCAGCGTGAAGAACAGCGCGATACCGCCCATAATCAGATAGGTGTGTTCAAATCCGATGCGCTGATACAGGTAACCGGCAGGCGGAGCTATCACAATCGAACCGACGTAAATCATCGCCTGATAACCCAGCAGGTACATGGTGGCGTTGACGCGTTTGCTGAAATGCTCGGCGATATATTTGAAGACCGAAATCAGCAGCAGAGAAATTTCCAGCCCGTAAAAGGGTTTGATGATCGAGATAAGCAGCGGGTCATTGGTCAGTCCGGAGGCAATCAGACGAATACCCACCACCGCTCCGACCATCAGCAGACCCTTTTTGGCGCCAAAATAGTTCACCAGGAACGGGATGGCCATCATCATCAGGAATTCAAAACCGGACTGCACAGTGCTCAGATAGCCGTACCACGCGTTGCCTTGCTCTTTGGTTTCAAAGAAGGTGACGAAGTAGCGAGAGAACTGCTGTTCGGCCACAAACATCATCCAGGCGACACCGGCAACGTACAGCGAGAACATCCAGAATTTGCGGTTTTTCAGCAGCAGGATCACATCGCTGAACACGATCTTTTGTTGTGCGATCACGTCGTTATTTTTCAGCTCTTCACTGCCGATTTTAAGCGACAGCAACACGCCCAGCATGACCAGCGACGTTGCGCTGCTCAGGCCGAAGTTCCACGCCGGAGAGAGGTTAAACAGCACGCCAGAGAACGACGCGGCCAGTGCCCAGCCGAGCGATCCCCACATCCGGACCTGCCCGAACTCCATGTGATACAGACGGCTGAAGCGATCGGCGTAGGATTCCGACGCGGCGACACCGGCGTACCAGCCGAGGCTGAGATACAGCGCGCCGACGATAATGCCAATCATCAGATGGCTTTCAAGCAGCGGCTGATAAACAAAGATAAAGAACGGCGCCATCAGCGCGGACACCAGCACGACAAAATAGAGCAGGGATTTGCTCATGCCGATCTTGTCCATAATGTAGCCGTACACCGGCTTCATGATCACCGCGAAAACACCGTTAATGGCAAAGACGGTCCCGATGCTGATGCTGTCCAGCCCGGCCTTTTGTCCCAGCCACAGGGCGTACAGCCCGAAGCTGGAAGACCATGTGAAGAAATACAGGAATATAAAGCTACTCATTTTATAGTAAGCCGATTTACTGGCTGTTTTTATGGCTTTCATAGTGACTCCTGAAAAGATCTGCCGTTATTGACTAAAGAGTGTCAGACCAGCGAAATCTGGTCGCTCTGCCCCTGATATTGCCAGTGCAACCAGTCGCCCTCGTGGGTGATCTCCGGCACGGCCAGCGTGCTGATGTCCTGACTCGCCGAGGCGCATACTGCGCTTATCAGCCAGTGTGAACCCGCGGGGTAAGCGCTTTTAAGCAACGGAATGACGGCGGTTTCGGCGAACATAATGCTGCTGTTGGGGGGCGTCACGACCGTGGAGGCTTCGCGCAATGTCTTGTCATCTGCGCCGACAATCCGGCTGATGCCGTTGCGCGCCGTCACTGTAATCGCCTGCTGACCCGCAGAAATTTCAGCTTTTGTTGTCGGATCCTGGATCACTGCAAAGCCACCTTCGGCGGTATCAAGCGGACGCTGATTTTCCAGATGATGAATACGCAGATGCCAGTCACCGCAGGGAACCAGCCAGGTGCGCACTGAGACGTCCTGCCACGGCAGCCAGCGCGAATAAATGAATGATTCGGTTATCCGCGTTTCCACACAATCGCGACGCCCGCGAAAATACCCGTCACCTTCGCAAAGCATCAGCATCGAGTCGCAACCGGCGTGATTCAGCCCGTAACGGCCACGATCGAGCGTGAAACCGAACTCACTGGAATAGGCGAATTTGGTGTACTTGGCTTCGGTATTGACGAAGTTATTCAGCTCCAGTTGCCCGGAGGTCAGCATCACCACGTGCTGACTTTCGTCGTCGCGCATCAGGATCTGATTCGCGTGAGGAATGCAGTGCGTACGCGCAAGTTCTGGCAGCGGCGCTTCCTCCGCCTGCCAGAAAGCCTCCTCCTGAGGCAGTGCGAGGATCAGAAACAGTTTGCACGCCCAGTAAGGTGAGCCCGGTGCGTTGTAGTCTTCAGCCATCACCAGATTCGGCGTGTGATAGCCAATACTCAGCACACCGTCGCGGTCAAAAATCGGCTGTTTCAGCCAGTGGCGCAGATGGCGCAGGATCAGCCCTTTGATGACGCCCGGCGTAAACACTTTGAGCTGGCTGTACGCCGCCGCACTCCAGAAAGCCGCTTCGGCAAAGCGATAGGTCAGGCTGCGGCCAAACGGCACGGCCTGACCGCCGGCGGAGAACAGGGTGATAAAGTCTTGTGCAAACAGCTCTGCCCGCTGGCGCAGCATATAAGCGCGGGGGGCATCCACATCTGCCATATTTTGCGCGTACAGTAAGCCGTAATAATGGAACGCCATGGAAATGTAATAATCGCGCGGCCTGCCGGGGCCGTCGGAATACCAGCCATCCCCCAGATAATAGGCTTCCATCAGGTCAAAGCGGGTGGCGACGGCGTTGCTGTCCCATGGCAAACCGGACTTCTTGAAGCCCATCTGCACCATGATCGGGAAGAAATTCCAGTTGTTATTGGGGATCACTGCATCGCGCCCCTGATCCAGCCAGTCGGCCAGATTTTGCTGTTCCTGCGGCGTAAAATGCTGCAACAGACGCTTTTCCAGCAGCGCCAGCCCGACGCCAAACGCCGCCATTTCGACGCAGCGCTGATCGAAATCGCGGATTTTTCCCCAGTACTGCGGATGTTCCGGGTCGGTGCCGTGGCGAATAGCATCAAGATAGAAGGGCAGATCGGCGCATTCGCCGCCGCCGGCCAGCAGCGGGAAAATTCCCCACAACATGCGCGACAGCGCTTCCATTTTGGCAATCTCTTTGCCGTAGTGGGTGGTGGAATTCCCAAGGTCGATGCCGCTTTCGCCTTTTTGGGTATAAGGGGACACCGCCGAGAGCAGGTCATTCAACAGATATTGCACGTCATCGCGAGTACGCAGCGGATTATCAGTCTTCACTTTATTTGGCGTCATAAAAGCTCTCCCGGTGAGGTGTTAAGGGACCGGTAATTAAGGTTTTTATAATTTGAAATATTATTTCAATTCTCTGTGTCGCGATTGAAATATAGAGAAATGGAAAATGCTGATTGTTACGGGGCTCACAGAATCATGCGAATTTTTAAATTGTCATGGCGAATTTGGCGGTAAAACGGCTTAAATTATAAAAAACAGACCGAAAATTGTGTTTTGTTGTCATCCGCACTGTCAATGAAAGGAAAGAACGAATGCCGGTATCCGATTATCTGGAACGTATTGCCCTTAATGAACGTCAGGTTTCTTTTAATCGCATGAGCCGCGGCAGCGCCAATTATTTCCACTGGCACCAGTGTCTGGAATTGCTGTTTGTCAGCCGGGGCTACGGCATCGTGATCGTCGATAATCAGCAATACACGTTAAGGCCGGGCAGGCTGTTTGTATTTCCGCCCTTCAAGCTGCACAAAGTGTTTGTCGAAGCGGACGGCAATAATGCCTACGAGCGCACCACTATTCATCTCGACCACCTGCTGCTCGACGGCTGCCTGCAATCTTTCCCGCAGCGCCGCGCCCGTTTCGCGCGGTTATGGGATGCGGATCGTACTGCACACATTTTTGACCTCAGTGATTTCGCACCGCACATTGAAATCATCCTCGAGCAGTTCAATCAGCTTTCCGAACAGCAGACACATCAGTGGGAAGAGATAGCCATGCTGGTATTACAGCTGATGGCGTTTATGCCTGCGCAGGAGGACACGCCGAAAAACATCAGCCGTACGACGGCGTCAAAAGTGATGCAGTGGATTGAAGAAAATTATGAGCAGAAGTTTGCGATGGCCAGCCTCTCGGCGGCGGTGGGACTTTCAGAAAGCTATATTTCGCGGGTGTTCGGGCAGGAAACCGGCGGATCAATTCAGGATTATCTTGCCACCCGCCGGGTGAAGCGTGCCTGCGAATTGCTGCGGACAACTGACCGCCCGGTGGAAAGTATCGGGTTACAATGCGGATTCGCCGACGCGCCGTACTTCATCACCCGTTTCAAAAAGATGATAGGAAAAACGCCGCTGCAATATCGCAAAGCGGCGTTTTCGTTGTTGCAGTGAGACAACTACGCCTTCTGCCAGCTTGCCGGAGAAGCGCCGAGCGGGGAAGCGGGCAGACTCCAGCGCCACGACGTTTTGGTGAGCGACACAGGGGGAAGTAACCGCCAGCCTGCGCCCCAGACGGTGTGTTCCGGTTGCGGCGAAAAGTCATCTTCACCTGCTGCATCAATCACCGGCTGCTGGGTAGCATTATCCACATCGAACGCCGTCAGTTCACGTGCCGTCCGCGCCAGCGATACCCGTGTTTCACTGCCCCGATGGGTAGTAACGCGCTGCGCCAGCCCCTGAATCACCGCCGCCGCCATCAGGTATCCGGTGACGTGATCCAGCGCCTGAACCGGCAGTGGCACCGGTTGATCACTGCCCGATTGCTGCATACCAAACTCTGCAATTCCGCAGCTCATCTGCACCAGACTGTCGAACCCGCGACGTTCGCGCCATGGCCCGTTCCAGCCGTAGGCGTTCAGACAGACATCGACCAGACCAGGCGACAGCGCACGCCGCTGCTCGCTGCCGTAGCCGAGTTTATGCAATGCTCCCGCGCGATACCCGTGAACAATAACGTCAGCCTCGCGCAGCAACGTTTCGAAGCGATGCCGGTCCTGTGGATTGTGCAGATTCAGCCGGGCGCAGTGTTTACCCAGCGTGACGTCCGCTTCCTGGCCCGGCTCGTCCCAGCCAAAGGGATCGATGCGCAGCACGTCCGCGCCCAGCCCCGCCAGAAAACGCGTGGCGACGGGACCGGCGATAATCCGGGTCAGATCCAGAATGCGCACGCCCGCCAGCGGACGCTCCGCTTCTAACGCCCAATGTGGCGGCGCGGCAGGTGCGCAAAGTGAACGCTGAAACAACGGCTCATTTTCCAGCGATTTTCCCTGCACATGGTGCTGCCAGTCGCTGACACTGAACATCTGAGCGGCACAACCTCCCGCCTGGACCACCGCCTGTTCAAGTTCCGCTTTCTTCCACCGGGCAACCCGCGGCGCCAGTTCCTCGCGGCTGTTGGCCTTACCGAGCACCGTTTCGACCACTTTGCGATGCGCAGGCGCGTTGGTGTGCAAACGGATCCATCCGTCGGCGGTGGCGTAATCGCCCGCCAGACTGTCCCAGGCCGGAGGAAGCGCCCAGCCATCGGGTTTCAGGCTGCTTTTACACCAAAGCGATGCCAGCCGCCGGTCCACGGTTACGGCATCCGCGCTGCCGTGCTGAAGGGACAACAAATGTGACAATGCCTGCGCCGCCACTGCGACAGAAGCGGCGATAAGCGGCGTTACCGGATAGTAAGCTGGCAGATTTCCTTCGCCGGTAACAGAAAGCGCAGCGGGCAAGGATTCGACACCGGTCAGCTGTGCGTAAAGTTCGCGGGTTTTTTCCCGGATGATCTCACTGGACATGCTGGAACTCCTGAGTGCGGGGCAACTGTTTTGAGATATTTGTATTTACAAATTTATAACAATTTGAACAGTGTGCGCCAAATAAGGGAGTGAGTAGTTAAGAATTAAGCGGTTTATCCCGGTGCCCGCAACAGAATGCTCCTAAAACACCCGCAATCTACGCACCAAAACAGCGCACTTTAAACGCTTTAAACCGGCGTTTTTGAAAATACCCTCAGCCCCTGACACACGGGGGGTGAGCGGTGTGTGATGTGCTTACTTTTACAAGCAAAATATTAGCTGAATGCATTCAATTTCTTATACTCGGCATGTGAATTTTACGTTAGCCTTAGGGTCGAAATTTTTGAACACCGCGGGGGCGGCGCCCTGAGGCGATGCCCCCAGATTTTTTGCCCAGTACAGGAAACGATTCTGGCATGGAACGAAGAGCATTTATTCAAGCTTCAATGGCATTCGCCGCCTGGTGCGGTGTGCCGGCTATGTCCACACTGTTCACCCGTTCCGCTGAGGCGGCAGAGGCGAATGTGGCTGACGGTGGCGAACTGCCATTTGATTTCAACGCCCTGCAAAAGATGGCGAAGGACTTAGCAGACAAACCTTACGGCGGTGCGCCGCTTCCTTTACCTAAAACGCTGGCCGAGCTGACGCCGCAGGCCTACAACGCCATTCAGTACGATCACGCCCATTCGCTGTGGAACGGTCTTCAGGACCGGCAGCTGGACGTCGAACTGTTCCATGTCGGCATGGGCTTCAAACGCCGTGTGCGCATGTATTCCGTCGATCCGGTTAAACATCTGTCGCGCGAAATCCATTTTCGCCCTGAACTTTTCAACTATCACGATGCTGGCGTAGATACCAAGCAGCTTGAAGGTTTTTCCAACCTCGGGTTCGCCGGTTTCAAGGTCAACAAAGCGCCGGAACTGACGCGTCGTGACGTGGTGTCTTTCCTGGGGGCGAGTTATTTCCGCGCGGTGGACGATACCTATCAGTACGGTCTTTCGGCGCGCGGTGTGGCGGTGGATACCTTTACCGATCAGCCGGAAGAGTTCCCGGATTTCACTGCCTTCTGGTTCGATACGCCGAAACCGGGCGACACCACATTCACGGTCTATGCACTGCTGGACGGCCCGAGTATCACCGGTGCCTACAGGTTCGTGATCCACTGCGAACCGACCCGAGTGGTAATGGAAATCGAAAACCATCTGCATGCCCGTGAAGACATCAAACAGCTGGGCATCTCGCCGATGACCAGCATGTTCAGCTGCGGCACCAGCGAGCGTGGCCGCTGCGACACCATCCATCCGCAAATCCATGACTCCGATCGCCTGCAAATGTGGACCGGCAACGGTGAATGGGTCTGTCGTCCACTGAATAACCCGAAGCGTCTGCAATTTAACGCCTTTGCCGATAACAGCCCGAAAGGGTTTGGCTTGCTGCAACTCGACCACGAGTTCAACAATTATCAGGACGTGATTGGCTGGTACAACAAGCGGCCAAGCCTTTGGGTGGAACCGGTGGGTGACTGGGGGAAGGGCGCCGTTAACCTGATGGAAATCCCGACGACCGGCGAAACGCTGGATAACGTCGTGTGCTTCTGGCAGCCGGAAACCCCGGTCAAAGCCGGTGCAGAGTTCAGCTTCAGCTATAAATTGTTCTGGAGCGGCACGCCGCCGCACCGCAGCCCGCTGGCGAATGTGCTGGCGACCCGTACCGGTATGGGTGGATTCCCGGAAGGCTGGGCACCAGGGGAAAACTATCCGGCGGTCTGGGCGCGTCGTTTTGCCATCGATTTTGTGGGCGGCGAGCTGAAAGCCTTTGCGGATAAAGGCATTGAACCGGTGATTAACGTCTCTCACGGCAAAATCCAGAATATCGAGATTCTGTATGTGCAGCCGTTCGACGGTTACCGGATCCTGTTTGACTGGTATCCGGACAGCGATTCTGTCGCACCGGTTGAGCTGCGTATGTTCCTGCGCTCCGGCCAGACCGCGCTGTCTGAAACCTGGCTGTATCAGTATTTCCCGCCGGCGCCGGAAAACAGAAAGTATATCGACGATCGCACGATGAGATGATCCCCTTTATCCTCCCTGCAACTCGCAGGGTTGTGGGGATTCATCATTCCAGATAACAGAAAGCCCCGATTCGCTCGGGGCTTTTTGCTTTTCTACTGTCTTGTTTATGCAGAAGAACCGGACACAGGATCTGCATGGGGTAAAACAAGAGCACTGCGCTGACTAAGGCGAAGACGGCAATCAGAACGCCTTGACCAGCATGCCTGTTTGCGGCTGTTGCTGAGGATTTCTCAGCGCCGCGTCGAAAGATTTTTCGACTTCTTTCAACTGTTGCAAGAATTCGTGTGGCGAGAACTCGTGTGGTTTGCTGCTCATATAGGCCAGGGCCAGTTCTTTGGCGTTGTAACGTTGAAAGTTATACATGCTGTTCCTCATTCATTTCAGAAGTTAGTAAAGGTGTGGCTAACAGCAAGCTGGCTGACTTAAAACGACGGACCTTTGCTTACGACGTGCTGCCAATGAGGTGCATTTTACGGGAAAGATTGATAAGTGAAAGCCGGTGGTGTTTATGTATTTGATAGTTGAAACCTAACAAAGGCAGTCATATTGGTTGTGAAGTCGAATAGTCTTTTTTGGTGATTAATTCATCAGTAGACTATATTTTTCGTGGGGATAAATCATCCTGATAACAAATAAAATTTCTTTGCAAGTCATGCTGTTAATGTGAATTAAAAGGGTGGGCGAACCGGGCTGACTGCGTTACCTTTGAATGAGTCATTCACATCAACATTGTCTACGAAAAGAGGTTTTTATCATGAGTAAATTTATCTTTTCTTCGCCAGGAAAATACGTTCAGGGAAGCGGTGTGCTGGATGAGTTAGGGGAATATTTACCGGCGCTTGGCGGCAAATCTTTCCTGATTGCTGATGACGTGGTCTGGGGCATTATCGGTGACCGCGTTAAGGCATCACTGAAAAAGGCGCAGGTCGAATTCCACTACGAGCGTTTTAACGGTGAAGCCTCTGCCAGTGAAATTACCCGTCTGGCGGGCATTGCGCGTGAGGCCGGAACGCAAGTGGTGGTCGGTCTCGGTGGCGGTAAAACCCTTGATACCGTGAAAGCCATTGCCGATGAGCTTAAGCAAAACGTGGTGATCGTCCCGACCGTTGCCTCTACCGATGCGCCATGCAGCGCGCTCTCGGTGATTTACACCGATGAAGGTGTGTTCGAATCCTACCGTTTCTACAATAAAAACCCGGATCTGGTGCTGGTTGATACCCACGTCTGCGCGCAGGCACCGGTACGTTTGTTCGCCTCCGGTATCGCCGACGGCCTGGCGACCTTTGTCGAAGCGCAGGCAGTATTGCGTTCCCATTCACATTCAATGGTGGGCGGTGACCCGACCATTGCCGGCATGGCGATTGCCGAAGCCTGTGAAAAAACGCTGCTGACCTACGGCTACAGCGCTTATACCGCCGTCGAGCAAAAACTGGTCACGCCCGCAGTGGAAGCCGTCGTTGAGGCCAACACGTTGCTGTCGGGTCTGGGCTTCGAAAATGCCGGTCTTGCAGGCGCGCATGCGATCCACAACGGTTTTACGGCGATTTCCGGTGATATTCACCACCTGACGCACGGCGAAAAAGTCGCTTATGGCACGCTCACGCAGATGGTGCTGGAACAGCGTCCGGACGAAGAAATCGCGAAGTACGTGCGTTTCTACCGCGCGATCAAAATGCCGACCACGCTGAAAGAGATGCATCTGGAAAACGAAACTTTCGCCAATCTGGTGAAAGTGGGTGCGCTGGCTGGCGGGGAAGGCGATACGCTCGGCAACCTCAATCCCAACCTGTCGCCGGAAGACGTCGCCAGTGCGATTCTGGCCGTGGATGCGTTCAGTAAGTCTGTGAAGTAAGTTTTTCTGTCCTCCCCCCGTGAAGGGGGAGGACGTCAGGTTCATTAAACCCGTTCCATCACCCAGGGCAACACCACAGGCAGCTGCGAGAGCAGATACAGCACCAGCCCGATAAACGCACCGACCAGCGTGCCGTTGATGCGGATAAACTGCAAATCCTTGCCGATGTTCAGCTCTATCTGGCGGGACATATCACGCGGATCCCAGCCTTTGACCGTATCGCTGATGTGGCGGGTGAGGAATGCGGCGAAGTCCGGGGCGACTTTCCCAGCGATGGTTTCCATTTGCAGATTCAGTGATGACCGCAGTTTTTCATCCTGCGCCAGCGCGTTACCCAGCCACTGGCCGGACTCGGTGACTTTGGCCAATACCCGTGAATCCTCGTTTTCTAAATCTTCCTTCAGCCAGTTGCGCATATCGCCCCACAGTTGCAGCACGTAGGCGTTCAGCTTCTCGTCATCTTTCAGATACTGTTTAATTTCTTCGGCTTTCTGCGCGGTCGCCGGATCGTTTTGCAGTTTCCAGATAAAGCTCTGTACCGAGCGGTCAAACCCTTTGCGGAAGGCGTGGGTTTTGTCGTTACCCATATCGTCGAGCACCGAATTCACCGCATTAGATACCATATCCGCGCCGTTGCGCCCCAGCCAGCCGGTCGGCAGCAGCCTGGCAGTCATCGGGTGTTCGCGCTTCATCCAGCTTACGATCTGCGCAGAAATAAACGTCCGGGTGCTGTCTTTGGCCAGCAAAATCTCCAGCTGATCCATTGCCTGATCCAGCAATTCCTGATGGCGGCCATTTTTGGTCAGACTTTCCAGCAGCGTGGCAATCGAGGCCGACAGGTCGATTTTGTCGATCACACGGTATATTGCGCGGCGAATGAGCTGTGCGATGCGCTGGTCATCGGTGACATCCAGAAAGCCACGGATCAACTTCACCGCATATTTGGCGAAACGCTGCGCGTTGTTCGGCGCATTCAGCCAGTCGGTAAGCATCTGCGCCGGGTCATGCTGGCGGATCAGGTTAATGAGGGTGGCGGGTGCGAGGAATTTCTCCTGCACGAAGACCGCCAGATTGTCGGCGATTTTGTCTTTATTCCGGGGGATGATCGCCGTATGCGCTGAAACAAACGGCACCGGCACACGGCGAAAGAGCGCCACGACGGCGAACCAGTCGGCCATTGCGCCAACCATCGCTGCTTCGGAAATGGCTTTAAGCCCTGAAACCCAAAAGTTCGGCGGCAAAAAGAGGGTGATGACAAACAAGGCCGCAGCAATCAGCAGCAGCCCCAGTGCGTTACGTTTACTTCGGCGAAGCTCTTGTTCTTTATCCATTGCCCCAGTGTAGGAAGCGAAAAGCGGGCTGTCAGCTTTTTTTCCGGATGTTACAGTAAGTTGATAAAATGAGAATTATTCTTGATATGACACAAGGTCTCATTAAACTGCCTGCAATCCGTTTTCAGGCATTCACAATGAGAGCATTTCATGGAGTTGTTACGCGTCGTTTTTAAGCAGTATCGCTGGCCGTTTTTAGGCGTCATGTTGCTGAGCCTGCTCAGCGCCGTACTGGGCATTGGCCTGATCGCTTTTATCAATCTCAAACTGATTGAAACGACGAACGCTTCGCTGATGGTGTTACCGCAGTTTCTCGGATTGCTTCTGTTGCTGATGGCGGTCACGCTCGGCTCGCAGCTGGCGCTGACCATTCTCGGGCACCACTTCATCTACCGCCTGCGCGGGCAATTCATCAAACGTATTTTAGATACCGATATTGAACGCATCGAGCAAATCGGCAATGCGCAACTGCTTGCCAGCCTCGGCAGCGATATCCGTAACATCACATTGGCGTTTGTGCGCCTGCCGGAGCTGGTGCAGGGGATTATCCTGACCATCGGCTGTGCAGCGTATCTCGCGTGGCTGTCGCCGGAAATGCTGCTGGTGACGGTCATCTGGCTGGTGATCACCATTGTCGGCGGCTTCAAACTGGTCTCGCACGTCTACAGCCATCTGGCCAAAGTGCGTGATGCGGAAGACAAACTGCAAACTGATTACCAGAAAGTGATCGAAGGGCGTAAAGAGCTGGCGCTCAACCGCGAGCGCGCGCGTCATCTGTTTGATGATGTCTATCGCAAAGACGCTGAAGAGTACCGCCACCATATTATCCGCGCTGATACCTTCCATCTAAGCGCCGTAAACTGGTCGAATATCATGATGCTGGGCGCGATCGGCCTGGTATTCTTTATGGCTAATACGCTCGGGTGGTCGAATACCGACGTCGCCGCGACCTATTCCCTGACGCTGCTGTTCCTTCGCACGCCGATGTTGCAGGCGGTGGGCGCACTGCCGACGTTACTCAGCGCTCAGGTAGCGTTCGGTAAACTGAAAGCCCTGAAGCTTGCTCAATATGATGAAGCCTTTACGCCGCCGTTAGCGCCTGCGCGCTGGCAGACCCTGGAACTGCGCGATTTGGTCTTCAGCTATGAAGGCAAAGAAGAAAGTGCCGGTTTTGGCGTCGGGCCGCTCAATCTGACCATCACGCGCGGTGAACTGGTGTTCCTGATAGGCGGCAACGGTAGTGGTAAATCGACCATGGCGATGCTGCTGACCGGTCTCTATCAGCCGCGTTCCGGGCAAATTCTTCTCGACGGCGTGCCGGTTACGGCGCAGAACGTCGAACAATATCGCCAGATTTTCTCCGCCGTGTTCACGGATTTCCACCTGTTTAGCCAGCTGATGGGCCCGCAGGGCCAGACGCCGGATCCTTTGCTGGTGGAAGACTGGTTGCAACGCCTGAAAATGAAAGAAAAACTCCAGATAAACGGCAACGAAGTGACCAATCTGCAACTCTCCGCCGGGCAGCGTAAACGTGTCGCGCTGTTGCTGGCCGCAGCAGAAGGGCGTGATTTCCTGTTGCTCGATGAATGGGCAGCCGATCAGGATCCGCAGTTTCGCCGTACGTTCTACCGCGAACTTTTACCGCAGCTGCGCGACATGGGCAAAACCGTGCTGGCAATCAGCCACGATGACCACTATTTTGAACACGCCGATCGTCTTTTGGAAATGCGACAGGGTAAACTTAAAGAGCTGCACGGGCAGGATCGCGCTGACGCCAGCCGTGATGCAGTCGCACAAATCGGCCTTTAAGCGCCGTTTTCTGACATAAAGGAAAAGTCATGAACTGGAATGAAGTGATGGTATGGGGCATCAGCGGCGTGGTGTTGGCCGTGTTGATCAGCTTTTTACGTAAAAAGGGCAAAATCGGTCGCCTGCCCGGTATCATCCTGTTCTTAGTGGTCATTATCGGCGGGAATATTTTATGGAACGCTGTGATCAAACCGCGCGTCATGGGGGAAAGCGAAGAGCAGAAAATCGATCAGGCGCTCGCTGAACTGCCGCTGTATGGCACCATCAAAGCGCAGGAGCCGGCGCTGTACGCACAGATCCGCAGCAATATTCTGAAGATGAAAAAAGACGGCAAACCCCAGCAGGAAGCCATTGATACGGTCAAGCCGATGGTGTCCGAACTGCTGTCGAAACGCATTGTTCATGCGCCAGATGCCGCCGTGAATGCGGCCATGCAGGTCAATCTCGAAGAAATGCAAACTCTGCTGGCGCGCAAAGACGGCACCTGCTTTAAGTTTCTCTATCCGCAGGTCAGCGGCGGGGTGAATACGGCAGAAGTGCTGCCACCGGCGCTGTTTAGCAAAGATCTCAGCACCATGAATGATTTACTGCTGGCGACCGGCCCGCAACAGAGTGAGTTTCCTGCTGCGGTTAGCACAGAAAAAGTCATTCTGATGATGGCACCGGTGCGTCAGGCGCTCGGAAACATGTACGGCGACCAGTTGCAGATGTTCAGCGACCTGACTAAGCCGGACGTTGATCGCGAGAAAGTGTGCGAGATTTCCATCAGCCTGTACTCCGGCATTCTGGCCCTTCAGCCAGCGGACTCTGCGGCGATCCTGCGCCAGATGTTAGGCAAACCCAACTGATCCGCACGGACAGTGCGCGTCCGCGGGCTGTCCGCTTAATGAACCCGGCTGACAAACAGATAATCCCTACTACTTTTCCCATTAAGAACAGGTATTCTTAGCCGCAGAGTCAAAAACAATAATTCCCCGAACTTCCGGAACCCTTTTTCTATGCAAAAATTTTTAAGAATGCCGCTGTTACTGGCATTGTTGTCATGTCTGATGATGACGCCCGCGCTGAGTCAGGCTGATGAAGCTACCGGGCAATCGGCGGCGGCTCAGCCGGTCAAAGTGAACGCCAGCACGGCGTTGCCTGCGCTGCAAAAACGTTTGGACCAGCTGAAACAACAGGTCTCGGCGGCCAAAACCGACAAGAAATTCACCGGCCTGAACGACGGCGCGCAAAAGCTTGCCGAAGACGCCGACAAACTGGCCGTGGCGCTGGCACCGCAGCTCGAAGAGGTGCAGGCGCAGCTGGACGTTCTCGGCCCGGCACCGGCGGCAGGCACGCTGACCGAAACCCCTCAGGTGGTCAGCCAGCGTAACAAGCTCAACAACAGCAAGACGCTCCTGACCACGCAGATCGAACAAACCAAAGGCATCGCCACCGGTGCGCGAAACCTGTCTTCCCAGATTTCTGGCATGCGCCGTGATGCGCTGAAGACCCAAATCGCGCTGAACACCGGCAGCGTTCTTGGCGGCAATTTCTGGTCGCCGCTGATTACGCCTAATGATGACGATGCCGCGCGTTTCGATGATTTTGGTTCACAGGTTCATGACGCCTGGACACAGGCGTGGAGCGAAGACTGGCGGGCAGGCACCGGTATTTATCTGTTGCTGGCGCTCGTGATTGGCCTGTTTGGACGCAAGTTGCTGGACCGTCCGATGAACTGGATCCTGCCGCGCTGGTTGCCTCACGGACGTTTTCGCCGCAGCTTCCTCGCGTGTTTCACCACGCTGAGCACCACTTTTACGCTCGGCATCAGCGTGCAGCTTCTGTGTTACATCTTCACGCGGCTGCCCGACACGTCGCAGTGGGTGAATGAGTTTGCCGAACAGCTGGTCGAGCTGACCTATTTCTCCGCTGTGATCGCCGGTCTGGGTATCGCGCTGCTGTCGAACAGCCATCCGTCATGGCGTTTGCCCGGCATTGCAGATCCGCTGGCGAAAACGCTGGGTTCATTCCCGGTCCTGCTGGCGTCCTTTATTTTCCTGTTCGGTATTATCGAACAGCTGAATAATCTGGTCGGCGCGAGCATTGCCGCCACTTTGTTTGGCAACGGCTTAGCGGCGTTGCTGGTGGCGCTGAACTGTCTGATTGCGCCGGTTCGTGTGAACCGGATGCGCCGCAAAATGCGCGCCGACGGCGAGCAGACGGAAGCGCGTTCAACGATCGCCGGACTTATCCATCTGCTGATAAGCCTCACGGCATTCGTCATTCTTATCGCGTTGCTGATTGGTTACATTCCTCTGGCGCGTTTCGTGACCTTCGAACTGCTGTGGATCGGTCTGGTGGTCAGCAGCCTGTATCTGCTGATCCACTTCTGGGTGGATTTATGTGAAAGCGTATTTTCTGACACCACGCACAGCGGCAAAATCCTTAAAAGCACGCTGAGCGTTAACGATCGCCATCTGTCGCTGGCGGCCACGCTGTTCTCGGCAATAGGTAAAACCGCACTGTTGCTGATGGCCGCCGTCGCGCTGCTCAACGGGACTTTCGGGACGACCACGCCGCTGGAATTGCTCAGTAAAATCGTCGACATGTGGGGCGGTAAAGGCCTCGAAAGCCTGAACATTATTCCTGCTCATGCCGTGAATGCCGTGCTGTGTCTGGTGGTGGGCTGGTACGTCCTGCGCTCTGCCAAACGCTGGCTGGATAATGATTTTCTGCCAAAAACCATGATGGATCGCGGGATGCGCGCCTCGCTGGTGACGCTGTTCACCAACGTCGGTTACGTGCTGATCATCATGCTGACGCTGTCGTCGCTGGGTATCGAATGGAACAAACTGGCGTGGATCGTCAGCGCCTTGTCGGTCGGTATCGGTTTTGGCTTGCAGGAAATTGTGAAGAACTTCATCTCCGGCCTGATCCTGCTGACCGAACGTCCGGTAAAAGTGGGCGATTTGATCAGCATCAGCGGTGTGGAAGGGGATATTCGTCGGATCAACGTCCGCGCCACGGAAATTCAGCTCAGTGATAAATCTACGGTCATTGTACCGAACTCGCAGCTCATCTCGCAGAACGTGCGTAACGCCACCATGGGTAACGCGCAGGGCGTCGCGACCATCGTGCTGACCTTCCCGTTGGACATCGATCCTGAACAGGTCCGCACACTGTTACTGGATGCCTACAACCTGCACGAATCCATTCTGGAAAACCCGCCGCCGTCGGTGAGTTTCAAAGAGCTGGGCCCGACCGGCATTGTGTTGAGCGTCACCGGCTACGTCAACAGCCCGCGTATGGTGGGCGGCACGCGCAGTGACTTGTTGTACGAGATTTTGAAAATGCTGCGTGCCGCGGAGATCAGTTTGAGTCAGACGCAGACCATGGTGCTGGAGCAGCCGTTGGCGAAGATCGCAGCGGCTGAGGATGAATCCTAGTTTAACTCTTAAACTGCTTTGCTCCTCCCCCTGCGAAGGGGGAGGCCGGGAGGGAGTATAGCTGGCAATAAATTTGTTAAAGCACACTTAACTTATTGATTTTGCATTAATACCCCACCCCAATCCTCACCGTTATAGGGAAGGGAGCAGAACGAATCAATTTTAATTTGTCTTTGTTTTTTTGTCTTCATGAACGGTCAGGTTATGACCTGAAAAGCCGCCCGCCGTCGCCCCCCGATGCCTATGCATCAAAAGATACACCGCCGGTACCACCAGCATCGACAACAGTGGTGCGCTGAGCATCCCGCCGATCATTGGCGCGGCGATGCGCTGCATCACTTCCGAACCGGTGCCGCCGCCCCACATAATCGGTAATAAACCGGCCATTATGGTCGCAACGGTCATGGCTTTTGGCCTGACGCGCAGCACCGCCCCGTGGTGAATGGCGTCGCACAGTTCAGCTTCCGTCAGTTCGGTTTTGCCTTTCAGCTGGCGCTGCACCGCCTGATTCAGATACAGCACCATAATCACCCCGAATTCCGCCGCTACGCCAGCCAGCGCGATAAAACCTACGGCGGCAGCGACCGACAGATTGTAACTAAGCAGATACAGCAGCCAGACGCCGCCGGTAAGCGCGAAGGGAAGCGTCGCCATGATCAACAACGCGTCCCGCACGCTGCTGAAAGTGACGTACAACAGCACGAAAATGATTGCCAGCGTAAACGGCAGAACAACCTTCAGCTTAGCCGTCGCGCGCTCCAGATACTCAAATTGCCCCGACCAGCTCACCGTCACCCCCTCCGGCAGTTTCACTTGCCGATTGACCGCCTGCTGCATCTCTTCGACGGCGGATTTCAGATCACGGCCTCGCAGATCGACGTAAATCCAGTCCGACAAACGGGCGTTTTCGCTTTTAAGCATCGGCGGACCGTCGGTGATGTTTACCGTCGCCAGCGCCGAGAGCGGCACCTGTGCGCCGGAGGCGGTCAGCACCGGTAAATCGCGCAGCGCCTGCACGTTGTCGCGCAACTCACGCGGATAGCGAAGATTAATCGGATACCGCTCGCGGCCTTGCAATGTTTCTCCGATATTTTCACCCCCCACCAGAGTGGAAACTAACGATTGCAGCTCAGCCACCGTGACACCGTAACGTGCCGCCTGCCGCCGGTTGATATCAATATCGACATAGCGCCCGCCTTCAAGTCGTTCCGCCAGCGCGGAGGTCACGCCCGGCACGGTTTTGACGATGTGCTCAATCTGCTGCGCCACGGCCTCGATTTGTGCGATGTTATTGCCGTTCACCTTGATGCCGACCGGGCTTTTGATGCCGGTCGCCAGCATATCCAGCCGGTTACGGATCGGCGGCACCCAGACGTTGGCGATGCCCGGCAGCTTCACGGCATTATCCAGCTCACTGATAATTTTGTCCGGCGTCATGCCTGGCCGCCACTGGTCGCGCGGTTTAAAGCGGATAGTGGTTTCAATCATGGTCAGCGGAGCGGGATCGGTGGCGCTGTCAGCGCGTCCGGCTTTGCCAAATACGCTGGCAACTTCGGGCACGGTTTTGATCAGGCGGTCGGTTTGCTGTAGCAAGCGCGCGGCTTCGCGGGCGGAAATACCCGGCAGCGTGGACGGCATATACAGCAGATCCCCTTCGTCGAGCGCAGGCATAAATTCGCTCCCAAGCTTTGCCAACGGATACAGCGACACCAGCAGGAACAGGCCGCTGAAGACCAGTGTGGTTTTCGGGCGTTTCAGCACCGCCGAAAGCACTGGCTGATAGGCCGCAATCAGCCAGCGGTTGATTGGGCTGGCGTTTTCATCGGGAATTTTCCCGCGAATGAAATAGCCCATCAGTACCGGCACCAGCGTGATCCCAAGCCCGGCGGAAACCGCCATCGCGTAGGTTTTGGTGAACGCCAGAGGTGAGAACATCCGGCCTTCCTGCGCTTCGAGAGAAAACACCGGAATAAACGACAGCGTGATGATAAGCAAACTGCAAAACAGCGCCGGACCGACTTCCACGGCTGCGCGCTCCGACACTTGCCAGTAATCGGCAGACGTCGGCTTTTGCCCCGGATGGTCGTGCCGCCATTGCTCGAGCACTTTGTGCATATTCTCTATCATCACAATTGCCGCATCGACCATCGCGCCGATGGCAATGGCGATACCGCCCAGCGACATAATATTGGCGCTGACGCCCTGATAGTGCATGACGATGAAGGCGCCGAGAATGCCGAGCGGCAGAGTGATGATCGCCACCAGCGCCGAGCGGAAGTGGAACAGGAACAGCGCGCAAACCACCGCGACTACCGCAAACTCTTCGAGCAATTTATGTGACAACGTCACAATGGCGTTTTCGATCAGCGGCTGGCGGTCGTAGACCGGCACGATTTCTACCCCGGCTGGAAGAGTGCGCGCCAGTGCGTTTAGCCGCAACTTCACTGCTTTGAGCGTTTTCAGCGCATTCTTGCCCGAGCGCATAACGATCACACCACCCGCCACTTCACCTTCACCGTTCAGCTCCGCCACGCCGCGTCGCAGCTCAGGGCCGGTGCGCACGGTGGCAACGTCAGAAAGCAGTACCGGAATGCCGTTGCTGGCCGTCACCACCACGTTATTGAAATCCTCCAAACTTTTCAGATAGCCGGAGGTGCGCACCATATATTCGGCTTCACCCATCTCCAGCAGCGAGCCGCTGCTTTCCTGATTGGCGCTTTGCAACGCCGCCACCAGCTGCTGATGCGTCACGCCACGGGCGCGCATGCGCTGCGGATCGGCGACTACCTGATACTGGCGTACCATGCCGCCGATGCTGGCGACTTCCGACACGTCAGGCACGGTTTTCAGGTCATAGCGTAGCGTCCAGTCCTGCAACGCGCGCAGCTGTTCCAGACTGTGTTTACCGGTTTTATCGACTAACGCGTATTCGTAAATCCAGCCGACGCCGGTGGCATCCGGCCCGAGCGACGCTTTTGCACCGGACGGCAGCGCAGACTGCACCTGGCTGAGGTATTCCAGCACCCGCGAACGTGCCCAGTAAGGATCGGTGCCGTCGTCGAACAGTACGTAAACATAGGCGTCGCCAAACATCGAAAAGCCGCGCACGGTTTTTGCGCCTGGCACGGAGAGTAGCGTGGTGGTGAGTGGATAAGTCACCTGATCTTCAATGATTTGCGGTGCTTTACCGGGATAGCTGACGCGCACAATGACCTGCACGTCGGACAAATCCGGCAGGGCGTCAAGCGGCGCTTTCTGCAATGACCAGATGCCCCAGACCGCCATCATCAGCGCGGCCAGTAAGACCAGCAGCCGGTTGCGCAGCGACCAGCGGATCACGAAAGCAATCATAAATGACCTCCGTGTACAGGCGTATTGTTCCCGGCGGCGGCGGGCTCAGAAGCGGAAGCCGCGGGCAACGCACTGCGCAGGCTGGCTTCGGAGTCAATCAGGAACTGCCCGGAAGTGACGACCCGCTGGCCTTCTTTGAGGCCGGAAAGTACCTCGGTCCATCCGTCACGCGTCGCGCCGGTGCTGATTTCCTGCGGCGTGAAATGCCCGTTGCCGTCGTCGAGTAACACTTTGTTGCGGCTGCCGGTCTGGATCAGCGCTTCCTGTGGAATAGCCAGCACCGGCGTCTGTTGGTCAGCGGCCAGTGTGAGATTGAGATACATGCCGGGGCGCAATTTTCCCTGCGGATTGTCCATCACCACGCGGGCTTTCAGCGTGCGGCTTACCGCATCGACATCCGGCAGAAGCTCACTGACCGTGCCAAGAAAGCGTTCATCTGGCTGGCTTTCTGTTTCGGCGGTGACGTTACTTCCCGCATGAACCTGACTGGCGGCTGACGGCGGATAATCCATCACGATCCACACCTGTTTCAGGCTGGTCAGCTCAAACAGCTGCTGGTTGGCGGTGACCTGTGCGCCTTCACGTACGCTCAGCAGGCTAAGGTAACCGTCTTCGGGCGCGGTAATGTCGATGCGCGTTTGCGGCTGGCCGGTGCGGTCTACGCTTTTCAATACGTCTTCCGGCATAAACTGTAACGCCAGCCGCTGGCGGGCAGCGGCGCTCAGGGCGTGATCGCCGAGCTGGCGCACGGCCAGATATTCCTGCTGCGCGGCAGTCCAGTCGGGGATCCACAGCGTTGCCAGTTTCTGACCTTTTTTCACCTGCTGTTGGCTGGCGGCGACGTACAGTTTTTCCACCAGGCCGCTGGCGCGGGCGGCAACGGTGCGCAGGCTGCGCTCGTCGGCGGTGACCGTTCCGTAAACGTTCAGCGGCGCGGAGATCACGCGACGCTGCACGGCTTCGCTGCGCATGCCCAGATTTTGCTGCTGGCGGGCGCTGACCGTCACGCCACCGTCGTCCGTCACTTCATCGGCGTAACGCGGCATCAGATCCATATCCATAAAGGGTGATTTACCGGGTTTGTCAAAACGTTGATCCGGCGTCATCGGGTCGTACCAGTACAGCACTTTGCGTTCGGCAGGAACGGCGGCGGTGTGTGTCGCAGCAGGCTGGCTGTGACGCCCGAGCCAATAACCGCCGGCGAGGGCAGCTATCACGGCCACGGCCAGCAGACTGTAAGTTTTAGCGGATGTCATCAGTGATTCTCCTGTGGCGCGAGATAGCGCAGGGCAACCCAATAGCGGGCGACGTCCAGTTCGGCATTGCGTTCCGCCAGCTGGCTGTCGAGCAGGCTGCGGCGGGCATCAAGGACATCATTCAGGCTGCTTTTTCCGGCGCGGTACTGTGCCTGAATCACGCTGATGCGCTGTTGTTGCAAGGGTATGACGTCATTTTTTTGCCGCTGCCAAAGGATGCTGGCGGCCTGATACTGCGCGATAAGCGTGGTCAGCTGCGCCTGATGATCGCGCACCAGCTGCGCCAGCCGGTCATTGCTTTCCATCGCCATCGATTGATCGGCGGCATGATCTTTGTCCTGCCGCGAGGCGGTAAACAGTGGCAAATCGACGGTAAACATCACGCCCGCCATATCGTCATAGTCGTCGGCACGGTGCGCGTAATAGACTTCAACGCCGACGTCCGGCAGTGCGGCAATCGCCGATTCGGAGGACTTCGACTGCGCGACTTCCGCTTCGCGTCGCGCCTGAAGAATTTCCGGATGCTGACCGACGCTGTCTGCCTGTTGAACTTCAGGCGGCAGCGCGCTGACCGGTGGAACAGCGCCGTTGATTTCAGGCTGATCAATGCCCGTCAGTTGGCTCAGGCGGGTACGGGCCAGCTGGACATCGCGTTGCGCCTGGGTGAGTTTGTCCTGCATGCCGATGAGGGTCAGGCGGGCGTCGAGTACCGAGGCAGGCAGGGCGCTGCCGCTGCTGACCCCACCGCGCTGCACGCCAATCTGCCGCTGGCTTTCATCCACCAGCTTCTGGATTTGGGAGATATTTTGTTCGCCGATCGCCAGCTCCATCCAGGCCAGCGCTGCGTCCCTTTGCAGGCGGGCACGGATACTTTGGGTCGACGCCGCGATCTGGCGCGATTCAGCACGGAAGGTGTCAGCTTTACGCTCACGCTTACTGCTGCTGACGTAATCCTGCATGATGCCAATGCGCTGCATGGTCATACCTTCGCGGGTAAACCGGCGGTCGTTATTGCCACTGACTGGCAGGTTTTCGATACCAAATTTCAGCTTCGGATCCGGCAACTGCATGGCCGAATCGGCGCGGTTATCCAGAGCGTTAATCTGATGGCGGCTGGCGGAAAGCTCGGCGGAATAATCCTGCGCGGCGACCAGCGCCTGCGGCAGAGAAACGGGTGTGGCAAAGGCGCCGACCGGCATAAAAGCCAGCAGCCAGTGCCACGTCACCCAGGGGTGACGCGGTAAAATGAACATGGTGGATCTCCCGGTCAGCGTGTCAGCGGCGTCAGCGTCTGTAACTGATAAGCGGACTCAGTTTTGACAAAGGTGAACGCCACCGGCGTACCGGCGGGCAGGGAGTTGGCGCTGATTTCCGGCGGCAGACTGAAATTCATGGTCATCGCCGGCCATTTCAGTGCCGGAATGGCGTGATGAGAAATACCGACGCTGCCGGACTGCCATTGGGTAATCACGCCTTCCGATCCAAACGTCTGGGCATCTGGCATTGTCATTGTGGTGTGATCTATTGGGGCAGTATCGGCAAAGGAATAAGAGGAAATAAAGAAAAGACTAATGAGCAAATATTTAAATAAAACATGCATGGGAAATACTCCAACTGTCATTGGAAACTTTCAATGGAAAAGAATGGCCATTATTCTGGCAAATAAATTTCATTTAATGTCGGATGCGGAAAAACACCCGTGACAGCGGGGGCTATTCTCTAAATCGGCAGAACCGGACTTCAGCAGGAGGGGCGGTGACAGGGGGGCGATCCAGTCGGCGGTGGTGACGGCGGTACGCGCATCCACGGTGGTCAGGGCGAGTGTCTGTACGACGGGTAAAGCCAGCAGCGGTAAGGAACTGCCGTCGGACTGGGTTCTTTCCGGTACGCAATGTTTCTCGCACAGCAGCGTCTGGCTCTGCATATGCTCTGTTGAATCAGGCATTTGCATAAATTCATTATGCTGCATCTGCGTATTTTCCACCGGCGGACGCATGTCACACTGATGGCTGGCGAGCGCCAGTTGGGCGTTCAGCATCAGCCAGCATAATGCGAACAGCAACGCACTGGCCCGCTTGCCGGGCAAGCGCAGCGAATGCATAAACTGTGAAATCGCGAAGCGAACTGACATAGCTGAAATATTTTCCGTCGGGAAAGATGCGGATGAGTATATAAGGAATTAAGGCAGGCTGGGAAGCAAAAATAAAATAAAGACGGGATTACATTGTCAGGAAAATTAAAGACAGCGAATAACAGGGGAATATGTTATTCGCTTGTAAAAGTTATTCGGTGATTATTTATAACCAGCCGGACTTTTTCAACTTCCAGTACAACCACACGCAGCCGACAAAGGTCACGCCGAGCGTCGCCGGATACCCCCACCAGTCATCCAGCTCCGGCATGTTTTTAAAGTTCATGCCGTACAGGCTGAAGATCACGGTCGGGATTGCCAGAATTGCCCCCCAGCCCGCCAGCCGCTGCACCACTTCGTTCTGATGCACCGACACCAGCGCCAGATTTACGTGCATGGCGTTGGAGAGCATTTCGCGCATGTCGTCAGTGGTTTTGATCACCTGATTGGCGTGGTCCTGCACATCACGGATATAGGCGCGCAGGCCTTTTGGCACCAGATCTTCGTAATGATGGCTGAGCTGGTTGCAGATATCTTCCATCGGCACGGCGGAGTTGCGCAGGGAAAGCAAATCACGACGCAGGCGATACACCTGCTGCACAGCCTGCTGGTTAAAGGTGTTCTGGAACATCAGCTGTTCAATAGCATCGAACTGCTCGGTGTACTGATGCAGGATTTCCAGATAGTTATCGACGATGGAGTCCAGGATGCAGTAAAGCGCATACGCCGGGCCTTTCGCCAGCATATCCGGGCGTTCTTCGGCGTGATTGCGTACCTGTAAATAGCTCGATGACGCACCGTGACGGATGGTTATCAGGAAGTTTTTACCCAGAAACATGTGCGTTTCGCCGTACTCGATGGTTTCTTTCACCTTCTGTGCGGTGTGCGCGACGATAAACAGCGACTCGCCGTACTGCTCAATTTTGGGCCGCTGATGGGCGGTCAGCGCATCTTCAATCGCCAGGTCATGCAGGCCGAATTCCTCCTGAACGCTGCGCATGTAGCTGTCTTCCGGCTGCCACAGCCCAAGCCAGACAAAGGTATCCGGCTCTTTCAGCACTTCGCTGATGTCCTCAACGGTCACATCCTGCAACCGCTTGCCGTCGCGATAGGCAACGCTATTGATCACTGAATCACAGCTGGGCTTTTTCTCTTCTGTTGCAATGTCGTTCATTATTTCACCCGATTGTTATTCAGGAAAAAATCCCGCTGATAGCAGGATTTTCAGAGTCTGAACAGAATAGCGCAGTCTGGCGAAAATGCGCTGATCGGGAATCTTAAAACAGTATGTCACCCATCGGTCGAGCGGCTGATTTCTTCCCAGGCGTCGATATCGGCACTCATCTGTTGTAATTTCTCGCGGACATACATGACGGCGTCGCTGCCGAGCAACAGGGATGCGGGAGGAGCAGGACTGTCGATAAGCCGCAGGATCGCGCGGGCTGCCTTTTGCGGATCGCCGGGCTGATGGCCGCTGCGTTTTTCTCGTGTTTCGCGGATCGGTCCGAAAAGCGGATCGTAATCGCTGATGCTGCGCGGCGAGCGCACCATAGAACGTCCCGCCCAGTCAGTGCGAAATGAGCCGGGCTGAATAGCCGTTACCGCGATATTAAAGGGCTTGAGTTCTTTGGTCAGGGTTTCGGAAATACCCTGCAAAGCGAATTTACTGCCGCAGTAATAACTGATGCCGGGCATAGTGATAAATCCTCCCATCGACGTCACATTCAAAATATGACCGGCGCGACGTGCGCGGAACACGGGCAGGAAGGCTTTTATGACAGCCACGGCCCCAAACACGTTAACGTCGAACTGATGCAGTACTTCACTCAGCGGCGACTCCTCCATGATGCCTTCGTGGCCGTAACCGGCGTTGTTCACCAGCACATCGACCGGGCCGGTTTCGCGTTCGACGATGTCTGCGAGCGGGGCGATCGCGTCGAAATCTGTGACATCCAGGATCCAGCCGGTACTTCGGCCAGGCACCAGTGCATCAAATTCCTGTTTCGCCTGCTGATTGCGCACAGTGCCCGCGACGCGGTGGCCTGCCTTCAGCGCTTCTTCTGCCAGCGCGCGGCCAAAACCGCTGCTGACACCGGTGATAAAAAATAATTTTGACGGGTTCATGATTTGCTCCTTTTTAACGGGAGTTCAAGAGTAGAGTGTGCGAAGACAAATCCCCAGACCGGTTCTTCTGAGATGTTTGCCTAATCCTATGCATCATCTGTACGGGGATAAAATACAGTGTCACACTTCACCCACATCCCGGTTTATCCATCAGGCAAACAGCACATGACCCTCGCCAGCCAAATGACCACGCTTCTCGACCAGCTGACACCGCATGAGGGCTACAACCTCACGCCGTTGGCGGATGTGCGTTTTCTGCGTTCTAACCGCCCGCTGCTGCGCACGCCTGTGCTTTACGAGCCGGGCATTGTGATTGTGGTGCAGGGCAGTAAACGGGGATTTCTGGGTAATGATGTCTATTTGTATGATGCACAGCATTATCTGATGGTTTCAGTGCCCGTGCCGTTCACTATGGAAACGGATGCCAGTGACGTCGAGCCGATGCTGGCCATTTACATGCGGCTGGATTTTCGCGTTGCAGCCGAGCTGTTACTGCTGCTGGAGGCACAGGGTATGCCGGAAACGGAATCACCACGCAGTATGGTTTCCAGCCCGATGGATGACGCGATGCGCAGCTCTGTTTTCAGATTTTTGCAGGTGATGTCTTCACCCGCAGATGCCGTAATTTTGGGACCGGCGATGGTGCGTGAGGTGTATTACCGCGTTCTGACCGGCCCTCAGGGGAAAACCTTGCGCAGTGCGCTGACGATGCAAGGGCAATTCGGCAAAGTGGCGAAAGCGTTGCGTAAAATGCATGCGCAATTTAATTCGCATCTGGATGTCGGGGGGCTGGCAAAAGAGGCGGGAATGAGTGTGCCAACGTTTCACGCTCATTTCAAAACGGTGACGCAGACCTCGCCGATGCAGTATCTCAAATCCACACGTCTGCATCAGGCCAGATTACTGATGTTGCGCAATGAGCTGACCGCGTCAGCGGCCAGCGCACAGGTAGGTTATGAAAGTGTGTCGCAGTTCAGCCGCGAGTTTAAACGTCTTTTCGGGTTGACGCCGCTGAATGAAATAGCGCGGATGAGGCAAAATTTTAGTCTTCCTGCCCCGGTTACGCCCTCAGATTTCATTTCATCACACTGAACCGTTACGGTGTCACGCCTGACGTCGTCTGTACTTTCACGTCCGGCGTCGCTGCCGGGCCAAACACGGTGTAGGTCGGTAAATCTACGTTCTGATACGGCTCCCAGCCGCCGCCCAGCGCTTTATACAGCGAGACCAGATCGGTGCTGGTTTTCACTTTCGCCTCGGCGGATTGCTGATGCGCCTGTGCCAGTTGGCGCTGGGCGTCGAGCACGTTGATAAAGGTCGAGAGCCCCTGACGATAGCTGTCGCTCGCCAGATCAAATGCTGTCTGCAAGGCTTCAGTGGTCTGATCCAGACCGCTGACCTGATCCTGATCGGTACGGTAGCTGACCAGCGCGTTATCCACGTCCTGCAAGGCGGTGAGCACCGTCTGGCGATAGTTCAGCGCGGCGTTGGCCTGCTGCGCACGTGAGAGATGCACGCTGGACACCAGACGTCCGCCCTGGAAGATCGGCACGGTGACGGAAGGGCCGACGGAGTAAAAATGGCTGCTCCAGTTATCGAGGTAGCTGGCATCGGTGTTGCGCATCCCGAACTGGCCGGTGAGCGAGATGCTCGGGAACAGCTGCGCAACCGACACGCCGATATTGGCCGTCGCGGCGTGCAGATCGGCTTCGGCTTTGCGTACGTCCGGTCGACGGCGCGCCAGCTGCGAGGGCACGCCAACCGGCACGGCGGCGGGCAGGGTGGGCATCGGTTTCGGTGCGGCAAGTTCGCCATCCAGCGAGCCCGGTGTCTGGCCAAGCAATACTGCCAGCCCGTTCATCGCCTGCCGCTCCTGTGCCTGATACTGGGGCAGTTGTGCGCGCAGGGAACCTAACTGGGCACGGGCGTTTTCCACGTCGAGCTGTGGCGAAAGGCCGTTTTGCTGACGGTTTTGCGTCAGGTCCAGCGTCTGCTGCGCGACGTCGATCTGAGTCTGAATCGACGCGGTAATACTTTGCGCACCGCGCAGTTGCAGGTAAGCGCGGGCAACTTCGGCCTCAAGCGACACTAGCGCATCATTACGCTGCTCGATTGACGACTGAGTCTGCGCATTGGCGGCTTCGACCTGACGACGGGTGCCGCCGAACAAATCCAGCTCCCAGCTGGCGTCGAAGCTTCCCTGATACAAATCCACCGGCCTTGTGGCGGTGTCGATAGCGCCTGAGGCTTCAGGGCTGAGATCGTTAAGCTGCGAAGAAGCACCGCTCGAATCCAGAATGCCTTTCAGGCCGAGCTGCTGCCGGGTGACTTTGGCGTTGCCCTGTACCGATGGCAGCCACGCGCCCTTGGCCTGCGTCACCTGTTCGCGCGCACCGGCGATGCGTAACACCGCCTGCTGCAATGAGATATTCCCGGCAATAGCGCGGGTCACCAGACTGTCGAGTTGCGGATCGTTAAATGCTTTCCACCACAGCGGGTTCGGTTCAGAAGGCAGAGCCACAGACGCGCCATCGGCGTCTTTTGGCTTGCTCATATCGTTAAATGCGCCGGGCGTCGCGGTCTGCGGTTTCTGATAGTCCGGGCCAACGGAACAGGCGGTGAGGGCGATCGCCATCAAGGACAGCGTAAAAAATCGGGTCTTCTCTAACTTCCGGGTCGTATTCAACTTAGTGTGCTCCGGCATTACCTTCGCTCTTAACAGGCGAAAGCAGGAAACAAAATGGGATCAAAATAACGGCGACGATGGCGCAATAACCGAACACGTCGATGTAAGCCAGAATGCGCGACTGCGACACCATCTCCTGGTACATCCGCGCGGTGGCCAGCTGCATCGGATCGCCCAGCACATGGGCGAAATCGCGGATGGCGACGGCACTTTTGCTCACGGCCTGATTAAACTGTTCGTTGAGCGGCGACATGTTGTGCACCATATGCGCGCTGTGCGCCTGCGTTCGCTCGGTCACCCCGGCGGTGGCCAGCGAAATGCCAATCGACCCGGCGACATTACGGAACATGGTGAACAGCGCGGCGGCATCGGCATTCATCCGTTGCGGAATGGTGATGAACGCGATAGTGGTCAGCGGCACAAACAGGAACCCGAGGCCGATTGACTGCGCGCTACGGAACAGCACCAGTGTTTCGAAATCGACGTTTGGCGTCAGCCGTGCCGAATAGACGAACGACGCAGCCAGCAGGAAGAACCCGAAGGCAATGATGTAACGCGTCTGCACAATCGGCATCAGTTTCAATACCAGCGGGATCGACAGCACGATGAGTATCGCGCCGGGTGACATCACCAGCCCCGAGAGCGTCGCAGTATAACCCAGCTGTTGCTGCGCCAGTTGCGGGATCACCACCGAACTGCCGTAGAGGATCATCGCCATACCGGCCATCAGCAATCCGGCTACCGCAAAGTTTTTATCTTTCAGACAGCGCAGATCGACCACCGGCTTTTTGGCGTACAGCAGCCAGTAAATTGCCCCGACAATCCCGGTCGCCGCCAGTACCGCGAAAGTGACGATAAAGCCGGATTTAAACCAGTCGTCATCCTCGCCGCGGTCCATCATTACCTGCAAACAGCCCAGCCCCAGCGCAATCAGCCCGATACCGATGTAATCGATGCTCAGTTTGCCTTTGGCCTTACGTTCCCATGGCGGATCTTCCAGCAGCTGATAAATCGCCAGCAGGGCAATAATCCCCACCGGAATGTTGATCAAAAACACCCAGCGCCAGCTGAAATGGTCGGTAATGTAACCGCCGAGCGTCGGGCCAACCACCGGTGCCACGATGATGGCAATCGAAGAGAGACCAAACGCCTTACCGCGATCGGCTGGTTTGAAGTAATCAAGCAGAACCGATTGCTGGATCGGCTGCAAACCGCCGCCGAAGAAGCCCTGCAAAATGCGAAATAAAATCATCTGCCACAGTTCGGTGGCGATCCCGCACAGGAATGAACAGACGGTGAACATCCCGATACAGATCAGGAAGTAAGTTTTACGGCCCATCACGCGGCTGAGGAATGCGGAAATCGGCAATACGATGCCGTTGGCGACTAAGTAGGAGGTCAGTACCCACGTCGATTCATCGTAGCTGGAAGAGAGCGAACCGGCGACGTGCGGCAGCGCTACGTTGACTATCGTGGTGTCCAGAATTTCCATGAACACCGCGATGGTGACAACGGCAGCAACCGCCCAGGGATTGGCCTTGGGTTTCCAGTAACTGCGGTCTTCGGTCATTCGACGGTCACCGTCGGATCAACAGACAGGCCGAGTGGCAGAGGCTGTTTCGGATCCAAACCACTGTCGATAACGATTTTGACCGGTACGCGCTGAACGATTTTCACGTAGTTACCGGTGGCGTTTTCTGCCGGGAAGGCCGAGAAGCGTGAGCCGGTGCCTTGCTGGACGCTGTCAACGTGGCCCTGCAATTTGATATCGGGATACGCATCCACAGTGATTTCGACTTTGTTGCCCGGACGCATGCGCTCAAGCTGAGATTCTTTGAAGTTAGCCGCCACCCAGATGTCTTTAGAAACCACCGAGAACAGCGACGAACCGGCCTGCACCAGTGTGCCGAGCTGCACGTTACGCTTGGTGACGTAGCCGTCGAACGGTGCGCGTACCTGTGCATAAGACAGATTCAGCGTGGCGCTTTCCAGCTGGGCTTTCGCCTGTTCAACCTGTTGCTGACGGGCTTCGACGTTGGTTTCAGCCTGACGAATTTGCAGCTGAACCTGCGCGGCAACCTGCACCTGCGCTTTGGCATTCTCTAAATCCGCAGCGGCAGACCGCACCTGTGCGTTAGAGGAATCGATATTCTGTTGCGTGGTGGCACGCGGATCGACACCGCGCTGACGGCGGAAATCGGCGGTGGCATTCATCAGGCTGGCTTCGGCGCGCGTCTGCTGCGCTTTAGCCTGCGCGAGCTGTGCGGGATATTGCACTTTTGCCAGATCAAACTGTACCTGCGCCTGATGCAGCTGTGCGACGGCCAGCCCGAGCTGCGCCTGCGCCTGATCGCGCTGCGCGGTGGCGTCACGCGGATCAATTTCCACCAGCAGATCGCCTTTTCTGACGAACTGGTTATCTTTCACCGACAGGCTGGTCACGTACCCGGCAATTTTCGGCGCGATGGTAACGGCATCGCCTTCGATAAAGGCATCATCAGTATTGACCTGATCTTTGGTCATCAGCCACCAGACCAGCGCGACAATCAGCATGACCACCACGACAATCCCCAGAATAATCAGCGGTTTTTTACCGGGACCTTTACCTTTAGCTTCGGACTCATCGCTGTCTTTAGGGTCTTTTTCATTGTCGGCGTCTTTGCTGTGTCCTTCTCCCGATTTAATCTGGCTTGAATCATATTCAGTGTTTGCGTCATCCGACGCGGAAGGTTTTGGCTGGTTATCGTTTGTCATAATGCTCTTCTGATTATCGGCGGGGCTGACCGGAACAAGGAAATCTTGTTTTAACCTAGATTGTATTGATGTAAATGCAAGTAAATATAGGTCAACAAACCTTTGCGAGAGCACGAAGATCCAAACCATAGGGAAGCTCCGAAAACAGCAAAAGGATGTATAATGCAGACCTGGTGTGTGTATTTTTCAAATAAAGTTGATTTCTGCTTCAGGAACTTCCTGTGATGACTTCCCAAACTGCTGTACTTCCGCGGGGCAAACTATGAGCCGTCCTGCACCTTCTTATAAAGGTCTGACGCGTATTGCGTCACTGGTGTCGTTGTGCGTGGCGCTGATTCTGGTCTGCGTAAAAGTCTGGGCCTGGGCAGCGACTGGCTCGATCGCGCTGCTCACGTCGGCGGCCGACGGGCTGGTGGACGTGCTGGCGTCGATGGTGACGCTGATTGGCGTGCGCTACGCGCTGCGCCCGGCGGACAAGGGGCACCGTTATGGTCACGGCAAGGCTGAAGCCGTGGCGGCGTTTGTACAGGCACTGCTGCTGGGCGCAGCGGGGCTGGTGCTCGGCGGCGAATCCATCGGACGCATCATTAACCCGCAACCGCTGGCGCAGCTCGGTTTAGGTATTTGGGTCATTATCGGCAGCTCGATTGCCGCTACCGGCCTGGTGCTGATGCAGACTTACGTCGTGAAACGCACCGGCTCGACGGCCATTGCCGCTGACCGTGCGCACTACGTCACGGATGTCGCGGTGAACATTGCGGTGCTGGTGGCGCTGATCCTCGAGCGTCATCTCGGCTGGACCCGTTCGGACTCCATCGGCGCACTGCTGATTTCCTTCTATATGATCTGGAATGCGCGCGGCATGGCGGCGGATGCCCTCAAGCAGTTGCTCGACCGTGAACTGGATATTGTGGATCGCAAACGGGTGAAAGCGGCGGTGCTGAGCGTTGAAGGCGTGCGCGGCGTGCATGATATCCGCACCCGTAACGGCGGCGACCGCGTATTTGTCGAGTTCCACGTTGAAGTTGACGGTGCGTTGTCGGTCGATATCGGCCATGAAATCGGCGATGCCGCTGAAATGGCGGTCAGCAAACTGTTTAAATCCGCCGACGTTACCGCACATCTCGAGCCTGATGGCATCGACGATGACCGGCTGGATAACGTGCTGCTCTGAGTTCTTTTGATTATTTTCTAAAATAAAACCCTGCCGGAACAATGGCGGGTTTTTTTTCGTTATTAAATCGCTTGCAATAAATTCTCATTCTGGTTTTTATGGGGGTGATTTAAAAGTATAAATTAAATGACTGTAAATTTTTTAATACTCCTGAGTCATTAAGTTGATATGCAGGGTTATTTAGCTAAGCTAAATATATTATTAATATAATCTAATCTTCCGGGAGTAGATGTGATTATATGTTGCTGTTATGATTTTTCGTCGTATCACTAACTTGTTTGTATTGGGTTTATTAACCTGACAAGATCGTTAATTAAAATCTATGGATGAAGATTATGGGCATGGAGAAAAAAGCACTCGCGCTTTGCATCACACTGGCAATCTCTAATAGTAGCTTTGCTGCTGAAGAAAATATTTACCAAAATAAAGAAGAAATGACTGCGCGTTGTGCAGACTCAGCCAATGTAAACCAGGCAAATCGTTGTAATCCTGACGACCAAAACGAAGAGTGGATTGCTGCGGGTATTTCAGCTGTTGCGCTGGCCGCAGGTGTTGCGATATACAATAATCATAACGAAAGTGGCGAGCATCACGCTGCAGATAGCATTACGCCAATACCAGACCCTGTTCCTGCTCCGACACCAGACCCAACACCAGACCCAACACCAGACCCGACTCCAGACCCAACACCAGACCCCGTTCCCGATCCCATTCCGGACCCCATCCCGGATCCGGAACCCACAACCATAATTACCACTATCACTGACGACATTAATGGCATCGGTCAGGGTGCCATTGGCGTGCTGATTGAAGGTACCCCAACGGAAACGACTATCAATGCCAACATCACTGCCAAAGACGGCGGGACGGGCATTCAGATAAATGGCGATGACGCGACAGTCACGAACAGCGGCGACTCATTTATTGATGGCGAGGGTTCAACCGGTATTTTTATAAACGGGGGTAATGCGGATGTTACTGCTTCCGGTGATGCCAGCGTTTCTCATGACGGAATTGGTATACGAATTGATGGCAATGATACACGTATTGATTTACACGATGAGGATGGCAATGTTCCGACTCTGGATATCAACAGCGGAGGCCGCTGGGTGGTGCTTAACGGAGACAGTTCGACATTGTCAATTGATAGCATCAATGCGGTGGTCCAGGACGAGAACTCTGCTCTGATTCAGGTCACAGGCGAGGGGGCTTCGTTGTCGCTGAGTGGCGATGTTCTGGTTGAGAATGCGGCGCATGGCATTGATATTCTAGGTAATGACAGCAGTGTCTTGACCAATTCACTCATTACCGTGAAAGATGAGGGATCGCAAGGCATTAATATTGCCGGCATGAATTCCAGTTTTACTAATACCGGGGATATTAATGTAAGCCTCAATAGTACCGGGGTGAAGATAGCGGGTGAACAAGCTAAAGTGTTTGTTGATGGCAATATCAATGTGACTTCTGTTAAGGATAGCAGCGATATATTGCAAGGTGCTACCGGAATTGATATTAGCAGCAACAATGCGCAGGTGAAATTGAATGGTTCAGTGGCGCTTAGCAATCAGGATATTGATACCACAACGACGGCAGTCGCGAGCAGATCTCTGCAAGGCATGGTCATCACTGGTAATAATAACGACGTACAAATTACTGGGGCTGTAGATCTCAATGCTGCCGGAAAATTTAAGTCTGGCTTAGACTGGCAAGGTGTGTTGGTTAGCGGAAGTGATAATAATATTTCTATTACCGACGGTGTGAATGTCAGCCTTGATACTAAAGGCGTGAATAATTCACCGCACATTGTGGGTATCAACGTCGTGGGAGCGAATACTGCCGAAATCAGCGGTACTTCAACTGTCTCCAATCAAAGTAACCGATCAGGCTATACAGAACTGGCCGACATCAGCGCCGGTGGGCGCTTAGTGCTGACTTCTGACTCTTTGGTCAATGTGAATTATGCATTAGTCGGAGCCGGTGTCGTGCCAGAGGCAGGTGTCCTTCAGGCACATGATGCGGGAACCAATATTAATAATCAGGGTGTCATTGACGCTTCCCATGCAGGCTTTGCTGTCATTATGGCGGCGGATAACGGTGCGTCTGTCATTAACAGTGGGACTGTTCTGGCTACCGGGCTGGGAGTGACAGGCTCTAGTGACAAAGCAGCGACTTTGCTGGCGAGAGGGGAAGGGTCTTCGGCTTTAAATAGCGGGACAATAGAAGTTTTATCAAAAGCGTCACCTTCTACTGCCGGTGGTAGCGCTCCGATTTATCCATTGAATGCCTATTATGGCCTCAACTATGCCTTGCTGGCGAATGATGGGGCGTCAGTCACTAACGTTGACGGTGGTGTGATATCAATGGAGGGACGGGCGCTCTTTGGCGTGGCTGCCAGTAAAAATGGTACTGCGATTAATGAGGGCGAAATCCTTTTAGACGGCTTCTTACCTGTTACCGACAGTGAAGGTAACATTACTAGTGAGACCCCCTATATATTAGATAACAAGGCGGCTTACTTCCGCGGGGCCGGATTAGTTGCAGGCAGTGTGAGCGCGGGGTATGGCGATAATGCTACTGCGCTCAATAGCGGCACGGTCAGTATCAATAACTCAGGCTTCGGTATGCTGGCGCTGAAGGGCGGCACGGTAACCAATCAGGGGAATATCAATCTTACCGCTGATGCTGGTGTTGTTAGTGACTCATCGACCAGCCAGTTGATTGGCCTCGGTGCGATGTATGGCGGAAAAGCAATCAATGACACCACCGGTGTCATCAACATCAACACCGATATTGGCCGCGCATTTTACGTCGATTCCGGACAAGGCAGCAGTATTGTCAATAAAGGCACCATCAACTTTATGGGGGCGCCTGACGACGGTTCGCACACGGGCAGCACGCCTACGTTGCAATCTTTGCAAGGTTACACCGTTGGTACCAGTGCAAACGGCTCAGCGGGGCAGTTTAACGGCAGCAATATCGATGTTTCCGGGGTGACGGTGAATACCGGCTTTACCACTGGCACAGCGGCGAAAACTGAAACCTTCGACAATGTCTTCCAGGGCAGCAACATTGCGGGCGCTGAGAACATCCAGTCTGATTCGGTGGTATGGAATGCACAGGGCACACAAGATGCCACTGGCAACGTGGATGTAACCATGACGAAAAATGACTACCGCGACGTGGCTGACGACAGCGTCAGCAGTGTAGCCGGGGCACTGGAAGCCGGTTATTCCAATACGGCGCTTTATCAGTCTCTCAACCTGAAAAGCGCAGCGGAAGTCACTAATGCGATGCGTCAGATTTCTGGCAGTACGGCTACCCGCGCATTTAATGACGCACGGGTGCTGAGTCACCGTTTTGACATGCTGGCGGAAAAAACCGTTGCTGGGGAGAACGGTTTGGGTTTCAACGTGGTCGCCAAAGGCGATCAGCGTGCGGAACTGAGTGGCAACGCACGCTATGACATGCTGGCGCTCAGTCAAACACTGAACCTGAACAACACCCAGTCGCTGAATATGGAGTACGGTATTGCAAGGCTCGACGGCAATGGCGACGTGACTTCTGCGGGTGATAACAGTCTGACCGGCGGCTACAGCCAGTTCTTTGGCCTGAAACACAGCCTGAAATTGGATGAAAATCTGAGCTGGGAAAATGCCCTGCGCTACGATAATCACCAACTGGACAGCAGCCGTTCAATCCGGTATGGCAGCGTGAATGAAGTGGCCAATGCCAGCAATTCACAGCAATACATCGAGATGAAAACCGCACTGACGAAAGGCTATGAACTGCGTGAATCCCTGAAATTCACACCGTCCATTGGTGCCAAACTGCGTCATACCCGCGATGGTAGCTACGGTGAAACCGGTGCGAATGATTACAACCTGAAAATGGATGCGGCCACTGAAACTGCTGTCGATGCTATTGCCGGAATAGAGTTAACGTATATCGGAAAAGACGGTTGGGCGGCGACGGCGAAAGTGGAGGGCGGGCCAAACCTGTCTTATAGCAAAAGCGCGCGCACCGGTTCGGTTCAGGGAGCATCTGGTCAGCAGTTTAGCGTGAATGACGACCAACACGGCGGCGGTATCAATAGTCTGTCGCAGTTGGGGGTCAACTACCGCAATGGCAATAAAGCGCTGGCCGTGGACGCCTTTAACTGGCAGGAAGATGGCATCACCGATCTGGGCATGATGATGAACGTCAAAGTGGATTTCTGATGTAAACCTGTCATAGATGACGTAATTAAAAAAGCGGCACCCGTTCAGAAGGTGCCGCTTTTTATTTTTACCTTGCTCAGTCAGTGCGTCCGCATGCCCGCTGCTGCCATCAGCAGCTTAAAGACCGAAGCGACAGCAAACAGCGCCAGCACGCTGCCCAGCCAGATCATCGCCATCCAGCCGACGCGTTTCCAGAACGGCTGTTTGATGACGGTATCATCGTCCATTTCTCTGATCAGCTTTTTCATTTATCACCTCGCATTCATCAATGATAGCCCTGGTCCGGCGTCACTTTCCCCCGGAAAACGTAGTAGCTCCAGAAGGTGTAGACCAGAATGATAGGGATGATAAACAGCGCGCCGACCAGCATAAAGCCCTGACTCTGCGGCGGCGATGCGGCTTCCCAAATGGAGATCGACGGCGGGATGATGTTTGGCCAGATACTGATCCCAAGGCCGGTATAACCGAGAAATACCAGCGCCAGCGTCAGCAGAAACGGCGTGTGGTGAGCCTGACGGTTTACTGCGCGCAGCATCCACACTGAAACCAGCACCACCAGCACCGGCACCGGCAGGAACCAGAACAGGTTTGGCCGTGTGAACCAGCGGGCGGCGATGTCGCCATGGGTAAGCGGCGTCCAGATGCTGATAATCGCCAGCACCGCCAGCAGGGTGAACAGTAGCGGTTTAACGCGGCTGTGCATATTTTCCTGCAACGCACCTTCAGTTTTCATAATCAGCCAGGTGCAGCCCAGCAGAGCATAAGCGACCACCAGCCCCAGTCCGCAGAACAGATTGAACGGGGTCAGCCAGTCCAGCGCGCCGCCCGCGTAAGCGCGGTTGACCACCGGAATGCCACTTATCACCGCCCCCAGCACCACGCCCTGACAGAACGTCGCCAGCACCGAGCCGCCGATAAATGATTTATCCCACACATGGCGTTTCTCCGCGCTGGCCTTGAAACGAAATTCAAACGCCACGCCGCGAAAGATAAGCCCGAATAACATCAGTGTCAGCGGGATCGCCAGCGCGTCCAGAATCACCGAATAGGCCAGCGGAAATGCGCCGAACAGTCCTGCGCCGCCGAGCACCAGCCAGGTTTCATTTCCGTCCCAGACCGGGGCGACGGTGTTCATCATTACGTCACGCTCATGTTCTTCTTTGACCAGCGGAAACAGCAGGCCGATCCCCAGATCGAAACCGTCCATCACGACGTACATCATTACGCCAAAGACGATAATCAAAAACCAAATCAGCGGCAGATCGATACCCATATCAGACTCCTTTACCTTCATCGTCGAGCGACTCTTTGATGGCCGAGAGCGGACGCGCCGGTGTGCGATGCTGCCCCGGCCCGCCATGTTCGCTGCTTTGCCCTTCATGCGCCTGCGGGCCTTTGCGGATAAGCTTCATCATGTAGACATACCCCACGCCGAATACTGATGAGTAAATCACCACGAACAGCAGCAGGCTGATGCTCATCTGCATCGCTCCGTGATTCGATACGGCATCTTTGGTGCGCAGCAGGCCGTATACCACCCACGGTTGCCGCCCGATTTCTGTGGTAAACCAGCCTGCCAGCAACGCGATAAGCCCTGAAGGCCCCATCCATAAAGCAAAGCGCAGGAAGGCTTTATTCTCATACAAATTGCCGCGCCAGCGCAGATACAGGCTCCACAGCCCCAGCACGATCATCAGCATTCCCAGCCCGGCCATGATGCGGAAGGTGTAGAAGATGATGGTTGAGTTCGGGCGATCTTCTTTCGGGAAGGATTTCAGCGCCGGAATTTGCTGTGACAGACTGTGCGTCAGGATCAGGCTGCCGAGATAAGGTATCTCGAGGGCATAACGGGTTTCCTGGCGATCCATATCCGGATAACCAAACAGGATCAGCGGCGTCGGTTCGCTGTCTTTATTCTCCCAATGACCTTCAATCGCGGCGATCTTAGCGGGCTGATATTTCAGGGTATTAAGCCCGTGCGCGTCGCCAAGAAACGCCTGGATCGGCGAGACAATCAGTGCCATCCACATCGCCATCGACAACATGGTGCGCATCGCCGGTGTATTGCGGCCTTTCAGCAAATGCCAGGCGGCAGACGCGCCGACAAAAAACGCCGAAGACAGGAACGCGGCGGTGGTCATGTGCAGCAGGCGGTAGGGGAAGGACGGGTTGAAAATTACCTTAAACCAGTCGACCGGGATGACCTGATTGTTAACGATTTCATATCCCTGCGGCGTATGCATCCAGCTGTTCGACGCCAGGATCCAGAAGGTGGACATCAGCGTTCCGAGCGCCACCATACAGGTTGCGAAGAAGTGTAACCCTGGACCGACGCGGTTCCAGCCGAAGAGCATGACGCCGAGAAAACCGGCTTCGAGGAAGAAGGCGGTGAGCACTTCATAAGTCAGCAGCGGGCCGGTAATACTGCCGGCGAACGAGGAGAAAAAGCTCCAGTTAGTTCCGAACTGATAGGCCATCACCAGCCCGGAAACCACGCCCATCCCGAAGTTCACGGCAAAAATTTTCGACCAAAAGTGGTAAAGGTCGCGATATTCCTCTTTCCTGGTTTTCAGCCACATCCCCTCGAGTACGGCCAGAAAACTGGCCAGCCCGATGGTGATAGCGGGAAATATAATGTGGAAGGAAACGGTGAAGGCGAACTGTATGCGTGCCAGCTCAAAGGCATCCAGACCAAACATAAAACCTCTTTTTTTGCAGGTGAGCCCTTTAACCAATCATAGGTGGTAGAACCAGGGTGGTTAAAATTTATTCAAAATATGGAGTTTATCGGGGAGGAAATTGAAACATGGAGAGGGTTTGTATAACAGATACAATATGGTGATGGATGTATATAACAGTTCGGATCTCTCCTTCCCCTGCCAAGGGGAGGGTTGGGGTGCGGTATTAATGTAAAATCAACAAATTAAAGTGTGCTTTACCGAATTTAATGGCAGCCATACCTCTTCCCGGCCTGCCCCTTCGCAGGGGAGGCGCAAAGCGCCATAGTTAAAAATGCTGAGAGGGCGCCGCAGGTCGGTGTGAGCCGACGCCCACGATTTGATATTTGAATTTGAAGGCCACTAGTGCTTCGGCTCAGGCAAGGACAACAGTTCTACTCTCTCTATTGCGCTGCGAATTGCGCCAAATTCAATCTCCCCCGGCATATTCCCCATATCCGGCGTGCTCAGACTCCGGTCTATGATCACCGCCAGATCCTCCTCCGTGATCCCCACGGCAAGCTGAGACAGCTGCGTCGGGACGGCGCTTGCCTGTGCGAGTGCAATAGCGGTTTGCAACTCCTCGTCGCTGCGACCTTCCAGCGCCAGCAGGCATAAATTCCCATAGCCGACCAGCAGACCATGCGCGACATGACGGGTCTTGGCGCAGGCGGTGAAACCTTCGTACAAGGCATGTGCCGCGCCGGTGTGTGCGCCGTTACTCATGATTGAGGTGAGTCCTGCATAGAGGAAAATTGCATCGAGAACCTGCTCAAGCGCGTTGTTGGCTTTGCCTTCCTGCACGGCAAAACAGGCGTCGGCGGCGAAGTGTTCGATGAGGGTGTAGCAAAGTTCGCTGTTGGTGCGGGCAACGCCTGCCAGGCCGGTGAGTTGAGTGAGATCGCTGATGGCGCGATATTCGTACCACTTTGCCAGCGTATCGCCGATGCCCGCTGACAACCAATGCAGCGGGGCGGTGGCGAGAAGATCGGCGTCGATCACCGCAGCCGCCGGGCCGCAGGGGAGAGGGAACATATCGCGAAACTGGCCGTCCTGGTGATAACGAAACGTCAGCGACGTGACGGCGGAACAGGTCCCCGCAATGCTCGGCAAAGTGACCACCGGAATATTGCAGGCAACGCCCGCCGCTTTAGTGGCGTCGATGGCTTTGCCACCGCCGGTGGCGATGATTACTTCCACACCCTGCGTGCGGAAAATGTCGGCCAGCCGGTTGATCTCTTCCTGACAACATTCGCCACTGAAAATTTCGCTGCCAAGATAGCTGACCATCTGCTGCTCCAACTGATCGGCGACTTTCGCCTCAACGCTGGCAATTGCGCGTTTGCCGCCGACCAGCATGGCGCGCTGGCCCAAACGTCCGCACATTGCGCCCAGATGCTTAATCGCCCCGCGCCCGCGCAGAACGCTGGCAGGAAATACCAACCGGTGGGTGAACATAATAGCCCTCAGAAAACGCAGTGTTTTAAAAAGTATAGAAGGCGTATTGGGGAACGTGACAAATTCAGCGGCGACGCTGGCGGACGGCGTCGTGGGTTTTGCGCAGGGCATCGCGCGCGCCCGGTAACCGCTGGGCGATGCCGATATAAAGGCAATCGATGATCAACAACTGGCTGGTGCGGCTGGCCATGGCGGCGGCGCGAAAACCCAGCTCGCGCCCGCTGGTCAGCAGCACGACGTCGGCTTTGCGGGCGAGGGGAGAACGTCCCCCAGCCGTGATCGCCAGTGTGCGGGCACCGGCGGATTTCGCCTGCATAAGCGCATCAAGAACGCCGGTGGTTTCGCCGGAGTGCGAAATCGCCAGTGCGACGTCGGCAGAGGTGAGCTGACAGGCGCTGACCAGGCTTTCATCGGTGCTGCCGTACGTCTGGGCGATGACGCCAACGCGGCGCAGCTTTTGGCAGAAATCCTGGGCGACCAGCGCCGATGCGCCTGCGCCGTACACATCGATGCGTCTGGCCTGCGACAGCACACTCACCGCCTTTTCCAGCGTTTCACCGCTGAGCAACTGCGCCGTGGCACTTGCACCTTCCACTTCAAATGCCAGCAGTTTATGCAGGATCTGTTTCGGCGTGTCGTCCTCGCTGATGTCCGCCACCAGCGGATCACCGGCAGGTGCTTTGCGTGGAAGTTCGGCGGCTAATGCCAGCCGCAGCGCGGGATAACCTTCGAAGCCTAAGCGTCGGCTGGCGCGCACCACGGTGGCGGTGCTGGTCGCAGCGCGTCTGGCCAGTTCCGCCACGCCGAGACGGGAGATAGCCGGCGGGTCGCTGATGATAAGGGTGATCACCCGCTGTTCCGCCTGTGAAAAACTCCCCTGTAACGCCGCTAAGCGCGACTGTAAATTCATCACGCTCATCGGCTATTTTTCCAGTTCGCGCAGATGGTCATCTTTGCGCAGCGTCATCAGTGCAAACAGGCTGACGATACAGGTCGCGACCACGTAATACGCCGGAATATCCAGATTGCCGGTTTCCTTAATAAGACCGGTGATAATAAGACCCGCGCAGCCGGAGAATACCGCGTTGGATAGCGAATAGGATAAACCGAGACCGGTATAACGCACGCGGGTCGGGAACATTTCCGCCAGCATCGCCGGGCCGGGTCCGGCAATCATGCCGATGGTTGCCCCGGCGATCAGTACCGCAACGCCTTTCACCAGCAGGCTGCTGTCGGGGTTTTGTAACAGGTGCAACAGCGGGAAGCTGAGGATAATTACCGCCAGCACCGCCGCCATCATCACTTTTTTACGGCCAATTTTGTCGCTCAGCCAGCCGGAAGGGAGGATGGCTATCGCAAAACCGACATTCGCCAATACCGTCGCGACCAGCGCCTGTAAGAACGTGGCGTGCAGCGAGGTTTGCAGATACGAAGGCATCACGACGAGGAAGGTGTAACCCCCCGCCGACCAGCCCATCATGCGGCCAATCCCCAGCGCGATGGCTTTGGCGGTGGCTACGGCAGAGGCTTTCTCCGCGGCGGTTTTTTGCGCTTTCACTTCCGGCTTTTTACTCGCCACAAAACTCGGCGTTTCATCGAGTTTTAGGCGCAGCCACAGCGCGACCAGCCCCATCGGCAGGGCGAGCAGGAACGGAATTCGCCAGCCCCACTCTTTCATCTGCGCGTCTGGCAACGTCTGAACCAGGATCGCCACCAGCCCGACGCCGGTCAGTAAACCTAATGAAACGGTGAACGACTGCCATGCGCCGTAGATCCCGCGCTTGCCCTTCGGAGCGAACTCGGTCATCAGCGAGACCGCACCGCCGAATTCACCTCCGGCGAACAACCCCTGAAACATTCGCATCAGCGTCAGTAAGAGCGGTGCTGCGACGCCGATCTGGGCATACGTCGGCAGCAGGCCAATGATGGCGGTGGCGACGGTCATCAGTAAGACGACGGCGATCAGTGTTGGTTTGCGGCCAATGCGATCGCCAATGCGGCCAAAAATAATCGCCCCAATCGGACGGCAGAAAAACGCCAGCGCGAAGGAGGCGTAAGTGAGCAGTAAGCCGGTCAGGCCGGTCTGGCCCTCCAGCGTAAAGAAATTACCGGCGATAAGCGTCGCCAGATAACCGTACACACCGAATTCGTACCATTCGATAAAGTTGCCGACGGAACCGGCGACAAGTGCCCGACGGGACTGACTGGCGCTGGCTACAGCAGGGGAAGTCTGGCTGGTCATCAATAACCTCAGGTCAAAAGCAAAAAAGGATATGTAAATAATTTTCTAAATTCAGGTGATCATTATGTCAATAATTTTCATATACCGGACAAAATAAAAGCGAAATCTGTGGGGTTGAACCGAATTTAAAGAGGAATGCGCAGGTGAAACAAAACAGGCGATGCCCGGAAGCATCGCCTGTCTGTGGAATAAAAGGGGGAGTGAAAAGGGTCAGAGCGTGTGGATGTCGATCCCATCGCCGATGTTACTTTTCTGGTAATAAGCGCGTGGCACTTCTACCTGATACTGTTTGTCGGCGTAAGCGACTTCCAGAATGAAACGCTCGTTTTCATACGATTCTACCGGGATAAACCCGAAGAATCCTTCCGCCACGCTGATGGTGCGCGAAGACGGAACGGCATAACGGTGAACAATCCTTGCTCTGAGCGGCTGCTGAGTGCCAGTTAACATATTCCATACGCGGTTAACGGGTTGCGACAGCGTGTCAAGCACGTCTGAGGCCAGCGAGTTGAGAACGGACTTCTTCATAGTCATGATGAATACCTCGTTGGTCTATATAACCTAATTCTGATTGTATAGCATGGCTTTTTAACGATTGCATGCGATTTCAAAAACCAAGAGGCTCGCGGTTATCGTGTGGCCTCTTTTCTTTTTAACGATTGAAAACGATTTCGGAGAGTATCAATTTACCGTCGGTTTTTTTGACGGTATTTATTTTTCAGGGTAGTTTTACTCGTCTAATACCGACACCATTTCGGTAACTTTGACGGTATTTATCCTGAGAAATCTCAATGCTCACTGACACAAAATTAAAAAGCCTGAAACCACAGGCCAAGCTGTACAAGGTTTCTGACCGTGACGGCCTGTATGTTGCGGTATCACCGAGAGGTACCGTCAGCTTCAGGTACGACTATAGGATCAACGGTCGCAGAGAGACGCTCACAATCGGAAAGTACGGTGATAAAGGTATATCACTGGCAGAGGCCAGAGAAAAGCTTAATGCTGCGAAAAAGGCTGTGGATGCGGGAGAGTCGCCAGCGGGTAAGAAGAGGGAAGGTAAGTCCCACGCCCGCAATGCCAGCCGGTTCACTGACTACGCAGACCTCTGGTTTAAGCAGTGGGATATCGCTGATTCTACTATGGCTCTGCGATCGGCAACGATGAAAAAACACATCACACCCGTCTACGGGAAAATGCTGCTCAAAGAGATAACCCCCAATATGCTGAGGGAGCATTGCGAAAAAGTCCGGGATGCAGGCGCACCTTCTACAGCACTGCTTATCCGGGACATCGTTGGTAAAGTTTTCAGGTTTGCAAAGGACCGCGGATTTGAGGGAGAGAACCCTGTCGATCGCATACGTGCAGGCAGCATAGCCAAATTCAAACCGCGTGACAGGTCACTAAGTGAAAGGGAAATAGGCAAATTCTTTAACGGCCTGACCCATACTGGTAGCGCACCATCCATTCGTATGCTGCTAAAACTTCTACTGCTGACCATGCTGAGAAAGAATGAAATCCTCTCTGCCAATTGGAGCATGGTGGACTTTGAAAAAAGAACTCTTACGATACCTGCATCCATCATGAAGATGTCACGGGCGCACGTCGTGTACCTGTCAGATCAGGCTTTCGATATTCTGGTGGGGCTGCATTCCATTTACGGTAATGCTGCGTTCATTCACCCTGGAAGATTCAGCGATAACGATCCGCTTTCTCCAGCCGCTCTGAATGCGCTGATTACTAATGCTATTAAAATGATGGGTAGGCATGGGGTAGAGGTTGAGCATTTCACCGTCCACGACCTGCGCCGGACGGCGTCAACGCTACTGCATGAGGCGGGGTTTAATACTGACTGGATAGAGAAGTGTCTGGCGCATGAGCAGCGCGGCGTCCGCGCAGTCTACAACAAAGCAGAATACGCGGAGCAGCGCCGGGACATGTTGCAGCAGTGGGCGGATATGGTGGATGGGTGGATCGAGAAGGAGAAGTGATTTTTTCAAGTCCGGCTCAACTCGCCGTATTTCTTTTCGTAGGTATACAACTTCCAGCGGTCGAGCTGGTACTGCTTTATCTCGGCGTTGAGCCGGTCAACCTCGGCAGCCAGGCGGGAACGTTCTCGATGAGCGCCGCGCACCAGCTGCTTGGTTTCCTCTGGATCCCCGAACCGCACCAGCGCGTGAGCCAGCATGTCCAGTTCGAAACGCTGGTCTGCCGGATGCTGCCAGAACGGTGCAAGTTCGTGGCCGCGATAGCCGCATGCGAGATAGGCGCAGACGTGACCGGCCTTCAGCTTGATGTGGCCACGCTTGTTCACCCATAACAGCCCCCAGCGTTCTGGAAGGTCGTCGAGGCCGATCAAACCCTCAGGGCAAATGTAATACCGGTAGGTACCCATGCCCACCTTCGCGCCGTTGCGGTGTGGCTTCGCACGATCAGCCAGAAAGTCCGACCGGCTCACCTTTGACTCGACAACCACCGAACCGCCGTCGAACCCCCACCGGTACCCGAAAGCGTCGGCACGCTCGCCACCGTACAGACCGCCGACCTCAGTCAATGCCAGCTGACAGCCTGGCCCGTTCCCGCTCGATGGCCGCTTGAGCCACTTCACTGCCAGCGCGTTCAATTCGTTATGTGTCACGCTACATTCTCCTTATCGCTGGCCCAGTCGATGTGCATTACTCCACCAGGCAAAAGGCCGATGTCACTGCGCGGGCACTCGTTCCCCCAGTGGTGCCAGCCTTCGGCATCACCGCGGCTGAACAGCTCAATGCGTGACACGTCACCATAAAGAAGCTCCAGCCGGTGCCGGGCTTCCCATGGCTTTGCGCTGTGCTCGCCGAGCGGCGAGTGGATAACCTGCTTCACGCTGGCGCTGAGCCTTTCCAGACCGGTACCGCGCACGGCGATCAGCAGGTCCTCACTGTTGGCTCGGGTGTAGTTCCCGCCGTTCATGCGTGTCTGCGTGTTCAGCAGATCCATGAAGTCGTAGAAGTCCTGAACCTCACCGGCAGCCAGCGCTTTATTGATGTGCTGCTCCGCCAGCTGGTTCAGCTTCACCCAGGTGAAACCCTTCATCGTTTTGACTTTGAAACCCCACGCTTCGACCAGTTTTACGGCCTCGGCGTTGTGGGTGCTGGTGTACCACATAGCCAGCACTGCGTTCTCAGCGGCAATTGACCAGACCGGCAGGCGCATCAGGTCGGTGAGCGACATGGTGCCGTAGTGGTTTCCGGCGGCACCGTTGCTGATAACGTTGTCGTAGCGCCACGGTGGGTCTGCGTATATCAGTTGGTAGCTCATTATTCTTCCACCTCTATCTCAACGAAAAGTGAATCAGGAATGAACATCGTTATCACGTCGTCCGTATAAAGCGGCGATAGCGGTACACTCTCTGGTTGCAAAGCAAGAAGCATTTCCCTTCCCTGATATTTGATATAACGGATGAAGTACCAGGCGGAAAAAACCTCAACTTTACTGCCTGGCTTCAAGTCTTTGGCTTTGACTTTCTCGAACAGTCGAATTGGCATTACTTAGCCTCCGGTTTAGGGGCGGCGCGGAGCATTTGGCGATAACCTGCACGCATATTCTCATCGTCATCTTCTCCATTAGGCGCAGAATCCCATGCATCTCGCATCTCAGGCGTTAATTCATTCGGAACCAGCTTGTATCCATCCGGCGTGAAATAGTTTGTGATAACGGTCGCCTCTGAGCCTGCCAAAGCTGGGTCAAAGCCATAGACATCTGGTGCGGATTCAACCATCGCTTTATAGACAGCATCCACCTTATTTATTCCAGAAATATTGTGAGCTTTCTGCCCTGCAGCCCATTGAGAAGGGAGGGCGATAACCGGAACCAGCTTCCAACCATCCGGAATTACATTCTCTGTATGGGCTGGCTGTGGGGTGGTGTAGATAACTCGTCTATGGCTTTCGTTATGTTTTCCATATCTGGCATAATCAACGTCATTCCACGACCAAACCTCTTTATCTTCCTCATCAATTGAGTACGTTTCAATTTGGTAAACCGGCTTAGCCTGCTTTGTTGCTAGGGCGATGCGGGCGAGCTGTCTAACTTCGTACATGAAAATTGTTGAGCTATCCGGTTGCTGAGTAATTTGCATCAGCCTTTCTTCGCTTAACTGCTCTAAATCTTTCACGATTGCTTCCCCTTCATCCCAAGCTTCGCTTTCAGCTCAGCCAACTTAGCCAGGTTGCGGCTTTTACCGGCCGCACGGTTGTAATCGAGTAAAGGCTGTTCGGCCTTAGGTTTATCAGCTGGCTCGCTCATATTGGAAAGCCTCCCCGGCCACTACCTTGGCGCGCTTCTCAGCCTTGCGGCAGAAGTCGGCGCGTTCGTCAGACCAGTAAACGTTTTTGCCATGCGCCAGCGCGTTGGCTGCCGCCCAGAGTTTCGCAGCCTCGGCAAAGTCGCCGCGCTGTTCTGCGGCCACTGCTTGTGCTGACAGGTTGATGTAACCGATCGTCATATGTCACATCCCCGCGTGGGCTTCGGCGCGCCGCTGCGCCTTCAGGTGGTTCGGGTTGCGTGCGTTCTTCGCGGACAGTGACGGGTCACGCTCGATCAGCTCAGGGTTTTGCTTGCGCGCATCCAGCCACGCTTCGACTTCTTCCTGATCCCACGCCACGACGCGACTGGTGAGCGGAAAGCGCTTCGGAAAGTCACCGGCTTTTTCTAACTTGTCGATGGCGTACTCAGACAGAGGCACCATGCTCAAGAGTTTGGTTTTACGTACTGCTGCTTTCATAGGTTGATCCTCAAGAGGGGCGGGGCGACTGCCCCGCATGGTGGTTATTGGAATTCAGGACGGAGATCGTTCAGGGTGATGGTGAAGGCTTCGAACAGCTCAGCGCCGAGCTTTTGTTCCCGCTTTTTCAGTTCTTTCTCTACAGCAGCGAACTGGCCGGCAGGGTCTTCACCGCCGAGGTCAAGGCTGTTGATCGCCGCCTCAATGCAGTGGTGACTATCGATGCGCGCATACTTCACTTTCGCGGCGTAAAGCAGTTCTTCGTAAGCGTTTTTGCTGACCAGTGACTGACTTTCTTTCACCTTTTCACCGGCGGTGGCCGCTTCTTCCAGCGTTGCCGCATCCTGAATCAGCGCGGTTAACTCGGCGATCAGCGCAGTGTTTTCTTCCTGCTTCGTTTCCAAGACGCCGTTGATCACGTTGTTCAGGTCAGCAGCTGAACGTGCTGGAGTGACATCGCGCTCAACGCGCGGCATTTCCGTTAACTCATCCGGGGTGTAAACACCAAGAAGAACATCAGGGGCATGTAGACGTGCCCAGCGCTTGGTGCAGAGGTAGGCGAGTTGCTGCTTTGGATCCTGCTCCCACAATGGAGAGTTGCGGACACCGGCCTGAGCCATGCTGATCGTCAGGATGCGAGGCTCATCCTCTCCTTTAATGGTGGCTGAAACGGTCACGGTCAGACCCGGTGACTTATCTGTTTTTCCGTTAACCTTTGACCAGTCGCCGTCCCACTTGTAGTTAATGCGCGTGGTAAGCAGACTGGATGAGGAAACCACAGCGTTAACCAGTTGAGCTTCGTAACCGAGCGCGCCATTAACAACGTGAGTTTTTTGCGCTACTGCGAATGGGTTCATACCCCACTGCGCGGCCTGCATGGTTACGGCCAGGCAATCAGAAGGCTGACCGGCGAGGTGCTTCGGCACTGTCGCGGTACTCTTTGCCATCATTTCGGCAAACTTAACCAGTTGGTTTAGCGCTTCCGGACTGAAGATGGTCGCCGCGGTTCCAGCAGAGATGTCAGCTGGCGCCGAAAGTGTTGAAAGGTTATTGCTCATTGGAACCCGTCCTGTTTTCTTGCCCACGCAGGGCGTTGGATTTTTTCAATACCGCCCCAGGCATTGCTGGTTCGGCACTCATGGAAAGTATTCAGATCACGCCGGTAGAGCCGGTGACCTTCTGCCACGTCTTCTGTATCCAGTTCGAACACGCGCACCGGATACCGGCCGCAGTCGATCGTTTCGCTGACAGCGATGAAGACGAAGAGGGGATATTCATTGAAGGTCTGGTAGAACCCGTCGCGGTACATGGCGTCCTGAACGTGATAGCGGAACTCCTCGATGTGCCGGGCGAACCGGTCCATGTCGGCAACCTTTTTCACGTCAGCGATAACCGGGCGGGCTTTTAGATATTTGTCAGGGCGGCAACGGCACAGCTCGCCGGTTTCATCGTCCTGCCAGTAGAATGAAGACTCGGTGAATCCGTCTGCTTCGAGCAACCAGCGCGCCGGTGGGTAGGCCATTGCGCTACCCTGCATAAGCGACAGTTTCCGGTGCTGTTCAAAATCCATAACCGTTTTGCCACTGTCCTCACAGTCTTTGAGGAACTGCTTTTCGCGCTCTTTTCCGTCGGTGGTGCGCCGGTTAAACTCTGGCGCTTTGATGAACCGTTTGCTGAATTCATCCGGCTCGAGCAGCAGGCAGTGCAGGGCGGTGCCCATGTCCAACGCCTTCAGCTTTTCATCATCGACCGGCGCTGTTTTCTTCCAAGGGAAGATGGCGGGGTTCACCGCCACATCATCGAGCTGTGACTTACTGACGCCAGCACCGCTGTGATATTCTTCGTTTGAAATATCGTGATAAATTCCCGGTTCCATTAATGTTCTTCCCCCATTAAGAAGCGGTAGTCGTATTCTTCTTCTGCCTGTTCCATGCAGATGGCCCACACCAATTCTTCGTAGGCTTCGGAACAGACCGCTTTCGACATTGCAGAAGAGAAGTGCGACAACTGGAGGAAAGGGCTGAGTGCTGCCGAGAAGGTGGCGGGCAACTCTTTAGCCAGTTCAGCCGCCCGATCTTTCAGCATTTCTTCTTTGCGCTCGTCGGCGTAACTCTGTTCCCAGCGGCGTTCCTCTACCTGCTCATGAATCCCGTGTGAGCTCATTTCATTCACCTGTTAGTAATTAATGTTGGTTGCAAAAACTTTCCCTGATGCGATGCCACGGATGCAGAGGATCGCGAATTCTTCAGGAACTCCGGCAGCGACTAAATCAGCAACAGCCTTTTGATTAATCGCGCGTTTATGCTCAACGTTTGCAGCGCGGGCAGCGGCTTCATCAGCGATACGCTTTTGCTCTGCCAATCGAGCCTGTTCAGCCTGCTGGGCTCTTAACTGCTCGGCGGCGATTGCCTGCTGTTTTTCCTGCTCTGCCTTTTCCAGAGCTTCTTTCTTTTCTCGCTCAGCTCTTTGCTGGGCTGCCAGTGCATCAGCTTCACGCTTTGCTGAGGCTTCACGTTCTACTTGAGCCGCCTGATCCGCTTCTCGCTTTACGCGCTCAGCGATTTCTTTTTCCCGTGCGGCTTCCAGATCTTTCTGGCGCTGTGCTTCCTGCTGAATCCGCAGGTTTTCCAGCTCAGCGGCCTCCGCTTCACGCTTGGTCGCCAACTCAAGGGCCTGTTCCAACTTCGAAACCGCCGCGTCTTTAGCGACGGCTGCTTCAGCTGTTAATTCCAGCCAACTCTCATCTATTGCGATGACCTTCACGTCATTGAGGCGGGCCGCGATTTCAGAGGAGTGGTAAGGGGATCCGAACTCATCAACAACCTGTGATGAATTGCGCAGGCATGTGAGCCGGTTTTGCAGGTCAGCGATTCGCTGCTTTTCCGCATTTTCATACTCAGTCAGCGGTCGGCGTACCTCGTCGCGCAGCGTGTCGCATTCATCGACAAAGCGTTTTAGCTCGCCCTCAGCTGGCTTGACGGCTTCCTTCAGGCGTTTCAGGTACTCACGTCCCGGCTTTTCAATTGCCGTTTTACTGCGGCTGACTGACGCCGCCAGAGAAGCTATACGGTCACGACCTTTCTTTGTGCTCAGGTCGGGAACCTCGTTTACTGCTTCACGGATTTCAGCCAGGTATCCGTCCAACCCCATTGGCACGTAAAGAGTCGGCGCCATGTCTTCCGTGATAACAACGGAAGGTAATTGTTTCTCTTCACTCATTGCTGTGTCCTTAGATTTCGCTCGCAATTTTCATTGCTGTTTTGGTGATGTACGCCCATTCCACGCCGCTGCGGAAACTCTCAAAAGCGCGGGTCTGGCCGTTGATGGTGAAAACGTGTTTACCGTTTTGGATCGTGAAACGCATATCAGGCTCCTAATTAGTTACTGTTTTGGTAACTATTCAAGGCATAAAAAGGGTGAGCCGGTGCATCTGGCTCCTTAATTTCCTCAACTTCAGGTTTGAAGGTGAAGGCCAGAAACTGGCGTTCGTCCATCGTCACTGCGATGCTCGAGTCCGGATAGGACATCTCAAGGCGGTAGTCGCAACCGCGACGACGCACGATGAAGATTTCCCCGGTGAGCGTATTGATCAGCTTCATTTACTGTCTCCGGTTGTGGCCTTACCGAAGCCCACGCACGCATGGGCAGCGGTGAGACTACATTGAAGTTCACATACAATTTCCCTTATGAAAGCCGCGTCTGCGGGGGTGTATGTCATCCTGATTTTTAAAGAGCGGGTTACCATTTCGGTAACCGATGGAGGTAATTTAAATGCATATTCGGGGTGTGTCAATCGTTAGCAAGAAATAAAGTTACCAAAAAGGTAATTATTTAAGGTGCGGGAGTATGCCGGAGCTGGCGCCATGATGGAACACGGCGCTGGGTAAGGAGGGGATTACTTGGTGTTTTCGCTCATCACGAAGTCGATGAAGGATTTGATCTTGGCTTTCTCTTCAGCGGGCAGGGCGGCGTACCTGCTGCGGTCATACTGAATCACCGTTTCGTCGTGCGGAGGGATCAGCAGTTCGTAGGCCCGGCGGTTAAATACCGCAGCAATGGCAGCCAGGTTGTTAATAGAAATGCTGGCCTCGCGGTTCAGCAGGCGGTTAACCGTAGACTGGCCGACCTCTGCCTTTTCTGCGACAGCAGCCTGGGACTTCAGCTCTTTATTAGCCTGCATCCACGAAGTCAGGTTCTGTGCAGCAATAATGCCGATCTCCGTGTTGGCGTCCAATGGCTCAGCTTCAGCCGCCATCGCCATGCCGTGATCGGTATCCAGCCAGAACGCCGGACGGCGCGCAGCGGCTTCTATCTTACGTGCAGATGCGCCACCAATATTTTTAGCACTGGCCATCTCCGGCGATGCCATCCAGCGCGATATCAAATTTGCCTGAAAACCTAAAGCTTCCGCCATGCGGATCTGCCTACCGTCAAAGTCTTTCTGAATGATAGTTCTGAGGTTTTCTCTTCTGATGTCGTGGATGCTTTTCATGGCCTGCTTATCGGTTGCAATAACGTATTGATGTTATTTAAACCAAAGTTACCGAAATGGTAAATGCACCATTTTGGTAATGACGCTTGCAGGGAGGCACCTTTTGGGTAATCATTGACCCGATATAGCGATTTAAACGAGGATAAAATGAACGATTTCGACTTCAAAAAGTTCTGGCTAAGCCTGACTCCCGAAAATCGTCTGCAAGTTGCTACCGATGCGGGTACAACGCCGGGATACATAAAATCCCATCTCATTAATAAAAATAAGGTGCCGCGCACTGAGTTGATGAGCAACCTGCATCAGGCTTGCGTTACGGCTGGGGCTGACGTTTCCAAAGAAAAATTCATTGGTCTTTTTTACGAATGATTCAGATTCAGCCTTCACCAGGTTAAGCAAACCTCCTTCGGGAGGTTTTTTTATGCCTGAAAATCAAGGGCGTCTCGCAGGGTGGTAACATAAATCCAAATACGGTTGAACGTTGAGAAAAATAAAGGCATTCTTACTGCATCAAAGACAGTGATATAGGTGAATCGGATGCAAATAATCTCAAGAACGGAGGCCGCAACCCTCGGGCTTACCCGGTATTACACCGGAAAACCATGCAGGCATGGGCATGAGTGCGAGCGCTTCACCAGCAATGGTGTGTGTGCTGATTGTGCTGCTAAGCATTCCACGGCTTACCGGAAACAGATCCAGAAAATCATTAAAGAGGTCCGAGCTGCGAAGACTCTGGGGAATTATCAGGAGGCTCGCTGATGGCCGATTGGATCAAAGTCGAGGTATCGACAAGCCAAAAGATAGAGGTGTTTCTGATTGCTGAAATCCTTGATCTGGATGCCGACAGCGTCATTGGAAAACTTCTGAAACTCTGGTGCTGGGCTGATGCAAACACGATAGATGGTCACGCACGCAGCGTGACAAAAAAGATACTTGACCGTGTCGTATCGTGTGACGGATTTGCGAATGCACTTCTCGATGAACGTGTGAACTGGCTTAAAGAGATGCCAAACGGGGAATTATTCTTCCCAAATTTCGATAGGCACAACGGTTCAGGAGCAAAGAAAAGGGCGCTTGGAGCGGCTCGCAAGGCCAAGCAGCGCGATAACGAGGAGGAAGTAAATGTGTCACGCACACAGCGTGACAAAATTGTGACCAGAGAAGAGAAGAGAAGAGAAGAGATAAAAGAAACAGATCCCCCTGTAGTCCCCCGAGACAAGAAGGCAATCCAAATGCCAAAAGGTTTTTCTCCAAACGAGAAGCACCAGCAGTTGGCAGATGATTTGGGAACCGACCTGAACAGCGAGTTTTTAGCGTTCACTGATTTCCATGTTTCTAAGGGTAGCGTTTTTAAGAACTGGGATGCCGCACTGAATACCTGGCTACGGAATGCGCGCAAATTCGGGCAGCGACAAACTAACGGAGTTCGCAGCACAGGCGTTGTCACCAGCAAGGGTGATTACAACTCGATACCAGAAGGATTCAGAGGATCATGATCATGACCGAAGAAATCAGCAGTTCATCGTTGTTAAGCCGTATGCGCAGACTTATGCCTGCCGGGATTGAACCACGCTTCAAAAGTGCCGACGAGCTGATGCAGTGGCATGCGGAGCAGGGGAAAATAGAATCTGCCAGAGTGAATCGTGAATCAGCTGCTACCAGGCTGACGAATATTCTCGGCCGCTCCGGGATCTGCGAGCTGCATCAGTCCTGCACGTTCGATAACTACCGCGTCGAGTGCGAAGGGCAGAGCAAGGCTCTGGCGGAGGCCAAAGGCTACGCGTCAGGTTTTGGTGTTGGTTTCACAAGCTTCGTATTCAGCGGCGGATACGGCACCGGTAAAAACCATCTGGCCGCAGCCATGGGGAATTATCTGATCGGTAATGGCAAATCAGTTCTGGTTGTGACAATCCCGGAGCTGATGATGCGCATCCGTGAAACGTACGGCGATTCTGAAACGTCTGAGGCGCGACTGATGAAAGATTTGTGTGATGTCGATTTGCTGATCCTCGATGAAGTCGGGGTGCAGCGCGAAAACAGGCATGAGTTCATCGTGCTGAACCAGATTATCGATCGCCGGCTGTCATCGCTTAAGCCTGTGGGTATGCTGACCAACCTCACGAACCACGAAATGAAAACCGTCGTTGGCGAAAGGATTATGGACAGGCTGACGATGGATAATGGCCTGTGGGTTAATTTCAACTGGGGCAGCTATCGTCGCAACGTTAGCCATCTGCGCGCAGTCAAGTGAACCGAAGTGCTGAAATTCCTCAACCAGCACCCCAGAGAATCGATTTAAGGCATTAAAGCCACATAACGAGATGGATTTGAATCCGTAAACGATTGTGGTGCGTTACAGAGCGCTTTAGCGATGGTGCGTTTTGTGAAAGCAAGCGCGTTTTTTATGTTGAATATAGTTACCAAAATGGTAATGTTTACCTTAAAGGTAATTGGAGCGATTTGATGGAAATTAAATACGAATTGGTGGCGTCCTTCGGCGGCGCAGAGCTGCTCACCTTGGGTGGCAAAGTAACCGGCTATCGCATCGGGTACAACCGCACGCTGGGTACATACCATGTGTCTGGTGGAGGTAAAACCCGCAGTGTTCGTCGTCGCTCTCAGGCCGCCAAGCTGGTCGTGAAGATGTTCGAGAAAGCGGTAAGGGGCAACTGATGACCAAGTTATTCGTAGGGATCGACCCAGGCTGCTCTGGCGCCATCGTCGTTATCAGTGAGTCAGGCGAGTACGTCAGCCACCTGAGCATGCCAACTGTGAAGGTCGGGACTAAATCCCGCGTCAACGGCGCGCAGGTCGCAACGTTCCTGCTTCAGTATCGGGGCCTCATTGCTCACGCATATCTGGAACAGGTCGGCGCAATGCCGGGGCAGGGCGTCAGCTCAATGTTCACGTTCGGCCACGCGGCGGGCAACGTCGAAGGGATCCTGCAGGGTATGTTCCTGCCGTACTCCCTCGTTACCCCGCAGGCGTGGAAGAAATCAGCTGGACTCATCGGCAGCGACAAAGACGCGGCGCGCAGCCGGGCGATTCAGCTTTACCCATCACTGCGCGCTCTCGATGCAAAAGCCAAAGGGCAGGCCATTGCCGACGCACTGCTCATCGCCCGCCACGGATTAGGAGTGAAATCCTGATGGACCACTTAGACCACGTCAGCGAAACAGAACAGCAGATTCTGGACATGCGCCTGAAGGCCGTCACCCAGCATTCAACCAGACCATCAGCCAGGTTCTGTGCCGAATGCGGCAACGATATACCGGAAGAACGCCGCGTTGCGCTGCCAGGTGTGCAGCTCTGCGTAGGCTGCAAAGAAGTGCAGGAAATTAAAAACCGTAATCATCGTTAACATTTTGAATGGGATAAATATTATGGAAAATAATGAGTTAACAGAAGTTAAGTCCTCAATACCTTCGCTTGAAGGGCTGCCGCAAGAGGTCATTCAGTATGTGCATGGGCTGGTGGCTGAGAATGTTCGCATGGACAAATTTGTAGATGAGTGCCTACAGGCGGCGTGGGAAGGCGGCTCTCTGGATGGCGGAGAAATTCAAGATATCGGACTCAAGCATGGATTGCTACGTGAAGAGGTTTATTCAGCAGATCAGCACGAGAGCCTCGTAGAAGACCCAAGTAATTTTGAAGATGGAGACTCTGTTTATTTCCGCACTGAAATGACCAACACAGAAGCCACTATGGCCGAGATTGGCGCGAAGCCGATGGATGTCTTAGCGGGCGTTGCAGAAACAATGCTCGTTAAATTCAGCAATGCTGGTGTTTCTCATTGCCCTGAAGCTGTGGGCTGGCGACTGGTTAAACGTCAGGCTGAATCAGAAGCCGCCAATCTGCGCGCTGGGAGGAAGGGGTGAGTGATTCTATTCAAATAACTCTACAGGAGCCAGGCGATGGAGGCATTAAAACAACATACAGCAACGGTTATGTTGAGGTTTTGCCTTATTCGGTTGACGAAAACGGCGATAAGTATGTCGAATTATTCCCTAAAGATATTGCACTTAATTAAGGCGGCATTAAATGACTGATACAACAGATATCAAGGCGCTGATTGACGATGTATGCCTTGCAGCCGCAGGAATTCATAACCTTGGCAGAAGCGTATCCGACGAAAGAGCTCAAGGGGTTATTGATTTCATTCGTTCGAAGCTGGAATCCGCATTTGAAGCAGAACGCCAGCGGGTTGATGTGGCAGAGATTGCAGCAAAGTCATATAAAAATATTGCCGAGGCGGGGGTTAAAGAAATCGCAGAGCCGAACGCGCCGGTTGAGATTGATGCGACAGCCCTGATTGCAGAGCACCGCATCAGCATCCACTTTGACGAACAAAAGCCTAACCTGAACCAGCCATTCGTCATGCGATATGTAAACTGCATTGCAGAGGGGCGCGATGAAGGTAGCTGCGAGCCGCTTGGGTCTGATCCCAAAAGCGCATTGAGGCGGGCGATTTCCCGCGCAGCCCTGGAGCGCAAATTATGATCACTCGATTGGTTCTCCTGTGTGCCGTGTTCTTCTGGCTTCCGCTGTCCTGGTGGCTTGAATTTTATAGCTGACGGATATAAGCGTTACTGGTTTCACTACTCAGGAACTATCTGGATCACGAATTACAATGACCTTTAAGGCTGCCATATTAATCTGGCGATTAACAAAAGGTGTAAAAGCATGAAACTAAGTATTGAACAATTGAAAGCTATACGTGAATTGCGGATAGAATCTGAGGAATCAATGGTAGTAAGGGCGCTCGATGAACTAATCGCCATCCGTGAGCTGAGAGGCGATCAGGTTCCGGTGGTTAATCCTGTACTGCCTTACGCGGACAGCTACCGAGACATGGCGAGACGAGGGGCTGATTCCGTCCCAATATGGGGCGTCATCACCGACCTCGAAAGAAATATCGCCCCACTATTCACCGTCCCGCAAAAATCGGTCGTGTTGGATTTGAATTATTTCGATGAACATTTTGATAGGCTACTTGACGAAAAAGACGATGATATAGAAATAGGTCAACTAGGTGCCCGTAATTACGAAGCATTGCATATTGCTATTCATCAATCTATAAAAGCCGCAATCGAGGCCGCGGGCGGCATCGTGAAGGATGGTGAGTGATATGGCGAGTAATGCGATTTTGCTGGTTAATAAAATTGGCCGCGCCGATGGCGAATGGGGCTGCTTCTGTCCGCACTGCGGCCTACCCATGTTTTTCTCTGAGGATGACATTGACGATGTGCGTGGCAGCCAGTACCAGCACACGCGGGTCATAAATTTCCTAACTGGTGAGCGCTGCGACGGCTGGCTGGATGTTGATAGCGATGCTGGCTATTCGCGCCGACTTTTCGATCAAGGGGCTGAGTGATATGGCTAAGTCCGCAGCAGAGCGCAAAGCCGCGCAGCGTGCCCGCCAGAGTGACGCCGGTTTGCAAAAGGTCGAGGTGGCGCTCGACCGGCAGGAAGTCGATATGCTCCGTGAAAACTGTGCACTCCGCCGACCGCAGCGCGAGCCATACGACATGGACGAGTACATCACCATGCTGATCCGCAAAGACAATGCAGAGTTGCAGGCGCAGCTCACCGAGCAAGCAGGGCGCAAATGCGGGAAGTGCGGCGACGCGTTACCAGGTGATAAGCAGGGCTGTGCGTTCATCGGTGAAGGTGCATGCTGGCAAACAATGGGATGGCATGAGACAAAATTAACGGTGTGACATGTCACGCAGCCTCAAATAGCCAGAATAACCGCCGCTTGGCGGTTTTCTTTTGCGTGTTATGATTACCGTGGAGGTAACTATTATGGCTGAAAAAGGTAAGCTTAACCCGCAAATGGAAATGTTTGCGCAGGAGATGCTGAAGGATCCCCGCAACCAACGACAGGCTGCGATCAATGCTGGCTACTCGGTGAAGACGGCCACGCAAAAAGCTGCTGGCCTCATGAATCTGCCGAAGGTTGTTGCACGCATCGAAGAGCTGATGGAAGCACGTAATAAGCGCCTGCGCATCAGTGCTGACTACGTGCTGCTGCGGTTGGTTGAAATCGACCAGATGGACGTGCTGGACATTATCGAAGATGACGGCGGGCTCAAGCCGATCAGCCAGTGGCCGAAGATATGGCGCACCACGCTCAGCGGTCTGGACATCAACCGGATCCGCATGGCCGGGAAGAATGAAGAGGACGATATCGAATCCACCCTGCAGAAAATCAAATGGCCGGACAAAGTGAAGAACCTCGAGCTGATCGGGAAGCACGTCGATGTCATGGCGTTCAAAGAGCGCATCGAGGTGAGCGGCACCGTAACTATCGCTGACCGTATGGCGAACGCCCGCCGCCGCGTCAAAGAGCAGAGTGAAGATAAATGACTGATGCCGCCGTACTCTCGCCGGAAGAACAGCTGATCGAAGACATTGCCAGTTTCACGCATGACCCGTTGGGATATGCGCATTACGCGTTTCCGTGGGGTGAGCAGGGCACAGAGCTGGCGCACGCAGCGGGCCCGAGGAAATGGCAGGCTGACGCATTCCGCGAGATACGCGACCATCTGCAAAACCCAGCGACACGGCACCAACCGCTGATGATAGCCAGGGCATCCGGGCACGGTATCGGTAAGTCTGCATTCATCTCCATGCTGATGAACTGGGGCATGTCCACCTGCGAGGACTGCAAGGTGGTGGTGACCGCCAACACCGAGAACCAGCTGCGCACCAAGACGTGGCCGGAAATCATCAAATGGTCGAACCTCGCAATCACCAAGCCGTGGTTCACGACGACCGCTACCGCGATGTACAGCAACGACAGCGGCCACGATAAACGCTGGCGCGCTGACGCCATCCCGTGGAGCGAGCACAACACAGAGGCGTTCGCCGGTCTGCACAACGAGCGCAAGCGCATCATCGTCGTATTCGACGAAGCGTCCAACATTGCCGATCTGGTGTGGGAGGTTGCAGAGGGGGCGCTGACCGATGAGGACACAGAAATCATCTGGGTGGCATTCGGGAACCCGACCCGTAACAGCGGACGTTTCCGCGAATGCTTCCGCAAATACAAACACCGCTGGCACTGCGCACAGATTGACAGCCGCACGGTTGAGGGCACAAACAAAGAGCAGCTGCAAAAGTGGGTAGACGACTACGGCGAAGACAGCGACTTCGTGAAAGTTCGTGTGCGTGGCATCTTCCCGGATGTATCAGAAGCTCAGTTCATACCAACAGGCCTGACTGATGCGGCCATGAAACGCCAGTGGACAGCCGCAGAAGTGTCTCACGCCCCGATCATTATCGGCGTAGACCCTGCATACTCCGGCGCGGATGATTTCGTGATTTATATGCGTCAGGGGCTGCACAGCAAATGCCTCGGCACCTACCCGAAAACCACTGACGAGCTGATATCCGCGAAGCGCATCGCCGACTTTGAAGACCAGTACAAGGCTGACCAGGTGTTTATAGACTTCGGTTATGGCACTGGCATTCATTCCATCGGATCAAGCTGGGGCAGAACTTGGCAACTGGTGCCGTTCGGTGGTGGCTCTACAGATCCACAGATGGCGAACAAGCGCGGTGAGATGTACAACAGCTGTAAGTCTTGGCTGAAGATTGGCGGTTCATTGGACGATCAGGAGACGGCTGACGATCTGAGCGCGCCGGAGTACAAAGTCCGTCTCGACGGCAGGATTGTGCTGGAAAATAAAGAGGACATCAAAAAGCGGATAGGGCGATCACCAGGCAAGGCCGATGCTCTGGTGCTGACGTTTGCATTCCCAGTCACCAAAAGGCAGAACCTGCCGGGTGGGGTGGCTGCTAATCAGGTGGCCACAGAATATGACCCATTCAAATAAAAAAATGCCCCCGGCGAAGGAGGCGAAAGACTACACACAGCAATGGGATGTATCACGGTCACAGGTATTACCGGCTGAGCACTGTGGGCACCGGTGCCATCCCATACGGTGCTTATTGGCTACTTCAATGCTCATGCGGTAACACGCTGGTTTACGTCCAGCAACGCTGAGTTCGGTGATCCGGTTCCAGTACCGGACTGCTCCAGCTATCAGACCTTTGCAGGTAACAGGCACTGCCTGCGTTTGCTATCCGAGTTTTCATGAGTGGAACGGGATGTTGAGCATGTCGGACTCAACGGAGATGGCACTGGTAACCTGTAGCGGGTATTTAGTCGCACCCTGCGTTTACAGAGTGGCCCATTCCAGTATGATCAATGCCATTTCCTGTTGGGTGCCGGTTACGCTCCGGCGTCGTTTTTACGACCGTTCTTTAAACTGTGGTTTCATGCTAACTATCGATAATGACGCCTCAATAGTTACCATAAAGGTAACCACACATCTATTAATTGTCAATAAATATTCTAATATGGTTAAATGGTAATTATTTCCTGCGGATGAAAACCATTATGTGCATCGGTAGCTCTCCAAAAACCTCTACACCTCAGGTGCAATCAGCGCCGCAAGCCCAAGACGAAGCCGTTGTGAATGCCACTGACGAAGAGAAGCGCCGCCGCCGTGCAGCTGCTGGTCAGAAGTCCACGATCCTCACGTCTGCGCAGGGTGATACCAGTACGCCAGCCGCCGCCTCAGGCAAAACCCTGTTGGGGGCTTAATCGATGGCTGAAGAATCGCGCAAGCAGTTTTACAACAAACAACTGAGCTCTCTGGAAACAGAGCGCTCCTCGTTTGATACCCACTGGCGCGACCTGTCAGATTTCATTCTGCCGCGCAGCAGCCGATTCCTCACCAGTGATCGTAACAAATCTACCCGCAACACAAAGATTGTTGACCCGACGGCTACGATGGCGAACCGGACATTGTCCAGCGGCATGCTCTCCGGCATCACCAGCCCTACGCGCCCGTGGTTTTCACTCGGCACGCCTGACCCAGAGATGATGGAGTACGGCCCTGTTAAGTATTGGCTCGAGATGGTTCAGAACCGCATGAACGATGTGATGAACAAATCTAACTGGTACCAGTCATTGCCGATCGTCTACGGGCAGTTGGGTACATTCGGCACAACGGCCATGTCCCTGCTGGAAGACGACGAGGATGTGATCCGCACGCATCCATTCCCGATCGGCAGCTACTACCTGTCGAACAGTGACCGCCTGCAGGTCGATACCGTTTACCGCAAATTCTCTATGACGTGCCGTCAAATCGTTCAGCGCTTCGGCTTGGACAACGTCAGTGACAGCGTTAAATCTGCATGGACCAGCCAGCAGTACGAACAGTGGTTCGAAGTAGTTCACGTCGTTGAGCCAAACATGAACCGCGATACCGGCAAGATGGATTCGAAGAACAAGAAGTTCGCATCTGTCTATTACGAGGCCGGTGGTGCAGACAACAAGCTGCTGAGCGAGAAAGGTTTCGACGACATGCCGATCATGGCGCCGCGCTGGGATATCAACGGCGAGGACGTTTACGGCTCGTCCTGTCCGGGCATGATTGCGCTGGGCAGTGTTAAAGCTCTCCAGCTCGAGCAGCGCCGCAAGGCTCAGGCGATCGACAAACTGGTTAACCCGCCGATGGTGGGGCCATCCAGTTTACGCAACCAGCGCGCCAGCCTGCTGCCCGGTGAAATCACTTACGTTGACCAGGTCAGTGGCAGCACATCTTTCCAACCTGCTTACGCCATCAACCCGCGCATCAATGAGCTGGTGGCCGATATTCAGGACACCCGATCCCTCATCAACTCCAGCTACTTCGTTGACCTCTTCATGATGCTGCAAAACGTCAACACCCGCAGCATGCCGGTGGAAGCCGTGGTCGAGATGAAAGAAGAGAAACTGCTGATGCTGGGACCGGTGCTGGAACGCCTGAATGACGAGTTTCTCGACCCGTCTATCGACCGCATCTTCAACATCATGGCGCGCAAAAACATGCTGCCACCGGCACCGCCGGAACTGGCCGGCCAGTCGCTGCGCGTCGAGTACATCTCTGTAATGGCTCAGGCGCAGAAGGCTGTGGGTATTGGCTCAATTGAGCGGTTCGTCGGCTTTGTCGGCGGTCTGGCTCAGGCCAACCCTGCAGCGCTGGACAAACTCAACATCGATCAGGCCATCGACGACTACGGAAACATGGTCGGCGTTCCGGCAACCATCATCGCGACGAGCGATCAGGTGGCTCAGGTGCGAGAAGAGCGAGCCAAACAGCAGCAACAACAGCAGGCGATGCAGACCAGCATGGCGGCAGTGCAGGGCGCGAAGACCCTCAGTGAGACACAGACCGATCAGCCGAGCGCTCTTAGCGCAGTGACCGGGGCGATGCAGCCATGACAGACCTCGAGCCCGAAGAGGTAGAGCGCCTATCAGAGGAAGCGCACAAGAAGTCCATCGAGCTGAAGAAGCGTGACGATCAGGACATCGAAAACATCATGACTACCGAATCAGGCCGCCGCTTCATTTGGTCGCTGCTTGAAGAAACAAAGGTTTTTGCCTCCAGCTTCACCGGGGACAACAACTCAACGAATTTCAATGAAGGCCAGCGCAACGCCGGTTTACGTGTGTTCAGCCGGGTAATGGCTGTCTGCCCGGACATGTGGCTGGTGATGGCTAAAGAAGCGAAAGAGGAAGACAGCAATGCCTAGAATTCAAACCCAGCGTATCGCCCGCTTTGATGGCGGAAACCAAATCGTAGAAGTGGTCGATGAATCCGGCGCTTCTGTTCCTGCACCAACGGCATCGACTGCTGGCGGTGTGAAGCTGGGTGCCACGATTGCGGCAGCTGCTGCTGCGACGGCAACCGCTGATACGGCATCGGTAGCGACTGATGTTGCTGGCCTGCTCGCTGACCACAACGACCTGGTCACCAAATACAACGCATTACTGGCTGACACCGCATTAATTCGTACAGCCCTGAATGCCGTGCTAGCGCAGTTAAAAGCACAAACCATTCCGATTTGATAACGGGGAAAGATAGATGAACTTATTCGAACGTTTGGTGCTGCGCCGCCTGCAATCTGCTGATGCTGGCGCAGAGGCTGGTGGTGCCGGCGGTGGTGAACAACCTGCCGCTGCTGTTGAAACACCCGCCACTGACAAACCTGCTGGTGAGGCTGGTGCAGAAGCCAGTGATAAACCCGGTGCAGAAGCTGAGAAGCCAGCAGCAGGCGACAAAACCCCAGAGCAACAGGCGCAGGAAAAGGAGTTAGCTGACAAAGCCGCGGCGGATAAAGAAGCCAAAGACAAAGCCGACAAGGTGCCTGAAAAGTACGAATTCAAGTCGCCGATAGAAGGCCAAGAGCTTGACGCTGAAATGACTGCTGCCCTCGAGCCTGTAGCCCGTGAACTCGGCCTGAACAACGAGCAGGCTCAGAAGCTGGTTGATATCTACGGCAAAGACATCCTGCCGAAGATTGAAGCGCGCCAGCAGGAGAACTGGGCGAAGCAAACCGAAGCCTGGGCGAACGAAGTCAAGACTGACAAAGAGATCGGTGGTGATGCCTTTGTTGCCAATGTCGGTCTGGCTCAGAAGGCTCTCGATACGTTTGCCCCTGCCGGTCTGCGTGAATATTTGGAAACCACCGGTCTGGGGAATCATCCCGATCTGGTGCGTTGTTTCGTGAAAGTCGGCAAGGCCATGAGTGAAGACTCCATGATCATGCCAAACACTGGTGGCCAGCGTAGTGCGGCCGATGTTCTGTACGGAAATAACTGAGGAAATGACATATGGCTGTTAAAAGCACCACAGCGCTTACGCTGGCCGACTGGGGTAAACGTGTAGACCCTAACGGTAAGATCGACAAAATTACGGAGCTGCTCTCGCAGACGAACGCAGTGTTGCAGGATATGCCATTCGTAGAAGGCAACCTGCCAACTGGGCACCGCACAACTGTGCGTTCTGGCTTGCCAAGCGCCACCTGGCGCTTGCTGAACTATGGCGTACAGCCAAGCAAATCAACCACCGTTCAGATCACCGATGCATGCGGCATGCTGGAAGCCTATTCCGAAGTAGATAAGTCACTGGCAGACCTGAACGGAAACACCGGTGAATTTCGTCTTTCAGAAGATCGTGCGTTCCTCGAAGCCATGAACCAGTCAATGGCTACCACGCTGTTCTATGGCGATACCAGTGTCAACGCCCAGCAGTTCATGGGGCTGTCCTCTCGTTACTCCAGCCTGTCAGCCGGAAATGCTCAGAACATTATCGATGCAGGCGGTACCGGCACTGATAACGCATCAATCTGGTTGGTTGTCTGGGGCGAAAACACCGTTCACGGCATCTTCCCTAAAGGGCAGAAAGCCGGTCTGAGCCATGAAGATAAAGGGCAACAGACCTTGTTCGATGCCAACGGCGGGAAATATGAAGGCTACCGCTCTCACTATAAGTGGGACAACGGCTTATGCCTGCGTGACTGGCGCTATGTGGTGCGCGTGGCAAACATCGACATCAGCGATCTCGAAGCTACAACGCCTATCGACATCGTGAAGTTGATGATCAAAGCATTGCACCGTATTCCAAACCGCGGCATGGGCAAGCCTGTGTTTTACATGAACCGTACTCTGAGCGAATACCTGGACATTCAGTCACTCAACAAAGCCTCTCTGGCCTTGTCCGTGAAAGAAACCGAGGGCGAGTTCTGGACTACGTTCCGTAACGTGCCGATCCGCGAAACCGATGCGCTTCTGGAAACTGAAGCCCGCGTTGTTTAACCGCCGACCTTAACTGATGGGCTGCTGATGTAGCCCACTCATTGGAGAAAGAAAGATGATCCTCGACAAACTGTTGATGTTCTCCGAAGCGCAGGCGGTTACCGCTACAGCTGCTTCAACCGATGTGATCGACCTTAGCCCGCTGAAAGGCACACGCCGCGATATTGGTGTGGGCGAACCGCTGGAGTTCTGGACTAACGTAAACACCACGGCCACCGCCGCCGGTGCTGCTACCGTCAACGTTCAGCTGCAAACCAGTGCCGATAACTCCACCTGGGTAACGCTGTACGACAGCGGTGCTCTGGCTCTGGCGTCACTGGTGGCAGGTAAGCGCGTTCTGTCAGCCAAGGTTCCGCAGGGTGTGCTGAAGTACCTGCGCGTGAACTACGTGGTCGGCACCGGTCCATTAACTGCTGGTGCTTTCACCTCCGGCATTAACCTCGATGTCGATGCGAATACCTTCTACGCGTCTGGCTTCACCGTTAAATAACAGGGGGCAACATGTCAGAAGTTGCACGCTACAGAATCCTGGCTCCTTCATACATCAACAAACAGCTCTTGTTTGAGGGTGATGAAGTGGATTACGAAGGCAAGCCGGGCAGCGCACTGGAGCCGATCAACGACGCGGCGAAAGAAGCGAAGAAGAAGGCCGACAAGAACTATGTTGAGCCGAAGCCGGAAGGTGAAAATCCACCTGCGCCGAAGCCGGAAGGTGACGGTTCTAATCAGGCTGATGTCGATCTGGCTGCTCTGCGCGATGAGTATGAAGCGCTGTTCAGCTCAGCCCCGCATCCGGCCATGAAGGCTGAAACCATGAAGACCAAAATCGCTGAAAAGCGCGCTGAGTTAGGCGTTTAACAGTCACTTCCTGAAGGGGCGAAAGCCCCTTTACTCTCCGGAGCATCGACATGAAACAACCGCAGATGGTCAATCTAAAGCAGGGAACTGACAGCTTTCAAAACGAAGAGGGCAAGACGGTAGAGCGTGATGACTACCCGTGGGGTCTGCGCATCACCCTCAACGATGAAACCCTGAAGAAACTGGGGATCGCGTTGCCTAAAGTCGGTTCTGAAATGCTGCTGTGCGGCAAGGTAAAAGTGCTGTCTACCAGCATGCGCGAAGATGGCGAAGACTCATACAGCAGTGTCGAAATGCAGATCACCGACATCGGCCTGATGGATGAAGCCGCAGAGCCACAGAAAACCGCCGCTGACACGCTTTACGGGAGCAATGAGTAATGGGTTCAGTTATCCAGATTTGCAACATCGCGCTGATGCGCATCGGCAGCTCACGCACCATCAACAGCCTGAGCGAGCAAAGCAAACAGGCTGATGTTTGCAATGTGTTTTACGAATCTGCCCGCGACGCTGTGCTGAGCGACTTCGACTGGAACTTCGCTTCAAAGCGCGTGGTCCTTGCTGATCTGGATACGCCGTCAACCGACTGGCAGTTTGCATACCGGTACCCGACCGACTGCTCCCGCATTATTGAAATCATGACGCCGGGGATTCGTTTCCCTGCGCCTGGCATGCGCGTTGCGTACGAGGTGGGTTCTGACCCGGACGGCACAGGCAAAATAATTTACACCAACCAGCCAGAAGCACAGCTGCTGTACGTCGGGAAAATAACCGACCCGAATATGTTCGACTCTTTGTTTAGTGATGCGTTGAGTTGGCGTTTGGCTGCGGAACTGGCGATGCCTCTGTCTGCCTCCGGGGATCTGGGCAATAAAGCGTTGCAGATGTACAACGCGGTGATCCTGTCTGCTGGCGCTCGGTCGATGAACGAATCAGAAGAACCGCCTGTTCCTGAGTCGGAGTTCACCATAGCGAGGTTGTCATAATGGCTGTCAGCGCAATGCAGGCATCATTTGCCGGTGGTGAGATTTCACCAAATCTTTATGGCCGTGTGGACCTTGAGCGTTACGCCAGTTCACTGCGTCGGTGCCGCAACTTCATGGTGCGCCAGTTCGGTGGGGTTGATAACCGCGCAGGTTTCAGGTTCCTTGGGGAGGCCAAAAACTCATCGCAGAAATGTCGGTTAATTCCTTTCCAGTTCTCTGTAAGCCAGACCTTTGCTCTGGAATTCGGAGCTGGTTATATGCGCGTCTGGGCTAATGGCGCACCGGTCCTCTACACATCAGGCGCCAGCGTTGGTCAGCCGGTTGAAGTAGTGACGCCTTACGCTGAAGCAGACCTGTTTATGCTGAAGTTCACGCAGTCAGCCGACGTAATGACGATCTGCCATGTTGCTTATCCGCCAATGGAAATACGCCGATATGGCAATGAAGACTGGCGCACGGCACCGGTCAGCACAAATGATGGTCCATTTCAGGATGGCAATATCGATGAATCCGTCACCGTGGAATCTTCCGGGGAAACCGGGACTGTTACGCTGACATGTACCTCCGCTATTTTCAGTGCAGAGCAGGTCGGCACCCTATTTTTTATCGAGCAGCGCACCACTGGTGACGTCGCTAAATGGGAGACGGGGCGTGATGTTACTTTGGGTGAGCAGATCCGTTACTCCACCAACTATTACGAATGCACCCGAGCTGGCAAGACCGGCACCGTAGCGCCGACGCACACCGATGGCACACAGTTAGATGGCTGGTATGGAGATGCAAACAGCGTCGAGTGGCTTTATCTGCACAGCGGGAATGGCATTGCCAGAATCACTGCAGTTGCTGGTGATGGCCTGACGGCCACAGCAACCGTTATCAACCGCCTGCCGAAAAGCCTGACCGTCACTCCGAGCTATAAGTGGGCGAAGTTCGCATGGAACAGCGTTGATGGTTATCCATCGACCGTTGTTTATTTCCAGCAACGTTTGATGTTTGCAGCATCAGCGTCATTTCCGCAAACAGTCTGGACCAGCAAGAGCGGCGACTACAAAGACTTCGGAACGTCCGTTCCTTCTGTGGACGACGATGCTATCAGCTACACCTATGCTGGCCGCCAGCTGAATAAAATCCTGCACCTGATCGACGTGGGATCACTGGTCGCGCTCACGTCCGGTGGCGAGTACAAAGTCAACGGCGACCAGACGGGCACGCTCACACCATCGACATTCAATTTCAGCTCTCAGGGGCAGAACGGCGCAAGCGATGTTCCACCAATCGCCATCAGCAACGTTGCGCTGTTCGTGCAGCAGAAGGGAGGAGCTGTGCGGGATCTGGCCTACTCGTTTGACGTTGACGGCTTTCAGGGTTCTGACCTGACTATTCTGGCAAACCATTTGTTTATCGGTCATCAGATTATCGACTGGGCGTTTGCCATCACACCATTCAGCATTGTCTGGTGTATTCGCGACGATGGTCTGCTCATGGGGCTGACGTATCTGCGCGACCAGCAGGTTGTAGCCTGGCACCCGCACCCGGCGACGAACGGATATTACGAGTCGGTGTGCAGCATCAGCGAAGGCAATGAAGATGCCCTTTATGCTGTTGTCCGCCGCGTCATCAACGGCCAGACCAAACGTTATATAGAGCGCTTAGACTCGCGCATTTTTGCTGACATCAGCGACTCTTTCATTGTTGACAGCGGGCTGACCTATGACGGACGCAACACTGACGCATCGCGCACAGTGGTCCTGACAGGCGGCACCGGCGATTGGGATTACCGTACGGATTACACGCTGACGATCAGCGGTGCCAGTTTCTTCAGCGCCGGTAATGTAGGCGATCAGGTTCTGCTGCCATATATCGAGGATGCAACGGATAAAATCCTGAAGCTCCAGATCGTTGCCATTTCCAGCGGTAATGTCGTCACGGTCAGCGCCAACCGTAATGTTCCGGTGCAGTTCCAATCTGTGGCCACAGCCACGTGGAATCTCGCAAAAGCCAATTTCACCGGTCTTAATCACCTCGAAGGGCAAACGGTAAGCATCCTTTCTGACGGGAACGTTGAGCCACAGAAGGTGGTAAGCGCTGGGGCAATCTCACTGGAAACACCGGGCGCTGTTGTCCATGTCGGCCTGCCAATATCAGCCGTGGTCGAAACTTTGGATATCAACTTTTCCGGACAGGAAACCATTCTCGACAAGAAAAAAATCATCAACAAAGCCGACATCATGGTGCAGGACAGCCGCGGCATCTTCGCCGGAACGCCGGGCGGGAAGATGTACGAGTATCCTCAGCGTGAGTTCGAGTTCTACGATGACCCTGTCAGCAACAGAACCGGACTGATCACCGTTGATCTCGAATCTGAGTGGGATAAGTCAGGCCGAGTAATCATTACTCAGTCAGACCCATTGCCACTATCCATTCTGTCGATCATCCCTAAAGTCTCGGTGGGTGGCTGATATGCGCACCGTTCAAATCATTCCGGCTACCGAAGCACATGCGGCAGAAATGCTGCCGTACATCCGCCAGGCGGATATTGATGAGTTCTATGCTGCTGCGCTGATTGAACCTTCAGAGGTATTGCGCCGCTCTATGGCTGCGTCTTCCATCTGCTGGGCAGGGGTTATCGACGGTGAAGTTGTGGGCATCTTTGGTGTATGCCCTGCATCAATGCTGACAGGCTTCGGCGTTCCTTGGCTGGTCGCTACCGATCGGCTGGAGAAAGTGCAGGTAACCTTTCTGCGCCATTGCCGCCCGGTTCTGGCACAAATGCTGGCGCTTTACCCTCGCCTTGAAAACTTCGTTGATGCCCGCAACGCCGCCGCGAAATCCTGGCTGCACTGGCTTGGCTTCACGCTTAACGAAGCGCAACCGTATGGTGCGCTGCAATTACCTTTCCACCATTTCCATTTGAGGGCTGAATAATGTGTGAGCCGACAACAGCAGTTCTGGCTATTACCGCCATCGCGGCGGCGGCATCAGCTGCCAGCGCAGTGAAGCAAGGCAATGACGCCAAGAAGGTGGCGAATGCCAACGCTGATGCGCAGGAGCAGGCTGGGCGTGATGCAATTAACGCCGGTAACTCACAGGCACTTCAGCAGCGCAATCAGGGGCGTCAGGTAGCTGGCCGGCAGGCGGCCGCATTCGGTGCCAACGGCACTGACATGACATCTGGATCAGCGCTGAACACATTCGGGGATACGGCATCAGGCACTGAGCTGGACTCGCTGACCACTATCAACAACGCACAGCGGCAGGCTGCTGGTCTGGACTTCCAAGCCAGCACCAGCCGAGCGCAGGGGAAGATTGATCAGAACGCCGGTTACTCAAAAGCAGGCTCAACAATTTTAAACGCGACGCTGTCAGGATTCTCTGCCTACCAGACCATGGGCGGATTGGGCGCCACAGCAGGATCATCTTCGAATATGTTCTCCAGCGCCGCTAAGCAACCTTATTCCGCAACTGCCCCATTCTCATTCAGGTAAGGTGACGTCATGCCAACAGTACCAGTACCGCAGTACGAACGTCAGAGCGTAGACCGTCAGGGTCCAGTAAACGTTGCCAACATTCAGCAGCGACCTGGCGGACTGGATGCCATTGCTGAATTCGGCAGTAACCTGTCTGGAGTGATCCAAGAGCAAAAACATAAAACAGATTTGGCCTTTGCCCAGAATGCTCTGCTGGATTTCAACAAACAGGCTGATGACCTGATCAATAACCCTCAGACTGGCTTGGTAACAAAGCAGGGTGCGCAGGCGCTGGGGCAGAGTGAGCAGGTGTCTGGGCAACTTTCACAGCTTGCAGATAAAGCATATTCAGCAATTCCAGACGGTCCCGTTAAAGACCAATTTCGCGGTCAGTTTGAACAGGCTGGACAGCAAGTATCGAGCCGTGCAAAAACCTACGAGATCGGCCAGCGCCAGCAGTTTGAAGCAGGTCAGTTTCAGGGGTTGATCAGCAACCTACAGCAGCAGGCCGAAAACAGCTTTGATGACAATCAGGGTTTTATTGATGCAAACCTCATGGCCAGAGATCAGATCATGGCTTACGGGCAAACGCACGGCCAAAGCCCTGAAGAGATTGAAGCCAACTGGGTTAATTTCCGTGATAAGTCATCCAAGGCTGCTTTAACTGCTCAGCTCACAGCAGGCCGATACGACCAATTCATTCAGAAAAATGGCGAACCATCAGATCTTGGGGGCGCTAGCCGCTTCACATCGCATGGCAATTCCTCTCCTGCGCGCGGGTTGAGAAACAACAACCCCGGAAACATTGAGGCAAGTGACGCAAATCCTTGGGAAGGTCAGACCGGTAGTGATGGACGATTTGCCAAGTTCGAAACACCAGAGCATGGGATCCGTGCATTGGGAAAAAACCTGCTTTCATACCAACGGCAGGGCATTAACACCGTCGCAGATGTGGTAAATCGTTGGGCGCCAGCGGCTGATGGTAATGACACGAACAGCTATATCAGTGCTTTGTGCAAAAATCTCGGAGTTGGTGCTAATGACCAGTTAGATATGACCAACCCAAGCACTCTGGCAGCGCTGTGCGCAGGCATTGTTAACCATGAAAATGGTAACCAACCGTACAGTGAAGAACAAATAAATACCGGCGTCAGCGCCGCGCTGGGCTTGTCTGCACTGAACTCATCGAAGCGTCGTACTGGCAATGCTGCGTTTGATGCTGCGAGCCCAACAGCGCAGGGGCAATATCTCCGTCAGGCTCAGGCCATGCAGAACGAGCAGCGCGCACTCTACGCTCAACAAATTGGCTCATCAGTAAAAGACGCCTACTCTGCTTTGGATGAAGGTTTAAGACCAAGCCAGATGCCTACTCAAAACGATTTCATTCAGGCATATGGTCCGTTGAAGGGAACTAAGCAGTGGCAGGATATGCAGGATCAGGTGAGGTATGGCGCTGTGATTGGCGCAGCCAAAGACATGTCACCGTCTGGCCGTCAGGATGTGCTGGAGCGCCTGCGTCCGAACGACCCGAATGAACCCAACTTTGCAGCTAACCAGCAGCGCTGGGACAAAATGCAGTCTAAATTCAAGCAGCTTGATGCCGAGTGGGAAAAGGGTCAGGGCGTAAATCGTTTTAACTCTTCGCTTCAGAATAATTTCCCTCTGGACCCGAATGACAAAAGCAATCAGGCCGCAGCTGATCATTACTTCGACCAGAGCGTAGCGCCTGACTTCAACATCAAGAGCGACGAAAGCCTTAGCCAGGTTGCGAACATCACCACCAAGTCGGGCATCCTGCCAACTCAGATCAAAACAATGCTCACCGCCGGTGCAACATCCAAGGATCCTGCTGTAGTTGTACCGATGGCTAGAATGTACGGCCAGATTTTTGACAACAACCCTGCCGCCGTGACCAATCTGGATAAAGGAGCGATGGCATTTTACGCCAAGGTTTATGCATATGACCGCGCAGGCGTTCCCGCAGATAAAGCGGTTGATATGTCCTATAGCCAGGTGTACGAGCAGGATGATCGCACCAAACAAATGATCAGCACAAAGCAGCGCGATAAAGATTATCTAAAAGGTCGTGAGTCAGCGGCACAAAGTAATATCAGCGCGCTGACATCAGCGACGTCATTCACTCCATCAGCGAGTGACCCGTCACGATCGAATCTTCAATATCAGCGTGACTACCAGACTATTTATGATGCCAACTTTGCGCAGACTGGCGGTGATGCCGGTCAGGCGGAAGCCATGACAAACGCCATGATCAGGAATACGTGGGGTGTGTCATCAGTAAATGGCAGTCCTGAGATCATGAAGTATGCGCCGGAGGCGGTGTATGGCGTTAATAACGGCTCAGGCAATTGGATTCAGGGGCAATGGGGGAATGAGAAAAGAGAATTACTCGATAAATCTTTCGGTGGCGAGCGCGATGACACGGACCTTGTGTTAGTGCCTGACGCTGTTACTCCTCGAGATCAAAGCTACAGCGTGATGGTGCGTCAGAAAAACGCCGAAGGATATGATGATGTGAGGCCATATTATGGCGAAACTGGGATGCCTGTTCGATTCAAGCCAGACCAAAAAACATCCCCTATGTATAAAGCAACAATGGGCTTCCAGCAGCAACGCGTAGAAGCTGCCAAAGAGCAGCGCCAGCAAAGTGAAACAGTAACATCGTCTGGTTTCACCAATGACACAGGTTATCAGCCACCAGATTTCACTAAACCATTCGGCGCAGGTATCGCTAACCAATTGCCATCTAACATCACAGCCGGGGGGAAATGATGCCAACTTACGAGCAAAAACCGGATGAACTTTTGTCTGCTGATGTCAGCCAGATCCCGCAGCCAGAAGACAATAGTTTTTATCAGCAAACACCGTCACTGCTTTCTGCCCTGAACCCATTCACTGAGGATCAGCAGGTGCAGCGTTCTCGCGACGCCGCATTCCGCTTGGACAACTCTCTGGGCAGTTTTATTGCCAGCGCGCCGTTTAGCCAGTTTGATAAGGTCGATGGATATAATCCATTTGATAATAACGCTGCCGACCTTACAGGCTATGAAGACTATGCTGATTCGTTTATCGATGCCGGTTCTCCAGAAGAAACTTTGGCGATAAAACATCGGATCGATACACAAATGCAGGACCGGGCGTTTTTATCTGAGGCTGGCGGTGCTGGCATCATCTCAAGCATGGCTATGGGACTTGTCGACCCGATTAACGTTGCCTCAGTTTTTGTCCCTCTGGGTGCTGTTGAGCGTGGCGGATCTGCAATCAGCACAGCTGCTCGCTTTGCGGCTGCCAATGCTGGTGCTGGGGTAGCCTCCGAGTTGTCGTTAAACGAAACACAGGAGACTCGCACCCTTGGGCAGAGCGCCATGAATGTGGTTGTTGATGCAATGGTGGGCGGGATCCTCGGTGCTGGCGCTCAGGTGCTTGCTGGCGCTGGCGCGCGCGAAGCGGTGAATGCCTCGGTATCTGCCAACTTACGGGGCACCGACGCGCCGCAGAGTATTGGTGCAGCACAGGTATTTAACACCACTCTCGATCAAGAGCAGCTTGCAGGGCTGGGGCTGTTCAATAAAACCCTGAGCATTAACCCAGGCGGGCGCCTGGCACAGTCACCAGCACGATCATCACGCGCCATAAATCAGCAGTTGGCCGAGAACAACTATTTCTTTGCCAAAAATGACGAGGGTCTTGCGACATTTACCGCGGCTGAGACAAAGATAAAACAGTACGACACCATGCTGTATAAGCAGATGGAAAATACGAAAGACGCATATCAGGCATACAGCAAGAACATCCGCACCACCGGTGGTAAACGCATGAACTTCGTCGATTTTAACGAGGCTGTTGGTGCGGCTATGCGGCGTGGTGATCAGAGTGAAATTCCAGAGGTTGCCCAAGCAGCAGCATCCATCAGGCCAATTTTTGAAGCGACAAAAGTTCGCATGCAGGAGTTGGGTATTTTGCCTGAAGACGTCAGTGTTTCAACCGCTCAAAGTTATCTCCCTCGCGTATACAAGTTCGACAAAATCCTCTCTGACCGCACAGAGTTTCGTGGGCGTATAGCGACATGGCTGCGAGGCATCAGCTATGGCGGGGCTGAAAAGGCTACTGCACGTCTGGAGAAAATAAACGCTGGGCTGAATGATGCCGCAGATGCTGCGCCCAAGGCAAAGGCATTGGCCGATGACATCACCGCCTCTAAAGCATGGGCAGGCAGAGAGGCTGAATTAAAAACTGAAATTGCTGCCCGGGATAAAATCATCAAAGAAAGCGATGATGCAGCAGCGGTGACTGCGGCAAAAGCAGAGCGAGACGCCTTCGCCCGCCACAGCGATATTCTGGAGAACACCAAGAAATACCAGTCTGAGCTGCGCGCGCTGAATAAAAAAGTGAAATCAACCGACAGGCTGAACGCCAGCCGCGAGAGGAATCTGAAAAATTCAGAACCTTTAAGCCGCGAAGAAGCAGAGGATGCTGCTGATGAAATAGTAAATAAAATAATCGGTGCGCCATCTGGATTCGTACCGGCTGATGTCATTCCTGAAAAGATCATTGGGCGCGCTGGATTTACAAAGAGCCGCAGCCTTCTCATTCCTGATGAGCGTATCGAGGACTTTCTAGAGTCGGACATCAATCATGTTATGGAAAGCTACCTGCGCCAGATAGGGCCAGAGATTGAGCTTACTGCCCGGTTCGGCAGCAAAGATATGGGTGAGCAAATCAGGCAGGTTTCTGAGGAGTACACTCAGCTTATCCGTGATGCCAAAACGCCTAAAGAACGCGCTAAGCTGGAGAAACAACGTAGTGCAGACCTGCGTGATATCGAAGGGATGCGCGATCGCCTGATAGGGACCTACGGTGCGCCGAGGGATCCGAGAAGCTTCTTTGTGCGTGCAGGTCGCGTGGCTCGTAATGTGAATTTCCTTCGCCTACTCGGCGGCATGACAATATCGGCACTGCCTGACCTTGCGCGCCCGATGATGCAGCATGGCCTGGCTAAATCTTTGCGACCTCTTGGCGTGATGCTCCGTAATATGTCCGCCATTAAAGTGGCCACGAAAGATCTCCGAGAAATGGCCGTAGGTTTGGATTACGTGCTTTCTACCAGAACAAAAGCCATTGCAGACCTTACCGACCCCTACAGCCGGCGGTCAGCTTTAGAGAAAGGTTTGAACTGGGGGACTCAGAAGTTTGGAAACTGGACATTAATGAATCAGTGGAATACAACGCTGAAGTCGTGGTCTGGCTTGGTAGTGCAGTCCCGCATCCTTGATAATGCCCAATTGCTTTCAGCAGGTAAGGAACTGCCACAGAAGGAGATCCGGAAACTGGCTCAGCTCGGCATCGATCAGAGCATGCTTGGGCGTATCGCTGAGCAATATTCAAAGCATGGCGAAGACATGGACGGCCTCCTTACCGGTCATAGCCATCTATGGGATGATCGCGTTGTGCGTGAAGCGTTTCAGGCTGCCGTGTTAAAGGATGTTGACTCGACTATCGTAACGCCAGGCGCGGGGGATACGCCGCTGATGATGAGCACTGAAGCCGGTAAAATAATCATGCAGTTCAAGACCTTTATTTTCGCTTCTCATAACCGTGTACTGGCGTCAGGAATACAGCAGGGGGATGCATCGTTCTATCTGGGTGCGCTCGGTTCTATCGCGCTGGGTGCCATGGTTTACACGATGAAGCAAAACCTGTCGGGGCGTGAGGTAGATTATCGTCCTAACAACCTGGTCAAAGAGGGGCTCGACAGATCAGGGATGTTGGGCTGGTTGTCTGAGCCGGTGAACACCGTCGAGAACATGAGCGGTGGGCGTTTCGGTTTGGGCGCCATGTTCGGTGCGCCGCCGGTATCGCGATTCCAGAGCCGTAATGCGATCGGTGCCTTAATGGGGCCGACGTTTGATATGGCTGGCGACAGTGCGACGATCGCCAACGGTGTGTTGAATGGAGAATTTGACGACAAACAAGTCCATGCAGTGAGAAAAATGATGCCGTATCAAAACTTGCATGTTATTGCACCGGTTCTCAATAAGATTGAGGAGCAGATTAAGTAGTTTTACATGAACTGACGGCAACTATATTGAATAGATTGCCGTCATTAAATACATACTCATATTGTATGACACCACCAAGATTTATAAATGACATTAAAATTTTGTTCTGACATACCGAGTTTTCCGCATTGTAACTAAGTATTTTTTTTGCTTTATCGATATCACTATCATTGTTTTGATATGCATGTTCAAGCGCGTTTCGATTGTATTTCATCTCTGCCGTAATGATGACTCGGGTGTTATCGGCCTTTACATTCGTAATGTACAGATTATCGCCACTCTTAATTGGCAGTTCCTTTTGCACGTTACCTGCCAGTTTTTTAGCTTGAATGCACATGTCTTCTTTTATCAAGTTTGGAGTGCAGGTGTTGGATTGCTCTTTCAGTCCTTGGATAGGGACGACCAAAGGCTTATATTGTTCAAAAGCTGCATTAGCATGCAGCGGCGAAATAATAATTAGCATGGATATTATTTTACTTTTCAATTTAATTCCTCAGAGGTGACTACATGCAAGCGATAGGTTTTATCATATATATGGGGATAGGGCTTGTACAACTGGCTGCGGTGATGGCGGGCCTTGAAAGTTGGTGGGGGATCAACGCATTTTTCTCTTTCATCCTGGCGGCTATTGTTGCTTACATCCCAATTCTTGGATCAGTGGTTGGTATGGCGGGCGCAATGCAAGCCTGGGATTGGGAGTGGTGGCAGGCTGCGGGCTTGTTCTTCGGTGGGTTATTATTAGTGGTAGCTCTCGGAGGAATAACTGCGTTGGCCGAATGGTTTGGAAATAGAAAAATAGCATAAAAAAAGCCCCATCCGTGGGGCTTTTCATTAACGAATTCCTTTGCCGCCTGGGCGAGAGTCCTCTGAGCGTGCCCCGCAGCGTGAACCATCTGATGCGGTGTCGCCATCATGCTGGCAGTTACCGGCAAAGGCTTGCACGGATGTTCCGAGAGAAAGAGTAACCAGAAGCATTGCGAATATTTTTTTCATGTAAAACCTGTGTGTAGTTATAGCCATAAATGTGGCTACTCAAAGTATTCCCTTAAGTGAAACTTTACCAGTGAATAATTGGGTTCAGTTAGTTATCTACAGATACAAGAAACCTCGCGGTGCTTTTAAATCGACCTTTGCTGAGGTTGCCAGCACGGAAATTCGCAGGTTGATATGTCGTCGATAATTAAAGATAATTTAGATGGGATTCCCTAAATGAAGGGATAAAAAAGTGAGGAAAAACCATGTTGGACAATTTAATATTTGCAGCTTTTTTTATACTTTTTTTGATTTTTGGATGGTGGATTTGCAGCAGCATTTTTAAGAGTGGAAAAGCTATCTATTCCTCATGTGCAATTTGGTTCATCTTTGTAGTTTTTGTAGCGTGGTTGAAGGTTAATCAAGGATAGACACAAAAAAGCCCGCGATCGCGGGCTTTATCTTTATGCTGCTGGCAGCTCAACTTTAGAAATTATGGCTAACCTTGTTTCATGGTGATCCGGATCACCCCACAACCAAGTTTCTTGAACGCCAACATCATCTTCAGAGGAAATCTTTCTAATCTCTCCGCTCATCATGTCGTAGGCGTAAACGTACATGTCGAACGCAATGGCATCATACATCCTTGCTTGCCAGAAGGACATGCCGTCGTGAGTCTGGTTCATATCAGAAACGATCACATCATACCGTTCTAATAGATATCCGAAGAAAATCAGCCCAGCCAGCTCATGCAAAACAGAACGATGGTCGCGTTTTAATGAACGCCAAACAAGAATTTGAGTAACAGGCCTGCAACGTAAAACGGCATCGGGCTGGAAGACTACCCGGTTGTAATACGCAACATCTTCACTCACATCGTTGATTAGAGCCAACTCAAAGTGTTCCTGAGAAATCCTATCAGGCATGCGGTTTTCAACACGCACTAAGCGATAACCAGGAGCCAGCATCATACCTTTAACTTCCGACGTGATATCAACGCCATTTGCTAAGGCTGAGTACAGGGCACGGTTATCCTGGCCTTCGTTCAGATGAGCGAATACCTCATTAACCTTTGCGGCATTTACCAGATTTTTTGGCATATGTGCACCCCATATTTATCAAAAGGTAATGGCTGGTTAGCAAGTTGCTCAACCGACATCCGGTTACCTTATTGGTAATTCTACGTGAGAGCGGTAGATTTGCAAACAAAAAAGATTACTCAGAGAATACTCTACAGGCGCCGGGATCCCGACGCCTGATCAGCTTACTGAATCTTCGTAGCCTGCTGGATGTACGCCGCATGGGTAGCGATGTCCAACAATAACTTCTGCTGCTGCGCCAGCATGTACCGCACGATCTCCAGTTCACGATGCGCACCTGACACGTCATGGCCGTTCTCCGCCAGCTCGCGGAGCAGGGCATGCAGCTGAGTCTTTCCTTTATCTGACAGAACCGCTGGCAGGAACTCCGCCGGACCGACGTTCTCGTTGCTGTAGTGATACTGGTTCTGCACCGCCTTCATGATCATCGGCACACACTCGTCGGCAATCCGCTGCGCTGCTTTGCTGGCAGTGGCGCTCTTACCGCGGCGTCCGTCTCGAATGTTCATGGTGCTGGCAGTGGATGTGCCGACCAGATCGGCGAGAACTTCCGGCTGGCGCTGAGAGTATTGCCCAGTCTGGCGGATGGCCGGCAGCACTTCGCTGGTAACCCATTTGCGGAACCGGTAGGGGATAGTGCCGGGTGTCACCGCATCGCGGCAGCGCAGGATCAGGGTATAGAGGCCGGACTCGGAAATAACGCTTTGCGACTGGAAACCGCCTGGGGTGCGTACTGAATACGTACCCTTTTCGTCGGAATCCAATTTGCGCAGAGCAACATCAACGGCCTGTATCCCTAACGCCTTGCACACGTCTTGAGCCACGAAGTATGGGCGAGTGTCTACAGAAACCATTCTGATTTGGCTGGCTGATTCGAAGCTGAAGATAGTGGGTTCGGTTTGAGCTTTCATGATGAGTTTCCTTTGTAGTTGGAAGTCACCACCGCTGAGACCAATCAGGCTGGTGGTGAGCTGAACAGGGTTGGTCTACCGGCTACAAAGGACCCGGCGCTTCCGAGGAAGCCCCCGCCCAGCCCACCATTGAGATGAGGCTGTGCCGCACGAATAAAAAAACACGCTTAGGCGTGTCGTGCGCCTTTGTAGATTTCAGGAGACCAATCCCGGCACCAGATTTTGCTGGTGCGTAAACACTATGGCGCATTATTTGCGGTGTGTAAACTTACCAAAAAGGTAACTATTACACAATATTAATGCGCAATGTTTACCGTCGCTGGATAAGAACGCCGTCTGCACACGACGCTGGCTCGGTAACGATCACATCTCACTACGCGCCTTTTGCAGCAAATACATGAGGTGCGTCTCAATGTCCCGCAACTTCTCCTGGTTGTCGGTGACGTAGTTGAGCAGGGCCTGCAGTTCTGTCATCGCGCCAGAGATGTCGTAGCCCTCTTCGTAGAGCTGGAGCAGCAACCTCTCAATGTTTGACCCGGTTTTTAACGCAGCTACACCTCTTGGCGTGTGGACTTCCTCTGAGTAGGAATCCGTGCACGGATAGTGATATTCATTTTCTCCTCCTGTTTTCATCACTCACACCTCAATAAGTACTGTATATAAAAACAGTATCAAATCATTTCAGTTTTTGCCAGCCCTTTGTGTTTACCAATAAGGTAATCTAGCGATGCGATATAGGTAATTAAAATTCATATAGGGGTTATTAGACGGTAAGATGAGCGGATTACCAACAACGCGGAGCCGCGCCATGACTGTTTCAACTGAGGTTAATCAAGCCGCATACACGGGGAACGGAGTTACTACTGTCTTCCCATACCCATTTCGCATATTGAGTTCATCTAACCTGAGAGTCACACGGATAGATCTTCAGGAAGTTGAGACGGTTTTGACGCTCGGAACTGACTACACGGTCAGTGGTGCTGGTACGTATAACGGTGGAGCAGTGACATTGAATGCACCGTTGCCAAATGGTTACGGGTTTATCATTGAGAGGGATCTTGATGCTGTGCAGGAAACAGACCTGCGTAATCAGGGAACATTTTTTGCAGAGGTACATGAGAATGCTTTCGATTATCTGACCATGCTTATCCAGCAGGCGTTGGGTTGGATCGGTTTAGCATTAAGGCGGCCTAATAGTCGTTCATCATTTTACGATGCTAAGCAATTCAGAATCGCCAGTCTTGCAGATCCTATTAATGCTCAGGATGCAGTGAACAAACAAACGCTAAACAATGCATTAGCAGCGCTGTCTACTGATGGTTCAGGGCAGTTTGTTCTTCAGGTTCTTGCCGATACGTCGTCATTAACGCAGGGTGATGCGAAAATAGGAGTAAAGCAGCCGTTTGCTGGGGCCGTAGATAAAACACAGCACGATAAAAACAGTGAGATTCTTGATGTTTCAGACTTCGGAGCGTTTCCTTTATTAGATGACAATATTCAAAATTTAAACAAAGCATTTGAAGCGTTGCGCACCAAAGGTGGCGGTACTATTCGCATAACAATCCCGGGCGTTTATAAAATAAGCGGCCAGTTAACAATGTATGCGAATACTAAACTGGAGATGAGCGAAGGGGTTATAATTAGACGCAACTACACCGCAAGTACATCGATGTTTAGCTTTGCGCAAGGTCAAGCTAGCAATTCGAGTGTTATAGGTGGAGCATTTGACGGTAACGCACATAACATGGGTGACGCTGCATTTGATATACTTGGCAGCACAGAAAATAATGATTTATTAATATCTGGCGTCACCTTTATGAATGTTTGTGACTTCCACTGCATAGATATTTCAGCATGGAAGAGAGTCGTTATACGTGACTGCCTATTCACTGGCTTTAAACTTGTAGATCCGTCTCGGAACTATTCCGAAGCGATTCAGTTAGATCCAGGGTTACTGAGTGCTGGTTCTTATGTGCAGAGCAATGATTTGCTGGTTGAGAATTGCATTGTGCAGCCAAATTCTGAATCTGGATTAGGAAGTTTTGGCGCATTGATAGGAAACCACGCCACCTCTTACGGGGTGCAAGACAACAATATTCGTATTATTAATTGCAAAGCCGTGGGTTGTCTATTCGCAGGTGTTCGCGTATTTAACTGGAGTAACTGGTTGGTACAGGGGTGCACCTTTATGGATAGCACATCTCGCGGCATCCACGTAACACCACTGCCAAGCAGTGTAAAACCCCAAGGAAGTCGCCATGGGAAAATCATAGGTAACACATTCCTAAGAGTGCGCGCTCCAGTGTTATTTGCTGCTCCCCCCTTCCCGTTTACAGACATTTCAGACATATGGCATGACTACATAGAGATTAGCGATAATTCTATGGAAGTATCTGAACCTTTAGGTTATGCGATAGACGCTCGATGGTGTCGAAATTTAGTTGTGTCAAACAACGTTGGTCGCGGCGGTTTAGGTTTGTTTGGCGGGAGATTTATACAAAAATGCGTTATTAAGGGCAACGTGTGGTCAGATGCAACAAATAACGGGGTGTGGGTTACTGAGGCAGATTCGACAAGTTTTATCGGTACTGGACTGTCAGGCAATGTAATTATATCTGATAACGTGTTTACAAACATTTCCTATAGTGGCGTGCATATAAACGGTAAGTATGACGGTTTTGTTGTTAAGGGAAATGTTATGTTCGGTGTTAGCACTGCCTCAAACACAAGGAGTGGAGTTAATATAGACTCTGCGTCATCTAACGGAATTATCGAGGGTAACAATATACGTAGTAACGGAGCTGCTATTGGCCCAGACCTTGGCATCCGCGTTACCAGTACATGTTCTAATGTGAAGGTTTACAATAATTCAGTATATGGAAATTCTCCTATAAACAACCAAGCGACAGGAGAAAGTGGTGTTAGCCATTTATTCAGCACTGGGTCGCCGAGCACGATTGGGATGGGGGCCCCTATTGGTAGCATTTACACCAGAAAGGATGGAGGAACAGGTAATACACTCTACATAAAAGAGTCAGGTACCGACTCAAATGGTTGGGTGGCAAAATAGGAAGGTAATTTTTATCCGTATGTGAATATTTGTGTATCATGGGGCAACCTACTTCAAAGGGGTTGTCTCATGAACCAAGTTCAAAACTGGATACACAACGCGTTAAGCACGATCGGCAGTTGGATAACCTACCTATGGGCAACAGTGACCGCCGGTACAGCACTACTATCACTTCAAGATTACACCTTCATTATCGGTACCGTCGTCGGTGCCATCTATACCATCCGCACATACCGCATTAATAAGGCTGCCAAGTTGGCGTCTATTGCTGATGAGAAAAGGCGCACAGATTTGTATGCCGATTTTCTCAGGAACTACGACCCCGCTAAACCTCCCGCCGCAATTGAGATAGTCCATGAAGCCCTGCAACGTGCGAGTAACGACGCATGAGTGCCATCAGAAAAGCCGGTAAAGCCGGTGCCGTTTGCTCCGTCATAACCATCATCGCTCTGGTCGTCGCCAGCGGGCAGGTGAGAACCAGTGAACCGGGTCTGGAACTGATCGGTAATGCTGAGTCTTGCCAGCGTGAGCCGTACCGGTGCCCGGCAGATGTCTGGACGGACGGCGTGGGCAACACGCACGGCGTTAAGCCCGGTGTCCGCAAGACTGATGCGCAGATCGCCGCCGACTGGGAGAAGAACATCATCGATGCGGAGAAGTGCGTAAACCGGTACGCCGACGGTGAGAAGCTGAAACAGGGCGCGTTTGATGCTGCTGTCAGCGTGACGTTTAACATCGGCTGTCCGGCGATGCGGAAGTCCACGATGTTCTGGATGTTCAGGCAGGGACGGATAACCGAAGCGTGTAATGAGTTCCCGCGCTGGGTATACGCAGGTGGCAAAGTTCTTCCCGGCCTGGTGACGCGCCGCGATAAGGAGAAGGCATTATGTCTAACGCCGTAAAGTTGATTGTCTGCATTGTCGTGTTGCTGCTGGCGCTGAGCGCGGTTGTCGGCCTTGGCGCCTGGCTGGCCGGTCGGCATTACCAGCCAACCATCGACAACCTGAACGATAAACTGTCGAAGTGTGGCAGCCTGAAGGATCAGGCCAACGCAACCATTCATTCGCAGAACGCTGCAATCACCGCGCTTCAGCAGGCAGCTGTGGTCAGGGAGAAAGCTGCAAAGGATGCTGTGGCCGCCGCGCGCAAATCAGCGAAGGATGATTACGGCAAAGCCAGTGATGTTCTGGCTGAGCGCGTTGATGGTCCTGACGTTTGCGCTGCTGCATCTTCAGTGTTCGACGCTGAGTTAGCGCGGGAGCGTGCGAAATGAAATGGCTGATGATAATGCTGGCCGTCGGCCTGACCGGTTGCTCTGGGCGCGCCGCTGTTTCGGAGCCTGTTTATGTTGAAGTGAAAGTCCCGGTGCAGGTACCATGTGACCCTGGTGCTATCGCCGCGCCAGCCTTCGCAGTTGACCGGTTGCCGATCGGTTCTTCCATAGACAAACAGATGCAGGCTCTTCGTGCTGAACGCCATCAGCGGATCGGATACGAGAAAGAGCTGAATGCCGCCGTTGATTCTTGTCGTACCACCGCAAAGCCGGGTTAACTTCACCCCGGAACGGTATCAATGACGGTATTAAATGATATTGTCTGTATTAAATTTAACAATATCAAAGTCTTAGCATTCGACTATATAACCTAATTCTTATAATTATCTGCGGTTAAGATCCAATGATTTTTAACGCTAAGCTTAGTCAGGTTTTGTAAGCCTTTGGCGGATTTAGAAATTACTCCGCCATTGTTTTGCGTCTTTTGCCGGATTTACGTTCTGCTAGCAATAACGGACAGGAAGGGCACATCGCGTGATCTGCCAGATCGTAGCGCAGACAGCACTGTTTACGGTATTGCGCGCTGTCGGGATCGGCTGGGTTTTCCGGGCGCAGCGGCTGGAACAGCGGATTTTTACCGCCCCGGCGCAGCTCACGGGATTCCATCAACGCCATGCCGTCAGAGATATCCGCGTTCGCCAGCTCCGCCTGCTTCACGCCCCAGCCGACGCGGATTGCCGCGTTACTCCAGTAAATACCCGGCTTGAGACCGGAGAATTCTGCCAGTGCTTCACACACCGGGCGCAAATGCTGCTCGATCATCACATCAAACCGCGCCATTGGCTCGGCGGAGGTCAGCGCTTCGCCTTCACCGTCGAGATATATCTGCGCGGGCAATCCTTCTTCCTGCATGCACAAATAGACGTTTTGGGCGGCGATAGGCAGCTGCCACCCGTGGCGCAGGGAAACGATGACCCAGCTCGGCAAAAGGGTGGCGAAATACCATTGTGACCACATTGAGATCCGCGCACGGCGTTTGTCGCACTGCGCGGCGTCGGCAGCGTTGGCATCCAGATAGCGTTTGAGCACGCTGGCGCAACCTTCGGCCGTGGTCAGATGCGACATCGGCACGGCGTTGGTCACCAGCGGCGTCAGCGGTTTGAAGGTGTCCGCCACCCAACTGACGGGCGTATCGCGGAAACTGTCGAGGAGTCTTTGCATTGTCGATGTCGAATGGGATTCGGCGCTATAAATCATGGAGGTAGAGTAGCGAATATTGAAGCGGAATAGTAATGATTTCGATTTAGATTGCACAAAACACCACACCGCGCACACGGCGGGGCGCAATGGCTATGCCCCGCCGTAAAGCTGAGGCTTACAGCACGTTACTTTGCAATACCCACACTGCCGCCTCGACACGGGATTTAAGTTTCATCTTTTTCAGCAGATGTTTAACGTGCACTTTCACCGTGCTCTCGGTGATGTTCAGCCGACGGGCGATCATCTTGTTCGGCAGACCTTCGGCAATCAGCTTGATGATGTCACGCTCGCGCGGCGTCAATGACTGAATATCCCGGTCGCCGCTTGGACGGCTTTCGCGAAGGCTGGCGGCCAGCACGGGTGTCAGTGCTTCGCTCAGCACCATCTTACCGGCGGCGGCGTTGTGCAGCGCAGTCAGCAAATCTTCCGGCTCCATATCTTTGAGCAAATAACCGTCAGCACCGCGCTTGAGCGCCGTCACGACGTCATCTTCATGATTGGACACGCTGAACACCACCACGCGGCCTGAAAGCGAGGTCTGGCGCATCTTATCCAGTGTATCCAGCCCGTTCATGCCGGGCATGTTCAGATCCAGCAAGATCAGGTCGGGATCGAGCTGTTTCGCCAGTTCGACGCCTTGCTCGCCGTTGCTGGCTTCGCCGATGACTTGCAGGCTGGTGTCGAGTGCTATCAGCTGTTTGACGCCGTTACGCAGCATAGGATGATCGTCAATCAGCAAAATGGTGGAAGGGGTGATGTCGTTCATACTTGCTCCTGGGGATTGATAGGCAGGGCTTCCGGGCGGAAACGCACCACAACTTCAGTGCCGCCGTCCGGGCGCCGGTCAAACCGGCAACTGCCATGTAGGGTACTGGCGCGATCCTGCATGATGATCAGGCCATAATGATTTTGCCGTTCGGCGTTAAGCGCAATGCCCTGACCGTTGTCGCAGATGCGCATAGTGATCGCTCCATCGTCGCAGTGCAGGGAAAGCGAAACCTGCGTTGCCCTGGCGTGTTTGTGCGCATTGTTCAGCGCCTCGCGGGCGATGTGCAGCAGATGTATGCCCTGATTGGCAGGGACGGAACGCGGCGGGATCTGATAATCAAAACCGACCGTCAGTCCCATGCGGCGCGAGAATTCATCTACGGTATGTTGCAGCGCGGCGCGCAGGCCGGGCGTATTGAGCGTCAGGCGGAAGGTGGTCAGCAGTTCACGCAACTGACGGTATGCGGTGCTCAGCTCATCACGCATTTGCTGTAACAGATTCTTGTCATCGTCGGAAAACGATTCGGCGTGCATCTGCAGGCAGGCGACCTGAATCTTCAGGCAAGAAAGCGACTGTGCCAGCGAGTCGTGTAGCTCACGGGCAATGGCCGATCGTTCTTCCATCAGCATAAGTTGCTGCTGATGTTCAGCCTGACGCGCCAGCATCAGCGTACTGGTCAGCTGTTCGAGCAGGGTTGTCACCAGCTGTTGCTGATCGTCGTCAAGATGCTGACCCGGTGGCAGCTGCGCCAGCAGCACGGCGTAGTTCTCGCGCTCATCGCGCAAACTCCAACTCAATGATTCGCCGTTTTCATCCGCGTGTTCCCCGACCTTCGGGCTGACCGGCTGGCGCGGCGATGCGTTGCTAAATTCGTTAAAGACTTCGGCGCTGTTGTTCTCATACAGACGCAGCTGAACCCCGCTTAACGGGGTCAGAGACTGCAACTCTTTCAGCACCGGCTCCATGCGCACTTCCAGCGGTTCGCTGGTGTGCAGCTGGCGGCTGACGCGGTACAGATAATCCAGTACCTGATTTTTTTGTTGCAGGTCGGCGGTTTTTTCCGCCACGCGCTGCGCCAGATTATCCACCATTTCCGCCAGTGCCAGAGACATGCTGTTGAGCGAATCGCCCAGAATATCCATCTCGTTATGCGCATCACCGTTCGCCACGCGTTTACGCTCATAGCGATGGCTGAAATCCCCGGCAGTGATGGCGCTGGCCTGAGACAACAGCCTGCGCCATGGCGTCAGCAGACGGCGGCGCAGGAACCAGATAGTGACGGCGAGCAGCAGCAGGGTGACGGCCACCAGCGCGCGCTGGATCAGTGAAATCTGCTGTAAATGGTTTTCGGTTTTGTGTTCGAGAGTGGCGACCAGTACGTCAAGCTGGCCGACAAACACTGCGACGTTGGCGGAAATATCCTGCGGACGTTTGGCTGCCAGCACCTGATCGCGCAGTGTGGTTTGCCAGTAATTACGCAGTGCCAGAAACTGCGGTTGCAGGTTTTCACGTTCGACCGCCTGCAACAGATCGGCGCTGTTCTGATCGTCTTCCATCTGACGAATGTAAGCGGTGTTTTTACCGCTGAGCGGCACTTCCGACAGCAGCCGGTAACTTTGCATACGCAACGATCCGGCCTTATTGATCGCGTGTGCGTTGCCTTCGATACTGCCCGCCATCCACGCCGCCATGCTCATACCCCCGATGCCCAGCAGGCCGAGCAGCAGCATCAGCAAAGTGATTTGGCTGACCAGCGACAGAGAAGGCAATGCGCGTTTAAGCATGGATCGGGTTTCCGGTGGTGGTGAAAATCGTTAAGTAATTGGTTATATACCGCTTAGTGCTGAACTCGGCACGGTGTAATGGGGGGCATTTTTTATGATCCGGATGACTTTCCCTATACCCCTTTGTGGTTACTCCTTTATTTCCTCCTGCGGGGGAGTCGGGAAGGGAACGTGAGGATTAAGGCATCAACCTGATGAATTATAGTATTTTTTTGGAAAACGGCCCGCTACTCACAAAGGATCCATGATGATTTTAACGCCTTTTTCCACCTGCCGTTGGGTTGATTTGCATCAACATCCCTAAGCGGTGCTCTACCTAGTGTGTGCGACATAACTCAACCATTACAACAATAACGCGCGTCAACTCGAGGTTCTTATGTCACACACATCCGCTTCACCGACGAAAAAACCGTCCCGCCTGTTGCAGGACTGGCGTCCGGAAGACCCGGCATTCTGGGAAAAAACCGGCCACAAAGTCGCCAGCCGAAATCTCTGGATCTCCGTGCCGTGTCTGTTACTGGGTTTCTGCGTCTGGATGCTGTTCAGCCTGGTTTCCGTTAACCTGAACAAAGTCGGTTTTAACTTCACCACCGATCAGCTGTTCATGCTGACTGCGATCCCATCCGTTTCCGGCGCACTGCTGCGCGTGCCTTACTCCTTTATGATCCCGCTGTTTGGCGGACGCCGCTGGACGGCGCTCAGTACCCTGTTCCTGGTTCTGCCTTGTGCATGGCTGGGCTTTGCGGTGCAAGACACCACCACGTCATACAACACGTTTTTGATCATCGCGTTGCTGTGCGGCTTCGGCGGCGCAAACTTTGCTTCCAGCATGTCTAACATCAGCTTCTTCTTCCCGAAAGCGAAGCAAGGTGGCGCGCTCGGCATAAACGGCGGTCTGGGCAATCTGGGCGTCAGCGTGATGCAACTTGTGGCTCCACTGGTGATTTCCCTTGGTGTTTTTGCTGCGTTCAGCGATACACAAACGCTGGCAAATGGCTCAGATATCTGGCTGCAAAACGCTGCGTGGATTTGGGTGCCGTTCCTGGTGATAGGTACTGTTGCTGCCTGGTTTGGTATGAACGATCTGGCGTCGTCTAAAGCGTCGATCCGCCAGCAGTTACCCGTGCTCAAACGCGGTCACCTGTGGATCATGAGCGTGCTGTATCTGGCGACGTTCGGCTCGTTTATCGGCTTCTCCGCGGGTTTCGCGATGCTGACCAAAACCCAGTTCCCTGATATCAACATCATGCAGTACGCCTTCTTCGGCCCGTTCTTTGGGGCACTGGCGCGTTCTGCCGGTGGGATGCTGTCGGACCGTCTGGGTGGCATCCGTGTGACGCTGGTTAACTACATTCTGATGGCGATTTTCGCCGGTCTGCTGTTCCTGACCTTGCCGGTCAACGGTGTGGGCGGTAACTTCCCGGCCTTCTTCGCCGTGTTCATGGTGCTGTTCCTGACAGCCGGTCTGGGCAGTGGTTCGACTTACCAGATGATTGCCGTGATATTCCGTAAACTGACCACCGATCAGGCGAAAGCCCGTGGTGCGACCGACGAAGAAGCCCTGCGTGAAGCCGTGACTGACACCGCTGCGGCGCTTGGTTTTATCTCTTCCATTGGTGCTATCGGCGGGTTCTTCATCCCTAAAGCCTTCGGGACTTCTCTGGCGATGACCGGTTCGCCGGCTGGCGCGATGAAAGTCTTCCTGGTGTTTTACGTGGTATGTGCATTGATCACCTGGCTGGTGTACTGGCGCAAGCTGAACAAAGGCTTTGCGACCAAACGGGTCAAAAACTGACTCGGTGAAAGTGACAGGAATTAACTAAAGGGGCTTCGGCCCCTTTTTGCTGCGCGGAACTTACTCACGCAGAAATCCAGAAAATTGCAGATTCAGCTACTGTGTGTGTTTTCGTTATCTCAGGGTGCCATGCCTGCTTTTTAATATGCGCGTATCGCGTTATAAATTAAGGCGACGACAGACATTTTTGGAGAATGGCGCCTGATGAAAACAGTACACCTGGTTGACCCTGAATTACGTCCTTTACTGGCACTGATGCCCGAACGGATCCTTGAGGCATCGGTTCTGCCTGCGATGCGTGAGGAACGTCAGCGTGCTGCACTGCAAAATCTGTCACAGGATGATGGCCTGGATGTGGCGATCACCGGACATCTTATTGACGGTGCCGAAGGAACTCCCCCGGTGCGGGTGGCAATTATTTCGCCGCGTAATGCCGGGGCAGGCCGGATGGGCATCCTTCATATTCACGGTGGCGGATATGTATTGGGCAGCCCGGAGCAATCGATGCCGCTGACGCGACCGACTGTGGCAGAACAGGGATGTGTGATTGTCTCAGTAGATTACCGACTGGCACCCGAAACGCCTTTCCCCGGTCCGCTGGAAGATTGTTACACCGCGCTGGTTTGGATGGCCGAACATGCCGGGGCGTTAGGGATCGACCCGCAACATATAGGCGTGATGGGTGACAGTGCGGGTGCAGGATTAGCGGCGGCGCTGGCGCTGTTAGCTCGCGATCGCGGCGGACCAAAACTCGCTTTTCAGAATCTGATGTATCCCATGCTTGATGACCGGACGGTAACCGAGCCGGACCCCAATCCGGTGACCGGCGAGTTTGCCTGGACACGGGCAGACAACCAATTTGGCTGGCACGCCTTTCTCGGTATCGAACCCGGCGGCGAAGATGTCTCCTTTTATGCGGCCGCGGCGCGTGCAGAAAATCTCAACGGATTACCCCCTGCGTGGATTGGTGTGGGTTCGATAGATTTATTTCTTGATGAGAATATCGAGTATGCGCGCCGGCTATTACGGGCGGGTGTCCCGGTGGAGTTAAGTGTTTATCCCGGCGGATTCCACGGTTTCAACGGTGATGCGACCGTTGCGCTCGCACGCCGTGCCCGCGAGCAGCGGCAGAATGCGTTATCGTTTTTCAATCCGTTGCGTCAGTGAGGATTCGGCCAGTGAGTTGTCAGGCCAGCGGGTAGAATTCGCTTTTTCAGAGGGAAAGAGCATGGCGGCATCAGGCTCTTATTTTCAATAAAACCGCATTAAAAAACCGGCTCACTGGCCGGTTTGCATTCGCAAAAACATCAGAACATATTTGCGTTAAATATTTTAACGCTAACTCCAGACTAGACCGATGCGCGCAGATAGATACCTAAAACGCTATTTTATTTGAGTTAAGTGTCATAGGACTGATTCAACGTGGAGCATGTTCACCCTCCCGGCATCGCCGCGCCACTGGCAAAAAACCACACCATAAAACCGACTGCGCCTGCCAGTACGATGACCGGCGGTATAAATTTCAATTTCATTTTTTGTTGTCCATTACTGGTCGATAATCGCTGAGCCCTGATACCACGGCCCGCAAAAACCCACCGAGCCATTTGAGATACTGCAATCGTGATAAGAACCGTCTGAGGTTTTGACGGCAGCCTGCCCCTGATACCAGCCGCCGCAGAAGGTGACGCTGCCATTTGAAACGGTGCATTGGTGATACGCGCCATCTTTCATGACCGGCACGGAATCTGACTGTGCCCAACCGGCGCAAAAGGTGACACTTCCGTTAGAAATCGTACAGTTCTGATAATCTGCCTGACTGGCTGCACTCACGGTGATTAATATCGCAAACAACACCTTTTTCATATTATCTCCCTATAAATATGGGGCTTATTATAAATGAGTTGAATGTGTTCTGCGGCAGGGTTTCTGAGTTATCCGCAAAAACAAATGTCTTCAATGTGCGATATCATACGTTATGCATTATTTGGAAACGGCCAGACGAACAAAAATCCGTTCACACTGCATTCCAGATTACTTACCTAACTCAATGAAATAAAAAACTTTGGACATCAAACAGCTCATCTATTTATGTAATCTCGAACGCGAGCGGCATTTTGGCAGGGCGGCGGAAGCCAGTTTTGTCAGTCAGCCCACGCTGTCGATGCGCTTAAAAAACCTCGAGAAAGAACTCGGGCTGAATCTCATCAACCGTGGGAATAACTTTGAAGGTTTCACCGCCGAAGGGCTACGGGTGCTGAGCTGGGCGCGGGAAATCGTGGCGGTGTATGAAGGGCTCAAGCTGGAAGTGGAATCGCTGAAACAGGGCATGAGTGGCACGTTGCGCATCGGCGTGATGCCGCAGTGCAGCGTCTCGCTGGCGCAGCTTATCAAAGCGGTGAGTCTGGTGCATCCGGGGCTGGATTACCGGGTATCTGAAGTGAGCGCCGATCAGCTGATCGAAGCGCTCAGCAGCCATTCGGTGGACGTCGGCATCGGTTTCTTCGAATTCTCTACCCTCAATGAACTGCGCTTCCAGCTGGTTCCGATCGATGACGGCGGCGTTGACGTGGTTTATCACCCGGATCACTTCCCGGAATTGCAAAAGCTCAGTCTGATCTCCGCCGAACAGGCCGTGGCGTTGCCGCTGTGCCTGTCAGAACCGAGCCGCTATTTCCGTCGTTATCTGGATAATTTCTTCCGTCAGGCCGGGCTGGAACTGCATCCGCGCCTGGAAAGTACCTCGATATTTCAGCTGATGCAGGGCGTCTTTGTTGGCATCGGCTGTGCGTTGGTGCCGCGTGGTCATCTGATCGACGAAATGAATCCGGCACTAAAACGTTGTCCGCTGGATATCACGCCGATGAGCCGCCATGCCGCGCTGGTGGTCGCCGAAGCAGGGCGGTCAACACCGCTGGCGCAACACTTCTTCACCGCCGCCGGGCTGTGGTTAGCGCAGAAGCCTATTGAGAAATAAACGCACACTGTTCAGTGCCGATTTATCTCATGAAATCCTATTGATGTAATGGATGTTTGGGCTCAAGCTTTGCGTTATGACTTAAGTAAAATGGATGGAACGACAATGAAAACTTTAAAAACGGTGATTTTAGCCGTGGCGGCGAGCAGTATTTTACTGGCTGGCAGCGCACAGGCATCGAACAATCTGCTCGGGCAACTTCAGCAGGCGGCTAACGAAGGTCTGAACGGCGCGGGCAAAAACACCAACAGCACCGGCACGACCTCTTCGCTGACCTCACTGCTTAGCGGCGGCGACGGCGCACTGACTTCGACCAGTGCCAACAACGTGGCGGGTGTGTTGCAGTACTGCGTGAAAAACAACGTACTTTCCAAAGCCAGCACCGAGAATGTGAAAGACCAGCTGCTGAGCAAACTGGGTATCCAGACCGCTTCCGGCGCGGAAAGCCAGGATTACCAGCAGGGGCTGGGTGGCTTGTTGAAAACCGGTAAAGACCAGAGCGTGGATCTGAATAATCTGGGCAGCGGGTTAACGCAGGTGAAAGAGAAAGTAAAAACCAAAGCATGTGATGTGGTGCTGAAGCAGGCTAAATCGTTTATTTGATTTGGCTGCCATGCATCCCGGCTATGTTTCAGGTATTTCTGCTATTGCCGCAAAATCCTGTCACGTCATAATTTTTGCATCCGACCATACGCAATGTAAAACAGTACACGGACAGCTCCCTCCCCTGCGAAGGGGAGGGCTGGGGTGGGGTATTGATGCCAAATCAATAATTTGACGTTTTCTCCGACAAATTTATGGCGTGTTATACCCCCTCCCGGCCTCCCCCTTCGCAGGGGGAGGAGCAAAGCAAACCTGCTCAGTGCTTTTTTTTATAATGATGGGATGGCGTGTTTAAAAAAGCGAGGGAGATCAACGAGGGAGGTGCTTTCCTCCCTCGTTGGCGGGGCGTTAAGCGATCACTGCCATTGAGAAACCGAAACTGTCTCGGTCAGATTTTAAGCCATTTCAGCAGCAGCCTCTGCAACTACTCCGCGTAGACCTTCTCTTTACTCTCACACAAATCCTCGATCAAACAACTCCCGCACCGCGGCTTACGCGCAATGCAGGTATATCGCCCGTGCAAGATAAGCCAGTGATGGCAATCGAGCATAAATTCCTTCGGGACGACTTTCAGCAATTTCTCTTCGACGTCCTCGACGGTTTTTCCCGGCGCGAACTTTGTCCGGTTGCAGACGCGGTATATGTGCGTGTCGACGGCGATGGTCGGCCAGCCGAAAGCGGTGTTGAGTACCACGTTGGCGGTTTTGCGGCCAACACCCGGCAGGGCTTCCAGCGCAGCGCGGTCTTCCGGGACTTCACCGTTATGCTTTTCCAGCAAAATGCGGCAGGTTTTGATCACGTTCTCGGCTTTCGAGTTGAACAGACCGATGGTCTTGATGTGTTCCTTCACGCCGTCCACGCCGAGCGCCAGAACGCAAGCTGGTGTGTTGGCGACCGGATACAGCTTCGCGGTCGCTTTATTGACGCTGACATCCGTGGCCTGCGCGGAAAGTAGCACCGAAATCAGCAGCTCGAACGGGGTGGTGTACACCAGTTCAGTGGTCGGATGCGGGTTGTTATCCCGCAAACGGCTGAGGATCGCGATGCGTTTTTCCTTATTCATGCACACTTCCTTTTGGCAACGTTTCTTCGGCCGCGACGTGTTGCACGGCTTTCCGCGCTTTCATGCGCTGATCGATCAGGTATTTCGCCGCCAGCAGCAGGCCGAGGCCGATAAAGGCACCCGGTGGCAGCATCGCCAGCAGGAACGGGTTATCCAGATGAATCACTTCGATGCGCAGGACTTTTGCCCACGGACCGAGCAGCAGATCCGCGCCGTTAAATAACACGCCGCTGCCGAGAATTTCACGCATGGAACCGAGCACGAACATCGCACAGGTCGCGCCGAGTCCGGTCATCGCGCCGTCGAGCGCCGCCAGATGCACCGGACTGTTCGCCGCGCAGGCTTCCGCCCGCCCGACCACAATACAGTTGGTTACGATAAGCGGAATGAAGATCCCCAGCGCCTGATACAGGCCGAACGCGTAGGCGTTGATCAGCATTTCGACAGTACTCACCACCGAAGCGATGATCAGCACGTAAATCGGAATACGGATTTCATCGGGGATCCACTTACGGAACGCCGAAATCATGCCGTTGGTGCAGGTCAGTACCAGCGTGGTCGCCAGCCCCAGGCCTAAGGCGTTAGTCGCGGTGGACGTCACGGCCAGCAGCGGGCAAAGCCCCAGCAGCTGCACCAGAGAGGAGTTATTGGTCCACAGACCCTGAACGATTATCTTTTTGGCTTCACTCATCACGGGCTCCACAAGGGGTGAGGTGGGAAAGCTGAGACGGTACCGTCCCGATAAATAACGCTGTCCGCTTAACGGAACGCACCACGGCGCGCGGGGTAATGGTCGCGCCGGTGAATTGATCAAACATACCGCCGTCTTTCTTCACTGCCCAGCGCGCGTCTGCCGCGCCGTTGACGGTCTGATTGGCGAAATGCTTGATCCAGTCGGAAATACGCACTTCAATTTTGTCGCCCAGCCCCGGTGTTTCATGCTGTTCCAGCACGCGGGAACCGTACACTTTGCCGTTGAAATCCGCGGCAACCAGTAACTGAATAGCACCTGAGTAGCCATCCGGTGCAGTGGTTTCTACCACGGCGGCCACCGGCTTACCCGCCTTGCGCGCCAGATACATCCGGTGTGGGGTGGCAGTGCCCAGTGATTCATCGGTGACGTTGTAACATTCATCCTGCAGGTTGTTATCATACACGCTGGCAGGAATGACCTGATCAAACAGCGTCTTTTGCTGTAACAGTGCCTGATGCTCGATAGTCGGCTTGGTCAACAGGTTGACGATGGCGGTCATCCCGGTCATCAGTGCGCCAAAGAAAGCCAGAATCAGGCCGTGGCGTCGCATTGTAGCTAACATAATTCTTCCTCAGCGATGCCCGTAAACGCGCGGCTGCGTGTAGTGATCAATCAACGGTACGGTGATGTTGGCCAGCAGAACGGCAAAGGCCACGCCGTCAGGATAACCGCCGTAAGTGCGGATGAGCCAAATCAGTAAACCAATCAATGCACCGAATATCAGACGGCCTTTCGGCGTCGTCGATGCTGTTACCGGATCGGTCGCGATAAAGAAAGCGCCCAGCATCGCTGCACCAGAGAACAGGCCGACCAGCGGCGAGGAGTAGCTCTCCGGCGCCAGACCCCAGGCGAGCGCGGCGCAGAATGTCAGCATGCCGAGCATCGCCACCGGAATGTGCCAGCTAATGATTTTACGCCACATCAGGAACAGGCCCCCGGCCAGGAACCCGAGGTTGATCCACTGCCAGCCGAGACCGGCCAGCGAGCCGCCAAACAGCGGGGTGGCGAGGATCTGATCGGCAGAATGGCCTGAGCGTAAACCGGTTTTAAACGCATCCAGCGGCGTCGCCTGCGTCACGCCATCGACGTTCATCTGGAGCTGATACGCGCTCAGATCCTGACTGTTGTGACCGGTGAAAATGGTCAGCAGCGTATCGGTAAAACTGACGTGATGATGCTGCAACGCATCCGGTGGCAGCCAGGTGGTCATCTGCACCGGGAAGGAAATCAGCAGCACGACGTAACCGACCATCGCCGGGTTAAACGGATTCTGGCCCAGACCACCGTACAACTGCTTGGCGATGATAATGGCGAAAATGGTGCCGAGCACCACCATCCACCAGGGGCCGAGCGGCGGCAGGCTGACACCCAGCAGTACCGCAGTCAGCAGGGCGCTGTTATCGCCCAGCCGTTTTTTTACCGGTTGTTTGCGCAGCTGCAATACTGCGCCTTCCGCCAGCAGCGCAATGGTGATTGCCAGCGCGAGCTGAACCAGCGTGCCGTAACCGAAGAACCAGACCTGAGCTATCAGGCCGGGAATACACGCCAGAATCACCATCATCATGATGGTGCTGGTGTTCTGGCGGTTATGCGTAAAAGGTGAACTTGCGATCCTGAAGGCCATTTATTCCTCGTTCGACATGGTCTGAGCGGCTTTACGGGCCTTAACTCGGGCGATCGCAGCAGCGACGGCGGCTTTGCGTGGATCGCTTTCTTGTTGTGATGGTTCTTTTTGTTCTGACTCTTCGCCAGCGGCGGATTCCAGCGCGGCGGCCTTTTTGGCTTTCGCACGGGCAATGGCCGCAGCGACGGCGGCTTTACGTTTATCGTCAGCGGAAGGTTCTGCCGGTGACGTTGTCACTGATTTCTCCACGGCGGCTTCTTCACTGACACCCTGCGCGGCAGCCGCTTTTTTGGCTTTCACACGGGCAATAGCGGCGGCCACGGCGGCTTTGCGGTCATCTGCGGCCTCTTCGGGCGCAGCGATATGCAGCTCGCTGTCCGTCGCTTCCACCACCACGCCGGTTCCGGCTTTTTTTGCCTTCATCCGGGCGATGGCAGCAGCGACGGCGGCTTTACGGTCGTCACCGGCGGTCGGGGCAGTTTGCGGCACCGGTTCAGACGCGACCGGAATTTCCTGCTCAGCGGCGGCCTTTTTAGCTTTCGCGCGGGCAATGGCCGCAGCCAGTGCGGCTTTACGCGGATCGGCATCGGCGGATTCTGTCGCCACGTCAGCAACCGGCGCGTCTTCCACCGGCGTTTCATCGAGCTTCACGGCGGCTTTCTGATGTTTCTCTTCACGCGCTAACTTCTCGCGTTCCATACGCGCCTGTTTGGCTTCGAAGCGGGCTTTGGCTTCGGTCGCACGGGCGGTTTCAGTGTCGATGGCGCGGATTTCGGCCTTTTCCTGCCGGTAATATTGCACCAGCGGAATGTTGCTCGGGCAGACATAGGCGCAGGCACCACATTCGATGCAGTCGAACAAATTATGGTTACGGGCTTTCTCGTGTTCCTGACCTTTACTGAACCAGTACAGTTGCTGTGGCAGCAAACCGGCCGGGCAGGCGTCGGCGCACAGGCTACAACGGATGCAGGCTTCTTCCGGCTCAGGCTGACCGAGTTCGGATTCAGACGGGGCCAGCAGGCAGTTGGAAATTTTAACCACCGGCACGTTAAGCGATGGCAGGGTGAAGCCCATCAGAGGCCCGCCCATGATCACCATCTTTTTGTCGCCCTGCGGCTGCAATGCGCCTTCCTGCATCAGATGCGCCACCGGTGTGCCAAGACGCGCCCAGACGTTGCCCGGTTTCGCCATTGCTTCGCCGGTCAGCGTCACCACGCGTTCGATCAGCGGTTCGCCGTCGATAATCGCGCGTTTGATGGCATACACCGTGCCGACGTTTTGCATCAGCACGCCGATAGACGACGAGTGATGGCCTTTCGGCACTTCGAGTCCGGTCAGAATTTTGGTCAGCTGTTTGGCGCCGCCTGAAGGGTATTTGGTCGGCACCACACGCAGTTGGAAGTGCACGCCAGCGGCGAGATCACGCTCCGCGTTGGCTTTGATGGCAGCGTTAAATGCAGCAATGGCTTCCGGCTTATTGTCTTCGATACCGATAAGCACGCGTTCAGGATGCAGCATATGGCACAGAATGCGGGTGCCTTCGAGGATCTGATCCGCATGCTCCTGCATGAGCCGGTCATCGGCGGTGATGTAAGGTTCGCACTCGGCGGCGTTGAGAATAAGCGTGCGGGTAGAGGTCAGTCCGCCCGAGAGTTTGCTGGCGGTCGGGAAGCCCGCGCCGCCGAGACCGGCAATACCGGCCTGACTGATGCGCTGATTCAGCTCATCGGCGGAAAGCGTGCGGTAGTCGGCGATAAATTCGCGCTCGCACCAGGTGTCCTGGCCATCGGCGTCAATCAGTACGCAAAGCTCTTTAAGCCCGGAAGGGTGAGCAGTGATGTGCGGCTCGATGGCAGTGATCACGCCGGAGGTCGGTGAATGCACCGGTACCGTCCGGCCACGGCCTGTGGTCAGCGGCTGACCTTTCAGTACGCGGTCGCCCGCCTGCACGCACAGTTCGCCCTCAGGCCCAAGATGTTGCTGGAGAGGAATGATAAAGCGCTCAGGCAGCGGCACGTTGCGCAGCGGAACGTGGCTTGACTGAGTCTTCATTTCCGGCGGATGGATCCCGCCATCGAAGTCCCAGACTTTGTCTTTTTTGAGCGCGGCAAACAGATTAAACATGTTACTCCGCATGGATGACCTGAACCGGAATGGATTGCATATCCCACTTCCAGTTTGCTGTGGTGGTTTTGATCGGCAGCATTTCGATGCAGTCCGTCGGGCACGGCGCGACGCACAGATCACAGCCGGTACATAAATCGGTCACAACGGTATGCACGGCGCGGGTGGCACCCACGATGGCATCGACCGGGCAGGCCTGAATGCACTTGGTGCAACCGATGCAGTTGCTCTCATCGATGTAGGCAACGCGGCGTACGGGCGCGGCGGCAGCGGCGTCTTCACCCATCGGTTGCGGCTCGACGTTGAGCAGCGTGGCGAGTTTCAGCATTACCGCTTCACCACCCGGCACGCATTTATTGATGCTGTCGCCATTGGCGACGGCTTCGGCGTAAGGCTTACAGCCGGGATAGCCGCATTGCGCGCACTGGCTTTGCGGCAGGATATCGTCAATCTGATCGACAACCGGGTTGCCTTCGACGGCAAAACGGCGCGAGGCGTAGCCCAGCAGCAGGCCAAAAACCAGCGCCAGAGCGGTCAGTGCGGCAATCGCTACCCATAATTCAAACATCAGAATTTCACCAGACCGGTGAAGCCCATAAAGGCCAGTGACATCAGACCGGCGGTGACCAGCGCAATGGACGACCCTTTGAACGGTGCAGGGACGTCAGCGACCACCAGACGCTCACGGATGGCGGCAAACAGCACCATGACCAGTGAGAAGCCAAGCGAGGCGGCGAAGCCGTACAGCGCAGATTCCATAAAGCCGAACTGCTGATTGATGTTCAAAAGCGCCACGCCGAGTACGGCGCAGTTGGTGGTAATGAGCGGCAGGAAGATACCCAGCAGGCGATACAGTGACGGGCTGGTTTTGCGAACCACCATTTCAGTGAACTGCACCACCACAGCGATGACCAGAATGAACGCCATCGTGCGCAGATAGACCAGCTCCAGCGGCATCAGGATGAAGGTGTTGACCATCCACGAGCAGATATTCGACAGGGTGATAACGAACGTGGTCGCCAGCCCCATGCCAATAGCCGATTCGAGCTTCTTGGAAACGCCCATAAAAGGGCACAGGCCAAGAAACTTCACCAGAACGAAGTTATTCACCAGCATGGTGCCAACAAACAGTAATAAGTATGAGGTCATGACAATAGCCCGGACATAATAAACATTAAAACTTCAGGGTTATTCCGTGAAGGTTTCTTTCACCCGCAGTGAGCGCTTAAAATAAGGCACAAACACCGCTGCGGCTAATAGCGGTAACAATAAGTTACGAACAGCCAGATCGTCGGTAATCGGCGAGAAAGCAAAGGCTTTTACCGCCAGTAATACGGTACACAACAACCAGATAATATACATTTTCGGCAAGGCTTTGGCGCGCTTGCAGAATTGCCACAGTACAGCGACGGTAAATAACCCCATCGCCAACGTGGTCACTACGGAGAAATACCATTGCAGGGTAAATGCCTGCGAATTGGTCAGCAAATAATCCCGCGATTCCGGCATAAATAATGCCATGGAAAACAACGCCAGCATTAATACGACGCTCATCAGTGTCACAATCAGATACGCCATCGGAGCCAGTAACCATCCGCCAATACGTTTGTAGCCCGGAATATTCGACATAAAAAACCTTTATTATGCGGGTTTTTCCACCCGGACAGCACAGGGAGTCTTTCCCCACCTTCAAGGCGCAGTAGCTTAACCTGAGAGATAATTTCTCGTTATCGTATTTATGTGATCAATATCCCCTTCATTTCGGAAGGGGATTTGCAATGAATGGCGGATTAACGCACAGGCACCAAAATTTCCGTCGCGACGATCACCACAATCAGGCCAACCAGAACCGGCACGGAAGTACGTTTGACGACTTCAAACGGGGAGATTTTTGCCATACCGGCGACGGCGACGATCACGCCGGAGACCGGTGAAATCGTACGTCCGAGGTTAGAGGCCTGAAGCATCGGGATCACCAGATACTCCGGGTTAATGCCCATTTTTGCCGCCAGTTTCGGGATAAGTTCAACGAAGGCATAGAAGGAGGCGTTACCGGAACCGGTCGTCATGGCGGCCAGCACGGTGATCACCACCAGAACCAGCATCATAATAATGCTGCCGGAACCGAAGTTCTGCGCCAGTCCGATCAGGCTGCTGATGAAGCCGACGGTGCTCAGCCCTTGCGCGAACACGCCTGCCGCGACCAGTAACATCACCACGTTGGCGAAGGCATCCGCCATGCCGCGATAGGCGACGTCCAGACCGGCGAACACGATTTTCCCGCTGCGGTTGCGCACGGTTTCAATCAGTGCGGTAAGCAGCATACAAATCACCAGAATGGTGATGATGTGCAGATTCGGTCCCCATTTGCCGTCGAAAATCAGCACGCCGATGATGGGAGTGAAAGGAAGAATGGCGTAAAACGCGGGCGCGTTGGTTTCCACAACGTCATCTTTATTCGAATCCACGGCACCCACCAGTTCAGAGGTATCGCGTTTATCCAGATAGCGTTGCCAGAAGAAGTGAGCGACGGCCATCGCCACAATGGCGGCGATAGAAATCGGCAGGGTGACTTTAAATGCGAAATCCACCAGCGGCATGTTCGCCGCCTGCGCCGCCAGCACCACGTCGCCGGAGGTCGGAGAAAGAATGATCGCCGCAGGCGACGCACAAATCGCCGCTGCCGCACCGCGGCTGATGCCGACGTTGACCATGATCGGGAACAACGTTGCCATCAGCAGCACGCCCAGCCCGGTCGCTGAGGAGACGGCCAGTGACATCAGGCACGCCAGAATATAGGCCGCGACCATCAGGATATACGGGGAGTTGATCATCCGCAGCGGGCGGGACGCCAGCCTGACCACCACGTCGTTTGCGCCAATATGCGTCATGTAAGCCGCGAAACCGCACAGCATCATGATCATCATGCCGAGATCGCCACCGCGGCTCATCAGCAGAATTTTGACGTACTCGACGATATCCGTCGTATTCCAGCCGGTGCTCTTCGCGCCCTCCGGCAGTACGCTGTGGCCCATCAGCGCGCTTATCACCAGCAACAACAACCCGCCCACCATCAGCACGCCGGTTGGCGAATACCCTTTGATGATGTATCGCCCGACAAACACGGCGACCATCAGCCCGATCAGCAATTCCCACATACACAGACTCCCCGGAAGTTAAATTTGGACAAAGGCGGGCACTGTGAACAATAAATGCGGTGCGTGTTATGACGCCCATCAATGATTGGGATTGAAAGGGGGTGGGGATTTGGGAAATGTGATGGGGGGCTGGCATCAGTACGCGGGCCGCTCCCTCCCCTTCGCAGGGGGAGGAGCAAAGTGCCATCTTTTGCAAAATCTCAAAGTTTCGGGATTTCCCGATAAAACCCAACGCCTATCAGCCTGCCAAACAAGAACGGAATAAATTTCCGCCCGCGCAGCCACGCCTCCATACGGGATGGGGGTTTAGTTCTTTTCTTCTGCCCCGCACGACTGATCATAATCTGCAATGACTGTGTCGCCCACGTCGGAAACGTCCGGCGGCGCTGAATGCGTTTCAGATGCCGCAACGTCAGCGTTCCGGATTTCAGCGGCTGCGTAATAATATTGGCTGTCGCCACCGCGTCCTGAATCGCCAGATTTACGCCCACGCCGCCAATCGGCGACATCGCGTGCGCCGCATCGCCGATGCACAGCAGGCCAGGTTTTGCCCATTCTTTGAGGCGGTCAATGCGGATCACCAGAAGGCGCACGTCGTCCCAGCTGGCGATATCTTCCTGCAAACGCGCACGCCCGAACGGCGAAACCTCGGCCAGCAGATCGATAAATGGCGGAATGCCCTGCGCCTTGAGGGCGTCGAGGCTGTCCTTTGCGATCGAGTAGCCGCACTGCCAGTAATCGCCGCGGTCGATCATGATGAAGTTTTTCTTCGGCCCGCGATGCCCCATTGACCACTCAGGGTCGTCCGGGCGCTTGTTGATTTTCAGCCACAGCACGTCGCGCGGTGCGCCGAAGCGGCGGATTTCCATGCCAGCCTGTTCACGCACAATGGAATTTCGCCCGTCACAGCCGACCACCAGATCTGCATGAAAAGCCTGTTGTTCGCCATCCACCTCAGCCATCACGCCGGTGACCTTGCCGTTATCTTCCTGCAAGGACAACATCTGCGCGTTGTGGATCAGACGGAAATTGGGCAGCACGGCGGCTTTACCGGCAATGAAGTTTAGGAAATCCCACTGCGGCATAAACGCAATGAATTTGCACTGCGTCGGCAGATGGCTGAAATCCGCCAGCGTGGTTTCCTTGCCGTTGATTTCGCCGTAGAGCTTTTCGGCGCGCTGATGCGGCAGTTTCAGAAATTCATCGAGAAAGCCGAGCTGCCAGATAATGTCCAGCGTCGAAGGGTGAATAGTGTCGCCGCGAAAATCACGCAGGAAATCCCGGTGTTTTTCCAGCACCGTCACGTCAATGCCCTTACGTGCCAGCAAATAGCCCAGCATTAAACCCGCCGGGCCGCCGCCCACAATGCAACATGACGCCGCGGCGGACTCAGTATTCGGTGACATAACAACCTGCCTGTCAAAATGAATTCACATGATAACAATTATCATTTGCGCCGATGCGCGTCAATCGACCTGACCTCTCATTACCATTGGCGGAATGCGCCACGCCGGAACAACGCCTGCACGTTTCACGCCCGTTTCGCCGGCAAATTGCACCACGACGATCTTTTCCTTTCACGTCCGTTTTGAATGTAAAACAAGCAATGTGCTAATAAATCATGCGGTTAAACTCTGCGCGCAAAACTGGCAGACAAATTGCAAAGTGGTCCACAGGTTGAGTTGTTGGGCCAATTTTGGCAGATGCGCGGAGACACAGATGCACGGTGAACTGAATTTATTGCACCCGATCGCGCCACAGCAGAGTGACACGCTGGTGCTGGATGCGCTGACCCGGTATGTGGCGCAGTCCGGCACCCGCGTGGGGGAGAAATTACCGCCGGAGCGCGTACTGGCCGAAGGGCTGGCGGTGAGCCGCAACACGGTGCGTGAGGCACTCAAACGCTGGGAAGCACTGGGAATAATCCTGCGTAAAAAGGGCAGCGGAACTTTCCTGCAATCGGAAGTCACTGCCAACGACAGCTTTCTGTCGCTGCGCTTCAAAAATGATTCCGCGACCATGCTGCACGCGCTGGAAGTGCGCCGGATCATCGAATGCGAAGCCTCGGCGCTGGCGGCGGTGCGCGCGACGGAGAGTGATTTGCTGTTCATCGAACATAAGCTGGATGTGATGGAAAAAGTCCACCTGAGCGTCGGCTCCGCCGGTGCCGAGGACTGGCAGTTTCACGCCGCAATTTACACCGCCGCGCACAATCCGCTGCTGTTGCAGATGGTCGGCGGTATCTACGACCTGCTGCATGCCTTTTTCGAATCGCCGCCGGAACAGGCGCTGTTTAGCGATTCGTTCCCGCTGCACCGCACGTTATTTGAAGCCATCGCGCGCCGTGAGCCGGAAACCGCACGCAGGCTGAGCAACGACATTCTGAACATAACTGAACGCGACATGAAGGAAGTGATCAATGCAGCAAGATGATAAAAGCCACCACGATGAATTGTCGGAAAGTACCCGTTTAGTCCACGACGCGCGTCACGACCGCGGGGCGATCTCGCCGCCGATTTACCAGTCGTCACTTTTCAGTTTCACCGATTATGACAGCATGATCGCCCGTTTTCGCGGCGACAGCGACCACGCGCTCTATTCCCGTGTCGATAACCCGACGGTGGTGGAATTGCAGAAAAAGGTGGCGCAGCTGGAGGGCGGCGAAGCCTGTCTGGCGTTCGGCAGCGGCATGGCGGCGATCAGTAACGCCATTCTCAGCGTGGCCGGTCCCGGCGACAAAGTGGTGTGCGTCAATCACGTTTATCCGGATACCTACCGTTTCCTGCGCGGGTTCTGCACCCGTTTTCAGATTGAATCTCAGTTTGTCGACGGCAGTTCGCTGGCCGTTCTGGAAGACGCGATGCAGGGCGCGAAGCTGCTGTATCTCGAAAGCCCGAACAGCTGGGTGATGGGCGAACAAAATCTGCGGGCGATTGCTGAATTAGCGAAAAAATACGGTGTGGTGACGATGATCGACAACAGCTGGGCGTCGCCGATTTTCCAGAAACCGCTGGCGGCGGGTATCGATCTGGTTATCCACTCTGCGTCCAAATACATCAGCGGACACAGCGATGTGGTGGCCGGACTGGTTATCTCCGGCGCTGAACGCATCAGCGCCATCAGCCGTAATATCAGCCCGTTTTTGGGGGGCAAACTTTCTGCCAATGAAGCCTGGCTGCTGCTGCGCGGCCTGCGCACATTGCCGCTGCGGATGCGTCAGCATCATGAAAGCGCACTCCAGCTGGCGCACCGCCTGCAAGGTTATTCGCGCATCACCAGGGTCAATCATCCCGGTTTAGACCCGCTGCCGACGTCGACCCTGACCGGCTACAGCGGCCTGTTTTCCTTCGAACTTGGCGACGGCATCGACATTCCTGCGTTCTGCAACGCGCTTAAGTTATTCCGCATGGGCGTCAGCTGGGGCGGTTTCGAAAGCCTGGTGATGCCGGCGGTCTCCGTGCTCAATCAGGCGGGTGAATTCAATTCGGCGATTGATTTCGGCGTATCGCCGCGGGTGATCCGCATTTCCATCGGCCTGGAAGATACCGAAGATTTGTGGCGCGACCTGAAAAACGCCATTGAAAGCGCCTGTTTCTGAAGATTTTTCTCAAAGACTGTTCCTGTGATCCGACCCTTAGCTCCGTGGAGAATCAAGATTATGCGACACCCGAAACGTCATGTGCTCAGCCTGCTGGCTTTAAGCGTCAGCCTGTTTTCCTGCGCCAGCTTCGCCGCCACCAAACTGACGCTGGTGGAAGTGATCACCAGCCCGGCGCGTACCGAAATGCTGCAAAAAATGCTCACCGCCTACAAAGCGCAACATCCGGACGTTGAGATTGAAGTGGTGTCGCTGCCGTGGGGGCAGGCGTTTGAAAAACTGGGCACCATGATCCAGAGCGGACAATACCCGGACGTGGTGGAAATGCCGGACACCTGGCAGGGGTTGTACGCCAGTAACGGCATGCTGGCGGATCTTGAACCGCGTCTGAAAAGCTGGAACGGCACGCCAGACTTAACCGACAAAACGCTTACCATGGCGCGCTCTTCCGGCGGCACGGCAACGATGGTTCCGTATGGTTTCTACCTGCGGGCAATGTTCTGGAACAAGAAACTCTTCCAGCAGGCCGGGCTTACCGAAGCGCCGAAAACGATGGATGAGTTTATGGCCGATGCCAGGAAAATCAGCGCCCTCGGCAACGGCATCAGCGGCTACTGTATGCGCGGCGGCGTCGGCGGCACCAACGCGTGGATGATGTTTATGGCGGCGATGAACGGCTCGCCGGAGTTCTTCGACAAAGAGGGCAACAGTACGCTGACGCAGCCGGGCGCGATTAAGGGCGCGCAGTTCCTGGTGGACATGTATCAGAAAGGCTATGCGCCGAAAGACAGCGTCAACTGGGGCTTCAATGAAATCGTCTCCAGCTTCTACTCCGGCAAGTGCGCGATGCTCGATCAGGATCCCGATGCATTAATTGCCATCAAAAACAGCATGAATCCGGACGATTTCTCGGTCGCGCCGATGCCGCTCGGGCCGAACGGCAAAGCCTATCCGACCATCGGTTATACCGGCTGGTCAATGTTCAAACAAAGCAAAAATCAGGATCAGGGATGGGATCTGATCTCATTTCTCAGTAACAAAGAGAACAACCTGACGTGGTCGAAATTTGTTGGCACGTTGCCGATTTATAAAGGCGCGGAGCAGGACGCCTATTACCACGCACCGCAGTTTGCGGGCTGGTTTGCCGAGCTGAACAGCCCGGATTACATTCCGCTGACCATGCCGACGCACCTCAAAGGCTGGGGCTATTTCAACTCGGTCATCGTCAAAGACAGTTCGCAGGAAACGTTGCTCGGCCAGAACGACACCGAAAGCATGGTGAAAGACTGGGCGAAGTACCTGACCAAAGAACAAAAAGCGTGGCTGGCCGCGCAGAAGTAAGGTTCAACGGCTCCGGCAACTGCTGCCGGAGCGCAAATTTCCCTTTGTTGGAGACGCGTCATGATGTTGGAAGTTTCACCACCAGACACCGCTGCCGCGCCGCGCTTTCCCCGTTTGCGGGCGCTGCTGGAACCCTGGGTGTACCTCAGCCCGACGCTGGTGCTGATCGCGCTGTTTATTTTTGTTCCGATGGCGATCGGCATTTCCTATGCGTTCCAGAATATTCAGCTGCTTAACCCTTCCGACACCGGCTGGGTCGGGCTGGATAATTTTCGCACCATGTTTGACGACCGGCATTTCTACGCCGCACTGCGTCACACCTTCAACTGGACGCTGACGTCCTTAGTCCTGCAGTTCGCGCTGGGTCTCGGGCTGGCGTTGCTGCTTAACCGCGAATTCGCCGGACGCGGCTGGGTGCAGGCACTGGTGTTTCTGCCGTGGGCAGTACCGGCATTTCTCTCCGGCCTGACCTGGGCGTGGTTGCTCAACCCGGTGATCGGCGTGTTGCCGTACTGGCTGACCGATCTGCACATTATTTCCGAGCCTTACAACATTCTGTCCGACCCGCAACTGGCGCTGTACGGGCCGGTGGTCGCCAACGTCTGGTTCGGCATTCCGTTCTTTGCGATCACCTTGCTGGCGGCGTTGCAGTCGATCCCGAAAGATTTATACGAAGCCGCGGCGATGGACGGTGCATCCGGCTGGCAGCAATTTTGCAAAGTAACGCTGCCGTTTCTGGCACCGATGATTGCTATCACGGTGATGCTGCGCACCATCTGGATCGCCAATTTCGCTGACCTGATTGTGGTGATGACCGACGGCGGTCCGGCGAATTCAACATCGATTCTCTCGAGTTTCATTTTCACGACAGCCTACCGCAAACTCGACTTTGGCTACGCCTCGGCGATGGCGGTCTTCCTGCTGGTGCTGATGACGCTTTACGCGCTGGTTCTTCTGCGCATCCGCCATCAGTTATTGAAATAAAGGAGCGCCACATGAATGCATTGTCATTAGGACTCTGGCTGCGCAAAGGCGGCCACCGGCTGGGGATCCTGTTCTACCTGATCTTCTCACTGTTCCCGATTTACTGGCTGATCAAAATCTCGATCACGCCGGACAAACTGCTCTACAGCGAAGGCGTCAAGATGTGGCCGGGTGAGATGACGCTGGTGCATTTTCAGCGCGTGTTTACCGAAAGCCAGTTTCCGCTGTATTTCTTTAACAGCCTGATTGTCTCATTCGGCACGGCATTTCTGACCACGGTGATTGCCGCCGGTGCGGGTTTTGCGTTTTCCCGCTTCAGCTTTAAAGGCAAAACGGTGATGGCGGCGCTGCTGCTGTTCACCCAGATGTTCCCGCTGGTGATGATCCTCGCGCCGATTTACAAAGTGATGGCACCGCTCGGGCTGACCAACAGCCTGCTGGGGTTAATTCTGATCTACACCGCGTTTAACGTGCCGTTCGCGACCTTTCTTATGCAGTCATTTTTCGACAGCATTCCGAAAGATCTCGAAGAGTCAGCGATGCTGGAAGGGTGCAGCCGTTTTATGGCATTGCGTAAAGTCATCATCCCGCTGACTTTGCCGGGCATGGCCGCCACGCTGGGATTTGTGTTTACCGCGGCGTGGAGCGAACTGTTGTTCTCGCTGATGTTAATCAACAAAAATGACGTGATGACCTTCCCGGTGGGGTTGCTGAGTTTTGTGTCGAAGTTTGCGGTTTCCTGGGGCGACATGATGGCGGCGGCGGTGCTGGCGCTGATCCCTGCCTGTCTGTTCTTTGCGTTTATTCAGCGTTACCTGGTTCAGGGGCTGACTGCCGGTGCGGTAAAAGGATAATTTTATGGCTCAGATTACGATTTCCGATCTCCAAAAACGTTACGACAATGTCGAAGTGCTGCGGCACATCAACCTGACCATCAAAGACGGCGAGTTTGTGGTGCTGGTTGGCCCGTCCGGCTGCGGTAAATCCACCTTACTGCGCACCATCGCCGGACTGGAGCTGGCGACGGCGGGGGACATTCACATCGGTACGCGGCTGATGAATCAGGTTGCGCCGAAAGACCGGGATATCTCGATGGTGTTCCAGAGTTACGCGCTCTATCCGCACATGACAGTGGCGCGCAACATGGGGTTCAGCCTGGAAGTGCAAAAGCGCCCGAAGGCGGAAATCGACGCCGCCGTGAATAAAGCCGCCGACATTCTCGGGCTGACCGCGTTATTGCATCGCCGCCCGAAAGAGCTTTCCGGCGGGCAGCGCCAGCGCGTGGCGATGGGCAGGGCGATTGTGCGCGAACCGCAGGTGTTCCTGTTCGACGAACCGCTCTCCAACCTCGACGCCCAGCTGCGCGGCCAGATGCGTATTGAAATCAAAAGTCTGCATCAGAGAATGCGTAACACGATTGTTTACGTGACCCACGATCAGGTCGAAGCCATGACGCTTGCCGATCGCATTGTGGTGCTCAACCACGGCCTTATCCAACAGGTCGGCACGCCGCTTGAGCTATACGACACGCCCGCCAATAAATTCGTCGCCAGTTTTATCGGTTCGCCATCGATGAACTTTATCGACGGCACGATAGAGATGGGCGATTCCGCCCCGCAGCTGCGTATCAATCCCACCCTGACGCTGCCGGTAGATCCGTCCATTACCGGCCTGCAAAGCGGCGCGAAAGTCATTTACGGCGTTCGCCCCGAGGCGATTGTGCTCTGCACGCCAGACGCGCCCGGCGCGCTGCCGCTGGATGTGACCTTGATTGAACCGACCGGCCTGAGTGAGCTTATTCACGGGACATTGGGGGGTGAAAAACTGAGCGTTTACAGCATGGTGAGATCGGGGGCTGCGCCGGGGGACCGAGTGTGGGTGACGATTGATACCGGAAGGGTGCAGGTGTTTGAGGGGGGGAGTCAGAGGCGGCTGGCGAAACAAGGGGAAAATTGAATTTTTGCAGAGGCCGCTAAAAACTCAAAGACAATTTGGTTTGCTCCCTCCCCTGCGAAGGGGAGGGTTGGGGTGGGGTATTAACAGAACACTTAAGGGGGTGGCGATAAGCCCCCCTTAAGGCCAGTGTGGGTGGCAACCCACGGTTTTGCATGGAAGTTGATTTTCAACAGCAGGCCACTGGGCAGCCCGCCCAATAAAAATTATGCCGGTTTAGCCTCCGCCAGCCTCATCAACCTAACCCCTACGCCTACACCCACCACCAGCATCAAACTAATAAACACCGTGATCCCATTCCACCCGTACGCATGCCAGAAGAATCCCCCCAGCGTACCGGCCACACTCGAACCGGCGTAATAACAGAACAGATACAGAGAGGAAGCTTGTCCTTTCGCACGGCGTGCGCGCCTGCCTATCCAGCCGCTGGCGACGGAGTGGGCGGCGAAGAAGCCGCCGGTGACCAGGATCATCCCGATGAAAATCAGCCAGACCGGCGAAAAGGCAGTGAGCAGAATACCGGCCAGCATGATGATGATTGCGCCGATCAGTACCGGGCCACGGCCATAGACGCCGGTCAGCACGCCCGCTTTCGGCGAACTGTAGGTGCCCATCAGATACACCACTGACAAAATCCCGACGATGGCCTGACTCATGTTGTAGGGCGTGCCGAGCAGGCGATAGCCGATGTAATTAAACATCGTCACGAAGCTGCCCATCAGCAGAAAACCTTCAACGAACAACAAAGGCAGGCCGCTGTCGCGCCAGTGCAGTTTAAAGTTAATGAGCAACTTGCGCGGTTTCAGCGAGCTGGCGCGGAAATGCCGGGAAGGCGGAAGGATTCGCCAGAACATAATGGCCGCCGCCAGCGCGAAGAGGCCGACTACCGCAATCGCGATGCGCCATGAGAAGAAATCGGTCAGCACGCCGCTGACCAGACGCCCGCTCATGCCGCCAATCGAGTTGCCGCTGATGTATAACCCCATCGAGAAGGCCACCACGCTCGGGTGAATTTCTTCGCTCAGATAGGTCATTGCCACCGCCGCAACGCCGCTGAGCGAAAGGCCAATCAGGGCGCGCATGACGAGAATGGCATCCCAGCTTTGCATAAAAGAACAGACCAGCGTACAGCCTGCCGCGAGAAGCAGCGCTACCACCATCACCGATTTCCGCCCGACCGCATCCGAAACCGGCCCGGTAAACAGCAGACCAATAGCCATCAGTCCGGTAGATAACGACAGCGAGAGGCTGCTGGTCGCCGGTGACACGCCGAAATCATGAGACAACACGGGCAGGATCGGCTGTACGCAGTACAGCAGCGCAAAGGTCGCGAGACCCGCTGAGAACAGGGCGAGTGTTACCCGGATAAACTGCGGTGTACCACGTTTGATAAAGGGCGATTTTGGATGAGTGCGGGCGACGGGGGTGTCAGGATTGAGTTCGTCGTCGTTGATCAGACTTTTGTCAAAGGGCGATCCGGATGGTGCAGCGGTATTCCGCTGGGTGGTTTTCACTGTAAATCCTTAACGAAGGTAATAATAAAAACTATTTGAAAATGTATGAAAATTTTAACAGTGGGCTTTATATTGTCTAATATATTAATTTCATGAAAACGATATTTATAAAATATCAATCGGAGTCACACCCGCGCCATGAGCCACATAGAACTGCGTCATCTGCGTTATTTTATTGCCGTCGCTGACGAGCTGCATTTCGGGCGGGCGGCGGAGCGGCTGCACATCTCTCAGCCGCCGCTGAGCCAACAAATACAGGCGCTGGAGGCGCACGTCGGTGCGGCGTTGTTTTATCGCAGTAACCGCACGGTTCGGCTGACGCAGGCGGGCGTGGCATTTCTGCACGAAGCGCGGCAAATTTTGCAGCGGGTAGAAGAAGCCTCAGAGCAGGCCGCGCGGATCCATCGCGGTGAGTCCGGCAATCTGACGCTCGGGCTGACCTCCTCGGCACCGTTTTTACGCCGGGTTTCGCGCACGCTGCACCGTTTCCGCTTAACCTATCCCGACGTGAATATTCGTATTGAACAGCTCAACAGCAAGCAGCAGATCGACCCGCTGCTGGAAGGCAAACTGGATCTGGGAATTATGCGCAACGGCGACCTTCCGCCGCAGCTGGCGCATCAGCTGATATGGTCGGAGCCGCTGATTGCCGTGGTACATAAAGACAATCCGCTAAATGATTTGGCCGCGGGTGAACTGACGTTCCAGCATCTGGCCGATCAGCCGTTCGTGTTTTTCTCCAAAGATGTCGGCACCTCGTTGTACGACGATATCCTCGACCAGCTGAAAGCACAGGGGATCACGCCGTATATCACACAGGAAGTGGGCGAGCCGCTGACCATTATCGGGCTGGTGGCAGCGGGGCTGGGCGTGTCGATTTTACCGGCGTCCTATCTGCGCATTCAGGTCGACGGCGTGAGGTATTTACGCTTCGGGGAAATGCAAGGCACCACAGAACTCTGGCTGGTGAATCACGCCGAAAGGCCGATGACGGCGGCGACCAGGGCGTTTATGGAACTGATGATGGAAGAGGACGGCGTTTGACATAAGATAAAAGCTGCTGTATTTCCAGTCAATTCCGAACGTGTTTTCGCGCAATGTGTGCACCAAATCACATAACGAATCAAATAGTTGACGACATATAGCAAAAACTCCACCATAAGCCTCTAATCTTTATTTTGAAGCGCGAAAATAACAGGAGTTCCTTGAGTGATCCCCGATGGGCAGCCCGGCCATATTGATCAAATCAAACAAACTAACGTCGGTGCTGTGTATCGCCTGATCGATCAGTTTGGTCCCATTTCGCGCATTGAGCTTTCCAAAAAAGCCCAGCTGGCACCTGCCAGTATCACCAAAATTGTCCGTGAACTGATTCAGGCGCACCTGGTGCTGGAAACGGAGTTTCAGGATCCCGGCAGCCGCGGGCGTCCGGCAATCGGTTTAGCGCTCGACACGCAAGCCTGGCACTATCTTTCTGCCCGCATCAGCCTCGGTTCTATCACGCTGGGGTTACGCGATCTGAGCAGTAAACTGGTGGTGGAAGAAGTGTTGCCACTGCCCGAAGAGGCTCCGCAGTCGCTGATGCAGCGCATCATCGTAGAAATCGATCAGTTCTTTATCCGCCATCAGCGCAAACTTGAACGCCTTACGGCCATCGCCATTACCCTGCCGGGGATGATCGACGCGCGGCGCGGCATCGTTCACCGTATGCCGTTTTATCACGATGTGTTCGATATGCCGCTCGGCGATACTCTTTCCGCCCATACGGGCTTGCCGGTATACGTGCAGCATGACATCAGCGCGTGGACGCTGGCGGAAGCCCTGTACGGCGCATCGCGCGGCTGCAAAAACGTGGTGCAAATTGTTATCGATCACAACGTCGGCGCGGGGGTTATTACCAGCGGACGCGTTTTGCACGCCGGCAGCAGCAGCGTGGTGGAAATCGGCCATACGCAGGTCGATCCTTATGGTAAACGCTGTTATTGCGGCAATCACGGCTGTCTGGAAACCGTCGCCAGTACCGACAGCATTCTGGAACTGGTGCGTCAGCGACTGACCGCTTCAGCCCCCGCGAGTTTATTGCACGGGGTATCGCTGACCATCGAAGCGGTGTGTGATGCGGCTAACCGTGGCGACCAGCTGGCGCGTGACGTCATCATCGGCGTGGGGCAGAGCGTCGGGCGGATGTTGGCGATCATGGTCAATCTGTTCAATCCTGAAAAAGTGCTGATCGGTTCGCCGCTTAATTTATCGCAGGATATTCTTCATCCGGCAATAATGTCTTGTATTCAACAGCAATCCCTTCCCGCATATAGCGAAAATATCAAACTCGAATCCACGCAATTTTATAATCAGGGGACTATGCCTGGCGCGGCATTAGTTAAAGACGCGCTGTACAGCGGGTCATTGCTGATAAAACTCTTACAAGGCTAAGTTTCTTATAACGTTAAAAACTGATTTAAAATAAATCGGAATAAGCTTTCTCGCGCTGGTAAACAAAACATTGCGCTAACGCAAACTGCTCGCATCTCGCATCGCCTAGACTTTCCGTCGTTACTTTGTCTCTGGGCGTGTTTTTCCGGAGACTATCTTTCAATAAAACGGAGAGATCCCGGAGCCTGAATTCCATGTTAACGCACTTTTTCGTCACGGGTACGGACGCTCGTGTAGGTAAAACCATTGTCACACGTGCCTTGCTTCAGGCTTTAGCCGCGCAGGATCGCTGCGTTCTGGGCTATAAACCTATCGCGACTGGCAGCCAGGAGCTGGCCGACGGGGTTCGAAATAAAGATGCGGTAACTCTTCAGCAGTCATCTTCTATTGCTTATCCTTTTAAGAAAATAACGCCGCTGGCATTAACAGATGAAGATATTTATGCCAGTGAAATACCGAAAAACGTGTTTGAAATAATGACAGACGGCCTCAATTTTATGCGTGAAGAGGCTGATTCGGTAGTGGTTGAAGGATGTGACGGCTGGAGAACCTTGATTACTCCACATCTTTTATATTCCGACTGGGTACGCCAGCAAAATATGCCGGTAGTGCTGGTTGTCGGTATTCAGGAAGGCTGTGTCAGCCACGCGTTATTAACCGCGCAGGCCATTATTGCCGACGGATTACCGTTGTTAGGCTGGGTGGCAAACCGAATTAATCCATGCCTTGCTCATTATCAGGAGACTATCGAAGCGCTTACCGCGAATATTTCCGCGCCGCTGCTCGGTGAAATTCCTTATCTGCCACGGGCAGAAAGCCGCGATATGGCGAAGTTTATCGATCTCTCCAGTTTTAATCTGAAAACGCTGACCAAAGCCTGATTGGCTGCGTCGCCACGTTCGACACCGATTAAACGGTTCCGGCTTCTTCGCCAGGAGCCGTTTTTTTTGTCTATAATTCAGGATTAGCTTTAATGCATCAATCTGAAGAAAAAAGAGAACATGGCCGTTACGCACTCATCTGAACACTCACCCGTCGTTAAAAATGCTCACCGCCCGCTGATCCTCATCGCCTGCATGTTGTCGATGTTTATGGCCGCCGTAGAAGTGACGATTGTCGCGACCGCGATGCCGACCATTATTGGCGATCTCGGCGGTTTCTCGCTGCTTGGCTGGGTATTTGCAGTCTATTTACTGACGCAGGCGATCACCGTGCCCGTGTATGGCAGGCTGGCGGATTTGTACGGTTGCCGGAAGATGTTTTTCATCGGCACTACGCTGTTTTTGATTGGCTCGGTGCTGTGTGGTTTTGCGCCTTCGCTCGGCTGGATGATCGGTTTTCGCGCCTTGCAGGGTCTGGGTGCCGGGGCAATCACGCCGATTGCCACCACGCTTATCGCCAATGTTTACGGCCCGCAGGAGCGCGCCAAAGCGCAAGGTTATCTGTCAAGCGTGTGGGGCGTTTCGGCGATCGTCGGCCCGCTGATGGGCGCGTTTATCGTTTCGCATTTTCACTGGGCTGTGGTGTTCTGGGTCAACGTGCCGATCGGGCTGGTGGCGATGGGCATTCTGATCAAATACCTGCCGCCGGACGGCCAGCGTAAACAACATCAGCTGGATCTGGCGGGAACCGGATATCTGACGCTTTCAGTGGCCGCGTTGCTGCTGGCGCTGTTGCAGGCCGAAGTGCTCGGTTACTGGGCGCTGGGGCTGATTGCGCTGGCGGTATGCAGCGCGCTGTTGCTTATCCGGCAGGAACGACGGACGCCGGAGCCGCTGTTCCCGCTGGAGCTGTGGCAAAGCAAGGTGATTATCGCCGGGAATATCGGCGGCCTGATTATCGGCGCGACCATGATGGGAATTAGCGCATTTTTGCCGACCTACGTGCAGGGCGTGCTCGGCGGCACGCCGCTTCAGGCGGGAACCACGCTGGCGCTGATGTCCATCGGCTGGCCGCTGGCAAGTATGCTCAGCAGCCGTCTGATGCAGGCGACCTCTTACCGCGCCACCGCGGTGATCGGCGGGATTTTGCTGGTCGGCGGCAGCCTGGCGTTACTGTTGCTTTCACCGACGTCGGGCCTGTGGGTTGCGCGTCTGGCGGCGTTTTCGATTGGTGCGGGAATGGGGCTGTGTAACACCACGTTTATCGTCTCAGTGCAAAACAGCGTCGGCCCTGCGATCCGCGGGATTGCCACGGCATCCACGCTGTTTACGCGGATGCTCGGCTCCGCCATCGGTACTGCATTACTCGGCGCGACGCTTAACCTCAATCTGCAATACCGTTTACCGGAGATTGCCGATCCGGTGCAGCAACTGATGGAGAAAGCCACCCGCAGCGCGATGGGTAATGACCAGCTCGGCGCGCTCACTAACAGCGTGGCGGCCTCGCTGCACTGGGTGTTTGTGGTGTCGGCGGTGATTTCCGTGCTGGCCGTCGCTGCCGGTTTATTGATCCCGGCAGGTGACCGCCCGCACGCAGAACCTCAGAGCGAAAGTTAATTCATGCCTGGCGTTGCGAAAGCCTGAACGCGGCTAACATCAGCGTCAGGCTCAATAATACGGCGACCGACGCCATCGCCATCCCGTCACCCACCGAGCCCTGTTCAAACTGCCGCCAGACAAACACCGACACCGTCTGCACGCCCGCCGGAGAAAGCAGCAGGGAGGTCACCAGTTCGCGCGACGCGACGGCAAATACCATCATCATGGAGGCCAGCAAACTCGGCAGCACCAGCGGCAGCAGGATCAGCCGCAACGTCTGCGCCGCCGATGCGCCGTGAACGCGGGCGGCGGCATCCAGATTGCCGCCAATCTGTTTCAGCGCCGCACTGACGTAGCGCACCGGATAAGGCAGCAGCAGGCAGCAGTAGGCCAGCAGCAAGATCCCCCAGGTGTTGTAAGGCGTGACCGGCCAGAAACTGCGGTTCCACGCCAGAATCAGCCCGACGCCGACCACAATACCCGGCAGAGCGGCGGGCAACAGTGAAAGCCCGTCGATCATGGCCGCGCCGCGAATTTTCCGCATCACCACCAGCCACGACGCCAGAAATCCGGTTGCGCCAGCAATCAGTGCGGTCGCTGACGCCAGACTGAGGCTGGTAGAAAGCGCACTCAGCGCGTCACCGTGGACGTCAAACAGCGCCGCGAAGTGCCGAAGTGTCAGATTGGAAAACGCCAGTCCGCCTGACAGCGTGCCGGAAAATGCCGTTGCCAGCATAGATGCCAGCGGCAGCGCGACGGCAATCAGCGCCACCAGTGAAAACAGCGCCAGCACCGGAAACGTCCAGCCGGACAGCGGCTTTGGTGTGACGTCCGCCGGTTTGCCGGTCAGACTTTCGACATTTTTCCCCGCCAGCACCGCGCGCTGCACGCTGTAAGCGCATAACGCCATCGCCACCAGCACCAGCGAAAGCACCGCCGCGCCCGGCAAATCTATTGGCCAGTCTGCCAGCCGCTGCTCGATACCGGTCGTCAGCATCAGAATACCGCTGCGCGACCCCAGCGCGCCGGGCACGCCGTATTCCTCAATCGACAGCGTAAATGCCAGCAGTAAACTCGACGCCATCGCCGGTAACGCCATTGGCAGGGTGATGCGGATAAAGGCCTGAACTGCGCCCGCGCCGTGGATCCGCGCGACATCCGCCAGCCGACTGCCGCTGGCAGCCATGCTGCGCGAAACCGCGAAATAGACCACCGGGAAAATATTTAGCGTCATCACCGCAATCATGCCCGGCAGCGAGAATAAAAACGCGTTGAGATGTAACCACGGCAAGAGCTGTTGCACATAACCGTTGGTCTGTAACGCCAGCATCCACGACAGCGCGGCGATATACGGCGGCAGCAAAAACGGTACCAGAAACAGCACGTCCCACAGTGCAGCACCCGGCAGCCGGAACAGCCCGCGCAATGCACCGAGTGGCACGCCGATAAGAGCACTGCACAACGCCACGCCCAGCCCGACTTTTAACGTTGTTGCGACCAGAGCCAGCATCTGCGGTTCGGTGAACACACGGGAAAAGGCAGTGAATGGTGCAGAATAATTGCTGGTGTCCAGATGCGGGAAAATCGCCTGCAACACCACAAAGCTGACCGGCACGGCGACCAGCAACAGCAGCGCAAGGCCGGTCACGCCAGGCAGAAAAGCGTTCTTATTCATGATTCGGTTCTCAGAACGGGCTGCACAGCACGTGCGCAGCCCGGCGGGCGGTTATGGCTGGGCGAAGAGTTTAGCGAAACGATCGAGAACGTCTTTGCGTGAGGCGGACGCTTTCGGGTCTTCCGGCAGCAGTTTCAGGGATTTAAACAGCGGACGTTTGGCATCGATGTCCGTGCGGGCAGGCATCAGCCAGGCTTCGGCAACCAGCTGCTGGCCTTCCGGCGACAGGGCGTAATCGATAAAGGCTTTAGCCTCTTTTTGCTGCTGGCTGGATTTAAGGATCATCATCGGGCGCGGGGCGATCACAGTGCCGCTCTGCGGGAAAATCACTTTGACGGATTCACCGTCCTGCATGCTGGCGTATGAGACGTAATCCACCGCGCCGAACACCGCCGCTTTTGCGCCCTGTAACACCGGCGTCAGCGCCTGCGCGTTCGGCCCGGCGATGATCATGCCGTTGGCTTTCAGGTCATCAAACAATTTCCACGCCTGCTGCGCGTGGGCATTCTGCAACCCGATCAGCAGATCCAGTGAGGCGCCGGACAGGGAGGGATCCGGCGTGGTGACTTTGTCCTTGAACTCGGGTTTGGTCAGGTCACCCCAGTCTTTCGGCTCAGACGTCCCGCTTTTGGTGTTCCACACAATCCCCAGCGCGGAAATGCCTTGCGCCACGTAATACGGCGTCTTGAACTGCGCCGGAACCTGCGCCGCGTTCGGGCTCTGATATTCCAGCAACCAGCCGCGCTGTTTGAGATCGGTCGCGGTATCCCATGACGCTGATATCAGCACGTCGGCGCGCGGATTGGCCTGTTCGGCTTCGAGTCGCGCCATCACTTTGCCGGTGGTGGCCTGAAACACATCGACTTTTACGCCGGTCTGTTTTTCATAGCCCGCCGCCAGTTTTTTGGCCAGCGAACCCGGCCCGGCGGTATAAAGCGTCAGCGCCTGTGCGCTGCCCGCTGCCATTGCGAGAGAAAGAGTCATTGCAGTCATTACGCCTGTTTTGGTTCTGGATAGATGTGTGCGAGTCATTGAGTCAATTCCATCAGAGGTTTAGCAACAAAAGGGGAAACAACGGAAGCATCATTCAGGTCAATACGGGCGATCGCGCCCTGATCCATATGCGCAATCTTGTGCGCCAGTGCGCGCGCTTCGTGCCGGTCATGGGTGACGTACACCGCCGTGGTGCCGAGCTGGCGCAACAGCGTCGCCATCTCTTCACACAGGCTTTCGCGCAGATCGCGGTCAAGATTGGAGAGCGGTTCGTCGAACAGCAGAATGCGTGGCTCAGCGACAATCGCCCGCGCCAGCGCCACACGTTGTTGCTGACCACCGGAAAGTTCAGAAGGGCGTCGTGATGCGAAATCTGCCAGCCCGACGCGATCGAGCGCAGCCATCACTTTTTCCTGCAAAAGCGCGCCACGCACTCCGCGCATTTGCAGCGGAAACGCGACATTTTGCCGCACGCTCATGTGCGGCCACAGCGCGTAATCCTGGAAGGCCATGCCGAGATTGCGTCGCTCCGGGGGCAGGCTGAAGGTGCCGCTGGCAACGATTTCGCCGTCGAAGCTGATCTGCCCGGAGGCGGGGTGCAGTAAACCCGCGAGCATTTTCAGCAACGTGCTTTTGCCGCAGCCCGAGGGGCCGAGCAGGGCGAGGATCGTGCCTTTGGGGACAGTCAGATTGACGTGATTGAGTACCGGTGTGCTCCCGAAAAAATGAGACACCTGATGGAGAGCGATAGCGGGAGGAGAAGCAATGCGCGGGGGCGCATTCCCGCCTGTAAAAGCTGGAATGTTCATGACGGTACTATCCTCTTTGGGACTTATTGGTGCAGCTGAGCCTAAAGAGAGTGTGTGACGCAGACATGACAGGTTTGTGAATGTAGAGATTTGACGGTGCAGGCGGGGAACCGGCACCGGATCATCGTATGACTGTTTTATTGCTTATATTGCTGTTCGCCCCACGCCAGCATGCCTGCCAGCAGTGGTTTCAGGATACTTTGCAGTTCACGGGCTTTCTCTTCGTCATAGGCGAATGGCTCGATTTCTTCCATGTAATTCACCTGCGCCAGTTCCAGCTGAACCGCGTGCTGATGGATATCCGGCTGACCATATTCACGGGTGATGTAGCCGCCTTTGAAACGCCCGTTAAGTACGTGGCTAAAGCGCGTCTGTTGCAGGCAAACGCCTTCCACCACGCCGCTTAAACCGGGCGAACAGCTCGCGCCACCGTTGGTACCGAGATTGAGATCCGGCAGTTTGCCATCGAACAGACGCGGGATTTGTGAGGCAATAGAATGTGCATCAAACAGCAGCGCATAGCCGAATGACTGTTTCATCCGCGCAAGTTCTGACGCAATGGTCTGGTGATACGGCTGCCAGATTTGCTCCAGATACTGCTGGCGCTGAACCACGGTCGGCTCCATCCCGGCTTTAAACGTCGGGCGGCCATCAAACAAGGTATCGGGGAACAGGCCGGTCGTCGCAGTAGCGTAGAGCGGGGTATCGTCCGCAGGACGGTTGAGATCAATCACAAAGCGCGAATATTGCCCGACCAGAATGCTGGCCCCGAGCGCACGGGCAAAATCATACAGTTGCGGAATGTGCCAGTCGGTGTCTGAGAGCGGCAGCGCGGCGTCGGTCAGTCCGCTGGCGACCTCCGGCGTCAGGTGCGTTCCGGCGTGCGGAATGCTGATCAGCAACGGGGCACTTCCCCGGACGAAATGTAACGGTTCGGCAATAACAGAATTAGCTGAAAGGCTCATAAACGAACTTCTCCACGCAGGTGACCACGAAAAATAACGGTGCAGGGCAGTTGTCCGCCCAGCCAGTAAACCAGTTCCGCCGGACGCGACAGCGGCCAGTGAATAAAATCGGCGACCTTGCCCGCTTCCAGCGTGCCGTGGGAATCCTGCAACCCCAGCGCCCGTGCGCCATGACAGGTCACACCGGCCAGCGCTTCTTCCGGCGTCAGGCGAAACAGCGTACAGCCCATATTCAGCATTAAGCGCAGGGAAAGCGCCGGAGATGTCCCCGGATTGGCATCGCTGGCCAGCGCCATCGGCACGCCGTGCGTGCGGAAATGTTCCACCGGCGGGCACTGCGTTTCGCGCAGCAAATAATATGCGCCGGGCAGTAACACCGCGACGGTGCCACTGGCGGCCATCGCTTTGGCATCATCTTCGGTGGCGTATTCCAGATGGTCGGCAGACAGCGCGTGATGGCGTGCGGCCAGCGCGCTGCCGTGCAGGGAGGAGAGCTGTTCGGCGTGGAGTTTTACCGGCAGGCCGAGGGATTTTGCGGCATTGAACACACGGTCGACCTGTTCTGGCGAAAACGCCAGATGTTCGCAAAATGCATCCACGGCGTCCGCGAGGTTTTCCTGCGCAATCGCCGGCAGCAGGGTGTCACAAATTAGCTGAATATAATCATCTGGCCGGTCTTTGAATTCAGGCGGCAGCGCATGGGCGGCAAGGCAAGTGGATTTCACCTCGACCGGCAGCATATGGCCGAGCCTGCGGATCACCCGCAGCATTTTAATTTCGCTTTCCACGCTCAGACCGTAGCCTGATTTAATCTCCACGCAGGTGATACCTTCTGCCAGCAGCGGTTGCAGGCGGAATAATGCCTGCGCCAGCAGTTCATCCTCGCTGGCGGCGCGGGTGGCGTTAACCGTCGATAAAATTCCGCCGCCCGCCGCGGCAATCTCCGCATAACTCACGCCGTTCAGTCGCTGTTCAAATTCGGCGCTGCGGTTCCCACCAAACACCAGATGTGTGTGGCAGTCGACCAGCCCCGGCGTGATGATCCCGCCGTCGAATTCATGTTCGATGGCATGCGGGTAATCCGGGCAGTCAGCATCAGGGCCGATCCACAGGATCTGGCCGCCGCTGACGGCAATCGCACCGTTTTCGATCAGGTTGTATTTCCCGTCCCGCATGGTGACCAGTGTGGCGCCGCGCCAGACGCTGTCACATTGCGAGGAGGGTTCAGAAGAGAAATGCGGGGACAGCGTTAAAGGCATGACGGGCTCCGGACAAGGTTGATCTTGTATAGACAACTAAAGTCAACCTAGCGCATAACCCGAAAACCGGCAAGCGAAAAGGGTCTTAACCGTGACTGGTGAAGCGTCCGAACAGCTGATAACGGGAACCGGCGTAGATCAACCGCGCCGACGTAACCACGCGGCTGCCGCTCCAGGTACGGCGGTGGATCAGCAGACAAGGCTCGTGCTCGCTAAGCTGCAACAGTTCGCGTTGCTCGTCGCTGGCGCTGACGGCTTCCACGCGATGCTCACCGGCGGTCAGCGGTGCGATGGTCATCAGATAGGTGTAGGGCGACTGCTTGTTCAGCACTTCTTGCAGATAATCCGGGGCCATTTCCGGATTCACAAAACGCTCTTCGATTTGTACCGGCACATGGTTTTCGTAATGCACGATTTGTGAATAAAACAGGATTTGCCCGAGGGCAACGTCCATCTGCTGCGCCTGTGCGGCATCCGCCAGCCGGGCTTCGCACAGCAGAATTTTGCTGTCGTGCTGATGGCCGCGCGCAGCGATTTCATCGGCGATGTTGTGAACTTCCAGCATCGGCGTATAGGCCTTGGCTTCGGCCACGAAGGTGCCAACACCCTGCATGCGGATCAGAAAACCTTCGCTGGTCAGCTCCCGCAGCGCGCGGTTGATGGTCATGCGGCTGACGCCCAGCTCGTTGGTCAGCTCGCTCTCGGAAGGCACGCGCTGGTGCGGTTTCCACACGCCTGCACGGATCTGGCTGACGATCGCCTGTTTCACGCGCTGATAGATAGGGGCGGGGGTGTCGCTCATTGCGGCTGCCAGTTCGGACAATGTCTGCTGGGACACTCCCTGTTGCGCTGCACCAGAATGAAAAAGTGGTGTCGGCTCCGACATGTCTCGTACCTCGCTCGTTGATCTTGCTGAATTGTTATCCGTTCACAGCCCCGTAGTGTCCCCCACGGGCAGGCAAACGAAAAGAGGACGGCGGAAACAAAAATCAAAAAAATTCCTGTTGCAAGTTTACAGCGCAATCAGGCATATGTATATGTATAGACAAGTTGATTAAAACAGTAGCAGTTGTTTATCAAAAATTGCATTTATGTTTCCCCATGTTGATTCAGGAACGAAGTCATGGCTGCTTATTTTGCTTCACGCGCGTTACTTGCCCACGGCTGGGCGCACGATGTTCGTCTGGAGGTTGATGCTGCCGGAATGCTGACGGCGGTGACGCCGGGTGGCGACCCGCAGGGCTGTATCCCGCTGTCCGGGCCGGTGGTGCCGGGCATGCCGAATCTGCATTCGCACGCTTTTCAGCGGGTGATGGCCGGGCTGGCGGAAGTTGCCGGAAATCCGCAGGACAGCTTCTGGACGTGGCGCGACCTGATGTATCGCATGGTGCAGCGCCTTACGCCTGAGCAGACAGGCGTCATCGCCCGCCAGCTGTATATCGAGATGCTCAAAGGCGGTTATACGCAGGTCGCCGAATTCCACTATCTGCATAACGACATCAGCGGGAAGCCGTATGCCGATCGCGGCGAAATGACCGCACAGCTGAGCGCGGCGGCGGAGCAGGCGGGCATCGGCCTGACGCTGCTGCCGGTGCTGTACAGCTACGCCGGATTTGGCGCGCAGCCCGCGCAGGACGGGCAAAAACGCTTTATTCAGAACGTCGATAGCTATCTGCAACAGCAGGAGGCGATCCGCCAGCAGATTGGCGGAAAACCTTTTCAAAACGCCGGTCTGTGCTTCCATTCACTGCGTGCCGTGACGCTCTCGCAAATGCGCGAGGTGCTGGCGGCGGGCGACAAAAATTCTCCCGTGCATATTCACATCGCCGAACAGCAAAAAGAGGTGAACGATTGCCTCGGCTGGAGCGGCCAGCGGCCCATCACCTGGCTGTATGACAATCTGGATATTGATAGCCGCTGGTGCCTGATCCATGCCACGCACGCCGACCGTTTTGAATTAGCCAGCATGGCGAAAAGCGGCGCGGTAGCGGGATTATGTCCGACCACCGAAGCTAACTTAGGCGACGGTATTTTCCCCGGCGTGGAATATCTCGGGCACAACGGCCGCTGGGGGATTGGTTCCGACAGCCACGTCTCGCTCAACGTAGTGGAAGAACTGCGCTGGTTCGAATACGGCCAGCGTCTGCGCGATCAGCGTCGCAACCGCCTGACGCTGCCGCATCAGAATCAACATTCCGTCGGCGATGTGCTCTATTCCCACGCCTTACAGGGCGGCGCACAGGCATGCGGCGTCGCGACTGGCAAGCTGGCCGCGGGCTATCGTGCCGACTGGCTGGTGCTGGATGGCCGCGATCCCTATCTTGCAGCGGCCAAAAATAGCGAAATTCTTAACCGCTGGTTGTTTGCCGGTCACAGCGGGCAAATCCGCGATGTTTATGTCGGCGGTATCGCGCGCATTGTCGAAGGCCAGCATGAACAGCAACAGGCCGCGGCGGCAGATTTCCTGAAAGTACTGAATCAGCTGGCGGAGGGTGGCGCATGAACGGCTGGCAGCCATTTAGCCTGATGGGGCTGCCGGTCAGCCCGTGGCGCAACGGCGGCGGCGAAACACGCGAAATCATCAGCGTTCCGGCAGGAAGCGCGAATTTTGACTGGCGCGCCAGCATCGCGACCATTGCACAGGACGGCCCGTTCTCGGTTTTCCCCGGCATTGACCGTTCGATAACGTTACTCAGCGGTGAGGGCGTTCATTTGCTGGCTTCGCCGGACATCCGCCATTCCCTCAGCCGTGTTGGGGAACCCTATTCGTTTCGCGGTGAAGAGTCGGTGAGCGCCCGGCTGCACGGCGGTGTCACCACTGATTTCAACATCATGACCCGCCGAACTGCCTGTCGTGCGAAGGTGATTTCTGCCCGCCAAACGCTGGCGGTTTTGCCTGAACACGGCGGCGTGATTTACGTCCTGAGTGGTGACTGGCAACTGCCGGACGGCGCGCAAATCGGGCAGGGCGACGGCTTTTACTGGACGGCAACTCTGGAGATAAACCCGGTTATCGTCAGCACAGAACACCCTGACGGCCTGCTGCTTTGGGCGTCAGTCATTACGGATTAACGGTCGCAAACAACAGCCCGACAGATTTTGTTCGGGTTTACGTTTAGCTTAACTTGTCTATACAGGAATAGATTATGGCTTCTTCATCCCCAGAATTAACCCTTTGCCATCTGCAACCGGGTCAGGTTGATCTACCGACGCTGCGCCAGATTTATCAGGGTAACGTCCGCCTCGAGTTGGCGGAGCACGCGCGGGCAGATGTTCAGGCTTCTCAGGAGACGGTTACGCGCATCGTCGAATCCGGCAAAGTGGTTTATGGCATTAATACCGGCTTCGGCAAACTGGCGCAAACGCGCATTCCGGCGGAAAGGCTGGCTGAATTGCAGCGCAATCTGGTGCTGTCGCACAGCGTCGGCATTGGCAAGGATCTGGCCGATAACGTGGTGCGTCTGGTGATGGCCACCAAAGTGCTGAGCCTCTCGCGCGGGCATTCCGGTATCCGCATTGAAGTGATCGATGCGCTGATCGCCTTATTCAACGCCAGTGTTTATCCGTGTATTCCTGAGAAAGGTTCCGTGGGCGCGTCCGGCGATTTAGCGCCGCTGGCGCATCTTTCCCTGATGCTGATAGGCGAAGGTCAGGTGACGGTTAAGGGGGAGAAAGTGTCAGCGGTGGAAGGACTGAAAACGGTCGGGCTGACACCGTTTGAGCTGGGTCCGAAAGAAGGGCTGGCGCTGCTCAATGGCACGCAGGTCTCAACCTCGCTGGCGCTGTCCGGGTTGTTTGAAGCCGAACGCGTTTTTGCGGCAGGTCTGGTGGCGGGCGCACTGTCGCTGGAAGCCATCAAAGGCTCGGTGAAACCGCTGGATGCACGCATCCATCAGGCTCGCGGTCAGGTGGGGCAAATCGCCGTGGCGGCGGCGGTGTCCGAATTGCTGGCAGGAAGTGACATTGTCACGTCGCATTCCAACTGTGGCCGCGTGCAGGATCCGTATTCCATCCGCTGCGTGCCGCAAGTCATGGGCGCGTGTCTGGATAACCTTCATCACGCCGCCCGTATTTTACGTATCGAAGCCAATGCGGCATCCGATAATCCACTGGTGTTCGCCGAAAACGGCGATGTGATTTCCGGTGGCAATTTCCACGCCGAACCGGTGGCCTTTGCCGCAGATATCCTCGCTCTGGCGATTGCCGAAATCGGCGCGATTTCCGAGCGCCGGATGGCATTGCTGCTTGATACCGGGCTTTCCGGCCTGCCGCCATTCCTGGTCAACGACGGTGGCGTGAACTCCGGCTTTATGATTGCGCAGGTGACCGCCGCCGCGCTGGCCTCTGAGAATAAATCCCTCGCGCATCCGGGCAGCGTGGACAGCCTGCCGACCTCGGCCAACCAGGAAGATCACGTCTCAATGGCGACCTACGCCGCGCGCCGTCTGGGCGACATGTGCTTTAACACCAGCGTCGTGGTGGGCATTGAGGCAATGGCCGCCGCGCAGGGCATTGATTTCCACCGTCCGCTGCAAAGTTCGCCGGTACTGGAAAACGAGCTGAAATCCATCCGCGCCGATGTGCCGTTCCTTGAACATGACCGCCTGATGGCACCGGACGTTGAAATGATGCGCCTGTGGGCCACCCGTGAACGCTGGCCAGCGGCGGTTGAAGCGCTGTTGCCGAGTTTTGCCTGATTCTCCTGACCCGATAAAGGAACCGAAAATGAACGCTCCACAAAAAACTGCCGTTGCCCGCGTTGTTCGTGCCCCGCACGGCACAGAAATCAGTTGCCAGAACTGGCTGATCGAAGCGGCCTACCGCATGCTGCAAAACAATCTCGATCCGGACGTCGCCGAGCGCCCGGACGATCTGGTGGTGTACGGCGGAATAGGCAAAGCGGCGCGCAACTGGCCGGCGTTTGAAGCCATTCTTACCAGCCTGCGCGGGCTTCGCGAAGACGAAACGCTGCTGGTGCAATCCGGCAAACCGGTCGGCGTATTTCGCACTCACACCGACGCGCCGCGGGTGCTGATCGCCAATTCCAATCTGGTGCCTCATTGGGCGAACTGGGAACATTTCCACGAGCTGGATAAAGCCGGGCTGATGATGTACGGCCAGATGACCGCCGGTTCGTGGATTTACATCGGTGCTCAGGGCATCGTGCAGGGCACTTACGAAACCTTCGCTGAAGCGGGGCGTCAGCATTACAACAGCGACCTGCGCGGCAAGTGGATTTTAACCGCAGGTCTGGGCGGCATGGGCGGTGCGCAACCGCTGGCCGGTGTGCTGGCCGGAGCCTGCGTGCTGGCGATTGAATGTCAGGAATCGCGTATTGATTTTCGTATCCGTACCCGGTATCTCGACCATAAAGCGCACAGCATTGATGAAGCGCTGGCGCTGATCGAGAAAGCCTGCGCCGAGAAAAAAGCGATTTCCGTTGGCCTGCTGGGCAATGCGGCCGAGCTGATGCCGCAGTTGGTGGCGCGCGCGAAAGAAGGTGGCCTGCGCCCGGATATCGTCACCGACCAGACTTCTGCGCACGATCCGCTGAACGGCTATCTGCCGGAAGGCTGGAGCGTAGAAAAATGGCAGGCGGCGCGTCAGTCTGACCCGCAGTCAGTTATCAACGCGGCCAAAGCCTCGATGGCCAAACACGTGCTGGCGATGCTCGATTTCCACGCCATGGGTATCCCGACCGTCGATTACGGCAACAATATCCGGCAAGTGGCGAAAGACCAGGGTGTGGCCAACGCTTTTGATTTCCCCGGCTTTGTTCCGGCGTATATCCGTCCGCTCTTTTGCGAAGGTAAAGGCCCGTTCCGCTGGGTGGCACTTTCCGGCGATCCGGAAGATATCTACAAAACCGACGCCAAACTGAAAGAGCTGTTCCCGGATAACGCCAACCTGATCAACTGGCTGGACATGGCGCGCGAACGCATTGCGTTTCAGGGGCTACCGGCGCGTATCTGCTGGCTGGGATTGGGCGAGCGTCATATCGCCGGGCTGGCGTTCAACGAAATGGTGCGCAACGGTGAGCTTAAAGCGCCGGTGGTGATTGGCCGCGACCATCTGGACACCGGCTCCGTTGCCTCTCCCAACCGGGAAACCGAAGCGATGAAAGACGGTTCCGACGCGGTTTCCGACTGGCCGCTGCTCAATGCTTTGCTTAACACCGCAGGCGGCGCGACCTGGGTCAGCCTGCATCACGGCGGCGGCGTCGGTATGGGCTTTTCACAACATGCGGGTATGGTGATTGTGGCAGATGGCACCAAAGAGGCGGATGCCCGTCTGGCGCGCGTGTTGTGGAACGATCCGGCGACCGGCGTAATGCGTCATGCCGATGCCGGCTATGAACAGGCGGCAGCCTGCGCAGAGCGCAACGGGCTGAACTTGCCAATGATCTGATGCGGTTCTGAAAGCCAAAAGCCCGCTTCGCGTTAACCATGAAGCGGGCTTTTTTCCTTTTATCCGGGCGCGTTACGCGATTTAAGAAAGGCTAATCGCCTGAATTAAACCGCAAAACACCCCTTTATTCCCCGATCGGGTCTTACCGATTTCTGGTCTACTGGATAGCATCAGACAGGTGCAAAGCCAAGCAGGCGGGATTCTGAGGGCTGAGGCCGTCCAAAAAAATACCCCTGGAACAATGAACACCCTTCTTCTTTCAGACGCCTGAACTGCTCGTCGGTTTCCACGCCTTCGGCAGTGGTCTGAATAGCCAGACTGCGGCTCATGCCGGTGATGGCGCGGATAATCGCCAGCGCTTCCGGGCTGTCCTGCATATCATTGATAAACGATCGGTCAATTTTGATTTTGTCGAACGGGAACGACCGCAGATAGCTCAGCGATGAATAACCGGTGCCAAAATCATCCAGCGCAATGCGCACGCCCAGTGCCTTAAGTTTACGCAGCGTGCCGACGTTGCCGAGCGTGTTATCCAGTAATACCGATTCGGTGATTTCCACTTCCAGCCTTTCCGGCGCCAGCCCTGACGAGGCCAGTGCGGATTCGACAACCGAGACCAGACCGCTGTTTTTGAACTGGATCGGCGAGAGGTTCACCGCAACGGTCTGGTTCCCCGCCCAGGTGGTCGCTTCGCGGCAGGCTTCATGCAGCGCGAACGATCCCAGACTGTGGATCAGCCCTGTTTCTTCGGCAATGGGAATAAAATCGATCGGCATGATCAGCCCGTTTTGCGGATGGTGCCAGCGCATCAGCGCTTCATAACCGATCACTGCATCATGTTTGGCATCTGTGATCGGCTGATAGTAAAGACGCAGCTGATTACAGGTAATCGCATCGCGTAAATCCAGTTCCACCAGACGGCGTTTGCGCGCGGCGGCGTCCATCTCAATGCGAAAATCTTCATAGCGGTTGCGGCCGTTGCGTTTGGCCTCATACAGCGCCATGTCTGCACAGCGCAGCAGCTGATCCGGCGTGTTGTCCGGTGAATCCGCCAATGCAATGCCGATGCTCAGGCCGACCGACAGCGAATGGCCGTCGACCATCACCGGCGGACGCACGGACTCTATCAGGCGTTTTGAGATCTGATGCGCGGCAGCGATATCTTTCAGACCCGGCAGTACCACGGCGAACTCATCCCCGCCAATGCGCGCCAGCGTATCGTCATCACGCAGCGTCATGCGCAGACGTTTGGCAATCGCGCGCAGCAACTCGTCGCCGACCTGATGGCCGAGCGCATCGTTGACGTTTTTGAAGTTGTCGAGATCCAGACACAGCGTGGCGGTGTGGGTGCGGGTGTAGCTGTCTTGCTGCAAGGCTTCGCTCAGGCGCTGGCTGAACAGAATACGGTTGGGCAGGCTGGTCAGGTTGTCGTGATGCGCCATGTGGTGAATGCGCGCGTGCGCTGCGTGCTGATCGGTCACGTCATCGGCAATCATCATTACGTAGCTGGTTTGTGGATCGTGCCCGCGGATCACCGAACTGGTGGTTTGCAGTGTGCGGTCACCGATGGCAGTCAGCAACTGCTGCTCACTTTTATGCACGCCTTCCGCGCGCAGACATTCGTCTGACTGTTTATTGATAAACGAACTCAGGCCGACGCCCATACAGTCCTGAGGGCGCTTACCAAGCATTTCTTCGCGCGAAATCCCGAGCAGACGCTCAGCCTGACGATTCACCAGCAGAATTTCCCGGGATACCGCATTTTCGACGATCACCGACGAAGGAATATTGGCGATCACGGTATTGAGAAACTGGGTGAGGGCGGAAAGCTGCTCGCTGTTCGATTCGGCCAGATCTTTGGCGTACATCAGCGCCTGTTTGTTTTCACGGCGCTCGGTGACGTCACGGGTTATCTTGGCAAACCCGATGATCTGACCGGCTTCGCGCAGGGCTTCGATGATGACGTGCGCCCAAAAACGCGAGCCGTCTTTGCGCTGACGCCAGCCTTCAGATTCATAACGGCCAGTTTCGCGCGCTGTTTCCAGCCCGTGCTGTGGCCAGCCGCTCTTTTTATCTTCTTCAGTGTAAAAACAGGAGAAATGTTTCCCGACCACTTCCTCAGGCGCATAACCTTTGGCTCGCTGCGCACCGGCATTCCAGTTCGCCACGGTGCCATCGGGTTTCAGCATATAAATTGCGTAATCTTCAACGCGTTGAACCAGCAACCGATACAGTACGTCAGAATCTTCGTTCATTTTAATTTGCCTGCTAGCTGGCCGCCTCTGTGCGGGGTCCTCCCAAATCAGAGTCCGGCTGAATAGTGCGTCTGTTCCCGACGCATTTTTGCTGTGATGTGTGATGAAACGTTAGCATAAGATAATTCTTAGTTCGTCAAATTTTGCTTCTAAGATGCTTAAAATTAAGCGTTTTTAGCAAAAAGATCGGCCTTAAGTTAAATTCCACTTTTGGGTTTAAATAGGCGTAATGGTTATCGGCAGCTGTCTCAGGAGCTTTAATGTGATGGCACAAAAAGCTTAAGGTTTTTGCGCTGAGGAAAGAAGGGGACTGGCGGCCAGAAAAGACTAAGCCGCAACAGAGTGCGGCTATTTATCGGGGAAGTGCTTAGACCGGGTCAGGCGCGGTTTTTATCGGGGGAATAAAAGGGTCCGTCTGCCACTGAATCCCGCAAAATAAGGTCAGAGGTAAACTGATTTTTTTCTGATAAATATCCGCCGTCGAGCATCGAAATAATCTGATTAATGACTTCACTGACCATATCACTCACCGGATCTTTTACGCTGGAGAGTGCGGGAATTAAAAACGGTGCGGTCGGAATATTATCAAACCCGATCACCGAAACCGCATCAGGCACTTTAATTCCGGCATCGCTGAGTTGCTTCATTGCACCGATCGCCATTTCATCGTTACTGACGACGATGGCGCTGAACGAGTGGTCTGCGGCAAGCAGAGCGCTGACAGCCGCCGCGCCGCTGGCCGGTGACCATTTTCCCTGCACAATCAGTGATTCGCGCACGGTCAGACCGGCGGCGATTAACGCGTCTTTGTAGCCAGACAGGCGTTCAATGGCCGTCGGGGAATCCATCGAACCGGTAATAAAAGCAATATCCCGATGACCGCGGGCGATCAGTGCCTGCGTTGCCTGATAACTCGAGCCTTTATGATCGCAATATATGCAGTGGCTCTGATGTTTTCTCAATTTACGGTTCACCACCATCACCGGCTTTTTATATTTATCGATGATCAGATCCATTTCATCGACCGATAAAAAGCGCGGATAAATAATGATCCCGTCGCAGCGTAAATCATGCAAAAACTCGATAGCTTCCTGCTCTTCAGCGGCGCTGTTTTTGCCATCCACCAGAATCAGTTGACGCCCGTTGGCATCGAGTTTCTTGGCCGCCTGTGAGATTAACTCGCTGAAATAATTGCCGTTATACAGCGTATTGGTCACCACCAGCCCGATACACATGGATTTACTGGTCGCCAGATTGCGCGCCAGTAAATTCGGGCGATAGCCGGTTTCTTCAATGGCTCTGAACACCTGATCTTTCGTTTCCTGGCTCACATAGCCTTTCCCGGAAAGCACGCGGGACACCGTGGCTTTGGAGACGCCTGCTCTGGACGCCACTTCCTGCATTGTCGACATCAGGCACACCTGAAAGAGAAAAAATGTTGCGTCATTCTACACATTTCTGCGGATTTTCGCGGATTTCGCCGCGTTAAGCCTGTGCATGGAGATCATCATCACAAAAATGAAACAGGGTTGTGACTTTTTATTGAAGTCGGCGTCAGATCTGCACATTCTCGTATGTAACCGGTTACCTATCGTTTCAGAAACACATTACAAAAGCGCGTTCCGGCCAATTTTCGCAAACAGCATCGTTCATAACCCTATGAATCTGAGAGAGTTACCCTCATGTCTAAGAATTTTGCAGCAATGTCGCAGTCGATTATCAGTGCTATCGGCGGCGCAGGGAACGTCGCGGCGGTTACGCACTGCATGACCCGTCTGCGTTTTGTTCTCAACGACGCCTCCCTGGTTGACGGCGAAAAACTCAAAGCCATCACCGGCGTGATGGGTGTGGTGCGCAATGAGCAACAATGTCAGGTGATCGTCGGCAACAACGTGTCTCACGCCTACGCCGAAGTCCTTAAACTGTTGCCGGAAGGGCTCTCTGGCGCCAGCGGCGCGCCGGTTAAAAGCAAACTTACGTTACGACGCATAGGTGCGGGCATTCTCGACGCGCTGATCGGCACGATGTCCCCGCTGATCCCGGCGATCATCGGCGGTTCAATGGTCAAACTGCTGGCGATGATCCTCGATATGACGGGCGTCTTCGAGAAGGGCGCATCAACGCTGGTGATCCTCAACACCATCGGCGACGGCGCGTTCTTCTTCCTGCCGGTGATGGTCGCGGCCTCGGCGGCGGTCAAATTCAAAACCAATATGTCGCTGGCGATTGCGATCGCCGGGGTACTGCTGCATCCGGCATTTATCGATCTGATGGCCAAAGCCGCGCAGGGGCAAAAAGTTGAGTTCATCGGCATTTCCATTACGGCGGTGAAATATACCTACACCGTTATTCCTGCGCTGTGTATGACGTGGCTGCTGTCCTACATCGAGAAATGGGTTGATCGCATTACGCCGGTAGTGACTAAAAACTTCCTTAAACCGATGCTGATCATGCTGATTGCCGCACCGATCGCGATTGTGATTATTGGCCCGCTGGGCATCTGGATCGGCACCGGGATTTCGGCGGTGGTGTATACCGTTCATAGCTATCTTGGCTGGCTCTCGGTCGCCATCATGGGCGCGGCGTGGCCGCTGCTGGTGATGACCGGCATGCACCGCGTGTTTACGCCAACCATCATTCAGACCATCGCCGAAACCGGCAAAGAGGGCATGGTGATGCCGTCAGAAATTGGTGCGAATCTGTCCCTCGGCGGCTCCTCGCTGGCTGTGGCATGGCGTACTAAAAATCCCGAACTGCGCCAGACCGCTCTGGCCGCCGCGGCTTCGGCGATCATTGCCGGGATTTCAGAACCGGCACTGTACGGCGTCGCGTTGCGCCTTAAACGCCCGCTGATCGCCTGTCTCATCAGCGGATTTATCTGCGGCGGCGTCGCCGGTCTCGGCGGGCTTGCCAGCCATTCGATGGCGTCACCGGGGCTGTTTACCAGCGTGCAGTTCTTCGACCCGTCGAATCCGATGAGCATCGTCTGGGTATTTGGCGTGATGATTCTGGCAATTGTGATTTCCTTCTTCACCACGCTGCTGCTGGGTTTTGAAGATATTCCGGTCGAAACGCCGCAGCCGAAAGAAGACCAGGCAACAGATGCCGCGATTTCCACACCCTTTGCCGCTGCGCAAAGTGCAGTAAAAACACATTGAAGACAGAAGAGGACTTTCTCATGGCAGCATCACCATTCCCTGACGGTTTCTTATGGGGCGGCGCGATTGCCGCCAATCAGGCCGAAGGCGCCAGTTTTGAAGGCGGAAAGGGCCTGACGACGGTGGACATGATACCGCACGGCGCGCACCGTCTGGCGGTGAAAACCGGGCAGGAAAAGCGTTTTCAGCTCAAAGAAGACGAGTTCTACCCGAGCCATCAGGCAATTGATTTTTACCATCGTTATAAAGAAGACATCGCGCTGATGGCCGAAATGGGGTTCACCGTGTTCAGAACCTCGATTGCCTGGAGCCGCCTGTATCCGAACGGTGACGAGGTGACGCCAAACGCGGAGGGTATCGCCTTTTACCGCGACGTCTTTGCCGAATGTAAAAAATACGGCATCGAACCGCTGGTGACCCTGTGCCATTTCGATGTCCCGATGCATCTGGTGGTTGAGTACGGCTCATGGCGCAACCGCAAAATGGTCGAGTTTTTCGCCCGCTATGCGCGCACCTGTTTTGAAGCCTTCGACGGATTAGTGAAGTACTGGCTGACGTTCAATGAAATCAATATCCTGTTGCACAGCCCGTTCTCCGGCGCGGGTCTGGTGTTCGAAGAGGGTGAGGATCAGGAGCAGGTCAAATATCAGGCCGCACATCACGAGCTTGTCGCCAGCGCACTGGCCACCAAAATCGCCCATGAAGTGAACCCTGAAAATCAGGTCGGCTGTATGTTAGCAGGCGGTAATTTTTATCCGCGCACCTGCAAACCGGAAGATGTCTGGGCGGCGTTGCAAAAAGACCGCGAGAATCTGTTTTTCATCGACGTACAGGCACGCGGCGCGTACCCGTCTTATACAAAACGCGTGTTCGCTGAGAAGGGTATCGTCATTGTCAAAGAAGCGGGCGACGACCAGATCCTCAAAAACACCGTCGACTTTGTGTCATTCAGCTATTACGCCTCCCGCTGCGCCTCGGCGGATATGAATGACAACAACAGCAGCGCGGCCAATATCGTTAAATCGCTGAAAAACCCGCACATCGAAGTCAGTGAATGGGGCTGGGGGATCGATCCACTCGGCCTGCGCATCACCATGAATATGATGTATGACCGCTACCAGAAACCGCTGTTCCTGGTTGAAAACGGCCTTGGCGCGAAAGATGAGATTAACGCACAGGGCGAAATCATTGATGATTACCGTATCAGCTACCTGCGCGAACACATCCATGCCATGGGCGAAGCGATCAGGGACGGTATTCCTGTCATCGGCTATACCTCCTGGGGATGCATCGATCTGGTTTCTGCCTCCACCGGCGAAATGAGCAAACGCTACGGCTTTGTTTATGTCGATCGCGACGACAGCGGAAACGGCACGCTGGACAGAAAAAGGAAGCAATCGTTCTGGTGGTATAAAAAGGTCATTGCCAGTAACGGCGGGGATTTGGCGTAAGGAATACAGTGAATAAGCAGGCCGGGGTTATGCCGGTCTGCCTGTTACTATTTCACACTAATTCTGGTCATGCAGTAATGGCTGCAACCGGGAAAACTCATTTTAAAAAGCTCCGCTTTTTTCAGCAGAAAGGCGAGGTTTTTAAACCGCCGTACTCGCCCGCAACTTCAGTCTTCCGGCCATCCGAACGCGTGTGGCGGCGTCTTCGCCGGAACAAATATACTCCACCGCCATTCGTCCCAGTTCGATATACGGCAGCTGTACGCTGGTCAGTTTCGGCGTCATTTGATCGGCGATGCGCTGATCGTCGTATCCGGCCACCAGAATGTCTTGCGGAATGCGCAGATGAAGTTCGGTCAGTGCCTGATAACAGCCCAGGGTCATCCAGTCGCTGGAACAGAAAATAGCATCGGGCGGTTCGGGGAGTTTCATCAGGGCCAGCGTGGCTTGATAAGTTTCGTTCAGCGACCAGTTGGTGGCCATCACCCGTTGTTCATCAAAGGGCATTCCGGCCTGTAACAATGCCTGACGATAGCCTTCGAGGCGCATTTCGCACGCCTCCATCCAGTGATCGCCCATGATGTGGGCGATACGGGTTGCTCCCTGATCAATAAGATGGCGGGTTATCTGCAAAGCGTTGGCGCGGTCGTCAGGCAGGAAGGTGGGCAGTAGCGGGAAAGCGCGGTCGTAAACATTCAGCAGCACGACGGGAAGCTCAGTCTGATGGGCAAAAAATGAAAAATCAATCGCCTGCGTCACCGGCGACGCGATGATAATACCGGCACAGCGACGCTGACTCAGCTGATGGATAATGCGCACCGCCAGCTCCGGATCATCACCGTAATCATAGAGGGTCAGCAGCGTATCGTGGCGCCACGCCGCTTCGCGGGCTTCACTCAGAGCATCGACAAAGGGATCGTAACTCGGCATAGCGTTAATCAGCAGGGCTATCTCCTCATGACCGTTATCGCGATGCGGCGCGGGCATTTTTTTATACCCAAGGGTCAGGGCGGTGCTGATCACCCGCTGACGGGTTTCTTCGCTGAGTTTTATGGAACGTGAGTTGTTTAATATCAGTGAAACCGTCGCCTGGGAAACGCCTGCTTCCCGCGCGATATCACTCATCGTCACTTTGTTTTTCTTCTCCATTTCCCTTTTCCCGTCGCCCATTTTTCTCTTCCTTTGCACTATATCACAGCCCGTATTTTGCCAGACCGCCGCATGCGTTGCTTAAAAAGAGTGTGATCCGAATTGCATAACCTGAACGTGCGATTTGCAGCCAATGCAGATAGATAATAAAAATTAGCTAATAATATTAGTTGTTGCATTTTACCTCTTAAAACGAACAGGAGATCACCATGAAAGAGCAGTGGAGCCAGCAGCAGGCGGCTGAATGGGGAAAACATCAAGGCTGGATTTGCGGATTCAACTATCTGCCGCGCACGGCCGTTAACTGGACGGAACTCTGGCAGAAAGAAACGTTTGACGTGCCGACTATCGATCAGGAGCTCAGCTGGGCGCACGCGGCGGGGTATAACCAGCTGCGTATTAATCTGCCGTTTATTGTCTGGCAGGCGGATCGCGATGGTTTGCTGGCACGCATTGAACAGTTTCTGAGCCTCGCCGATAAACATCAGATAGCAGTCATGTTGACGCTGATGGATGACTGCGGCTTCTCCGGTGATGAGCCTTTCCTCGGGCCGCAAAAAGCGCCGGAACCGGGCAAGCATAACAGTCAGGCGGCAGCCAGTCCGGGGCGCGATGTGGTGTGCAATCGCGACATGTGGCCGGAAGTGGAACGGTATGTACGTGACGTGATCCGCCATTTCCGCACCGATCCGCGCATTTCGATTTGGGATTTGTACAACGAACCGGGGAATCGCGGCACTTTCGCCACCGGGCTGGAAGAAGTGTTGTATGACGAAAAGCTGGAAGTTTTCGCGCTGGAGCTGATGCGCCAGGCGTTTGTGTGGGCTAGGGAGGAAGATCCTGTCGCACCGCTGACCGTCGGTGCATGGCATTTCTCACAGGATCTGGATCAGCCGGAAAGTGAATTTTTCACCCATCCGATAGACGTCGCGGCGGCAGAACTCTCGGACATCATCAGTTTCCACGCCTATGTGGCGACGCCGAAACTGCTTCAGGCGCTGCGTTTCTGGCAAAAATTCAATCGTCCGATGCTGTGCACCGAATGGCTGGCGCGTCATGTAGGCAGCGTTTTCGAAGAGCAACTGCCGCTGTTCTGCGCATTCAACGCCGGTTGCTATCAGTGGGGGCTGGTGCGCGGTAAAACCCAGACCACGCTGCCGTGGCCGGTGGTGCGTAAGGGTAATCATGATTATGCCCATCTCTGGTTCCACGATGTGCTGGATGAGTACGGTATTCCATTCCGTCGTGCCGAAATGGATCTGGTCCGCCGTTTAACACGCATGAAATAATCCTTCTTAACAGGCAGCACAGGGATGTGCGAGGCAATGAATAATGATGATTTCAATGAAAATCCCTTCCAGGGAATTAGGGTCTTATTTTGGTTACGGGTTGGGGCAGTGTTTTAGTTTCGGTTTAGTCGGTTCCTTTATTAACTATTTTTATACCGACGTATTGGGTATTTCCGCGCTGGCGGCGAGTACGATATTTCTTGTCGCCCGCGCCTGACCGCTTTTTTCGCACCGGCGTCTGACGATCACGGGTATTTTATGGCGACGGTGGTGATGATGATTATCGGCCTGTTATCAGGTGAAGTGTTTGAAGAACCGGGCGAAGTGAGCGGAAAACCGTTGGAAGTTTAAGCCGACTGACGTCGGCAGACCCCGGCTGCCGGGGTCTGTGCATTTTTCTAAAACCTGTCCCTGTTTCCCCCCGATTTCATCAGCAGCCATAAAAACCACGGTGCGCCGATCAGTGCGCAGAGCAGTCCGGCGGAAACCGGCCAGGGCCAGGCGATGTTACGACCGAGCCAGTCGGCTGTCACCATCAGCAACCCCCCATACAGTGCCGCGACCAGGCACTGCGAACGGAAATGGAACGCACCGCTGTAGCGCGCCAGCTGCGGTGCGATCAGCCCGACAAAACTCAGCGGGCCGATAAGTAACGTGCCACCCGCCGTCAGCGCCGCCGCGAGCAGTAAAATCAGCATATTGCTGCGCCGCAGCCCGATGCCCAGTGCCCGTGCGGTGGGGTGTCCCAGGCTGAGCAGTTGCACCCAGCGGTGCAGCAGCAACGCCAGCGGGATAAGCACCAGCGCCTGCGCCGCACCCCATAATGCGCGATTTGCCGTGATGCCCGCCGTGGAGCCAGTACTCCAGTTGAGCAGCATCATCGCGCGTGGATCGCCGCTCATCAGCAGCAACATGCTCAGCGCCATGCTCAGGTTGGTGAGACACAGCCCGACCATCACCATGGACTGTGGCTGAAAGCGCGACCGCAGTCCGAATATAAACAGCAGGCACGTCGCCAGTAAACTGCCCGCCAGCGCCGCCGGAAAAAGAGCCGAGAGCGGCTGATTGAGCAGAATGACCATCAGTACCACCATCAGCGAAGCACCGCTGCTGATACCGAGAAGCTCCGGGCTGGCAAGGGGATTGCCGCTCTGGCGCTGGATCAGCACGCCCGCTACCGCCAGCATCGCGCCTGCGCTGAGCGCCCCGAGCATTCGCGGCCAGCGCCATTCCAAAAGCGGCCAGAACGCGGATGCCTCCGGCGACCGGTTGAGGAACAGCGAGACGGCGATGCCGCCGGTGAGGATAAGCACCAGCGCTGTCAGATGTGCCCGTGTCAGCACTCTGGCGGACTGCGCGCCGAAAGGCGAGGGCGTGATCAGCGGATTGCGCTGGCGGAACAACAAAATCAGCATCAGCGGCGCACTGAGTAACCCCGAAAGTGCTCCGGTCGGCAAATCTCCTCCGGCAGGCGAGAGAAACTGCGCCAGCTGATCGACAAGCGTCAGCAACAACGCGCCGCACGGCGGCACAAACAGCAGCTGCAACCGGAACGAGCGAACACCGGTCAGGCGGATAAGCGCTGGCGCGGCCAGTCCGATAAAGCCAATGATCCCGATCTGGCTGGTCACCAGCGCGCTGAGCGCCACGGCGACGGCAAGGGTGGCGATCCTCACTTTCACCACCGGCACGCCCAGCGCACCGGCATTTTGGTCTGAGATCCCGATGAGCATCAGTGGCCTGGCCAGCAGGGCGCTCATCGCTATCAGCGCCAGCACCGGCAGCAGCAAAAACTGCGTCGGCTGCCAGCCGCTCTGGCTGAGGGAACCGGCCTGCCAGCTGAATAAATCGCTAAGATAATCGTGATTGAACAGCACCATCAGCGTGTTGATGGCGTTGCCGTAGAGGCTGATCACCATGCCGGTGAGGATCACTTTCAGCGGATCCAGCCCCTGGCGGGCAATCAGAAAATAGAGCAACAGCGCGGTCAGCGCGGCACCCGCCAGCGCCAGGTTCGTGAGGCCGAACACCAGCAGGCCGGGGAACACAATGATGCTGGCAGACATCGCCAGATTGGCACCGGCGGCAATGCCGAGCGTCGCCGGTTCCGCCAGAGGATTACGCAGGACCTGCTGAAACAGCAGTCCCGCCAGCGCCAGCGCCATTCCGCTAAGGATGCCGATCGCCAGACGCGGCAGAAAACTGTAGTGCATCAGCAGACTGGCCGTGGACCCGGAGTTATGCTGGAGCCGCGAAAGATTACTGAACAGCAAAAACGCGCATATCAGCATCAGCAACAGGGCGAAAAGCCATGGAAACACAGAGCGGGAAGGTTTATGCATGGCGATTACCCTCTCCGGGCGCCGCCGCAATGTGCTGCGCCAGACTGACGGCGGTGGCGAGCCCGCCAAACGGGAAGAAGTGCGAAAGTTCTCGCGCGCGGCCAGCGGCCACCAGCGGCAGTTGCTGCCACAGGCCGTCAGGCTGGCGCAGGCGGGAAACGCGGGTCAGCGTGGTCGGCAACTCGGTGTAAAACAGCCAGTCCGCCTGCAGGGAAAACAACCTCTCGACGCCGACGTTGGCTGTTCCCATCGCGCCCACCGGCAGCGTCCAGGCATTGCGCAATCCGAGCTGCGTGAGGAGCGCATCGGGCAGGCTGTTCGCACCGTAGACCGTGACGAATTTACCGTCCTGACTGCGCACGACGACCAGCACCCGCTGTCCTTCGGCCTGTTTAAGCTGTTGTTTGTATTGCGCGATGGCGTGATTAGCGTGGTTGATAAGCTGCTCAACTTTTGCCGTTACACCGAGTTGTCGCCCCAGACTGCGGTAAAAGGCCAGTAACGTCGGCCAGAGGGGACCGGCGGGCGGATAGACCGGAACCACCTGCACCGGCGCAATGCGGCGCAGGCTGTCCTGAATTGCGGGGGCGAGCATATCGCTCAGGATAAGCGTCGGCCTGAGCGCGGCGATCATCTCGATATTCGGCTCCCAATACGGGCCGATATCCTGAACCGTTGCCGGTAAAACGGGCATGGCGATGCGACGGCGAAAATAGCCGCCGTCGGAGACCGCCAGAGGGAGAATGCCCAGCGACAGCAACGCCTCTGCGGCCAGCCAGTTAATGGCGACGATGCGGTGCGCTGATGCGGTGGCCAGCGCCGCCGGTGCATTGAGCAACGGCAGCGCCAGCAACGCCTTCAGGCAGTTACGACGACTGAGTAACAGACCTGACATCAGAAGCTGTATTTCAGTGAGCCGATGAACGTGCGCTCTTGCCCCGGATAGCAGCTGGTGTCGTCGTCACAGGTGCCGACATAGTCATGATCCAGCAGGTTCTGAATGTTGAATCCCACCGCAACATGCTTATTCACCTGATATTTCGCGCCTGCATCGACCAGTGCAAAGTTTTTCACCGGCACAGTATTGGCGTTATCGCCATACATACTGCCGACATACCGTACACCGGTGCTTAGCATCAAGCCGTCCAGTACGCCCTGATGAAACCCGTAATTCAGCCAGGTTGAGGCCATATGTTTCGGCACGTTGGCCTGCTCGTTACCGCGATCGCCATTATTACTGGCGGTGATTTCGGTTTCTGTATAGGTGTACGACGCCAGCACATCGAGATTTTGCGTCAGTTTCACCGTGCTTTCGGCCTCGATCCCGCGTGAGCGGACTTCACCGGAGGCCACCTGATAACCGGTGATCAGGTTGTTGACAATCTCGTTGGTCAGCACGTTGCTTTTGGTGATATCAAACGCGGCGAGCGTCAGCAGCATGCTGGCGTCCGGCTGATATTTCACCCCGAGTTCATACTGGTGCGCCTTGCTGGGATCGAACGTGCGGTTTTTGCTGTCGGTGCCGCTGTTGGGTACGAACGATTCGGCATAGCTGATGTACGGCGCGAGGCCGTTGTCGGCCAGATAGGTCAGCCCGGCGCGACCGGTCCAGGCGCTTTTATCCAGCCAGCTGGTGCTATCATTCAGATTATTTTGCGTGCGCATACTGATGTCATCGTGGCGACCGCCCAGGGTCAGCAGCCATTTTGGCGTCAGTGAAATCTGATCCTGCATATACAAGCCGAGTTGCGCGGTGGTCTGGTCATTATTGTTCAGGGCGTAGGTCGGATCGGCGATATTCATGCCGTACACCGGATTGTAGATATCCAGAGACGGAGCAACCGCGCCGAAGCGTTTGGCGTTGCCGTCAAGACGGCTGTAATCCAGTCCGGTTAACAGGCGGTGCGTGACGGAGGCGGTAGAGAAATCGGCCTGCAACTGGTTATCGATATTGAACGCGTTCATGTGTTCATCGAAACGAATCGCGTTGCGCGACACCGTGCCCGTGGTGAAATTCACCGAGCCGGGCAGCAGGTTATTCAAAATGGTATCGGTTTGCCCGTAACGCACATTCTGGCGGAACTGGAACATATCGTTGAACTGATGGCTCAGCTCATAGCCCAGGGTAAACTGCTCCTGACGAAAACGGTTGTAGTTGTAATCGCCCAGCAGGGTATCGGTGACCTTTCCGCCCGGTTTGGTCAGTACGGCGATGGTGCCGCCGGAAGTGTCACGCAGATAATCTGCACGCACGGTCAGGCTGGTGTCGGCATCCGGTAACCAGGTAAAAGAGGGCGCGAGGTACACGCGGTTGTCTTCCACATCCGGGCCGTCGCGATACTGAAACTGCGTATCGCTATCGCGGGCAACGCCGATAACGCGATACAGATAATGGCTGTCGTCGTCAATTTTGTCGCTCATATCGAACTGCGCCTGACGGCGGTTGAAATTACCCAGTTCCAGTTCCACATCATGCACGCCCTGTGCGGACGGCAGTTTGCTGACGCGGTTAACGATCCCGCCCGCATCACCCAGCCCAAACAAGGTGGACGATGGCCCGCGCACGATATCAATGCGCTCCAGCGCATAGGGTTCGGTGCGGAAATAGCTGTAACTGTTGTTGAGCTGGCGCAGACCGTCGCGATAATCATTGGTCGTCAGGGCGTTGAATCCGCGGATGTAAATCCAGTCATACCCTTTAGGGTCGACGCCGTAGGTTTCGGTTTTGACGCCCGGCACATAACGCAGCGCTTCAGTGACGCTTTGCACGTTCTGCTGATCCATGCGTTCACGGGTCACGACCGAGACCGACTGTGGTACTTCCAGCAGCGGCGTGTCTGTTTTGGTGGCGGAGCTGGTTTGCTGCGGCACACTGGAATAGGGACTGGATTGCCCGGTGACGGTCAGGGTATCGGCTCCGGCAGGCTGCGGCGCGACCACCACGGTGCCATTTTCGATGCTGTAACCTAAACCGCTGCCGCCTAACAGGCGGGCCAGCGCGGCTTCCAGCGTCATATCGCCCTGCAGGGCGGGCGCGTTTTTATTGGCAACGGCGTCAGGGGCGGCAATCAGCTGAACACCGGCCTGCTGCGACAGCGCATTCAGCGACTTGATCAGCGGCTGTGCCGGAAGGGAGATCTGAAGAGCGGCGGCGTGCGCCAGGGCGAACGGTGAACCGATGCCTAACGCCAGTACGGCAAGGCCAGATTTAACGCGGGCACCCTGATAAAAAGTAAACATGGTCATGCAATTTTCCCCAGAAATAAATCAAATAAGAATCATTATCCTTTCTGAAGACGTGACGGACGCCAAAACCCTGACGTCGTCTTATGAATATTTTTACTTTTTTTTTACCGGGGCCGGTCAGCGCTTCTGGATCTGCGTTTCGCCCCCCTGCGTAGTGATTTTCACCGGCAGCACTTTTGGCAGCGCCTGGGCAAAGCTGTCCGGGCGATGTACGTTGAAACTGCCGCTGACGCGCAGGGCAGCAACGTCCGCGGAGGCCGGGGTGTAAGGCACGTCACCGTAGCGGGAGAACTCAGCCAGTGCCAGATTTAGCGGTGTGTTGTCGAAATTAATGCGCGACTGCCGCCAGCCAGCGACAGCGTCCGGCGCGAGCGATTGCTGACGGGTCAGGTTACCGCGGGCATCGCTGGTCACCCGCTGGGTGGCGCGCAGTACCAGCAGATGCCGGTCATGGCCGTTCATATCCAGCCGCGCCATGGCCCGCCAGCGGAGATTCTCCAGCCAGGCGCGCGGACCAACGCGCACCGCTCCGCTGCTGACCGCCACGTCGATACCCTCACCGCTCATCGATTGCGGGATATAGCGCAAGCTGAACTGGGTGCCCAGCACGGTCACCCGCGACGGGCCGCTCAGCACCACAAACGGCTTATCTTCCAGATGCTGAACCTGAAACCAGACCTGGCCTTTGCTCAGGGTGACTTCGCGCCGCTGCGGGTAATAAACGACCTGCAATTGCGTTTCGGCATCGAGGCTCAGCACGGTGCCGTCGGGCAGGGTGATCTGCTGAGATTCACCGCGGCCTGTATGCAGTTCGGTTGTCATGACCGGTGGCGCGAACATCTGCCACGCTGGCCAGATCAGCACAGCGCACAGTAAGGCGGCCAGACCGGCACTTTGCCAGAAGGCGCGGCGTGGAATTTTTCGCGGCGCAGCAGGCAATGAAGCCCGCAAACGCGACACGTTTTCCTGCGGCAGTTCCCCGACACGCTGCCACAACTGCTGCGTGGACGCATAGTGCGCGGCGTTATCCGCCTGCGCCAGCCACGCGGTAAACTCCCGCTGCTCGCGGGTGGACAATCCGTCCTGCTGCCGGGTCAGCCAGCGTACGGCCTGTTCTTCCGGCGACATTAGCTCGTTAATGGCGCTATTCATCGCGGCCATCCTTATTTTTGTGGCTGGCGTTCCTTCCGCTGTGCTCCTGCTGCCAGAGGTCATTACTGGTCCGGCAGGCCATCATGGCGCGAATAATATGCTTCTCTACCATGTTGGTAGAAATCCCCATCTGGCGGGCGACGTCTTTTTGCGACAGCCCGTCAAAGCGATGCAGGATAAAGGCTTCGCGACATCGCGGCGGCAAGGCTTCTATAGTGTTAGTCATCAGCTCAGTATACTGATTTTCTTCAATTAATTCGTAAGGCTGAAGATAAGAGGGCGCAGCAAAATGCTCAGCATCCGTTTCTTCCGAGGCATCAGTGGATGAAATGTCCGGGCGACGATAGTGATCGACCAGTAAATTTTTAGCGATGCGATACAGCAGACTGCGGTGCGAGCGGACAGGCGCGGTGACCGTCAGCGCCCGGATGAAGGTTTCCTGCGCCATGTCTTCTGCATGTTCACGGTCACGCAACTTCCGGTTTATAAACCGATATAATTCAGTGTAATACTTCTCGAAAGCAGGCACGTGATTCTCTGGGATGGTGGCGGCGATGCCTATATTACGCATAAAATTTCGGGATGTGGATTATTAAATGATAATCATTCGTGATGGGCGGCCTGCGCTATCAACAGCAGGGGATAACGCAGGATTATTGAGGGCGCGTTTACGCCCCTTAGTCTGGTGTGGTCCGTCGTCCACGACCTTGACCTCAAGCCCACCCATTTATCCATCATTTTTCCTTATATCGATTCCACCCATATTTATACTTTTATATTCGTAGCAGCCGCTCGTCTCCTTATGCAATTCTCTGACCCACAAAAGAAAAACACTATTTACCGTCAGGTTGAATATTTAGGGCGTGAGCCCTCTTAAGACTACTTATAAGGAAAAACTATGGCCGTTTTAAACTTCAAGAAAAGCACGCTTTCCGCCGGTCTTTTTCTGGCGCTGACCAGCATCACCACTTTTGCTGCCCACGCGGACCAACTGGCGGATATCAAAAAAGCCGGTGTGGTAAAAGTGGCGACTTTCGATTCCAATCCGCCGTTTGGTTCTGTTGATGCCAAAACTCATGACATCGTCGGTTATGACGTCGATTTTGCTAAAGCCCTGGCGAAAACGCTGGGCGTGAAACTTCAGCTGGTGCCGACCAACCCGGCCAACCGTATTCCGCTGTTGCAGTCCGGTAAAGCGGATCTGATCGTTGCAGATATCACTATCACGCCGGAGCGCGCGAAAGTGGTCGATTTCTCTATTCCTTACTTCGTCACCGGTCAGCAGTTCCTGGTGCCAGCCGGTTCACCGGATAAGCTGGATGCTTACGCCACGGCGCGTATCGGCGCGGTGAAAGGCACCACCGGCGAGCAGGAATTGCATAACCGCTTCCCGCAGTCGCGCGTGCTGTCGTATGACGACATCCCTCTGGCGCTGTCGGCGTTGCGTAACGGTAACGTGCAGGCGATCACCCAGGACAGCACCATTCTGGCCGGATTGCTGGACGGCGCGCCGGACAAAGCCAAGTATAAAGTTTTACCTGAATTGCTGAGCAAAGAAGAGATCGGCGTTGGCGTGAAAAAAGGCGAAACCAGCCTGCTGAAAGTGGTGAATGACGAGCTGCTGAATCTGGAGAAAAACGGGCAGGCGGTGAGTATTTATAACGTCTGGTTCGGTCCGCAGACTAAGTCTCCGCAGCCGCGTCTGTTCAAGATTGAAGCGAAATAAGCGTCACTGACTCAGGGCAGGCACATGCAACAAGACACTTTATCAACCGCAGCGGCGTCTGCGGTTTTTTCACATCCATCGCCTGACAAAACCGTCGCGGTGGAATTCCGGCAGGTCAGCAAAGCCTTTGGTCATCACGAGGTGATCCGCCATGTCGATTTACAGGTCGCGAGCGGGGAAGTGGTGGCGGTCTGCGGGCCTTCCGGCTCCGGAAAATCGACGCTGATCCGCCTCATCAACCAGCTGGAAACCGTCAGCAGCGGGGAAATCCTTATTGATCAGCAGCCCACCCGCAACCTCAGCGGCGCGGCGCTGCGCCAGTTGCGCACGCACATCGGCTTCGTGTTCCAGCAGTTCAACCTTTACGCCCACCTCACTGCGCAGGACAACGTCAGTCTGGCGCTGATCAAAGTGCATGGCTGGAAGAAAAGCGAAGCGCGAGAAAAAGCGCTGGCGCTGCTGACCCGCGTCGGTTTACGCGACAAAGCACTGCATTATCCGGAGCAACTCTCCGGCGGGCAGCAGCAACGCGTGGCGATCGCCAGGGCGCTGGTGACTGATCCGAACATCATTTTGTTTGATGAACCGACGTCGGCGCTCGACCCGGAAATGATCGGCGAAGTGCTGCTGGTGATGCAGGAGCTGGCGAAAAGCGGCATCACGATGATTGTGGTGACGCACGAAATGAGTTTTGCCCGTGAAATCGCTGACCGGGTGATTTTTATGGACGGCGGCGAAATTCTTGAGCAGGCCGCGCCGGAAGAGTTTTTCCTGCGGCCAAAGCATCCGCGTGCGCAGCGGTTCCTGCAAAAGGTGTTGTTCCCGCTACATCCGGAAAAAGAGGCGACGTTATGATTTGGCATCCGGACTGGGCGGGCGTCCTCACCGGGCAGCCGTTGCAGTGGATCATCTCCGGCTTTCTGACCACGCTGTACGTCAGTATTATCGGCAGCGTGCTGGCCACGTTGCTGGTGGTATTGCTGCTGGCGCTGCGGCTGAGCAACTCGCGCGTGGCGCACGGCGGCGTGTCGGTGTTTGTCTCCGTCTTTCGCAATACGCCGCTGCTGGTGCAGCTGTTGTTCTGGTATTTCGCGGCCTACGGCGCACTGCCGCAAACCTGGCGCTTTTACATCGGCGATAACCATCCCTGGGCGGTGTTTCCGGGCAATATCGCATGGCTGACGCCGGAATTTTTGTGCGCGGCCTGGGGGCTGGCGCTGTTTACCGCCGCGTTTCTGGTTGAGGAAGTGCAGGCGGGGCTGAACTCCGTGCCGAAAGGCCAGACGGAGGCAGCAGTCTCGCAGGGCTTCAGCCGGTGGGCGCTGCTACAGTCCATCCTGCTTCCGCAGGCGCTGACCAACGCGTGGCAGCCGATCACCGGCCAGTACCTCAATCTGATGAAGCTCTCCTCGCTGGCGACCGGCATTGGTTTTGCCGAACTGACCTATCAGGTCAGCCAGATAGAAAGCTATAACGCCCATGCGTTCGAAGGGTTTGCGATCGGGACATTGCTGTATCTGGCGCTCGGCCTGATCCTCGGCGCGCTGATGACGCTTTTGGGTCCGAAACGGCCACAGCGGCGGCCGCAGGGCATGTTAACGGAGACGCCAAAAGATGGAATTTGACTGGTCGGTTTTGCAGGATAACTTCACCTACATGCTGTGGGGAAGACTGGCGGACGGCGAACCGGGCGGCGTATTACTGACGCTTATCATGGCCGTCTCGGCGGGTGTGCTGGCGCTGCTGCTGGGCGTGGCGATGGCCGCGCTGGCATGGCGGTTCGGCGGCTGGACGCGCAAAGTGCTGTTTGTGTGGGCGTCGTTTATTCGCGGCATCCCGCTGATTTTTGTCATCTTCTGGCTCTATTTCCTGCTGCCCGTGGTGTTCGGCGGTTCGATCCCAGGCCCCTTAACGGTAATTGTGGCGCTGGCGTGGTTTACCTCGGCGGCGGTGATGCACACCACGCTTTCGGGGCTTGAATCCTTACCCGCCGGGCAAACCGAAGCCGGTATTGCATCGGGGCTTGGCAAAATCAGCGTGCTCATCAATATCCTTTTGCCGCAGGCGTGGCCGAATCTGTTGCCGTCGTATCTGGGATTGTTTATCGCGCTGGTCAAAGATACCTCGCTGGCGTTTATCGTCAACGTGCCGGAGCTGACCACCGTCGCCGGACAGGTAAATAACCGGGTGCAAATTTACCCGGCGGAGATTTTCCTGTTTGTCGGTCTGATGTACTACCTGCTGTGCGCTTCGCTGGCGTATGTGGCGGGAAAAGGGCTAAAGCGCCGCCGTCAGGCTGCGCGCTGATCCCATCACCGGCAGCGAGTTGATCAGCTGCTGCGTCCAGGGATGGGCAGGCCGGTGGAAGACATCATCGACCTGCCCGTGTTCCACCACGCTGCCGTCTTTCATCACCACGACGCGATCGGCCAGATGATGCACCACGCCTAAATCGTGTGAGATAAACAGCAGGGCGGTGCGGTGTTCCGCCTGCATCTCGGCCAGCAAATCCAGCACCTGAGCCTGAATGGAGACATCCAGTGCGCTGACCGGTTCATCGGCCACTAAAAGCGCCGGATTGGGTGCAAAGGCGCGGGCGATGGCGATGCGCTGGCGCTGTCCGCCGGACAAATCACGCGGATAACGCCGCAGGAAACCCGCGCCGAGCTGCACTTCCTCCAGCAGCTGACGGATACGTTTCTGGCGTTCATCGCCATAAACCCCGACGCTGTCCAGACTCTCTCCGATGATTTTTTCCACGTTATAGCGCGGATCGAAGGAACTCAGCGGATCCTGCGCAATCAGCTGGATGCCTTTGCGTTGCAGCCGCCGCTCAGATTCCGGCGTCTGGCTCCAGCGTCGCCCCTGAATAGTGATGGTCCCCGAGCCGGGCTCGACCAGCCCGAGCACCATGCGCGCGACCGTGGTTTTGCCCGAACCCGATTCCCCGACGATCCCCAGCGTTTCTCCCGCCGCAAGCCGCAGGCTGACGTTATTCACCACCGTTTTACCGGCGTACTGTTTGGATAAGTTTATTGCTTCCAGCACCGGCACATCGTGCGAGATATTCTTGGCGGGCAGCGGAATGCCGCGCTGACCGGAAAGGCGCAGTCCGCGCGTGGCGGGGCTGGGTACGGCGGCCAGCAGTTGTTGCGTGTAAGGATGCTCCGGCTCGTTCAGCAGTTTTTCGCCGGTGCCTTCTTCAACCACCTTGCCCTGATGCATCACCAGTATCCGGTCGGCCAGTTGCCCGACAACCGACAAATCATGGCTTATCAGCAGCAGGCTTTCACCTTTGTCGCGCCGCTGTTGCAGCAGATCCAGAATCTGTTTCTGCACGGTCATGTCCAGCGCCGTGGTGGGTTCATCTGCAATCAGTAAACCGGGATTACCGGCCAGCGCGGTGGCGATCAGCACCCGCTGACGCAGCCCGCCGGAGAGCTGATGCGGATAGGTGCTCAGGCGGTTTTGCGCATCGGGAATGCCGACGGATTTGAGCAGCGCGAGGGTCTGTACATTCAGTTTACGCAGGTCGGCGTTGCGGTTGGCGGTCAGTGCGTCGCGCAGCTGCTGACCAATCTGGCGCAGCGGATCGAGTGACACCAGCGCGTCCTGCAACACGTAGCCAATCTGGCTGCCGCGAATTTTGCGCCAGCGGCGCTGGCTGGCGCCGAGCATGCTTTGCCCGTCGATCACAAACCTGTCAGCGGTGATGCGCGCTTTGGCATCCTGCAAACCTAACAAACTGCGCGCGGTGACGGTTTTTCCGGAGCCGGATTCGCCGACAAAGGCGAGGGATTCCCCGCGTTTTAGTTGCAGATTCAGGCCGCTGACTGCCGCTTTCTCGCCGTCCGCCGACGGGAAAAAGATCGAGAGATTACGGATATCGATGAAAAGTTCGCCGCTCATGGTTGTTTCCCTTCAAAAGTAGCCTGCCAGTAACGTCCCAGCGTGTTCACCGAAATGACGGTCAGAGTGATTGCCACGCCCGGCCAGACGCCGATCCACCAGGCATTGCGAAGATAGTTACGCCCTTCGGCCAGCATCAGCCCCCATTCGGCGGTTGGCGGCTGCGGTCCCATGCCGAGAAAACTCAGCCCGGCGGTACCGATAATCGCGGTCCCTAAACCGAGCGTCGCCAGCGCCGGAACATGGGCAATCGCATGAGGCAGAACGTGACGCCAGACCAAAACATGACGTTTGAGGCCCAATGTGCGCGCCTGTTCCACATACCCCGACGACATCACCACGAAGGTCTGCGCCCGCACCACGCGGGTAAATCGCGGTACGGAAGCGACGCCGAGTGCAAAAATCAGATTGGTGGTGCCGGGGCCGGTAAAGGCGATCAGCATCAGGGCCAGCAACAAATCGGGGAAGGCGGAGACGACGTCTGTCGCGCGGCTGATCAGTTCATCCAGCGGCCCTTTCAGCAGACCGGCCAGCAAACCGAGCAGGCTGCCGATGCTCACCGCCACGGCCATCGCCGCGAGGCTTATCAGCAGCGAATAACGGCTGCCGTAAATAATGCGCGCCAGCACGTCGCGCCCCAGCTGGTCGGTGCCCAGCCAGTGTTCAGCGGAGGGCGGCAGCTGCGCATTGACCGGATCGGCATTCAGCGGATCGTAATGGGTAAGCCACGCGGGGAAAATCACCGCCAGCACCACCAGAAAGAGATACAACACCGCCAGCACATAACCGGCGGAATAACGGCGTGTAAACCGCAACGCGGCAATCGTCTGGCTCATGAGTTTTCTTCCCCGTCAGTATCGCGCAGGCGCGGGTCGATGAATAAATAGAGAACGTCCACCAGCGTGCTCAGCACCACGTACACCAGTGCGGAAAAAATAGCCACCGCCAGCACCACCGGTAAATCTTTGCCCAGCACTGCATCGACGGTGATTTTCCCCAGACCGGGGCGGCCAAAGACCTGTTCGGTGATCACCGCGCCGCTGAGCAATCCGCCGATCAGCCAGCCGGTGAGGGTGACCGCAGGCAGCGCTGCGTGGCGCAGGGCATGGCGTAAACGGATGGTGGCGTTGCCCAATCCCCAGGCGCGCAGCGTCAGCACAAAGGGTTCATCGAGTGCGTCTTCCAGCCCGCGTCGCAGAACCTGAGACACCACGGCACCCTGCGATAAACCCAGTGATAATGCCGGCAGCACCAGCGAGGAAAAACTGCGGTCGCCCGCTACCGGGAACCAGCGCAACGTAAAGCTGAAGATAAACAACAGCACGATCCCCAGCCAGAAGGAGGGCGTTGAGGCCAGAACCAGCTCGACAGAACCGGCGACACGCTGCCCCCAGCGACGGTGCGCGGTGGTCACCGCCATCAGCACGGCAAACACCAGGCTGACCACCAGCGCCAGACCGGTAAGTTTGAGCGTCGGCCACAGCTGGGACAGCACCAGTGAACTGACGTCGGTATTGAGCATGTACGAACGACCAAAATCACCGTGGATCACGCGCCATAAATAGTGCAGATATTGCATGTACAGCGGCTGATCCAGCCCCCATTCGGCGCGGATCGCCGCTTCAATCGCTGGTGTTTGTACCTGTTCGCCCATCAGTAAACTGACGATATCACCCGGCGCGAGGTACACGCTGATAAAGGACAGCGTCACCGCCGCCCAGAGCACCAGCGCGCCGCTCAGCAGCCGCCGGAGGATCCGCCATCGCCATGACGGCGCAGTGTCAGGCAGCCGTGGTGAACCAAACGAACTTTCAACCGTCATGGAATAACTCCTTTAGTGCTTGCTCAGCCAGACGTCGTAGGCGTTTTCCGGCATCTGTTTAAACGGACGGAAACCGACCCCGTGAACGTAAGATGCTGCCGCGATCTGGTCTTCCGGTTCATACAACGGGATGGCCAGCGCCTGCTGCAAAATGGCGAAATGCTGCAACTGGCCGTAGAAGGTTTTGCGTTCGGTGTTATCCAGCGTTTGTGACGCGCCTTTTAGCAGCGGAATGATTTCCGGCGCATCGGTGCGGCTGTAGTTGATAGCCCCTCCCGCGTTAACCGGCAGGTAATGATTTTCGATATCGATGCCGTCAGTGTCGGTGTTTGAGTTGGCAATCGAGCCGAATTCCCCGGTTTTACGCACTTCGGTATAAGTGCCGGAATCGACATAACGGATTTTTAAATCGATGCCCAGCCGCTGCCGTGCCTGCGCCTGCAAGGCCTGCAACAGCACATCGCGCTGATCGCGTACCGTCGCCTGCGCCTGAATAATCTCGATGGACAGCGGCTTGCCGTCTTTAGTCCGGATGCCGTCCGCGCCTTTGGTTTTCCAGCCCGATTCATCCAGCAACTGGTTGGCGAGCGTCGGATTGTTGCCGTATTTATTGACCAGACTGGCGTCATACAGCGGGTCAACCGGTGAAGTAATGCCCCAGACGCGGGTACGTTCACCGCGATAAATTGATTGCAGGATTGGCGAAATATCCAGCCCCTGCAAAATCGCCTGACGGACTTTCACTTCCTGCGTCGGGCCATATTTCACGTTAAGAAACAGCGAGTAGGGCGTGCCGGTATTCAGGGCATGCTGATAGGAAAAATCAGCGTTGTCTTTGAATTCACCGGCGTCATTGCCGGACACGCCTTCAATCACATCCACCTGACCGGAAAGCAGCGCGCCGGTGCGCACCGAGGATTCCGGCAGGAAGCGGTAGGTTACGCCTTCGAGATAGGCCGGACCCTGATGTCTGGCATTGGCCGACGCCCAGTGGTAATCCGGGTTGCGCACATATTCAATCTGCTGGCCTTTTTCGTAGCGTTTGAGAATGAACGGGCCGGTACCGGCGAGATCCGTACCGCCCGCTTTGAGCTGCGGCGAGGTCCAGGAAGACGGCGAAATTAGCTTCAGGCCAGCGGCGAAGGAGAGAAACGGGCTGTAAACCTGTTTGAGCGTAATGCTGACAGTGTGTTCGTCTGGTGTGGCGACGCTCTCAATGCGGCCCGCCAGCGCGCAGATACTGGAACCCGCGCAGTAAGCCGGATCCTTCGCATGACGGAAGTTTTCCGCCACGGCATTGGCGTTGAGCTTCTCGCCGTTAGAGAATTTCACGTCATCACGCAGGGTGAAGGTATAGGTTTTGCCATCTTCGGAGACCGAATAACCGGTCGCCAGCCACGGGATATAACCGCCGTCGGGCTTGCGCGCTAACAGGGATTCATAGGCGACGCGCAGGATAAGCTCGGCTTTCGACTGGCCGTTAAGCTGCGGGTTGAGCGTATTGGGTTCGGTTTCCACGCCCCAGGTGAGCGTTCCGCCGGACTGCGGTTGTTCAGCGGCGTACAGCGACTGGCTGGAGGACATGACTAACAGCGTTAAAGCAGAAAGAGAGGCGACGGAGACTTTCATATTTTTCCCATTAAGGTAATAAGCCAGACAATTTTCGAATATATAAAACGAATAAAATTCACGGTCCTGTTATGTGGAAGGGTGATTCCCGTAATGATTATTAAAGGTGCGTTGCCAGTATGTAAAATCACAATATTTGCTTACCAGAGAAAATAAATGACTTAGGCGTTTATTCCTCCGCGCTTATTCCTTTTTAGAGAAACTAAATGCTTTTTTCTTCGTGGCTTTACTGCGCCTGACCTCTATTTTTAACGCAAACGTTGTTCATCCAATTCAGCTTCAAATTAAGCCTAAAATTAAGGAATTCCATTGACTATTACCTCTCGCAGTCGCCTGAAAACGCTGGTCGGGGCAGGGAGCGTGGTGTACGCCTCCAACGACGAAGACCGCCGGACCGGCATTACCCGCGCCATCGCCCTGGCTAAAATCGCTGAAAAAGAGAAGATCACCGGGTTGTTCACCGCCGATTTATTGCAGGCCGATCCTGACGGGCTTTCCGGTTCAACCGGCAGTCAGGATCCGCTCATCACACTGGCGGCGCTGAGCCAGGTCACCTCGCACATCGGGCTGATTGCCACGGTCTCCACCACGTTTCAGCACCCGTATAATCTTGCGAGGCTGATCGGCACGCTCGATCACGTCAGCGGTGGTCGCGCGGGCTGGAACGCGGTGACGTCCTCTGTTGGCGAAGAGAACTTTGGTGAAATCACCTTACCCGCACCCGAAGTGCGCTACGCCCGCGCGACAGAATTCATTGAGGTCATCAACGCTTTATTTGACGCCAACCAGCCGGACGCGGTACGTCGCAATAAAAGCGGCTCGGTCAGCATCGATCCACGTAAGTTGCACCCGATCGACTATCACGGTGATTTCTTCCGCGTACAGGGGCCGCTGAACGTTCCGCCACCGCCGCAGCACCGTCCGGTGCAGTTTCAGGCCGGGCAATCCGAAGAAGGGCTGAAGCTGGGCGCGAGACTGGCCGAAGTGATTTACACCTCGCAGCCGACGCTCGACGACGCAAAAAGTTTTGTTGAACGTGTGCATCATCACGCCGATGCCTTTGGCCGCCGTGAAAACCGGCCACTTATCATGAACTCATTCCATTCGATCATCGGCGAAAGCCCGTCTGATGTGGCGCGGCGTCTTTTCGAGAAGCACGAGCGGATCGATTATGAGCAGGGACGTCTCAAAGTTGCCGACATGCTGGGCGGAGAGATTGACCTGCGTGATTTCGCTCTCGATCAGCCAATCCCGCTGCGGTTGCTGCCCGACATTGAGCAGGTCAACAGGCGGCGCGGACGTGCGGAAATCTTCAAGCGTTTCGCCCTGCAGGGTCTGACGCTGCGGGAGTTAATCATTCAGGCACAGGAAACCGGCCACTGGTTCACCGCCGGAACTCCGGAGACGCTGGCCGACGCCATCGAGGAACGCTACCGCGCAGGCGTGCTGGATGTCATTTCACTGCACGGGCTGGGGCAGCCGGACCAGGAGGATTTGCTGATAAACGGGTTATTGCCGGAGTTGAGGAAAAGAGGGCTGATTGATACGGAGTATGGAGGCGGGGATTTTAGGGGAAATCTTGGTCTGGCGCAGAAGCCGCTGCTGTAACGGCTTTTAAAGTTTGACCGGGAATGTTTCGGTTTATCAATTGCAGTGATCGCTTAACTCCCTGCGCGGTCCCTTCTCTCGGTCCTGAAGCCTCTGGTCTTCAGGCCGCTCCGTTCAACAGGATTTTTTGATCGCGCCATCTCAGGATTTTAAAAAAACTAAAAGAAAGTTTGCACAACGTATTTGGTTTTTTTGAAATGATCCGAGTGGGTGAAGTTGTGACCAAAAAAGCGCTGGCCGCGTTCAAAAATCACGCCGGAGGAAGAGGTGGAAAACCGCGCATTTTTTTGCGCGGGTTGTAACCCGACCGGAGGGCACCGCGCAGCGGCGGGATTTTGCGGCAATAGCAGAAATACCTGAAACATAGCCGGGATGCATGGCACATGTTTTAAAGAGCCCGGGATTCTCAAGGGGGGTGGCGATAGACCACCCTTGAGGCCGGTTTGGGCGGCAGCCCAAGGTCTTGAAATTGAAATTGAATTGAAACTTAAGCCAGAGCGGCTTCAGCTGCAAACTGATTCTCCGGCTCCCTCAACCCCAAATTCTCCCTCAACGTTTCCCCTTCATATTCAGTACGATACAGCCCACGCTGCTGGAGCAGTGGAATGACAGTTTCCACGAAATCATCAAACGCCGTCGGCGTCCCCCCGCGAACGATAAAGCCATCTGTCGCCCCCGAGGTGAACCAGTGTTCCAGCCCGTCGGCGATATCTTCGGCAGTACCGAAGAACGTCGGGCGCGGGGTAGCGGCTTCCAGTGCGGCCTGACGCAGCGTCAGCCCGCGTTCGAGAGCATTGCGTTTGATTTCATCGGTGGTGCTGCGGAAACTGTTTTGGCCGAGATCGCCGATGTCCGGGAACGGCGCATCCGGGTCGTGCTGGCTGAAATCGTAATGCTCAAAGTAGCGGCCAAGATAGTCGAGCGCGCTTTTCAGCGTTACCAGCTGCGCCGTTTCCTGATACTGACGTTCGGCATCCGTGACGGTGTCACCAATAATCACGCTGATGCCCTGAAACACACGGATATCCCCGGCATCGCGGCCATTTTCCACCAACTGACGGCGGACATCATCGCGGAACTCACGTGCCAGTTCGGGGGTTTCCTGACGGGTATAGATCGCGTCGGCGGCTTCGGCGGCAAAGGCTTTGCCCTGATCGGATGCTCCGGCCTGAAACACCACCGGACGCCCCTGCGGTGACCGGCCAACGTTCAGCGGACCCTGCACCGAGAAGTATTTTCCGTGGTGATTGAGCGTGTGCAATTTATCCGCCGCAAAAAATTCGCCGCTGGCTTTGTCACGCACGAACGCATCTTTCTCCCACGAATCCCACAAGCCTTTCACCACGCTGACATATTCGCTGGCGATGCGATAGCGCTCGTCGTGTTCAGGGTGTTTATCGCGCGAGAAGTTTTTGGCGGAGCCTTCCAGGGGAGAAGTCACCACGTTCCAGCCCGCACGGCCGCCGCTCAGGTGATCAAGGCTGGCGAACTGGCGTGCAACGGTAAACGGCTCGCTGTAAGAGGTGGAAAGCGTCGCCACCAGCCCGATTTTTTGGGTGACTAACGACAGCGCCGACAGCAGGGTGATCGGTTCAAAACGGTTGAGAAAATGCGGAATGGATTTCTCTGTAATAAACAGCCCATCGGCGACAAATAAGAAATCAAACTTTGCCTGTTCGGCTTTTTGCGCTAATTGCTGACAGAACTGAATATTTATACTGGCGTCGGCCACGGCGTCAGGGTGTCGCCATGCGGACATATTTCCTGATGCGCCCTGAATAATCGCGCCCAGACGGATGTACTGTTTATAGCTCATGTTTTTTCCTTATTTATAATTCATTTCCGGCGCTATGCCAGCGCACGTAATTCATTGAGGGAGCGAACAGCGGGCTTATTTTCCTGCACGTCGAACGCATGCTGATCGAGTATTTTTCGCAGATACACCAGTTCGACGCCCAGCGGATTGGTTGCGGTGTGGAACGGCTCGTAGCCGCGCCGCTGATAGAGACTCGTTAGCCACGGGTGCTCGATTGCCGTCGCCAGATAGACGGCCGGGGATTTCAGCGTATCGCGCAAAAATGTTTCTTCCACGTAGCGGATAATCTCGCGGCCATAGCCTTGCCCTTTGGCATGTTCGGCGACAGCAAACCAGTGGACGAAAGGCCAGGGCGCCAGATGATTTTTTGCCGGTGTCCACTGAAAACGGGTGGTCAACGTGGCGGTCAGCCCGGCGTCAGTTTCCAGCACATAGGTGGTTTCGCTGCGGATAACTTCGCGCACGTCTTCAACGCTGGCGCGGGTGATGGTGAAATGAATATTGTGCTCGAGCAGCGGCGCATATGCCTTTTGCAGCAGGCTGTGCAAGGGAGCGGCGTCAGACTCATTGGCAAGACGAATTCGATGGCTCATCTTCAGCTCCTCATGCCAGCGCAACGCTGGTCGTGGCTAACAATTCCAGTGATCGCAGGCGTGCCTGAGGTTGCGCCAGTGGCGTATCAATCACAAATTCTTCGATACCGTACTGCGCCTGCAGGGCTTCCAGTTGACGATGAACGTCTTCACCGGTGCCATGCAGCACGGCGGATTTACGCTCTTCAATCTCATGGGAAGCCGCTTTCGACTGGCGGGTATACAACTCGGCCTGCTCCAGGCTGCCGACGTTAACGCTCTGTCCGTCGCTGCCGGTCACGCGGTATCGCTGGCTGTTGTCCACCAGACTCGCTGCTTTGGCGGCGGTTTCGGCGACGATCACCGGTACAGCGAGCAGGGCGCGCTTACCGTTGCTGTCGTGGGAATAAGCGGAAAGGGCGCGGGAAATATCGCGTTCATCCGCATTGAGATGGGCAGCAAACACAAAGTTCCAGCCGAGGCTCGCCGCCAGACGGGCGCTTTGCTCGCTGGCACCTAACAGAAAACGCGAAGCCGTCTGCGGCGGTTGCGGCGTTGCTGACAGCCGGTCATCACCCTGGCCGCGAGCCGGTACGGAAAGCCAGTCATCCAGCTGGCGCAGCTGGCGGGCGAAGTCGCCTTTGCGGGCGGGATCGACAGCGTATTGCAGTGCGTTGGTGGAGAGCGGTAAACCGCCTGGCGCTTTACCGATACCGAGATCGACGCGTCCCGGCGCAAGCGACGCCAGCTGATTAAAGTTTTCGGCGACTTTGAACGGGCTGTAGTGTTGCAACATTACCCCGCCCGATCCGACCCTCAGCCGCCGGGTGTGTGCAAGGATCCACGCGATGACTATCTCAGGTGATGAAATTGCCAGCTTGTCGGTATTGTGATGCTCTGCCAGCCAGAAACGGTGATAGCCCCAGTGCTCAGCTTTCTGCGCCAGTTCCAGCGTTCGCCGCAGCGCCCCGGCGGCATCTTCATGATCGTCTTGCGGACTTTTTTCCAGCAAACTCAAACGGTATCCCATCGTTATCCCTTTTTTTGACACACTCTGTTAACAAGGATTATTGAAGTCAGGGAGGGAGGATGTAAAAGAACAATAGTAGCTATTCAAGTGCAGGAAATGAGATTGGGGGTAGGCGTTTGCTCATCCCACTGCAAAGGGGAGGCCGGGAGGGTATTACCAACGACTCAGAATATTACCGAATTTTGCAGCGATAAAACTCAGAAGCAAAAACAGGCGTAATAAAGAAAGCAACGCTCGCGACTTTATTAACACTCAATAAAATAATGAGAACGATAAGTGACTCACACTTTATACCGCTTTTATCGTGAAGATATAATTTCTGTGCAAAGCAATAAGACGTTTTTCTTATGAATACTTTTTTAAATTTATAGTTTTACCTTGAAATTATCCACTCCGTCATCTACTACTTAGTTGGAGCCTGAACTCGTTGTTTATCGACGTGTTTATTGCTTAACAGGGTTATTATTAACAGGCGTTGGGCTAGCCGATATTCGTTTTTTTTACTGGATAAATTTTAATCAGAGGCTTAAATGAAAAAACATCATGCATTGCTGGCTGTGGCTTTGACGGCGTTTCTCTCTACCAGCGCATTTTCTGCTCAACTGATGAAAAAAGTTGATTTTGAAAAAGTGGAATCTCAGTATACAAAAGTGGGTTCTATTACCACATCGAATAAAACGTCGCAATCTGGTGCTCTCGAAGATCTCTCTAAAAAAGCCGATAAAGAAGGCGGCGACGTCTTCGTATTAACCTCCGGCAATACCAATAATAAAATCCACGGCACCGCTGACGTTTATAAGAAAAAGTAATTCTTTATTCCAGAACTCACGCTCGACAAGATGCCCATTTAACGATGGGCATTTTATTTTTTTGGATTTTTATTGCAAATACCTCACGTCATTTCAGCTTTTCTCGCTTGGGTGTTGTCAGCACTACCCCCTATTTTGATTCAATCGCCAGTGCGCCGCACGATACTCATCACATTCCCATTTTGATCCCACATTTCTCCAGATCTCCGTAGGATTTTCATCGTTTATTCCTACAATATTCCCCGTACTTTGATGTTACGGAAACGTTAACTGACGAGGCGATAAATGAACACTTCATCTGAACAGTATCTCAGCGCGCTGGGCGCAAATCAGACGTTGTCACCGGCACAGCTTGATGAGCTGGAGACTAAAGGTTACGTGGTTATTCATGATGTTATCGATAAAGACTGGCTGGAAGATATGCGCGCCGCGTTTGATTCGCTGGTGGAAAAAGAGGGCGATAATCTGGCGGTGGAACATCATCAGGAAGCCACGGCGACCCGTATCGCAAACATGATCAACAAGGGAACTGTGTGGGAAAAGGCATGGGCGCATCCGCTGATCCTTTCCGTATGTCGCCATATCTTTCAGGGGCCGTTCAAAGTTTCCAGCCTGAATGGCCGGGAAGCGTTGCACCACGGCGGGCATCAGCCTCTTCATGCCGACTGGAAAAAGCCGCGCCCGGATTTCCCTAAGGTGCATCTGGTGAACGCCATTATCGCGATTGACGATTTGAGCGCCGCCAACGGTGCGCCGCGCATTATTCCCGGTACGCATCACCGCCCGGAGCTGCCGGAGGACGTGCTGGCCGACTGCGGTTTGCCGCATCCCGATGAGGTGATCTTCGAAGCGCCGGCGGGCAGCGTGATGATCTATAACGCGCATGCCTGGCACGGCGGCACCAATAACAATGCGGGAACCCGCCGACGTGTGCTGCACAGTTTGTATATCGACCGCGAGGATATGCAGCAGCAGGATCAGCGTAAATGGCTAAGGCCTGAAACCGCCAGCCGCCTGACGCCAGCGCAAAAATGGCTGCTCGACGTGCTCTGAATTCCCTTCCATGTGAAGCCTGACCTGACGGTCGGGCTTTTTTATTTTCGCAATTTGCGCGCGGTCACAGACTCCTGATCCCGCATAACATCGATGTTGTTACGGGTATGTTATGGTAAACGGAAATCCCCGGAGGCCACGATGCTGACAGACGTGATAGAGACACTTTTCCGCTCGGTTTCGGGCAGCGGGTCACTGGTGATCCGGTTTCCGGATAACTCACAACCGCCGCCGGAGCTGGCCTGCGTGGTGAGTTTTCCGCGAATAGAATTTGTGGTCGAAGGCGAAGTGCATGACCGCAACGTCACGGCGGATAAAGGACTGCTGAGGCAGGGCGATGCAATATATATTCCCGGCGGGAAGTGGAATCTGACCGTCTGGGATAAGCCAGCGGTATTGCTGAGCATTCTTTTTAGCAAGGAAAAACTCGGTTTCAGCCTGCAATTCTGGGATGGCAAAGTGTTCACTGGCACCGATAAACAGAGCGTGCCACGTCTTGGGCCGCGCGTCGGGTCATTTTTGCTTCAGGCGATGAATGAAGTCGTCTCAATCCCGGAAGATCAGCAAACCGCTCGCTGCGTAATGGCCGGGTTGCTTAGTCATTGTCTGGAACAGCTGTCCAACCGCGCACAGGTGCTGACCCGCAGCGGTGCTCTGTTTGAGGTGGTGAAAAGGTACATTGATGAAAATGCGTCACTGCCGCTGACGCGTGAAAATGTCGCGAAGCGATTTCACATCACGCCGAATTATCTCTCTCACTTGTTCAGAAAATCCGGCGATATTGGCTTCAGCGAATATCTCAATCACGTCCGCCTGGAGCGCGCGAAGCTGCTGCTCAAAGGCTATGAGCTGAAAATCAAAGAAGTCGCGACTCACTGCGGATTTGTCGACAGCAACTATTTCTGTCGTGTGTTTCGCAAAAGTACGGCGCGATCCCCTTCGCAGTACCGCAGCCAGTGGCTGAGTCAGCTGCCATAGCGCACTATTTTTTGCTCAGCGTTATTCCTTCCGACGGCAACGGCAATGCGGTTTTGTAGCGCACCTGCTTGAGAGCAAAGCTGGAACGAATATTAGAGACGCCACGGATCTTAGTCAGGTGATCCAAAATAAAATGTTCCAGTGCGCGGATATCCGGCACTAAAACCCGCAGAAGATAATCCGCATCGCCGGTCATCAGATAACATTCCATCACTTCCGGGCGATCGCCGATCGCTTTTTCAAACACGCTCAGCGCATCCTCCACCTGTTTCTCCAGACTGACCTGAATGAACACGTTCACATGCAGGCCAAGTACCGCGGGCTCTAACAGCGTGACCTGCTTGCGGATCACGCCCAGCTCTTCCATGGCTTTCACCCGGTTGAAACACGGCGTCGGTGAGAGATTAACGGAGCGCGCAAGGTCAGCGTTTGTGATCCGCGAATTCTCCTGCATGGAATTAAGGATGGCGACGTCGGTCCGGTCGAGTTTTTTCATCAGGGTAAATTATCCTTAAACATTTAAATCGGCAGATAAAGTGACTCATAAAACAGGCTAACACTACGCTAATAGGAGAAACTACCCCGTTAAATCCAGATAAAATTACCACATAACATTTCGCAGTGGAGAAACGATTGTGGGAACTGAGGGGAAATCTTTGACGGCGTCGGCGCAGGATCAAAAAAGCGTGAAACTGAAGGGCATTTTGCTGCTGATTGGGGCGATTGTCGTCTGGGGCGCAAACTGGCCGGTGATGAAATCAGGTCTTTCGCATGTCTCGCCGATCTGGCTTTCTTCACTGCGGTTCGCCACCGGCGGGCTTTGCCTATTCGCACTTCAGGCGCTGACCGGTAAGTTACGCTTTCCGCCGCGCAAGGACTGGCCGCTGGTGGTCAGCGTCGGGTTATTGCAGATGATGACGTTTACCGTGCTCGGCGCGATTGCGATGACCGAAGTCCCGGCGGGCCGCTCGGCGGTGCTGGCTTACACCACGCCGCTGTGGGTGACGCCGATCGCCGTGCTGTTTTTCCGGGAAAAACTGTCACGCCGCCAGCTGACCGGCACGCTGCTCGGCGGTGCAGGCGTCGTGGTTTTGTTCAATCCCTTCACCTTTAACTGGAGCGATCATGCGCTGGTGCTGGCTAACCTGATGCTGCTGACCGCATCGTTCACCTGGGCGATGTGCATTTTGCACCTGCGACACCACAAGGGTGTGTGCAGCGCCTACCAGCTGGCACCGTGGCAGATGTTGCTGGCCAGCGTGCCGCTTATCGTGATGGCGCGCGTTGTTGAAGGGCCGTACGACGGCGACAGTTCGGCGTCGTTGGTCGAAACGTTGTTATTCATGGGGCCGTTCGCTACCGCGTTTTGTTTTGTGGCGGTGAACGCCGCCAGCATGTGGCTGTCGAGTACCAGCATGTCCACCGCGATGCTCGGTGTGCCGGTCATCGGCCTGCTGATGTCGGTGGTGTTCCTCGGTGAACATCTGACGCTAACGCTGGCGGCAGGGTTGTTAATTATTTCGTCAGGCATTTTGATTGTGACGATGAAATCCCCGAAGCGCAGGGCAGGACGCGATAAAGTCAGCGGTAAAACCGTCGTGGCAGGAGAAAACATTTAAATCATATTGTCACGTTCCGGTATTATTACTTGTTTATGCTGCTTTTTTCCCAGCGTTATCTCGGAGTGACAAATGCATCAATTGGTATTGTTAGTTTCTTTGTTTTGTATGGTCAGTTCGGCATTTGCCAGCCCGGATCCGGCGACATCTCTGGCCTCGGCGATGAATCAGCGAATGCAGGTGATGAAAGATGTGGCGGGTTACAAATCCGCACATCACTTACCGGTTGAGGATTTGGTTCGCGAGCAGAAAGTGCTGGCCGCCGCGCAGGCAGAGGCAGGCGAGGCGGGGGTGGATCCTCAGTCCGTTGCACCGTTTATTCAGGCGCAGATGGATGCGGCGAAAGCCATTCAGTACCGTTATCTGGCCGACTGGCTTTCCCGCCCTGAACCGGACTGGAAACCGGCAAATCTTGAAGACGTCAGAGCGCGGATTTCGCAATACGATAACGTCATTCTCAAAACTATCAGTGAGCAGTTAAAGTCCGGTGGATTCAGCGACGGTGAGCGGGCGCAGTTATTGAGCCTGCTTAACGCGCCGCAGCTGAGCGGGGCTGACAAGCAGCGCCTGGTCGATTCACTGGCGCTGATTAAACCGAAATTACCCGGTCAGTAAGTTCTTGCGGTGACCGTGCGCGCGCGCTTCGCCGGTGCAGTAATTACGATCAGGCATCCCAAAATCAGCCCGATGCCGATCCAGCCCATCACCGGCAACCTTTCACCGACGATCATCACAGCGAGCAACGCTGCGACGGCTGGTTCCAGCAGGGTAAGGGTGGTGGCGAGACTGGCGGGAATGCGCGCCAGCCCGTAGCCGTAACAGACATAGCCGATAAACATCGGGATCAGCGCCATGTAAATGCCGACGGCGGCGTTCGTCATTGATGCCAGCAATGGCGCGCCGGTGGCAAACAGCACCGGCATCAGCAAGATCCCGCCGAGCCCGAAGGTGGCGCCCATCGCCGTGCGGGAGGGAATGTCGCGCTGCATGAGATGACGTGCCGCCCAGGAATAGAGGGCGTAGGTCAGTCCGGCGAGCAGGCCGAGGGCGATGCCGATAATGACGTCCGATTGCTGCGCGGTTGACGCGTGGTTGGCGTTTTCCGCCACGCACAACAGCACCATTCCGATGACACCCACCGCCGCGCCGGTCATCCAGCGACGTGTGAGCCGTTGTCCGTCGAGACAATATTCGATGAGTGCTGAAAGCAGCGGGGCGGATCCGATGGATATGACCGTGCCGACCGTCACGCCCGCAAGATGCATGGAGGCGTAAAACGCCAGCGGATAAATGCCCACCGCCAGCGCCCCGGTCAGCAACATCCCGCCGTTCTGGCGCAGACTGACGCGGCTTCTGATAATGCCCCGCAGAGCGATCAGCGCCTGTAACAACCCGCCGACGCCCATTGCCACCGCGCCGATGGCAACCGGGCTGACCTCTGGCGCAAACGTCGCTGCCGTACCCGTGGTTCCCCACAATAATGCGGCGATCAATACGCCGCCTGTGCCTGACATGCGGTCTCGCTGATTCATCCTTCGAACGCCTCCATCATCCCGGCGGCCATCGCCTTCGCCTGCCGGACGCATTCGCCGTTGCCTTCCAGCCCGGCGCGGGACATCGCCCCTTCTAGCAGGAAGGAAAAGTGACGTGCCATCCGCTGCGCTTTTGCTTCGTCACCGTCCATCATGGTCAGAAGGTGAGTTGTCAGGATCGATTCGACCTGTTCTTTATGCCCGCGCACCGCGACTCTGCCCGGCGCACCGGCTGGCAACTCCGCCGCAGCGTTGAGTAATCCGCACCCGCGAAAACCGCGCTCATAGGCAAATTCTGCGTGATCTTCGTAGGCCAGAAATACCGCCATCACACCTTCTTTGGGCGTCGAGGCCTGTTGCACACGGCGGGCATACAGCGCGAGCCATTCGTCGTGGCGGATCTCAAGATATGTCGCCACCAGTTCGGCTTTCGATTCAAAATTGTTATAGAGGCTTTTCTTAGCCACGCCGGCTTTTTTCACAATGGCATCGATGCCCGTTGCGGCGATGCCATCGTTATAAAACAGCACGCTGGCCGCGCCGAGCAGACGATCGCGTGCGCTTTGGGCCGGGGATTCAGGTAATGACATGGCGGTGTTTTTCCTGTGCAAATCAGCAAGTAGGTAGACCAGTCTACCTACTATTAAAAAAGGATGAAAGAGGACGGTGAGGTGGGTTAACCGTGCCTTTACTGTGGGAAAGCGCCATAATCCGCTAAAAGCCGTTTCGGGACAGCGGGTTGACGCTGTCTGGCAGAGCAAAATGTCGTTAACTTTGAGAAGGAGTAAATCATGCTTCATGAGTGGCTGAATGCCTTACACGTTATTGCCGGGGTGTTATGGATTGGCGGGATGATGGGGATGGCAATGGTTTTTGCGGTCAGCGGGAAATCCGCTGCGAATGACGCCAGCCGTGCGGCGTTGCTCGATTATGTCCGCAAATGGAATCGCTGCGTCACCAGCCCGGCGATGCTCCTGTTGTGGATTGCCGGGATTTGGATGATTGTCAGCTATGGCAAATTCCCGCACGCGTGGCTGTTGATCAAAATGGTCGTCGTGGTGCTGCTTTCCGCCATTCACGGGATGCTGTCCGGCGAACTTCGCCGCCGCGCAACCGGCCAGCCAACCAAGGATTTCGCCATTTTGCGCAAAGCTTCCGGAATTATTGTCGCCGCCGTGGTGGTGATTGTGGTGCTGGCGGTGATCAGACCGTTCTAAATCACGCATCCGATTTCTATAAAACAAAAATCCACGCTCAGTCGTGGATTTTTTTTCGCATCAATTTCGTAACAATCACTAAACATTTTCAGCTTAACCTGATGGCGGGCCTGTGAGAAACTCACAATGATTGCGCAAACATTACAATTTGACACCCGAAACCAGTGGGCAATGCTTTGAATAACAATACTAAAATAGAAAATAACCGACTCCGTTCCGCCACGCTTGAAGATGTGGCCAAAGAAGCCGGGCTTTCACCGATGACGGTGAGCCGGGCGCTGAACAACCCGAAAGTGGTGCGACCGGCGACCATCGCCCGCGTGATGGACGCGGTGAAGATAACCGGGTACATCCCTAACATGCTGGCCGGAGGCCTCGCGACCCGCCGCACCAAGCTTATCGCGGTGGTGGTGCCACAGATTAACAACAATATGTTTGTCGATACCGTGCAGGCGATCGGCGATGCGCTGGCGCTGCGCGGTTATCACATGCTGTTGTGCATCGTCGGCTATGAGCCTGAAGATGAGACAGATATTGTCGCCACGCTGCTCTCGCGCCGCCCGGATGGCATCGTGCTGACCGGTATTCATCACACTTCTGAACTGAAAAGAATCATCCTCAACGCCAATATTCCTGTGGTCGAAATCTGGGATTTGACTCCCACGCCTGTCGACATGCTGATCGGTTTTTCACACGAAAAAGTCGGCAACGCTGTCGGAGAATATTTCCTCGACAAAGGTTTCACCCGCTTTGGTTTTATCTGCGCATCAGACCGCCGCGCGGTGGTAAGAAAAAATGGTGCGATTGCCGTATTACGCGGGCGTCCGGAGCATGAGATCGAAGAGCTGATGGTGTCGCGTCCGGCGAATATGGAAGTCGGGCGTAGCGCGCTGCGGCAGATGATGGCGGGGGACAAACGTTTCGACGCGATCATTTGCAGCTCCGACACGCTGGCGCAGGGCGTTATCATGGAAGCGGAAGCACAGGGGCTGCGGGTACCGCAGGATGTGTCGGTCATGGGATTTGCTGACCTGAACTTTGCGGCGCATAACCGCCCGGCGATCACCACGGTGAGCGTGGATAAATGGGGCATAGGTATCCGCGCGGCGGGGATGCTGGCGGATAAGATCGAGGGAAAGGCGGTGGGCGAACCGGTAGTGGATATAGGGTATTCGTTGGTAATTAGGGAATCGGCGTAAGGGGAGGGGGTGCCACGCAAAACCGGGTACTGCTTTGCTCCTCCCCCTGCCAGGGGGGAGGCTGGGATGGGGTATTGCTGGCGATAAAGTTGTCAGAGCATAATTTAACGTGTGGATTTGACGTTAATACCCACCCCAACTCTCCTCTTCGCAGGGGGAGGAGTAAAAAGCTCGGTTTCTGCGCGAGAGACCCGGTGTTCACCGTGATTGAGAAACCGAAATTTACTCAAAAAATTATATTTAAGAATTTCCTCTCTAATTTCACTTAATAATCTCATTCACTCTGAATGTTAGAAAATGTTAGCTAACAATATCATCAACAAATAACAAAACATTCCGTCGTGAAATTATATTTCTCGAGGTGAGTGATTAAGATTGCAAAAGGAATTTTTGATAATCAATGCTATTAAATCTAAATAATCTGTAATCAATTATGTTATTTAAATAATTGTTTTATATAGGTAATTTATCGATCAGACGATCCCCTATTATTGTCACCGCATAAACGTTATGGAAATAAACGTTTATTTTTGATGTTGCAGTGATATTATAAATTTGTACCTAAATAACAATAATATCCAACCCAAACTTAACATCAGGCATGTGAGAGTCGTCATTCTATGCTCCTTCAAAAGAAAACTACCCGTCGCAAGTTCTTACTTGGGTCGCTGATGGCATTGCCCGTCGGGACCATCATGATGAAAGGGCTGTCAGCAGCAGAAGCGGCTGAAATGGCTGCCCCGGATTTACTCGATTATAAACCCGTCTTTTTCAGCGCAGAGGAATGGCAGTTTATTATGGCCGCCGCCGATCGCCTGATCCCCGCCGGGGGCAAAGGCAAAGCGCCAGGTGCGCTGGAAACCAATGTGCCTATCTTTATCGATCAGCAAATGCATGGCGATTTCGGTGAAGAAATCTATATGCAGGGGCCGTTCAACGTGCATGCGCCTGCCACCATGGGCTATCAGATCCCCTTCCGGCCGCAGCAAATCTACAAAACCGGTATTCGCCTGGCGAACAGCTGGTGCCAGCAACATCATCAGAAAGCCTTCCATGAACTCGCCGAACAGGACAAAGACCAGGTTCTGACGCAATTGCAGAAAAACGATATCCACTTTGCCGATCTGGGCGAAGAGAGTCTCGTTGCCTCGCAATTTTTCGGTGAACTGCTTTCAGACACCAAACATGGTTACCTCGCCGACCCGATCTACGGCGGTAACAAAGGGATGAAAGCGTGGATTGCCATCGGGTTCCCCGGCGCGCGCGCCAGTTTCACCGAATGGGTGAAACAGCACAACGTGCCTTATCCGCTGGGGCCTGTGAGCCTGCAAGGCGCGCGTGCCTGAGGGCCGCGTCTTATTACCTTTTCTGATGAATGACAGGATTAAAGATGGCACAAATAACAAAACCTGAAGTCGACGTCGTCGTTGTCGGCCTCGGCTGGGCGGGCTCGCTGATGAGCATCGAGCTGGCAATGGCCGGGCTGACCGTGCGTGCGTTGGAACGCGGCGGCGATCGTGGCTATGAAGAATTTGCTTACCCGAAACCGGCGGATGAATACGCCTACGCCGTGCGTAACAAAGTGATGGCCACTCCGGCGCAGGCTGCGGTGACCGTGCGGTATAACATGAGCGAAACCGCGCTGCCGACCCGTAAATGGGGCGCGTTTGCGCCGGGTACGGGCGTCGGCGGTTCCGGTCTGCACTGGACCGCAGTGTTAATTCGCCCGACGCCGACCGATTTAAAACTCAAAACCTATGCGGACGAAGCTTATAAGCCGGGCATTTTGCAGGAAGACATGCGGATCATGGATTTCCCGTTCACCTGGGATGAAATCGAGCCGTATTACACCAAGTTTGAGCACATCTGCGGGCAGTCCGGCAAAACCGGTAACCTGCGCGGACAGATTATGGAAGGCGGCGATCCGTTTGAAGGGCCGCGCTCCGAGCCTTATCCATTGCCTGCGCTGGAAGATACCCTCAACAGCAGCATGTTCGCCGAAGTCACCAAAAAGATGGGCTATCACCCGTTCCCGAACCCGTCGGCCTGCGTCTCCCGTGCATGGACCAATCCGTACGGCAACCAGATAGCACCCTGTAACTACTGCGGGTATTGCAGTAAATACCCGTGCCTGAACTACTCGAAAGCCTCGCCGCAGACCGCCGTGATGGACGCGCTGAAGCGCATGGATAACTTCTCCTACGAAGTCCACGCCAACGTGATGAAAGTCGAGCTGCATGATGACAAGAAAACCGCCAAAGGCGTGATCTACATTGATGCGCAGGGCAACGAATGCTTCCAGCCGGCAAAAATCGTGGTGCTGAGCAGCTTCCAGTTCTGCAACGTACGCCTGATGCTGCTGTCCGGCATCGGCAAGCCTTACAACCCGATCACCGAAGAAGGTGTGGTGGGCCGTAACTACGCGTTCCTGAGCAACGGCGGCTCCACGCTGTTCTTCAAAGATAAAAACTTCAACCCGTTCGCCACCGCGGGCGCGACCGGCCAGATGTTCAACGACATTTCACCGGGCAACTTCGACGGAGCATCACTCGGCTTTATCGGCGGCGCGAAAATTCACAGTTCTCAGGCGACCGGCACGCCAATCAGCACGTCGCTGCCAAAAGGTACGCCTGCGTGGGGTACCGGCTGGAAAGAGGGCATGGAAGAGTGGTACGGCCATTCGATGAAGATCAGTATCACCACCACCTGCCAGTCTTATCGCGATATCTATCTCGATCTCGATCCGAACTACAAAGATGAGTATGGCTATCCGCTGCTGCGCATGACCTTCGACTGGAAACAGAACGAGCTGAAGCTGCAACAGTATCTGAAGGGCATCGTGAGCAATATCACCAAAGAGCTGAACCCGGACAGCTACAGCGAAAGCTTCTTGCCGATGGATGCGCACTTTGACCTGACCAAATACGTCTCGACGCACAACGTCGGCGGCGCGGTGATGGGCGATAACCCGAAAACCTCTGCGCTGAACAAGTTCCTGCAAAGCTGGGATGTGCATAACGTGTTTGTGCCGGGCGGCAACGCGTTCCCGCAAAACTTCCAGGCTAATCCGACGGATACCATCGGCGCGATCACCCTGATGGCGGCGCAGGCGATTAAAGATCAGTATCTGAAAAACCCCGGCCCACTGGTGCAGGCATAAGCGGAGATGAACTCAATGAAACTTAAGCGTTTATTTATCGCAAACGCCTTGCTGCTGGGTGCCGGTTTGATGGCCAATGCACAAGCTGAAACGACGTCCCCTGACAACGCGGCTTTGATTAAACACGGCGAATATGTCGCGCGTCTGGGCGACTGCGGTGCCTGTCATACCGTTGCCGGAAAACCGGCGTTCTCCGGCGGGCTGGCCATTAACTCGAATCTCGGCACCATTTATTCGACCAATATCACGCCGGATAAAAACCACGGTATTGGCAACTATACCGAACAGCAGTTCTCCGACGCGGTGCGTAAAGGCGTTCTGCCCGATGGCACACGTCTGTACCCGGCGATGCCGTATCCTGATTACGCCAAAATCAACGATCAGGATATGCACGCGCTTTACGTTTACTTTATGCAGGGCGTGAAAGCGAGTACCGAACAGCCGCCGGAAACGGATCTGAGCTTCCCGTTCAGCCAGCGCTGGGGTATGCGGTTCTGGAACTGGGCTTTCGCTTCCGATAAACCTTTCCAGCCGATTGGCGGGGCAACGGCGCAGGTCAACCGTGGCGCGTATCTGGTGGAAAGCCTTGGGCACTGCGGCAGTTGCCACACGCCGCGCGGCTTTGGGATGAACGAAAAAGCGCTCGACAGCAGCGACTCCGATTTCCTCGCGGGCGGCAGCCTGAATAACTGGGATGTCCCGTCGCTGCGCGGCGTGGCGCACTGGAATCAGCAGGAAATCGTCGATTATCTCGGTAAAGGGCGCAACGACAAAGCGGCGGTCGGCGGTGAAATGACGTCAGTGGTCGAGAACAGTACGGCGCACATGACCGATGACGATCTCAACGCCATTGCAGCGTACCTGAAGTTCCTCGGCGGCAATCCGCCGGTACCGGCAGCGGATACGCAGAAGGCCAGCGCAACCGAAGCCAAACTGACGGCAGCGAAGAACCTCAGCGAAGGCGAGCGTCTGTATCTGGATAACTGCGGTGCCTGCCACTTTGTGACCGGCAAGGGCGCACCGGGCGTGTTCCCGCAACTGGATCAGGCGACGATTGTTAATGCGCAGGATCCGACCGGGCTTATCCATACGATCCTCGCCGGTGCGCAGCAGCCTTCCACGGCGCGTGCGCCGTCGACGCTGGTCATGCCGGGCTTTGCCGCGCGGCTGACCGATGAAGAAGCCGCGCAGCTCGCGACCTTCATCCGTCAGGGCTGGAGCAACAACGCTCCGGCGGTGTCGGCCAAAGACGTGAGCGAAGTGCGCAAAACACTGGCGCACTGATGCTCATCATGTCGGTGATGTAGTGTGAAACGGCCTCCCCAAAAAGGAGGCCGTTTTCTCAGGTTTTTGATGATGGGTGCTTTGTTACACTCTGGCACAATGCAGTCTGTCCGGCACAGACTAAAATAGGGTTTTAACACCCGCTGAGCTGTTGATTTCACGATGAAATGGTTAACCAAAAATGCTGTCTTGTTCTCTGTTAAAACCTGTATTGCGGCATTTTTAGCTTTATATATCGCGCTGGAGCTCAATCTCGATAAACCGGCGTGGTCGATGGTCTCGGTGTATGTCATCTCACAGCTCTATTCCGCGTCTACGCTTTCCAAAGCGACATACCGCTTTCTCGGCACCGTGCTGGGTGGGCTGTTTATCTTTCTGGTCTATCCGTTTACCGTCACTGACCCCATATTGTTCAGCCTCAGCGTGTCGCTTTGGGTGGCGTTCTGCCTGTATCTTTCCTTGCACGACCGCACGCCGAAAGGCTATGTGTTTATGCTGGCTGGATACAGCGCAGCAATCATGGGGTTTGCGGATGTCGATACGCCGCTGTCGATCACCTATACGGTGATTTCCCGCGTGGAAGAAATCACCGTCGCCATTTTGTGCAGTACGCTGATCCACATGCTGGTGTTCCCGGTCAAGATGCGCAATCTGCTGGAGAACAGCGTCAGCAACTGGTACGGCAGCGCAAAAAAACTCTGCAACGAGTTGCTGACCGTCGAAGCGAAAGAACCGTCCCCGGAGCGCGAACACATTCTGGTGCAGATGGCGAATTATCCGGTCAATGTCGAAGCATTGATCACCCACTGCGTGTTTGAAGGGGATTCGGCGCGCAGACTGATCCGTCTGGTGTCGGCGCAGTATCAGCATCTGTCGTATCTGATCCCGACGCTGACCGCCATCGAAAAACGCCTCAGCCTGCTGGCCGAACAGGGCATCGCGTTCCCGGATTTTGTGTCAGAGACCTTCAGTCAGTTTCTGCTGTGGCTCAACAGCCCGGAGCAGAGCGGCAATGCGCAGGCAATTCAGGAGGAAATCCGCGTCTCGCAGGAGCGCATCAAAACGCTGTATAACCGCGGTGAGATGAGTGCCGAAGAAGGGTTGTTGCTCATCGGCCTGCTGGAACGTTTACAGAATTTCATTCAGATCGCGGAATCTTATTTCGGGGTGAGTGAAAGAGTCAGTCAGGTGGGTAATGACAAAAAAGCTGGCAAGCTTAAGCTGTTCAGGCGTCATAAAGATGAAGGGATGATCCTGCTTTCCGCCTTCAGCGCCTTTGTCGCGACCATGGTCGGCTGCATCTTCTGGATTGGTACCGGCTGGCGCGACGGCGCATCCGCACCGATGATGGCGGCGGTCATCTGTTCGTTCTTCGCCTCTCTCGACAGCCCGATTGCTTCGATCCACGTCTTCTTAAAAGGCGTGCTGATTGCCATCGTTATCAGCTTTATCTACGCCGCGGTGTTTATCCCGATGGCGGAAACATTTGAAGCGCTGGTCATCTGCCTCGCGCCCGGTTTGCTGGCATTGGGGCTGGTGATTGCCAGACCTTCCACCAACTTTATCGGGCTGATTATTGCCACGCAGATCCCCGGTTTTATCGGCATGAGCCATGATTTTAAACCTGACCTGCTGGTTATCGTGAATGCGTCGATTTCGACGCTTGTCGGCATTGTGATTGCGCTGCTGACCACCGCGTTAATTCGCAATAAACGTCCGTCGTGGACTGCCAAACGCGCGCTGCGTAAGGGCATCAAAGAACTGCTGCAATTCACCAACGAGATTAAAATCAATGCGTCCTCGCTGCTGTCGCGCCAGCAATACGTCGCCAGCATGCTGGATAAAGTGAATATTATTCTGCCGCGAAACAAAATCGATCCTATTCCCAACGTCGCGCTGGGTGGCAACTTAATTACTGAGATCTGGCTTGGTGTGAATTGCTACGATTTCTATGCCCGCCATCAGGATATTTTACGCAGCCACACCTTCGAGGCCGACGGTCTGATGTATGAAATTAATACCTACCTGAAGTCACGGCTGAAGAATATTTATGTCGGCCCGCCGCAAACATTATTAAACGAGTTAAACCGGTCGCTTATCGAACTGGAAAAACTCTGCCGCGCCGATATCCAATTGTTCGCGCCATTATTCTATCTGTTTAATATCCGCATGGCGCTATATCCGACACAGAGATGGCCTGCGGGGGATGTTGGCGTAAGCGCTGCATAAAAAAATCCACGCTTTTGCGTGGATTTTCGTTTCTGACAGGTTGTGTTGCCGATCAGAACATCATGACCATCCACGGGTAGGCGATAAGCATCATGCCGCCGAGGAAGATGGCACCGAAGATGGTGCCCAGACGCCAGTAGTCTTTGGTCGGGAGGTAACCACTGCCGTAGTAAATCGGGCTCGGGCCGGTACCGTACGGGGTGATGATCCCCATTACGCCCAGCGAAGTCACCATCATCAGGCAGTAAACCGGCATGTTGATGCCCGGGATGGCCGCTGCGATAGTCAGCATCGCCGGTAACAGGGCGGTGGTGTGCGCGGTGGTACTGGCGAACAGGTAGTGCAGCAGGAAGAAGGCAATCAGCAACATCACTGCCGCGACTTGCGGGTCGAAACCATCGAGCAACTGCCCACCTTCTTTACCCAGCCAGGCGATAAAGCCAACGCGTGCCAGACCGTCTGCCAGTGCAACCAGCGTCGCAAACCATGCGAAGGTGTTCCAGGCCGGTTTGTTGCTGATAATGTCGTTCCAGTTCAGCACGCCGGTCCACAGCATCAGAACCACCACCAGCAACGCGGCCAGCGCCGGTTCAATCCAGGCGGCGGCAAAAATCCACATAAGCAGCGCTGAACAAACGAAGATCAGCAGCAGGATTTCGTTGCGCGACAGCTTGCCCAGTTTTTCCAGCTCACTTTTGGCCCAGCGCGGCACTTCATCGTTAATCTTCACTTCCGGCGGATAGAACCAATAAGCCAGCAACGGCATGGTGAGGATCAGCAGGACGCCAAGCGGCAGGAAGGCGAGGAACCACATGCCCCACGAGATTTCAAAACCGGTGATGCTTTTAACCAGCGCCAGTGCAAGCAGGTTCGGTGCCAGCGCCGAGAGGAACATCGAGCTGGTGATACAGGCTGCGGTGATCGCCACCCACATCAGATAGGAACCGATTTTACGTGCGCTGGGGTCGTTAGGCTTGGAGCCATACAGCGGCGGCAGGTTAGCGATAATCGGATAGATAGTCCCGCCGCTTCGTGCCGTGTTGGAAGGCGTGAAGGGCGCGAGCAGCAGATCGGCGAAAGTGATGGCGTAGCCGAGCGTCAGACTGCGACGGCCAAGGTATTTCACCAGAATCAGTGCCAGACGGCGGCCAAACTGTGTTTTGTCATATCCGGCGGCAAACATAAATGCGCCGAAAATCAGCCACACCGTTGAGTTACCAAATCCGCTGACCGCCCATTTAAACGCCTCACCGGCCATTTTAAATTTCGGGTCGGCGACTTCAGCTGGGCTGAACAGCAGCCATTGGCTGAACAGGGCGATGACCACCACGCCGGTCAGGCCGATCACCGCACCCGGTAACGGCTCGAAAATCAGACCGACAATCACCCCGACGAAGATGGCAAAGAAGTGCCACGCATAAGGATTTAACCCCGACGGCACCGGTGTCAGCAGCAAAATCACCGCCACCAGCACCGGAAGGAACAGCATGATCAAACGTTTCTTTAGCCCCGCAGAGGCAGGAGCGGCCTTCGCGGGATCATTCAAAGCGGATGTGGGTTTCATAGTTTTTTCTGCCCGTTATTAAAAGTGAGCCTTACGCCCGGATCTTTATGTTGACGTTATCTGGAACTTTTTGTTTTAAACTGCTGCGGTAGATATTTCACGATGACATCTGAAATAGATTAATTTCTCTCGTGAATAGGCTGACGTATTACTAAAAGATAAGGAGGTATACCACGGCGGATATTATCCTTCCCCGGTCTCATTCCCATTTAAGGCATTAACACTACTTTGTGTGTGGTTATATTTTTGACCAAAATTCCTGCTTTATGAAATGTAGAGTAAATTTCTGCAAAAGCCAAATTGAGGGCATAACCTGCTGATTTTGTTCGGAGGAATTCCCATGTTAATCAAAAGTTGATTTTTGTCAACTCATGGTTAACAATTGGAGGGATATTTGCGTCAATGCTGAGTAATTAAACAACTCCTGTCCATCAGATGTTTATAAAGACACTGTCTCTTCTATTAAAGAAAGCAATTTAAATTTATCACCTGCACCGGATAACTTAATTTAGCGGTAAGTCATTCGCCCACGAAAAAAATCAAAGCGTTTACATTTTGGAGTCGATCACAATGAATAAGCTCACCCCGGTTCTTAATCCACTTACCTTGCCCAACGGCGCGGTGCTGAAAAACCGCCTGCTGATGGCACCGATGACCACCTGTACCGGCTTTTATGACGGCACGGTGACCAGTGAACTGGTGGAATATTACCGCGACCGCGCTGGCAGCATCGGCACAATCATCGTTGAGTGTTGCTTCATTGACCGCATGGGCCCGGCCTTTCCCGGTGCGATTGCTATCGACAGTGACAACAAAATCCCTGGCCTGAAAAAAATCGCCGATGCCATTAAATCCAAAGGCTCGAAAGCGGTTTTGCAGATCTATCACGGCGGCCGCATGGTCGAGCCGGAACTGATTGGCGGCAGAACGCCGGTGGCGCCAAGTGCGCTGGCGGCACCGCGTGAAGGCGCGACCACGCCGAAAGAGCTGAGCGGCGAAGAAGTCGAAGTGATGATCACCAAATTTGGTGACGCAGTGAACCGTGCGATTAAAGCCGGATTTGATGGCGTGGAAATTCACGGCGCAAACACTTACCTTATTCAGCAGTTCTACTCGCCAAACTCTAACCAGCGCACCGACAAATGGGGCGGCGACCGCGAGAAGCGCACAACTTTCCCGATGGAAGTTCTCGAGATCACCCACAAAATGGCGGATCGCTTTGCCGACGACCATTTCATTATCGGTTACCGTTTCTCGCCGGAAGAGCTGGAAGTTCCCGGCATTCGCTTTGATGACACCATGTACTTGCTGGAAAAACTCGCCGCACGCGGGCTGGACTACGTGCATTTCTCGGTCGGGCAGCTGCTGCGTCCTTCTATTGTCGATACGACTGACCCGACGCCGCTTATCACTAAATTCCGCGCGATGCGTTCTGAAACCCTGGCGAAAGTACCGGTGATCGGCGTGGGTGGCGTGGTCAATAAAGCCGATGCCGAGAAAGCGCTGGAGTACGGCTTTGATCTGGTGGCTGTGGGTAAAGCGTGCATCGCCTATCCGGACTGGGCCGATCGCATCATTAATAACGACCATCTGGAACTGTTCATCGACAGCAACAAACGCGAAGAACTGAATATTCCGGAGCCGCTGTGGCGCTTCTCACTGGTTGACGCCATGATCCGCGACACCAGCACCACTGGCCGTAAATACAAAGCCGGGGTGTATCAGGAGAAAGTCGAAGCCGAAGCGCTGAAACTGAAAATCAGCGTGACGCTCGATACCGACCGTATCACTGATATTTCTCTGGTGAAGGATGACACGCTCGACGTCGATTTCACCACCACCTTCGAACAGCTGCGTTCGCGCATTCTGGTCGCCAACAGCCCGCACGTTGATGCCATCACCGGCGCGACCACGCAGAGTGAGGCGCTGAAGAAAGCGGTGTCACGCGCGCTGACCACCTCGAGCAAAGAGCACGTCATCGAAGAAGGCGGTAATCCGCAGGCACCGCAAAATTACGATGTGGTGATCGTCGGCAGCGGCGGCGCAGGGCTGGCAGCGGCAATTCAGGCGCATGACGAAGGCGCTCACGTCGTCATCATCGAGAAAATGCCGACCATTGGCGGTAATACCATTAAAGCCTCGGTAGGGATGAACGCGGCCGAAACCCGTTTCCAGAAAATCAAAGGTATCGAAGACAGTAAAGAGCTGTTCTACGAAGAAACATTGAAAGGCGGCAAGTTCAAAAACAACCCGGAACTGCTGCGCGAGTTTGTTGAACTGGCCCCTGAGGCCATTGAATGGCTGGCGGCGAAAGAGATTGAGCTGAACGACATCACCATCACTGGCGGCATGAGCATCGACCGCACGCATCGCCCGGAAGACCGGTCTGCAGTGGGCGGCTTCCTGATCAGCGGCCTGGTGAAAAACGTCAACAAACGCGATATCGAAGTGCTGCTCGAAACTTCCGTCGCTGAGATTTTGTATGAGAATGGCGCAGTGACCGGCGTCAAAGTGGTCGATGAGTACAACGACAGCCGCATTCTGAATGCTAAAAGTGTCATCGTCGCTACCGGCGGTTTCAGTGCTAATCGCGAGATGGTGGTGAAATATCGCCCTGAGCTGGACGGTTTTGTCACGACCAACCACAAGGGCGCGACCGGCAGCGGTATCGCCATGCTGCAAAAAATCGGCGCGGATACCGTCGATATGGGCGAGATCCAAATCCACCCGACCGTTGAGCAGACGACCTCCTATCTGATTTCAGAGTCCATTCGCGGCGGCGGGGCAATTCTGGTGAGTCAGGCGGGCAAGCGTTTCTACAACGAGATGGAGACCCGCGACAAAGTCTCCGCAGAGATCATTGCGCTACCGGAGAAAAGCGCGTGGGTGATTTTCGATGAGCAGGTTCGTGCCAACAACAAAGCGGCGGATGAGTATATCGCCAAAGGATTTGTGCTCAGCGCCCCGACGCCGGAAGAGCTGGCGGTGAAGCTGAACATGAACCCGGTCGCGCTGACCGAGACGCTGGAGCGCTATAACCTGTTTGTGGTGGAGAAGAAAGACGAAGATTTCGGTCGTACGACGGCGCTGCGTCACCCGCTCAATAAGGGGCCATTCTTCGCCATCCGTATCGCGCCGGGCGTGCACCACACCATGGGTGGCGTGGTGATTAATACCGACACCGCCGTGCTGGATGCGCAGAAACAGCCGATCACCGGTGCATGGGCGGCAGGTGAAGTGGCGGGCGGCATCCACGGTGCTAACCGCATCGGCGGTAACGCCGTGGCCGATATCATCATCTTTGGTATTCTGGCAGGACGTAACGCGGCAGCACTGGCTAAACGCTGAGGTCTTAAGACTTTAGATTGAAATAAAAATCCACGCGCCGGCGTGGATTTTTTTTTGCTGCCGCACAAACAAAAACGTCCGCCACAGTGGGCGGACGTTTTCAGTCATTCAGAGCGCTAACGGCTGAGGATTAACGGTAAACCAGACCGACGATCGAAGCGGAAAGCAGGCTGACCAGCGTTGCGCCGACCAGCAGGCGGAACGCAGCACGGGCGACCATGTTGCCCTGAACTTCTTCGATACTTTTTACCGCACCGGCAATAATCCCGACGGTAGAAATGTTGGCAAAAGACACCAGGAAGACGGACAGGATTGCCACGGTGCGCGGCTCGAGGTGTGCGATCAGGTCTTTCATCTGCAACATCGCCACGAATTCGTTGGCGACGATTTTGGTGCCCATGATGCTGCCTGCGGTCAGGGAATCATGGCTCACGATGCCGGTTAACCAGGCGATCGGGTAGAACAGGTAGCCGATGATGTCCTGGAAGCTTTTACCAAAACCGCCCATGAAGATGGCATTGATCATCGCCAGCAGGGCGTTGAAGCCGACCAGCATCGCCGCCACGATCATCGCCATTTTGAAACCGGCCATGATGTACTCACCCAGCATTTCTACGAAGCTGTGTTTCGGTACATTGAGCTTAGGCATTTCATTATCCGCTTCGTCGGAATACGGGTTTACCACCTGCAATACGGCAAAGGTAGAAAGCATATTCAGAATAAGCGAGAGCATCACATAACGCGGTTCCAGCAGGGTCATGTAAGAACCCACAATTGACATGGAAACGGTGGAGATTGCGGTTGCGGATAATGTATACATGCGGCGTTCATTCAAGTGCGGAACAATATCTTTAATCGCGATAAAGTTTTCAGATTGCCCGACCAATAAAGAACTCACGGCATTAAAGGATTCCAGTCGCGGCATTCCGTTAATTTTAGATAAGAGATAACCGATCCCTTTAATCATTAATGGCAAAATACGCAGGTGCTGGAGAATACCAATCAGCGCAGAAATAAAGATGATTGGACATAATACGAATAAGAAGAAACTGAACTGGTTATCATTTACCAGACCACCAAACACGAAGTCGGTACCGACGCGTGCGTAGCTCATCAGATTGGTGAACACGCCGGAGAGGCCGGAGATCAGGTAGACGCCTGCCTGGCTGTAAAGCAGAACCCAGGCCAGTACGATTTCGATCACCAAAATTTGCACGACGTAGCGCAGTTTAACGCCGCGTTTGTTGTAGCTAATCAACCAGCCAATGCCGAATATCATTATAAGGCTAAGTAAAAAATGCAATATATTTGACGTCATGGAGGATCCAAATGATGTGAGTGGTGTTTTAAGCGCGAACTATAACAGCAACCTCACAAAACTCATCTGCTTTTTTCATTGCGTTGCGCACAGGTAATCGATTGCGTTCAAAAAAGAAACAATCAGAGTCGGCTATTTTAAATAACGCACCGAAGTGGTGAGAATTTTATTAGTTCGCACTGATTTGGTGAACGGAATTATATTATGCAGTGCATTTCTGAATGCATTACTGTGTCCGGTATCACCTGCAACCTTCGCAAAACCCTCGCGGAAAATATGTTTACACAAGGACATTTTGTTAACGCTGAGATCCGCATCCAAGCGGTTTTGGATATTCAACAGGCGCCATGTTGCCTCATGCGTATAATTGATAACTGTATGATAAAAATAGAAATAACACCGATGGCATAGCGGCAGGGGATCCGGCTGTGCTAGGGTGATTTTTTGTCTTATATTGACCTGCTCATAAATCAAAACCTGCCAATAATGAAAATCTGTCAAAAATGAAAAAAAATCACGATTTAGCCGTTATGCATTGGGGAACGTACCGCGTCACCACCGAAGACGGCGCGTTAACCGCCGTGGCGCCAGTGGAATGGGATCGCAATCCGTCTGAAATCGGCCAGTCACTGGTCGGTGCCGTGGATGGCAGCAGCCGCGTTCGCCGTCCCGCTGTGCGGTTGGGATATTTACAGCACGGCAGCGCGTCGCGCGAAGGTCGCGGCAAAGAGCCTTTTGTAGAAGTGAGCTGGGACACCGCCTTGTCGCTGGTCGCCGGGGAGCTGAAGCGGGTGAAAGACACCCACGGCAACGCCGCGTTTTATGCCGGTTCCTACGGCTGGTCGAGTGCCGGACGTTTTCACCACGCGCAGAGCCAGCTGCACCGTTTCTTTAATCAGTTCGGCGGCTACAGCGGCAGCACCAACACTTACAGTCTGGCCGCCGCTGAGCGGTTACTACCGCACATTATCGGCGACCTCGATGTTCTGCAAAAGCAACACACCCACTGGTCAGTACTGGCGGAGAAGTGCGAGCTGTTTGTTGCCTTTGGCGGGCTGCCGCTGCGCAATGCGCAGGTCAACGGCGGCGGCGCGAACGATCATTCCCTGAAGTACTGGCTGCAAAAAATGGAGCAGACCGGCACTCGCTTCATCAACGTCAGCCCGGTGAAGAACGATCTTTCGGGAGTACAATCCGCCGAATGGTTATCCCTCAAGCCGGGCAGCGATACCGCGTTGTTGCTGGCGTTGAGCTATGTGCTGATTGACGAGTCGCGCTATGACGCAGATTTCGTGGCCAGCCACACCGAAGGGTTTGAAACGTTCCGTGATTATCTGACCGGGCAGAACGACGGCAGGCCAAAAACGCCTGAGTGGGCCGAACCGCTGACCGGCGTAGGCGCGGAGGAGATCCGGGGGCTTGCCCGTGAGATGTCGCAAAAACGCACCATGATCAACATTGCCTGGTCATTGCAGCGCGCAAGGCAGGGTGAACAGACGTTCTGGGCGACGGTGGCGCTGGCGGCTTTGCTGGGGCAAATCGGCACTGCCGGTGGCGGGCTGGGGTTCGCCTACGCCTCGACCAATCTGGCGGGATCGGACCGCCGTACCTTCTCCGGCCCGCGTTTGCCGATGGGGCAAAATGCGGTGAAACAACCGATCCCCGTCGCGCGGCTGGCTGACATGTTGCTTAATCCGGGCGCGCCTTATCAGTTCGACGGCAGTCACTGTCATTATCCCGATATCCGGCTGGTCTACTGGGCGGGCGGCAATGCGTTTCACCATCATCAGGATTTAAACCGGCTGACGCAGGCATGGCGTAAACCCGACACCGTGGTAGTTCACGAACAATACTGGACCGCGCAGGCTAAATTCGCCGACATCGTGCTGCCGGTGACAACGTCACTTGAGCGCGATGACATTGGCAGTTCCAGCAATGACGGTTTTATGATTGCGATGCGTCAGCATATTACGCCGGTGGATGAGGCGCAGAGCGACTTTGCGATTTTCTGCGGGCTGGCGCAGAAGCTGGGTTTTGGCGAGACGTTCAGTGAAGGGCGCGATCCGATGGCCTGGCTGCGCCATATCTATGAGATTTCTACTCCGCGGGCGCAGGCCGACGGCATCGAACTGCCTGATTTTGATGATTTCTGGCAGCAGGGCAAGCTGGAATATGCGCGACCGGATGCGCCGCAAATCTTCCTTAAAGCGTTCCGTGATGACCCGGTGGGTTCGCCTCTGACCACGCCGTCCGGCAAAATTGAGCTGTTTTCGCAGACCGTGGCCGACTTTGATTATGAAGAATGTCCGGGACATCCTTTCTGGTACGAACCTGAGGCCAAGGTACAGCAGGAGATCAGCTCGCGCTGGCCGTTGCATCTGCTTTCCAGCCAGCCCCGTACGCGGCTGCACAGTCAGTACGATCAGGGTACGGTCAGCCGTCGCACAAAGATACAAGGCCGCGAACCGCTGTGGCTGCATCCGCAGGACGCCGCGCCGCGCGGGATCTCCGAAGGCAGCATCGTGAGGGTGTTTAACGATCGCGGGGCGATTCTTGCAGGTGTGCATCTGAGTGAAGACCTGCGTCCGGGGGTGGTGCAGATGTCGACGGGTGCATGGTATGACCCGCAGGATCCGGCACTGCCGGATTCTCTGGATAAACACGGTAACCCGAACGTACTGACTGAAGATCGCGGCAGCTCGCGGCTGGGTCAGGGGTGCAGCGCGCAAAGTTGCTGGATAGACATTGAACGCTGGGATGCGCCACTTCCCGACGTCACCGCTTTCCAGCCACCGGCGTTTGTGAATGCCGGTGAGGGTCCGCAGAACAATTAGAAGACCTGCCTCCTCTGGCATTTCTTTGCACGATGCCAGAGGAGTTTGCTCATACAGCAGGTCAGCCCTTCAGTTCCCACGCCTTCACCGCAGTCTTCATTTCCAGCCCCTTAATGATGGCGCGTGAATCCAAGGCACCGGGCACAGTCTGCGTCTCCTGAGGTTAGCCAAAAGTCTCAGTCACGGCTTTGATAAAGCTGCGAATTTTCACTGTCTGCCGTAAACCCGCCGCCGTGAGCACGTGCATCGGTCGCGAAGGACACGTGTAATCGGGCAGTATTTGCACCAAACGCCCGGCGTTGATTTCTTCCCGCAATACGTCTTCCGGCCCCTGCGTCACGCCATAACCTCTGATGGCTGCGTGCAACAGCGCCCGCCAGTCATTCGCCCGAAAACGGCCTTCAGGGCGCACTTCCTGCGTTTTTCCCTCTTTAGTGAACAGCCAGCGGCAGGGCGACTGTGGTGACCAGATCCCATAAACCAGACAGGAATGCTGCGCCAGACAGGCGGGTGTAACCGGCGTGCCATTCTGCGCAAGATACTCCGGCGAGGCGCAGGCAATCAGCCGGTATGGCCGAAGCGGATATGCAATCAGCGGGCCGTCGTGCAGTTCACCGATGCGAAGGATCACTTCATAGCCTTCCTCGACAGGATCGACCATGCGATCGCTCAGCGTCAGCTCCACCTGCGTGCCGGGATAGTTATCCAAATATTGTGTAATGAACGGCGCCAGCATGGATGCACCAAAGGTCACCGGCGCATTGACGCGAATAATGCCTGATGGCGTGGCTTTCATCTCCAGCGCGATGGCATCAGCCGCCTCAGCCTCGGCAAGCACGATTTTACAGCGTTCATAGTAGCTGCTGCCGATGTCCGTCAGATGCTGGCGGCGGGTCGTGCGGTTCAGCAGCGCTGTGCCCAGCCGCGATTCCAGCCGGGCGATATGTTTCGCGACCATCTGCGGGGATATGCGTAACGCCTCTGCCGCCGCCGCGAAGGATCCCAGTTCGGCGGCTCTGACGAAAACGTTCATGCTGGTGAGACGATCCACGATTCGCTCCTTTTTGTTGTTTGTCTGTGCTGATGGCGAGTATTTATCAACGCAGGGTGTCGAATTATTCTTAACCTTCTGACAGACAATTGAAAGGTGAGAATCATGAAAATAGGCATCATCGGTGCTGGATTTGTAGGACGAGCGGTGGCGAAACAGGCGATCAAGGCCGGACATCAGGTCATGTTGAGTAATTCCCGCGGGCCGCAGACGCTGTTCAGCCTGAAGCCAATGATTGGCTGTGAGACCGGCACCGCCACGGAGGCTGCCATCTTTGGCGAAATTGTGATTATCGCCGTCCCTCTGACCGCCATCGGGCAACTGCCTGTTGCGGAACTTGCCGGAAAAGCAGTCATCGACGCCGTCAATTATTATCCTGAACGCGACGGGCAGGTGGCGGAACTCGATCAGCAGACGACGACCACCAGCGAATATCTGGCCGGTTTTCTGCCGCAGTCGAAAATCACCAAAGCCTTCAATGCTATTCAGATGACCGATCTCGAAACCGACGGCCTGCCCGCCGGAGACCCCGAACGCCGTGCATTGCCGTTGGCCGGTGACGATAAGGCAACCAAACAGATCATCATCAGTCTTTACGATGCGTTTGGTTTTGACGCGGTGGATGCAGGCGCACTGTCAGAAGGCTGGCGCTTCCAGCGCGCAATGCCGAGTTATTGCGTGCAGATGACGAAGGCGGAGCTGGAGGGGGGTCTGGCGCAGGCGCGTCGGCCTGCACCCGTGGCAAATTAGCTGGCCACATTTCCTGTTGCTTAATAATGGCTAAGTAATCAATAAAATCTTTGATGGCAAAGGGCGGTTCAGCTGTAATGTTTTTGAAAGTCATGCCAAATAACAGGATGAAACGGTGAGCAATCAGACAGCTGAACCCCTTCATAATGTATTAATCGTATTTGTTATTTTTTCAGATCGACTTAAATAAAAAATCCACGCTCTCACGTGGATTTTTTATTCCTGCCTGAAATCCGGTTTATTTAATTTCAGTCACAAAGTTTTCGCGGCTGCGACGTACTTTCTTCAGGTTTACCAGCCAGTCACCTTCGGTGGCGCGATAACCCAGCGGGAGCATCACCACGCTGCGTAAGTTCTTCGATTTCAAATCGAGGATTTCATCCACCGCCGCCGGATCAAAACCTTCCATGGGTGTGGCATCCACTTCTTCGAACGCTGCTGCAATCAGCGCGGCGCCAAGGCCGATATACGCCTGACGGGCAGCGGCCTGATAATTTGCTTCGGTTCCGCGATCGGCGACGATACCCAACAGCATCTGACGATAGTTTTCCCAGCCTTCGTTTTTAAAACCACGCACGTCGTTGGTCAGATCAAACATCATATTGACGCGGTCAGCGGTGATGTCGTCCCATGCAGCAAAGACCAGCAGGTGTGAACAGTCGGTCACCTGCGCCTGATCCCAGGACACTGTTCTGATTTTTGCGCGGACGTCAGGATTGGTTACTACAAAGAGTTCGAACGGCTGGAGCCCGCTCGACGTCGGTGCGAGACGCACGGCTTCTACGATACGTTCGAGTTTTTCAGCTGACACGGTTTTCGTTGCATCGAATTTTTTGGTCGCGTAACGCCATGCCAGTCTTTCGTTTAAGGTCGTCATCTTGTTTTCCTGAAGGAGTAAGTGTGAAGCGGTGCGCTTGCCTTTTGGGGATCATTTTTATCAATAGCGGGGGATGATCGCATGATCTTTGGGGGGAGGTTTTGTGAATTTGAGCCCTGCACTGTGCGCGTCCCGGCTCCCCCATGGCAGCCGCAGCCTAAAGAATTTCCCTATAATGAAACGCTTTTGGTGGTCTGAAATGCAACATCACCGACGTTGCATTTCTCTTTCTTCACTTATTTCTTCTTATTGAGCATCGATTTTAAATCGGCAAACGGATTATAGGTTGCTGCATCAACATCGTTTTGCGCGTCTTCTCCGGCCACAACCGTTGAGCCGTAAAGATCGGCTTCGGTGTACTTCGAGTGCTCATGGTCATGACAATACAGACACAATAACTCCCAGTTACTGCCATCTTCCGGATTATTGGTATGGTCGTGATCGATATGGTGAACCGTTAATTCGCGCAGATTGGAATAAACAAATTCCCGCGTGCAGCGTCCGCATACCCATGGATAGATTTTGAGCGCTTTTTCACGATAGCCGCTTTCCAGACGCGTATAGTTTTTTGGGATCAATGCCATGACGATGTTACCTGTAACAAAGTGATAATTTTACGAAAGTGAACCAATATATCCCGTAATGGGGCCGAAGGAGAAATGAAAGAGGGGGCAGAGAGGGACTTTTTATGGCGCGGTAAAAAGAAAAATCCACGCCGTGGCGTGGATTTTTAATCAACATTCAGGTCTGTGTGAAGCGAATCTTAACTCAGACGTTGAACAGGAAGTTCATCACGTCGCCATCTTTCACAACGTACTCTTTGCCTTCTGAACGCATTTTGCCAGCTTCTTTCGCGCCTTGCTCACCTTTGTAGGTGATGAAGTCTTCGAACGCGATGGTTTGTGCGCGGATGAAGCCTTTTTCGAAGTCGGTGTGGATTTTACCCGCTGCCTGTGGCGCGGTGGCGCCGACAGGGATGGTCCATGCGCGGACTTCTTTCACGCCAGCGGTGAAGTAAGTTTGCAGGTTCAGCAGCTCATAACCGGCGCGGATCACGCGGTTCAGGCCCGGCTCTTCTAAGCCCAGTTCCTGCATGAATTCTTCGCGGTCAGCGTCATCGAGTTCGGCGATGTCAGATTCCACGGCGGCACAGACGGCAACGACGACGGAACCTTCGGCTTCGGCGATTTTACGCACGATGTCGAGGTACGGGTTGTTCTCGAAACCGTCTTCGTTGACGTTGGCGATGTACATGGTGGGTTTCAGCGTCAGGAAGCTCAGGTAGCGGATGGCCGCTTTGTCTTCTTCGGTCAGATCCAGCGCGCGCAGCATGCCTGCTTCGGAAAGCTGTGGCAGACATTTTTCCAGCGCAGCCAGTTCGGCTTTCGCATCTTTGTCGCCGCCTTTGGCTTTCTTCTGTACGCGATGGATCGCGCGTTCGCAGGTGTCGAGGTCGGACAGCGCCAGTTCGGTGTTGATAACGTCGATGTCATCAGCCGGATCCACTTTGTTGTTTACGTGAATGATGTTGTCGTTCTCGAAACAGCGCACAACGTGGCCGATGGCTTCGGTTTCGCGGATGTTGGTCAGGAACTGATTGCCCAGGCCTTCACCTTTGGATGCGCCTTTTACCAGACCGGCGATATCCACGAATTCCATGGTAGTTGGCAGGATACGCTGTGGTTTTACAATCTCGGCCAGCTGGTCGAGACGCGGATCGGGCATTGGCACGACGCCGGTGTTAGGTTCGATGGTGCAGAACGGGAAGTTTGCTGCTTCGATACCCGCTTTGGTCAGCGCATTGAACAGAGTGGATTTACCGACGTTCGGCAGGCCGACGATACCGCATTTGAATCCCATGTTTTTCTCACCTTAATATCTTAGTTATCAGGTAATTAAAGTTAATTGCCTGATGTAATGACCATATTACGCCGCATTATACACGGAATAGTGATTTTTCTCGAACCGCTTGTGATGTGGTGGGCAAAACGTCATGGATTAAACCTTGCCTCGCTTTGCTCATTTTTAGATACTTGTCACAATTTTTTAACTGACTGGAAATGAACCGGATGTTTTATGTTTAGCCCGCGTGGTCTGAAGTTGTCGGAAGTGAAGAATGAAACGCTGGCGGGATTTGTGGTGGCGGTGTCGATGATCCCGGAAGCGGTCGGGTTCTCGCTGGTGGCCGGACTGTCGCCGATTGTCGGTCTGCACACGGCGTTTATTATCGGGCTGGTGACGGCGCTGTTTGGCGGGAAACCGGGAATGGTGTCCGGCGCGGCGGGGTCTATTGTTGTGGTTCTGATGAGCCTGGCGGCGCAGCACGGCATGGGATACGTGCTGTGGGCGACGATTTTCGCCGGTGTGATTCAGATTTTGATCGGCGTGTTCCGGCTCGGGAAGTTTATCCGGCTGGTGCCGCTGCCTGCAGTTCACGGGTTTGTCAACGGGCTGGCGATTGTGATTATGCTGGCGCAGCTGCATATGATCGCCGGGCAGGGTCCGCTGATGTATGGGCTGGTGCTGCTGGCAATTGCCGTCGTCGTGCTGTTCCCGAAACTGACCAAAATCATTCCCGCGTCTCTGGCGGCGCTGATTGTGGTGTCGGCGGTGGCGATTGGTTTTAACCTGCATACGCTGCGGGTCGGCGATCTGGCGGATATCTCCGGTGCATTGCCGCACTTCAGTTTGCCGGTAGTGCCGTTTAGTCTGGAAATGCTGAAAGTTGTGCTGCCGTATGCGGTGGTGATCGCGCTGGTCGGCCTGATTGAATCGCTGCTGACCATGACGGTGCTCGATGAAATGGGCGGCCATAAAGGCAACGGTAACCGTGAAAGCATCGCGCAGGGCGCGGGCAATACGATTTGCGGGCTGTTCGGCTGCTTCGCCGGTTGCGCGATGATTGGTCAGTCGATCATCAATTTCACCTCTGGCGGGCGCGGGCGTATTTCCGGCATCGTCGGCGCGATTTTACTGATCCTGTTCGTGGTAAGTCTGTCCGGTTACATCGGTTTGCTGCCGGTGGCGGCACTGGCGGGGATCATGCTGGTGGTTTGCTACAACACCTTCGAATGGAGCTCGCTGCGTCGTTTTCGTCGTATGCCGAAAGCCGATGCGCTGGTGATGGTGATTGTCACGGTGATCACTATATTCACCGATCTGGCGGTCGCGGTGATAAGCGGCGTAATTATCTCGGCGCTGGTTTTTGCCTGGCAGCAGGCGCGTATCCGCATTCGTGAGCACAAAACCAAAGGCGATCTGACGGTCTATAAGCTGGAAGGGCCGCTATTCTTTGGTTCGGCGGCGTCGTTCTCGGAACTTTTTGAGCCGAAAAACGATCCGCAAAACGTGGTGCTGGATTTTGCCGGTACGAGGGTGATGGATTCGAGCGGCGTGGAGGCGATTGATAAGCTGACGGCGCGGTATATCGAGGCCGGGAAAACCATCCGACTGCGGCATCTGAGCAACGACTGCGTGAGCCTGCTGAAAAAAGCCGGACCGTTCTGTTCGCATGAACTGGATGACCCTGAGTATTACGTCGCAGAAGATACTCTCTGACATGCAAAAGGTGCCGCCTACAGTCGCACCTTATTTATCAATTTAACATTCATTATTAAGTGATTGCTTGTATCTTATTTTAACCACGATATGTATTTTACCTGTCTTGTTACTTTCAATAAATTTATTTATTCACTAGGGTTAATTATGTATGGACATTTATTTATATAATTAATATGTTTAAATTTTCTAATGGTATTGAATATAATGATTAAACTGGTTGTTGATATAGAAATAGAGTACATGCTTTTTACTATGAAACATTCCTCTTCCGGATACTGTGTAGGCTTTTGCTTAAAATGGTTGGGGGATATTTTAAATAAAAATAAACCTGGCTATCCAAAGGGTGTTTTTTTTGTCGATGTAAACGATAAAGCTGAACTTATCAAGCTGATGGAACGCGCCAGAAAAAAACATGACTCTTATGAAACCAATCGTCAGATCTATGGAAGTAGGGTTGGCAACCCAGCCGCACAAGTTGAGTTTTTTTCAAAATATAATGACTATAAACAGAGGGATCTGGAGAAAAAAAGTGGGCAGGCAGGACTGTTTTATAAGTATTCTGACGTTATAAATGGGGATATTACCGGCCTAAGCCGCTATCCGATCGCATCTTTGCCTAAACAAGGTGTCATGCTAACCTTTGCTTTTAACCATGAAGGAGTTCAGGCATCTCATGCTGTCGCCGCAGTCAGAGTGAGTGAGGAGATATGTTATTTCTTCGATCCAAACAATGGCGTGTATGAAATCATCGACAGAAATCCAGAATTTGAAATAGGTTCTTTAATTTCCCGAGTTTATGGGTCTCACCGAATCCAACAACAAGTCGTTGTCAGTCAGTCACGTGTATGGTGATTCAATAAAAAGCTGCCGCATAAAAACGGCACCTTTTTTCATTGCGTCAATCAGTCATTACACCAGAACAAACATCCCGTATGGGTGGATTTGCAGGAAGAAATTATCGCCTGCGGTTGGTTGCAGTTGCGTGGCGTTGACCTGCAACAGCAGCGATTGTCCGTGCCAGTCCACCGTCACTTCATACTGCGGCCCCATATAGGCGACATGGGTGATCACACAGCGCTGGCTGTCTTCACCCTGTAGCCCGAGAGTGATCGCTTCCGGGCGTACGCCGACCGTACATTGCTGCATTCCCGGCGCGAACGCCGCGGGTTTCGGGATGTGGTAGCCGAAAATTTCCACCGTGTCGCGGTGCAAATCCGCCGGGAAGACGTTGGCGTCGCCCATAAAACTCGCCATAAAGCGCGAGGCAGGCTGGCGGTACAGCTCCTGCGGTGCGCCAATCTGCATGATTTTGCCCTTGTTCATCACCAGCACCGTGTCGGAGACCGCAAAGGCTTCGCTCTGATCGTGCGTGACATACAAAGAAGTAATGTTGAACTGCTGTTGCAGCTCGCGGATTTTTTCGCGCATGCTGCGGCGCAGGTTGGCATCGAGGTTACTCAGCGGTTCGTCGAACAGCAACACTTTCGGTTTGAGGATCAGCGCACGGGCTAGCGCCACGCGCTGCTGCTGCCCGCCGGAAATCTGATCGACGTAGCGGTCTTCAAACCCGTCCAGATCGACCAGCGACAAGGCTTCACGCACGCGGTCGCGGATCTCGGCTTTCGGGCGTCCGAGCATTTTCAGGCCGTAACCGATGTTTTCCCCAAGCGACATATGCGGGAACAGGGCGTAGGACTGAAACACCATGCAGATATCACGCTGCTGAATGGAACGGTCGGTGACATCTTCGCCGTCGATGAAAATGCGGCCTTCTGACGGTTTTTCCAACCCGGCGACCATGCGTAAAACCGTGGTTTTACCGCAGCCGGACGGGCCAAGCAGGGTGACCATTTTACCTTTTGGGATCGCCAGATTCAGGCCTTCCAGTACGGTATTGGTGCCGAAACGTTTGGCGACGTTTTTCAGTTCAACAAAACTTTGCGTGGTTTGTGCCGGTGCCGGTTTAACCGGGTGTTCAGTGGTCATGGTCATGTCAAAGCTCTCCAGAATTATTGGCCGGTTTTGGCTTTTGAGCGGGAAATACGCGCTTCGCCAACCAGATAGTCAAAGATGAAAATGATCGCCAGCATGACGACGATGAGGATCGAACCGTAAGCAATCGCCACGCCGTATTCGCCGTCTTCCACGCGGTTGAGGATGTAGGCAGTGGCGACGCGGGTATCCGGCGTGACCAGAAATACGATGGCGCTGACGGTAGTGATAGCGCGCACGAAGCTGTAAATCAGCGCCGAGAGAATGGCCGGTCGCAGCAGCGGCAGCAGGATGTACATCACCGTGCGCATCGATCCGGCACGCAGGCTGAGCGAGGCTTCATCCAGCGATTTATCCAGCTGCCCGAGCCCGGCGATACCGGCGCGGATGCCCACCGGCACGTTACGCATCACCATCGAAATAATGACAATCGCCGCGGTGCCGGTCAGGTAAACCGGCGCACTGTTAAAGGCCAGAATGTAGGAGATCCCGGCGACCGTGCCCGGCACCGCGAAGCACAGCATGGTACTGAACTCGATGGTTTTTTTGCCACGGAACTGCTGGCGTACCACGATGTAGGCAATCAGCAGGCCAAACAACGCGGTGATCGGCGCGGCGATTCCCGCATACAGCAGGGTGTCGAGCAGCGACGGCCATGCGCCATCTGAGAAGCCCTGACCAAACAATTTGGTGAAGTTGGCGAAGGTCAGCGTGTAATCCACGCCCCAGTTGACGGTGAAGCTGCCGTAGAAAATGCTGCCGTAAAGCAGGGCGTTGAATGCCACCCACACCGCCAGCAGTGCGGTGACGCCCCACACCAGCGTCACCGGCAGCGGCTGAACGTCGCCGCGTGACGTTTTACCGGAAATGGTGACGTAGGAACGTTTGCCGATCCACATGTACTGCACGCAGAACACCAGCAAGGAAAACACCAGCAGGATCACGCCGAGCGTACTGGCAGCCTGATAATCCAGCTGCGCGCCGGTGATGTAGAAATAAATCTGCGTGGCGAGCACGTCGAAGTTGCCACCGAGCACCAGCGGGTTACTGAAATCCGCCAGCGACTGGACAATGACGATGAGAAAAGCGTTGGCCAGTGCCGGTTTGAGCAGCGGCAAAAACACGCGGTGGAAGGTCTGCCAGCGGCTGGCGCGCAGGGTGTACGACGCTTCTTCCAGCGACGGATGAATGGTTTTGATTGCGCCGTCGAGGATCATAAACGCCATCGGCGTGAACGCCAGAACCTGCGCCAGCCAGATGCCGGTAAATCCATACAGCCAGTTAGTGTTGGTCAGCCCGAACCAGTCCGCCATGAACTCGGTGAGATAACCGGAGCGGCCCATCATCAGCGTCACGCCGAGGCCAACGATAAACGGCGGGGTGACGATCGGCAGAATCGAGAAGATACGGCCAATCACCGCTGACCGTTTGGCGATGCGCGTGGTGTAAATAGCCAGCACCAGCCCGAAGAAAGTACAGCCGATACCGACGGCCACCGAGAGCAGGAACGAGTTCCAAATCACCTGCAAAATATGCGACTGGCCAAGCACTGCCATAAATGCCAGCGGCGCGAAATCACCGGTGTCGTTGGTGAACATCGGAATGAAAATCGCAATGCTCGGATAAATGATGAAGACGGCGATCAGCGCGATAATGCAGATGAGCGAGCCGAGTACGAAGCGGTCGCCGCCCAGCCATTCAAGTCGTGAAAGCGCCAGCGAGCAAATCGCGCCCAGCGCAATAAACATCAAAATGCTGCCGTAGCCCAGCCCGCGCCCAATCAAGGTGGCGCTGACAATCATAAACAGCGCGCAGAACACCGACCAGGCGGCATCAAACTGATGACGGCGACGGGCTTCCAGCCGCTGTGCGTAACGCGGGCGGAACAGCAGAGCCATCGGCAAGATCAGCCACATCAGGCTGAGGTTCAGCCCGGACCAGCCGTAGGCGGCAAGGATTTCATCCGACGTGGATTCGAGCAGACCGTAGTCCAGGCTCCACGACGGCAGCAGCACAAAGGCCGCCAGAATCAGCCCCAGCCAGCCGAAAACCGGGTCGCGGCGTCGGGTGTCAGGCAGCGTTAAAGAATGAGACATAACGTCCCCTTATTAAGAGAGAAAAGGTGTTGGCGATAAATAATTTTTTGCCCCTCCCCGTAGCCGGGGAGGGGGCTGAATCCTATCAATGTGTTACGTGGGCTTTTATTGTGTCTCTTTGCCCATCTTCACTTCGTTGACCCATTTGGTGATCAGTTCTTTACGCATATCGGACGCGCCGTACTTGTCCATATCGTAATTGATCAGTTTCAGGTCGCTCATTTTCAGCGAGTTCGGGGAGGTTTCTGCGGTGGTGTTGGTCAGGATCTGATAGGACTGGCCTTTCTTCCACGCCAGTTCTTGTGCCTCTTTGGACAACGCCCAGTCGACAAACAGTTTTGCGTTATCCAGATTGCGTGCACCTTTCAGAATACTGACGCCGCCGATTTCATAGCCTGAGCCTTCGCACGGGGAGATCAGTTTCAGCGGTGCGCCGCTCTCTTTTTCCTGAGCGTAATCATGCAGGAAGCCAATGCCGATGGCGGTTTCGCCGCGTGCAGCATTACGGGCCGGGGCGATGCCGGATTTGGTGTATTGGGAAATGTTGGTGTTGAGCTTTTTCAGGTAATCGAAAGCCTGATCTTCGCCCCACAGCTGCGCAAAGGTGGCCAGCGCGGTGTAGGCGGTGCCGGAACTCTGCGGATCGGCAATCTGAATCTCGCCCTTGTAGACAGGGTTGGTCAGATCCTTCCAGCATTTCGGTTCGGGCAGGTTTTTCTCTTTCAGACGGTTGGTGTTGACGCCGACGCCCAGAATGCCGATATACACGGCGGAGGAGTAGTTACCTTTACGCTTGGCCGGATCCTTGAAATTCGGCATGATTTGCGCAAGGTTAGGGGAAATGTATGCCTGCAACAGATCCATCTCACCCGCCTGCGACTGCGGATCTAAGGTGCCGCCATACCAAACGTCAGCCTGCGGGTTTTTCTTCTCCGCTTCTACTTTCGCCAGCGTGCTGCCGGAGCCGTTGCGGATAAAGGAGGTTTTGACGTCATACTTTTCGCCAAAGGCTTTGGTTTCTTCTTCACACATGGCGTTGGTGGCGGAGCAATACACCACCAGGCGGCCTTTGGCCTGGGCGGCACCGGTGAATGCGGTCATGGCAATGGCCGCGGCGAGGAGGGAGTAGGTGAGTTTAGATTTCATGGTGTTTACCTTTTTCTTGTTATGTTGCAGGACAGAGAACCTTGTCAGTTGTCCGGCGGAGCGGACTGTAATTCGCGTTTGCTGATCCCGGCCATCATCATGGGCATCAGCAGCAGCCCGACGCATGCCGAAGCCATCGTCAGTACGGCAAAAAATCCCCACCAGCCGTAGTGTTGCATCACCACTGCCAGTGGCCACCCGGCCAGCGCCGCGCCGAGGTAGGCGAACAGGCCGAGGAATCCGGTCACCGTGCCCGCCGCGTCTTTATGTGAATATTCCGTGGCCGCAAGACCTATCAGCATTTGCGGGCCGAAAACAAAAAATCCGATGCTGAAGAAACTCAGCGCCAGCAGCCCGAAGTGATGAACCGGCGCCAGCCACAGGGCGGTGACGGTTAGAAACAGCCCCAGAGAAAACAATAAAATCATCGGTGCGCGCTGCCCGCGAAACAGCAGGTCAGAGCCCCAGCCGGCGAACAACGCGCCTAGCAAGCCGCCGAGTTCGAAAAGTGACAGTGTCGCGTTTGCACTGAGCAAATTGACGCCGTGGTTCTCCGCCAGCCAGATATTGCCCCAGTCGTTGAGCGCGATGCGGATCAGGTACACCAGCACGTATGAGACGCCGAGCAGCCAGAGGGTGCGGTTCTGCAAAATCGTCTCGCGCAAAATCTGCATCATGCCCATTGGCGGGCTTTGCTGTTCCTGGCGGAGCTCCAGCGGATCACGCCGCCATTCGCCTACGGTCGGTAAGCCTTCCTGCTGCGGTGTGCCGCATAGCTGGCGACACAACCACAATCCGAGAACAATGCCCACCGCACCCGGTACCAGCAACGCCGCCTGCCAGCCCCAGGTGGCCGCCAGTAATCCTGACAGCAGCGGAACCGCCGCACTGCCAATGTTGATCGACGTATTCCAGCAGCCCCACCAGAACCCGCGTTCATTGCGTGAATACCAGTGCGTCAGCAATCTGGCGCACGGCGGCCATCCCCAGCCCTGAAAAAATCCGTTCAGCGTCCACACAATCAGCAGTGCAGTCAGCGAATGGCAGAAGGCGAACAGGATATTCAGCACGCCGGTCATCAGTAACCCGACGCCCATAAACCAGCGGGCTCCGGTACGGTCGCTGTAGATCCCTGAGATAAATTTTGAGCCGCCGTAGGCCAGATAAAACAGCGTGCCGAGCAGGCCGATATCGCCTTTGGTCAGCCCCAGTTCCAGCTGCATCACCGGCATCGCAAAGGTCACGCTCCGACGGGTGAGATAGAACGCGGCGTAACCGATAACCATCGACAGCAATAAATGCACGCGCCAGTAACGGTAGTTTTTATCCACATCAGTGGCGGATAACGGCGTTGCGGTCATGGTGTTCTCCAACGTATTGAGGCGAGTGTAGGCGGGTGTTTTGTCGGGCGGATGAGACAAGGTTTTAGATGACTAGGAATTATTCCTAGTCAGGGCGGTGTTCTTTGCAAATTTGTGGGCAACTTAACAATTATGCGCGTACCGGCCTGCTGGCTGAGCACCCATTCGCCGCCGAGCGCCCGGACCCGTTCTTCAATTCCGCGCAGCCCGAAACCTTCCTGCACCGGCTGAGTGAAGCCGATGCCGTTGTCGCAGACGTCCAGTACCAGCATAGGGTGTTGTTCGGTCAGGCTGACGCGTACCTCGGTGGCTCCGGCATGCTTGTTGATGTTGTTGAGCAACTCCTGCACCAGCCGGTAGAGCGTGAAAATCAGAGTATCGTCGGTAGGCACGCCCGGCAGCCGGTAATCCAGCTGAAAATCGATGCCCTGCTGCGCGAAGGCAAATTCACTGGCCAGATGATGCAGGGCTTTATCGAGCGCCATTTCATCCAGCACCGGCGGGCGGAGCTGGCGCAACAGTTGCCGCGTGGTGTGGTGAATACGCTGGGAAAGTTCGCCGATCTGCTTTGCGGCCGCGTGCGTGGCCTCACCGTGCGGGCTGCGGTCGACCAGCATCGCCTGGATCTGTATCGCCGTGATGTTCTGGCCGATTTCATCGTGCAGCTCGCGGGCAATTTCCTTGCGAACGGCCTCTTCGGTATGCACCAGCCGTTCGGTCAGCTGGCGTCGGGTGTGGAGTTCCTGCTCCAGCTGCAACCGGTAGCGATTGAGATGCGATGCCAGCTGTTGCTGACGGCTGATGGCGATCCCAAGTCCAATGCCGAGCAGCGCCTGCGTCGAGAGAAACAGTTCCAGCTCCAGCAGATCGTGAAAAGCGCCACTCATCTGGCGCGTGACGGTGATCATCAGGCTGCCCAGTACCGCCGCCAGCACGCCGCCTTGCCAGCCAAAGGCATAGGCCATCACCACGTTAGGCAGGAATACCAGAATGATCAGCAGCCTTTCCACTTCGGGTGCCAGCGTCATTTGCAGACAGACGGCGAGGGCGAAGAACAGCGAGCACCAGATCAGTAACGAGGTGCGCAGCGGTGGATCGGGGATCTCCTGCGCCAGCAGGTTTTGCAGATGTTGCTGCTTGAGGTATTCGTAAATCAGATAGATGAAAGGCGTCAGCAGAATACCGCCGGTGAACGAGGCGAGCAGCGTCTGGCTCAGCGGCGAACTCAGCCACAGGCCTGGCATAGCCATCTGTAACAGGCTGTTGCCTGCCACGGCACCGAGCAAAAGTAGAAGCCGTTGCCAGTAGAGGGTAAATCGTCGCCAGAAATGCTGCACCAGCGCGGCGGGGATCAGGCTGAGGAACGGCGAAAGCAAAATAATCCAGTGCGTCTGCAACTGTTCACTGTGCAGCCAGACTGCAATGCCGAGCTCCGACGCCAGCATCGCCGGCCAGTAACGGCGCGAAAGCAGCGTCATCAGCGCCAGGCGTAAGCCCTGCGGCAGAAGCAACATCGCCTGCTGACCGTTTTGCGTGAGGTAAAAACTGATCGACCACAGCGCCAGCCAGCACAGGCTGTAAAAAATGGCGAGAAACAGCGTCAGGCCAAATCTGCGCATCAGGCGAGCAGGTTATGCTGGATGGCGAAATGCACCAGTTCGATAGTGGTTTCGCACTGGAGTTTTCCGAGGATATTGGCACGGTGGACGTGAACGGTTTTATGGCTGAGTTCGAGCTGTTCGGCGATGGCCTTTACGCTCAGCCCGTTGACCAGTAAGTCGAAAATCTCGCGTTCGCGCGGCGTCAGCGCCTGAAGCGCTTTCGGCGTTTGCTGGCTCTGGCGCAGCGCCAGCAGGGCATCTGAACAGAGATAACGGCCACCGGCGTGAACCGTGCGCACTGCCTGCACCAGTTCTTCAGGACCGCAACGCTTGGTGAGATAGCCGCCGGCACCGGCGTCCAGCGCGCTTTGCACGAAGGCCGTGGTGTCGTAAATACTCAGAATAATGGCACGAAAATCAGGCCGCTGATGGCGTATGCGCGAAAGCAGACTCAGTCCGCTTTCGTCGGGCATGGCGATATCCATCACTGCCACGTCAATGTTCATTTTCAGCAGCGACGACCACGCGTTCGCCGCCGAGGCGTACTGGCCGACAATCTGAATATCGGGCTCAAGGCCGAGCAGCTGGGCAAAACCGGAGCGAACCACTACGTGGTCATCAATCAAAGCAACGTTAATCATTAGGCGTAACTGAATGTAAATGAGATTCGCATAATGCTCATGAATAGTTGCGATTGGCAACAAGGAGCTCAGGAATTGCAGGGCAGGTAACGGAATTTTAGTTACGGCAGGGGGCGGCGGGAAGAAAAGGGCGCGAAGACTCTCCGCGCCCTGTCAGAAAGCGTTACAGCTCGGCTTTGAAGCTATGCAGGCGGCGCATAGTTTTTTCCAGGCCTTCTTTCATCAACAGCTCCGTGCAGCGCAGCGCTTCATCGATCGCATCATCAATCAGCTTTTGCTCATTGGCCGGTGGTTTACCCAGTACGAATCCCACCACTTTGCTCTTATCGCCCGGATGACCGATGCCGATCCGCAGACGGTAGAAGTTCGGGTTATTGCCGAATTTGCTCTGAATATCTTTCAGACCATTGTGGCCGCCGTTACCGCCGCCGAGTTTGATTTTCGCCAGCCCCGGAGGAATATCCAGCTCGTCGTGGGCGACCAGAATTTCTTCCGGTTCAATGCGATAGAACTGTGCCATCGCCAGCACCGCTTTGCCGCTGAGGTTCATAAAGGTGGTCGGCACCAGCAGACGAACGTCCTCACCTGCCAGAGACAGCCGTGCTGTATAACCGAAAAACTTACTTTCTTCTTTCAACTGCTGATTGTGCTGACGGGCGAGGAGGTTGACATACCAGGCACCCGCATTGTGACGGGTTTGGGCATATTCGGCACCGGGATTGGCCAGCCCGACAATTAATTTAATGCTGCTCACGGTTTTCGCTTCTTTATCTGGTGAGGTTTAGGCGCACAGTTTACCTGCGTGTCAGTGCCATGCCAAATAAAGGGCGGGGGAAAAACCGCTGATAGCGTCGAAAATGAATAATGCCAACAGATAACTATTCACCCTGCGAACGTATATGTCTGGAAAACGTAAAGTTTTGTCACTCATTGTTCGTTGAATGTGATCGTTGCCGCAAAGTGAACCGGTTGGGACGTCTATAGTTAAGGCAGGAAAAGACAAGACAGCAATGATGCTAAATGAACGCTATCTGGAGGTGACATATGAAACGTAAAACCGCAACAAGACTGGGCAATGCCCTGATGGGTCTCGGTTTGCTCACAATGGTCGGTGGCGTTGGTTATTCCATTTTAAATCAACTGCCTGAGCTCGGACTGCCGCAGTTCCTGGCGCACGGCGCGATTGGCAGCATCTTTATTGGTGCGATTTTATGGCTGGCCGGTGCGAGAGTCGGTGGACGCGAACGTGTAGCAGATCGCTACTGGTGGGTACGTCATTACGACTCACGTTGCAGTAAGTCTCATCGCCATTCCTGATGTAGCCTGAAGGCTGGACATAAAAAAACCGTTGTCGCTCACGCCACAACGGTTTTTTGCATTTCTGATGAATCAAAACATTTAAAACAAAACGCCCCTGAAAACAGGGGCGTGATGATTAATGCTCGAACATCGCAGAAATGGATTCTTCGTTACTGATGCGGCGGATAGCCTCGGCCAGCATACCTGACAGCGTCAGGGTACGGACTTTCTTCAGCGCACGAATTTCAGCGGAGAGCGGGATGGTGTCGCATACGATCACTTCGTCGATGACGGAGTTACGGATGTTTTCCACTGCATTGCCGGAGAAGATCGGGTGAGTTGCATAGGCGAATACGCGTTTTGCACCGCGTTCTTTCAGTGCTTCAGCCGCTTTACACAGCGTGCCACCGGTATCAATCATGTCATCAACCAGAACGCAATCACGGCCAGCGACGTCACCGATGATGTGCATCACCTGAGAAACGTTTGCGCGTGGGCGACGTTTATCAATGATGGCCATGTCGGTATCGTTGAGCAGTTTAGCGACGGCACGGGCGCGGACAACGCCACCGATGTCCGGAGAAACCACGATTGGGTTTTCCAGGTTCTGTTGCAGCATGTCTTCGAGCAGGATTGGGCTGCCGAATACGTTGTCTACAGGGACATCGAAGAAGCCCTGAATTTGCTCTGCGTGGAGATCCACGGTCAGAACGCGGTCAACGCCAACGCTGGAGAGGAAATCAGCCACCACTTTCGCGGTGATAGGGACACGGGCTGAACGAACCCGGCGATCCTGACGTGCGTAGCCGAAGTAAGGAATAACGGCGGTGATACGACCGGCGGATGCGCGGCGTAAGGCATCAACCATCACGACCAGTTCCATCAGGTTATCGTTAGTAGGCGCGCAGGTGGACTGGATAATGAAAATATCTCCGCCACGTACATTTTCGTTGATTTGCACACTTACTTCACCGTCACTGAAACGACTGACGGCGGCGTCACCAAGGCTGGTGTATAAACGGTTGGCAATACGTTGTGCTAGTTCCGGGGTGGCGTTACCAGCAAAAAGCTTCATATCAGGCACGAGAAGAACCTCAGGCTTGCGTCCAGGGAAGACATTGGCTTTTGGCACCACCGGGCGGTGAGCGGTACCAAAGCATTATGCTCACGAGAAAAAACTTACCCGTCATACTTCGAGCCGCAGATTCGTTGGCTGCTCTCATTCACCCAAATCACTTACATGAGCAAGCTCGTTGGGAGTCATTCGATTGCCGCCTTCCTGCAACTCGAATTATTTAGGGTAATAAATCTTGAATCTTAAAACAAAACTCGGTGTGAATAAGTTGTAGCAATTAGCTGGCAAAGAACAGACACAAAACGACTGTGACGCTCTACGCTTTGCCCGCATCCCTCAACCAGGTTTCACGAAAACGGTGCAAGGGCGAGATGTTAACGCCTTTCGCGACAAAACCCCGCATCCACGATGGGGCTTTGTCTAAAACGTGACGGGCAGCAGATTCGGTGTCGAATTCGGCAAACACACAAGCCCCTGTCCCAGTCAGTCTTGACGGCGCGTATTCTAACAGCCAAGAAAGTAGCTGTTCAACCTCGTAAAATCGTTTTCTCGCAATCGGTTCGCAATCATTTGCGTAAGGCGTGTTCAAAAGCACATTAACAGTGCGTTTTGGTGTATTTCTGGTCAGTTCAGGATCGCCGAAAATCACCGGGGTCGGAATACTCACGCCGGGGTGGGCAATCAGAAACCATTTTTCCGGCGGTTCTACCGGGTGCAAAATCTCGCCGACGCCTTCAGCAAAGGCCGCATGACCTGTCACAAAAACGGGCACATCGGCACCGAGGCGGATACCCAGCTGCGCCAGTTCGGTATCAGAATAGCCACAATTCCATAACGTATTGAGCGCGATGAGCACGGTCGCTGCGTTGGACGAACCGCCACCCAGACCGCCGCCCATCGGGATACGTTTTTGCAGAGAAATCTCCGCACCCAGAGAGACGCCCGCGTGTGACTGCAACAGACGCGCGGCGCGGATAACCAGATTCTCGTCATCCGCCACGCCGTCCGTTGGCGTGGTCAGCACGATCGCGCTGTCATCACGTACGGTAAAACTCAGGCTGTCGCCGTAATCCACAAACTGAAACAGCGTCTGCAAGTCGTGATAGCCGTTCGGGCGCTGCCCGGTGATATAGAGGAACAAATTGAGTTTAGCCGGAGACGGCCACAATTGCTGCGTCATCTCAGTTAAGCGTCCAGTTATCCATTTTCAGCTTGATGCGTTGTTCGCCCTGCGTCATTTCCAGACGCTGCGGCAGGGAAGGTTTGGCATCGTCGTCGTAGCTTTGATAAACCACGGTGCCCGGTTTGCCGTTCTGCGTGAACTTGACCTGAGACAGGCGGTACTGGCTGTCGAGGGTGAAATCGGTGCCATCACCCGGCAGGCCGAGCATCCACAAACGCAGATTATCCAGCGGGATCGACATACCGGTCAGCTTCTGGATCATGTCGTCTGGATTGTCGCTGGTGTAATGCTTGCCTTCATTATTGGTCAACTGCGCCACGCCGCTTTGTACTTTTAGCTCCATTTCGGTGCTGCCGAGCGGGTTAGTCAGCAGTAAACGGTAGCTGTCGCGGGAATATTGTTGCCAGAAAAAGCGGGCATAGACTTTCTGTTTATCAGAAAGATAAGCAAAAGAGCCGCGGGTCTGATAGTGGTCAAGCTGTTTGACCTGAGCTTCGTGTTCACGCCATTGCGCCGACGTCGGGCTGGTCGCCGGGCCTTTGGGCGTATTAAAAGAACACGCGGCAAGCACTAAGCTTGCAAGAGGGAGAAGGCGAACAAAATGGGTTTTACGCATTGGCATAACAGATTAAATCCTTTGTGCGATGGCGAAATGTTGTTTTGGTTAACAAAATGACTCGATAAACCAAAAGGTGCCAGGACAAATTCGGCGTGCGCTAGTTTAGCACAGCCAACGCATCGGGTGTTCTCAACCCTGTGCTGATGATCGGTGATACACCTGTTTTGGGACAATGCTGAGGGGAATACCCTCTACGCGGGGGGTAATCGAAGGGCTAAAGGACGTCACCCTGACCTTGTTTCAAGGTCAGGGTGACGTGAAATAATATTTATGATTTTAAAATGAAAAAAAATGTTTCTTATCTGTTTTATTCATTTTCAGTACAAGCCAGCTATCACCCAGTCTGGGGTACACGGCACTCATATATTCATTAATGAAATCTGAAAAATCATTTTTTCTTTGAAATGTAAATTCACCTTTATTAGAATCAAAGAAACGAATGGCGTCACGGTCGTTGGTCAGTGAATAGCCCATTGCATGTACACCCAATACGCCATTAATAATAATGAGTCCATATAAGGGGGCAGTTTGAGAACCTATCGCCTCCTTAAAAAGGGATGTAGTGAATGCGCTATCAATGTTTCCGGTGAAAAAATTTGTTTTAGAACTGGCTAAATTAAGATTGCGTTTATGCCCCCACTTCTTAACTTGTTCAGCAATGACCGTATTGTAGAGTCGTATGTTATTTTTAGCGAAAGCACTGCCAGAACTGAGAATCAGCTTGTCATTATCGTCAAAATAGAGATTGTCCGTTTGCGAGAGAAGAGACTTTTTCAGTTCTTTCACATGCCACTTTTGCCAGCGTGATACTCTCGATTGTACTTTCTTTTTCTCAAAGTAATCTCCACTCAATTTATATTTACTTGTCGCATATAACCATGCGAGAGCCAGAGAAAAACAACACCCATCATCGTGTTTTTTTAATTTTTTATGACCTGCAATATAATCCTCTTGATCAAATGACATTGTTTTTAACATGCTTACTCTTCTTTTTTCTCTTGTATGGGATAATGAAAAGAATATTGCCATGGGGCAAGGTAAGTAGCAGCTGAAACGATCTACATGATATATTTAATAACTCTACATATTGAGTGTTGATAATTAATGTCTTTCTTGTAATGGAGAAAGTTTATTTTTGTTGTGGGTAAAAGGTCAGAAATAAAAATCAATGAGATAACTGGTTTTTTTACATTTCTGCCCCGTTCGTCGCTGGGATTCTTCTGGCAGGGTGCTGCAAACGCAAAGATCAGAAAAGCAGAACCAAATCCACATCAGGATTTAACCGATGATGCTGTACGCCTTTTATTGATCTCGCGCATCTTGTAGAATGCGCAGCAGACGTAAACCCATACTATTATAAAGTATAAACCGATAACCGCTCCCTATATGACCCTGCTTGCATTAGGTATCAACCACAAAACGGCCCCGGTGTCTCTGCGGGAACGGGTAACCTTTTCACCCGAGACACTCGATCAGGCGCTCTCCAGTCTGCTCCAGCAACCGCTGGTGCAGGGCGGCGTGGTGTTGTCTACGTGCAACCGCACTGAGCTGTACCTCAGCGTCGAACAGCAAGGCAATCTGCAGGATCAGTTAGTGAAATGGTTGTGCGACTATCATCATCTTAGCGAAGATGAAGTGCGCAAAAGCTTGTACTGGCATCACGGGAATGAAGCCGTCAGCCATCTGATGCGCGTCGCCAGCGGGCTGGATTCCCTGGTGCTTGGCGAGCCGCAAATTCTCGGGCAGGTCAAAAAGGCCTTTGCCGAATCTCAAAATGGTCAGGCGGTTTCCGGTGAACTGGAGCGTCTGTTCCAGAAGTCCTTCTCCGTCGCAAAACGTGTGCGTACTGAAACTGATATTGGTGCCAGTGCCGTTTCTGTTGCGTTTGCCGCCTGTACGCTGGCGCGTCAGATTTTCGAATCCCTTTCAGAAGTGAGCGTGTTGCTGGTCGGTGCGGGTGAAACCATCGAGCTGGTCGCGCGCCATCTGCATCAGCATAACGTCCGCCATATGATGATTGCCAACCGTACCCGCGAACGTGCGCAGGCGCTGGCAACTGAAGTCAATGCGGAAGTCATCAGCCTGCAGGATATCGATTCCCGTCTGGCCGAAGCTGACATCATTATTAGTTCGACTGCCAGCCCGCTGCCGATTATTGGTAAAGGCATGGTGGAACGCGCATTGAAAGCCCGCCGTAACCAGCCAATGCTGATGGTGGATATTGCCGTTCCGCGCGATATCGAGCCCGAAGTCGGCAAACTGGCCAACGCCTATCTGTATAGCGTTGATGACCTGCACAGCATCATTCAAAACAATCTTGCCCAACGCAAAGCTGCCGCTATCCAGGCAGAAACTATCGTTGAGCAGGAGAGCTCCAACTTCATGGCCTGGCTGCGTTCGCAGGGAGCCGTTGAAATTATTCGTGATTATCGCTCGCGTGCTGATATTATTCGCGCCGACGCAGAAGCCAAAGCGATCGCAGCGATTGCGCAGGGCGCTGACGTCCAGGCGGTGATCCATGAATTAGCCCACAAATTGACAAACCGCCTTATTCACGCGCCAACCCGTTCTCTGCAACAGGCAGCCAGCGACGGTGATGTGGAGCGTTTGCAAATTTTACGCGACAGCCTCGGGCTGGGTCAGCAATAGTTCCTCCTTTTCTCACAGGGTTAAACACCACGCATGAAGCCTTCTATTGTTGCCAAACTGGAAGCGTTACAAGAGCGCCACGAAGAAGTGCAGGCGATGCTCGGCGACGCCAGCGTTATTGCCGATCAGGACAAATTTCGCGGTCTTTCCCGCGAGTACTCCCAGTTAACCGCCGTTTCTGAGTGTTTTCTGGCCTGGCGTCAGGCGCAGGAAGATTTAGAAACCGCCGAAATGATGCTCGACGATCCCGAGATGCGCGAAATGGCGCAGGACGAAATCAAAGACTGCAAAGCCACCATCGAAGAGCTCGAAGAAAAATTACAGCTTCTCCTGTTGCCGAAAGATCCTGATGACGAGCGCGGCTGTTTTCTTGAAATCCGTGCCGGAACCGGTGGCGATGAAGCGGCGATTTTTGCCGGTGATTTATTCCGCATGTACAGCCGTTACGCTGAAATGCGTCGCTGGCGCGTGGAAATCGTGAGCGCCAGCGAAGGCGAACACGGTGGTTATAAAGAAGTGATTGCCAAAGTGATCGGCGAGGGCGCTTACGGCCAGTTCAAATTTGAGTCGGGCGGACACCGCGTTCAGCGCGTGCCTGAAACCGAATCTCAGGGGCGTATTCATACATCCGCCTGTACCGTGGCGGTAATGCCAGAAATCCCTGAAGCCGAAATGCCGGAAATCAACGCCGGTGATTTGCGCATTGATACCTTCCGTTCTTCCGGGGCGGGCGGTCAGCACGTTAACACCACCGACTCCGCGATCCGTATTACGCACATTCCCACCGGTATCGTGGTGGAATGTCAGGACGAGCGTTCACAGCACAAAAACAAAGCCAAAGCGTTGTCCGTGCTGGGCGCGCGTATCCGTGCCGCCGAAGTGGCTAAACGCCATGCAGAAGAGGCTTCAACGCGGCGGAACCTGCTGGGCACCGGTGACCGTTCTGACCGTAACCGTACCTATAACTTCCCGCAGGGCCGTGTTACCGATCACCGTATCAACCTGACGATTTACCGTCTGGACGAAGTGATGGAAGGCAAACTGGATGCACTTATCCAGCCGATCGTGCAGGAATATCAGGCCGATCAGCTCGCTGCGTTGTCTGAGCAGGACTAATGGATTTTCAGCACTGGCTGCGTGACGCTACCGCGCGTCTGGCCGGGGGCGAAAGCCCGAAGCGTGATGCGGAAATCTTGCTCGGCTTTGTGACTGGCCGGGCAAGAACTTTCATAATGGCGTTTGGTGAAACAGCGCTTTCGGCTGAGCAACTTCAACAGCTCGGGACTCTGCTGGCACGCCGCGAGCGGGGGGAGCCGGTTGCCTATCTGACCGGCGAGCGCGAATTCTGGTCGCTACCGCTCTCGGTTTCCCCCGCCACGTTGATTCCCCGCCCTGATACCGAATGTCTTGTGGAACAGGCGCTTGCACGCTTGCCACAAGGACCGGTTCGGGTACTGGATTTAGGCACCGGCACCGGCGCGATTGCTTTGGCGATTGCCAGCGAGCGTCCGGACTGCCAGATAACAGGTATTGATCTGCAACCCGCAGCAGTCAGCCTGGCGCAACATAATGCGCAAAAGCTCGCCATCCCCAACGCACGTTTCCTGCAAGGCAGCTGGTTCACACCGGTGGCCGGTGAAAACTTCGCGCTTATCGCCAGTAATCCGCCGTATATTGACGCCGCCGATCCCCATCTGGCTCAGGGTGACGTACGTTTTGAACCGGCGAGTGCGCTGGTTGCCGATAATGCCGGTCTGGCTGATCTGGCTCATATTATTCTCAACGCACCGGCGTATCTTCAGCAGGGCGGCTGGCTGTTACTCGAACACGGCTGGCAGCAGGCGGATGACGTTCAGGCGCTGATGCGTGACGCCGGTTATCAGCAGGTATCGACCGTAAAAGATTACGGCGACAACGATCGCGTAACGCTCGGGCAATGGGCGTAGCCATCTAACCCTATAATAATTCGAAATATCCGAGGAAGCGGGCAATGACCTACGTCTGGATAAAAAATCTGCATTTGCTCACTATTACGCTGAGTATTACGCTGTTTGTTTTACGTTTTTTCTGGAAATGGGCGGGTTCTGCTATGATGCAGAAACGCTGGGTGAAGGTCGTGCCGCACGTGGTGGACACGTTGCTGTTATTAAGCGGTATCTCGCTTATCTTCATCACACACTTTTATCCGTTCAGCCCACAGGGAACCTGGCTGACCGAAAAGCTTTTCGGCGTTATTATCTACATCGCGTTAGGTTTTGTAGCCCTGAGCAAGCGCCCCGTTAGCCAGAAAACACGCTGGCTGGCCTTTATTCTGGCCCTGGCTTGTCTCTATCTGGTTCTCAAACTGGCGCTGACGAAAATGCCGCTGCTATTGGGATAACTATGAGTACCCTTGCTGATTTCGAATTTAACACTGCCCGTCTCAGTGCCGGAGTGATCAAAGTGACAGAGTCCGTGCGCTTTGATTTCAATGCGGAAGATGTCCGCCGTCAGTTGCAACTGCTGGTTGATGAAGCGCGCCGTGCCGTGCCTGAAGATCTCGATCAGGATCAGCAGCTCGAAGTCCTGATTGAACTGTTTTACCGCACCTGGGGATTCGGCGGCGCGGGCGGTGTGTATCGCCTGTCCGATGCTATCTGGATCGATAAAGTGTTGGCCTCTAAGCAGGGCACACCGGTCTCGCTGGGTGTGATTTTTCTGCACATTGCGCACGAACTTGACTTACCACTGATGCCGGTCATATTCCCCACGCAGCTGATCCTGCGCGCAGACTGGCTGGATGAAGAGATGTGGTTGCTCAATCCTATCAACGGCGACACCCTTAACGAGCATATGCTCAGCGTCTGGCTCAAGGGCAATCTCGGCATCACGGCAGAAATCGAAGACGACGATCTGGAAGAAGCGGAAAACACCGTGATCGTGCGTAAAATGCTCGATACGCTAAAAGCAGCGCTGATGGAAGAAAGACAGTTTGAACTGGCGCTGCGGGCAAGTGAAACCGTGTTGCAGTTTGATCCGGAAGACCCTTACGAAATCCGCGATCGTGGCCTGATTTACGTGCAGCTCGATTGCAACCAGGTGGCGGTGTCAGATCTTAATTATTTTGTTGAACAGTGCCCGGAAGACCCGATTTCAGAAGTGATCAAAGTGCAGATCCATGCGATTGAACACAAGCACGTGACGCTGCATTAATTTATTATTACCTTACGTTATCATCTGACGAGTATCGAAAAGCGCCTCTGAAGGCGGTCGCAGATGAAGGATTTATCACTAAAAAGGCCAAAGCATGAAACATAAAGTGGTTAGCATTCAGGACATCAACGTCGCCAACGATCTGCCGTTTGTGTTGTTCGGTGGGATGAACGTACTCGAATCGCGCGAAATGGCGATGCGCGTGTGCGAACACTACGTCACCGTGACGCAGAAACTGGGCATTCCTTACGTTTTCAAGGCGTCTTTCGATAAAGCCAACCGCTCATCGATTCATTCTTACCGTGGTCCGGGTCTCGACGAAGGCATGAAGATTTTCCAGGAGCTGAAGCAGGCTTTCGGCGTGAAAATCATCACCGACGTTCACGAATCCTGGCAGGCGCAGCCGGTCTCTGAAGTGGTTGACGTTATCCAGCTGCCTGCGTTTCTGGCGCGTCAGACTGACTTAGTGGAAGCGATGGCGAAAACCGGCGCAGTCATTAACGTGAAAAAACCACAGTTCGTCAGCCCTGGTCAGATGGGTAACATCGTCGATAAATTCAAAGAAGGCGGCAACGATCAGGTCATTCTGTGCGATCGTGGCAGCAACTTCGGTTATGACAATCTGGTTGTCGACATGCTGGGCATGAACGTGATGATCAATGCCACAGGCGGTCATCCGGTCATCTTCGACGTGACCCACGCCCTGCAAACCCGCGACCCGTTTGGCGCAGCGTCCGGCGGCCGTCGTGCTCAGGTTGCTGAGCTGGCGCGTGCGGGTATGGCGGTCGGTATCGCCGGTCTGTTTATCGAAGCGCATGAAGATCCGGCTAACGCGAAATGCGACGGCCCGTCCGCACTGCCTTTAGAGAAACTGGAACCTTTCCTGGTTCAGATGAAAGCCATCGACGATCTGGTGAAAAGCTTCCCGGCACTCGATACCAGCAAATAATCTGGCGGTATCGGAATGAACAAAGGCGACCACTGTGGTCGCCTTTGTTGTTTACGGGCTTCGGTTAATTTACGGGATTCACGTAAAGTGCTTCCTCCAGCTTGCCGTAGAAACTCAGTTTGCCTTCGATCGGCTGCATTCTGGCGCGGGCCAGGGTTTTCAGCGGCTGGAAGGGAATTTCAGCGATGCGAACTTCGGTACCTTCCGTCAGGTTGTCGATGAAGTTGCGTAATGCATTCACGCCACCGGCATCCAGCACCGCCACGCGATCCCACAGTAAAACGATCACTTTCTTGCCTGAGCTGCGTGACTGTAATTCGCTGAAGATACGTTCGGCGGCGGCGAAGAACAGCGGGCCGTTGATACGCATGACCAGCATATTGTCCGGCGTCTCGACCGGGACTTCCGTCAGGCGGGTGAGTTTAGCGATACGCCGCATAAACAGCAGCGAGGCCATCACAATACCGGCGGTGATAGCGATCACCATGTCGAACAGCACGGTGAGGCTCATGCAGGTCAGCATCACCAAAATGTCGTCTTTTGGTGCGCGGCGCAGCAAATCCACCACTTTATGGGCTTCGCTCATGTTCCACGCGACCATCAGCAGCAATGCGGCCATCGCCGCCAGCGGCAGCCAGGAAAGCCACGGCGCGAGCACCAGCAGGGCGAGGATCACCAGTAGTGAGTGAATGATGGCGGAAACCGGTGAGGTTGCCCCCGCGCGGACGTTCGCCGCCGAGCGGGCAATGGCTGCCGTCGCGGTGATACCCCCAAAGAACGGGCTGACGATATTACCGATACCCTGACCGATCAGTTCACTGTCCGAGTGGTGCTTTTTACCGGTCATTCCATCGAGTACCACGGCGCACAGCAGCGATTCAATCGCGCCAAGAATGGCCATCGAAAAGGCTGCCGGTAATAATGCCTGTACCAGCGACCAGCTCAGGCCACTGCCCTGATTCCAGGGGAGCGTGAACTGCGGCAGGATCGCCGGAATGCCGTTGCCCTGTGAACCATCAGGCAGAAGATAATGAAAACGCGAACCAATGGTGGCGACCGGATGTCCGGCCTGCATGAAAATTGCCATCACCGCGCAGCCCGCCAGCAAAGCCGGAAGATGCCCCGGTACGCGCAGCCCCAGTTTCGGCCAGAAGATCAGCACGCCGAGCGTCACGATACCTATGGCCGCATCGCCGAAATCCAGCGTCGGCATGGCCATCACCAGCGCCGCGACTTTACTCAGATAGTGCTCCGGCACCGTCGCCATTGTCAGCCCGAAGAAGTCTTTGAATTGCATGGTACCGATAGTGATGGCAATCCCCGAGGTGAAACCGAGCGTCACCGGCAGCGGAATGTATTCAATAAGACGGCCAAAGCGCGCCAGCCCCATCAGCAGGAGAATGAAACCGGACATCAGCGTCGCCAGTAATAAACCGGAGAGGCCAAACTGTTGTGAGACCGGGAAGAGGATCACCACAAACGCGGCGGTCGGTCCGGAAACGCTAAAGCGAGAACCGCCGCAAATAGCGATCACAATCCCTGCTATCGCTGACGTATAAAGCCCGTATTGCGGCGGAACACCGCTGGCAATGGCCAGCGCCATGGCGAGTGGGATCGCGATGATCCCGACAGTGACACCGGCAATGGCATCTTTGAGGAGACGTGGGAGAGAGTATTTTTCATGGAAACAGGCATCAATCAGAGCACTGAACAGCCTGACACGGCGACTTCCTGAGGTATTCATACGGCGTAAACCACCTGACGAAAAAGGATTGAAAAGAACACGGGTCATCCATTACCCGAAAGCGCTAGCTTACGCCGATCATCCCGACGTCATCTAGATGTAAATCAAGGAGTGGCAAGGCTCTGGCCTGTAACCTGTGCGCCAGTTTAATTCCCTGCAATGTGACACGTCCCGCTATATTTAACTGTCGGGAACAATCAAGGCGTTGATCATCTATATTTAAGTTAAAACCCGTAATTTGGAGAGAAAAGCGTGAGGGGACGCATTTATCTATGCCGGATATATTATCGCTCAATAGCTTGTATGCGGATATTTGCGTTACGTATGCCACGCTGTCGATCATCTTTTTTGTCCTGAGTCGCAGCGAACCCTTCACCTTTAAAGGAGCGCACTGGAAACGCATCGTCTTCGGCGTAGTGGCGGGATTTACTGCCCTGTATTTGCGTAACAACCGACTGGTACTGGTCGACGACTTATCCTTCAGCTTCGAAATGCTGCCGATGATTTTAGTGACCTTTTTTGGTGGCTGGCTTAGCGGGCTGTGCAGTTTTATTGTGGCGTTTTTATTCAGCGGCATGTTCACCCTCAATAATCTGTTTATCGCCATTATTCTTTGTACGCTGTTCACTTTCCGCGTCTGGCAAAGACGTAAACACCGCGAACTGTATATCACCATTATTTTGGTCGGTATTTTCCGCCTGGCACTGGTATCGGGTATTCATGGGATCGACGTTCCCTGGTCAGAACTGATTTTTTATCAGGTCATTGCCGCCGGTTGCATGATCCTCTGTTATCACGCGCTGAATTATAAAGAGATGTACATGAGCAAAGTCTTCACCATTCGCGTGAAGGCCGCGACCGATGAACTGACACAAATCAACAATCGCGCCAGCATCGATTACTGGCTGGCGCAGCGGCAGATCCAGCGCGAAGCCTGCGGGCTGATCCTGCTGGACATCGATAACTTCAAGCACGTGAACGACACGCTCGGGCATCTGGCCGGAGACCGGGTGTTGATAGAGGTAGGGCGTTTATTACGGCATCTGACGCGCAATGATGATTTTGCAGGGCGCTACGGCGGCGAAGAGTTTCTGGTGATGACCTCGAATTACGATCCCGATACGCTGCTGGCGATTGCCGAACGTATCCGCAAAGAAGTCGAGGATTGCCTGATTATTCTTGAGGATGGCAGGGAACTAAAGGTGACGGTGTCACTGGGTGTTTCGCTGTATCTGCCGGGAATGATTATCCGTAAATCGCTGAAACTTGCTGATTTGTCTCTGTACGAGGCCAAAAGGCATGGGAAGAATCGCGTCGTCGGCAGTTCTATTCTGACCCTGGCCGCACTGGGTGATAAACGTCCGCCTTCCCGATACCCCTGAGAATGAAAAAGAAAAGGAGCCGGTCACCGGCCCCTTTTTACTGCTGTGCGTACGTGACTTCCGTGCGCGTTACTTCTGCGTGCCTTCCTCAATTTTTGGCGGAGAGGTCAGGTCTGCGGCTTTTCGCATTTTTGCGACGTCCTTCGCGGTGACCGTCGCCGCCGCCGGATTGCCAAACTGCTGGCTGACGTAGTTACTCAGTATGGCAATCTGCTCGTCGTCCAGCTGGTTAGCGAAAGATGGCATCATGACTTCACCTTTCTCCATGTGGCGCTGAACGCCATTCAGGATAACCGACACCTGATTGCGGTTGTCGTAAGACCCGGTGCTGGAATGGTTGAACAGTGACGGATAGGCGTGGAACCCTTCGCCAATTCCTTCCCCGCCTTTGCCGTGACACGCGGCGCAGCTGGCGTTAAACAACGCCGCGGCGGATTTATCCATCGACAGACCCTGTGCGCGCACCGGATACACATCCTGATTTTTCTGGCCCCATTCATCGCGCGGTTTAGTTTGCTTATCATCACTCACTGCCGGAACGGACCGGATGTAGGTGGCGATGGCATTCAGATCGCTGTCGGATAAATGCTGGAGACTGTGCTCAATGGCTTCACCCATCGCACCGGAAGCCGAGGCTTTCCCGGCGACAAACCCGGTTTTCAGGTAAGTCACCAGCTCTTCCTGCGACCAGTTACCGATACCGGCATTTTTATCCGGGGTGATGTTAAACGCCACCCAGGATCCTAAATCACCGCCGGAAAAGGCGTTGTCGGTATCCATGCCCATGGTCAGCGTGCGAGGTGTGTGGCAGGTGCCGCAGTGCTCAAGTGCTTCGACCAGATACGCGCCACGGTTCCATTCGGCGGATTTCGACGGATCGTTTTTCAGCTCACCTTTGTCGAAGTTAAACCATTTCCAGACGCGCATGCCCCAGCGCTGGTTGAATGGAAACGACAAATCAGTCTGCGGTCCGGCAGAATGTACCGCCGGTTGCGACATCAGATAGGCTTTGATCGCCAGCACGTCTTCGCGTTTCATTTTGGTAAATGAGTCATACGGCATTGCCGGATAGAGCTGCTGACCCTCTTTACCCACGCCTTCGCGCACAGCCCGCACAAATTCATCGTCCGTCCAGTTGCCGATCCCAAACTCTTTATCGGATGAAATATTTGTGCCGTAAATCACCCCGAAAGGGGACGCCAGCGGATAGCCGCCGCCAAATTTTGCGGTTTTATCCGCACCCGGCGCGGTATGGCAGGCGGTACAGTCACCGGCGATCGCCAGATATTCACCACGTTTAATTAGCGCGGCATTCTCTGGCGTATCCGCTGCCCAGACGCTGGTCGCCACCATTAATGGCAACATCGCCAGCATGAAATTCATTTTCATTGCTCAATCCTCAGAAAATCAGGCCAGGCTTTTCAGCACCGTATCCGCCATGCGTAAGGCCAGCGCCGTACCGGACAGCGTGGAGTTCACCGTCGAGGCCGACGGCATGATGCCGGTACCGGCGATAAACAGGTTCGGATGATCGTGGGTGCGACAGTCGCCATCCACCACCGAATCCTTCGGGTCGCTGCCCATAATCATGGTGCCGGTGATGTGCTGGTTGTTGTCGTACACGCCACGCTTGCTGTACACCACGTCGGTGCCGCCCATTTCTTTGACAATCTTCTGGAAGTCGAGCATCGACTGGTCATAGCCGCGATGAACGTATTCCGGGAATTTGTAATACACCTCAAGACGCGGAATACCCCATTCGTCTTTTTCGGTTTTGCTTAAGACGACGCGGTTTTCCGGCTCCGGCAGCATTTCCAGCAGACATTTGAGCTGAATAAACCGCTCAGACTGAAAAGTCAGTTTGTCGTTCAGTGCTTTGCCGTAATAGCCCTGGCGTACCAGACGCTCAGTCAGATATCGCACCGGTGAGGTGTTGGCCACATCGATGCGCAGTGCGGAACGTTCGCCACGGAATTCACCGTCGCGCAGATTGTTGATACTGCCCGGACGCATCGGGCCGCGGCCAAAATACACCGGCTCATCGGCGTAGAACTCAACCGAGGTCCCCGGATGATCCATCAGGTTTCGTCCCACCATGCCGGAGCTGTTGGCGATACCGTTCGGGTATTTTTCGCTGGTAGACATCAGCAGCAGTTTCGGGCTTTCGATACCGTTGGCGGTCAGCACGAACCGTTTACCGGTGACTTTGTGCATCACTTTGTCGGCATCGAGATAATGCACGGCGACGATTTCGCCACTGTCATTGGCTTCAATTTTGCAAACCACGGCGTTGGCGATGACGCGCACACCGGCCTCGATAGCTTTACGGGCGGAGATACCGCCGTGGTATTGCGCATCAATCGGGCACACCGGCATACAGTTATTGTTACCGCAGCAGGCGGGACGGCCATCGTAAGGAATGCTGTTGCGCGCCTGCGGGCCAATACCCAGCACATAACCCAGTTTGGCGATGCGTTTACTGATGCGGTCAAAGCCGTAAGGCAGCGGGATACCCGGCAACGGATAGGGCTGCGAACGCGGGGAATCCAGCGCATCATCACCGGAAACGCCCATCTGGATTTCGGCTTCGGTGTAATAAGGTTCGAGATCCTCATAGCTGATCGGCCAGTCGCGACCTATGCCGTACAGGGTTTTAATCTTCATGTCGTTCGGCAGCAGGCGAAACGCTTGTCCGGCCCAGTGCCAGGTGGTGCCGCCGACGCCGCGCAGATATTGCGCCGCGTACAAATCCGGGCCTTTCTGGATCAGATAGTTATTATCTTTTGGCTGGAATTTCGGCTGCGGAGCCCAGGGTTTCGGCGGGTACGGCTCGGTGAAATCGCCTTTCAGCGGCGACTGGCGGAACAGTTCCACCGCTTCATCGCGTTTAATGACTGGCCCTGAATCGAGCATCAGCACGGACACACCGGCTTTGACCATTTTCAGCGCCGCCAGGGAACCGGCAATACCGGCACCGATGACGACAACGTCTGCGTTCAGTGCATCAGCCATGAGCGTTTACCTCCAGAGTGTTTTGTGGCGCGGCGGCAGGTTTGTGGATCCAGAAATTCGGCTCGCCCGGCGCATAGCTTGGAGGCAGCAGGTTATTTTTCAGCAGCTGATAGCTGACGATATTTTCGAATCCGATGCATTGCTGACTGCCCGGCTGGCCGACCACGCCGAGATACCAGCCGCTGACCAGTTGCTGATACAGCTGCGCCATTTCAGCCGGTTGCTGTGCTAACAGCTGATGCAGGGAGTCGCCGGTCACGTCACCGTGTTCAGAAAAGAGTGCCAAAAGGGCATCGAGCTGGGTGTCGAGTTTGGCATGATGCAGCCAGCCGTAGAGTGCCTGCGCGAGATGGGGTTCCAGCGCATCCATACCGGTCAGCTGTCTGGAGAGCCGCATAAAGCTGTCGGGCATAGTCACGGCTGAGGCCAGCGGCGGTGCGGCATGAGCCAGTGTGGCAAACACGCCACCGCCCAGCAGGTGACTGCCGATCCCGGCGGCCAGCACGCCCGCAGTGCCGAGAACCATCCGGCGACGAGAGAGATTGATCATTGTGTCTTTTCCATAAAACGGCCACGGGCGTGGCCATTAATCAAACTGTTTCGGGTGTGGTTATTTCAGAACGCTGGCGGCTTTCTCAGAAGACTGATTATCGATCTCCTGCTTCGGTGTGCTGACGCCGACGGCGCCGACCACTTCGCCGTTAAGCGTCAGCGGGAAGCCGCCGCCGAGCGCGACCGCGTGAGGGATCGCCAGAACCGTGGTTTCGCCGCCCTGCAAACGTTGCATGAACTTCAGCGAAGGGGCGTGATAGAGGGCGGACGTGCGGGCTTTGCCAATTGACGCCTCAACGCAACCGGCCGGAGAACCGTCCAGGCGCTGGAAGGCCATTAATGAACCAGATGCATCAACAACGGCCACGCAGCCGGTGCTGTGCTGTTCCGCCAGCGTCGATTTAACGCTGTCGATGACTTTTGCGGCTTGCGCATTATCCAGCTGAGGATGATCGGCAGCAAATGCCGGGGTGGCGGAAAAAAGAAGTGTGGCGGCACAAACTAACGCGCGCGAAGCGTTTTTTTTAACAGACATAGACTCATCCCTTGCATCAGTAGCAACAACATTGCTTTGAAAAAAAAGTATATTTAAATCATCAGGTTTTAAAACAATAACGGTAACTAGCCGGACGCTTAAGCACGTTCTTAAAGCCAAATTAGCCACAACATTATTGTTTTATGTTTCGTGGATGTTAATTCAATTAACAAAGCAGAAGAAGTGACGGTTGCGGCGGGTGACTAATCAAAAACAGGAATTTCAGCGGATAAAATGCGCAAATCGGGCTGGCAGGCCTTATGGAATAAGGATTGAACATTTTGTGCGAATACGTACCAATTGATCCGTTGTGATGAATGGAATGTGATCGAGTTAACAAAAAAGCCTTCCGGTCGGAAGGCTTTGTGTGGTGTGAAGGGGATTATTTTGTCGGTTGCCAGCTACTGCGGCATTCGTCGCGGCGGAAGTTCAGCACGCGGCTGCGGTTAGAAATCAGTTTCACGTTGTAGCCCTGAAAATACAGGCAGAAGTTTTTCTTCCACGGGCCGTCCGGCAGTTCCACCAATAAACGCCCGGCACCCAGCGACGTCAGCTGACCGCTGGCGCGCAGTGTGCCGACGCCCATCAGCAGCTTGTCGCCTTCGATATCAAACGCGGCTTTTGATTCCGGGTGATACCAGCGCCCCTGAACCATTTTCAGGCAGTTATTAGGTTCTACCGGCGTGAAATAACGCGGGGCATGGCCGATTTCGCCTTTAATGGCTTTACCGTCCCAGCGCAGACGCATCGGCATATGCGCCGACAGCGTAATGGCCTCACCGGCATCTTCGCCCTCATACAGGTTATCTGCGGAACCCAGATAGCTGGCCGTGCCGTTGCTGACTTTCAGCCAGTAGGGTTCAGCGGTGCTGGCGTAAAGGCCATCCGGCAGGGCGTAGCTGCGTGGCGCAAGCGGGGTGGCCAGCAGCGCCGACATCACCTCAAGCGCATGGGTGTACGCCGTGGTGTCTTCGCGGTTAGAGACCAGCGCGACCCCGATGTCCAGTTCCGGATGCAGCAGGAAGTAGGTTTTGTAACCGGCGTGCGAACCGCCGTGGCCGTAAACAGTATGTTCACCGATTTGCGTTGAGGTGGTACCCAGCCCGTATGCGGAAGGAATATCGCCGTGCAGATAACGCGTTTGCGTCAGGGTTTTCAGCACGCCCGCGCCGGGGCCAGTATTGCTGAGCAGGCTTTGCAGCCAGACGGAAAGCGACCGCACGCTGCCGGTCAGGCTGCCGGACGCCGAAAGATGAAGACCGGCGACGGCGGTTTTCCAGCCGGTCACATCCTGCCAGTAACCGGGTGCCAGGTTGGGCACGATGTCGAACCAGGTTTCCGGCGCGTGGAAAGCGATGTCCAGCGGACGCGCGATGTGCTGTTGAAGCAGGTCTTCAAACAAAATACCTTTTTGTTTCAGGATCTCTTCCACCAGCCGGTATCCGGTATTGCTATAAGAAATCTCAGTGCCCGCCGGGAAATTCAGCGCGCCGTCTTGTGCCAGAAACGCCATGATATCCCCGGCGTCGCTGACGTTGTGGACCGACACACCGAGCAGCGAGAGCGTTTCGCGCACGTCCGGCAAACCGCCGGTCATGTCCAGCGCCTGGCCGACAGTCACCTGTGACATCGGCGCTTTTAGCTGCGGTAAATGCTGGCCCAGCGTATCGCTCAGCGTAAGGCCGGCGTCGCTGCGCAGTAACGCCAGCGTGGCGAAAATGTGCTTGGTGACTGAGGCGTAGCGCACCACGGAATCGATGCTGAAGGGTTCGGCGGTGGTCAGATTCGCCAACCCGCCGGTGGCGCTGCTGCGCAGGGTTTTACTGTCGAAAAGGGTGATGGCGCCGCCCGGTTCGCCGGGTTGATTCCAGCTGCCGGTAATGCGTTTTGCCGCTGCCTCAGCCGCCTGCCACTGTAATGCAGACTGTGCGGTGGATGTCATAAACGTCTCCCAATACTGTCAGTCAGTGAATACTTTTCAATGTGCCCGAATGAAACGTTCAGCCGGTTCATTCGGGCTCTTCAAGACTGAGACTCAACGATCGTAATTCTGCTGTATGCGGATGGCTGACGTTGCCCATCCGTAAATCGTCCGCGCTCAGAAGCTCGACCATTTCACCACCAATCATCACGCCAATGCTGGTGCAAAGATGCGTTACGACCGCCAGATTGTGGCTGACCAGAATATAGGTCAGTTTGCGTCGCTCGCGGAGATCACTCAGAAGGTTGAGGATCTCGGCCTGTACCGAGACGTCGAGGGCGGAAGTCGGTTCATCAAGCAGTAAAATCTCGGGTTCTGAAATCATCGCCCGCGCAATCGCCACGCGCTGACGCTGCCCGCCCGACAGCTGATGCGGAAAACGAAAGCGTACAGCCTGCGGCAATCCCACTTCGACCAGCGCTTCGGCAATACGTTTTTCGATGTTAAGAAAACCATGCACGATCAGCGGTTCGCTGAGGATACGGTCGATAGTCTGGCGCGGATGCAGCGAGCCGTAGGGGTCCTGAAATACCATCTGCACGCGGCGGAAAAAGCGTTTCTGACGCACCGGCATCTGATCTTCACCCCCGATCACCATTTCTCCTGACCATGACTGATTCAGCCCCGCCAGCGCGCGCAAAATAGTGGATTTTCCCGAGCCGCTTTCGCCGACGATGCCGAAACAGCCGCCCGGCGGGACGCTGAAGCTCACGCCTTTGACGACTTCGGTATCATCGAACGCAATGCGCAAATTATTGAGAATAATCTTGCTGTTATCGAAAAATTCGCTGTTAAACGTAGAGTGTTCTGTCATGAGGTTTTCCATGCTTCATCACGCACCAGCACAGGCAGTCTGTCGCGGGGATGTTTCAGCGACGGCAGGCATTCCAGCAACCCGCGCGTGTAAGGATGCTGTGCTTTCAGCAAGTCTCCGGCCTGTAACGTTTCGACAATCCGCCCGGCGTACATTACCGCCACGCGATCGCAGAATTTCGACACCAGCGGCAGGTCGTGGCTGATCAGAATCAGCCCCATGCCACGGCTGGAAACCAGATCGTCAAGCAGACGTAAAATCTCGGCCTGCACGGTGGCATCCAGCGCGCTGGTGGGTTCATCGGCAATCATCAGCTCCGGATCGGGCGCCAGCATCATGGCTATCATCACGCGCTGGCCCATACCGCCGGACACTTCATGGGCATAACGCTGCGCAACTTTATGCGGGTCTCGAATGCGCACCTGATCGAGCAGTTCGATGGCGGCGTTCATCGCCTGTTTTTTTGTACCGCCTTTGTGCGTCTGCCACGCTTCCGCGACCTGTTTACCCACCGGCATCACTGGATTGAGGGAATATTTCGGGTCCTGCAAAATAAACCCGACGCGTTTGCCACGGATCTGGCGCATCTGTTTTTCACTGGCGTTGCGCAGATCGATACCGTCAAACGACAGCGTTTCGGCGCGGCACTTGGCGCTCGAAGGCAGCAGATTCATCAGGCAGCGTGCGGTCAGAGATTTACCTGAACCGCTTTCGCCCACGATGCCAAATTTCTCTTTACCCAGCGACAGCGAGACACCGCGTACGGCATCAAAACTGCCACTGTTGGTTTTGAATGTGATGTGCAGATCTTTGATATCAACCAGCATCATTGCTCCTTAGGATCGAGGACGTCACGCAGTCCGTCGCCGAGGAAGTTGAACGCCAGAGACGTCACGAAAATCGCAATTGCCGGAATTAACGGCACCCACCACTCGCTGAACAGAAAACGGCGTGCGGTGGCAATCATCGCCCCCCATTCCGGTGACGGCGGCTGTGCACCCATACCGAGAAAACCCAGGCTGGCGGCGGTGATAATGATCGAACTCATGTCGAGCGTGATACGCACCACCAGGCTTGGCACGCAGAGCGGCATAATATGACGCAGCACGATGCGGGCGGAGGTTGCGCCGGTCAGACGGCAGGCGGCGATATAATCGGTGCCGCGTACCTGCATGGTTTCGGCGCGCGCCAGACGGGCGTACGGCGGCCAGGCGGTGAGGGCGATCGCCAGAATGGCGCTTTCGATGCCCGGACGCAGTGCGGCGACAAACGCCAGCGCCAGAATCAGACGCGGGAAGGCGAGGAAGATGTCGGTCACGCGCATCAGCAGGCGATCCACCCATCCGCCTGCATAACCGGCTACGCAGCCTATCAGCAGACCGAGCGGGGCCACGATCGCCACGACGATAATCACCATGCCCAGCGTGATGCGACCGCCATACAAAATGCGGCTCAGCGTATCGCGGCCAAGTTCATCGGTGCCCAGCCAGTGCAGGGAGGAAGGTTTGGCTAAACGGTGCGCCAAATCCTGGGCGCCAGGATCGTAAGGCGTCAGCCACGGCGCGCAAATCGACACCAGCAGAACGACCAGCACGGTGAACAGGCCGGTTACGGCCAATGGATTTTTGCGCAGACCGAGCCAGATGCGGTAACGGCGTCCCCACACGGCCTGCGTGCGGGTAAGCGGCGTATCCGCCAGCAGCCAGGCGCGGCTTCCGGCGCGGGGTGGCGAGGTAACAGGAATTGAAGTCATTTTACGCGGGGATCCAATAGTCGGTAGAGAAGGTCGGCCAGCAGGTTAAGCAGCACGTAAATCGCGCCAATCAGCAGCGTGGAGCCGATCACCGGGTTCATATCCGCATTCATCAGCGAGACGGTGAGATATTGTCCGAGACCCGGCCAGGAAAAGACGTTTTCGGTGACCACGGCGCCTTCCAGCAAACCGGCATACGTCAGCGCCAGTACGGTGATGAGCTGCACGCCGACGGTCGGAAAGGCGTGTTTCCAGATAACCCGTTGCGCCGATAAACCCTTGGCGCGGGCGGTGATCACATATTCGCCGCTCAGCGCATTGAGCATAAAGGTGCGGGTCATGCGGGTGATGTAGGCCATGCTGAAATACGCCAGGATTAGCACCGGCTGCGCCATGTGTGCCAGCGCATCCCAGAATGCCCCCATGTCACCGGCGATCAGTGAATCCACCGTTAACAGCCCGGTGACCTGCGGGATCATGTCCTGATAGATGATGTCCTGACGCCCCGGCCCCGGCGCAATACCCAGCGCAGAGTAGAAAATCAGCAGGCTGAGCAAGGCCAACACAAACACCGGCAGCGAATGACCTGCCAGACACACCACGCGGATGGTCTGGTCAATCCAGCTTCCCTGACGCGTTGCCGCCCAGACACCCAGCGGAATGCCGACCACGGCCGCAATAATGATGGCAGCGGTCGCCAGCTCCAGCGTGGCGGGGAAGAACCGGGCGATATCGGTGGTGACCAGATTGGAGGTCAGGGCGGAACGGCCTAAGTCACCGTGAAACACCTGACTGAGGTAGTGGAAGAACTGCAACCAGAGGGGCTGATCCAGCCCCATTTCGTGACGAACCCGTTCAACGACTGCCTGCGGGGCGTTATCGCCAACCGCAGCCAGAACCGGATCTGTCGGCATGACGCGACCGATAAAAAACGTCACTACCGACAGACCAAACAAAGTAAGACAAACGCTGATGCAGGTACTCAGATAGCCTTTGAGTCTCTTGCTCACGCTTTAACAACCTTCTCGTAAGGGCTGGTGCTCATTACAGTCAATACCACACCGGAAATCACGTTACGGCAGGCGGCGGTCATGGTCGGTTGCAGCATGATGATAAACGGGCTGTTTTCCATATGCTTGGTCTGCAGCTCTTCGTAAAGTTTGATACGAGTGGCCGGATCCGACTCTTTCAGGGCTTTGGTGCTGAGATCGGAAATGCTTTTATCCTGCCAGCTGCAACGCCACGCCAGCGTACGGCTCTTAGCGGCATCGGTGTTATCCGGATTGCTGCAAAACGCTTCGGCGTTGGAGTTCGGGTCGAAGTAATCCGCGCCCCATTGGGTCAGAGCCAGCTGTTGTTGACGCGCACGCATCTTGGTCAGCACCTGACGGCTTTCCGCAGCCAGCAAGGTCACTTTTATCCCGACTTCGGCGAGGTTGGACTGCAATGCCTGCACGATGTCGGAAGAGGGTGACGCGGAATAGTGATCGAGCGTGATTTCGAAGCCATTAGGGAAACCGGCTTCGGCCAGCAGCGCTTTGGCTTTGGCGACGTCACGTTTGTACATGATGGTGTTCACCGCCGCCGGGAAACCTTCAGGCAGGAAACTCTGATGGATTTTGTGGGTCAGCGGCACGATATGCTGCTGAATATTCTCGTAATCAACCGCCCACTTCAGTGCCTGCCAGACCTGCGGTTTGGCCAGATTCGGGTGCGCAGTATTGGCGGAAAGCATGTAGGTTCCGGCGATGCCTTTACGCACCAGCGTGAAGTTTTTGTCGTTCATCAGCGGACGCAGCTGCTCGGTGGTCAGGTTGCGTGCGATGTCGATATCGCCTTTTTGCAGCATCAGCAGCTGTGCGGAAGGATCGATGATGTGACGCATAATGATGCGCTGGATGTTGCCGGCGTGCGGGTTATTTTTGTTGCTCTCAAGGATGACGGATTCGCTGACTTTCCAGTCGCGCAGCTTAAAGGCACCAGAACCGGCGCTGTTTTTCTTCAGCCAGGCGTTGCCCAAATCTTCACCTGCCTGATTCGCCAGACACGCGGATTTCTGCACGATGCTGCCAACGTTGGCAGTCAGGCAATACAGCAGGAATGATTCTGAGGCGGGTTCGGCGGTAGTGATCACCAGCGTTTCCGCGTCCGGCGCCGTGATCATTTTCTCAACGTTATCTTTGGTGTAACCAAACTGGTTGATGATGTACGCAGGGCTTTTATCCAGTTTCACCACGCGTTGCAGCGAGAACGCGGCATCTTCGGCGGTCAGCGGTTTGCCGTCAGCCCATTTGGCTTTCGGATCCAGCTTGAAGGTAAAGGTTTTTTTATCGTCGGAAGCGGTCCATGACAGGGCCAGATCGCCTTCGATTTCATCAGGGGAGGCCAGCTTAGGTTTCACCAGTTGCTGATACATATTGCCGGTTATTTCACTGCCTACGGACTCGAAACTTTCATGCGGATCAAGGCTGGTTATGATGTCGAGCTGGATGGCCATCACCAGAATTGACGCTGGCGTGGCAGCAAAGACCGAATCAAATTTCAGGTAAGACAGTGCAGGTATTGCGGAAAAACCGGTAACGAATTGACGCCTGGTAACCATAACAACTCCCATAGTGTTGATATATAAAAGTAAAATTAAGTATTACGTGGGCAAACCCTTGACTTCACCGCGGGCAACTGGCTTAAATGAAAAACCGTTGCTTTGCATGTTTCGAGTTTTCATATCGAAAAATCTAATGTGAACGACAACGGCTCTGTTCATCTTTAGTGCAACATGGAACCGGTGATGCACCTCATGCGAGCAAATCTCCGTTGTCTTTGTCACGCTCAATCAAAGGTAGACCTTTTTTATGAATAACGTAGCGCACGGAACTGAAGAGTTAATGCCGGTTTTTGATGGACATAACGACGTTTTGCTGCAACTTTGGACAGAACATCGTCAAAATCCGGAGCACGCATTCCTTCAGGGCCCGGCCAGCGGACAAATGGATCTGCCTCGCTGCCGAGAAGCAGGCTTTGCCGGCGGGCTTTTCGCCGCCTGGGTGCCGACTCCTGACGTTGATCTTGCAAAGACCGCGCCAGATCGTTCAGTCGATTCCCAATTCTTACTGGAAGGTACTCAAAAACATCCTGATTTTTCCCCGACGCCATCTTTCGATTTTGCGCGCGATGTCACGTTTGGCATGATGGCGTTCCTGCTGCGTATCGAAGAAAAGTCGCAGGGAAAAGTAAAAATCTGCCGCACGGCGCGTGATATTCGTCACTCGATAGATAACCATGCATTAGCTGTGGTTATGCATATTGAAGGAGCGGAAGCGATTGATGCCGATCTCTATAATCTCGATGTGCTGTACAGCATGGGATTACGATCTCTCGGACCAGTGTGGAGCCGTCCGAATATCTTCGGACACGGTGTACCGTTCAAATATCAGACCTCGCCGGATATCGGACCAGGCCTGACAGACGCCGGTATCCGTCTGGTGAAAGCCTGTAATGCGAAACACATCATGATCGATCTGTCGCATCTGAACGAAAAAGGGTTCTGGCAGGTCGCCGAACTGAGCGATGCGCCGCTGGTGGCCAGTCATTCCAATGCCTTCAGCATCTGTCCGCAGTCGCGTAACCTCACCGACAAACAGCTGGGCGCGATCAAAGAGAGCAAAGGCTTTGTCGGCCTGAACTTTGCTGTACCGTTCCTGCGTGAAGATGGTAAGAGAAGCGACGACACGGGTACTGACATCATGGTGCGCCACGTGGATTATCTGGTGGAACACCTGGGTGAAGACGGTGTGGGCTTTGGTTCAGATTTCGATGGTGCGTCAATGGCGCCGTTTATGGCTGACGTGCGTGGATTGCCGGTGCTGGTGGATGCATTGAGAAAGGCAGGGTACGGGCAGGCGTTGCTAGAGAAGATTTGCTACAAGAACTGGGTGAACGTTCTGGAAAGAACCTGGGGCGAATAAACCGGGTATGAGATCTGATGTCAGACTTTGAGTTACAAATAAAAAAGGCAGCCGTCAGTGGCTGCCTTTTTGTTGGGCTGTTTTGCGTCAGACTTATTTGAAGAAGTCTGCGCTCACGGTCAGGTTGCCACCGCTTTTGTTCTGCCACTGGCGGGTAATGTGGTAGAACTTGGCGCCTTTGGCAGCGGCACGGTTCGCCACTTCCTGCGACACATCCGTGGTGCTGTTGAAGTGCCCGGTGAAGGTCGCAGAGTCAAACGGAACCATCTGTGCGGCGGTCACGTCATTCACTTCCTGAATTTTTGCACCGTTAGTTGCAGTGACAGTGTAACGCTTACCGGTGGATGACTGCGTCTCGAAGAAACGGCCAACGTCACGGCTTGGGCTGCCTGAGGAAGCCACGCCAGGAATTTCAACTTTCTTCGCGGCTGCACCACCGGCGGCCAGTGCGGCTTTACCGGCTTCGGAATCCGCAGGGATAGCGTCCGGATCCTGCACTACGCGTTTCGGTGCATCTTTTTTGTAGATAAACGCGGTGATGTACTGGTTGCCGCCGCTGTTGGCATCAATCTGGCGCACGATGAAGAAGGAGTAAGCCCCTTTATCTTTCGCTGCTTTGGTGATGGCATCATTGACGTCTGGCTGGCTGCGGTAGAATCCGCTGACCGTGACGGTATCAAAAGGCTCAAGCTGATAAGCAACGTCTTTAGGCAGCTCGACCACGCCGTTGATCACACGATAATTTGGGTCTTTGCTCACTTCTGGCGCATCTTTTTTATAGATATCTGCAACGACGCGCCAGTTACCGCTATTGTTAGTGGTGTTGGTGTCCTGAATGTAGAAATAGTCAGCGCCGAGTGTATCAGCGCGACGTGATACGGCATCAGCCGCATCGCCAAGCGTGTTAAAACGCCCGGAAATAACAATGCGATCAAAGGGTTTGATGGCTGCTGCTTTCTGCGGGCTAATTTCCTGCGCGGCATGTGCAGCAGACAGCGCAGAAACAGAAAACAGGGCCGATACGATGATCGTTTTTGTCAGCTTCATAAAAAATCCTTTCACCTTGCGCAGTAATGTTGAAACGTGCTGAATTCTTGATGTGTAACAGGTTAGCGGCCGATTATTGCATGTAACAATACCGAGTGTCTCAGTAATTTATGGCAGTAATGCAGGCGTCAGCGCCATTACACCGTTCTTTTTTTGCTGACCCTAAGTTATATAAGTTTGAGGAATAATCCAAGTAGTGAAATAAATGTTAATTATTCACTATTTTCTAACTTTTATGCCCGCTGCCAGCGGCTCAGGGGGAAAAGGACAGAGTGAAAGATCGGGTGTTCGCCGCCTGATGAAGTGGATCAAAGGCGTATTTCTCAGGGTTTGCAGCAGGTTTGCGGTCCATATCAATTTTTTTATTATTAATTAACCGACTATCACTGCGATACGTAGATTATTGATTAGATATTCAGTAGGTTATAACCAGCCTGAAAAAACACGTTCCGGCGTTCTGTATAAGCCGGCAGGCGGGTAATTGAAATGTTATGACGATGACACAAATCATCAATGAAAAGGGTGAAGGGAATACTATGCGTATTGGTGTACCAAGAGAGCGGTTGACCAATGAAGCCCGAGTTGCAGCCACGCCGAAAACGGTGGAACAGCTGCTCAAACTCGGCTTTACGGTCGCTATCGAACAAGGTGCCGGGAAGTTAGCCAGCTTTGAGGACGCCGCTTACGAACAAGCGGGCGCGTCCGTGGTGAGCGGCGAGGAAGTCTGGCATTCAGATATCGTGTTGAAGGTGAATGCACCTGAAAACGATGAAATCGATAAATTACAGGCAGGCACCACGCTGGTCAGCTTTATCTGGCCTGCACAGAATCCTGAACTGATTCAGAAGCTGGCTGACCGTCAGGTTACGGCAATGGCAATGGATTCCGTGCCGCGCATTTCCCGCGCACAATCTCTGGATGCCCTGAGCTCAATGGCTAACATCGCCGGTTACCGTGCGATTGTCGAAGCCGCTCACGAATTCGGCCGCTTCTTTACCGGGCAAATCACCGCCGCAGGTAAAGTGCCACCGGCAAAAGTCATGATTATCGGCGCCGGCGTGGCGGGTCTTGCGGCTATCGGCGCAGCCGGCAGCCTCGGTGCTATCGTGCGTGCTTTTGATACCCGACCTGAAGTGAAAGAGCAGGTTCAGAGCATGGGCGCGGAGTTCCTTGAACTGGACTTCGAAGAGGAAGCAGGCAGCGGCGACGGTTATGCCAAAGTCATGTCCGAAGCCTTCATCAAAGCGGAAATGGCGCTGTTTGCTGCTCAGGCCGAAGAAGTGGATATCATCGTAACCACCGCGCTGATCCCTGGCCGTCCGGCACCGAAACTCATCACCAAAGAAATGGTCGCGTCCATGAAACCGGGCAGCGTGATCGTCGATCTGGCGGCGCAAACCGGCGGTAACTGCGAACTGACCGTGGCAGATAAAATCACCACCACTGACAACGGCGTGAAAATCATCGGGTATACCGATCTCCCAAGCCGTCTGCCGACGCAGTCCTCTCAGCTTTACGGCACCAACCTGGTTAACCTGCTGAAACTGCTGTGCAAAGAGAAAAACGGCGAAATCGAGATCGACTTCGAAGACACCGTGGTTCGTGGTGTCACCGTGGTGAAAGCCGGTGAGGTTACCTGGCCTGCGCCACCGATTCAGGTGTCTGCGCAACCTCAGGCTGCCAAAGCGGCTGAACCAGTTGCAAAAGCCGAAGCCAAACCTGCGTCGCCGTGGACCAAATTCATCATCATGGCCGTGGCCATTGTGCTGTTTGGCTGGCTGGCAAATGTGGCGCCGAAAGAGTTCCTGTCCCACTTCACGGTCTTCGCGCTCTCCTGCGTGGTCGGTTACTACGTGGTCTGGAATGTCAGCCATGCACTGCATACCCCACTGATGTCGGTCACGAACGCCATTTCCGGGATCATCGTAGTGGGTGCGGTATTGCAGATTGGTCACGGTGGCTGGGTTAGCTTCCTGTCCTTTATTGCGGTATTGATCGCCAGTATCAATATTTTCGGCGGATTCACCGTCACTCAGCGCATGCTGAAGATGTTTCGTAAGAATTAAGGGGTAGCATATGTCTGGGGGTTTAGTTACAGCAGCATATATTGTTGCCGCTATTCTGTTTATTTGCAGCCTTGCGGGGCTCTCTAAACATGAAACGTCTAAGCAGGGGAACATCTTCGGTGTGACCGGGATGGCGATCGCGTTAATTGCGACCATCCTTGGCCCTGACTCCGGTAACGTCGGCTGGATCATCGTTGCGATGGTGATCGGTGGCGCAATTGGTGTTTATCTGGCGCGTAAAGTCGAAATGACCGAAATGCCGGAACTGGTGGCGATCCTGCACAGCTTCGTGGGTCTGGCGGCGGTTCTGGTCGGCTTCAACAGCTACCTCGATCACGGTGCAGTGCCGATGGAAGGTGTGATGGAAAACATCCATCTGACCGAAGTCTTCCTGGGTATCTTCATCGGTGCGGTGACTTTCACCGGTTCGATTGTGGCCTTTGGCAAACTCCGCGGGATTATCTCTTCCAAACCGCTGGCATTGCCACATCGTCATAAACTGAATCTGGCGGCGCTGGTGGTGTCATTCCTGCTGATGGTGACGTTCGTTCGTACCGAAAGCGTGGGTCTGCAAGTCTTCGCACTTTTGATAATGACCATTATCGCGCTGGGCTTCGGCTGGCATCTGGTGTCTTCTATCGGCGGTGCGGACATGCCGGTGGTGGTATCGATGCTGAACTCGTATTCCGGTTGGGCAGCAGCGGCGGCAGGCTTTATGCTCAGCAACGACCTGCTGATCGTCACCGGTGCGCTGGTCGGTTCTTCCGGTGCGATCCTGTCTTACATCATGTGTAAAGCGATGAACCGATCGTTTATCAGCGTGATTGCAGGCGGGTTCGGTACTGACGGTTCTTCGACCGGTAATGCGGAAGAGATGGGCGAGTATCACGAAGTGAGCGCGGAAGACGTGGCAGACATGCTTAAAAACGCCAGTTCTGTGATCATCACGCCTGGTTACGGTATGGCGGTAGCGCAGGCTCAGTATCCGGTTCACGACATCACGGCTAAACTTCGTGCCAAAGGGATCAAAGTGCGTTTCGGGATTCACCCTGTTGCAGGGCGTTTGCCGGGCCACATGAACGTCTTGCTGGCGGAAGCGAAGGTGCCTTATGACATCGTGCTGGAGATGGACGAAATCAACGGTGACTTCACAGATACCGACGTCGTGCTGGTTATCGGTGCCAATGACACCGTGAACCCGGCAGCGCTGGAAGATCCACGCAGCCCAATCGCTGGTATGCCGGTGCTGGAAGTGTGGAAGGCGCAGAACGTGATTGTGTTCAAACGTTCGATGAATACGGGTTATGCAGGTGTACAGAACCCGCTGTTCTTCAAAGACAACACGCAGATGCTGTTTGGTGATGCGAAAGAAAGCGTAGAGAAAATCCTGCGCGCGCTGTAATACATTCAGCATTGATTTGAAAAGAGAAAGGCCAGTCAATCGACTGGCCTTTATTTATTTCGTAAGAATTAAGGTTTAGGAATTCAGACGTTATTCGTCGTCATCCTCTTCATCATCGTCTTGCGTAATCGGGCATTCAAAATCGTCCGGCTTGATGGCCAGCAAATCGCATTTCAGATGGTCGATCACCTGTTCGGTGGTATTGCCGAGGAACGCCGCGGATAATCCGGTACGGCCAATCGCGCCTAATACCACTACACCGGCCTGCAGATGTTCAGCCAGATCCGGGATCACTTCTTCCGGCAGGCCCTTTTCCACGTGCGTGAATTTCTCATCAATTTGGAATTTCTGTCGCAATGCTTTCATGGCAATCAGGTGCTGACCACGAATTGCGTCGTTATAGACGCTGGGGTCGAAGTCCGGCAGCTCGATGGCAATATTAATTGGCGTAACCGGATACGCACCGACCAGATGCACTTCAGTCTGATTGACGTGAGAGGCCAGATCGATGGTTTCTTTTACCAGTTTGATGTTCAGCGGATCGTGATAGGGCTCTTCGCTGGAAAGGTTAACTGCAACAACGGCTTTACCGCCTTCAGGCCACGGCTGGTCTTTGACCATCCACACCGGGCAAGGACATTTGCGCAGTAAATTCCAGTCGGTAGGGGTGAAGATCACGGATTCAAGACGGTCGTGCTGATGAGCCATTTTTAGGAGCAGATCGTGACCAGTTGCAATGACTTCCTGAATAATCGCTTCGAAAGGTTTGTTGTGCCAGACCACTTTCACTTCAATCTGGATACCTGCTTCGATGTAGTACTTACACTGCTCTTTAATCCATTCAGCCCGTTCATTGATCACACTCTGTCGCATGCTGGTCCGTTCATCAGGCGACAGCATGGTGGTCATCTCATAGGAGAAATCATAAATAGACAGGAAAGCTTTGATTCGGCCACCGTTACGTTGCACCAGATAAACGGCGCGACGCAAAGCAGGTTGATCATCCTGATTGGGGTCTATAGCAACGAGTAAATTTTGATACTTAGCCATGGGGACTCCTTAACACCTGTGAGAGAACAGCGTTCACTGTATTAAGTACAGAGTAAACCAAGATTAAGCAATCGGACAGAGGAGAAATTGAGTCGGATCAACAAATTATTCGTTGCTGAGCCGACTCAAAATTTAACGATGTGGACTATCAGGCAGATACCGCAACAGACTGGCCGGCTAATTGAGAAAGCATGGCATGATTCTCAATAGTAATGTACTTGCCTTTTACGCTCAGCATTTCTGATTTCTGGAAACGGCCAAGCAGACGGCTGATGGTTTCCACGGTCAGACCGAGGTAGTTACCGATGTCGCCACGGGTCATCGTCAGGCGGAATTCGCGCTGAGAGAAACCACGTTCTGCGAAACGACGGGAGAGGTTATAGATAAACGCCGCCAGTCTTTCTTCCGCATTTTTCTTCGACAACAACAGGATCATATCCTGGTCGCCTTTGATCTCGCCGCTCATCAGTCGCATCATTTGCTGGCGCAGATTAGGCATTTTACCGGAGAGATCGTCGAGCGTCTCAAAAGGGATTTCACAGACCATGGAGGTTTCCAGCGCCTGTGCGAAGCTTGGATGTTGCAGACCGCCAATCGCATCAAAGCCGACTAAATCGCCCGCCAGATGGAAACCTGTGATCTGTTCATCACCCTGTTCGGTGATGGTGTAGCTTTTGATGGTCCCGGAACGGATAGCGTAAAGGGATTTCAATTCATCGCCGGCTTTGAACAATGCCTGACCTTTTTGGATCGGCTTTTTCCTTTCGATGATGTTGTCGAGCTGATCGAGTTCGTGCTCGTTCAGCGTGAAAGGAATGCAAAGCTGGCTAATGCTACAGTCCTGACAATGGATCGCACAGCCACCAGATTGGATACGTCGAATAATACGCTTTTCCGGGATCATAAGAGTCACTCAGGCAATATTGATATGGGTCAATTTTAACATCTTTTGCAGCGAGTGATAAGTAGCTTAATGGCGCGAAAAGAGCGAAATGTTTAAAAAGCACGATTTTTAATGGTTTTTTTTTCCAATTATTTTGATCTGCACGAGGTATTTAGACGAATTGAGAATCAATGAGATTTAGATATGGGTCAATTTATTCGTAAAAAATATATAAAAATTTTAACGAATACATTGGGTGAATCAATTTATCGTGGCTGAGGATATTCTTGGCGTCGGTTTTTGATTGACCAAATGCAAAAACGCTGCAATTGCAGCGTTGATTTGTCTCATCAAATTATCTTGCGAAATTACACGTCGCCTTCATTATCTTTTTCTACCGCTTCGTGAAGGCGATCCAGCATATCCGGGAAGGCCGACTGCACGCGGCTCCAGCTCGGGATAAAGGGCTTTTCACTCGGCGTATCGACAAAAGCCTGACCCGCTTCAATGATTGCGCCCGAGAACAGCTCTACCGCGGATTCCTCGCTATGGCGATCGAACGACAATCCGTTCATGCGCGCATCATTCTCGAATCCATCGATCATATCCAGCGCATTGCGATAGTAGGTGGCTTTCAGAATGCGGAAAGATTCGCTGGTAATGTTGACGCCCAAAATCGCCATTTTACGGTACAGCGCTTTGGTGATGTCGATACTCATGCGCTGCAGGCCATTGGTGGCGTCATCTTCTGACATCGGCTGGTGCTTATGGTCGTAATTATCGGCGATATCCACCTGACAGATACGGCGGGTGGCGGTGTTGCGGTGAAGTTCCGAAAGGACGCCGATTTCCAGACCCCAGTCGCTCGGAATCCGCAGATCATTCAGGACGTGGGTACGCATGGCGAATTCCCCGGACAGCGGATAACGGAAAGTACGCAGATACTCGAGGAAATCGGAGTGGCCGTAGACGATTTGCAGGGATTTGAGCAGCGGGAAGACCAGCAGACGGCCCACGCGGCCGTTGAATTTCCCATCTGCCACGCGGGCATAATAGCCTTTACAGAAATCGTAATGGAAATTGGGATTGGCGACAGGATACATAAGGCGCGCCAGCATATCGCGGCTATAGGTGACAATGTCACAATCATGTAAGCCCACGACGGACGTGCGCCGCGAGGCCAGCGTGTAGCCGACACAGAACCAGACGTTACGGCCTTTGCCCGGTTCCATCGGTGAGAGATTTTCTTTTTTTAGCTCTTCATCCAGCGCTTTGAGGCGCGGGCCGTCATTCCATAAAATACGGTGACGCTGCGGCAGGCGGGAGAAAAACTCACGAGCAAATAAAAACTGATCGCGGTCAGCACGATCCAAACCAATAACAATTTCTTCCAGATAGGGGACTTTTGTCAGTTCATCGACAATTTTTGTCAGCGCCGGACCTTCAAGTTCTGAAAAAAGCGAAGGTAATATTAATCCCATTGAGCGTCGGCCCGAAAACACCTGCAAATCGTATTCCAGTTCTTCAACTTTACGGTTAGTCAAATTATGGAAATTAGTAATGACACCATCCTGATAAAAATCACTCATGCGGTATTCTCCAATTTTAGAATTGATAAAATTATTGGGAACAAACAACAGCTAAAGTATTTCTCTTCTCAATCATTTTTGAATTTCCCGTGCCGGGAGCGTAATAAAATGGTCCAGTCCCTGAACCCAGCCGTGCGGGCCAAACTCCGAGGTGCGAAATACCTGTGAAGCGTGGTGACGGCTCAGCGGCATCGCATGATCGTGATGGCCTTTGATGACCACGGCGTGATCGACCGCTTCCAGCATTGATATATCATTCGGCCCATCGCCGAGCCCGAGAGTGATGACCGGCTTACCGCGCTGGCGCTGGTATTCGGCTGCTAACCACTGCACCGCCGGACCTTTTCCCGCATCGACTCCCATCACATGCCAGAAACGACCACCGCGGGTCAGCGCCAGACCTTCGCGGGTCAGGCATTTTTTAAAATGGCTAAAGTCCAGATCGTTGCCAAACCAGATCAGCGGCTCAGAGGCTTCACGTTGCATCGCCAGTGCTGCATCCGGCTCAGACAGTCCCGTCCAGATGGCGACCTGTTTGGGCGTGACGTCGCCAAAACCGCGAAACTCAAAATCATACCGATGCCGCAACTCCTCAAGCGTATGGCGGATATCGGCGTAGCGTGCGCCAGGCACCGGGCTTTCAGGCCTCCAGCTGGCCGGGAAGTGGATCATGGCGCCGTTTTCGGCAATAAAAGGGAGATGCGTTAACTGTAAAGCAGACTGCAAGGCCGCCACTTCTGCGGATGTTTTGCTGGTGGTCAGAATCAACGGGATCTGCGCGGTGGCAAGCCGGTCCAGCCAGGGCTGCGCGGGTTGCCAGCTGTAATCGTGGTGGTCAAGCAGCGAACCATCCAGGTCAGTGAAAATAATTAAGGGATCATCAAGGTACGGCATTCTTTCTCCTCAATTGTGTGGCAGAACAGAGCCTCATTGATGTAAATGACTTTCTGCTCCAGCAGCTAAGTATAGATTCAAAAATGCCATTTATTGCCGCAGCGCACATTTCAGGAATTTTTACCGGCGACGACGTGGCTTTACCCGGCGGTAAAATATCGGGATAATTTGCCGCAGTTCCACTGCGGTTTAGATGTCATCCTTTACTATTGCGCACCTTTTCTTGCCCGGCTTCGGGCATTCAGACGAGTCTTTCTTCATGTCTTTATCACCGGTTTTACTGCGTCACGCTCTGTTGCTGTCCGCCGTCAGTTTGTTATCCGCCTGCGATGGCGCGTCTTCCGTCGAGGACAGCGCGCTGGTCATCGAAGGCAACACCATGGGCACGTTCTATAGAGTCAGCATTGCGGGGGTCGATAAAAACCGGGAAGCGGCGCTGCGCGGGCAAATCGAGGCACAGCTCAAAGAAGACGATCACCAGTTGTCGACGTACAAAGACGATTCGGTGCTCTCGCGTTTTAACCAGTATCAGGGCAACGTGCCGCAGCCGATAAGCGCCGGGATGGCGGATGCCATTGTCACCTCGATGCGCATCGGGACATTAACCAGCGGCGCGATGGATATCACCGTCGGCCCGTTGGTCAATCTGTGGGGATTTGGCCCGGATAAGCAGCCGGTGAAAACCCCGACGCGGGAACAGATCGCCGCGGCACGTGAGCGGATTGGCTTGCAGCATCTGAAAGTGATTCAGCAGAGTGACGGGCAGTACCTGCAAAAAGATTTGCCGGGAATGTATGTCGATCTCTCGACGGTCGGCGAAGGCTATGCGACCGATCATCTGGCGCGGCTGGTCGAAGGCAATGGCATCAGCAATTATCTGGTGTCGGTGGGCGGTGCCGTGGTGTCACGCGGCCATAACGCCAGGGGTAAACCCTGGCAGGTGGCGATTCAAAAACCGACTGACAAAGAGACGGCCGTGCAGGCAATTGTGGATTTGCAGGGCATGGGCATCAGCACGTCCGGCAGTTATCGCAACTATTACGAGCTAAACGGCAAACGCCTCTCGCATATTATCGATCCGGCGACAGGCGAGCCTGTCACTCACAAACTGGTGTCCGCGACCGTGATTGCGCCGACTGCGCTGGAAGCTGACGGCTGGGATACGGGTCTGATGGTGTTAGGAACGCACAAAGCGCTGGCGCTGGCGGAGCAGCAACATCTGGCGGTGTATCTGATCACCAAAGAGGGCGACAGTTTTAAAAGCTATATGTCGCCGCAGTTCAAAGCCTATCTCAAAGACCCGGAATAATGTGGTTCACAGAGGGTTATTCAGCGTCTCGCTGAGGAAATCCAGAAAGACCCGCAACGCCGGAGACTGGCCTTTGTGGCTGGCATACAACGCTGAAACCGAAGAGGGCGGCGTATGCCACTCCGGCAGAAGATGTTGCAGTTCACCTTGCGCGATCCGCTGCGCGCAGGCGATTTCAGGCAGTAGCGCGATACCCAGCCCATCGGCGGCCGCCTGACACAACACCAGCAAATTATTACTCACCATGCGCGGCGTCAGCGTTATTCTGCGCGGGCCTTCCTGCGGATGCATCAGTTCCCATTGCTCCCCGGCCCAGGGCGTTTTGCGCACCAGCGTGGGCAGTGCGCTCAGTTGTTCCACGGACGGTGGTGACGGCAGGGCGGCGATAAAGGCCGGGCTGGCGACAAGCACGTAGCGCAATGTGCCGAGCGGTTTGCGATGCAGGCCAGAATCCTCCAGTGGCTCGTTGTGCGAGCGGATCATGACGTCGAAGTTCTCCTCCAGTAGATCTACCGCGCGATTGATCGCCAGAAGCTCGAGCGTAATCTCCGGGTAACGCGTCAGAAATGTCTTCATCAACGGCGCTATCACCGTTTCAGCCATCATCACCGGTGCGGAAATTCGCAACAGCCCGCGCGGGCTATGCTGCAAATCATCAATCACTTGCTGTGCGCACTGCGCCTGTTCCAGCAGTTTCTGACATTCAGCCGCGTACCGTTCGCCTACGAGGGTGACGGAAAAGTGCCGCGACGTGCGCTGCAACAGACGCACACCGAGGCGCGATTCCAGCGCCTCCACGCGGCGGCTGAGCAGGGATTTCGATACACCCAGCGCGCGCCCGGCGGCAGTAAAACCCTGATGTTTTACCACGGCGGCGAAAAGCGCCATATCATTGAGATTGTCCTGCATGTCGATGCTTCCGCTTGAGTATTGTTGCTAATTTGCAACGATGCGTTGTGATATCAGGTATTTTGGATTATTACCACAACGATTACCCTGTGCTCATTCTTATTAAGAGATGAAAACAGAGGCCCTTATGAAAATTTTACACCTTGATTCCAGCCCGTTTACTGAAGGCTCCGTATCCCGCGAACTTTCCGCCACGATTGTCGCCGAACTTTGTGCCCGCCATCATGACGCTGTAGTGACTTACCGCGATCTTGGCACCACGCCGCCGCCGCATCTTTCCGCCGCCGCCATGAGCATGCTGCATAATTCCCAGGAAGAAGTGATGACGCCGGCGTTAGTGGCCGAGCTGGACGGCATTTATCAGTCGATTGAAGAGTTGACCGCCTGCGACGTGCTGGTGATTGGCGCGCCGATGTACAACCACTCTATCCCCAGCAATCTCAAAGCGTGGCTGGATCAGGTGTGCCAGAAAGGACTGACGTTCCGTTATACGCCGCAGGGCGTGGTGGGGCTGATCCCCGGAAAAACGGTATATATCGCTTCCACGCGCGGCGGGGTGTACAGCACGCCGGAAGGCAAGCTGCATGATTTTCAGGAGCCGTATCTGGCGTCGATTCTGGAACTGATGGGCGTGGCAGATTGCCACGTCATCCGCGCTGAAGGCGTTAGCCGTCAGGCGATTGGCCGCGAGAAAGGGCTGGCGGAAGGGCGTGAAACGCTGCTTCAGATCCTCAATGCCTGAAGCAGCGCGGCGATGTCGTTTATTGATTAATGTTTCGCAGTGCTGATCAATTCAAACAGCACCACGGTTCGCGAGGTGCACACATATTCGCGGCCAAAATCGAAGTTATGTTCGTTCACGTCATCGGGCTGGAAGGTATCGAGAATATGCCGCCAGCTCTCACCGTGTGCCACCGACGGCAGGGTGAACATGACGTCTTTGTGCGAGGCGTTAAACAGTAGCAGCACGGTGCTCAGCGATCCCTGACGCAGCAAGCCGGTTGGCTGTGCGCGGCCATCGAGCAGCATGGCGATGCATTTCGCGTGCGGATCGCTCCACGCGGCATCAGTCATTTCCGGCCCCTGCGGCTGGAACCAGCTCACATCCTTCACGCCGAGCTTTTCATGGACCGCACCGGTGAGAAATCGTCCGCGATGCAAAATCGGAAAACGTTTACGCAGGGCGATCAGCCGGTAAGTAAACAGCAGCAGCGATTTGCCTTTATCGCCAACGTTCCAGTTCACCCAGGCAATGTCGGTATCCTGACAATACGCATTATTGTTACCTTCCTGCGAGCGGGCGAATTCATCCCCGGCCAGCAGCATCGGCGTACCCTGCGAAAACAGCAGCGTTGCCAGCATGTTGCGCATCTGCCGCAGGCGCAGCTCATTTATTTCCGCATCGTCAGTCGGGCCTTCGACGCCGTAGTTGGCTGAAATATTGTTATCGCTGCCGTCCTTGCCGTTTTCCCCGTTGGCGCTGTTGTGCTTTTTCTCATAAGAAACCCAGTCATTGAGGGTGAAACCGTCGTGTGCGGTGATGAAGTTCACCGAGGCGTAAGGCTTGCGTCCACGGTGATTAAAGATGTCCGCTGAACCGGAAAGCCGCGTGGCAAATTGCGCCAGCTGGCCTTCGTCCCCGCGCCAAAATTTACGCACTGTGTCACGGAAGCGGTCATTCCACTCCATCCAGCCCGGCGGAAACCCGCCAACCTGATAGCCGCCGGGGCCGCAATCCCAGGGTTCGGCGATCAGTTTGCACTGGCTGAGGATCGGATCCTGACGGCAGGTATCAAGGAACCCGCAGCCTTCGTCGAATCCGTAGCTTTCGCGCCCGAGAATGGTCGCCAGATCAAAGCGGAAACCATCCACCTGCATTTCCGTCGCCCAGTAGCGCAACGAATCCGTCACCATCTGCAACACCCGCGGATGGCTGAGGTTGAGCGTATTGCCGGTACCGGTATCATTGATGTAATAGCGTTTATTATCGGGCATCAGCCGGTAATAACTGGCGTTGTCGATCCCTTTGAACGACAGCGTTGGGCCGAGCTCATTGCCTTCCGCCGTATGGTTATAGACCACATCGAGGATCACCTCGATACCGGCGGCGTGGAAGGTGGCGATCATCTGCTTGAATTCGTTCACGGTGTGCGTCGCCATATACTGCGGATGCGGCGCGAAGAAGCTCAGCGTGTTATAGCCCCAGAAATTATGCAGCCCTTTATCCTGCAGATGCCGGTCATCGGTAAACGCGTGGATCGGCATCAGTTCGACGGAGGTCACGCCGAGCGAGCGGATATATTCAACGATGTGTGGCGTGCTCATGCCGGAAAACGTGCCGCGCAGATGCTCCGGCACTGCCGGATGACGCATGGTGTAGCCGCGCAAATGCGTTTCGTAGATCAGCGTTTTTTCCCACGGGATATGCTTTTTGCGCGAACGCGCCCAGGAAAAGGCCGGGTCGATCACGCGGCACTTGGGCAGAAAAGGCGCGCTGTCTGTGTTATCGATATGCAAATCCTTCTTGGCGCTTTGCATGTCATAGGCAAACAGAGCGTCGTCCCATTTCAGGTCGCCGACGATTTGCTTGGCGTACGGATCAAGCAGCAGCTTGGCCGGATTAAACCGGTGTCCGTCGTGTGGCGCGTAAGGGCCGTGTACGCGATAGGCATACAACAGGCCTGGGCGGGCATCCGGCAGATAGCCGTGCCAGACCTCATCAGTGTATTCCGGCAGTTCGATCACGTCGTACTGTTCGCCTTCGTCGTTAAACAGACACAGTTCGACTTTGGTGGCATTCGCGGAAAACAGCGCGAAGTTCACGCCCAGACCGTCCCACGTCGCGCCGAGCGGTACCGGTAAACCTTCGCGCACGCGGGTAGTGTGGCCCGAATCGAAACTGCGAACGATTTCGCCGTCGCTGTAAGGATGCATGATGCGCACACCAAGTTCGTCAACAGCGATGTTGACCTGGGAATTGGAGGGGACAGTGCGGACTTCATCAGTACTGGCTGTGGGTTGGGTCACTTTGCTGGATCGGGCTTTTGCCATTCGTTTCACACTCCTGAGCAGGTCAATCAGAATAAATCCTGAGAAAGAATTGAGCGAAAAAGATCCGCGGCTCATGGGGCCGCTTGTCCGTTGCTATCAAATCAGTGTAGTTGCAGTTCCGGCTTTTCCCCTGCCAGGGGCCAATTAACCGGCGAATAACGCTTTTTTTACATGACTAAAAAGAGGCATCTAACCGCGTATATCGAAAAATCAGTGGGGAGAAAATATTCCTGATTGATGCCTTTTTGCATATCACCAAAAAGCACACATTTCCCTCTTACTCGTTGATATTGAAGAATACGTTTCTCACGAAAATTTATGATGCAGTGTGATTTTCTCTTTTGAAATCAGGCTCCGATACTGGCCACAGAGAAAGCAGCAGCGAGCGATGAGACAACGAATCTTGCCACACGCCGTCATCTGCTTTCCGACATTCACTTACATCTTTTTTCGGAGTCACGATTTATGAGCACTACCAAACAAAAATATATGGTTTCCGCAGCATGGGAAAATGCTGACGATGTCTGGTCATCTTCCTGTTCAATTGACGTATTTAATATGACGGATACCGACCTGGAATCAGGCAAAGTTGAATTTACGCTTGATAACTCTCAGAGCGCTTCCGCCAACATCAACTTCCAATTCGAAACCTGGAGCAGCCCGATTAAAGGCACGCTGATTGACGATTGCAGCGTGATCCCGGCGGGCGGCAAAGGCACTTTTGCCATTATGGTCGGCAACAACACCGGCGTGAGCATCGGTAATCTGCCGCGCGGCTTCAAAGTCAACGGCGAAGTGGCCGATCAGGTAGCCGATACTCAGGCACCGACCATACCTTCTGCTGTGAAAGTGGTGGCGAGCGGGGCGGTGACCCTGACCTTAGGCTGGACGGCATCTACCGATAACGTGATGGTGGGCGGTTACGAAGTCACGTATACCAACACCAAAACTAATGTCGTCAAAACTCAAAAAACTACCACCACCTCGGTGACTCTGGTCGGGCTGACGGCGGAAACGGCCTACAGCGTTCAGGTACGTGCTTACGATATGGCCAGTAATTTCTCGGCAAAATCCCCGGCGCTGAATGTCACCACAGACAAAACCTTGCCGGATTCCGGTGATTACAGCTTCAACCACGCGCCGTTTATGGATTTCACCGGCTGGCCGACGCCGCGTCCGAGCGTGTTCGGTAAAGAGTCCGGTCTGAAAGCCTATACCTTGGGCTTCATTACATCTGCCGATATGAATGCCGGTAACGGCGCACCGAACTACCGTCCTTGCTGGGGTGGTCTGGTGAGTATCACTGATGCGAACGTTGGCGACTACGGCGCAGAGTTTACCGGTGATGCAACGGTGTCAGATTACGGTAAAGCAGATATCGCGGCGTTCCGCGCGGCGGGTGGCGATGTGGCGATTTCTTTCGGCGGGGCGAACTCCAACTTCCTCGAAGAGCACATCACTGACGTGGGTGAGCTGGCTGCGCTGTATCAGGGCGTGCTGGATAACTACGGCGTGAACCATATCGACTTCGATATCGAAGGCGGCGCGTTACAGCAGACTGAAATGCTTAGCCGTTTGCTGGCGACCATGGCGGTAGTGCAAAAAAACAATCCGTCACTGCAAATCGCCTTCACGCTGCCGGTTGCTGGGCAAACGTCTGACGATTCCCAGGGCCTGACTTCCTTCGGGATTGATTTTGTGCGCATGGTGCATGACGCAGGGATTTCACCGGCATTGTTCAACGCCATGTCGATGGACTTCGGCGACGTGGCGCCACCGCCGGACATGTATACCGGTGTGGAGATGTCGATGCTGGCGATGCATCGTCAGATCAAAACCGTTTTCACCGAGTGGTCAGATGCCAAACTCTGGCGTCGTATTGGTGTGACGCCGATGTTTGGTATCAACGACACCGGCCCGAGTTTTACTACCGAGCATATGAAAAAACTGATCGACCTGGCGAAGAAATACAATTTCGGCACCATCTCCGGCTGGGATGCGACCCGCGATTACAATCAGGGTCTGGAAATGTGTCACACCAGCGATCACAACAACCTCTATCAATGTACTTATGAAGGCACCGAGTCTTACGCCTACAGCAAGATTATCGCGACTTATCAACATAAGGCGGTGTAATCCGCTGTCAGAAATACTTTTTAGTTATTTAATCCGTACTGTTTAAATTCGCCGGTGTGAACCCTCACACCGGCATTTTTCGTCTGCATCATTCTGCAAAGTTTAACTTCTGTACTTAGTGGCGGCATTCACAGATATTCTTTCTGACCCGCTGCAATCAGGGCGGGCGCTGAAAGTATTTGCCGTCTTTTATGAAACAGGAGCCCCCATGACTATCGCGTTGCTAAGCCATGTCCCGCTGGACGCTGGCTATCCTGAACGTTTTGCCGCCGCCGGATTTACCCTCCATTTCGCCACCACGCCAGGGCAGCGCGCCACGCTTTCCTGCGAACTTGCACAGCAAATTCAGGCCGTGTTAACCATCGGCAGTATTGGCCTGAGCGATGCAGAAATGGCAACGATGCCGCAGCTGGAAATCATCTGTGCGCAGGGCGTGGGGTATGAACATATTGACGTCGCGGCGGCAAAATCGCGCGGTATTCACGTCACCCACGGACCGGGCACCAATAATTCCTCTGTCGCGGACCACACGCTGGCGCTGATGCTGGCCATTACCCGCCGCATTCCTCAGTTTGACCAGGCGGTTCGCGGCGGTGAGTGGAATAAAGCGCGCTGGAATGTCCCCGGCATGGCGGGCAAAAAGCTCGGTGTCGTAGGGCTTGGCAACATCGGCGCGCTGATTGCCCGTCGCGCGGCGGGCGGATTTGATATGGCAATTGGTTATCACAACCGTAAGCCGCAGGCGGATACGGCTTACACCTATTTCCACAGCGTGACCGAACTGGCCGCCTGGGCGGATTATCTGGTGGTCGCCACGCCGGGGGGCAAAAATACTGTCCGGCTGGTGGATGCAGCCGTGTTGCGCGCACTGGGTGCTGAAGGATTTTTAATTAACATTGCGCGCGGCAGCGTGGTGGATACAGACGCGCTGACAGCCAGCCTGCAAAGTCATGAAATCGCCGGTGCCGCGCTGGACGTGGTGGACGGCGAACCGCAGGTGCCGCCTGTGTTGCTGACGCTGGATAATCTGGTGATCACGCCGCATGTGGCAGGGCGCTCGCCGGAGTCGGTCGAAAATATGCTGGCGCTGGTGCTGGATAACCTCAGCGCGCATTTCTCCGCCAGACCGGTGCTGACGCCGGTGCCGGAGTAAATCTGAAACCGCTGTCACTCTCTATAGTCGGAAAAAGCATAAGTAACCGCTTTTTCTTATTTGTCTGGCATACCCGCAGGCCGTAACAATAGGGTTTTAGAACAGACAGGGGCGACGGCGGTGAATTTTCAACAACTCAAAATTATCAGGGAATCAGCGCGATGCAATTATAACCTGACCGAAGTATCGAACATGTTGTTCACTTCGCAGTCAGGCGTCAGCCGCCACATCCGCGAGCTGGAAGACGAGCTGGGCGTCGAGATTTTTATCCGTCGCGGCAAACGTTTGCTGGGGCTGACCGAGCCGGGTAAAGAGTTACTGGCCGTTGCTGAGCGAATTCTCAACGAAGCCCAGAACATCCGTCGTCTGGCGGACGTCTTCTCCAAAGAGGACGCGGGCGTACTGACCATCGCCACCACGCATACTCAGGCGCGTTACAGCCTGCCGAAAGTCATCAAAGCCTTCCGCGCCATCTACCCTGGCGTCCGGCTGGAGCTGCATCAGGGCTCTCCAAACGAAGTGCTGGCGATGTTGCTCAGCGGGCAGGCGGATGTTGCTATCGCCAGCGAGAAGCTGATGAACGACACCTCTGTCGCCGCGTTTCCGTATTACCGCTGGCACCACGCCATCGTGGTCCCGCAGGGGCATCCGCTGACGTTGCAGCATCCAGTCACGTTGCAACATCTCAGCGAACAACCGCTGATTACCTATCGTCAGGGCATTACTGGCCGTTCGCGGCTGGACGAAGCCTTCAGTCGTGCCGCACTCAGCCCGGATATCGTGCTCAGCGCGCAGGATTCTGACGTGATCAAAACCTACGTCGAACTCGGTTTAGGCGTCGGTATTCTCGCTGACAAAGCTTACGAAGCCGCCCGCGACACCGGTCTTCAGCTCATTAATGCCGAACATTTATTCGAAGCCAACACCGTCTGGCTGGGTCTGAAAAGGGCGCAGTTGCAGCGTAACTATGTCTGGCGATTTATCGAATTATGTAATCCGGGGTTATCAGTGAATGATATTAAGGAGAAGGTGTTTGCGTCGGGGCAGGAGAGTGAGACGGTAATTGACTACCAGATCTGATCGTGCGGGGCCGCGCAATGGGCGGCTTTTAACTTCAACTTCACGGTCAAAACCTTGGGCTGCCGCCCAAACCGGCCTTAAGAGGCGCCTGTCGCCGCGCCTCTTAAGAATCTCTATGCAAACGGGCTATGTTTCAGAAACTCCGGTTATTGCCGCAAAATCCCGCCGCTGTGCGGTTCCCCTCCGGTCGGGTTACAACCCGCACAAAAAAAAAGCCGGTTCTAAACCGGCTTTTCACTCACATCAATAATCCCAGGGTTCGCTAAGCAGCAGGCCTGGCAATCACATTGCGATTTTCCATCCGTACTTCCGCAATCGCTACATCAATGATGTCACTCTGACGGTAGGCCACTTCGCCCTTAATCAGAACGGTGCCGGTATCCGCGCTGCATACCAGTTCGTCGCGCACGCTGTGCAGGAACGGAGCAGGGATGAAGGCGACGGCGCCGATATCTTGCAGGCGGACACGCAGGCCGCCACGGGTGACATCGATGATTTCGGCGCTGAACTTAACGTCAGTGCCGACTTTATCTTCCAGATAACGTGCATACAGCCAGTCACCGACGTCGCGCTCGGCCATACGGTTGGCGCGGCGGCGTTCGGCCAGCTGAACGGTCATCTCATCCTGCGGTTTTTCTGCAGACTGGTTGAGGATCATCGCTTTCAGCAAACGGTGATTCACCATGTCGCCGTATTTACGGATCGGCGAAGTCCAGGTTGCATACGCTTCCAGACCCAGACCGAAATGCGGCCCCGGCGAGGTGCTGATTTCTGCGAAAGTCTGGGAACGGCGAATGCGGCTGTCGAGGAACTGCGTTGGCAATGCGTCAAGCTTGCGGCGCAGTGCGCAGAAGCCCGGCAGAGTCAGCAACTCTTCGGCGTTGGCTTCCACATCGTTGGCCTGCAGTATGGTAACCGCGTTCTCAACCAGCAACGGATCAAAACCGGTATGCACGTTATAGACGCCGAAACCGAGGCTGTCGCGCAGGGCGAGAGCGGCACACACGTTGGCGGCGATCATCGATTCTTCTACGATACGGTTAGCGATACGGCGGTGCTCGGCGACAATCTCCAGCACGTTGCCTTTCTCACCCAGCACGAAGCGGTAATCAGGACGATCTTTAAACACCAGCGCGTTTTCTGTACGCCATGCACTGCGCACGTCACAGACGCGTTTCAGCAGGCGAATTTGGTCGGCAATCACATCGCTGGCAGGCTGCCATTCGCTTTTCTCATCCGCTTCAAGCCAGTCAGAGACATTGTCGTAGGCCAGCTTGGCTTTGGATTCAATGGTCGCGGCGAAGAAACGAATGTCGCTGCCCAGTGCGCCATCGGTGCCCAGCGTGACGGAACACGCCAGAACCGGACGGCTGACGTCCGGCCACAGGGAACAGATGTCGTCGGACAATTCGCGCGGCAGCATCGGGATATTAAAGCCCGGCAAATAGTTGGTGAATGCGCGTTTTTTTGCCGTGTTGTCGAGGTCGCTGCCTTCGGCGACGTACGCCGTCGGGTCAGCAATCGCGATGGTCATTTGCAGGGTGCCGTCGCCGTTGTCTTTCACAAACAGCGCGTCATCCATGTCCTGCGTACTGCCGCTGTCGATAGTGACAAAGGGCAGGGCCGTCAGATCTTCGCGGGTCAGACCTTCATCGCGCAGCTCGGCTATTTCAGATTTTGGCGCTTCACGTTCCAGATTGTGACGTGCCAGGGTGACCCACCACGGCGCGAGATCGTCGGTGCCGGTGGTGATCCACTCGGTGATTTCAGCCTGGAAGCTGTGATCGCCTTCTTTCAGCGGATGACGGCGCATTTCGGCCACACACCAGTCGCCATCGCTCACTTCGTGATTGATGTTGCGCATTACGCGACACTGAATGGCATCGCGTAATAAAGGATGATCGGGAATGATGGAAAGACGGTCGTCTTTCTTGGTCACGCGGCCCACAAAACGGCTGAGAAAAGGTTCAACCAGGGTTTCCGGCTGGACGACTTCACGCTCTTTTTCGGTTTGCAGGGAGGCGATCACTCGGTCCCCGTGCATGACTTTTTTCATGTACGGAGGCGGAATGAAATAGCTTTTTTGGCCGTCTACTTCAAGAAAGCCAAAGCCTTTCTCAGTGCCTTTCACGATGCCTTCGACACGTGGAGTCTGAGAGTGAAGTTGCTGTTTTAGCTGCGCGAGCAGCGGGTTATCTTGAAACATATCGTCCAGGGAATTGGGGGTTAATGTGGCTCGATTAGCGGCAGACAGTTTTACGCGATCTGACCCCGTCGGGCAAGCTCTTATCCCCCTTTCGCCTCATAACCCTGAAGCGAAAGGGGGGATTTACGGCATGCCTCGCAAAACGGTTCAGGCGATACGTTGCAGATCGACCGTTTGCTCACAGCGACGGATGGTAACCGGAACGGCTTTCGAGGTCGGGGTGTGGGTCTGGTCGCCAAAGCTGGACATCGGCACCAGCGGGTTTGTCTCAGGATAATAGGCCGCCAGATTGCCGCGCGGAATATCGTAGCTCACCAGTTTGAATCCACTGACTTTGCGCTCTACGCCGTCGTTCCATAGCGTTTCGATTTCCACCAGTTCGCCGTCTTTCAGCCCTAAATCAGCCAGATCCTGAGGGTGAATAAACAGCACTTCACGCTGGCCGTACACGCCGCGATAGCGGTCATCCAGACCATAAATTGTGGTGTTGTACTGATCATGCGAACGCAACGTTTGCAGGGTAAACGGCGCATTTTGATCGCCCATCGGGATCAACACTTCCGGTAACGGAGCAGCGCTGAAATTGGCTTTGCCGCTTAAGGTATTGAAGTTCAGCTCCGCCGCCGCATTGCCCAGATAGAAACCGCCTTTGATGTCGCAGCGTGCATTAAAGTCCTGGAAACCAGGAATGGTCGCTTCGATATGGTCGCGGATCAGGTTGTAGTCATCCGCAAGGGCCATCCAGTCGAGGTATTTGTCGCCAAGCACCGCATCGGCGATACCGCAGACAATCGCGGTTTCGGAACGCTGCTCTTTCGACAACGGAATTCCCACGCCTTCGGACGCGTGAACCATGCTGAAGGAATCTTCGACGGTGATGAACTGCGAGCCGGTGGCCTGCATATCCAGCTCGGTGCGGCCCAGCGTTGGCAGGATCAGCGCTTCGTGACCCGGCGTCAGATGGCTGCGGTTCAGTTTAGTACTGATTTGCACCGACAGATCCAGATTGCTCAGCGCCTGAAGGGTACGCGGTGTATCCGGTGCTGCCGCAGCCAGATTCCCGCCGAGGCAGATCAGCACTTTGGCGTCGCCACGCAGCATTGCCTCCAGCGCTTCCACAGTGTTATGGCCCGGCGTGCGCGGCGGCGTGAAGTGATAGTGTTTTTCCATCGCATCCAGCAGGGCTTTCGGCGCTTTTTCGTCGATCCCCATGGTACGGTTGCCCTGCACGTTACTGTGACCACGTACCGGACACAAACCGGCACCCGGTTTGCCAAGCTGGCCGAACAGTAATTGCAGGTTGGTGATTTCGCGCACGGTCGGCACGGAATGTTTGTGTTGGGTAATGCCCATCGCCCAGGTACAAATCACGCGTTCGGCATACATATAGATAGCCGCGGCTTCGCGCAGATCCTGTTCACTCAGGCCGGACTGTTCGGTGATTTTTTCCCAGCTGGTGGCATCGACTATCGCCAGATAGTCGTCCACGCCAACGCAGTTCTGCGCAATAAATTCATCATCGAACAGGGAAGGCTGGCCGGAGGCGATGCGTTCGCGGTGAATCTGCAACAGCGCTTTGACGATCCCGCGCACGGCGGCCATATCGCCCCCCAGATTCGGCTGATAGTACGCAGAGCTGATGCGACCGGCTTTCGGCGTGACGACTTCCAGCGGTTTTTGTGGATCGGCGAAACGTTCTAAACCACGTTCACGCAGCGTGTTGAAGCTGACCACTTTCGCGCCGCGATCGGCGGCGTGACGCAGGCTGTGCAGCATACGCGGGTGGTTGGTGCCGGGGTTCTGGCCGAAGACAAAAATCGCGTCGGCCTTTTCAAAATCATCCAGACGGATGGTGCCTTTACCGACGCCAATGCTTTGTTTGAGGCCGACGCCGCTCGCTTCGTGGCACATGTTGGAGCAGTCAGGAAAATTGTTGGTACCGAACATGCGGCCAAACACCTGATAAAGGTAGGAGGCTTCGTTACTGGCGCGACCGGAGGTGTAGAAATCCGCCTGATCCGGGCTTTCCAGACCTTTCAGATGGCTGGCGATCAGCGAAAAAGCCGCGTCCCAGCTGATGGGTTCATAGTGATCGGTGGTGCGGTTATAACGCATCGGGTGGGTGAGGCGTCCCTGATATTCGAGGAAGTAATCGCTCTGTTCGCGAAGTTTGCTGACGCTGTGCTGCGCGAAGAATTCAGGCTCGACCGCTTTGCGCGTTGCTTCCCAGCTGACGGCTTTCGCGCCGTTTTCACAGAAGCTAAACGTACTGTGGTTGTCATCGCCCCAGGCGCAGCCCGGACAGTCAAAACCGCGACCTTTGTTAACACGCATCAGGTTGCGCAGGTTGGAAAGGACTTTCTTACTGTCGAAGACGAAACGGGTGGTAGATTCCAATGCACCCCAGCCACCGGCCGCGCCGTGGTAGGGTTTAATCTCAGTTTTGAATTTCATAATTATGCTTCGCAGGTGGTTTTTATCTGGTCTGTAAACAACCGGATCGACGAATTGTTAATCCGATTGTTAATTTTATGTCACAAGTTTAGGAGGGTGATGGGATTACGTCTAATCGAATGCCGTGATGGTGTGATAGAAGCTGTCTATCGCGAGGGTTTATCGGGGCATAATGCAAATTTTCCGCGACAGGCGGGCGTTTAAAGTCAATTTCAATGGTTTCAAAAACAGCATCTTGCGATAACGAAAACTGATTACGTCAGTCACTGCCTGTTTTGGCGTTAAAGCATCCAACTTGTAACCGAATCGTTTCATTATGAAATGCTTAGCAAAAGACTAAGGGTTTTTCTGAACGCCGTTTTCAGGCACCCTATGCCGCAGATCTCGATCTATGACTTTTTTGTATGATTATTTGTATAGATGCTGAGCGGATTTATGTTCAGGTCAATGCGGCATGTTTAAGGAAGATTCAGTGAAACGTAGTGTAATAAGTGTTTTATCTTGTGTGTTGTTGTTCTCTGCGGGCAGTGCGAGCGCTGTTGCGCCACTGGATTTCCCGGTTGTTCCCCCGAGCATTGATGCCGCGTCTTTTGTCCTGATGGATTACGCCAGCGGTGATGTGCTGGCAGCAGGGAACCCGGATGACCGTCGTAACCCGGCCAGCCTGACCAAACTGATGACCGGCTACGTGATTGACCGCGCACTGGATCAGAAGAAAATCACGATGAACGACATTGTGACCGTGCCGCAGGAAGCGTGGGTCGCTGGTAATAAAAGTCTGGAAGGTTCTTCGCTGATGTTCCTCAAGCCGGGCGATCGCGTTTCGGTACGCGATTTGATCCGCGGCATTATCATTACCTCCGGTAATGACGCCTGTGTTGCCATGGCGAATTATGTGGCCGGCAGCCAGGACAGCTTCGTGGGTATGATGAACAAATACGTCGTGAGCATGGGGCTGACCAATACCCATTTCGAAACTGTACACGGTCTGGATGCGCCGGGTCAGTACACAACTTCTTATGATCTCGCCAAACTTTCCCGCGCGATTATCGGTGGTGAACCTGAGGAATATCACATGTATAGCGAGAAATCGCTGACGTATGACAACATCACTCAGCAAAACCGTAACGGCCTGCTGTGGGATAAAAACCTGCAGGTCGATGGCCTGAAAACCGGTCACACCGAAAGTGCAGGTTTCAACATTATTGCTTCGGCCACGCAGGGCGATCGTCGTTTGATTGCGGTGGTCATGGGCGGGAAAAGTTCGAAAGGGCGTGAAGACCAGGCGCGTAAATTGCTGACCTGGGGCTTCCGTGAGTACACCAGCAAGCAAATCTTCAAAGCCAATCAGACTGTTTCCAGCGAGCACGTCTGGTTTGGGGCTAACGATCAGGTGAAAGTCGGTTCACTGAGCGATGTGTTCATCAGCGTTCCGCAGGCCGATGCCGATAAGCTGAAAGCCCAGTACGTGCTGACCAATCCGCAGGTCGAAGCACCGCTTAACAAAGGTCAGGAGCTCGGCAACATCAATATCGTGGATAACGGTAAAGTGATCAAAACTGTTCCACTGGTGGCGCTGGAAGACGTCGCGCAGGGCGGGATCATCAGCCGAGCGATTGATTATGTGAAGCTGAAGATTTAAAACCATTTAAATAATAGTTTTTCAGGAAATCCCTGGTGACCTCACCGGGGATTTTTTTGCCTGTTATCTGGCGTCATTCATATCGCCAGAATTATTTTGACTGGAATCGTAATAATTATGTTGAATTAAATGTGATTATTATTCATCGATTTGATGAGATTTAATTAAAAATATTATATTTCTATGGATCTGCGAGGTAGCGAAGGATAAATAAAGATATCTGTGACCCAGGTCGTAATTAAGAACTCGCTTTACATTTTTATTTTCAGTAATATTTCCAGCTTGCAATAACCATAAAATGTGTAAATGGGAATGCTTTTGATATTAAACTAAAGCTTAGCATGAATATTAATTGGTGGTAATTTAGGTTTTTATATAAAAGGAGTTATATTATGTCTGATACTCAAGAGCAAGAAAATATCATAACCGATCTCATTATTGAATATGCGAAGGATCAATCTCCGGAAACTCTAAGTGATTTAAAAGATAATTTTGATACATTTGTGGAGTCTAAGCTCGGAACTTCTGATGTAAATGCCAGTAAAGTAGATGCGGCTTCAAAATTTGCTACATCTACCTTCGCCGCGGTGGCAGAAAACAGTCGGGTAGCTTCATTAGACGCTCAAATTGCTGCAATGGATGCCAGTGGTGGACGAGGGAGTGCAGCATACATCGCCTTAGAAGCCGAAAGAAATGCAGCCGCCACTGCTGCTGCTGGGCATCGGGCTGATGCGGCTAAATATAATGATAGATACAATCTGCTTGATGGAAAACCGGTAAGGGCTGCTCAGGGCCTCTCTACGGCGTTGGGGGCCGCAGGGAAGGGTGAATATGCTTACGATCTGTATCAGTTATATAAAAAGGATCCGCAAGCAGCTGGAAAACAAGCATTTAAAGACCTCTCGGTAACATTGGCTACTGAGACTTATGGTACGCATGTGGGGATTACAGTGGGTGTAGGAATAGACCTTATCTACCGCGGCCACCCAGAATTAAATGCTTATAATGCATTAGTAGAGGGAGGGGTGATTGATAAATATGGGTACCGCATTCCGGGACGTACACCAAGTTTAGATGATGCCAAAAATGAACTCAGTCCCATTATTTTCGATTTAGACGGTGATGGTATCGAAACCTTAAGTAAACAACAGGGTATCTATTTTGATCATGACGGGAATTTTTTTGAAGAAAGTACCGGTTGGGTTGGTGCAGATGACGGACTTTTAGTCAGGGATATTAATGGGGACGGTCTGATCGATTCAGGTGCGGAATTGTTTGGTAATAACACCAGGCTTAAAAACGGTCATCTGGCGACTAACGGGTATGACGCGCTTAAGGATCTGGATGATAATAAAAATGGTCAATTAGATTCAGGAGATGCTATCTGGCAGCAATTACGTGTCTGGCAAGATGAGAACAGTAATGGACATGTTGATAGTGGAGAATTAACCGCGTTAGATCAATTAAATATAAAGACTATTGCAACGAAATATAGTTCGTCCACTTTTGTGGATGAGAACGGTAATGCTCACAGGCAAACAAGTACAATAACATTTAATGATAGTACTACAGCCGCTTCATCTGATGTGTGGTTCGACACAAACACTGCGGACACACGATACAGCGGTGAGTATGTTCTTACTGAAGAAATACTTGGCATGCCTTTCCTGAAAGGTTCAGGGAATATGGTCAATTTGCATATTGCCATGAGCCGAAATGATAAGCTTAAAACACTTGTTGAGCAATTTATTGCTAATCCCCTTGATGCGAGTAAAAGCAATCTGTTAGAGGATATTCTCTTCAACTGGGCTGGCGTGGAGAATGTTAGTCCTACTCTTCGTGGTGATGAATTTGACGCACGGAAAGTGGCTTTTCTTGAGGTCATTACCGGAGATATTCTCTCTACAGATAATTTGAATGGTTTGCCAAATAGAATAGCTATGCTTCAAAAAGAGTATCAGGAGTATTATGATTTCTCTTTAGCCCGGTTAATGATTCAGACTGCTTATCAGGATGAATTTAATCTGGTAACTATCGAATATAAAGATGATAAAATATCATTAAATATTGATGCCTTTACTCAGTATCTTGCTCAAGAAGAAAAGACAGATGTCATTCACTTTTATGATGTCAGCTATACTTTCTTAAACCTGCTTACTTATACTACTGACTTCAAAAATGAAGTGGAGCAAGTCAGTCTTTCATTTTCTAAATATAGAAGAGGCACGAGTGGAGATGAATTGCTGATTAATGACGGAAATAAATCAGAGGTTTATTTATTTTATGTCGGGCACGGGCAGGATAAAATTCATTCATATAACAATAAACAGTACGGGGATGTTATTCGTTTTGTGGGCTCAATGGCAACATCTGCGAATTTCGATAGATCGGGTAACGACCTCATTATTAACGCTTATGGCACAGAAGATTGCGTGACATTAACTGATTATTTTATTGAAAGTAGTTCTTCCACAAGTAATTACCGCACCAGCAGTTTTGTGTTTGACGACGCTACGCTGACGGTGGGAGATCTGGCGGCAAGGGGTATGACGTATACAGGCACCGAGGCAAATGACACATACTCTGGTTGGTATGGCGTAGACCGGATGACTGGCGGTGCCGGAAACGACAGCCTGAGCGGTGGAGGAGGCAATGATATTTTAGAGGGAGGAGTGGGTAACGACAGTCTCAGTGGCGGTAGTGGTACTGATATCCTGGAAGGCGGTGCGGGTAACGACTACCTAAATGGCGGCGGAGACAGTGATACTTACCTTTTCGCAGCGGGGCACGGCCAGGATACGATGTACGATTTTTCTACCATGAAAGAAAGCGATTTTCTTCGTTTTTCGGGTGCGAAGTCAGATTCGGCAATATTTGAACGTGATGGTAATGACCTGATTATCAAAGCCTATGGCACCGAAGACAGCGTGAGATTGAGTTATTATTTCATGGACGACGACAGGCAAAGCAGTGTCTTTCGCTACAGCCAATTCATTTTTGATGACGTGACACTGACTGCAGACGACCTGGCCACAACAGGTGTGATCTCAACTGGGACTGAAGGTATAGATAGTCTATTAGGTTGGTATGGCGCAGACAGAATGACGGGTGGCGCTGGTAACGATAGTCTTAGTGGCGGTAGTGGCACTGATATCCTGGAAGGCGGTGCGGGTAACGACTACCTAAATGGCGGCGGAGCCAGTGATACTTACCTTTTCGCAGCGGGGCACGGCCAGGATACGATGTACGATTTTTCTACCAAGAAAGAAAGCAATTTTCTTCGTTTTACGGGTGCAAAGTCAGATTCGGCAATATTTGAACGTGATGGTAATGACCTGATTATCAAAGCATACGGTACTGAAGATAGCGTGAGATTGAGTTACTATTTTCACGACGACAGGCAAAGCAGTGACTTTCGCTACAGCCAATTCATTTTTGATGACGTGACACTGACTGCAGACGACCTGGCCACATCAGGTGTTATCTCAACTGGGAATGAAGGTGCAGATAGGCTGTCAGGCTGGTATGGCGCAGACCGCCTTATAGGCGGCGCAGGTAACGACAGTCTTAGTGGCGGAAGTGGTACTGATGTTTTAGACGGCGGCGCAGGAGATGACACCTTAAACGGAGGCAGCGGCCAGGACACTTATCTGTTTTCTAACGGCCATGGAAAAGATCAAGTTAAGGATTCAGCGCTCAAATCAGAAAGCCCGGATATCCTGCAGTTCAATGACGCTACATTTAGCGATCTTTGGTTCTCCAAAAAGAACGCTAACCTGATGATTAACGAAAAAAATTCCGAAGACTCTGTTGAACTGATGAACTGGTTTTCGGCTACTGATTACAAAAACAAAGTTATTCACACGGCTGACGGTTATGATTTGACGAGCATACAAGTTCAAGAATTAATAGAAGCGATGAGTACTTTCTCTGCCACACATAGTAACCTGACGTTAGTGGAGCAACAGACAGAATTTATGCAGTCTTTTAATACTTCTTCGTACTTGTCATCTGACGCTATCAATAAGTAATAAACTCACTCCCTCTCAGGGATAATAAATGTTTGCTGAGAGGGAGTTTTTATTTACTACAGAACGGAATCGGTGTTCAGAAAACCTTGGAAGAAAAATCCGTTTTCACTTCGCTTTCAATATAAGTATTCAGGCCCCAGCCGGAGCGCGCCAGTTCTTTCATTTTCTCAAGATGTTCCGGGCCGGGATGGCGGATGTCGTATAAATACACGTGGTTATTCTTAAAGCGGACTTTGATCGAGTTGGCATCTATCTGGAAGCTGACAACCTGTGAATCACCGCTTTTGTTGGTGTAATTTTCCATGCTGCATCCTGTGAGCTAAGCCTGATATCGGGCGACATCCTCTATTAACCACGTTCAGCGGTTTCGCACAGGGCGGAAGTTCACAGTTTGCGCAACGCACGGAAAACTAACAGAACAATACGCCCATGAGGTGAGTCCACATGGGCGACGGACGTTACAGGTTTTCAGTCACGATTTTTGCGGCGGCGGCTAAGACGTCCTTACGGGCTTTGGCATCCTGCTGCGGCTGGGTGAAATAGGTCACCAAAATCAGCGGTGCGTGATTATCAGGCCAGACAACGGCGATATCATTGGTCGTACCGTAATCACCGCTGCCGGTTTTATCCCCGACGGTCCAGGAAGCCGGCAGACCGGCACGGATGCTGGCAGCACCGGTGGTGTTACCTTTCAGCCATGCCACCAGCTGCGCGCGCTGCGGTTCGGCCAGCGCATCACCCAGCGCCAGTTTACGCAGGCTTTGCGCCATCGCCAGAGGCGACGTGGTGTCACGCTTGTCGCCCGGAATTGCGGTGTTGAGCGTCGGTTCTGTACGGTCAAGGCGGAATGTCTCATCGCCGATCGAGCGCGCAAACTGGGTCACTTTCGCCGGCCCACCAAGTTGCGCGATAAGCTTGTTCATCGCCACGTTGTCACTGTATTCAATGGCTGCTGCGCCGAGTTCGCCAAGCGTCATACCGGTATCGAGATGTTTTTCAGTAATCGGGTTGTAGTTCACCAGATCTGACTTTTTGATATCCACATGCTTATTCAGCAGGTTTTTATCTTGCTCACTGGCTTTCAGTACGCCCGATGCCGCCATCACTTTACTCGTACTGCACATGGCGAAACGCTCTTCGCCACGGTAAACGGTCTGTGAGTTATCAGCGGTATTGATCATCGCCACGCCCAGACGGCCACCGGTGCTTTTTTCCAAATCAGCCAGTTTTTGCTGCACGGCTTTGGCCTGTTCAGGCGTCTGAGCCCATAGCGGGGCGCTGGAAAATAATAAAGGCATCAGGGCCACGGTCAGCAGCGCTTTATGACGAAATGTATTATTGAACATAGAAATCCTTATCTGTTGTATTGCGGAGACCGGCAATATCCTTGTTTGGCAGATTATTGACAAGCGAGAATAATTTCGCGCAGGATAAAGAAAAACTTATGGATAAGTCATTATGCGGACATCTCTGCCTCTCAATGCGCTGCGGGCTTTTGAAGCGTCAGCCCGACACCTTAACTTCACCCGCGCCGCGCTTGAGCTGAGCGTCACGCAGGCGGCGGTCAGCCAGCAAGTGCGTTTACTGGAAGATCGGCTGGGCACGGCGCTGTTTAAACGATTGCCGCGCGGGCTGGAGCTGACCGATGAAGCACTGGTGCTGTTGCCAGTTCTGACTGAGGCGTTCAGCCAGATCCAGACCGTGCTCAAGCGCTTTGAAGGCGGATATTTCCATGAAGTACTGACCATTGCGGTGGTCGGCACCTTCGCAGTCGGCTGGTTGTTGCCAAGACTGAAGGCGTTTCGTGAGCAACATCCTTTTATCGAACTGAAAATCCTCACCAATAATAACGTGGTCAATCTGGCCTCTGAAGGCCTGGATTTCGCCATCCGTTTTGGCACAGGCACCTGGGCGGCGACCGATAACCGGCTGCTGTTCGACGCGCCGCACACCGTTTTATGCTCTCCGGAAATCGCCCGCCGTCTGACCAATCCCGAATCACTGACCAAAGAAATACTATTGCGTTCATACCGTCCTGATGAATGGGATAAGTGGATGACTGCGGCCGGGCTGGCCCCGTGGCGGGCGACGGGCGCGGTGTTTGATTCCTCGCGTCTGATGGTGGAAGCCGCCATGCAGGCTGAAGGCGTGGCGCTGGTGCCGGTATCGATGTTTGCCCGCGAGCTGGAAAGTGGAAATCTGGTACGGCCTTTTGCGACTGAAATCACGCTCGGTAGCTACTGGCTGACGCGGCTCAAATCCAAACGCATGTCGTCCGCGATGCAGGTGTTCGACGACTGGATTAGCAGGGAGTTGCCGTTGTTATCAGAGCGATAAATGGGGCAAAGGAAAAGGCACCAGCAGGGGAACCGGTGCCGAAAAGCAGGATTATTTCAGCAGGAAAGAGTGATCAAACGTGCCGCTCACGTTGAGCGCGACAGGCAATAACCCCTGAGCGTGATAGAAATCCGCTGTCTGTTGTTGCTGTATTTCGGTCGCTGAGTCGATAGCCTGCCAGTAGGATTTGCGGCGTTCAAACGACAGCTTCGCCGCATCGAGCGGGAAACCGATAATCTTCGCCAGCTTTACGCTGTACGCATCCAGATTCTTATACGCCCAGATCTGGGCGTCGCTCAGACGCTGGAGATAGTCGGCAATCGCCTGACGTTTGCCCTGATCTTTCAGCGCGGTATCCGTCGCCGCGAGGAAGCTGTTACCGGACCACAGGCCGCGTCCGTTGACCAGCACCCGCAGATGATCCTGCGTCTGGGCGAAGGCGGTGTAGGGCTCCCACGTCGCCCAGACATCCACAGAGCCTTGCGTCAGCGCCAGCTTGGCATCGCTCGGCGGCAGAAAGCGGAAGGTGACATCTTTGGCAGTCAGCCCGGCAGATGCCAGCGCCTTCAGTGCCACGAAATGCCCGATAGATCCGCGGTTGGTGGCGATACTTTTGCCTTTCAGATCGGCCGCCGTTTTAATCGGACTGTCGGGCTTGACCAGCAGCGCGGTGCCGTAGGCATCTGATTTATCCACCGCGATAGCTTTCACCTGCGCTCCGGCAGCCTCGGCAAACAACAGGGGGGCATCTCCGATAATCCCGACATCCACCGCCTGCGCGTTCAGCGCTTCTGCCAGCGGTGCAGCGGCGGGGAATTCCGACCATTCAATCTTGTACGGCAAATTATCCAGTTTGCCCGCCGCTTCCAGCTGTGCGCGCATATTCCCTTTTTGATCCGCCACGCGCAGTGTCACAGTTTCGGCAAATGCCGCAGATATACTGGCGATCAGTGACACCGCCAGCAGCATATTTTTCACATTCACTCGCATTGCAATTCCTCAGACCAGACTGGTACGGGCAGGTTGACGACTGGCCTGACGGGCAGCGATTTTTTTCTTCGTCAGCGGGATCAGATGCTTGCCGTATTCGACAGCATCATTAAGCGGATCAAAGCCACGGATCAGGAACGTGGTAATGCCCAGATCGTAATACTTGAGTAGCGCCTCGGAGACCTGTTCAGGGGTCCCAACCAGCGCCGTTGAGTTAGATCCGCCGCCGATCAGCCCCGCGATACCGGTCCACAGGCAACTGTCGAGCCGGTCACCTTTTGCCACCGCATTTAGCAACCGCTGCGCCCCGACACTTTGCGGTTTGGCCGCCAGCACCTGACCGCTTTTCTCCTGCTGCGCTTTGGCTTTTGCCAGGATCTCATCGGCCTTCGCCCACGCCTCTTCCTCGGTGTTACCGAGAACAGGGCGGAATGAAATGCTGAAATTTATCTCCCGCTGATGCGCCGCCGCCGAGGCTTTCACCGCAGCGACGGTTTCCGCGGCGCTTGCCAGCGGTTCGCCCCACAGCGCAAAGACATCGGCATGTTTACCTGCCACGCGGATGGCATCTTCAGAGGAGCCACCAAAGAACACCGGCAAACGTTGCTGATAAGGTTTGATGGCCGAAAAGGCATTCTCTGCCTGATAGAATTCGCCCTGATGGTCGAAGCCTTTTTCCGAGTACCAGCTTTTTTTCAGCACATCGATATATTCATCCGTACGCTGATAGCGGCCAGACTTAGGTTCGAAATCGCCGTCACGGCGCTGTTCTGCATCGCTTCCGCCGCTGATGATATGCACGGCGACGCGGCCATCCAGAAGGTGATCGAGCGTGGCGAGCTTGCGGGCCGCCAGTGTGGGGGCAACAAAACCAGGGCGGTGCGCCAGCAGGAAGTGAATGCGGGAAGTGTTTGCTCCGGCATGGGCAGTCACCAGAAAGGCGTCCGGCTGATCCGAAGCGTAGGCCACCAGAATGCGGTCAAAACCCGCGTCTTCGTGGGCTTTGGCGAAATCGGCGATGTATTGCTTATCAAAAATCGGACCGGCAGGCGGGATGATTTCAGATGCCAGACGGTGGCCGATCATCCCGATAAATTGCACGCTCATGAGCTGTCTCTCCTTGGGTCAGAGGCCAGCGGAGGGAGGCTGCGCTGGCAGGAGTTATCACCATAAACGGGTTACTACTATGTTAGAAATTCATTATATCGATAAGCTAATATTAAAATTGCGCATTAAAGATGGGTATCCTCACGTTTGCGATACTCAACGATTATCATTATCATCCCCACATTAAAAATCCCTCCCTGAGGTACTATGCCTAAGTTCATTCCTTCGTTGCTGATCTCCTGCATGCTGCTCGCCGGTGCCGTGCAGGCCAAAACGGTGACAGATATTTCTCAGCGCACGGTTGAGGTTCCAGAAAATCCACAGCGCATTGTCGTCGGCGAAAGCCGGATGTTATATACGCTGGCGCTGGTTCAGGACGGAAACCCTGCGCAGCATGTGGTGGGGTGGCCGGGGGACATGGCGTCGCTGGATGCGCAGAGCTGGGCGATGTATCTGAAAGCTTTTCCTGACATCGGCAAGATCCCGCTGCTTGGGCAGAACAATTACACGCAGATGAACGTCGAGAAGGTTATCGCGCTGAAGCCAGATCTGGTGATTTTGCCCATTTACGCTAAAAAGCAGGACGATCACGATGTGATGCAAGAAGCGCTGACCAAAGCGGGGATCCCGGTGATCTACGTCGATCTGCGCGTCGATCAATTGCATAACACGATCCCCAGCGTGAAGCTGTTAGGCGATGTGCTTAACCATCCCGAAAAAGCGGCGCGTTTTATCACCTTCTATCAGCAGCATATGAACCGCGTACAGGAACGTATTGCCGCGTATCAGGGAAAGAAGCCTACGGTGATGTTGCAGTTACATCTTGGGCGTCGTGAAGCCTGTTGTACCACGGTGTCTCACGGTAATCTGGCGGATCTGCTGGCCTTTGCGGGTGGCGATAACATCGCTAAAGGCGCGTTTAAAAGCGTGTATGGCGATCTCAACCCGGAAGCGGTGATCGTCGCCAACCCCGATGTGTATATCACCACCGGTATGGCGGGGCCCGAAGGCAAGCGAGTGTCGAATCTGATGCTGGGCCCGCAGGTCACGCAGGAAGAAGCCGCGCAGAGTTTCCGTCAGGTGATGGATCAGCAACCGGTGCTTTCCACACTGAAAGCGGTGCGGGAAGGGCGCGCGTACAGCGTCTGGCATAACTTCTACCTCAGCCCGTATCATCTGGTGGACGTAGAAGTGTTTGCGAAAGCGATGTATCCGCAGCTGTTCAAGGATGTCGATCCGCAACAAACCATGAAAGATCTTTATCAACAGTTCCTGCCGGTGCCGTTCAGCGGGACTTACTGGAGTAAGTTACCTGCAAAGTAACGGGTGAAGAATAGTGTAAAACGAATAACGAATAACGAATAACGAAAACCGGCACATTTCTGTGCCGGCTCTGATCCACGTCTTAAACTTCTGTTTCTTCGTCTGTCAGAAATCTACGGCTGCTGAGAGCACCACATTGCGCGGTTCGCCTTCGATCACGCGTAAATTTCCTGCGCTTGAGGAGTAATACTCTTTGTCGAACAGATTATTTACGTTGAGCTTAATCTGGGTATGTTTGCCCAGCAGTTGGTTATCCCAGGCGACAAACGCATCGGCCACGGTGTAATCCGGCAAAGTGAAGCTGTTTTCCGGGTCACCCGCACGCGTACCGACGTAACGCGCACCGCCGCCTACGCGGAAATCGCCCGGCACCACTGACCAGCGCATGGTATGGCTGAGATAAAGGCTGCCCATATTGGTTGGCGCATTCACCAGACGGTTACCGACATTGGCAGAATTCACGTCATCTTCGGTGATTTCTGTTTTGTCGTAACTGTAGTTGGCGGTCAGATCCCAGTCTTTGGCTATTTCCCCGTTAAGCTCCAGCTCCGCACCCGTCGAGCGTGCTTTAGGAATATTGCGGGTTACGCCGTTAATGAATACCGACATGTCTTCTTCATCAATGCGATACACCGCCAGCGTGGCATCCAGACGCGGTGAAATCTGCCATTTTGTGCCGACTTCATAGGTGGTGCCGCTTTCCGGGGAGGCCACGTTGCCGTTGTCATCCACATCGGTGGAAGGCGTAAAGGATTTACTGTAGTTGGCGTAGAACGAGAGGTCATCCGTGAGTTTGTACACCACGCCCACCTGCGGAAGAAATTTGTCGTCGGTATCATCCAGACTTTGGGTGGGATTCACGAAACCGGACGTCTGCTTCTGGTTGTAATGCTGATAACGCCCGCCGACTACGCCGATCCATTTGTCGGTCAGATGAATACTGTCTTTCAGGTAGACCGATTTGTTATACAGCGTATTGCGCAAATTGCTGTTGCTGTCGGAATAAGTGCTGCTGTTAGTAATGGGTTCAACGCCATAGACCGGATCGTACATGTTAAACGTGCTGAAGGTTTTGCCACGATACGAGTACTGCTTGTAGGTTTCGTTTTTCTCGTAATCGACGCCAATCAGCAAGTCATTCATCATTCCGAAGATTTCCTGATTGCCGATCCAGTCCCATGACGTATAGCTGGTCTGATGGTTGAATCCGCGATTTGCATCCGCACGGCGGGTCACGGCGCCCGTTTCGGTATTCACTGCGGTGGCACGGACTTCATTGCTGTCATAACGGCGTTGCTGCCAGGCGTAGGTCAGCCGCGTTTTCCAGTCTTCATTCAGCTGATATTCCCACGTAGTATTAAGGCGTTTGGTTTTTCCCCAGGCGTGGTTAGCCAGTTCGTCGAGACGGCGGTTATAAGGAATATCCAGTGGTTTGCCGTTGGAAAATACTGTCCCGCGATCGTAAGGAATATCGTATTTGTATTCCTGATAACTGATGTTAAAACTGGCTTTTTCACCGAACCAGCTCAGCGAGGGCGCGAGCAGGGTGTGTGAGTCGCTGCCAAAGTTGCGCCAGTAATCTTCATACTGGCGCTCGGCTATCATGCGAAATGCGAAACCATTGCCAAGCGGACCGGTTACGTCGAGAGTTCCTGCTCCGCCACCAAATCCGCCGGTACGACCACTGACGCGGGTATTCCACTCATACTGCGGTTTTTTGGTGATCATGTTGATCACGCCGCCGGGGTTTTGGATCCCATACAGCAGTGAAGCCGATCCTTTCAGCACTTCGATATGATCGATAGTCGAATCAAATCCAAGCCCCTGATTGCTGCGCACGCCATCAATCAGAATCGACCCGTCACTGTTCGCCCCAAACCCGCGCTTAACGAAACCATCTTCCGTTCCGCCCAGCGTATTTCCCTGTGTCACGCCGCTGACAAACTTCATCGCGTCATCCAGAGATGTCACGTCGTAATCCTGAATCATCGACTGCGTGACCACGCTGACCGACTGCGGCGTTTCATTGAGCGGGGTATCGCTTTTGCTGGCAGTCGAACTCTGCGTTGCGCTGTAATCGGTGGTATCCAGCGCATAGGCTTGCGCGTTCACGGTAATGGAGTCTTCAGACGGCTGCGTCGCCGCAAGGAGAGGCGAGCAGTGGAGAATAGCGACAGCAACGACGGATTTTTTAAATCCACCGACAAGAGCCCCGCGCGGGGCATGGTTGAAAGACATGTGAGTGATTCCCTGAAATAAAATACAACCAAGTAAATACAAATGATAACGGTTTGCATTCTAATTGGCAGGTTTACGAAAGGGAACAAAAAAGGGTGATGACAATAATTACAATTATGGGTGGCTTCACTGGCCACTACTTCAAAACCGTGGGTTGCCACCCACACTGGCCCAAAGGACGCGTAAACGCGCGCCCTCTGGACTCCCGCGTTTTTTCAAACGTGTGCCATGCATCCCGGCCACGTTTCAGGCACTTCCGTTATTGCCGCAAAATCCCACCGCTGCGCGGTGCCCTCCGGTCGGGTTCAACCCGCGCAGTAAGGCCGCGCGGTTTTCCACCTCTTCCTCCTTTTCGCCTCATTTGAGGGTAAGGTCCGCAACGATCTTACCCGGTGGATGGCCGGTACGGTTGCGCTCAATCGCTAGGGGCAAATCGCCGAGACTAATCACCTCTGCAATTGTTGAACGCAATGTGCCTGCGGCGACCTGCTGAGCAATTGAGGCCAGGCGTGCAGTGTCCGGCTTGTTAGACAAAAAGACGCCACGGCGGCCTAGCGGTGCGCGAGCGATTACGTCCGGAGCAGCAATGCTTACCAAAAGTCCGCCTGGTGCCAGCAGGTCCCAGCACTGATCCAGTACCACGCCGCCGACCAGATCGACCACCAGGTCGAACTGACCCGTAAGATGTTCCAGGGTTTGCTGGCGATAATCTGTAACATCATCGGCACCCAGAGTTCGCACATGGTGAAGGCTCGTGGTCGATGCCGTAGCATGGACAGTTGCACCGGCCATCTTCGCGAACTGAACCGCAAAGCCACCCACACCGCCAGCCGCGCCCTGAATCAACACTCGCTTTCCAGACAGATCGAAATCCGCTGCCTGAATGACATGCCAGGCCGTCATTGCAGCTACAGGAATGGCGGCAGCCTGGACGTCGGACAGCCCTGCCGGCGTCAGGACGAGCTTCTCGGCATCAATGACCAGAAAGTCGGTGTAGGCTCCGACGCCACCGAGGGCCGCCATAACACGATCCCCTGGCTTCACGTTCGTGACGTCGTGGCCAGTTCGAATCACGACGCCAGCCATTTCAATGCCAAGCGTCGCAGGCAGGGTCAGCTTGAAGCGCTCGCGCAGGTGGCCTTCACGGATTTTCCAGTCGATGCCGTTTACCGCGGCGGCCTTGATCGATACCAATACCTCGCCCGGGCCCGGCTCGGGTGAGGAAACGTGATCAACCTTGAGAGCTTCAGGTCCGCCGTAAGCGTGCAGCCTTAAGGCACGGCCCTTGGCCTGCTGTTCGTTAGTATTGCCCCTGTCAGGGGTTGGTGAATGGTTCATACCTGTCTCCTCCTGGCGAGACGCCGCCGCTGAGGGCGGTCCCGCTATCGCGTGCCGTTTTTCTCAAATGATGGCGCAACGTCGCGTCATCATTGCATTGCCACCCCATCCCTACGTCTTAGGGAATAAGCTGCTGATTTCGTGCCCATCGTGTGATCGCATCGCGCGCTGTCGGAGCGGGTCCGAAGAAGTCCTCGTGCCTGGAGATGTCCGAGACATAGAGCCCCGTTCTGAAGAACAGGAACATCTGGATCAGATCATACCCGAGTTCGGAAAACAGCTTGACCGGCCGTGCGGCCACCCGAATCATCCACCAGGGAATGATCTGGATCTTCAGACGTTTATTGATGACATCAGAGATGATATCGGCCAGCTCCTGCTGGTTCTTAGGACCGTCGCTCCAGCCAACATCGATCGTCTGGTTGACGATTTCGGCGCCAGGATAGATCGCCGCCTTCGTAAGATAGGAGGCAAGGTCATCCGTCAGCACGTAGGACCACCTTGTGGTCTTGTCGCCCATCCCCTGGAATTTCCCATCTTTCACGGCCTTTGCGATAAAGTCTGTGCTCTGGTCGAGAAACGAGGGTGCCCGGACAAAGACGTATGGCACGCCGGACTTTTTGATCAGATCTTCAGCCACTTTCTTGGCGTGGAAATGAGGCACAGCGGACGCGGCTTCGCAACTCACGATGCTGAGAAAAACAAATCTGCTCACTTTCGCCCGCGCGGCGGCCTCGATGAGGTTTTTGTTGCCCTGAAAGTCGGTATCGAGGCTGCCCTTCATGTAACTGTTTGCCGAGCTGACGACGACGTCAACGCCCTCCAATGCACGATCCAGCGACGCCGGATCCATCATATCGCCGCGAACCCATTCGATGTCGGCGTCCCCACCTGAGGGGGCGCCCTTTCGCGACATGGCAACGACGGCCGCGCTTTTCTCAAGCGCGAGGTTGTGCAGAATCTTTGCGCCGAGGAAACCTGTTGCGCCGACGACCAGGACTTTCTTTCTCGCCGGCGTGAGGGTATCCGCGACGGTCGCAAGTTGCGGTGATTGAGCCATTATCTAATATCCTTTCATGAGCGGGTAGGGTTCAGAGGTTGAGGGCAGGGTAGTCGGTATAGCCCTCTGCTGTGCCGCCGTAGTATGTTTTGTGGTCCGCAGCGTTCATCCCGGCGTTCGTTTTAAGTCGCGCGACGAAGTCAGGATTGGCCAGGACTAGCTGACCATAGGCTTCCAGATCGGCCAGTCCCGACGCCACATCGATGCCAATCTGCTCACGCGGACGACCAGGGCGATTGACGATCAATGATTGATGCCAGAGCTGGCGGATATCAGTGAGCAGCGCTTCGTTGCCCTGGTGCATGATGTGCAGATAGGCAAGACCGAGCTTGTCGAGTTCGGCAACGAGGTAACGATAGAGCTCCGACCCTTCCGAACCTTCATCAATTCCCCATATCGTCGTACCGGGAGACAGGCGGATCGCAGTGCGGTCCGCGCCGATTTCCTCGGCAATCGCTGAGGCCACTTCGATGGCAAAGCGGGCACGGTTCTCGATAGAGCCGCCATACTCGTCCGTGCGCGTGTTGGCGCTTGGCGCGAAGAACTGTTGGACGAGATAAGCGTTAGCGCCATGAATCTCGATACCATCAGCACCGGCTTCAATCGCAGAGCGCGCCGCATTGCGGAAATCGGCGACGGTCTGGCGCACCTCTTCGGTTGTCAACGCGCGCGGTGTGGGGATGTCCTGCATCCCTGCCATGGTAAACATACCCGCACCCGGCGCGATTGCGGAGGGTGCCACGCCCTGGCGATGGTGCGGAGTGTTGTCGGGGTGGTTCATGCGCCCGGCATGCATGAGCTGGATGAAGATTTTTCCGCCCTTGTCGTGGACGGCAGATGTGATCTTCCGCCAGCCGGCGACATGTTCGGGTGCATAGATGCCCGGTGTCATCAGGTAGCCCTGGCCGTCATCGGAGGGCTGGGTGCCTTCAGTCACGATCAGGCCGAGGCTGGCGCGCTGTTCATAATATTCGGTGGATAGCTCCCCGGGTGTCCCGTCGAAGGCAGCCCGGCTGCGGGTCATGGGTGCCATGACAAGTCGGTTGGTCAGTGTGTAGCGTCCTACATGGACAGGTGCGAATACTGGATTCATTTGAGTTCTCCATACGTTGACGTCTCTATCCACTATCCATCATTCCGATTTCGGGATAAATACCCTATAGTTGAAATCAGTATTCCATATGTGGGGCAATAAGATGGACCATTTGAATGACATGGCGCTGTTCGTGGAGGTCGCGAGGGTCAGGAGTTTTCGAAGGGCCGCGGAGGCACTGGGCATTCCTAACTCCACCCTGTCACGCCGGATCAGTGAGTTGGAAAAGGCGATTGGTTTGAGGCTCCTGCATCGCACAACGCGCAAGATCGAGCTGACCGAGGCGGGCCAGCTTTACTATGCGCGAAGCAAACATATCGTCGACGAGGCACGGCTGGTGCATGAGCAGCTCGGCGAGATGCTTGAGCAGCCGGGCGGGATCTTGCGGGTTTCTCTGCCTGTCGATTTCGCCACACTTTATCTCGCACCGATCCTCGTCGATTTCGCCGGACACTATCCCGGCATCACGTTCGAATTCGACCTGACTCCGCGGCGTGTCGATATGGTGACCGAACCGTTCGATGTAGCGATCCGCATGGGCAAACTGGAAGAGTCGGGTTTGATCGCTCGCCTTATCGGTCGGCACTCGCGCCAACTCTATGCGTCTCCCGGTTATATCGAAGCGTCAGGCAAACCTGCTACACCTGAGGATCTGGCGGCACATGAATGCATCTGCATGACAAGGGTATCGACCTGGAATTTGCATCAACGGATAAACAAGGTAGATGCCGAGGTGGGCGTTCTTGGCAGATTCACGCTTAACAGTGTCGGGATGATCCGCACTCTCGCCATAAAAAGTCAGGGAATCGCACTGCTTCCCGAGAAGATTGTTGCAGATGATTTGGCTGCCGGCAGGCTCATGCGCGTTCTTCCTGAGTGGAAAGGCCCGGACGTCAGCATTTATGCCGTGACAGAAACGCGTCTTACGCCGGCCAAAACCCAACGCTTTATTGAATTTCTGTCTTCAAAACTAATGGAAACCTGAGGAGCTATTATTGAGGTCCACCTGTAAAACGGAAAAACTCACTACCCTAAGACTGCATTTTGTATAGACCATTTCAATACTCGACAGTAAGTGATGGTGGGAAGTGGACCTCATTTGACTCGTTATCGAACACTATGAGTTGGAACGTTTAAGTATAAATATGACTGGCGTTTCCTGCGTGACTTTAGATCCGCTTCTCGCTCTCAGCAGACCTTCAGCGTCACGTGTTTGTCTGCTTCGTGCCAACAGCGAACTTTGCAAACATCACTGTTTTACTAAGAAGGTAACGGGTCATAATATGTGGACTTCATTGACTGCGTTCCATCAACTCAAGCGTCTGACCATCGGGGCTTTGTAAATATATTACTCTGGTTCCCTGCATGGGTCCTGACAAGACTGTCTGAGGTTTCCCTGGCGTCTTCCAGCCATAGTCCGATACTTTGCTCAAGAGCGTATCAAGATCCTCGACTATAAACGCAAGGTGAGCGTAGCCTGGGATGTAGGGTGCTGAAGGCTCTTCTGGCTGTTCAATGTTATTGTATTGCAGTAATTCAATTTTAATACCAGCCAGTTCAAGCAAAGCCATTCGTACATCAGCTCCCCTTGCGCCTGTCACTTCATCAATAATAGGTCCAGACATTTTCCCTTCGCGTAATAACTCCCCTCCAAGAATATGAGTCCAGAAAAATAATGAGTCTTCAATATTTTTAACTGAAAAACCGACGTGATTAACACTTAAGATCATGAGATTACCTGCTGGGTTTTGAAAAGGGAGATCAAAGAGGAAGGCGCTTTCCTCCCTCTTTGGCGGTTTCGGCGCAGCGCGTTAAGTGATCACTGCAATTAAGAAACCGAAACTTTCTCGGTCAGCGGTGAAAAGCCGCATATCTCACTCTACCGTCGAATACTTAACATAATGATTCGAGCAGTTAAAATGCGCTACATATCCCAGCTTCCCATTCGGGCCTTTGGCACTGAAAGGAATGTGGTAAGTGCCTTTATCTTCCTTCGCATCATCACTGATGAAGCTCAACACCGGGACCGACGTGCCCATATTGTCTTTGTCGTTGCCCCAGTTAGGGATACGGTTTTCCATGTAGTCACGGGTGACGGTATCTATCGCATCGCTCTTGGTTATCTGCGCACAGGCGCCTTCGGTTGAACGTTGCATCCACCAGGGGTAGATGTAGACCGAGCCCAGCATCACCACCATCATCAGGAAAATGAATGAAATAATTCCGATCAAAACGACTTTACTCATAGTGCTTGCTACTCCTGAAAATCTTCGCAAAATCATAGCCTGCGCAGAATATTCAATGTTATTTAACGATAAGAAAGCGCGTATGTTACGCCAGTTGGTCAGCAGAGGTTAAGTACTATCAGCCGTTCTGTTGCATTCGGTTACAGAAGCCAGTCCCGCAGGAAACTCAGCGGTGTTAGCCTTTTACCACAATCATTATTTGCACAAGGAGTCACACATGAGTCAGCAATCCGAACTTAAACAGCCGGTCGTCGCCGTACTGGGCCTCGGCGCGATGGGGCATGCCTTTGCCGCAAACCTGATCAAAAAAGGGTTTACCACCCGCGTCTGGAACCGTACGACCTCCCGCGGAGATGATCTTGTCAGCGCCGGGGCGACGCGTGGCACGACACCGCGGGAAACCGTTGAAGGTGCCGATGTGGTGATCACTATGCTGTCCGATGGCAAAACGTCGCTGGAAGTTTATCAGGGGGATAACGGTTTGCTGGCGGGGCTGAAACAAGGCGGGATCATCGCGCAGATGGGGACGCTGGGTGTCGAAGCGACCGAAAGCCTGATCGCCCTGATCAAAGCGCAGCGCCCGGATGTGGTGTTCTTCGATGCGCCAGTGTCCGGCACGAAAGCGCCGGCTGAGCAGGCGCAGATTGTGGTTCTGGCCAGCGGCGATCGGGAAGCGGGTGCTGCCGTGGAAACGGTATTTGCGGCGATCTCCAAAGCGACTAAATGGCTGGGTGAGGCAGGGCGCGCGTCCAGGATGAAACTCGTGGTAAACGCCTGGCTGATTGCCATGATGGAAGGCATCGCCGAAACCACGCAGCTGGCTGAAGAACTCGGTTTCACCACAGATGACCTGTGGAGCGTGCTCGAAGGCGGACCGCTGGCGGCACCTTATATTAAAGGCAAAATGGAGATGTTCAAAAGCGGCGATTATACACCACAGATGCAGCTGACGTGGGCGCTGAAGGATATCAACCTGGCGCTGGAAGCGGGAAGTAAACTGGAGCTGCCGGTGATGAAACGCATCAGCGAAACCTGGCAGGGCGCGGTGGGTGCCGGTTATGGCGATCAGGATCTGGCCGTGGTGTACCGTTACCTCGGCGATGAACAATCTTAATTACCCCAAATCCTCCGCTGAATGTGATGACTGGCGAATGACAGATCATCACATTCATTACTCGTCACTTGTCATTCATCACCTGTCATTCATAACTTCGTAGTATAAATCAGAGCATCTGGCTATTGGTTATCCGTTCGGGGGCTGTGATAGCGTCGGGATAAGAACACCTCTTTTCATTCATAGCGGAGTGAGCGATGAGCCAGCCTTCCACCAATATCCCATTAATCGACTTCAGCCAGTTTTCAGCGTCGCCGCAACAGCGCGAAGCCTGAATGTGATGACTGGCGAATGACAGATCATCACATTCATTACTCGTCACTTGTCATTCATCACCTGTCATTCATAACTTCGTAGTATAAATCAGAGCATCTGGCTATTGGTTATCCGTTCGGGGGCTGTGATAGCGTCGGGATAAGAACACCTCTTTTCATTCATAGCGGAGTGAGCGATGAGCCAGCCTTCCACCAATATCCCATTAATCGACTTCAGCCAGTTTTCAGCGTCGCCGCAACAGCGCGAAGCGTTTCTGTCCGAGTTGCGTTACGCCGCACGCGAGATCGGCTTCTTCTATCTGAAAAATCACGGCATTGATAAAACCTTACTGAGCGATGTGCAGAATGCATCGCGCCAGTTCTTTGCCTTGCCGGAGGAAGAAAAACTGGCCGTGGCGATGATCAACTCATCCCATTTTCGCGGTTACAACCGCGCGGCCTCAGAAATTACGCGCGGTCAGCCTGACTGGCGTGAACAATTTGATCTCGGGGCTGAGCGGGCGAAACTACCAATAGATGACAACACCCCCGCGTGGGCCAGATTGCAGGGGCCAAATCAGTGGCCGGAGGCGTTACCGGAGCTACGGCCATTGTTGCTGCGCTGGCAGCGCGAGATGACCGCCATGTCGTTGCGCCTGCTGCGTGCGTTTGCACTGGCGCTGAAACTGCCGGAAGAGGCGTTTGATCCGCTGTATGGCGAAAAGCCCAATGAACATATCAAACTGATCCGCTATCCAGGACGGCCTGAAGGTGAGGGGAATCAGGGCGTCGGGGCGCACAAAGATTCCGGTTTCCTCAGTTTCTTGTTGCAGGACGAACAGCGCGGATTACAGGTTGAAGTGGAAAAGGACCAGTGGGTGGAAGCGTTGCCTGTGCCGGATACGCTGGTGGTGAATATCGGTGAGTTGCTGGAGCTGGCGACCAACGGTTATCTGCGTGCCACCGTTCACCGCGTGGTATCTCCGCCTGCGGCCGGTGAGCGCCTGTCGCTGGCATTTTTCCTCGGCGCGCAACTCGACGCCGTGGTGCCGCTGTTCCCGTTACCGCCGGAGCTTGCGAAAGAAGCGCGGGGCGAGGCCAGCGATCCGCTGAATCCGCTGTTCCGCGATGTCGGTTTCAATTATCTGAAAGGGCGGCTGCGCTCACATCCTGACGTGGCGCAGCGTTATTATGCGGACGTCACGCGTTGATCAGTTTTGTGGTGAGTTAGCGGTATCGATACTGACCACCGCCGACATCCCAGGTCGCAGACGATCGCTTTGCGGCTGATTCGGTTCCAGCTCAATGCGCACCGCAATTCGTTGTGAGATTTTAGTGAAGTTACCGGTGGCATTATCAGCTTTCAGCACGCTGAATTCAGAACCTGCTGCCGGAGAAATTCGCACCACGTGGCCTTTGAAAGCGCGATCGTCGAGGGCATCGACCGTAAACGTTGCCGGTGTGCCGACGTTCATTTTCGCCAGTTGGCGCTCTTTGAAGTTGGCCGTCACCCAGACGATTTTTGGCGTGATGGACGTCATCTGCGTGCCTGCCGTCACATACTGCCCCATGCGGGCGCTGACCTCGCCGAGTTGTCCGTCGGAGGGCGCGACAATTCGCGTATGTTGCAGATTAATTTGTGCGACCTCAACCTTCGCCTGCGCGGCCTTTAAGGCTGCGGCCAGCGACGCTTTATTGGCATCCACCAGAGCCAGATCCTGACGGGCGATATTCACCGAGGCCCGCGCTTTGGCCACGTTGGCTTTGGCCGTCAGCAAGGCGGCGTGTAATTCATCCCCGATGGTTTTCGACACTAGACCCTTTGCCAGCAAGGAACTGTTACGGCCAGTATCGAGCGAGGCTTTACTTTCGGCGGCCTGCGCACTTTGCAGTTCTGCTTCGGCAAGTTGCAGGCTGGCGGCGCTGGACGCACGATTTTGCTCAAAGTTTTGCAGTGTCACCTGCTGCTGTGCGGCAGCGGCTTGTGCCTGTAACAATTCCTGGCGGTAAGTGCTGTCGTCGATCAGAAACAGCACGTCACCTTTTTTTACCGGCATAAAATCCTGTACTTTGACGTCGGTGATGTATCCCGATACCTGGGGGCTAAGCAGGGTGACATTGCCACGTACGTAGGCGTTATCGGTTGACTCCACCTGCGAATTAAACGGAAATAACTGCCAGCTGTATAAAACCAACATCACGCCGACCACACCCAGGCAAAGCACCACTATGATTGACGGATAACGAAATAGATTTTTCATCACTTTTCCTGCATTACTCTTTTAGTTCGATGATTGAAACGAATGACTTACGCAACAGCCTCAGCGGCTTCGCGCTTTTTGGTCTGGATCCGTCCGACAATAATGTGCGCGCAAAGGACGGCAAAGCAGCCCAGCGACATATAAAACACCACCATGAAAACATCGTTGTACGCCAGTAATCCCGCCTGTTGTGTCACTTTCAGACTCAGTTGCGCAACCGCCTCGGCATTTAGCTGAGTGCTATCGTTTAATACCGGTTTCAGCAAATGGCTGTACTGAGCGAGCCGCTCAACCACCAGCGGATTTTGCAGCGAAATCCCTTCGACCAGTACACTCGAGTGAAACTTCTCACGCAAAATTTGAATTGTCCCGAGGAACGCGCCGCCGACCTGCGCGCCGACATTTTGGGTTGAGAGAAACACCAGCACAAAACTGATGATCTGGCTCTGGCCGTATTGCAGAGCGCGGATAAATCCGAGCCACAGGGAGGTGGGCAGAAATATTGCGCCACCAAAGGCAACCATTCCCTGCGTCAGGTAAAACTGCTCGGGGCGCGTATCCACGGTTGAATGCGCGTCCATCCAAGCCGCCACGGCAATCAGCGCGATAGAGAATAAATGGATGTAAACAATCCGATTGGCTTTATGAATAATGCTGACGAACACCAGACCGGCGAAGGTCGCGGCCAGAATGATGCAAAACAAGGTAATCAGCTGCTCGTTGAGCAATCCAACCAGATTCAGAAAGCCCACCATGCCGGTGGTTTGCTCAGAGAGCAGCATTCGCACGAACAGCATTGAACCCGTAAACAGCAGCATTTCCGGAGTCATCAGCCAGCGTAAGTCAATAATCGGATTCTTGCGGCGCAACTCGACCATAAATGACAGCGTCAGCGCGATAATCCCGACGACCAGAACTTCACCAATCCAGTCCTTTTCCTGCCACCAGTAGTAGCGGCCCATGGTCAGCACGATCGACATACAGGCCACTGCAGTGGCGATCAGCGGGTAACTTATCCAGTCGGTTCGCTCGAAAACTTTCACGCGTGGTGGATGAGTCAGCGGCAATATCCAGATGATGGCCAGACAGATCAGCGACAGACCGGATTCCAGCATCGTCAGCTGGTGCCAGTGCCCGAGATCTAACAGGTGCGGCGAAATGATGCGAGAAATCGGCAACGAAATCTGGCTACCTGCCAGTCCGAAGCACAATCCTGCCGTCAGCTTTTTCGCCGGCGGGAAAATCTCGAACATATAGAACAACGCCAGCGGCCCAAGCGATGCCATCGCAAAACCCATGACTGCGCGAACCGCCACGGCGGTCTGAAAATCATGGGTAAACATTTGCGCCATGGAGGCGACGGCAAAAAACAGCAGGCCGTATTCCCCGAAGCGACGAAATCCAAACTGGGTACGGATTTTATACAGCAGGATCGTACCGGTCACGCTGGTGGCGGTATACGCGGCAATCAGCCAGTAGCTTTCTACGTTAGAAATTCCAAGCGATCCCTGGATCCCCGGCAGGTTTGATCCCACCAGATTGATCCCCAGCCCTTGCGTCATACCAATAATCAACGACGCCATGACGTAAACACCGATACGTAATCGCGGGTAACGGGAGAGCCAGGTATTCACCTGAACGGCAAACGGGTGATGCGTTGAGGGAGGAACCGATCCGGCTTCGGTTGCTGGCGCGGGGGGCTCTTTTACGGTTGATGCATCCCGTGTTGTTAATTCACCGGCATCCTGCCGGACATCTGAATCAGAACGCGTCGTCATCGTTATGCCTTATAAGTCATTACCCAACTAGCTTGTAGCTTGCTACATAATGTAGTGAGGCATTTCAAATGTGTCTAGTTCAATTATTCATATCAGTGATGTTTACAAACGCAAATAGGGAATAATCAATCAATTACAACGGTGACTATTGCAGGAATGAAAGGGGGGATAAGGAGAAAAAATCGCCACTCAAAGTGCGGCGATATTGGCAGTGATGGCGGCAAGAACGCCACGGGCAACGGCAATGTTTTCTTCCGGGATGCCTTCCATCACACGGATCAATATGTCGTCGGTCATGCTGCGCACCTGATTCGCCAGATCGTTACCGGCTTCGGTCAGCACAATATCTTTGGACCGACGGTCGTTTTCACCGGGGCAACGCTCCAACAGTCCAAGCTGTGCGAGGCTGTCAAACAGGCGGATCGCGGTCGGGTGTTCGACTTCCAGCAAGGCGGTAAGTTCTCCCTGCGGAAGACGGCCATTGGCCGCTTCCAGATGCAACAGAACCTGACCACGGGCAAGTGTCAGCCCGATGGTTTTGAAACGGGCATCGCAGTAAGTCCGTAACTGACGGCCAATATGGATGGTTTCCGGGAGGAAGCGCAGGGTAGGCGAAGCGGCCTCCGGTCGGCGGCGTAATGTAGTCAAAGGATCCTCGAAGATGGTGCTTTTGATGGCGTCAGGTTAGCACGGTATGTGATATTTGCCACAAAAGTGAGGCCGCTGTTAACATTTTGAGACAACCGGAAGTCACTTTCTGGCAGTGAAGAGCCAGACAGCCCGGCGCTATTTTGGGGTGAGAATATCCACGTGAGAGATGTTGCTTTTCATGATCAGCTTGCGCAGGAACGGCGAGGTCAAAATGGCGGCTTTTACGATTTTGCTGAACAATTTAAATCGCAGCTTCAGCGTGTTTTTGTGATAAGCGCGGTTTGGATGACTCATGTTGTCGTTGAAGATCTTGCTAAGGATTTCCGCGCTGTCGAAGGCGTAACTGATACCTTCCAGCGAGCTGGCGCTGATGAATCCGGCGGCCTCGCCGATCAGGAAAGCGTTATCTTGGCCACAGCGGAAATCGCTCATCTTCGACGGGCACAGCACGATGCATTTTTCGGTCTTCACCACATCGCCAAAAGTGAAGGAATAGGGCAGAAGACGTGTTTTTAGATTTTCAAAATGCTGATTGCCATTCTTCATCGGGAAGGCGCCGCCGACAATAAAGTACCCGTCTTTGGACATACTCCAGGCGTAACAATCGGTGATGGTATTATCGAAAATACAAGAGTAGAACGGCACCGGATGTTTATCGGTAAACCATTGCTGAATACTCAGATATTTACGGATTTCATGTTCAGGATACAACATTCGCCTGACCATGGAGTTTGCGCCGTCCGCGCCGACCACGTATTTCGCTGTCGCCAGATGATGAACGCCTTCATCGGTGAACTGGATTTGATATCCGTCGTCCTGGCGGATGATTTTGCGGCACAGGCTGTCATGGCGCACATCAACGTTCGCGGGGATCAGTGTTTTAAGCCACAAATCGAAACGGTGGCGGTTGATATTGACGTAAGTCCGCTGGTAATTTCTAATCAGGCTGGTTTGTAAATCGTAAGTTTTGACGCTGAAAATTTGCGGATCGGCCAGCACGGAGGTAGGCAGATTCACGCCGAAACGCACAAAAGATCGTTGTGCATCGGTCGCCAGCAGGCCACCGCAGGGTTTCTGAAAACCGTCTTCGCCGCATTCCTGCTTTTTATCGAGAGCCAGAATTCTGAGGTCAGGATTCAGTAATCTGGCAAGCGTTGCGCCCGCAGGGCCCAGACCAATAATCGCAATATCGTAGTCCATCTGTGAATCCATCTTCCCTGACAAAGGCGAGAGTATAGTCTGTATTGAGAGACTACGAGAAGATGTAATTTACAGAATAAGAAAACCCTTAACTCATCAATATTCTGGAGAAAATAGCATGCAACCTGTCGTTAATATGATCACGCTGGGCGTTAAGGATTTAGCCATCGCCACCGAGTTTTATCAGAATGGATTAGGATTTCCGAAAGTGGTGATTGATTCAGACAGCGTCAGCTTCTTTGAGCTGGCGGGCGCATGGTTGTCTTTATTCCCGTGGGATGAGCTGGCTAAGGACGCGCAGGTCAGTGCTCAGGGGGAAGGTTTCCGCGGCATGGCTCTGGCGCAAACTGTTGCCAGTGAAGCAAAAGTGGACGCGATTCTTAAACAGGCGGTGAAAGCGGGCGGGACGCTGATCAAACCAGGCCAGAAAGTATTCTGGGGCGGATATTCTGGCTACTTCGCCGATCCGGACGGACATCTTTGGGAAATCGCCTATAACCCGTTTATGAAAATCGGGCCACAGGAAGCGTAATAAGGTTCCTCCCCGGATAATGATACCGGGGAGGGTTTGCTTACGGCAGGGCTATAATCCATTCCTTCAACTGAGCGGTGCGATCCTTCGTTCGCTGTATCAGGCAGGCCATTTGATCGGTATTACGCTGCGCGCCAGCCTGATTAATTAAATACCAAGCATCGCATTCTTTATCGCGAAAACGCACCCATTGCCGCTGCGCTTCCACAAACCTGGTTTTTAGCGCCGGGTAATCTAAATATTCATCTTTCGGCTGTGACATTTTCTTAATCAACTGCTGATAGGAAACGTTCAATTGGTGATCGGTCAGCTCAAACACGGCCTGCGCGCGCGTGTCTTCGCACATTGGCGAGAGATCGTCTTTCGGGCAGTCCTCAGCCAGTGCGATAACCGGTGAGAATAGCAATCCGGCGGCAATCAGCAGGGGGCAAAAACGGATATTCACGGGCATGGGCAGATGACTCTTTCATAAAAGTTGAGATATCAGGACTTTACTGAAATGCGATCTCTCCCGCAACTGCGGTACTCACGTAATTGATAGGAAGACCGGCGCAGAGCATGGGGGCAATCTTCATTATTAGTTACAACATACAGTTAATTTGCTTTAAAAAAACAGACGTCTGGAAGTCGGATAAACACCGCCAGACGACGGTGTCTTCTTATAATGTCTGGCAGGAAAAGGGGGCTTATAATCCGCGTTTTTCCATTAACACCGCCAGATCAACCAGACGGTTTGAGAATCCCCATTCGTTGTCATACCAGGCCAGAATCTTCACCAGTTTTCCGCCAATAACTAACGTAGAAAGGCCGTCGATAATGGACGAGCGTGGATCACCACGATAATCACTCGAGACAAGGGGTTCATCGCTGTAGCCCAGAATGCCTTTCAGCGGGCCGGCCTCCGCCGCCTGTCGGAATGCCGCGTTGATTTCTTCAACCGTGGCTTCACGTTTCAAATTCACAGTCAGGTCGACGATAGAAACCACGGGTACCGGCACACGCAGGGAATAACCGGTCATGCGTCCGGCAAGTTCAGGGATGACTTTCCCGATGGCTTTCGCCGCTCCGCTGGAATACGGAACAATCGACACTGCCGCTGCACGGGCGCCGCGCAAATCTTTTTCCGGCTGGTCATGCAATGCCTGGCTATTGGTATAAGCATGGGTGGTGTTCATCAGGCCATGTTCAATCCCGAAGGTTTGATGAAGAACCTGCGCGGCCGGTGCTAAACCGTTTGTTGTGCAACTGCCGTTACTCACCACTTTATGTTTGGCGGGATCATACTGGTCATCATTCACACCCAGCACGATGGTGATATCGTCATCTTTCCCCGGCGCGGAAATAATTACGCGTTTCGCACCGCCGTGAGTGATATGGACTTCAGCCTTAGCTTTATCCGTGAAGAAACCGGTGGCTTCGATAACGATATCGACGCCGGTACTGCTCCAGGGAATAGCGGCCGGATCTCTTTCAGAGAATACGCGGATGCTTTTGCCATCGACCAAAAGCTGGCCTTCACCTGCTTCGACGGTGGCGTTCAGCGTGCCGGAAAGGGAATCATATTTAAGAAGATGGGCGAGAGTTTTACTGTCAGTGAGATCATTGATCGCCACCACCTGAAAGTCATCGCGACCGAGAGCAGCGCGCAGGACGTTTCGTCCGATTCTGCCGAATCCGTTAATACCAACTTTGACCATGATGCACTCCTTAGTTAGCGGAACTGCATTCAATGTAGTCTTTAGCTGGTGTGGCGTAAATGACAAGAAAGAATCAATTTACGCCAACATGCGCGAGCAGAAACGTTCACGGTATTCAGTAGGGGTGAGTTGCAAATTACGCTCGAAAACGCGGCGCAGATTCAGGCCAGTACCAAAGCCTGTCATGACCGCGATTTGTTCAACGCCGAGAGTAGTTTGTTCAAGCCGCTGTCTGGCCGCATTCAGACGGACTTCCTCGACATACTTCGCCGGTGTCATTCCGGTTTCACGAGTAAAGACGCGGGTGAAATTGCGCGGACTCATCGCGACATGCTCTGCTAGTTGTTCCACTGAAAGGTCTGCCGTGATGTTATCGGGCAGCCAGATCTGAAGGTCTCGGATCGGTCCTTCTGCCGCCTGATTTAACAGATAGCGGCTGAACTGCGCCTGACTGCCGGGCCTGCGCAGGAACATCACTAAATCCTGTGCCACGTCGCGGGCAAGATTGAAACCATGGTCGTCCTCAACCAAGGCGAGCGTGAGATCAAACCCTGAACTGACACCGCCGGAGGTCCAGACGGACCCGTCCTGAACGTAGATCGGGCCGCGTTCGACCAGGATTTGTGGAAATTCTGATTGCAGCGTATCGAGTAAACGCCAGTGTGTGGTGGCATGCCGTCCGTCGAGCAGGCCAGTTTCCGCCAGGAGCATTGCACCGCCGCAAATGGAAACAATGCGGCCAGCATGGGGCGCAGCCTTTTTTATCCACTGTACTACGTCTGAGCCTTCTTCTTTGGTCAGGCCTTTACCAGTGATAAGAATGGTATCGCGTGGAGTGTTTGGATCGAGATCGCACAAGCGGTGGTCAGCCAGCAGGTTCAGCCCGGACGCGCCGTGAACGACACGGTGCTGTTGCGTCGTGGCCAGGGTAACCTGATAAGCTGGCGTGCGGGCGTCCTTAGACATCAGGCGATTTGCCTGCATGAGGATATCGGCGATACCAGCCGCTTCGAACAACATGCCCCCGTCGGGGACGATAATCAAAAATGTATGCATGGCGTTAAAGGTACGTTTTGTACGAAATAAGTCAAGAGGAGGTGCGAAAGATGAATGAAGGAGCAGGGCGCGGCAATCCTAAACCTCTGAGGATTCGTATTTTTAAAAGAGGTTAAGTAGGCAAAAACACCAATTAATACATGACCTTCAGAGACGATAACGGTATCTTGTTTTCGCCAATAATCCTTAATTTTATTCCTGGTAATACATGAATTCATTACTCAAAAATCCATCTCGTTTTTGCATGATTCTGATGCTGATGATTTTGGCTGGCTGTTCCAGCAAACCCCATTATAAAAAATACGATTCGCACGCCTTTGACGACGAAATCGAAGATGCTGCTGATAAATACAAAGTCGACCGGAAACTGGTGAAAGCCATCATTCAGGTTGAATCCAGTTACAATCCGAAAGCCGTCAGTCCTTCAAACGCCATTGGTCTGATGCAGCTGAAAGCCTCAACCAGCGGTTGTGATGCATACCGATATAAAGGTAAACGCGGTTGCCCGGACAACAGCGATTTATATGATCCGGAAACCAATATTGATTTAGGAACGGCTTATATCAGCGCGTTGCAGCATCAGCAACTAAACTGGATCAACAATCCGGTGACGCGTCGTTACGCCACCGAAGTTGCTTATGCCAACGGTGCCGGTGCCTTGCTTCGGACATTTTCCAGCAATCGCCAGACAGCCATCAGCATGATTAATCAGTTGTCGCCCGAAGCGTTTCACTGGCACGTCCGCCAGTATCATCCGGCAGCTCAGGCTCCGAGATATATGGCAAAAGTCGAAAAGGTCTATGCTGGTTTATAGTGCAAAACACTCACAGCGGAGAGTTCGCTACGTAAATTCTGCAGCATTATGGTACTGATGAAATCTCAGAATTCACGTAGCGCGATCAATTTCAACCCCGTTTTATTAGCGAGAAAGGTCGTTTTCAATGCCGGATAATATGTTCACGGATTTTCCAGACGAGGCATCCAACAGACAAGCCGAAACCTTTGAAATGTTATTAACTCAGCCGGGTGTGCGTATCGAGAGAATCATTTCCACCGGACAATCGAGCCCACCTGATTTTTGGTACTGCCAGCCACAAAGCGAGTGGGTGTTAGTGCTGCAAGGTTCAGCAGGTCTGCGGCTGAAAGATGAAACCGAAGCGCGGGTCATGAAAGCCGGTGACTTCGTGAATATTCCTGCATTCTGTAAACACCGTGTGGAATGGACAGACGCTAAAGAAACCACGGTCTGGCTGGCTGTGCATTACGGTGAAGAAAGGACTAAAGATGAGGCAGGGAAGTTGGATTAAGTAAGTCAGGATTGGCGGTGCGTAATTAGATATCGTATTTAACATAATATACATTATACGCACTTTGATTGTAGCAGCTAAATTGAAATGTCCGGATCTGGCTATTTTCAAATGTCCGTTTTATTGTCGTGGTTCCAGGTGTTTTATCCGCTGAGGACACGACTGATGACGGCACACGGTTCGGAGTTTTTCACGATGAATGAAGTTAACCGCCTCAAGATTTTGCAGGATGTCATTGATAACAGGCTGACCACACGTCTGGCCGCGCTGCGACTTAATATCACGGACCGTCACTGCCGTCGTCTTCTCGAACGTTACCGGCAGTCAGGTCCGCTTTCGGTCGCCAATCGCCGCCGTGGCATGCGCGGTAATCATCAGCTTCAGCCCGGGATCGCAGAACTTGCGCTGTCCATCATTCGTGAACGCTACGCGGATTTTGGACCTACGCTGGCTTGCGAGAAGCTGGCCGAACAGCACGATCTTGTCCTTGCTAAAGAGACTGTCCGCAGGCTCATGACCCAGTCAGGATTATGGATCCCACGGAAGCTTCGGGCGCCTAAAATTCATCAGCCCCGTTATCGGCGGGCCTGCACCGGTGAACTGGTTCAGATTGATGGTTGTGATCATCACTGGTTCGAGGATCGCGCTCCCGCCTGCACGCTGCTGGTCTACGTCGATGACGCAACCAGCCGGCTGATGATGCTCAGCTTTGTCCACAGCGAGTCCACGTTCAGCTATTTCAATGCCACCCGCGCCTATCTTGAACGCCATGGACGCCCGCTGGCGTTTTACAGCGATAAGGCCAGCGTTTTTCGCATAAATAACCCGCACGCTCACGGCGGTTCTGGCCAGACTCAGTTCGGTCGCGCTTTGGAGAGTCTCAACATCACGGGGATTTGTGCCAACAGCAGCCAGGCTAAGGGCCGCGTTGAACGCGCACATCTTACGTTGCAGGATCGTCTGGTAAAGGAGCTGCGTTTGAGGAATATCAGCACACCGGAGGACGCCAATGCCTTTGCCGATGAATATATGGCCGACTACAACCGGCGTTTTGCCAAACCGCCGCGCCATGACTTTGACGTTCACCGGCCGCTGGAACGAGAGGATGATCTGGATGCTATCTTCACATGGCGCGAACCGCGCCGCATCTCAAAAAGCCTGACATTACAATATGATAAGGTATTGTATTTACTTGAGGATAATGAACTCAGTCGCCGTTTTCAGGGAAAATACGCAGAGGTCTGGCAATATCCGAATGGCACGATTGAGCTGCGTGCAAACGGGACTTCCCTGCCCTTTACCACTTATGACCGGCTGGGAGACATTGATCAGGGAGCCATCGTGGACAACAAGCGGCTGGGCCGGACGCTGCAGATGATAAAACTGGTGCAGGAACAGCGGGACAACACGCGCTCGCAGGCGCTGCCGCGTCAGGATGGAGAAGCACCGAGAAGAAAAAAATCACCGGGCAAGAAGTCTCAGCGCTCGCTGAATCAGGGCGATATATTGGACGCGCTCACACAATTACAAACGCAGTCAGAATCCATCTTTGGCAAACCTGGCTAAACCAGACGGTGCTTTATCAGACGGACATTTTAACTTAGCCAAAAGGCGGACATTTAAAACCAGCCTAAACATTGATTATGGTAACTAAACCGGGATATTCGCTTTACTGTCGCTACTACAGTTATTGTGTTGAAATGTGCTCTCAGATTCTCTCAAACGATTTGTCTTTTGGAAATGCAGGAACATTTATGAAAAACATCACTTTTTATCGCCGTTTTGAAACCGACATCCTTGCCGGTCGTAAAACAATTACCCTGCGTGAAGCCAGCGATGCAGATTTTGTTGCGGGAGACCAGGTACGGGTCAGTCGTTATGAAGATGATGTCTATTTCTGCAATATTGAAGTGACTGGCGTGACGCCGGTGCAGTTTGACGATCTCAACGATACCCACGCGGTACAAGAAAATATGACATTACCGGAACTGAATCATGTCATCAGCGAAATTTATCCGGGGCTGAAAGAACTGTTTATGATTGAGTTTCGCCTGATTTAACTGCCATAAAGCGCGCCGCTTCAACATTGGCGCGCCCTTTTCTTCTTCAGCCCTGCCAGCGCGAATTGCGAATAATCGAACAAAAATTCCCTTTGATAAACGCCGGTTCTTTATCTGCAATCACGTCTGCTTTGACGTTACCGAACGTCGTTTGCGGTTTGTTTTTGATGCCGTCATAAAATGCCTGAATAATATCTTCTTTAAACGCCGCCGTTCGCGGATGTGCATCAACCACAGCTTCACGTACATCATCCTGATATACCTGATAATTTAGCCCCAGCACATCCATTTCTACACCTGCTGTCACCAGTGCAATCACCGGATCCATAAACTCGGGAATTCCAGGTGTGGTGTGTAACGCGATCGCCGTCCAGACTTTATCCATATCCCCGGCGCTGACGCCGTATTGCTGCATAAATTCCCGTGCGGCATTGGCGCCGTCAACTTCGAAATGTTTATCGCAGCTGCAATTTTCATGCGTCAGCCCCATGTCGTGAAACATACAGCCAATATAAAGCAGTTCGTGATCGACCTTCAGTTCACGTTGCTGCCCGGCCAATGCCGCCCAGTAATACACGCGGCTGGAATGATGAAACAATAAATCTGATTCGGTATCGCGAACTAATTCGGTCGCTTCGCGGGCCATTTTGCTGTCGGGAATGCGGATGCCCTGTATGTTAAGACTCATGATAGTTCTCCTGTCGGGTTGATTAAAACCAGCTTAAGCCGCAGGATGAATGTCATCAATCGACGTAATATTACGATTTAAGACATTGCGTTGTTCTGCGACAGGAAATCTATTCATGCTTAAACACATTGTGATTCTGGCCGTGCCTGGCGTGCAGTTGCTCGACGTTTCCGGTCCGCTGGATGTCTTTGCCGAAGCTAATCAGCAGCGAGGTCGTGAAGTTTATAAACTCAGCGTGATGGCGATGACCGATCCTATTATTACATCCTCGTCCGGCACCCGCCTGCTGGCTGATTTAACGCTGGCCGCCCCGCTTCCCGCCAATCTGGACACTTTTCTGGTGGCCGGTGCACCAGCGCTTACTCCCTTTATCCATGACGAAATGTTAAAGGAACAAATCTGTCGTTGGAGTCATCACGCACAACGCTTTGGTTCCGTTTGCAGCGGCGCATTGCTGCTTGCCGCCGCGGGACTGCTGGATAACCGGCGTGTCACTACCCACTGGTCGGTGGCTGAAAAAATGAGTCTGGATTATCCGCAGGTTTTCGTAGAAGCTGAAGCGATTTTTATTGCCGACGGTGAACTGCGCACCGCTGCGGGCGTGACCTCCGGGCTGGATTTAGCGCTACATATGGTGGAGGAAGATCTTGGCCGGGAAACTGCATTGGATGTGGCTGCGCAGCTGGTGATGTTCTTTAAACGCCCCGGCGGCCAGCTTCAGTTTAGCCGTCACGGACAAGCCTCGCTGAGTGGTCGTTCTGCGTTACAGGATGTGCAACGCTGGGTGCTAAATTCCCTCGAAAAGCCGCATAACGTGCAAAGTTTTGCAATGCATATGGGGCTGAGCGCCCGACACGTCACACGCTTATTCAATCAGGAATTAAACCAGTCACCGGCGCAATGGCTGGAACAACAACGGGTTTTTCATGCCCGGCAGTTGCTGGAAACCGGCGGCCTGGCGATAAAGCAAATCGCCGCACAATGCGGGTTTTCCAGCGTGGATATTCTTCGAAGAGCCTTTTTACGGCAGTTAAACGTGACACCGTCACAGTATCAAAAACAGTTCTCCTGACAGATAATAGTGCGTCAAATCAGGCTTCTTTCGCCACCTGTGCCCGGCGAAAACAATCCGGATGATGGGTATTGATAAGCCCGGTGGCTTCCATCCACGCATACACTATCGTCGGGCCGACAAACTTAAAACCGCGCTTTTTCAGATCTTTCGATATACGTTCAGACAGCGCATCTTTGGTTGGAACCGGCCCCTGATGTTGGATAGCTTTACCGCCGATTTGCGCCCAAATCCACTCACCGAAATCTTCCCCCGCCTGTTGCATGGCCAGATACATTTTCGCGTTGTTAATCACCGCCATTATCTTGCTGCGAGAACGGATAATATCGGCGTTTTTCACCAGCCTTTCGATGTCTTCTTCGGTAAATTCGGCGACTTTCTGTGGTTCGAAATTGCAAAACGCCAGGCGTAGCGCATCCCGCTTTTTCAGCACAATGCGCCAGGATAACCCTGCCTGAAAGCCATCGAGCATGAGTTTTTCCCACAGCGCGCGGCTCTCTCGTACGGGTTTACCCCATTCTGTATCGTGGTAATTGATCATTAGGGTGTCCTGAAGGTTCCAGGGGCAACGGATGAGATCATCAGTCATGACAGGGCTCGGGGGAAAGGGTTTGAGGTAGTCTACCCGACCGGGTTTGTTAAAAACAAATTAAGACCGTGGGTTGCGTCCCGTACTGGCATTAAGGTCAAAACCTTGGGCTTGCCGCCCAAACAGGCCCAAAGGACGCGTAAACGCAGCCCCTTGGCCCTGCTAAACAATGATGACATTACAAAAGTTAAAGTGTGCACTTTTTTTAATCTTACCCTAAACTGTATGTTGTAACTAATTGGAGGCGGTATGGCAGATTATGATTTAATTGCTCGAATGAACGGTTGTTTCAATGAGCTGGAAATGGCGTTGCACGACCTCGGGAACTTTCTGAGTAAGCTGGAATTATTGCAGGCGCGGGTATTTGCATTGCCGGAAATCGCCAAAGGCGAGGAGCTTAATCCTGCCGATAAAATCGCGGTGACCCCTTATATCGGCGAAGCCGCACAGGAGATGGCGTTGCAGCATTTTCAGCGGCTGTTCATTCATCATAATAACGAGAATATCAGCAGTAAATCCGCTGTCCGCCTGCCCGGCGTGCTGTGCTATGCCGTTGATGCCGCTGAACATCAGTCTGCCCTGCTGCTCATCGAAGAAGTGAATAAACTGAAAGCTGAACTCGAGCACATTGTTACCGTGGAATCAGGTCTTGCCCGCGAGCAGCGCTTCGAGTTTGTCCATACCCATTTGCGCGGCCTGATTACGCTTAACGCCTACCGCTCGGTTACTTTCCTCAACGATCCTGATTCGGTGCGGTTTGGATGGGCGAACAAGCACATTATCAAGAACGTCAGCCGGGGCGAAGTGCTGGCGATGCTCGAAAAAAGCCTCAACGCTGGCCGGGCGGTCTCACCGTATACCCGCGAGCAGTGGATGGAAAACATTAACCGGGAAATGATTGATGTTAAACGATTACCGGAGCATGCCGCGCTGAAGTTTAAACGCCCTGTGAAGGTACAGCCAATCGCCCGAGTGTGGTATCGCAACAGTCAGAAACAGGTGCAGCACCCCTGCCCGCTGCCGCTGATCGCGCTGTGCCAGAAAATGCCGATGATGCAGGTCCCAAAGTTAGGTGAACTGCCAGATTACGATGTAACCGCCATCAAACATAAATACAAGCCGCAGTCTCAGCCGCTGAGTTTGTTGATTAAACGGCTGCATTTATATACCGATTATCCTCTGTGATATGCCGCTACAAATGAAAAAAGGCCCGGCAAGCCGGACCTCTTAAGGGGAGTGACATCAGAAGGACATTACCCCTTCATGCTGCCGACCATGGCTTCCGGGCGAACCCATTCGTCGAACTGTGCTTCGGTCAGGTAACCGAGTTTTAGCGCCGACGCCTTCAGAGTCAGCCCTTCTTTATGGGCTTTCTTGGCGATTTCGGCCGCTTTATCGTAACCGATGTGCGTATTCAGCGCCGTCACCAGCATCAGCGATTCGTTCAGCAGCTGCGTGATGCGGTCACGATTCGGTTCGATGCCCACGGCACAGTGCTCGTTGAAACCGCGCAAACCATCAGCCAGCAGGCGGACGGATTGCAGGAAGTTGTGGATCACCAGCGGACGGAACACGTTCAGCTCGAAATTGCCGGAAGCGCCGCCGATATTGACCGCAACGTCATTTCCCAGCACCTGCGCGCAGAGCATAGTCATGGCTTCACACTGCGTAGGATTGACTTTACCTGGCATGATCGAACTGCCCGGCTCGTTCTCAGGGATGGAGATCTCGCCGATGCCGCAGCGTGGGCCCGAAGATAACCAGCGGACGTCGTTGGCGATTTTCATCAGTGACGCGGCCAACCCCTTCAGTGCACCGTGCCCATGTACCAGCGCATCGCAGGTGGCCAGCGCTTCAAATTTATTGGGTGACGTGACGAACGGCTGCTTCGTCAGTTCGGCCAGTGCTTTAGCCACGCGCACCGCGTATTCGGGATGTGTATTCAGCCCCGTCCCTACCGCCGTGCCGCCCAGCGCCAGCTCCGCGATGTGCGGAATACTGTTTTCAATATGCTTAACGCTGTGCGCCAGCATCGCCACCCAACCAGAGATCTCCTGGCCAAGCGTCAGCGGCGTCGCGTCCTGCAAATGCGTACGGCCAATTTTAACGATATCGCGATACGCTTCGGCTTTCGCTTCCAGCGTCTTGTGAAGAACCTTCAGCTCTGGCAGCAGCGTTTCACGCAGCTCCAGAACGGCGGCGACGTGCATCGCAGTCGGGAAAACGTCATTAGAACTCTGACTCTTATTCACGTCATCATTCGGATGCACTTTCCGCGCTTCTCCGCGCTCACCGCCAAGGATTTCACTCGCCCGGTTGGCCAGCACTTCGTTCATGTTCATGTTGGTCTGGGTACCGGAACCGGTTTGCCAGATCGAAAGCGGAAATTCAGTCGGATGTTTACCGGCCAGCACTTCATCGGCGGCAGCAATAATGGCATCGCCCCGTTCGGCGGGCAGCAATCCCAGATCCATATTGACGCTGGCGGCCGCACGCTTGGTCAGGGCCAGCGCGTGGATCAGCGCCGGAGGCATTTTTTCGGAGGAAATACGAAAGTGTTCAAGCGAACGTTGCGTCTGTGCGCCCCAAAGCTTATCTGCCGGAACATCGATAGGCCCCATTGAGTCTTTTTCAATGCGAGTCGCTGTCATTGTTGTCTCCTTAGATACTTATTTTCGAATGAGTGTCAGGTTTTTGCAGGGTTTTCAAAAGCCGTTGGCGCTTACAGGCTTTCATCAGCGGCCAGTCGAGTATAGTGACATATAAGGCTAACGTATCACTGCGCCCGCTGTAAATGAGAAGAATTGTCATTCACCGCACTTTTTGACCCTTCGCAGTTGTAAAGGCCGCGCCGTCATTGTTTACTAGCGGGTAGAATTTTCCATTCAGGATGAAGCAATGCAAAAGATGCATAACGGTGTACAAAATTACGCCTGGGGCAGTAAAGACGCGCTGACCGAACTTTATGGTATTACGGATCCGCAAGGTCGTCCGATGGCAGAACTTTGGATGGGCGCTCACCCGAAAAGCAGTTCGCAGGTGGAGAATGCCGCCGGTGAGAAAATTTCACTGCGCGAGCAAATCAGCGCCAATCTTGACGAGCAGTTAGGTAAAAAAGTCGCCAAACGTTTTGGTGAGTTGCCTTTCCTGTTCAAAGTATTGTGTGCCGATCAGCCGCTGTCCATTCAGGTTCACCCAAGTAAAGGCGCTGCCGAACTGGGTTACGCCAAGGAGAACGCCAATGGCATTCCTCTTGATGCCGCTGAACGTAACTACAAAGATCCCAATCACAAGCCGGAACTGGTTTATGCCCTGACGCCATTCCAGGCAATGAACGGTTTCCGCGAACTGCGTGAGATTGTTTCTTTATTGCAGCCGGTTGCCGGTGCGCATGCGCTGATTGCAAGCTTCCTCTCTTATCCTGATGTCGATCACCTGCGTACGCTGTTTGCCGGCTTACTGAGTCTGGAAGGCGAAGACAAATCTCGCGCGCTGGACGTGCTGAAATCCGTGCTGAGCAATCAGCACGGCGAGCCCTGGGACACCATTCGCAGTATTTCTGAATTTTATCCTGAGGATACCGGCCTCTTCTCTCCGCTGTTGCTGAACGTCATCACGCTGCAACCGGGCGAAGGCATGTTCCTGTATGCGGAAACCCCGCATGCGTATCTGAAAGGCGTGTCGCTGGAAGTGATGGCGAACTCCGATAACGTTCTGCGCGCCGGTCTGACGCCGAAATACATCGATATCCCGGAACTGCTGGCGAATCTGAAGTTCAACGCCAAACCGGCCAGCGAGTTGCTGACCACGCCGGTGGAGAAAGGCGCGGAGCTCAACTTCCCGATCCCGGTCGAAGATTTTGCGTTCTCGGTTCACAGCCTGTCTGCGGAACCGCAAACGCTGGAGCAGAACAGCGCCGCCATCGTCTTCTGTATTGAAGGCCAGAGCGTGCTGGTGAAAGGCGATGAAACGCTGGTGCTCAATCCGGGCGAATCCGGTTATCTGTCTGCCAGCGAGTCGCCCGTTACGGTCAGCGGTAACGGACGCATTGCACGGGTGTTCAATATCCTCAGTAAATGATCAATTAGTTAAACAAATTGAGGCTAATGGCCTCAATTTGATGAATTATTTACTGATTGAGCTACACTCAGGGGACTATTAACGCCGCAAGGCGTTTTTTGTTTTCGAGACATTTCATAAGGATAAACAGAGATATGAAGAAGTCGTTAGTCGCTGTAAGCGTCATTGTGGTCCTTGGCGCAGCCTGGACAGGCGTCTCGTGGTACACGGGTAAACTCATTGAGCAGCATATGGATGAGGAAGTCGCCGCAGCCAACACCCAGTTGCAGACTGCCTTCCCGAAAGCCGGTCTGAAAGTCAGCTATCAGGATTATCATCGCGGGCTGTTCAGCAGCAAACTGCGCATCGTTCTGCAACCTGACGCCGCTGCGGCTACCGCGGGTACCAGCGCTCTGAAAACTGGCGATGAAATCGCGTTTATCGAAACCATCGATCACGGCCCTTTCCCTGCGGCTCAGCTGAAGAAATTCAACCTGATCCCAAGCATGGCGTCGGTGCATTCAGAACTGCAAAACACGCCAACGCTGAAACCACTGTTTGACGTGACCAAAGGCCGTTCGCTCATCACCGCAGACAGCCGTGTGTCCTACAGCGGCGCAAGTTCTTCGGCTATCGACATCATTCCGGTGACTTACCAGAAAGAAGACAGCCAGCTGCAATTCTCCGGCGGTACGGTGAATGTGGATGTAGATAAAGAACTGACGGCGATGAAGCTGAAAAGTAACATCGACAGCGTAGCGATCACGTCTAAAAACCAGTGGGGCCAGCTTGAGAAAGTGACGCTTAGCGGTTTTGACATGGACAGCGATACCCAACAGGGTAAATTCCAGGTCGGCGTGGGCGATCAAAACCTGAACGTGAAACAGATCCTGGTTAACGTTGACGGTAAAGACGCCGTCTCGTTGGAAAACTTCAAGCTGGTGAGCAAATTCTCTGAGAACGGCAATAACATTGGCGGCCAGCAGGATTACACCCTTGATGCACTGAAAATTCAGGGTGCTGATTTCGGTTCTGCAAAACTATCCCTGAAGCTGGATAAGCTGGACGGTGCGGCTTTGAAACAGTTTGCTGATAACTACAACCAGCAATCGCGCGCCCTGCTGATGCAGCAAGGTGAACTGGATCCGCAGGTGTATCAGCAACAAGCTGCTGACCTGGTGCTGGCAAACCTGCCATTACTGCTTAAAGGTAACCCGAGCATCAGCATTGCTCCGCTGAGCTGGAAAAACAGCAAAGGCGAAAGTACCTTCAACCTGCAGCTGGATCTGAAAGATCCGTCCGCAACGCCTGCACAAACTCAGGACCAGATGCTGTCTCAGCTGGTCAGCAAGATCGACGCTAAACTGTCCATCCCGCTGCCAATGGCGACTGAGGTCACCACGCAGGTCGCGAAACTGGAAGGTTACACCGGCGACGATGCCACCAAACTGGCACAGCAGCAGGTTCAGGGTATCGCAGCCATGGGCCAGATGTTTAAACTGACCACGGTCAAAGATGACACCATCTCCAGCAGCTTCAGCTATGCCGACAATCAGGTTGATCTGAACGGTCAGAAAATGACGTTGCAGGAATTTGCCGGTCTGTTTGGCATCTTCGGCGGTTCTGTTGCTCAGCCACAGACAGAAGCCCCGGCGCCTCTGGCACCGCCGGTTGCGCCGGTTGCACCGGTTCCGGCTCAGTAACTGACGCAACGCTGTTAAAAGGCGTTCTGCGCTGCAAATGAAAGAGGGGGATCATCCGATCCCCCTCTTTTTTATTTCATTTATACGTCTTATTTAAAGTCAGCGTAAGGTGTTAAAGGCTGCGGAGGGATATCCAGATCGCCCTGCCATCCGCCCAGCGAATATCGGGCGTAAAGCAGATAGTGACTCGGCGTGTAATCTTTCGCCTGCTGAATGTCCACGCCTGCCCCGACCGTCCAGTGCGAACTCACCCTTCTTTCCAGCAGCGCCTGCACGGTATAACCGAAACCAGAACCGCTGCTGCCAGAATCAACCGCCGTTTTATCCGTTTCATTGTTCATCACCGTATCTGCCACCAGACTTTGGATCGGATAACGCGTCTGATCGCGGGTGGAGGAACGCGACCAGGAGACCGAACCGCCCAGCTGCCATGACCAGTTTTCGGTGCGCTGACGATAATTCACCGGTACCGCCAGAGAAAAATATTGCTGCGGGCTGTAATAACCGCCCTGTCCCAGCGTATAGCCGCTGAGATCTTTCTGGTAATGCCAGACCATCGAACTCAGGCCGACGGTCGCCCGCCGGTTATCTTCATTGATGACTTTGTAGTAATAGCCGCCCATCAGCCTTTCGCGGGTGTTATCCGCCACGTTCTCGCCGGTCAACTGATGCGCGCTGAGATCGGCCCACACGCCGTTGGCCTCACCCTGATCGTAACTCAGGCCGAGACTGGCACCGGTTGCGCGAACGCCACCCCAGGGGGTATTCGTGCCGGGGTCTTTCGCACCGGCAAAAGACAGTAATGAGCTGGAAATCGGTCGGCGTGAAACGGTGGTCGTCCAGCCGATTTGATGCCAGTCACCGCTGTACGCCAGCCCGCCGACCCAGTCCACTACTTCAAATCCGAGCGGCGTGGTGCCTAAATCCCCTTTCCATGTTTCGTTTTCCCAGCCTGCTGCCAGGCTCAGGCCGTTAGCATTCTGGCTGCGGTAACGGCGGCATTCAGATCTGATGTCGCCACAGGTACCGAAGCTTTCATCATAATTGCCGTTCTGACCGTCAAACGTGCCCGCATCCATCCGCACCCAGTCGGCGCGCAGGAATCCGCGTCCCTGATAGACCGGCATATCCGCCTGGAACATCATGGTGTTGGCCGTCAGATCGGATTTTCCCGGCGTGCCGCTTGATGTCCAGGAATCGTTATCCACCGTGAAATTCACATCCTGCTGACGGTATAAGTCATGGGCATCGGCGCGTATCCCGCGTTTCAACCAGTCGTCCGCGGCGTTATTACGGGTCAGACGGGTATAGCCGTCGTTGTCTCGCGGCACGCTGTCGGTTATCCCGCTGGCCACCATCGCCTGCCCGTAATCCTGACGCGCGAGATCCGGCTGACCGAGCTGCTGCTCGACGTTCGCCGCATTGCGGTAAATCAGCGCCTTGTCCTGACCGGCCGGTTGCGAACGTGCAGATATCTTCAGTGGCTGTAATAACGCATAGGCTTTGGTCGTTTCACCGACGTCCAGCCAGGCGGTGGCGATGCGGCGTTGCTGATTAAAGCTGAGGCTTTCAGCGGAAAGATTTGCCTGCTGCAAGCGCTGTTTCGCCAGCGCCGTATTGCCCGATGCCAGTGCGGTATCAATGCCGGTGAACGTTTTATCGAGCCCGATACGCTGCGCCATTTCGCGCATATTGGCGTCCCACGTCGTTTCCGGCAGGGTGTGTAAATGGCGTAAAGCGGCATCGTCGCGATCTGAACCGGAGAGATACAGCGCATAAGCGTAGACCTGCTGCGGATCCGCCGGCTTCTTAGCAGCCAGATGTGCAAACGCCGCGTCGGCTTTCGCCGGTTCCCCCGCTTCGCGCAGCGCATTGGCGTAATGGTAAGTGCTCCAGACATCATCAGGATTGAGTTTCAATACCTCAGCATATCGGTTGGCCGCCTGATGCCACTGGCGCTCCGACACATATTTCTCTGCCTGCGCGGTCAGCATATCGCTTTGCAAACTCTTCTGACGATCGCTGAGTCTGGCTCGTGACGTCGCAGACAGGGTATTGAGATAATCGAGCGCCTTTTGCGGTGACTGACGCTGATAGATATTCACCAGCCCGCGCTCGGCGCTGCCGTTGTTGGGTTCGAGAGACAGTGCGCGGCGGTATGCCTGTTCGGCGAGCGGGTCGTTTTTGCGCATTACAGCGACGTCACCGAGGCCAATCTGCGCCCAGGGATCGCGGGTATCGGTACGTTGTGCCTGTTTATAGGCAGCCTCTGCCTGCTCAGGCTGCCCGGCTTTCAGTGCTTTATCACCCTGCTCGATGTTGAGCCAGTAACTGTTGGTCTGGATCAGACTGTTCCATTTGTCGGCGTTGTAGCCATTCTGTTCGGCAGCTTTGGCACGCTGAAACATCGCGAGCGCCTGCTGACGGTTACCCGAGCGGGAATACGCCAGCCCCATTGCGCCCAGAACTTCGGCGTCATTCGGTTGTTCCTGCAAGGCTTGCCTGAGCGGCGCAATCGCCGCCGTCGAACCGCCTTTCTCTATCTGCGCCAGCCCTTTGACGCGCGCCTGATAATGAGGATCTGCCAGCAGGGCCTGCTGACGCTGCAGTTCCTGCTGGGCAGCAATCACCTGCGGGCCGGTATCAAAGGTGGCGATAAACTGCTGCAACGCATCGACGCTGGCATTGCCGACCGGCTGCGCCTTGATGCGCGCCAGCCAGAGATCCGCCGCCGGTGATCGCCCTTCATTGGTGGTGGCTACCTGTTTGACCAGACCGACCGCCTGGGCATTGTCTCCGGCATCAAAGGCCATTTGAGCCAGTTGCAGGCGCAGCTGAACATCACCGGGATACTGATTATTCAGTGTCTGAAGCTGCGCTTGCGCACGGGCTTTCTGCCCCGGAAGACGCGCGACTAACTGCCAGTATTCCACCGCTAAATCCAGCGTCGGCGGTTGCCCCTGAAACAGCGTGTCGTACTGCGCTTTGGCTTCATCGAGACGTCCGGCCGTTGCCAGTAAACGCGTCTGTTGCAGTTTTTGCTGCATTTCCGGTGAGGCGATGTGCAGGCTCAGTTGCGCCTGACGGTATTCGGCAGAGCCCGGCGCAACCTGCTGAATTTTCTCCAGCTGCTGTTTCGCCTGTGCCTGATTCCCTTCGCGCAGGAAAAGACGCAAACGGGCGGAAAGTACCTGCGGATTTTGCGGATCCATCAGTTCGAGTCGGAACAGCGACTGACGCACCAGATCTTCCTGATGGCTGGCCTCGCCGACCCGCACCTGTTCCAGCAACCATTGCTCTGGCGACACTACCGGCGCAGCGCCCGCCGGGGTGTGCAAAAGCAACAGCCCCAGTGTCAGGGCCAGTCGGTTAAAGGTGAGCGGCGTATTACGACAAGTTTTCACGCGCTTATTCCTGATCGTCTTCATGCAGGCGACGACGACTTAACGTACGCAGACCGGTCCACAGCAGAATAGCCGCCAGAATCACCACGATCACTGCCATAAAGGCCAGTAAAACCGGATGGGTGGCCAGCGCATTCCAGACGCGCTCCCACCACGGCAGATGCCCGACGTAATAGGTATCGCCGACCCGCAGGCTGCTGGTACCGGAATCACGCACTACCGCCACGGAGCCATAAATCAGCGCGCGCTGTTTGGTATCCTGCAATGACGTGTTCAGCATGTCGAAGCCCTGCTGACCGTTTGCCATCAGGGCCACCACGCTGCGCTGATCGAAATACGGCGACTGCAAACCGACGACAGCAGCAATAGGCCCCTGCGCGGTAATTTGCGCGCTGGCATCGACGCGGGCGTCGCTGGCCGGAGCGGTATTATCCGGCAACGGCGTCTGGCGGATTGGCGTATTGATTGCATCCCGTGCGGCGTTAATCAGCAGGTTGGCTTTCTTGTCATCCCGCATACTGTCATCACGTAAATCGGCAGGCAATGCGCCGATCACCAGCAAATCGGCATCGGTCGTTTTAGCTTTCGCTGCATCTTCCGTAAGGCCGACACCCAGCGCCGGATAACCGGTCAGCGCGCCGATATTCCCCATTGCATTCAGCAACGTGGTCAGCTGCACCGGCTGCGGCTGTGGCTGAACGACTACCAGCGTCTGGGACAAATCCGCCATCCGGCTGAACGGGAAACCGGCGTTGGCGAATGCGCGCAGATCCGGCATCGCCATGAAGTGACGGTAACCGGAGAAATCAATGGTCGAGCTGTCGTCGATCACCACATGATTGGGCACTGTCGTATAGGTTTCGCAGCGACCTTCCGTACCGCTCGCCAGCAGCGAGGTGTAATCAAAATCAAAACGCATCTGGTTTACCGCGCCGAGTTTCAGCGCCGGAATATTCAGGTCTTTGCTGCCATCGAACAGCCCCTGCAACAGTGACAGATGCAACAATTGTGAATCTTCATCGTGACCGGTTTTGAGGGTCAGATCCTGCATAAACTGGTTATTCAGGCTGATGCTCAACCGCGAGGTGTTTTTCAGCTGCGGCGAGGTGTAGCGGTACTTAAGCCGCATATCAATGCCTGAACTGCTGATGAGGAACAGATCCGGCGGCAAATTAATATTCAGGGTGATCGGGTTAGGCTGAATTCCGTCCGACTGTAACTGTTCGGCGTACTGTTTCAATTCCCCGAAATTCATCGGGCGGTCGGTACGCACCCAGTTTGGCGCATCGTAAGGCTGACGAGCCTGAATCTGTTCGACTTTATCCACGCCCACGGTCTGCCCGCGGAACAGGATATTCCCCTGCGCAATCCCTTTCACGGCGGTCAGCAAATCCTGATCGTCGCGACCGAGAACCAGCAGCATTTTAACGTACGGATTATCCGGATGACTCATCATCTCCACTACCGGTCCTTTCACCGGCGGCAGATCTTTGAGGAAATCCGGGCGCTTATCGTTGGTGGCGAAAATCACCCCGTGGCTGTCCGGCAACTGGTTATACAGTGCAGGGAACGACTGACCGCGCCACTGCGCTTTGGTGCCGAACCATGATGCCAGAATGGCCGCCGCCTGTTGTTGCGTGGCATCAGGGGACGCCGCAAAGACCATCGGCAGATCCAGCGGACGGCTGTCACGCGCATCGAAGAACGGCACCGGGAAATGCGCCAGATCGTTACTCAGCGGCAGCTTCTGGTATTGCAGGCTGAGCGAACTGCCCTTGCCGAGCTCCAGCCACAGCGTGCTGTTGGCCGGGTTCTCACAGACGTTTTGATAATGGCCAATGAACTCCAGACGGATGCGGTTGAAGTCGGTGACGTAGCGCGGATCAATCGTCATTTGCAGGTGGTTTTTCTTACCAAGCTGGTCTTTATCGATGACTTCCACGCCCATCAGCTGGTCGTTGAGATACACCTTGAGGTGCGACTGTACCGGGATAAGCGACGGCGACGGCGTGAATTCCAGATTCAGCGTGGCCTGCGTCACCACTTCATCACTGCGCACACCGAACTCAATCTGCCCGTTGGGCTGAATGCCGCGCAAGGTAATCGCGCCTGGCGTCGGCGCCACATCTGCAAACGGCAACGTCAGGCTGCGCACCGGTGCGCCGGGGATAATCATCGGATTGACCGCAGGCGCAACCATCGGCAACGCTACCTGAGGTGCGCTTGTGTCCGCCTGAGGTGCGATGGCCGCAGCCTGCTCACTAAACGCGGGCGCCACAGAACCCAAAGCCAGCGTCATCAGCGCGGAGGCCACTAAAGTCGTCAAAGGAAGTCTTTTCATTATTTTGTCATCATCAGGGTTGATTCATCAGGCTGAACGGACAGCGGCGGATTACGTGGGGCGAAAGACAATAGCCAGCTGCCAACCGACTGGGTTTTGGCGGCCAGCGGACGGTAGCGTTGCGGGGCGATATCCAGCATGCGCAAATAACCGCGAATACCCAGCCCCAGCACTTCGCGCAGACTTTCCATTGGCTTGTCTTCCGGGAAACTGTCCTCACGCAATACCCAGCTGTCTGCCCGGGCAAACGTACATTGAATGAAATCGATGTGTTGTTGTGTGGTTAACGGTTGCAACTGCATGCCCATGCTTTTGCCAAACACGCGGCTGACCTGAACCGGGAAAGCATATTCCTGTAAACCACGATGCAGAATTAAAGTGACATTGTCACCGGCATTAAAATAGCTGGCACTGTCGGTTTCCAGCCCGACGCCGTTGTCGGAGTAGTCCTGAACGGTACACACATACAGGTGGCCGTCCGGGCGCAGTAAGGATGCGGGCATTTTGGCTTCGACGCGGTGGGCCTGACGCACCTGCTTGGACTCAAACGCCACAGCAATCGCGCCGCCCAGAATAATCATGTTGTAAATCACCCACGCCATGCTCACCAGCACAGTCAGCACTTCATCTGCCTGGCCGTAAATCATGCGATAAATACCGAAGAACAGCCCGGCCAGATTGAGAAGCATCAGCACCTGATAAGGCCGGCTGATTTTCCAGTCCACGTAAGCATGCTTATTCAGCCCCCCTTTGGCGGTGACGTTAAAGGTACCGGCATGAGGATTAAACAGCGCCACGGTCGTCGGCCTGGCGATATACCAGGCCAGCACCGTTTCATAGATTTCATTCCAGAAGGAGTGACGGTATTTCCCCTGCACGCGGGAGTTCGTCAGGCTGGCGTGGATCATATGCGGCAGCACGTACAGCGCGATAGCAAAGGCCGGCGCGTATATCACGTAGGCATGCATCAGCAGAAACGCCAGCGGCGCGGTGAGGAAGATAAGACGAGGAATACCGGCCAAAAAGTGCATCATGGCGTTGGCATAACACAGCCGCTGCGCCAGTTTCAGCCCCTTACCGAACAGCGGATTATCCAGACGGAAGATCTGCACCATACCGCGCGCCCAGCGGATCCGCTGACTGACGTGCGCCGCCAGGCTTTCTGTCGCCAACCCGGCCGCCTGTGGAATGCGGATATACGCCGAACTGTAACCGTGGCGATGCATTCGCAGCGAAGTGTGCGCATCCTCGGTCACCGTTTCTACCGCAATGCCGCCGATCTCATTGAGCACATCGCGACGCAGCACTGCACAGGAACCGCAAAAGAAGCTGGCGTCCCAAAGATCGTTGCCGTCCTGCACCAGCCCGTAAAACAGCTCACCTTCATTGGGCGTGCGACGCATGCGCCCGAGGTTACGTTCAAACGGATCCGGCGAGAAGAAGTGATGCGGCGTTTGCAACATGCTGAGTTTTTTGTCTTTGAAGAACCAGCCGACGGTCAGTTGCAGGAAAGAACGTGTCGGCACGTGGTCGCAGTCAAAAATCGCCACCAGCTCACCCTTCGCCTGTTTCAGGGCATGATTGATATTCCCCGCTTTGGCATGCTCGTGGGTTTCGCGGGCGATGTATTTAATTCCAATCTCATGGGCGAAATCGGCAAACTCCTGCCGGTTGCCGTCATCAAGCAGATAAATTGTCAGCTTGTCCCGAGGCCAGTCCAACCCCAGTGCGGCATACAGCGTCGGTTTCACTACGCTGAGATCTTCGTTATAAGTGGGGATCATCAGGTCAACGGTGGGCCACGTCGAGACATCCACCGGCATTGGCACAGGTTTACGGTTCAGCGGCCAGATGGTCTGGATGTAACCGAGCACCAGCACCGTCCATGAATAGGTTTCAGCGAACAACAGCAACAAGCCGCAGGTCAGACTCAGAGGATCGTCCCAGTTGAGGGTCGAGGTATAGCGCCACCACAGATAGCGGCAGGAAATGGTCAGCGACAAAACGATCATCATCAGCGCCGGAAAACGGCCGGGAATGCGGCGGATAAGCATCGCGATGCTCCACAGCAGCACCACAAAAACAAACTGCGCCGTGTAGCCGAACGGCTGTGAAATACAAAACATCGCCAGAACCAGCGCCACAATACCGGCCAGCAGCATCAGCACTCGTTTCACCGCGCGATTGAGCGTACTCACACGGCGGATGACGCGAGCCTCCAGCGGATTCTGTTCCACTTTAACCGGCAGCGCTTCCAGCCAGCCATAGACTTTGTCACGCAACTGCTGCGGCCAGCGCACGTAGGTAAAACGTTCACGCACACCGTTGGAGGGAAGGATGATCAGCAGCCACAGGCTTTGCAGCACATAGCGCAACGGGTCAGCGAACTTCGGGTGTTCGGCAGAAATCTGCGGATACCAGCGCGTGCGTTGTGAATTCACGCGCTGCCATGACGGAGATTCAAAACGCAAGAATAACCAGCCCAAGGCAACGCAAAACACCATGACGGCGGCAGCGCTGCGTGATGCGTGATGGCTGCGGTACTGACGATAACGCGCCTGCAATCCTGATATCACCGGTGGCAACAGCAACAGGTTCAGCAGGCGGCTCATACTCTGGCGCTCCGCGGATCGTTTTTGCTGCGCAGATGCAGTAAGCACCAGTTCGCCAGCGTATTTAATTCGCGGCTGATTTTGCTGTTCGCATTCCACTCGCCCACCGGCTGTTTGGCCGCAAGGGATTCGGCCATCGCTTCGTCACGGTGCAAAATCGTCGGAATCAGTGGCGCGAGTGTCTCCTGCCACAACAGCAAAATATCCTGTTGTAACTGGCTTGAGGTGATGAATTGATTGACCAGATAGCGGCCATTTTTTGGCAGCGACTGCTGGTGCAAACGGACGTGCGACTGCGTGTCCGCGTGCAGCAAAATCAGCGTACTGTCAGCCACCGATTGTGCGGGGAGTGGATCCGAAGACGGGGAGTCGATGAGGATCCAATCATAGACACCGGTATTCTTAAGCTGTGTGATGGCCCGTGACCAGTCGAAATCAGCCACCCGATCGCCTGAAGGCGAAACGTGGCCGTAAGGCAAAAAATCAAGATGGGAGTGATAACGCATGGCCGCGGCGTGCCATGGCTCGCCAGCATGATGAGCAGACTGCCACCCGCGCCCCTCGTCAAAGGGCATACCAAAATGCAAACGCAACATATTCTCCGGTGAGAAGTCGATCACCAGAACTTTTTCATTCAACTTCGCAAGAGCCCAGGCCAGTGCGGCGGTGACAGACGTCGTGCCGCTCCCCCCGCGAAAACCCTGTAACGCGATAACTGCCATACTTATTTTTTCTCCGCGTCGGGTGGGGAACGTTCGTCAAATTTTGCCAGCTCTGCGAGCAACGGCCAGCGTGACATCAGCTGCGGAATTTTCTCTTTACGGGCTATATCGACATAATTTAATTCTGATACAGAAAAAAGGTGACTCAGTGCAAAGAAATCATCGTCTTTACCCGGTTCGGATTCGTCTGAGTCTATAATATTGGCGTTCATTCTTTCCCCTTCCTGCATTCACTCAAAAACTCACACCCTTCTCCGGCCAGAATTCAGCGACCCTTTAGGCTTTTTAGTATCAAACATTATTGTGAAGATTTATGATTATTTAATGTAGCAATGATAGAATTTATTATACTCACATTTATCAACGTGTCCCAAGTGGGTTTCCATCGAAAACGAATATAAGCAGATTAACTCTATGGCACTCTCCTTTTCATTGGGCATGAAGCAATTCTGGAATGGATTAGCGGAAATGCAAAATCGGGGTCTTTACTGGGTCAATGCGGACAGCCAGGAGGCCGCGTATCGGTTGTGCGGGCAAGTTATTGAGGCACAGCAAGGCATTGCACGAGTGAATATTCTTTTTTCGGAACACAATTTAGTTTGCAATGATCCGCAAAAAAGACTTGCTGAAGATGATGTTCTTTTAACCTCTTTGAAAGAAACGCCTAAACAGATTGCTTATTATCAGCTGACCAATGGAAAGAAACCCTTTCTGGCATTGCCGGCAGATATTAACCGTTTACGTCATACGCAATCCTCATTGATGATTTTATTGCTCCCTGCCAGTTCATGGCTCACGTTAAACGATAAACAACTTACCCGTTGGGTACGTGAAATCAGCGATACCACTGATAACAAAAACAGCACCTGTCTTATTCTCTGCTATGGCGCGGGTATTAATGCGATTAAAACCCAGCTGCATTTATACCATCGCCAAATATGTGGGTTAGCCGAACTTAAAACAGATGTGGAACCCAATCAGTGGGGCGTGTCGTGGTGGCATGACAATGTGGTGTCAGAAGCCAATACTCTTTACCCGCTGAGCGCGCGCAAAACCGGCTGGGAAATTCTGAAAAATACCCCGGCGTCAGTGGCTGAACAAACCGGTGATGACCAGTGGATGTTACTGGCTGAACGCTCCGTGCTGGAAGGCGCCCCCTCGCTTTCCGAACGCTGGTTTTTGTTTGAGGATAACGCAGCGCTGGCAGAAAGGGCGGCGCATGCCCGTGCCGCAACGGTTATATTTGCCCTGGCCGGAAACGATGAGGTGGAAGTTATGGCGCGGCAGATCCATCGCCTGCGCATGCAGCGCGGTAACGGTTTGAAAATCGTTATTCGCGAAATGAACTCCTCGCTGCGTTATGTCGATCAACGTTTGTTGCAGGCCTGCGGGGCAAACCTGGTGGTTCCACACGCAGCGCGCCTTTCCAACTTTCTGACTTTGCTCGACGATCTGCAAAACCTCAGCTTCACCCGCCATGTTCCGGAAGATATTGAGGTGCTGCTCGACAGCCGTTTACCCACGCACCAAAAAGGCTATCTGCCACTGCCGGTATTTTGCAGCGTGATGAAAGATATCTGGACGCACGCCTCTCTTGCCACCGAATCACGCGGGATCCTTATCTCCCTGCGACCGGCCATCGGCATCAGCCCGCAGCAGGCGGTAACACTGTGTTCTTTGCGCCGCGACGGGGATATCCTGACCGTCACGGAAAAACATCTTTATCTGTTCCTGTCCAATTGCCTGGTCAGTGATGTCGACAGCGTGCTGGCATTTCTCTTCAATCTGCCGGTTAAAGACGTTTTTACCAGCCAGACCTTCTGGAGTCAGGAACTGGATATCCAGTCCGAGGTCCGCCGTCTTGCCGCCAAACCGCCGATGCCGCAGCCGGTTCTGCCAGCCGAAGCTTATACCGCTCACAAAATCGAACCGCTGAAACGCGCCCCGGTGCATCAGCCCGTTCCCATTACGCTGGCCATCAGTGATGCGCCCGCGATAAAGACACCGGAACTCTGACATGAATATCAGCGACATCATTGAGATTTTTATCCTGGCGGCGATCCTTTTTATCCCGCTGGGTTATGCGCTGCGCAGCCGTGTGCCGCGCTGGAAAAACCAGCTGGCTGCACGTTTTTTCAAACCGCGCTATTTAACACCCATCACCATCAGCATGGTCAATAAGCACCGCCAGCGCGCCGCGCAGGCAGAAGCGTCTCCTGCTACAGGGAAATCCAAAACGTCACTATGAAAGCATCACAACCTTCTGCACCGCGTTTGCGGGTCTGGCAATCCTGGCGCGGCCTCGGCGCCTGGAACTACTATTTTTTGCTCAAATTTGTACTGCTTTGGCAGGGTTATCTGAATTTTGATGCGCTAAGTAACCTGATTTTCGCCGCCGTGCTGTTATTCCCGCTGCCTTCCTTACGAGTGCACCGCTGGCGTCAGTGGATTGCCCTGCCATTCGGGCTGGCATTGTTGTATCACGACACCTGGCTGCCGGGCTGGCGCTCGATTGTCAGTCAGGGTGCGGACGTTACCGGTTTCAGTATGGGCTATTTGCTGGAGCTGGCTGATCGCTTCATCAACTGGCAGTGGATCGGCGTCGGTTTCGCCCTGCTGGTGGGGTATCTGTTCGTCTCACAGTGGATCCGCCTGACGACCTTCACCGTCGCCGCGCTGCTGTGGGTGAATTTGAGCTTCCTCGTCACCCCGTTTTTCGCATCAAAGCCGGTAACGGCAGCAGTGCAACCGACGGTAACTGCACAGCCCGTTGCCGCGTCCGGCACGGACAATAAGGTCAACGGCCCGCCGACGGATGCCAATCTCAGCGCCTATTTAGAGCAGTTCTACCAGAACGAAAGCCGCCGGACGGTGCGTTTCCCGGACGCCCTGCCTGCTGACGCGCAGCCGTTTGATCTGCTGGTGATAAATATCTGTTCACTGGCCTGGGCGGATCTGGACGCGGTTAATCTTTCCACTTCTCCGCTGTGGTCGCGTTTTGATTATGTGTTCAGCAATTTCAACTCGGCGACCGCCTACAGTGGCCCGGCGTCCATCCGCCTGCTGCGCGCCAGCTGTGGCCAGCCATCGCATCACAATTTGTATCAGTCCGCCGGACAGCAATGCTATCTGTTCGACGATCTGGCGCGTCTGGGCTTCACTTCCCAGCTGGCAATGGATCACACCGGCGAGTTCGGTAACTACATCGGCAACCTGCGCGACGACGCCGACATGAAATCCCCGCTGATGTCGCAGGCAGGTCTCGGCCATGAGCTGACCTCTTTTGACGGTTCGCCTATCTTCAACGACGGGCAGTTATTCACCCGCTGGCTGGAGAATCAGGAAAAAGCCGGTACCGCGCGCACTGCGACGTTCTTCAACCTGATCCCTTTACATGACGGCAACCGTTACGTCGGCAGCAACAAAAGCGCCGACTACCGCAGCCGTGCCACAACCCTGCTCAACAATCTGAATACCTTTATGGATCAGCTGGAAAAATCAGGCCGTAAAGTGATGCTGGTGGTGGTTCCGGAGCACGGCGCGGCGCTGGTTGGCGATAAAATGCAGATTTCCGGCCTGCGCGACATCCCAAGCCCTGGCATCACGCACATTCCGGTCGGCGTGAAATTCTTTGGCATGCAGGCGCCGCACAGTGCCTCACCGATGAAGATCGACGCGCCAAGCAGCTATCTGGCCATCGCCGAAATGGTGTCCCGCGCCGTGGACGGCAAAGTCTTTACCAGCCCGTCAATGGACTGGAAAACCTTCAGCGCCAACCTGCCGCAGACACCGCTGGTTTCAGAAAATGAAAACGCCGTGGTGATGGAATATCAGGGGAAAGTCTACATCCGGTTGAATGGCGGAGGCTGGGTACCGTATCCGAGTTGAATGTGCGGGATGGCGCTGCACAATCGGCGTAATGAGCACAGTGGTGAGGAAAGCCCGGTCAGACGACCGGGCTTTGTACATTAGGAGGTAACATTACTTAACCTTGCGGGCGTTGTCTGCTTTCCATTCTTCGTATGTCGCTTCAAGGATCCACAGACAGGTTGCTCCTTTGTCTGTTTCCAGCAGGGCCAGACGGGTTCGTTGGTAATAATCTTCAACCATAGTGTCACTGGTGTATAGCTCAACGGGAACGCCACAGACGATGTCGGTCCCAATCATATGGGGCCATGTTTTTGCGTCGATGGTGCCGAGTGCGTCCAGAACGCCCGTGGTGTTCTTTGGCAACGCCATAGAAAGTGCATCTTCGAGACCAGCGGCCTGCTTAACGTCCGCCGTGGCCGCAAGTTCCGGGACCTTCGCAAGCCAGGCTTTTTCGCCCGACTCGACGCCCTTCAGGGTGGCTGGCCAGTCTGCAAGATTTCCACCCGCCCAGACCAGACATGGGAACAGGCTCAGAAGTAGGAGCCGCCTCATCGCACGACCTCAACCGTCCTCAGCTCCACCACTTCCAGGTGGTTCCGCTTTTCCCCGTACTGAGATTTGACGTCGTACATGATCGGCCCCACGCTGACAACCGTCACGCCTTCCATTACGGCGCAGAAATATTCAGTTTCCTGACCGGCGTCATTGATTCGATAAAACTTCACTTCTGCTGATTGGAGCTTCTGCCCGGAGGTCACAGCCTTGTACAGATAGGGACTGGAAGCGTCGATCTCCTTGTCAAAACTGTAGGGGGAATGTTCGCGGGTGGCGGTGGGTTTGCCTGTTGCGTTGTCTGTGGGGAGAGTGACGCCGTGATTCAGGCCGAGGATCTCGATACTGCCTTCACGGCCCGTAACGTCGACAGAGCCGCGAATATCCGCGCCGCCGTCGTCTTTGAGCCATAGATAAGCTGGAATAGCCATAGTTTTAAACTCCATTTTAAAGAGAGAGCCAGCGCGAAACATGCTGGCTAACCTGCCGCTTTCGCAGTGGAATTAAATTATCCCTAAGTCAAATTGGCGTCAATTTTTGTACAGCCTGAAAATTCGGTAACGGGGAGGTTATTGATTTAAATAAACAAAGGCCGGAATAATCCGGCCTTTGTTGTATAAAATTTTGACTACACGTTATTTCGATAAAACCTAAACAATCGAGTTAAAGGTCAATAACGGCTAAAATCTGATTTGCGCCCGGCACTGCGGGCGCATTTGTCTTCTCACCGCTACAAATCGGACAAGACCTGCCGCAGGTTGATTTCTCCCGCATCCGCATCATCAAGATCCAACACACCTTCCAGATCGTCGAGATGCTCCTGCATGATTTCCGCCGCCTGCACGGTGTCTCCCGCTTCCAGCGCGTTAATGATCGCTTCGTGTTCATCGCACTGGCAGGAAGGCACTTCGTTACGCTGATAAAGCGCAACGATAAGCGAACTGCGCACCATCAGATTCGACAGGATTTCACTCAGCACGCTATTGCCACAAATCTCACCGAGGATCAGATGAAACTCGCTGAGCTCACGCACGATGGCGCGGCGGTCTTCTGAAGCGGTGGCAACACGTTCGTTACGCATATGACTACTGATCCGCTGACGATGAGTGCGCATGACGTCTGGTGTAATGCTCTCAACAATTGCCCGCTCGATGGCGCGGCGGGCGATAAACACTTCGCGGGCTTCTTTTGCGGTAGGCTGAGACACCATCGCGCCGCGGTTGGGTTCGATGGTCACAATGCGCTGCATGGCCAGACGCTGAAGCGCCACCTGAACGTGGTTGCGATTTGCCCCCAGCGCGTCAACCAGCTGAGACTCCACCAGACGTGTTCCGGGGCGCAGCCTTTGCTGAGCGATGGCTTTCGATAAAATTTCGGCGATTCGCTGAACTTCCAGCTGTTTAGCAGTGGTGGTGTTAGTGCTCATGGAATGCGATATAACCTCTTATGCCGGTCTTTACATCAACGCTTTATTTGCGCCTAAATTAGCACTCTTTAGGGAGGATTTCAGTCGTAAATCATGCACAGGATTGTTACAAAGCCCGCACATATCTCTCACCAAACTTATCGTTGAGACATATCAAAACACTGCCTCCCCGATTTTGCGGGAAGACAGTGTCAGAACGGAGGGAAATGAATACGAGAGTTAAAGGGTGACTGCATCTCTGACCGGCGTATCTCCGCCGCGTAACTCCCACTGTTTGCCGGTGCTTGACGGCGTTTGCAGTACGGCGACCACCACCAGCGCCACATCCTCACGGGTCACTTCACCTCTGCCGGCATGTTCGTTTAAGGTGACCAGCCCGGTGGCGGCATCATCGGTTAACGGCCCAGGACGGATGATCGTCCAGTCCAGCCCGCTTTTGCGCAGTTCGATATCGGCATCGCGTTTGGCTTCAACATAGGCTTTCCAGACCGGGTCGGTATCCGGCTTTAGCGGATCATCCACACCTATCGCTGAAATCTGCACATAACGGCGTATCCCTGCCAGCTGCGCAGCCTGCGCAAGAAGGACAGAGCCCGCGTAATCGACGGTATGTTTGCGTTCAGCTGTAGAACCACCTCCGGCGCCGGCGGCAAACACAACGGCATCTGCGCCTTTAAGCCCGTTCGCCAGTTCTTGCGCGCTGGCATTTTCGATATCTACAAGCACAGGGTCTGCACCCAGCGCTTCCATCTGCGATAACTGTTCAGGTTTACGCACGATGCCGATTGCTTCCAGCCCCTGCGCCCGCAAATGTTTAATGATCAGTTTGCCTATCTGACCGTGTGCTCCCACGATTGCAACTTTAGTCATTACGCCTCCTGACGTTTTTCATTCCAGTTTATTTCCCTTTAACTGTAGCACATCGAATTTGACGCTTTGTAAGCGAGCGGAGCCGCCACTATGACTTCTTTCGCCGGTGCTTTGGCACTTTTGAGTTTAAAAAACGCCATTGATTTGCGCGTGCGCCCCATAGGCTGCAATAAACTCCCCGGCGATCGCCACGGCGATTTCTGCCGGAAGTTTTCCACGCACGTCGGGCAACCCAATCGGACAACGCATGCGGATCAGTTGCTCTGCTGAAATCCCTTTACCGGATAAACGATAGTCGAAGCGTTTTCGCTTGGTTTCGGAGCCGATCAGGCCGAAGTAGCGAAAATCGCCGCGTTTGAGGATCCGCTCGCTCAGTGCAAAATCCAGCTGATGATCGTGAGTCAGAACCATGAAATAGCTGCCCGCGGGCATCTGCGCCACCGTGCCTTCAGGTTCTTCATCTACGATGCAGGTAATCTGTGCATCGACCTGCGCGGGGAATTCGCTGGCGCGGGCATCCACCCAGGTGATGCGGCACGGCAGTGTGCTGAGAATATTCACCAGCGCCCTGCCGACGTGGCCTGCGCCGTACACCACCACCTGCGGTTGCGGATGTCCCAGCGGTTCAAGCAGCACCGAAGCCATTCCGCCGCAGCACTGTCCAAGTCGTGCACCCAGCGAAAAGCGTTCAAAACGGCTGTTCTGTTCGCCCTTTTGCAGCATCTCGCGGGCAATCGCCGTGACCTGAAATTCCAGATTGCCGCCGCCCAGCGTGTAAAAAAGCTGGTCAGCGGTGATCAGCATTTTGCATCCCGCATCCCGCGGCGTCGAACCCTGCTGATCGACCAGCGTTGCTACTACGCAGGGTTCGCCACGGGTTTGCAGATCGTGTAAACGGGTCACCCAGTCATCAGTACGCATGAGAAACTCCGTTAGCTGACCATTTTATCAACGATATTCGTGACAACGTCACCTGAAAATCGCAGCTGATTCACACCGCTGAGCACCCGTTCAGGCGTGGCAGGCGCATCGATGTGCGGGTGGACGCGATAATCGGCAAGACTGGCCACTGCGTCTTTGATTGCGCACCAGACCGAAACGCCGAGCATAAACGGCGGTTCCCCGACGGCTTTGGAATGGAACACCGTGTCTTCCGGGTTCTTGCGATTCTCGACCAGCTTCACGCGCAGGTCCTGCGGAATGTCACCGATTGCCGGAATTTTGTAAGCCGCCGGACCGCTGGTCATCAGCCGCCCTTTATCATTCCACACCAGTTCTTCGGTGGTCAGCCAGCCCATGCCTTGCACGAATCCGCCCTCAACCTGCCCGATATCAATGGCCGGATTCAGCGAATCTCCGACATCGTGCAGGATATCGGCGCGCAGCAGTTTGTATTCACCGGTCAGCGTATCCACCAGGACTTCGGCGCAGGCCGCCCCGTAGGAGAAGTAATAGAACGGATGCCCGGCCGCTTTGCTGCGATCGTAGAAAATTTTCGGCGTTTTGTAATAGCCGGTGCTGGAAAGCGGCACCTGATTGAGCCAGCACTGAGTGGCGACCTGCTCAAAACTGAAATACAGATCTTTCACTCTTACCTGACCGTTGCTGAATTTCACGTCAGTTTCAGCCCCATCGTGGACGCGCATCAGCATCTCCACCATCCGCCCTTTGATAATTTCAGCAGCATTTTGCGCGGCTTTGCCGTTGAGATCGGCACCCGATGACGCGGCGGTCGGCGAGGTATTCGGCACTTTGCCGGTGTCGGTGGCGGTTATCTGGATACGGCTGATATCCACCTGAAAGACCTCGGCGACAACCTGTGCCACTTTGGTATTCAGCCCCTGACCCATTTCGGTGCCGCCGTGGTTGAGCTGGATACTGCCGTCGGTGTAGACCAGCACCAGCGCCCCGGCCTGGTTAAGAAAGCTGGCGGTGAATGAGATGCCGAATTTCACCGGCGTCAGCGCCAGACCTTTCTTCAGATACGGATTTACACGATTAAATTCAGTGACAGCGTCACGTCTGGCGGCGTATTCCGCACTCTCTTCCAGCTGCTGCGTCATTTCCTGCAACAGGTTTTGCCCGATGGGCTGATGATAATGTGTGACGTTGCGGGTTTCCTGTCCGTAGTAGTTGTTCTTGCGTACTGTCAGCGGATCTAACGCCAGCTCGCGGGCAATGTGATCGACGATATGCTCGATCGCCACAATCCCCTGTGGGCCGCCAAATCCGCGGTAAGCGGTGTTCGACGCCATATTGGTTTTACAACGATAGCCGGTGATCATCGCATCACCGAGGTAATAGGCGTTGTCGGAATGGAACATAGCGCGATCGACGATAGAACCGGACAAATCCAGCGAATAGCCACAGTTGGCGGCCAGTTTGATGTCGATGCCGTGGATCACGCCGTCGTCATCAAAACCCACATCGTAGCTGACGTGAAACGGATGGCGTTTACCGGTGATCAGCATGTCGTCCTGCCGCGCCAGCCGCATTTTCGCCGGACGTCCGGTGAGATGTGCCGCCAGCGCTGCCAGACAGGCCGTGCCCGCCGCCTGGGTTTCTTTACCGCCAAACCCACCGCCCATGCGGCGCATATCCACCACCACTTTGTGCATGGGCAAACCCAGCACCGACGCGACCAGCTTTTGCACTTCGGTCGGGTGCTGCGTCGAGCTGTACACCAGCATCGCGCCGTCTTCACCAGGCATCACCGAGGCAATCTGCGTTTCCAGATAAAAGTGCTCCTGACCACCGATTTCCAGCTCGCCCTGCAAACGATGTTTCGCTGAGGCCAGCGCCATCTGCGCGTCGCCGCGTTTATGCTGATGGGGTTCCTCGACGTAATGTTCAAGCGACAGCGCCTGTTTAATGGTCAGCACAGCATCACGCACCTGATACTCCACTTTCGCCAGCGCGACGGCGGCGCGGGCAGCCTCCATCGACGTGGCAGCAACCACCAGCACTATCTGCCCCACGTACTCCACGCGGCCCAGAGCCATCAGCGGATCGCCATGGGTCAGAGGTGCGATATCCAGATTGCCCGGCACATCTTCTGCCGTCATCACCCGCACCACGCCGGGCACGGCATAACAAGGTTCGGTATCGATATGCACAATATCGGCGTGTGCATGCGGGCTGAGCAGCGGCACAAGATGTAACTGATTGGGAAATTCCAGACGATCATCCACGTATACGGCCTCGCCGCTGACGTGTTTATCGGCGCTTTCGTGACGCTGACTTTTTCCGACACCGCTTTGTAAACCGGCGCGGAACAGCGCTTCCATCTGCTGTTGCGAAAGTTCAGGTTTGGATTCAGACATAGTGAGTTACCCGCATCAGCGTTTCAGGAGAGGTCATTTCGATGTGACAGCGGCGCAGCAGATTTTTTGCCACCTGTATGCGGTATTCGCGGCTGGCACGAAAATCGCTGATCGGCGTGAAATCCCGTTCCAGCGCCTGACACGCACGCTCAATTGTCGCGGTCTGCCACGGCTGACCGAGAAGTTGTGCCTCACAGCCGGACGCACGCTTCGCCACTTCCGCCATTCCGCCAAAAGCAATACTGGCATGGATGACCACGCCGTTTTCCACTTCGATATGCAGCGCGGCGCACACCGCTGAAATATCGTCTTCAAGCCGTTTCGAGACTTTATACACCCGCAGCTGACGCGCCGCTGAGGTCGAACGCGGAATGCGGATTTGCTCGATCAACTCACCAGGCTGCAAAGCCGTTTTGCGGTAACCGAGGAAAAACTGATCCAGCGGCAATTCGCGTTGCTGCGAGCCAAGCCGCAGCAGCAGCGTAGCACCCAGTGCCAGCAAGACCGGGCCGCCGTCACCGACAGGCGACGCATTGGCAATATTTCCACCGAATGTGCCCTGATTGCGGATCTGCTCCGATGCAAAGCGTTCGAGCAGATGGCCGAATTCGGGAAACTCTTCGCGCAGCACCGGCAAACACTGGCTGAGGGTGGCCGCTGCGCCAATATGAATAGCCTGACCGGTCAGCGTAATCTCTTTGAGGGCATCGATATGGCTGAGGGAAATCAGTTTCGGCAGCCGCTGGAAGCGTTGTGTGACCTCCAGCGCCAGGTCGGTGCCGCCAGCCACCAGACGCGCATCCGGCTCTGCGCAAAATAACTGCGCCAGCTGTTCGATATCAGTCGGTTCTTCACTGGCAGACATCGCGCGCAGTTTTTGCAGCGTATTCAGCGCATCCGCATCAAACTGATCGGCCTGCGGCTGCTGGCAGATGTCTTTCGCCGCCGCCATGATCGGGCGATAGCCGGTGCAGCGACAAAGATTGCCGGAAAGCGCCTGCTGCGTGTGTTCAACATCAAATACCTGGCGTTGATTTTCCAGCGCAACTTTTTTTTCTAAAGCGAACAACGACATGACAAATCCCGGCGTGCAAAAACCGCACTGCGAGGCGTGATTTTCCACCATCGCCTGCTGGACGTGATGCAGTTCGCCGCGATGTTTCAAATCTTCCACGGTGATCAGCTGTTTTCCATGGACCGCAGGCATAAACGTCAGGCAGGCGTTGACCGTGCGGTAGTTGAGCGCATCGCCTTGCGGTTCAGCCAGCACTACCGTGCACGCGCCGCAATCACCGGATGCACAACCTTCCTTGGTGCCGCAGCGACCAGCGTTCTGCCGCAGGTACTGCAATACCGTGGTATCGGCCGGAAGACTGTTTTCGGTGTGGATCCTGCCGTTCATTAAAAATTGGATCATGCGCCTTCTCCCTTTTTACAGCCGTTCAAAATCAGCGTGGTGACTTCTGCAATGATGTGCTCGCGCGCTGCGTTATCGCCTTCAAAATCTCCGTACATATGCTTCACCTGCACCGCAAAATCCGCGTAATACTGCGTCACCGCCCAGATGTGCATGATGAACAGTCGCGCATCCAGCGGACGGATTTTCTGCTGGGCGATCCATCCCTGGATCAGGTTTTCCTTGCCGGTAATGTTCGCCGTCGCCTGCGGCCAGTATTTGTGCAAATAGTGCCCGCCGCCCAGCACCTCGCTGGTGAAAATGCGCGAAAGCTCAGGCTGGTCAAAGGAGAAGTTCAGCTTGTTGCGGATATACCGGCTAAGCACCGCGTCCGGTTCGCTGAGTGTCGGGTCGAACTGGATGATGTCACCCCAGACTTTCAGCACCTTTTGCAGCAGCTCTTCGTACAATTCCTCTTTACCGGCGATGTAGTAATGCAGCTGAGCTTTCTTAAGTCCGGCCCGCCGGGCGATGGCCTGCGTGGTCGCCCCCTGAAAGCCCTTTTCACTGAATTCCGCAATCGCTGCCGCGTGAATATTTTCCAGCGTACGCTCGCGTGCCAGGCGGATTTTGCCGCCCGATTCGTTATTCATCATGAACGTTCCCTCGCGTAGGCCAGTTCGCCGTCGATGTAGGTGCAGAACACGTTGCGGTCGTCACCAAGGGTCATCAGCACAAACAATTTTTCGGCCAGCGTTTCGCTGTTAGCGGCGCGCAGTTTTTGCAGTGCGCTGACGCCCGGCTCGAGCACCACGAAATCCGCCTCTTTACCGGCATTGAAATTCCCGATTTTGTCATCGAGGTGCAGCGCCCGCGCGCCGCCGAGCGTGGCGTGATAAAACGCTTCAAAGGCGGATAAGCGGTAACGTTGCAGTTGCCCGACCTTATAAGCTTCCGACAGCGTTTCCAGCATGTTGAAGGTGGTGCCTGCGCCGACGTCAGTGCCCATACCGACGCGGATCTGTTTCTCCCAGGATTTCTGCAAATTGAACAGGCCGCTGCCAAGAAACAGGTTGGAGGTCGGGCAGAAGGCGATGGTGGAATCGGTGTCGTGCAGGCAATCCCACTCGCTGTCATCCAGATGCAGACAGTGCGCAAACACGCAACGTTCACCGGTCAGGCCGTACTGATGGTAGACATCCAGATAGTGCTGATGCGCCGGGTGCATCTCCTTCACCCAGGACAGCTCCGCGACGTTTTCGCTGAGATGGGTATGCAGATAAACGTCCGGGAATTCCTCTTTCAGGAGGCGGACTTTTTGCAGCAACTCTGGTGAGGATGTCGGCGCAAAGCGCGGCGTCAGCGCGTAACTCAACCGCTGACGGTTGTGCCAGCGCGCGATGAGCTCACGCGTATCAGCTTCGCTCTGTTCCGGCGTTTCCAGCAGCCCGTCGGGAGCGTTTTTATCCATCATCACTTTGCCCGCCACCAGCCGCATGTTGATGTCGGACGCTTCTTTAAACAGCGCATCGACCGACTGCGGGTGCACGGTGCCGAAGACCAGCGCGGTGGTGGTGCCGTTAAGTAATAACTGTTCGATGAAGAATTTCGACATGCGCCTGGCGTAATCCGCGCAGTGATATTGCTGTTCAGTGGGGAACGTGTAGCGCTGCAGCCATTCGAGCAATTGCTCGCCGTAAGCACCGATCATTTCGGTTTGCGGATAGTGGATATGGGTATCGACAAAGCCCGGTACGATAAGCTTATCGCGATAATCATCTATTTCCAGACCGGCAGTCTGCCGCGCCTGCGCCAGCTTCCCCTCGCCTTCCCGCCCGTCGCCCAGCCAGACGATATGCCCGCCGCTCAGCAGCATCAGTCCGTCTTCGATATAGCGCACCTGCGCCTCGAGTTCGTGCGGATTTAACACCGGTTCACGGATATCAAAGAAGTTTCCGCGAACCGCACGGGTGATGATTTGACTCATGGCATAGCCCTTTTCTGCAACATTCTGATTGATGACTGATAACAGAACATTTGCAAAGCTTATGCCAAATCTGACCAATCGGTCAGACCGTTTGGATGTTTTTACGGCGGGGAGTTTTACTTCAGCAATACCTCGTACTGCGGATTGAATTCATCGAAGATGGGCAACGCGGCGGCGCCGAGTGCGGCGGTGTCACTGCCGGACATCCCCAGGCGGATACGCGCGTTCTGCGGATAACGGCTGCGCACCGAGTTGTAGAGCGGCGTCAGGCGCTGAATCAGCTTCTCCACCAGCGGTTTCGGCATGGTGCCGCCGATGATCACGCACTGCGCGTCGAACACACATTCCATGATATTGATGGCCTGACAGGCGGGTTCAACGGCAGTATCCAGCCATTGACCGAAGCGTTTTTCATCAACATTCAGAAGGTCTTCCGGCATCGCTGAAGCCGGATCCAGGCCGCAAGCTTCGTAAGCCGCCTGCAAAGAAAGGTAACGTTCGAGGCAACCTTTGTTGCCGCAATAGCATTCGCGACCGCCCGGTTGCACCACAATGTGGCCGACCTCGCCCGCATTGTGTGCATGACCGGTGTAAATTCGACCGTCTGTGAAGATGCCTGCGCCCAGACCGGTGCCGATATACAAATAGACAAAGGACGATAATTGCTTGGCCACGCCGTGAAAACGCTCGCCGATGGCTGCCACGGTGGCATCATTTTCAAGGGTCACGGGCCAGCCCGTTGCCGCGCTCAAATGGGCTTCGATATCAACGTCGTCCCAACCGTGCAGCGTGGTCGGGCCTTGTGAGGAAATCCCCTCCACGCCGAACGGTCCCGGCATCACCACGCCTATGCCCAACATTTTCCGCCAGTCAATTTTTACCTGTTGGCGCATTTCTTGCAGTACCTGATCAATCAGAGCCAGCGTGGGCTCTGGCTGCGGTTTCTGTACCCGGATCAGACTGCGAAAGCGGACCGTTCCGGTGAGATCGACCAGCACAATCAGCAGCGACTGATGATCAAGATGGATGCCGATGGAATAGGCGCTGTCAGGATTGAGTGTCAGTGGCGTTGCTGGTTGACCACGTCCGCCCGCGCGGCGCGGCAGGTGGGAGGAGAGGATCCCCGCCTGTTCGAGCTCGGTGGCGATGTTAGACACGGTTTGTGGCGTGAGCGACGTCAGCCGGGCAATTTCGGCGCGGGTCAGCTCACCGTTGAGGCGAATAGCTTCAATCACGACCCGACGATTGTGAGCACGGGCGTGCTCAAGATTGGTACCCGACGTTGTAATCACATCCCTCTCCACGGTGAAGACCTTGCGGGCAGTATGCGGAGAGTGATTACAGCAATCAAATTGATTTTATAAATATCAGTATATGAATTTGACGGTGTCATCACAGCTTTGAATGTTATTGGCATGTTAATAATAATCGCCAGTCACTATTCACTTGCAGACGTTTTTGAGATTCACCTTCAGACCCAGTAGCACAATCCGGCAGGGACGCAGGGACTGGCAGAAATATGCCTTCCCATTTTTTTTAGCCGATTAAAGCAATCAAATTGATTTAATAAATTTAACCCTGTTTCGGAGAATGACGATGAGCCTGCGACTTACCCCAGCGGCGACCCTGTGCGCCCTTTCTGCCCTTACTTTCGGTTATTCGGCCAGCGTTTTGGCGGACACCACCCTCAGCGCCTTGTTTATGACTCAGGCGGCGTACAGCGAAGCGGATATCCGCGCGATGACTGCTGATTTCACCAGGCTGCATCCGGACATCAAAGTGAATCTGGAGTTTGTGCCGTACGAAGCGTTGCACGACAAAATCGTCGCAGCACGCGGTGCCGGTGACAAAGGGTATGACGTGGTACTGTTCGATGCTATCTGGCCTGCCGAATTCAACAAATATGGCCTGTTGCAGGACGTCACTGCGCGTATTCCTGCAGAGGAAAGCAACAAGATCTTCGACGGTGCCATTTCTACCGTGACCTACAAAGATAAACGCTGGGGTATGCCGTGGATCCTCGACACCAAATATCTCTATTACAACAAAGCCATGCTGGCAAAAGCCGGGATCACGACGCCACCGGCAACCTGGGCTGATGTTGAGAAGCAGTCGGCTATCCTGAAAGAAAAAGGCATCGTCAAGTATCCGCTGGTGTGGAGCTGGTCGCAGTCTGAAGCGCTGCTGTGCGACTACACCACGCTCGTCTCCGCCTTCAAAGGCGATTTCTATAAAGACGGAAAGCTTAACTTCACGAATTCCGGCGCCATGAAAGCCATCAACTACATGAAAGAGACGCTGGATAAAGGGCTGACCAACCCGAACTCTCGCGAGTATCTGGAAGAGGATGTGCGTAAATCCTTCTCCAACGGCGATGCGGCGTTCGCGCTGAACTGGACGTACATGTACAACATGGCCAATGACCCGAAACAGAGCAAAGTGGCGGGTGACGTTGGCGTAGTTCCGGCTCCGGGGGGTGAAGCGGGCGGCGCATCCGGCGTCAACGGTTCGATGGGGCTGGGCATCGCCAAAGCCAGTGCGCATCCGGATCAGGCGTGGGAATTTATCAGCTACATGACTTCCCAGCCGGTGCAGAACAAATACGCCAAACTGAGCCTGCCAATCTGGAAATCCTCTTATGACGATCCGGCCGTGCAGAAAGATCAGGAACAGCTGATCGCCGCCGCTAAAACGTCGCTAAATGTGATGTTGTCGCGTCCGGTGACGGCGGATTACTCCCGTTTGTCGAACATTTTGCAGCAAAACATTCAGGCGGTATTGCAGGGGAAAACCCCGGCGCAAGACGGTATGGAAGCCGCAACCAAAGCCGCCGACCGTTTACGTTAATTGCTTTAAACCATACTCTTAAGCCAACACTACAGCCCGTCATCTCCTCATGATGACGGGCCGGGAATCAAGCATGCTTACATTACCGCAACGTGAACGTCGTCAGGCCTGGGTGCTCCTCGCGCCGATGCTGCTGATGATGTTCCTGCTGACCGCCTGGCCGCTGGCCCGCACGCTGTGGCTCAGCTTTACCGACGCCGGACTTATCGGTGACGGCTCTGCGCCCAACTGGGTGGGCAGCGACAACTTTCTTTACGCACTGACCGATCCGGATTTTCGCGCAGCACTCTGGCGCACGCTCTATTTCACCGTGGTCTCAGTGATCATTGAAGGCTTTATCGGTGTGCTGGTTGCCCTGCTGCTTAATCAGCAGTTTTGGGGGCGCAGCGCCCTGCGCGTCCTGGTGATTTTGCCGTGGGCGCTGCCGACTATCGTCAACGCCACCATGTGGCGGCTGAATTTCAATCCCGATTACGGCAGCATCAACGCCCTGCTCACGCAGCTTGGCCTGATCGACACTTACCGCAGCTGGCTCGGTGACCCGTCATCGGCCATTAACGCCGTGATGTTCGCGGATATCTGGAAGAACTATCCGCTGATCACCCTGCTGGTGCTGGCGGCGTTGCAGACGATACCGGAGGATTTGTTTGAAGCAGCGCGTCTGGACGGCGCATCCGCGTTCAGGCGTTTTCGTAAAATCACTTTACCGGCCATTGCCGCACCGCTGGCAGTGGCGCTGATTCTGCGCACCATTGACGCGTTTAAAATCTTCGACATCATTTATGTCATGACCCGCGGCGGCCCGCTCGACAGCACCAAAACCGTCAGTTTCTTTGTCTATCAGGAATCCTTCAGTTATCTGCGCGCAGGCAGCGGTGCCGCTTACGCGATACTCATGACGCTGATTTGTGCCCTGCTCATTTTGATTTACATGGTGATGCTGCTGCGTCAGCGCCGTTCAGGGAGCGTCGAATGAAACAGAAAATCCGGCTTATTCTGCGCTATCTCGCCGCGCTGGTTCTGGCCGCGTCGATCCTTGCGCCACTGGTGTGGATGTTCCTGATGAGCGTCAGCTCGGCGGCCGATCTGACCCGCATTCCGCTGGAATGGCTGCCGCGCCACTGGGATTTCAGCCGTTACGCCAGCCTGCTGACTTTGCAGACCGGGCAGCCAGGCGCGCTGTTCTTACACGCGCTCGGCAACAGCCTGCTGGTCGCCTGCGGTGCAACGCTCATCTCCCTGCTGCTGGCCATTCCGGCGGCGTACAGTTTCTCGCGCTATCCTGGCCGTGACGGCTGGTTGTTCGGCAGTCTGGCGATTTACATGGTGCCGCCGGTGGCGTTCGTTCTGCCGCTGTACTTCATCCTGCAACAGCTTTCGCTGCTCAATACGCATCTCGGGCTGATTCTGGTGTATTGCTCGATGATCCTGCCGTTTCTGACATGGATGCTGAAAAACCAGTTCGACGCCCTGCCGATTGACATCGAACAGGCGGCACGCCTCGACGGGCTGCGTTACTGGCAGGTGCTGCTGCGCATTACGCTGCCGCTGGCGAAACCGGCGCTCGGTGCTTCGGCGATGTTTGGCTGGCTGCTGGCGTGGGATGAATTCTTCTACGCGCTGCTGTTTACCAACAACATCGACGCCCAGACGTTGCCGGTCACCATCGCCGGTTTCACCGCCGGGCGCGCCACCGATGACGGGCTGATTGCCGCCGTCGGCATTCTTGCGGCCATTCCGCCGCTCTTTATTGCACTCTGGCTGCAAAAAACACTGGTCAGCGGGTTAACCGCTGGCGGCAGCAAGGGGTAAGCCCATGGGAAACGTGACAAGAATGAAGAAACCTGACTCATCCGCCACGCTGTTCGTGGTCGGTAATATCAACGTGGATCTGATCATGAGCACGCTGCACGAGTGGCCGAAAAAAGGCACCGAAGCGATGCTCGACAGCAGTTCGCTGCGCCCCGGAGGATCCGCCGGTAACTGTGCACTGGCGCTGGCGGCGCTCGATACGCCGCACCGTCTGGTCGCCAATCTGGGTAACGATCAGTTCACCGGCTGGCTGGCGGGTTTGTTTCCAGAAAGCGCGCCCGGCTGGCCAACCGCCGATTGCGAAACCTCGCTGACCTTCGGCGTGACGCATCCGGATCATGAACGCACATTCTTTAGCAATCAGGGGCATATCGTTCGCCTTTCGATGCAGGACGTGCTCGGACAGTTACCGCAAACCGCACAGCCCGGCGACTGGGTACTGCTCTGCGGCACCTGGCTGTGTACCGCGCTGTACGCGGACTATCCGCAGCTGCTGTCCACGCTTAAACAGCGCGGTTATCACGTCGCCGTCGACAGTGGCTGGCCGCCGCAGGACTGGAGCGACGCGCTGCGCGAAGAGGCGGCAAACTGGCTGCCGTTCTGCGATGCACTGCTGCTCAATGAAGTCGAAACGCTCGGGTTGGCAGATGCCGTCACGCTCGACGCCGCCGCTCACCGCCTGCTTTCGCAGATGGCAGACGGTGCCTTTTGTGTTGCAAAATGTGGGCCTGAAGGTGCGCGTTTGTGGTCAGCCGCGCTGACCCTGCATCAGCACGCCGAACCGGTGGACGTCGTCGATACCATCGGTGCCGGAGACAGTTTTAATGCCGGATTTTTATCCGCGCTGATTTATGGCCTGCCGCCTGCCACGGCGCTGCAATGGGGAGTGCGCGTCGCCGGTTGTGCGATCAGCAGTTCCCCGCGCCGTTACCCTGACTGGCAATCGCTTTTTGGCCTTGTGGAGAAACTCTAAATGGCTCTGGTAGAACTGGTAAAAGTCGCCAAACGTTATGGCAAAGTGCAGGTATTGAAACCGCTGGATCTGACCATTCCTGACGGCAGTTTCACCGTACTGGTCGGCCCGTCCGGGTGTGGGAAATCGACGCTGCTGCGCCTGCTGGCCGGTCTGGAGTCCCTTTCGGACGGCGACATTCTGCTCGATAAACAGCAGATTAATAATTTCGACCCCGCCGATCGTGACATCGCAATGGTATTTCAAAGCTATGCGCTTTATCCGCACCTGACCGTGGCCGAGAATATGGCGTTCCATATGCAGGTAAAAAAAGTGCCGAAAGCCGAACAGCAGGCGAAAGTTCAGCAGGCGGCGAAAGTGCTGGGCATTGACCATCTGCTGAAACGCTTACCGAAAGATCTGTCCGGCGGCCAGCGTCAGCGCGTGGCGATGGGTCGCGCGCTGGTGCGTAATCCAAAAGTGTTTCTGTTCGATGAACCGCTCTCCAATCTCGACGCACAATTGCGTATGGAGCTGCGCGCCGAAATCAAATCGCTGCATCAGCAGTTTCGCACCACCACGGTGTATGTGACGCACGATCAGGTAGAGGCGATGACGCTGGCGGACAATATCGTGGTGATGAAAGACGGGTTTATCGTGCAACAGGGTGATCCGCTGTCCATTTACGATAAACCGGTAAACACCTTCGTGGCACGGTTCATTGGCTCTCCGCCGATGAACTTACTCAGCGGCGTGTTCCAGAGCATCGATGGAAAGCCGGGTGTCACCTGCGAACAGTTGTGGTTCGCGCTGCCGCAGAAATGGGCATTGCAGGCGCGGCATTGCGAAGGACTGCCGGTCACGCTCGGCCTGCGCCCGCACGATCTCCGTCCGGTGCAACACAGCGCCCAGCCCGCCGCGACGCTGCGCCTGCTGGAAGTCACCGGCGAAAGCAGCCTGCTGCACATCGACTGGAGCGGCTTCCCGCTGCACGTTCAGTTTGCCGGTCGGGCGCGCGTCAGCGCCGATCAGCCGCTGTATCTCGAAGCCAACAGCGACGCCATTCATCTGTTTGATGCCACTACGGGGGAACGGCTGGCGGAGGAGTGATTTTTAAACGCCTTCCTTATGCGGGGAAGGCGTTTCTGTCATTGACGCCTCACCCCGATGCGCTATGCTCAGACTTTGCCTGATTAATTAGCGCGCTTACCTTCTATGAGCTTGTTCCCCATCAAAAAATTCTCGCTGCCTCCGGGTTCCGCGCTGCCGCTGCTGGTCGCAGGGGCATTCTTCATGGAAAATCTCGATGCAACGGTGATCGTCACGGCACTGCCGCAAATGGCGAAAGACTTCGGCGTGCATCCGGTAGACATGAACATCGGCGTCTCGGCTTATATTCTGACGCTCACGGTGTTTATTCCCGCCAGCGGCTGGATTGCTAACCGCTTTGGCACGCGCAATATCTTCTCGCTGGCGATTGTTCTTTTCACCCTCGCCTCCATTTTGTGCTCCGCCAGCGTCAGCCTCGGAACCTTTACCGCAGCGCGCATGTTGCAGGGCTTTGCCGGTGCACTGATGGTGCCCGTCGGGCGTTTGGTGGTGCTGAAAAATACCCAAAAATCGGATTTGATCCGCGCGATAGCCACCATTACCTGGCCCGGTCTGGTCGCCCCGATCCTCGGACCGCCGCTCGGCGGTTTTATTACCACTTATGCCTCGTGGCACTGGATATTTATCCTCAACGTTCCTTTAGGGATGGTGGCGCTGCTGTTCGCCCGCAGGCTGATCCCGCAGGCACCGGGGCAAAAAGGCGTGCCGTTTGACGTCACCGGTTTTGTACTCACCGGCATGGCCTGTCTGGGGCTGATCTTCGGGCTGGATAAATTCAACGAAGGTCAGATCGACTGGAAACCCGTCGTGATGGTCGGTGGCGCACTGATTGCGGGTGCGCTGGCGGTATGGCATTCAAAGCGCACGGCACATCCTTTGCTGCCGCTGGTGGCGCTGAAAATCAGAAGTTACGCTGTCACGATTTACGGTGGTTCACTGTTTCGTATCGCCATCGGTGCCCTGCCATTCCTGCTGCCGCTGATGTTCCAGCTGGGTTACGGCATGAGCGCCTTTGATGCGGGTTTGCTGGTGCTTTCAGTATTTGCCGGAAATCTGGCGATGAAGCCTTTTACTTCAGCGATTTTGCACCGCTTCCGCTTTAAGTCGATTATGCTGGTTAACGGCCTGCTAAATTCGGCGACGATTTTTGCCTGCGCCCTGTTAACGCCCGAAGTGCCCGCTGCGCTGACGTTGTTACTGCTGTTCGCCAGCGGCATGACCCGGTCGATGCAGTTCACGGCGCTCAATACGCTGGCATTTTCTCAGGTTCCCGGTGAGCAGATGGGCGGCGCCAACACGCTGTTTAACACCGCACAACAGTTGTCCACCGGCCTCGGCATTGCTATTGGTGCGCTCTCGCTGCGCATTGCCGGACACTTTTTACCCGCCAGCGACCCGCTGCAGGTGGGGACGTTCCACATTGCTTTCATCATTATCGGTGTGTTTTCGCTGGCAGGCACGCTCGACAGCCTGACGCTGGATAAGAAAGCGGGTGATGAACTGCGACAGAAAAAAGAATCTGTACCCCAACCGGCTACGTCGGATAAATAAAGGCGCAGCCAGACTGAAATTCAGTATCCGAAAAATGGAGAAATACCATGGAATACCGCTTATTAGGCCACTCCGGCCTGAAAGTTTCAGTTCTCAGCCTCGGCACCATGACCTTTGGTGGACAAGGGAAATTCGCCAAAACCGGCCAGACTGACGTCGAAACCGCACAACGCCAGATCGGGCTGTGTCTCGACGCAGGCATCAACCTGTTCGACACCGCCGACGTCTATTCAGGCGGTGAATCTGAAGTCATTCTTGGCAAAGCGCTGGGCGGCAAACGTATCGACGTGCTGATCGCCAGTAAGGCCCGCTTCCCGATGGGCGATGGCCCGAACGATCGCGGCTCATCGCGTCATCACATCCTGCGCGCCTGCGAAGCCAGCCTGAAGCGTCTGAACACTGACTATCTTGATTTGTATCAGCTGCATCAGTGGGATGGCCAGACGCCGCTGGAAGAAACACTGCGCGCGCTCGATGACTTAGTCAGCAGCGGTAAAGTGCGTTACGTGGGTGTCTCGAACTTTTCCGCGTGGCATGTAATGAAAACGCTGGGCGTCGCGCAAGCCAGCCATTATATCCGCCCGGTCAGCCAGCAAATCCATTACACCCTGCAGGCGCGCGAAGCCGAATACGAATTACTGCCTGCGGCGCAGGATCAGGGCCTGGGCACGCTGGTCTGGAGCCCGCTGGCCGGTGGATTGCTCTCCGGCAAATATCGTCGCAATCAGGCCGCGCCAGAAGGCACCCGCCATCTGGCCGACTGGGGCGAGCCGCCGGTGCGTGATGAAAATGCGTTGTACGACGTGGTGGATGTGCTGGTAGACATCGCCGAAACCCGTGGCGTCTCTGCGGCGCAAATCGCGCTGGCGTGGCTGATTGCACGACCGCAGGTGACGTCGGTGATCGTCGGCGCACGCAACGATACCCAGTTACAAGACAATCTGAAGGCGGCTGACATCACGCTCACAACAGAAGAGACTGAAAAACTCAATGCTGTCAGCCAGTTGCCGTTACTGTATCCTTACTGGCATCAGGCACAGACAGCGTCAGACCGCCTCTCTGCGGCGGATTTATCGCTGATCGCGCCTTATCTGCAAAAGTAATGCAATAAAATGATACCAACGCAGACCGGCTTACCCTGCCGGTCTCGTTATTTTTGTGTTAATACTGACAGCGTCTTTTTGTGTGCCACAGGCGCACTTTGCTTAAAACAGAGGAATACCGGGATGATTATTTTTGTTACCGGCGCCACCGCCGGATTTGGTGCAGAAATCGCACGTAAGTTTGTCAAAGAAGGTCATAAAGTCATTGCCACCGGCCGCCGCAAAGAGCGTCTGGATGATCTGAAAACCGAACTGGGAGACGCGTTGTACCCTGTCGAACTGGACGTCACTAATCGCGCATCTATTCAGGATGCCATCGACAGCCTGCCTGCAGAATGGCGCAACATCGACGTGCTGGTGAACAATGCCGGTCTGGCGCTCGGTCTGGAAAAGGCCGACAAAGCATCGCTGGAAGACTGGGATAAAATGATCGACACCAATACCAAAGGTCTGGTGTACATGACCCGCGCCGTTCTGCCGGGCATGGTTGAACGCAATATCGGTCACGTGATCAACATCGGCTCCACCGCCGGTAACTGGCCGTACGCGGGCGGCAATGTGTACGGTGCCACCAAAGCGTTCGTGCGTCAGTTCAGCCTGAACCTGCGCACCGACCTGCACGGCACCCACGTGCGTGTCACCAACATTGAGCCGGGCCTGTGTGGCGGCACTGAATTCTCCAGCGTGCGCTTTAAAGGTGACGATGAGAAAGTCAGCAAAACCTACGACAACACCAACCCGCTGACCGCCGCAGACGTCGCCGAATCCGTCTTCTGGGTTTCAACGCTGCCTGCGCACGTCAACATCAACAGTATTGAAATGATGCCCGTCAGCCAGTCCCTCGCTGGTTTGCAGGTGCATCGCGAAGAGTAATCTTGCTTCCTTAATGCAATGAAAAATAAAAAAGCAGCTTCGGCTGCTTTTTTTATTTCTCCGGTACGGCCATAAACAAAAAAGGCGCGGCAAACCTGCCCGCGCCCTTCCACTCACTGATTACGAATTACGCGCTCAGCCAGCCCAGTTTGATTACAAACAAAATCGACAGCACGATCAGCGCGGAATTCAGCTCACGCCAGCGGCCGCTCAGCAATTTGCACAGTGTCCAGGTGATGAAACCGAACGCGATGCCGTTAGCAATGGAATACGTGAATGGCATGGTCAGCGCAGTCACGGTGACCGGGGCGGCGACAGTGATGTCTTTCCAGTCAATCTCCGCCAGACCTGACGTCATCAATACCGCAATGAACAGCAGCGCTGGTGCAGTGGCGAAAGCCGGTACGCTACCGGCCAGCGGGGCGAAGAACAGGCTCAGCAGGAACAGAATGGCAACCACAATCGCCGTCAGCCCTGTACGTCCACCGGCGCTCACGCCCGCAGCTGATTCGATATAACTGGTCGTGGTTGACGTCCCGAGTAAAGAACCGAACAGCGCAGCGGCACTGTCAGCCACCAGCGCACGACCCATTTTCGGGATGTTGCCGTCTTCGTCCGACAGCCCTGCGCGTTTGGTGACACCAATCAGGGTACCGGAGTTATCAAACACATCCACAAACAGGAATGCGAAGATAACGCTTATCAGCGACACGTTGAATGCGCCTTTGATATCGAGCTGCATAAAGGTTGGTGCGATAGACGGCGGCATCGACATGATCCCACCAAATGCGGAATAACCCAGCGCGATAGCCAGTACGGTTACGGCCAATACGCCGATAAGCACGGCACCGGTGACTCTGCGCGCTTCAAGTACCACGATCAGAATAAAGCCCAGCATGGCGAACAGCGGACCCGGTTTGGTCAGATCGCCCAAACCTACCAGCGTGGCCGGATTTGCAATTACGATACCGGCGTTTTCCAGCGCAATAAGCGCCAGGAATAAACCGATACCCGCGGCAATCGCCGAGCGCAACGGCAGCGGGATACTGCGGATGATCCACTCACGGATTTTAAAGATAGATAACGCGAAGAAAATACAGGCGGAAAGGAACACCGCACCTAACGCGATCTGCCACGTATAACCCATGTGCAAAACGACGGTGTAGGTGAAAAAGGCGTTTAATCCCATGCCCGGCGCCAGCGCGATCGGGTAGTTTGCAATGAAGCCCATCAGTGCGGAACCGATTGCGGCAGCAAGACATGTCGCGACAAAAACGGAACCTTTATCCATACCCGTCGCGCCCAAAATAGACGGGTTAACGAACAGAATATATGCCATTGCTAAAAATGTAGTCAGTCCTGCCACAATCTCCGTGCGCACGTTAGTGCGGTGAGCTTTTAACTTAAATATTTTTTCTAACATGAGAAGAAATCTCTTGGTCGCGTGATCACTTTTCATCTGGCGATCAAATAGCGCACGCTTGTTATTAGTATTGTTTTTCAAAACACGCCCGCGCGCCCGCAGTGAGGGATGCCACAATTCGCCCCACTGCCTGTACTGATAGCGGAACACGAGCTAAAAACGTGTTTTGACGAACCCTGTCATTGCCACTTTGTACGTTAAACAACCTGAGGACATTGTTTTACAAAGGGGCATCGCACAATCTAGGAAAAATGAGTGATGCAGTCCATAATAGATATCTCACTTATTCACTGCATAAATTAGTACACCTATGTCACCCTTCTCCCGTTTTTCGCAATATTTTACGGAAGTTGCCCGAACAGGAAGTTTGCGCAAAGCGGCCGAAGTGCTGCACGTCTCGGCTTCGGCTATCAACCGGCAGATTTTGCAGGCGGAACAAACGCTGGAAACACCGCTGTTTGAGCGTCTACCGACCGGGCTGAAGCTGACCTCGGCGGGTGAAATTCTGTTCGATGACATTCGTCGCTGGCGAAAAGAATTTTCCCGTACCCGTGAAAGATTCGATGAGATCCAGGGATTACGCCGCGGACACGTCACCATCTCGATGATTGCCGCGCTCAGCGAAGGCATGGTGGCGGAGCTGATTGCCGAAGTGGGCAAAGAACATCCCTATCTCACATTTGATATCCGCATCGAAGACAGCCGCAATATCAGCGAGCAGGTCAGTTCGGCAGAAGTGGATTTCGGTTTGCTGCTCGATCCGGTCGAACACACCGGGCTGGAAGTGCGCGCCTTTGCGGAATTGCCGATTGGCATCGCGATGCCGGTCGGGCACGAGCTGTCGCGGCAGGTGTCGTTGTCATTCAGTGATATCGCGGCTTACCGGCAGATCATTCCGTCGGAACCGCTGATGGTCAACGCCCGCGCCAAACTGCTGTATAACCGTTATCAGTTGCTGGAAACGCCGTCGATCGTCTGCAATGACGTACGGATGATGCGTGAACTGATCCGTAAAGGCGCCGGTGTCGGCGTACTCAGCCTGCTGGATGTCTTACCTGATTTGCAAGAAAAGCGGCTGGCATTTGTCCCCTTGCAGGGCCGCACGGCGAAACCGCTGACGCTGGCATTGTGCGTCGCTCCGCGCCGTCAGTTGTCACGCGCAGCGCAGATAGTCATTCAGAAAGTGATCGTGATGATGGAACGTTTATCGCAATAATTTATCGCATTAAGCCGCTTTCCAGCCGGAAATGATGATAAGCATGCCGGCCAGTGCTACGCAGGCACCGATCCAGTCGGTAGTGCTGAGTTTTACGCCATCGACAAAGCGCAGCCACAACATGGCGGTCATCACATAAACCCCACCGTAAGCCGCATACACCCGCCCGCTGGCCGCCGGATGCAGCGTCAGCAGCCAGACAAACGCCGCCAGACTCAGCGCCGCAGGCAACAGCAGCAATGCGCTGCCCCCTTTGCGCAGCCAGAGATAAGGCAGAAAGCAGCCGATGATTTCCGCCAGCGCAGTCGCAAAGAACAGTAAAGACGTTTTGAGCATGATCATTTTCAGGTTTAGAGTCCGAGGTTCAATAAGAAATCAACCAGTTTCCTGTCAGAGGATGACGTCAATCAGCGGGATGTTATACTTGATATATTCGCCTGAGCGATGTGTAAATTATAAGGATGAGCTAATGAATACAACGTTTATGTCCCGACTGACCCGCAGCGTATTGCCGGTCGCCCTGCTGGTCATGACCGCAGCCTGGCAAGCGCCAGCAATGGCCGCCACCAACTGCGCGGGCGGGACCTGTGTTTTTGGCGGTAGCGGCAATGACGCCATGAGCAACGAAGAAGCACGCCAGAGCAAAGAGCAATGGAATGAAACCCAACGCCTGCGCGCATTGAAAAATCAGCGTGCAGAAAAAGATTATTCCAAGTACGACAACTCGGTTGATCTGCGTGATAAATGCAACGCCAGCCAGAACGTTAATGCGTATTGGGAAGAGAATACTGAGCGTTGCCTCGACCGCCGTACAGGCCGTCAGTTACTTGCGCCGTAATCTGCTAAACTCATTAATACTGTGATTTTCATAAAAGGAATGAATGATGAAAAAGACACTATTAGCCGGACTTGCCGTTGTGATGCTGGCTCCGCTCGTCGCCCAGGCTTCCTGTGATACTGTAAAAGCGGATATCACCCAGAAAATCGTCGCTAACGGTTTGCCGGAGTCAGGTTTCAAACTGGATATTGTGCCAAACGATCAGGCAGATCAGGCCGGTGGACAAGTCGTCGGGCATTGCGGTAATGATAGCCAGAAGATCATCTATACAAAGACCGCTGGCGCAGGGGATGAGAGCAATTCCAGCCCTAAAACCGGGACGAGTCAAGACAGTAATTAATTGTACAGATGCCGCTGTACGGGCGGCGTAAATCTGACCGAGAATATTTCGGTTTCTCACGTGCAGTGATCACTTAATTCACCCCGCCGAAACCGCCAAAGAGGGAGGAAAACGCCTCCCTCTTTGATCTCCCACGCTTTTCCAAACACGCGCTATCGCGAAAACGATGGGCGTGTTCTGTGACTCCCGCGTGTGGCGCAAAACCCTGCCATCCCATCATTATTAAAAAAGGCACTGAGCAGGTTTGCTTTGCTCCTCCCCTTGCGAAGGGGGAGGCCGGGAGGGGATATGGCTGGCAATAAACTTATTAAAGCACGCTTTAACTTATTGATTTGGAATCAATACCCCACCCCAACCCTCCCCTTCGCAGGGGAGGGAGCGGCCCGAGTACAGCTGTGGGTGGCAACCCACGACCTTGACCTTGAATTTAAAACAATCCCACTCATTCCCCGCCTGGCACCTGCTAAGCCGATTCCCTCTCCACCAACCCCGGTGCCACAATAATATTCTGCGCTTCCAGATTCTGCCCGCCAATCCTCATCATTAACCGTCGGGCAGCCGCATATCCAATTTCCCTCGCCGAATTCGCGATCGAGGTGAGCGGCGGTTCGGTCAGTGCGGATTCCGGCGCATCTTCCATGCCGATTAATGCGACTTTTTGTTGGAAGAAGTTGTCTACCGCGCCACCGCCGACCTGCGTGCCGGTGCGCATGACGCCGAAATAGGCACCCATCGCGACGGAGGCTTTATGGCACACGATGGCGCTGATTTTCGGGTAATGCGTTAACAACGCTTCTGCCGCATCGGCGGCACATTTCTGCGGGTAATCACACTCGATAATCCATTCGCTGCGAAACGGCAGGCCGTATTGCAAAAGCGTGGCACAGAAGCCGCCGAGACGTTCGGCGCGGGTTAATGAATTACTCAGCCCGCCGAGGTAGGCTATCTGCTTATGGCCGCGTTTGATCAGATATTCCGTGGCCATTTTTGCGGCCAGCATGTTATCCGGGCGCACGACGTCAACGCCTTCGATGCCGCCTGAACGCGCCGCACAAATCAGCGGGACGCCCTGCTCTTCGGCTTTTTCCTTCAGTCCGGCTATCGAATTCACCCCACCAGCGATCACAATGCCGTCAACACCGTGCGTCAGCAGCGTGTCGAAACAGCGTTCCAACCCTTTGCCCGTCGGGCCGCTTTGCAGCAGGAACAACACTTTACCCTGTGCTTCAAACATCTCACTCAGACCGGCGGTCATTTCGGCATAAAAGGGTTCGCAGATATCGCGAACAATCAGCCCGACCACGCCGGACTCGCCGCCGCGCAGCGTACTCGCCTGACGGTTGCGCACAAAACCCAGCTCATCCACGGCACGGTTAACCCGCTCAGACGTGGTTTGTGAAATACGGCCTTTGCCGCTCAGCACCAGGGACACCGTGGTGACGGAAACCCCCGCGTGCTGTGCAACGTCAATAATCGTTATTTTTTTATGGCTCATCGGACGTTATCGTTCATTTCAAACTCCGTTTAACGGGTTGCTTCCCGCCCGCTTTATTCCAGATTGCAAATAATAAGCGTGGTCAAATAGTTATACCGAATTTGGACATTTTAGTAAAACGTTAAACCTGATTAAAACCCCTTGAAACTGGCGATGTTTAAATATTGTGATATGTGGCACGTATTATTTAGGTAAAACGTTTTATCTTAGCCGCCGTCAACACACAGCCAACACTACATCTTTCAGGGAGCAGTTATGCCTGCCAATAAAAAACAAAAAGTCACACTTTGGGAATTCTTCCAAAGCCTGGGTAAAACCTTCATGCTGCCCGTCGCCCTGTTGTCGTTTTGCGGCATCATGTTGGGTATCGGCAGTTCGTTAAGCAGCCACGACGTGATTACGCTGTTGCCTGCATTGGGCAATCCTGTCCTCCAGCTGATTTTCGTCTGGATGAGCAAAGTCGGTTCGTTCGCGTTCAGCTTCCTGCCGGTGATGTTCGCCATCGCAATCCCGCTGGGTATGGCGCGTGAAAACAAAGGCGTTGCAGCGTTTTCCGGCTTTGTCGGTTTTGCGGTACTGAATCTGGCGATTAACTTCTATCTGACCGCCAACGGCACCCTGCCGACAGTGGACCCGCTGGTTCTCAAAGCCAACAACATCCAGATGATCCTCGGCATTCAGTCCATCGACACCGGTATTCTGGGCGCGGTGATCGTCGGTATCATCGTCTACATTCTGCATGAGCGCTACAACACCATCCGTCTGCCGGATGCGCTGGCATTCTTCGGCGGCACACGCTTCGTGCCGATCGTTACCACCGTGGTACTCGGTTTAGTCGGCTTGCTGATCCCACTGATCTGGCCGTTCTTCGCGGCAGGCATCAACGGTCTGGGCCGTATGATCCAGGGTGCGGGTGTCTTCGGGCCGATGATTTTCGGTTCCGGTGAACGACTGCTGCTGCCTTTTGGCCTGCATCACATTCTGGTAGCGCTGATTCGCTTCACCGAAGCCGGCGGAACGATGGATGTCTGTGGCCGTGAAGTGAGCGGCGCGCTGACCATCTTCCAGGCGCAACTTTCCTGCTCGACCACCCACGGCTTCTCTGAAAGTGCCACGCAGTTCTTGTCTCAGGGTAAAATGCCTGCCTTCCTCGGCGGCTTGCCGGGTGCGGCTCTGGCGATGTACCACTGCGCGAAACCTGAAAACCGTCATAAAATTAAAGGCCTGCTGATTTCCGGCGTCGTGGCCTGTGTCGTCGGCGGAACCACGGAACCTATCGAATTCCTGTTCCTGTTCGTCGCACCGGTTCTGTATGTCATCCATGCCATTCTGACCGGTCTGGGCTTCACCATTATGTCGGTACTTGGCGTCACCATCGGCAATACCGACGGTAACATCATCGATTTCGTGGTGTTCGGTATCCTTCACGGTACGGCGACCAAATGGTATCTGGTTCCGGTTGTGGCGGCGATTTGGTTCGTGGCGTACTACGCTATCTTCCGCTTCTCTATTATGCGCTTTAACATTAAAACGCCTGGACGGGAATCTGACACGATGCCCAACGCCGCGCCGGTGCCTTCTTCCAGCAAATCCGGTTATAACGTACCCGTCATTCTGAGCGCGCTGGGCGGTGCCGGGAATATCGTTTCTCTGGATAACTGTATCACCCGTCTGCGTCTGTCCGTTGCAGATATGACGCTGGTCGATGATGCCACTCTGAAAGCTAACCGTGCGATTGGCGTGGTTCATCTCAACGACCACAATCTGCAAGTCGTGATCGGGCCGCAGGTACAATCGGTGAAAGATGAGCTGGATTACCTGATCCGTGAAGCGGCCAGCCAGACCGCGCCGGAACCAGTGACGGCGTAAACACTGAACCGCAGGGCGACTTTGTGTCGCCCTTTTCTGCTTTCTTCAGGGAGTGAAAAAAATGTCCTCAGCTACTTTTGATTTCTCCACCGTCGTGGACCGCCACGGCAGCTGGTGTACGCAGTGGGATTACGTCGCCGACCGTTTTGGCAGCGCAGACTTACTGCCATTTACCATTTCCGACATGGATTTTGCCGCTGCGCCCTGCATCCTCGACGCGCTGCACAAGCGTTTGCAACACGGTGTGCTCGGCTACAGCCGCTGGCATCATGATGATTTCCTCGGCGCTATCGCCCACTGGTATCAACAGCGTTTTGACAGCAAGATTGATCGTGACATGGTGGTTTACGGCCCTTCGGTGATTTACATGGTGGCGCAACTGATCCGCCAGTGGAGTCAGCCGGGCGACGGTGTTGTCACGTTTACCCCCGCCTACGACGCTTTTTTCAAAGTGGTCGAAGGTAATCATCGCCAGATGCTTAACAGCCCGCTGATTAAAAATGGCAATCACTGGGCGCTGGATGCAAAACAGCTGGAAAGCCTGCTGGCGCAGCCGGGCTGCTCTCTGCTGCTGATGTGCAGCCCGCACAATCCAACCGGCAAAGTCTGGACGCGTGAAGAACTGACGCTGATCGCACAACTGTGCAAACGTCATAATGTGCGGGTGATAAGCGATGAAATCCACATGGATATGGTCTGGGGCGATAACCACCATACACCGTGGAATGAAGTGGCGCGCGGCGAATGGGCACTGCTGACCTCCGGCTCAAAAAGCTTCAATATTCCTGCGCTGACCGGCGCTTATGGGCTTATCAGCCACAAAGCGCAGCGCGATGCGTATCTTCATCAGCTCAAAGCCTGCGACGGCTTATCTTCTCCGGCGGTGCTGGCTATCCACGCCCATGTGGCGGCCTATCAGGCGGGTGAGCCGTGGCTGGACGCATTGCGCGATTATTTGCAGGGCAATCTGCGTTACGTCGCGGTCGAGCTTAATGCCGCTTTCCCGCAGCTGAACTGGCAGCCCCCGCAGTCAACCTACCTGGCGTGGATCGATCTGCGCCCGCTGGGTATCGACGACAAACAGCTGCAAAAAGAGCTGATCGAACAGCAAAAAGTGGCGATTATGCCGGGATATACGTACGGCGCTGAAGGCGAAGGCTTCCTGCGCCTCAACGTCGGTTGCCCGCGTTCGAAAGTCGAGTCCGGCGTTCAGGCGCTGATTCGGGCGATAAAGGCAGTAAAATAAACCCCGCTTTGCTCCTTCCTTGCGCAAAGGAAGGAGCTCCCTCTATCGTTGCGCAACAAAAGCCAGCTATAATACCCCGCACATTTCAATAATAATGAGTGCACCCCATGATCGATACCCGCCTTCCCCTGACTGATATCCACCGCCACCTTGATGGCAACATTCGCGCTCAAACCATTCTCGATTTAGGCCGCCAGTTCAACCTGACCCTGCCTGCCAATGAAATTGAAGCCCTGCGCCCGCACGTTCAGGTCATGCACGCTGAACCGGATCTGGTGAGCTTCCTGCAAAAACTGGACTGGGGCGTGAAAGTGCTGGGCGATATCGATGCCTGCCGTCGCGTGGCGAAAGAGAACGTCGAAGACGCCGCGAAAGCCGGTCTGCACTATACCGAGCTGCGTTTCTCGCCATACTACATGGCAATGAACCACAAACTGCCGGTTGCAGGCGTGGTTGAAGCGGTGATTGAAGGGATCCGCGAAGGCCAGAAAAATCACGATATCGATGTGCGTCTTATCGGCATTCTGAGCCGTACTTTTGGCGAAGACGCCTGTGTGCAGGAGCTGGAAGGTTTACTGGCGCACCGCGACGGCATTACCGCACTGGATCTGGCCGGTGACGAACTCGGTTTCCCTGGCAGCCTGTTCCTCAGCCACTTTAACCGTGCGCGCGACGCCGGCTGGCGTATCACCGTTCACGCGGGCGAAGCGGCAGGTCCGGAAAGCATCTGGCAGGCCATTCGCGAGCTGGGCGCAGAACGTATCGGCCACGGCGTGAAAGCCGCGCAGGATCCTGAGCTGATGGATTTCCTGGCGAAGCATCAGATTGGTATCGAATCCTGCCTGACCTCCAACATTCAGACCAGCACCGTCGCGTCATTCGAGCAGCATCCGCTGGCAGTGTTCCTGCGCCACGGCGTTCTGGCCTCGATCAATACCGATGACCCGGCGGTTCAGGGCATTGAGATCGCCAACGAATACAACGTGGCTGCACCCGCCGCTGGCCTGACCCAAAACGAAATCCGCAAAGCACAGGAAAATGGCTTGACCATGGCCTTCCTGACCGAAGCTGAAAAACAGGCGATCCGCGACAAAGTGACCGCTTAACGGTTTATGACGCAATAAAAAAGGGCGAGATGTATTCTCGCCCTTTTCTTTTCTGACAGCGGGTTACGCTGACTTCACTTCTTCTTTCTTCACCTGCAACGCTGCTTCTTCCCGCGCCACACGCTTAGCGTAACGCGACGCCAGCACCGCACAGACCATCAGCTGTATCTGGTGGAAAATCATCAGCGGTAACACCATCGCGCCGACGGCAGCCGCCGGGAACAGAACGTTCGCCATCGGGATCCCGTTCGCCAGACTTTTCTTCGAACCGCAGAAGACAATGGTGATTTCATCTTTGGTGTTGAAACCAAACAGCCGCGCCACAAAAGTATTGATGATAAGCACGATGGTCAGCAGCACAATCGAACAGCCCAGCACCGCCAGAAGCTGCCAGCCGTCGATCTGGTGCCAGATGCCTTCCACTACTGCGGCGCTGAACGCCACATATACCACCAGCAGAATCGAAGAACGGTCAGTGACGTTGACGATTTTCTTGTGGCGCTGCACCCAGCCGCCGATCAGCGGACGACACAGATGCCCGATGATAAACGGCACCATCAGTTGCAGAACGATGGAGCCGATAGCGTGCAGCGTGTCAGTGGTGCCACCCTGCGTGTGCATCAGCAGGCCGACCAGCACCGGCGAAAGGAAAACGCCGAGGATGCTGGAGGCCGACGCACTGCAAATCGCCGCCGGAATATTGCCGCCCGCAACTGACGTATAGGCGATTGCCGACTGCACGGTGGCAGGCAGCGCACAAAGATACAGAAAGCCGTAGTACAGCGTCGGCGTCAGGATCCCAACCGGCACCAGCCATTTCATGCCCAGCCCCAGCAGCGGGAACAGCGCGAACGTGCTGAGAAAGACCACCACGTGCAAACGCCAGTGGCTGATCCCCGCCATAATCGCTTCACGCGACAGCTTCGCGCCGTGCATAAAGAACAGCAGCGCGATAGCAAAGGTGGTCAGATGCTCGAAGACCGTCTTGTAAATCCCTTCACAGGGAAAGAACGACGCAAGCACCACCACGCAGACCAGAATCAGCAAAAACTTATCAATCTTTAACCAGGACATGAACCTTCCTTGCCATATAAACAGGTAGTGTAAAAAGTCGCGCGGCGACTTATTTTTTGACGTCAAGCGTCGCGCGCTGTTCTGAAGACTGCATACCCAGCTCGATCATTTCCATCACGCGGATAGCATCGGCCGCCGGAACCGGGTTATCGCCCTGTCCGTTAATCGCATCGCGCACTCCGGCATAATAAGCAGGATAGTTTCCCGGCAGCGTCAGCAGCGTTTTTTCTGCCAGCACGCCGTCGTGGCTGAGCGTCACGACACCATCACGCATGTCGTAACCCCAGTCGGCCTGCGGCAAACGTTCACCGGCTTTCAGGCGATCTTCCTGCGGGTCCAGCCCGAATTTCACGTAGCTGCCCTTTTCGCCCTGCACGATAAACCGCGCCGTCTCCGCCACGGCATACACGGTGCTGTGCAGCACGACGCGACGGCGCGGATAGGTCAGCACGGCATTGAAGTAATCCACCGCTTTGCCGCCGGGGCGCAACACCGCGAGATCGGCCTGCAAGGTGTCCGGCGTACCGAAGAGCTGCAACGCCTGATCAAGCAGATGCGACCCTAAGTCGTACCAGATACCGCTGCCCTGCGCCGCGCTCTCACGCCAGCGTTCCAGCACCTGCGGTTTGTAGCGATCGTAATGGGATTCGAAATAGACGATATCGCCCAGCGACCCTTCGTTGATCAGCGTTTTAACGGTCAGGAAATCGGAGTCCCAGCGGCGGTTGTGGAACACCGAAAGAACTTTGCCTTTCGCCTGAGCCAGCGCGTCCAGTTCGCGGGCTTCTTCCAGCGTCACGGTGAAAGGTTTATCAACGATGACGTGTTTACCTGCTTCCAGCGCCAGTTTAGCCAGCGGGAAATGGGTGGTGTTAGGTGTAGGAATGACAACCAAATCGATGGAAGGATCGGCAAATATTTTCTCAGGCGAATCGACAACAGTGACGTTCGGCCAGTCCGCATGAACTTTACCGGCATCGCTGCTGGACACTGCCGCCAGCTCGAGTCCCGGCGTACCGTCTATCAAAGGTGAATGGAAGGTTTTACTGGCAAAGCCATAACCGATGAGGCCAACTCGGAGGGATTGGGTCATGATGATTTCCTGTGATTTTAACGGTCTTGCCCGTTAGGACGCTATTGGTTTGATTTGACACTAGCTGAGGGAGTGGGACAAGGGAAAAAATCGAATTATATTTTTGCAGATGCCGCTGGAACGATGGACATGTTCTGTCACCTCCGCGTGTGGCGCAAAACCCTGCCGATTCGTTCAGCTGAATTTTTGATCGCACCATCTCGCCTTTTTTAAAATGATCCTGAGCCGGGGAAGTTGTGACCTAAAAAGCCTGTGGCCGCGTTCAAAAATCACGCCGAGGAAGAGGTGGAAAACCGCCCTCGCAAGCGGTCTCCTGCAAAAAAACTTCATGCTTAACAGAGCCTAAAAATGGTATGCAATCGCATTATCCGCCGGCGCTTTATACGGTTTAGCAGGATAATTAATCTCCACGCTGCGGCGACGAAAATCACTCGGGCTCACTCCAACCCGCTTGCGGAATACCCGCGAGAAATACAGCTGATCGTCATAGCCGACGACACGGCCAATGGTCGCAATCGATTCCTGCGTGGTTTGTAATAACAGTTTGGCGCGGATGACGCGCTGATCTTCACGCCAGCGGAGAATATTGATCCCAACCTGTTCCCGGAATAAATGCGCCAGACGCGAGGGCGACAGGCAGACGTGGCGGGCAACCTCATCAATACGCAACTCCCCGGCGAGATTGCCGGTAATGAACTGACAGGCTTCGATGACGCGCGGATCCATGATTTTTTGCGGGCTCTGCGGGTCTTCTTCCATGGCGCGCAGCAACAGACGCTCCAGCAGGTTCATCCCTAATTCTTCGCAGAAACGACGGCCTGACTTTTGCGTTTGCTCGATGTTGGCAAACAGACGGTCGAATTCCAACAGCAGCGTATTATTGGGTAGCGAAAGACGCCCCACGTCGCGGGTTTTCGTATGCCATTCCAGCCAGTCGGCCCAATAGGCGCGCGGGCGGAAATACACCCACCGGTGATACCAGCAATCGCTGTTTGCCGAACGGCTGTAAAGATGACGTGCTTTAGGCGGGAACAGTAACAGGTCGCCGGGATTGCAGTAAAACGTATCCTCGCCGTCAAACACTTTGCCCTGACCTTTCACCGTCAGGTTGAGGATAAACCCTTTCATGCCACCCGGACGATCAATGGCGAAATCCAGCGGTCCGTCAGCAAGGATCGGTGTCATTCCGGCGACCAGATAGGCATTGAAACTGTAACCCGGTAACAGCGGATTTTGCTGTTGATCCTGAATCATGCGGTGGTACATCGAACCTCCTGAAACATCACGTGGCTATGGACTTTTCACTATTCTAACCCTCAGTGAAAACGTTGCCAGCAAACGTTACAAAATTGTGAACAACCACGCGCTTTTACGGCATCTAACCTGTCAAAGCGTTAAATGCCGTGTGAAAGCGTTATCACCAAACAGGGTCAAACCGTCTTTTTAGCTTTCTGTTTGTACCGGTCGAAGATAACCGCCGCCAGCAGGATCAAGCCACGCACCACGTATTGGGAGAACGGAGAAATGTTCAGCAGGTTCATGGCATTTTCAACTGTACCCAAAATCAGGATGCCGGAAACCACGTAGGAAATTTTGCCGATACCGCCCTTCAGTGACACGCCGCCCAGCACGCAGGCGGAAATGACAATCAGCTCAAAGCCCAGCGACGTCATCGGCTGGCCGCTGGTCATGCGCGATGCAAGGATGATCCCCGCCGCCGCCGACACCAGCCCGGACAGCATAAAGATGATGATTTTGGTACGCACCACCGGCACACCGGCCAGACGCGCCGCATCTTCGTTACCGCCGATCGCCAGCGTGTTGCGCCCGAAAGTGGTTTTATTGAGCAGCAGCCCGAAAATGATCAGGCAGCCGACCGTCAGCCAGATCGGCGCAGGCAGGCCGAACCAGTTAGCATAGCCGAGGGCGAAGAAACGCTCGTCCTCGATGCCCACCGCTTTACCGTCGGAAATGATGTACGCCAGACCGCGCACAATCTGCATGGTGGCCAGGGTGGTGATCAGCGCATTGATTTTCAGACGGGCAATCACGAAACCGTTGAGTAAACCGGTCAACATCCCCAACACCAAACCGGCACCCACGCCAATCCACAGGCTTTCGGTCATGTTAATGACCACCGCCGTGGTGACGCCCGCGCAGGCAATGACTGAGGCGACGGACAAGTCAAAATCACCGGATGCCAGACAGAAAAGCATCCCGCAGGCGACCATCCCGGACATTGAAATTGCCAGCCCCAGACCTTTCATGTTGATGAAAGAACTGAAGTTTGGCACGAAAATACTGCAGGCAATAAACAGCACGGCGAATACCACTAACATGCCGTAACTGTCCCAGATACGCATCAGCCCCTGTCCGCCGCGCGAAGCTGCTGAAGGTTGATCCGGTTTGGCGGAATTGGTTGTCATACTGGACATAATATTGTGCTCCTCAGTCAGGCAGCGTCAGGGGCAGAAGTCAGGTCCGGAGTTCGCAACATCGCGAGCCCCAGCGCTTTTTCTTCGGTGGCTTCATCATGGGACAGTTCGCCGGAGACAGCGCCTTCGCGCATCACGACAATTCTGTCCGCCAGACCCAGCACTTCCGGTAAATCACTGGACGCAAACAGCACCGCAATGCCTTGTTTTGCCAGAGAGTAAATCACGTTGTAGATTTCATGCTTGGCGCCAACGTCGATCCCGCGCGTCGGTTCATCGAGCAAAATGACTTTCATGTCTTCCGACAACCAGCGGCCAAGAATGGCTTTTTGCTGATTACCGCCGGAGAGATTCATGATCAGTTGCTGATCGCTGGGTGTTTTGATGTTCAGCGCCTCAATGTGCTTGCGCGCATTTTTGGCTTCCCACGGGTTATTGATCAGGCACCCGGCAAATACCGATTTACGGCGGGCGCTGATATTGATGTTATCGCGAACCGAGTGCACAGGAATGATGCCGTCAGCCTTGCGGTCTTCCGGGCAAAGCATGATGCCCTGCCGGATAGCATCCGCCGGTTTGCGGATGTTCATCACAGTGCCGTCGAGTCTGAGCGTGCCGCCGGTAATGCGCGTGCCGCCAAATAATCCTTTCATCAGCTCGCTGCGCCCTGCACCCACCAGCCCGAACAGACCGACGATTTCCCCCTGACGCACCGTCAGGCTGATTGGCGTTCTCACGCCCGGTGCTTTCACGTTTTCCAGCGACAAGCGGACGTCACCGTGCGGACGCGGCGAATAACCGTAAATATCATCCAGATTACGGCCCACCATTGCCTGCACCAGTTTGCTGTTATCCACCTGGGTCATATCGTCAAACGTGCGCACATAACGGCCATCTTTGAATACCGTGACAGCGTCACTTAATGCGAAAATTTCTTCCATGCGGTGCGAGACATATAAAATCACCCGCCCTTCAGCGCGCAGCTCACGGATAACCCGGAACAGCTGCTCGATTTCACGGGCAGACAGCGAGCTGGTCGGTTCGTCAAAGGCAATGATTTTGGCATTGCGCGCCAGCGCTTTGGCGATTTCCACCATCTGCCACTGGCCGATGGAGAGGTATTTAAGCGGCGTATCCGGGTTGATATCAAGACCCAGATGCTCAAGCTGAATTTGGGCCTCATAGCGCAGGAGTTTACGGTTCACAAAACCGTGTTTGCTCGGCAGTTGTCCCAGATAGATGTTTTCTGCCACCGTCATTTCCGGCACCAGATGCAATTCCTGATAGATGATCGCCACGCCCGCATCGAGTGCGTCGGTCGTTTTAGTGAAACTAACCGGCTGGCCTTTTATATGGATAACGCCCTGCGAGGGCTGATAGTTTCCGCTGAGGATCTTTAACAGCGTAGATTTTCCCGCGCCATTTTCGCCCATCAGTGCATGGATTTGCCCGGCATAACAATTGAACGAAATCCCGTCGAGCGCCTTCACGCCGGGGAAAACTTTGCCAATGTCATGGAATTCCAGATACGGCATGGCCGCATCAAACTCCGTCAGCGACGGTTTCAGCAAAGGCGTCTTGTTTAAAGATTGCTGAGTCATAGTGGCTACCTGGAAGATAAGTGAAAGGGGTCAGACTCGCTGCTGCACCACAGAAAACAGTCGAATGTCTTAACTGTCGTCCGTGGTGCAGCAACTCAATTCAGATCAGGCAAAAATCACATTAAGCCTTTCTTCTTGAGCTCTTCTTTGAAGTTGTCGCGGGTGATCAGCACCACGTCAGTCACTTCGGTGAATTTTGGTGGTTCAACGCCTTTGGTAACCCATTCATTCAGCATCTGGATACTTTTATAACCGTGGATATCCGGGCTGGGTAACAGGGAACCGTAGAAACCGGTTTGCGCGCTTTTTGACAGCTCATTCACCGCATCCACACCGTTGATGCCAATGCCGATCACGTTAGCCGCTTTAAAGCCCTGACCTTCCGTTGCACGCACGCCACCGAGCACGGTGTTATCGTTCATGCCGATGATCAGCCAGTTTTTCACTTCAGGATGTTGCACTAACAGCGAGTTACCGGCATCGAGTGCGCCAGGAATATCGTTAGATTTAGTCGGCACTTTGTAGATTTGTTTTTCCGGGAAACCGGCGGCTTTCAGCGCGTCCATTGAACCGGAAGTGCGGCGACGTGCGGTATCCAGCTCATCGGCGGTGATGGCCATCACGCCGGTTTCAGCCGGTTTCCAGCCGCGTTTTTGCATTTCTTTGTACAGTTCCTGCCCCTGACGTTCGCCGATTTTAGTCGCCGCCATCATCACTAACGGCACTTCTTCCATCGGTTTGCCTTTGGCATTCACAAACTGATCATCAACCTGAATGACTTTCATGTCATAGCTGCGGGCTTTGGCCATGATGGCCGGCCCCAGACGTGGGTCCGGCGTACAGATAACAAAACCTTTCGCACCGTTAGCCGCCAGGCTGTCGATCGCGTTCAATGTTTTTTCGCCATCCGGCACGGCGATTTTAATCACCTCGAAGTTCATGTCCTTACCGGCTTTGTCCGCGAACCGCCATTCAGTCTGGAACCAAGGCTCCTCTGGTTGCTTAACCAGGAAGCCCAGCTTAGGGTTCTCAGCTGCCATAGCTGAATGTGACATAACGGCAGCTAATCCTACCGCCGCTAACGCCTTAGTGAATTTATGCATGATGTTCTCCGACCTTTTATTGTTGTTTCTCGTGATTCCGGCTTTAAACCTGATGATTTGCCGTTCGCGTGAAAACGTTATCAGTAGCGTAAAGAGACAAAGTGAGAGTGCGGCGGTGCCCTGTATACAGACGATCCACGCCACCACCTCTTGTAAGACGCGTTAAGTTTTAGCCGTAAATTAGTCACGGAAGATAGAGCGCTATCACACGCCGGGAAAACAGCAGGTTTGTGCATACATATAGCGAATTTAGCCAAGCATTAACTTTTGACCAACCTCACAGAAACATCATGAGGAGCAGATTTGTGCATACTTCCAGCTAACGCCTCCTCACTCCTGCTTTTACATCCTCCTACTGTTAGAGCAATTCGATTCGCCGCCGTAATGACTACGGCACACCTGAAGGAGTAATAAAGAATGACGCAAGGTGCGATTGCTCTTGGTCTGGATTTTGGCAGCGATTCTGTCCGTGCACTGGCCGTGGATTGTCAGACCGGTGCTGAGATGGAAACTGACGTGGTGTATTACCCGCGCTGGAATGAAGGCCGCTATTGTGACGCGGCTATTAACCAGTTCCGTCATCATCCGCGCGACTATATAGAAGCGATGGAACAGGCGATTAAAAACGTTGTGGCTCGCCTCGGGCCTGAACGCAGCCAGCGCGTGGTGGGGATCGGTGTAGATTCCACCGGTTCAACGCCTGCGCCGGTGGATAAGGACGGCAACGTTCTGGCACTCCTGCCGCAGTTCGCCGAAAACCCGAACGCGATGTTTGTGTTGTGGAAAGACCACACGTCGATAGAAGAAGCCGAAGAGATCAACCGCCTGTGCCGCAGCGGCGATTTTCCCGACTACTCCCGCTATATCGGCGGCGTCTACTCTTCCGAATGGTTCTGGGCAAAAATCCTGCACGTTTCCCGCGAAGACAGTTCTGTGCGTGACGCAGCAGCTTCCTGGGTGGAGCTGTGCGACTGGGTGCCCGCCCTGCTTTCCGGCACCACCGCGCCGGATAAAGTCGTACGTGGCCGTTGCAGCGCAGGACACAAAATGCTCTGGCATCCGTCATGGGGCGGCCTGCCACCGAAAGCGTTCTTCGCGGCGCTCGATCCGCTACTGGTCGAAAATCTGCCCTATCCGTTATTTACCGAAACCGTTACCGCCGAGCAGGCTGTCGGCACCCTGACCGCTGACTGGGCTGAGCGTCTCGGCTTACCGGCCAGCGTCGTACTGTCCGGCGGCGCGTTCGATTGCCACATGGGCGCAGTCGGTGCCGGTGCGCAGCCTTATACGTTGGTTAAAGTCATCGGTACATCGACCTGCGATATTCTTATCGCCGATAAAGAGCGCGTGAACGACCGCGCAATTGCGGGCATTTGTGGACAAGTGGAAGGCAGCGTGGTGCCGGACATGATCGGGATGGAAGCCGGACAATCAGCCTTTGGCGACATGTACGCCTGGTTCAGTCGCCTGCTCAGCTGGCCGCTGGTACAGGCCGCGAAAGCACATCCTGAACTGCAACCCCAACTGACTGCTTTGCAAAAAAATCTGCTGCCGGAACTGACCGCTGCGTGGGCCGCCAATCCGAAACTGGATCACCTGCCGCTGGTGCTCGACTGGTTCAATGGACGTCGTACACCTTTCGCCAATCAGCGCCTGAAAGGGGTGATCACTGACATCAATCTGGGTACCGAAGCACCGGAGCTGTTCGGAGGCTTTATCGCCGCGACGGCATTCGGCGCACGCGCCATCATGGAGTGCTTCGAGCAGCAGGATATCCCGGTGGAAAACGTTCTCACACTCGGCGGTATTGCACGTAAATCGCCGGTCATCATGCAGGTGTGCGCCGACGCCATGAACCGCCCGCTGCAAATCGTTGCTTCCGATCAATGCTGCGCGCTGGGTGCGGCCATCTTTGCCGCCGTTGCCGCCGGTGAATTCACAGACGTACCGGCTGCCCAGGAAAAAATGGCCTGCAGCATTGAGCGCACGTTGCTGCCGGACCCGCAGCGCGTCGAGCAATACCAGCGTCTGTACGAACGTTATCAAGCCTGGTGTGCCACCACTGAACCGCTGTTTGCAGCGAAAACGGCGCATTAATCCCTCTTTCTCTATCCCGACAATGACATTCAGGAGTAACAAATGGACGCGTTTAAACATCTCGAAGTGTGGTTCGCTATTGGCAGTCAGCATCTTTACGGGCCGGAAACGTTACGTCAGGTAAAAGAAAATGCCGAAAAGGTCGTGAATGGCCTGAACTCGGAAGCCGGACTGCCGATCAAGCTGGTGCTAAAACCGCTGGTCACCACCCCGGATGAAATCACCGCGCTGTGCCGCGAAGCCAACTATCACAATCCGTGCGTGGGCATCATCACCTGGCTGCATACTTTCTCCCCGGCAAAAATGTGGATTGCTGGCCTGAGCATCCTGCATAAACCACTGTTGCAGTTCCATACACAGTTCAACGCCGAAGTGCCGTGGGAAACCATGGACATGGACTTTATGAACCTGAACCAGACCGCCCACGGTGGCCGTGAGTTTGGTTTCATTGGCGCACGTATGCGTCAGCAGCATTCCGTGGTCGCCGGTCACTGGCAGGATGGCGAATCCCATCGCCGCATCGCGCAGTGGATGCGGGTATCTGCGGCGAAAAATGAAAGTCAGCATCTGAAAGTAGCGCGTTTTGGCGATAACATGCGTGAAGTGGCGGTCACCGAAGGTGATAAAGTCGCGGCGCAGATCCAGTTCGGGTACACCGTCAGCGCGTACGGTATCGGCGATCTGGTCAGCGTGATCAACGAAGTCAGCAAAGGCGACATCGATACGCTGGTGGAAGAGTACGAAGCGACTTACCGTCTGACGGACACCGTGAAGCTCAACGGCGAACGTCGTGAAAACCTGTTAGATGCGGCGAAGATCGAACTGGGCATGACCCGTTTCCTCGAACAAGGCAAATTTGGTGCTTTTACCACCAACTTCGAAGACCTGCACGGCATGAAGCAGTTGCCGGGGCTGGCGGTACAGCGTCTGATGCAAAAAGGCTACGGCTTTGGCGGCGAAGGCGACTGGAAAACCTCCGCTCTGCTGCGCATCATGAAAGTGATGGCCAGCGGCCTGAAAGGCGGCACGTCGTTCATGGAGGATTACACTTACAACTTTAAGCCGGGCAACGATCTGGTGGTCGGTTCGCACATGCTGGAAGTGTGTCCGTCGATTGCCAAAGAAGAAAAACCTTTGCTGGATGCTCAGTATCTCGGCATAGGCGGCAAAGCAGATCCGGCGCGTCTGATCTTCTCTACCCCGGCAGGCCCTGCGGTTAACGCCAGCGTCATCGACATGGGCGACCGTTTCCGCCTGCTGGTGAATCTGGTGGATACCGTCGAACAACCGCACCCGCTGCCAAAACTGCCTGTCGCCCGCGCTATTTGGAAAGCCCAGCCCTCTCTGGCGACCGCAGCAGAAGCCTGGATCCTCGGCGGCGGCGCGCACCATACGGTGTTCTCGCAGGCATTGGATATCGACGCACTGCGGTTATATGCAGAGGTGACGGGGATTGAATTGCTGGTGATTGATAACGATACGACGCTGGCGGACTTTAAGAATCAGATCCGGTGGAATGAAGTCTACTATAAGCTTTGCGCTCGGTGACGCAGGAGGCCGCTGCAATGGCGGCCTTTATAAATGACCGGGAATTTTTCGGTGTCTTACGAGAATGTTTCGGTTTCTTAATTGCAGTGTTCTAAAGGGCCTTTCGCGCCGAAACCGAGCAAAGGGGGAGGAGCAAACCTGCTCAGTGCATTTTTTTAATGATGGTGAAATGGCTTTTTAATAATGATGAGATGGCGCGATCAAAAAATCCTGCCGAACGGAGCGGCTTCTGCAACAAGAAACCGAAACATTTTCAGTCATGTAAAAAGGCCGCCAGTGCGCGGCCCCCGCACAAACTTTACGCAAATAACTGATCATAGACATGCTGCAAATGCCGCCCCATCCGCGCTTTCGCGCCCGCCCCGTCACGCGCCAGAATGGCGTCAAGAATCCCCTGATGGTCCGCATTCATCTCACGCGCAAAATCCACTTCGGTGTAATGGCTTTCGAGTCGCATGAACCGGCGTGACTGACGTTTATCCCACAGGTATCCCATCATGTCGTGCAGCACTTCGTTGCCGGTCATTTCACTGATCATCAGGTGGAAACGACGGTCGGCTTCGAGAAATGCATCGTTATTGGTATTCAGCTCATTAAGCTCGCGGGCAATTTCTTTAAGCTTTGCGCGCTGATCGTCTGTGCCATTGATAGCCGCAAGTTCAGCGGTCATGGCCTCATAAATCTGCCGCGCTTTCACCAGCGATTGCAGGCTGAATTCTTCTTCAGCAGGTGGGGCGTGAACCACAGGAGAACCGTCGGGGAGCGGATTACTCACATACACACCGTTGCCGGTGCGGATTTCCACCCAGCCGGTAATCTCCAGCGCAATCAGTGCTTCACGAATCGACGACCGGCTGACGCCTAATTGCTTAGAGAGATCCCGCTCGGAAGGGATCATCGCGCCCGGCGCAAATTGTCCGGTATTAATGCAGTTAATCAGGACATTAGAAATCTGGCGATACAGCCGTTCCACTTTCAGTGTTGGTAATTCCATTGTTCTCTCCGCGCTGGTGCTGAATCCCAGATCTGTTATCGCGATCACATTAATGATCGGGTTGATGCTGAATCATATAGCGGTCTGGTGGCCTGACCAGCAGACCACCAGACCATGCCGTGTCCTAAGATTGAACTTATCAGCGGTCATGCGTCAACTGTATTGGTAAACATCAGCAAAAAAATTTAAGGAAAACAGATGGAACAGACATGGCGTTGGTACGGCCCGAAAGACCCGGTATCGCTAGATGATGTGCGTCAGGCTGGCGCAACCGGTGTGGTCACCGCCCTGCACCACATTCCAAACGGTGAAGTGTGGCCGGTTGAAGAAATCAAAAAGCGTCAGGCTGAACTTGCAGCCAAGGGGCTGACGTGGTCGGTGGTGGAAAGTATTCCGGTGCATGAAGAAATCAAAACCCGCAGCGGCAACGTTGAGCAACATATCGCCAACTATCAGCAATCTATCCGTAATCTGGCGTCCTGTGGCATCGATACCGTCTGCTACAACTTCATGCCGGTTCTTGACTGGACGCGCACCGATCTGGGTTATCTGCTGCCGGATGGCTCCCGCGCGCTGCGGTTTGACCACATCGCGTTTGCCGCTTTCGAATTACATCTTCTGCAACGCGAAGGCGCCAAAGCGGATTACAGCGCCGAAGAACAGAAGCTGGCCGCTGAGTATTTCGCGGCGATGACGCAGGAAGAGAAAAATACGCTGGTTGCTAACATCATTGCCGGTTTACCGGGTGCGGAAGAAGGCTATACGCTGGAGCAGTTCCGCGCACGTCTGGCGACCTACGACGGCATCGACAAGGCCAGATTGCGCGAAAACATGGCGCACTTCCTGCGCAGCATTGTGCCGGTGGCCGAGCAGTGCGGATTGAGTCTGGCGGTTCACCCGGATGATCCTCCCCGCCCTATTCTCGGCCTGCCGCGTATTGTTTCCACCATCGAAGACATGCAATGGCTGAAAGACACCGTTGACAGCATCCATAACGGTTTCTGCTTCTGCACCGGTTCTTACGGCGTGCGCGAAGATAATGATTTGGTGAAGATGATGACCACCTTCGCCGACCGTGTTCACTTCATTCATCTGCGCGCCACCCAGCGTGAAGCAGTACCGGGCAGCTTCCACGAGGCAGATCATCTGGATGGTGATGTGGATATGGTCGCGGTGATCAAAGCCATCCTGACCGAAGAACAAACCCGCCGGAAGGCTGGCAATCTGCGGGCTATCCCGATGCGTCCGGATCACGGACATCAGATGTTGGATGACCTGAATAAGAAGACCAATCCGGGTTATTCCGCCATTGGACGGTTGCGTGGGCTGGCGGAGTTGCGGGGTGTTGAACGGGCATTGAAGCAGAGCTTCTTCACGGAGTGATCCTGCGAGGCCGCACACCGGGCCTGCGATGCTTCCTGATGGCCTTTCTGACATTGAAAGGCCATCAGTCTCAACAGGAAAACGTTTTTAGAAATTCAGACCCGCGTCATTGCCGTACTGCGGCTGGGCGGTCAGCGGCGGCGCGACCGTCAGGGTTATCCAGTTTGACGTCACTTTCTGCGATTTACTGTCCTCCACCGTCACCGATAAGCGATAGCTGTTAGTCGCCCCCGGCGAGTCATCCCACTGCGGCACGATCACGCTCCAGCCATCGGCGTTACGGTTATTGGCAGGCGGCGTCAGACTCAGCGCCTGCGTATCGCCCTGCCAGCTCAGCGCCACCACCGTGTTCAGCGCGCGCAGCTGTAATTTCAGCGGCACGGTTTCGCCAGGCTGTAATGTCCACGGCGGCGTGGCGAGGAAGACCGACAACGTTTTGCGCTGTTTGAACTCCATCACCGGCATATTGTTACGATCCACCATATCCATCCGGCTGCCACGCAACGAGCGCGCCGCTGCAACATTTCGCGTCGACAGCTGTTGATCCAGCGGAACCCCGAGGCGGTAATTCAGCGTCAGTTTCACCAAATCCTGATTGTCACCGTCCTGCCCTGCCTGATGCTCCGCCATCACCGTCACCAGCGGTACCGGTGTATAGTTCAGTCCAAAGGATACTGCTGACGGATTACTCTGCCGCGTGCCGTTGCCGAACAAATCCACCTGATTTCCGAAGTACTGCTCGTAGCTCAGCGAGGCACCGATCTGGCGGTAAAATGGCAGATAGCCTTTGGTAGTAATGTCGTAACCGCGCGCCTGACGACGCAACTGCGCGGACGAGCTGCTGTCTGCTTTGTAGGATGAAAACGGATGATAGTAGTTAGTGGAGAAGCGCAGATAATCTGACCACGCCTCTGCGCCGAGACTGCCACGCGTGAGCTGATGGTCAAAATCGTTATCGATAAAGGCGTTGTAGCCGAGCATCCACGCGCCGGTGTTGATCCGCTGACCGACGCCGAAATTCCCCACCGTGGCATCGCTCGCGCTCTGCAAACCTATCTGGCTGTACACCAGATTATTTTCGGAATTGTACAGCGGGCTGAAAAGCTGACCTGAGCTGCCGTCAAGATTATGGCCGGTGACATCCAGCGTCGTGCTGACGGTACCGAGCGGCGACAGCAAACTGCTGGTTTCCTTTTGCACCAGCTTGGCTGCCTGACTCAGCGCGATGTTTTCCGCCTGCAGGCGTAACGGGTCATCGCTGTCTGCGGTGGTGGTGCCGAGCTCTTTCAGCGTGGTCGCCAGCTGAGTTTCCGTGGCGGTCGGGCCGGTTTTGTTTTTGATGTACTGACTGCCAAGGTTGGGCAATGCCGCAGGTTTTTCGACCGCGCCGGTGTTAAACGCAGACTGCTCATCACTGGCAGGAAGGAAACCGGAAAGATCATAACGGAGGTCGGAAACCGGGGAGTGGTTTTCAGCGGATCCTGCCGTCAGCGCAGATGCGCTTACAGCATAAAAAGCAGATCCCCCGGCGACAAGCACAGAGAGGCAGGAGGGTCCCGCGTAACGCTTCAATAAATTTCTAAAAAAATCTGTGACGTTTGTCATGCCTTACACATTTTGCCAGTGAACAGTGATCTTACCTGACAGGCAGCATATTTCAACCTTCAGGCCACGAAACGCCACACAGCAATGCCCCGCCCTCTCTTTTATGTTTTTTATGACGCCTTTTTTTCCTCATTAATTATGCGGATAAAATGTAAACAAACATCGAAATACTGGCTAAAATTACAACATAAAAAACCATTCACACACATTTCATAACATTTTTAACATCCATTCCATTTATCTTTACAGAGAGTTTTCACTTATCCTTAGCAGGTTAACGATTATCACAACGCCACCCGACTGCTTTTGCAGCGCGTTGTTGATTGCACCATTTACCGCCCTCTATAGCGTTATGCATAACAAACAGGGAAAACAAATGAGCAAAAAAACCTTGCCCGGCGTGACCCGCCGGCAAATTCTCTCGTTCACGGCAGCCTCAGCAGTACTCGGCGCGGCCAAGGCCGCAAACGCGGTAACGCTCAAAGGTACGCCCGTGTGGAGCCCCTTCGACGCCAGCCCGCCTCCTCAAATAGACCACGACGGCTGGGCGTTCTTCACCGACGCCGAAGCCGCGGCCATGGAAGCCATTGTTGACCGTCTGGTACCCGCCGACGATCTCAGCGTTGGCGGCAAAGATGCCGGATGTGCGGTGTTTATTGACCGCCAGCTGGCCGGTTTTTACGGCACTTACGCCCGCCTCTACATGGAAGGCCCTTTCCAGGACGGCACGCCGGAACAAGGCGATCAGTCGCCCCTCGTTCCCCAGCAGCGCTACCGCCTCGGTCTGGCGGCGCTGGATAAATATGCTCAGTCGCAACATCAGAAAGTGTTCAAAGATCTGCCCGGCAACCAGCAGGATGAAATTTTGTCCGGTCTGGAAAGCGGAAAAATTGCTCTCGATGGGATCGATTCCAAATTGTTCTTCGCCATTGCGCTGAAAAACACCATGGAAGGATTCTTTGCGGATCCGATTTATGGCGGTAACCGCAACATGGTGTCGTGGAAAATGCTGGGCTTCCCCGGTGCACGCTACGACTACCGTGAATATGTCGGCAAACATAACCAGAAACTCGATCTGGAACCGCTGAGTATTTCAGGCGGCGACGCGTGGAAAATGAAGAGCTAAGGGCAGAACACTATTATGGCAAAGAAATTACCTAAAACTGATGTCGTGGTGATCGGACTCGGCTGGGCCGGATCCATCATCGCCAATGAACTGTGCGACGAAGGCCTGAACGTGGTGGCCATTGAACGTGGTCCGTGGCGCGATACCGCACGCGATTTTAACGTCGCCACCGTGACCGATGAACTGCGCTATAACTCGCGTCAGGAACTGATGTTACGTACGCGCCAGAACACCATCACCATCCGCAACAATCCGGCGCAAACCGCCCTGCCTATGCGTGAATGGGGATCATTCCATCCCGGCAACGGCACCGGCGGCGCGGGTAACCACTGGGCGGGGATTACGTTCCGCTTCCAGCCCGATGAATTCCGCCTGAAAAGCCATCTGACCGAGCGCTACGGCGCGAAAGCCATTCCTGAAGAGCTGGTGCTGCAGGACTGGGGCACCGACTGGGAAGAGATGGAGCCACATTATGCGTCGTTCGAGCGCATCGCCGGAGTGTCCGGGAAAGCCAGCAACGTCAATGGCGAACATCACGAAGGCGGCAATCCGTACGAAGGCATGCGTTCGATTGAATATCCGACCCGCCCGATGGATCAACCCTATGGCCCGACGCTGTTCGCCGAAGCCGCGCGCAACATGGGTTATAAAGCTTTCCCGGTACCCTCTTCGCTGATTTCCGAGCCCTACACCAACCCGCTCGGCGTGAAAATGGGGCCCTGCACCTACTGCGGTTTCTGCACCAACTACGGCTGTGCCAACTATTCTAAAGCCAGCGCCATCACCACCGTGTTACCGGCACTCATCCGCAAAGAGAATTTCGAAGCGCGCACCAACTGTGAAGTCATGCAGGTACTGACCGATTCCACCGGTAAACGCGCCACCGGCGTGGTTTACATCGACTCCTCCGGCGACGAGTGGGAACAACCGGCGGATCTGGTGATTGTCAGTGCCTTCACCTTCGAAAACGTGCGCCTGATGCTGCTTTCCGGCATCGGTAAGCCTTACGATCCGGTCAGCCTTTCCGGCACTACAGGGCGTAACTACGCCTATCAGACCGCCAATGGCGTGCAGCTGTTCTTCGATGACAAAAACTTCAACCCGTTCATCGGCGCAGGTGCGGTCGGGATGGGCATCGACGACTTCAACAACGATAACTTCGATCACAGCGGTTTAGGTTTCTTCGGCGGCGGCAGCATCCGCGTTACGCCAATCGGCGGCGCGCCTATCGGCTATCGCCCTGTGCCACCGGGCACGCCGAAATGGGGATCCGAGTGGAAAAAAGCCACGGTCGCCAACTATCTCAGCTCGATGTCGATAGGTTGCGAGGCCAGCAGCTACACCACCAAAACCAACTATCTTTCACTCGATCCAAACTACAAAGATCGTCTTGGCCGCCCGCTGTTACGCGTCACTTTCGATTTCCCTGAGAACGACCTGAAAATGGCCGCATATTGCACCGGTAAAGTCGCCGAGATCGCCAAAGCGATGAATCCACGTCAGCTGGTCGCGAACCCGATGAAAGGCCACTGGAACGGCACGCCTTATCAGTCTTCCCATGTGGTCGGCGGATTTGTGATGGGCGCGGATCCGTCCACCAGTTCGGTGAACAAACACCTGCAAGTCTGGGACGTGCCCAACCTGTTTGTGGTCGGCGCTTCCGCCTTCCCGCAAAATCCGGGTTACAACCCGACCGGCACCGTCGGCGCGCTGGCGTTTAAAGCCGCTCACGCGATCCGTAATTACTACCTGAAAAAGCCGGGAGAGATGATTGCATGAAAAACTTAACCTCATTCTCACTCGGATTACTGGCGCTGAGCGTGTCAGGTCTGGCGCACGCGGCAGGCGACGGCTCTTTTGAACAGGTTGAACGTGGCCGCTATCTGGCAACCGTCGGTGACTGCGCGGCCTGTCACACGGCCTCCACGCCGGACGCCAAACCCTTCGCCGGTGGCGTGCCTATCGAAACGCCGTTTGGTCGTTTAGTGGGTGCGAACATCACGCCGGATGCGGAAACCGGTATCGGTAAATGGAGCTTTGACGACTTCCAGCGCGCCATGTCTGAAGGCATCGGCCACGGCGGCAAACGTCTGTACGGCGCGATGCCGTTTACCGCGTACACCAAAGTGACCCGTGATGATAACGCTGCCATCTGGGCGTATCTGCAAACCCTGCAACCGGTGCATCACGAAGTTGAAACCAACCAGCTGCCGTTCCCGTTCAATGTGCGTACCAGCCTGATGGGCTGGAACTGGCTGAACTTCAACAAAGGCGAATTCAAACCGCAGATGGATAAATCCGCAGAATGGAATCGCGGCGCGTACATCGTTGAAGGTCTGGGACACTGCGGCACCTGTCACACACCGAAAAACATGATCGGCGGTGACAAAGACAGCGAGTTCCTGCAGGGTGCCGTGGTCGAAAACTGGGTCGCGCCGGATATCACCAGCAATAAACACACCGGTATCGGCAACTGGACGCAGGAAGATCTGATGCAATATCTCAAAACCGGTGTAAACCGCTTTGATATCGCCTCCGGCCCGATGGCGGAAGAAGTGACCAATTCGTCGCAGCACTGGACGGATGCGGATCTGAAAGCCGTCGCGGTGTATCTCAAAGACAGCGGCCATGACAGCGGCAACCGTGCGCCGGAGCCGGTGAAAACCAACGACAGCGCCATGACTGCCGGCAAACATATCTACGCCGACCGTTGTTCTGCGTGCCACACACCCGACGGCAAAGGTCAGGAAGGATTATTCCCGCGCCTGGCGGATTCTGCTCTGATCAACCAGACCAACGCGACATCCCTTATTCACGTGGTTCTGGCGGGCAGTCGTCCGGTCGCCACCGATACCAAACCGACAGCGCCTTCTATGCCGTCGTTTGATGCCGGAATGAGTGACGAGGACGTGGCAAACGTGCTGACCTATATCCGTAACAGCTGGGGAAATGCCGCTGCGCCGGTGTCTGCGTCAGACGTGAAAGATGTGCGGGCTGATCTGAAGAAATAGAAAGTGTTGTATTCCAAATGACAAAGGCCGCTTTCGCGGCCTTTCTTTTTGTCACTCATTTTATCAATTAACTGTTACAGAGTATTTTCTCAATGCTGAGACGGCATCTGCATTATCTGCACCATTAAATGATCATTATTCTGGCAGAGTTGTACCAGATGTTTACACTCGACTTTAATCGCCGTCAGCTGATCGTCCGTCAGGGAATACGGTAGCGTAATATCGATATTGTACATGCCCTGCTGTTCTGCCAGTTCTATCAGACGGACGATATTGGTTTCATCGCTGACCTGTGTGGACACCACCTGAAGTGCCAGCGCCCGCAGAGACTCTTGTTTCGATTTATCTTTTTGAGAGCGGGATTTCAACACCATACCGAAAAACGGCATCACACCATAAATGGCGTCAACGAAACTCCATTTCTTTTTGCAGGATGCGGACAAATATTCCATATAGTCAAAGGATGCTTTCTGACTGCGCGCATCGGGTACCAGGCGGTTTTCATTCATCCCCTCTTCCTCTTCCTGGTCAGGGTCTAGCCATTGAACGTCTGAGTTGAACGTGCGAAGGTGTGCTCGGATTTATTCCGAAAATCAATGCATATAGACACAATTATTCCTCTGTATAATGGCATAGTTCACCGATACTTTTCCAGTCGGTTCAGGCGCTTTCATTGTGTGACTGTAGTAGGCTGAGAGCACGAACACCAAAAATTCAGATTTTGTCGCCAGAATCCCCCGAATTGTGGATTTCATGCCGCAAGAGTCATTACGTCCCATAGCGTCCGCAGCGCGCTCACGCTATGCTAACCACCGGATTTTTAACAGCAGCAAGCCAATGAATAAAATCGTTTTTGTAGAAGATGATGCTGAAGTCGGCAACCTGATTGCCGCCTATTTGGGCAAACATGATATCGACGTGCTGGTTGAACCTCGCGGCGATACGGCCCAGGCAAGAATAGAGAAAGAAAAACCCGATCTGGTGCTGCTGGATATCATGCTGCCCGGCAAAGATGGCATGACGCTATGCCGTGATTTGCGCCCGGTATTTCCCGGCCCGATTGTCCTGCTGACTTCGCTCGACAGCGACATGAACCATATCCTCTCTCTGGAAATGGGCGCCAGCGATTACATCCTGAAAACCACGCCGCCTGCTGTTTTACTGGCGCGACTGCGGCTGCACCTGCGACAGAATCCGTCGCAATCTACGCAAAGCGAACAACCGGTTCAGACACTGACCAGCGGCAACGCCCTGCACTTCGGTCAGCTGTGTATTGATCCGGTCAATCGCCAGGTGACGCTGGTAGATGAAACCATTGTGTTGTCGACCTCTGACTTTGATTTGTTGTGGGAGCTGGCAACGCACGCCGGGCGCATTATGGATCGCGAAGCCCTGCTGAAAAACCTGCGCGGCGTGAGCTACGACGGACTGGATCGCAGCATCGACGTGGCAATTTCCCGCCTGCGCCGTAAGCTCTATGACAACACCCTGGAACCTTTCCGTATCAAAACGGTGCGCAACAAAGGCTATCTGTTTGCCCCGAACGCCTGGGAGTCACTGACGGAATGAGAAAGCTTTTCGTCCAGTTCTTTCTGTTATTGCTGGTCTGTTTTATGGTCATGGCGATGCTCGTCGGGCTGGTGTACAAAGTCACCGCCGAGCGCACTGGCCGTCAGTCCATGAATGACCTCATGAAAAGCTCGCTGTACCTGATGCGCAGCGAACTCAGGGAAATCCCGATCAAAGACTGGAATAAGACCATCAATACGCTGGATCTTAACCTGTCATTCAAACTGCACATCGAACCGCTCGGCAAACGCAAACTCAGCCCTGAACTCGATAAACGCCTCAAAGACGGCGAAATCATTGCCCTCGATGATGAATACACCTTTATTCAGCGCGTACCGCGCAGCCATTACGTCCTGGTGGTCGGCCCGATCCCCTATCTTTTCTATATGCACGAGATGCGGCTGCTGGATCTCGCGTTACTGATGATCATCGGGCTGTCGCTGGCGCTGCCGGTCTTTCTGTGGATGCGCCCGCACTGGCAGGATTTGCTGCGCCTGGAAAACTCGGCGCTGCGTCTGGGCAACGGACATCTGGATGAACGGGTGAATTTTGATTCCGCCTCGAGCCTTACGCGGGTCGGTGTAGCGTTCAACCAGATGGCGGACAACATCAGCACGCTGATCGCCAGTAAAAAACAGCTTATCGACGGCATCGCCCACGAACTTCGTACCCCGCTGGTGCGCCTGCGTTACCGTCTGGCGATCAGCGAAAACCTGCCCGAATCCGAACAAAACGCCATTAATCGTGATATTGGCCAGCTTGAAGCACTGATCGACGAACTGCTGACCTACGCGCGTCTCGATCGCCCCCAGGTCGCGCTGCATCTCGAAAAAGTGAATCTGGCCGACTGGCTGGAAGACAAAGTGGACGATTTCCGGCTCATAAACACCGAACGCACCATCGCGTACGACGCACCGCAAAACATCGATTTCGGCGGTGTGGATTTGCGCCTGATGGAGCGCGTGCTGGATAACTTAGTCAACAACGGCCTGCGCTATTCGCAGGAAACGTTGCGCATCAGCCTGTGGCTGGACGGCGAAATCGCCTGTTTGCAGGTTGAAGACGACGGGCCGGGCATTCCGCCGCAAGAGCGTTTGCGCATCTTCGAGCCGTTTGTGCGTCTTGATCCAAGCCGTGACCGCGCCACCGGCGGCTGCGGGCTGGGGCTGGCCATCGTCCATTCTATTGCCGTCGCCTATCAGGGCCGCGTCGCCGTCGATAGCAGCCCGCTGGGCGGTGCCAGCATGCGTTTCAGCTGGCCGGTAAAACCGACTTTCAATCTGGCTGTAGAACAGTCCGACCAACACCATGAAGGGAGCTAATAATGACCATCGCGTATAAAAAATTGCACGACACCTTCGCCCGTTTATCCCGTTTCGGCCATTTATCTGCGATTGCCGGCTGGGATGCTGCGGCCATGATGCCGCCACAGGGCGGGCAGGCACGTTCAGAAGCCCTCGCGGAACTGAGCGTGTTGACGCATCAGATACTCACGGCGAAGCAAGTGGGTGAATGGCTGGAACAGGCCAGCGGCGAGCAGCTTAACGACGTGGAACAGGCAAACCTGCGCGAAATGCGTCGTCATTACCAGCAGGCGGCTCTGCTGCCTGAAAGCCTGGTGCAGGCAAAATCGCTGGCCGGTGCCCGCTGCGAGCAAGCCTGGCGCATTCAGCGCAAATCCAATGACTGGGAAGGTTTTGCGGAAAACCTGAAAGAAGTGGTGAAACTCAGCCGTGAAGAGGCGCAGTTCCGCGCCGACGCCGCCGGTATCAGCCGTTACGACGCCCTTCTCGATTTGTACGAACCGGGCATGACATCGCAGAAACTCGACACGCTGTTTGGCGATCTCAAAACCTGGCTGCCGGATTTATTGCAGACCGTGGTCGAGAAGCAGAAAACAGAAAGCCGCATTGCACCGCAAGGTCCGTTTGACATTGAGAAACAGCGTCAGCTCGGCCTGAAAGTGATGGGTCGTCTTGGCTTTAATTTCGACGCTGGTCGTCTGGACGTCAGTGCCCACCCGTTCTGCGGCGGCGTGCCTCAGGATGTGCGCATTACCACACGCTATAACGAAGAAGAATTTCTCAGCGCCATGATGGGTGTCATTCATGAAACCGGTCATGCGCGTTACGAGCAAAACCTGCCAAAAGAGTGGCTGGGTCAGCCGGTTTCTAACGCGCGTTCCATGGGCGTTCATGAATCCCAGAGCCTGCTGTTTGAAATGCAGCTCGGCTGCAGCGAACCTTTCCTTCAATCAGTCTATCCGCTGGTTATTGAGCAATTCGGTCAGCGTCCGGGTCTGGATGAAAGTAACTTCATGAAGCTGAACCAGCGCGTCCAGCCGGGCTTTATTCGTGTCGATGCGGATGAACTTAGCTATCCGGCTCACGTGATTCTGCGTTACGAGATTGAAAAAGCGCTGATGGAAGGCGAAATTGAAGTCGATGATATTCCGGGCTTGTGGAACAGCAAAATGAAGGAATATCTGGGCATCGATACCGTTGGAAATTACCGCGACGGCTGTATGCAGGATATCCACTGGACCGACGGCGGCTTTGGCTACTTCCCGACTTACACACTCGGCGCGATGTATGCCGCGCAGCTGTTCCAGTGCGCCAATAAAGCGATCCCGACCTTGCAGGATGATATCGCCCGCGGCGACCTGACGGCGTTGTTCCAGTGGTTGCAGCAGAATATCTGGCAGCACGGGAGCCGGTTTACCACTGACCAGTTGATGAAGAATGCGACCGGTGAGACGTTAAATCCAGAATACTTTAGAGCTCATTTGGAAAATCGATACCTGTAATCCGTTCAGCAGGATTTTTTGATCGCGCCATCTCACCCTTATTAAAAAAGGCACTCAGCAGGTTTGCTTGGCTCCTCCCCCTGCGAAGGGGGAGGCCGGGTGGGGGTATGGCTGGCAATAAACTGGTTAGAACACTTTAACCTTTTGATTTAACGTTAATACCCCACGCCAACCCTCCCCTTCGCAGGGGAGGAAACGGCCCGAGTAGTGTTTTACGCGGGCACCGCCTGGCGGCGAGCCCAAGGTCTTGACCTTAAAGTCGAACTCCAAAGATAACACCTTGTTGTCATTGAATTCCCCCTTGTACATTCCGTTACACGCCGAAACCAATCACTCACGGACAACCTCATTCCTCGCGCCTATTATTCTTTCACCGGCCCCGCAGTGGGGCAGACACATAAACTAAAAATTCTTGAGGAATGACACATGAAAAAAGTATTAGCTCTGGTTGTAGCCGCTGCAATGGGCCTGTCTTCTGTCGCTTTCGCTGCTGAAACGACTGCAACTCCAGCGCCAGCTGCATCTGCAACGACTACTACTGCTGCTCCTGCTGCTAAACACGTCACCAAACACAAGACTCATAAGAAAGTAGCTCAGAAAGCTCAGGCTGCTAAAAAACACAAAAAACACGCTAAGAAAGCAGCACCGGTAGCTCAGAAAGCTCAGGCTGCTAAAAAACACGTGAAACACGCTAAGAAAGCGGCTCCGGTAGCTCAGAAAGCTCAGGCTGCTAAAAAACACGTAAAACATGCTAATAAAGCTGCTCCGGCTGCAAAAGCCACCCCGGCAGCATAAGACGTACTAAGAAGTCTTTTTGAGCGTATCCACTCACCATTATCAAGACTGATGATTTAACACCCGGTTCGCCGGGTGTTTTTTTCTCCGGTTTCTATCTTGAGGTACTGATGGAAGATGCTGCGCCGCTACCTGTTCGAAATCACCCTGTGCTCTCTGATCCTGTGCGGTCTGATCACCCTGTTCTTCTACTTCTGAAGTTTTGAAGCCCGCTGAGATAACGCTCGTTATCTGCTAAAAAGATTGAGTTTTCAGACAAATATATCCATCTCCAAAGATAACCGTATATAATCGTTCCATAATAACGGGTTTACGGGTTCTCCCTGTTTTCAAGGTCAGAATGTTATGCGCATCGCATTACCTTTGTTTTTGTGCTTTTTCTGTTTTACCGCCAGTTCCCTCGCCCATGCTGATTCCCCGGATGATGCAGACGACGACGCACCTTCCATCTCTGTAAAAGAAAAAACCGCCCTGTTTTTTGGTCACGATCAGCGCCAGCCTGTTTTGAATTCATCGCACTGGCCGTGGCAGGCTATCGGGCAAATTGAAACTGCCAGTGGTAATTTATGTACCGCTACCCTGATTTCCAAACATCTGGCCTTAACCGCCGGCCACTGCGTTCTCGCGCCGCCGGGAAATATCGATAAAGTCGTCGCCCTGCGTTTTATTTCTCATAATCAGAAGTGGCGTTATCAAATTACTTCGCTGCAAACGCTGGTTGACCCTGCATTAGGCAAGAAGCTGAAAGCCGATGGTGAGGGGTGGATTGTGCCGCCAAAAGCTGCATCATATGACTTTGCGCTGATCCGTCTGACTGACGAAAAACTGGCATTACCGATTAAGCCGCTGCCTTTGTGGGAAGGATCGCATGACGATCTCACCGCCGTTCTTAAAAAGGAAGGCCGGAAAGTAACCCAGGCGGGATACCCGGAAGATCATCTGGATGATTTGTATGTGCATCAGGATTGTCTGATCACCGGCTGGGCGCAACCGGGGGTGTTATCACACCGTTGCGACACGCTGCCGGGCGACAGCGGTTCCCCGTTACTGCTTAAAAATGCGGACGGCTGGTCTCTGGTGGCGATTCAAAGTTCAGCCCCCGCGGCGCAGGACAGATATCTGGCCGACAACCGCGCGCTGGCCGTTCCTGCGATTCGCGATGCGCTGAGTACACTCTCTTCCGGCGCGATCGTTGCGAGCACACCGGCAACGCCTGCGACTCAGTAAACCTCAGGGTTCACCACATCCCAGACACAAAAAAACCGCCTCAGGCGGTTTTTTTATGCGTCTCTACACCAGCTGTTCCATGGTCTGCGAAATCCTTTTATCCGAAATCGGATACGGCGTCCCCAGTTGCTGGGCAAAATAGCTTACGCGTAGCTCTTCGATCATCCAGCGCACTTCCTTCACGTCTTCACTTTGCTGACGCACCGGAGGCAGTTTATTCAGCCACTGCTGCCACTGTTTCTGGATGCTTTCTACTTTCAACATTTGCGCGCGGTCACGGTGTGGATCCATCGCCAGTTTATCCATCCGGCGCTCGATAGCGTGGAGATATCGCAATGTATCAGGCAGACGTTTCCAGCCGTTTTGCGTAACAAAACCACGGTAAATCAGACCTGACATCTGCGATTTAATATCAGAAAGCGCCAGCGCCATGGTGATATCAATCCGCCCTTTCAGCCGTTTATTGATGTTGAAAACGGTGGTCAGGATCTGTTCGACCTGAATGGCAATTTGCACCACGGCGTCGTTGAGATTAGCGCGCACATGCTCGTGCAGTTTTGCGAAATCTTCTTCACGCCAGACTAAGCCACCGGATTCAGCGATGAGTTTATCGATACCGCATGAGATACAGTCGTCAATCAAATCAAGCACTTTGCCGTACGGGTTAAAGTACAAACCGAGCTTGGCTTTGTTGGGCAGTTTGTCGTGCAGATATTTAATCGGCGAGGGAATATTCAGCAGCAGTAAACGTCGCATCCCGCCCCACATGGCCTGTTGCTGCTCAAGTTCACTGTCAAACAAGCGGATGGCGATACTGTCTTTTTCATCGACAATTGCCGGATAGGCCTTCACTTCATAGCCACCGCGCTTTTGTTCGTAGCGCTCAGGTAACGTACCAAAACTCCAGACGTGCAGGTCACGCTGCTCGATGCCGTCATCCGCGACGGCGGAAAGCGTCTGCTGCACCTGCTCTTTCAGGCCGGATTTTAGCGCCGTCAGGTCTTTGCCTTCACGCAGCGTTTTGTTTTTGTCATCAACAATGCGGAACGTCATTTTAAGATGATCGGGTACCTGATCCAGTTGCCAGTCTTCACGTGACAACGTCACGCCGCTCATCTTACGCAATTCTCTTTCCATCGCATCCAGCAATGGCATTTCGAACGGTTTGATGCGCCCCATCAGCGCATCCGCGTAGTTTGGCGCGGGAACAAAGTTACGGCGTAACGGCTTAGGCAGTGATTTAATCAGCGCCATAATCAGCTCGCGGCGAATACCGGGGATCTGCCAGTCGAACCCTTCTTCGCTCACCTGATTAAGCAGCGGCAGCGGGATATGCACGGTTACGCCGTCGGCGTCGGTGCCCGGCTCAAACTGGTATGTGACGCGCAGTTTGATGTTGCCCTGATGCCAGAAGTTGGGGTAATCATGCGCGCTGATGTTGCCCGCCCCCTCTTTGATCAGCATGCTTTTTTCGAAGTTCAGGCTGTCCTGCGGCTGCGTTTTCCACCAGGTATCGAAGTGGCGACCCGAAACGACGTCCGAGCCGACGCGCTGTTCGTAGAACAGGAACAGCGTTTCTTCGTCCACCAGAATATCGCGTCGGCGGGATTTGTGTTCCAGCTCCTCGACTTCACTGCGTAAACGCAGGTTGGCGCGAAAGAATGCGTGACGCGTTTGCCAGTCACCTTCCACCAGTGCATGACGGATAAACAGCTCGCGCGACACGACCGGATCGATGGTGCCATAGTTAACGCTGCGCGCCGCGACAATCGGCAGGCCGTACAGCGTGACTTTTTCGGTCGCCATCACCGCGCCCTGCGCTTTTTCCCAGTGCGGTTCGCTGTAACTGCTTTTCGCCAGATGCTGCGCCAGCGGTTCGATCCATTCCGGTTCGATACGCGCGGCGATACGCCCCCACAGGCGGCTGGTTTCCACCAGTTCGGCGACCATCACCCATTTTGGCGGTTTCTTAAATAAACCGGAGCCAGGGAACACCGCGAAGCGGGCATTACGGGCGCCGGTATATTCCTGTTTATCCGCGTCTTTCTGGCCAATGTGCGACAGCAAACCGGTCAGCAGCGCGCAGTGAACACTGCGATAATCCGCCGGTTCACTGTTGATCCGCAGGCCGAGTTCTTTCACTACCTGACGCAGCTGGGTGTAGATATCCTGCCATTCGCGCACGCGCAGATAGTTAAGAAAATCGCTGCGGCAGAGCTTGCGAAATTGCGCCGAGCTCAGTTCTTTTTGCTGTTCTTTCAGGTAGTTCCACAAATTCACGAACGCCTGGAAGTCAGAGTCTTTATCGGCAAAGCGGCGATGTTTCTCATCGGACGCCTGCTGTTTGTCCATCGGACGCTCGCGCGGATCCTGAATCGACAACGCCGAAGTAATGATCATGACTTCGCGTACGCAGCCGTTTTTCTGCGCTTCCAGCACCATGCGTGCCAGACGTGGATCCACCGGCAACTGGGCCAGCTGGCGGCCAAGTGGCGTCAGAGAATAGCGGCCATCCACGGCGTTATTGATAGCGTTCAGCTCTTCGAGCAGACGTACGCCGTCCTGAATATTGCGTTTATCTGGCGCTTCGACGAACGGGAACGCGGCGATATCGCCCAGCCCCAGTGACGTCATCTGTAAAATGACAGACGCCAGATTCGTGCGCAGAATTTCCGGATCGGTAAATTCAGGGCGCGAAAGGAAATCCATCTCTGAATAAAGACGGATACAGATCCCTTCAGAAACACGGCCGCAACGGCCTTTACGCTGGTTGGCGGAAGCCTGAGATACCGGCTCGATCGGCAGGCGCTGCACTTTGGTGCGGAAGCTGTACCGGCTGATGCGGGCGGTGCCGGGATCGATGACGTATTTGATGCCCGGCACCGTCAGTGAGGTTTCTGCCACGTTGGTCGCCAGCACGATACGGCGGCCAGAATGCGACTGGAACACACGGTTCTGCTCGCTGTTCGACAATCGGGCATACAGCGGCAGGATCTCCGTGTGCGGCAATGCCAGACGGTTCAGCGCATCGGCGGTATCACGGATTTCGCGCTCACCGCTCATGAAAATCAGGATATCGCCCATACTTTCGCGGCCAAGCTCATCGACTGCGTCAAAAATCGCCTGTAGCTGGTCACGGTCTGTGTCATCGGCGTCATCGACAATCGGGCGATAACGCACGTCGACCGGATATGTGCGGCCCGATACTTCAATGATCGGCGCGTTGTTGAAATGGCGCGAGAAGCGCTGCGGATCGATGGTCGCCGACGTAATGATGACTTTCAGATCCGGGCGTTTTGGCAACAGCTGGCGCAGATAACCGAGGATAAAATCGATGTTCAGACTACGTTCATGCGCTTCATCGATGATCAGCGTGTCGTACTGCATCAGCATGCGATCCTGCTGAATTTCAGCCAGCAGAATACCGTCAGTCATCAGCTTAACCAGCGTATTCTCGCTGACCTGATCGTTAAAGCGGACCTTATAGCCAACGGTGTTACCCATTGTGGTATCGAGCTCATCGGCAATACGGTTGGCAACGGTACGCGCTGCCAGACGACGCGGCTGCGTATGGCCGATCACGCCTTTGATACCGCGCCCTAATTCCATACAGATTTTTGGGATCTGCGTGGTTTTACCCGAGCCGGTTTCACCCGCAACGATCACGACCTGATGGTCACGGATGGCGTTGAAGATGTCTTCTTTCTTTTGACTGACCGGCAAATTTTCCGGATAGCTGATTTTTGGTCGTGACGCTTCACGTGAGCTGACTTTTTTACGGCTTTCGTCGATTGCAGCCTGAATTTCTGCGCTGAGCGCATCAGTCGCCTGAGGATTAGCGTTGTCATTAAAGGTCTTTTTGGCACCCTGCAAACGACGTTGCAGACGTTGCCGGTCACGTAGCATCAGCCCGTCTAACTGCGCTGATAATGCCGCGAGCGGTGATTTCACGTTCGATATTCCTTGTTGCAAGTCAGACGACCCGCTGTCGATAAAGTGGGGGACGGCTGAATTTGAAATGATTTGAGGCGGGTTAACGCGTGCCTGTTTGCAGATATGTTATCACAAGCTGTTGAGGATGAAGAAAACTCGAATTTTTTAGCCTTTTTTATCTTGTTCAAAAAAATCGATGAAGGGTCTCTAAATATTGCGCTATCACTGCATAAGCTTTGTGAATAAAGTAAGTTCCATTCCGGGGGCGGACTGGTTATAACCTTCCGCATCCCTATGTATCACACAGTTAAGGAACTCTCTCATGAGCAAAGTACTCGTCCTGAAATCAAGCATTCTGGCTAACTTCTCTCAGTCTAACCAACTGGCTGATTACCTTGTCGCCCAGTATCAGGCTGCTAACAGCGGTTCTACCGTAACTGTTCGTGACCTGGCTGCTGACCCGATCCCGGTACTTGACGGTGAACTGGTTGGCGCGCTGCGTCCTTCCGATGCTCCGCTGTCACCACGTCAGGAAGAAGCGCTGGCGCTGTCCAACACCCTGATCGACGAACTGCAGGCGCATGACGTGATCGTTATCGCGGCACCAATGTACAACTTCAACATCCCGACTCAGCTGAAAACCTACTTTGACCTGGTGGCCCGTGCTGGCGTGACGTTCAAATACACCGAGAAAGGCCCTGAAGGTCTGGTGAAAGGTAAACGCGTAATCGTGCTGACCAGCCGTGGTGGTATCCATAAAGACACCCCAAGCGATCTGGTTGCGCCATACCTGTCTCTGTTCCTGGGCTTCCTGGGCATGAGCGACGTTGAATTCGTTTACGCAGAAGGCATCGCGTACGGTCCTGAAGTGGCGACCAAAGCACAGACTGATGCGAAAGCGGCTATCGACGCGGCAATCAAAGAACTGGCTGCTGCCTGATTTTCACAATCAGCGCGCGGTCTACTCTCTTTAAAATCTGTGTCTGAAACCCGCTCTGATGTTGTTGTGAAAACCCTCTTGCGCGCTGAAAAGCGCGCTTTTTTTTATGTTTTTTCTGACCAGTCAGCCCATCACTTCTGCAACCACTTTCCGTTAATCCCGCGCACCCATTCGCCCTTTCCGGCTCTGGCGACCAGCTTTTGCCCGGCGAGTTTGGCGACATCGTCGGTGGTGACCTGATTATCCTGCGCGACCTGCTGATACTGCTGTTTGCGTGCATCGTTGATGCGCGTGGCAAACTCGATGCTTTGTGCATCCTGCTTCACCGGCGCCAGATAGCCGGACAGCGTTTCGCCCACCAGCCCCTGCTGTTTCGCTTCGCCGAGCGTCAGCGCGAACGCCTGACCACAAAGCAGCAAGCCGGTGGTCAGTAACGTGAGGCTGATTCGTTTAATAAAGGCTCTGGACATATGCGCTCCTAGAACAGGTCGTTCTGGTTTTTCAGCAGATTCTCGACGTCTTTATCCACTTTGATGTGGATCTCGTGCTCGATTTTGACGTTCATGTTGATGGTGATTGGCTCTTTCGGCGCAGCCAGTTCGATACGCGGCACGCAGCCGCTGAGCATCATGATGCTCAGCGCCAGGCTCGGGCCGATAAGTCGCAATTTCATTGTTCCTTCCTCAAGGTTTTTTCCTCTTTCTGCCCGATCGCAGCGGGGCTTTTCGATAGCGAATTGGCCGGCAAAGCGATCTGCTGCTGCAACCATTCCTGAAGATTGTCACCAAAGCGCAAGCTGCGCCAAAGCTGATAGATATTTTCCTGATGGCTGTAGTTAAGCACGATCTCACGCTTTTCTTTGTCGCCACCGCGGCTGTTATCGGTGTAATTCACACCGTCTACTTTCGCCGCCATGGTCAGTTCGCCGAGATTATCCAGGCTTACCTGCGCCTCAGAGCGGCTGATTTCCAGATAGCGCAACAGACCAATCACCAGCCCGTTGGCGAAATTACCGCTCGCCATCGCATCGGCGAATTGCTGGTCGAGGCGCAGCGTGAGGCCGCCGTCGTTCTTGATCCAGCCGTTGTGAATAATCCATTTAGGATTATCGACATACAGCGGCAGTTCGCCGTAGATAAGGCCCGACATCGCCAGTTGCTTGGGTTTCAGCGCGGTAAACAATTCGCTGAGATTGATTTTTTCCAGCTTAAGCACCGCCGCATCATGCTGCGGCATCCGCAACGCCGAAAGACTGAGGTGCCCGCGCAGCGCGTCTACGCCCAGATTGCTCAGCGTCAGCGGCTGCGACTCACTCCAGGGATAATGGCCCTGCAAATCCGCCGTAATATTGTTCATGGTGATGAGATTATTCACTTCGCCAATACGCAGCGTAACCGGTTGTTTGACGCCCAGTTGCCAGACAGCGTCTTTCAGGCGGTATGGCAGGCTGAAATCCAGCCCCCTGAGATCGCCATCTTTCAGCCACATGCCGCCATTTTTTACCACCCAGTGACCACCGGCGATAAAGCCCTGACCGCGCGCGGCGGAGAATGCCGACTGGGCGTAGAAAGACCCTTCACGTAATCTGATGTTGAAATCCGGCGTCAGCAGCGTCTGGAAGGCAGTCAGCTGCTGTTTCGGCCACCAGCCTTCACCGCGTAAACGCTCGCCGTCCCAGCGGCCTGTAAGGCGGATCGGGCCGATCGGTTTCGCATCCAGCGATCCGCGCATATTGAAATGTGACGGTGTATCGCCGCTAAGCTGTAATGTCAGGGTCGCGGGCGGCAGATAACCACCGTTATCAAATGCGATTTTTTTGGCAACCAGTTTGATGTCGCCTTTAAATACCGTCGGCAGGTCCGGATACTGCTTTTTGAAACGCTCCGGAACCGGTCGCTGCCAGACAAAGGGCTGTTCGAGCGTCAGGCGCGGCGCCTCCACATCGACGATGCCGTAATGCAGGCGGGCAAATCCGGTGGACAGGCTGTTCACGCTTATCACGTTATCATGCCACTGGCCCTTGCCGGACATATCCCAGCGCCCACTGAGCGGCGGCAGATGGCCGTTGCCCCAGTAGTTGAAATCCCAGCGTCCGGCGTCCGGCCAGAAGGCCTGCGCTTTGCCGTTCAGATGTAAATCAAATTTGCCCCAGTAACTGTGCCGGGCTTTGAGGATCGCCTGCAACGGCCCGCTTACGCCCTGCGCCGACACTTTCACGCCCGCCAGCGGCCAGCGTGCGTCCGTGATGGTGAGACTCGTCATCGGTTTTCCCCATGCACGCAGCAGGGATCCGCTTTTCAGCGCCAGCGTCGGGTTCAGCACCGAGCCGCTGAGCACGCCGGGCAGCGATGCGCTCAGCGACGTCGCCTGCAAATTTGCCTGACCGGTCAGCCGGAAATCCAGATTACTGTCGAGCAGCCCGATGCGCCCCGGCCCCATCGTCAGTACGACGTTGGCTTTGCCATTGTGCCCCTGGGTCAGCACGTTCAGGCGCGCGGTGATATCGGTTTGATCAAAAGTCTTCGTCCAGTCGCTGAGCGTGATATTCACGCCGCCCGCCAGCGGTTGTGCGGCATAGGGCCACCGCCACTGGCCTTGGGCAATCTGCAACGACTGGCCATTCAGCTTCCACGGCAACATTGCAAGCGGCTGTTCGCTGCCCTTTTCGGTCAACGTCAGCACCCCTTGCGTCGCCTGCCAGCTCAGCTGAATATCGAGCGGATTGGGCACCTGCGCAGTTTGCATTTCGGCATGCAGTTCGCCGGATTCAGGCAGACGGTCGAACGTGGCGGGAAGCAACAGTTTGCCACTCAGGGTGATCGGCTGTTCACTGCCCGGCGGCGTGAGGCTGAAAGTGTGAATCGCCAGCGTGCGGTTACCCTCGAGGATGGCATTGAGTGTCAGAGATTCACCGGTAAAGGAAAGATGTTGAACGCCATCGGTGTTATCAAGATGCAATTTACCGGCGTAGCGCTGCCACGGTGTGACAGAGAAATGGGCGATATTGACGCGACCGGCTGGGATCATTTTCTGAATATCGGCCAGCGAAAGCGCGGCGGATGGATTCTCACCAGACGGCAGTTTGGACAGGCAGGCGGTATCGACGGTCAGCGTATCGAGGTCTAATGCCCAACGCCCGGACGCGTTGCTCAGACGCGCATCTTTCGCGTCAGCCAGCGTGCAGTCACCGGCGACATAACGCAGCCCCGGCAGTTGCAGCGTGCCATTGGACCAGTGCGGGGAACCTTTCAGCACAAGCTGAGTCCCTTCTGGCAGCCAGTGGCCGGCGACGGACGGTAACCAGCGCGGCACAGTTTTCCATAACACCCACATCAGCAGTACCAGAATCACCACTATACTCAGGATCACCTGTACGCTTTTCTTAAGTCCGTTCCGCATGACGTGCCTTGTCTTATTCTTCGCTAAGTGTCTAACTGCCCGCAAGATATCATAATTAGCCTAACAACTGATGGTTGAAAAGCCAGTATCCAAAACGCAAATAGCACAGGATAAATTGTCTGCCACCCCGCGCTCTGCTAGTTTGGTGGCATATTGCGAATTGTTTCTGAAACGGTTTATTCCTTAGAAAACATCAGGAAACAGTGTCGCCAGAGATTCAAACTCACTGCGGAGAAACACCATGAAAGTGGCTGTCTACAGTACTAAAAATTACGACCGGAAATATCTGGAACTGGTGAATGAGCATTATGGCTATGAACTGGAGTTCTTTGATTTTCTGCTGACGCCGCAAACGGCGAAAACTGCCATCGGCGCGGATGCGGTATGCATTTTCGTTAATGATGAGGGTTCGCGCGAAGTGTTGCAGGAGCTGGCGGCACTGGGCGTGAAGACGCTGGCACTGCGCTGTGCGGGCTTTAACAACGTTGATCTGGAAGCAGCAAAATCCCTGGGCATTTCCGTGGTGCGCGTACCGGCCTATTCACCGGAAGCCGTCGCCGAGCACGCTGTCGGTATGATGCTGTGCCTGAACCGCCACATTCACCGCGCCTATCAGCGTACCCGCGAAGCCAACTTCTCACTGGAAGGGCTGATCGGATTCAACATGTACCAGCGCACCGCCGGAATTATTGGTACCGGTAAAATTGGCGTGGCCACCATGCGCATCCTGAAAGGCTTTGGTATGCGAATTCTGGCTTACGATCCGTACCCAAGCCCGCTGGCGCTTGAGCTCGGCGCAGAATATGTCGATCTCGACACGCTGTATGCCGAATCTGACGTCATCTCCCTGCACTGCCCGCTGACACCGGAAAACCATCATCTGCTGAATGCGCAGTCCTTCGCCAAAATGAAAGACGGCGTGATGATCGTCAACACCAGCCGTGGCGCACTGCTGGATGCCACCGCCGCCATTGATGCGCTGAAAAAGCAAAAAATCGGCGCGCTGGGAATGGACGTGTACGAGAACGAGCGCGATCTGTTCTTCGAAGATAACTCCAACGAAGTGATCCTCGATGACGTCTTCCGCCGTCTGTCTTCCTGTCACAACGTCCTGTTTACCGGCCACCAGGCGTTCCTGACCAGTGACGCGCTGACCAGTATTTCCGAGACCACGCTGATGAATATTGATCAGCTGTCAAAAGGCGTGACGTGCCCGAATATCCTGACGGCGTAAGCCGTTTCATGCAGGTCAAAAGGCTCACTCCGGTGAGCCTTTTTCATGATCAAAGTCTAGAGGCTCAGCACCCTGCTGATCTCCGTCCCGTAGCCATTGATCGTCAGCACATCCCCTTCGAGCGTGACCGTCGCAAATGGCAGGCTGTTTTCACCATCGACCATGCCTTTCAGGGTAATAAAGTCGGTGTTCTCCACGCGATCGTAACCCCCGCGATGATCGTGCCCGGCAAAATAGGCGCGAACCTGATAACGGCACAGCAGCTCCACCAGCGTTTCGCAATTCCACAGATTATGGCTGTTGACCGGCGTCAGCGGATAATGGCCAAAGACCAGCACCGTTTCACCCTGCGCTTTCGCCTGTTTCAGATGCTGCTCAATCCACTCCAGTTGCCTGCGCCCTACCGCGCCATTCCACGGCTGCGCCTGCGACTGCTGGCATTCGGTGAGTTCATCAAGCATAAATTCTGCCAGCTGACGGTCGTCGCCGTTGGCGTGATTGCAGTACAGGCTGACGTCGTTGCCGTCGATCACCAGAAAGCGGTAGCCCGGCAGGCTGAATTGATAATAACTTTTCGGCAAACCGAGCGCCGGGGTCTGCGCGGCCAGATGGTGTGAAATCACCTGCGCATCGTGATTGCCGATCAGCACCGCATGAGGATGGCGCAGCGCCTCGTAACTTCCGATGACCGGATCAAAGCTGCGCCAGTCGCGATCCACCAGATCGCCCAGCGTTACCACGAAATCGAGTTTTACATCATTAAGCTCGGTGATAGCGGTGGCCAGCTTATTCAGGCTGTTGCGGTAGTGGCGATCTTTCTCAGCATCGACGTCCGCATACTGCGGATCGGCAATCAGACCGAACCGCAACCGATGGCCGGAGATCATCTCATTAAAGACTTCCGGCGGCTGGTAAAACGCGCTCACTTTCCCCAGCGCCTCTTGCTGCTCTGCTGATAAAACCGGGGAAGACGGAATTACGGTCATAACGTGCTCCTGTCGGGCGGATTAACGAATGCCTGCCCGCATAAAGGATTGAACAAACTGACGCTGGAACACCAAAAATAACAGCAACAGCGGCATGACGGTCATCAGGGTTGCCGCGCTTATCAGCGCCCACTGTACGCCCTGTTCAGGCGCAGAAAACAGCTGAAGCCCGACCGTAATTGGCCGCACTTTAACCGAATCTGTGATGACCAGCGGCCAGAGGAAATCGTTCCAGTGGAAGCTTATCGACACCAGCGCAAACGCCACGTAAATCGGCTTCGCCAGCGGAATATAGATTTTTCGCAAAATATAGAAACGACTGGCCCCTTCGACGATCGCGGCTTCTTCCAGCACCAGCGGAATACTTTTGAACGTCTGGCGCAGCATAAATATGGCAAACGCCGAGGCGAAATACGGCAACGCGATCCCGAGCAGGCTGTCGCGCAAGCCGAGCGCACCGATGGTTTTGTAGTTATTGAGGATCAGCACGTCGGGACTAATCATCAGCTGTAACAAAATCAGTGCGAAAATAACGCCGCCGCCTTTCATTTTGAAACGCACCAACGCGTACGCCGCCAGCGTGGCCAGCACCATCTGGCAGACAACGATCATCAGCACCAGCAATGTCGTGTTAAGGAAATACCGGGCGAACGGTGCGGCGTGCCAAGCGTTGATGAAGTTTTGCGTCGTCAGCGGCGCCAGCAGCGAAAAACTGCCCTGCTCAGAGGCGGGATGAATTGCCACCCAGATAGCCACCAGAATGGGTAAAAACCACAGCAACGCTGCCAGCCAGGTGACCAGGTTCAGGCACATTTTATAAAAATTGGTCTGCTTCACTGATAGTGCGCCCTTTTATCCATCAGATTGAATTTAATCAGCGCGATCGACGCCAGAATCACCAGCAACACAACCGTCATCGCCGAGGCATACGGCAAATCCCAGTAACTGAAGGCGGTGCGGTAGATGTAAAACAGCAGCAGGCTGGTGCTGTTGTTCGGCCCGCCGTTGGTCATGGCGATCACCTGATCGACAATCCGAAACGCGTTCATCGAGGCGTTGATCAAAATAAACAGCGTGGTCGGCATCAGCAGCGGCCACTGCACGCGGCGAAAGAAAAAGCGGCGTGATGCCCCTTCGATTTCGGCGGCTTCGCTAAGGCGCGGATCGATTTGCTGGAGCGCGGCAAGATAAAAAATCATGAAAAACCCGGCTTCACGCCATACCGATACCGCCATCAGGCTGTAAAGCGCGGTATCCGGCTGCCCCAGCCAGTTAACGGCGGGCAGCGAAAACAGCGCCAGCAGTTTGTTCAGCAAGCCCAACTGCGGTGTGTAGAAAAACAGCCACAGATTGGCGATCGCCACCATCGGCAACAATGAAGGAATAAAAAATGCCGCGCGGGTGATGGCATTGCCGCGCAGACGGCGGTTAACCGCCAGCGCCATCAGCAGTGCCAACATGACCGACAGCGGAATGGTGATTGCGGCGTACAACAGGTTGTTGCGCAGCGAGAGCAAAAACGTGTCGTCATCGAGTAAGGCGCGGTAGTTATCCAGCCCGACAAACTGCGCCGGATGTCCGTTGCGCGCGGCGCTGAATACGCTTTCCCAAATCGTCGCCAGCGCCGGGTAATGGGTGAACAGCAGCAGAAAGCAGAGCGCCGGTAGCAACAACAGATAGCCATACAGCTGCAAAGACAACCCGCGTGTGCGGGGTGCCGGTGCGACAGAGTGCAACGTGCTCATGTCGTTCCTTATTGATACGGTTTCAGCAAGCGGTCGGCCTGTTTCTGCGCAGAACTCAGCGCCTCTGCCGGGGTTTTCGCCTGAGTGACGGCGGCTTCTATCGCGTGGTTCATCAGTTCCTGAATCTGCACACTGTTGTACGTCGATAACTCAGGCTGGGAATATTTCAGCTGCTCGCGGGCGACCAGCGCCTGCGGCACCTTTTTCACGTAATCCTGCATGACCTGGGTTTCCCAGGCGGCGGGCGACGTCGCGACATAACCGGTCGCGATGCTCCAGCGCGCAGCCTGCTCAGGCGCGGACACCCAGCGGATAAATTCCATCGCCGCTTTCTGCTGTTCCGGCGTGGTGTTTTTGAAGACGTACAGGTTACCGCCGCCGGTCGGGCTGCCGCGCTGAGTTTTCTCCGGCAGCATCGCTACGCCGAACGGGAATTTAGCGTTGTCGCGCACGGTGGTCAGGTTACCGGTGGTGGTCACCATCATGGCGGTTTTACCGTCGATGAAATCCTGCGGCGTGGTGCCCCAGGCTATCGCGCCTTTTGGCGACACGCCCTCTTTTTGCGCCAGATCGGTCAGCCACTGCAAAGCCTCGACGTTGGCGGGCGTGTCGAACGTCACTGCCGTGCCTTTGCCGTTATCCAGATGGCTGCCGTTGGTGGCGGCGATCCCCTGGAAGTTCCAGTAGCCGTTTGGCGTGGAGGGGATCTCGATGCCCCACTGTTTAACATCGCTGCCATCGCGCACCACCAGCTTCTTGCCAAAATCGACCACCTGCTGCCAGTTGGCTGGCGGCGTGTCACCGTTCAGACCGGCTTTCTCAAATGCCTGTTTGTTCCAGTACAAAACCACCGTCGAACGCTGGAACGGAATGCTCCACACCTGATCCTGAATGTGGCGGATGAATGCCGGATAGAAACTGTCGATCCACTTTTTGCCGTCGGCATCGTTCGCCAGGCTGCTGACCGGCACAATGGCACCCGCGTCAATCAGGGAATAAGCTTCGATGTCGCCGATCACCGCGATCTGCGGGGCGTTGCCGCCGCGAAAGGCGGTCAGCGCTTTCGTCACGGTGGTGGCGTAATCACCGGTGTAGACCGGCTGAATGCTGATGTCCGGATGCGTTTTCTGGAAATCTTCCACCAGCGTATCCACCGTGTGGCTGATTTTTCCGCCAACGGCAATCGGGTAATACATTTGCAGTTTGACCGGATCGGCCGCGAAGGCTGAGGTGCCGGTAATCAACAGCAAAGCAGTAGCAAGGCGTGAGAAGCGATGAGCAGGTGACATGGTTTTCCCTTTGGCATTCATAGTGTGTGAAGTCATAAAAGTGAATAAAATCAAAATATAAAATCAGATGGCAACGCGTGTTTGCGAAGGCAAACACGCGTGCTCAGCGTGATAACAGCGCTTGCCGTCCGCACTGAAGAAAAAATACTGGGCGCCGGTCGCCCATTGCAGCCCGACAATCTGGCCTTCGGCAAAGCGTTTCATCCCCGCCACTTTCACGGTGAGCGGCTCGGGGTATCCGGCTAACGCGCAGACCACCAGCGTGTCAGCGCCCATGTATTCGTGGCTGACAACCTGTGCCGTAAGACCGGCATGTGCGGCGTCAGTCAGCTGAATATCCTCTGCACGCAGCCCGAGGCTGATAGCCCCTTCGTCGAGATTTTCCACCACCGGGACCGGCATATTGGCGAGATAATGATGTGAACCGCGACGCACCAGCGGCAAGATATTCATCGGCGGCGCGCCTATGAATTGGGCGGCGAAAATGCTGTTCGGGTTGTTATAGAGGTTGTCCGGCGTGTCGTGCTGTTCGATGTGGCCATCGTTAAGCAGAATAATCTTATCGGCCATGCTCATGGCTTCGGTCTGATCGTGAGTGACGTACACCATCGTCAGGCCGAGCTTTTTTTGAATCGCGCGGATTTCACGGCGCATGCTCTGGCGCAGTTTGGCGTCGAGGTTGGACAGCGGCTCATCCATCAGGCACAGCTTGTTATTGGCGATCACCGCACGTCCCAGTGCCACGCGCTGTTGCTGGCCGCCGGAAAGTTGCGCGGGCAGCCGGTCAAGCAGCTGCTCCAGCTCCATCAGCTTACTGACTTCGGCTAACCGCGTGGCGAACTGACGTTTATCCTCGCCGCGTGCCCGCAGCCCGAACAGCAGATTTTCGCGCACGCTCATGTGCGGAAAGAGTGCGTAAGACTGAAAGACCATCGACAGTTTGCGTTCTGACGGCGTGAGCGCCGTGACATCTTCCTGACGAAATAAAATCGCGCCGCTGTCAGCGGATTCCAGCCCGGCGATGGTGCGTAACATGGTGGATTTACCGCAACCAGAAGGCCCCAGCAATGCAATAAACTCCCCCTCTTCCACATCAAAACTGATGTCGTCGAGGGCGACCTTATTTCCCCAGGATTTCTGAATGTGACGCAGTGATAAATAGCTCATGCCCGTAATGATTCTCTCTGACCGGTGATGGGCATAACCTAACGGGGCAAAATGACGGTTTTATGATGAGGAGATGACGGCAGGAAGACAGCCAGAATTCGAGGCCGGAAAACGCCCGATGCTGCGCTTTCCGGCCCCGCGCTAAAGGTTAATCATTGTCTGAGGACATAGGTTATCTGATATCGGCCAGAACCGACGTCTGCGGCGAATCCCCCAGCGCTATGGATAAAATCTGCCCCGTCGGTTTCGGATACGCTTTCTGCCGCCAGTAATGAAATGGTGGCCGTCGCATTCGGCGGAATAGTCACATCCAGCCTCACGGTTTTTTGCTGCACATTTTCGGCGACGACTCGCCATTGCACACAGATTTCTCCGTATACCGAGTGGTAACCGGCTTTCACCCAACTCACACCCCCGCCGATAAGCGGTTGGATGATCGCGTGTTTGAAGCCCGGCCGATCTTCATCTGTTTCAATCCCGGCCACTACCCGGTAAAGCCATTCCCCCACCGCGCCATAGGCATAATGGTTGAAGGAATTCATGTCCGCGCTCCACATCGAACCGTCCGGTTTGATGCCGTCCCAGTGTTCCCAGATGGTGGTCGCCCCCGCTTTGACCTGATACAACCATGACGGAAAATCGTCTTTTAAAAGCAGTTCCCAGGCTTCTTTCGCCCGCCCGTTCTGACTCAGCGCATGGCAAAAATACGGCGTTCCGACGAAGCCGGTGACCAGATGGCCGCCCTGTTCTTCTAAGAGCTCAACCAACGTGTCCGTGGTTCTCTGGCGGAATGCGTCAGGCACCAGATTAAAATAAAGCGCCAGAATATGAGCGGTTTGCGTTCTCGCCGCCAGCCGTCCGGTCGGCGTGAAAAACTCATCCTGAAAACGGCGGACAATGGCGTGATGCAGCGCGAGATATCTTTCGTGATCGACCCGCAGGTTTAGCACTTTTGCCGCCTTAGCAAACAGCAGCGTGGACCAGGCGTAATAGGCCGTACAGGTGAGATCGTCAGGCGTCGCGCCAAAGTAGCTGCCCTCTTTGGCATCCAGCGCCACCCAGTCGCCGAACTGCAACCGGTAACGCCAGAGGTTATTTTCGGCATGCGCCTGCATGAAATCGATCCAGCCTTTCATACTGTCATATTGATTTTCCAGCACCCGCGTGTCGCCGTACATCAGATACATCGTCCACGGGTTGATCACCGCCGCATCCGCCCACGCCGATGCGGAGTGCGTCCCGCCGCCGGACAGCAGACGATCATTCTCGCAGTGGCCGTCGAGAATATCCGGGATCACATGCGGAACACCGCCCTCCGGTGTCTGGTCACAGCGCAAATCAGTCAGCCATTTGGCAAAGAAATTACGCGTCTGCATCAGGTAGCTGGCGGTCCGGCAGAAGATCTGCGCATCACCCGTCCAGCCCAGACGCTCGTCGCGCTGCGGGCAGTCGGTCGGCACATCGACAAAGTTACCTTTCAGCCCCCAGAGAATATTGTGGTGCAGCTGGTTAAGATCCTGATTCGAACAACTGAAATGGCCTGTCTGCTCCATGGCGGAATGCAGCACGATGGCGGTGAAATTGTCCAGAGCCACCTCTCCCGGATATTCTTCGATTTTCACGTAGCGAAAGCCCTGCCAGGTGAAATGCGGATGATAAATTTCCTCGCTATCGCCTTTGAGCGTATATTCCACCCGCTGTTTGGCCGAGCGTAAATTATCCAGATAGACATTGCCTGCGGCATCGAACACTTCGAAGTGGCGTAATATCACTTTATCGCCTGCGCGCCCGGATACTCTAAACTCCACCCAGCCACTTAAATTCTGCCCGAAATCGATCACCCGTTCGCCTTGCGGAGTCATGATGATTTCTTTCGTCGCCAGTAATTCTCTCTGGCGGACTTTACAACTTCCCTGCGCAGTCAGCGTTTTTTTATCGTAATCAACAATATTTACCGGTCGCCATGACGTGGACGGATAATTTTTATTATTCCAGCCACTCATTTCTTTTCTGGCATCATAAATTTCGCCGTCATAAATTTCGGAGAAAATAATGGGTGAGCTTTCACCTTTCCAGTCCTGGTCGGAGTGTATGCTCTTTTTCGTGCCGTCGTTATAGAGAATTTCTAACTGACATATCAGCGCGGTCTGGTCGCCATAATAATTACGGTGACGGGTAAATCCCATATCACCTTTGAACCAGCCCGCACCAAGAATGGCGCCCATGACATTCTCACCGCTTTGCAGCAAACCGGTCAGATCATAGGTCTGATAAAGTAAATGATGATGATAACTGGTCCATCCCGGCGTCAGTTCATCGTTACCGACTTTTTCCCCATTCAAATAAAATTCATATAACCCCAGCGCACTGACATGTAATACGGCAAAGGCGACATTCCCGGCATTGTCGATTACGAAACTTTTTCTCAGTGATGTGGTGGCTGAACTATTTTTGTCTGCGGGTGTTTCAGCAGAAATAAATTCCGCCTGCCAACCTGCGTTCAGTAAACCCGTGATGAAGGTTGCAGCCTGACTCCACTCGCTGGTTTCACCGTGATTATCCTGAACCTGTACACGGACGAAATAACGCATTGAGGGCAATAATGCTATTTCACCAATATCCACGTTATTCGATATTTCACTGTTGACTTTTCCGCTGTCAAAAATAATGGCGTTAAAATATTCATTCTGCGCTATTTGCAACCAATACGAGACTTGTTTCACGTTCCTGTTATCACTTTCAATTTCCCAGCCAATCACCGGCATGCGATCCACACCGTGTAATACCGGTTCCAGATCCAGGGTTAATTTTGCAATGGACAGCATAATTCGTCACTCCTTAATTACGGCACATTAATGAAGGTTCAGAGGTGTTGTGATGAGATTTTTTCTGCGGACATTCCCGGAGAAATATAATGATTCTTTTCAATATAATTTTCAGATTCACTTTTGAATTCATTGCGCTGTTTGCCGTGAAAACACAACCAGCCAATGAAAAGACCTAACGCGACGACAGTGGATAAAATTGAATAGAGCGCGACAGGTCCGGCATCGAGTAATAATGGCGTCACAAACGCCAGCAGCCCGCAGGACAATCTGGAGATTGCCACAATGACGCCCTGTGCAGTGGATCTCAGCATGGTCGGGAAGGATTCCTGCGACCAGACCTTCATGATGCCCTCAAAGGCCAGTCCGCTGCCTAATGCAGTAAAGAACAGGCAGCAGAACCAGGATAGCGGCGAGAAGTTGAAAATAACCGGCAGGAAAAAACCTCCGGCAAAGCAGAATGCGCCGACAATGAAGGTCGGGATCCGCTTAGGCGTATCGACGAAGCGCATGAAGATTATCCCGGCAATCACGCCTACCGGTAAGGTCAGCAGATTCCACAAGGAGTTTTTCTCAACGCTGATGCCGACCACGTTGACCGCGACGTAGGTGCCGAACTGCCCGCCGGTATTGGCCGCCAGATTAGTGAACATGTAGAAAGTACACAGCGAGACAAAGGGCAGCAGATATTTGCCTTTAACCAAATCCCGGTACGCCACTTTCTGCGCACGAACGGTGGTCAGCCCTTTCTTATACTCATTTCGGGCAGTGAGCCACATCGGTGATTCCGGGATAGTGCAGCGCAGTGCCAGCAAAATCACCGCCACGGCGCAGACGTGCAGATACATCACCTGTCCGCCAATATGCCCCCAACCGCCGACCACGGCGGAGACGGCCATGGTCATCACGATACCGAGAAACCACAGCAGATTAGAAAGACCGATAATTTTCCCGCGGTTCTTATCCGTGGCAGCTTCAGAAATGGTCGCCAGGGATACCGGCAGATCTGCGCCGGTGGCCAGACCGACCAAAACAGTGCCCGTTAACAGTATCGGAAATTGATGACCGAAGGCTAACAGCAGCGTGCCGATAATAATCATGATCATGGTCGCAATAAACACGGTACGGCGTCCGTAGCAATCCCCCATCCTGCCACCGAATAATGCGCCGAGTGCAATACATAAGGTTAATATTCCGGAGAGGACGCCTATTTCAAAGGCAGTGGTGCCGATCGCTTTTTGATATATTACCAGTGCGGTGCCGTTTGAAACGATGGCGGCTGAATCAATATAAGACGCCATCCCTGATACCACACCCACGTACCAGGGATTGGGTTGTTTGATTATAGACATGGTGATTCCTTTAGAAGTTATTGTGAACATTAATACTTCATCTTTTTAATCCCTGTGACTTATTTTCATCTTTTATTATTGCAATCAGATCACGCTATTACTCACTCGTGCACGCTCCTGAGAGGGCGTTCGGGAGAATTGTTTTTTATAGGCTTCGGTCAGCCTGGCGTGATGAGTAAATCCGCACATCAGCGCAATTTCACCAATGGAATAATCGGTGGTGCGCAATAATTCCTGTGTTTTAAGCAACCGGTAGCGTAACTGGAATTTTTCCGGCGTATATCCGGTGGTCTGTTTAATAAAGCGAAACATAGTTCGTTTGGTGATACCGCTGGTTTCGCATAATCCCTGCCAGCTGATAGCGCAGTGATAATTTTCAAGGAGATGATTTATCAGGTACCGCTTGCCGCTTTCCACCCTGCCGGTCTTTTCTTCTTTCGTCGTCGCGCAGCGATAAAGTAAACTGATAATCGCCAGCAGCGCTGACTCGGTAGAAGAAAAATAATCCGCATCGTAGTCCGTAACGTTTTTATTATTGACCACTCCGGCCAGCCTGATAATTTTCTCTAATTCATTTTCATTCAGTGCAAGACGTTTGTTTTTCGGTGGCAATGTGCGCTGCCTTATCCCCTCTTTTAGGATGTCTATATTTTGGATGAAATGAAAATTTCGCGTGCGGTGCAGCAGTATATTAATAACAGATAATTCATTCGCTGATTCATAGCAGTGAATATCGCAGGAAGAAACCAGAAAGAAATCACCCTGACAGATAAACTGCACCTGATCGTTAATAATATGAAATCCGCTGCCGTGCCGGACAATGACCAGTTCATCAAATTCGTGCCCGTGGACATCCTCCATCATCTGATGGTGCATATCAAATAAGCTGAACGCATGATCGTCTGAAAGAAAGAAATCATCGACGCGTAATATCTTCATCTCTTCACCGTTAATTGTGAAATGGCGTATCCCTTAATATCTCACGCATATTATAAACGATAATTTCCGATGTAATGATTAGACCGTAATAATGATGACAAGTCTATATAGCGCGCTGGCACTGGGGCGTAAACAACAGTGATATAAGTTTTATTTTCGACAATCGACCTGGGTTCAGAGCCGGATAACATTGTTACCGGAGGTGATAAATCGCACGAAGAGAGGGGTTAACGCCTCACCCTATTCACCCTATTACCTATTCACGCTATAATAGGCAGGCAAACGACGCATTAGTTAGATGAATCTATCGACAAAAAGAATGCGGATGGAATATTTCTCAGGAGAGAAGATGAAAAATGCACTGTTTATTCTGGCTACGGCCATGACGCTGGGCGCATGCAGCATGAATCAGAACACCGCGGTTAAACAAACCGACTTACAGCATCATCGTTTTGAGCTGCTGAGCGTTGACGGCCAGACCGTTCCCGCGGCGCAGGGGCGCATTCCGGAGATTGAGTTCGGGGAGAAAATGCACGTTTCCGGCAAGATGTGTAATAACTTCTTTGGACAGGGCGAACTGCAAAACAGCGTGCTGACCGTGAAAGGCCTGGCCTCGACCCGCATGCTGTGCAGCGACGAAAATCTCAATAAATGGGATCAGGTGATCGGTGAAGTGCTCAACAATGGCGCAGCCTTAAACTTGCAGGATCATAAACTGACCCTGACTCAGGGTAAACATACGCTGGTATACCGCCTTAAAGACCGGATGTAATCACCCGTTTCACCTGCAAAAACGCCAAACCTGAGTTTGGCGTTTATCCCGCAGTGCAGCGGCCTTGCATCAATGCCGTTTCGGAACACTGGCGGCCATTCGACATGGAGCACATCCCAACGCGGCTGCCATCAAGCTGCGGCGCAAGTCGCAATTGCCCGCCCGCCATCGAACAGGCTGCATAAGCCGGACTGTCCATATTCACGGTACGCGCGCTGACGTTCACGCTGTTGCCTTTTTGTGGAACATCAGCCGAATCTTCATGGCTGCTGCATGCGGCTAACACCAGCACGCCGGTGGCCAGTAACACGCGAAACGCAGTGATCATCTGTCCTGCTCCTGAAAAGTAGGGTTGTAGCGGGGAATTTTTTAGAACGGTCATCATATCCGACGTTTTTCGTCTGCGTCGAGTCCTCCTGCGAAAGAACATCAACTTTTTCCTAAAAAACGGGCTTTTGTTCATAAACCGAAACACTTTTCTTTCCCGTGTCGGCCAAATCATTCACATGACTAATAAAAACCCATGCACACAATCAGGATAAATTGATTATTCCGCCCTCTGCTAAGCTTTTATTATTCTTGCCAGCATAACCAAAAGTTTGCTGGCCTGTTTTTGTGAGCAAGCAAAGGGTATTCCATGATCACCACTGACGGTAATAACGCAGTCGCTTCCGTGGCTTATCGCACTAACGAAGTGATTGCTATCTACCCGATCACTCCGAGTTCTACCATGGCCGAAATCGCAGGCGCATGGTCAGGCGAAGGGAAGAAAAACTTATGGGGCGACGTCCCGACGGTAATGGAAATGCAGTCGGAAGCCGGTGCGATTTCCACCGTCCACGGCGCATTGCAAACCGGCGCGCTGTCGACCTCTTTTACTTCGTCGCAGGGTCTGCTGCTGATGATCCCGGTGCTGTACAAACTGGCTGGTCAGCTGACGCCGTTTGTGCTCCACGTTGCTGCCCGTACCGTCGCCACGCATGCGCTGTCAATTTTTGGCGATCATTCCGACGTCATGGCCGTACGCCAGACCGGTTGCGCCCTGCTCTCTGCCGCCAGCGTGCAGGAAGCGCAGGATTTCGCGCTGATTTCGCAGGTCGCCAGCCTTAACAGCCGCGTGCCGTTTATCCATTTCTTTGACGGTTTCCGCACCTCGCACGAGATCAATAAAATCGCGCCGCTGAGTGACGACACACTCCAGCAGATGCTGCCTCAGGCGCAAATTGACGCCCACCGCGCCCGCGCACTGTCGCCCGATCATCCGGTCATTCGCGGCACGTCCGCCAATCCGGACACCTACTTCCAGTCGCGCGAAGCCACCAACCCGTATTACAACGCCACCTGCCAGCACGTCATCGACGCCATGAGTGCTTTTGCCGCCCTCACAGGCCGTGAATATAAGCCATTCGAATTCGTCGGTGATCCGCAGGCCGAGCGCGTGATTGTACTGATGGGATCTGGCATCGGCACCGCCGAAGAAGTCATCGAAACCCTGAACGCGCGCGGCGAAAAAGTCGGCGTGCTGAAAGTGCGTCTTTATCGTCCGTTCAGCGCCGAACATCTGCTAGCCGTGCTGCCGCAGAGTGTCAAAAGCATCGCGGTGCTCGATCGCACCAAAGAACCAGGCGCACTGGCGGAACCGCTGTATCTCGACGTAATGACCGCGCTGGCGGAAGCCTATTCACGCGGCGAACGCGATTCGCTGCCAAAAGTGATCGGCGGACGCTACGGATTATCCTCGAAAGAATTCGGCCCCGACTGCGTGCTTTCAGTGTTTCGCGAACTGGCGCTCAGTCAGCCGCGCCCGCGCTTTACCGTTGGCATCTATGACGACGTGACCGGTCTTTCATTGCCGGTGGTTGAAGAAGAGTTGCCAGAACGCGCCTCGCTGGAAGCCCTGTTCTACGGGCTGGGCAGCGACGGTTCCGTCTCGGCGACCAAGAACAATATCAAGATAATCGGCAACAGCACGCCGATGTACGCGCAGGGATATTTCGTTTACGACTCCAAAAAGGCCGGCGGCCTGACGGTATCGCACCTGCGCGTCAGCGAAAACCCGATCAAATCCGCCTATCTGGTTACACAGGCTCATTTCGTTGCCTGTCATCAGTGGCAGTTTATCGATCTTTATCAGATGGCCGAACGCCTGCGCCACGGCGGGATCTTCCTGCTTAACACGCCGTTCAGCGCCGCAGAAGTCTGGGCGAGACTGCCGCTGGAAGTTCAGGCTGCGCTGCATCAGCGCGAAGCGCGTTTTTACGTCATCAACGCTGCGAAAATTGCCCGCGAATGCCGCCTCGGCGCGCGTATCAATACCGTTATGCAGATGGCCTTTTTCCACCTGACCAACATTCTGCCAGGTGATGAAGCGCTGAAAGAATTGCAGGGCGCGATTGCCCGCAGCTACAGCAGCAAAGGCGAAGACGTGGTTACCCGCAACTGGATGGCGCTCGCCGCGACGCTGGAACAGCTGGTTGCCGTGCCGCTGGAACCAATCCCGGAAAATCCGCATAAACGTCCGCCGATTGTCTCCGATGCCGCCCCGGATTTCGTCAAAACCGTGACTGCCGCGATGCTGGCAGGGCTTGGCGACGCGCTGCCGGTTTCCGCTTTCCCGCCGGACGGCACCTGGCCGACCGGCACCACGCAGTGGGAGAAACGCAATATTGCCGAGGAAGTGCCGATCTGGAAGCCGGATTTGTGTACTCAGTGCAACCACTGCGTCGCCGCCTGTCCGCATTCCGCGATCCGCGCCAAAGTGGTTCAGCCGCAGGAAATGGAAAACGCGCCGTCAGCATTGCAGTCGCTGGACGTGAAATCCCGCGATATGCGTGGTCAGAAATACGTGCTTCAGGTCGCACCGGAAGACTGCACCGGCTGTAATTTGTGCGTCGAAGTTTGTCCGGCGAAAGATCGTCAGGATCCGTCAATCAAAGCCATTAACATGGCTGACCGCATTGATCATCTGGAAGAAGAGCGCGCCAACTACGATTTCTTCCTCAAGCTGCCTGAAATTGATAAAACCACGTTGGAACGCATCGATATCCGCACCTCGCAGCTGATCACCCCGCTGTTCGAGTATTCCGGCGCCTGCTCCGGCTGCGGCGAGACACCTTACATTAAGCTTATTACCCAGCTGTACGGCGACCGTTTGCTGATTGCCAACGCCACCGGCTGTTCCTCGATTTACGGCGGTAATCTGCCGTCAACGCCGTACACCACCAACGCCGAAGGCCGTGGCCCGGCATGGGCAAACTCGCTGTTTGAAGACAATGCCGAGTTCGGTCTGGGCTTTCGCCTGACGGTCGATCAGCACCGTCGCCGCGTATTGCGTCTGGTGGCGTCATTGGAAGAACATATTCCGGCTGAATTGCTGGGCGGCCTGCGCGACGACACCGTCACGCCGGAAGTGAAACGCGAGCATGTCACCGCGCTGCGCAAAATTCTGGCGGACATCGATACCCCTGACGCCCGTCAGCTGGCGACCGACGCCGATCACTTAGTGGATAAATCCATCTGGCTGATTGGCGGTGACGGCTGGGCTTACGACATCGGCTTCGGCGGTCTGGATCACGTTCTCAGTCTGACTGAAAACGTCAACGTGCTGGTGCTGGATACCCAGTGTTATTCCAACACCGGCGGTCAGCAGTCGAAAGCCACCCCGCTCGGCGCGGTGACGAAATTCGCCGAACAGGGCAAGCGAAAATCGCGCAAAGATCTGGGCGTCAGCATGATGATGTATGGTCATGTTTACGTCGCACAGATTTCGCTCGGCGCGCAGCTGAACCAGACGGTAAAAGCCATACAGGAAGCCGAGGCCTATCCGGGGCCGTCGCTGATTATCGCGTACAGCCCGTGCGAGGAGCACGGCTATGACCTGGCGCTCAGCCATGATCAGATGAAACAGCTGACCACTACAGGATTCTGGCCGCTGTACCGGTTTGATCCGCGTCGCGCAGATGAAGGTAAACCGGCACTGGCACTGGATTCCCGTCCACCGGGCGCAGGGCTGACGGATACGCTCAACAACGAACAGCGTTTCCGCCGGCTCAATGCCCAGCAGCCGGAAGTCGCTACCGCGTTATATGCGGCGGCAGAGAAAGAGCTGAAACAAAAATATGAGTTTTTGGCCATGCTGGCGGGGAAAAGTGCTGACTAAGGTCAGCTTTTAAATCAACGTCAAGGTCAAAGTCGTGGGCGCCGGCCCACACCGGGTTAAGGGGCGTAAACGCGCCCCTTAACAATCCTGCGTTTATTTTAAAAAGCGCTATCGCGGGAATGATGGACCTGTTCTGCGGCTAAGGAGGGTGGCGCAAAACCCTGCCGCTACGCGGTACCTTCTCTCGGTGCTGGAGCCTAAGGTCTCCAGCCCGCTCCGTTTTGCAGGATTTATTGATCGCGCCATCTCACCATTTTTAAAGACAAGACAGACCCAAGTCATTTTCAATTTTTACTTGGCTGTTTTCTCTTTTCTATTTTCTATTTTTATATTGTTTTTATTTTCTTTTTTCGTACTGAGTCGGTGAGGTTGTGACCTAAAAAGTGTCTGGCCGCGTTCGAAAATCGCGCCGTAGCGAGAGGTGAAAAACCGCGCGTCTTTGTGCGCGGGTTGTAACCCGAGCGAAGGGCACCGCGGAGCGGCGTGATTTTGCGGCAATAGCGGTAATACCTGAAACATAGCCAGGATGCATGGCACGTGTTTTTAAAAACGCGGGAGTCCAGAGGGCGCGCGTTTACGCGTCCTTTGGGCCGGTGTGGGTGGCAACCCACGGTGTTGAACTTGAAGTTCAAGTTCAAGTTGAGGTTGAATTACCCCCCCGATCCAAGCCGATGCTTATGCCCCTTCATCAAACTCAATGACGCTGAATAAGCTTCCCCCTCATCCCCCGCCATGATCGCTTCGTAAATCCTTTTATGCTCGTTCAGACACATTCCGCCTTCCTTTGAAGAGAATTCGAAAAACCATTTGAAAATGGTGGTCAGCACATTGCCGAACGGGACGTAAAAACAATTGCCGGAGGAGATGAAAATCATCCTGTGAAACTGGGTATCGATGTCCACCCACGCCTGTGCGTCGAAATTCTCCGCGACGTGACACATCTGGCGATAGATCCGCGAGAGCTCGATCCGCTGTTCTTTGCTGGCGTTGACGGCAGCAAGCGCGGTGGCATGCGGTTCGATGGCTTTGCGAAATTCAAGAAACTGATGATAAATCTCTTCGGTCGCTTCCATGCCCTGCATCCACTCCAGCAGTTGCGGGTCGAGCATATTCCATTGCGGACGTTCTTTTACGCGCGTGCCGATTTTCGGGCGGGATTCCAGCAGACCTTTCGACGTGAGCAGTTTCAGCGCTTCGCGCAAGGCCGTGCGGCTGACGCCAAACTGCTCGCCGAGCTCGATTTCACTCGGCAAAATGGCACCGCAGGCCAGTTCGCCGGAGAGAATTTTGCGGGCGATATCGCGGGCAATATGGGTATTAAGGCCGCGCGTCATACCTGCGGCGGTTTCAAACTGCATCGTCATGCTATTCCCTTTTTATGTGCAGATTGCCGACAGCATAGTTCAGGCGGCGAAGCGCTGCATGCGTCCGCCGCGATGAAACTCACGAACTGTGCGCTATGGCGCCATCTGGCCGCCGTTGACGTCCAATATCTGACCGGTGATATAGCCGCTGCACGCGTGTGAGGCGAAAAACAGGAAGCTCGGTGCCAGCTCTTCGCTGGTACCAAAGCGGCCCATGGCAATACTTCCGGCGATTTTCTCGCGCACTTCCGGGCTTTTGTCCGCGTGGAAAACCGTGTCGATGGTGCCCGGAGAAACCACGTTGAAGCGGATATTGTCTTTGGTGAACTCCTTCACCCAGTTACGGTGTACGTTGTGCAGCCAGGCTTTCGAGGCCGCGTACAAACTCGCGCCCGGCCCGCCGCCTTCACGCCCGGCGATGGAACCGGTGCTGATAACCGACGTCGTTTTACCACTCTGCCTGGCAGAATGACGCAAATGCGGGATGGCAAATTTGGTGACCATCAGCGCCGAACGGGCGTTGAGATCCATCACATGATCGTAAAATTCGTCGTCAATGCTTTCCAGCCCCTGACGCCCGCCGAGGCCCCCGGCGTTGTTGATCAGCACGTCGATACCACCAAAGCGTTCAACGAAGTTCGCCACCAACGCCTCGCATTCGGCAGATTTCGTGACGTCAGCGCCGAAGAACGCGACTTCACCGCCATTTTTGGCGATTTCCGCCGCCAATTGTTCGAGGCTGGCGTCGTGACGGTGACCGTTAATGCCCACTTTCGCGCCTGCCGCCGCGAAGGCTTTTGCTGCCGCCAGACCAATACCTTTCGTTGAACCGGTAATCAAAACTCGCTGGCCTTTCAGATCGTTAAACATGCGTGCTCCTTCAGTTTTCAGGGATGTTCAGAGGTAAAACAGATTGCCACGCCGCGCTGAACGCATTTTCCGCTGTCGGCGCGGCGCGGTTATTGATGTGGACGTTCAGCGTCCGGTTTTCCGTGAAGAGAATGTTGATTTCTGTTTGCAGATCGTCGTGGCTTACCACGCTGACGCTGGTGACGTCGCCCCGCGCATTGAGTGAAGTTTCGGTGGCTTCATCGAAATACCCGTGTGTTTCAAACACGCTGGCGAAAATGGCATGAGTGCCGTGAGTACGCAGTATCAGCGCCGGTTCATGGCGGAGGTTGAAATGCGGATCGCTGGCGCCGGTGCGGGCGACGATCAGTTCGCCGCCTTCGGGAAAGGCGCTGACCATCGTCCTGTAGCCATCGCCGTCCAGCCAGCTGAATAACGCCGAATCTCCCGCCGCCACCGTGCCACGTGCACAGTCCCAAAGGTGCTGATAACCGTGACTGTCTCCGAGCGGTTTCAGGACTTTGGCGACATCAAGCTCCACGTCGCTGCGCACGAACTGACCGAGGTGATGCAGACAATAATCGTAACGATGCGGCTGCTGGCTGGTCAGGCGGAATACATCCACGATAAGTGGCGACCCAAATTCGGGTAAATCCAACATCAGCACGGTGCGCTGTTGCAGCACGCCGGGATAATAGCCGTTGAGCCGCGCACTCATGGCTTGTCCGGACGGACTGTCCGTGACGAAGAAGTGCCTTTCGCCCCAACGTTTCTCGGCCTCCAGACTTTGCCCGCCATGCTGACTTTGCTCATCAACCACCACGGTGTTGTGCGCAACGGTCTGTTTGCAGTAGCTGTTGTTTTCGGGAATGTAGCGCCCGCCAAACTTTGGTTCGACATTCACCCAGCGGCCAAAACCGTAATCGCGTAAAAATTCACGGCCACGGTTGAACAGGCTGAGGTGCAGGCCGTCGAAGTGCCCGTGATTGAGCGCCGAATGCAGGCGCGGAATGCTGCCGTGCTGGCCGTACCACATCAGCGCCATGTCCTGATTTGCGCTGCGCAATATCCCGAGGCCGCCCTGCGCACCTTCCGGCCCGTCGCGCAGTTCGACGCTTCCCCAGTCGACGTTTTGCGCTGGCGCACTTTGCAACGCCGCGGATAATTCCAGCGCAGCCGGGCTGACCCAGACAGTCTGTTGTTGCTGCGCGACGGCGATCCACTGCGGGTTATGCAGATAACGGTGATAGCACACGCTGGCGGCGATGACTGCGCCGTCATCGCGGATATTAATGGTTTTGGAGGAGTCGTTGAGCGCTGGCCAGGTTCCGTCGGGGAAGGCAGTCTGCATCAGCGCTTCGCAGGTTTTGCGGATGATTTGATCACGGAACTGATAAATCTGTAATTCCGGCTGACGTCGTTCAATCGCCTCACTCAGCAACAGCAAAGGTCGCAGCGCAAAGCGGTGATAATACGGCCCTTCGATGTAGTAACCGTCCGGTGAAAACAGCTGGCTGAGCTGGGCAAAAAATCCGCCGCTTTCACTGTCGCCCTTCACGCCATATAACGCTTTTTCAACCAATGATAAATCGCCGAGCACATAACCGCTGATGGCTGCCGCCGCCACCGACCAGATGCCGTGATTGTGCACGATATCGAAATCTTTGCTGTGGCGGTTCAGCGCGTCGTCGGCCATCACCCGGAACAGATTATCGGCTATATGGGTGCATTGTTCCTGACTGAGCGAGGGGATCAGGCAGTGATAGCCTTCGACGGCGTACAACCAAAACATATTTTCGTTGAGCGTCTGATGGAAAAGCCGTCCCGGCGCGTTGCTGTCTTTGCTGGTAGCGCTGCCTAGCGAAGGGAAAATGTCGGCGTAACCGGTCAGCAGCGCCAGCGCGAAATCGCGGTAGCGCGTCTCGCCGGTGATCAGGAATAACCTTCCGGCCAGATTGATATAAAGGTAGTTTTGCTTGTGCTGTGTATGCTCGGGTCCTCCCGCTTCACCGTGGCATGGAATGCGCTGCGGCTGCGCCATAAAGCGTTCCAGCGAAACGATTTGCCCGCGCAGCGCCGCGCCCAGCAGGGAATCCTCCTCCCTCTGCCCGCGCAGTTTTTCGGCCTCAGAAACGGAAATCAGCAACGGCTGCCAGTGACTCATTTTCCGCTCTCCTGTGGCTGAGGCGCGACATAGCCGGTCGCAAACGACGGCAGCGATATCAGCCAGGTCTCCCGCTCGGCTTCCATCACCGCGCCGCGCGTCACGTCTTCATGATAGCCACCGGCCATTTTTTTACGTTTATCCGCAGGCGGCACTGTGAAAGTCGCACTGCGGATCTTTTGCTGGTAGCGCGGCTGGCCGGTGGAATTATCCGCCCAGGACAGCAGCGGCAACGGGCGAACGCGGATCTGGTCGATGGATTTGTAAGGCCACGCCACGGTCGGATCGGTGAAGCGCGCCATGAAATCCAGCGAGGTCAGCAGACTGCCGCCCTGCGGCGTTTTGTAGTGCCAAAGGTCAATACCATTTTTCTGCGCCAGCACCGCCATCATGCTGATCGCCTGCAAATTGAAATAGCTGTAATGAAAGGATCGGGTGCGCGCCAGTTCGGCAGGCTGCGTGCCATCGGGTTTGAGCTGCACGTCGAGCTTACTTTTCATCAGCGTTGCCATATCGCGGATCACGGCTTTATCACCGAGATACCACGCGATGCCCGACACCTGCGTCACGTACCAGTTGCCGTGATTATTCTCGGTGCGCCCTTCCTTCCTGGCAATTTTGCTGCCCTGCAGCCATTGCAGATATTCTGACATCCACGCACGGAGTTGCTGTTCGTCGTTGTCGCTCCACGCGGGATTGCCGCGCAGTAACATCAGTGAATCCACAATGCGCGTGGAGAAATAGCGGCCATCGAGTACACCGGCGTTGCGCCCCGGTGAAATTCCCGGCACACCCTGCGCAAAATTCAGATTCGGGTTCATGCGCGTTTCAGGCGTGATAAACCAGGCGCGCAGCAGGCTGGCGGCTTTATCGGCATATTTCTGTTCACCGGAGAAATACCAGGCCAGCGTCAGGTTCTGCACCCGTGCGGTGAAATCCGCCAGCCTTACGCCGTCGCTTTGATCGTTTTTACTGGCCGGATTGACGTGCCCGTCCTTGCGGATCCACGGCAGACCATCAGGTTTGCTGTCGTCAGGCCACCAGTAAGCGCTCAGGCTGAGATAATCGTGCTTCGACCCGCTTGGCGGGGTCATGCCTTTGTCGGTCACGCTGAGATTGGGTTTGTTTAGCGCCGAATCCGCCGCGGCCAGCAGATGACGGTACGCGTCTGAGGTCTGTGGTGCAGCCGTGTTGTCGTGCAGTTGCTGACGCACCACTTCCATTTGAACAGTATTAAGAAATGCCGGTTCAGCGGCGAATGCTCCTGCGCCGCCAGACATCATAATTAACGCTGCAACAAGCTGTTTTACCCCAACGGGACGGTACTTAAATAACCTCATGCGCTCTCCGGTGACAACGTTTTCGTTCGCTTTAGTACTACTAATAAAGCAATGAATGTTGATAAGCGCCAGTCGGAATTGGCTGAAAAAGCCACAGATAGCCCAGCAAGTGACCGACTTCACAAATCGATAACAAACTAAGCATTTCTTATTTGTCTGACTTTTAATTCCATTACTCTCTTCTACGCTTGCTCAATACATAACCAAAAACACCTCACCTACAAATGAGAGAGTAACGACAATGGATATCAATGTTCTGGTCATGATCGGTTACTTCGTCTTAATGATTGCTATCAGTTATGCCTTCAAAAAGATGGCGTCCGGCTCCTCGAGCCACTATTTTCGCGGCGGCGGGCGAATGCTCTGGTGGATGGTTGGCGCAACCGCGTTCATGATCCAGTTCAGCGCATGGACGTTCACCGGTGCCGCCGGGCAGGCCTACCGCTACGGTTTCAATGTGGTTAGCGTGTTCGCCGGTAACGTCTTCGGCTATCTCATCGCCTGGTGGTGGTTCGCCACGCGTTTTCGTCAGCTGCGGGTCGATACGGCCACTGAGGCCATCAACCACCGCTTTGGCAAAGGCAACGAACAGTTTTTTACCTGGATGATAATTCCGCTCAGCATCCTGAGCGCCGGTGTATGGCTGAACAGTCTGGCGGTGTTTGCCAGCGCGGTGTTCAAGCACGACATTACGCTCACACTGTGGGTCACCGGCGTGGTGGTGCTGGTGATTTCATTACTCAGTGGCGCATGGGGCGTGGTGGCGAGCGATTTTGTTCAGACGCTGGTGGTGGCGATTATTTCAATCGCCTGCGCGGTGGTGGCGCTGTTTAAAGTCGGCGGACCGGTCAAACTGGTCACTGAGTTCCCTTCCGGCTTCTTTACCGGGCCGGACGTCGGGCCGCATTACATCTCGCTGCTGGTGGCCTGCTTCCTGTTCTTCTTCATCAAGAACGTGCAAAGCATCAATAATCTTCAGGATTCCTACCGTTTTCTGAATGCCAAAGACAGTTTCAATGCCAAAAAAGCGGCGCTGTTCGCGCTGGTGCTGATGTTTGTCGGTACGCTTATCTGGTTCATCCCGCCGTGGGCGGTCGCCGTTCTGTATCCGGACGCCGCCACCGCTCACCCTGAGTTAGGCAAAAACGCCACCGATGCGGTGTATCTGATTTTTGCCGAACGCGCCATGCCACTTGGTACCGTTGGCCTGCTGATGGCCGGACTGTTTGCAGCAACGATGTCCTCCATGGATTGTGCGCTGAACCGTAACTCGGGGATTTTTGTGCGCAGCTTCTGGACGCCGGTCGTCAACCGTAACGGCGCGCGCAGCGACAAGTATCAGTTGCGCGTCGGGCAAATAGCCTGCGTGGTGAACGGTGTGCTGGTGATCCTGGTCGCGCAGTACATGCATACGATGCAGACCGTGAGCCTTTTCGATCTGATGATGAAAGTCGGCACGCTGATGCAGGCGCCGATTGTCGTGCCGCTGTTCCTTGGCGTGTTTATCCGTAAAACGCCGGACTGGGCGGGTTGGGCCACCGTCCTGTTCGGGCTGGGCGTATCGTACGTTGTCGCCAACGTCTTTACCGCACCGGACGTTGCACGCGCGCTGGGGATCACACTTACCGCACGTGAGCTGCTGGACGTGGCGATCATGTGGAATATCTTCTCACATATGGTGTTCACCGGCGGGTTCTTCTGCCTGACAAGTCTGTTCTACCGTGAAGCGAATACCGCGCGCGAGGCACAGCGCAAACAGTTCTTCATCGATATGGAAACGCCGGTCTATGCCGACAACGAACAGGATGAGTTCGACCGGCTGCAACGCGATAAAATTGGCCGTATTTCGATGTACATGGGTGCCGGTTTACTGTTGATGGTGCTGGTCCCTAACCCGCTCTGGGGACGGATCCTGTTCCTGCTGTGCGCCCTGTCGATTCTCATTTTCGGCTGGGTATTACACCGCAGCGCAGAAAAAGGCATGACCGCAGCGAAAGCCGAAAAAGCCGCAGCGGCGGATAAAGTGAAAATCGCGACGTCGCAGCGGTAATCACCGGCGTTAAGAAAACGATGCAGGACTTTGCGTGGCGAAGTTCTGCATTTTTTTTACAACAAGCAAAAAAACCCGCTTTTCAGCGGGTTTAGATGTCGGAAAAAACAGACAAAAAGCGATATTACTTCGGAAGCTCCGTCACCTGCTTAACTTCAGTTTTACTGATTTGCTGTTTCACACCATTAGCATCGGTATATTCCAACAGGCCGGTTTCGGCTTCTTTTGGTTTACCGTCGCTGATGATGGTTCGCGCATCATTCGTCTGAATGGCATAGCTGGTACGGGTGCAGCCTGACAACGCTGCGACACTGATTAATGCGGCTAGTGGCAGAATCAATTTCCTGTTCATCGTTCTCTCCTTTGTCAAAATGATTGGATAAATTAGTTATCCAACTCGCTCATGTTTTTAACCTGATCGCGGTTAATTTGCTCTGTTTGACCAGTCTCTGCATTTTTGTACGACACCAGACCGGTATCGTCATCCACCTGAGGTTTACCGTCCGTTACGATGGTTTTTCCGTCCGTCGTTTTTATTGCCTGATTCGAGGCACAGCCTGCAACAAACAGTATTGAGACAGCTGCCAGTGATGCGGCAATAAGGTTTTTCCTTTTCATATCATCCCTCCTGAATTAGGGTTTTTTCTTAACAATGAGTCTATTAACTATAGTCAGGAATTTCACATTCATCTGAGATTCGGACAAATGGAAGTTTTTTGGTGATTTTATGTCCACAAAAAACCCTGATTTACGCAAAAATCTACCTGACAGCAGGCAGCAAAATCCGTACCCTACTGCGCATAGACACTGGCGGCCTGCGCGCCGCGATTTTGCGAAAGAGAAATTTGTGACCAGTCCAATTCAGAAAGAAAAATACAACATCGATAAGCTTCAGAAACGCCTGCGTCGTGACGTCGGTAAAGCCATTGCTGACTTTGGCATGATCGAGGAAGGTGATCGCATAATGGTGTGCCTGTCGGGCGGTAAAGACAGTTACACCATGCTGGAAATTTTGCGCAATCTGCAAAAAAGTGCACCGGTGAACTTCTCACTGATTGCCGTTAACCTGGATCAGAAGCAACCGGGTTTCCCGGCGCATATTCTGCCAGCGTATCTGGAAGAGCTGGGTGTGGAATACCAGATAGTGACCGAAGATACTTACGCTATCGTGAAAGATAAAATTCCCGAAGGCAAAACCACCTGCTCCTTATGTTCACGTCTGCGCCGCGGGATTTTGTACCGCACCGCGACTGAACTGGGCTGTACTAAGATTGCACTTGGCCATCACCGCGATGACATCCTGCAAACGCTGTTCCTCAATATGTTCTACGGCGGCAAACTGAAAGGTATGCCACCAAAACTGATGAGCGACGACGGCAAACACATCGTGATCCGCCCGCTGGCGTACTGCCGCGAAAAAGACATCGAGCGTTTTGCGATTGCACGCGAATACCCGATCATCCCTTGTAACCTGTGCGGTTCACAGCCAAACCTGCAACGTCAGGTGATCGGCGACATGCTGAAAGACTGGGACAAAAAATATCCGGGCCGTATCGAAACTATGTTCAGTGCGATGCAAAATGTGGTGCCTTCACACCTCAATGATATGAATCTCTTCGATTTTAAAGGGATCCAGCACGGTGGCGAAGTGGTAGACGGTGGGGATCTGGCGTTCGATCGTGAAGAGATTCCTATGCAACCGGTCGGCTGGCAGCCGGAAGACGATGAAACCGTCGCCCCGGTTGAGCGCCTGAACGTGCTGGAAATTAAATAACCTTTCGCGAACGCGCCGTTAAGAAATGAAAGCCCGCCTCTGATGCGGGCTTTTTACTTTCAGGACAGAAAAACCGTGTCAGTCCAGTTGTAGTTGGTCATTACCAGTTTTACCGGCAGGCTGACTGAGCCGAACGGTTGTTGCCGTTTTTCGCGAAAGAATGCCCGCAGCGGTTCAGATATAAATTCAGCGCTGTAACGCAGCAGCGTGCTATGCCAGAAGATTTGCGGAATGGCGGCATCAGGGTAGCGGTCTTTGATTTTTCCCGCCCATTTTGTCGCCAGCAGATGCTCCACCAGGGACTGCCTGACGCGCAAACTTTCCCCGTCAGGAATACCGGCCAGCAGCAGCTGATTGGGCAGTGCGACAAGTTGCAACTCGCTGATTTGCATCACATGACCGGCGCAGTGCTGTTGGAAAATATCCGCCAGCCCGGCGAGATCGTCAGCGTCTTCAGGCCGGTCGTACAGCGCCTGTGTGATCGCAAAGAACGTAAAATGCATGCCGTCGGTCGGCGCGATGTCCGCCAGCGGATCGCCCTGCGCAGCGGTGGTTAAATCAGACAGCAGCCCGGCCATCGCTGCCCCCGCGCGGTTTCCGCTGGTGATGGCTAGTTTGGTCGGGTGGTAGAAGGGTTCAGTTCTGACTGCACCGGTTTCTCCATGCGCATTCCATAATTCCAGCGTCCTTTCGGTCGTACTTTCATACGCCTGATGAATCATTTCTCCGGTGTGCAAAACAGACTCCTGATCGTAAGTTTTGAGATCCGCGTGGCACAAATCCACACAGACCGGGCTGATAGCACAGAAACCTCAAAAAGATTGAGCCAAATCAACATTAGCAGCGCTGAATCGGTGCACTATCCATTCCGCAGGTGAATGCAACGTCAAGCGATGGGCGTTGTGCTCCATATTGTCTTATTTCCAAATTTTTAGAATTAATGCATAGCACTTTTTGATTCGAACGACGCCGGTCTTCTGACCGGCTTTTTTTTGGTTTTTTTTCGCAGGTTCCCTGCCCTACAGCCAGCGGCTTTTCTTCAGCCACCACGCAACGCCGCCCACCAGCACCACCAGCGATACACAGAAAATTCCAAATCCCAGATGTGACGAGTTGCCGGGAATACCGCCGAGATTGACGCCGAACAGGCCAGTCAGAAACGTTGTCGGCAGAAATACCATCGCCAGCATCGACATGGTATAGGTGCGGCGGTTGAGGGAATCGGCCATCAGTGAGCTGATTTCATCGGAAAGCACCGCCGTACGGGCAATACTGCCGTCCAGATCGTCGAGTCCACGCCCTAAGCGATCCGAGATTTCCTGCATCAGACGACGTTCGTCATCGTTCATCCACGGCAAACGCTCGCTGGAAAGACGCGAAAATACGTCGCGTTGTGGTGCCATGTAACGACGCAGGACGATCAGCTGTTTACGCAGTAACGCCATCTGGCCGCGCTCCGGCACCTGCTGTTCCATCAGGTCATCTTCAATATCAATGATTTTGTCGTGCAGATCTTCGATAAAATCGCTGGTGTGATCGGTCAGCGCATCGCACATTTCCACCAGCCAGCTGCCGGTACTCTTCGGCCCGCTGCCCTGCTGCATGTCGTTAATCATCTCTTCCATCGAGAAGACTTTGCGATGGCGCGTTGAAACGATCATTTTATCAGTGAGATACACACGAATAGTCACCAACTGGTCCGGGCGTGAATCCGCATTGAGATTGATGCTGCGCAGTGTGATCAGCGTGCCTTCACCCATGCGGATAACTTTCGGGCGCACGCTGTCACCGGCCAGCGCCTCGCGCACCGTGTCCGGTAATACAGGCGTGTTGGTGATCCATTTTTCGCTTTCCGGGCGGGTGTAATCCAGATGCAGCCAGCAAGGTTTTTCGTCCGTCGCGACGCATGCTTTGTTGATGTCGGTGACGCCGCCGTGACCGTCCAGCTGGAAGGCATAGACGGCATCGGCTACCTGTAGTTCTTTTCCCTTAATGACTTCCACGACGTTCCTCGCTTTATAATTCGTTCATTCTTTTCAGTTTAGCGTTAAGCCCTTGAAGTTCAAAAACTCAACCGCGCTGCAATCTGCCCACTTTAATACGCCAGACCGATGATGCCATATTTTTGAGGTAGTTTTTGCGTGTCAGGATGTGGCGGGTTTCTCCATTTCGGCCAGTTCCGGCATCACGCTGCGCATAACGTCGAAGAATTTCCGCAGCCTCGCCGGATAATACGTCGCGTAGGGATAAACCAGATAGACCGGCAGCGGCAAGGCGTTCCAGCCGGGTAATACACGCTGTAAACGCCCTTCCTTAATGTCATCTTTTACCACCCACGCCGACACAATCGCCGCCCCCAAACCGGAAAGCGCAGCTTTGCGAATGGCATACAAGCTGTCCGTTGCCATGCGCGGCGAGATGGCGCAGCTTTCGGTGCGGTCGTCGCTGTCATGGCGCAGTGTCACTTCATTGCGGTAATAGGTACTGAACGCCACCCAGGGTAATTGCCCCAGTTCGTTCACCTGCGTCACCGGATGTTGCTGCAAAAGTTGCGGCGTCGCCACCACAATGCGGGGGACTTCAGCCAGCAGGATCGCCACCATGGAGGGATCCGCCGCGTTACCCACCTGAATCGCACAGTCGATGTCTTCCGAGAGAAAATCCGGTGTGCGGTCGTTGAGCATCCAGTCCACCGTCACGTTCGGGTAACGTTGCAGATATCGCGTCAGCGGTTCGATCATTTGATCCTGCCCGAAGGCGTGCGGTGCGCGCACGCGCAACGTGCCGACCGGCTCATCGCCCGCCCCGCGCAGCTGATCTTCCAGCGCGGACCACTGATCCAGCAAAAGTTTCGCCTGCTGATAACAACGTTCGCCATCGTCGGTGAGCTTCATCGCATGAGTGGTTCGCAGAATCAGTTTTGCGCCCAATAAGCGTTCGAGCGACTGCAACCGGCGGCTGACGGTGGGCTGGCTGGTACTGAGCTGCACGGCAGCGGCTGAGAGGCTGCCGCTTTCTACGATGCGAATGAACGTTTGCATCAAATCTATGCGGTCGATACCGCTGGTAAGAGGTGTATTCATACGTCCTGCGTATAACAGTTTTACCTTTGTGCAGGCTACCACTCATGACCATTCAGGTGAAGAATGTTTTCCAGACAACCCAATTCACTCAGGAATACATCATGTCAGACCTCACTCAAACCTCCCCGGCTGAACCCGCACCGACGATTTCCGGCAAAATCATCTTCACTCTTGCTGCGGGCGCCGGTCTGAGCGTGGCATCTATCTATTACAGCCAGCCGATGCTGGGAATTATGGGCAGCCATCTGCACGCCAGCACCGCGTCGGTGGGGCTAATCCCGACGCTGACGCAGGCCGGTTATGCGCTGGGGATTTTGTTTCTGATCCCGCTGGGTGACCGTTACGACCGCCGCACTATCATCTTGCTCAAAAGCATTCTGCTGGCCGCCGCGCTGCTGCTGTGCGGATTTGTGCCCGGCATTCACGGGCTGCTGGCGGCGAGCCTGATCACCGGCATCGGTGCGACGATGGCGCAGGATATCGTTCCGGCTTCAGCACATCTTGCACCGGTAGCGCAGCGCGGTAAAACGGTGGGAACGGTGATGACCGGATTGCTGGTGGGTATCCTGCTGTCCCGCGTGGTCAGCGGCTTTGTGGCGGAATACTTTGGCTGGCGGGTGATGTATCAGCTGGCCGCAGTCAGCGTCGCGCTGATTGGTTGTGCGCTATGGCGCGTACTCCCGCGTTTTGCGCCTGCGACCGGTATCAGCTATGCCGCGCTGATGCATTCTATGTTCGGCCTGTGGAAACACTATAAAACGCTGCGGCGTGCAGCGCTGGCGCAGGGTTTGCTCTCCATCGCGTTCAGCGCATTCTGGTCAACATTGGCAATTATGCTTAACGATACATATCACCTTGGGAGTGCTGTTGCAGGGGCATTTGGTCTGGCGGGAGCAGCCGGTGCGCTGGCGGCACCAATGGCCGGGGCATTGGCAGATAAAAAAGGACCGGCGTACGTGACACAACTCGGTGCCGGGCTGGTGATGGTCTCTTTCGCCGCAATGTTCCTGCTGCCGTTGTTATCGCCTCATGCTCAGCTGGCATTGATTGTGCTCAGCGCTATCGGTTTCGATTTAGGTATTCAGGCAACGCTGGTGGCACATCAGACGCTGGTTTATGGCCTTGAGCCCGCAGCGCGTGGGCGTCTGAATGCCCTGCTGTTCACTGTGGTGTTTATCGGCATGTCTGTGGGCGCGGCACTGGGCAGTAAAGCGTTGGAATCCGGTGGCTGGGCAGGCGTAGTGCTTCTTGCAACGGTGGCCGCCGCCGCCGCGCTGATGGTGCGACTGGTCAGCCGCAACGGTTAATCTCCATCTACTCTCCATCGAAAGAAAAAGCGCCTTTTCGGGGCGCTTTTTTTTTAAGAGTGCAGACTCAGAAATCAGTGCTTAAGAATGTACATTTCCTGGCTATACGCAACGTCTTCCGGATTTTCAATCGGATAGCCCTTCACCCAAGGCTTGATCAGACGCCCGTTGGTGTACTGATAAATAGGCGCGATCGGGGCCTGTTCAGCGATGATTTGCTCGGCTTTGTTGTAGTCGTTGTTACGCTGCGCGTCGTTGGTTTCGCGGCTGGCGTCTGCAATGGCTTTGTCGTAATCAGCGTTGCTAAATTTGCTGATGTTGCTGTTATGCGTGGAGGTCAGCAGCGACAGAAACGTTGAGGCTTCATTGTAATCACCGACCCATGAGGCGCGGATCACATCGAAATTACCGGTGTTACGGCTGTCGATATACGTTTTCCATTCCTGATTTACCAGCTTCACATCCGCTCCCAGCGTCTTTTTCCACATCGAGGCGACGGCGATGGCAATTTTCTGGTGACTTTCGGACGTATTGTACAACAGTGTCAGATGCAGGGGTTTGGACGGGCCATAACCGGCTGCCGCCAGCAGGCCTTTTGCCTGCGCATTCAGCTCTTCCTGTGAATATTGCTGCATTTCACTTTTGACCGGTTTCCAGCCATTCGTCACGTCAGGCGTAAAATGCCAGGCCGGTTTTTCACCGGTGCCCAGCACTTTATCGCTGATCACCGCACGATCGATACTCATCGACAGCGCCAGACGCACGCGGGCATCGTCGGTCGGCGCCCGGCGGGTGTTAAAAGCGTAATAATAGGTACCAAGCTGATACGGCGTGTAGACCTGCCCCGGAATATCGTGCATCAGTTTTTTGTACTGATCTTTCGGGAAAGACTCGGTGATGTCGATGTCATCCGCCAGATAGCGTTTAGTGGCGTTGGACTCTTTGTTGATCGGCACAAACGTCACTTTGGTCAGCACCGTGCGGGCGTGATCCCAGTAATGCGGATTGGGTTCCAGCACCAGTTTTTCATTCACCACGCGCTCTTTGAGGACGTACGCCCCGTTGCCGACCAGATTGCCGGGTTTGGTCCAGTCTTCGCCGTATTTTTCCACCGTGGCTTTATGCACCGGGAAAAGGCTGAAGTTGGCCAGCAGGCTGACAAAATACGGGACTGGTTTGTCGAGCGTGACGCGCAGCTGCGTCGGGCTGACGGCGGTGACGCCCAGTTTATCCACCGGCATTTTCCCGGCAATAATCGCGTCCGCGTTCTGGATCCCGGCAAGTCCGGCGAACCACGCACCGCTTGATAACCCTTTCGGATCCACCAGACGTTGCCAGCTGTAGACGAAATCTTGTGCAGTCACCGGATCGCCATTTGACCATTTAGCGTCTTTGCGCAGCGTGAAGAGGTAAACCTGATTGTTCTGGTTCTGCCAGCTTTCGGCGACGCCCGGAATGCTTTTACCCTGGGCGTCCTGATTGACCAGCCCTTCAAACAAATCACGCGCTACCTGCGCTTCCGGCAGGCCAATGACTTTGACGGGATCCAGTGAGGCTGGCTCGTCCTTGATATGGCGAACGATTTCCTGTTTAGCGGCCAGGTGGGTACCGGCGGGAACTTGTGCGGCGTTGGTCTGACCGAGGCTCAGTGCGACCAGCGCAGCACAGACGGAGTATGAGAGAAGCGGAAACGATTTTCCCTGCGGCATGAATTTCTCCTGACATTCATAAAAACTATGAGCAATGAAGGAGTTGTATCATTTCTTCAATTCATACCCTATAAGAATTCGCTTCAGTTTTGCCTCCGCGCACAAAACTGCGACATCCGCCGTAAAATCAGGCCGAACCGGCCACGTCGATCCCACCACAGTGAAACTTCATCGGCGGCTCAACATCCTGCGCCAGCCACGTCGGACCATCGAGATCGATAAACTTCGCACCCGCGGTGAGCGGTAACGCAGCACGCACAGCCCGCGAAGTGCATAACATGCAACCCAGCATAATGCCGAAACCCAGCTCATGAGCCTCATGCGCCAGTCGCAGTGCGCCAGTCAGCCCGCCAGTTTTATCCAGTTTGATGTTTACCATCTCGTAGCGGCCTTTCAGCGCGGGTAAACCTTCCACCGTATGGCAGCTTTCATCGGCGCAGATCGGCAACGGATGGATAAAGTTCTCCAGCGCGGAATCCTCCCCGGCCGGCAGCGGCTGTTCGAGCATCAGAATGTCGAGATCTGCCAGCAACTGACAGCGTTCTGCCAGACCGTCGCTTTGCCAGGCTTCGTTGGCATCCACGATCAATGACGCATTTGGCACGGCGGCGCGGATTGCCACCAGACGCTCTGCAATCAGCCGGTCATCAAGTTTGATTTTCAGCAACGTCGCGCCTTTTTTCTGCAACGCCAGCGCCACGTCGGCCATCTCTTCCGGCGTGCCGATGCTGACAGTTTGCGCCATGCTGATCGACGCCAGAGGTTCTGTGCCGGTGAGCTGCCACAAATTCAGTCCGCTGGTCTGGGTTTCAAGATTCCACAGCGCAGAATCCAGCGCATTACGCGCGGCACCGGCGGGCAATAAATGTTGCAACTGTTCGCGACTCGCGCCCTGCTCAATTGCGGTGACCACGCTGGCGATTTGCGCCATGACCGACGCTTCACTTTCGTCATAGCGTGGGTACGGCGTACATTCGCCCACCCCGCGAATACCATTTTCTTCGATCTCTACCGCCACCACACGCGCTTCGGTGCGGCTGCCGCGTGAGATAACAAAGGCGGTGTGCAGCGGCCAGGCTTCCGGATAAAAGCGAACACTTCTCATAGAGGCTCCCTTAATTGATCAATGCCCGACGGCATACATTCAATGTATACAACTATTTAGCAAATAATCTATATCCAACCTACAAATGTTACCCTAAACTGAAAGCCGTTTGACTCCAATGGACACAGGAAATCATTATGACCCAAACCGTTAAATTTCAAAGCAACCCGGTCACCGTTGCTGGCAAAATCCCACAAAAAGGCGACGTCGCCAAGCCTTTCACTCTGGTCGCCAAAGACCTTTCTGATGTGAGCCTGAGCAGCTTCGTGGGCAAGCGTAAAGTCCTGAACATTTTCCCAAGCATCGATACCGGCGTTTGTGCGGCATCCGTGCGTAAATTCAACCAGCTGGCAGGCGAAATCGACAACACTGTGGTGCTGTGCATTTCCGCAGACCTGCCGTTCGCGCAGTCCCGCTTTTGCGGCGCGGAAGGCCTGACCCACGTGATCACGCTCTCCACCCTGCGCGGCGGTGATTTCAAATCTGAGTACGGCGTGGCTATCGCTGAAGGCCCGCTGTCCGGCCTGACCGCGCGCGCAGTGGTTGTTCTGGATGGTCAGGACAACGTGCTGTACAGCGAGCTGGTGGAGGAAATTACCACCGAACCAGACTATGAATCTGCACTGGCTGTATTAAAGTAATAAGCATGCAATAAAAAAACGCACCGACATTCTATTTTCGGTGCGTTTTTATTTTAACTAACCCGCCATTACCTCATTGCAATATCGGAAAATAGCGAACTCCTTCTTTAAATAGTTACGCTAAAGGTAACATAGGTACTGCATTGCCCATGGTTGTGGCCTGGGTAAATAGTTTAGGTTTTGCAAACCACGGCACGCCATAATATGTCACATTCGCCCCAGCCATTGATCCTTGAAAATTAGACGAAACCACGCCAGATGGAAAAGCATAAACACTGCGATTCATATAATTAGCCAGGCTTTGGGCATTACTGTTTGCACCGGCCTGGGAACCGCCACAGGCGGTAATAAAGAGCGCGCTATCGCTGTCCCTCAGTTTGTTGACCAAAATATTCTGGGTAAAGGTTGCGAACTCTTCGACAGAAGCCGGTTTGTCGATCCACTGACCCGGATTAGACGTACTTTCAACGGCGTAAGAGAGTAGCCCTTTATCTCCATTTCCATGTGCATTAATAACTCTGACTGACTGATTGTTATATCTAACCGGCGCAGAAATACGATAGCTGGCCCCAGAATAGAATCTGACATTCTGCACCCTTGCCTGGAATACCCGGCCCTTCGAGAAGGCTTGCATTAATTTCCACGATAATTTATGACCGCCAAACATCAGTGCCGGGAATAACCCTAAAACAAACGATGCGCCGGTAAAAACCCCACTGGCGAGTGATAGTTTTTGCGAGAGTTCCTCATCCTCAACAGCGGCAGCAGCGACGCCTAATGCACTGCCCGTTGTGCCCAATATGCCAGAGGTAATGGCGATTCCGGCCAGCAGGAGTGCCGCCCCGCCTAACAGCGCCAACACCCCAAGCCCAAGGAAGAGCACCGAAAACACCAACCCCATCGCGGCGAATAAAATGGCAACATCACGACCATGTCCTGAAGGGTCTGAGAACGTAATCGGATCGCCGCCACAATAACTATAAGGGTTGATTCCCCCCTCGCCAAAGGGACTCATCGAATCGTACTGCATGAAACGCATGAGAAGTGGATCATAGGATCGTGTTCCATTACCTAAATGATATAACTCAGTAAGATCATCATATTTTTCTCCGGCAAAACGTACCGGATCATAAGCAGGGATGGATGCACTATTTAACAGATGCCCATAAGGTGTATAGGTAAGTGCGGTAACATTATCCGTATTTTGACTATTTAATTCCGCGTAGACGGAGCCAAGACGGTCGCTTAACATTAATGTTTGTTCTTTCGTATAAGTACCAGAACTGCCACTAAGAAGATTAATAACCTCTGTGCCGACAGGACTTTTAATATAGGCAGCAATATCCTGACGACGAGCACCAGGTGATTGTTTTCTGTCTGATACGTCAAAAACACCATTGCTATAATGATAAGAACTTGAACGAGAGGGAGTTTCGGGACTGCTGATACTCAATGCTGAACTTTGCATATTCCCGCTGCTGTTGTAACCTAAATCGATAATATTACTGGAGAAGTTGGATCTAATGAGATTATTGAATGTATCATATTGATATTCTGCGGCGTCCACATTCCCCGTTTTTTTCTTAATGACGTTACCACTGGCGTCATAAGTAAGTAGCACAGGACTATTGGGATTATTTCCACTCAGAGAAACAGATGTCAGCTCAAAAGGGTTTTTCCCTGCGTAGGAATAGCTGGTCTGACTAATATACCCAGAGAGTCTCTCTCTGGCACTGCTGGACGTCATATTATCAAATTTATCATACTGATAATCGAACCGACTCACCTCTTTTGCATTGAGATCCAGAGGATAATGGGTCGATGACTCTTCTATTGCTGCGCTGATTAACCGGCCAAGGTAATCGAACTTGAAGTTTGTTATATTTCTTTTATCCGGCTTAACAAAAAACTCTTTGCTTATTGTTTTTCCAGCACCATTGAATTTTTCAGAATTGTTTGAGATAAGATTCCCAGCCTCATCGTAATAACACTTTTCTGACATTCTTAATTTATAGTCATAAAGAAGTTGCATACTGTACTTCACCACCTTCCCATCAGTGTTAATCAACCGATACTTGATGATAGAAGGGTAATTCCCTGCAAGGTATGACACCTCTATTTCGAGGTCGATTTCATTATCATGCCCTGCTGAAATCATTGCCAAACGCCCCTTCTCATCGTAACGGTAATGGGTTGTCTGAGTAGGCTGCTCTGCTAAAGATTTAGTGTTCGAGATTAACCGGCCACAATGGGTATAAGAAAAGATATTATTGCTACTCTCCTTCCCAAGTTCATCGGAAATCTCTTCAGAAATAAGCCTTAGTTGATTATCATAGCCAAGCGTGCGAATGAATTCACGTAAACCTACCTTATGAGTTTCTTCGATAAGTTTTACTGTATTTTTATCATAAGTATAACGATAACTTTCCTTATTATCCGGCATCGCTATATTAGCCGGGAGCAGGTCTAACTCAGGGATATACTCATAGTTAATAACCTCTCCGTTAGGCGTGATTTTCTCATAGGCAGTCGTGCAGTTATCCTGATATTTATAGCGAGTGACGAACTTGTCTTTCTGCGACGGATTGCGGTCCTGCTTGACCATTCGCCCTAAAGAATCATAGTCCTGATAACCGACCGATATGTCATCGATAGTAATTTCTGTCAATTTACTTTCCTGACTACTTGCCCAATACTGCATTTTCAGCGTGCGGCCAGTGCCCTCCTCCCCACTTTCCATTTTTAATATTGGCCGGTCGAAAAAATCATATTCATAATTTTCAGTGAGCGTGGAACCACTGATATAATCATTGGATGAAATTTTATTGACCCGATGAAAAGCATCATAATAATAATTTTTCTGTGATACTTTTGTTTTACCGTCTTTATTGTACTCTATAGAACTTAAAGGAAGCCCATTCCTACGGTCATATTCATTCTCTTCATAACAGTAACGAAAACTATTCCCAGGCAATTTTGTGTATTCAGTGAGTACGGAATCTCCGATATTAAATCGGCTAAAATTGACGGAGTCATCATTGTTTCTCACCTCACGCACATTACCTAATGCATCATAAAGATGACTCCTGGTAAGTGTCAGGCCTCCGAGTTTATTATTTAACATAGGTACGTCATAGTCATAATGTACTTCTGATAATAACTGCGAACGGGTGTTGAAATTAGAAATGTGTACGACTTTTCCGTCTACAACCTGTTTAACCACATTCCCTAATGCGTCGTAGGTTTCAGCCACCGCGCTCGCTGCCGGAGCCTGAGTGGTTTTTGTGAAAAAATTTGTTATTGGATCAAAAGCATAAATGTAATTTGTTGTGCTTTCATAGGGGGTTCCTTTGGCTCTGGTTGTAGATTCAATACGGCCAACATTATCGTAAGTAAGGGTGGTCATCACACCCAATGCATCCGTCATACAAACTGGCCACCCGGTGCGGGTCATGGCGGTCTCTGAATAAACTAATTGCTTGCCGTCCGCCCCTGTTTGCGTTGTGGTTAGTGTAAATTCATTACCGTCAGTACTCAGCGAATAATCATAGCGAGTGGTAATACCGGGCTGACCATTTAAAATCAATTTTGTCGTTTTTAACATACCTCGATTGAAAGGGTTCACCTCTTCCATACCATAGTAAGTTTTAGTCGTTTCTTTAGAGCTATCGCTCCAGTGCATGGAAATTATTTTTCTTTCCGTCTCACTGTTCTCCACGACATAGTCATACCCCGCTTTGACTTGCAAAGCGAGATAGGTATAGGTATTTTCAATCGAATCTACCGACATATCATTCTGATATTTATTACAAGAATGCAGATAGCGGACAAATCCATTTTTATCTTTTGGGCATTTACCTGTCACACCGGCTGCGGGATAATAGATATAATCCATTGAAATCCCACCACTATCGGTACTGGTTTCGATATTACCGTACTGATCATAGGTAAACGAAGAGCTTTCACTTCTGATATGGCTATCTTCGCTGTCTTTCTCAAAATAATCTTTTTTGATAGAAACAGGAAGTTTATAAGTGGCAGGAAGTGATGAATACTTAGCGGAAGTGTTTCCTTGATAAATATATTTAGTTGTTATGGTTTGAGCTAAGACGGGGGCAACGACACGGGACGCGCTCACTTCCTCTTTGATAACACGATGGTATTTATCATAGGTGAATTTGTTTTTATACTCTTCCAGATTATCTATCCATAATGTTTCTTGCGCACAATAGGTATAATCCGCCGGGCAAGCATAAATATTATCGATGGCATTTTTATCCCAGGCCGTTACGCCATTATTCCCAAGAAAATTATTCGACCAAATACTCTCACCATAACTGTATTTGTACTCTTCGGTACTGATTTGTCCAGTCACAGGGGAAACCATGGTGAACTGGTATGAACTCACGGCGGGGAATGAACCGACAGGTGAGCCTAGCGGTGCTGTAAGTGGGATATCATAGTTTATGATTTCAGTTGCTGGCCCAAAGAAATTACTTTCGACCTTTGTGATTAACCTGAAATAATTCCCCTGCTGGTAAGTGAATGTTAATATATTGGTGCTTTTGTTTGATACAGCGAGACAATATTCGATAGAATTACTGGCCGACTCTTTTACTGTTAAAATCAACTTACAGGCTAAATTACTGATATTTTTGAAGGTTTCTATCGTGACATTATACCTTGAATTGAGACCTGTACGAGAAACAAGCAACAATTCCTCCCCAAGTTCATCAATAATTCTTTTGACAAACGGGGACGGGGATACAGATTCTCTAAACGTATACTCAATATTTAGTTTATAACCATCCTCTTGAATTATTTCTGTTACATAAATAAATCTGTCATCTGACGTGACGGATTTTAATATCTCTGTTGAACCATCTTTATAGGATATTTTATAACCCTTTTCCGGGCTTGGTAATTTAGTCAGGATGAAGTTTTTCAGATCAACCGTCTCGACAAGGTAAGTCCCATTTTTTTCAATAAGATCGATAATTCTCCCGTCTCTCAACAACAGTTTCATACGATCGTTATCTTTAAAAAACTTACTTAACCCCAGAGACCAGCCCGCACCGAATCCTTCATTTCTGCTGGAAAAATGATTATGTTTTAACACAAGATCCAGCGATGGCCCTCTGCGACGATTTCCGGTGATCCTGGCGACAGGTATCGCGTAATTAAAACTTCCGGTACGCGGGTCAACAGTGCCCCGGCGGAAACTGGAGAAGGACAGAGCATCAGACTGGCTAAATTCCTGTCCGTCGCTTACACCTAGTAATGCGCTTTTATTTGATGCCGTAACATGACTGGTTTCTTTTTCTGCAGACATCATTGATGTTGATGACGTATCCATAATAAATTCCTTTTAATGAATAAAGTGGTTGTGACAATTGATATGCCATCAATTACTTTATAGAGAAATTTTATAGTCGCGATAAGTTCGATATCGTCTGTCAACCACACAACATACTGTTTATATTGCGATGAATTACGCACGGCACTTCTGTGGGTTAATAAAAAGGCAAAAAACCTGCGTAAAAACTTTACGTAGATTTGTTGCCCGATGACTACGTGTGAGATCTTTGGTGCGTCAGACGCTGTTGCAACGCAGACCCGCCAGCGTCTGGGCGTTCAGTTGAAAATTCGTAAGTTCGGTGAGGCCTGGGAAGCAAGGCGCACCAGGTAATGTCATCTGCGCACTCACCACTCTAAATTCGCCACTTACCCTGCCTTCCTCTATCACCTGCTTAACCAACCTGTGTCCGTCAGAGCGTTAGCTGGGTGTAGTGCTGATCTTTGGTATCGATCAAATACAGCCGTATGCGCTCAAACCGCATTAAGCAACGACTGGTCAGGACCAATGACTGCCGCATGTTGCGCATCACCAACAAGTAGTATCCATTTTTGGATATATGATTAAAAGATGATTATAGGTATGATGCATTCACTGAGTTGATGTAAACAAAATCTTGTTTATCCATTTTTATAAATATCTTAATAAAGAAGAGCACTATGATTTATTTTTTGAGCTCACGTAACTCTTTATCCTGGCGAAGGGATGCCTGAAATTAATGTTCATAAACGCGCCTCCTGTTCATAGGGGTGTTGTTACTACAGAGAGTCTCACGATACATCCATCGACCATATTTTGAAATTTTAATCTAACGTTGACATTATGATATGAAAACAAATAAATACTTCAAATATGCAAAGATGGTTGTTTGTATTTTATTGAGTTTCTCTGCCTATGCGCATGATGAACTCTCGTTACCTACTTTGGGTGGCGATGATGTTTTATCGGATAAAACAGAAGTGAAATCGCCCTCAACATTAGGTAAAAAAAACGATCAAGGTTTAGAGAATCGGTCTGCACAAGTTCTAATGAATGAAGCTCAGCAAAACTTCCAGAATTTGACGGTTGAAGGTGCAACGAGTCAGCTATACCAATATGGTAAAAGTACAGCGACCAGTGCGGCGCAATCGAAAGTGGAAGAATTGTTGTCACCCTATGGGCATGTAAAAACCAATTTAACCCTTAATGATGGCAGCCTTGATGGTTCATCATTGGATTACTTAATCCCCTGGTATGCGGGTGAAAGCACATTATTATTTAATCAATTCTCCACGCACAGTAAAGATGGCCGAAACATTGCCAATCTGGGTGCAGGGCTGAGATATAATATCAACAAAGATTGGCTGGTGGGTATTAACTCATTCTATGATTACGATATCAGTCGTGGTCATCGTCGCGGAAGTTTGGGGACAGAAGTCTGGACTAACTATTTGAAGTTCAGCGGCAATTATTATATGCCCCTTTCCGGGTGGAAAAAGTCGAAGGATTTTGCGAATTATGAAGAACGTCCGGCAGCAGGTTGGGATATGCGTCTGCAGACCTATCTGCCTTCATATCCGCAATTGGGTTCCTCACTGGTATATGAACAATATTATGGTGATGAGGTTGCACTGTTTGGTACTGATGATTTGCAGGAAGACCCTTCAGCAGTAACGATAGGTGTGGATTACACCCCGGTACCGTTGATCACCATGGGAGTGGGCTATAAAAAAGGCAACACTGACAGCACTGAACTGACTGCTGATATTGCCCTGGATTACCACATCGGTGTGCCGATAGCTAAGCAGTTGGATCCGTCGGCAGTCAGTGCAATGCGTACGCTGGCCGGGAGTCGCATGGACTTCGTTGACCGCAACAATGACATTGTTCTTGAGTACCGCGAAGTCAAAGATTTGGATATTGATACTTATCTCAAGCCGACCGGGACCGCGCAGCCGTGTATTATTTCCGACCAGCCGGATCTTGCCGAAGCTTATGAAGGTTGCCACTGGACATTGAATGCTGATATCAAATCCCACCGCAAAATCACATCAGCACAGTGGGTGCCGATCGGCGGATTCTCAGCAGAATCTACGCTGGGGTTACCGGCGTTATCGCCACAAAATAATATCGGGTCAGGAAAGGATAATCATTGGACACTCACTTTCCCCGCCTGGGTTAATGCTACTACGAGCAATGCAAATCAGTATCAATTAGCCGTAACGATTACCGATGATAAAGGCAACACCAAACAGTCAAATCTCGTGAAAATTAAAGTTGTGGAAGCGCCAGTAAATTATCAATTATTGATTAGCAACTCACCAGATAATGACAAGGCAATTAAACAAACTGCCAACGGTAAGAATTCTGTTGAGCTGGCGGCAACAGGGACTAAAGTTTCAGGCCTGCAAGGTGAAACTACGCCACTGCCTGCGGAAAGTACCAATATGAAATTCCATATTTATTCCGCTTCAGATAAAAACCAGGAGCACGAAGTCACAATTCATAATTCGCAAAGTGAATGTGATAAGACAACTGGCTGTATTTACTATGTTAAATCGCCGAACCAGGGGAATACCTCTATTGCCAGTACGTTACCCGGCATATTTACCGCCATTGCAACGCCGGCAGATGACGATACTAAAAAGACAAATTCTGTGCACATCGATTTTAGCAAAGGAAATAAAGATATTGTAACGGCCATTGTCGACGTACAGAATCCGAATTTGAACTTGACTGAAATCAAGGATAATAAATTACTGCCAGGCCATGAATATCAATTTAGGGCAGCATATGACAGTAATGGAAACGGTAAATGGGACACCTCTGATCGTGAGAATCTTTCGGACGAAAATTCCACGCCTATTGTTTCACTCATAAATTATAAGTGGGTGTTCGAGGGAGTGAACGACCAGGTAGAAAAAGGCGGTTATGCCAACCAAGATACCAATAACCACAACCTGAAAATTCCTGTAGAAAATGCTCAAGCCACGCAAGTATTTGCGTCAGCAGGCAATAGCGGAATTCAGGGATATCAATTAAAAGTCGATTTTGAAGCATCAGAAGCCGGTTTGAAAGTAATGAATGGCTCAGGCAACTCATAAATCTGACAGTCAATGACATGATTCAAATTAACATAAACTTACTGAGTGATAACTGATATGAAAACCTTCAAAAAAACACTTCTCGCCAGCCTGTTATTTGTAGGCTGTTCACATCTCGCGATGGCAGAAATGACAGAGTCCGCCGGGCAATTGATCGGTACGGTTCCGGTATTAAAAGGAACAGGCAGCAGTCCTGCCGACCACAGCGTCTCTTTCTCTAACGACCATAAAAGTGGTTCTACCGAAGCGATGTCGCCAGGCGATAAAATCACCCTTAATTATAATTTCAGTGATTCTGAAGGGGATGTGGATAACAGTAAAACCACCATCAAGTGGTACACCACCAGTGACGGTAAAGGCGGTGATAAAAAAGCCTTAGATAATGATGCCCAAGACAGTTATACCCTGCAGGCATCCGATGCCGGTCGTTACTTGGGAGCAGAGATAACCGAACAAACTTCAACGGGGACACCGGCGAAAGGCCAGGTCATTACCATTGCTGATGTCAGTACCAATGATGCGACCGATGGTATTCCAACCGGTCCGGTAGTCGGCGGTACGGTTGGCGTGATGATCGTCGATTCCGCATCACCTACTGTTAACCTCATTGGTAAGGAAGATAGTCAGTTACTGGTTGGTCATACCTATCAGTTTAAAGCCTGGTATGACGCTAATAACAACAACGTTTGGGACGCTGGCGAAATTGAAGCAACGAATAACTACAGCTACAAATGGGTCTTTGATGGCACCAGTGCCACTACCGGTACAGCGGGCGGTTATGCGGTTACTTCAACGAATAATAAAGATCTGTCTATCCCTGCAACCAATGCTCTGGCGAAAAATGTCTTTGCGGCGGCCGGTGCAGACGGTGTTCAGGGTTACAGTCTGAAAGTTGACTTCACACCACTGCTGAAAAGTGTAAATAAATAAACAGGTGATTCAGTCGTTAATACCCTTTAATCGTAGTTAAAAATAAAAGTTGGGCATTCCGGTGCTCAACTTTCATATCCTCTTCGAAATAAAGGATGGAGCATGATTAAAAAATTAATTAAACACTCTTTCTTCATCCTTTTAATCGCAATGTCTTTGAATACATCTTTTGCAGCGCCATTCACCGGAGGTGCAGATTCCAATCTGACCGGGGCCGCAGGTACGCTTATCGGCACGGTTCCTTCTGTCTCGAATGCTTCGGGGGAAACCGGTAAAATCGATTTTATAAAAAATGATAAACACGATCCCAGCCGCCAGTTATACGTGGGCGATAACGTAACTCTGTCGTGGAATTTAATCGACAGTGAAGGTGATGCCGATGACTCAGTGTCTTCTGTTGTCTGGCGTTGCGATCATCCGCAAAAAGGGCAGCGTATTTTGGCAACCGGTGTGGACAGTTACACCATTACCTCGAAGGATCTGGGTTGTTTTATCGGCATCAGTCTGCAACCCCAAACGTTAACCGGTGACCCACGTGAAAACGATCTTCTGACGATAGACGACATCAGTAGTTACTATCAGGATGACAATATTGTTGATGGCCCTGTTGCTTTTAATCCGCATGCTATCACTATCACCGAATACACCGTGGCTCCCGGCACCACACAAAGTAAGACTGTAGAGGCCGATCTCATTTTGCATACTGGCTGGAATGGCGCCAAATTACAGTTGGAAACTGACAATGTTGCCTCTGAGGTGACCTGGAAAAGCAGTAATGAGGAGATTGCGACCGTTTCATCCAGCGGTCTGGTGACGTTCAAAGCAAAAGGCGCAGTGACTTTCACGGTCAGTAATGGGGAAGCCACTAACAGGATTACGTTCAATCCCGACCTTTTCTATGTTTTCAGTACGGTAGAACGTACCTGGTATGAAGCTTCTGACTGGTGTGCGGAACAAGGATACAGCATGCCAGCAATCGGTCAGCTGTCGGCCGGGGCTAATAAAAGGGAGATACCTTTTGCTGCTTTGTGGCAGGAATGGGGGAATGTTTCGGTAGAAGGAGCCAACGTTGCCGGGTATTTTTTCTGGTCTGGTACTGAATGGTCTCCCGGCTCGCTTCACGCGGATTATATGGATATCTCTGACGGTTACATTACGACAAACGGCAAATCATCCAAAAACGGTGCCGTGTGTCTGGTTCCTTAAGGACGGGCATTCCATGGGGCTTTTATCCCATGGAATGCAAAGATTACAGAACTTGCGTCACGATATCACTCTTCGCTGCTGTCAGATTTTTTGCTGCTTAAGCCATATTCCCGCAATTTATTGGCAATCGCCGTGTGCGAGACGCCCAGACGTTTTGCCAGTTTTCGCGTACTTGGATAAGTCCGGTAAAGACGGGTCAGCACCGAGCGTTCGAAGCGCTTGCTGATGTCGTCGAGCGAACCGTTCAGCGCTTCCTCACCAATCGTCACTTCCGCATCAAAGTCCGGCAACACGATATCCTGCGGGCGCAGTTCGCCGCCTTCAAGCTGCGTAAGCGCGCGATAAATTGCGTTTTTCAGCTGACGGACGTTGCCCGGCCAGCCGTAGTGCGTCAGATAATTTGCCAGTTGCGAAGAGAGTTTCGGGCGCGGCATCCCCTGCTCGTCAGAGAAACGCGCCACAAACAGCTCGGTGAGCGGCATGACGTCAGCCGGCCTGTCGCGCAGCGGCGGCAGCGTCAAACTGAGTACGTTCAGACGGTAGTAAAGGTCTTCACGGAATTCACCGCGCTGAACCAGTTCCACCAGATTCTTCTGCGTGGCGCACATCACGCGTACGTCCACTTTCACCTCATGCTCTTCACCCACGCGGCGGAATGTACCGTCGTTAAGAAAGCGCAGCAGTTTGATCTGCATTCTCGGTGACATTTCACCGATTTCATCAAGCAGCACTGAGCCGCCGTTGGCCTGTTCGAAGAAGCCTTTTTTGCCTTCAACCGCGTTCGGATAGGCACCGGCGGCATAGCCGAACAGCTCGCTTTCTACCACGTCATCCGGCAGTGACGCACAGTTCAGACCGAGGAACGGCTTTTTGCCGCGTGCGCTGCGCAGATGGCAGGCATGCGCCAGCAAATCTTTACCGGTGCCGGTATCGCCGACAATCAGCAATGGCGCATCCAGCATCGCCAGTTTGCGCGCCTGATCCACAACCTGACGCATTTTGCCGCTTACCGCGACAATGTGATTGAATTCGCTGTCATCATTGACAGTCAGATCCTGCAACTGACGCCCCATGCGCGCAGCGGACTTCAGCATGATCACGGCACCCGCCATCACGCCAGTGCGCTCTTCGTCATCCATGTGGATCGGGGTCAGGTCCATCAGGAAATCCTGACTGCGGATCACCACACGTTCGCTGTGCGGCTGTGTGCTTTCATTTTCCAGCCAGCGCGTGACGTTGTAACCGGGGATCAGGTTTGCGGCGTTGTAAGTATGAATTTTGTCTTCATCGAGTTCGAACAGCGCCATCGCCGCCGGGTTGGCCTGCTCGATTTTACCTTTCATATCAATGGAAAACACCGGTTCCGGCATGGACACCAGCAAAGCACGCAGTGCGCGATGCTCACGCTCAGAAGGCATGAACGGCACGGTGCGGACGTCAGTCACGCCGTCGATGCGGCGGATCTCCGCCATCAGGGCGCGAAAAGTATCGAAATCCAGTTGGGAAAAGTTCAGGTAAATACGGCCAATCGAGGCAATCTCGATGCCGCGCAAATCAATACTGCGTAAAACCAGTAAATCGAGGAGTTCACGGGTAAGACCCAGGCGGTCTTCGCAAAAAACTTCCAGACGCATCAGTGTTGACCTTTTTCTGCCGGTGCGGAAATCGCTGAGTGGCATAATACTCTTTCGTGTACAGCGTAAGAAGAGACTGTCACGAAAAGTTGACAAAATAATTGTACAACTCAATCCGGATTGTCACAAAGTTTGGGCATGTTTTTTGCCGGAAAAACTCGGTTTGCTGCCTTTTTCAGCAACGCACCGGTTTTCGCCATCCGCGCCTTTATCTGCTACTATCGCCCTTCTGATTTCATCGCCAAATGGTTCCCGACTATGAAGTTTGTCTCCTTTAATATCAACGGATTGCGCGCCCGCCCGCATCAACTCGCGGCAATTATCGAACAGCACCAGCCTGACGTCATTGGTTTACAGGAAACCAAAGTTCATGACGACATGTTCCCGCTGGAAGATGTAAGCCAGTACGGCTACCACGTCTTCTACCACGGCCAGAAAGGCCATTACGGCGTTGCCATGCTGACGAAGCAGGAACCGGTCGCTGTACGCCGTGGTTTCCCTGGCGATGACGAAGAGTCTCAGCGCCGCATCATCATGGCCGATATCGAAACGCCGCAGGGCATTCTGACCGTCATCAACGGCTACTTCCCGCAGGGCGAAAGCCGCGACCATCCGACCAAATTCCCGGCTAAAGAGAAGTTCTACCGTGATTTGCAGGATTATCTGAACACCAGCCTGTCGGTGAATAATCCGGTTGTTGTTATGGGCGACGTAAATATCAGCCCGACCGATCTCGACATCGGTATTGGTGAAGATAGCCGCAAACGCTGGCTGCGCACCGGCAAATGCTCCTTCCTGCCGGAAGAGCGTGAGTGGATGGAACGCCTGAAAGGCTGGGGATTGATTGACACTTTCCGCGCTGCAAATCCGGACACCGCGGATAAATATTCATGGTTCGACTACCGCTCACGCGGTTTTGACGAAAACCGTGGTCTGCGTATCGATCTGATCATGGCAAGCACGCCGCTGGCGTCACGCTGTATTGAAACCGGTATTGATTACGATATCCGTGGTATGGAAAAACCGTCTGACCACGCGCCAATCTGGGCGACGTTTGACCTGAAATAATGCCAGTGAAAACGATCGACGTGGTGGCCGCACTGATTGAGCGCAACGGCGAACTGCTGCTCGCACGCCGTGATGCCTCAAGCGATCAGGCCGGTTTGTGGGAGTTCCCCGGCGGGAAAGTCGAAGCCGGTGAAAGCCAGCAGGCCGCACTGGTGCGGGAGTTGCAGGAAGAGATGGGGATTACGGCGACGGTAGAAGAGTTCGTCGCGACCAGCCAACTGCAACAACCTCAGCGTCTGATCCGTCTGCACGGGTGGCGCGTAAGCAGCTTCAGCGGCGTGATTAGGTTACAGTGTCACTCTGAAATCCGCTGGGTATCACCTGCTGACGTGATGTCATTTGAACTGGCACCGGCAGATATTCCGCTCATCGACCAATATCTGAAACGATTTTCCGGCTGACGGATAAATCGAATAAAAAAGGCGCGGACTGATTTCAGTACCGCGCCTTTTTTGTCTGTGTACAGGGCTTACTTCTTCAGCACTTCCCACTTCAGTTCGTTGGTGCCGACCACGTTGGGATCGCGCACGCATTGCAGTACTACGCTGTCGGCGGTAACGACCGCGCCCTCGCTGTAGCTCTGGTTATTATAAACGCAGCAGTTGTGGCAGGTCGGCGCCGCGTTGTTGTTATTGTTACCACTGTTTTCCCAGATTTGCGGCGGCAGCGGCACGACAACGTCTGCACCGTTATTAAAACCGGTGCGGTTTGCCATTGCCGGTGTCGTCAGTAAAGCAGAGCCGGTCAGTAAAACCATCAGCACTTTTTTGAGATTATTCATCACTGTTTGCTTCCTTTCCTTTGGTGCTCGCTTTGCGGCGTTTAGGGGCGCTTTTGCCTTTCGCCGCAGCGCCCGCCGGTTTGGAAGGCAGGCTGCGAAATGCTGAAGACACCCGATTCGTTTTGGCCTGCATAATGAGATTCTGCAACGTCGCGACCAGCGGTTGCATGAAATCTTGATAACGGCAGTTCTTTTCGCTGATACGCGTCAGGGTCGATTCCCAGTCGGCGGTCATGTCAGGACGCCCGGCGATGTCCGGCAACGAGTGAATAAGCGCCCGGCCTGTATCACTGGAATGTATGTAGCGTCCTTTCTTGTACAAAAACTCCCGACGAAACAGCAGCTCGATAATCCCGGCGCGTGTTGCTTCCGTGCCCAGCCCGTCGGTGGCGCGCAGTATTTTCTTCAGCGCTTTATCCTGCACAAATCGCGCAATCCCGGTCATGGCGGAAAGCAGTGTCGCATCGGTGAAAGGCCGCGGGGGCTGCGTCTGACGCTCCACCACTTCACCGCGCTCACAGAGTAATTCATCGCCCTTCGCCACCACCGGCAGCGGCGTGCCTTCATTCTCTTCATCCCGCTCTTTGCTGCCCAGCAGCGTCCGCCAGCCCGCCTCGGCCAGAAAACGCGCCTTGGCGATAAACTTGCCCCCGGCGATATCCAGATCGATAACACATTTGCGGTAAACCGCGTCCGGGCAGAACTGCATCAGATACTGACGTGCCACCAGGCCATAAATCTTTTGTTCATTATCGGTCAGATTCACTTTGCTGCTGCGTGCAGTCGGAATGATCGCGTGGTGGGCATCGACCTTCTTATCGTCCCAGCAGCGGTTACGAATATCCGTGTCCATCGCCGCCTGCGGCATCAGATCAGGCTGATGAACGCCGATGGCGTTGAGCACTGCATGACGCCCCGCAAAGTGCTCCTCAGGAAGGTATCGGCTGTCGGAGCGCGGATACGTAATCAATTTGTGCGTTTCGTACAATTTCTGGCAAATATCCAGAATCTGCTGCGCACTCAGACCGAACGCTTTCGAGCCTTCGATCTGTAAGGTGGAGAGTGAAAACGGCAGCGGCGCGATGTCATTTTCACGTTTGTCATTATAGCCGGTGACGATCGCCGGCTGGCCGCCGATCCGCGCCACCACGTGATCGGCCAGCGGACGGTGCAGTAAACGCCCTTCTTCGTCCTGATAAGGTTCGCAGGATTCGCTCGGCTGCCACAGCGCCACAAAACGCTCGTCGGCGGGCGTCACGATGTGCGCCTTCACTTCGAAGAAATCTTTAGGCACGAAGTTTTCGATATCTTCATCACGGCGCACCACCAGCCCGAGCACCGGCGTCTGCACGCGGCCAACGGAAAGCACCCCGTTGTAACCGGCATTGCGGCCAAGAATTGTGTAAGCGCGGGTCATATTGATGCCGTACAGCCAGTCGGCGCGGGCGCGGGCCAGCGCCGATACACACAGCGGAATGAAATCGCGGTTATCACGCAGACGGTCGATCGCCCGTTCCACCGCCTGCGGGTTGAGATCGTTAATCAGACAACGTTGGGTGGCGTGGCGTTTTTCCGGCGTAAGCTCCAGATAATCCAGCACTTCATCCACCAGCAACTGCCCTTCGCGATCCGGGTCACCGGCGTGAACTACCTGCGAGGCTTCCTGTAATAAGCGTTTGATGACGTTGAGCTGTTTGGCGACAGAGGAACGCGGCTGAAGCTGCCATTTTTCAGGAATGATCGGCAGATCGGCCAGCGACCAGCGCGCATAGCGGCTGTCGTAGGCGTCCGGCTGAGCCTGTTCGAGTAAGTGGCCGACGCACCAGGTGACCACCTGATCGTTACCACAGGCAATGTAACCGTCGCCGCGACGGTGAGGTTTAGGCAGAACGTCCGCAATCGCGCGGGCAAGGCTGGGTTTTTCGGCAATGAACAGGCGCATTAAACGGCACCCGTCAGCGGCGCAGCGCCGGTCAGTGTGATCGCCACTCCCATTTTCATCGTCCCATCCTTCATTAACTACGTCCTCATCATAAAGATGGTGGCTATGTTAGCCGCTGGCGGCAGAATTAGTAAGACGAAGAGAGACATCTGAGAACGCGGTCGCTCATTAAGCCAGCAAAAAACCGGTTTAATCAGAAAACGCTGAGTCAAACCGGCAATTGCCAGAGCTTGTGCTTTTAGAAATGTGACACGAATGGCGTGCTGTCGACCGGAATAATTTGCAGACTCGCTTTCAGCTGAGGCGTACCGAGATACAGGAAACCGACGATTTTATCGTTCTCGCCGCATTTGAATGCGCGGCGAACGTCCGGGTGATCGGTCCACGCACCGCTGCGCCAGATTCCGTTGAATCCCTGCGCCAGCGCGGCCATTTGCATCGCCTGCACGGCACAACCGGCGGACAGCAACTGTTCCCACTGCGGGACTTTCGCGCTCTCTTTGCAGGCGGCAATCACTGTGATAATTTGCGGCGCGCGAAGCGGTGCCTGCGTGGCTTTCTCGATGGCCTTTTCGTCGGCGCCGTGTTTGATGGCAGCAGCGCGCAACAGCTCGCTAAACCGTACCAGACCGTCGTTTTCTGCAATCACAAAACGCCACGGCTGTAAGGCCCCGTGATCCGGCGCGCGTAGCCCGGCATTAATAATATTTTGCAACGCCTGGCCGGACGGCGCAGGCGCTGCCAGACGGGAAGCAGAACGGCGGTTAAGTAATAAATCTAAAGCATCCATTGAAATCTCCTGAGCAGAACTGAGAATAATTGCTATTAACCTTACGTTAACATAGGCTCCCCGCCATTTTCCAACTGCCTTTGGGCTTTCGGAGAATGACGCACCGCCAAATTCTGAAATGATTTAAAGCTGACTTTTTTCCGGCGGGTCATTAGGATAGCGATACTTTTCCCGTCTTGTTGGAGAGACCATGCGCACATTGTGGCGAATTATCGCCGGTTTTTTTAAGTGGACCTGGCGTCTTCTTAATTTCGTCCGAGAATTTATTCTCAACGTATTTCTTATAGTGATCATTTTGGCCGGTGTTGGCATCTGGTACGCCGTGCAGGATAAACCTGTTGATGCTACCAAAGGCGCGTTGCTGGTTGACCTCAGCGGTTCCGTGGTCGATAAGCCTTCGGTCAATAATAAAGTGCGCCAGTGGGGGCGCGAACTGCTGGGCACCTCGAGCAGCCGTTTGCAGGAAAACGCCCTATTTGATCTGGTCGATACCATTCGTGCCGCTAAAGATGACAAAAACATCACCGGTATGGTGTTGCAACTGACTGATTTCACCGGCACCGATCAGGCGTCGATGCAATACATTGGCAAGGCGCTGCGTGAATTCCGTGATGCGGGCAAACCGATTTACGCTATTGATGACAGCTACAACCAGTCGCAATACTACCTGGCCAGCTACGCCAACAAGATCTACCTCTCGCCGCAGGGCGCAGTCGATCTGCACGGTTTTGCCACCAATAATCTTTACTACAAAACGTTGCTGGATAAGCTGAAAGTCACCACCAATATCTTCCGCGTCGGGACGTACAAATCCGCCGTGGAGCCGTTGATTCGTGACGATATGTCCCCGGCGGCCCGTGAAGCAGACAGCCGCTGGGTCGGCGGATTGTGGACCAATTATCTGAACACCGTTTCCGCCAACCGTCAGATCACGCCAGAGCAACTGTTCCCTGGTGCAGCAGGCGTTCTGGCCGGTATGCAGGCCACCGGCGGCGATATGGCGCAGTACGCGCTGAAAGCCAAACTGGTGGATTCGCTGGCGTCCCGTACCGAAGCGGAAAACGATATGGTGAAAGCGTTTGGCTGGAATAAAACCACCAAAGACTTCAACTACACCAGCATCTACGATTATTCGCCAAAACCAAAACCGGACAATAACGATCCGCAAATCGCGGTGATCTTCGCGACCGGCGCGATCAACGACGGTGAAGAGCAACCGGGCGCGGTGGGCGGCGATACCACCGCACAGCAAATTCGCGAAGCCCGTCTGGATCCGAAAGTGAAAGCGATTGTGTTCCGTGTTAACAGCCCTGGCGGCAGCGTCAGTGCCTCCGAGGTGATCCGCTCTGAACTTGCCGCTGCGAAAGCCGCCGGTAAACCGGTAGTGGTTTCGATGGGTGGCATGGCGGCTTCAGGCGGTTACTGGATTTCCACACCAGCCAACTACATCATCGCCAGCCCGAGCACACTGACCGGTTCCATCGGTATCTTTGGGGTGATCAACACGTACCAGAACACGCTGGATTACGCTGGTGTGCATACTGATGGCGTGGCGACCTCCCCGCTGGCGGATATCGCGTCGACCAAAGCGTTGCCGCCGGAGTTCTCGCAGATGATGCAGCTGAACATCGAGAACGGGTATAAAACTTTCCTCGGTTTGGTAGCAGATTCGCGCCACAAAACGCCTGAGCAGATAGACCAGATCGCACAGGGTCATGTCTGGATTGGTTCAGACGCCAAAGCCAACGGACTGGTGGATGAGCTGGGTGATTTCGATGACGCAGTGAAGAAAGCCGCTGAGCTGGCGAAACTGCCAAAATGGCAACTGAACTGGTACGTCAGCGAACCAAGCCTGAGCGATTTGGTGTTCTCGCAGGTGAGCGCCTCCGTTCACGCCATGCTGCCTGCCGTGGTTCAGGCTTATCTGCCTGCGCCGGTAAGCAAAATGGCGATGGAACTGAAATCTCAGGCTGATCTGTTCAATAACATGAACGATCCGCAAAACCGTTATGCGCTTTGTCTGACCTGCGGTGATGTGAAATAACGTTCATTTAAACCGCTAACAGCCAGCCCGGAGCCTCTCAGAGAGCCTCCGGGCTTTTTTATGGTGGGACACAGGCGGCGAAATCTTTATACTCAGCGCAGTTGCTTTCATCTTTCTGAATAAGAACATCTTCGATGACTAAAAAATCTATTTACGTCGCCTACACCGGCGGCACCATCGGTATGCAGCGCTCCGAACAGGGTTACATTCCGGTTTCCGGGCACCTGCAGCGCCAGCTGGCGCTGATGCCTGAATTCCATCGCCCGGAAATGCCTGAATTCACCATTCAGGAATACGCACCGCTGATGGATTCTTCCGACATGACGCCGGAAGACTGGCAGCATATTGCCGACGATATTCAGGCGCATTACGAAGATTACGACGGTTTCGTCATCCTGCACGGCACCGACACTATGGCGTTTACCGCATCCGCGCTGTCGTTCATGCTGGAAAATCTGAGCAAGCCGGTAATTGTGACAGGGTCACAAATTCCCCTTGAGGCGTTGCGTTCCGACGGTCAAATTAACCTGCTCAATTCGCTGTACATCGCGGCTAACCATCCGGTCAACGAAGTCACCCTGTTCTTCAACAATCGGCTTTATCGCGGCAACCGCAGCACCAAAGCGCACGCCGACGGTTTCGACGCGTTCGCCTCGCCGAATCTGACGCCGCTGCTGGAAGCCGGGATCCACATCCGCCGCCTGTCCACGCCATCGCTGCCGGTCGATCCTGCCGCCAGACTCATCGTGCATAACATCACTCCACAGCCGATTGGCGTGGTAACGATTTATCCGGGGATTTCCGCCGAAGTGGTACAGAACTTCCTGATGCAGCCGGTGAAAGCGCTGATCCTGCGCTCTTATGGCGTCGGCAATGCTCCGCAAAAAGGGGATTTGCTGAAAGTGCTGAAAGACGCGTCTGAGCGTGGCATTGTGGTGGTAAACCTGACGCAATGTATTTCAGGGCGCGTGAACATGGGCGGATACGCCACCGGCAACGCGCTGGCGCATTCGGGCGTGATCAGCGGGTTTGATATGACCGTCGAGGCGGCGCTGACGAAGCTGCATTATCTGCTCAGCCAGTCGCATACGCCGGAAGAAATCCGCGAACTGATGCAGCAAAACCTGCGCGGCGAGCTCACCGAATAAGGGTCAATATGAAATCTGCATTGTTGCTGGTCGATCTGCAAAATGATTTTTGTCAGGGCGGCGCGTTAGCCGTCGCTGAGGGTGACGCCACGATTACGATCGCCAACCAAATGATGGCGTGGTGTAAGAAAAAGGATGTCGCCGTTGTGGCGTCACAGGACTGGCACCCCGCCAAACATCGCAGCTTTGCGGCGAATTCCCATACCGAAGCCTGGACAGTCGGCGAGCTGAACGGTCTGCCGCAGGTTTGGTGGCCGGTGCATTGTGTGCAGAATGAACCCGGCGCTGAGTTTCATCCGGCGCTGGAAATAAAGCGTCTGGATTTCGTCGTGCAAAAAGGCACGAATATGGACATCGACAGCTACAGCGCGTTTTATGACAACGGGCATCTTGCCGCCACCATGCTCAATGACTGGTTGAAAGCAGCAAAGATTTCCCATCTTTATGTCATGGGTCTCGCTACGGATTACTGCGTGAAATTCACCGTGCTCGACGCCCTGGCGCAGGGATATAAAGTCACCCTGCTCACCGACGGCTGCCGTGGCGTGAACCTGGAACCGCAGGACAGTGATGAAGCCATTAAGGCGATGCAACTGGCGGGCGCGAAAGTGAGTACCTCAGCGGCGGTGTTGGGGTAAATCATCCTGATTTTTGATATTAAAAAAAGGCGCTATTGAGCGCCTTTTTCATAAGCAAGGAAAAGCTAAAATCACTCCGGTCTTAGCCGGATCACTGTCTCTTGCGCAAACTGCTGCTTCAGTTCCTGCTTACTTTTGGTGACGATTTGTCCGTCGGTGCCGATACTCATATGTTGAGCATCGACGTTATGGCGCGACTGATAGAGCATCACCGCCTGCAGGCTATGATCTTTTTGTTCCGGGGTCAGTGCGACGCCATCGGGCCATTTCCCCAGTTCTACCGCCAGTGCCAGACGCGCATAGATTTCCGGCGTCATCACGTCAATGAGTTGGTTAATTTCCATCTTCTACCCCTTGCTTGCAGCAATTATTCAAGATGTTTTGAATAATTGCTGAATCGATTTTGTCGGTAAAATTACGCATTATGACCGTAGCATTTAACCTGACGTTTTATTGCCATTTTCGCCATCGATAAAACTCATCGATGCGGAATTCACGCAGTAACGCTCGCCGGTCGGCTGAGGGCCATCAGGAAAAACGTGCCCCAGATGCGCTTCGCAATTTGAACAACGTATTTCTACGCGCTCCATGCCATGGGTGTTATCCGTCAAATATTTAATCGCATCATGATGCACTGGCTGGTAAAAGCTGGGCCAGCCGCATCCGGAATCGTATTTGGTATCTGAATAAAACAACGGTGCGTTACAGACCAGGCAGTGGTAAATGCCGTCGCGTCTGTTATGCAACAGTTTGCCAGTGTACGGAGGTTCAGTACCGTGTTCCTGGGTCACATAATGTTGAATTTCAGTAAGTTGTTCGAGTGAGGAAGACAATTTAGGTTCATTGCTCATAATTTTCGTTCTCTGACGAATAGAAAAATCAACTAAAATAACAGTTTATAATAACAAAAAATTAACAACGGATCTGCCTGTTTTGTCCTAAACTGTAGGGCATCAGCGTTAGCCAGCTCCAACTTGTGATGGCGATCACACTCCTAATGTTTCAACCCTTTAAATTCTATTTATCGCCCCCATCTGGTTGTGAGCCGATTTAAAAAACGGAACGTGCAATTTGCGAGCAAAAGTAGGTCCTCGCTTTGACTTACAGCAATAATTGACACGATTCCGCTTGACGCTCAGCAAGGTTTTTGTAATTTTACAACCAACCTTTTATTCACTAAAAAAATAGCTGGTGGAATATATGACTATCAAAGTAGGTATCAACGGTTTTGGCCGTATCGGTCGCATTGTTTTCCGTGCTGCTCAGGAACGTTCTGACATCGAGATCGTAGCAATCAACGATCTGTTAGACGCAGAATACATGGCATACATGTTGAAGTACGACTCAACTCATGGTCGTTTCAACGGTACCGTAGAAGTGAAAGACGGTCACCTGGTTGTTAACGGCAAAACCATCCGTGTTACCGCTGAGCGTGATCCAGCTAACCTGAAATGGAATGAAGTTAACGTTGATGTTGTTGCTGAAGCAACTGGCCTGTTCCTGGACGACGCGACTGCACGTAAGCACATCACTGCTGGCGCTAAGAAAGTTGTTCTGACTGGTCCATCTAAAGATGACACCCCTATGTTCGTTATGGGCGTGAACCATAAAGAATACGCTGGCCAGGAAATCGTTTCTAACGCTTCTTGCACCACTAACTGCCTGGCACCACTGGCAAAAGTTATCAACGACAACTTCGGTATCGTTGAAGCGCTGATGACCACTGTTCATGCGACCACCGCTACTCAGAAAACTGTCGATGGCCCGTCTCACAAAGACTGGCGCGGCGGCCGCGGCGCATCTCAGAACATCATCCCTTCTTCTACCGGTGCTGCTAAAGCAGTTGGTAAAGTAATCCCAGCTCTGAACGGTAAACTGACTGGTATGGCGTTCCGCGTTCCTACCCCTAACGTTTCCGTTGTTGACCTGACTGCACGTCTGGAAAAACCAGCAAGCTACAAAGAAATCTGCGCAGCAATCAAAGCAGCTTCTGAAGAAGGCGACCTGAAAGGCGTTCTGGGTTACACCGAAGAAGACGTCGTATCTACCGACTTCAACGGCGAAAAACTGACTTCCGTATTTGATGCGAAAGCAGGTATCGCTCTGAACGACCACTTTGTGAAACTGGTTTCCTGGTACGACAACGAAACTGGCTACTCAAACAAAGTATTGGATCTGATTTCTCACATTTCCAAGTAATTGGCAATGTTGATGAACTGATTAAAGGGCGACGCGAGTCGCCCTTTTGCTTTCTGTCGGATGCACTTTTCTATCAGGCACATGAGTGCGATCAATCTTAAAGCTTTGGTTCATCTGTAGTCTTGGTTCTTATCATCGTAATTATTTATCTACCCGATATAAAATCAACAGGACACCAGATAATGATCGAGCAACTCCTCTCCCTACCCGTTGTAAACCAAATCTCTACCACCATCAGCCAGCGTCAAAAAGATGAACTTCCGGTTATTGTGGTTTCCCACCCGAAAGTCCGTGCAGCCGTTGCCTTACAGGGCGCGCATCTGCTGGCATGGCAACCGGAAGGCCAAGAACCTGTTTTGTGGATGAGCAGCGCCAGCGCGTTCAAAGAAGGCGTGGCAATCCGTGGCGGTATCCCAATTTGCTGGCCGTGGTTTGGTCCTGCCGGTAAACCTTCGCATGGTTTTGCACGTAACATGCCGTGGGAACTGACCGATCACAAAGAAAACGATCAGGGCGTGGTATTAACGCTGACGCTGAAAAGCTCAGAAGAAACACTGGCACTCTGGCCGCATGATTTCACGCTGACCGCACGCTTTACACTGGGTGAAACCTGCCATATTGAGCTGGAATCCACCGGTGACTTCGAGGCGAACAGCGCCCTGCACACTTATTTCAAAATCGGCGATATCGCAGATGTCAGCATCAAAGGCCTGGGCGGCAGCTTCATCGATAAAGTGGATGGCGCAAAAACCAAGCAGGAAACCGGGGATCTGACGTTCTCCGGCCAGACTGACCGCATTTACACCCAGCCGCAGGCGACCAGCGAAATCATCGATCCGGTTCTGAAACGTACGCTGGTGATAGTTCATGAGAATAACGCAGACGTAGTGGCGTGGAATCCTGGCGCGCAACTGTCTGTCAGCATGGCGGATATGCCGGATGACGGCTATAAGACCATGGTCTGTGTAGAAACCGCACAAGTCTCCCATACGCATACTTCAACGCATGCTGCGCCTGCACGCCTCGCGGTGACGTTCTCACTGCGTAAGTAATACATCGCGTAGGCATACTTAGTTTGCTTCATGCAGACATGACAAAGGGGCCTGATGGCCCCTTTTCTTATCTTTGCGACGGTAAATGTAACCGGATCGACCCATCAAGGTGCGTCAAAGCGCGTTGCCCCTTCCCGTCCATATCTCATTGCCCTGCAGATGTGCAAATGGGGCGAAGCGCCCCATTAATGTGCATTTTACGCACCCACTCTGTGCCTGTCGGATTAGAACGTGTAAGTCACGCCCGTCCAGACTACGGCGGAATAAGATTTATCCACCATCGGGCTATCTTTCACTTCATCCGCTAAACGAATGTAACGGCCAGTGAAGAATGCCTGCCATTCCTTTGTGAAGTTATAACGCGCAGAAAGTTCCGCGTACGGGCTGAAGCTGTCATCAGCGGTATAGCTACTCAGGCCGCTGCGGCGAGATTCGCCTTTGCTGACGCCGTAGTAGTAATCGTTTTGATTGCTGCTGCTCCACATCACACCAAAGCCCGGCACCAGTGCCCAGTTATCTTCACGGATCGGATACAGATAAGCCGCATCTGCGACCAGACCGTTACTGTTGTTCAGCACATCACCGTTGAAGGTCGCGCGCAGCGTACCCCAGTCTTCAATATGCGAGTACGCCAGACCACCCATCAGGGTGCCACGACGTTTGTTCAGTTGTTTCATCTGATGGTCATCAGAATCATCGGGATCGTAACCGAATGGAATATAGGACGCCGTCGCGCTAAATTTGTTGTGGTCATCCTTCCACAGGTAGTAACCCGCAGTCAGCGATTTGAAGTAGAAATCATCGCTCTCGTAAGAGATAACCGGCACCGGATAAACTTTGTTGTCATAACCACGGTACGGGTTGACGTCGCCCAGCGCGGATGCGCCAAGTGACCATGTCCCTGCCACAGCCGCATGACTGAAAAGCACTGCCGCGCCCACGATGGACAGTGTTTTAAGGTTTGGAGTTTTCATTGTCTTAATTCCATTAAGTAAAAAATCTTGGCTAGTGTAAATGAAGAGTAAACGTTGCGCTTAGCATTTACAGTTTTTCGGATTCCTTTACACAGGCATCGTCGGTAAAACCGGTGCGATCGCATAATTTATCTGCAAAATATGAAATAAAAATGACTAAAGAAAACACTTTCTGGCCGGAGGGCACGTCCTGTAAGGCTTTTCCGACCGTTTGTGAGAAGTGAGTCATTGATATGACTTAAAAAACGCCAGAAGCAGAGAGGAAATTTTTGTAATGCCAAACTACGCTTATAAATAGATGAAAGACTTAGCCTGAACCGGTTGCCCGCTCCACCGATTTAAGACAGTTTTTAGTCAGTCGCAACTGTCGGTATCCAAGGGGTTCTGCAAGTTGGCATAAGGGTTGCTGTATTCAGGTGGGATCTTTCTTCCGGGAGCGCCGAATGAAATGCTCTCAATTACCTGTGCTTTACCCAAGTCATGTGGTCGCCGCTTAACTCGCTACGGCTCAGGTACGAAGGGTAAAATAACGAAGGACGGGCATCGTATGAACATATTTGACCACTATCGCCAGCGCTATGAGGCTGCCAAGGACGAAGAGTTCACACTGCAGGAATTTCTTACCATTGCTCGGCAAGATCGCAGTGCATATGTCAATGCGGCGGAACGTCTGTTGATGGCAATCGGTGAACCAGTGATGGTAGACACCGCGCTTGAGCCACGCCTGTCGCGTTTATTCTCGAACCGTGTTGTTGCACGCTACCCTGCATTTGAAGAATTTTACGGTATGGAAGAGGCAATCGAACAGATCGTCTCTTACCTCAAACATGCCGCGCAGGGCCTGGAAGAAAAGAAACAAATCCTTTATTTACTGGGCCCGGTGGGTGGCGGTAAATCGTCACTGGCCGAACGGCTGAAATCCCTGATGCAACGCGTACCGATTTATGTGCTGAGCGCCAACGGCGACCGCAGCCCGGTAAACGATCATCCGCTCTGCCTGTTTAATCCGCAGGAAGATGCGCACATTCTTGAAAAAGAATACAACATTCCCCCGCGTTACCTCGGCACCATCATGTCGCCGTGGGCCGCGAAACGCTTGCATGAATTTGGTGGCGATATCACCAAATTCAAAGTCGTGAAAGTCTGGCCGTCGATTCTCGAACAAATCGCTATCGCCAAAACCGAGCCGGGTGATGAGAACAACCAGGACATTTCCGCGCTGGTCGGGAAAGTGGATATCCGTAAGCTGGAAAACCACGCGCAAAACGATCCTGATGCCTACGGTTATTCTGGCGCTCTCTGCCGCGCGAACCAGGGTGTCATGGAATTCGTTGAGATGTTCAAAGCGCCTATCAAAGTGCTGCACCCGTTACTGACCGCCACACAGGAAGGTAACTACAACGGTACTGAAGGGATCTCCGCCCTGCCGTTCAACGGCATTATTCTGGCTCACTCCAACGAATCTGAGTGGGTGACGTTCCGTAACAACAAGAACAACGAAGCTTTCCTCGACCGCGTGTACATCGTTAAGGTGCCTTACTGCCTGCGCGTGTCGGAAGAGATGAAAATCTACGACAAACTGCTCAGCAACAGTGAGCTTTCTCATGCCCCTTGCGCGCCGGGAACGCTGGAAACGCTGGCCCGCTTCTCGATTCTCTCGCGTCTGAAAACGCCGGAGAACTCCAGCAGCTATTCCAAAATGCGGGTGTACGACGGTGAAAGCCTGAAAGATACCGATCCTAAAGCCAAGTCCTATCAGGAATACCGCGACTATGCGGGCGTGGATGAAGGCATGAACGGGCTCTCGACGCGTTTTGCCTTTAAGATTTTGTCCCGCGTCTTCAACTTCGACCATGTGGAAGTCGCCGCCAACCCGGTTCATCTGTTCTACGTTCTGGAACAGCAGATCGAGCGCGAGCAGTTCCCGCAGGACATCGCTGAAAAATATCTTGAGCACCTGAAAGGCTATCTGATCCCGAAATATGCTGAATTTATCGGCAAAGAGATCCAGACAGCTTATCTGGAATCCTATTCAGAATACGGGCAGAACATTTTCGACCGTTATGTAACGTACGCTGACTTTTGGATCCAGGATCAGGAATACCGTGATCCGGATACCGGCCAGCTGTTCGACCGTGAATCACTGAATGCTGAGCTTGAGAAAATCGAAAAACCGGCCGGGATCAGTAATCCAAAAGATTTCCGTAATGAGATAGTCAACTTCGTGCTGCGTGCCCGCGCCAACAACAGCGGCCGTAACCCCAACTGGACCAGTTACGAAAAACTGCGCACGGTCATTGAGAAAAAAATGTTCTCAAATACCGAAGAATTACTGCCAGTTATCTCGTTTAACGCCAAGACGTCGACTGATGAACAGAAGAAACATGATGATTTTGTCGACAGAATGATGGAGAAAGGATATACACGCAAACAGGTTCGCCTGCTTTGTGAATGGTATCTGCGCGTGAGAAAATCCTCTTAACCGGGGATTGTTGGCAACGCCGTTTGGGGGAAATATGACGTATTTTATTGACCGTCGGCTTAATGGCAAAAACAAAAGCGCGGTGAACCGCCAGCGCTTTTTGCGACGCTATAAGTCGCAAATCAAACAGTCGATTGCCGAAGCCATCAACAAGCGTTCGGTTACCGACGTCGATAGCGGGGAGTCCGTCTCGATCCCCAATTCGGATATCAATGAACCCATGTTCCATCAGGGTCGCGGTGGCTTACGCCACCGTGTTCACCCCGGCAATGACCACTTTGTGCAGAATGACCGTATCGAAAGACCGCAAGGGGGCGGCGGCGGCGGCAGTGGCCAGGGCGATGCCAGTCAGGAGGGAGAAGGCGAGGATGAGTTCTCCTTCCAGATCTCCAAAGACGAATATCTGGATCTGCTGTTTGAAGATCTGGCGCTGCCTAATCTGAAGAAAAATCAGCATAAGCAGCTGACCGAATTCAAAACCCACCGCTCCGGCTACACCTCCAACGGCGTACCGGCCAATATCAGTGTGGTGCGCTCTTTGCAAAATTCGCTGGCACGCCGGACGGCGATGACCGCGGGTAAAAAACGAGAGCTGCGTGAGCTGGAATCAACGCTTTCTGAAGTTGAAATCAGCGAACCGGCCCAATTATTGGAAGAAGAACGGCTGCGTAAAGAGATCGCCGAATTGCGGGCGAAAATCGCCAAAACGCCATTTATCGATACCTTTGATTTACGTTATCGCAATTACGAACGTCGCGCTGAGCCTTCAAGCCAGGCGGTGATGTTCTGTCTGATGGATGTGTCGGGTTCGATGGATCAGGCAACCAAAGACATGGCCAAACGTTTTTACATTCTGCTCTATCTGTTCCTGAGCCGGACGTACAAAAACGTCGATGTGGTCTACATCCGTCACCACACACAAGCCAAAGAAGTGGACGAACAGGAGTTCTTCTACTCACAGGAAACCGGCGGCACCATCGTTTCAAGCGCACTGAAGCTGATGGATGAAGTCATCCAGGAACGTTACGACCCGGCGCAGTGGAATATTTACGCTGCGCAGGCCTCCGATGGCGACAACTGGGCTGACGACTCCCCTCTCTGCCACCAGCTTTTGGCACAGAAGATCCTGCCAATGGTGCGTTATTACAGCTATATCGAAATCACCCGCCGCGCCCACCAGACGCTGTGGCGTGAATACGAAGTGTTGCAGCAGAAATTCGGTAATTTCGCCATGCAACATATTCGTGAACAGGAAGATATTTATCCGGTGTTCAGGGAGCTGTTTCATAAGCAGGTTCAGGATCACTAATCTTTAGTCATTAAAAACAGCCGGTTAATTCACTTTTACCGGCTGTTTCCCTTCGCTTTTGAGTGCACATCCCCTTTCAATTGGATCAATGACTTACTAATCGTTTTGGGGAAGAATTTCTTTCCTTGCTTCTAAGTTCGTACATTCCGCATGACGCAGCATTAGAATGAGTGAAATAAATTAACCAATTGATTTATAAATAAAAATGCCACCATTCATGCGTATCTTCATTACCAAAAACTTGCGTTTGTAACTGCATGAATTTGTGAGGGATGAATTTAGTTTTGCAGAAGTGTTTTATTTAACTAAAAGAAACATTACTGTATGCATAACCAGTTAAATCGTTTGGAGTGATTTTATGTTTGTTGAGCTGATTTACGACAAAAGAAATATGGCCGGTGTGCCGAACGCCAACGCGCTGATCCTGGCTGAACTTACCAAGCGCGTGCATAGCACCTTCCCTAATGCTGAGGTGAAGGTTAAACCGATGGTGACGCTCAGCAGCATCAACACGGACGCCAGCAAGGCGCAGAAGGCTGTTCTGGCGGGCATAGTTGAAGAGATGTTTGATGATGCCGGTAACTGGCTCGGTGTGGAATAAGGAGGATTTATGCGTGTTGAATTGCTGATCGATAAAACTAAGCAGCTTCCCGCCGGCGCGGTCGAGGCCTTCAAAGCTGAGTTTGAGAAAAGGCTTGAAAGGAATTACCCAGGGGCAACGTTCTGCGTTCGCAGAGCTGGTAGTGATGGGATGTCGGTGATGGGCGGGACGACTCATGATAAAGAAGTGATTGATGTGATGTTGCAGGACACGTGGGAAAGCGCGGATGACTGGTTTCAGCCCTAAGATAGCACTATAAATTTACCCTCCATCATAGAGTTGAGAACAACTGAGGATAAAACCAGCATTTGAGGAATCAACAATCCGATCTATTATTACGCCAAAGTAATATGTATTAATCAATCCTATCTTTTCAATACTTTGGCGTTGAGTAAACGGAGTTGCATTATGGCGGCAGAAAATGGAAAAACTAAATTAAAATCACTTAGAGTTGGTTTTTATACCAGCTCAGAAAATTTGCGAACAAATAACAAAGGTACGGTTGCCGCGGCGTTCCAAGTCTTATTCAACCAATGTGCTTCGCAAATGGGTAATGCTCATTTTGCTGAGTTTGCGGGACGTGACTTAAAGATACAATTCCTTGATAGGGATTTGGAAAACGGCTCGTATTTCGGTTTCATATCAAGAAGAAGAAAGAGTGCCAACTTGGCATACATCACTGATGAAAAGTGGCTTGAGGTCAAAATACCATTTGTGGGAAACCAGTCACTTTCAGAAAGGACTTTCTTCCTTTACTACCCTCAGCAAGATTTTTTAGTGCTTTCTTTAAATCATCTTGGCCCTAGACATAGCGATCTTGCATTTTTGCTGTTTAGCAATAGTCAACATGCCACGCCAATCTCATTTGAAGCAATTTGGAAAGAAGAGAGCATCAAGGAACTTTTAGAAACTGGGAGCAGTCTGAGAAGTTGCGAAATTTCAATCGCCATCCCTAGGAATTTCAATGCTGCGAATTATAACTTGAGCGGAATGTTTGCTAATCAGGTAATCAACATGGTTAGTGGATCTAGTTCTAGCCATCTGACTATCTCACTAAGAGGGCATTCACCTTTAAAGAAAAAATCGACAGAATGGTTAAAGGGTGATGTCAAAGCCAGTTTGAAAGAGCTACTTGAAAAGTTTCCTTCTGGAGAAGGTAGTTTAGAGTTCGAAAAAGTAGACGTCGTTGCCCAAGGCGATCGTAAAAAGAAGAATCTCGTTGATCAAGTTCTAACTGTAAAGAAATCAGTTATCATTCAAAATGATGGGTATCCAAGTGATTCAGATGTTAAAATATCACTTATCCAGGCAAAAATTGAAAACGACAATTACCTGAGACAGTACTACTTGACTAAAGAAAGTTGATAGGAAAAAATTATGAGTCAGCTAACGAAATTTATGATAAAAGCAACAATTGCCGTTGTCATGACGTTTGCTGGGAAAAAATATTTATATCAGCTCGACCACAATCAAATCATCTCGGCAGCAGGCGTTTTATCAACGATTACTGGTATTCTCTTCGGCTTTATACTGGCAACTATTACTGTGCTTAGCAGTTTTGATAGTAGTAAAGGATTGATTGGAGCATTGAAGCAAAATGGTGTTCTTAAAGGCATTATTGGAGGTTTTTTCTCCACCGGAACAACTTTAATCACAGCCTGCCTACTGGCGTTGATTTCAATGTTTGCTCCTGCGAATTTTTACTTCGCGCTCGATTATTACTCGCTACTACTTGCATTATCATTTGTGATTATATCGATGATTACCTTTTTCTGGGATTGGAAATCATTCTCTATAATAATCAAGTTTCTCTGATGCATTGTTGTGATAGATAGCCCGGCCACAGAGCCGGGTTTTTTGTGCCTGTAATCTGGCAAAATCACCGCCCTGCGCTATTCTCAAACCAGCTGACACAAGATCAGCAAGCCTGCCAAGGCAAAAGATATCCTAACCCTTGAATCGGCCCGCACACACAGCGGGCTTTTTTTTGGCCTGCTTTTGGTTAAAACAGAATGTTCCTAAGCGCAAGAGCTGTATTCATTGATTATTATTAGTTCATCTGTAGTCATCTACAGATACGGAACGGAAACAACCTTGGAAACTTTATCCCTTATGCCCGCCTCCCTTGGTGGGCTTTTTTTTTGCTTATGGAATGGCAGTACTAAAAATTTTGTCTATTCTCTGAAATGGGCGATATGACTACCGTCCTCAAGTGCAAGTAATGTTGATAGCTTCGTTACTTTGCCCGACGTTAACTCGGGCTTTTTTACTCCCTAACACTCCCCATTGAGCGAACACAGCCACTTATGGATAGTTATCCTATAGATTGGATAATCATTACCACGCTATGCTCATCACGTTCTACCCGAACAAATTTCCAATGTAAAAACTGATGTTTATTGCCCGCCTGTCGCGGGCTTTTTTTTATGAGCTCTTTATCAGTAAATCTACTGCATGCCTATATCTGTTCTTGTATTGCAGATGGGTCACTTCATGATGTTGTCTTTCAAGATATGTAATGATGCTCTCAACACTTACTACTTTTCCCTGCTCAAGCACAGCCAACACTGCATCGCCAATCTCTCTTCTGACTAATAAATTCTCTTCTTCAGTTTGCATATCAACCTCAAGTAGTTTTTCACTGAGATTAGCACACAGATTTGCATAAACCTTCAAATGCACGGCGTATCATCGAACACGTCGTTCCTGGCATCGTAGATGATATGCGTCACCACCCCCTCGATCACCAGCTCGTCATCAGTGAATGCTTCGCCGAACTCAATAAAGACGTTCTTGTCGGCCAAAGACTCCAGCCCGCGGCGCAGGATTGTTACCAGCCTCCACACATCCATTTCTCCGTTGATTTGTGCCAGCAGCAGATTACCGTCGACCGGTTTAATTGCCGGGTCTATCAGCAGCATCGTGCCGGAGTTGATATGCTTCCCATGGTACCGCTCTGCGATGTACAGGCGAGATGCCGGGCCGGTACAGTTACAGACTTTGTTCAGGTCGATTCGCGATTCAACGTAATCGCTTGCAGGTGATGGAAATCCCATAGTCCCTCCTTACTTTACGTAGCCCATGTTTTTCAGAAAATAGCGCTTACTCTCGCCCTCTTGATCCGAATAGTCCCTGAAGAACCCCTGATAGTGCGTAATCCATTCATTGGCTTCACGTAATGACCAGAAGTGGTTTACCTTCGCCAATTCGGCAACAAAACGCTCCGTTGTGACAACTTGTCCTTTCTTGGGATCCTGCATGACGCTTCGAATGAACGCGCCTTTGATGTCGGAATATTTGGGCATAAACACCTCACAAAATACTGTTCATGCATACAGTATAATCATGAGTAACATGCGGAGGAAAGTCCGATCAGCGACATTTCTTTTATGCCGCTGATCGGCAAGGGAAGAAATTTATGTGGTGGTTTCTATTGCTACATCTGTTTTATGTTCAACTTTTGATGCTGGCATTTCCATACGGACATCGATCCATGAGTTGGCCGGCACATCCATTGGGATTCCGGGTATCAGATCAATATCTCCGCTTTCTTCGTTCAGTTTATAGCGCTTTTTGAAGAGCTTAATGGTCAGGGTGCCGTCCTCTGCTTGCTCACCTTCGACAATGGCCAGATCCCCATTGCCCGCAGGGTCAGCAGGTGCCTTAAGATGCCAGCTGTCTTCTGCAAAACCCATGCTTCCTGTGAGCGAGTACACGCCGACTGCAGTCCTTTTGATTTCTATACCGCGCGCCTCACTATTGGCGACGCCATCACCGCACCATTCGAAAGAATCCTCGGCGATGTCAGGGCGTAGACATGCAGACTGTGACTGAACAACACGGGCGACCGGCGACGCCGCAGAAAGAACACCATTCGAGGCTTTGGTGGTGTTTTTATTATCGTAAAGCATTCTTGCTGACGTCGGCGTCCCATCGGCAATAAGACCGCCGCTTATGTAGACATTACCTGCATCAAAGTGTGGGATGCTGATATAGGCAAAAATACCCCCCGTGCGGATCCAGATGCCCGGAGATGTCCCGTTGATTCTCCCTGATATATTCGCTTCATTTCGGAAAGGAACCATCCCCTTCGGCGAAAGCAAGCTTATCATTGCTGGACTTGTATCCAGGTTAAACGCGGCGTGTGAACCCTGGAGACCTAAACCAAAAGCCCCGGAACCCATAACATTTCCAGCGCCCTCTCCTATATCTGCAAATGCAGCGCTTTTCAATGAGCTCCATGCAGGACCGGTATAGGTTGATCCATCAGGCAGCGTCACTGTGACCGGGCCTGTCCCGCTAAATACTTGCTGCCAGTTAGCTTTGTCGAGATTCAATCCGCGAATTGCTTTGGCAACGTCTGCTGCTACCTGAGCGGTGATACCAACCAGTGTCGCATTCGGCACTGCTGTCCATGCGTTACCGGAGGCGGTCGGTCCACCATATGGGGTAATTAACGTTAATGATATTGCTGATGCTGTTGCTTTGACCCCAAGCGTATAGGTCACTCCCCCGACAATAACCACAATGAAGTCGTTTGCTTTTAAGTCGGTGGTAAACGCGGTTCCGGTCCCTGTCACGGTTACGGAGTTATTGGTTAGTGTGAGAGTTCCTGCTGACATGTTTGCTCCAGGTATAAAAAAACCCGCCGAAGCGGGTCTGTACGTGGTGAGTGATATTCAATTTGGTGGAAAAGTTAGAAATAATCTGTCGCCCAAAGGAAAGGTAATGGCCTATTTGCATAGCCTACAACCTGTTGATTAGGATTAGATGAGTCACCGCCGTTTATAAAGCTCGTCGGCCTACCGAAAAATGATGCTCCACTACGTGCCATGCCAAGGTGAAGCCAGTTCTGTGAAGCCAGTTGTCCACCTATCTTCATAATAGGGACCATAGGCTGCTGCGATTGGTTAGCCGCACTGAATGTGGTACCTGTTCCATTTGAGGCCGGGGTATTAATGTTTCCCCGATACATCATCGGTGTTTCGGCACTGGTAAAACTAATCCCTCCATCAATTCCCCGCACAGCAATCCCCCAGGCAGGAACCGCCGGTGTTTTAATGGAAAATACGCAAATCTTAATGGCGATATTGATTCCAGATTGATTATTTGCGCTGCTGTATCCTTTGAGTGTGCGGCTTGCCTCGTCGTATATCATCCCTATATTCGGATGATCCCAGTAACAAAATACAGTGGAATTAGCACCCACTGGAAGGGTTAGGTTTCCGGTGAATGACCCATTGTATGAGTAGGTAAGAAACAAACCTGAATTGCTGTCTACGACGTAAGGGAAAGAGCCACCAGCAGCCACGGCGAAGCCGAAGCCACCCTGATTGACCTCCCCCGGATACACACAATAGATGTTGACCAACTTTGGACGATCAGCAGAGCTACTGGCAAAGCTAGGACTCTGTAGGTTAGTTGTCAGATTTAGCGTAGCCGTCACTGTCTTGGCGTTATTGTCTACGCTTATCACCAATGATTTAAACTCCATTGTCGGCGATGTTGATGTTTTAATTATCGCGACTACATTGTCCGGAATGGCAACCAACTGTGAGCCAGCAGGACATTTGGCGGAAAAATTACCTGATGAAGTGTTCACATTACCCATGCTGGCACCTATCGAGAGACTTCCGATCCACGTTAATGGCCGACTGATCGACATGTCGTAACTTTTGGCTCCGGCCACTGCGATTCCGAATGGCATCAGCTTAAATCCCCCACTTTAACTTTCCAGTTTCCGGCGCTGTCATAGACACGTAATCCACGGCCATCGAGCGTGATGCTCCCCTGCCCTGCGGTCGCCGATTTAAACGTAAAGCCGGTGTTCTTGTCGAGGTTCCAACCGGTACCGGAAGATGAATAATTATTGGACTGAATGAAGTTACCAATCTTCGCGTTCGTTATCGTTCCATCCTGGATAAACGCGTCACTGATGAACACCTGCCCATTGATTACCGCAAACGGTGAATACTGCGTCGAGCCGGACCCGCTCATTAAAACAAACTGGTTCGCGTTAAAACCAACACGCGTAACAACCGGCTGGCCAGCCTGCGCCAGAACAGCGATCGACATTCCGGCGTTGTACATCACACCACCAATCCGCACGCCTGTTTTCAGTGTGTAAATGGCTGATGCTCCACTGGCATCAACAACCGCCGTCAGCTTATCTTCGAGTGCCGCCGTCACGTCCCCGATTTGAGCCTGCACTTGAGTACTTAAATCAGCCAGTCCCTGATCGACTTCAGCAATGGTGGTTTTAACCGTCAGAATGTCAGCGCGCACCTCCCCGTTCTGAGCGAACTGGTGATCTACGGTCGAGTTGAGGTTTAAGGCATTCTGAAGGATGGCGTCGATGTTGGTTTCAATGTCACCCGTCAGCCGGTCTCCATCAGCAGAACTAAGGAAATCATCCGCGATATCGCCGAGGTAATCGTCGGCATTATCGTTAACCATGCCTCTGATCCACTCGGTATACCCTGACTCATTCCCGGTCTTATCCACCAACTGAGCGCGGTACCAGAAGACCTGACCAGCCCTTAATCCCAGTTGCGTATAAATTGCCTGTGGATATGGGACATCTGACAGTAATAGCGGGTTCGACTGATCGGAGTTCGGCGTGTACTGGATTTCTGTTTTCAGCGTGTCAGAGGTATTTTCTGAGAAGCCCCAATTCAGCTGAATCCCCCAGTTGATGCCGGTGGCCGTGAAGCCGACAGGCTTCGGCGGGTTACCCTCTTTACCCGTCAGGGTAATTTCAAGAGAGTATCCCCATCCGCTGGATATTTCCGCTGCATTGATAGCTCGCACACGCACCAGATAGCGGCCAGCGTAGATGCCTGGCACTTCGAATGACGTGGTAGAACTGCGCGGCACGTTTACCCAATTGCCGTCGTTGCGCCGCCATTGAGCCTCATACGCGATAGCGTTCGCCGTCGTATCCCATGTGGCCCGCATTGTCTGAACGTTGATGCCCTGATTGACGACAGAGTAAGAGCTGATCTGGATATTGGCGGGTGCAAACTGACTACCCGGCGGGATAACGCTGATTGGCCGCTGATCGATTACTGCACCAGTGTCGATACGTGCAAATTTATCCGGATCATGTAAAACACCGGTGATGCTGTAAGTGCCATCGTCATTCTCAGCCGTAGTCGTAATTCGGTATTGCTGAGCGTACAGATCGGAAGACTCAACAACCCAAACGCTCTCAGCTTCAGGTATCTGGGAATAGGATGTGCTGACGGTGACTATATTGCCGTTAACGGCCTGAATCGTTCGGCTCTGGGAAATACCGGTCGGTAAGTTCAGCTGCAACCTGTCGCCAGCCTTTGCATCTGGTGCCCTGTCCAAGGTAACAACACGCCCCGATACGGAACTGATTCGCCCGCCTGCCACCCTGCCGGACAAGTTTTCATCCGCAACAGAGATGACATAGCCGGGCAGAGGAATATCACCATCAAGCCCTACAGAGAAGTTCACGACACGATCGCTGTTATTGGTGAGGATGCCCCAGCGACCCTTTCGGTTTGCTTCTGACTGCCTGGTACAGCCAATGGCGGTTACTTCGAGCTGGTTGAAAACCTTATAACGGGTGACTAATGCCTGCTCAAAGACTGGCTCCATCGCGTCTGCATAAGCATTATCAGGATCTGACCATGAAACGAGCGCAGAGGTATAACGCGTTTTTGACGTGCTGCTTGAGTAAGTAAAGAGCCCATCAACAACGTTAGCGTTCGTGAAATTGTAATCCACGTCACGCGGCATATCCGCAAGGGCAAAAATCTGATCTCCGCCCCAGTATGTCATCCCCCTGAATATGGCTGCGAAATCTCTCAGTACCGTGTAAGCATCGTTTCTGTTCTGCACGTAGACGTTGCATAAATAGCGTGGTTCCGTGCCCGCACCGCCTTTGCCATCAGGGACCATCTGATCGCAATACTGAGCAACCTGATAGAGAGTCCATTTGTCGATATTGGCAGCCGTTAGGCGATCACCCAATCCAAACCGATCGGATACAACGATGTCATAAAATATCCACGCTGGATTATCAGTCCACGCCCACTTGAAATTCCCCTGCCAGGTGCCTGAATAGGTTCGAGTGATAGGGTCGTAATTATCAGGCACCCGGACGACGCGCATTTTTGCATCTACTGCAACCTGCGGAATTGATCCGTTGAACTGACTGGAGTCAAACTCGATATACAGCAGCGCGGTGTTGGGATAACGAAGCTTGGCGTCGATCACTTCGGTATAACTTTGCAGCGTCATCGTATCGCCGATTTTGGCGCTGTTGGCGTCCTGAGTTATCTTACGCAGGCGCAGCGTCCATGTACTACCTGATTGGGGTAAATCAATGCGGTGGCTTCGCTCATAACCAGTGGTGGTTTTACCGGTTACAGAGGTGTTTACAACGGTTTGCCACGTGCCACCATCTGTCTGTAAATCTATGGCGTAGTTGATGCTATAACCAACCAGATCCCCATTATCTTGCTGTCTGAAAAGTGACGGCCATTTGATGCGAAGCCTGACGGCGGACAGTTGAGAGTTAGAGAATGTTCGCGTCCAAGCGGTAGCGCTGCTGACTTCAGTACCGACATTGATTTCATTATTGGCGCCAGGCAGCCCCTGAATATAAGTTTGAGCCTGGGTGCCAGGGCGAAACTCCCACGCCACGCCGCTAAAGTTACTGGAACCGTCGGTATTGAGTAGAGCTGTTCCATCTAAATAAATGTTCTGACCAGTTAAATCTCCAGCCCATTCACCTTCGCCAAGGGCAATTAAGACTTTTGCTTTCGCAATTGACTGAAGGTCATCGGGTTGTTCTACAGGCGTACGGGATGAAGAGCTGCCGCCTTTGCGGCCTCTGATTGCGGTAGCTGTTGCCATATTGAGCCCATAAAAAAAGGCCACCGAATAGTGACCTTAAAGGAATTGGAGGGATTTACTGCTGATCTTCAACGTAAATGCCCGCTGATATGATCGCCCCACCCACACGACGGCGGCCATAACCAAGAGGAACCGGATAACCCTGTGAGGCAGTGTTCGTCACCCCACCGAACGCGTAGGAAGCTTGGTTAGCTGAGTCTTGTTTACTGGCGAGGCCGGAAGCTTGGGGGGATAACAACTGAATCACCCCGCCCAAAGCCATTGATGCCCCCATTGCATACAGGAATGGCGACGCTGCAGCTAATGGCGTGAACGACGCTACAAACGCCGCCGCTATGAGAACCGCACCAAGTATGGTTTGAAATAGCCCGGCTTTTTTACTTCCGATAATTATAGGAACTATTCTAATAACCTCCCCCGTCACCGGATAACCTAAGTCATCTTCTCCTATATTTTCTTTTCCACGAAATACAGCGTAGGTAATTCCTCTTGCTTTACTGCTATTGAGGTAACGTTCGAAATCATTAATCGTACAGCACAGTGCTTTAATTGCTTCTTTGGTTGTTTTAACTGCTCGCAGATGTCTCTTCCCAAATATTTTACCTAAAGAACCACCTAATAAAATTTGAGTCATCTCTTCGTTCATTTTTTCACCAAAAAAAAGCCACCCTAAGGTGGCCTATATTTTATATTGTTCGTTAAAGAGTAGAAGGCTTTATGTCCAAATTTCCACTACCATCAGTAAAAATCCTAACTACTTTTGACTGATTAGATTTCAAAACGACAGTGCGCTCTTGCCTTTCTTTTCCCATAGAACAGAATCCTGAACCATCAAATGCGGTTCCTATCTCATATTCGCCGGGAGGCAGGTATAAAGTCGCTTTCTCGGAAGTGTTGAGTAATGCCGCCTTATCACCATTTACAAATACAGATGCGTAGCAGGCACTCCCTGTTATTCCACTATCTCGAATAACTGTCAGCTTCGTATCCCCATTATGTGGTGATTGATATTTCAACACTCTCTGAGACGGCGCAGCATCAGCCTTGTTGACAGGAACAGGACTAGTGGAGCACCCCACCAAAACAAACGCGCCTATCGCTATTAAAAGTTTTCTCATTTTCTTCCCTCTGGGTTAATGAGGAAATGATAGCAATAGAAAATAGTAAGGCAATGTTTAATCTAAATCAGCAAAGCTAAATAAATTTTTGTGCCGGACAATTTTCATCGTCCTTTCACGCCAATAACCGCCATAAGGCACCCGCTGACTGAGCATGCCGTACATGTGGTGAAGAAGCATATTCCCCTCGAGTAAAATCCCCGCATGGTTCCACTTATCCGACTGCACCTGCATGATCACCATGTCCCCCGGCATCGGGTCTCCTGAGAATTCCCTGAATCCGCATTCGTGCCAGCATTCCTGATAGAAGTTGTCCAGATACTGACTTTCCCACCACGGATAATCAACGCGGTAATCCTTCAGCTCTAACCCGTGCGTTTGCCGGTAATAGCTCATCACCAGCCCCCAGCAGTCACTATGGCCCAGCACAAACGGGCGTTCAATCAACGGAAGGTCACCGCGTGGCTGGATAGTGCGAAGATCCCCCTCTGGCCAGCTCACAATATGCCAGGGTATTTCAGTGGCATCACACTGCGCTTTATCCAGCTCGCTCGGCTGCGTGGTCGCGTCCGGGTGGCTGTGGACAATGGCGATAACAGCTCCCCAGTCCTCAGCGCCAGCATAGCCCTCAGGATCGAGATGAAAATGTTCCGTTGGTTCTGGGGCCATATTACGGCAGGGGAAATACTTTATGACACGTGACTTCTGCGCCAGCACGCCGCAGCATTCCCGCGGATACTCGGCCTCGGCATGAGCCATAATCTCATCGATAATCTTCTGTTTCATGATCATGTCCTAAGTAAAGATGTGCCAGGGAAACCGCCGAAGGAAAGCTCGTTGTTTTCCCCGAACCGGAGTTTGCAGCCTGTGAGGTTACCGCTACATACGTCCAGTGACGGATCGCTAACCGGTTTGTTGAATTTGTCAAAATAGCGGGTACCGGCATAATCGCAGCCGTCACCTGAACGGTATTTACCGCGAATACACCAGGTGCAGAGGGAATGCAGCTGGCGTGTGGGGATCTGTAATCCCTGTAAATCCATCGGGCTGCTGAGGGTGAATTCGACCTGAAGCTTTGTCTCTACGCTTTTACTGTCGATGTAATAAACCTTAAGCTTTTCCTGTGTCGGATCCGCCGATGTATTACCCTCCGGGAAGTTTCGCGCATCGAGATACTTTGCCAGCGTGTCATGGATAGAAACTTTGGCCTGAAGCATGTCGTCGTAAGCCAGACATAGGGCGGTGATAGAGCCGTCAAGATTGGCAACGGTAAGTTTCGGCTGTGCGCTGCTCCCGGTAGTTGAGGACTCAATCCCCTCTATCTGGCAAGGCCATGCCGCATACTCTATACCCTGCCACCAGATAGATTTCGCCGGAAGTTTCGACTCATCATAGGTCGGAACGCCCCCTACATATTCAATACCAGTGATGTAGCGCGTTCCCCACGGCTGGCTTGCCGCCGGTAATGCAATTGAACTCGCAGAACCGAACGAGAGGTTCGCCGTGTCTCCGTTTGAGTAAGTTATTTTTACTCCTGAAGCACCGTTGGCAGGAATTAATGCGGTTGCTGCAGGACGGTTTGCCACAGCAGTTAGAGTTGGCATGTAACTAGTGGGTCTGTCAGATAATTCTATTTGCGCTCCCCACAATTCTATCCCACTTATTCCATCACCAGTCCACGCTGAATTCCTAGCACTGGTTAATGTAGGGACTAACCCGAAAGCGAGTAATTTACTGGCTGAAGCATTGCCAGTTACAGGAACAACAGCTGAGCAATAATACCATCCACCACCAATAGGGAAGATAGTCACATCTAACCCGCTGGGGTTGTAAGTTGTACCATTGGTTAAATCAAAATTTATGAAGGCTCCGCTAATACCTGTCGCGCCAGCTGACCAAGTAAATTGCAGATAATTGTATCCAGATGACTTAGCAAACACTGACAGAGCATATTTCTCATCCTGAGAAACTGCTCCCTGAATGCTTTGATTTCTAGACCTTGATGATGACCCACTGCTAAGAGGAACCATCTTCGAACTAGTTAAAGAGCTATCTGGGGCCACACCTCCATAAATTACATTAACGCTCGTTCCTGACCAGACTGCATTATTTAGAGCTGAACTTTGTAGGAGCCTATTTGATGAGGCTGGTTCAGGATCTGTCCTTCCCTCACTACCCTGATATTCAAGCGGCCACTGATTCGCGGCGGCCTGGTATATTTTCCCATCCTGACCGATATAACTGGCAGCGCCAGCACGGGTGAAGGTGACCCGACTATCCAATACCGGTTTATTCAAACGGATCGGACTGACCGGGTTTGTCGCTTCGATTTCCGCTTCGGTGTGTGGGATGTTGTAGGAATGAAACCGGAGAATATCTCCAACACCGAACGCCGTGCCATCGACTTCAAAAAGCCGGACTTTGTTGCCCGGCTCGAGTTTCTGATAATCGCTGTTAATGCTCATGGTTTAAACGCCTGTTCGAAAGTGGCATCGAGGTTGAATTTGTCCGCACCGAGCGCCGTGGGTTTATAAGTGTCGCAGCGGAACATGCCCAATGGTTCGAGCGGCGGTTTCCAAAGGAATGCCGCTGTCCCCTGATGCGCATCCAGAAACGTTTTAATCGCACCGATGTAATTTTCATTACCGGTGAAACTAAGCGTCCACTTTTGACTTTTGGTGTTTAAACCATCGCCAGCAACCTGCATATATCCGTCGCCGAACTGCACCTTCCTGGTTCGAAATGTAGTATCGGCTTCGGCATTTAAGCGTGGGCACCACGTGAATGTTTGAATAGCCATGATCACCTGCTGTTTTTCATTGCGTTCCAGATGTCGCCGCCCGGTCGCAAATCCTTCGCCTTGTTCTGCTGGTATAACTGGTTTACATAGTTGGCGATCTGCGTGCCGAACTGTTCCCAGCCGCCCGAGGATTCCGTACTGGCATTGCCGCTGCTGTCTATCGTGATGTAAACCTGCGGCGCGCCGCCTGAACCTGAGCCGCCTGAACCCAGCGCCCTGACACCCAATGAGCCATCTGCAGCGCGAGTCAGTGGCATGATCGCTTCTGGCCCCGCTTCACCAAATACGCCCGCACCTTTCGCAAAGGCGAACATAGTGGGTGAGCTGTATACCCCGTTACTGAAAGAGCTCAGGGATGGAGAGTCGTAAACGCCGCCTTTCGCATTGAACGAGAGATTGCTGTAAGAACCTGAGGAAAATGCATTTGAGGAGGATGCCGCGGCACCGCCGCCAAAGTAACTGGCCGCGCCACCTGCAATCGTACCCAAAAGCCCTCCCCACGCTGAACTGCCACTGCTTCCGCCCATCAGGCTCACCGCCGCCATCTGGAGCGCCACTTTCTCGATGACCTGCAGAACAGAAACGCCCCATGACTTCCAGCTGACTTTGTTGCCTTCGAGCATGGAGGTCACATTTGAGAAGGCGCTATCCATCGTGGCTTTAACACCATCGGAAACAGTGCCGGACACGTTACTGATTTCTTCCAGCCAGTTGCTGTAACCCCGAGAAGCGCCGGACATCCAGTCAGCTTCAGCTGCCGCCGTTGCCTTATACTTATTGTCCAGTTCTGTCAGTGCAGCGTTGCGCGCTGAGATAGCAGCTGCGCCCTGGTCGGTTTTGGCGAATACCCGGTTAACCTGCTGCGTTTCATCAAACCGAGAGCGCTGACGGTCACTGAGGCCAGCCGTCTCCGTCGTCAGCGCGGTTTCGTCCCGGTATTTTCTGGCGGCGTCAGTGAGGTCTTTCAGCGCGTCGGCCTGCTCACGCTGCTTTCTGACGGTTTCATCCGCTTTCTGATTCCACTTCGCCAGTTCTTCAGATGATTCGCGGATCGCCTTGATTTGCGCTTCCGTCCATTTGGTACCGGTTTGGTGAGACGCAGCATAAAGTTCGGAGGCCTTTTCACCCTCAGTCGCTCTGACCCTTTGCACCTCAATGGCCACACTCAGATCGGCCATCTTTCGGGTGTACTGCTCTGCCTGCGCCGCGGCTTCCCGCTCGGCTTTGTTCTGCTCTTTGGTTGCGGCACTCGCGCCTTTTTTGGCGTCCGATAACCGCTGGGTGTTGTTGTATTCGTCTTCTAAGGCTTTGGTGTACTGGATGGAGTACGTGGCATTTTCAGCACCAGTTTTCCCCATTTTCTCCAGATCAAACTGCGCCTGCTTGCGTACTTTCGCCAGACCGGTCAGGCCTGCGAGTTCAGCCTGCTGCTGCCTCTGCTGCAGGCTCTGCTGATCCTTGGTTGATACGTCCGCCTGCGGCACGCGCATCGGCGAATTGACCAGACCGGCACGGGACTGAAGCAGCGTATTACCAAGGGAGAGAAGGCGGTTAAATTCAGTGTGCTGGCCGTTCATCATCAACAGGGACTGATAAGCGGTATTTTGCTCGGCGGCCTGCTGCCGAATTAATTCAATGCGGCGGTATTCCAAACCAGCCAAAACAGACTGAATTTCGTCAGACTTTGATTGCATCTGATTAAGACGTTCTTGCTCAACCGCAAGCTTTGCTGTTACAGCTGTTACCGAACTAATTAAATCGGCATCTTTAACATAGCCACTATATGAAGGGTTATTACGCGCCTCATTTAATGTATTTATGTCGCCTTGAAGAGATTTAACTTTCTTACTCTGTTCCTCAATGAGTCTATTTTGTTCAGCAAAAGCAGATTGTGCTTTAGGGATATTATCTGATGCATCGGTTAAGCCCATTGATTTGGTTTTTTGCCTAATATCTTCAATAGCCTTACCGTATTCTTGGGCCTCTCTTCTCGCCTGTTCATTTTGCTGCGATGTATAAAGCCATGCAGCGCCGATCCCTAAAACAATACCCGGTATTCCTCCAACCGCGCCTAAAAGGCCACTCCCGAGACGAGCACCTATCGATGAAATTGAGTTGAGACGGGTCTGCGCTGCCTCGCGGGCAGCCATATTTCTTGTTAGTTGAGCTTGTGCAGCCGTTAATCTTCTCTCTGCTGCGGCTTGCTGGTCAGCGCTTAAGGCTGCTGCCTTAGCTTGCTGAGCTCGGTAAACTGTTGCACGGGCGCGGGCAGTGGAAATCTGCGTGCCGCGAACCTGTGCAGCAGCCAGAGCAACTTCAGCCCGCTGCGCCGCGATCATTTGCGTGGTGGCTGTACCGACGCCTGACGCCATGTTGCCAAAGAAGCGCGCCGCGCCAATACCCACCAGAACGCCGAGAGTAGAGGCGACCTGATCCATGTTGTTCGCGAGACCGTCCAGCAGACCGCTCAGCGAAGCGGTGACGCCGGTTGCCTGATTCTGCGCGCCAACCCATGCCTGAAAGGCGTTTTCAACTTTCGTTACTGACCCGCTGACAGACGCCGGGAGGCTGGCAAACTCGCCACGTAATGTGCCGAGCTGGCTGATGAGCGCGGGCACTACTTTGTCGATCGTGAGCTGGCCCTGATCGGCCATCGCCTTTAAATCTTTTCGGGCTACGCCCATGCCCGCCGCCAGCGCGCGGATCACACGATCGCCCGCCTCGTTCACGGCGTTGAATTCTTCGCCGCGCAGAACGCCCTGCGCTAACGCCTGGCTGAACTGTGTAATGACAGAGCTGCTTTCTTCCGCACTTGCCCCGGACAGCTTTAACCCGGTCGAAACTGACTCGGTGATTTTCAAAACATCCTGCGAGGAATACCCGAATTCCCGCATCGAGGCAGCGGAACGGGCAAACAGGCTGGCGTTATCCCCAAAGGCCGTGCCGGTCACCTGGCTAATGGCCATCAGCGCTTTTTGGTTATTGCTGAAATCTTCTGTCGATTGAGATGCCTGTTTTAAACGGGCATTAACCTGATTCCATTCGTCGGCAAGATTGATCAGGTGGCCGGTGGCGAATGCACCGGCGAAAATCCCCGCCATATCTTTGGCAGTATCACTGATGCCCGATAACTGGCCGTTAAGGTCGGCGATTGCGCGCTGGCTTTGACGCGATGCGGACTCTGCCCTGCGGCTTCCCTGCTCCATCGTTCTGTAATAGTTTTCACCCATACGCGAGGCGCGGGCTATTTCACTTTGAAACGACGTGGAATTAGCAGAGATTTTAATAATTAGTTCGCGCAGCGTTGCCATATTTCACCCATAAAAAAACCCGCCGGAGCGGGTGTTAATCTGCAAGCTTGCCGAGGAATCCTTCGAGGCCGTTTTCTTCTGTTTCCACTTCGTCCACCTGCCACTGAAGCAGGGCATCATCAAGACTGACCTTGCCGCCCTGAGCGTTGAATACGGCGGCGGTGATTTGTGCGGCATGCAGATCGGCGCGCCGGTCCCCGATCGGGCTGATGCGGTCAAACTCCATCCACAACTTCAGCTCACTGGCAGGAAGTGTATTTTTCAGCTCATGCAACGTGCGCCCCAGCCTGAGCGCCAGCGTCATTAAGAAGAAGGTGCCGGGCTCTCTGACTTTTTTTCAGCGGCTTCCGCCGTGGTGCTAAGTTCCAGCGCCTGCTTAAGCAAACGGGAATGCACCGGACCGTAAATCTTTTCGACCTGCGCCCGATCTTCCTCTTTGAAGACTGGCTGGTCGTTCTCGTCTAAAAGCACATCGATAAAGAGAATGACGTCGGCCTGCATGTTGCGGTGAACGGTCTGCGCCGGTGTCATTTTTACCGGCTCCTGACCTTCCGGCACTTCGGGGCTGATGACCTGTTGCCATTCAATCCATCCCTTAGAGGAGGGCTCGCGGATCGTCACTGCTGCATCACCCCATTCAGGAACGGTCACAACTTTCTTACGAAAACCCGACAGCGGCGCCAGCGCCAGCGTGCGAAGTGATACGGCTGATTTAACTTTGCTCATTAATTTCCCCGGTAAGTTTCAGGTAATAAAAAAAAGCGGCCGAAGCCGCTTAGGTTGTTGCCGGACGGATACGCTCAGGCTTGCCCTTGATGCGCAGCGTGTACGACGCGGTGACCAAGCTGGACGTCGATGCACTCCATGAGCTCTGGCGAACTTCGCAGAGATAGGCAAAGCCGTTGCCTGACGGGAAAACGACTTTAATCGCGCGGATCTCGTCGTTTTCGTATGCCGTTTGCAGGGCTTCCTGCGCGGCTTCGCTGCCAGCCCAGTTGCGGGACAGCGTCATTTCAGCGGGGGCCGCCAGACCGTTCGTCTGTTCCTGTTCGGTTGAGCACAGCGTGGTGACGTCAATATCTGACTTCTGACCCCCGGTGAAGCTGATTTCCTTCATGGCGCATTGGGCATCAATCCAGGTAGCGCCAACGGGATTTGGTAAAGTCGCCGGGGCACTGGAAATACTGACGGTGGTTCCCTGCGTTTTTTCGTACTTACTGACCATGTGATGATCTCCAGACATAAAAAAACCGCCCGGAGGCGGCTGATTGGGGTGAGTGAAACTATTCCCAGATTTGAACTTCGATCGTCGCCCGGTATAAGCCGGTGTCAGATTCGTAACCTTTGGTACCCATGAGGGAGGTTGGCATTAAAGGCTTGAGCGCTTCTTTGGCCTGAGCCCGGATAGCCGTTGCCTCGTCTATCGTTGTGGCATAAACGTCAATCTGAACGGAGTTCGACGACGCCCCGGACTGCCCGCACATGACGTCATCCTCATTATCTGACGGCAGGCTGAACACCAGCCACGGCGCAACGGTGCCTTGTGGCGCGACATAGGGAAAAACTTTACCGGTGCACAGCCCGCCGATCAGAGGGTAAATATCGGCTTCGGTCATTTTGACAATACCTCATCAATGGCCTTGTTCAGCTCATCAAACCCCGCCTGTGCCGCCAGTTCCTGATTGGTATCGTAGGCAGGGCGAACGAAGGGGTTTGCGGGCATCTTTGACGTGCCGAGCTCGATGAAGCGCCAGTAAAAGGCGTTATTACGGCTGGCTCCCTTCGTTGTGTTATCGCTGTTCGTTCCGTTGGGATTGGTACCGCGAATATGAACACCGGCCACCGCTTCACCCGGCCCCGACTTACGGCTCACCACGACAATGTTGCGTGCCAGCTTCCCGGTGCGTTTCGGCGCGCCTTCTTCTACAGCGTCACGGATCACTTCAGCGCCAGCCCGCGCGGCCTGATTGAGTACCTTTTTGGTTTCAGCTTTGCTCAGAACGGCCAAATCTTCCGCCAAGTTAAGAAGGTCGCTAAAATCCAGATTGGCTCCGATCATTGCTTTATCCCCTTCTCACAAAGAATCTCAAGACGCGTGCCATTTTCGCCGCTGAGCACTGATTTCACATCGTAAACTTCATTGCTGCCGGTAGGTGGAAGATGAACAATCCGCCAAGCTGCCGTCGGCACCGCATCAGGATATTTCCTGATCCAAATGCGCGTGGTGGTACCAGCTACTTCAGCGCCTGAATCCAATAATTCCCGACCAGAGATATCAGAGATATCCGCACGCACGGATTTGACATCAACCCAGCCGGTACTGGGCTGCCCTGACGGCAAACGCCCTTCTCCGGGCTTTTGCAGCATAATGCGGTTCCGCATTCTCCCCGATTTCATAGGCCGTATATCCGATAGGGTTGAAGAAGCGCTTCGACAGCAAAATCAAAGGTGCTCGTGGTATTGCCCACGTTTACCGCTTCGCGGTTCTCATACCAATGCGCAATGAGAAGGAGCATGGCTGTTTCAATATCCTCCCCATAAAGCAAGGCGTCAGGGTCCAGTAAATATGCTGGATCAGCTTCTTCGTAATACATTTTGCGGCGGGTATAGTTCTCGACATATCGGACAGCAGCCTTAATGCGAACATCGAACCAATCATCATCTTCAGTGAATTCCTGCTCAATATTGCAGTGATGCTTTGCCTTATCGATTGTCAGCATAATTCCGCCCTATTTTTTCTTTGTTTTTAGCTCTGGCTCTGGCTCTGGCTCTGGCTCTGGCTCTGGCTCTGGCTCTGGCAGATTATTTTCTTCGCCATCCGGCACCAAGCCAGATGACGGAAGATTTACCTGCACTTCAACTGCATACCCCTTAGCGACCAGTTCACGCCCATGCTGTTCATTGGTTTCAAAGGTTTCCTGCTCTACCACAACGTTGCTGTTGTGATAAATCGGCTTAATTGCGATTAATTTCATTGTGATCACCACAAATAAAAGCGGCCATGCGGCCGCTTATGAGATGAAAGCAGATTAGGTGGTTGGGACACCTGAGAAGGAACCATAAATGAAGGCTTCCGGGCGTTTAACTGCCAGCGCCAGACGCTCTTCGCAACGGATCGAAATCATGTTCTTTTCGAAATCGTCGGCGTTCTCGGTGCTGATCACCACGTTGGCGTCTTCACGGTCGAACAACTGAGCGGCGGCATTAAAGGCACCCGTCAGGAATTTACCCTGGAAGGCGGCAGTTTCTGTGGCCACGACCGGCAAGCCCCACAATGTAGGACCCGTCAGAGCTGAAGGGTTCGCCAGAATGTAGCGGCCCAGCGTGTCTTTGGTCAGTTCGATTTTAGCCCAGTCGATAAAGTGCAGGACATGGCCGGATGCAGGGAAGCGCGCCAGCTGTGCCTGCAACATTGCCAGACGCAGATCATCGATGCCGTTCTGCTGCTCTACCGAAAATGCCGGATCGAACGCAGAGGCTTGAGGCACGATGCCGTGAAGGTGTACGCCGGTACCGTCGCCGAACAGAATTTCCTGCTCTTCAACATATTTCAGGCCGTAACGCATTTCTGCATCAATCGTTGATTGCAGCTGCGCAAAGTCATCGAGGATCTGTTTCGATGCTTTGAACATGTGTGCAATGGTGGTGACCGGGGTGATTTTTGTGGCGAATTCAATGCCGCTGTAAGGCTTGGTGGTTCCTTCAGCAACAACCTTCGCCGCGTTGGTGAAACCGGTCTGCTGCACCCAGAAAATCGCCGGGGCGCCGGTACGGCCCGGAGCAATCAGATCGCGGATGAACAAACGCTGTTTCGGCGCAGTATCGATGCCTGGTAAACGCTGAGGCTCGACAACGCCGTCGGCAACATCCGTGGACAGCAACGCCGCATTCACAGGAATGTTTACACGCTTGCCGCCTTCAACGCTCGCCGCAAAGTTCTTCAGCGCTTCTGAGCTGATCACCACTTTACCCACGGTCTCGGCAACCTTAGCGGCATTGTTCAGAGGCATTTGCGCGACGTGCTGCTCCAACTCACCCAGCGCCGATTTAAGAGTTTTTTCAGCTTCGCGCAGAGCATTGAACTCAGACGCCATCTGGTCTACTGCGGCTTTGGTTTCTGCAGAGAGCGTGCCGGATTTACGTGCCTCAGTCAGCGCCTCTTCAGCTTTGGCGCTGAATTTACCGTTGGCTTCTTCAATGCTAGCGGTTACTTTTTTCAGGATTTCATTTACTTCGGACATGGTGTTTCCTTATTTGCCGAACGCGGCCAGCGCGTTTTCAAGTTGTTTGAGGTCTTCAGGGTTTGGTGAGTCGGTAGCGCTCGGCTTACCTTGTTGATTGTCAGTAGCGCCCGGCGTACTGGCAGATAAAGATTTGAGAAGTTTTCTGCGTTCTGAGCGCGGCGTATTGGCCTTGGCAAGCAGCGCGTCGAGTTTTCGCAGCGCTGCTGCAGGGCTTTCGTCTCCATCGGAGATTTCATCCGCCGACAAAAGCCGGTCAGCTAAACCTTTCTCGACCGCATCGTTGCCGCCGATATATGTTTCGTTGTCCATCATTCCTGACACCGTTTCGGCATCAAGCCCGCTGCGGGCGGAATAAATATCCTGCATTGCCCGGTCGAAGGGCTCCATATCCTGAGCCGCGCGCGCGAGGTCAAGCCGGTTTCCAACCACGACGACCCAGCAATTGTGGATCATGAGAAACGCGCCGCGACCAATCTGCACCTCGTCACCGGCCATGGCGATAATCGATGCTGCAGAAGCGGCGATGCCCAGCACCTTTACGGTGACTTTGCCGCTGTATTCTCGGAGTTGGTTATAGATTGCCAGCCCTTCGAACATGTCACCGCCCGGCGAGTTGATGCTCACCGTGACGTCTTCCCCGTTCATTGAGCGAAGAGCGCCAGCAATTCGGTTAGCGGTAACACCCTCCCCCCAGTAATCAGAACCAATGACATCGAAAATAGAGATCGTGTTGTCGTTGCTGTTGGCAGCCTTAATGCCACCGTCCCAGCGATCCAAAGCGGCCGGTGATAGTTCACTGGTGACTTTCGCGCACGGGCGCCCCTCCGGCGCTGCCGGAAGATTCTTTAATGACATGGGTTGGCTCCTAAGCCGCCTTTTTCAGCGGGGAATGTTCGAAAGAAATATCGGGGAACAGTTGGTTATGGAGCTCGAGCAGTGCGTTCGCTCTGGCTGCCTGGTTGTTTTGGCGTAAATCTTCAAGCGCGGTGAGGTTCAGCTGCACGGTGTAAATGTCGCCGCCCGGGATCGGAGGCAGATTTTCCAGCCGGCGGACGTCGTTGCGGCTCATCCAGCCATTCTGCAAGGCGGTAGTGTAATAAGCCGCGCGCCCGGCGCTGTCAGCGCGGAGTAAACCTTCCACAGAGAATTCGGCAAAATAATCTTCATCATTACCCAGCAAGCAGCGCGCTATCTCCTGCTCGATATTGACCAGCAGCGGGCGCAGCGTGTTAGTCAGAAATAAAAGGTTCATGCCTTCGACGCTGGATGCCCAGCTGCTTTGCTTGGTCATATGCCCGACCATAAACGGCGGGATCCGGAACCAGCGGCAGATTTCTTCAATACTGAAGGAGCGGCTCTCCAGCATCTGCGCTGCCTCGGGGTTCATCGTTACACCCTGATAGGTCATGTCGCCTTCAAGCACCATGACCTTACCGGCATTCTTTGAACCTACAAACGTGTTCAAGTTTTGCTTTAAACGCGCTCTCTGTTCTGGGTTTATATCGCTCTTAGCGCTGATGAACCCTGAGTTCTGTATGCCGTTTTCAAAGATTTTCGCGGCAGATTCTTCAACCGCCATGGCCGAACCAATAACATCCCGCCCAGCCATCATCGGCATCATGCCGCAGACACCGTCCAGGCCGAACCCGCGAATGTGCATCATGTTTTTCACGGGGATATCACGCTTACCGTTTTTATCGGTATAGGTGTACTGCAGCTGCCCGTTATCGAGGCGCTTAACGACCATGTTTTGAGGAAGAAGCGGGTTAAGACCAACAACCTTTTGCCCGATCATCAGCTTTTCGATGAAGGCATTACCCCGCATACAGATACTGGCTACGAGCATCAGCATGAATCTGGACGGCGTCATTTCTCCATTGGGCTGTTTACAGAGCACTTTATAGGCCGGATGATCGGTGGCCAGAGCGCGCGAACCGTCCTTTTCCCGCTTATAGACTTTCAGTGGCAACGTTGAGACTGATTCGCTTAGCAACCGCGCGCAGGCCCAGACAGCTGACAGCATGATCGCCTTATCGACGGTCACCGTTTTACCGCTGCTGCTGGTACCCATCCATTCCTGCCAAAACGTGCCGGTGGTCAAACTGATAGGTACACCGAGCCAATTTAAAAGGGCGCTCTTTACGCGCCCCGGTTGTTTTTTGGATTTCATCAGACACCTATCATTATCGGATCTTCGAAGAAGTCGGTTAAGTCCTGCTTATCATCACCACCGTTGACGAGTAACCGGCTTTTGGCGGTGAACAGCGCCACCGGCCCATCGATTTTATTTTCCGGCGTTGATTTATTCGGGAACACGTTGTCGTTTTTGTCAGGCTTAACGGTGACGTTTGACATCATCCACGTCATTACCGGGTTGCCGTCGTGGTGGATCTTGCTGCCGTAGACGTCGGCCTGAACTGACTTCATGGATTCAGACAGGTTTTTTACCGTCTGGGCAACTTCGACCAGCGGTAATCCCTCTTCGGCCAGCGCCAGGCTAAACTGGGTTGCACTCCACGGGTCGAAGGCTATTTCTTTCAGGCTTTCACCTTTCACCCAGGCTTCTACCTCGGCTTTGATATAGCCGTGATCGATAACGTCTCCATCGGTTAAATCCAGATATCCGGCATCCGCCCATTTCCGGTAAAGCTCAGAAATATGCTTCGGCGCGGTTTCCAGTCGTCCTTCGGGGAGCCAGAATTTCGACTTGGTGTGGGTGTGACCATTAGGTGCAAGCCACGTTTTAACCGCGGCGCAGATGTCTATCTTGTTGGCTAAGTCGATGCCAACCCAAAGCGGCCAGTTAACCAGTTCTTCATCCGGGGCAATGTCGCCGCACTTATCCCAGCGGTCCATGTCCATCCAGGCGCTTTCCGCCGTCACCCAGATATTGAGGTGCTTGGTGAAAAAGTTCGGGCGAGCGGCGACCTGTTCTTTCGCTTTTTTCGCCAGGCGACGCATGTCGTCCCAGCGCTTACAGATCCCCAGCCCCGGATTTGCCTTCGGCCAGTTCTTTTCATCAAACGGGTCGTCGTCTTCATCCAGTGTGTAAATGACAGCAAAGTAAGTGTCGTCATCTACCACACCGCGCAACACCTTTATGGCGTAGTCGCGCTGCTCAAAGCAGATCCCCTCTTTGTTTGAACCTGCTGTTGTGATGGCAAAAAGCAAAGACTGCAGACGGGCACCGGTGGCCGTTTCCAGCACGTCCCAGACATCACGTGTGCGGTGAGCGTGGAGCTCATCGACGATCCCGCAATGGATATTCAGACCGTCGAGGTTGTTCGCATCGCTGGAAAGTGGCTCAAACTTGGAGGCGGAGCGCTCCTGGTGAATGTTGAGTTTTACATGACCGAACAAACGGCCCAGCGAACGAGGTGCTTTCTTGATCATGTTCTTTGCATCATCAAAAACGATGCGTGCCTGGTCGCGTGTGGTTGCCGCTGAATAGACTTCTGCGCCGCCCTCGCCGTCCGCGCCGGTCATGTACAGGCCGATGCCCGAAGAGAGCGTAGACTTGGCGTTTTTGCGCGCCACCTCGTTGTAAGCAGTGCGAAAACGGCGAACCATGATCGCGTCGCCGTCATCGTCAAACATCTGTTCACCGGTCATTTCGTCGATCAGAGGGATCACGAACCCGAACAGGTTTATGAGAATGAAGATGTCCCAGGCCATTAACTCTATCGGCTTGCCTGCCAGTGCACCTTTTACGTGTGGGACGAAGTTATAGAAATCGAGGATGTGCTGTGCGCGATCCTCGCTGAAGTAGACGCCGCGTTCCGGCCCATGCTCTAAATCGTTAAGGAATCGTTGGCACGAAAGCCGCACCAGTTCGCCAGCAACAATCTCGCCGGATAGCACGCGCTCGGCGTACTGGATACCATCCGAAACCGTTGCCATTCATCATTTGCGCTTTTTCAAAAATTCTTCGAGTGGGTCGGCTTCCCCTTTACCTTCGCTGCTGACTTTACTGCGAGCGGCGGGGGTCATGCCGAATTCAGACATCATTGCCCGCAAACGTTTCCAGGCATCGGACATCATCGCAACCTGCGGATGGGCTTTTACTAACGTTTCACCCTGCATGTTCGTTACGTTGTAAGTCTCTCCAACTTGGTCGATCACATCGCGATGTTTTCGCCATTCAACATACGCGCCGATGAGAAGTTCCAGCGCCATGCCATCAAGCTTGGTGATCACACTGGAGCAATCCAACTCTTCCCCGATCCGTTTGAACCAGTACTTTTCCTGCTTGTTAAAATGCTTCGGAATTGGGGGGACCCCAGAAGGAGGTTTTGGCTCTGCCTTGTTCAAGGCCCGTTTCGATGGGTTACCCTTGACCAAACGTAGAGCCGTCGGGGTTCTCGGCGGTCCAGACATGATTGAAAACTCCAATTAATCGATCCTCAGGGGACCCCTAAAAAAGATTTGTAACCTGCGGGCGTGCGACAAAAACTTAGGCGGCGGTTCGGCAGGGCCTGGGCTCTGAACTTTTTGCCCGCCCCTCCCCAGCAAATGAGAATAGATATCATCCGAGCCGGTCGCGCCCAGTTTTCTTTCGGTGGCACGGCCAGCACAGGCTCTCAAGGTTGGCTGGGTCATCTGTCCCGCCTTTTGCCTTTGCAAGAATGTGGTCGACTGTTGTCGCGGGTACTGGCTTGCCCTGTCGTTTATGTTCCTGGCACAGGTGCTTATCTCTCGCAAGGATGAGAGGACGAAGCTTGTCCCAGTTGGCACCATAACCGCGCTCCTGTCTGGTCTTACCCTGCTGATGGTTCTCCCATCCGGTATTGATGTGCTCAGGGCAGTAGCCAGAACGGTCAATGGTAGTGTGACGACACCCATGCTTGCGGCATGCGCGTGGTATGCGAGGAGGCATAGGCTCTTTTATTCCGTCTCACGCTGATCGAGGTCAATGATGATAGGGTTCTCTGCCTGCTGTTCTTTGAGGTAAAAGCTGGCAGTGATATATGGCAACTCATTCGGCTTGGTGCTGATGTTGGTATCGACCTGCTGTTCAAGCAATTCGCCATCAACAGCCAGGCCATAACCAAAGAACTCCTTTCCCTTATAAAGCTTTGCTAACTGAATATGCTTCTTCATGTTGCCTCACTTGTGTCTGAACCAGCTGGCGCCGGTGCGCTCGAATCGTTTGAACACCGTGTTCACCTGCTGCCCGTGCTGCAGCCGGTCGCGGAAGAACGTCAGAGCCGTATAGTTGAACAGGCCCATGTCGCTATCACCGACGGTCATCGCCTTGCGGTAATGCACATCGCTCACGTTGTCCGACCAGTAACGCAGCATCTTCGTAATGAACGCGATCACCACGTCACGATTGCCACCCAGCAAGCCAGCATTCAGCAGCGTGTGGTTCGCATTGCTGCGCATGAATGACTGAAGGAAAGCAGCCGGGTGATGGTTGCGCATCCACGGACAGTCAACCTTCTCCGGTTCATCACCGGTGTAGAGATAAGCGCCCATGTTGTCGAATGGATTGTTGAGCATCTCCACGTCGGTACCATCGACACAAAAAACCCGACGCGTGGTCGGGTTCCGGTGGAGGTATTGAAGGATGCTTACCCATCGTTGCCAGTAAGGTGAGAGGCTGGTTTCAACCCTGATGTGCTGCACTGTGTCGCTGTCTGCAACATCGAAGCAGTCATGCAGAATCACCAGCTTCTTACCGCGCATTGAGTCAATCAGCGGTCGCAGTTCTTCATAGTCAGGCTTCCACACCTCACCGCGCTGTGGGTCAGGCTGCCCGGTGAAGTAGGTGGTAATGATCACGTCTTCACCTGCTGCCGGTTTGTATGGCACGAACCGGTCACTGTCTCGGTTCGCCTCATAGATTGGCCGGTTGCGGGTGATCATCACTGAACGGTCAGGCCCGGCAACAGTGGACTGAACCACCTGATGCTCGTCAGCAGACCAGAACAGGCCAGCGCTGTTCGTCACGTCGCTATATCGGAATGACGTAAGGCCAGCGTTATAAATTCGTTCGGACAGGTTCGGATGTTCCCAGCCCCACTTACCGAACACCGGATCCATACCGCCGACAACATCGAGACAGATGCGCTTGAAGTACAGCATGCAGCCGCGCGCGTGTGACCAGGCGGTGATCTCGCTGTCCTGATAAATCTTGATGGTGTCGTTAAGTTTGGTGCCGGTTGCAAAGTCCTGAAAGATGTACATCAGGTGCGGCTCATGGCTGGCGACGTATGGTTGATGCCAGCCTTCAACCAGCGGGTAAGTGTCGTCGTCAAAAAGAAAGATATGATCGCAACCTTCCAGCAACTCGAAGCACTTATTCTTTGCCGCGGCGATACCCACGTTCCGCGCGAACCGGTAGGTTGCCTCTGGTACCGGCTTATCACTCGCATCATCAACAACGATGATTTCAGCGCCAGCAGGTGCCAGACGTTTTATTTCCGCCAGCGTCTTACTGAACACGTCATAGCGGTTGTGTGTGGTGATCCCGATACCAATCTTTGTCATGTTAAATGCGCCGTGTAATCGCAGGGATTCGGCTTCCCGAACCGGTAAAGATGAAACAGGTAGATGCCGCGCGCTATTGCCAGCTTACCGCCAGCCGCACGCACTGCAGCGCAGAACTGTTTGTCGAAATAGATGGATCGCTGCTGAAACTTAATTTTCTGCCAGAGAGAAACGCGAAATAGCATCAGCATTCCGGCTACAACTTCTGGCGCGGGTAGCTCCACCAGTTCGCCCCAGTGACGGCTTTCAAGTTCTTCGGCAATCTGCAGGTGAACTCGAATATCCGGTTCATCGCTGAGTTGACCGCCATGCGTCTGGTATGGAGATCGGAGCCGGTTAGTCATGCATCCGATCACATCGAACGCGGGATCAGCGCCAGCTATGTCGGCAATTTGTTTTTGCTGCTGGGGCGTAAGGAACATCGTGTCAGCGTCACGAATGCAAATCCAGGCATTATCAGGAAGAAGTGATATAGTTTCGTTTAACCCGCCGCCTATATCACCAGACCTGAATGGAGTTGAATAGAAAACTCGAGACACTTTGCCCCCATAAAAAAACCGCCTGTAGGCGGTTCAGCTCATTTAGAGTTGTGAAAAATATCTATCATTTCTTCAAAAGAAAAAGTAACCGTAAGTGGTGAAAGTTTGGCCTTTTCAATTGCTGCAGAAGTAACAGAGTTAATGAATTGAATATTGGATAAAATAATCTCTTCGCATTTTCTCTCTAACTCGCGCCATTCCTCCTCAAAAGACTTTCTAGAAATCTCAGGAATAGATCTGTAATAGTAGCGAAAGAGCTCACTTGCCATAAAGTAGTCAGGCCATGCACCCTTGTAATCACTCACGAGATCCTTATAGATTTCGTGTTTGAATTCCCCCATAACCAAACATTCAGCTTTGGCGCCGCTAAGTAAATTAATTACTCGATGTCCAAGATTTTCGTTTATCTCGCTTAAATTCAGGAAGTTTGGATGAGGTTTCCTTTCGCAATAAGAATCCGGACCATTTGATTCACAGGAGATAAGAATACTTTGGCTAGACTGACCGAGAATCCAACCTGTTAGCCAGTGGCCAGCTTCATGCGAAGCATTGTTCCTAATAATTTCTTTCTTCATTGAATGATCTCCTGAGTGATGAGTCGCGATTATAAACGACTTCTTTTTATTAGTAGTTATCACTCTTGGATTTCAATTTCAGTTTACCCTGCATCGTTTCTGGGCTTCAGCCGCATAGCCCTGAAGGTATTGGATCACTTGGTCGTCTTTGATTGTGCTGGCTCGGAGATCGAGAACAGCCCGTCCACCAGCGCCAGAGAGTTCGACTTGTGCTGCATCGCCCACGCCGCCGGTTCCGGTAGTGCTGTTCCCGACAAGCTCGCAGGTGGCAAGGTTTGCTGCCGCGATCCGCACCCGGCGAGTGCCAGCAGCGACATCAGCGCGCAGCCTGTCATTATTGGCCTGTTCATCGGCTAATTCCTTCGTGTGTTTGGCATCCAGCGCCGCCAGTGCGGTTTGTGCCGCTTCGGTGCGCTTCTTCTGGTTGGTCAGGTCAATCACTGCCTGATCACTGAATTTCTTCAGCTCCGCTGTGTGGGTCGCTTTCAACTTTGACACGTCAGCGTCCCAGCGCAGCCCCTCAATCCACCAGACCAGCGCGGCGGCCAGTAATATGGCAACAGCCGATTTCCAGTAAGCCTTAAGCACAGCAGCGAACAATGATGTTTCCACGTCGTGCCTCTCAGATGCCCAGCGCTTTCTGGGCAATTGCCAGACGAGCCTGCCGATCGGCCAGACCATTTACGCCACCGTTGATTCGTTTGGTCAGCCCCACAAAGTCGCCTGAGTCGGCAAAGCTGTTGCAGTTGTTTGCCTTCCAGAACCAGCCCGCCGACCGCGCCGCATATTCCGGCTGATGCAACAGATCTGGACTTCCGATCAAATCAAGACCCAGCGCGCGGCCACAGGCCAGGTAGTTATCGAGGAACGTGATCTGTTTCAGGCCACGACCATGGAATTTATAACCGTCTCCAGCGGCTTTGTTACCGAACCTGCCTGCATAGACGAGGTTAGCAATAGCCTTCTGCCTTTCCATTGGCACATACGGCTCACCGGCTTGCCGTCCGAGTTGTTGACGCTGAGAATCTGTGAGCCGTTTTCCGAAGATTTTTAGACCTTCAACGGAATAGTCGAAAGACTCCCACAGCTTCTTAAAGCCGCCAGACTCATGTCCCACCTGCGCAATGAATGCCGCCTGGCGCGCTGGAGTTGAAATATCGAATTCAGCCATCGTGGACACCACATGCGGATACCAGCGCGCGGCTAAGTCGGCGCTCAGGGAAGCCGCCTTGGTAAATTGGTCTTTTGTCATTGTGGATGTCTCAGCGCGCTGAATAGTTTGGCGACGTTGCCACCGGTTCGGTATACAGCAACGCAGATGATCGCGTTGATTGCGAAAGCCGCCCAGTGGGTGCTGGTGTAGTGATCGAACATGAATCGGAGCGGTACCGTCGCATATGCCAGGATCAGCAGGTATGCCAGCCATGAAGCCCACGTCCGATGGGTAGCGCCCTTCTTACGGAAGAAGCTGAGGCGAATGACAACCAGGCTGCAAAGCACTACGTTGCCAATCACCAGCGGGTCATTTATTACCACTGTTCCCCCTCCACCGATCAATCAGTGATGTTGGGTTTTTCGCTCTGTTGCTCGCAAAGGTCAGCAGCTGAACTGCTATTGCTGCAAGGATTAACGCGCCCAGAGCATCCAATGGTTTATCGCTGTATCCGAGCCATGAAGATAATTTCGAACCCGTCACGCCAGCCCCGAAAAGCCCCACCATGAAGGACACACAGAAATAAGAGGCCCGGCGAAGAAGAGTAAGGTCAGTGGCTGAGGTGACATAGAACATAGCGCCAGCAAAGGAACCGAAAACTACGCCATAGTCCAGACCGCTAACCCATCCGAATATACTGACGCCTGTAAGTGCCACAGTGACACCAGCGCCAGACAATGGATCAGACATTGATAAACCCCTTATCGCTGTTGCTGTCCTCACAACCGAATTGAGGGCATAAAAAAAGGCCGCCCATTTGGCAGCCCTAGAAATGACAAAGCCCCGGCGAGTGCCGAGGCTTGATATCAGGTATAATTTTCCATCATTGGGATAAATCTAGCCAGATTCGGCAACTTTTGCAACGTCTAAATCACTGGGTAACCTTTTTAAATTCCGACTCTGCTGCCGACTCCTCAATGAAGCATTTAGTGATCAGCTTTTCGTAAAATGGTTTCCAGCTGTTGTTCCACGTTCTCTCCGGCAGGTCAGGAAGCAAGGCTTTCACGGCGCGGTGCGCTACTGACGCTGGCAGGCGGGAATAACCAACACCATGACAGCGCGGGCATTCCTTTTCTACCGGCAGCCCCATCAGAATCGACTTCTCCCGATCGACTACTTTTCCGGTCCCGTTACAACGGCATCGGCTCGATATAACACCCTTTCCTTTGCACGGCTGGCAAATGACATCAACTATCTCTTCGCCTTCCGTTTTGGACTTCATTTCATCGCGGTAAAGCAGGCCTAAATTGCCCGGCAAAGCCTCAAGATATTCGCGGCGGTCAATTGCCAACTGATTTATAAAGGTTCTCTTCTCTTTCAAAAACCCGGTACCGGAACAGCACGGACAATCAGACGTGGCCGCTGCCGACCGGGCATAATCTTCAAACGCCATTGTGGCCATAATTCGGAGACACTGGGCCATGCGGCGCCCGGCGACCTTCCCGATATGCTTCGGCGCGTGTTGTTTGGCGTACTGAGTAAGCATGCCGATCGCTATCGCACGGTCCTGATCGCTGATCCCTGCTTTTGCCAGGAACAAGCGCAGCCCGAATTCAGCGCCGCTCTGCGTCATGCCCAGCGCCGCCATAATGTCAGTGATATTCAGCGCATCACTCGCGGTAGCGCGGGAACTGTCGCTGATTGACAGGCCTTTCGGAGAAAAATGCTTCAAAATCGTTTCAAGGTTCATGCTGTCTCCACACTTATTTTGCTTTGCCGGTAGCGATAACACCCATCGCCAGCGCGCGGTCTAATGTCGTCAGTAACAGGTGTTCCTGTGTACCGTGTTCTTTTTCCCAATCCTGGGTATTCGCATGAAGTGAGTCGTGACACCGTCTGCACAGCGGGATCACGAACAGGTCATGCGCTTTTGTCGCCATTCCACCAAATCCGTTGCCGGTGATGTGGTGCGGATCATCAGACCCGTTACCACAGGCACAACATGGCTGGCGCTTTACCCACTGTGTGTATTTCGTGTTCTCGTACCGGCGGCGCTTCGGGCGCAGTAAGAATGACTCCGGCGTCTCCGGATCGATTGCCAGCGCCAGCACAGGTTTGATGTTGCTCACCAGCGCCTCACGCGGTTCTTTCTCATACGGGTTGGTGTCGGATTCTTTCATCTGGGTGCCAGGTGCACGGTATTTCACGCCAAGAGCCTCGCAAATTATTTCCTCCGGCAACTGTGCCGCCAGCCCCTTACTCGTTGCCCACCAGCACAGTTCCGGCAAGGTCAGGCGGTGGCCGTCTGGCAGACGAGACCGCGCGCGGATTGCTTCTGTCACGAATTCAGTGACGTTCGCCAGCGCAGCGGCGTCCAGTTTGGCTGATTCTTTGTCCCGGTATTCATTATCGTGAGACCAGCACAGGGAAACAGTGCCGCGCGCCCGGCGAACCTGCACCAGCTCATGATGATGATATAGGCCGCCGAAGTCGGTGCACTGACAACCGCGGTTACGCTTAACCCAAAGCTTCAGCGCATCCCAGCCACCAGCCAGACCAATCACGCGCTCTGACGAAAGAAAGGGCGCGAGACGCGGATCACGCGATAACGGCTGAGCCTCTACCGGTACCAGACCATCCGCCGTGCCGCGCAGCTCCGCTGGCTCGTCGGTGATCAGCAGACGTTTACCGCTGAAGTGCTGCAGCATGTCCGCCGGCGGCCGCAACAGCACGATCCCCAAATCCCTCTGTGGGTATGGCTTCAATAATGCTCTCACGCCGCGTTCTCCTGTTTCTGTTTCAAATATCCTGCCCACAGCCCGGCAACCCATTCAACACCCTTTGCCGTGAAGCGAGCCTGCCGGAATGCATGCTGGTTCTGCTGGCTTGTGCCGGTCTTCACTTCAAAGCGATCGGCTTCTAAGTGAATGGCCTTTGGAGTCAGCTGGCCTTCAAGCCGGTAAACAATCCCTTTATCTAACAGGAATAGGCGGAATTCCGGTTCTTTGGCATGCAGCAATTTACAGACTGCGCGGAAGCCCATTGAACCTTTCGCCATAACGTACTGATCGACAAACTCCACTTTCGGGGCCGCCAGCGCCAGCCGTGATTCTAAGGCTTGGTTTTCTTCTGCCAGATCTGCTGCGAGGCGCAGTGCTTCTGGAAGTGACTGCGGCACCTGGCTTTTCGTTTCGAGCTCCTGCCAGCGGTCAACCACAACGGCGGTAAACTCCGGCGACAACCGGGCGACCAGCACCAGAGAATCACGTTTATTGAACCAGTATTCCTGATATTCCTGACCGTTCTGCTCATGCAGATAGGGGGTGTGCGCCAACGGCGCGCTTAATATTCCACCAACTGCAAGCCGTTCAGCCGAGCGCTTAACATCGCTGTGCTTGCTCTGCACCAGCTCAGCAATTTCACGGCTCGACATGGTTACCACTTTTCCTGACAGCAAACTGTTCGACATAAATACCCCACACGTTAAACCGGCTGCACACCGGCAGGTTTGAAATCAGTGATTGTTAATTCAGCTCTTCCCAGCTTTGTTACAGGTCCCCACTCAGCAGATATCCGTTTAATTTGGCTATCGTCTACCCACACGCCCGCGTGTGTCAGGCTGTCGAACAGCGCTTTGAAGAAATTATCCAGGTCGCGCTTTGCACGGTTCGGCGGGTACAGGATGACCGTGATCTGCACATCCTGCTGTAATGGCTGAGGGCGGCGGCGCAGCTGCTCATACACCGCACCAATGGCGTTTGACCGGTAGATTCTCCCGCGTTCGCTGATCTTTGCGCCCTTACCGGGTGAGCGCCAATAACCGTTCATGCTCGGCGGGAATGGCAGGATCAGTTGCATCATGAATTCTCCGCGTCTGTGTAGGTGTCACGGGTGACGGCGGCGACTGGAATACCGGCGGCTATACTCATGTTGGCGATTTCCATGCTGATTTTTGCCAGTTTTCCTTCGGCGTTTTTAATACGGTTTCGGGTGTTGAGCTCTTCACGTTTCAGCTTTTCAAGGCCGGTGCGGTGATCGGTGATTTCACCGCGCAGCTGACGCAATTCCCAATCCAGTTTTGTTTCCTGTTTTGCAATGGAGAGAACGTGATCGAATGCATCGAGCACGGCGCCACAGCGGCGACATGTGACTTTTCGCTCGAACTCAGATACCAGTACACCACCGTGCATGCAGCGCGGGACTGCCTGATCTGATTCAACAAAATTACGCATGTCCTTTATGTCTGCATTGCTGTCGAATCGCTTCGTGAAGGCCAGAACGTTTTCGCTGTCGTCTTTCGGTTCATCAATCATCGCTATACCTCCATCTGTAGTTGCATGTTGAAGCGATCCCGGACTTCGCAATATTCCAGCGTCCCGGTGCTGTTGAAGGATTCAATGCGCTCAGCAAGCACATAAGCGCGGGTTTCTTTCGACTGAGGCGAATAGGTTCCTTTCCATGCGCTATCAATTCCGATATTGCGCGCTACGTTTGTGCTGTCTGCGGACGCGAGAGGAAGTCGGGTGAAGATGTCCTTATTCAGCATGCGAAGGCCGTGCAGTTTAGTGATAGGTCGGCTATGAGCATCCACAACGTGACGGATAATGTCTTTCATGCGGGCCACGGCTTTGAGTGGTGATTTGACGTCATACTCGCCACAGCTGCCGATCGCCACCCGTGGGTACTCATGGCAAAGCCGGATAAAGCGGTCTTCACTTTCATTCATGTGCCAGACGGGGCAGCCGACGAACTTACCGTGTGGCCACTCAGCCAGCAGAGCATCATTCTCAGCGGCACCGCCGTCGATAACATCAGGGATAACTGCGAAATCCAACCCAGGGTGATTCTTCCAGCGTTCAACAAAGTCGTAATAATCAGACCAGTCGATTTTGTTCTTCCCTGCTTTTTTCCAAATTGAGAACGCACCATTGTCCAATGCGAATGACTGGCAGATTTCCGAGGCCAATCCTATCTGGCTGGAATTGGCAAAAGAGATAAACGCATGTCCAGCTGACCATGCTTTCATCGCGCAGGTATCCGGGGTAATGGGTCCGCCGTGATAGTGGATCATCAATTCACCTCTCCAGCTTTGAGCAGGCTATTCAGCACAGCATCGGCATGATCAAGCGCACTATCGTGATCCGACGGGCAAAGCTCGCCAGTAGGTGATGCAGCCTTGAGATAGCTGCGATAGGCATCAAGCCAGATTTTCTGAAGTTCGTTCACGCTGCCACCTCCTGCAGGTACTCAGCGCCAGCAGTGATCAGCGCTTCACGCGAAACGGTGGTGAATTGCCCGCGCGGTTTGATAAATGGGCGCCAGATAACGAGCATGCTGCCCTTGCTGTTGCCGTTCTTGCCTGGCTTGCCGGTACCGGCATTGATGAAGGACAGGCGACCATCAGTGATAAAGCGGATTTCGTCGGCGGTAGTCAGCGCCAGCGAGAACCAACCTGTTGAGGTATCGGCTGGCAGAAGCATCACTACCGGTTGGTGCTGGGCGCGGCACTGCTCGGCGGCTTTCTCAACCCACGGGGTGATCGCGCTGTATGGCGGGTTACACCAGATGGCGCCGTAACTCTCCCAATCGGCAACCAGCGCATCATCGGCTTCAGTCAGGTACCGGGCGCATAGCGTGTTCTGGTGGTCGGCGGCGGCGTCCAGATAGAAACCAAACTCCAGATCCAGCGCGGTGAAGACTTCAACCGGCGTCTGCCAGCGGTCTTTGTGCTCGATCGGGGTGGTGCTTGCGAATTCAGATGTCATAGCGCCTCCGGTTTAGGGGCGGCGGGTAGTGGCATCCAGTGGGTAGGTTTCCATGATGCACCCGGAATTATCCACCCAGAAATCTGAGATTCAGGACTTCCAGGAACGAAAGTTGCCCATTTTGAAGTCCAGTTTCTCCCAAAAAAGCACCCTACAAGCACGGCAGTCTTTACATCAGGCATCCGCTCGCTGCACTTAATCCAGCCATCCTGCTCTGTATGGGATTCTTGCGATTGGATTTCTCCTTCGTAACGGATGACGCGATTGATAAGTCGCTGCACCCAGCGTTCCGCCTGAAAATTAAACTCCTCTTTCGATTCCGGCAATGCCACTCCCATTATCGTTAAGGCGCGGTCAAGATTTTCCGGTAGAAACTCATTTGCCACGGCCTTTCCCTGCTCTGTATGGGCTGGTTGTGGGGTGGTGTCTAACGTTGAAAGATAAACGTGGTCTTTGTTAACACAGTCGCAGTAGCGAGGGTCACCGCCTGCTTCAGCGCAGCACTGGGCATGGTTAGGTTTTTTCGGTGACGGCTTGGCTGGTGTTGCTTGCTTTGCCGCTAGGGCTATGCGGGCGAGTGCCTCAATTTCTGGTTTGGATGATTCGTGTATAAGTTCCATCAGCCTTTCTTCGCTGAACTGCTCTAAATCGCTATTCATACCTGTCCCCTTCCCTGACGTACTGCCCACAAATTACGTTCAAACTCAGCATTGATTTCAGCCGGGGTTTTCACTGTTGCTGATGGAACTACCAGGCTGTACTTGCGCGGATTGGTCAACGTATGAATCAGATGCACGTTAGGACGCTTTCTCAATGCGATGATTGCGCCGTGCACTGCTGTCTTGTGCGGCGTAACGCCTGTTCTGGCGGTGATCTGGGCTTCAATCTGTGCCGATGTACGCGGGGTGTTATCGCGTTGTAGCTCTTCGAGAACTAACTCTGGGTATGATTTCATGCTGCTTTCACTCCCTGCTGGCGCTGTGCGCACTCTTTCCAAATCTGGTTCCAGCGTGGCTGTGAATAAGCTGGCCCCATGTTTCTAACGTTCGCTCTGTCCGCTTCTACACGGACCATTTTCTCCAGCTCACTCGGCTTTTTCGTTGCCCCGACGCCAGAAGTAAAACGGCGGTATGCTGCGTCGCGTTCAGCAGAATCGACAGTGGAGTCATTTCCTGTTGCGGTGGCTTCGCTTGAACAAGCTGGGCGGCCAGCGGCGTCCCATGCTTTGGCTGCCAGCAGGTTGGAAGAGAACTTTTCGGAAGAGAAAATCTTTGCAGGGTTCAGTCCGCGCGCATACTTCGTGCCGAGCCAGCTGGCAACAAGGTGATCTACAACCACCAGCATTTCAGCCTTGGTCGCGGTAGCGTTACGCAGACGGGCGCGGATGTGTTGCAGGTTGCCGTCTGAGGTTTCGAACTTCACGCTGGTCAGGTTCGACAGGTGCTGAATGATTTCAGTGGCTTCTCTCGTCAAACGTTCAGAAATAAATTCCTCCCCGTCTGTCGGCGCAGCCGGCGGACAAGAGGGTTTTATGATCTGTTTGTTTTGATCTGTGTAGTGATCTGTATAGAGAAAAGAATCGGCGATATTGCCGTTTCTAAGATTCGGCGATTCTGCCGTTTCCATTTGGCTTTTTTGACGTTTGGATTCGGCGATATCGCCATTCCCATTCGGCAATACTGCCGTTTCCAGTACTGGCGGGAAGATTTTGGTGATTAGCGCATCGCCGTCTACCCGATAATGCTTCTTCGGGGTACCGTTAACTTTGCGTTTTGCTTCCAGAATGACGCCCGGTAAGTACTTGGTGATCAGCTTGTCCACGGCCTTACGAACCTGATCAGGTTTAACGCCACGAATCTCTGCAGCCAACTCTTCATGCGTCTTGTAGAACCAGCCATTTTCCTGAGAAGACGGCTTGCCTGACCAGAAGACCAGCTGATTCAAAATAGCGCCCAGCAGGTGCGCCTGCGGGTCACCGAAGACAAAGTCCAGATACGGTGCAGGGATCGTGATGCAATTACCCTGCCCTGACATGGCCTGAACGATTTCAAATATCCGGCTCATCAATCAACCTCTCAAACCGCGATCGGAACAACTCAACCGGCTGTGCGCACTCATGCGGGTAATCTGCGCGCATGAAGATGACTCTGCCGCCCGATCGGTCGAAGCCCACGACGTGTACCACAACGCCCCGCCAATCCTTGTAATGCCGGTCCAGCTTTTGGATTTCTTCAGACATGCGCTCACCTTCCGGCTGTTTTCACAGACGTAACCTACCCACCAAGCGGCGAACTGGTAGTTGCACGGGATCCAGCGGTTGCCTATCATCACTTCGTACGAAAGAGAGCCAGCGGTGCCGCCAGTTGCAACACAGCGGATTTGCGGAACTCCAGCTTTTATGAGTAAACTGTTCATGCGTTGATTACTCCACACTGTTTAGTTAATGCACCCGACGCCTCAAGCTGCACACTTGGGGCGTCAACCTTTCCGGATTTACTTCTTTTGCTGAATAGCGCCAAAACAGCCCTAACCTCTGCATCACGCGCGGCCAGATGGCGTGAATGGAGCGTCAGGATTTGCTTCGCTTCCTGAGCATCAATGTTTCCATCTTCCAGCGCTTCCTGCATGAACATGTCCACATGCCCGCGATGTGCCGCCGTACGCATGCTTTTGCTGAAAAGCTCTACTTGGTCGAGCTCGTCCAATTGCGGGATGTCCACATACAGACCGCCGCGGCGCTGTGCAAAATGTTCAGCCAGGCAACTGGTGCCGCTGATGTCTTCCATCGCTTCCAGCTCAACCACTTCAAAGAAGCGACAGCCGTTCTTTTCGTACAGATTGTTGTTGAATTGCGTTTCAGTCATGCCCAAAGCGCCAGCCATTGCCGCCCGACCACCGGGGAATGCTTTGCACATCGCTTTTACTGTTGATTTCAGGTCTACCATTTCGCTTTTCCTTCGGTAGTTATGGTTGAGCGCCAGCGGTGCTAGCCTTTTCGTACATGGAAGGGACGTACTTAATTTTCCCCTTCGTAATTCTTTCAACTTTCATCGCCTGTTTTTCCGGGATAACGTTGCCCCACTGACAAACGGCACTATGAGAAATATCCAATGCGCTTGCTGTCTTCGAAGTTCCGCCAAAATGCTTGAGAACATCACTTTTAAACATGCTTCCTCCACCCATAAAGTAAGTATGCTTACATCGTATATTCACAGAATACTTACGTCAACTAAATGTAAGATAGCTAACATTGAAAATGACGGGAGGTTTTGATGAATACCGTGGGAAGCCGTGTAAAATTTAGGCGGCGTCAGTTGAAAATGACTCAAAAGGATGTGGCTGAATATGTGGGCGTCTCCGCCTCGGCTGTGACCCAATGGGAAAACGACGCCACCGTACCATCAAGCGAAAGCCTGCTGAAATTATCCACTGTTCTTCAGTCTTCGCCTGACTGGCTGTTGAAGGGGCAAGGTGAAATCGACGATCCAAGCAGGATAAATGCCGGACGTTCTAAAAGTGTTCCGCTCATATCTTGGGTTCAGGCCGGGGCATGGACTGACGTGATCAGCGAGAAGTTGACTGCCAGCAATACAGAATGGATAGAGACAACTGCGAGGGTTTCAGATAACTCGTTTGCCCTCAAGGTAAAGGGGGCATCTATGACCTCAACAGGTGCCTTGAGCATTCCCGATGGTTCCATAGTTATTGTGGATCCTGAATTTGGGTTCATCGATGAGGCCAACGGCCGCATTGTGGTGGCGCAAGTTGATGGAAGCAGCCAGGCAACTATTAAGAAACTGGAAATAGATGGCCCAAATCACTACCTAATGCCACTTAATCCAGAATTCAAACCTATTTTAATTGATAGCAGCTGCAAGTTGGTTGGTGTCGTGAAACAGATCATCATCGATTTCCACTAAGCATACCTATCTTATAAGGCCCGCCATGCGCGGGCTTTTTTGTGTCCAAAATTTAAATGTAAGTTAACTTAACTTTTTTATTGACACCAAATGTAAGTTTGCTAATACTGACTCACATCAGGAACACAACGATAAGAGCACTGGTTGTTGAGCGTCTCACTAACAATCAACCTTCTGAACCACAGAATCAGTGCTCTTAACGTTGTGCCAAGCATCCGGTGATGGCAGGGCTCCTTACCCTGTTGCGGGTTCAACTCCCGCCGCCCGACCAGATCGACGTGGAACTCGATAATTGCTGTGTGTAGTTGTCTTTCGGCGGTGGCATGACTCTTCAACCTACCCAAGGGGGAGCGAAGATAATGTTCTGATCATGACCACCGCCACTTTTTTCGCAGACATAGACAAGGGTTCGCTGGCCCCACCAGCACACCCAGTGCATAACCGGTGGCCCTTTTCTATGTCTGAGTAAATCGAATTTATTGCCATCACTGGCAAGGGATTCAATCAAGCCAAAAACGGTGTGCAGCCTATTTTTTTTAAACGTGTGGAGTAATTTTATGACCTGGTTAACCACTTTTTCAGGCGAGCATTTGGATTTCTCAAATCCTAATCTACTTGCCTTCAATATCACCGACATCGCGCAGGGGCTATCCCACGAATGCCGCTTTGCCGGGCAGATTTCAGACTTCTACAGCGTGGCGCAGCATTCTGTTCTGTGCAGTCTGATTGTTCCGCCACAGTACCAGCGCGAGGCCCTGTTGCATGACGCTACTGAAGCATACATGAAGGACATCCCAGCCCCGCTGAAGCGCATGCTGCCTGACTATGCACGCGTCAAGCGCCAGATTGATTCCCTGATCCGCGAAAAATACGAACTCCCGCGGGAGATGAGCGCCATCGTCAAAACGGCTGACCTGATCATGCTGGCGACCGAACGTCGGGATCTGGAGGTCGATGCCGATAATTTCTGGCCGATTCTGGAAGGCATCATGCCGACCGACATTCTTATCACACCTCTCAACCCAGTAAAGGCCAGAGCTTTGTTTATGCGCCGCTGGGAAAAGCTGATGTTCTGAGCAGGGGAGCATCCATGAAAGATAAAAAATATTGCTACCGATACGTTGACGGAAACGATAGCAGCGGAAGGCCAATCATCATGCTGCGCGAGCGCGTCGTCATCCGCGAAACCGACAAAACTTTTTGGCACTGTTACGACTATCCGCATATGACTACGGTGCAGTTGGCGCAGTTAGAATCCCGTGCGAAAAACGGTATCAAACGCTGTTTGAAAGGTGCTGAGCGTTCAAGCTATCACCTTACCAAGGAAGAGGCTCTACGCGCCTTTGTATACCGCAAGCGATATCAGCTCGAGCGCATGGCCCTGACGATGGAAACCGCAAAATTGTGCCTGGATGGGTTGCAAGCGGGTGGTTACATAACCGAAGGCTGGCGGCCAGAAACTGTGAAACCTCCGGTAGGTAGCGTTTATGTGGCAGCGGAAGAACTCGGGCCGGTTGCAGCATCGTTTAGTTGGGGAGAATGGTGATGAATGAGATAACCCAACATCAGATCGGCCTGCTGCAGCATGCACTGGGCATCAACGAGAATCGCCGGGAACCATACCGTAATTATTTCCTCGCCTGCGGTGGTCACAGTGACAATGCTGATCTGGAATCTCTGGTTTCTGCTGGTCTGATGACATCCCGCGCCGCGCCGTCCTTCTGTGCTGATGGTGATGTGGTTTACCACGTCACGGATGCTGGTCGCGAGATGGCAATTTCCGCACTGCCAGCGCCAAAGAAACGCACCCGATACCAAGAATATCTGGCAGCTGATTATGGCCACTCGTTTGCTGAGTGGCTGGGTATTGATGTGCCGAAAATTGAATACGGTTCGTGGTATCCGAACGACGGGAAATTCCGCATGGTTTCCCGTCGCGCTTCCGGTGAATGGTGTAATACCCAGAAAGAAGCCAAGGCCAGTTACAAACAGGCGCTCAACACCAGCAAATCTTATCGGGAGGCGGTATGACTGAGGCAACTAGCAAGCCAATCCTCGATATGTGCTGCGGATCCCGGATGTTCTGGCTCGATAAGCAGGATGAGCGCGCTGTATTCAGCGATGTGCGGAGCGAAAATCACACGCTATGCGATGGCCGCCAGTTGCTTATCATCCCGGACGTGATCGCAGACTTCCGCCACCTGCCGTTTGCAGATAACAGTTTCGCCCAGGTTGTATTCGATCCCCCGCACCTCGAACGCGCTGGCGTGAATGGATGGATGCGAAAGAAGTACGGCGCGCTGGACAAAGCAACGTGGCGTGAAGACATCGCCGCCGGTTTCCGCGAAGCGTTCAGAGTGTTGCGGCCACACGGCACGCTCGTTTTCAAATGGAACGAAACGCAGATCCCAGTTGCTCAAGTTATCGCGCTGACCGACCAGAAGCCGACTATTTGGCAGCGAACCGGGAAAGCCGACAAAACTCACTGGATCCTGTTTTTGAAGGAGGATGTATGACCGACAAACCCGTGGTTAGAACAACAACAGGCGCTATCGTTACGCTCACTATTGAAATTGGCGGTCTGGGTTCCTGGGGGCCGGACTGCCAAATTTCTCAGGTATACCGGCAGGCTCTTCGAGAAGCAGAAAACAGGCTGGCAAAAGCTTTTAAAGCTGATCGGAGTATTAGGATCATAGGTGTGCCGAATGTTCGTTCTATTACTACAGATACGGCGGTTAAATGATGGCCCCGAACTGACTAAAGCAGAGGTTTCTGTATTGGAAATACTGGAGGGGTTTTGAACAGGCCTATTACAAAATTAAAGCAGAGAGGAAATCATGAAAAATTTAACCAACGAACGTCTGAAGGAAATTATCGCGCATCGCTCCCCTTCTCTGCGCTGGGGAGAAGCTGAAGCCATGGCAAGCGAACTTTTGGTTTTGCGACCGGGTGAAGCGCCAGCCGTTACGCCTGACTCTGCTCCATCATTTATTTTGGATTTAATGGCCCAGATCCGCGCCGCAAAATCACCAGAGGAAGTCCGCGCCATTAAAGCAAAGGTCTGCGCCGCTGATCTGGATGTTGCTGTGGAAACGTTCGACAAGGCAATCGAGAAGCTTTCAAATCTGTAAGCCAGTGTGCAGCCGGCTATAACTAACGTGTGGAGAAAAAGCGTATGGGCCAACTCGTACCCTTGATGGAATGGGCATCCAGTCCGAAAGGGTTTAAATATCCACCAGCACCAGCAACACTTCACCGGTATGCAAAAACCGGACAGATCATCCCTGCCCCGATCAAACAAGGCAGTAAATGGATAGTCGATGAAGACGCGAAGTATGTTGGTGTCATTGCAAAAGCGGAGATCCCGAGTCACCTTCCCGCTTCTGTCAGAGCTTTACTGGAGAAAACGATTAATGGCAGCCAGACCCCGTACGCATAAAGTCAACATCCCAAACCTGTACTGCAAGTTAGACCGCAGGACGAGCAAGGTTTACTGGCAATACCGGCATCCAATTACCGGTAAATTTATTGGCTTCGGCACTGATGGGGATACTGCGCGAGAAGCCGCAATCGCTGCAAATAATATGATTACGGAACAGCAGTCGAAACAGATCAACTTTTTGATTGATATGACATTTAAAAACACCACGTCTAAAGATGCAGGCATGAGGGTGTCAGAATGGGCTGATAAATATTTATCAATTCAGGAGGAAAGGGTTTTACACGGGGAAATTAAACCAACAACACTGAAAAATAGAAAATCATGTGTTTTAGTCCTTGCACGAAGATTACCCAATGTTCGCCTAAATAATTTGGATACAAAATCCCTGGCCGCGATCATGGATGAATATAAGGCCTCAGGTAAACCTCGAATGGCCCAAATACTTAGGGCTGTATGGGGTGATATGTTTAAAGAGGCGCAGCATGCCGGGGAAGTGGAGCCAGGTTTCAACCCAGCAATGGCGACCAGAATTCCTCGAGCTAAAGTTGTCCGTGCACGACTCAGCTTTGATGAATGGAAGGCTGCATTTGAAGCAGCAGAAAAACTACAGCCATATATTCAAAACTCAATGCTACTCGCCCTGGTCAGTGGCCAGCGTAGGACAGACATTTCGAACATGAAATTTTCTGACGTCTGGGATGGTCACCTGCACATCACTCAATCAAAAACAGGCACCAGGCTCGCGCTGCCGATCAGCCTATTTTTACCCGAACTGAACATGACTCTTGGGGATGTTATCAAACGATGTAGGGATCGGGTCGTCAGCAAATACATTATTCATCACACACGGTCGCATGGTTCTGCTGCACCTGGTGATCCTGTTGGGGGTAACGGATTGAGCCGCGTGTTTATGGAAGCTCGTAATATGTCCGGACTGAAATTCCCCAGAGGAACAACGCCCCCGTCATTCCATGAACAAAGGTCTCTTGCCGAGCGGCTATACAGCGCGCACGGAATCGACACTCAAACGTTACTGGGTCACAAATCAGCATCGATGACTGAAAAATACCATGATGACCGTGGTGCTAATTGGATCACTTTGGCTATATGACCGCATATCACGCTGGTTGAAAAACTGGGCAAGATTCCCCACGCCGGAGGGGATTTTTTAAAATTCATTTTGGAGAGGAGTTTTGGAGGGATTTTGGGGAGGATTTTTTACGTCTTAAAATCAGTTGGTTGCAGCTTCGCAATCTGCTTCATAAGCAAACTGAAAAAGGGTGAAATTGAGATAAATAAAAAGCCGGCAAATAAATCTGCCGGCTTTTTTAATACGGAAACTTCAGCGCATTTCCTTTCCCTTTAGCGGGAAATTACATGCCGTAAACCAGATTCACAGAAGTGACGGTATCGGTTTTATCCGGCGCACTGGCGGGTGGCTTGGTGTTGTACGTGACGTCGTAAGCGACTTTCAAAGAGAAGTGGCTGTTGATCGCAACGGTCAGCGCGGTTTCTGAGTTCAGCGTGGTTTCATCGTTCGCTAACACGGAAACGCCCTGAGTGAATTTCGCGGTATCGCTTATTTGATAACCATAAGTACCGGAACCGTAAGCCAATGCACGGGTGGAGTTACCGCCCTGCTGGAACTCATCATGACGTACACCCGGACCGGCTTCCAGATTCAGCGTATGAACCGGACCGCTCCAAATCTGACGACCGTAACCGACAGTGGCCACATCGCGCGCGCGGTAACCATTGTAACGGTCACTCAGCCAGCTGGCCTGACCGAACAGATAGTTGGCGTTATCGATATTGTAACGGGTACGGGCACCGGCCTGATACTTCTCGGATGAACGCACACCGGAAGAGGACGTGTTACGCGCAGAACCCCACAGGCTGTTCGCCGTGTTGGTACCAAACCAGGTCATCGTGGTATCGGCATTCAGCGTGGAGTTGCTGGTGTTACCGGTTTGTGCACTGTAACCCGCCTGAACATTCCCCACGAACGGCTTTTTCGCCTGAGCAGGGTCATCTAACGCGGTGAAAATAGTGGTGTCTGCAAGGCTTGAGATACTGAACAGCGAGGCACCGCAGACAACGGCACACACTGGTAAATGACGTACAACCCGAAAAAACATTTTGCTTCCCCAATATGACTTAAGGCAAATAACGATATTGAACTACACGATTAATGCCATTAATTAGGATCCGTTAATCAAGCCTGGCAACTCCGTTTCGATGGCACATACCTACATACAAATTTTTTACCGCAACAAATATAACGCACTCAGGCCACGATATCTTAATAAAGCGACCTTTTTAGACAGTTCCTAATCACTTAAATTATTTGCAAAACTTCCTGCAATAAAAAAACGCAATCATTACGTTTTGTTGCGTTGATTTTTCATTTCAACGCAGTTTCATCATGAAAGCGGTGTGATAGCAAATCATGTGGCCTGATCACCAGCTCCCCGGCAGACTTCACCTGAGAAACCAAGACCCGGCAGCGAACAGATTTCCGCCGAACGCGCTGCGCAATCTTGTCCTTTTGAGCGATGCGGGGTAGTTTTGTTCTGATAACATCTTATTTTTGCCTCGGGTTCCTCGAAGGCAGCCTTCAGGAGGAGTGGTCAATGGCTTTACAACAAGAGATTATTCAGGCTCTGCACGTTAAACCGCAAATCGATGCCGCGCAGGAAGTGCGTGTCAGCGTCGATTTTCTCAAAAGTTATCTGCTGGCCCATCCCTTTATTAAATCTTTGGTACTCGGCATCAGCGGCGGGCAGGATTCTACTCTTACCGGCAAACTTTGCCAAACGGCAATTAGTGAATTACGTGCACAAACGGCTGACGACAGCTATCAGTTCATCGCGGTGCGCCTGCCCTATGGCGTGCAGGCCGATGAATCCGATTGCAAGGATGCGATTACCTTTATCCAGCCGGATCAGGTTCTGACCGTCAATATTAAAAATGCCGTGCTGGCGAGTGAAGCGACGCTGCGTGAAATCGGTATCGAACTGAGCGATTTCATTAAGGGCAACGAAAAAGCCCGCGAGCGCATGAAAGCGCAGTACAGCATTGCAGGCATGAAAAAAGGCGTGGTGGTCGGCACCGATCACGCGGCAGAAGCGGTCACCGGCTTCTTCACCAAATACGGCGACGGCGGCACGGACATCAACCCAATTTTCCGTCTGAACAAACGTCAGGGAAAAGCGTTGCTGAAAGAACTCGGTTGCCCCGAGCATTTATATACCAAAGCGCCGACGGCGGATTTAGAAGAAAACCGCCCTGCCTTGCCGGATGAAGTGGCGCTGGGCGTGACCTACGAACTGATCGACGATTATCTGGAAGGCAAGACTATCGACGAGGCATCCGCGAAAATCATCGAAGGTTGGTATCTGCGCACGGAGCATAAACGCCAGCCGCCGGTCACGGTGTTTGACGATTTTTGGAAGAAAAAATAACGCATCCGGAACAATGACTTTACGGACACTCCCTGAGTGTCCGTGTTCTTGTCCACTCTGGTTCACATCCCCCGTTCGCCTGATCGTCACAAGAACCTTCCCATTCATTAACTAAATCATTACCCTTAGCGTCCCTTCGGATGACTGACAGTGATGTTTTCAATGCAAAAATTCCTTTTTCTGTTGCTGAGCATGGTATTGCTTGGCCCGCTGGGTATTGATTTATACCTGCCCGCCATCCCGGCGATTGCCCTCGGCCTCAACAGCTCAGAGGGGGTGATCCAGTCCTCGATTTCCTTATTCATTCTGGTGATGGGGCTGGGACAGCTGGTGGCCGGCCCGCTGGTGGATAAATTCGGTCGACGCCCGATCGCCATTATCGGCGTGGTGGTGTACCTGGCGGGTGCAATCATTGCCGCCACGTCCGTTGCGCCGTGGATGTTCCTGCTCTCGCGCGTGGTTCAGGGGCTGGCGGTGTGCTGTACGTCGGTCGTTATTTTCAGCGGCGTGCGCGATCGCATGAGCGGTAACGATGCCGCCCGCGCCTACGGTTTTCTTAACGGTACGCTCAATATCATTCCGGCGCTGGCCCCGCTGATCGGCGGCCTTATCGCCCAGTACTATGGCTGGCGTGCGCCGTTCTGGGCACTCAGCGGTTATACCGTGGCGATTTTGTTACTGGTTATTTTCAAACTGCCGGAAACCCGCCCGGCGGATACTCAAACTAATACCGGCCTGCCGTTTCGTCAGTACGCCCGTATTTTGTCGGACTCGCGCTTTATCACGTTTGCGCTGGTGAATGCCGGTGCGATGGGTATGGCGCTGACCTATGTCTCGTTGGCGCCGACGGTGCTGATGAATGTCGCAGGACTCACTCCGCTGGAGTTTTCCATCGTCTTCGGCGCAAATGGCTTCTGGATCATGGCGGTGAGTTTTGTTGCCAACCGCATTATCCGTAAGGTCGGACGTCCGGTGTGTTTAAAAACGGGCGGCATTTTGATGTTCATCGGCTGTGCCGGGTTGATTGCCGGGATCACGCTGGTACCACCGGCGGAACAAACAGCGACCTGGTTATACATGCTGCCGGTCGCCAGTGCCTGCGCCGGTCTGGCTTTCCTGATGGGTCCGGCGACCAGCTATGCGCTTGAGCCGTTCTCCAGTGAAGCAGGTGTCGCCTCTGCGCTGGTCGGTTCGGTGCAGATGGCTGGCGGTGCGCTGCTCGGATTTATTGCGATGGCGCTGCCGTTACAGCCAAAGCTGAGCGTGGCGCTGGTCATGCTGGCGGGAGGATGTCTGGCGATGCTGGCACGTCGCGCCAGCAAAAAATCGACGGGCCGTCTGACCCGTCTGGAGAAGTAAGGCTTCTAGGCTGTAGTTACCGGTACGCGGGGCGCGAGCGCACTCAGCAGCTCATACCCCAGCGTACCGCACGCTGCAGCCACATCATCCACCGGCAGATTTTTCCCCCACAGTTCAACCGGTGTTCCAATCTGCGCCTGCGGACAGGGTGTTAAGTCTACTGCCAGCATGTCCATCGATACCGTCCCGACCGTCACCGTGCGCACACCATCCACCCACACCGGCGTACCGGACGGCGCATGGCGCGGATACCCGTCCGCATAGCCGCACGCCACCACGCCAATGCGCTGAGGCTGCAATGCCGTATACCGCGCGCCATAGCCCACGCGGTCGCCCGGATGCAGGTGCTGAATGCCGATGAGCTCGCTGCTAAGCGTCATCACCGGTTGCAGGCCGGTAGTGGCAATATCCTGCCACTGCCCGCTCGGCGACGCGCCGTAAAGAATAATCCCAGGCCGAACCCAGTCGTGATGTGTAGACGGATGCCAGAGCGTCGCGGCGGAGTTCGCCAGGGAGCGCGGCCCGCTGATGCCCTCTCCCGCTTGCGTGATCACCGCCACCTGGGTATCCACGCCTTCCGTGCTGTCAGCCGTGGCGAAGTGGCTCATCAGGGTGATTTCGCCCACCTGCTTCAGCGCATGCAGCTGTTGCCAGATTTCTCTGATGCGCTCAGGAGCAAAGCCTAACCGGTTCATCCCGCTGTTCACTTTCAGGTAGATATTCACCGGCTGGCTGAGCTGAGCTTCTGCCAGCGCGGCAATTTGCCAGTCGCTGTGCACCGATGTTGTCAGGCGATAACGGTCAACCGCCGTTAAATCGCTGGCGCTGAAAAAACCTTCCAGCAGAAGAATGGGTCCTTCCCAGCCCGCTTCGCGCAGCAAAATCGCTTCTTTAAAATCGAGTAATGCAAAACCATCAGCGCCGGACAAATGTTTCCAGATACGCGAAATACCGTGGCCGTAGCCGTTGGCTTTCACCACCGCCCAGACTTTACTGTTCGGGGCAAAACGGCGGATAACGTCCAGATTATGAGATAACGCAGAGAGAGATAACGTGGCAGAAATCGGGCGAGGCATACCAGCTCCGGCAGTAAATAAAGTGGCGCCTGCACCGTACGGCACAGGCGTGAATTAACAGCAGCTTCAGCCCACCGGATGCATTTTATGCGGGCCTGCCGGATGAGCGATAAAGCCGGGACTGTAGCGCTCTACCGAAAGGTCGTCGGACGGGATCGCTGGCGTCACGCCGGACATAATATCAGCCAGCAGTTGCCCGGAGCCGCAGGCCATCGTCCAGCCCAGCGTGCCGTGGCCGGTATTGAGGAACAGGTTCTTGATACGCGTACGGCCTACGATCGGCGTGCCGTCCGGAGTCATCGGACGCAGTCCGGTCCAGAAAGTCGCCTGCTCCACGTTACCGCCGTTCGGGTAAAGATCTCTCACCACCATTTCCAGCGTCTCACGACGTGCCTGCGCCAGCTTAAGATTAAAGCCGACGATTTCCGCCATCCCACCCACGCGAATGCGATCGTCAAAGCGGGTAATGGCTATTTTGTAAGTTTCATCGAGTACGGTAGACACCGGCGCAGACGCCGGATCGGTAATCGGGATGGTCAGCGAGTAACCTTTCAGCGGATACACCGGAATCGACACCAGATCAGCCAGCAGCGCAGTGGAATATGAACCGAACGCCACCACGTAAGCATCGGCTTTCTTCACTTCATCACCACACTGGACACCGGTGATCTCACCGTTTTCCACCAGCAGCTTGTCCACCGTGCGGTTGAATTCAAACACCACGCCCGCCTGCCGGGCCATTTCGGCCAGCTTGCGGGTAAACATCTGGCAGTCGCCGGTTTCATCATTGGGCAAACGCAGACCACCGGTCAGTTTGTGCGCGACCTGCGCCAGCGCCGGTTCGGCGTTCGCCAGCTGGCTGGATTCCAGCAGCTGATAAGGCACACCAGCATCTTCCAGCACGGCGATGTCCTTCGCGGCGCTTTCAAACTGCTGAGCGGTGCGAAACAATTGCAGCGTACCGCCCTGGCGTCCTTCGTACTGAATGCCCGTGTCTTCGCGCAGCGCTTTCATACAATCGCGGCTGTATTCCGCCAGACGTACCATGCGGCCCTTGTTGGTCTGATAATGGTTCATGTCGCAGTTGCGCAGCATCTGCCACATCCATTTGAGCTGGAACTGCGTGCCGTCGAGGCGGATGGCCAGCGGCGCGTGTTTCTGAAACATCCATTTAACTGCTTTGACCGGAACGCCGGGCGCTGCCCAGGGTGCCGCGTAGCCCGGTGAGATCTGCCCCGCATTGCCCGCGCTGGTTTCTTCAGCCGGGCCCGACTGACGGTCTACAACCGTCACCTGATGACCCGCTTTGGCCAGATACCATGCACTGGCGACACCGACCACACCACTGCCTAAAATCACTACGCGCATATCGACTCCACTCCACGCCCAAACAAAGCATAATATTCTGATGACAGGAAATTAACCTGACTGCCAAAAATCGCCAACACAGGCGTTCATAACCGTGAGTTATTTCACAATTATTTATCGTTCATTGCCGGTTTTTTTTCAATAGGGACAAATAAATAACGATATCGCGCAACATTATCACTATGCACAAAGAAATTTATGGTTTTATGACAGCAGTGACAGCATTGCTTTCACTGAGCTTTATGGCCGTCAGGTTGTGTTTTATAACGGGCATTTATTCTTGTATACAAGTCATTTTGCGGAATATATCACTGCAAACATGAGTCGCAGTAATATTCCCTCATCATAAGAAGAAACTGCACAGACCCTGCCTGTGGCCGTTTATAAACCCTTTAAAAATGCCGCCTGCATCACATTTCGCTCAATGACTCAAAAATTCACCTACACTTTTACCGGTTCCCGTATAACCCCTTTCCATCCCGCCATAAGAGGACGATGAGTGAATAATTCAAACTTTCTGAAACTTAAAGATGGTACGCACCTGTTTTACAAAGACTGGGGAAGTGGTCAGCCAGTGGTATTCAGCCACGGCTGGCCGCTGACGTCCGACGCCTTCGAAGACCAGATGCTGTTTCTGGCCAACAACGGTTATCGCGTAATCGCTGCTGACCGCCGCGGGCATGGCCGTTCCTCGCAGCCGTGGGACGGCAATACTATGGATCAATACGGTGATGATCTGGCCGAACTGACCGCCTATCTTGATCTGAAGGACGCGATTCACGTCGGACACTCTACCGGCGGCGGCGAAGTCGCCCGTTACATTGGCCGCCACGGCACCTCGCGCGTCGCCAAAGCGGTGCTGATTGGCGCGGTTCCGCCTATTATGATCAAAACCGACTTCAACCCGGACGGCCTGCCGCTGTCGGTATTTGACGGTATTCGCGACGGCGTGAAGAACGACCGTTCACAGTTCTTCCGCGATCTGACGCAAGCATTCTACGGTTTCAACCGACCGGGAGCGAAAGTGTCTGAAGGCCTGATAGAGAGTTTCTGGCTGCAAGGCATGCAGGGGTCGATCAAATCATTGTATGACTGCGTGAAAGCCTTTTCTGAAACCGACCAGCGTGAAGACCTGAAGAAGATGACCATTCCGACGCTGGTGATTTATGGAGATGATGACCAGATTGTACCGCCGGTGTCTTCCAGTAAAGCGGCGCTAAAACTGCTGCCGCAGGGCACTGAGAAAGTGTATCCGGGCGCATCGCATGGCCTGTGCAGTACGCATAAAGATGAAATTAACCAAGATCTGCTGGCCTTTATCCGCAGCTGAATTCCCTGCTCTTTTAAGAAATACACCAGCCCTGCCTCGCAGGGTTTTTTGTTACTGCCCCTGCGCAATTGACAGCGTGCAGGCGTGAGGATATAGATTGAGGCAGGAACGGATTTCAGGTCTTTATCAGGCAGCAAAACCAGATTGAGCTACGATTACTACTGGACGTGCGAAATCTTAAGAAAAGGTTGTGAATCAAACACTCTGTAGCGTCCATAACTGAATGAGGGTGCGGCTTATGACGACAGTGACCCAAAAGAAAAATACTGAGGACAAACGCCTTAGCGATGGACCGGACTGGACGTTTGATTTGTTACAAACCTATCTCGCTGAGATCGACCGGGTGGCGAAGTCTTACCGGCTGGACACTTATCCTCATCAAATCGAAATCATCACCTCCGAACAGATGATGGATGCCTACTCCAGTATCGGTATGCCCATCAATTACACGCACTGGTCGTTCGGCAAAAAATTCATCGAAACCGAACAACTGTACAAACACGGCCAGCAAGGCCTGGCGTATGAAATCGTCATCAACTCCAATCCCTGTATCGCCTATCTGATGGAAGAAAACACCATCACGATGCAGGCACTGGTGATGGCCCATGCCTGCTACGGGCATAACTCTTTCTTTAAAAATAACTACCTGTTTAAAAGCTGGACCGACGCCAGTTCGATTGTCGATTATCTGTTGTTCGCTAAACGCTATATCAGCGAATGCGAAGAGCGTTACGGCACCGATGAAGTGGAACGGCTGCTTGATTCCTGCCATGCGCTGATGAATTACGGCGTAGATCGCTATAAACGTCCGCAGAAGATCTCTTTACAGGAAGAGCTGGCGCGGCAGAAAAGCCGTGAAGAATATCTGCAAAGTCAGGTGAACACGCTGTGGAAAACCTTGCCGCGTAAAGACGCCATCGATGCGCCGGAACAGGCACGCCGCTTCCCTTCCGAGCCGCAGGAAAACCTGCTGTACTTCATGGAAAAGAATGCCCCGTTGCTCGAACCCTGGCAGCGCGAGATTTTGCGCATCGTGCGTAAAATCAGTCAGTATTTCTATCCGCAAAAACAGACCCAGGTGATGAACGAAGGCTGGGCAACGTTCTGGCACTACACCATCCTTAATCATCTGTATGACGAAGGAAAAGTCTCCGACCGCTTTATTCTGGAATTCCTGCACAGCCACACCAATGTGGTGTTCCAGCCGCCCTACAACAGCCCGTATTACAGCGGAATCAACCCTTACGCGCTGGGCTTTGCGATGTTCCAGGACATTAAACGTATTTGTCAGGAACCTACAGAGGAAGATCACTACTGGTTCCCGGACATCGCCGGATCGGACTGGCTGACCACGTTGCATTTCGCGATGCGTGATTTCAAAGATGAAAGTTTCATCAGCCAGTTCCTGTCGCCGAAAGTGATGCGCGATTTCCGCCTGTTTACCGTGCTCGATGACGACCATAATAACTATCTGGAAATCGCCGCGATCCATAATGAAGAAGGCTATCGGGCAATCCGTCAGGAACTGTCGGCGCAGTACAATCTGAGCAATCACGAACCCAACATTCAGGTGTGGAACGTCGATTTGCGCGGCGACCGTTCACTGACGCTGCGCTACATCCCGCAGGATCGTGCGCCGCTGGATAAAAGCCGCCGGGAAGTGATGAAGCACGTTCACCGTCTGTGGGGCTTTGATGTATTTATCGAGCAACTCAATGAGGACGGCAGTGTCGAGCTGCTGGAACGCTGCCCGCCGCGCCCTGCGCCATTATGATTGACGTGGATTTCAGGCATTAAAAAAGGGCGCTTAGCGCCCTTTTCTCATTTCAGCCGACCGGTTACTTTTTTTGGTCGGTCAGATCGCCGGGCATGGTGCCCTGCATGCTGTGCCAAATCTCACCGCTCTGACGGCCATAAGTGCGCACACAATCGACAATCTGCTCATAACTTTTCTCGTGGCAGATATCTGACAATTTCTTGTAGAACGCGATCGCCAGTTTACGGGCTTCAGGATTAGAGAAGTAATAGCGTCCGACACGCTGATACAACCCGCGCAGACCGTTGATGATCAGCCCATAAATCGGGTTGCCGGAGGCAAAGGCCAGACCGCGGAAAATATCGTAATCGAGCAGCATAAAAGCTTCGGCGTTGTCTTGTACCTCGGTGGCCGTCGCGAGCACTTTCTGCGTTTCATCCGGATTGGTACGCATCGCTTTGCGGATGAAAATCGTCGCGATATTGGTACGTACGGACAGCAGATTGTCGATCAACTGCGGTACGCTGTCGTGATCAAGGCGTGCCAGCGTTTCCAAAATATTGAGGCCGGAGGTTTCCCAAAAGTTGTTCACTTTCGTCGGCTTACCGTGCTGAATGGTCAGCCAGCCGTCACGGGAAAGGCGCTGTAATACTTCACGTAAGGTAGTACGGGTTACCCCAATGAGTTCTGAAAGTTCTCTTTCTGCCGGTAAAATTGAACCGGGCGGGAACCGACTGTTCCAGATACTTTCGATGATATACTCTTCGGCAAAACCGGCAGGACTTTGTGCCTTAATAACCATGTGTTTGTCGTTCCGTTTGGGGCATTTATTGGGGATAAAGTTACGCTCATCATACCAGATGAAAATCGCGGGTTATAGCGCCCAGGCGGAACCAATGTCGAAACTGTGCAGGGGTTGGCATAATTTCAAATTTTTGAACAACTTAATGCGGTCAATAATCCGGTAACGGCAATAATGAGAATTACGTCACACGTTTATCCATTTGAAAGATAAGAGATAATAACAGGAGTCTTTGGGGAATATGGAAACTACGTTCACGCGCGCATTTGTAAAAAACTTTCTGGGGCAATCGCCTAACTGGTACAAAATCACCATTCTGGCGTTTCTGGTCATCAATCCGCTGGTATTCTTTCTGGTCAGCCCCTTTCTGGCAGGCTGGATGCTGGTGGTGGAATTCATTTTCACGCTGGGCATGGCGCTGAAATGCTACCCGCTACAGCCGGGTGGTTTGTTGGCCATCGAAGCGGTGATCACCGGCATGACCAGCGCGGAGCGTATCCGCGAGGAGATTTCCGCCAATCTGGAAGTGATCTTATTGCTGATTTTCATGGTCGCTGGCATCTACTTCATGAAGCAGCTCCTGCTGTATGTGTTCACCAAACTGCTGCTGAATTTGCGCAATAAAATCGCCCTCTCGCTGGCGTTTTGTTTCGCTGCTGCGTTTTTGTCCGCCTTCCTCGATGCCCTGACGGTGATCGCCGTGGTGATCAGCGTTTCCGTCGGTTTCTATTCTATCTACCACAAGGTCGCCTCAAATCAGAGCGAAAGCACTGACGTCAACGACGACAGCGCCTTCACCGGCAATCAGCAGCACCAGGCGATCCTCGAGCAGTTCCGCGCCTTTCTACGCAGCCTGATGATGCATGCGGGCGTTGGCACGGCGCTGGGCGGCGTGATGACCATGGTCGGTGAACCGCAGAACCTGATCATCGCCAAAAGCGCAGGCTGGCAGTTCGCCGATTTCCTGATCCGCATGTCGCCGGTCAGCGTGCCGGTGTTTATCTGCGGCTTTATCGTCTGCGCGATGGTCGAACGTTTCCGCTGGTTTGGTTATGGTGCACAGTTGCCGCAGCCGGTATTTGAGGTGCTGAAAAAGTTCGATCAGAAAAACAGTGAAAACAGTACGCGACAGGAACGAATCAAGCTTGGCGTTCAGGCGCTGATTGGCGTCTGGCTGATTGTGGCGCTGGCGTTCCATCTGGCAGAAGTTGGCCTGATTGGTCTTTCAGTGATCATCTTCGCCACCGCGTTCTGCGGCGTGACCGATGAGCACGCCATCGGCAAAGCCTTTCAGGAATCCCTGCCGTTTACCGCCCTGCTGACCGTCTTCTTCGCCGTGGTCGCCGTGATCATCGAGCAGCATCTGTTCACGCCGATCATCCACTTCGTGTTGCAGTCCGCGCCCTCACATCAGCTGTCGTTGTTCTATCTCTTCAACGGCCTGCTCTCGTCAGTCTCGGATAACGTCTTCGTCGGTACGGTATATATCAACGAGGCCAGGGCGGCGCTGGAAAGTGGTGCCATCAGTCTCAAACAGTTTGAGTTGCTGGCGGTGGCTATCAATACCGGCACAAATTTGCCGTCGGTTGCGACACCCAACGGGCAGGCAGCCTTCCTGTTCCTGCTGACCTCCGCGCTTGCACCGCTGATTCGTTTGTCTTACGGACGGATGGTGTGGATGGCGCTGCCTTATACGGTGGTGATGACGCTGGTCGGCCTGCTGTGTGTGCAGTTCCTGCTACCGGATATGACACAGTGGTACACCGATATGGGCTGGATTGCGCTGGGCTGATGTGAAAGATGAAACACCGGTAATTTCCAAAACGGTTGTCTTCTGAGAAATTAGCGAAATTAAAGTGGAATAGTCCGTTTTAACGCAATTATTTACCTAATTTTTATTTGTACAGGCTGGCAGCGTGAGGCAATTGGTTTACACTGCGTCTCAGTAGCTAACTGCAGGGAAAAATTACTATGTTGCAATATCTTAACCGCTGCTCACAGGGACGCGGTGCCTGGCTTCTGATGGCACTTACCGCGCTTATCCTCGAGCTGGTTGCGTTGTATTTCCAACACGTGATGTTACTTAAGCCGTGTGTCATGTGTATCTATGAGCGTTGTGCCTTACTGGGTATTTTGGGTGCAGGGCTGGTGGGGGCAATTGCACCTGCGACCTGGTTGCGTTATGCCGGTATCTTAATCTGGCTGTACAGCGCTTACGAAGGGATCCGCCTGTCATGGGAACACACCATGATCCAGCTGCACCCCTCTCCGTTTGCGACCTGTGATTTCGCCGCACGTTTCCCAACCTGGCTGCCTCTGGACAAATGGTTCCCTGGCATGTTCGTTGCCAGCGGTGACTGTGCAGAGAAACAGTGGGAATTCCTGACCCTCGGCATGCCGCAGTGGCTGGTCGTGGTGTTCAGCGTCTTCATGGTGATCGGTGTGCTGGTCCTGCTGGCTCAGTTCGTGAAACCGAAACGCCGCGATCTGTTTGGCCGCTGATTCAGAAATCTTTATCACTAAGCGCCTGCGGGCGCTTTTTTTATTTCTGAATTTTCAGAAACAGCCAGATACCCGCCACAATCTGCCAGCCGGTAATGGTGTAAACCGACATTCGTTCAATGATGCCCACCGGCAAGACGTCCAGCGATATGGTGAACATGCTGACCAGCCCGACGACGCCCAGCATCAGGCTGAGCCACGAAAACTCACGCCATCCTGCGCTGTTACGCTTCATCCATGCCGCAGACAGCAAGCACAGGTTTCCGCCCGCTATCGCCATCACCGCACCGGTCTGATGCAGTGTCACTCCGCCCGTTCCGCCGCCGCTGTGAAACAGCGCAATCATCACACCGCCCACTGCATGCAACAATCCGGACAGCAGAAAAAGCGAACGCCCTGGTTCGTGAAAAACAGGACGCATCAGCCAGCAGCCGATAAAAAACAGAATGCCTTCCATCGCAAACCCGCTGTTCATCAGAATATGCAACGGTGAACAAATATCACGGCCATCGGCGGTCATCCCGCACGATGCAATACCTAAATCGCTGATGTAGTTTTGACGATAAGAGTAGTCAGGCGTATGCCATGCCAGCGCGCTGATTTTCTCCGCCAGCAAATATTGCACTCCGCCCAGAGTGAAACACAGCGCGCCCCCTTTTTGCCAACCTGAGAGTGTTCGCATCCAAAATTGTCCTTTCAAAGGTGTGCTGTGATTCTAGCGGAAGTTCTCAGGCATGCCCGCAGGCACAAAAAAAAGCGTCCAGTTAGCGCTCAGTTTTCCTGAACGCTAACGGACGCCTTTTTGATAACTTTGATCAGCCTTCCGTGGGGTGAAACCCTGTGGAATAAATAATGCAGCTTATATGCCAACTCACTGCGGATTTGTGAATCCTTTATTTCTCAGTGCTTTGGCTACAACCTGCAATATCACAGTTTTGCTTGTTGCACTCTTTATCGACATTTTCTCAACATTATCCCTGCCAGAGTGCAGCGGGGAGAAAAATTCAGCGCAGATAAAGAGTGCCACGTGGGTAAAGCGTGCATTACTGTCAAAATTACTCTTTGGTAATCGAATCAAGATACAGCTGGCTACCTGCCACGTTCTGGCTTGCGCCCTTGACGTTATCCCGAATCGCCACCAGCAATTTACTCTGAAGCGCCACTACAAACGGTGAACTGCGTTGCAACTCGCGCTGTAAGTCTGCATAGAGTGCTTTTCGTTTGGTGGGGTCGGACTCAGCCGCTGCCGCACGCGTTTGTTTGCTTATCTCCGGGATTACCCACTGAATGCGCTGCGCCAGGGTTTTCGGCCCGTTTGGCACGTTATACGCAAAGGTGCTGGCGTTGGTATTAGGATCAAGATAATCCGCGCCCCAGTAGGTGAAGATCGACTGGAATTTATGTGCGCGCATACGGGTCAGTACGTCGCTTTCCACCAGCGGGTGCACCACTAAGTTAATATCTGCTTTCGCAAAGCTGGCCTGTAGCGCCTGCGCAATATCGGAGTACGGTGGCTGATTGATAACAATCAAATCGATCTTTGTACCCGGCGCGATACCGCCTTTACTGAGGATTTCCTTCGCTTTATTCACGTCATATTTGAATGGCTGATCGTCAATCGCCCCCGCCAGACCGTCAGGCAGGAACGTCTGATGAATGCCGTATTGCCCTTTCAGCAGTTCGGTCGAAATCCCCTGATAATCCACCAGCCAGCGCGCCGCTTCCCACAGTGCAGGATTCGCCAGCGCAGGTTGCGTCGTGTCGCCGACGTTAAACGCCAGATAGAACACCTTGGCCGCCGGGAACTGGGCAACGTGTACACCCTTCTCTTTTTGCAGCGAGCTGAACTGATCGGCACCTAAATCGTAGGCCACATCTGCATCGCCATTAAGCACCAGCAGACGCCGCGTGGAGGGGTCGCCGACGTTTTTAAACAGCACGTTTTCCAGCTTCGCCAGCGGTTTAGCATTCGGATTACGTTTGAAAATCAGCGCTTCATGCGGCACATAGTTACGCACTTCAAACGCGCCGCTGCCCGCCGAACGGGAACGCAGCCAGCTGTTGCCGAAATCATCCTGCTCGGCATGCTCTTTGAGCAGCTTGCTGTCGACAATGCCCGCTACCGGCGCAGACAAAATGCTCAGTACCAGACCGCTGCCGATGTCCGCTGGCCAGTTAAGCTGCACTTTATCGTCGCTTAGTTTTTTCAAATTGCCGTCGACGTTTTCCGGCGTCCAGCCCAGTTCACCGAGAATAAACGACGGGCTTTTATTGAGTTTCACCACGCGGGTAAACGAATAAATCACATCGTCGGCGGTAACCGGATTGCCGCTGGCAAATTTCTGTCCGCTTTTTAAAGTGAAGATCAGGCTATGCCCGTCCGGCCCCGGTTGCCAGCTGGCAGCGGCATCAGGATCGAGCTGGTCAGGATGCTGACGATTCGATTGCACCAGTTGCTGATAAAGGTTCACCAGATTTCCGGAACTGACGGTTTCAAAACTTTCCGCCGGATCCAGGCTGATAATCCCTTCAAGGGAACCGGCCACCACCAGCGTATCCGGCGGCGTCGCCGCATCCACACGGGTTACCGCCATCATGAGCAGAAATAACAGGGAAGGAACACGTACTTTCATTGAGGTCGATCTCCACAGGTGAAAAGACAGTTTTTCCGAGTGTAGAGGTGCAACGCCAAGGCCAGAACAATGAAATAAAGCTTTGTATTTTAATAAATTAGATTAAGGAATAAAGGGCAGGATTTATCGTTAAAAAGGGGAAGATGGCGCAATCGCGCCTTCCCCTCTCACGAGGGGAAGGCCGGGATGGGGAGGAGAAAACAGAGCGGTTTAGCTCAACACATGCCCTTTCGCCATATGCACCGCACGATCGCACATGTGATCAATCACATCCGCATCATGGCTCACCAGCAGCATGGTCAGATCGCCACCCGCTTTCAGGTCATTGAGCAGATTGAGGATTTCTGCCTGCACTGACATATCCAGCGCAGAGGTCGGTTCATCGAGCAGCAGCAGTTTGGGCTTTAGCAGCAACGCGCGGACAATCGCCACGCGCTGACGCTGCCCGCCCGAGAGCTGATGCGGATAGCGGTTCATCAGCGCCGGATCCAACCCGACCTGCCGGAAACCTTCGGCAATTTTCTGTTCGATATCCTGCTCTTTGATGATTTTCAGCGGCTCTGCCAGCGTGCGCAGCAGCCTGTGCTTCGGGTGCAGCGACGCATACGGATCCTGAAACACCATCTGCACGTCACGGCGCAGGCTGCCGGTGAACGGTTTGCCGGGTTTGACATCGTTCCCGAGCAAATTCAGGCTGCCCTCCCACTGACCGTTAAGACCGGCCAGCACCCACAAAAGCGAAGATTTCCCACAGCCCGACGGACCGACCAGGCCAAAGCATTCGCCCTTATTGATGGTCAGATTGACGTTATGTACCACGGTGCGGACTTCATGCCCCATCCGGTGTGACACGCTGAGCTGATGCAGTTGCGCGATAGCTTCACTCATGGCGAGGCTCCTTTGTCAGTGAAGCCAGAAGCTCACGATCCAGCACCGGCAGACGTTCGCCGTGGGTAAACTTACTCGGGCGGCACGACCACAGCGTATGGGTATAGGGATGCGTGGCGTGCGCCAGCTGATCTGCCGGAAGTTCATCCAGCAGTTCACCTTTGTACATCACCAGCACGCGCTCGCAGTAATGTGCCACCTGCTGTAAATCGTGGCTGATGAGAATCAGCCCCATATTGCGTTGCTCCACCAGACGTTCGATCAGCCCGAGCACCTGCTCGCGCATGTCGAAATCCAGCGCTGAGGTCGGTTCATCGGCTATCAGCCACTGAGGATCGTTGATAAGCGCAATCGCCAGCATTACACGCTGCCCCATCCCGCCGGACAGCTGATGCGGATATTGCTGTTGCAAAAACGCCGGATTTGGCAAACCGACGGCGTTAAGCATATCGGTCACTTTTTCCTGACGCTCTTTGCGCCCGAGGCGCGTGTGCAGGCGTAGCGGTTCTTCCACCTGCTTGCCGATTTTCTGCGTCGGGTTCAGCGCGTGTTTTGGATCCTGCATCACCATGGAGACACGATTACCGCGCAGACGGCTCCACTCGCGCTCTTTCAGGGTCGTCAGGTCGTTATCGCCCAGCGTCAGTTGCGTCGCGCGCATCTGGCACGGGTGCGGCAGAAGCCCCATCAGGGCGCGGGCGGTCAGCGATTTACCCGAACCAGATTCCCCCACCAGCGCCACGCGTTCCTGTCCGACGTTGAGTGACAGCGACTTCACCAGCTCCAGCGGGCGGTCGCCCGGCAGATAGATGGTCAGGTCTTTGGCAATCAGCCGGTCGGTTTGCAGCGTTTTTTGATGGTTCTGCTGTTGATGGAAAGATTGCGTATCAGTTGCCATGTCGTGGATCCATTTTGTCACGCAGGCCATCGCCCAGCAGGTTGAAAGCCAGGCTGGCGAACAGAATCGCCCCGCCCGGTGCAGCGGCGACCCACCACTGATCGAAAATCACTTTACTGCCTTCTGCAACCATCGAGCCCCATTCGGCGGTCGGTGGCTGAATGCCCATGCCGAGGAAGCCCAGACCGGCAGAGGCCAGAATGATGCCGCCGAGGCTGAGCGCCGCGCGCACCACGGCGCTTGGCAGGCACAGCGGCAGAATGTGGCCGAACATCAGACGAAAACCGCCGATGCCCTGCATCCGCGCCGCCGCCAGATAGTCACTGCGGCGCAGCGCCAGCGTTTCCGCCCGCGCCTGACGCGCAAATGGCGGCCAGCTGGTGAAAGCCAGCGCCAGTGCACCGTTCATCAGGCCAGGACCGAGGATCGCGACTAACGCCAGCGCCATCACCAGACTTGGCAATGACATCACAATATCCGTCAGGCGCATCACAATACGCTCGTACCAGCCGCCGATATACCCGGCGCTGATGCCGATCAGCATGCCGACCGGAATGGTCAGGATCAGAATCAGCGACACCAGCAGCAGCGTTGGGCGCGCGCCATACACCACACGGGAAAGCAGGTCGCGGCCAAAGCCGTCGGTGCCCAACCAGTGAGCATGCGAAGGCGGCAGCAGGCGCATTTCGATGTGCTGGATATTAGGATCAAACGGTGCCAGCCAGGGTGCCAGCAGCGCGGTCAGCACCAGAATCGCCACCAGCACCGTGCCGATGGAGAGTGCGGTAATGCGCCGCGCAGGCTTCCAGACGCGGGTCTCGTGTTCGGCCTCAACCTGCGTCGGTTGTTCAGGGATCATTTGTGTCATATGCAGGCCACTAGCGGGTTCGCGGATCGAGCAAATAAGTAAGGGCGTCAGCCAGCGCGTTCAGCAGCACAAAACAGGTGCCGATCAGCAGCGTAGCGCCAAGAATTGCCGGGGTATCCGCGGCGAACAGAGCGGTGGTCAGATAGCGCCCGACGCCCGGCCAGGCAAAGACCGTTTCAGTCAGTACGGCGCCTTCGAGCAGGCTGGCGTAGGAGAGCGTCAGCACGGTAATCAGTGTCCCCAGCACGTTCGGGAAGACGTGACACAGCAGCACGCGTACCCTGCCCGCGCCTTTCGACCGGGCCAGAATCACGTACTCTTTGTTCATTTCGCCGAGCATGGAGGCGCGCAGCAAACGCGTAATTCCCGCCATTGACAGCATCGCCAGCACCGTGACCGGCAGCCACAGGTGGCTGATGGCGTTGTAGAACATCTCGCGGTCACCCGACAGCCAGGTGTCGATCAGCACAAAACCGGTGCGCGGCGTCATGGTGTACATGTACAAATCGTCGAGACGCCCCGGCCCGCCCGCCCAATGCAGTACGGCGTAAAACAGTAACAGGCCGAGCAGGCTCAGCCAGAAGATCGGCACAGAATATCCGAGCAGGGAAACCAGCCGCGCGATGTTATCCAGCCAGCTGCCCGGCTTCCATACCGCCAGCAAGGCCAACAAGATGCCCATGCTGCCGCCGAGCAAAATCGCACAGGTCGCCAGTTCCACCGTTGCCGGGAAGGTGCGCATCAGATCGCTGGCCACCGGCTGCGCAGTAATACGGGAAATACCCATATCGCCGTGCGCGAGGTGATCAAGATAACGGGCGAACTGCACCGGCACTGACTGATCGAGCCCTAAATCACGGCGCACCTGGGCATAAGTGGCTTCGCTGGCGTGATCGCCTGCGACCTGCAACGTCGGGTCGATCGGCGCCAGATGAGAAAGAGTAAAGGTGAACGCCAGCAGGCCGAGTAACGTCAACGCCAGCGAAATTACGCCGGTCAGCAGACGGCCTGACCAGCGCCAACCCTGCCGGACGAATCCGGCGGGTGTTGAACTGTCCGTCATTACTTAGTGACCTTGCTGTAGAAAACCATGTCAGGGTTGATGCCCTGCACGTACCCTTTGACGTTGTCACGCACGGCGATCAGGCTCTTAGCCTGCAGACCGATGACGAACGGTGAATTCTTCTGCACTTCCAGCTGCAACTGACGATAATCCGCCACGCGTTTGGCCTGGTCCGGTTCCGCAATCGCGGCCAGCGTCAGTTTGTTCAGAGCAGGAATTGACCAGTTTGCACGCCACGCCAGCGTTTTACTGCCGTCTTCCGGGTTGAACGCAAATGCCGAGGCGTTAGTGTTCGGGTCAAAGTAATCCGGTCCCCATGAGGACATGTACGCATCGTAGTCGTGAGATTTGATTTTGGTGGAGATCTGCTGGCTTAAGCCCGGATCCAGTTTCACCGTCACGCCGCCCTGCGCGAAGCTGGCCTGCAAGGCCTGCGCAATGTCCAGATACGGCGGCTGATTAGACGTTGATAGCGTAAAGCTGACGTTAGTCAGACCGGCCTTCGCCAGAATCGCTTTGGCTTTCGCCGGGTCATAGGTATAAGGCGTGTCATTGAGCGCGCCGAGGTAACCTTCCGGCAGGAATGACTGATGCACCTGGAACTGATTTTTCATCAGATCATGAGCAATGTGGTTGTAATCGAACAGGTAACGCGCGGCTTCCCAGAAAGCAGGGTTTCCCAGTGCCGGAGAGGCTTTGGCGTTGAACTGCATGAAATACAGCGACGCATAAGGGATCGCCAGCGGTTTCACGCCTTTCTTGCCTTCGAGCGCGGCCATCTGGTCAGAACCGAGGTTACGCGCCATATCGGCATCACCCTGCTCGATCAGCAGACGGCGGGCAGCCGGGTCCGGCACGTTTTTAATCAGAATAGTTTTCAGCTTCGGCGCGCCTTCCGGCGACGTCGGGTTAGCGGTCAGAATCACCACTTCATGCGGAATGTAGTTGCGGATCTGGTACGGGCCGGAACCGGCTGAATGGTTGCTCAGCCACTGGTGGCCAAGGTCATCACCGGCGGCATTGGCTTTCACCAGTTTGCTGTCGACGATGGAAGAGACCGGTGCAGACAGCAGGCTCAGCACGAACGACGGGCTGACGTCTGCGGTCCAGCTGATTTTAACGTGCTGGTCATCGATTTTGGTCAGGAAAGTGTCGACGTTTTTGTCGTTCCAGCCCAGCTGCGTCAGGATAAATGACGGTTCGAGGTTCAGCTTCACCACGCGCGACAGTGAGAAGATCACGTCGTCGGCGGTCAGCGGGTTGCCGCTGGCAAAGGTCGCTTTCGGTGAGAGCGTAAACGTCAGGCTGCGGTTGTCTTTCGCCGCTTCCCATGAGGTCGCCAGCGTCGGTTTCAGATCGATCGGATTATTCGCATCAGACTGCACCAGACGCTGATAAAGATTGTTGAAAGCCTGAACCGTCGTCAGCTCAAAACCCTGAGCCGGGTCGAAGCTGGACGTATCATCAATAGACTGTGCGATAACCAGCGTGTCAGGCGGTGTGGCAGCCTGAACAGAGAAAGTAGCCGCAATAGCCGTAAACAGGACGGACGGTAATAAAGCTTTCATCAAGACAGACTCTCCAAAGTAGCGAAATTGCTAAAATTTTATCGAGTGTAAAGTTTCTTCAAGCTACCAGAAAGTCTGATAAATACTATCGTTATGCTAATTTTGCATAACGTTATCTGATTGGTTATTAAAGCGCCGGAATGCGGGCTGGCGGGGCATTGTTACTGTACAAAGTGGTGTTCCTCCCCTTGCTGAGAGGAAGGTCGGGAGGAGTATTACAGACCACTTTTCAGTTGCCATTGATACCCGCCCCAACCCGCCCCTTTGCAGGAGAGGGAGTTTCAATCAGAAGTCGTAGGTGGCGGAAAGCTTGAACTCACGCGGGTCGCCCTGCGTCAGATAGCCGCCGGTTGCCGATGCCCAATACTTCTCGTTGGTGACGTTTTCCAGATTGGCGCGCCAGGTCAGCGTGCTCTGGCCGACTGGCATCGCGTAACGCATGCCGAGATCCAGACGCGTCCAGCCATCCACTTTCAGCTTATTGGCTTCGTCCGCGTACTGCGAACCGGAACGGATCACTTTGCCCGTTGCCGTCACACCGCTGCCGCCCGGAATATCCCACTCCCCACCGACCACCCACTGATAACGCGGAACGCCAACAGCGTCATTGCCGTCATAAGTACCGCTCTGGGTTTTCGTCATTTCAGGATCCATCCACGTCACACTGCTGTTGACGCGAACGCCCAGCACCGGCTCACCAAACACGTTCAGCTCGACGCCGCGGTTACGCACTTCGCCGTAGTTGCCGTAGGTGTAACCGTCGCCGGTAGCGCGGTACATGCCGATCGGTTTTTTGATTTCGTACAGCGCCAGCGATCCTGCCACGCGCCCAAAGTCGGCTTTCACGCCCACTTCATTTTGCTTCGAGGTTTCGATGCCAGAGACCTGACCGCCATTGGAGACAATCGCGCCGTTGTAGGTCGTTCCGGAGGTTTCACCGGCCTGCAACGCTTCGATGTGGTTGGCGTAGAAGGAATAATGTTCCCACGGCTTCACCACCAGGCCGAACGCCGGGGTGACTTTCATTTCGTCGAACGAGGTATTTTCAGAACCGTCATAGTTATAGTTTTTCACTTCAACATTCTGACGGCGCAGACCGGCGATAAATTGCAGACGGTCGTCGAGCACGGAGAGGGTGTCTGACAGCGAAACGCCGTAAGAACGGGTGCGGTTGCGCACCAGCGGATCGCTCATATCGCCGCCGCTGTAGAGATTGGTCAGCGGCTCGCTGTAATCCACCGGATTGTAAATGTTGGTTTTGATCGACGCCGCGGTCATGGTGTACGCGGTTTTGTATTTGCGGTACAGCGAGGACATACCGAGGTTCACGTTGTGGCTGACAACGCCAGTGTCGAATTTGCCACGAACGCCCGCCTGCGACGAGAAGCTGTCGGCAAAATACGGCACCGACATGCGGCTCATCGTGGCGTTACCGTCGTTATCCTGCAACGTCGGCGAACTGTATTTGCCGAATTCATGCGTATGGTTGGCACCGGCGGCGGCGTAAACGGTCCAGTTATCGGCCACGTCATACTCGCCCTTCAGCATGCCGAATTCGTTTTCCATATCGGTCGAGGCGTACTGCTGACCGTAGTTGCCGGTCGCCGACGGCGCATCAGGGATTTTGGTGGCTTTCCCCAGATACACCACCGGGCGTCCGCCGTGCACGCTGGTTTTGCTCATGCCAAAATCAAGGGATGAACGCAAGCGTTCGCCGCGATAATCCAGCCCGACAGAGCCGAGCGTCAGGCGACGTTTTTCATCATCAATGGCGCTTTCCCCTTCACGGTGAACGGCATTGACGCGCACCCCCCATTGATTGTTATCACCAAAACGACGGCCAACGTCCACGGCACCGCCAACCTGAGAAACCGACGTGTAATCCACCGACACGCGGTTAATCGCTGTGTCAGTCGCACGTTTCGGTTCGATATTAACGTTACCGCCAACGCCGGTTCCGCCCGGCGGCACGCCGTTAAGGAAGGCGCTGGAACCTTTAAGCAACTCCACGCGATCGGCAAATTCCGTTGGCAACAGCTGACGCGGCAGCACGCCGTACAATCCGCCGTAAGAGATATCATCGCCTGACAATTCGAAACCGCGAATAACAAACGTCTCAGAATAGTTGCCATAGCCGTAACCGGTTTGCACGGCGGCGTCGTTGTTAAGCACATCACCCAGTGTACGGGTTTGCTGATCCTGCATCAGTTTGTCGGTGAAGCTGACCACGTTGAACGGAACGTTCATCGCGTCCTGCTCGCCCAGGATCCCTAAACGTGCGCCGTTGGCGATTTGGCCGTCGAGATACGCAGGCACTGCGTCATTGCCACCGGGCGTGAAGGTTTGCGGTGTTGCGCTGACAGTAATGGTATCGCCGTCTTTTGCCGGAGTGGTCTGAGGCGTGGCGGCGAGCGCGGGGAGCGCCAACATTCCCAGTGCGGCCGAAATCACTGCCGGTAGCCTCTTTCTTTTGAAAACCGGCGGACGCGTTGAAACGGGAGAGTGAAAAACTTCACTTTCAGTGTGCATGAGAGTTCCCTGAAAAAGTTCAAATGGTAATAGTAATAATTATCAAAACGATTTGAATTATGCGGATCAGAATACCAATTGCAACAGACTTTTCTGCAATAAAAGCAAGGTAAACAGGATGTTAATGGGGGTATTCGTTCGGAAGTATAAATCGTCGCAAAACGCTGTCGGGTAACAGGCTGAATTCAGGGGAATAAATGTGGCAGAACGGGAGACTGGCCGCTAAGCAGAACGCGCAGCCAGTTAACAGAGAGGATAATTTTAGCTCAGGCCGGGAACTTCGAAACCGGGAGAAACAGAAAGCAGCATCCGCACCTGCTTAACCAGCTCGCTCATGCAGTCATCGCGCATCCCGTAACTTTCCAGCTCTTTTTCGAGAGCAAACAGGTACTGCGCGTTAGTGCCGAGCGGTCCGCTGGCCTGTGCGATCAGCGGCGCGATAATCTGATAATCAGTATCGGCTTCGTACTGTGGATGCGAAGGATCCATAATGAACACCAGCGCGGTGACTTTACGCCCGTCGTCGAGATCCAGTTCGCACCACGTCGGGCGATAGCAGCCGGTCAGCATTTCGCGCTTCCACAGCAGCTCAAGCTCTTCGTGCAACTTATCTTCCGGCAGGCGGAAAGCCAGACCAGTGGTTTGTCCGCCGTCGCGCAGTGCCAGCATACGACCAGGCTGCGCGTGTGTACCGCGTCCTGAGGTCAGACGAAGACAGAAAGCACGGTGGTAACCGCGCAGAGTCGCAGGCCGGGCCTCTTCAGAGTCGAAGACCGGGTTCCACATCAGCGAACCGTAACCAAAAATCCACACGGGACTGTTGTCAGGGCGTCGCGCCAGCGTGCAATCGAGTGAGGCGGCGCGTTGTTCGGAGGTTAATAACATCGATTCGTCGATGCTGCCGAATGCTGTTTTACAATCTGCGTTTCGCAGAAAATCTCGAGTTAACATTCATTCCCTCCTTTAATACGACGTACTTTTGAACATGCCATGCTGTTGACGCTGTGTTCTCCGTTATCGCGATGAGTGATTAGGTGTGCAGGTGTAGCGTTGGATAGGGTCTGGGAATTTTCGTATACCCCTGCTCTTTGAAACCTTATTCGTTTCTCTCGTTGCAATCAAGGTTGAGAGCGATCACAAAACGAAAATAAAGTGATTATTTTATGAACATTGCGTGAATGTTGAATTTTAAGGGGGGTAATTGAGAAAAATGGAGGAAAACGGTGTGTCATTCGGGTTAACCACGCAATGGTCGCGACGGGCGTCAGTTCACGCCCGTCACGATTGCTTAAGACTTTTTAGGGTGCCACTTGTCGTCATCCCCTTTGCTATAACTGTGTTTTACCGCCGCCCAGGCCACTTTATGCGCGGTTTCCTCGCGGGTGTCGTCGCCCTGCCGGTCTTTAGCTTTGGCATATTCATCCCACGCGCTGTTGAAGGCTTCTTTATAGATATCCTGTGCATGGACAGGCAGCACGTTGCGGACAGATTCAGGCAACGCAGAACGATTTTCGTAAGGCATCCCCGGCTCCTTTTACAAGATGTTATGGGTGAACAGTAAGTCTGGCTGCTACCCTCAAAGGATCAAGTCAGAATTGTCCCGTTCTTACGCTTAATCGAAACAAAAACAGCGTAATTCGCCTCCATTGTTATGTGGGTATGAGGTTAATTTACATAAATTGACGCACAATCACCATAAGACAAATAGTTATAATTAAGATATTGAAATAAAGCGACTTTAATTTTTAACAATCAACATTAACTGCAAGTTAAAACCCTAATAAATAGCATTGGCTGCTGACAAATGGTGAACATAGCGTGTTTTTATCGTTAAGACTGATAAATTCCTGTTAATAGATTAATTTATCTACTATACTTAACAGGTTACACCATTACGCACCCGTGCGTTTTTACTGATAACCGGCGGACAGGCGGTTGTTTTTTTTCGCGGATCTGGCTTTGCTGGTTCGTGCATGCTTATAAGGAGAAAAATCATCATGGTGTCGTCTCAGGAACATCCAAAAATCAAAACCCGCCATCAGGAATATTCCCTGATTTTTCCCATTGCCGCACTGATCGTCCTCGTCATGTGGGGCAACAGCAGTAATTTCGCTTCCGTCGTCGGTATCAATTTAATCGCGCTGGTGGGTATCCTCGCCAGTGCCTTCAGCGTTGTCCGTCATGCGGACGTGCTGGCACACCGTCTCGGCGAACCTTACGGCTCGCTCATCCTCAGCCTTTCAGTGGTCATCCTCGAAGTCAGTCTGATTTCGGCCCTGATGGCGACGGGCGATGCCGCACCCGCGCTGATGCGTGACACTCTCTTCTCGATCATTATGATCGTCACTGCCGGTCTGGTAGGCGTTGCCCTGCTGCTCGGTGGCCGTAAATTTGCGACACAGTATGTGAATCTTGGTGGTATCAAGCAGTACCTGATGGCGATTTTCCCGCTGGCTGTCATCGTACTTGTCCTGCCTGCGGCGCTGCCCGGCGGTAACTTTACCACCACGCAGGCGCTGTTTGTGGCCGTGATTTCCGCTGCAATGTACGGCGTCTTCCTGCTGATCCAGACCAAGACGCACCAGAGCCTGTTCATCTACGAGCATGAAGACGAAGACGAAGAAAGCGGCCACGGAAAGCCCTCTTCGAAAAGTAATCTGACGCACACCCTGTGGCTTATCGTGCATCTGGTGCTGGTTATTGCGGTAACCAAGTTCAACGCCAACCCGCTGGAAAGCCTGCTGACCGAGCTGAATGCGCCCGCACAGTTCACCGGTTTCCTGGTTGCACTGTTGATTTTGTCTCCTGAAGGTTTAGGTGCGCTGAGAGCCGTACTGAAGAATCAGGTACAGCGTGCCATGAATTTATTCTTCGGCTCAGTGCTGGCGACGATTTCACTGACCGTTCCGGCGGTAACCGTGATTGCCACCCTGACCGGACAGGACCTGATTTTTGGCCTCGACCCGGCCAACATCGTGGTGATGCTGTCGGTGCTGATTCTGTGCCAAATCTCGTTCTCGACTGGCCGTACTAATGTACTGAACGGTACCGCCCATCTGGCCTTATTCTGTGCGTATATGATGATTATTATGCTTTAAATTAAGCGCATCACATTTATAAAAGCCCTAACAAGAAAGGCCGCTCATCACGAGCGGCCTTTTTATTGCAATCAGTTTGAGTTAATTACGAGTAGGCATTCAGCGTTTTCTGACACAGCTCAGAGCGCACGCAGTCCTGTTTATCAAACTTAATGATGCCGACCATCTCGTCTTCTTCGAAGCGGGATAATGCATCGCTGAGACCCGATACTACGCCACGCGGTAAATCGCACTGGGTAATATCACCGTTAACAATAACCGTCACATTTTCACCGAGACGGGTCAGGAACATTTTCATCTGACTGGCGGTGACATTCTGGGCTTCATCCAGAATAACCACGGCATTTTCGAAAGTACGTCCACGCATGTAGGCGAAAGGCGCAATTTCCACTTTCCCAATTTCCGGCCGCAAACAATATTGCAGGAATGAAGAACCCAGGCGACGTAATAAAATGTCGTAGACCGGACGGAAATAAGGCGCAAACTTCTCAGATATATCGCCTGGCAGGAAACCGAGATCTTCATCGGCCTGCAATACCGGACGTGTCACAATAATCCTGTCGATTTCTTTGTGAATTAATGCCTCTGCCGCTTTCGCAGCGCTGATAAATGTTTTGCCGCAACCCGCTTCACCGGTGGCAAAAATTAACTGCTTATTCTCTATGGCTGATAAGTAATGACCCTGAGCTTCGGTACGTGCTTCGATGACAGAGTGGTCGCGGGTATCCCGTGCCATTCCAATCGATTCCAAACCGCCCATCTGTACTAATGATGTCACAGATTCTTCCTCGCGCTGGCGGTGACTGCGTGAGTCGCTACGAATGACTCGTTTTGCTTCACGGCGAGCTTTGATCACTGCTTTCTGTCTTCCCATAGTGGCACCTTACAGTTTGATTCACTTAACGCTAAGGCGGTTGCCCGCACGGTTATGTTTCACTCACAAATGAGGTTTTGGTCTCCTTTTAGACCAATTGAAGCCAATGAATAACGTGAAGAGGAAAATCGACCGGAGTGATAATAAAATAATCGCCCGGCTGTTTTCTTTTCACGTGGAGGCATTGTCACGCGTTTCGATATTAACGTCGAAAATGACAAACCGCTGACCCGAACAATCACGTTGCCAGAATTAAAGCCAGTGCATTTCGCCGAAGTGTTTAAGAGCCTCCCGGATTTAGGAGAAGAAGAGTCAGTTAAAGAACAGGGTTGTTGTATGGATGGGGACGTCTTTGTAAAAAGATAAGAATAAACTGAAAATGAGGTGGTAAATAATAAAGTGTCGGAAGCTTTGCCCTCGTTTGCATTTATGCGACAACAACGAGTGAATGTGTGAAGCCTGTTATTTTCGTTCACCAGCCCAAACAAGGACTTTACCATTCGCGCTCCCCGCAGTATTAGTTCTTCAAATATTCATTACGGCGCCTGCCGTTCACGTTGAAAAACTACCTGTCTATGATTTCAGTATAATGACAGCTGAAATAATTGCGTTACCAAAATGTAAAAAAATTTGTAGCCGCCGTCAACAGGATCTTGAGGATCTTTTCAGGATCCTCTTTAGGATTATTTTTTAACCGCCAACTTATCGCATAGCGTGAAGCAGGCTACCGAGCCGCTGACGGCGAAAAGTATTGGAATTAAGAAGTCGTGATCGACCCGCGTAAATTCCATGATCAGCACTACCGCTGTGAGCGGCATTTTCATCGACGACGCCAGAAACGCTGCGGCACCGATAATCGCAAATGCTCCCAGCGACGTGCCCGGCCAAAAGAGGTTCCACACCGCGCCCAGTATGCAGGCCAGCAGCGCACCGTTCGACAGCCCCGGCGTCAGCAACCCACCCTGTGCGCCTGCCCGCAGCGTGCTCCAGGTGATCACCAGCTTGCCGAGCAGCACTGTCGCCGCGAGCGCCACGGTGATCTGATTATCAAAACTCAGCTGTGCGGGCCCCTTTCCGTTGCCCAGCAGCTGCGGTAACCAGCCAGCCAGAATGCCGATAAAAGCAAAATTCAGCAGATTATAGATAATCAACCGGGCATCGCGTGGTGCATCCGCCTTCGCTTTGTTGGTCATGCGCGTAAACCAATATGCCGCGATACCAAACACCGGCCCCATCACCACCGACCAGACCAGCAGCGACGGCGTAGTAGTAAGCTGCATCAGGTGGTACTGCGATTCGTTACCCAACCCGATCCACGCCACCAGCGCGGCAATTGAGGACGTCGCAATCGCTGGCAACAGCAGCTGCCAGCTGAACGCTCCGAGTAGCACTTCGAGCACAAACACCGCGCCCCCGAGCGGAACGTTATACACCGCGGCCAGCCCTGCGCCCGCCCCGCAGGCAATCATTATCTGCGTTTCGCGCACCGTCAGGCTGAACCGTCGCGTCAGCCAGCTGGCAGACACCGCGCCAATTTCGCGTGGCGCAACTTCCCGCCCGAGCGGTGACCCGAGCGCCACCGTAATGATTTGCAGCAAAGCATGAATAGTGGTGCTGAAAACGGGCATATGCGGTTTATCAGATTTCACCGCCGCCGCGATGCTGACCAGCGGTTTTGCAAACCGGTACAGCGCCCACCAGCCCGTCCCCGCGATAGCGCCGCAAATCACCAGCACTGCCAGCCGCCGCGACCTCGTGGCATCACTGACGCCCTGCAAAAAGCTTTCACTGCTGATGATGAAATCCGGGCTATAGCCGAACGCGAGGTGCTGGATAAAATGCAGGAGCAGCGCCAGCATCATGCCACCCAGCCCGGCCAGAATGCCGGTGCACAATGTCACTACCGTCAGCCGCCATAACGGGCTGGATAGTCCGGGATCCTTCAATTCTGTCATGTCACGATTTCACTGATTCTGTTGTTGATGAGTAAACAGATTACACAAAGAGAGTTAAACCGTGGTTCATCGGGAGGGATTTTTATCTCAAGAGCGAAGATTTTTCTGTTCGTACTTTGCGTGGCGCTACCCCTTTCTTGCGTAGCATTGCGCATTTATTACGTCACTCAATGTAGGTTGCCGACAAACTCTGGAAAACGTAGCGCGATATCATCAATCCGCGCTGTGCGTTTACGGGATGAAGCGTAATGTCATCTTCGCTTTTAACGGAACAATCCCTATACAGCGCAGAACAACTCTGTTAATTTATGCACCGAAGCACAGTGCAGTAGTGCTTCGGTGCCCAACCTTGAAACCAGGATGGGTTCATCAGATGAACGATATGCTCAGGATCAGCAGCTTTCGCGATCAGTGGCTGGAAGACTTTTTTCATTTCGCCACACCACATCGGAAAATCCCGTGGGTGCTTGCGGGTGTTCTGGAAAGAAAGCTGGATATGATTAATGCTGCGATGGATTACCGGGATTTACTCTGGCCCCCCGGCAACCGTTATGAAGAATTAGCGCCGCCGCTCAAGGGCTTTTCGTCAATACGGGTGAATGACCAGTATCGCCTCATTTTTTACTGGCGTGAAGGTAAGGCACATGGCTTATTTCTGGATCCTCACGTTTACAGAAACCATCGATAACGACAGGCATTATCGTTGCAATGTTAATGAAGGCAGACCAGAAGGAAAGTCGTATGGATGTGACAACACGTAAGCCCGCAACCGTCGGGGATATTTTGCAGTATGAATACCTTGAACCAACCGGTCTGAGAATTAATGACCTGGCCGTCATGCTGAATGTACACCGCAATACCATCAGCGCACTGGTCAACAATAACCGCAAGCTGACCATTGATATCGCTTTCCGGCTGGCAAAAGCCTTTGAGACGTCCGTTGAATTTTGGCTGAACCTGCAAAAAAATGTCGATATCTGGGAAGTGCAAAATAATTCGCGTTTAATGGCTGATATCAGCCATGTTGTCACCCTGAAAACCTTTCTTGAGCAGCCTGAAAGCCATCCCTAGCTAACAGTATCGTCATCGCGGGCGGGGCCGGGCCTTACGCCTCAATCAACCCCTGCCCCAGATAATGATTTTGATCTTTCACCCCCGGCAGCGTGAAGAAGAAACCGCCGCCGACCGGGCGGATATACTCTTCCAGCGGTTCGCCGTTCAGGCGTTTTTGCACGGTCAGAAAACCTTTTTCCAGATCGTGCTGGAAGCAGACAAACAGCAGCCCCATTTCCAGTTGACCGGAATTGGTGACGCCCAGCGAATAGCTGTAGCCGCGACGGAGCATCAGGTTGTCGTCGGTTTCTTTGGTGCGCGGGTTCGCTAAGCGAATATGCGCATCCAGCGGGATCACCTTGCCTTCCGGGTCTTTGGTGTAATCGGGCACGTCGTGCTCTTTTTCCATACCCAGAGGCGCGCCGGTAGCTTTGTGACGGCCAAAGATGGTCTGCTGCTCCTGCAACGGCGTGCGGTCCCAGAATTCGACGTGGAAAGGAATAATGCGCGTGGCCTGATAGCTGCCGCCGACCGTCCACGCGGGTTCGCCCTGATCGGCAGTCACCCAGATGGCTTTATCCATCAGTTGCTTGTCTTTGCTGTCGGGGTTCGCTGTACCGTCTTTGAAGCCCAACAGGTTGATCGGCGTTTCTTTGCCCTGACTGCGCGCGGCGTGGGACGAAATGAAGCCGTCGCGACGCCAGCGCACGCTGAGCAAATCCGGCGTGTACTTGATGATGTCGCGCAATGCGTGAACCACGGTATCGCTGTTATTGGCGCAGATCTGCAACAGCAGATCGCCGTGGCAAAGCTTCGCATCAAGGGAGTCGTTGGGGAAACGCGCCATGCGCTGTAACTTCAGCGGCTTATGCGGCGCGAGACCGAAACGTTCGTCAAACAACGAATCACCGGCGGAGAGCGTCATGGTCAGATTGTCAGGATAAATCTCAGCGCCCATGACACCGGAATCCATCGGCGGAAATTTCGGATCCACAGAAGGCGCAGTGCCACCGGTGGTCAGGAAGCTGAAACGGGTATCGAGCAGACGGAACAGACGCTCCAGATCGGCTTTGGTCGTCGCCAGCACGTCAAAAGCCACCAGCATCATCGCGGCCTGTTGTGGCGTCAGAATACCGGCCTGATGCTCACCGTAATAGGGTTGCTTGCCCCAGCGTTCATCGGGGGAAACGGTTCCGGGGGTATATTCTTCTTTAGCACCAGGTGTTTTCTCGGCCTGCGCACCGGCTGCGCCGCCCAGGGCAAATGCCCCGCCTAACAATCCCACGCCTTTTAACAAACGGCGGCGGGAAGAAGAAGCCACGTCTTGCGCACCCGACTTATTATCGTTTTTATTGCTCATTGCTGAAATCCCAAAATCAAAAGCCAAAGCTTGCGCGGTTGGCCCCTTCCCCTCTCAGGAGGGGAAGGCTGGGATGAGGCGTGGGTAAAAACCCCTCCCAACCTCCCGCTTCACTGAGGAGGGCGTTAAGATTAATCCAGACCCAATACACCACGCAGTTTGGCTAAATCTTCTGCCAACGTTGTGATCGGCCCTTTCATTGCATTGCGGTCTGCATCGGACAGTTTTTCGTAGTTCTCGTAACCGTCTTTTGTTTTGTATTTGTCGAGCAACGTATCGACGGTTTTGAAGTTCGCGTCGATTTTATCCAGCAGCGGCTTGTCAGCTTTTTCCAACAGCGGACGCAGCAGGTTCACGATTTTCTGTGCGCCGTCGAGATTGGCACGAAAATCCCACAGATCAGTGCGGCTGTAACGGTCTTCTTCACCGCTGATTTTGCTGGAGGCCACTTCTTCGATGAGCCCGGCAGCGCCGCCGACCACTTTGCTTGGCGGGAAGGTCAGATCGGTGATGCGTTTTTGCAGATCCACGGTGTCGTCATACAGTTTGTCAGCAAACTGCTCGGTGCCTTTGGTGGTTTTGTCGGCGAAGAGGATTTTCTCCAGACGGTGGAAACCGGTGAAATTCGGGTCTTCGGCTTTCTTCTCGAAATCGTCTTCACGGGCGTCGATGCTGCCGTCCAAATCGGAGAACAGTTCAGCAATCGGCTCAATGCGCTCGTAGTAAACGCGGGTTGAAGCGTACAGGGATTGGGCTTTTTTCAGGTCACCCTTTTTGATCGCATCAGTAAAGGCTTTGGTATGCGAAACCAGTTCGCCAACCTGTTGCGTCACATAGACTTTATATTCGGCAATCGGGCCGACCAGCGCCATTGCGTCAGGCTTGGTTGCTGTCGCTGCGCCTTCTGCGGTCACGGTCAGTTTCCCTTTTGGATTGCTCAGCAAGCCGCAGGTCATGTCGTATTCGCCGGGTTCCAGATTGGCAGTCATTTTCTGGGTGAAGCCCGGCGCGATATTTTCGCGCTCTTCCACCACCATCACGCCTTTCAGAATTTCCCACTCCAGCCCTTTCTGACTGGCGTTGTGTACCACAAACTGCGTTTTACCGGCCGGCACAGTCAGCGCCATCGGGTCACACTGTTTATCGTTGACGGTAATTTTAACCTGACGAACATCAGCAGCCAGCACGTTGGCGCTCAGCGCAAACGCTGGCAGGGACAACAGTGCAATCTGTAAAGCTTTACGGCGAAACAGCGGGGATGAATATGACATGTACAACTCCATGACAAACTGTGTGAAGAGAAAATTAACGTAAAATCAGCGTTGTGGTTTTTGCCCGGCAGAAGCCGGCGCGGCCACGGGCGATTTGCCGTGTGGCATAAAGAACAGGAACAGCGCCGGGATCAGATACAGGAAATACACCGAGACTTCACTGACGGTCGGGGCCTCCTGATAGCCGAACATACCTTCCAGCAGGGTGCCAAATAATGAATGCGTGGAGAGCGTGCCGCTCAGATCAAAAGCGATATCCTGCATACCGTTCCACAGACCCGCTTCGTGGAAGGCGCGGATCGCGCCTGCTGCCAGACCGGCGGCGACGAACAAAATAAACAGGCTGGTCCATTTGAAGAACTTCGCCAGATGCAGTTTCACGCCGCCGTAATAGATAAGGAAACCGAGCACGATTGCCGCGCCTAAGCCCAGCAGCGCACCGATTGGCGCTTCAATTCCGACATCCTGCTGAAACGCGGCCAGCAGGAAAAACACCGATTCCAGCCCTTCGCGCGCCACGGCAAAGAACACCATTGCCACCAGCGCCCAGCCCTGCCCGCGGCTGGAGTTCAGCGCATTATCGATAGCGCCTTCCAGATGCACTTTGATTGAACGCGACACTTTGCGCATCCAGAACACCATGTAAGTCAGAATGCAGACCGCAATCACGGCTACGATGCCCTCGAACAGCTCCTGCTGCTTCTGCGGAAATTCACCGGTGGTTTCATTGATAAAAACACCCAGCGCCAGACACAAGGCCGCCGCGACGATAACGCCAATCCAGACCACGCCAAGCCACTGCCCGCGCTGCGTACGTTTCAGATAACTGGCGATCAGGCTGACGATCAGCGCGGCTTCAAGCCCTTCGCGGAACATGATAAGAAACGGAACGAACATAGCGGAACTCCCGTAAAACAATGAACCTACAGATTGTGCAAGCATTCTGTAAAGATAAGTAAAATCGAAACGATAGTGATTATCATTCTTGGCCAAAGAATTACAAGAGGCGGCACGCTGTTTTTTGAGCACTAAAGGGGAAATGAGCACGAAAAAATATTGCCGGTTGTTTCAGAGAAAAAGACAGGCAGGAAAGGAATTGATAACGGAGCCCTGAGGCTCCGTTAAAACTACAGTGATTTCAACGTGTCACGATGAAATCAGATAGTGTTGTATTCTGCTTCAGCCGTATTGAAGCGTTCTTCTACCGCCTTTGACGGTTTGCTTCCCATCAGGCTGACAATCCAGATAGCCAGGGAGGCGAAGAGGAATCCAGGAATGATTTCATACAGTTCGGCCCAGCCGTACTGTTTCCACAAAATCACCGTCGCCGCGCCAACGATCATCCCGGCCAGCGCGCCGTTACGGGTCATGCGTTTCCACATCACCGAGATCAGGATAACCGGTCCGAACGCTGCACCAAAGCCCGCCCACGCATAGCTTACTAAGCCCAAAACGCGGTTTTCAGGGTTTGCCGCCAGCGCAATCGCCACCAGCGCCACGACCAGCACCATCGCGCGACCAATCCACACCAGCTCACGCTGGCTGGCGCCTTTGCGTAGGAACGCTTTGTACAAGTCTTCGGTGATCGCGCTGGAACACACCAGCAGCTGGCAGCTCAGAGTACTCATCACCGCCGCCAGAATCGCCGACAGCAGAATACCGGCGATCCACGGGTTGAACAGCAACTTCGCCAGCTCGATAAACACGCGCTCGCCGTTCTGAGTCACATTACCCGCTTCGCCCGGATTATTGCTGAAGTACGCAATACCGAAGAAGCCCACTGCGATGGTGCCCGCCAGACACAGGATCATCCACGTCATGCTAATGCGACGTGCGCTGCGAATGGTGCGATGTGAATCCGCCGCCATAAAGCGCGCCAGAATGTGCGGCTGGCCAAAATAGCCCAGACCCCAGCCCAGCAGCGACAGGATCGCCACCAGATTCATGTTCTTGAACATGTCGGTGTATTCAGGGTTTTTAGCGTTAATCACCATCATTGAGGTATCAATACCGCCGACCGCGAGGATGACGATCACCGGCGTGAGGATCAGCGCAAAAATCATCAGGCTGGCCTGTACGGTATCGGTCCAGCTCACCGCGAGGAAACCACCGATAAAGGTATAAATGATGGTTGCCGCCGCACCCGCCCAAAGAGCCGTCTGGTAGGTCATGCCGAAGGTGCTTTCAAACAGGCGGGCACCGGCCACGATGCCTGAGGCGCAGTAAATGGTGAAGAACACCAGGATGACGATCGCTGAGATAATTCGCAGCAGTTTGCTCGAATCTTCAAAGCGGTGGGTGAAATAATCCGGCAGGGTCAGCGCATTGTTGTTGGCTTCGGTGTGAACGCGTAAACGCCCTGCCACCAGCTTCCAGTTCAGATACGCGCCGATGGTCAGGCCGATGGCGATCCAGCTTTCGGAAATACCGGAAATGAATATCGCTCCTGGTAAGCCCATCAGCAGCCAGCCGCTCATGTCAGAAGCACCGGCGGAAAGCGCAGTCACTACGCTGCCTAAACTGCGCCCCCCGAGAATATAGTCATCAAAGTTTTTGGTCCGTAAATACGCGATGAGGCCGATCAAAATCATCCCGAAAATATAAACACAAAACGTCACCAGCATTGGTGTGTTCATTGTCATGTCCGTCTCCACTTCTTGTTATTGGTCTTATTTATCTGCGATGCATATTCAATGCAGGCCGGCACCTGTCTGTCCTGACGCCCTTTTGTTGAAAGGCGTTCAAAATCATGCCGGGGCGAGATGATGGCTGAAACCCGCGAAGGATGCAGCATGACTCTCCATATTTTTTCTTTATACAGGCGGTTAATAGGGTTTTTATTCAAATTTCTTGTCGGGCGGATACTGGTTTAGCAAAAGGGTGAATTCAAGAGTTTTAACAATCCAGATACACAAAGTTTACTCCGCATCACACTTATCTTGTCGAAGGGTTGCACGTTGCAAACCTAAAGGTTGTACCCGACACGCCCTCAGCGAATCTGCCGTTCACCTCGGCTACCACGGCGAAATACGGTTCTTCAAATGTTAAAAATGCCAGCCAAATCACATCGGGCACACTTCCTGCATTAACAGGGTTGCACAAGGTTGCAACATAGAAGATATTGCTTGCCATAAACATAATGAAATCACCTGAACCTTTTTATATGGAGTGTTTGCGCATGGGTATGACGACGATGGGCGTGAAGCTGGACGAAGGCACACGCGAACGGCTGAAAGTGGCGGCACAGCAGATTGACCGAACACCGCACTGGCTGATTAAGCAGGCGATATTTTCCTATCTGGAACGTCTGGAAAGTGGTGATGCGCTGCCGGAAATCCCGGCGCTGAACGGCACTGCGCCTGAAAGCGCTGACGAATACACCGCACCGCTGCTACAGGAATCACATCAGCCCTTCCTGGATTTCGCCGAGCAAATTCAGCCGCAGTCCGTCAGCCGTTCTGCCATCACTGCCGCCTATCGCCGTCCGGAGCCGGAAGCGGTTTCCATGCTGCTCGAACAGGCTCGTTTACCCGCGCCGTTGAATGACGCCGCGCAAAAGCTCGCCGCCGACATTGCGACTAAGCTGCGTAACCAGAAGAGTGCAAATGGCCGCGCCGGGATGGTGCAAAGCCTGTTGCAGGAGTTCTCACTTTCCTCGCAGGAAGGCGTGGCGCTGATGTGTCTGGCCGAAGCGCTGCTGCGTATTCCCGACAAACCCACGCGCGATGCGTTAATCCGCGACAAAATCAGCAACGGCAACTGGCATTCGCACCTGGGTCGCAGCCCGTCGCTGTTCGTCAACGCCGCGACCTGGGGTTTGCTGTTTACCGGCAAACTGGTGGCGACGCACAACGAAGCCAGCCTGTCGAAATCGCTGAGCCGCATTATCGGTAAAGGCGGCGAACCGCTGATCCGCAAAGGCGTGGACATGGCGATGCGCCTGATGGGCGAGCAGTTTGTTACCGGCGAAACCATTGCCGAAGCGCTGGCTAACGCCCGCAAGCACGAAGAAAAAGGGTTCCGCTACTCCTACGACATGCTGGGTGAAGCGGCACTGACCGAGAAAGACGCGCAGGCGTATTTGCAGTCTTATCAGCAGGCTATCAACGCCATCGGTAAAGCCTCGAACGGTCGCGGCATCTATGAAGGACCGGGGATTTCCATCAAACTTTCCGCCCTACATCCGCGTTACAGCCGGGCGCAGTATGAGCGCGTAATGGAAGAACTTTATCCGCGCCTGCTGTCACTCACTTTGCTGGCGCGCAGCTATGACATCGGCATTAATATTGATGCTGAAGAAGCCGATCGTCTGGAAATTTCCCTCGATCTGCTGGAAAAACTTTGCTTTGAGCCGGAACTGGCAGGCTGGAACGGTATCGGCTTCGTCATTCAGGCGTATCAGAAACGCTGCCCGATGGTGATCGATTACCTGACCAATCTGGCACAGCGCAGCCGTCGTCGTTTGATGATCCGTCTGGTGAAAGGCGCGTACTGGGACAGCGAAATCAAACGCGCGCAGGTCGAAGGGCTGGAAGATTATCCGGTCTACACCCGCAAGGTTTACACCGACGTTTCCTATCTGGCCTGTGCCCGCAAACTGCTGGCGGTGCCGAACCTGATCTATCCGCAATTCGCTACCCACAACGCCCACACCGTGGCAGCGATTTATCAGCTGGCGGGCAACAACTATTATCCGGGTCAGTATGAATTCCAGTGCTTGCACGGCATGGGGGAACCGCTGTACGAGCAGGTTGTCGGGAAAATTGCCGAAGGCAAACTGAACCGCCCTTGCCGCATCTATGCCCCGGTCGGAACGCACGAAACGCTGCTGGCGTATCTGGTGCGACGTCTGCTTGAAAACGGCGCGAACACTTCCTTCGTGAACCGCATCGCCGACGCTACACTGCCAATTGCAGAGCTGGTCGCCGATCCTGTGCTGGCAGTTGAAGCGTTGGCCGCCAGCGAAGGACAGGTCGGATTGCCGCACCCGCGCATCGCCTTGCCACGTAATCTGTACGGCAGCAAACGCGTGAACTCCGCCGGTCTGGACATGTCAAGCGAACATCGCCTGGCTTCCCTTTCCAGCGCCCTGTTGCAAAGCGCCAGCCATCCAATCACCGCGCAACCGATGATTGATGCGCCCACGGACGACGGCGAATTCCTGCCGGTCGTCAACCCGTCTGAAAATACCGACATCGTCGGCCACGTGCGCGAAGCGACAGAAGCGGAAATCAGCCGCGCGCTGGACGCGTCCGCCGCTGCCGGCGCCATCTGGTTTGCGACGCCTCCCGAAGAGCGCGCCGCAATCTTGCAACGCGCAGCAGAATTGATGGAAGCGCAGTTGCAAAGTCTGCTTGGCGTGCTGGTGCGCGAAGCCGGAAAAACCTTTAATAACGCCATCGCCGAAGTGCGCGAAGCGGTCGATTTCCTGCATTATTATGCCGGGCAGATCCGCGAAGACTTCACCAATGACACCCACCGTCCACTCGGGCCGGTGGTGTGCATCAGCCCGTGGAACTTCCCGCTGGCGATCTTCACCGGTCAGATTGCTGCTGCACTCGCAGCCGGTAACAGCGTGCTGGCCAAACCTGCCGAACAGACGCCGCTTATCGCCGCGCTGGCCGTCGGTATTTTGCATGAAGCGGGTGTTCCGGCGGGCGTTCTGCAACTTTTGCCGGGCAAAGGCGAAACCGTCGGTTCGCAGCTGGTGAATGACGAACGCGTTCGCGGCGTACTGTTCACCGGTTCCACTGACGTAGCGGGTATTTTGCAACGTAACATTGCAGGAAGGCTGGATCCGCAGGGGCGTCCTACGCCGCTCATCGCTGAAACCGGCGGTCTGAACGCGATGATCGTGGATTCTTCTGCGCTGACCGAACAGGTGGTGATGGACGTGGTGGCTTCGGCGTTCGACAGCGCCGGTCAGCGTTGTTCCGCCCTGCGCGTGCTGTGTATTCAGGATGACGTCGCCGACCACACCTTGCAGATGTTGCGCGGTGCCATGGCCGAATGCCGGATGGGCAACCCGGAACGTCTCTCTACGGACATCGGGCCGGTTATTGACAGTGAGGCCAAAGAAGGTATTGAGAAACACATCGACGCCATGCGCGCCAAAGGCCGCACGGTATATCAGGCAACACAAACTTTCGCAGCCGACCAGAGCGAATGGGCACGCGGGACGTTCGTTAAACCCACGCTGATTGAACTCGACAGCTTCGATGAAATGAAGAAAGAGATTTTCGGCCCGGTGCTGCACGTGGTGCGTTACGCCCGTCAGGATCTGGATAAGCTGATCGGTCAGATTAATGCCGCCGGCTACGGCCTGACGCTGGGGATCCACACCCGTATCGACGAAACCATTCACCGCGTCACGCAGCAGGCGCACGTTGGCAACATGTACGTGAACCGCAATATGGTCGGCGCGGTGGTCGGCGTCCAACCGTTCGGCGGCGAAGGCCTGTCCGGCACGGGCCCGAAAGCAGGCGGTCCGCTGTACTTATACCGCCTGCTGAGCAGCCGTCCGCAATTCGCCGTTCAGCAGACCCTGTTGCGTCAGGATCGCGAACTGCCGCTGGATGCCTCGGTGCGCGAAGCACTGCTGGCACCGCACCGCGCCCTGCAACAATGGGCCACCGGGCAGAAGCAAAGTGCAGCCTTCATTGAGGTCTGCAAACGATTCGCAGAAAGCAGCCAGGGTGGCACCTTGCGCACTTTGCCGGGGCCGACCGGCGAGCGCAACACATACGCCCTGCTGCCGCGCGAACGCGTCCTGGCATTGGCCGACAATCAGGACGATGCGCTGACTCAGCTCGCCGCCGTCACCGCGACCGGTTGCCGCATTCTGTGGCCGGAAACACCGTTGCAGCGCGAGTTGTTCAATCAGCTGCCGAAAGCCGTGCAGGATCGCGTGGACTTCGCCAAAGACTGGCACAACGATGCGCCGGTTTTCGATGCGGTGATTTATCACGGTGACGCCGATCAGTTGCGTGAACTCTGCCAGCTTATCGCCAACCGCCCTGGCCCGATTGTCTCCGTACAAGGGTTCGCCCGCGGCGAAGACAATATCCTGCTCGAACGTCTGCTTCACGAGCGCTCTTTGAGCGTGAATACCGCGGCGGCAGGGGGAAATGCGAGTTTGATGACCATCGGCTGAATTTCTTACGTCCGTAGGCTGCCGCAATGGCAGCTTTGCCCCTCCTCTTCGTAGGGGAGGAGCAAACCGAGTATTGCCTTACATAGCATTGATCGCGTTCAAAAATGTTGAAAACCGTCACTACGCCCCGTGCACTCCATTCTTTGTCATAAATCCGTCATCCTCCTGATCTACCCTCCCAGTAACAAAATAACTCAAACTGTGTGTTTTTATTTCTGACGCTTCATCAAAAGGAGTTTTGACAATGCAACAACCTGTATCTCTGATCGCTCGCGCCATCGCCGCCTCTTTACTGCTTTCCGCCTCTGCAGGAGCATTTGCTGCTGAAGATAACGCCTTGTCCGATCGCGCCGCTAAAGGTGTGATAACTGAACAAGGTGGCGCTCGCCGTCTGAGCGGTGACCAGACAGCCGCGCTGAAAGCATCGCTCTCTGACAAAACGGTTAAGAACGTGATCCTGCTGATCGGCGATGGTATGGGTGATTCCGAAATTACCTCCGCGCGAAATTATGCAGAAGGCGCGGGCGGCTATTTCAAAGGCATCGACGCCCTGCCGCTGACCGGCCAATACACGCATTATTCTCTTGATAAAAAAACGCAAAAACCTAACTACGTTACCGATTCCGCTGCGTCCGCTACCGCCTGGACCACCGGCGTGAAAAGCTATAACGGCGCAATCGGCGTGGATGTGAACGGTAAAGATCACCAGACAATCCTCGAAATCGCCAAAGCGGCGGGGAAAGCCACCGGCAACGTTTCTACCGCAGAGTTACAGGATGCAACGCCCGCTGCACAAATCGCGCACGTGACGTCGCGTAAATGCTACGGCCCGGAAGAAACCTCAGAGAAATGTGCCACCAATGCGCTGGAAAACGGCGGACGCGGCTCAATCACCGAACAGTTGCTGCACGCCCGCGCCGATGTCACGCTCGGCGGCGGCAGAAAATCATTCAGCCAGCTGGCGAAAAGCGGCGAGTTCACGGGGAAATCTCTGAAAGATCAGGCGCTGGCGCAGGGTTATGAGTGGATCGAAAACGCCGACAAGCTCGCTGCTATTACCCAGGCCGGTCAGCAAAAACCGCTGCTGGGTCTGTTCTCCGAAGGCAACATGCCGGTGCGCTGGCAGGGTCCGAAAGCCTCTTATCACGGCAACATTGATAAACCCGCCGTCACCTGTGAAGCCAACCCGCAGCGCACCGCGGATATCCCGACGCTGGCCGTAATGACAGAAAAAGCCATCGACCTGCTGAAGACCAATGAAAAAGGCTTCTTCCTGCAGGTGGAAGGCGCATCAATTGATAAGCAGGATCACGCTGCTAATCCATGCGGACAGTTCGGTGAAACGGTCGACCTGGATGAAGCGGTTCAGAAAGCGCTGGAGTTCGCCCGCAAAGACGGCAACACGCTGGTGATTGTCACCGCCGACCATGCACATTCCAGCCAAATCATCGAAGCCGACGCCAAAGCTCCCGGCCTGACGCAGACGCTGACCACCAAAGATGGCGCACCAATGACCATCAGTTACGGTAACTCAGAGGATGACTCCCAGGGCCACACCGGAACCCAGTTGCGGATTGCAGCGTTTGGGCCACACGCGGCGAATGTGGTGGGTCTGACAGATCAGACTGATCTTTTCTTTACGATGAAAGGGGCAATGGGGATCGAATAGTTTTTAGTGCAGCGGGCGGCTATAAGGCGGCTGTTTGTCTCTGACCGAGAATATTTACGGGTTTGCTTTGCTCCTCCCCCTGCGAAGGGGGAGGCCGGGAGGGGGTATAACACGCCATGAATTTGCCGGAGAAAACGTGAACTTATTGATTTGGCATCATACCCCACCCCAACCCTCTCCTTCGCAGGGGAGGGATCTGTCTGTGTACTGTTTTACGTAGCCCGTGGGTAGCAACACTCGACCTTGAATTTGATTTTGATTTTTTAACCGCCCCCCTCCCCCAATGCCCATAATTTGCGCCTTATCAGCTGCTTAAGCTTCAGCGCCGCCTGAGATACCGGCTGGTCGCGCCTGTTCAGCAAAATCACCTCAAAGGGTAACGGCTCGATGACCTCACAAATTTTCAGCTGATCGACATACCGCTGGGCGGTAAACGTATCGACCACCCCGACGCCGCCGCCGGCCAGCACCATGTCGGCGATGACAGAGTAGGTTTTGATGTGCAATGAAGACTGCGGCGTCAGGCCGTTTTCGCGCAAGACGCGGTTAAGTACCAGACCCAGCGGATCCTGCTGCTGTAGCATCATCAGATCATTTTCACATAGCCACGCCAGCGATACCGGCCCTTCAACCTCGGAATCCTTCGGCAACAGCGCGACCATGTTGCCTTGATAGATGGACTCCGAAACCAGCTCCTGCGTGGCAGGCTCGCCGAAGGCCAGTGCGAAATCCATTTTGTATTGCAGCAAATCCTGACTCAGCGTGTTGAAGTGTCCGGTCACCAGTTCGACGCTGCCGCCGGGGGTCTGACGGCGGAAATCTACCAGCACCGGCGCCATCACGCTGTGACCCAGGGCGTGAGCAGAACCGATGCGCACATGCTGACCTTCGCCCTGACGCAGCTGCTCCGCCAGCGCACCGATCGCCTGAATATGGCTGAACAACGCCTCGACTTCCGGCATCAACCTGCGCCCTTCCGGCGTCACGATCAACCCCTGCGGCGTACGGTCAAACAGCGTGAACCCCAGCTGCTGCTCGGCGTGATTCAGAACGCGGCTGACGTTCGGTTGCGACACATTCAGCAAGCGCGCCGCGCCGCTGACGCTGCCCGCCTGCAAAACCGCCTGAAACACTTCAATGTGACGTAAGCGCATGTGTTGCCTTATTTCTGAGTCGTTGCCAGATAGGAAAATGCACTCAGCAGGCTGATGATATTGGCCACGTTCGGGCTGTGATAGCCGACGGTGACGGCATCCAGCCGCTCGACGCCAGGGATCAGGCAGAACAAATCGGCCAGCACCGGCCTGGCGGTCATCAGTTCGAGATGATACGGCGGGCTGAATCTTCCGGCGGTGATCGGTGCGGGTTTGCTGACCGCCAGCGTGGCGTGTTTACGGATTTTCGCGCGGGCGATTGCCGGGCTGTCGGATTCGGCAGCGTTGGCGGAAATCGCGCGTTTGACGCAGACGTACTGAGATTCAGGATAATGGCGACGGATCCAGGTTTCGAGATGATCATCGCCGGTCACCAGCCATAGCGGGACGTTCAGCTCGGCACCGGCGGCCGCGTACAAATCGCTTTCGCCCACTACGTTACCGTTGAGTTTGACGCGGTAGAAAGCGCGGCCATTAATGGTATGCGCCAGCACGCCATTTTCACCCGCGGCAGTGTGGAAACCGACGAACATCAGGCCGTCGTACTGCTGTTGCTGCAAACCTTCAACCATCGAGAGGCCGCGCGGTTTTCCCTGCACCAGACGGGCGCGCGGATCGATTTTGTCGGCGCGCAGGTTTTGCATCATCGCATGGCTGTCGGCTACCGTGACTTCCGTCGCGCCACCGGCGAACGCGCCGTCAATCGCCGCGTTCACTTCCTGTTCCATCAGTGCCCGCGCGGCATCGTAATCGGCATTGCCGGGGCTGCATTGTTCAGGACGCATCACGCCCGCAATACCTTCGATGTCAGCAGAGATAAAAATTTTCATGATTCGTTCCCTTTTAAATTGGCAAGGCTGTCAAGGACTTCACTCAGCCCCAGCCGGAAATGTCCGTCGAAGCCGCAGACGGTTTCGGCGCTGAGCATCGCGTCAATGACCGCGTGCTCGGTGGCGTCCGCGGCCAGCGCCAGTAAAGGCTCGAGCTTGTCATCGGTCAACGTGACACCGTCACGCTGCGTGGAGAATGCCAGCGCGATATCGCCGGAACCATGCCCCCAGTAGCTGCCCAGACGCCCGATCCCGGCACCGGCGCGTTTGGCAATGCGGCCTAGCTGGCGACTGTCGAGATAACGATCGCAGGCCAAAATGATGATGACTGAACCGGCATCGACCTGCGGCGCGATATTTGGCAACACTTCGGCGATAGCATCACCGGCGCGCACGCCGTCGAGCGTAAGTTCAGAGAGTTTACCGAAGTTCGCCAGCACCAGTATGCCGAGCGTGGCATTGAGTTCTTCGCACCAGCGCGACGCCGTGCCGATACCGCCTTTCAGACCGAAGCTGCTCATGCCGCGCCCTGCTCCCACGCTGCCACGGGTGAAGGTGCTTGTCGCGCCGTCGAGTGCGGTGAGTGCATCATCTTCGCTCACCGCCATGGCCTGAATATCGTTGAGCCAGAAGTCGTTACATTCGAGGATCAGCGGGTTGATGGTGGCATCGGGGCGACCCATCTGCGGGAACTGCTGACAGCTGCGTTTTATCATCGCGTTGAACAACGCACCGGTGGCGAAGGTGTTACTGAGCAGAATCGGGGTTTGCAGCTCGCCCAACTCCATCACCTGAATCAGCCCCATCGGTTTGGCAAAGCCGTTGAGCACCGCTACGCCGCACGGTAAAGGCTGCTGATAGAGATTATCGCCGGGCGGCACGACAGCAGTAACGCCGGTCTGGACGTCCCCCGCCGCCAGCGTGCTGTGGCCGACGGTGACACCGGTGACGTCCGTTATTGCGTTAGTCGCCCCGCACGGAAAGCGCGGGCGAAAGATCTGACGCGTCGTGCGCCAGCGTTGTAGCAGCGCGGCCAGTGCCTGCTGCGTAAATTCATCGGGTTCTGGGTATTGCGGATGCATCTCTCTTCCATTTCAGCGAGTTAAGTCATCAGGCTATTTCTTCAGTTTAGGATCCAACGTGTCGCGCAGCGCGTCGCCAAGTAAATTAAATGCCAAAACCGTGAGGAATATCGCCAGCCCCGGAAAAACACTGACGTTCCATTTGCCCGCCATCATCATATTACGGCTCATTGCCAGAATGTTGCCCCACTCAGGGACGTCCGGTTCCGGGCCGAGACCGATAAAACTCAGGCTGGCGGCGGTCAGAATACTGGTGCCGATGCGCATGGTGAAATAGACGATCACGTTCGACAATGTGCCCGGCAGGATGTGGCGCAATATCACCACGCGGTCCGGCGCGCCGACACAACGCACGGCCTCCACGTAGGCACTTTGTTTGATGGAAAGCGTTGCGGCGCGCACGATGCGGGCGAACACTGGCACGCTGAACACGGCGACGGCGATAATCACGTTGTTCAGACCGGGGCCGAGGATCGCCACCACCGCAATCGCCAGCAACATGCCGGGAAATGCGAACAATACGTCTGAACCGCGCATGATCAACATATCCAGCCATTTGCCGTAATAGCCCGCCAGCAGACCAAGCAGCACACCGGCAATCATACCGAGCGTGACCGAAAAAATACCGACGTACAAAGAAATCCGTGCGCCAAAGATGATGCGGCTGAGCACGTCACGGCCTAAGTCATCGGTGCCAAACCAGTGTTCTGCCGTCGGGCCGACGCCGAGCGCCATCCAGTCAGGCGTCATTGGGTCATAAGGCGCCAGCCAGGGTGCGAACACCGCCACCAGAACCAGCAGCAGAATAAAACCGCCGGAAACCAGCGCCATCGGGTGGCGCAAAAACGTGTGGAAAAAGTCATACCACGGCGAACGGATATCGTCGTTGTGCGCGGCAACCGCAGCCGGTTGGGTTTCTCCCAGTGGAGAGACGGGGTCGGTCATGTGCAGCTCCTAGCGCAGGCGGATAGCCGGATTGACGACGGCATAAAGCATGTCAACCAGCAGATTAATCAGAATAAATTCGAACACGAACAGCATCACAAGTGCCTGAATCACCGGCTGATCCTGCGTCTTGATCGACTCGATCAACAACCAGCCCAGCCCCGGCCAGCTGAACACGCTTTCGACAATAATCGAACCGCCAAGCAGGAAGCCAAACTGCAGGCCCAGCATGGTGATGATGGGGATCAGCGCGTTGCGCATGATGTGTTTCCAGGTCACCAGCCGGGCGCGTAATCCTTTGGCTTTGGCGGTGCGCACATAGTCTTCCTGCGCGACGTCGAGAAACGCCGAGCGGGTAAAGCGCGCCATTACGGCCGCTACCGAGGAACCGAGGGTGATCGCTGGCAAAATGATGTCGGTCGGCTGATTGAATCCACTGACCGCAAACAGCCCGAACGGCATGGCGACAAACTGAATCAACAGCAGTCCGAGCCAGAACGGCGGCATGGAAATTCCGCCGACCGCCATGCTCATCAGCGTCCAGTCCTGCCATTTTCCGCGTTTGAGCGCCGACACGACGCCAATCACCAGCCCCAGCACCACCGACCAGGCGAAACCGGCCAGCGCCAGCAAAAGCGTCGGCATAAATCCACTTTCGATCACGCCTGATACCGGCTGACGCGTGCGATAAGTCGTCCCCAGATCGCCATGCACCATGCCATTGAGCCAGTGCCAGTACTGCGCGGGCAGCGGATCGTTAAGGCCAAGCAGTTCCCGCGCTGACTCAACCGCCTCAATCGGCGCATCCTGTCCGGCGTAAATACGCGCAGGGTCACCCGGCAGCAGCTTGATAAAGCCAAAGACCAGCAAAGAGACCACCAGTAAAACCGGGATCATCTCCAGTATCCGGCGGATAAAATAGGTCAGCATAGATGTGTTTCCCTGAACCTGAATATTAATGACGGTGTGCTCCTCCCCCTAAGCTGAAGGAGGAAGCAGACCGGAACACGCGTTGGTTTTGCCCTTTGCTCCTCCCCCTTCGCAGGGGGGGAGCCGACCAAAATCTGCTTAACCTCCGGGAGCAAAAAATTATTTAAACTGTGCCTGATTAAAAATCAGCGATCCGTCCGCCAGCATGTAGACACCGGTCAGGTCTTTGCTCTTACCGACCAGGTTATCCGGCACACCCAGGAAGGCGACCGGGGCATCGGCCCACAGCAGTTTCTGTGCATCGGCATAAGCGGCTTTACGTTTTTCGATATCAGCCGTTTGCAGACCGGCGGTAATGGCCGCATCGACCTGTTTGTTGCTGTAGTAGGAAACGTTGTAAGCCGACGGGATCCAGGATTCGGTCGCAAACAGCGGACGCAGCGCCCAGTCGGCGTCGCCGGTGGAGGCTGACCATGCGCCATAGTACATTTCGACTTTGGCATCAGCCGGTTTCGGCGTGCTCCACAGACGCTGGTTGAGCGTACCGGAATCCATCGGCACCAGTTTGACGCGCACGCCGATCAACGACAGCTGCTGTTTCAGGAATTGCGCGCTGCGGATGCGGTCGGTTTTGTTCGAGCTCCACATTTCCACGTCGAAGCCCTTCTCGTATCCGGCTTCTTTCATCAGCTCTTTCGCTTTGGCAATGTTGTAGCTGTAATCCGGCGTGGATTGCTTCTGGTAGAACTGAACGTTTTTCGGCAGTGGCGACGTGGAAGGTGAACCCATCCCGGCGAAACCGACTTTCAGCCACAGATTGCGATCCACGGCGTAGTTGATCGCCTGTCGGACACGCACGTCTGAGAACTCTTTTTTCTGGGTGTTAAAGGCGATGTAATACAGATAGATGCCCGGATTTTGCGAAATATCCAGCTTAGGATCGCTCTTCACGGTATCAACCAGATCAGACGGCAGCGGATAAACCGCTTCTACGCCGCCGGATTTCAGTTTCGCGACCTGTGTGGAATCTTCCGGCGTCGGGTACAGCGTCACAGAATCGACTTTCGGCCAGCCTTTCTGCCAGTAGTTGTCGAACTTCACCAGCCTGACGTCTTTGCCCTGCTGCCATTCGACAAACTTGAACGGACCGGTACCGACCGGATGTACGCTCAGATCCTGCTCGTTCGGATACTGTTTTAACGAGGCCGGGCTGTGCATGACCGCAGAAGGGTGCGCCAGCGTGTTGATCATCGCGCCGAACGGTTTGTTCAGAGTGATTTTGACCTGATACGGCGTCAGCACGTCCACGGATTTGATCATGCTGAACAGCGAATTACGCTTGAGTTTATTGGCCGGATTGGCCAGACGGTCGAGGTTGATTTTTACCGCCGCGGCGTTGAACGGCGTGCCGTCCTGGAAAGTCACATCGTGGCGCAGATTGATGGTGAATTCAGTCGCGTCGGCATTGCTGGTGTAATCGGTCGCCAGCACCGGTATCACCGCCATTTTGCTGTCGAACTGGAATAAGCGTTCAAAGATGCCGCTCTGAATGGAATAACTCAGGGTATCGGTGGTGTCGTGCGGGTCGAAACCGGTCACATCGGCATACATGGAAATGCGCAGGTCTTTGGCCTGTGCCGAAGCGGCGAAACAGAGCGCCAGACCGGCCGCGATAAGGCTTTTACGTAGTAACGTCGAGTGCATAGTATTCCCCTGTGTATTCAAATAATTAACGTAGTGATAAATGACCTAGACAGACACCCAGTGGTGCGGAGCGACCTGACTGTATTTGATTTTTTCTATCTGTACCCCGACCGGATGCACCGGCGATTTCACTTCCGCATCGTCGAAATTACGTAACACACGGCGGGCAGGATCCGCGACCGGCACGGAGCTGAGCAGGCGTCGGGTATAAGGATGCTGCGGGTTGCTGAACACCGAATCTCGCGGGCCAATTTCCACGATCTGCCCGCTGTACATCACCGCCACGCGGTTGGCGATACGTTCCACCACCGCCATGTCGTGCGAGATAAACAGCCACGCGACGCCGGTATCGCGCTGTAAATCCATCATCAGATTCACCACCTGCGCCTGAACCGATACATCCAGCGCGGAAACTGCTTCGTCGGCGATAATGACCTGCGGCTGCAATGCCATCGCACGCGCAATCGCAATGCGCTGGCGCTGACCGCCGGAGAATTCGTGGGGATAACGGCGGGCAAAGGACGGATCCAATCCGACACTTTTCAGCAGCTGGTTAACGGTCGGCGTGGCGTCGGCCAGCGACTTTTTCAGGCCGTGAAGTAATAACGGTTCGGCAATGGAAAAACCGACGGTTAGTCGCGGATTCAGCGAAGCATAGGGATCCTGAAACACCATCTGGATCTGACGGCGCACTCCCTGAAAAGGCGTATCGCGCATCAGCGTAATTTCTTTGCCTTTCAGGTGAATGCTTTCGGATTCGCTGCCGACCAGCCGCAAAATCGCCCGGCCAGTGGTGGATTTGCCACAACCGCTCTCGCCTACCAGCGCCAGCGTTTCTCCCGGCCAGATGGAAAAATCGATCTGCTCGACGGCATGAACTTCTTTGGTGATGCGGGAAAGCACGCCGGAGCGGATCGGGTAACAAACCCGCAGCCCGCGTACGTCGAGCAGCGGAGGTGCATCGTAATTCGCGGTCTTTTGATCGTCATCAGGCAACAAAATGTGAGCTTTATCACCTGCAACCGATTGCTTTTCTGCGCCATTTTTTGGCGTCATGGCGGCACCGGCCTGAGTGCTCAGCAGCGGGAAACGGCGCGGCCACTTCAGCCCCTGCATATCGCCCAGTTTCGGTACTGCCGCCAGCAATGCGCGGGTATAAGGATGCTGCGCGTGGGCAAAAATATCGGTCACGCTGCCCTGTTCCACCACCTTGCCCTGATACATCACCACCACGCGGTCGGCGATTTCCGCTACTACACCCATATCGTGCGTGATAAACAGCACTGACATGTCGGTGCCCTTTTGCAGATCACGCAGGATTTGCAGAATGCGCGCCTGCACCGTGACGTCCAGCGCAGTGGTCGGCTCGTCGGCGATTAACAGCGCCGGGTCGCAGGCCAGCGCCTGCGCTATCATCACACGCTGACGCATCCCGCCGGAAAGCTCGTGCGGATAACATTTAAGAATGCGTTCGACGTCCGGAATGCGCACCTGTATCAGCAGTTCGCGGGCTTTGATCAACGCATTGGCTTTGGTCGCCATGCCGTGATCGAGCAGCCCTTCGGTGAGCTGATCGCCTACGCGCAGCACCGGATTGAGGGAGGTCATCGGCTCCTGAAAAATCATCGACATTTCCTGGCCGCGCAGTTTGCGACGCGCCTCTGCCGACAGCGAATTCAGCGTATGCCGTGCGCCGTTGCGACCGAAGAAATCAATACTGCCCGCATCGATGTGTGCGGAATCGGGCAGCAATCCCATCACGCTCAGTGACGTAACGGACTTGCCGGAGCCGCTTTCCCCGACCACCGCCACCACTTCACCTTTATTAATAGAGAAGGAAACGCCTTTCAGCGCCTGAGTTTTGCCCTGCCGCCCGGAGAACGTCACCGATAAATCGTTAATCTGTAAGATGGGTACGGGCTCATTCATCAAAAAGCGTCTCCTTTATTGAGGTCAGTAATGTGTGATTTGGGCGATTACACCCAGACTTCGCCGTGCTCATAGCGCAACGCGGGTTCAGCGTCCTGCGCCAGCCAGATCGGGCCATCGAGGTCGACACGTTCCGCCTGCACTGCCACCGGCAATGCCGCTTCCATCGCAATCGACGAACCGAGCATGCAGCCGACCATAATGCGCAGACCGAGCCGTCTCGCTTCGGCGGTCATCGCCAGCGCTTCGGTCAGTCCGCCGCACTTATCGAGCTTGATGTTGATCATCTCGTAGCGGTCAGTCAGCCCGGCGATATCGGCGCGTTCATGACAGCTTTCATCAGCGCAGACAGGAACAGGATGCAAACAACGCACCAGGTCTTTGTCATTCCCGGCGGGAAGCGGTTGTTCGATCATCGCCACGTTGAATTCGTGCAGCGCGTGAAACAGGCTTTCGAGATCCAGTCCGAGCCAGGATTCGTTGGCATCGACCACCAGCGTTGCACGCGGCGCGGCAGCGCGGATCGCCGCCACTTTCTCAATAATCTGGTCACGGTTAAGTTTGATTTTCAGCAGTTTTGCCCCGCCCGCTACCGCCACTTCTGCTGCCTTCGCCATGTTTTCCAGCGAATCCAGACTGAGCGTTTCTGCGGTAATAACGGACACCGGCGCTGACATATCAAGCAGTTGCCACACAGTCTTGCCCTGTTTTGCCGCATCGAGATGCCACATTGCACAATCGAGGGCATTGCGCGCCGAACCGATCGGTAAGGCCAGTTGCAGCGCGTCGCGGTTCATACCGGCCTCCACCTGCGGGCGGATCAGTTCGAGCTGTTCGCACACACTTTCCGGCGATTCCTGATAATGCGCGGTCGGCGTACATTCGCCGGTCGCCGTAAACTCGCCGTCGGTCAGGGTCACGCGCACCACCGTCACGGCGGTGCGCGTGCCGCGTGAAATCGCAAAAGGCCTCGCCAGCGGCAGTTCGACGGCGCCGAAACTCATCTGCATCATCAGCCGTTGTCCTTGATCCATTGCGCGATGTTTTTAATGCCAAAACGCACCGGGTCGGTGGCGGGCACGCCGAACTCTTCGCTGATTTGTGCCAGCGCCGCTTTGGCTTCTTCTTCACTCACGCCAGAGGTATTGAGGGAGAAACCGGCGATTTTAACGTCGGGGCTGGTCAGGCTGGCCGCGGCCAGATTGGTATCGAGGCACTGGCGCAGCGTCGGCATAAACTGATGCGGCAGATGGCGCATATGCGGGCGGCCAAGCTCATGACACATCACCAGTAAATGCGCCTGCGCGCCGTGGATCAGGCCCATGCTGACACCGGCGAAAGACGGATGGTAAAGCGAGCCCTGGCCTTCGATGATGTCCCAGTGGTCGTCGTCGTTGGCAGGCGCGAGCAGCTCCACCGCGCCGGAGATAAAGTCGGCAATCACCGCATCAATCGCAATACCCGCACCGGCGACCAGCACGCCGGTCTGGCCGGTAGCGCGAAAATCAGCTTTGAGATCCAGATCCGTCATGGCCGCTTCCAGCGCCAGCGAGGTATACATTTTACCGACCGAGCAGTCGGTGCCGACGGTCAGAATGCGTTTGCCGCTGCGCTTAATGCCGGTACCGGTATCGAGCTCCGGGCGCATATGACGCACGTCGAACAGTTGCACGTTGTGTTCGGCGGCCAGTTCAACCAGCTCAGGGATATCATTCAGCCCCTGATGCAACCCGTTGGCCACATTCAGCCCGGCGCGGATGGCGGTTTTGATGGAATCGATCCAGTGCTTTGGCAGTTTGCCGCCTGAATTGGCGGTGCCCAGCACCATGGTTTTTGCGCCCTGCGCTTTCGCCGTTGGAATATCCAGATCTGGTAAGCCGAGTGAGACAGAGTCCGTCGCCAGACGAATCTGCCCGACGCAAGATTCAGGGCGCCAGACGTAAATCCCGCGCGCCGTTTTGGCTGCCAGCGGATCCATTACATCGCCGAGGAATAACAGGTACGGCATCGGTATTTGCTGCATGTCAGTTTCTCCGTAAAGGTTTTTTAGAATGCGTTGTTGTAATGCGTACGCAGACTATTCCATGCGAAGTTCCGGCTGACGAATACTTGTTTAATGAGGGGGTATAACCTGAGGCTATAGGTTTAGTTTATTGAATTTATTGTGGTTATTTGAGGAGTGTAGACAGGAGGCACGGACGGCAGAGGGCTGAATAACAGGCATAAAAAAAGGCAGAGCCAATGAACTCTGCCTTTGCGATTACCTTTTTCAGACACAGAATGGGGTAATAATTTCGTACACTAACTTAGAAGCGGTAAGTCAGCGCTACAGCAACAATGTCGTCAGAGCTCACGCCCAGTTTGTTGTTGTCGTCGATCTGGTTGATCATGTAGTCAACATAGGTGTACATGTTTTTGTTGAAGTAGTAAGTCGCGCCGATTTCGAAGTATTTAACCAGGTCAGCATCGCCCACGCCTTCAACATCTTTCGCTTTGGACTGCACGTAACCGATTGACGGACGCAGACCATTTTCGAACTGGTACTGTGCAACTAACTCATAACCCTGAGTTTTGTTAGCGAAGCCGCCCGGGATTGACGCCAGGTTGCGGGTTTCGTTATACATTGCAGAGAGATAAATCTGGTTTGCATCATATTTCAGAGCTGTTGCCCATGCTGACGCTTTGTCGCCGCCGCCGATAGCGGAGTTGGCTTGTGCGTTAGTACGGTCAGAAGAAGAACCTGCGATAACCGCACCGATGCCGGAACCTGCGATATCTTCATAATCGATGGATGCGCCGTAACCGTCGCCGTTCGCTTTGTTTGAAGCGCGGCCGTCGTTTTCGTTTTTACCCTGATACTGCAAGGCAACGTTCAGACCAGTGACCAGACCGAAGAAGTCCTGGTTACGGTAAGTGGCCAGACCGTTAGAACGGCCAACCATGAAGTTATCGGAGTTAGCGGTATCACCACCAAACTCTGGCAGCATATCGGTGAAGCCCAGTGCGTCATACACAACACCGTAGTTGCGGCCGTAATCGATAGAACCGAAATCTTTCACTTTCAGACCCGCAAAGCCCAGACGGGTTTTATTGCCCAGGTCGCCCTGAGATTCAGCGTGGTTAGCCTGAATGTTGTATTCCCACTGGCCATAACCGGTCAGTGTGTCGTTAATTTGAGTTTCGCCTTTGAAGCCCAGACGTGCATAGGTGTAATCGCCGTCAGAACCGGTGTCATCGGAGAAATAATGCTTGGCAGTCACGCGACCGTAGAGGTCCAGTTTATTACCGTCTTTATTATAAATCTCGGCTGCATTTGCGGTAGAACCCACTGCAATTAAAGAGACCGCTAAGGCCAGCACACTGCGCTTCATCATTATTTAAATTTCCTTGATTTTTTTATAAAGGATTTCTCATGTCCGCTTTCTTTTATATGACGGGAATATAGGACTATGAGTATTTGTACATGTTTTTAAATGCGTCTGTCTGTAAAACGACTTGAACCTTAACACTGCGCACAAAAAGTTAAAATGGAAAAGTTCGGCGTTCTGAGTCTTTTTTGCGTAAAGAGATGTAACGTAATGTTTCAATCATAAGCCGCTAAACCACTGATTATATGCGGTTTTCGCATAACGTTTTGCACCAATATGATGCAACGCTTTAGTTTGGTGCAAAATGCGTTGCGATTTGTAAAGTAGTTGCAAGCCAGATCACCATTCTCCAACGATTATTTCCGTTAACAATCGTTAAGGAATTATCTGAAAAATGCCCCTCTGTTGCCTTTTAATAGTGCATAGCAGGGTAATTATTTTCATGTTAACTTCCTTATCTAATAAATAGAAAAAGCGGTCATAAGATTTTTGTACTACGCAATTTCATTGCTCTTAGGATTTTTAATAAAGCTACTGATTAAAATAAAGGCAGATTAAAGATAAATATAATTACGCAGGTGATTAAATTGAACGAAATTGGACTTTTCCTTTCGCCCGAGTTGCGCTTTTTTTATTCAAAACGGGCTTTGGTTAAACAGGAAGAATTAAAAGAGAGATAACTTTTGCAGGGAGACTGACAGATTTAGGGCGTGTTTTTAACTTCTGAATGACTGCTGATACTCAAATTCACTCCTCCCCTTTGAAGGGGAGGAGTGAAAGCATTAGCGGAACTGCGCGGCGTGAAGCTGAGCGTATCGGCCCTGAAGGGAGAGCAAAGTGTCATGCGTACCCTGCTCGACAATTCCTTCTTTATCGACCACAACAATGCGGTCGGCATTCTGGATGGTGGCCAGGCGGTGGGCGATCACCAGCGTGGTTCTTCCTTCAGAGAGCTCCGCCAGCGATTGCTGGATAGCCTGCTCGGTGGCGGTATCGAGCGCGGACGTCGCTTCATCGAGGATAAGGATCGGCGGATTCTTCAGGAAGATGCGCGCGATAGACAGCCGTTGCTTCTGACCACCTGAAAGTTTCACGCCGCGTTCGCCAATCACCGTGTCCATGCCCAGCGGTAAACCGTCGATCACATCATCTAATCGTGCGCGGCTGGCGGCGAGGCGGATTTCCTCTTCGCTGGCACCCAGTTTGCCATAAGCAATGTTTTCACGAATGGTGCCACCAAACAGGAACACGTCCTGCTGCACGATCCCGATGTTATGGCGCAGCGAGGTTTGCGTCATATCCCGGATATCAATGCCGTCAATGGTGATACTGCCGCTGTCTAACTCGTAAAAGCGCGGCAGCAGCGAGCACAGCGTAGTTTTCCCCGCACCCGATGGGCCGACAAACGCCAGCGTTTCGCCTGCATTAATAGAAAGCGTGATCCCGTTGAGGATTTTGCCGGCAGGCGTGTAGCCAAACACCACGTTGTCGTAGTGAATGTCGCCATGCAGATGGCTGACGATCTGTGCGCCGGGACGATCCACGATATCCGGCGCGGTGTCGATAAGTTGTGTAAAGCGTTTAAAACCGGCAATCCCTTTCGGATAGCTTTCCAGCACCGAGCTGATTTTCGCCACCGGGCGGAAGAACACTTCCACCAGCAGCAGGAATCCGACAAATCCGCCGTAGGTCAGCTGGTCGTTTATCACATACCAGGTCCCGGCGATCATGACGATTATCTGCACCAGGCGGGTACTGAGATAACTCAGCGTCAGGCTGGCGGTCATGATTTTATAGGCCTTCAGCTTCGTGATGCGGTAGTTGTCGTTATCCGACGCAAACAGCTTTTGTTCATGTTCCTCGTTGGCAAACGCCTTGACCACGCGAATACCGCCGATGCTTTCTTCTATACGTGCGTTGAAATTACCGACCATCCCGAACAAACGCCGCCAGGTGTCAGTCATTTGCGCGCCATAACGGCTAACCATCCAGGTCATTGCCGGAACAATAATGATGGTCATCAGCGCCAGCTGCACATGCACGGTCGCCATCAGAATGAACGCGCCAATAAAGGTCATCACCGCGATAAACACATCTTCCGGACCGTGATGCGCTATCTCCCCCACTTCCTCCAGATCTTTGGTGACGTGAGTGATGATATGGCCGGTTTTGGTGTTGTCGTAATAGCGGAAAGACAGTTTCTGTAAATGGCTGAACGCCTGACGCCGCATGTCAGTTTCAATCCCGACGCCCAGCGCATGCCCCCAATAGTTCACAATCGCCATTAATAAGGTGTTGATGATATAAATCAGCAGCAAGCCGACGGTCGCACCGATGATCAGCACCCAGTCGTGGGCAGGAAGCAGCTTATCAATGAAGGTTTTGATCGCCATCGGAAAGCCCAGTTCCAGCAGCCCGGCCAGAATGGCGCAGCCGAAATCGAGGAAGAACAGCTTTTTATAAGGAACGTAATAAGAGAAGAAACGGCGGAGCATCAGGCATCCTCATAGAAACGGCCCGGAGGCGGGCAAGTCCGTCAGTCTAAATGAAAATAGTTATCGATAAAGATAATTTTAGACCTGCCCGCCGGATACCATTTCTATTGCGGTTTTCACAGAAGCTTGCGTACTCCGTTAAAAATGACACCAAATGCCGCATTTAGCGCCTGCCATGCGATCTCTTCAGTGATCGCCTCGTAGGTGGTCAGCACAGCCACGAAGGTCGATTTTTGCGATGCCAGCAAAGACTCGTATTCCCCCGAGCGAAAGCTGCCTTTACCCTTTTCAATCTCCCATGTCAGTTGCAGCAACGCCTCAATTTGCGGCACTGCGCCCTTGGCGACCGTATTCCAGTTCGCGCCCAGTGAATTTTTCGCTGCATTAATGGCGCTGTCACGTAAATCAAAAATATCACTCATCACATTTACCCCTGATTAGTTTGCGTAATGCCTGAACCGTTTTTTAATACCAGCTGATAAGTCAGCATTGCCTGTAAAATGACTGAGACCTGTTTTCGCTGAATACTGATATACGCCGGTGAGTCCTGCACGGAACAATGCTGCCGTTTGTATTTAATCTGATAGAAGATATTTCGCAGGCCAAACATCTGCTGGTCTATCGCCGGATTGTTATTTAGCAATTTGGTGCGGGATTCAATCAGTGATAAATCCGTTTCTGCCGAATTAAAAAACTGACTGTCGGTTTCTGAAGGTGGGGAAATGAGCGAAAGCGACTGCCCCGCCATCACAGGCGCAGCGTTGCAGGCTGCGACCGGCGAGACAGTTTTGACGTCTTCCGCCATAGCCTTCGCATACCATGTCACAAACTGCTGATCGGCTTTTATCTGAAAGGCTGTGATTTGATTATCGAGCGTCTGATCATACTTATGCGTTGAGCATCCGCTTAATATGACCACGACGATAAATATCGTGAGGTTAAGCTTAAACAGTGATTTCAAAATGCCTCTCCTGTGACCCATTCCGGTGGCGGGAATTATTCTATTGCCCGTGCCATCAAAAACTAGCCACAAGAGATGACCGGCGCAACCGGCCGGTTAATCATTTTTTTCTCACAGGCGTGGTCATTTTTATTATTGAGAGTAAAAGCTGAAATGATATTTAATTTATCTGCTGGCTATTCTGCCAGCGTGTACCGTTATCATTAATAACCTCATATTCCATCACTCCTGACAGATTTTTATCCGCCGGGATGTCCACCCGCAAACTGGAAAGCGGTTCCACCATGACCCCCGCTAACTCCGTCGCCCCTGACTTCAACGATGAAATCGTCATATGCCACGGCGTCGGGTTTTGGATCAACAGCTTATTGCCGGTTGCCTCCTTCCCGATACTGAACTGCAATTTCTGTGCATCACTTTCCTTCAGTTCACCGATGTTTTCCGGCCTGACAAACACTTTCATGCGGATTTTTAAGGGCAGCACGACCTTTTTCTCGCCTTTATTCCGCGTTTCGGTATTTGGCGGAATTTGGTAGATATTCAGCCAAAATACGCTTTCGCGATCCTGCGGCAGGTTTCCGGCTGAAACCAATAACAGGCGAATGTTGCGGATCTCCGCCGGTTTCATTTTGAACACCGGCGGGTTGATCACGATCGGCGTGTGGACCTTATCCGGATTCACCGTCGGGTCACCGTTATCCGTCCAGACCTGTACCACTACCGGTTCTTTCTCGGAATTCACTAATGACAGTGATTCCGCGATGTTGCCCGAGTTGAACACCACGCGGGTCTTTTCCGCATTAACCACCGCGCTGGCGTGAAACGATGTGCAACAGAGCATAATGCCCGCCGCAACGGTGATTTTATTGAAAACTGACCACCACTTGTAACTGTGCATTGACGCTCCCCGCCGTAACTGTTTCGCCGCTGATTGCCTCCAGAGAGGCTGTAAAATTTCCGGTGTAGGTTGTGATACCGTCCGTTGAATCGCCCTGACTGGTGGTCAGATCTTTATAGGCGTACCAACCGCCGGTATTGCCTGTAGCAGGCGTAGTGCTTGTCAGCAGATTCAATGCCGTGCCACTTTCATCGTATATTTTGATACCTACTCCCGAGGCCACGCCACTGCTGCCATAGTTGGTATCGAGTAAATGCGTCAATCCACCGTTACTTGTTACTAATCCCAGATTTGTAGCCGCCGTGACAGCTGTTGACTGATTGACCAGAAAACCCATGGCAACATTTGCAGAAGAAGTTGCTGATGACGAACTGATACTGGAAACAGCAGCGTCTTCACATTGCAAACTTATAGAAAAAGTTTGTTCACTTGTTGCACCTGATTTAAGAGAGGATGCTGAGATTGAGGGTAGTGATACAACCGATGGATAATCTTTGACTGAGCAAACGGCACCGCGAACAAATCTGACATTGTTATACATACCATATGCACCGGGCCAATAAGGAGCAATCCCCTCGTAATAACTCAGTGAATCAGCGCCTTCAGTGACATTGTTTGACACTCCTGTCCCTTTAAAAGCGATATACCCATTTGGCTGAGAATATCCTACTGAATCTGAGGTTCCGCTATAGACATAATAAGAGGTAGAGTCTATTCTAAACAATTCAATTGTCACACCACTGAAAGCACTGGCTGGCACATAAATATAAGTACTATCCTGAACCCAATCATCTGTAGTTAATTTTCTCGACTTCCAATATCTTGAGTAAAATTCGCCCGTAGTGGTATTTGTTAATCTGTAGGCGACATTTTTCGCAACACTATAATAGCTCCCTTCAACCTCGTCAGCCGTATATTGCCCGGTATAGGCATTATCACCGTTTGTCGCGTACATTTCATAAATAGAATCAGCATCGCTAAGAAGACAACGGAAAAGAATTTGATTCTGCGTATAAGCGACCCTTGCTGAACCCTGGATAAAACTTGCCGTTGAGCTCGCAAGTAGCGTACCTGAAGGCATAAAATTCGAACTCGTACTTATTTGCACGACGGAAGGCAGTCCCAAATTTCCATTGCATGTATCACATGCTCCCTCCCAACTTTTCGCTGTGTAACCTTCTTCAATAAGAGAAGTGGTCAGATAACCCGTCCCATCAACCCGCTGACAGGTTGCCTCTGAAATGCCTGGTAATAAACACCCCAGAAAGGTCAGCGAAAAGAGTGATTTTTTCATTATGTCCGTCCCCCTATAAATACCAATAAAATAGTTTTTTTGAAAAAATCAAATACGCCTTAAATTAAACATGCTTTTTATTCCACAATTAATTTTCACATGGCAACGTTAATTGGACAAAGTCATTATTATCACCAGCAGGCAACTGATAATTAATCCGACACTGCTCTGCATTCGTTTTACCCCATGAAACAAACAGCACGCCTGAACGCGCGTTGATACGTGCGTAAATTTGCCCCGCCTGGCCAACCATACCAATATTCTTGCCGTCTTTATCGGTGACATCAGCACCCATAGGGATCATTTGATCAACTTTGAGTGTGGTATTGATCAATACCTGCTGGCCTTTTATTGTGTCGAATTCAACTTGCACAATTGCACCGGAATACGGCACCACCTGCTTGCTGCCTCCCTGAATATCCACTCTAGAGTTCAATCCCTTAGGATCTAAACTCACGGTGTTATAACGGTACGGAGATAATGACGGCAAAATTGCGTAACCAAAGCTGTCGATTTTCGCCCCCATGCCATTTTTAATTTCCGCACCTTTTGCGCCCTTGGCCTTAATTAATGCAAAGGTGTCGCTGACATACGGGCCATAGGTCACGCCGCCGGGATGGATCAGCAAGGTGCCGGATGTACCGAGTCCGAATTGTTTATAATCCGTGCCTTGCGAATAGGAACCCCGGAATGCGCCTTTTGACGTGGTCTGTTGCAGTGACCCCCCCCAGGTCATTTCATTCCCGCTGTCCTGGTAATTCTCTACGCCGCTGTATAAGGAATACGATACGTTGCTTTTTTCACCAACGGAGCCAGAAAGGCTGGTGGTTGCAGACTCTGACGTTTTATTTTTCGCCAGATTAAATGCAACGTTAGACCGTGAATCCGTCCAGTCCAGCGGCATAGAGAACCCGATGGAGACCGTGTTCTCGGTATATTTCTGACGGTTATCGCTATCATCCACGTCGCTGTAGTAATTGCTGCGGGTGCTATAGCTGGTCCGTTGTCTGCCCACGTTGATGTTGTAGCTGATCTTTTTGAAGCTATTGCTGTAACCCAACTGCATCTGAGTAATTCGGGAATTATTGCTGTAGTAGTCCGACGTACTTGCGTTAAGCGATAATGAACCGAAAGTATCGAAGCTTTGCGCGATTGTCGCACTGAACTGATTTTTCTGGTTTAGCGTGTCCGAATAATAGGTTGTCGTATTATCAGCCGCACGCCTTACACCCAGTACATCCTGCAGATCACGAAAGCCTTTGGTCGAATACCGATACGCGGCCAGTGTCAGGTTGGTACCCGTGGTAAAGGTTTTACTGTAGCTCGCTTCCGCCCGCCAGCCGGACTGCGTTTTGTTTTTTTCTGCAACGGCGTGAGAATAGGTGGTGTTGAGCCCGACAGCGCCGAACTGCGTCGCCATTACGCCACCAAGCAGATAGGCCTCGTAGTCTTTTGCCAGACGTACGCCTGCGTTACCGGTAAACCGGTTGCTGAGACCGCGCTGAACCACCCCCTCTAAAAATTCATTATCGACGTTGTAATAGTTACGCACCCGGCCCAACGCCAATTCGTAATTCCACATACCCGGACGAATGGAGTCCGGCACGGCTGAGTAAGGAACGGTAAACGTCGATGTTTGTCCATTGGCCTCAATAACAGACACCTGTAAATCACCCTGTCCGCGAGTATTGTTCAAATCGTCAATAACGAAAGGGCCCGGAGACACGACGGTTTCATAAATGGTTTTGCCGAGCTGGCTGACGACCACACGCGCAGTAGTCGTGGCGACACCGCGAACCTCTGGCGCATAACCCCGTTTCCCCTGCGGCATCATTCTCGTGTCGCTGGCAAGTTTCACACCATTAAAAGAGAGGCTGCCAAACAGGCTGCTATTGGTGTAACTGTCACCCACGGTGACCAATGAATTAATAAAAGGCAGCGGACGCTGCGCGTTAGTGCGCACGCTTGTCCATTTTTGTTTAGTCCGCCCGTCAGTATCGCTGTAAGTGAAGTTGGACTGATTTCTTAATTGCCACAGGCCAATATTGGTGCCGCTGTTCAAGCCGCTCCACAAGTTTTTAGTGGTATAGCCTCCCGTGTTCCTGGTTTCATAATAGTTAGTGTTGTGCTTAAAAAATAAGCCCAACCCACCACTGTCCCATTGCGAAACGGGAATATAGCCGCGCGGTTGACGGTAAAGCGAAGCTTGAGGAATTAACAATTTTAATTTCAGCGTGGATTGTTCAAATTCCCAAGAAGACTCTTTAGAAAGCGCTGAAAAACTCACACACCGATCACCCACTGGCAGCAGGGAAACAGCATCAGCTTTTAACTGAATACGTTTAATATCATCAGCATTCAGGCAAGGCTGTGCTGAATCATCTTCCGTTATTCGGGTGAACGAAATCTTCGTATTTTCTTTAATTAACTTATTATTGACATAGAGATCGACCTGGTAATTCCCGGCTTCGACGTTGACGACTTTTTCGTTCAATTTTTCAAAGTTAATTGCCACACCCGAACCTTCAAGAAGGCTGGGGTCGAAATAGAACTCCTCTGCGGCAGATACCGTATTAAAGCTAGATAAAATACATAACGTCAGAAGTGAGAGTGAGGCAATATGCGTATTCTTATGGGTTGATTTGATACTCATGATTAACTCTCGCTCCTTGGTCATTAATATATTCAATTACTGCGATGGCATTTTGTTTTAACTTAAGGTTCTTAAAATCCACATGACCTTGAGAAAAAGGTACAAGCATATCCGCTGGCTGTGAATAAACGTGGTCTTCCTGCTTAATCTTGACGCTGGCAATGGACACGTAAAAAGGCGAGCCATTTTTCATCAATAATTTTGTCCCCCCAGAATACGTGGAAGAGGTGATCTTTATATCCTCCCCCAGATGATTAATTCTGTTTGCGATGGAAACAGGCCGGTAAAATAACTTCACCCGGTTTTTCAGCATTACGAGCATTTTGTTTTTATTTTGACTCTCTGCTCCGCCCGCGTTAATGGGTGGAATTTGCAGAAAGTTAAAATAAAAAATGGATTCTCTGTCCTGAGGTAAATTCTTACCCCCTGTGAAAGTAATTCTTAAAACCTGCCCGCTGTCTGGCGCAATTTTAAACAGCGCCGGCGATGCGATAAACGGTGCTTTCGCGGTGACCGGTGTGGAGTTTGCATCCGCCTCTGCAATCCAGGTTTGGACAGCGTAAGGGAATATATCTTTATTCGTAAATTCAACATTGACTGATGAGCTGTCAGCAGGATATATAATCCGATTCCCCATCATGGTCACGCTTGAGAAAGCGACGGCGGGCAATCCCAGTAATATCGTCAGTGCGATACCCAGTAAATAAATAATGGTGTTTTTTCCAGAATGCATTGTTTGTTCTCTTATCACTTATTCTGCAATGTCATTTAGGCAGACATTATTATTCAAATAAAAAGATGGCAGACAACCTGCCATCTTTTATATCAGAGGGATGGCTTATAGGTAACTCACCGCATACTCAACGGAACCTGCGACGGTGCCCGCCGTTGCTGCATCGGTAGCATAATACTGAACAAAGAAGGTTGCGCTGGACGCTGTATCAGTCTCTGCAAGGGAAAGTTCGCCTTTGGTGCTGGTCCAGGTTGAACTTAAATCAATGGCAGAACCATCAGTGTCAAGCAATTGCAAGTTAACATTGGTCGCAGTGCCTGTATTTGTAAGGGTTCCTTGATTGGCGGTATCCACCAGATTACCCGAGAACACAGTATTAATAGTGGTCGCAGTAGTCGCAGCAGTACAGCCCGATAATGCGATGTCAAAAGAGGTCTTTCCTGCAACACTGCCTGCTGTTGTTAACGCGCTTGCAGCTGCCGTCGGCATTAAGACAACCGGAGCAGAATCGCTGTTTACGGTCACTTCACAGGTTTGATCAGAGACTTCACCTTGGAAAGAAATGGTGTTATCAGATACAGCTGATGCCGACATTGAATAACCCGCTACCAGCAAACCTAAAGCCACCAAACTTTTCTTATTCATGCGTTGTTTCTCCATTAGATTAATTTCCTTCTGACGCAACCCACCTTGAACTGCTTGCCAGAGGTGATAATCATAAAGTCACGACAAGATTCAGCAAACAAATCTACATAAAACGCATAAATTAGTGTTTTATTCCAAAAAATATGTAATAGACATCTATTTCATAAAGGAATTGATGTAAAACCGCTTTTATCACAGGGAAATAATCTGCAATTCTCATTAACATCCTGAAAACATATTTCAAACTTACACTTTCTTAACTAGGAATATTCTCAGGTTAATTAAACATGCAAAGACAAATTCTGACTTTTATATCTATAACCGGTTAGCCAATAAACATTCTGCGGATTATTTATTCAAAGCATTTTAATAGTTAAACGATAAAACGTTTCAAGGCTAATATTAGCGTCATGACTCTGTAAATATTGATATAGAACAATAATCTGCTCTCATCGTAATCTACCGTTTTTGCATACTTTTACTTTCCAGCCCCAAAAGCTAAATCCCCCTTTGATCTCCTTTCCGCCTTCAGCGATACTGTTTAAATACACAGCTCATTGGCTTTGTGACAGATAAAAGGGAACATCATGGGAGCATTTACAGGTTTTACGCAGGCAGGTCTCACCTTTTTGCAGGAGCTGCGGCAGAACAACGACAAAGAGTGGTTTGAAGAGCATAGAGATATCTATCAGCAGCATCTGCTGGAGCCGATGCGCAAGCTGGTGGAGGATCTCAGCCAGGATATGGTGGTGATTGATGACCTGTTTGAAGTGCGCCCGGCAATAGGTAAGACGATATCCAGAATGCACCGGGATACGCGCTTTTCTAACGACAAGTCGATTTACCGCTGTAACCTCTGGCTGACGTTCAAGCGTTCGCGTAAGAACTGGACCGATGCACCGACCTACTTCTTTGAGTTCGGCCAGGACTGGTGGCGTTACGGGCTGGGTTATTACAGCGCATCAAAGACTACGATGGATTTGTTCCGCCAGCAGCTGCTGCATAAGCCGGAGGAATTTTTGCAGATGGCGAAATGTATCGAACCGAATTTCACCATTGAAGGTGACAGCTATAAACGCCCTCTGGTGAAAGAGCAGGATCCGGCGCTGGCGGCCTGGTACAACAAGAAGTCTTTTGCGCTGATCAGTTCTCATATGGATATGGAACCACTGTTCTCGAATGAGCTGGTGGGGATTTTAAGCAAAGATTTTCATCGCATCGCGCCGCTGTATCACATGCTGATGAAGATTGAAGGAATGAAGAAAAATCAGCTGGCGCTGGGCGAGTAAGCATAAAAGGGGCGAATTCGCCCCTGTTTGTTTATCTCAGGAGCGGATTTTACCGATATCTACCGGCTTACCGTATAGCCAGCCTTGCGCGATAATCTTAGGGTAATGCGCCAGTAAGAAATCTGCCTGATGCTGTTCTTCTATGCCCTCAACGATGATCTTTGAACCAGTCTGCGCGAGCATCTCCAGCATCATTTTGAGCATACGGAAACTCACCGATTCGATACTAATCGCATCGGTGAATATCTTGTCGATCTTGATAATGTCGAAAGAGATTTTGCTCAGGTAATCCAGATTGGAATAACCGGTACCAAAATCATCCAGCGCAATGCGGTAACCGTATTCTCTGAGTCGCACCAGCGCATCTTTAAGAAGCCGATGATCCGCCGTTGAACGCTCGGTTATCTCTAATACAATCTGCCTGCGGTCAAATCCGCCTTTGTCGATCTCCTCCTCCAGAAAGACTTTGAATTCTGGATCCGTTACATCCGCCGTGGTGATATTAATGCTCACGAACAGCGCTTTATTTTCGCGCAGCAGCGGTGACATTTCCCGCAAGGTACGGGCGACGACGGAACGGGTCAATGCTTTGATCTGATTAGTGGATTCGGCAAGTCTGATGAACACGTCTGGTGGAATATTATCGCCATTAATATCTTTCCAGCGGGCTAAGGCTTCGTAACCGATTACCTTACCCGTTTTTATTTCCACAAACGGCTGATAGTTAACACAGATATCATCACAGCTGATGGCCGTTTTAAGTTTATTCTGTAAGGAACGGTTATTTCTGAGATATTGCAGAACGGCAAAGGTGAAAATAGCGCCGGCCAGTAACCCGGCCAGCGTGATGAATACGACGGCAGTGGCAGAAAGCGAGAAAAGTCCGATCTGCGTATTCCTGGCCATCACGCAGATATCATACTTTTTGCTGCACTCTGAAAACTGCGCCTGATGCCACCAGGAAAGTCGTCCCGGCTCGCTCACATCTTTCACCAGCCCGGATGTTTCCCCGAACAACCTGAATATGTGGTCCCGCTGGTGGTTTATCATCACCGCGCCGAACCCGTCATACGGCACATAGATGTCACGAAACGCCGCAGGGGTAGGAAAGAGTAAAACGTTTTTAGATTCCATCATGTCAGCGGTGATGCGAGGATCAACAATACCGCTGAACGATGTCCAGATCCGCTGCCCGTAACGGGTCACCGCATCGGGAATTGACATGGTCACCGGTTCCGGTAAACGTCCGCGCATGGCGGTGCATTTTAGCTGACGGTCTTTGGTGTAGCCGATATCGGAAATAAACACCGAGGTAAACGAAAGGTAACGGATCTCATCGAGAAACCTGTCACTGCAGGCTTCAAACCGTATAGCATTGACATTACTGACAATGTTATGGGATTCGTTAGCGACTTCCAGACCGCGCGCCATAATGTGCCGGGCATAAGAAGCCAGATCGTCGCGATCATAAGCAGCCACCACCAGATGCGTAACGCCGAGCGTCACCGCCATCATCAGCAAGGTACTGAGCAGAAATAATAAAGGTCGGCCAAAAGGGTTTGCGGGCTTCATGGTGCACCTGAAAGAAATATGTTGATGCCGTATTTTTATAAAGAGACCGGCGGATATTCGCCAAATTTGCACCCTGCCAGCGCCATTAACTGACTGAACGCCACATTATTATTGATTTTCAGCTTATCCATAATAGCGTGTTTCATCCGGCTGATGCGGCGATAATCGGTTTTCTTTTTATCCGCAATATTAGTGATGCTCATCTGCTGGCTAAACATGATCAGCACTTCCCACTCGTAATCGCTCAGCATTTCAAAATCGTAATGACGTTTTCTGTCCTCATAAAAGAGTACGCTGACCATACTTTCCGCATTCAGTATCTGGGCAGCAGAAGCACGGCAGCCCTCGACACCCAATTGTTTCATATAGATAGCATCGGCATTGCTTTGAATGAGTAAGGCAGGAATTTCGATTTCAGTGTGAAGAATAATATCGATAGCAGGAAATTGCGCTTTGAGTTTTCTTAAGAAATCCAGACCTTCAATAATAGAAGTACTGGCGTCATAGACTTCACTGAAAACCACATCAAGCTTTCTTAATTCAAGCAATGATTTAAGAGAAACAAAATTATAAAGCGTACCCTCAATAATAATATCGCCCTCCTCTCTCAGGATCTGGGTCATTGTTTCGTTGACCATCGAAAGGGGTTCCATAATTGCCACTTTCTCTCTTCTCTTCCACGCCATTCTTTATTCCTTACTTTGATTAAATCCTCGGTTTATTTTATCAACTTAATTTGGGATTTTTGATTTAGGAATATATTTTAAGATTAGGTCAAACATTATGAAAAAACCAGAGGAAGGGATGAATACTTCAAGTAATGTCAGATATTTGTATTATTTCAGAATAAAAAACTACCAGGATCCTGACAAAACAAAACTTAAACAATGTTTTAATAGCGTAGTAACTAGGAATAATCTCATCTAAATTAAACCGGAGTGGTTTTTTTCAATTGCCAATGGATCATTTAAGAGAGCCTGAGAAGCCATCATATTTGCTAAAGCACACTTCAACTTTTTATTTGACCTTAATACCTCACCCCTTCGCAGGGGAGGGAGCAGTCCGAGTCGTGTTTAACATAGCCCGTCTGCATGGCACGTGTTTTAAGAGCCTGGGATTCTTAAGGGGGGCGGCGATAAGCCCCCTTTAAGGCCAGTTTGGGTGGCAACCCAAGGTTTTGATCTTGAAGTTGTAGCTGAAACTACCCCGCCGTCGCCCGCATCGCCTCCGCCACATAGATCTCCCGTAATTTCCCCGTCACTGGCCCCGGCACCCCGCCTCCAATGACTTTTCCATTCAGGGAAATGACCGGCCATATAAACGTCGTCGCCGAGCTGATAAACACTTCCCGCGCATTCATCGCCTCCTCCAGCGTGAACGGACGTTCCTCAAGCCGGATGTCGTGCTGCTTCGCCAGCGCCAGTAGCGCCTGACGAGTGATCCCGTGCAGGATGTGCGTGCTCAGCGGACGGGTGATCAGCGTGCCTTCCGCATCAACAATCCAGGCATTGCTTGAACTGGCTTCGGTAATAAGTCCGTTTTCGACCAGCAAGGCATCATCGGCGTCGTGACGGTGTGCGTACTCTTTGGCCAGACAAGGTGCCAGCAGGCCGACGGTTTTGATATCGCGGCGCTGCCAGCGGATATCTTCCACGGAAACCATGCGGATACCGGTTTTCGATTTTGGGTGATCAATCAACGGCCTTGCCTGCGTAAACATCAGAAACGTCGGTTCAACACTCTCACCCGGAAAATCAAAATCGCGATCGCCGCTGTTTCCCCGGCTGATTTGCAGGTAAATCGCGCCTTCCTGAAGGCTGTTCTCGGCGATGAGCCGGTTTTGCAGGGCTTCGATATCTTCTGGCTGGCAAGGCAGTCGCAGGTTCAGCGCCTGACAGGAACGTGATAAACGCGCCAGATGCGCGGCGTTATCCAGCAGACGGCCATTGAGTACGGCGCTGACTTCATACACCGCATCCGCAAATAAGAAACCGCGATCAAATACCGACACCTTCGCATCCTGCTCGGCAATAAACTCCCCGTTGAGGTATACCGTTCTGGTCATGTCATTTTCCTGGCAAAAGTGGAATGGGATTTTTATTAGCAGATATCTTTATAACAGAGGATAAATTGCGTGAATACTGAACGACGGACGTTGACCCAACGCAGGTTTCCCGCACGGCGGGCATAAAAAAACGCTCCGGAGAGCGTTTTCATTGTGCGTTGTCAGGCTCAGAGCAGGCCTTTCTTCTTTTTGTTGCGGATGACCAGCCAGCTGATCAACCCCATTACCGCACCCATAAATATAAACCAGATGCCCAGCAACAGCTGCGGCGCCATTTCGCCCGCCGGCGTATCAGGGCTGCCGACGATCAGGCCGTGGAGTGTGGCAACGACGCCGATTACCAGCAAAATCATGCTGTTGCGTAATAAACGACGGGCTACGGTCATTGGTTGTCTTGGAGTGGCCATCAGTGCGTCCTTGAGCAATAAAATAAAGATAAGGGCGCATCATAGCGCCCTTCTTTTTTATGTCAAAACAGACAGATCACAATCCGCGATGTCAATCAGCGACGATTACGCACCAGCTGATAGCGGCGGGTGAGATATTCCACCGGTGCGCTCCAGATATGCACTAAGCGGCAGAACGGGAACAGCAGGAATAATGTCATGCCGAGCACCAGATGGACGCGGAAAATAAACGCCACACCGTCCAGATGTTCGGCTGCACCGCCGTGGAAGGTAACAACGGACTGCGCCCAGCCAACCAGTTTCATCATTTCGCTGCCGTCCATGTGCTGCGCGGAGAACGGAATGGTGCCGAGCCCCAGCGCACACTGGATGACCAGCAGCGCGATAATCATAATGTCACCGAAGCTTGAGGTGGAACGCACACGTTCGTTGCTCAGACGACGCCACAGCAGCATTGCGCCACCAATCAGCGTCATCACACCGCAAGCGCCGCCCGCCCACATTGCCATTTGCTGTTTCACCGGTACCGGCAGGAAGGATTCGTACATCCAGTGCGGGGTCAGCATCCCGAAGGCGTGACCAGCAATAATGCCGAGAATACCGACGTGGAACAGCGGTGATGCGATGCGCAGGATCTTTTTCTCCAGAATCTGGCTGGAACCGGCGCGCCAGCTGTACTGGCCGTAGTCATATCGCAACCAGCTGCCGACCAGAAAGACCGTGCCACACAGGTACGGATAAATGTTGAAGAAAAAGTTGTTGAGGAAGTCAGTCATTTGCGTGGTTCCCCCGCAGGTGTGTCGTCAAGGTTCAGATACTGTGGCGCAACCTCACCGGCGAAGTGTTTCTGGCGCGCAGCTTCTTCACCACTCGCACAACTTTGTTCGCCGAGGAACTTGATTTGCTCCTCTTCCCACACCGCATCCAGCGCGGCGGGAGTGTCATCGCGCGCTTCCTGTTTGATGCCTTCACGCACTGACTCAGTGACAATGTCACTTCCAGACAGCGCCAGCAGCAAATCAAACAGTTCGGCGTAATGGCTGTCGCGTTCCTGTAAACGGGCGCTGAGCAACGCAAGGATCGGCGCAATATCGCGCAGGCCGTCGCGCGCCAGCTGTTCGTCACGGGTGGTCAGATACTCCAGATAAAGCGGCAGGTAATCCGGCAGCTCGCGGCTGTCGATTTCCAGACCGGCTTCACGGTACTGCTCCATCAAATCCACCATAGCCTGCCCGCGGTCGCGGGATTCGCCGTGAACATGTTCGAACAGCAGAAGCGAGGTGGCGCGGCCGCGATCGAACATCGCGGTGTACGCCGACTGGGCATCCAGCAAATCTTTCTGGCAGAAAGTCGTGATGTAAAGCGCCAGACTCAGGCGCTGTGCGGCATTCAGTTCCGAAGATTCGGTCACCGCTTCGAGCAACTCGATCTGATGTTCCCAAAGGTCTTCAGACGGGTAATCCAGCAGTAATCCGATGAGTCGTAAGCTGTTCATTAGCTTTTCCTTTCGGTTTTCGCGCCGATGTCGATGGCATCAATGCGCTTGCTGTTAAACAGGTTGAATTTAGTGTCGCTGCCATGGCAACCGTCGCCGAAGCTGAAACCACAGCCTTTGGCTTCCGGGAAGGCTTCGCGTGCCTGTTCACGGTGGCTGGAAGGCACCACGAAACGGTCTTCGTAGTTAGCAATCGCCAGATAACGATACATTTCCTGCGCCTGTGCCTGAGATAAGCCGACCTGCTCGAGCGCGCTGGTATCCAGCACGCCATCCACCGTTTCGGCACGTTTGAAATGACGCATGGCCAGCATACGTTTCAGCGCGCGCAGCACCGGTGCGGTGTCGCCTGCGGTCAGCAGGTTCGCCAGGTATTCCACCGGAATACGCAGGCTTTCGACGTCCGGCAGCACGCCGCTGTGCGGCAATGCGCCTGCGTCGGCGGCAGACTGAATCGGAGACAGCGGCGGTACGTACCAGACCATCGGCAGCGTGCGGTATTCCGGGTGCAGCGGCAGCGCCAGTTTCCATTCGATCGCCATTTTATAGACCGGCGACTGACGGGCAGCGTCCATCACTGACAGCGGAATGCCGTCAATTTCGGCCTGTGCGATTACGTCCGGATCGTTCGGATCAAGGAAGATACTCATCTGGCTTTCATACAGATCTTTGTCGTTTTCGACAGAAGCTGCTTCGGCGATACGGTCGGCGTCATACAGCACCACGCCGAGGTAGCGAATGCGACCGACGCAGGTTTCGGAACAGACCGTTGGCTGGCCAGCTTCGATGCGCGGATAGCAGAAAATACATTTTTCTGATTTGCCGCTCTTCCAGTTGAAGTAGATTTTTTTGTACGGACAACCGGTCAGGCACATGCGCCATCCGCGGCATTTATCCTGATCGATCAGCACGATGCCGTCTTCGCCGCGTTTGTAGATAGCGCCGCTCGGACAGGTCGCCACGCATGCCGGATTCAGGCAGTGTTCACACAAACGCGGCAGGTACGCCATAAAGGTGTTTTCGAACTCGCCGTACATCTCTTTTTGCATGTTGGCGAAGTTCTGATCGGCAGAGCGCTTACTAAACTCAGTACCCAGATCGTCTTCCCAGTTCGGACCGCCGACAATTTTCTTCATGCGTTTGCCGGTCAGCAACGAGCGCGGACGTGCGACAGGCTGATGTTTACCGTCTTTGGCGGTATGCAGATGCTGATAGTCAAAATCAAACGGCTCGTAGTAATCATCGATTTCCGGCATATGCGGGTTGGCGAAGATTTTGTGCAGCAGATTAGCTTTGTTACCCATACGCGGCTGCAACTTGCCGTTGATTTTACGGATCCAGCCGCCTTTCCATTTTTCCTGATTTTCCCAGTCGTGCGGATAACCCAGACCCGGTTTTGTTTCGACGTTGTTGAACCACGCGTACTCCATCCCTTCGCGGCTGGTCCAGACGTTTTTACAGGTCACTGAACAGGTGTGGCAGCCAATGCATTTGTCGAGATTCAGCACCATGCCGACTTGTGAGCGAATTTTCATTTGGCTTTCTCCTGTGCTTTTTTAGGGAGGACTGCGGCCTGCACGAAGTCGTTGCCTTCATCATCTAACCAGTCGATGCGGTTCATTTTGCGCACAATCACGAACTCGTCGCGGTTTGAGCCGACGGTGCCGTAGTAGTTGAAGCCGTAAGACAGCTGCGCGTAGCCGCCGATCATATGGGTCGGTTTCGGGCATACGCGGGTGACGGAGTTGTGGATCCCACCGCGCTGTTGGGTGATTTCAGAACCCGGAATGTTCACAATGCGTTCCTGCGCGTGGTACATCATGGTCATCCCCGCCGGTACGCGCTGGCTGACGACCGCACGGGCACTCAGCGAACCGTTGGCGTTGAAGGCTTCGATCCAGTCGTTGTCTTCGATGCCCAGTTTTGTCGCATCGTCTTCACTCAGCCAGACAATCGGACCGCCGCGACCTAAGGTCAGCATCAGCAGATTGTCGCTGTAAGTGGAGTGAATGCCCCATTTCTGGTGCGGCGTCAGGAAGTTCAGCGCCATCTCCGGGTTACCGTTTGGTTTGGCGTTTAGCAGCGGTTGCGCGGCACGGGTGTCGATTGGCGGACGGTAAACCAGCAGGCTTTCACCGAAGGCACGCATCCACGCATGATCCTGATACAGCTGCTGACGGCCAGACAGTGTGCGCCACGGGATCAGCTCATGAACGTTGGTGTAACAGGCGTTGTAGGACACGTGCTCATCTTCCAGACCTGACCATGTCGGGCTGGAGATGATTTTGCGCGGCTGAGCCTGAATATCGCGGAAGCGAATTTTCTCGTCTTCTTTATTCAGTGCCAGATGCGTGTGGTCGCGGCCCGTGTTGGCGCTCAGCGCCGCCCAGGCTTTGACGGCCACCTGACCGTTGGTTTCCGGTGCCAGCGTCAGAATGACTTCGGCAGCGTCAATCGCCGTTTCAATGCAAGGACGCCCGATGGCCGCGCCGTCCAGCTTGGTGTAGTTCAGCTTTTTAAGCAGATCGACTTCGCTGTCGGTGTTCCAGTTGATCCCTTTACCGCCATTACCCAGTTTTTCGAGCAACGGTCCTACGGAAGTGAAGCGCTCATAGGTGTTCGGATAATCACGCTCGACAACCATCAGATGCGGAGCAGTGCGGCCCGGAATCAGGTCACACTCGCCTTTTTTCCAGTCTTCCACACCGAACGGCTGCGCCAGTTCTGCGGCGGAATCGTGCTGGATTGGCAGCGTGACGAGGTCAGTTTCCACGCCGAGATGGCCGACGCAGACGCGGGAGAACTCTTTGGCGATGCCTTTGTAGATTTCCCAGTCGCTTTTGGAATCCCACGCCGGATCAACGGCGGCGGAAAGCGGATGAATAAACGGATGCATATCCGACGTATTCATGTCGTCTTTTTCATACCAGGTTGCGGTCGGCAGAACGATGTCGGAATACAGACAGGTGCTGGACATACGGAAATCAAGCGTTACCACCAGATCCAGTTTGCCTTCGCCGCCCTGCGCCTGCCATTCGACTTCCTCCGGCATCACGCCGCCCTGCACGCCTAAATCTTCTCCCTGAATACCGTGTTCGGTACCCAGCAGATATTTGAGCATGTACTCGTGGCCTTTACCGGACGAGCCCAGCAGGTTAGAACGCCATACGAACAGGTTGCGCGGGAAATTCTGCGGATTGTCCGGTTGCTCGGCGGCGAAACGCACGCTGCCGTCTTTCAGTGCCGCGACGGTGAAATCAGCCGGAGACTGCCCGGCGGCTTTCGCCTGCTCTGCGATATGCAGCGGGTTGACGTTTAGCTGTGGCGCAGACGGCAGCCAGCCCATGCGCTCGGCGCGGACGTTGTAATCGATCATACTGCCGGTAAATTTGGATTTATCCGCTAACGGCGACAGCAGTTCCTGCGGCGCAACGGTTTCGTAACGCCACTGGCTGGAGTGGTTGTAGAAGAACGAGGTGCTGTTCATCTGACGCGGCGGACGCTGCCAGTCGAGACCGAAGGCCAGAGGTTGCCAGCCGGTTTGCGGACGCAGTTTTTCCTGACCGACGTAGTGGGCCCAGCCGCCGCCGCTCTGACCGACGCAGCCGCAGAAGACCAGCATGTTGATAAGGCCACGGTAGTTCATGTCGAGGTGATACCAGTGGTTCATCCCGGCACCCACGATGATCATTGAACGACCGTGAGTTTTGTTAGCGTTATCGGCAAATTCGTGAGCAATGCGCTCGATGTTTTGCTGTGATACGCCGGTGATTTTTTCGGCCCAGGCTGGCGTATAGGCTTTGATTTCGTCAAAGCCTTGCGCGCAGTTTTCATCGTTCAGACCACGTTCAATCCCGTAGTTCGCCAGCGTCAGATCATAGACGCTCGCCACCAGACCGGTGCTGCCGTCGGCCAGCTGCAGGCGTTTCACCGGCAGTTTGTGCATCAGAATTTCTTCCAGCGCTACGCTGTTGAAATGCTCACTGACCGCGCCGCCAAAGTACGGATAACCGACGTTCACGACATCATCATGGTTACCCAGCAGGCTCAGCTGCAGGCTGACCTCTTTGTGTTCTTTACCCTCGCGGGATTCGAGATTCCACTGACCTTTCTCACCCCAGCGGTAACCGATCGAGCCCAGCGGCGACACCAGTTCACCGGTATTTTCATCAAAGGCGATGGTTTTCCACTGCGGATTATTTTCCTGACCGAGGTTATCCACCAGATCGGATGCGCGCAGCATGCGGCCTGCGGCGAAGGAGCCATCTTCGCGCGGTTCGAGCATGACCAGCATCGGCATGTCGGTGTAGCGGCGCACGTAGTCAGTGAAGTACTGGCTTGGATTGTCGATATGGAAATTTTTAAGGATCACATGACCCATGGCCAGCGCCAGCGCGCTGTCGGTGCCCTGTTTCGGTGCCAGCCACTGATCGCAAATCTTGGCGATTTCTGCGTAATCGGGGGTGATCGCTACCGTTTTGGTGCCTTTGTAACGGACTTCAGTGAAGAAGTGGGCGTCTGGCGTACGGGTCTGCGGAACGTTGGAACCCCAGGCGATAATATAAGAAGAATTGTACCAGTCAGCGGATTCAGGCACGTCCGTCTGCTCGCCCCAGGTTTGCGGAGAGGCCGGTGGCAAATCGCAATACCAGTCGTAGAAGCTCAGACATACGCCGCCGATAAGCGACAGATAGCGCGCGCCGGATGCATAAGACACCATCGACATCGCCGGGATTGGCGAGAAGCCGATAATACGGTCCGGGCCGAAGGTTTTAGCGGTATACACGTTAGATGCCGCGATCAGTTCATTCACTTCCTGCCAGCTGGAACGCACGAAACCGCCGCGTCCGCGAGCGGCTTTATATTCTTTGGCTTTTTCAGGCTGGCTGACGATTGAACCCCAGGCATCCACCGGATCACTGTAGGTCAGTTTGGCTTCGCGCCACAGCTGGATGAGCTTTTTGCGCATCAGCGGATATTTCAGACGGTTGGCGCTGTAGAGATACCAGGAGTAGCTGGCACCGCGCGGGCAGCCGCGTGGCTCATGGTTTGGCAGATCCGGACGGGTGCGCGGGTAGTCAGTCTGCTGGGTTTCCCAGGTGACCAGACCGTTTTTGACGTAAATCTTCCAGCTGCATGAACCGGTGCAGTTCACACCGTGCGTGGAACGGACCACTTTATCGTGCTGCCAGCGGCTACGGTAGCCGTCTTCCCAGTCACGGTTGGTATTCAGCGTCTGGCCGTGGCCATCAGCGAAGGGTTCAGCTAGCTGTTTGAAATAGCGAAACCGGTCAAGAAACTTGCTCATCCGGGAATCTCCTGTGCAAAGGCCTGTGGCGCTTTGTCGTTATGTGAATGGCGGGGAATTCAATTACATTGCTCACGTTGGCCTCAGGGTATTCACGCGCGTGATGAGCCCCTTTGATTGCGATCAAGTGAGCGCCGTCGTATAAAAATTCACATAACGGTGATTACCCCCAAAGAGGTATTTGAAAAAACACACGTAACCCGCTGATTTATTTTATGAAAATATCTGTATCTGGGATTTTTATCGCCGGAGAGGCAAAGGGTGGAAAATGAGGGGTATTACAAACGCCAGCCGGTCTGCGTCACAGAAACCGGCAGGCATTATGGGTAATCAAATGAAGTCTTTGGCTTTACTGAGCAATGCGGCTTTGGTGATAACACCCAGCAGACGCCGGGATTGTGCGTTTTCCAGCACCGGCAAACGTTCCAGCGGCGAGTTGCTGAACATTGCCCACGCCTGCTCGTAGCTGGCCTGCTGGAACAGCGTGGTGAACTCCTGTTCGATAAACGCATCAATCGGATCATCAGATTTCAGGCTGCCGTCGATAATACCGCTCGCCAGCACGTTGGTCGGTACCACGCCGAGGAACCGCTCTTCCCGGTCCACCACATAGACGTAGCGCGTGCGCTGCTTCAGCCCTTCGCTGACCACTTCAGATAATGAGGCGTCGACGTACATTTTCGAGCAAGGGGTCACCAGCGAAGCAACGGTGCTGTATTCGAATTCATTCTTCGCTAGGAAGCGGGCGTTGTGGCGCGTCAGCACCGGGTAAGTGCCGCCCTCTTTCAGGCGCGAAGCAACGACGTAAGAAATCGCGGTTGCCAGCATCAGCGGGAACAGCAGAGAGCTGTTGAGCGTCATTTCGAACGCCATCATGATCGACATCAGCGGTGCGTGGCTGGTCGCCGCGAGCAGTGCGCTCATGCCGATGGCTGCGTACAACCCGACCGGTCCGGGATCGAACCCCAGCCATTGCAGGCAGGTACACACCAGCGCCCCGCCCGCTGCGCCAATCAGCAGCGACGGCGTAAACAGCCCGCCAACGGCGCCGGAGCCTATCGTTATCGCCGTGGCGACAATTTTTAAAATCAGCAAGACCAGCAGCGACGTCTGCAAATCTCCGTTATTTAAAATCAGATCGATGACTTCAAAACCGTTACCCAGCACCAGCGGCGAAATCATCGCCACCAGCCCGACCCCCAGCCCGCCCAGACCTAGCCGCAGCGCCGGATGCGAGATGGGTTTCATCCACTGACGGACTTTATCGATCGAGGAGATAAACAGCGGCCCGAGGATCCCGGTCGCTGCGCCGATGATCAGTACGGTGATGATCGCGCCAAATGACGGACTAAAGGTTGCCGAAGAATAGAGATACAACGGCGCATAGCCGGTCAGCGAGCGAACGGTAAGCACGGCAACGGATGCCGAAATAAATAACGGTATCAATCGCTGGACAGCGGTCACGCCAAAGGCGATTTCTGCCACAAACAGCGCACCGGCAAACGGCGCGTGATACACCGCTGCCAGCCCGCCCGCCGCGGCCATCGCGATAATATCGGACTGATGGACGCCTTTAAAACGCGAAAAGCGCCCGAGCAGGCTGCCGCTTAGCGCCGACAGCTGCACCATCGCGCCTTCACGCCCGATCGACCCGCCGCTGGCGATGCTGGCGAGCGACGACAGACCGCGCAGCACCGTGCTGACCACCGGAATCCCCGGCAGCCGCTGGTCGATCACATCAAGATAATCGGGCATTTTGCCGTGCTTTTCTTCATGCCGCAGCGCCCACAGCAAAATGAAACCGGCAATAATGCCGCCCGCCGTGGTGATGAGCGGCCAGACCAGTCTCGGATATTCATTAAAGGCTTTGGTGATATCGCTGCCATCGGCGAACATCAGGCCGTTGATACCGGAAATCGCACCGCGAAAGGCGATCGTCACCAGTGCGGCGACAATCCCGGTGGGAATGGCGATCAGCAGGTTTACCCAGTCACCCTTTTGCAGGGAATCGAATGCTTTCAGGCCCATCAGGTTCTCTTAGTGGAAAAGGTGCTGGCAGGGAGAATAGCATTTTGGCGGGCGTTTCTCATGCCCGTGACCAGCGGTGAGGCGCAAGAATACGGTCAGGCAGGAAGTAATTTTTGCAAAAACGAAGATGCACTCTATGCTTCGTGAGCAACAGGTACATTCAAAGGAATTAATATGGTGGTTAAAGGTCTTTCCAAGGGGTTTTTTCTTACGATTTTACTGATCGTAACGTTGGCTTTTTTTGATGTTTTGCAACCTTACTATTCATCCGTTTTGTGGGCGATTATTCTGGCCGTGATTTTCAATCCAATGAAAAACCGGCTGAAACAGTATGTTGGCGATCGTAACGGTCTGGTCTCGTTGCTGACGGTGCTGATCATCTGTCTGATCGTCTTCACGCCACTGGCGATCATTGTTTCCTCGCTGGCGATTGAGTTCAACGCGGTCTACACCAAGTTGCAGGGGAATGAAACGCAGCTGCCGATGATTCTGGCGGATGTGATTCATCATCTTCCGCGCTGGGCGCGTCACTTCCTTTCCGACCATGATCTGGACAGCACCACTGAAATCCAGAAGAAACTGTCAGACGTGGCACTTCAGGGTAGCCAGTATCTGGCGGGCAGCGTGTTCGTGATCGGTAAGAGCACCTTCGGGTTTGCTCTGGGTTTCGTCATCATGCTGTACATTTTGTTCTTCCTTATCAAAGACGGCGCATATCTGGTGAACCTGATTCTGGCCGCGCTGCCACTGTCGAGCTACGTGAAGCATCACCTGTTTATGAAGTTTGCTGCCGTGGCGCGTGCGACGGTCAAAGGCACGGTGGTAGTAGCGATCGTTCAGGGTGCGCTCGGCGGTATTGCGTTTTACATCGCCGGTCTCGAAGGAAGCTTACTTTGGGGCGCGCTGATGGCGTTTCTGTCGATCATCCCGGCAGTGGGCTCAGCCATTATCTGGGTGCCAGCGGCGATTTATTTCTTTGCCTCCGGCATGTTGTGGAAAGGCGTTTTCATCGTGGTGTTCTTCGTGGTGATTATCGGCCTGGTGGATAATATTCTGCGTCCGCTGCTGGTCGGCAAAGATACCAAAATGCCGGATTATCTGATTCTTATCAGTACGCTTGGTGGGATGGAAGTCTACGGCATTAACGGATTTGTCATCGGTCCTCTGATTGCGGCGCTGTTTATCGCCTGCTGGAATATTCTGTCCGGGCGCGATCACCGCGATAATATTGATGAGATTGACGAAGACTTTATCGAAGAAGGGAAAAATCATCCGGGCGCCTGATAGCGCCCGGTGGTGATTTCATAATGAGCGGCTTAATCCCCGCTCATTTTTTTTGCCTGTGGCCAGCCTACACTGCCGCACGCTCCTCACACCACTGTTCGAAGAGTTCCGGGTTCAGCGGTCGGGAGTAGAAATACCCCTGCACTTCATCGCATCCCAGCCCGCGCAAAATATCCACCGTTTCTTCGTTTTCGACCCCTTCCGCCAGCACTTCATAATCCAGCTGTTTGAGTAAACGGATGACGTTTCTGACGATCACCAGACTGCCGTGATCGGTAGAAATGGTGCCGACAATCGAACGGTCGAGTTTAATGGTATCCATCGGGATTTTACGCAGGACGTTAATGTTGCTGTAACCCGAGCCGAAATCATCCAGAGAAATACGGAATCCGCGCAGCTTGAGCATTTCAAGCCCTTCCAGCGCATCGGGGCTTTCGAGCATTTTCTCGGTTTCCAGACACTCCACGCTGAGTAAAGAAGGCGACAGCGTATGGCTGAGCATTTTCTCTTCCAGCGCGTCGGCAAAACCGGGGCGGGAAAAATCACTGGCCGCCAGATTTATTGAGACCGGAACCTGAAAGTTTTTATCGCACCACAGGCTTATCTGCCTGATGGCATGTTCGATAACCCAGTCGGTCAGTTCGCTCATCAGGCTGGTTCTTTGCACCAGCGGAATAAACTGGCCGGGCATGATTTCGCCCAGCAACGGATGCTTCCAGCGGATCAGCGCCTCTGCACCGGTCACGCTGCCGGTGGTCAGGGAGATTTTCGGCTGATAGACCAGATACAGGCCGCTGCCCTCGTGAAGCGCCTTGCGCAGTTCGGACAGCAGCTGAAAATCATTTCTCTTTTTGTTGTCGATCTCGGCATCGTACGTCATAAAGCGCTTTTTCTGACTGATCGCCTCATGCAAGGCACTCACCGCGCGGCGCAGAATTTCGGCAGGGGTCAGTTCGTGGGAATACGCACCAGAATCGCCAATGTGAATATCCAGATTAAGCGGGATCTGGCTGTTGAGGCTGGCCTGCGTGCCTTTCAGGGTGTCGGCGATAGCCTCAAGTGTGGTGGACTCGCTGTCTTTGAGCAGGAAGGCGAAGCGTCCGACCGCCACCGCGTATAACAATCCATCCAGATTAAGTTTGGCTTTCAGCTTGAGCGCCATATCCTGCAACAGGCTTTCCACCGCGCCCATCCCCAGAGACCGCGCAACCTCATAGGCAAAAGCGATATCGATGCAGTCGATAATCACCAGCGTGTTGTCCGGACCGCTCAGGTAGGACATATCGCGCAGCAGTCGCTGACGGTTGGGCAACAGCGTCACAATATCGACATACCCGACGGCGTGCCAGGTTTCCAAAAACACCGAAACCAGATCGGCGATTTTCTCGAAGGTTTCGATATCTTCCGCTGAGAATTCGCGCGCCTGATTGTCCAGAAGACACAGCGTTCCGACGATCACCCCTTCACGGGTTCTGAGCGGGCAACCGCCGTAGAAACGGATAAACGGCGCTTCATGCACCAGCCGGTAGTGCCTGAACATATCATCCTGCAAGGTATCGTTGCAGATCAGGGTTTGTTCGCTGCGCACGGTATGCGCACAAAAGGCATCGGTCAGGCTGGTTTCGGTAAACGGCACGTTTTGGGCGGATTTAACAAACTGTTTTTCGTCATCAAGGACGGAGACAAAACACATCGGCACGTTGAGTAAGCGACAGGCGAGAAAGGTGTACTTTCGCAGCGTATCGTCACGGCCTCTGTCATCTGCTTTAAGAGCATCGATCGCCGCATGCCTTTTTGCTTCATTGTTACTTAGATTGGTCAGCATGGTTACACTCTTAAAATCAGAAAATTTTCTAATAATATTCTTATACCTTTTTTACATCGTATTCGACCCGTTCAGTATCGAAGCGCTATTACAGGTATAAAAGCCCTTAATTTTATTTAATTCAGCGGGGAAACTGTTAAGAAAGGTAAAACTCTGCGCCTGAAACAGGCGTCTGGCAAGGTTAACCAATAACGATAAAATAACAAAGAAAATGCTAAAAAACTCACATTTCGCGCGTTGCGAGGCGTTGTCCTCATGCATCTCATGGATTATCTGTTTTAGTCTGTGCTAGCCTGCTGGGAGAAATCTGCCGTGACGGGCGAATACATTCCGCAGGCTGGCACGCAGACTCTTCCAGATTTTATTTAACCAATTGATTAACTATCAGATTATCTGAACATCACAGACAGTCGTTGAACCGGGCGAAGAATTAACGAGCGGGTAACACTTCTCTATCTGTAGGAGCTACACAAATGAAAAACATTATTTTAAGCATGATCGCGAAGATCTCCCGGATGGAAGCAGACGCCAAGCAACTCACCGCGCAGGTGGAGGCCCAGTCCCTTCTTCTTAGTGCACTGTTTTTAACCGTGGGTAAAAACGGCGGTCCGCAGGAAATTATCGAGAGCGTGAATAAAGCCATTAACTCAGTGCTCGATTCAGACGATGATTCCATGAAATCGGATGCGACACTTTTATTCGAGCAATTTCAGTCGATTATTTCGACCACACGGTTAATCGATCAGGCTGATCCGGAACTGAATGCCGATACCCTGAACGCAATAAACGGCAAAGGCCCGGACGCTGTGGCAGAATCATAACAACAAGTTAACAAACGCCGGACGAGTTTGGGCCCTGCCTTCGGAAAAGTCCTGTAATGCTGTCTGAAAAGTGCAATGACGGAAATTCCCGACTACGCTTTAAGTCTGCAAACAAAGGAGAATACGATGTCATCACAAGATTATGATAAAGACCTGAACAAAGACGCAAACCGTCTGGCCGATAAAGTTGAAAACAAAGCCAATGAATTTGCCGGTGAAGCGCAGAAACAGTTTGGCAGCTTTGTTGACTCACCTAAGCATCAGATTGAAGGCGCTGCCCGTAAGTTCTCCGGACAGGCAAGCGAAGCCCTCTCGGGCGTGGCTGACAAGGTAAAAGAAAACCCACTGTCTGGCCTTATCGCCGCAGGTGCCATTGGTGTTGTGCTGGGCTTGTTGCTTGGCCGTAAGTAACAAATCTTTTAAGGATCGGGTGACCGGTCCTTAGAAACAAAAATCCGGAACTCATGGTTCCGGATTTTTTTTGGAATTTTTTGACTGACGCAGAGGGAATTACTTCGCCCAGCTTGGTTTATTTAAAATGTGATCCTGCCAGTCTTCCACGTCATCTTCACGAACGGCGATGTAACGCACGGAAATCTGCGCAGTGTGCATCGCAGATTTAGAGGCTTTGTTCAGCAGCGGATGCCACGGGAACAGCGGTTTGCCTTCGCCAATCAGACGATAGGCACAGGTCGGTGGCAGCCAGTCGAAAGTGGTCAGGTTTTCGCGGGTCAGTTTGATGCAGTCTTCTTCGAGCGTAAAACGACGCTCGTAGTTGCGGCACTGACAGGATTTGATATTCAGCTGGTTGCAGGCAACGTTGGTGAAATAGATTTCTTCGGTATCTTCATCAATCAGCTTGTGCAGGCAACATTGTCCGCAACCGTCGCACAATGCTTCCCATTCTTCGTTGGTCATTTCAGGCAGCGTCTTTTCCTGCCAAAAAGCGGGTTCAGTCATAGTGTGCATCCGGTAGAAGTAAAATGAGGGTGCTTATATAGACGCTTTGGCCGTCAGATGCAAGCAAAGCCGCCGGAAAGCAGTTCCGGCGAAGAGGGACTTTGTTTTAAATCACTCACAGACGCGGCTCAGATCACCCGCGTAGTGACTTGCTTATCATTAAGTGTAGCTAAGATTTCATCTCCCGCGTTTAACGGGCCAACGCCGTGCGGTGTGCCAGTAAGAATGATGTCGCCGGCGCGCAGGGTGAAAAAGCGGCTCATGTAAGCAATCAGCGGCACAATTGGCGTCAGCATGTCGCGGGTATTACCTTCCTGGCGGATTTCGCCATTGATCAGTAAGCGCAGCCCGGTCTGCTGCGCATCACCAAATTCACTCACGGGAATAAAACCACTGACCGGACAGGACCCATCGAAACCTTTGGCCTTTTCCCACGGCTGACCGGCAGCTTTGAACTGCGTCTGTAAATCGCGCAGCGTCAGATCCAGCGCCAGTCCGTATCCGGCAATCGCATTGGCGACGCGGTCTTCTGTCGCATGTTTCAATGGCGTGCCGATAAGCACCGCCAGTTCCACTTCGTGATGTACCGAACCGAGACCCGTGGGCAATGCGATGGGCTGACGGATATCGCACAGCGCCGTTTCCGGTTTGATAAAAATAACCGGCTCGGCAGAAACCTGACTCCCCATCTCTTTAATGTGATCGGCGTAGTTATTGCCGACGCACACCACCTTGTTTACCGGAAAATCCAGTAAAGCGCCCTGCCAGTCTCTGTGTTGGTACATAACGCGACTCCTTAGTAGAAAGTCCTTAACCGCTGAACGGATTATGCGGCGCAGGTGCCAGCGGTGCGGACGGCGTTGCAGGTGCTGGTGCTGCTGGCGTTAATTCGCCAGACATTGCCGGAGCCTGTCCCTGTGCGGCCATAATGCCGTCAGCCATCATACCGATGCTCAGTGCGAAATAGGTTGAGCGATTCCAGTGCATGATTGTGCGGAAATTGTCGTAAACCAGGAACGCTCGCCCCTGCACGTCATCTGGCGTGATAATCCACGCACGGGTCGCCGTCGAGGCCAGCGGGCTGCCATCTGCCTGAGTCACCCCCTGTTGCTGCCAGTAGCTGGCGGGGTGCATCTGGTTATTTTTCAGGCCTGCCTGAGCGGCATCAAAGTTAGCCGGAAGTTTAACTTCCTGACCCCAGCCCTGATTGCCTTTCCAGCCTTCTTTAGATAAGTAATTTGCCGTTGAGGCAAACACGTCGTCGGTGTTTTTCCAGATATCGATTTTGCCGTCGCCGTTGCCATCAGCGCCGTAGTTAAGATAGGAACTCGGCATGAACTGCGATTGTCCCATCGCGCCCGCCCACGAGCCTTTCATCATATCGCTGGAAGCATGGCCGGAATCGACGATTTTAAGCGCGGACATAAACTCTTTGGTGAAGAAAGCTTCGCGGCGGCCTTCGAAGGCCAGCGTCGCCAGCGCCGAGAACACATCCTCTTTCCCCTGAATTTTACCGAAGCTGCTTTCCATACCCCACAGGGCGACGATGTACTGCGGCTGCACACCATAACGATCGCTCGCCTTTTGCAGGGCAGGCAGGTTGTTGCGGTACTGTTCCTGGCCGGCTTTTATTTTCCACTCAGGCAGAACGCGGGTCAGATAATCGTCAAGGGTGATTTTCTTTTCGAGCTGATTGCGGTCGGAACTGATGACGCGATCGACGAAATGGATATTAGCGAAGGTGCTGTCAATGGTCTGCTGGCTGATGCCCTGCGCACGCGCCTGAGCCTTAAGCTGTTCTACGTATGCCGGAAACTCTGCCGGATCCCTGCCCTGTTCGGCCAGAGAGGTTTTCGCGGGCGCAGCAGTAGGTGCTGTAGCAGGTGCCTGGGCAGCAGCGGCTGGCGGTGTTGCGGGTTGCCCGGAGGTTGCTTTCTGTGCTGCGCAACCGCTGAGGATAATCAGGGGCGTTAAGACTGCCAGTGCCGACAATTTCATCAAACTCTTCCTTTTGACATTCAAAAAATGATTCATCGCTGTAACCTTAGATACTACAACGATGAATGCAAGTTAAGACGTCTGAAAGTTCGGGAATTGGCGAAACAAATGTCAGGAACGCGTTATTTATTGCTGTCACTCAGGTGAGTGTTCAATAAACTTTCAACCGGCGGTGGAACTTGCAGATAATAACCCTGATCTTCGAGTGCCTGTCGTACTTTGGCAATATCGGCCGTGGCTAATTTTTCGCGGGTGGCCAGATTTAGCATCATTGAAAACTGTGGCACGCCAAAACCTTTGAGTAATTCTTCAGGCACGCGAGCGAAATCGTCTTTTTTTTCTACATAAAGATATGTCTGGTCACGTTTAGTACTTCGATAGATCGCACAATACATTTTTTTAACTCTATTAAATTGAAACGGTGGCTTGCCTAGATATAACTGTAACTATACCATGCTTAACGTACATCGGAATATCGCCCCCCGAGTGGTATTCCGGGGATTTAGAGTTGCAAAGACTGAGTCAGGATAGATGTCACAATCGCCAATAGAACTAAAAGGCAGCAGTTTTACCTTATCGGTTGTTCATTTACACAGTTCACAACCTGAGGTTATTTATCAGGCATTACAGGAAAAAGTGGAGCAAGCGCCCGCCTTTTTGAAAAATGCCCCTGTTGTTATCAACGTTGCCTCACTGAGTGGTGAAGCAAACTGGAAAGACATTCAACAGGCTGTCGCTTCTGCAGGCTTTCGCGTTGTTGGCATCAGTGGTTGCAAAGACGAAAAGCAAAAACGCGCACTTTCCCGCACCGGTCTCCCGTTGCTGAGTGAAGGCCGTGCACAGCGTATCGCCGCAGAGCCGCCTGTTCCAGTCGTGCCCGACAATGCCCCGGCCAAAACCCGCATTGTCAGTACTCCGGTCAGATCCGGACAACAAATTTACGCCCGTAACAGCGACCTCATTGTGACGAGCAGCGTCAGCGCAGGTGCGGAACTGATTGCCGATGGCAACATCCACATCTACGGCATGATGCGAGGAAGAGCGCTGGCCGGTGCCGCCGGTGATGCAAATTGTCAGATTTTTTGCACACACCTCGGCGCAGAGTTAGTCTCTATCGCAGGGCAATACTGGTTGAGTGACCAAATCCCGGCCGATTATCTCGGTCAGGCCGCGCGCCTCAGCCTGATAAATAACGTGTTAACCATACAACCTTTAAACTAAGCCCTTTTGACAAGGAATCCATTCATGGCACGCATCATAGTTGTTACATCGGGTAAAGGGGGCGTTGGCAAGACCACTTCAAGCGCGGCCATCGCTACCGGTTTAGCTCAAAAAGGCAAGAAAACTGTTGTTATCGATTTCGATATTGGTTTACGTAACCTCGACCTGATCATGGGCTGTGAACGCCGTGTGGTCTACGATTTCGTTAACGTGATCCAGGGTGATGCCACGCTGAATCAGGCTCTTATCAAAGATAAGCGCACCGATAACCTGTTTATTCTTCCGGCTTCGCAAACGCGTGACAAAGACGCGCTGACCCACGAAGGCGTTGAAAAAATTCTTAATGATTTAAACGAAATGCAGTTCGACTTCGTGGTGTGTGATTCCCCTGCGGGTATCGAAACCGGCGCGCTGATGGCTCTGTATTTTGCCGATGAAGCGATCATCACCACTAACCCGGAAGTCTCTTCCGTTCGTGACTCCGACCGCATCTTGGGCATTTTGTCTTCAAAATCTCGTCGTGCGGAGAAAGGCTTAGAGCCTATCAAAGAACATCTGCTTCTCACTCGCTATAATCCGGGCCGTGTAAGCCGTGGCGATATGCTGAGCATGGAAGACGTGCTGGAAATCCTGCGTATTCCACTGCTGGGCGTGATCCCTGAAGACCAGTCAGTACTGCGTGCGTCCAACCAGGGCGAGCCGGTGATCCTGGATCAGGAATCCGATGCGGGTAAAGCGTACGATGACACCGTCAGCCGTTTGCTTGGTGAAGAACGTGCGTTCCGTTTTATTGAGGAAGAGAAGAAGAGTTTCCTGAAACGCCTTTTTGGGGGATAAACCATGGCCTTGTTAGATTTCTTTCTGTCCCGTAAAAAGCCGACAGCCAATATAGCCAAGGAACGGCTACAGATCATCGTAGCAGAGCGACGCCGGGGGGACAGCGAGCCCTCCTACTTGCCAGACCTGAAGCGCGACATTTTAGCGGTGATCTGTAAGTATATTAAGATTGACCCTGAAATGTTGCAGGTTCAATTCGAGCAAAAAGGTGACGATATCTCCGTACTGGAGCTGAACGTCACCCTGCCGGAATCGGAAGAAACGCCTAAATGACAGCAGTTGAATTGCCTGTTTTGATGGTTTTTCTGCCAAAATAGTGCCCCCTTGTTTTTCAGGGGGGCTACTTAAAAGTAACTCGTTTAATTTTTACACTGTATAAAAGCCCACTGTTTAAATAGCCAGTTTTTAATTTTTATCTCTCTCTTTTCTTTTTTCCTGCAAAATTCTGATTAAGACTCCTCCCATTTAGCCTTGTCTTCATTCGCTTTAGTGTGGCCTCATGCCTTTTACTCGTCATGTCATTACGGATTATTAAAACGACGGCTGGAATAAAATCTAGACATAAAAAAAGAGCGGAAATAATTCCGCTCTTAATATCTCTTCACTGAATTTAATATCCCTTAAGGGACGTCGAATCAGTAATCTTTCAGTATTTCTGCCAGCCTTTCCGCTAACAGTTTACCGCGCCAGCCACTGATTAATTCTGGCTGAGATTCCTTGTTCTTTAACTTCCAGTGGCTACTGAGCAATTGGTTAATCTGGCGGCGTGAAGCCAGCAATTCGACGCTCAGTCCGCTCTCTTCGCTCACCGTCTGAATCAGCGCTTTAATGTCTTTGAAGACTTTGCGATAGCCCGCCTGGTCGATCAGATTGAGGATAGGTGCAGGAAGTTCAGACTCATCGAGCGCATTGGATTCTTCTACTAACGCCAGCAGCGTGCGGCCATGATAACGAATCTCCGGGCCGCTCAGGCCAAGGGATTCGAGCTCACCCAGCGAACCAGGCTGATAACGCGCGACCTGCCAAAGGTTTTCTTCACGCACAACAAAATTCACTGCCAGGTCACGCTGACGCGCCTGATTAAGGCGCCACGCGGCCAGCAGCTTCAGGCAGCCCAGCTGACGCGGACGCAGCTGGAAAGCATTGGTGATTTCGAGATAAGCCATTTCCGGTTGCAGCACTTCTTTGCGGCGGCGGCACAGAGCCAGACACTCATCCAGCGCGGCGTCCATCCACCCTGCTTCTTCGGTTTCTTTCATCAGCTGATCGGCAAGCGGCAACAAGTACCAGACGTCTGCGGCAGCGTACACGCACTGCTTTTCGCTCAGGGGACGGGCAATCCAGTCGGTACGCGATTCACTTTTATCCAGCTCCACGCCGGTCGTTTCCGCCACCAGACGCGCAAAACCACAAGACAGCGGACGACCGCTGAACGCGGCCAGAATCTGCGTATCAATCAGCGGCGTGGGCATCACGCCAAACGCGTTGAGGAAAACTTCCAGATCTTCGCTGCCCGCATGCAGGAATTTCACCACATCAGGATTGGTCAGCAGATCGATAAAGGGTTGCCAGGCGGTGATCGGCAAAGGGTCAATCAGCGTCAGCTTTTCGCCGTCAAATAACTGGATCAGGCCCAGTTGCGGGTAATAGGTGCGAGTGCGGACAAACTCGGTATCCAGCGCAATTTTACTGTGCGCTTTGGCCTGAAGGCAAACCTGCTCCAGTGCGTCATTGGTAGTAATCAACTGATAATTCAAATCTTAATTCTCTTAATCATAACTGCGTTATAACGTGACAACGCCGGACAATGCCGGCGTTGGGAGTCTGACCACGACTGAACAGCGCGCTAACCGTTATGCAGCGTCCTGTTTGGGATCGGCTTTCGGTTTTGCCTGTTCATCGCGAAGTTCGCGCCGGAGGATTTTTCCAACGTTAGACTTCGGTAACTCGTCGCGGAACTCGACTATCTTCGGGACTTTGTAGCCGGTTAATAACCGGCGGCAATGTGCCAGGAGTTCTTCGCTGGTCAGTGACGGGTCTTTCTTCACCACGCAAATTTTGACGATTTCACCCGACGCGTCATTCGGTACGCCAATAGCAGCGACCTCAAGAACCTTGTCATGTTGTGAAACCACCTCTTCAATTTCGTTAGGGTAGACGTTGAAACCGGAAACCAGAATCATGTCTTTTTTACGGTCAACAATCCGTATGAAACCCTGCTCGTCCACTGTAACGATATCGCCCGTCGATAACCAGCCATCTTTTAGCACCTCATCGGTGGCCGATGGCCGTTGCCAGTAGCCCAGCATCACCTGCGGGCCACGTACCAGCAGCTCGCCCGGCTCGCCTGTGGCGACATCCTGACCGTTATCATCCACCAGCCGTATTTCCGTCGACGGCACCGGTAATCCAATGCTACCGCTGTAATGCTTCAGATCGTACGGATTGCCGGCCACCAGCGGTGAACACTCGGTCAGACCGTAACCTTCCAGCAAATGTTTACCGGTGAGTTTTTCCCATTTATCCGCCACCGATTTCTGCACCGACATCCCACCGCCCACCGAGAGACGCAACGTTGAGAAATCCAGCTCGCGGAAATCTTCGTTATTGAGCAGCGCATTGAACAATGTATTCACGCCACTGATAGCGGTAAATGGATACTTCGACAGCTCTTTCACCATGCCCGGCACATCGCGCGGATTAGTGATAAGCAAACTGCGCCCCCCCATCTCGAGGAACAGCAGACAGTTCACGGTCAGCGCGAAGATGTGATACAGCGGGAGCGCCGTCACCACCAGTTCATGCCCCGGTCGCAGCAGCGGCGCGTAGGCGGCTTTCGCCTGCTCCAGATTCGCCTGCATATTGCGATGAGTCAGCATCGCGCCTTTCGCCACGCCGGTCGTGCCGCCGGTGTATTGCAAGAACGCCAGATCGTCATTAATAACATCAGGTTTGATGTATTGCAGGCGACGTCCACGCTGCAGGGCCGTGCGAAAAGAAATTGCGTTGGGCAGATGGTATTTTGGCACCAGCCGTTTGACATATTTGACGACAAAATTCACCAGCGTGCCTTTGGCCGCCGAGAGCTGATCGCCCATGCGGGTCAGGATCACGTGCTTTATCTGCGTTTTGTACACCACTTTTTCCAGCGTATGGGCAAAGTTGGAGACAATCACAATGGCGCTTGCGCCGCTGTCATTAAGCTGATGTTCAAGCTCCCGCGGCGTATACAACGGATTGACGTTAACCACTACCATACCGGCGCGCAGAACACCAAACAGCGCAATTGGGTATTGCAGCAAGTTAGGCATCATCAGTGCTACACGATCACCTTTCTGCAAACCCAGTTCGTTTTGCAGATAGGCGGCAAAGGCACGGCTGCGCTCTTCGAGTTTCCGAAAAGTCATCACCTCGCCCATGTTGATGAAAGCCGGGCTGTCGGCATAACGCAACGTGGCGTTCTCAAACATTTCGACCAGCGAGCTGTAGCGGTCGGGGTCGATGTTCTCAGGAACATCTGCCGGATAACGTTTTAGCCAAACCTTTTCCAAGGTATCACTCCTGAATTTGTTACCGTCTCAATTCGATATGCGACGAGTTTTATCACGTCTTTAACAATATTTTAACTCAGCTTACCAGTTGCGTTTTAAACAATGTCGAGGTTGAGAGGCGGGTCACTATTTACCTGCCATCCGTGGCAAAAAAAGAAAAAGGCGGCAATTAAGCCGCCTTAACAACGATCTCATCCGTCTGTTATTTCTTCGGTGGCGGCACAACAGGTTGCGCACCGTGGGCAGGAGGTGGCGTCCCATGCGGCGGAGATCCGCCACGCTGGGGTTTCCCACCGTGAGGCGGTCTATTCGGTGACGACGCTCTCCACCCGTGCGGGCCCCATGTCATACCAGCCGGGCCCGAACCCCGGCCCAAATCCTCGCCCCCAGGAATCATAAGGGCCTCCATAGCCCCAGCCCCACGGCCCCATCGGCTGCGGCGGCATGACGACCTGCTGCTGGATCCGCCAGCGTTTATAGCTGTTGACGTTCACCGTCACGAAATCATACGACGTCTCGCCAATCTTACCTTTCTCAACGCCGGTAATCGGCCCGACCACGGTGACCAACTGGTTGCGGTAATCGACCGGATCCACAAACCCGTTGATGTAGGCCAGAATGCGCCCGCGTGATGCTGCGCCTAAAATCGGTCGCGCACTGTCATCAAGAAGAACGGTGGCAATTTCGAGGCGGGTTTTGTTTTGCAAATTAGTGATGGAAACTACTTTGCCGCCAAAACGCGACTCCTGCCCGACGTACAGATTCGGCGCGCCCTGCACCGCTTGTAAATTCATCTGCGGCGTGGCCGTCGTGCCACGAATTTCATCGGGAACGGTGACACACCCGGATACAATCAGCACGCTCAGTGCGACTGCACTCAACGCCAGTTTTTTACCTTGTATAGCTGAGAACTGCTGAACTGTGGACCACTTACGCATTGCAATGACTCCTGTGCATACTCTCAACTCTGACCGCTGTTTTAGGGACAAGTTGCCGTCATTCCCGGCCGGGCAGCTTTTTCCACGTCACTTCATTACGCAGATAGGTGGGTTCAGCGTCTTGCGGATCCACGCGAACGCCGTTTTCCCAGAGCTGGAGCGCCAGCGGCAGCATGTCTTCCGCCTGCGGCAGTAACATTTTGCCATCAAATAATTCTGCAACAGAAGATTCACCCAACAAATGTGGATAGGTTTCCCAGCCGGTACCAACGGTGGCAAACCGCCCCGACAACTCTGCTGCATGCACCAGAAGCTGTTCCGGCTTGATCACTTTTTCCGTGCCTTCGCCGTGCCAGACTCCCTGCGTATCGCGGCTGAATTCGCCCCAGTACACTTCACCCATACGGGCATCAATGGCGGCCAGCACGTGTTCTGCGCCAGTCTGGCGATACGCGCCCTGCGCCATGGTTTGCAAGGTCGAGACGGGGAGCAACGGCAATTCTGCTCCAAACGCCAGCCCCTGAGCCACGCCAATGCCGATACGCACGCCGGTAAAGCTGCCCGGCCCACGGCCAAAAGCCAGTGCGTCCAGCTGACTGAGCGTCAGCCCGGCTTCGGCGAGGATCTGCTGCACCAGCGGCAAAATACGCTGCGTATGCTCGCGGGCGCAAAGTTCAAAATGAGCGAGCGTTTCGCCCTGATTGTAAATCGCAACCGAACAGGCTTCTGTCGCCGTATCAATTGCTAAAATTCGTGTGGACATGCCAAACCTCAGGCGGGGGATTGAATGAGTTAAACCCTTTTTTGCGCGGCGGATCCTAGCATAAACAACGGGCTATTTCTGCTCTTCAACGTTTTGTAAAAAACGGATCGCTTGCGCCAAATCACGTGTGCGCGGTGCGGGTGGCAGGCTGTTGAGGAAAACTTCGCCATACGGACGCATCACCAGCCGGTTGTCGCAAATCACCATCACGCCGCGATCGTCGGTATCACGGATCAACCGGCCGACGCCCTGCTTGAGCGTGATCACCGCATCGGGTAATTGTACTTCATTGAACGGATCGCCGCCGCGCAGGCGACAATCCTCAATACGCGCTTTCAACAACGGGTCGTCCGGCGAGGTGAACGGCAATTTATCAATGATGACACACGACAGCGCATCACCGCGTACATCGACACCTTCCCAGAAGCTGCTGGTGGCAACCAGCAACGCATTGCCGGCTTCAACAAACTGCGCCAGCAGCTGGCCTTTACTGGTTTCGCCCTGCAACAGCACCGGCAAGGTCAGCGTCGCGCGGAACTCTTCAGCCAGCTCACGCATCATCTGGTTCGACGTACACAGGAAGAAACAGCGGCCTTTATTGGCTTCGATCAGCGGACGCAACATCCGGGCCAGCTGTTTCGAAATACCGCGAACATTGGTCTCAGGCAGAAAGCGCGGCACGCACAACATGGCCTGCGTGGCGTAATCAAACGGGCTGGGGAGCAGCAGGGTTTCGGCGTCATCCAGTCCCAGACGGTCGGTAAAATGATGCAGCTGATCGTTCACCGAAAGCGTCGCGGAGGTAAAAATCCATGCGCCCGGTTTTTCTTTCATCATGTCACTGAATTTATCGGTGACTGACAGCGGCGTCAGAGCCAGCACGAAGTTACGCGAGTTGCATTCATACCAGTAGCTGTAGCCGGGAATCGAGACGTCTTTCAGGCGCTTAAGACGGTTGCGGTACAGCGTGGCGCGCTCGAAGGCGGCATCCAGCAAAGCTGAACGGCCAAGCGACAGTTTGACCACGTCGTAGCAAAGCTCCAGTGCATCATCGAGCAGTAACAGCGCGCGCTGGATCGCTGTCTGGCTGAGCACGTCACGCAGATTGCCACGAAAACCGGGCTCGCCGAGCGCCAGACGGAAATCCATCGTGCTCTGGCTCAGGCGGTCGGCACTTTTCTGCAACTGCACGGAGTCACGCACTTCGGTGCGGTAAGCGATGTTGATATCTTTCGCCATGTCCAGCAGCTGGCGGCTGGTGAGCTGCTGGCCAAAATACTGGCTGGCGATATCGGGGATCTGATGAGCTTCATCGAAAATCATCACGTCGGCCTGCGGGATCAGTTCACCAAAGCCGCTCTCTTTGACCACCATATCGGCCATAAACAGATGATGGTTGACCACCACGACGTCAGCATCCATCGCCTTACGGCGGGCTTTGACCACGAAGCACTCTTTGTACAGCGGGCAGTCGCTGCCGAGGCAATTGTCGTTGGTGCTGGTGACCAGCGGCCAGACAAAGCTGTCTTCCGGCACCACGTTGCAGGTGCTGATATCGCCCTCTTCCGTGTTGCTCGACCAGTGACGAAGATGCGCCAGCTCGCTCAGTGCCTGACTGGCGAGATCGCCGCCAGACAGCGACTGCTGTTCAAGACGTTCCAGACACAGATAGTTTGAGCGCCCTTTCAGCAGCGCCAGACGCCCTTTGAATTTCAGCGCGGCGGCGACTTTAGGCAGGTCGCGGGAATAGAGCTGATCCTGTAAGTTTTTAGAGCCGGTGGAGATGATGACTTTTTTGCCCGAGCGCAATGCCGGGGCGAGATAAGCGTAGGTTTTGCCGGTGCCCGTACCGGCTTCCACCACCAGCCCCTGCTTTTCGCTGATGGCTTTGCTGACGGCCTGCGCCATCAGACGCTGAGGTTCACGGGGTTTAAAACCTTCAATTTTCTGCGCTAAGGCGCCGTCTGTTGCAAAATCGTCTGTCACGCTGTCTCTCTACCTGTACGGATCAGCAGTGATTATGCCAATCCCTTGCCTTCACTACCACCGCCATCTGCCAATCCAACGCATTCAGCCTTTGTGATACCCTTACAACCATCAATAAAAAGTGACTAACCGGAGCACACAAATTATGACTATCGAAAGGATCCGACCTGAGCCACGCATGTCCGATGTGGTCATCCACAACGACACGATTTATTACACCGCCGTACCGGAAAACCTGGATGCGAATGCGAAAGATCAGACAGCGGAAACGCTGGCGATCATCGATGCGGTACTGACCGAAGCCGGTTCAGATAAAAGCAAAATCCTCGATGCCACGCTGTTTCTGGTACACAAAGAAGATTTTCCGGCCATGAATGAAGCGTGGGACGCGTGGGTTTCTCCAGGCAATGCACCGGTGCGCTGCACAGTGCAGGCCAATCTGATGAACCCGAAATATAAGATTGAAATCAAAATCATCGCCGCACGTTAAGGGCTGACATCAGACATAAAAAAACCTCCCGCGGGAGGTTTTTTATTTGACGGTTGCAAATCAGTTCGCTGCACCTGATACGGCTTCTTTGGCCAGCTCAGTAATCCGTGCGTAATCGCCGCTTTCCAGCGCGTCCGCAGGCACCAGCCATGAACCGCCGATACACAACACGCTTTTCAGCGCCAGATAGTCACGGTAGTTCTTCGGTGTGATCCCGCCGGTCGGGCAGAAACGCACTTGCGGGAACGGCCCTGCGATCGCCTGCAACGCTTTCACGCCGCCGTTGGCTTCCGCCGGGAAGAATTTGAACTCGCGCAGGCCGGCATCCAGACCCATCATCAGTTCAGACACGGTGCAGATCCCCGGAATAAGCGGGATGGAACCGGCATTGGCCGCTTTTAGCAGCGCGTCGGTCAGGCCCGGGCTGATGGCAAACTGCGCACCGGCTTCAGTGACGTCGGCCAGTTGCTGTGGATTCAGTACGGTACCGGCACCAATGATCGCTTCAGGCACTTCTTTCGCAATGGCACGGATAGCGTCCATCGCACACGCAGTACGCAAGGTGACTTCCAGTACACGCACGCCGCCGGCAACCAGTGCCTTCGCCAGCGGAACCGCGTGTTCCAGCTTATTGATCACAATCACAGGAACAACCGGCCCTGAGGTCAGAATTTGTTCCGCGCTTGTTTTCCAGTTTTTCATCTTGTTCTCCGTTCATGCCCGCAGGCATCGTTGTGATTGATGGCGCGCCCCTGCCACAGGGTCCGGCAAATGAAACTTTGCCGGAAACCGACCACACCCGATTGGACAATACTACTATTCCTAACTGCTAAAAGCCTTGATGTGACATAAAAAAACGCTGCATGAGCAGCGTTTTTCTGATGAAGCCTAGTTACTCGAACTCGTTCCATGAACGGCCGTCGCGGGTGATCATCGCCACAGACGCCACCGGACCCCATGTCCCGGACTGGTACGGTTTTGGTGCTTCGCTTTCCGCCGCCCACGCGTTCATGATGGAGTCGACCCATTTCCAGGCTTCTTCCACTTCATCACGACGGACGAACAGTGCCTGGATCCCACGCATGGTTTCCAGCAGCAGACGCTCGTAAGCATCGGCGATGTGCTGCTCGTTGAAGGTTTCGGTGAAGCTCAAGTCCAGCTTGGTGGTTTGCAGACGGTGTTTGTGTTCAAGACCCGGTACTTTGTTCAGCACTTCGATCTCGATACCTTCATCCGGTTGCAGACGAATGGTCAGCTTGTTTTGCGGCAACTGCTGGTAAGAATCACGGAACAGGTTCAGTGCAGGGTTTTTGAAATACACCACGACTTCAGAACATTTGCTCGGCAGACGTTTACCGGTACGCAGGTAGAACGGCACGCCCGCCCACTGCCAGTTATCGATATCTACGCGAATAGAAACGAAGGTTTCCGTGGTACTGGATTTTTTTGCACCCTCTTCTTCCAGATAGCCAGGGACTTTTTTGCCCTGCACAAAACCGGCGGTGTACTGACCGCGCACGGTATTTTCGCGCACGTTGGACTGGTCGATGCGGCGCAGAGAGCGCAGCACTTTCACTTTTTCGTCACGGATGCGGTCAGTGCTCAGATCAGCCGGTGGAGACATGGCGATCATGGTCAGGATTTGCAGCAAGTGGTTCTGGATCATATCGCGCATCTGACCCGCTTCATCGAAGTAACCCCAACGGCCTTCGATACCCACTTCTTCCGCCACGGTGATTTGCACGTGATCGATGGTACGGTTGTCCCAGTTACTGGCGAACAGGTTGTTGGCGAAACGCAGCGCCAGCAGGTTCAGAACCGTTTCTTTACCCAGATAGTGGTCGATACGGTAAACCTGAGACTCGGCGAAGTATTCCGCAACCTGATCATTGATAACCTGAGAAGATTCGAGGGAATGGCCCAGCGGTTTTTCCATCACGACGCGCGCAGGTTCTTTATTCAGCCCTGCTTCACCCAGACCCCGGCAGATCGCCCCGAAGTGGCTTGGCGCAATGGCAAAATAGTTAATGGTGGCGCGATTTTTCTGGTCGAGCATCTTGCCCAACACTTTAAAATGCTTCAGATCGTTGACATCAAGGTTACAGAAATCAAGACGGGCACTGAGTTTTTCCCACAGTTCCGGATCAATTTTTTCTTTCATGAAGGTGGTCAGCGCTTCTTTGACAACTTCGGTATAGGCCGCTTTGTCCCATTCCGCACGTCCGACGCCGATGATTTTGGTGTCAGGGTGAATGTGACCTGCTTTCTCTAACTGATACAGGGAAGGCAACAGTTTACGGCGCGCAAGATCGCCTTTCGCACCGAAAATAACCAGGTCACACGCCTGGGCTGTCTGGGTTACCGCCATGTTCTTCTCCTTAATGCAGGAATACCTTTCATAGTTCGGGCTGCCAATGCTTAAGCTGCAAGCCGAATATCGCGGGTACATATTGTAATTTTATTTCAGCAACAATGTACTCTGATTGCCTGTAAGCCGTAAACCTTGATCTGACTGCGTGATAAGTCTCCGGAAAACCGTCTTTTTATCATAACTCTCTGGGATGCCGACAAAACACACCACATCCTGTAATTTTATGACAAAACCGAATGGAATTTACCATACTGAAAGTTAGACCTCGGTCAAACTCTGACAAAAAAAGCCGTTATTTCGCCTGACTGACGCTGCCAACGGGATAATGCGCGTAGTATATTTTCATCAAACAGACATGATTTCCTCTTTTCAAAGAAATCGTCGAAACCTATGAGTGGCATGCTTATGAATACGTTGGAAAAAATCCAGACCCATCTCGACATTCTGAGCAAATCAGAACGAAAAGTGGCCGAAGTTATCCTGGCATCACCAAACATAGCTATCCACTCCAGTATCGCCACTCTCGCCCGCATGGCCGATGTCAGCGAACCTACTGTAAACCGTTTTTGCCGTCGCCTCGACACAAAAGGGTTTCCAGATTTTAAATTGCATCTGGCCCAAAGTCTGGCAAACGGCACGCCTTACGTGAACCGTAACGTTGACGAAGGTGACAGCGTCAGCGCCTATACCAGTAAAATCTTCGAATCGGCCATGGCCAGCCTTGATCAGGTGAAGAACACCCTCGATATTGCCGCCATCAACCGCGCCGTTGATTTACTCACTCAGGCCAAAAAGATTTCTTTCTTTGGGCTGGGCGCTTCCGCCGCCGTGGCGCATGATGCCATGAACAAATTCTTCCGCTTCAACATCCCGGTGGTGTATTTCGACGACATCGTCATGCAACGTATGAGCTGCATGAATTCCAGTGAAGGCGACGTCGTGGTGCTGATTTCCCACACCGGGCGCACCAAAAATCTGGTCGAACTGGCGCAGCTGGCTCGTGAAAACGACGCCACTGTCATCGCCATCACCTCTTTTAATACACCGCTGGCGCACGAAGCAACGCTGGCGCTGTTACTGGATGTTCCGGAAGACACCGACGTTTACATGCCGATGGTATCTCGCATTGCCCAGCTCACGCTTATCGACGTACTGGCCACCGGTTTTACGCTGCGCCGGGGTACAAAATTCAGAGATAACCTGAAGCGCGTCAAAGAAGCGTTGAAAGAATCGCGCTTTGATAAAGGGACAGTCGTCTCTGTGCAGCCTGAATAAACCAATATCTCAGTAACAAGTTGCAGATTTAATAGGGAGTCTGGCCGGAAATCTTCGCGCAATGTGCGCAGGTTAAACGTCAGACACGAGGTCAGCGGGTCACACAGGTGAAACCCTTTTGTATTACAATTACACCTCAACCCAATGTGGACTCGCTGTTTTTTGCAGTAAAGGCACCAGTTAACGAACGGAGTAAGCATGTCCAGAAGACTCAGAAGAACGAAGATCGTTACCACACTCGGTCCCGCCACCGACCGCGATAATAACCTTGAAAAGATCATTGCTGCCGGCGCCAACGTCGTACGCATGAACTTCTCACACGGCACCGCTGAAGACCACATTTTGCGCGCCAACAAAGTGCGTGAAATCGCCGCCCGCCTTGGCCGCCACGTGGCAATTCTTGGCGATCTGCAAGGCCCGAAAATCCGCGTATCCACCTTTAAGGAAGGCAAAGTCTTCCTCAATATCGGTGACAAATTCCTGCTCGATGCCAACATGAGCAAAGGCGAAGGCGACAAAGAAAAAGTCGGCATCGACTACAAAGGTCTGCCCGCTGACGTTGTGCCGGGCGATATCCTGCTGCTCGACGATGGTCGCGTACAGCTGAAAGTGCTTGAAGTTCAGGGCATGAAAGTCTTCACAGAAGTGACCGTTGGCGGCCCGCTGTCCAACAATAAAGGCATCAACAAGCTGGGCGGCGGTCTTTCCGCGGAAGCCCTGACTGAGAAAGATAAAGCAGACATTATTACTGCGGCCAAAATGGACGTAGATTTCCTGGCAGTTTCTTTCCCACGCACCGGCGAAGACCTTAACTATGCACGCCGTCTGGCGCGTGCAGCAGGCTGTAACGCACAGATTGTCTCGAAAGTAGAACGTGCAGAAGCCGTGGCCAGTGATGCGGCGATGGATGACATCATTCTGGCGTCTGACGTCGTCATGGTCGCCCGCGGTGATTTAGGGGTAGAAATCGGTGACCCGGAACTGGTGGGTATTCAGAAGAAACTGATCCGCCGTGCCCGTCAGCTGAACCGTGCGGTGATAACCGCCACGCAGATGATGGAATCGATGATAACCAACCCGATGCCAACCCGTGCGGAAGTCATGGATGTGGCGAACGCCGTGCTTGACGGCACGGATGCGGTGATGCTTTCTGCCGAAACCGCCGCCGGTCAGTATCCGTCAGAAACGGTTGCCGCGATGGCACGCGTTTGTCTGGGTGCGGAAAAGATCCCAAGCATCAATGTGTCCAAACACCGCCTGGACGTTGAATTCGATAACACCGAAGAAGCCATCGCTATGTCCGCCATGTATGCGGCCAACCACCTGAAAGGCGTGACGGCGATAATCTCCATGACCGAATCCGGGCGCACTGCGCTGATGCTTTCCCGCATCAGCTCCGGTTTGCCTATCTTCGCCATGTCCCGTCATGAGCACACGCTGAACCTGACCGCTATCTACCGTGGCGTCACGCCAGTGTTCTTCGACAGTCATAACGACGGCGTGGCGGCGGCGCAGGACGCAGTGAACCTGCTGCGTGATAAAGGTTATCTGCTTTCCGGCGATCTGGTGATCATCACTCAGGGTGACGTTATGAGCACCATCGGTACGACAAATACCAGCCGCGTCTTACGTGTTGAATAAATGAAAGTGTAATAAGATATTTATTTCAAGCCCACAGCGATGTGGGCTTTTTTATTTACACTGAAAATCATTTTCTCGCCCTGTTATTTATAAGGTCATAGACAGCCTCATATTGATCATTATTTTGCCATTCTGCTGTCATATTTTTAAGATTTTGTTCCCCTCTCGCTTCACCTGCGTAAAATACCCCTTTCCTTTCTGCGCCTAAATATAACTTTTTACCGTCTCAGGCCGCACTTTAAACGCATTAAAATGAATAAGAAATACAGATTACTCTGGTGTGATTATAAATAATTTAAATACTTTCAGCCTTTTTGTGTGATGCGCGTCACATAAAATCATGAAATCCGCGTGGATGTGATAAATGTTCAATGCCAACGTTGAATGATAATGATTTGCATTTATAATGATTCCCATTCGTTAAATCCTTGTATAAATCCGCACTAAGGAAATCACACAAGAGAAACCACTTTAAATTTACGTTAATACACACATAAAAATACATACCTGACAGGCATGGCCATAAGCCCTGCCCGATAACGCATACGTTCAAAACATGATCCCTGGAAAATCCGGGCGGACGCCCCACGCCCGCAGCGGAATAACCGCCACATAACAAGGTGCCAAACATGAGCCAGATAAATAATTGGGAACTGATGCAAACCTCTGCCATTTCCCCTGCCGGAATAAGCAAAAATGAGGGCTTTATTTTCAATCAAAACAGCACATCGGAATGGCAGGCGCACATTGAGCAAGGCATTGAATTAATTAAATCTCACATTAACCATACGGAAAAACCTTTTTCCGGCGTGTCCCCGGCGGAATTAGCGGAACAATTTCGCCATATTGATTTGACCAAACCTTTAGCCGGAACGCGGCTGGCGCTGGAAGAACTGGATGATTTATATCTGCAACATGCGGTCTATTTTCATCACCCAAAATATCTCGCTCACCTCAACTGCCCGACCGTGGTGCCCTCACAGCTGGCAGAGCTGTTTATCAGCGCGATTAACTCCTCAGTGGATACCTGGGATCAGAGCGCAGGCGGCACGTTGATTGAACAAAAGGTGATTGACTGGACGCTGGCACGCATCGGGTTTGGCGCGCAGTCGGACGGCATTTTCACCAGCGGCGGCACCCAGTCTAACCTGATGGCGATGCTGCTGGCACGCGACAGCCACTGCAAACGTACCCGCCCGCAGCACAGTATTAAATATCAGGGCCTGCCGCCGGAAGCCAACCGCTGGCGTATTTTCAGCTCACAGGTCAGCCACTTCAGCATTCAGAAATCCGCCGCCCTGCTCGGCCTGGGCTATGACGCCGTGGTACCGGTGGCCTGCGACAGCGCATTTCGCATGGACATCGGCGCGCTTAAAACCGAAATCGACCGCTGCCACGCAGAAGGCCTGATCCCGATTGCGATTGTCGCCACCGCCGGCACCACCGACTTCGGCAGTATCGATCCCCTTCATGAGATCGCCGAAATCTGCCGCAAGGAGAAAATCTGGATGCACGCCGACGCTGCTTACGGCTGTGGTTTGCTGGTTTCTCCTCAGCACCGCCAGCGCATTGACGGCATTCATCTGGCGGATTCCGTCACCGTTGATTATCACAAATCCTTCTTCCAGCCGGTGAGTTGCAGCGCATTTCTGGTTAACGACCACAGCCATCTGGAGCACGTGACGCATCACGCAGAATACCTCAATCCGCTCAGCGCCAAGCTCGAAGGAACGCCTAATCTGGTCAACAAAAGCATTCAGACCACCAAACGTTTTGATGCCCTGAAGATGTGGCTGACGCTGCGCGTGATGGGTCAGCAGGCGCTGGGCGAGTCTTTCGATGTGCTACTCGAACGCGCCACACAAACCCATCAGATGATGGAGAACAACCCGAATATTGACGTCCTTCACAAGCCAGAACTCAGCACGCTGGTGTTCCGCTTTGTGCCGCGCATGTCGATGAGCCATGAACAAATTGACGCCATCAATGCCGACATCCGCAAAGCAATTTTCCGTGACGGCAGCGCCGTGATAGCAGGCACCAAAGTTCATCAGCGCCAGTACCTGAAATTCACCTTACTGAATCCGATGACCACCACGGAAGACATCGCCGACGTACTCGGTCTCATCACGCATTACGGCAAAGAACTGACTGCTGCCGCGCTGAGCGCCGCTAAAAACCGGTAACAGGAGTTGCACCATGAACATCAACCCGACCCAACAGACTTACGATTTTATCGCCATCGGCATTGGCCCGTTTAACCTCGGTCTGGCCTGTCTGACCGAGCCGGTCAAAGCGCTGAACGGCCTGTTTTTAGATCAAAATGACGGCTTCGACTGGCACACCGGCATGATGCTGGAAAGCGCCCATTTGCAGACGCCGTTCATGGCCGATTTAGTGACGCTGGCCGATCCGACCAGCCCTTATAGCTTCCTGAATTACCTGAAGCAGCAAGGCAAACTCTACTCTTTCTACATTCGTGAAAACTTCTTCATGATGCGCAAAGAGTTCAACCAGTACTGCCAGTGGGCGTGCGAACAACTGACCAGCCTGCAATTTTCCACACGCGTGGAGCTGGTGACCTGGGATGCCGCACAGGAATGCTATCTGGTGCAGGCGCGTTCGACTAAAAGCGGCGACAAGCAAATTTATCGCGCTAAACGTCTGGTGCTCGGCACCGGCCCTTCGCCGTGGGTACCCGCCTGCGCCCGTGACGCCGGAAGCAACGTGCATCACTCCTCGGCGTACCTGCCAAACAAAGAACAGGTACAAAATTCCAAATCGATCACGGTGGTCGGCAGCGGCCAGAGCGCGGCTGAGATTTACTACGACCTGCTCTCTGATATCGATAAGTACGATTATCAGCTGACGTGGGTGACGCGCGCGCCGCGCTTCTACCCGCTGGAATACAGCAAACTGACGCTGGAAATGACCTCGCCGGAATACATCGACTACTTCCACGATCTGCCGATGAGCAAACGCGACCAGCTGAACCGCGAGCAGAAGGGCTTGTATAAAGGCATTAACGCCAGCCTGATTAACGATATCTACGATCTGATGTACACCAAGCGTCTCGACGGGCCGCTTAAGGTCGATATGTATACCCATTCAGAGCTGACCGCCCTGACCCGCAATCGCAGCGGTCAGCTCGAGATGAGCCTGTTGCATCACGAACAACAGCAGGAATATCGCCACAAAACCGAATCGGTGATCCTCGCCACCGGCTACAGCTATCAGCCGCCGCAGTTTATCGAAGGGATTTATAACCGCATTCAGTGGGACGACGCCGGACGCTACGCCGTTAACCGCAACTACAGCATTGATGCTCACAATCAGATCTTCGTACAAAACGCCGAGCTTCACACCCACGGCTTCGTCACGCCGGATCTGGGCATGGCGTGCTATCGCAACAGCTCGATCATCCGCGAAATGCTTGGCAAAGAAGTTTACACAGTGGAGAAATCCATCGCGTTCCAGACGTTCTGCGCCCGTAGCCTGGCCGACCAATAACGGAGAAATCACCCATGTTTGATATGACTCCCGCATCCGTTTTCTCCTGCCCGCGCGAGGCCGGACTCCTGACGCTGCGCCCGCTTAATCTGGCGAAAGACGCCGCCGTGCTGCACGGCTGGATGACGCAGCCCTACGCCAGTTTCTGGGGAATGCAGAACAGCAGCGTCGGCGAAGTGGATGCGTTTTATCGCGACCTTACCGCCGGTAAACCGCACGCGGCGCTGATGGGCGAAATCGACGGCCAGCCGCGTTTTCTGATCGAATGCTATCCCGTACAGGACGATCCGCTGCATGAACATTACGACGTGCAGCCGGGCGATATCGGCATGCATATTCTGCTCGCACCGGCAAACCCGCCGGTCGCCGGTTTCAGCTGGCAGGTGTTTTCCGCCGTAATGGAATACCTGTTCAGTCTGCCCGACGTGAAACGAGTGGTCGTTGAACCGGATGTCCGCAACGAGAAGATCCACAAACTGAATAAACGCGCCGGTTTCCGCTATCAGAAACAGGTGCAACTGACACACAAAACTGCATGGCTGGCGTTCTGCCAGCACGAAGATTTTTTGCAGGCCAGCCAGAAGGAACACGCCACCATGACGACCTCAACACTGCAATCCGGCCAGCACTTACAGCCTGAAATCTGGGCGAAAGCCAACGCCCTGTTACTGCGTAAATGCCTGTCCGAGCTGACTCATGAACGCCTGCTCGAACCGAAAGCGTTACAGTCCAGCGGCACCTGGACTGACTATCAGCTGGCGGTTCCGGCATCAGAAGTCGAGTACCGTTTCCGCGCGCGCCAGCTTCCGCTTAACGACTGGATGATCGATCTGGACAGCATTCAGCGTCTGGACAATTTAACCGGGCAGCCGCTCGATGCGCTGAAATTCATTATTGAATTCGCCGAACAAATTGGCATTTCACAAGCCATGCTGCCGACTTATATGGAAGAAATCAGCAGCACGCTCTACAGCAGCGCGTATAAGCTGGCGAACAATCACATCACTGCCAAACAGCTGACGGAGGCGGATTTCCAGACAGTGGAAACCAGCATGACCGAAGGCCATCCGAGCTTTATCGCCAACAACGGTCGCATCGGTTTTGACGCCGGTGACTACGTGCGTTACGCACCGGAAGCGGCGAATCCGCTGAAATTAGTGTGGGTGGCGGTACATCATGACAAAGCCCATTTCGCCACCACCGAAGGTTTGCCGTACGAAAAACTTATCGCCGAAGAACTGGGCGATGCGCAGATTTGTGCCTTCACACAGAAGCTGGTGGATATCGGCGTCGACCCGAAAAACTATTACTTCATGCCGGTACATCCCTGGCAGTGGCAGAACAAACTTCTGACGGTATTCGCCCCGGACATCGCCCGTCAGTTCCTGATTTATCTCGGCGAAGGCGAAGATCAGTATCTGGCGCAGCAGTCGATCCGCACCTTCTTTAATGCCAGCCAGCCCACGCACCGTTACGTGAAAACTGCACTGTCGATTCTGAATATGGGCTTTATGCGCGGGCTCTCTCCGTACTACATGGCGACCACGCCGGGCATCAACGAATGGCTGGCAGAGCTGGTGGAAAACGATTCCTATCTGCAATCCACCGGTTTTAAGATTTTGCAGGAAGTCGCGTCGCTCGGGTATCACAACCATTACTTCGAAGAGGCGATCAAAGGCGACAGCGCTTACAAGAAAATGTTTGCCGCACTGTGGCGTGAAAATCCCGTGGCTCAGCTGCAACCCAATCAGCGCCTGATGACCATGGCTGCGCTGCTGCATACCGATAAACACGGCGATGCGCTGATTGTGGAGATGATTAAATCCTCCGGTCTGGCGACCGGCGACTGGCTGAAGCGTTACATGCACGCCTACCTCAGCCCGCTGCTGCACTGCTTCTATCAGTATGATCTGGTGTTTATGCCGCACGGCGAAAACCTGATCCTGCGCTTTGAAAACAATATTCCGGTAAACGCATTCATGAAGGATATTGCCGAAGAGATCGCAGTGATGAACCCTGACGCCAGGCTGCCGGAAAAAGCCAAACGTCTGGCGGTGGATGTGCCTGAAGAACTGAAGATCCTGTCGATCTTCACCGATGTCTTCGCCGGCGTATTCCGCTTTATCGCCCGTATTCTGGAAGAGCACGGCGACTATCCAGCAGGACAGTTCTGGGGCGTGGCGGCGGAAGTCGTGCGCGATTACCAGCTGCAATACCCGGAGCTGGCGGAGAAGTTTGCGCGCTATGACATGTTCGCCGCGGAGTTCACGCACTCTTGCCTCAATCGTCTGCAGCTGGCAAATAACCAGCAGATGATCAACCTGGCGGATCCGGCACAAAACCTGAAATTCGCCGGGACGCTGGAGAACCCGATCGCGGCCTACGCCAACCGATATTAAGCAGACTTTTAATCCTGTGCGTTTTTTTAGCGCGGCCTGAGAGGGTCGCGCTTTTCTGATTTTGAGTGATGGAGAATTCTCGTTATGTCGTCCGTTTCTGAACCGGCCTCACGGCTGAGTTATCGCCAGTGGCTGTTCCCGCTGTCACTGGTATTATTCGAATTCGCCACCTACATCGCCCACGATATGATCCAGCCGGGCATGTTGCAGGTGATCAGCGATTTCAGCGCCAGCGCCGACTGGGTGTCGACCTCGCTGACCGCCTATCTGTGCGGCGGTATCTTACTGCAATGGCTGCTCGGTCCGCTGTCCGATCGCCTCGGGCGGCGACCGGTTTTGCTTACTGGCGTGGCCTTTTTCACCCTCACCTGTTTTCTGACCGTCTTCACACAAAGCATCGAGCAATTCATTTTAATGCGTTTCCTGCAAGGGATGAGCCTGTGCTTTATCGGCGCAGTCGGGTACGCCGCTATTCAGGAAGCATTCAATGAAACGCTGAGCGTCAAACTGATGGCGCTGATGGCCAACATCACGCTGATCGCCCCGCTGCTCGGGCCGCTGGCCGGTGCCGTCTTCATCCATTACGCGCCGTGGAAAGCCATGTTTGCGCTGTTCTCGCTGATTTCTGCGCTGGCGTTCTGGGGATTGTGGCGCAGCATGCCGGAAACCGCGACAGGCCGCGATGGCCGCTTTTCGATGCGCAGATTGCTGACGGATTACCGCGAAGTACTGACCAATCAGGGCGTCGTCACCGGCTCGCTGTCCATCGGGCTGGTCACCCTGCCGCTGCTGGCGTGGGTGGCGCAGTCACCGGTGTTACTGATTCAGGACGCAGGCATGTCACCGCTGCGCTACGGCTGGTTGCAGGTGCCGGTGTTTACCGGGCTGATTATCGGCAATATCGTACTCAGCAAACTCACCGGAAAAGTGAACATCCGCACGCCAATCTGGCTGGGTATCGTTCCGATCACGCTGGGGCTGGCGATCGCCGCAGGTTCGGCGCTGTTTATGGTTGATGCATGGGAAGGGATAATCGGCGGGCTGAGCCTGTACGCGCTGGGCACCGGGCTGGTGAATGCCGGGCTATACCGCCTGACGCTGTTCTCAAGTCCGACAGGCAAAGGCACCGTCGCGGCGGCACTCGGGCTTATCACCATTGTGGTATTCGCCGTAGGGATCGAAGTGGCGAAGCAGCTGTACTTTGCGTGGGGTAACAGCATCTTTATGCTGGCGGGACTTATTTCCGGGCTGACCGGTGCGCTGATGATTACGGCGTTTATGAAAAGGCCCCAAAAAGCCTGATCGCGTTTTCTGCACGCTTTTCTGAAAACATAAAGGCTGAGGTTTTACACTCAGCCTTTTTCGTTATGCCCGTCGCAACTATTTTTTCGGGAACAACTCTTTGCGCGCGTAGGGTTCCGTCTCCCCCGGCTTACGGGTTTTGAGCAGCTTGAGGATCCAGGTGTATTGCTCAGGGTTTGGCCCGACCAATATTTCCACCTCTTCATTCATGCGGCGTGCAATGGTGACATCATCGGCAGTCGCCAGATCGTCCATCGGCGGACGCACAAAGATATCCAGACGCTGTTCATGGCCGTTATACACCGGGAACAGAGGCACAATTGCGGCACGGCAGACTTTCATCAGACGCCCGACCGCCGGAAGCGTGGCTTTGTAGGTGGCGAAAAAATCCACGAACTCGCTGTGTTCCGCGCCATGATCCTGATCCGGCAAATAGTAGCCCCAGTAACCCTGACGCACAGAACTGATGAACGGCTTGATGCCGTCGTTGCGCGCATGCAACCGTCCGCCAAAACGACGGCGCACGGTGTTCCATAAATAATCGGTCAGCGGATTTTTCTGGTTGTGGAACATCGCCGCCATCGGCTGACCACTGGCGGCCATCAGCATCGCCGGGATATCTACGGCCCAGCCGTGGGGAACCAGAAAAATCACGTTTTTGCCGTCGGCCTGCATCTGATCGATAATTTCTTTGCCGTGCCAGTGCACGCGTTCCATGATTTTCTCTGGATTGCGCAGCGCCAGCTCGGCCATCATCACCATCGACTGCGGCGCACAGGCAAACATTTCATCGATGATGTGTTCGCGCTCGGCTTCCGGCGTTTCAGGCAGGCAGTACAACAGATTGATTTGCGCACGACGACGCGCGCCTTTGGCGAATTTCCCGGCCAAACGGCCAAGACTGCCTAAAATAGGATCGCGCACTTTGGCAGGCACGTAAGCCATCCCCGCCATCGCACCAACGCCCAGCCAGACGCCCCAGTAACGCGGATGGTAAAAGGCTTTCTGAAATTGCGGAATAAATTCTGCGGTCGAACGTTTTTCTTTTTCTGGCTGCATGCTCAGGCTCTTATGACAAATTCTGGCTTAATGATAAGTGCAGTGATTTATTTTGCAATAAATCACTGCACATCAGCATTTAGCCGGGATGTATATTCCTGAACAATCAGTCCAGCTTCAGTTGCGGAACGACCTGGCGAACGGTGGCCAGATACGTACTGCGATCTTTACCGGTCAGCCCTTCGGTGCGAGGCAATTTGGCGGTCAGAGGGTTGACGGCCAGCTGGTTGATCCACATTTCAAAGTGCAAATGCGGACCGGTAGAACGTCCGGTGTTGCCGGAAAGCGCAATGCGGTCGCCGCGTTTGACTTTCTGACCCGGCTTCACCAGCAACTTACGCAGGTGCATATAACGTGTCATGTACTGACGACCATGACGGATAGCCACGTAGTTACCTGCTGCTCCGCCATTTTTGGCAATCACCACTTCGCCATCACCGACCGCCAGCACTGGCGTACCGACCGGCACGGCGAAATCGACGCCACGATGCGGCGCGATACGACCCGTTACCGGGTTAAGACGACGTGGATTGAAGTTAGAGGAAACACGGTACTGTTTTCCGGTAGGGAAGCGCAGGAAGCCTTTGGCCAGCCCGCTGCCGGTACGGTCATAAAACTTACCGTCTTCGGCACGCACGGCATAATAATCTTTGCCGCCGGTACGCATACGCACCGCCTGCAGTTCGCTTTGCTCATTCTTGCCGTCCAGCACTTCGTGAGACATCAGGACGGCGAAGTCATCACCTTTCTGCAATTTACGGAAATCGAGCTGCCACTGCAGCGCTTTGATAACGGCGCTGACTTCAGCACTGCTCAGCCCGGCAGCTCTGGCGCTGGTGACAAAACTGCCATTCAGCGTGCCCTTGATTACCGAGTCTTTCCATTCCCCTTGCAGGGTTTGTAACGAGGACTTAAAGGTGTTGCCTGAACGGTCAAAGGTATAGGTTTCGCGACGGGATTTCTCCCATGTCAGACGTTGTAAATCGCCCGCATCATTGAGCGTCCACGAGATTTGCTGCCCGATTTTCAGGTTACGCAAATCACGGTTCGCGTCAGACAATGCCGCGATTTCCGACATATCAATGCCGTACTGATTCAGGATGCTGCTGAGGGTATCGCCGGTGGAGACCACATACTCATGCACACCGGCTTCGTTGACGATTTTATCGTCCAGATCATCTTGCGGGATGTCATCGTCGGCAGGTGCGGTTTGATCGATAGGCTCACTGGCTTCAGGAAGCAGCGAACGTAACTGTTCGTGATCGAGGGCAATGCTTTTGACAATCGGTCGGGTATCTGAGAGGTCATTGTCCGGGTGATAGGCTAACGGTTTCCAGACGGCCACAGCCAGTGTGACGACGGTAAGCGACCCCAGCATGATGCGGTGGGGCCGTGGAAGGTTGCTATACGCCAGAGCGATAGATCGGGCTATCAGCTGCACTTAATTCTGTCCTTTTAGCTTACTTCAGGCAGCTCAGGTATTGGTTCGTCAGCTGTGACAGGAAGTTCACGTAGCTGTCCGCGCCCAATGCAATGCCGCTCCCCAGCGGATCCAATGTGCCCATACGCACTGTTGTTCCCTGGGCAACAGCCGTGATGACGGCTGGCCTGAATTGTGGCTCAGCAAAAACGCATGTCGCTTTTTGCTCAACCAACTGAGTTCGAATGAGATGTAAACGCTGTGCGCCGGGCTGTATTTCGGGATTGATCGTAAAGTGACCAAGTGGCGAAAGGCCGAAGTGTTTTTCAAAGTAGCCATAAGCATCGTGAAAAACAAAATATCCCTTACCCTGCACAGGCTGCAGCATATTACCAATATTTTTGTCAGTTTTTGTCAGGCTTTCCTCAAAACGTGACAAGTTTGCATCTAATTGTTGCTTCTTCTGCGGCATGAGTTCGAGAAGTTTGTTGTGGATCACAATCGCGGTCTCACGAGCGATCTCCGGCGACAGCCAGACATGCATATTGTACTGGCCGTGACTGTGTTCATCCTCGTCATGCCCTTCGCCGTGATTGTGGTCATGCTCGTCCTCGTCGGAGCCTTTCATCAACAGCGGTTTGACCGCCGCCAGCGTGGCAATTTCTACCTGACGATTGGGCGACAGCTGCGCCGCAGACTTGGTCATGAAGGCTTCCATTTCCGGCCCGACCCACACCACCAGATCCGCACTGCGAATGCGCTGGATGTCAGAAGGACGCAGCGCAAAATCGTGTGGCGAGGCGCCATCCGGCAGTAAGATTTCCGTTGGCGTCACACCTTCCGCGATGGCTGAAGCGATAAAACCGAGTGGACGGACAGACGCCAGCACGGCGGCCTGCGCGCTGAAAGCCGCACCGGCACTCAGGATGGCGGCTGCCAGGAACAACCGTTTAACGCTTTTTTTCTGTATCATGCGGGGTGAACTCATCTTCATGTTGGGGGAAAACTGGTTATTTTTCGCGAAACGCAATATTATAACATCCGATTTGTTCTGCAAGACCCAATGACATGCCCACATTAGCGACACTTAAAAATATTTCGGTAACTTTCGGTTCCCGCCGCGTGTTGTCCAACATCTCGCTGGCTTTGCAACCGGGAAAAATACTCACCCTCCTCGGCCCGAACGGCGCGGGGAAATCGACATTAGTGCGCGTCGTGCTTGGCCTGATTGCGCCCTCCGAAGGCACGATGAACTGCGAACCCGGCTTACGCATCGGCTACGTTCCGCAAAAAATTCATCTTGATCCCACCATGCCACTGACCGTCAGCCGCTTTATGCGCCTGAAACCCGGTGTCAAAAAATCCGACATTCTGCCCGCGCTTAAACGCGTTCAGGCTGCGCATCTGCTGGATCAGCCTATGCAAAAATTGTCCGGTGGTGAGAATCAGCGCGTCCTGCTGGCGCGGGCATTAATGAACAGCCCGCAGTTACTGGTGCTTGATGAACCGACTCAGGGCGTGGACGTCAACGGGCAGCTGGCGCTGTATAACCTGATCGACAGCCTGCGCTGCGAGCTGGGTTGCGCGGTGCTGATGGTGTCACATGACCTGCATCTGGTGATGGCGAAAACCGACGAAGTGCTGTGCCTCAATCAGCACATCTGCTGTTCCGGTTCACCGGAAGTGGTCTCCACCCATCCCGAATTTATCGCTATGTTTGGCAACCGCGGCGCGGAGCAGCTGGCAATTTATCGCCACAATCACAACCATCGTCACGATTTGAAGGGAAAAGTCATTTTGCGCAACAGCGGAGGTCGTGACGCATGATCGCTCTATTATTACCGGGCTGGCTGGCCGGTGTTTTACTGGCGATCGCCGCCGGTCCGCTGGGCTCTTTTGTGGTCTGGCGCAGAATGTCTTATTTCGGTGATACGCTGGCGCACGCGTCATTGCTCGGCGTGGCATTTGGCCTGTTGCTGAATGTGAATCCGTTTTATACCGTGATCGCCGTGACCCTGCTGCTGGCAGTGGTACTGGTCGCGCTGGAACGTAAACCGCATCTGGCCGTCGATACTTTGCTCGGCATCATGGCGCACAGCGCGCTGTCGCTCGGTCTGGTGGTGGTCAGCCTGATGTCCGGTGTACGCGTTGATCTGATGGCGTATCTGTTCGGCGATCTGCTGTCGGTCACCTATAGCGATATCTGGATGATTGGCATTGGCGTCGCCGTCGTGATTGCGGTTCTCTGCTGGCAATGGCGTTCGCTGCTGTCCATGACCATCAGCCCTGAGCTGGCACACGTCGATGGCGTTAATCTGCAACGTTCGCGGGTGATCCTGATGCTGGTCACGGCCCTGACCATCGGGCTGGCGATGAAATTTGTCGGCGCACTGATCATCACCTCCCTGCTGATTATTCCTGCGGCCACCGCCCGCCGCTTTGCTAAGACGCCGGAGCAGATGGCGTCTTTCGCAGTGGTTATCGGGATGGTGGCGGTCACGGCGGGCCTGACGTTTTCAGCGTTTTACGACACGCCCGCTGGCCCCTCAGTCGTGCTCTCGGCCGCCGTGCTGTTTATGTTAAGCCTCGGCAAAAAACAGATCGCCTGACCTCAACGTCAGAAACAAAAACGGACGCCACTGAGCGTCCGTTTTTGTTGGTACGGCCAGGTTTACGTTTCCTGATCCTGTTCCTGCATAGCCTCACGCCTCGCCTGCCGCCAGTGCATCACCGGCGACACGGTCAGCCCGTGAACAACCACACTGGCGACAATCACCGTAAACGCAATATTGGTCATGTAACCGGCTTCCGCGCCCTGCAACCCGTGCGTATACGCGTAGGCGATGTAGTTCATGCTGCCGATCCCTCGGATCCCAAACCAGCCAATCATCAGCCGTCGTCCGCGCGGTACGCGCATCCCAAAGGTGGTGATGTACACCGAGAGCGGACGGATCACGATAAACAGTAACGCGGCGAAAACTAATCCCATCGGTTCCCAGTGCTCGGCCAGCGTGATACCCAGCACCATCACAATCCCGGCGGCGAACAGCCGTTCAATGGTGTCACCAAAGGAGAGCGCATCCCCGACCATCAGCCCGATAGAGTTGGTTGGCCTCTCCGCCGACATGGAATGGCGCGTATGCGGATTTACCATCCCTTCTGCCGGCGGCGGTCGGGTGCCTTCGGTGAGATCGTCCGGCGGATTCAGTGTCACGACTCGCACCTCGGCACTGCGCAAACCGACGCCCGCCGCAAACGCGGCCAGGAACCCGGAGGCATCCAGACTTTGGGCAGCGGCGTAGCTCAGCGCAATCAGCGCCAGCGCCAGAAAATCACTGGGGGCGACTGAACGCTGACGGCTGTGAAAACGTGTGGCACTTAGCCCGACCAGCCGCCCCATGGCATAACCAATCGCCAGACCGCCCAGCAAGGCCCAGACGACATCGCGCCACGCCCAGTCCCAGATGGCCGCCGATGACAGGCCGTCGTGTGCGGTAAACAACATCAGCGCCAGCATCAAAATCGGCAGCGCGGAACCGTCGTTCATGCCCGCTTCGCTTGAGAGCGCTACGCGCAATCCGTCGTCATCATTAGCGTCATTGACCGCAATCATACTGGCCAGTACCGGATCTGTCGGCGCGATAATCGCCCCCAGCGCCAGCGCTAACGGCCAGGATATCCCCGCCAGATAATGCGCCAGTGCGGTCACACTCAGCACCGTCAGCAACATCGCCGGGAACGCCAGTAAGGCACCCACACGCCAGCTCTGCGAGCGAAACGGCAATCTGAGTTTAAGGCCGGTAATAAAGAGCGATGCGGCCATCGCGATTTCGGTGAACCGCGCGGTCAGCGTCGAGTACTCAACCAGATCCACGTGCAGCAGATTCAGCACCCACGGCCCGCAGACAATCCCTGCAGCCAGATACAGTCCAAAGGTGGTCACAGGCGCGCGCGAAATCCAGCCTGATGCCAATGACATAATTAACAGCAGTCCGCCGACTGCCGCCGTCCATCCTAAAAATCCCATGTAAGCTCCCTGAAAAATAACATCTTTTAAGCGTAGTACATCGGAGCCAACCGGCATGGCCGGGCACAAAAGGCGCGGCACAAGCCGTTATCGTGCGCTAATATTGATGCCTGACTTATGCAAAAAGGTTCATCAAAAATGATTAAATACAGCGTGTTATACCCAAATATCGAAAACGGAACCTTTGATCACGATTACTATCGCAATGTGCATTTACCGCTGATCAAAGAGAAGATGGGGGAATTTTGCCACTCCTACGCCATCGATAAAATTCAGGACAATGCCCCGGCGGACACGCCTTTTGTCGCGGCCTGCCATATCTATTGCCACTCAATGGAAGACTTCGAGAAAGGCATGCGAGATCACGCAGCAGAGTTTGTGGCTGACGTGGCGAACTTTACCAATATCGAACCCGTTAAAATGATTTTCGATGTAGTTGTGTGATTTTCTGTTCATTCTGTGAAATATAAAAAAAGCCATTTCCGTATTCAGTTACGGATAATGGCCTTTTTCACTGAGACTTGGAGGATGTGTTGTGTCGTTTTGTTTGCACTAAACGATCAATTTGATTTTGTTAGTAATTTTTTAATCGACGTACTTGGTTCCCGCTTAATCGTGTGCAAAAACTCCTGAGCTTTATCATTAGCCGCATATTCCGCACTGACACCGAAATCCTGCACCATCGCCCATTTTTCGAACATGGCCTCATCACATTCACGCATAAACCACAGCATTCTTACCGCCGTCACCGCCACCTGTGGAATTTGGGTCACCGTACCGTTTATCCACTTATTTAAGGTGCTCCGTGGCAGTCCCAGCAGAATGCATAACGCGGGCTGATCGATACCGAGTCTCTGAACGTAGTCCAGAAACTCATTTGCGTTATCTGCCATTGCCTTACCTCCTGTTTTCTAAAACCACACGCATTGTACAGGAATCTCATAGAGATTTCAGCCTGTCGCTATTCGCTACGAAAACTTTTGAATACGATTCATTTCGACACTGGATTTCGTGTCCACTAGCTACAAATAAGCGCGCTAAGTGAAACAATTTCATGTAGCGGTATAAGCTTACGTTTCTTGACATAAGTCAAACATGCAGTGGATGTGTGAAGCAAGTCACATTCACCGTATGTATGATTTATGAAAAGAGACAATTAAAGCGTTCTGTGAGCGCGTTAATACGTCGCTAACAGATACTTATTTCAATGTGGGAAAAAACTCATGAAAGCACAGCTTACAGAACGTAACACTCAGATCATTGCAGCTTACATCGCGGGCAACACCAACAAAATCGAACTGGCTCATTATTTCGGTGTGTCGGCTTCGACAATCCGACGTGTACTGGCAGGTTTTGCAATGGCTGTGGCTATGGTTCCACTGGCTCAGGCGAGTTTGCTTGATGATGTTAACAATGGCATTAGCTTTCAGGAATTCACGGCAAAATGGGAAAGCATGACGTTAAGTCAGCAGCAAACTGAACGTGCACTTCTGCGTGCTGCGGGTGAAGAGAATATTTTACAAGACCTTAGGGACAATGTTGCTATACATGCACCCGATGCTATCCCTCAAGCTACACCACAATTATCACCGCAGGCGATCCCACAGGCCATCCCGCAAGCTACGCCGCAGTTGACGCCGGTCGCGCCTGTTCAGACGGCACAACTGACGCCGCAGGCCATCCCACAAGCTACGCCGCAGTTAACGCCGGTCGCGCCTGTTCAGACTACGCAACTGACGCCGCAGGCAATCCCGCAAGCTACGCCACAGTTAACGCCGGTCGCGCCTGTTCAGACTACGCAACTGACGCCGCAGGCAATCCCGCAAGCCACGCCGCAGTTAACGCCGGTCGCGCCTGTTCAGACTACGCAACTGACGCCGCAGGCAATCCCGCAAGCTACGCCGCAGTTAACGCCGGTCGCGCCTGTTCAGACGGCACAAGCCACGCCGCAGGCTGCGCCACACGCTACACCGGAGAAAATCCCCTCCAGGGAGCCAGTTCATCCGGACGGTCAGCATTTTACTTCTGAACCACAGGCTCATTTAGATGGCAAACACAATGTTGAAATCAACCCTGGCCACGCCAATCCTGAAGGCACCCCTGTTGATAACAGAGCCATAGCACAACGCCAACTCACAGCGGATAAATACATTTCTGCCAGCCGACAAACCGTAGCGGAAACTACCGCAACCCCTGCCCAACAACCTGTTATCCCTCAGCAGGTTCGTTCAGCTTATTACGACAAACAGATCACCGCGCTTAATGCAGAAGCTGAGCAGAACCACGCTGAAGTATTAGCAGAGTCTCATAGCCGCGCAGTGGGCGATGCGCAGACGCTGAGCCAGGCCAATGACTACACTAATAAGAGATTCTCTGATCTGAAATCTCAGGTTGATGACAACAAGGATCAGGCTAACGCAGGTACCGCTTCTGCTCTGGCCGCTACCGGTATCCCACAGGTAGAGGCAGGGTCTGATTTCATGGTCGGCGCAGGCGCCGGGACTTATGGTAATCAGTCCGCCATCGCCGTTGGTGTATCGGGACACCTGACGGCAAAGACGGTCACCAAACTGGCGGTTTCCGGCGATACGAACAACGGTTTTGGTGCATCTGCCGGCATTGGCTGGAACTTCTGATTGTTCATGCGGCTGGCTCAGTCCGGGCTGGCCGCCTTTAATGTGAGAAATGACTATGACTAAATTTTTCGTACTGACCGCCGTTATTTTGCTTGCCGGGTGTTCATCTCAGGCTTCAAGAATGGCCGATTGTCAGGCTCAGGGTGTGTCTCGCGATGCATGTTATATCGCTGAACAAAACCGTCAGGCCAGTATCACCGCTGCAGCAGAAAAACAGGCGATGGAAAATGCCGCTAAACAGTATGCACAGGCGACGTCTAAGGTCGTTAAAGTCCGCATCGCCGGTGTCGCGTTGAAAATCTATCCTGCCGATAAGCAGTGCTATGTCGATGGCGTAGCTGCCGCGATGACCGAAGATAACGTCGATGCGACCACCTATAAGCAGGGTTTCTACGATGTTATCCATTACAAGCGCACCCACAAAATTGTGTTGCTCAATAAAGGACAGATTATCGGGCGAGCCAAAGGATGAAGAGACAGCATTCTGACCAGTTCCGTCACCTTCCCCCTGACCAGCAATACGCCTGTCTGCTGATGCTCAGACGGCTCGAAGAAACGCAGTTACCGGCAGGCGTGAACTGTCTGGCTTTTTCGGTGGTCATGCAAAATGGTCATATGGCGACACTCAGTAAATTCGATGTAAAACCGGATGAAATCTCTGTGGTCGTGAGCTGGGATAAAGACCGTCAGCTCGCACAAGCACTTCCGCTATGAACAGCAATGAAACACGCAGTTAATTGTCCTGACAGGTCTTTAGATTTTATACAGCACGCCCGACGTTCTACCGGCGTGCTTTTTTTGCATCCGTTAAAAGTGTCGCTTTGCAGGCAACATTATTGACGTGAGAAGTGAGTCGGTCATACTGCATTCGAAAATTGCCCTGATGAACGGTGCCCACTACATTCATCTTCAAACGCGGTGGAAAGCATTATGTTTTCACTCAAGAAACCTTTTCCTTATCTCAAGTGACAACTGATGAAAACCACAAAGACTTTAACTCAAGGCCAACTGAAAAAAGTGCGCAGGCGGGAACGTCTGGCGGCGATGACGCCGGGTGAACGTAAAGCGAATGATAAGTACAGAGCGGAGAGTAAAGCGCAGGCAAAAGCGCAGAAGACCTCCCCTGTCGCCAACGCCCCCTCTTTAGCCCCGCAAGATGTGCAGGAATCAAATCCGGGAGTTATCCCTGGAGACATTCCAAACCATTATCAGGGAAAACCTGCTGTTCATCTGACTGGCGAGGCCGACCGTCAGACTCTCGCCTATCGCCCCCTCATCGCAGTGCAAAAACTTCAGGGCTCCTCCGCTCAGGATGAGGAAAAAATACCCGAAGCCTACCACTACAAGCCACGCAAAGTTCGTGCAGGTGCCGAGGGGAATTTTGACCGTTATTGGAACGACGCTGTAAAGAAGAAGCTTAATCCTTACGTGTACGTTGAAGAAATCACTGCACGCCGTAAAGCAGAAAAATTAACCGAACAAGCGAAACTGGCTGCTGATTAAAAATCACAGGTTCTGTACCTCGATACCGACTCCCAGGATTCTCTGCTTCAGAGGATCCTATCTGCATTTCATCCCCATCAACTCTCGCCAGTCACTACACTTTCAATACCCATTGCCCTAATTAATTGATGAGTCTGTTCAAAAATTTGCGTTTGTAACCCGGGCGTCATGCGCGGAGGATGGAATCTCTTGCTCATCACGGCGCAGACCACCGCGCAGGAGTCAATGTGGGATTTCTCAACGAATTTTTCTCGCGCATTTTTGGCAGTACATCGGTCGAAAAAGCGCAACGAACACCACCACATGAGGAGTTGAAAATGGCAAAAGTACTGGTTCTCTATCATTCCATGTATGGTCATATTGAAACGATGGCGCAAAGCATTGCCGAAGGTGCCCGCAGCGTTCCCGGCGTTGAAGTAACGGTAAAACGCGTGCCGGAAACCATGCCAGAGGAAGCTTTTAAAGCGGCTGGCGGTAAAACCGGACAAACAGCGGACATTGCATCACCGGGCGAACTCGCCGATTACGATGCCATTATTCTCGGTACCCCAACCCGCTTTGGTAACATGACCGGGCAAATGCGTAATTTCCTCGACCAGACCGGTGGACTGTGGGCGAAAGGTGCGCTGGCCGGTAAAGTCGCCAGTGTATTTACCTCAACAGGTACAGGCGGCGGCCAGGAGATGACCATCACCTCCACCTGGACCACTCTTGCCCATCACGGGATGATCATCGTTCCTATCGGTTACACCACGCCGGAACTGTTTGATATCTCGCAGGTTCGCGGTGGCACGCCTTACGGTGCATCAACCATCGCCGGTGGCGACGGTTCGCGTCAGCCAAGCGCTGAAGAGCTGCGGATCGCCGTGCATCAGGGTAAACATGTCGCGACCATTACCCGCAAGCTGGTGAGTTAGTCTTCCCGAAAGCAGAAGGCGTAGAACTTGCGCCTTAAATGCCCTTCACTTATGAATCCATCGTGGCGATCACATCACCGCGATGGATTTTGCATTCATGACAAGATTTCCCCGTAACGCAGAGGCACTGACGCCGGGCTATGCAGAACGAAAAAAAACGGCCCTTTCGGACCGTTTTGTATCAGATGCAAAATACACGGTTGAGATCTTTAACCCCGCGACGCGATGATATTTTCCGCAACGTTACGAGGTGCCTCAGCGTAGTGGTTGAACTCCATGCTATAGGTTGCACGACCCTGCGACATGGAGCGTAATACGGTGGAATAACCGAACATCTCAGAGAGCGGCACTTCGGCTTTGATGATTTTCCCGCCGCCGCCCGCAATCTCGTCCATGCCCTGCACCGTGCCGCGACGGGAGGATAAATCGCCCATCACGCCACCGGCGTACTCTTCCGGAGTTTCCACTTCCACTTTCATCATCGGCTCAAGAATAACCGGATCCGCCTGTCTGGCCGCTTCTTTGAATCCAAAGATGGCCGCCATTTTGAACGCCATTTCCGAAGAATCGACCTCATGGTACGAGCCGAAGGTCAGCGTGACTTTCACATCCACCACCGGATACCCGGCCAGAATGCCGTTGTTCAGGGCTTCCGTGACGCCTTTCTCGACGGCCGGAATAAACTCACGCGGCACCACGCCGCCCTTAGTGGCATCGGCGAACTGGAAACCCGTCCCTGCCGGTAACGGTTCAAGCGTAAAGACCACATGGCCGTACTGCCCTTTACCGCCGGACTGACGCACAAACTTGCCGTCCACATCTTTGACCGTTTTACGCACCGTCTCCCGGTACGTGACCTGCGGTTTACCGATGTTGGCCTCCACGCCGAACTCGCGTTTCATGCGGTCAACAATGATTTCCAGATGCAACTCACCCATCCCGGAAATGATCGTCTGGCCGGACTCTTCGTCAGTCCGGATTCGGAACGACGGATCCTCTGACGCCAGCCTGGAGAGCGCAATGCCCATCCGTTCCTGATCGGCTTTGGTCTTCGGCTCGATGGCCTGCGAAATCACCGGATCTGGAAACTCCATGCGCACCAGCGTGATGATGTCGGTCGGATCGCATAACGTTTCACCGGTGGTGACATCCTTCAGACCGACGCACGCCGCAATATCACCGGCGCGGATTTCGTCGATTTCAATCCTGTCATTAGCGTGCATCTGCACAATACGGCCAATGCGTTCTTTTTTACCGCGAACCGGGTTGTAAACACTGTCGCCTTTTTTCAGCACGCCGGAATACACACGTACAAACGTCAGCTGACCGACATACGGATCCGTCATCAGTTTGAACGCCAGCGCCGAGAACTTCTCGCTGTCGTCTGAATGGCGGAAAATTTCGTTGCCGTCTTCATCAGTCCCTGCGATCGGCGGAATATCCAGCGGTGAAGGCATCAGTTCGACCACGGCGTCGAGCATGCGCTGCACGCCTTTATTCTTGAATGCGCTGCCGCACAGCATCGGCTGGATTTCGCCGGCGATAGTGCGAATACGCAGACCCTCGGTGATTTCATCCTCGGTCAGCGCGCCTTCTTCGAGATATTTATCCATCAGCGCATCCGTCGCTTCGGCGGCGGCCGAAACCATTTTTTCGCGCCACTCTTCTGCCTGCGCCTGCAACTCTGCCGGGATCGGCGCGTAGCTGAACGTCATGCCCTGAGTTGCGTCATCCCACAAGATGGCGCGCATTTTGCGCAGATCGACCACGCCGGTGAAATGCTCCTCGCTGCCGATCGGGATAACAATCGGGACAGGATTGGCTTTCAGGCGATCAACCATCATCTGGCGCACCCGGAAGAAATCTGCGCCCTGACGGTCCATTTTGTTGACGAAGGCCAGACGCGGCACTTTGTATTTATTCGCCTGACGCCAGACGGTTTCAGACTGCGGCTGCACGCCGCCGACCGCGTCATACACCATCACGGCACCGTCGAGTACGCGCATGGAACGTTCCACCTCAATGGTGAAATCCACGTGCCCCGGCGTGTCGATAATGTTGATGCGATGTTCATCAAACGAATGATCCATTCCGCGCCAAAAACAGGTCACAGCCGCCGACGTAATGGTGATGCCGCGTTCCTGTTCCTGAGCCATCCAGTCCGTGGTCGCACCGCCGTCATGCACTTCGCCCAGCTTATGGTTCATGCCGGTATAAAAAAGAATACGCTCGGTGGTCGTGGTTTTACCTGCGTCGATGTGTGCTGAGATACCGATATTGCGGTAGCGCTCGATTGGCGTTTTGCGAGCCATATAACGTCCTTACTGGTTGATGGCTAAGTTGGCGGGGAGTGTTTTCACGGCCCGTCACAAAGTTCTGGGTTGTCGATCATAAGTAATAAAATTCTTAACACGGAGAGTATACTACAATTGTACGAGTATATTCGTACAATAAGTTTTTTCTATCGATGAAATCGGTGGGACGTCGTCACGTTGTACAGTGAAGGAGGGATACGTTATATTGCGCGGCCGCCGATAAATGCACATTCATGAGGATAAGCCAATGATAGCCAACCACCCTGAGCGCGAGCAGATCCGCCTCGAAAATGTGCTGACGGCGCTGGGAAATCCGCTGCGCCTGGCAGTCGTTCGCACGCTGGCCAAAGGCGGTGAACATCCCTGCGGCACCCTGTTGCAGGGTTTATCGAAATCGACGCTCACGCATCACTGGCGTGTGCTGCGTGACAGTGGCGTTATCTGGCAACGTCCGGACGGGCGCGCGAATTTACTCTCTTTGCGCCGCGACGATCTCGACGCCCGCTTCCCCGGCCTGCTTGATTCCCTGCTGAACGCCATCGAATCCGACGGCATCACGCTGGAATCCACACAGAAGCATATCTCCGAGCAACACCTTTAGTTTCCGCTAAGCTGCGATTTCACCAGCTGACAGAACGTATTGATTATAGACGATGCGTGGCTGTCCACCCTGCGGGCGAGATACAGCGGCGCGCTAAGCTGCGTGCTCGCTGCCAGCGGCAGGAAGACCACGCCGTCGCCGCCCAGCCGGGTCATAGATTCCGGCACAATCGAAATCCCCAGCCCCGCACCGACCAGGCTCAGACACGACGTCAGGCGCGGCGCTTCCTGCACAATGTGCGGGCTGAATCCGGCGCGGACATACGCGGCGAGTATCGCATCGTACAGCCCTTGCCCCGCCCGTCGCCGGTATAACACAAATGGCTCGTTGCTGAGATCCTCCAGCTTCAAGGGCTGCTCAGCCGGTTGTGATGCCAGCCGGTGTCCGGCAGGCACCGCCACCCACATCGGCTCTTCCAGCACTTTTTCCATCACTAATTCAGGCTTGTCTTTTACGCGCATTCGCACAAACGCGACGTCCAGCTGCCCGGCGACGACCGCCGCCAGTAATTCCCCGCTGCCACTTTCCTCAAGCTGAGTACTGACCGAAGGGTAAATCTCACGATAGCGCCGCAGCAGCGCAGGCACGAAGGTATGCAGCGCGGCGGAGCTGGTGAAACCGATGCGGATCCGCCCCTGTTCGCCCAGTGCGGCACGCTGCATGGCGGCACTTAGCTGCCCGGCGCGCGCCAGCACCGCACGGGCTTCGTGCAGCAGCACTTCTCCGGCTTCGGTCGGGATCACCCCGCGTGGCAGACGCTGTAACAGCGGCACGCCGAAATCCTGCTCCAGACTCTGCAAAAGGCGGGTAAGTGGCGGTTGCTGGATAAACAACAGTTCGGCGGCGCGGGTAATACTTCCGGCTTCCACCACCGTCACGAAAGCGTTGAGACGTTTCAGTTCAATCATTGCCATACCTTCCGGGTATCTTTCATTACTATTATAGGCATTAGACATCATGGCATGTCGGCGCGCATCATCCATATGAAATTTATGCCTTTGGCGTGTCTGGATACTATTGTAGGGAGAGTGGGAAAAATGGCTGATGTCACGCAGGAAAAAATAATGCTCGATACCGATAATGACACCGCGCCGCAACCCGATTGCGGACAACTGTTTATGGGATTTTTTGTGCTCGGACTGACCGGTTTTGGCGGCGTACTGCCGATGGCGCGCCACATGCTGGTGGATAAACGACGCTGGCTGACGGCAGATCAGTTCACCGAATTACTCGGGCTCTGCCAGTTTTTGCCAGGCGGCAACATCATCAACTTGTCGGTGGCGTTAGGGATGGAGTTTCGCGGGCTTCGCGGCGCGCTGTCGGCCATTCTCGGGCTGATCCTCGCCCCGACCCTTTGCGTGGTACTGCTCGGTCTGGTGTATGCCCGCTATCAGAATGAACCTCTGGTGGAACATCTGTTTGCTGGCATGGCAGCGGCGGCGGCCGGTTTACTGCTTTCGACCGGCATTAAAATGCTTAGCCCGCTGCGGGGAAAATGGCTGCAACTGGCGCTGGTCGCCGCGGGCATCATCGCCATCGCTCTGTTTCGCCTGCCGATGTTGCCAGTCATGCTGGTGCTGGCGCCGGTGAGTATTTTCATCTGCGCAAAAGGGAAATTCTGATGACGGTTTTATTCTCTCTTGCCCTGTTATTCACCGAACTTTCCCTGCTGGCCTTTGGTGGCGGCAATACGATTTTGCCCGAAATGCAGCGCGCCGTGGTCGATGTGCATCACTGGATGAGCGCGCAGGAGTTCAGCGCGCTGTTTGCGCTGGCACAGGCGGCACCCGGCCCGAATATGATGATCGTACCGCTGATTGGCTGGCAGGTGGCCGGATGGTCAGGATTGCTGGTCTCCTCGCTGGCGAAGTTCGGTCCGTCTTCCATTGTGACGCTGATCGTCATGGGTGGCTGGAAACGCTACAAAGACCGCCCGTGGCGGCAGGTTGTCCAGCGCGGGCTGGTGCCGGTCACCGTCGGGCTGGTGGTGTCGAGCGGACTGCTGATCGCCGAAGCCTCCGCTACCACGGCTGTCATGGGCGGCATCATCATTTTGTGTACCCTGCTGGCAATGAATAAGCGCATCCATCCGCTGTGGGTACTGGCGGCAGGCGCGGTGCTGGGGCTGCTGTTGGGGTAGATATTGGAATAGATGTTTGAGTAACAAAAAAGGCTGCCGTTTGGCAGCCTGAATCATTCGAACTGGATAACTTAAGAACAGAACACGCGTGCTTCACGTGGGGTATAGATCCCGAACGTCACCAGACCCAGAAGACCGTTAACAAAAGTCTGTTGAGTTTCAACGCGAACGACTTTATCTGCGCCACCGCAGACTTTCGCAGCATCAATGGATTTCTTCTGACCAATACCGCTGACGAAGAAGTGATGCGTGGTCACTTGCTTAGGCGCGGTGGCAATACCCTGACCCATGTTGAAAGTTTGCTGTGCACAGCCGGATAACAGTACGGCAACTGCCGCTGCAAAAATAACTTTTTTCATGACAATCCCTTATAGAAGACCCCAATGGCCATTAAGAACCCGTTTCAACCTGCCGGTACGATTTTTTTATAAAAACCAATAACACCGGCTGGCTAATTTTGGTTATCGGAGATTTTACTGAAATATTTAAGGGAAAGAAGTAAATCATCGCAAATATTGTGGATTTTTAATTGCGAACCCGATCGCAGCATTCATCCGACAAATAGAGTATTGATCAGATATTGAGTATCTATATATATCAATCATTAAGGATGATAATGAACATTAAACCTCTTAGCCTCGCCGTTTCCGCCCTTCTGCTTTCAGCAACTGCCTCTGCCGATAACACTCAGCCCGAACTCAGCCAGCGTGAAGTGACGCTGCTGACCGTCGATGGCCTGCAGTTTAAAGATCTTAATCATTCCGGAAAACTGGAACCCTACGAGGACTGGCGGCTGACGCCACAAGAGCGCGCAGCAGATCTGGTCAAACGTATGACACTGGAAGAAAAAGCGGGTGTGATGATGCATGGCTCAGCACCGACGGCAAACAGCCCGATCGGCGCAGGCACGCATTATGATATGGCGGCTGCGAGAAAGATGATCGAAGGTGCCAAAGTCAACAGCCTGATTACCCGGCTGTCGGCGGAAGATCCGGCGGTGATGGCAGAAGAAAACAACAAACTCCAGCAAATCGCCGAAACCTCGCGGCTTGGCATCCCGGTCACCATCAGCAGCGATCCGCGTAACTCGTTCGAATATCTGATTGGCGCCAGCACCTCTTCCGGCAAATTCACCCAATGGCCGGAAACGCTGGGGCTGGCCGCGATCGGCAATGAGAAAGTCACACGCCGTTATGCCGATATCGTCCGTCAGGAATATCTGGCCGTGGGGATCCGCGAAGCGCTTTCACCGCAGGCGGATCTGGCGACCGAACCCCGCTGGGCACGCATCAGCGGTACTTTCGGCGAAGACCCGACCCGCGTTCATCATATGGTGCGCGGCTACGTCGAAGGGATGCAAAATGGCGCGGACGGCCTGAATTCTGGCAGCATCATTTCGGTCGTCAAACACTGGGTCGGCTACGGCGCGGCTGAAAATGGTTTCGACAGCCACAATGTCTACGGCAAAAACGCCGTGTTTCCCGGCAATAATCTCAAAGAGCACATTTATCCGTTTACCGGCGCGTTTGAAGCTAACGTCGCCAGCGTCATGCCCACGTACTCGATCCTAAAAAATGTCTCCATCGAAGGTAAACCGCTGGAACAGGCAGGCGCAGGCTTCAGCCATCAGCTTCTGACCGATATTTTGCGCGGGCAATATGGCTTCAAAGGCGTGATCCTCAGCGACTGGCTGATCACCAGCACCTGCGATGACGTCTGCACCCACGGCACGCCGGAAGGTAAAGAGCCGGTACCAGGCGGGATGTCATGGGGAGTCGAAAATCTGACGCCGCAGCAGCGATTCGTCAAAGCGGTCAAAGCCGGTGTCGATCAGTTTGGCGGTGTGACCGACTCGCAGTTGCTGGTCAGCGCGGTGAAAGAAAAACAGTTGACTGAAGAACGCCTCAACGAATCGGTGATACGCATTCTTGAGCAAAAATTCCAGACCGGCCTGTTTGAAAATCCGTACGTCGATGTGCAGAAAGCGGTACAAACCGTTGGCCGCGCGGACTGGCAGAAAGAAGCCGATGCCGCACAGGGGCATTCGCTGGTGCTGCTGCAAAATACCGGCGATCTGTTACCGCTGAAAAAGGGCCAGAAAATCTGGCTGTACGGTATTGCACCGAAAGCCGCCGAGGCCGCCGGATTTACCGTGGTAGATTCACCGGAGAAAGCCGACGTGGCGCTCATCCGCGCGCAAACCCCTTATGAAAAACTGCATCAGGCGTGGTTCTTTGGTAAGCGTCATCACGAGGGCTCGCTGGAGTTTACCGGCGATAATGCCGATTATCAGGCCATCGTTAACGCCAGCAAACATGTGCCAACGGTAGTGACGGTGTATCTGGATCGCCCGGCGATTCTGAGCAATGTGAAGGATAAAGCCAGAGCCATCGTGGGGAATTTTGGCGTCAGCGACGCCGTGCTGTTTACCCGCCTCACCAGCGGGGAAGCCTTTACCGGCAAACTGCCATTCGAACTGCCGTCGTCGATGGAAGCGGTGCTAAAACAACAGCCTGATATGCCGCACGACAGCGAATCTCCGCTGTTTGATATTGGTTTTGGGCTGGCGCGCTGATCCCTTCAATTTCTGCGCCGTCACGGCTTTCGTCGTGGCGGCGTATCTTCTGGCAATGACCTGCACCGCCATTAAACACCCTGTTCGCTGATAATATCGCCCGGCCATTCCCTCCATTCCGCTCAAACAAAAACCACAAAACCCATGAATTTCATGCGGATAAAATGTCGCCACTTCACACTTTTTGAATAAAGTTCACTTGAATTTGTAAAATAATAATGATAACAATTATCATTAAGTTTAACATTCGTCTCGTTTTCGTAAATACCCTGCCTCTTTCTGGCCGGGCTTTCGTGCGGAACGTGGTTGGCTTCCGGGTTTATTTACACACGCATCAATTAATTACTCGAATAATGATCGGGTTATTTATAGGGATTATTACTATGTTGTTGGCTTTTCCCCTCAAACGCTCGGTGCTTTTGTGCGCCATGGCCGTGGCCCTTCCGGCCTCCTCGCTGGCCGCAGAAGATACAGTGGTTATCAAGGCATCACAGGCTGATACCGCTGATGCACCGACGCAGGGTTACAGTGCAAAAACGTCGAAAAGCGCGACTAAAACCGACCAGCCGCTGATCACCACCGGTCAGGCCGTTTCGGTCGTAACCCGTCAGCAGATGACGGATCAGAATGCGACGACAGTCAACGCAGCACTGAACTATACGCCAGGCGTATTCACTAACTTTGCCGGCGGCGCGACGCGTTATGACACGATCTCCCTGCGTGGTTTCCACGGCGGTGACGTCAACAACACTTTCCTTGATGGCCTGCGTATTTTGAGCGATGGCGCGAGCTATAACTCCATTCAGGTTGATCCTTGGTTCCTCGAACGTATTGATGTGGTAAAAGGCCCGTCTTCAGCCCTCTACGGCCAGAGTATTCCCGGCGGCGTCGTGGTTGAAACCACCAAGCGTCCGCAGTTCGCTGAAGAAGGTCATTTCCAGCTTTCCGGCGGCACGCAAAATACCAAAGGTGGCGCGTTCGATTACACCAATGCCATCAACGACCAGTGGGCATTTCGCCTGACCGGTATGACCCGCAGCAGCGATACCCAGTATGACCATCAGCGCGAAGAGCGTTATGCGATTTCCCCTCAGCTGATGTGGCAGCCGGATGAAAACACCTCGCTGTTGCTGCGCGCCTATCTGCAAAAAGATCCGTCCGGCGGTTATCACGCCGCCGTGCCTGCCGACGGCAGCCTGTACGGACAGAAACTGAGCCGTGGTTTCTTCGACGGTGAAACGGATCGCAACCAGTTCAAACGCTGGGAGCAGATCTACAGCTACGAATTCCAGCACGCGTTTAACGACGTCTGGTCATTCCGCCAGAACGCTAACTACACTCACTCCAATACCGAACTGGATCAGGTGTATCAGGCGGGCTGGAACGCAGATCGCACGCTGATGAACCGTTATTATTCCGGCGAGAAATCCTCTCTGGATACTTTCGCGATTGATAACCAGCTTGAAGCCGATTTCGCCACCGGCGAACTGGCGCACAAAGTGGTGCTGGGCTTTGACTATTCTCACTTCGTCAACGATCTGAAGTCTGACGGCGCCACTGCCGGTACGCTGAACCCGTACACCGGCGTTGGCATCGATACCCTCGATTATTACAGCCACACCCGCGGCAAAAACCGTTACGAGCAGATGGGCACGTATCTGCAGGACGAAATGAACTGGAACAAGTGGTTCCTGACCTTGTCAGGCCGCTACGATACGCTGAAAACCGACAGTCGCAGCTACGAAAGCATCTATGGCACCGACAGCCACAGCGAGCGTAAAGACAGCCACTTCAACAGCCGCGCTTCCCTGTTGTATGCATTTGATAACGGGATCTCTCCTTACGTCAGCTACAGTCAGGCGATGACGCCATCTGCCCTGCCGGGTGCCGACGGCACGTTGCTCAAACCGATGCAAAGTGAGCAATACGAAGCCGGGATCAAATACCAGCCGGTCGGTACGTCCGACATGTACACCGCAGCACTGTATGATCTGACGCAGGACGACGTGGGTAACCGCGTAGTGGTCGGCAGCTATTACGAGCCAGCGGGTAAAATCCGTTCGCAGGGTCTGGAGCTGGAAGCCAAGAAACAGGTCACCGAGCGCTTCAACGTGATGGCCGGTTATACCTACAACAAAGTCCGTATCCGCGATGCCAGCCAGAACAACGGCAACACGCCATACGTCACGCCAAAACAAATGGCTTCCATCTGGGGTCAGTATAAAACGCCGGTCGGTGTGGATCTGGGGGCGGGGGTGCGTTACATCGGTACACAGTGGGCGGATAACGAGAACACGCGCCACATGCCTTCCGCCACGCTGGTGGATGCTTCACTGCGTATGAATCTGGTGCAGTTCAACCCGCAGTTGAAAGGTGCCTACGTGCAGCTGAACGCCAACAACCTGTTCGATAAGAAATATGTCGCAGCCTGTTATGGCACCAGCTATTGCTACTGGGGTCAGGAACGTACCGTGGTCGCAACCGTGGGTTACGATTTCTGATAGCTGAAGTTATTGATTGTTTTCCCTCCCCCTGCACAGGGGGAGTTGGATCAGACCGACATTAGACGCTTTACAGACCGCCGGCAAATTTCACAGACTTAATACAGACTCCCCCTACCCGAAGTCGCCCTCCCTGACTGATCGACGCTCTCCACACCCTCAACCTCGGCACGTGGACAGAAGCGCATAAAGCGTTATTTAAACATGGAGGTATTATTAAGAATCAATGAAGTGTATGGCTGAAGAATTTGAGCGAATTAATCCAACCTGAACAATGTTGTCGCAAAGGATCAATACGGTCAGTATGGCGGCTGCCTGACACAATAATAAATAAGGGATTTTAATGTTGCGAAAATCAACTCTGATGGCTTTACCTTTGCTAACAACGGCGGTTTTCCTGCTGACAGGATGTCCCCCGGCACCGGATCTGACACAGTGGCAGCGTCCTGATACAGACATCGACGGCGTGCGCATCGCAATGGGTAAATGCGGCGTACAACTGCCGGGCCCCGATATCCCTAAAACAAATAATGAGTCAGTTCTGTACTACCAATGCATGGAGAATATGGGGTTTACCCGTAAAGACGGATTCGAAATTTGCAGCATTCGTGTTTACCATGATACCCCAGCCTGCCTTGAGCAAGAGCAGGGGCATCCTTTAAGTCAGAGCCAGCTGGAAGCGCTGCCGTTTGTCGCAGACAGTGGGTTTCATCCGATTAAACCGGATTCTGGCATAAGCCCGTATTCCCTGATTACCTGGCGCAAAAAAGGGGCTTCGCTGCATTTTTCTCATAAAGTTGAAAACGACAAACAAGCACTGGCGGTAATGTACCAATGCGGTTATCCACAACCCTTGGGCTCGGTGCCTTACGTACCGACGCTGCGCAAAGCCGCTGATGTTCAAAAATGCATGCTGGATAAAGGTTTCGAGCCTAAATACGAACTCAATCTGGTCTGTCGTAATTACCCGAAAGTCACAGGCTGCCCAAAAACCTGATTATTTCTTCTGACATTACCCTGGGACGCTGTATTAACACTGGAGAAATCTGCCCCGGCATCGCCTTTCACTGCCCTGCGGCTTGTTCCCTTCGTATCTCAATGAAAATAGAGTTTCAGCGTTCTTTCTCATCAATCCAGGCAATGAGATCGGCCAGCCTGTTCTCAGAAAACACGGCTATGCCATGTTCAGTAAGCAGGGATGCTGCGATCCCCATACCTGCCTTACGCTTGCCGCTAAATGAACCGTCATAGATAAATTGGCTACCGCATGTTGGACTGCCATCGGTTAACAGCGCAGCGGTACAGCCTGACTCCTGAGCGGTACGCAGCGCCAGCCAGGCGCCAAGCTGATATTGCTCCGTGACATCTTGTCCGGTAATTTCAACTATTCTGACCTGCTTCGGCATGACGTCTTTACCTTCAGCAGACACAATCTCAGCCGGTGGACGCGGCGTTGGCAGCCCGGCGGCGAGTTCAGGACAGTGGATCACAAGACGCTGCTCTTTCTGCCAACGGTGCAACTGATCGACCATTTGTGCTTTCTCGCTACCGTCATAGCGGACTTTGAACCCCATGAGGCAGGCACTTACCAGGATTTTATTCATCATCGTTATCGTATATCAGGGCAATTTAAGGCCGGGATTATAACACCTTCGCTTTATACACCGGCTTCGCTGTAGCAGTGTCAACCGGCGGCTCAGAGCGAAGAGCAGATGCTGATAAAGTGACCCACCGCCTGTATCTTGCAGTCATATCGTTTTAAACCTCTGACCTGCTGCCACTGATATACGCGATGATTTCATTGATTTTTTAAAATCAATAGTGAACTAATCCGCCGTCCACAGCATATTGGCTTCCGGTGACATAAGACGCATCATCTGAGAGCAAAAACAGTGCGACGGCGGCCGCTTCATCAGCGGTACCGGCTCGCCTGAGTGGCACCTGGTTCACCACAAAATCCTCAAACTGTTGCCGCGACTCCTCGGGCATGAAGTGTCTGAAATTAGTCTCGATGGGTCCCGGTACCAGCGTGTTGGCGCGAATGTTGCGTGTAGCCAGCGAGGCGGCCCAGCTTTTTACCATGGCGACAACGGCCCCTTTGGTTGCAGCATACAGGCTGGTCATTGCCGCGCCTTCATAGACCGAAGACGACGCGGTGACTAACACTGATGCGCCAGGATTCAAAGCCCTGGAAAGCGATGCAAGCTGGAGCATAGGCCCGCGAACATTGGCATTCATCATGCGATTAAAGGCGTCGGCCGTAACAGATTCCGGTGTCCCCACTTCTGCGAAACCCGCATTCAGCCACAATCCGTCGAGATGCCCCCAGTCGCTGACAGCCGTTGTCAGCGCATCGATATCAGCCTCACTGGCTGCATCACTTTTCAGGACCAGTGCGGTACCCGGTAACAGCCTGCGAGCCTGGGCCAGACGTTCTTCATTGAGTCCCGTGAGGGCAATTTCCCCTCCCTCTTTCACAATTCGCAGCGCCCCTGCCAGCCCTATACCGCTGGTGCCGCCCGTTATAAGTACACGTTTACCGTCAAATCTGCCCATTATCGATCCCTTTTAATCCTTAAAGTTGCCATTTACCTTACGAAAGATATGCACAGTCGTCATCTGTTTCATCCGGTCGCAATGGCATTAAGTCCTTCCTGATCAGGGTATTTAGTATGATGATTAACCGCCGGTTGAGGGTAGTCGTGAGATAATCAGGTTTCACCCTGAATGTATGGCAGAAGAACGCAGTAACAACTAACCCGAAGACAGATCAGCTTTTCCGACCCTCACCACACGCCCTTCTTTGAAGGTTTTGGCAGCATGGCGACAAGGCGCAGAAAGTGTTTTTCGCCGCGCGGGTCGTGGTGCCGTTTTGCCGTAAATAAGCGGTTAAATGTGAAGGAATTGTGCAGGACTCCGCAAAAAATGCGGTCGGTGCAGGGAACTTTTCGAACAGCATGAGAAAGCTTTGGCCTGTTGGCAATAAATCCTTATAATTAGCGACCCTGAAATGTGATTCGTTACACATACTGAGTCTCATTAAAGTGCTCTGTGAAAGTACCGTGTCTCTCCGGTGGTAAGCCTGCCGGGGGGAAATCAACATTCTGACAACAACTGCCAGTGTGGCATTAACGACCAACGAAAATATGAAAATGAGCATTCGCGCGATAGTTACCCTGGTTTTGGCAGTTGCTGCGTACAGCCAGGCATCTTTTGCTGTGGTATATCCTCTTCCGGCGAACAATGGTCGTCTGGTCGGTGAAAATATTACGGTCACTGTTCCACAGGGCAGCAGCCTGCCTCTGGAACATTTTGCAGCGCAATACCAGATGGGTTTGAGCAACATGCTTGAAGCCAACCCTGGCGTTGACCCGTTCCTGCCAACCCCTGGCACCGTGCTGACTATTCCGCAACAGTTAATCCTGCCGGATACGCCGCACGAAGGTGTTGTCATCAACAGCGCAGAAATGCGTTTGTACTACTACCCGAAAGGCAGTAATACCGTTGTCGTTCTGCCAATCGGTATCGGTGAGCTGGGCAAAGACACCCCGCTGAACTGGGTGACCACTATCCAGCGTAAGAAAGCTGGCCCGACCTGGACCCCGACGGCAAAAATGCATGAAGAATATGCCGCCCGCGGCGAGTTCCTGCCTGCCGTCTTCCCTGCCGGCCCGGACAACCCGATGGGTCTGTACGCGCTGTACGTAGGCCGCCTGTATGCTGTTCACGGCACCAATGCCAACTTTGGTATCGGTCTGCGCGTTAGCCACGGTTGTGTGCGTCTGCGTGATGCTGACATCAAATGGCTGTACGACAACGTACCACAAGGCACCCGCGTTCAGTTCATCAACGAGCCGGTGAAAGCCACCGTTGAGCCAGACGGCAAGCGTTATGTTGAGATCCATAACCCGCTGTCTTCCAACCAGGAAGAATTCGACTCCCAACAGCCGATTCCAATCAGCCTGACCGGCAGCTCCAACGCCGTGGCGATGGATCCAAGTGTAAATCAGACAGTGGTTCAGCGCGCGATCGAGATGCGTGCAGGCATGCCGGTTCAAATCAACTAAGCGTTAAGGCTTGGAGTGGTGTGAGACGTTGGAAAGCCCCGAAACTATTTCGGGGCTTTTTTTTGGGGATTTTTTGGACTGCCATCCAATGGCGGCTAAAAAAATAACCGAGAAAGTTTCGGTTTCTCAATAGCAGTGATCACTTAACTCGCTGCGCCGAAACCGCCCAAAGAGGGTCAGGACGGGCCCTCTTTGGAATCTCCACGTCTTTTTAAAACATGCGCTACCGCTGGAACGATGGACCTGTTCTGTTGCTGACGCGTGTGGCGCAAAATCACGCCGCAGGAAGAGGTGGAAAACCGCGCGTATCTTTGCGCAGGTTGTAACCCGACCGAAGGGTACCGCGCAGCGGCGGGATTTTGCGGCAACAGGAGGAGTTTCTGAAACAGAGCCGGGATGCATGGCACGTGTTTTAAAGAGCCGGGGATTCTTAAGGGGGGCGGCGATAAGCCCCCTTTAAGGCCGGTTTGGGTGGCAGCCCAAGGTCTTAACCTTAAGGCCAGTTTGGGGTCTTGACCTTAAGGCCAGTTTGAATGGCAACCCACGCTCTTGAATTTAGTGGGCGAGGAACTTCTCCAGAAACTGCTTAGTTCTCGCGTGCTGCGGATTCGAGAACAACTCCTTCGCAGGCCCCTGCTCCACGATCCTTCCCTGATCCATAAAGATCGCCCTGTCCGCCACATCGCGCGCAAAACTCATTTCATGCGTCACGATAACCATTGTGCGGTGCTCGAGCGCCAACGCGCGGATAGTGTTGAGGACTTCGCCGACAAGCTCCGGGTCGAGGGCAGACGTCGGTTCATCGAACAAAATGACTTCAGGATTCATTGCCAGTGCGCGGGCGATCGCCACACGCTGCTGCTGACCGCCGGACAACCGGCGCGGGTAGGCGTCTTCTTTACCGCTCAGGCCGACTTTTTCCAGCAGTTTGCGCGCGGCGGCAATCGCTTTCTCTTTCGGTTCGCCTTTTACGATGACCGGGCCTTCAATGATGTTTTCCAGCACGGAACGGTGCGGGAACAGATTAAAGTTCTGGAATACAAAACCTACCTGCTGACGCAGTTCGCGAACTTTGTTTTTCTGCTTGCTGACAGGCTTGTTACCGTCAATTTCGATTTTACCGACCTTGATGGTGCCACCGTCCGGCTCTTCCAGCAGATTGATGCTGCGCAGCAGCGTGGTTTTACCAGAACCGCTCGGGCCGATAATTGCCACTACTTCTCCGGCATTCACCTGTAAATCGATACCGTGTAACACCGTTTGGCCGTTGAATTTCTTAGTCAGTTGCTTAACGTCAATGGTACTCATGAAGGCTCCTGATCCTGACGGTTAACGCGGTCTTCCAGACGGTTTTGCAGGAAGGATAAAACGGTTGCCAGCACCCAGTAGATGATCGAGGCGGCAAGATACATGGTGAACACTTCCAGCGTGCGCGAGGTGACCAGCTGCGCCTGACGGAACAGCTCAGGTACCTGAATGGTCGCGGCCAGCGAAGTGTCTTTGACCAGACCGATAAAACTGTTGCCAAGCGGTGGCAGCGCGGTACGGGCGGCCTGCGGTAAAATCACGCGGCGCAGCGTCTGCCAGTGGTTCATACCAATGCTGGAGGCGGCTTCCCACTGCCCTTTTTCGATCGACGAAATCGCCGCACGCAGGGTTTCAGAGGTGTAAGCCGCTGTATTAAGCGACAGGCCGATCATGGCAGCCGGAATAGGATCCAGCTCAATGCCAAACTGCGGCAGGCCGTAATAAATCATAAACAGCTGTGCGATAAGCGGCGTACCACGAAATACTGACACGTAAAAACGTGACAACCATGACAGCGGCCAGAAACGCGAAAGGCGCATCAGCGCCAGCATAAAGCCCAGTAATAACCCGAAAATCATCCCGCCAATACTTAGCTGGAGCGTAAACAGGGTTCCCTTCAATAAAAATGGTGCTGAATCCAGCACCAGTTGAATACTTTCTTGCATCCGATAAAGACCTTTTGGATGTTTGCTCTAAGAGTACCGGGAGCAACATCAGCTCCCGGTGCAACGAGCATTATTTGGTGACGTCAGCCCCGAACCACTTCTCAGAAATTTTGGTCAGTGAGCCGTCTTTTTGCATCTCGGCAATGGCTTTGTTGATTGCAGCCAGCAGTTCCGGGTTGTCTTTACGCAGCGCCACGCCCGCTTCCAGACGGGAGAACGGTGCGCCCGCAACGGCTAAGGTGTTGCCGGTTTTCTTCACCAGATCCAGCGCTGCCAGACGGTCTACCAGAATCGCATCAATACGGCCTACGCGCAGATCCTGATATTTTGTCGGGTCATCATCATAGGTACGAATATCCACGCCCTGAACATTTTCACGCAACCACTGCTCGTAGTTACTGCCCAAACCCACGCCTACTTTCTTACCTTTCAGGTCTTCAGGTTTAGCAAAATTGGCCTCATTGCCTTTTTTGGTCAGCGCCTGAATGCCGGAAACGGTGTACGGGGTGGAGAAATCATATTTCTTCTGACGCTCAGGAGAAATCGTCACCTGGTTAATCGCCACGTCGATACGCTTGGATTCCAGCGAGGCCAGCATGCCGTCCCACTTGGTCGGTTGCAGCTTGGCTTTTACACCCATGTGCTGCGCCAGCGCATCAGCAAACTCCACTTCAAAACCGGTCAGTTTGCCGTCTTCACCCTGGAAACTGAACGGAGGATAAGTGCCTTCCAGCCCGACGATCAGCGTGCCGCGTTCTTTAACTTTCTTCAGTAAACCTTCATCAGCGAAGCTGTTGCTGACCATGCCGGCAGTTAACGTCACCGCCACAGCACCCAGGAGTAAACGACGACGCAGTGTAGAAAAACCCATATTCACCTCATTTATAGTTAATTATAAAACGTTATATACCCTATGGATTTGCGCACAGTAGCACCCGTCGCATCAGTTATCAGGAATATAATTCTATAATCTTAGCTCAAAATGGAATAAGCACACTTTAAGCCATCAAAACGATCACTTCCACCCATCACAGCGATATGTGATGCCTATACAAAGGGGTGATAGGCAAACAGCGCTGGTGCCCCGCCGGTGTGAATAAACAGGATCGGGCCGTCTTCCGGGAAGAGACCGCGTTCGATGCCATCGAGTAAACCCGCCATCGCTTTGCCGGTGTAGACCGGGTCGAGCAACATCGCTTCCTGTTCGGCCAGCAGTTTAACCGCCGCCATACCCGCTTCGTTCGGCTCGCCGTAGCGCGGCGCGAAGTATTCATCCCACAAAACTATCGACGGAATGTTTTCATCCAGTTGCAGATGAGTGGCAACCTCGCGGGCAATCGCCTCCACTTTCGGACGTTGCTCGTGGGCTTTACGTGACACCGTCACGCCAATCAGGGCGGTATCCGGCATCAGATGGCTCAATGCCACCGCCAGACCGGCGTGCGTCCCGGCGCTGCCGGAAGCGACTACCACGGCGCTGAAATCCACAAAGCTGGCGGAAGATTGCTCAGCGATTTCCAGCGCACATTGCACGTAGCCCAGCGCGCCTAATGCATTTGAGCCACCGACCGGCACCACGTAAGGACGAAAACCCTGTGCTTCCAGACGCTCTGCCTGCTCTGCCAGCTGCGCCATCGGATCGTGCAAAGCCTCGCACATCACCACTTCGACGTTGAACAGGTCCAGCAACAAACGGTTGCCGTTGGTCAGATAATTTGTCTCGACGGTGCCAATCGGGTTTTCCAGCAGCGCGACGCATTTTAGCCCGAGTTTTGCGGCCACGGCGGCGGTCTGGCGTACGTGGTTTGACTGAATAGCCCCGGCGGTCACCAGCGTATCCGCGCCCTCTGCCAGCGCGTCGGCGACCAGATATTCCAGCTTTCTGAGCTTGTTGCCGCCCATTGCCAGCGGAGTGACGTCGTCGCGTTTGATGTAAATGTCGCGGCCAACGTGTTCTGAAAGACGGTGTAATTTTTCCAGCGGCGTGCAGTTACCCAATAAATCGAGACGATCAAAGGCATCCAGCCGGTTTTTAAGCATTGAAATTTGAGCAGGCACAGTGTTCCCCTGACGCGCAGCCGCAGGGCTGAGCGAAACCGTAAAAAGAATTATTCGGATATGAAATGATATTGATGATTAAGTATATAAAGAATGTATACAAACTGGAGACAAAAAAACAGGCTCCCGGAGGAACCTGTTTAGGGTGTTTCATTGTCATTCTGTGCGAAACGGACTCAGGCGGATTTCTGCCAGGCCAGATACTGATCGTATTTGCGCAGGGCAATACGGTAGTTATCGTGTGCCGCCACCGGTACATCACTAATGATCCGCTGGTGGATGCTGTCCCCTTTCAGTTTATCGAGAGGATAGTTGCTGGCAGATAAAATCTCATCCAGACGGCGGAGGCGGACAACGTACTCGCGCACCGTGCTGTGATTCATTTCAGTCTGTTCAAACAGATATTGCTTAAACGCCATGATGTCGAAATACGACGAATGGCTGTTACAGCTAATCTCACTGCAAAAACGACACAGTGCGGTCAGTTCTTGCGACAGGTTGTGCCACACGTCGTCATCAATAGGCTGGTCCATCTTAGCGATGGCCTCTTTATTGATGATTTGCCCGCGAAACACCAGTGCCATCCTGTCGAGTTCTTTTGCACACTGTGAGCAATGAGTCTGACTATGTTTAAAATCTTTAAGATAACGGCTTAAAGGCCTTGTTTTGATTCCCGCTGGCATAAATTTATTCCTGATAAGGGACATAAAATGTATAACCGGCCAGGAAAAAGCGGATCAGTGGTCGTTGGCCAGGCGCGTTCGCAATCGCTTAATCGCCTGACTGTGCAGCTGGCTTACCCGGGATTCCCCGACTTCCAGCACTGCCCCGATCTCTTTTAAATTCAACTCTTCCTGGTAGTAAAGCGTAAGAACTAACTTTTCCCGTTCTGGTAACGCATCGATGGCTTCCATCACCCGGTGGCGTAAATTGCCCTCCAACAGATGATGTAACGGGTTGGCCTCTTCGTGCCCTTCCATCAATGCCTCGGCTGAATCGCCGTGCTCTTCACGCCACTCGTCATAAGAAAACAACTGGCTACTGTTCGTGTCCATGAGTATTTGCCGGTATTCCTCGATGGGAATATCCAGCGCCTGCGCCACCTCTCCTTCGCTCGGTGGACGCCCTAATCGTTGTTCTGCATGATGCATTGCCTGGGACACTTCACGCGCATTGCGTCGCACGCTGCGCGGCACCCAGTCGCGGCTGCGCAACTCATCAAGCATCGCGCCGCGAATACGCTGAACGGCGTAGGTGGTAAACGCCGTGCCCTGCATCGCATCAAATCGCTCAACCGCATTCAACAGGCCAATTCCCCCCGCCTGCAGTAGATCATCAAGCTCTACGCTGGCGGGAAGCCGTACCTGCAAACGCAGGGCTTCGTGGCGCACCAGGGGAACGTAGCGCTGCCACAAAGAATTTTTGTCTATCACGCCGTCGGCGGTATACAGATCGCTCACTGTCGTAACCTGTAAAATTAAGGGTCTGTAGCATTGTGACAGTGGAAACCCTGTTCAATCGGCAGAATAAGGACAAAAAAGCGCGGCTATTTTGATTATGTCTCGAACATCGCCTGTCGCCATCCCTTTGACTGCCGGTCGTGATAGCTTAAATTTTATTCTAAATATAAAGATTATCCTAAATTATACCAGCCTGCCCGCTAAAGGGATTGTACAAATTCGTAAGTTTTGGTTAAAAAAAACCCCGCCGAAGCGGGGTTGGACTGTTTGTAACCTGCGAAGAAATTATTGCAGCAGGGACAGAACAGACTGTGGAACCTGGTTAGCTTTAGACAACACTGAAGTACCCGCCTGTTGCAGGATCTGCGCTTTAGACATGGCAGAAACTTCAGTCGCATAGTCAGCATCCTGAATACGGCTCTGTGCAGACTGCAGGTTGGTGGTGGTGTTGTTCAGGTTGGTGATAGCAGAATCGAAACGGTTCTGTACAGCACCCAATGAAGAACGGAATTCGTCAACTTTAGCAATGGCATCATCCAGTGCTTTAAGTGGATCAGCCGTTGCTGCAGAAGTGGTAGCGACATCAGTGGTTAATTTACCAGCAGCATCTTTATAGATTGCAGCACCTGAGCCATTAGTTACAGCGCCATCTTTCTGCAGATAATAATTAGTATCTGTTGTCGTTGCAGTGGTCAGAGCACCCTTAGAATCGAGATTTACAGCTGTAGCAGAGGTAGTTACCGCGCCAGTAGTTGCAACATCATAATCAGTGCTGCCACCAACAGTAGCGGTATATGCTTTGCCGGTAGTTGTTGCTGCCAGACTTTCAGCACTCACAGAAGCATCTTTTACGCTGAAGGAGACGCCAGTGCCACCCAATGTCGTAAAGGTACCTTTATCAGTTGCGATAGATGTTTCAACTGCGGTACCACCATCATCGGCGTTAGTCTGTAAACTAAGCAATGTTGCCTGGCTCAAGCCACCTGCGTTGTTTTTGGTCAGGTTACCGGTAGTGTCCAAATACATTACTGCACCATCATCTGATGCGGTCAAAGAACCATCTTTGGCAATAATAACGTCTTGAGAAGTACCAGTGGCTCCTCCTGTTGTAACAGTAGCTTTAGTTGAGGAACCCACTGACGGATTAAGATAGGTGAGAGCCTGTGCAGTCGTTACACCTGCGGTGTCAAATGTGAATGCCTTAGATGTCGCGTTATAAGTATAATCAGCAGATGCTGCTTGACCTAAACCAGTATCACTACCAGCATAAGTAACTGTGTCATTATCTTTCAGGCTTGAAAGAACATTCGCTGCTGTTGCAGATGCATTTGTAACTTTATCAGTGTAAGTAATTGCACCTGTTGTCGCATCAGTCGCACCAACGGTCATACCTGATAAATCGCTTTTTGCTGCAGCAGTATTCGCCACTGAACCGGCACCATTCACGTTGAAGCCCGTCAGTTTCAGAGTATCAGCAGTAATTGCTTTCAAATCGATTTTGATGGTTTCGCCATCGTTAGCGCCAACCTGGATAGACATGGTGGAGTCTTTCGCCAGTACTTTCACGCCGTTGAACTGAGTCTGACCAGATACGCGGTCGATTTCAGACAGACGGGACGTGATTTCGTCCTGGATTGAATCCAGGTCAGAAGAGGAGTTGGTGCCGTTCTGCGCCTGAACAGTCAGTTCACGGATACGCTGTAAGTTGTTGTTGATTTCGCTCAGTGAGCCTTCAGTGGTCTGCGCAACGGAGATACCGTCGTTGGCGTTACGTGAAGCCTGAGTCAGGCCAGTGATGTTAGAAGTGAAGCGGTTAGAAATCGCCTGACCCGCTGCATCGTCTTTGGCGCTGTTGATACGCAGACCGGAAGACAGACGCTCGATAGCAGTGCCCAGAGCAGATTGTGATTTGTTCAGGTTGTTCTGAGTCATCAGTGACAAACTGTTGGTATTGATTACTTGTGCCATGAGGATATTCCTTCAAATCTGGTTAAGGGTTCGGGCTTATTTGCCCACGGCGTTCATCACCGTCCAAACTTGTATCGGCGCTTCACCAACAACCTTTAGAATTATTTCTCAAAAATCCAAACTTTCTTACGCCGCGAAATACCCCTCCTTATACCGGCTATTCCCGCCATTACTTTTTGTTGCATTCCATTAAACTTTTTCTACGTCGTGCCGATAGGGCTTAAAGACACTTACACACTGTAAAGGATACGTATGGCTACTATCACTTCATTAGGCATCGGTTCAGGATTGGACCTCAGCACTTTATTGACCAATCTGAGCACGGCGGAAAAAGCGCGTTTAACGCCAATTACTAACGCGCAGAGCTCCAACACCGCGAAGCTGACTGCCTACGGCACTCTGAAAAGCGCACTGTCTACCTTTAACGATGCGTCAAAAGCGATGGCCAGTGCAGACCTCTATAAGAGCAGCACGGCGACATCCAGCCTCAGCAGCGCTGTTACCGTAACGACGACCGCCGGGGCCGCGTCGGGTACTTACGCCATCGGTGTGACTCAACTGGCGAAGGCACAGTCCCTGATTTCTGGTGTACAGCCTGATACCACCACTGCGCTGGGCACCACTGGCAGCACCCGCACGTTGACCATTCAGCAAGGTGGCACCGCCAAACCTCTGACCATCAACTTGACGGATGCGCAAACGTCGCTGGGTGGAATGCGTGATGCCATTAACAATGCCGGTGGCGGTGTCACAGCCAGCGTATTGAAAGTCTCCGATGGCAGCTACCAGCTGATCGTCAGTGCCAATAACAGTGGCGTGAATAATGCCATGTCGATAAGCGTCACAGGTGATGACAAACTGAACAGCGTGATTGGTTATACCGCCGGTTCTGAAGCGACTAACGGTATGAAGCAAAGCGTTGAGGCTAAAAATGCCAAGTTAACCTTAAACGGTACGCCAATTGAGCGCGACAGTAACATCGTCACCGATGCACCTGAAGGCGTAACACTGAATCTGCTGGCCACCACCACGACGGGCAATGATGCCAGCGTGACCGTCACTAAAGACACCACGGCAGCGGCTACGGCGATCACCAACTTTGTGAATGCCTACAACACACTGCAGGACAGCTTCTCAAGCCTGACCAAATACACGGCGGTAGATGCCAATACTGACACGCAAAATACCAACAACGGGGCGCTCTTAGGCGATTCGGTGTTACGTGATATTCAGGTGAAACTGAAAAGTGCTATTTCCAGCGCTCAGGGTAGCGGCACTTTCACGAACCTGGCGGCGATTGGTATTACTCAGGACCCGACCAATAACGGTAATCTTAAAATCGACAGCACCAAACTCACTGCTGCGCTTAAAAACAATACCGTAGCAGTTTCCCAGTTGATCGTAGGTGATGGTAAAAAAACCGGTATCGGTACAATGGTCACCAATCTGGCGACAGGGTTTATTGCCACCGATGGTTCCATCGAAACGGCAAAAACGGGGATCAATAATACCCTCAAGCAACTGACCAAACAGTACAACTCAACCAACGACAGCATTAATGACACCATCGCGCGTTATAAAACCAGTTTCACTGCGCTGGATGTTGCCATGTCGAAACTTAAAAATACCGGCGACTATCTGACTCAACAGTTCGAAGCAATGAATTCGTCAAGTTCATAAGGATTGAGAAATGTATAACTCAAAAGGAACACAGGCCTACGCTCAGATAGGAATTGAAAGCGCTGTCATGAGCGCTTCTCCGCATCAGTTAGTGGTGATGTTATTTGACGGGGCGCGCAGCGCCCTTATCCGTGCTGGCATTTTTATGCAGCAGGGAAATATTGCCGATAAAGGCAAAGCGCTCTCTAAGGCCATTAATATTATCGACAGCGGACTGAAAGCCGGAATGAGCCGCGAGAAAGGCGATCCCGATTTAGTGGATAACCTCGAAGCGCTCTATTCCTATATGGTTCGTCGCATATTGCATGCCAATTTACACAACGATCAGGAAGCCATCACGGAAGTGCTGGGCTTACTGGAAAATATTGCCGATGCCTGGCGGCAAATCGGCCCAAACTATCACCCGTCGCAGGACCAATATAATGGATCAACATCAGTATCTGGTTAATGAATATCAACTGATCCTGACTTTAAGCGAGCAGATGTTGCGGCTGGCGAAAGAAGAGAAATGGGATGAGCTGGTCGAGCTCGAAGTCAGTTATCTGAAAGCCGTGGAAGCGACCACCACGTTACCGGTATCCGAAAGCACGTCGATGGCTATTCAGTATGAAGTACGCAAATATTTGCGTCAGATTCTGGATAACGAAAATATGATCAAAACATTATTACAAGCCCGGATGAATCAACTCACCGAGCTGATTGGACAGTCGTCAAGACAACAACAAGTGAATATGACTTACGGAAAAATCGATCTCCGTTCGATCGCGTTTGGCGATCGCCAATAATTATTACTTTTGTTTTATTTTATATTGTTCTATTTTATCAAATATTTCTTGTACATACTAAGGTTTCAGAGGCAGAGAGCACACAGCTGCCAGGGCTAATTCTCTCTGTCTCCATCCCTGACTTTCGCCTCAACCGGTGACCAGTTTGTATTAGTAACAAAGTCGCGCAGCTTTGATTTATATTCAGGCAACTGGACGCCGTCGTCGTCATATTCGGGCATCATCACCATGGTACGTAAAATAAAAGTCACCCCAGGGATAGGATCGACCTCGCTACTTATTCAGCACAGTGAACTTTTTATTCAAGATGTGTATATCGACAAACCTCAGTTACTCCTGATCCAAAATGGTAGCATGACGGTTCATTATCAGCATCAGGAAGTGTCCCTGCAAACGGGTGAAATGCTGGTGCTCAACAGCGGGCAAACGCTGGGGCTTACTCATCAGCTTTCTGAAAATGGGCCATTTAGCTGCGCGATTATGGCGTGGGATAATGCCCTGCTGACCGATGCAGGATTGCACACGCCGGCGTTTAAACCCCCGCTGATTACTGTCGATCACCTGCAGGTCATCCCCCACGTTCCCGGCGCTTTCAGACAAAGTTTTATCGATACACACAATGCCATTCTCTGGCATCACGGTTTACCTGCGCCGATTACCCGTCACCGGATGCTTGAGCAGTTGCTGTGGCTGTCGCAGCTCGGTGTGCGCTATTCCCTGCAACACAGCGAAAGTATGACCCAGCGGGTGCGCGAACTGCTGGTCAACAATCTGCATAAAGCCTTTACGGCAGCGGAAGTGGCCGAGCAACTGATGATGAATGAAGTGATGCTGCGCCGCCGGTTGGCAGCCGAAAACAGTGTACTGCGTAATCTGATGATTGATGTTCGCATGACCCACGCCCTGCGCTTGTTGCAATGCACGGATCTGGCCATCTCCCACATCGCGCATCAGGTTGGCTATGAAAGCGGTTCGCGTTTTGCTGAGCGGTTTCGCAAACGTTTCGGTTTTGCACCCACCGCCATTCGGGGGCATTTACGCGCGCAGTCGGTTCATTCCCCCATCACAAGTGATGTTCAATAACAATCAATGCCAAATACTTACATTACAAAATCATGAGTAACATCACACAATAATTGATTACCAGATGTTAACGGAATATCATACCCGCCGGTTTTTATGAATGGTCAGGGGTTGGTTGTGCACGTTTGGTGGGAAGTGATTAAAACGATTTACTGGGGCGGGCTGGGTATCGCCGTACTGTTCACCCTGCTGGTGAGCCGCGATACGATCAAGATCAGGCTATTAACGTCCGGCATTATTGGATTTACCTGGCCGATGAGCCTTCCTGTGGTCCTCCTCTTCTCTCTGTTCTGACCCTCGAAAAAGAAAACCCGGCATTCAGACCGGGTTTTCAGATGACGTGTTATGTCAGTCTTCGTGCTGCGATGACAAGGCTTGTTATTTACGCGTCTGTACCCAAAAACCGTGGATCAGACCCGGGAAATAGCCCAGTAAAGTCAGCAAAATATTCAGCAGAAATGCTCCGCCTAAACCATTACCTATCAGTACGCCCAACGGCGGTACCAGAATGGTGATCAGTACTCTCCAAAATCCCATTTTGTATCTCCCTTTGGTTATCATCGTGTTAATGATAGTTCATCCCTAAAAAGACAGACATCAGAAGAAACCTAATTGATCAGCTCCAGCATAATTTCCATATCCCGCCGGGTTTTTTCCAGAATTTCCACATCGCCTTGCCGGTGTTCAGCATCGGTCACCTGATGGATCTGGCGCATCTGCCATCTCACTTGATTTTTTTGCTCTTCGGTCATGCTCCGGCACATCACGATAATAAAATTGCGCAGCATCAGATGTTGCATGGCAGTTTCTTCGACGTGTTTATTGACCGACATGACCAAATCTATAACCTGTTTATCTGCCATTGCATTTCCTGCGCGAGTAAAAGAGTCAACGTAGCCAAAGTAGCACGACATACCTGACTTCTAAGCCCGCAGCACAAGGGATTAACCCCCCTATTTCAACCGCTGACCTCTGTGGCGGCTCAACGAAAAATGCCTTCATTCACAATGGCCTGACGGAATGTCTGCGCACAATCACAATCATGGAAAAATATAAAGTGACGCAGGTCACATTTCACCCATATTTCTCCCCCCATCTTGTGATCTGCTCTATAGTTTACGTAATAAAAAATGTGTTCTTCGGGTGGTTTCGGCGCCCGTTATTGTCTCTCTTGTTTTGTTTTCGGGTTGAAATTCCAGGTAGTTTCCTTGTAGTCAGGACAATTACCCCATCATATTTGGGGTTCAGGAGGCAGTATGTCTGAATATCATTATTTACTGGTTGGCGGAAGCCGCGACGGACAACGGCATGTCGATGCATGTCATCAGTTTTCGCTGTGTTTCTGGGAAGATGCATCAAAGAATGTGGATCGTGAATTTTACGGTAAGCGTAACGAGCGTTACAAAGTGAATCCGGAGAAAGGCGCTGACGGAAGATGGTATCTGGTGGGGTATTGCGGCAGTTGTTCAAAAATTCCCGCAGACGTTCTGACGACTCAGGCGAACACCAAACACGTGAAGCCAATGATGTAACTGACGCCATGTCAGCGTGAAGTGAAAGTGTGAAGTAGTTAAAGACCCCGCCACTAAAGCGGGGTTTTGTTTTTTATGCCTCGGGGGCCATACCCTGAATATTTCTGGCATAGAAAGCGACCTGCCCGCCGAGCGCAAAATGCGCCTGCTCGTGCCCCTGCCGGCCAAGGGTGGCGATGCGGACAATCTCGCCCTCGAACTCACCGTCATGGATGGCGGTAATCGCCACATCCAGCTGATAGCTGGCAGGATGAATGCCCACGGGAAAAGTGAGTAACTTCACCCTGTCTCCCACCTGAAAACGGGTTAACAGCGGTAAGGGTGCCTGTTCGAACAAGTCCTGATCCATTTGTGACTCCTTGTTTTTCAGTAGGATTAATTAGAGGATAGGACATGTTGCGTCGTTTTGCAGAAACACGACGTGAGGCACTTCTCCCTTTTCAACATCTTTTCAGAAACTTTTAACACTTTTAAAAATTCTGCTTTTAAAAATCGCTTAAGGAACTCAACGTGACGAAACTAACACCCGAGCAATGCATCATCCTCACCGGTTTTACCGGCATTCTGCACGGAGAGTTTGAGGGATTTCACGAGGATTTAGAAAAACGATTGGGTCGTGATGTGCAGACATCCGAACTGGGCTACCCGGAGTTTATCCAGGAGTGCCGCGAGCTGTACGAAGAGGATTTTAACGCGCTGATGCCTGACTGACCGGGGCACAAAACATGACCGGTCAGGCAGCAGCTACGCAGCCTGACCGGTCATATTGTTAAGGTTTTATAATTCCGCGAATGAAGTTCTCATTCACTCTGATCACATTGCCAGTCTCAACATTCATCAACTGATACTGCACCGGCGATACCTCATTCAAAATCGTGATTACTTCAAACAAACCTGGTGTAAAAGTAAGCGTGACAAAAACGCCAACAGGATAGACAGCCATAATTTTATCCTTCATTCAAACACTTATAATGTGTCTCGTTCATCTCACTGTGATTGCAGGGTGTGAATTAATCACGGTGAGTTATTGCATTGTATACACTTCTTACAGTGGAAGAATATGAGGTAAAAGAAATAGGGATGACAGACAAAGTGATCACATTTTGATCAATTCAGATAACTCTGACAGACGTGGCCAAGACTTCTTCAATTATTACGATTTCCTTACACCTTCGAGTGCCCCCTTCCCTTCATCCCTCTGGCAGTCCCTTGTTTTTGGGGCGATTTCGGTTAAGAATATAAATCCAAAATGTTGCATTGAGAGCCACGCCGTGAGTGCCCAGATTTTTGAAACCGATGTCGCCCACCCGCATTTAGCCCGTCTTATTGCCGAACTCGACGCTTATCAGTACCCGCTCTATCCACCCGAATCGTTTTACGGTGTCAATATTACTGAGCTGGATGAAGGCGATATCACCTGTTTTATGGCGCGTGTCGATGACGACTGGGCCGGATGCGCCTGCCTGTACATCTCAAAACATCGCATCGCTGAGATGAAGCGGGTGTACGTCAATCCCTTATTTCGCGGGCAAGGGATCGCTTCACTGCTTATCGCCGCGATGGAAAAGAAATTGAAAGAATTGGGGCACACAGACCTATATCTGGAAACGGGCGTGTTTCAGGAAAAAGCCATCACGCTGTATGAGAAACTCGGCTATGCACGTACGGAAGCCTTTGGCGATTACATCCAGTCGCCGGATCCGCTGAGCGTCTATATGATGAAAACCGTGGCTTAGAGGAGTTCTCCATAACACTGTCGGTATGGCAGTGCTATGGAGACTGTATCACATCAGGACGTTGCTTTTGGTGGCAGGCAGGTCATTAGAAGGAATGACCCATTTTTTGAGTGTGATAACAAAGAAATTCTTACCCTTGGTGATTTTCGCACCGCGATCTCCGCATTCCAGCGCTAGTTTGAAAAACTCATCACTGTTAATACTAAAAGCCAGTTCGACTTTTTTCACCATACCGGAATTCAGCAGGTCTTCGGCTTCGTGCAGGGATTTGGCCTGAATGACTGACATAAATACCTCGAAAATGCTTAGGGACGTTATACAGCGGACCCGTCCACGCTATTTCATTTTTGTTGCGTATTTATGACAGTCTTATGAATCTTACCCAAACCGTGACACTCGCCACCTAGGTCAGACGATAATGCGCGTCCGGCATCGGCGTGTCCGGTAGCTGCGACTGGTTGTTCATCTCCAGCAAATTGATTTCGATGTTGGTACACATCGCATCCATCGGCAGGTGATTGTTGGCATAACCAAACGGCATCTCCAGCTCTTCAGCCAGCGTATCGAGCGACAGAAATGTATAGGAGATAAAACCGGACACCAGCAGCGTCATGTAATGCAAATCCACCACCAGGGCAAACGGCAGCAGGCTACAAAAGAGATACACCGTGCGGTGCAACAGCAGCCCGTAAGCGAAAGGGATAGGCATACTGACAATGCGCTCGCAACCGCCGACAACCTGAGAAAGCTGTGACAGCGTGGTGTCCATGTGCGCGTAAACCACATCCGACATTTCGCCGGTCCGGCGGCGTTCCGCCAGCCATTGCGATAACCGCAGCTGCACCATGTTGGTCGGTGCGCGCCGTGAAAGAATATCCTCCGCATCATCCCCTAACAAACGTTCAAGATCAGGCCGTGAATCGCTGTGGCGCAGCTGATGCTTGAGGCTGTAACAGAACGCCAGCAGCAACGCCGTCACCCGATGCGCTTCGCCCGGACAGACGGCCATCACCTGACTTTGCAGCGTACGGCAGGCAATCAGCAACCCGCCCCACAGCTGACGCGCTTCGATATAACGCGAATACGCTACACTATTTCTGAACCCCAAAAAGATCGCAATCGAGACGCCAAGCAGGCTGAAAGGCGCAAGTGTCAGCTTAACGCCAAGCGTTTCGTACCAGGGCAGACAAAGGATGGCGGCCAGTGACATCAGAAGATTAAGACTCAGCCGGAACATAATGCTGGGCAGCACAGAGCCGTGCCAGACGAACAAACGCAAGAACCAGTGACGGGGTGGGCGGATTATCATTTTGTGCAGGTGCTTTTGGCAGGTGGAAACATTTTTTCGCGATTTTGGCAAATAAACCTGCACAAGCAAAGGACAATTTTGTGACATCGGTAACATATATTTTTTAGAAAACTCATTTTGTTCACAACGCAACCTTCACGTTGAACAATAAATTGAAACAATTCTTCCCTGCCTATCAAGTTGTAGTTGTTTGCGGTCGATAATAATATCAGAACGTGACTATTCAAAAACTAAGTCAGGATCTTATGACTGTAACAAAACAGTCCTAAGCTCGGGAAAATGACGGACGTCCTGTGAGAACCTTCGCAAAAGTGAAATGAAGGAATTGGGCTATGATAATTTTGTTTATTGTTTTGGCATTGCTGGGTCTGGCTGTGTGGTGGGTGATCCGTTCGGCCATGCAGGATATTGATAACGATTATTAACAGTTAAGGTTCGAATTTTTTTGCGAAGTTTGTCTTTGCTGCTCCTGTTATTTCCTTCCCCCTCAAAAAACCCAATAAATTGCCCCCGCCATGCCCCACAGGGCAACAGGTAGCAATTCTTTTATCATTATTTCATTCACTTAATACATTACACCGACATATTCATGACATCCTGATAAGCCGCCACCAGCTTGTTGCGTACCTGCACGCCCAGTTGCAATGAGATCGAGGATTTTTGCAGATCGACCATTACATCGTTGAGGCTGACGCCCGGCACACCCATTTCGAGTTTTTCAGCCTGCAACTTTGCGTTGTTTTGCGTTTCACTAATTTTGCCTAATGCGGCTTTCAGCTCACTGGCGAAACCAGCTTCTGAGGTGGCATCGGGTTGCTTTATTGCTCCCGCTTGCACTGCCGTAGCCTGCATTTGCTGTAAAACGCTCTCAATGCCTTGAATTGACATGCTTTCTCCGCTTATCGCTGTATCGGTAACCAATGGGGTTCTTTCATGGAATGACACCCTATCACATCAGTTTTTTCCTAAACGCCGTAATTGACCGCAAAAACCATGGCTTATCGGGCCATTAACTTTGCCTTGCGCGACAAATAATGGCTCACCTAGAAAATAGGCCTGCCTGTATGGAGGTTTGAAAAATATCACGCTTCAACGATTGCGCACTTGGGAGTCTGTTTTGTTACGAGACAACATGAACACCACCATCCAACAGCTAAATAGGGATCTTGTATGAGTTCCGCAATAGCCGGCGCAGAAAACCCTCGAAGCGGTTTTACTGCGTTGCTTAATCGCCTGCGCGCCAACCCAAAAATTCCTATCGCCATTGCTGCTGCCGCTGCCATGGCTGTTATTGTTGTTATGACACTGTGGGCCAAGCAACCGACGTATAAGGTGCTGTTCAGTAACCTCAACGATAAAGATGGTGGCGCAGTCGTCACACAGCTCACGCAGATGAACATCCCCTATCAGTTTTCTGATAACGGCGGCGCGGTTCTGATCCCTGCGGACAAAGTGTATGAAACGCGTCTCAAACTGGCTGCGGCCGGTTTGCCGAAGGGCGGCGCCGTCGGTTTTGAACTGATGGATCAGGAGAAGTTTGGTATCAGTCAGTTCAGTGAGCAGATTAACTATCAGCGCGCACTGGAAGGTGAACTCTCCCGCACCATCGAAACGCTCGGCCCGGTCTCCAGCGCCCGCGTTCACTTAGCCATTCCGAAACCTTCTTTATTTGTCCGCGAGCAGAAAAACCCTTCAGCTTCCGTCACCCTGAATTTGCAACCGGGCCGCGCCCTGGATGATGGCCAGATCAACGCCATCGTTTATATGGTGTCGAGCAGCGTCTCCGGTCTGCCGCCTGCCAGCGTCACAGTGGTCGATCAAAGCGGTCATCTGCTGACCCAGTCTGACAGCAACGGGCGTGATCTGAATGCTTCGCAGCTGAAATATGCCAACGAAGTGGAAGGCCGCCTGCAACGTCGCATCGAAGCGATTCTGCAACCTGTGGTCGGTAACGGTAACGTTCACGCGCAAATCACCGCGCAGATTGATTACGCCACCCGCGAACAGACCGATGAAAATTACCAGCCGAACGGCGCTGCGGATAAAGCAGCAGTACGTTCCCGCCAGCTCAGCACCAGCGATCAGATTGGTGGTTCAGCAGTCGGCGGCGTTCCGGGAGCCCTGAGCAACCAGCCAGCCCCGGCCGCCACCGCGCCAGTGACGACGCCTGCACCCGCCAATACGGCGAACGGTGCGCAGAATCAGGCAGCCAATGGTCAGAACGCGGCCCAAAACAGCACGGCGAACCGTTCAACGGTGCCGTCGAACAGCCGTCGTGATGAAACCACAAACTACGAAGTCGATCGCACCATCACTCACACCCAGCATAGCGCCGGTGCGGTACAGCGCCTGTCTGCGGCGGTAGTCGTCAACTATCAGACCGGTGCAGATGGCAAATCTAAGCCGCTGACCGACGAGCAGTTGAAGAAGATTGACGATCTGGTGCGCGAAGCGATGGGTTTCTCCACCGAACGCGGCGATACGCTGAACGTGGTAAATACGCCGTTCAATGAAGCGAGCGACGACTCTGCTGAATTGCCGTTCTGGAAACAACAGGCGTTCTTCGATCAGCTGATCGACGCAGGCCGCTGGTTACTGGTGCTGATTGTTGCCTGGCTGCTGTGGCGCAAAATGGTTCGTCCGATGCTGCGCAAACAGCAGGCCGAGAAAGACGCCGTTGCCGCTGCTGTTCTGGCCGCGTCCCAGCCTCAACCTGAAGGCAGCAAACCGGTGAAACTCAGCAACGACGAGCTGGAGAAACGCAAGCGTTCACAGCAGCGCGTCAGCGTCGAAGTGCAAACTCAACGCGTTCAGGAGCTGGCCGATAAAGATCCTCGTATCGTCGCCCTGGTTATCCGCCAATGGATGAGTACCGAACAACCATGACTATGACCGGAACTGAAAAAAGCGCCATTTTGATGATAACGCTGGGCGAAGACCGCGCGGTAGAGGTGTTCAAGCATCTCTCCCCGCGCGAAGTTCAGCAAATCAGTGGCGCGATGGCGAACATCCATCAGATCTCCAATAAGCAGCTGGCCGAAGTCCTGAATGAGTTCGAGGACGAATCCGAGCAGTACGCCGCGCTGAGCGTCAACACCAGTGAATACCTGCGTGCGGTACTGACCAAGGCGCTGGGCGAAGAACGTGCGTCCAGCCTGTTGGAAGATATTCTGGAATCCCGCGAAACCACCAGCGGCATGGAAACGCTCAACTTTATGGAGCCGGTGATTGCGGCAGATCTGATCCGCGACGAGCATCCGCAGATCATCGCCACCATCCTTGTGCACCTCAAACGCGGTCAGGCAGCCGATATTCTCGCGCTGTTCGACGAACGTCTGCGCAACGACGTCATGTTGCGTATCGCTACCTTCGGCGGTGTCCAGCCAGCGGCGCTGGCAGAGCTGACGGAAGTGCTCAACAACCTGCTCGACGGCCAGAACCTCAAGCGGGCGAAGATGGGCGGTGTTCGTACGGCGGCGGAAATCATCAACCTGATGAAAACCCAGCAGGAAGAAGCGGTTATCGAAGCAGTACGTGGTTACGACGGCGAACTGGCCCAGAAAATTATCGACGAGATGTTCCTGTTCGAAAACCTGGTGGACGTGGACGATCGCAGTATCCAGCGCCTGTTGCAGGAAATCGAAGGCGAATCGTTACTGGTCGCACTGAAAGGTGCCGAACAACCACTTCGCGAGAAATTCCTGCGCAACATGTCGCAGCGTGCGGCCGATATCCTGCGCGACGATCTGGCCAACCGCGGCCCGATGCGTATGTCTCTGGTCGAGAACGAACAGAAAGCGATCCTGCAAACGGTTCGCCGTCTGGCAGAGTCTGGCGAAATGATGGTTGGCGGCGGCGAGGACTCCTATGTCTGATAATCCAGCTCCGGAGAAGAAAACCGCTGAAGAGCGCCAGACAGAACGTCTTAACGCCCTGCCGTGGCAACCGTGGCGGCCAGGCGATCTGGCGATGCCTTCCTTTACCTCGCCCCTCGAACCTCTGTTCCAGGAAGGTGAGGAAGAGCAGGACGACGGCCAGCCGAAAGTGCAGGTCGACCAGAATGAACTGCAAAACTTGCAACGCCGCGCTGAACAACAAGGGTTCCAGCAGGGTCTGGAAGCCGGTCAAAAACAGGGCTACGCCGCAGGTTTTCAGTCTGGTCAGGAAGCCGGGCAGCAGCAGGCTTTACTGGAAGGCCAGCAACAGCAGGCCGTGCTCACTGAACACTGGCAGGTGTTGGTGGCCGATTTCCAGCAAACGCTGGATGCGCTCGATAGCGTTATCGCCTCACGCCTGATGCAAATGGCGTTGACGGCGGCCAAACAGATTTTGGGTCAGGCACCGATTTGTGACGGTTCCGCCCTGCTCAACCAGATCCAACAGCTCATTCAGCAGGAGCCGATGTTTAAAGGCAAACCGCAACTGCGCGTCAATCCGGCTGATTTTGAGCGTGTTGAAACGCAAATGGGTGCGAGCCTGAGCATGCACGGCTGGCGTTTGCTGGCCGATAACCAAATCCACAGCGGCGGCTGTAAAGTCAGTGCGGAAGACGGCGATATGGATGCGTCCATCGCCACGCGCTGGCATGAACTGTGCCGTCTCGCGGCACCGGGAGATCTCTGATGACCGCCCGCCTGAGCCGCCTGCTGAAAACACTCGACGATGCCGAAAAGCGCATGGGCCGTACGCCCTCGGTGCGCCGCTATGGCCGACTGACCCGCGCCACGGGGCTCATCCTCGAAGCTACCGGTTTGCAGATGCCGCTCGGCGCGACCTGTCTGATCGAACGTCATGACGGCCCGACCGTGCAGGAAGTGGAAAGCGAAGTGGTTGGCTTCAACGGCCAGAGCCTGTTCCTCATGCCGCTTGAAGAAGTCGAAGGTATTTTGCCGGGTGCTCGCGTGTATGCGCGGATCTCGCCCGATGGCCACACCGCGGGCAAACAACTTCCGCTCGGCCCGCAATTGCTGGGCCGCGTGCTCGATGGCAGTGCCAAACCGCTTGACGGTCTGCCGCCGCCGGATACCGGTTATCGCGCTGCGCTGATCACCCCGCCGTTTAACCCGCTGCAACGAACGCCTATCACCGATGTGCTGGACGTTGGCGTGCGCGCCATTAACTCCCTGCTCACCGTCGGTCGCGGCCAGCGTATGGGGCTGTTCGCCGGTTCCGGCGTCGGTAAATCCGTTCTGCTCGGCATGATGGCGCGCTATACCAAGGCCGATGTGATCGTGGTCGGGCTTATCGGTGAGCGTGGCCGTGAAGTAAAAGATTTTATCGAGAACATTTTAGGTGACGAAGGCCGCGCACGTTCGGTGGTTATCGCCGCACCGGCGGATGTTTCGCCCCTGTTACGCTTGCAGGGTGCCGCCTACGCCACCCGTATCGCCGAAGATTTTCGCGATCGCGGTCAGCATGTTCTGCTGATCATGGATTCCCTGACCCGTTACGCCATGGCCCAGCGTGAAATCGCCCTCGCCATTGGTGAACCTCCGGCGACCAAAGGCTATCCGCCTTCCGTCTTCGCCAAACTGCCTGCGCTGGTCGAACGCGCGGGGAACGGCATCAGCGGCGGCGGTTCTATCACTGCATTTTATACCGTGCTGACCGAGGGTGATGATCAGCAGGATCCGATTGCCGACTCCGCCCGCGCCATTCTCGATGGTCACGTGGTGTTGTCACGCCGTCTGGCGGAATCCGGCCACTATCCGGCCATTGATATTGAAGCGTCGATCAGCCGTGCAATGACGTCTCTGATTGACGATGCACAGTACGCCCGCGTGCGTAATTTCAAACAACTGTTGTCCAGCTACCAGCGTAACCGTGATTTGGTCAGCGTCGGGGCGTACGCGGCAGGCAGCGATCCGATGCTCGATCGCGCCATCCGGTTGTACCCGCAGATGGAGAACTTTCTCCAGCAGGACATCATGGAACGCAGTACCTATGAAGACGCCTGTCTGGAACTGAACATGTTGTTCCCAGGCTAAATTTTTAACCGATAAAGGTAAATCAGATGGAAAACTCATCACCATTGATCACCCTTTGTTCTCTGGCGCAAAAAGCGCTGGATCAGGCGACCAATCATTTAGGGCAAATCAGGCAGTCGCATACTCAGGCTGAAGAGCAGCTCACCATGCTGCTCAACTATCAGCGCGAGTATCGCGACAAACTCAATAACACCATGACCGGCGGGATTGCGGCGAATACCTGGCAAAACTACCAGCAGTTTATCGGCACGCTGGAAGTCGCCATTGATCAGCACCGCAGACAGTTGCAGCAGTGGGACCAGCGGCTGAATGCGGCGGTAAACCAGTGGCAGGATAAGCAACAGCGGCTGAACGCCTATCAGACCCTGCAAACCCGGGCCAGTGAACAGCAGCGTTCGCATGAGAACAAAATGGATCAAAAGCAGAACGATGAATTTGCCCAACGCAGCGCTTACAGGAAAAAAATGCTATGAATCTGAATATATTGCCTGCGGCCGTTACCACGGCAAAAACCACCGTCTCTGCTGCGTCCGGCAGTGCGGCCTCCTCTTCTGCCACGGCCTCTGATGGCACCTCCGCCGGGGGTACCTCCACGACGGGTGTGACGACAGATTTTGCCACTCAGTTGCAGGCGCAGCTCGGCGAAAAGCTCGACCCTAAACTTGCCAGCCAGCTCTCGCAGCTCGGCCAGAAGATCAGCGCTAAAGGCCAGACGGTGGATAAAACCACGCTCACTCAGGCGGTGACCACCGGTGAAGAAGATGGCAGCCTGACCCTTGATGACAGTGATCTGAGCAAAATGATTGCGGCGATCCAGCTGTTGCCTAACGGCAGCCTGAAAGGCACGGATCCCTCGTCGGTGAAAACCGCTGCGCTGACGGATAAAGATAAAGACAGCAAAGCAGATGACACGACCAACCTGCCAGTGCAGGCGCTTTTCGCCCAGCTGGCGGCGCAACAGCAACCGGCTCAGCAGGTGCAGACCGCGACCGCAGCGCTCACGCAAACGGCAACGTCCGGTGACGCCACGGATGCCGATAAAAAGAGCGCGTTGCTCGCCGGGCTGACCTCCGCATCGTCCTTACTGACCGATGACGGCAAAACAGCCGTGACTGACAGCGCCGCAGCGACCCCTGCTGCGACGCATACTGCCAGCAAGAGCTCTTCCGCGGCGACCCCGGATTTCAGCAGCGCGCTGGCCTCCATGACCGCCGCGACCGGTAATGCAGCGCTAACGCCGCAAACCGAAAGTCGCACAACCGATGGCATCCAAAATCTGGTGAATAACGCCGCCGTGGCCGTCTCTTCGGCGCCGGTGTCCACCACGCCGACCACCACCAGCGTGGTCAACAGCCCGAGCACGCCATTGCTTAACGCCCAGCTGGGCACACCAGAATGGCAGCAGCAGCTCGGTCAGCAAGTGATGATGTTCAATCGTCAGGGGTTACAGAGCGCCGAACTGCGTCTGCATCCACAGGATCTGGGCTCCATTCAGGTCAGCATGAAGATCGAAAACAATCAGGCGCAGCTGCACTTTGTTTCCGGCCACAGCGCAGTGCGTTCTGCCATTGAAGCCGCGATGCCGGATCTGAAAACGGCGCTGGCGGATAACGGCATCAGCCTCGGCCAGAGCAGCGTCGGCAGCGACAGCTCGCAATGGCAACAGGCGCAGCAGCAAAATTCACAATCCGGTTCTCAGCAGGGGAACGCCTCCAGCTGGGCGGCCTTTAATGCGGGCGGTGTGAACTCAGCGGCGGACGCTTTACCGGTTCCAGCCTCCCTCGCGCAACGTATCAGCGGTAACAACAGCGTCGATATCTTTGCGTAATTGTTCGCAAAATTGTTTCAGGTAATTACTGACGGTCAGTGTTCACTTAATTCAAACGGCAGAGCTGACCTTATTTTTCCCGCCTATTCTGACTATTGAACAACAGGATAAGCGGGATAATCATTCTCAGAATTGACTCAGCAGGTTGAGCCTTCCTCAGCTGACCTGCTCATACTTACAGGAAATCGCCTCATCCATGTCTGACTCTGCTCTCTCGGCCTCGCGCAAAAAAAAGCGACCGCTTTTGATGATTCTGCTTTTACTGGTGGCCATTGGTGCTTGTGGTGCGGCGGGTTACGCCTGGTGGATGTTGCACAAACAGCAGTCGGCTCCGGGTTCACAGACTGCCGAAGTGAAGAAAAACGAACCGCCAGTACCGCCTATTTTCCTGGCACTGGATACCTTCACCGTCAACCTGCAAACGCCGGATAACGATCCTGACCGTGTGCTTTACATCGGCCTGACCCTGCGTCTGCCGGATGAAAAGAACCGCGCGGTTCTTAATGAGTACCTGCCCGAAGTGCGCAGCCGCTTGCTGTTGCTACTTTCTCGTCAGAAAACGTCGGATTTAGTCAGTGAAACCGGCAAGCAACAACTGGTGCAGGAAATCAAACAAGTTCTGGACGTGCCCCTGGTCAAAGGTCAGCCCCCACAGGTGATCAACGACGTGCTTTTCACTGCTTTCATACTGCGATAATCAAATTATGGGCGACAGCATTCTTTCACAGGCCGAGATCGACGCACTGCTCAACGGTGACAGCGGCGACAGCGCGCCTGAAACCACCAACGCCAAAAATCAGGCGGCCGATGACGGCGTAAAACCTTTTGACCCGACGACGCAACGCCGTGTTGTGCGTGAACGTCTGCAGGCGCTGGAAATTATTAACGAGCGTTTTGCCCGTCATTTCCGTATGGGGTTATTTAACCTGTTGCGCCGCAGCCCGGACATCACCGTCGGGCCGATCAAAATTCAGCCTTATCACGATTTTGCCCGCAACCTGCCGGTGCCGACCAACCTCAACCTGATCCACCTTAAGCCTCTGCGCGGCACGGCATTGTTTGTGTTCGCGCCAAGCCTGGTGTTTATCGCGGTGGATAACCTGTTCGGCGGCGATGGTCGTTTTCCGACCAAGGTGGAAGGGCGTGAATTCACCCACACCGAGCAGCGCGTGATTAAACGCATGCTGACGCTGGCGCTTGACGCCTATGAAGATGCCTGGAGCGGCGTCTACAAACTGAGCGTCGAATACGTGCGTGCAGAATTACAGATCAAATTCACCAACATCACCTCTTCCCCGAACGATATCGTGATCACGACGCCGTTCCATGTGGAAATCGGTGCCCTGAGCGGTGATTTCAACATCTGTATTCCGTTTAGCATGATCGAACCAATTCGTGAGTTGCTGACCAATCCACCGGTTGAAAACTCCCGTCATGAAGAAAGCCAGTGGCGCGAAAATCTGGTCACGCAGGTTCAGCAATCCGAGCTGGAACTGGTGGCGAATTTCGTCGAAATCCCGCTGCGTTTGTCCCAGATCCTGAAACTGCAACCGGGCGATGTGCTGCCGATTGAAAAACCGGATCGCCTGATCGCCCACGTCGACGGCGTGCCGGTGCTGACCAGCAAATACGGCACCTTAAACGAACAATACGCTCTGCGCGTTGAACATTTGATCAACCCAATTTTAAATTCTCTAGATGAGGAACAGCCCCATGAGTGACACCAATAAACCGTCTGACGCGGGATCGGAAAACGTTGACGATTTATGGGCTGATGCGTTTAACGAACAACAATCTGCGGGCAGCGCCAAAGCGTCAACCGAGGGTGTTTTCGCCGCGCTGGGCGCCCAGGAAGGAGCCGGTGGTTTGCAGGATATCGACATGATCCTCGACATTCCGGTGAAACTGACCGTGGAATTAGGCCGCACCAAGATGACCATCAAAGAGTTGCTGCGTCTGTCGCAGGGTTCCGTGGTCTCCCTTGACGGCCTGGCCGGTGAGCCGCTGGATATTTTGATCAACGGTTACCTGATTGCTCAGGGTGAAGTCGTGGTCGTGGCCGATAAATACGGCGTGCGCATCACCGATATCATCACGCCGTCAGAACGTATGCGTCGTCTGAGCCGCTGATGAACCAGAACGCCGCGACGGATTCTCCGTACATTTCCGGCCCGGCAAACCATGCCACAACGCAGGCCTCAGCGCCGGTGGTTCCCGCCAGTTCCGTGCTGACTCAGGTCAGTTCGGTGCTCGGCGGCATTCTGCTGCTGATCCTGTTTATCGGTTGGGTGGCTAAACGCACCGGTCTGGCACCACAGGCAAAAAATAACAAGCTGCTGAAAATCACGTCCAGCTGTCAGGTCGGGCGCAGTGAAAAAGTGGTGATTGTGGAAGTGGACAATACCTGGCTGGTTCTGGGTGTGACCGCCCACAGCATCACGCCGCTGCACACTCTGAGCGCGCCGCCGGTGGACACCCCTGCGGTGAGTGCCGCAGAACTGCCCGCGGATTTTCGTCAGCTGATGCAAAAAATGTTAAAACGTCCGGGAAAGCAGGCATGACCTTTTTGAAATCCCCCTTGATCACCCGCCTGTGTCTGCCGCTGTTATTATTCATCAGCCCGTCAGCCTTCGCGCAATTACCGGGCATCATCAGCCAGCAAATGGCCAACGGCGCACAGAACTGGTCTTTGCCGATTCAGACGCTGGTGTTCATCACTACGCTGACGCTGCTCCCTGCGATGCTGCTGATGTGTACCAGCTTTACCCGCATTATTATTGTTCTGGGTTTGCTGCGAAATGCGCTGGGTACGCCGTCCGCACCGCCAAATCAGGTGCTGCTCGGCCTGGGACTGTTTCTGACCTTCTTCGTCATGGCGCCGGTCTTCGACAAAATCTATACCGACGCCTATCAGCCGTTTACCGAAAACAAAATCAGCATGCAGGATGCGATGGACAAAGGTGCTCAGCCGCTGCGTGAATTCATGCTGCGCCAGACCCGTGAAACCGATCTCGCACTCTACGCCCGTCTCGCCAACCTGCCGCCGCTGGCCGGTCCCGAAGCGGTGCCGATGCGGATCCTGTTACCCGCTTACGTCACCAGCGAACTGAAAACGGCTTTCCAGATCGGCTTCACCGTATTTATCCCGTTCATGATTATCGATTTGGTGGTCGCCAGCGTCCTGATGGCGCTGGGGATGATGATGGTGCCACCCGCGACCATCTCACTGCCCTTCAAACTGATGTTATTCGTGCTGGTTGATGGCTGGCAGCTGCTGCTCGGATCGCTGGCGCAGAGCTTCTACAGTTAGCGGCGCCTCTTCGGATGAGAGCTATTTTGCGCCTCCCCCTGCGAAGGGGGAAGTTGGGAGGGGGTATCGCAGGCGGCATCTGAGTTGCCTTTAATACCCCACCCCAACCCTCCCCTTCGCAGGGGAGGGAGCTGAACAACGTCTTTTATGAGATAAAAGAAATGACTCCTGAATCAGTTATGGCGATAGGCAATGAAGCGATGAAAGTCGCGCTGGCTGTCGCTGCCCCGCTGCTGCTGGCGGCGCTGGTGACCGGTCTTATCGTCAGCCTGCTGCAGGCTGCGACGCAAATCAACGAACAAACCCTCTCCTTCATCCCGAAGATTCTGGCGGTGGTTGCCACTATCGTTATCGCCGGTCCGTGGATGCTCAACCTGCTGCTTGATTATATGCGCACGCTGTTTTCCAGCCTGCCCTACATCATCGGTTAACGCATGGTTTCCTTCGACAGCACCCAGTTAGCCGGTTGGCTGAGTATGTATTTCTGGCCAATGCTGCGCATTCTGGCGCTGATCAGTACTGCGCCTATCACCAGTGAAAAGCAGGTGCCCAAAAAGGTGAAAATTGGTCTCGCAGCGATGATCACCTTTCTGATTGCACCCGCACTGCCGGTGGTCGATACACCGATTTTCTCCACACCCGCGCTGTGGCTGACCATGCAACAAATTATGATAGGCACTGCGCTCGGCCTGACCATGCAGCTGGCGTTCGCCGCAATCCGCATGGCCGGTGAAATCATGGGGCTGCAAATGGGTATTTCCTTTGCGACCTTTTACGACCCCAGCAACCGCCTGAACTCACCGCTGCTGGCCCAGTTTCTCAATCTGCTGGCAGTGCTGCTGTTTTTGAGTTTCAACGGCCATCTGTGGCTGATTTCTCTGCTTGCCGACAGTTTCCATACCCTGCCGATTAACCCGAATCCGATGAATGCAGAAGGTTTTATGGCGGTCGCCCAGGCGGGCAGCATCGTGTTCAGCGGCGGCCTGATGCTGGCGCTGCCGATTGTCACCCTGCTGCTGACGCTGAACATGGCGCTCGGCATCCTCAACCGCGTCGCGCCGCAGCTTTCTGTTTTCGTGATAGGCTTCCCGCTGACGCTCAGTATCGGCATTCTCTCCATCGGTATGATGATGCCCCTGCTCGCCCCTTTCAGCGAACATCTGTTCAGCGAAGTCTTCGATAAACTGGTACTGGTGATGAATCAGTTGGCGACCGGGCGTTAATAATCCTCAGGCTAACGTCTTAAATAAAACACGACGTGCTGACTATTATTACTTTTGGCCTTCAATTAGAAATTACTTACAGTTTGGTCATGCTTATTCATTCACGTAGCTTACGGGAATAATAAGAAAAGGGGGTCTGGTACGGTTATTTATCGGCTGACTCGCGAATGAGTAATGCCATTACTTCATAATGTGCGGTATGCGGAAACATGTCGAACAACTGAACGCGTTCGATGCGGTAATCCGGCAGCAAGGCCAGATCGGCTGCCATAGTTTTCGCATTGCAGCTGGAATAGAGTACCGTCGCAGGCGCCATCTGGCTCAGGTAATCGCACAGCGTTTTTCCAATGCCGCGACGTGGCGGATTAACCAGGACCAGGTCCGGCACTTCTCCTTTGCCGGTGGCAAAACCGGTGGAGTCCAGCGCCTGAAATTCAACGTTTCGCAGCCCCAGCCGCGCGGCGGATTCTTTTGCACACGAGATGGCTTCGGCACTGATTTCGATCCCGGTCAGCGTCATGTCGGGTGTCGCGCAGTGCAGACCAAAACCACCGACGCCGCAGAACAGATCCCACATACTGCCGATGTTACCGCACTCACGCACCCAATCGCGCGCCGTGGCGTACAGTTTTTCCGCCACCTGCGCATTGGTCTGGAAGAAGCTTTGCGGGCGAATAAACAGCGGCACATGGTTGAATTCCTCTTCCAGACGCTGAACGTCAGTCAAAGGAATTTCCGTATCCCCTTCGAGGATCGCCATATGCACCGGCTGAAGATTGGCGGAAATAACCTTCAACTGCGGCAGCTGCTGTTGCAGCCACGGCAACGCCGCGCGCAGTTGGGTCAGTTTGGTCTCTGAACGCAGGACAAACCGCAGCATCATGCCGCCGTCCTTCTGGCTTTCGGTCAGCAACAGGAATTTCAATTCGCCGCGTTTACGCGCGACGTTATAGGGCGTCAGACCTGCGCGGGCGATAAAGGTTTTGAGTACGGCAAAGACCGCCGGAAAGCTGGCCGGATACAGCGGGCAATCGCACAAATCCACCGGCGTGCCGTCGCGATGTAACATGCCGAGCAGCGGACGCTCCACGCTGCCACTGACCACCATTTTGGCTTTATTGCGAAATTCGCGCTCTTCGCCTGTTACCGGTTCGCACCACTCCCCTACCGGCATTCCGCTCAGCAAATCGTGCAGGTCTTGCTGTTTATCGGCCAGCTGGCGGGAGTAAGGTTTGTCGAGCCACTGGCAGGAGCGACAGGTTCCGGCGGTGTAGAGAGCGCAATGCATGAAAAGGTTCCGGTGTTCAAAGCAGGAAAAAACTGGCGCGCAGTGTACCACCACGCGGCAGGAAAGGCTCATCAGCAGTACAGGCTATTTATAGCGCGCAAAGAACCGCTGACTGCTGGCGGGCACAAACAACAACAGCAGCACCAGAATATCGGGGATTTTTTGCATCAGCAGCGCATACAGGAATTCGCCCTGTGTTTCGACGTTAAAGCGAAAGATGCGCGGTCCGAACCAGTCGAATGACGCGAGCAGCATGTAGCTGACAACAATCGCCTGACAGCCGATGAACGCCCAGCGTCCCCAGCGGCGCGCGCGCATCATCGCGTATGCCGCCCGGCATTCCACCAGAATGATCAGCATACTGGCGAGCATGATGATGCAGTTCAGCCAGGATTCAGCGCTGACCTCGATAAAACTCATCAGGCCGGAAAAACCCATTGCATCAAACAGTAAGATGAATTCCAGCAGGCGCGTCGCCACAATCGCCGACGCGCCAATCATTACAGGAACGGGGATAAATGCTAATTTCATACTTCCTTGTTATCTCCTTGTTCCTGGTTTTAATGTTAAGTCAATGAGGACACTATCCTCGCGCAGCGCGTTGTATCTCTTTAATCCGTTGTTTCTCAGCCCGTGACATAAACCACCACGCAATCATGCCGATAATGCCCACCACCAGCAGGATCAGCGTCGCCAGTGCGTTGATTTCCGGATTGACGCCCATGCGCACACTGGCAAAGACCAGCATCGGCAAGGTGGTCGCACCCGGTCCGGCGACGAAGCTGGCGATCACCAGATCGTCAAGCGACAGCGTAAACGCCAGCAGCCAGCCGGAAATCAGAGCAGGCAGAATCATCGGCAGCGTGATGATGAAGAACACCTTCAGCGGCGCTGCCCCTAAATCCATCGCCGCCTCTTCGATAGAGCGATCCAGCTCGCGTAACCGCGCCGACACCACCACGGCGACGTAGGCGCTACAAAACGTCACGTGCGCCAGCCAGATGGTAAACATGCCACGCTCCGCAGGCCAGCCAAAGGCGTGCCCCATCGCCACAAACAGCAGTAACAGCGCCAGCCCGGTAATGACATCAGGCATGACCAGCGGCGCGGTGAGCATAAAAGCAAACCCGGTCGAGCCGCGAAAACGTCTGAAACGCACCATCACGACAGCGGCCAGCGTGCCGACAATCACCGCCATTGTCGCCGCGGCGGTGGCAATCGTCAGGCTCATGCCGACCGCGCTTATCATCGCGGAATCATGGAAAAGCTGAGTATACCAGCGGGTAGACCAGCCCGCCCAGACCGTAACGAGCTTGGAGCTGTTGAACGAGTAAATAACCAGCATCAGCATCGGCGCATACAAAAACGTAAAGCCGATGATCAGAATAAGAATTCGCCACGGCGAACGGACAACCGGTAACTTATTCATTCTTTATCTCCCAGCTCTTTGTTTTGGTATTTGTGGAACCACAGAATTGGCATGATGAGCAGCAACAGCATGATCACCGCCACCGCAGAGGCCACCGGCCAGTCGCGGTTATTGAAGAATTCCTGCCACAAAATACGCCCAATCATAATGCTGTCCGGTCCGCCCAGCAGTTCCGGGATCACGTATTCCCCCACCGCCGGAATAAACACCAGCATAGAACCGGCGATAATTCCGCCTTTGGTCAGCGGCATAATCACCTTGAAGAAGGTTTTCAGTGGCCGCGCACCGAGATCCAGCGACGCCTCTACCAGCGAGTAATCCATGCGGGTCAGCGCGGTGTAAATCGGCAGCACCATAAACGGCAGATACGAATACACAATGCCAATATAGACCGCCAGATTGGTATGCAGGATAACCAGCGGCTGATCGATAACGTGCAGCCACAGCAGTACGTTGTTAAGCACGCCGTTGTCTTTCAGAATGCCCATCCACGCATAGACGCGGATCAAAAACGACGTCCACGACGGCAGAATCACCAGCAACAACAAAATATTCCGCGTCGACACTTTACTGTGCGCCACCGCCCACGCCAGCGGATAACCGATTACCAGACACAGCGCCGTTGAGACAGCCGCCACCTGAATCGATTGCAGATAGGCTTCGATGTACAGCGGATCGTCGGTCAGTGAGATGTAATTGCCGATGTTCAGTGCGATATCCAGCATGCCGTCTGAGAAAGTGACCAGATCGGTATACGGCGGAATGGCGCGCGCCATCTCCGCAAAACTGATTTTGAAAACAATCAGGAACGGCAGTAAAAACAGCAGCAGGAACCACACCAGCGGCAGCAGGATAACCAGCTTGCGGCCATGACGTTGTTGCAGACGGCCAATGAAAACTTTGAATCCACCCGGAGGTTTACTGACCGGTTGTTCAGAAATGACAGACATATTCAGCGCCCCTTAAACAGTCAGCACGACGCAGCTGTCGGCTTCCCAGCACAGGCGCACTTCGTCGCCCCAGGTTGGCATGCCTTTGCGGAAACGATGGCCGTTTTGCAGCTGTGCTGTGATCATCTGACCGCTGTGCAATCTGACGTGATAGATAGACAGGTCGCCCAGATACGCGATGTTCACCACTTCACCGACCGCAAAGTTGCTGCCGTCTTCCGGCACGTCTTCGCACAGCATGATTTTTTCCGGGCGCAGCGCCACAAATACCGGTACGCCGTCCACCACTGACGCGTCGGCATCGACTTTCAGCGGATGGATTAAGCCCGGCGAGGTCAGGATCAGCGCATCGTCCAGACGTTCTTTCAAAACGCCTTCGAATATGTTCACTGAGCCGATAAACTCTGCGCTGAAGCGGCTGGTCGGATGCTCATAAATTTCTTCCGGTTCGCCAATTTGCACGAACTTACCGCGGTTCATGATGGCGATACGCCCCGCCATGGTCATGGCTTCTTCCTGATCGTGCGTCACCATCACGCAGGTCGCGCCAACGCGCTCAAGAATATCCACCACTTCCAGCTGCATCCGGTCGCGCAGTTTTTTATCCAGCGCCCCCATAGGTTCATCAAGCAGCAATAATTTCGGACGTTTCGCCAGGCTACGGGCCAACGCCACGCGCTGACGCTGACCGCCGGAGAGCTGATGTGGCTTACGTTTAGCGAATTCCTGCATGTGCACCAGCGTCAGCATTTCCGCCACGCGACTTTTGATTTCCGCTGAGGGTAATTTGTCCTGCTTGAGCCCGAACGCAATGTTCTGTTCCACCGTCATGTGCGGGAACAGCGCGTAGGACTGGAACATCATGTTGATTGGTCGCTGATACGGCGGTACCTGCGAGAGATCAACGCCATCAAGGACAATCTGCCCTTGCGTCGGCTGCTCGAAACCTGCCAGCATGCGCAGCAGCGTCGATTTACCACAGCCGGACGCGCCGAGCAGTGCGAAAATCTCGCCTTTATAGATGGTCAGGCTGACGTCATCCACGGCGGCCTGGCCGTCAAAAGACTTGGTTAAATTACGGATCTCCAGCAAAGGCGTGAAACCTTTCTGGGACTTAGGCTGCGGGCGGGGAATAGCGTCGTTCACTCAGAGAAATCTCCGGTATCAAAATAAAGCAGGTTCAAATAAGCATAACAGTCAGGGGGAAAAGTGCCTGATCCGTATGCCCAAACGTCATCCCGGACAAAACGTCAGCGGCCCCGCCGTGATTCTGCGGAGCCGCTGAAAAGTCTTCCTGACCTTTTTTAAACGGTACTATTTACCTGTCTTAACTTTGGTCCATGATCTTGTGATGACACGGTCAATCTTCGGATCCTGAACTTTCAGGCTGAACAGTTTGGCCTGCACATCCGCTGGCGGATAAATGCCCGGATTGTTACGCACCTCTTCATTGACCAGTGGCGTAGCGGCTTTGTTGCCGCTGGCGTAGTAAACGGTGTTACTGACCTGCGCGATGACTTTCGGCTCCATCAGGTAGTTGAGGAACTGATAGGCTTCGTCGAGGTTTTTGGCATCTTTCGGGATAGCAAACACGTCGAAGAACGCCAGCGCGCCTTCTTTCGGAATGCTGTAAGCCACGTTCACGCCGTTTTTCGCTTCTTTCGCGCGGTTAGACGCCTGCATGACATCCCCAGCCCAGCCGATCGCCACACAAATATCGCCGTTCGCCAGGTCATTAATGTACTGGGAAGAGTGGAAATAACGGATGTTCGGACGCAGTTTCAGCAACAGATCGTTCGCCGCCCCGGTGTAATCAGAGGCTTTGGTGCTGTTCGGATCAAGATGAAGATAGTTGAGTACGGTCGCGTAGATTTCTGCCGGTGCGTCTAAGAACGACACGCCGCAGCTTTTCAGCTTCTCTAAGTTTTCAGGCTTGAGAACCAGATCCCAGCTATCGACCGGCGCATCTTTACCGAGCACCGCTTTCACTTTATCGACGTTATAGCCGATACCGGTGGTCGCCCACAGATAAGGAATGGCGTATTTGTTGCCCGGATCGTGTTGCGCGACCATTTTCAGCAGGTCGGGATCGAGGTTTTTGTAGTTAGGCAGTTTGCTTTTATCCAGCGGCTGGAACACACCCGCCGAGAGCTGGCGCTCAAGGAAACTGGCCGAGGGCACCACGAGATCAAAGCCAGTGCTGCCGGCCATGAGTTTGCCTTCCAGCACTTCGTTGGAATCAAACACGTCGTAAACCACTTTGATGCCGGTTTCCTTCTGGAAATCAGGCACGGTGTTTGGCGCGATATAATCGGACCAGTTATAGATATGCAGCGTTTTCTCTTCCGCAGACGCTGTGACGGACGCGGCCATAACCAGACCGGCGACAACACCCGATAACCACTTTTTACGCAGGGTGAACATCCGTTACTACCTCCAAGACAGGGGAATATATCAATGAATTTGTATCACTGGGATGGATACAAAACCCTTCACTACCAGGCCAACCGAATCCTATAAAATATGCATAGGCATTCAATGTTGACGAATACGCTGCCTGCGAATTAACCGTTTGGTTTTACGACGTAATCACGCGTGATGCAGAGTCAGAAGCATAGCGTCTGCAACCCCCGTGTACCAGCCTCCTGAGACAAAACCGGCGTTTATCGATTATTTATGCAAATTTGCTGTAGTCCGTCTGGCATTTTTGCCATTAACAAAGTGAAATATAGTGCAACATTGGGTAAACGGCAGCATAACTTATCGTGAAAGCGAATAAAGGCAGCGGAGCCGTGGTTGATACGGCTCGCAGGGAAGGATCTTCAGAGGAGAGAGAAAAGAGTAAAACGAATCAGTGAAGAAAAGGCAGATTGACCGATGCCGCAGGTGCGCCGTCTTCTTCGTCATCACCGATAAACAGCAAGTCATTAGCATGGGCTTCGAGAATGATCATCGACATCTGTTCTTCTGCCTGTTGCAGGAAGAAAGAGAATTGCTCATGCGTAACGCCCACCGCGATGGTCAGCGACTGGCAAACAATCAGCTTCGGCAGATTGTCATCCTGAATATCGACGAAGGCTTTAATGGTCAGGGAGCTGGCATTGATCGAGCTTAAATCGGCTACCAGCGGGATAAGCGCCGTCGGTTTCACTTCGGCCAGCGCCGAGAATAAAATCACGTTGTCCACAATGTCGAGCTTGGCATCAAAAATGCCATCGAAATTCTGCATATGCGGCAGATGGAGAGCCTGACAGGAATCACACTCGAAAAAAGAAATGCCCAGCTGATCAAGCCAGCGCCGTAGCAGCGCCAAATCAGGGACGATGAGCGAATCCATAGAATGCCTCACGAGTTCAACAACGAAAATAACCCCTACTCGCTACGCACACGGCGTTACGAAGGGGCGATAGCTTACGGAATTATACCGGCCAGCGCTACGATCAATACCGGGTTCGTCAACATTAGGCCGATCAATTGAGATTTAGCCGCCGGATTTTAAGCGAAAACCCGGTTTCGCACGTTGCTCGATGTAGTCGATCATCATCCCGGCGATGTCCAGCCCGGTGGTGGTTTCGATGCCTTCCAGCCCCGGCGAGGCGTTGACCTCCATCACCAGTGGCCCGCGATGCGCCCGCAGAATATCCACCCCGGCAATGTCCAGCCCGAGCGTCTGCGCGGCTTTGACGGCAATCTCTTTTTCCTGCGGCGTGATGTTTACCTTCGCCGCCGTTCCGCCGCGATGAAGATTGGAACGGAAGTCCCCCGGTTTAGCCTGCCGCTCGATCGCCGCGACCACGCGTTTGCCAATCACCAGACAGCGGATGTCCCGCCCCTGAGCCTCGCGGATATATTCCTGCACCAGAATGTGCGCATTCAGCCCGCGAAACGCATCAATTACGCTTTCCGCCGCCTGACGGGTTTCCGCCAGCACCACGCCAATGCCCTGCGTGCCTTCCACAAGTTTCACCACCAGCGGTGCGCCACCGACCAGCGCAATGAGATCTGACGTATCGTCGGGCGCATTGGCAAATCCGGTGATCGGTAAATCAATCCCCTCCCGCGCCAGAATCTGCATCGAGCGTAATTTGTCGCGCGCACGGGTGATCGCCACTGATTCGTTGAGCGGAAAGCTGCCCAGCATTTCAAACTGACGCAGCACAGCGGTGCCGTAAAAGGTGATAGCCGACCCGATGCGCGGGATCACCGCATGATAAATATCCAGCTGACGCCCGCGATAATGCACGCTCGGCGCGGCCGGATTGATGTTCATATAGCATGACAACGGATCGATAATGTCGATCTCATGCCCCCGGCTCTGTGCCGCTTCCTTCAGGCGCTTGCACGAATACAAAGACCCGTCACGGGAAAGAATTGCAATCTTCATCCGACACTCCGTCGCCGATTAGCGCGTTACCCAGCCTTGTTTATGCAATGCGTCCAGCATAAACGGACGCTGTTCCTTTTTAAGCGTACGAACGATCAAATCACTCCAGGTATCGCGACGGGCGTTGCTGTCGCGCTGAAGATAATATTCGCTCAGTTCTTCGTCATACTGCGCCAGCACGGCTTTATCCACCGGCTGATAACTGTTTTCATGCACCAGTAAAGACTGCGGCATGCGTGGCTTCACCTGATGATCCTGCGCAGGCGTGCCGATGCAGAAACCAAACAGCGGCATGACAAATTTTGGCAATTTCAGCAGCGCCACAACGTCTTCGACCTGGTTGCGGATCCCGCCGATAAATACGCCGCCGAGCCCCAGAGATTCCGCCGCTGTCATGGCGTTCTGCGCCATCAGTGCAGTATCAACGCAGCCCAGCAACAGTTGTTCTGCAAGACCTAGTTCCGCTTCAGGATTAATCTGCTGATTACGGTTGAAATCGGCGCAGAAAACCCAAAATTCAGCGGCGCTGGCCACGTATTTTTGACCGCCGGTGTAGCCGACCAGTTTTTCGCGCAGTGCAGGACTGGTGATGCGGATAATTGAAGAGCATTGCAAAAAGCTGGACGTCGATGCGCCCTGAGCGGCGGCAATAATCGCCTCGCGCTGTTCGTCAGACACAGGCTTATCGGTAAAAGCACGAATGGAGCGGTGTGAACGCAGGAGATCGATAGTCGGTGTCATGAAGAGTCCTTGGACTAAAAGTGTAAACATCAGCGCTCAATGATTGATGCACTGAGCACAGTTTGCAAGGTTTCGGGATCTAAATGCTGTAACAATGTGCAGTCCCTAAAAATACCTGCAGGTTCATTTGGATAGGTCAAAGGTATCGGACTGACAGGTAATTCCTGCTTTTTTTTATGGTTTGCAACAGGCATAGTAGCGACATCAAAAAGGTGATGCAGTTAACAAAACGAATCATTTCCTTTTCATTCATTTTTTAAAACAAACAAAGGAGTCTCCATGTTTGCAGTAATTTTCGGGCGCCCTGGCTGTCCTTATTGTGTACGTGCAAAAGAGTTGGCTGAAAAACTGACTGAAGAACGTGATGATTTCAACTTCCGCTACATCGACATCCATGCAGAAGGCATCACCAAAGCCGACCTGGAAAAAACTGTCGGTAAACCGGTTGAAACGGTTCCACAAATTTTCCTCGATCAGCAACACATTGGCGGCTTCACTGATTTCGAAGCTTACGCGAAAGAACATCTGGCACTGTTCAGCAACTAATTGTTCTGCAATTAATCGTTCTGTAACGCTTGTCAGTCACTGAGCCGGTAATTCACTGGTTTAGTCAAAAAAAAGAAGATACACACAGCAAAAAGGCGCTCACTGAGCGCCTTTTCTTTTAGCGAGAATCCAGTATTTATCTCGGTTGCCTGAACTGCTGGTACACCGTAATCAGCAGCTGGACCAGCATCGCGCCGAGCACACACCAGAATATCGCGCTGGTGGCGTAGGCGATTTCCTGCACCAGCGGACGTAAGCGAGGGAAAAACACCCAGCGAAGTAAAAAGCAAACGGGTATCGACGTCAGCCCGCCGATAAAAGAAGAAAATATCGGCGACTCCCTGGCAATCAGTGCCGTCACAATGCCGGGCAACAGGAAGAGCAGCAGACCGTATTCAGGTCCGGGCGCGGTGGTTCTGACAACGATCCAACTATTTTTTAATGAAATAAAAATCACGATAAAAAATATACAGCAAAGTACAGGGGCTCTGACCGTGCGCCAAAGTGCCATTTTACTTCCTCCCTAAAGTTGGCGAGTTTTCACAGGCTGTGTTCAATGCCTCTGATGCGTTCTGTTACCTGAATGAGCCTTCTGACTCCTTTCCCTGACGTGCCACGCAATCCCGCGTAACACAAATTAAGTGTTTACATCATTTTATCCGGGCTTTTCTCTGGCTGTAGAGACGTTCTGTGACTAAAATGACGCCCGAAACCTGCTTTTCCCCGTCGTCTGCACTGCGCAACCACGGTAAGAACGGGTTAGGATTTTTCTCTTTCTGAATTTATCCTTTACATTCTCCCATATCAAGAATTTGTTGGTAAACAATAAGTTATCCTTGTGAATATAAACGTCGCTAGTTTGTTAAACGGGAATTACATCCTGTTATTATTTGTAGTTTTGGCGCTCGGTCTGTGCCTTGGAAAAGTGCGTCTGGGCTCTGTCCAGCTCGGAAATTCTATCGGCGTATTAGTGGTTTCCCTGCTTTTAGGCCAGCAGCATTTCAGTATTAACACCGAAGCGCTAAATCTCGGCTTTATGCTGTTTATTTTCTGCGTCGGCGTTGAAGCCGGACCCAACTTTTTTTCGATTTTCTTCCGCGACGGCAAAAACTACTTCATGCTGGCGCTGGTGATGGTCGGCACCGCCATGTTGCTGGCACTCGGACTTGGGCGGTTCTTCGGCTGGGACATCGGCCTCACCGCCGGTATGCTCGCCGGTTCCATGACCTCCACGCCGGTGCTGGTGGGCGCGGGAGATACGCTGCGTAACACCATGGGCGGCAACAAACTCCTCGGTCCTGAGCTCGATAACCTGAGCCTCGGCTACGCCCTGACCTATCTCATCGGGCTGGTCAGCCTGATCTTCGGCGCGCGCTACCTGCCAAAACTGCAACACCAGGATTTACCGACCAGCGCCCAGCAAATCGCCCGCGAACGCGGTCTGGATACTGACAGCAAACGCAAAGTCTATCTGCCGGTTATCCGCGCCTACCGCGTTGGCCAGGAGCTGGTGGCCTGGGCTGACGGCAAAAACCTTCGCGAACTGGGGATCTACCGCCAGACCGGATGCTATATCGAACGTATCCGCCGTAACGGGATTTTAGCGACGCCCGACGGTGACGCGGTGTTACAGGTCGGCGATGAGATTTCGCTGGTCGGCTATCCGGATGCACATTCGCGTCTTGATCCTAGTTTCCGCAACGGCAAAGAAGTCTTTGACCGCGACCTGCTCGATATGCGCATCGTGACCGAAGAAGTGGTGGTGAAAAACAATCATGCGGTCGGTAAACGTCTGAGCCAGCTAAACCTCACCGATCAGGGTTGCTTCCTTAACCGCGTTATCCGCAGCCAGATAGAAATGCCGATCGACGACAGCATTGTGCTCAATAAAGGCGATGTATTGCAGGTCAGCGGTGATGCACGTCGTGTAAAAAGTGTGGCAGACCGCATCGGGTTTATCTCCGTACACAGTCAGGTCACCGACCTGCTGGCCTTCTGTGCCTTCTTTATCGTCGGCCTGATGATTGGCCTCATCACCTTCCAGTTTAAAAACTTCAGCTTCGGCATTGGTAATGCCGCCGGTCTGCTGTTCGCCGGTATCATGCTCGGCTTCCTGCGTGCCAACCACCCTACTTTCGGCTATATCCCGCAAGGTGCGCTAAACATGGTGAAAGAGTTTGGCCTGATGGTCTTTATGGCGGGTGTCGGCCTGAGCGCCGGTGCGGGGATCAATAACGGACTGGGCGCCATCGGCGGACAGATGCTGATCTCGGGGCTTATCGTCAGCCTGGTGCCGGTTATCATCTGCTTCATCTTTGGAGCTTACGTCCTGCGGATGAACCGGGCCTTGCTGTTTGGCGCGATCATGGGAGCGCGAACCTGTGCGCCCGCGATGGAGATCATAAGTGATACCGCGCGAAGCAACATTCCGGCACTCGGTTACGCCGGAACCTACGCTATCGCTAACGTATTACTGACGCTGGCCGGGACATTGATCGTGATCATCTGGCCGGGAGCATGACGTAACTCATTGAAGTGTAATGTGGTAAAATAAAATCAATAATTTTTTTATATTTTTGCCACATGAAACGAACTTTTACAGAGGGCAGCAGTCTTAATTAGTGCCACTGCTTTTCTTTGAAGTCCCCAAATTTGGAGAGCCCGTGAATCCCGCCTTTTTAGGTTCAAGATTCCCGGGTTTTTTATTATCTGAATTTTGTCGTCACCTTGCTGCAACGCCCCTCAGTTCTCAATCACCCTTACCAGCGTTCCATCAATATCAATCATTACGCCCATTTTCATGCCCCATGACTGGGTTTCGGGCAGATGGACACAGGGACGCGTATGCGGATCTTCACCGATTCCGGCGGCCTTGAAGTCCGCGAACATCGCATCGGCATCATCGACGCGCAGGCAACAACTGAACCAGCTGGTCGCCGGATCGAGGTCGGGATGCAGGAAAAATTCCAGAATGATGCCGCCGCGAACCATGATCAGCCAGCTGTCGTCGACGTAGGTTTTAGTGAAACCGAAGCTGCCGTAAAAGCGCTGGGTTTCTTCAAAATTGCGGGAAGGAAGATTGGGTGTGGCGTGATCGGTCATGACGGGCCTCGGCGAATTTCAGGTTTATCAAAGGATAAGCCATGATGCATGAGGTCGCAGGAAAATTAAATGTGTAACGCTAAACAAAAAACCCTTCCCAAACGGGAAGGGAATTAGACACAGCAGACTAACAGGCCCGAATAAATGTGGGCAATAAACGGTTTATCAGAACTGATAAACCAAACCTACCGCGACAATATCGTCGGTAGCAATACCGGCATCACGGGTCAGACGGGTGTCGTCCATCAGGTTAATTTTGTAATCGACGTAGGTCAGCATGTTTTTGTTGAAGAAGTAAGACGCGCCGACATCAACATACTTGGTCAGGTTTTGTTTACCATAACCTTCAACGCTTCTTGCGTGTGACTGCACGTAGGCAACCGACGGACGCAGACCGAAGTCAAACTGGTATTGTGCAACGGCTTCAAAGTTCTGCGCTTTATCTGCATACCCGTAAGCCTTGCTGCCCGCTGAACCGAAGCGGTTGGCGTTGTAGCTCTGGGTGTACATCGCTGCCAGATAAACATTGTTGGCATCGTATTTCAGGCCGCCGCTGTAAGCAGTGGCTTTGTCGCCGTTACCCAGAATCGCTGAATTGTTGCGGCCGTTCTGTTCGTTGGTGCGGTCAGATGCCATCATCGCAGCGGCAGCACTGAAGCCTTCGCCAAGATCATATGACAGGGACATGCCGTAGCCGTCGCCGTTTTGAGCCAGCACGTCGCGACCGTTGTTGGTTTCAGTGGCGCTGCCATTTTTACCCTGATACTGCACCGCAACATCCAGACCATCGACCATGCCGAAGAAGTTCTGGTTACGGTAAGTCAGGACGCCGTTGGCACGCTGGAACATGAAGTTGTCTGCGCCGTAAGTATCACCGCCGAACTCAGGCAGAACGTCGGTCCATGCTGCGACGTCGTACATCACGCCGTAATTACGGCCATAATCCAGTGAACCGAACTCAGCAAATTTCAGACCGGCGAAGCCCACACGGGTGAAGTTATTCGCATCATCGCTTTCCGCTTTATTCAGCGCAGCCTGATATTCCCATTGGCCGTAACCGGTCAGTTCGTTGCTGATTTGAGTTTCGCCGCGCAGACCGAAACGCATATACGACTGGTCACCGTCGGAACCATTGTCATTGGAAAAATAGTGCAGGCCGTCAATTTTACCGTAGAGGTCAAGTTTGTTGCCGTCTTTATTATAAATTTCAGCAGCGCCTGCGGTGCCTGCCATCATCAGTGCCGGGATTACCAGAGAAAGTACGCGCAATTTCATCATCAATATCCTTGATCAATTTATAAATTGTATTATTTGCCGTCAGGCAAGTTTTATTACTCCTTACTGCGAAGCTTTATATCTTCTTCAGAACCGGAGCAGATGGACGTCAAAATAAACGAGGATAAGTTCCGTTGCAACCAGTAATTATTTGAAATAGTTTTCGTTTAAGAATGATTTAGAAAAATAACGCCGAGCAACAATACTATTAACATCTGCTGGCTGATCCACCAATACTTCGCCTGAAAAAAACTTAAGATGTAAATATAATACACATGAATTTCAATGCATTATATGTAGCGCATCCACTGATTTTTATAATTTTATTTTAGGTACATCTTATTAAAAAATGACTATTATTACGCAATTCATCCCCTGCCTTACCCTGTTTTTTCCGTCATGCGGCCTTCCGGGATTGTAAGGTTTTGTATATCTTGCGTTGTTTCTTAACGTTATTATTGCGTTTAACATAGTCATATTTTACCGATGTGAATAATCTGATCCGGGGAAATAGTTCTTATTGTTGCCCTCCGGTATTTTTTTCTGACAATAAAAAACCACCCGGACGGTGGTTTTTTATACTTCGTGCACGGTGGCAATATTACAAGATGCGTTCGAGTCGCTGATCTTTACCGCCTAAACGTCCGTCAGTCTGATTCCATTCCTTTTCGTACGCCTTATAAGCAAACACAAAGGCCTGATGGCCGTCTTCAAAATTCTGATCAGGGCGTTTGTGCCAGCCGGAATAGGCGTCATAACGCAAAATCTCATATACGCCATCTGCCGGACGAATAAGGTAGGTATAATGCTCACAATACTCCGGCGCGTAAGGAATATCCTCGCCCTCTTCCAGAGTGATGAACAGACCGCCGAGGCGTAATTTAATCATCGATATCCTTTTTCATGATCCACAATTTGGTGGTTTGCGTTTTTGTTACATAGGCACTTTCAATCACCTGATGCATGCCCTGACGCTGATAAAACCCTATGGCGGGCAGATTACTTTGCAACACGTCCAGCCACAAGACTGGCTGCTGACGTTCTCTGGCTGCGGCTTCCACGGCGGCAAACACCCGTGATCCGGCACCGCGCGCGCGACTTTGCGGCGTGAAATAGAGTTTGCAAAGTTTCGCCCCCTGGCCTTTTGCAATTCCCAGCGGTTGATCAAAATGAAGTTTAGCAAACCCGATGGCATTGCCTTGTTCCAGCGCGATAATCCAGCGGTAACGGGCATCCTGCAAACTGCTCTGCATTTCTTCATCGCCAAAATCATGCGCCAGAAAGGCTTCCAGTTCGTCGCTATTGTGCCACAAATCGCCAAAATAGTGACGATAGGTCTCCCTGCCCAGCTGTTGTAACGTGATCAAATCTTCAATTACCGCCTGCCGAATCTCCACCCTGTTGCTCTCCCTTTCTGATTTTATTTACACTGTTTCGGCCAAAATGAATTGGCAATTAAGATTATTTTTATAGGAGTCATTCTTATGACGCAAAACATTTACGACGATCAGGCTTTTTTTGAGGGTTACGCCCAGCTGGGCCGCTCGCAGTTCGGTCTTGCTGGTGCGCCCGAATGGCCGTCACTGAAAGCGATGCTGAATAATGTCGAAGGTGGCCGTGTGGTCGATCTCGGTTGCGGTTACGGCTGGTTCTGCCGCGAGGCGCGGGAACTGGGCGCTGAAGACGTGCTGGGTCTGGACGTGTCGGAGAAAATGCTGGCGAAGGCGCGATCAATGACCTCGGATCCGGGGATCCGCTATGTGCGGCAAGATCTCGAAAGCCTGACGCTACCCGAAAATGCGTTTGAACTGGCCTACAGTTCCCTCACGCTGCATTACATCGTGGCGCTGCCTGCGCTGCTCGACACGGTATATCGTGCGTTATCGCCCGGTGGATCTTTTGTTTTCTCGGCTGAACACCCGATCTATAACGCGCCGTCGAATCCCGGCTGGCATATTGATGAGCGCGGGCAGAAAAGCTGGCCGCTTGATGGCTATCAGCGCGAAGGTAAACGCATCACAAACTGGTTTGCCGAAGGTGTCATCAAACAGCACCGCACGCTGGGCACCTATATCAGTTTGCTGATTAATGCAGGTTTCGTTATCCGCGAGCTGAACGAATGGGGACCTTCCGCTGAGCAGATCGCCGCCGTTCCTGCGCTGGCCGAAGAAGCCGAACGCCCGATGCTGTTCCTGATGTCCGTTCAAAAACCTCGCTAATACCCTTTCTCACGACCACGTCCGACACGTTTTCTTTCACTTTTTTGTCAGGCATTTTTGCCGGGAGGCTCGTCCTCCCGCCTGCTTAAGGTTTTGTTAAGCTCCCTCGTATAAATTCAGTCACATCGGGAAACTATACAGCGCATCAATGAATTCGATATTCAGACGATCCCCTCTGTACGTTAACGGCAGCATAAACTAACGTGGAACTCACTTTTAGATGTGTTGTCAGTCTGTTACTGGAACATTTTTAAGGCTCTTTTAGCCTTTTGTTGATGAGGGTACGTTTATGGAGCAGTTGAACCATCTGCTTTTTTTATGGATTAACGCAACGCCGGCTTCGCCGGAGGCACTGATTAAGCTGGCGATATTTTTGGCGGATGATCTGATAATGATCGTCCCCGTGTTGATTATCGGACTGTGGCTGTGGGGCCATCGCGAGCACATCGGTCAGCAACGCGAGCTGGTCAGCAAAACCGCCATAGCGCTGTTGTTCGCGATGGCCACCGCCAAAGCCCTGTCGGAACTTTTCCCGCATGCACGCCCTTTTGTCGAAGGCTTCGGTTATAACTTCCTGCATCATTCACCTGATGACTCCTTCCCGAGCGATCACGGCACGGCGATCTTCACCTTCGCGCTGTCGTTCCTGTTCTGGCACCGTTTGTGGTCAGGGGCATTGCTAATGGTCACCGCGCTCGGCATCGCCTGGTCGCGGGTCTATCTTGGCGTGCACTGGCCGCTGGATATGCTGGGAGGATTACTGGTCGGGATGCTCGGCTGCCTGTTCTCACAGCTGGTATGGAACCTGTTCGGCGAGCAGATTAACGCGCTGATGTGTAAGGTTTACCGCTTCGGATTTGCCTTCCCTATTCGCAAAGGTTGGGTACGCGGCTAATTAAGAAATACACATTGTGGATATAAAAAAGCGAGGCTCTGTGAGCCTCGCTTTTTATTTGCTGCAACGTCAGTTATTTGCCAAATACGCTGCCAAACAGTCCGCTGATTTTCATCATCACAAAGTCCCAGATACGGCTGAAGAAGCCCCCTTCTTTCACTTCCTGCAAAGCGACCAGCGGGCGTTGTTCGATAACTTTGCCGTCCAGACTGAAATCAACCGTACCGACGACCTGATTTTTCGCGAGCGGGGCTTCGAGCTGCGGCGTGGTCAGGTTGAAGCTGGCTTTCAGATTTTTCAGCTGGCCTTTCGGCATGGTCAGCGAAGCATTTTCCGCGACACCCAGCGGCACCATTTTCTCATCACCAAACCAGACCCGCTGGCTGGTAAAGGCATCACCGGCTTTGATTGGCGTCAGCGTCTCATAGAAGCGGAAGCCCCAGGTCAGCAGGCTCTCGCTTTCGTTAAAGCGAATGCGGTCACTCGGCGCGCCCATCACTACCGCAATCAGACGCATACCGGTGGAGTCACTGGCAGAAGACACTAAATTGTAGCCCGCGCCAGAGGTGTAGCCGGTTTTGATGCCGTCAACGTTGAGATTGCTGCTCCACAGCAGGCGGTTACGGTTAATTTGCTTGATGTGGTTGAAAGTAAATTCTTTCTCTTTATGCAGCGCATATTCTTCCGGCGTATCGCGGATCAGCGCCTGCGACAGCAGTGCCATGTCGGTGGCCGAGGTGTATTGCCCGTCAGCATCCAGCCCGTGTACCGTTTTGAAATGGGTGTTTTGCAGCTTCAGCTGCTCCGCGTAACGGTTCATCAGATTGACGAAAGAATCCTGGCTTCCCGCCACGAAATCCGCCAGCGCGATGCTTGCATCGTTACCTGACTGGATAACAATGCCTTTATTGAGTTCGGAAACCGGCACGCGGTCGCCCGGCTTGAGGAACATCAGGGAAGATCCGCGCAGCACCGGATTGCCGGTCGCCCAGGCATCGTTGCCTACGGAAACCAGATCGTCGGATTTGATTTTGCCGGATTTGATAGCCTGACCGACCACGTAGCTGACCATGATTTTACTCAGGCTGGCCGGGTCGAGGCGCGTATCAGGGTTTGATTCAGCGATGATTTTTCCGCTGTTGTAATCCATCAGCACCCAGGATTTTGCGTTCACCTGAGGTGCCACCGGGGCATTGTCGGCCTGAGCGGCAGGAAGGGAAAGCAACATTACTCCGCCGCCCAGCGCGTAAATAAAAGTCCGTTTGAATTGGGAAGAAATAGTCATAGGTATCAGCGCTTTTGTCCGGGTTACTGAAATTTATCTTATCTTTCAATCAGATTGTGCAAGTCTGCAGGTGTAAAAACTACTGCTTTCCGGGTTGGGAATAAACCTAAATAGTGTAAAGATCTTAAGAATAGGTGAATTTTCTGATGCTTGCGCGAAACGCGCTGGTGAAAAAATCCGCGCTGAAGCCTGCTTCATCATATTGATAAACACCCATCCAACTCCAGAATACATAAGAAATATCTATAACAATAAGCGCCTTACCCCCAACGCGACCTCAACGATTTTGCGCGAAGTTTCGCACATCAGACCGCAAAATCACGGATAAAGGCCTCACTCTCGCGGCTGACCTCATCGCGGATAAAATCGATAAATTCACTCAGCGCCACCGAACGCCTTTTGCCCGCCGGCGTCTGCAACTGCAACGTCCGCTGGCTGAGCTGCTCGATGTTAACCGATTTTACCCGCAGGTCGTCGCGCCGTGCTTTATACAGAATCGAGAAATGGCTGCACGCCACAATCGCCCCCGGCGTTTGCACCATAAAATCATACAACGTCGAGAACCGGTTACAGCTGACGGCAGGCTCGAGGAAGATGCCGCTCATCCGGCAGGATAAATCGAATAGCTGGCGGATAGTGCTGCCCTGCTCATTCATTGCCAGCGGATAAGGATGCAGATCGGTGAGCTGTAAATCGCCTTCAGCCAGCGGATGATCCTGTCGCATGACCATGCGCACCGGCGCCGGAAAGGACGCCATGACATCAACGCCGCGTTCGGCGACCAGACTGAACTGCAATGCCAGTTCCACTTCGCCGCTGTGGATCATCTCTGACACTTCCACCGCCGTGCCAACGTTGAGATAAAACATCACGCCGGGATTGATCAGCCTGAAACGCGAGAACAACTGCGGCAGCAGATCAAACGCCAGTCCGTCAGTGCAGGCCATACGGATCACCGTCCGCCGGACTGCATTCAGCCCCTGAATCTCGGCAATCGCGTGTTCCATGTCCATCATGCTTTTTCGCACGTGGTTTTCCAGAATCTGTCCGGCATCGTTGAGCACCATGCCGCGTGCATGACGCTCAAACAGCGGCGCGCCTATACGTTCTTCCAGCCGCTGGATCTGACGACTGATGGCGGAAACCGCGACAAAAAGTTGCTTACTGGCCGCACTCAGCGAACCGGAATTGGCCACCGCGAGGAAATAACGAATTTCAGTACTTTGCATGGCGGACGTGCCTCATAAGTGTGCAGACAAGCATTACATTAAAAGCAACGCTAAGTTGCAATTATTATTATTGTGGCAACGCTTACGCAGCGCTTAGAGTGAAACTGCTAAAAAAACCAACAATAAGATGACAAACACAACATAAGCAGGTTCCTCATGACAGCGGATAATATCGTTGAACAGGCATTAGCCTGGTTCGATCAGGGTGAATATCAGCGCATTCTGGCGCGCCGTGTCGCTATTGCTACCGAAAGCCAGAGTATCTCACGCGACGCCGAACTGGCGCGCTACCTCGATGAAGAGATCAAACCGGCCTTATCGGCGATGGGCTTTCGTCTGCTCAGCGTCGATAATCCTCACGCCGCGAACCGTCCCTTCCTGATTGCGACTCGCATTGAAGACAGCGCGCTGCCGACGGTGCTCAGTTACGGCCACGGCGACGTGGTGTTCGGTGACGATGAGAACTGGCGCAGCGATCTTTCCCCCTGGACCTTGAAAGAAGAAGGCGACCGCTGGTACGGACGCGGCAGCGCGGACAACAAAGGCCAGCACAGCATCAACCTCGCGGCGCTGGAGCAAATCTTCAAAGCACGCAACGGGCGTCTGGGCTTTAACTGCAAACTGCTGTTCGAAATGGGCGAAGAGATCAGCTCTCCCGGTCTGGCCGATTTGTGCCGCACCTATAAAGAAGAACTGAGCGCGGATATTTTCCTCGCCTCCGACGGCCCGCGCCTGAGTGCCGTTCGCCCGACGCTGTTTCTCGGCTCACGCGGTGCGGTGAATTTTCGCCTGACAGTCAACGCCCGCGACAACGCGTATCACTCAGGAAACTGGGGCGGCCTGCTCACCAATCCCGGCACGCAGCTGGCGAACGCGCTGGCCTGTCTGGTGAATCAGCACGGTCAGTTGCAGGTCGCGGCGCTCAAACCGCCTGCGGTCAGCGAGGCGATTCGTGAAATCCTCAGCGACGTAGAGGTCGGCGGTGGTGAAAACGATCCACAGATAGACCCACACTGGGGCGAAGCCGGTCTGACGCCGACCGAGCGTCTCTACGCATGGAATCAGCTGGAAGTCCTGTCATTCCTGACCGGCAATCCGCAGCGCCCGATGAACGCCATTCCCGGCCACGCCACAGCGGTGTGCCAGCTGCGTTTTGTGGTGGGCACCGACTGGCAAAATCTGGCGAAGCATGTGCGCGCGCATCTTGATGCCCGTGGCTTCCCGCAGGTAGAGGTGGAATTCATGCGCGGTTCTCCGGCAACCCGCTTTGACCCGACCGATCCGCTGGTCGGCTGGGCGCTGGGCATCATGCAGCAAACCACCGGCAAAAAACCGGCGCTGCTACCGAACCTCGGTGGCTCACTGCCCAATGACGTCTTCGCCGACATTCTTGGCCTGCCGACGCTGTGGGTGCCGCATTCATATCCGGCCTGCGGCCAGCACGGCGTCAATGAACATATGCTAATTTCGGTAGCCCGCGAAGGGCTGGCTGTCATGACCCATCTGTTATGGGATCTCGGCGAACAGGGTTCCGCCCTGCTCGGTCAACATCACGCACACCAAAGCGCGCAAGCCGGAGTGGTTCAATGAGCCAGATAACTGCATCTTCAACACCGGTCAACAGCACGGCTGAAAAACCTAACCTGATGAAAACGCTGTTCGCTACCTGTATCGGTAACGCGCTGGAATGGTTTGATATCGCGATCTACGGCTTCTTTGCCAGCTATATCGCCCACGCCTATTTCCCGACCTCTGACCCGACCGTTTCGCTGTTACTCACCTTCGGCAGCTTTGGCGTTTCCTTCCTGATCCGTCCGCTGGGCGCGATTGTGCTGGGAGCCTATGCCGATAAACACGGGCGCAAGGCCTCGCTGCTGATGTCCATTAGCCTGATGATGCTCGGCGGCCTGATCATTGTGATCACCCCGTCTTATGGCACCATCGGCATGGCGGCGCCGCTGCTTATCCTCGCGGCGCGCCTGATTCAGGGCTTCTCGGCGGGCGGTGAATTCGGCAGTTCTACGGCATTTCTGGTGGAACATTTTCCGGAGCGCAAAGCCTTTATCGCCAGCTGGCAGTTCGCCACGCAGGGCGCGAGTACGTTGCTGGCCTCGGCGTTTGGTCTTGGGTTATCGGCTCTCCTGACGGAAACACAGCTTCAGGACTGGGGATGGCGCATTCCGTTTATCTTCGGTCTGCTGATTGGCCCGGTGGGGTTATATATCCGCCGCCATATTAAAGAGTCCGAAAGCTTCCGCACCGCTGAAAAAACGGCGTCACCGCTGAAAGAAATCGTGCGGGCGCAGAAAGGTCTGTTCTTTATCGCCATCGGCCTGATGGTAGTGTCGACCGCCATTAACTACATGCTGAACTACGTGCCGACATATGCCACCAAAACGCTGCATCTTCCGGCTTCGGCGGGCTTTACCGCCACGTTGTCTGCGGGGATTATCCTGACGGTAGTGACGCCGCTGATGGGGTTATGGGCGGAAAAAGTGGGCCGTCTGCCGCTGATGTGGGGCTCGCTGCTGCTGATGCTGGTCTCCATCTATCCGGCATTCTGGCTGATGCTCGAATACACCTCGGCGCTGTCATTGCTGCTGCTTATCAGCTGGCTGGCGTTGCTGAAATCGGTATATTTCTCCGCCGTGCCGTCGATGATGGCGGACCTGTTCCCGATAACCACCCGCGCCAGCGGCATGGCCATCAGTTACAACGTAGCGGTTACCGTATTTGGGGGTTTCGCACCGTTCATCTGTACGCTGCTGATTTCCGCCACCGGCAGCAGTCTGGCACCGGGCTATTACCTGATGGTCGTCGCGCTGCTCAGCGTCTGGTCATTGTTTAAAGCGCAGAAACTTCAGCGTTAACCCACATGACATCACGCTCAGTGACTGCAACACGCCGTCGCTGAGCGTTTCTTTTTTCGCTTCGCTTAATTTTCTCTCTGGCTTATAGTCTTAAGCAGTCATCATCACAACAATCAGTCTTTCTCTATTTAAAACAAGGGGTTCTGAATGATCACCGTGTGGGGCCGTGAAAACTCGACTAACGTCAAAAAAGTATTGTGGATGCTCGATGAACTGAGTCTGGTGTATGAAGTCATCAACGCGGGCGGCGCGTATGGCAAAAACAAAGACCCGATTTATCTTTCACTGAATCCAAACGGGCTGGTGCCTTGCCTGCAGGAAGATGATTTTGTCCTGTGGGAATCGAACGCCATTTTGCGTTATCTCGCCGAACGTTCGGGTAATGAGCAGTTCTGGCCAGCCAGCGCGCAGCAGCGTGCCAGTGCTGATAAATGGCTGGACTGGGCGAGTAATTCGCTGGTCACGCCGTATCGTCAGGTCTATCAGACGCTGGTGCGCATTCCCGAACCCGAGCGCGATATGGCGCTGGTGGCCAGCGGAATGGAAACGTTTGAGAAGTATTGGGCGATTGCTGATGCGGTGCTGGCGAAGCAGAAATGGCTATCCGGAGACGAGTTCGGGCTCGGTGATATTCCGCTGGGGATTTACGCCTACTCCTGGTACTCGCTGGATATCAAACGTCAGTCGCACCCGAATATTGAGCGCTGGTATCAGCAACTGACGCAACGTCCTGCGTTCCAGAAACGAGTGATGATCCCGCTGAGTTAAGGCGTGTTCTCGAAATCAAGGCCGGTGAAAACAGGTTTTGACACTTTCACATCTATTTCTGGCGGGTCTTATGACCCGCCTTTTTCATTTATTGCTGCGGCGAAACCTTCAGCAGTTTGCCGTCTTTCTCATCGGTCAGCACATACACAAAACCGTCCGGTCCGGTCTGCACTTCCCGAATGCGTTCTTTGCGATCGGTCAACAGACGCTCTTCACCGGTCACTTTATCGCCGTCCACTGTCAGGCGGATTAACGATTCGCCTGCCAGCGCGCCGATAAACAGCGAATGCTTCCATTGCGGGAAACGGTCGGCGTTGTAAAACGCCATCCCGCTCAGCGCCGGTGATACTTCCCAGTAATAAATCGGATCTACGGCTCCGGCAAGCGTAGTACCTTTGGCTTCGGGGATCGGCTGCCCGGAATAATTGATGCCAAACGTCGCCAGTGGCCAGCCGTAATTTTTGCCCGGCTGCGGCAGATTCACTTCATCGCCACCGCGCGGGCCGTGCTCAGCTTCCCACAGGGCGCCGGTCCACGGATTGATCGCCAGACTTTGTGGATTGCGGTTGCCGTAAGTCCAAACCTCCGGTTTAGCACTCTTATCCTTCACAAACGGATTGTCCTGCGGCACGCCCCCCTCCGGCGTCAGGCGTAAAATCTTGCCCTGCAACTGGTTAAGATGCTGTGCGTTGATGCGCTGATTATTATCACCGGTGGACATGAAAATATTGCCCTTAGCATCAAAAGCAATGCGCCCGCCGAGATTGATACCGCTGCTCAGCGCCGGTTGCTGAACGAAGATAACGTGGAAATCTTCAAGTGTCTGGTTATCCGCCGAAAGCGTTCCATAACCCAGCGCGGCATGAGGTTCGCCCTTCTCACCTGGCTGGGCGAAAGTCAGATACACGCGGCGGTTTTTGGAAAAGTCGGGGGATAAGCGCACATCCCACAATCCCGCCTGCCCGGCGACCCACACGCGCGGCACGCCTTTGAGCGGCTGCGACAATCCACCGTCAGGCTGCCACAGACGCAGCTGACCGCTGCGCTCGGTGATCAGTGCGCCGCCATTATCCGGCAGAAACGCCAGCGACCATGGGTTTTCCAGCCCGGTGGCAAGTTCGGTGACATCCGCACGCGCTGACGTTGGGGAGATGGGTGCTTTCGGTGCCGCATAAACGTTACTGGCCAGCAGAGCTAGTGCGAAAACGGGCAGTAAGGTGTCGCGGAAAGGATAAGTCATAGGGCTTCCTCCGGTGGCATCTTTTCAGGTGTGTGCTTTTAGTCTAGGCCATGTGACTGATTTTGCTCACACAGCGGCGCTGATCTATAACTAACAGGAATAACGCCGTACTGAAATATAATAACAACAAAGCATTCCCTCCTTCTTAACATACCGGTAGACTGCTCCGACAGAATAGCCGTCTGGACAGACAGACTTCTGTACATCCTCACTCTGGAATGCCTTATTGCATACCGAAATGACACCAGATGTTTTCCCTGCCGCAAGCAGACATCGCACCGACGGAGTTGTTAAATAATGAAAAAAATATCCGCATCCCTGCTGGCACTCAGCCTGTTCTCCGCCCTTCCGGCGTTTGCTGCTGATACCACGCCAGCGCCTGTTCCGGCGGCGATTGCTCAACACAACGGTCCGGTACGCATCGCCATTGTGCGTAACCTTGGCTCGGACGATAACACTACCCAGTTTCTTGCCGGTGCGATCAAACAGGGTCGCGCCCTCGGCTTTAAAGTTGATACATTTCTGAGCAACGGCGACGACGCGAAATTCCAGGATTTCGTTAATCAGGCCATCAGTCAGAAATACGACGGCATCATTCTCTCGCAGGGTCGCGGTCCGTACTCTGAAGCGCTGGTTAAACGTATCGCCGCGGCGGGCATCGCGGTGTCAGCATTTGATACCGAAGTACCGGAAAATATTCCGGGCGTGACCGTCACCCGTCAGGACGACGCGTCACTGGCAAAAGCGTCCGTCGGGCAGCTCGTCAAAGATTTCAACGGCAAAGCCAATATCGTCAAGCTGTGGGTGGCCGGATTCCCGCCGATGGAACGTCGCCAGAAAACCTACGAAGCCATCCTTAAAGAGAATCCTGGCATTCATCAGCTCGAATCTATCGGTGCGGTCTCTTCTGACGTGCAGGGCGATACCGCCAACAAAGTCGGTGCGATCTTAGCGAAATACCCGAAGGGCCAGATCGACGCTATCTGGGGTGCATGGGATGCCTTCAGTCAGGGCGCATATAAAGCGCTGAAAGAGAATGGCCGTACTGAAATCAAACTCTACAGCATTGACGTCTCGAATCAGGATTTGCAGTTGATGCGTGAAAAAGGCAGCCCGTGGCAGATGACCGCAGCGGTGGATACGCAGCTGATCGGTGCGGTGAACCTGCGCATTGTGGCGCTGAAAATTGCCGGCGAGAAAACCCCTGCGACCTATGAGTTCCCGGCGCAGACCATCCCGCAGTCCCTGCTGCTCAGCCAGCCGGATGGCATCAACGTGACCGGTTTGAGCAAAATTATTCCAGGCTGGGGAAAATCTGAAGATTTCACCGCACCGTGGTTTGCCACGCTGGAAGCGAAGTACAAAAAGTAATTTTCTGAACCTCCCGGAAACGGGAGGTTTTTTCATCGTTTTTTGCGCTCAACTTTCACCCTTTTGCCCACTGCGATCACAGAAATAAAGAAACATAAATTCAGAAGCAAAAATCTCAATAGCCCTTCCCGCCGCCAACCTATAAAAAAGTACTCTCCCTTTTCATACGGACAATGAAGCAATGAGTACAGAAATCCTTTCAGTCAAGGAAAAGATTGGTTATGGATTAGGCGATGCCGCCAGTCATATCATTTTTGATAATGTCATGTTGTACATGATGTTTTTCTACACCGATATTTTTGGCATCCCTGCCGGCTACGTGGGCACGATGTTCCTTCTGGCGCGCGCACTGGATGCTATCTCTGACCCGTGCATGGGATTACTCGCTGACCGGACCCGGACCCGCTGGGGTAAATTCCGTCCTTACGTGCTGTTTGGCGCCATTCCGTTCGGCATTGTCTGCGTGTTCACCTACACCACGCCGGAACTGAGCATGACCGGCAAAATGATTTACGCCGCCATTACCTATACGCTGCTGACCCTGATGTACACCGTGGTCAACATCCCGTACTGCGCTCTCGGCGGGGTGATCACCAACAATCCGGAACAGCGCATCTCCCTGCAATCCTACCGCTTCGTGCTGGCCACCGCGGGCGGCATGCTGAGTACCGTGCTGATGATGCCGCTGGTGAACTTCATCGGGAAGGGCAATCAGGCGCTTGGCTATCAGGGCGGGATCGCCGTGCTGGCGATTGTCGCGGCGGTGATGCTGGCGATTTGCTTTGCCACCACCAAAGAACGAATCGATCCGGGCAAACCTACCGGCACCATGCGTGAAGACTTGCGTGATATCTGGCATAACGACCAGTGGCGCATCGTCGGCCTGCTGACCATTCTCAATATTATGGCTGTCGCCGTTCGCGGCGGCGCGATGATGTATTACGTCACCTATATTCTGGGTAATCCGGTGCTTTTCGCCTGGTTCCTCGGCGTGTACTCCGTTGGCAACCTGTTCGGCAGTGCGCTGGCAAAACCGCTGACCGACTGGAAATGCAAAGTCAGCGTCTTCTGGTGGACCAACGCCATTCTGGCCGCCCTCAGCCTGTGCATGTTCTTCCTGCCGGTGAATGGCAGCGTACTGATGTTCATCTTTATCTTCGTTATCGGCGTTCTGCATCAACTCGTCACGCCAATCCAATGGGTGATGATGTCCGACACCGTCGATTACGGCGAATGGAATGATGGTAAACGCCTGACCGGCATCAGCTTCGCGGGCACCCTGTTCGTCCTGAAACTGGGTCTGGCTCTGGCCGGCGCAATGATCGGCTGGATGCTGGCCGGTTCCGGTTACCAGTCCGGTGCCGCCACGCAAAACGCCGCCACCATGACCAGTATTGTCGCGCTGTTCACGCTGGTTCCGGCGGTCTGCTACCTGCTGAGCGCCATTATCTGTAAACGCTTTTACATCCTGCGCACCCCGCTGTTGCGCCGCATCATTGACGAAGTCGCGCAAGGCATCCGCCGCAATCAGCAAGAATTTATGAAATGATTTTGGTCTTTTGAATTTATGAAACTGGCCCAGCATCATTTGTACTGAATCCTGGGGATAACGCAGAGTCAGTGCAAAGGATGCAGGGCAAAAGGAGATATACATGAAAATCAGTGATGGTAACTGGTTGATCCAGGACGGCCTGACGCTCACTCACCCGCTACAGGTGTTTGAAGTGCAAAGATCAGGAAACGAGATGGTGATTTACGCCGCGCCGAAAGACGCATCGGAACGCGCCAGTCAGCTGGATTCGCCGCTGTTTACGCTGCGTTTCTTCTCGCCGCAAAGTGGCGTGATTGGTGTACGCATTACGCACTTCGACGGTGAAACGGACAAAGGTCCGCACTATCCGTTGATTCAGTCTGATACGCATGAACTGCATTTTGAAGACAACGACGACTTTGCTGCATTACACAGCGGCGATTTGTCGGTGCGCGTCACCAAAGGCAACAACTGGACGCTGGATTTCCTGCGCAATGGCCGCCGCATTACCGGCAGCGTGGCGAAATCTAACGGTTACGTGCAGGACGGCAACAGCCAGAAAACCTACATGATGGAGCGACTGGATCTGGGCGTCGGCGAAACCGTGTATGGTCTCGGCGAACGTTTTACCGCGCTGGTCAAAAATGGCCAGACCGTCGAAACCTGGAACCGCGATGGCGGCACCAGCACCGAACAATCTTATAAAAATATCCCGTTCTACCTGACTAACCGTGGCTATGGCGTGCTGGTGAATCATCCGGAATGTGTATCTTTTGAGGTCGGCTCTGAAAAAGTCTCCAAAGTTCAGTTCAGCGTGGAAGGCGAATACCTCGAGTATTTCGTCATTGATGGCCCGACGCCGAAAAAAGTCCTCGACCGTTACACCCGTCTGACCGGCCGCCCTGCGCTGCCGCCCGCCTGGTCATTCGGGCTGTGGCTGACCACGTCGTTCACCACCAATTATGACGAAGCCACGGTCAACAGCTTTATCGACGGCATGGCCGAACGCCAGCTGCCGCTGCACGTTTTCCACTTCGACTGCTTCTGGATGAAAGCTTTCCAGTGGTGCGATTTCGAATGGGACCCGGCCACCTTCCCGGATCCAAAAGGTATGTTGCAACGTCTGAAAGCGCGCGGCCTGAAAATCTGCGTATGGATTAACCCGTACATCGGCCAGAAATCACCGCTGTTCCACGAAGGTAAAGAGAAAGGCTACCTGCTCAAACGCCCTGATGGCCGCGTCTGGCAGTGGGACAAATGGCAGGCGGGCATGGGTATCGTTGATTTCACCAATCCGGAGGCCAGCGCGTGGTATGCCGGACACCTGAAACGTCTGGTGGATATGGGCGTCGATTGCTTTAAAACCGACTTCGGCGAGCGTATTCCGACTGACGTGGTCTGGCACGACGGATGCGACCCACAGAAAATGCACAACCACTATGCATTCGTGTACAACAAACTGGTGTATGAAACGTTGCAGGATAAACTCGGCGCTTCCGAAGCCGTTCTGTTTGCGCGTTCCGCCTCGGTGGGCGCTCAGCAATTCCCGGTGCACTGGGGCGGCGACTGTTACGCTACCTACGAATCTATGGCGGAAAGCCTGCGCGGGGGCTTGTCCATCGGCCTGTCTGGTTTTGGATTCTGGAGCCACGACATCGGCGGTTTCGAAAACACTGCACCGGCACATATTTATAAACGCTGGTGCGCTTTCGGGCTGCTCTCAAGCCATAGCCGCCTGCATGGCAGCAAATCCTATCGTGTGCCCTGGGTTTACGACGATGAAGCCTGCGACGTGGTACGTCAGTTCACACAGCTTAAATGCCGCCTGATGCCGTACCTCTATCCTGCGTCGGCGCAGGCCGCCAGCCACGGTACGCCAGTGATGCGCGCCATGATGCTCGAGTTCCCGGAAGATCCGGCTTGTGACTATCTGGATCGTCAGTACATGCTCGGTGATAACGTGCTGGTTGCGCCGGTATTCAGCGAAGAAGGGAATGTCGATTTCTATCTGCCGCAGGGCCGCTGGACGCATCTGCTCAACAACGAGGTGGCGGAAGGTTCCCGCTGGCACCGTCAGCAACATGGCTTCGACAGCCTGCCGCTGTATGTGCGTCCGAACACCCTGCTGGCACTGGGCTGCAACGATCAGAAACCGGATTACGATTACAGCGAACGTCCGCAGTTCCATCTGTTTGAGCTGGAAGACGGTGCTATTGCCGAAAGTCAGATTACCGATCTGCAAGGCAATGTGGTCTTTACCCTGAATGTTCATCGCAGCGGTGACACCTTAACGCTGACCACCGAAGGAAAAGCAACGGACTGGGCGTTGTGCCTGCGTAACATTCACAGCGTGAAGAATTGCTCACTGGCAACTGCCTCAAAGAACGAGCAAGGTACTGTCATTACGCCGGAATACGGTCACAATCAGTACACCATCACGTTATAAAATTCAGCTTTTTACTAATAATCTTACCCTGCCCCGGCGTTATCCAGCGCCGGGGCTTTTTTATGTTCCTAAACTCCGCGCTGTTTCCCGCCTTTTCTCACCATAAAATAACTCACAAATTTAAATTAGATGAATGTGAGTGTCTCTCAGAATATTTATCAAATAATAATCAATGCCCATAAATAATATTAAACAAGCTCACCGGATATGAAATTAACCTTGCTGTCCTGTACTCCACCACAGGACGATGAAACATTTCATTAACGGGATAGCAACTTAATATTGAATGGTGATGAGATTTTATTTCACACATACATTCGCAGCCTTTCCCATAAGATTATCTGAAGGATATTCAGCATGAAATATACCTTGTGTGCTTTAGCCCTGTTAACAGGATCATTCGCACTGATACCTCAGGCCGCGATGGCGGCTGATGCGCAAATAAACGTTGACTGTAACTTCAGTCATATGAAACCTGACGACGCTATTCTAATGCCCGGAATGCCGGGGATGGCGATGTCTCATGATTTTGTCGGTAACCGTTCTGCTGATGCCTATTCAACGGCGGAAAGCCTGAAACTCCATCCGAAAACCACTTGCGATAACGCCGCCGACAGCACTGCCTACTGGGTGCCTACCATGATGCTGCCCGATGGCACCATCGTGAACCCGACGTATATCAAAAACTATTATCAGGCCGATAACGTATTGCAGTATCCCATCACCCCTTATCCCTACGGTTTACAGTTACTGGCGGGCGACCATAGAGGGACAACGGCGAATCCTCACGTCACTTTCCTGTGCGCTAACGGGACTGGTTATACCAATACCGCCGACCAGATCTGCGGCCTGCGTGCAGCAGGCGACGCCGTTCAGTTCAATATCGGCGTGATGTTCCCCGACTGCTGGGATGGTGTAAATCTGGCCGCTAAAGGGACGAAGAATGCGGTTTACAGCAACAGCAACGGCCAGTGTCCGGCAGATCATCCGGTTAAACTGGCGAAGGTGAATATGAATATCGCCTATGTGCTGACAAACATTACCTCACTCGATGTCAGCAAAATCAAACTTTCCCTGGACCCGAAAACGATTGATGGAAAGCTGACGACACTTTGGGGGAGCATTTATACCGCTCACGGTGATTTCATGAATGGCTGGTCGGATGACGCCACTAAATTCATGGCTGACCGCTGTATGAATTACTCAATGGATTGCGGTACTAACATCCCTTACAGCTATTCAGATGTCGAAGCCGATACCTATGTCAGCGACCAGACTGACAGCAATAAAAACTTTGGTGATGCAAAAACGTTACTGGTGCAAGATAACTGGAACACACCGGGTCGCGACCAAAATAAACAGACACTAGCATTAATGAAATTTAAAATACCCGCGCTTCCTGCCAATATGGATGACTATCCGGGTGTCGATTTCAAATATAAAATCCGTGTCTTCGACGGTAATATCTCTGACACTGCTGCAGTTACAATTTACTTCTATCCAACGGATCCCGGTGCATGGGATGAAAATACGGTCACCTGGAATAACAAACCGGCATTTAAATACACCGCCGATGGCAGTATGTATATGGATAACGTCCAGCAATTCCGTTATGTCGATGTCGATAAAGCGGTTCGTGCTGCCATTGCCGCCGGTAAAACGGAAGTCGCTTATTATGTTGGCGGCGAACGTAATGGCCGTACCCTCTCCATCAATTCCAAAGAAAGCGGAAAAAACCCGACACTGATGCTGATTGGTTATAAGGAGGTCGTCGAACCTTAACCGGTTTGCCCTGCTCAATTCTGAGCAGGGCATTTCTTCAACACTGACGGCGCACCTTAACTCTCCTGATAGACCCCTTCACCGTGAATACTGCGATACTCTTTTGGCGTCATTTCATAGCCTTTTCTGAATACCGAGTAGAAATATTGCAGTGACGGATAACCACACATTTGTGAGATCTCATTTATCGAAATCGACGTCGCCGCCAGCAGATTACGGGCACGGTCGAGTTTTTCTTCGTGGATCACACCGTGAATGGTTTGTCCGGTTTCATCCTTAAAACGCTTCTCGAGATTAGAACGCGACATGCCAATGGCATCCAGCACCTGTTCCACCTTGATACCTTTACACGCGTGGTAGCGGATGTAATGCATCGCCTGGATCACTGCCGGGTCCCGCAACGAGCGGAAATCGGTAGACCGGCGCTCCACCACTTTCACCGGCGGCACTAAAATACGCTGCAAGGGCAAATCGCGCTGATCGAGCAACTGATGCAGCAACTTCGCCGCGCGATAGCCCATCTGACGCGTCCCCTGCACCACCGAAGATAACGCCACGCGCGACAAATAGCGGGTGAGCTCCTCATTATCAATCCCGATCACGCTGAGTTTTTCGGGTACAGGAATATTGAGATGTTCGCAGACCTGTAATAAGTGACGGGCGCGGGCGTCGGTCACCGCAATAATCCCCGTTTGCTGCGGCAGGGTTTGTACCCAATCGGCCAGCCGGTTTTGAGCGTGCTGCCAGTTCTCCGGCGCGGTTTCCATCCCCTGATACACCACGCCCTGATACTGCTCGGAAGCCACCAGCGTTCTGAACGCGTGCTCACGCTCCTGCGCCCAGCGTTTTCCGCCGGTGTCGGGTAAACCGTAAAAAGCGAAACGGTTAATGCCCTTTTCTTTCAGATGCATAAAGGCCGCTTCCACCAGCGCAACGTTGTCGGTGGCGATGTAGTGAACCGGCGGATAATCTTCTTCGCGATGATAGGAACCCCCGACGCCGACAATGGGCACTTTGAGATCTTTAAGCAGGGTTTCGATTTCACGATCGTCAAAATCAGCGATAACGCCGTCGCCCAGCCAGTCCTTAATGTTATCTATGCGACAGCGAAAATCCTCTTCAATGAAGATATCCCAGTCACTTTGTGAGGCCTGCAAATACTCACCCACGCCTTCCACCACCTGACGGTCGTAGACTTTATTAGCGTTAAAGAGCAGCGTAATCCTGTAGCGTTTTTCAAACATGCCTGTTTCTCACCGATGATCCCATTAACGAAAGCCTTGTTCCTCCACACGGAAGAACAAGGCTAATTGCGTTGCTCAATATCACAACCACCCAAGATCTGCAGATTCGGCGTTGTAATTCTGTGAGGTATCACAGGTTTCCCGGTGGCAACGCCTGCAAAACCTGCCTATCACGACGCTTTTATGCGCGACGTTTGGTGGCTGAATCCATCCATACAGCCAGCAATAAAATCGCGCCCTTGACGATGTACTGCCAGAACGTCGGCACGTCGAGCATACTCATGCCGTTATCGAGGGAGGCCATGATAAAAGCGCCCATCACTGCCCCAGCGACACTGCCGACGCCGCCCGCCAGGCTGGTGCCACCAATGACGCAGGCTGCGATGGCATCAAGCTCCGCAATATTACCGGCCGATGGCGAACCTGCGCCCAGACGAGAGCTGAGGATAAGCCCGGCAATCGCCACCATCAAACCATTGATGGCAAACACCGCCAGCTTACTGCGTTCAACGTTAACACCCGACAGGCGCGCCGCTTCAATGTTGCCGCCAATCGCGTAAATACGACGACCAAACGACGTGCGCGACGCCATAAACATCCCGCCCAACATCAGCGCAACCAGAATCAGCACCGGCGTCGGGACGCCACGGTAATCGTTGAGCAGATAAATCGCCCCCAGCGCTACAATAGCGGTCAGCGCCTGACGAGTGACGTCCGTTTGCGCGGCGGCTACCGGCAGCCCGAGCGCGCTGCGCTGTTTACGTCTGCGCCATTGCCAGCCGATAAATGCCGCCAGCGCCACCGCACCGATACCAAATCCAAAAGAATCCGGCAGATAACTCTGGCCAATTAACGACATCGCCGGAGAAGTCGGTGATACCGTGGTGCCGCTGGTGATCCCGATGAGGATCCCGCGAAAAGCCAGCATCCCCGCCAGTGTCACGATAAATGACGGTACTTTGCGATACGCCACCCACCAGCCGTTCCACGCGCCGAGCAGTATTCCCAATACCAGCGTGACCGCGATAGTCAGCGGCAGCGGCCAGCCAAGCCAGACATCAAATATTGCCGCCACGCCGCCCAGCAATCCCATCATCGAGCCTACGGACAAATCGATTTCCGCCGAAATGATCACGAACACCATCCCCACGGCCAGAATGCCGGTGATCGCCGTCTGGCGCAGCAGGTTAGAAATATTACGTGCGCTGATGTACGCGCCCTCGGTCGTCAGGCTGAAGAAAACGATAATTACCGCAATCGCCGCCAGCATAACGAAGACCTGAAGGTTAATGTTTTTCAACTTTTGCAGAGAAAATGCGGCAAGCGGTTTGCCTGCATTTGCAGAGTCAGGGGTGGTTTCTGGCTGGGTAAATTTAGACATATGATTCACTCCTCAATGCGGCTTCCATGACCTGTTCCTGGCTCAAATTGTTGTTCTCCAGACAGGCTTTAACCTGCCCGAGATGCATGACTACCACACGGTCGCTGAGCCCCAACACCTCGGGTAACTCGGAGGAAATGACGATGACAGCCATTCCCTGCGCAGCCAGCTGGCCAATCAGTTTGTAGATTTCATGCTTCGCGCCGACATCAATTCCGCGCGTAGGTTCATCGAGGATCAGGATTTTCGGCTTAAGTAACAGGCAACGCGCCAGAATAGCCTTTTGCTGATTACCGCCGCTCAGACGACCAATCGCCAGTTCAGAGGAAGACGTTTTAATTTTCAGCTGTTTCACTGATTCGCTAATGGTGTATTGCTCCTGCGCCTCACGCAGAATACCGCCGCTGCTAAACTGACTAAGTGCGGCCAGCGTAATATTGCTGCCCACCGCCATGACTGGCACGATGCCGTCACGCTTGCGGTCTTCCGGCACCATCGCCAGCCCGCGCCGCATGGCATCCCGGCAGTCGGTTATCTGCACTTTGTTGCCTTGCAGCCAGATATCTCCCGACCACTTTCCCGGATAGACGCCGAACAGGCATTCCATCATTTCCGTTCGTCCCGCACCTACCAGCCCGGCCACGCCCAGCACCTCGCCCTGGCGCAGGGTAAAACCGGCGTTATCCACCCGTCTGATATGTCGGTTCACCGGATGCCATGCGGTCAGGTACTCGACGCGCAAAATCTCATCGCCAATCTGCCGGTCGCGGGGCGGGAACAGTTCAGTTAATTCGCGCCCGACCATCATCGAAATGATCTCCTTCTCGGACGTGCCTGCCGCATTGCAGGTGGCGATGTGTCTTCCATCGCGGATGACGCAAAGTTTGTCAGAAATGGCTTTTACTTCAGTCAGCTTGTGGGAAATATAAATACAGGCGATATCGTGGTGGCGCAGATCGCGGATAATATCGAGCAGAACGGCGGTTTCGCTTTCGGTCAGCGAAGCGGTGGGTTCATCGAGCACCAGAAGTCGCACCTGCTTATTGAGCGCTTTGGCAATCTCCACCAGCTGACGCTGCCCCAGGCCTAAATCGCCAACCGGGGTATGCGGGTCAATATCCAGTTTCACCTGCGCCAGCATACGCTGGCAGCGCAGATACATTTTGTCGGTATCGAGCAGGCCGTAACTGCCCCATTCGTTGCCGAGAAACATGTTTTCCAGCACGCTCAGTTGTTTCACCAGCGCCAGTTCCTGATGAATAATCGCAATGCCCTTTTGTTCGGTGTCGCGGATCCCTTTAGCGCTCAGTCTTTCACCAGAGAAATAAATCTCGCCCTCAAAGGTGCCCTGCGGATAAATACCGCATAACACTTTCATTAAGGTGGATTTCCCCGAGCCATTCTCACCGCACAGCGACAAAACCTCTCCGGCGGCCAGCGTCAGGCTAATATTATCGACCGCTTTCACCGCGCCGAATTTCTTGGTGATATTACGCACTTCCAGCAGCGCTGATTTTTCAAATTGTTCTGGCATATTATGCATCCTGATAAAAACAACACATCATTGCGACATGTTGTTTTCATAGAAAATATTGAAAAATTAAAGATCCGCTTTTTTATGGAAGCCGTCGGCAATAACCGTGCTTTCAATATTATTTTTATCGACAGATATTGGGGTTAATAAATAGGAAGGCACTTCTTTTTTACCGTTATTTAAAGTGGCATTAGATTTAGGCGTTTCGCCCTTACCAAGCTGCACAGCAATTTCTGCTGCATCATTGGCAAGTTTTGTGATCGGCTTATACACCGTCATCGTTTGTGTACCCGCTTCGATACGTTTGATGGCCGCCAGATCGGCATCCTGCCCGGAGATGGCCACTTTACCCGCCAGACCCTGTGCGGATAACGCCTGAACTGCGCCCCCTGCTGTAGCGTCATTGGAGGCCACCACAGCATCAATTTTGTTGTTATTCGCGGTCAGCGCATTTTCCATAATTTTCAGCGCATTTTCCGGCAACCAGCCGTCGGCCCACTGATCGCCAACCACTTTGATTTTCCCGTCTTTGATCAGCGGATTTAAGACCTTCATCTGCCCGGCGCGGAACAGCTTGGCATTGTTATCTACCGGCGACCCACCCATCAGGAAGTAATTGCCCTGCGGGACACGTTCTACCAGGCTTTGCGCCTGTAGTTCACCGACTTTCTCATTATCAAAAGAGATGTAGAAATCAATATCGGCGTTGTTGATCATACGGTCGTAGGCCAATACTTTGATGCCTTCACGCTTGGCTTCTGCGATAACGTTGCTCAGCACTTCGCCGTTGTAGGGAATAATCACCAACACATCGACGCCGCGGTTGATCATATTTTCGATCTGCGCCATCTGGGTTTCTTCATTGCCGTTGGCTGATTGCACGAAAACATCCGCACCCAAGGTTTTCGCTTTAGCCACAAAGATATCACGGTCTTTTTGCCACCGTTCTAAACGTAAGTCATCAATCGCCATACCTATTTTGATTTCTTTCGCCACACCTGCCTGGCTGAACAATATCAACGCAGCGCAGGCAGAAAGAATCATTTTATTCATTTTCATTTTTCAGACCTTTTATAAGAATAAGAAGAGGCAGATACAGAGAACCGTACAGAAATGACACAGGGATTGTTGTCGCTGGATAATTAATCGGCAATTGCAGATTTTAATCACCTCGTTATGATTTTTTGTTTATTTCCGGAAATATGATGGGGATCATGGTTTGATTGTAATTCAACAGGAGTTAGTAATTTTATTATCGAGGCATCACGAAAAATGAAGAGAAAAGCAAGATGAACTGGGTTAATTTTGCGATCTACTGCACATTTAATAATTCTATTAAATTGAGTGTGAAATAACGTAATTGTTAGAACAACGGACAACTCCGAAGATAGGGCCTCAGCCTCCCAGTCCCGCTGGGCCCGTTTTCAAGGAGTTTTTCAATGCACGCATATTTCGACAAGCTGGATGCAGTTCGCTATGAAGGTGCTAACAGCACTAACCCGCTGGCATTTCGTCACTACAATCCTGAAGAAGTGATCCTCGGCAAAACCATGGCTGAGCATCTGCGTTTCGCCGCCTGTTACTGGCACACTTTCTGCTGGAACGGCAACGACATGTTTGGCCCTGGCGCATTTATTCGCCCATGGCAGCAGCCGGGTAACGAACTGGAACTGGCAAAACTCAAAGCCGACGTGGCTTTCGAATTCTTCAAAAAACTGAGCGTGCCTTATTATTGCTTCCATGATGTTGATGTGTCGCCGGAAGGCGCGTCACTGAAAGAATACGTCAACAATCTGGCCGTGATGACCGATGTCCTGGCACAAAAGCAGGAAGCGACCGGCGTTAAACTCCTGTGGGGCACGGCGAACTGTTTCTCAAATCCACGCTTTGGTGCAGGCGCAGCAACCAACCCAAATCCTGAAATTTACAGCTGGGCGGCAACGCAAGTGGTGAGTGCGATGAACGCCACCAAGAAATTGGGCGGCGAGAACTACGTCCTGTGGGGCGGTCGCGAAGGCTACGAGACGCTGTTGAACACCGACCTGCGTCAGGAACGCGAACAACTGGGTCGCTTCATGCAAATGGTGGTCGAGCATAAACACAAAATCGGTTTCCAGGGCACCTTGCTGATCGAACCAAAACCACAAGAGCCTACCAAACATCAGTATGATTATGATGTGGCGACGGTATACGGATTCCTCAAACAATTCGGGCTGGAAAAAGAGATCAAAGTGAACATCGAGGCGAACCATGCCACGCTTGCCGGTCACTCATTCCATCATGAAATCGCCAATGCCATTGCATTGGGCATCTTCGGCTCTGTCGATGCCAACCGTGGCGACCCGCAGTGTGGCTGGGATACCGACCAGTTCCCGAACAGCGTGGAAGAAAATGCGCTGGTGATGTACGAAATTATCAAAGCGGGTGGTTTCACCACCGGCGGTCTTAACTTTGACTCCAAAGTACGTCGCCAGAGCACCGACAAATATGACCTGTTCTACGGCCATATCGGTGGCATGGATACCATGGCACTGGCGCTGAAAGTTGCAGCACGCATGATTGAAAGCCGTGAACTGGATAAACACGTCGCCCAGCGATACGCAGGCTGGAACACGGAGCTTGGTCAGCAGATCCTGCAGGGTAAAATGTCTCTGGAATCTCTGAGCGCACAGGCGCAGCAAAATGAGATCAACCCTCAGCACCAGAGCGGTCAGCAGGAACGTTTAGAAAATCTGGTTAATCGCTATCTGTTTGGTTAAATCCTCGTTGTGATTTGCGCCCTGTCCGCCTCTGGTTTACAGGGCGTTGTTTCTGTAAGACTTCAGGGACGGGTTTTCACCTTACTTAAAAAAGGAATCTGGTATGTATCTCGGTATAGATCTCGGCACCTCTGGCGTTAAAGCGATTTTACTCAGCGAAGAGGGTCAGGTGGTGGCCAGCCACAGTGAGGCGTTAACCCTTTCCCGCCCGCACCCTTTGTGGTCAGAGCAAAATCCCGCTGACTGGTGGAGCGCCACAGAGAAAGCCGTTTTAGCCCTTTCGCAGTTACACGCATTAAAACAAGTGAAAGCGGTGGGAATTACCGGTCAGATGCATGGCGCAACTGTGCTGGATGCGCAACAAAACGTATTACGCCCGGCGATCCTCTGGAACGATGGCCGCAGTTTTAGCCAGTGCCAGCAGTTGGAGGCCGCGGTGCCGGATTCGCGCGAGATCACCGGCAACCTGATGATGCCCGGTTTTACCGCCCCGAAACTGCAGTGGCTGCGTGAAAACGAGCCGGAACTGTTCGCCAAAATTGACAAGGTATTACTGCCAAAAGATTACCTGCGCTGGCTGATGACGGGCGTTTTCGCCAGCGATATGTCAGATGCTGCCGGCACTATGTGGCTGGATGTCGCTAAACGTGACTGGAGTGACAGCCTGCTCGCCGCAACTGGCCTGACCCGCCAGCACATGCCCGCGCTGTTTGAAGGTAATCAAATCACCGGTCAGCTGTTACCGGCACTGGCCTCCCGCTGGGGCATGGATTGTGTTCCGGTTATTGCAGGCGGTGGTGATAACGCCGCCGGTGCCGTGGGCGTCGGCCTCTACAAAACCGGCCAGGCGATGCTGTCGCTCGGCACATCGGGGGTGTACTTCGCGGTCAGTGACGGTTTCCTTAGTAATCCGCAGCAGGCAGTTCACAGTTTCTGCCATGCCTTGCCGGACACCTGGCATCTGATGTCTGTGATGCTCAGTGCCGCCTCCTGTCTCGATTGGGCTGCGAATCTCACCGGTACCGCATCCGTTGGCGAGTTGATCGGTCTGGCTGAGAATACGCCTCCGGCGGATTCACCGGTCTGCTTCCTGCCGTACCTGTCGGGCGAACGCACGCCGCACAATAACCCGAATGCCAAAGGTACCCTGTTCGGCCTGACACATCAGCACGGCCCTGCCGATATCGCCCGCGCGGTCCTCGAAGGCGTGGGTTTCGCCCTCGCCGACGGCATGGATGTATTACATGCCACCGGTCTGAAACCACACAGTATTACGCTGATCGGCGGCGGCGCGCGCAGCCCTTACTGGCGGCAAATGCTGGCGGATATCAGTGGTCTGACGCTGGAGTATCGCACAGGGGGTGACGTCGGACCCGCGCTGGGTGCCGCAAGGTTAGCGCAAATTGCGATGAATCCGGGAAGCCCGCTGGAACAATTCCTGCCGGAGCTGGCGCTTGAACAAGTGCATCAACCTGATGCGCAGAAACATAAAGTTTATGCAGAGCGGCGGAAGGTATTCCGGGAGTTGTATAAGCGCCTTGAGGATTTGATGTAAGCCAGATCGGACTTAATGCATTCCCGGTGGCACCGAGGGACATCAGTTACCCGACCGGGAAAGTTTTTTTCTCAATGAGAGTGATCACTTAGCGCCCTGCACCGAAAACAACACGAAAGGCCAGTCGATCACTGCACGTGAAAAACCGAAACAATCCCGGTCAGTTTAAAACCGCTTTTCAGTGGTGCCCGCACACAAAAACCGTTTTGGAGTCCGGCCTGACTTCATTTTCCCCGCGCCAACCGCCCCCCTATGGAATACACTTCATTCCTAAATTTCATACTGAGTTATGTGGCACAGATCACATCTTAATTGTATGATGAATGCATCATTCAACTGGGTGAAACACCATGAGCAACGTAGTATCTCTGGCATTTCAATATATTCGGGCGTTTATTCTGATTTACCTGTGTTTATTCGCCGGTAACGCGATTTCCTCGCTTTTGCCCCTTACTATTCCCGGCAGCATCATCGGGATGCTGATTCTGTTTTGTCTGCTCTCGACGCAAATTCTGCCGTTTAAATGGGTGAAACCCGGCTGCAACGTGCTGATCCGCTACATGGCATTATTGTTTGTTCCGATAGGCGTCGGCGTCATGAATTACTACGAACAGCTGCGCACGCAATTCGGCCCGCTGGTGGTGTCTTGCCTGGTCAGTACTTTGATTGTGCTGCTGGTGGTGGCGTACTGCTCTCACTATATTCACGGGGATCGCGGCACTGTTAAGGCTAAAGCGGAGGATAAAAATGATTGATATTCTGTGGTCACTGCCGCTGACGCTGCTGGTCTTTTTCGCCACCCGCAAGCTGGCAATCCGGCTGAAAATGCCGCTGCTGAACCCGTTGCTGATGTCGATGGTGGTGATCATTCCCCTGCTGCTGGTGACCAATATCCCCTACGCGCGTTACTTTGCGGGCAGCAAAATTCTCAATGACTTGCTGCAACCCGCCGTTGTCGCGCTGGCGTTCCCGCTGTACGAGCAACTTCATCAGATCCGCGCGCGCTGGAAATCCATTATCAGCATCTGTTTTATCGGCAGCGTAGTGGCGATGGTCACCGGGACGGCGATTGCATTATGGATGGGGGCAACGCCGCAGATCGCCGCGTCGGTCTTACCGAAATCCGTCACTACGCCGATTGCGATGGCGACAGCGCAATCCATTAACGGCATTCCGGCGATCAGCGCGGTGTGTGTGATATTCGTGGGTATTCTCGGAGCGGTGTTCGGTCACAGTATTCTCAACCTGCTGAAAATCACCACCAAAGCCTCACGCGGTCTGGCGATGGGTACCGCCTCGCACGCACTCGGTACCGCTCGTTGCGCCGAAATGGATTATCAGGAAGGCGCATTCAGTTCACTGGCGCTGGTGATTTGCGGGATTATCACCTCCCTGCTCGCCCCTTTCCTGTTCCCGGTTCTTCTCGCGCTTTTCGGTCACTGAAAATCGCATATCGAAAACGGGTTGCCCTAAATAGCTTTCGTCGCAGGAAGGCGGCAAGCGAAAGAGTCCCGATGGACTGACTCAGATATCAGTGATCCGGGCGAGTACATGCAGCCCACTCAGGACCGGCGCGAAATAGGAAGGGGGAAAAAGTGTATGTCGTCCAACCTTAGAAAGACGACATACAAAACTGAAAGTACCCGGTTTAAGTACAGTCAGAAAAAAGCCTGCATACACGCTTTGAAAGCCGGTATGCAGTCGATAACGAAGATGAGAAGTCTTGCGCAAAGACGCGCAGGAGGGATTACGAATTCATCTGGAACAGTGACATACCCTGCATGGCGCTGTATGTCTTATAGGAAGCCTGAAGCGCAACCTGTTGCAGCGTGTAGGTCGAAATCGCTGACGTCCAGTCAGTGTCCACTAAGTTACTCAGTTTACTGGCGTTGGTTACTTCGCGGTTATCACCCAGCGTGTCCAGCGTGTCCAGTTCACTCATCTGCGTACCCAGTTCAGAACGCACAGACAGCACGTTGTTGAGCGAGTTACTCAGACCACGGTTAGCTTTGCCGATTGCATCCGTGTATTCGGTATCGGTCGCATAATCCGCAGACGGCGTTTTCAGCGCTTTCAGCGCGCCGTCGATAGTTTTGAAGATATCCGCTTCACTGGCAGAACCATCGGGCTCGGCTTTCGCATCACCGGTTAAGGTCTGGAAAACTTCGTTGCCGGTGTGGTTGATGGTCATCGTACGGCTGGCATCAACCTGCTGTGAAATCTCTGTGGTGCCGCCAACATAGGTTACATCGCCGGTGGTCGCATCCTGGGTGAACGGCGCCGTATCGCTTTTATAACCAGCAAAAATATAGCGACCATTACCGTCGGTGCTGTTCGCCATGTTCAGAATCTGAGACTTCAGGCTTTCCAGTTTCGTCGCCAGTGAAGAGCGGTCATCATCACTCAGTGAACCGTCACCGGCCTGAACGATCAGTGTCTGCGCGTCCTGAATGGATGACGTTACGCTGGACAGGATAGATTCTTCCTGACTCATGCTCTGATTGGCGAAGGTCCGCGCCACCGAATACTGGCTGTTCTGAGCAGATGCCTGACGAACCAGCACTGCCTGAGAAGCCGCCAGCGGATCGTCTGAAGGCTTACTGACTTTAGAACCGGTCGAAAGCTGTAAACCCGTTGCCTGAAAACGGTTCTGACCATCCAGCACCGCATCCATATTTTGTGTGTAAATCATATTGGTACTAAGGCGCATGGCATCAGTTCCTTATCAGTTCGAATTATTCTTTCTCAATACCCGATACGTCATTATCAGGTATTAACGAAGGTTGATGATCGCGTCGAAAATCGTCGAAGCCGTCTGCACGACCTGTGCGTTCGCCAGATAATATTGCTGGTAGCGTTGCAGATCGCCGTACTCCTCATCGAGGTTAACCCCGGAGATAGACTGCTGCTGCGCGGTCAATTGCGTCACAATGTTGGCCTGCGCAGTGCTGGTCGTTGTCAGCGTGCTGACCTGATTACCCACGTTGCTCACCAGGCTGGCGTATGCGCCGGACAGGGTGGATTTGCCTTCCACCAGTTTGGCGGTTTGCAGGTTTAGCAATTTCTGGGCATTGGTGTTATCGCTGACGCCGCTGTCTGCCGCGCCTGCTGCTGCGATCAAAGATGAATCGCTGATAGCCACGTTCAGGCTGCCCGCCACATTGCTAACGGTTTTGAGCGTAAAGCTGTCTTTGGTCGAAGGCGTTCCGGTAACGGAAACTGCCAGGCCGTCGAAGTTCAGGGTCGCATTGCCGCTGGCATCGGTGCCTGCGGTCGGGCTGATTTTTGCTCCGTCAGATACGCGGGTCACATCCCAGCCGGTGCCGTTATACGCCATGGTGTAATCACTGGCTTTCACCGCGGTGGTGTCGGTATAAGCCACGCTGATATTGGCGGTACCGGTGTTCTTCACGTTGCCAACGGTGGTGGCACCGGTGAAAGAGAAGAAGTTGGTCCCGGCGTCACCATTGAGGTCAAAACCGGCTTTATTGGTGCTGTTGAAGCTGTCGGCCATGCTCAGCGCCAGCTGGCCCAACTGGTTGATCGCAGGCTCGAGGTTATCTTTACGAAATGCCAGCGTGCCGCCGAGTGAACCGGTGGTCAGGCGGCTTTCCTGAAGTTCTGTCACTGTGCCATCGGGCTGAGTCATGCCCACGGTCAGCTTGGTCGGATCTGCGCTGGAAGCCATTGCGACAACAGTTTTTGCATTGCCGCCGTTGACTAATGGCATGCCGTTGGCAAAGGAGACGTTGTAAGTGTCGCCATCCTGCTGCGTCACGACCACGCCGCTGATGTCGTTGAGCTGGCTGACCAGTTGATCGCGCTGATCGAGCAGCGCATTAGGCTCCTGACCGGTGCTGCCACGGGTGGCGGTGATCTGGCTGTTCAGTTTGGCAATCTGCGTGGCGTAGGTGTTGATCTGATCAACGTTCTGCGAAATCTGCTGGTTCACCGCAGTGTTCATGTCGTTGAGGTATTTCGCCGAACTGTTGAACTGTGCGGTCAGGCCCTGCGCTTCCCCTAAAACAGCCTGACGCGCGGCGCTGTCGCTGGCGTTGCTGGTCAGGGTTTGCAGGCCTTTAAAGAAGGTGGCCATGGTCGCATCGATACCGGTGGAGCTGTCGCCCAGTAAGTCATCGATAGAGCTGGCCTGATCGAGCTGGGTGGATAACGCGCTGCTGGTTGCGCTGGAGCCCAGCAACTGTTTCACCACAAAAGAGTTATATTCGCGATTCACGCCAGTGACCGTTACGCCGTTACCGATGTAACCCGCGCCCGTCGCCGTGCCATTGCTTTGGTTGATGATCGTTGTCTGACGGTTGTACCCGGCGACACTGACGTTAGCGATGTTGTTTCCGACGGTGCTGAGCGCGGCCTGCGCTGCGTTCAGTCCGCTCATTGCGGTATTGATTAAGCTACTGGACATGAGTGACCTTCTGGCTGCCGGTGTAAAAGTTTACCGCCGGATAAGTAAAGGGGTTGGGTCGGGGTGTTGGCCTTTTCCCATATTGATCTGGTTATCGGCGTGTGGTGCGAAAACTTGAGAGAAAAATGGCAACCGCTTTCAAACTTTTTTAATGCCTGAGAGGAGGTTGCCATTTTAAACGCGTATATCAGAAAATATCTTTGAGATCATGACTGTAGGCTTTCACAGCCTGCTCACCCGCGCCTTTGATTTTCTGGATCACGCTGACCAGTTTATCGGCGTAATTCGGGTCAGTGGCGTAGCCTGCTTTTTGTAGCGCATGTGCCGCTTGTTCCGGCGTACTCGCCGAGGCTACCTGCGCATAACGTGGGTTGTTGGTCAGCAGTTTGATGTAGTCGCTGATAGCTTCCACATACGAGCCGTATACGCGGAAACTGGCCTGGACTTTTTTCGCTACGCCGTTGGCGTATTCGGTGGTCGTGATATTAGTGGTCGGGCCGTCCCAGCTGCTGCCCGCTTTGATGCCGAACAGGTTGAAGCTGCGTTTGCCATCGCTGGTCGGAATTTCACGCTGCCCCCAGCCGGATTCCAGCGCGGCCTGCGCCATGATCAGCTGGTGCGGAATGCCGCTGTCTTTACTGGCGACCTGCGCCGGAATGCTCAGGTTAGAGACGAACTGCCCGCTGTCTTGCGAAAGCGGTGCGCCGCCGGTGGTGCGATCCGGTGCCGCAGGGATGGCTTTACGCAGATACTGTTCCATTGCCTGAATGGGCAGCGTTTTCAGCACTTCGTTATCCAGCGCCATTGGCACGGTGCCCGCTAGTTCTGACGGTTGTTTGGTGCCGCCGGTTAACTGTTCAACCATCATGTCCGCCATACCCAACCCTTTGTTGGACATGTCCTGCGCAATTTGCTGATCGTACATCGATGTATAAAGCTTGGTTTGTTCGTTGCTCAGCAGCCCGCCTTCCGGCAACGCCTGACGCATGCTTTTCAGCATCATCTGCACGAACACTCCTTCAAACTGTTTCGCCACTTCTTTAATGTGCGCTTGCGGATCCAGCGACACATCCCGCTTCAGCTTGTTCAGGGACTGCGTGTCATACGCCGCCCCGGACATCGACATCAGATCGCTCATCAGATAATTTCCAAATCAGCACGCAGGCAACCGGCTGTTTTCATGGCCTGCAAAATAGACATCAGATCGATAGGCGTCGCCCCTAACGCGTTCAGCGTACGGACAACGTTGTTCAGGCTGGCGCTGGAGCGAACCTGCTGTATCGACCCGCCGGACTGACGCACGGAAATATTGGTGTTAGGCGTCACCACCGTCTGTCCCCCACCGAACGGCGTATTGGGCTGGCTGACATCGTTCTGACGATCGACGACCACGGAAAGATTGCCCTGCGCGACCGCGCAGCTGTCGAGCGTGACGTCACGGTTCATGACCACCGAGCCGGTACGGGAGTTGATGATGACTTTCGCGTCCATCGGCCCGACGTTGACTTCGATGTTCTGGATCTGCGCCAGAATGCGCACCTGAGAAACATTACCGCGCGGCACAACCACCTGAATGTTGCGCGAATCCAGCGCGGAAGCCACACCCATGCCCTGACGGTTGATAGCATCGCTGACCTGCTGGGCCAGGTTAAAGTCTTCGTCATTAAGTTGCAGGCTGATCACGCCTTCGGTGCCGAAGGTGCTTGGCAGTTCGCGTTCAATGGTTGCACCGCCGGTGATACGCCCGCCGGAAACCTGGTTCACCGTCACGCTGCTGCCACCGGCAGATGCTCCGGCACCGCCGACCAGTACGTTACCTTGTGCCAGCGCGTAGACCTGATTGTCGACCCCTTTCATTGGAGTCATCAGCAAGGTGCCGCCGCGAATGCTTTTGGCGTTACCCATGGAAGAGACCACCACGTCAATAGCCTGTCCTGCGCGGGAGAACGGTGGCATTTTGGCGGTGACCATCACCGCCGCGACGTTTTTCAACTGCATGTTGGTGCCAGCCGGAACGGTGATGCCGAGCTGAGATAACATGTTGGTCAGCGTCTGCGTGGTGAACGGCGTCTGCGTGGTCTGGTCACCCGTACCATCGAGGCCGACGACCAGACCGTAGCCGATCAGGGCGTTATCACGCACGCCCTGTACCGTGGTCAGATCACGAATACGATCGGCGGATGCGGGCAGTATCACCAGGGCGGACATCGCCAGACAGAAGATACCGGAAAGAATTTTTCGCATGATTGCCTCGTTATAACGGCGATAAGTTTAAGAAGAACCGCTGCAACCAGCCCATGTTCTGCGCTTCGTTGATGTAGCCATTCCCTACGTACTCGATACGCGCATCGGCCACCTGCGTGGAGACCACCGCATTCGCGCCGCTGATGGTGCGCGGGTTGACCACACCGGAGAACCGGATGAATTCGGTTCCCTGATTAATTTCGATTTGTTTCTCACCGACAACTTTCAGGTTGCCGTTGGCCAGCACTTCGCTGACCGTGACGGTCAATGTTCCGGTGAAGCTGTTGTTGGCGGCAGCGCCACCTTTGCCCGCGAAGGTGTTATCGCCGGACGTGTCCACCGCAGCGCGGGCATTGCCGAACAGCCCTTCCAGATAGCGCGGCGTGGTATCAAAGCCAAATTTGGTTGACCCGTTGCGGCTGGCGTTCGCCGAGGAGCTTTTGCTCGCACTGACGTTTTCCTGCAACACGATGGTCAGGGTATCGCCGATATTGCGCGGACGACGGTCTTCGAACAAAGGCTGATAACCATAGTTCATCGGCTGAACTGACTGGAAAATCGAACCGTTAGGAACCGGCGGTGCGGCAGGCGCAGGTGCTGCTGTGGTCGTGCCTGGCACCAGCGGGGTGTGCGGAAAATACGCGCAACCGTTCGCCAGTAACGTCACAAACAGCGGCAGAACCAGCTTGCCTGGTCGGTTTACAAGAGAAGTCTTTACCGACGTTATTTTTTTGGTCACCACAGTTATCGCCTTAAAAAAATCGACCTGACAGGAATCAGAAACCGTACAGGACAGGAGCGCTTAAGCCCCCGTCCTCTCATACATTACAGCTGCGAAAGTTTCTGCAGCATTTCGTCCGAGGTGGACACTGCTTTACTGTTGATTTCATACGCGCGTTGCGTCTGGATCATGTTGACCAGCTCTTCCGCCACGTTGACGTTCGAGGTCTCAACATAGCCCTGATACAACAGGCCAGCGCCGTTCAGGCCCGGTGTACTTTCTGTCGGTGCGCCGGAACTTTGCGTTTCCTGGTACAGGTTTTCACCCATTGATTCCAGGCCGCTGTTGTTGATAAAGGTGCTCAGGGTTAACTGACCAACCTGCTGCGCTGCCGTCTGTCCCTGCTGGGTGACGCTGACTATCCCGTCGCGACCCACGGTCATGCTCAGGGCGTTAGTCGGGATGGTGATCGCAGGAATAACCTGATAGCCGCTGGAGGTCACCAGCTGACCGTTCTGATCAACCTGGAAAGAACCGTCGCGGGTGTAGGCCGTGGTGCCGTCAGGCAACTGCACCTGGAAGAACCCCTCACCTTTGACGGCAATGTCTTTACTGTTGCTGGTCTGCGACAGGTTACCCTGCGAGAACAAGCGTTCAGTAGAAACAGGGCGCACACCGGTACCTATCTGCAAACCCGAAGGCAGGTTGGTCTGTTCGGACGACTGCGCACCCGGCTGGCGGATTGTCTGGTACAGCAAATCTTCGAATACCGCACGCTGGCGTTTAAAGCCGTTGGTGCTGACGTTCGCCAGGTTGTTGGCGATGACGTCCATGTTGGTCTGCTGGGCATCCAGACCGGTTTTCGCGATATAAAGCGATGGGATCATGTCGTTACTCCTCTGCCATCATCAGGTCAGTGACAGCAGATTATTGGCACGTTGTTCATTTTCATCGACGCTGTGGATGACTTTCATCTGCATCTCAAAGCGGCGGGCGTTAGCTATCATGTCAACCATGGTTTCGACCGGTTGCACGTTACTGCCTTCGAGCGTTCCGGGCATAACGTGAATGGTCGGATCGGCCTGAAGCGCATTACCACGGGTCTGTGCAGTTTCCGGCGTCAGGCGGAACATGCCGTCGTCGCCTCGCATCACTTCACTGCCGGTGGCTTTAACCAGTTTCAGTTTACCGAGCTGACCCATGGTGTTCGGGTCAGCGCCGGCTTCCAGCACAGCAATCGTGCCGTCCGCAGAGATGGTCAGCTGCGAATTTGGCGGCACTTCGATTGGCCCGTTGTCACCCATCACCGGATGACCTTGTACGGTCAGCTGGTTAGTGGGTGACACCTGCATGTCACCGTTACGGGTATACGCTTCAGAGCCATCAGGCATCTGCACCGCCAGGAAACCATCCTGCTGTAAGGCCACATCCAGCGGACGGCCCGTGTAGTTAAGCTTCCCCTGCGACATGTCTGCGCCCGGCGTAGACGCCGTGACCAGTGTGCGGGTATCCAGACTTTGGCCATCCACCGGCACCGCGCGCATGGCTAAAAGCTGTGCACGAAATCCCGGTGTGGAGGCGTTAGCCAGGTTACTTGACGTGACCGACTGCTGTACCAGCGTCTGGCTGGCGGCGCCCATCGCGGTGTAGATAGCGTGATCCATAGTGCTGCCCTATCGAGTTTTATCGCGCGTTAGCGCAGGTTAACCAGCGTGTTCAGGATGGAGTCCTGAGTTTTGATGGTTTGCGCATTCGACTGATAGTTACGCTGAGCAACGATCATATTGACCAGTTCAGCACTCAGATCGACGTTGGATGATTCCAGCGCGCCACTGGTGATGCTGGCGAAGCCACCTTCGCTGGCGATGCCGTTAACGGCCTGACCAGAAGAAGAGGTCGCAGTCCAGACGTTGTCACCTTCAGATTTCAGACCTTCCGGGTTAGAGAAGGAGCTCAGCACGATCTGGCCGAGCAGCTGGGTTTTCTGGTTGGAGTACGTGCCGGTGATGGTGCCGTCGTTATTGATGGTGTAGCCGGTCATCTGACCTGCTGCGTAACCATCCTGCGTCAGGGAACCGATGCTGTTGCTGCCGGTGCTCTGCTGAATACTGCCGGTGAAATCCAGTGCAACCGTTTGTGGAGAAACAGCGCCATTGGCGGTGTTGTTCATCGGCAACGTCAGGCTCAGGCCCGTCTGCGTAGTGCCGTCGGCGGCGTTTGTGCTGGTCAGCGCGCCGCTTGAGCTGAAGTTCAGCGTACCAATTTTACCGGCGGTAGAACCGGTCACGCTGCCATCCTGAGAGTAAACGTCCCAGCTGTTGGCGACCGTCGCAGACTTCACGAAGTACACGTTGTTATCGTGCGCGTTACCCAGTGAGTCATAGGTCGTGATGCTGTTGACGTAGTTGTAGCTGGTGTCATCGCTGCTGTTGAACGTGGCAGTTTTTGGTGCGGTGTCCGTAGAGTTCAGGTTCGCCACCATGGTGCCACCGACGGTGGATTTGGCGCTCATCATGGTCGTTGGCACGCTCAGTGCAACAGGCTGTGCGCCCGCAGCGATGGTCGGCGGTGTACCCGTGGCCGGGAAACCGGTCACGCTCAGACCCTGCATGTTTACCAGATTACGGTTCGCATCCAGAGACAGCTGGCCGTTTCGGGAGTAGTACACGGTGCCGCTGCTGTCGGCCAAACGGAAGAAACCGTTACCGCTCAGTGCAACGTCCAGACCACGGGATGTCGTGGTGGTGGTGCCGTCGTTAAAGTTTTGTGTGACTGCGGCGACTTTAACGCCCATCCCCGTTTGTGAACCGGCGAACATATCGGCAAAAGACGCGGTCGCGGTTTTGAAACCGACGGTCGCGGAGTTGGCGATGTTGTTACCAATCACGTCCAGGTTGGACGATGCTGCGCTCAGGCCGCTGACTGCTTGCGAAAAGCTCATGTTAGCTCCAGTTTACTGTGTAGTGTTTATGCATCTTTAGCTCCTCCCCTGCGAAGAGGCGTCTTTGGCTCCCTGCCCTGCGAAAGGGAGGGTTGGGGTGGGGTATTACTGGCCATTAAGACGCAGCCAGTTATCCCGCCTCCCCGCCTCCCCCTTCGCAGAGGGAGGAGCAAAACGATTACAAAATCTGTCTTACCTGATCGACTGTCGTCGTTCCGCGCACACCGAGATCCAGCGAGGTGCCGGTCGTGTTGTTGATCACGCCGTTTACCAGTGCATAGTTCAGCGGCGTTGCCACCATTTGCTGATTGTTATTCAACGCATTGATGCTGAAGGAATAGCTGCCGTTCGGGGCTTTGGTGCCATCGTCCTGCGTGCCATCCCAGGTATAGCTGTGGACACCGGCAGTCTGGGAACCCAGGCTGATAGTCTTCACGGCTTTGCCGGTGGAATCGGTGACGGTAGCCGTGACGTTGTCCGCGGCGCTTTCCAGCTCCAGACCAAATGGTGTGGTGCTGACGGTGCCGTCGGTATCGCTGCCGACCAAAATGGTGCTGCCGGAAACCATCACACCGTGGCCGATCAGGGAACTTGCCTGAACTGAGGAGCCACTGGTGATTTGTCCGGAGATGCTGCCCAGCGTTGTGTTGAGTTTTTCAATACCGCTCACGGTACTGATTTGCGCTAACTGGGTGGTCAGCTGGCTGTTATCCATCGGATTGGTGGGATCCTGGTTTTTCAGCTGCGCCACCAGCAAGGTCAGGAAACTGCTGGATAAGTCATCGGCCGAACTTCCGCTGGTCGTGGACGTCGCGCTGGCCGCCGCAATGGTGTTATCCGTGGTGTCGTTAATCGACGTGGTAATTGCCATGGTTCGCTCCGCTATTGACCCAGAGTGAGAGTTTTCATCATCAACGACTTGGTGGTGTTAAGCACCTCGACGTTGGCCTGATAACTGCGGGAAGCAGAGATGGTGTTCACCATTTCGCTGACCACATCTACGTTTGGCATCTGTACATAGCCTTTAGCATCCGCCATCGGATTACCCGGCTCATACACCATGCGCATCGGCGCCGGATCATCGACTATTTGCGCCACTTTCACGCCGCCGGTTTCCTGGCCAGGTGCGGCATTTACCTGAAACACCACCTGTTTGGCCCGGTAAGGCTGACCATCGGGACCGGTGACGCTGTCGGCGTTGGCCATGTTACTGGCGCTGACGTTCAGACGCTGAGACTGCGCAGCGAGCGCAGAACCGGCGATATCAAAAATACCCAACATCGACATATGAAATTATCCTTGCAACACGGACATCATCGATTTGACCTGTCCACCAAGGACGGTCAGATCAGTCTGATAGCGCACGCTGTTATCGGCAAAATTGGTACGTTCACGGTCCATATCGACTGTGTTACCGTCCGCCGAAGGTTGGTCCGGGATCCGGTACATCAAATCCATATCGGCTGCCTGAGCGTTCGATGCCGGAATGTGGCGGTCAGACGTCAGTGACAAAGACATACCGCTGCCACTGGCGCGGCCTTGCTCCATCACTTTCTGTAACTGACTGGCGAAATCAATATCGCGCGCCTGGTACCCTGGGGTATCGGCGTTGGCGATATTGGCTGAAAGTATTTCTTGCCGCTGGGCGCGCAGGTTGAGCGCTTCCTGTTGGAACTGTAGTGCGGCGTTCAATTTGTCGAGCATGCGCCCTCCGCAAAATGAGATTTTGGAGCCGACAGCATAATTGCGGGTGTCAATAACCTATCGTCTGAATAAGCGCAAAATCGGGCGCTATTTGTTCCTTTAGGAATTGAAAAGTGCGGGTAGACTTGTCGCCAGTAGACTTATGGCCCGCACACTGGCACAAGGATAAATCGCGAATGAGCAGACTGATGATGGGACGCTGCCGCTTCATACTGACCTGCATGCTTCTGGGTGCAACGGTCAGTGTGGGCAGTTATGCGCAAAATGCACCGGTGAAAACCATGCCCGCTCAGATCAATAGCGATACACTGCTCTCCAGCCAGTTACAGCAGTTCTTCCGTCAGCAATATGCCGATAGCGGCATGCAGGTTTCTGTGCAGGTCACCACGCCGGTGGCGCGCCAGCCACAGTGCCTCGCGCCGCAGTTTATGCTTTCGCCAAACGGCCGCACCTGGGGCAATGTGTCGGTGGCGGTGAACTGCAACGGGAAAAAAAGCTACGTGCAGACCAAAGTGCAGGTGAGCGGAACTTACTGGGTGGCGGCGAAAAATGTCCCTGCCGGTGCGCACCTTGCACAAGCAGATATGCAGCAGAAGACCGGAAGACTGGATCTGCTGCCGCAAAAAGCGATTTTAGACAGCCAACAGGCGCTTAACGGCGTGACCTTGCGCAACATCAACATCGGTCAGCCACTGACGCTCTCTATGCTGCGCCGTCCGTGGATGGTTCACGCCGGTCAGGAAGTGCAGGTGCAGGCGACGGGCAGCGGCTTCAACGTGTCCAGCGCAGGTAAGGCCATGAACAATGCAGCAGCAAATGAATCCGTCCGGATCAGGATGCCTTCAGGCGTGATAGTCAATGGTACGGTGGGTTCAGACGGGTCTGTCACGGTGGAAATTTAGTGATGAATCGTCACTTTTTCGGCAATAAAGGCTAAAGTTATTCCTCCACATGTCGATAACACACGTATCAGAGTCGTCACACGACGGCATTTTTAGGGTATTGACCCTAACTTATTGCCCTGAACAGTTCGTGTTGCACGGAGCAAACGCACCGGCAACGTGAAGTCTGACGGGCAATTACCGGAGAAAAAAATATGGCTATTGATCGTACTCAAGGCGTTTCGCCTCTCAGCCCGATCCAGCAACGCGATCCTTCTGAGACGTCTGTACAGAACGCGCGTAAAGAAGACACCGTTTCCAGCACCAAAACCAGCGGTACCGCAGTGACACTGAGCGAAGCCCAAACCTCGCTGACTCAGTCAAGTGCGCAGGATATTAATACAGCCCGTGTAGACGAGCTGAAGCAGGCGATCCGTGATGGCAAACTGACAATGGACACGGGCAAAATTGCCGATGCCCTGTTGCAAGACACACAGGATTATCTCAAAGATTTTTAAGTTGAAAGGTAATTAGGCACGATGAAGAACTTTATCAAGACCATGACTACCCTGGTTGAAACGTTGCAAGCGCTGGATCAAGTGATTAATCACGAACAAACGATACTGTGCTCAGGCCGCGTTAACGGAGCGGCCCTGCAACACATCACCGAGCAAAAAAGCTCCTTGCTGGCCACGGTAGACTATCTTGATAAACAACGTCGTCAGCACGACGAGCGCCTGAAACAAACCGCACCCTACTCGCGTCAGCCAGAAATCGCCGCGATGTGGAAGCAGGTGGTACAAATGACCACCAAACTGAGTCAGATCAACCGGCACAACGGATTACTGCTGGGGAAACAGATCGACTACAACACTGAGGCTCTCGCGATCCTCAACGCCAGCCAGTCGCAGAAATTCTATGGTGCGAACGGGCTGGAGACGGTGACGGGACAAATGGTCCGTAAGATCTCCGTCTGATCCCAGACTAAACGGGTCTGAGTGCCTGGTGCTCGGATCAAGAACGTTGTCTGCGACAAATTTATGGCGTGCTATACCCCCTCCCAACCTCCCCCTTCGCAGGGGGAGGAGCAAAGCAAACCTGCCACATGCTCAGTCTGCTCCGTTTCGTGCGAAGGCCAGGAATGGCTGGGTTATTAAGAGCAAATCAATATTTAGCAGACACCGCGATTAAGCGCTCTAGGCTCGCTTAAGCCGATAAAGGCAATGCTCCTCCAGCCAGCTCCCCTTCTCTACCGCCGGATGACTGAAGTTCTCATGCGGATTACTCACCATGCCCATCTTCTTCATCACCGCCTGTGAACGCAGATTTGGCAGTGCAGTGAATGCCACAATTTCGCTTAGCCCCAGCTGAGTAAACCCGGCATCCAGCGCGGCGCGGGCGGCTTCGCTGCAATAACCCTGACCCCACGAATCCGCCCGTAAGCGCCAGCCAATTTCGACGCAGGGGGTAAAAGGCAAATCGTAGCCCGGCGTATGCAACCCGACGAAACCGATGAACTCGCCGGTTTCACGCAGCTCAACCGCCCAAATGCCCCATCCGCGCTCTGCTATCAAATCCCGGCAGCGGGTCGCCATTTCATCGCTCTTCTCGCGGGTCAGCACGGATGGGAAAAATTCCATCACTTGTGGATCTGCATTCATTGCAGCAAAGGGGGCGAAATCATTGTCCTTCCATTGCCGGAGGATCAGTCGTGGCGTCTCGATATTGAGTGCAGGGGAAGCGACAGGAACGGTAAATGCATCCATCAATGACTCCTTTACAGGGCTATATTCCAAACAGATAAGTATTCGTTTTAGCACATCAAACATTGAAATATAAATGGATTCCGATTAAAGCTATTCATATCAATGATAAATTAGCCGGAAGCCATCACTATGATTTTTCACCGCTATCACGGGCTGGGTAACGATTACCTGGTCTGCCATCACAGCGTCGCGAGTCAGCTGACCAACAAACAAATCCGACGTATTTGCGATCGCCACTATGGCATCGGTTCCGACGGTTTGCTGATCGATTTCGATGACGCTGACATACCGACATTACGCATCATTAATCCAGACGGTTCTGAAGCCGAGAAAAGCGGCAACGGCTTACGCATCTACGCCCGTTATCTGTTTGATATTGGCCGCGTCGAACATCAGCCATTTTTGGTTAATACGTCAGGCGGTCAGGTCAGATGCGAAGTGACCGAAGGCGCGCATCAGGTGATCGTCGATATGGGGCAGGCAAAGTTTTCGCCGTCGGCGTTACCGGCAAGCGTAGAGGGTGATGAAGCGCTCGCGCTGCCGCTGGTGGTGGGTGGCCACACGCTTAGCGCTACGCTGGTCTCGATGGGTAATCCCCATTGCGTGATAAAGGTGGAAAAGCTGGATTTACATCTCGTGAAGCAACTCGGGGCAGAAATAGAAACGCTCTCGATTTTTCCCAAACGCATCAACGTACAATTCGTCCAGGTGCTGGATCGCCGCAATATCAGTATCGGCATCTGGGAGCGCGGTGCGGGATATACACTGGCATCCGGCAGCAGCAGTTGTGCGGCGGCCAGCGCGATGCACAAACTCGGGCACGTCGATGACAACGTCACGGTGCATATGCCGGGCGGACAGCTGGCGATCCGCTTCAGCGGTGATTTTCAGGTGAATATGCGCGGGCCGGTGCAAAAAATCGCGACCCTCACACTCGATGACGACTGCTTCTGGGATATGCCCGGCTGACTGATTTGCTGTAATTTACGCCCTCTGTAATTTCCCTTCTCTCCTAATATTTTCTCCGACGGCAGCCGGTCTGCCGTACTTTCAGAAAAACCAATATAAACAAAACTCATACCTGCATAATGATTTTATGGCAGACATCGCCGTTTGCAGCCCCTAAGTTGGTAATCTGGAAGTGCAGCAGTGACAAGTCAACTCATTGTTTAATAAATAAAATAATTTTAATAAAACCCCTCTACGGGTCTGCGGTGTGCCCCGCCTGCCGGTGGAATTATTCTCAAAGTTTTAATCCGATCACATATTAATAAAAAAAACAGAGAGCGTACCCTATGAGCAACAACACCATCGTGGATGTTAAAACGTGGATAGACGAACGCCCGATATCGAAATATCAATGGGTGGTTCTGTCGCTATGTTTCATCATCATTATGTTCGACGGCTATGATGCCGCGGTGATGGGATTTATCGCCCCGGCGCTGATTGAAGACTGGGGCATCAGCCGTGCGGAAATGGGACCGATCCTCGGTGCCGCCATGTTTGGGGTAGCGATTGGTGCGCTGATCGCCGGGCCGAACGCGGACCGTTTCGGGCGCAAACGCGTGCTGATGTGGTCGATTTTGTGTTTCGCCCTCTTCAGCCTGCTGAGCACCTTTGCCCGTACGCCGGTAGAAATGGCCGTGCTACGTTTTCTTACCGGCCTGGGATTAGGCGCGGTGATGCCCAATACCGTGACGCTGGTTTCCGAATATATGCCTGAGCGCCGCCGCAGCCTGATGATCACCGTCATGTACAGCGGCTTTAACGTCGGCTCCGGTGCAGGCGGATTTATTGCCGCCGGGCTGTTGCCGGACTACGGCTGGAAAGCGGTAATTTTCGCTGGCGGAATTTTGCCGTTGCTGATGCTGCCTTTGCTGATGTGGATCCTGCCCGAATCGGCCATGTACATGGTGGTACGCAACGTCGCCAAAGAAAAGATTGCCAAAGTTCTGACCCGCGCCGGTGGAATGTTCAGTGCCGACACCAAATTCGTCCTCAAAGCACCGGTTATTCAGAAAAAAGCCAAAGTCTTCCAGCTGTTCACCAATGGCTACGCCAAAGGAACCCTCGTGCTGTGGGTGACCTATTTCATGGGGCTGTTCGTGATTTACCTGCTCAACGGCTGGCTGCCGACCATTATGCGTAACGGCGGATTTTCTCTGGAGCGCGCAGCGATTGTCGCCGGTTTATTCCAGCTCGGTGGTACCTTCGGCGGCCTGATGGTCGGCGGCCTGATGGATAAATTCACTGCAAAACGCGTCATTGCCGGTTTCTACATGATGGGCATGGTGAGTCTGCTGTCGCAGGGCATAGGTAACTTCGGCCCGGACGTTCTCGCCCTGCTGGTCTTCATCAGCGGCGTGTGCATTAACGGCGCACAGACCGGCCTGCAGGCCTTTTCCCCGGCTTTCTATCCGACCGAGATGCGCGCCACCGGCGTCTGCTGGATGCACGGCATTGGCCGCAGCGGCGCGATCATCAGCTCATCGATGGGTGGCATTCTGCTGGGCGTCTTCTCCGGCGAAAACATGATCTTCATTATTTTGGCGCTGCCTGCGTTGCTGGCTGGCCTGAGCATTCTTTTACACCGTGCGGCGCACCCGGCCGAGATGATCAAAGGCGTTGATATTACTGACATCCCGGAGTTGTCGCGCACCATGAATGTCCGCTAATCTCTGAGTTAGCCTACTAATAATTAGACCGAAACATAACTCACGCGGCTTATGCGCCGCGCTTACCCTACATCAGTATTAAGGATTGAAGATGGCTAAAATCATAGGCGGTTTAGCAGTTTCACATACCCCGACCATCGGTTTCGCCGTGGATCATAACAAGCAAGAAGAGAGTGCCTGGGCACCGATTTTTGAGGGTTTTGCCCCGATGCAGGCATGGCTGGAGGAGAAGAAACCCGACGTATTGGTCTACATTTTTAACGACCACGTCACCTCTTTCTTTTTCGATCACTATTCGGCGTTCACGTTAGGCATCGACGATCATTATGAGGTTGCCGATGAAGGCGGCGGTCCGCGTGATTTGCCGCCGGTAAAAGGCCACGCGGCGCTGTCGCAGCACATCGGTGCCAGCCTGATGGCAGACGAATTCGACATGTCGTTCTTCCAGGATAAACCGCTGGATCACGGCCTGTTCTCGCCGCTTTCCGCCCTGTTGCCTCACGATGGCGGCTGGCCGACGCAAATCGTCCCGCTGCAAATCGGCGTGTTGCAGTTCCCAATTCCGACCGCCCGCCGCTGCTATAAACTCGGTCAGGCACTGCGACGTGCCATTGAAAGTTTCCCGGAAGATCTGAACGTGGCGATTGTCGCCACCGGCGGTGTTTCTCATCAGGTTCACGGCGAGCGCTGCGGGTTTAACAACCCGGACTGGGACGAGCAGTTTGTCGATATGATTGTCAACGATCCGCAGCGTCTGACCGAAATGACGCTGGCGGAATTCGCCACGCTCGGCGGGATGGAGGGCGCGGAAGTGATCATGTGGCTGGTGATGCGCGGTGCGTTGTCGGCCAACGTGAAGAAAACCCATCAGGCCTATTACCTGCCGTCAATGACCGGCATCGCGACGCTTATCCTCGAAAATCAGTCCCGTGAAGCGCCGTTTGACGTGCAGCAGCGCCAGCGGGACAAAATCGCGCAGCAGCTGGCGGGCGTCGAAAAACTGCCCGGCACCTACCCGTTCACGCAGGCGCGCAGCCTGAAAGCCCTGCGCATCAACCGGTTCCTGCACCGGCTGATCCAGCCTGCGTGGCGCGAACGTTTCCTTACCGATCAGAACGCCATGTTTGCCGAAAGCAAACTCACCGACGCCGAGCAAAAACTCCTGCGCGAGCTGGACTGGCGCGGCATGATCCATTACGGCGTCAGTTTCTTCCTGCTGGAAAAACTTGGCGCGGTGGTCGGCGTTTCCAACTTACATATCTACTCCGCAATGCGCGGCGAAACGCTGGAAGAATTCCAGAAGACCCGCAATCAGCAAGTTCTCTATTCCGTGGCAGGTAAAGCAAAAGCATGACGATATTCGAGCAACCCAAGATAGACACTCACCATCATGTGTTTGATCCGGCGCGCTTCCCGTACCTTCCGGACACGCCGTACCGTCCGGAAGAGCACGAGATTGGCACCGCCGATTATTATCGCGCGGTGATGCAGGCGTATAACATCCGTCATTCACTGATTGTCGGTCCGACGTCCGGTTATAACACTGACAGCGCCTGCCTGCTGGATGCGCTGGAAGAAGGTAACGGGCGTTTTAAAGGCGTCGCGGTGGTGCCTTTTGATATCACGCAGGACAGGCTCGCGCACCTGAAAAAGGCCGGTGTGGTGGGGATTGCGATGAACGTCGCGATGCTCGGCACGGCGCCGTTTTTACACCTCGACCGGCTGATGGGCGACCTCGCTGAACTCGATCTTTTCGCCGCGATTCAGGTGCAGGACGACCAGCTGCTGGCGCTGTTACCGCTGATTAACCGCACGCGAACGCGGTTGTTGATTGACCACTCAGGCCGTCCGGAGGTGTCGAAAGGTCTGCAACAGCCCGCGTTTCAGGCGCTGCTCGGACTCGCCGGACAGCAACGCACCTGGGTAAAACTCTCGGGCTTGTCGAAGTTCAGCCACCAGCCGTTTCCTTATCAGGACGGCCACGCGTATCAGCACGCGCTGCTCGACGCCTTTGGGGCTGAGCATTGCATGTGGGGATCCGACTGGCCGTTTCTGCGTGCCGGACACCGGATGGATCTCGGGACATTACTGATGCTGGTGGAACAGCTGTTCCCCGATGAAAAGACCCGACACCAGATCCTGTGGCAAACGCCGAAAGACCTGTTTGACTTTAAAGATTACGCATAACCAAAAGGGATGATGATGAGCTATAAAATTGCCGTCTTTAACGGCCCGAACCTGAACCTGCTCGGCACCCGAGAGCCAGAAACGTACGGTCACGACACGCTGGCGACTATCGAAAAACGTTGCCACCAGACCGGTGAAAGCTGCGGCGCAACTATCGAATTTTTCCAGACCAATCATGAAGGGGAGCTCATCGACCGTATTCAGGCCTGCCGTGGCAAAGCGGATGCGATTGTCCTCAACGCCGCCGCATGGACACACACCTCCGTCGCCATCCGCGATGCGGTGACCGCCGTCAACCTGCCGTTGTATGAAGTACACATCACCAACGTGCATAAGCGCGATGCGTTCCGCCACCACTCGTTTCTTTCCGACGTTTCCGTCGGCGTGATTTGCGGGTTCGGCATTCAGGGGTATGAATACGCCATCAGGCAGGCGGTGGTGAATTTGAAGAAGTGATGTAGCCGCACACCTTGCGGATCTCCGCCACCAGCGCCCCGGCGGCGGGTGACAGCAAACTCCCTGCACGGAATGTCAGGCCGATGGCGCGGTGCGTATCGGCCAGATCCAGCGGCAGTTTTACCAGTTCACCGGATTCCAGTTCGTGCTCAAACTGGCGGGCAGAGACTGCCGCCAGCATGTCGGATCCGAGCAGTAATCCGCGCACAATCCCCAGATCCCCGCTTTCCACCACCGGATCCGGCGGCGGAATATCCATCGCGACAAAACTGTTATCCAGCAACCGTCTTGCCGGAGTTTCCGCACGTGGCAGCACCCAGCGCGCCTCGCGTAAATCCTCGTGTGCCACCTCTCCTGCCAGCAACGGATGCCCTTTTCTGGCTAAAATCACCATGCTTTCGGTGAACAACGTTTCGGTCACCATATCCGCCGCATAATCGCTTGAGCGCAACGCGCCGAAGATAAAATCCACTTCGCCGGAGCGCAGTTCGGAGGCCAGCGTGCTGAACGCGCTTTCGTTAGTCACCACTTTCACGCCGCCGTAGCGCTGCGTCAGGCCGATAATCGCCTGCGGCAATAATCGCGTGCGCCCGAGCGGCAGCGCACCCACCTGCACGGTGCCTTCCAGCACCCCACGACGGGCAGCAATGTCCGCCGGAATATGGCGTAACTCGTTCAGCGCACGGCGCAGATTGGGCACAATGTCCTGTCCCGCCAATGACGGCATCATGCCGTGCGGCGTGCGTTCGAGCAGTGCCACGCCCGCCCCGTTCTCCAGCACTTTCAGCGCCGCGCTGACCGCAGGCTGGCTGAGCCCAAGCAGCGTCGCGACGGTCTGCATATGGCGTGTTTTGCACAGGGAAATAAAAATTTGCAGGCGGCGAACGTTGAACAGATATAACGGCTCGGTTTCGCTGCGCGTCTGCCCCGTTTTGCCGTGGAGTTTCGCCAGCTGCGCAGGGATCAGATGCAGCTCAGCGATCGCCCGCCGCGCGCGGGGTAATACGCATTTGCCGAAATCGGTCAGCAGCATGCCGTTGGCGTGGCGTTCAAACAGCGGCACATCCAGCGCCTGCTCCAGGTCGCGGATCGCCCTGGTCACCGCCGACTGTGTGCGGTACAGCTCATCGGCCGCACGCGATACGCTACCCTGATCGACCACCTGACAAAAAGCCCGTATTTGCATCAGGTTACTCAACATCTCAGCTTGCGCCATCCCCTTCTCCCGTCAGGTTTTTTTTCGTGACATACCTCTGCAATATAAATAAAACGCATACCCCCTGCAATTAAATGAATTACCCGCCAGATACGCAGACTGACAGCATGGACGAATGCAGAACCTCTTCCGGGATCAGAACAAAAACGAAGGAAACGCCTCATGACTCAGTTCAAGCAAGATGATGTAAAAAACGCCAAAAGTGCTTTAGTGGTCAGCGCCCACTCCGCCGATTTCGTCTGGCGTGCAGGCGGTGCCATCGCCAAACATACGCAGGCCGGTTACGCCGTTCACATCGTTTGTCTGTCTTTTGGTGAACGCGGTGAATCTGCCAAGCTGTGGCGTAAAGGCAATATGAGCGAAGAGATTGTGAAGGCGTCGCGGCGTGAAGAAGCGATGGCGGCGGCGGACATCCTCGGCGCGACCGTCGAATTTTTTGATATGGGCGATTATCCCTTGCGCGGTGACAAAGAATCGCTGTTCCGCCTGGCCGACGTTTACCGCCGCGTGCAGCCACATTTCGTGCTGACGCACTCGCTGAAAGACCCGTACAACTACGATCACTCCATGGCCACCCATCTGGCGCAGGAAGCGCGGATTATCGCGCAGGCTGAGGGTTATAAGCCGGGCGAAACCATCGTCGGCGCGCCGCCGGTCTACTGTTTCGAGCCGCATCAGCCGGAACAGTGTGAATGGAAGCCTGACGTTCTGCTCGATATCACCGACGTCTGGTACAAAAAATATCAGGCCATTCAGTGCATGGCCGGACAGGAACATTTGTGGGAATACTACACCCGCGTCGCTCAGCAGCGCGGCGTACAGGCCAAACGTAACGTCGGCATCACCAGCACCAAAAACATCGTGTACGGCGAAGGCTATCAAAGCATCTTCCCGCGCGTGACGGAGGATTTGGCATGAGTCTGATCGGTAAAAAAGGCGTGGTGGTGCGCAATATTCCACGGGCGAACAAAGCGGACGTGAACGCGCTGGCCGCGTTCGGCGTGGCCACGGTTCACGAAGCGCAGGGTCGCAAGGGTCTGCTCGACCCGGCCATCCGCCCGATTCAGCAAGACTGCGCGATTTCCGGCAGCGCCGTCACGGTTCTGACCGCGCCGGGTGATAACTGGATGTTTCATGTGGCGGTAGAACAGTGTCAGCCGGGCGATATTCTGGTGGTCGCCCCGACGTCTCCCTGTTCCGACGGTTTCTTCGGCGATTTGCTGGCAACGTCGCTGAAAGCGCGCGGCGTGGTCGGGCTGGTCGCCGATCTGGGCGTGCGTGACACCAAAACCTTGCGTGAGATGGGCTTTCGCGTCTGGTCACGCGCGGTTTACGCGCAGGGGACGGTGAAGGAAACCCTCGGTTCGGTGAATGTGCCGGTGGTTTGTGCCGGTCAGCTGGTGTATCCGGGGGATGCAATTGTGGCTGACGACGACGGTGTGGCGGTCATTCGTCGTGAAGAGGTCGCGCAGGTTCTCCACGCCAGCCGCGAACGCGAAGCGCTGGAAGAGAGCAAACGTGCGCGCATGGCGGACGGCGAACTTGGGCTGGATATCTACAGCATGCGTCCGCGTCTGGACGAAAAAGGGCTGACCTATTTCGATTCCACCGAAGACCTGGAACAGGCCGAAAAACGCTGAGGAGCCGTCATGCCACAGACCCGAATTCCCTGCATGCTGATGCGCGGTGGCACCTCTAAAGGCGCATTCTTTCTGGCTGAGCATTTGCCACGGAGCGAAAAATTGCGCGACCGCGTGCTGCTGGCGGTGATGGGTTCGCCCGATCCGCGCCAGATAGATGGCCTCGGCGGCGCGGATCCCCTGACCAGCAAAGTGGCGATAGTGCGCCCGTCGGCGAGGCCAGATGCCGATGTTGATTACCTGTTTGCACAGGTGAATGTCGACAAAGCGGTGGTGGATTATGGCCAAAACTGCGGCAATATTCTGGCCGCGGTAGGCCCTTTCGCCATCGAACGTCAACTGATATCCGCCCGCGAAGGCATTACGCCGGTGCGGATTTATATGGAAAACACCGGCCAGATTGCCACCGCCAGTGTGCCGGTGGAAGACGGACAGGTACGCTATCAGGGTGATTTGCGTATTGACGGCGTGCCCGGCACAGCGGCAAAAATCAGCATTGAGTTCGCGGATATTGCCGGTTCCAGCTGCGGCGCACTGTTGCCGACTGGTCATGCGCGCGATACCTTCGACGGCATTGAGGTCACCTGCATTGACAACGGCATGCCGGTGGTTCTGCTGCGCGCCGCCGATCTCGGCCGCAGCGGCTATGAAACTCGCGAACAGCTCGATGCCGATGATGAACTCAAACAACGGCTGGAATCCATCCGCTTGCAGGCCGGTGTGAAAATGAATCTCGGCGACGTCGCTCAGCGCACCGTGCCGAAAATGACGCTGATCGCCGAACCGCGCGACGGCGGCACGCTCGCCAGCCGGACGTTTATTCCCCATCGCTGTCACGCGTCGATCGGCGTACTCGGCGCGGTCAGCGTCGCCAGCGCCTGCCTGATCCAAGGCTCCGTCACTGAAGGGCTGGCGCGCACGCCTTCCGGCGACTCGCCACTTGTCAGCGTGGAACACCCGACCGGCGAATTCAGCGTCGAATTACAACTCGATCCGACCGGCACCGGCGCTGAACGCCTGACCGGCTGCGCGTTGTTACGCACCGCCCGGCTGATCTTTGAAGGCCGCATCGCCATTGCGGCCAGCGTCTGGGACGGTCGTCAGGAGAATGAGGATGAATAATGTCACCCGTATCGCCTTAATCGGCTTCGGCGAAGTCGGCACTATTTTGGCCACCGATTTAAAAAAGCAGGATCCGTCACTGGATATCGTGGCGTTCGATAAACAAACCGGTGCCGGGTTTCTCTGTGAACGCGCTCATCTGGCGGGGATCCGTCTGGAAAGAACCTTGCAAGCTGCTGTTAAAGGCAGCCAGATTATTTTCTCTGCCGTCACCGCCGCCGAATCCCTCAACGTCGCCCGCGACGTCGCACAGCATATTTCGGCGAATCAAACCTTCCTTGATTTAAATTCGGTTTCGCCAAACACCAAACGCAGCGCGATGGAGGCCATCGAACAGGCGAGCGGCGCCTACATTGACGTCGCCGTGATGGCGCCCTACCCGCCGGCACGCCTGAAAACCCCGCTGCTGCTTGGCGGTACGCACGCCCACGCGGTCAGCCAATGGCTCAACGGACAAGGTTTTAGCAGTCAGGTACACAGCAACGTGGTCGGCGAAGCCTCGGCAATCAAGATGTGTCGCAGCGTGATGATCAAAGGACTGGAAGCCCTGACCGCCGAATGCCTTACCGCCGCCCGACAATACGGTGTCGAACAGGAAGTCGTCGCTTCGCTGCACGCCAGTTTTCCGTCACTGGGCTGGGACGGTGCATTCCCGCATTATCTCATCAGCCGGATAGCGGAACACGGCAAACGCCGCGCGGAGGAGATGCGGGAAGTGGTGAAAACATTGGAAGATGTCGGCGTCGCCGGAGACATGAGCCGCGGGACAGTGCTGAGCCAGCAAGGGCTGGTGGATGCGCTGGCCGTGAAAGGGATCCGGTATGGAGATCTGCAGCCGTTTGACTGGACGCAGATGGTGGATTTATTGCATCGTCGGTGAGTGCTCGGGGTGGGGTATTGAACTCAAATAAAAAAGTTGAAGTGTGTTTCAACAAATTTATTGCCCGTTATACCCCTTCCGGCCTCCCCCTTCGCAGGGGGAGGAGCAAAGCAAATCTGCACAAACTAACCATTTATGCCCGCTCAGCGACATGTACGCGATGACACCTCGCGACGCCCCCTCCCGCCGCGCGGGCCAGATCCTGCGGCATCTGACATCCGTCTCCCGCCAGCGGGCATCGCTCCCGAAAATAACAGCCTTTCGGCAGGTTCCGGTTACTGGGTAACTCGCCTTTTTTATCGACAATCCCGTCATCCAGCGCACGCCCGGCGCGGGGGACGGAATCGAGCAGCAGGCGGGTGTACGGATGTTGGGGATCGGTCAGTACTTTTTCAGCCGCGCCGAGTTCAACGATTTGGCCTAGATACATCACTGCCACGCGATCGCTCATGTGACGGACCACCGAGACGTTATGCGAAATCAGCACAAACGTCAGATTGCGCTGGCGTTGCAGTTCGACCAGCAGATTGAGGATTTGCGCCTGTACGGAAATATCCAGGGCGGAGGTCGGTTCATCGAGCACGATGATATCCGGCTCGGAAGAAAGTGCGCGGGCGATGGAAATGCGCTGACGCTGGCCACCGGAAAATTCGTGCGGCAGGCGGTCGAGATACTCTGCGCGGATGCCGACCTGCCCGGCCAGCGTGGCAGCTAACTCGCGGCGCTCACGGCTGCTGTTGTGTTTTTGCACGAACACCGGCTCAGTGATAATCCGCCAGATCGGCAGACGCGGGTCGAGCGAGGACTGCGGATCCTGAAACACCATCTGCATGCCGGAACCAAACCAGGAGTTATCGTGACGGGCGCGGTGAATCTCACCGCTGCTGGGCTTTTGCAGGCCCATCAGCAACTGCGCCAGCGTACTTTTTCCACAGCCGGATTCGCCGACGATCCCCAGGGTTTCGCCGCGAATGATGTTGAGATCTAAACCGTTCAGCGCATGGACGTAGCCGGTGGGTTTGCCTCGCCAGTTGACGGTCGCGGGGAAACGCACGCGTACATCCTGAAGTTCCACTAAGTGTTCAGCAATCATCAGGATAGCTCCTCAATAGGGGGTAAAGGTGACGGGCTGGCAATACGTTGCGGATGCCAGCAGGCGACAGATTGCTGCGGAAATGCCTTTTGCGCAGCGAGTTCTGGCGTGACGAAACAACGGTCGTCGGCGTGCTGACAGCGCCCGCGAAAGGCGCAGCCCTGCGGCAGTTTAGCCAGATTCGGCACCGTGCCGGGAATCGCTTTAAGCAGACTGCGCGGCGTACCGTTTTCCGGCGCGGCCTGCAATAATCCGATGGAATACGGGTGCGACGGCGAGTCGATCACCTCCGCCGTATTGCCGCTTTCAATTACATGCCCGGCGTACATCACATAAACCCGGTCGCACAGCTGTGAAACCACCGCCATATCGTGCGTGATAAACAACACCGCAGTGCCGCTGGCCCTGGCTTTACGCTGCAACAGCCGTAAGACCTGACGCTGCACCGTGACGTCCAGTGCAGTGGTCGGTTCGTCGGCGATGATCAGTTCCGGTTCGCAGGAAAATGCCATTGCGATCAACACGCGCTGACGCATTCCGCCGGAAAGCTCGAACGGATAGCGCGACATCACCTGTTCCGCGTCGGCAATCTGCATGTCGTCGAGCAGTCCGATAGCCTTTTTCCACGCCTGGGCCCGGCTGACTTTCTGATGCAGGCAGATAACTTCGCACATCTGTCGGCCAATTTTACGCGTCGGGTTCAGCGCGTTCATCGGCTCCTGAAAAATCATCGCCACCCGCGCGCCGCGCAGTGTACGCATTTCCTCTTCGCTGGCGTGTACCACGTCGGTGCCAAGCATGCGAAGTGTGCCGCCGGTGACGGTAAAACCGTCCGGTGGCAGCAGGCGCATCGCCATCATTGCGGTGACCGATTTACCGGAGCCGGACTCCCCTACCACGCCGACGATTTCTCCGGCGTGGACCGCCAGCGAGACCTGATTCAACGCTTTCACTTCGCCGCCGTATACGGGAAACACCAGTTGCAGCTTGTCGATTTCCAGCACCGGTGCGGTGGGTTGTTCTGTCATCTCAGCGCCCTCTGCTTTTGGGATCCAGCAGGTCGCGCAGACCGTCGCCGAACAGGTTGAAACCGGTGGCCGTTATCAGAATGGCCACACCGGGAAACGCCGAATACCACCACTGATCGAGAATATAGTTGCGGCCATTGGAGACCATCGCGCCCCACTCGGCGGTCGGTTGCTGCGCGCCGAGGCCGATAAAGCCCAGCGTGGCAGCCATCAGAATCGACGTACCGATATCAAGCGACGCTTGCACCACCAGCGGCGGCATCACGTTACGCAAGACGTGCCAGGTGATGAGATGCCAGCGCGACGCGCCAAAGGTGCGCGTCGCCTGCATGTACGCCTGATGGCGCAACATCAGCGTTTGCCCGCGGGCCAGCCGGACGTAAAACGGAATGCGCACCACGGCAATGGCCAGCATCGCGTTGAACAGACTCGGGCCGAGCGCGGCGGCCAGCGCCATGGTCAGCACCAGCGACGGCACCGACAGCATGATGTCCATACAGCGCATGATCAGCGCATCGACAAGGCCGCCCACCACGCCGGAGAAGCAGCCGAGCAGTGAACCGATGCTGCCCGCGATGATGACCACCGCCAGCCCGGCGGCGACCGATTGCTGGCTGCCTGTCAGCACCCGGCTAAATAAATCACGCCCGACTTCATCGGTGCCAAACCAGTGCCCGGCAGAAGGTGCCTGCAGGCGATCGGTCAGGCTGATGGCATTGGGATCGTACGGCACCAGCCACGGCGAGAAAATCATGATAAACAGCACAATGAGCATGATTGCCAGACCCAGCATGGTCAGCGGGCTGCGGCTCAGCAGATGAAATGTTCGCCGCCAGCTGGCGAAGCGTGGCCTGACGTCTGGTGCCACGATATCGGCACGGTGATTGTTCACACCCGGTTCAATAACAGACATCGGTCACCCCTCCCGGCCAATGCGTGGATCGATCCACACATACAGTAAATCCACACACAAATTGACGATGACGTAAGCAAACGACACCACCACCGCAAACCCCATCACCGCCGGGAAATCCAGCGCCTGAATCGAGTTGACCACGTACGCCCCCATCCCTGGCCAGGCGAACACGGTTTCGGTCAGCACCGCGCCGTACAGTAAATCCCCCATCGCCAGACCGAGCACGGTCACCGACGGGATCAGCGCATTGGGCAACGCATGGCTGAGGATCACCCGCCAGCGCGATAAACCGTTGGCACGCGCGGTGCGGATATAATCTTCGTTAAGCTGTTCGAGCATCGCCGAACGGATCTGCCGCGCCACAATCCCCATATGCACGAACGCCAGCGTCAGCGCAGGCATCGCCAGATGTTGCAGGCTGTTCCAGAAAGTCTCCCAGTTGCCGGTCAGTAAGGAATCAAGAACGTAAAAACCGGTGATATTGGCAGGCGGGTCCAGCCAGTCATCCAGCCTTCCGCCGCCCGGCAGCAGATTCAGATGGCCGTAAAACAGGATAATGACGCCCAACCCCAGCCAGAACGCCGGAGTGGAAATCCCCAGCACGGAAAGTAAACGCACCAGATGATCGGGGAATTTATTCTGATAAACCGCTGACAGCACGCCGAGCGGAATACCCAGCACAATCGCCAGAAACAGCGCGGTAAACGCCAGTTCTAAGGTGGCCGGGAAGAAGGCTTTCAGGTCTTCCAGCACCGGACGACCGGTGCGAATTGACGTCCCAAGATCCCCATGCAGCAAATCGCTGACGTAACGGAAAAACTGCACATACAACGGCTGATCCAAACCCAGTTGCTGACGGATATGCGCGACCATTTCATTGCTGGCACGATCGCCTGCCAGCAGACGCGCCGGGTCGCCGGGGATCATATGCGAGATGATAAAAGTAATAACGCATACCCCTATCATCACCAAAACCAGCCCCCAGCATCGCTGGCGGATTAGTGTCCAAAAAGTCATTTCGCCTCCCAAACCCTCCATACTTCGCGTTGCAGATGCGGTGGCGACGCGACGTATGTTGGGTTTATGCGGAATCAATACGGGGATTTACTTTTTGCTCATCTGGCCGACGTTGAACACCTGCTCCAGCATCGGATTGAACACAAAACCTTTGACGTCTTTGTTCATCGCGACCTGATAGTTTTTCTGGAACAGATACACGTAAGCCGCTTCATCAATGACAATTTTCTGCGCCTGCTGGTAATAATCCGTACGCTGTTTCTGGTCGGTGACAGACACCGCTTTTTTCAGCAACGCATCGACGTCAGGATTGGAATAGAAGGAACGGTTGCCCGGCAGCCCTTTTTTGTCAGACTCGAACCAGTAGTTCATAAACATGTACGGGTCGGCGAAATCCGGGCTCCAGTTGCCGATAGAAATGTCGTAATCACCCTGCCCGATACGGTCGCGCATGGTGGCGTTGGCCAGTTTTTCCAGCTTAACGCTGATCCCGGCCTGACCGAGGCTCGCCTGCACCGCCAGCGCGATAGATTCCCAGTTCGGATCGTTATCCGAATAGAGGAAATCCAGCGTCTGCGGTTTGTCTTTCACTTTGGTGAAATCGGCTTTGGCTTGCGTCATGTCGAAGGTGTACTGCTTCGCCGTCGGGTCGAAACCCCACATGCCCTCCGGGATCGGCCCGCGCATCTGTTTAGCGTTCCCGCCCATGATGCCTTTTACCATGCCCTGATAATCCACGGCTGAGGAAATCGCACGGCGTAAATCCACCTGATTAAGCGGCGTTTTGGCGTTATTGAGATACAGATAGGTCACACGTAATGACGGGAATTCTTCGACGGCGACTTTGTCTTCTTTCTTCAGCGCCGCCAGCTGATCCATCGGCAGAGAATCGGCAATATCCAGATCGCCGCGCGACAGTTGCAGGCGGCGGGTGGCACTCTCGCCGATAATTTTTACCGTCACGCGTTTAAAGGCCGGTTTAGCGCCGCTGTAATGCGGGTTTGGCACCAGCACCAGTTGCTGCCCTTTCTGCCAGCGGTCCAGCTTGTAAGGACCGGAACCGGCTGTATGACCGGCCAGCCAGGCTTTTCCTTCATCAGCAGGATTGGCTTTGGCGATGGCCGGATTGACGATGCCCGCGCCGTCATTCGCCAGCGTGTAGAGGAAGGGGGCAAACGGTGATTTCAGCGTAAAGGTGACGGTCATCGGATCAACTACCGTGACGGTCATATCTTTCGGAAAGGCTTCCGACGGGCCCTGACCGATTTTCATCAGGCGCTCGAACGACCATTTCACCGCATCGGCATTCACGTCGGTGCCGTCATCAAATTTTGCGCCGGGCTTGAGTTTGAACGTCCAGATCAGCTGATCGGGTGAAGCAGTCCAGCTGGCGGCCAGATCCCCTTCCACCTGCGTCGATCCTTTGCCCCCCTGCGTTTTATACTGGACGAGCCGCTGATAGGCCGGGTAAGTGACCGTCCAGTCGTTATTGTCGATTGTCACCGCCGGGTCCAGCGTTTGCGGGTCCGCGGCCTTACCGATCACCAGCATGTCTTTCGGCACCGCCGACTGCGCTGAGAGGCTTACTCCTGATACCGCGAGTAAAATGGCACCGGCGATCCGCGTTTTTGTGGACATGCGCAATGAACTGATTGCTGTGTTATTCATCGTTGAACTCCTGGCTTGAGGAAAAAGAGAGACGAGGATCAGGCGGCGTTAATTGGCGGATAGCAGCCAAACCGCTCTTCCAACAACGGATACGTTTTGGCATCCGGTAATTCAAAGTGCCACCACTCGCTGGTGATACCCTTGTAGCCACCCGCAGCCATCACGGCATTGAGCAACAGTCGGTTGCGCTGAATGTGCGGCGGTAAATCCGGATAAAACGGGTGCGAGACTTCGGTCATTTCGTCAAAGCCCGCGCCCATATCCAGCACCTCACCACGCTCATCGAGCAGGGTAAGATCCACCGCCACACCGCGGCTGTGGTGGGATCCGAGCTTGATATCCACCACATAATCGGGGTTGGGAAACGCAGCCCACAAACAGGCCTGCGCCGCCTGCGGACGATAAGCGTCGTAGATTTTCAGCCGCAATCCCGCCAGCTTTGCCACGGTGTCGCAGCGAACCAGCGCGGCAGCGGCGTCCGGATGCAACAGGCAGCGCGACTCACGATAAATCGGCTGACCGGTCAGGTTATCTGCGGTGGCATATTTCAGGTCGATCACCGCATCGGGCAGCGCCTGCGCCAGATCGATCAGGGGTACGTCAGGTGTTTTGGTATTCATCAATAAACTCTGTCCGCTGTTTTTAGAAAATTACGATTCAAACTGGCCGAGCTGTTTCTGCAAAATCCGGTTATTTGCCAGCCGCTCTTCGACGTCGTTTCCGCGCAGTTCCAGCACCGAGGAACACAACAGGTTGAAAAGGCAACTGAGCGGCGCCATCGAATCCCAGAACTGACCGGTGTCCGTTTTAACCTGCAATAAATCCACCGGATAATCGCGCGCCCAGGGGCAATAAATGTCGGTGATCAGCGCCACGTTCAGCCCGCGCTCGCATGCCGCTTCACAATAGGTTTGCGCCAGTTTCGAATACGCACGGGTGTCGGTGACCACCAGATATGGACGGGCGAATTCAGAATTCAGGGATTCGACATAGGTGCCGGAAAGGCCGTCGGCGAAATACACTTTCGGGCGCAGATATTCGAGATAGCTCGAGAAATTATTGGCGATCCCCCGCACCGACTGGATGCCGAGAATAAACACCGCCTCGGCCTCGGCCAGACGGCGGCTTACCTGCGCAAAACTCCCGGTCTGCGCCAGCTGATAGACGTGATGGATGGCGTCGAGTTCGAGCGTCAGTGACTGTTCAAGTTTTTCCTGGCGCGGTTGTTTGCTGCGTTCGCGGTACGCCCCCAGACGGTCAGTGACCACCCACGGCTGGTAGGGAGTACCACTTTGCTGACGCAGTGTTTGCTTAAAGTCATCCAGATTGCGATACCCGAGGCTGCGCAAATAACGTCCCACCGAAATCCCGCTGGTCGCCGCGCTTCGCGCGATGCTGTCTGCAGTCTCAAACGGAATTTGTGCAAGATTCGCCAGCAAATAACTGGCAATGCGTTTCCCCGTTGGCGTCTGCCCGGCAAACGAGGCTTCGATTTGTTCAATCACATCCTGCGCTGGCTGCATCGGTTAATCTCATGTTGCTTTATTGTCATAAAGCTAGTGGTTGTTAGTGAGATAACAATGCACGGGGTGTGCCAATTGCGAAAAATGATTGAAATTTGTGCAGTAGCTCTGAATTCGCTGCCCTCTCAGGGCTTAAAGTTGGCAAAAAACGTGCTCAGGATTGGGGATCAGCAACAGTGCTCGCAACTGATGCACAACAAACAGGCAGCTTATGAGTGCTTTTAGTGCAACATTGGCTGTCAGCGTGGGAGCGGAAGAACAAAATGGCGGAGGATTTAATCACTTTGTCTTAATAGTCAACAAGTTGGATATTAAGAAAGCAGTCAGACAACTTTTTTCGTTAACCCTTTGACATGCACAGGGGCAGTCGCTATTATTCGCCCCGTTCCAACGATTCCTCTGTAGTTCAGTCGGTAGAACGGCGGACTGTTAATCCGTATGTCACTGGTTCGAGTCCAGTCAGAGGAGCCATATTAGAAAAGCCCGCTTAAGGAAACTTAAGCGGGCTTTTTGCTGTCTGGAAAACAGTGATATCCGGTAAAGCATGAACGTAAACGACGAAGCAGGAATGGGTGCCTGAGGTTCTATACTTCGACAACAACCAAAAAGGTGGGGCGAACCCCACCCTACGGTTAGCGCTTAATTTCGTAGCTTAAGACTGCCGCAATTTCCGTCAAACCCTGTTTAATATGCAGCTCACACAGTGAGTCACGTACCATCCAGGTCCAGGCCAGCAGCGTGAAACAAATCACGATGAGTCCATGTAAAACAAGCTTTCGCGACATCTTACCCTCCGTTGCATTTCTGCTATTAAGAGGCTATTCTCATGCTGTCTAGGTATGGAAAGCCTCGGGTTGATTGAAAAATTAACTCGGGGCTTTTGCCTTATATGTTCTGAACAACAATGCTCAAGCCACATAAGCCTCAAGCACCCGCGCGCATTTTACCCATATTCCCCAGCCTGCTTTTTATTCATTTTGTCCTAATTTTCGCCACTGACTCGCTGTCGTTACTCCAACCGTTATATCTTTATCCTTATTGCGCATTAGACATCTATACGGCCATGAATTAGGATCGAACTCTCCGGGATAACGGCATGATGCGACAATGAAAATTAGAAATTTACCTCTCGATCAAAATATCAACGGCTGGGCAGCACTTCGGGGGAATACCCCGCGTCATCCCGCTTTGCACGGCAACGTGACGGCAGACTGGCTGGTGATCGGTGCCGGGTTTGCAGGGCTGGCATTTGCAAGGCGGATTGCCGAACTTCGTCCGCATGAGCACGTTGTGGTGCTCGAGGCTTTGGACGTAGCAGATAACGCCTCGGCGCGTAATTCCGGGTTTGTGATAGACCTGCCGCACACGGTGGGCAGTACGTCGGCAGAGCTGGAGCAGGCTCATACCTATCGCCGGCTGTTGCAGTTTGGGCTACAGAGTTTGAAAGAAACTGTTGATCAGCACGCTATTGAATGTGACTGGCAGAATTCGGGTAAATACCATTGCGCGGTCAGCGAGCAGTTTGACGGCGAGATTGCGCACTATCAGCAGGAGCTCAAGACGCTCGGCGAAAGCTTTGAACTGCTGGATAACACAGCACTGAAACAGCGTCTGGGCACCGGTTTTTATCGCAGCGCCGTGTATACGCCGAACTGCATTTTGGTGAATCCGGCAGCGCTTATCAGCGGGCTGGTCGCATCGCTGCCGTCGAATGTGACGGTCTACGCCAACTCCCCTGCCTTGCAGATCGATACCCAGGGCACTATCCGAGCTGAAACGCCGCATGGTGAAGTGCGGGCGCGTAAACTGATGCTGGCGATCAACGGCGCGGCGCGGGGATTGCCGCTGTTTATAGGGAACGTGTTTGCGATGTCGACCTTCGCGACGCTGACCGAGCCGCTGACGCCGGAACAGCGTCAGCGCATTGGCGATATTTCACCCTGGGGCTCAACCCCGGTGAATGCACTGGCCGGGGCAACCCTGCGCTACACCGCCGATCACCGTTTTCTGATCCGCGAGCACGTCAACTTTACGCCGGGTCTGGTGACCGGCGCGGTGGAGACTGGCCTTCACGCCCGCCGCCATCAGCAGCTGTTCGCGCGAATTTACCCGCAGCTACAGGACGTCAATATGGCTTACACCTGGTCAGGTCTCATCAGCATTACCCGCAACGGTGCACCGGTCTGGGGAAACCTGTCGGAGAATGTGTACTCATCGGCGGGATGTAACGGCTCAGGAAGTTCCAAGCAAAGCGCATTTGGCCGGTTGCTGGCAGAACATGCGCTGGGGGAAGACAATCCGCTGCTGGCGGATATGCAAACCGTCGGACGCGCCAATTATCTGCCGCCGCGCCCGTTCCTGGATGTCGGTGTGAAGAGTTTTATGGCCCGTGAGCGCTGGCGTTCGCGCAGTGAGCTGTAACGCGAAAGCCGGTCACCTTGCAAAAGATGACCGGCTTGTTTAATCAACGAGGGCTAATGACGTTTATCGACGCGGGCGACGATGCGGTCGCCCAGCCACTGAATGCCGCACACCATGACAATCAGCACGACAATCACTTCAATCATGACCACCGTTTCAAACCTCTGGTAGCCGTAGCGGATTGCCAGATCACCTAACCCGCCCGCGCCAATCGCACCGGCCATCGCCGATGCACCAATGAGCGCCACCAGCGTCACCACGAATCCGGACAAAATGCCTGGCAAGGCTTCCGGGATAAGTACGTCCCAGACAATGCGCAGTTTGCTCGCACCCATCGCCCGCACAGCGTCGATCAGCCCGCGATCAACATCTCGCAGGGAAACTTCAGCCACGCGCGCAAAGTAAGGCGTCGCAGTAATTGAAAGCGGAACGATCGCCGCCCACGTCCCGAGTGATGTGCCCACCAGAAAGCGTGTGACCGGAATTAACGCCACCAGCAAAATGATGAACGGCAACGAGCGAAAACCGTTGATGACAAGCCCGAGCGACCGGTTCACCCAGCGGTTTTCAGCGATGCCGCCGGGGCTGCTCATCACCAAAATCAGCCCTAAAGGCAGACCGGCAATCAGGGAAAACAGCCCGGAGATGGCGGTCATCAGCAACGTTTCTTCGACGGCATTAATCAATAAATCAAGCATTACTGGAGACATAGCCTGTCAGCTCCACGGTTGCCTGGTGCTGTTCCAACCAGTGTAAAACGGCCTGCTCTGAGGCGGCATTATCGACCGGCACAGAGAAGAAAAAGCGCACGATGGCGTAATGCTGAATATGATCGACCCCGCCCTGGATCAGGCGAAATTGTCCCGGCAGTTCGGCAGCCATCAGCGTAAGGATTTCGCCCTGTCTGCCCTGCCCGGCGTAATGCACGCTGTAAATCGCCTCGCCCTGACGTACCGGCGTCAGCCGTTCGGCCAGCGCCTCCGGCAGTTGCGGCAGCAAGCCCTGTAAAAGGGTGCGTGTCAGCTGCGACTGAGGATGGGCAAACACCTGCCAAACGGGGCCTTCTTCGATAATTTCCCCACCGTTAATGACCGCCACCCGATGAGCGATCTTTTTGATCACTTCCATCTCATGAGTGATGAGCAAAATAGTGATGCCGAGTGTCTGATTCAGCGACTGCAACAGCGCCAGAATAGAGCGGGTGGTTTCAGGGTCAAGCGCCGAAGTGGCTTCATCGCACAGTAACAATGCCGGACTGGCAGCCAGCGCGCGCGCAATGCCGACGCGCTGTTTTTGCCCGCCAGACAACGCTGCCGGATAGTTTTTGGCTTTGTCTTCCAGCCCGACCAGCGCCAGCAATTCGGCCACACGCGCCTGACGGCGAGCCTTGTCATACCCGGCGATTTTCAGCGGCAGCGCGACGTTCTGTTCGACAGTTTTGGCCGACAGCAAATTAAAATGCTGAAATACCATGCCGACGCGGCTGCGCACCGATTGCAACGCTTTCTCACTCAGGCCGGTTATCGCGTGGCCTTCGATTTCGATCACACCGTCGTCGGGCTGCTCCAGTCCGTTAAGACAGCGGATCAGGGTGGATTTCCCTGCCCCGCTGCGGCCGATAAGGCCGAGGATTTCTCCCCGCCTTACCGTTAACGACACATCCTTGAGTGCCTGCGTGGTGCCGAACCGGCGGCTAACGCGGTGCAATCGCACCACGTCTTCGGCATCATCTGCCGCGCTTGTTCGCTCAGCTCTTACGAACGCGTTTACTCCCGCTGCGGCGGCTTTTTTGTCATCCGCAGAGGTAGCGGTAAAATGCGCGTCGATCTCAGAGATTATCGTCATGCTTTACATCCTTACCAGGCCGTGACGCCGGTGCCTTTATAAACCTTATCAAACACTTTTTTCACGTCGTCGTTCTGGTAGGAGGAAACGAGTGTTTTCACCCACGGCGCATTGGCGTTTTCTGTTTTCACTGCAATGAAGTTGTTGTACGGGTTGCCTTTGACCGGCTCCTGCGCAATGCGATCGGCTGGCGTCAGGCCACTTTTCAGCGCCCAGTCAGTATTGACGATCGCTGCATCCAGATCAGGTACGGAACGGCCAATAATGCCGGAGTCCAGCTCTTTGATGACGACGTGGCGCGGGTTTTCTGTGATGTCTGCGGTGGTCGCGAAAATGCCTGCGCCCGGTTTGAGTTTAATCACACCGGATTGTTCGAGCAGGATCAGGCCGCGCGCTTCGTTGGCCGGATCGTTAGGCACGCCAATGACCGCACCGTCTTTCAGCTCGTCAGCTTTTTTCACTTTTTTAGAATACAAACCGATTGGCCACACGGCGGTATAACCGACGCGCACGATGTCGTAATGATTCACTTTGATCTGATTATCGAGGAACGGCTGATGCTGGAAGGCGTTGGCATCGACTTCGCCATTTTGCAACGCTTCGTTAGGCTGGTTGTAATCATTAAACACCACCGGCTTAACGGTCAGCCCTTTCGCCGCTGCCTGCTTCACCACTTCCCGCCAGACATCTTCGTCTTCGCCGCTGATGATACCGACTTTGATGGTTGTTTTATCTGCTGCATGAGCAGCCGTCAGCGGAGCCAAAATGCCGCTGGAAATCATGACAGCGGACGTCGCTGCCAGTAAAAAAGCACGGTTAACGCGGGTCTTAGTTTTGTTAAATTTTGTACGCATCGAGTATCCCCAAAAGTGTGTATGAGCTGCCTGCACAGGGCTGTGATTCTGTGCAGGAATTTGGCGAGTATACCCATCGGCTTATTTCTTTATAATATTGTTTAAGAGATACATATTCCTGAAATGAATATGTGAAATGGCAAAGTAAAGCGATAAAAAAGATAAGGTCTATCCGCGCAGGGATTTGGGTGAAAAACCAAACTTTTTGCGAAAAACAACGGAGAAATGAGCGGGCGTATAGCCCACGTGATATGCGGCAGTCGAAACGCTCATACGCGACGCCGACCAGATTCTGGTGTTTGAAGAAGGCAGACTGGCACTCGGTGGCTGGCTGACGGGCGGATCCGCTAAACCCGCGCGGGGTGGAACTTCAGCTAATAAAAAACCCGCCGCAGCGGGTTTTCTCATTCTTACAACCCGGCCTTACGACTCAGGTTCTACCGGCTGCACTTCCAGGGAAACCATGCCGATGCCCAGCTTACGCGGCTGGAAACCGCCGCTGGTGCCTTCGGTTGGTTCGGTCGGTGACGGCGGCGTGATGACAATGCTTTGCGCCGCGCCAGGATTGGTGAACTGAACTTTCACCGTGCCGTCTTTATCACCAAAGGAGACGAATTGCTCCTGATCGCCAACGCGGACTGACACCGGTTTATCGATGTTACTGCCGTAGGCTCTGGCGCGGATCACCACGTCGAAAGTGGTTGGCAACGGTTTGACGTAATCGATTTTCACCGACGGTGCGAGATTCGCATCAGACCAGCGTCCCCAGTTCTCCACGGCGGAAACCCCGGCAATTGCTTTCACCTGCTCAGGCAGCCCCGGTACCATGAAGGCAATCGCGGCGGATTTATACGTCGTGTCCGCATCATCAATATTGAGCGTTTTCACCGTCCGCTGATAAATTGCATTGCTGCCAGACATGTCCTTCACAAAATCGACTTTACCTTTGAAGCTATCGCCGTTCGCCTGCACGATAGTCGGGCGCGCCCCGAGATTACCGGACGCCACGCAAAGACCGGTATTGAGCGACAGCTCAGGTGCCCAGACGCGGCCCATTTCATAGCATTTATCCACCCAGACGAAGTTATCGCTGGTTGACAGCGTAGCGAGCTGTTTTTTCAGCGGCGTGGATAAATAGACGTCAAACATCGGCTCGATTTTGTCTTTGGTGACTTTCAAAATGAACGGCGTTTTGATGGTCATGCCAGAGAAGGTGAAGCTGTTTTCCTTGTTGCTGACGGTGTAATTTTTGATGCTGTTTGGGAAGCCCCACTGTTTGATAACCGCCGGTTTCCAGGCATTCACTTTGTCATCGATATTGAGGAACTGCTCGGTCATGGACGTCGCGGAAATCCCGCTGCGCCCGAGGCCAATGTAGTTATCGCCGCCCATCATATCCAGCACAGTGGCGCCGTTATCGAGCGTGCTGCGCTTGGCGGCATTCAGATCGCCCACCGGATGACGGCCATCGAGCACGAAGAACAGGTCTTTGCGATTCTGTTTGGTCAGCGTGCTGTAAGCGGTGTTGTTCATCGCCAGATGATCGGAAGACACCACGATGAGGGTGTTATCGAAATAGCCCGAGGCTTTGATCTTGTCGATAAACGCCGCAATCAGCTCCTGACTGCACGAGACCGCGCTCAAAGACTGATTCGGTTTGCCGGTCAGCGGATAGGCTTTACGTGTGCAGCCACGGGAGATAAAACCGTCCGGGTGATGCGTATCGACAGTCAGCGTGAACAGGGAGAACGGTTTACCAGCTTTGCTCAGCTCGACAAACTTCTTGTACACCTCGTCCAGCAGCGTGTCGTCATACCAGCCCCAGTCATTTTTGTACGCCGGATCCGCAACGGTCGGACGCAGTTCGTTATAGCCGTACAGATGATCAAAACCGTGGGACTTCAGGAAGGTGCCTTTACCGGCAAACGCCAGTTCCGCCCCCTGATAGAAATAGTTGGTGTAGCCGGCGCCTTTGAGGACATCACCCAGACAAACGTTTTCCGGATAGAACGTCGCTAAGGCGCTGGAGGCATTGCCGTCAAACGGCGCAAACAGCGGGATGCCGCACTGAGAAGCCACCATACCGGCGATGGTGTAACCGGTGCCCGGCACCTGCTTAGTGTTAGTAAAATCGGTGCTCTGCGCTTTGTGGCGACTCAGTTCAGTGGTCAGCCCCGGAAAGACGTTGTCATCGAAATAAGTGCGTTCCAGACTTTCGCCGTAGATGTAGACCAGATTCGGCTTTTTCTCGCCCTTCACGGCTTTGACCGGGACTTTGTAATAGGTATCAAAATCCGCACCGCTGCCGGAGATTTGGGTTTTCACCAGGCGGGAAATGTTCTGGAATGCCTGCGTGGAGCCGACCGAGAACACCGCCAGCACCACGGCCAGCACGCTGTACACCGCGCTGCTGTTTTTGGCGCGACGTTGTTTGAGCCCCCAGGCAAGCAGCCAGAAGACGATGATCAAACCGGCCAGTAAACCAAGGAACGGCAGGATGTATTTGTTCAGACCGGCGCCTTTCAGGCTGCTGGTGACGGTATAGAGCACGGCATCGGTGATGCCCTCACCGGTGAAATAGTTACTGCCGATAAGGATCACGTTCAGAATGACGTAAAGCCCTAAAAAGAACAGCACCAGCGAAAACCAGATGCGCCCGGCCGACGCCCGTGTGACGTAGAAATAGATAGAGGAGAGAAACAAAACAAATGAAAGCCACTCAGAAGCCATTTTTAGCGCCCTGTCTGATTAAAAAAAATAAACACAACGACCCAGTCTGCTGATTGGTCAGCAGCGCCGACGGTTAAATTCATCGAGTAAATGACCCGTTTGTCATTCACTTCATCCCTGAGACAGGAAAATTTTGTGCCAAAAACGGGTGACGCTATATAGCCTGCTGAACAACAGGGGGTCAACGCCCTGATGCTGTTTTAGGTCACTGATTTGTCCGAATAAACCTCTTTCTCACAAATTCGTGATGGTTATCTCTGTATGATACCTCAAAGATTTAACCTTCCGGTCACTAAATTGTAGGAATTGGATGTTATCGGAAGAGTATGAGCAAATTGTGGAGGAGGGTTTTGGGAATCAGATAAAACTGAGAGGGACATCTAAAAAAACCCGCGATACGGGCATCACGGGTCTGAATGTTCAGTGCAGTCGAGTTTCCTACGCGCCGCCTAAGTACGCCTTCCTGACCTGCGGATCGACCAGCAACGCCTCCCCGCTGCCGCTCATACGGATCTGACCGTTAACCATCACGTAAGCGCGATCGGAGAGTTTCAGGGCATGGTGCGCATTCTGTTCAACCAGAAAAATCGTCATACCGTTACGTGCCAGTTCCCGCAGCGTCTGGAAGATCTGTTTGACGACAATCGGTGCGAGGCCAAGGCTCGGTTCATCCAGCAACAACAGTTTCGGACGGCTCATCAGTGCCCGCGCAATCGCCAGCATTTGCTGCTCTCCACCGGACATGGTCATCGCCCGCTGCCTGCGTCGCTCTTTCAGGCGCGGGAACAGTTCGAACATTGTTTGCAGATCCTCCGCCGCGTATTTATTGCCGATGGGAATGGTGCCCATCAGCAGGTTTTCTTCGACGGTCATATCCGGGAAAACGCGCCGCCCTTCCGGCGACTGCGCAATGCCCTTTGATGCCACAAAATGCGTGGATTTACGGCTGATATCTTCGCCACAAAATAAAATCTGACCGCTGCGAATGCGCGGCTGGCCAAAAATCGACATCAGCAGCGTTGATTTTCCCGCCCCGTTCGCGCCGATCAGCGCCACAGTTTCGCCCTGATCCACCTGCAAAGAGACCTGTTGCAACGCCTGGATCGCGCCGTAATAGACGTCCACCTCCCTAAACTCCAGCATCGCCTGGCTCATAGGCTGACCTCGTCTTCGTCAGCACCCAGATAGGCTGCGATGACTTTCTCATTGTTTACAATCTCCTGCGGCGGCCCTCCGGCAATCACGTCGCCGTGGTCGAGCACAATAATGTGATCGGAAATCTCCATCACCATGCCCATATCGTGTTCGATCAGCAGCACCGTAATGTCGTGATGGTCACGTAGGAAGCGGATAATTTTGCTCAGTGTGCGGGTTTCCACCGGATTCAGCCCGGCAGCCGGTTCATCAAGGCAAATCATTTCCGGCGCGGTGCACATGGCGCGGGCGATCTCCAGCCGCCGCTGCTGGCCGTAAGACATCTCCCCCGCCAGCCGGTTGGCGCAGTCCACCAGTTCCACTACTTCCAGCCAGTAAAATGCCCGATCCAGCGCCTGATTCTCGGCACGACGATAGCCCGGCGTATTGAGCACTCCGGCAATCAGATTGCGGTTGGTTTGCATGTGCTGCGCCACCAGCAGGTTTTCCACCACCGACATTTCGCGGAACAGACGGATATTCTGAAAGGTGCGCGCCAGCCCGGCACGGTTCACCAGATGGGTGCCGCCAAACATTTTGTAGAAAATCCGCCTGCCGAGCTGCGCCGGTTTCAGCCAGTCATCCGGCTGAAATTTCTGCCCGAGCACCTGAACGACGTTGGTCGAGCCAGTTCGCGTGTTGAGTGAAATCGTGCCACCGGAGGCTTTATAAAAACCGGTCAGGCAGTTAAAGACTGTGGTTTTCCCTGCGCCGTTCGGGCCAATCAGGGCGGTGATTGAACCTCGCTTCACGTCGAGACTCACATCGTTGAGCGCCTTAATACCGCCAAAGTGCATCATCAGATGTTTAACGCTGAGGATGCTTTCATTCATGACCGCGGCATTCATGGTGCGACTCCTTTACGTACGGCAAATCCGCTGCGGCTGATGCGGATCAACCCGCGCGGCCGCCAGATCATCATCACCACCATCAGCACGCCAAATAACAGCACGCGATATTCCGCAAAACTGCGCAGCAGCTCCGGCGCGACGGTCAGCACAAACGCCGCCAGCACCACGCCGATGGTCGAGCCCATACCGCCAAGCACCACGATGGCGAGGATCAGCGCGGATTCGAAAAAGGTAAACGAGGTAGGATTCACGAAGCCCTGATAGGTGGCGAAAAACACGCCTGCGATCCCGGCGGTGGAGGCCCCGAGCGTAAATGCGGAGAGTTTAACCAGCACGTGATTCAGCCCCATCGCGCGGCAGGCGATTTCATCTTCCCGCAGCGCTTCCCACGCACGGCCAATCGGCATGCGTGTCAGCCGGTGTTTGATGAACAGCACCAGCAATACGACCAGAACCAGCACGGCGTAGATAAAAATAAACTTCATGTTGGGGTTATACGTCAGATGGAAAAACTCATGAAAAGGCACGCCGCCCTCTTTTGCCCGCCGCCCGAACTCCAGCCCGAAAAAGGTTGGCGCAGGCGCAGAGACGCCGTTCGGTCCGCCGGTAAACGACAGCCAGTTGGTCAGCACCAGCCGGATGATTTCACCAAAGCCGAGCGTGACGATTGCCAGATAATCGCCGTGCATCCTCAGCACCGGGAACCCGAGCAGCGCACCAGCCAGAGCGGCCATCAATGCCGCCAGCGGCAGCATCGACCAGAACCCGAGACCAAGATACTGATAGCCAAGCGCCAGCCCGTAAGCCCCTATGGCGTAAAACGCCACGTACCCGAGATCCAGCAGCCCCGCCAGCCCGACCACAATATTCAGCCCGAGACCGAGCAGCACGTAAATCAGCCCTAAAATCGCGACGGTCAGAATGTATTTGGTGGCGACAAACGGAAAGAATATCGCCAGCACGATTAACAGCGGCAGCACCCAGCGCAGGCTGCTTTTATGATCCACATGCCGGACATACACTCCCGCGCTTTCGCTTTCAAAGCGTGCCCGCATTTTCTGCCCGGCGGCGGTTTCCAGAAAGGCGCTAAGCAAGAACCGCCCTGCCATGACCGCGGCGATAATCCACACCAGCCGTTGTGAATGGAAGTTGAAGCTGTAGCCATCGAGCACCACGCCGACCACCGGCCCGAAGATAATCAGCGCGACCAGCCCGGCGAAAATGGCATCCAGCAGACAGCGTTTCAGCGAGAAGCCGCCATCAATAACAGCAGTTTGTGACGTCATTTTTTCTCCCTCACACTTTAGATACTACCGGGCGACCCAGCAGGCCCTGAGGGCGGAAAATGAGGATCACCACCAGCAATCCGAAGGAGAACACATCTTTGTAATCCGAGTTCACCATGCCCGAAAACTGCGCTTCGGCGACGCCTAAAATCAGGCCGCCCAGCATTGCGCCCGGCAGCGAACCGATCCCGCCCAGCACAGCTGCGGTAAAAGCTTTGATGCCGATGATAAATCCGGCGTAAAAATCAAAAGTGCCATAGTTCATGGTCACCAGCACGCCCGCCAGCCCCGCCATCGCCGCGCCAATCATAAATACCAGCGAGATGATGCGGTCGGTATTGATGCCCAGAATCGACGCCATCTTGCGGTCCTGCTGCACCGCGCGGCACATACGCCCGAGTTTAGTGCTGCTGATAATCCACGACAGCACCAGCATTCCGACAAACGCCGCCACCAGAATGAACAATTTGGTATAGGTCATCTGCACGAAGCTGTCGCCGATGTGAAAACGCAGCGCGCCATCAAACATTGTCGGGATCCCCTGCTGTCGCGGACCCTGACTGATTTGTGCGTAGTTTTGCAAGATGAGCGACATGCCTATCGCGGAGATCAGCGGCGCGAGGCGGGTGGAGTTTCGCAGCGGTTTGTAGGCAATGCGCTCAATCGCCCAGCCATACACGCCGGTCACCACGATGGTGAACACCAGAGTGCCGAGGATGAGCAACGGAAAAGAGTGCACCCCGAAGAAAGACAGCAGCGCCAGCGCGATGGCGCAGAGGTAAGCGGAGATCATATACACCTCGCCATGGGCAAAGTTGATCATCCCGATAATGCCGTAAACCATGGTGTAACCGATGGCGATCAGCCCGTACACCGCACCCAGCGTGATGCCATTAAACAGCTGTTGCAGGAAGAATGAATCCATAAATACGCAGTCTCTTTTTGCGACCGCGTTCAACGGGAACGCGGTCTTTGGCTGATATGGTTATTCTTTCACTTCCTGGTATTTGCCTTTGTCATCCCATTTATAAACCACGTAATCGGAGACTTTCAGATCACCTTTGCTGTCCCAGGATTTTTTACCCATCACGGTATCGACGCTGTTCGCTTTCAGCCAGGCGCTGGCCTTGGCAGAATCGGTGCCGCCGGTGGCTTTGAACGCGGCAGCAATCGCCTGCACGGAGGCGTAGGAATACAGCGTGTACCCTTCCGGCTCGAACTTATTGGCGCGGAATTTATCGATAACGGTTTTCCCTTCGGCGATCAGACGCGGGTCTTTGCCGAAGGTCATCAGGATGCCGTTGGTGTATTGCGGACCGCCCGCTGCCGTTACCATTTCTTCATTGACGATGCAGTCGCCGGAGAAGAACGTCGCCTGCACGCCCTGTTCACGCATCTGGCGCACTAACGGACCGGCTTCCGGATGGCAACCGCCGAAGAACACCACGTCAGGTTTCTGCGCACTGATTTTGGTTACCAGCGCATTAAAATCTTTTTCGCCACGCGACAACCCTTCGTACATCACTTCCTTCACGCCGCGTTTGTTGAGCGCCGCTTTGGTGGCATCCGCCAGCCCCTGACCGTAGGTGTCCTTGTCGTGAATGATCACGACTTTTTTGGCTTTCAGTTTGTCGATAATGTAATCACTGGCGACCAGCCCCTGCTGATCGTCACGCCCGCACATGCGGAACATATCGCTCATGCCGCGTTCGGTGATTTGCGGGTTGGTGGATCCGGGGGTGATGGCAATGATTCCGGCGTCGTTATACACCTCGGAAGCTGGCATCGTAGAGGACGAACAAAAATGGCCGACCACCGCCTGCACTTTGTCCTGATCGACTAAACGGTTAGCAACGGCGACCGCTTGTTTTGGCTCACAGGCGTCATCGCCTTGGACCAGTTTGATTTTTTCGCCATTAATCCCGCCGGCGGCGTTAATGTCTTCGGCGGCCTGTGTAGCGCCATGCCAGTACTGATCGCCATAGGTGGCGTTCGGACCGGTGAACGGGCCTGCAACGCCAATCACAATATCTGCATGCGCGGAAAACGCCGTCGCCAGACACCCTGCCAGTAAAAGAGAAAGCGGATTTCTTATAAATTTCATCGACATCATCGTGTTCCTTAGTAGCCTGTTTGAGCAAAATGGTTTTAGTAAGAACGCCGGAGCGTGGTCTTAAATCCTGACGCTAAACACGAACAAAAAGCACTGAATGGAGTGGTTGAAATCTTCCCGGGGACGACTGCGGAGTTTCCTTACGGTTTCGCTAAAGGTGTAAACCTCAAGCAAAATTGCTGCCAGTGTTGCAATCTGAAACACAATTGCAGGTCATTTTGAGTATAGAGCGCGTGCGGCAACCCCCCGGAGCAAGTTGCAGAAACAACGGCGGGATCACACCGCACTGCGCTGGTGCTGAAAAGATGAGGGAAATGAGGATGTCGCCGCGCTGTGCACCAAAATAACCCGCCAGAATTCATGCGAACTGCCACGCACAATTACGCTTCGTGACATTTTTATCCTTTGCATGTTCTGGCGGGTTGTTTTGTAATGCGGGCAGAAAATTGCAAAGGGAACGACTTAACAATGAAGAAATTATCTTGCCTCGCCGCCCTCGCGCTGGCCCTGACGCTCACCGGCTGCGCCAGTGATTACGTGATAAACACCAAGGCCGGTGATCAGTTCTTCGCCCATGGCGAACCCGATCGCGACCGCGATACCGGCATGACCAGCTACACCGACATGAACGGTGATTATCATCTGATGAATACCAATGATATTGCGGGGATTGTGAAAAAGTAGGTGGTTTGGTTTTAAATTATCCCCGCAGAAAGGCTGAACGGGCTGGACACCCTTTTCCTGAGCATTTAGCCTCAATTAAAATTATTATAATTGTCAGGCTACTTCATAATGAAAAATGATATCAGAGCCCTGGACCTTAACCTTCTTAAGGCCCTGGATGCGTTACTGGACGAAGGCAGCGTGACGCGGGCTGCACAGCGCCTTTCCCTGACTCAGCCTGCCGTCAGTGGCATGCTTACCCGCTTGCGTGATTATTTTGGCGATCCCCTCTTTGTTCGCACCAGTCACGGCATGGTTCCCACACTGCGGGCCAGCGAGCTTTCTATGCCGGTAAAGCAAATCCTCACCGATATCGCCATTTTGCTAAAACCAATGCAATTTGATCCCATGACGGCGGAACTGACTTATACCCTTGTCGCAACGGACTATGCACTTAAGGCCGTTGTCGTTCCGTTGATAGCCGCGCTAAAGCAACATGCGCCGCGCATCAGAATCGCCGTAAGGTCCGTGGACAGTGAGCGCATGTATCAGCAACTATCACGGGGTGAAGTTGACCTCGCTCTGGTTACCCCACAAACCACACCCGATGACCTGCACGGACGAGCCCTTTATCAGGAAGAATATGTTTGCGTAGCACGTTGCCATCATCCTCTGGCGGCAGCTTCAGAAATGACGCTCGAACAATTCTGCGAACAGGAACATATTCTGGTGTCCACAGAAGGTCGCTTTATGGGTGTAACGGATGAGGCACTGGCTGAGCTCAGTCTTACGCGGCGGGTAGGTGTATCGGTTAACAGTTTTCTGGTGATACCGGATATTTTGCGATCAACCGATATGATTGCCGTTGTGCCCAGTCGTATGGTCCCGGTTGACAGCGATCTCGCCATCATCCCCTTGCCGCTAAACGTCCCGGGATTTACCAAGAGCATGGCCTGGCACGAACGAACCCATCGAGACCCCGCTCATCAGTGGATCCGCGCTTTGTGCGTAGAGATCAGTCAGCATTCTACTACCGTGATATAACTTTTCTTATTCTAAGAATAAGAAATGGTAATTCGCCTTATAACTCCATTGCGCCAATAATCACGGTCATCACGTTGAGTGTTGCTGCCGTAACGGCACACACAGTGCAATCAATTAACGCAACTGGAGAAATTTATGAACGCGATTAACTGGCCAGAAGGTTTTGTTCCGGGTTTTACCGATAACTTTGTCTCTAATGAAATGATTATCCCGGCTCTGAATGTCAATGATGTCTGGCCGTTGCTGAGCCAGCCATTCCTGTGGCCGGACTACTACAAAAACTCCGCCGATGTGCGCTTTTATGACAATAAAGGACCGGAACTGGAAGATCGGGTGCGCTTTTACTTCAGCACCTTTGGTTTCCCTGTTGAGGCTCAGGTCGTGGAGTTCGTTGCGCCAGCAGAAGGCCAGCCTGCTCGTCTGGCATGGCACGGTTGGTCCGGTGAAGAAAACACTGCTGAACGCCTTGATGTACATCATGCATGGCTTTTGGAAGATCTCCCCGGTAACCGTCTGCGTATCCTGACTCAAGAAACTCAAAACGGGAGCCCGGCCAAAGAACTGGCAAATACGCGCCCCAATCCCATGCTTAATGGTCATCAGGAATGGCTTGATGGCCTGATTGAGGCGGCGGCGAAATAATTAAGTTTCGTCCGTCATAAGCCTTCTCGGGCCTGTTGAGATGCTTCTGCAAGTAACGCAGCCTGTACGGCAGGACGCGCGCTGATATTTGCCATATATGCCGATAGCACAGGCCAGCGATTCAGGTCGATGGAAAAGAATTTACACCACCCCAGCACGGTGAAAAGGTAAGCATCAGCAACGCTGAATGTCGGGCCGGTCAGATAGACTTTCTCATTAAGCGTATCCTGCAAAAAATCGAACCGCCGGAACAGCTTTTCGCGGAAAATCGATCTGACGTCTTCTGGCAGCGCGGGATTGAACAGCAGTGCGGATCCCGCGTGTACTTCACTGGTGATAAAGTTCAGCCATTCCTGCAGACGCACGCGCGCCCAACTGTCCCCTCGAGGTGCCAGCCCGCTTTCCGGCTTCAGGTCAGCGAGATACTGCACAATGGCCGGACCTTCGGTGAGGATCTGGCCATTGTCCAGCTCAAGTGCAGCGACATAGCCTTTAGGATTAATGGTACGAAAGTCGCGTCCGTCCGCAGTGAGCTTGCTCCTGTTGTCCACTTTGACCAGTTCATATTCAAGCCCGAGTTCGCACAGAACGATGTGTGGTGAAAGCGAACAGGTGTCAGGCGCGTAATAAAGTTTCATTGTCTCTCCGATAAAATTGAAAAGCTGTTTAGCCATATTCTGGCCGTTCCTCAATACACTGTGCTTAATGTGTCTCGTGCTGTAAAATTAATGATCCATAAATTAGCTATTAGCTGAGCTACTGATAATCATGATGAATCTTTTACACTGGCGTTTACTGGTGGCCGTTGCGGATGCCAGCAATATCACCCGCGCTGCTGAGGATGTAGGAATGACTCAGTCCGGTGCCAGTCAGGCTATCGCTCAGTTAGAGGCTTCACTTGGGTTCCCGGTGTTCACGCGTGAACGTCGACACATCGGCGTCACCGCGCTGGGTGAGCAGGTGATCGAACAGGCAAGGAAAATGCTTGCGCAGCTCAACGCTATCCGCGCGCTGGCTGATGAGAGCCGCGGTTTAAGTGGCGGACGCATTCGCCTCGCCAGTTTTCCCTCTGTGACTTCCACATTGTTGCCTGGACTGCTGCGCGACTTTAAGCGTCTGCATCCGGGTATAGAAGTGGTGGTATTGGAAGGGACGGACGAGGAAGTTGAGGAGTGGCTTGCAGCAGATACTGTTGAACTGGGGGTAGTAATGAACCCCGCACCGGGAAGAACAAACGTGGTATTAGGGCAGGATGCATGGGTCGCGGTGATGCCATCCGGTCAACAGCAGGAACGTAATTCAAGGGCGCGCGGCATAACGCTGGAGGAACTGGCAGGCCAACCCTTTATTCTCGCGACAGGTGGATGTATCGTTAATGGAAAAAGTCTGATTGAACAGGCAGGCTTGCAACTCTGCGACGTGCGCGTGAAAGTACGAGACTGGGTCAGCGCCTGCATGCTGGTGCGTGAAGGCATGGGCGTTACGCTCGTACCTGAATCTGCCTTGCCAGCTGAATTGCGAGGCCTGTGTGTGATGCCGGTGGCACCCCCTATACATCGTGAATTTGGTCTGGTTTGTTCGCCATCCGGAAAAACTTCTGGTGCCACGCAGGCATTACTAAAGGGGCTGCATAAAGGCTGATGATCAACGTAGAGATAATCACTGCGTTTCTGCCACCAACCCGTCACCGGTGCGCCTGCTGACGGTGATGAGCGGCCTGCGGACAACAAATATCGGAAGTGGTCAGGTCAGCGCGACCCTCACCTTTAGTCCAATAACGAGCGTGGCAAAAAACATTATGCAACCAGCGGTAATGAAGACACCTGTTACGCCGCTGAAACCAAAGAGTAATCCTCCCAACGCAGCACCAGCAGCAATTGAGGACTGAACTGCTGCGACTACCATGCCGCCAGCAGTTTCAGCCTGATCGGGAACGGCACGCGCTACCCAGTTTGACCACGCAACGGGTACGCCACCAAATGCCATCCCCCACAACGCGACGAACAACATCAATCCTTTTTCATCCAGTGGCAGCAAAACCATGCTTAATGCCGCTAAACCGACAAGCGCTGGCATGAGTATCAGGGTAAGACGCAGGCTTCTCTCCATCAGCCACCCGGTTAGCAGCGTACCGATAAAATTAGCGATGCCAAATCCAAGCAGTATCAAAGACAAACGATCCACATCAATTTGGGCAATATTTTCCAGAGCCGGACGAATATAGGTAAACAGCGCATACTGACCAGTATGGGCAATCACACACCCCGTCATTCCCATCGCAATGCCTGGACGGCGGAGTAAATCCATGACAGATGCCGTTACCATCATTCTGCGCGGAGCCATTCCAGGAAGGGTAAACAGTTGAAAGAGCAGTGTCAGCAGGCCTACTGCGGTGGCAGCGATAAAAGCACTACGCCAGCCATAAAGCCCGCCTAAATAGCTCCCCAGCGGGATCGAAACTACGGTACCGACAGCAATACCGCTAAAAATAATGGAGAGAGCACGCGGGACGCTTTTAGCAGGGACAAGCCGCATAGCTACGGCAGCAGCCATACTCCAGAAGCCTCCCAGCGCGATGCCCAGCAAAATGCGCATGACTAACAGAACAGCCAGGCTGGATGAAAGTGCGACAAGCAGGTTGGAGGCAATCATCAGGACGGTAAAACTAAGCAAAACATTTCGGCGATCATAATTACGCGTCAGGCGGGGAACCATCAGACCAGCAAACAGGGCCACCACAGCGGTTACCGTCACAGCCTGACCAGCAAGAGCTTCGGTCACCCCGAGATCGGCAGCCATGGGTGTCAACAGACTGGCAGGAAGATATTCTGCAGTCAGCAAACCAAACACGCCCATCGTCAGTGAAATAACGGCCATCCATGCGGACTCTTTGGGTTCCGAACTATTCAAACCAGCGGATACAGCTTCAGTTGCTTCATTTCTCATAACACACTCTTCTTGGAGTAAAAATTACAACACCAAGTCTAGAGTTGAGCTGCCGGACGATCTATGATGCCTCATCCTGATTTTTTACCCGAAACGCCGATTATGCCTGTGAATAAACATTTTGCCCTCTCATCCGAGCTCATCAGTGAATTGCTGCTGGAAATGCGGCTGCGTGGTGTGCAGTATCGCCGTTTACAGACTGCCTCTGAGTTTGGCGTCGGTTTTAGCAACAGGCCGGGACATGCCTATTTTCATTACATCGCTGTGGGTACAGCTCTGCTTCGCACACACGACGGTACGTTGCACGAACTGAAAGCCGGAAGCATGGTATTTATGCCGCAGGGTGAGGATCATCAGCTTGTATCGGATGTCAGCTGTTCATTTCAACATATCGACACATTAGGCTCTGCTCCTTTAGGCGAGGCCGTCAGCGGAATCAATACTTGCCCAAGTTCTCATCCGACACCCAGCACGGTTCTATTTTATGGCTGTATGGAGTTCGATCTCGGTGGAATGCAGGGTCTTGGTAAACTGATGCCGCAGGCCATAGTGGTTGAGGCAAATGAACAGATCTATCCGGGGCTGGTTCCCATTCTGGGCGCGATGAAATTTGAAATCTGTTCCGGACGCGCTGGCTTCGCGGGCATTCTGGCCCGCCTCGCAGAAGTGGCGGCAGCCATGATTGTGCGAGGATGGATCGAAAACGGCAGCGAGAACGCCGCTGGCCTGATCGCTGCGTTACGTGATCCACGACTTGCCCGTGCTATTCTGGCCATTCATCGCGATACGGGTCGGGAGTGGTCCGTTGCTGAGCTTGCTGCCCAGTCGCATGTGTCACGTTCTGTTTTTGCTGAACGCTTCAAATCAATCATCGGCATACCACCTCAGCGCTATGTAAGGGAGGTACGAATGCGCATCGCAGGTCACTGGATTATTCACGAAAAGATCTCAATTGAGACCGTTGCTCTTCGCCTCGGCTATGCCTCACAGGCAGCGTTTAGCAGAGCTTTTAAGCGCATTAATGGATATCCGCCGGGCGCTATGCGTCAGCGACCAGCGCGAGGCGTTAATACAGTAAATGAGTGAATGTTATCTTTATCATTTGCTGGACACTTTATGAGGCCGCTCTCAATATTAAAAACTGAGCGGGCATGCGCGCATGAATGGCTCGCTGTGAGCGAATAGCGGAATTTGTATGCTGTTATCGCTGAAAGAAAATGCGACCTAGTTTGGTGATTAAAACGGCGAAAGAGGTTTATATAAAAATCCGTTAATCCGCAGGGAGTTGTGTATTTTATTGAATCTCGAAAAACGGTGTAAAAAAACCACCTGACGGCGGCTTTATTCTGATTGAATGAGATGGATAGCTATATGGCTTTAACTATAGCCATGATAAAACCATCCCACTCTTTCTCACCGACAGTTTGTATTGCTGTAGCTTCAAGTCGTTCGTCTTCTGAAATCATCTGAATAAACTCTCGCAGTCCCTGCACATTAGGATCGTTACTATCAGAATCAATCACACCACCGCCACGAACCACATTATCCCCTAGGATCACAGTACCTTCCCTGGACAACTGTATTGCCCACTCCAGATAGCGTGGATTATTAACTTTATCGGCATCAATAAAAATAAGGTCATAAGGTGCTTTGAGCATCGGTAATACATCAAGGGCGGCACCAATATGCAGATCAACCCGTTCAGTCAATCTTGCATTATCTATATTTTGTCGGGCAATTTTTGCATGATGCTCATTAAATTCTATGGTTGTCACGCGCCCGTGTTGCGGTAAAGCTTGAGCCATCCAGATCGTGCTGTAACCTCCGAGCGTTCCTATTTCAAGAACGCGAGTAGCACGTATCATTTTGATTAAAAGCTCCAGCATTTTACCCTGTAAGGCAGAGACATCGTGTGCGGGTAACTCATGAGCGGCATTATTGGCGAGAGTGCATTTCAAATCCGGTCCTTCGGGGGCGAGTTTTTCAGCAAACCAGGTATCAACCTGTGCCCATTTTTCAGCGTCTCTCGAAGGATAATCAGGGGTTCGCATGGGGGATCTACCTCTTCTTTAGTCGCTTTATCTGAAGTTTGCATGTGGTTTATTACAATGCTGGGTGCATGAAACGCTCCCCATTGATTAAAGTTCTGTAGTTTTTTGAGTGTACGCTTCTGGCATAAATCTGCCCGCGAGAAATGCTTCGGAAGGTTATAAGCGAAAGGCGGGCCTTACAATCAGATCGAGTTAACAGGGCTGCACATGGATAGCTAAGTGCCCAACTCAGCTTTCCACATCCTGTTTAGTTTTAGCTGTCAGCAGGTATCTGCCTGTGAGCAATGTTTTCGTTCATGTTCGATTAACCATTCTTTGCGCGCAATGCCACCGCCGTAACCGATCATCGCACCATCTTTGCCGATGACTCTGTGACAAGGAATCACTATAGCTATTCGGTTTGCTCCATTTGCGGCGGCCACCGCGCGTACTGCGTTAGGTTTTCCAATCTGCCCGGAAAGAGCTTGATAGTGTGACGTTTGTCCATAAGGAATAGCACGCAACCCCTGCCAGACGGAGCGTTGAAAATCACTGCCTGGAGCATCGAGCGTGAGCTCAAACTGTTGTCTCGTTCCGGAAAAATATTCACTAATCTCTTTTTCCGCTTGTCGAGTATGGCTGTTTTCCCCTGATATTATTCGGGCATTCAGCAGACGTTGAAGGTCACGGAATTCCGTCTCCAGCATTCGGCGGTCGGTAAACTCCAGCAGGCAAACTCCCCGTTCCGTAGCACAGACGAACATTGGACCCAGTGTCGTGGTAAATCGTTGAATTATAATTATCTGAGTCTGATCTGTTGGAGCAACACCCGTAATTCGCTTATAGGTATAAGCAAAACCACTTAATGATTCGTAGCCATTATCAAAAGCCACATCGGTGGCAGCAGACCCACCTTTTAGTTCCTGAAGTGCGATATTCACCCGCTGCATTCGTTGAAATGCCTGGAAGGTAATACCGTGGTTTTGTAGAAACCAGCGTCGTATCCGCTCGGGGCTGATATCGTGCTTACGTAGCTCAGTGTCGCTTATGCGTGTTTTAGGGTTGGCGCGCACGAGTTCGAGTGCTTGTTCGATAAAAAACGGAGCAGTGTGCGCATTTTCAGTGGGTCTGCATACTTTGCAGGGGCGAAAACCTGCATCCAGAGCAGATTTTAAATCTTTATAGAATTCGACATTCTCACGTTTTGGTTTCCTCGCACGACATACCGAGATACAAAATACCCCTGTCGTTTTGACACCAACGAAAAACACCCCTGTATATTCCGAAGCGCGATCGAGTAATGCCTGATACCAGATGTTGCACTGGGTATTATCGAGAACTTTCATCAATGAAAACTCCTGCAAATGTTTGCTGCGACTGGATAAGTAGCATTAAATCTTTAAGCTTCGATTGAATGGCTGAATGAACGAAATTCCCCATAGAAATACGCCTCACACCCATTTCCCCCAGCCTTTCGAACGTGGGAAGATCTGGCATACACATGACGTTTAATGGAATATTAAGCTCTTTGGAAAAGGTCTTAATATCTTTTTCTGACGTCAGACACGGGACAAAAAGCCCGTTTGCCCCCGATGCTTCATACAGTCGGCCACGTAAAAGCGTTTCCTGTAAAGCATGTTCATGATTAAGTAGGTATGTATCAGTACGGATATTAATAAATAGTTGATAACTCTCGTCGTTCAACGCGTCACGAATCTCTTTTAATTGACTGGAAAATGCAACCGCATCAACAAGTTGTCTGACACCGTTAACAACTCTGCTGTCCTCAAGATTTACCCCAACAACCCCAAGCTGCGCGAGACGTTTAAGATGGGTCGTTATCTCATCAGCTGTGCCACCAAATCCCGCTTCAACATCAACACTTAATGGTAAGTTACTGACAGATTGGATACGGGTAACAATGTAAAGCAATTCATCAAAAGACATTGCTTCTCCATCTTCGTAACCTAACGTCGCGGCAATCGCTGCACTTGAAGTCCCCATGGCCTGATAGCCCGACTGGTGCGCCAGAATTGCACTAGCAGCATCCCAGACATTGGCGATGAGTAATGGTTTGTTTTGATAGTGAAGTTCCGTGAAGTTCATGATCCTCTCCTTTAATAAAGTACAGGATGAATCTAGAACATCCGATGAAACCCTCACAACCGAAAATTGGACGACCATTTTTTTAAGCCGCGATAAGAACTCATCTGCTCGCTGTTGACTAACATAGCCGGTGTTAGAACGCCAGCTTTTGGCGCAAAGCTGCCTGTCATGCTTGGTTAAAAAACAGGTCCAAGGTAGGATATTTTCCTTTTTCCAAGCGTCCCCAATCAAGCTATATCATTTTTAACGGAACTGACCGTGGCTAATTTTTTGTTTCCTGTTTCCTTCACGATGGACGTTTACCATAGATCCCCAACTTACAGCCCAACCAATTGCATCTTTTTGACGCTCGCATTGAAACAATATTTTTTGAGTTCCTTCCTACTCAACAGCATTGGGCGTTCTCGGTGTAATTTAGATAGGGCTCTCTTGCAAGATGCCCTATAGTTTTATATGTCGCCGTCATTTCTTTGCTCGGAATTACAAAGAGTTTCTATGAGACTGGTACAAACTGAGTGATTTCTAAAAACCAAAGTTAATAAAAATTAAATGGCCTGGGGGCCGTTGTTCTGTCAACTTTGAGCAAGAGAACCATGCAGTTTATTTTCCTGATAATCTCGTTCACATCTGGGCAACATACCTTGTTTCATCCGTTCCCGCCATCTCCACCATTTCCTCCATCGCCACCATCGCCACCGCCATCACCGCCATCTCCACCTTTTCGTGAGAGCGCTGACCTTAATTGCTACATGGAACGGCCGCGCCGCCTTTACCAGCCGCACCGCCTTTACCCCCTTTACCACCATGTCCGTTGTTACCGTCCTTACCCGGCTGCCCATCTTTACCAGAATGCCCGCATTTTACCGTCACTGGCTTAAGAGAACTTACCTGGTCTGCTGACACAGTGATTGCGGCCGTTCTGTTCTGCGTTATAGCATCTTCAGCATGTATTGCACCCGACAAGCAAAACTCAGCGCAAAACAAAAATGCCACTAATTTAAGATTCTTATTCACAAAGAAGTCTCCTCAACTGCATGTTATAAAAACTGCCAGATCGAGAGATCTGGCAGATTGGGATTTATATAACCTTAGTCGCCGCCGTTACCACCATTTCCACCGGTTCCACCCGCTCCTCCATCACATGTAATAATAATCAGATGGTCAATAGAAGATGTATTGAAGTGGTGGAGTGGTTCCACTGCTCTGGATAAACCTGTAAAGGAGATGAATAACAACGCTGCAATTCTACTTACTTTCATAATTAAAACCTCATTGTCAAAAGTTGGGTTCTTATTTGAGGTAAAAGAATGCCTAATAACCTTGCAAAATAAACATAGCAACCGATTTGTGAAATCTTTATTTAATAATGTAATATTTCATTTCCTTTCAATTTTTTTATTGTTGTTGAGAGGGGGGTATTTTAAATTTTTGTTTTTTGTTTATGTATTGTTTATGTCGGCAGTCAAATAATCTGCTTTCAACCTATTCCTCCAGTTATTATAAAAGCCAAATACATTATAGAAAATGATTGCTTTGTCAAAAAAACTTAATAAACATAAAAGGAGATGACTACGTGTGAATTTGAGATCAGCAGTAATGAAATTCAACGCAAATGATCTAACTCTGCTCTTGTAGGGGCCGCTTCGAAAACGGGAAATATCCAACTTTAAACCAAGCATGACAGACAGCTTTGAACGAGTAGCGGACATAACATCCTCGGAATAGTTTGGGGACAGTGTTGTCCCATCACCCGTTCCGAGCTGATGCTTTCCTTGGCAGGATACTTTATGCTGGTCACACTCATTTTGCAGGATATGACCATGATAACCGTAGAGAAATCAGATCCATTTTCTTCAGAATCCCATCGCTTAATCGAAATGCTGTCAGCAGAACTTGCCGCTATTACGGGTGATAACGGCAAAAGCAATTTCACCGTTGAAGCAATGTATGATGACAAAGCCTTATGGGTATTGGCAAAGAATGCTCATGGCGAAGCAATAGGATGCGGAGCTATTAGGCCGTTAACACAAAATACAGCAGAGCTTAAAAGAATGTTCTCAGACCGAAGTGTACCAGGGGTTGGGGGAGCTTTACTTACTTTTCTGGAAACATCTGCAAAAGATATGGGATATAGCGAACTCAGACTGGAAACTCGACACATCAACCATCGGGCTGTAAATTTCTACGAGAAAAACGGATATATCCGCATTGAGAATTACGGCCCCTACATAGGTAGGACAGAAGCCGTCTGTTTCTCAAAAGCATTACGCTGATTGTATTAATCGGACAAGCCGTCCGCTCCTGGCACAGAACGGGCATTGATGGCATTAGAAGTATGAAAGTGCCATTGTCATACTGGACACAATCGTAGTTCTGTCCAGAATATGCAGATTGAAATCAGTGGGAGAATCATGGATATCCAACTCACAAACGTTACCCCGGAAAGCGCAGGATTTGCTGAGTTAAAATCGCAGAGCATGGCTGAAGGATTTAACATGTTACGCCGACTGGAAGATAACTGGCTTAGCGGACTGAACCGCTTTGACGGACCCGGAGAAAAACTAATTGGAGCTTCTGTAGATGGATTGATCGTTGGCGTTTGCGGACTCAACGTTGATCCATTTACGCTAAAAACTGGCATCGGACGTCTGCGACATCTCTATGTAGACTCAGGATGGAGAAAAAGGCAGGTTGGCAGCGCCCTGCTCAGTGAAATACTTAAGGATTCTGGCCACTGGTTTGATTTTATCAACACAAACGCTCCTCCATCGGCATTCACCTTCTATGAACGAGCTGGCTTTATTGCTTTAACTGGCATAGAAAAAGTCACGCACCATCTATGCCTCAGAGACCCAGCGCGTTAATACAGTCACGTGCTAGACAGACCGCATATTCTGTCCAGTGAACCAATTTTCAGGAGCGCCTGCCCAGATACAGCCCTGACGCAACCAAACCGTACCACTTTCAGGCAAATCAGAGCCATTACAGTTAAATCCGCGCCGCCTTGGACACACTGCGTTTTCTAACCAGGCATGCAGAACGGCGGCTTAAACATCTTCGTCAGCGAGTTATGATTTGTAATCATCCGGGTGAAATTGACACCTTTTCTGATAGGGTAATTCAGAAAGCAATAATGTTAAGGAGATAAAATGCGCCAGAGAGTAATCGTGTGTCCTGTGATACAAAATGACGGTGAGTATCTGCTTTGTAAAATGGCTTCCGATCGTGGGGTTTTTCCGGGGCAGTGGGCTCTGCCTGGCGGGGGAATGGAACCCGGTGAAATGATGGAAACTGCTCTAAGGCGCGAAATCATGGAAGAACTAGGTGAGGAGCTTCGTATCACTGATGTTAAGCCGTGGGCATTTCGTGATGATATCCGGACTAAAATGTATCCAGATGGAAGCACCGAAGAAATTTACATGATTTATCTTATATTTGACTGCATTGCCGCTAACCGGAATATTACCTTTAACGAGGAATTTCAGGAAATTATCTGGGTGTCACCTGAAGCAATGAAAAGTATGGATTTGAATGAAGCGACACGGGTTACTTTTTTCCAGAAAGGACTCATTTAGCGAGCAACCCCTGCCTTCATGGCAGGGGTTTAGTCATTGATGATTAAGTCTGTCAAAGTAGCTGGAGCTGCCATTACCTACTCTATCTGCACCTACTTCGTCTCTTCACGTGGTTTTTTAAAAAATATGATCTGAGTGGTGAGAAATGTTAGTTAGTTTCATGCTGTTCATGTCAGTTCCTCTGAAGGATTGATTGGTCTGTTATGAGCGAGAAGCGGAAGTACGCATTTGTTCTCACAACTGGTTAAGGCATTACTAACATCACGATGTATCAATTAACGGGTTAAGGTCATTCCTCCATCGCCCGCCATCGCCGTTGCTGCCTGATCCAGCATTGCCCCGTTCCCCCTTCGCCACCCCTTCGCCGGGGCCACCGTCGCCCCGTTTCCACCATCGGAAATCAGTAAAGAGGAATGGGAGAAAAGGATCGGATGGCCAGAAGACGCATAACTGAAGTGTGTGAATGCGGCCAAGACAAAAGGAGACCATTTAAGTAAGACAAAGCATCGTTTATAAAGGTTTTGGCTGATCATTGTTGCCTCCGTCACCACCAGCGCCTCCAGGGGCATTATCTGATGATCCACCCTCCCCACCGTGACCACCGTTGGCACTATCGCCCGAATTTTTATGATGTTTGGGGTGCTGTAGCATGCAACTTATTTACATATTTACAAAGTAATACGTATTACACTTTTTTAAGAAAAAAATACCCAGCGTTAACTGGGAATGTATTCAATGGTCGATCAAATTAACGTCATAAAATTGTATTATCTCAAACAACCTTATCCTGACAGAAGCCCCACACACTTCAGCGCCCTTAACCCCGACCTTATAACGCTTTGTGCCTCACTAATAAATCATCCCGGAGTTGATATCATTCTGACGCCAGTCCAGGGCTAAGAGATCGGTTTAGCTTACGACTAAGCCTTTCGTAAGCATTTCAAAACCGCCCTTTACCGAACATAATCCCCAACCACAATTACCTTTCAGTCTATCCTCCTCAACCCATCGGTGGCAGCACTCGTAAGCATCAGCACCGATTTTACACTGGTTTGAATCCGGTCAATGATGGCAGCCCGGGGTCCCGTTCGCCATGCATCACTACTGTAGAATTCTTCCTGTGAAGATTTTAAATGCTCAGGATCACTGTAGGCGCGGATCAGGTAATAGGAATCCTCATCGTGCAGGGAATTTCCAAAAGAAACGACATCCATTCCCGCATCACGATGGAGAGGCACACTCTGTTCTGACATGATTCTATGAAAATCATGTCCTGTTCCCGGCTTCAGGGTGTACTGCAAAAGCTCAACTGTTTTCATCATCCCTATCCTTTTATCTAAGACCCACGCCCACTACCCCAACAGCGCCTGCGCACAAACCTCATCCGTGACCAGCCCGTTGATCCAGCGGCCATTGAGCGCGGCACGGATGGCAACGTGTTTGCCCGATCCCCCTGCCAGCGCGATCACCGGCTGGTCATCGTGCGGCTTCGGCCCGACGCTGGTCAGGCGGGCATTGAGATCGCTGCTGATGCGGTTTCCATCCGGATCCATGAAATGCCCGAGCACTTCGGCCACGGCGCCTTTCTCCATCAGCAGCGCCACGTCGTCGCCGCTGATAAAGCCGTCCTTATGCAGCGGACAGCCCGGTTCAATGGTGCCGATGCCAATAAATGTCACGTCTGCCTGACTCGCTTTTTCGCTGACCGTACGGTAAATGCGGTGGCTGCACCACATCGCGCGGTCTTCCTCGCCGTCGGCGAACAGCGGCGCGGGAAGAATGAAGTAGCGACCCTGCGTTTTTTGCGCCATCAGCAGCGGCACGTCGTATCGGGTACAGGAACCGTCGGAGGCAATCGCACCGATCAACGAGACGCTGCTGTGCTGCGGCCGTTCGATATCCGCCAGCTCGTCGATGGCCGCTTTCAGGCTGCGCCCGGATCCCACGCCGATAATCATCGGTTTATCGCTGCGGATAAACTGCGTCATCACTTCCGCGCCAGCCACCGCGATGGCGTGGTGGATCCCGGCACTTTCCATCCCCTGCCCCGGCACTACCTGACAGACGCCCAGCCCGTAACGCTTTTGCAGCTGTGACGCCAGCTCCATGCAGCGCCCGACGGAGTGAGAAATATGCACGCTGACCAGCCCGTTATCCAGCGCGCTGGCGACCAAACGTTGCGCAACCTGACGCGAAACGCCGAGCGCATCGGCGATTTGATTCTGCGTTTGTCCTGCCACGTAATACATCCACGCCGCCCGCGCCGCCAGATCCAGTTTTTTATCATTCTTACTCATGCGCACCGCCCGACCCGAAGATTTCAATGGCCGGATTTTATCGTCTTTCGCCCTGCGCCGTGATCGCTAAATCCCCTGAAAAACAAAATTTGTGAGCTAAAGCCCAACTAAAGAGCAAATGTTCTATTAGGCTTAGCGCAAATGAGCAAAAGCCCACTAACAGAGCTTAAGCCCAAATTAAAGCTAAAAACCCTTAACGGAGAATCTGATGAACAAGACTCATAACTCTGCGTCATCCGTCTGGCTGCATATTGGCAGCGGCTCGTTCCACCGTGCCCATCAGGCATGGTATCTGCACCGTTTGTTGATTCAGGGCGACGATCGCTGGTCGATTGCGCTGGGCAATATTCGTGAAGACGGCGTACCGGTGCTGAATGCGCTGGCTGCGCAGGAGGGCAAATACGTGCTCGAAACCGTGACGCCACAGGGTGAGCGGGCATATGAAACGATCACGTCGATTCAAAAAATCATTCCGTGGGATAACGAACTGGCAGCGCTGGTTGCACAGGGCGCGGATCCGCAAACCAAAGTGATTTCATTTACCGTGACTGAAGGCGGTTATTACCTCGATAACCAGTTCAATCTGGATCAGCAAAATGCCGACGTTCAGGCCGATATCCACGGCGGATGCCGCACGATTTATGGTGCCATCGCCCACATTCTGGCACGTCGCATTGAACAAAAAGGGGGTGACGTCACGCTGCTTAACTGCGACAACCTGCGTCACAACGGCGAACGATTCCGCAACGGGCTGTTGCAGTTTTTGGCACTGCGCCAGCAGAAAGACGTCATCGCCTGGGTGAAAAACCACACCCGCAGCCCGAATACTATGGTTGACCGCATCACGCCGCGTCCCTCACCGGAAGTGGCGATGCGCGTTGAAGCGGCCACCGGCTTTAAAGACCGTGCACCGGTAATGGGTGAAGCTTTTATTCAGTGGGTGGTGGAAGACGATTTCATCGCTGGCCGCCCGGCGCTGGAGGATGTCGGCGTGGAAATGGTGGGATCCGTACTGCCGTATGAGGAAGCGAAGATCCGCATCCTCAACGCCAGCCACAGCTGCATTGCCTGGGCGGGCACCTTGCTCGGGCAGAGCTTTATCGACGTGAGTACCCGCACGGAGAACATCTGCCGAATGGCCTGGGACTACGTCACCGAAGACGTGATCCCGTCCCTTTCGCCGAGCCCGCTTGATCTGGCGAGTTACCGTGATGTGGTGCTCGAGCGCTTCAGTAATCCGCACATTCAGGATACCAACCAGCGCGTCGCCGCCGACGGTTTCTCGAAAATTCCGGGGTTCATCACGCCGACTTTGCAGGAATGTTATCAGCGCGGTCAGACACCGCGCGCGACCGCCATGCTCCCTGCGCTGTTCTTCGTCTACATGCAGCAATGGCACCTTGGCCGTCTGCCGTATGAGTATCAGGACGGCATTCTGGATGCCGCTGCGGTTCACGCCCTGTTTGACAGCGCCGACCCGCTCGCCCGCTTTGCCACCGACGAAAAACTGTTTGCTTCACTGGCAGCAAAAAGCGAATTCACCGACCTGATGCGCCAGTCCGTTGCACGGGTTAATCAGTGGCTGAGCGACGCGAAACGCGCCTGAGGAAAACGCTATGTATCTCGGACTGGATTTAGGGACATCAGAAATTAAAGCCGTAGTGATTAACGACGAAGGCACGCTGCTGGCAAGCGTCGGTGAACCGCTGGATGTCTCCCGCCCGCATCCGCACTGGGTAGAACAGAACCCGGAAGACTGGTGGCAGGCGACGCAGCGGGTGATCGCCCGTCTGCGCACCCGGCTGCCCCAGCAGTGGCGGGAGATTCGCGCCATAGGCCTTTCCGGCCAGATGCACGGCGCGGTGTTGCTCAGTCGCGAAGGGCGCATCCTGCGTCCGGCCATTCTGTGGAATGACACCCGCAGCGCGGCGGAATGTACGCAGCTGACGCAAAGCGCGCCGGAGCTGCATCAGGTGGCAGGGAATCTGGCGATGCCCGGCTTCACTGCGCCCAAGCTGTTGTGGGTGGCCCGTCACGAGCCGGATATCTTTGAGCAAACGGCGACCGTGCTGCTGCCAAAAGACTATCTGCGCTGGATGATGAGCGGCGAAAAAGTCTCTGATATGTCTGACGCGGCGGGCACGTTGTGGCTGGACGTGGCCAAGCGCGACTGGTCAGATTCCCTGCTCGCTGCCTGCGGACTGACGCGGGACCATATGCCGCGCTTAGCCGAAGGCAGTGAGGTCAGCGCCACGCTGAAAAATGATATCGCCCGCGCCTGGGGTTTGCGCGATGACGTGGTGATCGCCGGTGGCGGTGGCGATAACGCGGCCAGTGCGGTAGGCATTGGCGCGGTCGATCCCGGCGATGCGTTTATTTCGCTCGGCACTTCCGGCGTGCTGTTTGCGGTGAACGATCGCTTTCGCCCGAATCCGCAGTCCGCCGTGCATGCGTTTTGCCACGCGCTGCCCGACCGCTGGCATCAGATGAGCGTCATGCTCACCGCCGCCAGTGCGCTGCGCTGGTATTGCAATCTGGTGGGCAGCAACGAAACCACGCTGCTGGCCGAAATCGCGCAGCTAAACCCGGCGCAACAGCGTCAGGCACCGTTGTTTTTGCCCTATCTTTCCGGCGAGCGCACGCCGCATAACGATCCTTACGCCACCGGCGCGTTTCACGCCATGACGCACAGCACCGACCGCGCCGCGCTGGGTTATGCGGTACTTGAAGGTGTGGCCTTCGGCATGGTCGATGGCCGCGACGTGATGCGACAGGCGGGCACGCAGTTGCAACAATGTTCGCTGGTCGGCGGCGGCGCGCGCAGTGACCGCTGGGCGCAACTGATGAGTGATGCACTGGATCTGCCGGTGATCACCCACAGCGGCGGTGAAGCCGGAGGCGCACTCGGCGCAGCCCGCCTGGGCTGGCTGGCCGCAGGCGGGAATTTTTGCGAAGTGTGCAGCAAGCCGCCGGTCGCGCGACAGTTTATGCCCGACGCCGGTGCCCGCGACATGCTGAGCGAGCGCCTGAAAACCTGGCGTGAGCTGTACCAGCAGCAGGTCGCGCTGCGTACTGTCTGAACGTCTGAATTACCCCGTTGATCACCGTTTTTATAACAACACTGAGGGCGCTCAAGCGCCCCTTTTCTGACCCTACCCCACCAGCTGCGAGAACGTTCGCAGAGGAGTCTGACATGCAAAAAACACGTACGCATTGGTTCGGTTTACCGATGAATCTGTTCTGGGGCTATATCGCCATTGCGCTGTTCATGAGCGGCGATGGCTTCGAAATGGCCTTCCTTTCCAAACACATTATCGATATGGGCTTCACCGCCTCCGAATCCGCCGTGGTCTTTACGGTGTACGGATTAGCGGCCGCGCTGGCGGCCTGGAGTTCCGGCGTCGTCGCCGAGATTATCACGCCACAGAAAGCCATGCGTATCGGCTTCATTCTTTGGGTGGTGATGCATGTGCTGTTTATGCTGTTCGGTTTAGGGATGAAAAACTATCCGCTGATGCTGCTGTTTTATGGCATTCGCGGGCTGGCTTATCCGCTGTTTATCTATTCGTTCGTGATGCTGGTGGTGCAAACCGTTCCGAAACAAAACCTCTCCTCAGCGATGGGCTGGTTCTGGGCGATGTACTCCATCGGCATTGGTTGTATCGGCAGCTATCTGCCCAGTTTCACTATTCCTTTTATGGGCGAAACCGGCACGCTGTGGTTTGCGATTGCGTGGGTGCTGGCAGGCGGGCTGATGGCTATCGTCATGCTGCGCAAAGTCGGGAAACCGGGCAGCAAAGCCGGGCTGAGCAAAAAAGAAAAACTGGCCGAACTGAGCCGCGCGGTGACTATTCTGTTTACCAACCGCAATATTTTGCTTTCCTGCCTGATCCGCATTATTAACACGATTTCACTGTTCGGTTTTGCGGTGATCATGCCGATGCTGTTCGTCGGACGCCTCGGTTTCACCATGTCAGAATGGCTGCAAATCTGGGCAGTGTTCTTCTTCGTGACAATTTTCACCAACATCATGTGGGGAATTTTAGGCGAAAAAATTGGCTGGCTGCGTCAGGTTCGCTGGTTCGGCTGCATCGGTTGCGCCATCTCCAGCCTGACATTCTATTATCTGCCGGTCTACGCCGGGCATAATTTCTGGGTGGCGCTGATCCCGGCCATCATGCTGGGCATTACGGTCGCCGCTTTCGTGCCAATGACCGCCGTGTTTCCGGTGCTGGAGCCGAATCACAAAGGCGCGGCGATTTCGATTTACAACCTGTCTGCCGGCCTGAGTAACTTTGTCGCTCCGGCGATTGCGTCCGTCGTGCTGCCGTTCTTTGATATCGTTGGCGTGGTGTGGGTCTACACCGCACTGTATCTGGTCGCCGCCGTGCTGACGGTCATGGTAAAAGTCGAACAGCCGGGGCATCCGTCTAAGATACGCAGCGAACCGCTGGCGGGCAGCTCCGCCGCACAGGCATAAAAAAACCGGGCAAAAGCCCGGTTTTTCATTTCCAGCATTGGCAGAAATCAGACGCCCTGCTCTGCAATATCCATCGCGAAGTAGGTCAGGATGATGTCTGCACCCGCACGTTTGATAGCGCCAAGGCTTTCACGCACCACGGCGCGTTCATCGATAGCACCGGCCTGTGCGCCGAATTTTATCATCGCGTATTCACCGCTGACCTGATACGCCGCCAGTGGCAGACGTGAGGCTTCGCGGATATCGCGGATAATATCGAGATAAGCGCCTGCCGGTTTGACCATCAGCGCATCAGCCCCTTCCTGCTCATCGAGCAAAGATTCGCGCACCGCTTCGCGGCGGTTCATCGGGTTCATCTGATACTGCTTCCGGTTGCCTTTCAGCACGCTGCCGCCCGCTTCACGGAAGGGTCCGTAGAGGGAGGATGCGAATTTAGTCGAGTACGCCATGATCGAGGTGTCGATAAAACCGGCTTCGTCCAGCGCGCTGCGGATGGCCTGTACCTGACCGTCCTGTGCGGCGGACGGGGCGATGAAATCAGCACCGGCGGCAGCGGCAACGACAGCCTGCCTGCCGAGGTTTTTCAACGTGGCGTCATTGTCTACGCCGTGATCGTGCAATACGCCGCAGTGACCGTGCGAGGTATATTCACAGAAGCAGGTGTCGGACATCACGATCATTTCCGGCACGGTGTCTTTACAAATGCGCGCCATGCGGGCGACCAGACCGTTTTCGTTCCAGGTGTCGCTGCCGGTGGCATCCATGTGATGCGAAATACCAAAGGTCATGACCGAGCGGATACCGGCGCGGGCATAGCGTTCGATTTCAAACGCCAGACGGGATTCAGGAATACGAAGCACACCGGGCATAGCTTCGATGGGCACGTATTCAGAGGTTTCTTCTTCTACGAAAATCGGCAGTACCAGATCATTCACGCTGAATTCAGTTTCCTGAAAAAGGCTGCGCATGGATTCGGACTGTCTCAGGCGGCGAAGGCGTGAGCTCGGGAACTGATTCGACATGAAAACTCCTAGAAATTAATCTGTTGCGCTGAAATTTTTTAGAAACAGAAGCGCAGACAGTTCAGACGGCAGGAGGCAAAGCAGCGCCGTCAGACGATGAAGCCCGTATTTTATAATAACTTTTAAACAAATGATGAACTTTCCGTGAGGAGATGTAACGAAGACCACATTTTAAAAGGCGATCCCGAATTGGGATCGCCTGAGGAAAGGTTTATCCAAGTTTGATCTCGCGATCCGCCGAAGCAATGGTCGATGGCCGGTGGGCGATAAAAATGCGCGTGATGTCCAGTTCGCTGATGGCCTGATTAATCCGCGCTTCATTGTCCAGATCCAGATGGCTGGTGGCTTCATCGAGGAACAGGATCGCCGGGCGTCGGTAGAGTGCGCGGGCGATCAGCACCCGCTGTTTCTGGCCGCCGGAGAGGCTGCCGCCCAGTTCGCTTATCAGCGTTTCATAGCCCATCGGCATCCGTTCAATATCCTCATGAATGTTGCAGCGACGGGCGCAGTCAACGATGCGCTCTTCATCCTTTTGCTCGTCAAAGCTGGCGATGTTTTCGGCAATTGACCCGGCGAACAACGTATCATCCTGTAACACACAGGCAATACAGCTGCGATAGTTGTTCAGCCCGGCGGTGGTGATATCCATGCCGTTAATCAGGATCCGGCCTTCGGTGGGTGAGAGCAAACCCGTCATGATTTTCATCAACGTGGTTTTGCCCTGCCCCGACGGCCCGGTGATCGCCACACTTTCTCCTGCGGCCACCGACAGGTTCAGGCCGTTAATCAGCGGTGCCGTCAGGCTGTCGTATTGAAACACCAAATCGCGCACATCCAGCGACGCCGCTTCGCCCGCCCGCAGCAGTTCGCGTTCCGGTAATGATTTCTCGGTAGCGGTCAGTGCGATATCGGCGATACGGTCGCGGTGCAATGACAGCATTTTCAGCTGCAACATCATATTTAGCAGGTTTGCCGCACGTTCCGAGAACTGCCCGCGATAGGTGTTGAACGCCACGAACATCCCGAGCGTCATATGCCCGTCGATCACCTGCGTTGCCCCCAGCCACAGCAACGCGACCTGATCGAGCGTGGCGATCAGCGTATTCCCGCCGGTAAACATCATTTCAAATTTGGTTTTACGCACCGTCGCATTGGCGTTATCAATGTTCAGATTGAGCCAAAAATTGGCGCGCGCTTTGGATAATCCGAGTGCTTTCAGCGTACTGATGCCGTACAGCGTTTCCATAAAGTGCGAACCGGCCCGCGCACCTTTGACGATTTGCTCTTCCGAAACCTGGCGATAGGCGTTATAGGTCGTCAGACGGAAAATCACGTACACCGCCGTGAAGCCTAAAATCACCCAAATCAGCCAGCCACCGTAGAGCACCATCATCACGATCAGTCCCACCGACATAATGCCGTCGATAATGCTGTTGACCACGTTGGTTGTCAGCGTGGTGCGCAGCGTATCGAGCGACGTGAAACGTGACTGGATATCGCCGAGTTTACGTTTTTCGAAATAATCGAGCGGCAGTTTAAGCAGATGGTCGAACAGCCGCGCTTTCCACTGCACGTCGATAAGCGTGCTCATCACCAGCGACGTCCAGGCGCGCAGCATACTGACGCCGGTGCGGAAAATGATGAAGAACAGCAGTCCGAGACAAATGAGGGTCAGTAAATCCGGGTCTTTTGCCGGGATCACGTGGTCCATCACCAGCTGCATCCCGACCGGCAGCAACAGATTGACGGACTCAATCATCAGCGACAGGCAGAAAATTTTAGCCAGCGCCGGAATCAGGCCGCTGACGTTGCCCATCATTTTGCGCAGATCAAGCCTGACGCGCGGCCTCTCAGAAGTGAAGCCGCTGTCCGGCCACAGCTCTAACGCTACGCCGGTAAAATGCTCGGACACTTCGCGCAGGCCAAGGGAACGGCGGCCAAACGCCGGATCGTGAATTATCACTTTGCCCTGTTTCACACCGACCAGTACAACAAAATGGTTGAGATCCCAGTGCAAAATACAGGGCGTTTTCAGCGCATTCAGTTCATCGATATCCAGCTTCAGCGCGCGGGATTTCAGCTCATTGGCGGCGGCGATGTCCATCAACGTACGCAGCGTCGCGCCGCGCGAGGAAATGCCATAGCGCTGACGCAACGTTTGTAAATCCACATATTTGCCATGGTAGCCACACACCATGGCCAGACAGGCCAGCCCGCACTCGGCGGCTTCGGTCTGGATGATTTGCGGCACGCGGTGCCGCCAGCTGAAATGCAGGCGGTCAGCCAGTTCGCGAACGTTATCGAGATTCATTGATTGGCCCCACCACGCTTTTCTTCATGCTGTAATACGGAGAAAGCATCCACTGATACAGCGGTCTTTTCTCCAGAAAGAGGGTCGATTGTGCTTTCATCCCGCTGGATAAATTCAGTGTTTCGCCGTGCCAGTTCATGGCTTTTTTATCCAGCGACACAATCACTTTGTAATAGGGTCCGCTGACCGTGCCGTTGGCCGTTCTCGGCGCGCTGGCGTAGGAATTCAGCTCCTGTTCGGACACCGGCGCAGAAGAGATCGATTCCACCTTGCCGGGGAACTGGCCATACTTTTCAAACGGATAGGCTTCGTAACGAATGTTGATATGTTCACCGGCTTTAACATAAGGCACGCTTTCGTTGGGCAGCCACGCCACGAGGAAAAACGGGGAATTTTTTGCCGGCACCAGCTGGGCGAGGCTGTCACCGGCATTGACCATCTGCCCCGGCGTGACGCTCAGTGAGGAAATTTTGCCGGAGGTCGGCGCTGTTATCAGCAGCGATCCTTTGGCATCGGCCTGCGCCAGCTGGCGTTCGAGATCGTTGCGCTGATAGCCGTACTGCGAGATTTGATTGTCAAATTCGGCGGCGCGGGTCACCAGTTCGCTGCGCAGATTGGTTATCTGTAATGCTTCCTGAATCGCCTGCGTATTCAGGCTCTGGAACGAGGTTTGTTGCTGATAAAACAGGTAACGCTGGTTGTTCAGCTGATCGGTATTGATCAGGCCTTTCTTCTGATACGCGCCATAGTTCTGCATGCTTTTCTTCATCGCGTTCAGGCCTTCCTGCGCGGAATCCACCATGCTTTGCGAGACTTCGTGCGCTTTCTGATACTGATCCAACTGCTGTTGCAGATTCTCCAGCGTTTCCTGCTTGTTGTGCTGAAGCTGCACGATGATGGCATCAATCTGCTCACGTTGCTTTTTGATTGCCGCAAGCGTGGTGGTGCTGACATTCCCCGCCTGCGTCACCCGGCTGACATCAATCTCATACAATGGCTGGCCTTTTTTTACCGGCTTGCCGGTATCGACGTAAAGCTCTGTCACCACACCCTGTTCCGGGCTGAAAAGGTTAATGCTGTGCGGCTGCGTGATGATTTCACCGCTGACGTTAATGCGCCGCGTGTAGTTGGCGAAAATGAGGAAAATCAGGAGTGCGAAGATAAAAATGGCGGTCAGCGTGGTGACAATCCATAAAGGCCAACCGGCGAGTAAAAGTGCTTTCCCCGCCCAATGGCTTTGCTGATGTTCATTCACCTCTTTACGAAAGAGCATATTTTAGCCCCCGGATGAACACCGTTTTTATGAACATAATGCAGATCTCTGAAAATAGGATCTGTGAAAGATAGCAGTCAATATTTTGGCTGCCACCGCGAATACTCTGAAACAAGCAAAGAAGATATTTGCGGCTGAAGATAATCGCGCAGAGAAATTAAAAACCCGTTATTCCAGATCACGCTGAGATATATTTTGGCGCTGAATTTTTACTCGTATTTTTATTAAAACCTTAACACCACAAGATTAAATTCACATAAAAACAACGGATTATAATTAAAATCCCACATAGGAGATTATTCCTAGTCAAATTCTTCTCATGGTGCTCTAGGCTTAATCCCTGTGAAGACATTGCGTAAAAATTATCTCCATAGCATTACTCAATGTTTTCATCTCCCCGCAATTTTGGGGACTGGCTTTAACAGATAAGAGGATGACCTAAGATGAAACAATTAACAGAACGTGATATCGAAATGGTTAATGGTGCGGGTTGGTCGGAAGATGTGAATAAAGTGGCTGACCGCCTGTCAAACTTTGGTCAGGACGCGGTAAGTGACACCGGTAATGCGGTGAACAAGGCGTATTCACAAATTTCCGACGGTCTTGCTAAAGCACAGAACTATCTGACCACCTAGTTTTTGCTTCACAGGTGAATCAGAGTAATACAGGCCCCCGCTTCGGCGGGGGCTTTTTTATGGTGATTTATCAGCGATGGCATATCAGACGCCTGATTTCGTCTTATCGTTCCTGACCATGCTGTTTTTCAGTTTGCCCACCAGCTCTTTGCGGAAATCCCCGAGCTTCGGTTTATCTCCTTCCAGCCACGGCAACGGACGGCAGAGTTCCATGGTTTTAATGCCCAGACGGGCGGTCAGCAAACCGGCACCGATGCCCTGGGCAGCGCGGGCGGAAAGACGCGCAGCGAGATCCTGTGACATCCAGTCCATCCCCACTTCACGCACCAGTTCGGACGCTCCGGCGAACGCCATATTCAGCAGCACTAAACGAAATAGCCGGATACGGCTGAAGTAGCCAAGTTCGATGCCGTAAAGCACCGCGATACGATTGACCAGACGCAGGTTACGCCAGGCGATAAACGCCATATCCACCAGCGCCAGCGGGCTGACGGCGATCATCAGCGCGGATTCTGCTGCGGAATGGCTGATTTCACGTCGCGCCTGCGCATCCAGCACTGGCTGTACTAAACGGGCATAAAGCTCAACCACTTCACGGTCGTTCTGCGTTTCGTGTAAGGACGCCTGCCAGCGTTGCAACGCCGGATGGCTGTTATCCAGTCCGGCCTGTACCGCCAGTTTTTCGCAAAATGCGCGCCCCTGCCCTAATCCGTGGCTGTGCATCAGATCCCTGGCCATATCACGTTCGTCGGCGCGCTGGCGCAGACGGTACAGACGCCGCCATTCGGTGGCAATGGAACCGACACCGGCGAATACGATAAGACCGCCCGCCGTGCAGGCACCGAGCGCCACCCAGTCCTGCTGGACCCACGCCTGATGCACCCATTGCACGCCCTGCGCCACGACGCTGACACCCAGCACCGCCACGCCCAGACGCACCATTTTGCTCCACAGGCTGCGGCGCGGTTTCAGCGCGCGGCTGAGCACCGCTTCTGCTTCGCCCTCTTCCTGCTGTTCGTCAGTCTCAGCGGAAACGGGAATAAAGCGCCCGGACATCATTTCGTCAAACGCCTGCGCAGGGCGAAGAACCGGTTCAACCGGCGCTTTTAATTCCGTTTCAAAATCGATACGCGGTTTTAAAGGTTCGCTCATCGCATTTTATCTCCCAGTAAAAACTCCATCACCGCGTCCAGACGGATGTGCGGCAACGGCTGATCCACGCTCATCTCGCGCGGACGAAACTCATCAAAATGGAACCCCTGTTGCTGCCAGAACGCATGGCCCGGCAGGCGCGCCGGGACTTCGCCGGGAAAGACCGTCAGCGGCGCGCCATCGGCCAGGCGGTGGCCTTTCAGCGCGGGCAGACTTTGCCCCTGATATTCCACCAGCCCGGTTTCGGTCGCCTGCACCGAGGCCAGCCCGGCGCAGTCCATGCTGATGCCTTCGAACGCGGCGTTCTGCCACGCTTCCTGCACCAGTTGCTGTAACAGCGACACCAGATTGGCGTGCTGATCGCCGGTAATGTGGTCAGCTTTGGTGGCGGCAAACATCAGTTTATCGATGCACGGATTGAACAGGCGGCGGAACAGCGTGCGCTTGCCGTAGTGAAAACTCTGCATCAGTTGGGTCAGCGCCAGACGCATATCGTTAAACGCCTGCGGCCCGCTGTTGAGCGGCTGAAGACAGTCCACCAGTACAATCTGCCGGTCAAAACGAACGAAATGCTCTTTGTAGAAACCTTTCACAATGGTCTGGCAGTAATAGTCAAAACGGGCGCGCAGCATACCGAGATTACTGTTTTTATCCGCCTGCGCCAGCTGGGCATCGGTGTACTGGTGCATCTCGGGCCACGGGAAGAATTGCAACGCCGGGGCACCGGCCAGATCGCCCGGCAGAACAAAACGACCGGGCTGGATAAAGTGCAGCCCTTCGGTCTTGCAGCGCACCAGATAGTCGGTGTACGCCTGAGAAATTGCGCCCAACAGATTTTCATCGGCCGGTGCCAGCGGATCGCATTGCTGGCACAGCGACAGCCACGGTTTCGCCCATTCGGCCCGGTCGCCTTGTAACAGCCCCGCCATCTGGCGTGACCAGTCGAGATAGTTTTGCTCCAGCATGGGTAAATCGAGCAGCCATTCGCCGGGATAATCGACAATTTCCAGATATAACGTGGAAGTATCTTTGAAGTGGCGAAGCAGAGAATCGTTGGAGCGATAGCGCAGTGCGAGACGGATCTCGCTGACGCCGCGAGTGGGCGTCGGCCACGCAGGTGGCGTGCCGAACAGCGACGCCAGACCTTCATCATAGGTAAATCGCGAAACGCCCAGATCGCGCTGTGGCACGCGCTTTACGCCGAGCAGACGCTCCTCGCGGGCAGCAGAAAACAGCGGCAGACGTGCGCCGCTGTGCATATGTAAAAGCTGGTTAACGAAGGCGGTGATAAAAGCGGTCTTTCCGCTGCGGCTTAAACCGGTGACGGCCAGCCGCAGGTGCCTGTCCATGCCACGATTGATCAGTGAATTAAACTCGTTTTGTAGTCTTTTCATTGCTCTCCCTGGCGTAGCGCCCAAACAGCGCGGTCAAAATTCGTTTGAATAACGGTTCTAATAATAGTGCTAAAACGTAACGAACGGGTCCTTTTGCTACCACGCCCAGCACGCGGGCTGCCAGCCCGGCAGGGCCAAACGTCAACGCCAGTGTCACAATCACGCTGAAGATTTTCGACAGCAGGCTGCTTTTACCCGGCAGCGAGGAATTCAGATAACGGGTCATAAAGATTCCTTAAGCGGGGACGTGAAAAGGAAATTGGCAACCGGCGCGACGTCCGGCGGCCAGAAGCATTTTTAGAGCTGACGGAAACGGCTGCGTACGCCAAAGGTTTCCGAGGTGACATAACGTTCTACTTGTCGTAACCGCTGTTCACTGGCTTTCAGCTCGCGGTCGGCTTCTTCCAGCAGGTTACGTGGCGAAGGCGCGGTTTCGCCTTCATATTCGCTGGCGGGCACCGGATCCAGCACGTAGCTAAGAATGATGTACGCCACCACGGTGAACATAAACAGGCCGAAGAAAATCGACAGCACCGCCATGATCCGCAACAGTTTTACCGGAACACCCAGATAGTGCGCCAGCCCGGCCAGTACGCCTTTGACCACGCCCTCTTCCGGCACGCGGTAGAGTTTTCGTTCAGACATTCGGCTCGCCATTATGATTGCCTCCAGCCCGGATGTTCGGAATCCAGAATTTCTTCCAGCGCCTGAATACGTTCGCGCATACGCTGCGCATCTTGCGTCAGGCTGGAGAGATTTTGCATCTCATGCTGACTAAGCTGAGTGCCATTTTGCTGGCGATTGCTGTAGTGAAGCCACAACCAGACAGGCGCCACGAATAAAACGAAAATGGTCAGCGGAATGGCTAAAAACAGGAAGCTCATTGTCTCTCCTTATGAGTCTTTTTAGTGCCAGTGAAGGCGTTGTCCTGCAATGTGAACCTGCCCGCAGGCAGGTTCATCGACGATCATCGTGGGGGATTACGCGTCTTTGCTCACGTTCATTTTCGCTTTCAGGGCTGCAATTTGCGCGCTGATTTCATCATCGGCCTTAAGATCGGCGAACTGCTGATCCAGCGATTTCTTTTTGCCGATACCCACGGTTTCCGCTTCCGCTTCCATGTGATCGATACGACGTTCAAATTGCTCGAAACGCGCCATCGCTTCATCAATCTTCCCGCTGTCGAGCTGGCGGCGAACGTCACGTGAAGAAGACGCGGCCTGATGACGCAAGGTCAGCGCCTGCTGACGGGCACGAGTTTCGGTCAGTTTGCTTTCCAACTCGCCGATTTCCGATTTCATGCGATCCAGCGTTTCTTCCACCACGGTCACTTCATTTTTCAACACAGCAACCAGATCGGACAGTTTTTGCTTTTCGATAAGCGCCGCACGCGCCAGATCGTCTTTATCTTTACGCAGCGCCAGTTCGGCTTTGTCCTGCCATTCGTTCTGCTGAGACTCGCCCTGATCGATGCGGCGGATCAACTGTTTCTTTTCTGCCAGCGCACGGGCAGAAGTTGAACGCAGTTCCACCAGCGTGTCTTCCATTTCCTGAATCATCAGACGAACCAGTTTTTGTGGATCTTCTGCTTTATCCAACAGCGTGTTGATGTTGGCGTTAATGATGTCAGCGAAGCGAGAAAAAATACCCATAATCGAAATTCCTCTTTGATTCTGTTGGCATCCGGCCTCAGCCGGTTTTAAGGGATCCGGCCAATCTGTTACCGGTTAAAGCAGCCGTCACTGATGACTTGCCGCAGTAAACCTATATCAGGATCCGTGCCAACTTTTTTAAATCGTTATCTTCATGAATAAATTGAATTTTTTATTTTCGACTCTGCTATGCTTATTTTTCGAGATGACTATTTTCACCAAGTGTTAGTGTAATTCACCACACAAGGAAAGCCTGATGACTGATAATACAGACAATTTACTCGGCGAAGCCAACGCCTTTATTGAGGTGCTGGAACAGGTTTCGCAGCTGGCGAAACTGAATAAGCCGGTGCTGGTGACCGGCGAGCGCGGCAGCGGCAAAGAGCTGATTGCGCATCGTCTGCATTATCTGTCACCGCGCTGGCAGGGGCCGTTCATCTCACTTAACTGTGCGGCACTGAATGAAAATCTGCTGGATTCCGAACTCTTCGGCCACGAAGCCGGTGCGTTTACCGGTGCGCAGAAACGCCATCTCGGGCGTTTTGAGCGCGCCGACGGCGGCACGCTATTCCTTGATGAGCTGGCGACGGCGCCAATGCTGGTGCAGGAAAAGCTGCTGCGGGTGATTGAGTACGGACATCTGGAGCGCGTCGGTGGCAGCCAGCCGTTGCAGGTCGACGTGCGGTTGGTCTGCGCGACCAATGATGATTTACCGGCGCTGGCGGAGGCGGGAAAATTCCGCGCTGATCTGCTCGACCGTCTGGCCTTTGATGTAGTGCAGTTGCCGCCGCTGAGGGAACGCCAGCAGGACATCATGTTGCTGGCCGAACACTTCGCTATTCAGATGTGCCGTGAGCTCTCGTTGCCTTTATTTCCCGGCTTTACCGATGGCGCTCGTGACACGCTGATGACCTACCGCTGGCCAGGAAATATCCGCGAGCTGAAAAACGTCGTTGAACGCTCGATGTACCGTCACGGCACCAGCGAATTTCCGCTCGACAATATTATCCTCAACCCGTTTGCGCGCCGGACTGAACCTGAGCAACAGGCAGAGACAGAAGATAATCCGTCTCTGCCCACGCTGCCGCTGGATTTAAAACAATGGGTGACCGGTCAGGAAAAAAATCTGATCGAACAGGCGCTGCGGCAGGCGCGTTTCAATCAGCGCAAGGCGGCCGGATTACTGAACGTGACTTACCATCAGTTACGCGGAATGTTGAAGAAACATGGGATACAGGTTAATGCACAGGAAGATGACTAAATTTCAGGCAAAAAAAAGCCAGCACCCGAGCTGGCTAAGTAATTCTGGAAGCAATGTGAGCAATGTCGTACCTCGCGATTAACGCCCCTGGCGGGACACCTCTCGTTCGGTGAAAAGGATGATAATGGTTCTCAGTATCGTCTGTAAAGCACTTTGTTGAGAATATTTCTCATTACCACATCAACAATAAGACTACTCTTTGAACAACCCTGAGATCGTTAAGGGCTCCTCTTTTTCCCCTTTCGCCAAACTACAGGGCAATTTTTGCGCAATGTGCCGCAGGAATACGCGGTGTTTCGCGCAATGGATTGGGGTACCTCGCAGAGTACGGTACACTTACGGCATTGCACCTTAACTTTGAAGCCTTTATGCGTCGTTTAACTTTGTGGATGCTTTTACTGAGCGGCTTGTCCACAGCAGTGTTTGCTGAGACTGCCCCAACACACGCCAGCCCGCCGGTCGTCAGTGCACCGAATAAAGATATTCGCCAGAGTGGCTTTGTCTATTGCGTCAACGGAATGATCAATACCTTTAATCCGCAGAAAGCCAGCAGCGGACTGATCATTGATACCCTCGCGGCGCAGTTGTACGACCGCCTGCTGGACGTTGATCCCTATACCTATCGTCTGATCCCGGAACTGGCCCAAAGCTGGGAAGTCCTTGACGACGGCGCCACCTACCGTTTCCATTTGCGCAAAGACGTACCTTTCCAGAAAACTGGCGGGTTCTCGCCGACGCGTAAAATGAATGCTGACGACGTGGTGTTCAGCTTCCAGCGCATTATCGATCCGAATAATCACTACCACGCCGTCAACGGCGAAGAGTATCCGTATTTCGACAGTTTGCAGTTTGCAAAAGCCATTAAGAGCATTAAGAAGCTGGACGATTCGACGGTGGAGTTTCGCCTCAATAATCCTGACGCCTCTTTCCTCTGGCATTTAGCGACGCACTACGCACCCGTGCTTTCAGCCGAATATGCGGCCAATCTGCAAAAAGCCGGTAATGAAGAAGAAATTGACCGTCAGCCCGTTGGCACTGGCCCGTTCCAGCTCGGCGAGTATCGCACCGGCCAATACGTGCGACTGACGCGCAACGGCAGTTACTGGAAAGGCACACCGCGCATGGCGCAGGTGGTGATCGACATGGGCGTCGGCGGTACAGGGCGGTTATCCAAACTTCTGACCGGCGAATGTGACGTGCTGGCCTATCCCGCCGCCAGTCAGTTGTCGATTTTGCGTGAAGACCCTCGTTTACGCCTCTCGCTGCGCCCTGGCATGAACGTGGCGTATCTGGCGTTTAATACCAACAAAGCGCCGCTAAACGATCCGCGAGTTCGTCAGGCGGTGGCGCTTTCTATTAATAACCAGCGCCTGATGCAGTCGATTTATTACGGCACCGCAGAAACTGCCGCATCTATTTTGCCGCGCGCCTCCTGGGCATACGACAGCAATGCGCAGGTCACAGAATACAATCCGAAGAAAGCACAGCAAATCCTGAAAGATTTAGGTCAGGAAAAGCTGACGCTGCATTTGTGGGTGCCCACGGCTTCTCAGTCGTTTAACCCAAGCCCGCTGAAAACCGCAGAACTGTTGCAGGCTGACCTCGCGCAGGTCGGCATAAAAGTGGTGATCGTGCCTGTCGAAGGCCGTTTTCAGGAGGCCAGGCTGATGGAGATGAACCACGACCTGACGCTGACCGGGTGGTCAACGGACAGTAACGACCCTGACAGTTTCTTCCGTCCGATGCTCAGTTGTGCGGCGATCCATTCACAGACCAACTATGCTCACTGGTGTGACCCGAAATTTGATGAACTGCTGCGCCAGGGCTTACTTTCCCAGCAGCTTTCTCAGCGCATTGAGTTTTATCAGCAGGCGCAAAAAATTCTTGAGCAGCAGTTACCGGTTCTGCCTCTGGCCTCCTCTCTGCGCCTTCAGGCTTATCGTTACGATATAAAAGGTCTGGTGTTGAGCCCGTTTGGCAATTCCTCGTTTGCCGGTGTGTTTCGCGATGATGAAGGAAGGAAGGCACCATGATCATCTTCACGTTACGTCGAATCCTTTTACTGCTGGTGACGCTGTTTTTCCTCAGTCTGGTGGCATTTAGCCTGAGCTATTTCACGCCAAACGCTCCACTGCGCGGTGCGTCTCTTTGGGATGCCTACCATTTCTATTTCACCAGCTTATTCCAGCTGGATTTTGGCGTTTCCAGTATTAACGGCGAAAGCATTACCTACCAGCTCCAATCCGTATTCCCGGCGACCATGGAACTTTGCATTCTGGCGTTTGCGCTGGCGTTAATCGTCGGTATCCCGCTGGGTATTCTGGCGGGTGTTATGCGCGGAAAGTGGCCGGACGTGGCAATCAGTAGTCTCGCGCTGCTCGGGTTTTCCATTCCGGTATTCTGGCTGGCGGTGTTGCTGATGCTTTTCTTCTCACTCCAGCTCGGCTGGCTGCCGGTGTCCGGGCGGCTGGACTTGCTCTATCAGCTGAAAACCGTCACCGGCCTGACACTGATTGATGCCTGGCTGTCAGATTCGCCCTATCGCCATGAGATGATTGTCAGCGCCGTCCGCCATATGATTTTACCGATTGCCGCGCTGGCGGTTGCACCGACCACCGAGGTGATCCGCCTGATGCGAATTTCAACCGACGAAATTCTGGCGAAGAACTATGTAAAAGCTGCTGCGACGCGTGGTTTATCCCGCTTCACTATTATCCGCCGCCACGTGCTGCACAACGCGCTACCGCCGATCATTCCGAAACTCGGCCTGCAATTTTCCACCATGCTGACACTGGCGATGATTACTGAAGTCGTCTTCAACTGGCCGGGTATCGGGCGCTGGCTGATTAACGCCATCCGCCAGCAGGATTACGCCGCGATTTCCGCAGGCGTGATGGTGGTGGGTTCGCTGGTGATTGTGGTTAACGTGTTCTCAGACATTTTAGGCGCACTGATGAATCCATTGAAACATAAGGAATGGTATGCCCTTCGATAACGTATACCGCGAAAAACAGGTACCGAGCCCGCTGCGCCATACGTGGGGGATTTTCTATCGCGACACGCTGTCGATGATCGGTTTCTACGGCGTCATCGGATTGCTGTTCCTGTGTGTTTTCGGCCATTTGCTGGCGCCCTATGCGCTGGATCAGCAATTTTTAGGGTATCAGCTGTTACCGCCTTCGTGGTCGCGCTACGGGAATGTCGGCTTCTTTCTGGGCACTGACGATCTGGGCCGTGACCTGCTGAGCCGGATCCTGACCGGCGCGGCGCCGACCATTGGCGGTGCGCTGGTGATTACGCTTGCGGCGTCGCTGTGCGGTGTAATTATCGGCGTGCTTGCCGGGATTTCGCGCGGGCTAAAATCGGCCATTCTCAATCATGTGCTCGACACGCTGTTATCGATCCCTTCCCTGCTGCTGGCCATTGTGGTGGTGGCTTTTCTTGGCCCGAAACTGGAGCACGCGATGCTGGCCGTCTGGCTGGCGCTGTTGCCACGCATTTCACGCACCATCTACAGCGCAGTGCACGACGAGCTGGAAAAAGAATATGTGGTCGCCGTGCGTCTGGACGGTGCCTCCACCTGGCAAATCCTGCGTTACGCGGTTTTACCCAATATTGTCGCGGTGCTGGCAACAGAGTTTACCCGCGCGCTGTCGATGGCCATTCTGGATATTGCTGCCCTCGGTTTTCTCGATTTGGGTGCGCAACTGCCGTCGCCGGAATGGGGCGCGATGCTCGGAGACTCGCTGGAGCTGGTGTATGTCGCGCCGTGGACGGTGATGCTGCCGGGTGCTGCGATCCTTATCAGCGTATTGCTGATCAACCTGCTGGGTGACGGTGTGCGTCGGGCGATCAATGCGGGGGTGGAATAATGCCGTTACTTGATATCCGCAATCTGACCATCGAATTTATGACCTCCGAAGGCCCGGTTAAAGCGGTCGATCGCGTCAGCATGACGCTCAACGCCGGTGAAATTCGCGGGCTGGTGGGGGAATCCGGTTCGGGAAAAAGCCTGATCGCCAAGGCCATCTGCGGCGTGACCAAAGATAACTGGCGCGTCACCGCTGACCGGATGCGTTTTGACGATATCGATTTGTTGCAACTGACCCCGCGCGAACGCCGCAAGCTGGTCGGCCAGAATGTATCGATGATTTTTCAGGAACCTCAGTCCTGTCTGGATCCTTCCGAAAACATCGGGCGGCAGCTGAGTCAGGCGATCCCCGGCTGGACCTATAAAGGCCGCTGGTATCAGCGTTTCCGCTGGCGCAAATACCGTGCCATCGAGCTGCTGCACCGCGTTGGCATTAAAGATCACAAAGACATCATGGCCAGTTATCCCTATGAACTCACCGAAGGCGAATGCCAGAAAGTGATGATCGCTATCGCGCTGGCCAATCAGCCGCGCCTGCTGATTGCCGATGAGCCAACCAACGCGATGGAACCGACCACGCAGGCGCAGATTTTCCGCCTGCTCGCGCGTCTGAATCAGAACAATAACACCACGATTTTATTGATCAGCCACGACCTGCAAATGATGAGCAAATGGGCCAACCGTATTAACGTGCTGTACTGCGGGCAAACGGTGGAAAGCGCGACCTGCGAAGATCTGCTGGCGGCGCCACACCACCCTTACACGCAGGCATTAATCCGCGCGATGCCTGATTTTGGCCGTTCGCTGCCGCACAAAAGCCGGCTGAACACGCTGCCAGGCGCGATCCCTTCGCTGGAACATTTGCCGATTGGCTGCCGTCTGGGGCCACGCTGCCCTTACGCTCAGAAAAAATGTATTGAGACACCGCGCCTGCGTCTGGCAAAAACCCATGCTTATGCCTGTCACTTCCCGCTGAATATGGAGGAGCAATAATGGCCGAGACCTTGCTCGAAGTTCGTAACCTGAGCAAAACGTTCCGTTATCGCACCGGGCTGTTTCGCAAAATGAATCTTGAAGCGGTTAAACCCGTCAGCTTCACGCTGCGGGAAAAACAGACGCTGGCGATCATCGGTGAAAATGGTTCAGGGAAATCCACGCTGGCGAAAATGCTGTCAGGCATGGTAGAGCCCAGCGGCGGTGAAATCCTGATTGACGGTCATCCGCTGGCGTTTCGCGACTATCGCTTTCGCAGCCAGCAAATCCGCATGATTTTTCAGGATCCAAGCACCTCGCTCAATCCGCGTCAGCGAATCGGCCAGTTGCTGGAAGCCCCGCTGCGTCTGAACAGTGAAATGGATGCACAGCAGCGTGAGCAGCGCATTAACCAGACGTTACGGCTGGTGGGCATGTTGCCCGACCACGCCAACTACTATCCCCATATGCTCGCCTCCGGTCAAAAGCAGAGCGTCGCCCTCGCCCGCGCGCTGATCCTGCAACCGAAAGTGATCGTTGCCGATGAAGCGCTGGCGTCGCTGGATATGTCGATGCGTTCACAGGTCATAAACATGATGCTCGAGTTGCAGGAAAAGCAGGGAATTTCGTACATCTATGTGACGCAACACCTTGGCATGATGAAACACATCAGCGATCAGGTGCTGGTAATGCATGAAGGTGAAGTGGTTGAACGCGGTAATACTGCTGAAGTGCTGGCTGCGCCGCTGCATGACCTCACCAAACGACTGATCTCCAGTCACTTTGGTGAAGCCCTTACCGCCGATGCCTGGCGTCGCGATGGTAACGGTCGCTGAGAACAGGCGATTAGCAGGTTTCTGAATAAAGCGGTATCAGGCAACTGATGCCGCTTTTTTTTGACAATCACAGTACAAATTGTCGCCATTAATAGATTCGACTGTTATTTCTGCGGCTTTCTATTCCATTTCGCTATGATTTATCGCTTAACATTATTTTATCTCGACACGAGGATAAGCAACGATAGGGTCTGTAAATTTGCCTGAGGTATCAGGCCTGAAGCAAAGGACCCGATCATGGAACAACAACGCAAGGCCGCGCACAGCGGCTGGTATCACGAAACTCAATCCAGCCAGCAGGGTCATCTGCCGCTTGATCCGCACGCTGCGTTGGCACAGGATCGCTTTCTGCTCGGGCAAGATGCACAACTCGACCCGACGCTGCGCTCGCTGATTCATGAGCGGCAGGGATTACTGAATGCCTCCCGCGCCTGTTACGACGTGCTTTTTCCCGACAGCCTGAAGGTTTCCCGCACCGAGACGCTATCTTTATATGACCGGCTGAGCAGCGCGCTGACCGTCGCGCAGGTGAGCGGCGTACAGCCACTTTGTAGCCATTACGCCGCACGCCTCGCCCCGCTCTCCAGCCCTGACGCCTCCCGTGAAAGTAACATCCGCCAGACCCATATCACTCAGTTCGCCAGATTACTCGCCACCCAGCCGACCTTAATTACCCCGCCTATGCTGAGCCAGCTCAATGACGTTGGCCTGAGCACACAGGACATTGTGACCTTTACCCAGCTGATCGGTTTTGTGAGTTATCAGGCGCGCGTACTGGCCATTTTGAACGGACTCCGTGGCCGGGCGGCAGCGGTATTGCCGGGCTTCCCTTCTCCGGAAGGTTGCGAGCAGAAAGGGTATTCTCTGGCGATGTTGCAATGGTCCTCGCGGCTGCCGGAAGTCGCTCCCGAAAGTGCCAGTCAGCATCAGCAGGATGTGCTGGATTTGATTGCACCGGACGCCCGCTCCTCTTCTTTCTACACCTTACTGGTACACAACGCCGATGCACTGAGCGAATTTTCCGCCGTGTTTAACAACATTATGCAGGCGGGCGAGCGCCCTAAAGCCGCGTGGCGTGAACTCGCGGCGGTAGCCACTTCAGAGCTTAATGGTTGTTTGTACTGCGCGGGGATCCACGGCCGGTTGTATCTGGAAGCTGAAGGCCGTGCGGAATTGATCGAACAGCTGTTTGAAGCGACTTATCGTGACGACGTGGTGGATGCGGTTTCGCAGAAACAGGCTGGCAGCGCAGAAGCGGCCTTACTGGAAAGCGTGATTGCCCTGACCCGGACTCCCGAGCGTTTTGATGCGCGACTGCTGCACGGGCTTTCTGACGCGGGCTACACTGCCACGCAATCTCTGGATATTTTGCTGACGGCCGCGTTGTTCAGCTGGTCAAATCGTCTGATCCAAACGCTGGGCGATACAGTGAGTCAATGATCGGCTAATTTCCAGACTTTCCCACTGATGCTTTATTCTTCAACTCCGGCAGGATTTCCCCCTGCCTGAGACTCCAATTGTAAATGACCCCGCCGTTTAACCGCTCTAAGTCGTACTAATCTTATTTTCAATCGAAAATTTAGTGTTAAAACGAGAAGCAGATCACATTACCCTGTTTATCGTTTTCCACTTCCCTTTTTTGCCCCGCCTCTCATGGATAAAGTAACGCATATGCACGCACAAGCAGATTTATTCACTGCATATTCAATTTTAACGAGTGAATGAAGCCACCTTTAAACGCTATGAAAAAACAAAAGATATATGCATTTAGAGATGATTATTCATACAACATATTCGCATTGTCTATTTCAAAAACATAAACGTTAATTCTGCATAACATTTCGAACACAGTTTAATCAGTACGGAAAAGTTATATGTAACCGAATATGTCAAACTCCTTGCCTCATTTACGAAGATAGTGAACATTACCTGCCGTCATCCCATCTTATAACAATGCAAAGGGTGCTTAATTCGCGCCACTTATGCGTTTCCGCCATACGGCCGGAAGGAATAAACAGAGGTACGAGTGTCAACTGCAAACAAAACACCTAACAACGAAAGCGTGAGTCTGAACGCCTTCAAACAGCCAAAAGCGTTTTACCTGATTTTCTCCATCGAACTTTGGGAACGTTTTGGTTATTACGGCCTGCAAGGGATCATGGCGGTTTACCTGGTCAAGCAACTTGGCCTGAGTGAAGCGGAATCGATCACCCTGTTCTCATCCTTCAGTGCGCTGGTCTACGGCTTCGTGGCTATCGGTGGCTGGTTGGGTGATAAAGTGCTGGGTTCCAAACGCGTCATCGTGCTGGGCGCGATTGTGCTGGCATTAGGTTATTCCTTCGTTGCGTATTCCAACCACGAAGTCTTCTGGGTTTATCTGGGTATGGCGACCATCGCCGTCGGCAGCGGCCTGTTTAAAGCAAATCCATCCTCATTGCTTTCTACCTGCTATGAAAAAGATGACCCGCGTCTTGATGGCGCATTCACCATGTATTATATGTCGGTCAACATCGGCTCATTCTTCTCCATGCTTGCCACCCCTTGGTTAGCTGCGAAGTACGGCTGGAGCGTCGCGTTCTCCCTGAGCGTCGTCGGTATGCTGATCACTATCGTGAACTTCATGTTCTGCCGCAAATGGGTAAAACGTCAGGGTTCAAAACCTGACTTCGAACCGTTGCAATTCCAAAAGCTGCTGATGGTACTGGTCGGCGTTGTGGCACTGGTGTTCATTTCCAGCTGGTTGCTGCATAACCAAACCATCGCACGTATGGTTCTGGCAGTCGTTTCTATCGGGATCATCATTGTTTTTGCGAAAGAAACTTTCGCGATGAAAGGCATTGCACGTCGTAAGATGATTGTGGCCTTCCTGCTGATGATGGAAGCCGTTGTATTCTTCGTGCTGTACAGCCAAATGCCAACTTCCCTGAACTTCTTCGCGATCCATAACGTGGGTCACGATCTGCTGGGTATCAGCTTCCAGCCAGAGCAGTTCCAGGCACTGAACCCGTTCTGGATCATGGTTGCCAGCCCGTTGCTGGCCGCGGTTTACACCAAAGTCGGTGACCGTATGCCAATGCCGCACAAATTTGCGATCGGTATGGTGTTGTGTTCCGGTGCGTTCCTGGTGCTGCCGTGGGGTGCAAGCCTTGCTAACGAACACGGTATCGTCTCCGTTAACTGGCTGGTACTGAGCTATGCGTTACAAAGTATCGGTGAGCTGATGATTTCGGGTCTGGGTCTGGCGATGGTGGCACAACTGGTTCCGCAACGTCTGATGGGCTTCATCATGGGCGCATGGTTCCTGACGACTGCTGCGGCAGCGATTATCGCAGGCTACGTGGCGAACCTGACCGCTGTTCCTGCGGACATTGAAGATGCCCACGCATCTCTGGCGATTTACAGCCATGTGTTCCTGCAGATTGGTATGGCGACCGCTGTGATTGCCGTGCTGATGCTGGTGACCGCGTCTAAACTGCACCGCATGACGTTGGATCGCGACACTGACGAAAAACAACCTGAGCTGGCTTCCGCGAAATAATCGCAGAGCGCTTTTGATGATGGTTGACGAACGCCTCCTCCGGGAGGCGTTTTTTTTGGGAGGAATTTAGCAAACGTCTTCATTGTGTTAGGATTGTGTAAGTTAAAACTTACCAAACCGGACCTTTTCTGATGAGCCAGAATTACAGCAAATACGAACAACTCACCCGCTATCTGGCTGCTGATATACTGAAAAACAAAAAGTCATTTTCCTGGCGACGCATCATTGTCAGGTGTATTAAACAGCCTCATCACCGGTATATCTTTTGGTGGAGAATTGCGAGTTACCTCTATTCCACTGACAGCCATTTTTGCAAAAGCCGTGCACGGAAGATCAATTTCTCACTCATCAAAAAGTACAGCATCGAAATTATGCTGGGCGCGCAAATTGGCGAAGGGATCAGGCTGCCTCACCTGACGGGCATTGTGATTAACCCCTATTGCGTTATAGGGAAAAATGTCCGGATCAGGCAAAACACCACGATCGGTATCAAAGAGGATATCGGCGGCACAAGCGTGTTGATTGGCGATAATGTGGATATCGGCGCGAATTGCTGCATCATAGGTAACGACATTACTATCGGCAAAAATGTCGTGGTCGGGGCGATGTCTTACATCAATAAAAGCATCCCGGAAAACGCCGTTTGCTATACAGAGAAGACCACTAAAATCATCATCAAAACCTGATATTTCAGTATCGCACTCACCCCAGATAATAGCGTCCCTTCCCTCCCTGTTTAGCCCGGTACATTGCAGCATCTGCGCGGGCCATCAAGGTTTCAGGCATGAGCGGCTGACGCGCACGCCCGACGGCGACGCCGATACTCGCAGACAGCGCCACCGGTATACCGGCGACTTTTTCTATCGAACCGAGCGCGCCTATCAGATCAATACAGATCCGGCTGACGTCAGTTTCAGTGTTGCCCAGATGACTCAATAAAACGGTGAATTCATCGCCCGCCAGACGTGCGACGATATCCTGCGAACGCAAATTGTCGCGCAGGGTATGCCCGAAGAATTTAAGAACCAAATCGCCAAATTCGTGCCCGTAGGTGTCGTTGTACGCTTTAAAATTATCAATATCCAAAAACAGCAATGCGATATCTTTGTCTGCCTTTTCTTGTTGTCTGGCAGCGTAAATCAGAGATTGTTGGAACGCCCGGCGGTTAGGCAGGCCGGTCAGGGAATCATGGTTTGCTTCGAACTCCAGCTGCGCCTGAAGTTTCTTTATCTCGGTGATATCCGTTGAGAGTCCGTAATAGCCGTTACGTACATCGTCGCAGGGAATAAGCGTTGTGTGTAAAACGCCGCCCGTGCCGTGCCCTGAGTCTTCCGGCAATTCAATTTCGTAGCTGACAGTCTGCCCCTGCAAAACCTGACGGATAAAGGGCTGAATGACCTGATAAGTCGCGTAGCCCATCACATCGCGCACCTGCTGCCCGCGGACTTTTTCCTCTTCAACGCCGTACCAGTTTGCATGGAAGTGATTCACAAAGGTGTACTGCTCACTGGCATCTACATGGCAGATCAGAGCCGGAATATTATCGGTGATTGCGCGCAGGCGATTTTTACTTTCGGTGAGTTCCCGCTCGCGCGTCAGACGCTGGGCAATCTCCTGATGCAGCTGATCCATCGCCACCTGCAATTCGATGGTGCGCGCCGCGACCCTTCGCTCAAGGTCACCCTGCAGCGAATACAGCGCCTGTTCGATGTGCTTGCGCTCGGTGATATCGCTGATGACCACAATGTAGTGGTGCGCTTCGCCTGCGGCGTTACGCACCAGCGAGGCGGTGAGTGTGACCCAGAGCGTGCTGCCATTGGCGCGTTGCAGAAGTTTTTCGACACTGAAGCTGTTGATTTCGCCAGAGAGCAAGCGGGGGATGAGAATGTTTTCAGCGTACACATCGTCGGCATGGGTGACGTCATGCAACAGGCAGGCGCGCAACTGATATTCGGCATAGCCCAGCATATTGCAGACTTGCGGATTGATGCGCAGCCAGCGCCAGTCGAGCGCCACCAGCGAGAATCCCACCGCCGCATGTGCAAAGGTTTGCTCAAACAGGGCTTCACTTTTGGCCAGATTGTCTTCGACGGTGGCGGTGTACTGACGGTTCTCCAGATGCAGGATGTAACTTTGCACCAGCGCCGTCATATCCAGCAATGTCTGCTGGTCTTCATCGCTCCATCCACGCAGCTGGTCGTCGAGCAGACAAAAGGATCCGAGTGCCACACCTTCCTTGGAATACAGCGCGCAACCGGCATAAAACACAATATGCGGATCTCCCGCTACCAGCGGATTATCGTGAAAGCGCAGGTCCAGTCTGGCATCTCTGACAATGAGCGGTTCGGAGCCCAAAATGGTGTGGCCGCAAAAAGACGTATCACGGGGCGACTGATTAATATTCAGGCCGGTCTGGGATAAAAACCACTGACGCTCCGCGTCAATCAGTGAGACCACTACCGCTTTAGCCTGAAACTGCCGGGCAGCCATGCGGGTGATGCGGTCTATCTCCTCGATTCTGGGCGAATCCAGTATGCCCAGAGACGCCAGAATGGTCAGACGCGCCTGTTCATCTACTGCCTGCTGAGGGACTAACATGATGGACTCTCAATGATTACCGTTGGACAACTCAGCAAGTCTACTGTGTTTACCCGCAAAAACGGCGCTCATTCCACCCATTGCGGGCAAAAATCAGAATAGTGACAGATCATAAAAAAACTAATTAATTAACAATCTTTAAACAATGAGTGGAAAATCAATTCATTAAAGGGAACTGACCCAGTTGACATGTGTAGCGCCAGGATGCCCCGATTGCTCGGCGTCGCGACGGAATCGGTCGCGCATCTCCGACGGCGTGGCTCCGTAAAACTCATGGAAATACCGGCGCAGCACGCTCAGTTCTAAGCCGCAGTGACGGGCAATCGCGGCCAGGCTTTGATCAGACATTGACGATGTGCGCAACAGACGCTTCGCCAGCAGCACGCGGCGGCTGCGGATAAACTGCGCAATACCGCCAAGCGGTTCGAACAAACGATATAAACCTGAGCGGGAAATCGCAAAATGTTTACACAGTGCATCAATGCCGATCGGCTTGCTCAGATGCTTTTCAATGTGCAGACAGATGCGTTCAAGCCGTGCGCTTTGCTCGAAAGGATGCTCCACTTTTTTACCGGCGACCAGATGCAACGTTTGCAGGAAGACCGATGCGGCCCCTTCGCCGGTGCTAAGTACTTCCTGCTCAGTCATCTGATCAAAAACCTGCACCATGGTCGCGAAGTGATTGCGTAAAATAATATTCACCGGCGATGACGCAGGAAGACGCTTGCCGTGCAGCGAGGCGATATCCACATTAAAATTCAGGCTGTGCTTGGGCATAATGATGTACTGATAGGTACCAAGACGCGGTTTTACATCCCCCGGATAAACGTGGATTTGTATCGGCTGCGACATATCCTGGATCAGGATGTCGCCCTGTGACAGTTGAAAACGCTCGCCAAAACACAGGCAGTCCATTCCGCCGATAATGACGATAAAAATCACGATATGATCGGGCATCGAGAACAGGTTGCCGTACTGGCGGTTAATGTCATGCTCGCTGACCGTCAACACCCCACCAATCACGCGGCCAAAGTTATAACCGGTGACGCCCCAGTCAAACTCTTCACGGTTTTTGTCTGGCAGCTCCAGTTTAAAACCGGCGCTCGACATCCCGTCTTCCCATTCATAAAAACGGGTTTCAAAATCCTGATAAATGTTGGCACCATCAACAATCTTTCGTGAAGACGAGTCGCTCATTTTCTCACCGAGAATTAAGATAATTCCTAAAAGATACTCTACGCGCCGCTGGGAAATCAATCACCAGACGAAAATAACGATAAGGAAATGAGACAGCCAATTTGCTATTCTTAACAAGCACGTTTTCAGCCCTCACCCCGATGACTCGCCCAACTCACCAGGAAAAGCCGATGGAAAAACGAAAAGTCCTGGATGAAGGACGTCAGTTAAAACGCATCAATGCCGAAACCCGTCGTCAGTCTCATATGCACAAATGGTTCGCCATCGTGGCTGCGCTCGACTGCGTCCTGGTGATTTTCTACGATCAGGATATGCGTAACATCGTCTTCTCCGCAGGGGTTTGCATTGTTTGTACCGTTCTGTGGCTGAAAGGCCGTAAGCAATCACGCGGATACCGACGTGAGTGGGATAAAAAGTTCGGCACTAAGAAAGATCTTTAGTCTGAACAGACGTAGTCATGCACTTTCACACCTTTACCAAATACCTTCCTGACGTCATAAAGAAATTCCGAAATGTTATATTCACCGGTCAGTTTTTCGACGACGGGCAGGGAAAATAACGTTATCGTCCTGAAAAAAACGCACAGGGGTTAATTGATCGTTATTCACCCGAATAAAATGTTGAATACTTTACTTAGCACATGATAACCAATTGAATTTTAGAATTTAAAAACAACCTTAATATTCTCATCCATTTGTGAGTAATAATTGCAAAAACCTGATGAAGTTATTGCCCGAACAGCCGGGCCACATCACCTTCATTTTCTGCTCGGGGTATTTCTCTCATGCTTACTGATATTGCGATATGCCAGGCAGTTCTCGATGCCCTTCCCGAAGCGACAGTATTAAAAGACGATCTGCGTAAACTGGTATTTCTTAATCAGAAAGCCAGCGAATTTTATGGTCGTTCGCGTGAAGAACTGATTGGTGAAGACGTCTCCTTCTTCACCGACCCTGAACAGGCCGCACGTCAGCGCGAGCGCGATATTGAGATACTGGCAACCGGTGAAAAAACGGTTCATGAAGAAACGATGATTGACCCTGCCGGAAAACGACGCAATGTGCTGGTGAGGAAATCCCGCGTCACGCTTGAGCAGCGGCATTATATTCTCACCTCAATCATGGATATTTCGCTGCTGCGAAATTCCGAGGCGCAGATCCGCTATCTGGCGCGCCATGATGTATTAACTGGCCTGCCAAACCGTACCGCATTAAATGAAGAACTCAGCCAGATTGCCGCACAACGGATGTATCGTCCGGAAACCTACGCCCTATTCCTGCTTAATCTCAATGACTTTAATTACATCAACGATACCTACGGTTATCAGGCTGGCGACGCTATTTTATGTGAATTTGGCCAGCGTCTGCGCAATGAAGTCGGGATATCCGGTATCGTTTCGCGCATAGGCGGCGATGAATTTTCAATTATTCTGCGCGACAGTCCGACCAGTGAAATGACGCATAATCTTGCACTGGAAATACTGGTCATGATGCGTCAGCCTTTTACGCTGACGCGCGCTAATCCGCTGATCACACTCTCCTTTGGGATTGTCATGTTTGGCGCTGAAAATATTACCGCCGGTGAAATTATGCGTCGGGGGAATACCGCCCTTCTCGAAGCCAAGCAGCGCGGTAAAAATGTTTTCTCGTTTTATTCAGAATTACTCGATGCCAGCACCGTCAGCAAACGCATCATGGTCAAAGCGCTGGCCGAATCGTTATCCAGAGAAGGCGATCTGACCTGCGTCTATCAGCCGATCCTGCGCAGTCGTGATGAGAAAGTGGTATGCGTGGAAGCGCTGGCGCGCTGGAATCACGGCGTGCTGGGCGCGGTGTCCCCGGTACAGTTTATTGCGCTGGCCGAAGAGACCGGTCTGGTCATTCAGCTGGGTGAAATTGTTCTGCGTCAGGCCTGCCGGGATATAAAACCCTTCAATCAGCTCAATCTGGCGATCAACGTTTCGGCGGTGCAACTGGGCGAGCCCGATTTCGGCGCGCGGATCCAGGCGTTGCTGGCCGAAGAGGGTTTCCCGACTTCTCGCCTTGAACTCGAACTGACCGAAACCTCGGTGATGAATGCGAACTCTACCAGCCTCAGCCACCTGATGGAACTGCGTAAGCTGGGGGTGAAAATCTCACTGGATGATTTCGGTACCGGGTATTCCAGCCTCAGTTTGCTCAAAGATATCTCGGTCGACAGCGTGAAAATCGACCGGTCGTTTGTGCAGTACGTCACAGAAGTGAATGATACTGCCGCCATCGTCACCGCAGTCTCTCAACTCGGCAATAAAATGCATCTCAACGTCATTGCAGAAGGCGTTGAAAATCAGCTGCAAAAATCCTTTTTAGTATCAGCGGGTTGCTCGCATCTTCAGGGGTATCTTTTTTCACGCCCGGTGCCGGTGGACGTTTTGAAAACGCTGTTGGGCGCCGAAATGGATATCTTAGCCAGCAGTTAAGTCAGGCTCTCATAAGAGTCATAGATAACTCAAAACACCTTATTAATTCATTCAATTGGCGCTCGTCCCTGTTTTACTGACATGATCTGAGGCTGATCAATTACGCCGTTTAAGGAAATACAACATGTCATCGTTTTCAGGTATCTGGGTTCCACTGGTCACACCCTTTCGTCAGGGCGAGATCGACTTTTCTGCACTGAAATCCTTGTGCACCCGGATGCTCAAACGGGGCGTCGACGGCGTTGTCGTCTGCGGTACCACCGGTGAAGCACCGATGTTGACCAAAGAAGAACAATTGCAGGTACTGGATGCGGTACTGGAAATCGTACCGGGAAATCAGGTGATCATGGGGCTGTCCGGCACCCATATGCCGGTGATCCGCGAGATGCAGGACGCGATTTCCCGCCGTCCGATCGCCGGTTTTCTGGTGCCTGCACCGTATTACATTCGCCCTTCCCAGCCAGCGCTGGTAGCCTGGTTCACTGAAATTGCCGATAACGCCTCCGTACCGGTGATGCTCTACAATATTCCCTACCGCACCGGCGTACAGATGGAACTCGATACTCTGCGCCAGCTGGCGAAGCACCCGCGCATTACGGCCATCAAAGATTGCGGCGGCAGCATTGATCTGACGCTGTCGCTGATAGCTGACGGTGAGCTGGATGTCCTGTGCGGCGAAGACGTACAGATTTTCGCCACCCTCAGTCTGGGCGGCGCGGGCGCGATTGCTGCCTCGTCACATATCTTCCCGGAAGAGTTTGTCGCACTGATCAAACAGTTTAAAGAAGGCGATCTGATCGCTGCCCGCCAAACTTTCTTCGGCCTGTTGCCCATGATCCGCCTGATGTTCTCCGCCCCCAATCCGGCAGCGATTAAGTTCGCCCTGTCGCTGGACGGGTTGATGGCAAACGAACTTCGTTCGCCGATGTTGCCTGCGCCGGAAAATGTCGAAACAGCGATCCGCAACTATCTTAATCAGCACTCCCGCTAAATCTGATGGTGTGGCGAACGGCGCAACGTTCACCACGCCGTAACTTTGTGTTATCAGACGCAATTAAAACACTGACTTTTGCTCCCGCCGGTTCTAGGATAGAAGCAGTTTGTCTATACCCTGTCGCTGCCCCGTGAACCGGAGCGTTCCCGGGGTTGCCTGATTACTTATCAGATGGAGTGATTATGAAACTGTACTATAAGCCCGGTGCCTGTTCCCTTTCCCCACATATTATTCTTCGCGAAGCCGATCTGGATTTCAGCATCGAGAAAGTGGATTTAGCGACCAAAAAAACCGAGACCGGTGACGATTTTCTCACAGTCAATCCAAAGGGTCAGATCCCGACGCTGTTGCTCAACGACGGCAGCATCCTGACTGAAGGCGTGGCGATTGTGCAATACATCGCCGATCAGAAACCTGACCGCCAGCTGATGCCGGAATCCGGCACACCGGCCCGTTATCACGCGCTGGAATGGCTGAACTATATTGCCACCGAACTGCACAAGGGTTTCTCGCCGCTGTTTAATCCGAAAACGCCGGAAGAGTTCAAAACCCTCACCCGTGAAGCGCTGAGCAAAAAATTTGCCTACGTGAATGAATCACTGAAAGGAAATCAATTCCTGCTGGGCGCACGTTTTTGCGTGGCTGATGCGTACCTGTTTACCGTGATGGGTTGGGCTAAAGCGCTGAAATTCGATCTGAGCGCGCTGACCGATTTGAATACATATCTGGATCGCGTGGCCGCACGTTCGGCAGTTGATGCTGCCCTGACGGCTGAAGGTCTGAAATAAGTTTTCGTAGAAGCATAAAAAAACGCCCCGGCTGACTCAGCGCGGGGCGTTTTTATTAATCAGGCTTTAAGATTTTTATTACAGCTTAACAGCCGGGAAATGATGTTCCGGGTTTACCATTTTGTCCTGTGCGGCGACGATTTGCAGTTCGTACTCGCCCATCGCGTGTGTTGCCAGCATCACTTCGTACACCGCAGCTGTCACATGTTCCAGGGCTTTATCCAGTGCTTCGCCTTTCAGCAAGTTCACCAGCAGTAAACCGCTGGTCAGATCACCCACGCCGACCGGCTGACGCACGCCAAAATCCACCAGCGGACGATCGATATGCCAGGCTTCTTCTGGCGTCACCAGCAACATTTCAAAGCGGTCACTGTGATAGCCAGCGCGGCTCAGATGTTTCACCAGCACGATTTTCGGGCCTTTGGCGATAAGCTCACGCGCGGTGGCGACGGCCTCTTCGACGCTTGCCACTGCGTGGCCACTGAGTAATTCCAGCTCCAGCAGATTTGGCGCGATGATGTCGCAGTTGATTAAGGCCTGATTGCAATGAAACTCCGCCACGCCCGGCGCGACGATACAGCCTTTTTCAGGATGGCCCATTACCGGATCGCAAAAATACCAGGCATCCGGATTCGCCGCTTTCACCCTTCGTACTATCTCCAGAATACTCTGGCCCTGCTCAGGCGAGCCGATGTAACCGCTCAGCACAGCGTCGCAATCTTTCAGGCGATCAATTTCACCGATACCCTGCGCGATTTCAGTCAAATGGCTGGCTGGCATTACGCAACCGGTCCAGTGGCCGTATTGTGTATGGTTAGAAAATTGAACCGTATTCAGAGGCCAAACGTTTGCGCCCATGCGACGCATAGGAAATTCCGCCGCGCTGTTACCGGCGTGACCAAAAACGGTGTGTGACTGGATCGAAAGAATGCTTTTCATGAGGAATTACCGATAGCAACGTCATCGGAAGATGGCGGAATGACTGAGATGTCTTGGCAAAAATGAGGGGCCGTTGAGCCCCTCATGATGCCGGTCGTAAAGCTTATGCCCAGAGCAGCAGGGTGTAGTTCTTTTTACCGCGACGCAGCAGAGTGTAACGGCCAAACAGGCGATCACTGTCAGCAAAGCTGTATTCAGTGTCTGTCTGTTTTTCGCCATTAACGGATACGGCGTTTGAGGAAATCATGGTGCGCGCCTGTCCTTTGGACGGTGCCATACCGGCAATCACCAGCGCCTGTTGCAGATCGGTATCACGCGGCACTTCAAACAACTCAAGGCCGTCCTGCGCCAGCTGGCCGAAATCGACTTCGGTCATTTCGTTCAGGGAGCCGGAGAACAGGCTCTGGGTGATGCGTTTCGCCGCGGCCAGACCTTCTTCGCCGTGTACCATGCCGGTGACTTCTTCCGCCAGTACGTACTGCGCGCGCGGGGCTTTGCCGCTGTTTTTGTCTTCCTCTTCCAGTGCATTGATCTCTTCAATGCTCATGAAGGTGAAGAACTTCAGGAAACGGTAAACGTCGGCATCAGCGGTGTTGATCCAGAACTGGTAGAATTTGTACGGGCTGGTTTTCTTCGGATCCAGCCAGACTGCGCCGCCCTCGGTCTTACCGAATTTGGTGCCGTCTGCTTTAGTGATAAGCGGAACGGTGAGGCCAAAGACCTGCTTCTGGTGCATACGACGGGTTAAATCTATACCCGATGTGATGTTACCCCACTGATCGGAACCCCCGATTTGCAGCACCACTTCATGGCGGCTGTACAGCTCGGAGAAGTCGTAACCCTGCAACAGGTTGTAAGAAAACTCGGTGAAGGAAATACCGCTGTCATCGCGATTCAGGCGCTGTTTCACCGCTTCTTTGTTGATCATCTGGTTAACAGAGAAATGTTTACCGATATCACGCAGGAAAGTCAGCACGTTCATGCCGCCGAACCAGTCGTAGTTATTTGCGGTAATCGCGCTGTTTTCACCACAATTGAAATCAAGGAAAGGCGAAACCTGATGACGGATTTTCTCAACCCATTCGTTTACGGTTTCATTGGTATTGAGCTTACGTTCGGTAGCTTTGAAACTTGGATCGCCGATGAGGCCAGTCGCGCCGCCCACCAGTGCCACAGGTTTGTGGCCGCTGAGCTGGAAACGCTTCAGGCAAAGCAATGGCACCAGATGACCCAAATGCAAGCTGTCTGCGGTAGGATCGAAACCGCAATAGAGTGCAATTGGCCCTTGCGCCAGTCGCTCTGCTAACGCTTCTTCATCCGTCACCTGGGCAACGAGGCCCCGCTCTTGCAGTTGTTTAATCAGGTTGCTGCTCGCCATCAAAGACTCCGTTTGTATGTACTAAGAATTATGTACTGAATGTGTGCAGATACGTGTCCGGCATCATGCCGCGCATGTGCCTTTTCTCTCACCATTACGGGGGACGCCATAGAATAAAGCGCTCATCGCCCGAGCGCTAGGAATTCGCATCATTTTGTTCGTTCAGGGGGCGAGACGGTCTATTTTCCAGCCAGTTTCGCTTTCTTCGGCATCGCGCTGATAAATGAAGCGATCGTGCAGACGGTGTTCGCCACCCTGCCAGAACTCCATAGAATCTACTTTCACACGGAAACCACCCCAGAAGCTCGGTAACGGCACTTCGCCTTTGCTGAACTTTTGTTTCAGTTCGAGGAACTTGCTTTCCAGCACGCCACGCGCCGAAATCCGGCTGGACTGCTGGGACACCCACGCGCCGATCTGGCTGTCTTTCGGGCGGCTGGTGAAGTATTTCATCACTTCCAGCGTGGAAAGACGTTCGGCCTGACCGAGTACGATGACCTGGCGATCCAGCATGTGCCACGGGAACAGCAGGCTGATGTGCGAATTCAGTGCCAGCTGTTGTGCTTTGCGGCTGCCCAGATTGGTGTAGAACACCAGCCCTTTTTCATCGTAGTGCTTGAGTAACACGATCCGTTGGAACGGCTGCCCGTTCTCATCAACCGTAGCCACCACCATCGCCGTGGGATCGGCCAGTTTGGCCTCACAGGCTTGTTTCAGCCAGTGCTCAAATAATGGCAGCGGTTCGGGCGTCAGATCGGCACGACGCAGCCCGCCACGCGTGTATTCACGACGCGAGTCGGCAACATCAAATTCATTATTATCAGCCATATGGATTCAATTGCGTATCAACAGGAAGGTAACTGCATTGTGCACCCGCCGCGTCAGGATCTCAACGTTCCTGACGCGGGGTTTTAGAAAGTAAATGGGGCTGAATTAAGACTTTTGAACACAGTCATCGATGATCACGTTATCACCGCGCTGAACGAAGGCCTGATTGCCTTTGGACCAGAAGGTGTAATGGCTGTCGCTGTATTTCGTTCCGGACGCCGATTCCACTTGTTTCAGTTTCAGCTGTTCACCATCAAGCACCATGCTCACCTGCCGTGCAGGTTTATCCAGTGTGACAGTCAGCGGCAAGGTGCCGCACTGATAATGTAATTCCTGCGTCGGGCTTTCGGCCTGATGTTGAAACTGGCTACATCCGGCCAGCGTTAATCCTGCTAAAGCAGCGAAAATCGCCTTTTTCATCTGTGACTCCCTGAGTGTTTTTGGTCTATCTCCGATATGTACCACGCCCTCTGGCGCAGCACATTGAGATAAAACCGAGAACGCATCAGGTGCGGGAAGAAACCACCGGATAGATGGCTCCGAGCACGGTTTCCCGACTGGCACCGGTCACTGACGGCAGATTGCCCGACTGGCCGGATAACGTGCGGAACGCCAGCCAGGCGAAGGCCAGAGCTTCCATGTCGTCGCCACTGATGCCAAAAGCATCGGTGGTGCAAACTTCGGTGCCCGGCAACATCGCGGATAAGCGCGCCATCAGTAGCGGGTTGCGTGCACCGCCGCCGCAGACCATCAGACGATCGCAGCCGCCGGTCAGTTGAACCTGTTCGGCGATGCTCACCGACGTCAGTTCGGTCAGCGTCGCCTGAACATCCACCGCAGACACTTCAGGGCCGCGCGCCAGCTGCTTCTCCAGCCACGACATGTTGAAGTATTCGCGCCCGGTGCTTTTCGGCGCAGGTTCGGCAAAATAAGAGTCGGAAAGCATTTGCTGTAACAGCCGTAAATTCACCCGCCCCTGACTCGCCCATTGGGCGCCTTTGTCGTAAGGCTGATTCTGATGGCGTGAAATCCAGGCGTCCATCAACATATTACCGGGGCCGGTGTCATAGCCGCGTACCGGCTGTCCCGGCAGCAGCATGGAAAGATTGGCAATGCCGCCGATATTGAGGATCATCCGCCTCTCGGCCGGATCGGCCAGCAAGGCCTGATGAAATGCGGGCACCAGCGGCGCGCCCTGCCCGCCCCATGCCATATCACGGCGGCGGAAATCGCCGACGGTCGTAATCCCGGTCATAGCCGCAATGCGGTTGTTATCACCGAGCTGCATCGAAAATGTGGTGTCGCCTTTTGGCTGATGCCAGACCGTCTGACCGTGGCAGCCGATCGCCGTCACTTCCTCCGGTGAAATACCCGCGCTTTTCAGCAACCCCTGCACCGCTTCACCAAAGAGAATTCCCAGCTGGGTATCCAGCGCGCCGACCTGCTCCAGCGTCACCTGTTGCCCCTGACACATCCCGAGCACAGCGTTTTTAAGTGCGAGGGGAATGGGATGCGAATAGCTTGCCTGCTGTGCGACCATACGTTCGTCGATAGCAGCCAGCACGACATCAACGCCATCGAGGCTGGTGCCAGACATCACCCCGATGTAGCGACCCGACTTCATAGATAACATTCTTCATTCCTCAGTAAAAAGGCCCTGACTGGCTATCTCACAGAGTAGGCCGAATTCAGATCACAACACCATGAATTACTGAATTTTTATCATACCCTGTGATGACCCCGTGTTTTTCATCTCACGATACCGTCTTTTTCAATTTATCCGTGATGTAAAAACAAGCACTCAGTATGTTAAACAGCGGTGTTTTTGATTTCACACAAAGCTGTCTTAAACTTAAACCTGCGTTTATTATTAGTTGAAGAGAACTTCGTTATACTTGAAGACAGTTAAGTGAATATGGTAAATGACAGCCTCGACAGTGATGTTGAACTGTGTGTCAGTTTTTCTCTGTTGTTGTCGCTACCCTGTCAGAAGTGCAGCAGCATCTTAAAGGAGCTATTTATGATTAAGCGTTTACTTGTCGTCGCACTTGCCGGCGTTTCCCTTGCTGGCTGCGTCAGCGATAACTCTCTGTCTGGCGATGTATATTCTTCTTCGCAGGCAAAACAAATCCAGCAGGTCACTTACGGCACCATCGTTTCTACCCGTGCGGTGCAGATCCAGGGTGGCGATGATTCCAACATCATCGGTGCGCTGGGCGGTGCCGTATTAGGTGGTTTCCTCGGCAACACCGTGGGTGGTGGTACCGGTCGTAGTCTGGCGACCGCGGCAGGCGCAGTCGCCGGTGGCGTTGCTGGTCAGGGTGTACAAAGTAACCTTAACCGTTCTAACGGTGTAGAACTGCAAATCCGTCGTGATGACGGCACCACTATTCAGGTTGTTCAGAAAGCCGGCCCGACTAAATTCAGCGTCGGCCAGCGTGTCAGCATGGCGAGCAGTGGCAGCACCATTACAGTGTCTCCAGGCGCCTGAGTCTTCTCAGCTGCAATGCAGCCTGAAACCAAAAAACCGAAGCCAATGGCTTCGGTTTTTTTATGGATAACCCTTTTTGAAATCAGGGCTGAAACAAGGCTGTGTGACGTAAAAAGAAATCTGTTTCTTATGATTTGCTTTGCAGTGAAGCAATATTTTTTTCCAGCCGGGACAACATTCCGCCCAGTTGTTCAATTTCTGCCGCTGACATACCGGACAAAATTTCTTTGCGGGTAGAGTCAATTACCGTCTCCATTTTGTGGATAATCGGCGCGGATTCTTCCGTGAGTTTGATGCGTTTGGCACGGCGATCGCTGGCGCAGGTCTGCCGGGTAATCAACTTTTTTTCTTCGAGCTGATCCAGCGTACGAACCAGAGAAGGCTGCTCAATCCCAATGGCTTTCGCCAGCTGAATTTGTGACTGTTCTGGAGGTAACATATTGATATTATGCAGTGTTACCCAATGAGTTTGCGTGAGTTCTAACGGCTTAAGCCGGTCATCGATTAACGCACGCCAGGCACGAACTAATCGTGCTAGATCTGACCCAAGATTCGATTCCAATTATCCCCTCCTTATAATTAGCATGCTAAGATAACTCCCCAGAGTTTAGCTTAGTTTTAGGAACTTTAATCGAGAAATTACAATTCAATATATAATGACAGGTACTATTACACCCGGAAACCGCAGGTCTGTTTCCAATGGTAACGTCGTTTATAACACAATCACTGGCAGAGATTAATATTGTGAATGCGCAAATGTTTCACGCAGGCTTCCCACTCCCCGATTTAGTGCTGGGTGCCTCACTTTATTTCCCCCCTATGTTCAAAGCATTTTTACTGGGACTGGTATTTTGGCTTTTGATACATCGGGTGCTGCGTGATTGGATCTATTCCGGTGAAGTCTGGCATCCGACGTTGATGGATTTATCCCTTTTTGTGATCTCTATTTGTGCTGCACTGTTGCTCATGGTGAACCTCTGAAAATGAAATTCAAAACCCTCAAATACTTCTCAACAGTGCTGGTTTTTGCCGTCGCAATATGTGCCGGATGGTGGATGTGGAATTACTACATGCAATCGCCATGGACGCGTGATGGTAAAGTACGGGCCGAAATTGTTGATATCACGCCGGAAGTGTCCGGTCGCATTATTGATATCAATATTCATGACAACCAGTTCGTGAAAAGTGGCGATCCGCTGTTCAGTCTCGATCCGGTGCCATTCAAAATTGCGGTAAATAATGCCGAGGCCGAACTGGCGAAAGCTGCCGCAGATTTAGCCAAAGCCAACCATGAAGCCGCACGCCGCCGTGGTCTGGGCACAAATGTTATTTCAGCAGAGTCGCTCGATGAATCTAATATTAGCGCCAGAGCGATGCAGGCGGCTTATCAGGCTGCGCAGTCATCATTAGAGCAGGCACAATGGAATTTGAGCAAAACCAATATTGTTGCGCCAACCGACGGTTATATCACCAATCTGCAAACGCGTAAGGGCAATTACGCCACCACCGGTACGCCGCTGGTCGGTCTGGTTGATATTCACTCTTTCTATGTGCTGGGCTATTTCGAAGAAACTAAGCTGAAAAATATCCGCGAAGGTGCGCTGGCTGATATCACTTTATTCAACGGCAATATCCCGTTGAAAGGTCAGGTGGAAAGTATTGGACGGGCGATTTACGACCAGAGTCAGGACGCCTCTGATGACCTATTGATGAATGTTAAACCGAACGTTCCGTGGGTACGTCTGGCGCAGCGCGTACCGGTGCGCATTAAGCTTCAGGATGTGCCGGAGCATACCGTGCTGGTCGCAGGAACCACCTGCACCATTTCGATCCTTAATTAAGGCCACGCCATGAACTTCTCCTGGCTGGAATGGAAAAATACCCCGTGGGGAAAAGCCACGGGCGGCCAATGGCGCTATGCCCTGCGTAATTCCCTGGCGATGGTGCTTTCACTGCTGGTCGCCTTTGAATTTCAGATGGATGAACCCTATTGGGCGCTCACTTCCGCTGCTGTAGTCAGCTTTCCCACGGTTGGCGGCGTCATCAGTAAAAGTATTGGCCGTATTATCGGCAGCCTGCTTGGCGCAGTCGGTGCGGTATTTATCGCCGGTCATTGTCTCAATGAGCCGTGGCTGTTCACTTTCGCCATCGCAGGCTGGCTGGGTCTGTGTACTTACATTTCCAACCACTATCAAAACAATGTCTCCTACGCTTTCGCCCTCGCCGGTTATACGGCGGCGATCATCGCGTTCTCCACGGTTAACGTCACCGATACGACGCAAATTTTTGATATTGCTCAGGCGCGCGTCGGTGAAGTGATCACCGGTATTCTGTGCGGCGGTTTTATGATGATGGTGCTTCCCAGTACCTCAGACGGAGACGCCCTGCTCACGTCGCTGCGAAAAATGCACACACAGATGCTGGAACATGCCCAACTGTTGTGGAGCGCGGAAATTAATGATCAGATCCGTAGTTCCCATGAAGGACTGATCGGCCAGATCCTGACGCTGAACCTTTTGCGCATTCAGGCCGTCTGGAGCCATTACCGGCTGCGCCGCCAGAACAATGTGCTCAATTATTTGCTTCATCAGCAACTGCGTATGACCAGCTATATTTCCAGCCTGCGTCGTATGCTGCTGAACTGGCCCCAGCCGCCGGAAAATCTCACCCCCGTCCTCAGCGTCTTGCTCGACGAACTGCGTAATCCGCACACTGATAAGTACCGGCTCTCACAAATCCTTTTACTGATTAAACCAAATGATACTGCCGATTTCCGGCATCAGGCGTTCTGGATGCGCTTACGCGATTTTTGCTGGCTGTATTTACGCAGCGAGCGCTGGTTGCGCCGCGTGGAAAACGCCAACGTCGCAGAAGCGGAGATGCTCCAGCCGCCAAAAATTAGCCATCTGGCGCAGCATACCGATACGGTTGAAGCGGCCTATAACGGTCTGCGCACCTTCCTGTGCATCGTGATCGGCTGCGCATTTTGGATGACGACGCAGTGGGATTCTGGCTCCGGTGCCGTTGCGCTGACGGCGGTCAGCTGCGTACTTTACTCCTCCACCAGTTCCCCTATCAGCAGCGTGACACTACTGATCAAATCGCTTGGTTTGCTGTTCATCGGCTGTTTTATTCTCAAATTCGGGCTGATGATTCAGATCGATAATTTTTGGGTCTTTTGCGCGTTTTTCCTGCCATTGCTGGTCACCATGCAGATGATGAAATTGCAGTACAAACGCTATGCCGGATTGTGGGGGCAAATGATCGTCTTCATGGGCTCATTTCTTGCGGTGACTAACCCGCCGGACTATGACTACGGGGCATTTATGAACGATGGCGTCGCGAAAATCGCGGGCGTAATGCTGGCAGGGATTGCGTTCCAGGTACTGCGACCAAGTTCGGATAAGCGTAAAAGTCGCCGCATTATTCGTGCGCTGCGTCGCGACTTTATGGATCAGCTCAGCCGTAAACCGTCGCTGAGCCATTTCCAGTTTGAATCGCTGATTTACCACCGCATGAACCAGCTCAATCAGAGTAAAGACCAGCTTTCCCGTACCTGGTTGCTGCGTTGGGGCGTGGTGCTGCTTAACTGCAGCCACATCGTCTGGCAGCTGCGCGAATGGGAAACCCGTTCAGATCCGCTGTCAGCAGTGCGTGACGTCTGTATTCACTGTCTGAAAGGCGTGATGACGGAGCGCGGCGTTAGCCACGAGAATCTGGATGCGACGCTGGCGGAGTTGTTGCGCATGAGTAATTCACTGGCGCATCACCCTGAACCGGCGGCGCGCGAACTGGCTGGAGTTATCTGGCGGTTATACTGCTCGCTGTCGCAGCTGCAACAGGCGATTTCGGCGGATAACGGTCCGGCGGGCCCTGCGATAACCTCCGCAAAACCCGCCTGACCTTAAGACAGCGATGGGTTACGGAACGTCGTAACCCAGCGCAGCTTTACGAATGCGGAACCACTGCTGGCGGGTCATTTCCAGGGACAATGCTTTGTACGCAGATTTCACCCGCTCGATTTTACCGGAACCGATGATCGGTAATGGCTCAGACGGCAAACGCATGATCCACGCGTACACAACCTGCTCGATATTATCGGCACCTATTTCATTCGCCACATTCTGAAGTTCATCGCGCAGCGGCTGGAATTCAACATCGCTGAACAGACGACCACCGCCCAGGCACGACCACGCCATCGGTTTGATGCGCAGCTGCTGGCAGAGATCTAGCGTCCCGTCGAGGATAGCAGGTTGATGGATTGGGGAAATTTCCACCTGATTAGTCACCAGCGTGAACGGCAGGCGTGATTGCAGCAGGCTAAACTGCGCCGGCGTGAAGTTAGAAACGCCGAAGTGTTTCACTTTGCCATTTTTGTGCAACTGAGTGAAAGCCTCAGCGACTTCGTCGGCATCCATCAGCGGATCCGGGCGATGTATCAACAATAAATCCAGATAATCGGTATGCAGATTGCTCAGGGATTTTTCTGCACGCTGAATGATGTATTGCGTATCAGTAATGTAGTGGCCGATTTTGTTTTCAGGATCGGCGGTGGTCGCAATACCGCATTTGCTAACCAGTTGCAGTTGTTCACGCAGCGCGGGCTTGAGACGCAATGCTTCGCCGAATGCCGCTTCGCACTGATAGCCACCGTAAATATCGGCGTGATCGGCGGTCGTGATGCCCAGCTCGATATGTTGCTCCATAAACGTCAGAAGCTGCTGCGGCGTCATGTCCCATTCCATCAGACGCCAGTAGCCACAGATAAGCTTCGAGAAAACCGGGCCTTGCGGCGATATAGGAGTACGTGGATCCATGATGATTTCCTTATTTTGATATTTTCGACCCACAGAATACACAACGACCGGCGCGCTGTATTGATGCTGGCAGGCAGAATGAACAGGAAGTGAAACGGGAATGCCCGCTTTGATGGTTAAAAAAGCTCAGGCTGTTCAGGCAGAGGCTCATCCGGTAATTTTCCGGCACGCTGCTGACGCAATAAGCGTTGCTGGCACAAACGCAGCACATGGCGTTTCTCGGTATCGGTCATCTTAATCCAGCCAAAACGCTCATCGCGGCTGCGCTGGCAACCACGACAATAGCCCCGCTCATCGGCCTGACAAATGCCACGACACGGACTGGGGATTTCAAAGAACTCGAGCTGTTGAGCCACATACCCTCCGCAAATAACGGTGAGCTTTCATTCAAGACGTTTTCTCGCCATCCCGCAAGGTGATTTATAAAAAGGCACCTTGCGCGTAGTCAGAGACGGGGCAGATACGTTAAAAAGTACCCATATAACTAAGGTCGTATGATGCAGAGCCCTTTTCTTCACCTCATACCGATCGATCCATTAACCTCGGAGTTACTGAAATGACTAAGCTTTTCTCCCCGATTGTTGTCGGTAAAAATACCTTACCGAACCGTGTCTTTATGGCTCCCCTGACCCGTCTGCGCAGCATTGAACCGGGTGATATCCCGACGCCGCTGATGGGTGAGTATTACGCACAGCGCCACAGTTCCGGCCTTATCATCACAGAAGCAACGCAAGTTTCCTTCCAGGCCAAAGGTTACGCCGGTGCACCGGGCCTGCACACGCCGGAACAGGTTGCTGCGTGGAAGAAAATTGTTGCGGGTGTTCATGATAAAAACGGGCACATCGCCGTTCAGCTGTGGCACACCGGCCGCATCTCTCATAACAGCGTTCAGCCAGACAACCAGACGCCTGTTTCAGCATCGGCTGTAAACCCCAATACCCGCACCAGCCTGCGTGATGAGCAAGGCAACGCGATCCGCGTCGATTGCCCGACGCCACGTGCGCTGGAACTGAGTGAGATCCCAGGCATCATTAATGATTTCCGCCAGTCAGCAGCTTATTCCGCAGAAGCCGGTTTCGATTACATCGAGCTGCATGCGGCACACGGCTATCTGCTGCACCAGTTCATGTCTCCCGCTTCTAACTTGCGTGAAGACCAGTACGGCGGCAGCATCGAGAACCGTACCCGCCTGACGCTGGAAGTGGTTGATGCGGCGATTGAAGCCATCGGCGCAGAGCGCGTGGGTATCCGTATTTCCCCACTGGGTCCGTTCAACGGTCTGGATAACGGTGAAGATCAGGTGCAGGCGGCCATCTATCTGCTGGACGAACTGAACAAACGTAAACTGGCATATCTGCATATTTCCGAACCAGACTGGGCCGGCGGCAAACCTTACACCACAGAATTGCGCGAAGTGATCCGCGCGCATTACCAGGGCGTAATTGTAGGTGCCGGTGCTTATACCGCGGAAAAAGGCGAAGAGCTGATCGAAAAAGGGTATATCGATGCGGTGGCCTTTGGCCGCAGCTATATCGCAAACCCGGATCTGGTGGAGCGTCTGAAATCTCACGCCCCGCTTAATGAACCAAAGCCAGAAACTTTCTACGGCGGCGACGCTCAGGGTTACACCGATTACCCAACGCTGTAATCGTTTAAACCAGTAGTCTCCACCTGCAGGCGACCGATACCCTCCGGTCGCCTTTTTTTGTTCACAGATTCAGCACCTGTTCTGTGTTTTACAGACAAAACCGCCTCTATCGGTTAGGCTGAACCTGATTGTTCTCATCCTGCAAATAAAGAGGAACCTATGCGTTTACTCCATACCATGCTTCGCGTCGGCGATCTGCAACGTGCTATCAGCTTCTACACTGACGTTTTAGGTATGCGTCTGCTGCGTACCAGCGAAAATACCGAATACAAATATTCTCTGGCGTTTGTCGGATATACCGATGAAAGCGAAGGCGCAGTCATTGAGCTGACCTACAACTGGGGCGTTGACAGCTATGACCTCGGCACTGCCTACGGTCACATCGCATTAGGCGTCGATAACGTGGCGCAAACCTGCGACGACATCCGCAACGCCGGTGGCAAAGTCACCCGTGAAGCGGGCCCGGTCAAAGGCGGCTCCACCATTATCGCGTTTGTGGAAGATCCGGACGGTTATAAAATCGAGCTGATCGAATCCAAACACGCAGGTCAGGGTCTGGGCAACTGATACGTTGCTACCCGGCTTCAGGGCGCGAAAGCGCCCTTTTTATTGCCCGCTTTATTGCCGAATGTTTACCTCACGCCTGCAAGTGGCGGCAAAATTTGTCATAATGTGCGCTGAATTCGATGAAGATAAGAAACTAATGGCCGAGAATAGTGACATTAACGCGCTGAAAGGCCGTTTCCGTGGTTTTTATCCCGTAGTGATCGACGTAGAAACTGCCGGGTTTAACGCCAAAACTGATGCGCTGCTGGAAATCGCGGCGATCACCCTGAAGATGGACGAAGACGGCTGGCTGGAAAGCGACGAGACCGTGCATTTCCACGTTGAGCCGTTTGAAGGCTCCATTCTGGTGCCCGAGGCGCTGGCTTTTAACGGGATCGACCCAACCAATCCGCTGCGAGGCGCGGTCAGTGAATACGATGCACTGCACGAGATTTTCAAAGTCATCCGTAAAGGGATGAAAGAGCAGAATTGCAACCGCGCAATCATCGTGGCGCATAACGCCAATTTCGATCACAGCTTCCTGATGGCCGCTGCCGAACGCGCCGGTCTGAAACGTAACCCGTTCCATCCGTTTGCCACGTTCGATACCGCTGCATTAAGTGGTCTGGTTCTCGGGCAGACTGTACTGGCGAAAGCCTGTATCAGCGCGGGCATGGTCTTCGACAGCAGTCAGGCGCATTCCGCCCTGTATGACACCGAGCGCACCGCAGAACTGTTCTGCGAGCTGGTGAACCGCTGGAAACGTCTCGGTGGCTGGCCGCTGGCAATGAGTGCCGATGAGCAGGAAGATGAAACTGCATCGGAAGAAAATCAGCGATAGAAATGCTGATGATCGCAACGCGTATAAAAACAAAAAGAGCGACATCATGTCGCTCTTTTCTATTTCATTTACCGCCGTTCAGGCAGGCAATGACTTCTGGTGATTATTCTTCAGATTCAGAAGATTTGTATTTCTCAGCCGTTTCTTTGATCAGCTGTTGCAGTTCGCCGCGCTGATACATCTCAATGACGATGTCGCAGCCGCCGACCAGTTCACCATCTACCCACAGCTGCGGGAACGTTGGCCAGTTGGCAAACTTAGGCATTTCTGCGCGGATGTCCGGGTTCTGCAAGATATCAACGTACGCGAAGCGTTCGCCACAGGCAGACAGCGCCTGTACAGCTTGTGCAGAAAAACCGCAGCTTGGCAGTTTTGGAGAACCTTTCATGTACAGCAGAATCGGGTTTTCAGAAACTTGCTTCTGAATTTTTTCAATAGTTGGAGTGGTCATTTCTTGCTTCCTCAAGCCGGTACAGGCTGTCACGGTCATTACTCTTCACGCGCAGCACTCAAAAACGGTGCTGAATCACACTACCCTCTATTGTAACGATGGCAGCTGTCAGATAAAAACGCCATTTTTTGCAGGGTCTTTCGCAATACTGGCATTTTATTTCACTATTTTCGGTGCTTGCGTCAGGGTTCACAAAATAAAAGATTCATCGAGAATAACATTTTTAGCGGTCGGGTTAACACCGGATTTGCAATTCGCCATGGTTTAGCTCAAATATTAACACACTGAAATATGGTCATTTTTTTAACTAAAAATGGCGTTTATTTCAGCATAAAAAAAGCTATTAACTTTTTCTCACAATATGATCTAGAATCGAGGCAATTCGTGCTGTTTTGTCTGGTTCTTTTAGGCAATACTCTGACATCTCTGATGTTTAACCTAACCACTCATGGTAACGAAGCTATGCGCTTACTGTTCACGCTTTTTGTGCTGCTCTTTACCCAGCTATTTTTGAATATAGCCCAGGCCTCACCGCAGACCCGTGTTGCGGCCGATCAGAAAAAGAATCACGTTAACCAGGTTACCCCTGAAGAACGCCGAAAGCGTAAGACGGTTGCTGCCAAAACCACAAAAAAAACCAAAGTGGCACCGGTCAAAGAACAACAGAGCCACGAAAAGAATGCGAAGAAGAGAGTTAAAAGCACCGAACTGGTTAAGCGAAAAAACGCTTCAGAGAAAACAGTAAAAACAACGCGGGCTGAGAGCAAAAAAGAAAAAACACTCAAGACCACCCGGGCCGAGAGCAAATCCACCAAGAAATCTAAAACCCAGGCTCTGGCAAAAAACGCCACGACGAAGGCCAGCAAGAAAGAAGCCTATGGTCGCCACCGTAAAGGTAAAAAGTTAGTTGAAGAAGACAGCAAGCCGATTACATTAAGTGCGACGCATAAAAAACGTTATCAACATGCGCAGCAAACGGCGATGACCAAGCTGATGCATCAGGTCGGCAAGCCTTATCGCTGGGGTGGCACCTCACCTAATACCGGATTCGATTGCAGTGGTTTAGTTTATTACGCGTACAAAGATTTGATTCGCATTAAAATGCCGCGCACGGCCAACGAAATGTACCACCTGCGCGACGCAGCGCCGGTGAAACGCGGCGAGCTGGAATCAGGCGATCTGGTGTTCTTTAGAATCAATAACCGCGGAGCCGCGGACCACGTCGGGGTTTACGTCGGTAACGGCAAATTTATTCAGTCTCCGCGTACCGGTGAAGACATCAAAATCACTTCCCTGGGCGATGATTACTGGCAAGACCATTACGTGGGCGCACGTCGGGTAATGACCCCGAAAACGATCCGATAATAAACAGTTCGTTAAGTCTGAAGTTTCGCTAATCAGCCATTGAATAGCATTTAACGAAGCGTTTCTGCAGGGAAGAGTATCGGCGCAAAGGTCACTGCGTAAAATAGAAAGGGCGATTCCTGTAACAGGTAATCGCCCTTTTTATTGCCTGACTTGCGCGTCTTTTAGTTCATTACTGCGGTGAAGCTGAAAGCGACAATCACGAGCAAAGCGCAAACCGTGGTGATTAATGACAATTTTAGATTGCGGTCCATAAAACCCCCTTACAGATCAATTGTGGCGCTTCATTTAGCCACACTAAATGTGTGCCAACGCATTTTCTCATACTTCCCGGCTAAAATCCCGCGTTGATTCATGCGCGATAACCCACAATAACACTTCCACTTTCCTGCAATATAAGAGAAAATTGTCGGTTACCACGCCTGTGTGCCGGTCGATTTCTCCCGAGGGCGCTTTACGCCTCACTCTGACGAACTCACCCAACGATTTCACTGCCTTTTTATAAGCCCGCAGTGAAATCCACGCAAGCAAACGATTAACATAATGCTAACGTGCTGAAACACGTGAGTTCAGGAGTCATTCCTTACATGGCAACGATTAAAGATGTCGCAAAGCGCGCTGGCGTTTCCACCACAACCGTGTCGCACGTCATCAATAAAACACGTTTCGTCGCCGAAGACACCAAAGCCGCGGTTCTGCTGGCCATCAAAGACTTGCACTACTCACCAAGCGCCGTCGCACGCAGCCTGAAGGTCAATAACACTAAAACGATCGGCCTGCTGGCGACGTCAAGCGAAGCGCCCTATTTTGCCGAAGTGATTGAAGCCGTGGAGAACAGTTGCTTTTCCAAAGGCTACACGTTGATTTTGTGTAACTCACACAACAATCTGGATAAGCAGCAGGCCTACCTGGCGATGCTGGCACAAAAACGTGTCGATGGTTTGCTGGTGATGTGTGCGGAATACCCTGATGAACTGCTGAACATGCTGGAAGAATACCGGTCAATCCCGATGGTCGTAATGGACTGGGGCGAAGCGCGTAAAAACTTCACCGACAGCATCATCGATAATGCGTTCGAAGGCGGATACATGGCCGGACGCTATCTGATTGAACGCGGCCATCGCGATATCGGCGTGATCCCGGGGCAGCTGGCGCGTAACACCGGCGGTGGCCGCTTCCAGGGTTTTGTGAAAGCGCTGACCGAAGCCAATATTCCTTTGCGTGAAGAATGGGTCGTCCAGGGTGATTTCGAACCCGAGTCAGGTTATCAGGCTATGCAAAAAATCCTGATGCAAAAGCAACGCCCGACCGCCGTGTTCTGTGGCGGTGACGTCATGGCGATGGGCGCGATTTGTGCAGCCGATGAATTCGGTTTGCGCGTTCCTCAAGACATTTCCGTTATCGGATATGATAACGTGCGTAATGCCCGTTACTTCTCACCAGCGCTGACCACGGTGCATCAGCCGAAAGAGCGTCTGGGTGAAATGGCCTTCACGATGTTGCTCGATCGCATCGTCAGCAAACGAGAAGAATCTCAGACCATCGAGGTACATCCGAAGCTGGTAGAACGCCGCTCAGTGGCCGATGGCCCTTTCCGCGACTATCGCCGTTAATGTTTGCCTTTACTCTTTGCTATTAATGCTTTTAACGCCTGCTTTTGCAGGCGTTTTTATGCAACACGCGCATTAATTTTTAGTGAAAATTTGTCACGATAAATCATATCTGACCCTTATTATTTATTAAGTAAATTCATTTATTACATGAATTAATCCACTACAAATAATTACCTTCATAATATCATTCGCGTAAGTTATCTATAAAAAAAACAATACAAAATACATATTAAAAAAAATTTCCCTATATATTACAGGCAAATGAAGATTACACATGATTTCAGAAAGCAGACTAGCACAATTAAAATTTCACTTTCCAAAAAGGTTCAACTAATATCCTTCACCTTTTGAAATGGAAGTAAGGAAAATCTAATGGAATGGAAACCGAGTGTACTCGCAACACTCATCTCTTGTGCTATTTTCAATACCCACGCAGGAGTAATGCGTGAAGATGTATCGGTACAAGACTACCGGGACTTCGGTGAAAACCTGGGTAAATATACCCCCGGAGCCGAAAATGTAGAGGTTTTTAAAACTGATGGTACGTCTGCGGGCTTCTTAAATTTCCCGATCCCCGATTTTAGCTCCACTGATGACTCCGCCGTTGCAACGTTAATTTCACCCTCTCACATCGTGAGCGTTGCTCACAACGGTGGCTATAAATCAGTAAAATATGGAAATAATGCGAAGTATTCTTACACTTATCAACTCATCAGCAGAAATGTCGATCCCTCAGGCAGAGATTTTCATGTTCCACGCCTAAATAAAGTTGTAACAGATGCGGCACCAGCCCCCATGATGCTCGCTAATGATGCCCGTAACGATCATGAAAGATATAAATATTACACTCGGGTTGGTTCAGGCACTCAAGTCCAGGTCATTCCGGGAACAAATAAAACCAAACAGCTAAGCAGCGCTTATAAATGGAAATCGGGCGGGACAATGATTAATCCCACCTTTGAAAACTGGAGATTACGGTGGACAAACTACGCGCCAGACGATGCGCGTACGACGCCTTTTAGTTCTGCTGCGCAAGGTGGCGATAGCGGAAGTCCGCTATTTGTCTATGACAGCGTAGATAAACAATGGGAATTGTACGGTGTAACGACGTCGGGTAATGGTTCACCCCCTTACGCGTTGACCACGTATAACTTAGATCTGCAGACAGCCTTTATAAAATCGATCATTGATTCAACGACGGATCCCGATGTCGTGGATGTGCAGGCTGATGGCGATATTCATTGGGGGACCGCCGCTATAACCCAGGGCGATTCTCAGTGGATATGGCATGGTCTAAGCTACGCGCTCCCTACTCAGGCAACCAATGATCAACTGAACGCAACACACGACCTGCGTTTCAATGGCGAAGGTGGTCAACTTGTGCTGGATTCTTCCGTGAATCTGGGCGCGGGTAAACTTCAATTTTCCAATGATTATCGCGTCACCTCCGCGACAGGTGCGAATGCCACCTGGGTGGGTGGCGGCGTAGAAGTGGATGATGGTAAAACGGTTGACTGGGAAGTTAACGGCCTCAAAGGCGATAACCTGCATAAAATCGGTGAAGGGACACTGTATGTAAATGCTACCGGCGTTAATGAGGGTGGACTGCGAGTCGGTGACGGTACCGTGGTGTTGGCCCAACAAGCTGACCAGAACAATAATCGCCAGGCATTTTCTACCGTCACGTTGGTCAGTGGCCGTCCAGTTGTGCAACTTGGTGACGAGAGCCAAATTGCCGGCGATCAGATTCAATTTGGTGCGCGCGGGGGCACTCTTGACCTGAATGGTTACGATATGTCTTTCGCGACGATAAATCACAATGACGATGGTGCGATTATAGCTAACACCAACGATGCTGAACAATCTACGTTGACGCTAAACAACACTTCTTCCCAGAGTTTTATCGGTCATTTAGGCTCGTCGGAACATCCTGATGCGCTTAATATTGACTATGTCCCGGCAGGAGATAATAGCTGGAACTTTGCTGGCGGAGTGGATGCTAATGATATGACAGTGCGTGCGGGCACTGCGATCTTCAGTGGACGAGTGACTCCTCATGCGGCCGGTACGGTCTTCAGCGATGACTGGATCAACGAAAGTTATCATGTGAATCATCTGCTGGTTGAAAGTGACGCCGATTTTATTCTGAATGAACATGCTTCAATGGTCGGCAAGGTGACGCTTGCAGAGCGCGCCAGCATGCAAATGACAGGTAAAACACACTTCACCGGTGATATTGAAGTGGGTAAGCAGGCAAAACTGGTGGCCGTCAATGATACAAGCACATTGGCAAGCACCGATGGCACGGTGGATAGCTGGCTTAATGGTCAAATTTCAGGCGAAGGGTCGCTTGAAAAATACGGCAGCGATACCCTGTACTGGACCGGCGAAAATACCTTGACCGGCGGCGTAGAAATTTATGGCGGGACACTTAAACTTCAGGGTTCTGTGGCTTCGGATATGATTTTGCACGATGCGACTGAGTTAGCGGGTGCGGCCACCATGAATAATCTCACGCTGGGTGATAATGTCATACTGCGTCCTTATGCTGAGCCAAACTTACTAACAGCGGGGAGTTTTACTGCCGCCTCTCAGGGAGTTAATGGTAATTTCATAGCCGGCAATAACACTCACCTCTATCTGCGTACCGGGATGGACGAGCAGCAATCAGTCAGTGATACGTTATTGATTTCAGGAAACGCTGATGCAGCTCAGGCTGTCACGTTACATGTTGATTTATCCGGCAATGGTTATATGACCGACGTGAATAATAGCGGTATCGCCGGTTCTGCCGAAGGGATATCACTTGTTCAGGTCGGGGGAACGTCGACGAAAGACACTTTCCAGCTTGAGCATGGGTACGTCGCAAGCGGACCATGGCAGTATTCCCTCTATACGTTTGCCCCTGGAAAAAGTGATGCATCACAGCGTCTGGTTGACGGCATAGGAAATCAATATTGGGATTATCGTCTGGAAACACGTTATTTGACCGAGGGTGATGAACCTTTACCCATTCCAGACCCGACTCCGGATGTGCCAGATGTTGTTCCGGATCCTACTGTGGATGTGCCTGACGTTGTTCCGGATCCCACCGTGGATGTGCCTGACAACGTTCCGGACCCCACTCCTGTTGCCCCGGCACAACCGGGCCGCCTGGCTGTGATTCCGCAGGTTCCTTCATACTTGTCGTTGCCATCAGCATTGCTCAGCTATAACAGCCGGGTGACACAGACTTTCCAAAATCTGACAAACACCTCCACCATGGAAGGGCCCGAAAGCGAGCACTACCCTCTCTGGCTCCAGTACATCAATGGTGAAGATAACTATCACTCATCGCTGGGTTTTACTGATTACGGATACGATTACACCCAGAAAGAACAAGGCTGGTTACTTGGCGGCAAAGTGATGCACCTGGGTACCGACGAGCAATATCTGGCATGGAATTTAGCCATTTCCAATGCGGATTTGAAAGTTACGCCGGATGCAAAAGACGGTAACAGTGAAGGCAATTACAAAACCTACGGGCTGACTTCTTTACTGACATTCCATCATCAAAGTGGCTGGACATTCGACCTTGGTGCGGACATGACCAAATACGATGGCGATGTTTCGACCGAGGCGCGTGGAAAAGTAGCAGACATTGATGCTTATTCCTGGAGTGGCACACTGGAAAGCAGCTATCCCTTTGTCTTTGGCGAGCATGAATTTGCTCCAGTATTGGGTGCAGGCATCCAGGTGCTGAGTGTGGATGATTTCACCGACATCGACGATGTTGACGTGCATTACGACAATATTGTCCGCCCGACAGGAAAAGCAGGTATGCGTTATCGTTACAAACTGCGTAACAGCGCTGTGGGCAACATGATGCTTTATTCCAGCACTTATCTCACTAAAGACTTCAGCGATACGCCAGATGTATGGGTTAGCAGCACCCGTAATCACGATGTTTCTTCAACATTTGATATGGGAACACCGGGAAGTTCGGCGACGGTTGACGTTGGGGTTATTAATGAACTAACACCGTTCATCTCTCTAAATACCGGTTTCCAGTATCAGCAGCGTCTGAGCAGCGATGATGAAGGCATTAACTCGTGGCAGGGCAATGCAGGGGTAAAAGTGACGTTCTAAAAGAACATTCACAATGCAGGTAAAAATCCATCTCGTGAAGGGATGGGTTTTTATTTTCTAATCGCGCAGCCATTCCTGATTCATCGTATCCGTATCGCCCATGTATTCCAGCAGCCACGCCAGTGATGGCGACGCATTACTTTGATCCCACGTCAGGCAGCACGGGCTGTCCGGGAATCGGTTCTCCAGCGTAAGAATCTGGAGTTTTTTTTGCTCAATCCATGGCATGACGCGATGAACTGGCATCATGCCCACGCATAATCCCTCGGTCAGACACTCCAGCGCACAGGTCCAGTCGGGCACCACCAGACGCCGTTGGTTATCCAGCGTCCAGGTATCGCGCTTAGGTAAGGTCCGCGAGGTATCCTCCAGACACAGCGCCGGATAAGGGCGCAGCTGCTCGTCGTTGAGCGATCCGGTGTGTTGCGCCAGCGGGTGCTGCGGGCTGACCACGCAGTGCCAGTCCATAAAGCCCATGTCGCGAAAACTGAAACGGCCGCCGACCGGTACGGCGCGCGTTGCACCGATAGCCACATCCGCACGGCCATCCACCAGCGCATCCCAGACACCGTTAAACACCTCCGAGTGAATAATCAGTTCGGTATCCGGGAAATGCCGGTAAAAATCCAGCACCAGACGACGTGTTCTGGCCGGTTTAACAATCCTGTCCACCGCCACACGCAGTTCGCCGCGCCAGCCGTTGGCTACCTGCTGACACTGGCGCCGCGTGGCTATCATTTTTTTTGTCAGAATTCGGGCTTCATCAACAAAAACCTGCCCGGCCGGAGTCAGTACAACATCCCGATGCCGCCTTTCAAACAGCGGAACGGCCAGCCATTGCTCGAGCTGACGGACGGTGTAGCTGATAGCAGAAGGCACACGGTGCAGATCTTGCGCTGCTGCGCTGAAACTGCCGGTTCGTGCTACTGCATCCACCACTTCAAGTGCATATTCGGACCACATCAGTTAGCCTTCAATTTTTTTGATAGCAGACTGCAAATATTAGCGTTTCACAAGACTGTTATCAAAGCGTTAAACTCCGCATCCGAACCTATTTCTGCGTCAGATCATCTGCAATAAACACATTAATGAGACCAAAATGAAACCCTCCTTTGGATTTATGCTCTATCTCGCCGGATTGAGCATGCTCGGCTTTTTAGCTACCGATATGTATTTGCCTGCATTTAGCGCAATGCAAACCAGCCTGATGACCAGTCCGGGTATGATCAGCGCCAGCCTGAGTATTTTCCTCGGCGGCTTTGCTGTCGGGCAACTGCTGTGGGGGCCGCTCTCCGATCGTATAGGCCGGAAACCGGTGCTGCTGATCGGCCTGACGCTGTTTGCCATCGGCTGTCTTGGGGTTCTGTGGGTGGAAAATGTCCGTGCTCTTCTGGCGCTGCGTTTCCTGCAGGCGATGGGCGTTTGTGCTGCTGCTGTCACCTGGCAGGCGATCGTCGTTGATCGTTTCTCTGCGGACGTGGCGAAGAAAACGTTCGCCAGTATCATGCCGCTGGTTGCCCTTTCCCCAGCGCTCGCTCCGCTGCTTGGCGCATGGGTATTGAATCATTTTGAATGGGAAGCCATTTTCGCCCTGCTGACGGTCGTTGCGGTGCTACTTGTTATCACCACGCTCACTTTGCGAGAAAACAAACCTGCTGAGCATCCGCCTGAAAGTAAAGCCGGATTCGGCACCTTACTGAAATCCCGCGTTTACACCGGCAACGTGATGATTTATGCCACCTGCTCTGCCGGTTTCTTCGCCTGGCTGACCGGATCTCCGTTTATTTTAAGCGATATGGGTTACTCACCGGCGGTCATCGGCCTGAGTTACGTACCTCAAACGATCGCTTTCCTGCTGGGCGGTTTTGGTTGCCGAATGCTGATCAGTAAACTGGATGGCAATAAAATTCTGCCGTGGTTGCTGGCGGGATATTGCCTGAGCGTGGTCTGGCTTTTCGTTATCGCGATGTTCACCGATGCCGGGTTGGTGAGCTTGTTAATACCGTTCTGTCTCATGGCTTTGGTGAATGGCGCAATCTATCCAATTGTTGTCGCAAATGCATTAATGCCATTTCCTGCTAATACAGGCAAAGCCGCCGCGTTGCAAAATACACTTCAGTTAGGTTTGTGTTTTATCGCCAGTCTGATGGTTTCCGCATTTATTGCGCATCCACTGATGGCGACAGTGACCACCATGCTGTCTACAATAGTGTTGGTCGTGTTGGGTCGCTGGCTGTCACAACGGCAAGTAAACCAACAAGTTTGCGTGGAAGAAACCCCGCAGGAAGTTGAAGCACAACATACTCACTGATCGCGATAATGACCTTTAGTTACAATCACTTAAAGGTCATTAGCATCCAAAGCGATTAACTATTGAGAATGTATGCAGTCGAGCCTATACTCAATAAAACCTCTAAAAATAACACTTTTACAAAACTTTTATTACAAGCTTTTGTGTGCCCCGCGGAGTGCGTCACACTATTTTTCATGGATGATTGTCCTGCAAACCTTGTAGTTTGTGGGGGTTTTTCTAAATTTCCTCTGTTGGTGTCGAATATCGGACGAGGCGCTCAGTCGTCTGTTCTCATAAAGACCTGCAAAATAGCCTTTGCTTTTCCCGGCAGGTTAATAAGTCAGAAGAGAAAGTGATGGAGAAGCTATGAGTTCATCGTGTATAGAAGATCAAAGCATTCAGGATAATCAGTGGTATCGGATCGTCAGCGAAATGTTATCCTCCGCGGATATCCGGATTAATGGTAACCGCCCTTTTGACCTTAAAGTAAAAAACACTGACTTCTACAAGCGTGTTTTGCAGGAAGGTTCTCTGGGTTTGGGTGAAAGTTATATGGACGGCTGGTGGGAATGTGAACGCCTGGATATCTTTTTTCAGCGCGTATTGCGAGCCGGTTTAGAAGATAAACTTCCCCGCCATTTTAAAGACACACTTCGTATCGCAGCTGCGCGTATTCTGAATCTGCAATCCCGTAAGCGCGCGTGGATTGTTGGTAAAGAGCATTACGATTTGGGCAATGATTTATTTACACTTATGCTCGACCCTTATATGCAATATTCCTGCGGCTACTGGAAAGATGCGACCACCCTTGAGGAGGCGCAGGAAGCCAAACTCAAAATGATCTGTGACAAGCTGCAATTAAAACCGGGCCTGCGCTTGCTGGATATCGGTTGTGGCTGGGGCGGATTATCTGAGTACGCGGCGCGCCATTATGGCGTCAGCGTGGTGGGTGTGACGATTTCTGCTGAACAGCAAAAACTCGCGCAGGATCGCTGCGAAGGGTTGGATGTCACCATTCTTTTGCAAGATTATCGTGATTTAAACGATCAGTTTGACCGCATCGTCTCCGTCGGTATGTTTGAACACGTTGGGCCGAAGAATTATCAGACCTATTTCAATGTTGCTAAACGCAATATTAAACCCGACGGTATTTTCCTGCTGCACACCATAGGTTCGAATAAAACAGACCTGAGCGTGGATCCCTGGATTGATAAATATATCTTCCCGAACGGCTGCCTGCCTTCGATTCAACAGATTGCACACACCAGCGAATCCCTGTTCGTGATGGAAGACTGGCACAATATTGGCGCAGATTACGACCGCACGCTGATGGCCTGGCACGAACGCTTCCAGCAGCACTGGCCGCAACTGGCTGAACGTTATGGCGACCGCTTCCACCGGATGTTCACCTATTACCTCAACGCCTGCGCCGGAGCTTTTCGCGCACGCGATATTCAGCTGTGGCAGGTGGTATTCAGCCCGCAGGGTGTAGACGGCGGTATCCGCGTTCCGCGTTAATCTCGCGGGCCCTGGTCAAAAAAAAACCGGACAGCCTTTTGTGTCCGGTTTTTCTTTATCTTAACGAGGATAAAAAGGTTTATTCCGCCTTTTCGATCATCGCCTTCGCCGTGGCAATAGCCGCTTCACGACTTTCTAACACGCGTTCTACCGTATCGACAATCGCCTGAGTTTGCGGATCGATCTCGATATTAATTTTGTCACCGAGACGCTTAGCGCCTAATGTCGTTCGCTGTAGCGTTTCAGGAATTAAATGCACGCAGAAACGGGTACGGGTCACTTCACCGATGGTCAGACTAATACCGTCGATGCCGATATAACCTTTATGTAATACATATTTCATCAAATCTTCATGTGGCATTCTGAACCAGATTTGACGGTTATTTTCGGAAGTCAGAATTTTGGCGACTTCCGCGGTGCAAATAATATGGCCCGACATTAAATGGCCGCCGATCTCATCATTAAACCGCGCAGCGCGTTCCAGATTGACCTGATCGCCGACGTTTAAATCGCCGAGATTAGTCAGACGGAGCGTTTCTTTCATCAGGTCAAAGCTGACCAGATCGCCCTGCACTTCCGTTACCGTCAGGCAACAGCCATTGTGCGATACAGAAGCGCCGAGCTGGAGGTTATCCAGCATATCTTCTGGCATGCGAACAATATGGGTACGGAAATTCGGTTTTTCGTCAATCGACACTACCGTTCCGGTTCCCTGAACAATTCCGGTAAACATAGCCCTTTCCTCAATGCTGAATTCTGTTGTATTAAGACAACGCTGACGCCAGTTTGCCGCAGATTTAATTGAAAGCCAAATCTGCACGGCACAAATAGCACTGCCTGATTGGATATCATTATTTAACCGACCATTAACAGCATCGTTTGCTTAAAAAAAAGGAAGCGGTACAATCTTCGGGCTATTCTCTTGTCTTTAATGCCACCTGACGTGGCGTTTTTTCATCCAATATAATCAAAAATAAAGGTGTATGTGTGCAGAAGTACCTTGCAGAAGCGCGGGTCTTATTAGCGCTTGCCATCCCGGTTATCCTTGCGCAAATAGCCCAGACCTCCATGGGCGTGGTGGACACAATCATGGCAGGTTCCGTCAGTGCAACGGACATGGCCGCCGTCGCCGTCGGGACCTCCATCTGGTTACCGGCTATTTTATTCGGACACGGTTTATTACTGTCGCTGACGCCGACGATTGCCCATCTCAATGGCGCAGGCCGACGGGATAAAATCGGTCATCAGGTACAACAAGGGTTCTGGCTGGCCTCGGGTGTTTCCGTGCTGATCATCGCCTTGCTGTATCACTGCGATCAGATTATCGGCCTGATGCATAACATCGATCCGGAACTGAAAGAAAAAGCCGTCGGCTATTTACGCGCCATTATGTGGGGCGCACCGGGCTATTTATTTTTCCAGGTCCTGCGCGATCAGTGTGAAGGATTGTCGAAAACAAAGCCGGGCATGGTCTTTGGTTTCATCGGCCTGCTGGTGAACATTCCGGTTAACTACATTTTCATCTACGGTAAGTTCGGTGCCCCCGCGCTTGGCGGCGTCGGGTGTGGTGTTGCAACGGGTACGGTGTATTGGGTTATGTTCTTTATGATGCGCTTTTACGTGCGCCGTAATTACACGATGCGCGATATCGTCCCCGCAACACGCTTCGCCAAACCCGACTGGCCAACGTTACGCCGCCTGACTCAGCTCGGCATGCCGATTGCGCTGGCGCTGTTCTTTGAAGTGACACTGTTTGCCATCGTCGCTCTGCTGGTTTCTCCACTGGGGATTGTGGCAGTGGCCAGCCACCAGATCGCGCTGAACGTGGGCTCGCTGATGTTTGTCGTCCCACTGTCGCTCGGCGTGGCCGCGACGATCCGCGTTGGTTCGCAATTGGGGAAATCCTCGGTCGACGGCGCCAAAGTGGCTGCATATACCAGTATCTTCACCGGAATTATCATGGCCTGCTGTACGGCCTCGACAGCGATTCTCTTTCGTGAACATATTGCCGCACTCTATAACGACAGCCCTGAAGTCGTGATGCTGGCTTCCCATCTGCTGATATTCGCGGCCTTGTTCCAGATTTCAGATGCCATTCAGGTCATCGGCAGCGGCATTCTGCGCGGCTATAAAGATACGCGTTCTATCTTCTATATTACGTTTGTCGCCTACTGGGTGCTGGGATTGCCGGTCGGATACATGCTCGGGCTGACGGATTTCCTTGTTCCGAGGATGGGGCCGAGCGGGTTCTGGTGCGGCTTTATTCTCGGGCTGACGTTTGCCGCCGTGATGATGACGTTCCGTATGCGCTGGTTACAGAAGCAACCTTCATTCACGATTTTGCAAAAAGCTGGCCGATAGGTTTACCGGTCACGCACGATGAATTATTCACCGGTGCGTGGCCTTTTCTCCCTCCCTGATGGCCGTTATGCCTAAAAAAACAACGCAATGCGCATAAGCTCGTCAGTCGCGCACAATATGTAAGAAAAATGTCTTTTTTCCCTTGCCAGCCTTCAGAGACGTCGTTAATATTCGTCCCCGTCGCCAACACTGGCTGACAAGAAAGAAAACGATGCGTCCGTAGCTCAGTTGGTTAGAGCACCACCTTGACATGGTGGGGGTCGGTGGTTCGAGTCCACTCGGACGCACCAATTTCTTAGCTGTACCGTTGCATGATGTGCGTCCGTAGCTCAGTTGGTTAGAGCACCACCTTGACATGGTGGGGGTCGGTGGTTCGAGTCCACTCGGACGCACCAGCAACTCTTATTACTCTCTCGCCTTTACCTCTGCAGTACTTTCCTGATTCAAACACCTTCATTTCCACAGAACCTTTACCCCTGATCTTCCCAACGGTATATCGACAGACTCCTTGCGCCCATTGGTCTTCTTGTCGGCTTATTTCGTCTTTGTAGCATTTTCGAAAGTCACGTAACGAAACTGTTATGCCTGTGATTTCCCCGCTGCCCGCTTTGGATATTTGCGCAACAACGCTCAGTCATCTGCCCTAAGCTTGCGCATTATCACGTTTTTTATTTGGTTTCCCACCTCGTTCCCCTCTATAATACGCATCGTCTCTTCGATTGAATGGTTTCAGCCCCTTGATCTGTCGATATCGCACTTATATAAGCGTGACCACTCCCGTAGCGATCTTAAATCGCACTAATCGCTATGCTTTGGCTGAACTAACTACACCATTCCTTTCACAGTCTTCTACGCTTAGTAATGATTTGATCAACCAGGCAAGACTTCAATTCCGCGCGGGCAGCCATGCTGTCAGGCAAACACGTTTCCAATCCATCACAACTTGTAGATAAAATCGTCATGAAAAAGACCAAAATTGTTTGTACCATCGGACCGAAAACTGAATCCGAAGAAATGCTGACCAAACTGCTTGATGCAGGCATGAATGTAATGCGTTTGAACTTCTCTCACGGTGATTACGAAGAGCACGGTCAACGCATTAAGAACATCCGCAACGTGATGGCCGCGACTGGCCACAAAGCAGCTATCCTGTTGGACACCAAAGGTCCTGAAATCCGTACCATGAAACTGGAAGGCGGCAAAGATGCTGCACTGGTTGCGGGCCAGACCTACACTTTCACCACCGACCAGAGCGTAATTGGTAACACTGAACGCGTTGCTGTGACCTACGCTGGCTTTGCTGCCGACCTGAAAATCGGTAACACCATTCTGGTGGACGATGGCCTGATCGGTATGGAAGTGACTAACGTCACCGAAACCGAAGTGACCTGTAAAGTTCTGAACAACGGTGATCTGGGCGAAAACAAAGGCGTTAACCTGCCAGGTGTTTCTATCGCACTGCCAGCACTGGCTGAGAAAGACAAACGCGACCTGATCTTCGGTTGTGAGCAAGGCGTTGACTTCGTTGCTGCCTCTTTCATCCGTAAACGTTCTGACGTTCTGGAAATCCGCGAACACCTGAAAAACCACGGTGGCGAGCACATCCAGATCATCTCCAAAATTGAAAACCAGGAAGGCCTGAACAACTTCGACGAAATCCTTGAAGCTTCAGACGGCATCATGGTTGCCCGTGGTGACCTCGGCGTTGAAATCCCGGTTGAAGAAGTTATCTTTGCGCAGAAGATGATGATCGAAAAATGTAACCGTGCACGCAAAGTGGTTATCACCGCAACGCAAATGCTCGATTCCATGATCAAAAACCCACGCCCTACTCGCGCAGAAGCGGGTGACGTTGCTAACGCCATCATCGACGGTACTGATGCCGTGATGCTGTCTGGCGAAAGTGCTAAAGGTAAATACCCGCTGGAAGCTGTGACCATCATGGCGACCATTTGCGCCCGTACAGACCGCGTTATGCAGAGCCGCATCGATGGTCAGAACGACAACCGCAAACTGCGCATTACTGAAGCCGTCTGCCGTGGCGCAGTAGAAACTGCCGAAAAACTGGATGCTCCGTTGATCGTTGTTGCAACCAGCGGTGGTAAATCTGCTAAAGCTGTGCGTAAATACTTCCCGCACGCGACTATCCTGGCGCTGACCACTAACGAAATCACTGCACGTCAGTTAATCCTGACCAAAGGCGTTGTGACTCAACTGGTGAAAGAAATTGCCTCTACTGATGATTTCTATCGCATTGGTAAAGAAGCGGCGATTGAAAGCGGTTTAGCGCAGAAAGGTGATATTGTAGTGATGGTTTCTGGCGCGCTGGTTCAAAGCGGCACGACCAATACTTCTTCGGTGCACGTTGTTTAATTAAAAATGTGACCCAGAGCATGAATAAACGCTGCCTACCGTGGCGTTTATTTTTTCGAAAAGCCTCTTTTTTCTTAAAAAGTGCAGAAAATAGAATGCATGAAATTGGGATAAGTCCCATGGAATACAGCTGTTTTCCCTGCAATTTTTAACTTTTTCGTAAAAAAAGATGCTTCTTTGAGCGAACGATCAAAATATAGCGTTTACCGACAAAAAATTATTCTCATTAGAAAATAGTTTGTGTAATACTTGTAACGCTACATGGAGATTAACTTAATCTAGAGGGTTTTATAATGAATCGCACTAAACTGGTACTGGGCGCTGTAATCCTGGCTTCAACTATGCTGGCTGGTTGTTCAAGCAACGCTAAAATCGATCAACTGTCTTCAGACGTTTCTACTCTGAACTCTAAAGTTGACCAACTGAGCAACGACGTGAACGCAATGCGTTCTGACGTTCAGGCAGCTAAAGACGACGCAGCACGCGCTAACCAACGTCTTGACAACCAAGCTCACGCTTACAAGAAGTAATATTTACTTCTCTAGTTCAATGGCGCACTCAGTGCGCCATTTTTTTTACCTGTAATTTCCCCCGCAGTTATGTCATTGCTCCTCGCCTCTCTCTCATTTGTTTCTGAATAACACTTTTGTGTTACTCATCTCCTCTAAAAGCACCCTCCGCCTCCCGCCAGGGCTTTGGACATAAAAAAGGAGCCATGATGGCTCCTTTGACAAAAAACGCTTCTGAATGGTTTCAGTACCCTTTACTGCGTACTTGCTGTATCCACTGCAGGTTGTGTGGCCGCTGCGGTCTGCGGTTCGTTGACAGCCGGGGCCGTTCCCGTCGCTTTATCACCGACGCTTACTACCACAGGCATGCCTGAACGCCGTTTAATGGCTTCTTTCACCATCTCAGCATTCGTGTCGTCATGCTTGATGAATTTCTTCATCGCTGCAGTCAGCGCAATCGGTTTGGTCTGCGGATCGTCTTTTTCGGTGTGTGAGAGTGGCTGATGTACTTCGATATAGCGTTTACCGTCAGGTTCGATGTCATATTTGATCGGCTGATTGACGATTTGTACACGAGTCCCTTTAGGCACGGTGTTAAAAAGCGCCTCAATATCATCAGGGCGCAGACGGATACAACCGGAACTCACGCGCATCCCGATACCAAAGTTAGCGTTTGTCCCGTGGATCAGGTACTGCCCTGTCCCTGCTGACAAACGCATCGCAAACAGCCCCATCGGGTTCTCCGGCCCCGCTGGCACCATGCCAGGCAGCTTAATACCGTCTTTCAGGTAGGCTTTACGGATATTGGCGGTAGGCGTCCAGGTCGGATTAGGGATTTTCTGGCTGACCGATGTGATCATCTCTGGGGTGTTACGACCCAACTGGCCAATACCAATCGGATAGACGACGACTTTATCTTCGCCTTTCGGATAGTAGTACAGACGCAATTCCGCGAGGTTGACCACAATACCTTCACGCTTGGTGTCAGGTAACAGCATTTGCGAAGGGATGGTCAGCACCGTGCCGGGTTTCGGCAAATAAGGATCGGTGCCCGGATTGGCTTCCAGCATAGCGATCAGGCCAATTTGATATTTGGCGGCAACGGCTTCAAGCGGCTGGCCGTCGTTTGGCACCACATAAGTCGTGTTTTCGCCAATCAGGCGGCTATTATCCGGCGGCAGAGGATATTCTGCTGCACTTGCGGTCAGGGAGTGCGTTGCCATCATTGTGCCAACTAACATTGCCAGAAGGGGTAATGCGCGTCTCATACTCAGTCCTTTTTTGGCCTGCACTCAGACAATCTGAGTCCAGACAATTATCTTGTCTGTCAATACTAGCAGCGCAGAATTTCAGAGCAATCAAACCGCAGAAAATCAGAAAGTTACCTTATCGTTAGGCAGGCATTAAACGTGGCAAAATCGAATTTTAAACAGATGAAAAATCAGGAGTAAAACGGAATGAAGCGAGGGGAAGAACAAAAAAGGCTTTGCTCATTAGCAGACGATTCCTAATGAGCAAAGCGGTCAGTCAGGTGTTAAGCAAGCGCCGCGGCATTCGCGCGGATAGACCGGATCATTGCTTCCAGCCCCTGAGAGCGTGAAGGTGTCAGATGCTGGCTGAGTTCCAGTTCGGTGAAGAACGGACGCACATCCAGCGCTACCACATCACGCGGCGTCAGCCCCTGATAGAGACTGAACACGATAGCTACCAAACCTTTTACAATGGCCGCATCGCTGTCACCTCCGAAAGTCAGTGCACCGGTGTCATCCGTGCGCATGACAATCCACACCTGACTCTGGCAACCGGAAATCAGGTTTTTATCCTGACGATATTCCTCCGGCAGAGCCGGTAACTGGCCGCCGAGTTCAATGACATACAGATACTTTTCTTCCCAGTTTGGGCAACGGGAAAAATTTCTGACTAACTTATTTTTATCTGGCAAAGCCATAACAACATCCTGAGCGGGGTTGCCGGGCTTAACCCAACAACCGGTGAATACGTTGCAGTCCTGCGACCAGACGGTCGACTTCTTCGTGGGTATTGTACATCGCAAGCGACGCGCGGCACATAGCCGGAACACCGTAGAAAGACATTAACGGCATCGCACAGTGGTGACCGGTACGGATGGCAATACCGTATTGATCGAGGAAACTGCCCACATCGTAAGCATGATGTTTCCCCAGATTGAACGCAATAACGCCTGAACGGCTGGCAGGACCGTAAATATGAATATCCGGTACCTTCGCCATTTGTTCCAGCGCATAAGCCATCAGTTCATTTTCGTAGGCATGGATATTTTCCAGACCCAGCTCAGTCACATACTCCATGGCTGCGCCCAGTCCCATGATGCCACCGGTATTTGGCGTACCGGCTTCAAAACGCCAGGGGGCTGCCGCGAAGGTGGTACCTTCGGTCAGACTGACGTGTTTGATCATAGAACCGCCGCCTTCCCACGGTGGCATCTGATCAAGCAATTCTTTACGACCGTACAGAATACCGATGCCGGTTGGCCCGTAAAGTTTATGCCCTGACCAGACATAAAAATCACAGCCCAACGCCTGAACGTCCACGGCGTAATGCATCACAGCCTGCGCGCCATCTACCAGTACGGTCAGACCGGCGGCTTTAGCCTGAGGAATGATTTTTTCCAGCGGATTCACGGTACCCAGTACGTTCGAAACATGCGCCAGCGTCAGCAATTTCGTACGCGGGGTGATCAGCGCGTCGAGCTGTGCGAGATCAAGCTCACCCTCCGGCGTCAAATGCCAGACGTCGATATGGAGATTGCGCTCTTTCGCCAGCATCTGCCAGGGCACGATATTCGCGTGGTGTTCCATTTCGGTCAGAATAATTCGATCGCCCGGCTGCAACAGTACACGGCCATAAGTATTGGCGACGAGGTTAATGGCCTCCGTGGAACCTTTGACGAAAACAATTTCTTCCGCAGAAGCCGCATTCATAAAATGAGCGGCCTGAGTGCGGACGTTTTCCATCTGCTCTGTCGCTTCTGCGCTCATGGTGTGAATGCCGCGGTGAACCGCAGCATAACCTTGTTCGAAGAAAGACATTTCACGTTGAATAACCTGACGCGGTTTCTGTGCGCTGGCTGCGCTGTCAAGATAAGCCAGCGGCTGGCGGTTAACTTCACGGCTCAGCACAGGGAAATCGCTACGTACTCTTTCCAGTGGAAAAGTCATTACTTACCTCGATTGAGTCGACCCGCAATACGGGCAATCACGACGTCACGCAGGGTTTCATTCTCGATGGCTTCCGTCAGTTCAGCAGCAAATGCAAAGATGATCATTTGCTGTGCATCCTGACCGCTAATACCACGGGTACGCAGATAGAAAAGCTGTTCATCGTCGATACGACCGACAGTCGCACCGTGGCTGCATTTCACATCGTCGGCATAAATCTCCAGCTGAGGTTTAGTATCGACCTCAGTATGCTTGCCCAGCAACAAGTTGTTGTTGGTCATCTTGCCGTCGGTTTTCAGTGCGTGCTTCGCCACTTTGATCATGCCGTTGAAGATGGCTTTCGCGCGATCGTTGACGATCACTTTGTGCAACTGGTTGCTGTTGCAATAACCTTTATTGTGTTCCAGATACGTACGGGTATCAGCAATCTCAGTATCAACCGGCAGAACCAGGCTGTTCATGTTGAGATTGGTGTTCTCGCCGTTAAGCTGCGCACTGGTGTTATTACGGGTCAAACCCGCGCCCAGCAGGAAACTGTGGCTGGCGACACGTGCATCACGACCAATAACCAAATCATTATGCGAGAAGTGGAAGCTCGCCTGGCTTTCAAATGCCAGCTTGTAATGCGTGAAATCAGCATTGTCGCCCACGTTTACCGTCATACGCGCACCGGTAAAGTGGCCGTGATCGTTAAGACTCAGGTAATGCTCAATCACTTCAGCGTTAGCGCCGCTTTCGATCGCCATATGATAGCGATGATGGACGGTATTCATTTCACGTGACTGATCACGACCGCTGCTGATGTGTAACAGATACAGCGGTTTCTCAGCCTGTTTACCCGCAGGTAAACGCACAGATAGTGGATCCTGCGCCAGACTTTCAGTCAGATGCAAAAACACTTCAGACTGAATCGGATCAGGCAGCGTTTGCTGCGCCGCCGGGTTCAGTTTTTGGATCTCAAACGCGCCCGTTTCAGTATCACTCAGGCTCGCATCGAAGCGGCCATCGACGAATACCAGACGGTAGCAATCCAAAGGCAATGCCAGCGATTTCACGGTTTCAGCCGTTACCGCCTGCTGCTGAGGAGCAAAAAACTGATTGCCCAACAGGGATGAGACCGGCGTATATTTCCAGTCTTCCAGTTTGGCATGCGGAAAACCGAGGCGCAGCACTTGTTGCCAGTGTGCATGTGCGTGAGCAGATTGTTCACCACCGCGGCCTTCAAAAAGACGGTAAAGCTGCTGCATGGCATGTGAACTGCCCGCCGCAGGTACATTACTCTTCGTCGGTAAGCCAGCCATAACCCTGCTCCTCTAACTGTTTAACCAGGCTGAAATCGCCAGATTTTACAATACGTCCCTGATACAGCACGTGCACATAATCAGGCTTGATGTAGTCGAGGATGCGTTGGTAGTGGGTGACAATCACGAATGAACGTTGGCCATCGCGCAGCGCATTAACGCCGTTAGACACAATCTTCAGCGCATCGATGTCCAGACCGGAGTCGGTTTCATCAAGAATGCACAGGCTTGGCTCAAGCGCTGCCATTTGCAGAATATCGTTACGCTTTTTTTCACCGCCGGAGAAACCGACGTTGACGGAACGGGTCAGCAGATCCGCAGGCATTTTCAGCATGGCAATCTTCTCTTCAATGAAATCCGCGAAGTCAAAGCGGTCCATCGGCGGCAGATTACGGTATTTACGCACTGCGTTAACTGAAGTTTGGAGGAAGAAATGGTTGGTCACACCCGGGATTTCTACCGGGTATTGGAACGCCATGAACACACCTTCACCCGCGCGGTCTTCCGGCGCAAGATCCAGCAAATCTTTACCATTGAACATTACGGAACCCTCGGTCACTTCGTAATCTTCACGGCCAGCCAGCGTCGCGGAGAGTGTACTTTTACCTGAGCCGTTCGGGCCCATGATGGCGTGTACTTCTCCCGGTTTGATCTCCAGATCAAGTCCCTTAAGAATTTCCTTTTCTTCGACACGGACCTTCAAATTCTTGATGCTTAACATACGTATCCTTGAGTTTGCGCCTGCGCGCTCATAATTCTGATTATGCTTTGACTGTGCTGAACTCAAACCTGTTCGTCGCCGCGTCACACCACGTAGCAACGACAGGAAAAGACGCCGGAATTACCCGACGCTGTGTTCAAGGCTGATCGCCAGCAGTTTCTGTGCTTCGACAGCAAACTCCAGCGGCAGCTCGGAAAAGACATCTTTACAGAAACCGTTAACAATCATGGAAATCGCGTCATCTTCGCTGATACCACGTTGCAGGCAATAGAATAGCTGGTCATCACCGATTTTAGACGTCGTGGCTTCATGCTCCAGTTGCGCGGTGTTATTGCGCACTTCGACATACGGGAAGGTATGCGCGGCGCTGTCCGGACCGATCAGCATGGAGTCACACTGGGTAAAGTTACGGGCATTTTCAGCACCCGGCAGAATCTTCACCAGACCACGATAGCTATTCTGGCTGTGACCTGCGGAGATACCCTTAGAGATGATCGTCGATTTGGTATTTTTACCAATGTGAATCATCTTGGTCCCGGTGTCTGCCTGCTGCTTGCCACTGGTCAGCGCAACGGAGAAGAATTCGCCAATCGAGTTATCGCCTTTAAGGATAACGCTTGGGTATTTCCAGGTGATCGCAGAGCCAGTTTCAGACTGCGTCCAGGACATCTTCGACCCTGCGCCTTCGCACAATGCACGTTTGGTCACGAAGTTGAGGATCCCGCCGCTGCTGTCTTTGCTGCCGGAGAACCAGTTCTGCACGGTGGAGTATTTCACTTCAGCGTCTTTATGCAGAATGACTTCGACGACGGCGGCGTGCAGCTGATAGGTATCACGCACCGGTGCTGAACAACCTTCGATGTAGCTGACGTAGCTACCTTCGTCGGCAATCAGGATAGTACGTTCGAACTGACCGGTTTTGGCCGCGTTGATACGAAAATAGGTCGACAGCTCCATCGGACAGCGCACGCCTTTTGGAACGTAAACAAAGGTGCCGTCGGAGGCGACCGCAGCGTTCAGCGCAGCAAAGAAGTTATCCTGCGCGGGCACAACGGTACCGAGGTATTTGCGAACCAGATCCGGATATTCGTGAATGGCTTCGCCGAATGAGCAGAAAATGACGCCGGATTCCGCCAGCTTCTCACGGTACGTCGTGGAAACAGAAACGGAGTCGAAAATTGCATCGACGGCCACTTCTTTCCCTTCACGTACCGGAACACCCAACTGCTCAAAGGCTTTTTCCACTTCGCTGGTCAGGTAATTTTTACCATCAAGCGCCGGAATGCCGTGAGAATCTGCGGGTGGCTGTTGCGTAGCACCTGGCTGAGAACCACAGGTATCATCACAGCTGCCACAAGATGGCGCGGAATAATAGCTATAATCCTGATAATCGAGAGGCGTGTAATACGCTTTCAACCAGTGCGGCTCTTCCATTTTCAGCCAAGCATGATAAGCCTGCAGACGGAACTCCAGCATCCACTCAGGTTCGTTGCGTTTCGCGGAGATCGCGCGAACCACATCTTCGTTGATGCCTGATGCTAGTTCATCGGTTGCCAGCTGGGTAAAGAACCCTTCTTTATAATTCGTTCCCTCGCCGACCCAAGACTGCACATCGTCTGGAATTTCTACGTTGCTTCGTGACATGTTGGTTACATCGCTTTGTTTACAATAATCTTAAAAACGGCCGGTGCTTACAGGCCGAAACTTTCGCCACACCCGCAGGCATGCTGAGCTTTAGGATTATTGAATTTAAATATCTGATTCAGCCCTTCGCGGACGAAATCCACCTCGGTTCCGTCGATGAAAGGCATCGCCTTCAGCGGAACAAACAGCAAAGCGCCGTCATGCTCAAACACCAGGTCATCGCTGGCCGGTTGTTTGGTTAAATCCAGAACGTAGCCAAAGCCAGCGCAGCCCGATTGTTTCACCGAGAGCTGAAGACCTTTGACTTCTGGATCCTGGGTCATCAGGGTTTTCACCTGTTTCGCCGCAGCATCAGTCAGGATCACGCCTTGCCAAACGTTGTCGTCTAAAGAGAACGAGCCGACAGTTTCAGTTTGCATCTGTCTTACCTCATAGTTTTACGGTCATAGACAAGACCTATTGTCTCTATTCTAGTGATAACATTTATCACTTCAACCTCTTGTTTTAAGAGGGTATAGCGATGACCCACGAGGAACGCCACTCAATGTGCATCGGCTTTGGGTCTGGTTGCCAGCGGGTCTTGAACACCGCAACCATCAACTGATTGAATAAGTTGTCAATTTTTTGTTAAAAAACGCAAAATTAACCTTATAAAGATCATGGTTTAATAGCTTTCATTAGGTCTATTATAAAACATTCATCGGAAATGCCTATTTATGAATTCACCCTAAACGCAATAATAAGGCTCTTTTTGTTTACTCATTTTCGCGGAAAAATGAAAAAACCGATGAAAACGTTGATCCGGTTATTTTTTGACAATATGATGTTCGTTCTTTGATAATGATTATCATTAAGATAAACCGGAATACTGAGAATGGCTCAATCGGTAAATGCGTGGTTGCAGAGTAAGATCGACGAATACAAATCCAGTGTCCGCGATGCCACCGTGGATTTCTATATGGCGGATGCCGCCTTACGCCGCCCTGACGCACACCTCTGCCAGCTAAAACGCCTCAACAGCATTTGTCTGGACATGGCCAATTTATGCCTGCAAAACGGGGATGATCACAGTTATCTGCATGCGTTATGCAAACTGCATAACCGCCTGATACTGGAAATAAACAGTGTCGGTCGTTGCGAACTCTTCCGTGTTCAGAGCTACCATTTTGCGCGGCATACGCTCAAACTCATTTGTCAGTATTATGCCATGATGGGCATCTGGGAAAAAGCGACAGCCTTCCAAACAGACTTTGCCAAACGCGTCCCCTATCATCTTTGATTGCGTTTCAATGCGTTAGCTGATGAATACTGCGAATAAAAAAGGCGGACAACTTTTCAGCCTGTCCGCCCCTTCTGTTTTCTACCTGCCTGACTCATTCACTCAGATCATCTATCGATAACCATCGTTGTCAGTCTGGATACACAGCAAAGCCCGCCCTGCTGATCGAAAATTTCAATCTGCCAGACCTGGCTGCGACGACCGGCGCGTAATGCACGGCATACCCCACGGACATGCCCTTCCCGCGCTGACTTCATGTGGCTGGCATTGATTTCCACGCCAACCACCGTCTGTGTACCTTCGCTGCACAGATATCCCGCCATTGAGCCCATGGTTTCAGCCAGTACAACGGATGCCCCACCGTGCAACAAACCGAAAGGCTGAGTCGTACGTTCATCCACCGGCATTGTAGCTTCAAGAAAATCCTCGCCCAGCTGGGTGAACACAATTCCTACGTGCCCGACCATGCATCCCTGACTACCTGCATTGAGCGCATCAAGGGTGGTGGTTCTTTTCCAAAATGACATCGTGCTTCCTTATGTATCAGGGAATGATTTCCAGTAAAGCCTGCAAAGGATGTCGGACTCCGTTGCCTTCAATACGTTTGACCTGACTGCGGCAGGAGTAGCCGGTCGCCAGGCAGCGCTGACGCGGCAGACGCTGTAAGGACGTGTGCCATGAGAGCTCGTAAATTCCCAGCGAGTTTTGCAGGTTTTTGGTTTCGTGACCGTAAGTTCCGGCCATTCCACAGCAGCCCACGCCGACATTTTCAAGCTTAGCGCCGTAGCGGGCAAAAATATCCCCCCACTGCTTACCGCTGGTTGGCAACGCCGTGCTTTCAGTGCAGTGTCCGAACAGATACCAGGGCTCACCGCTCTGCTGTTGTGGTGGACGTTCTGCCAGCCACGTATCTAACCATTCGTGTACCAACTGAACCTGGAACGAACCGCGGGCATCCCCGAGAATTTCCTTATATTCATCGCGATAACACAGCACCAGCGCCGGATCGACTCCCACCAGTGGCATGCCTAACTGAGCTACACGGTTAAGGAACTGAGAAGTTTTCTTAGCGGTTTTTGCAAAGCGTTGCAGGAAGCCTTTAATGTGCTGCGCTTTACCGTTCGGTGAGAACGGCAGCAGTACGGGTTTCAGACCCAGTTTTTCGATAAGCCGGATGAAATCAGCCACGACCTGCGCATCGTAAAAACTGGTAAACGGATCCTGCACCACCAGAACATATTCACCGCGCTGCGCCGGAGATATTTTCTCCAGCTGTTCGAGCGTCATCGTGCTGGCACGATGCCCCAGCAGTTGCTCACGGAGCGTCGGTGTAGACAGCAAAGGCAGGTCTACCATGCCGATGCTTTTACGGCTCATTTCCCGCACCCATGGCTGTTTCAGGAAGAAGTTAAACAGCTTCGGTGCTTTGGCCATCAGCGGCGCATAACTCTCAACGCTCGCGACGACATGGTCGCGCGCCGGGCGCAGATAACGGGTGTGATAAAGCTGAAGGAAACGCGAGCGGAAGCCGGGTACGTCAATCTTAATCGGGCACTGGGTGGAACAGGCTTTGCAGGCCAGACAACCTGACATCGCCTCTTTCACTTCATGGGAAAAATCATATTCACCTTTGTTGGCGTGCCAGGTATTACGCGTGCGGTCGATGAGAGTGCGGAAACTCAGCCCTTTCTCCGGCAAGGCATTTTCCAACGCCAGCGGATCAACACCCTGCTCAGATAGCAAACGCAGCCATTCACGGACTAATCCTGCCCGTCCTTTTGGAGAATGAATACGGCTACCGGTGATTTTCATCGACGGACACATCGGGCTTTTCACATCAAAGTTGAAGCAAAGACCGTTACCGTTACATTCCATTGCACCACGGAACGACTGACGTACTTCCAGCGGAATGCGGCGATCCAGCGTGCCACGTTTTGCCGCATCGACTTTCATCATCGGCTCATCGCAATCAAGTGGCGCGCAAATTTTACCTGGATTCAAACGGTTATCCGGGTCAAACGCCGTTTTAATCCGGCGAAGCTCATGGAACAATTCCTCACCGAAAAATGCCGGACTGTATTCTGCCCGGAAACCTTTGCCGTGCTCGCCCCACAGCAGGCCGCCATATTTCGCGGTCAGTGCAACGACTTCATCTGAAATTTGCTTTAGCAGCATTTCCTGCTGCGGATCACACATATCGAGCGCCGGACGTACATGCAGTACGCCGGCATCGACGTGCCCGAACATGCCATAACTCAGATTATGACTGTCCAGCAGCGCGCGAAATTCAACGATATAGTCAGCCAGATGCTGCGGCGGCACGCAGGTATCTTCCGCAAACGGCAGGGGTTTGGCCTGCCCTTTCGCATTGCCCAGTAGTCCGACCGCTTTCTTACGCATATTATAAATGCGCTCAATACCGGCAAGATCGGCACAAATCTGATAACCAATCACGCCGCCTTCCTGGTCACTCATCAGTCCGTCGAGGCGTTCACAGAGTGCGCTGACCTGAGCTTCAATCAGATCCGCGTCGTCACCGGCGAACTCAACGATGTTAAGCCCCTGCATGTCTTTGCCATCGACGTCTTTGATATATTCGCGAACGCTGTGCCAGACGATATCTTCGCGCGCCAGATTCAGCACTTTGGAATCCACGGTTTCTACCGACAGCGCTTTGGCTTCGACCATTACCGGCGCATTGCGCAGTGCGGAATTAAAGGAGTCGTATTTAATGTTGACCAGACGGCGCACTTTCGGGATTGGCGTGATATTCAGACGCGCTTCAGTAATAAAGGCCAGTGAACCTTCCGAGCCGGTGAGGATACGGGTCAGATTGAAGGTTTGCAGATCATCACTTAAAACGTGGCGTAAATCGTAGCCGGTAAGGAAGCGATTGAGTTTCGGGAATTTTTCGATCACCAGCGCGCGGTTATCACGGCAACTGTCGAGCACAGTGCGATAGATGCGGCCGATAACAGAATCCTCTTCGCCGAGTTTATCGGCCAGCGCCGCGGGTATTGCCGTGGTGTCGAGCATGTCGCCACCGAGCACAATGGCGCGCACACCCAGCACGTGGTCTGAGGTTTTGCCATAGACCAGCGAACCCTGACCGGACGCATCGGTATTGATCATTCCGCCAAGCGTTGCGCGGTTACTGGTAGACAGCTCCGGCGAGAAGAAATAACCCAGCGGGCGCAAATAATCGTTGAGCTGGTCTTTAATCACACCGGCCTCGACCCTAACCCAACCTTGTTCAGTATTAATATCGAGAATTCGGTTCATATGACGGGACATATCAACCACAATCCCGCGATTCAATGACTGACCGTTAGTGCCGGTGCCCCCGCCGCGCGGCGTGAAGACCAACGTTTTAAAACGTTCCTGCCCTGCCAGGCGTGCTATCAGGGCAACGTCAGAGGTTGCCAGTGGAAACAGAACCGCATCCGGTAAGAGCTGATAAACGCTGTTGTCAGTTGCCATCGTCAGACGGTCGGCATATGTGGTGGTGAGATCACCGGTAAATCCGTCGTTTTTTAAGGCTTCCAAAAAATCGAGCACCAGCTGGATAACACCCGGCGCCTGAGAAATCTGTGGGATCATTGAATTATGACTCTGTCTTTGTTGTATGCCTGGCAAGCGCTAAGCGATTTGCCGGATCTGCGGGGCAGATCCACCCTGTTCTTTACCCAGATTAAAAACTAACATACTTCTTTTTTAAGCGCTCCGTCTGGTTAACCATTGTTGCATTTGTTTCATGACGTGCCGCAAAACGCACGTTTAGCAACAACGTGTTGCAACTAAATTTGCTGCACGCTATCCAAAACCAACCGAATGTTCCATGCTTATGCATGGCACCGGCCGGAGCGCTGTGTCGCTAATTTTTTGGAGGCTCAAGGCTGATGCCTCTTCGTTTATCCTTTTGAGAAACATGAATGAATCTCCCAATTAAACGTTATGACTTACCGCAAATTATGTTTGGGGTGCTGTTTATTGCGCTGATGACTATCGCCAGTATCTGGATAGTGCAGCCCTTTATTTTGGGCTTTGCCTGGGCGGGCATGGTGGTCATTGCCACCTGGCCGCTGATGATCAAACTACAGCGCATTATGTGGGGACGACGCTTCCTTGCCGTCATCGTTATGACGCTGTTACTGATCTTGCTCTTCGTATTGCCCATCGCTTTACTGGTCAGCAGCGCAATCGAAAATGGCGCGCCGCTGGTGGCTCTTGCAGGAAATCCATCAACCTTACACATGCCGGATTTCCACTGGCTGAACTCGATTCCGCTGGTCGGCCACAAGCTCTATTCCGGCTGGCATGCGCTGATCAACGGTGGCGGAAATGTTCTGATGACTAAGGTTCAGCCTTACGTCGGGCAAACGGCATCGTGGTTCCTGACACAGGCTGGGCATCTGGGTCGCTTTATCGTCCACTGTTCGCTGATGCTGTTATTCAGCGCCTTGCTGTACAGCCGTGGTGAGCAGGTTGCGATGGGGATACGTCACTTCGCCGTTCGTCTGGCCGCTGAACGTGGTGATGCGGCGGTGATCCTTGCCGGTCAGGCGATTCGCGCCGTGGCTCTGGGTGTGGTCGTGACAGCCATTGTGCAATCGGTTCTCGGCGGCATCGGGTTGGCCATTGCCGGCATCCCTTATGCCACCGTATTGACCGTGGTGATGTTCGTTTGCTGCGTGGCACAAATTGGCCCATTGCTGGTGCTTATCCCGGCCATTATCTGGCTGTACTGGTCCGGTGATAACACCTGGGGCACCGTACTGCTGGTATGGAGTTGCGTGGTTGGTTCTCTTGATAATGTGCTGCGACCAGTGCTTATCCGCATGGGTGCTGATTTACCCATGCTGCTTATCCTCTCCGGCGTTATCGGTGGGCTGTTTGCTTTCGGAATGATAGGTCTGTTTATCGGCCCGGTCGTCCTCGCTGTGTCTTACCGCCTGATTTCACTGTGGGTGCACGAAGCGCCGGAGCCTGAATCAGACCCGGTAGAAGCGCTAAAAGCTCTCGAAGATTAATCATTCAGTCCCTTTATAAACGCCCGGTGTACTCTCAGACAAATAAAAGAGAAGACACCGGGCGTTATTATTCCTTTTAAATTTCTGCCCCGCCGCTCGTCTCGTAAAAAATTCAAGAGTTATTCAGGTGAGAATAAAACCTATTAGGAGGATTCTTACAGACTAAATACCTTGAGAAACCTAGTATTATTAACAGTTCGGATTTCAACCCACTGATATATATACACGCTTTCCCCTGAAGCATGTATACCCCCAAATTGCTGTGTGTAGTCTTTGCCTGTCTTCGAGACGGGCTTTTTTTTATCTAAAATTTCCCCTCTGTGTAATTCTAATCCCAACAGTACGTCTCGCATTTTATGCCATAAAAAAAACCATCGTTTTTACACGATGGCTTTCAGAATATTTAAATTATGGCGTTAAGATTTTATTTTTCTGCCAGTGCAAGCCAGGTTTGCACCACTGTATCCGGGTTCAGGGACAAGCTGTCTATCCCTTCATCCATCAGCCATTGGGCGAAGTCCTGATGATCGGACGGACCCTGGCCGCAAATACCGACGTATTTACCCTGTTTCTTGGCGGCCTTGATCGCCATCGACAGAAGGGATTTCACGGCTTCGTTGCGCTCGTCAAAGAGTTCAGACACCACGCCTGAGTCACGATCGAGACCGAGCGCCAGTTGCGTCATGTCGTTTGAACCGATAGAGAATCCGTCAAAGTGCTCAAGGAATTGATCCGCCAGCAGCGCATTGGATGGGATCTCACACATCATGATTACCTTAAGGCCGTTCTCGCCGCGTTTCAGCCCCTGACGTGCCAGTTCGGCCACCACAGCTTCCGCCTGTGCCACAGTACGCACGAACGGGATCATGACTTCAACATTGGTCAGATCCATGTCATTACGGACCCGTTTCATCGCCTCACATTCCAGCGCAAAGCAATCGCGGAAGCTGTCAGAGACGTAACGTCCCGCACCACGGAAACCGAGCATAGGGTTTTCTTCATGCGGTTCATACTTCTCGCCACCGACCAGATTGGCATACTCATTGGATTTAAAATCTGACAATCGCACAATGACGCGTTTAGGCCAAAAAGCTGCACCCAGTGTCGCAATCCCTTCAGTCAGGCGCGCGACATAGTATTCGCGCGGGCTGTCGTAACCCTGAATCAATTTGCTGATTTCGGCCTTCAACTCAGGTGTTTGCTGGTCAAACTCCAGCAACGCTTTAGGATGCACACCAATCATGCGGTTAATGATGAACTCCAGACGCGCCAGCCCGACACCTTCATTAGGCAAACAGGCGAAATCAAAGGCGCGATCGGGATTACCGATATTCATCATGATTTTCAGTGGCAATTTTGGCAGTTCATTGACTTCAGAACTTTGCACCGTAAAGTCCAGTTCATCCTGATAGACGTAACCGGTATCCCCTTCAGAGCAAGACACAGTGACTTTTTGGTTTTCCTTGAGTTTTTCGGTTGCATCGCCGCAGCCCACCACCGCCGGGATCCCCAGTTCGCGGGCAATAATCGCGGCGTGACAGGTACGTCCACCACGGTTTGTCACAATCGCCGATGCTTTTTTCATGATCGGTTCCCAGTCCGGATCGGTCATGTCAGTCACCAGCACATCTCCGGCTTTAACGTGATGCATTTCGCTGATGTCATGAATGATTTTGACCGGCCCGGCACCGATGCGATGACCAATTGCACGGCCTTCCACCAGAACTTGGCTGCTGCCGTTGAGCTGGTAGCGCTCCATGACCTGACCGTTTGAACGAACGGTCTCTGGCCGCGCCTGCACGATGTACAACTTACCGTTATGACCGTCCTTCGCCCATTCGATATCCATCGGGCGACCGTAGTGTTTTTCGATAAGCAATGCCTGACGCGCCAGTGCCTGAATTTCGTCATCGGTCAGCGAGAATTGCGTGCTGAGTTCTGCGGGTACATCTTCAATCTGTACCTGTTTGCCATGTTCCTGACTCGGCGCGTACACCATACGGATTTTCTTGGAACCCATAGTGCGGCGCACGATCGCCGGTTTGTTTTTGGCAAGCGTCGGTTTGTGCACGTAGAACTCATCCGGGTTTACTGCGCCCTGCACAACCATTTCGCCCAGACCGTAGGCTGAGGTGATAAAGACCACCTGATCAAAACCGGATTCGGTATCAATGGTGAACATCACCCCCGCGGCCGCAAGATCGGAACGCACCATGCGCTGGACACCGGCCGAGAGTGCCACGCCGCGATGGTCATAGCCCTGATGCACACGATAGGAAATCGCACGGTCATTGAATAAAGAGGCATACACATGTTTCACGGCAATCAGTACCGCATCAAAGCCCTGTACGTTCAGGAAAGTTTCCTGCTGCCCGGCGAAGGATGCATCGGGCATATCTTCGGCAGTGGCAGAAGAACGCACGGCAAAGGAAGCGTCAGGTTCGCCTTCCGAAAGCTGCTGATACGCCTCGCGGATTGACACTTCCAGTTCAGGCTGGAAAGGCGTCTCGATGATCCACTGCCGAATTTGCGCCCCCGCCTGCGTCAGTTGAGCGATATCATCGACGTCGGTTTTATCCAGCAACTCATGAATGCGATGGTTAACACCACTTTGATCAAGAAAATCATTAAACGCCTGAGAAGTGGTGGCAAAACCGTTAGGGACAGAAACCCCTAACTCAGACAAATTAGTGATCATTTCCCCGAGGGATGCGTTCTTGCCCCCGACTTTATCAACGTCGTTCATACCCAGTTGGTTGTACCAGATAACATTGCGTAAATCGGGATCGAGATGAGCCATGAAACAATCCTTTCTTAATATTCAGTAGGAGAGCAGAGAGTCGTAATTCAGTCACAGTCAAATGACTTAATGTCCTTTAACTGCATGTCCTTTCAAACACGCGGTCATTTCGAGACTAGCATATTGATCCATAAGAGCAGGACAGGTGAATCGTTCCAGCAAATCAAACTATTTTTGTTTAGGAAAATTCCAGAGTGTCTTTAGGCTTTCTTCCTGTAAAAAACCTATAACCCCTTATGAATCAGCGATGAATAACCGGACATTTCGTTATGTACACTACGCTACCAGAGAAGCTGACGCGCTGCTGAAGCAAATCAAAAAGGTGCGGGATAACGCGAAAAAATTAAAATCCCATTTCATTTATTACAGTCATTTTGCGCAGTATCTCGCAGCAATGAATTTAAGAATGCCCATCCGATGAAATAGCCTTTTTATTTAGTGAAATTCTGGTTATTACTAAACAGGTTCCCGGAAGGGATAAGGCAAACAGAAAGAAATCAGGAGCGGTTTGTGGACAGATGTGTGTTTTACGTTTCCGATGGCACGGCAATTACGGCGGAAGTTTTAGGCCATGCCGTGTTGTCACAATTTCCGGTGAATGCGACTACCTATTCCCTGCCCTTTGTAGAAAGTGAAGCACGGGCGAAAACGGTCGTTCAGCAGATCAATGACATATTTGAAAAATCCGGCGATCGCCCTTTGGTGTTCTATTCCATCGTTTCGCCCGATATTCGCAACATCATCAAAGCCAGCGAAGGGTTTTGTCAGGACATTGTTCAGTCGCTGGTCGCACCGCTGCAAAATGAGCTCGGCGTAGAACCGACGCCCATTGCCAACCGTACACACGGACTGACCGCCAGCAATATCACCAAATACGATGCCCGTATCGCCGCCATTGATTACACGCTGGCGCATGACGATGGCATTTCGCTGCGTAATCTCGATCAGGCGCAAGTCATTTTGCTCGGCGTTTCCCGCTGCGGGAAAACACCGACCAGCCTTTATCTGGCGCTACAGTTTGGTATCCGCGCGGCAAACTACCCTTTCACTGCCGATGATATGGATAACATCCAGCTGCCAGCCGCATTGAAACCTCATATGCACAAGCTATTCGGACTGACGATTGACCCCGAACGCCTGACGGCGATCCGCCAGGAGCGTGTAGAAAATAGCCGTTATGCCTCACTGCGCCAGTGTCGGATGGAAGTCTCTGAAGTGGAGGCACTTTTCCGCAAAAATCAGATCCGCTATCTCAACAGCACAAATTATTCCGTGGAAGAGATTGCCGCAAAGATTATGGACAGTTTCGGCATGAGCCGGCGCATGTTCTGACCCTTTTGCTGATGTGAGTGGCATAACCTGCCAACAGTGGTTGAATTCATCTGTTTTTGCGTTATTGTGATCGCCATCACTTCCCGGTATTCCTGCCGCAGAGAAGAATCAAATTTTAGAGAGCACCATGTCACAAACAGATGAGCTGCGTACGACGCGCATCGACAGCCTGATTACGCCTCAGGCACTGGCAGATAAACTGCCAATATCCCCGTCGGTCGCCCAACACGTGATGGCATCACGTAAACGTATTGAAAAAATAATTACCGGTGAAGACCCGCGCCTGCTGGTGGTCATCGGCCCTTGCTCGATTCACGATATTGAAGCTGCTATTGATTACGCCGGAAAGCTGAATGTGCTGCGTGAAAAATATCAGGATCGTCTTGAAATCGTGATGCGTACCTATTTCGAGAAACCCCGCACCGTGGTTGGCTGGAAAGGCCTGATTTCAGATCCCGAACTTAACGGTTCATGTCGCGTTAATGACGGTATCGAGCTGGCACGCAAGGTTCTGCTGGCGGTCAATCAGCTGGGTATTCCGACGGCGACCGAATTCCTGGATATGGTCATCGGCCAGTACATCGCTGATCTGATCAGCTGGGGCGCTATCGGAGCGCGTACTACGGAGAGCCAGATCCACCGTGAAATGGCGTCTGCATTGTCCTGCCCGGTTGGCTTTAAAAACGGCACTGACGGCAATACACGTATCGCGATTGATGCCATGCGCTCTTCACGCACCAGCCATATGTTCCTGTCACCGGATAAAAACGGTCAGATGACGATTTACCGCACTGCCGGTAACCCGTACGGTCATGTGATCATGCGCGGCGGTAAGAAACCAAATTATCACGCTGAAGACCTGGAACAGGCTTGCCAGAATCTGGCAGAGTTTGACCTGCCACAGCGGCTGGTGGTCGATTTCAGCCACGGCAACTGTCAGAAGCAACACAAACGTCAGCTGGATGTGGCCGCTGATATTTGCGAGCAAATCCGCAGCGGTTCGACCGCGGTCGCGGGCATCATGGCGGAAAGTTTCCTGATTGAAGGCACACAGCCTGTCGCCGCCAGCAAACCGCTGGTTTACGGAAAATCGATCACTGACCCTTGCCTGGGTTGGGAAGATACCGAAACGCTGCTAGCGATGCTGGCAGAGGCGACAGGTAGCCGGTTCTGACCGGTTGTTCTGGTGAAAACTTAAAAACTCACTCTGGGCGACATTTTTGTTGCCCTTTTTTGTCCCTCTGCCTCGCTCGTCCCCGTTAATTAAAACGTCCTGCCAGCAGCAATCCCCTTCGGCTATCCCACGGTATTTACAGGGTTATTTGCCGAAAATTACATTCTGCCAACAAAAATTTTCTTGATGTGTTTCTTTAATGATTTGATAATGATTATCAAATTGATATTAATTCCCATTACCAACGCGTGGGATAATTTGGTGCTTTGAGAATAATATTTTACAAATCATTCACATAACAGCTCAAATTTTTATCTGCCCGATGGCGGATGACATTTAAGACTATGAGGAAACAGCCATGCATCCAGTTCACTATCAGGATTACTTACAGGCCAAAGAAGCGAATCCGGGTAAATATGCCCGCGATCTGGCTGAAATTCTTGGCATCAGCGAAGCCGAATTAACGGCCTTACGCGTTTCTCATGATGCAGCAAAACTGGATGTTGATGCCCGTAGTTTGCTGGCCGCGCTGGAAAGTGTGGGTGGAACGAAATCCATTACCCGTAACGACTATGCTGTTCACGAGCAGCAAGGCCATTATACAAACCAGCATCTGAACGGACACGCCGGGTTAATTCTCAATCCACGCGCGCTGGATCTGCGCTTGTTCCTGCAACACTGGGTGCACATTTTCAGCATGACGGAATCGACTCCGCGCGGCGATCGTCACAGCATTCAGTTTTTCGATGCCCAGGGCGATGCGGTGCATAAGGTCTATACCACCGATGAAACGGATATGGCGGTGTGGAATGCGTTGTTGGCTCAGTACAAAAGTGATGTTAATCCGCCGTTGCAACGGGAAGCCGTACCGGAAAATCCGCTGGTCAACACTGCCGACACCCGTACTCTGGATGCCGAATGGCGCGCAATGACCGACGTTCATCAGTTCTTCCAGCTTCTGAGACGCCATGATGTAACCCGCCAGCAGGCTTTCAAAGCGGTCGGCGACGATCTCGCATGGCGCGTTGAAAACGGCTCTCTTACCCGTTTGCTGAATATCGCTAAAGACGATCAGAACGAGATCATGATTTTTGTTGGCAACAGAGGCTGCGTGCAGATCTTTACCGGCCAAATCGAAAAAGTGATGCCGCAGGGTGAATGGATCAACGTCTTTAACCCGCGCTTCACGCTGCATTTGGTAGAAAGCGCCATCGCCGAAAGCTGGATCACCCGCAAGCCGACGAAAGACGGTTTCGTCACCAGCCTGGAACTGTTCGCCGCCGACGGCACTCAGATCGCACAGCTTTATGGTCAGCGTACCGAAGGCACGCCGGAGCAAACTCTGTGGCGCGAACAACTGGCGCAGCTCTCCAACGAAGGCGTTGCCGCATGAAGCACACTTTAAACGTTCTGATCGCTGCGGCATCCTTGCTGACCGCACCCGTTCTGCATGCAGCAGAAAAGCTGGTGAGCATCGGCGGTGACGTCACAGAGATCGTTTACGCGCTGGGCGCGGGCGATGAACTGGTCGCGCGCGACAGCACCAGTTTACGTCCAAAGGCGGTTCTCGCATTGCCGGATGTCGGTTATATGCGCCAGCTAAATACCGAAGGTATTCTCTCCATGCACACGACGCTGGTGCTCAGCAGTGAGCTGGCGGAACCGTCGCTGGTGTTACAGCAAGTGGCGCAAAACGGGGTGAAAGTGATCCGCGTGCCGGGCACGGCATCTGTCGATACCGTACCGAAAAAGATCGACGTGATTGCTAAGGCACTGAACCGTCAGGCCGAAGGTGAAAAGCTGATCGCCACCTACCGCACGCAACTTGCAGCCATTAAGCACGAAACCTTGCCGGTCAAAATGTTATTCGTGATGAGTCACGGCGGCATGAATTCCATGGCGGCAGGTCAGGATACGGCAGCAGATGCGATGATAACCTCCGTTGGCGCAAAAAATGCCATGCAGGGGTTCAGCCGCTATCGTCCCCTTTCACAAGAAGGTGTGATCGCCAGTGCGCCGGACATCCTGCTGCTGACCGCTGACGGAATTAAAACTCTGGGTGGTATGGATCAGGTGTGGAAATTACCGGGCGTGGCGATGACGCCAGCGGGTAAAAACAAGCGCGTTCTGGTGCTGGATGATATGTCGCTGCTTGGCTTTGGATTGCAAACTCCGGCAGTGATGGCGCAACTTCGTCAGGCAGCGGAAAGCGTGAAATGAGCAGCATGAGCCCCCCAATGCCATCACGTCGGCGCTCACCGGTTTGGGCGCTGACGGGTCTCGGCGGAGCTCTGCTGTTGCTGGCCATTCTGGCGGCGAATACCGGCGCAATGTCCCTTTCGCTGCGAACGCTGATGGGCTTGCCGCTCAACGACGGCTTATGGCAGGTCTGGCTGACCGTACGCCTGCCCCGCGTGTTGCTGGCGGTGGTGGTCGGCTGCGCGCTGGCCAGCTCCGGCGCGGTGATGCAAGGATTGTTCCGCAATCCGCTGGCCGACCCCGGATTACTGGGGATAAGCTCCGGCGCGGCGCTGGCAGTGGCGCTGACCATTGTGATGCCATTCTCCCTGCCGCCGTTGCTGGCCCTTTACAGCCATATGATCAGCGCCTTTGTCGGCAGTCTCGCCATTTCACTGATCGTCTTCACGCTGAGCCGTTTCGGACACGGCGGATTATCGCGTCTTCTGCTGGCGGGAATTGCTATTAATGCACTGTGCGGCGCGGCGGTTGGCGTGCTGACTTATATCAGCGACGATCAGCAGCTGCGTCAGTTCTCCCTGTGGAGTATGGGTAGCCTCGGGCAGGCGCAATGGCCGACGCTGGCTGTCGCTTCCTCCCTTATTTTGCCAGCCTGCATCGCGACGTTCTTTATGTCCCGACGCCTGAATATTCTGCAACTGGGCGAAGAGGATGCGCACTATCTTGGCGTCAATGTCCGCCGTACACAGTTGCAGTTACTGCTGCTGAGTGCTCTGCTGGTCGGAGCTGCGGTGGCGGTATCGGGCGTGATTGGCTTTATCGGTCTGGTGATCCCGCATTTGCTGCGCATGCGCATCGGCGCCGATCACCGCTGGTTGTTACCGGGTTCGGCGATGGCAGGAGCCTGTCTGTTGCTGTTGGCCGATACGCTGGCGCGCACGCTGGTGGCTCCGGCGGAAATGCCGGTCGGTCTTATCACCAGCATCATCGGCGGCCCTTATTTTTTATGGCTGATCCTGCGTCCGGGAGTGCCGCGTAATGTCTGAACTATCTTCGTCCCTGATCGCAGAAAACCTGGTGTATTCCGTTGAAGGACGCAGGCTGATTGATGATGTCTCGGTCAGCTTGCACAGTGGTGAAATGGTGGCGCTGATTGGCCCGAACGGCGCAGGCAAATCCACGCTGATGCGCATGCTCACCGGCTTTCTGGCGCCGCAAAAAGGGCATTGCTCACTCCAGGGTAAACCGCTGACCGAATGGCCTGCGCAGGAACTGGCGCGTACCCGGGCGGTGATGCGCCAGAACAGTACGCTGGCTTTCGGGTTTAGCGTGCGGGAAGTGCTGACGCTCGGACGTTCACCGCACGGCCAGCTGAATATGCAACATGCACTGGCCGAAGTCATGACGCAAACCGGGTGTCTGAATCTGGCAGATCGTGATTACCGGCATCTTTCCGGCGGCGAACAGCAGCGCGTCCAGCTGGCTCGCGTGTTGATCCAGCTGTGGCAGCCGGAACCTTCGCCACGCTGGCTGTTTCTGGATGAACCAACGTCTGCGCTGGATTTGTATCATCAGCAACATGCCTTGCGTCTGTTACGTCAGTTAACGCAAGAGACGCCACTTTCGGTGTGCTGCGTACTTCATGATCTGAATCTGGCGGCGCTGTATGCCGACCGGATTATTCTGCTGCACAGCGGGAGAGTGGTCGCCAGCGGGACGCCGGCGGAGGTGTTAAATGAAGAGACGCTAAGCCGCTGGTATCAGGCTGATCTGAACGTTTGCGCCCACCCTGAAACCGAATTACCCCAGGTGTTCCTGCGCCAATAACACTCCACGTTAAAACTGCGCCACAGGGGATCCCCTCTGTGGCGCAAAGTGGCTCAGCTTGAGCAGGAAATTTCCAGATGTTTACCCCAGTCTGGCGGCAGAGCGGCCAGAGAGTCGTAGTGAGGATTATCGCTGTACGGGTCACAGAGTGCCTGATGTAATTGCGTCAGCGCAGTGATGTCGTCCACTTCGGCTTTTTCGATCGCCTGCTGAGCCAGATAATTACGCAAAATAATGCGCGGATTACTCTGTTTCATCGCCTGCTGACGCGTTGCGTCGTCCACGTCTTCTTCCTGCAACCGCTGGCGATAATCCTGGTACCAGCTGTCAAACGCTGCGCGATCGATGAATTCATCGCGCAGCGGCGAACTGGCCTGTTGCTGTTCGACCTCACTTAGCATGCGGAAGGTCCGGGTGAAATCCCGCCCCTCTTTCGCCATCAGGCTCAGTAATCCGGTCAGCAAATTGTTGTCTTGCTTATTTTCGCTGAAAAAGCCCAGTTTGCCGCGCATCAGCGTGCCGTAAGCTTTCATCAGCGCAGGCTCATACTCGCCCAGCGCCGCCTGTAACTGTTCGGTGCTCATCAGGCCGGAAAGCGTCTGCGCCAGGCGATGCAAGTTCCAGTAGGCCACCGCAGGCTGATTATCGTAACTGTAGCGTCCCTGATGGTCAGAGTGGTTGCAGATATAACCCGGCTGATAATCATCGAGAAATCCGTACGGGCCGTAATCCATCGTCAGGCCGAGGATCGACATATTGTCAGTATTCATTACGCCGTGCGCGAACCCGACGCTCTGCCACTGTGCAATCATCTTTGCCGTACGTTCAACCACCTCGGTGAACCACCGCTGATACCGCTGCGCCTCCAGCGGTTCGCTTTCCAGCAGCTGCGGCCAGTGATGCGCGATGACGTAATCTGCCAGTTGCTTCACTTGCTCAGGTTGTTTGCGATAATAAAAATGCTCAAAGTGACCGAAGCGGATATGGCTTTCGGCAATGCGCATCAGCATTGCGCCGCGCTCGGGTTGTTCGCGAAATACCGGCTGATCGCTGGTCACGATAGTCAGCGCGCGCGTCGTCGGTATGGCTAAATGGTGCAGCGCTTCGGAAGCCAGAAACTCTCGTACTACAGAACGCAGTACCGCGCGGCCATCGCCCATGCGTGAGTAAGGCGTCAGCCCCGCGCCTTTGAGATGCCAGTCAACCCGTTTACCCTCAGGCAACACCTGTTCGCCGAGCAGAATACCGCGCCCGTCGCCCAGTTGCCCTGCCCACTGACCAAACTGATGTCCGCTGTAAACCTGCGCCAGCGGTAACACACCGGGGAAAAATTTTTCGCCACACCAGAATTCCCGATGATCATGGTCGAAAAGCGTTTCATCGAGACCCAGTTCCTGCGCCAGCGGTGCGCTGTGATAAAGAAGCCGTGCGCCCTTAAGCGGCGTCGGTTGCAGTGCGGTATAAAATCCGCCGAGCTGGTCGGCGTAGTGATGTTCGAATAGCGGCATAAATCCCCCTTTTCTTAAGTGTAGAGCCGCGCCGCCGTGATTAACACGGAGTAACAGCAGGGAGATAAGAGGCGATTAACAAAAATCCCGACACAGCGCAGGCTGGCCGGGATTAGGAGACATTAAGTGAAACGCCCGATTAATGAAATTGGACAGGCCTGACAAGCAGGCTGTCGAGTTGCTCAGGGTCGACGCCCGGCCACAGCAGGCCTTTTAGCCCCTGAACATCTTTCTTAAGCAGGGCGTCAAAATAGTCCTGATTATCAAGCCCATCCACCACAATATTTCGGCAAAAACGGTTCACGTTTCTCAGTAATGAAGGCATTACGATGGAGAAATGCTCCCCTTCGTATAATTGCCAGAACAGATTTTTATCCAGTTTCACCCACTGAAAAAGATGGTCAAAAATGGGCGCCATGTTGACGTTGCCTGAACCGAAATTATCCAACCAAAGGGTAAAATGCTTTTTCAGCGCCATTAACTGCTGATTATTGCGACCATCAGAAAGCTGCGGAAATGACTCATTGAGATTGAGCTGGACAAAATCATGGGTTTTGAAAGCATCGCGCAGGATTTCATCTTCCAGCAAAATCGCTACCAGTCTTTCTTCGACGCCGATATTCAAAATCACCTGATTGTCACTAAACCATTTTGCATGCTCAGCCGCCCAAAGCTGTTGTTCATTGAGAAAACGAAACAACTGAGCCTGAGACAGCAGGTTTAAAACCAGTTCTGTCGGCATGGTTAACTTGCTGTCTGTGCTGGAAAAGCGACAAATTAATTCAATCGCCAGCAATTTCCCCTCAACGGAGTAAATCGGCTGACACAGAAAGCTGCTGTTAAAGGCCGTATCGAATTGTATTTTCATTATTTTCCAAAACTCAACGGCACTACGAGGTGACTCAGGCCTTTCTAATTTATCCTTCCACTGAAATGACGGAAGCCCGGGGTATCAAAGAAATATGAGGAATTGACTATCAAAATCAAGTTTAGGACTAATCTTATCGCCAGCCTCCTAAACGTGCAACTTCGGGCTTGATGCAGGGAGATTTTGCAGCAAAGAATCAGCTTCCCGCGCAATTTTTTTTCGCGCAGAATATGCGAAACCCTAAACTTTTCGCTAACGGTTATAAGGTGTTGTGAAATATTGCGCAAGCCCCGGAGACCGCGCCACCGGAGTTTCTCCGGGTTTTCAGATTATTGAACGCAACGGGCCAGCCAGGTTTGCAACTCGGTTAACTCGGCACTGAGGGCCGGAAATTGTTCAATGATTTTGTTACAGGCCAATGAAACATCCTGCGCGCGGTACCGTGTTGCGGATAGCTGCTCAGCCAGCGCCAGCAAAGGTGCCGGATTGAGGCTGTCAGTGAAGATTTGTGCCCGGCTGATATTGCCCTTTTCCACATCAAAGTGGATATCCACGCCCCCCCAGACAAAGCGTTCGTTAAGTTCGTGGCTGAAAGCCGGCGCTTTACCAAAATTCCATTCCCAGCTGCTTTGTTTGGCAAACCGTTCCGAAAAACCGGGTAAATCAGGGAAAACATCTGGCGAAATGATTTCTGGTTCAACGCGCTGGCCGTACCAGTCAAAGAAGGCATCGGTGACCGCGGCGCAAATCTGGTCGTGATGAATGTCGGGCACAAATTCGTTGAGATTCGCCACCCGCGAGCGCACAGAGGTGATGCCTTTGGCCTGCAGTTTTTTGACATCAGGATTGAGATAGTTCGCCAGACGGCTGAGATCGGCATTTAGCAATAAGGTGCCGTGATGAAAACCGCGATCGGCTGTTTCACGATAGGCGGACCCGGAAATTTTTCGCTCACCTTCGCAGGTCTGCACCACCAGATCATTGCGTCCAGATGCACTGGCATCAATCCCCAGCGCTTTAAGTGCATTCAATATGATGCCGGTAGACACACTTTTGTCGTATTCAGGTTTGCCTGCCATAAAAGTAAAACAGGTATTCCCAAGGTCGTGGAAAACCGCCCCGCCCCCGCTGCTGCGGCGAGCCAGCCGGATACCGTCCTCTTCCATCCTGCGGGTATTACATTCTTTCCACGGATTTTGCGCCTGCCCGATAACCACGGTTTCCGCATTACGCCACAGAAACAGCACGCGCTGGTCGGTGGTCATTTCGCGAAAAATACAGTCTTCGACGGCAAGGTTGAACCAGGGATCGTAAGAATCGGAAAGTAATAATCTGAGAGGTGTCATCGCGTATTCATCCTGAAAAAGTCTGCCTCGATAATAACAGCAAACATCGGGATCAAATACGCGGGGAGATCAGGGAGACTCGGTCATATGCGCCGCGCCTGCCAGTAGACTTTGCGCCAGTAGACGTTGTCGAGCGAAGAACGCGTAACCCCCTGACTGGTCGATGCATGGATAAACTGATCGGCGGTGTCGTAGATACCAACGTGTAATCCGTTTTCACCGCTGCCGGTTTTAAAGAAAACCAAATCGCCGGGAAGCAGCTCATCACGGGAAACTTTCGTGCCGATTTTGGTTTGATCGGCGGTGGTGCGTGGAAGCACAACGCCAAAGCGATCGCGATAAGTACGGAAAACAAAACCGGAACAATCGACGCCGCTCGGTTGCAATCCGCCATAACGATAAGGTGCGCCATGCCACTGACTGAGCTGATCGTTAAGCTCGGCGACCACGGTAATGGAATCGGCGAAGCGGCCACTTGGCGGCGGCGCGTGGCTGCTACAGCCGTTAAGAATTAATGCGGCAACAGCCAGCAGGGAATACATGGATACGGACGACCAGCGCATAGTGCATTCCTTCTTGAATAGCGTCACGGCTGAGGCCATAACGCGAGAATTTACGCGGGCCGGATAAGTCGCCGTTATCTAAGAACTAATAGAATTTAGCGCTATTTTATCCGTCATCCAACCTTTAAATGATGATTTTTATCGTGGCCGGACCGTATCAGTGAGGATTTTTAGCCGGTTTACTGTGGATCACCCACACACCGGTGAGGATCAGCATTCCGCCAAGTGTTTTGGTTAAGCTGATGCTTTCATTGAACCAGGGCAGCGTGACGGCAGCGATGTAGACCAGCGCGTAGCTCAGACTGAGCAAGGTATAGGCTCGGTTGAGCGGTAAAACGCGCAGCGCGAAGAACCAGCAGGCCATTGAAAGCGCATAGCCGCACAGCCCGAAAAACACCGCCGTCAGCGCGTTTAAGTGGTTCTGTACAAAGAGAATATTGATGTCAGGAAGTGAAAACCACGGGATTTGCACCATCCCCCACTTCATCAGCAGTTGCGCCATCGTCACTAACAGAACGCTGGCCCCGCCCCACAGGTATCCTTTCATAGGCTGACACTCATCAACGCGATGCCCGACATGATCAGCGCCACGCCAAACCAGTGTCGCCCATCGACCTGTTCATGGAAAAACCAGCGGGCGCAGAGCGTGATCAGGACAAAATTCAGGCTGAGCATCGGATACGCCAGGCTAAGCGGCAGAAGCTGTAAAACGCGCAGCCACAGCAGCATAGCGATGCCCAGTAACAGCACCGCCAGCGCCAGCCAGCGCAGTACACGAGCCACGCCTTTGCCCGAAAACTGTGCGGCCTGCTTCTGACAAAGCTGGCCGGCACAGGTGATCACGCTTACCGCCAACACCAGAAGGAATCCGGTCATGGCAGTTTTTTGTAGAACAACAGCGCCTGACGGTCGATAAGTACTGTTTTATCAGCAGCTGGCATTGTTGATTTGACGTGGGCATTTCGGTCAAGTCTGAGGATCACAGAAACATTTCCTTCCTGACGGGCTTTTTGCAGCCACGCAGGGAAACTGGCCGCATCAATAAAGTTATCTTTCGCATCAGGATAACTTAATCCGTACTGCAACTCGCCCTTCTCATCAAACATCAGGATATCACTGCGTTTGAGCGCCCAGGCAATGGCAGTGGCCACGCCCACGTTATCCGTCAGGACATAACGACTGTCCTGCAACAGGCCCATATTTTTATCTAAAAAGATCTGCGGCTGTTTGGAATCCATCACTTTTTGGGGAATAGCCTGCCCGACCAACAGCGCCAACACCAGCGGGCAGGCAGCGCCCCAGTACCAGCGTTTTTTCACATTGGTGAGAGACATTGCCCCTGCAAGCGCCCATACGGCAAAGCAGAGAATACCGATCAGGGCGCGCGGTAACTCGGTGCGGGTAAATACGGCTTTAACGTTGATCGGCAGAATACCCGATATCACCAGAACAGTGATCGCCATCAGAACACCAAAAATGATGTTAATGACACCGTTAGCCTTCAGTGCACGTAACTTTCCGGACTGACGGATCTGTTCGAGGTGATCGGCAATCAGCAAGGCCAGCGGCGCAAAGCACGGCAGAATATAGGTGGGCAGTTTCCCTTTGGCGATACTAAAGAAAATCAGCGGCATAATCGCCCAACTCAACAGGAAAAACAGTTCCGGGCGCATAACACGTTTAGTCCATCCCTCGCGCAACGCCCCCGGCAGCAGACCCAGCCACGGCAGCGCCCCCAGAAAGAGCACCGGCAGATAGAACCAGAATGGCGCTTTGTGCTGTGCATCCGCTTCTGCAAAGCGCTGAACATGCTCAACCCAGAAGAAATAGCGCCAGTAATCCGGCTCCTGACGGGCGATGGCCAGCACCCATGGCAGGCTCAGCACAACGGCGCTGACAATCGCCAGCGGCCCCCAGCCGAACAGCGTTTTGAAACGCTTTTCGCGCCAGATAATCGGCAGAACTGCAATCACCGGCAGCGCCAGCGCGATAAAGCCTTTGGTCATGAACCCCATGCCGCAGGCCAGTCCCAATACTATCCAGCTGATGGCTTTTTGCGGCGTGCGGGAGACACGAAGACAGAAATAGCTGGCGACCATTGCGGCGGTCATCCACAGGGTGATCATCGGATCCAGCACGCTGTAGGTGCCGATACTAAACACCAGCGTGAAGGAGAGATAAATCAGCGTGGCGATGTATGCAGTCTGGCGGTTACGCCACATCAGATTGGCCAGCCAGAACACCAGCAAGGCGCTGATCAGCGTGCTGAACACGGAGCCAAAACGCACAGCAAAGTTGCTGTCGCCAAAAATCATCTGGCTAAGATTATTGAACCAGTAACCCGCCACCGGTTTTTCAAAATAGCGTAAGCCCAGCAGATGCGGCACCACCCAGTCGCCGCGCTGAAGCATTTCGCGGCTGATCTCGGCATAACGGGTTTCATCGGGTTGCCATAACAGGCGGGTATTAAGAGGAACAAGATAAACCAGTGCGAAGAACACCAGAACCAGTGTGCTCCACACGCTTTTATATGCTTTCGACATCAGGAAAAACCTTCTTGCTGACAACCTAACCAGCCTTCCCGTCCGGGGAAACTGGCGCGAATCACTTTGCCTTTTGGCAGCGTACTGAGATCTTCGGGCAATAAATCCCCCAGCGCACAGAACCTGATCCCCTGTGCCGCAGCACGGGTTAATAGCTCTTCAAACTGCACTGCCAGCGACATTCCTTCCACTTCCGCGTGAATGGTGTACACCGGTACGCCTCCATCCTGCGCGATAGCTTCAAGGATAAAGTCGTTGAAGTTATCGGCGTTGATGTCCCCACCGGCCACTTCATCATAGGTCGGTAACGTCACCGGAATTTGTACCGTCCCGAGAGTGCCATTTTCCAGCACCGGCAGGAACGGATATTTCCCACGGCAATCGCTGTTGTAATAAAAATGGAACCGCTCTTTAACTTCGATAACGCGTTCATCAGCGCGCCAGCCAGCCACCGCCGAGCATTCAACATCGTGACCGAGACTTTTTTCCAGTGCGTCGAGACCCAGCTGAATTTGCTGTTGCAGTTGTTCCTCAGACCATTTGCCCACTTTCGCCTGCCAGCCCTGATGATCCCAGGCGTGCAACCCGACTTCATGCCCGCGTCTGGCGGTTTCTTTCATCAGATAACCGAGATCACGCGCAATAGGTTTACCCGGCCACGCGGTACCGGCCAGTAAGATATCCCAGCCGTAGAGTGACGCGGCATTGGAGCGCAGCATCTTCCATAAAAAGCGCGGTTTAAGCAGGCGCCATAAGTGACGCCCCATGTTGTCCGGCCCGACGCTGAAGAAGAAACTGGCGGTAATATTATGTTTTGCAAGCACTTGCAGAAGCTGAGGGACACCCTCGCGGGTGCCACTCCAGGTATCTACATCAATGCGCAGACCCACTTTCTTCATGTATGGCACCGTTTCAGGACTGACCAGATTCAGGGTTCACAGAGCGCAGGAAGAAGTCCAGCGTATCGGCAACGGTTTTATCCATGCCCACTTCCGGTTTCCAGCTCAGCAGACGACGGGCATTTTTGATGCTCGGCGTGCGGTGTTCCACGTCCTGATAGCCTTTGCCGTAATAAGTGCTGCTCTCGACCAGATTGAAACCGGCAAACGGCGGGAACTGTGCGCGCAGCGGATGCGCTTCAAAGCTCGCCAGCAGCATTTCCGCCAGTTCACGAATGCTCGCTTCGTTGGTCGGGTTACCGATGTTGATTATCTGGCCATCACACAGGTTGTCGCGGTTTTCAATGATGCGGAACAGCGCTTCGATACCGTCGTTGATGTCAGTGAAGCAACGCTTTTGTTCGCCGCCGTCCACCAGTTTGATCGGAGACCCTTCAACCAGATTGAGGATCAGCTGCGTGATAGCGCGGGAACTGCCGATACGCGCGGCGTCGAGGTTATCCAGACGCGGCCCCATCCAGTTGAACGGACGGAACAGGGTAAACTTCAGGCCTTCTTTGACGCCATACGCCCAGATCACCCGGTCGAGCAGCTGCTTGGACACGGAGTAAATCCAGCGCTGTTTGTTGATTGGCCCGACAATCAGACGTGAGTTATCTTCATCAAACTCTTTGTCATCACACATACCGTAAACTTCGGACGTGGACGGGAAGATAATGCGTTTTTTGTATTTGACACAATCACGAACGATTTTGAGGTTTTCCTCGAAATCGAGTTCAAATACGCGCAGCGGGTTGCGGGTATATTCGATTGGCGTGGCGATCGCCACCAGCGGCAGCACGACGTCACATTTTTTGATGTGATACTCGATCCACTCGGAATGAATGCTGATATCGCCTTCAACGAAGTGGAAATGCGGATTGCCCATGAAGCGGCTGATCGCGTCGGAACTGATATCCAGACCGTAGATTTCGTAACGATCTTCGCGCAGCAAACGCTCGCTGAGGTGATTACCGATAAAGCCGTTCACACCGAGGATCAGGACGCGGGTACGGCGCTTCATCACTGCGGTTGGCAAGGTAGAAAGACGCATTTCCGGCATGATGCCCAGCTCCAGCGCCAGTCGGGAACCCTGAACGTAGAGGCCATTTTCACTCTGACCGGCCTGAATTTCCAACGCGCCCTCGCCGCAGGCGATGGTCAGCGGATGAGCAGAAAGCACGGTGCCTGGCTGGTTATCATGCTGAGTATTGAGCGGCAGCGCGCGCCATACTGTGAGTTTGCGCTGTCCGAGGTACGTGAAAGCGCCCGGATACGGCTCAGTGACGGCGCGGATCAGGTTATTAATTTCAGTTGCCGGTTTGTGCCAGTGAATTTCACCATCAGCCGCCGTGCGGCGACCAAAATAAGTCGCCTGCGCTTCATCTTGCGGCGTCAAGGTGATTTTCCCGGCTTTCATTTCCGGCAGTAAATCCGTCAGCAAATCTTTCGCAGCATCGCGCACTTTGGCATGCAGCTTCAGCGCGGTGTCTTCAGCCGTAATGGCAACTTTGCGCTGGCCAACGATATCGCCCGCATCAGGACGTTTCACCATTTTATGCAGGGTCACGCCGGTTTCCGTTTCGCCATTGACCAACGCCCAGTTTACCGGCGCACGGCCACGGTAGCGCGGCAGCAGAGAACCGTGCAAATTGAAACCGCCCTGCGGCGCCAGAGACAGAATGTCTTCGCTCAGCATGTTGCGGTAGTAGAAAGAGAAAATAACATCAGGCTGCAAGGCACGAATGCGGTCAACCCACAGCGGATGATTGACGTCTTCCGGCGCGTACACCGGCAAATTTAACTCAGCGCCCTGACGGGCAACGGAGGAAAAGAACTGGTTCTCATTCGGCGCGTCCGTATGGGTAAAGACCGCCTGAACGTCATAACCGGCATCAACCAGAGCCTGCAAACCAACGCAACCAATATCATGGTAGGCAAATACAATCGCTTTCATCACTCTTCTTCCTGACTGTTTTCTTCGGAACGAACGCCGACGACTTTTTGAACGAAATAACGGGGACGTGCGCGAACATCGTTATAGATCCGCCCGATGTATTCACCGAGTAATCCCATGCCGACAAACTGCGCACCGATAAACATAAATAACAATGCAAATAGCGTAAACACGCCTTCCGCCGCCCATTCAGGGCCGTTGATAAGGCGCATCAGAATCAAGAACACCGCCAGCACAAATCCGAAGAGAGCAATCACACTGCCCACAACGCTGAGCATGCGCAACGGGGTGGTCGTCAGGCAGGTGATCAGGTCGTACATCAGATTGATAAGCTTCATCAGGCTGTATTTGGAATCACCAAATTCACGCTCGGAATGCTGAACCGGAATTTCCACGGTTTTTCGCGCGAAGGTGTTGGCGAGGATAGGAATAAACGTGCTGCGCTCATGGCAATGCAGCATGGCTTCAATGATGTGGCGGCGGTACGCACGCAGCATGCAGCCGTAGTCGCCCATCGATTTACCGGTAGCCCGCTGGATCATCATGTTGATCATCTTCGACGCGGTTTTACGGAACCATGAGTCGCGACGGTTCGCACGAACGGTGCCCACAACGTCATAACCTTCATCGGCTTTAGCAACCAGACGCGGAATTTCTTCCGGCGGGTTTTGCAAATCGGCATCGAGCGTGATCACCAGATCACCGGTCACATGGCTGAAACCGGCCATGATCGCCGAGTGCTGACCATAGTTGCGGTTGAGTAAAACGGCCACGATGTGGCTGCCAGGTTGTTCTGCGGCGGCGGAAAGCATGTCACCGGAGCTGTCCGAGCTGCCGTCATCCACCAGTATAATTTCGTATTTTTGGGTCAGTTGCTGACAAGCGGCCTGTGTACGCGATAACAACGCGGGCAGGCTTTCTTCTTCGTTATAGACCGGGATGACCACCGAGACTTTACGAATGGGTTCATAATGCGCCACTACTGCGCCTCCAAAAGGGAAAAGAGAGCTGCGACAACACGGTCAACGTCGCTGTCTTGCATATCAGGGAAAAGTGGCAGGCTGCATAAACAGGCGGAGTTCCATTCGCTGTGTGGCAGGCTGAGTTGCGGATAACGTTCGCGGTAATATTTTTGAGTATGCGCGGCACGGAAATGTAAACCGGTACCGATGCCCTGCTCTTTCAGGCGTTCCATCAACGCATCACGGCTGATGCCGCAGCGTTTCTCATCCACGCGGATCATGAACAAGTGCCAGGCATGAAGGTGCGGATAGTCCGGCACGCTCATCGGCAAATAGGCCGAGCCTTGCAGCTTGTCGAGATAACGTTGTGCCAGTTCGGTACGGCGGGCATTCATTTCATTCAGGCGCTTCAACTGGACGACGGCAATCGAGGCGTGAATATCGGAAAGGTTGTATTTAAAGCCCGGCTCGACCACTTCTGCCTGCGGCTTGCGTCCCTGAACCTGACGGTCAAAGGCATCTACCGCCAGACCGTGGAATTTCAGTGCACGCACCTTCGCCGCCAGCTCATCGTCGTCGGTGGCAATCAGGCCACCTTCGGCGCAAGTCATGTTTTTAATGGCGTGGAAGGAAAAAATGGCCGTTCCCTGTGCGCCAATCCAGCGATCCCGGTAACGGGTACCGGCGGCGTGGGCGGCATCTTCGATCACCGCAATACCGTGCTGATTTGCCACGGCATAAATGGGGTCGAGATCCAAAGGCGCTCCGGCGTAATGCACCGGAATAATGGCTTTAGTCTTAGGCGTGATGGCAGCCGCAATGGCTTCGGCGCTGACCATTAATGTGTCAGGGTCAACATCAATCATGACCGGCTCGGCACCGAGCAGCACAATCATGTTGAGGGTAGAAACCCAGGTCTGGGAAGGGGTAATAACTTCATCGCCGGGACCGATGCCCAGCGCCATCAGGGTAACGTGCATCCCGCCGGTTGCGGAACTGACCGCAATGGCATGTTTACAACCGAAAGCCGCAGAGAAATCTTGTTCAAGCTGATGTGTTTGCGGGCCGGTGGTTATCCAGCCAGAACGCAATACTTGCCCTACAGCCTCGATCTCTTCTTCGCCCATAGAGGGGCGGGAAAAAGGCAAAAAGTTTTCCATGACACTATCCCAAAAGGTAATTAGCACATACCGACTTTAGACTGCGTTTATTTAACCGTAAGTAAACACCGTCCTGAATTATGGATCTTATGATGTCGGTTTAAGCTTAATTTAACCTTAAGGATTTGCCAGTTATGTGAAGTTAAACAGAAAGTAAATAGCACAAGGATAAATAGTAAACCACGCAATAAATTCAATAAAATCATCAGATTAAAATATATTAAGATTTTATTAAAATAATGAACTTTATTAAAAGAAGAGTGATGAGTATTTTTTATGAGCAATTAAGGGCTAACATTGGCACATTGCGGGTTTTAAATATAATTAAACTGCTATTCATTTTTTAGAAAGAAGACTTCGCCGTGGTCATTATCCACTGACGGCCTGCCAGAGAATGTATCTGAAATGTGACGTGATACACCTGTGAAAGACGCTCAACTTGCATCACATCAGCACATTCACCGGCAGCGATCACTTCCCCTGCGGACATCAGCCAGACCTGACGGGCATAGTGCAGAGTGTGATTCAAATCGTGATCGCTCATTATGACAGAACGTCCGGCGGCACATAATTCGGTCAGCAACTGATCCAGCGCCTGCTGCTGCGCCACATCAAGACTGTTCATCGGTTCATCCAGCAAGAGAATTTGCGAGTCAGGATTCACCGCCGGCCAGACCTGCAATAACACCGCTGCCAGCCGCACCCGCTGCCATTCGCCACCGGAAAGATGCGTGACCGGTTTGGCCAGTTTGTCACTAAGCTGTAACGCATCGCAAAGCCGTGTGATGGTATGTTCCAGCGCGGCGGGATCGGCGAGACGAGGCTGATGCAAAGATAAATATTGAAAAACCGGCATCAGGGATGCCGGTGTAAGTTGCTGGCAAAGCCAGGCGCGCAGTCGGGCGAGTTGAACACCGGAGAAAGCAGAAACCGGCTGGCCGTTAAACAGCACATCGCCTTTGACTTCGCCCTTGCCTTCAAACACCCCGGCCAGCCTCGCCAGCAAGGTACTTTTCCCCGCACCGTTTGGCCCGATGAGGTGAACGCGGCTGCCCGGCGCAATATTTGCGTTAAACGCCTGAAGACGCCCTTCCACACTTATCTCACGACACTCCAGCATCTGCGTTCCCTGCCCTTTTGAGGATTTAACTTATTTCGCCAGTGCGGCTTTGATGGCTTCCATCAGAATCGGATCTTCCGGTGCCATATCCGGCGCAAAGCGCTGCACCACGGTGCCGTCGCGTCCGATGAGGAATTTCTCGAAGTTCCACAGAATATTTTCTGGTTTGACCGGCTGACGGCCTTTGCTGGCCAGACGCTCGTAGAAACCGCTGGCTTCTGGTTTGACTGCTTCTGGACGGGCGGCAATCAGCGCGCTGTACAGCGGATGGCGGTGTTCGCCATTGACGTCAATCTTGCTGAACATCGGGAATTTCACGCCAAACTGCGTGGTGCAGAAGGTTTTGATTTCGTCTTCTGTGCCCGGCTCCTGCGCTCCAAACTCATTGCACGGGAAACCAAGCACTTCAAAGCCACGGTCGTGCCATGCCTGATAAATGTTTTCCAGACCTTCGTATTGCTTGGTCAGGCCGCACTGCGACGCCACATTGACCACCAGCAGTACCGAACCTTTGTAATCGCCCAGTGTTTTAGTCTGGCCATCAATGGTTTTCAGGGAGATATCAAAAATGTCATTACTCATCGTTTTTTATCCTGATAGTGAAAGGTAAGGAATAAGGATTGATTGCAGGGATCCCGCTCAGCGAATTTGTCCGACTCTGACCAGTAACCAGATAAACACCGGCGCGCCCAGCGTGGCAGTCACCACACCAATCGGCAGTTCGGCCGCGTACAGCCCGATCCGCGACAGCACATCCGCCAGCAATAACACCGCCGCGCCACACAGCGCACAGGCCGGTAGCAAACGGCGCTGGTCAGTCATACCACACAACCGAAGGATATGAGGGATCACCAGACCGATAAACCCTATCACACCTGCCAGCGCAACGCTCAGTCCGACCATCCAGCCAACCGCGAGCACCAGAATATATCGCCACGTCGTCATTGAGACACCTAGCTGCCGGGCCTGTAAGGTGCCCAGTGACAGCAAGTTTAACGTTTTGCCCTGAAAGGTCAGCCAGAGCAGCACGGGTAATAACATGATCCCGAGCCAGATTTGCCGCCAGTCAACGCCGCCAAAACCCCCCATCATCCAGTACATGAGCTGTCGGAGATCCATGTTACTGCTGAAATAGATAGTCCAGGTCATCAGCGCACTGCACACAATCCCGATGGCGACGCCCACCAGTAGCAAACGGGCATTGGTTAGCCGGTGCCTGCGGGCGGCATACAGAAGGAAGAAAGTGACCACCAGCGCGCCAGCCACGGCGGCGAGGCTCATCAGCCAGACCGGCAGCATTCCGTGGCCGAACATGACACAAAATACCAGCGCCACGCCCGCACCGTTAGCGACACCAAGCAGGCCGGGTTCTGCAAGCGGGTTTTCAAACAGCGACTGCATCACTGCGCCGGCGACAGCCAGGCTCGCACCGACCAGAATCACCGCAATCGCACGCGGGAGACGCAGTTGCCATACGAACAACCTCGCTTCACTGCTCAGCCATTGATTGGGCCATAACCAGTTTTCGCCTGCACTGAGGCTTAGCGTCAGCACCAGAATCAAAAGAACAGACAGAACAAACACACCGCGGTGATCGCGCTGCTTTTGCCGTTGTTCGAGTGCAGAAAAAGTCTGCCGGATTGACATGAATTGCAGATTCCAGAAGCGGACGGGAAAAAGAAGAATTTCGCTATCCTACCGATATTAGGCAGTTAGCTCTAGTGTACGGAAACAGAAAATGAAAAAGCCGGTGACTGAGCACCGGCTTTGATATTTTTTACAACCGCGGGTGATTAACGCCCCGGCTGACCATTCGGAGGGATCGGCTGCCCGTTCCCCTGATGGCCGTTGTTACCGCCCTGATGGCCATTGTTACCGCCACCGTTGTTGCCACCCTGATGACCGTTATTATCACGGTTATCATGATGGTCGCCCCCCTTCGGACGCCCCTGATTATGCGGCTCGCTATGACCGCGCTGAGGCGGTTTTGAATCCCAGCGGTTGCCGTGCCAGTACATGCCACGCTCATTGCGCTCACCGTAATGATGGCCCTGATGAGCACGCCACCACTGCGGCGGACGCCAGTCATAACCATCCCAATAGTAACCGCGCTGATCCTGATCCCCGAGGTGAAGCGATACGCCTGGTACGTTAAGGTCAATAGAAACATTTGCCTGTGCGATCACAGGCAATGCCAGCGCACAACAAAGCAATAAAAGAGATTTTTTCACGATAGTCACGCCTTCTTAATTTTTTATGACGTGTTTTTTATATCAGGGGGAATTGATACTGACTATGAGGAATAGGCGGATTTTCGTTTAACTTGCTGCGACCTTACACAAAAAATACAAACATATCCTGCTTGAAATAATTCAGCAGGATTGAGTTCGTTATCTATTCAATTCTTACGACGACATTAACAAATCTTAACTTAACCCTGACAACAGGTTATTAAAGATTTATTTATACTCACAGTGTTTATTCAAGCAAAGGATGTATTTTATGCGTCGTATTATAGCCCTGTTAAGTGTTGCCCTGGTTGTAGTCAGCCTGAGCGGCTGTCTGTTTCCTCCGTTCTGGGGCCCTGGTGGCGGCGGCGGTCACGGTGGTGGTCATGGCGGCGGCCCTGGTGGCCCTCGCATGTTTTATAACCATTAATCACATAACGAATTCATTTCATTCGGGTTAAAGCGGATACATAATCTAGGGCATCAGGCATTATTTATCTGCGCCAGAATGCGGAATTTAATTTAAGGGGCTTCGGTCCCTTTTTTTCATTATTGAAATACTCATTTTTTTATAATTTTATTTTTAATGAGAAATCAGAATCAATGAATACACCCCCTGTTCCGCCTTGAAATTAAATCTATCAGACTAATCCTGAACAGCCCACCCCTTTAACACTATCTTTTCACTTTCTGCGCGAATTGCTTAACGGCGTAAAAAATGCTGATGTCACCGGGTCAAATTGCAGCCAAAAAAAAGGCCGCTTTCGCGGCCTTTCAGAAGATGTTACTTATTCTTTCGGAGTGGCATTCTCTACGCGACTCTTCAATTTTTGTCCCGGACGGAAAGTCACCACACGACGCGCCGTGATCGGAATATCTTCGCCGGTTTTCGGGTTACGTCCCGGACGTTGGTTTTTGTCACGCAGATCGAAATTGCCAAAGCCAGACAGTTTAACTTGCTCGCCATTTTCCAAAGCTCTACGAACTTCTTCGAAAAATATTTCAACAAGGTCTTTGGCATCCCGTTTGCTAAGCCCAAGCTTCTCAAACAGGTGTTCTGACATTTCAGCTTTAGTAAGCGCCATAGGTTCAATCCCTCAAGGATGCTTGGAATCGCTGTTTTAGAGCCTCTACGCATTTTGCAACGGTAGCGGCGATCTCCTCTTCTTCCAGTGTACGGCCGGTATCCTGCAACACCAGACTGATAGCCAGGCTCTTGTAACCTTCCGCTACGCCCTTGCCACGGTACACATCAAACAAGTTTACGCCAACTACCTGATTTGCGCCAACTTTCTTGCACTCTGCCAAAATATCGTCTGCGGGCACCTTTTCAGCCACAACAACAGCGATGTCACGACGGTTCGCCGGGAAGCGGGAAATCTCTTTCGCATCAGGCAGTACGCGGTCTGAGACCTTATTCCACAGCATTTCGAAGACCACAGTACGGCCATTGAGATCGAGTTTACGTTCGAGTTCAGGATGGACTACACCAATGAAACCAATACGTTCGCCGCGTAAATAAATTGCAGCACTCTGCCCCGGATGCAATGCAGGATTTGCTTCAACCCGGAACTGCACGTCGTTCATTTTGCCGGTAAGCTCAAGAATCGCCTCAAGATCACCTTTCAAATCGTAGTAGTCAACGGCCTGACGCGCCAGATCCCAATGCTCTTCATTTTTATTGCCGGAAATCACCCCTGACAGCATGACGTCCTGACGGATACCTAAATCAGCTTGGGTATCAGGCACAAAGCGAAGGCCGCTTTCGAATAAACGCACGCGGCTTTGCTGACGATTTTGGTTATTTACCACCGCCGTCAGCAAACCTGACCACAGGGAAAGGCGCATAGCCGACATTTCAACCGAAATCGGGCTTGGCAGGATCAGCGCTTCTTCGCCCGGGTGCAGTAACGCCTGCACTTTAGGATCCACAAAACTGTAGGTGATCGCTTCCTGGAAACCACGGTCAACCAGCAGATTTTTCACTCGTTTCAGTGACAAATTGGCTTCGCGGTGCTTAGTCATTTCCAGATTGGCTTTCACCGGCACATCAGGAATGTTGTTGTAGCCGTAAATGCGGGCAACTTCTTCCACCAAATCTTCTTCAATCTGCATGTCGAAACGCCAGCTCGGCGCCACAGCCACCCAGTGATCGCCTTTGTGATCAACTTTGCAGCCCAGACGGGTCAGAATGTCCGTCACTTGTGCGTCTTCAACGTGGTGTCCAATCAGGCGATCCAGCTTTTCACGACGTAGCGTAATGGTAGCGGCTTTCGGCAGATGAGCCTGAGAAGTCACATCAATGACCGGGCCGGCTTCACCACCACAAATGCTCAGCAGCAGCGCGGTAGCGCGCTCGATAGCTTTGTGTTGCAGCTCAGGGTCAACGCCACGCTCATAGCGGTGTGAAGCATCGGTATGCAAACCCTGACGGCGCGCACGACCCGTGATCGACAGCGGAGCAAAGAATGCCGACTCAAGCAGGACATCCTGGGTTTCATCGTTCACGCCAGAATGCTCACCACCAAAGATACCGGCCATCGCCAGCGCTTTATCATGATCGGCAATAACCAGCGTATCTTCTTTCAGCTTGGCTTCTGTGCCATCAAGCAGCGTCAGTGCTTCATCTTTCTGCGCCATACGCACCACGATACCGCCGTTGATACGGCTCAGATCGAAGGCGTGCATAGGCTGACCGAGTTCCAGCAGCACGTAGTTAGTGATATCCACCACGGCATCAATAGAACGAGTGCCGCAACGACGCAGTTTTTCGCGCATCCACAATGGCGTTGGCGCTTTAACATTAATGCCTTTGACCACACGGCCTAAATAGCGCGGGCATGCGTCTGGTGCCTGAACGTCAATAGACACGGAAGCGTCGATGGTTGCTGCGACCGGATTCATCTCAGGTTCAACTAAAGGCAGTTGGTTAACCACAGCAACATCACGGGCTACGCCAATGATACCGAGGCAATCAGCCCGGTTTGGCGTCACGCTGATTTCGATGGTGTTATCGTCCAGCTTCAGGAATTCGCGGATATCCGTGCCAACCGGAGCATCCAGCGGCAGCTCGATGATACCGTCGTGATCTTCGGAAATACCCAGCTCGGAGAACGAGCACAGCATCCCTTCTGAAGGCTCACCGCGAAGCTTAGCCGCTTTGATCTTGAAATCACCCGGCAGTACGGCACCGACGGTCGCCACAGCAACCTTCAGACCCTGACGGCAGTTAGGTGCGCCACAAACGATGTCCAGCAGACGATCGCCGCCGACGTTCACTTTGGTAACACGCAGTTTGTCGGCGTTCGGGTGCTGACCGCACTCAACCACTTCACCGACAACGACGCCATTGAATGCGCCAGCAACCGGATCAACGCCGTCCACTTCCAGACCGGCCATAGTGATTTGGTCAGATAATGCTTCGCTGCTGATGGCTGGGTTTACCCACTCACGCAACCAGAGTTCACTGAATTTCATGTGATATTCCCGCCTTACTTAAACTGTTTGAGGAAACGCAGATCATTTTCGAAGAATGCACGCAGGTCAGTTACGCCATAACGCAACATGGTCAGACGTTCCATGCCCATACCGAAGGCAAAACCGGAATACACTTCCGGATCAATGCCGACGTTACGCAATACGTTCGGGTGCACCATGCCGCAGCCCAGCACTTCCAGCCATTTGCCGTTTTTGCCCATGACGTCAACTTCCGCAGAAGGCTCGGTGAACGGGAAATAAGATGGACGGAAACGGATCTGCAAATCAGCTTCGAAGAAGTTGTTCAGGAAATCGTGCAGTGTGCCTTTCAGATTGGAGAAGCTGATGTCTTTATCAACAATCAGGCCTTCCATCTGATGGAACATCGGGGTATGCGTCTGATCGTAATCGTTACGATATACGCGGCCCGGGGCAATGATGCGGATAGGCGGTTGCTGGTCTTTCATGGTGCGGATCTGCACACCGGATGTCTGCGTACGCAGCAGACGTTTAGCATCAAACCAGAAGGTGTCGTGGTCTGCGCGCGCCGGATGGTGGCCAGGAATATTCAGGGCATCAAAGTTATGATAATCATCTTCGATTTCCGGACCGGTTTCCACGGTAAAGCCTAATTCACCGAAGAAGGTTTCAATGCGGTCGATAGTACGGGTCACCGGATGCAAACCACCGTTTTCTATACGGCGGCCTGGCAGGGAAACGTCAATTGTTTCTTCGGCCAGACGGGCATTCAGTACTGCGGACTCCAGCGTATTTTTACGCGCATTCAAAGCTTCCTGAACCTGCGTTTTCGCTTCGTTGATCACGGCACCCGCCGCCGGGCGTTCATCCGCTGGCAAGTCACGGAGGGTCGTCATCTGGAGTGTCAGGTGGCCTTTCTTACCCAGATATTCGACACGCACATTATCCAGCGTGGCGATATCCTGAGCACTCTCTACGGCTGCCTTGGCGTTGGCAACCAGCTCTGCGAGATGTGGCATTGCTTTCCTCTTCTTCTGGCCAAAATGGCCCGATGTAAAATAACCGTGATTAATCAGGGGCGCGATTTTGACCCTGAACCTTAGTGTATAAAGCACAGATACAAAAAAGCCTCCACGAGGGAGGCTTAGGCGCTACTTTTCGTTTCTTCTCTTACGCGCGAAAGCCTTCCTGAGTCAGGCGCTAAAGTAAAAAAAGAAACGGAAAATAGCAGCATTCATGCTTGCGTTACCTTGTTGAAAAAACTGTTAAAACACGAGTGACGATAGTACACAATGAATGGAGTTACTTACAAACACAAAATATAAAAGAGGGAGCAAGCTCCCTCTTTCACCTGACTTACGCCAGTGCTGCTTTCGCTTTCTCAACCAGAGCGGCAAATACCACTTTGTCGAAGACTGCGATGTCAGCCAAAATCTTACGGTCAATTTCAATAGAAGCTTTTTTCAAGCCGTTAATGAATTTGCTGTAAGACATGTCGTTCTGACGAGCTGCTGCGTTGATACGCGCGATCCACAGCTGACGGAACTGACGTTTCTTTTGACGACGGTCACGGTAAGCGTATTGACCAGCTTTGATAACAGCCTGGAATGCAACACGATATACGCGCGAACGGGCACCGTAGTAACCTTTCGCCTGCTTTAAAATTTTCTTGTGACGTGCACGTGCAATCACACCACGTTTTACGCGAGCCATATGCTCTCCTGAGTTTTATATTCTAGATGAAAAAAAGTGTATTTATGCGTACGGCAGACATGCAGAGACAAGGCCCAAATCGTTCTTGGATACCATGCCTTTTGGACGCAAGTGACGTTTACGCTTAGTAGCTTTTTTGGTCAGAATATGACGCAGGTTAGCGTGCTTACGCTTAAAACCACCGTTGGCGGTTTTTTTGAAGCGTTTAGCGGCGCCGCGTACTGTTTTGATCTTTGGCATTTTACATTCCACTTCGCATTGTTATTAACATGAATCAGAAAGGCGAATCCAGCATACGCGGTGCGAACACCGCGCAGCAGGATTACTTGGAAGCCTTACTGTTTCTTCTTAGGTGCGAGCACCATGATCATCTGACGACCTTCGATCTTCGTAGGGAAGGATTCGACAACGGCCAGTTCAGAATCTTCACACAGGTCTTTACGGACGCGGTTAAGCACTTCCATACCGATCTGTTGGTGCGCCATTTCACGCCCACGGAACCGCAGGGTGATTTTGGCTTTATCGCCATCTTCCAGAAAGCGAATCAGGTTGCGTAGTTTGACCTGATAGTCGCCATCATCGGTACCAGGTCGGAATTTGATTTCCTTAACCTGAATAACTTTTTGTTTCTTCTTCTGCTCTTTAGTCGACTTGCTCTTCTCGTAGAGGAATTTGCCGTAATCCATGATTCGACAAACTGGCGGCTCGGCATTCGGACTGATTTCTACTAAATCGACGCCCGCTTCCTCAGCTTTTTCAAGAGCTTCATTCAGACTGACAATACCAATCTGCTCGCCATCGACGCCTGTGAGGCGAACTTCTTGCGCGCGAATCTCTTTGTTAATGCGATTAGGACGCGCCGGTTGAACTCGTTTTCCGCCTTTAATACTTTATTCCTCCAGTTGATGAAGACTTCTGCTGCGGATTTCCGCCAGCAGTTTGTCAACGACTTCGCTAACATCCATGCTTCCTAAGTCTTTGCCGCGACGAGTACGAACAGCAACTTTGCCTGCTTCGACCTCTTTATCGCCACAAACTAACATGTAAGGAACACGGCGTAGCGTGTGTTCGCGAATTTTAAAGCCAATCTTCTCATTTCTCAAGTCGGCTTTAACGCGAATGCCTGCATCTTGCAGTTTTTTGGTTAATTCTTCGACATAGGTAGCTTGTGTATCAGTGATATTCATGATCACTACCTGAACCGGAGCCATCCATGTTGGGAAGAAGCCTGCGTATTCTTCAGTCAGAATACCAATGAAGCGCTCCATTGAACCCAGAATAGCACGGTGAATCATTACCGGAACCTGACGGTCGTTGCTTTCGCCAATATACGACGCGTTCAAACGACCAGGTAATGAAAAGTCGAGCTGCACGGTACCACACTGCCACGCACGATCCAAACAATCGTACAAGGTAAATTCAATTTTTGGACCGTAGAACGCACCTTCACCCGGCTGATAATCGAACGGAATCTCGTTTTCAGTCAGTGCTGCCGCGAGATCATCCTCAGCGCGAGTCCACATTTCATCAGTACCGATGCGCTTCTCAGGACGGGTGGATAATTTCACCACAATCTTCTGGAAACCAAAAGTGCTGTACATGTCATAGACCATGCGGATGCAGCTGTTCACTTCATCACGTACCTGCTCTTCTGTACAGAAGATATGGGCATCATCCTGAGTGAAACCACGAACGCGCATCAGACCGTGCAATGCACCTGATGGCTCGTTACGGTGGCAGCTGCCGAACTCTGCCATACGCAGCGGCAGGTCACGGTAAGATTTCAGACCCTGATTGAAGATCTGAACATGGCCCGGGCAGTTCATCGGTTTGATGCAATATTCACGGTTTTCAGAAGACGTGGTGAACATCGCTTCTTTGTAGTTTTCCCAGTGACCTGTTTTTTCCCACAGCACGCGATCCATCATGAATGGACCTTTCACTTCCTGATAGTCGTAAGACTTCAGTTTCATGCGTACGAAGGCTTCCAGCTCACGGAAAATTGTCCAACCGTCATTGTGCCAGAACACCATGCCTGGTGCTTCTTCCTGCATGTGGTACAGGTCAAGTTGCTTACCGATTTTACGGTGATCGCGCTTGCCGGCTTCTTCCAGACGTTGCAGGTAGGCATTAAGTTGTTTTTTCTCAGCCCATGCTGTGCCGTAAATACGTTGCAGCATTTTGTTGTCGCTGTTGCCACGCCAGTACGCACCGGAAGTTTTCTGCAATTTGAAATGATGGCAAAAACGCATGTTCGGAACGTGAGGACCACGACACATATCGACGTATTCTTCGTGGTGATACAGGCCAGGACGGTCATCATGACTGATGTTCTCATCCAGGATCGCCACTTTGTATTCTTCGCCACGGCTTGCAAAGGTATCGCGTGCTTCCTGCCAGCTGACTTTCTTTTTAATAACGTCGTAATTCTTTTCAGCCAGTTCGTGCATGCGCTTTTCAAGCAGTTCGATGTCTTCCTGAGTCAACGTACGATCTAAATCCACGTCGTAATAGAAGCCATTATCGATAACCGGGCCGATAGCCATTTTGGTGTCAGGCCAAAGTTGTTTAATGGCATGACCCAAAAGGTGCGCACAGGAGTGGCGCAGAATTTCAAGACCGGCTTCGTCTTTAGTGGTAATGATCGCCAGTTGTGCATCGGCCTCGATAAGGTCGGTAGCATCCACCAGTTCGCCATTAACGCGGCCAGCGATACAGGCTTTCGCCAGACCAGGACCGATATCAAGGGCAACATCAAGAGGAGAAACGGGACGATCAAAAACGCGCTGGCTTCCGTCAGGAAGAGTAATAACAGGCATGTTAATTCCTTAATCTACAGTGGTGCCCCACACGACAGAGCACATCTAGAAAAATATTTGAGTTTGAATTCGTATAGTTATTCACGCTATTCAGCTTTACCTTGCCGAATATAAGCACCCTGAATACATCACAGTGTCGTATCGGGATGCGACGCAAAAACAGACAAGGAGTTTAGCACCCGTAAAGTGCGCATTTCCAGCAACCTGTGTTGCTTAGTGCGGATATTTTTCGTGTAATCACTCCCGGAGCAGCTAAGGTAAATGAAAGACGCACACTAAAAGGGAAATTTATGACAGAAGTCGGCCAGTTATTTCAGGCAATTGGATTAGGTCTGGTGGTGATTCTGCCGCTGGCAAATCCGCTCACGACCGTGGCTTTGTTGCTGGGCCTTTCCGGGAATATGACCGCGCAGGAGAGAAACCAGCAATCGCTGATGGCCTCAGTATACGTCTTCATTATCATGATGGTGGCCTACTATGCCGGACAGGTAGTAATGAATACCTTTGGTATTTCTATTCCTGGTCTGCGTATCGCAGGCGGTCTTATCGTGACGTTTATCGGTTTCCGGATGCTTTTCCCTCAGCAACACGTGGAAGAAAAAGTGCTGATGGAAAACAAAACCGAAGAAATGAAAAGGCAGGATTCGCCGAACATTGCGTTTGTCCCGCTGGCCATGCCTAGTACTGCCGGGCCGGGTACGATTGCGATGATCATCAGCAGTGCGTCTACTATTAAAGACGGTGTCGATTTCCCGCATTGGGTGATCATGGTGGCACCGGTGATGATTTTCTTCCTTGTGAGCCTGATTTTATGGCTGACGCTGCGCAGCTCCGGCGCAATTATGCGTCTGGTTGGGAAGAGTGGCATTGAAGCGATTTCAAGACTGATGGGATTCTTGCTGGTATGTATGGGCGTGCAGTTCGTGATTAACGGTATCAGTGAGATTATCACTCACTTCCCGCCAGCAGCCTGAGCTGCTGGCAGAAGGTACGACACGCCTATCGCATCGCCAGATAGGCGTTGTTAACTTTCCACAAATAACGCGGAGCCTGTGGCGCCGGGTGTTTTTTCTGAACGTGCTGATAAAACTCGGTCGGCGACATCTGATTGATTTGGGCAATCGCGAAGGTCTTATCTTTCGCGAAAGTTCTCAACAGAGCCCCTGCGCCATTTACGTACGCCACGGTTGTCGCATAACGACGCGTCTCAGGATTGCTTATCCCGGCAAGCTGTTGCTGTAAAATGCTGAGATAAGCCGTGCCTAAGTCGATATTTACTGCGGGATCTTTAAGATCACGCGGTGAAGGTTGACCATAACGTCCTTTCATCCGGTAGGCATCGCGTCCTGCCGTTGAGGCCTTTAGCTGCATTAACCCAATCGCATTCGATTTACTGACAACGGTTGGGTTATATCCAGATTCGACCTGAATGATGGCTTTTACCAATGTTTCATCTACGCCGTAAGTGCTTGCCGCCTGACGAATTACTTCGCCGTAAGGTCCCTGATGCATTAATGAAGTATCAGCCCGCGAAGGCGGTGTTGGTTTCAAAAAATGCGTCGTCTGAACCGGCGTTTCTTTAGCGCAACCCGCCAGTAATAGCGCGGCCATCAAATAAAGAATGTTTGGTTTCACATTATCTCTCTCGCGACTTGGACGAGATGTAGCATATACATCTTCTTCCCACACCTGAATATCTTTTTAGTCTATTATTAATATTGTTTTGTTAAACAAGGGGGTTAGAGTCATGTCGATAAGACAATTCTGCTAATAAAACCTGTTTCACTTCACATATTCTTAAATTGTCTTTTTCATTACCTGAAAGCTCAATTTCGCCAACGCTTACATTGCGTAAATTAACGCCTTATTCTGGTTCAGCCGTGCGCAGGATCAGGTTTTTGAGGCAAAAAAAACGCTAACTTAATGAATTATCGGGCCAGTCAGAAGGGGTGATACCATGTGGCAAGCCGTCAATCGTTTGTTGAGTGAACATCTGGGCAGTGCAGAAATCCGCGAACGTGTTGAGCTTCCGGGAGGAGAAATTCATCCCGCCTGGCGGCTGAGTTATGGTGACAGGGATGTATTTGTAAAGTGCAACGCGCGTGAAATGTTACCGATTTTCGCCGCCGAAGCCGATCAGCTCGCCTTGCTCGCCCGCAGCCAGACTGTGCGCGTTCCTGAAGTGTACGGCGTCGGCAGCGATCGCGATTACAGTTTTCTGCTGCTGGAATACATTCCGCAAAAGCCGCTTGATGCCCACAACGCCTATTTATTAGGTCAGCAGCTCGCAGCACTCCATCAGTGGAGTGAACAGTTACAGTTCGGGTTGGATTTCGATAATGAACTGGCAACGCTTCCGCAACCCAACAGCTGGCAACGACGCTGGGCGAAATTTTTCGCAGAGCAACGCATCGGCTGGCAGTTACAGCTGGCAGCTGAAAAAGGCATGGTGTTTGGCAATATCGAAGACATAACCGCCATAGTTCATACCCGTCTTCAAAATCATCAGCCGCAACCTTCTCTGCTACACGGCGATTTATGGCCGCATAACTGCGGCCTTGCTGATAATGGCCCGGTGATTTTCGATCCCGCCTGTTATTGGGGCGACAGGGAGTGCGATCTGGCGATGCTGCCGTTATATCCGAATGTTCCTCCCCAACTTTATGATGGCTATCAGAGTAAGACACCGTTGCCTGATGACTTCATTTCGAGGCAGCCGATATACCAGTTATATTATCTGCTTAACCGTAGCAATTTATTCGGCGGACAGCATCAGGTGGTAGCACAACGCGCCGTAGAAAGATTGTTACACGGCGATATTAATTAGCAGGGTAAATAAGTGGAAGCTCAAACAAATAAGGCCTGAATATTTAAAATATTCAGGCCTTATTTATGCAGCGAAATCGCTATATTGGCTCGCCCAATTTCTGATCCACTAAGCCAGTAAACCCAGCAATTTCAGAATGAAATAGCCGATAACGGCAATGATAATTGGCAGAATATACAGCGGGAAATATTGTACAAAAATCGTATGACGTGGGATCACAATTCGTTCTTCAATCTGAGGACGTGTGCGCCCTTCTGCACCTTTGGCCTGCTCCAGAATTAGCTGATCCTGAATGCCTTCCCGGATATGTTTCACCTGACGTGACATTCTTGCGCCGGACGCCTGAAGCGCCAGACCGACAAAAATCAGCCAATAAATAATGAAGAACATAATGTTCGCGCTCGTCATCCCCTGGCCTAAAGACGGCACCGGAGAGTTGTACCAGAACATATTAAGAAAAGTGGTGTTAAATCGCACCATATCCACCATGACGTGGACGAAATCCAGCATCACCGCATTGATGCCTTGCTGAGCTTTAGTATGCTCATCAATAAAAGTAAGTAATGAAATCAGTGTAGAAAGCAGCGCAGGGATGAAAATTACCCACCCTGCAATCCTTTTAAGGACTGCGACACGTCCGGCTTGTTGGTACGTCATGAATTCCCCTTGTTAGGACGTCTTTATCAACGGCTAAGTTTACCCACAGAAAGTCTGCTCTGCTCATCATTTTAATCAGTTAGCGCCACACTTCGTCGAAAATGAGACCTTTAGGAATTTGACCAACGGATTTATCCCTTTCACTGCCAGTGATAGAGTAGCATTTCATTCACTGATCCGGAGTTCACCCGCATGGCTTATGCACGCCCTGTTAATGCCGCAATTTTCGATATGGATGGTCTGTTAATTGATTCTGAACCTTTATGGGTTCAGGCAGAACTTGATGTGTTCAGCAGTCTCGGTGTGGATATCACACAGCGGCATTTACTGCCGGATACACTCGGCCTGCGCATCGATCAGGTGGTGCGGATGTGGTATCAGGCACTGCCGTGGCAGGGGCCGAATCAGGAAGAAACCTCAGCAATGGTGATCGCCCGCACGATTGAGCTGGTTGAACAAACCCGCCCGCTGCTGCCTGGCGTGACGCATGCGCTGGAACTGTGCCGCGATCAGGGCCTGAAAATCGGTCTGGCTTCCGCGTCGCCGCTACACATGCTGGATACCGTGCTGGAGATGTTCAACCTGCAGTCGTATTTTCAGGTACGCGTGTCTGCCGAAAAACTGCCTTACAGCAAGCCCCATCCGGAAGTGTACCTGCTCGCTGCGGCAGAGTTGCAGACCGATCCGCTCAACTGCGTCACGCTGGAGGATTCCTTTAACGGCATGATCGCCACCAAAGCAGCCCGTATGCGCTCGATAGTCGTTCCGGCCCATGAATTCAGCGCCGACCCGCGCTGGGCGCTGGCAGACACCAAATTGTCCTCACTTGAAGAACTCATTCCCGCGCACATCCGCTGACTGACCGGCGTAGCAGACTGAAATCCACTGCTGCGTCGTTGGTTTCCCCTTCGCACCCTTTCGTATTCCCTTCCCGCTCCCCTCCTTGTCGATTAATCGGAAAACTTGAGCTGCCTCATAAATAAATAAAACGTTATTTCATTTTTATTGAATTCGCGTGCCAATGAACTTATGCTTTCTGCAATACGGACGAGCCGGGAGCTTTCCTGCTTCTGCACGCTGTTACTGCCACGCAACGGTCAGACTAGCCCGGCAAGTCCTCCTTTATATGCACATCACAACGCACGAGAGGCACGACATGCAAGTTCGTCAAAGCATCCACAGCGACCACGCTAAAACCCTTAATACCGCTGAGTTACGCCGCGAATTTCTCATTGAAAAGATCTTCGAGAGAAATGCCTACACCATGACGTACAGCCACATCGACCGCATTATTGTTGGTGGCGTGATGCCAGCTGAAAAAACCGTCTCTGTCGGGGATGAAGTCGGTAAACAGCTCGGCGTGAGCTATTTTCTTGAGCGCCGTGAGTTGGGAGTGATCAATGTCGGCGGGCCGGGCGTCATTGTTGTCGATGGCACAACTTATGAAATTGGTCACGAAGAAGCGCTGTACGTCGGCAAAGGCGCAAAACGGGTTGAATTCAGCAGCATCGATGCCGCTAAACCGGCCAAGTTTTACTACAACAGCGCTCCGGCTCACACCACTTTCCCGAACAAAAAAATCACGCTGGCAGAAGCCTCTCCGCAAACCATCGGCGATGCCGCCACCAGCAACCGCCGCACCATCAATAAATTCATCGTGCCGGACGTTCTGGAAACCTGCCAGCTGACCATGGGGCTGACCAAACTGGAAGAAGGCAGCCTGTGGAATACCATGCCGTGCCATACCCATGAGCGCCGTATGGAAGTGTATTTCTATTTCAATATGGAAGAAGAAACTGCGGTCTTCCACATGATGGGGCAACCACAGGAAACGCGTCATCTGCTCGTTCACAACGAGCAGGCGGTGATTTCTCCTAGCTGGTCAATTCATGCGGGCGTGGGAACGAAAAACTATACCTTTATCTGGGGTATGGTCGGTGAAAACCAGGTATTCGACGACATGGATCACGTCAAAGTCAGCGAAATTCGCTAATCCAGTGACTCCGCCACATCACGGCGGAGCCTTCCAATCTTTCAGGCGAATGTGCCGTTGCAAAAGAGACTCTGATTATGATCCTCAATGCGTTTGAATTAACTGGCAAAGTTGCCATCGTGACCGGTTGTAACACCGGCCTTGGGCAAGGAATGGCGCTCGGACTGGCGCAGGCGGGCTGCGATATTGTCGGCATCAATGTGTCGGAACCAGGTGAAACAGCTGAAAAAATCATCGCAACAGGCCGTCGCTTCCTCGATCTGCGTGCCGATCTAAGCAGCATTCAGGGGATTACTGGACTGATAGAAAAAGCGGTCAGCGAATTTGGTCATATCGACATTCTGGTGAATAACGCCGGGATTATTCGCCGTGAGGATGCTATCGAATTCAGTGAAAAGAACTGGGACGACGTCATGAACGTCAACAGCAAAACGCTGTTCTTTATGTCACAAGCCGTCGCGAAACAGTTCATCAAACAAGGTAACGGTGGCAAGATCATTAACATCGCGTCGATGCTGTCCTATCAGGGCGGAATACGTGTGCCTTCCTACACCGCGTCGAAAAGTGCGGTGATGGGCCTTACGCGGCTGATGGCCAATGAATGGGCGAAGCATAACGTCAACGTGAATGCGATAGCGCCGGGGTACATGGCGACCAATAATACTGAGCAACTTCGCGCGGACGGTGAGCGTAGCAAAGAGATTCTCGACCGTATCCCGGCGGGTCGCTGGGGCTTGCCGGAAGACGTGATGGGGCCAGTGGTTTTCCTGTCCTCAAAAGCTTCGGATTATGTGAATGGCTACACCATCGCCGTCGACGGTGGCTGGCTGGCACGTTGAGATTGATACGTGACAATTTTAAGGCGTATTTTTATACGCCTTTTCCTATTTAATCAATCCGTTGACAATTAGTTACAGGGTTCCGCTTCCAAGATTGTGACAGTTTCACTTATACTGGATAAAATAACAGTTATCCAGTTCGGACGCGTCATGACGGCGGAAGGCCACCTCATTTTTTCTATCGCCTGTGCGGTATTTGCCAAGAAGGCGCAGCTCTCACCCGAGCTGGCGCACGGCGACTGGTGGCATATTATCCCAGGGTCTTTGCTGACGTGCCTGCTGCCGGACATTGATCACCCGAAATCACTGATAGGCCAGCGCCTGAAATGGATTTCCCATCCGATTGCCCGCGCTTTCGGACATCGCGGCTTTACGCACAGCCTGCTGGCGGTCATCGGCGGTATTTTCCTTTTACGTACCCATTTCCCCCACGACTGGGTTATCCCGGCTGATGCCTTTCATGCCATGGTCATTGGCTACCTTAGCCATATTCTTGCCGATATGCTGACGCCAGCGGGTGTTCCTCTGCTCTGGCCGTGCCGCTGGCGTTTTCGCTTGCCGATCATTAACAGTCAGAAAGGCAATCAGCTGGAACGCACGCTTTGCCTGATGCTGGTCGGATTTACGCTGTTCTGGCCCGACTGGACGCCCATCATTGGTGCAATCAATCCCGAGATATTTAATCATCTGCTGAAACTGTTTATCTGATTAGAATAAAATAGCGGCAATCCGGCGATAATTAATACGAATATCACCAAAAAGTTATAATGCATTCTTTTTGGATATAAATGATCGGCCACCCAAACTGATATTCTTCACTCCAACGCTATGGGATGGTGCAATCCTTTTTGGAACACCCGTTTAAAATATAAAACTATAAGTCTGGAGTTTGGTATGAATCTTCCGCTCGTTCTTAACGTAGTGGTTTTTGTTGCTTTGCTTATACTGCTGGCGCAAACCCGTCACAAGCAGTGGAGTCTGGCAAAAAAAGTCCTGGCTGGTCTGGGGCTCGGTGTGGTTTTTGGTCTGGCGCTGCAGCTGATTTACGGCTCTGATGACCCGGTTCTGAAAACGTCGATTACCTGGTTTAACATCGTCGGTAATGGTTATGTGCAGTTACTGCAAATGATCGTGATGCCGCTGGTGTTCGTCTCTATTTTAAGTGCGGTCGCGAAATTACATAACGCGTCCTCATTGGGCAAAATCAGTTTCCTGACCATCGGCACTCTGCTGTTTACCACGCTTATCGCCTCACTGGTCGGTATCTTTGTGACAGGTCTGTTTGGCCTGACCGCGGAAGGTCTGGTACAGGGTACGCAGGAAACCGCGCGTCTTACCGCCATTCAGTCTAACTATGTCGGCAAAGTAGCGGACCTGAGCGTTCCACAGCTAATCCTTTCCTTTATACCTAAGAACCCGTTTGCTGATCTGACCGGTGCAAGTCCGACATCAATCATCAGCGTGGTGATCTTTGCCGCATTTGTGGGCGTTGCTGCCCTGCAACTGGTGAAAGATGATGCGGATAAAGGCCCTCGCGTTCTGGTATTCATTGATACCCTTCAGGCGTGGGTAATGAAGCTGGTGCGTCTGGTGATGAAACTGACTCCGTACGGCGTGCTGGCTTTGATGACCAAAGTAGTGGCAGGTTCGAACATTCAGGATATCGTCAAGCTGGGCAGCTTCGTGGTGGCTTCATATCTGGGTCTGGCGATTATGTTCGTCGTCCACGCTGTTCTGTTGTCCTTCACCGGCGTTAACCCGGCGAAATTCTTCCGTAAAGTCTGGCCGGTGCTAACCTTCGCGTTCACCAGCCGTTCAAGCGCAGCGACTATCCCGCTGAGCGTGGAAGCGCAAACCCGCCGTCTGGGTATTCCGGAATCTATCGCCAGCTTCGCCGCATCCTTCGGTGCCACTATCGGCCAGAATGGCTGTGCCGGTCTCTATCCAACCATGCTGGCCGTAATGGTTGCTCCGACCGTCGGCATCAACCCGTTTGATCCTATGTGGATTGCAACACTGGTAGGTATCGTAACACTGAGTTCTGCGGGTGTTGCAGGCGTCGGTGGCGGTGCAACCTTCGCGGCGCTGATAGTGTTGCCAGCAATGGGCCTGCCGGTCACGCTGGTCGCGCTGCTTATCTCCGTTGAGCCGCTGATCGATATGGGTCGTACTGCGTTGAACGTGAGTGGTTCCATGACCGCCGGTACCATCACCAGCCAGATTCTGAAACAAACCGATAAAACGGTGATGGATTCAGAAGAGACAGCTGAGCTGGCTCACCGCTAAGTTCTCAACGTTCAAAAACAAAAAACCGAAGCGCTGGCTTCGGTTTTTTTTTCATCTTTTACTGCTGCTGCGTAAAGTAAAAAAATCAGAACGGATAGTCGTGAAAACCAATCTGCTCTGAAATATTACGTGCCGCTGTGTGTAGCATCGCAACGTAGTCAGTCTTACTTTCTTCAGAGAAACGGATCGTAGGGAAGGAAATACTCAACCCCGCGATCACTACGCCGAAACGGTCGAATACTGGCACAGCGATACAACGAAGCCCCTGCTCCTGTTCTTCATTATCTTCACCGTAACCTTGCAGACGCACCTGCTCCAGCGCCGATTGTAAATCAGTGGCATTCATAATGGTGTTTTCAGTACTGCGGGTGAATTCAATTTCCTGCAACAGCGCACCCACTTCGGCTTTATCACCCCACGCCATCAGCACTTTACCAATAGCGGTGGTGTGAAGCGGGTTACGGCGGCCGATGCGAGAATGCATGCGCAGGTTATACATCGAATCGATTTTATGGATGTAGACAATGCCGTCTTCATCCAACGCACCAAGGTGGATGGTTTCACGTGTCAGACGCGACAACTCACGCATCTGAATATCCGCACTGCGGATCAGATCGACGTTTTGCAACGCCTTCGCGCCCAGCTCAAACAATTTGAGGGTCAGCGAGTATTTCTCTGATTCCCCTTCCTGCGCGACATATCCCAGAGATTTCATCGTCTGTAAAAAACGATAGACAGTGCTTTTTGACATCATGACGCGTTGAGAAAGTTCAGTGATACCAATCTCGCGCTCTTCGCCCAGCGCCTGCAAAATACCAAAAACTTTCAGGACCGAGGAAACGGAATCGGGTTGCTTATCAAGATCTGCGATAGCCATAGAATGAATTACCTGCTCGCGTTGGTTTTGTTTCAAAAAAAATAGAACGTGGTTTTTATTATAGTGGTAAGCATCACGCAGAAGCAATCGGGGCATTGAACAGGCGTGCAAGAACTGTTAACCCCGTTTCAGAATCTGCATCGTCTAAATAAATCGTCACAGACTGTGACTGTTGTCACTTTCCGTTGATTAGCGTAGTAATATTACCCTCACTGATGACAATGCACTGCAGACTCTATGACGCCGACTTCAATACCCAACGACGGACTTCCCGTTCCCCAAAGATACGGGGCGATTCTGGCAATCGCTCTGGGCATCACCGTTTCAGTCCTCGATGGCGCCATCGCCAATGTGGCACTACCGACGATCGCCAATGATTTCCACGCCAGCCCGGCGGCGTCTATTTGGGTGGTGAATGCCTACCAGTTGGCGATTACCATCTCGCTGCTTTCTCTCGCCTCGTTAGGGGATATTTTCGGCTACCGACGTATCTATCAGACGGGCCTGCTGGTATTTAGTATTACGTCGCTGTTTTGTGCGCTGTCGGACTCACTGGCCACGCTGACTGTCGCCCGCGTTTTACAGGGCTTTGGCGCGGCGGCGATCATGAGTGTCAACACGGCGCTCATCCGGATTATCTATCCGCAGCGCTTTCTCGGTCGAGGCGTGGGGATCAATGCGCTGATTGTCGCCGTCTCGTCTGCCGCCGGGCCAACTATCGCGGCCGGCATCTTGTCGGTGGCCTCCTGGCAGTGGCTGTTTGCTATCAACGTCCCTATCGGCATCGCCGCCCTGCTGCTGGGTCTAAAATTCCTGCCCCCTAACTCGACGAGAAGCCAGGGGCAACGCTTTGATTTTACCAGCAGCGTGATGAATGCCCTGACCTTTGGATTGCTGATCATCGCTATCAGCGGTTTTGCTCAGGGCCAGAATCATATGCTGATTTTGGGGGAAGTTGTCGCGTTGCTGATAATTGGCTGGTTCTTCGTGCGCCGTCAGCTCTCACAGCCTTTTCCTCTGCTGCCGGTTGATTTGCTACGTATTCCAATTTTCAGCCTGTCACTGGGCACGTCACTTTGTTCATTCAGCGCGCAAATGCTGGCATTCGTCTCACTGCCCTTCTTCTTGCAAAATACGCTTGGGCTGAATTCGGTGGATACCGGTTTACTGCTGACGCCGTGGCCGCTGGCGACGATGGTGATGGCACCGATTGCAGGACGTCTGGTTGAGCGTTATCACCCCGGAATGCTCGGTGGCATCGGGCTTATCGTCTTTTCATTCGGACTGTTTTCGCTCTCCTTACTGCCACCAGAACCTTCACATCTGAATATTATCTGGCGCATGCTGCTGTGTGGCGCGGGATTTGGGTTATTCCAGTCACCGAATAATCACACCATCATTACCTCTGCGCCGCGTAACCGCAGTGGTGGTGCCAGCGGCCTGCTGGGCACTGCGCGCCTGTTAGGTCAAACGACGGGGGCAGCGATGGTGGCTCTGATGTTTAACCTGTTCCCGGCACACGGCACACATGCTTCATTGATTTTAGCGGGGACGCTGGCCGGAACCGGGGCGCTCGTTAGCCTGCTGCGCATGACGCAGAAAACCAGCAGTCAGAAGGCCGCTGAAAATTTGAAATCCTGAGCACGCCTCAGAACGCAAAATGCCCGGCAACTGCCGGGCATTTTTATTTAGCGCGTTAAGCTTACTTCAGGTATTCGCCGCTGCGCAGCGCTTCAATTCGTTTATCCAGTGGCGGGTGAGACATAAACAGCTCACTGAACGACTTGGATTTACCATTGATGCAAAACGCCATCATGCTACCCGCTTCCTGCGGTTCATGGCTGGTTTTCAAACGCTGCAACGCCGCAATCATTTTTTCCCGACCAACCAGTTTTGCGGAACCGGCATCTGCATGGAACTCACGATAACGAGAGAACCACATCGTGATGATACTGGCCAGAATCCCGAACACCAATTCCAGCACTGTGGCTACGGCGAAATAAATCATCGGATTGCCGTTACCACTTTCTTCGCCATCACGGTTGCCGGACAGGAAACCGGAAGCCACCTGCGCGATCAGACGCGAAATGAAGATCACGAAGGTGTTCACGATCCCCTGAATCAGAGTCATGGTGACCATATCGCCGTTGGCAATGTGGCTGATTTCATGGGCGATAACTGCTTCAGCTTCATCCTGACTCATGCTTTGCAATAAACCGGTACTCACGGCCACCAATGACGCGTCACGGCGCGCGCCGGTTGCGAACGCATTAATATCCGGCGCATGATAAATGGCGACCTGTGGCATCCCGATCCCCGCCTGCTGAGACTGACGGCGAACAGTTTCTACCAGCCAGCGCTCAGTTTCGTTACGCGGCTGCTCAATCACTTCACCACCCACCGAGCGCAACGCCATCCATTTAGACATCAGCAAAGAGACGATAGAACCACCGAAGCCAAACAGCCCGGCCATGATCATCAGCCCCGGCACGCTGCTGGACTGAATGCCTGTCAGGCTGAGCACCAGCCCGAAGACCAGCATAACTGCCAGGTTAGTCATCAGGAACAACGCTATACGCATCATAAAATTTTCATTTCCTCATCGTTACTTCATTATTATTTATTGAGTCATACCACCGGGATTTACCACACCCGGCTGATACTGATCCTATGGGCTTCTTTTACGGATTCAAGAGTCTGCGCACTACAGCCGCCCAAAATCACAATACTTTACATATTGAAGTATTTTATTTTACATCTACCCCCGGTGTTTTGGACACGACTTTCCGGCAGCTGTTTCCCTTTTGTTTTTGTTCCATAAAAAAAGCGCACCGGAGTGCGCTTCTTCAAAGTGACTGTCAGGCTGCAAGTTGATTATTTTGCAGCCGGAGCCTGATCACCCAATGCTTTTTCCAGCTTACCGAGGTCGACCGCGATATTGTCGGCTTCATCGAGATAAGGGTCTGGCGCCACATAATCTTTCGGCAAATCATCCAAAGATTTCAGTGGTTTCTTACCTTCACGTTTGAAGCGTTCATTCAGGCGGTTCAGACGCAGTGCATCATCCTCTTTATCTTCTTTATCACGCTGGGCGTAATTCAGAGAGGCGATATCACGTTTTTCTTTCAGCGCTTTGTAGCGCGCGATATCTTCCTGGATGTACTGGAACTCTGGATCTTTCGCAATACGCGCATCGTGATTTTTCAACAAATCAGGCAGGAACGGCTTCATGTCACCCAATTTGCTGTATGTCGCGGCGTTAATGCTATCCCACGGAAGCGCGTTATCTTCGAACTTCTCGCCCGTTTCAATCGACTCAATACCGGTTGGCATCAGAATATCCGGGGTAACCCCTTTACGCTGAGTACTGCCGCCGTTGATGCGATAGAACTTCTGGATAGTGTATTGCACGGAGCCCAGAGCAGGCCATTCAGGGCGCAGCATCTGATCGTAAATACGGTTCAGCGAACGGTACTGCTGAACGGTACCTTTACCGAAAGTAGGCTCACCTACGATAAGCGCGCGGCCATAATCCTGCATGGCTGCGGCGAAGATCTCAGATGCCGAAGCACTGAAACGATCGACCAGCACTACCAGCGGACCTTTGTAGTACACGACGCCATCGGTATCGCTGTCCTGACGAATGCGGCCGTTGTTATCGCGAACCTGCACAACAGGACCACTTGGGATAAACAGACCCGACAGAGAAACCGCTTCTGTCAGTGCGCCACCGCCATTGGTACGCAGATCGATCACCAGACTGTTGACGTTTTGTTTCGCCATCTTCTGCAACTGCACTTTTACATCATCAGTCAGACCGACGTAGAAGCCAGGAATGTCCATCACGGCGACTTTTTCAGAGCCGACATTTTTGATGGTCATTTTGACTGCACGGTCTTCCAGACGGATTTTTTCGCGAGTCAGCGTGATAACGTGGTTTTTGGCATTTTTGCCCGCTGGCAGGATCTGCAGGCGAACTTTGCTGCCTTTCGGCCCTTTGATCAGCGCAACGACGTCATCAAGACGCCAGCCGATCACATCCACCATCGGTGAAGGTTTGCCAGCCTGAACCTGACCTACGCCAACAATACGATCGCCCACTGCAATGGCTTTGCTTTTGGCCGCCGGGCCGCCTGCAACCATCGAGTTGATGACTGTATAATCGTCGTCACCTTGCAGAACGGCACCAATACCTTCCAGAGACAGGCTCATTTCGGTATTAAATTGCTCGGTACTGCGCGGAGAAAGGTAGTTCGTGTGCGGGTCGATTTCATGCGCAAAGGCATTCATCACCAGCTGGAATACGTCTTCGCTGTTGCTTTGTGTCAGACGCTTCATCGCGAAATGATAGCGTTTGGACAGCACATCGCGAATTTCCTGATCGTTTTTGCCGGTCAGCTTGAGGTTCAGCTCGTCATATTTGACTTTCGCATCCCACAATTTGTCCAGCTCCGCGCGGTCTTTCGGCCACGGGGACTTACTGCGATCAAGTTCAATCGTGTCATTGCCAGTGAAATCCATCGGGCGGGCAAGCACTTTCAACGCATAATCATAGCGTTCAAAGCGACGTTTTTGCGCCAGATTGAATAAAGCGTATGGCGTGGTTAACTGACCGGTTTTCAGTTCCTCACCTAAAGTAGCGCGCTTGTTGGTAAATTGCGCCACGTCAGAAGCCATCAATACGTTATGGCCATAATCGAGCATGTTGAGGTAACGGTCGAAGATCTTCGCTGAGAAATCTGCATTAAGGTCGAATTGACGATAATGCGAACGGGTAAAGCGTGCCGTAACACGCTCGCTCACCGTGGCGTCCTGCGGATCCTGTGTCAGGTCAGGGAGTTGCGAGAGAGTGACCGGTGCACTCTCATTCGCTGCAAAGCTGGTATTCACCAGCCCCGCTCCTGCCATTAACAGACCTGCGATAACGCTTAATCTGACAAATTTGTTCATGCCTGAGTTGGCCTCCGTATCAGAACTGCAAGTGTTCTGCGCGCACGATCATCGCCAGACCCGAAGAGAGTTGAACGCGAACACCGTCTTTAGCAATTTCCAAAACGGTAGCATCCATCGCACTCTGTCCTGCTCTGACTTTGATTTCCTGGCCAATTTGCAGTTTTGAAATGTCTGTTACTGGCACATGACGCGGTTCACGTTTTTCCTCACGCGGTGGACGAGGTGTACGTGGTTTGCGATTCTCCTGACCAGCCACAGCAGCGGGCGCATTTTCACGACGCGGCGCAGGTTTTTTAGCGGCCGGACGTGGACGACGTGGCTCAGTAGTTTCACCGGCTTCACGACGCTTAGCCTGTTGTTCTGCACGTTGTGCCTGAACGCGGGCTTTTGCTTCTTCCAACTGTTTACGGGCATGTTCGACGTGCTGCTCTTCAAGAACGCCACATGAATTACCATCAAGGTCAACGCGTTCTGCGCCAACTTTAACGCCGTACAGATAGCGCCAGCTTGAGGTATACAGACGCAGAGCAGAGCGTAACTGAGTTTTGCTCAGATTCTCTTCACCTTGCACGCGCTCGACCAAATCCGCAAAGATACCGATCTTTAATGGGCGTGCTTCGCCTTCGGCGGTAAAACAGAGCGGGAACCGCTCAGCCAAAAAGGCGATGACTTCTTTACTACTGTTCAACTTAGGTTGATTTTCCATGAAATTTCCTGATTACAACGGGTTTGCCAACCGGCGCAGGCATGAACAGGCGCCATTATAATGACGCCATTATTAAATGCCACGTTATCCGACGATCAACTTACGATCAGATTGACATATTTTTCAGCATCGCAGTTTTCAAGATGCTGGCAAAGCCCGCTGACTAACTCTGTCAGCCCCTGTTCATCGGCTTCATCGAAGCGTTGATAAACGGTGCTATCAATGTCTAATACGCCGATAACTGTTCCTTTCACCGTAATGGGCAGAACAATCTCGGCATTACTTGCTGCGTCACACGCAATGTGGCCCGCAAAGGCATGGACATCGCCCACACGCTGAACGGTATTTTCCGCCACTGCGGTACCGCATACGCCTTTTCCTACCGGAATACGCACGCAGGCAATTTTACCCTGGAATGGACCAAGCACCAGCGAAGTGCCATCCATCAGATAAAAACCCACCCAGTTGACGCCTTCAAGACGTTCAAACAGTAAAGCACTGGTGTTCGACAGAGTGGCAATAAAATTGTTTTCTCCGGCGATCAACGCGTTCAAATCACGTTTTAATTCCGTGTAGAATGCTTCTTTATTCATGTAGTAACCAATAATAACCTAAGGGCACTGAGCCGTTCTGGTGTGCTTAACCTCTCTAAAATAAGCATTAAATGCCCATTTGAACAAGGTTAATCCTGTGTGACATCAAAAAGACTCGCCTACAATAACTGTTTGCCGACCGCATAATACGTTATTTTGTCAAAAAAACCTGGCTGATCTTGGCCTGATGGCCTCGCCTGCCCCCTTGAGGGGATGCGTAATTGTAACAACAGGTATTCTTACTACTCCAGGTACTATGAAAATAAACACAATATCAGCGCAGATCCCGCAAGTTCGCTACCAACGCTGTAGCGAGTGCGACCATCTGTTTTCGCTGCCGGCACTCAAACGCACACAGACGGCACACTGCCCGCGCTGCAATGCGAAAGTCGAAAAAGGCCGGGTATGCTCACTGCCCCGCCTCATCACCATTGCCATCAGCATTTTGCTGCTCATGCCGTTCGCTTACACCGAACCGCTGATCAGCATCAGACTGTTAGGCACGAAAATTGATGCGAGCCTGCTCGAAGGTATCTGGCAGATGTCGCGTCAGGGCGATCCGGTCACCGCCAGTATGGTCGCCTTTTGCACCATCGGCGCGCCGCTGACGCTGGCGCTCTCCATCCTGTATCTTCATTTTGGCAGCAAACTGGGCATGAATCTTAAACCCGTGCTGCTGATGCTCGACCGTTTGAAAGACTGGGTGATGCTCGATATTTATCTGATTGGCATGGCCGTGGCCAGCATCAAAGTGAAGGAATATGCTGATATCAACGTCGGCCTGGCGCTGGCGGCGTATCTGATGATGACGGTGATGGTCACGCTGACCATGATTAATCTCAACATCGAGCAGCTGTGGGAAGAGTTTTATCCGCAGCGGCAGCCGAAAGGTGTGCCCTCTTCGTTGCGACTCTGTTTATCCTGTAAATTCACCGGTCAGCCTGATGATCGTGGTCGCTGTCCGCGTTGCCACACGCCGATGCGGTTGCGTTATAAACATAGCCTGCAAAAAACCTGGGCCGCGCTGATTGCGGCGATGGTTTTTTTGATCCCGGCGAACATGCTGCCGATTTCCATTATTTATGCCAACGGCCAACAGTTGAAGGACACCATTTTTTCTGGCGTAGTGTCGCTCGCCACGTCAGGAAACGTACCTATCGCTGCGATTGTCTTTATCGCCAGCGTTCTGGTGCCCTTCACAAAAGTTATCGTGATGCTGACTTTACTGCTCAGCATCCATTTTAAAGCGATTCAGGGACTGAAAACGCGCGTACGTTTATTACGGCTGGTAACCTGGATCGGACGCTGGTCAATGCTCGATTTATTTGTAATTTCATTAATGATGTCGCTGGTAAATCGTGACCAGCTTTTGTCATTTACAATGGGACCGGCGGCTTTTTACTTTGGCTCCGCCGTGATCCTGACCATTCTTGCCGTTGAATGGCTTGATAGCCGCTTGATTTGGGATGCACATGCAACAGGAAACGCCGAATACACCGACTGAAGCACGGATAAAACACAGACGCCGGATTTCACCTTTCTGGCTGCTGCCGTTTATTGCTTTACTGATCGCCGGATGGCTGATTTACAGCAACTATCAGGAGCGCGGCGCGACGGTGACGATCGATTTCCAGTCTGCTGCTGGGATTGTTGCGGGCCGGACGCCTGTCCGCTATCAGGGTGTGGAAGTCGGGACGGTGGAATCCATCAGCCTGACCAAAGACCTGCGCACCATTCAGGTGAAAGTCAGTATCAAAAGCGATTTGTCTGACGCGCTACGTGAAGGCACGCAATTCTGGCTGGTCACGCCGAAAGCATCACTTGCCGGAGTTTCCGGGCTGGATGCGCTGGTCGGCGGTAACTACATCGGAATGATGCCAGGGCCCGGCGAAGAAAAAGATCACTTTGTCGCACTGGATACGCAGCCTAAATTCCGGCTTAACACCGGCGAACTGATGATTCATCTTCACGCCAAAGATCTGGGCTCGCTGAGCACCGGTTCACTGGTGTATTACCGAAAAATCCCGGTGGGTAAAGTCTACGATTACGATATCGAAAGCGGCAATAACGGCGTAACCATTGACCTGCTGATCGAGAAACGTTTTGCGAATCTGGTCAAGGACAATACCCGCTTTTGGAACGTATCGGGTTTCAAAGGGGATTTCAGCCTGAGCGGCGCAAAAGTGCAGATGGAAAGTCTGGCGGCTCTGGTCAATGGCGCGATTTCAATGGATTCGCCTAATGACGGTAAACCGGCGAAAGCCGATCAGTCCTACGTGCTTTACCCTGATCTGGCGCAGAGCCAGCGCGGTGTGGAAATCGATCTGGACTTACCGAATGGCGACGGCCTCTCCGAAGGCCAGACGCCGCTGATGTATCAGGGATTGCAGGTCGGTACGCTGACCAAAATCACCCTGCAGTCAGACAGCAAAGTCACCGGTAAACTGACCGTTGACCCTTCAGTGCTGGATATGATCCGAACTGGCACACGCATTGAAATGAACAGTCCGAAAATCAGCCTCAGCAATGCCAACCTCAGTCAGCTGCTGACCGGCAATACGCTGGAACTGATCCCAGGCGAAGGTGAACCGCAGAAGCATTTTGTGGTGCTCGACAGTAACAGCAAGCTGCTTCAGGATCCTGGCACCATCAAGCTCCAGCTGATTGCACCGCAAAGCTACGGCATTGATGCCGGTCAGCCGATCAAACTGTATGGCATCACCGTCGGGCAGGTCATGGATCGTAAACTGACTGACGAGGGTATCGTCTTCAATGCCGCTATCATGCCGGAATACAAAGATCTGCTGCATAAAGACAGTAAATTTGTGGTCAACAGCCGCGTGGACGTGAAACTGGGTATTGATGGGATGGAGGTGCTCGGCGCTAGCGCTCAGGAATGGGTTGACGGCGGCGTGCGCATTATTCCGGGTACCAAAGGCGCACCGGGACAAAAATACCCGCTCTACAGCAATGCCGAAAAAGCGGCTGAAGGCATTCAGGGCGAACAACCCGGCGCGACGCTGACGCTGACGGCGAAAAGCCTGCCAGACGTGCAAACCGGCTCCGTGGTGCTTTACCGCAAGTTCCAGGTAGGTGAAATTGTTAACGTCCGCCCGAAAGCCAATCTGTTCGAAGTGGATGTCTACATTCAGCCTCAATACCGCAACTTGCTGAGCGATAAGAGTATCTTCTGGGCGGAAGGCGGCGCTAAAGTTCAGCTGAACGGCAGCGGCCTGACAGTTCAGGCATCGCCGCTGGATCGCGCGTTAAAAGGCGCCATCAGTTTCGACAATCTGGAAGGTGTGACACTCACCAAAGGCGTTAAACGTATTCTGTATGATTCAGAAACGTCTGCCCGCGCTGTCGGCAGCCAGATCATTCTCAATACCTACGATGCCAGTAAGCTCTCGCCGGGGATGCCGCTGCGTTACCTCGGAATTACTATCGGGCAGGTGGAGTCCCTGAAGCTGGATCCTCAGCTCAATCAGGTCGCGGCAAAAGCCGTACTGTATCCTGAATATGTAGATAATTTTGCCCGCCGCGGCTCGCGCTTCTCAATTGTTTCACCGGAGATTTCCGCCGGTGGCGTCAGTAATCTGGATACGCTGCTTCAGCCTTACATCAACGTTGAAGCCGGAAAAGGTGCGCCAACGCGTAACTTTGATCTGCAGGAATCGACCATTACCGATTCACGTTACACCGACGGTTTAGGCATTGTGGTTGATGCCGCCGAAGTGGGTTCGCTGCAAATTGGTACGCCAGTGCTGTTCCGCGGTATCGAAGTGGGTACGGTTTCAGGGTTCTATCTCGGCGCCATGGCCGATCGCGTCAACGTCACGTTGAGGATCAGTAAAAAGTATCAGTATCTGGTGCGCGCAAATACTGTCTTCTGGCTGGCTTCCGGGTATGACCTGCAATTCGGGCTGACCGGCGGGATGTTCAAAAGCGGGACGTTCCAGCAATTTATTCGTGGTGGGATTGCCTTTGCAACACCACCTACCACACCGCTGGCACCGAAAGCCGCCAACGGCAATCACTTCCTGCTCAACCCGGAAGCGCCAAAAGACTGGCAAAACTGGGGCACAGCTATCCCAAGAAACTGACGGGGTGAAACAGGCAGAAGAGTAAAGCGTCCGCATCATGGATGAGGCGGAACGAGCCATCAGGAATGATTTCGCGGCGTCTTTACGATCTGACTGTTCTCACCGCTGCCGACACTGTTTCATTAGTCTCAGGCCACCTTCGGGTGGCCTTTTTATTTTGGGAAGGTGGCGGCTGCCGTGGATCTTGTGTAAATATGTTAGACTCCGGCGCTGGAAAACTTATTCAGTTCTGGAACCGCACCTTTGTCAAAACTCACCACAGCCAGCGCCTTTGCGGAGAAATTACCCGCCGCCTTTCTCGACGCAACTCGTGCCGTCATGCCTGAAAATCTCAGCATGGAAGATTTCATTGCTGCATGTCAGCGCCCTCTCCGCCCGAGTCTGCGTGTCAATACGCTAAAAATCAGCGTGCCCGCATTTCTCGAGCTGGCCGCCCTCTATCAGTGGGCGTTAGAGCCGGTACCCTGGTGCGCGGAAGGTTTCTGGATCAACCGCCACGCGCTGGATGAGTCACGGTTAGGAAACGCACTCGCGCATCTGGCGGGGCTGTTTTATATTCAGGAAGCCAGTTCCATGTTGCCGGTGACCGCGCTGTTTGCCAACGATACGCAACCGGTCCTGGTCATGGACGTCGCCGCTGCGCCGGGTTCCAAAACTACGCAAATCGCTGCGCTGATGAACAATCAGGGCGGCATTCTCGCTAACGAATACTCCGCCAGCCGTGTCAAAGTTCTGCATGCCAACGTCAGCCGCTGTGGCGTGAGCAATACGGCACTCACGCATTTTGATGGTCGGGTATTTGGTGCCGCCCTGCCGGAAACCTTTGATGCTGTCCTGCTCGATGCCCCCTGTTCTGGTGAAGGGGTTATCCGCAAGGACGCAGATGCGATGAGTAACTGGTCGCAAGAAAGCGTTAAGGACATTGCTTCCACCCAGCGTGAGCTGATCGACAGTGCCTTCCATGCGCTGAAACCTGGCGGCGTGCTGGTGTATTCGACTTGCACACTCAACGCACAGGAAAACCAGCAGGTTTGCCAATGGTTGCTCGAGACCTATGCTGACGCCGTTGAAGTGGAAACGCTGGAAACTTTATTTGATGGCGCATCGAAAGCCGTCACGCCGGAAGGTTATCTGCATGTTTTCCCACAGGTTTACGACAGCGAAGGATTCTTTGTCGCGCGTTTTCGTAAAACAGATTCGGTCACGCGCTTACCCGCACCCGGTTATAAAGTTGGCCGCTTCCCGTTCTCTCCGATGTCGCGTCAGGACACTGCGGAAATCGTGAGTGCCGCTGCGTTCTCCGGCCTGCGCTGGCCTGAAGAACAGTTCACGCTGTGGCAACGCGATAAAGAAATCTGGCTCTTCCCGGCCGTGTTCGAGCCGCTGTTTGGTAAAGTGCGCTTCTCACGCATCGGCCTGCGTCTCGCAGAACGTTTTCCGAAAGGGTTTCGCTGGCAGCATGAAGCAGTGATTGCCTTCAGTGCCCCTGATGCGGCAAATCGTTTTGAGATAACTGATGAACTCGCGCAAAGCTGGCTGCGTGGGGTCGATATCTACCCGGACGACGCTCCGCCTAAAGATGAATGTCTGGTGACGTGGCTCGGTCAACCGCTGGGTTTAGCGAAGCGAATTGGCAGCAGGATCAAAAATAGTTTGCCGCGTGAACTGGTGCGAGATGGCGCGACGCGGCACACCGATTTGCCAGGCGATTAATTACTTTTACCCTGACGAAAACCCCTGCGCCAGAACATCTCTCTGCTGGCGCAGAATAATCTCTTTATACTTTTCTAAAAACAGCAAAATACCCCGACTGCTCACTTTAGTTAATACTCCCGACTGATACCTTAAGGTGAAGTCTTGAGAGCTAAACTCAGGAATAAAATGCCTTCAAAAAATTTTATGCTACTTATCGTCGATATCGACCTATTTTATCCAGAAAGGTTTATTGAATTATAAGTAGGAATAATCCTAACCTGACATGTATTATTGCCCTCAACATGACATTGCTAGTGATATATCATTTTTATAAATGAATCATAGTGCCTGATGTTGAGTAAAGACCTGCCAGTCGGAGAAGTATCATGTCGGATCAAATGAAACTCGAATCAGCAGATGGACTGCTTTTACAGGAAATGGCCAGTCTGCGGGATATCATCGATAACAATTCTGACTGGATTTGGGAAGTCGATGCACAAGGACGTTACGTTTTTTCCTCGAATAAATGCATCGAATTTCTGGGAGTCCCGCCTGAAGAAGTCATTGGTAAAACCCCGTTTGATTTTATGCCGCCTGACGAAGCTAAGCGCGTCGGTGAGCAGTTTGCTGCGATTGTCGAACGCCGTGCGCCCTTTGGCGGATTACTCAACCGTAATATCCGCCCGGATGGAACGGAGGTTATTCTCGAAACCAGCGGTGTTCCGTTATTTGACCACGACGGTAACTTTCGTGGTTATCGCGGCATCGACCGTAATCTGACCAATCTGGATCAGGCTCCCGGACAACGTCTCTTCCAGCTGGAATCCATTTATTCAAACGCGCCGGTTGGCCTGTGTTTCATCGATCTGCACATGCGCTATGTGACGGTGAATGACGCTATGGCGAACATTATCGGTCTGCAACCGTTTGAAGCGATTGGTCGTAAAGTCGGCGTTTTCCTCCCCGGCCTCTCGCCGCTGCTCAATAATGCGCTGGAACTGGCGCAGCGTAACGAGCACACACCTGACCGCGAATTTTCGGTTCCTGGTAAAAACCAGGTTTTCTTTGTACGCATCAAAGCCGCTTATGACGCGCAAACTCAGCTGAGCGGTCTTTCTGTAGCAATGACCGATATCACCAGCCTGAAGCGAATGGAGAAGGCGCTGCGGGAAAGCCAGGAGCATTACCGTAATATGGTCGAACTGAACCCGCAAATTCCGTGGACAGCGGATCCGCGCGGTATGCTCAGTGACGTCAGTTCACGTTTTCAGCGCATCACGGGCATGACCCGTCAGGATATTCTGGCCGATAAGTGGATCCAAAGTATGCACGTGGAAGACCGCCGTGCCGCCGTGCAGACGTGGGAACAATGTCTTAAAACCGGCGCACCGCTGGATATCGAAGTGCGTTTTTGCCACGTTGACCGTGGCTGGAACTGGATGCGAATTCGCGCTGCGGCGAGCTATGCGCCGGACGGCTCCATCCAGCGCTGGTATGGCACGGCTGAAGATGTTCATGAGCGAAAACTGCTTGAACTTAAACTGGTGAAAGCCAACCGCCGTCTCGAAATTCAGGCACGCACGGATTCGCTGACCAAATTACCTAACCGCCGTGAATTCAAGAAAGTGCTGAGCCACGAATACATGCGTGCGAAGCGCAATCGCACGCCGCTGACGGTGGTGATGATCGATATCGATTATTTCAAACATTTCAACGATCATTACGGCCATTTATCAGGCGATGCCTGTCTGCGTCTGGTTGCCCGAACTCTGCGCAGATCGCTTAAACGCAGTACGGACGTGGTTACAAGATTTGGCGGTGAAGAGTTTGCGGCTATTCTGCCGGATACCGATTTGAAAGGTGCCTGGATTGTCGCCCAGCACATCATGGAATCCATTGAAACGCTGGGTATCAAACACAGTTTCAGCGAATTTAACCGGGTAACCATCAGCCAGGGCATCGCCACCTATATGCCCGATCAGGATCCCGGCCTCGACGATCAGTCAGATATCGTCAGTGCAGCCGATGAGGCGCTGTATTTATCCAAAAACAACGGCAGAAATCAGATTAATGCCATGCCGGTTTCAGTCAGATTTAATCCGCTTTAAAGTTCCCTGCAAAGCCGGAACGTCTGTGCGACGCCCCGGCTGTTCATCAGATTGATCCCACTTTCCTCACGCTCATAAAAATCTTATGGCACTTTTTGTGCTGTCGACTATTCTCAAATAAGGGCGACTAACTGGTCGTACCTGATGTTGTTCAATTTTCTGGTTTATCTGGCAAGGAGTACCCGATGGCAAAATCGAATATAAGAATTGGCAGTTACGAAATTGATGACGCGCAGTTATCCACGCCGGAAGCGAAAGGCGGCGATATGGTGCACATTCCATGCAAATCAGATCCTGATTTGTGCATGCAGCTTGATGCGTGGGATGACAACACCAGCGTGCCGGCGATTCTGGATGGCCGCCATTCAGTGTTGTATAAGGAAAAGTATGACAAGCAAAACGATGAGTGGATTATGAGACTGGAGTGACACAGCATGGCGAACGGGACGTTGTTCGCCATGCCGCCATGCGGTCATTCCCCGGCTGCCACCAGTGAAATACCCCGACCGGCAAAAAAGCGCGAAAATTCATCCACTGATAAAGTAACGTCCCGCTGTGATGCAACATCATGGCCGGAAGGATTATGAAAGGTCACAGACTGCGCATCGGCGCGGGTGACCAGCACCAGATGCCCGCCCTTGTGGGGTGGTGAAAAATTGGGCACGCGGATAGACGGATGGACAGACGCGATGAAAAAACGATGCTGCTCCAACTCTGCCGCAATTTGTTCAGTATCCATATCCACTCTGACCTGTGCACTCAGCCCTAACTCTTCCCGAACATACTCAACAAAAGGCGCATAAATCAGGCCTTTGATATTTTCACCTTCGCGAACATACGCACCATACGGCAGGCTTCTCTGTGTGAGATTTAATATCGGCACGACTTTGCCTGAGGTTGCTGCCAGAACCATCTTCAGGCAGCACATTCCGCAGACATGATTCGCCCACTCGATAAACTCTTCCTGCGTGGAAGCGCCTGACTCTGGCCAAAGCGCAATATCCCTGAGGGTAATGTCTCCGGCAATGATCCCGGCCGCGGAGTCAGGGTCTTCCCACTGACTAAAATAAGGGATACCGGAACGGGTGGAGAAGGCGGTTAGATGAACAGAATTGGCAGACATAACGGTTTCCTGAACAGGAGGCGACGACATCAGGGGTTTATAAAAATAATTAAATACATTAACTTAAACGAAGAGCCTGGCGGAAAAATCATCCTAATGAAGAAAGTTCAGGCCCTGGATTGTAGCCGGGCCTGAACAGAGAATTTAGAATTTCTCCACTAGCTTAAACTTCATCAACAACAGCGGCATAGTTGGCTCAAACATTTCGTACTCTTCGAAGAAACGCTGATGCTCTTTGCGCCAGTAAGCCAGTGTGCGGTCACCCTCGCCTTCTTCGAATGCATGTTGCTCAGTCACCTGATCAAAAGGTACCTGCTTCACCTCGGTCAGCTGCACGGCGCAAACCGGATTGTTGCGACCATCAACCACGACAAAGATCTCGCCGGCCTCGGGTTCAGGATCGTCGTCGAGGTTAGAACAGGTTGCTGTTTTAGTACCGTCGATAACACGCTTGGCCAGTTCATCCGCTGATGACTCAGTATCACCAAACGACCAACGTTCTGCGTCCCTGTATTTTAGTGGGATCTGCGGGATCATAATTTATCCTTTCAATTGAGATAGTTCACAGCCATTACCTGTAAACATTAGCACAAAAAAACCCGCCGAAGCGGGTTTCGGACAGAGAAGGCACGCACTATTTCGTACAGTTTTCTGGCATAGCGGGCGGCCACTGTCGTGAACTCCCCGCACCGTACAACACGGAAATACCGCATTCTTTGTCGACGCGTGCCAACGGTTTCCCGGCCTTATTGATCATCATGGACATTGCCGGCGTGGAGACTACGGCAACGCCGCTGTCAAACGGCGACACCGCACTGAAGACCGGCGGAATGACGAAGTTACCCTGCGCATCGACAAAACCATAGTTCTGGTCAATGCGGGCAAACGCCAGACCGTCAACCGGCAGGCCGAGATCGGTATAGGCGACACCTTCAACCGGTTTACCCTGCGCATCAATCCAGGTTTTACGGCCATCTTCATGGGTGAGTACCGCGTGTCCATCCGTCATGCGGCTGGCATGTCCCTGAACGGTCAGAACCAGCTTGCCTGTGTTATCCACGTAGCGTGTCGAAGGCACACCCTCGAGGGCGTCATACGATACAGACCATGCGCTGGCAACAGGAAGCGCCCACTGACCCTCGGGCATTGCAGCGACACGTGCACCTTTATCGTCAATTAACTCTGCACTCGCCGTGGTTGAACGCAACGCTCGCCCCTGTTCGAAGGCAGAGCCCTCAGTCTCTGCGACGGGCTGAATCTGCCATTCACCCTGCGCATTGAGATAACCTTCCTGCGGTTGGCGTGAAAGTTTCACCCAGTCGCCAAGTGCACTGATGTGGGTCTGCTGTTCGTGCAGCTGAATGTTACCTGCGGCATCCAGCAGCCAGGACTGGCCTGCAGCCGACGTTGCTAAAATCCGGCCATCAGTGAACTGTGTGACGGATAATCCCGCCGTCGGCGAAATACGTGTTTTTGCATCATTACCGATGATTTCAGCGAGGACGCCGGATTGAGGTTGATCGGCTACGGCTGGCTGAGTCAGCAACCACAGCGCGACATTAATGCGCTGCACTTTGGCGTATTTGGCTTCCACCAGCATTTTACCCTCACCCTCCACAATGCCCCATAAGCCGTTGGGCATCTGAACTTCAGCCTGATCATTAGCGTAATTACCGACAGTTTTATACGCTGGCTGGGAAACAGATTTCTGGGCGTTCGCATCAAAAATCCCCCACAGCGCGCCCTCTGCAGCCGTTTCATGGTAGCGGAACCAGCCATTGCCCGCAGATTGAATCTCAAACACGTTTGGCAGATCATAGTGTTTGCCAGCGTGATCCATCGCAGTCAGCTTGCCATCAAGATAATCCAGCGCATAACCTTGAACGAAAGGTGAAATATTATCTTCGGTGAGCGGGATTAGCGTCTTACCCTGCGCATCAACCACACCCGTTCCATCAGCAGTGACCACAATGAACTGTCCGACGTTTTGACTGCTGTCAGCGGATTGAATATCCAGCCATTTTGCTTCCAGCTGAAGCGAACCATCAGGGCGCAGGAAACCGGCTCCGCCCTTACCTTTATTGCCATCAGGGCGGATTAACGCCAGAGGTAATTGCGCCGAGACGGGCTCAGCGCCGACGTTCAGAGGTTCAATATGGCTGTCGCCCAGAGTAGTGATGCTTTTCTGGCTCAGCAGCGCTTTACCCGCGGCATCAACCACATTCAATACTTCGCCCTGATCATTACGCAGCCACAAGCGATGATTAATCACATCGGCACTGGCAATTTGCGCCAGCCATCCTACATTTTGTGTGCCGCCAATCATGCCGCCAGACGGTGCCACGATCGCGTTAACTTTTTTCTGGTCGCCCTTAGTCGTTACCAAAAAATCACCGGTATTTTGCCCCAGCGGTTCGCTGGCGGCAGGCAATGTCAGTGGCTGTTTGCGGCCCGGTACATAAAGCGTAATGGCGTCTTTAGCCAAGGGATTCAGAACATAATCGCCAGCTACGCGTAATGCGGAAACCTCAGCGTCGCTGAACGTCGCGATTACAGCCGCAGAGTTATCGAGCAATTTGATACCGTCGGCGGTTTTCGCCAGCCAGAACGCGCCGGTCTCTTCACTGACCGTCAGGTACTTTTGCTTATCCTGGACGCCATCGGCACTGATCAGCGTAATGCCGTCGGCATTTTTCGCCAATGCCACGGCTGGATTGCGAGGATCATGTGTAATAGCGGAATACTGTGGCTGAATGCGCCAGGTGAGATTCTCGTCGGCAATGCCATAGCCTTGGGTCGCATCAAACGCGATAAACAAACCCTCGGTCCCAAAAGGCTCGACGACTTCCATTTTGTCAGTCGCCACGTGGCGGACACCATCCGGTGAAAGTAATACGCTTTTGAATGAAAGCCGCAGACGTGCAGGTATCCCATCGGTGAGCAGCGCTTCATCAACCAGCTCATCAAAAGGTTTACCGGCTTGTTCGCCCTTTCTGTTGACCAGTTGCGGCTTTCCAGCCTGCACGACAGCCGCCAGACCCGACTTCGTGAAAGGCTGCACGCTGTCAAAGGTCGGCTGGATCAGCCAGTTACCCGTCGTATCAATAAAGCCCCATTTACCTTTCTGCTTCGCGGCAGCGGCACCGTTTTGATAATCCCCGACGTCGTCGAAAACGGGTTTGATCACCAGTTGACCCTGATTATCTAAAAATCCCCAACGGTCACCGTTTCCCGCCGCTGAAGGCAGAAACACGGCAGCGCGCCCTTCATGCACATCACGCAGGCACAGGTTTTGCGCCAAAGGCAGCGCATTTCGGGCCTGAGTCTCCGTTTGCGACGATGGCAGCAATGCAGAACAACTGGTCGCGTCAGCCGCCATCACTGGTGTTGTTAGCGTCAATAAGGCCAGCGCGCTGGTGGTATTAAACGCACCAGAGAGTGCGCGGTGCAGCCTTGAAGGTTTACTAACAATCATTAATTGCCTCCGTTACTGCAAGCAGGCGCTTTTGCGGGCCACAGATAAGCGCCTTTGGCATCAACAATGACCCGCTGATTACAGCGAATCTGAATTTTTGCCTGAACGGCACCTTCAGCGTTGAGCAGGCTGACAACACCTTTTCCACCAGCCCATGCGTGTTTCTCGCTAAAGTCACCAGCCCAGTCAAACTTAGGCAGCACAGCGAAACGGCCTGTCGGATTGATATAACCGAATAAGTTGCCGTAGGTCGATTTCTTCATGGCGGCGGCGAAATTATTATTCATAGCACCGACCTGATCGAAATAGGCACCGATCAGTTTTTTGCCCTGCTGATCAACAAAGCCAAACAGACCTTTATCGTTTCGCATTGGGATCACACCCGAGCTGGCTTTATCAGCCAGCAGGCTGCCCAGCCCGGCGAAGCGCTGGACTTCGTTGCCGTCGTTATCGTAGAGCACCGTTTCACCGGTAGCATCGTCATTCATAACCAGACGCGTAAGGGAGTTCAGCGGCTGCGCCTGTTCAAAACCATCCAGCGGTTCACCGCCGTGATCGTTAATAAGCGTAGTTTGACCGTCGCTGTTTGCACGGCTCCAGTTAAGCGGCGCAATGAAACTAAACGCTTCGGTGTACAACGGCTCGATCTGCCAGTCACCCTTACCGTTGATTGCGCCAAAGTGCGGGGAGAAATTGAGCATCACCCAGTCTCCTTCGACGGAGCTTGAGGAAGCCGCAATGCCTTTACTCAGTGGCGCACGCCCCGCATCATCGAGCAACGCGACACCACCTTCAGCAGGCTTAACCAGCCAGTGGTTCTCACCCACCCTTTGCGGGCTGGCAAGTAAGTCAGTGGCCAGAGCCAGACCGTTTACAGCGCTGTAGAGCCCGTAATGGCTGGCAACCGCGCCGCGCTCGCCGGGTTGATCGTTATCAGCGATGGTAAACATACCGTCGCCAACGTACTGAGGTTTGCCACTGCGGTCTGCAGAGGGGGGAATGGCCCAGGAACCATCACGGTTAATCACGCCCCATCCTGCATCAGCTTTCGCTAACGCATAACCATCGGTGAAGGATTCGATTTGTACAAACTGAGGCGCAGCTTTAATTCCTTTACTGGCGATATCCCATAAGCCCCAGCGCCGCGCGTCATTATCACCTTCCGTGTAATACAGCAAACCGGCAGACAGACGCTGTGCGTTTTGCTCAATATTTGCAGGCACTTCAACCGCATTGCCGTTGCGATCGATTAAACGGCGCGTCTGAGTATTGTTACTACTATCAACGGCCCAGGTGTAATCGCCGCTGAACGGAGTAATGTCGGAATAGGTAGGCTGGATAACCCATTTACCTGCTGAATCCACCGCGCCCACTTTTTTGCTTTGAGTACGAATAATCAGCGGACCCTGAGCACTCTCACTTTCAGCGGTTGCACTTTCAATCGCGGCCCACTGAGGGTCTGAGAGCACAGTACCCTGCGAGGTAAGAATGGCGGGGGGTTTGCTGGCATCGGAAGGTTTCAGTAGCGCCCAAGGCAGATTGCGCGATACATCACTGTTGCCGGCGGGTAATACAGGCGCGTCATCAATCATCGCGCTCGCCGCCAGCGGTTGCAGCTGGTAATCCTTCAAGGCAGCAAGCGTAGGATCATTGAGCAACGCTACGCCGTTGTTATCATAAACCTGTACCACCTGAAGCGTTTTACCTTCGTTTTGCGTCACCCAAAGGCGGTTACCTTGTTGCAATAACTGTGGCTTGTTGGCTTTGACGGTCACAACCTGATTATCGGCACCGATAATCATCACCCCTTTACTGCCTTGCCCAACGACAGCCTTACCCCAGACCAGAATGTTCTCAGACTGATCGGCAGTAATATCCTGCACTTTTTCGAGCTTGCTGTTCAGCAACTGTTTCGAGTTATCGTTCGTTGTCACCAGCCAACTTCCTGAGGACAGCGGACGAACGGATTTGTACTGATCTTTACTCAGAGAAACACCCTGACGATCAACAAAAGCCCAGTCATTCTTGTTTTTCACCGCAACCACATCACCGTTAAGCAATGGTTCGTCGCGGGTTTTGAGAATCATTGGGTCAATGGCCCATTCACCATTTTTATTGAGATAACCCCAGAAACCGTCGTTGGCCGTATCGCGTTTTTTGGCCGGAATCAGCCCGGACTGCGGCAAATCGAGCGCCATGACATCATCGGGTAATGACAGAGAACGATCGGTGGAAGCGTTCCACAACGCAGGGGAAACCTGAATTTGTACGCTTGCAAGCGCCTGACCCTGCATAAAACCGTTGGTGTCCAGAGAGGCTGCAAATGGCAGCGTTTTGATGACTTGCCCTTTGCGGTTGATCATCGCCAGACGGTTGTCCGTAACCACCAGCGCGGTACCCCGCGCATTAAAATCGGTGGCGCGTGTGAAACTTGGCTCAATCGCCCAGTTACCTTTTTTATCGATATAACCGAACTTGTCGCCCTTTTTGACAGCGGCTACGTCATTCACAAACCCGCGCGCTTCACTGAAAGCAGGTTTAATGACCATATGCCCGGTGGTGTCGACAAAACCCCACAACGGTTCACGGCTCAAACCTACCTGAACAGGTGAAAGTCCCTGCTGGAAGGGTAACTGGCAGTCTTTTGCCGTTTTTGCATTGCTACATGCCCGTAACAGCGCATCATCCGCATGTACCGGCAGGCTAAAAGTCGCGTTCAGAATCAACGCTAATGCACTGAAATTTCTGAAGTGTTTGAATGTTTCGGAGCAAATCATCCGATGCCCTTATGACTGAATAAGATTAGAAAGTGTAGCGCACACTCATTTCATGACCCGCTCAACCAGCGGGTTTGACGGCAAAAAATCCGATAATAATCAATTTCAAGCGTGCACACATGCCAGACCCCATAGGGTGTCAGCTTGCGAAAGAAAAAGCAGCTATTTTATTACTCTGTAACGAATGAATATGCGTAATCACTGGCGTTCACGATATCCCATGAATGTTACCTCCCGGATTGTTTTTCTTACCCGCTGTTAACCGACCTTCCACAACACGCTCTGGTGACAAAAGTTTAAGCACTTTCGTTAACAACCAAGCGACGACTTATTCACGAAACTTTGATGGAATCTTATAACTATTGATTAAGGTCATTATTTCGCCACCTTTAGTCTGCTTTTATAAGTTAAAGCACGTTATGTGACTCACATCACTCCCAGCCTCTGCGGCTTAAATCCTGGCAGTGTCCGGTTACAGCGTATTTCAGGTACTTCACTTATCATTGAGGGAAAGTCATGCCAATTGTTCGAACCAGATTAAGTCTGTTTGGAGGCGATACTGTCGTCATACGTTGTTCAGAAAAATGTCACATCCATCTGATGTGTGAAAATGACGCAGAGCAAAAGGGCCGTCACACCGGTTTCGGCGACGTCCTCACCGTGAATAATCAAAACACGGCTTATGTCGGCATCCCTTATAAAGGGATCTGGAGTGTCCTCATTGATTCTCAATGTGACTCCCTCGAGCATTCAATTACCTATCTTCCTGCCTGATTTCCATCCCCCTCTTAAAAATGTCTTATCTGGCAGGCCACTTTTCGCCTGCCAGATATTCCCAAATCGCGTTGGCGGCTGTCTACAGCACAAATCATTTTTTGGACGATGTCGCGGAAAACACTTTAGCCAGTTACATCAGTTACATAGCGGTATTGAATTGAACATTCCAGAATCGATATAAACCTTTTCATGTGCGTTAATTAGTGATTGCCAGCCCTCATCGCGCACTGCATTCTGTTTGAACTCACAGGCACAGACAGATACTTATAATGACTCACAAAACACTTTGCACTCTCGATGACGTGGTCGATCTCGAGCCGGGGTTGCGTGAAATTCGCCAGCACCTGCATCAACATCCCGAGCTTTCCAATGAAGAATCCGCTACTGCGGCATTAGTCGCGGACAAACTGCGCGCACTTGGTTATCAGGTCACCACCGGCGTGGGCGGATACGGCGTCGTGGGCACGCTGAGGTCCGGCCCGGGCACTCGCAGTATTGGCATTCGCGCAGACATGGACGCTCTGCCTATCACTGAACAAACCGGTGTCAGTTATGCCAGCCAGACGCCTGGCAAAATGCATGCCTGCGGTCATGATGGCCACACCTCAATGCTGCTTGGCGCGGCGGAACAACTGGCACGTAGCAAAAACTTTTCTGGCACTGTTCATCTCATTTTTCAGCCTGCAGAGGAAATCGGTTTCAACAGCGGTGCCGAACGTATGCTGGCTGAGAAATTGTTCGATCGCTTCCCCTGCGACGCCGTATATGGACTGCACAACCATCCGGGGTATCCGGTTGGGAAAATGATGTTCCGCTCAGGGCCATTTATGGCCGCCTGCGATACGGTAAATATCACTATTCATGGCAAAGGCGGACACGCCGCACGTCCGCATATGGCCGTGGATCCTATTCTGGTCGCCGGAAGTTTAGTGGTCTCATTGCAATCGATCGTTTCACGCAGCATTGACCCGAATGAGACGGCGGTCGTTACCATCGGCTCACTGCATGCCGGCCATGCTTCGAATGTTATTCCGGAAACAGCGCGTCTGGAAATGAGCGTCCGTTCGTTTGATGCGGGCGTGCGGAAAATCCTCGAAGATCGTATCCGCACATTAGTCGAAAACCACGCCGCGGGTTATGGGGCGCGTGCCGAGATAGACTATGTGCCGGGATATCCGGTTCTGGTCAATCACGACAGGGAAACTGCCTTTGCATGCGAAGTGGCAAAAGAGCTGCTGGGTGAAGAGAACGTCGTGGAGAACTTGCCGCCGATTTCAGGCAGTGAAGACTTCGCCTATTTCCTGCAACAAAAGCCAGGCTGCTTCCTGCGACTGGGGAACGGCGACAGTGCTGCGCTGCATAATCCGGCTTACAACTTTAACGATGAAAGCCTGACATTTGGCGCGGCTTACTGGACACGTCTGGTCGAGCGGTATTTAGCAGATTAATGTTCTGTTAACGACAGAAACCAAACCAGCGCAAGCCAAGATGGAAATGATTGGCGTGCGCTGTGTTGTAATCCGGTCCGATTGAATTTCCGAAGTACGGGCAGCTTTGCGTAAAAAGTGTATGGATAAACTGCCCTTCATCACCGGTTTGCGGCCATTGCTTCAAGACCGTCAGCTGTCGCCCGTCTTCAGCCAAAATCCGGCGATATCCAGCGCTTCCGCCGTCGCATGTTCACTCAGCCTGGCATTCGGTTTGTTATAAATATTGCGACAGGCATAACTGCCCAGATGATCGATACGTACCAGCGGTGAACGCAGTGCTTCACTTGCCAGTGGCTTCGCCACCTGAGAAACAAACATCGCGCTGCTTAGCGCGAGACGACAACTGGCCAGATAACTCGAACTCAGTGACACATCCCCTAATCCCCGGACCCGCACCGGATCCTTCAGCGGACACTTCCCGCCCATATTCCCGACAGGCGTAAACTGAATCGCCCCCGCCGCTTGCGCGCGTTCGAGCGCCTCAAGGCAGGCTTGCGGATTATTATCAAGACGGCGGAGTTTATAACGAGTAATGAGGTTCGGAGAATCACTGACAGCGAGTGGCGCCAGAGGGTTGTAAGCCGGAGGGATACGCTCAGTAATCCACGGCGCACACAATATAAGGGCAATCATAAGAACCGTCAGGCCAATCCAATATCGCATAACTCTCCTTTATGACGGCCGATGCAACCCAATTTATTTCTTCTGCACAGACCGGAGTTTATCGATAAAAAGATAGCGGTTATACGCTCAATGTAAACCCGCCATCGGCAGAGTTACATCTCCGGAACTAAACTTACTCAGATTTGACATAACCCTACATTCTGTTTGATACCTTAGATTTCGAAGACAAAGTTTCTTCTCCTGTGTCCACTGTGAACTGTCCTTCATAGTGCGTAAGACCCTCGCTTTAACCCTTTCAGCCCGCCCCGAGCGGGCTTTTTTTTGGCCTGAATTTCAGCGGTAATTGCACGCAGTTATCATTCGACACGTATAACATCAGGATGCTTTTCGCTGGCTGATTCATGAAAAATATCCCCAAGCCAACCCGGTATTTCATCCTCTGTCAGGTCATCAGGAATGATAATGTCATACAGCCTCGAAAATTTTCTCTCCGACATATCAGCGCGAAACACCTGCCAACCTTCTGATGTTTGCTTAACGCCAAGGTATCTTCCGAAAACTTTGTAAATCAGCATCGATGCCTCTTGCATGGAAAGGATTAAATATTGGGTTTGAAGGGTGTTAGGTGAAAAAAAGACCGAATACTAATCTCGGCCTTTTTTTTCAATAAGTTAACCTACTTTCTGGCGAAATAATGGCGACAACTTCATTACCCACCCGCAGAAATAAGCCTACCTTATTTCAACCACATCGCTATTTTGGGGTAAATATTCTCGTATCTGAACATGAAAATCGTTAATAAACTCTTGATTTGCTTCGCACCATTGAGTGAGAAAGGCTTCTTTTACTCTAGCCTCTGAAACGAACCCAATTGCCTTGCCCAATTGACTAAATAGCAGATGATAATCTCTGTTAGTATTTCGAACGCTTCTTAGCTTGTTCTTTAACTCATTTTGGTATTCGTATGGCTTTAACAATCTTATGGATAACTCCCCAGAAACATCATCTATCCTCTGTAAAATATCATCATAAATAGTAGCCTCAGGCCTAGTTCCAGGCAGTCTAAAAATCAAATCCTCCAATGAATGTCTCTGTAAGGAGTCACCATCAATTATGCATAAGGAAGGTTGTCGAACACTAGGATCAAGATTATGATTCTTATGAACTCGTACTGCGGTACCATCACCTTTCATTGGGTGAATAGAAATTGCATCTAACGCGACATCTGGCATGAAACTTAATATTGCTCTAACCCATTGCTCAGCAAATTCGTCTTCGACAAAAATCACTAGCGCAGAATTTATTTGCCCACTAATTGCACGAAGTGATTTAACATCTAATTTCCCTTGATAAAGTTCTCCATTAACAGATGCCCAAATAGCTTCACTAGGCAAAGGAATTAATGCATCATTAGAGTGAGTAGTAAAGACGGCTTGTATTTTTTTTCGTTCAGCAAGCTCTATTAAATACTCAACCATTCTTATAGTTGCTATCGGATGTAAGCCATTTTCTATTTCTTCGATTATTACAAGGGTGCCATCTTCTGCGGATTCAAGCTGCAGTACCATCCGAATAATACTTGACTCACCAGCACCAAAATGGAATTCGGAAAATGAATCACCTGTATCATTTACACCTGACAGTAAGGTAACATTGCCAGAATCATCCACAATCATATGTTTAAACTCAGAAACATCTTTATCGAGGATAGCTGAAACTGAAGTTGAAACTATATTTGAAAGACCCTCGATCCTATCGGCCTGAACAACAAAATTATTTGAAACACATCTTCTTAACTCTTTACGTTCAGAGGCGGGTACGGTTCTTATTACCCCGAAAATCAAGACATTTCTATCTAATGTATTTCTTGCCCATTTTAGATTGTGATATTTTGCAGTGCGTCTTAATATATCATTGGGTTTTGCGACTCTATCTATGGCTTCATATTCTATTTTCCAGTTTTGCATGCTTGCATCATAAGCACCACTTTTAGCAAAAAATAATGCAGGTGCTACTTCCTTGTATAGGATCGCTGAAGCGCCGGCGATGGTTGATTTACCACCTCCATTGGGTCCAACTATTGCTGTAACAGGAAAATCAAAAGTAATCGTTTTATTATTTATTGAGCGAGCTTTTTCAATAATTATTTTCAATAAATACTTATCATATCTACGAGCTCTTACTCTTTCGAGTAAGTTATTTATCGTGCCTTGTCTAATTTCACTTTGAAACATACTAACACCCCATTCCGTATTGCTATGTTAAAGAAATAATCTGGCTACTAAAGATTATTTTCAAAGGTAACGACGACCTTTCCGCATACTGTTACATCATTGTAATCGCACATAAATTGAATATTATTGCTTTTTACTCTTAGTTTTTTTGCTGGAAGTAGAACCACATCGTAAATATCATGCTTTGAATTAATATCTAATAACCAACGACCATTACTAATATCTTTGATACCAAAATCAACTAACCATGAGCATATTCTGTTGGCAATTAATACGGGTTCAATAAAAATGTGAGAAAGAAAGCTTAAGTCTGAATTCCAATGTCCAGCATCCTCGAGAACACCTGAGTTTAGTTCTTTCTTTAAAATTGATTGGCTTAATGCCGATGGTGAATTTTTTGCTTCACCAGTCGCAACCCATGATAGGCATACACCAGTATCTAAAGCAGAAGCAATCACAAGGTCTGCAGGAAAAAACTCTCTACGAACCCAAGTGCTGATTGTACCGGTCGAGACTTCAAAATATTCGCTTAGCTCTTTTTGCGTTTTAAAACCGTATGCATCCATGATCCGTTTTAGTACAGGCCTTCCTCCAGTGGAGAGCATTTTGCGGATTAAATCACTTCCTTTAAGTGACGGAGCGGTAGAGGACGGGGAGAAGCCTATAATATCATTATTTTTTTTATTTGCATTTGCAAACCCACCACTAACTAACCAGTTGAGATCCGCTCCGGTATCTAATGCGCATTTGATGATGGCGTTACCGGGAACGCTTCCTCTCTGCATCCATGCACTGACGTTTCCCGCAGGTATCTCAAGGCAGGCAGCGAGTTCTTTCTGTGTTGTCACCCCATAAGAGGAAGACAAACGTTCCAGTACTTCCGATGCATTAGGTTTAGATTCAGACATTGCCCACCTTGAAAATACAAAAGTATTTTACAATTCTATGTTTGTATTCTAAAGTGATCACACACCACATGCTACACAGTAGAACTCAAACTGCTTAAAAGGAGATTTTGCTTTATGTCTGATCAGAATGCAATTCAAGCGCCCGTTGAAAAGACTATCGTTTCTAAGGAGCTGTTAAACTCTGTTGTCTCCCAGATCCTTCCAGCGTTAGAGTCAGCCCTGTCTGCAACTATCGTGAACTCAATTAGTTTGCAACTGACCACCCTCGCTAACTCCCCGACAATTTCTAAGAAAGATTTTGCTGCAATCAACGGCATCAGCTCCGCAGTCCTTGAGAAGTGGATTGCTAATGGCGTAGTCCTGCTTGCTCCAACGCCTACTACCACGATCACGCAACAGCGTAAAAACCGTAAAACAGGTCAAATGCAAACTTTTGTTATGGAACGTCATGGTAATGCGCTGATCAACCTCGAAGCGTGGCGTCAAAAGAATCGTCAGCAAGCCATCAAGTGCCGATACATAAAGCCTTGAGTCAGAATATTCAAACAAGTAGGGACTAACAATGTTTGATTATCGTGTTTCCAAACACTATCACTTTGACGATGCATGCAAGGCTTTTGTGAATCGTCATAACCTCACCGAACTTGCGGCTCAGATGGGCACTAAGCCCCAAATTCTGCGCAATAAATTTAATCCAGAGCAACCTCATAAACTCACTTGCGAAGAGCTTTTGCTAATTACTGATCTCACTGAAGACGCTGCACTGCTCGACGGTATGCTGGCACAAATTAACTGCCTACCTTCTGTACCTGTCAATGAAATCGCTACCTCTAATCTTTCGACTTATGCGCTACAAGCGACTGCAGCCGTAGGTTCAATCGCTGCAGATGCTGTAAAGGGCGGTGCTGTCAGCTCTCAAAGAAAAATGTCACTGCTGGCAGGCGTAAACGCTGGTATCAGGCATTTATCGCTGATCGGTCTGGTTGTACAAGGCCGAGTACATGCATCACCGGCTCTGGCGTCTGCAGTGGGCGCTATCGCGAACGTGACGACTAACGGACTGCTGTAATCATGCCTATTTCAATCGCACCTCTTCTGAAGCAACAGAGTCCATCCCGTCATTTTGGTCATGGCTGGCTGGAAATGCCTGATGGAAATATATGGAACCCAGTAATCAAAAAGCGTCCCATTTGCCAGGCTCAGAAGAAAAAAAACACTGTCTTAAAACGTATATTTAGTTGAGGTGATTATGTTTTTAGTTAATGAAGAACATATTCAAATTGGCAAAAAACATCTGTCAAAAATTAAACAGATGCTAGAACACAAAAAGAATGTAGCGCAGGAGACATTTGATACTCAGCCGCTGCATATGCGCAAAACGATCTGCTTTCATGCTGGTTTAAAACAGCGACATGTTGATATGAAGTATGCAGAGTTAACGCCAACAGAAAGGCATCAAGTGGTTGCAGCATTGAATTCTTTACTGGGATTAACTGAATCACTGCCTAAATTTATCAGCGAAGACGACTGCAAAATAAATATTAAACACTAACCCACAACAAAATTAACAGGCGTCAACTCGCCGGGCATTCTTTTGCCTAAAAAACAGGAAAACACTATGAACAACATCATCAATAAATCTCGTCACGGCTTTGCTGGTTTACCGGTTACCGGTTTCGATATGGCTTCAGCAGCTGAAGGTGATTACACCGCTAAACTCACAATGTTGCTGAACTCCGTGCGTAACGAAGAGCGCGCCAATCGTGCTGTAGTATTTGCTTCCCGTCTTGAGGCTATTGCAAGTTTCATCACCAAAAAGGAAATGACCGGCATCGAAGCCGCCGAAGCTTTGCGTGATGAAGCTACGCGCATTCAAAATGAAGCCGGAGATTTTCACTGATGGCCGATGTAATCGACGCCGCTCAAGAACGTGCAGAACTGATTCTCGCGTCTCAAATTCAAGCTGCCCGCGCATCTGTTGCAGGCGTTTCAGCGATGTTCTGCATTGAGTGTGATCGTCCCATTCCCGAAGAGCGTCGCGCAACTCTGCCAGGCGTTGAGCTTTGCGTGTACTGCAAAGAAATTGCTGAGATGACAGCCAAACATTATCGAGGGGACAAATGATAATTCTCTCGATAGCGTTGATCATTCTGGCCGGCATTAATGCTGGCTATCTGATCACTGATATCAAAGATGGTCTGTAATGCTGACCAGCCGTTTTAATCCTCACACTGGAACGCCCGACGTATGGGCGTTCCCCTGGAATAAACCCCTCACCCCGATCGTGCCTCAAGAAAGACCGAGACCGCTTACCCGTGATGAATACCATCAGGGGCAAGCCGTTTTAATCAGACTAAAAAGTCTATCGAATGATCTGCGTGAAATCTTCAATGGCCGTTACGCACACCTGCTTAATACCCAGGGGATTATCGCTGCCTACAAATACCTGATTTACACTCTGGGACGCAGCATCCTGCCGCGTGTTGATGCAGTTAATTCAGCTCACACAATGAATGCTGATGCCTCCATGAGATTCATGTCAGAGGCAGATACCTATCACGGGCTGCCGAGCATGACTGATAAGCCACTACGCAGGTTTGCTCAGGACATCGCGCGACAACTCAAAGACATCTATGAAGACCGTTGCGAACAGTTGCTAACTCAATACCACGGTGATAACGCGATTCTTTTTGATCGTGATACGCAGTGTGAACTTTATGGCGAAATCGCGGGTATGGCTCAGGCCTTCAATGTCAGGCCGATGCACTGGACAAGGTACCTCAAGGACAAGCTTGATACTGTCTCCGCCATAGCTGGCCTGTCTCGCTTGGTTAATCCTGAATGGTGGCTAAGTCAGCTCAAAGGTCAGCGAACCCGCTGGCGTGAATCTTTGCTGATCGCAATAGGCAAGGTAAACCGCGACGCCTCTCCCTATGCCAGTAAGCAGGCGATTCGTGAAGTGCGTGCGCGCCGCCTGTCGAATCTCGACTACCTGAAAAGCTGCGACCTTGAAAACGTCGAAACCGGCGAGCGCATTAGTCTGATCGATAAGGTAATGGCGAGCATCTCCAATCCTGAGATCCGCCGTATGGAACTAATGAGCACCATAGCCGGTACCGAGAAATATGCTGCGGCAAATGGCGATGTCGGCATGTTTTTGACTATCACTACCCCTTCCAAATATCACCCGACGCGCATTGTTGGCAAAGGCGATAATAAACGCGTTCAGCGTAATCATGCGTGGGACAAAGAAGCGTATACACCGAAAGATGCGCAGCGTTATCTATGCGGGATCTGGAGCAAAATGCGCACCGCGTTCAAAGATAGCGGTCTGTCCGTTTACGGGATGCGCGTTGTCGAACCTCATCACGACGCGACCCCGCACTGGCACATGATGTTATTCACCAAACCCGACATGCGTCAGCCGGTGATCGATATCATGCGTAAATATGCCATGAAAGAAGACGGCGACGAACGCGGCGCAGCAAAGAACCGCTTTGACTGTAAGCACCTGAACCGTGGCGGCGCGGCTGGATACATCGCTAAATACATTGCGAAAAATATCGACGGCTACGCACTGGAAGGCGAGCGTGACCACGAAACCGGCGAGTTGTTGACAGACTCCGCTGCCGCTGTTACCGCCTGGGCTGCTACCTGGCGTATCCCGCAGTTTCACCCTATCGGTCTGCCAACGATGGGTTCATACCGTGAATGTCGCCGTATCCGTTCCATCAGCCTGACTGAAACCTTTGACGAAGAAGTCGAAGCAGTACGCGCAGCTGCTGATGCCGGTGATTTTATGGCGTACATGGAGGCTCAAGGCGGCGCGAATGTTCCACGTGAAGATCAGACCGTGCGTGTAGCTCGTCGGGTTGCCGCTGAACTGAACGCCTACGACGAAGAAGTGAAAAAGGTTGTTGGCATTTTTGCCCCTCACCTCGGCGACTCTCGTGTTTATGAAACGCGTACAACCCAATGGCGCATCGTTTCTTCTGCCGTTGACGTTGAGATTTTGACGTCAAAAAGCGCCTCCGGCGCGCCTCGGAGTCCTGTCAATAACTGTGGGTTGGGAGGAAACAAAACGGCCACAAATGTGCGCGATAACCCTGCTAGGAGCGTCACCACAGCGACCACTTATGACAACTTGCGAGTTATTGACTGGACAGACACTGCCGCCGTGAAGGCGATTGTGGCGCGTATGCGCGAAGAAACACCGAGGATCAGCAAAACTCAGCGTAGTTTTGACCCGACTAAAAGGCGTGTTGCAGCTCCTTCTGCCAGATTGACCCCGCAGGAACGTGACAGATTGCCTCAGATTCAACAAGAGTTGCTCAAACACGACATCAGACCGGAGAAGTGGGAACTTGAGGCCTTAGTCAGGGGGGCAAAAATCACTTTTGGAGACGTTGAGATCCAATACCCTCCGCTGCAGGATTGGGCAGAATTTTATGGAAATGATAACTGATTAAGTATTCATCAGAACTATGGCTCGACCATTAACATGCAGTTTTTTATGGAATTTGTTATAGAATGGACATATTATACTGTACAAATAACCAGTGCATTGGAGTGAGTAATGGAATCCTCTCATGAGCTAAAAATGGCTTTGACTAAAATCCGGCTAATGGCTGACATCGCACAGTCAGCCCAGTGCAGAAATGATGAGTACGCACTGGTTATGGAAATGATCTCTGATATGGCTGATCAGGTATTGGATGAAGAGGAAGCCACGTATGCGCCCTTCACGGTTTACGACGACGAAGAATAGCCTGGAACATCGGGTGATCCCCTTTAAGAAGCTCTGCATGCATTGAGTGCATGATTTAGCATGGTGATCGCCCTGCCCTTTTCTCCCCGCCAGACCAGTGCTGGCGTGGATCACACCGGATCGCGCAATTGCATCAAAAGCGACCTATAAAGCGGGCAGGCGTGGCGGGGATAGCATTGCGCGCAGTTATGTTTCACTGAGCTTAATAGATTGGGTACAATCCATACAAAACCAACATAATAAATTTACGACCAAATCACAAAAGTATTAAAAGGGTGATTTTTTAGCAAAAAATTGAGGAATTAATTTTTGATAAATAGTATATACATTAAGCTCTGTTACTTTAAAGTGACATTATCGCGTTGCCTTTGAATATACTAATTCACTTTTCCGCATCGGCGACTTAACACAACATAATGATTAATATGCAATTTTTAAAAGCGTAATCAGTGAAATTTAAGGTTTTTTATGTTAGGGAGAGAGGGGATGGTAACAAAACCGTTGTCAAATGAATTAATTTCGCTTGTTAACTATGTTGAACTCAACAAAAGTGGATGGTGGAAAAAAGCAACATCGCAAATTATAGTTGGATTTTTATGGGAATGTGAAAGTGACATCACTGCAATAGATTTACACGCAAAGATCACTTCAGACCTAAATATATCCATTCCAATTGAAAACATCACTTCACAATTAGACTATTTATTATCGAAAGAAAAAATCTTAAAAAACAACTTGAGTTACCGACTAACTGAAAATGAAAGAAAGTCATTAAAAATAAGAAACATAGCATCATTTGATGAAAACGCTAAAGTTGAGACTCTTTTTAAAGCATTATTAATTAAAGAGAAAATAACTCAGGACACTAGTATAGTATGGGAGGATTTTAGAACTGAATTAATAAAATCCATACAAAAAATAGGCGCAAACACGTATACATTCCTTAAAAATGGTACTTTATATAATAATCACGATTGGTTAAATGGTTTCCTTAATAAATACCCATCAGAACTGCACATTAGCTTAAAGAAAGTATTGACGGAATTTTTTAACCCAAATGTTGAATACACAAAAAATTATATACTTAGATCGTTAAATGCTTATTTTTTCGTTGAAGCTACCCAACTGAAAAAAGAAACCATTAAAATCCTAGAAAATACAAAAAAACAAAGAAATGTTAAGATAATTCTTGACACTAATTTTGTCTTCTCTGTTTTAGGGCTTCATGAAAATCCTGCGGACGAGTCTGCCGCATCATTACTAAGCCTCTCTGAAAAAGTTGGCAGTGTTAAAATATCATATTACATCCTACCAACCACGCTTGAAGAAATAAAGAAAGTAGTAGCTTATCAACTTGATAACTTGAAACGCGTTCGCTATTCTCCGCATTTAGCAAGGGCAGCTATTAAATCAGGAATAAAAAGTAGCATTGCTGCAAAATATTTTACCGAGTGCTCAAAAACTAACGATATACTTTCTCCAGAAGCATACTTTTTACCATATACTGATGGATTAGTTAGACACCTTGAACACAAAGGCATAAAGATTTTAGAATGGCCAACTGTACACTATCCTAGTGATGAACGAATTATTAGTGACCAAGTAACTCTTTGGAAAAAAGAAGAAAAAAGACCTGAAAGCCAAAGAAAAAGATACGAAGCAATCGAACATGATTTGATTTTTTGGTATATTATAAAAGACCATCGTGAAGAAACAGCTGAATCCCCATTAGATGAAAATTATTGGGGCGTTACAATTGATTTCTCAATGATTCATTTTGATCAACTAAAAAGAAAAATTCGGCAGACTAATCTCCCAGTAGTTCTACATCCAACAAATCTTGTTCAGCTACTGCAGTTTTGGGTACCTAGGGATGATGCATTAGAATCAGGGATATTGGAAACAATGAGGCTTCCACTCCTATTCGGAGAGTTTGATGCTAAAGATGAAAAAGTCACCATTGAAATAATACAAGCATTAACCACCTTCAAAAACATCAATGATATTGATATTGATATTTTGAGCTCAATGCTTGCAGACAAAGCTTTAAAACAAAAAATTATTGACAGTGATAGCAGCAATGATGAAATCATAAGCTTCTTAGAATCTGAATTTGCTAAGCAAGCAACACATTACAAGACATTATTTGAATCAAAAAAATCTCAAATAGAGGAGGTAAACTCTAAGCTTGAGAATTTAGCTAGTGAGAATAATTCATTTCTTATCGATTCAGAGTCTAAAATCACTGCAAAAGATGAACAAATAGCTCTTCTTGAACAAAAGATAACTCAAATAGAAGAAAGCAACCTCCGAATACTTGAACAAAAGAGGAATAGAAAAGATAAGTTTTTATTCATCACATATTTTGCCCTCATTCCACTATCTATACTCATTTGCATATTTATTTTTGCATTCCCATGGTTAGTTAATAAATTCCATCTTGAGTTTATAGGTAAATTAATCACAGCCGGTATGATATGCTACGCCACATTACTCATACTTTCATTTTTCTCAGAGTTAACCTTAAGTAAAAAACCCAAGCTTAATGAGTGGGTTTTAATAAAAGCATTTAAAAATACAACAAGCAAAGTATTAGTCCCATTAGTGATTGCTATATTCACAATGAAAGATGAAATTTTGGAAATGATCAGCAAAATTCAATAATATCAAAGGAAGAATCATGCATTTTTTAAAAATTTTGTTGTTCTAAAGAGTAATATTTAAATTCCAACACCACTCTACCTGTATGATTTTTGACTTCCTTCATCCTCTCCTGCAGCGGCGTCAGCTCGTTCCTTACGAATACCTGCGCCGCCTTCTCTACATCCCCAAACCCTCCAGCATTATCAGGAATAATCCCCATCATCTGCGGCGGAACGCGGTGCGCGCTCAGAAGGTCATCACGGCTGGATTTTTTTATATTGAAGAAATCATCTTTGGTAGCGACTTCACTCAGCGGCAGGATCTGGATGCCGTCTTTCTTGCCGTTCGGCGCGTACATGAACAGATTGCGGAAGTTGCCCAGGCCTTTTGTGTCCCGCATTGCCTTACGCATTGAATCGATATCACTGCTGCTCTGGGCGGCGTCGGTCATATACAGGATGTAACCTGCGTGCGCGCCGTTTTGGTAATACTTGCGGCGGAACAACGTGGCGGCCTCGTTTAGCCAGGCAGAGTTAAGCGCGCTCAGATATTCAGGCAGCCCGTAAATCTCCTGGTTAATGTCCGGTTCGATAAGATGGAAGATGCTGCCTGCTGCGAACTGATGCGGCTCTTTCCATCCCTGCACAAACCAGTACGTCCCCTCTTCCACTCCGCGACGCATATACTTAGCTGGTACGGCCTCAAATCGCAAAGGTTCGCCGAGCTGGTTGCGGATCAGTTCCAGATACGCATTTCCGAAGACCAGATAGTCCAGAGCAAATTTGCTGAACTCCTGCTGGCTCAGCAACGGATGCGGGATAAATGTCGAAGCGAGGATATTGCGCTTCACGTAAATCGGGGAGCTGTGATGAACGGCGGCGCGAAGGCTGCGGGCAAGGCCGTCGAAACTGACCGGCGGCTCATACCAGCGGCCGTTGCCAGTGCATTCGATATAATCCAGAATCTCGCGGCGGTCTAAAACCGGCGTCGGATCACCGAAGCTGAATATCTCTGCGCCCTGCTGGTTTTCGGTGGTGGTGGTCTGCGTGGCTTTACGGTTTTTGCGCTTGCTCATTTAGTAGAACTCCAGAATGTTCGGGCTTTGTCCGCCATTGGCGGCGGTCAGCGGTTCGTTTAACAGGGCGTGCATGATTGCCCACGCGACGTCGGCGTGGCTGGCCTCTTCACTGCGGCTGGCTTCGTAGGTTGAACGGTTGCCGCTGGCGGTCATTGTTTTGCGGATCGCCATAAACGACGCGGTGATGTCGGTATGGCCGGTGTCATACTCAAGGCGGCCGGAGCTGATGGTGTCTTTCGCCTTAAGTACCAGCGCGGTTTTCACCTCGGGGCTGTAACGGATCTCACGCGCCGCCGGAAAGAACTGCTGAACAAGCTGGAATACGCCCTGCCCGATGCCAGTCGCATCAATGCCGATGTACTCCACGGCATAACGATTGGTGAGTTCCTCGATACTTTTGGCCTGCGCGGCAAAGTCCATGCCTTTCCACTGGTGACGCTCGAGCACGCGGAACTTGCCGCCGGAAACCACCGGCGGAGCAATCACTGCACAGCCTGCGCTGTCGCCGGTATGTGACGGGTCGTAACCAATCCACACGGGACGATAGGCAAACGGTCGTTTCAGGTAGGGGTCGAAGTCTTCCCACTCGTCCAAGCTGTCCACCATGCAGCCCTGCAACTCGGCGAACGGGAACACAGAAGCCTGATCGTCCACGAACTCACACATCAGCAGGTTTTCATATTCGGCGGGGCTGTATTCCAGTTGCAATTGATCCAGGTCGAACAGATTGCAGCCGCCTGACAATGCATCTTCCACCGTCACAATCTGCCGCCACTGACCGTCTTCGCACAGCACGCCTTTTGACAGGTGCGCGTGCGTGAGATCCAGGTCAATCCTGTCGGCTTTATTGCGACGGCCTTTGTTGAACAGTTCGCCCGACCAGAACGGATAGGCGCTGTGTGCCAGGCTGGACGGCGTGGAGAAGTAGGTGCTTCGCCATTTCTTATGCAGCGACATACCGGAGGCGACTTTACGCAGCTCCTGAAACTTAGGGATCCAGAAGTATTCGTCCAGGTACAGATTGCCGGTGTAGCTCTGCGCGGTGCGGACGTTGGTGCCAAGGAAAATCAGTCGTGCGCCGTTCGGCAGAACAATCGGGTCGCCTTTTAAATCGACATCCACCTGTCGGGCAAAGTCGATAATGTAGTTTTTAAAGACGTGTGCCTGCGCTTTACTGGCCGACAGGAAAATCTGATTGCGGCCGGTGGTCAGCGCGTCAATCAACGCTTCCCGGGCAAAGTAGAAGGTTGCGCCAATCTGGCGGGACTTGAGGATGTTGCGGATACGGTGCTGTAATCCGGCCTGATGCCATCCGCGTTGATACTCGAAGGATGTTTCAATGAAGATGTCACCGAGTTTCTCAATGGCCTCATCGCTGAAAACATTCTTTTCGGGTGCCTTGCGTTCGCCCTTGTTGCGATTCGCGACGTTCGGATTTAAATCAGCCTCGCTGCCGGTGTGGTTGTAACGGTTTACCCTTGCCAGGCGTTCAATCTGTCGTCCTAACAGGTCGATCTCTTTGTAGTCCTTCCCCTCCTTTACATCTTTCATGACGAGCTGGATCAGCCGCGCTTCCATGCTGGTTTCCACGCGAGAAATGGGCGCAATGGCCTCCCACTGATCGCGAGTTTTCCAGCTCTGCACGGTCGGCGTTTTTTGGCTCAGCATCTCCCCGATTTGCCGCACAGAAAAACCCTGCCAGTAAAGCAGTGCCGCCTGTCGGCGCGGGTCGCTGATGATGGTGGAGTTTGAAATATTCATGCCGCCACGTTACCGGCTGAACAGCCGTTTTTCGCGCTGCCCACGTTGTGCCATCGGGCAACAACCCGCATCGACTGGCGACCCGCGGTGACTGTCTGGAAACTAACTCCCGTTCTCAACACTCATTACCGGAGTCAGTCACATGGCAAAGAAAGTATCGAAATGGTTCCGTATCGGGGTCGAAGGCGACACCTGCGACGGCCGCGAAATTGATGCTAACGACATCAAGCAAATGGCGGAAACATACAGCGCGAAAGCCTACGGCGCCCGCGTCAATTTGGAGCACATCAAAGGCGTTTTACCGACCAGTGATTTCCGCCGCTATGGCGACGTGATCCAACTTAAAGCCGAACAGATTGATGATGCGGCCGAACCTCTGCTGCATGACAAGTGGGCGTTGTACGCGATGATCAGCCCGACCGCGGATTTAACGCAGATGGTCGGCGACGGACAAAAGGTTTACACCTCGATGGAGATCAAACGTAACTTCGCCAACTCCAATAAATCCTACCTGGTCGGTCTGGCCGTCACCGATGACCCCGCAAGCCTCGGCACTGAAATGCTGGAGTTCAGCCGTACGGCAAAACAGAACCCGCTCGCCGGTCGTAAATCCGATCCGGACAGCCTCTTCACCGTCGCAAGCGAAGCACTGATTGAGTTTGAAGATGCGCCGGAAACTGCCCCTTCTCTTTTCGCCCTAGTGAAACAAAAGCTTTCACGTAAACAGGCGTCAGACGATGCCCGCCTGGCCGATGTTCATGAAGCCGTCAGCGAAGTTGCTCAATACGCTCAGACTGGACTGGATAAGCATGAAACCAGCCTGACTGACCTGCTGAGCCGCGTCGATACCCTGGAAAAATCCACCGCTGCCGAACATGAAGCTCTCAGTGAATTGAAGGGCAAGCTTGCGCAGACACCGGCGCAGAACTTTAACCAGCGTCCGCACGCAACCGGCGGCACAGGCGCTGACGAGACAGTCACCGACTGCTGATCCGACACATTAATTTATTTCTCAGGAAACTCTCATGAAAAAAGAAACGCGCTTTAAATTTAATGCGTTCCTCTCCCAGCTCGCCAAGCTCAACAACGTTGATATCGGCACGCTGGATAAAAAATTTAACGTCGAGCCGTCCGTCACGCAGACGCTGATGACCCGATTGCAGGAGTCCTCAGAGTTCCTGACCCGCATCAACATCATTCCGGTGGACGAAATGATGGGAGCGAAAGTGGGCGTCGGCGTGACCGGCACGATTGCCAGTACCACCAACACTGATGCGGGTGACGAGCGCGAAACGGCTGATTTCACCAAGCTGGATCAGGAAGGCTACCACTGCACCAAAACCAATTACGACTTCCACTGGATGTACAGCAAGCTGGATTTGTGGGCGCGATATAACGATTTTCAGACCCGCCTGCGTGACGCCATTATTAAGCGTCAGGCATTGGATCGCATCCTTGTCGGCTTTAACGGTATTTCCCGCGCACCGACGTCTAACCGCGTTCAGAATCCGCTGTTGCAGGATGTCGGTGTGGGCTGGCTGCAAAAATACCGCCTGAATGCCCCGTCTAAAGTGATGGGCATGATTGTCGCCGAAGACGGTACGGTGACCAATGAGGCGGTGAAAGTCGGTGGCGAAGGTGAATACAAAAACCTCGACGCGCTGGTCTTTGATGCGGTGAATGAACTGATCGACCCGATCTATCAGGACGACACCGAACTGGTGGTTATCTGTGGCCGCAAGCTGCTCGCGGATAAGTATTTCCCGCTGATCAACAAACAACAGCCGAACACTGAGGCGATGGCCGCCGACCTGATTGTCAGCCAGAAACGCATCGGCAATCTGCCCGCCGTGCGTGTGCCCGGCTTCCCTGCTAACGCCATGCTGATCACCCGCCTGGATAACCTGTCTATTTACTGGCAGGACGGCACGCACCGCCGCCACGTTGAGGAAGTACCAAAACGTGATCGCATCGAAAACTACGAATCCATTAACGAGGATTACGTGGTGGAAGATTACGGCTGCGGCTGTCTGATCGAGAACATCGAAGTGACAGCCGAAGAAGACGACACCGCTGAAAAGGCCGAACTCAGTAAATTCACCTCGGCGATCGTTGATGCCATCAAAACTGCATCCGGGACCACCGCACCGGCAGCTCAGGAGTAAATCATGACCAGCCCTGCCCGACGTCATTTGTTGCGGCAGTCAGCGATCGAAGCCGCGCAGCAGGATACCAGCCTGCTGCGTCATGCCACCGGCTATGAACTGCTGCTGCAAAAGCTTAATGCTGACCAGAAAGCCCTGAAAAAAGCCTACTCCGCTGAGAAAAAGGCAGAACTCAAACGCAAGATGCTGCCCGAATATGCGCCGTGGGTGGCAGGCGTTCTCGCCGAAGGGAAAGGTGCTCAGGACGCTATCCTGATGACGATCATGATCTGGCGTATTGATGCCGGTGACTACGCCGGTGCGCTGGAAATCGCCCGCTACGCGCTTCATTACAAGCTGGCGATGCCGTTCGGCAAACGTCCTGCCGGTTATGCGCTGGCGGAGGAAATCGCCGACATGAGCACCCGCGCTCATGCTGCCGGTGAGCCGGTCAGTCTTGATGTACTGATGACCACGATGGAACTGACTGAAAGTCAGGATATGCCGGATCAGGTGCGCGCCAAGCTGCACAAAATCACCGGCTACCTGTATCGCGACGCGGAGAAACTGCCGCTCGCCCTGCAACACCTGAAACGCGCCTTCCAGCTGAACAGCAACTGCGGCGTTAAAAAGGATATTGAGCGGTTGGAGTCAGCCATCAAAAAGGCTGCCAGCAGCTAAACAGCACGCGCCCCGCGCCGGACGGCACGCCAGCCGCGACAGGTCTGTGACCTCGTTCAACGCTGGCGTCCACCGTCCCCTATTCAGAGGTCACTATGTCTCTTGTTGTACCTGCACCAAAGCCGGACGCCGCGACGGAACCCGCGATTAAAAACACGCACTTCTGGCCGGATATCAATCCGGTGGAGTTACGCGACACGCTGCGCCTGGAAGGAACAGTGACCGCCAAACGGCTGCGCGCCGTGATTAAGTACGCGCTGACCGAAGTGAACGCTGAGCTTTACAACTACCGCGTCGCACAGCTGGCACAGGGATACAAAACTCTCGCTGATGTGCCGGCTGACCAGATTGATGACGAAAGTATCAAAGTCTGTGCCTACCTGCGGGCGGTTTCATCCATTACGGCAGCCATTCTTGCGGAACGATATCCGAACAGTGATACCACCGATGCTGGCAGTAAAAAGGCGGAGATTGTCGAAAGTACGGTTGATGAACTGTGGCGTGATGGCCGCAATGCGATCAGCGATGTTGCTGGCGTGTCGCACTGTGTGATCGGGCTGCTCTGATGAAAGTCTATGCCGAACAGGGCGACACCGTGGATTCGCTCTGCTGGCGTTACTACGGGCGCACCGAATCGGTGATGGAACAGGTTTACGCGGCTAACGTTGGCTTAGCCGCTCGCGGGGCAATTTTGCCCCATGGCTACGCGGTAGAGCTGCCGGATATTACTCAGGCCGCAGTCAGCGAAACCGTCTCACTTTGGGACTGATGACCATGGAGCGCATCACCTCGTTTATTTGTTATTGCGTCGCGGCCTTTCTTGCGTGGCTCGGCGCAATGTCGCCGCAGGATATTGCCTTTTTAGTCGGTGCCGCCGTCGGCGTCGCGACCTTCCTGGTGAACTGGTACTACCGGCGCAAAACTTACCGCCTGCTGAAAGCTATGGGCGTCAGAGGAGACATAAATGCAGCCATCAATCGTTAGACGCTGCACCGTCGCCGCAGTACTTGCGATTGCCGCGCTGCTGCCGCAAACGCCGACGTTGAAAACCTCCGCCGCCGGTCTGGCACTGATTGCCGATGCCGAAGGCTGCCGCCTGTCCGCCTATCAGTGCAGCGCGGGCGTCTGGACAAACGGCATCGGGCACACCGCAGGTGTGAAGCCGCAGACCCAAATCAGCGAACGTCAGGCCGCCGTGAATCTGGTGGAAGATGTGATGCGGGTGGAGAAAGGCATTGCGCGCTGTATGCCGGTTGCCATGCCGCAGCCGGTGTATGACGCCGTGGTGTCCTTTGCGTTTAACGTCGGCGTGACGGCGGCGTGTAAATCCACCCTGGCGTTTTTCATCAACAAGGGGGAATGGCGAAAAGCCTGCGAACAGCTGCCGCGCTGGGTGTTTGTGAACGGCGTGCGCGTCACCGGCCTGGAACGCCGCCGCGCGAATGAGCTGGCCTACTGCCTGCGGGGTGTCTGATGCGGTTGATGATTGTTTTACTGCTGAGTGCCTGCGCACTGGCGGGGCTGCAAACCTGGCGTATCGGCGGCCTGACTGATAAGTCAGACCAGGCGCAGCGTATTATCGGCACGCTGTCCGCCGGTATTGAAAGCCGCGACAACGCTATTCACCGCCTGAATGAAAACGCCGTGACGCGGGAACGCCAGGAACAAAGCCTGCGTGCGCAGCTCACGCAGGCCGGTCAGCGGGCGCGGGATCGGGAATACACAATTCAAAGGTTACTCAATGAAAATCAGGAAATGCGTGATTGGTATAGCGCTCGCCTGCCTGACGGCATTGGCCGGATGCACGCCCGTCCCGCCTTTGCCAGCGCCGCAGATTATTTACGTTGGCTGTCCGGCGGTGACGAGCTGCCCGATACCGGCAAGCTCACCCGTCACTAACGGCGATTTAAGCAGTGATGTCAGAAACCTGGAGGCCGCGCTGACAGCCTGCGGCCTCCAGGTGGAAGCGGTCAAACAATGCCAGGAGGAACACCGTGTTAAAACCCGCACAGCTACGAAAAGCCTTAACTGACGCCGTGCCGGTGCTGCAAACCAGCCCTGACCAGCTGCGGATGTTTGTGGATAACGGGCGCATCGTTACCACGTTAGCCAGTTCGCTGTCGTTTGAATATCAGTATCAGGTCGAACTGTTGATCACCGACTTTACCCAGGACAGCGATCTGATCGTGGTGCCCATTCTGGCCTGGCTGCGTGAGCATCAGCCGGACATCATGGCGACGCCGGAAAAGCAACAAACCGGCTTTAAATTCACCGCCGATATGCTCAACGATGGCGGTTATGACATCGCTATCCATGTACAGCTTACCGAGCGCGTGATTGTGAAACAGATTGATGCCGGTCTGCACGTGGAGCATTTTCCTGAGCCGCCGCTGCCGGAGCCGGTGGAAAGGCCGCGTGAACTGTATCTGCACGGCGAGTTAGTGAGCCAATGGAATGAGTGAGCTGACCGCGTTTGATACCCGCCTGGCGGGGCTAATTGCCGCCCTGTCACCCCAAAGTCGGAAGGCGGTGGCGGCGACCATTGCAAAGCAGCTGCGTAAACATCAGCAGCAGCGCATCAAGCGGCAGGTTACGCCGGAAGGGCAGCCGTTCACCCCGCGACGCCCGCAGCCGTTGCGGGCAAAGAAAGGCCGCATTAAACGGGAGATGTTCGCCAAACTGCGCACGGTTAAATACATGAAGGCCAAAGGTACGGACAGGGACGCGGTGGTGGAATTCACCGGGCAGGTTCAGCGTATGGCGAAGGTGCATCAGTACGGGCTGCGGGATCGCCCGTCTGTCCGTGCAAAAGAAATGCATTATCCGGCGCGTCCGCTGTTAGGTTTGGATGCTAAGGCCTTAAATATCATTAAATTAGAGCTATTGAATATTCTCACTTTATGAGTACTTTCTTCTGAACACTTAATCCATTGCTCCATGATTACTTACGTGTATTGATCCACCTAAACTCTAACAATGATAATTTTGAAAATACCTTTCACCGTTAACTATTTAAATTGTAATAGTTAACAGTGAAAGGTTAATTATTTATAATTTATCATTTGTAATTAAATATGAAATGGTGTAAAAAATATAATTCATGAAACATTTTAAAACATCATGAATAACTAATAGCCTCTTTATTTTTCCCAAAGTTAAAACCATTGGTTTTGGGTTTTTAATAATGAAACCTCAGACTCAAGAACTATCTTATATGGAAATTTTAATATGAAATCACGATCACTACTCACAACGCCAGATTTAATCGCTAGAAACTATACTGTTACAAGCATAGGTGGCGGCAGGTTTAATCACAGCTTTTCACCATCAACGACGAATACTATATATGAGTTTGAAGCCAACGCTGGGAATTATATCGTTGAAGGGGAGAGATATAATATTGGTTATGAAGTCATTGATGGTAAAAATATCGTTGATACTGACTGTATATCAAAAACATCTGTAATAAATAAATATTTAAGTTATGCAGTGGCTCAACATGAAGCTCTAAATAATCATGATATAAACAAAGATAAAAACGACACTAGAGTTATTCATACAGCCCAAGGAGGTTATTACTGGGGTAAAAAATATGCTTGGCGTGAGTTCGGGATGTGCCTACCAAAGGAAGTCTTTCACGAATATCTAAATTTTATAGGACACCCAACGGTTGTATGTCAAACAGTAACTCCAGGTTATCCTGTAGGCGATGATTCTATTGCATATTTAGAAACTGGCTTAGAAAAAGCAATAGAAGACCTTATTGACACGGCTGTAATAGTTAGAGATGGCCCATATTTTCGCTCACCACTTTACAATCCAACGCCTACGAAGAAATTCTCCATTAAAGGAATTGATGCAATAACTGATAAGAAATAGAAGTGTGAGTAGATTTTGAGCGAGGGCTTAATTCCCCCCGCTCAAATGGTTTTTATTGTATCTGAGAAAAATATATTTAGACATCTCAACATTCCTCCAAATAATTCATAGTTTTCCACACGCCAAATAAAACACAACCTCTTACATCTCCCTTTATCAGATTGGATCCGTTGTGCCATCTCGGACACAATCTCAGTCAATTGCCTGATTAACTGATTAACCGGCATCCTTTCCAGCATGAATACATCCATCCCCAACAACGACATTCCGCGCCTGCTGCGCAATCTGATCCGCATTGGCACCGTTGCCGAGGTGGATTTAGTTGCGGGCACCTGTCGCGTGAACACCGGCGGCAACGTCACCGACTGGCTGCATTGGCTGACCTCCCGCGCGGGGCGTTCCCGTTCCTGGTGGGCACCGTCCGCCGGTGAACAGGTTCTGCTGTTCTGCCTGGGCGGCGAGCTGGACACCGCCTTTGTGATGCCCGGCATTTTCTCTGATGAATTTCCCGCCCCGTCCGCCTCGGCGGATGCCGTACACGTTACTTTCCCTGACGGCGCGGTGATCGAGTACGAACCCAAAACCGGCGCGCTGCTGGCAACCGGCATTAAATCAGCCACGGTGAACGCTGCCGATAAGGTGGCTGTCACCGCCCCACTAATCACCTGCACGGCGACAACCCGCATCACGCTCGACACGCCGGAGGTGGTCTGCACTAACAAACTCACCACCGCCACCATAGAGATAAAAAAGGGCGGCACCATGACCGGCAACCTCACCCATTCAGGCGGCAGCATCACGTCAAACGGCATCGTTGTTCACACCCATAAACATAGCGGCGTCCAGACGGGCGGCGGCAAAACGCAGGCTCCCTCATGAGTAACGCAAAATATATCGGCATGGCTCACGATTCAGGGTGCGGCGTCGAAGACCTTGCGCACATCCAGCAGTCGGTCAGCGATATTCTGCGCACGCCCGTCGGTTCCCGCGTCATGCGCCGCGACTATGGTTCTCTGCTGTCTGAGCTGACTGACCGCCCGCAGAACGCGGCGCTGCGGCTGCAAATTATGGCGGCGTGCTACAGCGCGATCCTGAAATGGGAACCGCGCGTCAGCCTGACCGGCATCACCTTTGAAACCACCTACGACGGCAAAGCCGTGGTTGAACTCACCGGCACCCGCAAAGACACCTCTGCCGCCATTTCCTTAACCCTTCCAGTGAGCTGACTTATGGCAACGATTGATCTCAGCCAGTTACCCGCCCCCGACGTGGTGGAGGTGCTGGATTATGAAATTCTGCTGGCGGAGCGTAAAGCCACGCTGGCATCGCTTTACCCCGAAGACCAGCAGGCCGCCATCGCCCGCACGCTGACGCTGGAGTCTGAGCCGATTGTGAAGCTGCTGGAGGAGAATGCCTACCGCGAAGTGATCCTGCGTCAGCGGGTTAACGAGGCGGCGCAGGCCGTCATGCTGGCCTACGCCACCGGCGCAGACCTGGATAACATCGCGGCGACGTTCAGCGTGGAACGCCTGACCATCACGCCTGCGGATACCGCCAGCGTGCCCGCCGTGGCGGCTGTGATGGAAAGCGACGCCGATTTTCGTATCCGCGCACAGCAGGCGTTTGAAGGGCTGAGTGTGGCCGGTCCGGTCGGCGCGTATGAGTATCACGGGCGCTCTGCCGACGGGCGCGTGGCGGACATTTCGGTGGTAAGTCCCTCGCCCGCCTGCGTGACGATTTCCGTACTGGCACAGACCGGCAACGGCACAGCTCCCGCCGACCTTCTGGCGAAAGTACAGGCCGCGCTCAACGATGAAAACGTGCGCCCCGTGGCCGACCGCGTGACCGTCCAGTCCGCAACCGTCGTGAATTACACCATTGATGCCGTGCTGTACCTGTTCCCTGGTCCCGAAGCCGAACCCATCCGCGAAGCCGCCGAAGCGAAGCTTATCGCCTACACCACCGCGCAGCACCGGCTAGGCCGCGACATCCGGCTGTCGGCTATATACGCCGCGCTGCACGTTGAGGGCGTCCAGCGGGTGGAGCTGAAAAGCCCGAAGGCCGACATCGAGCTGGATAAAACCCAGGCGTCATTCTGCACCGCCTACACCTTAAAAGTGGGTGGCTACGATGAGTGATCGCCTGCTGCCCGTCGGTTCATCCGCGCTGGAGGTGGCCGCCGCCGACGCCTGCGCCGCGCTTGAAAACGTGCCGGTGCCGCTGCGGCAGCTCTGGGATCCGCTGGCCTGTCCGGTGAAGTTCTTGCCCTATCTGGCCTGGGCGCTGTCGGTTGACCGCTGGGATGAAAACTGGCCGGTTGCCACTAAGCGGCGCGTAATTCAGTCGGCCTGGTTCATTCACTGCCATAAGGGAACCATTGGTGCTATTCGCCGCGTGGTGGAGCCGCTCGGCTACCTGATTAACGTGACCGAGTGGTGGGAAACCAACGACGAACCAGGAACGTTTCGCCTGGATATCGGCGTGCTGGAAACCGGCATCACCGAAGAAATGTATTTAGAGATGGAGCGGCTGATAGCCGACGCCAAACCCGCAAGCCGTCATCTGATCGGGCTGACCATTACCCAGGATATTAAAGGCGACGTTTACATTGGCGCAGCGCAGTACGTCGGCGAGCTGCTGACCGTTTACCCCGCATAAGAGGACGATATGAGCACATTTAAATCCGTTGTCACCACGCTCGGCCAGGCGCGCATCGCGGCGGCCATTGCGGCGGGGACTGACATCAACATCACGCAGCTGGCCGTCGGCGACGGCGACGGCAAGCCAACAACGCCTGTTGCCTCACAGACCAAACTGGTGAAAGAGGTCTACCGCACGCCGCTCAACTCATTGAAGCTTGATCCGTCGCACGGAAACTGGGTGATTGCCGAAGCTGTGCTCTCTGCCAGCGTCGGCGGCTTCTGGATGCGCGAAATGGGGCTGTTCAGCAGCGACGGCGCGCTGATTGCCGTCTGCAACATGGCCGACACCTATAAACCGACGCTGGCGGAAGGTTCAGGCCGCACGCAGACGTTGCGTATGGTCATTGCGGTCAGCAATACCGAAGCGATCAGCCTGCTGATCGACGACTCGGTGATTATGGCAACGGAACAGTATGTGAATGACCTGCTGGCCGCGCATGAGAAATCGCGCAATCATCCAGACGGCACCACGACGGCAAAGGGGTTTGTCCAGCTGAGCAGCCTGGTCAGCAGTACCAGCGAAGCACTGGCTGCCACACCAAAAGCAGTGAAGGCCGCCAACGACAACGCCAACGGGCGACTGCCTTCCGGCGGGACTGCGGTCGCTGCAACTAAGCTTGCAACCGCTCGGAAGATTGCAGGTTTGGCGTTCGATGGCACTAAAGACATCAATATTACCTCCACTGATGTGGGCGCTTTAGCACCGGGTGATTTTGGGGTCGGCAGTTACGGAAAAAGCGTCCAGGATGCAAACGCCATCGATGCTAATGGTTTTTATCTGCTCCCTAAAGGAGCCGATAACGCCCCCGTGGCGGGGACGCATGCCGAAGTTATTCATGCTGGATATGATAATAATTCAGCGAAGCAAATCGCCTGGCGTGCAGGCGGTAGCTCCGTTAGCAGGATGTATCATCGCGCAAAAAGTGCCGGAAAGTGGGGTGAATATACCGGCGTTTATGATGAGTCCAACAAGCCCACTGCCGAAGACGTGGGGGCGCTCCCTTCCGGTGGTACAGCGGCAGCGGCAACAAAATTAGCCACTGCCAGAAAGATTGCCGGAGTGGCATTTGATGGCACAAAGGACATCAGCCTCACCGCCGCTAATGTTGGCGCTGTCCAGCAAGGTGGCGGAACCGGAATGTCGAGCAACACGATCCGTATTGGATGGAGCGGCAAAAAGTTATTGGCTCAAGTGGATAGCATCCAAATGGGAGAGCTTTACTACACCAATAACCCACCCAGTGCCGACGCCGTAGGCGCATTACCTGCTGAAGGAACGGCTGCTGCTGCGACAAAGCTCGCGGAGTCACGCAAGATTGCCGGGGTGGCATTTGATGGCACAAAAGATATCAGTATCAGCGCAGGAAACGTCGGCGCACTGTCATCGGGCGGCACTGCCGTAGCAGCGACTAAACTCGCCACCGCCCGCAAAATTGCCGGTGTGGCCTTTGACGGTACAAAAGACATCACTCTCTCCAACTCGAGTGTCGGGCTTGGGAATGTTGGGAATCATGCCAGCGTTCAGCAAGGCGGCGGTGTCGGTATGGGTACGAATAAAATCTATATCGGCTGGACGGGTGCGAAGGTAAAAATTCAGGTAGACGCCTCTGATATGGGGGAGGTTTACACAACGCAGAACAAACCGCCTTTTGTTGACGCTTATTCTAAGACTGAAAGTAATGCGCATTATATTGCGCGTGATAGCGTCAAAACTGCCGGATTTGCGAGCGGAAACGTGGCCAATCCCTATATGCGGCATGAGGCAAGTGACGCTGTGGTTTATCTTGCGGATCGCAACTGGTCAGACTCTCGCTTTGTTTATGACGTGCAGCGCGGTAGTCAAGCGCTGGAGAATGCGGGCTGGACTGCTCAGCAGGTATGGGAAGCGCCGACGGGTTGTTTCATGACGGGGTTAAACATCCGAACGGATTTAGGCGACTGCCGAATGATGGGCAAATACTACCGCGCGTTAATGATTAGATCGGCCAGTGGAAGCTGGCGACAGGTGGGTAACTAAGATGATCACATTCAAAAATATCACAATCTCTAAGCAGGTTTTAGAAGAGGGCATCCCCCTTCCCGTGCTTTATTTTGAAGATGAAACGGGTCAGGACTGGTACAAACTGCGAGATGAAAAATGGCAGGGTGAAAGCTGTTTCATTGCCGTTGGTGCAGACGGATTTATTTCTACCTGGGCGGATAACCCGAACTTTCTCACTTTATCGGAAGGCGTGAGCATTTACGAAATCAGCCCGGAAGCGTTGCCCGAAGATGTCAGCGATCACCCTTACCGCTATGAGAACGGCGAGTTCATGAAATTTGTGCAACCAGCGATTGAGGTTGCAGCACTGCAAAAAAGCACGTTGCTCAGTCAGGCCGCCGCCGCCATTGCTCCGCTACAGGATGCGGTTGATGTTGACGATGCCACCGACGATGAACTGGCAAGCCTGAAAGCCTGGAAGCAATACCGCGTTGCACTAAACCGGCTGGATTTAGCCGCTGCGCCGGATATCGACTGGCCTGCTGTACCTGAGTAAATTGATCGCTGAAAACGATCAATTACGGATAATTGATCAGTAGTAACTATTTGAACATGTCCCGCATATGTCTAAGGATATCCCCAGACTTTTTAGGAGGATGAAATGGAATTAAACCAGGAAGAAGCCGAGATGGTTGCGGGATTTATCGCGGCGAACTGGGCGGCATTTTCACAAGCCGCTGAGGGCGTAATGTCCGTTTGCGCTCTGCACCGGCTGGCTGAAAAATTGGGGTTGGAGAATTAACTCCCCCCGCTTTTCAAATCTATTGACCACTGCCCCCTCGAGGGGCTTTTTTGTATCTGGTCTTCACCACGTTGTGCCATTCCCCACACACCCCGCCCGCCGTGCCTGCGCGTACACAACACGCGATGATTGACCTCACCCCAATCACAGGAAAAAACACCATGGCTGATTATCATCACGGCGTGCGCGTTGTTGAAATCAACGACGGCACCCGCGTTATCTCCACCGTTTCCACCGCCATCATCGGGATGGTCTGCACCGCAGAAGATGCGGACGCCGACGCGTTCCCGCTCGATACGCCGGTGCTCATTACCAACGTACTGACCGCCGCCGGTAAGGCTGGAAAAACCGGCACGCTGCGTTCATCCCTGATGGCAATCGCCAACCAGGCGAAACCCGTCGTCGTTGTCGTGCGCGTTGCCGAATGTGACACCGAGGCGGAAACCACCTCCAACATCATCGGCGGCACCGACGCCACCGGCATGTATACCGGCATGAAAGCCCTGCTGTCTGCCCAAACCGAACTCGGCGTGAAGCCGCGCATCCTCGGCGTGCCTGGTCTGGATAATCTGGACGTCGCGACGGCGCTCGGTGCCGTCTGTCAGCAGCTGCGCGCCTTCGGTTACGTCAGCGCCTACGGCTGCAAGACCGTGTCCGATGCCATCAAGTACCGCGAGAATTTCAGCCAGCGTGAGCTGATGGTTGTCTGGCCGGATTTCGTCGCCTGGAACACTACCACGAACGCCAGCGACATCGCGCCCGCCACCGCCTATGCCCTCGGCCTGCGTGCCAAAATCGACACCGAAACCGGCTGGCATAAAACCCTGTCAAACGTCGGCATCAACGGCGTCACTGGCCTCTCAGCCAGCGTCTACTGGGATTTGCAGACCACCGGCACCGACGCCGACCTACTGAACCAGGCGTGCGTCACTACCCTTATCCGCAAAGGCGGCTTTAAATTCTGGGGGCAGCGCACCTGCTCTGACGATCCGCTGTTCCTGTTTGAGAACTACACCCGCACCGCGCAGGTGCTGGCGGACACCATGGCGGAGGGGCATCTATGGGCATCAGACAAACCCGTCACCCCGACGCTTATCAAAGACATGATCGCGGGCATTAACGCCAAACTGCGCGAAATGAAAACCGCCGGTCTGATCATCGACGGTAACTGCTGGTATGACCCCGAAGCCAACACCGTCGAAACCCTGAAAGCGGGCAAGCTGTTCATTGATTACGACTATACGCCGGTGCCGCCGCTGGAAGATTTAACCCTGCGTCAGCGCATCACCGATCAGTACCTGGCGACGTTCGCCACGTCCGTTAACAGCTAAGAGGCGCTAAACCATGGCACTGCCTAAAAAACTGAAATACCTGAACCTGTTTAACGACGGGAACAGCTACCTCGGCATGGTCAGCGCGCTGACGCTGCCAAAACTCACCCGCAAGCTGGAGAACTATCGCGGCGGCGGCATGACCGGTGCCGCGCCGATTGACTTCGGGCTGGACGATGACGCGCTGACCCTGGAATGGACGATGGGCGGGTTGGATACGCTGGTGCTCCAGCAGTGGGGGGCGGTTGACGCTACGCCGCTGCGCTTTGCCGGTTCCTTCCAGCAGGACGACACCGGCGAGACGCTCGCGGTGGAGGTCGTGATGCGCGGGCGTCACAAAGAGATTGATTTTGGCGAGTACAAACAGGGCGAAGACACCGAAACCAAAGTGTCCACCCAGTGCACCTATTTCAAACTGAGCATCAACGGGCAGGACGTGATCGAGGTGGACACCGTGAACATGGTGGAAATCGTCAACGGCACCGACCGCCTGGCGGAGCATCGCAAAAACATCGGCCTGTAACACCTGAGCGGCGCTGGTTCGCGGCGCTGCTATACCCCTTACGATTTAAGAGAATGTTATGAAACAGATTAATGAAGCCGCTATCGAAAACGAAAACGTCATTACCCTGGAAGAACCGATCACCCGTGGCGAGATGGTGATTAGCCAGGTTGAAATCATCAAGCCAAACGCCGGTCATCTGCGCGGCATCGGCCTTGCCTCCTTGTCGAATGCGGACGTTGACGCGCTGGTGACGGTGCTGCCGCGCATCACGCTACCGATCCTCACCAAACAGGAGTGCAACGCGCTTTGCCTGCCCGACCTGATCGCCCTGGCGAGCAAGGTGGTCGGTTTTTTATCGCCGAAATCGGAACAGTAAAACTGCCCGCCTCTTTGATAGTTGACGACCTGATGGCTGACATTGCGGCGGTGTTTCACTGGCAGCCCTCGGAACTCTTTGCGATGTCGCTGACCGAGATTATCGGCTGGCGGCGTCGCGCGTTACTGCGTAGCGGAGCCGAAAGTGAGTAATTTACGATTGCAGGTGCTGCTGAACGCCGTGGATCGGGCGTCGCGCCCTTTCCGCTCGGTGGAAAAAGCCAGTAAAGCACTCAGCGGAAACATCCGCAACACGCAGGACACCCTGAGAAATCTCAACGCGCAGGCGTCGCAAATCGACGGCTTTCGCAAGGCGAGCGCGCAGCTGGCCGTCACCCGTGCCAGCCTGAAAAAAGCCAAAGAGGAAGCCAGCCGGCTGTCGCAGGCGTTTGCCAATACCGCGAACCCGACGGCTAAGCAGACGCGGCTGATGGAGGCAGCGAAGCGCGCCGCAAGCGAGTTGCAGGCCAAAGAAAACAGTCTGCGCAACTCTGTGCAACGTCAGCGCGGCGCGCTGGAGTCGGCGGGGATTTCCACGCGGAACCTCGCCGCCGAGCAGCGCCGGTTACGAGCCAGCTCGCAGGAGGCGAACGCCACGCTTGCCCGTCAGCGGGAGGAGTTGGCACGGCTGAACCGGCAGCAGCAGCGGCGGGACAACAGCCGCAGGCGTTTTCAGGCAACCCAGCGCGCAGGCGACACTATCCGAAATAACGGCGCGGTAGCGATGGGCGTGGGCTCGGCGGCGCTGTATGCAGAGGGGAAATTTATCGCCCCAGGCATCACTTTTGATAAAGAGATGTCCGGCACACAGGCGATCCTCGGGCTGGATAAAACCGACAAAAAGCTGGCGGCTATCCGGCAGCAGGCGCGCGATATCGGCGGAAGTACGGCATTTTCTCCGATGGACGTTGCGCGCACGCAGGGCGTACTTGCCCGATCCGGCTATAACGCCGACTCCATTCTCAGCTCAACCGAATCCACGGTGAACCTGTCGCTGGCTTCGGGGATTGATATCGCCGACGCCGCCGACATCGTCACTAACATGCAGTCGGCGTTCAACATCCCGATGGATCAGATTAAGCGCGTCTCTGACGTGATGACCAAAGGGTTTACCAGCTCGAACACCAACCTGATTGAGCTGGGCGAGGCGATGAAATACGTGGCACCTATCGCCCAGGCAGCGGGTGCCAGTATCGAAGACACTACCGCGATGCTCGGCGTGCTGGCGGATAACGGCATCAAAGGCAGTATGGCGGGCACCGGTGCCAGCGCGATGTTTAGCCGGTTGCAGGCACCGACGGGGCAGTCACCGGCGGCGCTGAAGGAGCTGGGGATCAGCACGCGGGATAAGAAAGGCAACATGCTGCCTATTCAGAAAATCCTCACCGACATCAACGCCTCATTCAAAAGGAACAAGCTCGGGACGGCGCAGCAGGCCGAATACCTGAAAGTGATCTTCGGTGAAGAGGCGATGAAAGGCGCGGTGAAGCTGGTGGAGGCCGCAGGCAACGGCAGGCTGACCGAAAAGAAAACCGCGCTGGAAAACTCGCGGGGATCGGCGGCGTCGGTCGCGAAGGTGCAGACCGATAACCTCGACGGCGACCTGAAAAACATGCAGTCCGCGTTTGAGGATTTGCAGATCGAGACCTTTGATAAACAGGACTCCAGCCTGCGAAAGTTGACGCAATCCGCGACTGACTGGCTCGGCAGCGTGGGCAAATGGGTGAAAGCCAACCCGAAGCTGACCGGCACTATCGTTAAGTCAGCGCTGGCGGTGACGAGCCTGATTGTCGGCCTCGGCGTGCTGGGCGTGGTGGTCGGTCCGGTCGTGAAAGGTCTGGGCTATATCGGCATGGCACTGAAAGGCGTGGGCACCGCGCTGCTGTGGATGGGACGCGCCGCGATGGCAAACCCGCTGCTGGCCGTGGTCGCACTGATCGCGATGGCGGCGATTTATATCTGGGCGAACTGGAGCACGCTGGAGCCGAAGTTTAAAAAGATGTGGGACGCGATTGCCGCCTGGACGACCGAAGCCTGGGCAACCATCACCGACTGGCTGACCGGCACCTGGAACAGCATCGTTACCGGTGTGCAGGGATTATCAGATAAGTTCGCAGCGGTCTGGACGGGCATTAAAGACGGGGCAAAAGCGGGGTTTGCGGCCTATATCAATTTCCTCAAGTCTTTTGGGCAGAAGATTTTCGACGTGGTGAAAAGCCTGCCAGGCAAATTTAAAGAGGCGGGCAGCAATATGATCACCGCGCTGATGGACGGAATTGCCGCGAAGTGGCAGGCGCTGAAAGACAAGCTTTCCAGCATGACCGATTTCCTGCCGGACTGGATGAAATCGGACGGCGATAAAACCATTTCGGTGAGCGTCAGCAATAGCCTGCCGAAACCGGCGGAAGGGCTTTCTTCCCCTGCGCAGTTTTACGGCACCGGCGGCGAAGCTTACGGCTATGCGGGCATGTTCGATAAAGGCGGCGACATTGCCGCTGGTGAAGTCGGCATTGTCGGAGAGAACGGCGCGGAGCTGGTACGTGGTCCGGTGAGCGTCACGGGGCGTCGGGATACGGCGGCGCTGATGCGTAATCAGGCTCCTGCTGCCGCTCCTACCTTCAACATCTACGCTGCGTCCGGACAAAGTGCGAAGGACGTCGCCGCCGAGGCAATGCGTTTATTTGAAGATTACATGCGCCGCCAGCGTTCTGCGGCGCGCAGCTCAATGAATTACGGCTAAGGGGGTTTCTATGATGCTGGCTTTGGGGATGTTCGTGTTTATGCTGCAAACCCTGCCCTATCAGAGTTTGCAACGCTCGGCGGAATACCGCTGGCCGACCAATGACCGGATCGGCCTGCGCGCCGCGCCGCAGTTTCTCGGGCAAGGGGATGAAAAAATCACCCTGACCGGCACGCTGCTGCCGGAAATCACCGGCGGCAGGCTGAGCCTGGATGCGCTGCGCCTGATGGCCGATCAAGGCCGCGCCTGGTCGCTGATTGGCGGCAACGGTGCGATTTACGGGATGTTCGTGGTGGAAAGCCTCAGTGACGAGCATTCAGAGTTTTTCGCTAACGGTGCCGCCCGCAAAATTGAGTTTACGCTAAGCCTAAAGCGAGTGGACGAAAGCCTGACCGCCATGTTCGGCGATATCAAAACTCAGGCGGATGGCCTTCTGGATCAGGCGGGCGGCATTGCCAGCAATGCGCAGAAGTATGCAGGCGGGCTGATGTCATGATGTCCACGATCGCAATGGATAACGGCGCACAGATTGCGCCGGACTACATGGTTAAACTCGCCGGTTCAGATATCACCACGGATATCAGCAGGCGACTTATTTCGCTGTCGCTGACCGACAACCGCGGCTTTGAGGCTGACCAGCTCGACATCGAGCTGGACGACGCGGACGGGCTGATGCAGATGCCTCCGCGCGGCGCGGTGCTGAGCGTCTTTCTGGGCTGGAAAGGTCAGGCGCTGTTCCATAAGGGGGAGTTTACGGTGGACGAAGTGGAGCATCGGGGCGCGCCGGATACGCTGACGCTGCGCGCCCGCAGCGCCGACTATCGCAGCAGCCTGAATTCCCGCCGCGATAACTCCTATCACGACACAACGCTGGAGGCGATTGTCTCCGCCATCGCGGCGCGCAACAGTCTCCAGCCCGCCGTCGCCGAGTCGCTCAAAGGTGTGAAGGTTTCGCACATCGACCAGACGCAGGAAAACGACGCGGCTTTTATCACCCGTCTGGCCGAGCTGAACGGCGGGGTTGTCGCCATCAAGGCCGGTAAACTGATTTTTATTAAGCCAGGCTCAGCCCTCACCGCCAGTGGCAAGCCTATCCCGCAAATGACGCTGACCCGCAGCGATGGCGACGGGCATACGTTCAATATTGCTGACCGTGATGCTTACACCGGCGTATCAGCCACCTGGCTGCATACCAAAGAACCAAAGCCAAAAAAGGTAAAGGTACAGCGAAAGAAGAAAGAAAAGCACCTGCGCGCGTTGCAACATCCGGCGGCCAAAAAGACCACGGCGAAAGCACAAAAAGCGCCGGAGGCGAAAGAAGGCGAATATCTGGTAGGCAATGATGAAAACGTGTTTGTGCTGACGACGGTCTACGCCACGCAAAAGGCCGCGATGCGCGCAGCACAGGCCAAATGGGACAAGCTACAGCGCGGCGTCGCGCAGTTTTCTATCTCACTGGCTCGCGGACGTGCCGACCTGTTCCCCGAAACCCCGCTGGCGGTGTCAGGCTTTAAAGCAGTGATCGACGCGCAGCCATGGATAATCAGCAAGGTCACGCACAGACTGAACAGTGGCGGCTATACGACCGGGTTGGAACTGGAGGTGTTGTTGTCAGATGTGAGTTATGAGGCGACGGAAAACAACTGAGGCATTAATAGCCTCAGAAGAACTCCATTTCATCGTATGGATTTTCTTTGCACGAACGGAGCCGGCTTTCAAGATCACCACAATGAACCTCTAACTGATGGCCATCGGGGTCCAGAAAGTAAATTGACTCCCCTTCACTCTTGTTGCTTTTCCACTCTATAGCACCGGCCTGCTGTATTTTCTCTCGAAATGACGGCATGTCATCTGAAGCGATCGTAAAGGCGTAGTGAGTGTAATCTGCCTTGCGTTCTACAACAGATTCCAACGATAAACATAGCCACAGATCTCCTAGCGATATGTAAGCCCCTTTCGCCCATCTAGCCCGAGGTTTAAAACCAAGAACATCTACATAGAAACCAAAACTGCGCGGTAAATGACTGACCGCGAGAGTGAGGTGATTCAATCCGGACAGCATAATTCCCCTTTTGATTTGATTGAGTTATCTTGAATTACCATAACTAAAAACTGTGTAAATCACTGTAATTTAAGATGTATGCTCAACGCGATAACATACAATGAGTGCATCTGATTAGAATGATTATATGGTGATTATTATGATGCATTGCCCCAAATGCCAGCACGCAGCTCACGCCCGTTCAAGCCGTTACCTCAGCACCAATACCAAAGAGCGTTATCACCAGTGTCAGAATATCAATTGCAGTTGCACGTTCAAAACTCATGAAACGATCGCCGATATTATTGTTGAGCCAGGAACCGTCCATGCCGTGCTGCTGCATCCGGATAAACATAGTCAGCAGTCGTTGCAAATGCACTGAGACGAAGCCCGCGAAAGCGGGTTTTTACTTTCATAGATTCAGTGAATTAATCCCCTTACATGTATACGACTGACTAAATCAAACATTTACACTGTTTTTATATACAGTAAAATTCACATTCTCAAAAAGGAGGATGTGATGAGTGTAAGAAAGCTGTCTACCGGTAAATGGTTATGTGAATGCTACCCGAACGGGAGTGGAGGTAAGCGATGCCGCAGGCAGTTTGATACCAAAGGTGAAGCCGTTGCCTTTGAAACTTACACCATGGACCAGGCAAAGAACAAACCGTGGCTGGGTGAGAGGGAAGACCGGCGGAAGCTTAGCGAACTGGTCGATCTCTGGTACAGCCTGCACGGCTGCTCTCTGAATGATAAAAAGGGACGGTTGGGCAAACTGAAGATTATCAGCGCGGGAATGGGTGACCCGATAGCCAGTACCATCACGCCGAGAGACTGGGCGCATTATCGCGATCAGCGGCTGCGCGGTGAGATTGATAACGGCTATAGTACCAGTCTGGCGACACGTAAGGTTTCGACCGGCACGGTGAACTGTGAGCACGCTTTTCTGCGGGCGGTGTTCAATGAGCTGAAACGCCTGGGAGAATGGTCGCTGCCAAACCCTCTCGAGAATATCCGCGAGTTTGATCAGCCGGAACGCGAGATGGCATGGCTGAACCAGGAACAAATTCTGCGGCTCATGGCGGCCTGTGCAGAGCATGGGAATGATGAATTAACGCTGATCGTTAAACTCTGCCTTTCGACCGGCGCACGCTGGAATGAGACCGCCAAAATCAAGAGCTCGCAGATCTCCCCGTACAAACTCACCTTCATCAATACCAAAGGGAAAAAGAACCGCACCGTCCCCCTCGCCCGCCCGCTGTATGACGAATTGATGGCCCGCGAAGGTGTGCCCTTCTCGCCCTGCTATAAGCAGTTCTATCGGGTGATCAGGCTGGCGGGCATCGAACTGCCAGAAGGTCAGATGACGCACGTTCTAAGGCACACGTTTGCCAGTCACTTCATGATGGCCGGCGGCAATATCATTGTGTTACAGCGCATCCTCGGGCACTCAGATATCCGCGTCACGATGCGTTACGCACACTTCGCTCCCGATCACCTGGAAGACGCTATTTACATGAATCCGCTGGCTCAAATCAGTGGCGATAAAATGGCGATGGAGAATCCAAATGAGTAACATTGAGGGTAAGTGAAAAGAGTCTAAGTGATTGTTTTTATTATAAGTGGTTGATTTCAAAAACAGGCAAAAAAAAGACCGAATACGAGTCCTATATTCGGTCTAGGGAAATGGCTCTTGGGAGAGAGCCGTGCGCTAAAAGTTGGCATTAATGCAGGCGGTTAAGCCGTACAAAGTAAAGAATAGCCGACGTCTGACTATTTTCCACTCAACTCGCAACATAGTGATAATAACAATGCTGTATTATTTTCATTATGTGACAACATTCTCAAAGCATGAGTTTAACAACATTCACTTATTCGCTGCACAGCAACTCAGCAGAGCGATTCCGCTTTGGTGATAAATGGCGCGAGGCTCATTTTTTGTCCCGGATTTTGCGGGTCATCCAGCCAGATTTTTTCCAACGGAACTGCCTGAACCTGACGGTTTTTAACCTGCTCTTTCGCCACGTCGTTCAGAGGATATTGCGCCAGCGTGCTGTCGTTGATCACATACAGCGCATGGCCCGGGCGGCATTGCAGCATGACTTCTTCACGGGTGAATGCCCACGCCTTTCCGTACTGTAAGCGGCTGACCGTTTCCAGCTGTGGCGCAGCCAGACTGCTGGCGGATAAGGTCAGCAGCACGCAGGCAAGCAGTGTTTTCCTCATGATTTTTCCTCGGTAATGATTAAATTCTTAATAGGTTATAAAAGGCCACTTCAGCGCGGCGCCAGTGTGGCAAACAGGCTCACCAGCAGCAAAACCAAAAGCGCCAGCCCCCACTCAATCCATGTCATCAGTACAAAACGGCGTTCGGTATGACCGGAGTCCTTACCCATCAGCGGCACCAGACGATAACGGTTGTACACGGCGACAGCGGCCATAATGCCGACCAGCAGAATCTTGATAACCAGAAGACATTGATAAAGCGACGTCAGCTCCGTCGGCCAGCGCTGCAAAACGATGGCGGTATTGACGATGCCCGTGAGTATGACCAACGCGACAGCGGCATGACCCCATGTCGAAAAACGGATCAGCGTGGCGATGGCAAAAGGCCGCAGCTCAGGTTTACGGGTGTAGTACATGCACGCCAGCAGCGGGAGCAAGCATCCGAACCAGTAAGCGGCACTTAGCAGATGCACCATATGATTGAGACGGTGGATGAGCCCTAACATGCCGTCATGCATGGCCGCATGGCCGATCAGCGCCTGACTCAGCAACAAACCGAGCGAGCACAGAAACACCAGCAGATTGCGCACCGACAGCCAGTCCATCAGCAACACCAGCATCAGTGCGGCGGTCAGCAGCAAATGCCAGCGCCAGACTTCACCAAACGTAGTGGTCAGCACCAGCAACCAGACATTCAGGTTCAGGCCATCACTCCAGCCATTACCCATCAGCATGGCCTGAATCGACAGCATCCCGACAGACGTTACCGCCGCAACCGCGCCAAACCACATCATCAGTGTCTGGTTTTTTCGCAGTAACATCGCCGAAAAGCCGGCCGGTGCCAGCAGGGAGCAAAACACGCTCAGCCCGAATATTTGCATCAGGGAGGCAAAATGGGCGAACCGGCACAGAACAAACAACGCAGTCAGGCTCATGACTTACTTAACGGTGAAGCTGTACTGACCATTCGTTTTATGACCGTCGACCGACACCACGCTCCACGTCACCCAATATTTACCCGGGCTCAGCGCGTCGGGTAACGGGACAACCGTCTGGGTATTGTCATTGGCAGCGAGCGTTAACGCGCCAGTTTTAACCGCTTTTTTATCTGCACCGGTCAGGGTGATTTTGCTGAAATTTGGTTCGATACCTTCACTGAACCCGAGTGAGAGTTCTGTCGGGCTGGCGGCAAGAACGGTGTCCGCAGCGGGCGTCTGAGTTTTAAGATGTGCATGCGCAAAGGCTTGCGATGAGATAAATCCGCTCAGCAATACGGCTGAGACTGCCATGGCACGGCAAAGAGAGGTGGTTTTTTTCAACACGATGATTCCTTGGCTTGCGTAACGATGAATTTATAACGCCGTCACTTTATCGCAAACCAACCCAAAACGTTTGTCATAAATGCATAAAAAAACGCAGAAGCCGGAGCATTCTGCGTTTTATGTGCATCACAAACGGGGTTTACGCCGCCGGGGCTTGCGCTGCCATATTTTTGAGATCTTTATCAACGAAGAACAAGCCGTTGCCGGTATTGCTGACCAGCGACAGTTTGTCGAGAACGGATTTGAACAAGGTCTCTTCTTCATGCTGCTCTGCGACGTACCATTGCAGGAAGTTGAAGGAAGAATAATCTTTCAGAGTCATCGCCAGATCGGCCAGTTCGTTGATTTTCTGAGTGATCAATTGCTCATGCTCGTAAGTCTGCATGAAGAGATCGGACAGAGACTCAAATGTCACCGGCGGTGCAGCAATCGCGCCCAGCAAAGGCAATGCACCGGTATCGCTGACATATTTGAACAGGCGATGCATGTGATCCATCTCTTCCATGGAATGCTTTTTCAGAAACGCAGCCGCACCTTCGTAGCCTTTGGCGCTGCACCATGCACTCATCTGCAAATATAAATTGGCAGAATAAAACTCGAGGTTCAGCTGTTCATTAAGCTGATCGATCATTTCTTTTTTAAGCATGATGCGGCTCCATAAATAAATTAAGGCAGGGGAATGGGTTTATTTATCCGCATTATGCCCGCATCGACACAAAATAAAAACAGGCGATTCACATTAATATCCACATAAGCAACATTTAATTTTATTTCATTGATTTAAAAGGATTAATTATAATGGCAAATATATAATAATGAGAACCATTAACATGCATGTATATATTAAAAAGAATCATTCCTATTTGATAAAATAAAACCCCCGGTCTAATTGAAGCTAATTATCAATTCCACAACGTGAATGGTTCTTATTCACCCGCATAACATCAGTAATAATTTAGCTTAATGGCTGTTCATAAAAATAAGATGTCAGCATTCACCCCGGCGGTGGCCTCGGGTACAATGCCGGTCAAAACAGAGTCACGGGATGTCGCAATGAGTATCAATCTGGCGGAAATCAGTAAAGAAGAGATGGATCGCATCAACATCGATCTGGCGGCCTCGGCGGTCGCTTTCAAAGAGCGTTACAACATGCCGGTTGTCGCTGAAATGGTGGAACGCCAGCAGCCTGAGCACCTGCGCACGTACTTTCGTGAGCGCGTGATGCATTACCGTGGGGAATCACATAAATTCTCCCGCTTACCTTACGAACCGAAGCAAAAGTAACGTTGCTGGCGCAGGTAAACGGGATTAGGAAAGATTAACGGCGGGTAGCAAATTGCTGGTTGGTGCGGATCAGTTGATCGAGAATGCCCGGCTCATCAAATGAGTGCCCTGCTCCTTCGATAATGTGCAGCTCGGCTTCCGGCCAGGCTTTCGCCAGATCCCAGGCGTTTTGCACCTGACAGGCCATGTCGTAGCGGCCATGCACAATCACCGCAGGAATGTGACGGATGCGGTCGACATTTCTCAACAGTTGATCGTCGGTCTCTAAAAAACCCAGATGTGTAAAGTAATGGTTTTCGATACGGGCAAAGGCCAGCGCAAAGTTATCTTCACCAAACGACGCCGAACCTTCCGCAGGCAGAAGCGTGACTGTTTCCCCTTCCCACAGGCTCCAGATTTTAGCGGCCTCCAGTTGCACTGCGCGGTCGTTTGACGTCAGTCGCTTGTGATAAGCGGCGATCACGTCTTTGCGTTCTTCTTCTGATAAAATTGACAAAATCCGCTGCCATTTTTCCGGGAAGAATCGCGATGCCCCGTCCTGATAGTACCAGGTCAGTTCCTGCTTACGCATGGTGAAGATACCACGCAGCACCATCTCGCTGACATGTTCGGGATGCGTCTGGGCATAGGCCAGCGCCAGCGTGGAACCCCACGAACCGCCGAACACCAGCCATTTCTCAACGCCTGCCATTTTACGCAGACGCTCGATATCTTCCACCAGATGCCATGTGGTGTTGTTGTCGAGGCTCGCATGAGGCTTTGAACGCCCGCAGCCACGCTGATCAAACAGCATGACGTCATAATCATTCGGATCAAACAACTGACGGTGGACGGAGGAACAGCCGCCGCCGGGGCCGCCGTGAATAAAGACTGCCGGTTTGCCTTGTGGGTTTCCGCTGCGTTCCCAGTAAACCTGATGGCCGTCGCCGGTATCAAGCATGCCGCTGGCATAAGCCTCACGCGGTGGATACAACCCTTTTAATTTTGGCATGACATTTCCTGTTCTAGTTGGCCAGAGTATTGATGGATACATTTACAACCCAATAACAGCGCATCAGCCAGCCAACAACAAGTTGTAATCCACGAAAATCGGCTTTTTGTATGCTGTTCGCATACTTATCACGCAATTTCTTTTTCCCCCGCTAAGCGGCGGCGTATTCCGTGACTGTAAAGTACTGTTGGAAACACAAAGGAGCTTGCAACCGGAACGGATTTGGCTCTAAATAGGTGAGCAACCCAATCCACCAGCTTTAAAGAGAGGCGATTATGAGTAAAGGAATGGATAGCAAAAAGAATGCGAAGAAAAAGCCATTGAAAACCCCTGCCGAAAAAAAGGCTGATAAAAAAGCCAAGAAAGCATCTGCTTAACAATGTACTTCGTAGAATAAACCCGCCGAGCGCGGGTTTTTTTATTTAGATGAAATTTTTTAGATTTAGTTTTTCGAAGCCAGCGCTACCACGAAGGCGTACTCCAGCGCGATATCCTCGTAAGCTTTAAAGCGACCGGATTTGCCGCCATGCCCGGAATCCATATCCGTGTGCATCAGTAGCTGATTGCTGTCGGTTTTCACATCACGCAGCCTGGCAACCCATTTTGCCGGTTCCCAGTATTGCACCTGAGAATCATGCAGACCGGTGGTGACCAGCATGTGCGGATATGCCTGTGCACGCACCTGATCGTACGGGCTGTATTGCAGCATGTAGTCGTAATAAGGCTTTTCGTTCGGATTACCCCACTCGTCGTATTCGCCGGTCGTCAGCGGAATAGACTCATCGAGCATCGTGGTGACGACGTCGACAAACGGAACCTGCGCAACAATGCCGTGATACAAGTCCGGCGCCTGATTGATGATCGCCCCCATCAGCAAACCGCCCGCGCTACCGCCCATTGCATAGACCTGTTTCGCATCGCCATAGCCTTCGGCCACCAGCTCTTTAGTGACATCGATGAAATCATGGAAAGTGTTCAGTTTGTTGAACAGTTTACCGTCGTCATACCATTGCTGACCAAGCTCAGCACCGCCGCGGATATGCGCCAGCGCGAAAACAAAACCGCGATCTAACAGGCTGAGACGACTGCCGCTGAAAGCAGGATCCATACTGCTGCCGTAGGAACCGTAGCCGTAAAGCATCAGCGGATTCTGGTGCGGTTTGAAAAGTTCATGGCGGTAGACCAGCGACACCGGCACTTTCACGCCGTCGCGGGCTGTAACCCAGACCCGTTCGCTGCGGTAATTCGCCGCATCAAAATCTTTCACTTCCTGCTGCTTGAGCAAGGTGCGTTCTTGCGTATCCAGATCCAGCTCAAACAAGGTACTTGGCGTGGTCATGGAAGAATAGCCGTAGCGCAGCAGCGCGGTATCCGGTTCCGGGTTGTATGCCAGCCAGGTGGTGTAGGTCGGATCGTCAAACGCCAGCGATTTTTCTTCGCCGGTTTGCCAGTGGATTTGACGCAGATGCGTCAGCCCCTGTTCGCGCTCTTCCACTACCAGCCAGTCTCGAAACAGACTGAAGCCTTCCAGCATCACTTCTACGCGCGGTGCGATCAGCGCCTGCCAGCCGGACTCTTCGCCGTTATCACTTTTATACAGGCCGAAATTTTTGCCGTCTTTGTTCGAACGGATATAGAACTTGCCGAGGTAATGATCGAGCGCGTACTCGTGATCTTTACGGCGCGACAGAAACACCTGAGGTTTTGCCTGCGGATCGTCAGCATCGAGCAGCAAAATCTCGGATGTCGTGGTGCTGTCGAGATGGATAAGGATGTATTTTTCTGAGGTGGTTTTATCCAGCCCGACATAAAACGTGTCGTCTTTCTCTTCGTACACCAGTTTGTCGGTTTTCGGATCGGTGCCGACAACGTGGCGATAGACCTGATATGGCAGGAGGGTTTTCTTGTGTTTGCGCACGTAATACAGCGTTTGAGAATCGTTCGCCCATTCGCTGCTGCCGGAGGTGTTTTTCAGCAGATCGTCAGCCCAGGTTTCGTCATCCAGATTTTTGATGCGGATGTCGTACTGGCGGCGTGACAGAAAATCTTCAGCAACGGCCATACGTTTGTTATCACGGCTGATATCGAGCCCGCCCAGCGTATAAAACTCACTGTCTTTGGCGCGCTCGTTACCGTCGATAAGCGTCACCCACTGTTCGTGTTCGTCAGCAGGCTGGCGCAGATAAATGGCGTATTCGTTGCCCGGCTCGTAGCGGGTCTGATAGCGGAAACCGTGTTTAACATAAGGAACAGAATGATCCTGCTGGGCAATGCGCGCCACCATCTCGCCATAGAGTGTTTCGCGCAGCGCCTGATGCGGTTTCATGGCCTCATCGGTGTATTCATTTTCAGCTGTGAGATAAGCCAGAACCTGAGGATCGGTGCGGTCATCGTCACGCAGCCAGTAATAGTTATCGACGCGTTCAGTACCGTGCGCGCTCAGGATTTTAGGGCGTTTCTCAGCCTTTGGAGGTGTCATCATCGCGGGATCTCTTTGTCCTCTTAGTGGTATGACAAGAGTGACAGGTTTAGGCGGGGAAACCAAGAGACGGAAATGAAAGGAATAATGCGTCCGCCCAAGGAAACGGACGCAGGTATAACTCAGACTGGCGTGCTGTAACTGATTTCACCGAGCTGGCAATTGAGTGTCACCTGATACGTTTTGTCGGTGTGATCGCCGCGAACTTTCAGCGGAATGGTCCACTTCGCGTTATCGCCGCCGATACTGTCAGGCGCCACCCACGCCACCGGCGTAGACGTGCCGAGCGTTTTCTTGTCCGCATCCCAGCGTGGAATGCGGTTTTGCAGGAAATCACGTTTAACCAGCGCCGCAATCTCATCTTTGCTGGCGGTAGAGCAAGGCGCGACCGTTGCCGTTCTGACTTCAGGCTCCGCAGCCTGCGCTACCTGAGTCATCCCGCTCATTCCTGCTATGGCGATCACTACGCCTGAGATCATCTTTTTCATTATTCGTCTTCCCGCTTTTTGTCGATCATTACCAGTGACCTTGCAGGATTTATATCCCTACAACTGACAAGGTCATCGCTTGCGATAGATAATATAATCCCCAACAAGGTAATAACACAACATTAACAATATGACGAACAACGCATAATGCTTACCGTAAGATGATGGCTTTGCAGTTCTTGCCTTTGATCTTCCCTTCCTGCAAACGCTGCAACGCCTTTTTGGCACTCTTCTGACGAATCGCCACGTACGCGTGGATTGGGAACATATCAATTTTACCGACTTCGGCAGCGGTCAGGCCGGCTTCACCGGTCAGCGCGCCGAGAATATCACCGGGGCGGATTTTGGCTTTACGGCCACCGTCGATGCACAGGGTAGCCATGACAGGATCCAGCGCCACCGGCGTAGCGGCCAACGCCTGCGCAGCCGGCTGCCAGACAAAGGTCTGACGGGTGTAATCTTCCAGTGCGTGAACACGACCCATTTCCTGCGGCGTGACTAAACTGACGGCCAGACCGCTGGTGCCTGCACGGCCAGTACGGCCTACGCGGTGGATATGCACTTCAGGGTCGAACGACAGCTCGTAATTGATCACCAGACCGAGATCTTTGATGTCCAGCCCGCGCGCCGCCACGTCGGTGGCGACCAGCACGCGGCAACTGCCGTTGGAGAAACGTACCAGCACACGGTCACGGTCACGCTGTTCAAGATCGCCGTTAAGCGCCAACGCGCTGATGCCTTTGGCGGACAGCGCATCGCAGACATCCTGACAATCGCGCTTAGTGTTACAGAACACCACGCAGGACGTGGGCTGATGCTGATACAGCACCGCTGCCAGCAGCGACAAACGCTGATGTTTGTCGGCTTCGATAAAGACCTGCTTGATATCCGCAACGTCTTCTTCGCCTTCGATTTCGACCTTCAACGGCTGACGCTGGAATTTAGAACTAATACGCTCGATGCCGTCCGGATACGTCGCGGAGAACAGCAGAGTCTGACGGGCGGGCGGCGTGTAGCTGACCACGTCTTCAATGTCTTCGCTAAAGCCCATGTCCAGCATGCGGTCGGCTTCATCCAGCACCAGCACTTTCAGCTGATCCAGCTTCAGGGTGCCTTTACGCAAATGTTCCTGAATACGCCCCGGCGTCCCCACCACAATATGCGGCTGACGGACCAGTGATTCCAGCTGCGGGCCGATTGACTGGCCACCGCAGAGGGTCAGAATCTTGATGTTCTGGGTAAAGCGAGCCAGACGACGTAACTCTTTACTCACCTGATCCGCCAGTTCGCGGGTCGGACACAATACCAGCGCCTGAGCGTAGAACTGCGCCACGGTGATACTGTTCAGCAAACCGATCCCGAATGCAGCTGTTTTGCCACTACCGGTTTTGGCTTTGGCCAGGACGTCCTGCCCCTGCAAAATGGCAGGCAGTGAAGCGGCCTGAATCGGGGTCATTTCGGTATAACCCAGTTCGGTCAGGTTAGAAAGTTGCTCAGCGGGCAGTGTCAGGGCTGAAAAGGAATGCGTGCTCAAGGCGATAACTCTTTATGTGAGGCAAAAATCGAAGCAGCGGCAGGTGGTCTGACGCCATGGTTTGGCTAAATGATAACAGAGACGCCCGCTGACTGCCTTAAACGGCAGAAAACTGGCTGAAAAAATCCCTTGGACGCCCTGCTTTGCTCCGCGACGAATTCGGCGAACCTGCTGCGCAATCGTTTTCGTTGCCCATTAATTCAGATATACTGCGCGCCGAAATTCTCATTTTTCTTCATCACAGATCTGGGTACGAAGCTATGTTAACCATTGGTACTGCACTGCGCACCGGCGCCACCCGCGTCATGTTGTTAGGCTCTGGCGAACTCGGGAAAGAAGTGGCGATTGAATGCCAGCGTCTTGGCCTGGAAGTGATCGCCGTGGATCGTTACGCCGATGCACCGGCAATGCAGGTCGCTCATCGCAGCCATGTCATTAATATGCTGGACGGCGACGCCCTGAAACAGGTTATCGAAAGCGAACGTCCTGACTTCATCGTGCCGGAAATCGAAGCTATCGCCACCAGTATGCTGGTCGAGCTGGAAAAACAGGGTCACAACGTGGTGCCTTGCGCCGAAGCCACGCGCCTGACCATGAACCGCGAAGGGATCCGTCGTCTGGCTGCCGAAACGCTGCAACTGCCGACGTCTACTTACCAGTTTGCGGATGACGAAGCCTCTTTTCGTCAGGCTGTAGACGCAATCGGTTACCCGTGCATTATCAAGCCGGTTATGAGCTCATCGGGTAAGGGCCAAAGCCTGATCCGACGCGCAGAACAGCTGCAAACCGCCTGGGATTACGCGCAGCAAGGCGGTCGTGCCGGTGGCGGTCGCGTCATTGTAGAAGGCCTGGTGAAATTTGATTTCGAGATAACTTTGCTGACCATCAGCGCCGTTGATGGCATCCACTTCTGCGCGCCAATCGGCCATCGTCAGGAAGACGGAGATTACCGGGAATCCTGGCAGCCACAGCAAATGACCGAACTGGCCCTGCAACGTGCGAAAGAGATTGCCGAAAAAGTCGTAAAAGCCCTTGGCGGCAAAGGTCTGTTTGGCGTCGAACTGTTTGTGTGCGGCGACGATGTGATCTTCAGCGAAGTTTCACCGCGCCCGCACGATACCGGCATGGTGACGCTGATTTCTCAGGATCTCTCCGAGTTTGCCCTGCACGTTCGCGCCTTTCTTGGCCTGCCGGTGGGCAATATCCGCCAGTTCGGCCCTTCCGCCTCAGCCGTTATTCTGCCTGAGCTGACCAGCAGCAACGTCACCTTCAGCGGTCTGGAAAATGCGCTGACCGGTTACAATCAGGTTCGCCTGTTCGGCAAGCCGGAAATCAGCGGAAAACGCCGTCTGGGCGTTGCGCTGGCGATTGCAGATAACGTCGAAGATGCGGTAGAACAGGCCAAACAGGCCGCCGCTGCGGTGGTCGTGAAAGGTTAATTCCTGCGAATTTCGCACAAAAAAAACCGGACGCCTGCCAAGGCTCCGGTTTTTTTTCATCACAACGTACCTGAAAGAGAAAACTTTCAGGACGGGATGTTATTCGTCTTCGTCATCAAAAATGACGGTCACGCGATCGCCTTTGTGCGTTTCACGGATTTCTGCCGCAACGGTGGCAATGGCTTCGCCGCTGCTCATGCCGTTTTCCATTAACTGGCGGATACGATCGGCGGCCTGTTCTTGTTCGTTATGTGATAGTGAAGGCATACCTGTCAGCATGGGAGGTTCCTGTTGTACGTGGTGATTGTTGCAAGATAAACAACGCCCGCAGGCTGCGGGGTTGCACAGTATACGCCTTATTCATGCAAATCGCCTGTGCTGGTTTCCGGGGGCGGAATCTATGTTAGGATCGCAGGCCTGTAACGTCATTCATCGCGCCAGAGAAACTGAAACCCGTCATGCAACCCGCTCACTCCCTTGCTTTCCACCCTTTGCCGTATCAGCCGGACGCGCTGCTGACGCAGTTCGCGCCGCTTTCAGTTTTGCCGTGGGCAATGCTGCTGCATTCCGGCGCAGCGCAACATCAGCACAACCGCTTCGATATTCTGGTCGCCGATCCGCTGGTTACTCTGACCACACGCGGTGTGGTCACGCAGATCTCGAGTAAGGGTACCGTGGCATCACGGAAAGAAGATCCGTTTGCGTTGCTGGAAGAACAGCTCTCCGCCTCGAAACTGCAGGCGGAAACCTCTGATGATTTTCCGTTTCTGGGCGGTGCACTCGGCCTGTTTGGCTACGATTTGGGCCGCCGCGTTGAGACGCTGCCAGACATCGCGCAGCGCGACATAACGCTTCCGGACATGGCGGTCGGTATTTATGACTGGGCGCTCATTGCCGATCACCATTTACAGCGTCTGACTCTGGTGTGTCATGGCGATATTCAGGCGCGTATACGCTGGCTGGAACAGCATACGCAACCGGTGAACAGGCTGCCTTTCCACCTTGATGCGCCGTGGCAGGCCAATATGAGTCGCGAAGAATACGGAGTGAAATTCCGCCGGATTCAGGAATACATTCACAGCGGCGACTGCTATCAAATCAATCTGGCGCAACGGTTCGCCACGGCCTATCAGGGTGATGAATGGCAGGCGTTTCTGCGGCTGAATCAGGCCAACCGCGCGCCCTTCTCGGCGTTTCTGCGGTTGCCGGAAAACGCCGTGCTCAGCCTTTCTCCCGAACGCTTTATCTGGCTGAAAGACCAGCAGATCCAGACGCGACCAATTAAAGGCACGCTGCCGCGCTGTGAAGATCCGGCCGAAGATGCCCGTCAGGCGGAACGTCTGGCAGCATCGGAAAAGGATCGCGCCGAGAACCTGATGATCGTCGATTTACTGCGTAATGACATTGGCCGGGTGGCGACGCCCGGCAGCGTGCGGGTGCCGGAATTGTTTGTCGTCGAACCCTTCCCGGCGGTGCATCATCTGGTCAGCACGATTACCGCCGAATTACCGGCTGACTGCCATGCCAGCGCCCTGCTGCGTGCCTGTTTTCCAGGCGGCTCTATCACCGGTGCGCCAAAAGTCCGCGCGATGGAAATTATCGAAGAACTCGAACCCCAGCGCCGCAACGGTTATTGCGGCAGTATTGCTTACATCAGCTGCTGTGGCACGATGGACAGCAATATCACCATCCGCACTCTGCTGACTGAACAGGGTAAAATCTATTGCTGGGCAGGCGGCGGGATTGTGGCGGACAGTCAGGAACAGGCAGAATATCAGGAGACGTTCGATAAAATCGCCCGCATTTTGCCGCAGTTAGGAGATGCTCAGCCGTGAGTTTGCTGGAACAACACCCGCCGGTGCAGACATTTTCGCCCGCAGTGAAAGATTTCATTCTGCGCTTTCAGTTACAGCAGCCGCGCAGGCCCGCGCCGCTGCTACGCGGCACCCGCCATGCAGCAGTGTTGATCCCGATTATTTGCCGCGAAGAACCCACGATTTTGCTGACCCGCCGCTCAGACAGCCTGCGCAAGCACGCCGGTCAGGTGGCGTTTCCGGGCGGAGCGGCGGATGCCACGGATGCGTCGATTATCGCCACTGCGCTGCGCGAGACGCAGGAAGAGGTCGCCATCCCTCCTGAGCAGGTACATATATTAGGCACTTTAGCCCCGCAGGACAGCAGCAGCGGTTTTCAGGTCACGCCGGTGATCGGCCTGCTGCCGGTGGATGTCACCTTCCATCCGGCGGAAGATGAAGTGGCGGAAATATTCGAAATGCCGCTTCAGGAAGCTTTCGATCTGGCCCGCTATCATTCTTTGGATATTCATCGCCGTGGCACTCATCACCGGGTGTATTTATCCTGGTATCAGCAGCAATTTGTCTGGGGATTAACGGCGTCGATCATTCGTCAGCTGGCCCGGCAGGTTAAAGACTGACCTCAGTGGTTACACATCGATCACACTTTCGCATCAAATAAGTTTATTTCATGCGAAAATAGACACTTTTGCCCCAAAGCCCTTTTACACTATAGATCTAGCCACAAATTCATTTGTGGCTGTCAGGGATCCCGTTCCCTGCCGTTTTCCATTACAGGAGTATTCGACGTGATTAGCGTTTTCGACATGTTCAAGGTCGGGATTGGCCCTTCCAGTTCCCATACTTTGGGCCCGATGAAAGCCGGTAAACAGTTCGCTGATGACCTGCTCGAACAGGGCATGATGCCTGCCGTTACGCGTGTCGCCGTGGACGTTTTTGGCTCCCTCTCGCTGACAGGTAAAGGCCACCACACAGATATCGCCATTATTTTAGGTCTGGCCGGTAACCAGCCTGACACCGTTGACATCGACGGCATTCCGCACTTTATCCGCGACGTTGAGCAGCGTGAGCGTTTGCCGCTCGGCACCACCCAGCACGAAGTCGATTTCCCGCGTGACACCGGTATGGTGTTTCGCAGCGAGAACCTGCCGCGCCATGAAAACGCCATGCAGATCCACGCGTTTGCTGGTGACAAACTGGTGTACAGCAAAACGTATTATTCAGTTGGCGGTGGTTTTATCGTCGATGATGAGCATTTCGGCCAGCCGGTACTGGATGAAGTGTCCGTTCCTTTCAGCTTTAATTCGGCCAGTGAAATGCTGGCAAAGTGCAAAGAAAATGGCCTCTCGCTCTCCGGCTTGATGATGCAAAACGAGCTTGCACAGCACAGTAAGCAAGAGATTGAGCAATATTTCGAGAAAATCTGGCACACCATGCAGGCGTGTATCGATCGCGGTTTAAACACTGAAGGCGTGCTTCCCGGCCCGCTGCGTGTTCCGCGCAGGGCATCGGCTCTGCGCCGGATGCTGGTGTCCAACGATCAGCTGTCTAAAGACCCGATGAACGTGATCGACTGGGTGAATATGTTTGCGCTGGCGGTGAACGAAGAAAACGCCGCCGGTGGCCGCGTGGTCACTGCTCCGACTAACGGTGCCTGCGGGATTGTTCCGGCGGTGCTGGCGTATTATGACAAGTACATTCAGTCCGTCAGCCCGGATATTTATCTGCGCTATTTCCTCACCTCCGGCGCTATCGGCATTCTTTATAAGATGAACGCGTCGATTTCAGGTGCGGAAGTGGGCTGCCAGGGCGAAGTCGGCGTGGCCTGTTCAATGGCCGCCGCCGGTCTGACTGAATTACTGGGCGGCAGTCCTGAGCAGGTTTGCGTGGCGGCGGAAATCGGTATGGAGCACAATCTGGGGCTGACCTGTGATCCGGTGGCCGGTCAGGTTCAGGTGCCCTGCATCGAGCGTAATGCTATCGCGTCGGTGAAAGCCATTAACTCGGCACGCATGGCGCTGCGCCGCACCAGTGAGCCACGGGTTTCTCTCGATAAAGTGATTGAAACCATGTACGAAACGGGCAAAGACATGAATTCCAAATACCGCGAAACGTCACGCGGTGGTCTGGCGATAAAGGTGCAGTGCGACTGATATTACTGAGTTTTTCTCTTGGCGGCGTCACATTGCCAGATGGTTTTTGGCCGTGTGACGCACAAAATACCGCACCGGTACTATCGTGTAGCCATTAACTCTTCGCTAAGAACAACCTTTTGTATTATCAATACATAATGGATATGACACTTGCTTTATACCCCGCGGGTACGGCATGCTGATTTCCGCGTGTTTAGCCACTCAGGCTGCTTCAATAGGTTCTAGCGCTCAAACGTCCAGGATTCACAGGTGTAAAATGCGTGACAACGTCACAGACAGGGATTTTCTTTCAGTTTTACACCCGATAAAGAGAAAGAGCCTGCTTCGATTTACAGCTACTATCAATAATAACAAAACGGCTGTTACGCCCAGGTAAACCCTTTATAAATGACTATTTGTGAGCCTGCACATTACACGGGATACAAGGATTAGAACGATGCTGTTCTCCCAGACCGGACTTGCGAAGTATCGCTACTATCGCCTTGCGTTGGCCGGCGCTATGGGTTTATTGACCCTTATTCTTACGCTGGGTATTCGTATTTACGAACAAAGTCGGGTTATCTCTGCGGATCAACAACGCGTGGCGATGCACACCGTTGAAAAACTCGAAAAACTCCTTGAACCGGCTTCCCAGGCCGCGCGAAAAACACACGTTGACCCGGAGCTCACCTGTCGTGAATTACAACCTGCCATGCAGCAAACCGTGGCACGCATGCAAACCTTGCGTTCTATCACGCTGGTGACCAATGGCACAATTACCTGTTCAAGCCTAATTGGCGCGCTGGATCTGAGTTTCAGCAAAACCCTGCCGGATATCGCTCAGGGCCGAACGCGGCTGGAGCTTCGCGCAGCAAAATTAAGCAGGTTAGATATTCCTACTTTGCTGCTCTGGCAACCTGCCACGGCTGATAATCTTAACGGTGAACTGTTCGTCTATAACATCGGGATCCTGTCGAATTTCCTGCTCGAACCACAGCCTCCGTATGCGCGCCATATTGTCCTGAACGTGGTGAAGCAAAGCCTCGAATATGGCAAGAATGAAATCATGCAAAGCATGAATTTACCGCAGCGACCGTTGCTGACCGTAAAATCACCGAACTATGATTTTTCCGTGTCAATTTATGGTGAGGAAGCGTCCGCGCTGGCCTGGTCCGAACTGGCTTCCCATCTTCCTCTTTCGGTGTTGATCAGTTTGCTGACCGCAACGGCGGTCTATTTGTTATCCGGCAGCCGGATCAGTCTGGCGTATCCGATAAGCCACGGGATTTCGCACCGCGAATTCAAAGTCTATTGTCAGCCGATTATCAACAGTGTCGATGGCCGCTGTATTGGTGTCGAAACGCTGATGCGCTGGAAGAATCGCCGACAGGAATGGGTTTCGCCCGATGTTTTTATTCCGCTGGCAGAACAGCATGGGCTTATTATCGGGCTGACACGCTATCTGATTAAAACGGTTACCGATAATCTCTCCGTCTTCCCCGCCACTTCCGGTTTTTACGTCAGTATTAACGTCGCCGCGCAGCATTTTAATAATATGGAAATTGTGGATGACATCCGCAAAATCTGGCTGCCTGCGCAGCCTTCTGTCTCGTTAATGCTGGAACTGACTGAGCGCACGCGCTTGCAGGAATTGCGAGCCGCCGAGATTTCACAGTTGAAAGAGATGGGGATATTACTGGCGATCGATGATTTCGGTACCGGCCACAGTTCACTAAGTTATTTGAAAACGCTGAACCCGGACGTGCTGAAGATAGACCAGGCGTTTACCGCCTCGATTGGTACTGATGCGATCAACGCAACGGTTACCGATACTATCATCACGCTGGCGCAGCGGCTGAATCTCAAGCTGATTGCCGAAGGTGTCGAAACTCGTGAACAGGTCGATTATCTGCGTAAACGCAAAGTCGATTCCCTGCAGGGATACTATTTTGCCAGGCCGATGCCGATTGAGGTATTCCCGATCTGGCTGGCGCGGTATGAGAAATCCACCCAGGCCATGCAACCGGTTGATGAATAATCGCTGAGAGTAAGAAGCATAAAAAACGGCGACCGGAGTCGCCGTTTTAAACAGAAGTGAACCGCTATTACTGGTCTTCTTCCCAATGGTCTTCAGACTGGATTTTCGTGATCCGCACGCGCTCGATCCGATAATCTGTCACGTCGAGAATTTCAAAGTGCAACGAGGCCATTTCAATCACTTCACCTGCGACCGGCATCTGGCCAGATTTCGATAACAACAGACCCGCCAGTGACGCAAAATCATCGTCCGGGCTGACCAGCGTGTTAATGTCCAGGATCTGCTGTAACAGATGTAAATCCGTGCCACCCTTGGCTATCCAGGAATCACCGTCGGCAATCACGTCTGGCGTTTCGTCCTCGTCCGGGAATTCACCGGCAATCGCTTCCAGCACGTCCAGCGGCGTAACCAGCCCCTGAATCACACCAAATTCGTTGCTGACGACCACCAGACGGCCTTTCGCTTTACGCAGCACGGCCAGCAGATTGATGACATCCATCGTTTCCGGCACCACGATCGGTGGCGTTTTCTCGGCAAAGGCCACGATGCTTTCACCCTTTTCCAGCGCCACCAGCAGATCTTTCGCCCGCACCACGCCGATCACGTCATCCAGAGAATGACGGCAAATCGGGAACAGACTGTGCGGCGTGTCCAGCAGCTGGCTGCGGATTTCAGCCGGTGAGCGTTCGCAGTCCACCCAGGAGATCTCGGTGCGCGGCGTCATGATGCTGCGCAGCGAACGCGAGGCCAGCGTCAGTACGCCGGTTATCATGTGACGTTCTTCTTCCGCAAAAGTCTCATTGGCAGGAACGGTATCACCTGAGGGTTCGTCTTCATTCTGATGCTGACGTTTCCCGCCCATCAGACGCTGAATCGCCTCGGCCGTACGTTCACGCATCGGTCGTGTGGACTGGCTTTTCAGGAAGTTACGGCGTGCAATCTGGTTGAACAATTCAATCAGAATGGAGAAACCGATCGCGGCGTACAGATAACCTTTCGGAATATGGAAACCAAAACCTTCAGCAATCAGGCTCAGACCGATCATCAGCAGGAAGCTGAGACACAGCACCACCACCGTCGGATGATTGTTCACAAAACGGGTCAGCGACTTCGACGCCAGCAGCATGACACCCATGGCAATCACCACTGCCGTCATCATGACGTACAGGTTGTTGACCATGCCAACGGCGGTAATCACCGCATCGAGTGAGAACACGGCGTCCAGCACCACAATCTGCGCCACGACCGACCAGAAGCTGGCGTAGCCGCGGTTTTGCGAACCGTGCTCTTCATGCCCCTCCAGCCGTTCGTGCAACTCCGTCGTCGCTTTGAACAGCAGGAATACCCCGCCGAGCAACAGGATCAAATCGCGTCCGGAGAAACTGAACTGCGCAATGCTAAACAGCGGCGTGGTCAGTTTGACCATCCACGAGATAAGCGACAGCAGGCCTAAACGCATAATCAGAGCTAGGGATAAGCCGATGATACGTGCTTTATCACGCTGTTTTGGTGGCAGTTTGTCCGCAAGGATGGCGATAAACACCAGGTTGTCGATACCCAGAACAATTTCCAGAACGACAAGTGTCAGCAAACCGACCCATATTGAAGGGTCCATCAAAAATTCCATGTCAGACTCCGCAATGAGTTAAAGAAAAAAGACGCAAAGAAACGCGATTCGCTGGGCAATCAGAGACCTGGCAAAGTGTTTTAGCTGTATGACTTACAGATGAAAGCGGTTTCAGTGCGGCAAAAATCAGGCCCATTGGGGCGGATTTGCCGGTAACGATGAGGTGAAAAAGCGAAGAATAGTGACGTCGGTGACAGTCCATAGGGAGGGCTGAGGCCCGGTACTCCTGTTCAATTATTTGGAAAATCACTTTATCAGGAATGATTATCGGACGAAAGTGCGATCTTTTACCTCCTGCATTATTCTGAAACATCTATGCTGTTTTATTAGGCACGTGGAAGCGTATTCACAATACGTCTTTGAATAACGGACAGTCGTCACAAAATTTATTTTTTCACACACTAAAATAAATCACGTCGCACAACCTGTTGAGGTTCTGCCGTTTTACTGTTTATCAGTGTTATCAGAAATTAACGGACATTAGTGGGTTCATTCTCACGCAGGGAACGCTCTGTCCGCCTCAGGAATAAAAACGGGCGGATATCATCATCAGCACCATTACTTATGTGCATAACTCTTAACCGAGTTAACAGAGGAGGTAGCGAGTGAGTATTGCTATTATCATCGGCACGCACGGGTCAGCAGCTGAACAGTTGTTGAAAACAGCGGAAATGATTTTAGGTGAGCAGGATAATGTCGCCTATATCGATTTCGTACCCGGCGAGAATGCCGAAACCCTGATCGAAAAGTACACGGCAAAGTTGGGTGGTTTAGACACCAGCAGCGGCGTCCTTTTCCTGGTCGACACCTGGGGTGGCAGCCCGTTTAACGCCGCCAGCCGCATTGTTGTCGATAAGGAAAATTACGAAGTTGTCACCGGTGTTAACATCCCTATGCTGGCAGAAACTTTCATGGCCCGTGATGACAACCCGTCCTTCGCAGAACTGGTTGCTATTGCAGTGGAAACCGGACGTATCGGCGTGAAAGCGCTGAAAACCCCGGAACCTGCCACAGAAGCGCCTGTCGCCGCACCGGTACCGAAAAAAGCCGCCCCGGTTCAACCTTCCGGTCCGAATGACTACATGAAAATCGGTCTTGCCCGTATTGATGACCGCTTGATCCATGGCCAGGTCGCGACCCGCTGGACCAAAGAAACCAACGTCAACCGCATTATTGTCATCAGCGATGAAGTGGCTGCCGACACCGTGCGTAAAACGTTGCTGACTCAGGTTGCTCCTCCTGGTGTTACCGCACACGTTGTCGACGTGGAGAAAGCTATCCGTGTTTACAACAACCCGAAATACGCCGGCGACCGCGTGATGTTGTTGTTCACCAACCCAACCGACGTTCTGCGTGTGGTTGACGGTGGCGTGAAGATTACATCGGTCAACATTGGTGGTATGGCATTCCGTCAGGGTAAAACCCAGGTGAATAACGCCGTGTCCGTCGACGAGAAAGATATCGAAGCATTCAAAAAACTGAATGAAAAAGGTATTGAACTTGAAGTGCGTAAAGTGTCCTCGGATTCACGTCTTAAGATGATGGATCTTATTAATAAGATGAATTAATAAGCACAGGCGTCAAACGCAGATTTTCTCAACGTTATCTGCATCTGATGTGCTTGTTTTTACTCAGCGTCCTTTGGTCATAGGAGAAGTGCAATGGAGATCACCACACTACAAATTGTGCTGATATTTATTGTTGCATGTATTGCCGGGATGGGTTCGATTCTGGATGAATTCCAGTTTCACCGTCCGTTAGTTGCCTGTACTTTGATCGGTTTTGTTCTGGGTGATGTTAAAACCGGGATCATTATCGGCGGTACGTTGGAAATGATCGCGCTTGGCTGGATGAACATCGGTGCTGCTGTTGCGCCGGATGCCGCCCTCGCCTCCATCATTTCTACCATTCTGGTTATCGCAGGCGGACAGTCTGTCGGTGCCGGTATTGCATTAGCCATCCCTCTGGCTGCAGCAGGTCAGGTATTAACCATTATCGTTCGTACTATCACCGTTGCCTTCCAGCATGCTGCTGATAAAGCCGCTGAGAAAGGAAACCTGAGCGCGATTACCTGGATCCACGTTTCGGCGCTGATTCTGCAGGCAATGCGTATCGCTATTCCAGCCGTGATTGTTGCTGTTTCCGTGGGTACTGCCATCGTTCATGACTTGCTGGCATCGATTCCGGAAGTGGTCACCAACGGTCTGAATATTGCGGGTGGTATGATTGTCGTCGTCGGTTACGCCATGGTCATTAACATGATGCGTGCTGGCTACCTGATGCCTTTCTTCTACCTCGGTTTCGTGACTGCGGCATTCACTAACTTCAACCTGGTTGCACTGGGTGTGATTGGTGTGGTGATGGCAGTGCTTTACATCCAGTTGAGCCCGAAATACAACAAATCTGCGCAAGCAGCGGCAGCTCCGGGTGTTAACGACCTCGATAACGAATTGGATTAAGGGTGAAGGACATGGTTGATAAAACTGAAGTTAAAAAACTCACGGCAGGCGACATCCGCGGTGTGTTTATGCGCTCCAACCTTTTCCAGGGGTCATGGAACTTCGAACGTATGCAGGCTCTGGGCTTCTGTTTCTGTATGGTGCCTGCTATTCGTCGTCTCTATCCTGAAAATAACGACGATCGCAAAGCGGCAATTAAACGCCACCTGGAATTCTTCAACACCCATCCATATGTTGCCGCGCCGGTTCTGGGCGTAACGCTTGCGATGGAAGAACAGCGTGCCAACGGCGCTCCTATCGACGACGCGGCCATCAACGGCCTGAAAGTCGGTCTGATGGGTCCTCTGGCAGGTGTGGGTGACCCGATCTTCTGGGGTACTGTACGTCCGGTGTTTGCTGCGCTGGGTGCGGGTATCGCGATGACCGGGAGTCTGCTTGGGCCATTGCTGTTCTTCGTATTGTTTAACCTTGTACGCCTGCTGACCCGTTATTACGGTGTAGCTTATGGCTACAAAAAAGGTGTCGATATCGTAGGTGATATGGGCGGCGGCTTCCTGCAAAAACTGACCGAGGGGGCGTCGATTCTCGGCCTCTTTGTCATGGGGGCACTGGTTAACAAATGGACGCACGTTAACATTCCGCTGGTGGTATCGAAGATAACCGACCAAACCGGTCATACCACGGTCACTACGGTACAGACGATTCTGGACCAGCTGATGCCGGGTCTGGTGCCATTGCTGCTGACCTTCGGCTGTATGTGGCTGCTGCGTCGGAAAGTGAATGCGTTGTGGATCATCGTGGGCTTCTTCGCCATCGGGATCTTCGGTTACTGGATTGGCCTGTTAGGTCTCTGATAACCACAAGCCGGGGGATCACTCCTCCGGCTTTTTTATTGCCTGAGTTTGTCTGTTTCTGCTTTTATTTTGCTTTGCCTGTTGGCAGTACGCTGGAGTTTTTTCATGTCCGTGACCGATATCGTCCTCGCCCTCTTCACCTTCATGCTGCTGGCCTATGCCATCTACGACGAATTCATCATGGGAGCCAAAAACGGCAAAACCCGCCTCAGAGTCAATCTTCGTCGCCGCAATAAGCTCGATTCCATCATCTTCATTGGCCTCCTGGCGATCCTGCTTTACAACAATATTCAGGCCAATGGCACGCCACTTACCAACTATTTGTTGATTGGTCTGGCGCTGGTGGCGTTCTATCTTTCTTTTATTCGCTGGCCAAAATTGTTGTTCAAGCCCAAAGGGTTTTACTTCGCCAATACCTTCATCACTTATGACAGGATCCGCAGTATGAATCTCTCAGAAGATGGTGTGCTGGTGTTTGAATTGGAACAGAAGAAGTTATTGATCCGCGTAAACGAGCTGGATGATTTAGAGAAGATTTACAAAGTGATGGTTGAAAATCAGTAGCCTGGTCTTCAACCCTGAAAGACTAAATTAAGAATTAATGCTTTCGTCATCTGGTTTGCGCTGATGCAGCCTGATGACGAAATCAGTCTCACACCCGAACGCCGTCTCAACCTTCAGATTCGCCATCACCTCTTCCGTCGCGCGCCATGCAAAAGGCGTCATCTGCAATAAATCAAACGCCTCCGGCCCGGTAAGCTGCATAGCGTAGGCGAGGGATTCCGTCGCAATACGCTCGAAGCCCTCCAGCTGTTCATCCAGCTCCGCATGCAACTGCACATCCTGATAAATCAGCCCTTTCAGCTGATACAGATGGCGCGGCCCTGGTGCAACGGTTAACACCACGCCACCCGGTTTAACAGCGCGGTACAGCTCCTGCGCCTTGCAGGGTGCGTAGATCCGCACCACGGCGTCCAGCGAGGCCTCGGCGAAGGGTAAACGATGGCTGGAAGCCACGCAAAAAGCCGCCGAATGATACCGCTTTGCCGCATAACGAATCGCGACCTTCGCTACATCCAGTCCATACACTTTCATCGCACGCGTCAGGGCTAACCGTTCTGCAATAGCCGTCGTGTAATACCCTTCCCCGCAACCGATATCGAGCAGAGCCGTCGCGCTTTGCGGCAACACTTCATCAAGGAGAGTCACCAGACGATCGCGCAGCGGCTGATAATGGCCGGCATCAAGAAAGGCACGGCGTGACATCATCATTTCAGTACTGTCCCCCGGTTGCTTCGAGCGTTTATGCTGCACGGGCATCAGATTGACGTAGCCTTCTTTGGCATGATCAAACTGATGATTCTGCGGACAGCGCCATTGCTGGCCGGTCAGCTCAAGAGGCTGGAAACAAAGTGGACACTGATAAGTCATGCGGGAAACCTGCAAGGAAAGTCTGAGGGGCGAATATTCGCAATAATGTTAAGTCTAAAGAAGGCGACTGGTGGTTGCAACCGCTGGAAAGTCCGGCCAAAAGCCAGCTACACTGATGCCATGACCTTTCCTTAACGAGACTTGAGATGAGTGACAGCTCAGCCTTACTCCGTCAAATACCCGGTATTCTTCATGGCTTCGGTGATAAGCACACCTTGCTTCCTGCTGAGTTACAACCTTACGAATCCACCCGTCCTGCCAAGAAGCAGGTGCATGGCGTTCGGATAGTCGATGTCACTCAGCCTGGACAGGCCTGTGGCGAAGCAGACGGGTTTTTCACATCGATGCCCGGCATTCTTCTGGCGGTATTCACGGCGGACTGTTTACCGGTGATTTTTTGCCGCAAAGATGGCAAGCAAACCGGCGTAGTCCACGCGGGCTGGCGGGGTCTGATCGACGGGATTCTGGAACTGATGGCTGCCCGAATTAACGCGTCAGGAGATACGGCTGACTGGGTGGTGTCTATCGGCCCGGCGGCGGGTGCCTGCTGCTATGAAGTGAGTCAGGAGCTGGCGGACACGTATATGCAGCGCCTTGATTTTCCGCCTTCATTGATATCACCTGTGCCGCGCCATCTGGATCTGGCCGCTATTGCCGAAGCGAAATTACGCGCGCTGGGCTTTGCCGACATCGATCACGCTGGCCGTTGCACGTTATGCACACCCGATGAAACCGGCACCGGTTTCAACTACACCAGCTATCGCCGCAACAGCCATCAGCGAGAAAAAGATCCGGCGCATCCTGGCATCAGCGGACGCAATCAGCAATCCGGGATCATCATTCTCTGAATGCCGGACACAAAAAAACCCGCCTTGGCGGGTTTTTTTACAGCTGGACGCTGCTTAGATTGCAGTTACGTTAACTGCAGACGGGCCTTTCTGGCCGTCCTGGATTTCGAACTCTACGTTCTGGCCTTCAGCCAGAGTTTTGAAGCCGTTACCCTGGATTGCAGAGAAGTGTACGAACACGTCTTTGCTGCCGTCAGCAGGAGTAATGAAACCGAAACCTTTAGACTCGTTGAACCACTTAACTTGACCTTTGATCTTTGCCATCTTGAGTATTTCCTTTGGATTGTTTAAACCGCCCGTAGGCGTTACATAGACAAACTAGAGTCGTTACTGCTTGAGGCACTAAGATTAGAATCGGCAGAGAAGCGGTATTCAACGTGAACGTCTTTACTCAGAACTTCTATACTGAAAATGCCACACATATACAGAACTGTACCTCGTTTTACCCAGAAGCGTTATCACATACTCTGAATTCGATGGCAAGCCATTTTTAATCAGCGATGGACATGTCGCACATATTTGAGCCGCTTAATGGCACTTCGTGTTCAGTTAAGCTGAAATATGTTGATAGACATGCTTTTTTCTGCTTTACAGGTACAGCGGTATATCCAACAAAACAATAACGACCTGTTTCGATTATTGATCATTTAATGTAGAACCGTAAGCGTAAAAAACATCTTTATTTGAATTTTTATGGAGGATATCCCGGAAGATGGCTTACGCATCAGTCCCCTGCTGACCGCGTGCAGGATCGCCACGACCAGCCTCTCATAGGAGTCGCGGAATATTTAGACCATAAGCAATCGCAGGACGCTCCCGCTGATGTTGCTTTCAGGTTATGTGACTGGTTATGCAATAATCAAAAAGGTCATGGATGAATAAAATGGTGCAAACAAAACAAAGGAATGAAATTAATGCACCTAAACCGTGCGCCTTTACATTGGCAGGGATATTAGTGAGTGAAAAAACCGAACGGAGGATTTCAATTCAAAGCCCTTAATCCTCACATGTATATTTCATTGCCTGGCGTTGTTTACATTATAATGAATTAAAGTTTGCGACTTCGTTAAATTCACATGAAAACTGAAGAATAACCAGGCACGCTTATTCACTAATAAGATATCGATATGAATAACAATTATTAATTACCGTGATCTGCCTCGCAGATTTTATTTCCTGATGCGTAACATCCAGGTGTTTTCTTCGACACAGCCCGCTGTTTCACGTCACGGGTATGCGTTTGCCACATTACGACAGACAAGGTGCTTCACGGCACACTATGAGTTCCCGCAGCATAAAGCCCTCTCCGCTAGGCTCAGGAAGAAGCTTTATGGTCATAAACTACATAATTCTCTGCCGGACGCGGCAATATTTTGAAACTCTGAAGAGGCATTTCATCGTCTTTTGCCATTCACTTTATAAATAATAACAAATCATTAACCCTTACCCTTAACAGGGTAAAATAAAATGCCTCTCAAGTGATAATACTTCTCATTAATCGCTGAATGAGATTTTTCCTGCCCTATAATTTGAATGAGGAATAATTTCACTCTTTGGTGATGCTCGCCCCGATTTTTAACGGCGAAAATTTGATATCCGGCGAGACGCTTTCCGAAATTGCCTGAGCTAATTCTTTCAAAGGCTGATCCAGAGATTCATCCGCTAATTCAAAAACGCCCCAGTGAATCGGCACGGCTTTGCGACAACGCAGCTCTGAAAACACGTCCACAGCCTGTTGCGGGTCCATATGTTGCGCACTCATGAACCATCTTGGTGCATAGGCACCTATCGGAATTGCCGCCAAATCAAAAGGTCCCAGACGCTGGCCAATCTTTTCAAACTGATTGCTGTAACCACTGTCGCCCGAAAAATAAAAACGCAGTGAGGGGTGCGAGACCACCCAACCGCACCACAGCGACTGATTGCGATCCCAGGGCGTTCGCATACTCCAGTGGCGCGCAGGAACCGCAGATAATGTCAGTTCGCCGAACTGGCGCTCTTCCCACCAGTCCAGCTCTTCGACAAAATGCGCGCCCCGCTTCTCCAGCCAGCGCTTCATGCCAAGGGGCACCATAAATTGCACCTGCGGAAATCGACGCAATAATTTGCGTACGGTTACATTGTCCAGATGGTCATAATGATTATGCGAAAAAATCACCACATCGATAGGCGGCAGTTGATCAACCGGAGCAGCGACCGGCGTTTTGCGTTTCGGTCCGTAAAATCTCAACGGCGAAGCACGCTCCGACAACGCGGGATCCATCAGGATATAACATCCCGCGACGCGCAGCAGCAGACAGGCGTGGCCTAAAAACCACAACCGATCATCCGTGCCACTGAAATCGGCGGTCTGCCACCAGTTTTCAATAAAATGATCGTAGCCCTTCTCCGGCGGCAGAGGCAGCCGCTGCGCTTTGCGTTCCTGTTGCCAGCGTTTGAAATCTCCTTGCTGACGATTATGCGGTTCGACATTGGTAAATCCGTCAGGCGTATGATGGCTTTTTGACGGATCGTAATAGGGATTTTTACCAGACATAGGACTCCTGGATGGTGCTATTTCAGGGTGAACAGCGTACGGCGCCGTCCTGCATCCAGATTAATTAGCATACTTGTCGATATCTCTACAGGCCGAAAGTGCAAAAATATGTGCAATTGTCACCACAGAGGCGTGTTAAGAAACTCTTAATAACTCTGTGCTTTACTGGGACTGTTCAAAAAGGAGGACAACGATGACCCGCAACACATTCACTTCGCGCCTGACTCATATCTTCCAGCTACAGACACAGTACGGACGTTTGTGGCTGCGTTCGCGCTTTCGCCGGTTGACGCTGCCACCGGCCTTGAAAGTCGTGATCTTCGCCGTGACGGGCATGATGGTACTCGCACTGACAGGTACTCTGCTTCTGCTGCTTGATCTGATCACAATAGTTTTCCGGATGCTCAAACGCCCGTTTCCACGCGGTAATTTTCGCCAGCCATCCCTCATCAGAAAACCCACATAAAATAAAACCGTGCAGGGAAAACCCGGCACGGTTTGCATTAAGGTGGAATGTCCCCTGAACTCAGGCAGGCATACCGCAAAGTTTGGTTAAATTTCGGGCTCCGATCATGAGGGTAGCAACATAGGATTGTCTGCGGGTCACCACTTCGACCGCAACACGCGCATCTTTATATTTGATGAGGTAAGTAGAAGGCCAGCCCTGCCGGCGCTTACCGTAGGCTTTTTCATGACTGTCGATAGCTGCATGAGCAACCACCAGATGGGAGAGAGTTTTATCACCTTTAATGATGCGCTTCATAATGGACTCCGCCTTAGACACAACTGTCAAAATGAGGAAACATTAATCACTTGATACGCATCGCTTTTATGCGACGCTTATTCGAATCACTTCTTTGCAATACTTTGTCGCAATCTGAGTATCTCTGCGCTTTTTATTCCACGCAAGCCTTACTTTCTTTACTTAGCAGGAAACAGATCATCGCCGCCCGCAGAGGCCGTATGCTTTGCGCCTGCCACTGTCCATCAGGGCTTTGAATTTCGGCAAGCCAAAGCGGATCGCTCTGCAACTCTTTAAAATTTATGCTGATTTTATTGGCGCAAATAATGGGCCACGCATCGGAGGGATTGTTGCAATAATCTTTGCCTTTGACGCCGCCGTAGGGATACCACTTCTCAGGCTCTTCCCCGGTCAGTAAGGCGATACTGTGGTTTACATCACTGTCGTTTTCTTCGGACCATTTAATCATCAGTTCTTCCATCATGCAGGGCACATGCGTGGAGACTACCGGAGGATTAAGACAGATTTATGACCGGAAAGCACAAACAAAAAACCCGCCTCAGAGGCGGGTCAGCAAAGCACATTAACTTTATCTTTCCGGAATAAATCCACGCAGGCTGAGAGCGGAATCCTCTTCTGCCTCTTCCACCGGCTCCGCGCCTTTGGCTCTGGCCGTCAGAATCTTGAGCAACTCTGTTTGCTGACGTTGCTGCTCGACAATTTCCTGCAGCAATTCAATCTGCTGGTTCGCCCTGACACTGGCCCGGCTGACAAAAAACCAAACCAACAAGAATAACAGCGCTGAGAGTGCACTCAACGCCAATGAAGCCAGGCTGTTTTGGCCCATTGCGAAATCAAACATTTACGACCCTACCACTGAATGTTCTGAACACACATCTTATCACTCCCGACGAGTCTGAGAAGCGGTTCACAAAAAAACAGGGCTTTCTTATGCTGCTGACGCTCAAAAGGGGATAAAAGAGGTGATCGCGCACACACCGAGGTCAAAGTTTCCGCCCTGATCGCAATAGCTGTTCAGTGCCATCAGGTACAGACCGACACAGATAAGCAGGAAAAGAACGAATACAACAATTTTCCTGAACTTGAAAGCAGGCTTTTTCAATTTGATTGCGGGTCTCTTGTAGTTTACAGCGCGTCTGTCAGGGCTCAATGGTGGCGTCCAACATGATATGGAACAGATTTCCATAGTACGACGGAAATCTTAAACAACGATATAACGAAGCGCGCCATTTTGCACACTTGCCGCCGTGCAATAATCACGTACAGAAATCATACATTAAAATGCATAACCCTTATCAATATATCGCAAAAGCCTCATTTGATCTGTATCAAATAAAATAGCATCTCCTGATCATGCTTCTCCCCAATAATTTCACTATGTGATTTCTCAAAAAGGGATATTTTTAATCAAGGCGACATCTTATTTAAAAAGCTATCTGGAAAGCCAATAAGATGACAGCATTGAGAGAATATAAATCTCATCACAAACTCATAAACACCTGTTTACTCTGGCTGTCAGCCACACCTGCTATATTACTAACACTCCCGGCTATCATTTAATATCACCTGAAAAGCAATACGGTTGACAGATACAAACACTTCAATACGGAAATTATAAAGAAAACGACTTACTAAAAAGCAATTAATTAACTCAATCAACATAAAACCCAAGAAAAATATTTCATTTTTCGCCCATTTTTATTTGAACTTCTTTGTTGAATTACCCACCTCATTAAAATATCATCCCACCGTCGAACAGTACTTCTGTCTCTTCGTTATATAAATGAAAGCATAATGGCTGGGATTATTCCCAGCTGGTTCATGCTGACTATTTTTTGTTGAGGGATTAATAAATGCATGCATGGAATAAAAAGTTCTTCGTTTCTAAAATAGCGCTGGCCTGCGCTGTTGCAGTAGCTGCACCTGCCGCGATGTCAGCTGACATCTCTGGTACCGTATACGATACCTTCTATCACGACGCATCTGTGACAGGGCATGTCGGATACCGTGGCTATACGGATAACGATGTTGCAGATAACGGTTACGTGGGCGGAGATATCAATTCTTCAATCAATAATGCTGTGGTTAACGGCGTTATTTCCACTTACTATCTGGGCTTCAATAATAATACGACCAATACGCTCAATATCACAGACACCACAGTAAACGGGATGATCAGCTCCAAATGTCAAACCAATGACTGTGGCGACGCGCGTAATGATTACGATCAGTCTCCATTACAACTGACCATTGATAATTCAACAATCAATGACACCTATGAACATTACAGTTACGACGTAACTGACGCAAATAATGTTCGCGATAACGAAATTTTAAATACGTACGATTTAGGGGTGGCAGTCACTCTGGATCAAGAAAGTGATATCGTTATAAAAAATAACTCTCACGTAGCTGGCATTGCATTGTCACAAGGTTACCAGTGGGTTGATACCGACGTTAACAACAGCAATACCTTTGATAACACGCTAACTGTCAATGATTCTGTATTGACCTCTGGTTCGTATACTGAATTACAAACTTCCGGTTTTTACGGTCAGTCAGATAAACCAAGTGATTATGGTAATCTCAGTGCTACGGGTAGCGAAGTTGACGATATCGCACTTTCCGTAATAGCTGATTCTGCTGCTGATAATTCAATGAAAACAACAGCTGTTTTCAATAATTCAACGATCTCCGGCGACGTCTATTTCGAAAGCAGCTTTGATCATAATTATTATGATGGCGGCTACGATAGCAACGGTGATGGCGTACTTGATACCAACGGATGGGACGACACAGATGAACTCCATCTGACCCTGGACAATGGCAGCAAATGGGTCGGTGCAGCTATCTCCAATGTTGAAGCAGATGCTGATTTGTACGACAGAAGCATGAACAGCATCTGGCCTGGTTCTGTCGTCAACAAAACTACCGGTTACCTGGTGGGTGACAGTGTTTATCAGAGTGGTCTGTTTGACGTTGCGCTGAACAATGGTTCTGAGTGGGACACGACTAAAAGTTCCATTATTGATAATCTCACCGTTAATAATAAATCTCAGGTCAACGTTGCAGATTCCGGTTTGCTGGCTGACAACATTTCCCTGTCTGAGCAGTCAAGCCTGAAAGTTGCTGCGCATGGTATTGTTTACACCGATGCGCTGAACCTGAATTCTGGCAGTAAAGCCACCCTTACTGAGGAAACGGCAACCGTTTATGCTAACACCATCACCGTAGGAAGCGGCTCTGAACTGAACTTAGGTGCAGGTCAGGTTGATACCCACAATATGGTGCTGACTGACGATGGTACTTTCAATATCGGTAGCCGTGAATTCGTTCTGAATGCCGATATGAACAATGCCCGGGACAAAACCACCGTTGATTACGTTTACGATCGCGGCACTGTCGGCATGAACTCCGACGGACATCTGGCGGTTAACGGCTTAACTAACGGTAACTATCAGGTTCGTATTGATAACGCGACCGGTGAAGGTCGTGTTGCTGATTACCAGAATAAAGAGCTGATCCGCACTTACGGCGGCAATGCAACCTTCACGCAAGCTAACACCGCGGATTTGGGTGCCTATAAATATCAGGCAGAACAAGTTGGCGATACTGTCGTTCTGGCTAAACAAGGCATCACGTCTACCGCTAATGCAGCGCTAAGCCTGCCTTCTTCCAATGCTGCCACCTGGCACATGGAGCAAGACACGCTGAACAATCGCATGGACAGCTCACGTCACACCCAGGGTGATGACAAAGGCGGCGTCTGGGTTAACTACTTTGGCGGCCAGCAGAACGGTGATAATGGCGTTGTTGATTACGACCAGGACATCAACGGCATCATGGTAGGTTTGGATAAAGTCACTGAAGGTGGTGACGAGCGTCAATGGCTGGTCGGTATGGCAGCAAGCTTCGCAAAATCCAGCCTGTCTATGGACAATGCTGATGCGGACACTGACAGCCAGTCAGCACGGGTGTATTCCAGCCTGGACTTCAAGAATGGCGTATTCTTCGATACTTCTCTGAGCTACAGCCACTTCAGCAACTCGACTGACAGCACCATGAGTAACGGTCAGCAAGTTTCTGGCGACAGCACAACAGACGCATGGGGCTTTGGTCTGAAAGCCGGTTACGACTGGAAGTTCGCACCACAAGCTTACCTGACACCTTATGCAAGCATCACCGGCGTGTTCATCGGCGACGACGACTACAACATGAGCAACAATATGCGTGTCAGCGATCAGGCTTATGACAGCATGCGTTATGAGTTAGGTGCCAACATCGGTTATACCTTCGATCTGGGTGCAGATCAGGCTATCAGCCCTTACGCTACTCTGGCCTATGTGTATGAAGATGCCAACAACGACGCAGACATCAACGGGGACCGTATCGATAACGGCATCGATGGTTCCGCAGTTCGCGTAGGTTTAGGTGGTCAGTTCGACATGAGCAAAAACTTCACCGTTTATGCAGGTGCTAACTACCTGGGCGGCAGCGATGTTGACCAGCCTTGGGCAGCAAATCTGGGTATGAAATACCGCTGGTAATTGCTTTTAAAGCTAATGAGTTAATTCTGGTGGCCCCTTTCAGGGGCCGCTTTTTTTTGCACTCACACCCACGGCCTCAGATTAAGAATCTGCTGGAGTGACTTCTTTCGCTCAATAACTTCTACTAAGCTAATCAATATCCTGAAGCCTCAGGATTGATAATCAGAGGAGTGTTTGGGATGAGTGCTATCAAAGCCATTATTGTGTTGGCTGTGATTTACGCGATTTTCTTGTTTTCCGGCTACGGCGTTACCGTGGGCAGCAGTGAAAATGCGGCGGGATTAGGCCTCAAATGCCAGTATCTGACGGCCAGAGGGATTGTCAGTTCGCAGTACATTCATTCTGACAGCGGCGTGATTGGCGTGGCTAATTGCCCAATATTCAAACAAGTGGGCGAAGTGGTGGATAATAAATAGTTAAATTGTTTGGGATAGCGCTTTGTGATGCCCGCGCTGGCAGGCATCACAAAACCGGCAATCAGCTGTCGTGCTTGGTGAACTTCAGCTCGATGAGCGAAATGGCTTTTTGGATGGCACGCTTAGTCACCGGGTCCGCACCGGCCGGATGCTTGTTAAAATCGATACTTTTTAACTGATGAGACATTTTCTCGCGCACTTCGGCAGGCGCAATAATCTCAATCACATCTAAAATTTGCTTAATCACCAACTGGCAGGCGACCAGATCAGACTCGTATTCTTGTTCTCTGGTTAAAGCATCAGACATGGGGTGCTCCTATCATCAAGATCATTCGTAAAAATTATGGCCGCGAGGATATCACGCTGGCTGAATAAATTCTCGCTCCGGTAATTAACCCCCTCTGAGGGCTTGTTCAGCGCACAAATAAACAGCAAACAAACATCATCTTATGTTGTTAGCGTCAGATTACTTCTATGCTTACAGCTGCGGCAAAAGGAAGGAGATTCGCGATGTTCGCACTAGTGTTGACCATCTGTTATCTGGGAGGAGGCTGCGAAGATTTCGTCGTGGATGCCTTTAATACTCAGCAACAATGCACCGTAGCGATGCAACAGCAGGGACTGCGCCAGGCAGGCTGTTACCCTATCGAAGATTTTATCGACGGTTACTGGATCCCCGCCCATGACAATGCCGACTTTTAGCGCGTTGCGTAGCCTTTCACAGAGTCGATACTAATAATCTCATAAAGATTGCCAAAGTGTCCGAACAACGGTATGAATACCCTGTTAATCATTGATATTTAACCATATTGACAGGGCAGGAAATGGCAATGACGATACGTAAAACTTATGGCTGCTTTGCGAAGCTGCCTCTCGCACTTCTTCTTTCATCAAGCTTTCTCACTTCTTTTGCCAGTTACGCCGCGACCGTTCCCGCCGGTGTAGAGCTGGCGGCAAAACAAGAAATTGTCCGCAACAATGGCAGCGAGCCAGCCTCTCTTGACCCGCATAAAGTTGAGAGTGACGTTGAATTCAATATTTTGAGCGATTTGTTTACCGGGCTGATAACCATCGATAATGACGGGAATGCACAGCCTTCACTCTCCAGCAGTTGGGAATCTAAAGACAATAAAACCTGGGTATTCCATCTCCGTCAGGGCATCGTCTGGTCAGACGGAACGCCAATCACCGCGCAGGACGTGGTGTTCAGTTGGCGACGCCTGATCGACCCGAAAACGGCATCGCCTTACGAAAGCTACCTCGGCAGTATGCATGTGCTTAATGCCAACGATATTATTGGCGGCAAAAAAACGGCGGATCAGCTGGGTATCAGGGCGCTGGATAAACAAACGCTGGAAATCACCCTGGATCAGCCGCTGTCTTACTTCCTGGGCATGCTTGCGCACCCTTCCCTTTCTCCGGTCAGTCAGGCGAATGTCGAAAAGTTCGGTGATAAGTGGACACAGCCGGCGAACATGGTCAGCAGCGGCCCGTTCAAGCTCGATACCTGGACGGTGAACGAACGTATTACGGCTGTACGCAATCCGACTTACTGGGATAACGCACACACCGTCATCAATAAAGTCACTTATCTGCCCATCGCTTCCCCTACGGCGGATGTAAACCGGTTCAAATCCGGGGAAATAGATATCACCGCCACGATCCCAGCGACACTATTTGCATCACTGAAAAAAGAGCTCGGCTCGCAGGTACATGTCAGCCCTTATCTCGCCGTTTATTACTACGCAATGAACACACAAAAACCCCCGTTCAACGATGTCCGTGTGCGTAAAGCGCTGAATCTGGCGATAGATAAATCAATCATTGCTGATAAAGTTTTAGGTCAGGGGCAAACACCTGCCTGGCATTTATCGCCCGATAACACCGGTGGGTTTACTTTCTCAAAACCCAAAGAAGCCAGCCTGACGCAAGAACAGCGTAATGAAGAAGCGAAGAAACTGCTGAAAGAAGCCGGTTTTGGTCCGGATCATCCGCTGAAATTCAATCTGCTCTACAACACGTCAGAGTCGCATCAGCGTATTGCCATTGCCGCAGCATCAATGTGGAAAAAGAATCTTGGGGTAGATGCCGTTCTCCAAAATCAGGAATGGAAAACTATGCTCGATACCATGCATCAGGGCACCTATGATGTCGTGCGTTACGCCTGGATTGCCGATTACAACGAGCCTTCTACCTTCCTGAATACCTTACGCACTGGCAACAGCGAGAACACGCCGAAGTTTACCAATTCCGCTTACGATAAAGCCCTGGATGATGCATTAAAAGCCACGGATAAAGCGGAAGTAGGAAAGGCATATCAGCGAGCGGAAGACGTGCTCACAGAACAATCTCCGGTGATCCCGCTATACCATTATGTCAGCCCGCGACTGGTTAAGCCTTACGTTGGCGGGTTCCAGGACAGTCTGTTGAACTACATCTATACCAAAGATCTCTACGTCATTAAGCACTAAGTCCGTCCTGCCTCTTCCTGTCGAAAAACCGGAAGAGGCATCTTTAATTTTCTGTCCTGCTTTCTCCGCCCCCTCTTTGCCGGCTGCCCGCCAGATGTTAGATTGTACGTAAATCACACAAACGGGAGCGATAATGAAATTCTCGCAAAGTGAGATACAACCACTATGGGATGAAGTTGCGCGAATCATTGGCGATGGGGTAATTCAGATGCGACATCGGGGAGAACCGCTGAGCGCAGATGCGCTGATTGGTCATCTTGAACGACAACTGGCCTGCGCAACCGGCGTACAACGCCGCATTTTACTGGGCGCTGCAATCAATATGCTTAAAACCGACCGCCGTTCCTGATTTTAAGGCGGACGCAAACCCTGTCGCCTTTTCGGGTGACAAGTCGAATATTATCAACATATTGCCTTTACTTCGATTGTGCGGCGCGGCCTTGTGCGAACAGGAAAATGCGCTGAGTAATATCATCTGCGCCAAGAATATTCCCTTTTTGCTCCAGATTTGCGCGAGCGTAAGCCACGTCGTGTGCTTGATCGACCATATTGATCACCCGGTCACGCGTAGATTTATCGAGAGTTCCCAATAGTGTCGTCAGAATGGCCTGATAAGCGTTCGAGGCATAAGTCAACTGCCTTTCACGTTGTTCCAGCGCGTCAATGCGAACCATCAGGGCGTCCAATTGTTCTTGATGCGTCATAGCGGCATCCTCTTCACGGGTGGAAAATAACCGGAGACAGTGGAGAAAGCCGATCTCCGCCGGTTACTGACATTAAGTTTAGCAGAGTTGAGAAAAGTGACGCGATCCCGCTAATGCCACCAAAGTAAACCGCCCCTCAATGAGTCTTTTCCTGCCAGTTCAGATGTAACCGTGACTTATCTCAAACCGTCCATATAGGCGGGCACCCTGAGTTTTGAAGCGTTACAACGGCAGTAATTGCTTACAGACCGCCAAATGAAATCTGCCGAAGGATATGACATTTTCTGGTGCAGCACTGTAGATCTGTTAAGAAATTATTCATTCAGGGGAGAAGCGTGGGTAAGAAAACCATTTTTAGCGTAGCGATGGCAACGTTGTTGCTGGTGAGTTCATTTGCACAGGCGGCAGGATGCCTCAAAGGCGCAGTCGTTGGCGGTGTGGCCGGGCATCTTAAACATCACGCCGTGATCGGCGCCGTGGCGGGGTGTGCAATCGGCCATCATCTGGCGGAGCAGGCGAAGAAACAAAACCCTTCTGACCAAAAATAATTCATACCCTCAGGACAGACTCTGCCCTGAGGGTAGTACTCTGCTACTGCTTTTGAGAGACCACTACGCGGTTGCGGCCTTCTTTCTTGGCCTGATAGAGCGCTTCATCTGCTCTTTTCAGTGATTCTTCAGGTTTGCCCTGCTGCAGATTCCAGTACGCAACACCAAGAGAAATCGTGATGGGCCGTATGCCAGGCAATACCAGATTTTCCACGTTTTTACGTAGACGTTCAGCAATCATTTCAGCCTCAGCCAGCTGCGCGCCCGGCAGCAGAACCAGGAATTCCTCTCCTCCCACGCGGCACAAAATATCGCTTTCACGCGCATTATGTCGAATCTGTTCAGCCAGTGACCTGATTACCTGATCGCCAGTATCATGCCCGTAGGAATCATTGATCGACTTGAAGTGATCGATATCCAGCGTTATCGCCGCAAACTGCTGACGCAGTTGCACTACTGTTTCCAGCGTCATTGCCAGCCCGCGGCGGTTGAATAAACCGGTCATCGGATCAGTCTGTGTTTCGAACTTCAGCTTGCCGATTTTTTTCTGCAACAGACTAATACCAATCAATAGAGCACGTTTTAACTGTGTCGATTCAAAATACCATGAGGGGATTTCGCGGATGTTTGTAGAAACATCGGGCTTATCCATCTCATTTGCGCTGCGCGCCAGCAGCCACAGCGGTCGGGCTATCAAACGCGAGAATAACCAGACAGCCAGAAGCGTCACTAAAGCCAGTGGTGTCAGATGGCGCAGGACTTTATACATCAGGCCTTCAAGGGGTTTAAGCGTTGAGTCAGTGGGCCGTTGCGTAACAATTTCCCATCCGGACGACGGAACCACCGCGAATCCTGCAAGCATTGCCTGCCCTGCCAGATTAGTAACCATCAGGCTGCCATTCGCATTACGTTTTACTGCGTCAGTCAGCGGGCGCGGTTTCACGACTTCGCCAATACGGTTAGCATCAGGGTGATAGAGGATCCGGCGTTCATTATCGAGAACGGCAATATAGGAGCCATCGCGATAATAATGCTCACCCAGCAGTTCATTCAGAATACTTTTCTGCCGCAAATAAATGGTGCCGCCGATATAACCGAGGTATTCCCCCTGCGCATTGATGATCGGCGTGGAGATTATAATGACCAGATTTTTAGCCAGTGAGATATAGGGTTTACTGATCATCGGACGGCGCTGTTTCAGGGCTTCCAGCGCGCCAGGCGTATTCAGCGTCTGGCCCATCAGTTGCAGGCTGTCAGGCGATGTCGCAAGGATTTTCCCTTTTGCATTTGTAATCACCACCGAGTTAAAGCTGTCGGTCTGATACTTTAATCGGGCCGTTTCTGCCTGCAGGATTTTTGGATCGTCAAAGTGGCTCGCTGCGATAACACCGCTGTATGCGAGCTGCTTTTGCATGCTTTTCAGGAACTGCTCGGTGCTGGCCGCCAGTTTTGTAGCATAAACACGGTTCTCTTCGAGCGTATTGTCGATCAACAACTGACGCTGCACGCTGTAGCTGGCATAAAAACTGTTCGCCAGCGTCACGAAGGCGCTCATTACAGCTAAGCTCAGGATCAGGCGTCGAAGATCGATACGAAACAAAGAGTGGGAAAGGAGTGAGCGCAACGAGAATTCAATCCACTGTCAAAAAAGTGGCTCATATTTAACACCCGTAGCCCGGATGCACAATAAGGCTGAAAAAATAAACAGCAAGCCGCTGATTGTGAAATAAAAAAAGGGAACCTACAGGCTCCCTCTCATAACGTCAGTCAGACAGCAACTGCCTGATGACGGTTCACTTACATATTGGCGATCATGTCGTCGGCAAACTCGCTACATTTGCGCAGCTTAGCGCCTTCCATCAGACGTTCGAAATCGTAAGTCACAGTTTTGGCAGCGATTGCGCCTTCCATGCCTTTGACGATCAGGTCTGCGGCTTCGAACCATTCCATATGACGCAGCATCATTTCTGCGGAAAGAATGATCGAGCCTGGATTCACTTTGTCCTGACCGGCATATTTCGGTGCAGTACCGTGCGTGGCTTCGAACAGTGCGCAATCAGAACCAATGTTTGCGCCCGGTGCGATACCAATGCCGCCAACTTGCGCAGCCAGGGCATCGGAAATGTAGTCACCGTTCAGGTTCATACAAGCAATGACGTCGTATTCAGCAGGACGCAGCAGGATCTGTTGCAGGAATGCGTCAGCAATTACATCTTTAATGATGATTTCTTTGCCGTTGTTTGGGTTCTTGATTTTCACCCAAGGTCCGCCGTCGATCAGCTCACCGCCGAACTCTTCACGCGCCAGTTGGTAGCCCCAATCCTTGAAGGCACCTTCGGTGAACTTCATGATGTTGCCTTTGTGAACCAGAGTCAGTGAATCACGATCGTTAGTGATGGTGTACTCGATGGCCGCACGAACCAGACGTTTGGTACCTTCTTCGGAGCAAGGTTTGATGCCGATACCGCATTCCTGTGGGAAACGGATTTTCTTCACACCCATTTCGTCTTGCAGGAACTTGATCACTTTGTCGGCTTCAGCAGAACCTGCTTTCCATTCGATACCTGCATAGATATCTTCGGAGTTTTCACGGAAGATCACCATGTCAGTATCTTCTGGACGTTTTACCGGGCTTGGTGTGCCGGTGTAATAACGAACAGGGCGCAGACAGATGTACAGATCGAGCTGCTGGCGGAGGGCCACGTTCAGGGAGCGAATGCCGCCGCCAACTGGCGTAGTCAGTGGGCCTTTAATAGCAACACGGTAATCACGGATCAGGTCCAGCGTCTCTTCTGGCAGCCATACGTCTTTGCCGTACAGTTCTACTGATTTCTCGCCGGTGTAGATTTCCATCCAGGAGATTTTACGCTCACCTTTGTAGGCTTTCTGAACTGCCGCATCAACAACCTTGATCATGGCTGGAGTCACGTCAACGCCGATACCATCACCTTCGATGAATGGGATCACAGGATTATTAGGAATCACCAGTTTACCCTGAGCGTCTACTGTAATCTTTTTACCTTCAGCCGGAACAACTACTTTGCTTTCCATTAACCTCTCCTTCGAGCGCATTTTTGTTAAAAATTTGTAAGATGCCGGTCGATACTACTCGAATATTTCCCGCTAGCCAATCCGAAACATTTTTCAAGTATAATGCGCTAATTCTCTCTAACTTCAATGCCTATGAACCCGCTATCTTTTAGAAATCACAACGTTAAACGTTTCAGCAAACGGCCTGCCAAAGAACAATCTGCCCCAAAAGGGCCGAGAAAGGTGATTCTCTTCAATAAACCGTTCGATGTACTGCCACAATTCACTGATGAGGCGGGTCGGGCGACACTAAAGGATTACATTTCGTTAACAGACGTATATGCCGCAGGCCGTCTGGATCGCGACAGCGAAGGTTTACTGGTGCTGACTAACGATGGCAAACTGCAGGCTGCGCTGACACAGCCGGGCAAGCGCACCGGTAAGATTTATTATGTTCAGGTCGAGGGCGTACCGGATGACGCTGCGGTTGCGGCTTTGCGTGACGGGATTACGCTCAAAGATGGCCCTACCCTGCCTGCTGGCGCTGAAATTGTTGATGAGCCACAATGGTTATGGCCACGCAATCCGCCCATCCGTGAGCGCAAAGCGATCCCCACTTCGTGGTTGAAAATCACGTTGTATGAGGGCAGAAACCGCCAGGTGCGCCGCATGACGGCACACGTTGGTTTCCCTACGCTGCGTCTCATCCGTTACAGCATGGGCGAGTACACCCTCGGTGATTTACAACCCGGCCAATGGAAGGAGATCCCACATGTTTAAACCACACGTCACCGTCGCCTGCGTGGTGCAGGCTGAGGGCAAGTTTCTGGTGGTTGAAGAAACGGTCCACGGCAAAGTCACCTGGAACCAGCCTGCTGGCCATCTGGAAGCGGACGAAACCTTAGTCAGCGCCGCGAAGCGCGAGCTGTATGAAGAAACGGGGATTCACGCCGAACCGCAATCTTTTCTCGGGCTGCATCAGTGGCAGGCACCGGACGGCACACCTTTCTTGCGTTTCGCGTTTGTGATTGACCTGCCCGAAATGCTGGACACCGCGCCGCAGGATGACGATATCGACCAATGCCGCTGGGTGAGTGCCGAAGAGATAATCGGCTCCCCGCAGCTGCGTTCTCCGCTGGTGGCTGAAAGCATCCGCTGTTATCAGCAATCCCCGCGTTACCCTCTGGAAATCCTGCACAATTTCAACCTGCCGGAATAGCCTTCTGCGCCGGTTGTCGCTTCCCTGTGAATCAGCGATGCAGCAACCGGCCTGACGTGATAAAATTTCGCGCGTTCTTTTTTGCGCACGCTCTGTTTACTTAATGCAATAAACCGATGTCCGGGTTTCTGTGGTGTTTTTGTCGCGCGCGGCCTTCATCCTCGTGGGGCAAATATCGTAAAAAACACCGGCAGCACCGGGCAATAAATTCCTATGTTTCGGGACTATTATGTCTGACAACAGCCAGAAAAAAGTGATCGTCGGGATGTCCGGCGGTGTCGATTCCTCTGTATCTGCTTACCTTCTGCAACAGCAGGGTTATCAGGTCGAGGGCCTCTTCATGAAAAATTGGGAAGAGGATGACGACGAAGAGTATTGCACTGCAGCCACTGACCTCGCCGATGCGCAGGCCGTATGCGACAAGCTGGGCATTGAACTGCACACCGTGAATTTCGCGGCGGAATATTGGGACAACGTGTTCGAATTATTCCTCGAGGAATACAAAGCCGGACGCACGCCGAACCCGGATATTCTGTGCAACAAAGAAATCAAATTCAAAGCCTTCCTGGAGTTTGCAGCCGAAGATCTGGGTGCCGATTACATCGCCACCGGTCACTACGTGCGCCGCCAGGATATCGACGGTGTCAGCCACTTGTTGCGCGGCGTCGATGGCAACAAAGATCAGAGTTATTTCCTCTACACGCTGGGTCATGAACAGGTCGCACAAAGCCTGTTCCCGGTCGGAGAACTGGAAAAACCTGAAGTTCGTCGCATCGCGGAAGACCTCGATTTGATCACCGCGAAGAAGAAAGACTCTACCGGTATCTGTTTTATCGGTGAGCGTAAATTCCGCGATTTCCTCGGCCGCTATTTACCGGCGCAACCGGGCGTGATTAAAAGCGTAGATGGTCAGGTGATGGGGCAGCATCAGGGTCTGATGTACCATACGCTCGGCCAGCGTAAAGGTCTGGGCATCGGCGGACAAAAAGACGGCGGCGAAGAGCCGTGGTACACCGTCGAAAAGGATGTGGAAAACAACATTCTGTACGTGGCGCAGGGTCATGAACATCCGCGACTGATGTCCGTTGGTTTGATTGCGCAGCAGCTGCACTGGGTTGATCGCAAGACGCTGACCGCCCCGCTGACCTGCACTGTGAAAACCCGCTACCGCCAGCAGGACATTCCGTGCGTAGTGACTCCGCTGGATGATGAGCGCATCGAAGTGCGTTTCGACGCCCCCGTGGCCGCCGTGACTCCCGGCCAGTCAGCGGTGTTTTACCTCGGTGAAATCTGTCTGGGTGGTGGCGTCATTGAGCAACGTCTGCCGCTTCAGGTCTGATACTGAGCAATCAGGTGGTTGAATACGGGACGCTTTCGGGCGTCCCGCTTTATTTCTGCCCGTAAGTGGCCTCTGCACTGATTCCGAACTGTGTTTAGAAGCAGTTTTATGGCATGATCTGTCGCCATTAGTTTGGGCTATTTTCTTTGGCACCGCGTCTCATCGTTTCGAAAACGCTTACAGGAGTAAACGTGGCTAAAAATTATTATGACATCACGCTGGCATTGGCGGGGATCTGTCAGGCAGCACGCCTGGTTCAGCAACTGGCGCACGACGGCCAATGCGCTCAGGAAGAAATGTCAGTTTCGCTGCGCAGCCTGCTGGAGATGAATCCTGCTTCCACGCTGGCGGTGTACGGTAATAATGAAGCCAATTTGAAGATGGGGCTCGAAACGCTGCTTGGCGTGCTAAACGCCAACCGTCAGGGACCGGGCGCTGAGTTAACGCGCTACGCATTAAGCCTGATGGTGCTTGAGCGCAAGCTGTACGCCAATAAATCGGCCATGAATCAGTTGGGTGAACGTATCGATCAGCTCGATCGCCAGCTGGCGCATTATGAGCTCGAATCTGACACCATGATAAGTTCGCTGGCCTCGATTTACGTCGACGTCGTCAGCCCGGCGGGTCCGCGTATTCAGGTCACCGGATCACCGGCTATTTTACAAAATTCGCAGGTTCAGGCTAAAGTCCGCGCCATTTTACTGGCCGGTATCCGCTCTGCCGTGCTGTGGCACCAGGTTGGCGGTGGTCGTCTGCAATTGATGTTTTCTCGTAATCGCTTGTTCGAACAGGCGAAAAATATTCTCGCTCATTGTTAATAAGATCCCAGGAGTTGCTACCGATGGAATTATCCTCACTGACCGCCGTTTCCCCCGTTGATGGACGCTACGGTGATAAAGTCAGCGCGCTGCGTACTATTTTCAGCGAATTTGGCCTGCTGAAATTTCGTGTGCAGGTTGAAGTACGTTGGCTGCAAAAACTGGCCGCCTGTGCAGAAATTAAGGAAGTTCCTGCTTTTGATGCCGACGCAAACGCTTTCCTTGACCAGTTAGTGGCCAATTTCGATGTTAATGACGCTCAGCGCATTAAAGATATCGAGAAAACCACCAACCATGACGTGAAAGCGGTTGAGTATTTTCTGAAAGAAAAAGTGGCCACCATCCCTGCCCTGCATGCGGTGTCAGAGTTCATACACTTCGCCTGTACCTCGGAAGATATCAACAACCTGTCTCACGCACTGATGTTGCAAACCGCCCGTCAGGACGTCGTCCTGCCGTACTGGAAACAAATCATCGATGCAGTGAAAGGCCTGGCGCATAAATACCGCGACATTCCGTTGCTGTCCCGTACTCATGGCCAGCCTGCTACGCCATCCACGATCGGTAAAGAACTGGCTAACGTCGCTTACCGTATGGATCGCCAGTTCAAACAGCTGGGAAATGTGGAAATCCTCGGTAAAATCAACGGTGCCGTCGGCAACTACAACGCCCACATCGTGGCCTACCCGGAAGTGGACTGGCATCAGTTCAGCGAAGAGTTTGTGACCTCTTTGGGCGTGACCTGGAACCCGTACACGACCCAAATCGAGCCGCATGACTACATCGCCGAGCTGTTTGACTGCGTCGCGCGTTTCAACACCATTCTGATCGACTTTGACCGCGACATCTGGGGCTACATTGCTCTGAACCACTTTAAGCAGCGCACTATCGCGGGCGAAATTGGTTCATCCACCATGCCGCACAAAGTTAACCCGATCGACTTCGAAAACTCCGAAGGCAATCTTGGTTTGTCTAACGCAGTATTGCAGCATCTGGCGAGTAAACTGCCGGTTTCCCGCTGGCAACGTGACCTGACGGATTCCACCGTGCTGCGTAACCTGGGTGTCGGTCTGGGCTACGCTCTGATTGCTTATCAGGCAACGATGAAAGGCGTCAGCAAGCTTGAAGTGAACGAAGCGAATCTGGCGAACGAACTGGATCACAACTGGGAAGTTCTGGCTGAGCCAATCCAGACCGTGATGCGCCGTTATGGCATCGAAAAGCCTTATGAGAAGCTGAAAGAGCTGACCCGAGGCAAACGTGTTGATGCAGCGGGCATGCAGGAGTTTATCGATTCTCTGGAATTGCCGGAAGAAGAGAAAGTACGCCTGAAAGCCATGACGCCAGGTAACTACATTGGCCGGGCGACCACTATGGTTGACGAGCTGAAGTAAAAATGAATTAGCACTTTAGTTTTTAGGCATGAGGCGATCTTTAGATCGCCTTTTTTTATTAAAAATAATACAACTCCTCAGTGTAAATACATCTCGTCGGAATTATTTATTCTACCCGCTCCAATAACAAACTACTGCTTCATTTTTATAACTTGTCAGTCTGGTGTTACTTATATAACATCTCCAGCACTTCATTAAATGGATACTTATGGAAGGATGATTTTAATCATGAATAAAACACACATGAAGTATATATTTAAAAGCATATTATACGTATTTTTTATATTGCCAAATCTATCATTTGCGTTGTGTATAATATTTTTTTATTTGAGTATCATTGCGGCTAAGCTCCTAAAAATCACCCATACCGACTCTATCAACATATTTCAATGGATCTGTATAATTCTTACGTTTTATCTTTACGGGAATCGGTGGGCAAAGAAAAATACTTCCAATCAATTTTTTTACTTACGCTATGGTCTTTTTATTTTTGCAACATTTTACAGTTTAATGGCTCTCATATACTTAGTTTTCAATGGTGGTGGAAGTCTTGCTGATATTAACCATACTTTAGCGTTTTATATGTATATTCAATTCATTCTCAGCAACATATTCTTGAATATCATCGCTGAACCATGGTTTTTTCTGATTTTACCTTCAGTCACTTACCTTGCATTCTTCCTGGGGATGGTAAGGGGAGAATATAAATATAATAAAAAAACATCTGCACCATTCGCACGAACTATCATAGGCTGTAGTCTGGCTGTATTATTGTCAATCTTGTTTTTGCAAAAAGCTATACATAATCGCAAGTTTGTTACAGAACACGCTGAAGTTACTTTAAGTGACAGAATTGAAGAAAGGGATTACAGACCTTTTACCTCAAACAAAAAAATCACACCTATTCATGCCCCGGCTACTGTTAAATTTGAAGAGAATTGGCCACATGTTGATGGCGCAACTGCACTTTATCCCCTTTACGCATCTGCTGTCGAAGCATTGTATAAAGACCTCAATGACCGGACAGTTAATGCTTACATTTCAATGAGTACAACCCCAAATGCTTATAAAGCGTTAAATAAGGGAACTGCAGATTTAATTTTTGTGGCAGCACCTTCTGATAAACAAATCGAACTGGCAAAACAAACTGGTAAAGAGTTACATTTAACCCCAATAGCACGTGAAGCATTCGTATTTATTACGCACATAGACAATCCGATAACTAATCTAAGCACCGCGCAGATTAGGAATATATACTCAGGAAAAACTAACTACTGGAATGAAGTTGGCGGTAGTAAGCATAGAATAATTCCCTTCCAGCGGGATGACGACTCTGGTAGTCAGACAACGATGCAAAAAAACGTCATGAAAGGCCTGCCAATGCGCACGCCGCTCAAAAGTGAAAGAGTTAAATTTATGAGTGGTCTTATTAGCCGGGTTGCTGATTATCAAAATACTCAAAATGCACTTGGATATTCATTTAGATATTATACGACGATAATGCAACACAACGAAAACTTACGTTTACTCAGTATCGATGGTATAGCCCCTACTGTTGAAAATATTCGCAATGGAAAATATCCGCTGACTGTAGATGTGAATATTGTCACCTCCGGTACTCCATCAGAAAACAGTCAAAAAATGATCAATTGGTTTCTGAGTCCGCAAGGGCAAAAATTGATTGAAGATGTGGGTTATATAGCAATCCAATAGGTGATTATTAAGTACACAGACGCGTCTGTGTACTTTTCACGAAAATGCCTAACTCTGCGTCTGGAGTTTACTCTGGCGCAAATCACCAATGATGTTATTCATGCGGTCTTAGGTTAAACGATAATATCGGATAGAGAATTCTGTAATCAGTTACATAAGCATCACGGCGTCAGCCTGCAAATGCTAAGACGGTGGTAGAAACCGGCAAACCGGTGGTGGTAATGACTGGCGGACGCCCATATAACCTGGACGGGCAGGAAGACCGGGTTGCGGCGCTGATTGTGGCATGGATACCGGGCCAGCAAGGCAGCAGTGCGATTGCTATGGCGCAGGTTAAACCCTGCGCGTAAATGAAGTACCTCTCTCATTCCTTGATGATACTTTTGGCTTTAATCAGCGTAAGAACTCACTTTTTGTGCCTCTGAACTTAAACGCCGTTTATAATTGGTTTAGGTTTTGTTTAGGTTTGCGGTGACGACGTTGATGTGACGTTGATTAAAATGTTTCTGAATGATTTACAATTACGTTCAGAATAGTTTTGCCGTCTTCCGCGCCATTAGGATAAGGAACTACCATGCGAATTTTAGTCATTGAAGATAACGCACTGCTGCGCCATCACCTTTCCGTTCAGATGAGAGAAATGGGCCATCAGGTGGATGCCGCTGAAGATGCCAAAGAAGCCGATTATTTTTTGCATGAGCACGCGCCGGATATCGCGATTGTCGATCTCGGTTTACCGGGTGAAGACGGCCTGAGCCTGATCCGCCGCTGGCGCAGTCATCAGGCTAACCTGCCGATTCTGGTCCTGACCGCCCGCGAAAGCTGGCAGGATAAAGTTGCCGTGCTCGAAGCCGGTGCCGATGATTACGTCACTAAACCTTTCCATCTGGAAGAAGTGCTGGCGCGCATGCAGGCGCTGATGCGTCGTAACAGCGGTCTGGCATCACAGGTCATTACCCTGCATCCATTCCAGATCGATTTGTCCCGCCGTGAACTGACCGTTAACGAAAACCCGATCAAACTGACCGCATTTGAATACACCATTATTGAGACGCTGATCCGCAACGCCGGAAAAGTGGTCAGTAAAGATTCGCTGATGCTTCAGCTTTATCCCGACGCCGAACTCCGCGAAAGCCATACCGTCGATGTGCTGATGGGCCGTCTGCGCAAGAAGCTGCAGGCCGAGCACCCGGAAGATGTCATCACTACGGTCCGCGGACAGGGATATCGTTTCGACATCCGTGCACAATGACACGTTTTACCCTCGCCTGAAGCCTCAACATCAAAGGACGCGCCATGAAAGGACGCACTAAAAAACCCTTCTCGCTTCGCGTCCGCTTTATGATGGCGACCGCCGCCGTTGTTCTCGCGCTGTCGCTGGCCTACGGACTGGTGGCGGTGGTCGGCTACATGGTGAGTTTCGATAAAACCGCCTACCGCCTGTTACGTGGCGAAAGCAATCTGTTCTTCAGCCTCGCGCAATGGCGCGACGGCAGGCTTTCCATTAACGTTCCACCGGATCTCGACCTCAATACGCCCACGCTGGTATTCATCTACGATGCCGACGGCAAATTGCTGTGGTCGGAACGCCGGATCCCGGAACTGGAAGCGCATATCAACAAGGCGTGGATGAACAAACCGGGCTTCTATGAGCTCGATACCGACACCCAAATCAGCAGCGAAGTATTGGGTAATAATCCGCAGGCGCAGGATAAGCTGAAAGATTACGACGACAGCGATTCTAACGCCATGACGCACTCCATCGCAGTGAATACCTACAACGCCACGGCGCGATTGCCTGCGCTGAACATTGTTGTGGTCGATACAATTCCGCAGGAATTACAGCGTTCCGATCTGGTGTGGGAATGGTTCAGTTACGTGCTGCTCGCCAACCTGTTGCTGGTCGTGCCGCTGCTGTGGCTGGCGGCTTACTGGAGCCTGCGCCCTATCAAACAACTGATTCATCAGGTCGCTGAGCTTGAAAGCCACGAACGCGAATCCCTGGATGAAAACCCGCCGCGAGAACTGCGCGGCCTGGTACGCAATCTGAATATTTTGCTACAAGGGGAGCGCGGGCGTTATGACCGCTATCGCACCACGCTGGCGGATCTGACCCATAGCCTGAAAACGCCGCTGGCGGTGTTACAGTCTACGCTGCGCGCCCTGCGTAACAGCAAGCAGATGACCATCGAAGAAGCAGAGCCGGTAATGCTCGAGCAGATCAGCCGTATCTCTCAGCAAATCGGTTATTACCTGCATCGTGCCACCCTGCGTTCCGAGCAAAATTTACTGATCCGCGAAGTCCATTCTGTTCCCGCCATTCTCGACGGATTATGTTCAGCGCTGAACAAGGTTTATCAGCGCAAAGGCGTGGTGATCACCGTGGATATTTCGCCCGAGCTGACGTTTGTCGGCGAGAAGAATGACTTCATGGAAGTGATGGGTAACGTTATCGATAACGCCTGCAAATACTGCCTGGAGTTCGTCGAAATCAGCGCGGTACATACCGAAAATCAACTGGTGATACTGATCGAAGATGACGGTCCCGGCATTCCTGAAAGCAAACGTGAAGTGATTTTCCAGCGCGGTCAGCGTGCCGATACATTGCGTCCTGGACAAGGTCTGGGACTTTCTCTGGCCAATGACATCATTGAGCAATACGACGGTAAAATTATCATCGGTGACAGCCCGCTTGGCGGCGCCAGCATGCGCGTGTGCTTTGGTTTACAGCAGGGAATCGAACTAGAATAACGGCTTAGCGGTGTAATCTCCGGCAAATTTCGGTGCTTTCTTCACCGGTATTTGAAATTTGCTGGCAATTGCCCAACGCAGCCGCAACACCTTCCGTTATAATCCTTTACAGACCCACCTTCTTTTGGAAAAAAAATGGATTACAAACTAGACCTGGACTGGAACGAGTTCCTGCAGCGTTACTGGCAAAAGCGTCCTGTCGTGTTAAAGCGCGGCTTCAAAAATTTCGTCGATCCGATTTCTCCGGATGAACTGGCCGGTCTGGCAATGGAAAGTGAAGTGGACAGCCGTCTGGTCAGCAATCAGGACGGGCGCTGGAACGTCAGCCACGGTCCGTTTGAAAGCTACGATCATCTGGGCGAAAACGGCTGGTCGGTACTGGTTCAGGCGGTCGATCACTGGCACGAACCTTCCTCGCATCTGATGACCCCATTCCGCCATATTCCTGACTGGCGCATGGATGACCTGATGATTTCCTTCTCGGTGCCCGGCGGTGGTGTTGGCCCGCACCTGGATCAGTACGACGTGTTCATCATTCAGGGCACCGGGCGCCGTCGCTGGCGCGTGGGCGAGAAAATCGCCATGAAACAACATTGTCCGCACCCGGATTTACTTCAGGTGGAGCCTTTCGAGGCAATTATCGACGAAGAGCTGGAACCGGGCGATATCGTCTACATTCCACCGGGCTTCCCGCACGACGGTTACTCGCTGGAAAACTCGCTCAATTATTCGGTCGGTTTCCGCGCGCCGAACACCCGCGAGATGATAAGCGGCTTCGCAGACTACGTTCTTTCCCGTGAACTGGGCAGCCACCGCTATACGGATCCAGATCTGGTGGAACGCGATCATCCGGCTGAAATACAGCCTGCTGAACTGGATAAACTGCGTGGCATGATGCTTGATCTTATCGGCAATCCGGAGCATTTCAACAGCTGGTTTGGCGAATTCATTTCCCAGTCGCGCCACGAGCTGGATCTGGCACCGCCGGAGCCGCCATATCAGGCAGGCGAAATCTATGAGCTGATGGAGTCCGGCGAAACGCTGGAACGCGTTGGCGGTTTACGCGTCTTGCGCGTGGGCGATGTGTGCTACGTCAACGGCGAAGCGATAGCTTCCGAACAGACCGCCGCGGTAGACGCCATGGCCCGCCATAAAACTGTGACCCGTGAAATGCTAGGCGATGCACTCGACGATCCATCATTCCTTGCACTGTTATCTGCACTGGTTAACAGCGGTTATTGGTACTTCAACGACTGAATCTAATAAACCACAAGGGCATCTGTATGCCCTTGTGGTTCCAACGTTTTATCCCTATTCCCGATCTTCACACTGGCCATTCTCTCTGTGGATATTTTCAAAAAATCCGCCGCATCTGAACTCATTAATAATTCTAATATTTTAGCCGTCAATAACTTGTATCGGAAAATAAAAAAACAGCATTAGACACCCATTTTAATATCCAATATATTCCTGCTGTAACTATCCTATCTATTTTTAACGTTTTAAAGCCAGGAATACTCATGAGATTTACAGATTTATTCAGAACATCATCAAAAACACCTCCACCGCAATACAATAACTTAAATTCAAATATAAATCGCTCATCAGAATATATTTTTGATTTAAGTATTAACCAAGAAATTGAAAGAAAATTACTGAAAACGATCAATAATAACATATCATCGGATGTCACTAAACATGGATCATCAGTAATGAACCATAGTATGCAAGTGGATATACCCAGAATGAATTACTATATCAATGGCCAGAAAATTTCCGTTCCAGGCTCAGAACACGAATCAATAGTTAACTATTCAAATCTCATTATGAGGCCTGAAAATCAATGGATACAGGAAAATATCGGGGCATTATCTTCATTTATGCATCAGGGAATATTCCCGGATTTTTTCGGTGCTGTTGATTCGTGGACTGCAAGTAATGGTGAAATATGGAATATCGAAATGATTACATTAGATCGTAACCATACGGAAAACGACTTTTACATTTCCAACTCTGGCATTGTTAAAATAATATCTCAGGCTAAAGTAAAAAATGTCATGTTAAAAGGCGGAGACTTTGTTTTAGCAGACGTTAATAATAGTCATTTCTCATTGCAACTTTCTTTCTGTGTCGTAAAGAACAACGGGAGATGCATGGTAACTCCATTAATGCAGGGGAGCGATCGTTGCCGACTTAAAGTTAAAAAAACGGGTATGATGTAATCGTTTTAAGATAATAGAAAACCCTCTAAAGAGACTATAGGGCAAGCCGTTACTCAGACACAATAGGGATGTTAAACTGACGGTGAAACTGCCCGGAGTAAGGCCGGGCATCTGAAAATAAAGCATGACGTGCAATTACATTTCAATCCTGACTATCTCAATCGAACTAACGTTTTTATAAACGTTTTTTTGCTTTCTCTTCCTGGAATTTTAATCTTTAAGGCGGAATTATTATCCCTTAAAAGATTGCAAATCACTGCAATTCTTTTCGGAGTCCAAATGAATTGGTCGCCATCAAACATACCGAAAACTTTATGCCGTAATTGTGAATGTTTCAACCCTGCCTTTAGCACACGCGAAACTACAACCGCACAATTCTTTGAAAGAGGAGAAAATGATGCTCCGCCTTTAGAGACGATATTCCGCCAGGCTGTCTCCATCTCCCTTACATCCAGCCCACGTAAACCATAAACCACATGAGGAGTATTTTCTTCAGAGTAACAATCGATAAAGTAATCACTGCTAGTGAATTCATGCTGGTGAGTAACCGGATTGAAAATCATTACTCTGGATGCAGGACTTTTTTTGTAAAAACCTGGCAGTCCATCTCTTGATTTTTTAGGCCACCAACTCACATAAGCACTTTCCGCATGAATATCACCAATCATCATTGCCACATGCCCATAACGGGTACCTTCAGGATACCAAACAAATACCCATGCATTTATTTCAGAAGCAAACATACAGCTTTGTGATTGCGCTGTGACAAATTCCTTAAGACGTTTAATATCCTTTAACATAAAATTTCTTATAATCTCCTTTTAATCTCAAGAAAAACATTAAGTTATTTAATAAATCGATTTTAATAATATATATAAAAAATAATTAGCGACTAAAATATAAAATATTTATATTAAAAACGCGTAGTCATTATTTATAATATTGATTTCATCATATCATTAATTGTTATTTTTATCTAATTTATAAAAAAAACCAGATAATATATTGAATATTATCTGGTTTTTTGGACGATATTAAATGAGTTTTATTTACAACTCTTTAGCCGTCAGCTCTGCTATGCGCATAATCACCGATACCGCTTTCTCCATTCCTTCCAGCGTGACAAATTCATGTTTACCATGGAAGTTATAGCCACCGGTGAAGATGTTAGGACAAGGCAAGCCGCGGAATGAAAGCTGTGCGCCATCGGTGCCGCCGCGAATAGGCTTCATGACCGGCTCAATATCGCAATCTTTCATCGCCTGCTGCGCCAGCGCAATAATGTGCGGATGCTGTGCTACTTTGTCGCGCATGTTGTAATAGTGATCATCGAGAGTCACTTCGATATAGCAGTCGCGGTGCAGACCCTTACCGACCAGATGTGCAATATCAATAATCTTTTGCTTACGGGCTTCGAACTGCGGCTTCTCGAAATCACGAATGATGTAATGCATTTCCGCGCGCTCAACGTTGCCCTTGATGGTCGTCAGGTGATAGAAACCTTCATAACCCTCCGTATGCTCAGGCGTTTCATCAGCGGGTAATTCGCTATGGAAACGGGTTGCCAGTGACAATGCGTTGACCATCACGCCTTTTGCGCTGCCCGGATGCACGTTATTACCGACGATTTTAATGGTCGCGGACGCTGCATTGAAGTTTTCAAACTCCAACTCCCCTACCCCGCCGCCGTCAACGGTGTAGGCCCATTCAGCGCCAAAACCCGGAATATCAAAACTCTGCGCACCTTTACCGATTTCTTCATCCGGCGTAAACGCGATACGGATCGGACCGTGCGGCACGTTGCTATTTTTAAGACGCACCATGGCGGTGATGATTTCCGCGATACCTGATTTGTCGTCCGAACCGAGCAACGTTTTGCCGTCGGTGGTGATCAGTGTCTGACCGAGTAACTGATGCAGAACCGGGAACATCACCGGCGAAAGCACTTCGTCACCGTTGCCCAGCGCAATATCGCCGCCACGGTAATTCTCAACAATCTGCGGATTGACGTGTTTTGCAGTGAAATCAGGGGCGGTATCGAGATGGGAAATAAAGCCGATGACCGGCACTTTCCAGGCAACGTTGCCCGGTAACGTCGCCATTACGCAGCCTTTGTCACTGAGAGTTACCTGTGAAAAACCCAGATCAATCAGTTCGTTACGCAGTGCCTGCGCCAGCCTGAGCTGTCCGTCAGTGCTGGGCGTATGTTTAACATTGGGCTTAGATTGGGTATCGAAAGAAACGTAGTGAAGAAAACGGTCAAGCAACTTATCCATTTGGGTATCCTCTGGCGGCTGGGTTTTATTATGCGCAGCATGAATACCGTGAATATTGCGTCAGGTCATTTTTCACCAAGTTTACGCAAAGAACTCTTAGGATCCGGCGCAATTTTGGGGATGTATGGCTAAAAAAGCCCGGTTACGACCAGGCTTCGTCTTTTTTAGTCAGGAACTTATGCACGAACTCAGGGACGACCTCGCTTGCCAGCCCGTAGTGTTTCATGTCGAATTCGCTTTCTACCTGGCTTGGCTCGAGATTCAGCTCGACCGCACAGGCTCCGCCGATACGCGCTTCGTGAACAAATCCGGCGGCCGGATATACATGACCGGACGTGCCAATCGCCACGAAGAAATCAGCTCTGGCCAGCGCATCGTAGATTTTATCCATACCCAGCGGCATTTCGCCAAACCACACAATGTGCGGGCGCAGCGGTGCCGGGAACTGACAGCAGTGACAGCGATCGTCAACGCTCAGGTCACCCGGCCAGTCCAGGATCTGCCCGGACTGGGTGCAGCGTACTTTCAGCAATTCACCGTGCATGTGCAGCACGCGCGAACTGCCTGCGCGCTCATGCAAATTGTCGATGTTCTGCGTGACCAGCAGGAAGTTATCCCCGAGTGCTTCCTCCAGCGTCGCCAGCGCGTAATGCGCGGCATTCGGTTTGAGATCGTCCTGTTGCAGCTGGCGGCGGCGTTCGTTGTAAAAACGCTGCACCAGCTCAGGATCGCGGCGATACCCTTCCGGGGTCGCCACATCTTCCACGCGGTGCTCTTCCCACAGGCCATCGGCGGCCCGGAAGGTACGGATCCCTGATTCTGCGGAAATCCCCGCGCCAGTCAGTACCACCACAAACGGTTTCTTCAGTGACGCGGCGGCCATGGAATCACGGTGAAAGATATTCGACCGGAAACGCTGGTGGCGAATGCGTTTATTTTTGCGAAACCGACACAGACGATGACGTGTGCGCATGACGTGCTCCTTACTCTCTGTGTCTGAATTTAAATACTGTTTTTGAAGATTTGATTACTGACCGCCACTGAGAACCCGGGCCGGATCGATGCGGCTTGCACGACGCGCCGGATACCAGCTTGCCAGCAGACTCAGCACCAAAGCGGTAAATAATACGCCCGCAACGTCAATCCAGTGAACTTCAGATGGCAGGAAGTCGATGAAATAAATGTCACCCGACAGGAACTGATGCCCGGTCAGCTTCTGCAATCCGTTAATGATGTTGGTCAGCTGGAAGGCGGCAATGACACCGATCACCACACCGGTTACGCTGCCGACCAGCCCCGCCAGTAAACCGTACCAGATGAAGACCGCGCGGATAAGTCCGTCTTTCGCCCCCAGTGTGCGCAAAATCGCAATATCGCTGCTTTTATCTTTCACAGCCATGACCAGCGTCGACACGATGTTGAAACAGGCGACGCCGATCACCAGCACCATCGCCATATACATAATCGCGCGAACCATCTGGATGTCGCGATACATATAGCCGTAAGTGCCAATCCAGCTGCTGATATAGACGTAAGCCTGCGTCACTTCACCGGCGTCGTGCACCAGTTTCTGCGCGGCAAACACATCGTTCACTTTGATATCGATACCGGTGACGCTGGTGCCCATATCCTGATACTGCTGCGCATCCGCCAGCGGTACCATGCCAAGACTGTGATCAAGCTGACCACTGAGCTGCAAAATCCCGGTAACCTGCAAACGGATCCGCTTCGGCTGTAGCAGTTTCATCTCCGGGTCGCTGTTGGGGATCATCACCGTCACCCAGTCGCCCTGCTTCACGCCAACGGCGTCCGCTACGCCTTTGCCGAGGATCAGTTGTTGCTCACCGGCCTTGAAATTCTGCCATGCGTTATTCTGCACAAACTTCGGTGCGGCGCTGACGCGGGACTCGCTCTGCGGATCCACGCCTTTTAGCTGGATGGCACGCAGTTTTGCGCCGTGCTCAATCAGACCGTTGAACTGAATATAAGGTGCGGCGGCCACAATACCGGGCACTTTTTCGACGCGATCCAGCACACCCTGCCAGTCGTTGAACGGCTGATTCACCGGACGAATTTCACCGTGCGGTACTACCGCCAGTACGCGATCTTTCAGTTCACGCTCGAAGCCGTTCATCGCGCTCAGGCCGACGATCAGTACTGCCACGCCAAGTGCGATGCCCAACGTTGAGATCACCGAAATCAGCGACACCATGCCGCTGCGACGACGACCCCGGCTGAACCGCAGGCCAATCAATAAAGAAAACGGAATGCCTGACATTACTTCGCTCCCAGCAACATCGAGTCCGGCTGCAATCTGCCGTCACGCATTTCCAGCTGACGGGTCAGGCGGCTTGCCAGTTTGAGGTCGTGAGTCACCACCAGAAACGCCGTGCCCTGACGCACATTCAGTTCGCCGAGCAATTCAAAAATGCTGTCGGCATTGCGCTGATCCAGGTTACCGGTCGGTTCGTCCGCCAGTACCAGCGAAGGATTGTTGACCAGTGCGCGGGCTATCGCCACACGCTGGCGCTCACCACCGGAAAGCTCGGAAGGACGGTGATTACTGCGGTGTTGCAGACCTACCGCTTCAAGCATCGCCAGCGCACGCTCCTGTACTTCGGCAGATTTCTTTTTACCGATCAGCAATGGCATCGCGACGTTTTCCAGCGCGGTGAAATCGGGCAGCAGGTGGTGGAACTGATAGATGAAGCCCAGCTCACGGTTGCGCAGTTCTGATTTCGCAGAAGAAGACATCGCATTGAGCGACTGGCCTTTAAAAATAACTTCGCCGGAGGTCGGAGAGTCCAGTCCACCCAGCAAATGCAGCAAAGTACTTTTGCCGGAACCTGACGTCCCGACGATCGCCATCATCTCACCCGGCTGCATGTCGAAGGTCACGTCACGCAGTACATCGGTGTGCATCTTCCCTTCCTGATAAGTCTTACAGAGGTTGTCACACTGCAATAAAAACGAATTACTCATAACGTAAAGCCTCTGCGGGGTGGGTGGCAGCAGCGCGCCAGGAAGGATACAGCGTTGATAATAAAGCAATGACCATCGCGACCAACGCAATGACCACCACCTGAACCGGTTCAATATCGACCGGCAGCGACGCGCCATCGAGCATCAGCCCGATAGCCGGCATAATAGTATTGAGCTGCGTGGCGAGCACCACGCCGAGTATGGCACCGAGTAACGCGCCGATGACGCCTGCGCTCGCACCCTGCACCATAAACACCGCCATAATCTGACGGCGGCTGAGTCCCTGCGTTTGCAAGATAGCGACTTCGCCCTGTTTCTCCATCACCAGCAGACCCAGCGACGTAATGATATTGAATGCGGCAACCGCCACTATCAGGCTAAGCAGCAGCCCCATCATGTTTTTCTCCATGCGCACCGCCTGGAACAGCTCGCCGCGACGCTCGCGCCAGTCTTTCCAGCTGCTGCCTTCCGGCAGCTTTTGCGCGCTCAGGCTGTCGACGTCCAGCGGTTTGTCGAGAAACAGTCGCCAGCCGGTGACGTTGCCTTTCGGATAGAGCATCAGACGTGACGCATCCTGAATGTTAACCAGCATCTGGTAACCATCGACTTCGCTGTTGGCTGAAAACGTGCCGATCACGTTAAACAGACGCTGGCTCGGCACACGCCCAACCGGCGTGAACTGGCTGACGCTGGTAACCATCAGACGCAGTTGATCGCCACGGCGTACCTTCAGCTGTTGTGCCAGCTGATCGCCAAGAATGACGTTATATTTGCCAGGTTGCAGTTCCTGTTGGGCCACGCCAATCATGTATTTCGCCAGCGGGTCCTGGTCTGCGGGATTAACGCCGAGCATCACGCCCACCGCCACGCTGCCAGGGCTTTGCAGCACCACGTCACCGGTGGTCACGGGCACGGCGCGGTTCACGCTTTTCAGCGCGGTGACTTGCTCGTGAGTAATTTTTTGAGGGTCCAGCGATCCAACCGGTGTGGTGATCAACGCCTGAGGCATCAGACCCAGAATGTTACCTTCCAGATCCTTCTCAAAACCGTTCATGACCGACAGCACCGTCACCAGCGCCATCACCCCGAGGGTGATACCAATGGTGGATAACCAGGAGACAAACCGCCCAAAGCGGTCCGAACCACGCCCGCGCATGTAGCGCAGGCCTATGAATAACGCGACAGGTTGATACATGACTTCCGTTTTAAGTGCTTGGCCGCAAATAAGTGCATGGCGCAGACTAAAGTGATCAAGGATAATAAAGGCTAGCACCGCTTTATGGAACCATTAACCCAAAGTAATCGGTTTAACCCCGGGGCTCTTTTGTCCTTTTTTATTGCAAAGCCGGGTTGACCCCGATTGTCTGCGCATCGCAAGATACGGTCTGCTAATTGGCCACCTGCTGCCGCCAAACGAGAACGCAAAACAGCCTATGTCTCAAGATTATCGTTATTCATTGCCTGAACGCCCCGGCGACACCCGTCTTTTAGGGCAGCTTACCGGCTCCGCCTGTGCACTCGAATGTGCACAAATCAGTGAGCGTCACGCAGGCCCCGTCATGCTGATAGCACCGGATATGCAAAATGCCCTGCGTTTGCGCGATGAAATTCAGCAGTTTACCGATCACAAAGTGCTGAGCATTTCTGACTGGGAAACACTGCCGTACGACAGTTTCTCGCCGCATCAGGAAATCATTTCTTCCCGTCTTTCCAGCCTTTATCAACTTCCCACGATGGAACGCGGCATCATTATTCTGCCGGTGAATACGTTGATGCAACGTGTCTGCCCGCACGAGTTTTTGCACGGCCATGCGCTGGTGATGAAAAAAGGCCAGCTGCTGTCACGCGACAAACTGCGTGCTCAACTGGAACAGGCCGGTTACCGCAGCGTCGATCAGGTCATGGAGCACGGTGAGTTTGCCACCCGTGGCGCCCTGCTCGACCTGTATCCGATGGGCAGCGACGAGCCTTTCCGTATAGATTTCTTCGATGATGAAATCGATAGCCTGCGCACCTTTGACGTCGATACGCAGCGTACGCTGAGCGAAGTCGATCAGATCAATTTGCTGCCCGCGCACGAATTCCCGACCGACAAAAATGCCATCGAACTTTTCCGCAGCCAGTGGCGCGAGAAGTTTGAAGTTCGCCGCGACGCTGAACACGTTTATCAGCAGGTGAGTAAAGGGACCTTCCCGGCCGGGATCGAATACTGGCAGCCGCTGTTTTTCAGTCAACCGCTGACCACGCTGTTCAGCTATCTGCCGGAAAATACGCTGGTGCTCAATACCGGCGATCTGGAAACCGCCGCCGAGCGTTTCTGGCAGGATGCCACTCAGCGCTACGAAAGCCGCCGCGTGGATCCGATGCGTCCGCTGCTTGAGCCGGAAAACCTGTGGCTGCGGGTCGATATGCTGTTCGCTGAACTCAAAGCCTGGCCACGCGTCCAGCTGCGCACTGACTCGCTACCGAAGAAAGCTGCAAACACTAATCTCAGCTACGAAACCTTGCCGGATCTCTCCGTGCAGCCGCAAAACAAAGCGCCAATGGATAACCTGCGCCGCTTTAACGAATCCTTTGCCGGCAGTCTGGTGTTCTCGGTTGAAAGTGAAGGCCGTCGCGAAACGTTGCAGGATTTACTGGCGCGCATCAAGCTGATGCCGACGCTCATTACCCGCATCGAAGAAGCCGAATTCGCCGGACGTTACATCATGATCGGCGCCTGTGAGCGCGGATTCCTTGATGCCGATAAACAGCTGGCTCTGATTTGCGAAAGCGATCTGCTGGGTGAGCGCGTGGCGCGACGCCGTCAGGACAGTCGCCGCACCATTAATACCGACACGCTGATCCGTAACCTCGCCGAGCTGCGCCCCGGCCAGCCGGTGGTTCACGTCGAACACGGCGTTGGCCGCTATCTGGGCCTCACCACGCTCGAGACCGGTGGTATTAAAGCTGAGTACCTGATCCTGACCTACGCCGGTGAAGATAAACTTTATGTGCCGGTATCGTCACTGCATCTTATCAGCCGCTACGCCGGCGGTGCCGATGACAGCGCGCCGCTGCACAAACTCGGCGGTGAGGCATGGTCGAAAGCCCGTCAGAAAGCCGCTGAGAAGGTCCGCGACGTGGCCGCCGAGCTGCTGGATATTTACGCCCAGCGCGAAGCCAAAACCGGTTTTGCGTTTAAGCATGACAAAGAGCAATACCAGCTGTTCTGTCAGGCTTTCCCGTTTGAAACCACGCCGGATCAAGCGCAGGCCATCAATGCCGTACTGACTGACATGACTCAACCGCTGGCGATGGACCGGCTGGTGTGTGGTGACGTTGGCTTTGGTAAAACCGAAGTGGCAATGCGCGCTGCGTTCCTTGCCGTCGCCAACAACAAACAGGTGGCGGTTCTGGTGCCAACCACTTTGCTGGCACAGCAGCATTTCGACAACTTCCGCGACCGTTTTGCCAGCTGGCCGGTGCGCATCGAAATGATGTCGCGTTTCCGCAGCGCCAAAGAGCAACAGGCGGTGATTGAGGAAGCGGTCGAAGGCAAAGTCGATATTATTATCGGCACACATAAACTGCTGCAAAGTGACCTGCGCTGGAAAGATCTCGGCCTGCTGATTGTCGATGAAGAACACCGTTTCGGCGTGCGTCATAAAGAGCGTATTAAAGCGATGCGCGCTGACGTGGATATCCTGACGCTGACCGCCACACCGATCCCGCGCACGCTGAATATGGCGATGAGCGGCATGCGCGACCTGTCGATTATCGCCACGCCGCCCGCACGCCGTATGGCGGTCAAAACCTTTGTCCGCGAATACGACAGCCTGGTGATACGCGAGGCCATCCTGCGTGAAATTCTGCGCGGCGGGCAGGTTTATTACTTATTCAACGATGTCGAAAACATCGAGAAAGCCACGCAGCGCCTGGCAGAGCTGGTGCCGGAGGCGCGTATTGCCATCGGCCACGGCCAGATGCGCGAGCGCGATCTTGAACGGGTGATGAATGATTTTCACCATCAGCGTTTTAACGTACTGGTGTGTACCACGATCATTGAAACCGGTATCGACATTCCGACGGCCAACACCATCATCATTGAGCGCGCCGATCACTTTGGTCTGGCGCAGTTGCACCAGCTGCGCGGTCGCGTCGGGCGTTCGCATCATCAGGCCTACGCTTATCTGCTGACGCCGCCGCCGAAAGCCATGTCCGTCGATGCGCATAAACGCCTCGAAGCTATTGCTTCGCTCGAAGATCTGGGTGCCGGTTTTGCGCTGGCGACGCACGACCTTGAAATTCGTGGCGCAGGCGAACTGCTGGGCGAAGGCCAGAGTGGGCAGATGACCAGCATCGGTTTCACGCTGTATATGGAGCTGCTGGAAAACGCCGTCGAAGCGCTGAAAGAAGGTCGCGAGCCATCGCTTGAGGATCTGACCACCAGTCAGACCGAAGTCGAAATGCGCATGCCTGCCCTGCTGCCGGAAGAATTCATTCCTGACGTCAATACACGCCTGTCGCTGTATAAACGCATCGCCAGTGCGAAAAGCGAAAATGAGCTGGACGAGCTGCGCGTGGAGCTTATCGACCGCTTCGGATCGCTGCCGGACGGTGCGCGCAATCTGATTCAGATAGCCGTGCTGCGACTTAAGGCGAAGGAACTGGGCATCAAACGCATTGAAGGCAATGAGCGCGGCGGCTTTATCGAGTTCGGCGATAAAAATCGCGTCGATCCGGGCCACCTGATTGGTTTGCTGCAAAAACAGCCGCAGGTTTACCGCCTCGACGGCCCGACCAAACTCAAGTTCATGCTGGACCTGACCGATCGGCCAAAACGCCTGAAATTTGTCAGCGATATGTTGGCAGATTTTGCTGAGCATTTGATCTGAGGTCGTAAGCAGATCTGAAGTGGTAAGCACAAAAATAAAGCCCGGTGAATTCATCCCTCACCGGGCTTTTTTACATCGTGATGTCACTCAAACGATTATTTACGCAGCGCCTTCACCTGTTCAGGGGTGATATCCCCCGGCAGACCGGCGAAGGTGACACGCAGATAGTTCACCATATCGGCGATCTGGGCGTCATTCAGACGATCCGCAAATCCCGGCATGGACTGCATGCTTTCGCCATTGGGAAATGCCTGCGCCGGTAAACCATCGAGCACTGAGACGATGAGATTACGGCCATCGGGCTGGCGCAGCGTGGCGTTGTTTTGCATCGCCACAGCGACGTGCGGTTTACCAGATCCATCGGCCATATGACAGCCAGAACATTGATCCAGATAAGTGATCCGCCCCGCATCATTGCCGTCCTGCCCGATGCTCACCGGTACTGCCACGGGCGGTTTATCCCCCAGCAGATAGGTGACTATGGCACGGTGATCGTCGTCGGTCAGATGACGGGTGCTGAGATCGATAACTTTGTGCATTTCGTCAAACGCCGATCCTTGCGGTGAGATGCCGGTAGCGAGGAAACGGCTCAGACTGGCCGGATCCCAGCCGCGCTGCGCCAGCGCCTGCGGGGAGATGTCTGGGGCAGTGATGCGCCCGAGCGTTCCGCCTTTCAGGTTGTTATCGGTATCCATCTGCCCCAGTTTGCCGCGCGGCGTATGACATTCTCCGCAGTGGCCGAGCACGTCCGTCAGATACTGCCCGCGCTGCCAGTCGGCAGAATTCCCCTGCGAGCTGGCGGGCATCGGATCGGCGTTGCGGAATAACAGATTCCAGCCGATCATCGCCATGCGCTGGTTAAACGGGAACGGCATCTCGTTTTCCGGCACTGGCTGATTCACCGCCGGACGGGTCATCAGAAACGCGTACATGTCGTCCGAATCTTTCCGCGCCACACCTTTATAGGAGGTATACGGCATCGCCGGATACAGGTGACGCCCGCCAGGAGCCACACCCTGAGTCAGCGCCAGATAGAAATCATCCGACGTCCAGCGACCAATGCCGTCGTCGGCGGAAGGCGTAAGGTTGCTGCCGAATATTTTGCCGAACGGCGTTTCCAGCGGATAGCCGCCCGCTAACGGAGCACCGCCGGACGCGGTGTGGCACGCGGCGCAGTCAGATGCCTGTACCAGATAACGGCCCCGTTCAATCTGTGCGCTGTCCGCCGTGACTTTCTGTACCGGTGCGTCCAGTGTGCGGTTTTCCCGCCACCACAGTACGGCGATAATGATAATAATCACCACCAGCAGCGCGAGGAAAAGACGTTTTATCATCACGCGTGCTCCCTGATCAGACCCGGCGTTTTCATCACCACGTCACGCACCGCTTCGTAATAACGGACGTAACCGGTACAGCGGCAGATGTGATTCTCCAGCGCGCCTTCAATCGCACTTTCCAGATCGGCAAGCGCAATCGGATGTTTTTCCAGCCGCTCAAGCAGCAGCGTCGCGGCATTCACAAATCCCGGTGTGCAATAACCGCACTGGAAGCTGTAATGCTCCATAAACGCTTGCTGAACCGGCGACAGCCGGACTTCACCTTGGTCATCGGTTTTGGCGTGGCCTTCGACGGTGCGGACTTTCTTACCGTTGAAAAAATGTGCGCCGGTGATGCAGGTGCGCACTTCTTCGCTGGTGCCGCTGTCGTGATCGACAATTGCCACGCAGGCGTGACAGATGCCCTGCCCGCAACCAAGCCGCGAACCGGTCAGCGCCACGTATTCGTGCAGGAAATCGATCATCATCAGGCCTTCAGGCACATCCAGCGGGCCGTAATGTTGATTATTGATGGTCAGCTCTAACGGCTGTGTTTTGATGCTCATTGTAAAACCTCACGAATATTTTCAGCACGGACGGGCAAATCACGGAAACGGTGACCGGTGGCGTGGGCGATGGCGTTCACCAGCGCAGCGACGACCGGGATCATCACCACTTCGGCCATGCCTTTCGGCGGATCGGTTTCCGACAGCGCAGGCAGGATCTCGCTGGTCTGTTTCCAGACCGCCACGTCGCTGGCGCGCGGCAGGTGGTAACGGTTGAAGTTCCAGGTACCGTTACCCGGCCCGTCTTCGTACAGCGGTAAATATTCATGCAATGCGTGACCGATGCCCATCGCCAGCCCGCCCTGTAACTGTCCGGAGACCAGTTCAGGCACGATCAGATTGCCGCACTCCATAATCGAGTGGTGCGTGAGTAATTCGACGTTTCCGGTGGCGATATCCACCGCGATTTCCGCCAGCGTGCCGACCGCACTGTAGTAGGTCACAGACGCGTTATTACGCTGCGTCGGCGGGTAATAGACTGCGTCACGCGCCAGCGTCTGGTATTCACCCGCGCCGGTACGTACTGACATGCCGTCAACCGGCACGCGCTGACGCGCATTGTTGAGCGTGAAATCGGCTTCAGCCCACTGCCAGCGGTTGAAGACGTGAACCGCCGCGCCGGTCAGTCCCTGCATCTCGTAAGCTTTTTTTGCCAGCGTCTCAAGACTGAGAATTTGCATCCCGTTGGCCGTCAGGCCGCCTTCCACCCAGCGGGCATCCTCTTTACGCACGATGTATGGCGCAGCCTGTCCACCGCCAATGCCGGTTTGCCAGATAGCCATCGCCGCCGGCCACAGGCCGTGATCGAAGACCAGACGCGCCGCTTCGCGGGTGCTGTGTGAAAAGTAATAGGCTGAGTTACTGGCGCTCGACGGTGAGCAGTAGGAGGGCGACCAGCGCGGATTTTTTTGCAGCTTGTCCTGCTCTTCCTGCGACATAATGTACGGATCGCCGCTGGTCTCCACCGGCAGCACTGACCAGTCGGTCACCGAGAAATGCGCCTGCTCCGCCGGTTTACCCAGCCATTCGGCGCACAGCACGGACTGTGACGTGGACATGCCCGTCCCCATTTCCGCACCGCTGTGCCACAGGCTTATCTGCCCGTTTTCGCTGATTTCGACGCGGGCGAATGACGTTTCCGCACCAGTACCGAAATCTTTCTGCACGCAGCCAAACCCGACGCCGTAACGTTTACCCGGATTCTGGCTTTCATAGGCGGCCTTGCGTTTTTCACGCTCCGTCCACAACGGATGGACGGCGGCTTTTTCCAGCACTTCATCCGCACGAATCGCACCTGCCGGAATCGCCCCCTGGGTATTTTTCATACCGGATTTCAAAACGTTGCGCATCCGGAAGGCAATCGGATCCAGCTTCAGTTCGGCGGCCAGTTCATCCATCATCATTTCGGTGGCGGCCATACTTTGCAGCGTGCCGTAACCACGGGCGGAACCGGCATCCAGCGCACGTGACGCCAGTCCGACGGCGGATAAATCACTTTTCGGGAAGTAGTAAATCGACTGCGCAGCGGTTGCGCCAACCATCACCACCGACGGAGTAAAGTTGCTTCGCCCGCCGCCGTCTGCGGTCATTGCCGCATGGAACGACTGCAACATCCCGGTTTCACGGTTCACCGCGATGTCGTAATTCATATCAAACGCGTGACGCTTGAGGGAGGACTGGAACTGCTCGAAGCGGTCATTAGCCAGGCGCACCGGAGTGCCGTCACCGTACATCGCCGCCACCGCGCCGTAATACGGGAAGTTATAGTGATCTTTCGACCCGTAACCGACGGTGTAGCAAGGATGCATAATCAGCGTTTTCACCGTGCGGTGGGCTTTGGCCATCATGCGCGGCATTTCATCTGCGACTTCCTGCGGTGACTGCGTCGGCACCACCATATGCAGCGTTTGCGTGGCGGCGTCATACCAGCCGTTGGCGTTGTCGGGTTCAAGCGCCGAGGTATCGACAGACTGCGTGGTGAAACGGCGCGACATCACCAGCCAGTCCTGCGGCGGGGATTTCATTTCGTCTGCCATTTCACCGGCGTAGAACATGCCCTGCTCATCCAGCTTGCCGCCTTCACGCCCTTCCGGCCAGACCGGCAGATGCTTGCGCATACCGGTCGGAAATACCGGCATATCTTTCAGGCTGGAGAAACGATCGTCTTCAAACGCAGTTTCTCCCCCGACGCGCACAAAGCGGAAAGTGCCCCAGGGATCGCGTTCCAGCGGGCCGGTTTTGGCGCCATAGCGCACCACACCGTCTTTGAATTTCAGTGCGTTTTTCGCAAAGCGGAATTTGGCAAAATCCTGATAGACCAGAATGGCCACCGCCTGACCGAGATACGCAGGCGTTTTGCCTTCCGGCAGCAGCATGTCTTCGCCGTAAAATGCCGGGAATGCCAGACCGTCTCGCGCCAGTACGTCGGCGGTGACCAGTTGGTCGGGTTGCAGATCCTCACCGAGTAACGATAAATCCAGTCCCGCATAAGTTCTGTCTGCCTGCGTCACGCGCAGGATAAAGGCGTGCGCCTGTTTCTGCGGCCAGTGCGGCATATCTTTGGCGCGGATATCGCGGGCAAACACTTTCTGCCCCATGACTTTGGCTTTTCCGTCAATACGGAAACGGACGCGTTTGTGTTGTGCGTCCCACTGCGGCGATTGCAGGATTTTTTCTTCGAAGAGTGCCGCATAAGCACGGCTGTGTAGCGGCGCGAGATACACGGAGACACCAGCGATTACAGCGCCTTTCACAAAGCGCCGCCTGGACGGGTTAAAATTGCTCATAAATTTCCTTGCTTCTTATTGTCTTTCTTATAGTCCGGCACATTTACAATTTGTCATAAATTCTGCAAATACCGTTTAATGCGGGCGATTATAGGTAGATGAGTTACTGGAAGTCATGACAGAAAACACATTTTTAATATTTCGTTCACAAATTTGCGCAAAATAGTGGGATAATTAATTCTGTTGCGCAAACAATGTACAAAAGGGATCGGAGCAAGATGGCAGGTATTATTCTCCTCGCCGCAGGGCTGGGGAGCCGGTTTATCGCCGCAGGCGGCGAAGGAAACAAGCTGAATGCCACACTGTCGAAAACAGCAGAAAATGCTGCCAGTGTTTTTGATATTACGCTCGGTCATGCACTGGAAAGCGGACTGCCGGTACACGTCGTGACGCGCGCCGGGAACCTGCAGGTGCAGGCCAGCTGCCGCCGCGCAGGTGTGCCGTTTACGCTGACGGAAAGCACGGGCACCGGTGGTTCCATTGCCGCAGGCGTGCGCGATACGCCGGAGTGGGACGGCTGGCTGGTTCATCTCGCCGATATGCCGTTCGTTACGCCGGACATTTTCGCCACCGTGGCCGATACCCTGCACCTCAAGCCGGTGGTGCGCCCTTTCTGGCAAAATGAGCCGGGGCATCCGGTCGGTTTTGCCCGCGAAATGGGCGACAAACTTTTGCAACTGCGTGACGATCATGATGCCCGCGAGCTTATCCGCAGCCATGACCTGCTGCGCATTGATTTCAATACTTCGGGCGTGATCGCAGACATTGATTTGCCGGGGGATCTTGCCCTTTCCCCGCGACTTTTGAACGGAAATCTCCATGCAGCATCTTGATAATCATGTTATTTCAAAGGCGCGTGAATGGCTGGCACAGCAGCCGGTGTGGCTGTGTACAGTGCTGACAACCTACGGCTCTTCTCCGCGCGCACCGGGCGCGCTGATGGTGGCGACCGAGGATGGCCGCTATTGCGGGTCGCTCTCCGGCGGCTGCGTCGAAGAAGATTTTTTACAGCGGATAGCCGCCGGTGATTATCAGCAAGCCAGCCAGATTGTGCGCTACGGAGACGGTGGATTAACGCCAAACATTGCGCTGCCCTGTGGCGGATCGCTCGATGTGCTGATCGAATATCTGCCCGCTACGCAGGGGAATCTTGAGTACCTGCAACGCATGGGAATGGCGCTGGCCGGGCATTATGCGCTGGATAAATCGCTCACCCTGCCCGCTGCCTGTGACCATCTGGCGCTGACGGAGTATCACAGCGCCACACAGGTAATGCGTGACGGCGACTGCGTGCATCTGCATCTGGCCGCGCCCCCGCGCTTACTGATTGCCGGACTCTCGAGCGTCGCGCTGTATTGCGCCGACTTTGCCTGTGCGCTGGGTTTTGACGTGGTGGTGTGCGAATGCCGTGAAGACGTGCTGGAAAACTTTCTGCCGTTACTGAAAGCGGAAATACGGCTGGAGAAAGCGTTCCCTGCGAAGTATCTCGAACGGGAAAGTTGCCACGCCAATACGGCGATTGTGGCGCTGACCCACGATCCGCGTATGGATGACCTGACGCTGATGGAGGCGGTGAATACGCCTGCGTTTTACATCGGCGCAATGGGCTCACAGCGCAACAGCGCACGACGTCGCGAACGCCTGCAAACCATCGCCGATTTCTCAGCCGATGATTTCGCCCGTCTTCATGCCCCGGTCGGTTTATCCATCGGCAGCAAAACGCCGGCAGAAATTGCACTGGCGGTGATGGCCGACATCGTTAAGCACAAAAATGGGTTGAAAACCCACGGCGTGGCTGCCTGACCAGCAGAAGTGCGAACATAAAAAAAGCCTGAGGTTTGCACCTCAGGCTTTTAGTTTGCGACTTACCTGTGGGTTATGAACGGGTAAGCTGCAACTGACCGCTTTTATCCAGCGGGATTTGCGTGCCCGGATCGTGGTCCATACGCACTTTGCCCTGCTGATCGCCTATTTTATAGGTGACATCATACCCGAGCATTTTATCTTCTTTGTCATACACGGTTTTACAGCGCTGCTGCTGTGTGGTGTAAGTGTCGTTATTCTGCATGCTGCTCTGTACACGGTTACCCGCGTAGCCGCCACCCAGCGCACCGGCAACTGTCGCGACATCGCGACCGCGTCCGCCACCGAACTGATGACCCAGCACACCACCCGCGACGGCACCCAGAACGGAACCGGCGATCTGATGCTCATCCTGTACAGGACGGCGGTGAGTCACAGTGACGTTACGGCATTCCTGACGTGGCGTTTTCGTGGTCTCTTTGATTGGCGTCGCGCTAACAACCTGCGCGTATTGCGGCTCAGATGAAAAGACATTCATGCTCGCCACACCGGCAATGCCCAATGCCGCAGCCACACCAATACCGACCCCAGCTAACATTGACTTGTTCACAGGACTTCCTCCGAAAATGTTACCACGCATATTGCACCTTACTCAGGGCACATTCCTCAGTGGAAAACTTCACATCCTGAGGTTCGGCGTGCGTGAATCGCCGGCTATGAACTTGTTAAAGTTTGTACTCTGAAGCGTTAAGGAACAATAAGACGAAGTCTGTAAGTGCGGGAATTGCGGGTGTAACGGGGTGTTTCAGAGCATTCTTAGCGGACAAAGCCGGGCTTTAAGTGTCTGCTTGCGCCTGAAAAGAAAAAAGCCTGTAGTAAACAGGCTGTTAGAATAGAAACGACGTTGAAACCATTCAGCCGACAGAGAAAAAAAGTCGGCCAGTTCGCATCAGTGCAGCTTCAGGCGCGGGCGGATCACGCGGTTGATTCCGCCAACCAGCATCATCAGGCCGGTTTTAGTGTAGCCATGCAACGCAATCTGATGCATGCGGTACAGGGAAACGTAAACCAGTCGCGCCAGGCGCCCTTCTACCATCATCGAACCGCGCATCAGGTTACCCATCAGGCTGCCGACGGTGCTGAAACGGGACAAAGAAACCAGTGAACCGTGATCTTTATACACGTATGGTTTCAGACTCTGCCCTTTGCGCTGCGCCATGATATTTGCGAAGCAGCGTGACGCCATCTGGTGCGCGGACTGCGCGCGTGGCGGTACGAAACCACCGGACGGCTGCGGGCAGGATGCACAGTCTCCAATCGCGTAAATGTTTGGATCGCGCGTGGTTTGCAGCGTCGGTTCAACCACCAGCTGATTGATACGGTTAGTTTCCAGACCGGCAATCTCTTTCATGAAGTCGGGCGCTTTGATACCCGCTGCCCAGACCATCAGATCCGCATCAATGAATTCGCCGGATTTGGTGTTAAGACCGTTTTTATCAGCACTGGTCACCATGGTTTGCGTCAGAACGCGCACGCCGAGCTTGGTCAGTTCCTGATGGGCGGCCGCAGAAATACGCGGCGGCAGCGCAGGCAGAATACGTTCACCGGCTTCCACCAGCGTGACGTTCAGCGCTTCGCTGTCCAGCCCTTCAAAACCGTAGCTGTGCAGCTGTTTCACCGCGTTGTGCAGTTCAGCAGACAGCTCAACGCCGGTAGCGCCGCCGCCGACAATCGCGATGTTCACTTTTTTCTGTTTATCCGCGCTGGCGGAGAATTTGAGGAACAAATTCAGCATTTCGTTATGGAAACGGTGCGCCTGATGCGGGTTATCGAGGAAGATACAGTGATCTTTTACGCCCGGCGTTCCGAAATCATTGGAGGTACTGCCCAGCGCCATAACCAGCTGGTCATAGGCAATATCGCGCACCGGCACCAGCATTTCGCCGTTTTCATCACGAATTTCAGCCAGTTTGATGGTCTGATTTTCACGATCAATATCGGTCAGGGAACCGATCTGGAAAGTGAAGCCGTGGTTGCGGGCATGCGCCAGATAGCTCAGCGCATCCACGCCGTCATCCAGGCTGCCGGTCGCCACTTCGTGCAACAGTGGTTTCCATAAATGGCTGTGATTACGGTCGACCAGAATGATCTCCGCTTTCTTTTTACGGCCAAGCTTATGCCCGAGGCTGGTTGCCAGCTCCAGTCCGCCTGCGCCGCCGCCAATTATCACAATTTTCTTGATTGGTGATGTCAAAATGACCCCCTAAATGTGAACCAATTGTTATATAAGAGTTAAAAAATAATCCTTATATTACATAGGGTTGCTTAAGTTAAATCGGTATCTGAGAGGGAGGATATCATGCGTGGTGATTTGGTCATACCAAAATTGATGCAGGTCAATTTAAATTGATTTGTCTGATTTCAGTTAATGATTTGGCATAGATTTTGACGATTTTAAATCAGCAAGTTAGCGACAACGCAGTGATAAAAGTGAACCACTGATGAATCTCAGCCATAAAAAAACCACTGCGCAAGGCAGTGGTTTTGGTCTTCGGCAGTTTCTGTCAGACGATGTTTTTGAAGGCTTTAATGCGCTGCAAATGCGTCGAAATATCCTTGAATTTATGGCTCTGCTTTTCGTCCCATTCAACAGGATAATAATGATGCAGCTTCTCAGCGGTTTTACTGCTGTCCAGTACGCCATCTTCACGGGATAAAATCACCAGACAGCGGTCACGATTTTTCTCACGGAAATCACTGATGCATTTGGTGGCGATATCTTCGTACTCTTCAGGACGATCGATTTTTCCAGCCATATTGTCCTGCGGCGACAAATTCGGATTGAACATTACCTGACGAATGCCGCACAGGAAACCGATGCGCTCGGCCCAGAAACCGCCGAGGCCCACGCCGCAAATCAGCGGATGCGGATCGCTGGTTTCTTGCAGGACTTTATCGACTTCTTTCAGCAAGTGCTGCATGTCGTGGCGCGGATGTAGCGTGCTGTAACTGATAAAGCGCACGTCCGGGTCAATAAACTGTAACTGCAATACTTTCTCGTGGTTACCGGGACTGGTTGAATCGAAACCATGCAAATAGATAATCATCGTTTACCTCATCCTGAATCTGCGAGACACCCTCATACGGTTCGAAAACCGTTACCGGGCAGCCTGTTTGTGTTCCTGCCAGCGGGCATCCAGCGCCGTTAAATCACGGTTTGCCTGCTGCCAGCGGGTTGAATTGAGCAGGTCCTGACGGGCCTCTTTTCCCGTGTAGCGTCCGCGATGATACAGCTGCGCAACACGCTCTGCGTTGACCGGAGACAGGTTATCCAGCACGCTGACCGCGCCTTCACGATGGTTACACACCAGAATCATGTCGCATCCGGCATCCAGTGAAGCCTGACCGCGCTCGGCGTAACTGCCCATGATCGCCGCGCCCTCCATCGATAAATCGTCTGAGAAAATCACACCGTCAAAGCCCAGCTCTTTGCGAAGAATTTGTTGCAACCAGTAAGGCGAGCCGCTTGCCGGACGCGGATCGACCTGCGTGTAAATAACGTGCGCAGGCATGACAGCATCGAGCAACTTACGCTCATTGAGCTGGCGGAAAATGGCCATATCGTGCTCGCGGATAACCTCCAGCGGGCGATCGTCACGCGGCGTCTCTTTGTGGGAATCCGCACTGACCGCGCCGTGACCCGGAAAATGTTTACCGGTGGTTTTCATCCCCGCCGCATGCATGCCGCGAATGTAGTGTTCGGCCATCTCCAGCGCTTTTTGCGGTTCGGCGTGGAATGAACGCTCGCCGATAGCTGCGCTGACATGGCCGATATCCAGCACCGGCGCGAAGCTGATGTCGATATCCATTGCGATCATTTCAGAGGCCATCAGCCAGCCGCTTTCCTGCGCCAGCCGCCCCGCTTCGTGCGGTTCATTCAGTGCCGCAAAAGACTGTGCGGCAGGCAGACGGGTAAACCCGTCGCGAAAACGCTGCACACGTCCACCTTCCTGATCGACGGCCAGCACCAGCCTGTCGTGTGATGCCGCACGGATCTGACGGATCAGCTCATGCAACTGCTCTACGTCATGATAGTTACGGGTGAACAAAATCAGTCCGCCCACCAGCGGGTGTTGCAAAATCTCACGTTCTTCGGCATCCAGCTCATAGCCAGCCACATCCAGCATTACAGGTCCCAACAAGATGAGCACTCCTTTTCAATCAGTTCAGCATTCAGTTAAGATTTCGCTATGGTCGCAGCGGTTGCGCCCATTCACAATATTTTAGCTCGCCGGTTTGCTGCCAGCGCACTTCAAACCACATCAGCATCAGGTAGTCGACCCAGCGTAACCAGCGGTTTACCTGCTGCTGTAAAAGGACGAGATCACGGTAACCGCCCGCATCGACGTAGCGCTGCACCAGCGCATGCTGCTGCACTGCATTCCAGCCATTACTGCGAACCATCGCCGCCAGTTCCAGCGCGATATCGCCATCCGCTGCATATTCCCAGTCAATCAGACGCAGGCCGTGCGGCGTTTCCAGCACATTACCGGCGTGAATATCCATGTGCACCAGCGACAATCGCAGCGGCGCAGGCGGCCTGCAACGCATCATTTTTTTATGCAGGCGCAACCAGGCCGGCGTCAGACGACGGCGGTCAATGTGCTGCCAGTAATGTGCGAACTGCTGCTGCAAATCCAGCCGGTAACCTGTAAGCGGCAGGTGATGCAATTTTACTAAAGACTGCGTCAGCACATCCTGAGCCGCACCTGCAAAGGCATCCACCGCCAGCGGCGCGCCGTCAAGCCAGTCGACTAAGAGCCACGGCGATGAATAAAGTCTGACACAGGGGCCAAGATTATGCCGCGCGATATGCCGCAAAATCGAATGCTCGCGTCGCCGGTCAGCCCCCGAAATCTGTCGGTCAGGTGAGTGAAAACGCGCCAGCATTTCGCCGGAAGACATGCTGACTCTCCAGCTCTCGCCGGTCAGCCCGGCAACCGGCGACAAATGAAAACCGGCGGTTTTCACCGCCGGATAATGTTGCTCAATCAGTTGCGCAAGCTGAGAATTAATTCTGAACGGCACCGCGACCTGACCAGACAATTTCGCCGCTCGGTGCGGTAATAAGACGCATCGACATCGTCGGCGCTTTCACATCGCCGCTCACCGTGCTGTAAAGGACGTATTGCGCTTTGACGATGTTCGCCAGACCGATGGCTTTGCTGACGGACGCCAGGCTGTCGTCAGGCGATAATCCCAAAGACTGTTTGGCAGAAGCCACCTGTTCGGCAGGGACAACCTGGAAAGTGGTGTTGTTGGCCAGCGCGTTGCGTAATGCATCCGTCGCTTTGGCGGTTTGCAGCGAACCGTTGGTGCTGTTTTTCACGCTATCCACCAGCAGAACGCTGCCGGACTGCACGCCTTCAGCCTTGAGCATTTTTGTCAGCAGCGGCGAAACGGTCGCAGTCCAGTCAATATTGGCAAATTTCGGCGGCTGAGGAACAGGCTGAACCGGTGGTTGCTCCGGCACTGGCGGATTCACCGGCGGCAGCGGCTCTTGCGGCTGCTGTGGTTGTTCCGGCTGTTGTGGCTGCTGCTGGTTTGGTAGCGTACAACCACCGAGGATCAGTGCGGCCATTGCCACAATGAGGAAATACTTTTTCATCAACCTGCTCCGTTATGGAAATTAGAGATAAAGGTAAAGGCGCACACTGTACGCATCAAGATTGCCATTCAGCGAGTTGATTTCCACGCTGCTGTTGGCAGGCACGATGACCGTGCGCGCATCGGCGACGGGCAGTAAATCCAGCCCCTGTTTGTCATACCAGAAGAAACGATAATGCAGCGTCACAGCATGCGGCTGGTTGTTATTGAGCGTGCTGGTGGCTTGTTTTTGTCCACCGGTTTCACCCACGGCGGGGGAACTGGGAATGATTCCCGCGGTAAGAACAGGCGATTCCATCACAATCCTTTGCTGATTATTGAGCGCAATGCCCGGACGACTGCTGCATCCCATCAACAAAAGCACTGGCAATAATGCCATCAAAAATCGCATATTTTATCCTTACTGGCGCGACAGCAATGGGCCAAGCGCATGACCACCGACAAGGTGCATGTGTATATGATAAACCTCCTGTCCGCCGTCACGGTTGCAGTTAACAATCAGACGGTAGCCGCTTTCGGCGATCCCTTCCTGTTCTGCGATTTTCGCCGCTACCGTCATCATGCGGCCGAGCGCAGCTTCGTGCGTGGCATCCACATCATTCATGGTGGGGATCAGAACGTTGGGAATAATCAGGATATGGCTGGGTGCCTGAGGAGAAATATCGCGAAATGCGGTGACGAGCTCGTCCTGATAAACCACATCTGCCGGAATTTCACGGCGTATGATTTTGCTGAAAATTGTCTCTTCGGCCATCTTAACTGTCCTTAACATAGTAAAAAGCGATGTACGCAGTATGGGTTAGAATTTCCATTCCTTTCAACCTGATTACGCTTTTAGCTGCTTAATTGCCGCAGAAAGCGCCAGCGAGTGCGTAATGGCAAATCGCAGGCATGAAAAAAGGAGGCCGAAGCCTCCTCTCTCAGAACTCATACTGCTCAGCATTAATGGCTGCGCATGTACTCGTCCATATCTGTTTTCAGGTTATCCGACTTGGTGCCGAAAATTGCCTGAACACCAGAACCTGCCACAACCACACCGGCTGCACCCAGTTTTTTCAGGCCAGCCTGATCAACTTTAGAGATATCAGCCACGCTGACACGCAGACGGGTGATACAGGCATCCAGGTTAGTGATGTTGTCTTTACCGCCGAAAGCCTGAACCAGAGATGCAGACATTTCTGAACCGCCCTGAGTTGTCGTTTCGCTCGTAGAGTCTTCACGACCCGGCGTTTTCAGATCCAGTTTGGCAATCAGGAAACGGAAGATGCTGTAGTAAACCACTGCATATACCGCACCCACCAGAGGGAACAGCCAGATACGGCTGCTGTTGCCACTCAGCACGATGAAGTCGATCAGACCGTGTGAGAAGCTGGTGCCATCACGCATACCCAACAGGATACAAATTGGGAACGCCAGACCTGCCAGAATTGCGTGGATCACGTACAGGATCGGCGCAACGAACATGAAGGAGAATTCGATTGGCTCGGTGATACCGGTCAGGAACGCGGTCAGCGCAGCGGAGATCATGATGCCGCCGACTTTGGCACGGTTCTCAGGTTTCGCTGAATGCCAGATAGCGACTGCAGCAGCTGGCAGACCGTACATTTTGAACAGGAAGCCACCTGACAGTTTACCCGCAGTCGGGTCACCGGCCATATAACGTGGGATGTCGCCGTGGAAGACCTGACCTGCGGAGTTCACGTATTCACCGATTTGCATCTGGAATGGAACGTTCCAGATATGATGCAGGCCAAACGGTACCAGCGCACGTTCAACCACACCGTAGATACCGAATGCCACAACCGGGTTCTGGTAAGCAGCCCATTGGGAGAAGGTTTGGATTGCGCTGCCGATTGGAGGCCAGATGAAGGACAGAACCACACCCAGGATGATAGCGGCCATACCGGAGATGATTGGCACAAAGCGTTTACCGGCGAAGAAGCCCAGATATTCTGGCAACTTGATACGGTAGAAACGGTTGAACATGTATGCCGCAATCGCACCCGAGATAATACCGCCGAGTACGCCGGTATCCGCCAGATGGCTGGCTGCGATTTCTTCAGCCGGCAAATGCAGAACCAGAGGTGCTACAACTGCCATGGTTTTCACCATGATGCCGTAAGCCACAACTGCCGCCAGTGCAGAAACACCGTCGTTGTTGGTAAAGCCTAATGCAACGCCGATAGCGAAGATCAAAGGCATGTTAGCGAAGACTGAACCACCGGCTTCGGCCATAACATGAGAAACGATCAGTGGCAGCCAGCTAAAGTTTGCGGAACCGACGCCAAGCAGGATACCTGCGATTGGCAATACGGAAACGGGCAACATTAGCGATTTACCGACCTTCTGAAGGTTTGCAAACGCGTTCTTAAACATAATTGAGTGTGCTCCTGAGTAATGATGCTTTTTGATACTTCATGCGGTTCGTCTGATAACTGACCGCTTTGTAAAACGCTCGTGGAGCCTTTTACAGTCGGGTGTCTGAGCACCCCTTTTAATTTTTACGCAGGGTAAAATAATTCCCATTGTTAATGTTTGATGGCAGTCACGTTTTTCTGAAAAATGCTGAAAAACTGGATTAAAAACCGTCACTTTGCAGCGTTAAATCCGAATGAGGCTCTCCTGACAACCGAAAAACGGTGCCAAGATACCTCATTCAGATGATTAATTACGAGGTGAAAAATAAATCCAGCGAATATGACTAAGCTACAGCCTAGATCAAGGAGGATGTGTCGACGTGAAATAATTGTGAAAAGTTTGCGGTAGTGGCTTCTGCGAGCTGTTCAACGCTGACGCCTTTAAGTACCGCCATATAATCGGCCACGTCGCGCACGTAAGCAGGCTGATTCTCTTTCCCACGGTGAGGGACCGGTGCCAGATACGGCGAATCAGTTTCCACCAACAGGCGGTCAAGCGGTACATAGCGCGCCACTTCGCGTAATGCTTCAGCGTTTCGGAAAGTCACAATGCCGGAGAAAGAAATGTAGAAACCGAGATCCAAAAGGAACTCAGCGGTGGGCAGATCTTCGGTAAAACAATGCAGAACGCCACCGCACTCCCCTGCATTTTCCTCTTTGAGGATATCCAGCGTATCCTGGCGCGCATCGCGGGTATGCACGATCACCGGTTTATTGAGCGCGCGGCCAATGCGGATGTGCTCGCGGAACGAATCCTGTTGCAACTTCAGCTGGTGCGCTTCTTTCTGATAGAAGTAATCCAGACCGGTTTCCCCCATCGCCACAACCTTCGGACTGGCTGCCAGACGGCGCAGTTCGGCAAATTCATAACCATCGTCAATGTTCAGCGGATGAACGCCGCAGGAAAACGCCACGTCCGGGCGATCGCCAATCAGTTGCGTCATCGCCTCATAGCCCGGCAACGTGGTTGCCACCGCCAACATAAATTTCACGTCACGCTCGCGCGCCTTTTCCAGCACGTTATCCACGCCTGAATGAAGTTCGTTGTAATCCAGGCTGTCGAGGTGACAGTGGGAATCGACTAAAAACATAGTAGTTAACTCATTACGATTAAAGTGGGGTTCAGCGCATCATGCCTGAGCTGAAGTGGGAAGGAGACACGGCGCCCTGCAGCATTTGTTCCCATTCCAGCAGCTGTTCGGTGAGCAGCAGTTCGCGGTTCACACCCACGATAGAAAGCAACTGCTGACGACACTGCATCCAGGCCGATACCGACTGTTGCAGCGAGGCGTTGGGCTGCGCACTGGCCAGCAACGCGATAAGCGGCTGCTGATCATGATTGAGAATAAACTGCGCCGCGTGTTGCTGCCATTTGATGGCATCAAGCAGCAGCGAGGCCAGCCAGTAGATGCGGTCAGCGGCATCGTCATGGTTTAGCTGCGTCAGCAGCGACAACATATCCTGCTGCTGACACTGGATGTAAAGCTGCTGGCAAAGCGCCACGCGCTGTTTCCAGCGTTCCGGCTGCAACAGCTCTAGCGCAGAAAGCGGTGCACCGTTGGTCAGGCGTAATGCGGTTTTAACTGAAACCGGATCGGTGTTCATCTGGCGGTTGATCCACTGCACCGATAATGCTTCTTCAGGCACCGGCAGATGCCAGTAGAAACAGCGGCTGCGGATGGTCGCCAGTAAAGACGAAGGTTCCCGACAGCCCAGCAGGAAATAGGTCCCCGCGGGCGGTTCTTCCAGCGTTTTGAGTAAGGCATTGGCGGCGGCTTCCGTCAGCAATTCGGTCTGCGGGATCCACACCACTTTCGCCCCACCCTGCTGCGAATAGTTGTACAACGTTTCAATCAGCTGACGCACAGGGTCGATGCCCAGTGAGTTTTTACCTTTTTCCGGCTGCAACACGTGCCAGTCAGGGTGGTTTCCGGCAATCATCAGCTGGCAGCTGTGGCATTTGCCGCAGCTCTTTTCGCCGTCTTTATGCTGACACAGTAACCAGCGGCTCAGACCGTAAACCAGCGCTTCATCACCCATGCCCGCAGCAACGTGCATCAGCACAGCGTGATGTCCGCGACCGGCCTGATATTGTCCGATCAGTTGGCGATAGGGGGCACTCAGCCACGGATACCAGCTCATAACGCGTGGCCTTGTGCAGCGACCTGCTGCTGATCGAACCAGTTTTTCAATGTCTGTTCGATGGACGCGGTCACCTGCTCAATGGTTTGCGACGCATCGATGGTTTTGATGCGGCTGTCTTCGGCGGCCAGTTCCAGATAGCGGGCACGCGTACGTTCGAAGAACGGCAGAGCTTCCTGCTCGATACGATCCAGCTCACCGCGCGCACGGGCGCGTTGCAGACCAATTGCCGGCGGCAGGTCGAGATACAACGTCAGATCCGGGCGGAAGTCGCCAAGCACGGTGTCGCGCAGCGAACTCATAAGTTTGGCGTCAATACCGCGACCGCCGCCCTGATAGGCTTGCGAAGAGAGATCGTGACGATCGCCAACCACCCAGGCACCGCGCGCCAGCGCAGGCAGGATCACGGTTTCCACCAGTTGAACGCGCGCGGCGTACAGCATCAGCACTTCCGCTTTGACGGTCGGTTTTTCACCTTCCACGCCGCGCTTAAATAAATCCCGCAGCTTTTCTGCCAGCGGCGTACCGCCTGGCTCACGGGTGAAAATGATTTCTTCGACGCCATGCTGGCGCAATGCATTCACAACCACTTCATGAGCGGTCGTTTTGCCCGCCCCTTCAAGGCCTTCAATTACAATGAAGTTACTTTTCATTCTTATTCTTCAGAGCCTCTAAATACACGCGAACCGCCTTGTTATGATTCTCAAGGTTAGTGCTGAAAGTATGCCCGCCTTTGCCGTCAGCGACAAAATAAAGATAAGCCGTTTTTGCGGGATGCGCCGCAGCCTCAAGCGAAGCTTCACTTGGCATCGCGATTGGCGACGGTGGCAGACCGGATATCACGTAGGTATTGTACGGCGTTGGCGTCTCAAGGTCTTTCTTGCGGATATTGCCGGTGTAGCTATCACCCATCCCATAAATGACCGTTGGATCGGTTTGCAGACGCATACCAATTCTCAACCGGTTAATGAAAACGGAAGCCACTTCTGCACGTTCGCCTTTAACCGCGGTTTCTTTTTCAATGATCGACGCCATGGTCATCATATCGGCCGGGGTCTTGTACGGCAGAGAATCTGCTCGCCCTTTCCAGATATCGGCAACGGTTTTTTCCATCCGCACGTGAGCACGTTTTAGCAGCGATAAATCCGTCATGCCGGCGGTGTAATGATAAGTATCAGGATACAGCCAGCCTTCCGCATTTTTGGTATCGGTCATGCCCAGCGCTGCTGCGATCTCTTCGCCGCTCTTACCTTTTAGCTCGTGTTTGATGAATTCCGAGCTATCGAGTACTTTCATCCAGTCACTCAGTTTGAATCCTTCCACGAAGCGGATGCTGAACTGCGCCTCTTTGCCACTTTTCAGCAGCGCGAGCATCTGGCGGATCGTCATACCTTTCTCAAAGCGATAGGTGCCCGCTTTGAACTCACTTAATTCTGGTTCAAGACGCAAGAGCCACGGAAACCACGGGTTAGGTTTCATGAGCTTTTTATCGATCAGTAACGTTTCCAGCACCACACGGCCTGTGCCTGCTGGCAGGGTAAAGATGGTTTCACTGCTGACGTTAATCGGCCGGTCAGCAAACTGTTTCACTTTGTGATAGGCAAACGCCACTGCCCCGAGCAGGATCAGGACTATCAGGGCGAAGATTTTGGTCTTTTTGTTTGTCATTTTTTGTTCACTTATTAACAGCTATGGCGCAGAAAATCGTACAAATGACGCGAGGAGTAATGGCGCTTATCTACTTGCGTCACCGGTAATAATGGCATTAATGCATTACAAATCAGGACCTCATCGGCATCGGTCAGCGTCCCGGGTGCTTCGCTGACGATATCTACCGTCCATTCAGTGCTGGCATCCAGTTCGCGGATTAGGTGCTGACGCATAATGCCGTCAACGCCGGACTGCGATAAATCCGGGGTATAAACGCGGGTTCCCTTGCGCCAGAATAAATTGGCCGCACAGCATTCCACCAGGCAACCGGAGGTGTCAACCACCAGCGCTTCATTGGCGTCCGTCTGGTCAAGATGCATGCGGATCATGACCTGTTCAAGCCGGTTAAGATGCTTGATACCCGCCAGCAGCGGATTTTTGCTCAGTGCTACCGGGCTTGAGCCCAGCCTCACGCCCTGCTTACGCCACTGATGATAATGCGCGGGATAATCTGACACAGTGACGATGCGCGTTGGCAGAGTGCAACCTGCGGCGCTGTAGCCACGTCCACCCTGCCCGCGGGTGAGAATCACTTTGACCACGCCTTCTTCGCGTCCGGCAGCTGCCAGAATCATTTCAGCTTCCAGCGCCTGCCAGTCTGCATTGCCAATCATGAGGACGCTGGCAGCGCGTTGCAGCCGGGAGATGTGCTGCGGCAAAAACTGAATATTGCCGTCAATCACCCGCGCGGTGGTAAAACATCCGTCGCCGAATTGCACAGCGCGGTCGCCTGCCAGCAATGTCTTCGTTGCCACACCGTTAATCCACATGGTTATACCCTCCGGGCGCACTATTCTGACAGCAGAGCCTGCGTGAGCAGACATAACGCAACAAGTGGAGCATTCCTACTTTATCGCACGAAAACGCTCAACGGGCCTGAACACGCATTCTGTTGAGCTGGCGTTTGAGACGTCAGCGCTTTTATGCAGACAGCAAAAAGGCCCGATCAACGGGCCTTTCATTTCAGCATCACTGACTGACTCAGACTTTACGGAACACCAGAGAACCGTTGGTGCCACCGAATCCGAACGAGTTACACAGTGTGTACTCCATCCCTTTGACCTGCCGCGCTTCGTGAGCCACGAAATCGAGATCGCAACCTTCATCTGGATTGTCCAGATTGATGGTTGGTGGAACTGCCTGATCACGCAAAGAGAGAACGGTGAAGATAGATTCCACTGCGCCCGCTGCACCTAACAGGTGGCCAGTCATCGACTTAGTGGAACTCACCAGAACTTTGTGCGCATCCGCACCAAAGACTGACTTCACAGCCTGTGCTTCGGCTTTATCGCCCGCTGCGGTAGATGTACCGTGTGCGTTGATATAACCAATCGCAGAAGCAGAGATGCCAGCATCGTTTAATGCGTTTTTCATCGCCAGAGCGGCACCGGCCCCGTCTTCAGGCGGCGAAGTCATGTGGTACGCATCGCTGCTCATCCCAAAACCGACGAGCTCAGCATAAATCTTTGCACCACGTTTGCGGGCGTGTTCGTACTCTTCCAGCACCATGATACCGGCGCCGTCACCAAGAACGAATCCGTCTCTCTCTTTATCCCATGGACGGCTCGCCGCCTGTGGATTGTCATTACGCGTTGATAACGCGCGGGCCGCGCCAAAACCACCGACACCCAGCGGGGTACTGGCTTTTTCTGCGCCGCCTGCCAGCATCACGTCTGCGTCATTATACGCAATGATACGTGCCGCATGGCCAATGTTGTGTACGCCAGAAGTACAGGCTGTTGCAATAGAAATACTCGGTCCACGTAATCCAAACATAATGCTCAAATGACCGGCAATCATGTTTACGATAGTTGATGGAACGAAGAAAGGACTAATTCTGCGCGGTCCGCCGTTAACCAATGAGGTGTGGTTTTCTTCTATCAGACCAAGCCCGCCGATGCCGGAACCGATCGCCGCACCAATGCGTGTCGCGTTCTCAGCGTTCACTTCAAGCCCTGAGTCTCGCATGGCTTGAATACCGGCAGTAATACCATACTGAATAAAGGCATCCATCTTGCGGGCATCTTTGCGCGAGATGAATTCTTCACAGTGAAAATCTTTTACTAAGCCAGCAAACCGTGTTGCATAGGCGCTAGTATCAAAATGGTCGATCAGGCTAATGCCACTCTGACCGGCAAGGAGAGCGTTCCAAGTGGACTCTACAGTATTGCCGACAGGAGAAAGCATGCCCAGTCCAGTCACTACAACTCGACGCTTAGACACGGGTGTCCTCCAGGGAGGGAAAAAAGTAGTAATACCGTGGGCTAAAAAAAACTTAGGCGGTCAAATGACCGCCTAACTATCTAAACTTAAAGCATGTACGCTTACTGTTGGCTAGCGTTGATAAAATCAATTGCTGCCTGAACAGTAGTGATTTTTTCAGCTTCTTCGTCAGGGATCTCGGTATCAAACTCTTCTTCCAGAGCCATAACCAGCTCAACGGTGTCGAGAGAATCAGCGCCAAGGTCGTCTACGAAAGATGCAGCATTCACTACTTCTTCCTGTTTAACACCCAGCTGTTCAACGATGATTTTCTTAACGCGTTCTTCGATAGTGCTCATACTCTTAAATTTCCTATCAAAACTCGCTTTCGCGATGGTTTTCGTAGTGTATAAAATGTTGAAAAAGATGCAACTAAATCCAGGCTATTCAAACCACGAATTTGCTCTATTTTGCGGTTTTTACCGCAAAAAACGCAAATAGTTTCGTAATTTTTAAATCATGTACATGCCGCCATTGACATGTAATGTTTCGCCCGTGATGTAGCTGGCCTCGTCAGAGGCTAAAAAAGCAACGGCGCTGGCAATTTCTTTGGCATCGCCCAACCGGTTGGCTGGAACTGATGACAAAATGCCTGCGCGTTGATCATCTGTCAACGCCCTTGTCATATCCGTCTCAATAAAGCCGGGAGCCACGACGTTGACAGTAATGCCACGTGAAGCAACTTCACGCGCCAAAGACTTACTAAAACCAATCAAGCCAGCTTTAGCCGCCGCGTAGTTCGCCTGCCCTGCGTTACCCATGGTGCCAACAACGGAACCAATTGTAATAATCCGTCCACACCGTTTCTTCATCATAGCCCGCATGACAGCTTTTGACAGCCGAAACACCGAAGTCAGATTCGTATCCAGGATATCCTGCCACTCATCATCCTTCATACGCATGAGAAGGTTATCACGGGTGATGCCGGCATTATTAACTAAAATGTCAATTTCGCCAAATTCAGCTCGAATCGTCGCCAATACTTGCTCAATAGATGCAGAATCAACCACATTGAGCATGATCCCTTTGCCATTTTCGCCTAAATATTCGCCGATCGCTTCCGCGCCTTTCTCGCTGGTCGCGGTGCCGATCACTTTCGCGCCGCCAGCAACCAGTTTTTCTGCGATAGCGCGGCCAATACCACGGCTGGCACCGGTAACCAGTGCAATTTTGCCTTCGAAGCTCATATTATCCTCTTTTATTGCTCAAGCGCCGCTGCCAGACTCGCCGTGTCATTCACTGCGGCAGCTGTCAGGGTGTCAACAATACGTTTAGTCAGACCAGTCAGTACTTTGCCCGGCCCTACTTCTAATAACTGCTCTACACCCTGTGCGGCCATGAATTCGACAGACTCAGTCCAGCGTACCGGGCTGTATAACTGACGAACCAACGCGCTGCGGATGGCTTCCGGCGAGGATTCTACTTTAACATCAACGTTGTTTACCACAGAGAACTGCGGCGCACTGAAGGTGATGTTTTCAAGCGCAACGGCCATTTTGTCTGCCGCTGGCTTCATTAAAGCACAGTGGGAAGGCACGCTGACAGGTAACGGTAACGCACGTTTTGCACCCGCAGCCTTACAGGCAGCGCCGGCGCGCTCAACGGCTTCTTTGTTGCCCGCAATTACCACCTGACCCGGTGAATTGAAATTCACCGGAGAAACAACCTGACCCTGCGCGGACTCTTCACACGCTTTGGCGATCGCGTCGTTATCCAGACCGATGATGGCATACATAGCACCTGTTCCTGCAGGGACTGCTTCCTGCATCAGTTTGCCACGCAGTTCAACCAGCGAAATTGCCTGTTTGAAATCCAGCACACCGGCACAGACCAGCGCAGAATATTCACCCAGGCTGTGGCCTGCCATCAGAACAGGCTGAGTGCCTTTCTGCTGCTGCCAGACGCGCCAGATAGCCACGGAGGCCGCCAGCAACGCAGGCTGTGTCTGCCAGGTTTTATTCAGTTCTTCAGCAGGCCCTTCTTGCACCAGCTGCCATAAATCGTACCCCAGCACCGAAGAAGCCTCGGCAAATGTTTCTTCAACAACCGGATGCGCAGCGGCTAAATCAGCCAGCATACCAAGCGTCTGAGAACCCTGACCAGGGAAAACAACTGCAATTTTTGTCATTTTTATGATCCTGTTAAATCAAAAACGTACCAGCGCCGAGCCCCAGGTAAAGCCACCGCCAAATGCTTCGAGCAATACTAATTGCCCGCGCTGAATTCTGCCATCACGCACTGCTTCGTCAAATGCCGCAGGCACCGAGGCCGCAGAGGTATTACCATGACGATCCAGCGTGACCACGACTTTTTCCATCCCCATGCCCAGCTTTTTCGCCGTGGCACTGATGATGCGCAGGTTCGCCTGATGCGGAACCAGCCAGTCAAGTTCGGAACGATCGAGATTATTCGCCGTCAGCGTTTCATCAACAATGTGCGCCAGTTCAGTCACTGCGACTTTGAAGACTTCGTTACCGGCCATAGTAACGTAGGCAGGTTTTTCCGGCTCAGTCTGGCTTGGATACGGTAACGTCAGCAAATTGCCATAATGGCCGTCTGCGTGCATGTGAGTGGAAATAATGCCCTGCTCTTCGGATGCGCCAAGCAAAACTGCACCCGCGCCATCGCCAAAGAGGATCACCGTACCGCGATCCTGAGGATCTAGTTTACGGGAAAGCACATCAGAACCGATCACCAGTGCATGTTTTACTGCACCGTTCTTGATGTATTGATCCGCCACGCTCAGCGCATAGGTAAACCCTGCGCAAGCAGCGGCCAGATCGAACGCTGCGCAATCCTTGATACCCAGCATATTCTGCAACTGGCAGGCTGAACTCGGGAAAGCATGTGAAGATGAGGTTGTTGCAACAATGATTAAACCTACGTCGCTTGCGCTGACGCCGGCCATTTCAAGTGCTTTTTCTGCTGCGTGCAGGCCCATTGTGGCCACAGTCTCATCCGGAGCAGCGATACGACGTTCACGAATACCTGTGCGGGTGACAATCCACTCGTCGGAGGTATCCACCATTTTTTCTAAGTCGGCATTAGACCGAACTTGCACGGGCAAATAGCTCCCCGTACCGAGAATCTTTGTATACATGTACGATCAGTCACTCTTGGGTAATACAGCTTCAAGGCGCGCGGCGATCCGCTGAGGGACCTGCCGCTGCACCGCCTGCACGGCCTGTTCGATAGCAACAGCAAACGCACGCTGATTTGCTCCACCGTGGCTTTTAATAACGATGCCGCGTAATCCTAACAAACATGCGCCATTATACTGGTCGGGGTTGAGATGGCTAAAACGCTTTAGCAATTTCTTCTGTAAAATCCGACCCAACCACTTCAACCACCAGGCCTTCTTGCCACCCTCTCCAGAGGATTTTAACAGTGACAAAAACATCCTTATTACACCTTCCATGGTTTTAAGCGTAACATTTCCGACGAAACCATCACACACCATCACATCGGTCTTGCCAGTCAGAAGGTCATTGCCTTCAAGATAGCCGATATAGTTGATAGCCGTGGTTTTTTTTAAAATAGCTGCGGCTTCGCGGATGTTATCGAGCCCTTTGCTTTCTTCTTCACCGATGTTCAGTAAGGCGACGCGAGGGTGAGTAATCCCCACCACCTGCTCCGCCATAACTGCACCCATCACGGCAAACTGAACCAGCATCGTGCTGTCACACTCAACATTCGCCCCCAGATCAAGCACCACCGTTTTACTACGCTGCTGATTGGGCAATACGCTCATCAGCGCCGGGCGCTCAATACCCTCTAAGGGTTTAACAACCAGCTTCGCTAATCCCATCAACGCGCCGGTATTTCCCGCGCTAACGCACGCCTGTGCATCACCACTTTTAATCAGTTCCAGCGCCACACGCATTGAGCTTCCTTTACTGGCGCGTATAGCTTGCGACGCTCGCATGTCGTTGGCTATAACGGACTCAGCAGGAATTATCCGGATTCGTTCTAACAAAGAAGGATCGGTTTTGGCTAAAAAAGGTGTGATGGCGTCGGGGATTCCGACCAAAAGAAGGTCTAATTCAGAATTAGAGATAAGTGCCTGCAATGAAGCAGGCACTGTGACGGATGGACCGAAGTCCCCGCCCATTACATCTAACGCGAGGGTTAGACGAGTCAAGGTATCGCCTTGCTAGCACTTATCACGTGAATAAGTAGCTGGCAAATATCAGCCGATAACCTTGCGACCGCGGTAGAAACCGTCGGCAGTGATGTGGTGACGCAGGTGAGTTTCACCAGAAGTCTTGTCCACAGACAGAGTGGAAGTGGTCAGAGCATCGTGTGAACGACGCATGCCACGTTTAGAACGGGTTGGTTTATTCTGTTGTACGGCCATGGACCTTACTCCTTAATTACTTTTCTTTAAACTCGCTAATACGGCAAATGGATTTGGTTTCTCCACCTCTGCAGGCAGTTTACCGAATACCATGTCCGCGTCGGACACTTCACAGTGTTCAGATTCATGTACCGGAACGACAGGCAGTGAAAGAATGATTTCGTCTTCAATCATCGCCAGCAGATCAACTTCGCCAAACTCATCGACTTCGATCGGCTCGTACGCTTCCGGTAATGCTTCAGCCTGTTCATCATTGCGGACAGGACTAAAACAATATGTTGCGTGAACCTGGTGCTCAAACGTCTTACCACATCTCTGGCATTCCAGAGTCACAGTAACATCAGACTGACCATTAATAACGGCCAGACGCAGATTGTCGATATCAAACGACAAAGAAGTTTGGACATCAGAATCAACGCTCACCACTGATGCCGCTAATCGTGTCACCTGACCAGGCGAATAGATACCGGAGTAGTCTAAACGCTTTTGGGCTGTACGAATCGCATCAACGGCTAAGGGTAATTTTACTTTTTGCATAGGGCGCGCATATTAACTTTGTAACGACATAGAGTCAAAGAAAAAGGCCTCAAAACCGCACCTTTCACCAATATTCGCTTCCACAGCGGCCAACAGTTTAAAATGTACGATTGAATAACGCTACGCTTTGTGAAAAAAATTATGACAACACTTCCTGCAAAACTGCTTTTGGCCTCTACGTCAGTCTACAGAAAGGCGCTGCTTGATAAGACCGGCCTCGCGTTTACCTGTGCTGCACCCGACATTGATGAAACGCCGCTGGAGGCTGAGAAACCAGAGGTTCTGGTGCAGCGACTGGCACAATCTAAAGCCTTCGCACTGAGCAACTCACACCCCGAACATCTGATTATCGGGTCTGATCAGGTTTGCGTCATCGACGGCCACATCACTGGTAAACCCTATACATTCGAAAATGCTTTTCGTCAGCTGCGCGCTGCCAGCGGTAAAACCGTGACCTTTTATACCGGCCTCAGTCTGTTCGACGCGCGAACTTCACAAGCGCAGACATTGTGCGAAACCTTTGATGTCACGTTCAGGGCATTAACCGATGAGGAAATTTCCGGTTATCTGCACCGTGAGCAACCCTACGACTGCGCAGGCAGTTTCAAATGTGAAGGGTTAGGGATTACTTTATTTGATAGCCTGACCGGTCGTGACCCAAACACCTTGATTGGTTTACCGCTGATTGCGCTTTTGGGCATGCTGCGCGGGCATAATGTTAATCCGCTGCTTTAGTCAGACGCACAAAAAAAGGGCGCAATGTATGCGCCCTTTTCGCTCTAAAAATGGCTATAAGCATTCACTTATCGGGACGCGCTTTTTCCACGCAATACCTTGAGGCAGTTACGCAGTTTGGCGTCCATCGGAGCCTCAATGCGCATCGTCTCGCCGGTACTCGGATGCTCAAAACGCAGTGCTGCCGCGTGCAGGAACAGACGGTTCAGGCCGGTTCCAGACAATTTGGCATCGAATTCGCGCTCACCGTAGCGATCATCAAATGCGATTGGATGCCCCGCGTGCAACGCATGAACGCGGATCTGATGCGTTCTGCCGGTCACCGGACTGGCCTTCACCAGCGTGGCAAACTCGTAGCGCTCTTCAATTTTGAATCGCGTTTCAGAAGGCTTACCTTCAGCATTCACACGAACAATCCGTTCGCCGCTTTGCAAAATATTTTTCAGCAAAGGTGCCTGTACGACTTTGCAATGGGAAGGCCATTCGCCCTGAACCAGTGCCAGATAGTCTTTCTGCATACTCTTGATACGCAACTGCTCATGTAATGAACGCAGCGCAGACCGCTTTTTGGCAACCAGCAGAACACCGGAAGTATCCCGATCCAGGCGGTGAACCAGCTCAAGGAAACGGGCTTCCGGGCGCAATGCCCGTAATCCTTCGATAACGCCAAAGCTCAGCCCGCTGCCGCCGTGTACCGCAGTACCGGAGGGCTTATTGAGGATCAGCAAATGATCGTCTTCATAAAGGATGCAATCTGTGAGTGCCGCAACTTTATCGAGTTTGGCCGAAACAGGCGCTTCATCTTTTTCCGCGATTCTCACCGGCGGAACACGAACGACATCCCCGTCTAATAATTTGTATTCTGGCTTAATACGTTTTTTATTAACCCTGACTTCACCCTTACGCACGATGCGATAAATCATGCTTTTCGGCACGCCTTTTAGGATTTTTAGCAAGAAGTTGTCAATACGCTGACCGGCTTCATCTTCAGAAATGGGGATTAATTGTACAGCTGGATTCTCAGTTTTCATGGCTCGGGATTCTAAATATCAGGCACGATTCGCGCCACAGATTTTTATGTGCTTAACTCATAGCTTACCAGCAACTACCGTGGAAAACCTGCAAGAAAACCAGATAAAAAGCACGAGCAATGTGCATTACCTCGCAGATGAATAAGATTCTTGGTCATAACGGGAAAAGTCACCTTGCTATCACAGTGCCTGCAATGGAATAATGAAGTCACTTTCCGCGTTGTTTCTCTTAAGTTAGGGAAAACGCAGGAATTATAGATTTGCCTGATCGCACAAAAACGCAGCAATGGCGTAAGACGTAATGTGAAATCAAGCAATTAGCGGGCTGCGGGTTGCAGCTTGGCCGGCAAACGGAATGAGATCTGTAAACTTAAATTCAGAAGCTATTCCCCTAATAAAAGTGCTGCTTTCACAACGCTGGTGTCTTTAATACAGCAAAAGCAGACTTACCGAAATAATGCGCCCCTATGCAAGCGACAGCCGTGAGGTTGACGATTTGCGAGAAGACTCGGGGCCAACGGTTTATCCGGTCATGACGTCATTTTGCCCGCAGCTCTGTCAATAATGGAAAAATAACGAGTAAGTTAAGATGAAAAGAATGTTGATTAACGCAACTCAGCAAGAAGAGTTGCGCGTTGCCCTTGTAGATGGACAGCGTCTGTATGATTTGGATATTGAAAGTCCGGGCCATGAGCAGAAAAAAGCGAATATTTACAAAGGTAAAATCACCCGCATTGAACCTAGTCTGGAAGCGGCATTCGTAGATTACGGCGCAGAACGACACGGTTTCCTTCCTCTGAAAGAAATTTCCCGCGAATATTTCCCTAGCAATTATTCCTCACATGGCCGCCCGAACATCAAAGATGTTTTGCGCGAAGGTCAGGAAGTGATCGTTCAGGTTGATAAAGAAGAACGCGGAAACAAAGGCGCAGCGCTGACGACGTTTATCAGCCTAGCCGGTAGCTATCTGGTTCTGATGCCAAACAATCCACGTGCTGGGGGTATTTCCCGCCGGATTGAAGGTGATGACCGCACTGAATTAAAAGAAGCGTTATCTTCTCTGCAATTGCCTGATGGCATGGGCCTGATTGTGCGTACTGCCGGCGTCGGTAAATCCGCAGAAGCCCTGCAGTGGGACCTGACCTTCCGCCTTAAGCATTGGGATGCCATCAAGAAAGCCGCAGAAGGCCGCCCAGCACCCTTCCTGATTCATCAGGAAAGTAACGTTATCGTTCGTGCGTTTCGTGATTACCTGCGCCCGGACATCGGTGAAATCCTCATCGATAACCCAAAAGTTCTCGAACTGGCGAAAGAGCACATTGCCGCTCTGGGCCGTCCGGACTTCAGCAGCAAAATTAAGCCTTATGTTGGCGAAATACCGCTGTTTAGCCATTACCAGATTGAATCCCAGATTGAATCTGCATTCCAGCGTGAAGTGCGTCTGCCTTCCGGTGGCTCGATTGTCATCGATAGCACTGAAGCTCTGACTGCTATCGACATCAACTCCGCGCGTGCAACCCGCGGCGGCGATATCGAAGAAACCGCTTTTAATACCAACCTGGAAGCCGCAGACGAAATTGCCCGCCAGTTACGCCTGCGTGACTTGGGTGGCCTGATCGTTATTGACTTCATCGATATGACACCTGTGCGTCATCAGCGTGAAGTTGAAAACCGTCTGCGTGATGCAGTTCGTCAGGACCGTGCACGTATTCAAATCGGCCGCATCTCCCGCTTTGGTCTGCTTGAAATGTCCCGTCAACGCCTCAGCCCGTCACTGGGTGAGTCAACGCACCATATCTGCCCACGCTGCGCCGGTACCGGTACAGTGCGCGATAACGAATCGCTGTCCCTGTCGATTCTGCGTCTGATTGAAGAAGAAGCGCTGAAAGAAAACACCAAAGAAGTCCATGCGATTGTGCCAGTACCTATTGCCTCTTACCTGCTGAACGAAAAACGTGAATCGGTGAATGCCATCGAAAAACGTCAGGGTGGCGTGCGCGCAGTGATCGTACCAAACGATCAGATGCAAACTCCGCACTACCACGTTCTGCGTGTACGCAAAGGCGAAGAAATTTCTGCACTGAGCTACCTGCTTCCGCAGATTCACGAAGCCGAAATGCTGCAACCTTCTGAGGAAGTGCCGTCTGAACGCCGTCGCCCTGAGCAACCGGCCCTCGCCGCGTTTGCCCTGCAAGGCGAAGCGCCACCATCAGGCTTTGAACAAACCTCTGCTCCTGAAGAGCCAGTTCAGACACGCACCACAACAGTCAATGCACCTGCTGCGCCTGTTGCTGAGAAACCAGGGTTTGTCAGCCGTCTGTTGAGCGGTCTGAAAGGCTTGTTCGCACCGGAACCTCAGCAGGAAGTTAAACCTGTTGAAGTGCCTAAAGCTGAAACAGAAACCACTGAAGCCGCGGAAACCCGTCGCAACAACGATCGCCGCAATCAGCGTCGTCAGGGCGGACGTCGTGATCGCAATGGCGAACGCGGTGAGCGCACCGATCGTGGTAATCGTGGTGAAGGCCGTGATAACAATCGTGACAATCGTGGCGAAAGCCGTGACACTCGCGAAAATAACCGCGAACCGCGTGAAGATCAACGCCGTAACCGTCGTAATCCGGAACCGGTTGTTGCTGAAGCCCGCATCGAAGAAGTTGAAACTGTCGCCCGTGATGAGCAGCAGCAACAACCTCGCCGTGAGCGCTCCCGTCGCCGTTCTGATGACAAACGCAGAACACAGCCGGAAGAGAAAGTTCAGGATGTTGTGGTTCAGGAAATTGCCGCGCCGGTGGTCTCCGCACCTGTTGTACAAGAAGATGCCGACCAGGAAGATCGTCAGCCTGCTCAACGCCGTCAGCGTCGCCAGTTAACGCAAAAAGTACGCTTCGAATCAGAAGAAGTGGATCACGAAGCTGAAGCTGCTGCGCAATTGCTGATTACCGGTAGTCGCCCGGCTGAACGCCCTGTTGAGCCTGCCTTCACTTCCCATGAAGAAGCCGGTGCTGAAACGAATTACTCAGCAGATAACGATGACAACCAGAATGACAACGCCCGTGAAAACGGTATGCCACGTCGTTCACGTCGTTCGCCGCGTCACCTGCGCGTCAGCGGTCAACGTCGTCGTCGCTACCGCGATGAGCGTTATCCGACCCAATCACCAATGCCAATGGCTGGTGCTTTCGTTTCTCCGGAAATGGCATCTGGTAAAGTCTGGATCACCTACCCGGTTGCTCAGGCTTATGAACAGCATGTGAATGAGACCGAAGCGCCAGAAGTGCTTGCTCAGCAAGTTGAAATCGCGCTGGAAAATACTCCTGTGTTGAATGAAACGACCGAAGCTGCACCTCAGACTGTTGTGGAAACGCCGGTTAATGAACCAGCGAAAGTTGAGCCAGAAGCTGTTGTTACAGAAGTTGCGCCGCAAGAAACACCTGTAGAAGCGGCACCTGAAGTTGCTGCACAGCCTGTTGCCGATGAGCCTGTTCTGGTTGAACCAGAAACATCTGAACCGGTAGAGGAAACCCCAGTGGTTGCTGTTGCACCGAAAGCGCAAGAGCCGATTGTTGTGGAACCTGTCACTGTTATCGCTGAACCAGAAATTCAGATTCAGGCACCGGTAGCGGCTCCAGAGGCTGAAGTGAAGGCTGAACCTGTAGCACAAGTTCAACCGGTTGTGGAAGCTGCGTCAGTTGCGGAAACGGCGATCAGCACTGAAGCGGCTGCACCGCGCTTCAAACTGCATGCTACAGCACCGATGACCAAAGCACCTGCGCCAGCTTACGTGCAAGAGCCGGCTCGTCACAGCGACTGGGTTCGCCCTGAGTTTGACTTTGAGGGTAAAGGTTCTGCAGGTGGTCATGCCGCCGTCAGCACGGCTACCGCACCGGCAACAAAACCTGAAATGCCATCAGAGTAATACTCTGACAGACTGGTAACAGGTATAAAAAAACCCGCCTCGGCGGGTTTTTTATTGCCTGAAACTTCCGGCGCATAAGACAGTTAAAGGCTGCGGGTAATCAAGCCAGTGTTTTAAGGCGGCGGATAGTCAGCTCATCAAGCTTACCTTCCAGACTTGCGGCGAAGCGCTGGAAGTGTTCAGTTTTATTATGTTGGTTCAGCGCGTCTTCCGATTTCCAGCGTTCGTAAAAGACAAAAGTTCCTTCTTTGTCGAGATCCCGATGAAGCTCATACTGCAAGCAACCCACTTCTTGTCGGCTGGGTTCAATCACCTCAAGTAAAGCTTCAGTTACCTGTGCCTTAAACTCCGGTTTAGCAGCAATAGTGGCAACAACTCTGATTTCCATAGTAGTTCTCCTGTTATTTTTGTCTTGCTTGCGGGTAACTCCGGCAAGCCCGGCGACTCACATCTGTCCCTACTATGACCCCTTCCCCGCATTGATTTCAATACGAAGTTTATTTAACAGATGCAACCCAACGGTTTTGCGCTTATTCTTGTTCCCCGCCGTTAATGCTCCCATTACCGCACCTGATCCCAACATCTTGTCTCTCAATGCCGGAGTTTTGCCTGATGACCGCAACACCGCAAGTTTTGAAAATCCGCCGCCCAGATGACTGGCATATTCACCTTCGTGACGATGATATGCTCAGTACAGTACTACCGTTCACCAGCGAAGTTTTTAGCCGTGCGATTGTTATGCCAAACCTGACGCCGCCGGTGACCACTGTAGAAGCTGCCCTGGCATATCGCGCGCGCATCATGGCCGCTGTGCCTGCAGGCCATCACTTCACACCGCTGCTGACCTGCTATCTGACCGACTCTCTGGATCCGGATGAAATCGCCCGCGGTTTTGAGCAAGGCGTATTCACCGCCGCAAAACTTTACCCGGCCAATGCCACGACCAACTCCCAGCATGGTGTTTCTGACGTCAAGACCATTTATCCGGTACTGGAACGTATGCAAAAAATCGGCATGCCACTGCTGATCCACGGCGAAGTAACGCACAATCATGTAGATATTTTCGATCGTGAAGCGTATTTCATTGATGAAGTGATGGAGCCGGTTCGCCGTCAGTTCCCTGAACTTAAGATTGTATTCGAACACATCACTACCAAAGATGCGGCTGAGTATGTTCTCGAGGGCAATCAGTATCTTGGTGCTACCATTACGCCGCAGCACCTGATGTTTAACCGCAACCACATGCTGGTGGGCGGCGTGCGACCACACCTTTTCTGCCTGCCTATTCTTAAACGTAATATTCATCAGGAAGCGTTGCGTAACGTAATCGCCAGCGGCGCTGATCGCTTCTTCCTCGGTACCGATTCCGCTCCTCACACCAAAGGCCGCAAGGAATCGAGCTGCGGCTGCGCAGGTTGTTTCAATGCACCTCTGGCAATGCCTGCCTATGCTACGGTATTCGAAGAGATGAATGCGCTGCATCACCTGGAAGCATTCTGTTCACTGAACGGCCCGCGTTTCTACTGTTTGCCGGTGAATGAAGATTTCATCGAACTGACCCGTATGGCGGTCACTCAGCCGGAAGAAATCGCGCTGGGCGAAGACTGCGTTGTTCCATTCCTGGCAGGGCAGACACTGAACTGGAAAGTGACAGCCTGCTAAACGCAGTTCAGAGTTGATCGTCAGTAATCCACCGCGCGATTTTCTCTTCATCTCCTTGTTGCGTAAACAGCAGATTGACTGTATAAATATACAGTCAATCTATTCAGGAGGTCCTATGCGTGTTGAAATCACTATCGATAAAACCAAACCTCTGCCTGTCGGTGCGCTCGACGCGCTATCAGGTGAATTGAGTAAAAGAATTAACAAACAATTTTCAGACCGCGAAAACAATATTCAGGTCCGCTACGCCGGTGCAAATAGCCTGTCGGTTTTGGGTGGAGCAAAAACTGACCGTGATCTGATCGAAGAAATTCTGCAGGAAACCTGGGAAAGTGCCGATGATTGGTTTTCAAATCAGAACGATGAGTAACGCGATGAAACGCCTGAAAATCAACCTGGCTGCCATACCTTATTTATAATAATCAGGTTTATTAAAACCACGCCGAAAGGCTATTTCAGTATTTTACCGGGCGTCGCAGTCCGGTTTTTTATTCCTCTCGCCTGTATAGAAAACACTCAGCGTGAAAATAAAATTTCCGTTAATTCCCAGATAATTCTTACCCCTCATATATCAACACAATTTTTTTACAATTAAATTGATTCAAACTCTCCTCAAAACGATTTAACTGTTTATACTGAAATAGCTCACCTGATAATGAGCCGCATTGATCCTCAGATAGTCACTCACGTTAGTCACTACAAGATAAGGGGTCTATATGGACAGAAATGATGAAGTTATTCAGACACACCCGCTTGTTGGTTGGGATATCAGTACGGTCGACTCTTATGACGCCATGATGATACGTCTCCATTACCTGTCTTCAAAAGACCAGACTCCAGAAAATGCTCAGGTAGACAGAACCCTTTGGTTGACTACCGACGTTGCCCGGCAATTGATTCACATTCTCGAAGCCGGCATAGAAAAGATCGAATCGAATGAGTACGAATACAGTGATCACCGAAAACACTAATCTTTACCTGCCAGCCTGAGGCACCAGCGATTGACATCCTGGTGCCTTTTTCTTTGTTCCCGCCCTGCTTGCCTTCGCTGCCGTAAACTCTCTATCATGACCCTAGCCAGATTGTTAAAAATTTTCGTCAGAGGAGTCTGTGTAACATGGATTATGATCTCATCGTCGTCGGCAGTGGCTCAGTAGGCTCTGCGGCAGGTTATTACGCCACCCGCGCCGGGTTGAAAGTCCTGATGATCGACAGTGCGATGCCGCCGCACAATGCAGGCAGCCATCACGGAGAAACGCGTCTAATCCGTCACGCCTATGGTGAAGGCGCACGTTACGTACCGATGCTGTTAAGAGCGCAAACGCTTTGGGACGAACTTGCGGAGGTCAGCGAAGAGAAGGTCTTTCATCGCAGCGGTGTACTGAATGTCGGACCGGAAAACTCAGAGTTTATCGCCAATGTGAAAAACAGCGCTGAAACTTATGACCTGACGACTCAGAACATGGATGCCGAAGAGATCCGCACAAAGTGGCCGCTGTTCACCCTGCCAGACGGTTACTGCGGCGTTTTTGAACCCAATTCAGGTTACCTGCAAAGTGAAATCGCCATCTCCGCTTATATCCGTCTGGCACGGGAAGCGGGCTGCGCGCAATTGTTTAACTGTCCGGTAGACAGCATAGAATGGCTGGAAGATGGCGTAGAAGTTTCTACCGCCGATGGTGTGTACCGTGGCGCGAAGCTGGCCGTTACCGCCGGTACCTGGGTGACTAAAATTCTCCCCGAACTGCCAGTGAAACCCCTGCGAAAAGTATTTGCCTGGTTCCATGCCGATGGACGCTACAGCGAAGAGAATCATTTCCCGGCGTTCACGCTGGAGACGATGCAAGGTGACCAATATTACGGCTTCCCGTCGGTAAAAGACGCACTAAAACTCGGTAAGCATAATGGTGGCCAGTGGATCACTGAACCGCAAGAGCGTAAACCCTATGGTGGTTTTAGTCAGGACGGAACGGAATCGTTTAACTTTTTCCGCCACTTCCTGCCGGGGGTGGGCGTTAATCTTCGCGGCGCGTCGTGCACTTACGACATGACCGAAGATGAAGACTTCATCATCGATACGTTACCTGACCGGGAAAATACCCTGGTGATTTCCGGACTTAGCGGACATGGTTTCAAGTTCGCCAGTGTTTTGGGCGAAATTGTTGCTCAATTCGCTAACAATCTTCCTATCTCCTTTAATCTGAAGCCCTTTTCGCTTTCCCGCTTCAAGTAATGTAAAAAAATCTCACCGTCGTCTATATTCTGCCGACGGTGTTTCTTTTTTCAGTGGCAATGGGTTAATTTCGCTTTGAACCAGATCAATAGACTGGTATTTCCGAATTGACAGCATTATAGAAAAAAACATATGCTAGCCTAAGAAATCACAGGAGTGCTTTCTATCGCGTAATGATACGCACAACAAGGATGTAATATGAAACTATCAATTATAGAACCCTGTGGATTCACACGCTTAGGCATCTATTCTTATCTTGTTGAGAATAATAATCTCGACATTATAGATTCCGTGAATATACCCAAGTCACTAAAATCTCTTCATGAATTCCAACCTGATGTGATTCTCGTTAACATGACACAATATTGTCATAGCGCAGAATTATCTGAGGAGTTGAAAGCTTTCTTTGAATACCGCCACACGGCCCGTATTTACTGTTACATCGATGCCAACTATCCCGATTGCGAAGAGCCGATTTCGATTACCCGCGAGGTCTTTATTCTCAATAAACAATCACTGACGTCATTGTTGCAGAACATTGCTTTAACACCTGAATCATACATGCCGGGAAATAATGCCGGGCTGCCGAGAATGTTGTTCAGCGATCAGGAAATTCTGGTGATGAACTACTGGATGTCTGAAATGCCCAACTATCGTATCGCCAGAAAATTGAATATCAGCAGCCGTACGGTGTATGTTCATAAACGACATCTGGCGCAGAAAATAAAAGTACGTAACCGGCTAGAGTTCTGTTTCATTTATAATTTGATCAAGTATCTTTTCTGGCCTATTGATGACATTTCTGCCACACCAATGAGTCGCCAAATAAAAGATGACCTTTTGATGATTTATAAGGCCCACATCTGAAAATGCCCTGATTGCTCAGGTTTTTTTTATTCGCAAACCCTTCTGCACTCCTCAACAACGGCTCTTCCGCCTCCCGCGGTTGCACTCTCAATCCAGAAGCCTACAATGACTTCAGGATTACCAGCCTCATTTTGAGGAGCCTCATAAAATGAATGTAATTGATAGAAGCGAAGTATCCCCCACAGAAATCACGGAAACATTGCTGTCTGTGATTCGTCTTATGCGTAAGCAGGTCGATGCTGCGATGTCCGCTCAGGGACTTTCGCTTGCCCGTGGTAAGTTATTGACCGCCATCGCACACGAGGGAACCTGCCGTCCGGGTGAACTTGCGCATGTGCTCCAGCAATCACCGAGAACCATTACTGACGCCATTGATGCAATGGATCGGGACGGTCTGCTTATCCGTAAACGCCATCCTACTGACCGTCGTTCGCAGCTGCTGGAGCTTACCGAAGCCGGTAAACAGGCGCTGGAGCAGGTAAAAAAACCCAAACAGGCGGCAATCGACCGGTTGTTTAATGGCTTAGACTCTCACGCCCGCCAACAGTTGATGGCCTCGCTACGCAGCATTGAAGCACTGGCGCAGGATATCGAAGAGCAGAACAAAGCCTAACGATGAGGCGTTCCATCGCCGAGCAGGATAGCAATTTTGTGCCCTGCTGCGGTGGGCTCCAGGGCGATTTTAAGCACAATCGTCAGAGGAACCGACAGTAACATGCCCACCGGCCCCATCAGCCATCCCCAGAAGATCAGCGAAATAAACACCACCAGCGTCGATAACCCCAGCCCTCGCCCGAGAATTTTTGGGTCGATAATGCTGCCGAAAATCACGTTGATCAGGATATAACCGCCGGTCACCATTATTCCGTCACTCACGCCGTTAAACAGGAAGGTCTGAATAATCGGCGGAATGGCGGCAATGAATGAGCCTATGTTAGGAATGTAGTTCAGCGCGAAAGCCAGCATGCCCCACAGGAAGGCAAAACGGACGCCGATAAATGCCAGCAACGCCCATACGGCAAGCCCAGTGACGACACTTATCAGAGTTTTGATCACCAGATAGCGCGTGACGCTGTCCAGCGCGCGCTGAACGTTCGCCATCCCTTTTCCCGGATCGTCGGAGAGTTGCTCGATTTTGTACGGCAGTTGCGTGACCTCCAGCAGCATGAAGGCGACCGTCATCAGCAACAAGAACAGCCCGGCCATGGCATTCGAAAGATAACTTATCAGCTTACTCACCAGATTCAGCGTCGCGGCCGGGTCGATATACCCGGCCAACTGTTCCGGCGTGAAGGTCAGTTCACCTTGTGGGAAATAGGCGTCGTACTGCCGCAATTTCTCAACGATGATGCCGCGATACTGCGGCAATGTGCGGGCAAACTCATTGAGCGTCACCAGCAACGTTGAGGTGAGAAAGACCATCACGCAAATCACCACCGTCGCCACCAGCATCACCGCGAGTGCACGCGGCACTCGCACTTTCTCCAGTAAGACAATTAACGGATTCAGGACGAAAGCCAGAAACAGCGCCAGAATGAACGGAACGATAATGTCAGCGGCTGACTTGATACCCGCGAAAATAACGACCAGCATGGCCATCATCACCACGATTTTCAGTCCCTGATTAGTCACTATGGTCTTTCGCATGATTGTCTCCTGATGATCATCGCTGGCAGCAAACTAACGTGATTTCACCCATTCACGTAAACGCTGAATATGCACATACAGCGCCGGGATAAACAAGATCCCCGCCGTCGTTGACAGCAACATCCCGCTGAAGACCGTGACCCCGATGATGTGGCGGCTCATTGCGCCGGCACCGGAGGCCAGCACCAACGGCAGAACGCCAAGAATAAAGGAAATCGCCGTCATCATCACCGCACGAAAACGCTGCTTCGCGCCGTCCTGCGCCGCTTCACGGACCGACGCCCCTTCTTCACGTCGCGCTTTCGAGAATTCGACAATCAATATGGCATTCTTCGCCGCCAGCCCTATCAGCAACACCATGCCGATTTGTGCGTACACGTCGTTGCTCAGCCCGGCCAGATGCAATCCGCCGATTGCACCAAATACGGCGAAGATAACTGAAATCATCACCACCATCGGGATACTCCAGCTTTCGTATTGTGCTACCAGGAACAGATAAGCAAACAACAGCGCTGCGGCATATATCAGGATTGCCTGACCGCCAGCCTGAATTTCCTGTAACGACATTCCTGTCCATTCATAACCATAACCAGCCGGGAGTTTTTCGCTCAGAATATGTTCCATCTGAACCATCGCTTCACCGGAACTTACGCCCGGCGCCGCCGAACCGCTAATGGCCAGCGACGGGAACTGGTTGTATTGAGTGATAAACGGCGCGCCGAGCGATGGAGTGAGATCGACGAGTTTGCCCATGCTGACCAGCGAACCATTATCACTGCGCACACTGAGGGTTGAAATCTGATCCGCGCGCTGCCGATCTTCCATTTCATTTTGCATCTGCACATTGAACAGACGGTTATTGATGATGAAATCACTGACGTTCACGCCGCCCAGCGAAGTCTGCAACGTGCCGAAGATGCGGCTGACCGGCACCTGCAACTGTGCGGCACGGTCGCGATCGACGCTCAGGGCAATTTCCGGTACTGATGCGCTGAAGGTGGTGAATACGCGGCTCAGTTGCGGATCCTGATTGGCTGCCATAATCAGCGCCTGACCGGTTGCCGCCAGTTCCTGCGGGGATTGCCCCTGTAATGCCTGCAGGCGCAGATCAAGCCCGGAGGCAGTACCCAGCCCGGAAATAGCGGGCGGATTGATCGCCATAATCATCGCCGAAGGGATCCCAGCCATCGCCGGTTGCAGGCGACCAATCACCTGGTCCACGCTGCTGCGCTCCCCCCAGGGTTTCAGCAGCACAATCCCGAACGCCGAGTTTGGCGAACTGCCGCCACTCAGCAGGCTGAAACCACTGATGGCAATCACGTCGTCAACCGCCGGATCGTTTTCCAGCAGCGTCTGCATTTGCCCGAGAACCGCATCAGTTCTCCCCAGTGATGCGCCATCAGGCAGTTGCACATTCACAAAGAAGTAGCCCTGATCTTCATCCGGCAGGAAGGATTTCGGCAAGCTCGAGTAGCCCCAGACGCATGCTCCCACGAGGGCTATAACAGTGATCACGCTGGTCAGTGCATGCTTGCCGAGGCCACGTGTGGCGGTCACATAGAGATCACGCACGGTATCCAGCCCACGATTGAACGCGCTGAACACTCGCGCAGGTTTTTCAGGACGAGGTTTCAATAAAGTCGCGCACAACGCGGGGGTCAGCGTTAATGCGTTGATGCTGGAGAGGATCACCGCCGCTGAGAGTGTGACGGCAAACTGACGGTATAATGCGCCGGTGATGCCCGGCAGTACGGCGATGGGAACAAAGACCGCCATTAACACTATGGTGGTGGCGATGACCGGCCCGGCGATTTGCTTCAACGCCTTGCGGGTGGCGGCCACGCGCCCGAGTGACGGGTCTTCAGTCATCAGGCGCTCGACGTTTTCGACCACCACGATGGCATCATCGACCACGACCGTCAGCGCCAGAATAATCGCGAACAGACTCAGCGTATTGGCGGAATAACCGAACGCGTAGAGCACCGCAAAAGTGCCGAGCAAAGAAACGGGAATGGTCAGTGCGACGATAAACGTGGCGCGCGCACTTTGCAGAAACAGGAAAACAATTGTCAGAACGACCAGGAACGTCAGGGCAAGAGATACCACGATTTCATCCAGCGTGGCGCTGACGAACTGAGTCGAGTCGAACTTAATTTCGTAATTGAGATCGTCCGGGAAATAGCGCGCCTGACGCGTCATTTCTTCGCGCACGGCATTGGCCACGTTCAGCGCATTGGCGCCCGGCGCGGGATAGACCGAAAGAAACGCGGAAGGCGTCTGATTGAGCGCCGCGTTGACCTGATAATCCTGCGCCCCCAATTCAATACGGGCGACGTCGCGCAGACGAACTGTGCCACCGTGCTCATTCTTACGCACGATGATGTTGGAGAACTCTTCCGGCGAGCTGAGACGTCCGGCACCACTGATGGTCAGGGTTTGCTGCTGCATCGACGGACTGGGTGATGCGCCGATTTGCCCGGCCGCCGCCTGCACGTTTTGGCTTTGGATCGCGGCACTGATCTCCGTGCTGCTGACATTTAGCGCTTCCATTTTTCGCGGATCAAGCCAGATACGCATGCTGTAGTCACGCGAACCAAAAACCTGTACGTCGCCCACACCGTCAATACGCGCCAGCGCGTCACGTAGCTGGATGCTGGCAAAGTTGCTGATAAACAACATGTCATGCGTATTTTTTGGCGAAAGCAGACTGATGCCCATCAAAATATTAGATGCCTGTTTACGCACAGATACGCCGGTGTTAAGCACCTCGGCAGGCAACTTCGCGCTAACCTGAGAAATACGGTTTTGTACTTCCACCGCTGCAGTATCCGGATCGGTGCCGCTGGCAAAGGTGATATTGAGGGAATAGCTGCCGTTATTGCCGCTGTTTGATGACATATACAGCATATTGCTGACACCGTTCACCTGCGCCTCAATCGGCGCGGCGACGGATTCCGCAACATCTCTCGCACTCGCGCCCGGATAAATCGCACTGACGGAAACCACCGGCGGCGTGATATCTGGATACTGCTCAACCGGGATGACTTTGAGCGCTACCGCACCAATCAGGGCGGTGACCAGCGCGATAACTATCGCAAAACGGGGTCGCTTGATAAATTGCTGGAGCATCGTCGTTCCTTAACGTTTTGTTGTCTGAGCCGTTGAAACGCCCTGTGCGTCCCGCGTCGTCACTTTCATTCCCGGCTGGATCCATTGCAGACCTTCCGTCACCACGAGATCTCCGCCCTTTAAACCTTCCAGCACGAAATAGCCCTGAGACGTTTGACCCCCGAGGCGTACCGCCCGCGCTTCAACCTGCTGTTGTGCATTGACCAGTAGAACAAAGTGACCGGACTCATTTTGTTGTAACGCATTGGCTGGCACGACTGGAAGATGGGCATCAGAGCGCGGCTGCGCCAGCACATTGACGGTGCCGCCGGGCAGTAAGCGATGTTGTGGATTCGCCACCGTCAGCCTGACCGCCACGGTGCCGGTCTGTGCATCAATACGGTTACCCAGCGATTCAAACGCAGGCACAGTCATATACGGCGACCCGTCTGATAAGCGCAAAGACAGCGCCATGTTTTTCTCAGACATCGCCTCTTCTAATGAACCGGTGTTCTGGCTGGCGCTGAGAAAATCGCGCTCATTGACGGAAATCACTACGCGAACCGGGTCAAGCTGAACGATTTCAGTCAGCGTACCGCTCGCCGGATTTACCAGACTGCCGGTGTGAAAATGGCTGACGCCGATGCGCCCGGAAATCGGCGCGGTGATGCGCGTATAGCTAAGCTGCAGCTCCTGCGTTTTCAGCGCGGCTTGCGCTTGTGCGACGGCTGCGCGGGCAGTGTCCCTCGCAGCGACGGCGGCATCAACGTCAGACTGACTGACCGTGCGGGCATCGCCCAGACGCTGGATGCGGTTCAGATGCGTTTGTGCGTTGCGTGCAGTCGCGTTTGCGCTGTCGAGTTGCGCTTTCGCCTGAGCAACAGCCGATTTATGCAAAGCAGATTCGATTTCATACAACAGGTCACCCGCATTAACAAACTGGCCTTCTTCAAAGGCGCGTCTTGCAATAAACCCTTCGGTGCGGCTGACCACATTGACCGACTGTACGGCTTCAAGTCGCCCAAGATAAGTGCGGCTGACGCCGTCAGTTTGGGTAGCAATGGTGACGGTGCCGACCGCAGGGACAGGCTGAGCAATCACGTCGTCTGAATAAAGCAGAACAAAAGCCAGTATTGCGGCAATAGCGTTAAAGCGGGTGCCCGTTGCCGGGCGGCGAAATGCAGGGATCATCATAGTGTCACTCTCCGTGTGATGTCGGATGCCTGCCCTGATGGAAAAGAGCGCGCAAGCAACGGCAGACATCGGATATAAGAATATAAAGAAATTCCTAACAAAATTTTCCCGCAAGTATAATTGCGGAAATATGCAGTAACCTGATCTCGATCACCTGAACCGCCACCCTTAATTTTCTTTACGTTTTATTTAGGATATATTTAGACTTTAGGAATATCAGTAAACTTATATATAAGAATTTTCGCCCCTCTGAATCACAACGCAAAAAAATCATCGAAAATCATTAATCACCGATGAAACCACATTTATTTACTCAAATTTTTAGAACTGGAATCATCTTTACCCGCCATGACAAATACTTACAAACCCTTGCCAGCTCTGCGTTGCCAGTTATTACTTATATGATTTGCGGAATAAGACTAAATGACTGAACAAGCCAAGGTTATTATCATCAAATTTAATGAACAAGTGAAATTAATCGACACTTTTGAAAATTAAATATTGCCAAGATGTTTCAAAATGTTTAGCTTTCGAAAATATCTAATTGAGTGAGATGTCTTTTATGCTGTGGAAAAATACGCCTGTTCGCTTTGGCAATATTTCCGTTGTGATTCATTGGGCAGTCGCGCTGGCCGTTTACGGATTATTCGCGCTGGGCCTGTGGATGGTGGGATTAGGTTATTACGACACTTGGTATCACCGTGCGCCGGAATTACATAAAAGTATCGGCATATTGGTTTTCACCGCCATGGTATTCCGGCTGGCATGGCGGTTTATTTCTCCGCCGCCGAAACCGCTCAGCAGTTACAGCGCGAAAACCCGCCTCGGCGCGTGGCTGGCACACCTGCTGCTGTTTGCCGGGCTGTTCGGCATTTTGATCAGCGGCTATCTGATTTCCACGGCAGAGGGCCAGCCGGTAAGTGTGTTTGGCTGGTTTGATATCCCTGCCACGCTCTTCGGATTGAACCAGCAGGCGGACATTGCCGGAACAGTTCATTTATGGATGGCATGGGGCATTGTGATTGTTTCCGCCTTACATGCGCTTGCGGCGCTTAAACATCATTTCATTGACCGGGACAGCACCCTGACACGCATGCTGGGTCGCTGATCCGTTTCACTTTCTGCTCTTCACTTTATGGACAATGGAGAATCATCATGTTGAAAAAAACCACCCTGGGCCTGACGCTGGCATCGCTGTTAATGGCTGTCGGATCCGCCAGCGCGGCAAATTATAAAATCGACAAAGAGGGCCAGCACGCCTTTATCGAATTTCGTATCAAGCACTTAGGCTACAGCTGGCTGTACGGCAGCTTTAATGATTTCGACGGTGGTTTCACCTTTGATGAAAAAGATCCCTCTGCCGATAAAGTCAACGTCACCATTAACACCACCAGCGTATTTACCAATCACGCTGAGCGCGACAAACACCTGCGCAGCGCAGAATTCCTCAACGTCGGTAAACATCCGCAGGCCACTTTCACCTCGACATCTGTGAAGAAAGAAGGCGAGAACCTGGCAGTGACCGGAGATTTCACGCTAAACGGCGTCACCAAACCGCTGACGTTACAGGCGAAACTGTTGGGTCAGGGCAAAGATCCATGGGGCGGTTACCGTGCGGGCTTTGAAGCCGCTGGCACCATCGCGCTAAAAGATTACGGCATCACAACCGATTTGGGCCCGGCCTCTCAGGATGTTGAGCTGATCATTTCTGTTGAAGGCGTCCGGGAGAAGTAATTCCTGCTGGCAAAGAAAAAGCCCTGAATGGCGAGGCCAGTCAGGGCTTTTTTACATCCTGAAAACGGATCAGTCGTTTTCTGGCGCAGGAATATGCATGGTGGTTTGCAACAGGCCTTTGGACTTGTTGAAAATCTTGATGCCATTTTCACGCCCGGCACGCAGCGCGCGCTGTTCTTCGACCGGCAGTTTCAGCTCTGTCATACAGATTTCACTGCAACAACCGTCAAACTTCGCCGCACAGCTTGGGCACTGAATAAACAACAAGTGGCAGCCGTCGTTTTTGCAGTTGGTATGGTTATCACACGCGGTGCCGCACTGGTGACAATGCGCGATCACGTCATCAGAAATACGTTCGCCCATGCGCTCATCAAAGACAAAATTCTTGCCTTTAAATTTAACCGGCAAACCTTGCTCTTTCGCCCGGCGCGCATATTCAATAATGCCGCCTTCGACGTGATACACATTTTTAAACCCGTTGTGCAGCATGTAAGCGCTGGCTTTTTCACAGCGGATCCCGCCAGTGCAGTACATGACAATTTTCTTTTCTTTGTCTTCTTTCAGCATATCAACGGCCATTGGCAGCTGATCGCGGAAAGTGTCCGATGGCACTTCGATCGCTTTGTCGAAATGCCCTACTTCGTATTCGTAGTGATTACGCATATCGACAAACAGCGTGTCCGGATCGTCAATCATCGCGTTGACCTGCTCAGCTTTCAGGTACTCACCGATATTGGACGGGTCAAAGCTTTCGTCGTCGATACCGTCCGCCACAATGCGGTCACGCACTTTCAGGCGCAGCACCCAGAACGATTTGCCATCGTCTTCAAGGGCAACGTTCAGACGAATTTGATCCAGCGCCGGATGGCTGGAAAATAGCTCAGTTTTGAACGCATCGAACCGGCTTTGCGGGACGCTTATCTGCGCGTTAATCCCTTCTTTCGCCACGTAAATTCTGCCAAACACGTTCAGACGCGTCAGGCTGATATAAAGGGCATCGCGGAAGGCTTTCGGATCTTCAATCTGGAAATACTTATAAAAAGAAACAGTGGTGCGCGGCTCAGTTTCGGCCAGCATGCGCTCCCTCAGTTCCTCATTAGAAATACGGTTATGTAACACTGGCATGGTGTACGTTCCTGTCTTTCGGGGAATTAAACTATCGGTCACTTTTAAGCGGCAAGATTATACATTAAAGCAACAATGAGGACATCTCCCGTTGCAAATTCGTCAACAGAAAAACACCTGCTGCTCCTTGCACCCAGGATATTTACGATAATCTATGCTTAGTTGTTATCCATTTTTCGGGATTTATTCACGATTCAACCCTTCGCAGGAGCAGGAAACATGAGCAAGCTTTTTGAACCGATTTCGCTGGGTCAGCTGACATTGCCAAACCGCATTGTGATCGCCCCAATGTGCCAGTACTCCTCAGATAACGGCAAAGCCACGTCCTGGCATCACGCTCATCTCGGCCAGTTATCCTTCTCGGGGGCAGGTTTGCTGATTCTGGAAGCCACCGCGGTGGAATCCGTCGGGCGCATTTCTGCCGAGGATTTAGGGCTATGGGATGATGAGACCGAGACCGCGCTGAAAGGTCTGGTTGATGGCCTGCGTGAAAACAGCGACATGGCACTCGGCCTGCAACTCGGCCATGCAGGCCGTAAAGCGTCGTGCGCAGCGCCATGGAATGGTGGCGCGCAAATCCCTCAGTCCGCCGGTGGCTGGCAAACTGTCGCGCCGTCTGAGCTGGCATTTGCAGAAGGTACCGAAACCCCCGAGGCGATGACGCTTGAACGCATCGCAGACCTGAAAAAAGCTTATGTTGACAGCGTATTCCGCGCCGATCGTCTTGGATTTGATCTGCTGGAATTACACGGTGCGCATGGTTATCTGCTACACCAGTTCCTCTCGCCGCTCTCCAACCAGCGTACCGATCAGTACGGCGGTTCGCTGGAGAACCGTATGCGCCTGCTGCTGGAAATCTTCGAAGAAATCCGCGCGGCCTTCCCGGCAGAAAAACCGGTGGGCGTGCGTATTTCCGCGACCGACTGGGTGGAGGGCGGCTGGGATCTGGAGCAATCCATCGAACTGGCCAAAGCGCTGGATGCGCTGGGTTGCAGCTACATTCACGTCTCCAGCGGAGGCCTGAGCACAGAGCAAAAGATCGCCGTCGGCCCGAACTATCAGGTACCTTTCGCCGATGGCATTAAGCGTTACGTGAAAATGCCGGTGATCGCCGTTGGCCTGATTACCGAGCCTGAACAGGCTGAAGCGATTATCGGCACCGGTCAGGCGGATATGATAGCCCTGGCGCGCGGGATTCTGTACAACCCGCGCTGGCCGTGGCACGCCGCCGCCAAACTTGGCGCCAAAGTGACCGCACCGAAACAATACTGGCGCAGCGAGCCGCACAGCGTAAAAGGTTTATTCCTGCCAAAGTAATCTCTGTTTGTAAATTTACCCTCGGGCAGCCCATTTGGCTGCCCGTTTATTTGACAAAAACCGGTTCTCTGCTGATATTCAGTCGGAAAGAGAAAAGTCCACTCTGTAGCCTTTTATAGGCCGCCGTTCATAAAAAGAGCACATTGCTTTCCATTCAGGCAGTGAATACCAAAAAATGAGGTATTAGTGCCGACAACTTTCACCTCATACAAAAAAAGTGCCACAATATGTCACTTTGCTACAAGAAATTAACGCATAACACGCACTCCATATGGGGAGTGACCGTTTTTATGTAGCGGGCTGCTGCACTAGACAGAGCTTATATATTTTCTACATCAATATAATGACGCAGAGATTCTATGACTCAGGTACCAACATTTAACCGTTCGTTACTGCACCCACGTTACTGGCTCACCTGGATGGGTCTGGGTTTATTGTACGCGCTGGTCTTATTACCTTATCCGGTTATCTATCGTCTCGGCACCGGGCTCGGGCGTTTCTCCATGCGCTTTCTGAAACAACGCTACAAAATCGCGCAACGTAATCTCGAACTCTGTTTCCCCGATATGCACCCTGAACAGCGGGCAGATATGGTGGTGAAAAACTTTGAATCCGTTGGCATGGGGTTGTTTGAAACCGGCATGGCGTGGTTCTGGCCTGACTGGCGCATAGAGCGCTGGTTTCGCGTCAGCGGGCTTGAGCACATTCAGCGCGCCCGCGACAACCAGCAGGGCGTGTTATTGATCGGCGTTCACTTCCTGACGCTCGAACTGGGTGCGCGCATTTTCGGCATCCACAATCCGGGCGTGGGCGTTTATCGTCCGCACGACAATAAACTGATGGACTGGATCCAGACCAAAGGCCGTATGCGCTCAAACAAAGGCATGCTGGATCGCAAAGACCTTAAAGGGATGATCCGCAGCCTCAAGCAAGGCGACATCATCTGGTACGCGCCGGACCATGACTACGGTCCGCGTGCCAGCGTCTTTGTGCCGTTTTTTGCCGTTGACAAGGCTGCCACCACCACCGGCACTTATCTGCTGGCGCGTATGGGCAAACCGGCGATCATTCCGTTCACCCCACGACGTCTGGAAGGTGGCAAAGGCTATGAGATGATCATTCATCCTCAGGTCGCTGACTTCCCACTGGATGATGAAGTTGTAGCTGCCACCTACATGAACAAAGTGGTGGAAAACGAAATCCGTCAGGCTCCGGAACAATATATGTGGCTGCATCGCCGCTTCAAAACGCGTCCGCAGGGCGAGTCTTCACTGTATAAAAAACTAAAAGATTAAACAGCTTGCCGGTTCTCATTCACTGAACCGGCGTTTGTTTCTCTGTTTTTGATTTGCTTAAACAGTTTTTTTGACAGACTTCTTCAAAGTTATCAGATTTTATCTCTTCTCTTTTAGGCCAATACTCTCAGCATAATTTCCCCACGTGATTACCCCACCCTTTTTGGGGCCGCGTGACATCTGAGTCTCATTCGAAAGGAACGTATTATGCTGGCTAAACTGAACACTGCTTTTACCCGCGCCACCGACCATCCTGATTTCGGTAAGCTTTTGTTACGTCTCACTTTCGGTATTCTTATCCTGTTCCATGGCGTGGCAAAAATTGAGAACGGTGTCGGCTGGATCGCTAAAATGTTACAGGCTGATGGCTTGCCGGGTTTCATTGCCTACGGTGCCTATATCGGCGAAGTGATTGCCCCCGTTCTGATCATTTTGGGGATCTTCACCCGCCCTGCGGCGCTGGTGATGGCATTCAATATTCTTGTTGCCGTCTTCCTGGTGGTCGCGGGTAAATTCTTCACCGTCACTGACGTGGGAGCCTGGGGTCTGGAAGGCGAAGCGCTGTATTTCTTCGGCGGCCTGGTGATTATGTTCCTCGGCAGCGGCCGTTATTCTGTGATGAAAAATCCGGCGCTACGTTAATTTCTACGGTGGTTTTTATCTTTCTGCGTCTGTCGCGGCCAGCCTCCTTGCTGGCCGTTTTCTTGTGATCTATCCGCACTGATATTGATCTCCTTCATCCCCGTTTTTTTTAATACCTGTATTTTAGTCCTCTTGTTACAGTTCATTAACATCATTGAAGTGGATGATAATTAGGCGCATAATTATCCATCTGACTGATTGTTACTTGTGCTCTGCCTTGTTTCTGTCTGCTATGACAGAGCGAATCGACCTTTATCTTTCGGTAATTTATGACCCCGGATCCTGAACCTGAAATAGCACCAGAACCCATTAACTGGAAACGTAATCTGTTTGTTGCCTGGATCGGCTGCTTTCTTACCGGTGCCGCTTTCAGCCTGATTATGCCTTTCCTGCCGCTGTACGTAGAAACTCTCGGCGTAACCGGCCATGAGTCCCTGAACATGTGGTCAGGGCTGGTCTTCAGTATCACCTTCCTGTTTTCCGCCATCGCATCCCCCTTCTGGGGTGGGCTTGCCGATCGCAAGGGACGCAAAATCATGTTGCTGCGCTCTGCACTCGGTATGTCGATCGTCATGGTGTTGATGGGATTCGCGCAAAACATCTGGCAATTCCTCGTTCTCCGCGCCCTGCTCGGCTTACTCGGCGGCTTCGTGCCCAACGCCAACGCGCTGATTGCCACTCAAATTCCCCGCAACAAAAGTGGCTGGGCACTGGGCACGCTTTCAACCGGTGGCGTCAGTGGCGCACTCCTCGGGCCGCTGGTCGGCGGTTTACTGGCGGACAGCTACGGGCTGCGTCCGGTCTTCTTCATCACTGCTGCGGTGCTGTTCCTGTGCTTTGTGATGACGCTGTACTGCATCCGCGAACAGTTCGTCCCGGTGAATAAAAAAGACATGCTTAACCGTAAGCAGGTGTTTGCTTCGCTTAAAAACCCGAAACTGGTCCTTTGCCTGTTCGTCACCACGATGATTATTCAGGTGGCGACCGGCTCGATTGCGCCCATCCTCACACTTTACGTGCGGGAGCTGGCGGGTAACACGCAGAATCTGGCGTTTATCAGCGGCATGATTGCATCAGTGCCGGGCGTGGCGGCTTTAATGAGTGCGCCACGCTTGGGTAAACTGGGGGACAGAATCGGACCGGAGCGCATTCTGGTGGCAATGATGGGGATATCAGTGCTGCTGCTCATCCCGATGGCATTTGTGCAAACGCCGTTGCAGTTGGGGATTCTGCGCTTCCTGCTCGGTGCCACCGACGGTGCGCTGCTTCCGGCGGTACAGACCCTGCTGATATACAACTGCACTAATCAGGTCGCAGGACGCGTGTTCAGCTACAACCAGTCATTCCGTGATGTCGGAAACGTCACCGGCCCGCTGCTGGGTGCAGCAGTCTCGGCCAGTTACGGGTTTCGTACAGTATTTTGCGTCACGGCGCTGGTGGTGCTGTTTAACGCCGTCTACTCCTGGTGGTGTCTGCAACATCGGCCGCGTCAGGCGATGGTCGATTAAACATGGCCGCCGGGACAGAAAGCCGCTTACTTCGCCATTTCCGGGCGGGGTGGCAGACCATCAGGAACTTCAACGACCGCCAATCGGACCTCGTAATGCTTACCGGCCGTGGTTGCTGGCAGCACCGATGTCAGGTTCTGGATAGTCTGAGTCGGATTATCACTGGCCACGCTGGCACAGAACAACTGCCCCGGATGACAGAATCCCATCATCAATGGCGGCGGCATGCCTTCTCCGTGGAATGGCGGCAAGCCCTGCAGTGGCTGAGGATGTGCATTTTCAGCTGCTGTACTGGCAACACTGAATAACACGCCGAGGCTGCACAGCGGCAGAAATAACGCGCGGGAAAGAATCTTCATAACAGTAACCTTATTGCTGAAAGTTTCATGGTCACTGTAATCCCCAACTTCACGCCGCGCAGACGGTTTGCTAAAACTTTACCCTCTCCCTTCAGAGCCTTTGCAAAGCAGGGAAAGTACTAACATTTGTGTCTAAACCGTCCAGTCACGAGAAGCAAAAACTACACGATATCTATCCACATCCTCAAACGTTTTGCCGTTCTCGTCCCAGTAGGGGTTAAACGACGCCACCTCTGTAAACCCGGCCAGGCGCATCGCTTCACATTGCGCATTCCATTGGTCGGACTCGGAAATATAAAAGACCAACAGGTTGTCCTGTGTCGGCGCACGGCCTGCGGTTGAAGCGTGATGATGCGTAAATTCCAGATGGTAATGATGATGCGGATGTCCTACCAGAACGCCGTCAAATCCCTGATGATCGCTGAAGCGGCCAATCACCTCGAATCCTAAACCGTGACAATACATTTGGGCTATTTGCCCAAGATTGTCAGTCGGGCGCGCCACCCGCAGCACTGCATTTCGTGAAATCATCGTAAATTCACTCCCTCACATCAGCGTTTATGACCAGGAAATTCAGAATAGCAGAAGAATGCCAGACTGTTTTTCATCTGAAAACTTGCACTCTGTGATTTATCGACAACAATCATTGAATCAGCGTTTTCACTGGCGGATGGTTGTTACCTGTTCATTCATAACGCTATTTACACCATAACTGTTTACCCGTTACCCCATTTCAACTCAGGAGACAACAATGAGCATGTACGTAACGCTTGAAGAAGCTATTGATGCCGCCCGCGAAGAATTTCTCGAAGCCGCACAGGATAGGATCCAGGGCGATGAAGAGCCGCTTCCCGATCAGTTCAATTTGCAGAAATACATCATGCAGGATGGCGACATCATGTGGCAGGCGGAGTTTCTTAACGGCGAAGGGGAATCGATTGATGCGTTAACCTTCCGCAGCGGTGCTGCCGCTCAGGCCATTTTTGATGAGGACTATGACGTCATCGAGCTCGAAGAAGAGTGGCTGGAAGAAGCGACGCTGTACGAATGGGATGAAGGAGAATTCCAGCATGAGCCGCAGACCGACACCGAGGAAGGCGCTGCTGCTGCTGAAGAGTGGGATGATGAGGACGATTATCCGGGACGTGATATCGACTAACGTCTAATCGTAAGGTCCGTGGCGGGCGTCAACCGGCAGCATGAAAGTGTCGACGATCATCGAAAGCGGTACGTCGATGACGGTAACAAAACGCCACGGGCTATCCCGCAGATCCCATTGCACGCCGGGATAATACTGATTGCCATGCCCCTGCCCCGGTACTGTCCGGCTGATGATACTGCCGCAGCCCGTCAGCGTTCCAGCCAGTAATGCCAGTACACATCCGCGAAAAATTACCCGATTAATCACTCACACAACCTGTCGATTCGAATCAATGGAAGCACTCTGTGGAGCGCTAAATAGCGCTGTCAGCGTATCACGTATGCCATGCGCCACGATGTTAAGGTAAAGTAAAATTTTATACGCTGGCACCTAAAGAGTCACTGAACTTCCTGCCATAAAAAACGGGCAGTATGTTTTTCACATACTGCCCGTTAGCTTTACTGACTCTTCACATCAACTCAGGCGGGTGTAACTTCCAGCGTCTGGGTTTCAGGGAAAGCCTCAACGTTACGCGGCAATTTACTGTAATGCTCACTCCACGCCTGCTGATCCGGTTGCGTCCAGACCGCAGAGTGTAAGCGCGCCATCAGTACCGGATCGCTCAGAAGGATCAGGCGATCGGCCTTACCTAAATCTTTCGGCCCGGTTTTCAACGCCTGCTCAAGGTGAGCACGACGGCCATTTTCAACCGCATCACGCATCAGGTGACGCGAAGTCGCCATAGCTGTCGCCAGCGCATTGAATGTCGGATCAAATACCGCATGCATGAAGCCGTTTTGCAACTTACGTTCACGGTTCAGTTTGAGATATTCATCAGTCGCCACCAGTTCACGCGGAGGATCGTACTCTTCCGGGATCAGGAACAGCTTGGCTCTCTTACTCTTAATCCCCAGCGTTGCACGGCTTGACAACACCGACACGATTGGCGAGAGGATAAGAGAAAAGACGATAGGCGCCAGCCACCACAGGAAGCGTAAGTCCAGCCACGCCATACCGGCGGCCCAGACAGCACCCAGCAACAGCTGAGAACCGTGACGCTTAAAGGCTTCGCCCCACGGCGTATCATCATCATCACGCTGCGGTGAATTCCAGACCACTTCCCAGCCCAGGAACGCGCTGACCACGAATACGGTGTGGAACAACATACGCACAGGTGCCAGCAGGACCGAGAAAAGCATTTCCAGCAACATGGAAAGCAGCAGACGCAGACCGCCGCCAAATTGCTTCGCACCTTTCGCCCAAATCAGGACGATACTCAGCAGTTTTGGCAGGAACAGCAGCACCATGGTGGTCGAAAACAGCGCGATGGCCAGCTCAGGACGCCACTGCGGCCACACCGGGAACAACTGGCGCGGTTGCAGGAAGTACTGCGGTTCCATCAGCGTATGCACTACCTGTAAAGCAGTAGACAGGGCCAGGAACGTAAACCACAGCGGAGCGGACAGATAAGACATCACGCCGGTCAGGAATACCGCACGGTGAACCGGGTGCATCCCTTTCACCAGGAACAGGCGGAAGTTCATCAGGTTACCGTGACACCAGCGGCGGTCGCGTTTCAGCTCATCCAGCAGGTTCGGCGGTAATTCCTCATAACTGCCCGGCAGATCATAGGCAATCCACACGCCCCAGCCCGCACGGCGCATCAGAGCTGCTTCCACGAAGTCATGCGACATGATGGAACCGGCAAACGAACCTTCACCCGGCAACGGTGCAAGCGCACAGTGCTCGATGAACGGTTTCACGCGGATGATAGCGTTATGACCCCAGTAGTGGGATTCGCCCAACTGCCAGAAGTGCAGACCGGCGGTAAACAGTGGCCCGTAGACGCGGGTGGCGAATTGCTGACAACGCGCATACAGCGTATCCATGCCTGACGCTTTCGGCGAAGACTGGATAATACCGGCGTTCGGGTTGGCATCCATCAGACGCGCCAGACCGGTCAGACATTCGCCACTCATGACGCTGTCGGCATCGAGAATAACCATGTAGGCATATTCTCCGCCCCAACGACGACACCAGTCATCAATGTTACCGCTTTTACGTTTCACACGGCGGCGGCGGCGGCGGTAGAAGATACGACCATGACCATCAACGTCGCGGCAGACTTCCATCCAGGCTTTCTGTTCGGCTACGCAGATATCCGGGTCATAACTGTCGCTCAGGACATAGATATCGAACTGATCCAAATCACCCGTTGCTTTTACAGATTCATACGTTGCACGAAGACCCGCGAAAACGCGCTCCACGTCTTCATTACAAATCGGCATGATCAGCGCAGTGCGGTTATTCGGGTTCAGCGGCTCATCGCCTTTGGTCGAAGCCGTGATGCTGTATTTATCGCGACCGATGAGCAATTGTAAAAAGCCCATCAGTGCGGTCCAGAAACCGGCCGACACCCAACAGAAGAGGATGGCAAACAGCACCAGGATCCCCGTCTGCAACACATACGGCAGAAGTTGCAGCACCGACTGTAGCCAGTCCTGATTCAGCATATCTGCGGGGTCAATCAGCGCCCAGCCCTGATAAGGCAGGATGGTTTTCATGTACCAGGTCGCGATCGCCGTTTGCACCAGCATCAGAGCCAGCAAGATATAACGGCGGACGGAACCTGCATGACGCCAGCGTTTTTCGGACTCCGGCATTTCTGAGGCACGATGACGTGAGGCCGCACTGCGCCCCATCAGGTTGTCCCAAAAACGCCCTACCGGGTTGGTGCGCCAGACATCAGGGAACATGCTGGAACGTTTAACCGGAGGCATAGCGCTCGCGATGGTGCGGCCTTCGTTATCCACCTCATCCAGCGAGCCCTTCTCCAGTGCGTAAGGCCAGCCAGCACCGACGCGCGCTTTCACCGAGGCCAGAGGTGCATCGGTGTCCGCTGCGGCAGCAGCCGCTGAAGCCATGTCATCAGCGCGTAAGCGCCGATGCACGGTGGCAAAAGCTTCACCTTCAGCAGCCGGGAGCTGCTGAAGGAGTGCCGCTTTCTGTTCTTCAGGAAGCGGCAAAGCTTCTACATATTCATGAGTAGAGTGCGTTGACTTATTCATTTGCAGGCAGCTGATAGCTCCAGGTTTCACTCAGTGTTTTATCGCCATTGGCCAGAGAAGCGCGCATTTCGATCGCTTTCTTCGGATCTTTCACTTTCAGGCGCAGCGTCAGACGCCAGCCTTTAGTTACCGGATTATAGCGGACAGTGTTTTCAACCAGATCGCCGTTGTCGCCCACGCTGACCTGAGACGCCACCGGGGTGTCGCTTTTCAGGGCTTTCAGATTTGGACCGACAAAATCAACCAGGAAGGCAACGCTGCCGTCTGGCTCACGGATCAGATTTGACTGCTTCACATCACCGGTTGAGCGCATGGTACGTTCAACCCATGCCAGATCCGATGAATGCAATTTGTCTTCTTCAATAGAGAAGTGCAGACGATAGTTCATAGACAGCGGTTTACCTGCATCAGGTAACTGATCCGGCGTCCAGAAGGCCACGATGTTGTCATTGGTTTCATCGGCGGTCGGAATTTCGACCAGCTCAACTTTCCCTTTACCCCAGTCGCCTTTGGTCTCTACCCAACCGCTTGGACGCAGATCATAACGATCGTCCAAATCTTCAAAGTTGGAGAAACTGCGGCCGCGTTGCAGCAGACCGAACCCTTTCGGGTTTTCCATGGAGAACTGGCTAACGGCCAGATGTTTTGGATTGTTCAGCGGACGCCAGATCCATTCACCGTTACCTGCGTGGATAGACAGACCATTGGAATCATGCAGCGCCGGGCGATAGTTCATCACCGGAGAAGGCTGGTTCGCGCCGAACAGGAACATACTGGTCAAAGGTGCAACGCCAAGTTTGCCCACTTTGTCACGCAGATAGACCTGAGACTGCACGTCGACAGTGGCTTCTTTACCCGGATATACATCCAGACGGTAAGCGCCGGTCGCACGCGGAGAATCCAGCAATGCGTAAATGACTAAGTGTTTTTCATCCGGATTAGGACGTTCAATCCAGAATTCGCGAAAGCGCGGGAATTCTTCGCCGGAAGCCAGCGCGGTGTCGATAGCCAAACCACGTGCAGACAAACCATAAACCTGGCCTTTACCGATGACACGGAAGTAGCTGGCACCCAGCACACTCATAATTTCATCATTTTTGTCTGCTTTATTGATTGGATAAAGCACTTTGAAACCGGCAAAGCCGAGGTTCTTCACAGAGTCAGCGTCATGTTTGACGTTGCCAAAGTTGAAGTAATCCGGGCTGTATTTGATTTCTTTGACAGCGTTGGCCGTCACTTCATTGATTTTCACCGGAGTGTCGAAGTACATCCCCTGGTGGTAGAACTCAAGCTTGAAAGGCGTGTTCTGGTCTTTCCAGTACGCTTTGTCATGATTGAATTGAATTTGTTGGTAGTCTGCGAATTTGAGGTCGCGGAACTGGGACGGTAAATTGCTTTTTGGCGCTTCGTAGCCTTTGTCGGCTAATGCTTTCGCTTGTTTTGCAACATCGTCAATAGAAAAAGCCCAGGCAGATGAGGTGAACATGGCCATCAACACTGCGGCACTTAGCAAACGGACTTTGATCATACGTGACCCTATGGAAAAATTTTTATCCGACACCTTGTCTCCTTTAAGCGCGCTTAACACATTCGCTGTAGCAATTTTAAGGGAAGTGTCAGGTTTCCGACAACCTGAGCAGTCGATGGTTCATCCATTGATGAACCGTTTAAGCGCAACAGGGTACAAGGATATCAATTCGTTGAAACACAGGCTATGGAAACTTGTCCTATAACAAGGCCCGTTTTATCTTCGGAGTTATACTATTGTCAGCAACGTCCATTTCTGGTTACCTGAATGAATAACCCTAAAGACAAATTACGATCTAAAATTAGGATGAGCTGCATACAACGGGAACCTAATGAAACCACAAAAACCACAACGTGAGTTCTTTTTGGACTCCATACGCGCATATTTGATGCTGCTGGGTATTCCATTCCATATATCATTGATTTACTCCAGTCATATCTGGGCAGTAAACAGTGCCATACCCTCACACGGCCTGACTATCTTCAATGATGTCATCCACGCCTTCCGTATGCAGGTGTTCTTCGTCATATCAGGCTATTTCTCCTATATGCTGTACGAGCGCTATGAATCGCATCAGTGGCTGAAGGTGCGTTTGGAGCGGGTTGCCATCCCGCTGGCCGCGGCGTTTCCGCTAATCACGCTGCCACAGCTTTATTTCCTGATGAAATACACCAGCAAGTTTTCTGATTGGAGCACGATGGGCCTCTATCAGAAAATTAACATCACCGTCTGGGAATTAGTCTCTCATTTATGGTTCTTATTGACGTTGGTTATTCTCACCAGCATTTGTTTTTATCTCTTTAAATTTATAAAAGAAATTAAGACTAATCGCATTCAATTAATTAAAAACCGAACAAATAGTTTAGGAAAACTCTCAATACTCTTTTTGTTTATCGGTTTAATTTATGCCGCATTTAACAGAGCGTTGTATCTTTTCGCACCGGATTTACTTTCTAACGGGGCGTTTAATTTCATCGTGATGCAGACGTTGTTTTATCTGCCCTTTTTCATCATTGGCGCCTTTGCGTATAAATTCGCCTGGTTGAAAGAGCTGTTTATCAAGCCTTCTGCCACTGCGGGTGTGGTCAGCATCTTCCTGTTCGCTGCCTACATGTTCAATCAGCACGTGAATACTCCGCAGCTTTACTCGATGGAGATTGATGCCATCATTACGACGCTGTTAGGCATTCTGATGGTTAACGTGGTGTTCTCCTTTAGCCATTACATGCTGAACTTCCAGGCTCCGTGGATCACTTATCTGGTGAACTCATCCCTGTTCATCTATTTGATTCATCACCCATTAACGCTGATTTACGGTGCGTTCATCACGCCAAAAATTCACAGCGACTGGATGGGCTTCTGGCTGGGTCTGGTATTCGTATTCGGTATCGCCTTCATCCTTTATGAAGTGCATAAACGTATTCCGCTCCTGCGCTTCCTGTTCTCAGGCAAACCGCAGCAGTTGACCAAAAAGAATCCGTCCGGCCCTACCCCGCCGCAAAATCAGGCGTCTTAACCGCCCCTTAACTGCGCAGTACGTAAAAAGGCGACCATGCAATGAAGCATGGTCGCCTTTTTTGTATCGGTTTAAGTGACTGAAAACCTGATTTATCGCGATGCGGTATTGATAGTAGGGATCACAGACATGCCCACTTTAAGACGATTCGTATCGGTCTGATGAGGGTCAAGCACGATTTTTACTGCCAGACGTTGCACCACTTTAGTGTAATTGCCCGTCGCATTGTCCGCAGAGATCGGGGAAAACGTCACGCCGGTTGCGGGAGAAATACTGTCCACCTTCCCTTTGAGCACCACACCCGGAAGCGCATCGACTTTGATCTCTACGGCCTGATCGGGCTTCACATCGCCTAACTGTGTTTCAAGATAATTCGCCACAATGTAGGCATCGTGCAGCGGAACGACCGCCAAAACGCGCGTGCCGGCGCTAACATAACCGCCGATGCGCAGCGAACGTTGCCCGACAATACCGTCGACGGGCGCCGTGATTTCCGTGTAGGAGAGATTTAATTTAGCCTGCGCCAGCGCGGTCGCCGCTGAATCAATAGCAGCTTTCGCTTCGGCCTGCCCCGCTTTCAGCACGTCGACCTGTTTTTCAGCGGCCTGTGCTGCCGCCATATCGCTTTGCTGCGTAGCCAGTTTGGCCCGCAGATTCGCATCCGATTCATCGCGCGCATCGGCGGTGCCCGAACCGTTTTGCAGTAAACGCTTGTAGCGGTCAGCGCTCTGACGCGCATACGAAATACCAGCGCTGTCGGCATTCACCTGCGCCTGAGCCTGCAAAATGGTTTGCTGCTGTTTCGCCAGCTGCGCGGTGAGGCTCAGCATTTGCGCATTGGCCGTTTCCAGATTCGCTTCGGCCGTCAGAACTGCGTTACGATAATCCCGGTCATCGATACGCGCCATTACCTCCCCGGCTTTAACCGGCTGATTGTCGCGCACATACACCTCGGCAATCGTGCCGGAAATGCGCGGTGCCACCAGCGTGGAATCGGCGGACACAAAGGCATCATCCGTTTCTGGCTTAGTGCCTCCGGCCAAAATCCAGAAAGCGATAACAATCAGCAATATCACCACTACGGCGGCAATCAGCCAGCTCAGGCGGACGGGCGATGTTTTTATCATGGTTCTTTTCTCTCATTCTTTTTTATTGTGGCGTGCATTTGTTTGGGTGGAGCGTGCTTCAGTTGCGGTTAACCAGTGACTGCGGCGGATACGTGCGTTTGGGCAAAATTGCGGCCAGTAAGATCAGTACCAGCGCCAGACCGATAATCACCAGATAGGTATCCGCCAGCCCAAGCACCAGTGCCTGTTTTTTTACCAGCCTGGAAAACTGGGTGATCACTTCCGTCGAAATCGGCGAGCCATCACTGTTAAGCGGCGCGAGAAAACTGCTGCCGCCCCCGTACGGCTGTGACAACAGATAGCTCACACTGCCTGCGTGATTGAGTAATACATTGGAATGGAACTGCTCGCGGTGACTGACGAAAACGCCCAGCATGGCGCTGCCCATCACGCTGCCCAGACCGCGCGTGGTATTAAACATCGCCGAGGCAAAAGGCCCTTCCGGCGGCTGCACTACGCTGGTCGCACTCATCAGGATCGGTAACACGGCCATCGGCTGACCCAACGCCTGCAAAATCTGAATCAGGTAAAAATTGTCCCGTGCCCAGGCGCTTGTGAGGTGCGTTCCCCAGTAGCAGGAAAAACCGATCAGCCCCAGCCCGCAGGCCAGCACCCAGCGACTGTCGATCCAGCGCATGGTTAGTACAAAGGCCACCATAGGGGCCAGCAGGAGTTGCGGCAGGCCAATGGTCAGCGCCAGCGGCCCCACCTGAACCGCACGGAATCCGCCGACCTGCTCCATATAGCTCGACGGTAAAGCAGAGCCGGATAAGAAAAGGAACATCAGCGCAAACAGCGTGATTAAACCGTGAGCCAGATTGTGGCGCCTGAGCATCTGTAATTTGAATAACGGCAAAGGATGATGCCATTCGTTGACCAGAAAAATTGTCAGCAACGCCAGCGCAGCAAAAAACATCATCGTGATCAGCGGAGAGTTAAACCAGTCCAGACGCTCCCCTTGTTGCAGGGACAGCACCAGCAGAGAAATACCGCTGCATCCGGTCAGCATCCCGACTTTATCCATCTGCTTAAAACGCTCAAAGCGCAACGGATCCTGCGGAATGCCGTAGCCGACCATCATGACCGCCAGTAAACAAGGCGGGATAACCTGCCAGAACACCCACTGCCAGCCTGCGTAATCTGTCCAGAGGGCTGCCAGCGACGTCGCCATATTCGGGCCGAAGGTGGCCGTCAGGGCGTAGGCACTCAGGCCATACAATTTGTAATGCGGCGGCATAAAGCGCAGCGCGGCGGTCATCAGCAAAGGTGGCAAAGCACCGCCGAAGATGCCCTGAACAGTACGCAACGCGATGAACACCGGCAAATTGGGCGCGAAAGGGAGGATCGCAGCCAGAAGTAAAAATCCGAAGGTGACGAAAAGAGTGAAACGGCGCAGTGAAAACGTCATTGCAAACCACGGTGCAATCATCATCGCCGCCACTTCCGCCGCCTGATAGACACCGATCAACCAGGATCCCTCGTCACTGCTGATACTTAGCGCACCGCGCACATCGGCCAATGCGATATCCGTTACCCGATCGTTCAGGCCGGAGCACAGTGAGGCGATCAATACGCCGATCAGCCCAATAATCAGCCGCAGATTAAAAGGCGGCGGAACGGGCATTGCAGCACCGTTCGCGGCAGGTGCCGTTGTGACTGAATGATTCATCTTGTCGCTCGTTAACTTCGTCGCTTATAGGTGCGGCGATAGTGGAAAGGCAGGTGTGCGGGTAGAAATCGCAATGTGGCGATCGATATCACTTTTATTTCGATGCATTGCACCACATTGTGGTACAAGCGCAAATACTATAATACGGTGCACTGTATTGCAATGTGATTAAAAATTGTTTTTAGACCGTCCAGCTATTACATTGGCAGCATAGATTTCGGTAAGGATCACCCGTTGGTGACAAAGGAGAAGTGATGGCGCAGGACATTGCAGGAGATGAAGAACGCAGCGGTGGGATCCAGGTGATTTCGCGTGCCGCATCCATTCTTAATGCGCTGGGGAAACATCCTCACGGGATGAGCCTCGGGGCGATCGCCCATGATGTCGACCTGCCGCGCTCCACCGTGCAGAGGATCGTGGCCGCACTTGCCGAAGAAGGTCTGGTGCGATCCGAAGGCAGTGGGGGTGTCCGGCTTGGTCCGACGCTGCTGAAACTGGTGTCCACGGTACATACCGATGTGATAGCCATCGCCTCCCCATTCCTTCGCCAGCTGTGCGAATCCACTGACGAAACCGTCTCTCTCGGACGCGCCAGTGGCCGCCAGATAGCCAATATTCACAGCATCGTGGCGGAACGTGAGTTACGCGTAGTACCGAGAGTCGGCCTGAATCTGCCGATTTACAGTACCTCCGGTGGCCGCGCACTGCTATCGCTTAAAACCGATGACGAGATCCGCATTATTGTCGGCGAGGTGCTTGAACCCGCCACCGAACAGACGGTGCGTACGGTCGATTCCCTGTTAAACAAAATTGCCGACGTCCGCGAAAGCGGCATCTCCATGGAGAACGGTGAGACCGTGGACGGCGTGTCGACGCTGGCCGTTGCGATCGATACCATTCTGGGTCGCTACTCCGTTTCAGTGCTTTTCCCCACCTCGCGCCGGGAAGCCAAAGAAGCCCTAATCCGTGACGCGCTGCTCGAGTGTAAAAATGCGCTGATTGGCGAAATCGGTAAGCTCGGTCAGAACAATTAACCCAGGAGTGCACGTGTTTGATGTTATTTTGCTGGCCGTAGATGGCTCAAAGCAGTCCCCTTTCGTCGTCGATCTTGCCCGGCAGTTGGCGAATGGCCATGCGTCAACGGTGTATGTCACCTGCTGCATCGATGAATCTTATGCGCTGGAAGAGAACGGCGATGTGCCTGGCGAAATCGTGGAGTATCCACCGGCGGAGGAAGAGCAAAACACCGCCCGCGCAGTGGTAGGCAATGCGCTGAAAACGCTGAATGAAGCGGGTATCCGCGCTAAAGGAAACCTGATCGTCGGTGCTGCTGGCGAAGCGCTGGTGGCCGAGGCTGAAAAGATAAAAGCATCGGTCATCGTCATCGGTCACCGTCAGCTCTCGGCCTTTGGACGTATGATGAAAGGTTCAGTCAGCGCAGAAGTGATCGCCCATGCGCCCTGCCCGGTGTTAGTTGAAGTTCGCGGAAATTAATTCAGCGGATCTAAAAAAAAAAAGCGCCTTGCCAGCGCTTTTTTAATACCTGAAGAATAAGGCTATTTACTGTTAATAAGCCCCATAGATGTTGCCCAGTCATTGATATTATTACGGTAAAAAAAAGCAATATCACTGTCCAGAGGATTGGTTTTAGACGGAGTCACCATACCAAGACAAGGGTATTCCTGCGGACGCGATTCGAAAAGAAAATCATCCATTTCCTCATCGGTCAGAAGTGTGTCACCAAAAATATTATCCTGACGGAAATAGGCATCAAGCATCCAGGAACGGTATTCAAAATCGTTTTTAATCAAGTGCATAGGATTAACTCACAGTAAATAATGTCTAACGCACCTGATAAAAAAGCTTCCTTAAATACTTAATATGAGATCAGGCACGCGTTGCGTTCGAGCCATCCATTGCTAATTTCACATAACAGAAAATTAACATATAAATTGAAGTTAGCAAATAGCAATTTCTCTCAAAACCTTATTTTCTGGGTTTATTCATTTTTTATTTAAAGGTAACCCCTTTATTCATAATAATAATGAATAAATTATGTATCCATATTCATTATAATAATTAATTACAGCAGTAACCATCAGGAGCGAAAGTACAAAACGCAAAAGGAACAGAACTGACATTGGGGATACTTTCGCATCACCACTGCCAACCCTGTTCCCAAAATTTTGATGATTCTCTTGAGCTAACTTACTGCGCTTTTATTACCAGCGTCCCGGAGGGGGCCCTTCCCGCCAGTGCCCCGGAGGGCCATCACGCCAGTACCCCGGCGGGGGTCCTTCGTGCCAGTGTTCATGATGCCAGTGACGCGGTGGCGGCGGTGGCTCGGGCTCGTAATAGACCCAGTGTCCCCGACCTTCATCACGGTAATGTTCATCCCACCAACCCGGCGGACGCCAGTCGCCTCCATCCCAATAATATCCACGGGGATCGCGGTCACCAATGTGCAGTGAAAGGCCCGGCATATTTACGCCCAGCTCGACGTTTGCCTGAGCCAGCGCGGGCACAGTGGAAAGCATAACGGCGAGAATCAGAATCAGTTTTTTCATTGGAAACCTCACGACCTGCTTATCAGGTGATGACAAATTACCGCCAGCTATCTTCCTGTTCTATAGGAATTTATCCCAAAAAAAATGTCCTTTCGCTATCCTTACATTTGCGTCAGAAACCGGTTTTACGTAATGCGTTGCAACGCTATGTCAGCAAAGGAGATTCAGACAAAAAATCGTTATTTCCCACAAACGTCAGACACAAAAAAACCGCCGAAGCGGTTTCTTTATTTACTGTACTTTGGGGCAAAATCAGATTTTGCAGCCTTCACAGTCACTTTCGTCCTGAACGGCTTCAGGCACTGCTGCTGCTTTTTCAGCCGCTTTTTCTTCTGCGGACACCAATGCAGCATCAATGTCAAAATCAAAAATATCGTCGCTCATTCTCATCACCTTAATTGTTCGAAACTGGCTCTAGTATAAACGAGACAGGCGTATATCTGACGCCTTTTTTGTGCCCTGATAACGCTTTTCCTGCCCCTGGAAATGGGACGAAAAGCCGCAGGATTTGCATAAACCGCTTATGGAAACCATAGTTATAGTGAATATGAAGGTGTCATGACGACATTTTTTACGAACTTATTTCTTGAGATCCTACGAGGAGAACCGGATGACGACGTCAAATATCAAAGCCTGGGCCAACACGCGTGAAACCTCTCACGAAATCGCCGAAGCCATTTTTGAGCTGGCCAAAAATGATGAAACGCTGGCTCAGAAAATTTGGGAAGAAGGCAATGATGAAGTGCTGCCTATCGCCTTCGCAAAAACCAAGGAAGACCATCTTTTCTGGGGTGAAGAGAAAATCGACAGGAAAAATGTGTAAAAGCTTCCTGAGAAAGCCCTGAGCGACACTCAGGGCTGGCGTTGATTCTTGCTACGACAATTAGCTGTCGAAGCCAAAGCCCATCTTGTGCGCCCAGTCGAAAATCTGTTCTTTATACACGAAACGCGGTTCGCAAACGCCCGGCTCTCCCGGCGTCTGGATCATCACCGCCACGCACGGATACGCTACCGGCCTGGCATCGAAAATAAAATCATCCACTTCCTGATCGGCAAACTCAGAGGTTTCGCCTACCGCGCTCGCCTGGAAAATTTCATCCATTATCCATTTACGGTATTCAACTTCGTTGTTGATAAACTTCATCATTCACCTCTGCTCTGCGTTTACTCTCTGCATTTTCTTACCCGTGAAGTGCGTCCCCACCACAGCACGGACACACTTCTGCGCGGGAAACTGACATCTTTGCACTTCCGTCACAATCCCATTCCACCCGTAAAGGTTCACCGGTGTCATTATCGGCGTGAATGTAGCGATCAAAATGGATGGCCTGCCCGCTCATCGTCTCGGTCAGCAGCAGCTCTTCACCAGCATAAATGCGGGCGACGGCATGTGCATCCTGTTTTTCATCAGAAACGATTTTGTGCAGATGATGAATAGTCAGTTTGATTCGTTCCACAGCGGCTCCTGTAACGGCTCAACATACCTCGTGATTCGTTCGTCAGATGAACAACTCATTCACGTAATGTATGTCCAGCCGCTATTTTATCAGAGCATGCAGGGTGACGTCATGGACGAAAGCCATGTTGAAGGGGGAATTAGTGCGCTAACTGTACAGCAGTCATCGAGGCCGGTTGCTGGTGTTCAAGGCGGGCCAGATCGTAAACATCGTAAAAATCGACAAAACCTTTGTTACGTACAATCGATTCGATGCGGTTTTTCACCCAACTACTTACGCTTTCGGCACTGAGAATCTGCTGTACGGCCTCTGCGGATAATTCACGGCTGAAATACCATTCGCCGTTATAGCAGACACGTAAATCCAGCACACCGATGTCTTCATAGCGATATACCGGTTTGATTTCTAGCAACAGCATCGCTGACATAAAGACCAAAAAGGCGGTGAAACCGATAAACCAGCCAATGCCCATGTATGGCGATACATACATCACGACGCCAACCGCAATATACCCGACCAGCATCGCCAGACACAGCCACGGATGATTCACGAAGAACTCAACGTTGATGCGAACCCTGCCATCACGGCCTTCCTGACGGTTGATCCGATCAATTTCACTATTTAATACATTTTTGATCACGTCCATCCCATAACCTCGCTGCAGTGACGACTATAATGCAATCTGATTACATTATTTTATCATGACAACTGTTATAGCGCGTAGAGCAGTTACCCGCTGCAAAACGGGGAACTGTTATAGCTGGCATCTGTACCGTTAGTATTATCATCATGGAACTATCTCAATTCATGTCAGATAAAAGGAGATCATCGTGGCACTATTAATCGTCGAAAGACCGGCAAAAAAACTGGTGAGCTACCGGGTTGTCGGGCCATATAAGGAGTCAATCCACAGCGGATTTCAGCAGCTGACGAAGTGGGTCGCACGACACCATCAGCCACATAACGAATGGCTGACGTGGTTTCATGATAACCCGGATACCACACCCGCTGAAGCGCTGCGCGCGGATCCTTCGGTTTGCGTCGCGGATAATTTCATTCTCGATGATGCGGACGGGCTGGCGCTGCAAACCCTGCCAGGTGGCACCTATGCGGCGTATCACACCACCATAACAGACGGAAATTTTGAACAAGCCTGGCGGGAGTTTTACAGCCAGCTGCTGGCCAGTAATCATTATCGGCCGGATGGAAAAGCCTGCTTTGAGCACTATCTGAGTGATGGCTCAAAAACCGGCATCTGGGAAATGGTGTTTTATCAGTCGGTCGAGAAGATCCCGGCTATCCGCTGAAGGGGTCAGACGCTGAGTGTAATGTCAGCCTGCTGGCAAAAATCAAGGTAAGCCTGTGGCGGTTTGGCATCGCTGACCAGGGTGTTAAAACGGGCTAAAGGTGCGATTGCCGCCGGTCGCACCTGATCAAACTTACTGCTGTCGGCCACCAGAATACATTGCGCAGAGCGCTCCATCGCCTGATGCTTCATCAGCAATTCATCGAAATTAAAGCACGTTACTCCATGTTCAATGCTGACACCCGCGGCGGAAATAAACGCTTTTGCCGGGCGGATAAAATCGATTTCACAGCTTCGACCGATCGGCGTGAATATACTGTTGCTGGATTTAAACGCGCCGCCGCATAAAATGACATCGCAGTGCGGTTTCTCCTGAAGTGCCAGAAAAGTGTTAAGCGAATAGCAGATTGCAGTGAAAATCCTGGATTCGGGGATACTTTCAATCACATACGGCATGGTAGTGCCGCAATCGAAAAAGACGGTGTCATTATCGAGGATCAGGCTGGCGGCACATTTGGCCAGTCGGCGTTTTTCAGCGACCTGCTTCATTTTTTGTTCACTGACGAAATAGTGCGTCGCCGGGTTGTTCTTAGGATCCATCACAATATAACCGCCGAGCAGGATCACTGGCGCAGGCTCTGCATTCAGATCACGCCGAATCGTCATCTCGGAAACATCGAGCAGCAAAGACGCTTCTTTCAGGTGGATTTTGTCAGTCTTTTTTAGCGCCAGCAAAAGACGCTGGATCCTGTCTTCACGCTTAGTTTCCATGATGTTATCTCAGCTTTCCGGTTCGCAGCCGGTCACTATACCTTTGCCAGCAATCCACCGCAAACCCTCACCCTGTCTGATATTATTGCAACTGAAGTATGGTCAGATAACCGCCGAATACCGCGCCGGTATCAATGTAGTGCTGATTGGCAAATTGCATCACTTTTTCAACCGGCGTATGGCCGAAATAAAAAGCATCGGCACCGGCGACAGGCTGATAACGTCCGGCCTGCGCGTGATTGATTCGATCACGATTCCAGATGATTTCATAACTGTCCAGGAGCCTTCCAAATACATACTCATCCGAAACGTAGTCAGCGTGCGCCACCACGATGCGTTTTCCTTCGCGGGTCGTCAGCTCAATAACATGCGGTAAACTGTCAGCCTCCAGAATCAGTGCTTTCGCCTGTTCCTGATCTTCGCTTTCCAGCGCATAAAACCAGTCACCACCGTTACGCAGCCATCGCGGAATATTCTGCTCGTTCACCGCATCAATCGCCATTTGCTCATGGTTGCCTCTCACGCAGCTAAACCAGGGCTGATGGATGAGTTGCAGGCAACCGACGCTGTCGGGCCCGCGATCGGCGAGATCGCCAACCGACAGCAACAGATCGAGGCTGGGGTTGAAAATCATTTTATTCAGTTGCTCGTCAAGTAAAAACTTACAACCGTGCAGATCCCCCACGATATAAATGTGCCGGTAGTTTTTGCCATCAATACGTTTATACAAAGCAGGAATCATATTTGGATGAAATCCATTGTGACCAGGGATAGCTCAAGTGTATCTGATGAGGGGCATTAGAAAAGGATGTTCGAAGAGCACACTAAGGGTTTCCTCGTGCGTTCAGGAAGTTGAGGCCTCTCTACACGTAGTCCCGGCTGAAATCCACTGATAAATTATTTATCATTAAGTAACTGGCGCCTTTTTGTGCTAGACTACTGGCCGCTCTAAGTAAAACCGGAGGTTTTATGAGTTCTACAGTTGTAAACGCTCAAGACGAGTGTCCGTTGTGTCAAAACACGAATAAGACGTCGGTAAATATGTCGGCGAAAATTGTTACTGTGACCTGCACTTCCTGTGGCCGTTACAGTATCTTCCGCAAAACCATGGAAGAGATTTCGATAGACCGGAAGAAACGCGTAGCCCTTCAGGCGTTTTTCACCAGCCAACCGAACTACCATCTGCCTTTATCGATCCGGGCACTGAGTAATACAGATTCATCGGGCGAGATTTAGCCCTAAAAAAGCCCTTCGGGGCTGTTTTAATCTGCCCTCAATCCGCCACTTTCACTGAACATCAGCACACACCCAGACCGGAAATTACCGTAAAGGGACTTTTTGCATTGCTGATATGATTTGGCGTTGCTGTAAAAGCATAAAGGCCACTCTTAGAAGTGGCCTTTATTATATGCAAACTGCAATATCGTGATGTCAGAAACATCCTTTCTTCATGCAAATTTCAGACATAAAAAAACCACCCGAAGGTGGCTATAACGACATTACTACACTATTGCTTTTGATTATTCAGCTAATTTTCCCATGGTACCCGGGACGAGACTTGAACTCGTACAGCCTAAGGCCGAGGGATTTTAAATCCCTTGTGTCTACCGATTCCACCACCCGGGCTCCGGGAAAATTGGAGGCGCGTTCCGGAGTCGAACCGGACTAGGCGGATTTGCAATCCGCTACATAACCGCTTTGTTAACGCGCCTTAAATCTTACTACTTGTCTTGCACTTAAATCGATTAAGAAATCAATTCAAGAAAATTTGGAGCGGGAAACGAGACTCGAACTCGCGACCCCGACCTTGGCAAGGTCGTGCTCTACCAACTGAGCTATTCCCGCTTTAATCAGAACGTACTGATTTTTTTAACTATCTTCTGGCGCATTGCTGTCTGCCTTCCGATGCGTTGCATTCTACTGACCTGAGAGAATGAGTCAATAAAATTATCTGGATCCTTCGCTCGTTTGACGTTTTTTACGTCAGTTTGATCAGGGTTCCAGCAAATCGTGGCGTGCAGCGTTCAAATACTGGAACATTGACCAGAAAGTCAGCACTGCGGCGATGTAAAGAGCTACAACACCGACACCCACGACAATGTTGTCAGGACGCCACAATAAGGCGACCAGCGATAACATCTGCGCCGTGGTTTTGACCTTACCAATCCAGGAAACGGCAACGCTGCTGCGTTTACCAATTTCAGCCATCCATTCGCGCAGCGCGGAAATGATAATTTCACGGGCGATCATGGTGGCAGCCGGTAATGTTATCCACCAGGAGTGGAAGTACTCTGCGACCAACACCAGGGCAATCGCCACCATCACCTTATCGGCCACCGGATCAAGGAATGCACCGAACCGCGTCGTTTGCTTCAGGCGTCGCGCTAAGTAGCCATCGAGCCAGTCAGTCATTGCCGCAAAAACGAAAATGAGCGCGCAAGCCATCGATGCCCATGGGTAAGGCAGATAGAAGGCGAGCACGAAGAAAGGGATCAGTGCAACGCGGAACAGGGTAAGGCACGTCGGTATATTAAATTGCATAGCGAAGGTAACTGTTTGTCCAGTTTAGATATTATGAGTATGTTGCTACAACGGCTTTAGTGTTTCAACGCATTATGAATCTTTTCTGCTAATGCGGTCGAAATACCTGGTACCTGTGCAATTTCCTCGACGCTGGCATTCAGTAATGGCTGAATGCCTCCCATATATTTCAGTAATACCTGACGTCGTTTCGGCCCGACGCCTTCAATCTCTTCAAGTGCACTGGTCGTGCGCACTTTGGCACGACGCTGACGGTGCCCGGTAATCGCATGATTATGCGAATCATCACGAATATGCTGGATAACGTGCAATGCCGGTGAATCCGCCGGTAAGGCAATCCCCTCACCTTCTGGCACAAAGAATAACGTTTCAAGCCCTGCTTTACGATCGGCACCTTTCGCAATACCGATCAGCAGAGGTTTAGATTTATCCCATGTCACATCCAGTGAATGAAACACATCCAGCGCCATCCCGAGCTGCCCTTTCCCGCCGTCGATAAAAATCACATCAGGAATTTTTTTCTCATCCAGCGATTTACTGTATCGACGCGTCAGAACCTGCTTCATGGCCGCATAATCATCCCCCGGCGTGATACCAGCAATGTTATAGCGACGATATTCAGAACGTACCGGCCCGTTATTGTCGAAGACCACACAGGAAGCGACCGTTTGTTCGCCCATAGTATGGCTGATGTCGAAGCATTCCATGCGGTTAATTTCCGCAAGATTAAGGGTTTTTGCCAGTTCTGCCAGACGCTGATGAATAGTCGACTGCTGCGCCAGTTTCGTGGTCAGGGCCGTGGAGGCATTTGTACGCGCCAGCTTCAGGTAGCGGGCACGGTCGCCGCGCGGCTTACTCTGAATCAGCACTTTGCGCCCGGCAATCTCACTGAGCGAATCAGCCAGCAGATCTTTTTCCGGCAGGCTGAAGTCCAGGAGGATTTCGCCAGGCAAGGTGCGCATCTGGCTGCCCTGTAAATAGAACTGCCCGACAAAAGTTTGCACCACTTCGCCAAGATCGGTGCCGCCCGGTACCTTCGGATAGTAACTGCGGCTGCCCAACACTTTGCCCTGACGAATAAACAGAACGTGCAGGCACGCCATGCCGGACTCGAATGCCACCCCGATAACGTCGAGATCTTCACTGTTACCCGATACAAACTGGCGCTCAGTGACGCGACGGACGGCCTGGATTTGATCGCGGATGCGTCCGGCATCTTCAAAACGCAAATCCTTGCTGGCCTCTTCCATCCTGTTCACCAACTGCGTGACCACCTGCTGATCTTTCCCCTCGAGGAAAAGACGCACGTAATCCACCTGATCTTTGTAATCCTGTTCGCTGACCAACCCTTTCACGCATGGACCGAGACAACGCCCAATCTGATATTGCAGGCAAGGACGCGAGCGATTGCTGTAAACGCTGTTCTCACACTGGCGGATTGGGAAAAGTTTCTGCAACAGCGCCAGCGTTTCACGCACAGCATAGGAGTTGGGAAACGGCCCGAAGTATTCACCTTTAGCGTGCTTGGCGCCGCGATGCACGGTAATACGCGGATGATTATCGGCGCTGAGGAAAATCAGCGGATAGGATTTATCATCGCGCAACAACACGTTATAACGTGGCTGATACAACTTTATGTAGTTGTGTTCGAGGAGAAGCGCTTCGGTTTCCGTATGCGTTACGGTGACGTCGATTTGCGCAATATTTTTGACCAGTGTTTCCGTTTTACGGCTGGAAACCTGAACGCGAAAATAGCTGGCAAGACGCTTTTTAAGGTCTTTAGCTTTACCTACATAGATTACGGTGCCGCTGGCGTCATACATCCTGTAGACGCCCGGCTGGCTGGTGACCGTTTTCAGAAAGGCTTTTGGGTCGAAACGCTCATCATTCACTGCCTGATAAAGTCTCCGCGTTGAACAAACCGTGTCGGATTGCCAGATGAGTTAACTCGACATCGCCACTGATATTTAATTTACTAAACATTCTGTAACGATAACTGTTAACGGTCTTTGGGCTCAAGTTCAGTTGTTCTGAAATTTCATTCACTTTTTGCCCTTTAGTAATCATCAGCATGATTTGTAATTCACGCTCAGATAAGGAGTCAAAAGGCGTTTCAGACTGAGGCTCAATCTGGCTGAGTGCCATTTGCTGAGCGATGTCAGACGCGATATAGCGCTGACCCGAGTCAACCAAACGGATGGCGTTAACCACTTCCTGTGGTGCAGCACCTTTGCTCAGATAACCGGAAGCCCCCGCCTGCATCACTTTTGCTGGCAGCGGGTTTTCAGTATAGATAGTTAACATGATGATCTTGATATCCGGCGAGAAACGCACGATTTTCTTCGTCGCTTCCAGGCCGCCAATACCCGGCATATTCATATCCATCAGGACAATATCAACATCATTGGTACGACACCACTTCACGGCGTCTTCGCCGCACTGAGCCTCACCAACGACTTTGATGCCTTTGATATCTTCAAGAATGCGTCGGATCCCTGCGCGCACTAATTCGTGGTCATCAACAAGAAGAACGCTTATCAAAGAGAATTCTCCAAAAAATAAGGGCGACGCACCGTCAGGGTCTTCGGGCTTGTCTTAACGCAATCATACACGTCAAACATTGATATCGTGCGCAGACAGCTTATAGAAGAGAAGGTGGCAATAAGAAGCCAACATCAACGAACTTACCTCACTACCGCACGTGGACAGTGTTTTTTAAATCAATAATTCAGAGTATTTATTATTGCCCGCACATTTTACTCTATCTGTGCAGCTTGACCAAGGAATGTCTGCAAAAAACTAGTTTGCTGAATGTAAATGAGAACTGCCATAACCTGTATTAATAATACAAAAAAAAAGCATTTTGAATCAAACAATAAGGTCTGTATCAAGCTACATCTTTTCTGCTGTAAAAATAACAATGTCGGTATTTTTCCCGTAAATTAACTGGCTTTCTGAAAAGGTGATTAAAACAGCAAATCATTACTCCCATATATCTATGATATACCCAATGATTATTTGCAATAGCAGGAATTGTCCCGGCATTTATAAGAATAACCTTAGTCATTTAAACGGAAAATGTCTGGTCACCTATTATGTTTAGTATTCTTTACTAACTTTCAAATCTGTTAACTCATCGGATTTCTTTTCTCTCTATGTCCGGAGCATTCAGCCCATTTTGATCGCAGCCCGCGCACTACTGCACTAAAACCTGCCGACTATGCTAAAATGCGGTCACTTTGCACCTGGCCGTTTCGGGTGAGCCCGTTGATATACCCCCTTCTTTTTACTGTATAAAGTCGGGAGCGCTGCCTGGCAGCCTGCCTGAGGAGAAATAATGAGTAACTGCGATTTTACCACTGAAGCGAACGTTGAAACCCTGGCGACAGAAGTTGCCTGCCTGAAAGCCACCCTGACCCTGATCCTGAAAGCGATCGGTCAGGCGGATGCGGGTAAGGTCATGTTGAACATGGAAAAATATGCTGCCCAGATGGAAGATGAACAGCAGGCAGAAATCTTCAGGAACTCCCTGCAGCAAATCAAATTTGCCTACCGTCAGTAATGCTTTTTCGGAGTCTGTCGCCCGACGGACTCCCGCCTTTTCCCGCATTCTGACACGATTTCTGCTATAATTATCCCCTCTTCTTATTTCATCAGGACAACCGTAATGAGCGAAAATAATAAAGAAAACAAAAGTAAAGCAGACGACGTACATGTCAGCGACGGGCTGGCTGAATTGTTTGAAGTCTCTGAACAACTGACCGATGAAGAAATTCAAAAGGCGGCTGAAGAAGCCAAACAAGCCGTTGAAGATGCTAAAAATCAGCAACACCACTGAGTCATGCACTCTCCCTTTCTCGCACCTGATCAGGCCATTGCACCGCTGGCAATTGATTATCAGCACGGTGACAGCGAACCTGCACACAGCCATAGCTGTTCACAACTGATCCACACCCTGTGTGGCGTTGTCGAAGTTCATACCGCGCTCGGCACCTGGATGGTTCCGCCGGGGCGCGGCATCTGGTTACCTGCCTATGTCGAACACAGTCTGCGCTTTATCGGCGGCGTTAAAGCCCGCACCTTGTTTGTCGATCCTCTGGCACGTGCGGATTTACCTGCACAATGTCAGGTGGTACAAATTTCCCCGCTGCTGCGTGAACTCATTTTGGTTTCGCTGACGATCCCCGCCGGTTATTTGCCCGGTGGCCGTGACGAACGTATTATGGAATTACTGCTCGATGAATTGCGTCTGTTACCGACGTTGCCGTTGTATTTACCTGAGCCAAAAGAACCCGAACTTCTGATGCTTAGCCAACAGATTTGCCGTGATTTAAGTGCATCGTGGGAACTGGAGGAAGTCGCTGCGCGGCTGAATATCAGCAGCCGGACACTTTCCCGTCGCTTTCAGCGCGAGACCGGACTGCGTTTCAGTGACTGGGTCCGTCAGGCAAAATTGCTCGACGCTTTGCAGCAACTGGCGGCAGGAAATTCGGTGATTGATGTGGCGCTGGCACTCGGCTACGACAGCCCGAGTGCCTTCAGTGCGATGTTCCGCCGATCACTGGGCGTATCGCCAAGTGAATATTTTAGTCAGTCAGAATTCCGCTCGCCGCATTAAACAACGCCTGCAACGAGGCGCTGGAGACATCACTGTCGATGCCCACGCCGTAGCACGTTTCGCCCAATTTTCCCTGACAACTCACGTACGCGACTGCCCGGCTATGGCTCTGATGCCCCAGCGTGTGTTCATGATAGTCGCCGATTTCCAGCTGAACATCGTAACTGCGGCGCAACGCATCTACCGCGCCGGACAACAAACCGTTGCCGCTGCCGGTAATATGCTGCTCTTCATTGCGATAACGGATGCGCGCGTTGAAATGACAGACATTCTGCTCGTCACTGCGGATGTCGTAACTCAGCAGTTTCACCACCGGTTGCTCCGTCAGTCCGTAACGCTGACGAAACAGTCGCCAGATATCGCTGGTGCTCATTTCTTTGCCGTGAGAATCGGTGTCCCGCTGAACGGCTTTGCTGAAATCGATCTGCAAACCACGCGGCAGTTTCAGCCCATGATTCTGTTCCAGCAGCCATGCGGCACCGCTTTTTCCCGACTGGCTGTTCACCCGGATCACGGCTTCGTAGCTGCACCCCACATCGGCCGGATCCAGCGGCAGATAGGGCACGCGCCAGACAGCATTGTCTGAGGTTTTCTGTGCCGCGAACCCTTTCTTAATGGCATCCTGATGTGACCCTGAAAACGCGGTAAACACCAGTTCTCCTGCGTATGGATGACGCGGATGCACCGGTAGCTGGTTACATTCTTCTACCGCTTCGACGATGGCCTGCAGATTGCTGAAATCCAGCTCAGGGGAAACGCCCTGCGTATACAGGTTCAGCGCCAGTGTCACAATATCCACATTACCGGTCCGCTCACCGTTGCCAAACAGACAGCCTTCCACCCGGTCGGCACCCGCCAGCATCGCCAGTTCAGCGCAAGCTACGCCGGTTCCGCGGTCATTATGCGGATGTACGCTGATGGAAACCTGTTCGCGGCGGCTGAAATGACGGCAGAACCATTCGATTTGATCGGCATAAATATTCGGTGTGCTGACTTCCACCGTCGCTGGCAAATTAATGATCATCGGGCGCGCATTGCCCGGCTCCCAGACAGCGGCCACCGCTTCGCACACTTCCAGTGCGAACTCCAGTTCAGTAAAACAGAAGGTTTCCGGTGAATACTCAAACGTCCACTGCGTCTGCGAATATTGTTCGCAAAGCTGACGGATCTGCTGCGCGCCGCGAACCGCCAGATCGCGCGTGGCATCTTTGTCCTGATTGAACACGACTTCACGAAATACCGGCGCCGTGGCGTTGTATAAATGTACGATGGCGCGTGGCACGTCTTTCAGCGCTTCAAAAGTGCGCGCGATTAAGTCCGGGCGCGAAGGCGTCAGCACCTGAATCACCACGTCATCAGGGATCAGGTTGTCGTCAATCAGACCGCGAACAAAATCAAAATCAGTTTGCGACGCCGAAGGGAAGGCCACCTCTATCTGCTTGAAACCACAGCGGATCAGCAAATCAAAAAACTGACGCTTACGGGCATTGTCCATAGGCTCAGCCAGCGCCTGATTACCATCGCGCAGATCACTGGAACACCACTGCGGTGCCTTCGTCAGCACGTTTCCCGGCCACCGGCGGTCGGGTAAATTCACCGGCGGGAAGGGACGATATTTTTGCGATGGGTCGGTTAACATGGGTTTCTCCTTAGAATTCATCGTTGCAGGCTTTGCGTTGTGAAATACCTTTGCCTTGTAAAATACATAGTACGCAAACGATAACTTCCTGCGCCTTGCTAACTGACACCAACCCTCGCAAAACGGACAAAAAGAAAATGATAAACGAATCATACTCACGTTATAGTGCATAACTAAACGCGTCCAGGTTGGCGATCAGAGGTCGTACAGAATGAAAAGGGTTCTGAATCTAAACGAAAAAAAACGGCTTTCGGCGCTGCAAAAATTAAAAATTGCTGACAGCAATCCGGACAAAGTGCTTGATTTGATTACCCGCCTTACCCAGCAGATTTTTGATATCCCGGTGTGTTTAATTACTTTGGTGGATGAACATCGCCAGTGGTTTAAATCGAAGACGAATATGGCGATAAGCCAGACGGCGCGCGACATCGCCTTTTGCGACCATACGATTCGTTCCTCCTCAGTGATGCTCGTCCCCGATGCCGAACAGGATCCACGTTTTTGCAAAAATCCGCTGGTGACCGCCGATGAAGGGATGCGTTTTTATGCCGGTGCGCCGCTGATTACCCGTGAAGGCTTTGCTGTCGGCAGTTTGTGTCTGATCGATCATCAGCCACGTGACTTTTCCGTGCAGGAAATCGAGATGCTGTCAGACCTCGCCGCTATCGTCATCGACATCATTGAGTCACGCAGCTCAGTCGGATTTGTCGATATCGTCACGCGCCTGCCGAACCGCCAGCGCCTGATGGAAGACATCGCCACGCTTATTAAAGCCCCAGACCACACGCCCTGTTTGCTGATTCTGATCGACACGCTCGATACACTTTATGCCTACGATATTGGCCGCGCGATCGGCATTCCCAAAGTCGAAAATATTCTGAAAGACGTGGGATCATTTTTACGCACGGAGCTTAAGGGTAATGACAAAGTCTATAGCCTGATGCTCGGGCGTTTCGCCATTATCAGGCCGCTCGACGAGCAGGAAGCGATTTTTAATCAGTTAGAAATCGCCGCCACTAAAATTTCGCAAAGCATTACCAGTGATATCCCAATTAACGTTCGTCTGCACGCCGGTTACACCGTCTTTTCTTCAACGTCGGAATGCGCTGAAACCATTATGCGCCAGGGCATGTCATCCCTGCACGAAGCCATCAGCCACAACCGGCTGGTGATGCCGTATCAGCAGGAGTCCGATGTTATCCAGCTGCGCGCCTTCAATCTGCTTAATGATTTAATGGCTACGGTGGCGTCCTGTGATGATTTTCATCTTCTTTATCAGCCAAAAATTCGTCTGGCCGATAAAAAATTTCACGGTGTTGAAGCGCTGATCCGCTGGCACCATCCGACGCTCGGCATCATTTCACCGTCTGAATTTATTCCTCTGGCGGAAAAAACGCCGCTGATAACGCCGCTGACCAACTGGGTTATCACGCAGGCGGTGATGCAGATTGCCGAATGGCAAAAACGCGGCGCACAGATTCAGGTGTCTATCAATCTGACCGCCAACAATCTGGTTGAACAGGATCTGGTACAGCGTATTCATACCGCACTTATCCTGCATCAGGTATCACCGTCGATGCTGGAGATTGAATGCCTGGAAACTCAGACGCTGATGAATAATCCTCACGCGGTGGCATCTCTGGATGCCCTGCGCCATATGGGGATCAGCATCGCGCTGGATGATTTCGGCTCCGGTTACAGCAATCTGAATTACCTGCAAAAGATCCCCGCCGATATCCTCAAGCTGGATCAGTCGCTGATTCAGGGCATCAGCAGTGACAATAAGAGCAAAGTGATTGTGAAATCGATGATTGATATGGCGCATGCGCTCAGCTATCACGTCGTCGCGGAAGGCGTTGAGGATAATGACACGCTGCGGTGTCTGGAAGAGTTGCAATGTGATTCTGTTCAGGGCTTCTACTTTTCGCGTCCGCTGCAACACGATCAGATTCTGGAATGGTCAAAGCCGTATATTTAAGTGCCTACGTGAGAAGCAAAAACAAAAAATCCGCCGAAGCGGATTTTTTTATGCCGGTTATTCGCCAGCTTTGGGGCGGATATGATATGTGCCAAAAATGTTGCGGTCGGTTTCGAGACTGATACTCTGCCCTTTCGCATCTACGGTGATAGAACCGGTGGTTTTGGTCAGCGCACAGGCAATACGGACATCAATTTTGCGCAAGCCATTAGGCACATTTAAATCTACGTACTGATTAAAATGCAGGGAAGCCACGGTCTGGCCGTCCAGAATCACAATCAGCGGACAGGTTTTCTCAAACGGCACCGTGGACCACTGATCGATACGATGCAACCTGATGTGTGTCTGCCCTTCCGGCGCCGTAGTGCTGGCGTTAGCGAAAGAGGATTTGACCTGAAGGGTCGGTTCATAAGGATTGCTTGCGCACCCGGCTAAAAGCAGAGCAGCCAAGGCCACCAGTGTTTTTTTCATCGTTATCTCCCTGAGTTTATGCACGAATGATAGCAGCGTGCGCGGCGCGGGCAACAAAAAACCGGTGAGAGTTACGTGTGGCCGAAAGGGAGACGACAAAAGCGGGACAAATCTGTGACGTTAGTATGAAAATCAGCCACCCGAATTGCTAATCGCCGTCCGCTGGTATTTGATACTCTTATTAGGATTTATCCGATGAGACGTTCAACCAGATTCAGGAAGCATCTATGTACAGCTACACACTTATCGCCCCCGCAGGGATCGTAAAGACCTATGAAGACGAGTTTCGCGAGAAAGGCATTGAGCTGCTGGTTGCCAAACAGAATCGCTCAGAAATGGTGGTTTTACGCAGCAGCCAGTTCACTGAAGAACGCGCCTTTATCACTCATGTCCATCTGCTCATTTTCAGCCTGTGCATGCAGGTACAAAAACAACTAAAAAACGGCAATAAACCGAATACCACCATTATGTATTAATTCCTCGCACTCGCTTAACCCTGTTCCGGCCTCATTCTGTGAGGCCAGACGCTCCGCCTTCATCTATTTCCCTTCTGCAAATAATTGCGATACCTAAAAATAATCTTACTTAGTGGCTCAGATATATGCAGGTTCCCCGACGTTATTTTCGTCAGAACATGGTCATTAATTTCGACTGAGGTTGAAATCAAATATTCATTATCAAGGAAAAACCGGAAGAGGCAGAACGACATCAGGCAAGGTAGAGATTATCACCTTGATTTATTGAATGTTGGTGGGTCGTGCTGGGTTCGAACCAGCGACCAATTGATTAAGAGTCAACGGCTCTACCAACTGAGCTAACGACCCAACGGGACGGATTATTCGCCTGTCGGCCGGTGATGTCAAACGCTTATCCCTACTTTTTTTACCGTTATTCAAATCGAGAATTGTGAAGCTCATCACAAGCAAACGCGGTATTATTCTCTGTCTACTCACGCTCATCTGATTAATTAACACGCAGTTATCCCCGATGTAAAAATTACGATACATTTTTCCAGTTGGCATTTTTCATGCCAGTTATAATAAATACGCAATTAACATTACTATTACATCAACAGATCGTCGCTGTCGTTCACAGTGCCGGTCAAAATAACCGCGTTTCAAATCTTAATTTGTTGAAATGAATGCGATATGGCGGAGTTCATACGCAAAAGCAAAAAAACAGGAATTAATACAACATGCAAGACGAGTCAAAAATCCTCACACAGCCGGAGGAAGAGAACGCTGAAGGTCTGCGGCGCAATCTCTCCAACCGGCACATCCAGCTGATTGCGATTGGTGGTGCCATCGGCACGGGTCTGTTCATGGGATCCGGCAAAACCATCAGCCTGGCCGGTCCTTCTATCATCTTCGTGTACATGATCATCGGCTTTATGCTGTTTTTCGTGATGCGCGCAATGGGCGAACTCCTGCTGTCCAATCTCGAATACAAATCCTTCAGCGATTTCGCCGCCGACCTGCTCGGCCCGTGGGCGGGATATTTCACCGGTTGGACCTACTGGTTCTGCTGGGTCGTCACCGGAATTGCCGACGTTGTGGCCATCACCGCTTACGCCCAGTTCTGGTTCCCCGGACTCTCGCAGTGGATCGCCTCTTTGCTGTGCGTTTTACTGTTACTTAGCCTGAATCTCGCCACGGTAAAAATGTTTGGTGAGATGGAATTCTGGTTCGCGATGATCAAAATCGTCGCCATCGTCGGGCTGATCATTGCCGGGCTGGTGATGGTTCTGACCCACTTCCAGACGCCAACCGGTACCGTCGCCTCTTTCAGCAATCTGTGGAATGACGGCGGATTCTTCCCGAAAGGCGTCAGCGGCTTTTTTGCCGGTTTCCAGATAGCAGTGTTTGCATTCGTCGGTATCGAACTGGTCGGGACCACCGCGGCTGAGACCAAAGATCCGCAGAAATCCTTGCCGCGCGCCATCAACGCCATCCCGCTGCGCATCATCATGTTTTACGTTTTCTCGCTAATCATGATCATGTCGGTCACGCCGTGGAGCCACGTCGTCGCGGATAAAAGCCCGTTTGTTGAACTGTTTGTTCTCGCCGGTCTGCCGGCAGCGGCGAGTATCATTAACTTTGTGGTGCTGACATCGGCAGCGTCTTCTGCCAACAGCGGTGTTTTCTCCACCAGCCGCATGTTGTTCGGCCTGGCGCAGGAAGGTAATGCACCGAAAGCGTTCGGCAAACTCTCTTCACGCGCGGTGCCGTCAAACGGCCTGACCTTCTCCTGCATCTGCCTGCTCGGTGGCGTGGTGCTGATATACCTTATCCCGAACGTGATGACCGTCTTTACGCTGGTCACCACCGTGTCAGCCATCTTGTTTATGTTCGTCTGGACCATCATCCTCTGCTCGTATCTGGTCTACCGCCGTAAACGCCCACAGTTGCACGAGGCATCTATCTATAAAATGCCGCTGGGTAAGCTGATGTGCTGGGTTTGTATGGCCTTCTTTGCCGGTGTACTGGTGCTGCTGACCTTGCAGGACGATACCCGCCAGGCACTTATCGTCACGCCGCTGTGGTTCGTTATTCTGGGGATTGGCTACTGGCTGCGTTGCCGTCACCGTACTGCCTGAGTCTGAAATCCGCACATTACAGATGAAAAAAAGGAGCCAAATTTGGCTCCTTTTCTTTATCTCACTCCACCTCTAACGCCTGCCTGAACTGTTCGAGCATTTTGGTCGCCGATGGCCTCGCCGAGGCGACTTTCACCGGCAACTCCGGTGGTGCGCCGGGTTTCATGTCGCCGAGATCGAACACAAAGCTATAGTCTGGCTCCTGCCCCATGCGTAAATCGCTGACCAGAATATGGCCCCCCTGCTGTTTTACGCTGAAGAAGCCGTGGCTGAACCAGGCGACGCGAGCCAAAAAGGCGTTATCTTTGTGTGCTTCATATAACGCTTCTCCACGCGGATAAAAGCTAAAGCGGATCGGCGAATCAGGGTGCAGCAACGAGGTGAATCCTTCTCCGTAACTGTCTTTGGTCATCACCACTACACGCCAGACCAATGTATTGAGCGGCGTGGGTGTCACCAGAACCTGCGTACTTTCGATATTCTGGCGTTGAAGTTCGTCGCCGACGTGCGCCGTCACCTGATGCTGTTCCACCACGGTGCAGGCCAGATACAGGCAGCTGACGCCCAAAAGCACGTTATTCCAGACGATACCGCGCTGACGTTCACGATACAGCGCCAGCCCGACGCCGATAATCAGCGGCAAGGTGTAGAGCGGATCGATGATGAAAATGCTGCCGACCGCAAAGGGCGTATTAGTGAACGGGAGGCCAAGCTGCGTACCGTAGACGGTCATCAGATCCAGCAACGGATGGGTGATCAGCGCAAGCCAGACCGCGGCCCACCAGTGCCGGAAATGCTGCCCGGCGCTGAACAGTCTGGCCATCAGCCAGGCTAACAGCGGTGACAGCAGCGTCAGATAAAACAGCGCGTGGCTCTCGGTGCGGTGCAGCGTCATATTGCTGATAGGATCACCGTGGTCATAAAACACGTCGAGATCCGGCAAGGTTCCGCACACCGCCCCCGCCAGCGCGGCTTTCCACACCGGCACGCGTTTACCCATCACCGCGATACCTACCGCAGCGCCCAAGACTAATTGTGATACCGAATCCATCCTGACCTCTTTAAGCCCGAAGCTGTATGCCTTCGGTAATAATGCGCTGTACGTTACTCACGGTCTGCTCGAAGAACTCAGGGTCGTTGAGCGTTTTGCCCGTGATGGCTTCGACCTGTACACCAAAATCCGCGTAATGCTGCGTCGTTGCCCACAGCATAAAAATCAGCTGCATCGGGTCAACCGGCGCGATTAATTGGTCTTTTATCCAGCCGCGGATCACGTCGGATTTATCTTCCACCAGCGTTTTCAGGCTGCCGCCGAGTTCCTGCCTGAGCAGCGGCGCGCCCTGCACCATCTCCAGACAGAACAGACGCGAAGCTTGCGGATGGTCGCGCGAAACACACAGCTTAAGGCGAATGTATTCGCGGATCGCCTCCAGCGGATGTTGATCCGACTGCAACGCTTTCAGCGGCGCCAGCCAGATATCGAGCAGGCCTTTCAGCACCGCGATGTACAAATCTTCCTTCGACGGAAAGTAGTACAGCAAATTGGTTTTCGAGACGTCGGCGCGCTCGGCGACCTGATCCAGGCTGGTGCCATGAATACCGTACAGCGAAAAAAATTCCAGCGCCGCCGCCATGATATTGCCACGCTTGGCGGCCACGGCGCGCGAACGTCGCGTCGGGGCTTTCGCTGCGGCTTTGCGGGTGTGACTTCCCCCGTCGGCAGGCTGCGGATGTTCATCCATTGGCTTCACAATGTCTCCCTGAGACAAACGGCAAGGCGGAAATCATAACAAATGGGGATAGAAGCGACTATCGCTATGCATCCGCATGATGAAAGCAACATGTTATCTAACACCACATAACCACAAAGGATTATAAATTTAACAAATTTGCACCATTTCTGTTCAATCCTGCCTGATTAACGTGCAGTTTGTTTTGACCAAATGGTCTGAATCAGACCATTTGCTCCACCTCAAATCGAAATCATTTTTCAACTCACTGAATATTCTGGTGATTATAAAAGTGGCATCCCCTTTGCAATAGTCCTCACGTCAGGAAATTTCAGCCCGGTGCAATTCGGAACCCGCAGGACGCACTCAAGCCGCGCAAAGAATTTCGCAAGCCCTTGTTTTGATCTCTTATTTTCAAAAATCTGTCATGAGGTGAGCTATGAAAATCGGCGTCTTTATTCCTATCGGTAACAACGGCTGGTTGATTTCTGAAACCGCGCCGCAGTACAAACCGACTTTCGAACTGAACAAAACCATCGTGCAAAAAGCCGAGCACTACCATTTCGATTTCGCGCTGTCGATGATCAAACTGCGCGGCTTTGGCGGCAAAACCGAGTTCTGGGAACACAATATGGAGTCGTTCACGCTGATGGCCGGTCTGGCCGCCGTAACGTCCCGCATCCAGCTCTACGCCACCGCCGCGACGCTGGTGATGCCTCCGGCCATCGTGGCGCGCATGGCGGCAACTATCGACTCCATCTCCAATGGCCGTTTCGGCGTCAACGTGGTTACCGGCTGGCAGAAACCCGAATACGAGCAGATGGGCATGTGGCCGGGCGATGACTATTTCAGCCGCCGCTATGATTACCTGACCGAATACGTCAGCGTCCTGCGCGACCTGTGGGGCACCGGCCACTGCACGCTCGACGGCGAGTTCTTCAAGATGGACGACTGCCGCGTCAGCCCGCGTCCTCAGGCAGAAATGAAAGTCATCTGCGCCGGACAAAGCGACGCCGGCATGGCGTTCTCTGCTAAACACGCTGACTTCAACTTCTGCTTCGGCAAAGGCGTCAACACGCCGACCGCTTTCGCGCCGACCGCCGCACGTATGAAAACCGCCGCCGAAGCCGAAGGCCGGGACGTCTCGTCTTACGTGCTGTTTATGATTATCGCCGATGAAACCGACGCCGCCGCACGCGCCAAATGGGAGCTGTATAAATCCGGTGCCGATGCCGGTGCGCTGGCATGGCTCACCGATCAGAGCAGTAAAGACACTAAATCCGGTGCTGACACCAACGTCCGCCAGATGGCTGACCCGACCTCTGCGGTAAATATCAACATGGGTACGCTGGTGGGTTCTTACGCCAGCGTAGCCAAAATGCTCGATGAAATCGACACCGTTCCGGGCGCAGAAGGCATTCTGCTGACCTTCGATGATTTCGTCGAAGGCATTGAAAACTTTGGCCGCTACATTCAGCCATTAATGAAAACCCGCCAGCACATCGCGGCAGAACAGAAAGAGGTAGCGTAATGACTGTTTTTGAGAAACCTAAAGCGGTGGAAAATCAGACCGTTGTCCGCCGCGAGCCGAAAAATAGCGGCGATGAAACCATTCTCACCGCCCGTCCGGAAGCCATCGCCTTCACGCCGCAGCAAACGGCGCTCATCGTCGTGGATATGCAGAATGCCTACGCCTCGCAGGGCGGCTATCTGGATCTGGCGGGTTTTGACGTTTCCGCCACTGCGCCGGTGATTGCCAACATCAAAGTGGCGATTGCCGCCGCGCGTGCCGCCGGCATCAAAGTGATTTTCTTCCAGAACGGTTGGGACAATCAGTACGTCGAAGCGGGCGGTGCCGGTTCACCGAACTTCCACAAATCCAACGCACTGAAAACCATGCGTAAGCGTCCGGAACTGATGGGCAAACTGCTGGCGAAAGGCGACTGGGATTACGATTTGGTGGATGAACTCCAGCCGCAGCCGGGCGATATCGTGCTGCCAAAACCGCGTTACAGCGGGTTCTTCAACACTCAGCTCGACAGCCTGCTGCGCAGCTACGGCATTCATCATCTGGTCTTCACCGGCATCGCCACCAACGTGTGCGTTGAGTCCACGCTGCGTGACGGTTTCTTCCTCGAGTATTTCGGCGTAGTGCTGGAAGACGCCACCCATCAGGCAGGCCCGGAATTCGCGCAAAAAGCGGCGATTTATAACATTGAAACTTTCTTCGGCTGGGTGTCTGACGTGCGCAGTTTCTGCGATGCCGTGGGTTATAAATCTGAACAAAACGCAGCCTGACCGACAGAAGATAAGGAAATTTTGTATGCCTAAAAGTGCAATTATCCCGGCCGGTACCGGCGTTCCGCTGGCGCCCTTTGTTCCGGGCACCCTGGCCGATGGCGTGGTGTATGTCTCCGGCACGCTGCCGTTCGATAAAGACAATAACGTCGTGCATCTGGGAGACGCCGCCGCGCAAACCCGCCATGTGCTGGAGATCATTAAAAGCGTGATTGAGACCGCTGGCGGGACGATGGATGACGTCACCATGAACTCGATTTTCATCACCGACTGGGCGAACTATGCGGCAGTGAATCTGGTTTACGCGGAGTATTTCCCCGGCGAAAAACCGGCGCGGTTCTGCATTCAGTGCGGGCTGGTCAAACCGGGCGCGCTGATTGAAATCGCGTCGATTGCCCATATCGGAAAGCCGTGAGGTAACCCTATGTATTACAAGGTGTCAGGTAAGAAAAATGCAGATGCCGAAACCGTGGTGCTCTCCTCCGGCCTCGGCGGTTCAGGCAGTTTCTGGCTGCCACAACTGTCAATGCTGAATGAGCATTTTCGCGTGATAGTGTATGACCAGCATGGCACCGGCGTCAGTCAGGGCAGCGTCCCGGCGGGCTACCGCATGGAAGACATGGCGGACGAACTGGCCGGGCTGCTCAACGAGCTGGACGTCAGCCGCTGTCATCTGGTCGGTCACGCGCTCGGCGGCATTATCGGCCTGCACCTTGCCCTGCGTTATCCGGCGCTGCTGCAAAGCCTGGTGGTGATCAACGGCTGGACAAAACTCGACAGCCAGACCCGCCGCTGCTTTGAAGTGCGCCAGAATCTGCTGCTCAACAGCGGCGTCGATGCCTACGTGCAGGCGCAGCCGCTGTTTTTGTATCCCGGCGACTGGCTTTCTGAAAACGAAGAATTGTTGCAAGAGGAGCGCCAGCACCAGGTAGCGCATTTTCAGGGGATGGAAAACCTGCTGCACCGCTTGCAGGCGCTGATGGCATCCGATCTGACCGATACGCTCGGGCAGGTGATCGCCCCGACGCTGGCGTTTAGCTGTAAAGATGATTTGCTGGTGCCGTGGATGCGTTCCGCCGATCTCGCCGCCCGGCTGCCCAACGGCGAACACACGCAAATGTTGTACGGCGGCCATGCGATGAGCGTGACCGATCCCGATACCTTTAACCCTATTTTACTGGACTGGCTGCTACGGCATTCATCGCAAAACACGGCCACGCCGTCCAGCCGCCTGCCCACGGAGACATCATGGCCGAAGCATTAACCGCCAGCGCACTGGCGACTTTATTCACCGAAGCCCGCACCCACAATGGCTGGCTGAATAAACCCGTCACCGGCGAAGAGCTGAAAACAATTTATGATCTGGCGCGCATGGGGCCGACCTCCGCCAACTGCAGCCCGCTGCGCATCGTATTTATTCAGAGTCAGGAAGCCAAAGAGAAACTGGCACCGGCGTTATCGGGCGGCAATCTGAAAAAAACCCTAACCGCGCCGGTTACAGCCATCGTCGCCTGGGATCCGGAGTTTTACGAGCTGCTGCCAGAGCTGTTTCCCTCCGGCGATGCCCGCTCGTGGTTCACCTCCAGCCCGCAGCTGGCGCATGATACCGCGTTTCGTAACAGCAGTTTGCAGGCGGCTTATCTGATCCTTGCCTGCCGCTCGCTGGGGCTCGATACCGGACCGATGTCTGGTTTTGACAATGCCAAAGTGGATGAAACTTTCCTGTCGGATACCGGCTGGAAATCCAATTTTCTAATAAACATCGGTTACGGCGATACCAGCAAAGTGTATCCGCGCGCACCGCGACTTGATTTCGACCGCGCCTGCCGCGTGCTGTAAGTCACTGACAGAACTCTGAGGACCCGATCATGCAAACCACCCTGAATGCCGTGGATTTACCCGTTGCACCTGCCGCGACCAACGCCGTTAAGGAAATCGCTGCCGTTGAGAAAAAAGAGTACCGCGATGCAATGGCGCACCTCGGTTCGGCCGTCAACATCATTACCACTGACGGCCCCGCAGGCCGTGCCGGATTCACCGCCTCTGCGGTGTGCAGCGTCACCGATTCCCCACCGACGCTGCTGGTATGCCTCAACCGCTCGGCCTCGGTGTACCCGGTATTTAAGGAGAATCAGGTGCTGTGCGTGAATACGCTGGCAGATTGCCATGAGTCGTTGTCCAACCTGTTCGGCGGAAAAACTCCCATGGAGCAACGTTTTGCCGCTGCCGAATGGGCGCGTCTCGCCACCGGCTCCCCTGTCCTCACCGACGCACTGGTGTCGTTTGACTGCAAAGTCACGCAGGTCACCAGCGTTGGCACCCATGACATTCTTATCTGTGAAGCCGTCGCGCTGCGACGAAACGACGAACGCCACGGACTGGTGTATTTCGACCGCCGCTATCACCCGCTGATGCGTCAGTCTGCCTGTTAATTTAACCTGATTAGGGAACACAGCATGGCAAACACTTACTTTCCAACCTGGCGTAAAAGAGAAGGCAATTTAGATGGCGCAGTGATCGCCCCGGAGGAGCGGCTGCCGTTAGGGCCGACGCTGGTCATGGGGCTGCAGCATACGGTGGCGATGTTTGGTGCCACGGTACTGATGCCGCTGCTGATGGGCTTCGACGCCAATATGGCGATCCTGATGTCCGGTATCGGCACCCTGCTGTTCTTCCTGGTGGTCGGCGGACGTGTCCCCAGCTATCTCGGCTCCAGCGCGGCGTTTGTCGGGCTGGTGATCGCGGTGACCGGTTACAGCGGCCACGGTGCGAACCCGAATATCGGCGTGGCACTCGGCGGGATTATTGCCTGCGGCGTGGTCTATACGCTGATAGGCTTTGTGGTGATGGCCGTCGGGACGCGCTGGATTGAACGTCTGATGCCACCGGTGGTGACGGGTGCGGTAGTGATGGCGATTGGTTTGAACCTCGCGCCGATCGCCATCAACAGCGTATCAGCCTCTTCTTTTGACAGCTGGATGGCGGTGGTGACCGTGCTGTGCATCGGCTCTGTCGCGGTATTCACGCGCGGTCTGGTGCAACGCCTGTTGTTGCTGCTGGGCCTTATCGCTGCGTACCTGATTTACATGGTGGTGACTAACGGACTGGGGCTCGGCGCGCCGGTAGATTTCTCCGCCGTGGCGCAGGCGCCGTGGTTCGGCGTTCCGACCATCACCACGCCAGTCTTCAGCTCGCACGCCATGCTGATGATAGCGCCGGTGGCGGTGATTCTGGTGGCAGAAAACCTCGGCCACATTAAAGCAGTTGCAGGTATGACCGGCAAAAACCTCGACCCGTATATGGGCCGCGCGTTTGTCGGCGATGGTCTGGCGACGTTACTTTCTGCATCAGCAGGCGGCACGGGCGTCACTACCTACGCAGAAAACATTGGCGTCATGGCGGTCACCAAAATTTACTCCACGCTGATTTTCGTTGCGGCAGCCGTTGTTGCCATTGTGTTGGGCTTCTCGCCCAAATTTGGTGCACTGATCCACACCATTCCCGGCCCGGTGCTCGGCGGCGCATCAATTGTGGTGTTCGGTCTGATTGCGGTAGCCGGTGCGCGTATCTGGGTACAAAACCAGGTGGATCTGGGACTTAACGGCAATCTGATCATGGTCGCGGTGACGCTGGTACTGGGCGCAGGCAACTTTACCCTGAGCCTTGGCGGCTTCAGCATGGGCGGCATCGGCACGGCGACATTCGGCGCAATCTTGCTCAATGCCTTCCTGAGTCGCAGCAACAAAGAAAAAACGTTGCCTGTTTCAGAAACTGGCACAGAAGCTGCATTAAAAGATCACTGACGACCTCAGTTTCTCCTTAGCTCATCATTTTTGATGATCGCCAGCGGTTAGCCGGTCCACCCGTCCGGATTAGCCGCTGGTTTTTTTCTTTCTGCCCTCCCCATTCCTGTTTTCCAGCTAAGCAATGCAGATTTCCTTCGTTCACCTGCCCTTTAAATTGGTTTGTTATGGGTCCAGCAGTTTCGTTCTATACGCGCTGCGGGAGTCATTCACTTGCCAATAATAAAAAGGGTCGTCTTATGCAAAACATTCGCCGGAAAAGCGCCATCGCTCGCGCACTGGCTTTAGGAGTTCTTCTCACCAGCACGTCCACCGTATTTGCTGCCGACGGCGCGCCGGTTCAGGGCGGAACACTGATTTATCTCGAACAGCAGGCACACACCAACCTTTATCCTCCAGCGGGCGGATTCTACCCGAATGGCGGCATCCTCAACCAAATCACCGATAAACTGACTTACCAGAACCCGCAGACGCTGGAAGTGGAACCCTGGATCGCCGAATCCTGGACGTTTAACGCTGACAAAACCGAGTACACCTTCAAACTGCGTCCGGGCGTGACCTTCTCCGACGGCACGCCGCTCGACGCCAATGCGGTGGCTAAAAACTTTGATACCTACGGTCTGGGCAACAAAGAGCATCATCTGCCGGTCTCTGAAGTCATCAACAACTACGACCACAGCGAAGTGATCGACCCGCTGACCGTGAAGTTCTATTTCAAAAAATCCTCTCCGGGCTTCCTGCAAGGGACGGCCACGATTGGCTCGGGGCTGGTTTCACTGAGCACGCTGAACCGCAATTTTGATGCGCTGGGTGATGCGACGCACATCATCGGCTCCGGCCCGTTTGTGGTCAGCAAAGAAACCCTCGGGCGCGAAGTCGATCTGACTGCGCGTAAAGAGTACAACTGGGGGCCGAAAAACCTCAAACAGCAGGGCCGCGCCAATCTCGACGGCATCAAAGTGATTGTCACCGGCGAAGACAGCGTGCGTATCGGCGCGCTGCTGGCAGGTCAGGCGGATTTCATCCGTCAGGTTCAGGCATATGACGAAAAACAGGCCAAAGACCAGAACTTCCCGATTTATGCCGCGCCGACCAAAGGCGTGAACGACGGCATCGCCTTCCGCCCGGATAACGCGCTGGTGTCAGATCTCAAAGTGCGTCAGGCATTGCTGCATGCCACCAACAGCAAACAGGTGGTCGATACCCTCTTCTCGCCAAACTATCCGCAGGCCACTTCGGTCATCGCCAAAACGGCCGCCGGTTACGTCGATCTTAGCCACAAGCTGACCTATGACCCGACGCTCGCGAAAAAGCTGCTGGATGAAGCGGGCTGGAAACCGGGCGCAAATGGCATCCGTCAGAAAGACGGCAAAACGCTGGCGCTGACAATTTATGAATCCCTGCCGCAGCCGCAGAACAAAGAAGTGTTGCAGCTGGTTTCCCAGCAGTGGAGTCAGGTCGGCGCGAAGCTGAACATTCTGGCCGGTGACGCAGGCAGCCGCGTGGCGGATAACCTGGATCCGGAAAAAACGCCGGCTAACGTCGTCGAAGTTGGCCGCGCCGATCCTGACGTCATCAAAAGCTCGTTCTACCCGACCAACCGCGATGCGCTGCTGCAAAAAGGGGGCCTGAGCAGCAAGGTGAAAAGCTTCCGCGACGACAAGCTTAATGACCTGCTGACCGCTATTTCGGCAGAAGTGGATCCGAAAAAACGTCTGGCCCTGACGGCTGATGTGCAGAACTACCTGCTCGATCAGGCTTACATCATTCCAATTTTCGAAGAGCCGCAGGTCTTTGCCGGTGCGCCGTATCTGAAAGGCGTGAATTTCGAAGCCGTTGGCCGTCCGAGCTTCTACGGCGCATGGCTGGAAAAGCATTAACAGGCAGGAGTGAATGATGAACCGATACGTGAGCGGTCGTCTGGGTCAGGCTGTACTGGTGTTGTGGGCGGCGTTTACCGTCTCCTTCATCCTGTTGCAGGTGCTGCCGGGCGACGCGATTCTGATTAAATTCCAGAACCCGGATATGGGATTAAGCCCGGCGCAGATCGCCGATATGCGTGCGGCCTACGGTGCGGATGTGCCGCTGCCACAGCAGTATCTGCACACTCTGGGCAATTTTCTGCGCGGGGATCTGGGTTATTCGATTCAGGCTGGCGTACCGGTCACTGAATTACTCAGCACCAACTTCCCGCCGACGCTGCGGCTGGCGCTGATTGGCTTTGCCCTGGCCGCCGTAGTGGCCTTTGCACTGGCGTTTCTCTCCAGCCTGCTGCACTTCGGCTGGCTAAAAAACCTGTTGCAGTCAGTGCCGTCGCTGTTTATTTCCATACCGACCTTCTGGCTGGGCATTGTGCTCATCCAGATTTTCTCCTTCCATCTGCGCTGGATCCCGGTGATTAACCCCGGCGAATGGGTCGGGCTGATTTTGCCGATCGTGACGCTGGCAGTGCCAATTTCCGCGCCGCTGGCGCAAATCCTGATCCGCAGTATCGATCAGGTTCAGACACAACCGTTTGTCGCCGTCGCCCGTGCCAAAGGCGCGAGCCGCAGCGGCGTGCTGTGGCGTCACGTGGCGCGTAATGCCCTGCTTCCGGCGCTGACTATCGCCGGTCTGCTGTTTGGCGAACTGATCGCCGGGGCGCTTATCACCGAAACCGTGTTCGGTCTCAACGGTCTGGGTCAGCTGACGCAACAGGCGGTGAATAATCAGGACGTCGCTGTATTGCAGGCGATTGTAGTGATTTCCGCCGCCGCCTTTGTCGGCATCAATTTACTGGTCGATCTGCTCTATCCGCTGCTCGACCCACGTCTGAAAACGTCCGCTAAACGTTCCGCCGGAGCCACCTCATGAGCAGTTTACCGCTTGGCAAAAGCGCCCTGTCTTTGCCCCTCACGCAGCGCCGCCGCTGGAAAACCGCCCGTCTGCAACCGGCGCTGATTTTAGCCTGGCTGGTGATGGCGACCGTCATTCTCTGGGCGATTGCGCCCGGCTGGTTTACCGATTACAGCGGCACCGAAGGCATCGCCGGTGCGCAACGTCTGGCGCCACAGGCCGGACACTGGCTCGGCACCGATCAGCTTGGCCGCGACGTCTACGCGCGCATTGTTTACGGCGCATCGCATTCGCTGTCCGGCGCGCTGGTCGCAGTGGCGCTGGGGCTGGTGTTCGGCACCGCCTTAGGGCTGGCGGCCGGTGCCAGCGGCGGCGTGATTGACGCCATCGTCATGCGTATTAATGACGTGCTTCTCTCGATTCCCGGCCTGTTGCTCTCGCTGAGCGTGATCATCCTGCTCGGCTTCGGCACGGTGCATGCGGCGATTGCCGTCGGCGTCACTTCGGTCGCCAACTTCGCCCGCCTTGCCCGCGCCGAAGTGGTGCTGGTGCGCCACAGCGATTACGTCGAAGCCGCCTATGGCAGCGGCGGCACATTCTTCTCGATTCTCTGGCGACATATTTTGCCTAACTCGCTGACCTCGGTAATCGCCTTCTCGGCGTTGCAGTTCGGCAGCGCGATACTGGCAATTTCCACCCTGAGTTTCCTCGGCTACGGCACACCACCGCCGACGCCGGAATGGGGTCTGCTGATAGCCGAAGGCCGTAACTACATTTCTACCGCCTGGTGGCTGACCACCTTTCCGGGCATCGTCGTGGTGCTGGTAGTGCTTTCCGCCAACCGCATCAGCCAGTCATTACGCAGGAGAACGCGATGAACGCTCAGGCCACGTTTAAACATGACGCCCCGCCCGTCCTCGAACTGGAAAATGTGTCGATTGCCTACGATGGCAAACCGGTGGTGCACAACGTGTCGTTTTCCATTCACGCCGGAGAAGTACTGGCGCTGGTGGGCGAATCGGGCTCCGGTAAAACCACCACTGCGCAGGCGATCATCGGCCTGCTGGCGGAAAACGGCCATATCGATCAGGGCGAAATCCGCCTCAACGGCACCGACATCAGCCAGTGGTCGCAGCGCCGTCTCGACGCTCTGCGCGGCGCACGCATCAGCCTGATCCCGCAGGATCCGACCAGTTCACTCGATCCGGTGAAAACCATCGGCTCACAGGTGGCGGAAATTCTCGACATCCATCAGCGCCTGCCACGCAAACAGCGCGATGAGCGCGTGGTTGAACTGCTGACCCGCGTTGGCCTTACGCACCCCGAACAACGCGCGAAGCAGTATCCGCACGAACTGTCCGGCGGCATGAAACAGCGCGTGCTGATTGCGATTGCCATCGCATTACAACCGGCGCTGATCATCGCGGATGAACCGACCAGCGCACTGGACGTGACGGTGCAAAAGCGCATTCTGGACCTGATCGACGATCTGCGTCGCGAGTTCGGCACCGCCGTGTTACTTGTCACGCACGATCTGGCGATCGCTGCCGAACGCGCCGACCGGCTGCTGGTTTTCCGTCATGGCAAAGTCCAGGAACAGGGCATCACCGCCGGGGTGCTGAGCGCACCGAAAAGCGACTACACCCGCCAGTTGTTTGCAGACGTTCCTGCCCTTTCAGGCCGCCACCGCGCACAAAGTAAAGCGAGCACCGAACCGGTATTAGTGGTCGAAGGCGTGACGCACGACTTCACGCTGGGCGGTAAAAATCACGCCGCCTTTCGCGCGGTGGATAACGTCTCGTTCAGCATTCCGCGCGGGACGACGCATTCGCTGGTCGGCGAATCAGGCTCAGGTAAAACCACGCTGGCGCGCATTCTGCTCGGTTTTCAGAAACCGGATAAAGGCCGCGTGCTGATCGACGGCGAAGACATCACCCGCCTCAAAGGGGAACCGCTGCGCCAGCTGCGCAAGAAAATTCAGCTGGTGTATCAGAATCCGTTTGCTTCACTGGATCCGTCACAAACGCTGTTCAGCGTGATCGAAGAGCCGTTGCTGAATTTCGAAAAAATTCCGTCCGCCGAACGCCGTCAGCGCGTGCTGGATATCGCCCGCCGCGTGGCGCTGCCGGAGGAATTGCTCAGCCGCAAACCGCGTGAACTGTCCGGCGGTCAGCGTCAGCGCGTGGCCATTGCGCGCGCCCTGATCCTCGAACCGAAGGTGCTGATCCTCGATGAAGCCACCTCGGCGCTCGATGTCACGGTACAGGCGCAGATCCTCACGCTGCTTTCACAACTTCAGGATTCGCTTGGCCTGACCTATTTATTTATCTCGCACGATCTGGCGACCGTCCGGCAAATCTCCCACAGCGTCTCGGTGTTAAACCGCGGGCAACAGGTGGATTCCGGCGAAGTGGAAGCAGTATTTGCGCTGCCATCCAGCGATTACACCCGCCAGCTGATTGATGCCATTCCCGGCCGCCATCGCGCCGCCTGAGAGGAAAATTATGAGCAGTAAACGTCTTGGATTTTTTACCCGCCTTTTGGACAACACCAGCGCACAGGAGCGCTACCGGCTGGCGACCGAGCAAATCATTCATGCCGAGCAGCTGGGTTTTGATTCCGCGTGGGTCGCGCAGCACCATTTCCACGAAGCCGAAGGCGGCCTGCCCGCGCCGCTGGTGTTTCTTGCGCAGGTGGCGGCAAATACCCGTTTTATTCGCCTCGGTACCGGCGTGATTACGCTACCGATGGAGAATGCGCTGCGCGTGGCCGAAGACACCGCCGTGCTTGATTTGCTCAGTGGCGGGAGGCTGGAGATCGGTCTCGGTTCCGGCGGCACGCCAACGTCCTTCCCGCCGTTCGGGCTGGAAAGTCAGGATCGCGGCGCGGCGTTTGCCCGTAATCTGCACACCCTGCTCACCGCATGGCGCGGTGAAAAACTGGCGGGCACCGATAATCGCCTGTATCCGGCAGCACCTCACCTGGCGCACCGCGTCTGGCAGGCGACATTCTCCGTGGACGGTGGTGCGCGAGCGGGTAAATCCGGCGATGGCCTGATGCTGTCGCGCACCCAGCCACGACCGGCGGATGCACCGGATCTGCGCCTCGACGAACTGCAAAATCCGATCATTGATGCCTATCTCGACGCACTGCCTGACGGTGTTGCGCCCCGCATCATGGGATCGCGCACCGCGTTCGTCACCGGAAATGGCGAAGACGCCCGTGAGCTGGCGCAAAAAGGCCTGCGCCGTCAGGCCGAAAATCACCGTGCCAGCGGGCAAATCGTACAAGGCGATACGCTCGATGATTACATCCGCGCGTTCGACGTCCATCTCGGCACGGCAGCGCAGGTGACCGCCTCATTGCAGGCCGATACCGCGCTGGCCCGCGTCACCGATTTGGCGTTTCAGGTGCACTCCATCGATCCGCCACATCCGTACATTTTGCGTTCTATCGAACTGATCGCCCGTCACGTCGCACCGGCCCTCGGCTGGGTTCGCCGCACGCCGTCACGCGCCGTTTCCACGTCTTCCTCCGATACCACTTTCTCCAAGGAAATCCAATGACCGACTATTCGACCGACCTGCTGGAAAAACTGGCCGAGATCGCCCCGGCGTCTGAATTGAAACAGGCGCGCGACACGCGTGAGGCCGCCACCCGCCATGCGCAGGGCAGCTACGACGCGTTATTTACCGAACAGGATGGCGTGGATTTCACGCTGGCGGAGCGTCTGCGTTTAGCGCAAAACGTGGCGCGCTGGCACGGTGATTCCCAGCTGACTAATCACTATTCCGAGCGTTTGCAGGATTTGCCCGATATCGATGAAACCGCCCGCCTCGACGCGGCGCTGACGCACGGTGAACGTCTGAGTTTCAAACCCGCCAGCGCCACGCCCGCACATTTGCAGGCGCTGAGAAAAGCCGGATGGTCGGTGGATGCGATTGTCACGCTGTCGCAGCTGATTTCCTTCGTCAGTTTCCAGAGCCGCGCGTTGCGCAGCTACCGGCTGATCGGCGGTAAGCCGGTGGAAAACGGCAGCAATAAACCGGTCGGCGCGGCGTTCTGGCGCACCGATCCCAACACACATAATGGCCGTGACGCACCGCAAGCGTTCACCCAGGAAGAGCTCGGCTGGGAGCCGTGGATCCCGGCGAAAAAGCTGGAAGAATTTGATGAAGCCCAGCAGGCGATTCTGGCAAAATTCGGCCATACCGATTCCGACTATTTCCGTCTGTTAGGCCGCAATTTGCCGGTGCTGGAACAGCGCACTCTGACCGACAAAGGCATTTTCTTCACCTCCGGCGGCCTGCCGCGTAAAGAGCGTGAACTGGCCGCCACCGTGGCCAGTAAAATCAACGGCTGTATCTTCTGCGCGTCGGTGCATTCGCGCAAAGCCAGCCAGCTGTCAAAGCAAACCGACGATGTTCAGCGTCTGATCGACACCGCACCGGGTGGCATTCTCAGCAAAGACCAGTCCCCGCGCTGGCAGGCTGAAATCGACTTCGCCGCCGCGCTCTCCGCTACCCCGCCGGTCGCCACTGCTCAGCACATCGCCGCCCTGCGCGATCAGGGTCTGAGCGAACTGGAGATCGTCGATTTAGCGCAGTCCACGGCGTTTTTCGCCTGGGCAAACCGTCTGATGTTAACGCTGGGAGAACCGTTCAATGACTGAGTCTCTTCGCCCGCAGCTCGACCACGTGGTGATCAACGTCGCCGAACAGCTCAATCATTCCGAACAACAGTTCCGCCGGTTAGGATTTTATCTCACCGCGCGCGGCCATCACTCTCTGGGATCGAGCAATCATCTGGCGATTTTCGGCGAAAACTATCTCGAACTGCTCGGTTATGAGCCGGGTAATGCCCACACCCGCACCGACTTATGGCAGGCTCCGCTCGGTCTGACCGGTCTGGTGTGGAAAACGCAGAATTCAGCGGCGGTTTACCAGCATCTGCAAAATCACAATATCGCCGGATCGCCTCCCGCTGAATTCTTCCGCCCGGTGGCACTCAACGACGGCACCTCGCCAAATGCGCGGTTCCGCACCGTTCCGCTGGCCGCCGATCGCGTACCCAATGGCCGCAGTTTCTTCTGTCATCACCTGACACCGGAGCTGGTATGGCGCAACGAATGGCAGCACCACCCTAATGGTGTCGCTGACATCACCGGCTTTGTGATTTCCGCCGCTGACCCGCAGGCTGCGGCAAGGGTTTACGGGGAGTTGTTTGGTGCTGAAGCCTTACAAAGTGTTGCCGATGGCGTGATTCTGCGCGCCGGGCGCGCTGCCGTCCGGTTTGTGACACCAAAGCAGGCCACGGCAGAATTCGGCATTGTGCCCGAAGGTGATGGCGGCAGCGCGCGGATGGTCGGGTTGGAGTTTGCGACGCGGTCGCTTGAGGCAGTGCGTAATAGTTTGCGGGTGGGGGAAATACCGTTTAATGACTTAACCCGTCTGGTTTTGGTTCGCGCGGCGGACGCACTGGGCGTCGCGTTGGCGTTTCGGGAAGAATAAATTCAAGATCAGCCAAAATCTGGCCGGTTTGCTCCTCCCTCTGCGAAGGGGGAGAGCTGGCAATAAACGTGTTAAAGCACACTTTAAACTTTGGATTTAACGTTAATACCCCACGCAGAGGAAGGAGCAGTTCGCGGGAGTCCGCAGGGCGTGCGTTTAGGCGTACTCAAGGCCAACTTAAGTAGCAACTCAAAACCCCCTCATTGCATCAATCACTGCAATAAAAAAGGCGCGACATTTTCACGTCGCGCCTTTCAACAAGCTTAAACACTTTTAGATGACGGCTTTAGCCGCTACCGCCGCATCTGAACGTTTCAGAATCGCGTAAGCACCACCGGCCAGCACGGTACCCACAATGATCGAAATCAGATAACCGAGAACAGGTGTGATTGCGCCAGGGATCAGCAGAACGAACAGACCGCCGTGCGGTGCCATCAGCTGTGCGTGGAAGGCCATCGACAGAGCACCTGTTACGGCGCCCCCTACGATACAGCAAGGCAGTACGCGCATCGGGTCACGGGCGGCGAAAGGAATCGCACCTTCGGAGATAAAGCACAGGCCCAGAACCAGCGCCGCTTTACCGCCCTCACGTTCACTCTGCTCGAACTTATTACGCGCCAGCAGCGTTGCCAGACCCATCGCCAGCGGTGGCACCATACCGGCAGCCATGATGGCAGCCATTGGTGCGTAGACGGAAGAACTCAGCAGTGCCACGCCGAACGCGTAAGCGGCTTTGTTCACCGGGCCACCCATATCGGTACACATCATCGCACCCAGGATTGCGCCCAGCAGTACCGCATTCGCTGTACCCAAAGATTGTAGCCAGGCAGTCAGACCCGCCATGATTTTAGCAACCGGCGTACCGACCACGTAAATCATGACCAGGCCGGTAATCAGACTCGCCACCAGCGGAATAATCAGGATAGGCTTCAGGGCTTCCATACTTTGCGGTAACTTCAGCTTGCCGCTGATGGCTTTCGCCACGTAACCCGCCAGGAAACCGGCAATGATACCGCCCAGGAAACCCGCACCGGTGCTGACAGCCAGCATACCGCCGATAAGACCCGGCGTCAGACCCGGACGGTCTGCGATGGAGAAAGCAATGAAACCAGCCAGAACCGGCACCATCAGCGCGAAGGCGGAAGCGCCACCGATTTGCATCAGTGCAGCCGCCAGCGTGCCCTTCACTTCAAAGGCTTTGATACCGAATACGAAGGAAAGCGCGATACACAAACCACCCGCAACAACCATCGGCAGCATGTAAGACACGCCGGTCAGGAGGTGACGGTATGGGCCTGAACCGCCCACTTCTTTCTTCTTCGTTGTTGAAGCCGCGCCCTGTGCGTTAGGGGCATACACTTCAGCTTCCACCAGCGCTTTATCCAGTTCCTGCTTGGTCTTTTTCAGTGCAAGACCCGTAGAGGTACGGTACATCGGCTTACCGGCAAATTTCGCCAGATCCACTTCGATGTCAGCCGCAACAATCACCAGATCGGCTGCTGCAACTTCTTCAGGCGTGATGGCGTTACCGGCACCCACGGAACCACGGGTTTCAACTTTCACCCACCAGCCGCGTTTTTTAGCTTCACTTTCGATAGCTTCAGCCGCCATGAAAGTGTGCGCTACGCCGGTCGGGCACGCGGTGATCGCCACAATACGTTTTGGACCGTTAACAGCCGGTGCTGAAACAGCAGCCACCGCGGCGGGAGCAACGTAAGGTTTCGCTTCAGCCAGTGCGCGTTGCACGAAAGCTTCAGGTTCGCGAACCGCAGCAGCCACATCGCCGGTATAAATATTCTTGCCGGTCAGCGTCGCATCGTTTGGCACGGTTTCACCGGCGACGATCACGATTTCAGCGTCAGCAGCCTGCTCAACCAGCTGGTGCCCGGCTTTCGCTACGGCAGCAGCGAGCAAATTTTTCGCCAGATGGCTGCGAGCCTGTCCCAGCGAACTGTCTATCATCAGCAGCGTTTTCATTCTGCCTCCTGCGGATTAAAAGGGTTTCAGATCAACACGGGCCATCATCGCCGCGAGCTGCGGACGATCGGTGACACCGACATTACTCTGGCTGACAGCCAGGGCGGCAACGGCGGTTGCCAGTCGTAGCGTATGTTCACTGGATTCACGCATCAGTAAACCGTAGATCAGGCCACCGACCATGGAGTCACCGGCACCGACTGTGCTGACAACTTCACAAGCTGGCGGTTTGGCGATCCACGCACCGGATGCGTTAACCCACAAGGCACCTTCTGCACCCAGAGAAATCACCACATGGGCGATACCCTGGTCACGCAAGGCGTGCGCGGCTTCTACCACGTCACTCAGTTCTGGCAATTTACGGCCAGCCCAAATTTCCAGCTCACGGCGGTTAGGTTTAACCAGCCACGGCGCAGCTTTCAGGCCAGCAACCAGTGCTTCACGGCTGCTGTCGAAAATGATGCACGGGCACTGCGCGCGCAGACGTTTCATCCAGTCGGTAAACGCGTCAGGATCGACGCCGGCAGGCAGACTGCCGCTCACACAGACCATGTCGAACTGGCCTAGCCATGACAGAGAATCCGTCACGAAACGTTCCCAGTCCGCCGGCGTCACGTTAAATCCGGAGAAATTGAAGTCGCTGACTTCGCCGTCTTTTTCGGTCAGTTTGACGTTGATGCGGGTACGGCCATTGACCACCTGAAAGCGGTTGGCGATGCCCAGATCGCTAAACAGCAGCTGGAAGCCGTCCTGATTTTCTTTACCGAGGAAACCACCCACAGTGACGTCGATGCCGAGATCTTTCAGCACTTTCGCAACGTTGATGCCTTTACCTGCAGCATGCAGGCCAGTGGTCTGCACCAGATTCACTTCACCGCGTTCGATTTCAGGCACATAGCCCACTAAATCGTACGCCGGGTTAAGGGTAATTGTGGCGACTCTGCGGCTCATGCGCCCTCCCCAAGACCTTCGGAAATGGCTTCACCGATGGTTTTCAATGCCAGTTCGGCATCTTCACCGCTGGCGGTAAAGCGCAGGTGATGACCTTTTTTCACGCCCAGCGCGACGACTTTCATCAGGCTGCGGCCATTGGCAGGTTTACCGCTGCCATCAAGATTGGTGACGGTGATTTCGCTGGTGAACTGTTTGATCACGTTGACCAGCGCCGTACCCGGACGCGCATGCAGACCGTGTTCGTTGCGGATCACGTATTCAGCCGTCAGCACGTTGGCTTCTTCTGCGACTTCACTGGTCAGCAAGGCCAGCACACCCACGGCGTCAGCCGTCAGCAGGCGTTCAGCTTTGTTGGCAATCAGCAGATCGCTTAAGTAGTTCAGCACGTTCAGAGGCTGATCGTCGGCGACGGAAATAGTCAGCAGCAACGCCACCTTTTCACCGTCCAGTTCGAAGGCCTGTTGAGCACGACTGACCGTCGCTGCGCTTTTCAGATTGCCTTCGGTGCTGTCGCTCAGCCAGATGCCCTGCCCCAGATTCAGCGGTTTACGGCTGATCACGTCACTGACGAAGGCCGTATCGACCGCGCCAACCTGTTGCAGACGACCGGCGTTCAGTGCCTGCAGGGTGATCAAATTTTCTGCCGCAACATCTACCGCAATCAATTGAGTATCAAACAAGAATTCAGCGGCGTTCTTCTCGCCCATCAGCAGACTGCGCAACTCTTCAGCTGAATCTGTTTTCGCCATGCGTTCTGCCACGCTGTCATCACTTAAGACGTGCGTCAGCTGACGCAGCAGGCTGAGGTGTTCATCAGAACGGGCTGCGATGCCAATAACGATGTAAGCGGTCTGATCTTCGCCCCAGGCAATGCCCTGTGGGAACTGATAGACCTGAACGCCAGTATCGAGCACCAGATCACGCGTATCGGTGGTGCCATGAGGGATAGCGATGCCATTACCGAGGTAAGTGGAAGTTTGCAGTTCACGGGCTAACATGCCGTCTACATAACCTTCGCTGACACGGCCAGCCTGAGTCAGCGCAGCGGCGACCTGACGAATGGCCTCCTGCTTGTCGCTGGCAGCTGCACCGAGGTGAATATCTTGCTGTGACAGTTGGAACATAATTCTCCTCTCCTGCTGAAATTGAATCGTTTCAGCTTTACTGAGAAAAAAGGAGCGTCACCAGATTTCGTTGTTGAAACTGATAACGCTGAAACGTTTCAGGAAGTCTTAATCGGCCTCGCCTTTAAAGCAAGTTTTCCCTGATTCTACGTGATGAATTTTTGATGCTACGCACAGTTTCCTTTATTCAGAACGTTCGGAACGAATCACTTAACACAAATGCTGAAGTCAGGCTGACGCGGTTGTATTGAGTCTTAAACGTCAAAAGCTGACGTCAGCTGACGGTTTCTGATGCTGCTGTCGGGCACTGTCTTTCGGCTATTTTTAACACAAAGTGCGGTTTTATTATTCAGTATGGCAAATTCATCCGGGTTTACATTTTTGATGATCAAAACCTGTTTTTGTTTTTTTTAAACTGTCGTAACATTCGCGCAAATTTTGTCCCTTCCCTACTTCTGGCACAGTTATCTCAATGCGAACATCTACAGCGTCAGCCCGCCGCCTGCCCGACATGACCTCGACGGCCTTTCTGATCATCGCCTTTCTCACTGGCATCGCGGGCGCGTTACAAACGCCGACACTCAGCCTGTTTCTGACCTCTCAGGTTTACGTCAGCCCGTTTATGGTCGGCATCTTCTTTACCGGCAGCGCGGTGATCGGCATTTTCGTCAGCCAGCTGCTGGCAACGTGGTCGGATAAACGCGGCGATCGCAAAACGCTTATCCTCTATTGCTGCCTGCTCGGTGCGCTGGCGTGTGTGCTGTTCGCCTTCAACCGCAACTACTTTATTTTGCTGTTTATCGGCGTGTTGTTATCGAGCTTCGGCTCCACCGCCAACCCCCAGATGTTCGCGCTGGCGCGTGAACATGCTGAGAAAACCGGGCGTGAAGCGGTAATGTTCAGCTCTATTTTGCGCGCGCAGGTTTCTCTGGCGTGGGTAGTGGGCCCGCCGCTGGCGTTCGCGCTCTCCATGGGCTTTGGTTTTACCTTTATGTACTGCGCGGCGACGCTGGCATTTTTGGTGTGCGGCGTGATGGTGTACGTGTTTTTACCGTCAATGCCGAAAGCGCGGATGAAGACTTCAGCAACACTCGAAGCGCCGCGCCGTAACCGTCGTGACACGCTGATGCTGTTCATCGCATGCTCACTGATGTGGGCGGCCAACAGTATTTATCTGATCAGTATGCCGTTGTACGTGGTGCGCGAGCTGGGTCTGCCGGAGAAGCTGGCGGGCGTGCTGATGGGCAGCGCAGCCTGTCTGGAAATCCCTACGATGCTGATTGCCGGTTATCTGGCAAGACAACTCGGTAAGCGCTTCCTGATGCGTCTGGCGGTTATTGCCGGTGTGATTTTTTACGGGTGTCTGTTGTTCACTACCGGCGCGGTCATGCTGATTGCTTTACAACTGCTGAACGCAGTTTTCATCGGCATTCTGGCCGGTATCGGGATGTTGTATTTTCAGGATCTGATGCCAGGTCAGGCGGGCGCGGCCACCACGCTGTTCACTAACTCCACGCGCGCGGGCTGGATCCTCGCTGGATCGCTGGCCGGAGTGATTGCACAGTTCTGGAATTATCATGCCGTGTTTTACGCCGCGCTGGTGATGGTGGTGGGCTCGTTGCTGTGTATCTGGAACGTGAAAAACGTGGAAAATCCGATCACGGAAACTGTCGCTCCGAAAGCTTAGGGTGCGGTGTCTGCTTCCAATTTAATCAGATAGGTCAGGGCCTGGTCGCGATGGGTGAAACACATCTCGCGGCTGGCCTGCAAACTGGCGCAAACTTTCGGGCGCAGCGGCGAGGTAAAAATCTTGCACAGGAAATTATCCGCCAGCTGAACGCAACGCGTATTCGCAGGCTTGCCGTCCGGCATTCCGGGGATCGGGCTGGAAATTGAAGGCGCTATGCAACAGGCTCCGCAATCAGTACGACAGTCCATCAACAGCCTCCTCAGGTCTGGTTTTGAGGCGCGACAATAGCAGGCGCTTTACTGCGCCACCAGCGAAATATTTACTACTCTTTAACACAGTTGACGGCCCATTTTTAACGTCAACGGGCTGGCCTGAAAAAATGCGTAATAATGCGGACTTTCCCGACTCTTTTTGCGCTATCTGCTTGCCTGAAACCGGCGCCGCGGGTAACGTGTCGCAAATTATTTTCCTCTTTATCTCGACAGGTATTTATATGGCTCGTGCTAACGAAATTAAACGCGGCTTCGTTGTGAACTACGACGGCAAATTGCTGCTGGTAAAAGATATTGATGTTCAAAGCCCAAGTGCCCGTGGTGCAAGCACCTTGTACAAAATGCGTTTCGCGGACGTGCGTACCGGTGGCAAAGTGGAAGAGCGCTTCAAGGGTGACGACATTCTCGATACCGTCAGCCTTACCCGCCGTAAGGTGAACTTCTCCTACGTCGACGGCGACGAATACATCTTTATGGATGACGAAGACTTCACGCCTTACACCTTCAATAAATCGCAGATCGAAGAAGAACTGCTGTTTATTCCAGAAGAAGGTTTGCAGGGTATGCAGGTTCTGACGCTGGACAGCCAGCTGCTGGCGCTGGAAATGCCGCAGACCGTCGATCTGGAAATTATGGAAACGGCACCGGGCATCAAAGGCGCGTCCGCCAGTTCACGCACGAAACCGGCTGTGATGGCCACCGGTCTGAACATTCAGGTGCCAGAATACCTGAGCACTGGCGACAAAATCCGCATTCATATCGCTGAACGTCGTTACATGGGGCGCGCAGATTAATTCCTGCTCCCTCTGAAATTGAAGGAACGCTGCGGCGTTCCTTTTTTATTACCTTCACTTTGCCAGAAATGCGCCAGACTCTCGATCTACTTCACAAAACGAGAGGCCTTCCGGACTTACCAATTCCCCTTTCTATCATATGACTTTACACTCAAAGCCCTGATTTCGGCTTAAATCGTCGCTTTATCCAGCATGAAATTGAACTGACGGGTAAACAGCCCCTATTTGGCCTGACCAATTATTTATTTTCTGACTTGCCTGGAGTATTGCATGAAAACTATTGCCACAGCGTCCCTGCCCGCAGCCGTGTCATTGCCTGCTTACGATCGCGATGCATTGAAAAGCCGGATTGTTCACCTTGGATTTGGTGCCTTTCACCGCGCGCATCAGGCGCTGCTGACCAACCGGGTGTTGAATTTACAGGGCGGCGACTGGGGCATCTGTGAAATCAGCCTCTTCGGTAACGAGACGTTGATCAAAACGTTACGCGAGCAAAACCACCTTTTCACCGTGCTGGAAAAAGGCGCAGAGGGTAATCAGGCGATTATTGTCGGCTCGGCCCATGATTCGGTGCACGGCTTGATTGACGGGCTGGATGCGGTTCTCGAAAAACTGACCGAAGCGCAGGTGGCCATTGTCTCGCTGACCATCACTGAAAAAGGATATTGCATCGAGCCAGGCAGCGGTGAACTGGATCTGCAAAATCCGAAAATTCAGCAGGATCTGGCAGGCGGACAAGCGCCTTGCACCGCACCAGGCGTGCTGGTTGAAGCGCTACGCCTGCGCCATGAGCGCGGCCTGCCGGGCTTTACCGTGCTTTGCTGTGACAACATTCCAGAAAACGGTCGGGTGGTCAAAAACGCCGTTCTGGGGATGGCAAAAGCGCGTTCCGCAGAACTGACTCAGTGGATCACCGAAAACGTCTCCTTCCCGAGCACCATGGTGGATCGCATCGTTCCGGCAGCGACCGAAAATACGCTGGAAGAAATCACCCAGGCGCTGGGTGGCGTGGCTGACCCTTGCGGTATCGCCTGCGAACCGTTCATCCAGTGGGTGGTGGAAGACCACTTTGTCGCCGGTCGTCCGGACTGGGAAAAGGCCGGTGCGCAGATGGTTTCTGACGTTTTGCCTTTCGAGCAGATGAAACTGCGCATGCTCAACGGCAGCCATTCTTTCCTGGCCTATCTGGGCTATCTGGCGGGATATCAGCACATCAACGATTGCATGGAAGATGAGCATTACAAAACCGCCGCCCATCGTCTGATGCTGAAAGAACAAGCGCCGACGCTGAGCGTGGAAGGCGTAGATCTGAACGCCTACGCCGACAGTCTTATCGCACGCTACAGCAACCCGGCACTGAAACACCGCACCTGGCAAATCGCCATGGACGGCACGCAGAAGCTTCCGCAACGTATGCTGGATTCTATCCGCTGGCATGTGAAAAACGGCGGTTCTTATGAGCTGCTGGCGCTGGGTGTCGCGGGCTGGATGCGCTATATCGGTGGCAAAGATGATGCCGGTCAGCCAATTGAAATCAAAGATCCGATGGCTGAGCAGCTCGCTCAAATCGTGGCATCTACCGCAGACGGCGAAGAACGCGTAAAAGCCCTGCTGGCGCTCAATGCCGTATTTGGTGAGCAACTGCCGCACGAAGAGAAAGTAGTGCAGGCAATTCTGGCGGCATATTCAGATTTGCAACGCGTCGGCGCGAAGAAAGCGGTGGCGAAGTACGTCGGTTAACATTTGGCCTGATGAGATGAAAAGCAACGGCTGCTGCGGCAGCCGTTTTTGTTGGCACTGATTCATCTAGTCATTGAGTTCAGAAGGCACTGAGGAAAATAAGAATCCATCAAATGAGGGATCATCCGCGTCCGACACCTGCAATAACATATCTTTGACGTTCTCCAGATGCTGCCACATCGCCTGCTTGGCTGCTTTCGGATCACGGCGCAGCACCGCCTGCAAAATGGTCTGATGATCCTGCAACCAGATCTGGCTGTGATTTTTATCGCCGACGTGCTGATGGATCCCCTGCCACATCGGGCTGCGCTGACGGATCACCCACAAATCATCCACCAGTTTGACCAGTACGCTGTTCTGCGACGCCTGCGCCAGCAAACCGTGGAAACGCTGATCCTCCGCGTCATCAGAAACGCCGCGCTCAATACAATCGCGCTGCGCGTCAATGGCGTCACGCATTTGCAGAATATCGGTTTTGGTGGCTTGCATCGCAGCAAAGGCGGCAACTTCGCTCTCCAGCAGCTGCCGCGCCTGAAGCAGTTCAAACGGGCCGTAACCGCTGTCGGCGCCTTCTGGCTGGCTATTTTCAGGCGGCGGCAGCACATACACGCCGGAGCCTTTGCGCACATCCACCACTTTTTCCAGTTCCAGCATGATCAGTGCTTCACGCACTACGCTGCGGCTTACGGAGAAAGATTCAGCGATATCGCGTTCCGGCGGCAAACGGTCACCGGGGGCATATTTTCCGCCATGAATATCACGACGTAAGTGCCCGCCAATCTCCTGATAAAGTCGCATTAAGGTTGCCTCTGCCGTTCAATTGGTCTGACATCTGTAAGCGAGTGACTCGCTGACACGATGCCTGCATTAACAGGGGAAATTATAACATGCGGGGATAATCGTAAAAGAAGGAGAGCTGAAAACTGACGGCCCGATCAAAATTGGGCCAGCCAGTTTTCAGGTTGTCCGGCCAGAAACGCAAAAGGCGTCACTGGCGGCAAAACTCCCCAACAAAATATTAAGAAATATTTATCAATTTAGTTATACGTGACTGTCATCACCGCCAGATGCGGATCGTTGTTAACAGACTGTGTGGTGACAGTTCCAAGCGATAGCGGCAAATTAAATGCTTGCGGGTTTTGTGGGTCGACAGCGTGAACCTGTTTGACGCTCTTACTCCCCCGTTCGCAATTGCTGATAACCTGCTTACTGCCGGTATCAAAGGTACATCCGCCGTCAACAATCGCACCGTAGAAGTGGATCGTCCCGGTGCTGCCGGCCGTCGCAAACTGGGTCATCCCTGAGGCTAACAATCCCAAAAACAGCACCCACATGATTCTGTTCATGGTTACACCCTCATATGAAAATAGATTTTTTAATATTTAGCCAACGTCAATTTAACATTAATACACCTAACCGAATTCGCACTGCGCGGGCGAAAAAAATTGGGGATAATGCACGTCAGATTCAAGCCCTCAGGAACAAACATCGGCACAGCGCTGGATTTTCTTTAATGCCCGTTGCACATTGTCGGGTGAATTTTTCAAATAAGGATAGGCAGTCATGACCAAAACTAACCTGATCACCGGCTTTCTCGGCAGCGGGAAAACCACCACGCTGCGCCATTTGCTGGCTCAGAAGCCTGAAGGTGAGAAATGGGCAATTTTGGTCAATGAATTCGGCGAAATCGGTATTGATGGCGCCTTGCTGGCCGACAGCGGTGCTGTCCTCAAAGAAATACCCGGCGGATGCATGTGCTGTGTAAATGGTTTGCCGATGCAGGTGGGATTGAACATGCTGTTGCAGCAGGCAAAACCCGATCGCTTGCTGATCGAGCCAACCGGGCTCGGTCATCCGAAGCAAATTCTGTCCCTGTTGACGTCAGAGGTTTACCACAACTGGATAACGCTCAATGCCACGCTGTGTTTACTGGATCCACGCCAGCTCAGCGATCAACGCGTTATCGACAATGAAAACTTCCGCGACCAGCTGGCTTGTGCGGATGTGATCGTCGCCAATAAAGCCGACGTGGCACAGCCGCAGGATCAGCAGGCGCTGGAGACGTGGTATCGGCTGAACGGCGGCGGACGTCAGTTGCTGATTGCGTCACAGGGTGCTGTCGACCCTGCCCTGCTCGATTTGCCGCGCCTTAATCAGGCACAACTGCCGGATGGCAAACATCATCATGCACACGCGGAAAAACGCGGACTGGCAGCACTGAGCCTGCCGGGAACGCAGCGCTGGCGTCGCGCAGTGAATCAGGGTGACGGCTATACCAGCTGTGGCTGGATTTTTGATGGTGACACGCAGTTTGATACCGCAGGCATTCTCGACTGGGCGCGTATGGCACCGGTTGACCGGGTGAAAGGCATTTTGCGCATAAAGGAAGGGACGCTGTTGATTAACCGCCAGGCAAACGATCTGCATATTGAGACAAAACCGGTGGCACCCTTGGACAGCAGAATCGAGCTGATTACACGAGATGTTGCGCAATGGAATGAACTCCAATCACTCTTGTTGAAGGTTCGTTTAAGTTGTAAGGATTAAGTTAACGCTGACTAATTTATTCATTACCCTGCTAAGTATAGGTTTTCATTTATGTGGCGCCGAAATATACCCGCAATCCTGGTACTCAATGTATTAGGCGTTGCCCTGTTTTTATCCTATTACCTGCCAGCGAATCACGGTTTCTGGTTCCCGATTGATAAGTCGATTTTCTTCTTCTTCAATCAGCATCTGGCAACGGACCACTGGTTCCTGCATCTGGTGGCCGTGACCAATAACCGGGCTTTTGACAGCATTTCACTGCTGGCGATGGGTGCGCTGTATTTGTGTTTCTTCCTCAAACAAGATTCGCTGGGGCGCCGTCGTCTGGTCATTATTGGCTTTGTCATGCTGCTGACCGCAGTGGTGCTTAACCAACTCGGCCATTTACTGCCCGTCAGTCATAAAAGCCCGTCGCTGAGTTTCCCGGATGTTAACCGCGTGAGTAAACTGACCGGCATTCCGACCAAAGATGCGTCTTCGGACAGTTTCCCAGGCGACCACGGCATGATGCTGATTATTTTCTCGTGCTTTATGCTGCGCTATTTAAGCAAAGGCGCGTTTGCCGTTGCGGTGCTTATTACGATTATCTTCTCGTTGCCACGCGTGATGATTGGTGCGCACTGGTTCACGGATATCGCGGTCGGTTCAATGTCCGTTGTGCTGGTCGGCGCCAGCTGGTGGCTGATGACACCCGCCAGCGACATGCTGATTAACTGGCTGGAAAGAAATTTACCCGGTAATAAAAATCCCATTCAGAAAGCGTGATCTACTGATACATATCATTTTATTATGACCCGTCGACGTTTTGCTGTCTGGCGGGTCTTTTTTTAAGACAAATCCCAGATATACTTAGCTTAAATGTTAATCAGAAACCCGCCTGCGATGCGGTTTTAATCCAAATTAGCATAAAAATAAACCATCTTTTTTTACATCTTTACTTACATAAGCTTACATCACAATTTCTTATAAAAAATCTCATAATACCTCTCGCAATCCCCTATTCATTACGGTAATCTCCAATTCGCCTGCATAGAAATGTGGCAAAAACACCCGGTTTGACGATAAAAACGTGCTCTGACGCACATTTTATCATTCAGGTGTTTGTCCCAACTGTGCGCGGCGGGTAGTCTCGCTTCGTTTGGCAATTTTAGTAACGATTTCATCGTTAAGGACAGCAAGGGATAACAACAATAATGGTCAAGTCTCAACCGTTTCTGAGATATATCACGCGGATAATTCCCGCGATTGGCGCAGCAATTATTCTCACTGCGTGTAGTGGTACACATTCTTCGAACACAGAAAACGCGCAAACTGATATGCGTGCAGTAAATGACAAAGACGGTCTTCTACTGCAAGCCTCTCAGGATGAATTCGAAGCAATGGTTCGCAGCGTCAACGTAAAATCCAAAATTATGGATCAGTATGCTGACTGGAAAGGCGTTCGTTATCGTTTAGGTGGTGACAGCAAGCGTGGTATCGATTGCTCAGCCTTCGTTCAGGTAACATTCCGCGAACAATTTGGTATGGATTTGCCTCGTTCAACGTATGAACAGGAAGAAAAGGGCAAGAAAATCCAGCGCACGAAACTGCGTCCGGGTGATCTGGTTCTGTTCCGCGCCGGCTCAACAGGCCGTCACGTCGGCATTTATTTAGGTAACGATCAGTTTGTTCATGCCTCCACCAGCAATGGTGTGATGATTTCAAATCTGAAAGAAACTTACTGGAATGCACGTTATCGTGAAGCAAGACGCGTATTGGCTAACGGTTAACCGTTACCCCATGATTTAGCTCTTGTTGTTCTATGCCAAGCGAATAAAAAAACGTCATCTTCGGATGGCGTTTTTTTATGCTCCGATTTTCCCTTTATCACTGCCCGTAATAAAAGACTGATGTTTTTTTGGCTGAGTTATACTTTGATTTCATCAGTCAGATAAAGGTTAACTCCCATGGGTTTAAAAGCGGCGCTGACGCACAGCGTATTGCCCAAACGCCGTTATTTAAAAAGAAGCCTTTTTTTCTCCGTCTTATTTTTTATTTTATTTACCCTCATCACTCTCAGCGTCATCAAAGCCAATAATATCCGCGAACAAAATGAGATTGCTAAAAGAACAGAGCAATTCAGCGCCCGCTATTTTCATCAGCTAACCGACAGTATGCGCAGGCTGGGCTTGCTCACCGCCGAACCCTGCGCGTCCGTCGCCCGCGAAATTAACCGGGACGCAGCGTTCAGCGTCGGTGTACGGGACTTCCAGCTGGTGCGTGATGGCATGGTGTTCTGCTCGTCAGCCTCAGGTAATCAGAACGTTCCAGCCAATACCACGCTGCGTGAAATAGATTTCACCCAACCGATGGCCGTCAGTTTGCAGATGGGGACGGCCGCGGTGCCGAACCGCCCGGTGATCATCGTCTGGCAACGTAATCCTGGCTCCCCTGACGACGGCGTGATCGCCACGCTCGAACTGACGTTATCGCCATACATGCTATTTTCCCAGCCCGGTACGGGATATCGCGGATTTGCCCTGCTGGTCGGCAACGCGGCGCTGTTATCGACAGAAGAAGGATTAGTCTCACTCAACGAGTTGCCGCGCAGCAATTACACCGAGATCAAAGCAGGCGACTATCCTTTTACCATCCGCCTCTACTCCCCTTCCCTCACCGCCGACAATCTTCGTTTTACGCTGCTGGGCGGTCTGCTGCTGAGCATATTCGTCTGCACGCTGATTTATCACAGTTACCTCAATCGCCACAATGTGGAAAAAGAGATCCTGCGCGGGCTGAAAAACAAAGAATTTTTTGTGGAATATCAGCCGGTGATTGAATCACGCAGCATGAAGATTACCGGCGTCGAGGCATTGTTACGCTGGCAGCATCCGATTGAAGGTCGCATTCCTCCTGACCTGTTTATTGCCTATGCGGAAACCCAGGGGCTGATAGTCCAGCTGACCCAACATATGATGGCGTTAGTGGCTGCCGATGCGCATGAGCTGCAACACGCATTTTCCGATAAAGCCAAGCTGAGCATCAATATTTCCCCGCATCACATGAACAAAGTCAGCTTTCATGATGATGTCCTGAACTTTGTCGAAGCGCTGCCGGAAAACGCGTTTCAGGTGGTTTTCGAAATCACCGAACGGGGAATGATTGATACCGAGGCGGCGATACGCGAGTTTAACTGGCTGCGTCGGCATAAAATTGAAATCGCCATTGATGATTTTGGCACCGGCCACAGCGCGTTAATTTATCTGGAAAAATTCACGCTCGATTATCTCAAAATCGACCGGGGTTTCGTCATGTCGATTGACCAGAAAACCCTGATCGCACCCGTACTGGATACCGTTCTCAGGCTGACCGAAGAGCTGAAGCTGAAAACCGTGGCCGAAGGCGTGGAAACGCACCAGCAGGCCGACTATCTGCGCAATCACGGCGTCACCTACCTCCAGGGTTTTTTGTACAGCAAACCGCTGGGCATCACCGTTCTGATGGACTTCATTCGCGACTTCAACGAAAAAGAGGCGTGCTATCACATCTGAGCCGCCAACTGCTGCCCTTTGCGGCGCTATTTTTCTTTTAGGCGTCTGCAGCTGAATATGATAAAAAGGCCGAAATCAGGGAAGTCGCCGAAAACGGGCGCGTTACAAGGCCTTAGCCATAATTTATTCATCACTGAACGACAGCCCGCGCCTAAGCCGCAACTTGCTGTTGTCATCACAGGAGTGCAGATTCAGGATGTTTTCTCGCGTGATTGCCGCAGCATTGTGCCTGCTGAGCCTCGGGGCTCAGGCTGAAGTTATTCAGGACAGCTATGCGTTCGCGATTTTAGGCGAACCGAAATACGTGTCCAACTTCAGTAGTTTTGACTACGTCAATCCTGCCGCGCCTAAGGGCGGCCAGGTGACTCTCGCGGCCATCGGCACCTATGACAACTTCAACCGCTTCGCCTCCCGCGGCAATCCGGCCGTGCGTAGCGGATCGCTCTACGACAGCCTTTTCACCACCTCCAGCGATGAGATTGGCAGTTATTATCCGCTGATCGCCGATTCTGCGCGTTACGACAGCCAGTACCGCTGGGTGGAAGTGGATATCAATCCGCGTGCCCGTTTTAACGACAACACCCCGATCACCGCCAGCGACGTTGCCTTTTCGTTTAAAAAATTCATGACCGAAGGCGTATCGCAGTTTCGCGTGGTGTACAAAGGCGTCGAAGTGAAAGCCATTTCGCGCCTCACCGTGCGCATCGAACTGCCGAAGCCGGACAAAGACATGATGCTCGGGCTGCTCGGTTTGCCGATCCTGCCGCAGGCGTTTTGGGAAAAACACAAATTCAACGAACCGCTCAATACCCCACCGTTAGGCAGCGGGCCTTATCGCATCAGCGATTACAAACTTGGCCAGTACATTACCTATTCCCGCGTGCCCGATTACTGGGCAGCTAATTTGCCGGTCAACCGTGGCCGGTATAATTTCGATACCATCCGCTACGACTATTACCTCGACGACAATGTGGCACTTGAAGCCTTTAAGTCCGGCGCGTTTGATTTCCGCATGGAAACCTCACCGAAGAACTGGTCAACGCAGTATCAGGGCGGTAATTTCAGCAAAAACTTTATTGTGAAGGCAGATGAGGAAAATCAGGCAGCACAGGATACCCGCTGGCTGGCGTTCAATTTGCATCGTCCGCAGTTTGCCGACCGCAAAGTCCGCGAGGCCATAACGCTGGCTTTCGATTTTGACTGGATGAACAAAGCACTCTATTTCGGCGCCTATCAGCGCGTTGACAGTTATTTCCAAAACACGCAGTACGCCGCGAAAGACTACCCTGACTCAGCCGAACTGGCGTGGCTGGGGCCGCTGAAAGGTAAAGTACCGGCTGAAGTGTTCAGCAAACTGTATCAGCCGCCGCGCTCCGACGGCAGCGGTAACGACCGGATTAATCTGTTAAAAGCGACGCAACTACTCAAAGAAGCAGGCTGGGAAGTGAAAAATCAGGTGCTGGTGAACGGTAAAACCGGCAAGCCTTTTACCTTCGAACTGCTGCTACCCAGTGGTGGAAATTCGCAGTACGTTCTGCCGTTCCAGCATAATCTGCAACGTCTGGGCATTAAAATGTCGATTCGCGAAGTCGACAGTTCCCAGTTCGTACGCCGTATGCGCCAGCGCGATTACGACATGATCCCGGCTGTTTATCCTGCCAATTCTTATCCGAGCAGCGATTTACAGATTTACTGGAACACCAAATATCTCGATTCGACCTACAACAAATCGGGTATCAGCGATCCGGCCATCGACAAACTGACCGAAGAGATCGCCGCTAATCAGGGCAATCCTGATGCGCTGCTTTCCCTTGGCCATGCGCTTGATCGCGTACTGACGTGGAATATGGTGATGATCCCGATGTGGTACACCAACCACGAGCGTTATGCTTATTGGGATAAATTCTCGATGCCTGCCGTTGCGCCGTCTAACGGGATGGAGCTGGATACCTGGTGGTATGACATGAACCGGGCCGCCCGCTTACCTGCGGAACGCCGCTGAGGAGAACGCCGTGGCCGCCTATTTATTACGACGACTGCTTCTGGTGATCCCGACCCTGTGGGCTATCATCACCATCAACTTTTTTATCGTGCAGATAGCACCCGGTGGCCCGGTCGATCAGGCCATAGCGGCCATTGAGATGGGACATTCCAGCGGTCTGCCCGGCGCGGGCGGTAACTCTGGTAACGGCAAAGCCTCGCCGGGCGTTGCACAGTTTGGTGAAGGCCAGTACCGCGGCGCTCGCGGCCTGGATCCGGAAGTCATTACTGAAATAACCCATCGCTTCGGTTTCGATAAACCGCTCCACGTCCGCTATTTCGAGATGCTGTCGAGCTATGTGCGCTTTGATTTTGGCGACAGTCTGTTTCGTGGCTCGTCGGTGATGGGGCTGGTGAAAAGCGCGCTACCGGTGTCGGTCAGCATCGGCTTATGGAGCACGCTTATCATCTATCTGGTGTCGATCCCACTGGGTATCCGCAAAGCGGTGCGAAACGGCACCAAATTTGATACGTGGAGCAGCACCTTCATCATTATCGGCTATGCCGTGCCGTCATTCCTGTTCGCCATTTTGCTGATTGTGTTATTCACCGGCGGCAGCTACCTCGACTGGTTCCCGCTGCGCGGCCTCACATCACCCAATTTCGATACCCTGCCGTGGTACGGTAAAGTCACCGATTATCTCTGGCATATCACGCTGCCAGTGCTGGCCACGGTGATTGGCGGCTTCGCGACGCTCACCATGCTGACCAAAAACTCGTTTATGGATGAAGTCGGCAAACAGTACGTGGTGACGGCGCGCGCCAAAGGCCTCAACGAGAAACAGATTCTGTACCGCCACGTTTTCCGTAACGCCATGCTGTTGGTGATCGCCGGTTTTCCAGCCACATTTATCAGCATGTTTTTCACCGGTTCGTTGCTGATTGAAGTGATGTTCTCCTTGCAGGGCCTGGGATTGCTGGGCTACGACGCCATTGTGCAGCGCGATTTCCCGGTGATGTTTGGCACGTTATATGTCTTCACGCTGATTGGCCTGCTGCTCAACATCATCAGCGATATCACCTACACGCTGGTTGACCCGCGTATCGACTTCGAGGGACGCCACTGATGCCCTTACTTAAAGTAAGCACTGTGAATCAGGCGCGCTGGGCGCGTTTTTGCCATAACCGGCGCGGTTTCTGGTCGCTGTGGATTTTCCTGGTGATCTTCGTTCTGGCGCTGCTCTCCAACGTACTGGCCAACGATAAGCCGCTTCTGGCACGCTATCAGGGCCACTGGTTTGTGCCTTTCATGGTTAACTACAGCGAAACCACCTTTGGCGGCGAACTGGAAACGCCTGCCGATTATCAGGATCCCTTTGTGCTCAACCAGCTGGAAGACCACGGTTGGGTACTTTGGGCACCGATTCGCAGCAGCTTTAACTCCATCAACTTTGCCACCACGCAGCCCTTCCCCTCTCCACCTTCCGCGCAAAACTGGCTGGGCACCGACAGCAACGGGCACGACGTGCTGGCACAAATCCTTTACGGCCTGCGGATCTCGCTGTTTTTCGGCATTTTGCTGACGTTATTCTCATCGCTGATTGGTGTGACGGCCGGTGCCGCGCAGGGCTATTACGGCGGGCGAATTGATCTCATTGGACAGCGCTTTATCGAAGTGTGGTCAGGCATGCCTACGCTGTTTCTCATTATCATGCTGGCGAGCGTCGTGCAGCCCAATTTCTGGTGGTTGTTGCTGATAAGCGTACTTTCCGGCTGGATGATTCTGGTCGGCGTGGTGCGCGCGGAGTTCCTGCGTACCCGAAACTTTGATTACATCCGCGCGGCGCAGGCAATGGGCGTCAGCGATCGCGCCATTATGCTGCGACATATGCTGCCGAACGCGATGGTCGCCACGCTGACCTATCTGCCGTTTATTTTGTGCGGCTCGATTACCACGCTTGCCTCGCTGGATTTCCTCGGCTTTGGACTGCCACTCGGTTCGCCTTCGCTCGGCACGTTGCTGATGGAAGGTAAAAACAATTTGCAGGCGCCGTGGCTGGGCATCAGCGCCTTTGTGGTGCTGGCCTCGCTGCTGTCACTGCTGATTTTCATTGGTGAAGCGGTTCGCGACGCCTTTAATCCGTCGGCTCAACACCATGAGGCGCGCTGAAATGACAGATACTCCTCTTTTACAGATCAAAAATCTCAGCGTGGCTTTCCGCCAGGGAAATCAGCTGCGCGAGGTGGTGAGCGACGTCACGCTGGATATCCGCGCCGGGGAAACACTGGCGCTGGTGGGTGAATCCGGCTCAGGCAAAAGTGTCACCGCGCTGTCGGTGCTGCGCCTGCTGCCCTCGCCGCCGGTGAGTTATCCGCAGGGCGATATTCTGTTCAACGGAAAATCCTTGCTGCACGCCGATGAAACCACGCTGCGCGGTATTCGCGGCAACGAGATTTCGATGATATTTCAGGAGCCGATGGTTTCACTGAACCCGCTGCACACTCTTGAAAAACAGCTGGCCGAAGTGCTGATGTTACACCGCGGTCTGCGCGGTGAGGCGGCGCGCGGCGAGATTATCCGCTGTCTCGATCGCGTGGGTATTCGCCAGGCTGCCGCGCGGCTGAAAGATTTTCCGCATCAGCTCTCCGGCGGAGAACGCCAGCGCGTGATGATCGCCATGGCCGTCCTGACCCAACCCAAACTGCTGATTGCCGACGAGCCTACCACCGCGCTGGATGTTTCAGTGCAGGCGCAGATCCTCTCCTTGCTCGACGAACTGAAGCAGGAGATGGGCATGGCAATGCTGTTTATCACTCACAACCTGCGCATCGTGCGCCGTCTGGCAGATAATGTCGCGGTGATGCAGCACGGGCGTCTGGTGGAGCAGCAACCGCGCACCACGCTGTTTAGCCAGCCGCAGCACCCGTATACGCGCCAGTTATTGCTGGCCGAGCCACAGGGCCGTCCGCAGCCGCTTACGGGCGAACCGCCGGTATTGCTTGAAGTGAAGAATCTGAACGTCGGGTTTCCGGTCAGACGCGGCTTTCTGCGCCGCACGGTCAGCGTCAAACACGCGGTGAATCAGATGAGTTTCCAGCTGCGTCGCGGGGAAAGCCTCGGCGTGGTAGGGGAATCCGGTTCGGGGAAAAGCACTACCGGGCTGGCGTTGCTGCGCCTGCTGAAATCACAAGGCGAAATCTGGTTTGACGGCCAGCCGTTGCACACTTTTTCACGCCAGCAAATGCTGCCCTTCCGCAGCCGGATTCAGGTGGTGTTTCAGGATCCGTTCTCGGCGCTGAACCCGCGATTTACCGTCGAACAAATCATCGCCGAAGGCCTGCTGGTTCATCGGAAAGTGACGCAAAAAGAGCGCGAACAGGCGGTGATCCGCGCCATGCAGGACGTGGGGTTGGATCCGCAAACCCGGCAGCGTTATCCGACCGAGTTTTCAGGCGGCCAGCGTCAGCGCATCGCTATCGCCCGCGCCCTGATTTTAGAGCCGGAAATGCTGATCCTTGATGAGCCGACGTCGTCGCTGGATAAATCGGTGCAAGCGCAAATTCTGGCGATCCTGAGCGAACTGCAGCAACGTCGCAGCCTGACCTATTTGTTTATCAGTCATGATTTGCACGTCGTGCGGGCGCTGTGCCACCAGCTGATGGTGTTACAAAACGGAGAAGTCGTTGAGCAAGGGGATTGTGAGCAAATTTTCACCGCGCCGCAACAGGCTTACACCCGCGAATTACTGGCCGCGTCTGATGCATTTGATACGCAGAATGAATGAAACGAGACGCCTGACGCAGTGATCGTCAGGCTGTCAGAACGGATAAAGCGCGGTGATCGATTCGGCAATGGCCGCCCCGATATTCTTCAGGCAGCAGAGCGTGGCGCTTTCATCTTCGCGACGCACAAACAGACAAGGCTCGCCGTCGATTTCGACGATCGCCGCTTTCACCTGGATATCTTCCAGCGCGTTGGTCAGCTGATGCATCACCTGCCAGGCAAACTCACCCTCATGGCTCAACAATTTCAGGCCAATCAGATTGTTATCTTCTTCGTTGCCAGGCAGCGGAATCGGTTCAACTTTGATACCGGCAAAACCTGACATCCAGCGATAACTTTGCGGCAAACGATGTACTACCGAAAGTTGGATATTATTCACGGGATTCCCCAGACAATGATTCAAACAAATCATCTACAAATTCGTTACATCTATACCAGTTATAGACGACGGAATGTGCTTTTCCCAATTTACGCTCAAATAATTAACATTAAATTAACGTAATCAGTCATACATCCGTAATCTGTAACCCTTTTTAGTCCGCTCCCGATGGTTCTGAGAGCCAGATCTCATTTTGGCTTCTTTGTAACCTTTTCAGCCTTATTTCACAACCATTTTCATCATTAGCGGCTACCTTTTAACTTCTATTTCTTTACAATTAATATACAAATTACAGGGGGGTGAAAAAACCTTCACACTCAAAAACCCATAAAAATCAGGAAAGTGCTCCTTTTAACCGACGCCATATCCCCTGACCGCGTCACTAATTTCATAGTGAAATGAACCGGTTGGTTACACTTTTTATCGCGCCGCATCATACGTTAAAATCTGGATCTAATGTTAATAAATCCGCACAATTTGTTTGCACAAAACCCTCATTTTTGGCTTATCATCCGCATCGTTATTACTGATATAACCTGTCAGGATGAAAGACACCCGCCTTAACCTTCTGATAAATATCATAATGAGTCGTTGAATTACGCATTCCTGAGTCATTTGGCTCACACCCAACCCAGCGAGAAATGAGATGGAAAACGATCCTTCAATCAATGGAAACAATGCGACCGCGAATGGAACCGGTTTCAGTCGTCGCGAACTGCTGAAAGGTTTAACCTCAGCGATGGTCGCCACCACCCTGCTCGGCTTTCCCTTCCTGAGTCAGGCCGAAAAAGAAACCGCCACGCAGTCGCCGGTGATCTTCGGGCAGTTCTATCTGGTCTCACAGGCCATCACCGAACATAAAAATATCAGCGAAGGCTCTTCAGCCCAGATTTTTAACGCATTCCACCGCTCGCAGCCGGATTTCGCCGCACAGGTCAGTAAACTCCACGCGCTGGTCAGGCCGGGGCAATCCGCCAAAGCCTTGCAGGAAGCCGCGAAGCAAAACGGCCTGGGTGAACTGGTGACCAGCATCGTCACCGCGTGGTACACCGGCACTGTCGGTCATGGTACCGATTCCATTCTAATTTCTTATAAAGATGCCCTGATGTACCGCCCGGTAAGCGACGGCCTGATTGTGCCGACCTACTGCGGCAACGGTCCGCTGTACTTCACCGCCGCGCCACCCGACGCCGCGATGCCTGAATCAATGAACGCTGACCGTTTCACCAATACTTCTGAATCTGCTGATGTGAGCAAAGCCTGATGAAAAAACCCGAATTTACCGCAGACGGCGATGCGTCTGCTGATGTGATCGTTGTCGGTTCCGGCGTCGTGGGCGGCATGATTGCCGATCAACTGGTCAGCCAGGGATATTCTGTATTGGTGCTGGAAGCAGGTTTGCGTATCGAACGCGCGCAGGCAGTAGAAAACTGGCGCAATATGCCGTTTGAAAACCGCGCCGGCTCTGATTTTCAGGGGCTTTATCCGCAGTCAGAGAACGCCCCCGCACCGTTGTACTTCCCTGAAAATAACTATGTGCATCTGACAGGCCCGAGCGCGAGCAGCTTTAAACAGGGTTATCTGCGCACCGTCGGCGGCACCACCTGGCACTGGGCGGCGTCCTGTTGGCGTCACGTCCCTAACGATTTCAAAATGAAGACGTTGTACGGCGTGGGTCGCGACTGGCCGATTTCCTACGAGGAACTCGAACCCTATTACTGTCGTGCGGAAGAAGAAATCGGCGTAGCAGGTCCGAACGATCCTGCGTTGCAATCCCCCGTGGAGCGCAGCAAACCTTACCCGATGGAACAGGTGCCTTATGGTTACGGCGATACCCGCTTTGCCGAAATCGTTAACCCGCATGGTTACCGCTCGGTGCCGATCCCGCAGGGCCGCAGCACGCGTCCGTGGAACGGTCGCCCGACCTGTTGTGGTAACAATAACTGCCAGCCAATTTGCCCGATCGGTGCGATGTATAATGGTATCGCCCACGTCGAACGTGCCGAAAACAAAGGCGCCGTGGTACTGGCCGAAGCCGTGGTTTACAAGATTGATACCGACGAAAACAACAATGTGACGGCGGTTCACTGGCTGGATAATCAGAAGAAATCACATAAGGCGACCGGCAAAGTCTTTGCACTGGCCTGTAACGGCATCGAAACCCCGCGTCTGCTACTGATGGCAGCTAACGAAAAGAACCCGAACGGTATCGCCAACTCGTCCGATCACGTTGGCCGTAACATGATGGATCACTCCGGCTTTCACTGTACTTTCATCGCTAAAGAGCCGCTGTGGATTGGCCGTGGCCCGGCGCAGAGCAGCTGTCTGGTCGGCCCGCGCGACGGGGATTTCCGCAAGGATTATTCCGCCAACAAGATGATCCTCAACAACATCAGCCGCGTGATCCCGGCAACGTCCAAAGCGTTGCAGATGGGTCTGGTGGGCAAAGAGCTGGATGAAGAAATCCGCCGCCGTTCTATCTTCGGCGTGGATTTATCCATCAGCCTGGAGCCTTTGCCGGATCCAAACAACCGCCTGACGCTTAGCACCACGCGCAAAGATCCACACGGCCTGCCGTGCCCGGATATTCATTACGACGTCGGCGATTATGTACGTAAAGGTGCGGAAGCGGCGCACAAGCAGCTGGAACATATCGGCTCGCTGTTTATGGCAGAAGAATTCAACATCACCACCAGCCTGAACGCCAACAACCACATCATGGGCGGCACCATCATGGGCAATGATCCAAAGGATTCCGTGGTCAACGGCGAATGCCGTGCGCACGACCATGCCAACCTGTGGCTGCCGGGCGGCGGGGCGATCCCGTCCTCCAGCGTGGTGAACAGTACGCTGACCATGGCCGCGCTCGGTCTGAAAGCAGCGGATGATATGGCGAAAAAACTGGCGGGTGCAGCATGAAGAAAATCCTTGTTGCCTGCCTGTTAAGTGCCTCACTGAGCGGATTCGCACTCGCGCAGGATAATCAGGCGGAGCTTATCCGCCAAGGGCAAGAGGTGGCGACTGCGGCCGACTGTCAGGCCTGTCACACCGCGCCGGAAGGCGGTAAAGCCTTTGCCGGTGGGTATGAAATCCACTCGCCGATGGGCACGATTTACACCACCAATATCACGCCGTCGAAACAGTTTGGTATCGGTAGCTACACCGAAGAGCAGTTTGTCCGTGCGGTGCGCGAAGGGGTGCGTCCGGACGGCGCAAACCTCTATCCAGCCATGCCTTACACCTCTTACAGCCATATGAGCGATGCCGACATGCATGCGCTCTATGTCTATTTCAAAGAAGGTGTGAAGCCGGTCGAGCAGCCAAATACTGAAACCGCCCTGCCGTTTCCGTTCAACATGCGTATTGCGATGGCCGGCTGGAACATGATGTATCTCGACAGCACGCCGTTTAAACCGGATCCGACCAAAAGCGAGCAATGGAACCGTGGTGCGTATCTGGTGAACGGTGCCGGTCACTGTGATACCTGCCACACTCCGCGTAACCTGATGATGGGTTCCGTGACGGATAAACCACTGGCGGGCGGCATGGTCGGTCCGTGGTATGCACCGAACATCAGTTCTGATCCGGTGAGCGGCATCGGTAACTGGTCGCAGCCGCAGCTGGTGGAATACCTGAAAACCGGCAAAACTGCCGGGAAAAACCAGGCCGCCGGTGGCATGGCAGAAGCCGTGCAAAACAGTCTGCAATACATGTCTGATACCGATCTCAATGCTATCGCCTTCTACCTGAAAAACAGCACGCCGGTACGTGACCCGCGTGATACGCAGGCAGCGGATACCTTTGGTAAACCGGTCAATGTGGAAGACGGTCTGCGCGGCGCGCATCCGTACAACGCCAATCACACCATTGATAACGGTGCCGCGTTGTTTAGCGGCTACTGCGCCAGTTGCCACCAGCCGGACGGCTCAGGCAGCAAAAATCAGGCGTATCCGTCGTTGTTCAACAACACCGCCACCGGCATGGGTAATGCCTCCAACCTGATTTCCGCCATCCTTTACGGCGTAGATCGTCAGGTCGGTGACCATCACGTGCTGATGCCGAAATTTGGTGTGGGTTCGTACGTCGGCCAGCTCGACGATCAGCAAATCGCTGACATCTCCAACTATGTGTTGAAGAATTACGGCAACCCGACCATTGAGGTCAATGCGCAGGATGTCGCGGTTTTACGTGCAGGGGGACCGGTCACCCTGCTGGCACAGCTGCAACCGTTCATGGCTCCGGCGATGGTCGCGGGCGTAGTGATTCTGTTGGTGCTGATTTTCTGGCTCGGCAGAAGGCGTAAACACAAAGCGGCGTAATCTTCCGCCGCTGTGAAATGCAATGCAAAACGGCCCTGTCTGGGCCGTTTTTCTTAGTTTTCTACGTTTATTCAAGATACTGAGTCACCTGACCACTAAAGGGGACTTCCAGGCCATCAATACTTATTGATTGATTAAACTCAAACGTCACTTCTTCAGTATTTTCAGGAATAGCAGACCAGATAATCTGGCCATTATTATATATCCCTCCATTACTGACAGAGGTGACAGGAATTGGCGAACCATCAACATTTATCACAGGATCATTAAGGGTAAGTGAACCTGTATTTGGCACAGGATCTATCTGTACATCCTGTGAATTTACATCCAGAAAGGTTAAAGACTTCATTCCAGATAATGCAGATAAATCACTAATGCCATTATCCGATAACTCAAGTTGCTCTAACTGCGTAAGACCCGAAAAGTTCGATATATCTATCATTCTCGACCCCTGAAGATATAGATTTTTTAAGATTACCAAATTTTCAATGCCGGGACATGTGCGGATATTATTACTGCTCAGATTAAGGCTTTCTAAAGAAGTCATTTCTGAAATGAAATCACCGTAGGTTAAACTATTATTATTCAGATCCAGATCGTTAAGATGAGTAAGATTTTTCAGAGGAGAGCCCGTGGTAATATGATTCCCTCCTGCGGCAAGGCGCGTAAGTTGCGTCATGTTCACCAAAGGCTGTAAAGACGCTAACTGATTATATTCAACATTTAAATAAGTGACATTAATAAGATTTTCTGCACCTGTAATATCCGCAATACCCATTTCCGCACAGCTAATCTGCCCCGTTAAACCCGCGAGCTCGGTATCTGTCAGAGGCATAGCAGGGAGTTTACCAAGATGGTCATTCAGGCAAGCACGAAATTTATCATCGGGTACATTCACCACTTCAGTGGCCAGACTCCAACATGAATACAGTGAACTGCTGATAGTTAAAAGTAAAAAAGGCAGTAGTTTATTTTTAATGAACATATTAACCCTCCGGTTGGCTTAAGTTATTTCATGTCTAACAGCGCGTTCTCTGTTAGATTTTCAAAGTAACATAATCAAAAAGAGGAATAATTAGGTCAGAGACGTGTCATTACTGAGACAAAACCACTTAAAATAGATATGTTTTAATAACTTTCATTCACCCAATAAATATATAACTGAACGGGAATGATATATAAACCATCAATCCCCGTTTCCAGTCATTATCCCCGTCCGACCAGTGGCATGGCGCTCGCCATTACGGTCATGGTCAGAACGTTGGTATCGAGCGGTAATCCGCCCATAAACGCCACCGCTTCCCCGACGCGTTCCACCGGGATCACCGGCTCCTCAGCGATTTGCCCGTCGGCCTGCATTCTGCCCGCCAGCGCCTTGTTACCCATGTCAGTCGCCGCATTTCCCACGTCGATTTGACCGCAGGCGATATTAAACGCGCGGCCATCAAGCGCCGTGGATTTGGTCAGGCCGGTGATCGCATGTTTGCTGGCGGTGTATGGGGCAGAATTCGGGCGCGGAGACTGCGCCGAAATCGATCCATTATTGATAATGCGACCTCCCTGCGGCGACTGTTGTTTCATCAGTTTTACCGCCGCCTGAGTACACAAAAAAGTGCCTGTCAGATTGGTATTAATCACTGACAGCCAGTCTTCTACCGCAAGCTCTTCGATTGGCACATCTTTCACGTTATTACCGGCGTTATTGAACAACAGATCCAGCCTGCCGAAAGTTTGCTGAATTTCCGTAAACAGCGCCGCCACGGACTGCGGGCTGGTAACGTCAAGCTGCCGCGCCACCGCCTGCCCTTGGGCGAACTGTGCGACGGCCTGCTCCAGTTTTTCGATATTCCGTCCGGCCAGGATCACTGTGAATCCGGTGGCGGCCAGCGCCTTCGCGGCGCTTAACCCGATGCCGCTGCCACCGCCGGTGATGAGTGCAGTCTTATTCATCGTAACTCCTTATTAAACAGCCGCTAACATGCCGCCATCAATGAAAAGAAGATGCCCATTGACGAAGTCCGAGGCTTTGGAAGACAGATACACCGCACCGCCGACCAGCTCTTCCGGATTTCCCCAGCGCGCAGCCGGCGTACGTTTGCACAGCCAGTCGGAGAACTCTTTGTTATCCACCAGCGCCTGCGTCATGTCGGTTTTGAAATAACCCGGCGCAATGCCGTTCACCTGAATATTGTAGCGCGCCAGCTCCACGCACATCCCGCGCGTCAGCATTTTCACCGCGCCTTTAGACGCAGCGTAAGGCGTGATGGTGTCGCGGCCCAACTCACTTTGCATTGAACCGATGTTGATGATTTTGCCGCGCTCACGTTGGATCATATACCGCGCCACGGCCTGCGAAACGAGGAACACTGATTTCTGGTTCACGGCGATCACGTCGTCCCAGTCTTTTTCCGGGAACTCGGTAAACTTGTGACGGCGCTGGATCCCGGCGTTATTAATCAGCACGTCAATCGGTCCGATTTTGCTTTCGATATGGTCAATCGCCTGATTTACCGCCTGACTGTTGGTGACATCGAACGAGACGGCATGAGCGATAAATCCTTCGGCGCGCAATGCTTCCGCCGCTTTCTGTGTAGATTCAGTCTGTGTGCCGTTGACGATAATTTCGGCACCGTGCTGCGCCAGCCCTTTCGCCAGCAGGAAACCCAGACCGCGCGTGGAGCCGGTAACCAGTATCTTTTTATTATCCAGTGAGAAGAGATTTGTCATAGCGTTGGCCTTATGAGGGAAGCGGTTCCAGGAAGTTAGCCACACTACAACGTTTTAGGCGCGGGCAAACTGTGATGCAGATCACTTTGAAGGATGTTAAAAAACCCTGTTACCCCTGATGTGATCATCATCATTTTGATAACAATCTCCGGCGCTTTCTGTTTCAATATTCAGGTAACGTTATTGAGCAAAGCAGTCAGGAAAACCAGGACAAAAAGCATGAGAAATCAGCGCGTGACACTACAGGACATCGCCCAACTGGCGGATGTTACCAAGATGACGGTCAGCCGTTTTCTGCGCACGCCGGAAAAAGTGTCCCCTGAAACCCGCGAACGCATCACCAAAGTCATGGAAGAAGTCGGGTATCCGCTGGAAGAAGCGCGCGGGCCTGCCAAAGCGCCGCGCATCGGCATCCTGGTACCCTCGTTCAATAACCAGATTTTTTCCGATTTGCTGGCCGGTATTGAATCCGTCACCGCCGCGCAGGGCTACCAGACGCTGGTCGTTAATTACGATTACAGTAAAGAGCGCGAAGAAGAACACATCATCAACCTGCTGGGTTATCAGCTGGCGGGGCTGATCCTCACCGATTGCGTCCACACGCTGAAAGCCGATAAATACCTCAATGCCGCCGAAATTCCCGTCGCACAGGTGATGGATCTGGATGATACACATGGCCGCATCGCCGTCGGTTTTGACAATCAGCAGGCCGGTTACGATATGGCAAATACCCTGCTCGCCAGCGGCAAAGAACATGTGGTGTATTTCGGGTCGATGTCTGACGCGCGCGACCAGAAACGCTATCAGGGTTACCGCCGTGCGATGGATGAACGCGGACTCACGCCGCTGCACATCACACCCAATAAAGTCTCTTCAGTGTCGATTGGCGCAGGCATGTTAGCGATGGCGCGCCAGCTGGATCCGCAGACTAACGCGATTTTATGTACCAACGATGATATTGCGGTAGGCGTGTTACAGGAATGCCTAAAACTCGGGATCCGTGTCCCGCAGGATATGGCGATTTCCGGCTTCCACGGGCTGGATATCGGCCTGGCGACCACGCCACTGCTGGCCAGTGTTATTACCCCGCGCTTCGAAATGGGCAAAGTGGTGGCCGAGATATTGCTTAAGAAAATCAAAAACCTGCCGACCATCGAACGCGTCGATTTACATTACCGGATCTCTCTTGGCGGCACCATTTAACGCGGCTTGCGCCCTTCTCTTCGGGGGTTAACATCCCCTGTCCCCTGCCCGAAGTGTGGCGCAGGATCACGTTACGGGTAACACCTTTTCTTAACATAATTCAACGTGACTCATGTCACGAAATACTTTCCTCAAAATGCTTTTATTAGGTCATCGCCGGATACAAGTACACAGAGGAAAGAATATGAATAATAAGATTCCTAAGGCCCGCTGGTTACGCGTCATTGCTCCCATTCTTATCGCCTGCATTATTTCGTTCATGGACAGGGTGAATATTAGTTTCGCCATGCCCGGCGGAATGGATGCCGAATTAGGCATTACCGCCTCGATGGCCGGACTGGCTGCGGGTATTTTCTTTATCGGTTATTTATTCCTGCAAGTCCCCGGCGGCAGCCTCGCCGTTCACGGTAGCGGTCGCAAATTTATCGCCTGCTCGCTGATTGCCTGGGCAATCATTTCCATCCTCACCGGCTTTATCACTAACCAGTACCAGCTGCTGTTCCTGCGCTTTGCGCTGGGGGTGGCGGAAGGCGGGATGCTGCCGGTGGTGCTGACCATGGTCAGCAACTGGTTCCCGGACAAAGAACGTGGCCGCGCCAATGCCTATGTACTGATGTTCGCACCGCTGGGCGGGATGATCACGGCTCCGCTGTCTGGCCTGATTCTGGACACGCTCGACTGGCGCTGGTTATTCATCATCGAAGGAGCATTGTCCTTTGTAGTGATGCTGTTCTGGTGGTTCACCATCAGCGATCGTCCTGAAGAGGCCAAATGGCTGTCTGAACGCGAACGCGATTATCTGGTGACGGAGCTGAACCGCGAACGCGACGCCCTGCGCGCACTGGCGCCGGTGAATAATGCGCCGTTGAAAGAGGTATTTCGCAACGGTTCTATCGTCAAACTGATCATCATTAACTTCTTCTATCAGACCGGGATTTACGGCTACACGCTGTGGCTGCCCACCATCCTGAAAAACCTGACCGGCGGCGACATGAGTTCAGTTGGCATGCTGGCCATCATTCCTTACGTGGGCACGATGCTGGGGATCCTGGCGATGTCGGTGTTGTCCGATAAAACCGGTAAACGCCGCATGTTCATCGCCCTGCCGCTGTGTGGATTCGCGGCCTGTCTGGCGGCGTCGGTGGCTTTTGGCCACAACATCATGGCGGCCTACGGTTTCCTGGTCGGTGCCGGTTTCTTCCTGCAGGCCGCCACCAGCGCCTTCTGGACCATTCCGGGCAAAGTCACCACGCCGGAAGTGGCCGGCAGTGCGCGCGGTGTGATTAACGGTCTGGGAAATCTGGGCGGTTTCTGCGGCCCATATCTGGTCGGCGTGCTGGTCAGTCTGTACGGTCAGAGCACGGCGATTTACGCCCTGGTCGCCTCGCTGCTGATTGCAGCTGCGGTCACCACGCTACTGCCGAAAGAGTGTGATATGGCGCTGATCCCCGGCGCTAAAGCCAAAGCGATGGCCGATGAATATGCCAGAGCCAAAGCGGCACGCAGGGTTCAGGGAGTTAAAGCGGAGATAGTGGGTTAACTATTAACGCATCCCTCTGCGATGGGAGAGGTCGGGAGGGGGCTGAGCAGGCAAAATCTGAATTAACGCCCCTCCCCTTCGCAGGGAGGGGCTGTACGGGCTCAGTTAACCGCCACTTTCGCCGGACGGCTGGCATACAGATACAGCAAGGTGGCCGCAATCACGCAAAACGCCATCGAGCCCACCATAGGCCAGGCGCTTTTCGCGGTAAACAACGAGAGGATTGAACCGATCGCCGCGCCGGTACCGAAACGAATCGTTCCCGCCAGCGACGCTGCGGTGCCTGCCATATGCGGGAAATCATCCATGATCACTGCCATCGCATTGGACGTCACCATCGCAATTACGCCGACGTAACCTGCCACGCCCATCACCATCGCCCAGAACGGTAACCCGAGCAGACAGACCACCACCAGCCAGATGCCCATCACCAGCTGTACGAACAGGCCGAAGCGGAACATTTTCACCGCGCCCGCGCGGCGGACGTTGCGGCTGTTTATGATAGTCAGGATAACCAGCGCCACGATGTTCAGCGCAAAGTAAAAGCCGAAGTGCTGCGGCGAAACACCGTTAAGTTCGATATACACGAACGGACCGGCGCTGAGGAAGGAGAACATCCCGGCGAACGAGAAACCACTCGCCAGCATATAACTCAGCACGCGCTTATGGCGAAACAGCGACACGAAGTTGCCGATACTGGTGCGCAGATGGAATTTTTGTCTTCGCTCTTTGGGCAACGTTTCTTTGATGTATACCGCCACCAACGTAGCGGCAATCAGGGCGGCAATGGCCATCGCCCAGAAAATCGCGTGCCAGCTAAACAGCACCATCAGCACGCCGCCCAGCATTGGAGCGAGCAACGGCGCGACGGTCATCACCAGCACCACGAAAGACATCATTCGCGAGAACTCGTCTTTGGTGAACATATCGCGCATCAGCGCGTTGATCACCACGCTGGCAGCCGCTGCGGCTAACCCGTGCAGGAAGCGCATCCAGACCAGTTGCTCGACCGACTGCGCCATCGCACAGGCACCGGCCGCTACCGCAAAGATCATTACGCCCCAGAAAATGACCGGCTTACGTCCGAGGCTGTCCGCCATCGGCCCGTAAAACAGCTGCCCTATCGCAAAACCCAGCACGTACGCGCTGAGGGTCATTTGCACACTGCCCGCCGGAACACCATATTCCTGCGCGATCACGGGCATACTTGGCAGATACATATCGATAGCTAAAGGCATCAGCATCGATATCAATCCCAGAATGAAAATCAATCCAATATGGGATACCGGTTTTTCCTGCACGTTCACCACCCAATTAATAAGACAAAGTAAAACTATCGCCCAGGCATGCCAACGCTGGCAATTTCCTGCTCAGTTAAACGACGATACTGACCCGGCTCTAAATCTTCATCCATCACGATCTCGCCGATACGCTCACGATGCAGCGCCACCACGTGGTTGCCCACCGCAGCAAACATGCGTTTCACCTGATGGTAACGGCCTTCGCTGATGGTCAGTCGCACAACACGCTCATCGATTTGCTCGAGCTGCGCCGGTTTGGTCAGGGAATCTTCGTTGTGCAGTTGCACGCCCGCTTCGAACTGCGCGGCGGTGTCGTCAGCCAGCGGATTCTCGAGCGTCACCAGATAGGTTTTTTCGCACTGATGGCGAGGCGAGGTAACACGGTGCGACCACTGGCCGTCGTCGGTCATCAACACCAGACCAGTGGTGTCGATATCCAGGCGTCCTGCCGCATGCAGTTTGTACGCTACTGGCTCTTCGAGAAAATACAGCACGGTCGGATGATCGGGATCGTCCGTAGAACATACGTAGCCCTGCGGTTTGTTGAGCATGAAATAACGTGGACCGGTGATTTGATCCAGCACATTGCCGTCGAAGGCGACGACCTGCTCGGGGCTGATTTTCATCGCGCCGGTTTTGACGATGTCACCGTCAACGGTGACACGTTTATTGCGAAGCTCGCGCAGCACGAGCGCGCGGCTTACACCTAATTGCTGAGATAGAAACTTGTCCAGACGCATTGGATCGGCTTGCCTTACATGGCGATCTGAGTGACCGCGTTACTGATAAAACACAAGACCCCGCCGCCGCATTTAAGCAACTGACAGGGTTCAGGGTTGTTCGGTTCGTAATACTTTCAATTCGCAATAACTGCAAAACGTGATTATTACTTCGAGGGGGCAGACGCACTGCCGCATTGAGACAGAGAGTATAGCCGCGCTTAGCGGAGCATCCTAGAAGGAAAACATAAAAATAAGCAGGCTAAACATTCACGTCGGGTGATTTGATTGCTCATCGCCATCCGGCGGATTTCTTGGCATACTTCACCACTGTGGTTATTTACAGGAAAAAACCAAAAGGTGACTGGTAAACCGTGACTGCTTTTACACTCCGCCCCTATCAGCAAGATGCCGTGGATGCCACGCTGCGTCATTTCCGTCAGCACGATGAACCGGCGGTGATTGTGCTGCCCACAGGCGCCGGAAAAAGTCTGGTGATTGCCGAACTGGCCCGCGTGGCGCGTGGCCGCGTGCTGGTGCTGGCGCACGTCAAAGAACTGGTCGCGCAAAATCACAGCAAATATCTTTCCTACGGTCTGGAGGCGGACATCTTTGCCGCCGGGCTGAATCTTAAACAAAGCAGCGGCAAAGTGGTGTTTGGTAGCGTGCAGTCCGTCGCCCCCAATCTGGCGGCGTTCAGCGGCGAGTTTTCCCTGCTGATTGTCGATGAATGCCACCGGATTTCCGACGACGATACCAGCCAGTACCAGCAAATCATCACCCACCTGAAAGCGCAGAATCCGCGCCTGCGGCTGCTCGGGCTGACGGCCACGCCCTATCGTCTCGGCAAAGGCTGGATTTATCAGTATCACCATCAGGGCATTGTGCGCGGCGACGCCAACAGCCTGTTCCGCGACTGTATTTATGAACTCCCGCTGCGTTACATGATCAAAAATGGCTTTCTGGTGCCGCCGGAACGGCTGGACATGCCGGTGGTCAGCTACGATTTCAGCCGTTTACAAGCCAACAGCAACGGGCTGTTCAGTGAAGCGGATCTCAACAACGAACTGCGCCAGCAAAAACGCATCACGCCGCACATCATCAGCCAGATTGTCGAATTCTCGCAGGATCGCAAAGGCGTCATGATCTTTGCCTCCACCGTCGAACACGCAGGGGAGATTTTCGGTTTGCTGCCAAAAGGCGAAGCGGCGCTTATCAGCGCACAAACCCATGCGGTCGAGCGTGACCGGCTGATCACCGCCTTTAAACAGCAGCAGTTACGCTATCTGGTCAACGTTTCAGTGCTGACCACCGGCTTCGATGCGCCGCACGTCGACCTGATAGCCATTTTGCGGCCAACCGAATCCGTCAGCCTGTACCAGCAAATTGTCGGACGCGGGCTGCGTCTCGCGCCGGGAAAAACTGACTGTCTGATCCTCGATTACGCCGGAAATCCGCATGACCTCTTTACACCGGAAGTCGGCAGCCATAAGCCTGCGGGCGATAACAAACCGGTGCAGGTGTTCTGCCCGGCCTGCGGCTTCGCCAATATCTTTTGGGGGAAAACCACTGAAGACGGCACGATTATCGAGCATTTTGGCCGCCGCTGTCAGGGTGTGCTGGAAGATGACGACGGCAACCGCGAGCAGTGTGATTTCCGCTTTCGCTTCAAAAGCTGCCCGCACTGCGGCGCAGAGAACGACATCGCCGCGCGCCGCTGCCATCAGTGTCAGGAAATTCTGGTCGATCCTGACGATATGCTCAAAGCCGCACTGCGCCTGAAGGATGCACTGGTACTACGCTGCGGCGGCATGAATCTTGAACACGGGCGCGATGATAAAGGCGAATGGCTGAAAATCACCTATTACGATGAGGATGGCGCAGACGTCTCCGAACGTTACCGGCTCAGCACGCCCGCCCAGCGAATGGCTTTTTTGCATAATTTCCTGCGTCCGCATCAGCGAGCGCCGGGCGTACCGCTCGAATGGAACACCGCGGCGGATATCGTCGCGCAGCAGGTTTTGTTGCGGCACCCGGATTTTGTGGTCGCGCGTATGAAAGGTCAGTTCTGGCAGGTGCGGGAAAAGATGTTTGATTACGAGGGGCGATACCGGCGTGCCAACGAGCTGCGCGGATAATATCCAGATAGGACTTTTAGTCCCACGGGTATTCCGGTATCATACCGCCCGCTTTCGCCATGTGTGGAAGCAGCAATACTCAACTCGTCACTCGGTCGCAGGTGGCGGGGCAAATTTATAAAGAAGTATTTCTTATAGAGAAACATACAATGTTCACTATCAATGTTGAATTACGTCCAGAAGCAGAGCAGGGCAAAGGTGCGAGCCGCCGCCTGCGTACAGAAAACAAATTCCCAGCTATCGTTTACGGTGGCTCAGCTGCTCCAGTTTCCATCAAACTGGACCATGATTCTGTAAAGAACATGGAAGTTAAAGCGGAGTTCTACTCTGAAACTATTACTTTGGTTATCGACGGTAAAGATACCCTGGTTAAAGTTCAGGCTGTACAGCGTCACCCGTTCAAGCCAAAACTGGCTCACATCGACTTCGTTCGCGTTTAATCGCTGATCGGGTTGTTGCGCATCGGGACGCCGTGCGAGAACAAATAAAAAACACCGCCCAGGCGGTGTTTTTTATTGGCTGCGATCCAGGTTCGCGCTGTGCTCCTCCCCTTCGCAGAGGAGGGAGTCGACCTGGCTATTTTCTCATTATTTATTTGCCGGATTTTCGCTGCAACTGATCCCGCAGATTTGGCGGTGTGCCTTTGATGGTCAGCGTGTCGGTCGCCGGATCCCAGAAAATACGCTCGCCCATCAGCATCGCATCAAAGTTGATGGTAAGACCGCCGCCGCTGCCAGCGAATTTGGTCAGCTGACGCAGCGTACTGCGATCTGCCGGGAAAGTTTCTTCCAGCTGATAGCCCTGCTCCTGGGTAAATTCTTTGAATTTCTTGTCATTCCACGGCGGCAGTTCTTCAGACAAATCATCCAGCGCGATCTCTTCGCCCGCCTGCAACTGCTCGTTGCAATAGGTATAAACCTGCTGACGGTAATTCTGACGCTCGTTTTTATCGAGCTGCGCTTCGGTACAGAAATCATCGACCGCCTGCAATAAGCCACGGTTCTGCGCTTTGGTGTCAAGCCCGACCCCGGCGCCAAGGAAATCCATGAAGAAATCAGAGACCTTGCGCCCTACCCGGCCTTTCAGGAAGGTCAGATAGCGGGTGGATTCCGGATTGGTTTCCCATTCGGTCAAATCGATACGCGCCACGATATCCGCATGGTTGATGTCGAGATAATGAATGCTGCTGACGTCCAGCTGTTCGTTGACGCGCATACTGCTGCGGCTGCTGAGCACTGCCACCAGCAAATATTCAACGGCTAAGAAGCGATAATGGCAGAACAGCACCACGCCGCCTTCGGCGAACGGATACTTCGCCAGCTCATCACGCAGGCGGCCGGTGGCGGCGCGGCTGAATGACAGGAAATCATCGTCCCCTTTGCGGCAGCTGCGTAACGCCTCTTTCAGCTCGCTGTCTTCGTTGAACAGACCATAGGCTTTGCTTTTTGCGCTATAAACGCGGTGCAGTTCAGCCATCATTTCGTCAACGGCAGCATTAGGCGTCAAAAGCGTATCGCGCAGTACAACATCCAGCGTTTGCTCATCGCGCTTGTTCAACTGGTGCAGAGCGATCTGCTCGATATCCAGACTCATGGGGACTTTCTCCTGTTTGAAATGCAGCCGTGTAAGAGGGGTTTGCCTGCGGGGCGTATTCAAACACTGAAGCGCCAAAGCCGCAACCACTCCCACTGCGGAAATACCGATTAATAGATGCGATCAATAACGCAACGTTATCTTCGTTATAAAAATGCGGAAAATGGGGGCGCGTTACGTTAAGATATTGGACTTTGTCAGATCAAGAAGCACATTACTCTATGGCACAATCATCCCGTTACAGTGACGAACACGTTGAACAACTCCTTTCCGAGCTGGCAACTGTTCTGGAAAAGCACCGCGCCCCAACCGATCTTTCTTTGATGGTTCTGGGCAATATGGTGACTAACCTTATCAATACCAGCGTCGCTCCTGCACAGCGCAAAGCGTTATCTCAGTCTTTCGCCAGTGCTCTGCAAGCGTCGATAAGAGAAGATAAAGCCCATTAATCCTTTACTTGCCCAAACCCTCTCATGGTGACAAATAGTCAGCGCTATCGCGAAAAAGTTTCCCAGATGATCAGCTGGGGCCACTGGTTCGCCCTGTTTAATATCCTGCTCATTCTTGGGCTAGGCAGCCGCTACCTGTTTGTTTCTGACTGGCCTTCCTCGCTGCAAGGTCGCATTTACGCGTTCGTCAGCTGGCTTGGGCATTTCAGTTTTATCGGTTTCTCCGCCTATCTGCTGATCATCTTCCCACTGACCTTTGTGGTGATGTCGCAACGTTTGTTGCGATTCCTTTCAGCGATACTGGCAACCGCCGGGCTCACGCTCCTGCTGGTTGATACCGAAGTCTTTACCCGCTTCCACCTGCACATTAATCCTGTGGTGTGGGAGCTGGTCGTCAATCCCGGACAGGGTGAGATGGCGCGCGACTGGCAGCTGATGTTTATCGCCTTGCCGGTGATTTTCCTGCTTGAAATGCTCTTTGGTACCTGGGCGTGGCAGAAGTTGCGCAGCCTGAACCGCCGCAATTTCGCCAAACCCATCGTCATACTGTTTATCGCCAGCTTCTTTGCTTCGCACCTGATGTATATCTGGGCGGATGCCAATTTTTATCGTCCGATCACCATGCAGCGCTCGAATCTGCCACTGTCTTATCCAATGACGGCGCGTAAATTCCTTGAGAAGCACGGTCTGCTAAATGCTGCGGAGTACCAGAAGCGTCTTGTTGAGCAAGGGAATCCGGAAGCGCTGGCCGTAGAGTATCCGCTGAACAACATCACGTTCAACGCCACCGGTACCAAATACAACCTGCTGATGGTCGTACTCGACGGCGTTCACACGTCGACGCTAAACCAGGATATGCCTGCGCTGACAGAATTCGCCAGAGAGAATGTCCGTTTCGGGCAGCATTTCAGTTCCGGCAACCGTGAAGATACCGGCCAGTTTGGTCTGTTCTACGGTATATCTCCGACTTATATGCCGGGCATTCTGGCGGCGCGAAAACCTTCGGCGCTGGTCACTTCTCTGGAACATCAGGGCTACGAATTCGGTCTGTTTGCCTCTGACGGCTTTGATAATCCGCTGTATCGTCAGGCACTGCTGACCGACTTTACGCTGCCCGCACCGGTCAAACAGACTGATGAACAGACGGTAGCCCAGTGGAGGCAGTGGTTGAACGTGCGCGGCAATGGCCCGTGGTTCTCTTACGTCAATCTCAACGGTATCAGTTCCGCGCTGCGTCAGAACGGCGACAGCGTTCCGGTGGGCAACACCTTTATTCATCGTTATCAGCGCGGCGCGCAAAACGTTGATCAGCAAATCACGACTATCCTGCAATCGCTGAAAGAGCGCGGAGAACTGGATAAAACCGTGGTGGTCATCACCGCCTCGCACGGCATTGAATTCAACGAGAACGGCACATGGGGTTCAGGCAACACAATGAACCGCCAGCAAATGCAGGTTCCGCTGATCATTCACTGGCCGGGCACCCCGGCGCAGAATATTGACAAGCTGACGGCGCATGCGGATGTGATGACCACGCTCATGCAACGCCTGCTCCACGTGACAACCTCCCCCGCAGATTACTCGCAGGGCGAAGATTTGTTTGCCGCCAAACGCCGTCACAACTGGGTCACCACCAGCGATGAGGGTACGCTGGTCATCACCACGCCAACTCAGACGCTGGAACTGGAAAGCGACGGCGATTACCGTGCGTTCGATGAGAACGGTAAGCGCATTAAAGATCAAAAACCTGAGCTGAGCCTTCTGCTTCAGGTGCTGACCGACGAGAAACGCTTCCTCGCCAACTGATTTTTTTGCATATAGAACATCGTTAAAAAAAGGCCTTCACCGATCTGTCAGTGAAGGCCTTTTTGTTTTGTCAGTATGTGGATTATAACCCCGCCCACCACAGCCTGGCTTTCATCCCCCAGTACGATGTCCAGCCGGTGGTCGTGCTGACCACTCTGCCTTTATCAATAATGACGAACGTCGGCGTCACGCCGATGTCCCACTGAGCGGAAAGCTCGCCGAGCGGGTCATTCACCACCGGCATCGCGATATTTTTCGCCGCCAGATACTGCCGGATTTTCACTTCATCGCCAGAACGCAGCGCCACGGAGAGAACGTTACCACCCTCTTCTGCCAGCGCCGCCACGTCTGGCGTGGTCATTTTGCATACCCCGCACCACGTTGCCCAGAAGTACACCAGCAGCGGTCGCTGCTGGCTTTGTTCAAGCAAAGTGATTTTCTGACCTTCGAGTAATTGTAATGGCTGACTGCCGAAATTAGCCGGTGCCTGAGGTCCGCGCAGGAAATCCATGGCGAACATTACGGCCACAATAATCAGCACCAGAATGCCCAGCTCACGCGCCCAGCGTTTAAGCTTTGTCATGCTTCACCTTTGCCAGCTGCTCCTTCACAAGTTTATTGAGATCGTCCCAGCTGATCGCGCCTGCCACCAGCTGATCGCCAATAATGGTGGCCGGTGTGCCCTGAATACCCAGCACTTCGGCGATTTCCACATTGGTTTTCAGTTCAAGATAACTGGCGGGCGTGACCGTGATTGGCGCAAGTCCCACGCTTTTCACTGCTTCCACCGCGCTGGCCTCGTCATGTGGCCCCTTTTTGGACATAAGACGCTGATGCACCGCCTGAAACTTTTCGGGATGCTGCTCCCAGACGGTCATCGCCGCGCGACCGGCAATGATCGAACTGGCCCCGCGAAACGGCAGCAGTTTGATGACCACGGATACGTCCGGATTTTCCTTCACCACCCGCTCCAGCAGCGGGTCGAACTGTTTGCAATACGGGCAGTTATAATCGGTAAACGACACAATGGTCAGCCGCGGATTTTTCGCGCCAAAGTGCGGCGTAGCGGGGTTGTTGAACAGCGTCTCCTCCGGCGTCATCGCCAGCACAGCCGGGGAAATTACCATCATTAATATCAGCATTAACATTTTCATTATTCAGTTCCGCGGGCTTTTTTCAGCCCTTGTAAAACGGCTTCGCGGGTCAGCAGTGGCGATAAAATTTCGCCTTCCGGCTGGGACGGGCCATAAATTTGATTGAAAGGCACGGCGACACTGCCGCGTTTTTGCAGAAATTCGGTGATGTTTCTCGACGGCAAACTCCAGTCACCGCGCAGGGCGACAACGTGATTTTCCGTTAGCGCTTTTTGCACGTCTTCACGCATCAGAACGTTATATTTATTGGCTTTACAGGTGACACACCAGTCAGCGGTGACATCCACAAATACCACTTTGTTCTGCGCCAGCGCGTCCTCAATTGCCTGTTCGGACAACGGTTGCCAGCGAATTTCATCCCGGCCCGATGGCTTGCCTGAGCTGAAAGTCAGACCAAAGAAAATGATCACCGCGACAATAAGCCCGCCCCCGGTCACCGCCGCCGTGCTGCGCACACCGTAGTGACGGGCAGAAGCAACTGTCAGTGCCAGCAATAATAAGGCGGCGATGATAATAACCGTCTGAACAGAAAGGTGATTTTGCATCAAGCTAAGCAACCACAGGCAGGCGGCGAGCATCAGGAACCCGAGCGTCAGCCGTAGTCGCAGCATCCAGCGGCCAGGGCGCGGCAGACGCAGCGCCAGACCCGGCCACAGCGCAATCACCAGCCACGGCAGGCTCATGCCTGCCCCTAACATCAGGAAGACGCCCCACAGCACCGGCAGTGAAGCTGCCAGCGCAAAGGCCACGGCGGTACCGAGAAACGGCGCAGAGCACGGCGTCGCCAGCAGGGTCGCAAACGCGCCCTCGGCAAAGTGACCGGCTAATCCGCCGCGTTTTTGCGACGCTAAGCGGGTAGTCATGCGAGAAGGCAGATTGATTTCAAACAGGCCAAGCAAATTGGCGGTAAACAGCGCGGTGACCAGCACCATCAGCCCGATAAACCACGGGTTCTGAAACTGAATTCCCCATCCCAGCGTCTGATGAGTCAGGCGTAATACCGTCATCAGCAAAGCCAGCGCGAGGAACGAGGTAATAATTCCGGCGGAAGATGCCAGAAATTGTACGCGGACGCGTTGCCGGTCACGCTCTGCCACCTGCAAAATGCTACCAAGTTTCATACCCAGGACCGGTAGCACGCACGGCATCAGATTGAGAATAAATCCTCCCGCCAGCGCCATCAGCGCAATCTGCCACAACGCGATCCCCTTTGCGGACTGTGCAGGAAGTGCGCCGACCTTCAGGCTCATCTGCTGCGCAAGGCCATTGTCGCTCAGCACGACACTGACGGTTTTACCGCTGAGTTCACCGGCATCATCGCCCCACTCATCGGTCACCGGCAGCGTCACCCGCAGCTGCTCACCCTCAACCTTCACCACAGGTTTACCAAACGCGCTGCCTTCCAGCGTATCAATAAACAGTTCAGGTTTTTGCCAGCCCTGAGCGCGGTGAGCGTCAATCTGCAAACTTCCGCGGCGATAACCCGCTGAAGCCTTATCCGTCAGCCCCTGCGCAATCGGTACCTTGCCCATCGCCACAGCAAACTCACGGGAAAAATCCTCGCTTTCCGTGGATTTACGCAGATCCAGACTGAAAGGATAATCGGTCAGGATGCAGACGTTGCTGCACACCGGTAACGTCAGCGTGCCGGAGAGCGTTTCCGGCGTTTTACCAGCGAACACCAGCGGCAAACTCACTTCGTCGTGATAGCCCTGGGTGGTGATACCGGCGACATCAAACCGCGACGGCGTCGGCCAGAACCAGGTGGCTGATTTGCCCACGGCGACATTCTGCCAGCTGATCGAGGGTGCAATACCGCCCTCGCCCGGCGATCGCCAGTAGGTTTTCCAGCCCTTTTCCAGACTGACAGACAGCAGCAGCCGGGTGTGTTGCGCATTAGCGTCCGCAGGCTGAGCCTGCAAACGCACCTTCGCATGGGTATTTTGCGGACTTTGCAGCCAGCCGGAATCGGCCGCTGTCCCGGTATTCAGCCAGAGCATCAGAAAGCAGCCGAACGCCGCCCTGAATAAACTTCGCATAGATTTTCTCCAAAAATAAAAGATCACGTCCTGTTGAACAACGCAGACGTATTTTTATTCCCGGAAAACGCACAGCCGCAGATGTACCCGCAATCGCGGTACAGGCACGGCCTCGGGCAGAAGACAGCGAATGGCCGCCATGTTGCCGCGTGACAAAAAGGCCAGCAGCAGGCTCAGCGCCAGAAATGCAAATTCTAAGAGTAATGGCGGCACAGACAGCAGCGATTTGCTGGCCAGTTCGCAGGGGGTGGGAATAGACGAGAGGTCAGAAGGCAGTTCATTCAGCGCGGGTGAACCCGATTGCGTCACAGCGTCCTGTTTCAAAATGGCAGTCAACGCGTTCAGCCCGGCGATGCGCTGCGTCATACAAGTTAGTATGACAAGACATGCCAGGCAGAAAAAAATCAGTGCTGAACGCCGTTGTGTATTCACAGTTCCCTCATCTATATCCGCGCCATTCTAACTGGCAACAAAACATTCACAAGAGCCAGGGGCCGCGAATTACATGAATTTACGCTCAAAAAGGTGAAACTGATTCCAGTCCACCGGTGAAAAACAGCTAGAGCGCCCCGGTCAGTTACTGTATATTTAGCCAGTTAATAACATTGATAATAACGAGGAAAGTTATGCGGGTTGAACTGATTTTTGACAAACGGAACGTGTCCGGCATCCCTAATGCCAGTGAAAAAATTGAAGCCGAGCTAGCCAAACGCGTTCACCGGATGTTCCCGGATGCTGACGTGAAAGTGAAGCCGATGCAGGCTAACGGGCTGAACACCCACGGTGCCAGCAAGCAGGAACGTTCACAATTAAACCAAATGCTAGAGGAAATGTTCGAAGAAGCCGACGAATGGCTGTCAGTCGAATAAAAAACGGCGTTGTGGTTGCACTTGCTTACAAAGCGCAATTGAAATAAACAATCCATAGCTTGGGCTTAATATAAGATATTGGTGATATACGAAATTCATTATCAATCAGAGCGATGAGTCGCAATATAATGGGTACACACTGGATTGATTTTGTCCGGTTTTAGTGTTCCCGCGCACCTTCGCTTTTCGCTTCAAATGCGTCAATGACTTTGCGAAACCGCCATGCCACCGAGCTCAAAAAAATCCAGCGCCCAACCCCATTTTTACGCCAAGCGCTTTGCGCTGATTTGCCTCGGCATTGTCTGTTGCATGGCGCTTCTGCTTGGCCGGGTGGGCTATTTGCAACTGCTCAATCAGCCGATGCTGGAAAAAGAAGCCGACTCGCGCTCGCTGCGTTCCAACGTTATTCCCGCCGTGCGCGGGACGATATCCGACCGTAACGGCCATCCGCTGGCGTTAAGCGTCGCTTCCAAAGATATTGTCGCCGACCCCTTTCGCATTCTCGAATTGCACAGCGATCTGAACAGCCCGAAATGGCAGTATCTGGCCTCCGCGCTAAATATGCCGCTGTCACAATTACAGCAAACCATCAACAGCGATCCGCAGCGCCGCTTTGTGTACCTGGGCCGAAAAATTGAAGAAGGCATCGCCGATGATATCGGTCAGTTACATCTGGGTGGCATCAGCAGCATCCATGACGACAGCCGTTACTATCCGATGAGCGAAGCGGCGGCCAATCTGGTCGGCGTGGTGGGCACCGATAACGAAGGTCTGAACGGTATCGAAAAAGGCTTCAACGCGCTGCTAGAAGGTAAACCGGGCATGCGCGAATACCGTCAGGATCGCCACGGTAACGTCATCGGCGTATTGAAAGAAGTCGCGCCACAGCAGCCACCGACCATCAACCTGAGCATCGACAGCTTTATGCAGTACGTACTGTACTCGCGTCTGCGCACCGGCGTGTTGCTCAATCAGGCTGAATCTGGCGCAGCGGTGCTGGTGGATGTGAACACCGGTGAAATTTTAGGCATGGCGTCGTTCCCGTCCTATAACCCGAACAACTACGCTGGCGTGGCGGTCAAAGACATGCGCAACGTCGCCATCAGCGACAGCTTCGAGCCGGGTTCAACCGTGAAACCGCTGGTGGTGATGGCCGGTCTGGCGCGTAAGATGATCCGTCCTGACTCCGTACTCGATACCCATCCGTACACCGTCAACGGGCACCTGATAAGAGACGTCGGCCACTGGCCTGCGTTAACCATCACCGGCATTTTGCAGAAATCCAGTGATATTGCCGTCTCGCACATCGCGCTGGCGATGCCAGCCAACGTGCTGGTGCAGCTCTATCAGTCCTTCGGTTTAGGCAAAGCCACAGATTTAGGCATCGGCGGCGAGAGCAGCGGTTACTTCCCGGCGCACCGTGAGCGCTGGGCGGATATCGAACGCGCCACGTTCTCCTTCGGCTACGGCCTGCGCGTCACGCCGCTGCAAATCGCCCGCGAATACGCCACCATCGGTTCTGAAGGTATTTATCGCCCACTGTCGATCACCAAAGTGACGCCTCCGGTTCTCGGCACCCGCATTATGTCCGCTGATGTAGTGCGCACCGTGATTCACATGATGGAAAGTGACGCCCTGCCCGGCGGCTCTGGCCTGAGTGCGGCGGTTCCCGGTTATCGGCTGGCTATCAAAACCGGTACCGCAGAAAAAATGGGCGCCAGCGGCAAATACGACGGCGGTTATATCAACTACACGGCTGGCGTCGCACCGGCGAGTAATCCGCGCGTGGCGCTGGTGGTCATGGTCAACAATCCGCAGGCAGGTAAACACTTCGGTGGCTCGGTGGCAGGCCCTATCTTCGGACAAATCATGGGTGAAGTGCTCAACCACATGAACATCGCCCCTGACGCGCTGGTGCCTGAAACGCCGCCAACCACCATCATAAACGGCGGGCAGAAGACCGATCTGGTGAGGCGTCCGGCGACTGAAGGGTAGATCTGCGTCACAAGTTCACTGGATTTGTGGGGAAAATAGGGTTAACGTTCGCGTGATTTGATTCCTGAAACTCAGTTTCAGGAAACTTGCAGATGATTTCCCTATGCTGGAGGAAGAGCTCAGGCTCTGATAAAAAACAATGAAACGCCTTTTTATCGTTTTGCTGGTCTTTGTTGTGGTGTGTCTGGCTGTTATTGCACTGAATATGCAGGGCAGTGGCCCCTGGTAACTGAGGTAGCTTATGCCAACGCGTAAGAACTTTATCATTCTGATCGTTCTTATTCTCGCCGGAATGGTACTTCTGGACGATGGCATTGCCCGGTTAATTCACTGGATCCTGTTACGCTAAATCATGGCCCCCCAGGCTGCACGCGCAGTTCTGCTCTGCGGGCCATTTTGTTCCCCACTTTCCTGAGCAACACCTGCAACGCCATCAGAGCGAAGTCGTGTATAATAGCGATATTCGACATTAATACAGACTGGTTATGGCTCAAGACATTCATCTCGCAATCGTCAGCGCACTCAGCAAATGGATCGAAGGCCACCTTGGCCGCGTGATCCACCTCGAAGAACTGGCTGAGTACTCAGGCTATTCGCTCTGGCACATGCAAAAACTGTTCAAGGAATCGACAGGCATTTCTCTGGGGAAGTACATCAGAGAACGTCGTCTGGCGAGCGCTGTCTATCAGCTGAGCAGCAGTGAAACACCGATTTTTGATATTGCGATGGATTTCGGATTCGGCTCGCAGTCGCATTTCACCTACATGTTCCGCAAGCGTTTCAACATTACGCCCCATGAATTCCGCCAAAACCCCGACATCAAACTCGATGTTTCGCCCCCGCTGCATTTGATCCACCAGAAATCAGCCTGAGGCTGTCAGAACCCCATGTCACTCAGGCCGGGATGCGTATCCGGCCTGCGCCCCAGCGGCCAGTGGAACTGGCGTTCACTTTCCTGAATCGGTAAATCGTTGATACAGGCGTGACGCGCAAACATCTGCCCCTGTTCGTTAAACTCCCAGTTTTCGTTACCAAAGCTGCGGAACCAGTTGCCGGAATCATCTTTCCATTCATAGGCAAAGCGCACCGCAATCCGCGCGCCGTCAAAGGCCCAAAGTTCTTTAATCAACCGGTATTCCAGTTCTTTCGCCCATTTGCGTTGTAAAAATGCGACGACGGCCTCCTGCCCCTCAACGAATTCGCTGCGGTTGCGCCAGCGGGTATCGGCTGAATAAACCTGACTGACCCGCTGTGGATCACGGCTGTTCCACGCATCTTCGGCCAGACGGATTTTTTCGATGGCGCTTTCGCGGGTGAATGGCGGTAACGGCGGTTTGATTGACATACTGACCTCGGCTGTAGAAGAAAATACTCCCGACACAATAGCGGCGTTTAGCGGGGTTCTCACGCCAAATCGTGCCCATAAAAAACGCGGCCACTGATGGCCGCGCTCTTTTACTGCTCATTCTTTACTGCACAATTCTAAACGCATTCTGTGTCTGAGAAAGGCACGCTTAGAACTGGTAAACCAGACCCACCGCCGTCACGTCATCGGTATTGATACCGGCGTTGTCGGTGAAGGTGCTGCTGTCGATCAGGTTGATTTTGTAGTCAACGTAGGCCGACATGTTTTTGTTGAAGTAATAGGTCGCACCCAGATCGACGAATTTAACCAGATCCTGATCCTGGTAGTTATTACCCAAACGGTCTGTGCCTAAATCTTTACCGCGAGTCTGGTTATACGCCACGAACGGACGCAGACCGAAGTCGAACTGATAGCTGGCGTAGGCTTCGAATGCCTGCGACTCATTCGCATAACCGTAAGCTTCTGAATCGGTAGAACCGAAGCGGGAAGCGTTGTACGCCTGAGTGAACATTGCGGCCAGATAGACGTTGTTGGCGTCATATTTCAGGCCACCGGTATAGCCTTCGGCTTTTTTGCCGTCGCCCATGATCCCCGGTGCAGAGTTTTGCTCGTCAGTACGGTCAGAGTTGAAGAAGGCACCCGCCACGCTGACGCCAGCGCCAATATCGTAGCTTAGGGACATCCCGTAACCGTCACCGTTCTGCGTCAGCACATCGCGCGTACCCGGTTCACCGCCGCCGCTGTCGTTTTTACCCTGATATTGCAGGGCAAAGTGCAGGCCATCAACCATGCCGAAGAAGTTATCGTTACGGTAGGTCGCTACGCCGTTGGTACGCTGGAAGAGGAACTGGTCCGCGCCATAGGTGGATCCATCGAACTCTGGCTGCATGTCGGTCCACGCCGCGACGTCGTACAGCACGCCGTTGTTACGACCATAGTCAAATGAGCCCATATCACCAAATTTCAGACCGGCAAACCCATAACGGGTGAAGGCGCGATCGCCGTCGTCAGAGCTCTCAGCCTGGTTGGCCTGAACCTGATATTCCCACTGTCCATAGCCGGTCAGTTGGTCGGTTATCTGCGTTTCACCTTTGAAACCTAAACGAATGTAGCTCTGATCGCCGTCAGAACCGGCGTTGTTGGAAAAATAGTGTAAACCGTCAACCAGACCGTAAAGGTCCAGTTTGTTGCCATCTTTATTATAGACTTCTGCCGCACTTGCTGAGCCCGCCACCACTAATGCTGGGATCATGAGCGAGAGAACACGGAGTTTCATTTTATTTATCCTCGATAGGTGTCGAGCCGTGCCACTGAATGTAAAGTATCTTTTTTACTTTTTTACTGAGGTAAAACTTTTTTAATTTTTGGCCCGACATGGCGAATTCATTCTCTGGTTATAATTACTATTAATCCAGAGAGAAAATGCTACCAAGTTAGTTAAGACATTTCCTATATACAGTAAGATGTAACAAGATATTTAAAAACAGTAAATTTACCTCTATTTATCTATGTTAAAATAAAGCACGCAAAGCTAATTTTATATAATACCGTTTAAAATCAATAAAATAACTCAAATAGTTACCGCACTAACTGATAAAGCAAATCCTCAGCATTAATATATACTTCATCTCGCTATCATCATTATTTGTTATTGAATTACCCTCATTCCCCGTTTTGTGGAAACAACAGCCGACCCATTGTGGTCGGTTTTTTTTTGCTTTTAAAATATGATTACGGCAGGTGATATTACTTCGCAGTGGTTATTACACATATCGACATTACTCCTCCACAATTAATTCACGCTTTCTCCTTATTTCACACCCGTATTTTATTAATATCTGATATCTAAATGGCGGAATTAGAAAGGAAATAAAGCCTGATTATTAACCGATAAATTATGCAGGGTTTGTTCGTCACTCAGGAACGGATCCGGTAGTATAAGCAAAGTCAGAGCAATCTCGCTGATCTGCGCACTCAACAACGTTAGACTGCGTTGCCACGTTATACCTTCATTATCCGACAGTTCAGGCTTCATAACCGCTCAGGGAAACTCATGCCACAACAGGATCAGTCCGACAACATATCCAAAGCCAGAATGCTGCTGGCAACCCGCCGTTTTCTAAAACTCGACGAGTGGCTGTTGTCACTGATGCGTGGCTGGCAGAACCAGACTGACGATCTCAGCGCTTACGGCCTGCTGATGCACCCGGCGACGCTGTTTACCGGTACCGAATCCCCTCCGCTCAATCCGCTGGAAATTCTCAGCGACTGGGCGCAGCAATGCCCGCAGAGTTATCACGCCCACGTCTTACTCGGTATGGTCTGGCATGAAAATGCATGGCTTATCCGCCAGACGCAGGCCGGTCAGGAAGTGGAAGATCATCAGTGGCTGGGCGCGCAGCTGTGCTGCGACTACGCCGTTCTGGCTTTTTTACGCGCAATTGAATTGCATCAGCGCCCGACACACGCCTACCGCCATATGATGAATCTCAGCGGCGGCTTCGGCGAACCCTACTGGCTGAAATCCCTGTTCGCCGGTGAAATCCCATTACCCTTGCATGAAAAGTTTTCGATTCAGGGCAGTGAGATCTGGCAGGCTGGTGTCGCTCACCTCCACGCCCTCGGGTTTGAACCCGCCACGCACTGGCCGCAAAACTTGCCCGCCGCTTTGCACGATACCCGCAAAGCCGGTGAAGAAGCGGTGGATCACTGGCTGCGCATGGCGATGTCGGTACGTCATGCCGACGTCGGCACCATGGAATCCTATCTGTTGTTCCATTCCGCCTTCTGGGGCGGCAGCGACGAGCAACAGATGCTGATTATCGACAGCCCGCTGTGTGCGGAATTCAGCGAAGAAGAACGCAATCAGTTTCGCGCGAATGCCCTTTGCGATGCGCTGTCTGGCGATATTGCCGATCGTGAATCGCCGCGTGCCCTCGAATTACAACAACGTCTGGCTGATTTACTCTCGCAATCTCTCGACCCCGACACACGCATCCGTTTGCTGGATCTGGCAGGTATTTGCATCGCCTACTGGCAGGATGACGATCAGGCCGGATTAGCCGTTTATCACGATCTGTTTGCCGTTTCAGCGCAGGCCATGCCGGGGCATTTCGCCACGATGTTTATCTCCCGCGCGGTGCTGGCGAACGGTAATGAAGAAGGTTTGCCGGTTCTTACGCAGCTTCTCACCCGCGCGCTCAGTCAGGCCAATAACCCGACGCTGGTGGCCTTTGCCGCCGCTGCGCTTCACTCGGGTTTATATGGATTACCGGCAAAACCGGAGTTGTGCAGCGGATTGATGGATCACGCGTGGTCGCTGATGCAGCAATCCGGCGACGAAAAACCCGCTAAAGATCTGGTCACGCTGGCGCACGATATGGCGATCAACGACGATCTGGACGCTGCGCATTTTCTGATGACCGAGATGGCCCGCCACGGCAGCGCCATCCATTGTTATGAGCTGTACTTTTTCTACCGCAATACCTGGCATCAGGACGTTCCGGCTCAGTATCACAATGACAGCAATGCGATGGATTGCGTGCTGAGCGCCGCGCGCTCCGGGATGGTGCCGGCGATGTTCACCTGTGCCAACGCCCTGCGTGAAGGTCTTGGCGGAGAGCCAGATTACGAACAGGCGATGCAGTGGTATCAGCGCGCGATGGACGCCGGGCATTTATCCGCCGCCTACTGGCGCGCCAGCTGCGCGCTGGATAACGGATCTGACGCCGAAAAACGTCAGGCTGCCGAACACTGGCTGCCGGAGATTTTGCACAACGCCGAACATCCGGATCGCGCCGAAGCCGCCTACACGCTGGGCATGGCCTGGCTGACCGGCACCGGTGTGAAGAAAAACCGCTACATCGCAGATCAGTTTATGGCGTTCGTACTGGAAATGAATCCCGAATCGGAGGCGGCCAGAAAGGTTCATGAAGAGCTTAACGGGTCACTGAGAGCGCGGATGAATTTGTGGCAGGATAAGAGAAAAAGTGAGGGAAGCGATCCCACTCAGGTGTTTCGGCAGGAGCTGCTGCACTAGCGGCTTTAAAATCGACTTCAAGGTCAAAACCTTGGGTTGCCACCCAAACCGGCCTTAAGGACGGCTTATCGCCGCCGCCCTTAAGAATCCCGGACTCTTCAAAACACGTGCCATGCATCCCGGCTCTGTTTCAGCAGCCACAGTTATTGCCGCAGGGTTTTGCGCCACACGCGGGAGCTACAGAACACGTCCTTCGTTCCAGCGACAGTGCATGTTTTAAAAGACGTGGAGATTCCAAAGAGGGCCCGTCCTGGCACTCTTTGGGCGGTTTCAGCACAGTAAGGTAAGTGATCGCTGTTCGTGAGAAACCGAAATATTTTCGATCCGACTTAGACATCCAGGGTGCAGCGTTCTCCTGTACTCAAATCAATACCTTATACATCACACTCGTTGACTCCAGAATTCCCCCGGTCGACATCGCGTAATGCGGAATCGTGCCACTCAGCGTAAAACCCTGATTTTCATAAAGTGTCTGTGCAGGGCTGCATGTGACCGTGTCCAGCACCAGCAGCGTTTTGCCTGCTTCGCGCGCCAGCGTTTCAACCCGCTCCATCAACAGACGGGCGATGCCTTTACGGCGGCCATCCGGGTGCACCATCAGTTTCACCACATCCCCGCGATGTTCACCGTTAGCAGGCTGATCGACCACCAGTTGCACCGTTCCCACGATAATCCCGTCAAGGCGCGCCACCAGCAAACGCCGTTCTCCGCGCTCGAAAACGGGCAACAGCTTTTGCCAGAACGCCTGCGCCTGCACAAATCCAAACGGCAGCACGAAACCAATACTCGCACCCAGCGCGACTGACTGCATCAGCGTCTCCGCCAGGGCATCGAGATCGGCTGCCGGTAGCACACCGCCCTGCACTTCACTGATCACTATTTCACTGCCGCTTTGCATAGCGTTACACCTTATTTCTGACTGAGATTAAGGACGGGAGATGACGATCGCATAACGCGCATCGGCCGGGCCCGGAACATAAAAGGAGGATGCGCCGTGAAGATGAAATCGCAGGCAATCGCCCGGTTCGAGCCGATAAGAGCGCGAATCCAGCGTGAAATCCAGCAGGCCTTCCAGCATCCAAATGTGCTGCTCCAGGCCGACAACCGGCGGGGAATCATAAACAATGGTGGCACCGGCTTTTAACCGGCCGGAAATCAGTTCAGCGCGAAAACCCGGTGCAGGCGCGGATACCGAGCGACGTTCGAAACCGGTTTCGCGATCATGCCAGACCGGTTGCAGGGCGGCGCGAATCAGCTCCGGCGGATTGTCTTCCAGCGCCATCAGCAGTCTTGACGTGGTCAGGCCATACGTTGCGCTCAGCTTTCCCAGTACCGACGCGGTCGGGCTGGTTTCCGCCCGTTCGATGCGCGACAGCGTGGCCCGGCTGATGCCGGTCCGCTGCGCCAGCTGTTCAAGCGACCAACCCTGCCCGATGCGTAATTCCGCCAGCCGTTCTGCCAGCCGTAAATCGTGGCTGTCCTGTTCGTCTTCCATTCCCGTTCCCTTACCCGAATTCTCAATACAGGGAAATTATCTCTAATCAGGGAAACTGGCAAGTTAAAATAATGTAATCCGTTAGTATTAGCTAAGTTGTACAAAAATAATAAAGTTGTACAACTTTGAGCCAAGACGCTAGAGTTAACATTAGTCTTATGAATATTTGGGTAGCGAATGTCACTTTACAGCATCGGCGAGGTTGCTCGCATTTGTGGTATCAATCCGGTCACGCTCCGTGCGTGGCAACGCCGTTACGGCCTGCTTAAACCGCAGCGCACAGAAGGCGGCCACCGGCTGTTTAATGACGACGATCTCGACACCATCCGCACCATTCTTGGCTGGATAGAACGCGGTATCCCGGTCGGTCAGGTCAAATCGCTGCTCGAAGGCAAAGTCGAGGCATTATCCGGCGACTGGTCAGAATCCGAGCACCGGCTGCTGACCGCGCTGCAAAAAGGCCAGAATCAGAAAGTGCGTCAGGTGATAACCGAACTGGGTCGCGAATATCCGGCCGCAGCGCTGGTCGATAATGTCTTCCGCCCGCTGCGTGCGCGCCTTAACCCCGGCGATCACCGCCTGCGTACCTTGCGCAGCCTGTTCGATGGCCTGGTGATTGAGCACGCGGTGATGTGCATGAACGCCGCCCGCAAACGGCCTGGCCTTCGGGCTGTGGTGCTGGGCTGGGGCGTCATCGACACCGCCGAACTGTGGCTGGAAGCGATAGTTCGTTGTGAAGAAGGGATGCAGGTGGAAGTTCTGCCCGCGCCGCTCGAAGATCCACATTTAGAAAATCTGTTGTGCGATCGGATTTATGTCTGGGCGGAAGGAAAACTGACGCAGATTGAGCGTTTACGTATGGCGCAGTGGGTGGAGCAAGGGCTCACGATCATTTTGCTTGGCAGCGCCTCGGTGTTGCTGGCAGCGGAGGCAGGTAGTCACGAGGAGGCAGAAGACGTTCCTTTCGATGATCCGACCATCGTCCCGTTACACAAATTTAAGGAAAAATAATGATTAAACATTTTCCTGAACCTCCCCTGCCCGCCGACGTATTGACACGACTCTGTGACTTTTATCGTCATCTGGACATGAGCCTGCTCCCGCAGCTGTCGCGCATCTATCATCCGCACGTGGTGTTTATCGATCCGGTATCACATTACGACGGCGTCGACGCGCTGGAGCGTTACTTCGCGCAGCTGCTCAAAAAAGTTAACTACTGCCGCTTTGATATTCAGCCTGCGCTGGTTCAGGGCGATGAAGCATCGTTATTCTGGCGGATGGAGTATTCCCATCCGTCATTGAAAAAAGGCCACGCGATGTCACTTAACGGCGCCAGCCATTTACGTCTGGCGGAAAACCGTATCATCTACCAGCGTGATTATTACGATCTCGGCGCGATGATTTACGAGCACGTCCCGATGCTCGGCGGTGCCGTCCGCGCCATTAAAGCCAGGTTGAAATAATGCGCCGCGTACTGATTACCGGTGCCAGTTCGGGTATCGGTCAGCAACTGGCGCAGGATTACGCCGATGAAGGCTGGGAAGTGACCGCCTGCGGGCGCGACGCCGCCAAACTTGACGCCGTGGCCGCGCACAGTCCTCTGATTATTCCGCTGCGTTTTGATATTACGGATCTGGATGAAACACGTCAGGCATTGCAGGGCGTGACAGCAGATTTAGTCATCCTCTGCGCCGGAACCTGTGAGTATCTGGATAATGGCGTGGTTGAGGCTGAAAAAGTCGCGCGGGTCATTAGTACCAATTTTATGGGGCCGGTGAACTGTCTCGATGCCCTGCTGCCGGGTTTAGCGGCGGGCAGCCGCGTCGCGCTGGTCGGTTCCACCGCCTCCTTGCTGCCGTTCCCGCGCGCTGAAGCTTACGGGGCATCCAAAGCGGCGCTGGCGTATTTCGCCCGTTCGCTGTCGGTCGACCTGATAGCGCGGGACATCCACGTTTCGCTGATCCAGCCGGGCTTTGTCGATACGCCCCTCACTTCACGCAATGACTTCCCGATGCCGATGATGGTGACCGTCAATCAGGCCTCGGCACATATTCGTAAAAAGCTGGCGCACGGTGCCAGTGAAATTGCCTTCCCGCCACTTTTTGCCCGCTTACTGAAGGTCGCCTCGCTGCTGCCGGTCAGCATTCAAAAATGGTTAAGCCGAAAAATGGTGAGATAAGATGACAACAAAAGTGGCTATCGTCGGCAGCGGTATTTCCGGTCTGAGCTGTGCGTGGTTACTGGCACAACGCCAGCCTGATGCAGAAATTACCGTATTTGAATCTGCGGAGACGCTGGGCGGACATACCGCCACGCAGGACGTGGTTTGCGACGGTAAAACGTACGCCATCGACACCGGTTTTATTGTCTATAACACCCGCACCTATCCCGGTTTCATCGCGTTGCTCAAAGAGCTGGGCATTGAAGGCACGCCGACTGAAATGAGTTTCTCGGTGCGCAACCCGGTGAGCGGGCTGGAGTATAACGGCCACTCGCTCAACAGCCTGTTTGCTCAGCGACGTAATTTCTTCAAACCGCAGTTCTGGCGGTTTATTAGGGAAATTTTGCGCTTTAACAAACTGTGCAAAGCGCGTCTGCTCAATGCGCACAATGACGAAGATACGCTGGCCGATTTGCTCGATCAGAACGGTTTCACGCCGTTTTTCGCCCTGCACTATGTATTACCGATGGGTGCGGCGATCTGGTCTTCTTCCCTGAGCGATATGGCGAATTTCCCTCTGTCGATGTTTCTGCGATTTTTCGACAACCATGGCCTGCTCGATGTGACGAACCGTCCGCAGTGGATGGTGGTGCCCGGCGGCTCGCGGGAATACATTCGCAAGATGCAGGAAAAGTTGCCGCGCCGCGTGACGCTGCGCACTAACACGCCGGTGACCAACATCACCCGCACCGCCAGCAACGTGACGCTTCACTCCACCACGCGCGGCGACGAATCCTTTGATCAGGTGATTTTCGCCTGCCATTCCGATCAGGCGCTGGCGATTTTGGGTGACAGCGCCACGACGGAAGAACGTGCCGTTCTCGGCGCACTGCCGTATCAGGCCAACGACGTTATCCTGCATACCGATACCCGTCTGCTGCCACGTGAAAAACGGGCGTGGGCGAGCTGGAATTATCAGTTGCCCAATTCGCTGAAATCTTCCTCCCGTGCCGATATGCGCGATACCAGCCCGGCGCACACCCGCCGCGCCAGCGTGACCTATAACATGAATATTTTGCAGGGGCTGGAAGCACCGCAAACGTTCTGCGTCTCGCTCAATCCGCTCTCGCCGATTGATGAAAGCAAAGTGCTGTTCCGCGCAACCTACATGCATCCGGTGCTGAATCTGGCCAGCCATCACGCGCAACAGCAGCGTTTTCGCATCAATGGCCATCACCGTACCTGGTTTTGCGGCGCGTACTGGTACAACGGTTTTCATGAGGATGGCGTGAACAGCGCCCGCGACGTGGTCGAACAACTGGATTTGCAGCTGCAACGCGAAGCTGAACAACACACGCCTGCTGCGCTGGAAATGTCATGAACAGCACGCTGTACGTCGGCACGGTGCGCCATCGCCGGTTTACGCCGGTTGAGCATCGCTTCGACTACGACATTTTTATGCCGCTGATTGATCTCGACGAGCTGGAGCAGTTGCCCGCCGTTGGCATCAAACTGGAAAGATTTTCCGCCGCCAGCTTTCGCCGCAAAGATTATCTCGGCGGCGGCGACATCAAAACCAAAGCACAGAACAGAATTGCCGAACTGACCGGGGAACGCCCTGATGGCCGCGTGATGTTGCTGTGCCAGCTGTGTTATTTCGGCTGTTATTTCAATCCGGTTAATTTTTACTACCTTTATGATAAAACCGGAGTTTTGCGCTGGATGCTGGCCGAGGTGCGTAATACGCCCTGGAACGAACGCCACACTTACGCCGTCGTCCCCGACGGCTCGCAGCCGGTGCCGAAAGCCTTTCATGTGTCGCCCTTCAATCCGATGGACATGGTCTATCACTGGCGGCTGACACCTCCCGGAAAAGAGTTACACATCACTATCGAAAATCACCGCAAAGAACGTGAATTCGATGCCGCTCTGTCGCTGAAGGCGCTCCCGCTCACCCGCGAGGCGCTGCGCAAGCAATTGTGGCGACTGCCCCTGATGACCGCAAAAACCGCCCTGACCATTTACTGGCAGGCCGTGAAACTGTGGCTAAAACGGGCACCGATTTATTCGCATCCTCCTGTTGATAAGGACTGACCATGAGCCAACCCGAAGTGCAACTCGCCCGCGATGGGGCGACTAACCGGCGCAGCAAGGCTGCACGCGCACTGATTCTCGGCGTTTTAAAACAGCTGCATGGTGCCGGTCTGACCCTGCGGGAAGCCGGTGAAAATGCCGTCTTTTTTGGTGACCCGACCGCGCCGTTGCAGGGCGAAATCGAGGTACACAATCTGCGCGCCTACCGTCGTGTGTTACTCGGCGGCAGCATCGCCGCCGGGGAAAGTTACATTGACGGCGACTGGACGACGCCCAATCTGACCACCGTGCTGCAACTGCTGGCGGAAAACCTCAAGCTGGTCGATAAGCTCGAAGCCCGTCTGAGCTGGGTCACCGCGCCGGTCAACAGCCTGATCCACTTCTTTCGCCGCAACAGCCCGTCGCAGGCGCGCAAAAACATTTCTGCGCACTACGATCTCGGCAACGATTTTTATCAGGGCTTTCTCGATGAAAAGATGCTCTATTCTTCCGCCTGGTATCAGGAACCGCAGATGACGCTGGAGCAGGCTCAGGAAGCGAAAATGCGCCGTCTGTGCGATCAGTTGCAACTGCATGCGGGCGATCATTTGCTGGAAATCGGTACCGGCTGGGGCGCGATGGCAGAATTCGCCGCGCGCGAATACGGCTGCCAGGTCACCACCACCACCATTTCCCGCGAGCAGTACGACTTTGCCTGTCAGCGCATCGAAAAAGCCGGTTTAACCGACCGCGTTACCGTACTGTTCGAAGACTATCGCGCCCTGCGCGGACAGTTCGACAAGCTGGTCTCAATCGAGATGATCGAAGCGGTCGGCAAGCGTTATCTCAAAACCTTCTTCAAACGCTGCAACGCCCTGCTCAAACCCAACGGACGCATGGCGATTCAGGCCATCACCATTGCCGATCAGCGTTACGCCTCGTACAGCCGCAACGTCGATTTCATTCAACGCTACGTGTTTCCCGGCGGTTTTCTGCCTTCCATCACCGCCATGAATGACACCATGACCCGCTGCACCGGGCTGGTGGTGCGCGATCTGTTCGATATCGGTTTCGACTATGCCCGCACCTTGCACGAATGGCGCGAACGCGTGCAGCGCTACTGGAACGCACAGCTCGATGGCGCACAGGACGAGCGTTTCCGTCGCCTGTGGCTGTTTTACCTGTGCTACTGCGAGGCCGGATTCCGCGCCCGCACCATCAGCACCGTCCAGCTGATTGCCGAGCGACGCGCATGAATTCCCTGCGCTTCTGGCTGCTGACGCTGGGCTTTGATGCCTGGTGGACGCTGGCCGTATGGGGGCGCGAGCGATTTATTGTGCTGCTGCTGATCAGCAGTTTTCTGATGCTGGCATTTACGCCGTCGCGTCGCCGTTTGTGGGTGGCGGCAGTGTGTTCGCTGGGCATTATTTTGGATTCGCTGTGGTGCATTCTCGGGCTGTTTGAATTCACCGGTTCGACCGGCGTTCCGCCGTGGATGATGGCGCTGTGGCTGGGGTTCAGCGCGTGGTGGCTGTGGCTTCTCGGGCATCTTCGCCTGACGTGGTACTGGCTGATTCCTCTCGGCGCGGTCAGCGGTCCGCTGGCGTATTACCTTGGTATGCGGCTCGGCGCGATGAACCTTTTGGCCTCACCGTCTTACGTCTGGCTGCTGATGGCCGCAGGCTGGGCGATTTTCCTGCCGCTCATCAGCCTGCCGGTTTTGCTCAACAGGAGAAAGCAATGAAAAGATGGCTAACCGTCGCACTGGCGCTGATGTTTTCATTCTCCGCCTACGCCTCAACGCCCTGGGCGCAGTGGCAACAGGTTGGCCGCGCCACCCTGAGCTGGGGACCGTTCGAGGTGTACCACTCTTCATTACTGACACCCGACGGGAAATATGAGGCGCAGAAATGGCCGCAGGCGCTGTCCATTGAATATTTGCGCAGCATCGACAGTCAGGAACTGACCAAAGCCACCGAAGAGCAGTGGCAGAAACTGGGCATGGAAAGTGACGCGCAGAAGAACGGCTGGCTGGAGGCCGTCGGAAAAACCTGGCCGGACGTCAGCAACGGCAGCGAAATCGTTTTTTTGGCGACAAAATCCGGCGGTCAGTTTTACAGCCGTGCGGCCAACAGCGCGATAATTGCGCCGGTCGGTGAATCCTTCAGCCCTGAATTCCGCGACGCTTTTCTGGCGATCTGGCTCTCGCCCGCCACGCAGTATCCTGATTTACGCAGCAAGCTGATCGGCGCATCGGCGTCAGATTAACGTTAATCCGACCGGAGGTTTTATGACAGTTTCACACTCTGTTTTACGCAAAGGTTTTCTCGGTCTGATGGCGGCCTGCGTGCTGTTACTCACCAGTTGCAGCGCCGACATTAAAGATTACGCACAGACGCAGCCAAAGCTGGATATTTTCGCCTATTTCAAAGGTGACAGCGTGGCCTACGGCATGGTGCAGGATTACACCCACAAACAAACGCGGCGCTTCGCAGTGAAAATTCGCGGTGACGTGGTGGCCGATACGCTGACCCTGCACGAAGATTTTGTGTATGACGACGGCGAAAAACAAACCCGCGTCTGGCACATCCGCAAACTCGCCGATGGCACCTACACCGGCACCGCAGGCGATATCATCGGCACAGCAAAAGGCCAGTCGGCAGGCAACGCGTTTAACTGGAACTACGTGATGGACGTCAAATCAGGCGGCAGTACCTACCGCCTGACTTTCGACGACTGGATTTATCAGCAGGACGAACAGCATCTGTTTAACGTCACGTCGCTTAAAAAATTCGGCGTCGAAGTGGCGCGGGTCACGCTGTTCTTTGAGAAGAAGTAAAAGCTTAGACCTTCACCTCTTTAATCACCGTCTTCCTGCGCCCGAAGACGAATTTGCCCAGCGTGACCAAGAGCACTGCGCACAGGATAATCCCTAACGCCACCCATTCAACCGGTGAAAGGGATTCTCCGGCAAAGCCGATGCCGAGCAGCACCGCGACAATCGGGTTCACGTAGGCGTAGCTGGTAGCAATGGCCGGACGCACGGTTTTCAAGAGGAACATGTAGGCGCTGATGGCAATCATCGAGCCGAACACAATCAGATACCCCAGTGCCAGGAAGCCGTGCAGCGAAGGCGTAGCGGTCAGATGCTCGCCGTTCAGTTGGCTGGCGATAAGCAGTACAACGCCGGCGACGATCATTTCCGCCGCACCCGCCATCAGGCCGACCGGTAAGGTCAGGCGCGAACTCCACACCGAACCGAATGCCCAGCTGAGTGATGCCAGCAAAATCAGCGCGGCGCCCCACGGGTTTCCTTCCAGATTGCTGCCGGTATTTAGCAGCACAATGCCGAACAGGCCGATACCGACGCCGGTCCATTCCAGACGGCTGTTTGGCATGCCCCACAGACGGCTAAAGCACAGCGTAAACAGCGGTACGGTCGCCACCATCACCGCGGCGATACCCGATGGCACCTGCATATGTTCGGCGACGGTCACCAGCCCATTGCCCACCGACAGCAGTAAAATCCCCACTGCGGCGGCAGAAAGCCACTGTTTCAGGCCCGGAAATTTATGCCCGCGCAGCATCAGAAACGTAAACAGTACACATCCGGCGACGAAGAAACGCAGACCGGCCATCATCAGCGGCGGCCAGCTTTCCACCCCTACGCGGATCACAAAATAGGTAGAGCCCCAGATAAAATACAGCGCAAATAATGCAGCGATTAACGGCAACAGGGAACGCGAAGCAGAAGGCATAGGAGTAACTTATTAGCGTGATAACGAAGGCAGACAGTTAACGCTATTGCTCTGATTAACGGCAAGGAATTCTGTGCGATCGCGCTAAAATGTTGTTAAAAAGTGTCTGCATATGACAAAAAATGAAGAGACGCTGGAGGATAAAGTAGTCATCGCATGAATAGTATGTTGCCCGTAGCCGCAAAGGACTTATAATTCGGGGCTGATATTTTTGAGGTACAACACATGAATTCGCTTGGCAAAAAATTATTTATCGCGCTGTTTGGTCTGATGGCGATTGGCGCGATTGGTGGTGTGATGGTCGCGGGTTACGCCGTCGTCATTCAGGATGACGCCAAACCGGCAAACGATAACGACGCCCCTTCCGTCGTCCCTGCGCCGTCATCTTCCGCTTCCTCGAACTGATCACTCCACCGACCGCTGCTGCCAGCGATGTAACCAGCGGCTCCAGCGTTCGAACAGCATATCCACGCAAATCGCCAGCAGCGCGACAATCACCGCGCCCTGCAATACATAGGCAGTATTAAAGCCGCTCAGGCCGATAATAATTGGCGAGCCCAGGCTGGATGTGCCGACCGTCGAAGCGATCGCCGCCGTACCGATATTGATGATAACCGAGGTGCGGATCCCGGCGATAATAACCGGTGCCGCCAGCGGGATTTCCACTTTACGCAGCATCTGCCAGCGGCTCATCCCAACGCCCTGCGCTATCTCACGCGCCGAGGGAGAGACCGATTCAATACCGGCAATCGTCCCCTGTAAAATCGGCAGCAAGCCGTACAGCACCAGCGCAATAATCGCCGGTTTTTCGCTAAATCCCATGACCGGCACCGCCACGGCAAGCACCGCGACCGGCGGAAAAGTCTGCCCCATCGCCACCAGCGTTTCGACCAGTGAACGAAACTCTTTCCCCGCAGGGCGCGTGACGCCAACGCCCGCCGCCACACCGATCACCACCGCAATCAGGCTCGAGACCCCGACCAGTAACAGATGCGCCTGCACCAGCGAGGCAAAGCTTTCCTGCTGATAAACCGGGCGACTGAGCTCAGGAAACATCCAGTGAAATACCCCGCCGAGCGACGTCATGCCAAAGATGAGCGCCAGCAACACGGCAAAAAGCCAGGGTAAGGGATCGGTGATAAGCCGTCGAAAACTGTGTTTCATGCCTCGCTCCTTTGTGCGGTCAGATCGGCAAAATGCAGCACGCCGAGCGGCTGCCCGTCCTCATCAACCACCGGCAGTTGCTGAACCTGCTGCGCGACAAATTTCGACAACGCCTGACTCAGGCTCATCGACGCCACCAATGGTTTTTGGCTGCCGTCGTAAAGCTCACCGTGGCGCGTACGCGATCCCACTTCCTGCAATGACAGCAAACGGATGCCCATATCGCTGCCGCCAAAGAAATCACGCACAAACGGCGTCGCCGGTTTGGTCAGCAATTCCAGCGGTGTGCCCTGCTGCACCACCTGCCCGTCGTTGAGCAGCACGATACGGTCGGCCAGCGCCAGTGCCTCGTCGATATCGTGCGTCACCAGCACAATAGTGCGATGCGTCATTTTATGGATCCGCGCGACCTCTTCCTGCAACGTCGCGCGGGTCACCGGATCGAGTGCGCCAAAAGGTTCATCCATCAGCAGCACTTCCGGATCAGACGCCAGCGCGCGCGCCACACCGACACGCTGCTGTTGCCCGCCGGAAAGCTGATGCGGATAGCGATGACGGAACTGTCTGGGATCGAGATTGAGCAACTCCAGCAGTTCGGTCACACGGTCGCGGATTTTCGTTTTCGGCCATTTCAACAGCTGCGGTACGGTGGCGATATTCTCTTCCACCGTCCAGTGCGGGAACAGGCCGATCGACTGGATCGCGTACCCCATCCGGCGGCGTAAATCCTGCGCACGGAATTTTTCGATAGGTTCACCGGCGAAGAGAATCTCCCCGCGATCGTGCTCCACCAGCCGGTTGATCATTTTCAACGTGGTGGATTTACCCGAGCCGGAGGTGCCGATCAGCACCGTAAATTCGCCTTTGGCCATTTCCAGCGTCAGGTCACGCACGACCGCTTTTCCGGCAAAGTGTTTGCTTACCTGCTTGAAATGAATCATCTGCGTGAGGTTTCCAGTATTGAGACTGCGAATTTAAAGACGCTGTCGACGACAACGGCCATCAACACCGCCGGGATAACACCGAGCAGCACCAGATCCAGCGCGCTGCTGAGTAATCCCTGAAACATGATGGCACCCAGACCGCCCGCGCCTATCAGCGCCGCGACCATCGCCATACCCACGGTTTGCACCGCCACGATACGGATACCGGTGAGGATGACCGGCAAGGCGATGGGCAGCTGCACGCGCAAAAAAATCTGCCCGCGGTTCATGCCCATGCCGCGCGCCGATTCGATCACCGCTTCCGGCACCGACTCGAGTCCGGCGATAACGCCGCGCACCAGCGGCAACAGGGAATACAGCACCAGCGCGATAATCGCCGGTGCAAGCCCGATGCCGCTAATCCCATGCTCCGCCAGCCACGGCAGCGCGCGGGCGAGCCCGGCCAGCGGCGCGAGCAGCAAACCAAACAGCGCAATCGACGGCACGGTCTGAATGATATTGAGCACCGACAGCACCGGCCCGCGCCAGCGCGCTTTGCGATGACACAGTAATCCGACCGGCAGGCCGATGAGTACCGCGGGCACCAGCGTGCCCAACAGAATGCCCAGATGCTGCCATACCGCGTCGTTAAACACGTCAGAACGGTTATCGTATTCTTTTAACAACGAAAGTTCGGCCAGCTGGCCGTAGGCCAATAGCACCACCACCGGCAAAATCATCTGCACGTTAAGCACGATGCGCAGGCTGTGATTGCGGGTAAACCGGGAGATGGCGTCGGAGGCTATCAGCAGGCACAGCGCCGCCGCCGCCCAGAAACCGCCGCCGAGGGACGTGCGCGCAATGCTGTCTTCATCGCCGCCGGTCAGCTGGACCGCACTGTGCCCGGCCAGCCACACCAGCGCGGTCAGCAGGATTTCCGCCAGCAGCATCACCAGCAGATGATTTTTGCCATAGAGCCGGACGAAAGCCGCCGCCAGCAATAACAGAGCAGGCAGTAAAATCAGCGCAAAGTAGCCGTGCAGCAGCGTTAATAAAGGAATGCCCTGCCCCGAGACCAGCCGGTTGGGCGCATGGCTGAGAAATGCCAGACCGTAACCGGCCAGCAACAGCAGCAAAACCAGCGTCAGTAAGACACGGTTTTTGACGAATGAGTGATGAGTCAAAACAGTACCTGAGTCCGGTGGGCACGATCCGAAGATCGTGCTCAGGGCGTCACTGCCCGATTATTTTTTAACGAAACCCTTTTCCTGCAAATACTTCGCCGCAACTTTCTTCGCATCCTGGCCGCCGACTGCGATTTTCGCATTCAGCGTTTGCAGCGTTTTGGTATCCAGTGATGCAAAGACAGGTTTGAGCAGCGTTGGGATGTTCGGATGCGCTTTCAGCGCCGCTTCACGAATGATAGGCGCTGGCGCGTAGATAGGCTGAACGCCTTGCGGATCTTCCAGCGTTTGCAGGCCAAGCGCCGCCACCGGGCCGTCAGTCCCGTAGGCCATTGCCGCATTCACGCCGGACGTTTTCTCCGCCGCAGCTTTGATGGTCACCGCCGTATCGCCGCCTGCTAATGACAGCAGCTGTGCCTGATTGAGCTTGAAACCGTAGGCATTTTCAAACGCCGGTAAAGCATCCGGACGTTCGATAAATTCCGCCGACGCGGCCAGTTTGAAATCGCCGCCAGTGCTGATGTATTTGCCTAAGTCGGCCAGGGATTTCAGGCCATGGGCGCTCGCCACGTCGTTACGCACCGCGATGGTCCAGGTGTTATTGGCCGGAGACGGATCGAGCCAGACGATTTTATTTTGGTCGTAATCAAGCTTTTTGACTTTATCAAAACCGGCCTGTGCATTTTTCCAGGCGGGATCTTTATCGTCCGAGAAGAAGAATGCGCCGTTACCGGTGTATTCTGGGTAGATATCAATCTCACCGGCAGTGATCGCCCCGCGCACGACCTTGGTCGTCCCCAGTTGCAGTTTATTGGTGGTCTTGATGCCGTTGGCTTCCAGCACCTGAATGATGATGTTACCGAGCAGCGAGCCTTCGGTATCAATTTTCGAGCCGACGCGAACCGTGTCATCCGCTGCGTGCGCGGTGAAGCTCATCGCCGACAGCGCCAGCATTGCTGCGGTCAGCCCCCGCATACGCCCTGTTAATGCAGTCATGGTCAGTCCTCTTTTTGATTTTTTTCGATTTATGTCGCCGGGCGACGGTCTTTCAAACTCGCTTTCATCAGTGAAAACAGCGTGCTAACAAGGATAGTTCAATTTTAGGTAAGAAGTCTGATGGTCAGCTATAAAAGCAGGAGATGCGGGCGGTGGGAAATACGGATATGTGCGGAGTTAATCTGCGAAATGGATAATGCGGGCAACGCTGCGGGCGTATATCACGCCCGGTCTTAGATCGCTTTGTTTTAAGTTATAGCCATTTGATTTCATTTCTCAGGTAATCAGGACTTGTGACGGGCATCACGTCGCCTCTATGCTGGTTTTTTTGTCAAAAAGCGTAAACACAATAATGTCTGATTCTATTGCGGCCTCAAATGCTGCTTCTTCAGGGAGCTTCAGCGCGGCGGATGCGGCGTCTGATCAACCGGTGGTGATTCGTTCCGCCTCCGATATTACTCAGTTAGTGAACCGCGGCGCTGCCAAACTCAGCGACGCGCGTGTCGTTATCGCCATTGCGCTGGGAGGCGTTTTCCTCGACGCCTATGACCTCGGTGCGCTGGCCTTCGGGATGAAAGATATTACCCGCCAGTTCGGGTTATCTCCTTCCGGCGCAGGATTTGTGGCGTCGGCGATCACCTTCGGGGCGATTGTCGGGGCGTTGCTGGGAGGCTATCTGACCGACAAAATAGGCCGCTACCGCGTATTCATGGCCGATATGTTCTTCTTCGTGATCGCCGCGCTGGCGTGTGCGTTTGCGCCGAACGAATGGGTGCTCGGCGGGTCACGATTTGTGATGGGACTGGGCGTGGGGATCGACCTGCCGGTGGCGATGGCGTTTCTGGCCGAGTTTTCCAAACTTCAGGGCCGCGGCAATAAAGCATCGCGCGTGGCGATGTGGTGCCCGACATGGTACGCGGCAATCAGTATTTCTTATCTGCTGGTTCTGTTGCTGTACGCCGTGCTGCCCGCCACGCACACCGACTGGCTGTGGCGTCTGATCCTCGGTTTCGGTGCGGTACCGGCGATTCTCATCATCGCTATCCGCCATCGTTACATGAACGAATCTCCGGTCTGGGCTGCCAATCAGGGAGATTTGCAGGGCGCGGCGGCGATTCTGCGCAAGTCCTACAATATCAATGCAGTAGTCGCGGACGATGCCGATAAAACGCCGCAGGTGAAAGTGCGTAAAGCCGCATGGCGTAATTACGGCACGCTTTTACAGGGGGTCTATCTGCGCCGCACCGTGCTGGCAACCGTCACTGCCGTGGCGTCATCATTTGCCTATAACGCTGTGGCATTCGGGCTACCGGTTATCCTGTCGAGTTTCCTTCAGCAGTCGATGATCAGCACTATCCTGTTCTCACTCGGTCTGAACCTGTGCTTCGCCTTTGTCGGCGGGCTGATTGCAGTGCGCTACGTGTCTAAATTCGGCGCGTGGAAGATGACTTACGCCGGTTACGCCTGCCAGCTGGTTGCGATGATCGGTCTGGCGGTCGTGGGCCGCCCTGCCGATGGTGGTGAAGCAGCCATCTCCATCGCGATGCTGGCACTGTTCCTGTTCGGTCAGGGCTTTGGTCCGGGCTCGCACACCATGACGTTCGCGTCGCTCAGCTATCCGACGTCGCTGCGCGGTATGGGGGTGGGTTTCAACCAGACGCTGATGCGCAGCTCTTCCACCCTGTCGCTGTTCCTCTTCCCTGTTTTATCCGCTGCGCTGGGAACCGGGGTGTTTTGGGTTATTGCACTGGCGCCGCTGGCGGGCTTAATCGTGCTGACGGCGATACGGTGGGAACCCTCGGGGTATGATGTGGATGCTGAGGATTTTCAACAGGAAAATAAACCGGGGGCAGCGGTTTAATCGCTTACACAAGGGCACATTCTGTTGTTTTGGATGTGCGGCAAAATCTTATGCTTGCTCCTCCCCCTGCTAAGGGGGGAGGTCTGTTAGCGCACGATAACGCTTTGTTTGGACCTTAATACCCCACACCAATCCTGACTTTGTCGCATCACACCACTGCGCCACGCGGAGCAAACACATATCCCACGCCATTTTCAATCAGCGCCGCCACCAGCTCGATGCCTCCGTTAGGCCTGGCCTGTGAAAATGCCAGCTCACTGTCGAATACCGGTGACACCCAAAACTGATTCACCCGATCCCCATACACTTTAGGCAGACGCATTTTATCGGCAGGACCGCACAGGGCGGAAGAAATGACATGGCCTTCAAAGCCCAGCGGGGCCATCGGCGACATCAGCGTGTGGCCTTCACCCAGCCAGCTCAGGGTGGTCCAGGGCACCTGTGCGTAACCTGAAAGCGCGCTGGCCATCTGCACCGCGTGCTCCTCGCTCACATATTCTTTGCCGACGGAAAACGCCAGTTCGATACGGCGATGTTTGTCGGCGTCATCATTAAAAATAATGTCGATTTGCGGCATCGGACGGATACTCATGCCGACGGTGAAGAAATAATAATTCTCTTCATCTTCATGCTGGGAAATTGCCATCGGCGGCCAGCTGCCCTGATTGATCAGATAATATTTCACCGACGGGCCGTAACGGTCTTCATACGATTCCAGCAGACTGCGCTGAATTTTCGGCCATGGATTGCTGAATTCATTTTGCCAGTCGCGCCAGAACAGACGCGTCTTTTCCGCCAGTTCGCACTGCGTGTTGGTCGAGGCGGAGCCCAGCGGAAAGGTCAGCGGATTTTCTTTGATACATCCGGCGGAATAACACACCGAGTGATCGATATACAAACTCCAGCCGGGAATGACCGCCAGCAGCAAGCCCTGATACCACAACGCCGCACCATCATCGCTTTCATTCCATAAGATCTGAATCTGCGACGGATCCAGCGGCGCTTCGCCTTCCAGATTTCGACAATACTGCGCGGCAAGCATCGGCGAGATGCCGTGCTCCATCGCTTCATTGTCATCATGCAACGGCGCGGGCACAAGATTACGCACCCAGCAGGCGCGCATTTTCGGAAAACGGTCGCGCAAATCCTCACGGGCGAATATGTAGAAATACACCACGCGGTTGTCCTGCTCGACCAGCGCGGTCAGGGTTTGTTTGTCGTTGCTGATTTCAGCAACAATATCGGACTGGCGCATATGACCTCGGCAATATTAGGAAGCTTATTATTCCCTGTGATGGCCAGTGTAGAACGTATAAGCAATGACGATAACGGGCAATATTCCCAAAAATCCCCGATAAATCATCAAAACGCGCGCTTTTTTAGCAAAACGATACCGTTATCGACAATACAGCCGGAACAGCTGCGCCAGATAAGCCGCCATCGGTGTCAGTGTGGTATCACGTCGCTGAATGAGATAGAAGGTTGCCGTGGGCAGGGGCAGATCGAGATCAAGTGCCACCAGGCTCTGACCGATCACCGGATCGTTAATGACATCCACCGACAATACGCTGAGAAAATCCGTTTTGGCGATGAGACTGGTGCAGGACATAAACGTCTCGCAAATCACGCTGATGTTGGGCTCGGCGTCCATGTCGCGGAACACTTCGCTGAGCAATTTGTAATAACTTCCGCGTGGCGTCGGCAGCGTCCAGTCACAGTGCAACAACTCTTTCATCGAGCGCGCATTTTCCATCGGGTGACCGCGCCTTGCGACTACTCGATATTCTTTATCCATAAGTTTTTCATATAACAGTTCGTTATCAAAGGGGCCCTGATAATACGTATTCACCGTAAAATCCAGCTCGCCCTGACGCAGTTCGGGGATCATCGAAACCAGCTGACCTTCGGCGATACGCACCTTCATATTGGGGAATTCGCGGTGAAAGCGGTCGATCACTTCCGGCATAATAGTGCGCGCGATGCTGGCACCCACACCGATATTTACCCTCCCGCTGGTGGCGCCGAGGCGCTGGGCAATATCCTCCTGCGCCACGCGCAACTCCTCCAAAATCAGGCTGGCACGCTTAAAAAACGCTTCGCCACAATCAGTTAGTGTCACGCCCTGACGGCGGCGGACGAACAATCTCGCGCCAAGACTTTCTTCCAGCTCTTTAATCGATTTGGTCAGCGCGGGCTGTGAAAGCGCCATCACCCGGCTGGCCGCGCGAATACTGCCATGTCGCGCCACGGACACAAACGCCCGCAGCTGATGCATTTTTATTTGTGATGGCATAAGTCTCTTTGATAACCCCTGATTATCACTAAGAAGATTTTGGCATCTTATATGCCCTGATTGCTTTATGTACATTGAAAATCACATAAGGCCAGTCGAGCCCCTTCCAGAGTGAGGTTTCCTCCTTTCTGCCTCCCCGCAGAAAGCCTGCATATCTGTAAAAAAAAAGAGAGTCCGTGATGGTAAATGAGATTTCTGAACGTGTTGAACAGCTGTTCCCTGCCCTGCAACAACAACGTCGTGACCTGCATAAATATGCCGAATCCGGCTGGCTGGAATTTCGTACCTCCACGCTGGTTGCTGACCGGCTGGAAAAACTCGGTTACACGCTGAAGCTGGGTAAAGACGTGATCGACGCCGGTTCACGAATGGGGCTGCCCTCTGCCGCCGTTCTGGCAGAGCAAGAACAGCGTGCGCTGGAACAGGGGGCGATTGCCCGCTGGATGCCGCATTTCTCGGGCGGTTTCACCGGCATTGTCGCCACGCTGGAAACCGGTCGCCCCGGCCCGGTGATGGGGTTTCGTGTGGACATGGACGCACTGGATTTATTCGAAGTGCTCGAAGAAGAGCATCGCCCGTTCCGCGAAGGGTTTGCCTCAACCAATAACGGCATGATGCACGCCTGCGGTCACGACGGACACACCACTATCGGGCTGGGTCTGGCGGAAGTGCTGATGCAAATGCGCGACCGGCTTTGCGGCACTATCAAACTGATTTTCCAGCCTGCCGAAGAAGGCACGCGCGGCGCCAAATCGATGGTCGCAGCGGGCGTGGTCGATGACGTCGATTTCTTCACGGCGGTACACATCGGCACCGGCGTTCCGGCTAATCACATTGTTTGCGGCAACGACACCTTTATGGCGACCACCAAACTGGATGTGCAATTCACCGGCGTGGCATCGCATGCGGGCGGCAAGCCGGAAGAGGGCCGTAACGCCCTGCTGGCCGCAGCGCAGGCAACGCTCGGTTTACACGCCATTGCGCGCCACAGCGGCGGCAGCTCAAGGGTCAACGTCGGCGTGTTGCAGGCCGGTACTGGCCGAAATGTGATCGCGTCCAGCGCGATGATGAAAGTCGAAACGCGTGGTTCGACCAATGAGGTCAACGAATTCATTTATCAGCAGGCGCTGAAAGTAATTTCCGGCGCAGCGGAAATGCATCAGGTGAAATTCGACATCAAACTGATGGGCGCGGCACAGAGCAGTACGCCTACGGCAGCCTGGGTGAAATACATCCACCGTCAGGCGGAAAAACTCGGTGAGTTCGACACCATCATCGACCGTCAGGAAGGCGCGGCGGGTTCCGAGGACGCGACCTACATGATGGAACGCGTCAAGGCGCGCGGCGGCGAAGCCTCTTACGTGATTTTCGGCACCGACCTTAGCGCGGGTCATCACAATGAGCTGTTTGATTTCGACGAAAAAGTGATGGCGCAGGGCATCAAAACGCTGGCCGCCCTGGCGTTAAACATCGCTGAATTCGAAGGAGAAAAATGATGGCAGATCAGCATATCGTTAATTTCATCAACGACTTTATGGATAACCAGCAGCCGTCGCTGGCGCAAATCAGTGATGCCATCTGGGACACCCCGGAAACGCGCTTTTCCGAATCCGTTTCCTCAGCCTTACTGGCCGACAAACTCGAAGCCAGCGGATTTACGCTGGAGCGCAGCGTCGGCGGCATGGACACAGCATTTATCGCCAGTTTCGGCAGCGGTAAACCGGTTATCGCCCTGCTCGGCGAATTCGATGCGCTGGCCGGGCTTAGCCAGAAAGCCGGATGCGACAGCCCGCAGCCGCTGGTGGAAAACGGCAACGGCCACGGCTGCGGCCATAATCTGCTCGGCACCGCGGCGCTCGGCGGCGCACTGGCGGTAAAAGCCTGGATGGAGCGCGAAAATCTTGCTGGCACGGTACGCTTTTACGGCTGTCCGGGCGAAGAAGGCGGGTCAGGCAAAACCTTTATGGCGCGCGAAGGCTTGTTTGATGACGTCGATGCCGCGCTGACCTGGCACCCGGAAACCTACAGCGGCATGTTCAGCAACCAGACGCTGGCCAACATTCAGGCATCGTTCAGCTTTAAAGGCGTGTCCTCACACGCCGCCGCTGCGCCGCATCTCGGACGCAGCGCGCTCGATGCCCTGACGCTGATGAATACCGGCGCTAACTTCCTGCGTGAGCACATCATTCAGGAAGCGCGGTTGCATTACGCCATCACCAACGCGGGTGGAATTTCGCCGAACGTCGTACAAGCCGATGCCGAGGTGCTGTATCTGGTGCGCGCACCGCAGATGGATCAGGCGCAGGCGATTTTTGACCGCGTGGTGGATATTGCCAAAGGCGCGGCACTGATGACCGGGACCACCATGTCGATGCGCTTTGATAAAGCCTGTTCGAATTATGTGCCGAACCGCACGCTCGAAAGCGCGATGTATCAGTACGTGCAGGCCTTCGGCACGCCGCAATATACCGATGAAGAGCGGACGTTTGCGGCCTCGATTCATGCCACGCTGACGGAACACGACATCGATAACAATCTGCTGAATATCTCGCGCACCAGCGGCGCGGAAGGCATGGCGTTCGCCGAAACGCTGCGCACCTCGGCACTAACCGATGCCGTCGCACCTTACGCGCCGAATAACAATATCTTGTACGGCTCAACGGACGTCGGCGATGTCAGCTGGCTGGTGCCGACGGCGCAATGCTTCAGCCCGTGCTTTGCGGTCGGTTCGCCGCTGCACACCTGGCAAATAGTCTCTCAGGGGCGCACGTCCATCGCCCACAAAGGCATGTGCCTGGCGGCCAAAGTCATGTCCTCCACCGCCATCGCCCTGTTCACTCAGCCGGATTTGCTCGCCGCCTGCCAGAAAGAGCGCGACGCGTTGCGCATCCGCCGCCCCTATCACTGCCCTATCCCGGCCGGGGTAAAACCTTCGCCGTTGAAATAAATCTTTGGTAAGTCCACCGCTCCTCCGCGCCCCGTTCCGGCGTGGAGGAGCGGAATAAATATAAAAAAAGTCAACACAACAGAGGGTAAAACGATGAGTGTAGATGCACAGGAAAGCGGCCAAAGCCCGGGGGGATTTCTTCAGTGGGTTGAACGTGTGGGGAATAAAATTCCTAACCCATTTTTACTGTTTGTTTATCTGATTGCGGTGCTGATGATCGCCAGTGCGGTGATTTCATGGCTGAATATTACGGCGGTGAACCCCAGCAACGGTGAAATCATTCACGTTAAAAATCTGCTGAGTGTGGAAGGTATTCAGTGGATTTTGCCGAACGTCATCAAGAACTTCAGCGGGTTTACGCCGCTCGGCTCAATTCTGGCGCTGGTGATTGGCGCAGGTCTGGCAGAGCGCGTCGGGCTGCTGCAAAGCCTGATGTACAAAATGGCCTCGAAAGTCAGCGCCCGCTACGCCAGTTATATGGTGATTTTTATCGCCTTCTTCAGCCATATATCATCCGATGCGGCGCTGGTGGTGATGCCGCCGCTGGGTGCGCTGATTTTTCTCGCGGTCGGGCGTCATCCGGTCGCCGGTTTATTGGCGGCTATTGCGGGCGTCGGTTGCGGTTTTACGGCTAATTTACTGATTGTTACCACCGACGTGCTGCTGTCTGGCCTGAGTACCGAAGCGGCGAAAGCAATCAATCCGGCGGTGCAGGTCAGCGTGATCGACAACTGGTACTTTATGGCTGCTTCGGTGATTTTGCTGACTATTGTCGGGGCCGTCCTTACCGATAAATTCGTAGAACCGCGCCTGCCGGTGTACCACGGCGAGCGCAACGACGAGATGAAAAAACTGACACCGCTGCAAAATCGCGGGCTGATGGCGAGCGGTATCGCGGCGCTGGTGTTCATCGGGCTGGTGGCTTTGCTGGTGGTGCCGGAAGCGGCGCCGCTGCGCAATCCAAAAACCGGCGGCATCATCCCCTCGCCGTTTATTCAGGGCATTGTCCCGCTGATCATTTTGTTCTTCTTCGTGATTTCGGTGCCTTACGGCATGGTGACAAAACAGATCCGCAGCGCCAGCGACGTGCCGGATTTGCTGGTCGACCCGATGAAATCAATGGCTGGCTTTATCGTGATGATTTTTCCTCTCTCCCAGTTTGTGGCGTTTTTTAACTGGAGCAATATGGGGAAATTTATGGCGATCGGGCTGACGGACGTGCTGGAAAATCTCGGCATGACCGGTATTCCGGCGTTCCTCGGACTGATTTTCCTGTCGGCATTGCTGTGTATGTTTATCGCCAGCGGCTCGGCGATCTGGTCGATTCTCGCGCCGATTTTTGTGCCGATGTTTATGCTGCTCGGCTTCCATCCGGCGTTCGCACAGATTGTTTTTCGCGTCGCCGATTCCTCGGTGATCCCGCTGGCGCCGATGTCGCCGTTTGTACCGCTGTTCCTCGGTTTCCTCCAGAGGTACAACAAAGAGGCGAAGCTCGGCACCTATTATTCGCTGGTGCTGCCGTATCCAATTGTGTTTTTCGTGGTGTGGTTGCTGATGCTGATGGGCTGGTATCTGCTGGGTTTACCGATAGGACCCGGCGTCTATCCGCATTTGTAACTGAATTACAAACGGCCCATCCGGCGCATGGCGCGGTGCCATGATCCGTTACGCACCGCCCAGCGCAATAAGCGCGCGATGCGGCGGGTACCAAAACGGACTAATTGGCGTTTCAACGGGGAAAGGGAAATCCCCAGCTGTTTTGACGCCCACTCAGGCAGAAGATCGACACCCGCCTGAATCAGCAGGCGACCTGCCGGTTTCGCCAGACGGCTTGGCGCGGGCGCGTTTTGCAATAATCTCACCACTTCCAGTGTGCGCTCGTCACAGCGCAGCTGCGCACGCATCGCCTGAAAATAGGCTTCGACCGCCTTTACGTTGTCCGGCACGTTGGCAGAACCAAGACTTTCCGCCACCCGTGCGAATTCCTGATAATAGCGGTTTTGATCCGCCAGACTCAGCGCCGGGTTGCGATAACGCAGATGGGATTGCAGAAAACTGTAGGCTTCGGTGACATGCACCCAGACCAGTAAGTCCGGATCGCTGGCGGCATATGGCGTGCCGTACGCATCGGTGCCGGTCACCCGCAAATGAATGGATTTTACTTTTTCGATTAACGCATTGGCGTCGTTTATCGGCGCAAAAGTCGTGCCGGAGACAAACTGGCTGGTGCGTCGCAGCCGTCCCAGCATGTCTTCGCGAAATGAGGAGTGATCCCAGACACCGGCCAGCGCCAGCGGGTGAAGCATCTGCAACAGCAACGCACTCACGCCGCCGCACAGCATAGACGTGAAATCACCGTGAACCCGCCAGGTTACGCTTTCCGGGCCAAACAGCCCCGGATCACCTGCCGGTTTCTCAAAGTCTATACCGCCCAACGCCAGGCCCGAAATACTCAGCACCTGGCGTTCAATTTTACTTCTTAACAATGTTTTAATGCTCAACATCCGTCAGTGCGCGGCAGTGCTGACAACCGTTGCTCTGCTCAGCTGCGGCCAGATTTTCATCACGACATCAATCAGCTGATTCAGCTCGGCGGCAGTAGCACCGTCACGAGCCTGAACCGAGAAGCCCTGAATGGTGCAGGCGAGGTATTTCGCCAGCAACGCGCTGTCGGTAACCGATGTCAGTTCGCCTGACTGTTTTCTCTTCTCAAAGAACTCGAACAATGAGCGTTCCTGAGAAAGATGGCGTGCGCGCAGCATTTCTGCGATATCCGCGGAGGATGAAGACATCCCGGATGAGGCGCTGATCATAAAGCAACCGCTCGGGGTATCGCAGTCAGTAAACAGTTCTGCGATAGCGCGCAGATACTGACCGATGGTTTCCTCGACGGACAAATCTGTTTTGCTCAATAAACATGAGCTCTTTTCGTAAAAGTTAGTCAGATAATGTTCAACGGCTGCGCGAAATAACCCTTCTTTGTTGCCAAATTCAGCATACAGCGTGGGAGCCTTGGCACCTGTGGCTTCGACCAAATCCGCTAATGACGTGGCCTCATAGCCGTGGCGCCAGAATAAATTCAAGGCCTTGCTCAGAGCAGTTCCACGGTCAAACTGTTTTGGGCGACCGCGACTTTTCCGGACCAAAGCCGTCTGTTCAGTGCTCATACACCCTCCTTCCATCACCATTGTGATTATGGTTGTTAAAACTTTTCGTTATAAATTTTCATGACAAAAATAACTTAACGATCATTATTAAAAATAGTTGCGCATAAGTCCAGCGGAGATTATCATTTAATTATCGAGCGATAAGAAAATCACTCAAACCCGCAAAGCTGCACAAGCTATAAGCGTTTTTACACGGTACAAACCCAGGACGTAACATCATGAGTAATCTTAAAATCCTTCTTGCAGTTCTGGCGTTAACCGCTGTCCCGGTTGCCAATGTTGCCGCACAGCAGGTTATCATGATGCCTTTACTGAGTCAGGAAGTGGCGATGGTCAATGTGACCGGGGACAGTAATTTCTGTAAACCCGGTACCTATGTGAGTAAAAAAGTCTCACAAGGCCGTATCCCGACGTCTCCGACTCAGCCGCCTGCACCTTCAACTTCTGGTCATCAGCCCGCTTCCATTTACTACTAAGGAAGACGGCTACCTGACGGAAGAATGTCAGCGCAGGGATCACGATAAGGCGGCTCTGGTCGCCTTATCTTTTAACGCCACACCCTCTTCTCTCTCTCCTTTAAGAAGATGCCCCAGTTTTAACATCCCCGCCAGTCAGAGCCAATCATTAACTTAGCGATCATTAATGATTCATTCAGCACAAAATTGGATAAGCGATGTTTTATTGGTTAGAGCGAATCATTTTAAAAACACAAAATTAACAGAACCAAAACAAACTCCTCATTTCATGTGACTCACGTCACAGCACAATAAGTTAACGCTCATTAAAAAAACATCTTGCACAAACCGTCGCCAACCTCTAACATTTACTTATCGAACGTTAACTAATAAAAAACGTTCACCCGAAAACTGAGGCTTCTGCATCAGACGCCCCAAACAAAAATGAACGACAGGAACAGACATCATGAAAACCATCGCAATGACCATCGCAGCACTGACACTCGCCACCGTTTCTTTCTCCACTCTGGCCGCGACTGAAGTTCAGTCCGCCCCGGCAGGTCAGCAAGTTGTCGGTACCATCAGTGCTTCTTCAAACGGCAGCCTGAGCACTTTGCAGTCAAAACTGAATGCTAAAGCAACAGAAGCCGGTGCAAGCTCATACCGCATCATTGGTGCTTCCGGTGAAAACCATCTTTACGGTACGGCTGAGCTGTACAAATAAGTATGAAGAACACGTTAGCGAAATGTTCCGCACAATTAGTTAACGATTAGTAAATAAATTAGTTGCACAGAATGTGATCCAGGTCTAAGATTTAATTATCGAACGTTAACAAATAACGTCGGACCTAAAAATCATCTGCTGATAAACAGAATTAAAAGGAAGAAATCATGAAAAACATCACTATGACATTCGCTGCAATCGCCCTTGCTACCGCATCATTCTCGACTCTGGCCGCGACTGAAGTTCAGTCCGCACCAGCCGGTCAGCAAGCCATCGGTGTGGTCAGCGCGACCTCCGGTAACAGCCTGACCAGCCTGCAGAACAAACTGAGTGCAAAAGCCAGTGAAGCCGGTGCAAGTTCTTACCGCATCATCGGTGCTTCCGGTGACAACCATCTGTACGGTACTGCTGAGCTGTACAAATAAGCAGGCAGGACGTAGCAACAAGGGTAAACAGCATTTAATTTATCAATTAATAAATTAAATGTTTGATCGGACAGAAGACAGCTTTGCACATTAAATGAACGTTGATGACAACGCCTGGCAAAGCTTCAAAACACGAATTGAGGAAATTATCATGAAAAATATCACTATGACTCTCGCCGCTCTTGCACTGGCAACCGCTTCATTCTCGACTCTGGCCGCGACAGAAGTTCAGTCCGCACCAGCCGGTCAGCAAGCGATTGGTGTCGTCAGCGCAACATCAGGTAACAGCCTGACCAGCCTGCAGAACAAACTGAGTGCAAAAGCCAGTGAAGCCGGTGCAAGTTCTTACCGCATTATTGGTGCTTCCGGTGACAACCATCTGTACGGTACTGCTGAGCTGTACAAATAAGTCCGGTTGGCAGTTTAAAGTAGTAAGCAGAAGAGGCGGCATTTGCCGCCTTTTTCGTGTCTGCTGTTTAGAAAAACATCGACAAACTCTCGCAACCTCTTCTGTTTATGCTACATTTTTGTCTTCTCTTTCTAAAAAAGCCCCTTTCCCAATGTAATGATCCTCATCACTGACAGTTTTCTTTCTCCCTGTTGCCTGTGTGCAATGCGGGGTTTCTGTTATTTAAGATGAGAATCTCTCTTCATGAACACGTTACTTATTGCGCTTTTACGCGCATTGCGAAGTCATCGCTGGCTGCGGCTGCTGGGCTGTGCGTTTATTTTGTCGTCTCTGGGAAATGGCCTGACGCAGGTGGTCGTTTTTGGTCAACTGTTACGCTGGAGCGCCTCACCAGCGACACTGACTCTGGCGTACATGCTGGCGATGCTCCCAGGTTTTCTGGGCAGTCTGTGGGGGGAAACCTTATGCCGGAAAATATCCCCAATGAAAATCCTTATCCTTACCGAAGTGCTCGGCCTGCTGGCGCTGGCCATGCCGCTGTACGGTCTTCTTTCGCATAACATTCCGGCATTACTGGCCGTGCAATCCGCAGAAGCGTTATTTAACGGAATGAGTTATCCCGCTCTGACGCTGATATTTAAACGCGGATTACGCCCTGACGAACTGCCCGCCGCCACCGCAATGGAAACGCTAATTTTTGCCTCACAGGTTTTGCTGGGTACCGGCGCAGGCGTTTTGCTGTTTGATGTCCTTTCCCCCCTGAGTTTGCTCGCAATAGATGCGCTGAGTTTTGCAACATCCGCCGGATTACTTTTATGCACTACCGCCGTTTTTAAAACTTTGCATCAGCCAGATGATGCTCAACCGGGGGACGAAAAACTGCGCTGGCAGAATTTATCGCCTTTGCAACGGCGCAGCATTCTGCTTTTACCGGCACTCGCCGCCGTAGGCTCTCCGGCAATGGCACTTTTACCGGCGCTGGCTCAGGAAATCCGACCCGACGCCGCGCCCGGTTTGGCACTGCCACTGCTCTTTGCACGCAGTCTCGGACAACTTTGCGGCCCGCTAATGCTCAGCGCTGACAAGCTCCGGCATTATTCTGGGAGTAACTGGCGATTGTTGTTATGTCTTGGTATTTTTCTCGGATGCTACTTTCTGTTACCCCTGTTCGCAAACTGGCCGGGTATCGGGCTGACGTTAGTATTCAGCGCGCATCTGGCTTCCAATATCGTGTTCGCTCTGGGCACTTTCAGTGTGCTGCGATATTTCCCCGGCGGTCAGGTGGCAACGGCCAGCGCAATGGCCTGGCGGGGACAAGTGCTAATCGCCGCAGTTGTGACAGGACTCGCCGGTTTACTGGCGCAGAATCTGGGTGCAGCGATAGCCCTATACGGAGTTTCCCTTATGAGCCTGATGGTTGTGGCGGTGGTTCTTTGGCGTTATCGCTGGTAATGGAATAAAAAAGGCAGGGATCACTCCCTGCCTTTCATTCATCTGAACCCAATCAGTTCGCCGAGCTTTTCAGCTGGTTATCCTGCTGATACTGCTCCAGCGCCAGTTCAATCAGGCGGGTGATGAGAGAGCTGTAACTCAGGCCGCTGGCTGCCCACAGTTTCGGGTACATACTGATATTGGTGAAGCCCGGCAAGGTGTTGATTTCGTTGATCACTACGTCACCCTCTTCGGTCAGGAAAACATCGACGCGCGCCATACCGCGACATTCCAGAACCTGGAATGCCTGCAGGGCGATAGCACGGATGCGGTCATGCGTTTCCTGTGGCAAATCCGCAGGCACCGCAATTGATGCGCCAGATTCGTTGATGTACTTGGTCTCGTAAGAGTAAAACTCATCATGCAGGATCACCTCGCCACACACGCTGGCCTGCGGATTGTCATTGCCCAGTACTGCGCATTCAATTTCACGGCCTTTGATCGCCGATTCCACCAGCACTTTGTGATCGAAACTGAACGCTTCATCCAGCGCACGCTGGTAAGCCGCTTCGTCGCTCACTTTGCTGACGCCAACCGAAGAGCCCTGATTAGCAGGCTTGATAAACAGCGGAGTGCCGAGTTTTTGTGAGACTTCTGCAAAGGTGTTTTTCTGACGGTTAGTGCGCGTCAGGCAGACGAATGGCGCAACAGATAAACCGGCGTCGCGCAGCAAACGCTTGGTGACATCTTTATCCATGCTGACCGCCGAGCCGAGCACGCCGGAGCCGACAAACGCGATGTTCGCCATACGCAGCAAACCTTGCAATGAGCCATCTTCGCCGAGCGTGCCGTGTACAATCGGGAAAATAACATCCACCTGGGACAAGGCGCTGGCGCTGTGGGTTTCGATCAACTGATTTTCGGTCTGGCCGGGGATCAGTGCGACCTGATTATTCGAGCGGTTCAGGGCAATCAGCGACGGATTCTCAGCATTAATCAGGTAGTTGCTGGCATCATTAATGTGCCATTCGCCCTTCTTATCGATCCCTAACAGCGTGACATCGAACCGCTGCTTATCAATGGCATCGACGATATTTTTCGCCGACTGCAACGACACTTCATGCTCTGCTGATTTACCGCCAAAAATGATGCCTACCCGTAATTTACTCACCTGCTGCTCCTTGCCGCCAGCGTGACGGCTGTCGGCGAAATGTTTCTGTTAACAAGAGATCTAGTCGACGACAAATAATTTCGCGCCCACCGGCGTCGATGAACGATGCGCTTCGGCGTTGTCCGCTACCTGATAACTCATGCCCGGCGAAAGCGTAAAGGTACGCCCGTCCTCCAGACGCGTGTGCAATTCCCCTTCCATGCAAAACAGCACGTGGCCTTTGCTGCACCAGTGATCCGCTTCATAACCGGCGGAATACTCCACAATGCGCACGCGGATATCGCCAAACTTTTGGGTACGCCACAGCGCCATTCCCACATCACCCGGATGTTGAGTCGGCGTGACCTCGCTCCAGTCCGTGGTGCAAAACGGAATCGCATCAAGCTTCATGAGTTTCTCATTGTCGGAAAAGAAGGAAAGCCAGCATAAAAGTGACCGCTAAATTTATCAATCGCTTGCTGAAACAAAAGCGTTGGAAAGAAAACTGCTGGCAGACGAAAAGTTACGTAAAGACGATTAATCTCAGAGACAGGCCACAGCCCGCGCGCCCTGCGGCCTGTGCGCAAGTGATAAAATTGCAGCAAAAGACTGTGTTGCGGAAGGTGTCTGTGCGACAGACTTCACATTTTATCGACTATGCTTATTGTTCGAATGAGACAGCGGAAACAAAACGCAGTAAGGCGTACGCACCTCAATTCCAACGCGCGGCTGATTTTTGAAAGCGGCGCGCCACAAAACAAGGAGCAACACATGCCATATCAAACGATAAATCCGTTCAATAATAAACTCATTAAAGAATACCAGACGCACAACGATAAGCAGGTTGAAGAAGCGCTGGCGACCGCGCATGCCCTGTATAAATCAGACTGGGCGCAAGGTGATATTCAGCAGCGTGTGAAAGTGCTGCATAAGCTTTCAGACATCATGTCGTCGCGCGTCGATGAACTGGCCAAAGTGGTCAGCGTCGAGATGGGTAAACTCATCGAGCAAAGCCGTGGCGAAGTGCAGATTTGTGCTGATATTGCGAAATTCTACGCCGAAAAAGCGGAAGAATTCCTCAAACCGGTGCCGTATAAGTCAGACCTTGGTGAAGCCTGGGTTGAGCACCATCCCATTGGCGTGATCATGGCCGTTGAGCCGTGGAACTTCCCGTTCTACCAGCTGATGCGTGTACTGGCGCCAAATCTGGCTTCCGGTAACAGCGTGATTGTAAAACACGCCAGCATCGTGCCGCACTGCGCGGAAACCTTCGAGAAACTGGTCGCCGAAGCCGGTGCGCCAAAAGGCGCGTATACCAACCTGTTTATTTCACAAGATCAGGTGGCCACCATCATTGATGATGACCGCGTTCAGGGTGTCGCGCTGACCGGTTCGGAAAAGGCCGGTGCGATCGTAGCCGCCCGCGCCGCCGGTAAGCTGAAAAAATCCACGCTGGAACTGGGCGGGAACGACGTGTTTGCCGTACTTGATGATGCGGATATCGACAAAGCGGCGAAAGCCGGTGCGCAGGCGCGAGTCTCCAACGCCGGTCAGGTGTGTACTGCCGCCAAACGTTTCATCATTCATGAAAAAGTGGCCGATGAATTCCTGAAAAAATTCACCGAACACTTCAGGGCACTGAAGATGGGCGATCCGCTGGATAAATCCACCACGCTGGGGCCGTTGTCCTCTGCCGATGCGGTGAAAACATTGAGCAAGCAGGTTGACGATGCCGTGAAACACGGTGCCAAACTGCACTTTGGCGGTAAGAAAGTCTCAGACAATCCGGGTAACTTCTTCGAACCGACAATCCTGACCCACATTACCCGCGATAATCCGGCCTATTTCGAAGAGTTCTTCGGCCCGGTTGCGCAGGTTTATGTGGTGAAAAATGATGAGGAACTGGTGAAACTTGCCAATGACTCACACTACGGCCTCGGTGGTTCGGTCTTCACCAAAGATATGAATCGCGCCCGTAAACTGGCAAGCCAGATTGAAACCGGCATGGTGTACGTTAATTCACCGACAGACACCGCCGCCGAGTTGCCGTTCGGTGGGGTGAAACGCTCCGGTTTTGGCCGTGAGCTGTCAGATTTGGGGATCAAAGAGTTTGTGAACCAAAAACTGGTCGTGCTGGCCGCGAAGTCTTAATCCTCCGCTTTACTCCTCCCCTGCAAAGGGGGAGGCTGGGAGGGGGTATTCTTAATTGATCCCCCTCCTTCCCCCTCTGTCATTCGTTTTATCGTCACCTCATTCCCCAAGCCTTGATTCACAACAAAGCGGCAGGCCTGCGTCCCTCTCTATAATCGAGGCCGTTTGTCTTCCCACTGGTGAATCACATGGCATATGAACTCAATCTCGACTGGCCAGCGTTTTTAGAAAAATACTGGCAGAAACAACCTGTTATCATTAAAAAAGCGTTCAAAAATTTTGTCGATCCGATAACTCCGGATGAGTTAGCAGGCCTGGCGATGGAACCTGAGGTGGACAGCCGTCTGGTCAGCCATGCGAACGGTCTGTGGCAGGCGAGTAACGGACCTTTTGAACATTTCGATAATCTCGGTGAAACCGGCTGGTCCCTGCTGGCTCAGGCCGTTAACCATTGGCATGCACCCTCTGCCGAACTGGTTCGCCCGTTCCGTGTGTTGCCGGACTGGCGTCTTGATGACCTGATGATCTCTTATTCCGTCCCTGGCGGCGGTGTAGGTCCGCACATCGATCAGTACGATGTGTTTATCATTCAGGGGATGGGCAGCCGTCGCTGGCGCGTGGGTGATAAATTGCCTCTCAGGCAGTTCTGCCCGCATCCGGCACTGCTGCACGTTGAACCCTTTACGCCAATCATCGATGAAGATCTTGAGCCGGGCGACATTCTGTATATTCCGCCGGGCTTCCCGCACGACGGGTTTACCCATGAAACCGCGATGAACTATTCCGTCGGTTTCCGTGGCCCGAATACCCGTGATTTCATCAGCAGCTTTGCAGACTATGCATTGGAAAACGATCTGGGTGGCGACCACTACAGCGATCCGGATCTGACGCTTCGCGATCACGTTGGCAAAGTGGAAGAGTATGAGCTTGAGCGCGTACGCAACATGATGCACGAGCTCATCAATCAGCCGGAAGAGTTCAAACAATGGTTTGGGCGTTTCGCCACCACGCCACGTCATGAACTGGATATCGCCCCTGCTGAGCCGCCGTTTGAAGCCCATGAAATCGTCGATGCGCTGATGCAGGGCGACAGCCTGACGCGGCTGAGTGGCCTGCGCGTGCTAAACGTCGGTGGCCGTTTCTTCGTCAACAGCGAAGCACTTGAGACTGAAAATATCGCCGCCGCGGATGCGCTGTGCCGTTACACCCTTATCGGCAAGAAAGAGCTGGGAAATGCGTTGCAGGACCCGGAATTCATCGCCGTGCTCACCGAACTGGTGAATCAGGGTTACTGGTTTTTTGACGATTAATAATCAGCTCTGTTGATAACAATAAAGGCGGCACCCGATGGACGCCGCCTTTTTACTTTCTCTTTTACTTTCTATTGTTCACTCAGGCCGGTAAAGCTCGACCGGCGTTTTCGATTTGCGTTCTTCTGGCTCGAACAAATTAATTTCTTCGCCGTGAATGTATTTTGCCCGCAGCATCGCGGAGATCTTATCCATGGTCATCACGATCACGACCAGAATCAACGTGATAAACATCACCACATCCCAATTCCACAACCGCATGTTCTCCGCGTACACCAGACCAATCCCTCCCGCGCCGACAAAACCGAGCACAGCCGCTGAACGGGTATTGGACTCAATCTGATACAGCGAAAGCGCGAGAAATGTCGGGAAGGACTGGGTGAAGATGCCGAAACGATGGGTTTGCAGCGGCGATGCGCCCAGCGCCCGCAGGCCGCGGCTCGGCGAGCGCTCAACGGCTTCATGACCCTCGGCAAACAGCTTGCCGAGCAGCCCTAAATCCTGCATCACAATTGCCAGCACGCCCGCCAGCGGCCCCATGCCGACGGCGCGGACAAAAATCAGCCCCCAGATCGCCATATCCAGCCCGCGCAAAACGTCCAAAAGTCGGCGGATAATCAGCGAAACGGGTTTCAGCAGCGGCGTTGACATGACGTTGCGCGCAGCCAGAAATGACAGCGGCAACGCCAGGAAAGACGCGGTGATGGTTCCGGCAAATACGATCGCCAGCGTAATGGCAATCTGCGAAAAGTAGTATTTAAAAGGCCATTCGGACACGTTATGCCATACGAACATGCGCAGGAAATAGCGCCCGACTTCACGGGTGCCGCGCACCATATCGTGCCACGGAATGCCGAAATAGCTGAAGAAGTAGACGTAATACAGCGCGATACCAATGGCCAGTATCGCCAGATAACGCAGATAGCGGCGCTGTGCGGCAAACAGGTGCGCGTGCTGCTGTTTCAGGCTGTTGACGATATGAGGTTCGAGCGCGTCGGTCAGCATCAGAAAGTGCCCTCCACCACGCGTTTGCGCAGTTTGCCTGAAAGATAATCCATCGCCGACACCACCAGAATAATCAGCAGCAAGGTCATGCTGACCTGATCGTAACGATCGAGTTTAATAGACGTCATCAGTTCCTGCCCGATGCCGCCGGCACCCACCAGCCCGAGGATAGTCGACTGGCGGAAATTAATTTCCAGTCGCATAAAACTGTAAGACAGAAAAATCGGTTTGACCTGGGGCCACATAGCAAAGCGCATCCGCTGGAGCCGCCCCGCGCCGCAAGCACGCAGTCCGCGCACCGGTTTGTCCGAGGCAGTTTCAATGGATTCGTAGAACAGCTTGGTGAGGCTGCCGACGGTGTGTAACGTGAGCGCGATAAAGCCCGGAATAGCCCCGACGCCAAACGCCATCACGCACATTACCGCCCAGGCCAGCTCCGGCATGGTGCGCAAGAATGCGACAAAGGTGCGGATACTGAATTTCAGCCATTTTGGGGAATCGGTATTATTAGCCGCGAGAAAGGCCAGCAGTACAGCCAGCGCGGTGGATAAAATTGTCGAGGAAAGCGCCAGCTGAATAGTTTCCCAAATCAGCGGCAGCTGAATATTTAGCCTGTAGCCCCAATAGGCGAACGAACCTTCCGTATGCCCGTCGGCGAATAATAAAGACCAGTGCAATACCGGCACCGTTTCGCGAATATAATCTAAGAAACTCGGTGCAGAGACAATAATGGTTTTAAGATTCAGTTCGGAAACATTGCCAGACCACAGATATAAGATCAGCATAATCCCGGACCAGATCAGCGCTTCCCGCTTTTGCTTACCGCGTATCTGTTGATAATAACGATTAAAGTCTTTATTCAAAATAATATTTCCGGTTAACAGATTATCATTATTCCTCCCCTGCGAAGGGGAAAATCAGGAGGAGGTATTAAAAACAACAATAATGATAAAAGTATTTGTTTTCTGAAGCGCCATTAATACCCCACTCCATCCCTCCCCTTTGCAGGGGAGGGAGATAAGGCTTAACGACCGCCTTTCGTCAGTTCGCGTTTCATATCAATAATCTGCTGATATTCCGCCAGTGACGTTTCACCGATATGCTGTTTACCGCCGACTGCTTTAACGAAGCAGGCGTGGTCTTCTTTATCCAATTTCTTAATGGCAGAGACCAGTTTGGCTTTAAAGGCAGGTGGCAGATCGCTGCGCACTAAAATCGGGCCGTTAGGGATCAGCGGTGATTCCCAGATAATACGGATTTTCTTCATCAGATCCGGATGGTCCATGCGGATCATGCGGTTGAATGCGCCGGAGGTATAACCGGTTTCACGATCGCCTATCATTGATGCCCAGGTCACCGCACCTTCGAACTGGCCGTTAAGCACGCCCAGGATATCCTGCTCATGGCCGCCGGAGAAGGTCACGCTGGAGAAGAAGTTGTTATATTTGTTGTCAGTGGTGCCGCCAAATTCTTTCTTGAAAGTCTGGTTCGGGATCAGGTAACCGGAAGTAGAATCCGGGTCAGCGAAGCCGAATGATTTACCTTTCAGGTCAGACAATTTCTGGTAAGGACTGTCGGCTTTAACGACAACAACGGAATGATAACCGCGGGATTTGTCCGTGTCGTCGATAACAATACCGACCAGGTCTACGGCTTTCGGGTTATTAATATAGACAGAGGCGAAAGACGAAGGTGACATGCTTAATACCATATCCACTTTCTTCCCTAATAGCCCCTGAATAACACCGGAGTAATCAGAGGAATTACGCAGTTTGGTATCGACATTTAATTCTTTATCGAAGAAATCTTTGACGCACTGATTATCACCGATTTGCTGAGTGGCATTTTGGCCACCCAAAATACCCATATTTAATTCTTTCGGTGCCTCTTCTGCCATGCTGTGCATTGCGGTAAAAGAACCTGCTACAAAGACTGCCAGACGTAATAACTTCTTCATGTAATGGTGACCTTGTGTAGATTGAGAGAAAGTAGAAATAAGGACTGCAAAATGAATAACGTTATATTTTAACTGTTCACCGCTTCGTGCTCTTCACCGTATAACTGATGCAGGATCCCGTCAGTTAACTGATCCGGATGACCATCGAAAATAATCTGCCCTTTGGCAATGCCAATGACGCGGGTGCAATAATCTTTCACCAGTTCGACTGAATGCAAATTCACCATTACCGCGATTTTTTCTTCGCTGACTTTCTTCAGCGCATTCATGATGCGCAGGGTATTTTTCGGATCGAGCGAGGCGACGGGCTCATCGGCCAGCAGAATTTTCGGGTTTTGCATCAGCGCACGGCAAATCGCCACGCGCTGCATCTGACCGCCGGAAAGGTTTTCCGCCCGCTGTAACGCATGCGGCAACATGTGTAACCATTCGAGCAGTGAAATCGCGCGGGCGCGGTCTTCGTCGTCGAACTGGTTAAAGAAAGATTTGAACGTGGATGTATGGCTGAGACGCCCGAGCAGTACGTTGGTCAGCACATCAAGACGCGGTACAAGACAGAAATCCTGAAAAATCATGCCGCAGCCTGAGCGCCAGCGGCGCAGCGCTTTACCGGTCAGCCCCGCCAGTTCCTGCTGTTCACCGTTTTCGTAATGACACACCACACTGCCGTCAGTTAACGGAATGGTACCGTTGAGGACGTGCAACAGCGTGGATTTCCCCGCGCCGGAACGGCCAATGACCGCGACAAATTCACCGGCATGGAGATCAAAATTAATGTCATTCAGTACGCGCTGACCGGATTTATAGGATTTCACCAGACCTTTGACGTCGAGTACTTTGTTCAGATGCTGCGGTCCGGCCTGAGGATATTCAGCCTGTGCCAGCTTAAGTTGTGCCTGCGCCATGATGCTGTCTCTCGGTTGCTTTCATTATCTGGCGTTCATTAAGCGCGAGTTTTATGACACATCAATGACGATTTAATGGACAGCGCGTGACAAAAAGAGACGAGATTAAGTCTATGATGGGAGGGGCGCCAAATGCGCATCACGTCAAAAAAGGAAGATGAAATGGATAATCAGACACTCATCGCCGCATTGAAAGAGATTGCCGGCAGCCGCCATGTTCTCACCGGAGACAGTAACACCGAGCGCTACCGAAAAGGTTTTCGCTCAGGCGGCGGTAAAGCGCTGGCGGTGGTTTTCCCGCAAACGTTGCTGCAGCAGTGGCAACTACTGAAGGCCTGCATCGCCGCGGACAAAATTGTCATTATGCAGGCTGCTAATACCGGTCTCACCGAGGGCTCAACGCCCAGCGGTGAGGATTACGATCGCGATATTGTGATTTTCAGCACCCTGAAGCTGGATCAGATCCAGTTGCTCGACGGCGGCCATCAGGTTGTAGGTTTCCCTGGCAGCACGCTCTACAAACTGGAAAAAATGCTCAAGCCGTATCACCGCGAACCGCACTCGGTGATCGGTTCTTCGTGCATTGGTGCGTCTGTCGTCGGCGGGATCTGCAATAACTCGGGCGGTTCGCTGGTTAAGCGCGGCCCTGCGTATACCGAAATGGCGCTTTATGCACAGATCGATGAGCACGGCGAACTGCGGCTGATTAATCATCTGGGCATTAATCTGGGCAACACGCCGGAAGAGATCCTTAACCGTCTGGAAAGAGCCGACTATCACGAGGCCGACATTCAGCACGATCAGCGGCTGGCATCCGATCACGATTATGCAGAACGCGTGCGCGAAGTGGATGCCGATACGCCATCACGCTTTAACGCCGATGAGCGCCGGTTGTTTGAGGCCTCAGGCTGTGCCGGAAGGCTGGCAGTATTTGCAGTGCGTCTGGACACTTTCCCGGCCGAATCCCAGCAGCAAGTGTTTTATATCGGCACCAACGACACCGCCGTCCTGACCGAACTGCGCCGTCAAATCCTGCGTGATTTCACCAATCTGCCGGTGGCGGGCGAATATATGCATCGCGATATTTTTGACATCACCGAAGTCTACGGCAAAGACACGTTCATGATGATCGACAAACTCGGCACCGATAAAATGCCGGATATGTTTACCGCCAAAGGCAAGTTTGACGCGCACATCAGCAAAGTCCCTTTCCTGCCGAAAAACTTCAGTGACCGCGTGATGCAGTGCCTGAGCAAGGCCCTGCCCAATCATCTCCCGCCACGTATGAAACAGTACCGCGACCGCTTCGAACATCATCTGTTGCTGAAAATGTCCGGTCCAGGCATCGATGAAGCGCTCAGTTTTCTCACCCGTTTCTTCAGCGATGGTCAGGGGGATTTCTTTATCTGTTCTGCCGACGAAGGCAAGAAAGCGTTCCTGCACCGCTTTGCCGCAGCCGGTGCTGCCGTGCGTTATCACGCTGTGCATGAAAAAGAGGTGGAAGATATTCTGGCATTGGACATCGCACTGCGCCGCAACGACCGCGACTGGTTTGAGACGTTGCCGGAGGAGATTGACAATCAGCTGGTGGCAAAACTCTATTACGGGCATTTCATGTGCCACGTTTTCCATCAGGATTACATCGTCAAAAAAGGCGCTGACAGCAAAGCCCTGAAACACCGGATGTTAGAACTGCTTGATGCCAAAGGGGCGGAATATCCCGCCGAGCACAACGTCGGGCATCTCTATCTGGCGAAACCTCATCTGAAGGAATTCTACCGGCAGGCCGATCCGACCAACAGCTTCAATCCGGGGATCGGCAAAACCAGTAAACTCAGAAACTGGCGGGAGTAATTCGCTGGCAGGAATTGCATTACTTTTCTCCCTCCCCTGCGAAGGGGAGGGAGAAAAACGACTTCATCTGCTAAAAGTTAAAATAACTTCGTTCCATAACCCCACATCAATACCGTCAGCGCGAGCAATAATTCGAGAACCAGAACCCCCATCGCCAGCGTTGAGCTGGAGAACAGGAAGCCTTCACGGCGGTCAATATTGAGGAAGTTAGGAATGCCCAGATACAGCAGATAACCGCTGTAACACAGGCCGATAATCCCAACGAACAGGCATAACCAGACCATCGGATACAGCGCGACAATACCGCTGAGGAACATCGGTGTGGCAACGTAGCCGGCGAACACGATACAACTATTTAGTGTCGGGCGGCTGTCATAGCGACGCGCCATCCAGTAGATAATCCGCCCCATCAGAGCGACAGCGCCGAGCATCAGAACATAAAAAATAACGGCGATATAAGATGCGGTGAACATGGAAACCAGCAGTTTCTGTCCGTCACCGAAATTCCAGCCAAGCTGTGTTGTACCAATAAAGGAACAGACAACCGGGATAAGTGCCATCAGAAGCACATGGTGTGAATACACATGTGAAACGGTTTCCCGTTCACGCTGGATTTGTTGCAGTTCGGGACCCGGATGGGACATCAGCCCCCAGACATGATTAACCATGAAACACCCCCTTGTACGCCGAAAGCCGCCTGCGGCGTGCGAAGATAAGCCTTCGGTAATGCCCGGATATCTTGTCTCGCAGGGGCACAGAGAAGGTGGCGACCTGTCTATATTATAGCCGTTATTGAAGACTCTGCTGATACAGCCAATCCCCCACGCAGAAGGATTGGCCATTTTCGGGCCTGTGAGAAATTTAATGGATGTAACGGGCTGCGGTAAACGTGACGCCCACCAACACCACCATAAGACTGACAATCCACTGGATCACCCGAATTAAACTCTGATTTTGCTTCATCGCGTTTTCAGCAAATATCGCGGGGATTTTTGTCACGGCTACGTCAAGAGCATTGAACCTTTCATCCATTCTGGCGAAACGCTGATCGATCTTCTCGAAACGTTGATCAATCTTCTCGAAACGTTGATCGATTTTTTCAAAGCGCGCCTCCACACGAACATTCATCTCCGTCACCACTTCCTTGATATGACATACCTGTTGTTCAAGCTTTCCAACGCGCAGATTAGTGTCGGTGACGACGTCAGTCAGCTGACCGAGCTGCTGTTCGACCTTCCCCATTCTGTGATTCAGGCTGGCGATTTCCTCGCCGTGTTTGATCCCTTGTTTTTCGATATTATTGATCTGGTTTTGCATTAACTTTCTCCTTTGCATTTTTCCCTTAGGTTCTTCCGGACAGACTGGCGCGCCAGGCAAATAGAGCATCGAATTGACGGGCGAGATATCCATTGTTCTGAGTTGGTACATGCGTTGTTATCCTTCACGTAAATTTCCCTGTTCAGACATCCTTAATCTGCTTGCAGTTTGCACTGTACAAAAACCCACCTCAAATCAATTTATTGCTCGTTTAAGACACGAATATTTATGTATCTATACCTGCGAAACTTGCATTGACCAAACCAATAAATATCAAATAAAAGAGCCCCTTACGGGGCTCTGTTACAGCTTCAGTTTAACGGTGAAAGTAGTTTAGTGATGCTGCGGGTTCTGCAACGCCATTGCACCGCCCTGAGTTTTACGCGCCTGCGTAACCTCTTCCTCACTGACGGCCGGAGCCTGGTTGCCCCACGCGTTACGGATGTAGGTACTCACATCCGCCATCTGCCTGTCGGTCAGTTTCCAGCCAAATTCAGGCATGTCGGCACTGGTCGGATTGCTGGCCGTTGCCGCTCCCTGCCCGCCGTTCATCAGTACGTGCAGGATGTTGGTCGGTGCGCTGGCTTGCACCCCGTTGTTACCCTTCAGCGCCGGTACCATGTTGCGTACGCCTTCACCGGAATTCTGGTGACAGGCCGCGCAGTTATCCGCGTAGAGGGCCTTGCCACTGGCCATCGCCGGGCTGACCGCCAGCGGCGTCGACGCATCTTTGCTGCCAGGTAAACTTTTCAGGTAAACCGCAATGCCGTGCAGATCGGCATCCGACAGATGCTGAAGCGAGTTGGTCACCGCTTCGGCCATCGGCCCGGAAGCCACGGTGCGAGCGTTAGCCCCGGTTTTCAGGTACTGAACCACCTCCTCTGTTCCCCAGTCGCCGATGCCCTGACGGGTATTGCCGGTAATTTCCGGGGCGAACCAGCCCTGCAATTCACCGCCCTGCAAATGCACACCAAAATTATCGCCGCCCAACGGATTTTTCGCCGTGTGACACGACGTACAATGCCCCAGCCCTTCCACCAGATACGCGCCACGATTCCACTCCGCCGACTGAGCCGGATCCGCTTTAAACGGTGCGGTATCGAGGAACAACAGGTTCCAGCCGAACATCATCAGGCGAATGTTATACGGGAACGGCAGGTCAGTTTTCGGGCCATCGTAATGCACCGCTGGCACCTGGTCCAGGTAGGCTTTAATGTCTTTCAGATCCTGATCGCTGACTTTGGCGTAAACGTTGTAAGGCATTGCCGGATAGAGATTTTCGCCGTTGATGCCCTTACCATTTCGCACTGCATTAATAAACTGCTGATCGGTCCACCCACCGATACCGGTTTCTTTATCCGGTGTGATGTTGGTGGCGTAAATCGTGCCAAATGGCGTGTTCAGGCCGTAACCACCGGCGAAAGGTTTACCGCCGCCCGGCGCGGTATGACAGGCAACGCAGTCACCCGCGAGCGCCAGATATTTACCCCGTTCGATAGCGGTTTTACCGGTCATCGCCGCCGCAGCCGGTGCCTGAAATTCTCCGGACTGAATCGAATTGTGGCCGATTTTGTAACCGACAAAACCCAGACCGCCAAGGGCGACCACGCCCACAAGAACCGCTAATTTTTTCTTCACGCTCATGATTAAACCCTCACCAGCGGACCCGGAGATTTCAGATACTGGGTTTTGATGGCTTCCGCAGCCCACAGCGTCAGCGCGCCCACAGTACCGGTCGGGTTGTATCCGCCGTTATTGGCGAAGGCCGATGCACCACACACAAAGACGTTATGCACATCCCAGCTTTGCAGATAGCGGTTTACGGCACTGGTTTTTGGATTGTCGCCCATGCACGCACCCCCGGTGGTGTGCGAAGAAAGGTTGTCCATCGGCGAAAACGGTTTTGCCGTCGGTTCCTGACGCACAACTGTTTTCGCGCCCATCGCGTGAGCAATTTCTTCCGAACGGTCGGCCATAAATTTGCCGGAGCGTTTATCGTTTTCGATCCAGTCGAAGGTCACACGCAGCAACGGCTGGCCGTGGCGGTCCTTATAGTCCGGATCGAGATCGAGGAACACGTCGCGGTGCGGGTAACTGTTCCCCATGCAATAAACGTTGTTGTAGTTCTGATAGCTGTGTTTGACCGCTTTTTTCCAGTCTGCACCCCAGCGCGGCGTGCCCGGCGGTACGTTATTGGAATAGCCAATCGGACGACCATTGGTGGAATGCACCAGCGCCACGCCACCGCCGATGAAATCGTGACCGGTGTGATCAAAGTTGTCGCCGTTGAAATCGTCAATGGCCTGCGACAATGCACCGGCACCGATGAACGGATTCATCATTTCATCTTCGAAGAAGAAACCCGCGCCGGACACGGTCTGATAGGCATAGTTACGCCCCACCACGCCTTCGCCGGTTTTATGATCGTAAGGCTGACCAATGCCGGAAAGCAGCATCAGACGCACGTTGTCCATCTGGTAAGCAGAAATCACCACGATATCCGCCGGTTGCTCCCACACCACGCCGTCGCTGCCGATGAAGGTCACGCCGGTGGCGGTTTTGCCGTCGGCGGCTTTATTGACGCGCAGGACTTCGGATTCCGTGATCACCGTGAAGTTAGGGCGCTGCATGACCGCAGGCAAAATGCAGGCATTCGGGCTGCTCTTCGACCAGTTACCGCAGCCGAAGAACTCGCAGTAGCCGCAGTAGGTGCACGGCGCCATATTCACTCCCAGCGGGTTGGTATACGCGCCGGAAGTGTTGCCCGCAGGTACGGCAAACGGGTGATAGCCCATCTCACGAGTGGCTTTATCGAAAATCATCGACAGCTCGGTGCGCTTGAGCGGCGGCAGCGGATAATCGCGGCTGCGCGGGCCTTCGAACACGTTACCGCCTTCGATCTTCTGCCCTTTGATATTGCCCGCTTTACCGGATGTCCCGGCGTAACGTTCAAATTTGTCGTAGAAAGGTTCGATGTCGTCATAGGTAACGCCCCAGTCCTGCACCTGCATTCCGTCGAGGAATTTCTCTTTGCCGTAGCGCTCCACCGTCTGGCTGTAGCTCTGGAAATCGTACGGCAGAAAACGCCAGGTCATGCCGTTCCAGTGGGTGCCCGCGCCGCCGACGTTCATGCCGAACTGATAGGTGTTGAATTCGCGCAGCGGCAGCGCCTGCTGGATAGGATTGTTACGAAACGTCAGGGTTTCAACCGCCGTCGGCTGCATGATCGCGCGGCGGCTGACGAAACGCAGCTCGTCAGTATCAATGGTGGTCGGGAAATCATTACTGGTGTCTCGCCAAGAGCCACGCTCAATCGCCACGACATTCAGCCCCGCCAGCGTCAGCTCATTCGCCATCAGCGATCCGGCCCATCCGAGGCCGACGATCACTGCATCGACCTTCTCACGTTTATTGCTCATCTTTCTTGTGCTCCTGAGGATCTAAAAATGCCCGTGCCGTTTACGGACGGCTTTTTATGATTTTTCGTTTCGGGTCAGCATACTGACGGGTTCGATGTGGAGATCTTCGCCACGACGGTCGATCACATCGCGGAAGTCATATTTCGCACCGGGAAAACCCAGCATCTTCCAGCTCGCCATGTCCTTGTTGCCGCCGTAAAGCGGATCGGAGAAGAACCCTTCGCGCATGTTTTGCACCAGCATGTTAAAGAACAGCTGACCGTTTATGCCGCTGAGCGGGATTTCGCCGGACTCGATGCGGCGCAGTAAATCATCCTGCTCAACGCCGCTCAGTTCAGTGAAGTTTTTTCCGCTGTTGCGAGCTTTGGCGACGTCATTCAGTGCCGCCAGACCGAGTTTGTAGCGCTCGGCAGGTGTGTCTTTATACTGCGGTCCCGCCTGTGGCAGACCATCCTGAATCACCGGCCCGAGACGGTAGGTCGTCACCGCGTTGCCGTAATCGCCACTCAGCTGGCGGTCAAGAAACACCGCGCAACCGGCCTCTTTACCGCCGATGCTCAGCTCATCGGCTGGAATGATACGGTCAGCCAGGGTTTCAATCAGGCTGACCTCATCCGGCGTGAAGAAGGTCCATTCCCCTGCAACGACGGGTTCTGGCGGGCGTACCGAGTGAACTATCCACGGCATACCGCCGGAAAAGATTTTGGCTTTGACCTTCAGCGCGGTGCTGAACAACAGCACGGCCATCGAGGTCAGAAAATGTCTGCGTTTCACGATAATTCTCCTTGTTAACGCACTGTGGCGGGGCGTACCCACAAAAGGGACGTGGGCTTTGAATATGTGACGGAGATTATACGAAGATGTTAGATGAAAGTAAGATATTTCGAACCGCATGGTTCATATTTTATTTGATGAATATCAATGCATTATGATTTTCGTAGTGAGTTAGCACACTAAGTAACAAATATTTACAGGCAAAACGCCCTCCCCAACACCTCAACAAACCGTTAACGTAAGGGCGAAGACTTTCCCCCGGAGGCCACCATGCGCATCACCTGTTTACACACGGCAGACAGCAATATTGCCGTTTTCGACAACGCCGCCCGCCAGCTGGGGCTTATGCATCATGAAATTACGCATCTCTCGCGCCCCGATTTACTCGCCGCAGCGGAACGTGCCGGAGGGCTGACGGCTGAACTGCGCCAGCAGACAGCGGAGTTGCTGGTGAATCTGGCGGCAAACGCCGACCGGGTATTGCTGACCTGCTCGACGCTCGGCGCGGCGGCTACGCTGGCCAACGAAAGCAGCGCCGCGCCGGTCTTGCGCGTGGATCAGGCGCTGGCGGCACAGGCGATGCAGACGCCGGGAAACATCGTGGTGCTCTGTGCAGTGGAAACCACGCTCAGCCCAACACGCACGCTGTTTGAGCAGGCAGAAAAGCATCCGCAGGCGGCCCTTGAGGTGCGTCTGGTAAACGGCGCGTGGGAGAAATTCAAACAGGGAAATCTGGCGGGATATTTACAGACCGTTGCCGCCGCCGCTGACGCGGCTTATCGTCAGGGCGCAAACTGCGTGGTATTGGCGCAGGCGTCGATGGCCGGTGCCGCAGAGCTGACACAAACCGGCGTGCCGCTGACCAGCCCGGCATGTGGCCTGCGCGCAGTAGTTGCCAAACCGGAGGCATAAGTTGCAGGCATCGGGCAGGCGAAAATCACAAGAGTGTCTATACTCAAGGTGAAATATCATTGGCTTAGCTGCGCGGGTCGGTGAAGGCTTAGAGTGAATTAAGGAAAAAATATGAAAATTATTCTGTGGATTATCGCCATTATCTTTATCGTCGGCTTACTGACCCTGACAGGGGTGTTTAAACTGATTTTCTGATTGTTGCGTCTGAAAAACTTTCCCTGCATAAATGAAAAGTCCGGCCTCTGCGCCGGACTTTTTCGTTTTGATAATGAACCGCGAACTAGTCCTGCGCTTCTTCCATGCTTGGCTGGGTTTTCTGCTGATCTTTCTGCTTACGGTAATTTTTCGCAATCTGCGGAACAGGCACGGTTTTGCCGGTTTCCATCCAGGTGCGCAGACGGTTGGCATCCGCAAAGGCGGTGAATTTCCCGAAGGCGTCCATCACGACCAGTGTCACCGGTTTGCCGTTAATGGTGGCGCGCATCGCCAGACAGTGTCCGGCGTCATCGGTATAGCCAGTCTTGGTCAACTGAATGCTCCACGACGGGTTCATGATCAGATGATTGGTATTTCGAAACGGCAAGGCATAAGCAGGATGGCTGAACACCGCAGTTTTTTCCGAAGTGGTGCTCAGTTCGCCAATCAGCGGATAACGCTGGGAGGCCAGCAGCAGACGGGTCAAATCACGTGCCGTCGAAACGTTGCGCGGCGACAAACCGGTCGGTTCGACGTAGCGGGTACGTGTCATCCCCAGAGATTTGGCCTTGGCATTCATGGCCTTAATGAACGCTGAATATCCGCCCGGATAATGCGCAGCCAGGCTGGCCGCCGCACGATTTTCTGAGGACATTAACGCCAGCTGGATCATCTGACGGCGGGTAATTTCACTGTTGAGTTTCACACGGGAGAACACGCCGCGCATTTCAGGTGTATTACTGATATCGATATTGATGACTTCATCCAGCGGCAGCTTCGCATCCAGCGTTACCATGGCGGTCATCAGTTTGGTCAGGGAGGCAATCGGCCTCACCTCATCAGGATTTCGGGAGTAAATCACTTCGTGGCTTTTAAGATCCACTACCATAGCACTGCCGGAAGCAATTTGAACAATCGGGGCGACAGCCTGCTCTTGCCTGGCAGCAAAGGCGGCGGGGGCAGACAACATGCCGGTGTTTAACGCGAGTAAGCTCAGAACTAGAAGACGGATTTTCACATGCATTGCTCTGTATTTAAGAAAGTTGTCATAAATTCATGTCGAAACAGCCGCCGAATTATAAGTTAGGTGAATAGTCTTAGCACTCGCAATTTGCATATGTATTTGTCACAAAGTCTGTCACACAAGCCCCGCAGACTCGGGTTTGGCGAGTAAGCGAGCACTTGCGTGACGAAGAAAGCCATACTCAGAAATTTACAGCGCCGGTTTCAGCTGACGGCTGTAATTGGCTGCTGCCCAGCGATATCCCTCCACTTCTTTTTTCACATGACCGAATCCCGGAAAGGCAATGTGTGCGGCCGCAATCCAGTAGCCCTGCTGCGCGGCGTCAGCGAGTACCCGCTCACGCGTTTTCACTGCCTGTGCCTGATCGACATCGAAGTGGATCGCCACTCTCGGCTCCGGCATTTGTACCGCTTCGGCGTGAATAATATCCCCCCAGAACACCATTTTCTGCCCGTCGCTTTCGAGCACATACAGCACGCTGCCCGGCGTATGCCCGGCGGCCGGTAGCGCCTGAATATCAGCGGTGATGCGCGACGGCGCTGTAAACGCCTGCACCAGACCGGCTTTGATCGCCGGTTCCATCGTCTGCTGTGATTCTTTAAAGGTGTGGCGCTGACTCTCTTCGACGTCATTCATATGTGCCGGATTGAGCCAGAAATCGACATCTTTCTTTTCGACAAACACTTTGGCGTTAGGAAACGACGGTTTTCCTTTGAGCGACACGCCGCCGGAGTGATCGGCGTGAATATGGGTCAGCAGGACTTTATCGATACTTTCCGGCGGATAGCCCGCCGCACGCAGATTCTCAATCAGATGGCCGCCTTTGTCGCCGAACAACTCTCCTGCGCCGGTATCAATCAAAACTCGCTCTTTACCGTTGTTTACGACAAAAGCATTGATGGAGGTTTCCGCATCCGGTGTCATGGAGGCTTCCGCCATGCGCTGCGTGAGTGCTTCAGGGGTAATATTCGTGAGCAATTTCTTGAGCGGCACCACCACGGTGCCATCGGATACCGCCGTGACTTCCACCTTTCCGACCATCATGCGGTAATAGCCGGGTGCCTGTTGATAGGTAAATCCGTCAGCGAATGCGCTGGCGCTGAGGGAAAGCAAACTGAAGAGGAAGAGTGCCGTTTTCATAATGTATTCTCCGAAGGTATCGCCTTGATTGACGCTTGCCCGCAGTATCCTGCCAACGTTATTATCAATCCAATTGATTGGAGTGATGATGACTATCAGAGAAAATGATTTTAACCGCATCGACCTGAATTTGCTGGTGGTGCTGGTGGTGTTATTTCGCGAACGCAGCGTCTCGCTGGCGGCGGAAAAACTGCATCTTGGCCAGCCTGCCGTCAGCGGTGCGCTGGCACGCCTGCGGGAAATGTTTGATGATCCGCTGTTTGTCCGCTCGGCGCGGGAAATGACGCCGACCCCGCGCGCACAAGCGCTGATGGAGAGCCTGCTCCCGTTGATGGAAAGCCTGCAGACCACACTTTTCCAGTCACCGGCATTTGACCCGGCCACCGCCAATCATACGTTCACACTCGGTATGGCCGACTGGATTGAAATGTGGCTGATGCCAGATCTTCTGGCACAGCTGCGCAGGATTGCGCCGGGCTTGCGCATTAACGTGGTCGCTACCGATCCATTTGCCGATACCGCACGGCTGGAGAAAGATGACCTGGATCTGGCGCTGTCGGTGGCGAAAGAGCGCCCCGCCTGGTTGCATCATCAAACGCTGACGACAATGGAATTTCGCGCCGTCTGGCACCCCAATCAGTTAGCGCTGACGTCACCGCTGACGCTGGACGAGTACATCCGTCCGGAGCATTTGCTGGTGACCTATCGATCGGCGACCACCAGCCAGCTGGATGAGAAACTGGCGCAAGTAGGCTTGCAGCGCTCGGTTCGCTACACCTCGCCCCACTTTTCTTCCCTGCCCTTTATTCTGCACACCACCCCCGCCATCACTACCGTTCCCGCCGGTCTGGCCGCCAGCTGGCTGAACTATTACGATCTTCGCGTCAGCGTGCTGCCGCTGGAACTGCCCGCGTTTGATGTCTCGCTGCTTTGGCACCGTCGCCGTGAAAAAGACCCGGCGCTGCAATGGCTGATCGGGGTGATTTGTGAACAGGTGAAGGCGTCAGAAAAGGATAAAAAAAGGGAAGCTTAAACCAGCTCCCCTGTGAATCTGCGACTGTGATTTACTGATTTTCAATCAGGTAACCGATCTCCTGCCCGTACGAAAGTTCGAGCGTATTGCCGTCGGGGTCATCGAGAAAAGCCCAGTAGCCGACGGGTGCGCCGGAGTCGGTGGGTTCCTGACGCAGAACGCCTGCGGTGCGGGCTTCGGCCAGTTTGGCGTCCATCGCTTCTTTCGAGGCGCAGGCCACGCCGAGGTGGCCGAACGGGCCGAGTTGGGTATCTCTGGTTTCAGGGTCTTCGGCAAGAACGATGGCGAAATGGCGGGTCATGTCACTCAGCCACGCGACGGGTCTGGCGCCCGTGCCCCGCTCTCCTCGCCGGTGGATGACTTTCATGTTGGCGAATTGCTGATAAAACGCGATGCTGGCATCAAGATTTTTAACGGCAAATGCAATATGGCTCAGGCCGATATCGTTGTTTTCCATGATACTTCTCCATTTTTAAGCGTTGCAGCGTGGAGAAGTCAGGGAGGGAAATCACCGGTTAATGCGTTCGGCGATGTCCTTCGACGTATTCAACACGCGCACTTCAGTAAATAACTCTGTCGCTTCGGCGTACTCTTTACGCAAATAGCCCAGCCACTGTTTGATGCGAGCGACGTGATACAAACCGGTATCGCCCTGCTTTTCCAGACGGGTGTACTTCTGCAAAAGCGTCATTACTTCCGGCCACGGCATCCGCGGTGCGTTGTACTTCACCATCCGGCTGAGATTGGGAATATTCAGCGCGCCGCGCCCGAGCATCACCGCATCACACCCGGTAATTTGCATGCAGGCCTGCGCACTGGCGTAATCCCAGATTTCACCGTTGGCGATCACCGGAATGCTCAGACGCTGACGGATTTCGCCAATCGCCTGCCAGTTAATCCGCTCCGCCTTATAGCCGTCTTCTTTGGTGCGCCCATGCACGGCAAGCTCCGTCGCGCCGGCCTGTTGCACCGCATCGGCAATCTCAAAACTGCGATCGAGAGAATCCCAGCCCAGACGCACTTTCACCGTCACCGGCAGATGCGCGGGCACGGCGGCGCGCATGGCTTTAGCCCCCTGATAAATCAGCTCCGGATCTTTAAGTAATGTCGCGCCACCGCCGCTGCCGTTGACCATTTTCGACGGACAACCGCAGTTGAGATCAACGCCGTAAGAACCCAGTTCGACGGCGCGGGCGGCATTTTCGGCCAGCCATTCGGGATATTGCCCGAGCAGCTGCACGCGAACCCGTGTTCCGGAAGGCGTACGGCTGTCGTGATGTAATTCGGGGCACAGGCGATGGAAGACTTTGGCGGGCAGCAGTTGATCGACCACACGCACAAACTCAGTGATGCACAAATCGTAGTCGTTCACTTCGGTCAGAAGTTCACGAACCAGGGGATCAAGCACACCTTCCATCGGAGCCAGTAATACGCGCATTGCAGTTCAACCCTTAAAAATGACGCGCAAGAGTACCGCAAGGCCCGTCTTCCGGCAATTACCCCTGTGACAAATCACGGCTTAATGGCTTTTGGTTGGCACGTTGCGACTGACGCGCTTTCACCGAACGCCACGCAATCCACATTGCCAGGAAGGCCGGGATGGCAAACAGCAGGAACATCCAGAACGCGGCGCTCGACGCACCGGCATCCCCCTGATTTACCCCGGCAAAGTTCGCCACGGTGCCCGCTAAAGCGGCGCCCAGTGCGGCGGCAAAGGATTGCACCACGGTAATCGACGCCCCGGCTTTTTCGCGGTCTTCTTCCGGAGCCTGTTGCAGCACGCGGGTCAGCAGATGCGGCCAGCCGAGGCCGATTCCGAAACCGGCAAGCGTCAGCCCGAGCACCACGCCGCTGATGTTCAGCCACGGCATCCCGAAAGCGACCGGCACGGTAAACAGCAGTAACAGCAGACCGGCGGCGAGGATCAGCGGCCCGAAAACAATGGCATTGTCCGCGCGACGGCCCGTCCAGCCGGAGCTGGCAACTTCGCTGAGCGTCCAGCCCGCGGCGGCGGCGGCCGTAATGTATCCGGCGGCCAGTGGCGTCTGACCATGCAGATGTTGCAGCAGATAAGGAACAAACAGCTCACAGCCGAGGCCGATAATCAGCAGCGTCATCACCAGATATAAACCGTACAGCGGCGATGACGTCCGCAGCGCATTACGCGGCAGCAGGCGTACATCGGCGGTAAATTCGCGATGACGTAAAATCAGCATCATCACTACTGCAATCCCAAAACCGAGCAGATTGACAAGACCGGAGGTGGACAAACTTCCCGCCGAGACCACCAGCACCGCACCGGTCAGCAACGCCAGTTGCATCAACGGCAGCGGCTCTTCCGGCTGCTTGTCGCGCTGGGATTTAGGCAGGAGACGCCAGACCCAAAAGCAGAAGAATGCGGTGACGGGCACCAGTAAACCGAACGCCCAGCGCCACGCATGAAGTTCGGCGAAGATACCGCCAACAGCCGGGCCTACCAGCGTCGCGATACCCCACATCGCCGAAATCAGCGCCATGGCACGCGGCCAGAGCGATTCTTTAAACAGCAGATTGATCATCGCGTAGGAAAGCGCAAACAGGAACCCGCCGCCCAGCCCCTGCAATGCCCGCCCGAGCAGCAGCACCGGCATACTTGGCGCCGCAGTACAAATGGCGGCACCGGCAATGAAAATAGCCGCGGCGGTGAGGTAGCTGCCGCGCGGTCCGGCGCTGCGCATCAGCCGTGCAGAAAGCGCGGAGCCAAGAATGGAACAGACCACGTACAACGTGGTGTTCCACGCATACCACGCCAGTCCGCCGATATCCTGCACCACCGACGGCAAAATTGTGATCACGATGTAACTGTTAGTGGCATATAGCGCGACACCGGCGCTCAGGGTGATCGCACTCCCCCGGTTTTCCGCGTTGAATAAATCCTTCCACCCGCTCTGACTTTCCGACATTTCTCTTCATCCCTTTGGTTTGTTCTTTCTACGCATTGAAGCATGTTGTGGTTATGGTATGATTAAAACAAGAAATAACTTGGAATATATTTTACGTAATCTAGAACCCGGCGAGGCAATATGTCAAGCAGTGACTTGGAAAATAACCATGATGTCAGACAAAGCGTCGCTGAACGTATTCTGACGTTGCTCAAAACCCGCGGGCAATTGCAGGCCAGCGACGCCGGTCATCTGCTGGGCACCACCGGCGAGGCGGCACGTCAGCAGTTTGTGAAGCTGGCGAAAGAAGGTCTGGTGGAAGCCAAATCAGTGTCACAGGGCGTCGGACGACCGGCACAATTCTGGCAGCTTACCCCGCAGGGCCACGCGCACTTCCCCGATGCGCATGCCGATCTGACTGTACAGCTCTTACAACTGATCCGCACTTCTTTGGGGGATTCGGCGCTGGAACAACTCATCATCTCACGGGAAAGCCTGACGCTGGAAAATTACCGGCAGGCCATGACGGGAGCTGATTCGCTGGAAGAACGGCTGCAAAGGTTGACGGAAATCCGCACCCGCGAAGGTTATATGGCTGACTGGAAAGCACAGGAGGACGGCAGCTATCTGCTGGTGGAAAACCACTGCCCGATTTGTGCGGCGGCAGCGACCTGCCAGGGCTTCTGCCGTGCGGAACGCGATGTGTTCAGCAATGTGCTGGATGCCCGCGTTGAACGCACCGAGCACATTTTGCAGGGCGCGCGCCGCTGCGCTTATGTCATCAGTCTTGAACCGTAAAAATTAGGCGAAAAAAAACCGCCGGTAAAGGCGGTTTAGTCTGGGACCGGGGGAGCTTACTTGTTGCCGCTGCCCGCAGGACCGCTGCGACGCTGGCCTGCATGAGCAGGTCGCGCGCGGGCTGGACGGTTTTCACCGGTACCACGGTTTTCAGAAGTCCCGCTGCGCGCTGCACTGCTGCCGCCCGGACGCGGAGCGCCAGAACGTGGAGCACCGGTGCGCGGTGCGCCCGGACGCTGGCCCTGACGTGGAGCACCACGACCGCCGCCGCCGCTACCCTGACGACCATTGATAATAGGTTCTGCTTTGATGCTTGGATCTGGCTCGTAACCCGGCAATGCAACGCGTGGAATTTCACGCTTAAGCAGACGCTCGATGTCACGCAGCAGTTTGTGTTCATCTACGCACACCAGAGAAACCGCTTCACCGGTCGCTTCTGCACGGCCAGTACGGCCGATACGGTGAACGTAATCTTCCGGTACGTTTGGCAGTTCGTAGTTCACGACGTGCGGCAGCATATCGATATCCAGACCGCGCGCGGCAATATCGGTCGCAACCAGTACGCGGACTGAACCGGCTTTGAAATCGGCCAGTGCACGGGTACGCGCGCCCTGACTTTTATTGCCGTGAATAGCGGCGGCGGTGATGCCGTCTTTATTCAGCTGCTCAGCCAGATGGTTCGCGCCGTGTTTGGTACGGTTGAACACCAGCACCTGTTTCCAGTCGCCTTCACCGATCATCTGGGACAGCAGTTCTCTTTTACGTTTTTTATCAACAAAGTGAACGGTCTGATCAATTTGCTCAGACGCGGTGTTGCGACGCGCGACTTCCACAGAAGCCGGGTTAGTCAGCAACTTGCTCGCCAGACCTTTGATCTCATCAGAGAAGGTCGCGGAGAACAGCAGATTCTGACGCTTGGCAGGCAGTTTCGCCAGCACGCGACGGATGTCGTGGATGAAGCCCATGTCGAGCATGCGGTCAGCTTCATCAAGCACTAAAATTTCAACCTGGGATAAATCAACAGCACGCTGATGTTCCAGATCAAGCAAACGGCCAGGCGTTGCGATCAGGACATCCACACCACCGCGCAGTTTCAACATCTGCGGGTTGATGCTCACACCGCCAAACACCACCATCGAACGTAAGGTCAGGTACTTGCTGTAAGCCTGAACGTTTTCGCCGATTTGTGCCGCAAGTTCGCGGGTTGGGGTCAGGATCAGCGCACGAACCGGGCGACGTCCTTTGAATTGCGCATTGGTATGGCTGAGCATATTCAGCAGCGGCAGGGTAAAACCAGCGGTTTTACCGGTACCGGTCTGCGCGCTCGCCATCAGGTCACGACCTTGCAACACGACAGGGATTGCCTGGCGTTGGATAGGCGTAGGTTCGCGATAGCCCTGTTCTTCAACAGCACGCAAAATTTCGGCACTTAAGCCGAGGGAATCAAATGACATATAAGGAAAAGCTCCAGTCCACTCTAACCCGAACGGGGTTCGGTGCAGTTTCAAGAGTGGATGATCAGACGAGGCAAATGAGGCATTACCACGAGGATTCGGCACAAACTGCAGTGCGCCAGTTGGGGCGATAATAGCACAGAACGCCGCTACGCGTGAAATTATCTCCTGTTGCCCTGTAACCAGTGATGACAATCACAGACGTGGGCGAAAAATTGTGACCGGATAATCTGCGGTCATAGTCCGAAACCTTGATACAGGATAATCAATTATAAACCTGATCAATACGTTCCCACTTTTTGCGTCCCACTGTGTAGATTCGCTTGCTATGCTTGCGGCAGCTCCCTCTTCACTCCATTAAGGCCATACCGCAGCGACATGGAAACCTGGAAAATCAATTTAATCTCCGTCTGGCTGGGGTGTTTTTTCACCGGCATGGCGATGAGTCAAATCCTGCCTTTTTTACCTCTTTATATCGAACAGCTGGGCGTCACCGACCACGCATCACTCAGTTTGTGGTCCGGTCTGGTCTTTAGCGGCACATTTCTGGTTTCCGCCATTGTCGCGCCGTTATGGGGCAGCCTCGCGGATCGCAAAGGCCGCAAGTTAATGCTGCTGCGCGCGGCGCTCGGCATGGCGATCGTCATGATGTTACAAGGCTTTGCCACCAACGTCTGGCAGCTGTTCATTCTGCGCACGCTGATGGGATTAACCTCTGGTTATATCCCGAATGCCATGGCGCTGGTTGCCTCGCAGGTGCCGCGTGATAAAAGCGGCTGGGCGCTCGGCACGCTCTCGACCGGTCAGGTGTCAGGCGTAATCATCGGCCCGCTGCTGGGCGGGTTCATGGCCGATCATCTCGGCTTGCGCACGGTGTTTTTCGTCACCAGCGGTATGTTATTTATCAGCTTCCTCATCACTTTATTTCTGATCAAAGAGCGCGTGGTACCCGTCACCAAAGCCAACCGGCTCAGCGGCAAAGCGGTTTTCACTACGCTGCCCTATCCGTGGCTTATCGTCAGCCTGTTCGTGACCACCATGATGATTCAGCTGGCCAATGGATCCATCAGCCCGATCCTTACACTGTTCATCCGCGAACTCTCTTCGGACACCAGTAATATCGCCTTTATCAGCGGTGTGATCGCCGCCGTACCGGGTGTCTCGGCGCTCATGGCTGCGCCGAAACTCGGCAAGCTCGGCGACCGCATCGGTGCACACCGTATCCTCATCGCCGCACTGGTCTTTTGCTTCATCCTGTTCTGTCTGATGGCGCTCATCAACACCCCGACCCAGCTCGGCATCCTGCGTTTCATGCTCGGTTTCGGCGATGGTGCGCTTATGCCTGCCGTGCAGGCATTGCTGGTGAAATACAGCAGCGATCAGGTCACAGGCCGGATATTTGGTTACAACCAGTCGTTTATGTATCTCGGCAATGTCATCGGGCCATTGATAGGCTCAAGCGCCTCGGCGATGCTGGGGTTCCGCTGGGTGTTTATCGTCACGGCGATACTGGTGTTGTTTAACACGGTGCAGGTGTGGTGGAGTTTCCGGCAGGTACCGACGGGGAGAGTGAGGATACCGTAGGATTTAGATTTCAGGAGGTCGCCCCATGCCCGGTAATGGCATAAAAAAAGGGCGCTTCTCAGCGCCCCTTTCAAATTTGCCATCAAAAACCCATTAACGACGGTTACCGAAGATGCGTAACAGCATCAGGAACAGGTTGATGAAGTCCAGATACAACGTCAGCGCGCCCACAATCGAATATTTGCGGAAATTATCGCGGTCATCCGCCGACAACTGCGCACCCATATTTTTCAGCTTCTGGGTGTCATACGCGGTCAGACCGACGAAGATCAGCACGCCAGCATAAGAAATAATGTTCGCGAGGCCAGAGCTTTTCAGCCACATGTTGACCAGTGAAGCCAACACCAGACCGATCAACGCCATGAACAACATGCTGCCGATGCCGGTTAAATCACGCTTGGTCACGTAACCGTAAACACTCATCGCGCCGAACATACCGGCTGCAACAATGAACGTCCCGAAGATCGAGTCGCCGGTGTAAACCAGGAAAATGCTGGAAAGCGTCAGGCCGGTCAGCGCCGAATAAAGCATGAACAGACCGGTCGCGACCGTGCCGCTCAGGCGATTCACCATGCCGGAAATCACGAAGACCAGCGCCAGCTGTGCAATGATCAAACCGAAGAACGTAATCTGGCTGGAGAACACAAAGCTCATGATTTTTTCAGAGCCGGAAGCATACCAGGCGACAAATGCGGTCAGCAGCAAACCACAGAACATCCAGCCATAGACTTGCGCCATGTAGGCCTGAATGCCGGTATTCGCGCGTTCAACAATTGAACCGTTACTGCGTGGATATCGATCCATGATGATTACCTTTTGCATGTAGGAAAAATGAGGCTAAAACAGCCTCCCGATCTTCTAAGCGTATCACAGATAATGCAAAAAGCATGGGAGGCTTGCGTGCGGTTGAACTGCGATTTACCAGCGCGCTACCGCGTCTTTATCGCTGTCACGGGCATCCACCCAGCGGTCGCCCTCTTCCGTCGCTTCGCGCTTCCAGAAAGGGGCACGGGTTTTGAGGTGATCCATAATGAATTCAGTCGCTTCAAACGCCATTCCCCGGTGCGCGCTGGTAACGCCTACAAACACAATTTCATCGCCCGGATACATCGGCCCGACGCGGTGATACACCGAAACCCGTTGCAGCGGCCAGCGGGTACGGGCGTCGGCGACAATTTCCGCCAGCGCTTTCTCGGTCATGCCCGGATAGTGCTCCAGCGTTAATGCGCTGACGTGATTACCCAGATTGTGATTGCGCACTTTGCCGGTGAAGGTCACCACCGCGCCGTCGGCGTCGGACTGCGCCAGCCAGTTGTATTCATCGCCAACGCTGAACGGCGCGGCATCAACAATAATTTTGGTCTGATCCATCTCAGCCTCCGGTGACCGGCGGGAAGAACGCCACTTCGTCCCCCGCTTTCAGCGGATGCGCCATATCGGTCAGCGTCTGATTTACCGCCACCAGCAATTTGCCGGATTCCAGCGCCAGCGCCCAGCGGTCGCCACGCGCCGTCAGGGCGTTACGCAGACAGTCGACGGTAGGGAATTGTGCCGGTAATTGCAGCGCTGAGGTGCCAATAATTTCACGCACCTGCGCGAAGAATAAAATCTCGATCATGCTTCCGCCTTAAAATCGCCGGATTTCCCGCCGCTTTTTTGCAGCAGGCGGATCGGGCCAATCACCATGTCTTTCTGCACCGCTTTGCACATGTCGTAAATCGTCAGCGCGGCGACGGATGCTGCGGTCAGCGCTTCCATCTCGACGCCGGTTTTACCGCTCAGGCGGCAGCGGGATTCAATACGTACACGATTAAATTCTGGCTGCGCTTCAAGATTCACTTCCACTTTGGTCAACAACAGCGGATGACACAGCGGGATCAGATCCCAGGTTTTCTTCGCTGCCTGAATACCGGCAATGCGCGCGGTCGCGAACACGTCACCCTTATGGTGATTCCCGCCGATGATCATCGCCAGCGTGCTTTCGGCCATTTCAACAAAGGCTTCGGCACGGGCTTCACGAACGGTGTCGTCTTTACCGGAGACGTCCACCATGTGGGCGTCGCCGGAAGCATTAATATGAGTAAGTTCTGACATGCTTATTTCTTCAAATGTGGAGTGAAATTGCACGGACCCTGGCGGGCGTCAAGCTGGGCTTCAATAATGCTTTCCCAGGCCGTCTGGCATGCACGGGTGGAACCCGGCATGGCGAAAATCACGGTCTGATTGGCGATGCCAGCGATGGCACGCGACTGAATAGTCGAGGTACCGATATCTTCAAACGACACCATACGGAACAGTTCGCCAAACCCTTCGATTTCGCGGTCAAACAGCGGCTTCAGGGCTTCCGGCGTGTTGTTGCCAGCGTTAAAACCGGTGCCGCCGTTAATCAAAATCGCCTGAATCTTTTCATCTGCAATCCACGCGGAAACTACCGCACGGATGCTGTAAATGCTTTCTTTCACGATGTGCTGCGCGACGACATGATGCCCGGCTTCAGTCGCCGCCTCTTTCAAGTAATGCCCGGAGGTATCTTCCGCGTCGGTACGGCGATTGGACACCGTCATGACAGCCACGGATAACGGCAAAAATTCTTTGCTGGCCTTGCTCATCAGTTTGCTCCTTAAACTATTGGGTGCCGGTTTCAGCCGCCGATAAACGACAGGTTCTGAGTAATACCGGTATTGCCTTCATGCAGGAAGTGAGTCTGTTTTTTACGGCTGAGTCCGCCCTGAATACGATCCATCAGGTCTTCCTGCTGCATATCGTCGGCCAGTAAATCGCGTAAAGGGATCCCATGCTCGCCGAACAGACACAAATGCAGATTACCGATGGCAGACACGCGCAGGCGGTTGCAACTGGCGCAAAAGTCTTTTTCATAAGGCATGATCAGGCCGATTTCGCCGAGATAATCCGGATGACTAAACACCTGTGCCGGACCGTCACTGCGCGAACGAGTCTGCAACTGCCAGCCCTGACGCAACACCTGTTCGCGCAACACTTCGCCGGAGACGTGATGCTTGCGGAACAGATCGCCGCCGTCACCGGTTTCCATCAGTTCGATGAAACGCAGCTGAATCGGGCGAGTTTTGATCCAGTCGAGGAACGTGCCGAGGCTGGCGTGATTGACGTCGCGCATCAGCACGGTATTGACTTTCACCTTGCTGAAACCAGCGTCAAAGGCGGCATCAATACCTTCCATGACTTCACGGAATTTGTCCTGCCCGGTGATGGCATGAAACTGGCGGGCATCGAGGCTGTCGACGCTGACGTTGATATTGGTCAGCCCGGCATCGCGCCATTTGCTGATATCACGCGCCATGCGATAACCATTGGTGGTCACCGCCAGCGTTTTGATGGAGGGGTTTTCGCGCACGGCGGCGATGATCTCGCAGAAGTCGCGGCGCAGCGACGGTTCGCCACCGGTCAGGCGCACTTTTTCCGTTCCTAACTGAGCGAACGCGCGGCTGACCCGACGGATTTCATCGAGCGAGAGAAAGCTTTTATTGCTGTGTCCGTGCGGCTTATAGCCATCCGGCAGACAATAGGTGCAACGAAAATTGCACACGTCAGTGATCGACAGCCGCAGGTAATAAAACTTGCGGGCAAAAGCATCAGTAAGTTGAAGCACCTTTACACCTTTCCAAATACGGGAGATGCGGGCATTTCTGCCATGCACCCTGGTGACGTTCGTCACGGCCAGAGCACCATATTGTTTCTGTGGGACTATCGTCAGAAAGCAACTTAGGCGCAAAGGCTAGGAGTTGATTCATTTCTTTCTTTGCAGAAGCCATGAATTCGGGTAACGGCGCATATTCTAACGCCGCAAAGTCCGGATCGCCAAGGTGGTTTTTCGTTATGCATTTTGATATATAACGATTTTTCGATGCAAAACGCAGCATTTTCAACGATAAACGCGGCGATGTAGAAAAACTGTTTCAGGAAGGCTAATTGATAACATCCTGTTGCAAAATTAGGTAAAATCCCCGGATAAAATTTCAGCCTCCCGTGCTCCCCCGTCTTACAAGGAAACTTATGCGCAATCGTACTCTCGCTGACCTCGATCGGGTGGTGGCACTCGGCGGAGGCCACGGGCTTGGCCGCGTGATGTCTTCGCTCTCTTCGCTCGGGCCGCGTCTGACAGGCATCGTAACAACCACGGATAACGGCGGTTCAACCGGCCGCATCCGCCGCTCGGTGGGCGGCATCGCGTGGGGTGATATGCGCAACTGCCTGAACCAGCTGATCACTGAACCGAGCCTGGCCTCGGCGATGTTTGAATATCGCTTCAGCGGTCAGGGGGAACTGGACGGACACAACCTCGGAAACCTGATGCTGCGCGCACTGGATCACCTGACCGTGCGCCCGCTGGAAGCGATCAACCTGGTGCGCAGTCTGCTGAAAGTGGACGCGGAGCTGATCCCGATGTCCGAAGATCCGGTCGATCTCACGGCGATTGATGCGGACGGCGAACGTGTGCACGGCGAAGTGAATGTCGATAAATTGCAGAAAATACCGCGCGAACTGCTGCTGGAGCCGCAGGTGCCCGCCACCCGCGAGGCGATCCAGGCGATTGCCGAAGCCAACCTGATCCTGATTGGCCCCGGCAGTTTCTACACCAGCCTGATGCCGCTGTTGCTGATGAACGATCTCACCACTGCCCTGCGCCGCAGCCGCGCGCACATTGTGTACATTGGCAATCTGGGGAAAGAGCTGAGCGTCGCCGCCGCCTCGCTGACCCTGGACAACAAACTGGACATGATTGAGAAACGCATTGGCCGCCGTGCCGATGCGGCGATCGTCGGGCCAAAAGTACAGGTCGGCAACAGCGCTGCTGAACATCTGATTATTCAGAGCCCGCTGGAAGCCAGCGATATTCCTTACCGCCATGACCGCGAAATGTTACGCATGGCGCTGGAAGAAGCGCTGCAAAAGATGAAGTAACATTCTGCTTAAAAAACCTGCTTCATAAAATGACAAAGGCCGCACAATGCGGCCTTTGTCATTTTTGCGGGCAATGGCTTAAAGCCAGTCCGCCAGAATCTGCGCGGTGGTTTTCACCGTCACCGGATTGCCCGGCACCGACAGTCCTTCCCAGACTTCGTTATGATGAGCGATGAGCTGCTGCGCGGTCACGTGGGTGCGGTTACTGGTGGTATGCGCATCCGACGCCACGGTCACCGCGTAGCCTTTGCTGGCCGCGACTTTGATGGTGGTATCGACACAATAATCGGTGGCGCAGCCGCAAATCGCGAAACGCGTGGTATCCAGTTCTTTGAGAACAGATTCCAGTGTCGTGCGGTAGAAGGAATCACAGGCGGTTTTGGTGACAGAGATTGCGCCTTCCGGGCGATGCAGCTCCGGTAAAATATCCCACAGCGCGCTGCCTTCGGTCATTTCTCCTTCGGCATGCTGAATGAAAATGACGCGCCCTGCCCGGTCGATCAGCTGATTGATCAGTGCAGCACGTCCGGCACGATCATACCGTTCGGATTCAAACACGCCATTTTGCATATCGACCACAATCAGTACGTTTTGCTCTGCCACAATCCTTTCCCTCCAAAATCACATCCAAAGAATGAAAAAAGCCCCGCATCACTTTACACAATGCGGAGCTTTTTCACAGGCTGATAACAATGAATTTATCAGGAGGGATCGTCTTGTTTTTTCATCAACGGATGATCGTTCCACGGACTGTCGGCAGCCGGTTTGGCGGTGCTGACTTTTGGCTTTTGCGCTTTGAATTCAGACAGCGGCGTGCGGCGTTTGCTGCGGCTCATGTCCGGTCGCAGATGGCCTTCGATGAAATCCAGATACAGTGTTTCGACTTCCTTGCGCGCCCAAGGCGTGCGGCGCAGGAATTTCAGGCTGGATTTCACACTTGGATCGCTTTTGAAACAGTTGATGTTCACCTGCGAAGCCAGCGCCGGCCAGCCGAAGTTGTCCACCAGCGTTGTCAGCAGTTTTTCCAGCGTGACGCCGTGCAACGGATCTTTCGCCGCACCGGGGTTTTGTGGTGTATCAGTCATCAGCAAGCTCACTCAACAAAATTCAGGGCGCGCAGTCTAGCACTTTTGTTCGCTGCTGACACCGCGCGCCAGAGGGTTTACGACACGGCAATAAACTGTTCGCGCAGGGCATGCAGTTCGTCGCGGGTATTGGCCGCCTCTTCAAACTCCAGATTCTGTGCATGCGCATACATCTTGCTTTCCAGCTCCTTGATGCGTTGCTCCAGCGCTTTTGGCGTAAGGGATTTGAAGGTCTGCGCCGCTTCTGCATCGCGCTTGTCTTTGTTCTTTTTGGTCTTAGGCTGACCCAGTTGCAGAATGTCGGAAATCTTTTTGTTCAGCCCCATCGGCGTGATGCCATTTTCGAGGTTGTACTGTTCCTGTTTGGCGCGGCGACGCTCGGTCTCTTCGATGGCTTTCGCCATAGATTTGGTGATCCGATCGCCGTACAAAATGGCTTTACCGTTGAGGTTACGCGCCGCACGGCCAATGGTCTGGATGAGCGAGCGTTCAGAACGCAGGAAGCCTTCTTTGTCCGCATCAAGAATAGCCACCAGCGACACTTCCGGCATATCCAGCCCTTCCCTGAGCAAGTTGATGCCGACCAGCACGTCGAATTCGCCAAGACGCAAATCGCGAATGATCTCCACGCGCTCCACTGTATCGATGTCAGAGTGCAGGTAACGCACCTTCTCGCCGTGTTCTTCCAGATACTCGGTCAAATCCTCAGCCATACGTTTGGTCAGCGTGGTGACCAGCACACGCTCGTTCACGGCAACGCGTTTGCGTATCTCCGACAGCAGGTCATCAACCTGAGTGGTCACCGGACGCACTTCAATCAGCGGATCGAGCAGACCGGTCGGACGCACCACCTGTTCCACCACATCGCCACCGGATTTTTCCATCTCGTAGGTGCCTGGCGTGGCGGAGACGTAAATACTCTGCGGCGCGGCGGCTTCGAATTCTTCAAAGCGCATCGGACGGTTATCGAGCGCTGACGGCAGACGGAAACCGTATTCCACCAGCGTTTCTTTGCGCGAGCGGTCACCTTTGTACATCCCGCCGATTTGCGGAATGGTGACGTGGGATTCATCGACAATCAGCAGGCCGTCGGCTGGCAGATAGTCAAACAGCGTTGGCGGCGGCTGGCCAGGGCCACGTCCGGACAGGTAGCGCGAATAGTTTTCGATGCCGGAGCAATAGCCCAGCTCGTTCATCATTTCCAGATCAAACTGCGTGCGCTGGCTGATGCGCTGTTCTTCCAGCAGTTTGTTATTGTCGAGCAGCACTTTGCGACGGTCGGCCAGTTCCACCTTAATATCTTCCATCGCCTGCACGATACGTTCGCGCGGGGTAACGTAGTGTGTTTTCGGGTAGATGGTGAAACGCGGCACTTCATGCTGAACCTGACCGGTCAGCGGATCAAACAGCGATAGCCGCTCGACTTCCTGATCGAACAGCTCAATGCGCACCGCCAGATCGTCCGATTCCGCCGGGAAAACGTCGATTACTTCACCGCGCACGCGGAATGTACTGCGCTGGAAAGCCTGATCGTTGCGGGCATATTGCAGCTCGGCCAGACGGCGCAGGATCGAACGCTGATCGATGATCATGCCCTTGGTCAGGTGCAACATCATTTTGAGATACAAATCCGGATCGCCCAGACCGTAAATCGCCGATACCGACGCCACCACGATCACATCGCGGCGTTCTAACAGGGCTTTAGTGGCAGAAAGACGCATTTGCTCGATGTGTTCGTTCACCGAGGCATCTTTTTCGATAAAAGTGTCCGAGCTCGGGACATACGCCTCAGGCTGGTAGTAATCGTAGTAAGAAACGAAGTATTCAACGGCGTTTTCCGGGAAGAACTCTTTCATCTCGCCGTACAACTGCGCCGCCAGGGTTTTGTTGGGCGCCAGCACCATCGTCGGACGGTTGAGATCAGCGATGACGTTCGCCACGGTAAAGGTTTTGCCAGAGCCGGTCACCCCAAGCAACGTCTGGTGCGCCAGACCGTTCTCCAGCCCTTCTTCCAGACGACTGATCGCCTCAGGCTGATCGCCTGACGGTTTAAATTCGGAATGCAGTTTGAACACTTTACTCATGACGGGCTACCTGACTGAAGAAGAAAACGCAAAAGACCATTGGCAAAAACAGGACCTGGGGCGGAGGATCAGTATGGAAGACTCCGCGTTTTTTGCCACTGCTGATTTTTACCGCCCCTATATTACTGTATATAAAACCAGCCTCCAATGACTATTCATCACACAGTGTTTAACCGGTTGGCGTACCTGCACTTTTTTAGGTTATCGGGAAAAGCTTATTTTCACCATCAGATGACATTTATCACAGAAATTTATCCTCTGTTAACTTACTGACCACAGGTTGACGAAAACTGACACTGTCAGTGCGAACGAATTGCGGCCATATTGCTTTTAACTAACCCGTTGATAAAAAAGAACATCGCTAAAAAGCCGCGAATTCGGGCAAACCGAGCACAACCCGCGTCCCGTCTCGTCTGTAGCATCTTTTCTCACTCTCATGCACAAGGTTATCCACAGGAATAGTGGATAACTCACAGCACGCCGCATACAGCGGGAGTTGGTAAAAAACATCATTCGGGCTTCCGGAGCGACTTAGTGGTCTTTTTTAGTTATTTTTTATCTTTTTTATCTCCTTATATATGCCTATTTTGCCTAGATTTCAGCGTGGATGTTCCTTGCAAAAATTAATAAGGCCGTTCTAAAGGATCTCTGAACATTCGCGCACCGGATCCTTTGCACCAAAATCAGGGGGACCGGCACTGGCAAAGTGCAGCGCTATTCTCCATATGCACCGTGAGCGATATCAAAACCTGAGCAACGCTTATGAATAATCCGAAATCCCTGCCCCGCGTCGCGTTAACAGCCTGTTAACTTCTCTTTTTGCTGCACTTTATGAAACTTGGCCTGAGAGTTGCAAATTCCCTGCTGTGAGAGATTTTATGAAGCATTCCCCTGCAGAAGGCGTGAACAGTGGAATAAAAATGTCAGAAAAATGACAGTGGCCGTCAAAGTGATGTTCAGCGGAACGCTCCGTGAGCGAGGGAGGTCTGATGTTAAGTGTAAAATCGGTTAATCAGTATTACGGTCAAAAACATATCTTGTGGGATATCAATCTCGAACTTTACCGCGGGCAATGCACCGGTTTGATCGGGCGAAACGGCGTCGGTAAAACGACGCTGATTAACTGCATCATGGGGCATCTTCCGGTCAAGAGTGGCGCGATTTTCTGGCAGTCCGCTAATGAAGAACCGCAAAGTTTGCTCAATTTGCCGGTAGAAAGCCGGGCGCAAATGGGGATTGGCTACGTGCCGCAAGGGCGGCAGATCTTTTCGCAGATGAGCGTTGATGAAAATCTGCAAATTGCCATGATGTCCAGCCGCAATAAGACGCGTCGCGTGCCTGAGCAGGTCTACGACCTTTTTCCGGTACTTAAGGAGATGGGTTCCCGCAAGGCGGGTGAGCTTGATGAGAGTCAGCAACAGCAACTGGCGATCAGCCGGGCGCTGGTTCAGCAGCCGGAACTGCTGATCCTTGATGAGCCGACCGAGCACACCAGCGCGGCGATGGCGGCGAATATGGGGAACATCATTCACCGGCTTAATCGTGATCTCGGCCTGACGCTGCTGCTGGTCGGCCATAAGCTGCCGTTTATCCGCAGCGTCGCTGACCGGTTCTGTCTGGTGGATGGCGGGCGAAACGTCGCGCAGGGCACACTGGCGCAGCTCGACGATACGCTGGTCAAAAACTATCTGACCTTCTGATGCCTGTTTTTGACGGTTTTAGTGACTCAGGCGGCCGAGATCGAGATATTGCCCAAGATTGACGTCCGGCCCGGCACTCAGGTACGGGATCTCGCCCAGCAGTGGCGCAGGCAGCATACGCGTGAGCGTATCCATGTAGGCCTGATGATGCTTCCCCGTTTCCTGAACGTCGTTGGCAATCCATCCCGCCAGCTGTAATCCGCTCTGCGTGATGGCCTGTGCGGTCAGCACGGCGTGATTGATGCAGCCAAGGCGCATTCCGACCACCAGCACCACCGGTAACTGCTCGGCAACCACCCAGTCAGCAAAGGTGAATTCTGCGGTCAGCGGCGTATACCAGCCCCCCGCGCCTTCCACCACCACCCAGTCCGCCAGCGGTTCGAGATGCCGCAGCCCTGCCGATAATACCGCCGGGTCGATCGGGCATTTTTCCAGTTCGCTGACGATGTGCGGCGAGGTCGGTTCGATAAAGGTGCACGGATTCACTTCGTCATAGCGCAACCCTACGGTGCTGAACGCCTGCAATGCCAGCGCGTCGCTGTTGCGTGGTCCTTCGGCAGTCATTTCACTGCCGGATGCCACCGGTTTGTATCCGGCGGTGGTATGCCCGGCGCGCGCGGCAGCCTGTAAAAAAGCAGTGGTCGAGACGGTTTTACCGACTTCGGTATCGGTGCCGGTAATAAAATATTTTTTCATTTTTTTGTCGTTAAGTGCCTGGTGTTGGTTTGGCCGCCTCCCCTGCGCAAGGAGTGGCGCTTTTTAACGCGGGATCAGTTCTTCCACCTGCAAAATGCCGTAGACCATCCGGTAGTTAAGCGGCAGGATGCCGTCGCGGCGGACGTAATGTTTTTCCAGCAATTGCAGGCGTTCGCGCCCGCCCAGCCCGCCGATGCGACCATTTTTAATGTGCGTTGCACCGATGCCTTTGAGGGATCGCATCAGCGACATCACGTCGGGGAATTCGGCGATGTGATCGCTGAAAGTGACTTCATGGCGATACGGCGCGCAGGCTTCGGCGATTTTGTCCGGCGTCAGGAATTTGTTCACGTGGCGGCGCCCGTCGACTTTCATCCAGGCGGCGGCCAGTTCGTTGAGCGAACCTTCAGCCAGCGTGGAGAAAATCACCAGCCCGCCGTTGCGGGTGACGCGGTGCATTTCTTCCAGCGCGCGCGGCAACGCATTGCACCACTGCACGGCCAGATTGCTGAAACAGATGTCGATGGAGTTGTCGGCGAACGGCAAACGCTCGATATCACCGGGCACATACTCGTCGGCAGAATCCAGCTCGCGGGCACGCGTTAACATGCCCTCGGAGAGATCCAGCGCAATGACATGATTGCCCTGCGCCCGCCAGTGACGGCTAAAATAGCCGGTGCCACAGCCCGCATCCACCACGGTGTTTTTCACGCCGTCCAGCTCATGCATTTTCAGATACGGCGCGGCGAGAGAGAGTAATTCCTCCCCGACATCGCGCTGCAATTGCGCGGCATTTTCATAACTGATGGCGGCGCGACTGAACGCATCGGCCACCGCTTGTTTATTCACTAATTCAGTGACTGCACCCATGAAGGGACTCCAGCAAAAAATCGATATCTTCCGGCCTGTGCGCTGCCGTCAGGGTGATACGCAACCGCGCACTGCCCGGCGGCACCGTCGGTGGACGGATGGCGCTGACCCACAACCCGCGTTCGCGCAACCTTGCCGCCAGATCCAACGCGGGCTGATTTTCACCCACAATAACGGGCTGGATCGCGGTCTGTGAACCGGTCAGCCGGTAAGGCAATCCGGCGGCACCCGCGCGAAAACGGGCAATATTGGCAGCCAGTTTATCACGCAGACCGTCGTCTTGCTGGATCCGCGCCAGCGAGGCCTGCAAGGCGCAGACCTGCGCGGCGGGCATCGCGGTGCTGTAAATCAGATGGCGGGCGAACTGCAATAAATAGTCGGCGGTTGCGTCATCGCACAACACCGCCGCTCCGCTGCATCCGAACGCTTTGCCAAACGTCACCACCAGCAGCTCCGGGCGGACGCCCTGCTGCCAGCAACTGCCGCGCCCCTGCTCACCCGTCACCCCGACGCCGTGGGCATCGTCGACCATCAGCCAGCTGCCGTGCGCCTGCGACAAACGGTGCAAATCGGCAAGCGGCGCGGCATCACCGTCCATGCTGAATACGCCTTCGGTCACGACCAGCGTCTCACCGGTCACCGGTTTTTCCAGCAGCCCTTGCAGAGAATCCGGCTGATTGTGATGAAAACGCCGCAGCTGCGACGGTGCGTGCGCAGCGGCTTCCAGCAAAGACGCGTGGCTGAGTTTATCCGCCAGCACGCGGTCTTCGCTTTGCATCAGCGCCGCCAGAATCGCCTGATTGGCCGCAAAGCCGGAGATAAACAGCAGCGCGCGCGGATATCCCTGCCACGCGGCCAGTTGCTCCTCAAACTCAGCGTGTGCATCGCTGTAACCGGTAACGTGCCCGGAACCGCCGCTGCCCACGCCATATTTTTGCGCGCCCTGCTGCCACGCGGCGATCACCGCAGCGTCCTGACTCAGGCCGAGATAATCGTTACCCGAAAAATTCAGATAACGCAGGTCGCCCTGAGTCAGAAAGCGCGCGCTGCCGCCACGGTTAGGCTGACGCACGCGAAACGCGGCGGCCTGTTTACGGGCGGAGATCGCGGCATCGATCCGCGTTTGCCAGCTCATCGGTCAGACGGCGGCGTTGTAGAATTGCGGCGTATCGGCGTGAACCAGCTGTTCGGCCAGCGCGGCCTGCTGCTGGTTATCGCCCATTTCCGTTTCGAACACCTGTGGATTGAGGCCGAGTTTGCCGAAAAGAATCAGATCTTTATCTTCCGCCGGGTTGGGGGTGGTCAGCAGTTTGCAACCGTAGAAGATCGAGTTGGCACCGGCCATAAAGCACATCGCCTGGGTCTGCTCGCTCATCTGCTCGCGGCCTGCGGAGAGGCGCACGTAAGATTGCGGCATCATGATGCGCGCCACGGCAATGGTGCGGATAAAATCGAAAGGATCGACGTCGTCGTTATCCGCCAGCGGTGTGCCTTTGACCTTCACCAGCATGTTGATGGGCACGCTTTCCGGCGGCACCGGCAGATTCGCCAGCTGCATCAGTAAACCGGCACGGTCTTTGACCGTTTCGCCAAGGCCGACAATGCCACCTGAGCAGACTTTAATGCCCGCGCCGCGCACTTCCGCCAGCGTATCGAGACGTTCCTGATAGCTGCGGGTGGTGATGATGCTGCCGTAAAATTCCGGCGAGGTATCGAGGTTATGGTTGTAGAAATCCAGCCCGGCGGAGGCCAGACGCTGCGCCTGCGTGGTGTTCAGTGAACCGAGCGTCATGCAGGTTTCCATTCCCATCTCTTTCACGCCCTGCACCATCTGCTCGAGGTAGGGCATGTCACGGTCATGCGGGTTTTTCCACGCCGCGCCCATGCAGAAACGGGTCGAACCGGCGGCTTTCGCCTGACGCGCCGATTCCAGCACCTGTTCAACTTCCATCAGACGTTCGGACTCCAGCCCGGTTTTGTAACGGGAACTCTGCGGGCAATATTTACAGTCTTCCGGACAGGCACCGGTTTTGATCGACAGCAGCGTGCTGACCTGAACCTGGCGCGGATCAAAGTGCTGACGGTGGATCTGCTGAGCTTCGAACATCAGCTCAAGGAAAGGTTTGTTAAACAGTGCCTGAGTCTTCTCAAGCGTCCATTGGGTGCGGGTGGTCATCGCGACAACTCCAAAATAAATGTTTCGTGAACGTTTTTATGGTCGGTATACTGTCAACCATTCTCGATTCGTTTTAGTTTACGGTCAACGATAATTATATTTTTTAGTTTACAACTTTGCACCCGCAGGAATCTTTTATGACCCCCGCCGATCTCGAGTTCGACCAGCGCCATATCTGGCATCCCTACACCTCCATGACCAAACCGCTGCCCGCGTATCCGGTCGAATCGGCCTGTGGCGTGATGTTGCATCTCGCTGATGGCCGCCAGCTGGTGGACGGCATGTCCTCGTGGTGGGCGGCGATCCACGGTTACAACCACCCGCAGCTGAATCAGGCGGCGGTCGAGCAAATCGGCAAAATGTCGCACGTCATGTTCGGCGGGATCACCCATCCTTCGGCCATTGCGCTGTCACGACGTCTGGTGGAGATGACCCCTGCCGGGCTGGAATGCGTGTTTCTGGCTGATTCCGGTTCGGTCGCGGTGGAAGTCGCACTGAAAATGGCGATGCAGTACTGGCAGGCGCGCGGCGAGAAACGTCAGACGCTGCTGACGCTGCGCAACGGCTATCACGGCGACACCTTCGGCGCGATGTCGGTGTGCGATCCGCAAAATTCGATGCACAGTTTGTATCAGGGCTATCTGCCGCAGCATCTGTTTGCCGATGCGCCGCAAAGCCGTTTCGGCGGGGAATGGGATGAAGCGGATATCGCGCCGTTCGCCCGCTTGCTGGAAGAGAATCACCGCAAAATTGCCGCCGTGATTTTAGAGCCCGTGGTGCAGGGCGCGGGCGGAATGCGGATTTATCATCCGACTTACCTCAAGCGGGTACGCGAGCTGTGCGATGACTTCGGTGTACTGCTGATTGCCGATGAAATCGCCACCGGATTTGGCCGCACCGGCAAGCTGTTTGCCTGCGACCATGCGGGAATTTCACCGGATATTCTCTGCCTCGGCAAGGCCCTGACCGGCGGCTACATGACGCTTTCCGCCACCCTGACCACCCGCCACGTGGCGGAAGTCATCAGCAACGGCGAGGCCGGATGCTTCATGCACGGGCCAACCTTTATGGGCAACCCGCTGGCCTGCGCGGTTGCCGACGCCAGCCTGCGCTTACTCTCGGAAAACCGCTGGCAGGCACAGGTGTTTAGCATCGAAAAACAGCTGAAAACCGAACTGGAGCCGCTGGCGGAACACCCGGCGGTGGCGGACGTGCGCGTGCTGGGCGCGATTGGTGTGATGGAAATGCGTGAACCGGTGAACATGGCGCAGTTGCAGAAACACTTCGTCGCCGAAGGCGTGTGGATCCGCCCGTTCGGCAAGCTGATTTATCTGATGCCGCCGTACATCATTTCGCCCGCCGAACTGAGCCAGTTGACCGGCGCGATGGCCAGTGCGCTCCGCGCGTTGTACTGATCCGGGCTTAATTACACCGCGCTGACCAGGCGATGTGACGTTGAAAGCAGCGCGCTCAGCTTTTCACGGCTGAGCCGCGCTTCTTCAGTGAGATAGTCAATTGCCACCGTCAGCGCGGGCGTCGGATTTTCCGGGTACAACAGCGTATAAGCCGCGCCGCTGGCCACGCACAGCGGGAATGGCGCGATCACCCTCCCCGCCTGCAAATCATCTTCGATCAGTGTCAGATCGCCAATCGCCACGCCGTAACCCTGCAACGCCGAGTTGATCGCCAGATCCAGCGTATCAAAATGCTGCGATTTGGCCGAAGGCAGGCTCTGCACGCCCTCTTCGCGCAACCACATCAGCCAGTCGCGGCGATCCCGCGTCGGGTGCAGCAGGGTTTTATCCGCTAACTCACTCACGTCCGTGCGCCCGTTGTGCCGAGGCAAAAAGTCCGGCGTACACACCGGCGTCAGCACTTCATCAAACAAATGATGCGCGCGCCGCTGGGATTCAGGGGGGCGACCAAAAATTACCGCCGCATCAAAATGCTCATTGCTGAAATCCACACCGTGCGCAATGGACGCCGTTAACTCGATGCGCATATCAGGCCGGTCGTTTTGCAGCTGGATAACCCGCGGCAACAGCCAGCGCATCGAACAGGTCGGGCATTTGATGCGCAGCGTGTCCGGGTGCGAACCGACGCGTTTTAGCGCCTCGCCCATCAGCGCCAGCGCCTGTTGCACCGGCGGTAACAGCTGCGCGCCTCGCGGAGTCAGGGTCAGCCCGCGAGCCTGGCGTAAAAACAACGGATAGCCCAGCGACATTTCCAGCCCGGTTATCTGCCGGCTGACCGCGCCCTGCGTGATGTGCAGCAGCGTCGCGGCGTGCGTCAGATTGAGCGTCTGCGCCACCACGGCAAAGGTTTTCAGCACATTGAGTGACGGTAAATTCAGGGCATTCAGATGGGACAACTCGGAAGAAAGGGCCACATTCACCTCGGTTAAATCGTCATTAAGCCATGATCTGTGATCATGCCGAGTATGACAAATTTTCTATTGTCGGCACAGGGGAACTGTTGCTTAATCGTTGAACACCCGTTTTAACCCGCTTATGGCCGTCTGGCCTGATTTATTGGGAAGCCTGCTATGAAAAGCGCACTGTTACCGCAGTCAAAATTACCCGACGTCGGCACCACGATTTTCACCGTGATTGGTCAGCTGAGCGCCGAGCACAATGCCCTGAACCTGTCACAGGGCGCGCCGAATTTCTCCTGTCAGCCATCACTTATCGACAGCGTGACCAAAGCCATGCGCGAAGGTCATAACCAGTATGCGCCAATGAGCGGCGTGGCGGCACTGCGCCATGCGCTGTCGGCCAAAGTCGATGCGCTCTACGGCTGCCATTACGATGCCGACGCCGAAGTCACGGTGATGGCCAGCGCCAGCGAAGGGCTGTATTCCGCCATCAGCGCGCTGGTGCATCCGGGCGATGAGGTGATTTACTTCGAACCCTCGTTTGACAGCTACGCGCCGATTGTCCGCTTGCAGGGCGCGAAGCCGGTGGCGATTGCGCTGTCGATGGATGATTTCAGCATCGACTGGGATCAGGTGGCGAGCGCCATTAACAGCCGCACGCGGATGATCATCATCAACAGCCCGCACAACCCGACCGGCGCGATCTTTACCGATTTCGACATCGAACGTCTGACCGCGCTGACCGAAAACACCGACATCATCATTTTGTCCGATGAAGTGTACGAACACGTGGTGTTCGACGGCGAACGCCATGAGAGCATGGCCTGCCATCCGCAGCTGGCCGAGCGCAGCGTGATTGTGTCGTCATTTGGCAAAACCTATCACGTTACCGGCTGGCGCGTGGGTTACTGCCTTGCGCCCGCTGAACTGATGAGTGAAATCCGCAAAGTGCATCAGTTTATGATGTTCTCCGCCGATACGCCGATGCAGGTGGCCTTCGCCGAAGCGATGGCCGATCCGCAGAGTTATCTCGGCCTGGCGGATTTTTATCAGCAAAAACGTGATTTACTGGCCGATGCGCTCAGTGAATCCCGGTTTGAATTACTGCCCAGCCGTGGCAGCTTCTTTATGCTGGCGCGTTTTAGCCATTTCAGCCCGCTCTCCGACGACGAATTTGTGCTGAGTCTGATCCGTGATCATCAGATAGCCACCATTCCGCTGTCGGCGTTTTACAGCAATAACAAACCTACAGGGCTTATCCGCCTGAGTTTCGCAAAAGATAACGACACGCTGTATGAAGGCGCCCGCCGTCTGTGTCGCGTCTGAGCCTTTTCACTGACTTTTATCTGTCAACATAACGCTGGGGAAGTGTGAATAATGAAAAAATTGAAAATCGCATTGCTGTTAGGCTGCGCCGTGGCCTCCTTTTCCGCACTGGCCGACGGTTCTGCGCTGAAGTTTGGTCTGGAAGCACAGTACCCGCCGTTTGAATCTAAGAGTGCCACCGGCGAATTACAGGGTTTTGATATCGATCTGGGCAATGCCGTCTGCGCCGCCGCCAGCCTGAAATGCGACTGGGTGGATACCTCATTCGACAGCCTGATTGCAGGATTGCAGGCACGTAAATTTGACGCCATTAACTCGGCCATGAACGTCACTGAGAAACGCCGTCAGGCGATTGATTTCACCGACGTGATTTACCGCGTCCCGAGCAAACTTATCGCCAAAAAAGATTCCGGCCTGCTGCCTGATGTGGCGTCGCTCAAAGGTAAACATATCGGCGTGTTGCAGGGTTCGATTCAGGAAAGTTACGCCCAGGCCCACTGGGCACCGAAAGGCGTCGATGTCGTCTCGTATCAGGATCAAAACCAGGTCTATCTGGATCTCTCCTCCGGCCGCCTCGACGGTACTTTAGTGCTGGCACCGGCCGGTCAGACCGGTTTCCTGTCGCGGCCTGACGGTAAAGATTACGGATTTGTCGGCGACGCGGTGCGTGACGATAAAATCCTCGGCAGCGGCATCGCCTTCGGCCTGCGCAAAGGTGATACAGCCACCAAAGAAAAACTCGATAAAGCCATCGCGAAGGTTAAGCAGGAAGGCACTGTGAAAACGCTGTCGAAGAAATACTTCGGGGATATTGATGTGAGTGTGAAGTAAAAGATCGCGCCATCTCACCCTTTTTAAAGAAGTTACTGAGTTGGTTTGCTTTGCTCCTCCCCCTGCGAAGGGGGAGGAGCAAACCAGATACCCCTCAGCCGCAGATCTCAACGTTCCCTCAGTGATTCCTTCACCTTATTCAATGGTTTAATCAGATAATCCAGCACACTTTTCTGACCGGTTTTGATATCCACGTTAGCCACCATCCCCGGTACGATCGGGAACTGACGACCGGCTTTGTTGGTCAGGAAGGCTTTGTCGGTGCGCACGTAGACCCGGTAATAGTACTGATCGCGCTTCACTTCATCCTGCAAAGTGTCCGGCGATACGCCTTCGACTTTGCCCTCGAGATCGCCATAAATCGACGAATCGTAGGCCGATATTTTCACCGTAGCCGGTAAACCCGGACGGATATAGGCGATGTCACGCGGGTTGATGCGGGTTTCGATCAGCAACTGGTCTTCGATAGGAACGATTTCCATCAGCTTGCCGCCAGGTTGTAACACGCCGCCGACGGTGGAGACCTGAATGTCTTTGACGATGCCATGCACCGGCGAATACAGCTCTGAGCGCGTCACCTGATCTTCCTTGCCGGCCATTACCTGCATTTCCGCATCCAGATCGGCGTTGTTTTTCACCTGCTCCTCGCGCGCACGCACTGCGTACTGGTTAATCGCATCGTCGATTTTTCCGCGCAGTTCGCTGGCCTGACGTTTCAGGCGGATCACTTCCACCTGCCCCGCCGCGCCTTTGGCCACCAGCGGCTGTGTCATATTGATTTCGTCGTTCACCAGTTTCAGCGACTGCTGGAGATTGCTGACCGTTTCATCGCGGTTCTGCTTGCGCGATAAATAGAGCTGACGCTCACGCGCCACCAGTTCCGGCGATTTCATGGTTTCCGGGCTAAATTTGAGCGGCGCGCCGGTCAGCTCGGCGCTCAGGCGCTCGGAGGAGGCGCGCAGCGTGCGCACCCGCGATGCCGCTTCACCAAAGTTGGACCGCGATCGGGTCGGGTCAAGCTGCGCCAGCAGCTGTCCGCGATTGACCACCGAGCCTTCCTGTACCAGCAGTTTTAAAATCACGCCGCCGTCGAGGGAGTCTATCTGCTGCGCTTTGCTCGATGGCGTTACTTTGCCGGTACCGACCGTCACTTCATCGAGCACCGCGAACCGGGCCCAGATGAAGAAGATCAGCAGGCTGGCGAGCGATGCCCAGATAATCCACGAGACTTTGCGACCTTCGGCTTCCAGCTCATCATGCAATGTCAAATGTGCCATGCGGTGTCCTCAGCAGCTCAGGCTGCGCCTTGTCGGTTGTCAGTGGCTGCCGCAACGGCAGGTACAGGCGTATTGTTGGCGGCGGTCGCCAGAATTTTGTCACGCGGCCCGTCGGCCACGACGCGACCGTTGTCCATCACCACAATTCTGTCCACCAGCTTGAGCAGCGCCGGACGGTGCGTCACCACGATGAGCGTCCGTCCCACCAGCCAGGTATGCAGCTGGCGGATCACGTACTCTTCCAGCGCTTCATCCATCGACGCCGTCGGTTCATCAAGCAGCACCACCTGCGGATTACGCAGGATCAAGCGGCTTAGCATCACCATTTGCCGCTGGCCGCCGGAAAGCCCGCGCCCGCCTTCATTAATCACTTTATCGAGGCTGGAGGCGTCGGCCTGCACCATCGACAGCGCGCCGCTGATGCGCAGCGCCTGCAACATTTCCTGATCGCTGGCGTGCGGATAACCGAGCATCAGGTTCTGCCGCAGCGTGCCGAAGAACAGGCGCGAATCCTGCGACAGATAGCCGAGCTGGCGGCGAATATCGGCCGGTTCGACTTTGGTCATGTCCACGCCGTCGATCAGGATTTTCCCCTGCGACGGGCTGGCCTGGCCTGAGAGCAGTTTCAGCAGCGTGGATTTCCCCGCGCCGACTTTGCCAAGGATCGCCACGCGCTCGCCGGGTTTGATCTCCAGCTGGCCGATGCCGAGCACGTTCGGCGCATTCTCCTTATCGTAGGTATATTGCAGATTGCGTACGTTGAAGTGGCCGCTCAGCGTCGGACAGTGCGACAACTCGGCATCTGCCGGGCGGTCGATGGGTTTTTTCAGCAATTCATCCAGCCCGTGCATGGCGCTTTTGGCGTGCTGCCAGCGGGAGAACACCATGGTCAGCTGCATCAGCGGCGCGATGGTGCGCGATGACAACATGCTGCAGGCCACCAGCGTACCGGTGGTGATATCGCCGCTCAGCACCAGATACACGCCGAACACCAGCATGCCGCCGTAGGTCAGCTGCTGCACCGTCGACGCCCAGCCGGTCAGGCGCGCGCCCCACAGACGCTGCTTCATGCCGACCGCTGCGCTCACTTCGTGCGTCTGTTCCCACTGACGCTGAAAGTAGGCTTCAGCCTGTAACGCTTTGATGTCTTCGATTCCTTCTATGGTTTCCACCAGTACCGCATTGCGCAGCGCACTTTCACGCATCCCCTCTTTCGCCAGTTTGGCCATCGGCCACTGGATCAAAATGCCGGGAATGACGATCAGTGGGATGGCCAGCAGCGGGATGATCACCAGCGGGCCGCCGATAAAGAACATAATGCCAAGGAACAGCAGCACGAACGGCATGTCAGCGGCAGCGCTGACGGTGGTCGAGGTGAGGAGTTCGCGCACCTGATCGATTTCGCGTAGCTGAGAGATAAAGGAACCGGTGGATTTTGGCCGGTCGTCATTTTTGATGTTCATCGCCCGCACAAAAAACAGCGAGGAAACTTTGAGATCGATGCGTTTACCCATCAGATCAGAGACCAGCGTGCGCATCAGGCGGATGATATATTCCAGCCCCGCCGCCAGCACCACGCCGAAAAACAGCACCCATAACGTCGGGAAAGATTGCGCCGGAATAACGCGGTCGTAGACCTGCATCGAGAACAGAATGCCGGCCAGCGCCAGCACGTTACCAATGATTGAGGCCAGTGAGATTTCGGCGATTTTCCGCCCTGAACCACGGAAGTTTTCCCAGAACCAGTGTTTGCGGTGCGGTTGCACGAACTGGTCGATGCGCTGATCGCGCCCGCGCGGTGCCACGCCGACTAAGAAGACCGGGCCGGTGCTTTGTTCGAGCATCATCGCCAGTTCCATCGAGCGCAGTAAATCGCCGCCGTCGCTCAGCCAGTAATCGACCGTGCCGTCATCATGCAGATTTTCCAGTACCGCAATGCCACCCTGTTTCAGCGTGACCACGGCGGGCAAGACTTCCTGGCGCCAGCGCACCTGACTCCAGCTGACCATGCCGACCTGTAAACCCATCAGACCGCTGAGGCGATCGAGCTGACGGCGCAATGGCTGATGTTCGAACCAGCGCATTTGCTGGCGAAGATAAAGCGGATCGGCTGGTTTACCGAAGGATTCGGCCACGCGCCCCATGGCGCTTATCCAGACGTCTATCGACAAAGGTGTTGCTGTCTCATTACTCATTTCAACCTCGTTATCGAATGCTTCTGGGTCATTCCCGTCGTGCCTGACCTTTACAGCGACGGGATGGTGTCACCGGTTTGTTTCTGGCGGTCGATGCCTAACATATCGACCAGATTGTCCACCGCCGCGGCGTAGCGCACCGTGGCGTCCCATCCGTCATACAGTGCGCCGATGCGCATGGTGTCAGCCTGAAAAACGTCTTGTTCGACGCTGAGTAAATCGTTCAGGCTGCGTTTGCTGAGTTTGTATTCGTCCTGATAGACGCTGCGGGTGTGCGTGGCGCTGCCGTACTGTTCTTCGCCCGCCACCTGACGCTGCTGGCCGCCTATCATGTCGGCGTAGGCGGTCGAGGCTTTCTGGTTAATGTCGAGCTTGGCTTTTTCCACGTCCGCCTGCGCCGCCTGACGCTGGCCTTCCGCCGCGCGCACTTTGGCGCTCACCGCGCCGCCCTGATACACCGGCGCATCTACCGCCAGCTGCACCTGATCGTCCCAGTAGGAACCGCCACCGCCGGTATTTTCGTAACGGGTGCGACCGGCCTGAATTTTCAACGTCGGCCAGTGCTGCGCCTCGGTCTGATTGACCAGCTGGATCGCCGCCTGTTGCTTGGCCTGCGCCGCACGAACCAGCGTGCTGTTCTCATAGGGGATTTTGTCGAGGGTGACTTTCTGATCCAGCAGGCTTTGCGGCAGATCCGGCAGATTATCGGAGACCACGCCGGTCAGTACCGTCAGCTGCGCCTGCGCCGAGCGCTGCTGGGCGCGGTACTGTTCAACCGTGGCGCGCATCCCGGCGATGCGGGTTTCGGCCTGCAATACGTCGGACTGCGAACTCAGCCCGGCATCGGCGCGCAGTCTGGCGGTGTCTTTCACACGTTCGATAGAAACAATATTATCGCGGGCCGCGAGGCTGAGTGCCTGGTAGCGTTTGACAGACAGATAGGCCTGCATCGTGCTGAGCGCGACGTCGGTCATGGTGCTGTAGAGGGAATAGCGATAGGAGTCAGACAGGTATTCCTGCTGATCGATACTGCCGCCGGTGCGACCAAAGTCGTACAGCAACTGGCTCAGCTGGATCCCGGCGGAGGCGTTATTGCTCAGGCTGCCCGCCGAGTCCGTCTGGTGAGATTTGCCCGCGGTTCCCTGCAGGGAAATCTGCGGATACCACGCACTTTTGGCTTCATCAAGATTGCCGTTGCCGACGCGAATTTGCGCCGCCGCCTCAGCAATTTGCGGGTTGCGCGCGAACGCCCGCAAAATCGCATCACGTAACGACAGGCTGGCGCGCATCTCTTCCGTCGGCGCAGCCTGCCAGTTAAATTCCGGCTGTTTGTCAGCCGCCCATACGTCGAAGTTCCCTGTTAAAGCCGTCAGGCACAAGGTGCCCAACAACACGGCTGCTCGCCGTTTCACTGTCTTATTTTTCATTACCGACACCACTTAATTACGCCGATAGATGGATTTGCTCCTTCCCCTCTCTCGAGGGGAGGTTGGGATGGGGTGTGGGTTTGGCGACTCAGTCGCCAGCAATCCCCGTCCCCGCCTCCCCCTTCGCAGAGGGAGGAGCAAAGTCTTAGTTTTGTTGAACGTGTAAACCGTGCTGTACCAGTACGTCTCCCAACGTATTGGACGCGTCCATTGCCGCATTGTGATAAACGTCGAAGGTCAGGCCATCCACCGTGCGTTGCCCGGTTTCCGTCCATGCGCCGTCGGTGCCCATTTGCAGATTCACCAGACTGCCCTCGCCCCCTTTAATCACCACTTCATCGGTCGGATTATCTTTCACCGTCAGCGCTTCATGCAGGTTCAGCGAGATGCTGTTGGTGCCGGAGTTGCCCAGATCAAAGATTTCGATATGTTCAACTTTCAGCCCGAGCAACGTCAGATCCAGGTGCTGATTGGTGCCTGCCAGCAACAGGGTATCGGTGCCGGTGCCGCCGTCGATCAGGCCGAAGTCCAGCGTGTGCACAGAGATGGTGTCGTTGCCCGCGCCACCGATGGCCTCACCGTTGGTGGCGGTCAGGTCGATCGCCACACCGCCGATGGAGAACACCGTATCGGCATGAGCGGTCGTTTCCGCTGCGGACGCCGTGGTAGTGGTCTCCGTTGTCGCCAGCGCAGAGACCAGCGTGCTCGCGGCATGCGTGGTATCGGTGGTGGACGTCGAATCGGTAGTGATACTTGCGCCCGCCAGTGCATGGCTATCGTCAGTGGTGGAGAGCAGGCTGGCCTGCGCTGCCAGTGTTTCCGGCGGTAGCGTCGAACCACCGGACAGCCCGACGTGAACGTCGAACCCGTTACCTGCCACGTCCGTGGCGCGCAGTTCCACCACGTCGCCGGTCAGTGCCGCCAGCAGCGCCGGGAGGTTCAGGATGCTGAAGGCATTGAACACCGCACTGCTGAATTTCACCGTCCATGTCCCGTCGGCCTGCACGATCCCGGACAACGTATTCCCCAGTAAGGTCACCAGCACCACACCGCCTGCGCCGATGTTGCGGCTCTTACCCGTGAGTGTCAGCCCCGAGCCCAAAATGCCGCCCAGCAAACCGGTCAGCGAACCGAGTGCGTCGAGAGACGCGACCGGCAACGCATGGGTTTTCACCGTCAGCGCCTGAGTCGTGTTGCTCACGTTGCCGAGCAAGTCGGTAATCGCGACCCCGACCTGGGTTGCACCGTCAGCAATGCCTTTCAGTTCTGCCGAGGTGAACGCCACATTCCAGGCACCGTTAGTGACCGTACCGGTATGCGTGATGCCGCCGACCGTCACGGACACCAGACTGCCGTTCGCCGCGTTGGTGGTTCCGCTCACGGTTTCGCTGCTGCTGGCTTCACTCAGGTTGAGGAAGCCATCGCCACCAAACAGGGATGGTAACGGGATGTTGATCGTCGGCAGATGCAATCCGACCGACGCCGAGCCCGTACCGGAGGTAGAGTGCCCGGCGGCATTGGTCAGGTTCGCACTGACGTTGAGCACGCCGTCCGTCAGAGCCCCCAGTATTGACGCGCCGACGTTAGCAGAGAACGTGCCGTCCGCTTTCACCAACGCACTGACGGTAGAATTTCCGACCGTCAGCGTGACGGTAGACCCCACCGCATTGGTGGTGTGGCCGGTGATGGTCTGGGTTAACAGCGCATCTGCGGCGTTCAGCAAACCGTCGCCGAAGATGCTGTCCAGCGTGATGGTTGGCAAAGACTGCGCGATAACGCTCAGCACGCCGGTTTGCGTTGCCTGATTACCGACGCCATCCACGACTTTAGCCACCACGTCAAACGAGCCGTTAATCAGGCTGCCGAGATCCAGCGTTGGCACGGCCACGCTGAATGCGCCACCGATACCGACCGTCGCCAGATACGTTTTGCCCCCCAACGTCACCGTTACCTGCGTTCCCTGCGCCACGTTGCTCGCCACACCGCTGATGGTCTGCGCCGTGAGCAGATCCACCACGTTGAGAATGCCGTCGCCGAAGACAGGGTTAAGCACAATGCCCGGTGCAGCGTGAATACCGACCGTCACACCGGCATTGGTGGTCGCCGTGTTGCCGACCGTATCGGTCACGGTGACACCCAGCGTCAGGTTGCCGTCGAGCAGATTAGTCAGATTGGCGGCATTCAATGCAGCGCTGAATTTGCCGTCGGCACCGACCGTGGCGGTCAGGTTTAACACGCCCAGACTGATGGTGACGGTTTCCCCCTCACGACCGTTGATGACCGTACCGCTTATCACCGGAGACAGCAGGGATTCAGCCAGATTCAGGATACCGTCGCCACCAAACAGCGGATCGAGCACCACTTTCGGCAGAGAATGAATGATGACGTTTGCGGAAGCTGCGCCCGAACCAAGGTTGCCCACGGCGTTGGCGACAGATGCGCTGATGTCCAGCCTGCCGTCCTGGAACAGACCGAGGTCGCCCGGTTGCAGCGTGACGCTGAAATTCCCGGCCGCATTAGTGGTCGTGCCCAGATAGGTTTTGCCGTTAACGACCACACTGACCGTCGAACCGGTCGCCACGCCGCTGGCGATCCCGCTGATGGTCTGCGTCAGCAGCGCATCCGCCGCACTCAGCAGGCCATCGGTGAACGGCGTATTGAGGGTTACGGTTGGCGCCGTGATATTGACGGTCGCCTCCGTAGTCAGGGTGCCGGTGTTGCCGTTGGTGGCATTCACATCCACTTTCACATCCAGCAATCCGTTGAGCAGATTCGTCAGCAGATTGTTTGGCACGGTGACCGAGAAGTGTCCGCTGGCATCTACCGTGGCGTTAATCGCCGGGTTGTTGCCCACGGTGACAGCCACGGTAGAACCCGCCGCCACGTTCTTCACGGTTCCGGTGACTACCTGATTGAGCAGTAAATCCGCGGCGTTAAGCAGGCCATCACCGAACAGAGGATCCAGCACAATTTGCGGCAGGTTATTCACCGCAACGGTCAGGTTCCCCAGGGTCTGGGTGGTAATGTTGCCCGCGGCATCTGCCACGGAAAGCACTACCGGCACCACGCCGTCGGCCAGCGTATCCAGCGCATGCGCCGGTACGGCAATGGAGAACACGCCGTTAACGACGTTTCCGGTGAAGGTCAGCGCACCCACTTTCAGGGTGGCCAGTGTGCCGTTGACCGCCGTGGTGGTTCCGCTGACCACCTGTTCAACACCGGTTGTGGTGGTGTTGAGCAGGCTGGTGGTGCCCGCCAGCAGACCGCCGACGGTATCAATCACCGGTGCAAGGGAAGCCACCCGAATATCCAGCGGTTCGGAATGCACGTTGCCGTACTGATCGGTGATAGACAGCGTCAGGGCATTATTCCCCTGCAACAATCCCTGCAATACGTTTGGCAGCAGCGCCAGATTCCAGTTGCCGTCTGCGCCGACAACAGAACTCGCCAGCACGGTATCGCCCAGTTTGACGTTGACGGTAGATCCTGCACCGGCATCGGTTGTGCTGCCGCTAAGCACCTGATTGACCAGCAGCGCCGCGCCGTTAAGCACCGGCAGACCGGTCAGCAGGTTGACATCAAGCAGCTGATTGAACTGGAGATTCAGACCCAGATTCACATCCGTCGTGTTACCCGCCGAGTCAGCAACTGACGCAGAAACCAGATGTGTGCCGTCACCAAGAGCCAGTCCGGTTAACTGCTCTGGCAGCAGGGTCAGTTTCCAGGTGCCATCTCCCTGAACGTTAGCGGTACCCACGGTGATACCGGCAATTTTCACTGTGACCACTGAATTGGTACCGGCATCGGAGGTGCCGCCGATCACGGTGCCCAGTAAGGCTTCGGTCAGGCTCAGGACGTTATCGACCAGATCGCCTCCGCCGCTGGTCACGCCCAGCGTCAGCAACGCGCCCACGGTATCGACCGTGAAGTTATGCGTGACGGTGGTGTTGTTACCGGCCAGATCGGTAAGCGATGCGGTATAGCTGTTATCGCCCTGTCCAAGTGCATTCCAGTCAGACGCCGGGACGCCAACACTCCAGCCGCCTCCGCCCTGCACCACGGCGGTGTAAGTTTTGCCGTTCATGGTGATGGTAACGGTACGCCCGACATCGCCCGTGTCTGCGGTGCCGCTGATGGCCTGATTCGCCGCGGCTTCGGTGGCATTAAGCACGTTGTTGTCTGCACTGATGTTGCCCGGTGTGAGTACCGGCGGCGTCAGATCGGTAAGTACGGTCTGGTTCGCTGTCGCAGTAAGCACCGTTGCTGTAATAACCGTGCTGCTGCCATCAGTAAATAAATTGGCTGGCACATTAACCGTCCATGTCCCGTCGGCCAGAACGGTCGCTGTAACTGGCGTTACCCCCACCAGAATAGCGACTTGTGAGACACCCGGAACTACACCAAGCCCGGCAGCGGCACCGGAAAGAGTGATGGTGCCGGTGTTGTGTTCAGCAAGGTTGATGTAGTTATCACCTGCGACCACGTTGAGGGAAATGGATGGCAGCGCTGGCACAGTCAGATCGACCCCAAAGTTCGGGAGAGTGTCGGTCGCGGTATTGCCCGCGACATCCGTGACAGAAACGCTGATGGTGCTGTTGTTGGTGATCGCCTGAAGCTGCACGGGTGTCAGTGTCAGCGACCAGGAACCGCCCTCGCCGACGATGGCCGTTAACGGGCCCGCCACACCAGGAATAGTGATAGTGACCGTAGACCCGACCGCAATCTTGCTGGTGGTACCCGACAAGATTTGCGGTGAAAGACTCTCGGTGTAATTCAGGCCGTCGCCGCCGACAAAGGTATTGATGTCGATGGCAGGCAGACCTGTGCCGGAAGAGGCCACAATCACGCTGCCGGTTGCCGCACCCGGGTTACCGTTCTCGTCACTGACGGTCGCGGTGATGGCCAGATTGCCCTGTGCAACCGTAGAAAGCTGAGTATTATTCAGCGTCAGCGTCCAGTTTCCGCCTGCGTCCACGGTGGTGGTAAACGGACCGGCCGCACCGATATTCACGGAGACCGTGCTGCCAAATGGCGCATCGGACGTCCCGGTGATCGCCGCGCCTGCCAGCAGTTCACTCGCATTGAGGTAACCATCGGTAAACACGTCTGTAATCGTGATAACCGGAGGCGTGAAGTCGGTAGTGAAGCTGAGCGTACTGCTGCCCGTATTGCCGTTGGCATCGGTGACGTTAACGATGAAAGTATGATCCGTACCGGTCAGCGAACTGAGTACGCCTGCCGGAATACTGACCGTCCATTCGCCCGTTGCCGGTATTACGGTGGCCGGATAGGTTTTGCCGCCCACATCAACGGTCAGGGTCACATTCTGGTTACCCAGCGCCCCTGATAATCCGCCAATCGACACCACACCCGCCGCTTCGGCAATGTTCAGCACAGGGCCGAAACTGTCGGTGATGGTCGGCGTCAGTTGCGTCACATCGGCGGTGAAGGTGGAACTCGCCGCCAGACTGGTGTTGCCGTACTGATCGGTGACCGTCGCCGTAATGGTGTGATCGCCGGTGGTGCCAAACTGCGCCAGTTGTGCCGGGGACAATTCCAGGCTCCACGTGCCGTCAGCGGCTGGCGTCACGGTAAACGGACTGCCGGTGATCCCGGCGATTGTCACCTGAACGCTTTGATCGTTGCCGGTGATCCCCGTCGCGCCGGTGATCGTCTGCGCTGTCGCGGCTTCTGCGAAGTTCAGTACGCTGTCGCCAAACAGCTGATCGATAACCGGTGCCGCCGGAAGCGAAATCTGGACGCCCAGAATTTCGCTGTCAGTGCTGGAGTTACCCACGGCATCAGTCACGGTGACGGTAACCGTCCAGTTACCGTTTGGCAGTGTTGCCAGCTGGGATGGCAGCAATGCCAGCTCCCACGTGCCCGTCGCCGCATCGACCGTGGCGGTGGTGTAGTCAGTGCCGTTGATGTTCACCACGACAGTTTGCCCGGCGGTGGTGGCACCGGTGAGGCCGCTCAGCGTCCCGCCCGCCTGCGCTTCTGCGTAGTTGATAAGACCGCCAAAACTGTCAGTCACGGTCGCCAGTGGCAGATCGTTCACGATAGTCGGCACATTAATGGTTGTGCTGTTGGAGTTACCGCCAACGTCTGTCACTACCACGGTAACCGGGGTACCGGCAGTGCTGTCAGGTAACGCAGAAAGCACGTCAGAAGGAATAGTTGCAGACCATGAGCCGTCCGGATTCACCGTGGCGATAATCTGGGTGGTACCCACGGTGACCAGCACCGATTTCACATCCGTGATACCGGTAGTGCCGCTGATAATTTGGTCTGCTGCCGCTTCAGCTGCGTTGAGTGCACCATCGCCAAACGGTTGATTAATCACCGGAGCAGGCACCGGCGTCAGGTCAACCGTCAGGCTGCCGCTGACAGAGGCGGTATTGCCGGTGACGGCGTCCACCGCTGTCACGGAAATATCCGCCGCGGAACCGAGCAGCACATTGAGCTGTCCGGCACCGACGTTCGCGGTCCAGACATTGCCGGTCACTGTGCCGTTGAACTGCACTGTACCGATGGTCAGAATAACCGCAGTGCCGTCCGGCAGATTGGACGCTGCCCCCGTGACGATAAAGCCTGCCGCTGATTCAGCAATATTGAGAATATTGTCTCCCGCCACTGGCCCAATCGTCAGCGTTGGCAGGGTGTTAATAGCCAGCGTGAAATCATCGGTCACCGTGTTGGTATTGCCATCAGCCCCCGTGACACTGACCTCGACGGTTTTCAGCCCGTCGGTGGTGATTCCCCGCAGGTCGAGCGTTGGAATGGTGACATTCCAGTTGCCGTCGTTATCAGAAACCGTGGTGTAGGTGATGCCGTTGAGTTTCACCGTGACGGTAACGTTGCTTTCCGTGATGCCGCTCACCGGCAGGCCGGTCAGCACTTCCGCAGCATTGAGGATATTATCCAGCCCGGTATCAACATCAACGGTCAGCAGCGTTGGCGTCGTGTGAACAGTAATGTCATGCGTAGCACTGGCCGGGTTACCCGCGATATCTGTCGCCGTCGCAGTGATCAGATTGTCGCCTTCCGGTAACGCCTGAGTTTGCGCCACGGTGAGTGTGACGCTCCACGAGCCGTCAGACTGCACCAACGGCGAATAGGTGACGTTATTCAACGTGACGGTGATGATATTACCGGTCGGTACGTGGGTGGTGGTCCCGCTGAGGGTCAGCGGCTGGTTGTGCTCCTGCGAGTTAATAATGTCATCGCCGGACACCGTTTTGATGGTTACGGTCGGTAAATCACCCGCCTGGGCAATCACGGTCGCGTTGTGGGTGGTACTCGCCGGGTTGCCAGAGCTATCGAGCGAGCCCGCTGTCACCACCAGAGGCCCATCGGAAAGCCCCGTCAGGGCAGATGCCGGAATATTCACCGACCAGCTGCCATCAGTACCCACGGTGGTCGGATAGCTGACGTTATTGAACAGTACATTGACCGGCTGGTCAGCTTCGATATTGGTCGAGGTCCCGGTGATAGTGAAACCGTCGGTTTTTTCCGCCACGTTGATGTAATCATCGCCCGCGATATCGGTGATGGTCAGCGTAGGCAGAGTGGCCCTGGCGGCATCCACGGTGAAGCTGCGCGTTTCAGTCGTCATGTTACCCGCCGCATCCGTGAGGGTGGCGGTTAAGGAGTACGGGCCATCAGGAAGTTGTTGCACGACGTTACCCGGCAGCGTAAAGCTCCAGCTTCCGTCGTTTTGTACCAGCGCGGTGTAAGTCACACCGTTGAAATTCAGCACCACGGACACCGGTTGTCCGGCATCGGCGATGTCTGAGGTTCCGCTGATCACCACCTGTTGCAGGGCTTCAGCCGCGTTGATGATGTTGTCGCCCGCAACGGCGCCAATGACCAGCTCCGGCGCGGTGAAATCAACGGTTATCTGGTTGGTCGCCGTACCGGAATTGCCCGCCGCATCGGTGGCGGTGACCACCATCGGCAAGGTATCGTCGGTGAGGTTTTCCAGCACGGTGGACGCAATTGTGATCGACCATTGTCCCTGCGCATCCGCCGTGGTGTTGTAGGTCTCCCCGGCAAAGGTGACAGAAACAGTTTGCCCCGGTCCGGTCGCGCCTGTGCTGCCGGTGATGATTTGATCACTGCCCGCCTCAAGCGCATTAAGATAACCATCGCCAAACGGCGCGGTAATCGACGGTGTCGGTAAAGTGGTCGCAATGGCGATGGTCACCGGCAACGTAGTGGTGTTACCCGCCAGATCGGTCAGGCTGGCATTGAGAATGTAATTACCGTTCTGCAATCCGGTCAGATCTCCCGCCGGGATGTTGGTGGTCCATGAACCATCGGGCTGCACCTGCGCCGTATAGGTCACGTTATTGAACGTCAGCTGAACGAATTGGCCTGCATCCTCCGGACTCGCCGTACCGGTCAGTTCGACCGCACCGAGAATTTCGGTCGCATTGATCGCGTTATCACCGGACACCAGCGCCACACTGAGCGTCGGTGCGGTAAAGTCCACGGCGACTGAACCGTTGACGGTGCCGCCGTTACCGGCCGCATCCGTTACGGTGACCAGAATATTGTCCACATCCGCTGGCAGCGCTTTCAGCGAATCGGACGGGATGGTGACGGTCCATGTCCCGTCTGTGGCGACGGTGCCGGTGTAATTCTGTCCGGCAATGCTTACAGTGACCGTCTGGCCGTCACCGGTCAGACCCGTGGTACCGGTGAGCGTCTGGGCGGTTGCCGCTTCAGCGATACTCAGACGTCCGTCACCAAAGGCCGGTTCAATAGTCGGCGTTGGCAGGGTGGTGTAAATACCCAGCGGCTGTTCGCTGGAGACCGGGCCATTGGCGGTCGTCACGGTGGTCACGACAACCGCCGAGGTACCTTCCGGTAATGTCGCCACCTGCTCTGGCGTCAGGGTATAACTCCAGGTGCCGTCGGCTGCGGTCTGTACCGTGACGTCAATCGTACCGATCACAATGCGCACGTCGGTTCCCTCAGGGACGTCAGAGGTGGTGCCGCTGACGATCACGCCGCTTGCCGCTTCCAGAGCATTGATTTTGTTGTCGCCCGCGATGATATCGATCCCCACACCGCCGAGCGTGGTATCCACGGTGAAGTTTTCAGACGCGCTGGCCGGGTTGCCCGCCAGATCGCTAACGGAGACATTGATGGTGACTGAACCATTCGCCAGAGCACCCAACGTGGCCGCCGGGACGGACACACTCCATGCGCCACTGGCTAACACGGTGGCAGTGAAGGTGGCATCGCCAATCGTGATATTCACAATCTGACCGGCTTCCACGTTCGTGGTTGTACCGCTCAGGGTTTGCGCCACCTGACTTTCTGCCGCATCCAGCAGGTTATTGCCAGCGAAGTCGTTGATGTCGATGACGGGCTGTGCCGCCGGATTGGCAGCCAGGCTGACGTTTTCACTGACACTGGCAGTATTACCGGCGGCATCAGATAAGGACGCGGTCAGCGGATAAGAACCGTTAACGACGTTTGCCAGCACACCGGCCGGAATGGTCGCCGTCCAGGTGCCGTCCGCCTGAACCGTTGCGTTATAACTGAGCCCCGCAATGGTCACCGTCACAATGCGCCCGACTTCAGCGGCATCGGTTGAACCGGTGACCTGAATGTCGGCCGCCCCTTCAATAGCGTTCACACGTCCGTCACCGGTCAGTGGATTTACCGTCAGGGCTGGCGGAGTGAGATCGAGCGTTATCTGGCTGGTGGTCGTCGTCGGGTTACCGGACGGATCACTGATCAGCGCCGACACGGTATAGCTGCCTGCCGGAAGTCCGGCCAGCGCGGTGGAAGGCACGGTTGTGCTCCACGAACCATCGGGAAGGACGAGCGCCGTAAAGAATTTATCGTTGAAGCTAATGGTCACCGTCTGACCGGCTTCGTCAGGCGACGTTGTTCCGCTGAGCGTAATACCGGACGTCACTTCCGCCGTACTCACCAGACCGTCACCGCCGACTGGCGTAATGGTCAGAACCGGTCCGGTCTGATCCAGCGTGACCTGTCCGGTTGTGGTGGTGCTGTTGCCCGCCGCATCTTTGAGGGTCGCGGTCAGGGTGTAATCGCCGTCGGCCACACCGGTCAGCGTGCCGCCCGGAATACTGGTACTCCAGGTGCCGTTACCCTGTACCAGCGCGGTGTACGTCTGGTTATTGAAAGTCAGCGTGACGGTTTGTCCCGCATCTTCTGGTGATGCCGTCCCGCTAAGGGTCAGACCGCTTGCGGCTTCAGCGGTGTTGATCACACCATCGGTCGCCACCGGATTGAGAAGCAGCGTTGGCGGCGTGAAATCTACATTCACGTTGCCGGTCAGCGTGCTGCTATTACCGGCTGCGTCCGTCACGGTCACGATAATTGGGTTATCCGTGGCTGGCAGATTCTGCAAGTCAGCGGAAGGCACGGTCACGGTCCATGATCCGTCAGTCGCCACAGTGCCGGTGTAAGGAACGCCGTTAATTTCTACGGTGACAGTCTGACCATCGCCGGTCAGGCCCGTTTTACCGGTGAGCGTCTGATCGGTGGTGGCTTCGGTGGACCCTAACAGACCATCGCCAAATGGCGTATTCAGGGTCGGTTCCGGCAGTGTGGTGTAAATGCCCACGTCCTGCTGGCTGGTCACGGTGCCGTTGGCCGTGGTCACCGTCGAGACGATAACGTGACTGGTACCGTCGGCCAGATTGGCAATATCCCCCGCCGGAACGGTGTACGTCCAGTTACCGTCAACATCCGTGGTAGTGGTGTAGGTGATACCGCCCAGTTTGATGGTGACCGTGGTGCCTTCCGGCACGTCTGCGGTCGTACCGTTGATGACAACCCCCTGCGCCGCTTCGCTGGCGTTGATGTTGTTATCACCGGCGATGGTATTGATGGCGATGCCGCCGAGCGTGGTATCGACCAGGAAGTCTGATGAGCCAGTCGCCGGATTACCGGCTTTATCGCTCACCGAGACGTTGACGGTCAGGTTGCCATTTTCCAGCGCATTTGCCGGAATGCTGACGCTCCATGCACCGCTGGCCTGAACAACAGCTTCGTAACTCAGTGGCCCGATAGTCACAGTGACAATCTGACCGGCTTCGACGTTGGACGTCGTACCGCTCAGGGTCTGCACAACCTGATTTTCAGCCGAATCCACGACGTTGTTACCCGCAAAGGTATTCACGCTGATGGTCGGCAACTGCGCCGGGTTCGCTGTGACGGTGACCGTTTCGCTGGCACTGCCGGTATTCCCTGCGGCGTCAGAGACGCTGGCGGTCAGGGTATAAGAACCGTTCGCCACGTTAATCAATGCATTGGCCGGAATGTTCACCGTCCAGCTGCCGTCATCCAAAACAGTGCCGGTGTAAGTGTGTCCGGCAATGGTCAGGGTCACCGTACGCCCGGCTTCCGCCACGCCCGCAGTCCCGGTGACAGGAATTAATGCGCCAGCTTCGGCGTTGTTAATGGTGCCATCAACGGCAACCGGATCCACCGTGACCACCGGCGCTACCGTATCAACAGTGACATTGGCGGTGATCAGGCTTTCGTTACCCACTTCATCTTTCGCAACGACCTGAACCGGTGCGTCACCCTGAGTAAGCGCGCCGAGATCGGCTGACGGTATGCTGACACTCCAGCTGCCATCAGCGCCGACTGTCGCCTGATAATCTTTACCGCCCAGCGTGACGGTGACTGTTTGCCCGGTGCCACTGACGCCGGTTGAACCGCTCAGTGTTTGTACACTGCCCGCTTCGGTTGCATTTAACAGACCATCACCAAATGGCGTATTCAGCGTAACAGAAGGCAGGCTGTGGGTGATCGCGTCAAAGCTCAGGCTGCTGCTGACCGGATTACCGGCCGCATCGGTCGCTGATACATTGAGGGTATGCGTGCCGTCAGAGAGTAAAGCCAGATCGCCCGCCGGAAGCTGAACGCTCCAGCCACCGCCGACGCCCACGGTAGCGGTGTAGGTTTTACCGTTGAGCGTGAGAGTAACAACGCCGTTGACCGGTACGTTGGTCGAGGTGCCGGTGAGCGTTACGCCCGCCGCCGCTTCGGCGGCATTGAGCAGGTTATCGCCGGTCAGAGGTTCGACTGACAGGCCGCTCAGGGTGTTATCGACGGTGAGATTTGTAGTGCCGCTCGCCGGATTGCCCGCTTTGTCACTGACGGTCGCCGTCAGGGTCAGGGAACCGTTTTGCAGCGCCAGCAGGTCAGCCGAAGGAATGCTGACACTCCAGTTGCCGCCCGTCTGCACAGTGGCGGTGTAGGTCACATTGTTGAGCGTGACAGTCACTGTCTGACCGGCTTCAACCTGGGTGGTTGTGCCGCTGAGGATTTGCGCCGTCTGTTGTTCTGCGCCATCCACCACGTTGTTGCCCGCAAAGGTATTGAGCGTCAGGGTCGGCGCCGTTGCCGGATTGCCATCGAGCTGAACGGTTGAGGTGACGGTGGTGCTGTTGCCTGCTGCATCCGAAATTTCAACACTCAGCGGATATTGCCCGTCCGCGACCGCTGACAGCGCGCCCGCCGGAACGGTAATACTCCACTGGCCGTTCGGCTGCACGGTACCGGTATAGGTTTCGCCATTGAGCGTCACAGATACCGTGCGCCCGGCTTCGGAAAGTGACGCGGTACCGGTGATAGCAATCGGGCCTGCCGCTTCGGCAATACTGACATAACCGTCGCCCGCAACAGGATTGACGGTCAGAACCGGAGCGGTGAAATCAGCATTTGCCGTGGAGACCACGGTCGCAGTATTTCCCGCCGCGTCGGCTGCTGTGACAGAAATTTGCAGTGGCCCCTGAGGCAATGCCTGCAAATCTGCCGCGGGGAGAGTCACCGTCCAGCTGCCATCTGCGGCAACAGTCGCCGTGTAGGTTTGCCCGCCAACGGTCACGGTCACCGTCTGGCCTTCGCCGCTTTTACCGGTGGTACCGCTGAGCGCCTGACCGGCTGCCGCTTCGGCGAGATTGAGGAAGCTGTCGCCAAACGGCGTATTCAACGTCGGCGTAGGATCAACGTTGTCGATCCCGACATTGACGCTGTTAGTCAGGACATCGCCATTGCTGCCGACAACCGAAGCGGATAACGAGGTGGTCGCGGTGTCGATCCCGGCGATATCAGACGAACTTATTAACAGACTCCATTTGCCGTTGGCGCCCACCAATGCATAACGGGTGAGTGCGCCAAATTTGACGGTGACCTGTGCGCCAACGTCAACACCGTAAGTGGTACCGCTGATGGTGATCCCCGCTGCGGTTTCAACGGCGTTAATCACGTTATCGCCGGTGACAGGGTCAATCGCGATACCGTCATCGGTGCTGATGACGGTGAAATCTTCGCTGCCGGTCGCCGGGTTACCGGCTTTATCAGCAACGCTGACGGTGATGGTTTGTGAGCCGTCAGCCAGTGCCACCATATCAGCAGCCGGAATGATCACGCTCCATTTGCCGCTGGCCTGAACTTCGGCCTGATACTGTTGACCATTGAGGGTGATGGTGACGATTTGACCGGCTTCTACGCGGGTAGTCGTACCGCTCAGTACCTGGGCGGTTTTGACTTCAGCACCATCGACAGCGTTATCGCTGGCAAATATATCGACGGTGATTGCAGGCTGAAGCGTGGCATCGGCAGCAACGTGAATTGAACTGGTATTGGTGGTGGTGTTACCTGCGGTATCGGACAGCGTCGCAGTGACGGTGAAATCACCATTCAGGCCGCTGAGCGCGCCCGCCGGGATGGTAGTACTCCAGACGCCATTGTCGCCCACGACAGCGATAAAGCTGAGTCCACCGACGGTGAGGGTGACGGTCCGACCGGCTTCACTGACTGATGCCGTCCCCGAAAGGGTCAGCTCGCCTGCGGCTTCCGCCAGACTAATCTGCCCGTCTCCCGCCAGCGGGTTCACGGTCAGGGTTGGCGCAAGGGTATCGACAGACACCGCAGTATTGAGTGTGGTGTGGTTACCGGCGGTATCGGTGACGTTGATGACCACCGCGTTGTTACCTTGCGGTAATGTTGCCAGCGCGGCAGCCGGAAGGCTCACACTGTAACTTCCGTCGGGTGCTACGGTACCGGTATAGGTTTGCCCGCCAATCACCACACTGACGGTTTGTCCGTCGCCTTTCAGGCCAGTATTCCCGGTGAGCGTCTGATCGCCGCCAGATTCCTGAGCATTGAGCGTGCCATCGCCAAATGGCGGAACCAGCGTCAGTTCGCCAGGATGCACGGCCACGTTAAAATCGGCTGTGGTGGATATCTGATTGCCGTCTGCATCTGTGGTGCTGACGGTGAGCGTTGTTGTGCCATCGGTCAGCGCCTGCAAAGCATCTGCCGGAACATTCACACTCCAGGCACCATTTGGGCCCGTCGTGCCGGTGTACGTCTGACCATTTAAGGTCACGGTGATAACGGAGCCTTGCGGCACGTTGGTTGCGTTGCCGGAAATCACCAGCGGAGACTGCGCTTCGACAGCATTCAGCTGGCCATCACCGGAAACCGGGTTGATGGTCAGAATGCCAGCGTTGTCGTCTACCAAAAATTCAGCAGGCGTGGAGGTCTGGTTACCGGCCGCATCGGTCAGCGATGCCGTGAGGGTGTATTCGCCATTGGTCAGCGCCTGCACCGCATCGGCCGGGATGGTCACCGACCACTTGCCGTCCGCGCCAACGACTGCGTTGTATTCAACGCCGCCGAGAGTAACAACTACGGTGCGTCCTGCTTCAGAAATTGAGGCCGTACCGTTCACAGTCAGCGGTTGCTGATGCTCATCACCATTGAGGATATTATCGCTGGCAATCTGTTCGACAGTGACCACTGGCGGTGTTCTGTCCACGACGACAGTCACACCCTGTGTGACTGAATTACCGTCGGTGCCGGTCACGGTCACGGAGATGACATAGGTGCCGTCTGCCAGATTAGCCAAATCAGCCGGAGGCAGATTAATGTCCCATTTACCGTCTGCACCTACCGTGCTGGTATAGCTTTTACCGTTGACAGTCAGCGTGATGGTCTGGCCTGCGGCAACATTTCCCGCTGTACCTGAGAAGATTTGCTCGAGGCGAGCTTCGGCCGCATTGAGAATGTTGTCACCGGCAAAAGCTCCCAGTGTCAGACTCGCAGCCTGACCGGTATTTCCGCCGTTATTGCCGCCGTTCTCTCCACCGGTTCCGCCATTGTTGCCGCCGTTCTCCCCGCCCGTTCCGCCGTTGTTACCGCCGTTGTTGCCCCCGTTATTACCGCCGTTATTGCCTCCCTGGCTTCCACCATTGTTACTGCTGCCACCACCGCCACCACCACCGCCGCCTGCGGCAATAGCAATGCCTGCGCCGAGGGCGACAACACCAAGGACAGCGCCGAGGATTGCAGGGTCAAAGTTGGAAGAGTCGAGCAGTAAGACACCGACGTCGGGGATGGTTTCATACGCGGGAACGACCGTGACCGCGCCTGCCGTCGCGCCGGTATCGACAAAAGCAGCGTGTTCAATCGGTTGAACACCGTCGTCAAAAATCAGCTCGCTGTGGTGGCCTTTGCCATCCGTATCGAAAAAGCTGTGATAGCGTACGGTACGGCCATCTTTCATGTGGATAACCAGATCGTTACCCACGCGTTCGTAGCTGGCGACCGCATCGCGCGTTGCGTGAACGCGCACGATGCTCAATTGGTTGAGGGTAACATCCTGACTGGCATCAGAAATCTGAGAGATTACTGCACCATCTTTACGAGCAAGAACATCAATAACTACGCCGCCGTTCTGAGCCATGTTGTACCCCTGTCTGAGTCCAGTTGTTACTCAAATCCGCCACGAACAACCCCTCCCGTCAGAGAGGTGCTATCGCGCAAACGAGAAGACCATTAAAGCAATGGATTAACTTCCAACTGGTGATGGGTAAAACGAGCGACTGCAAAACGAGCAAAAGTTGATTTTAGTGATGCTTTTTATGTGTTTCTGTTATGTCGTTTAGGAATTTTTTTACTCTAAACTCCATAAGTTATATGCATGATTTGAGTTAAGTGTATTAAAAAAAAGTTATCTTTGTGATAAATTTTATTCATGAAAGTATTAAAAATTATAAGTTTGACGTGAGTAAAATCATGGCCTAGCGGAGGGGTTTTAGATCAATATATTGATTTGTAATAGTTTTAAATTCTAAACATCAATACTGATCGTGATCATCATTAAGAAAATCAAGGATTAGCATCAAGAAATGCACATCAAAATGACTTATCAATTTTGTGACTATCCATAAAGAATTTTGGGCTTAATGTATTGAGGCTAAAAATAATTAAGACTATGCGCAATCACTGAAACTTATCGTTTCTGATAAACTGTGCGGTCTGTTTAATGTCAGGTGTTTTTTCATGAAGGAAAAGACTCATCATCATGTCAGGTAAATATTTATCGCTGACCTCAACCAACATCACGCGTTTCTTTTGGTTGTTCATTTTGCTGCTGGCACTGGGGCTGGGTCTTTACGGGTATAACTACACCAATGCTTATCTGAACGATAAACTGCGCACGGTGCAATCCACCGCCGATCAGTTGCAAAAACGTATCGATAAGTATCGTTACATGACATATCAGATTTACGACAACTTCACCGGCCAGCCGCTGCCGCCGGATGTGGTCTCCGCGCAGGAAATCCGCCTGCGTCAGGACATGTTCTATGTCTCTAAGCCGCACAAGAAAACCGACGCACTGATTTTTGGGACGCATGACAGCTCGACGCTGGATCTGACACTGAAAATCTCGTCCTTCCTCGATGAACAATGGGGTGCCAAAACGCTGCCCTATTCGCTCTATTATCTGAACGGCCAGGACAACAGCATGGTGCTGGTGACCACGGTGCCGCTCGAGGAACAGGATTCCCGCCTCAAAGAAAACTATTTCACCAGTACGCTGCAATCACGCCGTGCTGAGATGCTGCAACAGGCCAATACGCTGGACGAGCGCGAAAGCTACTCCGCCCTGCGTAAATCGCGTCAGAGCAGCGACTACAACTTTACGCTACGCACCACGTTCAATAATCCCGGTCATCTGGCGACGGTGATCGCCTTTGATTTGCCGATGAGTGATCTCATCCCGCTGAACATGGCACGGGACAATTTCCAGCTCAACGGCAGTACAGCCGCGGTGAATGAAGGCGATCCGACCGACGACAATGCCGCGAGCAGCATTGCTGTTCAGGGCTGGTCACTGGTGTTCAGCGTGCCACTGAGTAACTCTCCGCTGTCGCTGACCTATCATGTGCCGTTGTTCAGCCTGGTGGTGGATCTGTCACGTAATAACTTCTGGCTGATCCTCATCAATCTGTTCCTGATCGGGCTGGCGATGACCAGCATTTACTTTATTCGTCATCAGTACATCCGCCCGAGCGAAAATATGGCGGCGCAGTTGCATATGCAGCAGGCGCTGAATCAGGAAATCATCTCCGGGTTACCACTCGGTCTGCTGGTTTATAACTTCAGCAACCACAGCGTGATCCTCAGTAATAAAATTGCCGACCAGCTGTTGCCGCATCTGAGCCTGAATAAAATCGCTAATATGGCCGAGCAGCACAACGGCTCGATTCAGGCTACGGTTAACAACGAAGTGTATGAAATCCGCATGATTCGCAGCCAGATCTCTCCGGAAACGTATCTGTTCCTGCTGCACGATCAGGACAAAGAAGTGATGGTCAACCGCACGCTGCAACAGGCTAAGCGTGAGTTCGAAAAGAACCTGCAGGCGCGCAAACTGATGCTGCACAATCTGGGCATCGAGCTGAATCAGCCGTTGCAGGAGCTTAACGGGCTGGTGGAATCATTGGTGGCGGTGGAAGATCTTCACGAACGCCAGACGCTTCAGGGCAAATTGCAGGTCGAATCGCGCAACGCACTGACGCTGGTGGATAACATCACCCTGCTGACCCGTCTGGAAACGCAGGACTGGCAGCCGGCCAGCCAGCCGTATGTCTTATCCGCTATGGTGGATGAACTCCTGCTTGAGGCCCTGCCCCGCCTCAGCCAGAAAGGCCTCGGTTTGCTGAATCATTTCCATATTGCACCGGAAGCGATGTTCGTCGGCGATATGCAGGCGGTGAAGAAAATTCTCTCGCTGCTGCTTGATTACGCCATTGTTACCACGTCGCTCGGCAAGGTCACACTGACCAGCGAACAAGACGAAGATCGCCCGGATCAGCTGGTTTTCCACATAACTGACACCGGCAGCGGAATTTCGAAGGAAGAATTGAGCAATCTGAATTATCCTTTCCTGAGCCAGACGTTGGTTGATCGCTTTAATCACGGCTCCGGCCTGACATTTTTCCTGTGCAATCAGCTGTGTAAAAAGCTGGGCGGACAGTTGGAGATCCGCAGTAAACTCGACATCGGCACGCGTTATACCGTCCGGGTGAAACAACGGCAGCAAACGCAGGAAGTGGAAGACGAGCACGAGAAGTTGCTGACGGATGTCACCGCGTTACTCGACATCACCTCTGACGAGGTGCGCGGCATTGTGACCCGGACAATGAATGCGTACGGCGCGGTGTGTATCGTGGCCGATGAGCGACAACTGACGCGTGAATACGATGTTCTGCTGACGGATAATCCACAAAATAGTGACAAATTTACGCTGCTGCTGACCGACGATGAGTCCGGTTTCCAGTCGCTGGAAAAGCATTATATTCGCGTCAATTACAACATCAGCAGCGCGCTGATCGACGCAACCCTACTGTTAATTGAACAGCAATTTGCCGTTCCTGATGACAGTGTTTCATCCGAAGAACCCGGCGATGACTCTCTTGACCATTATGAAAAGCAGTTAAAATCAAGCGATTACTATCAGCTTTTTGTCGAGACAGTACCGGAAGATCTTGAGAAACTGTATAATGAAAACCAACGTCGTGATTTCACATCACTTTCCCAAACTGCACACCGCCTTAAGGGAGTGTTCGCTATGTTGAACCTGACCCCAGGCAAGCAAATGTGTGAAGAGTTAGAACAGTACATCGCAGATGGCGATGCATTACAGATTACTGAAACCATCAATCTTATTGATTCTTTTGTCTCCAGACTGCTCCAGCAAGGTAGCTAATCACATGAATACTATGAACGTAATTATTGCTGATGATCATCCTATCGTCCTTTTTGGCATTCGTAAGTCACTTGAACAAATCGAATGGGTGAATGTTGTCGGCGAGTTTGAAGACTCGACGGCTCTGGTCAACAGCTTAAGTAAACTCGACGCCCATGTATTGATTACTGACCTCTCTATGCCGGGCGATAAATTCGGCGACGGGATTACGCTTATCAAATACATCAAGCGCCACTATCCTCAGTTGTCGATCATTGTTCTGACCATGAACAATAATCCGGCGATCCTGAGCTCGGTGCTGGATCTGGATATCGAAGGCATTGTCCTCAAACAGGGCGCGCCAACGGACCTGCCAAAAGCGCTGGCCGCTTTGCAGAAAGGCAAGAAGTTCACGCCGGACAGCGTGGCCAAGCTGTTGGAAAAAATCAGCGCCAACGGTTACGGCGACAAACGCCTGTCACCAAAAGAGAGCGAAGTTCTGCGTTTGTTTGCAGAAGGCTTCCTGGTGACTGAGATTGCTAAAAAACTGAACCGCAGTATCAAAACCATCAGCAGCCAGAAGAAATCAGCAATGATGAAACTGGGTGTGGAAAACGATATTGCGTTGCTGAACTATTTGTCTTCCATCAGCTCCATGCCGGTCGACAAAGACTGAGTTTTCGCAAAGCAGTCTTCATGCAAAAAGACAAAAGGCACCTTCACGGTGCCTTTATTTTTGGGACAAAACCTTCAGCCAGAACGCCGCTTCAGTCTTCTTTTTTATAGCTCCCTTTGCGCACGCGTTCACTGTAATAGCTCAGCGTATCGCGCAGCGTTTCCAGCGTCACCGGCTTCGACAGACAGTTATCCATCCCCGCTTCCAGACACCGCTGACGTTGCTCGGCCAGCGCGTTGGCGGTCACGCCGATCACCGGCAGGATATGGCCCAGCTCGCGCAGTTTCTGCGTCAGGCCATAACCATCGAGGCGTGGCATGTTGACATCGCTTAACACGATATCAATCTCGTGCGCGCGCATGGCATCCAGCGCATCCATCCCGTCATTGGCGGTCACCACGATGTAACCCATTGTCCCCAGCTGATCGGCGAGCAGACGGCGGTTGATTGGATGATCATCGACCACCAACAGGGTGATATCACTGTAGTCCTGCGCGATAGCGGTTTCAGCCGCCTGGGCGTTCAGGCCGTCCTCATCCCCTGCCGTCTCAATCTGGTAAATGCGGTTGAGCAGCGCGGTGATTTCCAGCGGCGTCGAGGTGCCGTGTACCCAATATCCCGGCCTGGTTTCCACCGGCGGGCCGATATGATCTATCGAGAATTCAATCTGCGCGCGTAGCGTACCCATGTGAATAAACGGCTTATCGGTGATCAGCACGTCCTCGGCGGCGGTCGCCTGCTCAGGTTCATAGCGCTGGATATTCGCGCCGTGGTGGCGCAGCAGCTGCATCAGGTAGCTTTCAAGATACGCATTGCGTACGTCAAGCCAGACGATTTTATCCTGCCAGTGATCCAGCGGTTCCTCAGACGGGAACACCGCGCTGTAAAGCGGAATACGTACGGTGAAAGAACTGCCGAGACCCGGCTCGGATTCCACGTCAATATCGCCATCCATCAGGTTGATTAGCTTTTCGCAGATCGCAAGCCCCAGGCCGGTACCCTGGAAATGACGCTGCACGCCGGTACCGACCTGGAAGAACGGGTCGAACAGACGGGTGATTTCGCGCTCAGGAATACCGACGCCGGTATCGCGCACCTGGAATTCCAGATAATTTCCGCAGGTTCTGACATTCAGCACGATACAGCCGGTATCGGTGAATTTAATCGCATTATTGAGAATATTTGAGATGACCTGTTGCAGACGCACCGGATCGCCGTTGAACGACAGCGGTACGTTGTGCTCGATAAAGCAGTACAGCCCGAGGCGCTTTTTCACCACCAGCGGCAGATAGTTACCGGCAATGTGCGTGATCACTTCACGGCAGGAGAACTCCTGCGGCTCGATTTTCAGCTGTTCGGATTCGATTTTCGAGAAGTCGAGAATGTCGCTGATGATTTTCAGCAGCAGCGCTGAGGAGTTATTCATCGCCGTCACCAGTCGATCCACGCCCTGCGGCAGCCCCTGCGTTTGCAATAAGTCCAGATTACCGATAATACCGTACAGCGGCGTTCGCAGTTCGTGGCTGACCGTTGCCAGGAACATTGATTTCGACTGGCTGGCCTGCTCGGCGGCATTCGCCATCTCCTGCAACGACTCTTCCATCCGCACGCGCGCACTGACGTCGATCAGCACGCAAATCGCGACGTCTTCGTTGCGGTAACGTGAATGGACGAAGCTAAGCTGGATGTTATTGTTATTCTTGGTAATCACGTCAACAAAATTCACCTGCTGATCGCAGATGATACGCGTAATACGTTGACGGTCTTCCTGGGTCAGCATGCTGATGTAGTTGTGCGCCAGCTCGTTACTCAGGATATTCACGCCGTCGCTGATGCGCAGAATCGAGATCCCCACCGGCGCCGACGCGACAATTTTGTGGTTAAACTGCTCGTGCTCCTCGAGGCGGAAGGCGTTCTGCTCGGCCGGTAAAAACATCTTGCGTTCAAAGACCCACGCCAGAATAAACAGTAACAGGCCGGAGAATATATTGAGCAGCACCGCGTTAAATATCATGATCTTGAACCGTTCAATGACAATATTGAACGGCATGGAATACACCACGCTCAGCGAAGACGGCGACAGCGGCTTTTTGTAGATCAAGTCTTTGTAGCCATTCATGTAACCGAAGTACGAGCTTTCCTGCGGATAATTTCCCAGCGCAGCGGTATAACGGTCGCCTTCTGAAAGGCTGAGCAGCGGCTGATCGTCCTCATCGAGCAACGTAACGCTGGTGTGTTGCGCGCTCGGCGTGACCAAATCTTCCAGACGCAGGTTTTGCTGAATCCCCATCAGCGCTTCCAGTTTGTTGCCGATATAAATCGGCGTCAGCACATACAGATAACCGGACTCCCGGTTATTGGACTGAGAAACCCAGTACAGGCTGTTCTCTTTGTCCTGATTTTTACCGTTGCGGTATTGCAGGATTTTTTCATGCAACGATTTCAGCTGATCCTGACTTTCACGTTCAAACGGTTCGCTGCTGATGCCAAAATCCACCACACACAGGTTTTCGCCGCTGATAAAGAACACGCGATTAAGATCATAGGCATCAGAAAAATTGTCTTTCCAGTAATGAATCATGTTCCCCAGGGACGTCAGCGAGTTACGGTAACTGTCGCTGAGCTGAGAGCAATCCGAATCCGGGAAAAGGGAAAGGTAGGACGGTGGCGTATTCTTGCTGCTGATCATCCCGTTGATGATATCCAGCCCGTTCATTGAATCGCTCAGACGCTTTTCGGCCATAAACTTAATGCTGCGCATCACGTCATTGGAGTTTTTGACGTAGCTCTGCGCGAGATCGTAGTTGAGGTTATCCTCATCCCGGATCTCCGACTCTTTATTGTGGAAGATATTCAGCACATAAAAGGTGGTCAGCAGCACCCCTAACGTCCACAGCATCAGCGCCAGCACCCTGAACAGGTAGCGGGAGATTCTCAGCGTTGTTCGAAACGAAGCAAGATATTTCAAGGATTAACCATCGGTGTAACGGCTCAGTGAGCGGAATGTGAATCAGAATACACTATTGAGGGACTTTCTAAAAAACCCGGAATGAATAAAAAAGGCATAACACGTTGCCATGTTATGCCTTCCTTTCAACCGACTAAGAAAACTTATTCTTCTTCGTCGTCTGCTGGCTGATCGTCTTCACTTTCTGCTTCGTCTGGCAGATCGGCTGCTTGTGCCGCTTCCAGTTCGCCCGCTTCGGTGGCAACGCCATCCAGTTCTTCATCTTCTACCGGTTCCGCCACACGTTGAAGACCGACCACGTGTTCTTGCTCAGCGGTGCGGATAAGCGTAACACCCTGGGTATTACGGCCAACGGTGCTCACTTCGGATACACGTGTACGCACCAGCGTACCAGCATCGGTGATCATCATGATCTGATCCGCTTCATCCACCTGGATAGCCCCTACTACCGGACCATTACGCTCGCTCACTTTGATCGAGATAACGCCCTGCGTTGCGCGGGATTTGGTTGGATATTCGGCAGATTCAGTACGTTTACCGAAACCATTCTGCGTCACAGTGAGGATACAACCGTCGCCGCGAGGAATGATCAGGGAGACGACGCTGTCGCCTTCGCCCAGACGGATACCGCGAACACCGGTCGCCGTACGGCCCATTGAACGCACCGCTTCTTCGGAGAAGCGCACCACTTTACCGGCTGCAGAGAACAGCATGACTTCGTTGTTACCGTCGGTCAGATCCACACCAATCAGCTCATCACCCTCATTGAGGTTGATGGCGATGATGCCGGCGCTGCGCGGACGGCTGAAATCGGTCAGTGCCGTTTTCTTCACGGTACCACTTGCCGTTGCCATGAACACATGACGGCCTTCTTCGTACTCGCGTACTGGCAGAATGGCGGTGATACGTTCGTTGGGTTCGAGCGGTAACAGGTTGACGATCGGACGGCCACGTGCGCCACGACTGGCTTCCGGCAACTGATAGACTTTCATCCAGTACAGACGTCCCCGGCTGGAGAACATCAAAATAGTGTCGTGGGTGTTGGCCACCAGCAGACGGTCGATGAAGTCTTCTTCTTTAATACGGGCTGCTGATTTACCTTTACCGCCGCGACGCTGCGCTTCGTAATCGGTCAGAGGCTGATACTTCACGTAGCCCTGATGCGACAAGGTCACCACAACGTCTTCCTGATTGATCAGGTCTTCGATGTTGATGTCAGATGAGTTCGCCGTGATTTCGGTACGACGCGGATCGTTATACTGATCGCGGATCGCTTCCAGCTCTTCACGAATGACTTCCATCAGACGATCCGGGTTGGACAGGATGTACATCAGCTCTGCGATTTGCACCAACAGCTCTTTGTACTCATCAAGCAGTTTTTCATGCTCGAGGCCGGTCAGTTTCTGCAAGCGCAGATCCAAAATAGCCTGTGCCTGTTGCTCGGTAAGGAAGTATTTACCTTCATGAATACCGAACTCTGGCTCCAGCCATTCAGGGCGTGCCGCGTCATCACCGGCACTGGCCAGCATTGCCGCAACGTTGCCCAGATCCCATGAACGCGCAATCAGGCCCGCTTTCGCTTCGGCCGGAGATTGTGCAGCACGGATCAGTTCAATGATCGGGTCGATGTTAGCCAATGCGATCGCCAGTGCTTCAAGGATATGAGCACGGTCGCGGGCTTTACGCAGTTCGAAAATAGTACGGCGTGTTACCACTTCACGGCGGTGGCGAACAAACGCGGACAGAATCTCTTTCAGACCCAAAATTTTCGGCTGACCACGGTGTAATGCCACCATGTTGATACCGAAAGAGGTCTGCAGCTGCGTCAGTGAGTACAGGTTGTTCAGAACCACTTCACCGACGGCGTCGCGTTTGATTTCGATGACGATACGCATACCGTCTTTATCGGACTCATCACGCAGCGCACTGATACCTTCAACGCGTTTTTCTTTCACCAGCTCGGCGATCTTTTCGATCAGACGGGCTTTGTTCACCTGATACGGGATCTCGTGAACAATGATGGTTTCGCGACCGGTTTTGGCGTCCGCTTCAACTTCAGCGCGGGCACGGATCGAAATCTTGCCACGGCCGGTACGGTAAGCTTCTTCGATACCCCGACGACCGTTGATGATCGCCGCGGTCGGGAAATCTGGCCCCGGAATGTGTTCCATCAGCCCTTCGATGCTGATGTTCTCATCTTCAATGAAGGCCAGGCAGCCGTTGATAACCTCAGTGAGGTTATGCGGCGGAATGTTGGTCGCCATACCTACCGCGATACCTGACGAGCCGTTGACCAGCAGGTTAGGAATACGGGTTGGCATAACAGCAGGGATTTGCTCGGTGCCATCGTAGTTTGGCACGAAATCGACGGTGTCTTTTTCTAAGTCAGCCAGCAATTCGTGAGCAATTTTTGACATGCGAATTTCGGTATAACGCATGGCTGCGGCGGAGTCGCCATCCACTGACCCGAAGTTACCCTGCCCGTCCACCAGCATGTAGCGAAGTGAGAAAGGTTGAGCCATACGGACAATGGTGTCATAAACCGCGGTATCACCGTGTGGGTGATATTTACCGATAACGTCACCGACCACACGGGCCGATTTTTTATAGGCTTTATTCCAGTCGTTACCGAGGACGTTCATTGCGAAAAGTACGCGGCGGTGCACCGGTTTCAAACCATCACGCACATCTGGTAGCGCACGTCCGACAATCACGGACATCGCATAATCCAAATAAGAGTTTTTCAGCTCTTCTTCGATGTTAATCGGTGTGATTTCTCTGGCAAGGTCGCTCATGGAGCTGCTATCCCTCTACTGATTATTCATGGCCGCTGCCCACGTAGGCATATATAGCGCAAAGGTGTAAAACTATACCACAAACCAGCCAAACGTGGAAAACAACCGCCCCCTTTTGCCTACTATTATCCAACAGGTTTCAAACCTTTGCGCAAAGCGCCTCATTTCGTATAAAGATTCGCCATAACGACAAATCTGAACCAAAGCAGACGAAATAGGTATAATCGGCCACATCAAGATATAAGGAGTTCATCACGCTCATGACAACCACATCATCCACATCGGCTTCCGCTACGCCACAGAACATCGACCACGAAGAAATCGCCAAGTTTGAGGCGGTCGCATCACGCTGGTGGGATTTGGAAGGCGAATTCAAACCGCTGCACCGCATCAATCCGCTACGCCTGAACTACATTCTTGAGCGCGCTGATGGCCTGTTTGAGAAGAATGTTCTCGATGTCGGCTGCGGCGGCGGCATTCTTAGCGAAAGCATGGCCGTTGCCGGTGCGCAAGTGACCGGGCTGGACATGGGTGGCGAACCGTTACAGGTGGCGCGTCTGCATGCGCTGGAAAGCGGCGTGAAAGTCGATTACGTCCAGGAAACGGTTGAGGCACACGCCGATGCCCATCCGCAGCAATACGATGTGGTCACCTGCATGGAAATGCTCGAACATGTGCCGGATCCGGCTTCCGTCGTGGCTGCCTGTGCGCGTCTGGTGAAACCCGGCGGCCATGTGTTCTTCTCCACCATCAACCGTAATAACAAAGCCTGGCTGATGGCGATTTTCGGCGCAGAATACGTGCTGAAGATGGTGCCAAAGGGCACGCACGACATCAAAAAATTCATCAAACCGTCAGAGTTACTGGGCATGATCGACCGCACGTCACTGTCCGAGCGTCACATTATGGGTCTGCACTACAACCCGCTGACTGATCATTTTAAACTCGGGCCGAACGTGGACGTCAATTACATGATTCATACTCAGTCGGAAGAAAGTTCTGTCATCTGACCTGCTTTAAATCCCCGGTACGTCAAGCCCGGAAGATGCCTTCCGGGCGGACTTAAGCGCAATTCCCTCCGCTCTGCCCGCCGCAGGTTTTACTTAAACCTTAGTTTTTAGGGCGTTGGTGGAACCGGACCCGGCAACATGATTTTTTAGAATAGTTATCCAGATCAATATAGCGTTTTTTTCTAACGTTTAATAAACCGGCAGTCGATCACCTTTCGTAAAAATATAAGAAAATCGTATCTCAGATATTGACAGGTTTGTCGCGCCAGCAATGGCGGACTCCTCAGGCATGGCCCGTAAATTTCTCCCCAAGTTATCCACAAATCTGACGGTTTTGTTCACTTGCCAAAGGGCCATTCAGTCACTATCTTGTCATCAGAAAATAACAAACCCACAATATATTGTGTTTATATCCTGACCAGCACACTAAAGTAGAGTGGTGCTGCCGTGCTGTTTTTCACGGTCAGGTCGGACCCTTTATAAACCTTTGAGGTATCGCCCCGAATGAACCAAAGTCTGCTTGTAACTAAACGTGATGGCCGCACAGAACGCATCAACCTTGATAAAATCCACCGTGTCATTGACTGGGCAGCGGAAGGTCTTCAAAACGTATCAGTTTCTCAAGTAGAACTTCGTTCACACATCCAGTTCTACGACGGGATCAAAACCGCTGATATTCATGAAACTATCATCAAAGCGGCAGCGGATCTGATCTCCAAAGATGCGCCGGATTACCAATATCTGGCCGCGCGTCTGGCGATTTTCCACCTGCGTAAAAAAGCTTACGGTCAGTTCGAGCCGCCTAAGCTGATTGATCAGGTGACCCGCATGGTCGAAATGGGTAAATACGACAAACATCTGCTGGAAGACTACACGGCTGAAGAGTTCGAGCAGATGGACAGTTTTATTGACCACTGGCGTGACATGAATTTCTCTTACGCCGCCGTGAAGCAGCTGGAAGGGAAATATCTGGCGCAGAACCGTGTGACTGGCGATATCTACGAGAGTGCGCAGTTCCTCTATATTCTGGTCGCGGCCTGCCTGTTTTCCGGCTATCCGCGCGACACCCGTCTGGACTACATCAAACGTTTCTACGACGCGATTTCCACCTTCAAAATTTCTCTGCCTACGCCAATTATGTCTGGCGTGCGGACTCCGACCCGTCAGTTCAGCTCCTGCGTACTGATCGAATGTGGCGACAGCCTGGACTCTATCAACGCGACCTCCAGCGCCATCGTGAAATACGTATCCCAGCGTGCCGGTATCGGCATCAACGCCGGTCGCATCCGTGCGCTGGGCAGCCCGATCCGTGGCGGTGAAGCGTTCCACACCGGTTGTATCCCGTTCTACAAGCATTTCCAGACCGCGGTGAAATCCTGCTCTCAGGGCGGCGTTCGTGGCGGTGCAGCGACATTGTTCTACCCGATGTGGCATCTGGAAGTGGAAAGCCTGCTGGTGCTGAAAAACAACCGTGGTGTTGAAGGCAACCGCGTCCGTCATATGGACTACGGCGTGCAAATCAACAAACTGATGTATCAGCGTCTGGTGAAAGGTGGCGACATCACGCTCTTCAGCCCGTCCGACGTACCTGGCCTGTATGATGCGTTCTTCGCCGATCAGGAGGAATTCGAGCGTCTGTATGAAAAATACGAGCAGGACGCGAGCATCCGTAAGCAGAAAGTGAAAGCCGTTGAGCTGTTCTCACTGATGATGCAGGAACGCGCATCCACTGGCCGTATCTATATTCAGCACGTTGACCACTGCAATACGCACAGCCCGTTTGATCCGGCCATCGCGCCAGTTCGCCAGTCTAACCTGTGTCTGGAAATCGCACTGCCAACCAAACCGCTGGACGACGTTAACGACGAAAACGGTGAAATCGCACTGTGTACGCTGTCTGCCTTCAACCTCGGTGCTATCGAAAGCCTCGACGATCTGGAAGAACTGGCGGTGCTGGCCGTTCGCGCACTCGACGCCCTGCTCGATTATCAGGATTACCCAATCAAAGCCGCTAAACGTGGCGCGATGGGTCGTCGTACCCTGGGTATCGGCGTGATCAACTACGCTTATTATCTGGCGAAAAACGGCGTGCGTTATTCCGACGGCAGCGCCAACAACCTGACGCACAAGACGTTCGAAGCGATCCAGTATTACCTGCTGAAAGCTTCCAACGAACTTGCTAAAGAACAAGGCGCGTGCCAGTGGTTCAACGAAACCACTTATTCACAAGGCATCATGCCGGTGGATACTTACAAGAAAGATCTGGATGCGATTTGCAGCGAACCTCTGCATCTCAACTGGGATAAACTGCGTGAAGATATCAAAACGCACGGTCTGCGTAACTCCACGCTGTCCGCGCTGATGCCTTCTGAGACGTCTTCGCAGATCTCCAATGCCACCAACGGCATCGAGCCACCGCGCGGCCACATCAGCATCAAAGCGTCGAAAGACGGGATCCTGCGTCAGGTGGTGCCGGAGTATGAGCGTCTGAAAGATCAATACGAACTGCTGTGGGATATGCCTAACAACGACGGTTACCTGCAACTGGTTGGCGTGATGCAAAAATTCATCGACCAGGCGATTTCGTCAAACACCAACTATGACCCGTCACGCTTCCCGAACAGCAAAGTGCCGATGAAGCAGTTGCTGAAAGACTTGCTGACAGCCTACAAATTCGGCGTCAAAACCTTGTACTATCAGAACACCCGCGACGGTGCTGATGATGTGCAGGAAGACATGAAAGCCGATGTGGCTGATGACTGCGAAAGCGGCGCCTGCAAAATCTAATCGTCTGTTTTGATTCATCATTTTAAATAAAGCCCCTTAACCGGGGCTTTTGTCCGAGGACAATATGGCTTATAGCACTTTCTCTCAGAACAAAAATAACCAGCTGCTGGAACCGATGTTTTTCGGTCAGTCCGTCAACGTTGCGCGTTTCGACCAGCAAAAACATGAGATTTTCGAAAAGCTGATCGAAAAACAGCTGTCCTTTTTCTGGCGTCCGGAAGAGATTGACGTTTCCCGCGACCGTATCGATTTTCAGGCGCTGCCGGATCATGAAAAACACATCTTCCTCAGCAACCTGAAATACCAGACGCTGCTTGATTCCATTCAGGGACGCAGCCCGAACGTCGCGCTTTTACCGCTGATTTCTATTCCTGAGCTGGAAACATGGGTCGAAACCTGGGCCTTTTCAGAAACTATCCATTCACGTTCATACACACACATCATCCGTAACATCGTGAATGATCCGGCGATTGTGTTTGACGACATTGTCACCAACGAAGAGATCCTCAAGCGCGCCAAAGACATCTCCGGCTATTACGATACGTTGATCGAAATGACCAGCTATTACCATCTGCTGGGCGAAGGTACGCATACCGTGAACGGCAAGACCGTCGTGGTGAATCTGCGTGAGCTGAAGAAGAAGCTCTACACCTGTCTGATGAGCGTTAACGCACTTGAAGCCGTGCGTTTCTACGTGAGTTTCGCCTGCTCCTTTGCGTTCGCCGAACGTGAACTGATGGAAGGTAACGCGAAAATCATCAAGATGATTGCACGCGACGAAGCACTGCATCTGACGGGTACCCAGCACGCGCTGAACCTGCTGCGTTCAGGTCAGGATGATCCGGAAATGGTTGAGATCGCCAAAGAGTGCGAGCAGGAATGTCACGATTTGTTCGTGCTGGCGGCACAGCAGGAGAAAGACTGGGCAGAATATCTGTTCAAAGACGGATCGATGATCGGCCTGAACAAAGATATTTTGTGCCAGTACGTTGAGTACATCACCAACATCCGTATGCAGGCCGTTGGCCTGACTGCACCATTCAAAACGCGCTCTAACCCGATCCCGTGGATTAACGCGTGGCTGGTTTCTGACAATGTGCAGGTCGCCCCGCAGGAAGTGGAAGTGAGTTCCTATCTTGTCGGTCAGATCGATTCAGAAGTTCACGCCGACGACCTGAGTGATTTCGAGCTTTAAATGACGGACAGAACCATCACACTTTCAGCCGATGGCACACAGCTGGTGTGCGAAAGCCGCCATCGCAATCTGCTGGAAGTGTTTGAGCATCATAAAGTTGACATCGAGTATCAGTGTCGTGAAGGGTATTGCGGATCCTGTCGCATGCGGCTAGTCAGCGGTGCGGTGGAGTACAGTGAAAAGCCTCTGGCGTTTATCGCACAGGGCGACGTCCTTCCCTGTTGTTGCCTGCCGGTTGGGGATATAGAGGTGGAGTTTTAGTGGGTTTCGGCACACTGACAGCTTTTACGGCCTGCTCTAAAAACTAATTCAATTTCAGGTAGCGGCGTCGCAAAACCCTGCCGGTTTGCTCCTCCCTCGGCGAGAGGGGGGAGCAAACCGGGCACTGGTTTTAAAGCATTTCAGGGCTTGATTTTGAAATGAGATAACTAGACCTTCTCGACCCGGTCCAGCCAGGGATATTCCGCTACCGGATCCCACCCGTTCAGATACCGCCGCAACATATCCATCCCCACCATCGCGATAGTCTCCTGTCTCAACGTCAACCCGTGCCGCGTCGCGGTATAGCGGATGGTTAACCCGCTGGTTCCTGACGGCGTATGCAGCGCCAGACTGAGCTTGTCGCCGGATAATGCCCCGACGGCCAGTGCCAGCTGTGCACCGCTGGTTTCGGCCAGCGTTTGCGCCCGTGCCAATAAGTTTTCGAGGGATTTTTCCGGGGACGCCTCATCATCTTGTGGCTGGAGTTCGCCGTTGGCAAGCGGAACGCCGGCGCTTTGCAGACGCCAGTTCAGCAGGCCGCCGGTATAACTTTCACTGACCGCCAGACGCAGATTTTGCGTCAGCAGACGTTCGGCCAGGCGATCAGGCAGGCTGCCGAAACCTTCGAAAATGGTACTCTCCCCCGCCACTTCGCGCACACGCTCGAAAATCCGATGCATCGCCACTTCCTGAGAACGCGGGCCAGTGACTTTCAGTTCAATGATCGGCGAAGACGAGCGGTAACCCATCACCACGCCTTCAGGCATCTCGATTTTATCCAGTTCAGTCGCCAGATCGCTTTCGCCACGCCCAAAGGTCGTCAGACGCAAACACAGCGGGGCTTCCAGCGCTGGGAACTGCTTTTGCAGGCGCGGAACGATTTGCTGTTCGACCATGACTTTAAATTCAGAAGGGACGCCCGGCGTGAAGAAAATCTGGCAACGGTTGAGCCTGACGCTGAAACCGCAGGCAGTGCCGACCGGATTGTCCAGCAATTCGGCGTTGGCCGGGATCTGCGCCTGTTTGCGGTTAGACTCGGCCATCGGACGACCGCGTTCGTTGAAGAAAGCCTGCATGGTGGCAATCCATCCGGCATCCTCTGTCAGTTCAACGCCACACGCCATGGCCGCCGCCTGCGCGCTGAGATCGTCAGTGGTCGGGCCTAACCCGCCGTTAACGATCAGCACATCGGCAATATGGCTGCGCTCTTTCATGACGTTAACCAGCTCGTCCAGACTGTCACCCACCGTTTCACGGCTGGTCATCGGCAGGCCTTGATCGAACAGATAACTGGCCAGCCAGGCGGCGTTTGAATCCACAATTTGACCGTGAAGAACTTCCTCGCCGGTACTGAGCATCTCAACCCTAAGCATCACTTTCTCCTCTCGTTTTGTCCTTCCACTGTAGAAAGGCTGACGCCGAAACACAATCGCATAGGCACAAAGTGATAGTACAGACGAAAAAAAAGCCTGCTAAGCAGGCTTTATGATTCAGACGTAAACCTTAGAAATTCACTGCGCCGCCGACGTATGCGCCGTCCGCAACGATGTTATCGCGGTTGCCGTCTTTGCCGTCCAGCGCCATGTAGCGATAACCCACGCTCACGGTCACTAACGGAATAGCGGTCAGACGCACGCCCGCGTTCGCTTCTTTGTAGTTACCGATGCCGCTGGAAAGTGAATCCGGGGAATAGTAGTAGTCACCGTATAAGGTGAACATTTTGGCGATTGGGAGTTGCAGTCCGCCGCCGACGGCCGCTGCGTAACCTTCGTCACCGTCTTTCGGATTGGTGTACAGGCCTTTACCGCCAACGGTCGCCATGAAAGGACCCAGTGGAATGTTGTAGCCCAGACCCAGACCCGCAACGTCGCCGTCATCGTCGTTATGGGTGTAATCGCCGGTCAGCGCAAGACCTGGAGAAGTGGTGCCGAAACCGGCGCCCACATGAGTGTAGTGCTCGCCGACTTCACCGTTCACGCTGATAGCGCTCGCAGACGTTGCCGTCAGCAGCATGCCAAGGGCCGCGCCCGCTACAATAACTTTTTTCATCATCATTCCTGAACATTCATACAACAGTGGGGAAATATTTAGTGCGCAGTCTAAATTAATTTGCCGAAAGGTGACATCTTTCAGAGCTTTAAAAATCCCTTAGCTCGCAAATAAAATGTAAAGAAACACATTTATATTCACTATTTCTATTCTCTTAATCAGAACAATAAGCCTTACCTATTTGCCCATGATCAATGTAAGGGTACACACTAGCCGTTAAGGTAAATTTTCCCATGGAAGGGGAAACGCATGCCTGGATGCAGAAAATTTGCTGTCAGAAGTGATCGTTGATTACGCAATTCACACCCGATCTACGCAATACAAGGAAATGAGGGTTATGGAAAAGAAAGGACTGACCACCGCTGCCGGCGCGCCCGTCGTCGACAATAATAATGTCATTACCGCAGGCCGTCGCGGACCGCTTTTACTCCAGGATGTCTGGTTTCTCGAAAAACTGGCTCACTTTGATCGTGAGGTAATTCCTGAACGTCGTATGCACGCAAAAGGTTCAGGTGCTTACGGGACTTTCACCGTGACCCATGACATTACGAAATACACCCGCGCGAAACTCTTCTCAGAAATCGGGAAGCAAACCGAAATGTTCATCCGTTTCTCCACCGTCGCCGGTGAGCGCGGTGCAGCCGATGCAGAACGTGACATCCGCGGTTTCTCCATGAAGTTCTATACCGAGCAAGGCAACTGGGATTTAGTCGGCAACAACACTCCGGTGTTTTATCTGCGCGATCCGCTGAAATTCCCTGACCTGAACCACGTGGTGAAACGCGACCCGCGCACCAACCTGCGTAACCCGGCCTATAAATGGGATTTCTTCTCGCACCTGCCTGAATCTCTGCATCAGTTGACCATCGACGTCAGCGACCGCGGCCTGCCGACCTCTTATCGTCACATCCACGGTTTTGGCAGTCACACGTTCAGCTTTATCAATGCTGAGAATGAGCGTTTCTGGGTGAAATTCCACTTCCGTTGCCAGCAGGGTATTGAAAACCTGATGGATGACGAAGCAGAGAAACTGGTGGGAACCGATCGTGAAAGTTCTCAGCGTGATTTGTATGACGCCATCGAGCGCGGTGATTTTCCCCGCTGGAAGTTGTTCGTGCAAATTATGCCCGAGCATGAAGCCTCTGAACTGCCCTATAATCCGTTCGATCTGACCAAAGTCTGGTTAAAAAGTGATTATCCGCTGATCGAAGTCGGTGAGTTTGAACTGAACCGCAACCCGGAAAACTATTTTGCAGAAGTTGAACAGGTAGCAATGAGCCCGGCAAACGTGGTTCCCGGCATCGGTTTCTCACCTGACCGTATGTTGCAGGGGCGCCTGTTCTCCTACGGCGACGCGCACCGCTACCGTCTGGGCGTAAACCATCACCAGATCCCGGTGAACGCACCGAAATGCCCGTTCCATAACTATCATCGCGACGGCGCAATGCGTGTTGATGGCAACAGCGGCAACGGCGTGACCTACGAGCCAAACAGCGCCGGTCTGTTCCAGGAGCAACCTGATTTCAGCGAACCGCCATTGTCTGTCGAAGGCGCAGCGGATCACTGGAATCACCGCGAAGATGATGATTACTTCACTCAGCCACGTTTGCTGTTCAACCTGTTGTCTGATGAGGAACATCAGCGCATGTTTGGCCGTATTGCCGGTGAACTGAAGCACGCTTCGCCTGAAACACAGAGACGTCAGCTGGACTTGTTCTATAAAGTCGATCCGGCTTACGGAGCGGGCGTTGAGCAGGCGCTGAAAGGCTGATTCTTACTGCGATAAACACATCAGGGCCGCATTGCGCGGCCTTTTTTATCTGCATGAAATGAATAAACAGGATGAATATTTAATTCATCCTGCTGCTTTTAAATTGGGCTTATTGGGGGTTAATCCAGAGGGCAATGGCTTTTCTTGATACCTTAATGCCTCCGTTCGTCAGATGCTCAGGCAGCGCACAGTACTTTACTGGTTGCTGAAAACGCGCCAGTTTTTCCTGAATCCATTCAGTAAGGGTGTGAAAATCTAATGTTATTTCGGCATCAAGAACGGCGACGGGCCGCTGGCCGAACTCTTCATCATTCACGGGGATAATGAATGCCTGATGAATTTCAGGGTGTTGCAGCAATATACGTTCGATAGCTTCCGGCTGAATGTTCTCGCCTCCGCAGAAGAAGACGTTATCCAGACGCCCGCCAATATGCAGCTCTTCACCCTGCCATTCTCCACGGTCGCGGGTGCTGAACCAGCCCTCTGCGCCGGGCAATGGCGTGATTTGGCCGGATTTCCAATACCCTGCCGCCAGACTGCGTGAACGGATCTGAACTTCATTTTTCACCAGCCGTACGTCTTTACCTGTCAGCGCCTGTCCGACGCCCGGCGAACCGTCAGCGCGTTTGGCGGTTACCGTCGACGCAGCCTCGGTCATTCCATAACCGCACCAACAACGAATCCCCACGCGTTCAGCCTGTTCAGTCAGTTCCTGTGGAATGTGCGCGCCGCCCAGCAGGACGTCTTTCAGGCTTGCCGGTAATACCGGCTGCTGAAGCAATCGCCATAATTGTGTCGGCACCAGCGAGGCATGGCTGCACTCCGCCAGCGCGTCATCAAATGATTGCCCGTCGGCAACGACCACCGTGGCACCGGCAGACAGCCAGCGCCAGATAATCCCCTGCCCCGAAACGTGGAACAACGGCAGCGAAAGCAGCCACCGGTCAGCCTGCGTGAAGGGGATAAGCCCCAGTACGCCCTCTGCGCTGGCCAGATGCGCGGCTACGCTGTGCGCGGCGGCTTTCGGTAAGCCGCTCGAGCCTGAGGTCAGCGTCAGAGTAGCGATGCGAGCTGGCTGCCAGTCAGCAACAGGCTCTGAAAAAGCATGATGAAGTGCTAATAAGGGGATGTTAAGGGATAAAGGCACACCGGTAAGATCGACCATAAAATCGATATTCAGCTGTGGCAGCAGTTCATCACACAGGGTTTGCGGCAGTTGCGGATTCAGCGGCAGCAGGCGCGCACCGGCCTGCAAAAGAGCCAGATAACAGAGTAACGCGTCGGGGGTATTTTTACTGCGCAGCACCACGCCTGAACCTTCACGCACACCCTGCTGAATAAATCCGCCCGCCAGTGAATCAATGCGGCGGCATAAATCGCGCCAGCACCAGCTGATTTCCCCTGCTTTAATGGCCACGGCGAACGGCGAATGCGCCGCCCATACGCGCCATGGCCAGTCCGACATCATTGGCTCTGCCACACCACCTCCAGATCAGGTTCGGCAATCACCGGTAATACAGAATCCGGCCAGCGTCGGATCAGCTGTGCCTGCATGAGATCCAGCGTATCCAGTCCCGGCACCGCATCCGGCGTCAGCCATTGTGCGATGCGCGCCAGCTGCGTCAGCCCGAGGCTGGATTCGATAGACGAGCTGATGACAGCCTCCAGCCCGGCGGCGTGCGCCTGAGAAATCAGCTGACGGCAGCGGTTCAGGCTGCCGGTGAGGGTCGGTTTGATGATAATCGCCGCCAGCCCGGTTTCGGCCTGCACGGTGAAACCGGCGTCACGCACGCTCTCGTCCCACGCAATCGCAATGCCGGTAGCGCGGGCAAACTCACGAGACTGTTCACGGGTCTGGCAGGGTTCTTCGATAAAGACAATGCGCGAACGCAGTTCTGGCGCGACGTGGCGGGCAAACCCTTCGGATTTCGCCAGCGTCCAGCTGCGGTTGGCATCGAGACGCAAACGCAGATCCGGCAGCGCTTCCAGCAGCATACTGACGTTCAGTCCGTCGCCGACCGATTCGTACAATCCGACTTTCACTTTCGCCAGCTTATCACCCGGCAATGCGCCCAGACGCGCATACAGTTCATTCGGATCGCCATGACACAGCGGCGCACAGCGGGTGCTTAGCACGTCAGGCAGCTCACCGCGCAGCTCCGCATCGGCACAGCTCAGGCCGAATGCCACCGACGGCAAGGCGCTGAACGCTGAAGCAACCGCCGTCAGCGACGCGCCCTGCATCCACTGGCTCAGGCCGTGCTTTACCGCCTCCTGCGCCTGAGTGACATCTTCCGCGCTGAATCCCGGCAGAGGCGCAATTTCACCCCAGCCGGTTTTCTCGTCCTGCCACAGTGAAACCAGCAGCCCGTCGCGGGTTTTCAGTCGCTGATTGCGCAACACCACGCCCGCCTCCATTGGCAGGCTGTACCGGTACACCGTGGCGCGGCGCATTACGGATTCCGCTTAAATTTGCTGAAGTCAGGCTGGCGTTTTTCAACAAACGCGTTGCGGCCTTCCTGACCTTCGTCGGTCATATAGAACAACATCGTGGCGTTACCCGCCAGCTCCTGCAAACCGGCCTGGCCGTCGCAGTCAGCATTTAGCGCGGCCTTCAGGCAACGCAGCGCCATCGGGCTGTTTTCCAGCATCTCACGACACCAGCGTACGGTTTCTTTCTCCAGATCCGCCAGCGGAACCACGGTATTGACCAGCCCCATATCCAGTGCAGCGGCCGCATCGTACTGGCGGCAAAGGAACCAGATTTCGCGGGCTTTTTTCTGGCCAACGATGCGTGCCATATACGACGCGCCCCAGCCGCCGTCGAACGAGCCGACTTTCGGGCCGGTCTGCCCAAAGATGGCGTTATCCGCAGCAATAGTCAGATCGCACATCATATGCAGCACATGCCCGCCGCCGATGGAGTAACCGGCAACCATCGCGACAACAGGTTTCGGACAGGTGCGGATCTGGCGCTGGAAATCCAGCACGTTGAGATGATGCACACCGCTGGCATCCTGATAACCGCCGTAGTCGCCGCGCACTTTCTGATCGCCTCCTGCGCAGAAAGCTTTATCGCCTTCGCCGGTCAGCACGATCACGCCAATACCTTCGTCATAGCGGGCATCATCAAGCGCGCGGATCATTTCTTTCACGGTCAGCGGACGGAAGGCATTGCGCACCTGAGGACGGTTGATGGTGATTTTAGCGATGCCGTCGGTGGATTTGTGATAGCGAATATCTTCAAAATCTCCGGTGCAATCACGCCATTCGACCGGCGCATACAGTACTTTTTCATCAGGATAAATCATGCTCAACTTCCTTTAAGACAGGTGAAGTAATGAATGCCAGCGCCTGACGGGCAAATTCCGCCGGATTGTCACGATGGGCGTTATGCCCGGCATTGGCGACGGTGCGCAGTTCGAAACCCGACTGCTGCGCGAGAGTGATAAATTTGGTGTCGGCGCTGCCGCAAAGCCACGCCAGCGGCAGGGAAAGCTGATGCAGCTTCTGACGTAAATCTGGCTGAACCGACAACGACGTGGCGGCAAGCATGGCGGCGACGGTGTGGGGATTATTGTTTTCACGCAGCAGAATCAGCTTTTGGCGCTGCACATCGGTCAGGCTGGCAAACACCGGCTGGCGATACCAGGCGGTGAGCGCCTGCTTCCACGGCAACTGCACGAAGCGCGTTGCCCATTGCTGATCGTGATGACGGCGCTGCGCGCGCTCCGCCTGACAGATCAGCCCCGGATGTGCGCCTTCGACTATTACGCCCATCAGCCCTGCGCTGTCGCCCTGACAGGCGTGATAAAGGCTGATGCGTCCGCCGAGCGAATAGCCAATCAGCCAGTACGACGTAATTCCCTGCTGCTGCAACGTGTCGGTGAGCAGTTGGCTGACGTCGGCAAATCCCGCGGCGGTGAACTCTGCCGAACGGCCATGCCCCGGTAAATCCACCAGCAGACAAGGCCAGCCGGATAATTGTGCCAACAGCGGCTGCCAGTCATCGGCGCTGCCGAGCAGACCGTGCAGAAACACCAGCCACGGACGCCCTTTCACGTCGGTATTCAGGCGCGTACAGGCCAGCGTCATGACTGGCTCGCCTCGCTGACCAGACTGCGCAGACATTCCGCACCATCGGTTTCATTCACTTTCAACTCGACCAGTTTTACCCCACCGTGCTGCCAGCATTGCGTAACCGCATCGTGCAGCTCAGTCATGGAGGTCGGGCTGGCGTAATCGAGCCCGAACATCGCCGCGGCGTGCTGAAAATCAACGTTCTGCGGCATGCAGTAGAACTGCTGACGCTCAGCCTCAGGCGTGGGCAGCAGAGAGAAAATCTGCCCCCCGTTGTTGTTCACCACGATGATCACCGTCGGCGCAGAGCACTGACGCATCAGCGCCAGCGCGTTCAAATCGTAGAGTGCAGAGATATCGCCGAGCAGCACCAGCGTCGGTTTGCAGGTAGCCCGCTGAACGCCTGCCGCGGTAGAGAGCAGACCGTCGATACCGCTGGCCCCGCGATTGGCGAAAATCGGATACCCGGCGGGCAACTGCGCGAAGGCATCTGCCAGCCGGACGATCAGACTATTACCGAGAAACAGCTGGCCGTGCTCCGGTAAAAGAGACGGTAATTGCCACGCGGCTGCGGCTTCGCCAAACGTACTTGCGAGATGTAATTCAATGGCGTGACCCGCACGCGCGGCGCACTCATCCAGCTCAGGCGCCCAGTCGGGCTGATGCTGCGCCGGATGCTGAAGCAGAAACGCCGGGACCGGAGTCTGAATACGACGACCGCGATGCTGCGCCGGATCCAGACGCCCCGGCAGTGCATCGATCAGCCAGTATTCTTCTGGCTGGCAGGCTGCCTGCCATTGCAATAACCGTTTACCGGTCAGCCCGCCACCGAACTGCACCACCAGCTGCGCGCGCTCAAGCACGCTTTTCGCCTGCGGTGATGCCAGCCATAAATCGGCGTACGGCAGCGGATTGCCGGTCGCAGCCTGTACGTCACTGATCAACGGCCAGCCGAGCTTATCAGCCCACTGCACCAGCAATTCACTTTCATGCGCGCATATCCGCCCGGCGATAATCACGCCGCGTTTCTGTCGCCAGGATAACCAGTCTGGCTGCGCGGGAGAATTCTGCACCGGCGCGAAACTCAGCCACGGCTGATGCCCCTGCCACCAGTCGCCGAGCTGCTCCAGCCATTCGGTATATTCGCCGGTATCCTCGCCGTAAAGCGGTTCTGCGAACGGACAGTTAATGTGGACCGCGCCGTGGGTTTGCTGCGCCATCGCGTTGTCGATGGCCGACACCAGCCAGCGCGCGCTGATTTCAGGGGTCGGACGTGGTAAATCCAGCGCCTGCACCGGATAGCTGGCGAACATTCCAGGCTGGCGGATAGCCTGATTGGCGCCGCAGTCAATCAATTCCGGCGGACGGTCGGCGGTCAGCAGAACAAGTTTTTCGCCGGTCAGACTGGCTTCGATCAGTGCCGGATAAAGGTTCGCCACCGCCGTGCCGGAGGTCACTATCACCGCCACCGGCGTGCCGCTGGCTTTCGCCAGACCGAGTGCCAGATGACCGAGGCCGCGTTCGTCAAAATGGGTGTGGCAGATGAGATGCGGATGCGCTGCTGCCGCGAGCGTCAGCGCGGTGGAACGCGAACCCGGCGCAATGCAGACATGCTTAACCTGATGGCGTGTCAGCGACTCAAGGATCAGCGTCGCCCAGCGGCGATTGAAGACGGCAACGGACATGAATGACTCTCCCGGCAACGGATTATCCGGCCTGAACGACAGGCGTGTAGTGTTCTTCCAGTAAAGTCCGCAATCCTGCGGCTTTATTTTCGATCTCCTGCCATTCCTGTGCAGCATCGGAACCGGCGACAATTCCTGCGCCCGCGAAGAGTTCCAGATGATGTCCTTTCACCGCCGCTGAACGCAGCGCCACGGTAAATTCGCTTTGTTCATTGCTCAGATACCCGGCGGAACCGGCGTACCACTGGCGGTCAAAAGGTTCATGCTCGGCGATAAATTTACGCGCCGCCTGACGCGGTAATCCGGCCACGGCGGCGGTAGGTTGCAGACGTTGCAAACATCCCGCATCGTCTGCGTCAGTCAGTTCACCGTGGATGCTACGGCGCAGATGCTGCACTTTGCGCAGTCGCAGGATTTCAGCGGGCATCACATCCAGAGAGTGAGCCCCGCCCTGCAAACGCTGGCAAATATCATCGACCACCAGCAGGTTTTCACGCTGATTTTTTCCGTCGCTGAGCAGCCATTCGCCGAGTTCATGGGCTTTCTGATTATCAGAATGATTAGCTACCGTGCCGGCCAGCGCTTCGGTGAAAAGCTCGGTGTGATCGCGCAGAAAAAGACGTTCCGGGCTGGAACCAAGAAACGCCTGTTGCGGCGTGAAAGCCAGCATAAAATGATAGCAATGATGATTCACCGCGCGGCTTGCGGCGAGGAACGCGCAGGCATTCAGCGGCTGACTGAGCGTCAAAGTGGTTTTGCGCGCCAGCACGACTTTGTCAAACCTCTGCTGTTCGATACTTTTCAGTGCGCGGGTAATAAGCTGGTTCCATTGCGGCTCTGCGGGTAAATGCTGGTGCTGGACGACGCGGGAAGTGATGGGCGGTAACGCGCGACTGGCGACCAGCGAACGGAGGAACAATCGCGTGCGGTGCGCTTCTTCATGCAGCGAAACCGCGCTGAATAACGTGCAGCGCAGCCAGTAAGTATTGCCAAGTCGGCAGAGTTCGATGCGCGGCAAAAACAGCGCATTTGCGGGGACGTCAGAAGAGTCAGCACCGTTGAAGGCATTGAGGCCCCAGATGTGCAGATCGGGAATGTCCTGATGCTGGCGGATAAATTCCTGAGCCCGCTGCATATCGCCGAAAGAACAGCAATCGCCGCAGACGGCGGCTTCTTCGTGGCCGTCGCGCTGTTGCCAATAGAATTTCGGGTAGCAGGGTTGCGCTGACAACCATTCAAGCAGGCCCGTATCAGGCTGTTTTTGCAGGGAATAACTGAGCTGCCGGATGCCCGGCGCGTCAGGCCATTCGCCTGCGAGCGCTGTATCAAGCTGGTCAATGATTGCTGAGATTTGTTTCACCGCTACCTCGGGCCATACCGGATGTTTTGTGACGGGCAGAAATGCCCTTCTGGATCAAAAAACGGGTTGGATCAATTACGGATGAATTATGCGGCGTTACGAAAAATGAAAATATGCGACAGATCAAGCTGCAGTGAGTGCAGTCAGATAGGAAGGAGTATAGGAGGAGAAAAAAGGATTATCCAAGCGAGAAAAACGAAAAAAACAAGGGCAGCCATAAGCTGCCCTGCGGTATTGTTTTTACATGGTGCTATCTGGTAATCAGTCTGCGGTTTAGCGGCGCAACAACAGGCCGACAACTAAACCTACCGCAGCGCCGACACCCACGCCGTGCCACGGATTTTCACGCACATAGCTGTCGGTTTGCTCGGCGACGTCACGAGCTTTGCGGCAGTATGAGCGCGCTTTCGGATCAAGACGGGATTTGATGTCTTTCAGCGCGTCTTCTGCGCGGGTCTTGATTTCAACGTATTTATCGTCAGCTTTATCACCGGAAGATTTCAGCACTTCTTCCAGCGTTTCAGTCAGCATGCGTAAATCGTCATCTAACGAATTCTGCTGTGCTTCAAATTGGTCAGCCATGGTTATCTCCTTATGATGTGATCGTTCACTTGCCTTTAACCCTAGCGCAGATCGGGATGAATTGCCTGTGAGATTTCACATAAACTTCCATAAAAACGGGGTTTTAAGAACCTTCCGAGCCTTTTGCCTGACCGAGTGCGTGCGTATTTTTCGCGTCCAGCAGCTGCTTCTCGCGCTGTTTCGCCAGCCATAATCCGCTGTTTTTCATCGCGTATCCGAAAACCAGTCCAACCAGCAATGAGATGACCACCAAACGCCAGTCGCCCTGTGCCGCAAATGTCGCACAAGCGCCAATGAATGTGCCAGGCACAAACGCCAGCCACTGCTGGCGTGCCTGAATGCACATCAGGAACGCCACGACGCCGGTCAGCATGTAACCCAGAATGCTCCACTCGGGGCGAATAGCGCTGCCCGCGATGATGACCACAGCCCAGAAGACGCCGCTCATGCAGGTCAGCGTGCTGATCGCCAGTCCGCGCAGGCCGCCCTGAGGGCAGGCGAAATAGGCCGTGCAACCGAGGAATCCCGCCCAGCCGATCAGACCCAGGCTGATAGCCACCCAGCCCCAGATACCAGAGAGGATCCCGGTAGTGATCGCGATCATTACTAAAACATTCATGGTTTAAAACCTGCGCAAATTTGGACAAGCGCGAAGTGTACTCATTGGCGGGAAGAATGGAATGGGCGAGATCACAAATTGAATGTAATTTTATGTTGAACGTACATATAAATGTGATTTAAGTCACACTAATGAGCATTATTGATTAAAAAAGCCGCTCAGGTGAGCGGCTTTATCATGCATTGCACTCTTGATCAGAGCATCGGTTGCGCCATCTGAACCAGCGTGATCAGCGGTTGCGGGAAGATCCCCAGCAACAGCACGAGAATCGCGGAAATCAGTACCACGACGCCGCCAGCCGTTAACGCCCAGTTATTCGGTGTGTCACGAACCAGCGTTTCCGGCGCACTGAGGTACAGACTCACGGTCACGCGCAGATAGTAGTAAAGACCAATAGCCGAACCGACGACGACTGCACCGGTCAGCCACCACAGATGCGCGGTCACACCGGTAGCAATCACGTAGAACTTACCAATAAAGCCAAGGGTCATCGGGATACCGGCCAGTGACAACATCATCACGGTCATGACCGCAGACAGAATCGGCTTGTGCCAGAACAGACCACGGTAGGAGAACAGTGATTCTGCGTCCGGACCTTTGTACGGGCTGGACATCAGACTGACCACACCGAACGCACCGAGGCTGCTGAACAGATAACCGGCCAGATACACACCGACGGTTTCCATCGACAGCTGATGGGTTTGCACCGCAATCAGCGCCACCAGCAAGTAGCCGAGGTGTGCGATGGAGGAGTAACCGAGCAGGCGTTTAATGTTGTTCTGACTGATCGCCATGATGTTACCGACCAGAATCGAGCAGAAGGCAATAATGCCCAGCACGATGCGAATCGCTTCGCTGTCGGCCACCGGTGCGTACAGGAACAGACGCATGACCACGGCAAAGATGGCGATCTTGCTGGCGGTGGCCAGGAAGGTCGATACCGGTGCAGGTGCGCCCTGATACACATCGGGTGTCCACAGGTGGAAGGGAACCAGCGACAGCTTGAAGCCCAGACCGACGATCATCATACCGAGGCCCGCCAGCAACAGCGGCTGGTGTAACATCACGCCATCTGCCAGGTTTTTACCCAGCGCCGCGAAGGACAAATCCCCTGACTGTGCGTACAGCAGCGCCATACCGAACAACAGGAAAGATGATGCGGCAGCAGACAGCAGCATGTATTTGATGGCTGCTTCCAGTGAGCGTTTCTGGCGGTAGGCATAACCGATCAGACCAAACAATGGCAGGGAAATCAGTTCGATTCCGAGGAACATTGACGCCAGATGGTTAGAGCATGCCAGCAGAATGCCGCCCATGGCCGCGATGAGCACTAACAGATAGAACTCTTCGCGGTTGTCCGGATAACCGGCCAGCCACGGGTAGGCAAATGTGCTGGTTGCCAGACTCGCCAGCAATACCAGCCCGATGTAAAACATCGAGTAACCGTCAATACGCAGCAGCGGCGTGACGTCCTGCGGCCCGGCCTGCCCGACGTAGTACAGGGAAAGTAAGGCAACGTTCAGCCCGATGACTGTCAGTGTGGCATTAAGAAAATGGTCGCGTCGCCACGCAATGGACAGCATCACCACCACCACCGTCAATCCGACGATCATCAGCGGTAATAGTGCGATCAGATTTTGAAGTGTAAATGTCATGGCGAGTTACGGCCTTGTCGTTGAAATAGTGGAAACTGATGACCCGAACCAGTGCTGAATGTTGGTCATCGCTGCACTTGAAGTATCGAGGATTGGCTGCGGGTACAGACCCAACGCCACCAGCAATACAACGAGTAACAGAATGATCGACAATTCGCGTGCGGTCATGCCTGGCAGCGGCTGGTCAGACTTCGCTTTACCGTAGTAAGCGCGCTGCATCATCACCAGGGAATACACCGAGGCAAATACCAGACCGAAGGTCGAGATGACAGCGATCACCGGTACAACCGGGAAGCTGCCAAACAGGATCATGATTTCACCCACAAAGTTACCGGTACCCGGCATCCCTAAGGTCGCCACGGCAAAGAACAGTGACAACGCTGGCAGGTATTTTATGCGTCCCCACAGTCCGCCCATCTGGCGCATATCGCGGGTATGCAGACGCTCGTATAGCTGACCACAGATGATGAACATACCAGCTGCGGACAGACCGTGTGCAATCATTTGAATCACTGCGCCCTGGTACGCCAGCTGGCTGCCGGTGTAGATAGCAATCAACACGAAGCCCATGTGCGAGACAGACGTGTAAGCAATCAGACGTTTGATATCAGTCTGCGCAAAGGCCATCCACGCACCGTAGAAGATACCAATCACACCCAGCCACATAGCAATCGGGGCGAATTCATGCGAAGCGTTAGGGAACAGCGGCAGACAGAAACGCAACATCCCGTAAGCAGCGGTTTTCAGCAAAATACCCGCTAAGTCAACGGAACCTGCAGTTGGCGCCTGACTGTGCGCATCTGGCAACCAGCCGTGCAACGGTACCACCGGCATTTTCACCGCAAAGGCGATGAAGAAGCCCAGCATCAGCAGATATTCAACATTATTCGACATCGGCGTTTTCAGCAGATCAGCGTAGTTGAATGTCCAGATACCGGTCGCGTTGTAGTGCACGAACACCAGACCGAGGATTGCAATCAGCATGACCAGACCGCTGGACTGCGTATAGATGAAGAACTTGGTTGCTGCGCTGATACGCGTTTTACCGTCTGACGCTTTGTGACCCCACAGAGCAATCAGGAAGTACATCGGCACCAACATCATTTCCCAGAAGAAGAAGAACAGGAACAAGTCGATGGCAAGGAACACGCCGATAACGCCGCCGAGGATCCACAGCAGGTTCAGGTGGAAGAAACCCTGATACTTCTGGATTTCACGCCACGAACAGAGGATCGCCAGTACGCCGAGCAAACCCGTCAGTACAACCATCAGCAGGGACAAACCGTCCAGTGCCAGATGGAAGCTGATACCAAAGCGAGGGATCCACGGCACCGAGTACTCGGATTGCCACTGTGGAATGCCCGCAGGTGATGTTAATGAGTATCCTCCCTGCAACCATAATTGCACGGAAAGAGCCAGCGTCAGCCCCATCGCAATCAACGCGATCCAGCGCGGTACTTTGCTCCCAAAGCGCTCAGTCTGCCAGCACAGCAGCCCGCCGATAAAGGGGATAAATATTAGCCAAGGTAATAGCATGGCGTGTCGTTCCCTTCTTTTATGCCCGTAGGCTATTTCACTTGCCGGCGGTCAGAGAGACAAACCGGCATTGATAATGACACTCGTAAGACAGGCTTAAATCACCAGCAGCAGTGCAAGTACTACCACTGCACCCAGCCCCATCGACGCGACGTACCAGCGGACCATACCGTTTTCGCTGAGGGTCAGACCGCGGTTACCCAGACGGGTAAAGATCGCAGGCAGATTCATCATCGAGTTCAGCGGGTCACGCTGCAGGAGTTTCGCGATAGCCAGATACGGTTTCACGAAAATCATGTCGTACAGCCAGTCGAAGCCCCAGGCGTGGAACCACCAGGTCGTGAAGAAACGGCCCGGGGCACTTTTCGCGATGCTGTTGACCAGCGAGCGTTTACCCAGGTACAGGGCCGCCGCCAGCAGAATACCGGCAATCGCAATCACGCCTGACGTGATTTCCAGGGTCAGCACGCTGCCATGCGCCAGCTCAGTGGTTTCCGGCAGTACGCCTTGCAGTGGCGGAACAATCATTGCGCCAATGAAGGTGGACAGAACCAGTAACACCAGCAGCGGCAGGTGGTGAGTGATGCCTTTACCCGCATGAGCTTTGATTTTTTCTTCGCCGTGGAACACGATGAAAATCATGCGGAAGGTGTACAGCGAGGTCATAAACGCACCGACCAGACCGGCAACCATCAGATTGAGATGACCGTTAGCCAGCGCACCGGCAAGGATTTCATCTTTACTGAAGAAACCTGCGGTAATGATTGGCAAGGCAGACAACGCCGCACCACCGACCAGGAAGCAGACATACACCAGCGGAATGGATTTACGCAATCCACCCATCTTGAAGATGTTCTGTTCGTGGTGGCAGGCCAAAATGACCGAGCCTGAAGAAAGGAACAACAGTGCTTTAAAGAACGCGTGCGTCATCAGGTGGAAGATCGCTGCATCCCACGCCTGAACGCCCAACGCCAGGAACATGTAACCAATCTGGCTCATGGTCGAGTAAGCAAGTACGCGTTTGATGTCGGTTTGCACCAGCGCGGCAAAACCCGCCAGCACTAACGTAACGGCACCGATAATGCCCACCAGATGCAGTACTTCCGGCGCCATCAGGAACAGGCCGTGTGTACGTGCAATCAGATAAACACCGGCGGTCACCATGGTCGCGGCGTGGATCAGCGCGGAAACCGGTGTCGGACCGGCCATGGCGTCTGCCAGCCAGGTCTGCAACGGCAACTGTGCGGATTTACCCACTGCGCCACCCAGTAACATCAGGGTTGCCCAGGTAATTGCCGTATCGCCGACCGCCAGTTTCTGTGGTGCCAGCACCATCAGTTCACGAATGTTCAGCGTACCGAGCTCGCGGTAAAGGATGAACAGTGCGAACGCCAGGAACACGTCACCAACGCGAGTCACAATGAAGGCTTTCATTGCTGCCGCGCCGTTAGCCGGATTGGTGTAATAGAAACCGATCAGCAGGTAGCTGCAGAGGCCTACGCCTTCCCAACCGAGATACATCAGCAGTAAGTTGTCTGCCAGTACCAGAATCACCATGCTGGCGATAAACAGGTTGGTGTAAGCGAAGAAGCGAGAGTAGCCCTCTTCACCGCGCATGTACCAGGATGCGAACATGTGGATGAAGAAGCCGACGCCGGTAACCACGGAAAGCATGGTCATCGACAAACCGTCGAGGGTTAGCGTTGCGGAGATATTGAAATCCCCGACCTGCATCCAGTTCCACAATGTCTGGTTGAAAACCTCAACGCCCGCCGCTTTCTGGCTAAGGAAGTTGATGCCCACATACACGGTGGTCAATGCTGCAAGACCAATCGAACCCACGCCAACCGTAGCCGACGTATTTTCAGACCAGCGACCGCGTGAGAAGGCCAGTAACAGGAAGCCAATCAGCGGGAACAGAATAGTTAAATAGAGTAAGTTCATCCGCGCATCTCACTGACAGTATCAATATTCAGGGTGTGGCGACGGCGATACAGTTGCAGCAGCAACGCCAGACCAATACTGGCCTCCGCCGCAGCCAGGCTGATTGCCAGGATGTACATCACCTGACCGTCTGCCTGACCCCAATAGCTTCCTGCCACAATGAACGCCAGCGCCGCTGCATTGATCATCACTTCCAGACTGATCAGCATAAACAGCAGGTTACGACGAACAAGCAGTCCGGTCAGACCCAACACAAAGAGGATCGCGGCCAGGATCAGGCCATGTTGTAGAGGGATCATGCTCTCTCCTCCGTTTTTCTTTTCGCCATTTCCGTCGTGGCCGGTGCGTCACCAAAGACTTCACCCGCTTTATGTTCACGACCAATGTGGAACGCTACGACCAGACCGGCCAGCAGCAGCATTGACGCCAGTTCAACCGCCAGAACGTAAGGACCAAACAGCGCGATGCCGACCGCTTTCGCGTCAACCATGTCACCTTTGATACCGTGATCGTGCAGACCCACGATAGAGGCGATCATTACGCCCAGCAGCACCACGGCCAGAATCGATGGCCCGATCCAGGTCGAAGGCTGTAACCATGCGCGTTCCTGTTCCTGGACGTTGCCAAGGTTCAGCATCATCACCACGAACACAAACAGCACCATGATGGCCCCGGCGTAGACGATGATCTCCAGCGCACCGGCGAAATAGGCGCCGAGCGAGAAGAACACCGCAGCAATCGCCAGCAAAGAGACGATCAGATACAGCAGTGCATGTACCGGGTTGGTGTGCGTGATAACACGCAATGTCGCCAACACGGCCACCAGGGCTGCAATATAAAATGCAAATTCCATGCTTGCGGCTCCTTAGGGCAACAGACCTTTGACGTTGATCGGTTTGGCTTCGTTTTCCGCATCGCCTTTCGGCTTGCCGTCAACGGCCATACCGGACATCCGGTAGAAGTTATATTCCGGATACTTACCCGGTCCAGAGATCAACAAATCTTCTTTTTCGTACACCAAATCCTGGCGCTTGAATTCACCCATTTCGAAGTCCGGCGTCAGCTGAATCGCTGTTGTCGGGCAAGCTTCTTCACACAGACCGCAAAAGATGCAGCGTGAGAAGTTGATGCGGAAGAATTCCGGATACCAGCGGCCATCTTTATGTTCTGCTTTTTGCAGAGAAATACAGCCTACCGGACAGGCTACCGCACACAGGTTACAGGCAACGCAGCGCTCTTCACCGTCGGGGTCGCGCGTCAGCACGATACGACCACGGTAACGCGGAGGTGGATTGACCGGTACTTCCGGGTACATCTGGGTTTCGCGCTTGGCGAAGGCATGCAAGCCTATCATCCACAAGCTACGAACCTGGGTCCCGAACCCGACCACTAAGTCTTTCAATGTCATGGTTTCATCACCCCTTATTGCGCGTTGTACAAGATGACCGCAGCGGTCGCCAGCAGATTAAGCAAGGTCAGTGGCAGGCAAACTTTCCAGCCAAATGACATCACCTGGTCGTAGCGGGGACGCGGTAAAGCAGCACGGATCAAAATGAACATCACCATGAAGAACGCCGTTTTCAGCGCAAACCAGATCACCGGGTAAAGGAACGGACCCTGCCAGCCACCGAAGAACAAGGTGACGATGAGTGCAGAGACGGTCACGATACCGATGTATTCCCCCACGAAGAACAAACCGAATTTCATACCGGAATATTCAATGTGGTAACCATCGGCCAATTCCTGCTCGGCTTCCGGCTGGTCAAACGGGTGGCGGTGACAGACGGCCACGCCGGCAATCGCAAAGGTCACGAAGCCGAAGAATTGCGGAATGATATTCCACATGTGCGCCTGAGAGATGACGATGTCTTGCAGGTTGAAAGACCCTGCCTGCGCCACGACGCCCATCAACGACAGGCCGAGGAACACTTCGTAGCTCAGCGTCTGGGCGGATGCACGCATCGCACCCAGTAACGAGTATTTGTTGTTACTGGACCAGCCAGCGAACAACACCGCATAGACAGTCAGACCAGCCATCATCAGGAAGAACAAAATACCGATGTTCAGATCTGCGGCGAACCAGGTCGGACTGACCGGAACGATCGCAAAGGAGATCAGCAGGGACGTAAACGCAATCATCGGAGCCAGTGTAAAGATGGCTTTGTCGGTGAATTTAGGTACCCAGTCTTCCTTGAAAAACATCTTGATCATGTCGGCAACCAGCTGCAGGGATCCGCCCCAGCCGACACGGTTTGGTCCGTAACGGTTCTGGAACAGACCGAGCAGACGGCGCTCACCGAAGCTCATGAAGGCCCCGCAGGTCACGACGACCAGCAGGATCACGATGGCTTTCAGGATAGCGATCAGCGAATCGATCACGACAGGTGTAAACCAGCTCATTGTGCTGCCTCCCGCAGATTTTCAACCGTAGTGCCTACCAGAATCGGTGGAATACCTGGCAGCCCCAGCGGCAGGCCAAGCTGGCCCTGATTCAGGGTTTCACTCAACCGCACCGGCAGTTTCAGCAACTGACCGGCGCAGGTGAATTCCACCTGAGAACCGGCGTTCACGCCTAACTGTGCGGCATCGACCGGGTTAACCATCACATAAGGCGCTGGCATACGCTGCTGAATTACAGCAGAACGCTGCGTCATCTCTTCACTGCCGAACAGATGGTAATAAGGCGCGATACGCCAGTTCCCTTCGGTCGCGGTGAAGACAGCAGGAATCGTGGTGAAGTACTCGAGACTCCCCTCCCCTGCTTCGATAAGACGCACACCCGGATCACCATGACGAAGACTGCCGCCAACTTCGCTCTGGAATTTGTTCCAGGCTTGCGGTGAGTTCCAGCCTGGCGCCCAGGCGAATGGCACCTGGTTGCGGTTAGCTGTCGGGCTGTTGTTACCTTCCATCGAGAAGGCAAACATGGTGTCTTTGTCTTGCGGCTGACGCGGTTCGTGAACGCTGATGTTTGCGCGCATCGCCGTACGTCCACTGGAACGGTTCGGAGAACGCGCCAGTTTCTGTCCGCGAATGCGGAAGCTGGCGTTAGGTGCCGCTTCAACCATGCCTTTCAGCTGCGGCAGTGCCTCGACGCAGGCTTCGATCACGTGATCAAGCTGCGTCCAGTCCACATGACGGCTGTTGACGGTAGAATGCAGCGAGTGCATCCAGCGCCAGCTTTCCAGCATCGCGACGGTGGTGTCGTAGTAAGCCGGATCGTAAACCTGGAAGAAGCGCTGAGCGCGGCCTTCCTGATTCACCAGCGTGCCGTCACTTTCTGCGAAACTCGCCGCAGGCAGGATCAGAGTGGCTTTATCCATAATACGCGTACGCTGATGGTCAACGACCAAAAGGTTCTGCACGTTGGCCAGCGCAGCATCCACTTTCGCTTCAGGTGCCTGACGATAAAGGTCGTTTTCCATCACGATGGCGCTGTCTGCGTCGCCCTGAGTCAGTAACTCAAGAGCTTCATCAAGCGATCCGCCGCCGATCATCGACAGGCCGATGCTGTTGGCGGCCGAAGCTACGAAAGTAATGCCGACATCGCTGCCTGCCACTTTCAGTGCTTTGGCAATGTTTGCCGCCGCTTCAATGATAGCGTCAGAACCGGCGTTGGAACCGGTGATGATCAGTGGCTTGCGCGCACCGGTCAGTGCCTGCACGATCACGTCGATTTTCTTGTTCAGGCCATCGGCCAGATCGTTGACCGCCGGGGCTGAATTATCCAGCGCGTGGGCGATAGCGAAGCCGAAACGGGCCTGCTCATCTACCGGCGCACGGTAATTGTAAGCCGCGATATCGTCGAGTTTGGTGTTGTCTACGTTGGTGATAAACAGCGGGTGTTTAGCATGCTGACCGATGTTTTGCACCGCAGCGATTTGCCAGTCAGCCACACGCTGAGCGGCGGCCATCGCGCGTGCTTTACCTTTTACTGCCTGACGAACAGACAGCGCGATACGTGCGCCGGTCTGCGTCAGGTCTTCGCCCAGCACCAGCACCGCATCGTACTCTTCAATTTCACGCAGCGCAGGTGTGTGAACACCGCTGTTGCGCAATACGTTGAGCATCAATTGCAGACGGCCCTGCTCTGCGGCATTAATACCGGTGTAGAAGTTTTCGGCTCCCACCAGTTCGCGCAGTGCAAAGTTGCTTTCAAGGCTGGCACGCGGAGAACCGATACCGATGGTTTTCTTCGCCTGACGGAGGATATCCGCCGCGCCCTGCATCGCCTGTTCGGCGTTAAGTTCGATCCAGTCGTTGCCACGTAACTGCAATGGCTTCTTAGGACGATCTTTCAGGTTGACGTAGCCATAACCGAAACGACCACGGTCGCAAAGGAAGTAGTGGTTTACGGTACCGTTGTAACGGTTTTCGATTCGACGCAATTCGCCATAACGCTCACCCGGGCTGGTGTTACAGCCAACGGAACATTGCTGGCAGATGCTTGGCGCAAACTGCATGTCCCATTTACGGTTGTAGCGTTCGGAGTGGGTCTTATCGGTAAACACACCGGTCGGACAGACTTCTACCAGGTTACCGGAGAACTCGCTTTCCAGCGGGCCATCTTCCGGGCGACCAAAGTAGACGTTGTCGTGCGCGCCATATACACCCAGATCGGTGCCGTCGGCGTAATCCTTGTAGTAACGGACACAACGGTAGCAGGCGATACAGCGGTTCATTTCGTGAGAGATGAACGGGCCGAGATCCTGGTTGTTATGGGTACGCTTGGTGAAGCGGTAACGGCGCATACTGTGGCCGGTCATCACTGTCATATCCTGCAGGTGACAGTTACCGCCTTCCTCACACACCGGGCAGTCATGCGGGTGGTTGGTCATCAGCCATTCCACAACGCTCTCACGAAACTCTTTCGCTTCGCCGTCGTCGATGGAAATGAAGGTGCCATCGGACGCTGGTGTCATACATGACATCACCAGACGACCGCGCGTATCTTCCGCGTTTTGGTATTGCTTAACCGCACATTGGCGGCAAGCGCCGACGCTTCCCAGCGCCGGATGCCAGCAAAAATAAGGAATATCGAGGCCGAGAGAGAGGCAAGCCTGCAACAGGTTGTCCGCTCCGTCTACATCGTATTCTTTGCCGTCTACATGAATCGTAGCCATAGTCAGCATGCTTCCACGTGGCCCACCTGACGGCGGGCGTTAATCAAAAATTCTTGCCGGGTTGGCGTCTATCAATCGACAGCGCGTCCCTTGTTTTGGGATTTCGCGCACAGCGGGCTCACGTCCGCTGCCTGTTGCCTTCACTACCAACGCTGTTTCAGCAGGTTGTTTGGCTGAATACCGCCAATCGCCCGCGCGTTGCTGTAATGCTGTTTGGCGATGCCCGCCTCGAACTCTTCCCGGAAATATTTAATCGCACTCTGCAATGGCTCCACGGCACCCGGCGCGTGTGCGCAGAAGGTTTTGCCCGGACCCAGTTGGCGGCAAAGCTGTTCGAGAGTTTCGATATCTCCCGGCTGGCCTTCACCACGCTCCAGCGCGCGCAGGATCTTCACACTCCACGGCAAACCATCGCGGCACGGGGTACACCAGCCACAAGATTCACGGGCGAAGAACTCTTCCAGGTTACGTACCAGCGGCACCATGCCTATTTCGTGATCGACGGCCATCGCCAGCGCAGTACCCAGACGACTACCGGCTTTGCCGATACTGGCGAAATCCATCGGCAGATCCAGATGATCAGCGGTCAGGAAGTCTGTCCCTGCGCCGCCTGGTTGCCAGGCTTTGAATTTCAGGCCATCGCGCATACCGCCGGCATAGTCTTCAAGAATTTCACGTGCAGTCGTTCCGAAAGGCAATTCCCAAACGCCCGGATTTTTCACCCGGCCGGAGAAGCCCATCAGTTTTGTACCCGCATCTTCGCTTTTGCCCGCGGACATGCCTTTGTACCAATCCACGCCGTGCTCCAAAATGGCAGGCACGTTGCACAGGGTTTCGACGTTGTTCACACAGGTCGGTTTCCCCCAGGCACCGGCAGAGGCCGGGAACGGTGGCTTGGAACGCGGGTTAGCGCGGCGGCCTTCGAGTGAGTTAATCAGCGCGGTTTCTTCACCGCAGATATAACGACCCGCACCGGTGTGGACGATAAGTTCAAAGTCAAAACCGGTACCGAGAATATTTTTACCCAACAGACCCGCTTCTGTGGCTTCCGCAATCGCGCGACGCAGATTCACAGCAGCTTCGATGTATTCACCACGCAGGAAGATGTAGCCACGGTAAGATTTCAGCGCGAAAGCCGAGATCAGCATGCCTTCAACCAGCAGGTGCGGCATTTGCTCCATCAGCATGCGGTCTTTGTACGTACCGGGTTCCATCTCATCGGCGTTACACAGCAGATAGCGGATATTCATGCTTTCGTCTTTCGGCATCAGGCTCCACTTCAGACCGGTGGAAAAACCTGCGCCGCCGCGCCCTTTCAGGCCAGCGTCTTTTACCAGATTGACTATCTCATCCTGCGCCATGCTTTTGAGCGCCTTCTCTGCGCCGACGTAACCGTTTTTACTGCGGTATTCGTCGAGCCAGACCGGCTGCTCATCGTCACGCATACGCCAGGTCAGCGGATGCATTTCCGGCGTGCGTTCAATGTGTCTTGGCGTATAACCGTTGATTGTCATACATAGCGCTCCAGTAGCTGGCCGATAGCTTCTGGTGTCAGGCGGCTGTGCGTGTCCTCATCGATCATCATCGACGGGCCTTTGTCACAGTTGCCAAGGCAACAGGTCGGCAGCAGAGTAAAACGTCCGTCTTCGGTCGTTTCACCCGGCTTGATGTGCAACTGTTGTTCAAGAGCGGCCTGGATCCCCTGATAACCGGTGATGTGGCACACCACGCTGTCACAGTAACGGATCACATGGCGACCTACCGGCTGGCGGAAGATTTGGCTGTAAAACGTTGCCACACCTTCCACGTCGCTGGCTGGAATGCCCAGAACATCGGAGATCGCGTAGATAGCGCCGTCAGGCACCCAGCCACGCGCTTTTTGCACGATCTTCAACGCTTCGATGGAGGCCGCACGGGCATCTTCGTAGTGATGTTTCTCGTGTTCAATCGCTTCACGTTCAGCATCACTCAGCTCAAATACCGGAGTAACCACCGGCTCGCTGATGTTGATGTACTGAACGCCTGAGTCTTTATTGATATCTGTCATCGTTAGCGGTCCACATCTGACATTACAAAATCGATACTGCCCAGATACACGATCAGGTCGGATACCAGGCTGCCACGGATTACGGACGGGATCTGCTGCAAATGCGGGAAGCTTGGCGTACGGACGCGCGTGCGGTAGCTCATGGTGCTGCCGTCACTGGTCAGGTAGTAGCTGTTGATCCCTTTGGTGGCTTCAACCATCTGGAAAGATTCTTGCGCAGGCATGATCGGACCCCACGACACTTGCAGGAAGTGAGTGATCAGGGTTTCGATGTGTTGCAGCGTACGCTCTTTCGGTGGCGGCGTGGTCAGCGGGTGATCCGCCTTGAACGGGCCTTCCGGCATGTTTTTGTAGCACTGTTCCAGAATGCGCAGGCTCTGACGAAGCTCTTCCACTTTCAGCATCACGCGGGAATAGCAATCACTGACGCCATCGCCGACCGGCACTTCAAAATCGAAGTTTTCGTAACCTGAATACGGACGCCATTTGCGGACATCGAAGTCGATCCCGGTCGCACGCAGGCCAGCACCGGTGGTGCCCCACGCCAGCGCATCATCGGCGTTGTATGCTGCTACGCCTTTGGAACGTCCAATCAGAATAGTGTTTTTCAGCGCTGCCTTGACGTAGGAATCCAGACGGGCTGGCATCCAGTCAAGGAATTCACGCAGCAGACGCTCCCAGCCTTTCGGCAGGTCGTGTGCAACGCCACCAATACGGAACCAGGCCGGGTGCATACGGAAACCGGTGATCGCTTCCACCAGATCGTAAATTTTCTGACGATCGGTAAAGGCGAAGAACACTGGCGTCATCGCGCCCACGTCCTGAATAAACGTAGAGATGTACAGCAGGTGGCTGTTGATACGGAACAGTTCAGACAGCATCACGCGGATGGTGTTAACGCGATCCGGCACGACGATACCCGCCAGTTTTTCAACAGCCAGTACGTATGGCATCTCGTTAACGCAACCGCCGAGGTATTCGATACGGTCCGTGTACGGAATGTAGCTGTGCCATGACTGGCGCTCGCCCATCTTCTCAGCACCACGGTGGTGGTAACCGACGTCCGGTACACAGTCGACAATTTCTTCGCCATCAAGCTGCAGGATGATGCGGAACGCACCGTGCGCAGACGGATGGTTAGGTCCGAGGTTGAGGAACATGAAGTCCTCGTTTTCGGTGCCGCGCTTCATTCCCCAGTCTTCCGGCTTGAAGGTCAGCGCTTCCATCTCGAGTTCTTCTTTTTGCTTGGTCAGCTCATAAGGATCGAACTCGGTGGCGCGTGCCGGATAGTCTTTACGCAACGGGTGCCCTTCCCACGTCTGCGGCATCATGATGCGCGTCAGGTGCGGGTGGCCGTCGAAGGTAATACCAAACATTTCCCAGGTTTCGCGCTCGTACCAGTTAGCATTCGGGAATACTTTGGTCAGAGTCGGAACATGGAGATCGTTTTCAGCCAATGCCACCTTGAGCATGATGTCGCGATTACGCTCGACGGAGATCAGATGGTAGAAAACGGAAAAATCCGCGGCCGGTAAACCGTCGCGGTGGGTACGTAAACGCTCATCAACGCCATGCAGGTCGAACAGCATGACGTAAGGTTTTGGCTGTTTTCGTAAAAAGGTAATCGCTTCCAGGATCTGTTCACGTTTGAACCACACCACGGGAATTCCGGTGCGGGTCGGCTGAACAGTAAAGGCCTCGGGCCCAAAACGGTTACGCAACTCGCCAATCACCGGATCATCAAGATGATCACGGGTATGCCATGCTGGCAGGGCGGTATTTTGCGTCGTCAAATCTGTCATATTTTTTTCACCACACTAAATGGTCATTTATGCCGTAAGGGGTTTACCACCCCTCAGGGTTGACTCTCAGACCGCAGTGTTAAATCTCGTCCGGCGAACGCAGATTTGTCACGGCTATGCGTTCAGCACGTTTACGCTCTTTTTCAGACTGCATATTCGCGCGGTAAACACCCTGATCGCCGACGACCCATGACAATGGGCGGCGTTCTTTACCGATAGATTCCTGCAGCAGCAATAGCGCCTGCATGTAAGCCTCAGGACGCGGAGGGCATCCAGGGATATACACATCGACAGGCAGGAACTTATCCACGCCCTGCACCACTGAATAAATATCGTACATGCCGCCTGAGTTCGCACAGGCGCCCATCGAAATCACCCATTTCGGTTCGAGCATCTGGTCGTACAAACGTTGAATAACGGGGGCCATCTTGGTGAAGCAGGTGCCTGCAACCACCATGAAATCGGCCTGACGTGGCGAAGCACGCAAGACTTCTGCGCCAAAACGCGCAACGTCATGCACCGCAGTGAATGACGTCACCATTTCTACGTAGCAGCAGGAAAGGCCGAAGTTGTAAGGCCAGAGGGAGTTTTTGCGTCCCCAGTTCACCATGCCGTGCAGTGATTCCTGAAGGTTTCCCATGAAAACGCTGCGCTTAACCTGCTCCTGAAGAGGATCGCCGACGACCTCCTGATTCTGCAGGGGGTAACGGTCGTTCTCACCGTCCGGGTCTACGCGGGTGAGCGTATATTCCATCTTATTGCCTCGCTATGACTTACTGAGGGTGACTGTTGGTATTAATCGCCGGGCTTGGTTTAACAGGTCCTTTCGAACGTGTTGGTGTCCAGTCCAGTGCGCCAATACGCACCAGATAAAACAAACCAGCCAGCAGTACCAAAATGAAAATGGTGGCTTCTACGAATCCGGTCCAGCCGCTTTCGCGAATAGACGTTGACCATGCGTACAGATACAAGGCTTCAACGTCGAAAATGACGAAAAACATGGCGACCAGGTAGAACTTAGCGGAAAGACGCAGGCGGGCGGTGCCCACCGAGGCGATACCTGATTCAAAAGGCGTGTTTTTGTAGCGTGCTCTGGCTCTCCCGCCAAGGAACGCGGCGCCCAGTAACATCAGGCAACAAAGCCCAACGGCAACGACAAGAAAAACGGCGAACGCCCAGTGTTGAGCGATGACTTCAGTGGCTGTTGACATACGCATTGCTTACTCATCAAAAGTGGCACTCTGGCATCTGCTCTATGGGATCGGCAGTTTGCGTACCACATCGATTCAAGGGAAGGATTAATAACCACACAGTTCACGGCTCAATAAGGCATTAAGCCAGTGATTTGTTGTGGGCTTTTTACCCTTTTCTATAACCTTTTGTCAACTTTGACAAAAGTATCTCCACATTAGTTTACATGCTTATCATTTAATTAACATATCATGCGCCGACACTTAAGCTAAATCGTGTCAGTTAAATACCGTGATAAAGCATGAGCCTGTGACGGGAGTTATGACATCTTTCTCACTTTCCTATTGTCGCAGGAATAGACAGCGCTTCCACTCTCTTATTAGGGTTATTTTTTTGATCCAGGTCAGAGTTCTGTCAATTTCGACAGCAAAAAAGCCATATTTTTAACAAGTTTTGTTGAATTACAGAAAGCAGCAAGCGGATTACGGCAAAAAACACTGGTTATTGTTAATGTGAAAAAACGTCGATATTTAGGTAATTTAGTGAGGTGCTTATTGATGATGAAAACAGTCACAGCGTGGGAAGAGACGGATTAACAGGGGAAAAAGGCACTTTGAGAGAAAATGGTAAACAAAACCACTAAAAGGAAAGGTTTTACTATCCAAAAGGAGTAGATGCCTTTACCTCCGCCCTTTACAACCATGGGCGGAAAGTAAAGCAGGCCAAATGTATTAACTTTTTGAATCAGCCACCAGCTCCTGATCGTCATCAACGACAGGACGAGGACCGTAGGCGCTCAGAGAATAGGGATCATTCCCCTGCTCTACCGCGTTAAAAATGGCCATGGCGAGTTCATTGGTGCAACGGGCATTTTTATACAACACGTATTGCGTATCCGGCAGACGCGGCAAGCCGTCCTGTTCACCCAACACACGCAATTCCGGGCTCATCATTTCGATAGGTCGTGCGGTCACGCCAAGCCCGGCACGCACGGCGGCGCGAATTGCAGACAAGGTAGATGCCACATAGGCAATGCGCCACGGGATACCAGCCTGATTGAGATACTCCGTTGCCATCTGACGGTAAGGGCTAGGCTCATCAAGCACCACCAGCGGCACGCTGTCGCCGGAAGGATAGGCAAAGTCAGCCGAGCAGTACCACAGCGTCGGTGAGGTTCTCAGTACAATATGCGGATGGTCGGTGCCCGTCATCGTGGTGATGGCCAGATCGATTTCTTCGCTTTCCAGCATGGATAACATAAACGGACTGCGTTTCACCCGAACGTCGATAGACAATTTTGGGTACACAGACGTCACGCGACTGAGCAGGAAAGGCAAAATAGTGTCGGCAGTATCATCGGATGCACCGATGGTGATCCCGCCCTGGACATTGCTGTACATCAAAGAGGTGCAGGCTTCATCGTTAAAACGAAGAATTTTCCGTGCATACCCCAATAACTGAATGCCGTGTTCAGTTAATAATTTATTACGTCCATGTCTGGCAAACAGTTCTTTTCCAACAAGTTGTTCAAGACGTTGCATTTGTTGACTGACCGCCGACTGAGTACGACACACGGCAGCAGCTGCTGCAGCGAACGTATTTAAATCCGCTACAGCTACAAATGTCCTCAACAGGTCAAGGTCGAGATTGAGGATTGGACGATTTGCATTTGTCATAGTTTTTCTTCGCTTTATAGAATCTAATAACAAGCTACCCTGATGATGCGTCAAAGTACCCGCAATAAGCAGAATACCAGATATGACAGATACTCACTCATTTGATAAGCAAGATTGAGAAATATTTGTGCATGAAAGTTTTCATTAAAGCCGTTTTCATCCCCTTAAATGCAGATGCAGAAATTCCACACAAAGGGTGAATGATTAGATAATCTTAATAAAAAAAGAATAGACCATTTTGACTAATTAACCGACATCTTTTCAGGCAACTTCCCTGCTGCCGCCTGCGATTGAGCGCTATCATCGCCCCAAAACCATAAGCAACATTAATTATTCACTTGTGATGTATAAAAATATACTTCAACAAATTCATTAACTCACGAGGATATCCATTACTCTTCGCAAAAAATCAGTTTAACTGACATTAAGATTTTTCTACACCCTGCCAAAATTCTTTATAGCCAATTGATCAAATATAGGTAAAGAACGTATTTATAAAACCTGACAAAATACATACGCCGACAGGCTTATCTTATGATCATTCATCCAGCGGTTATTAATAATCATTAGATAAATAAAACATATTCGTCTTCATGATTTGTGCCTGAATCTCAAAATCAGGGGATTTTTTTTCAGAATTTATCGAGGTTTAGTAAGTTTTAGTGATGTACTGTGCAAATTACCTACAAACTCCTGTCAGCTAATCACCTGTCAGGCAGTCAAAACAGTGAATTTTTCGGTCACAAATCAGGCGTTGGCAGAATTTAAAACTACCAATAACCTAATTGGCAAATAAACACACCAATTCAAAACCCCAAACGAAACAGAAATCCCCAACACCCGCGCTTTTCCTACTGTTTTTCACCAAAACGGTGCGCAGCCCTTCTCATGCCCGACTCTGGAGAGTAAATTGGCCGCTTCGCACTGTTCTACGGCGCTGTGCGCCAGGGAAGAACAGGCTTTACTGCAAAAGGCTCACATTTACATGTCCCCGATTGAAAAATCCCGCAAACTGGACAACGTCTGCTATGACATTCGCGGCCCGGTGCTCAAAGAAGCAAAACGTCTTGAAGAAGAAGGTAACAAAGTCCTCAAACTGAATATCGGCAATCCCGCGCCTTTTGGTTTCGATGCACCTGATGAAATTCTGGTAGACGTCATCCGCAACCTGCCGACCGCGCAAGGGTACTGTGACTCTAAAGGCCTGTTCTCCGCACGTAAAGCCATCATGCAGCACTATCAGGCACGCGACATGCGTGACATGACGGTGGAAGATATTTACATCGGTAACGGCGTTTCGGAGCTGATCGTTCAGTCAATGCAGGCGCTGCTTAATACCGGCGACGAAATGCTGGTACCGGCTCCCGATTACCCGTTATGGACTGCGGCAGTTTCTCTATCCGGCGGTAATGCGGTGCACTATCTGTGTGATGAAGGCGCCGACTGGTTCCCTGACATCGCCGATATTCGCGACAAAATCACCCCGCGCACCCGCGGTATCGTGATAATCAACCCGAATAACCCGACCGGTGCGGTTTACAGCAGAGAACTGCTGATGCAGATCGTGGACATCGCCCGCGAACACAACCTGATCATTTTCGCCGACGAAATCTACGACAAAATCCTGTACGACGAAGCCCAGCACATCTCTATTGCGTCACTGGCACCGGATTTGCTGACCGTCACGTTTAACGGGCTGTCGAAAACCTACCGCGTCGCCGGTTTCCGTCAGGGCTGGATGGTCCTGAACGGACCGAAGAAACACGCCAAGGGCTACATTGAAGGGCTGGAAATGTTGGCCTCCATGCGCCTTTGCGCCAACGTGCCGATGCAGCACGCGATTCAGACAGCGCTGGGCGGTTATCAGAGTATTAATGAATTTATTCAGCCGGGCGGTCGTCTGGTGGAACAGCGTGACCGCGCGTGGGAACTGATCAACCAAATCCCCGGCGTCTCCTGCGTGAAACCGAAAGGTGCGCTGTATATGTTCCCTCGTATCGACGCCAAACGTTTTAATATTCATGACGACCAGAAACTGGTGCTGGATTTGCTGTTACAGCAAAAAGTTCTGCTGGTGCAGGGGTCGGCGTTCAACTGGCCGTATCCGGATCACGTTCGTATCGTGACGCTGCCGCGCGTCGATGAGCTGGAAATGGCAATTAATAAACTGGGCCGGTTCCTCGAAACCTACCGTCAGTAATTCCCTAGGGCGCAGAATTCTGCGCCCTGTTTTATCTTTCTGATCACACTTGCCGATTGCCTTCACACTCCTCACAATGGACACTCATTTGCCGTTATTAATGAGAGTGCTATGAATCAGAGCCATTTCTTCGCCCACCTTTCCCGCCTGAAACTGATTAGCCGCTGGCCGCTGATGCGTAATGTACGCACCGAAAACGTCTCCGAGCATAGCTTGCAGGTCGCCTTCGTGGCTCACGCACTGGCCGTGATTAAAAACCGCAAATTTGATGGCAACCTGAACGTCGAACGCGTCGCCCTGCTCGCGATGTATCACGATGCCAGCGAAGTGCTCACCGGCGACATGCCGACACCTATCAAGTATTACAATCCGCAAATCGCGCATGAATACAAAAAGATCGAAAAGATTGCTCAGCAAAAGCTGATTGAGATGTTGCCTGAAGAATTGCAGGAGGATTTCCGCCCGCTGATCGATGAGCATTACTACAGCGATGACGAAAAACTGACTGTAAAACAGGCAGACGCGCTGTGCGCCTATCTGAAATGTCTGGAAGAGTTGTCGGCGGGTAACAACGAATTCACGCTGGCTAAGGCGCGTCTGGAAAAAACGCTGGCCGACCGTAAAAGCCCGGAGATGGACTACTTCATGGAGATCTTCGTCCCGAGCTTTAGCCTTTCCCTGGACGAAATCAGCCTCGATGAATCGCTCTGACCGTCATAGATGGTCAGCGCGATGGGCTTTCAACATGGCCGTGAATCAAAACGGATAGAGTACCGGCACCAGAAACACGCTGACGGCCATCACCAGCAACGTGAAAGGCACCCCGATACGCAGGAAATCACCAAAGCGGTAATTCCCCGGTACCATTACCAGCGTATTCACCGGAGATGACACCGGCGTCATAAATGCCGCCGAAGCCGCAATAGCGATAATCATCGTGAACGGGTATGGCGATACGCCCATCTGATGCGCCGCCGCGATAGCGATTGGCGCCATCAGTACCGCCGTCGCCGTATTGGAAATAAACAACCCGATGGTGGCGCAAAGGACAAACAAACTCAGCAGCATCATGTACGGTCCATAACCGCCACTCACCTGCATCAGACCTTCGACAATCAGTGCCACGCCGCCGGTTTTTTGCAGCGCCAGTGCGAACGGCATCATCCCGACGATCAGCAGCAAACTCGGCCAGTGAATGGCCCGATACGCACCTTCCATTGTGATACAGCGAAATTTTCCCATCAGCAGACAGGCGACGATTGCCGCAATGGCATTTGGCACGTCGTCGGTTAGCATCAGTGCGACCATCAGGGCCAGACAGAACAGCGCATGAGGTGCCTGGCTGAGTGCCGGAGCGACGTCATCCACTTCGGCGGGCAGGCTGAGCACAATGAAATCATGCATCTGCTGCTGAAGCTGGCGGATCAGTTTCCAGTCGCCAATCACCAGTAACATGTCGCCGAGCTGCAATTCCTCATCGACCAGTTTGCCCGGCAGCGCTTCGCCTTGTCGGCGGATGCCCACCACGTTCAGACCGTACGTGGAGCGAAACGCCACATCGCGTAAAGTTTTGCCCAACAACTCAGAATCAGGGATCAGCGACACTTCCGCCATCCCGACATCGCGGGACTGCTCGGAGAAATATTCGCCACGCAGCACCATGGGCTCCAGCATTTCATCGGTACACATTTGTCTGACGGAAATATCGGGATCCGTCATATCGAGCAGAAGCACGTCGCGGGCGCACAATTCGGTGTTACCGGTCGCGCTGACCATCACGCGGCGGAACTTGCGCCAGCGCTCGATCCCCACCACGTTGGCGCCATAGCGGGAACGCAGATGCAGATCGTCGAGCGTGCGCCCCACCAGCGGTGAGCCGGGACGGATGGTCATCCTCCTCGCGCGTCCGTTGAGCTGATAATCGCGGATCAGATCGCGGAAAGTGCGGCGCTTCCAGCGCTGTTTATCCTGCGAGGCCTCTTCGGCAGACAACCACCGACGGGCGATCAGCATATATCCGATACCCATGACAAGCACCACAAGCCCTACCGGCGTGACGCCAAAGAAGCCAAAACCGTCAAATCCTTCCCGCAACAGCTCGCTGTTCACCACCATATTCGGCGGCGTGGCGACCAGCGTCATCATGCCGCTGATGAGACCGGCAAAACTCAGCGGCATCATCAGCCGCGCCGGCGAGGTTTTCATGCGGGCAGAAACGCTGATCACCACCGGAATAAAGATTGCTACCACGCCGGTGGAGCTCATAAATGCACCCAGCCCGGCGACAGTCAGCATCAGCAAAATCAGCATCCGGATTTCACTGTGACCGGCGACTTTCATTAGCCAGTCACCTACCTGATACGCCACGCCAGTTCGCACCAGTCCGTGACCGACGACAAACAAAGCAGCGATCAAAATCACGTTCGGATCGCTAAATCCGGCCAGCGCTTCGTTAAGAGTCAGCGTACCACTGAGCACAAAGGCAATGATGACCAGCAAAGCGACGATGTCCATGCGCAGCGTATTGCGCGCGAACAGCACCATCGCAATCAGCAGCAGAACCACAACCCAGATTAATTCACCGGTCAAAACAAACTCCTTTTGCGTTGAGTTGGAAAACTTAAAATCGGTTTTAGCATGGCATAAAAAAACCCCGCCGGAGCGAGGTTCAGGTCAATGAATGTGTACTTTTAATCAACAATATGAATTAACGCAGGCTCACTGTGACGCCCTGCTCTGTACTGTTCACCAGCAGAACTTCCAGCGTGGTGAGTTCGAAATCGACATTCTCGATCCCCGGCGTATCGTCGGGCGCATTCACCGCAATCACTTTGCAGCCTGCCGCCAGACCGGCCATTACGCCTGCCGCGGCATCTTCCACCACGACGCACTCATGCGGTGCCAGACCTAAACGCTCTGCGCCAAGTAAATAGGCATCTGGCTGAGGTTTACCGTGTTTAACCTGCTCGGCGGTAATGAACACTTCCGGCGCGGGCAGATGTGCCGCGGCATGGCGCGCACTGGCAACCGGCATTGAGCCTGATGTCACAATCGCCCATGGAATATTCTGGCGATTCAGTTCGCTTAACAATAAATGTGCACCCGGCAGCGAACAGACGCCTTCGGTGTCAGTGGCTTCGATTTTTTCCAGCTTCAGAAACTCTTGTTGAATCGTCTCCTCACTTTCACCGGCCATGAAGTGACGTAAAGAGGTGATCGCCTGTTTGCCGTGAATAAAGGCCAGAACGTCCTGCGGGCTGACTCCCCAACTGAGTGCCCAGTTAACCCATGCACGCTCAACGGCCGGTAATGAATCCACTAACGTTCCATCAAGGTCGAACAAAAAACCTTTACACTCCACAGGTCATTCCTCTTTAGTTAATTCAAATCAGGCATTAATAATTTGCGCTATCTCGACGGCGCTCAGATGATACTGACGCGGGCACGATTGCCAGACCGCCAACATACGCTGGTATTTATCCCACATTTTGGTCTGCGAGTTAAACCCATGGGTGCCAGCGTCAAAGTCAGTGTAACGTCCTTCGGTGTTCACCATAAAGCGGACATAGCTTAAAAAGCGGGATTCTGTGGCAGCGTCAAAGCCGAGAAAATCGATACGGCGGCGATCCAGACCCTGAGTGTCTTTCAGATTGGTCCAGGACACCTGCATCGCATGGTGCATTTCCATAATGTTAATCACGGTGCGGCAGGTTTCTTCCGGCAGTTCACCGAAGTCCCTGTCAAGCTCGCGCATTTGCAAGCCGAAACCGCGTTCGATCACCGTTTGCAAACGGCGATAGCGTTCGGCGTTATCGGGATCCAGCATAGTCATCATTTTGTATTGATTCGACAAGATCAGGCGTTGCGCGTTAGTCATTTCCATCGTGAAAATCCTCATGTCTGCATAATGAGCAAAGCATGGCATAGCGCAAACTTCTGCGAAATCGCAAGCACACCATTCTTTGATTTGGGTCTGGATCTCATGTGAAATAATCACCGGAGGAGACTTTCCTCCGGTCAATATGCACTGCAGCGAAGCTTAACAATTATGAAGCTGAGAACGTAAGCGGGGGGAGAAACGGCTTACAGATCGTCTAGAAAGGTTTTATCGAGCTGCTTGAACGCACGTTTCAGGACGTCCGCGAGTGCCTGATAGGTCGGGGTGCCTTCCACTGGTGCGAGGGCCTGACCGGCTTCGGCGAGTTTGTTGCGAACATCGTGGAACCAGCTCAGCAATGTTGGCGGCAATGGCGTCAGTGAACGGCGGCCGAGCCACCACAGTCCTTGCATTGGCAAACTACAGGCAAATATCGCCGTGGCGACCGCGGGGCCAAGCTGGCCGCCGAGGGCTATCTGCCAGGTCAGCGTGAAAATCGCGACCGGCGGCATAAAGCGCACCGCAAAACGGGTCGCTGTGGAGATCCGGTTTTCCGGAAATACCGGAGCCAGGCGCTTATCAGACGGCCATGTTTTCATATAATGCTGCCCACGCTGGAATACTTGGAACCAGCTTACAGAGCCTGTTGGCTTACTCGTCATAATTGCACCTCAACTTCACGTGTAATAATTAAAAAATATTTGTAAAACACAAACTGGAGTTTACCACGATAAAATATATTTTGTTTTTGCTGAAACGTGCCGGTATCCTGTCGCAGCATTTACACCCTCATCATTAAGCATAGTGCCTCGGGCTGAGGTGTTTTGTAATTACTAATTGTATTCTTTGTTAGGGTTTTTACTAACAGATAACATTCTAAAGACGTAAAACAGAGACATTTTGTGCACTGCGCCACCACACTTCGGCGATGGATATGCACAAATAAAACCGGCGTCCTGCGATTCTTTAGCTTTTTCATTATCATGCCTGCTTTGGCTCTCTGGCATGATGTTAATCATAATTGTCACCGCCATTATGCGCTACGCTTGATGTCAGACTGACGATTTATTAACCATGTGTTTTGTTTTTTTCCTTAAACAGCACCAACAATAAATAGGTACTTCCATGTCGAGTAAGCTTGTACTGGTTCTTAACTGTGGTAGTTCTTCCCTTAAGTTCGCAATCATTGATGCTGTGAACGGCGAAGAGCACATTTCAGGTTTAGCCGAATGCTTCCACCTGCCAGAAGCGCGCATTAAGTGGAAAATGGACGGTGGCAAAGAAGAAGCCGCGTTGGGTGCGGGTGCCGCACACAGTGAAGCGCTGAAATACATCGTTAACAAGATCCTGAGCAAAAAACCTGAGCTGTCCGCAGAGCTGGTTGCCATCGGCCACCGTATCGTTCATGGCGGCGAAAAGCTGACCAAGTCCATGCTGATCAACGATGCTGTTATCGAAGGCATCAAAGAATCTATCCCGTTTGCACCGCTGCACAACCCGGCTCACCTGATTGGTATCGACGAAGCGCTGAAATCTTTCCCTAAACTGGCTGACAAAAACGTTGCCGTTTTCGACACCGCTTTCCATCAGACCATGCCAGAAGAATCTTACCTGTACGCTCTCCCGTACAAGCTGTACCGCGATCATCACGTCCGTCGTTATGGCGCACACGGCACCAGCCACTTCTATGTGACGCAGGAAGCCGCGAAAATGCTGAATAAACCAGTGGAAGAAGTGAACCTGATCACTTGCCACCTGGGTAACGGCGGTTCCGTCAGCGCAATCCGTAACGGTAAATGCGTCGATACTTCCATGGGTCTGACCCCGCTGGAAGGTCTGGTGATGGGCACCCGTAGCGGTGACATCGACCCGGCGATCATTTTCCACCTGCACGACTCTCTGGGCATGAGCGTTGATCAAATCAACAAAATGCTGACCAAAGAATCTGGTCTGCTGGGCCTGACCGAAGTCACCAGCGACTGTCGTTACGTTGAAGACAACTACACCACCAAACCTGATGCCAAACGTGCAATGGACGTATTCTGCCACCGTCTGGCGAAATACATCGGTAGCTATACCTCACTGATGGAAGGTCGTCTGGACGCGGTAGTCTTCACCGGCGGTATCGGCGAAAACGCAGCCATGGTGCGCGAACTGTCTCTTGGAAAACTGGGCCTGTTAGGCTTTGAAGTTGACCACGAACGCAACCTTGCAGCACGCTTTGGCAAATCCGGTGCCATCAATAAAGAAGGCACCCGCACCGCTCTGGTTATCCCAACCAATGAAGAGCTGGTGATTGCGCAAGACGCCGCACGTCTGACCGCATAATCCGATTCAACACTGCCAGCGATTGCTGGCAGTGATTTTTTAACTCAAGGCAAACGCCGCCCGTTTGGACGCACCGCGCAGGATAATCATCGCGCTTATGCTGATCATTATCTCCTCTGCACAAACCTGCGACCGTCTCTGCCTGGCAACCGTTAAAGAGGTTTAGCCGTGTCCCGTACAATTATGTTGATCCCCACAGGCACCAGCGTTGGTCTGACCAGCGTCAGCCTCGGCGTGATCCGTGCAATGGAACAAAAAGGCGTCAGCCTGAGCATCTTCAAACCGATCGCACAGCCACGTGCCGGCGGCGATGCACCTGATCAAACCACCACCATCATTCGCGCTAACTCTTCCGTGACCGCAGCTGAACCGCTGAAAATGAGCCACGTTGAAGCGCTGCTCAGTTCAAACCAGCAAGACGTGCTGATGGAAGAAATCATCGCGCGTTATCACGAAAACACCAAAGACGCAGAAGTGGTGCTGGTGGAAGGTCTGGTCCCAACGCGTAAACATCAGTTTGCTAACGCGCTGAACTATGAAATCGCTAAAACCCTGAACGCAGAAATCGTCTTCGTTCTGGCGCTGGGCAACGATTCTCCGGCGCAGCTGAAAGAACGTATCGAACTGGCCCGTTCCAGCTTCGGCGGCAGTAAAAACACCAACATCACCGGCGTTATCATCAACAAACTGAATGCCCCGGTTGACGATCAGGGCCGCACACGTCCTGACCTTTCTGAAATCTTTGATGATTCCAACAAAGCCAGCGTGGCGAACATCGACCCGACTCAGCTGTTCGCTAACAGTCCGCTGCCGGTGCTGGGCTGCATTCCATGGAGCTTCGAGCTGATTGCCACCCGCGCAATCGACATGGCGAAACACCTGAATGCCCGCATCATCAACGAAGGCGACGTGCAAACCCGCCGCGTGAAATCCGTGACCTTCTGCGCACGCAGCATTCCACATATGCTGGAGCACTTCCGTCCAGGTTCATTGCTGGTGACCTCCGCTGACCGTCCAGACGTGCTGGTATCAGCTTGTCTGGCAGCAATGAACGGCGTGGAAATCGGCGCTATCCTGCTGACCGGTGGCTACGAAATTGACGAACGCATTAACAGCCTGTGCGAACGTGCTTTCCAGACTGGCCTGCCAGTGTTCATGGTAGACACCAACACCTGGCAGACGTCCCTGAGCCTGCAAAGCTTCAATCTGGAAGTCCCGGCGGACGACCATCAGCGCGTAGAGAAACTGCAACAGTATGTGGCTTCTCACATCAACGCGGACTGGATCGAGTCTCTGAGCGCTCACTCCGAGCGTTCACGCCGTCTCTCTCCGCCAGCGTTCCGTTATCAGCTGACCGAGCTGGCCCGTAAAGCCGGTAAACGTATCGTTCTGCCGGAAGGCGACGAGCCACGTACCGTTAAAGCGGCAGCACTTTGTGCTGAACGTGGTATTGCAGAATGCGTGCTGCTGGGTAATCCGGATGAGATCAAACGCGTTGCCGCGGCTCAGGGTGTGACTCTGGGTGCAGGCATCGAAATCATCGACCCGGTTGCCGTGCGTGAAGAATACGTGGCGCGTCTGGTTGAGCTGCGTAAAAGCAAAGGCATGACCGAAGTGGTTGCGCGCGAGCAGCTGGAAGATAACGTAGTTCTCGGCACTCTGATGCTGGAACAAGGCAAGGTTGACGGTCTGGTTTCCGGTGCCGTTCATACCACCGCTAACACCATCCGCCCACCGTTGCAGTTGATTAAAACCGCACCGGGCAGCTCCCTGGTGTCTTCTGTGTTCTTCATGCTGCTGCCTGACCAGGTTCTGGTTTACGGTGACTGCGCGATCAACCCGGATCCAACGGCTGAACAGCTGTCTGAAATCGCGATCCAGTCTGCGGATTCCGCCGCGGCATTCGGTATCGAACCGCGCGTGGCGATGATTTCCTACTCGACCGGTAATTCCGGCGCGGGCAGCGACGTTGAGAAAGTGCGTGAAGCGACCCGTCTGGCGCAGGAAAAACGTCCTGACCTGATCATCGATGGCCCTCTGCAATACGATGCCGCGATCATGGCTGACGTTGCTCTGTCCAAAGCACCGAATTCACCGGTTGCAGGTCAGGCGACCGTGTTCATCTTCCCGGATCTGAACACCGGTAACACCACCTACAAAGCGGTACAGCGTTCTGCGGATCTGGTCTCTATCGGGCCGATGCTGCAGGGTATGCGCAAACCGGTTAACGACCTGTCCCGTGGCGCACTGGTTGACGATATCGTCTACACCGTGGCACTGACTGCGATTCAGTCTGCTCAGGCAGAAGAGGCAGCAAAATAATTCCCTGAATTATTTTACGCCCGAATAACAGTATGCAAGACAGCAAAACGCCGACATCTCGTCGGCGTTTTTATTTTCTGATTTCCTCACTTCTCGCTCACAGCAACTGCTTTGCAGCCTCGAGAATATGTTCGGCGGTCAGCCCGTATTCCTGCTGTAAAAACTCCTGCGTTCCGACCTGTCCATAACGCTCCTTCACGCCAACGCGACGCATCGGCACCGGATGGTTTTCTACCAGCACTTCCGCGACTGCTGACCCCAGCCCGTTGTGAATACTGTGGTTTTCGCAGGTGACGATTTTGCCCGTTTTGGCGGCGTATTTAATGATAATGTCTTTATCAATCGGTTTGAGCGTAAACATGTCGATCACCGCCGCACTCACTCCCTCGCGCTCCAGCATCTCTGCCGCTTTCAGCGCTTCCGCCACCATGATGCCGTTGGCAATCAGCGTCACATCTTTCCCGTCGCGCAGCACATTCGCTTTGCCGATGGTGAAGGTCGAACCTTCCTGATAAACCTGCGTCGCCTGTTTACGTATTGTTCGCACCCAGTAGAATCCTTTCAGATCCATCAGCTGTAACAGAATATCGCGGAACATCACGGCGTCGGTCACTTCCATCACTACCGAGTTCGCCAGCCCGCGCACGATGCCCATATCTTCAAAGGACATATGCGTACCGCCGTTGTGACAGGCGCTGACGCCAGCGTCGGATGCAATAATTTTGACGTTATTCTTCTGGTAATCCAGCGACATAAACAGCTGATCGAAGCAGCGGCGGCTGGCAAAAGCGGTGAACGTATGCACAAACGGCACGCGGCCAGTAAGTGATAGCCCCGCGGCCACGCCGATCACGTTGGCCTCCATGATGCCGCAGTTAATGACATGGGAAGGATGGTCTTTATGCACGCTGTCCATCGCCATCGAGCTCATCAAATCCGCTTCCAGCGCGATGATCGGCGTGTTCTCAACAATCTTTTCGCGCACGGTATTGGCGTAAACCTTACGCATTTCCACCGCGTCTTTTTGTAATTCCAGAGAGACTTCAAACATGGGTGGCCTCCAGCTCGGCGATCGCATTTTCGATTTCCAGTTTCACATCCGGCGTTAAGCGCAAATGGTGGGAATTCGCCAGTTGCTCAAGATAGGTCACGCCCTGCCCTTTAATGCTATCGAGGATCACGACCAGCGGACGCTGCTCGCCCTGACGCACCGGCGTGACTGCATTGCTGATTGCGACGACATCGTCGCCTTTGATGGTTTGCACATCAAAACCAAAGGCGCTGAATTTACCGGCCAGATCGAAAGGCCTGATCACTTCATCCAGCGTGCCGTCGAGCTGTTGTTTGTTGTAATCGATAAACAGCGTCAGGTTATGCAGATTATGGTGCGCGATAAACTGGAAGGCTTCCCAGCACTGGCCCTCGTTCAGTTCACCGTCGCCGAGAATGCAGAACACGCGGTTGGTACGGCCCGCCAGCTTGTGAGAAAGCGCCATGCCGGCGGCAATAGACACGCCCTGCCCAAGCGAACCGGTGGTGGCATCGACGCCAGTCGTGCGCAGGCGATCGGGATGGCTTGGCAGTTTGGTGCCATTTTCATTCAGCGTTTTCAGTTCGCTGACCGGAAAATACCCTTTCAGCGCCAGCGTGGCGTACAACGCCGGACCGGCATGACCTTTGGAGAGCACAAAATAATCGCGCTCCTGCCAGTCAGGTTTTTTCGGGTCAATGCGCATGACATCGCCGTATAATACCGCCAGCGTTTCCACCACTGACATACTGCCGCCGTAATGCCCGAATCCCAGACCGGTCAGCATTTTCAGCGTCTCGATGCGGATATGACGGGCCAGAGAACGAACCTCGTGGACATCTTTCATCTTTTTGGGTCCTTATTTTAGTGAGCACTTATCCAGACCTGCCATTGCTGGCAGGTCTGAACGGTGTTTCCCGGTGGGTGATAAGAGACGTAATGAGTGACTGAATTACTCTTCGCTGATTGCTTTCGCCGCAGCAGGTTTTTTACCGAGATAGTTGTAAGCGACGAGGACGGCAAAGATCCCGACGATCAGCGCCATAATGGCTTCTTTCGACATGAAGCGAGCCAGATTACCCAGCAGGATACCGATGACGCCGAAGTCCGCGTCAGAGAACGTGGCGTTGGCAAAGCCCAGGGCACCGAGTACCGGCAGCAACAGAACCGGCAGGAAGGTGATCAGCACACCGTTGGCAAAGGCACCAAACATCGCGCCGCGGCGTCCGCCGGTGGCATTGCCGAATACGCCCGCTGTGGCACCGGTAAAGAAGTGCGGCACTACGCCTGGCAGGATCAGCACCATGTGCATCTGCCCCAGCAGGAACAGCCCGACCAGACCGCCGAGGAAGCTGAACAGGAAGCCAATCAGCACTGCGTTTGGCGCATACGGATACACCACCGGGCAGTCCAGTGCAGGACGCGCGTTCGGCACCAGTCGCTCGGAGAAACCGACGAACGCAGGAACGATTTCAGCCAGAATAAGGCGTACACCTTGCAGGATGATGAACACACCCGCTGCGAAGGTAATTGCCATAATGATGGAATACACCAGATAGTTCTGGCCTGCGCTGTAGGTTGCTTCAACGAAAATCTGTCCGGCGAAGACCGCCATAATCAGATAAATAATGATCATGGTTAGCGAGATGGAGATGGAACTGTCGCGCAGGAAGCTGAGGTTTTTCGGCAGGTTCATCTCTTCGGTAGAGCGTGATCCTTTACCGACCTTACTGCCTATCCAGCCGGAAAGCACATAGCCGATGGTGCCGAAATGGCCGAAGGCGATATCATCGTTGCCGGTGATTTTACGCATGTAACGCTGCGCCAGTGCCGGGAAGAACGCCATGATAAGGCCGAGTGTCAGGGAACCGGTAAAGACCAGCGCCACGCCCTCAAAACCGGCCACCGTCAGAATGACGCTGATCATACAGGCCATATAGAACGTGTGGTGCCCGGTCAGGAAGACGTATTTGAGGCGGGTGAAACGTGCCACGATAAGGTTCGCGACCATACCAAAGGCCATAATTAATGCGGTAGGGGCACCGAATTTTTCCATCGCGATTGAGACAATCGCTTCGTTATTGGGAATAATTCCCTGAATATTAAAGGCGTGTTCGAACATTCCGCCTAACGGATTTAACGAGCCGACTAATACCGTCGCACCGCCTGCTAATACGAGAAAACCCAGTATGGTTTTCACCGTACCTTTTACCACATCAGAAAAGTTTTTCTTTTGTGCGACCAGGCCGATTAATGCGATGAGCCCGACCAGAACAGCCGGGACTTTTAATATATCAACCACAAACTTGAGCGTTTCCTGGATAAACATATCCACCTCATACTTTATTAGTTTTATATGTAGGGTTTAGTGGCCGTCAGGACACCGGATGTTTTTCAAAATGGGCGACTAATTTAGCTTCCAGCTCGTTGACATCCACAATATTGGTTATGACAACCAGCTGATTTTCCGGGATGTTAGCACTGGCAGCGATGTCCTTCGCCATGACGAACAGATCGGCCTCACCGGGAATGGCCGACGACAAATCAGAGTGCTCAACGTCAGCCTGAATATTTAATTTTTTCAGCACTTTTTTAATGTTCATTTCGACCATAAAGCTGCTGCCTAAACCGGAACCGCAAATCGCCATGATTTTCATCTTATTCACCTGTGTTTTTAAAAGTTTGTAGGTTCTCGCATCAGAATGTTTTCTGATGTCATTACGGGTCACTACTTCCGTGATGAATTAACGTCATTCCATTAATGAAGATTTCAGAGTCAGAATTTCGCGATGACATCCTGAATTGTTTTAATATCTGCCGCCTGATGTATTTTCTGCATCTCTTCATCGCTGGAGAATAACTCCGCCAGTTCAGAGATTAACTCGAGATGACTGTGTTTATCCGGTGCCGATAACATCACCACCGTATACACCGGGTCGTTATCTTCTGAATTAAATTTCACGCCGTGTGGTAGCGTGAGCAGCGACAGCCCTAATCCTTTCGCGCCCTCTTCCGGCCTGGCATGCGGCATCGCAATCCCCGGTGCCAGAACGAAGTACGGGCCCAACTTTTCCCGCTGGGCAAAAATCGCCGTCAGGTAATCAGGCGTGATAGTGCCATCTTTCAACAGTGGCTCAGCGCTGACTTCCACTGCCTGCCGCCAGTCCGTGATATCTGTTCTGATCTGAATCCTGTCAGACGTCAGCCAATCATTCAGCATAGGTAGAGCTCCGGTTTATTTTTTTATGAGCTGGCGTGCCGAATTCCCCCAGACAACACCAACGCCCTGACTCTACTCACCGGTAGCGTTAACATCTGTGATACATCTCACAAAGATAGCGCTACCAAGCTTCTATCATTGTGAAGTGTGATAGCGCTATCAAAAATAGTCACCTTCCGGTATCGCCGGACCGCAGTTCGCACAAATAACGGTATACTTTGTCGGGAAATCACCGATAATTTACCCAATTCTGCCGCAGAACCTTCGGGTATCACCCTGCTGTGGCTTGCTTTTTTCGCTATACCTGCGGGTGTAGGAGTCAGGATTGTGAATGTCCATTAACAAGAAAAGACGCAGTACCGGGAGGGTAACGCTGGCTGATGTGGCGCAGCTTGCGGGCGTGGGTAGCATGACCGTCTCCCGCGCATTGCGCACGCCAGAACAAGTCTCCGATAAGCTGCGTGAAAAGATTGAAGAAGCTGTCAGCCAGCTGGGTTATTTGCCCAACCAGGCCGCCAGTTCATTGGCCTCCGCCTCTTCTTATACCATCGCCATGATCGTCCCGAGCCTGTCAGAACCGGGCTGTGCCGAGATGTTTGCCGGGCTACAGAAAGTTCTGCAACCCGCCGGTTATCAGATAATGCTGGCTGAATCCCAGCACCGTATTGAGCGCGAAGAAAAGCTGCTCGAAACGCTGCTGTCATACAACCTGGCCGCAGCCATTTTGCTCTCCGTCGAGCACTCCGCCAATGTGCGGCAGTGGCTGGACAATCTGACTATTCCGGTGCTGGAAATCGGTGCGCTGACCGATTCCCCCATTGATATGAACATCGGCATTGATTATGTCGAAGCGATGTTTCAGCTCACGCAAACCGTGGTCGCCAAGGGATACCAGAACATCGGCATGCTGTGTGCCAATCAGGAGCAGTGGATTTTCCAGCAACATTTACAGGGCTGGCGCAAAGCGATGCTGAAAGCGCATATGTCACCGCACAGGGTGATCAACGCCGCCGAGCCCGCCAGCTTCTCTACCGGTGCTCAGCAGTTACCGGAGTTTCTGTTGGCGTGGCCCGAGATCGACGCGCTGGTGTGCGTTTCAGACGATTTGGCATGCGGTGCGCTGTATGAGTGCCAGCGCAGGCGTATCAAGGTGCCCGACAGTCTGGCAGTCGTTGGGTTTGGCAATGCCGACGTGAGCAAAGTCTGCCAGCCGCCGCTGACCACCATTGCCATTCCGCACAAAGAAATTGGCACCCGTGCAGCGCAGGCATTGCTGGCAAGAATCCATGATGAAGAGTGGGAAGAGGTGACGATCGCCTCGTCATTGTGTAAGCGGGAAAGCTGTTAAAGCGCGGGCTTAAAAGCAGCGGACGACGTGATATCGCCCGCTTTTATCGGATAATCAGACAGAAGGACCCTGATTTTTTTCCTCATCATTCACATCGGTTGTTTCAACGTCTTGCGTTTCAACAACCGGCGCAGCCATTTCGCGGGTTAACGGCTTGCCGTGTTCTTTCTCATTATTGCGTGTCATCCACAGCGACAGCGCTTTCAGAGAATCCGGCGTGAATTCGTCGCAGCGCGCGGTGATTTCTTCCGGCGTCATCCAGCGCACCGAATCAATCTCTTCTTCCTGTAGCGCGAACGGGCCATGCGATACGCAGCTGAACAGCGCGCCCCACACGCGGCATTTGTTCTCTTCTTCGAAGTAGAACTGGCCGTGTTCGGCAAAAGGTACACCGGCAATTCCTAACTCTTCTTCCGCTTCACGGCGGGCTGAATCAAGAATATTTTCGCCGCTTTGCACCACTCCACCTGCCGTTGCATCCAGCCAGCCAGGATAGAAGTCTTTGGTTTCTGTACGGCGCTGAACCAAAATATTTCCCATTCCGTCATGAACCACAATGTAGCTGGCACGGTGACGCAGGACCTGAGCACGCATTTGTTGTCGGCTGGCCTGGGCAATGACCTCGTTGTCTTCGTTGACGATATCAACCCATTCTTCCGTACTGATGTTTTGCTCTTGTTCTGACATCCGCTGAAACCTTCTGTTTTAAGCGCTGGTCTGTGCGCAATGGGTCTGTGCGCAGTAATTGGTGCAACACGTCGACAATGTCCGGAGATTCTATCTGGGTCTGCCACATGGCTTCAATAGCAATGGATGCGTTGGTGACAGGTAAAAGTTATGTTACCCCACAAACTTCGCCATAAGACAACTCCGACAAAGGTCTGAGGCAGGCCGGTATTCATCGGCGTTATGATACCCTACTCAATCACTTTAAAAACGTGTGATTGACGACTCCACATTGGCGTATCTCGTCCCGCAGCTCCCACAGAGTGATTAACATAACGCAGGAGGCAATATGATTGATCTTTATTACGCACCCACACCGAACGGCCACAAAATTACCCTCTTTTTGGAAGAAGCCGGATTGCCCTACCGCCTTCACCGAATTGATATCAGCGCAGGCGATCAGTTCAAACCCGAGTTTCTGGCCATCTCGCCTAACAATAAAATCCCGGCCATTGTCGACAGTCTGCCCGTAGACAACGGCGCACCGATAGGCGTATTTGAATCCGGCACAATCTTGCAGTATCTGGCGGAAAAAACCGGCAAGTTTCTCAGCAAGGAACTGCGCGAACGCACAACCACCCTGGAATGGTTAACATGGCAGGTGGCCGGACTGGGCCCGATGCTCGGACAGAATCATCACTTCACCCATTACGCCCCGCAGCCAGTCCCCTACGCCATCGAACGTTTTCAGCAGGAAACCAAACGTCTGTACGGCGTACTCAATACCCAACTGACCAAAAACGCTTACATCGCCGGAGACACTTATAGTATTGCAGATATTGCGACTTACCCGTGGATTGTGGCGCATGAGCGCCAGCGCATTGATCTGGCGGAGTATCCGGCGGTGCGTAACTGGTTCGAGCGCGTCAAAGCCCGTCCGGCGACGCAAAAAGCCTACGCACTGGCCGATACCACCCGCATCAACAATCAATAACCGCTCTGTCCCCGGTGTCTGCCGGGGGTTCTTCTTTTAAACTCCCGCTGTAAATAATTTCCACTAATTGTGCTCCATATCGCGCGTTAAGCGCGGCGACTCAACTATGATTACAAACAGTTCATTCGCATATTCAGACAGTTAAGGAACCTGACATGAAAATCCTGATCACTGGCGCTACCGGGCTCATTGGCCGCAGGCTCACCGAGAGACTTGTTGAGCAATCTCATCAGATTACCGCCCTCACCCGTGCTACCGAACGCGCCGCAAAAATACTGGGTTCACAGGTTCAGCTCTGGGAAACGCTGGACGGCAAAACGTCGCTGGATGGTTTCGATGCAGTGATCAATCTTGCGGGCGAGCCGATTGCCGATAAGCGCTGGACGAAAGAGTACAAAGCCAAACTTTGCGAAAGCCGCTGGCAGTTAACCGAAAAACTGGCCCAGCTCATCAACGCCAGCCAGACGCCACCGTCAGTCTTTATTTCAGGTTCGGCAGTGGGTTATTACGGCGATCAGGGGCAGGCGTTAGTCCCCGAGGATGAACCGCCTAATAAGCAGTTTACCTGGCAACTTTGCGCCCGCTGGGAAGCGCTGGCGCTGACGGCAGAAAGCCCGCGCACCCGCGTGTGTCTGCTGCGAACCGGCATCGTGCTGGCGGCCAAAGGCGGGGCGCTGGCGAAAATCGTTCTGCCTTTCCGCGCAGGTCTCGGCGGCCCGATCGGCGATGGTCAGCAATACATGCCGTGGATCCACATCGACGACATGGTCAGCGGCATCATTTTCCTGCTGATGCATGAAACCCTCACCGGCCCGTTCAACATGGTCTCGCCTTATCCGGCGCGTAATGAACAGTTCAGTGCCCTGCTCGGTGAAGTTCTGCATCGTCCGGCGTTTATGCGGGCGCCTGCGGGCGTTGTAAGGTTGCTGATGGGAGAATCGTCGGTGCTGGTGCTTGGCGGCCAGCGGGCGGTACCGAAGCGGCTGGAGGCAGCCGGGTTTGCGTATCAGCACCAGGAGCTGAAGGGAGCCCTGGAGGATTTGTTGGGGTAATGGACTGCCAGCTTTTCAAACATGAGCCATGCATCCCGGCTATATTTCAGGTAGTTCTGCTATTGCCAGCCATACTCCTCCCCCTTCGCAGGGGGAGGAGCAAACCGGTTCAATTTTTATATTTAAATTCCGAAATATAGACTCACTGTTCATTCGACTTACATAGCCAGTGGCCGCTTTCAAAAACGGCGTCGAATGAACGGCGAGAAACCGAAACCTTCCCGATCTAAGTCTTACTCCTTAATATCCACCTGATAAAACACATGTTTCCCAAACGGATCAATCTCATACCCGCTCACTTCTTTGCGAACCGGTTCGAAAATCGTCGAGTGCGCAATCATCACCGCTGGAGCCTGATCGTGCATCATCTGCTGTGCCTGCTCGTAAAGCGCGACGCGTTTGGCGTGATCGGTGGTTTCTTTGGCTTCGGTAATCAACTGGTCAAAGGGTGCGTAACACCACTTGGCTGAGTTGGATCCACCCTTCGCGGCGTTGCAGGTAAACAACGGGCCAAAAAAGTTGTCCGGATCACCGTTGGCGGTGGTCCAGCCCATCAACGCAGCCATGTGCTCGCCATTGCGGATACGCGTCTGGTACTCGCCCCACTCATAGCTGACGATGTGCGCTTTCACGCCAATCTTCGCCCAGTCAGACTGAATCATCTCCGCCATACGTCGGGCGTTCGGGTTGTAAGGGCGCTGTACCGGCATCGCCCACAGGTCGATGTCAAAACCGTTCGGCATGCCCGCTTCCGCCAGCAAAGCTTTGGCTTTTTCCGGTGAATAATCGTAATCGGTTACCTTGTCGTTGTAACCCCAGACGCCGGTCGGCAACAGCGTTTTCGCCGCTGTGCCGGTGCCACGGAATACTGCCTCGATGATTTGCGGCTTGTTGATCGCCATGCTCAGTGCCTGACGCACTTTCACGTTATCCAGCGGTGGTTTCTGGGTATTGAAGGACAGGAAACCGGTATTCAGGCCAGATTTGCTCATCAGATTGATATCTTTATTGGCGCGCATACGGTCAAGATCTGCCGGATTTGGGAACGGCATCACCTGACACTCATTTTTTTCCAGTTTTGCGAGACGCATCGAAGCATCCGGGGTGATGGTGTATACCAGACGATCGATTTTAGATTTGCCCTGCCAGTATTCCGGGAAGGCTTTGTACAGCAGACGCGTGTCTTTCTGGTACTGAACCAGCTCGAACGGACCGGTGCCCACCGGATTGAGATCGAGTTTTTCCGGTGTACCGGCTTTCAGCATCTGATCGGCATATTCTGCCGAGAGGATAGACGCGAAATACCAGGCCAGATCGGCGACAAACGGCGCTTCCGGGCGGGTCAGATTGAAGCGCACCGTGTAGTCATCAACCTTATCAATGCTGCCAATCAAATCGCCCAGCTTCAGACTGTCGAAGTTCAGGTACGTGCCGCCGGAGACTTTATGGTACGGATTATTTTCATCTTTCTGGCGCATGAACGAGAAGATCACGTCATCGGCGTTGAAATCACGGCTCGGCTTGAACAGCTTGCTGCTCTGGAATTTCACGCCTTTGCGCAGGTGGAAGGTATAGGTTTTGCCGTCAGGGCTGACGTCCCAGCTTTCCGCCAGACTCGGCACCAGCTCAGTGGTGCCGGTTTTGAAATCGACCAGGCGGTTATAAATCGGTACCGCGCTGGCGTCCACCGAGGTTCCCGAGGTGTAAAGTTGCGGATTGAATTGCTCAGGTGAACCTTCAGAACAATAAACCAGCGTTTTGGCGGATACACCACCAGTGATTGCCAGCGCCAGTAACCCTGTGCTTATTTTGAGGATGTTGTGTTTCATTTTTTCCCTTTTTTCCCCGTCCGGAGAGTGTTTAAAAGTTCTTCATCATGGAACCCAAAGCAAAAACAGATTAACATCTGAATAACAACTAGTAATACTTTGTTATATATGAAAATCTTATAACAAGTAAACCCATTGGCGATCATTCAGAGGTCAAGATGTCGACAACTATCGCAAAACAGCTTACCGAACGTTTCTACCACTATCTCTCCGTGACGTCACAAAGTGACGCCAGTGTGAACACCTTACCGAGCACGCCGGGTCAACATGACATGGCGCGTTTGCTGGCCGATGAGCTACATCAGCTCGGCTTAGAAAATATTCAGATTGATGAATATGCGACCGTCACGGCGGTTAAGCGCGGCACCAAACAGGGTGGCCCGCGCATTGGTTTTATTACGCATATTGATACCGTCGATGTCGGTCTTAGCGCTGATATTCACCCGCAGACTCTGCGTTTCACCGGCAGCGATGTGTGCCTGAACAAAGAAAAAGACATCTGGCTGCGCCCTTCCGAACGACCGGAAATTCTGCCCTATCAGGGCGAAGAGATCATTTTCAGCGACGGCACCAGCGTGTTGGGCGCCGATAACAAAGCTGCCGTGACCGTAGTGATGACCGTGCTGGAGAATCTCAGGGCCGATCAGGAATACGGCGATATCGTGGTAGCGTTTGTACCGGATGAAGAGATCGGACTGCGCGGCGCAAAAGCACTGGATTTGGCGCGCTTTGACGTGGATTTCGCCTACACCATCGACTGTTGTGAACTGGGCGAAGTGGTGTACGAAAACTTTAATGCGGCGGCGGTGGAAATCGACTTTACCGGCGTCACGGCGCACCCGATGTCAGCCAAAGGCGTGCTGGTTAATCCGCTGCTGATGGCACAGGATTTCATCAGCCATTTTGATCGCGCAGAAACACCGGAAAACACCGAAGGTCGCGAAGGCTACGTCTGGTTCAACGGTATGAGCGCAACGCAACAGGGCGCGCAGTTGAAGGCGTCAATCCGTGATTTTGACAGTGCCAGCTTTGCGGCGCGTAAACAGAAAATTCAGGATGTGGCGAAGATCATTGCCGCTCAGTATCCGACGGCGAAGGTCTCGGTGGATATCAGCGATACCTACAGCAATATCAGCAGTGCGATCGGCGAAGATCGCCGGGCGATTGATCTGATTTTTGCCGGGCTGAAAGAGATCGGCGTTGAGCCGAAAGTGATCCCGATGCGCGGCGGCACCGACGGCGCGGCGCTGTCAGCCAAAGGTCTGCTGACCCCGAACTACTTCACCGGTGCGCACAATTTCCACTCAAAGTATGAGTTTCTGCCTGTGAATTCGTTTGTGAAATCTTACGAGCTGACCGTGCAGCTGTGCCTGCTGGCTGCGAAAAGCTAATGACTTAAGCACCTCCCCCAGCGAAGGGGGAGGTGGAGGGAATATAGCCGGCGAATAAACGCCATCCCGCTCTTCTCAGTGGCTTTCAATTACTTCAGCGCACCCGACAAAAACTGTTGCAGACGCGTACTTTTCGGATTGCTGAAGACTTCCGCCGGATTGCCCTGCTCTTCAATCACACCTTTGTGCAGGAAAATCACGTGATTTGACACATGACGGGCAAATTCCATTTCGTGGGTGACCACAACCATGGTTTTCCCCTCTTCCGCCAGCTTCTGCATGATGCGCAGCACTTCGCCAACCAGCTCAGGGTCGAGCGCGGAGGTCGGTTCATCGAATAACAGTACTTCGGGCTCCATCGCCAGCGCACGGGCGATAGACACGCGCTGCTGCTGGCCACCGGACAAGTTCACCGGATATTTTCCCTGAGCACGTGCATCGATCCCGACTTTGTCGAGATACTTCACGGCACGTTCGCGCGCTTGCGCTTTGCTCAGCCCCAGTACCTGCACCGGCGCTTCCATGACGTTTTCCAGCACCGTCATATGGCTCCACAAGTTGAAATGCTGAAACACCATCGTCAGTTTGGTGCGCAACAGTTGCAGCTGCTTCTTGTCGAAGACTTTCAGCTGGCCGTCGGTGTCGCGCACCATACGGATGTCCTGATTATTGACGCTGATCGAGCCTTCACTTGGCTTCTCGAGAAAGTTTATACAGCGCAAAAAGGTACTTTTACCGGAGCCCGATGAGCCGATAATGCTGATCACATCTCCGGCGTTAGCCGTAAGCGACACGCCTTTCAGCACTTCATGGTCGCCGTAGCGCTTGTGTAAATCGAGAACAGCTAATTTGTTTTCTGACATAACGTTTCCCGCAATGGTGTCGATAGTTGGCTTTTTTTAATGAGCGGACTGAGGCTTAACGTGCGCCAGCCAGCGTTTTTCCGCCTTGCGGAACAGACCAATCAGAACAAAAGAAACACAAAGATAAATGACCGCCGCGATGCCGAAGGCGTAAAACGGCTGATAGGTCGCCGAGTTAATATCACGGGCAATCTTTAGCACATCCGGCACGGTGGCGGTAAAGGCCAGCGCGGTGGAGTGCAGCATCAGGATGACTTCGTTACTGTACGCAGGCAGCGCCGTGCGCAGTGCCGATGGCAAAATAATGCAGGTATAGAGTTTGAAGCGCGAAAATCCGTAGGCGTTCGCCGCTTCGATTTCACCGTGCGGCACCGAACGGATGGCACCGGCAAAAATCTCCGTAGTGTATGCGCAGGTGTTGAGCGTTAACGCCAGGATCGTACAGTTCAGACCGCTGCGAAAGAACGCGTTCAGAAAATCCGTTCCGCGCACGATTTCCAGACTGTACATCCCGGAATAAAACACCAGCAGCTGAACGTACAGCGGCGTGCCGCGAAAGATGTAGGTGTAAAGCCAGATAGGATAACGGATAAATTTATTGGAAGAGACGCGGCCCACCGCCATCGGTACGGCCAGCAATCCGCCAATGACGACGGAGCTGATCAGCAGCCACAGGGTGACAGCCAGACCGGTAAACCGGTAGCCATCGCTATAGAGCAGCGACCAGCCATATTGTTGAAGAATGTCGATCATAGCTCAGCCCTCTTCACACCCAGCGAATAGCGGCGTTCAAGCCATAACAACACGCCGTTCGACAGCGTGGTAAAGATCAGATAAACCACACCCGCGACAATCGCAAAGTAGAACGGCTGATATGTGCCCTTGCCTGCCAGCTGCGTGGCTTTTACCACATCATTGAGGCCGAGCAATGACACCAGCGCGGTGGCCTTCAAAATCACCTGCCAGTTGTTGCCAATCCCAGGCAGCGCAAAGCGCATCATGGCTGGAAAGAGAATTCGGCGGAAAATCTGTGAGCCGGAGAAACCAAAGGCGGTCGCCGCTTCGATCTGTCCACGGGGAACGGCCATAAACGCGCCACGGAATGTCTCGGTGAAGTATGCTCCGTAGATAAAGCCGAGCGTAATGATACCGGCGCTCATCGGATCGATATCAATTTGGGTCAATCCCAGGGATTCCGTTACGCTATTGAGCGCAATCTGCAAGCCGTAAAAAATCAATAACATCAATACCAGATCAGGTACGCCGCGGATAAGCGTGGTGTAACAACCAAAGAAACCAGAGATAACCCGGCTTTTTGACAGTTTCCCACCCGCTCCGATAAGCCCTATCACCAGCGCTAAAACCACTGACGAAATCGCCAGTTCCAGTGTCACCAACGTGCCCTGGATGATTACCTGGGAATACCCATACAGCATGGTTTTTTCCTGTCTCAGTGGATCCCGCCGCAGGCCAGCGAGCGCCCGCGCCAGAACCTCAGGGAGCGGCGCACCGCCCCCTGTGGCACATCACACAGCGGGCAATTAGCCGCCGTATACGTCAAAGTCGAAATATTTCTTCGCCAGCTTGTCGTAAGTCCCGTCTTTACGCATGCTGTCAAACGCCTTGTTCAGTGCGGCTTTCAGATCGGTATCGGTCTTGCGCAGCCCCATGCCGGTACCCACGCCGAAGAATTTATCGTCTTTCACAGAAGGGCCCGCAAACGCGTAATCTTTACCGGCTGACTGTTTCAGGAAGCCTTCGCTACCTGCTACTTCATCCTGGAAAGCTGCGTCGAGACGGCCAGATGCCAGATCCGCATAAATCAGATCCTGGTTCTGGTAAGCCACCACGTTGATGCCTTTTGGCTGCCACATTGCGTTGGCATACGCTTCCTGAGTGGAACCCTGCAATACGCCGACATTTTTGCCTTTCAGCGCATCCAGTTCAGGCAACACTTTTGAGCCTTTTGGCGCGATCAGACGGGCGTTGGCGGCGTACAGTTTCTCAGTGAAATCAATTTCCTGCTGACGCTTTTCAGTGATGGACAGTGAGGAAATGATCGCATCAATTTTTTTGGCTTTCAGGGAAGGGATCAGCGCATCGAAATCACTTTCAACGTAAGTACACTTGATGGCCGCACGCTTACACATTTCGTTAGCGAGATCGATATCAAAACCGACCAGCTTACCGCTGGAGTCTTTTGATTCAAATGGGGCGTAAGTCGGATCGGTGCCGATATTAATTGCTTTAGGCGCGGCAGCAAATGCACTGCCTGCACTGGCTAAGACCAGAACCAGCGGAAGAACCTTGAACAACTTTTTCATACATTAGCCTCAGTGATTATTCATCTGTTGTGGTTGTGTGTGCGTGAATGAACGTCTTTTTATAGTTTGCTGAACGAAGCAAATGGCTTTTTTGCCAGATTCTCTCATGCACTTTTCGTGCCGTTTCTCAGCAAGGACAATTTCCCTGCAAAGAGAGCGAAAACCGGTCAAAAAATCATCAGGAAGTTGAAAGTATTCAGAGGTCTGAAGAAAGGATAGCGTAAGGGGCGCTTAGCAATGCACCGCAATGAATCAATTTGTGATCACCGTTGGTGCAATGTTAGTTAAATGCTAGAAATGAGTGCGTAACAGGTGGGGAAAACTCAGTGGCTGCCCTGCCATCGAACAAATAAGTCATGCGGCAGCTCAATATCAAACTGGTCAATTACCCGGTTAACGGTTTGATTGATGATATCGTCCACCGATTCCGGGCGATGATAGAATGCCGGCACCGGCGGCATGATAATCGCGCCAAGCTCAGCAGCCTGCGTCATCAGACGCAGATGCCCGAGATGCAGCGGAGTTTCGCGCACGCACAGCACCAGACGGCGGCTTTCTTTAAGCACCACGTCCGCGGCGCGCGTCAGTAAACCGTCGGTGTAACTGTTCACAATGCCGGATAAGGTTTTAATCGAACACGGTAAAATCACCATACCGGTGGTTTTAAACGAGCCGGAAGAAATACTGGCAGCAATATCACGGGAATCATGCACCACATCAGCCAGTGCCTGAACGTCGCGCAGCGTCAGATCGGTTTCCAGAGTCAGCGTTTGCCGTGCGGCATTGCTCATCACCAGATGAGTTTCGATGTCGGGCACGCTTTGCAGCACCTGCAATAACCGGACACCATAAATTGCGCCACTGGCGCCTGAAATGCCGACAATAAGTCGTTTCATGAAAATGCCTTAGAAAAATGTTACCGGACCCGATGCTGCTAATACTGACATAAATTCAGGCATAAAAAAACGCGCCCGCCCGGCTGTTCACCGGAGGGGCGCGTTTAAGCGGATGTCAGCAACCGGCTAATCAGCCTTCGTTGTGCATCTCAAGGTTTTCAGCTTCCTGCTGGCCACGTAACGCCTGAGCGTCATCGTTGCGCAGGGCTTCGAGATATTCGAGGTAATTCTGATCAACGTCTTTGGTGACGTAAATACCGTCGAAGACTGAACACTCAAACTTCTCTATATCGCTGTTATCTTCTTTCACTGCGGCGATCAAATCGCTGAGATCCTGGAAGATTAACGCATCCGCACCGATGATCTGATTGATTTCGCTGACTTCACGACCGTGCGCAATCAGCTCGTTCGCGCTTGGCATATCGATGCCATACACGTTCGGGAAACGAATTTCCGGTGCCGCAGAAGCCAGATAAACGCGTCTCGCCCCCGCTTCACGCGCCATCTCAACGATCTGCTGAGAAGTGGTGCCGCGCACGATAGAGTCATCAACCAGCAATACGTTCTTATCACGGAACTCAGCACGGTTAGCGTTCAGTTTGCGACGCACCGATTTACGACGTTCCTGCTGACCCGGCATGATAAACGTACGGCCCACGTAGCGGTTTTTCACAAAACCCTGACGGTACGGTTTATTCAGGATGCGCGCAATTTCCAGCGCGATATCGCAAGAGGTTTCCGGGATCGGAATCACCACATCGATATCCAGATCTTCCCATTCACGGGCAATTTTCGCGCCCAGCTTTTCACCCATACGGACACGGGCGCTGTAAACGGAAATTTTGTCGATGAACGAGTCAGGACGTGCGAAATACACATACTCGAACAGGCATGGGTTGTACTGTGGATTCTCAGCACACATGCGGGTAAACAGCTGGCCTTTTTCGGTGATATACACCGCTTCGCCCGGCGCAACATCACGCAGGAATTCAAAGCCCAGCGTGTCTAACGCTACGCTTTCAGACGCCACCATGTACTCGTTGCGCTCGCCTTCCAGCGTACGTTTGCCGATCACCAGTGGACGGATGCCGTGCGGGTCACGGAATGCCAGCATGCCGTGGCCGATGATCATCGCTACACAGGCATACGCACCGCGGATTTTCAGATTCACCGCCGCAACGGCAGCGAAAATGTTGTCAGCTTCCAGCGGATAATGCTGGAAACGATCCAGCTCGCTGGCCAGGATATTCAGCAGAACTTCAGAATCGGAAGTCGTGTTGACGTGGCGACGCTGGCCTTCGAACAGGTTACTTCTCAGTTCATGGGCATTGGTCAGGTTACCGTTATGGGCCAGGGTGATGCCGAACGGAGAGTTGACGTAAAAGGGTTGAGCTTCTGAAGCGCTGGAACTGCCAGCCGTTGGGTAGCGAACATGGCCAATGCCCATGTTGCCTTGCAAGCGTTGCATATGGCGGGCTTCGAAAACATCCTTCACCAGGCCATTCGCTTTCCGTAAACGGAAGTTATTATTGGCGTCAATGGTGACGATGCCTGCGGCATCCTGCCCACGGTGTTGTAACACCGTTAACGCGTCATAAATCGACTGGTTTACCGGCATGAAACCGGCGATACCGACAATACCGCACATGTTGTCTTTTCCTCTTCAGCGCTGCCAAAACTAAAGATGTTTTGGCAAGAAACTCGACGTGCTCTGCAGGTAGTCAAAGAACCACCTGATGATATAACTGAACTGTGGGATCAACTGAGATTGTTTCCAGTCTTCACTTTGTGAGAAGCCGGTAAAGGTATCCAGGAAGAACAGCATCGCGGAGACAATCAACACACCGCGCAGTGCGCCAAAGCACACACCTAACACCCTGTCAGTGCCGGACAACCCGGTTCTTTCGACCAGCGAACCAATCACATAGTTGACAATTGCACCTACGATCAACGTCGCGATGAACAAGATGGCAATTGCGATCCCGTTTCGAACTAACTCATCTTCGAAACGCGTGAAGTAGATGGCGAGGTAAGGGTAATAATGGCTGGCAACGAAGAAGGCGCAAGCCCAGGTTACCAACGATAAAGCCTCACGAACAAAGCCACGAATCAAACTGACTAAGGCAGAAAATCCGATAACCGCAATGATGACGTAATCAATCCAGACCATTAACTATTCCAGTGTCTAATCCAGTCACGTCTACCCCGGCATCCAAATCGCTGCGAATTCTAACAGAAAAAGAAAACGTTTGCGTAGGGGAAATCTGCCGGTCAGACAAATTAATAATAGCGATTAAAAAAACCTCAATCGCAGCATAAACCTATAAAAATTCAGCGTACCTATTCTATAGAAAAAGGGCACAAATCGCTTGTGCCCTCATACTGATTAAATGAGTAGGTCTCACTCCTCCCCCGGCGAAGGGAGAGGCCGTTTAATCAGCGCGCGCTGTAAGCGCGAACCTGCCCGCCCAGTCCACTCAGCTGTTGCAGCTGTGGCAATGACGCCTCGAGTTTTTGCTTCGACGCATCCGGGCCGACGTACAACCGCGTGATTTGTCCCTGCACCGGAGTGGAAGGCACCGTGAAGGCACGGAACCCTGACAACCGCAGATTCGCGACGATCTCATTGGCTTTGGCGGCATTTTTCAATGCCCCCAGTTGCACGACGTAAGACTGACCCGCTGGCGCTTTTTCTTCCGGCGCGGCTTTCGGCTGTTCGACCGCTTTCGGCTGCTCAACAGGTTTAGGCTGTTCGATCTGCTTCGGCTGTTCGACCGGCTTCTGTTTAACTATTGGCGGCGCTTCGACCATTGGTTTAGGTTCGATGGTCTTCGGTTTTTGCACCACCGGTTTTTGCTCAACCGGTTTCTGCTTCGCCGGCTCGGTCCGCGTTGGCGTCACGGCCTTCTTCTGCTCTGGCAACGTGGTGGACGGCGGCGTTTCCACCGTGGTATTGCCTGGTGCGACTGCGCCGCGATTGGCAGCTGTAGTATTGTTCGCAGAATGGTCCTCTTCAGGCGCGCCACTCATCGCCTGATTGGCACCTTCCGGTGCCTGCGCTGGCAGTGACTGCGTCACCGGCGGCACCGAGTCCTGTTCTTCAACATCACCCGCTTTTGGCACCAATGGGATAGACGCAAATTCGTCTTCGTAATGTTTTTTCTTGCCGTCGAGTAAACCGGGCAAAATGATGACGCCCAGCGCCACCAGAATGACCGTCCCGACCAGACGATTTTGAAACTTACTTGCCACTGGTTTTCCCCGTATCTAAAGCATCCATTACGTGAGCGACGGTATGAAACGAACCGCAGACGATCACAATATCCTGAGGAGCCGCCTCCTGCATAGCCTGCCTCCAGGCTGATCCGACATCCGCAAACTCACGCGCAGAAGGCAGGTGCGCCGTCAGCTCTTTTGCGCTGGCACCGCGCGGACCTTCGAGCGGTGCGCAATACCAAACATCGACCTGAGGCGACAGACATGCCAGCGTACCGGCAATATCTTTATCTGACAACATGCCGACCACCGCACGCACTTTCCCGTCCTGACGCGGCAACTGCGCCAGACGTCCGGCCAGATAAGCCGCGGCATGAGGATTGTGCGCAACGTCGAGGATCAGGCGTGGCGATTCACTTACCGTCTGGAAACGTCCCGGCAGCGCGGCGCGCTGCAACCCCGAACGTATGGCGTCAGCAGGAATTTGCAGCGGCGAATAATGCAATGCAGCCAGCGCCGTGGCGGCATTCGCCAACGGAACGTTCGGCAGCGGCAGATTTTCCAGCGCACCGGTTTCTGCGCCGTTATGCAGCGCCGCCCAGCGCCAGCTCTGATCACTGGCGGTGAAATGCCAGTTCGTATCCCGACGGTACAAATCAGACTGTTTTTCCTGCGCGACGTCGGCAATCGACTGCGGCATATCCGGCTCACCGACGACTGCAGGTTTGCCCGCACGGAAAATACCGGCCTTTTCGCGGCCAATGCTTTCGCGGTCGGAGCCCAGCCAGTCGGTGTGATCCAACGCAATGCTGGTAACAACCGAAACGGCGGCATCCACGATATTCGTGGCATCCAGGCGCCCGCCCAGCCCCACTTCGAGAATAACCACGTCCAGCTTCGCCTGCTTAAACAGATACAGCGCGGACAAGGTGCTGTATTCGAAATAGGTCAGTGAAATATCACCGCGTCCGGCTTCCAGCAGCGCGAAAGACTCACAGTGCGCCGATTCCGGCAGCTCTTCGCCCTGAATGCGCACGCGCTCGGTGTAACGCACAAGATGGGGAGAGCTGTAGACGCCGACGCGATAACCGGCGGCCATCAGAATCGATTCGAGTGTGGCGCAGGTGGTGCCTTTACCATTGGTGCCCGCGACGGTAAAGACCAGCGGTGCGGGCGTCAGCAAATCGAGTTTTGCAGCAACCGCGCTGACCCGTGTAAGGCCCAGCTCAATCGCCTGAGAATGGAGGTGTTCGAGATAATAAAGCCACGTGGCTAAAGGCGACGTGGCTTGAGGGATATGTTGATTTTGCATGAGCCCGTTCAACCTGTTCAGGTTCGCTTCGACACGGCATCACCAGACTGAGACAGCAGGCAATGCCCTCTTTGTCAGATACCACTAACAGAGTAAAAGCACGGCCTGCCAGTCCTGAGCGATAACAGCTTGAGGCGACAGTTTGGGCGGCACAACGATGAGTGGCCGCCCTGAACAACTGACCGGCTTTTACTCTGATCGATCAGGCATCCTGATGATGGTCATCGGCAGAACCGTTGACAGCAGCCGGAACCTCGGCCACTTTTGGCTCCGGTTTCCCGGTCAGTTTCGCCAGAACGCTGCCTAATTTGGCACGCAGATCCGGACGACGGACGATCATATCGATCGCGCCTTTTTCGATCAGGAACTCACTGCGCTGGAAACCAGCAGGCAGTTTTTCACGCACGGTTTGCTCGATAACACGCGGTCCGGCAAAACCAATCAGGGCTTTTGGCTCAGCCACGTTGATATCACCCAACATCGCCAGGCTGGCTGAAACACCGCCCATCGTCGGGTCAGTCAGTACAGAAATGTACGGCAAGCCGCGTTCCTGTAACTTGGCCAACGCCGCACTGGTTTTCGCCATCTGCATCAGCGACATCAGTGCTTCCTGCATACGTGCGCCGCCACTGGCTGAGAAACACACCAGCGGGCAGTTATCTTCCATTGCCTGTTCAACGGCACGCACGAAACGCGCGCCCACCACAGAGGCCATGGAACCGCCCATGAAAGCAAACTCAAACGACGCGACCACAATCGGCATACCAAACAGAGTGCCTTTCATGACAACCATGGCGTCTTTTTCGTTGGTTTCTTTCTGCGCAGCCACCAGACGATCTTTGTATTTTTTGGAATCTTTAAACTTCAGAACATCTTTAGGCTCAAGCTCGCTACCTAATTCAACCTCACTCCCCTCGTCCATGAAAGAGGCCAGACGCATACGCGCAGAAAGACGCATATGGTGGTCACACTTAGGACAAACCATGAGATTGCGCTCGAGCTCGGCGCGGTAAAGTACCTGTCCGCAGCTGTCACATTTAGTCCAGACGCCCTCAGGAATGCTTGCCTTACGGGTTTGCGAGTCAGTGCTCTTACTAAGAATTCGTTCAATCCAGCTCATCGATAACCTTTCTGTTTGAACCCGGCCAAAGCCAGTCCGCTGTTCATGCTGTAACAAGTCCCCTGAAACCTACCCAAAAACGTCTGCCCGCGAGGTGATAAAAAAACTCACACGCCGCATCACAGAAGGGTTGTTCGCAGGAACAGACCATAAATTGTCGCTCATTAAACCATAACAGCCAGAGACTGTGGATAAAAAACTGGTGAGTCTGCGGGTTTAATGACCGTCAATATCCTGTTAATTCATAAAAATCGTCACGGGATTAACCCTGATGACGTTTCTCTTTCGCCGCTGCACGTTTGTGCCGCCAGATTTCAATCACACCCGGCAGGACCGAAACCACGATGATGCCGACGATCAGTAATTTCAGATTTTCCTGAACAATCGGAAGATCGCCGAAAAGGTAGCCTGCGTAAGTAAACAGCAGCACCCAAATTAACGCACCAATCACGTTATACGCAGCAAAGTGACGATAAGACATGTGTCCCATACCGGCGACAAACGGCGCAAATGTCCGGACGATCGGCACGAAGCGCGCAAGAATAATCGTTTTGCCGCCATGTTTCTCGTAAAACTTATGCGTCTTGTCCAAATAACTGCGACGGAAAATCTTCGAATTCGGGTTGCTGAACAAGCGCTCACCGAAGACCCGCCCGATGGTGTAGTTCACGGCGTCTCCCACAATGGCAGCAATTGCCATCAGAAACACCATCAGATGCACATTAAGATCGTTGGTCGGCAACGCGGCCAGTGCCCCCGCGACGAACAGCAACGAATCCCCTGGCAGGAAAGGCGTCACCACCAGCCCGGTTTCACAAAACAGGATCAGGAACAAAATTCCGTAAACCCAGGCGCCATACTGTGCAACCAGTTCTGCCAAATGCACGTCAATATGTAGAATAAAATCGATCACAAACTGGATGAAACCCATTTGATTTTCCGTCCTTTCTTACATCTTCAGAGGTTCTTAATCTTCTAAGAACAGCGGCCCCATATTGACCTGAGGTAATGCAAATTTCTCGGGGTAATCCACAGAGACCAGATACAGCCCTTCGGCTTTACCGGTCGCCGCCGCCAGATTGCGATCTTTCGCCGCCAGCAGTTCGGCCATCCAGTTCACCGGCTGATTCCCCGCACCAATTTCCACCAGACTGCCAACGATGTTACGCACCATATGATGCACAAACGCGTTAGCCTTGATATCCACCACAACATAATTGCCGTGACGGGTGACGTTCAGATGCATCATGTAGCGCCAGGGCGTGCGTGACTGACATTGCGACGCGCGAAACGACGTGAAATCGTTCTCGCCCAGCAACGCCTGACCGGCCAGCTGCATTTTTTCCACATCCAGCGGCATATGCACGTGCGTCACGCCGGTATGTAAAATCGCCGAACGGTAGCGATGATTGTAGATGACGTAGCGATAACGGCGGGCTGTGGCACTGAAGCGCGCGTGGAAATCTTCCCCGACGTTCGCACACCAGCGCACCGCAATATCTTTCGGCAGATGAGTATTCACACCCATCGTCCAGGCCGCGTCATTACGCATCACCGGCGTATCAAAATGCACCACCTGACCGGTGGCGCTGACGCCTGCATCAGTGCGACCGGCGCAGAACACCACAATTGGCGTATCTGCCACGCGGCTCAGCGATTTCTCCAGGCACTCCTGAACACTGGCAGCACCCTGCTGACGCTGCCAGCCATAATAAGCGCTGCCGTTGTACTCAATACCTAACGCAATGCGTCCCACGACGGGAGCAGCACTGACGTCAGCAATAACTTGGTCGGACATAATCAGTACCAGTACTCATTAATCAGTTTTTCTGCGGTTTCCACCGCCATCAGGGCACCGCCAAAACGCACGTTATCTGCCACTGACCAGAACTGCAATAACTCAGGCACGCCGTAATCGTTACGCAGACAGCCAATGCTCAGATTGGCATTGCCGGAAGCATCGCTCACCTGAGTCGGAAAATCGTCTTCGTCACTCAGGGAAATATCGTCAATACGTTCCAGTTCCGTGCGCGCTTCTTCCGCAGACAGCGGACGCAAACCTTCCAAATGCACAACCTGCGCGTGGCCGTAGAAAACCGGCGACTGCACGCAGCTGACAGAAATTGGCAGGCCATCGTCCTGCAACACCTTACGCACCTGATCCACCAGACGACGTTCCTGCAGCACGCTGCCCTCTTCGTCGCTTACCAGCGGCAACATGTTGAACGCCAGCTGCTTGCTGAACAGACCGCCCTCTTCAGCCGGAATGCCGTTCAGCAGGCGCGCACTTTGCCCGGCTAAATCATCCACCGCGACTTTACCCAGCGCGGAAACGGACAGCAGTGAGGTGACATGCAGACGCGACAAACCAGCCTGTTCGGTCAGCGGTTTGATGGCGGTCAGCAGCTGACTGGTCAGGCTGTCAGCGACGGCGACGATATTGCGGTTGCGATAATGAGACAGCGCATCAGGATTCACGCCCGGTACCACCAGCGGAATGTCGTGCTCGAGCGAGAACAGACCACTGCTGTCGATCACCAGGCAGCCCTGATTGGCAGCTTCTTCGGCATACAGTGCAGAGGCTTCGCTGCCCGCTACAAAGAACGCCAGCTGAACCTGCGACCAGTCAAATTCGGACGCCAGCTGTACGCGCAGGCTTTTGCCATTAAAACGCACGGTCTGGCCGGCGCTGCGCTCACTCGCCAGCGGGAAGAGCTCACCAACCGGGAACTGACGCTCGGCCAGTAAATCCAGTAACGCATCACCGACTGCGCCCGTTGCGCCAAGCAGCGCAATATTCCAGCCATCAGACATGTTGGTTTTCTCCAGAAATAAAAGTGCAAAATACAAAGGGGCGATGAATGATCACCGCCCTGTTTTCGAAATCGTTATCACATCACTGTATGCGCAAAAGCTTAAGGGCGCGTTAAGGCTCAGCCCATCACGCTGTTAAAGCCCAGCTTTTTCAGCACATCGGCGGTCGCCGGATCGTCACAGACCACCCGCAAAGATGACCACTCGCGACGCTCTTCATAGAACTTACGCAGCTTGTCGAATTCACCCGGTTTTCCGGCGACACGGCGCAAAGGCCGGTCATCGCGGCGCACATCATACACTAAGTGAATAAGTCGCAGCAGTTTGGCTTCACTCAGCGCACCGCGCAGCGTTACTTCGGCAAATTCAGGCGCAGGCAACAGCGATTCCAGCGGCACGGTTTGCGGCTGACCGATAAACTGGCTGAATGCCTCAAACACCTGCGTGGTGCCGCGCGCTTTGCCTTCCAGGCTGTAGCCTGCAATATGCGCGGTGCCAATGGCCACTTTATCGAGCAGCGCCAGTGACAGATCAGGCTCCGGCTCCCAGACATCCAGCACGGCGGTGAGTTTTTTGGTGCCGTTTAGCGCCTCGAGCAAGGCGGCGTTATCCACCACTTCACCGCGACAGGCGTTGATCAAGATACGGTCAGCAGGCAGTTGCGCCAGCAAATCAGCGTCCACCAGATGATGGGTGGCATAAGGGCCGGACATATTCAGCGGCGTGTGGAAGGTCAGAATATCGGCTTCAGCGACCAGTTTTTCCAGCGGCCAGAATTCACCGGCGTCGCCGCGATCGGCACGCGGCGGATCGCATAACAGCGTACGTATACCCAGCGCTTCAAGGCGGGCATTGAGTCGCGAACCGACGTTACCGACGCCGATAATGCCCACGGTTTTGTCATGCAGCTGGAAGCCATCACGCTGGGCGATAATCAGCAGTGAGGAGAAAACGTACTCAACCACGGCAATGGCATTGCAGCCCGGCGCGGCGGAAAAGCCGATGCCCTGCGTCGCCAGCCACGCGTCATCCACATGGTCAGTGCCCGCCGTGGCTGTACCGACAAATTTCACCGGTTTTCCCGTCAGTAAACCTTCGTTCACCTTAGTCACAGAACGTACCATCAGCGCATCGGCGTCATTCAGGGCGTCTTGCGGGATCGGACGGCCGGGAACGGACTGTACAGTGCCCAGCCGGCTGAACAGCTCGACGGCGTAAGGCATATTTTCATCAACCAGGATTTTCACGTTTGTCTCCGGCAGCATGGCCTAAGAAAGAATAGAAAATAAAGAAGAGTGAGATTTTGCCACGTTCGCCGCGCCGATCCCAACTTTCAGGGCACAACTTTACCTGTCGTTACGAAAACGCTGCGGCGTGGTGCCGGAAATCTGCTGAAACATGGTGATAAACGCCGACGACGAGCTGTAGCCCACTTCGTGCGCGACGTCCTGCACATTTTTGCCCTGCTCGAGCAGCGAGATGGCGTGTAAAAAACGCAGCCGCTGACGCCACTCAGAAAAGCTCATGCCCAGTTCCTGCTGGCATCGGCGCGATAGCGTGCGCTCGGTGGTGTAAATTTTCGCTGCCCATTGCGCCAGCGGGGTGCTGTCCGCCGGATTCTTTTCCAGTCCGGTCAGCACCTGCGATAACAGCTTATCTTCCGACGTCGGGAGGTAAGTATTCTGACGCGGTGCCAGACTGATTTGATCGAGCAATACGCGGCACATGCGCAGATCGGCGTCGGTTTGCGGCTCGGTCAGCTTGCGCGAAAAGCAATCGTCGGCGATGGCATTGAAAATCCCCGTCGGCGTAAGCAGGCACGGCGCAGCAGGCAGGTTTTGACTCATCTGTGGCGCGATATCAATTGCGCAAAACCGCGTGGTCTTACGGTTATAACTTGAATGCTCGGTGCCCGCCGGCAACCAGACGGCAAACTCACGCGGCGCCAGATAACGCTGTCCGGCGACCAGCATGGCAAGAACACCGGACTTCACGCAGATAATCTGGCTCCACGGATGCGAATGCCGCACATATTCGGAATTCCCTTCAATAATTTCACCACGAAATAACAGCGTCGTCGGAGGCTTTTCCGGTAACGGTGGATAATAGCGCGGGAGCGGTGATGTCCGGCGAGTCGGCATAAAAACCTTTTGTCTGTGACGGCGCAGGTTGTCTGAATTACAGAAAGAATTGTCTGATTATCGTTATATATAACAAATAAGACAATCGTACACTTGCGGAACGATTTACTTAGGGATGATTTGCAATGAATGTACTTTTTCCGCTGCTGGCCGTTTTAATCTGGTCGCTCAATGCTGTAGTCAGCAAGGTGTCCGCGACCGCCATTGATCCCGCAGCGATCTCTTTCTACCGCTGGCTGCTGGCCTTACTGACGCTGACCCCGTTTATTTTGCCGGGCGTACTGCGCAATCTGCAGGCGGTGAAGCAATACTGGTGGAAGCTGTTGATCCTCGGCCTGCTGGGCATGGTCTTGTATCAGAGTCTGGCCTATTACGCCGCACACAGCGTCAGCGCGCTGTTTATGGGGATCCTGAACTCATTGATCCCGCTGCTGACGGTGGTGATAAGCCTGTTCCTGCTGAGCGTGGTGCCAACCGTCGGTATCGCGCTGGGTTGTGTGATTTCCTTCGCCGGGCTGGTATGGCTGGTCAGCGCTGGCGACCCTGCGCAACTGCTGCAACACGGGATTGGCAAAGGTGAGCTGATGATGTTTGCGGCGTCGGCGTCCTATGCGCTGTATGGCGTACTGACCAAACGCTGGGCGATCCCGCTGCCTAACTGGCAGTCGCTGTATGTGCAGATCATTTTTGGTGTGCTGCTGCTGCTGCCAAACTTCCTGCTGGCGAGCGACGTCAGTCTGACTGTGCACAATATCCCACTGGTGTTATTCGCAGGGATCCCCGCCTCGATCATCGCGCCGTTTTTGTGGATCCAGGGTGTTATCCGCCTCGGTGCTAACAAAGCGTCTATTTTCATGAACCTGTCACCGATTTTTACCGCCATTATCGCGGTGTTGTTCCTGCACGAACAGCTGCACAGTTACCATATTATAGGCGGCGGCATTACGCTGGCCGGGGTGGCTCTCGCCCAACGTTTGCGTAAACCCCTGTTTGGCCGCACGTCGGTAACCACGCAAAAATAACCGCTCAAAACCTCACTGCTCTGTGCGTAAACATGCCGGGCAGTGAGCCATTTTTCGCTTTCGCGCCCCGCCGAACGTTTTTAACGTCCGTTTTGATAAATAATATTCCTAAGAATCTTAATCGGCCTGCCATTCCCGGTGTTGATTAATAAACTTTGCAGGTATGATGAGGCGCTTCTGCGCTCTTGCGCCGCGCTTTTCCAATCAAGCGACGATTTAATTTCCAGCGAAGGACGGTGATATGCAACCTTTGAGCGGCCCGGGCATGCCGGTTGGCGACAACAGAACACAGCCTCAGGGTCAGACCGTTCCTGCTCAACCGGGTGGCGAACTGCCGTTAACCCCGGCGCAGCGAACCACGCTGGAGAAGCTGATCGTCAAGCTGATGGCGCTGACCCCGATAAAATCTGCGGAGATCTGGGCAAACCTGCGCCACGATCTTTCTTTGCCGCACGGCGCAGAAATCACGTCATCGCAATTTCCTCAGGCGCAGACTCTGCTTCAGGGGAAACTGACGCAGGCGCAGGATAGCCACGCCTCGCGCCAGTTGATGTTGCAGCTAACCGAGCTGTTGCCACAGGGCAATAACCGCCAGGCCGTTAGCGACTTTATCCGCCAGAATTTTGGTCATACCGTGCTGAGCCAGCTGACTCACCCGCAGCTGCAACAAGTGCTGGACTTGATCCAGACGCGCCAGATGAATATCCCGCAGCCACAACAAACTCCGGTAACCGATCGCCCTTTGCTGCCTGCCGAACACAACAACCTGCAGCAGCTGGTTACGCGTCTCAGTGCAGCCACTGGCGAAGCACCGGTCAAAGTGTGGCAGGAATTGTTTACTCTGGTGGGCGTTAAAGTCGGTGATTCTATTCCGGCGAAACACTTCCAGTTACTCAGCCAGTTTATGCAGGTTAAAGCCTCACTCAGCCAGCAGACCACGCCACCGACGCTGACCACTCTGCTGAGCGTGCTCAAACAGCCTGCCAGCACCCAGGAAATCCGTCAGCTGACCGAATATGTGGAAAACCGGTTCAATGCCACTTTGTCTACGCCGTTGACGCCGGTGCAGGTGAATGACCTGATTGGCGTATTGTTCAGCCAGCGAGTGGACCGCACACCACGCAGCGAAGAGGTGGATGACCACTTCTCCACCACGACGCGTACGGATCCGCAGCCGATCATGAATCCGTTTGTCGCGATGCTGCCACCTTCCATGCAGGCGCTCGGCGGAAAACCGCTGCTGTTTATCGCCTTTGTGGTGGTCGTGCTTCTGCTTTGGGCACTGTTTTAAACGCAGGTTCAGGCACAACCGCAGTCATCGGGGGCGAGGCTCAGGGAATAGTTTCCCCGTTCTTCGCCCGTGGCTAATGGATGATTATCGCGGATCCAAAAATCCAGCCCGCCAATCATTTCCTTCACATGAAATCCCAGCTTTGCCAGCTTGTACGCACCCTGCGTCGAGCCGTTACAGCCAATCCCGTCACAGTACGTCACGTAAACCACCTCTTTGCTCAGCGCCAACGTGCTTTCTGCCGTCATCAGTTTATGCGGAAAACTTACCGCGCCCGGCACATGCCCGCGCACATAATATTCAGCAGAACGGGTATCAATAACCACAATGCGGGTAATGCCGTTCTGCAGGTCCGCCGCCACGTCGGCCGCATCGGTATAAAAGCTCAGTTTCGAGTGCAGATACGCGGCGCTGACCTCCGGTGACGGCGGTGCGAAAGCCAGAACATAAGATGAGTGCGACATAACTTCTCCTGTGAAATTTTCTCTGTTGAAAGCCGTTCCATCATCGCTGTTTTTGGTCTTATTATTGATACCAATTCCTCGCTAATGATGAGACCCATTATGCCCGGTCCGGCTCAGCCCTCTGCGTTAATTACGCTTTTCGAAAATACAGGTGCGCAGGAAGGCGCAGTGACCACCGGCCTGCGTGACCGGCTGTGTGCGGCATTGCGCAAAGCAATTAACACCGGCGCGCTGACTGCCGGGCAAAGGCTGCCATCTTCACGCATGCTGGCTGCTGATTTGAAAGTGTCGCGTATTACCGTGGAAGCGGCATATGCGCAGACTGAAGCCGAAGGCTATTTGCGACGTCATACCGGCAAGGGAACATTTGTCAGCACATCACTTTCCCTCCCCTCAGCACCGCGTAAAGGCACCACGACTCCCCCCAGCCTCTCAAGACTGTCCGTATGCGGGCAAAAAATTGTCGCGACCGGCGGATGTCGTGATCCACAGTTTCCCGTGGCTTTCGCAGCGGGATCACCGGATCTGCGTGCCTTCCCGCTAAAAACGTGGAAACAGCTGACGGCCAGAGAGCTGCGCATTCACGGCGAGCACCTGCTGGGATATGGTGATCCGCAAGGCTATTTACCTTTGCGTGAAGCTATCGCCAGTTATCTGCAACAGTCCCGTGGTGTCGTGTGCTCCGCCGCGCAAATCATGATCACCACCAGCTCGCAGCAGGCGCTGCAACTACTGGCGATGCTGCTTATCGACCCTGCTGATAAGGTCTGGCTGGAACAGCCCGGCTATCTGGGCGCGCGCAACGCTTTTGCCAGCGCCGGTGCAGATATTTGCGCTATCCCGGTCGACTGCGAAGGAGTTAACCCGACGCCGGACTTCCCCGCACCTCGTCTGATGTATCTGACGCCTTCACATCATTATCCGACCGGCGTCAGCCTGAGTTTACCGCGCCGCCTGCATCTGCTCAATTATGCAAAACGCCACGGCAGCTGGATCATCGAGGACGATTACGATAGCGAACTGCATTACGACGGCAGACCTCTTCCGGCGATGCAGGGGCTGGATAAACATCAGCAGGTAATCTATCTCGGCACCTTTTCGAAAGTCCTGTTTCCGTCACTGCGTCTGGCTTATGCCGTTTTACCCCCCGCATTGGTTGCGCCGATGGTTACGTTGCGCACCGTCAGCGACGGGCACTCTTCTCAGCTGATGCAGGCAGTGACCGCTGAATTCATGCATGCCGGGCATTTCGCCGCTCACCTGCGCTTTTCCCGTCAGCTGTATCACAGCCGTCGCGACCATCTGTTGCACCAGATTAAGCAAAAAATTAGCTGGCTGACCCCGCAGGTTGCCGCCGGTGGTTTGCAGCTCGCGGCTCACTTACCCGCCGGGCAGGAAGCCTATTTAAGCGCGCTGGCAGCACAGGCCGGGGTGGAAACGCCGCGCCTGTCGCCGTTATTTTTCACTGCGGCAGGCGCTACCAGTCAGCATCAGGACGGCTGGATGTTAGGCTTTTCCGCCCTGACACCAGCGGAAATCACCGCCGCCGTCAACCGGTTGGCGTCTCTTAACATGCAGGCTACTTCACCACCAGGGGTAACAGAAACCAGCCTGCCAGCCCGCTGAACAGCAGGAACGGGAATGAATAGGCGTGGAATTTGAGCCAGATTTTTTTGTCATTTGCCATGCGCAGAGCAATCAGGTTAGCAAGCGAACCAATCGCCAGCCCGAAGCCACCAGCATTCACGGCGTAGGCCAGCAGCGCGCCCGAAGGCAAATAGTTGATCATCAGGATGGTTGCGGGCACGTTACTGATCACCTGGGAAAGCCCGATGCTGAGCAGGTAATGTCCGTAATCGGGCAGACCGGCAATATGCGCAAAGGCAGGTTGCAATATATCCAGTCCGACAATCAGTCGCACATCGATAAACATCACGATGAAGACCAAAATCAGCGGCCAGTCGATGCGCAGCAGCACCTGCCGTGCCAGCCAGATAAAGCACAGAATGACCGCCAGTAAGCCGTAGATCGCCAGCCCCAGATCCACACAGGCAATGAACGCTACATACAGCAGCACGGAGCTGAACAGCAGACGTTTCTGGAAGGGATAACCTTCGTTACTCTCCAGCTTTTTAAGGCTGTGAGATGGAAAACAGAACCAGGTAACCAGCAGCAATGCGGCCAGCGTAATTATCGCCAGCGGTGCCATCTGAGCAATAAATTGCAGGAACGACAGACCGGATTTATTCCATAACAGAATATTTTGCGGATTACCGATGGGCGTCAGCAGAGATCCGGCATTTACCGCCAGCGCTTCAAAAATGATGAGCCGGGTGACCGGCAGCGACGTCAGTTTTTTCAGCGTAATGGTCAGCGGGATAACGATAAACAACGCCACATCATTGGTCATAAAAGTGGAAAGCACCGCCGCCGCCATCACCAGAAACAGCGCCAGCCAACGTTCGTTATCGATGGCGTTAATCATCTTACGGCCAACAAAATCGAAATAGCCGCTGACTTCCACACCCTTGGTCAGCATCAGCAAACCTAACAGTGTAACGATGGTGTCCCAGTCAACAAACTGCGGGAACTGGACAATTTTGGCAGGCTGAAAGCAGGTCAGCACAATGCCAAGCAGCACTAAAAGATGCAAAAAACGATCGCGTAAGAAAGGTTTAAGTAATGTGCCCATGACTGTTTTGAACATAAGTTTTCTGCATTAATAAGCCGGTTATCTGATGCGCTGACGTTACCCGAAGAAATTTCCCTCTGCCACTGCAATTACTCACTTCCCGCGATATCACGCAAAAAAACGAGGCTCATACAGAGCCCCGTCAGCGGATTGCGAGATGTGCCGCAACCCTTTCATTTGCCCTCTCTATCATCTTGCAAACCGCAAAACGGGGAGGCAGACTCGCCGCTAGTTTTTCAGGACCCAGATGTGATACTGCCCGTCCTTAAACTCTGCGCCTTCGAGCTCTTTTTCGAAGCCGGGGAATTTCTCGCCCCACTGCGCAATGCTGCGAATATAGCTGAGCCACGGATCGTTTTTGGCGCCAAAGCTTTCGCCAGGCATGACGATAGGAATGCCCGGTGGATAAGGGATCACGCCCACCGCAGAGACCCGCCCGGCCAGCTTGTCCAGCGTCAGGTGTTCACAGCGTCCGGCCATGTGATCCTGAAACGCGGCGCGCGGCAGCTTGACCGGCGTCGGGATTTTGCCAAAGGCCTCGGACTGGAGTTTATCCATCTGGCTGGTTTTCATGTAGGCGAACATTTCGTCGCAGAGATCCTTCAGCCCCATACCGGCATAGCGCGCAGCGTTAGAGGAAGCCAGATCTGGCAGGCACAGCGTCAGCGGGCTGTTGTCATCGTAATGCTGTTTAAATTCCAGCAGCACGTTGATGAGCGTCCCCCACTTACCCTTGGTGACGCCGACCGAGAACAGGCACAGCACCATGAAATCGGTAGTGCGAGAAGGCACGATCCCATGCTGAGAAAGGAACGCGGTGACCATCGCCGCCGGGATGCCGTTTTCCAGCATTTTACCGTCATCCCCCATACCCGGTGCCAGAATACCGGCTTTGATGGGGTCGAGCATGCACCAGTCATCGTCGAGCTGGTCGAAACCATGCCAGCTTTCCCCCGGCCTGAGCACCCAGCAGCTCGGGTCGGTGGTGAGTTGTTCTTTGGAGGCATTAATGAACGGAATTTTTTTACCGGTTTTGACATCCACAACATCCGGCGCATTCCACGGCGAAAAGAACCATTCTCCCTGAGCGGAAAACGCCGCATGCACTTTGGCGAGCGCCATGCGGAAATCCACCGCTTCGTTGATGACTTCCTGCGTCAGTGATTCGCCCTGCTTGCCGTCCATCATCGCCGCGCCCACTTCATTGGCGGCAATAATGGCATACAGCGGCGAGGTCGTTGCCTGCAACATGTAGGACTCGTTGAAGCGGGAATGCTCCACGGGTTTTTTACCGTTGCGGATGTGAATGTAAGATGCCTGGGAGAGCGCGGCCAGCAGCTTGTGCGTGGAATGCGTGGCAAAAACGGTCGGGCCTTCAGGATCATGATCCGCCGGATTGCCGCGCATGGCATAACGGTCGCGGTAGAACGGGTTGAAACGCGCGTAGGCGTACCAGGCTTCATCAAAGTGAATATTATCAACGCTTTTCGCCAGCAAATCCTGCGCCTGTTTCGCGTTGTAGCACATGCCGTCGTAGGTACAGTTGGTAACCACGGCGTAAATAGGTTTCGAATCGGTGGCGAGTTTTTTCAGCGGATGTTCGTCGATCTTCTGCTGAATGGACTCGGCCATAAACTGTGATTTAGGGATCGGACCGATGATGCCAAAACGGTTGCGCGTCGGAATGAAGAAGACAGGAATGCCGCCTGTCATCACCAGCCCCTGTTCGATCGATTTATGGCAATTACGGTCGCACAGCGCGAACTGACCGTCGCCGACGACCGCCGTCATGATTGCGCGGTTGGAGCCGGAGGTGCCATTAAGCACCGAATAACTTTGGTGTGAGCCGAAGACCCGTGCAGCATAAGTTTCGGACTCTTTAATGGGTCCGCTGTGATCGAGCAATGAGCCCAGCGCACCACGCTCAATGCCGGTATCGGTACGAAAGAGATTTTCACCGAAGAAATCGAGAAACTCACGCCCCACCGCGGTTTTGGTGAATGCGACGCCGCCCTGATGTCCGGGTGCAGCCCATGAATATTCCGGTGAATATTTGGTGTAGTTAAACAGTGCTTTGGTGAACGGCGGCAGCAGCTGATCGTAGTATTTGTCGATCAGAGCGACAGAGCGTGCGGCGATAAACTCGGCGGTATCTTCATGCATCCACACGAATTCGTTGACCATCTTCATAGTGTCCAGCGTCAACGTGTCGATACAGGAGTGCTCTGCCATCAGCAGCACGGGCACGCCTTTATTTCGACGGCGGATCTCCTTTAGCAGCGCAAATGCCTGACTGTGCGAGGCGTCGTCGTTGCCACCGGAAGTCCAGTCGACAAACACGCAGCAGATGGATGCATCTGAGGTGATAGTTGCAATGCCGTCTTCGAAGGTGACCGCCGGGATCACTGTCAGGTTAGTGTCTTCCAGCGCTTCGATAAGCTCCCGCACGGCGCGCCCGTTGGCGGTGTTTACATCCGTAATATTGCTGTCAACAACCAGCACTTTACGTTTTTTATGGCGACTTAAATCGATCATAACCTTTCCTTTTCGTCTTGAATTTAAAAATCCGGGAGTTAAAAAACGGTCAGTCCAGTTCAAGCGGTTTACCCAACGGGTACGGGTTTTTATGACGACGGTTATAGTTGAAACTGTACATGGCGGTAATCACCATCAGCGCGATAAATGACCACATCACCTCTTCCGCGCCGGAGCCGACCACAGCCCAGATGCAGTACACAAAGGCAATCAGCACGATGAAACTGTACATCCCGGTACGATTGCCCAGATGCCCATGCCCGACCAGCAGTAATGCGGCGCAGGTATAGAGGTACGGCACTAAGGTGAAAATGACCGAGACCGAAGAGACCAGCGCGAACTGCGCCGTGGCGTCGGGAGATATGGTGGAAATCTGGAAGATGGTCATCAGGATACCGAGCACGATAAGTCCTTTCACCGGCACGCCCTCCTTGTTGACCTTGGCAAATATTGGCGGAAATAATCCGTCATCGGCTGCTGCTTTCGCCGTCTGGCTGGCCAGTAACGTCCAGCCGCCGAGTGATCCCAGACAACCGGCCGCCGCGCAGAAGGTGACTATCGCCCCTGCCGTATCGCCCATCGCCATTCGTGCAGCATCACCGAACGGCGAAGTGGAAAGACGAAGCGCCGCATTGGGGATCATTCCCATGATGGCGGTGGTTGAAAGCACATAACAGATGGCAGCGATCAGCACGCCGCCAATAGTGGCAATAGGCACGTTGCGTTTCGGGTTCTTCACCACCGCAGCAGCGACCGAGGCGCTCTCTACGCCGATAAACGACCACAGCGTTACGCTCAGCGTGCTTTGAATAGCACCGAAGGTGCTATTCCCACTGACGTTCCAGGCCTCCATGTAGGTATCACTTTTGAACCAGAACCAGCCAAAAATGGCAATCGCCAGTATTGGGATCAGCGCCAGCACCGTCGCGACGGCCTGAACGCGGGTGATCATCTTCGCCCCGACAATGTTCAGGATGACGAATAACCACAACACCGCGACGCAGGTGAAGGTCAGTACCAGAGGTTCTTTTAAAATCGGGAAGAAATAACTGAGATAGCCGACGCCGATCACCACCATCGCGATATTACCGACCCAGCAGGCCAGCCAGTAAAGCAGGTTGGTTTGATAGCCGAGATACGGGCCAAACGCTCTTCGTGCGTAGGCATACGAACCACCGGCACTGTCATCAAGAGAGGACATTTTGGCGTACACCATCGACAGCGCCAGCGCGCCAATAATGGTCACCAGCCAGCCGTAGATCGCTACCCCGCCGGTGGAGGCCAGGTTTGCCGGTAAGAGGAAAACTCCCGAGCCCATAATATTCCCGGACACCATCAGCGTGACCGGAATTAACCCTACTTTATGATCGTCTGATTCAATAGCCATAAACTAACCCCTACAAAAAGTAATGCATTAATTTTCAAAGGAAATATTGAATAAATCAAAGACAGACTTAGGACTAATCTGATGCAAAGATAAGACTAGTAGAGTTTTATAGTGGGCGTGATAAATCGCGAGATAACTTAAAAAAATGGTTAATCATCACAAACATAAAAAGTCTGTTTATCAGGTTGATAAATGAAATTGTGAATGTGAGATTCAGCAGAAGGACAGTAAAACCGGCAGCGCGGCGCATTCGCACCACCGGTCAGGGCGTTAAAATCTTAGTCTGACGTTCGGGCAGTCTGCACAGCGCGTTCTGAACGAGCCCAGCGGACGAAATCAATCAGCATAAAAATGACCAGACTGACGCCCATTACCGGCAAAGAAATTGCCAGCCCCAGCGCTATCAAAAATATCGGGCATTGCAGAGTGAAAGGGGCTGATTTCCAAGTCTTCATCAGCGTTATCACCGGATTCACCCCGTCAGTGTTAACGCTTCTGCGCAACCACCACAGGCGATATCCCCAGGCAATCATCACGCACAGACCGATGCCAAACACCGCCAGAATCACCTGATTCCACAAACCAAATAAAATCCCCATGTGGGCGTCGACGCCCCAACGAGTGAGTTTAGCCAGCAGAGGGAAGTCAGCAAAATAGACGTGATCGACAATCCGCATTGTTGCCGGATCGACCGACACCGCATCGACCTGCGTCGGCCAGCTACGATCCACTTCGGTCACCGTCCAGGCTTTATCGGGCATATAGGCCGGGCGAATTTCGATTTTGTTCGCCTCAATCCCCGATGCCCGCGCGGCCGCAACGACCGTATCAAAAGTGTGCGCCATGACCGGCACCGCTTTCGGTTGCTCGTGCATCGCATGCGTGGACATATCCATGCCCGGCATATCAGGCATGTCGGCCATTGCAGCGTGATGTTCTGCGTGTTCGTCCGCAGGCGCCGCCGCCACTTGCGCATCCAGATTGGTGTTCACCGCAGGGGTCAGCCAGCCCATATAGGCGCGCAGCACGCCAATGTTATCCCCTGCCCACTGTGACCACGTCAGACCGGTGGCGGAGAAGAACAACAGCCCGGCCATCAGCGCCAGTCCGATGGTGCTGTGCCAGCGGCGACTGCGACGCTGTTTTTCGGCTTTCTCGCTGAGCTTACGCGGCATGCGGGTTTTCCGGCGCCCGGTAAGCCACAGGATCACGCCCCCCAGCGCGGCAACCCACAGCCAGGATGCGGCCAGTTCGCTGTAAATCCGCCCCGCGTCGCCCAGCAGCAGGCCACGATGTAAATCATCCAGCCACGTACGAAACGGCAAAATACCGCTGGTGCCGTACACCGTCATATCCCCTTTCACTGCCAGCGTGGCAGGGTCGATAAAGATAGCGCGGCTTTTTGATGCGCCTAATAGCGGATCGGAAAACATTACCCGCGTTGTATCGCCCGTATGAGGTGCGGGGCGAACGGCATAAATCTTAGGATCTGTACCCGCGGCGTTTACGGCAGCATCAATCTGGCGTGACAACGGCTGCGCCTGGCCTTTCGACGATGTGAACAGGGCATCGGCGTACAGATAATTTTCAAACTGTGGCGTGAGTACGTACAACGTGCCGGTCAGCGCGGCGATAAAAATAAACGGACCGACAAACAGGCCAATATAAAAGTGAATGCGCTTAAGCAGCGCAAGGGATGCGGCTTTGACCGTCATTTTGTGAGAAACAGCAGGCTGGCTCATTATTCAAATTTCCTGAATTTTCCATAGCATATGCATAACGGCTACGCGGGCTAGGCGCCGTTATGACGATAATTTTTTTTAAGAGAAAAGTGACTTCAGGAGATGACAGGCGGCGCGCGGGGCTGGGAATCGGTATAGAACTGTGACGGGATATGACGTTGAATGATCGAACGCACAGGTGCGCGGGCGGAGAAACCCGGCCACCACAGCATCGGCATGGCCTGCAAATCGAGCATCGGCAAATGCACCAGCAACACGCAATAACCGCAGGCGGCATCGCTCATGTCACCGAACATCATCATTTTAGCGATGTCCTGTGGTACCGACTGGCAGGTTGGCTTCTGGCAATGTGCCGCAGAGGCGTCGTGGTCTGACATATCCATGTCAGCCATTTCACCCTCAGGCATGTCCATATCGGACATTACCATGCCGGACATCATCACATGCTGCGCACCCTCCGCCACCAGTGATTTTGAAACCACCGGTGCAATAAACAACATCAGTATCGCCAGGATCCCAAGCCATGCCGGGAAGCGCAGATGCCGATGATTGATTTGTCGCAGTGAGAGCATCATGTCAACAAAATGAGAGGAAAAAGTGGCTAAATTGTACCTGAATCGTTGAAATATGACAGAAACTACAAATCACAAATATAAAAAAACCCGCTAAAAAGCGGGTTTTTTTATCACATTGAGCGACGCGAATTATTTATCGTTTTTCAGCTTACGCATGACCAGCGTGGCGTTAGTACCGCCGAAGCCGAAGCTGTTGGACATTACTGTCGTCAGCTCGCGCTGTGTCGGTTTGGTGATGATATCCATCCCTTCTGCTTTCGCATCGAGTTCTTCGATGTTGATGCTTGGTGCGATGAAGCCGTACTCAGCCATCAGCAGGGTGTAGATCGCTTCCTGAACGCCTGCGGCACCCAGAGAGTGACCGGTCATGGCTTTGGTAGAAGACAGCGCCGGAGTTTTATCACCGAACACTTCACGGATAGCACCCAGCTCTTTAACGTCACCGACCGGAGTAGAAGTCCCGTGCACATTAACGTAGTCGATTGGGGTATCAACGCCATTCATTGCCATTCTCATGCAACGCACTGCGCCTTCACCCGATGGAGCCACCATGTCAGCGCCGTCAGACGTTGCGCCGTAGCCAACGATTTCAGCGTAGATGCGCGCGCCACGTGCCAGAGCGTGTTCCAGCTCTTCAACAACCACCATACCGCCACCACCAGCGATGACGAAGCCGTCACGTTCCTGATCGTAAGTACGGGACGCTTTTTCTGGGGTTTCGTTGTACTTGGTAGACAACGCGCCCATAGCATCGAATTCACAAGCCATTTCCCAACACAGTTCTTCGCCGCCGCCGGCAAAGACCACGTCCTGTTTGCCCAGCTGAATCATTTCTACCGCGTTACCGATGCAGTGAGCAGAAGTAGCGCAGGCAGAGCTGATGGAATAGTTAACACCGCGAATTTTGAACGGCGTTGCCAGACAGGCAGAGACACCGGACGCCATCGCTTTGGTCACCATGTATGGGCCAACGCCTTTCAGGCCTTTAGCACGCATACCGTCGGAACCCGCAACCTGGTTGCGCGGTGAACCGCCACCGGAACCGGCGATCAGGCCAGTACGGTCGTTGGAAACCATTTCAGGGGTCAGACCGGAATCTTCAATCGCCTGTTCCATGGAAAGATAAGCGTAGATCGAGGCATCACTCATGAAACGCACAATCTTACGATCGATAAGCCCTTTGGTGTCTAATTTGACATCACCCCAGACGTGACTACGCATGCCGGCATCTTTCAGCTCTTGCGAGAAGGTGATCCCAGAGCGACCCTCTTGCAGAGATGCAAGAACTTCCTGCTTATTGTTACCGATGCTCGAGATGATACCCAGGCCAGTAATCACTGCACGTTTCATTTAATACCTCTTGTACTATTAATAACTATTCGGGATTTCGTCACGCACTCTAGCGTACAGTTGTACGCCGAACAAGTCCGATCAGCAATTCGTTGTGTAAATCGTGGTAAATTTGCGCAGGGTCAAACGCAGGCGTAAACTCCGGCATCGCCTTGAACTGAGAGAGTTTCACGTGAGCCATAACCCGATCACACCCGCTGAATTAAGCTGGAACGAACAGGGTACACCTGTTTCCCGACATTTTGATGACGTCTACTTTTCCAACCAGGACGGCTTACTGGAAACGCGTCATGTCTTCCTGAATGGCAACCATTTCCCGGCCCGTTTTGCCGACCACCCTCGCCCGCTTTGCATCATTGCGGAAACCGGTTTTGGTACCGGACTGAATTTCCTGACGTTGTGGCAGACCTTCGAGAGGTTCCACAATGAGAACCCCGACGCCATCCTGCAACGGCTGCATTTCATCAGCTATGAAAAATTTCCGCTGTCTGCGCAAGATCTCGCCGCTGCCCATGCGCAGTGGCCGGAGCTGGCCTCCTGGTCTGCCGAGCTTTGCGAGCAATGGCCGATGCCCTTTGCCGGTTGCCATCGCCTGCTTTTAGCTGACGGGCGCATTACGCTCGACCTGTGGTTTGGCGACGTGACTACCCTGCTTCCGGCATGTGACACCAGTATGAATCAGCAGGTGGATGCCTGGTTCCTCGACGGTTTTGCGCCGTCGAAAAATCCGGACATGTGGACACCCGATCTTTTCAATGCCATGGCGAAAATGACCCGCCCGCAAGGCACCTTTGCGACCTTCACCGTGGCCGGCGTCGTCCGTCGCGGCTTGCAGGATGCCGGTTTTGAGATCGAAAAAGTGCCTGGCTTCGGTGAAAAGCGCCATATGTTATCCGGCGTTTTACCTTCAAAAATTGATGTTCCTCATCCTGCCCCCTGGTATTTTCGCCCGGCGGCACAAAATGCAACAGAGTTTGCAATTTTGGGCGGCGGCGTGGCGAGTGCGGTATTGGCGCTGGCGCTATTGCGCCGTGGCTATGCGGTGACGCTGTACTGTGCCGATGAAAAACCGGCGCTCGGCGCGTCGGGCAACCGTCAGGGCGCGGTGTATCCGCTGCTCAACGGACGCGGTGATACGCTGGAGCGTTTTTTCGCTCATGCCTTCACCTTCGCCCGCCGCCAGTATGCGCAACTGGAAAAACAGGGTGTGCCTTTTGATCATCAGTGGTCTGGCGTGACACAGTTGGGTTACGACGAAAAGAGTCAGGGGAAGATCGACGGGATCGTGAACGGCGGCTGGCCTGAAGGTCTGGCGGCGGCGCTGACAGAAGAACAAGCGGAAGCCTTGTGCGGCGTGCCCTGTGGCAGCGGCGGCGTCACGTATCCGCTCGGGGCATGGCTGTGTCCGGCAGAGCTGACGGCGTCGCTGATTACCCTTGCGCAAACGCAGGGCTTAACCGTGCATTACCGCCAGCGGGTGACGAACTTACGTCAGGTTACCGGTTCACAATGGACGCTGACCTTCGCCGACGGCCACGAGGCCGTTCATCAGGCCATCGTGCTGGCAAACGGCGCGGACATCACGGATTTCGCCCAAAGCGAGAAGCTGCCGGTTTATGCGGTCAGCGGTCAGGTTTCGCATATTCCGACCACGCCTGAACTGAGCAAACTCAAACAAGTGTTGTGCTATGACGGCTATCTGACCCCGGTGAGTCCGCTCAATCAGCATCACTGCATCGGCGCCAGCTACCATCGTGCGGATAAATGTACCGATTACCGTGACGACGATCAGCAGCAAAATCGTCAGCGCCTGATCGATTGCCTGCCCAAGCAACAGTGGCCGCAAGACGTTGACGTCAGCGGTGGCGAAGCGCGTAACGGCGTGCGCTGCGCGACCCGCGATCACCTGCCGATGATCGGTTCAGTTTCTGATTACGATGCACTGCTGAAAAGCTACAAGGCGTTGGATCTCGACGTGAAACGTCATCGGCCAGTCGCGCCTGCGCCAGTGCATGAGAATCTGTTTCTGTTTGGCGCCCTCGGCTCGCGCGGCCTGAGCTCCGCTCCGCTGGGTGCGGAAATTCTGGCCGCGCAGATTGCCGGTGAGCCGTTACCGCTGGACAGCGAAACGCTGGCGGCACTGAACCCGAACCGTATGTGGGTGAGAAAATTACTGAAAGGCCGCCCGGTCGAATCGCATTGATTCAGAATCGTCAGGCAATAAAAAAGCGCAGCCGGATAAACCGTAACTGCGCTTTTTTTTACTGAAGAGATTACTGAGGAAGGGATGCCTGATAGAGATTTTCCCACATGCCCTGCACCAGCGCCTGATCGCGTGGGGATAATTCACCGGCGCGGATAGCTTTATCCAGACCTTCCTGAACGAGAATTTTCAACGCTTCAGGGGTGTGCTCACCGTTCTCTTCCGCTTCTGCGACAGCAACAGTCAGATGACCACGCAGATAGCCGCTGGCAAACAGTTCGTCGTCGCTGGCGCTTTCGACCATGTCGTCAATCAGCGTTAAAATCCGCGTTTCAAATTCTGCGATCATTACTCTTCCTCTCGTATCCGGAACTCAGTTTTTTATTACAGCGGCTGCAACGCAGGGAAGTCTGCAGGCGTCAAAGGGGCGGTATTGTAAAACGATTGTAACGCTTTAATAAAGCGCAAAGGTCTTGGGGGAATACCCTGCTCCAGCATGCGCAGCACTTCTTCGCGCACTTTGTTCTGGAATCCGACACGGTCTGGCTCACAATCGCCGCTCAGATTGTCACAGCTGACGTTGAAAGCAAATCCCGCCGCCGCACAGAACAGCCACTCATAAGACTGCGGTTTGATTTCCACTTTCTCGAACTCGCTTTGCGTCTGGGCATCGCGACCGTCCGGACAATACCAGTAACCGAAATCCACCTGTTTATGCCGTTCGGCACCGGCGACGCACCAGTGGGAGATTTCATGCATTCCGCTGGCGTAATAACCGTGGGCAAACACGATACGGTTAAACGGCACAACTTCGTCCGCCGGCAGGTAGATCGGCTCGTCGTCGCCTTTGATCAGACGCACGTTGAATTCCTCAAAGAAACAGGAATCAAAAATGTCGATCAATTGATGGTAGTTATGTGTTGCGGTCGAATCAGACATATTTGCTGTGAAACTCTGTAAGTAAGATCAGGGGCGACAATATAACCCTGTTTAATCGCGCGTTTTTATGACCTCGGGCAAGCCGGGGAACGATATCCGGCTTGCCTGAAAGATTATAAATGCAGGCTCAGCCAGTGGTGGATATCTGCTCCGTGATTGTCATAAATCAGCTTGCAGCTCATCACCACAGACACGACCACCACCATCGGGCGGATCATCCTCTGGCCTTTACTCAGCACCATCCGCGCTCCGAGTCTCGCTCCGATAAACTGCCCGGTCATCATCACGAAACCCAATCCCCACACCACTTTTCCGCCGAGGATAAAGAACAGCAGGCCGCCGAAGTTGGAGGTAAAGTTCAGGACTTTAGCGTGTGCCGTGGCTTTTGCGAGGTTAAACCCGCATAAGGTCACAAAGCCTAAAGCATAGAAGGAACCTGCGCCGGGGCCAAAAAAGCCGTCATAAAATCCGACGCAACCTCCGCCGACCAGCGCATACGGCAAGGCTGACAGCCGACGCTGACGATCGCTTTCGCCAAGTTTTGGCGTCAGCAGGAAATACAGCCCGATGCAGATGATCAGCAGCGGCAAGACCTGTCGCAGCATATCCGCCTGCAACCGCTGAATTAAAATCGCGCCCAGCACCGCCCCCACAAAGGTACAGGCGATATTGAGCTTCTGATCGTTAAGATTGACCACGCCGCGCCGCACAAAGTACAGGCTGGCGGAGAACGAACCGCCCACAGCCGAGAGCTTGTTGGTGGCGATCGCCTGCGCCGGAGAAACCCCGGCGGCCAGCAGCGCTGGCAGGCTGATAAGGCCACCGCCGCCTGCGATTGAATCAATAAATCCCGCCACGACAGCCACTAAAAACAGAACGCCTACTACCCAGGGGGCAACAATCAACCAGTCCATTTTTCTATCAGTCCCGCTTTACGTGGCGAAGAATTATTGAAGTATTCATGCGTGATTAAAGAACGTGCTTGTCCAGCAGCGCCTGACAGGTCGGCGGCAACGGAGGTGGCTCGCTTTTGACTGACCCGCTACCCGGTTTCGGCGGCAGGAACCAGCTTTGCAGCTCAGCACCACAGCCATCGCCCGGCGGAGGCGGCGCCTGATTTTCACATTCCAGACTCCCGACCGGACAGCTCAGACGAACATGCATGTGGGCACGATGACCAAACCATGGACGCACTTTATGCAGCCATTCGCGGTCGGTTCCTGCGTCCAGACAAAGTTGTTGCTTGATAGCCGGATTAACGAAAATCCTCACCACTTCTTTATCCTGTGCGGCCATTTTGATCAGCGTTTCAATGCGCGGCTGCCACTGGCCCGGCACGACGTTTTTACCATTAGCACTGACCAGATCAATAGGCTGCGGTTTGAGCAGCATTTGCTCGCTCCAGCGCTGACGCGGCAGTTGCAGCCAGATATCCACGTCCAGCCCGGACTGATGGCTGGCGTGACCACTGCTGAAGCGTCCGCCGGCAGGCATCGCCATATCACCGACCAGCATGGTGCCCAGCCCTTTTTCACGCGCCTGCGTACCAAGACGGGTAATAAAGGCCAGCAAATCCGGCTGACCGAAATAACGGCGCTGATCGGTACGCATCACCTGATAATCAGGTGAATTGAGCGGCAGCGGCTGTGCGCCAATCTGACAGCCGTTGGCATAGCCACCCACGGCTTGTGGGGTACCGGAAATCGGTTGAGTAATTTTCTGCCACGGCGTTGCCGCCATAGCGGGTGCGCAGAGCGCAAGCGCCAGAAGACTGGCGCAGGCCGCTTTCAATGCAGGGATTTCGCGTAAGGATTTCATCAAAGGTTTACCAGCGTGGCACGGTAGAATGGACGTCGCCGTTCTGAGCGCGCTGTCGCAGTAAATGATCCATCAGCACAATTGCCATCATCGCTTCGGCAATCGGCACCGCACGGATACCGACGCAAGGATCGTGACGGCCTTTGGTGATCATCTCTACCTGTTCGCCTTCACGGTTGATGGTGCGCCCCGGTACGGTGATGCTGGAAGTCGGCTTCAGCGCCAGATGCGCGATCACCGGCTGGCCGCTGCTGATCCCCCCGAGGATCCCGCCTGCGTGGTTACTATCAAAACCGTTTGGTGTGATTTCGTCACGATTCTCGCTGCCGCGTTTGGCGACAACCGCAAAACCGTCACCGATTTCCACGCCTTTCACCGCATTGATGCTCATCAGCGCATGCGCCAGATCGGCATCCAGACGGTCAAAGACGGGTTCACCAAGGCCGACAGGTACGTGATCCGCCACGACGGTGATTTTAGCACCAATCGAATCGCCTTCTTTTTTCAGCGCTCGCATCAGTTCATCCAGCGCTTCCAGCTTACTTTCATCCGGGCAGAAGAACGGGTTGGTTTCGACCAGGTCCCAGTCTTTAAGCTCGCAGGTGATATCGCCCATCTGGGACATATAACCGCGTACTTTAACGCCGAATTTTTCCAGCAGATATTTTTTGGCCACGGCGCCTGCGGCTACACGCATCGCTGTTTCGCGGGCTGATGAACGGCCACCGCCGCGATAATCACGCACGCCGTATTTCTGTTCGTAAGTGTAATCCGCGTGCCCCGGACGGAACACGTCTTTGATAGCACTGTAATCCTGCGAGCGCTGATCGGTATTCTGGATGATCAGACCAATGCTGGTACCGGTGGTCACGCCTTCGAACACGCCAGACAAGATCTTCACTTCGTCGGCTTCACGGCGCTGCGTGGTGTAGCGCGAGGTCCCCGGACGTCGACGGTCGAGATCGTGTTGCAGGTCTGCTTCGGTCAGCGCAATACCCGGCGGCACGCCGTCAATAATACAGCCCAGTGCCACACCGTGGGATTCGCCAAACGTGGTGACGCGGAAAAACTGCCCAATACTGTTCCCTGCCATCACGGCTCCTTAACCATTATGTTGATGTTTTATTCTGGAATGGCCGGTGATATATCGGCCATGAAATAGTTATACCCTTAATCATTCGCGCTGCAGGAAGGCGGCAAATTCATGAATCCCCGGCAGCATGGCCGTACCATGTGACCGGGGTGAATGAACGCAGCCAACGCATTTGCAGCGAGAAGTATGACGGGTATTTTAGTCGCGGTAGCCGGTGAAGTACTCGGCACATTCCACAAGCTGCTGTTTGGTCAACATAAAGACACCGTCACCGCCGTTTTCAAACTCCAGCCAGGTGAACGGGATCTCAGGATATTGTTCCATCAGATGTACCATGCTGTTGCCCACTTCACAAATCAGCACGCCGTCGTCGGTCAGATAATCCGGCGCACAGGCCAGAATGCGCCGGGTCAGTTTCAGACCGTCTGTGCCGGAAGCCAGACCAAGCACCGGTTCGTGGCGATATTCCTGAGGCAAATCAGACATGTCTTCTTCATCCACATACGGCGGATTGGTGACGATCAGGTCGTATTGCAGCGGCGGCAGTTCGCGGAACAAGTCAGAGCGGATTGGCGTAACCCAGTTCTCGATCCCGTGCGTGTCGATATTGCGCTCAGCCACGGCCAGCGCATCCGCAGAAATGTCGACGGCGTCGACTTCGGTTTCAGGGAACGCGTAGGCACAGGCAATCGCAATACAGCCGCTGCCGGTACACATGTCGAGAATATGCTCAGGCTGATTGTGCAGAATGCCGGAGAAGCGGTTGGTGATCAGTTCACCGATCGGTGAACGCGGCACCAGCACACGTTCATCGACGTAAAACTCCATGTCGCAGAACCAGGCTTTATTGGTCAGATAAGCCACCGGCACGCGCTCGTTGACGCGGCGGATCACGCGCTCAACGATGCGGTGACGCTCGCTGGAGGTCAGGCGCGCCGTGTGCATATCTTCGGGAATATCCAGCGGCAAAAACACGCTTGGTAACACCAGCTGCACTGCTTCGTCCCACGGGTTATCGGTGCCGTGACCATAATAGACATTGGCCGCGTTCAGGCGGCTGACGGTCCAGCGCAGCATATCCTGAATGGTATGCAGTTCACTGACAGCTTCGTCGACGAAAATTTTGTCCAATTTTATTCTCCAGGCAGTGCACGGGTTTTTAACAGACGTTTAACCCATAATTTTCCGCATAGTTTGCCACGAAGCCCGTCACAAATCAGCAGCTAGTCAACGCACTTGCGCGATGTCTCGAAGAATTTAACCCTGAGTTTTCTTTAAACCACAGGGTCCCCGCAGGTACACTGTCCGCATTGTGCGAAAAAGACGACCAGAAGATGAAGAAAAAGCACCTGCTCAGCCCGGAAGAAGCAGCGATATTTCGCGAGGCTGTGCCGGGCGTCAAGCGCCTGAAAAATGACACTATTACTCACCGCCCGCCGCGTAAAAAAGCCATGCAACTGTCGCCTAAAAAGCTGATTCAGGAGCAGGTGGATGCGAGTTATTATTTTTCTGACGAGTTCCAGCCGATGTTGCAGGAAGAAGGCCCGGTGCGCCATGTGCGGCCTGACGTCAGCCATTTTGAATTGAAAAAATTGCGCCGCGGGGATTACTCACCCGAGCTGTTTCTCGATTTGCACGGATTAACGCAACTTGAGGCCAAGCAGGAACTCGGTGCGTTGATCGCCGCCTGCCGCCGCGAACATGTGCACTGCGCCTGCGTAATGCACGGCCACGGCAAGCATGTTCTCAAGCAGCAAACCCCGCTGTGGCTGGCGCAGCATCCCGACGTCGAAGCTTTTCATCAGGCACCGAAAGAGTTCGGCGGCACCGCCTCGCTGCTGGTACTCATCGAGCTGGACGACAAAATCAGTTAACCGCCGTTTCCAAACAGCGCAAAGCAGAAAGGCACAGCGAGTACGTACGCGCTGTGCCTTTCTTTTGTTTAATCTTCCCGTCCCGGAAAAATTAAACTTTAGCCATAACCTGGCACGGACTGAACTGCCAGTCAAAGCTGCCCTGCCCGGTTTCGCCGTTCAGTTCCACACTGGCCATCGCGGAAGTGGCAAACATCGGCGGACACATGCCCGGACACAGCTCGGCAATCAGATAACCCACCAGCGGCAGATGAGACACCACCAGCACGGCTTTCGCGCCGGTCAGCGCCAGATGTTGCAACTCGCTGGCCACCAGAGCAGGATCGCCGCCCGGCGTCAGTTCTTTCAGAGTATCAATTTCAACGTTTTCAGGCAGTGACAGGTTCTGCCGCACTTTTTCAAGTGTCTGCTGCGCACGCAGGTACGGACTGACCAGAACGTGGTCAATTTTAACGCCACGGCCATTCAGCCAGGCTGCCATATGTACTGATTCGTCACATCCGCATTCGCTCAATGGGCGAACCGAGTCGCTTGCAGCTTCAAGAACCGCATCACCGTGACGCATAATTACAACTTGCATATTGCACCGCTTTTGTTAACAAAAATAGCGCTATACAGAAACGCTTTGCGTGCTGTATCACCCATTGCCCAGCATTTTTTCATCGTCGTATTAACAGTAAAAAAGCTGAAAGGCAGTACATCCACTTAACCCACCGAGCCCACATGCTTTGCATGGTAAGCATCAGCGGTCGGGCATTTTGCCTGAAAGTTCGCGTAAAGAAAACGCTGTTTTTTACACCAACCCATACCGCATGTAAATCACTACGGCTGATTTTTAACCACTCGGGTTGTAGATCAATCGTTTGGGTTTGTTCTTGTACAAAACGGGCCTCAACTTAAAAAAGATCCCGCAGGCTTAATTATGGCTGCAAGCAGGATCTGTTCCAGATTCTCGCGAAATTCATTACCACGCAGTGATAGAGGTCACACTACGTCGGCAATTTCCTTCGTTTCCCCTTGCGGATAGAACAGCGCGTGGCTCTCTGCGCGGCGCAACAAACCTTCGCAGGGGGTGAAATGCTCACCGTAACGCTGCGCCAGCTGCTGCAGCGTTTTCACCACGTTGGCTGCGCCCAGCGTATCGATATAGCGGAACGGGCCGCCGCGAAACGGTGGGAAACCGATGCCGAACACCGCGCCCAGATCGCCATCGCGGGCGCTACGGATGACTTTTTCATCCAGACACCGCACCGCCTCGTTGAGCATCAGCATCACACAGCGCTGCGCCAGTTCCGTTTCTGATTGCTGCGCTTTTGGCGTGACGTTCAGTAAGCGATAGATGGCCGGATCGACCTGTTTTTTCTTCGCAGACCGCCCTTTCTGGCCGTAGAGATAGAAACCTTTGCCGTTTTTACGACCTTTGCGATCGTCTTTCAGCACCGCGTCAAAACCGGCGGGCGCCGCAAAGCGTTGTCCAAACGCCTCTACCAGAATCGGGCTGATTTTTGTCCCGACGTCAATCCCCACCTCATCCAGCAACTGGACAGGCCCGACCGGGAAGCCAAAATGCACCAGCGCTTTGTCAATGTGGTCGATAGGTTCCCCGGCCAGCAAACAGCGCGCCGCTTCGTTGATGTAGGGCGCAAGAACGCGGTTTACGAAGAACCCGGCGCTGTCGCCGACCACGATCGCCGTTTTACCCTGTTTCTTCGCCAGCGCCACCGTAGTGGAAATGGTCTGTGCGCTGGTGCCTGCGTGCGGGATCACTTCTACCAGCGGCATTTTATCCACCGGACTGAAATAGTGCAGACCGATGACCTGCTCCGGGCGGGTGGCCAGCCCGGCAATCTGATGAATCGGTAAAGAAGAAGTGTTTGAGGCGAAAATGGTGCGCGGTGCGGCGTTTTTCTCGATCTCCGCCACCATACTTTGTTTGAGGGCTAAGTCTTCAAACACCGCTTCGACGACCAGATCCACCTGCGCAAAACCGCTGTAATCGGTGGTGCCGGAGATAAGCATCATCTGCCGCTGTTGTTCGTTACGGGTCAGCCTGCGGCTGCGAACTTTTTTCTCCAGCAAATCCCAGCTGTATTTCAGCGCATGGCGGATGCCTTCGTGATTGACGTCTTTAATGCGCACCGGCAGCCTGGCACGGGTCGCGGTGACGTTGGCGATCCCCCCTCCCATCAGACCACCACCCAATATACCCACGCGACGAACCGGCAACGGTTCGGCATCCGCACCCTTTTCTTTTTTCAGTGACGTGGAAGCGAAGAATAACCCGCGCAGCGCGGCCGATTCCGGCGTCATGACCAGTTCGCCAAATGCATTGGCTTCCGCCTGATAACCATTGCCACTGCCCTGATCCAGGCCGGTTTTTACCACATCCAAGATTTTTTCGGTGGCCGGATAATTACCGTGGGTTTTTGCACGCGTTTGCTTGCGCACAAAATGGAATAGCAAACTTTTGCCAAGCGGGCCGCCCGCCAGTCGCGCCTGCCAGGGTAACGGCGGACGCGCTTTACGGCCTTTCGCGACGCGCTCAAGTGCGGTTTGCAAGAGAATAGAATAAGGTACGGCGTCATCCACCAGCCCCAGCTTTAGCGCCTGCTTCGCCCGCAAACTGCGGCCGGTCAGCATCAGCTCGAGCGCTTTCGGTGCGCCTATCAGGCGTGGAAGACGCTGAGTACCACCGGACCCCGGCAGCAGGCCAAGCTGAACTTCCGGCAGACCGAGCTGGGTTTTGTCATCCAGTGAACAGATACGGGCATGACACGCCAGCGCCAGCTCAAGACCCCCGCCGAGGCAGGCACCGTGAATAGCCGCCACAACTGGCACCGGAAACGAGGCAATTTGCGACATCACCGTCTGGCCTTTCACCGCAAGCTGGCTGGCCTCTGCGGCGGTTTTGCAGCCAGCAATCATAGTAATATCAGCGCCGGCGATGAAGGAGTCGGGTTTGCCAGAAATAAGCACCAGACCTTTCAGATTCGGATATTGCTGCGCTTTATGCAAAATAGAGGAAATTTGTTCAGCAAATTCAGCCTTTAAGGTATTCACTTTTTCACCGGGAACGTCAATGGTGATAATGCCGACGTGTTCCGTCGTAAACATCAGTGAAAACGCGGAATCCGGCGTTGTGGTTGGATTTTCCATATTGTCCCTCATTGTGCCGCCTCCAGAATCATTGCCGCGCCCAGCCCACCGGCGGCACAGGCCGTCGTCAGACCGTATTTTCCGCCACGGCGGCGCAATTCGTGCAATGTCTGGGTGATCATTCGTGCGCCGGTGGCGGCGAACGGGTGCCCGTATGCCAGAGATCCGCCCAGTACGTTAAATTTATCCCAGTCGATTTGGCCGACGGCCTCGCTGCGCCCCAGCTTTTCACGGGCAAACTGCTCACTGCCAAGCATTTTAATGTTCGCCAGCGTCTGCGCCGCAAAGGCTTCATGCATGTCGATCAAATCAAGGTCGGCAAACGTCAGCCCGGCGCGATCGAGCGCGACAGGCGTGGCATAGGCCGGGCCCAGCAACATATCTTCCCAGACGTCGATAGCGGCAAAGGCAAAACTTTTAAGGTAACCCAGCGGCTGCAACCCAAGTTCGCGGGCGCGGGATTCGCTCATCATCAGTACCGCTGCCGCACCGTCGGTCAGCGGCGTACTGGTGGCCGCCGTCACCGTGCCGTGTTTGCGATCAAACGCCGGTCGAAGCCTGGCATACTGCGCGATTTCGGAATTCAGGCGAATGTTGTTGTCTTTTTGCAGCGCCTCGCGGTACGGCGGGATCTGCGCGGTCATCACCTGACTGTTCAGATAGCCCTGCTCCCAGGCCTGCGCGGCCAGCGTATGCGAGCGGTGCGCCAGCTCGTCCTGCTGTTCGCGGGTAATGCCGTGACTTTTCGCCATCTGCTCGGCGGTGTCGCCCATACGCAGGCCGGTCGAATACTCTGCCACAGCAGGAGGCACTGGCATCAGGTCGCGCAGTCTGAGTTTGCTGAATAAAGACAGGCGTTGCGAGAGCGTGCGGGCTTTGCTGACGTCCACCAGCGTACGGGCGAGGCGTTTGCTGACGCCAATCGGCAGCACCGAAGAGGAATCCGCGCCACCGGCAATCCCGACGCTCACGGTGCCACTGAGAATACTTTCCGCGACGTTGGCCACCGCCTGAAAGCTGGTGGCGCAGGCGCGCGAGACGCTGTAGGCATCCGTCGATACATTCATGCCGGTGCCAAGCACGATTTCGCGGGCAATGTTGGGTGCTTCCGGCATCTGTACCACCTGCCCGAACACCAGCTGGTCAATGACTTTCGGGTCGATCCCACTTTTTGCCAGCAACTCGCTGACCACCATTTTGCCCAGATCAACGGCGGGGATGCCGTGGTAGGCGGTAGCCTGTTTCGCGAATGGCGTGCGTAAACCATCGACAATCGCAATGCGATCGCCTTCACGCGTGACCAGTGGAATGACGTTGTTCATACAAGCTCCTGAGTAAAGAGGGTCTTAAGAGGTCTGACCTGATAACTCAGTTTTAACCATGTATTTACATTTGGCAAAGCGAAACCCGCCGAAGTGCGAGCAACAGCAAATTTTTCTGAAAATAGAATGAGAAGGAATGCTGGCGGGGAAAGATGACAGACAAAAAAATACCGCTGCATTTGGGCAGCGGTATTTTGAAATCGATAAAAGAAATTATCTGAGAGCCAGCTGGAAGATCATGGTCTCGGCCTGGCAAGAGAACGTAAAGTCGATGTTCAGCTCTACGCCACCTTCGACTTTCTCAATGCGGCTGGTTATTTCGCACGGTTCGGATTCAACGCCGCGCGCGCGTTCAGTCAGTGCCTGCAACATCTCTTTGGCCTGCGCTTCGGTTTCGAAAACGTGGCTGTAAGTCGCGGTGCAGTCGGTGTTATCCATGATGGTACCCACATCAACACAACAGCAGGCGGCGGTTTCTTCTGCGCCGCATTTGTTGATGGAATGCAGAGGTTGGGTGGATTTGGAGGACATGGTTACGTCAGACATAATTTTCTCCCCGGCACCAACGGCAACGTCCACCGTCTGGCCTTTAAGCGAATTTAAGATTTATTTTCCGTGGGTATTTTACGCCACCCCTTACGCTTCGACTAGCACTTACTTTTTATGGGTGTTTAAAGTGATCTGCATCACGATTTCGTGAACAACAGATTAAAATTAAGCCGCTCTTCTCACTTTAGCGTTTCTAAATTGAACTTTTATTGTTGGTTTTTTGTTAAGCAGATCCAATTTCTTGCATCAAATAAGAAATATCAATGAAACATCATTGCAACTACACCACAGGTCAGACCTATACTTCGCTCACTGGTCTGATTTGTCAGACTGATAACGGACCCTACAATCCCGCGCTCATTGTTACCTTGTGTAACATTGTTTGATAAAAAACATAAAATTGAGGTTTTGGTCATGAACCAGAAAAACCTGTTAAAAAAATCAGCTCTGGCAGCTGCAGTGGCAATTGTTTCTTCTAACGTATACGCGGCAGGTTTTCAGCTCAACGAATATACCGCTGCGGGTTTAGGTCGTTCCTTCTCTGGTGAAGGTGCGATTGCGGACACCGCGGCTTCCGGCAGCCGTAACCCGGCTACGATGACGATGTTTGATCGTCCGGCATTTTCTATCGGTGCAGTTTACGTTGACCCGGACGTAAGCGTGACCGGTAAATCCCCTGTCACCGGCGCCAGCACAGACGCAGGCAATATCGCGCCGAACCAGTGGGTTCCGAACATCCACTTTATTATGCCGCTGAACGATCAGTGGGCACTCGGTGCGTCAGCCACCTCCAACTACGGTCTGGCGACAGAGTTTAACGATAATTATCCTGCGGGTCCTATCGGTGGCGAAACCGATCTGATGACCATCAACAACAACATTAGCGCGGCTTATCGTTTTAACGAACACTTCAGCTTCGGCGTGGGCTTTGATGCCGTTTATGCCAAAGCCAAAATCCGTCGCACCGCAGGTGAACTTGCACCGCTGAAAACCGGCGGATTGATCGCCGAAGATACCGAAGCCGCGAAGCTAAAAGGCAACGAATGGGGTTACGGCTGGAACGCCGGTATCCTGTATGAAGTTGATGACAACAACCGCTACGGTTTCACCTACCGTTCAGAAGTGAAAATTGATTTCGACGGCGAATACCGTAACGGCATTCCTCGCGCATTGGGCGGTACCGGCGGTCAGACCGTGCCGGGTTCACTGACCCTGAACTTGCCGGAAATGTGGGAAGTCTCAGGTTATAACCGCGTTGCGCCGAAATGGGCTGTTCACTACAGCCTGGCCTACACCAGCTGGAGCCAGTTCCAGGAGCTGAAAGCGACCGGTTCTAACGGCCAGACGCTGTTCCAGAAAGAAGAAGGCTACCACGATGCTTATCGCATCGCGCTCGGTACAACGTATTACTACGACGAGAACTGGACCTTCCGTACCGGTGTGGCATTCGATGACAGCCCGGTTCCGGCGGATAACCGTACCATCTCTATTCCGGATCAGGACCGTTTCTGGGTTTCAGCCGGTACAACTTACGCGTTCAATAAAGATGCGTCAGTGGATGTCGGTGTTTCCTATATGCACGGTCAGACCGTCAATATCAGCGAAGAAGTGGCTGCCGGCGCACCTAAATATGAATTCCAGGCTAAAGGCACCGCCATGCTGTACGGCGCGAACTTTAACTACAGCTTCTGATCACTCTTTCAGAAATGAAAAAAGCGCCGCGAGGCGCTTTTTTTTGCTTTCTGTTTTTATGCAGATAGCGCGTTCCCGATATTATTCGGAATCGATATCTTTCAGATCGCCCTGAATCAGTGCCGCATTCGGGTTCAACTGTGGCGTCAGCTGACCGCCCTTCGCTAAGAAATCGTGACGCTGGAAATACGCTTCACGCATCATCAGGTAAGGATCGGAAGAGTTACGCAGAATGCCGTCAGAATCGAGCAATTCGGCACGGGTTTCGATGCCCTGAAGCGCCCACTTACCGGCTGACATCCAGAAGGTCAGGTAGCTCAACATTGGATACAGGGTATCGACAAAATCGCCGCCCTCGTCACGCACGGTGAAGCTGCCATACGCCGGTAACTGGACATACGGGCCGTAACCGACGCCGTAATGGCCGAGCGTACTGCCGAAGCCCTGCGGTTCTTCGCGCGCCAGTTTCGGGTTCGCCATGGAAGCCACGTCAATCAGGCCGCCCATCCCCAGCAAGGTATTGAGGAAGAAACGGTTGAAGTGGATCGCCGCACGGTACGGATCGCCTTTTAGCAGGGAGTTCACCATGCTGGCCGGTTCGTCTAAGTTGCTCATAAAGTTGCTGGTGCCGTTACGCGCCGGTTGCGGCACGTAATCACGCCATGCCACGGCGACCGGACGCAGAACGTACGGATCAACGTAGTTGTAGTTGAAGTTGAACATCGTCCGGTTGAAACCTTCCAGCGGATCAGACCGTCCCTGCGGTTCGCTGTCCGAGGATCCGGACGTGCCGGCACAACCGACCAGCATAACTGATGCAAACGCCAGCCCAGTCAGGCGTAAGTTCATGGATATCTCCCTGTTATTGATCTTCGGCTCTCTGATTACGGAACCTGCTGATTAATCTCAATGCTGACCTGACCGTTACCGGCAAAATCTGTCAGCGGACTGTCGCCGTACCAGTCACCGGTGGCTGGTGTGGCCAGACCATTTCGTGAAATACGAACGCGTACTTTTAATTTTTGCAGCGAAGAAAGCAAGCGTTCCGGCATCATTGCGTTGCTGTCATCTACCGTGATTGCCAGCGGGAAGCGACTCAGCGGCAGTTTTTTCACTGCCACCGGAACCGGGCTGCTGCCATCTGTCACGGAAATAAAGACCGTGCCATCCGGCGGAATGTGTTTCGCCGCGTCCTCTGACAGCGAAACATTCACCGCCAGTTTGGCCTGATCGGCACCGGACTTTTGTTTCGCCTGTTGGATACTGGCCTGCACCATCTCAACGCGCTTGTCACTGGCAGGCAGAATTTTCAGCATAACTTCCCACGCGCCAATCGCTTGCGGATAGTGACCTTGCTCATATTCATTATAGGCCAGCAGGCTTAATACACGCAGGTCGCCCTGAGATTTTTCCAGCATACCGCGCAGGAGATTTCCGCCGGTAAGGTTATCCTGCGGATCCGCTGAGCGGGTTAACACTTCGGCATAACCCAGTTTTACCGCCACATCATCCGGCGAAAGTTCCCAGGCATGAGCGTAGGCCTGCGTTGCCGTCGCGCCATTATTGAGCGCCATACCGACGCGGCCCAACATCACCCAATCCTGCACATTTTTCGGATCCGCCTGTAAATCGGTGCGCAGCCCCAGACCTAAATCCTGCACATCCATTGCAGTGAGCGGCGCGCCTTTGTCGCTGGCAATGCGTTGGCGCAAATCGGGCATACGTTCCATGACCTGATTCCATGCGCTGACCTGCCCCAGACCACCGGCGTACAGATAAACGCCGAGCGTGATAACCACCAGCAAAATCGCGCCCGGTACCAGCGTCCAGCGGCCAATCGGCTGCACCGGCGCTGGCGTTTGTCCGGCCGGAATATCGGTCAGCAAGTTTTCCTGCAATTCCTGAATATGTGCCGGACGCTCATCCACCACGCCCTGCGCTTCGTCGTCTTCCAGCTCACTCAGACGGTGATGATAAAACGCCTTATTCAGCGCATCCCGCGACGTGTGTTCGCTGCGGTCACCGCGGATCACCGGCACGATAAACAGCGCCAGTGCGATAACCAGCATCACCCCAATACACAGCCAAAAAATACTCATGATCCTTTCCTGTCGCTGTCTTTAAGTAACTGCGCCAGGCGCTGTTTTTCTTGTTCTGACATTTCTTCTGCGGCGGTTTTGGTGTTTACAGACCCGCGGCGCGAACGCATGAAAATCATTCCACCGCCGATAATCACCACCAGCACCGGTCCCAGCCAAAGAATCAGGGTAGATGGCGTAACCGGCGGTTCGTACGTCACGAAATTACCGTAACGTGCCACCATATAGGCGACGATCTGCTGGCGATTTTGTCCTTCATTAAGCAGCTGAAATACCTTGGTGCGCATGTCAGCGGCGATGATCGAATCCGACGCCGCAATATTGGTGTTCTGGCATTTCGGACAACGCAGCTGCGCGGTAATGTCGCGGTATGCCTGTTCCTGCTCCGGCGATTTGAACTGATAAGTGTCGATGGCCGCAAATGCGCTGACGCTCAGCAACATGCCGAGCAGTAACGCGGGCAGTGACGAAAACAGTCTCATGCGCCACCTCCGTATTTCTTGTACAGCGGCAAGACTTCGGTTTGCCAGACTTTCTCATTTAAGTCACCGGCATGGCGATAGCGAATGATGCCCTGCCCGTCGATCAGGAAGGTTTCCGGTGCGCCGTACACTCCGAGATCTAATCCAAGCATGCCGTCGCCGTCGTACAAACTCAGCATGTAAGGATTGCCCAGCGTGTTCAGCCAGTTCACCGCTTTCTGGCGATCGTCTTTGTAATTAAGCCCGACCACGCGCACACCGGTGGCGGCAAGCCGGTTCAGATAATCATGCTCGGCGCGGCAGGTCGGGCACCACGTCGCCCAGACGTTGAGCAGCAGCGGTTTACCGTCGCGCAGCACGGACTGATCGTAGGTTTTCCCGGCTTCGGCCAGCGATTCGAGCTTAAACACCGGCACCGGTTTACCGATCAAGGCTGATTCGAGCAGCGTCGGATCGTCGCCGTTGGCGTTGCGCGTCAGCTGAACTAAAAAGGCCGCCGCCAGCGCCAGAAACAGGAACAGCGGAATAAAGAGGAGTTTACGGTTCATACTTCAGCCTCCGCTTTACCTTGTTTCTTGAGTTTCTTACTCATCCGGTAGCGCGGATCGAGAATACAGAGCACGCCGCCGACCGCCATGAAGATGCCACCCAGCCAGATCCAGCGCACGAACGGTTTGTAGTACAAACGCACCGCCCACGAACCATCGTCCATCTCTTCACCCAGCGCCGCATACAGATCCCGCGCCAGATTGCCGTCGATTGCCGCTTCGGTCATCATGCTGCGCGCCACGCTGTAGAAGCGTTTTTCGGCGTGCAGCGTGGTGATTTTTTTGCCGTTTTGTTCGACATCGATATTGGCTTCGCCGCCGGTGTAGTTCGGGCCAGTAATGTCGCGAACGTCGCGGAAGATAAAGTGATAATCATGGATATCCACCGTATCGCCGGCTTTCATACGCACATCACGCTCAACGCTGTAGTTCTGGCTAAATGCGATACCAATTACCGTCACCGCCACGCCGAGATGTCCGAGCACCATGCCCCAGTGGCTGCGCGACAGTTTGGTCAGGCCGCGCCAGAAAGTATGGCGATGCGTGGCGCGCTCATGTAATTCCATCAGCGTCAGCACAATCACCCACACTGACATCAGCAGGCCAACAACGGTCATCCCAACGATTTTGTCCTGCAACAGCCACGGCAGCAGAATCGACAGGATCAGCGTCACCACCAGCGCCACGCCCAGACGACGCCACAGCTTGCTCGGCTCATCGCGACGCCAGCGCACCAGCGGACCGATACCCAGCAGCAGCGCCAGCGGCGCCATCAGCCAGGTAAACATCGTATTGAAGAAAGGTTCACCGATGGAAATACTGCCCATGCCCAGTTGCTTATGAATAAGCGGCAGCAGCGTGCCGAGCAACACCACCAGCATGGCGGCAACCAGCAGCACGTTGTTGCTGAGCAAGTAGCTTTCACGCGAATGTAACTCGTGACGGCTTGGTGCCCGCACCGAATTCCCTTTAATGGCATACAGCAGCAGCGAGCCGCCGATGACGATCACCAGATACGCCAGAATAAACATGCCGCGCGCCGGATCGGAGGCAAACGAGTGAACCGACACCAGCACGCCGGAGCGTACAAGGAACGTGCCGAGCAGGCACAGCGAGAAGGCGGTGATCGCGAGCAGTACCGTCCAGGCTTTGAACGTACCGCGTTTTTCGGTCACGGCGAGGGAGTGGATCAGCGCCGTTCCTGCCAGCCACGGCATAAAGGAAGCATTTTCCACCGGGTCCCAGAACCACCAGCCGCCCCAGCCTAATTCGTAATACGCCCAGGCAGAACCCAGCACGATGCCGATAGTCAGGAACACCCATGCGGCCTGCGTCCACGGACGCGACCAGCGCGCCCACGCGGTATCGAGGCGTCCGGCCATCAGCGAGGCAATCGCAAACGCGAAGGCAACGGAGAAACCGACATATCCCATATATAGCAATGGCGGATGGAAAATCAGGCCAATATCTTGCAAGACCGGGTTGAGATCACTCCCGTCGACTGGGAAATTCGGCAAAGAGCGGATAAACGGATTGGACGTCAGCAGGATAAACAGCAGGAAGCCGCCGGTGATCATGCCCATCACCGCCAGCACGCGCGCGATGGCATCCTGCGGCATCTGTCGGCTGAACAGCGCAACGGCAAGCGTCCAGCAACTCAGCAACAACACCCACAGCAGCAAGGAACCTTCGTGCGCCCCCCACGTTGCCGCCACGCGGTAATACACCGGCAAGTGGGTATTGGAATTGTTAGCCACGTAAGCGACGGTAAAATCATTCACCACAAATGCGTGAACCAGAATAATGAACGCCAGCGCGATACAGGCGAACATGCCGTAAGCCAGCGGGCGCGCCATCGCCATCATCCGGCTGTCCTGCCGCGCGGCACCCCACTGCGGATAAATACTCAGTAACACCGCCAGACCTAACGCCAGACAAAGTGCAAATGTTCCCAGTTCCGGCATCATGAGCGATCGTTTCCTTTATCATTACCCACGTAGGCCGACGCCGGTCCTTTGTGGTTTTCTTTCATGGCGTCGGCAACTTCCGGCGGCACATATTTTTCATCGTGTTTTGCCAGCACCTGAATGGCGTTGACCACGTTGCCCGGCTCCATCACGCCCTGCGCCACCACGCCCTGCCCTTCACGGAACAGGTCCGGCAGAATGCCGTTGTAGGTCACCGCAATCGCGCCGCGCGCATCGTAAATTTTAAAACTCACCTGCAAACTTTTCGGGTCACGTTTCACCGAACCTGGCATCACCATGCCGCCGATACGCAGCCGCTGGCCAACTTCCGGCATTTCGTGGTTTTCGCCTTTACCTTGCAGAATTTCACTCGGGGTGTAGAACAAATCAATATTGGAGCGCAGCGCGTACATCACCAGCGTGATGCTCAGGCCGAGACCGGCCAGCACCAGCAGCGCCAGCGTCAGGCGCTTTTTACGACGTGGATTCACAATAACTTCTCCGGGGAGGTGTCCGGTTCCAGCGCTGACGTCTGGGCGCCTTGCTGTTTTTTAGACTGAGACTGAATAATGCGTTTTTCGCGCGCCTGACGACGGCGGACTTCACCGAGGATCTGCCGATGCTGCACAAATGTGTGCGCCACCAGCGCGAGCAGCGAAATCAGGGTGACGGCCACGGAGAGCCAAACGTAAAACGCGTAGCCGCCCATCGCAAAGAAATCGTGCCAGCTTGAGAATGCAGGGCTCATCCGCGGCGCTCCTTATTCAGCAGGCCAGCTACCCACGGACGCAGACGTTCCTGAACGAGGATCAGGTTACGTAAACGCATCAGCGTCAGGGTAATGAAGAAGAACAGATAACCGAAAATCGCCCAGCGCAGCGGATAGCGCATACTCGGATCGATGGTTTGCTGCATGTTGGTGGACCCCTGATGCAGGGTGTTCCACCACTGTACGGAGTAATGAATGATAGGAATATTCACCACACCGACCAGCACCAGAATACCGGCCGCGCGACCGGCCAGACGGCGGTCATCAAACGCGTTATACAGGGCGATCACGCCGAGATAGAGAAACAGCAACACCAGTTCAGACGTCAGACGCGCGTCCCACACCCACCAGGTTCCCCACATCGGTTTGCCCCAGGCGGAGCCGGTAACCAGCGCGATAAAGGTGAAGACCGCCCCGACCGGCGCCATCGCCGCCACCGCCAGATCGGACATTTTCATCTGCCATATCAGGCCGATAAATGCCGCGACCGCCATCGCGCTGTAAATGCCCATCGACCAGATCGCCGCCGGGACATGAATATACATAATCCGGTAACTGTTACCCTGTTGGTAATCCGGCGGCGCATAGCCAAATCCCCAGACCCAGCCAATCAGCAGGCAGGCGAGACCGAGCAGCCCGAGCCACGGAATAAATCGCCCGCAGACGTGGTAAAGCCGTTCCGGCCTTGCGAGTTGATGTAACCATTTCCACATTGTTATCGTTGCTCACTCTAAAATGTCACTGTGTGGGTTGCCGTGGAGCCTCATCGGGCTCTTGCGCGGTCAGACAAGAATCTTCCGCACTTACTTAGCAATCTCTCTATTTTTACGCATAGAGAAATGTGATGTTAGTCAAAGGTTGCGATTTTTCTTCCGTATTGTAACGACAGGTAAAATAATTACGTTCTGCGCGGCAAACTGACACATTTGTCAGTGGACGCTCACTCTTAACGCCGCCGCCGTGGCAAAGGGCGCTAACGTCGCACTGCCCGCCAGCATCGCGCCCAGAATAGCCAGATAGCCATCAATGGGCATCGACATCGACGCCGCATCAATTGCGCCGGTGGCAAAAATCAGCACCGGAATATACAGCGGCAGCACCAGCAGGCTCAGCAACACGCCGCCCTTGCGCAGCCCGACGGTCAGCGCCACGCCAATCGCACCGATAAAACTCAGCGTCGGCGTACCCAATAAAAGGGTCAGTGCCACGGCTTTCCACGTTTCAAAATCCAGTGAAAGCAGTAACGCGATGAGCGGCGATAGGACAAGCAACGGCAAACCGGTTACCACCCAGTGAGCACACACTTTCCCCAGAACCGTGAGTGCCAGCGGCGAAGGCAATAACAGCAGCTGTTCGAGCGTGCCGTCGAGATAGTCATCGCGGAATAACCTTTCCAGCGCCAGCAGCGAAGACAGCAGTGCGGCGACCCAGACAATCCCCGGCGCGATGCGCGCCAGCAGTTTGGGTTCCGGGCCAATGCCTAACGGAAACAGGGTAATAACAATCAGGAAAAACCACAGCGGGTTAATAATTTCGGCGCTTTTGCGAAAGGCAATTTTTAGCTCGCGGCGCAGGACTTTAGTCAACATTCCGTCTCATTTCCTTTCACGTCACGCCAGCGCTTCACTGGTCAGACGGAGTTTTCGCACGTCGCGGCTCACGCCCTGCAAATCCTGATGCGTGGTCAGCAGCACCATACCGCCCTGCTGTGTGTGCTGTTCAAACAGCGCAATCAGTGTCGCCACGCCTTCTTTATCTATCGCGGTCAGCGGTTCGTCGAGGATCCACAACGGCGCATCGCTCAGCCACAAACGCGCCAGCGCCACACGTCGCTGCTGCCCGGCGGACATCTGTGCGACCGTGACATCCTCGTAACCCGGCAATCCGACATTTTCCAGCGCCTGATAGATGGCATCAGCGTCACCTTTGCGGTTCACGGACTGGCGGTTCACAGACTGATAGAAAGCAAGGTTCTCAAACGCAGTAAGTACTGACTTTACGCCGGGCTGATGGCCGAGATACAGAAGCTGCTGATGAAAAACATCACGCTGGCGGCGGGTGTTCACGCCCTGCCAGCGAACTTCACCGGCGTCCGGTGAGGAAAGGCCGGCGAGAATGCGTAATAAGCTGGTTTTACCGGCGCCGTTGCGGCCCTCAATTTGCACCATTTCAGCCGGTTCGACAGTGAAACTTAAGCCACTGAACAGGGTTCGCTCATCGCGAACGCAACTCAGATTTAGGGCTTCAAACATGAGGATGTCTCTTATTTTTCACAAGTGCGCATCATATCACAGGCGTCAGGCGCGACGCAGCGCAAGGTGCCACAGTTTACATGGCTGAAATCCCTGAAATCCAGCAGCTATTGTGCAAAATGACCCATAAGGTTCATGGGTTAATGATTTGTAACTTTTCGGTATACCTCTTCATAAATCCCACGCCTCGCCTATGCTTATCCGTGAACACTTTAAAAGCCGCCTTGCGGCACACCGAAGGATTACCCATGAACGAAGAAAAGAAAAAACAGGACACCAGCGACGTCGACAGCGACGAGCACTCACAAGGCAAAGAGATCGAGACCGGTGAGGAAAATTTACCCTCCAAAGCCGCAGCCGTGCATGAAGTTATCCGCATGGAAGGTGAAAAAGAGCTGGATCGCGACGGACAGGCTTTACTGTGGTCAGCCATTGCCGCCGGGCTTTCGATCAGCGCGTCGTTGATGGCGAAAGGCATCCTGCACGCCCGTCTGCCCGACACGCCGGAGCGGTTTTTCATCGAGAACATTGGTTATACCGTCGGGTTCATAATTGTCATCATGGCGCGCCAGCAACTGTTTACCGAGAACACCGTCACTGCCGTATTGCCGGTAATGCAAAAACTGACCGGTAAGAACATCCTGCTTCTCTTGCGGCTATGGGGATTAGTGCTTGGGGGAAATATCATCGGCTGCGGGATTGCAGCGCTGGCTTTCCATCTGGTGCCGTTCTTTGATTCGGACACTGACAAAGCGTTTCGCACCATCAGCATGGAGATCATGGAGAAAGGACCGGGAGCGATGTTCGTCGGCGGCATGGTTTCCGGGTGGCTAATCGCCACGATGGTCTGGATGATCCCGTCAGCCGGTACGGCCAAACTTTGGGTGATCATGCTGATGACCTATATGGTGGCGATCGGTGACCTGACGCACATCGTGGTCGGCTCGGTGGAAGTTCTCTATCTGGTCTTCTCCGGCGCAATTCCCTGGTATGAATTCATCTGGCCGTTTGCCCTGCCGACGCTGGCGGGCAACATCGCCGGCGGGACCTTTATCTTCGCGCTGATAAGTCACGCGCAGATCCGCAACGACATGAGCAACCAGAAGAAAGCCAAAGCCAAAAAAGAGGAACAGGACGCCGCAAAGAAAGAGGCCGCGAAGCCTTAGAAACCGGTAAAACGGCAAGACTGGCGAGGAAACGACCAAACGGCAGTCTAACGCCTTATTATTGAGAGAAAAACGAGTATACTACGCGGGCGCTTTCCACAGGCGCCCGTGTCTCCTTAGTTAAACGGATATAACAAGCCCCTCCTAAGGGCTAGTTACAGGTTCGATTCCTGTAGGGGACACCATAACGTTGCAACTTCCTTTTAAATTTCTCCGCTGTCTCGACGAATACGCTGACTCCCTGTTGATCTTCTTCGTCTGTCATTAATTCTCTGATTCATCACGTCGCAATCGAACATCCGGACACTGGTTAAATATCAGCATTGTTTGTGAGGTTATTAGGAGTACTCTCGTCGCCACCTCAACTGGACAAAAGTACTCATCACAAGGATGCAGTAAGATCATGCGTTTGCCTGGACTTATCTTTTTCGCAGTAACGCTTCTATTCAATACAGCCATTGCAAAGCAGCACACCCCGTCAGTCTCTCAGGATAATGAGCTCATTGAGCAAGGGGATTACATAAACTCGGACGGGCAGGATGTTCACAGTCCGGCACATACCCGATCGGGAAATGCACCTGACGGCGCATCCGCTAAGTGCAGGGATGGCACGTACAGTTTCAGCCAGCACCGTCGGGGAACCTGTTCAAGACACGGTGGTGTAGCGGAATGGCTTAATTAAAAGCATCTCCACAAATTCCAAATTCTGAGACCTCACGCAAACTTTTCTGCAAAAAATTTGTTTTACTTGCACATGTTAAGAAATGTTACGGAAATGAGTTCGTAATGACATCTAAGACGTAAGTAAGGAAACTTTTAATGAAGACTTTGACCACTTTTTGCCTCGCCAGCCTTTTCTCTGTCAATGCATTCGCCCTTACCGGCAACGATGCGACCACCAAACCAGACCTTTATTATCTGAAAAATGATCAGGCCATCAACAGTCTGACACTGCTTCCGCCGCCTCCGGCCGTGGGCAGCATTGCATTTTTGAACGATCAGGCGATGTATGAACAGGGCCGTCTGCTGCGATCTACCGAACGTGGTAAGCAGGCTGCTGAAGATGCAAACCTGAGCGGTGGCGGCGTGGCGAATGCCTTCTCCGGTGCGTTCGGTTCACCGATCACGGCCAAAGATACGCCGGAGCTGCATAAGCTTCTGACCAATATGATTGAAGATGCTGGCGATCTGGCGACGCGCTCTGCCAAAGAGAAGTACATGCGCATTCGTCCGTTTGCGTTTTACGGCGTCCCGACCTGCAACACTACCGAGCAGGATAAGCTGTCGAAGAACGGATCTTATCCTTCAGGCCACACCTCTATCGGCTGGGCGACCGCACTGGTTCTCACCGAAATCAACCCACAGCGTCAGGATCAGATCCTTCAGCGCGGTTATGATTTAGGGCAGAGTCGTGTGATTTGCGGATATCACTGGCAGAGCGATGTGGATGCCGCACGTATCGTCGGCTCCGCAGTGGTGGCCACGCTGCACACCAACGATGCTTTCCAGCAGCAATTGAAGAAAGCGAAAGAAGAATTTGCGAAACAGCATAAATAAACCGGCGTTAAGGATTTAACGCAGTAGCCTGACAGGCGGCGCAAAGCCCCTGTCAGGCACATTCATCACCAGCCTGGCACGGCCCCGCCGTTGAAGATTTTCTCCGCTGCTTTCGCCACTTCCGGCGACTGATACGATTTCAAAAAGTCTTTCACATTCTCTGCCTCTTTATTGTCTTCCCGCGCGACCAAAATATTCACGTAAGGCGAGTTTTTATCTTCAATAAAGACGCTGTCATGCACCGGCGATAATCCTGTCTGCTGAATGTAAGTGGTGCTGATGATCGCCACATCGACTTTCGGGTCATCGAGCACACGTGGCAACTGCGCGCCTTCCAGCTCCATAATGTTCAGATGGTGAGGATTCTCAGTAATATCCAGCGCCGTCGGCAGCAAACCTTTGCCCTCTTTGAGCGTGATCAGTTTTTCTTTTTGCAGCAGCAAAAGCGCGCGGCCCAGATTGGTCGGGTCATTAGGGATCGCGATGGTTGCACCCTCTTTCAGCTCATCGACGGTTTTAATTTTTTTCGAATATCCGCCCATCGGGAAGACAAACGTATTGCCGACGGCCACCAGATGATAGTTATGCGCTTTATTATCTTGCTCGAGGAACGGGCGATGCTGGAAGACGTTCGCGTCCAGTTCGCCGTGATCTGTCGCGTCATTGGGCAGCAGAGAACCGCTGAACCCTACCAGTTCGACGTCGAGACCGTATTTTTCTTTGGCGACTTTTTTCGCCACTTCCGCAACATCCTGCTCGGCACCGTTAATTACACCCACCTTAATATGCTTCATATCACTGCTTTTTTGATCACAGCCCGCCAGCAGTAAACCTGCCAGCAACACCGCCGCGCCGGTGCGGAAATAAGAGGTCGTCAGTTTCACTTTTTATCCTTAAAAAATAGGCATTAATGGCCAAAGAAATGACTATAGCAGGATGCCTCTGGCGGTTTAAAAAACGAAAAAGTATCGATAAGAAGAAAAAAGCATATGACTGAAATAATGTGGATTAGGCAAATGCGCCACGCCGCCACTGAAAATCAGGAAAAGCCATCCATATGTTTTACTTATATCCACCATAAACAATTTGCCTTTATGGCCTGTTTTCGTAAAAAGTGGTTGTCTCGCGTCCCCCTCCACGGAGCAGCAGGAATGGAAATTATCGAAGCGGATGAACAGCATGTTCCCGCTATGCACAAAATTTATGCCTGGCACGTTATTCACGGAACAGCATCGTTCGAGACGCAGCCGCCGGGCGAAGAAGAAATGTCTGCGCGCCTGAAGAAGATTAAAGACGCCGGGTTGCTCTGGCTGGTTGTGCTGGAGGACGGGGAAGTTAAAGGTTACTGCTATCTAGGCCATTATCGCGAGCGCTTTGCTTACCGCCATACGCTGGAGGATTCGATTTATATCGATCCCAATTTTCAGAAACGCGGTGCGGGGAAAGCGTTAATTCGCCGCGCGATAGACTGGGCGGAAACCCACGGCTACCGGCAGTTGATTGCCAACGTGGGCGACAGTGAAAATAACGCGTCGATTGGCCTGCATCTGGCCGCCGGATTCCGCGTTACGGGTACGTTGCATTCGGTGGGGTTCAAACACGGACGCTGGCTGGATACGGTCTTTATGCAACGCGCGTTAGGTGAGGGAAATCAGACGCTGCCTGCGCAGTAACTCATTTAAAGACGGGCAGCCGGGCTGCCCGCTCTTCTCTTCATTATCCCGCGGCAATTTCGTTGCGAACCGCTTTGTGGGTGGCTCTTCCGCCCCACACTTCCTGATACTGATAGCCGGTCAGATCCTTGATAACCTTCTGACATTCAGGCGTACAATCCTGAAGATTACCCCCCAGCTTCAGGCGGGCCACTTCCTGAATCAACATTTTGTGCGTTTCGCGCGTCAGTTTGAATTTGAAAGTCATGTAGAAACTGACCGCCAGCAATGCCGCGGTAGCGAATACCAATAACCCGATGATGGCATCCAGCGCACTGTCAGGCTGCACGCCCTGTCCTTTAACGAAACCACTTTCCTGCAATACGATGCCGATAAGCATAATAGCCAGCGCGACGGTGCTTTTGCGCGTCAGCACCATAACCCCGGCGAAGATCCCTTCGCGGCGTTTTTTGGTGACTATTTCATCAACATCGGGAATAAAACTGTAGATATTCCACGGAATATAATACAACCCGGCGCGGGCAAAACCGAATACAGCAAATACGCCTGAGAACAACAGAACCGATACCGCCATTTCGGTGATATAGACGTAGAATAAAAAAGCCAGCACGCAGAAAATAATGCCATACGCCAGACGAAGTGCCCCGGATGGCGTCATATTCATTTTTTCAAGCAACATCATAAAACCAAAGGTCGAAGGCACCGATGCCAGTGCAGCGACCGTTAAATATCCCGATACCGCCGACGCGTCGAGGTGTAATCCGTACACCACGTAATAGGTAAATACGGCGCCGAAAACGTCGAGCGCAGTAAATGAAAAGATATAGATAATAATGTGCTGGCGGAACATACGTATTTTAAAAGACGACAGGAGATCTAAAACCAGACTTTTTAAATGATGCCAGAGATTACCGCTGCGCGCGCCGAGCGGTTCCGGTTCAAACTCTTCGCGCACGTCTTTGGCTTCCCAGGTACACATCCAGGTGGTAAATACCGCGAGACAAAAAATACACGCGAAAATAATGCCGGTATAGGTATAGGTCATGGGATTATCTTTACCGGTGAACTGCATAATGACGCCAGGGATCGACACCGCCAGCAGGCCGCCAAGCTGGGAGCAGATCATGCGCACGCCGGAAAGGCGGGTGCGTTCGCTGAAGCGGTTGGTCATCTCCGAGGAAAGCGTCTCCCAAGGCACCAGCACCATGGCAGAAAGCAGTTCGATAGACAGGTAGGTGCCGAGATAATACCAGTAGCTCATGTCGGTCACCCAGACCAGCGCATACAGGAACATCATCGGGGCGCTTATCAGCAGGAAAAAGCGACGGCGGCCAAATTTTTTCCCAAGCCATGTATTGGCGAAGTTATCGGTGATGTAGCCCATGATCGGGCTTAATATGGCGTCGATCACGCGGGCGATAGCGAATATCGAGCCCGCTTCTAAAACGGATAATCCGCAATAGGTGGTGTAAAAAAATAACAGCCAGGTACCGATCACGGCGAATGCACCGCCACCAAATAAATCCGTCACACCATATCCTATGGCCGTGCCGTAACCGACTCTGCGTTCAGTAGGTTTCATTTTTATTATCCTGTGAATGTAGGGTTATTATTAAAGTTATTTATTCAATCGTTATCCATTGTCTTAATTGTGAGGATCGATAAATCGCCTCCACCATATTTAGAGAAATTTCCGCATCGGCCAGCGAGGTATAATTTTTATCTTCAGGATATTGCACAGAGTGCGTGAAATTGATGATGGCCTGACGATGGCTGTCGCCCCAGTAACTTTTCGTATTCCCCGCCGGACTGAGATCGTTCACCAGCAGCGTTCTGGTTTCACCTTCGATCAGCCACAGCGCATTGTGGTGCAGTTGCAGCAGCCCTTTCTCGCAGTGAATTTCCAGCAGCAGCGGTGAATCGGTGCTGTGCCCGTTGCTGGCATAAAACAGGCCGCGGGCACCGTTCGCCAGTTTCATGCTGGCCATCGCGGTGTCTTCGTTTTCGGTCACGTCGGTCAGAAAATGGCTGTCCACCACACCTTTGAGCGCGTGAATGCCGCCGCCGAACCACTGCATCAGATCCAACGTGTGGATCGCCTGATTGATAAGCAGGCTGCCCCCTTCAGTGGAGAAGCGCCCGCGCCACGGGCTGTCGGTGTAATACGCGCCACCACGCGACCACGTCAGCACCGCTTTAATACTCAGCATGTTGCCGATTACGCCACTTGCCAGCATTGCGTAAATCTTCTGGCTCGATGGATTCAGCCGGTTCTGATAACACACGCCGAGCAGCCTTCCGGAAAGGCTTTGGGCCTGCCGGATCGCTTTGACTTCGGTGGCGTTGAGCGCCACCGGCTTCTCGGTGAAAACGTGCTTTCCGGCCGCCAGCGCGGCGAGGATCGCATCCTGATGCAGATGATGTGGCAGACAAATATGCACCACGTCAATGTGCGGATCGCGCAGCATCTCACCATAGTCTGTGTAAAAATCGCACTGATATTGCTGCGCCAGCCCCAGCCCAATATCTGCATCGCATTCGGCGATGGCCAGCAACCGGCTGGCCGGGTTTTGCAGGATGGCCTCTGCGTGACAGGTATGGATCGCCCCGCAGCCGATGATGGCCGCATTCGTGATTTTCATGGTCCGCCTCCCGAATTACTCCGACTGATTCGCCAGCATTTGCGCCCGCACACACAGCTCGGCGGCTTTGAATGCATGGTCCTGCGTCATGGCTTTTTCAGTGCGATGCAGACAATCACGTATCAGTTCGCCGAAGAACGGGAAACCAACGGTACCTGACACCGGATAGCGGAACTCGCCGTGCTGATTCACCAGATACACCACGTCCTGATCCCCACGGGTAAGATCGACATATTTGCGGATCTCGATATAACCTTCGGTGCCCAGCAGCGTCAGTCGCCCGTCGCCCCAGGTGCTCAGCCCTGGTGGCGTAAACCAGTCGCAGCGGAAATAGCCGCGCGCGCCGTTGTCACCTTCGAGCATCGCGTCGCCAAAATCTTCAAAGCGCGGAGATTCGGGATGATTGAAATTTACCGCCTGCGCCGCCACCACGCGCGCATTGCTGTTAGCGGTGTAGAAAAGGAATTGTTCTATCTGATGGCTGCCGATATCGCACAAGATCCCGCCGAACTTTTCCTTTTCATAGAACCAGTCCGGGCGGCCTTCGCCCTCGCGATGTGGCCCGGTGCCGAGCGTCTGCACAACACGCCCGATCGCCCCTTCCTGCACCAGTTGTCCGGCAAACACCGCGCTTTCCACGTGCAGCCGTTCGCTGTAATAGACCGCATATTTTCGCCCTGTGGCGGCCACTTTGGCTTTCGCGGCGGCCAGTTGCACAAGGGTGGTCAGCGGCGCTTTATCGACGAAGTAATCTTTGCCGGCGTCCATCACTTTCAGCCCGAGTTCACAACGCTCAGAAGGGATCCCCGCGCCCGCCACCAGCTGCACCTCTTTATCGCCGAGAATAACGTCCAGTGAATCAGCCACCGCTACCTGCGGATACTGGCTGACGAATTTCTGCACCTTTGCCGGATCCGGATCGTAAACCCATTTCAGGCTGGCACCCGCTTCGATAAGCCCGTTGCACATGCCGTAAATATGCCCGTGATCCAGCGCCGCGGCGGCTATCACGAATTCGCCCGGTTTCACAACCGGCTGAGGTTTACCCACCGGCGCGTAGTTCATGCCATCTTTATTACTCATTTTCAGACACCCTTATCCATGTTTTTGCCGAGCGGGATCGCCTCTTCATTGGCGAAGTTTTCTACGGAGGCCGATTTCTCATAAAAGTGCGGGGCCAGCGACACCAGCCCACCGGTCTGATAGAACGGATCCCCCGGCAGGATCGGCAACGTCACGATGCTGCGGGTGATGGCTGATTTATAAATGGAGGCGATGAGTTCCAGCGATCGCTTGCCCTGAACGCCGTCGATCAGCGGCGGCGTATTGGTCTCGAGTGCGGTCAGGAAATTATCGATCTGGCCGGTGTGCAGCGTATAGGTCAGCCGGGGGATCGACTGATACAGATCGTCGAGGCGGCTTTCCCGCGCGGTATCGCGTGCATCGACAGGGAATCCGTTGGGTGCGGAAATGCTGGCAAATTTGTCCCAGGGTGCAGAAATCCGCGCCTTTTCGCCCTGAATCACCATCTTCTGATCTTCGCCGTGATGCACCACCGAGGCGGTCAGCTGCGTCAGCGCGCCGGAGTCATATTTGAAAATCGCCGCCGAGAGATCTTCCACTTCGGCGTTATCGTGCGCGGCGTTGGTTATCATCGAAACCACTTCAGACGGAAATCCGAGCATCCACTGGATCGCATCAATATGGTGAACCGCATGGTTGAGCGTGCAGCCACCCGCCTCTTTCTCCCAGGTGCCGCGCCACCACAAATCGTAATAGGAGTGACCGCGCCACCAGAAGGAATCCACCTGCGCATGACAGACTTTGCCCGCTTCGCCGGAATCGATGACTTTTTTCAGCCGCCAGAAGGCATCGGTAAAGCGGTTCTGCGCGATAATCGACAGCGTTTTTCCGCTCTCTTTCGCCGCCAGAATCATTGCATCGCATTCCTGCAACGACGCCGCCATCGGCTTCTCGCACAATACGTGCTTGCCGGATTTCAACGCATCAATGGAAATTTCCGCATGTACGTACGGCGGCGTGCAGATATCAAAGACGTCGATATCCGGATCGTTGAGGATCTCCTGATGGCTGGCATACACTTTCGCCGTCGCGAGACTGTAATGCCGTTTTTTCTCCTCTGCTTTTTCGGGATAAATATCGACCAGTGCGACTATCTGACAACGGTCAGCAAACTCTAAATATCCCTGAATATGGTTGTGCGAAATATTACCGGTACCAATGATTGCTATTTTCAACATTATTTCATTCCTGATTTCAGACTGACGGGCAGCCGTCACCTTGCTGATTTAATGACGATTTTAATTAATCCGTTATTAAATCCGGCGTGGATAAATACGTTATTTATTTTCTGATGTGAATTGGATTGAGAATAGTAATGACATTTTTTTCCAACAACCGGTATTTGTGACAGGAATTGCAGCGCGGGGTTTTGGATTTGCTATGATGGTGAATAGCTGATGATTTACAAACAGTTAACTGTGGTAATAAGTCCATAAGCTAATGAGGCGTTGATCACAAAATGACAGGAAAATTAAAAATCAGGCAAATAGCCGAGTTAACGGGGCTTTCTCCCAGCACCGTTTCCAGGGTATTAGCAGGCAAAGCGAATGTCAGCCCCCAGGCAAAAGAGAAGGTATTTACCCACGCCAGAAACATGGGTATTTTACGCGACATTCCGGCCAGCCGGTTGTTAATGAATACCCTGTTAATTTGCGCGCCCCCGGCGGCATTCTCTCCTCATGAAGATCTCTACTATTACGAAGCTATTCAGGAAATAACGGCTGAGGTCACGCGTTTCGATATCCACGTCCGTAAATGTGCGCTGGCGGTTAACGAACCGGATATCGCCAACTTTATGCAGGCGCTTAATCAGTCAGATGTCGATGGCATTATTATCATCGGCATCGACGACGTGATGCTCTACCGGCTGGCCGCCGAATCGAATAAACCGGTGGTGTTGATCAACGCCAGAGACAACGAAATGCGCCTCGATTGTGTGTCAGCCGATCATTATTCCCTCGGCTACAGCGCCGCAAACTATCTGTTTCAGCGCGGTCACCGGCCTGTTTTACTGTTCACCGATCTGCGCAGGGAAACCATGATGCAGCGGCTGGACGGTTTCAAACGCGCCTGTCTCGAATACCACATAGCGTTCGACGAGGCCACGCACCTGCTGGTCAATAAAGGCAACGGTAAAGAGCAGGCCAGAGAAATTATTGAAAAGTACCTCAGGGAACATAAGCGCGAAACACTGCCTTCGGCGATTATCTGCGGCGGCGATCCGATAGCGCAGGCGACGCTTGAAGTCCTGAGGGAGCACGGCATTCTGGTGCCGGAGGATATTTCGGTGATGAGTATGGATTTCGCACATGGGGTGAAAAATCTTTACCCGATGGATTTCACCGCCGTCAATCTGCCCTGCCGCGAACTGGGGACGGAAGCCGTCTATATCTTGCAAAGCCGTCTGATGCGCGCCTCTGGCGCGAAATTCAACCTGCTGTTACAGGGGAAAATTCACCCCGGTCAGTCGGTCGCTGATGTGAAATGGAAGCGCAAAGGGCTTTATCCGCAGCAGGTTGGGCTATAAACAAAGGCAGTGTCATTTCACGTAATGACAGTGATTTATTACACTGCCTGACTTCTCTGTCGGATCCTGCATGATGCATCGTGCAGGGCACATTCTCAGCATCACAGTCCGGGTTCTCCTGCTAGACTTTTCGGTCTTATCCTCAAAAAACCGATGTGGAGCTTTCAATGTCAGATAACTATCAACCACCGAAAGTCTGGACGTGGAATAAAGACGAAGTCAGTAAGTTCTCGAACATCAACCGCCCGGTAGCCGGTCCGACGCATGAGAAGACGCTGCCGGTGGGTAAACACCCGCTTCAGCTCTATTCACTCGGCACGCCGAACGGCCAGAAAGTAACGATCCTGCTGGAAGAGCTGCTGGCGCTTGGCGTTACCGACGCGGAATATGACGCTTTTATCATCCGCATCAACGAAGGCGATCAATTCTCCAGCGGCTTTGTGGATGTAAACCCAAACTCCAAAATCCCTGCCCTGCTCGATAACTCCGCCACCCCGCCGATCCGCGTGTTTGAATCCGGCAACATCCTGCTGTATCTGGCAGAAAAATTTGGCAAGTTCCTGCCAAAAGATCTCGCTGGCCGCACCGAAACCCTTAACTGGTTGTTCTGGCTGCAAGGTTCCGCGCCGTATCTTGGCGGCGGATTCGGGCATTTCTACCATTACGCGCCGGTGAAAATCGAATACGCCATCAACCGCTTTACGATGGAAGCCAAACGACAGCTTGACGTGCTCGACAGACAACTGGCTGATCATCGCTTTATCGCGGGTGAAGAATATACCATCGCCGATATCGCTATTTTCACCTGGTACGGCAGCCTGGCCAAAGGCGGCCTGTACGAATCGGGCGAGTTCCTCGATATCACGTCATATAAGCATTTCCAGCGCTGGGCCGATGAAGTTGCCAGCCGTCCGGCGGTGAAACGCGGGCGCATCGTTAACCGCACCTGGGGCGAAAGCGATGAACAACTTGAAGAGCGTCATGACGCGTCAGATTTCGATGACAAACTGAAGTCATAACCGGTTTGCAGAACGCAAAAAGGGCGGGATCGATTCCCGCCCTTTTCATTGAAAATTCGTTTTACAGCAGATATTTGTTGAACCACGCCACCGTTCTGTCCCACGCCAGATCTGCTGCCGCTTTGTCATAACGCGGAGTGGAATCGTTATGGAACCCGTGATTGACGCCGGGATAGACATAGCCTTCGTACACTTTATTGTTAGCCTTGAGCGCCGCTTCATACGCAGGCCAGCCTTCCGTAATCGGTTTATCCAGCTCGCCATAATGCAGTAATAACGGCGCTTTGATACGCGGCACATCTTCGGCTTTCGGCTGACGACCGTAGAAAGGCGCTGCCGCGGCCAGTTCAGGATAGGCGACTGCCGAGGCGTTCGCCACGCCACCGCCGTAGCAAAAACCGGTGATCCCGACTTTGCCGGTCGCCGTTTCATGGTGCATCAGAAATTCAATCGCGGCAAAAAAGTCATTCATGAGTTTGGTTGGATCGACGTTCTTTTGCAGTTCGCGCCCCTTTTCATCATTGCCGGGATAGCCCCCGACGGAACTCAGCCCGTCCGGCGCCAGCGCAATAAATCCGGCCTTCGCGACGCGGCGCGCCACGTCTTCGATATAGGGATTCAGCCCGCGATTCTCATGCACCACCACCACACCCGGCACTTTGCCGCTGGCTTTCGCCGGGCGCACCAGATATCCCCGCACGCTGCCGTGCCCCTGCGGCGAAGGATACTGGATGTACTCAGCCAGAATGTCCGGGTCGGTGAATTCTACCTGCTCGGCGTAGGCGTAGTTCGGCGTCATCAGCGTGGTGAGCGCCGCCGCCGATAATCCGCCGACCACAAATTTGGCTGAGAGGTCGAGAAATTCCCGCTTGGTCATTTTACCGTGTACGTAGAAATCAAAGTATTCGAGGAGTTCAGGAGGAAAGTCTTTGGCTGTCATTCGCGTCATCGTCAGGCTCCACTCTGGGCAAAAGAAGCCTGAATAATGACCTGACTTTGGCGATTTTGTAAACCAATTGTGAAATCACAGAAAGAAGATGCCGGGGATCCGCAACCCTTTTAGCCAGGAATGCTAAACTGCAGGGTAAAAAAGGAGGATGAAATGGACAACAATATGAGGGATACGGTGAGAATACATTTTATTGAATGGAACTCAGAATACGAAAGGATGATGACTTCCTCACTCAAAAAAGACTTCAACGTCGCTGAAATTTATCGCGTCAAACAGCATTTCAAATCTGTGCAGAAACTACTGCCGGGAAGAACGCTTAAGCGCTGGCATCAAAAACTGCAAATCGCGATTAAATTCCGGCACATTGCCGATAACGACATTGTTATTTCTAATGGTTACAGCGCCTTCCTGATGCTGGACCTGATTGCTCCCCTGCGCTGCAAAAAAATACTGGTGCTGCGAGACTCCGTTGCTGCGCTGACATCCAAACGACGACGCCTGAAATTGCTGTCTGAGAATGAAAATTATCTGGACAGAGTGAGTTCTGTTTTCGACGTCATATACAGTTTTGATCCGCAAGATTGCCTTAAATATAATCTTTCATATGTGGATCAATTTTTACCTTTCACGCTCAGTGAAATTCGCACGCACGCTGCAGAACCGCAGATAATTTCTTCCCCACCCTCGTGTTTCTACGTGGGGGGATATGACAGTTATCGCGCAGAATTCCTCCGGGAACTTGCCTCTTTGTTGCAAAGAAATCATTGTCACCCCGATTTTTATCTGGTTGACGGCGACGAGATGAATTCTGACTATCCTTCTGTTTGTGTTAATAAAAAACTGACATACCACCAAAACATTGAAAAGCTCAAAAAGTCCTCCATTGTTGTGGAAATTAATAAACCGGGGCAAACCGGATTAACGTTACGCGCGCTGGAAGCGATGGCATTTAATAAAAAGCTGATCACCAATAATGTTTCGGTAAAGACGCATGTTTTTTATCACCCGGACCGGGTATTCATTTGGGGGGAAGATAATTTCGAACGAATGACTGATTTCATTGAGGCCATCCCCCCCAAGTTAGAGAAGGGGCTGTTAGATAAATACTGCGCAGATGGGATGCTGAAAACACTGGTTGGAACTGCGCTAAAATAAACCTTATGTACCCGTAACAGATAAAGAATAAAGGAGACCCTATGAACAACACTCTCGCAGGTCTGAGTAAAGAAGAAATGGACAAAGTGAGTACCGGGCTGGCTGCCGGTACGGTGGTGGTGCGTGAGCGCAATAACCTGCCGGTGAATGCCGAACAGGTGGAGTTGGAACAACCGGAACATCTGCGTACGTACTTCCGCGAACGTTTGGCGCACTATCGCCAGCAGCCGGCAAAAAAGTAAACTTCGCCGTTCACTTATTCACGGTGAGAATAGTCGCGGTGAAAAAATCGATAATCGCCTCTTTCAGATGCGTCGCGGCCTCACCCGGCGGCGTTTCGCTCTGATGGAGGCTGACGCCGATATCCCCCGCCGCAGGCAGTTCCTCCAGGATCTGCAATGACTCAGGCTTGCCAAAATCAGTGCGCAACGTCACGCCCAGCCCTGCCGACATCGCCGCCCAGATTCCGCTCAGGCTGCGGCTGGTAAAAGCAATGCGCCAGGAAATTCCCGCGCGATCCAGCGCCGCCGTTGCCGCACTGCGCATCAGGCATGGCGCTTCAAACACCAGCAGTGGCAAGGGCTCATTGCTCGCCAGATAATGGCTTAGCGGGAAATTCTGCGGACCTACCCAGCGCAAAGGCACGCGCCCGAGGGACTGGCTTGACGGGAAAAGCGGCGCGTCGTCCGCCTGCCAGCACACGGCCAGATCGAATTCATTGTGACGAATACCGTCGAGCAGCTGCCGGTTACGGGTAATGCTGGCAGAAACCTGCACCTGCGGATGCGCGCGGGTAAAGGTGCCGAGGATCGCCGGTAACAGCGTTTCACCAAAATCTTCCTGCATACCCACATTCAGGCTGCCGCCCAGCGTGCTTGCCAGCAGTGCTGCACTGGCCTCGTCGTTCAGGCTGAGGATCCGCCGCGCAAAGCTCAGCATCACTTCGCCGCGTTCAGTGGGCATCAGATGCCGCCCTGACTTCTGCACCAGCTCCGTTCCGGCCTGCTGCTCGAGTTTTTTCAGCTGAGCGCTGACCGCCGAGGTCGAACGCCCCAGCCGGTCAGCCGCCAGCACAAAACTGCCGAGCTCGATGCCGGTGACAAAACTGCGCAAGGCTTCAGCATCAAAGGTTACCGGTCTTTTCGCCATATCTATCATCCTGTTTTATCGTATCAATACTGCTGATATTTTCGATTTTACGGATAATCATAACGGCTTATGCTTCCTTTCACACCCATAAAAGGAGCCTGATATGAGCACAACGCCCTCTTCCCTGCGGCCACCCGAAAACATGGTGCGCCTGACGCCAAAGCTGGCAGAACTGACCGAACAGGTGTTGTTTGGCGATCTGTGGAACAGAATTGAGCTGTCACCGCGCGACCGCAGCCTGATCACCGTTGCCGCACTGGTCGCGCTGAACCGTGCTGAACAGTTGCCGTTCCATCTGGAACTGGCGGTGAAAAATGGCGTCACGCACAGCGAAATAGGCGAACTGATCACCCATCTGGCGTTTTATGCCGGATGGCCTGCCGCCGCCTCGGCGCTCACCCGCTTTGCTGCGCTAAGTGAAGAATAAAGAGAGGTTTTTTATGCCGTTTACCCGAATTTCACTGCCTGCACATCGTATGGACGAGTGGCAGGCCGCGATTTCAGCCATCCTGCAAAACGCACTGGTGTATACCTTTTCCGTGCCAAAAGATGACTGTTTCCAGCTGTTCGAACCCGCCAGCCTCAGCCAGAGAGTCATTCATCCGGGTTATTTAGCGGGTAACGACTGTTTACGTTCTGAGGATTTTTTGCTGTTTCACATCACCGCTGGCAAACCGCGCAACTCGTATCAGAAGCAGGAGTTGTACCGCCATCTGGCCGAAAACCTTCACGTTACACTTGGGATCTCGCCAGCTGATGTAATGATTGTCGTGAACTTTACCCAACCGGAAGACTGGTCATTCAGCCATGGCGAAATGTTTCAGATAGCATAGAAACAAGAAAGGCTGCCCGAAGGCAGCCTGAATCAGGTTTATTATCAGATTACGCGTCCAGGACCACATCGGCCATTGGCGGGATGTAGCCGTAATCGTACTCGCCGACCACAAAAGTCTGTTCACCTTTCAGTTTGATTTTCACAGTCGGCGCTTCTGTGCCGCCGATGCGATAATCCATCCCGGTAGTGGCCTTATCGACCGGTACGCTGTCGATAAATGACGTTACCAGACCGTTAGGCATCACATAGTGAGAATAAGTCTGATATGGCTGAGATGGCGGGTTGCCGAGCACCAGACCGGAACCGTTCAGCGGTACATAAGGGCCGAAAAGTTCATCACTCACGAAGCCGTAAACGCCGTCCGGACCGGTTACGCCCTCGCCATAAGTGAATTTATGGCTGATGGTGAACAGGTAATATTTACCGTCCTGGAACACAAAGTGCGGGCGTTCGGTCTGGTCATTAACACCTACGGCGGTCAGCAACGGTGGCAGCAATGTCCAGCTGTCGCCGTCCTCATCAGCCGCTTCTGCAATACCAATGCAGGCGGTCTGATAACGGGAGTTGCCGACATCTTCATAACCCGGCGGCACATCGCCGATTTCTTCCGGCCCGACCACGTGGGAACCGCGATCGCCCGCCACATTACCTTCAAACAGCATATACAACTTGCCACTTTTCGGGTCACGGAATGGGAACGGGTCGCGAAAGCCCCAGTACGGGTTCTGCGTTTCGGTTTGATAAATTTTACCGTCGGCCTCAAATAAAGGTTTTACCGAAATAAATTCCGCGACTTCAACCCCCTTATTGTTAGTCTTCACGCGGCCACGGACTTTAACAATCGTCGCCCCCGGCGTGACTGCCGTATAATATAAATCCACTTCCCCCTTGTTATTCACTAATACCGGCGAACCTGCCCATTCACGCACGGTAGGAGAAACACCTTCCGCCATAACACGGCCACCAAATACCCAGTCCTTGCCGGTATTAGAATACCAATAGCAAATTTTTGCGCGGCCATGTCGGTTATTCCAGTCCAGCGTAATATCGTAATTTCCGTTGGCATCGATATTAGCAGGATCATTGGGCTGACGTTCAGCCGTCAGGGTAAAGATGACTGACCAGCCGTCGACGGAAAGGACATTACCGTCAATATCACGCAGCGGCATGGTATCCCAGATAAAGACGTCATCGCTCATCACTGGGAAATCTCCGCTCACCAATGGCTGTGTGGTCGTCGGATCATTCTCGTTCACTTTGAGCGCATCAGCACGCGTCCAGATGCTCGGTTTTTTCGCCGCCAGCGTCTGTAAACCACTTTCAATTACGTTACTCATAAACCACCTCATCATTATAAAAACCAAAAGACTTCAATTAAGTACCTTGCCGGTTTCACTGCGCTCATTTATATTCATGACCGAAGCGTTGCCGACGAAATTAATACTGAAGCCAATCAGATATTTGATAAAGCGATCGGCGTCCGGTGGTAACTCACAGGACGCACTGATTAATAACACTCTAAATTTAAAATAAAAAAAGCCCTGAAATTTCTTCAGGGCCATGAATTATTTTACAGATAAGATATTTATTACCGAGCCGCTATCCCCAGCTTTTTCATTCGTGAGAGCAATGTCGTGCGTTTAAGCCCGAGACGTTGTGCTGCGCCACGCGGACCGGCGACGACGCCGTTGGTTTCTTTCAGGATTGCGATAATGCGCTCACGTTCATCATCTTCACTAAGCGGTGCTTCAGATTCAGCCCTCAACAGCGGAGCCACTACCGGCAAGGTGATTTGCGGGTAGTTCAACTCGGGGAGTTGAAGATCCAGCACGGTGCCGCGCGTCAGCAGGACGGCACGCTCGATGACGTTTTCCAGTTCGCGCACGTTACCCGGCCAGGGCATGCGGCTCAGAAGGCGCAAAGTTTCTGCCGGAATACTGTCGATGGTGCGCTTCATCCGTTTGGCGATTTTATAGGTAAGGAACTTTACCAGCTGCGGGATATCTTCCGGGCGTTCACGCAACGGCGGAATAATAATCGGGAACACGTTCAGCCGGTAAAACAGATCGCTGCGGAATTCTTTGTCAGCGACCATCTGCTGCAAATCGCGATTGGTCGCGGCGATCATGCGCACGTTCACTGAAATCAGTTTGTTGCCGCCCACGCGCTCGAACTCTTGCTCCTGCAGGATGCGAAGCAGCTTGGGTTGCAGCTCAAGGGGGATTTCACCGACCTCATCAAGAAACAAGGTGCCTTTGTCGGCCAGTTCGAAACGTCCCATTCGTTGCGCGGTCGCGCCGGTAAATGAGCCTTTTTCATGGCCGAAGAGATCGCTTTCCATCAGTCCGGCAGGCATCGCGGCGCAGTTCATTTTCACCATGCGCTGATCCCGGCGGTCGCCGAGATTGTGGATAGCCCTGGCGATCAGCTCCTTGCCGGTACCGGTTTCCCCGAGGATCAGCACCGAGCAATCGCTTTTCGCCACGATCTCCACCTGTTTGAGCACCGCTGACATACTCTGACTGCGTCCTACTATGTCGCTGAAATCCGGGTTGTTGCTGTTGATTTGCTCGGTCAGGTACAGATTTTCGTGTTGCAGTTTTTCCTTCAGGCTTTTGATTTCCTGATAAGCCAGCGCGTTATCCACCGCGATGGCTATACGTTCGGCGATTTGCTGCAACACCCGCAGATTGGCGGAGTTGAAATTGTCCGGCTGGCACTGCGCCAGCTTAAGCACGCCCAGCGTTTTATGGCCGAAACGTAACGGCAGAATGCACAGCGTTTTGGTTTGCTCGCGCCAGAGAAGATGGAACAGCGTGCTCATGTCGCTTTCACCTTCGCTATCTGGCCGCAGGTTGGTCAGCAGCATCTCGCCGCTTTTCATCACCTGCTGTTCCACCGTTCCCGCAAGCGCCATGCGCGACTGTTCACGTTCTGCAACGTGTGTCTGTACGTAATGCGTGGCGTAAACGCTCGCCTGTTCGCTCTCATTTCCGGCATCGCATAACACAATACTGATGGCGTTAATGTGGAAGAAATGATGGATGGTTTTTGCGATTTCTCCGGTGAGCTCGTCGAGATCTAATTTAGAAAGCACCGCGTTGGTGATGTCCACCAGAATACGAAAGTCGTCGCGCTCGTGGCGCAGCAGGGATTGCTGAAACAGCGCATTTTCACGCAGCTGAATTTGTTCGACGGCAATCGCAGTCAGCATGCAGAGTTCATGTAAACCGGCTTTGTCTGCCTCGCTGAACGAATTTTCGTGCTGACGGGTAAATTCACAGCCACCGAGCAGCCCGGAAGAGGCCAGCAACGGCACCAGACAGTAATCGGTAAAGGCCGGATAGAGATTCAGCGCCGACAGTTGCGGATAACGCAAATTCAGCGCCTCACTGCGCCAGACCTGCATTTTTGGGTTATTGAGCAAGGCATGCACCGGTCCGGTGGCCAGCAGGGTTTCATCTTCATAGCTGACCGGCTGATGATGCGGGTCAATCCCATAAAAACTGACGCGGTCGCTGTTGTTATCGAACAACACCAGCGTGACGGCTTCGGCGATACCGGCGCTTTGCACCACCTGCGTCAGGGTTTCCAGCAGCGATGTCATGGTCTGTTGCAGCAGCAACGTGCGCGTCAGTTCCAGTAATCCTTTATGTTTTGTGATGCTCATTGTTGCACTCTGCATAGCGTTAGCTCTGGGTACCCGTTTTTTGAATAAAGAAAATGAGTAACATGATTCCGGGTAACAGGAATTTTATCGAAGGGCGATAAGCAAAATTCTACCCCTTTCGCAGCAGGCCACTCCCTGATGAGATCAACAAATACGGGGTAAGGGTTCGGCATGAGGCAACATCAGTTGCCGGACAACGCCGAGTGCACCGCGTAAACAGACCTGAGGATGTTCAGTCACTTCGCCGATAGTTGCAGCATCAGTCCCTAACGGATGGTCGTGCAGGATTTTCAGCACAGCGTCTTCTGCCTGCGGGGCGACCACCACCACCAGTTTGCCTTCGTTGGCAAAATTCAACGGCTCCAACCCGAGCAGTTCGCAGATCCCGCGTACTGACTCTTTGACCGGTAAGGCATTTTCGTCGATGCAAATCCCGAAACCGCTGGCATCGCTAAATTCGTGCAGGATAGCGTTCACGCCGCCGCGCGTGGCGTCGCGCAGAGCATGGACACCGGCCAGCATACGCAGCGGCGCAATCATCGGTGCCAGTACGGCGCAATCGCTTTGCACACCGAGGTCCATCCCCAACTGTTCGCGAAGATTGAGAATTGCTGCACCGTGATCGCCAAGCGTACCGCTGACGATCACTTTGTCACCGGCCTGAACAGATTTCGCAGCCCAGTTCACCGCAGTAGGTATCACGCCGATCCCGGCGGTATTGATGAAGATTTTGTCGGCTGCGCCGCGCTGCACCACTTTGGTATCGCCGGTGACAATCGCGATGCCGGCTTCCCTGGCGGTCTGCGCCATCGTGCTGACAATTTTCTGCAAATCGCCCAGCGGAAAGCCCTCTTCGAGAATAAATCCGCAGGAAAGATAAGCCGGTGTCGCGCCGCTGACTGCCAGATCGTTAGCCGTACCGCAAACCGCCAGTTTGCCGATGTTGCCGCCGGGGAAGAAAATCGGATCGATGACGTAGCTGTCGGTTGTAAAGGCCAGACGATCGCCCTGACGGCTGAGATCGGCGAGGCTTATCCGCGCGCCGTCTTCCCGTTCGTTGAGCCAGGGATTATCAAATGCGGCCAAAAACATCCGTTCGATCATCTGCTGCATCGCCCTTCCGCCGCTGCCGTGCGCCATTGTTACCACGTCATTGCTCACGCTCATCCTGCCACCTTCTGATTTTCTTCAATTTGCACGTATTGAGTTTCCTGATGCCGGTATTGATACCAGGCTGCGCAGGCACCTTCTGATGACACCATCAGTGCGCCGAACGCATTGTGCGGCGTACAACCGGTGCCAAACAGCGGACACTGATGCGGTTTACAGCGCCCGGTCAGCACTTCGCCACAGCGTGCGCGAGGATCATCGCAAACCGACTGCACCTGCGGATTAAAACGCCGTTCGGCATCGAAAGCCTCGTAGGCGCCGGTCAGTTGTATTCCTGAATTCTCAATCAGCCCCAGACCGCGCCATTCGCTGCTGCCGGAAAGCACAAACACCTCCCGCATCGCCTCCTGTGCCAGCAGGTTACCCTCTTGCGGTACCACCCGACGGTATTGGTTTTCGGTTTTACACGATGCCTCGCAAACTTGTTCCACCAGCATCAAAACACTCTGCAATATATCCAGCGGCTCAAAGCCGCTTATCACCAGCGGTTTGCCGAACTGTTCATTGATGAAGTGATAGGGCGAGGTGCCGATCACCATGCTGACGTGGCCGGGCGCGAGAAACGCATCGATACGCACGTCGTCCTGTTGCAACAGGCTGCGCAACGTCGGGATCAGGCTGATGTGCTGACAGAAGACGCTGAAATTCGTCAGTCCTTCGCGGCGCGCCTGTTGCAGTGTGACAGCGGTGACCGGCAGTGTGGTTTCAAAACCGAGGGCGAAAAACACCACGCTGCGCTGCGGATTTTCACGTGCCAGTTTCAATGCATCGAGCGGCGAATACACCACGCGCACATCCGCGCCGCGTTCGCGCGCTGTCAGCAGCGAACCGCGCTTACCGGGCACGCGCAGCGCATCGCCGAAGGTGCAGAAAATCACCTGCGGATGGGCAGCGATTTCACAACAGGCGTCGATCCGCCCCATCGGTAAAACGCATACCGGACAGCCCGGCCCGTGGATAAATTCCAGCTGTGGCGGCAGCAGTTTATCCAGCCCGAACTTGAAAATAGCGTGAGTATGGCCGCCGCAGACTTCCATAATCTGCATCGGTTTTTCGGCGGTATAAGGCAGCTGCGCCGCACGCTGATGCAAACGTTCGATCAACGTTTTGGCGAGTTTTGGATCTCGAAATTCATCGACAAACCGCATTATCTTGCCTCTCCTTTGCCGAGAAACAGCGCGACGTCGGCTTCCACTTCTTCCATTTCATGTAACGCTGCCAGCGTATCCCGCGCCTCCTGTTCATCCAGCTTACTGAGCGCAAAACCCACGTGGATTAATACCCAGCAGCCGATCAACGCGTCAGGTTTCCCTTCACACACCAGCGCAATATTCACTTCGCGACGCATGCCGCACACTTCTGCCCAGGCATGATCGGGCTGCTGTTCGTGCAGCGCGACAATTTGTCCCGGAATGCCTATGCACATCGTTGCTGCTCCAGCCACGCCAGCCACTGTTCCATGCCCTCGCCTGTCGTGGCCGAAAGCTGAATAACTTCAATCTCTGGATTCACCTGACGCGCATTGGCGATGCAGGTGTCGACATCAAAAGTGACGTAAGGCAGAAGATCGATTTTATTGAGGATCATCAGCCGCGACGCCGCGAACATATGCGGGTATTTCAGCGGTTTGTCTTCACCTTCGGTGACCGAAAGCACTGCCACTTTATGACGTTCGCCAAGATCGAAACTGGCCGGGCACACCAGATTGCCGACGTTTTCGATAAACAGCAGGCTGTTATTTTTCGGTGCCAGCTGATGTACGGCATCGTGAACCATCTGCGCATCCAGATGGCAGCCTTTACCGGTATTGACCTGGATTGCCGGAACGCCCGTCGCGCGGATGCGATCGGCATCGTTGGTGGTTTGCTGATCGCCCTCAACTACCGCGCAGTCAAACTGCAAAGCCAGACGGGTGAGTGTGCTGGTCAGCAACGTGGTTTTACCGGAGCCGGGGCTGGAAACCAGATTCAGTGCCAAAATCGACGCCTGCGCAAAATGCTCGCGGTTATGGGCGGCGATATGATTATTTTTGGCCAGAACGTCCATTTCGATATCAATCAGGCGACGCGGTGCAAACGGCAGGCCGTGGGAATGATCGTGAATGTAGGAATGAGAATGCGGGGAAGCGTCGTCAGAAGAGTGATGATGAGAATGTTCGCTGCTGACGCCTTCAATCCGAAGCTCGCCGCTGGCGCAACCACAGGTACTGCACATAGTTTTCTCCCCGGGCACATCGTGCCCGTTATTCGATTTCAATACGTTTGATTTTCATGCCATCGTCGGCAATGACCCTTAAATTGCGGCCGCCGCACTGCGGGCAGAGCAGCACGCCGGGGCTGAGCAAGCGGATATCCTGCTGGCAATCGTGGCACCAGCTAACGGCGGCGGGCGTCGCAAGATGCAGCTCGCAGCCTTGTGCCAGCGTTTCGCGGCAGGCCAGTTCAAAGCAGAATGTCAGCGCCTCTGGCTCAACGCAGGAAAATGCGCCCACTTCCATCCACACGGCAGTAATTCTGTGCGCATTATTTTGCCGGCCAAATTCCTGCATGATTTCCACGGCATTCTGGCACAGGGTTATTTCGTGCATGATTTCCGCTCTCTTTGGAAAGTGATGAAGGATGTTTGCAATATTAATGCCAGAGTTTTTCGCACGAATTAAATCCGCGACTGACAGTAAAATCACGTCACGACATATATGTCGAAATAAGGTGTCATCGACATGTCATTTCTTTCCCCGCAGAAGACACTTAAAAGTTATTAATTCATCAAGCTGTTGATTTTAAATCTGTTATATCAAAATTATCGTAACTGGCACGCTTTATGCCAACAGAGACTTATGCGCCGTATTTTCGTCGTCATCTGACATTTCGAAATGGCACCCATAAAGAACTCAATAACGGGTAAATACCATGAGCACTCTCAGCGAACTGACCAGCAAAGCGGATTACATTGCCAGTAAAAATAATCACCTTAAATCGCAATGGCACACCTATCAGAACAGCCTGATTCAGGCGATTACCACGTCAAATAAGAAAATAAATCATGAGTTTACCTGTAGCGAAGAACAGGACATCCGTTTCACCCTGTTTAACCATTTCTCCGTCAGTATTCATCTGAGCGACGATTTTTACAGTCAGGATGTTATCTACAGTTTGAATATGACCCCAGCCAGTGAAGAGCCTGATTTCAAAGCCTTCGCCCACGCAAAACTGAGTGAAGACGGGCGTCTCGACGGCACCGTGGATATCCGCGATAAAAATGCTGTACAGGAACATTACCTGAATAAAATTTCCGCTATTTATCAGTGTCTGTTTGACTCCCTGCATAACAATCAGCCCGTATTACCGCAATTAGAAAAATTATTAATTCAGGCATGAATATTCGCCTGAATACATTTTTAAGGCATGGCGAAAATTAAATTACGCCTCGCGAAACTGCCGTTGAATTAATGCAATTCATTCTGACATAAGTGTCGAAATGTCATTTTAAGTGCCGATTTCGTCATCTTTGACGAAACAGAGAGGAGACTTCATGAGCCGCACTGCCGTTGCCATGAATCAATATGTGATAGCCGATCCGAAGCTCTGCATCGGCTGCAATACCTGTATGGCCAGCTGTTCGCAGGAACATCAGCGCCACGGCTTACAGTCTGCACCGCGTTTGCAGGTGATGCGTAACCGTCTGGATTCCGCGCCGGTGATGTGTCACCAGTGTGAAGATGCCCCCTGCGCGCAGGTGTGTCCGGTCAATGCCATCACCCGCGAGAATAACGCCATTCATCTCAATGAAAGTCTGTGCGTCAGTTGCAAACTGTGCGGCATCGCCTGCCCGTTTGGGGCCATCACCTTTTCCGGCAGTACGCCTGTGGATATTCCGCGCGACTGCAACACCTCGAAAGCGCTGCCCGCCCCTCGTGCGCCGCGCGCTGTCAGCCCGTTTCTCGACTGCGTTCCCGGCATCCGCGCCGTGGCGGTGAAATGTGATTTATGCAGTTTCAGCCCGCAAGGTCCGGCGTGCATCACCACCTGTCCGACCCAGGCGATCACCCTGGTCACCGCTGATCTCTCTGACCGTGCCAGCCAGCTAAAACGCCTTAACGCCATGAACGTTTTCCCGGCAGAACTTCCTGTCGAACTCACGGCCTTCAACACCCCTGACGCGGAGGCAAAATGATGACCTCTTTATTTGCATGGACGCCGGCATCGCTGCTGACGCTGGCGCTGATGATCTGGCTGCTGAGCGGCATCGTGAGCTGGCTGGTGGCGGCTTTCGCCCGTCTGAGCAGCCTGATATCCGGGGCGGGAGGCATGCTGGCTTCACTGGCTGTCATCCTCGCCGCGATGCAGATTTTGCACAGCGGGCCCGCACAGAGCATCACCTTACCGGTACTGCATTTTGCTGCCGAATTTAGCCCGCTCAACGGTCTGTTACTGCTGGCGATGGCGGTCCCGGCGCTGTTTTGCAGCCTGTATGCCTGCGCATGGCTTAACAGTGTGAACCAGCGCAAACGCGCGCGCACCGGACTGTTGTGTAACCTGCTGCTGGCCGCGCTGACGGCGGCGGCAATATCCGCCAATGGCGCCGGGCTGATTTTGATGATGGAGCTGGCGGCGCTGTGTGCATATTTCCTGATAGTGCAAACCGACGATGTGAAAAGTCGTCGCGCCGGTCTGAATCAGTTTCTGTCCGGGCGTCTGGGCACGCTGTGCCTGATCCTGGCCTTTGCCCTGCTCCATCACGCCAGCGGCAGTGTGAATTATGATGTGCTGCGCCATACAGAATTCACCCCCGGCGTGAAATCTCTCGCTTTCCTGCTGTCGCTGCTCGGTTTCGGGTTGTACGCCGGGATTATTCCGCTGCACGGCTGGGTACCGCAGTCGCACTCCAGCGCACCGGCACAGGCTGCCGCGCTGTTCTCTTCCGCCCTGATGAAAATTGGCATCATGGGTGTCATAAAAGTCGGTCTGGATCTGCTCGGTGCGCCGCCACTCTGGTGGGGCCTGATGGTGCTGCTTCTGGCGATCCTGACCGCATTTATTGGCGGATTGTACGCCCTGATGGAACACGATATCCGCCGCCTGCTGGCCTATCACACACTGGAAAACGTTGGGATTATCCTGCTCGGCGTCGGCGGCGCAATGGTCGGCGTGGCGCTGAAGCTGCCGGTGCTCGCATCTCTCGCACTGCTGGCCGGGTTGTTCCATCTCTTCAATCATGGCCTGTTCAAAACCGCGCTGTTCCTCGGCGCCGGTGAAATCGAAATGCAGACCGGTATTAAGGATATGGAAAAGCTTGGCGGGATGGCGCGCCTGATGCCGTGGACCGCCGTGGCGATGCTGATTGCGCTGATGTCGATGGCCGCGCTGCCGCCGCTGAACGGCTTCGCCAGTGAATGGCTACTTTACCAGTCGCTGTTCCAGCTGAGCGGCAGTCATGTGTTTATCGCTCGCCTGCTCGGGCCGCTGCTGGCGGTCGGGCTGGCGCTGACCGGTGCGCTGGCGCTGATGTGTATCGCCAAAGTGTTTGGTGTGACCTTCCTCGGCGCACCGCGCAGTCAGGCCGCGGCCGATGCCACACCGGCACCGCTTCCGATGACGCTGGCCAGCCTGCTGCTGGCACTGCTGTGCGTGATTTTTGGCGTCGCGTCACCGTGGCTTATTCCGCATTTCTCCGCCGTGGCGGCGTCGGTGCTGAACGCGCCGTTGATGCCGTTTGCCGGTCAGGGCGCGGCGATGACCGGCACTTCCGCCGTATCGGCACCAATGATTGCCCTGCTGCTGCTGGCGATGCCGGTGTTGCCGTGGCTTATCGCCAGTCTGTTGCGCGGCCAACGTCTGCCGAACCGGCTGCGCGGCGATGCCTGGGCCTGCGGCTACGGGCATTCGCCGGACATGGTGGTGACTGCTACCGGTTTCGCCCAGCCGCTGCGTGTGATGTTTGCGCCGCTGTACCGTCTGCGTCAGCGCGCTACGCCTGCCGCACTGGTGACCGCGCTGCATCAGGGCTGGCTCGGCGCTTTCTGCCGCCGTCTGGCTTTCATCGAACTGGCTGTGTTGCTGGTCGTGGCTTTCGCCTGAGGAACTGACTATGAATTTTCCCGTTTTGATGAGTAACGCGCTGTGGCCGCTGGCGCTGATCCAGGCCATTGCACTGCTGGCCGTTGCCCCGCTGTTCGCCGGATTCAGCCGCGTCATACGCGCCAAAATGCACAACCGTCAGGGACCGGGGGTGTTACAGGAATACCGCGACATCGCAAAGTTGCTGAAAAGGCAAAGCGTCGCCCCGGCGGCGGCGGGTGCAGCGTTTCGCAGTATGCCGTATCTGCTAACTGGCGGCCTGCTGGCAATCGCCACCGCCTTGCCGATGGTGACGCTGGCATCGCCGATGGGCGCAGCCGGCGACCTGATCACGGTCATTTATCTCTTCGCTATCGTGCGTTTTGTGTTTGCCATCGCCGGTCTGGATACCGGCAGCCCGTTTACCGGTATCGGCGCCAGCCGTGAAGCCGTGCTCGGCGTGCTGGTCGAGCCGATTTTGCTGCTCGGCCTGTGGGTGGCGGCGCTGGTCGCCGGTTCAACGTCCCTCGGCGCGATTGCTGACTGTGTACGCCACTGGCCGGTTTCCTCTTCCTTAACGCTGATTCTCGCCGGTCTGGCCTGCGCTTTCGCCACTTATATCGAAATGGGCAAACTGCCGTTTGATATGGCGGAAGCCGAGCAGGAGTTACAGGAAGGGCCGCTGACCGAATATTCCGGCGCGGCGCTCGGTGTGCTGAAAATGGGGATCAGCCTGAAACAGCTGGTGGTCTTACAGCTGTTCCTCGGTCTGTTTTTCCCGTTCGGGCTGGCGGAAAACCTGACGCCGCTGACGCTACTGGTCGCCGTGGTGCTGTGCCTGCTGAAACTGCTGATCGCCGTTTTTGTCGTCGCGCTTCTTGAAAACAGCGTTGCCCGTCTGCGCTTTCTTAAAACTTCCCGCACCACCTGGGCGGGCTTCGGGCTGGCGTTTCTGGCGCTGGTGTCCTGGCTGGTCGCAGGCTGACCTGACATTTTTCTTGTCCCGCTGCGGCGGGAAGAGGCTTTGTAATGAGTGATTTCAATACCGCGTTAAACCAAAATCCGGTCGGTAAGCATTATCTGGCGGCGCTGGCGAAACAGTTTCCGTCGGCGATTTTAGGCAGTGAATGGCAAACCGACACGCAGGCAACCGTGACAATCAAACTGAACGCCCTGCCGGAAGTGGTTGAGTGGCTTTACTACCAGCAGGGCGGCTGGCTGTCGGTGCTGTTCGGCAATGACGAACGCACGCTGTGCGGCAATTACGCGCTGTATTACGTGCTCTCGATGGAGCAAGGCGTGAAGTGCTGGATTACAGTACGCGCCGAAGTGGATCCGGTTTCGCTGGAATTCCCGTCCGTAACGCCACGCGTGCCTGCCGCTGTCTGGGGCGAGCGCGAAGTGCGCGATATGTACGGTCTGCGTCCGGTCGGATTGCCGGATGAACGCCGTCTGGTGCTGCCCGATGACTGGCCAGACGATTTATATCCGCTGCGCAAAGATGCCATGGATTATCGCCAGCGCCCCGCGCCGACCACTGACGAAGAAACCTATCCGTTTATTTCCGAAGCCAAAGAAGGCAGCAAAATCGTGCCGATTGGCCCGCTGCACGTCACCTCTGACGAACCCGGACATTTCCGTCTGTTTGTCGATGGCGAAGACATTATCGACGCCGACTACCGCCTGTTCTACGTTCATCGCGGCATGGAAAAACTGGCCGAAACCCGGATGGGCTACAACGAAGTGACGTTCCTGTCGGATCGCGTCTGCGGCATCTGCGGCTTTACGCACAGTGTGGCCTATACCTCATCGGTGGAAAACGCGATGGGGATTGTGGTGCCGGAACGCGCGCAGATGATCCGCTCAATTTTGCTGGAAGTTGAACGTCTGCACAGCCACCTGCTGAACCTTGGGCTGGCCTGCCATTTTGTCGGGTTTGACTCCGGCTTCATGCAGTTTTTCCGCGTCCGTGAGCAATCCATGAAAATGGCAGAAATCCTCACCGGCGCGCGCAAAACCTACGGCATGAATCTGATCGGCGGTATGCGTCGCGACATTCTCAAAGACGACATGACAGCCACCATTGCACTGGCGGGCAGCATGCGCCGTGACCTGCATGAGCTGGTGGATATTCTGCTCAGTACGCCGAATACCGAACAGCGCAGCATCGGCGTCGGCCTTCTGGATCCGCAGGTTGCGCGCGATTTCAGCAACGTTGGTCCGATGGTACGCGGCAGCGGCCACCGCCGTGATATGCGTCAGGATCATCCTTACGCCGGTTACGCCAGGCTGCCCTTTGAAATTTGCAGCGAAACCGGTAACGACGTTTATTCCCGCCTGAAAGTGCGCATCCACGAAGTGTTCAACTCCCTGAATATGATCGAGTTTGGCCTGCAAAGCCTGCCGGGCGGCCCGCTGGCGGTGGAAGGCTTTAACTACATTCCGCACCGCTTTGCGCTGGGCTTTGCCGAAGCACCACGTGGTGACGACATTCACTGGAGCATGACCGGCGACAACCAGAAACTCTTCCGCTGGCGCTGCCGCGCGGCGACCTACGCCAACTGGCCGACGTTGCGCTACATGCTGCGCGGCAACACGGTGTCAGACGCGCCACTGATCATCGGCAGTCTCGACCCTTGTTATTCGTGCACCGACCGCATGACGGTGGTGGATGTGCGTAAGAAAACGACCATCGTCGTGCCTTACAAAGAGATCGAACGTTACGGCATTGAACGTAAAAACTCGCCGCTTTAAGGAGCCGCCCAATCATGCTGAAACTGATTAAAAAAGTCCTGAAGACCGGCAAGGCGACGGTGGGCTACCCGTTCACACCGCTGGATCTGGCACCGAATTTTCGCGGCAAACCGCAGTACGACGCGCAACAGTGTATCGCCTGCGGTGCCTGTGCTAACGCCTGCCCGTCCAACGCGCTGACCATGACCACGGCCGAAGACGGTGAAAATATCCGCTGGTCGCTTTTTTTAGGGCGCTGCATTTTCTGCGCCCGCTGTGAAGAAGTCTGCCCGACGGCAGCTATAAAACTTTCACAAGAGTTCGAGCTGGCGGTGTGGCGCAAAGAAGACTTATACGAAACTGCCGATTTCCCGGTCTGCCACTGCCGTGAATGCGGCAAACCTTACGCCGTGCAAAAGGAAATCGACTTCGCGCTCAGTCTGTTACAGGAGAACGGCGCGCTGAGCGACCGGCAAATCGATGACCGCCGCGCGCAGTATGAAACCTGCCCGGCCTGCAAAAAAATGCACTGTCTTTCATCCACGGACCGAATTGATATTGGCCGTCATATGACCACGGAGGCGCAGTCATGAGCCAGACACTGATCGGCCCGCGTGACGAAAATGGTCTGCCGGTGCCCGTCACGCTTGACGAAAGCATCGCCAAACTTAAATCCACCCTCCTCACCAGCATCCGCCGCTCGGCCTACGTGTATCGCGTGGACTGCGGCGGCTGCAATGGTTGCGAGATTGAAATTTTCGCCGCAATTTCGCCGCTGTTTGATGCCGAACGCTTCGGGATCAAAGTAGTGCCCTCGCCGCGTCATGCCGATATTTTGCTGTTCACCGGCGCGGTGACACGTGCCATGCGGGTACCGGCACTGCGCGCCTGGGATTCGGCACCGGATCCAAAAATCTGCATTTCTTACGGGGCCTGTGGCAACAGCGGCGGCATCTTCCACGACCTGTATTGCGTCTGGGGCGGTACCGACAAAATCGTGCCAGTGGACGTCTATATTCCCGGCTGCCCGCCAACGCCCGCCGCCACGATTTATGGCTTTGCGATGGCGCTCGGCCTGCTTGATCAAAAAATCAAAGGCCAGCAACACGATGAAGAAGCAGCCCTTCCCGCGATGTTGCTGCACCCGGATTTGCCACAACCGCTGCGCGTATTGCTCGATCGCGAAGCGCGCCGCATGGCCGGTTATCGCTATGGTCGTCAGATTGCCGACCGGTTTATGCAACTGGTCGCCGCCCCCGGTCTGCAACCGGCTGAGGAGCGCGTATCGGCATATCTGGAAGAACAGGGGGATATGCGTCTCAATGAAATCGTCGGCAATCTGCAACAAATTTATCAGCAGGTACTGCGCGGGGAGGTTCGCCTGTGATGACCCCGGCCAACGACCAGCGTTACGCCCGACACCAGACCATGGCGGGCGTGAAAGCAGAGAAAAACAAAGTGATTTTCTATTCGCTGAGCAGCAAGTTCGTCGATGAGAAAAGTGCGCAGAAACGCAGCTCACAAAAAGTTCAGGAGGTGATTTATTACAGCCTGGCGATCGGCCATCACCTGGGGGTGATTGACTGCCTGAAATCCCGTCTGGAATGCCCGCTCGACGACTACAGTCAGTGGATGGACTGCCTGGCGGAAAACAGCGAGGCGCGCCGCAAATTGGCCGGTGTTCAGCGCTTTGGTGAAATCAACATCGACAGCACCCACACCCATTGTCTGGCGCTGGCGCTGCGCGATGCCCGCGAAAAGATGAACTTGCAGCAGCAGGGCTGGAGCGACGCGCTGATTGTGCTGCTCCAGCAAATCGAAAACGACCCCGCCATGTACCTGATGGTCAGGAGATACGATGCCTGATATCGCTTCCCATTTATCCCGCTTCGCCCTGCTGTGCGTCGGCAACAGCATGATGGGGGATGACGGCGCTGGCCCGCGGCTGGCTGAAATCTGTGCTGAACACCCGCTGAGCGGCTGGACGGTGGTCGACGGCGGTGCCGCGCCGGAAAACGACATCGGTTTTTTGCGCGAACTGCGCCCGGATTATCTGGTGATTGTCGACGCCACCGACATGGGGCTGGCACCCGGTGAGATGCGCATCATTGATGAAAATGACATCGGTGAGATGTTCATGATGACCACGCACAACTTGCCGTTAACGTTCCTTATTCAGCAACTGCGCGAAGATATTCCGCAAATCACCTTTGTCGGCATCCAGCCTGACGTCGTGGCGTTTTATTACCCGATGAGCCCGGTGGTGGAGCAGGCGGTTAGCCGCTTGCATCAACTCTTACCCCGACTGGAAACCGGGCTGGGCATCGCTCCTTACAGGGCGGAAATAGCCTGACGCCAGCTTTCGACACAACTGTCGAGGCAGTGACGAAGCGGACATGACGTCAGCGCCGGATTTCGTCACTGCCCTAGCCATCTCGGCTAACCCATTGAATAAATAACGTAAAAATTAATCACCGGAACTGGCACGGTTTATGTATAGCCAGTGCAGCAATGTCGTCAGGCCGGTGTCATCCGGCTTCATAAGAAAATCCGGAATCAGGAGAGTTGAAGATGAACCGGTTTATTATCGCCGACCCTAAAAAATGTATCGGCTGCCGTACCTGTGAAATCGCCTGCGTCATGGCTCACAGTGAATCACAGGATATCTCCCTGCTCAACGCCGCCACGTTTGCGCCGCGTTTGCATGTGATCAAAGGCGTCAATCTGAGCACCGCCGTGATGTGTCGCCAGTGTGAAGATGCGCCCTGCGCCAATGTCTGCCCGAACGGCGCCATCAGCCGCGTCGGTGACCGCGTTCAGGTAATGCAGGAACGTTGCATCGGCTGCAAAACCTGCGTCGTCGCCTGTCCGTACGGTGCGATGGAGGTCGTCACCAAACCGATTTTCCGCCAGAACGGCGCGGCCATGACCGCCACCTCTGACAAAGCCGAAGCGCATAAATGCGACCTGTGCCATGCCCGCGCTGGCGGCCCGGCCTGTATGGAGATCTGCCCGACCAAGGCGCTTTATGCCATCGATCGCAATCACTTACAGGAAATGAACGCAGAAAAACGCCGCCGCGCTGCGCTCGATAGCACCTCCCCCCTGCTGTTTTAACCTCGAAGAGAGGAAGGAAGAACATGAAAAAAGTCACCACTGTCTGCCCATACTGTGGGGCGGGATGCAAAATGAACCTCATTGTAGATAATGGCAAAATTATCCGCGCAGAAGCCGCCAATGGCGTGACCAATCAGGGCGAACTGTGCCTGAAAGGTTACTACGGCTGGGATTTCCTTAATGACACCAAACTGCTGACACCGCGCCTGACTCAGCCGCTGATCCGCCGTCAGAAAGGCGGCAAATTCGAAGCCGTCAGCTGGGATGAAGCCATCCGTTACACCGCGCAGCGCCTGAAAGAGATCAAACAAAAACACGGCCCGCGTTCGATTATGCATACCGGTTCCTCACGTGGCACCGGCAATGAAACCAACTATGTGATGCAGAAATTCGCCCGTGCGGTGATCGGCACCAACAACGTCGACTGCTGCGCCCGTGTGTGCCACGGCCCGTCAGTTGCCGGATTGCAGGCCACGCTCGGTAACGGCGCGATGAGCAATTCCATCGGCGATATCGAGAACTCGAAATGTCTGCTGGTGATCGGCTATAACTGCGCCGATTCCCATCCGATCGTCGCCCGCCGGGTGATCAAAGCCAAAGAGAAAGGCGCGCAGATCATTGTCTGCGATCCGCGTCGTATCGAAACCGCGCGTATTGCCGATCAGCATCTGCAAATCACCAACGGCTGCAACATGGCGCTGGTGAATGCGTTTGCCTATGTGCTGATCGAAGAAAATCTGTACGACCATGACTATGTCGCCAAATACACTGAGGGCTTCGAGGAGTACCGCAAAAACGTCGCGAATTATTCACCGGAAGCGGTGGCGGAGCAGACCGGTGTGACTGCCCAGCAAATTCGTCAGGCGATGCGGACTTATGCCGCTGCGCCTTCAGCGACCATCATGTGGGGTATGGGCGTGACGCAGTTTGGTCAGGCGGTGGATGTGGTGAAAGGTCTGGCCGGTCTGGCGTTACTGACCGGTAATCTGGGGCGCGCCAACGTCGGCGTCGGGCCGGTGCGCGGCCAGAATAATGTGCAGGGTGCCTGTGATATGGGCGTGCTGCCCAACGAATTCCCCGGCTACCAGTCGGTCACCGATCCGAAAGTGCGTGCGAAATTCGCTGATGCCTGGGGGATCGACGTGAACCAGATGGATCCTGAAATCGGTCATCGCATCACCGAGATCCCGCATCTTGCGCTGGAAGGCCACGTCAAAGCCTATTACATCATGGGCGAAGATCCATTGCAGACCGAAGCGGACCTGAGTCTGGTACGTAAAGGCTTTGAGGCGCTGGAATTTGTGGTGGTGCAGGACATCTTCATGACCAAAACTGCCGAACAGGCCGATGTGATCCTGCCTGCCACCTCATGGGGCGAGCACGGCGGCGTGTTCTCCTGTGCGGATCGTGGCTTCCAGCGTTTCGAGAAAGCCATCGAACCTAAGTACAACGTGAAGCGCGACTGGGAAATCATCAGCCTGCTGGCGACCGAACTCGGTTATCCGATGCATTACAACGATAACCAGGAAATATGGGACGAAATGCGTGAGCTGTGCCCGCTGTTTTACGGTGCGACCTACGAAAAAATGGGCACGCTCGGGCATGTACAGTGGCCGTGTACCACGCTGGAAAGTCCGGGAACGCAGTACCTGTATCAGGACAATCACTTCGATACCCCGACCGGCAAGGGCCAGCTGTTCGCCGCACCGTGGCGCGCACCGGCTGAAGTGCCGGACAGTGATTATCCGCTGGTACTCTGTACCGTGCGCGAAGTTGGCCACTACTCCTGCCGCTCAATGACCGGTAACTGCGCCGCTCTGCAAACGCTGGCCGACGAACCGGGTTTTGTGCAGATGCATCCACAAGACGCGCAGGCGCTGGGCATTCGCGATCAGCAACTGGTGTGGGTTGCCTCGCGCCGTGGCAAAGTCATTTCCCGCGCCAACTACAACGAGCGCATCAACATTGGCGCGGTTTATATGACCTATCAGTGGTGGATCGGCGCCTGTAATGAACTGACGCAGGAAAATCTGGATCCAATATCTAAAACGCCGGAAACCAAATACTGCGCGGTCAACGTCGAGCAAATCGCCGATCAACGCTGGGCGGAAGATTATGCCCAGCAAAGCTACAGCGATATGAAAGCGCGTCTGCGCAGTGCCGTTGAAGATGTGATCCCGGTGGTTGAGGTGTAGTTTTTTTGCTTCATAAGTCGATGCTTTTAGCGCCTCCCCCTGCCAGCCTTCCCCTCGTGAGAGGGGAAGGCGATATCGCTCCATTTCAGAGAAACTTTATGTCTGATTCTTTACTTATCCGCATCAGTGGCAAGGTTCAGGGGGTCGGTTTTCGGCCCTTTATCTGGCAACTGGCTGACCGTTTACGGCTTCGTGGCGACGTCAGTAACGACAGCGCGGGTGTGGAAATCAGACTGCTTCAACCGGTCAATATCGATAGTTTTATCGAACAGTTACAACGCGACTGCCCGCCACTGGCACGCATCGACAGCATGACTCTCGCCCCTTTTGACTGGCAGAGTCCCCCGCAAAACTTCACCATTACCGGCAGTCGAAAAACGCAGATGGATACTCAGGTAGTGCCCGACGCCGCGACCTGCCCGGAATGCCTGAAGGACATAAATCAGCCCGGCGATCGTCGCTTTGGCTACGCCTTTACCAACTGCACCCACTGCGGCCCGCGCTTTACGCTGATCCGCGCGATGCCTTACGACCGCCCTTCTACCAGCATGGCGGATTTTCCGCTGTGCCCGGCGTGTCAGCAGGAATATCAAAACCCGGCCAACCGGCGCTTTCATGCGCAGCCAGTGGCCTGCCCACACTGCGGTCCGCAGGTCAGCGCCACGTTGCAAAATGGCGAAATCGTGGCGCAAAGTCAGGCGGCCATTGAACAGGCAGTGATTGCGCTGCGCGCCGGAAAAATCGTCGCCATCAAAGGGCTCGGCGGTTTTCATCTGGCCTGTGACGCCACACAACAGGCCGCCGTAATGCGGCTGCGTCAGCGGAAACATCGCCCGACAAAACCGCTGGCCGTCATGCTGCCGGACATCGTCTGGCTGGCGCGTTGCAGCGACGAAAGCCCCCAGTTTGCGCTGCGGGAAGTGTTGCAATCCCCCGCCGCGCCGATTGTGCTGACGCCGCAGAGTGCGATAACACCTCTTTGCGCGGCCATTGCGCCGGAGCTCGATGAAGTCGGCCTGATGCTGCCATTTACGCCACTGCACCATTTACTGATGCAGGCCTGCCAGACGCCGCTGGTGATGACCTCGGGGAATTGCGCAGGCAGCGCCCCTGCATTAACTAACGCGGACGCACTGAACCAGCTCGACGGCATCGCCGATCTGTGGCTGCTGCACAACCGCGATATCGTCCAGCGCGCTGATGATTCGCTGGTGCGCCTGACCCCCGGGGGCATCGAAGTATTACGCCGCGCCAGAGGTTATGTGCCCGATGCTTTGTCGCTGCCTCCGGGTTTCATCGCGCTGCCGCCGTTACTCGCGCTGGGTGGCGATCTCAAAAATACCTTTTGCCTGGTGCGCAACGGCCAGGCAGTGCTCAGCGCACATTTTGGTTCGCTGGCGCATCGCGATATTGCCCTGCAACAGCAACAGGCGCAGGAACATTTTCAGCATCTCTTTGCCTGTACGCCGTCTGTCATCGCGCGCGATGCGCATCCCGCCTACGTCAGCCATGTTCAGGCCAACCGCCACGGAATACGGGTGATTGACGTTCTGCATCACCACGCGCATATCGCCGCCTGCCTGGCAGAACACCGCTGGCCACTGGACGGCGGAAACGTCATCGGTCTGGCGCTTGACGGTCTGGGATATGGTCAGAAAGGTGAACTGTGGGGCGGCGAATGTCTGAACGTGAATTATCTGCGCTGTGAACATTTGGGCGGATTACCGGCGGTGGCGCTGCCCGGCGGCGACCGCGCTGCGCGGGAACCCTGGCGAAATCTGCTGGCACAGTGGATGGCGTTCGTGCCCGGCTGGGAACAGCTTCCCGAGGCACAGGCGCTGCTGGCGCATCCGTGGCAGCCGCTGTCTAAGGCGATCGCCGCCAGGATTAATTCACCGCTGGCCTCTTCTTGCGGGCGCTTATTCGACGCCGTTGCCGCCGCCCTCGGCTGCGCGCCGGAGAAACTCAGCTGGGAGGGCGAAGCTGCCTGCCGCCTGGAAGTGCTGGCGCGGCGGGCGTATGGCGTAAAACATCCGGTCACCCTGCCGCTGATTCATGCAGACAAGGGGACGTTTCTCGATTTGGCGGTCTTCTGGCAGCAGTGGCTCGCCTGGCAGGCGACACCGGCGGAGCGGGCTTTTGCCTTTCATGACGCGCTGGCACAAGGCTTTGCTGCCCTCGCCCGCTATCACTGCACGAAAACCGGCACCCGCACGGTCGCGCTCGGCGGCGGCGTGCTGCATAACCGGTTGCTGCGCCAGCGTTTATACGACGCGTTAACGCCACTGCAGGTACTCATGCCTCTCGACTATCCGGCAGGCGACGGCGGGCTGGCGCTGGGTCAGGCGGTTATCGCCTGTGCCCGTCTTCAATCTGTTTCTGAATTAACTGAATGATAAATAAGGATTCCCATGATTAACCGCGCGTTTTTTCATACCCATCGCCGTGCCTTTTGGCTTTTTATAGGCCTGATCGCCGTCAATCTGCTGGCCTGGGGCTGGGCGCTGGCGGCGTTTCGCCACAGCGCAGCACTGATTGCGGCGGCGCTGCTGGCCTACGGTTATGGCCTGCGCCACGCGGTGGATGCCGACCATATTGCGGCGATCGATAACGTCACCCGCAAGCTGATGCAGCAAGGCCAGCGTCCGGTCGCGGTTGGGGCGTTTTTTTCACTCGGCCATTCGAGCATTGTTGTGCTGGCCTGCGTGGCAATCGCCGCCACATCGCTGGTATTCGGCAATAAAATCGGCTGGCTGCACGATTACGGCAGCACCATCGGCACGCTGGTTTCGGCGTTATTTTTGCTGATGATGGCGCTGCTGAATGCGTTGATCCTGCGCGATGTCTATCGCCGTTTTCAGCAAGTGAAACACGGCAAAACTTTCACGGATAAAGAGGAATTGCACCAGATTCAGGGCGGCGTGATGAGCAGGCTATTCAGCTTCGCCTTCAATATGGTGAATAAGAGCTGGCAAATGTATCTGGTGGGATTTCTGTTCGGGCTGGGCTTTGATACCGCCACGGAAATTGGTCTGCTGGGGATTTCAGCGGCGGGGGCATCGTCGGGCATGTCAGTGTGGAGCATCATGGTGTTTCCGGCGCTGTTCGCCAGCGGCATGGCGCTGATTGATTCACTGGATAACTTTGTGATGGTCGGTGCCTACGGCTGGGCGTTCGACAAGCCGGTGCGTAAGCTCTATTACAATATGACCATTACCGCCACCAGCGTGGTGATTGCGCTATTTATTGGCGGGCTGGAAGCGCTGGGGCTGATGGCCGATAAGCTGGAACTTCACGGCGGAGCGTGGTCGGTGGTTGAGCGACTGAACGACAATATGGGCAGCGTGGGTTACGCCGCGGTGGCTATCTTCGTGGTGTTCTGGGGGATCTCGGCGCTGAATTATCGCCGCAAAGGGTACGATAATCTGGCGGTCTGATGCCGTTACGCATCACCCGGTAAAGTAATTCGTTTTTCCAGACGCAACGTGCCGCCGTCGGTGACGGTAATCATGATTTGCGTTTTGCTGCCCGGCGTTACCGAAAAACGCATACGCCCCAGCGGCTGAGGCTGATTGGCTGAGAGGTTGACGTTGCTGCTCTGATGGCTGGTACTGTTACCGGCGCCGCCTTCTTGCGAGACCGACACCGCCACCTGACAGGCACAGGCTTTGGTGAGATTGACCATCGGCGTCACTACGTAACTTTGTGCATCGCTTTGGGTATCGAACCAAAGCTGATTCGACATGACTGCCGCGATCAGAAGTAAATGCATATTTTTATCCTCAGACACATCATTAAAACAGTCGAAAAAAAACAGGGCTAGTGCCCTGTTTTTAACTCACTCCGTATAAGGAGAAAGCGAATCAGTTTTGAGACGCATACGCCAGGTTAGCAGTGCCCACCTGAGTGATGCTGGTCAGAGAACCATTGGCACCCTGAGAAGCTTGCGCATAGTTGCCTGAACCATTCTGGGAGACCAGAACTTTACTGCCGTTAGCGCTTTGCGCCACGTTAGTATTGTTATAGTCACCTTTTTGAACCACGCTGATCAGGCTGCCATCACCGGTCTGATTGGTACCGGCACTGTTTCTGTACCCATCCTGATTAACCGCAGTCAGCGATTTTTGAGCCCCGGTCTGAGTGGCATTCGCGAGGTTTGCGGTACCCTGCTGATAAATCTGAATTTCAGAATTCCACTGGGTGGCCGTAAACGTCGGCACTGTGGATGGAGGAGTAGAAGGACCGCCGCCACCACCGCCGCCGTGATTGTTACCGGTTGCGAATGCACTGCCACTGACGACTAAAGCGGAGACTGCCACAATTTTCCAAAGTTTCATGATGCTACCCCATTAGTTAAATATCGGATGTCATAAGAACGTATGTTATTTAATGCTGTGTCACTCTAATCGCCATTCCTGACGAGTTTTGTACAACACCGCTGGTCTGGTTCGTACCATTCTGGCGTATCTCAGTTACACTCCGGCCTTTTTGCAGAATGTAAGCCGTGTTGCCAAAATTTTGTTGCGTAATGGATGAATTCCCGCCGCCGGTTTGCGAAATATAGGCAAAATTATCGCTGCCGCTTTGAGAAATATCCGCGTTATTTCCATTACCTCGTTGTTTTATCAGTGCGGTATTGTCTGAGCCTGACTGCCGGATAATGCTGGAACTGCCATTTCCCGCCTGATTACTGTAGGCCGCATTACTATTACCGTTCTGATAAATCATTGATGTATTCCCTGATGAACTTCCCGCACCGGTATAATATTGTTCGGCGCTGCCGGAGCTTATCTCCGGGAAAGCCATATCATATTGTTGTGCGTGAACGACCCAGGATGCTGAAAGTAACGCCAGGGTCAATAAAGTCTTTTTCATTGCGTCACCCTGTATTAAAGCCGGAAACCAATTTCTTGCTGACCGGTTTTATTGCTGTTGACGAATTGATTATGGAGTTATCGGGAAATAAGAAACTCACCCGCACGGCGTATTTTAATTTCGCAGTTCATTACAAAGTATGAGTCGCTCCGTCTCATGCGGATTGACCAGACGATTTTGGCTAAAGGTCAATATCGCTAATCTGGTGTATGGCATTAATCCTAAAGTAACGGGAAAGAGTCATTTAATTAATCACACAAATGCAACTATTCTTAATACTTCGGGAACGTTCCCTTTTCAAATAAAGCGATCTGCGCCACAATTCCGAGGCTTATAATTGAGGTCAAACCCCCGCCATACTGCCGTTTCCCACCTTTTGCACCCCGCAGAAGGGTGTTCTTACGTCCGCCACCTAAGTTAAATCGATAATTAGGGGGGCCAATATTTGCGTTATTAAAGAGGAAACATGCAGTGTATTGCAGTTTACGGAGGGTGTTTATGGCCAGCGTAACGTTAAAAACACAGGCTTAACAAAGGCAAACGTTAAGATTATGTAAACTGCATTACTTAAGTTTAATTTAACAGGCCAGAAGAAAATACTCACAATACATTAGGAAAACTTTATACATTTTGAGTTACATTTTGAAACATAAATAAGCCTTGCGTAAGAGAGGCCAAACGCTAAATTGAGTCTGTACCGCACATGAAATGACCTGAATTATTATGTGCACCAGGTTGTGTTTATTTTCTCTTTTTAGATATACACAGCAAATAACCAGCTATAGATTTAGCAAAAAAGTTAACGGCCTATTTTCTGTTTCCTCTATCGGATGACAGCAGGCCGTGACGATAAAAATCAGGGCAGGGTTTGATTATGCTTAATGAAGCGGCGATCAATAATAATATCCTTTTATTAGTGACAAAACCGTCATTGCAGGCCAGTGCTTTATTGCAACAATTGAAACAGCAACTTTGTGTCAACACACGACTTCACAACATTCATAAATCTTTAGAGGATCAATATCTTCATCAGACGTTAATTCTCTTCGATATGATGGAGGCTGATCGCCGCACGATTGATCACTGGCAATCAGCATTACATCATTATCACGATAGCGTGAAGTTATTATTATTAAATACGCCTGACGAATATCATTTCCGGGAAATTGAAACCTGGCCGCGGATCAGTGCTGTGTTTTATCTCTCGGCCGATGAAAACAATCTGGTTGAAGGAATTAAAAGCGTGATCCGCGGAGAGTGCTACTTCTCGCAGGGCTTTGCCAGCTATCTGATCAACCAGTCCGGTGCCTTCCGTCATCTTCATTCTGAGGACACCGGACTGACCCATCGTGAAAAAGAGATCCTCAATAAATTACGCGTCGGCGCCTCGAACACTGAAATCGCGCGGTTGCTGTTTATCAGTGAGAACACCGTAAAGACGCATCTCTATAATTTATTTAGAAAAATCTCGGTTAAAAACCGCACTCAGGCGGCGTCCTGGGCCAACGACAATCTCAAGCGCTGACATCATGACACTTTGCAGGAAGACCTTCTGGCTGTGGCTGGTGCTGCTCTGCGCCTCCTGCCTGCATGTTCAGGCAGCAGATGTGAAAGACCCCGGCCTGATTACCGACCACACGGTAACCTCGGTCGGCCATGATTTTTATCGTGGTTTTACCGATAAGTGGGACCGCAACTACCCGGAAACCATCACTATTTCTGAACGACCCAGCGCACGCTGGGGCAGCTGGATCAGCATCAAAATAGGCCAGGACACGCTCTATCAGACGCTGTTGTTCCCAAACCGTCGCAATTTTAATAAGGACATCGACACCGCCATAGATGGCGTCACCGAGGCGCTTTCACGTCGCCAGTTAGACAAGGCGTTACTTGGCACCGGGGATCTTGCCCATGATGAATTTTAATGCACAGCCTCTTGTAAGGAGAGCATCGTGAATATTCCAGTTTCAGTCCCCCGCTCGGTGATGCTGCTGGCGTTGCTGACGGCGTCCCCACTTTCCTGGGGCGGCAATATGGTGTTCCAGTTTGTGAATCCGAATTTTGGCGGTAACCCGAATAACGGTTCGTTTTTACTCAACGAGGCGCAGGCGCAGAACTCGTATAAAGACCCTGACAGCTATGACTTTGGGTCGTCCGGCACCTCGGCGCTGGATAACTTCACGTCATCGATTCAGTCGCAACTGCTTGGCAGCCTGATGGGTAACATCAATCAGGGCAAACCGGGGCGGCTGGTGACGCAGGACTTTATAGTCGATATCCAGAATACCGACGGGCAGCTGGTGATGAATGTTACCGACCGCCAGACCGGCAAGGTATCCACCATTCAGGTTCAGGGTTTGTCTTCCACGACGAACTAATACCGAAGAACAAAATCCCCAAAATAATTCGATATGAAATCGAAATAAGAAGGGAAAAATGGGAATCAGATCATGCGCAATTACTTATTACTCATCGCAGTTTTTGTGTTGAGCGGGTGCCTTGCAGCAGCACCTAAAGAAGCCGCAAGACCGACATTATTACCACGTGCGCCCAGCTACACCGACCTGACACATCTCCCTGCCCCGCAGGGCCGGATCTTTGTCTCTGTGTATAACATTCAGGATGAAACCGGGCAGTTTAAACCGTATCCGGCGAGTAACTTCTCGACGGCGGTGCCGCAGAGCGCCACGGCGATGCTGGTCTCCGCGCTGAAAGATTCGAAATGGTTTATCCCGCTGGAACGTCAGGGGCTGCAAAACCTGCTTAACGAACGCAAGATTATCCGCGCCGCGCAGGAAAATGGCAGCGTCGCCATCAACAACCAGCGACCGCTGGCTTCGCTGGTGGCGGCAAACATTTTGATTGAAGGCTCAATCATCGGTTATGAAAGTAATGTGAAATCAGGCGGGATTGGCGCGCGGTACTTCGGGATCGGCGCCAGCACGCAATACCAGTTGGACCAGATAGCCGTGAACCTGCGCGCTGTCGACGTCAATACCGGGGAAGTTCTGTCGTCAGTGAATACCAGTAAGACGATATTGTCATATGAAGTGCAGGCCGGGGTGTTCCGCTTTATCGACTATCAGCGTCTGCTGGAAGGCGAACTGGGCTATACCACCAACGAGCCAGTGATGCTTTGCCTGATGTCGGCCATTGAATCCGGGGTCATTTATCTGGTCAATGACGGTATCGATCGTAATCTGTGGCAGTTGCAGAATCCTTCAGAGATCAATTCACCGGTTCTTCAACGCTATAAGAACACTATTGTCCCTGCCGAATCCTGATGGGAGGCAGTTGGCGAAAGATAGCCGCTGGTTGAGGCGGCTGTCTTTCCTTTTTTAACGTCAGGCTTTATTTTCCTCAGTTTTCACCACCTGCCGGTAATTATTGACGCGTTTTTTATCCTCAAGATTGAAGTCAGGATCAAGGTAAATGCTCACCCGCTTAATCAGTAACGCGTCAAATTCAAACACCGTACAAAAATGATGACTGCCTGTTTGTGACGTCGGCCAGCGATCGCCGTTTTGCATCACCCCGCGCATCTGGCCTTCCAGCACCAGGGTATCGCCATCATAGACAAACCGGAACCCATCCTGAATGTGCTGGATTTTGTCGATCTCCAGCGCGAAACGCTTACCTAATTCTCCCAGTGAGGATTTGCCCTGAGCGGTGCCAAACTTAGGAAAGAACAGCTGTACGTCTTCCGCAAAAAGATCTAATAAGGAAGCATCTGCCAGATCCAGTTTGGCGTAAAAATTCTTCACAACGTTGATGCGTTTATCTTTCAATTGTTGTTCTGTCATTTTCACCTCGAATTCTCTCTCCCAGCCTCAAGCCTAGTGACTGTCGCTGAATTTGCCAGTTATGCAGCCGGGCTCACAAAAATGACAGCCTGGCCAGATCAAAGAGTTTTCTGCACTCCTTCGCGGAACCCATTACACTGACAGCACTTTTTAATTTACCTGCCCTTACATTTTGGAGAGTCACGGATGCCTCAGTTCACCCGCGCAGGCAGCGTTATGCCACCTGTTCCCTCAGCCACCCGCGCATTGATCTTCGCGATTTGCGTACTCCAGGGGCTGTTGCTGTATTTCTTCCTTTCGTACCACGCGTCACCCGCGCTCGAATCCCTTAGCCATAATATTTACGGCCAGACGATGGCATTTACATTACCGGTACTGATTTCTTTATCTGTGGTGAGACTGAATGACCGTCGTTTTTGGGGCTGTATGGCTGTGCTCGCGCTGCTGCTCGCGGGCATGTCGGCATGGGTTAACAGCAACAGCACGGCAACACCGGCGGACTCGCTGCTCCTGCCTTTTTATCTTTCACTGATCCTGCTTATCTATTTTGTGCTGCCGTGGTTGCAGGTGCAGTCTTTCCCGTCAGAGACGCGCTACCGCTATGCCAATCTGGCCGCCTGCTATTCGCAAAATACGCTATGCCTGATGTTCACCCTGCTGCTGATGCAGCTGACCGTCGGCGTGCTGGCCCTGTGCAGCGCGCTGTTCCGGCTGATTGGCATTGATTATTTCCACGAGCTTTTCTTCGACACGCCGCTGTTTATGTGGCTGGTTTACGGGGTATTGCTCGGGATCAGTATCATCACCTGCCGCACACAGCCGTCGCTGATGAATGTCACTAAAAATATCATCCGCCTTATCCTGAAATGTCTGCTGCCGCTGGTGGCGTTCGTGGCATTGATCTTCCTTTTCGCCCTGCCGTTTACTGGCCTGAAAGCCTTGTCGACGGCCTGGTCTGCCGCCAGTCTGCTGACCGTGATGGCGATGAGCATTCTGATCCTGGTTAACGTGGTACGGGAAACGGACAGCGCGGTGAAGCCCTATCCGCGCTTCATACGCCTGATGGTCAATGCCGCTGTCCTGCTGCTGCCGGTGTATGCAGCGCTGGCGATGTACGCGACCGGGCTGCGCATCGCGCAGTACGGCTGGACGCCGCAGCGCATGTGGGCGGTGCTGACCATCGGCGTGACACTGGTGGCGTCGGTTTGCTATAGCCTGTCGGTTATCGATAAGCGCCCCGAGTGGTTGCCGCACATCACGCAGTTCAATAAACCGCTTTCGCTGCTGGTGGTGCTGCTGGTGATCGCCGTAAACAGCCCGTTGCTCGACCCTTATCGCATCAGCGTGAATAATCAGATTGCCCGTTTAGACGAAGGGAAAACCCAGGCGAAAGATCTCGATCTGAGCATGTTGCGCTTCGATACCGGTCGTCGCGGAAATGAAGCGCTGAAAGATTTACAGCAAAACCCGGCGTTTATGACCGATCCACGCCTGATGGCCATACTGAAAAATACGATTTCGCAGACGTCACGCTGGGGATCTTACGGTGTGGAAGATGCCGCTCAGGCGGCAAAAAATTATCGTCCGGAAAACGCGAAGAAAATGTTTCAGCTGGCGAAAGGCTCGGTTTCACCCGAGGATGCCTGGTGGAACAGCCTGCCGGAACTGGAGAAATACAGTAGCACGTTGCGCGATTGTCTTGGCCTGCAGGGCGCGTGCATCCTGAATACGCTTGAGCTCAATAATGACAAACAGAAAGAAATTTTCCTGTGTAATACGCTCAATACCGTTTCCATTAACTGCCGTATATACGCTAAACAGTCAGGGAAATGGCAGCAATCCGGCGAACTTTATCTTTATGATGACAAAGATAAAAACGGGCTGATCCAGGCACTGCGCGACGGGGAAGTGAAACCGGTGCCGCGTAAATGGGCGGACGTGCAGATTCAGGGGAAACGTCGGGTGGTCCATTACAGCAGCGAAAATGAGTAATTCTATATGTCATTCACCGGCAGGCATTCCGCCTGCCGGTTTATCAAAATTAAGGCGTCATACGTAACAGCGTATCGTCCTTACGAACGTAATGATGATAAATCGCCGCCAGCGCGTGTAAGCCAATCAGGTAATAACCGCAGTTCGCCAGAAACTCATGCGTTGCTTTTACCGCACTGCGCGTGTCGGGATCAGGCGTCACAAACTGCGGCACCTGCCAGCCCAGTAAAAACCACTCTCGCCCGCCAAACTCCAGCGTCAGCACGCCCAGCACCGGTAACGACAGAAAAAGCAGATACAAAATGCCATGAATCGCATGCGAAGCGGCATGTTGCCAGCGCGGCAGCGGCGGCGTGACCGGCGGCGTGGCGTGACGGGTGCGAAGAAAAATACGCGCAAACATCAGCAGCCAGACGCAAATCCCAAAGTTGAAGTGCAGCAGCTTGACCAGCGGCTGATTGTCTTCCGGGAAATAATCGCGGGTTAGCATTGCGGCGTAGGTCAGGATAATCATCAGCAACGTCGCCCAGTGCAGGCTTATCTGAGACAGCGAATAACGGGTTTTCATAAGTCATTTCCTGGGGAGGATGAACACAATATCAACAGGGGTATCGAAGTGAGTATAAGGGGTAATCATGCAGACTTTATGAAAACAAAAGATAAAAAAACCGGGACAAGCCCGGTTTAATGCAAAGACATTGAATTACGGATTGAGCGCAGGATCCTGTTCCACCGGGGGTTCACCCGCCGCTTTCTTCGGAGGAAGCAAACCGTCGGCGCGGAACATCGCTTTGATGCCGCGAAGCGCCTGACGGATCCTGTCCTGATTTTCGATCAGCGCGAAACGCACGTGGGTATCGCCGTAATCCCCAAAACCGATGCCCGGAGACACGCAGACTTTGGCCTCCGCCAGCAGACGTTTAGCGAATTCCAGCGAACCTAAATGGGCATACGCCGGCGGGATTTTTGCCCAGACATACATCGACGCTTTCGGATTTTCCACCATCCAGCCTGCTTCGTGCAGACCGCGTACCAGCACGTTACGACGCTGACGGTACTGCTCGGCGATATCTTTCACACATTGCTGATCGCCCTCGAGCGCCGCAATCGCTGCAACCTGAAGAGGCGTAAAGGTGCCGTAGTCGTGATAACTTTTGATACGCGCCAGCGCGCTGACCAGCTCAGGGTTACCCACCATGAAGCCGATGCGCCAGCCCGCCATATTGTAGCTTTTTGATAGCGTAAAGAATTCCACCGCGATGTCTTTTGCACCCGGCACCTGCATGATCGACGGAGCTTTCCAGCCGTCATAGACGATGTCGGCATAGGCCAGATCGTGGATCACCAGCACGTCGTACTGTTTCGCCAGCGCAACCACGCGTTCGAAGAAATCAAGTTCCACGCACTGCGCCGTCGGGTTAGACGGGAAACCGAGGATCATCATTTTCGGACGCGGAATGGTTTCGCGAATGGCTTTTTCCAGCTCAGCGAAGAAATCCACCCCTTCGGCCAGCGGTACGGAGCGCACCTGCGCACCGGCTATCACCGCACCGTAAATGTGGATGGGATAACTTGGGTTCGGCACCAGCACGGTGTCACCATGATCCAGCGTGGCCAACATCAGATGCGCCAGACCTTCTTTCGAACCGATGGTGACGATGGCTTCGCTTTCCGGATCAATCTCAACCTGATAGCGATCCGCATACCAGCGGGAAATGGCGCGGCGCAGACGCGGGATACCGCGTGAGGTCGAATAACCGTGAGTGTCTTCACGCTGGGCAACCTGCACCAGTTTTTCCACAATGTGTGGCGGTGTCGGGCCGTCGGGGTTACCCATACTGAAATCGATGATGTCTTCGCCACGATGGCGCGCAGCCATTTTCAGCTCAGCGGTGATGTTGAACACATAAGGGGGAAGACGATCAATGCGTGAAAAACGACGTGGTGAACGTGAGTCAGCCATAAATTCCTCGAGGATACGTAAGCGCCCGGACCGTCCGAGCGACGCTGGCCGCTTTGCGGCCTTCCACGAACATATCGCAGTCGCAAAAAACTGTCGAGAGAGTGAGCAAAATTTTTTAATTAAGAGCGCGGATCGCTTTTCAGCAGCCCCAACAGCCAGTCGTTCTTCCACTCTTCCCCGATGCGGTAGCTGTCGCGCAACAGCCCTTCCATCAGGAAACCACATTTCTCCAGCACGCGGCGAGAGGCGTGATTGCCTTCGAGCACGTTAGCCTGTAAGCGGTGAAAATCGCAGTGATCGAAGGCGAAATTCAGCACTTCACGCAGGGATTCCGCCGCGTAGCCTTTGCCCTGATGTTCAGGTGCCAGAATAAACCCCACCTCCCCTTGCTGATAAGGTCGCCAGTCGGGAAAGAATCCGGTCAGTCCGACGGCGGAGCCGGTCTCTTTTTCGCGGATCAGTAAGCACAACCAGAAATCACAGTAGCGATCCCAGTTACCCAGACGCTGCTCAAACCGGCTGTGGATCTGAGCAGGGGTTTCGAGATTACCGATAAAACGCATGACGTCAGGGGTCTGGTATAACCGCAGGAAAAAAGCCCAGTCGTCGGCCTGAAGCGGCTGCATCACCAGCCTTGAGGTGGATAACGAAATCATGTCCAAAACTCCCTTGCTGTCTGATCACTATCCCTGATTTTATCGTGCCAAAACAGACGGCGGAGGGTCTGTCCGGTGGTTAATCACGGGCCTTTTACATATAATAAACCACGAATTAATTTAGCGTGATTATACAATGTCGCGCAGAGAACCTGCCATGCAACACATGTTCGATATGCTGCTGGCGGTCTTTGACCGCGCAGCGCTGATGCTGATCTGCCTGTTCTTCCTCACGCGCACCCCGCTGTTTCGCAAACTGCTGCACAAAGAAAACGAAAACCATACGGCGCTTGAGCTGGCGGCGGTCACGGCGATTTTCTCGTTGTTTGCCATTTTCGGCACGCTCTCGGGCATCAACGTCGAAGGGTCACTGATTAACGTGCGAACCATCGCCATTATGTCCGGCGGGATCCTGTTCGGTCCGTGGGTGGGAATTATCACCGGCGTGATTTCCGGTACGCACCGTTTTTTGATAGACATTCACGGCCCGACCTCCATTCCTTGTCTGATCACCAGCATTACCGCCGGCGTGCTTTCGGGCTACATCAATAAGAAAGTCAAAAAGGCACTTCACTGGAAGGTCGGTATCCTCGCCGGAATGTTGTGCGAAACACTGACCATGGTGCTTATCCTGCTGATGGCGCGCCCGTTTTCGCTCGGGCTGGATATCGTGATGAACATCGCCGCGCCGCTGATCCTCGGTGCCAGCTCTATCGGGCTAATCGTACTGCTGGTGCAAAGCGTCGAGGATGAAAAAGAGGTGATCGCCGCCCGCCAGGCAAGGCTGGCACTGGATATCGCCAATAAAACGCTGCCCTATTTCCGCGATATCAACGCCGAATCGTTAGCCAGTATATGCCGGATTATCCGCGATGATATCGATGCCGATGCGGTGGCGATCACTGATAACAAAAATATTCTGGCGTACGTCGGGGTGGGAGCAGAAGAATACAATATCGGCCATGAAACGCTGAGTGACATGACCAAAGCCACGCTGGAAAGCGGGGAAATCACGGTCAGAAATAACGACGAAATGCACCGCACGCCGCAAATTCACTCGCTTATCATTATCCCGCTGTGGGAAAAAGGTGAAGTGACCGGTTCGTTGAAAATCTATTATTGCGACCCGCACCGCATCACCTATTCGCTGAAAGTTATGGCGATCGGGCTGTCGCAGATTATGTCGACGCAGATGGAAGTGTCGCGTACCGAACAGCTGCGCGAAATGGCGAACAAAGCCGAAATGCGCGCGTTGCAGAGCAAGATAAATCCGCACTTCCTGTTTAATGCCTTGAATGCGATTTCCTCATCGATCCGTGCCAAACCTGACGTCGCTCGCCAGCTGGTAATCAATCTCTCCCGTTATTTGCGCTACAACCTGGAGCTGAACGACGAGCTAATCGACCTGCGCAAGGAGCTGCATCAGGTGCAGGATTACATCGCCATCGAACAGGCGCGTTTTGGCAGTAAACTGACGGTTATCTACGATATTGATGATGATATTTCGGTGAAAATACCCAGCCTGCTGATCCAGCCGCTGGTGGAAAACGCCATCGTGCACGGCATTCAAAAATGCAGCGGCAAAGGTGTGGTGGTGATTTCAATCAAGCACCATGCAAAGGGTATCTGGGTTTCTGTGAAAGACACCGGCCACGGGATTAATCAGGAAACCATTGACCGCGTGGCGCGTAATGAAATGCCGGGCAATAAAATTGGACTGCTGAATGTGCATCACCGCGTCTCTTTACTGTATGGTCAGGGGCTGGTGATCCGCCGCCTGGAGCCCGGCACCGATATTTCGTTTCTGATAACCCAATCCCCGGCAAAAGTCACGGCAGCCCTCGAGAGCGATATAGCCTGACCACGTTTGAGGGAAAATTGTTCACACTTTTTACTCATGCCCGCTTTTCGGGCGTTCGCACGGGGGATAATTCCATGAAAGCTATTATCGTCGAAGATGAAGTGCTGGCTCAGGAAGAGCTGAGTTATCTCATTAATACGCACAGCAGCATCAAAATTGAAGCCACGTTCGACGACGGGCTGGACGTGCTCAAATATCTGCAAACTCATGAAGTCGATGCGATTTTTCTCGATATCAGCATCCCTTCCCTCGACGGCGTATTACTGGCGCAGAACATCAGTAAATTCGCCCACAAGCCGTACATCGTGTTTATCACCGCCTACAAAGAACACGCTGCCGAAGCCTTTGAAATCGAGGCGTTCGATTACATTCTTAAGCCGTATCATGAGTCGCGCATTGTGACCATGCTGCAAAAACTGGAACTGCATTTTGCGCGCGATAAGCAGAGCGTGAATAAGCCGGAAGACGTTCATCCGGCCCAGGGCAGCGCCACCCGCGTGAGTCACAGCATCAATCTGATTAAAGACGAACGCATTATCGTCACTGACATCAACGATATTTATTACGCGGCCGCGCAGGAAAAGGTAACGCAGGTGTACACACGTAAAGAAGAATTCACCATGCCGATGAATATCACCGAGTTGTGCAACCGCCTGCCGGAAGAACATTTTTTCCGCTGCCACCGGTCGTATTGTGTCAATTTGTCGAAGATCCGCGAGATCGTGCCGTGGTTTAACAACACCTACATTTTGCGGTTAAGCGATCTGGATTTTGAAGTGCCGGTGAGTCGCAGTAAAGTGAAAGAGTTCAGGCAGTTAATGCGGTTTTGATATGGCTTCCTCCCCTTCGCAGGGGAGGGAGTAAAATCAGATGGTCATACCCATCGACTGGCGCAAGTAGGCACCTGCACCTAATAATCCCGGCTGATCGTAAGTGATCAGGAAGACAGGAATATCCATCAGGTAATCTTTGAAGCGGCCTTTATCTTCGAACGCGGCGCGAAAGCCCGACGCTTTGAAGAATTCCAGGAAGCGCGGAACGATGCCGCCTGCGATGTACACACCGCCGAACGTGCCCATGTTCAGCGCCAGATTGCCCCCGAAACGCCCCATAATCACACAGAACAGCGACAGCGCGCGGCGACAGTCGACGTTGTCATCTGACAGCGCCAGTTCGGTGACGTCTTTCGGTTTGAAGTTTTCCGGCACGCGGTTATCGGATTTTACGATTGCGCGGTACAGATTCACCAATCCCGGACCGGAGAGAATACGCTCGGCAGAAACGTGACCCATTTCGGTACGCAGCTGCTCAAGGATGATGTCTTCCTCTTCACTGTTCGGTGCAAAATCCACGTGACCGCCTTCGCCCGGCAGGCTCAGCCACTGCTTATTGGCGTGGATCAGGTGCGCGACACCCAGACCCGTGCCCGCACCGTAGATCACCGCCGGTTTGCCATCCAGCGCTTTCTTACCGCCGAATTGCAACAAATCCTGTTCTTTCAACATCGGGATCGCCATTGATACGGCGGTGAAGTCGTTGATGACTTCCAGATGCTGCAGGCCAAGGCTTTTTTTCATTTCAGCAATGGAGAACGCCCACGTATGGTTGGTCATCGCCACCCAGTCACCGGTGATCGGACAGGCAATCGCAATACACGCATCCTCAATCTCCTGATGCTGCTGCGAGAGATACTCACGCACCGCCGCTTCGAGACTGTCGTAATCCAGCCCGGAAAAGGTTTGTGACTGTGAAATTTCGCCGCTGTCTAAAGCGCAAAGCGCCAGACGGCAGTTAGTGCCCCCGACATCGCCCACCAGGGAGTATTTGGTCATGTTATTCTCCACGAAAATAATGTAGTTATACTGCGCACCCGCGTCAAAACGGCTGGGCCAGAGAGTACGCTGCCCGACGCCACGATGTAAGCGGTATTCATCGATTAATGCGACTGGCTAAAGCCTGCTAACAAGGCTATACAAGGTAAAAGTGCTGAATAAATCGTGTGGGCAAAATAGCCGTATTTGCTATACGCTGCAACGCTGTTTTGAACCAACGCACATTTATGCGGCATGTCACACAAAATAATGTCGAAGGTCCGCAACCCGACCGCATTAAGATTCATCGGAACTATCAGATAAGTATAACTATAAGGAAATATTTGCATGTTTCATCCCCGCGCCAGAATCATGCTGGCTTTCGCCCTGCCTGCTCTCATTATCGGCGTGTTATCGAGCCTGATTCTGGTGGCGGTTATGATGATTGCCGGCGCGCTGCAGACCTTATTGTGGCAGCACATTCCCGCTGTCCTGCACATCAACACCCAGTCCGCCAGCTGGACGTTGTTCATGCTGACGCTGACCGGGATCGGCGTCGGTGCGCTGATTAAGTATATGCCAGGACACGCCGGGCCGGATCCGGCGGCAGAATCACTGATTGGCGCACCGGTCGCAGTGAACGCCTTACCCGGTCTGGCACTGGCACTGATGCTCGGTTTAGCAGGGGGTGTCAGCCTCGGACCTGAATATCCGATTACGGTGATCAATATCGCGCTGGCCGCAGCGTTTGGCGCACGGTTTATGCCGAAAGTTCCGACCACCGATTGGGTGATCCTCGCGGCATCGGGCACCATCGGTGCGCTGTTTGGCACACCGGTTGCAGCCGCGCTGATTTTCTCGCAATCGCTCGGGACCAATAAAGATGTGCCGCTGTGGGATCGCCTGTTCGCTCCGCTGGTCGCGGCAGGTGCCGGGGCGATCACCACCGATCAGTTCTTCGAACCGGATTTTTCGCTGAGTATTCCACCGTATGACAGCTCTAATTTGATCGATATTTTCAGCGGTTCGGTGGTGGTGCTCATTGCCGTTGCGCTGGGTATGATCGCCGTGTGGTTGTTCCCGCACGTACACAGGCTGTTTAACAGCATTCAAAATCCGGTGCTGAAACTGGGGATCGGCGGGTTTGTACTTGGCCTGCTGGCGCTGATCGGCGGGGAAATCACCCTGTTCAAAGGGCTGGATGAGATGAAGGAACTGGCGCATTCCAACCAGCTGTTTGAGATGGGGCCGCTGCTGGCGATCACCCTGACCAAACTCGCGGCCTTAGTGGTAGCGGCAGCCTGCGGTTTTCGTGGTGGACGCATTTTCCCGGCGGTATTTGTTGGCGTCTCGCTCGGCCTGATGCTGCATCAGTACGCGCCAGATGTACCGGCGGCGGTGACGGTTTCCTGCGCCGTGATGGGCATGGTGCTGGTGGTCACGCGTGACGGCTGGCTAAGTTTGTTTATGGCCGCCGCCGTGGTGCCGGGGCTGAAATTATTGCCACTGCTGTGCATCGTGATGCTGCCAGCCTGGCTGATGCTGGCAGGAAAACCGCTGATGCTGGTGGCGAAACAGCAGCTGCGTCGTCAGCCGCCGGATCCTGAGTCGTAAAGCTTAAACATCTTCTTTAAGAGAGAACTCCGCCGCCGCCAGCGCATGGATGGCGGTGGTGTCGAAGACCGGCACGCTGGCGTCTGCCGCACCGACCAGCAGGGTGATTTCAGTGCAGCCCAGAATAATGCCTTCAACGCCCTGCAGCTCCAGTTTGGCAATAATCTGGCGGTATTCTTCGCGTGATGCGTCATTAACGATCCCCAGACACAACTCTTCGTAGATGATCCGGTGGACAATTACGCGGTCGGCTTCATCCGGCGTCACGACCTCAATCTGATGAATATCCTGTAAACGCCCGCGATAGAAATCCTGTTCCATGGTGAAACGGGTGCCAAGCAGACCGATTTTTCGCAGCCCCTGCCCTTTAATTTTTTCTGCCGTCGCATCAGCGATATGCAGTAACGGCAGGCCGCCGATGCGTTCGATATCGTCCGCCACTTTGTGCATGGTGTTGGTACAAACCACAATCACCTCTGCCCCGGCGCGCGCCAGGGCATTGGCCGCATTACCGAGGATTTCGCCCGCCTGCTGCCAGTCTCCGGCCATTTGCAGTTTTTCAATTTCATAGAAATCGACGCTGTAGAGAAATAGTTTGGCCGAGTGTAAGCCGCCGAGCTGCTGCTTGACGTGTTCGTTGATCATACGGTAATACGGCACGGTGGATTCCCAGCTCATGCCGCCAATCAGCCCTAACGTCTTCATCTTCGCCCCTGAATGTGTGTGATGTGCAAAACCATAACCGACAAAAAGCCCGCAAACAAAGAAAATGTCTGCGGGCTTTTCGGTGTGACGTCAAAACGACGATCAGTGCTTCGCGGGGCAATCCTGCATTGTCTGACGACGGCTTATCAAGCGTTGACGCAGGGTGTCGTAGATCCAGTTGTACGCCACGGTGTACGGCAGGAAGAACAGGAAGAACCCGATTTCCAGCATGAAAGCGTCCAGCAGGCTGATACCCAGCCACAACGCGGCAATCGGCAGACCGATAAGGATAAAGCCGCCTTCAAAACCCAAAGCGTGAGCCACGCGGATTTTAAACGTCCGCACCACGCGCGATACGGGCCACAACCGGTCAAAGATGCTGTTATAAACGATGTTCCACACCATCGCCGTTGTCGACAACATGATGGCCAGTGCGCCCATTTCCCAGACCGGTTTATTTAATAACCAGGCCGCTGCCGGGGCTGAGATCAGCACGGCCAGCGTTTCGAAGCCCACCGCATGTAAAATGCGCTCGCCGAAGGTTTTCTGAGAGATGTTCCGTGTTTGCTTAGACATAAAAACCTGCCTGATTCCTGAATATTGATGAGTGACGGTTGTCACAGGCGGGCATTATCATCATAAAATGAGATAGGTAAAAGATAGAAAGTATCGATAAAATAGATACATCAATGGTAAGGAGAGTGAACATGCGTTATTCGCCGGAAGCCCTGATGGCCTTTGTAGAAGCCGCCGACGCCGGGTCATTTTCCGCCGCCGCCAGAAAGCTGCGCAAAAGTCAGTCCACCGTCAGTACCGCCATCGCTAATCTGGAAGTGGATTTAGGCGTGACGCTGTTTGACCGCCAGAGCCGCCATCCAGTGCTGACACCCGCCGGGCAGCGCGTGCTGAGCCACGTACAGGCGATCCTTGCCGCCAGTGAACGCCTCGACGAACTGGCGGTGCGGTTATCCACCCAGGTGGAGACGCGCCTGACGTTTGTACTTTCAGATACGTATCAGCCGACCCACCACGAAGCGCTGCTCCGCCGGTTCGAACGGCGTTATCCCGATATCGAATTCGAGTGCCAGATTGCGGAAGATCAGGACGTTATCGACCTGTTGCAGTCGGGCCGCGCCCATATCGGCATGGTGGAAGTCCAGAAGAGCTACCCGCCGGACATCGGCGTGGCGCGATTGCCGGAGCAGACGGATATGTCGATTTTTTGCAGCAAAGCCCATCCGCTGGCAAAGATCCCACAATTGCAGCCCGAGCAGTTACCTACCTTCCGCGAGCTGTGTCTGCAACCTTACAGCCGCCGGGAAATGCCGCGCGCGCAGGGACAGATCTGGTCTGCGCCGAGCTATCTGATGCTGCTGGAAATGGCGGAACAAGGGTTTGGCTGGGCGACGCTGCCGCACTGGCTGGTGCAGCAGTTCGGGCATGACAAGCTGGTCGCCCTTCCCCTGCGCGGCTGGCCGAAGAAGATTTCGGTGGATGCGGTGTGGAGCAAGAATAATCAGCCCGGACCGGCGGGAAGCTGGTTCATCGACCAGCTGATCGACCCGCCGTCGCCGGACGCTGAGTTACTGCCCTGAGTTACGCTTCGCCAGCGATTTGGTGACGGAATCGAGCAGCTCGGGAATGTCCATTTTCGGCAACATCACCTCAATCCACGCCATCTGCCGTTTGGCGCTGGCCTGTTCAATTGCCGCTTTCAGCGCCTGCGGGGTATCTGCCCGCGCGCTGAACACATTTTTACCACCGAATGCCGCCGGGAACTGCGTCCAGTTCCATTGCGCAATATCGTTGTAGCGCTGAGTCTCGCCGTGGATCGCTCTTTCTACCGTGTAGCCTTCATTATTGATGACGAAAATCACCGGCGGCAGTCCGTAGCGGATCGCAGCGCCTAACCCCTGAAGCGTCAGCTGCGCCGAGCCGTCACCGATAAGCAACACCACACGGCGATCCGGCACCGCAATCTGCACGCCAAACGCAGCGGGCAGCGTAAAGCCGATCGACCCCCACAATGGCTGGACGACAAACTGGCAGTCCTGCGGCAGCGTCAGCGCCGCCGCGCCGAAACAAGATGTCCCCTGCTCGGCAACCAGCACGTCACCTGGCCGGAGAAAGGCCTGAATCTGTTGCCAGAAGGCATGCTGATCGAGGCTGTCATCCGCCGGTTGAGGAAGCGTTGTGCGTTTCACGGCATACGGCGGCCACAGTGAGGCCAGTTCAGCCGTCAGCCGGTGCAACACGCTGACAGTTTTGGCGATCGGCAACTGGTGGAAGATCTGATTACCTACGCGGGCGGAAAACGGCTGGAGATCGATACATTTTTCGGCGGGAAGTTGCTGGGTGAAACCTGCGGTGATGGTGTCAGTGAATTTAACGCCAACGGTAATCACCACATCAGCGCCTTCAATCGCCTCTTTGGTGGAAGCCGCGCTGGCCGCGCCGGAGTATGTACCGGCAAAATTCGGCTGCTGTTCATTGAACAATCCTTTGCCCATCAGCAGCGTTGAGTGCGCCAGCGGCACGTCCTCCATCCAGTGTTCCAGTGCGGCTTTTACATCAAATCGCTCGGCCAGAAAATCCGCCAGCAGGGCAACGCGTCCTGCACGGCGAAGTTGGGCATCGGCGGCGGCCACGAAAGCTTCCAGCGAAGACGCTGAAAACGTCGGTTGCCGCGCAGGGACGGCGTGCGCCCGCGTGCTGACCGGCATAGCGGCGACATCGCTTGGCAACAACAGATAGCCGGGACGCGAGGTGTAGATCACTTCTTCGATAACGCGGTCGATTTCGGTCAGCGCATTTTCCGGGGTCAGCGAGCCCAGCGCCACGCTTACTGGCTGCGACATGCGCATGAAATGGCTGAAATCACCGTCGCCCAGCGTGTGATGCAGTAATTCACCTTTGCGCTGTGCAGAGAGTGGCGGCGCGCCCACGATGTGGATCACCGGGACATATTCGGCATAACTGCCTGCAATGCCGTTCAGCGCGCTGAGTTCGCCGACGCCAAAGGTGGTCAGCAGCGCGGCGATGCCTTTGGTGCGCGCGTAGCCGTCCGCGCCATAGGCCGCGTTGAGCTCGTTGGTGCAGCCAACCCAGGTAATTTCCTGATGGTTGATGACGCTGTCGAGGAATTGCAGATTGTAATCGCCCGGCACGCCAAACAGTTCGGAGATACCGCTGAAGGATAAGCGATCCAAGAGATAGTCACCTACGGTGTATAGATTATCCATGACGATCCTCTGTTAAATAGAAGGTAAACAGTTAATCCCGCTAACTTAAGTATTACGCCAAAAACGGGGATAGGATATTTTTTATTCGAAAGAGGTATGGCAACGCAGAGTTACAGTATTGCACTGAGATCACGCAACGATGCAGGTTCAGCAATGAAAGTAATGGATGATGATAATAACTCCGCTTTTCAACGGTAACGGAAACTAAGGATTGTTCTGGTTGTGATCGGAGTAGCTGGAATTGCGAGTGAAAACGCATACACTAAAACAGCACTTACCTCATCCTTACATTATTTCTACCTCAATCAAAAAGGTTCTTATGCCGTATCTTGCCAGTCAAAACCGTTACGAAAAGATGGAATATCGTCGCTGCGGCCATAGCGGCCTGAAACTGCCCGCCGTTTCCCTCGGCCTGTGGCACAACTTCGGCGATAACGCGCATTTTGAAAATGGCCGCAAGCTTATCCGCCATGCTTTTGACCACGGGATCACCCACTTCGACCTCGCCAACAACTACGGGCCACCTCCGGGTTCGGCAGAACAACATTTTGGCCGTATTTTGCAGGAAGATTTGCTGCCTTACCGCGACGAGCTGATCATCTCTTCAAAAGCCGGTTACACCATGTGGGACGGCCCCTACGGCGACTGGGGTTCCAGGAAGTATCTGGTCGCCAGCCTGAATCAGAGCCTGAAACGCATGGGCCTGGACTACGTGGATATCTTCTATCATCACCGCCCGGATCCCGATACGCCGCTGGAAGAAACCATGGCCGCGCTGGATTTGATCGTCCGTCAGGGCAAAGCGCTGTACGTCGGGCTGTCCAACTATCCTGCTGACCGCGCTAAAGAAGCGTTTGAAATCCTGAAACAGCTCGGTACGCCATGCCTTATCCATCAGCCGAAATATTCAATGTTCGAGCGCTGGGTGGAAGCCGATTTGCTCGAAACGCTGGCAGACAACGGCGTCGGTTCAATCGCCTTCTCCCCGCTGGCCGGTGGCGTACTGACTGACCGTTATCTGGCCGGTATTCCTGAGGATTCACGCGCCGCCAGCGGCAGTAAGTTCCTGACTACCGATTCGCTCACTGAAGAAAAACTGGCGAAAGTCCGCAAGCTAAATGACATCGCGCAGGCGCGCGGGCAGAAGCTCTCGCAGATGGCGCTGGCGTGGGTGCTGCGCGGCGACCGCGTGACTTCCGTGCTGATTGGTGCCAGTAAAACCAGTCAGATTGATGATGCAGTCGGCATGGTCGCTAACCGTCATTTCACGCAGGAAGAACTGGCGGCGATTGAAGCGATTTTAGTGTAACCGTTTACGCATATGAGCAAAAAACGCGCCTTTATGGAGACTCAGTAAGGATTCCGTTAAGGCGCGTAAATCAATCAAAACAGGATTGCGACCAATAGTATCGGGGGTGTCTTCGCCTTATAACTGTCAGCATAAATTATAAGGAATCTGGGGGCATTATGATTAAGCCTTTACTGTTTGGTACATTATTATTTGCACTGCTTCCTGCTGCGGCTCCCGCTGTAGAGGCCAGCAGCTTTAGCCTGAGTACTCCGGGTCTTTCAATCAATATCGGTGACCGCGATCGTCGCGGTTATTACTGGGATGGGTATGACTGGCGTGATGCCGGCTGGTGGAACAATCACCACGGCCGTTACTACGGTGAACGCAGCCATCGCGGCTATTACTGGGATGGCGGCCGCTGGCGCGATCGTGGCTGGTGGGATAACCGTTCTCATCATCGTCCACCTCCGCCGCGCTATTATGGCCGTCCGCATTATGATAATCATGGTCGCGGGCCGGACCGGGGTCATGGTCACGACAGAGGTCGCGGCCCGGATCGCGGGCACGACAGACATGATGATCACCGGGGTCATGGCGATCACCGCCATTGATTCGCAAAGATTTCAGATAAAAAAACGGGACAGTTTGCGCTGTCCCGTTTTTTATTGCTGCGGCGCTGAGGTTATTTCAGCATGCCGATCAGCAGATAGAGGTTAAGGCTGACGACAATCAGCACAATCAGCCGCCCCGCCCATTGCACCGTTCTGGTGTTGGTCATCTCACCCATCAGGCTGCGGTTGCCGGTGAACGCCAGCAGCGGCAACAGCGCCAGCGCAATCCCGAAACTCAGCAGCACCTGGCTCATCACCAGAATTCGTGTGGCGTCGAGCCCCATCAGAATAACGATAAAGGACGGCATCATGGTGACGACGCGACGCACCCAAATCGGGATATAGAACTTCACAAAGCCCTGCATGACCACCTGACCGGCCAGTGTTCCGACGACGGTCGAAGACAACCCGGCGGCGACCAGACTCAGGCCAAAGGTGGTGGCGGCGGCGTGGCCGAGCAAAGGTTGCAGCGTCAGATAGGCCTCATCGAGCTCGCTGATACCGCTGTGCCCGCTAAAGTGGAAAGCCGCAGCGGCGGTCGCCATCATCGCCAGATTCACGAAACCCGCGATGGTCATGGCGATCCCGACATCCAGCTTGGTGGCAGAATAACGTTGCGCTTTCGATGCCTTGCCCCCGCGCTGGGTCAGCGAAGAGTGCAGGTAGATGACGTGGGGCATAATTGTCGCCCCCAGCACACCGGCAGCCAGATAGACGGAATCACTGGTCGGCAGCGCCGGAATTAACATCCCTTTTCCCAGCGCGACCATACTCGGCTGCGAAAAGAACAGTTCGACAATATAAGCGGCTGCCACGAACAGCAGAAGACCGGCGATCACCAGTTCCAGCGGCTTTTGTCCGCGCTTTTGCAGAGCAAGAATAATGAAGGTGGCAATACCGGTCAGCACCGCGCCCTGAAACAGCGACACGCCGAGCAGTAATTTGAAACCGATGGCCGCACCGATAAATTCTGCCAGATCGGTGGCCATCGCAATAATTTCTGCCTGCACCCAGTAAGCCCAGACGGCAGGACGCGGGAAGCGATCGCGAATATGTTCAGCGAGATTTTTGCCAGTGGCGATACCGAGCTTGGCAGAAAGAAGCTGGATCAACATCGCCATCACGTTGGCCCAGACGACGACCCACAGCAACTGGTAGCCGTAAGAAGCACCGGCCTGGATATTTGTCGCAAAGTTACCCGGATCGATGTAACCGATGGCGGCTATAAAAGCCGGTCCCATCAACGAAAGCTTCATCTTTCTGGATGCGCGGCCTGAAGATTCGGTCCGGCTGTTCAACATAATGTGTTAACCCCTACAATTATTACGCTTACACAAATATCGTCTAAATGATAATGATTATCAAGTGCATTTAGATAAATTTGAGCGATGATTCTGATAGGCAGTAAGCGACGACGTGATAACTGTGTGGTTATTCGCCCGCCCGGCTTTCTCAATCCGGACGCGCGCGCTTTCCTAAAACAGAGGCTGTTTGACCAGATTTAGAACGCATTACGGCACATGATAAAGCTAGCACAGGAAAGCAAACTGTGCCTATTTTTCTTAACATCTTGATTTTTTGTGTGGTGGAATGGGATTTGTTGCAATTCATGTCTGCAATTTCTATATTTGCAAGCGACTTCACGTTTTAAATGTACGCGTTACATAGAATGTCCGTCGAAATATAGCCTGCCTCTAATTTGGAGCACCCATGTCTAACATTTTGCACTTTGTATTAGCGTTGGCCGTTGTCGCAGTACTCGCTTTACTGGTGAGCCGTGACCGTAAAAGTATCCGTTTACGGTTCATCGTTCAGCTGTTAGTGATTGAAGTCCTATTAGCCTATTTCTTCCTGAACTCATCTATTGGTTTAGGTTTTGTGAAAGGCTTCTCAGATATGTTTGAGAAATTATTAGGATTCGCTGCGGAAGGAACCGGCTTCGTATTTGGGGGCATGAGCGATAAGGGATTAGCGTTCTTCTTCTTGAAAGTCTTGTGTCCGATCGTGTTTATTTCCGCACTGATCGGTATTTTACAGCACATTCGCGTACTGCCTTTCGTCATCCGTATCATCGGTACGGTACTGTCGAAAATTAATGGCATGGGAAAACTGGAATCTTTCAACGCCATCAGTTCCCTGATTTTGGGTCAGTCAGAAAACTTTATCGCGTATAAAGATATTCTGGGCAAAATGTCTGAAAAACGTATGTACACCATGGCCGCTACGGCAATGTCGACGGTTTCTATGTCGATCGTGGGTGCGTACATGACCATGCTGGAACCGCGCTTTGTTGTTGCTGCGCTGGTACTCAACATGTTCAGTACCTTTATCGTATTGTCGCTTATCAACCCTTATAAAGTTGATTCGGAAGAAGACCTGCAGATCGGTAACACGCATCAGGGTCAGAGCTTCTTTGAAATGCTGGGTGAATACATCCTCGCCGGCTTCAAAGTGGCGATCATCGTTGCAGCCATGTTGATTGGTTTCATCGCACTGATCTCTTGCCTGAATGCGTTGTTCGACGTGGTATTCGGTATCACCTTCCAGGGCGTACTGGGTTATGTCTTCTATCCGTTTGCATGGATGATGGGCGTACCAAGCCACGAAGCCTTGCAGGTCGGCAGCATGATGGCCACCAAGCTGGTTTCCAACGAGTTCGTTGCCATGCTGGATCTGCAGAAAGTTGCTGCTGATTTGTCACCACGCAGCGTCGGTATCTTGTCCGTGTTCCTGGTGTCCTTCGCTAACTTCTCCTCGATTGGTATCGTGGCAGGGGCTATCAAAGGTCTGAACGAACATCAGGGCAACGTAGTTTCTCGCTTTGGCCTGAAACTGCTGTACGGCTCGACGCTGGTCAGCGTGTTGTCTGCTTCTATCGCGGGTCTGGTACTGGCGTAAGTAAGCGAACGACAGAACGACAAGAAAGGCGCTCCGGCGCCTTTTTTTATGCCTGCAATTTGGGAAATACCGGGAGTAGAACACGGGGAAAGCAGTGAACAGCAGAAAGCAAAAAACCCGCCTAAGCGGGTTTCTTTAATATTTGGTGGAGATAAGCGGGATCGAACCGCTGACCTCTTGCATGCCATGCAAGCGCTCTCCCAGCTGAGCTATACCCCCACACGAGGTACTTCTTTAATCACTAGATTTTCACATCTCTGTTTCCTTTTCAGGAAACGACCAACTTACTCTGGAAAGGAAGTTGGTGGAGATAAGCGGGATCGAACCGCTGACCTCTTGCATGCCATGCAAGCGCTCTCCCAGCTGAGCTATACCCCCAATTCAAACCAGTAAAAACCGGTGAACGGGGCGCATGATATGAAACCGTGTCTACCCTGTCAACGGCTAAATCCGTTTCTGCAACCAAGCGCTGAAAAAGCCGCCAAATACCCCATTTTGCTGGAAAAAACCCTCTGCCCTGAAGCAAATATTCAGCAGGATACTTTGTTTTGCAATCGCCCCGGCAGCCCGCACTGTGACTAGCTTTCTGATCAGCCTACACATTTCTTTAACAAGCAGGATTTAATGATTAATGAAATGTTAGCAGACTATTAAAATCGCCTTGTTTTGAGAGAAATCTCAGAATAGACTGCTCGCGCAATAATCATAATCCATTACTTCGAGCAATCTCATGTCCTTGTATTCACCTAAAGAAATCGCATCCATCGCTGTCACGGCGGGCGTTAATAAAAGCCATTCTTCCGTGTTGAATTTGTTAATTTTGGGTTTCCTGGCGGGCGCATTCATCGCCACCGGTTTCCTGCTGGATCTGCATGTAATAGGGACGTTACCTGCATCCTGGGGCTCTTTCAGTAACCTGCTGGGCGCAGCCGTATTCCCGGTCGGCATCATTCTGACCGTTTTAGCAGGGGGAGAACTGCTAACCGGAAATATGATGACCTTACCGATTGCCTGGTTCGCCCGTCAGATAAGTCTGTTCGCCGTGCTGCGTAACTGGTTCTGGGTCACACTGGCTAACCTGCTGGGCAGCCTGGCCGTGGCGTATTTCTTCGGCCATGTGTTAGGGCTGACCGAAGGCGCATTCCTGAGCAAAACGGTGGCCACTGCGACCGCGAAAGTTAACGCTGACTTCATGCACGCGTTCATTTCTGGCATCGGCTGTAACTGGCTGGTGTGTCTGGCTATCTGGCTGGCTTTCGCCAGTAAAGAGATGGGCGGCAAAGTGATCGGGATGTGGTTCCCGGTCATGGCGTTTGTGGCGATTGGCTTCCAGCACGTGGTGGCGAATATGTTCATCATTCCGGCCGCCATTTTTGCCGGTGCGCTGAGCTGGTCTCAATACTTCCCGAACTTCGTCGCCGTATTCCTCGGTAACGCCGTCGGCGGTGCGGGCTTCGTCGGTCTGATGTACTTCCTGGCTTACCGCCCTACGGTGGCCGCGCCTGCGACCGAGCAACGTTAATCATCACCCTTTAACGTAATAAAAAAGCCAGCGCGGGAAACCGGCTGGCTTTTTTTACATCTGCACGATGGAATTACTGCTGTTGCGTTTCACGCTCAGCAATAAAGGCCAGCGCCATATCGATACGCGCCAGCACACGGCTCTGCCCGATAGCGTGAACGGTGACGTCCACACCAGGAGACTGACCCGCGCCAGTGACGGCTACGCGCAGCGGCATACCGACTTTACCCATCCCCACTTCCAGCTCATCCGCCGTGCCCTGAATGGCATGGTGAATGTTTTCAGCCGTCCAGTCAGTGATGGCTGCCAGTTTGGCACGAACCACTTCCAGCGGCTGACGGGCAACCGGACGCAGGTGTTTCTTCGCTGCATCGGCATCAAACTCTGCAAAATCTTCGTAGAAGTAACGGCAGGATTCCGCCATTTCTTTCAGAGTCTTGCAACGTTCGCCCAGCAGGGTCACGATTTCAAACAGCTGCGGACCGTTGCGGGTTTCGATACCGGCCTGCTCTACGTGCCACAGCAGGTGCGTTGCGACATATTGCGGATCCATCGAGTTAATGTAGTGATGGTTCAGCCATTGCAGTTTTTCAGTGTTAAACGCACTGGCAGACTTGCTGACGTTTTCCAGTGAGAACAGCGCTTTCATTTCGTCACGGCTGAAGATTTCCTGATCGCCATGAGACCAGCCCAGACGCACCAGATAGTTCAGCAGCGCTTCCGGCAGATAACCATCATCGCGGTACTGCATCACGCCGACCGCACCATGACGCTTGGACAGTTTTTTGCCATCGTCACCCAGAATCATGGAAACGTGCGCGTAAACCGGTACCGGTGCGCCCAGCGCTTTCAGGATGTTGATCTGACGTGGGGTGTTGTTGATATGGTCTTCGCCACGGATAACGTGGGTAATTTCCATATCCCAGTCATCGACCACGACGCAGAAATTATAAGTAGGAGAACCGTCGGTACGACGGATGATCAGATCATCCAGCTCGTCGTTGCTAAATTCAATCGGCCCACGGATCTGGTCATCAAAGATAACTGAGCCTTCCTGCGGGTTGCGAAAACGTACTACGCATGGCTCATCAGCGGCGTGATGTTCGTGGCTGTCGCGGCAGCGGCCGTCATAACGAGGCTTTTCGTTATTCGCCATCTGATGCTCACGCAGCTCTTCCAGACGTTCTTTAGAGCAGTAGCATTTATACGCGGTACCGTTTTCCAACATTTCGTCGATCACGCCGTTATAGCGATCAAAACGTTTGGTCTGGAAATACGGGCCTTCATCCCAGTCCAGATTCAGCCAGTTCATGCCATCCATAATCGCGTCGATCGCTTCCTGAGTGGAACGCTCGAGATCGGTGTCTTCGATACGCAGCACGAACTCACCGCCAAGGTTGCGGGCAAAGAGCCAGGAATAGAGTGCGGTACGGGCGCCACCGACGTGCAGATAGCCGGTCGGGCTTGGGGCAAAACGGGTTTTGATTTTCATCCGGGTGCAACCTTAATCATGCAACGCTACGAAACGCTGCTATCAATTAACAAAAAGTGGCTGACATTCTACCACTCTGCCCTGAATCCTCAACGCCGATACAGGGTAAGGCGACCGGTTTAAGACCATGAATGCGTAAAGAATCGACTACGCGGGCGAGAAACACGTCATGTTGTCTAAAAATAAGCCGAACGATCATTTTTGTTTTTAAAAAGCGTTGACGTAATTTCAAGTATCCCTATAATGCGACTCCATCACGACGGGGGCGATTAGCTCAGTTGGTAGAGCATCTCCTTTACACGGAGGGGGTCGGCGGTTCGAACCCGTCATCGCCCACCACTCTTAGAGTGGACGCGTTGTGATAGTAAGCAGGAATGAGAAATGGGCGATTAGCTCAGTTGGTAGAGCATCTCCTTTACACGGAGGGGGTCGGCGGTTCGAACCCGTCATCGCCCACCATTTCTCAGCAGTTTCTGACTTACGTTGTGGAGTACCCAGAAGTGGGCGATTAGCTCAGTTGGTAGAGCATCTCCTTTACACGGAGGGGGTCGGCGGTTCGAACCCGTCATCGCCCACCACTTCTGCGGGCCGTTAGCTCAGTTGGTAGAGCAGTTGACTTTTAATCAATTGGTCGCTGGTTCGAATCCAGCACGGCCCACCAATTCAGAAAAAAGCGCCCTTTGGCGCTTTTTTCGTATGTGAAATCCGGAGTCAATCCGTGATGGAGGCGAACCCGTTGCTGGTTCGAGCATATTCCTCATCCCCTACCCCAGCGTAAACGTCGGCACCACTTTATTGTGCAGCGCCGGATTATCACTTTCGTCTTTCAGATTCACACCGGACAGCTGGCGGTGGAAAGATTGTTCCAACAACCAGGCGAGCTTAAAAGCAGCCTGCGGGTAGTCCAGCCCTTCCGGGCGCACGTTCGAAATACAATTGCGCTCCGACTCCAGCCTTTTGGTATGCGGCCCCCAGGTCATGTAAATACCTAAACTGTCGGGTGAGGACAATCCCGGACGTTCGCCGATCAAAATCGCCACCGCCTTAGCTTTCATCACCTGCGCAATATCATCCCCCAGCGCCACCCGAGACTGATGCGCCAGAACCACCGGTCCTAACGTCAGTTCCAGCGTCCTTAAATACGGCAGCAGCGCGTTAATCAGCGGCACGGCCTGACGATGAACGGCTTTGGAAGATAATCCGTCAGCAACGACCAGCACGATATCTGACGCCTCCCGTGCGCGACTTTGCAACGACTCGCGACTTTCCTCAGAGAGTTTGCGCCCTAGATCCGGACGGCACAGGTACGTTGCCCTGTCTGGCGCAGCACTGGCGACGGTCAGCGTTTCCAGCCCCATTTGATGAAGTTCGGTTTCCAGTGCATCACTGTCGAAAGGCTGATGCACAGCGTCACGCGCCTGCGCATGGGCTAATCCGAAACGCAGCAGTTCATCGGTCGGCAGACTTGAACCGGTTCGCCCCAGCGCAATGCGCGCCGCGGTAAACTGCCGCAGCGTTTCCCACGGATTGTTGTGGACCAGCGGCGACAGCCCTTTGTCTTTATCGGTCACAGGCTTTCCTCAGCTTAGTTGCGGCAACTGACGCAGTAACGGATGTGACGCGCGGGTATCCTGCAAAGCACCCTGCGGATCAATAATCTTCATTTTCTCCAGCCAGACGGCAAATTCCGGCGCGTGTTTAAGCCCCAGCAACTCACGGATATACAACGCGTCGTGGAACGACGTGCTCTGATAGTTCAGCATGATGTCATCCGCGCCCGGCACACCAATCAGGAACGTCAGCCCGGCGGTGCCCAGCAGCGTCAGCAGTGTATCCATATCATCCTGATCGGCTTCGGCATGGTTGGTGTAGCACACATCGCAGCCCAGCGGCACGCCCAGCAGTTTTCCGCAGAAATGGTCCTCCAGCCCGGCGCGGATGATTTGCTTGCCGTCATAGAGATATTCCGGCCCGATAAAGCCGACCACCGTATTGATCAGCAACGGCGAGAATCGTCTGGCGATAGCGTAAGCCCGCGCTTCACAGGTTTGCTGATCGACACCGAAATGCGCATTGGCAGACAGACAGCTCCCCTGCCCGGTTTCGAAATACATCACGTTATCGCCAAGCGTCCCGCGTTTCAGGCTCAGCGCCGCCTGTTGCGCCTCTTCGAGCAGCGCAAGATTGATGCCGAACCCGCTATTGGCGGCCTCCGTTCCTGCAATCGACTGAAACACCAGATCGACCGGCGCACCGCGTTCCACCAATTTGATGGTGTTGGTGACGTGAGTCAGCACGCAGGACTGCGTGGGAATTTCAAAGCGCGTGATGATGTCATCGAGCATGTAATTGAGATTTTCCAGCAGCGGCAGGCTGTCGCTGGCCGGATTGATGCCGATGACCGCATCGCCTGAGCCATAAAGTAGCCCGTCGAGCATACTGGCGGCGATGCCCTGCAAATTGTCAGTCGGATGATTCGGTTGCAGACGCACGCTCATGTGCCCCGGCAACCCGATGGTATTGCGAAATTTAGTGATCACCCGGCATTTTTTAGCGACCAGAATCAGATCCTGATTGCGCATCAGCTTACTGACCGCCGCCGCCATTTCCGGAGTAATCCCCCACGCAACCGCCGCAAGCACGGCGCTGTCGGTTTTTTCGCTCAGCAGCCAGTCGCGAAAATCTCCCACGGTGAGATGTGAAATCGCGGCAAACGCCGTGACGTCGTGGGTATCGATAATCAGCCGCGTGACTTCATCATCTTCATACGGCACCAGCAACTGTTGCAGGAAGGTTTTCAGCGGGACGTCGGCCAGCGCCATTTTTGCCGCCATCCGCTCTTCCGCGCTGGTCGCCGCCACTTCAGCAAGATAATCCCCCGACCTCGCGGGAGACGCTTTTGCCATCAGCTCGCGTAAATCTTTAAACCGGTAGCTGCGATGGCTCAATGTGGTCTGAAACATAACGCTCCTTAGCGAATCGGGTTATTTGCCGATTTTGGCCGATGCCGGTCGCAATCCACGTAACTGCGGGTCTTCCGCCGCGTCCGTGCGCGCCTGATGTGTCAGCAGGAACCAGGCGTAGGCCAGCAACATCATGGCGGCGAAGATCAAAAACAGCAGAGTGTTGTAATAGATCATAGCCCCCAGACACACCACCGCCAACACCAGAGCCAGCGCCGGTGCAAAAGGATAGAGCGGCGCGCGGAATGGCCGGATCAGGTTCGGCTCGCTGCGCCGCAGTTTGAACAGCGCAGCCATCGAAATGATGTACATCACAATCGCACCAAACACCGACATGGTCACGATATTCGCGGTCAGCGGCTGCCCGCCAATCACAATCAGCGAATCCGAGAAAATGGCCGCAATCCCTACCACGCCACCGGCGATAATGCCCAGATGCGGAGTCTGGAAACGTGCATTCACCGTCGCCAGCCGTTTGGGCAGATACCCGGCGCGCGCCAGCGCAAATATCTGACGGGAATAGCCCATGATAATGCCGTGGAAAGACGCAATGAGCCCGAATAACCCCAGCCACACCAGCATATGCAGCCAGCCGCTGTTACTGCCGACAATCAGTTTCATGGCCTGTGGTAACGGATCGTTGATATTCGACAATTTGGTCCAGTCGCCCACACCTCCGGCAAACAGCATCACGCCCAGCGCCAGCACGGTGAGCGTCAGGATCCCGCCGATAAAGGCTTTCGGGATGGTGCGCTGCGGATCTTTGGCTTCCTCAGCGGCCATTGATGCGCCTTCGATTGCCAGGAAGAACCAGATGGCAAAAGGGATCGCCGCAAAGATGCCGGAGAACGCCGCCGGGCTGAACGTATCGCTGCCCGCCCAGCCGCCGTGCATGAAGTTCGACATCTGGAAGCCCGGTGCAACCACGCCCATAAACACCAGCAGTTCAAAAATCGCCAGCAGCGTGACCAGCAGTTCAAACGTCGCGGCAATGCTGACGCCGAGAATATTCAGTACCATAAAAACAATGTACGCGCCGACCGCTACCCATTTCGGTTCGATGGAAGGAAACTGCACGTTGAGATAGGCACCGATAGCCATCGCAATCGCCGGTGGCGCAAAAACAAATTCCACCAGCGTGGCGAATCCGGCGACGAATCCTCCCGTCGGCCCGAAGGCTCGATAGGCGTAGGCAAAAGGACCGCCTGCATGAGGAATCGACGTGGTGAGTTCGGTAAAGCTGAAAATAAAGGCGCAGTACATGGCGGCAATCACCAGCGCGGTGATAAGAAAACCCAGCGTGCCGGCCTGCGCCCAACCATAGCTCCAGCCAAAATACTCGCCGGAAATAACCAGTCCGACGGCAATGCCCCACAGTTTAAAACTGCCCAGCGTCCGCTTTAAAACGGGAGTGACTTTCGTGGTATGCATGTGTGATCCCCTGCCCGGTGATAACTCAATTTTTGTTGGAAGAGAAAGGCCGCCGTTCTGCCCGATTTTTCTGCGGCATAATTCATCCTGCAAAGGCTGTACCACTTAACCGATCCAGCATTAACGCTGCCTGACAGGCTTCCGCTGGCCGGTTTGCTTCATTTTGGCGCGTCCGGATTGCAGCAAAATCCGAAACGGTGCGTTGCCGTGCTGTCATCAAATTTGGCTACAATGAGATCCCATTCCTGTGGAGAAGCGCGTGTGAAAGAGAGGGAGCAGCAAATTATCACCTGGCTCAGCGAAGAACCGCTGCATGTGCGGGCGCTGATGGAAGTGCAAAAACTGGGGCTGAACGATGGCTGGCTGGCGGCGGGTTTTGTACGCAATCTGGTGTGGGACCGGCTGCACGGCTACCCGCGCGTCACGCCGCTCAACGATATCGACGTAGTGTATTTCAATCCTGAGGACCGTTCAGTGGAAGCGGATGAACGTTTAGAGCAGCGTTTGCGCGCAGCCACGCCTGAGCTGCCGTGGTCAGTGAAAAATCAGGCGCGTATGCATGAACGTCACGGCCACGTGCCTTACGCTTCCAGCGCGCAGGCCATCAGTTACTGGGTAGAAGTGGAAACGGCGATTGGCGCGCGAATGAATGCTGACGGACAGATTGAACTGAACGCCCCGCTCGGACTGGAGAGTTTATTCCACTTAACGATCACGCCTAATCCGCGCCACGCTATCCCGGCGGTATTTGCCGAACGCGTCAGTACCAAAGGCTGGCTGAGGCTGTGGCCAAAGCTTGAAGTACAAGAAATGCGTTAACACTGTAAGGAATATGCAAAACCAATAAAGCCGGGCCAAACGCCGCCGATAACGCTTAAGCACCTTTACGTGCAAAATTTTATTCACACTAAGCGAGGCTATTATGAGCACTATCAGTGCCACCGGCAGTGCAGTGAGTTCGTCTTCAAGCAGTGATGCGGGCAGCAGCAGTCAGATTGCACAGTTGACTAAACAGATCCAGAAACTGACCGAACAGGTTAAGAATCTGAGCAGCTCAGGCGGCGATTCTGAAGACGTGAAACAACAGCAGGAACTGTTGCAGCAACAGATCGAAATGCTGCAACAACAGATCGCACAGATTCAGCAGCAGCAGGCGGAAAAAGCGCTGGAACAGCAGCAAAAAGCCGAAGCAGCCACTGACATCAAAAAAGAGGAAGGCGTCAACAAGCCGACCGACACCAATGCGATTGATATTTACGTCTAACCAACGTCCGGCATGAAACAGCCGGCATGGTGTCAGGGTTTGAACACACCCTGCTGGCTGCGTTTTTCACTCAGTATTAGCGCCTGATCTTTCACTACCTGCCAGATGGCCTGCGCGGCGGGCGAAAGCGACCGGTTCTTGCGCTTTGCCAGCATCAGCACGCGGTTGATTTCAGGTTCCAGCGGCCTGATCGCCAGCCTGCTGCCTTGCGGTACCGGCAACGCCAGCGCCGGAAATACGCTGATGCCAATCCCCGCTTCCACCATCGGAAACAAGGTGGCGGTATGCCCGATTTCCTGGGCGATTTCCGCCTTCACGCCCTGAGATTTCAGCGCGTTATCAATCAGGATGCGGCTGCCCGAAGCGTAATCCTGCAATACCAGCCGGCAACCGTTCAGCGCCTGCCACTTCACCGACGTCTGGCTGGCGAACGGATGATCTTCCCGGCACATCAGCAAAAAAGGCTCATGCAATACCGGCTCGCAGTCGAGATCGGTATTTTCGCCGGGATCAATCACAATGCCGAAATCCACTTCGGCATTACGCACGCTGTTGAGTACCAGCTGCTGCGCCTGATCGCGCAATAAGATGCGGATATCAGGATAAAGCCGCTCTCCGTTGGCGATGCATTGCGGCATCAGTTGGGCAGAAATGGTCTGGCTGGACGCAATCCGCACGCGGCCATTATGCTGCGTACCGAAACTGCGGGTATCGAGCAGCATGGCGTGCAACTCATCCAGCAGCGGTTCCACGCGATTTGCCAGACGATGGCCAGCGTCAGTCAGTGCCACTTCGCGCGTGGTGCGATCGAGCAGCCGTACGCCCATTTCCATTTCCAGCTCTTTCATGCTGTGGCTGACCGCCGACTGACTCAGGCCAATGGCCTCACCCGCCCGGCTGAAGCTGCCGTGGCGCGAAACGGCGACAAACACGCGAAGCTGTCTGAGGGAATAATTCATGAATTTTCCGCATCAATGGATTAAATAAATCAATTTTTTAATTGTATCGCAGTCGCTCAGAATAGCGCTCACGATAAGATTATAAATATGAGATATCCCCATGCGCTTCTTACCCGATCGCTTCACCCTGACGCTGATTGTCACCGTGCTACTGGCGACATTTTTCCCGGCCAGCGGCATGTTCGTTGCGTTTTTCAACAATCTGACCATTTTCGCCATCGGCCTGCTGTTTTTTATGCACGGCGCCAAGCTTTCCCGCGAGGCGATTTTTCAGGGCAGTAATAACTGGCGACTGCACCTGTGGGTGATGTTCAGCACCTTCATTTTGTTCCCGGTCCTCGGCCTGCTGTTTCAGTGGTGGCATCCGGTGGACGTCAGCCCGCAGATTTACAGCGGGTTCGTCTATCTGTGTATTCTGCCTGCGACCGTACAATCGGCGATCGCCTTCACGTCGCTGGCGGGCGGTAACGTCGCGGCGGCGGTGTGCAGCGCCTCGGCCTCAAGCCTGTTGGGGATTTTTGTATCACCGCTGCTGGTCAGCCTGCTGATGCACGTCCAGGGTACAACCGGAAACGGTCTGGAACAGGTCGGGCACATCGTCCTGCAACTGCTGGTACCATTTATTGCCGGGCATCTTCTGCGGCCGCTGATTGGCGGGTTTGTAGAGCGTCACCGCAAAATGATCGGCAAAACCGACCAGACGTCCATTTTGCTGGTGGTGTATTCGGCATTCAGCGAAGCCGTCACGCAGGGGATCTGGCATCAGGTGGGCATCGGATCGCTGCTGTTTATCGTTGTAGTCAGTCTGGTTCTGCTGGCGCTGATTCTGGTGATCAATACATACATGGCGCGCTGGATGGGGTTCAGCAAACCGGATGAAATCACCATTGTGTTCTGCGGCTCGAAGAAAAGTCTGGCGAACGGCATTCCGATGGCCAACATTCTGTTCCCGGTCAGTGCGATTGGCATGATGGTGCTGCCGCTGATGATCTTCCATCAGGTTCAGCTGATGACCTGCGCGGTGCTGGCGAAAAGGTATCAGAAGAAACAGCAGGACATGGCGCTGAAAAAAGTGCCGGTGACAGAGTCATAGGAACAAGAAAGGCGCTGAGATCAGCGCCTTTCTTCGTTATGAGGTCTGACGTTAATCGTCAGTGCCGCCTGAACCCGGCCCGTTGCGACGCAGTGGATTAATCAGACTTTGCAGCCCTTCGCTTTTGATGGTCAGCGTCAGTTGCATCAGTTCACCGAGTTTTCCCTGCGGAAATTCGTCTTTGCGGGCGAACCACAGCAAATACTCTTCAGGCAGGTCAATCAGCACCCGCCCGGCATATTTGCCAAACGGCATCACCATGTTGGCGATTTGGATCAGATCTTCTTTTTCCATCGCTTATTCACCCAGCAGGCGGATCATCTCCGCTTCGTCGATAACGGCAATCCCCAGCTCCTGCGCTTTCGCCAGTTTGGATCCGGCCGCTTCTCCGGCTATCACCAGATCGGTTTTCTTCGATACGCTGCCGGAGACTTTCGCGCCCAGCGCCGTCAGGCGGTCTTTGGCTTCATCGCGCGACAGGACAGACAGAGAACCGGTCAGCACCACGGTTTTACCGGAGAACGGGCTGTCGATCTCTTCCGGTACAATCACTTGCACTGCGGGCCAGTGAATGTTGATTTCCGGGCTGAGAAGCTCGTCGATCACCTGCTGGTTATGCTCTTCCGACAGGAAATTCACCACGTGCTTCGCCACCACGTCACCGACATCCGGCACGGCTTTCAGGGAATCAATATCCGCCGCTTTCAGCGCCTCCACAGAACCGTAATGCGCCGCCAGATTAGCCGCCGTCGCTTCGCCCACTTCGCGAATACCGAGCGCATACAGGAAACGAGCGAGCGTGGTTTCTTTGGCTTTTTCCAGCGCATTCACTACGTTCTGTGCGGACTTCGGCCCCATGCGATCAAGACCGGTGAGTTTGCCGGCAGTCAGGCGGAACAGATCGGCCGGATTCTTGACGTACTCTTTTTCCACCAGCTGATCGATAATTTTATCGCCCATGCCATCAACGTCCAGCGCACGGCGGGAAACAAAATGCTTCAGCGCCTCTTTGCGCTGCGCGCCGCAGATAAGACCGCCGGTACAGCGGGCCACCGCTTCGCCTTCCACGCGTTCAACGTCGGAATTACACACCGGACAATGGGTCGGGAAGATCACTTCGCGGGCATTTTCCGGACGTTCGTCCATCACGACCCCGACAACCTGCGGGATGACGTCACCGGCGCGGCGGACAATCACCGTGTCGCCAATGCGCAAACCAAGGCGTTCGATTTCATCGGCGTTATGCAGGGTCGCATTGCTGACCATCACACCGGCGACCAGCACCGGCTCCAGACGGGCCACCGGCGTAATCGCCCCGGTACGGCCAACCTGAAACTCGACGTCTTTCACCTGCGTGATTTGTTCCTGGGCCGGGAATTTAAAAGCCGTCGCCCAGCGCGGCGCACGCGCCACGAAGCCCAGCGTTTCCTGAATATCCAGCGAATCAATTTTCACCACCACGCCGTCGATATCAAAACCGAGCGTCGGACGGTCAGCTTCCACCTGACGGTAAAATTCGAGCACGTCTTGACTGCCGGTGCAGACGCGCACGCGGTCGCTGACCGGTAAACCCCAGGCTTTCAGCTGTTGCAGGCGTTCATAATGGCTGCGCGGCAATTCACCGCCATCCAGCACGCCGATGCCGTAGCAGAAGAAGGTCAGCGGACGTTTGGCGGTGATACGCGGATCGAGCTGTCGCAGTGATCCGGCGGCGGCATTTCGCGGATTAGCAAATACTTTGCCACCGGTACGGCGTGCTTCTTCGTTCATCGCTTCAAAGCCCGGCTGCGGCATGAACACTTCGCCACGCACTTCGAGCCTTGCGGGAATATTGTCACCCTGCAAACGCAGCGGGATCGCGCGGATTGTGCGCACGTTGGCGGTAATGTTCTCGCCGGTCGTGCCGTCACCGCGCGTCGCGGCCTGCACCAGTTCACCATTTTCGTACAGCAGGCTCACGGCTAAACCATCGAGCTTCAGCTCACAGCAAAACGTCAGCGGCTCAGCGGTTTTCAACCGATCCTGAACGCGCTTGTAGAATGCCAGATAGCTGTCTTCATCAAACACGTTGTCCAGCGAAAGCATTGGCACCTGATGTTTCACCTGCCCGAATTCGGACAGCGGTGCAGCTCCCACGCGCTGCGTCGGGGAATCGGCGGTGACCAGGTCAGGGTGCGCCGTTTCCAGCTCTCGCAGCTCACGCATCAGACGATCGTATTCGGCATCAGGCACTTCCGGTGCATCAAGAACGTGGTACTGATATTCGTGATGGCGCAGCTGAGTGCGTAAATGGTTGATTTGTTGTTCGATAGTGGCCATGACTCACCGTGGAGATAAAAAACCCCCGCAAGCGGGGGTCTTGAAAAGGGGGATGTCACAACTGCCTGAGTCAGGCAGTCGCCTCGAGGACCTCACGGATCCGCGCTTTATAGGTTTCGAGCTTCTGCGGCGTAATCATACGACGCTCATCGTCGAGCACCATTGCACCGACATCATCGGCAATGCGTTGTGCGGACTGTAACAGCAGTTTGAAGTTCTGATGCGCATCACCGTAGCAAGGCACCATCATGAACAACGTAATCCCCGGCGTGGAGAAGTCGGACATATTGTCAGGGTCGAAGGAACCTGGTTTGACCATATTTGCCAGACTAAACAACACAGGGCCACTGCCCGCAGGGCTGACGTGACGATGGAAAATATTCATGGCACCGAACTGGAAGCCGGACTGAAGCACGCTGTTAAGCAACACTTCACCGCCGATCACACCACCCTGATGCGCTGCGACATGCAGAACCAGAACCGTCTCTTTCAGTTTTGCTTTTTCTGCCGGCTCGTCTGGCTCAGCAGGGGCAAACGGTGACGTTTGAGGCTCTGCTTTCGCCGCAGGTGCTGCGTCCGCATGAATTTCCTGCGGAGGAACCGGTGTCTGCGGTCTCGCTGGTGCTGAAGGGGCGAAATCAACCGCAGGTTCGCGGCGGGATCCGGTTTCAGGTTCAGCAGCAGAATACCCGCTTAACAGCGGATCTTCCTGCACGGCATGATGTTGAGGCTGAGCAGGCTGCTGCGGACGTGCAGCAGGCGCTGGCTGCGCAGGGGGTGCCTGCGGCTGACGTGGCGGTGCAGACTGTTCTGGTTCATCGTACTGACCAAAAGTCGGCTCGTCCTGAGAATGAGCAGGACGCACGCGCACCTCTCCCACTCCATCGACAAAATCGTCAGACGGAGACGGGTCCCGTTCTTTTTTCATACGTTTAGCTGGACGATCGCGAAACAGCGAAGAGCGTTCTTTACGGCTGGTCCACAAACCGTGCAATAACAACGCTATTATGGCGATCGCGCCAACAACGATTAATATCAGACGCAAATCCTGCATCATTGCTATCTCTGTTGTTCTAATTCATTGCCACCACGGCAAACATATACATGTTTAACTCTATTTGCCCACGTAGATAAGTGCAAGTCTGGACACTACTTTCTGGTAAGAAACATTATAGTTGCACCTTTTTTTGCTGCTTTTTCAGCCAATACGCGGCTAGCCAGTGGAAAATCATACCGATATGATAGTCCATGTCATTCAACTCAGAGAGAAAATTTCTTTTATGACTTCATCGCCAAACGCCGCAGACCACAACGGCGTGCATTATTTCAAACAGGGCTGGACGCTCATTTCCTTATCCGGGATACGACGTTTTGTGATTTTACCCCTCGCGGTTAACGTCATTCTGATGGGCGGTGCCTTTTGGTGGCTGTTCACTAAGCTCGGGGAATGGATCCCGGCGATGATGAGCCGCGTGCCCGGCTGGCTAAGCTGGCTGGATTATCTGATCTGGCCGGTCGCAGTGATTTCTGTGGTACTGGTATTTAGCTATTTCTTCAGCACAATTGCCAATCTGATCGCCGCCCCGTTTAGCGGCTTACTCTCGGAACAGCTCGAAGCGCGGCTGACCGGAAAAGCGCCGCCGGATACCGGCATCTGGGACATCATGAAAGACCTGCCGCGCATCATGAAACGCGAATGGCAAAAGCTGGCGTATTACATCCCGCGCGCGCTGGTGCTGTTTGCGCTGTACTTTATTCCGGTGATTGGACAGACCGCCGCGCCGGTGCTGTGGTTCCTGTTCAGCGCCTGGATGGTCGTTATCCAATACTGCGACTATCCTTTCGATAATCACAAAGTCAGTTTTGCCGACATGCGCCGTTCGCTCGGTAAAAACCGAATCGACAACATGCAGTTCGGCGCGTTGGTGAGCCTGTTTACGATGATCCCGGTGCTGAATCTGGTGATCCTCCCGGTGGCGGTGTGTGGCGCAACGGCGATGTGGTGCGACCGCTACCGTTCGCTGTACGTCAGAAATAATCTGGACATTAACCCGACACGAGGATAAGCGCCTCAGGCACTTGTTTTTAATGATTTTTATCGCAACAGCCGCGTTATGCGGCTGTTGGCTTAGCTTGACTTTTGCCTCTCAAACTTATTTCTTAATAACCTATCGATATACCAAATACCAAAAGCTTACTTCACTGGAAAAGCCGTTCGCGTATGCTTTTCTGATTCCCACTAATTTCAGAGTGTTGAAAGCTTCACACCGTGGATATTTCATACAGTTAAAGGACGGGTTATGAGCAAGATCTATGAAGACAATTCATTAACAATCGGCCATACGCCACTGGTTCGCCTGAACCGCATCGGTAATGGTCGCATCCTGGCTAAGGTCGAGTCGCGTAACCCGAGCTTCAGCGTGAAGTGCCGTATCGGTGCCAACATGATTTGGGATGCCGAAAAACGCGGCATCCTGACCAAAGATATCGAACTGGTAGAACCGACCAGCGGCAATACCGGCATCGCGCTGGCGTACGTCGCTGCTGCGCGTGGTTACAAGCTGACACTGACCATGCCGGAAACCATGAGCGTTGAACGCCGCAAACTGCTCAAAGCCCTCGGCGCCACTCTGGTGCTCACCGAAGGCGCGAAAGGCATGAAAGGCGCGATTGCCAAAGCTGAAGAAATTCAGGCCAGCGATCCGCAACGTTATTTGATTCTTCAGCAGTTCAGCAATCCGGCGAACCCTGCCATCCATGAACAAACCACCGGCCCTGAAATCTGGGAAGACACCGACGGTGACGTGGACGTACTGATCGCGGGCGTAGGTACCGGCGGTACCATCACCGGGACGGGCCGTTATCTGAAAAGCAAAAAAAGCAGCGTGACGCTGGTGGCCGTCGAGCCGACGGACTCCCCCGTTATCACCCAGACGCTGAACGGCGAAGAAGTGAAACCGGGCCCGCATAAAATTCAGGGTATCGGTGCCGGCTTTATTCCGGGTAACCTTGATTTAGAACTGCTGGACCGTGTGACGTTGATCACAAATGATGAATCCATTCAAATGGCGCGCCGTCTGATGGAAGAAGAAGGGATTCTGGCCGGGATTTCTTCCGGTGCAGCAGTAGCGGCTGCGGTTAAATTGTCCGAAGAAGCGGACTTTGCTGATAAAACCATCGTCGTGATTTTACCGTCCTCTGGTGAACGCTATCTGAGTACCGCATTGTTTGCTGATTTATTCACTGAAAAAGAATTGCAACAATAATGCTACATCACTAAAAGCGCTCAAAAAAGCACCTTAACGGGTGCTTTTTTGTGGGCTACGTCAAACTTTACACCACTCTGTCATTGATTTTACCCGCCAGTTTTAGTATTTAACCGGACAATTATTTCGGTGCGCGAAATTAATCGCCATCATCCCGCCTCCCGCTGAATCGATTTACCGATTTGTTACATGAGGGAAAAAGACGGCATAATGGGGTGAGAACAGAAAAGCCTAGATCTAGGGCAAAGAGTTTTATCGCAGAGTGCGGTATTTTCTCTTTTCTGTTGCATCAGAACCAGCCCCTGAACCATAGTCAGGCGCGAATCTCTCAGGCCAAAGTGAAGCCAATACGCTAAACTTTAGCTCCACAACATTACTTTAATAAGTTGGGGAAACAACAATGTTCCAGCAAGAAGTTACTATCACTGCACCAAATGGTCTGCACACTCGCCCTGCGGCACAATTCGTGAAAGAAGCGAAAGGTTTCACTTCTGACATTACCGTGACTTCAAACGGTAAAAGCGCCAGTGCTAAAAGTCTGTTCAAACTGCAAACTTTGGGCCTGACCCAAGGTACCGTTGTGACCCTCTCAGCTGAAGGTGAAGACGAGCAGAAAGCCGTTGAACACTTGGTAAAACTGATGGCAGAGCTCGAGTAACAACAAGCCGCTCTTATATCGTTTAAACCAGTCAAGAGAAAGGTAGGGTTATGATTTCAGGCATTTTAGTATCTCCCGGTATCGCTTTCGGCAAAGCACTTCTGTTGAAAGAAGATGAAATTGTCATCAACCGGAAAAAAATCTCTCCCGATCACGTTGATCAGGAAGTTGAACGTTTCCTCACTGGCCGTGCGAAAGCGTCCGCCCAGTTGGAAGTGATCAAGACCAAAGCCGGTGAGACCTTCGGTGAAGAGAAAGAAGCCATCTTCGAAGGCCACATCATGTTGTTGGAAGACGAAGAGCTTGAGCAGGAAATCATAGCCCTCATCAAAGACGAGCATGCATCTGCTGACGCAGCCGCTTTCTCTGTCATTGAAGGCCAGGCGAAAGCCCTGGAAGAGCTTGATGATGAATACCTCAAAGAACGTGCGGCTGACGTACGTGATATCGGTAAGCGTCTCCTGCGTAACATTCTGGACATGGCGATTGTCGATCTGAGCTCCATCCAGGATGAAGTCATTCTGGTTGCGACCGATCTGACGCCTTCAGAAACAGCACAGCTGAACCTGAACAAGGTGCTCGGCTTCATTACTGATTTGGGTGGCCGTACTTCTCACACCTCAATCATGGCTCGCTCACTGGAACTGCCTGCTATCGTGGGTACCAGCGACGTGACCAAACAAGTCAAAAATGATGACTATCTGATCCTCGATGCCGTCAACAATAAAATCTACGTTAACCCGACTGCCGATATTATTGACGAGCTGAAAGCGGTTCAGAACCAGTACATCTCTGAAAAAGACGAACTGACGAAACTGAAAGACTTGCCAGCCATCACACTGGACGGTCATCAGGTTGAAGTTTGCGCCAACATCGGTACCGTGCGCGACGTCGCCGGTGCAGAGCGCAACGGCGCTGAAGGTGTCGGCCTGTATCGTACTGAATTCTTGTTCATGGATCGTGACAGCCTGCCTACCGAAGAAGAGCAATTCCAGGCGTATAAAGCCGTTGCTGAAGCGATGGGTTCACAAGCTGTTATCGTGCGTACCATGGACATCGGCGGTGATAAAGACCTGCCGTACATGAATCTGCCAAAAGAAGAAAACCCGTTCCTGGGCTGGCGTGCAATCCGTATCTGTCTGGACCGTAAAGAAATTCTTCACGACCAGCTGAAAGGTATTCTGCGTGCTTCTGCTTTCGGCAAACTGCGCATCATGTTCCCGATGATCATTTCTGTTGAAGAAGTGCGTGAACTGAAAGCAGAACTCGAGATGCTGAAAGCTCAGCTGCGCGAGAAAGGCCAGGCATTCGATGAAACTATCGAAGTTGGCGTGATGGTAGAAACTCCGGCAGCTGCCGTGATTGCTCACCATCTGGCAAAAGAAGTCGATTTCTTCAGTATTGGTACAAACGATCTTACCCAGTATACTTTGGCTGTGGATCGCGGTAACGAGCTGATCTCTCATCTTTACAACCCAATGTCTCCGTCTGTACTTGGCTTAATCAAGCAAGTTATTGACGCATCTCATGCTGCCGGTAAATGGACAGGGATGTGTGGCGAGCTAGCCGGTGACGAACGTGCTACACTTCTTCTATTGGGCATGGGATTAGACGAGTTCAGCATGAGTGCTATCTCAATTCCACGCATCAAGAAAATTATTCGCAATACAAACTTCGAAGATGTGAAAGCGCTGGCAGATGAGGCTCTGGCTCAACCTACGGCGCAAGAGTTGATGAACCTGGTTAACAAGTTCATTGAAGAAAAAACACTCTGCTAATTGCGCGATGCTGTAAAGCTGCCCAAATTAATGCTTAGGAGAAGATCATGGGTTTGTTCGATAAACTGAAATCATTGGTTTCTGATGATAAAAAAGACGTTGGCACTATTGAAATCGTAGCGCCAATCTCTGGTGAAATTGTCAACATTGAAGATGTGCCAGACGTTGTTTTCGCTGAGAAAATCGTCGGCGACGGTATTGCAATCAAACCAACTGGCAACAAAATGGTTGCTCCGGTTGACGGCACTATCGGTAAAATCTTTGAAACTAACCATGCTTTCTCAATCGAATCCGACAGTGGCATTGAACTGTTTGTTCACTTCGGTATCGATACGGTGGAACTGAAAGGCGAAGGCTTCAAACGCATCGCTGAAGAAGGCCAACGTGTGAAGAAAGGTGATTTGATTATCGAGTTTGATCTGGCTCTGCTGGAAGAGAAAGCGAAGTCTACCCTGACTCCGGTTGTCATCTCTAACATGGACGAGATCAAAGAGCTGATTAAACTGACTGGTAGCGTGACTGTGGGCGAAACCCCAATCATCCGCATCAAGAAGTAAGTCGCTCAGCGATAAAGAAAACGGCGCTTAAGCGCCGTTTTTTATTGCTCGAATTCAGAGAGTCTTTACTGAATCTTCCAGTGGGGAACCTGCAGACTGATCACCAGCCCGTGCGGCTGGGCATTACGGGCATCTACTTTGCCTTCATGCGCCACCATCACCTTACGGGTGATTGCCAGCCCCAGACCGTAACCTTTGCCTGATAACGGCGACTTGACGCGCACGAACGGGTCAAAGATGCTCGAGAGCTTGTCTTCTTCCACACCCGGCCCCTGATCGGCCACTTCAATCTGCAAGAAGTCTTCAAAATGCGCCAGCGAAACGGTAATCGTTTGCCCGCGGGCTGAGAAACGTAACGCGTTACGTACCACATTATCAACTGCACGACGCATCAGTTCCGCGTTGCCTTTCACGGTGTAATCCGCGTCATCCGGCGTTTCAGGATGCATAGCAATTTCCACACCCGGTAACTGCGCTTCATAACGAGCATCATTGACCACCGCTTCGACCAGCCCGAACAGATCGAAATATTCTTCATCAGGAATTTCGCTGCTTTCTGTTCGTGACAGCGCGAGCAGTTCACCGATCATCTTATCCAGGCGCCCTGCTTCATGCTCTATGCGGCTCAGAGACGTTTCTACATTCGACGGATTCTGCCGCGCCAGACCGATCGCCAGCTGCAAGCGAGCCAGCGGCGAACGCAGCTCATGTGACACATCGTGCAGCAGTTCTTCGCGCGCTTTCACCAGCACTTGTAAACGTTCGGCCATAGAATCGAAATCACGCGCCACTTCAGAAAGCTCGTCGTGACGTTTCCCCATGCTGGAGAACAACCGCACCGATAAATCACCCTGCGCCACCCGTCCGAACGCTTTACGCATTTGCAGCATCGGCCGCGTCAGGTTCCATGCCAGCACCGCACTGAACAGTAATCCACCCAGGCCGCCCAGCCACAGCAGCGGCGGCGGCATGTTCAGCAGATCTCTGTGCCGGCGTGGCCGGTATTCGTGCATCAGCCCCTGAACGTCGTAACGCAGGCGATAGCCTTGTCCATCCGGTCCCTGAACAAATTCGACGACTTCATGGGGGATTTTGCCCGGTTCCAGATCCTGCACGGTATTGCCCTGCGCCGGCAGCAGTGAAGGCGTTACCGAAAACAGTTTGCGGTCACTCTCCGGCCAGTTAGCCATCATGTTATTGAGTGCGGGCATTCCACCGGTATGCAGCATCGAGACGGCCGAGTTGATTTGCAACTTAACGAAACGCCGTGCTATGCCGCTTTCCGGCGGTTCATGCGGATTATAAAAGGCGAATACCACCCAAAGGCCCTGGGTGATAGCAACGAAAGTAAACCAAAATCCTAAAAGGATTTTCCAGAACAACCTTCCGCGCATACGTTTATCGGATCCGGTAACCAATACTGCGCACCGTCTCAATAGTCAGAATATCGCCACCGTCCAGTGATCCCAGTTTTTGACGAATATTACTGATATGCACGTCAATGCTGCGGTCGTATGCTTCACGTGGGCGTCCCAGACCTTTCTCGGACAATTCATCTTTGGAAACAACACGCTCCGGGGAACGTAAGAGCAATTCAAGCAAGTTGAATTCGGAAGCGGTCAGATCGAAAGGCACACCGCGCCATTCGCTGCTGCGGGTGGCAGGATTGAGCGTCAGATCGCCGTAGTTGACCGATGAGGAATCTGAGTGTGATTCCTGTTGCTCTTCCACACGACGCAGCACAGCACGCAGGCGGGCCACCAGTTCACGCGGATAACACGGTTTTGGCATGTAATCATCCGCGCCCATTTCCAGACCAATCACGCGATCGATGTTGTCGCCTTTGGCGGTCAGCATGATGATCGGCAGACGGCTGTTTTTACGCACCTGGCGTAGCACATCAATACCGCTCATGTCAGGTAACATAATGTCGAGGATCATTGCGGTGTATTCGCCAGACATGGCGCCTTCCACCCCCGCTTTCCCGGTCAGCACCAGTGAGGCGTCAAAGCCTTCGGCAATCAGGTATTCGCTGAGCATGGTGCCTAACTCGAGATCGTCATCGACTAACAAAATTTTCATTATTTTTCCGCCTGGCTAAAATTCTGGTCATTTTTACCACTAAGCATGCAATGCGCAGCCGCTTTTACTCTAATTTTACATTCTAGTGATGAATATAGGATCAGAGATCAAAAACGCCAGTCGACAGATAGCGATCGCCGCGATCACAAACGATCGCAACGACAACGCTGCCTGGGTGGCTTTTTGCCACACGTAATGCACCCGCCACGGCACCGCCGGAGCTGACGCCGCAGAAGATACCTTCTTCACGCGCCAGCGCACGCATGGTGTCTTCAGCTTCCGTCTGGCCCATGTCCATGACGTCATCGACCAGTTCAGGTTTGAAAATACCCGGCAGATATTCCTGTGGCCAGCGGCGGATCCCCGGAATGCTGCTGCCTTCAGAAGGTTGCAGGCCGACAATGGTGACGCCCGCATTCTGGCTGCGCAAATAACGGCTGACGCCGGTAATGGTACCCGTTGTGCCCATACTGGATACAAAATGCGTGATCCGCCCCTGGGTCTGCTGCCAGATTTCCGGGCCTGTGGTGGTGAAATGAGCGAGGGGATTGTCCGGGTTATTGAACTGATCCAGCACTTTTCCCTGTCCCTCCTTTTCCATGTCCAGCGCCAGATCACGTGCGCCTTCCATACCCTGTGCGCGGCTAACCAACAGCAGCTCTGCGCCGTAAGCCCGCATTGAAGCCTGACGTTCGAGGCTCATGTTTTCCGGCATCAGCAATTTCAGCTTGTAGCCCTTCAGCGCAGCAATCATCGCCAGCGCAATACCCGTGTTTCCACTGGTGGCTTCAATGAGCGTATCGCCGGGGTGGATTTCTCCGCGCTTTTCCGCCTGCTCAATCATGAACAGCGCTGCGCGATCTTTTACCGAGCCGGCAGGGTTATTGCCTTCCAGCTTAACCCAAATCTCGCTGTCCAGACCTTTGGTCAGGCGCTGTAATCTCACCAGAGGGGTGTTACCGATAAATTGTTCGAGCGTACTCACTGGGACTGGCCTTATGACAGGGCGTTATTGACGATGCCAATACGGAATTAAGGGAATTCAGACGTAAAAAAAGCGACCTCAGGGCCGCTTTTTAAGCCTGCTGCTCAAGAAAAATTAACAGCAGGAAGATTGATTGGCAAACATTGTTAGTTTGCCATAAACAGAAAGGGGAAAGACGACGCCCTGTTAATTGCCGATTTTTTGTAAGCTGTAACGTTTACCGTTATTTACTACTCTGAATTCTTTGAAAACTTTGTCTCCGGGATTAACTAAAACCAGCTTTTTCCCTTTTTTCACCCCGATCACGGGGCCCCCCGCTTTCTGGGTGATAAAGATAATTCGAGCCTCCTGAGAAACCTCCGGTTCAGCTGCCTCCCTTGATTTTTTTACCATCTGCATCTGCGCCGACAGAACGTAACGGGAAGGCGAAAAGTATACCAAACCGGGATCTAAAGATTGCCCTCTGTAACTGAGTTCCAGATGCAAATGAGGTCCGGTAGTTCTACCGGTGGTACCGGATAATGCAATCACCTGGCCTTTGGACACGGGTTGATTGACAGAAACGTTAAATACGCTCAGGTGCAAATATTTGCTGACCCAGCCATTTTTATGGGTAACAACAAGATAGCGCCCCGAAATCGGGTCACTGCCCACTTTTGTCACCACCCCGCTCTGAACTGCCAGCACCTTGCTATGTAGCGGAGCTGCAAAATCGGTACCATTATGCGTCGCGAAACGCGCAGTCACCGGATGAAAGCGGCGCCCAAAGCCGGACGTCACGCGTAAAGGCACCTGCAGCGGTGAGGCGAAAGAAAGCTGGCCGCTATAACGCAGCGGTGATACACCGTCCACGTTATCCGTCTGCACACTACCGTAGGCTGATACAGAACAGACCAGAATCATCCATAAACTCTTCAGCCCTAATTTCATCACTGTACAATATTCACATGGAAAAGAATCAACGTGGCTACTGCAATAGCAGGACCATAAGGAATGTAATTGTTCTCTTTAATTAGCGGGCTTTCAGAGACACGTAAAATCTTTTCGTAATAAGCCCATGAGACGAAATAAACAAACCCGCCTACTACCGCTGAAATCAAAATCAGTTCAGGCAGCAGATCCAACCCTAACCACGCCGATGCTGCCGCGTACAGTTTAACGTCACCGTTGCCAAGGCCATCCTGGTGACGAAATTTTTTGTACAGCGTCATTACAGTGTACATCAGTGCCCAGGACACCACTATTCCCAGAACAGACTGTTGCGGTTTTACAGGGATAATTCCAAATACCGAAGCCAGAACGCCACCCCACAGCAACATGTATACCAGAGGGTCAGGCAGATAAAGGGTTTTGATGTCAATAACCGCCAGCGTATAGAGAACACAGAATAACCCCATGCAAAACACAAATTCAGTCACACTGATACGAGGTACTAAATAAAAAGCCATAACAAAGAACCACAACCCGACCACCGCTTCGGTGATCGGATATTGTGCGGAAATGCCGTTGCCGCAGAAACGGCATTTCCCTTTTAACAAAAGCCAACTGATGACCGGTATATTATCCCGTTTCAGTACTGGTTTTTCACATTGCGGGCAATGAGAAGGTGGCCACCAGAGATTCACTGGTTTAGCCCCCTCATTTTCTTCATCATATTGAGCAAGCATCATCAATGGCAGGCGATAAATGACCACATTGAGGAAACTGCCTATAACTAACCCAACAATCAATGCCAGTATTGGGTAACTGGAAAATAATATAAACTCAGCCACAACGACCTCAGTAATTTAGCATATTAATGACAATTCACATCTTTGCCAGTTTTAGTATTTTTTAATTTATTAAAACTCATGCTGCTGTTTGTATACATAGCATCATTAAAGTCACCTTTGGCAAGTATGGCTATATTATCCAGAGATAGTAGATCCACAGTAGATCCTACAGCCATGCCAGGAATCGCTTTATAGGTACCAAACGTAGTGCCATCTTTTTTATTATAAAGCTCAGACCGGGTCACTTTAAGTCTTGTACCATCCTCAGATGAAATTGACTCACCTTCCCAAACCATAATTTTACTTAACCAATTCGGAACATTGTAATCAGTTGCCCCACTTACGACCTCAATGTGTAACATTTTATAATTCCTAATGGGGATACGCATTGTAATAGGGGCGCGGTCGATATAATCCATATAGGTGTCGTCACCATGCTCTGTTATTTCTGTCAAAACGTTGAGGTTACTTTCCCCATATTTTTTGGCAAGAGAAGGATAGTCAGACTTGGTATCCGACCAACTACGAACAGGTTGTTGAGCTACGTTCTTTCTGAGCAGCGCTCCCGTAACAGGACCTGAAACATCCCCTGCCGGGTAATTTGCTATGCGTGCTGCTAAGCCTGAGGGTGAATTATGACCTTTTCTTTCGACCGGGTATTGCGATAAGTCAGTCTCAGTCTTGATAAAATTCCCGGTGTATTCTCTCTTATCATTAAGGACATACATCACGTTAACAGCCAGCGGTCTTCCGTGATCACCATACCACTCATACTGATAATTCGTTCTATTCTGAGTCGTTATAGCGAGAGACTCATACGGACCTGGGCAGGCATTCATATTAGACATACCGGAAGGTACGACATATTTGAAACTGCCCGATTTTGCATCTGTTGAGGTTCCGGCATGGCTCATACCTGATACGCCGAGACCAACAACAAGAGATATTATCGCTGAGATTAATTTTTTATTCTTATCTGACATGTTATTTTTCATAAATAATTTCCTTATAATGAATTAATACTGCGACATTTTCGATAGCGCATCAGTCAGTGCATACAGCGCCAAAAACACCCAGATAACGCAACCACCGAGAATAAGGGTTGATAATGACTTTAATAGCCCAGCAATTTTCTTGATATATTCCTGAATCTTCGTTCTTGAGCGTTCAGAAACAGCAGATAAAACCTCATTAAAAGACGGTAAACTGGAATACAAGGTAATATTCAATAGTTCCTCAGCGCCAAAAAGTCCGGTATTAAGGGCTTCGGCATAATTTGCGCCTGATGTCATTTTATTCAACATTTTATTTACGTGACTTTTCTGCCAACGACTAGAGTTTAGAGCGATAATACTTAAACTGTCATTAATAGGAATGTTATTTTTTAACATCCTGGCCAGGTTATTCAAAAATACTGACGCCGATATTTCTTTAAATGTTGAGAATGGCAATACTTTATCAAAATATTTATCACGTACAGGACCGGTCAAATTACCCATCAGGAAACGCAAGAAGAAGAACACAGCCACCCCCCCCAGTAATATCATAAACCACAGACCGTGGAATAATGCATTACCAAAACTAAACAGCAGTTGCGTAATTTTCGGCCAGTGAACTACAGGAACAACCTTTTCAAAAGCAGGAAATACTTTTAATGCATAACCCGTGATCACAATAAGTGCCATACATGTCATGATAATAGGGAATGTGACAGCAGAGACGAGTTGCTTGCGTAGTACTTCATTATATTTAATCATACTCACTAAAGTCAGGAAGCCATCAGCCAGGCCTCCGCTTCGTTCAGAGGCATGAATAACACTCAGTTCATCTTGTGGGACTAAATCCTGAAATACTGAGGAAATAGAAATACCCGCCTTCATTTTACCGATTAATGACTGCAGTTTTTTAACGAAACTTTTACCAAGAAGCGTTTGACCGTCGCTTTCCAGTTTCAGCAAAGACTCATAGAGTGGCAATTCAGCATTAATCATATCAGCACAAAACTGATACAAATAAAGACGATTGGCTTTACTAAATTTTCTCAAGGATCACCTCCAGTGCTTCATTTTCCAAAACACCGAATTCCATATCAAACCATGATGAGCAGACTTGCCCTGCTAAAACTTTAGCCATGACCTTCTCCTTTATTTCAAATCCTTCAGAGAGAGACGGCATCAACTTTCTCTTAGCACGCCAAATAGTATATACACGCAACCATTCTTGCTTTGAAATAGCCTCAAGTTCTTCATACCCTGGGCGCATATATTCCAGTACCAACTGACGGCCAGCAATACCCGTATCCTTACAATTTGAGCATCCCAAATTGTGGCGGGTAAATACTGAGAAACTTTTTCCTAATATGGTTATCTCTTTACTGATTTTGCATTTATTACAAAGCACGGGAATCAATTTCTGACACTGCAATCCTGCAACAAATCCTGGTGTTGATAATTTATCACTGGTAATACCCAAAGCAGATAAACGCTGCAAAAGTGAGACAATGTTACCGGCGTGAACAGTTGTAAAGCAGTAGTGACCACTCTCTACCGCGCCAGCCAAAGCATTGGCAGAAATATTGTCGCGTATTTCCCCCACCATCAGCACATCAGGGTCACGGCGCAGTGCTGATTTAATCGCTAAATGGAAACCACCGCCTTCAGCATTCAACACCGAACTTTGCTTCGCACCATATATTTGATACTCCACGGGATCCTCAACCGTCAGGAAACAACCCTTGTCGTCATAACGGTTGATTTGCAACCACTCCATTAAGTTTTTTAGCGTTGTTGACTTACCGGAACCCGTGGTACCTGCAATAATATAAGCCCCATAAGGGTTACTTAATATTTTTTTCAGATCGGATAATTCATCATCTGAAACACCTAATTTATCCAGACTGGCGATAGCCGCTTTCTGTATTCCTGAACGAATAACACGCAATACTGCGTGATAACAACCCGCCGTCTCACCAAAAATTGGGAAATGTGCATAACGGAAGCGATAGTTGTTATTACCTAACGTATATAATATGTTAGCACTCTGGGGGATAGCACGATTCCAGGTGGTATCTTTAGTACTAGCTTCAACGTTATATAATACAAACACCAGTTCATCACACTTATCTGCCTTCATTTGCATAAAGGTACTCAATACACCATTAACACGTAACTCTATTTGAGCAATATTATCATTACGGGTAATATGCAGGTCACTGGCACCCATATTAACAGCACTAAGCAAAATGCTTTCCAATGCATTTTGAATATCACTATTATCAGCGAGATTTAACTTCCTCTTATTAACAGACGCTTGCTCAAGCACGCGGTAATAATCAGCTTCTGATATGATAGCAATCCCACAGATATCACAACTGTAGAATGAATTCAGCCTAGAAATATCACTATCGAGTGTTAGAAGATTGTCGGATAATGATTTAACAGTCAGCAAATATTCTCTATCATCAAAAGACCCGGTAATCAAATCTTCTTCATACTCAACAAAACGCCACTCCCCCGCCATAACGGAGTCGCTTGTCAGATAAAGAAAATCCAGAATCACGGGGTGACTTCCTTAATCGTAGGCATATTATGACCAGCATTGAAAACTATAAAGTTATGCCCGTCCATTGAGAATTTTTCATTTATTTTAACTAATTTCACTACATTATTAGAGGATATTGCTACTCGCGACACTCCACCAATATCAGAGACAAGTAAAACTTTAGGCAAAGGCATTTCCTCAATCATTTTACCTTCGTCAGGGGTACCTTCATTGGCATCAGTATTGTTGGCTGAAGTCTCAACAACCGGAGCTACCTCAGTGATCCCTTTCGCTTTTTGGATTTCACTGCGGATCTTTTCAAGCTCCAATTCATTAGATAATGCACGCTTTTGATTTTCAAAAGTAAAATCATCCTGCATCATCTCAATCATATGATCTTGCACTGGTGCAGGAAGAGCATCGGATTGGGTATTATTCTTTGCAGCCGTACTGTCTGAGGGCTTCGTATCTGCTGCATTCACTTCAGATGAGGTAAAGCCTAAAACCAGTAATGTCCATAAAACTATTTTCCACTTTTGCATACAAAACCTCCTGAAATATTCAATGCTTTAGATTTAAGCTCAATACCTTTAACAATAAAGCTGTTTTTTAATGCCTGACGTTGAAAAATGCTCATGACATGTATAACGTCATTTTTAGCATTCATAGACCAGGTACCAAAAAGCAACCCATAATATTTATTATTGCCTTTTATTTTCTCCTCAACATCAAGTACTGATGATGCAGGAGCTTTAGCAATAACCAACTGATCTGACTTATCATTAATTGAGTTAAAAGCGTAAATATAACTTAACAATTCTCCACAATCAGCTATAGATACATCTTTGCCTCGTTTATAGCTGTCTAATATACTATTACTCTCTAACTTAGCTGGGATTCCTGAAAAATTAATCCCTTTATTAGAAAAGCTGGCCGAGTAATCTTTGCCCCAGAAATTTTTCTTCTGCACATTGAAAACGTGTGATTTCAATATCTCATAATTAAAGTTACAACTATTATTTTTGCACGTTATGACTTTTTCATCATATCCGGTCATAGCTAAGAGCGTACGGCTTCTGTAAATCTCATTGAGCAGCAAATTAAAACTCTCGATACTTCCGCCTTTTAATTGCTCTTCATAAAAGCTATTTACTGCCTTAACATTCTGTTGTAATTCATTTTTTTTCCTTAGGACTTCTTCCTCATGTTTTTTATGAGGTACATAAACCATGTAATACCATCCGGAAACTGACGCAAGAACAATCGCAACTATAACAGTCAGTATTATCCATTGTCTTTTATTGGGAGTGAGACTACTCTTCCAAAAATACAATCCCTTGTTCATAAACCACCTAAGATAGCATCATGTTAAGCAGCACCGCCATCAGTGCCAGCAAGAATACCCCGACAGCGGTGACACCTATTATAAATAACTTTTGCTTACGCTTAATAATAACTTGTCGCTGTTGGCATAAAGATGAAATATGCTCTATCCAGGGACGTTGCAACTCCCTAACATTCAAATGAGAAAGAGCTCCTTCAGAAAAGTCATGCATCAAAGCATCAAAGAACCCTTTTTTGACTATTCTATCACTGCCACTCACGATTCTATCTTCGTTGACGACAAGAAAATATACATCATCAACTTCTTTGGAAGCAGTAAAGTAATATATACCATCACCAAATTCACTCCTGACATGGATCGCAAAAGGTTCTAATTCAGCCAATTTCTTGTCAGAATATCCTTTAAGCAATCCACCATCAGAAGTGGTGTAGACAAGTTGACTGTGAGTACGACGCACTTTGTTTAGCCACAGTTGATAATTCCTGCTATTTCCTTCTGTATTTTCCGATTCCCAAATCAAGCCTGTAACGACATTATGCTCATAAAGATAATTAATCATAAGAATCACCTAGCTGAAGTAGGAGCCCGGTAATAATCAATGCCAACCACAGTAACTACCGTCACATTTGATTCACTATTCGTTGCATCGGCACCGAGCATTAAATAACTATGACCATCTGATGACTCTTGTGCCTCATACTTACCAACCATTAACATAGTACCCGCAGATACCATTGTTGTATTATACATTTCAGTCGTGGTTGTTTTAGGCAATTGCACCGAATCAAAAGTTTGTATTTCATTTAAATAACGCTTGGTAAAACCACTTGTTACCTCAATACGGCCATCGGTTTGTACACGTGGCGTAATGATAAAACTGGTACCCGTCACTAACTCGGAAGTTTCAACTGAAGTGTCTTCGGTTGAAGTCAGATCATTAGTTGTTTTAGTACGCCCTGAGACATAGTGTTGCGTCTGCGTCATATTTAATGGTATAGGCGTTCCATTTCGAGTGACAAAAGATCCACTTTGAATAACTTTGTTACCTGTAAGTTCGTATAATGCATTCATCTGAGCACTTACATTCAAGGTATGGCCAGAGCCCGCATAGAAATTGCGGCCAAACGACATTCCACCCTCCATATTGCTCAATATTTTATTGCTATCAACGTTGAATGTTGTGCCACCATTTTTGTACTGCATCGTCGCACCAGCACCAAGTTCTTTCATTTTCGATTTATCGAGTGTATAAATTTTGTAGGTAACGACAAATTGTTTATTATTATCAACTTGATATTTCTTTAACACATCATTGAGTGCATTATATTCTGAAGGACGCCCAGAGAATGTTAAAATGGAAGCATCTTTGAAGATTGTATATACACCACTTGAAATGTATTTTTGCGCCATATCATCGACATCATCCCAGTAGGATGAGTCAAACTTAGTTTCTGACTTACCTTTCAATCCACCGCTGGATGTAGATGCATTACCCGCAATATCTAAACTAGACTCTGATTTGGTGTCTTCACCATAGAAGTCCATTTTAATAATGTATGAACTGTACAGGTCGAGTTTTAAGACATTGTTATCATCAAGCGTCGCACTAATGTCATAAAGCGCAGAAATATAGCGCATAAACTCTTCAAAATTACCATTGAAGTTGACGCTGCGCGTATCTTTACTTGGGTCATTGGTGGCATCAACTTTCGCTGTTCCGGTTCCTGGCGCCGCGTAATTAAGTCTGAAACTGATCCCCGTCTGTTCAGAGACTGCGTTCATCAGCGTATTCAAATCCATTTGCTCATAGGATTGAATATTCACTTTTTTCGCCAATAACTCCTGAGTTTTGGCGTTATAGTCTACTTTTTTACCCAGGAACGCAGTGTCAAATTTCTGGTATGGTCGCGTTTTTACATCATCCGTGGTCGTGACCTTACCATCTTAAGAATCAGTTAACGTATCTGGATTATATTTTTGGTCAATCGTCGTGCAGCCCTGCAAGATGAAGAGCAGTGAGTAGACTCCAATTTTAGTTTTCATAAGTATTCCATAAAAATCGCATATTATTGTTCATCAACCAGTAGCACTTTGTTTTTTTGGTAAAGTTTTATAACTAAACCATAATTCTCGGAAGAGAATAATTTACCTAAATCACCGAGAACATCATCTGTAGTTGCTCCCGTATAGGTAATAGTGCTATAAATCATGTAGTCTTTATTACTATTCCAAAGCATTTTATACCCAGAGTCTTTTGCCCATTGGTTTAACGCCTGGCTTAATAAAACATTCTCATGTAACACAAGAGCTCGAGTGGGGTATGTAGGTGCCACCATCGCATATTTTTGTGTATTCAGTGCAGATGAAGCTACAGGCCGTACTGGCGTTTTTAACTCTGTAACTTTTTTCGGTGAAGCACTTGGTACAGTGGGTTTAGGCGATGCAACGATATTATTCACACTCGACTCAAAATCAGGCTCTGTCAGTACGGAAGGATATTCCGAACGATCGCTCGTGCTACGGCTTTCGCTAAAGGGGTCGCGACTCTGCGCTTCGGTGAAACCGCCTTCAGTTGCTAGAGTTGGCACTGATAGAAATAGCAGACAGTAACCTATCGCTTTTTGTATTATTTTTGCGTCCCTTTTGCTCATAAATATTCCTAGTTTTTAAATTCCTGTTTAAAACTGAGTTATTTCAGTTGTTGCTAACTTGATTTATGGTCACTGCTTTATCGTACTGCACCAAGAAGTCAGAACAACCGACACTGATTTGGAGTTAATAAGATTAATACCATCACCTGAGGTATTATCGTAAATAGCGGACGTAGCACTGACAGTCCAGCTAGTCGCATCACCATTTAAGTTAACCTGGAGTGCAACACCGGCCAGACGGCCAACAACACCCAATTCCGTTCTATTTTTTGCCTGATTGGAAAAATCACTTTCACTTTTACCACCATCACTATCTGTACCGGCATCAGCAGCAACCGAAGAGATAGCAGCAACCAGTCGTGGATACATTTCTCTACCACCAGGCGCAACCGGGCATTTTTGTACATTGACCTTCATTGTTCCACTTTCACTGTCGACATTCCCGGTATAGTCAGTGTCTTTTTTAGCAGAATCATAATCATTACCAAATGCACGATATTCAATGACAGGTACAGTCAGTAATTCTGGAGAACCGTCACTGTCTACATTTCCTGTATTTTCCACAATAATGTTGGCCATTAATGTGCCGGTAACCGTCTTATTATCTTTCTCAGTGGTCAGATGCATGGTTTGGTCATCACCATTTACGCCTGTACTGTCCCCTTCAGAAACAGACAAGCAGGGCAGACTTTTACCTTCATTTGAATCCCAACATAAACCCGGTTTATTCGTTGTGCTCCCTGTGCCACTGTAAATCTGCAGGCGATCCGCATTGTTCGCTTCTATGCATGGTCCTGTCATACGGGTATTCATATTCCAACACATCTTGTCCACACCCGTAGAACCATCAGATTTTGCGTATTTCCCAATCCCGGTTTCAAAACTAAATCGAATCGCATAGTCATAGTTTTGCGAATTAGTCAGATCGCTGGTGTGGCTTGCCACAGTGCCAAAATCAATAGCAGCGTCAGTTCCCGATTTATTTGTCAGGATAATTTTCCAATCTTTATCCGTCGCCCCTTTGGTGCGACGCAATAATGCGGCTTGCTTATAACTTATTTTATAGTTTGTCAAAGCCTGGTCAAAAGCGGGTTTGTAATTCTCAAAAAATAAGTACTCAGATTTCGTATCTGGTATAAATCTTACAATAAAATCTACACGCTCAATCGCAAGACTTTCAGTCGCACTACCCACTAAATCGACACGGTCAAACTTCATATTGCCATTAACAGCAATTAGAGGTAACTCACAACGGATGTAATCTTGTTCAAATGTTCGATCAACTTGTCCTTGAGTTGGGTCCGCGCTGCTACCATCACAGCCCTTACGGGTAAAATACTTACGTTTTGAGTCAGTTCCTTTCCAGGATAAATAGTCAGTCGTTGATAAAGAATCCAGTAATCCTGTATTGCTCACACGTTTATAATAAACATCTTTGTATGAATCAATATTGCTTTTATCTTTGGTATAGAGTGGGTTAGTTAATGGCTTAGCGGAATTATCCATCGCAACTTCATCTTCATTAACAAACTTTAAGAAACCATACATTTCCTGAACTATTGCATTTGCTGTTATCTGTCGTCCGGCTTCGTCAATTTGTTTCTTTTTATAATTTGCTAACATCACTAACATCATGCCGATCAATGCCAAAACGATTATTACTTCCAGAAGTGAAAAACCAGAATTTCCCTTTCGCACCTGATATCTACCTTTAGACAAAGTTTGAACCCCCTCCCGTATGGGAGGGGGATATAACACTTATTTACTACCTAAAACAACGGAGTTATCAGATGTTTCTTTACAAGCTTCAGCAATACGATTAGGGGTAACGTTTACCGCACCCTCTGCATTCATGCTTCTCAGAACACCGGTTTCACCAGAAGCTGCAACCGTGGTATCAAGACTGGTTGGAGCAGTAGAAATAGCACCTGCTTTCGCTGTGCTTACCGCGACATAATCCCACTGGTTAGCAACCTGAGTCAGTACACTACGGCACTCACCGGAATCCAAGCCATTGATTTCCAAAATGAAACCTTTAGCCGCTGTAGCATCGGTAGAAATTTTCACACCTTGCATCTGGAAGTAATCCCCAGAAATACCATTTCTAGCTTCAGATTCGCTAACCTGACCCAACTGTACCAGAGTACCGACCATTGCTGCCTCGTCACCTTTCTTAGTAGTAAGGTCCGCTGCACTCATTTTAGTTGCATCGCCTACCGTCGTTGGATATTCGCCAGCGTCATGGAAAGCATTACCGGCAGCAACACGCACGGAGTTGGTGTTATCTACCAGGTCGGTGATATCCTGACTTGAGAATGCACGCTGAGCCAAGATAACCACGGCAGCTGCCATGGTACCGATGATGCCCAATACAATGATAACTTCCAGCAAGCTCATACCACGTTGTTTTTTCATGGCAAGAGTCTTATTTGCCTTGGATTTCATTTTGTTAACAAATTTGTTCATTATATTTTCCATAATTTAAAAGATTTAATAGAGATTATTGCCCGTTGCATTTCCAATTAAATATCAGTAAGCAATTCCTAAAGGAATACACCCAGCATTTACCCTACCTGCTAATAATCATTAGGAGAGAGATTAAATGCTTACCTGTCTTATTTAATGAATAAGCTCTAGGCGTCCAGACTAACAACACTAACAACTTTCGTACAAAATAATACTTCACCTACCCTGCAACCTGAATCGCGTGGGAAAATGACAATATATTTATAGATGAATCCAACTCAACTACAAGAGAGTTACACACAAGCATTACAATAAAACAGGATGATAAAAAAAGAATAAACCACCACAATTTATTTTATTGAAACTACTTCTTTTCACATAACACTCTATTTTATAGAGCGTTTAATTCAACTGACCGTTTCTTCATATTCTTAAATGCAGAGCTTTTCACTCTTGCGCAAATAAGTTGAAGCTTGGTGTCAATTTCAAGTCCAAGTACTTCTTTTGCATCTTTATTAACTTTATCCCCTTGCGCTTTAAAGGTGGCATAGGATTTGTTAATTTCAGCAAATTGTTTTGCATATAATGCATAAGCATTTGGATCAAGCTTACCTAAAGCTACAAATTCTTTATTACATGCTTCACGTCCTGGCTGAGCCTGTTCCTGTACGGGCAGCATTTTATTGCTGCAACCTACAGAGGCGAAAACCATTAGACACAATGCCAATAATGAGTATCTCTTATTCATACTAACCCCATCCGTGACGGCTCCCTGACATTTGTCAGATTAGAAATCTTTTCAATTCATAAATAGGCTATCCGATTTATTGGCCGCATTATAGATAGCTATTTTTAATATAGCAACACTATTTTAAATTCATAACTTTGACTTATTTACAAGTAAAATACATACAAAAAAACTATTAAAAATTCATTCTCTTCATTCAATATTAAATTATATTCTAAATAAAAATAAACTATAGAAATCAGAAAGTTAAACATAATAATACAATTGCCTTAAAGATTTACCCAAAGCATGAAAAATTATTTTCACATGCTAATTAAAAGTCCAACTTATTCTTTAAAAAGGATATTACCTTACATGCCATTTTGTTGGTTATATTTATAGCTCTCATTCTCATTATCTATCAGTAAGGTACAAGTTACAGATTTACTCTGTCTTTTAGTGTCCTTTAGAATTCATGAAGTCACTTCTCCTCCACTACACAAGTTCTTGAAGAGATCATGTCTGCTTTTTTTATTCGAGGGGAACAAGGAGAAGAGCAAGGAAGGTGTCGGAGATATTACTAAAAATACGGAGGTAAAGAGAGGATTACATCAGTAAACCGAAAGCAGTATTTTGCTACTTTCGGCTAATAACCAATGAATTATCAGGCACTTTTTGCCAATGCAACGGATTGCAACTGTTGATCGCCGGCATACAGGCGACCATTAAGACCGCCGACATAAAAGCGATCGCCGCGCTGTGGCGCGCTGACACCGTGAGTTTGTGAAAGCACCACTGCCAGCGGTTCGTCATGCCAACCTTCGGCCTGGACTATTAGTTGCCAAAAATGCCCTCGCGGGCTGACTTCCACCACTTTAACCGGCAGCGGGCAGCGCGCATTACTTTGCGGGGTGATTTCCATTTCCCACGGACGCAGGAAAAGATCGACCGGCCCCTGATGCAAAGGCGGGTTTTCCAGCGGCCAGTGATGTGCGCCTACGTATAGCTGCGAGCCACGGATGTCACCGCTGATTTTATTCACTTCGCCCATAAATTCGAGTACAAAACGGGTCGCCGGTTCGCGCCAGATTTCTTCCGGAGCCCCGACCTGTTCGATATTGCCCTGACTCATCACCACCACGCGGTCAGCAACTTCCATTGCTTCTTCCTGATCGTGCGTTACGAACACGCTGGTGAATTTCAGTTCTTCATGCAGTTGACGCAGCCAGCGTCGCAGTTCTTTACGTACCTGAGCATCCAGCGCGCCGAAAGGTTCATCGAGCAGCAAGATTTGCGGTTCAACGGCCAGCGCACGCGCCAGCGCGACACGCTGTTTCTGGCCACCGGAAAGCTGGGCAGGATAGCGATTGGCCAAATGTGCCAGTTGCACCATCTCCAGCAGTTTGGTGACTTTTTGCCTGATAGCCTCGGCGTTTGGACGCTCGCGACGCGGCAGCACCGTAAGACCAAAGGCGATATTATCGAATACCGTCATGTGGCGGAACAGCGCGTAATGCTGAAACACAAAACCGACCTGACGGTCGCGGGCGTGCAGACGTGTCACGTCTTTACCGTGAAAGCTCAGGGACCCGGCGCTCTGATTTTCCAGCCCGGCGATAATGCGCAGCAGCGTGGTTTTCCCTGAACCGGAGGGCCCGAGCAGCGCAACCATTTCTCCGGAAGCAATATCGAGCGAGATATCATTAAGCACTTTCGTGCGGCCAAAATATTTGTTGATACCGTTAATTTCAATGCTCATGAATTTCCTCCCGCTCAAGACGGTCGTTGTGGCGCTTCAGACGCCATTGCAGTCCGCTTTTCAGAAACAGTGTGACGATGGCCATCAGGGTTAGCAGCGCGGCGGCAGTAAACGCGCCGGCAGTGTTGTAGTCCTGATGCAGTAATTCAACTTGTAATGGCAGCGTATAGGTTTCGCCGCGAATCGACCCGGACACCACCGAGACAGCGCCGAATTCTCCGATAGCGCGGGCGTTAGTCAGCACCACTCCGTACAGCAGTGCCCAGCGAATATTCGGTAATGTCACACGGCGGAACATTTGCCAGCCTGACGCACCGAGTAATACCGCTGCTTCATCTTCATGGCTGCCCTGGCTTAACATCACCGGCACCAGCTCACGGATAACAAAGGGACAGGTGACGAAAACGGTCACCATAACCATACCCGGCCAGGCGAACATGAACTGAATATTATGCGCGTCCAGCCAGCCGCCCAGCGGCCCGTTGGTGCCGTAGAACAGTAGATACAGTAAACCGGCAACCACAGGCGACACGGCAAACGGAATGTCGATAAGCGTCAGCAGCAGCTGGCGGCCAGGGAAGTTAAAGCGCGCCACCAGCCAGGCCAGCAACGTGCCGAAAATCAGATTGACCGGCACGGTAATAAGCGCCATCAGCACGGTCAGCCAGATGGAGTGCAACATGTCGGAATCCGACAGGTTCTTCCACACCGCGGCAATACCGTCAGAAAACGCCAGCACAAAGATGCTGATCATCGGGATCACCAACAGCAGAATACAAATCAGCACGCCGGTGCCGATCAGCGCCCATTTCACCCAGTCAATACGCTGGCGGGATGCGCCTGCAAAAGCCGGAACATCAGACATTATTGGCCTCCCAGACGACGGCCATAGCGGCTCTGTAACGTATTAATTGCGAACAGTAAGATGAGAGACGCCGCCAGAATAACCGAGGCAATGGCGCTGGCCGCCGGATAATCAAATTCCTGGAGGCGGATGAAAATCATCAGCGACGTTACTTCAGTTTTCCATGCGATATTGCCGGCGATGAAAATCACTGCGCCGAATTCCCCGAGGCTGCGGGTAAAGGACAGCGCCGTGCCCGCCATCAGCGAAGGCATCACTTCCGGCAACACTACCCGACGGAAACTCTGCCAGCGCGATGCCCCTAACGTTTCAGCCGCTTCTTCATATTCAGGGCCTAACTCTTCCAGCACCGGCTGAACAGTACGCACCACAAACGGGATGCTGGTAAACGCCATTGCCACCGCGATACCGAGCCAGGTGTAAGAGACTTTGATATCAAAATGTGCCAGCCACTGGCCGTAAAAACCGGTGGTTGAGAACAGTCCCGCCAGCGTCAGCCCCGCTACGGCAGTCGGTAACGCAAACGGCAAATCCATCAGGCCATCGATCAGACTTTTGCCGGGGAACTCATAACGGGTGAGGATCCACGCCATCAGCATGCCAAACACGCAGTTGAAAAGGCTGGCCACGCCCGCCGCCAGAAGCGTCACTTTGTACGCGGCGACAACCTGACCGTTGGTTATCACGTCCCAATATTGCGACAGCGTCATTTGTGACAGCTGCATCACCAGTGCACTCAGCGGTAAGAGCAGCACCAGACACACGAACAGCAGGCTGCTGCCGAGGCTCAGGGTGAATCCGGGTAATACGCGTTTGCTCGACAACAACATTACTTGTGACCTTGCTCTAACAGTTTATCCAGCTCACCGCCGGTACTAAAATGGGTGTCCATGACCTGCTTCCAGCTGCCAAACTGGTCTTCGACTTTGAAGAGTTGGGTGTCCGGGAACTGCCCTTTCGCCGCGGCCATTGCCGTTTTGTCATATACGCGGTAGTTAAAACTGGTGATAATTTTCTGCGCCTGCGGGCTCCACAGGTAATTCAGATAATCTTTGGCCGCTTTCTCGGTGCCATTTTTCTCGACGTTTTTATCGACCCACGCCACCGGGAACTCAGCAAGAATATCCACAGGTGGAACAATCACTTCGTATTTGTCGTCGCCGTACTGTTTGCGAATGTTGTTCACTTCGGATTCGAAGCTTATCAACACATCGCCCAGACCGCGTTCCACAAACGTGGTGGTCGCGCCACGGCCGCCGGTATCAAAAACCTGCACGTTTTTCAGGAAGCTCGCCATTTTGGCGCGAGTCTTCACGGTATCTTTCTTATCTTCAAGATTGAAAGCGCCCCAGGCGGCCAGATAGGTATAACGACCATTGCCGGAGGTTTTTGGATTTGGGAACACCAGCTTCACATCAGCACGGGTTAAATCATCCCAGCTGTGAATGTTCTTCGGATTGTCCTTACGCACCAGGAACGCCATGGTGGAATAGAACGGCGAGCTGTTGTTTGGGAGACGGCTTTGCCAGTCGGCGGGGATTAGATCACCACGGTCGTGAAGGATCTGCACATCCGTCACCTGATTGTAAGTGACCACGTCGGCCTTCAGGCCCTGCAAAATCGCCAACGCCTGTTTTGACGAACCGGCGTGCGATTGTTTGATCTCGAGTTTGTCGCCGTTATTTTGCTCAGCCCACTGTTTTTGAAACGGCGGATTCAGCGCCGCGAACAGCTCGCGGGAAACATCATAAGAGCTGTTCAGCAATTCGGTGGCGGATGCCGCACCGCTTGCCAGCAACATCGCCATCACGGAACCTTTCAGCACGTTGCCTGTAAACCACGCTTTACCCAACCCCGTTTCTGCAAACCCGATAGTTTTCATGCTTAGCCTTAGGTGAGTGAACCGATATGCGACGCTGATAAATGCCGCTCAATATCACACAGTGTATTTATAACTGAGGTTCAGGCTGTAACGGTTTTATATACCATTTAGTGATTTTCAAGCATGAAAAGCTATAAGGCATTAACAATCGAGGGGAGAAACAAGGCGGGTGGGAAGGAGGATGGGAAAACAGCGCGCCCGAAACGGACGCGCAGGGAGAATTTACAGCGCTAACAGACGGGTCAGGGAAGGCGCGAAATAATAGCTGCCGGTCACTGGGCGGGTGAAGCGCAACATGGCGTCGCGTTTACCGTCCAGGTCACCAAACATGCTCAGCAGTTGTTTCTCAATGTTCCACAAACGCGCGCAATAACTGATGAAGTACAAACCGTGCTCGCCGCTGACGGTGCCGTACGGCAGACTCTGACGCAGGATCTTCAGGCCTTTGCCTTCTTCTTTCAGATCCACGCGGCTGACGTGAGAGGTATCCGGACGTGTTTCTGAATCCAGTTCTTCGTCGGTCAGCTTGGTGCGGCCAATCACCTCTTCCTGCTGTTGCACGGAGAAGCGCTCCCACTGCACCAGATTGTGTTTCCAGCGCTGTACCATCACGTAGCTGCCACCGGCATCAACGCTGCCTTCAGGAATGATCGCCACCTGCGCACGGGCTTCGGCTTTCGGATTTTCAGTACCATCGACAAAACCACTGAGATCACGTTCTTCGATTCCGCGAAAACCGTGCGTTTCTTCTTCCACTACAATGGATGTCCCAAAGGCTTTTAGCGCCGCCTGCGCCAGCGCAAAGTTCACGTCATGGCGAAGAGACTGAATGTGCAGCAACATATCGCGCTGCGTGGCCGGTGCCAGCCCTTTGCCCAGTGGCACGAAAGATTTCAGCTCGTCCGCGCCCTGATTACCGGAAAGGTCGCGCCAGACGTCGTGACCAAATGCCACCACCGCGCCGAGATGTTGATCAGGAAACTTTTGCTGCAACTCTTCGAGCGCAGCTACAAATGTCCGGCAGCCCTGCCGGAGCGCATCCAGGTCGCCCTGAGCTTTCGCTTCTATGTAAATGGCGAAACGGCAATGTTCGGGCAAGATGCCGCTCTGAACCTGAGTCATGTTTTCATCCTCGTTAATTTGACCGGCGATATCATACCGGATGTCAATAAAAATGCCTTGCGCGAAGGCAAGGCATTGAGGATTTAGTGAGGCCAAAAATTCAGGCTTTATTGCGCAGTTGCCGCCGCAGGATCCGCGCGCCAGATAATTTTGCTGACCTTCCAGTCTTTGAGTGAATCATCTGCAGGCATCAGAGAATCCGGGCCATGCCAGATACCACTGAACACGTAGCTGACGTGCGTGCTTTGTGGCGCTTTACACTCGATGTTTTGGGCATCGTCGCCCTCGCCTTTCACGCACACATCAAACGCTTTGGTGTAGAGATCGCTAAACGGCGTACCGATTTTCACGCCCCATTCGCTTTCGACTTTAGCATCCACCACATCAACACGCTCCACCGAACCCTTCGGCGCGCCGCTGATGGACATTTTCACCTCTTTATCACTCATCGCCTGATAGAAGCTCAGCATCTTGCCGTTGCTCATCGACATGCCGCTTCGCAGGGTATAATCACCGTCCAGCGCGTCCTTGATGGCCTCTTCTGTCAGCGGCGTGCTGGCGGTTATCTCGCCGACGCCCTTGTCGGACACGGTCAGGCTGCTGCCGAACCAGTTAAGCGGATTGAAAGATGACCAGGACACGCTCGGCATCGACATATGTGACATTGACGAACAGCCGGTGAGGATCAGAGGCAGCGCCAGTAACATCGGGCGAACCTGTAAGCGAACAGTCATTCAGTACACTCCTTGACGGCCCGTTCCCGTTGGCCGGTGCGGCCTGACGGATAAACCGGCAGCATAAAAATGGGATATTTTTCAGAGATCAGTTTTTCGAAATCAGCGCCAGTTCGAGTGCTTTCTTTGTGTAAAAGTTCAAAAGCTTCATACCAGACGTCGTGCGGCATCAAAACAGGCGCGCAGACGGCGGCTCAACAGCCAGTACGCCAGCGCGGCGGCATCGAGCAGCGCCAGCACGATATCGACACCCGAAATCATATCAGTACTTTGCCACAGCCCGAGCGCCTGCAACGCGAACGTCACGAACATGCCCGCCAGCAATAACCAGTAACCGGCCTGCCAGACACGCGGAAACAAATGACGGCGGCCGCTGAGCAGAAAAATCATCGCGGGCGGCAGGCCGAGCAAAATACCTGACCAGAAACTGCGGGGATCAGGGTAGAACAGCGCCAGCAAATCACTGCCCTGCTGACGCGACGCGCCTGCCATCACAAACAGCAACCAGGTTCGCGCCTGTAAAATCAAAATCGTCCAGAACCACAGCGGCAATCGCAACATACCGTGGTCGTTATAATCATCCGGGTTCATAAATGAGGACAATGTTCCTGCACATTAAGGGAAATTAAACAATAATCAGGGCAGCTTAAGAAACCGTTAAGAAGACTCTGTTTTAATGGTTCTCAACGCAGCAACACATCGAAAAGATGCCATAGTTGCTGACACTCACCAGAAACAGTTAATTAAGGAAGACCTATTATGATGAAGAAGATCACTCTGGCAACCCTCATCGCACTATGTTCAGCGACTGCCTTTGCACAACAGACCGGCGGATTTAATGGTCCTTCGGCGCAGGAAGCTCAAACTCAGGCCGCACCACAGGGCGGATTCACCGGCACGACTGCGCTCAGCACGGTGAAAGATGCGCAAACCATGAAAGACGATCAGTGGATAATGCTGGAAGGTTTTATCGATCAGCGCATCGACCATGACAAATACATTTTCCGCGACAGTACCGGTACCCTGAATGTTGAGATTGATGGCAAACGCTGGCAGGGACAGAACGTATCGCCAAAAGATAAAATCCGCATCGAAGGTAAAGTCGATAAAGACTGGAACTCTGTGGAAGTGGACGTCAAAAGCGTAAAAGTCATCAAGTAACCACGCCCTGACGTAAAAAGCCCCGACGGTGAAAGCTGTCGGGGCTTTTTAATGAATGCCTGAGGGGATCAATATTCCTGATCTTCGATCAACCGCTTCCCCAGCAATAACGTGTCTGAAATCTCATAGCCGAGCTTTTCGTACATACTGACAACCGCATCGTTTTCAGCGCGCACCATTAAATTGATTTTCGGACAGCCGCGCGCGATGAGTTTCTTTTCCAGACGGTTCACCAGCGCATTGGCAATGCCGCGCCCGCGATAATCCGGATGAACACCGAGATAACCCGCTGATCCACGATGACCGTCGTAGCCGCCCATCAGCGTGCCGACCACTTCCCCACCGACTTCCGCCACCAGGAAAAACTCCGGGCTGTGGTTAATTTTGCGCTCAATATCCAGTTCAGGATCATTCCACGGACGCAGCAAGTCGCAGCGCTCCCATAAGGTCAGTACTTCTTCGAAATCTTCTTGACGGTATACGCGAATTTCCATCACTGTCGCCACGGGTAATAAAGGGATGATCTAATTATCGCGTGATCTGCTTGATACGCAACATCAAAATCGAAAATCGTGTATTTTATAACCGCAATTTATCCGTCACTTTCATCGCCCGGCAGAGAATTAATCATTACTTTGGGAAATATTTGCGCGGCAATATATTCATTCACGACACAAAATTCATAAAAAGTAATAGTTCTCAGATCGAAACTACAAAAAAGATACTCTATAACATAGGGCATTCTGCACTTATTCTGACGGTAATGGACTGATGTTAAACCCTCTGAACAAATTTCTGCATTTCCAGCCTCTGCCTGCTGCCGCTACACGTCGCCAACTCTTGTTGTCCGGTCTGGGTTTAGCCATTGCCGCTTTTGGTTCCCGCTCCGCCACCGCCGCGCAGCAGGAACACATCACCAAATCAGCTCCGGCACCCAAGCCGCCCGGCTCTAAAAAGCTGGTGATGATTGATCCGGGCCACGGCGGGATTGATTCGGGTGCCGTTGGCCACGAAGGCTCAGAAGAGAAACACGTGGTGCTGGAAATCGCCAATTATGTACGCGCCATCCTCGGTGAGCAGAGCCATATTGAAGTCAAACTGACCCGCGATTCCGATCATTTTATTCCGCTATATCAGCGCGTCGAGCTGGCTCATCAGCATCAGGCCGACCTGTTTGTATCGATTCACGCCGATGGCTACACCAGCCCGAGTGCCTCCGGTGCCTCGGTGTTTGCCCTCTCCAATCGCGGAGCCAGCAGCGCGATGGCGCGATATATGTCGAAAAAAGAAAACGACGCCGATCTGGTCGCCGGGGCGAAATATGCCAAAGAAGACAACAATTACCTGCAACAGGTTTTATTCGATCTGGTGCAAACCGATACCATTAAAAACAGCCTGACGCTCGGCCACCATGTGCTCGACCGCATCCGTCCGATCCACCACCTGCACAGTCAGCAGACCGAACAGGCGGCGTTCGCGGTACTGAAATCCCCGTCGATCCCGTCGATTTTGGTGGAAACCTCGTTCATCACAAACCATCAGGAAGAGCAGTTGCTGAGCACCACGGCGTTCCGTAAAGAGATAGCGCAGGCGATTTCGCAGGGCATTATCAATTTCTTCAGTTACTTCGATGCCAACGAACGCAAACCCCGCTGATCTGCCAACCTGAGCACAAATCACGTTATACTGACCTCCTATTTTTTTGATTCAGCGCTCGCAAGGCGCTGAATGTCTTTTCAGTCAACGTCTGCGAGTTTGCCCGTGAGCCAATCGATTCCCGACATCCAGCAAGTTAAAACTTTCCTGCTCCAACTGCAGGAGAACATTACTCAGCAACTGGCAGCCGCCGACGGTCAGGGCCAGTTCGCCGAAGATCAGTGGGTGCGCGAAGAAGGCGGCGGCGGCCAGAGCCGGGTGTTAACCGACGGTGCAGTCTTCGAACAGGCGGGCGTCAACTTCTCGCATGTTTCAGGCGCCACGCTTCCGGCCTCCGCCACCGCACACAGGCCGGAGCTGGCAGGACGCAGCTTCCAGGCGATGGGCGTTTCGCTGGTCATCCATCCGCTGAGTCCTTACGTGCCAACCAGTCATGCCAACGTGCGTTTTTTCATTGCTGAAAAAGAAGGTGAAGCGCCGGTGTGGTGGTTCGGCGGCGGGTTTGACCTTACGCCTTATTACGGATTTGAAGAAGACGCGCGCCACTGGCACCTGACGGCGCAGCAGCTTTGCCAGCCATTTGGCGACGACGTTTATCCGAAATACAAAAAGTGGTGCGACGACTACTTCTTTATCAAACATCGCAACGAGGCGCGCGGCATCGGCGGCTTGTTCTTCGACGATCTGAACACCCCGGATTTCTCAACTTGCTTCGATTTCATGCAGGCCGTGGGCAACGGTTTTACCGACGCCTATCTGCCGATTGTTGAAAAACGTAAAGCGCTGCCGTGGGGCGAACGCGAACGCCAGTTCCAGCTTTACCGTCGTGGCCGCTATGTGGAATTCAATCTGGTATGGGATCGCGGTACTCTGTTTGGCCTGCAAACCGGAGGCCGCACAGAATCGATTCTGATGTCGATGCCACCGCTGGTGCGCTGGGAATACGGTTATCAGCCAGAGGCGGGAAGCCCGGAAGCCGCGCTGTACAGCGATTTCCTGCCGGTACGCGACTGGCTAAAAAATGAGGAAAAGTACTGATGCAAATCTGGGTCGATGCCGATGCCTGTCCGAACGTCATCAAAGACGTTCTGTTCCGTGCCGCCGAGCGCACCGGCATGATGGTGACGCTGGTGGCTAACCAAATCATCCATACCCCGCCGTCCAAATTCCTGCGCACGCTGCGGGTAGAGGCCGGTTTTGACGTCGCCGATAATGAAATCGTCCGGCGCACTGAGCCGGGCGATTTAGTGATCACCGCCGATATCCCGCTGGCAGCGGAAGTGATCGAGAAAGGCGGCGTCGCGCTTAATCCGCGCGGCGAACGCTACACCACTGAAACCATTAAAGAGCGTCTGAACATGCGCGATTTCATGGATACCATGCGCGCCAGCGGCGTGCAGACCGGCGGACCGCCTGCACTCAATCAACGCGACCGTCAGCAATTCGCCAATGAACTGGATAAATGGCTGCAACAGGCCAAACGCTAAATCCGGTCGGGCAAACCGATTTACCCTACACATTAAAGGAATAAGAAATGGTCAAAAAGATTATCCTCGATTGTGATCCGGGGCACGATGACGCCATTGCGATGTTACTGGCGCACGGAAATCCGGAGATCGAGCTGCTCGCCGTCACCACGGTGGTCGGCAATCAGACGCTGGAAAAAGTCACCCGCAACGCCTTAGCCGTAGCGCGGGTCATCAACCTGACCGGTGTGCCTTTTGCCGCAGGCGCAACCCGCCCGCTGGTGCGTCAGGTGGAAATCGCCGATGAAATCCACGGGGACTCTGGCCTCGATGGTCCGGTTTTACCGGAAGCCGCCATTACCCTCGAACCGGTTCACGCCATCGATCTGATTATTGATTTGATCATGTCCCATCCGCCGAAAACCATCACGCTGGTGCCGACCGGTGGTTTGACCAATATTGCTATGGCGGTACGCAAAGAGCCGCGCATTGCAGAACGCGTCAAAGAAGTGGTGCTGATGGGCGGTGGTTATCACGTCGGTAACTGGAGCGCCGTGGCGGAGTTCAATATCAAAATTGACCCGGAAGCCGCACACATCGTCTTCAACGAAAAATGGCCGCTGACCATGGTCGGGCTGGATTTAACCCATCAGGCGCTGGCGACGCCGGAAGTGGCGGCACGCATCGCCGCCGTCGGTACGCAACCGGCAAAATTCGTCGGCGAGCTGCTCGAATTCTTCGGCCTGAGCTACAAAGACCGTCAGGGCTTTGATTCCCCGCCTGTGCATGACCCCTGCGCCGTGGCTTATGTAATTGATCCGAACGTGATGACGGTGCGCAAAGTGCCGATAGATATCGAGCTGACCGGTATGCTGACGCTGGGCATGACCGTCGCAGATTTCCGCGCCCCGCCGCCGCCGGACTGTCATACACAGGTCGCAGTGAAACTCGATCATCAACGCTTTTGGGATCTGATCGTCGATGCGCTTGAACGGATCGGAGAAGTGAAATACTGACCTAATGATGTCTGAGGCAGTTCACAAACAGTCCGCAACAGTGAAACCAGGCAGAACCGCGCTATCCATGGCGTGGACGCTTTACTCTTCTGCCTGTCTTTATCTGCACAGACTGGACTTCGCAATCTGATGGGCTTCCTCCGGGACGCCCTTTTACTTATATAACGAAAGTTATAATGGTTCGGTCTGCGCTTCGACCACCGCCAGCGCCACCATGTTTACAATGCGTCTGACCGAAGCAATTGGCGTCAGAATATGCACCGGTTTCGACACCCCCATCAACACCGGCCCGACGGTCACCCCTTCCGAACTGGAAACCCGCAGCAGGTTATAACTGATACGTGCCGACTCCATGTTTGGCATGATCAGGATATTGGCAGCCCCTTTCAGCGGGCTGTCTGGCATGATGTCCTGACGGATGCTTTCCACCAGCGCAGCATCGCCGTGCATCTCTCCGTCGATTTCCAAATCCGGCTCGCGGGCGTTCACCAGTTCCAGGGTTCTGCGCATTTTCAACGCCGCCGGGCTGTCCGAGGTACCGAAACTGGAATGTGATAACAACGCTACTTTCGGCTCGATACCGAAGCGTCGCACCGTTTCGGCCGCCATCAGCGTGATTTCCGCCAACTGTTCCGCCGTCGGATCGTCATTAACGTAGGTATCGGCGATAAAGGTGTTTCCGCTCGGCAACAGCAGCGCATTCATGGCCCCGGCAACGTGTGCACCTTCGCGGAAACCAAACACATTTTCCACAATGTCATAATGCTCATGATAAGTACCGACGGTGCCACAAATCATCGCGTCGGCTTCGCCGCGCAGCAACATGATGGCGGCAATCAGCGTCGGGTTGCCGATCACCGCGCGACGGGCCTGCTCCTGCGAGACGCCGCGCCGTTTCATGCGCTCATAATATTCGCGCCAGTATTCGTTAAAACGCGGATCGGATTCGTTATTCACCACTTCAAAATCTCTTCCCGCCTCAAGTTGCAGACCGAGTTTTTTAATGCGCATCTCAATGACACTAGGCCGTCCGACCAGAATCGGTTTCGCCAGCCCAAGGGAAATCAGCTCCTGCGTCGCCTGCAGCACGCGCTCCTCTTCCCCTTCGGCCATCACCACGCGTTTGGCGTCTTTTTTAGCCTGTGCGAAAATCGGCTTCATAAACAAATTGGTCTTGTAGACGAACTCAGACAGCTTCTCAATGTAAGCGTCAAAATCGACGATGGGCCGCGTCGCCACGCCGGAATCCATCGCTGCTTTAGCGACTGCCGGAGCAATTTTCACGATAAGCCGTGGATCGAAGGGCTTAGGAATGATGTACTCAGGCCCAAAAGACAGCTCCTCTTCCCCATACGCCGAAGCCACTACGTCGCTTTGTTCGGCCATCGCAAGGTCGGCGATCGCATGTACGCAGGCCAGTTTCATTTCCTCATTGATGGTGGTCGCACCAACGTCCAGCGCCCCGCGAAAAATGAACGGAAAACACAGCACGTTATTCACCTGATTCGGATAATCCGACCGGCCAGTGCAGATAATTGCATCCGGGCGCACGGCTTTGGCCAGCGGCGGCAGAATTTCCGGTTCAGGATTAGCAAGCGCCAGAATCAGCGGATCTTTAGCCATGGTTTTCACCATGTCCTGTGTCAGCACGCCCGGTCCGGAACAACCGAGGAAAATATCCGCCTGCGGGATCGCATCAGCCAGCGTGCGCTGTCCATTGTCCTCAATGGCATAGGCCGCTTTGGTTTCGGCCATATTTTCTTCGCGCCCCTGATAAATTACACCGCGCGAATCGCATGCCGTGATGTTGTGGCGTTTAAGCCCCAGCGCTACCAGCAAATTGAGGCAGGCAATGGCCGAAGCTCCCGCGCCTGACACCACCAGCCGCACATCGGAAATGTTTTTCCCGACCACGCGCAGGCCGTTAAGCACCGCAGCAGTACAGATAATTGCGGTGCCGTGCTGATCGTCATGGAACACCGGAATGTTCATACGTTCGCGCAGTTTTTTCTCAATGTAGAAACATTCAGGCGCTTTGATGTCTTCGAGATTGATGCCGCCGAACGTCGGTTCAAGCGCGGCGATCACGTTTATCAATTTGTCCGGATCCAGCTCATCTATTTCGATATCAAACACGTCGATACCGGCGAATTTCTTAAAAAGTACGCCCTTGCCTTCCATCACCGGTTTACCCGCCAGCGCGCCGATATTGCCAAGCCCGAGCACCGCCGTGCCGTTGGAAATCACTGCCACCAGATTGCCCTTAGCGGTGTATTTATAGGCAGCCAGCGGGTCTTTTTGGATTTCAAGACAAGGTGCCGCCACACCTGGAGAGTACGCCAGCGCCAGATCGCGCTGCGTGGCGAGCGGTTTGGTGGGTGAGACCTGAATTTTTCCGGGCACCGGGAATTCGTGGAAGTCGAGCGCACTCTGTTTCAGTTGTTCGTCCATCGTAGGGTCCTTTTTGTGTTTCTTATTTTTTATAGGGGTACAGACCGGGGAAGCCGCAACATTTGGTTCACCAACGCTTTCAGTTTTCCCGCACAACAGTATAGATAACCTGCCACGACAGAGGGTGAAGCACGACCAAAACTTGCGCGTTACATTGATTACTTTTCGTTCGCGGAAGACGTCTCGCAAATTTCGACTAAGCTTAATGTTCCCCCTTGCGCAACACAGGTTGAAAGTTCAGCCTTGCGTAGGCTTTTGCTTTTTCATTGCTCTGACCCATTACAACAATCAGAGAAAGCGCATTCAAATTGTTAACAGAATGATGCAGGGTAGTAGCCCTGTGAAAAGAGACGAACGCTTCTCTTCTCGTATCATTTTTCTTCCTAAGGAGATGTTGAAATGAACCAGTTAGACGCCCTCAAAAAGCTAACGACTGTCGTTGCCGACAGCGGTGATATCGAATCCATTCGTCATTTCGAACCGCAGGATGCCACCACCAATCCATCCTTAATTCTCAAAGCCGCCGACCTGCCGCAGTATCAAAACCTCATCAAAGACGCGCTGGATTACGCACGTAAAAAAGGCGGCAGCAAAGAGGATCAGGTGATCAACGCCACGGACAAGCTGGCGGTGAATATTGGTGTCGAAATTCTGAAAAGCGTCCCTGGCCGCATCTCGACCGAAGTCGATGCGCGCATGTCATTTGACAGCGAAAAGTGCCTGGCTAAAGCGCGAAAACTGATTGGCTTGTATCAGGAACAGGGGATCGATAAATCCCGCATTCTGATCAAACTGGCTTCCACCTGGGAAGGCATCAAAGCTGCCGAACAGCTGGAAAAGGAAGGCATTAACTGTAACCTGACGCTGCTGTTCTCTTTTGCTCAGGCACGCGCCTGCGCCGAAGCCGGTGTGTATCTGATCTCCCCGTTCGTTGGCCGAATCTATGACTGGTACAAAGCCAAAGAGCCAAATGCGACCTATGACGTGGAAAAAGATCCGGGCGTGAAATCCGTTCGTGAGATCTACAAGTACTACAAAGCGCAGGGCTATGAGACCGTCATCATGGGAGCGAGCTTCCGTAAAGTGGAACAGATCCTGGCGCTGGCCGGTTGTGACCGCCTGACCATCTCACCTAACCTGCTTGAAGAGCTGAAAGCCAGCGATGCGCCAGTGGAACGAAAACTGCAATCCTCATCAGCCCCGGGCAACAAACAGCCTGTGCCGCTGACTCAGGCCGAATTCCTCTGGGAACATCACCAGGACGCCATGGCTGTTGATAAACTGGCCGAAGGTATTCGCCAGTTTGCCGTCGATCAGAAGAAACTCGAAGATGTGCTGTCTGCTCAACTGTAATTTCACCCATTGATATTCCAATGGCTGCTGCCTGTGGGCGCGGCCATTCACCGGAGAAAAATATGCCTTCTCGTAGAGAACTAGCGAATGCTATCCGTGCCTTAAGCATGGATGCGGTGCAGAAAGCGAATTCCGGCCACCCCGGCGCACCAATGGGGATGGCGGATATCGCTGAAGTTCTGTGGCGCGATTACATGAATCATAACCCGACCAACCCGCACTGGGCCGATCGCGACCGCTTTGTGCTGTCGAACGGTCACGGTTCGATGCTGATTTACAGCCTGCTGCATCTCACCGGTTATGACCTGCCGATGAAAGAGCTGGAGAATTTCCGCCAGCTGCACTCCAAAACGCCGGGGCACCCGGAATACGGCTATACGCCGGGCGTTGAGACCACGACCGGCCCGCTGGGTCAGGGCATTGCCAACGCCGTCGGTTTTGCTATCGCCGAACGCACGCTGGCTGCGCAGTTCAACCGCGAAGGCCACGATATCGTCAACCACCATACCTACGCTTTTATGGGTGACGGTTGCATGATGGAAGGAATTTCCCACGAAGCCTGTTCGCTGGCTGGCACCATGAAACTCGGCAAACTGACTGCGTTTTATGATGACAACGGGATCTCTATCGACGGCCACGTGGAAGGCTGGTTCACCGATGACACTGCCAAACGTTTCGAAGCATATGGCTGGCATGTGATCCGCGGTGTTGATGGGCAGAACGCTGACGCCATCAAAGCAGCGATTGAAGAATCGCACAAAGTCACCGACCGTCCTTCCCTGCTGCTGTGTAAAACGGTCATCGGTTTTGGCTCGCCAAATAAACACGGTACGCACGATGCGCACGGCGCGGCTCTGGGCGTGGATGAAGTGGCTGCCACCCGCAAGGAACTGGGCTGGAACTACCCTGCCTTTGAAATTCCGCAGGATATTTATGCCGCCTGGGATGCCAAAGAAGCGGGTAAAGCGAAAGAAAAAGCCTGGGATGATAAGTTTGCGGCTTACGCCAGCGCTTATCCTGATCTGGCGAAAGAATTTAAGCGCCGCGTGAACGGTGAGCTGCCGGAAAACTGGGAAGCCGACGCGCAGAAATTCATCGAAGGTTTACAGGCTAATCCGGCCAACATTGCCAGCCGCAAAGCCTCACAAAACACGCTGGAAGAGTTCGGTAAAATTCTGCCTGAATTCCTCGGCGGTTCTGCTGACCTTGCGCCAAGTAACCTGACCATGTGGTCCGGCTCTAAATCGCTGGGTGATGACATAGCCGGTAACTATATCCATTACGGCGTGCGCGAGTTCGGCATGACGGCTATCTCCAACGGTATCGCGCTGCACGGCGGCTTCCTGCCTTATTCGGCTACGTTCCTGATGTTCGTCGAATACGCCCGTAATGCGGTGCGTATGGCGTCACTGATGAAGATCCGCAATGTGTTCGTCTACACCCATGATTCCATCGGCCTGGGCGAAGACGGCCCGACGCATCAGCCGGTCGAGCAAATGGCCAGCCTGCGCGTTACGCCAAACATGAGCCTGTGGCGTCCGGCGGATCAGGTCGAATCAGCAATCGCCTGGAAATACGCCATTGAGCGCAACGACGGCCCATCCGCACTGATCTTCTCCCGTCAGAACCTGACCCAGCAACCGCGTACAGCGGAGCAGCTGGCTAATGTGGCGCGTGGCGGTTATGTGCTGAAAGATTGCGAAGGCAAGCCAGACGTCATTCTGATAGCCACCGGTTCTGAAGTGGGTATTACCGTCGAAGCAGCCGATAAACTGGCCGCAGGCGGCACCAAAGTGCGCGTTGTTTCCATGCCGTCGACTGACGTTTACGACAAACAGGACACGGCATACCGTGAATCAGTGCTGCCGAAAGACGTTCCGGCGCGACTGGCAGTGGAAGCCGGTATTGCGGATTACTGGTACAAGTACGTTGGCCTCAACGGCGGCGTAGTCGGCATGACCAGCTTCGGCGAATCTGCTCCGGCAGAACAGCTGTTCAAAGAGTTCGGCTTTACTGTCGATAACGTTGTCGCGAAAGCGCAGGCGTTGCTGAAATAACGTCGTCGCCTGCCATACCCCTCCCGCCCTCCCTCTTTGCAGGGGGAGGAGCAAATTCAAAATCGGCTGGGTCTGCTCCCTCTCCTGCCAGGGAGAGGGCCGGGATGGGGTATCACCGCAAACACCTTGCATTTTTAAGGGCTAAAATCCCTTCGCTTTGGTCTTGCTCTAAATCCCTCGCTCCGGTAAAGTCCCGCACCTTCTTTGGCATGGGGATCAGTGATGTTTATTGGATTTGACTACGGTACAGCGAATTGCTCAGTTGCGGTGATGCGCGACAATAACGCCCAACTGCTGGCGTTAGAAAATAACGATCCTTATTTACCCTCCATGCTTTGTGCGCCAACTCGCGAAGCGGTCAGCGAATGGCTGAACCGTCACGGACAGGTGCCAACGGGCAGTGATGAAAATCTGGCGCTGCTGCGTCGCAGTATAAGCTTTAACCGCGAGGAAGATATTCCGGTTAACGCCAACAGCGTGCAGTTTGGTTTGCAGGCACTCGCCACCTATATGGAAGATCCGGAAGAGGTGTACTTTGTCCGCTCACCGAAATCCTTCCTGGGCGCAAACGGCCTGAAGCCGCAGCAAATTGCTCTGTTCGAAGATCTGGTCTGCGCGATGATGTATCACATCAAACGTCAGGCAGAATCCGTGTTACAGCAGACCATTGAGCAGACCGTCATTGGCCGCCCGATCAACTTCCAGGGCATGGGCGGCGATGATGCCAACCGTCAGGCACAGGGTATTTTGCAACGCGCCGCAGAACGCGCCGGTTTCCGCGATATCGCTTTCCAGTTCGAACCGGTAGCAGCAGGGCTGGATTTTGAAGCGACGCTGACGGACGAGAAAACCGTGCTGGTGGTGGATATCGGCGGTGGTACCACCGACTGCTCAGTATTGCTGATGGGCCCACAGTGGCGCGATAAGGCAGAGCGTCAGAACAGCCTGCTCGGCCACAGCGGTTGCCGCGTGGGCGGGAACGATCTGGATATCATGACAGCGTTCAAACAGCTGACGCCACAGTTCGGCATGGGCAGCGAAACCCACAAAGGAATCGCTATTCCTGCACTGCCTTACTGGAATGCGGTAGCGACTAACGATGTCCCTGCTCAGATCGATTTTTACAGCGTCGCCAATGGCCGCATGCTGCGTGATTTAATCCGCGATGCCGCACAGCCAGATCTCATCAAACGCCTGCTGAAAGTTCAGCAACAGCGTCTGAGCTATCGTCTGGTGCGCGCGGCGGAAGAGAGCAAGATTGCGCTATCCGAACGCGAAAGCGTCACGGCGGCAATGGACTTCATCGAGGCGGGTCTGGCAGAAACTATCAGCCAGCAGCAGCTGAGCGAAGCTATCGCACAGCCGCTGGAGCGCATTCAGGAACAGGTGAACCTGGCGCTGGCGAGCAGCGACATCAAGCCGGACGTGATTTATCTGACCGGTGGCAGTGCGCGCTCTCCTCTGCTACGGGCTGCGTTGCAGGCACAATTGCCGGGTATTCCGCTGGTCGGGGGCAACGATTTCGGCTCAGTCACCGCCGGTCTGGCCCGCTGGGCGCAAACCCTGTTCCGTTAATCGCAAGATTCCCGGCACATCAGTACGCAATAAAAAACCGCCTGATTTCTCACGGCGTTTTTTTTATTTTCCAAACGAGGTTATTTCCAGGCGCTGGCGTCGTTCAGCGTCTGAATATCGGCATCGTCCAGCCTGAGCGTCGCGGCCTGCGCCAGTTCATTGAGCTGTTGCAAAGAGGTGGCGCTGACAATCGGAGCGGTAATGCTCGGGCGCGCAATCTGCCATGCCAGCGCCACCTGCCCCGGCTGCACGCCGTGCTTCTCAGCCACCTGATCCAGCCCTTTAAGCACTTTCAAACCACGATCGTCGAGGTAACGTTCGATCACGCTTTCGCCACGCTTACTTTTGCTGGCATCCGCTTTGGTACGGTATTTCCCGGTCAGGAAACCGCTCGCCAGCCCGTAAAAATTGATCACACCGACACCGTTTTCCGTGACGACCTTTTCCAGCGCTTCTTCATACACTTTGCGGTCATACAAGTTGTACAGCGGTTGCAGCGTTTCATAACGCGCCAGCCCGTTATCCTTGCTGACTTTCAGCGCTTCGGCCAGACGCGGTGCGCTGTAGTTAGAAGCACCGATGGCCCGTACTTTACCTTCTTTGATTAACGCATCGAACGCGGCCAGTGATTCCGCCAGTGGTGTATCTGCGTCGTCATCATGGGACTGATAGAGATCGATATAATCCGTTTGCAGGCGCTTGAGCGATGCTTCAACCGCCTCTTTGATATAGCGTGGCGACAAGCCGACTTTGCCTTCGCCCATCGGTTTACCGACTTTAGTCGCCAGAACTATCTGGTCGCGCTTACCGGTTTTCTTCAACCAGTTGCCGATGATCGTTTCAGATTCGCCGCCCTGATTGCCATCGACCCAGCGGGAATAGACGTCGGCGGTATCGATAAAGTTCAGGTTATTATCCAGCAAGGCATCGAGCAGGCTGAAAGAGGCGGACTGATCGACTGTCCAGCCAAACACGTTGCCACCAAAAGTCAGCACCGGTACCTGAATACCTGAACGGCCTAATTCTCTTTTACTCATCACTCTCTCCCTATAACGGTCAGTGTAAAGTTGCTTCGCGTGCGAACGGTTTGTGATTCAGGGTTAACCTTAGCATTTTGATATAAAATGAGTGGCTTACTGCCCGACCTTTTTGTCATAAGTAATTTCAAAAATGTTAAGAGGATTGAGAAGGACTCTCCTTATTTCCTCCATTTTCTGCCGGAGCATTCTGGCTACACTGTGGGTCTGGCCTGCTGACGGTTGCCGTCCCCAGGCCGCGACAATGATTGTGCTGATGCGATAACCCGATGAAATCTGAAAATACTGAGACTGTACCGCCCTCCGAGCCGCTGCCGCCTTCTGTGCGCTGGCAGTTGTGGATCGTCGCGTTTGGCTTTTTTATGCAGGCGTTGGATACCACCATCGTCAATACCGCGCTGCCGTCGATGGCCCAAAGCCTCGGTGAAAATCCTCTGCACATGCATTCGGTGGTGGTCGCTTATGTGCTGACCGTGGCAGTGATGCTGCCCGCCAGTGGCTGGCTGGCGGATAAAGTCGGCGTCAAATGGGTGTTCTTCTCGGCCATCGTGCTGTTCACCCTGGGTTCACTGCTCTGTGCGCAATCTGACAGCCTGCGCGAGCTGGTGATGTCCCGCGTGGTACAAGGGATTGGCGGCGCGATGATGGTACCGGTCGGGCGGCTGACGGTGCTGAAAATCGTGCCGCGCAGTGAATATATGGCGGCCATGACCATGGTGACGTTACCCGGTCAGGTCGGCCCGCTGCTTGGCCCGGCACTCGGGGGTTTTCTGGTGCAGTACGCCAGCTGGCACTGGATATTTTTGATCAATCTGCCTGTCGGCATTGCCGGTTGTATTGCCACATTAATGATCATGCCGAATTACAAAATGCAGACGCGCCGCTTTGATATCAGCGGTTTTGTGATGCTGGCAGTGTGTATGGCGACGCTGACGCTGGCGCTCGACGGCAGCCGCGGGCTCGGGCTGACGCCGCTGGAATTACTGCTGCTGGTGGTGGTTGGATTTGGCGCGCTCGGTATCTACTGGATGCACGCGCGCGGTAATTTATCTGCCCTGTTTTCACTGCGTCTGTTTCATACGCCGACCTTTAAAATCGGCCTGACCGGCAGTTTTCTGGGTCGCATCGGCAGCGGTATGTTGCCGTTTATGACGCCGGTCTTTCTGCAACTCGGCATGGGCTTCACCCCCTTTCACGCCGGGCTGATGATGATCCCGATGGTGCTCGGTAGCATGGGAATGAAGCGCGTGGTGGTCCGGCTGGTCAATCAGCTCGGCTACCGTTCTGCGCTGGTAACCGCCACGCTGTTGCTGGCGCTGATTACGCTTATCTTCCCGCTGGTGGCGATTTACGGTGCTGTGTGGATGATCCCGATTGTGCTGTTCTTCCAGGGGATGGTGAATTCGCTGCGCTTCTCGTCGATGAATACCCTGACGCTGAAAGACTTGCCACCGCGCCTTGCCAGCAGCGGCAACAGTTTGCTGTCGATGATCATGCAGCTGTCGATGAGTCTGGGCGTCAGCGTCGCAGGTATCCTCATCGGCGTGTTTGCGCAACAGCAGGTGAACGTCGGCAGCGGCGCGATGCATACCGCGTTTCTGTACTGCTATATGGCGATGGCGGTGATTATCGCCCTGCCAGCCTGGGTCTTTTCGCGCGTGCCGGAGGATGCCCAGAAAAATGCCCTTATTGACCGTCGTCGCGCTGCGGCCAGCTCTCCCGATCCAATGAGAAAATCATGAAACTAGGAATTACCGTCAAACTGTTCATGGCCATCTTCTGCACCTGTGCGCTGGTGTTAATCACCATGAACTGGGGCGTGCGGATGAGCTTCGAGCGCGGCTTTATTGATTACATCCGCCAGAGTAACGAACAGCGCGTGGAGTTGCTGGCCGACACGTTGCAGGAACAATACAAACAGCACGGCAGCTGGGAGTTTTTAGAAACCAATGACCGTCTGATCTATCAGCTGATGCGTTCCTTTGAACAAAACAGCAGCCCGCGTATGCCGCCGCAGGGATGGCGCACAAAATTTTGGATCCTCGACAGTCACGATCGCCGGATTGGCGGATACGATCAGCCGGTGCCGCCTGATTTGCAGGGACCGCGCCGCGTGATGACCGTCAACGGCGTAGTGATAGGTTCGGTGATTTCGACCCCGGCTGAACGCCTCACGCGCGACGCCGACATCAACTTCGAGCGTCAGCAAAGCCGCACCAGCTGGATGATTGTCGCCTTTACCGCCCTGCTGGCCGCCGCCGTCACCTGGTTGTTATCGCGCGGTATGCTCGCGCCGGTCAAACGGCTGGTTAACGGCACCCATCAGCTGGCCGCCGGAGATTTCAGCACCCGCGTGGAAGTCGACAGTCAAGATGAGCTGGGGAAGCTGGCGCAGGATTTCAACCAGCTGGCGATGACGCTGGAAAAGAACGAGCAGATGCGGCGGGCGTTTATGGCCGATATTTCCCACGAGCTGCGCACTCCGCTGGCAGTGCTGCGCGGTGAACTGGAAGCGATGCAGGATGGCGTGCGCAAAATGACCCTTGGCTCACTGGAATCATTGCAGTCGGAAGTCTCAATCCTCACCAAGCTGGTGGATGATTTGCACCAGCTTTCCCTTTCCGATGCCGGTGCGCTGGCGTACCGTAAAGTGGATACCGATGTTGTGCATCTGGTGCAGTTGGCGGAAGCCGGTTCTCGCGATCGTTTCCACAGCAAGCAGTTAACGCTGACCAGCAAATTACCTGAAAGCGCGCAGGTGTTTGGCGATCCGCAGCGTCTGTCACAGCTTTTCAACAATCTTATGGAAAACAGCCTGCGCTATACTGACCCCAATGGCGGACTGGAAATTCTGGGCGAAATCCGCGACAAATTGCTGATACTCACGTTTCAGGACAGCGCGCCAGGCATCAGCGATGAACAGCTGATCCGCATTTTTGAACGCTTTTATCGCACCGAAGGCTCGCGTAACCGCGCCAGCGGCGGCTCCGGTTTAGGTCTGGCGATTTGTCAGAATATCGTCGAAGCACACGGCGGGCAGATAAGCGCCAGCCACTCTCCCGCAGGCGGCGTGCGTATCACGGTCGTCCTGCCGCTTTCTGTTCCACATGGACCGAGAAACTGATGAACGATTTAGTAGCATCCGGCCATGCGCCGTTAAAAATTTTGATTGTGGAAGATGAGCCGAAACTCGCTCAGTTGCTGATCGATTACCTCGACGCGGCGGGTTATGTCACCCAGTGGCTGCCTGACGGCCACGACGTGATTACTCAGGTCAAAGCCAGCCCGCCGGCGATGATCTTGCTGGATCTGATGTTGCCGGGCAGCAGCGGCCTGTCGATCTGTCGTGATATCCGCCAGTTTTCTGACGTGCCGATCATGATGGTAACGGCAAAAACCGAAGAGATTGATCGCCTGCTGGGGCTCGAAATCGGGGCGGATGATTACATCTGCAAACCGTACAGCCCGCGTGAAGTGGTGGCGCGCGTCAAAGTTATCCTGCGCCGCTGCGTGCGCCCGGATGAAAACATCACCAAAAGCCACGGTCTGCATATCGATGAAGCACGCTTTCAGGCATCGTTTCAGGGGCATGAACTGGAGCTGACGCCAGCAGAATTCCGCCTGCTGAAAACCCTGTCGGTAAAACCTGGCTATGTGTTTACCCGTGAAGTGCTGCTTAATAATCTCTACGATGATTACCGCGTGGTCACTGACCGCACCATCGACAGCCATATCAAAAACCTGCGCCGAAAGCTGGAGTCGCTGGACGGCGAGAAAGCCTTTATCCGCGCGGTCTACGGCGTTGGTTATCGGTGGGAAGCGGAGCCCTGCCATCTCGCCTGACGCTCATAGCCGTTCTTTTCGGGCCGACAGTTCAGTTTTGTAAAGTTGCTGAAAGTCTGTCGGCCAGTTCACATTTCATGCCTTAACTTCCTCTTATCGCCGCGAAAGATTCTCCTTTAACTACACTTAGCTGTGGAAAATAACCCCCCTTGCTGGAGATAACCTTTATGGCGACTGGTCACTATGATCTGAAAAAAGCGAAGAATGGACAGTTTCACTTTAACCTGAAGGCCGGGAACGGAGAGATTATTCTCACCAGTGAAATGTATGCCAGCAAAGCCTCGGCAGAAAATGGCATCACGTCTGTGCAAAACAACGCGCCATATGAAGAACAATACGAGATAAAACCCTCAAAAGACGGGCAGTTTTATTTTGTGCTGAAAGCCAAAAATCATCAGGTGATTGGCGTCAGTGAAATGTACACCACCGAAGGCGCGGCGAGGAAAGGCGTGCAGTCAGTAGTGAAAAACGGGGCGACAGCCGATATCCGTGATTCAACCCAACAACCCGCCTGATCCCTTTTACTGAGGTTGTCGCATTCCTTGCGGCAACCTCAGAAGCCAAAAATTGATCTGACCCCGTAAAACCCCAAATACCCACACTAACCGGCTGCTTTTGTTCAACTCAGACGTTACAATTCTGGCCTTTCGTCGCCCCGCATCCGGGACGGCCCTGACTTGTGATCAGACTGAGATTGACTATGTTAACCCCCGATTCCTTTGTTCCTGAACTGCTCTCCCCTGCCGGTTCCCTGAAAAATATGCGTTATGCCTTCGCCTATGGCGCAGACGCAGTGTACGCCGGACAACCGCGTTACAGCCTGCGCGTGCGTAATAACGAATTTAATCACCAGAATCTGGAAATCGGCATTAACGAAGCCCATGCCCTGGGTAAAAAATTCTACGTGGTTGTCAATATCGCGCCGCACAACGCCAAGCTGAAAACCTTTCTGCGTGATCTGCAACCGGTTATCGACATGGGGCCGGACGCGCTGATCATGTCTGACCCAGGGCTTATCATGATGGTGCGCGAAGCATTCCCGCAGATGGATATTCATCTGTCGGTGCAGGCCAACGCAGTGAACTGGGCGACGGTGAAGTTCTGGAAACAAATGGGGCTGACGCGCGTGATTTTGTCGCGCGAGCTGTCACTCGAAGAGATCGCCGAAATCCGCGCACAGGTGCCGGATATGGAACTGGAAATTTTCGTCCACGGCGCGCTGTGCATGGCCTATTCCGGCCGCTGCCTGCTTTCCGGTTACATCAACAAACGTGACCCGAATCAGGGTACCTGCACCAACGCCTGCCGCTGGGAATACAAAGTTCAGGAAGGTAAAGAGAACGATATCGGCAGCATCGTGCATCAGCATGAGCCGATACCGGTGCAGCAGGTCGAGGCCGTGCAGCCCACTCTGGGCATCGGTCTGCCGACGGACAAAGTGTACATGCTGGAAGAAGCGCTGCGTCCGGGCGAATACATGAGTGCGTTCGAAGATGAACACGGCACCTACATCATGAATTCCAAAGATTTACGCGCTATTCAGCACGTCGAGAGCCTGACCAAAATGGGCGTTCATTCGCTGAAAATCGAAGGCCGCACCAAATCCTTCTACTACTGCGCGCGCACGGCGCAGGTGTATCGTCGCGCCATCGACGACGCCGTTGCCGGTAAACCTTTCGATCCAACATTACTGACCACGCTGGAAGGCCTGGCGCATCGCGGTTATACCGAAGGTTTCCTGCGCCGCCATACGCACGATGCGCAGCAGACGTACGAGTATGGATTCTCAGTCAGCGACCGTCAGCAGTTTGTCGGCGAATTCACCGGTAATCGCGTGGATGGCTGGGCTGAGATCGACGTGAAAAATAAATTCAGCGTCGGCGACAGCGTAGAAATGATGACGCCGCAGGGCAATATTCAGTTCCGCCTTGAAGCGCTGCGTAATAAGAAAGGCCAGCCGACCGACGTCGCGCCAGGCAACGGCCACATTGTTTACGCCGCCCTGCCGGACGACATCAGCCTCGAGTTCGCCATTTTGTTGCGCAATCTGCAAGAAACAGACACGCGCAATCCACACGCAAAATAGGCTTTTGCTGAAAATAAGAAACGGATCACATCTATTTCTTTCTTAGCTGGATAATATGCATTCGCAATTTACTTCGAATGCAAAATAAAGCAACGGACTACACTAGGAACCACCTCCTTGGCCGGCTCAATCTCCCTTGAGCTGGCTTTTCTTTTGGTAATCAATCCATTCAAACATCCCCTTCGTCAAAATCATTATTCTTTTCTTTTAGTCGATTAATAAAAATAATGTATTCCAAAATAATAATAGCTTTATCGAATATATTTAAGTTCAATTATTTTATTCATGCGGAGTTTTTTTCAATCATTTATCTGATAGCCAAGTATGAGCATTTTCATTTATGGTAGTTATGTATAGAGAAAAGGAGCATACATGACCACAGCATTGCTGATTTTGAATGGAAAAGGCGCAGGCAATGAGGAGCTGCGCGTGGCCGTCGGTGCGCAGCGAAAAGAAGGTGTGGAGCTGACAGTCCGCGTCACCTGGGAATACGGCGATGCCGCACGTTATGTCGCAGAAGCCGTGGCGCTGGGTTGTGACACCGTTATTGCCGGTGGCGGCGATGGCACCATCAATGAAATCGCCGGAGCATTGGCACAGCTTGAGGAACCGCGCCCGGTGCTGGGTATCGTCCCGCTGGGTACGGCGAATGATTTTGCGACCGCCTGTAATATTCCGCTGGCCCCCGAACAGGCGTTGCTGCTGGCGATAAAAGGCCGGGCGGAAGCCATCGATCTTGCCAGGGTGAATGATAAGCACTACTTCATCAATATGGCGACCGGCGGATTTGGTACGCGTATCACCACCGAAACGCCGGAAAAGCTGAAAGCGGCACTCGGCGGCGTCTCGTATTTTATCCACGGGCTGTTACGTCTTGATACGCTGAAAGCCGACCGCTGTGAAATCAAGGGTCCGGATTTCAGCTGGGAAGGCGATGCGCTGGTCATTGGCATTGGCAACGGTCGTCAGGCCGGTGGCGGCCAGCAAATCTGCCCGGAAGCGCTGATCAACGACGGCCTGCTGCAATTGCGTCTGCTGACCTCCGAAGAGCTGCTGCCCTCATTCCTGCGCAGCCTGATCAATAATGAAGAAAATAAAAATATCGTCTCCGCTCATCTCCCCTGGCTGGAAATTACTGCGCCGCATGATATGACCTTCAACCTCGACGGCGAACCGCTGACCGGTAAGCAGTTTCGCATCGAAGTGCTGGCCAACATCATTCAATGCCGCCTGCCGCCGCATTGTGAACTGCTGGGGTAAATTTCTGCCCGTTCAGACAGCCCGCAACCCTGCGGGCCTTTTCATTTTGGAAGCTGCTGGCGGCTCATCGAAAAACAGGCAAACGTGACTGATCCGCATTCAGCCTGCCAACCGGAGGTTTTTTTATGGGTTATTCTGAGGTTCGTATCCCGCTCATCTGACCGCATGGCCTGTGTTTACCTTCGCCATTATTCCCTTCTCTTCAGATAACTTTCGCGCAACAAAGTGTGATCCTCTCCGGCAAAAATCAAGAAACATACTTGTATGGTAGTTGTCATCTGGCGTATTTATAGCCAAAGGAAATGCATCCAACTTTACTGCAGAAGGTCGTAACCGATGAAAATCGTGAATGCTGAAGTCTTTGTTACTTGTCCGGGGCGCAACTTTGTTACGTTGAAAATCACCACCGACAGTGGCCTTACTGGTATCGGTGACGCCACGCTCAATGGTCGCGAGCTGCCGGTCGCGTCATACCTGAAAGACCACGTTTGCCCGCAGCTTATCGGGCGCGATGCGCACCAGATCGAAGACATCTGGCAGTTTTTCTACAAAGGGGCTTACTGGCGTCGCGGGCCGGTCACTATGTCAGCGATTTCAGCGGTGGACACGGCGCTGTGGGATATCAAAGCCAAAGCCGCCAATATGCCGCTATACCAGTTGCTTGGCGGCGCATCCCGTACCGGCGTGATGGTTTACTGTCACACCACCGGTCATTCGGTAGACGAAGTGCTGGATGATTACGCCAAACACAAAGAGCTTGGCTTCAAGGCGATCCGCGCGCAGTGCGGCGTTCCGGGCATGAAAACCACTTACGGGATGTCGAAAGGTAAAGGCCTGGCCTACGAACCGGCAACCAAGGGAAACTGGCCGGAAGAGCAACTGTGGTCGACGGAAAAATACCTCGATTTCACCCCAAAGCTGTTTGAAGCCGTACGTAATAAATTCGGTTTTGACGAACATCTTCTTCACGATATGCATCACCGCCTGACGCCTATCGAAGCGGCACGCTTTGGTAAGAGCATCGAAGACTATCGACTGTTCTGGATGGAAGATCCTACGCCAGCCGAGAATCAGGAATGCTTCCGTTTGATCCGCCAGCACACCGTGACCCCGATTGCCGTCGGTGAAGTCTTCAACAGCATCTGGGATTGCAAACAGCTCATCGAAGAACAGTTGATCGACTATATCCGTACCACTATCACCCACGCGGGCGGCATTACCGGTATGCGCCGGATCGCTGATTTCGCCTCTTTGTATCAGGTTCGCACCGGTTCACACGGCCCGTCAGATCTTTCGCCAGTGTGCATGGCCGCTGCCCTGCATTTCGATCTGTGGGTGCCAAACTTTGGCGTGCAGGAATATATGGGATATTCCGAGCAGATGCTGGAAGTGTTCCCGCATAACTGGACGTTTGATAACGGCTATATGCATCCGGGCGAAAAACCGGGGCTGGGCATCGAGTTCGACGAAAAACTGGCAGCGAAATATCCGTATGAACCGGCGTATTTGCCGGTGGCCCGTCTGGAAGACGGTACTCTGTGGAACTGGTAAGGGAGCGAATAATGAACAGCGTCGTTATACAAGAACCGGGAAAACTGGTGATCGAGCAACGTGCCTTGCCGGTACCTGCCGCCGGTGAGGTACGAGTTCGGGTCAGTTACGCAGGGATCTGCGGCTCGGATGTGCATATTTATCACGGCCACAATCCGTTTGCGAAATATCCGCGCGTGATAGGCCATGAATTCTTCGGCCATATCGACAGCGTTGGAGAAGGCGTCGAAGCATCACGCATCGGCGAGCGCGTGGTGATCGATCCGGTGGTCAGCTGCGGACATTGTTATCCCTGCTCCATTGGTCGGCCCAATGTCTGTGCCGAATTGCAGGTGATCGGCGTGCATCGTGACGGCGGCTTTAGCGATTACGCCTGCGCTCCGGCTAAAAATGCCTATGTCGTGCCCGCCACGATCCCTGACAAACTCGCCAGTATGGTCGAACCTTTTACCATTGCGGCGAACATTACCGCCTTCCTCAAACCGACCCCGCAGGACACCGCACTGGTTTACGGCGCTGGCCCGATGGGGCTGACGGTGATTCAGGTGCTGAAAGGCGTTTACGGTGTGGAGAAAGTGATTGTCGCCGACCGCATAGAAGAACGGTTACAGATGGCACAGCAAAGTGGGGCAGACTGGATCATCAATAATACTGAACGCAGCGTGACCGACGTACTGGCCGCAGAAAACGTACGTCCTACGCTGATTGTCGATGCTGCCTGCCATCCGGCAATTTTGCAGGAAGCCATTTTGCTGGCATCACCGGCAGCACGCATCGGGATGATGGGTTTCTCCGGCGAACCCAGTACCTTCACGCAGCAAAGTATTACCAGTAAAGAAATCTCGTTGTTCTCATCGCGCCTGAACAGCCACCGTTTCCCGCAGGTGATTGAATGGATGGAACAAGGAAAAATTACGCCGGAAAAACTGGTGACGCACTGGATGCCCGCCAGCGAAGTGGAAGCCGCTCTGACGCTGTTTGAAAAGGAGCAGCGTGCCTGCTGCAAAGTGTTACTGACGTTCTGATGATTTAAAATTTATAAGCTTTGGAAATTCAGGAAGGATGCCCGCCATCCTTCCTGCCACTGAGTACCTGAGATTCAACCTACAAATAACGCAACACTATTAAAACGACACCAAGTGGAGCACTTACCTATGTTCAAGAATCTGCGCTGGATTATCGTATTCCTGCTGTTTATGGTGTACATGATCAATTACCTCGACCGCGTCGCGCTGTCGATTACTGTCCCGATGATAGAAAAAGAGCTGACCATTAATCCCGAACAGTTCGGCCTGATATTTGGGAGTTTCTTCTTTGGTTACGCGATATTTAACTTCCTCGGGGGTTTAGCGGTAGATAAATTCGGCCCGACAATTGTTATGGGTTTAGCCGTCGGACTGTGGTCTTTATTTTGCGGGATGACTGCTATCGCCACCGGCTTTTATTCCATGCTTATTCTGCGGGTATTATTCGGTATGGCCGAAGGGCCGATATGCGCCTCGGCAAATAAGATGATTAACGGCTGGTTCCCGAAGAAACAGGCTGCCACCGCCATGGGACTTCTCAGCGCGGGTTCGCCGCTCGGCGGCGCAGTGGCCGGCCCGATCGTCGGGTATCTGGCCATTTCATTTGGCTGGCGTCCGGCGTTTATGGTGATTGCTGCGATCGGCATTGTATGGATGGCCGTCTGGTTCTTCACCGTGGCCGATAATCCGCTGAAAAGTAAACGCGTCTCCCCGGAAGAATTGCGTTTGGTGGATGCCATGAAGAATGAGCATTTAAGTGCAGAAGAAGATCTGGCGCAGGCGGCGCACGGTCTGGGATATTATCTAAAACAGCCGATTATTCTGGTCACCGCGTTTGCCTTCTTCAGCTATAACTATATTTTATTCTTCTTCCTGAGCTGGTTCCCGGCCTATTTGGTGCAGGCGCACGGATTAAATATTAAAGAAATGAGTTTAACCACCGTCATTCCATGGATTGTCGGCTTCGTGGGTCTGGCATTAGGCGGTTATATTTCCGATAAGATTTTTAATATTACCGGTCGCTTATTACTGTCACGTAAAATTATATTAGTCGTCAGCCTGTTAGCGGCAGCCGTCTGCGTGGCGCTCGCCGGCATCGTGACCAGCGTGGTACCTGCGGTGGTATTAATGTCAGTCTCTATTTTCTTCCTGTACACCACAGGGGCGATTTACTGGGCGATTATTCAGGATGTAGTGCATAAATCCCGCGTCGGCGGCACCAGCGGATTTATTCATCTGGTCGGCAGCGTCTCCGGGATCATCGGGCCGGTCGTCACCGGATTTATCGTGCAGAATACTGGCCGTTTCGACAGCGCCTTTATGCTCGCAGGCGGCGTCGCGGCGCTGGGTGCCATTCTGGTGTTCTTTGTGATTAAGCCCCCAAAGCAATCAGTGGAAACCACACTCTCTCATAACTGAAAGCGCGGATATCAATAAGACAAACCCGGCCAAATGCGCCGGGTTTGCTTTTATCACGAACGCTTAATATTTTTACGCTTCATCAATCCACACGCGCATCTCCCCTTCCCCACGGTTTGCCCAGGTAAAGTACGGCACAAACGTCATGGTTTGCGATACGGTCTCTTCGACTGATGGATTGAAGCGGTAGAGCGGCTGCTCACCGGCCTGAGACGACGAGCGGCGCTGCCCCTGAGTTTGCAACAGCGTCTTACCGGCAAAAAGTCCGCTTCCGGCGATCAACCGGAACTGCGCATCGTACGGCAACCGGACATTGTGCAGTTCGCTGCCGTTATCCGCCTGTTCGAGACAATACACCAGCGGACCGCGCTGGATCGCCACTTTTCCAGCGACATGTCGCAGCAACGTATTCCCCTTCACACGCGTCACCGGCATCGGTAATGTCATTTCAATGCGATCGCCCTGCTGCCATTCCTGCGTCAGCCGCAAATAGCCGCGCCGGGTCAGACCGACCAGTTCCAGCGGCTTACCGTTCAGCATCACCTGCGGGCTGGCGCACCAGTCCGGTAAACGCAGCGCCAGCGTGGCCTCCAGCGGCGCATCGGTGTTGACTTCAATCAGCACCTGTTCGGTCCACGGATAGCCGCCGGACTGTTTGAGACGCAGTGGTTTGCCTGCGACCGTCGCTTCCACATCGCTGCCGATATAAAGATTGATGTCCACACCGTCCGGCCTTTGGGTATAAATATAATGCCCGAGCGACGCTAACAGACGTGCGATATTCGGCGGACAACAGGCACAGCCGAACCAGCGCTGACGCACCGTTTTGACGTGATCGTAAATATGGTTGAACGGGATACTTTTCGGATGCACTTCCAGCGGATTAACGTAGAAAAAATGTTTCCCGTCGAGCGCCATACCGGCCAGCACGGTGTTGTAAAGCGCGCGCTCCATGACGTCGCTGTAACGGCTGTCAGCCTCCAGCTGCAACATGCGGTTGGCAAACATCATCAGCCCAATCGAGGCACAGGTTTCGGTATAAGCGGTGTCGTTGGGTAAATCATAATCTGATGAAAACGCTTCGCCGCTGCTTTGCGATCCTACAGAACCGGTAATGTACATCTGCCGCTGGGTCATGTTTTCCCACAGTCGCTGGCAGACTTCACGTTTTTCCTGATCCTGACTCAGTCTCGCCAGATGCGCGACACCGGCGTACAGATACACAAATCGCACCGCGTGGCCGATAGCCGTGGTCTGTAGCGCTATCGGCACATGCGCCTGGCTGTAGGCTTTGTCTTTCACCATCCACGCCGGGCCGTAAGTATTCCAGTGCGACGTTTTACCGCGTTTTTCGTATTCGCTATCGTAGAAATGCGGCTCTGCGCCACGTTGTTCGACGAAGTAACGCGTCAGTTCGAGATAACGGGTTTCGCCGGTGGCTTCATACAAACGCATCAGCGCCAGTTCTATTTCCGGATGACCGGGATAACCGTGCAACTGCTGTTCGCCGGGGCCAAAAACCTGTGCAATGTGGTCCGCCAGCTTGCAAACAATATCCTGCAAACGGGTTTTTCCGGTCGCCTGTGCGTAAGCTACGCCTGCTTCGATCAAATGCCCGGCGCAGTAAAGCTCGTGACACTCCGCCAGATTCGTCCAACGCTGCTGCGGTGCTTTGACAGTGAAATAGGTATTGAGATAACCATCAGGTTGTTGCACCGCGCCGACCAGTTCAATGACTGCATCCGCCGTTTTTTCCAGTTCAGCATCCGGCGTTTTTGCCAGCAAATACCCGACCGCCTCCAGCCATTTGGCGACATCGCTGTCCTGAAACACCATGCCATAGAACTCCCCCTCGCTCTGACCGGCGGCAATTCTGAAATTCTCAATCGCATGGCTCGGCTCGGCCTCTGCCACATCGTCGTTCAGCGCTTTCCACTGATAAGGCACCACCACATCCCTCACCAGACGCTGATATTCGAGCCAGAACGCATCGGAAATATTCACTTTTTGCAAAGGTACTTCTAAAGATTCAACCGGAGAAAATGACATACAACCTCCTGAAATAATGAACGTCATTAAATTTTGGCCGCCAGATCGTGCGACATCCGCGTCAGCAGTGTGTTATCGAGCTTGCAGAACATCAGCGTCCCCGCCAGCAGAAGATGCATCGCCGCAGGCAGCAGCGTTTCAAGCAACGTGATGCCGCCGAGCGACGCAGGCGTCTGGTGTTCGGCACCTGCCTGATAAGACACCCAAATGAAAACCAGGCTGATGATCCCGGCACTTGACGCCCAGGCCAGCTTGATGAAGAACAGATTGAAGGCGAAGTTCATGCCCGAGGAACGGATGCCATTTTTCCAGTGACCGTAATCGTCTGCGAACGCCATGATGGAAAAGTGCAGCGGCAGGGTGAATCCGAGGATCACGCAATGCACAAAGATTATCCCCAGCCACAGCGTCTGGAATTGTTCACCCACTGGCACAAACCACAGCAGCAGAGAAAATACCGCCAGCACCAGATTGGTGATCATATAGAGACGGACGCTGTCGATAAGCCGGGTCAGTTGATTGACGATCACCGCCCCCAGAATCGACGCCAGCGTCACCATGCCAAAGAACATAGAGGCGTATCCGGCACCGCCTTTCAGCACGTAAGTAATGAAATACATGTAGCCGCCGCCGCGCAGATTGAACACATTGATCAGCAGAAAGGACATCAGCAATACCAGCAGCAGCTGATCGTTTTTCAGCATTCCACGAATATGTTCACGAATGCTGAACTGGCCGAGCAGCGCCAGCGGCAGACGTTCGCGTACGGTAAAGAAGCACCAGAGAAACATCACTACGGCAATGGCACACAGTAAGCCGACACCTTGCTGATACCCGAGCGCCGCATCGCCTTTGCCGAAAATCTGCACCAGCCACGGCAGCCCGACGGACACCATAAAGCCCGCCACGCCGCACAAAACAAAGCGCCATGACTGGCAGGAAATGACTTCGCGATGATCGGTGGTCATGGTGTTGATCAGCGCGCAATACGGCACATTTATCGCGGTGTAAGACACTGAAAGCAGAAAATATGTGAAGAAGGCATAGGCAATTTTGGCGTCGCCGCTCAAACCTGGCACGGTAAACGTCAGAAAACCCACCACACCAATCGGCAGCGCGATCCAAAGTTGCCACGGGCGAAAACGTCCCCACCGGCTTTGCGTGCGGTCGGCCAGAATGCCCATCAGCGGATCGGAAATCGCATCGATAACGCGCAGGGAAATAAACAATGTACCGACAATCGCCGGTGTCAGGCCAAATACGTCGGTATAGAAGAAGGTCAGGAAACTGGTGATCAGGCAGGTAATGATCGTGCCACCGGCATCCCCTAATCCATAACCTATTTTCTCACTGACAGAAAGTTTGGTGTGCGCGGAAATTATTCCCTCCGCGTTCTTTCCCGATATTGAACCGGTATTAACAGAATCTGTTGGCATTATATTTCCTCGCTTTTATATGTGTATTAATAAGCCGTCAGGAATGCAGGGATATCAGGCTGAGGCGTTATATCAGCCTGTTTTTATAGGGTACGCATTTAATCTGGCACGGGAACCAGACGCCAACAAGAGGAGGATAAAGTAGTTAAACGGGACAATTCCGACTCACGCATGGAATATGTGAAGCAGATCAAAACGTCTGCCGACAGGACGGGTAGCCAGCGTGCCATGTGCTACTGTCAGGCTTTACTTGCTGAGGACGTGACTGCTAAATGACTGATGCACTTTCATTTCCAGTGAAGTACCCGGTTAACGTGCAGAACGGCGGGCTCTTTATCTCACGTGGGATCGGCACACATCCGACACACAGACTTAACTCGCATGAATTGATTTATGTCGTACGCGGCAGCCTGTCATTGCAGGAAGAGAATACGCGTTTTGATTTGCGTGAAGGGGAAAGTTTACTGTTATTCCCCGGCAGAGAACATAAAGGGTTAACGACGTTTGATCCTGAATTAAAATTTTACTGGTTACACTTCGATATTGAGAGCAATCGCACGTTAATGGATTCATGGCAAAATAATCCCTCTTTACAGCTGAATATTCCACAGCATTGCAAAGTCAGGGATCGTGAAACACTCTTAACGCTATTCAGACTATTTTTATATGAGCAGGAAAGAGGCGGGAATTCACTGGCGCTGTATCTGATTTTGCTGTTGCAGGAAGTCGCGCGCACCTGGCCGGAAAATGTGGAACCCGGCGGGCCCGGCGTCGCGCTGGCCTATAAGGCGCGGCAACTCATCACCACTCAGTTTCATCTGCCGCTCGGTGCTTCTGAGCTGGCGGAAAGGTTGCACTGCAATGCCGATTATCTTGGACGCGTTTTTCGTCTGACGTTCCAGATGACCCTGACAGATGCGCTGCATAAACAGCGTGTCGCCGCCGCCGAGAAGCTGCTGCTGGCCAATACCGGAAACGTCGCTGATGTCGCACGGCTCACCGGTTTTAACGACGCTGCATATTTTCGCCGGGTGTTTCGCAAGCTGCTGGGCATGACCCCGGCAGCCTATAAAAAACTTTATTGCCGTGAGCATATCAATTCGGATTAGTTTCTATGAAATATCCCAAATTTCTGTCACAACCTTGCGCTAACAATCTCAAAACCCTGAGAAAACTCATGCTAGTATTGTTAACTCCCGACTCTGAAGACAACTTTTGCCCATGACAGACGCCTTTGAATTTCTCAGTAATGTGCCGGTGAATCAGCAGATTTACCGCACCTTGCGTCAGGACATCGTCACCTGTGCCATCGCGCCGGGGGCATTCCTCTCGGAGAAAGAGATTTCCACACGCTTTAACGTATCGCGCCAGCCGGTTCGCGAAGCCTTTATCAAACTGGCCGAAGCCGGGCTGGTTCAGGTCTTACCGCAACGCGGTACGTATGTGATGAAGATTTCATCCAAGCGCGTCGCCGATGGCCGTTTCATTCGTGAGGCCGTTGAAACCGCCGTGGTTCGCCGTGCTGCTATGGTTGCCACGGATAAAGATCTGGCGCTGCTGGAACATAATCTTGAGCGTCAGACGCTGGCGGCAAAAAGCCAGCAAACGCAGGAATTTCTGTTGCTCGACGATGATTTTCACCGCACTATCGCGCAAATTATCGACTGCCGTCTGGCATGGGAAACCGTCGAACACATCAAAGCGACGATGGATCGCGTACGGTTCCTGACACTCAGCAAAGTCTCCCCGCCGGAAAATCTTATCGCGCAGCACTATGCCATTTTCGACGCTCTGAAAGCGCATGACCCGGACGCCGCTGAAAATGCCATCCGCCTTCATTTGCAGGAAATGATTTCTACCATTACCCCGATAGCCGAGCAAAACAGCGACTGGTTTGATGCGGAGTAAAAGGCATTATCCCGAATAAATCTGCCGTCAGATCGTTTTAGGTTAATTTTTGCGGGTTAACCCTAAAATTTGTATGACAACTTCAGGTAAGCTGTAAACCACATCGATACCGTGGAAATTCTTATGCCTGCTACTGCCTCCCTGAAGAAAAGCTTTTACAGTGCTGAAGAGTCACTGTCCCTCGCCCAGCTGGATGAAGAAAAAATCAGCCAGATCGCCCGCGATCTCGACGTGGCGGAAAGCGAGAAAGAACATTACCTCACCGGATGGATGGGCCAGAACAGCGTGGTGCTGGTGCGAAATTATCAGGACAAACGCGGTACCGCGAACGGCCTGGTAATGTCTCGCGGTAATCGTTACAAGCTGACCATTCAGGCCATTACTTTTCGTATCCCTAAAATCCTGCTGTGGGTCACCTTTCGCCGAACACCCCGCACCATGACGGTGGTCGCCTATAACAAGCTGGGCGAACAGGCCAGCGGTCTGCAACAGTTTATGCACGTGCAGGATCCCGAACTGAAAGAGCGGCTGGAAAATGACTGGCGCGAGCTGAATGATTATCTTGGTATGGCCTGCTGGCAGATGGACAATAACCGTCCAATGTGGCGACAGTTGCATGAAGAGATCACACCGCAGGCGCTGTGGTTGCTGGCAGATTCACCGTGGTTTAGCGGCAAAAAATTGCAAAATGATGGCGATCTGGAAGGTCTTTGGCTGAACGAGCAGTTTATTGGCCGCCGCAGCGGTGAGCATGCGGCGCTGGTGCTGTCATGGAAAGATGAAGAGAATCAGGACATCGCCAGCTATCTTTATGAAAGGATGTCAGCGAATAAAATCCGCGTGATGCTGCGCCCGCGTAAAGACGAAAAATTCTATCCGCTGAATCCGTTCGACGCCGTGCACTTACAACGGGCGCTGTCCATGTTTCATCAGACTCAACAGGCGCTGGCAGAAACTCAACGCAGCGCCTGATTGATGTCAATAACGCCCTACCACCAGCGGTGAAAATGATGCACCGGGCCGATGCCGTGGCCCACTTCAAGAGAGTCGGCGTGCATCAGCGCATGTTGCAGATATGTCTTGGCTTCGCGCACGGTATCCGCCCAGTTGTTGTGACGCGGGCGCAGTGCCGCCAGCGCCGCAGACAATGTGCAGCCGGTGCCGTGAGTATGGCGGGTATTGACACGCGGCGCGGTAAAACGCTCACGGGAACCGGCCATAAATAGCCAGTCAGGACTTTCTTCATCACTCAGATGACCGCCCTTCATCAACACCGCGCCACACCCCATCGCCAGCAAGGTTTCACCCTGCTCACGCATTTCCGCTTCGCTGGTCGCTATCGCACATTCCAGTAACGCTGCCGCTTCTGGCAGGTTTGGCGTGATGATCGAAACCTGCGGGATCAGCAACCGGCGTACTGCATCCACCGCTTCCGGCAGCAATAACGGATCGCCACTTTTCGCCAGCATGACGGTATCAAGCACCACAAACGGCGGCTGATAGTGCCGGAGCCGTTCCGCGACCGCTTCCACAATCTGGCTGTTTGCCAGCATACCGATTTTTGTGCTGTCGATGCGTACGTCGCTGAGCACAGAATCCAGCTGCGCCGCCACAAATTCCGGTTCGATATTATAAACCGACTGAACGCCGCGGGTGTTTTGCGCCACCAGCGCGGTGATCACGCTGGTGCCGTAAGCGCCGAGCGCCGAGAATGTTTTGAGATCAGCCTGGATCCCGGCACCGCCGCTCGGATCGGTGCCTGCAATGGTCAGCGCATTAATCCGCTTCATGGCTGCGTCTCCCCGTTTAACCACTCCCCGTTCATTACGTACAAATTATCGAGAAACTCTGGCGTAAAGCTGCCCGGCCCTTTGACGGTAGCGCAGGCACGTTCACCGGCGCAGGACATGACGCGACAGGCTGCCGCGACGTTATCGAGCCGGTCGCCCGGCAACGCAATGAAAGCGGCCACCACCGCCGACAGCGCACAGCCGGTGCCGACCACGCGGGTCATCATCGGATGGCCGCCCGGCACCGCCCAACAGCGATCGCCGTCGGTCACATAATCTGTCTCACCGGTGACCGCGACAATCGCGCCGGTTTCATGCGCCAGCTGCTGCGCGGCGGGCAAGGCAGAAAGAGAGTCATCACCGCTGTCGACGCCGCGACCGGACGCACTCAGACGGCTGAGCGCGCGGATTTCCGAGGCGTTGCCGCGAATGGCGGCGGGTTTGAGTTTGATGATGTCGAGACAGAATTCGGTGCGCCAGCCCAGTCCGCCAACGGCCACCGGATCCAGCACCCAGGGTTTTCCGGCCTGATTCACCGCCTGAATAGCCGCCAGCATGGCATCGGCGTGAGGATGCGTCAGCGTACCTACGTTGACCAGTAAGGCATCAGCAACGGCGCTAAACTGCGCCGCTTCGGCAGGATCAACCACCATCGCCGGAGACGCTCCCAGCGCTAGCAAAACATTGGCAGTAAAAGATTGCACCACGTCGTTGGTCAGGCAGTGGACCAGCGGTGATGAATGGCGGAGTTGTTGCAAAGAACCGGCGGCAATCGCACCGGGAAATACGGAAGGTCGGACGTTCATAAGTCTCCCAACCGGCTTTCAGGAAGGCGGCATCGGGAGAGATACCTGACTTCCCTACGCTGGCATAATCCAGATCAGGTAATACGGGTAAAATCTCAGCCTGTCTTTTGCAAGAGCGGCACCCCGAGTCAAGGAAGCATTATTGGTGTGGACGGCAGGAAGATCAATCAGCAATTGATACAAAAAAGCCCTGTCCATTGACAGGGCTGATGAGATAACCGTGATTTACACCGTCGCCGCCACATCTTCCACTACGCCTTCACTGCGTGCCTGCCACAGTTTTATCCAGCGCAGGATGGATGCCACCATAATTACCGCGCCGAGCGCGACCATGATGATAGAAATTGTGCCGTTGAACAGATTAAAACCTTTGGCCAGCGGATTGAAATAGACGTGAGCCACCATCCAGTACGCCGCGTAGTTCACGGTCACGTAGAGATACGCCAGCGGGATCAGGCAGGTCAGCATATAGCGGCGCTTATCCGCCAGACGCAGAATAATGGTCGCGCCGATCATCAGGCCGATTGAAGCCATCAGCTGGTTGGAGACGCCAAACAGCGCCCAGACTGAGTTAATATCGCCGGAGTTCAGCAAATATCCCCACAGCAGGCAGGCGACAATACTGCATGCCACCGCGCCCGGCCACCAGTCAGTGCGTTTCAGCGGCGCCCACAGGTCACCGAAGAAATCCTGCAACAGATAGCGCGCCACACGGGTGCCTGAATCGACCGCTGTCAGGATGAATACCGCCTCGAACATCACCACGAACTGGAAGAAGTAAGAGGACAAATGGCTGAACCACGGGATGCGCGTGAAGATATCTGCCATGCCCACCGCCAGCGTCACGGCACCGCCGGTGCGCCCGCTCAGATCTAAGCCAATTTCCTGGCTAAGCGACGGCAGATTCACCACCTGCATGCCAAGACCGGCAAACACTTCTGGCGCGGAGTTAATCGCAAAATAATCCGCCGGATGCAGCGCGGTGGCGGCAATCAACGCCATCACGCCGACCACGCACTCCGCTAACATCGCCCCAAAACCGACCGGCAAAATGTCACTCCATTTGTCTATTTGCTTGGGCGTGGTGCCGGAACCGATAAATGCGTGGAAACCTGATATCGCGCCACAGGCGATAGTGATTGAGATAAACGGCCAGACCGGACCGGCCAGCACCGGGCCGCCACCGTGGATAAACTGCGTGATCGCCGGGAACTGAATTTCCGGGTTGATGAACACCACGCCGACGATCAGCGCGCCGAACACACCGATTTTCATGAAGCTGGAGAGATAACCGCGCGGCGTCAGTAACATCCATACCGGCAGAGCGGTGGCGAAGAAAGCGTAGACCGGCAGGACCAGACTGACCGTCGAGGCGCGCAGGCTGAGCCATTCGCCAAACGCCGAGGCCTGGATGTACGGCCCGATCACCACGCAGGCCATAATCGCGATAATGCCTGCCCACGAAGCGGCTTTCATACTGCCGGTCAGACGCTCCCACAGGCCGACGCAAATCGCCACCGGGATGGTCATGAAGACGGCAAACGTGCCCCACGGGTTACGCTCAAGGGCATGTACTACCACCATCGACAACCCCGCCATGGTAATGGTGATGATAAATAGCATCGCCAGCCCGGTACACCAGCCAGCTACCGGCCCGAGTTCACGCTTAGCGACTTCCGACAGGGACTTACCCCGGTGTTTCATCGAGGCGAACAACACGACGGTATCGTGTACCGCGCCGCCGACCACGCAACCGATCAGCAGCCATAACATGCCGGGCAGATAACCGTACTGCGCCGCCAGCACCGGGCCGACCAGGGGCCCCGCCGCCGCAATTGCCGCAAAGTGGCTGCCAAAGTTCACCCATTTCTTCGTCGGGACATAGTCTTTCCCGTCTTCCAGTAAATGCGACGGCGTGACCTGAGCATCATCGGCTTTCAGCACTTTACGGACGAAAAACACGCCGTAAAATCGGTAGCAGATGGTCAGGATACACAGAGTCGCGATGACAAAAGTCAGTGCGTGTTGCATCTTGTTGTTCTCCGGATGAGGAATAATCCGGTGCAACGTAGCAAAGCCCTGTAGAAAGCGCGTCCGCTGTTTAGGTCAGCGGCGGCATAGCGATTTAAGCGGCAAAATGCAGGGATGAACGGCGTGCCTCAGAGCCCCAGTTGAGCTTTCAGGGCTTTCAGATAGCGACGGCTGACCGGTACGCGCACCTGGTTTTTCATCACCAACTCCGCCAGCCCGCTGTCGTCAAAACGAATTTCCCGCAGATGGCTTATGTTGATCAAAAACTGCCGGTGGCAACGCAGCAGCTGCGTCCGATTTTCCAGGGTGCGCAGTGTCAGTTCTGTAAAACATTCACTGCCATCGGCGCGGTTTACGAAGACGCCGCTGACGCGCGAACTGACAAAAATCACCTCGTCGAAGGAAAGCAGATAAATGCGGTTCTGGCCGCAGCAGGGGATCAGCGCCAGATCCGGTTCTCCGGCCATCAGCGCGGTGATATTTTGTTCCGGCAGATGCTTACGCAGACGACATAGGGTTTTCTCCAGCCGCGATGCCTGTACCGGCTTGAGCAGATAATCAAAAACGTTCTCTTCGAACGCCTGCAGGGCATATTCGTCATAGGCGGTGAGAAATACGATGTGCGGCATACGCTCAGCGTCGATCATCCCGACCAGCTCCAGCCCGCTGATGCGCGGCATATGGATATCGAGAAACACCACGTCGGGTTGCAGCCGGTTGATAGCTCCCAGCGCTTCCACGGCGTTTTCACACTCGCCGATCACGCTGATATCCGCCCTATCCTGCAACAGAAAACGCAGATTTTCACGCGCCAGTGGCTCGTCATCAACAATCAATATTTTCAGCATGCTGACTCCTTAACGGCAACCGTAAAATGACACGGGTAAACTGTTCCGGTTCGCATTCCACATGCAGACCAAATTCTTCGCCGTAGCGCCCGCGCAGACGACGATCGACCAGACTCATGCCCAGTCCCTTTCCGCCAGCCGACGGCGCATACAGCCCGGCGTTATCTTCGACGGTCAGCACCAGACAATCGCCCTGCCCGATGGCGGAAAGATGAATGTGCCCGGCGCCCAGCAGCTGCGACGTCCCGTGCTTGATGGCGTTCTCCACCAGCGGTTGCAGCATAAAAGCGGGTAAAAACAGCTGTTGCAGTGCGTCGGGGAAATCAAACGTCACGCTGAGACGGTCGCTGAACCGCGCGCGTTCGATATGCAGATAGGCTTCCACGTGCTCAATTTCATCGGCCAGCGTCACCACCTCCTGGGGCCGTTTGAGATTTTTGCGAAAGAAGGTGGAGAGATGCTGGACCAGTTCGCCCGCCTGCTGGCTGTCGCGGCGGATCACCGCCACCAGGGTATTCAGCGCGTTAAACAGAAAGTGAGGATTCACCTGCGCGTGCAGCAGTTTGATTTCAGACTGGATCAGCAGCTGCTTGTGGCGCTCATACTGTCCGGCGAGGATCTGCGCCGACAGTAAACTGGCGATCCCCTCGCCCAGCGTCCGGTTGATCGAACTGAACAGCCGGTTGCGGGCTTCGTACAATTTGATCGTGCCGATCACTTCCTGATTCTCGCCGCGCAGCGGGATCACCAGCGTCGACCCTAGCTTGCACGACGGGCTTTGCGTACAGCGATACGGCACTTCATTGCCGTCGGCGTAGACCACTTCGTTATGTTCGATAGCGCGGTGTGAGTGCTCGGACAAAATCGGCGAGCCCGGAAGATGGTGATCGTCGCCGATCCCGACAAACGCCAGTAGCTTCTCGCGATCGGTTATCGCCACCGCGCCAATATCCAGTTCCTGATAAATGATCTGCGCTACCCGCGCGGTGTTTTCCTGATTAAACCCTTGCCGCAGCACGCCCTCGGTACAGGCCGCAATATTCAGCGCACGGGCGCTGAATGCCGTGGTGTAGCGCTCGAACATCGCCCGCCGGTCGAGCAGAATGCGCATGAACATCGCCGCGCCAATGGTATTGGTCACCATCATCGGCGTGGCAATACTTTTTACCAGCCGCAGGGCCTCGTCGAAAGGACGTGCGACCATCAAAATGATCGCCATCTGCAATATTTCGGCAAACAGCGTGACGCCCGCAACGGTCAGCGGATTGAACAACCGGTCAATACGCCCCCGCCGCATCAGCACGCGATGAACGATACCGCCGAGCAGCCCTTCCATCACCGTCGAAATCATGCAGCTCAGCGCCGTCATCCCACCCAGAGAATACCGGTGCAATCCACCGGTCAGCCCGACCAGCACGCCGACGACCGGCCCGCCAAGTAAACCGCCGAGCACTGCACCGATCGCGCGGGTATTGGCAATAGAGTCCTGAATATGCAGCCCAAAATAGGTCCCCATGATGCAGAACATCGAGAACATGAAATAGCACAACAGTTTGTGTGGCAGCCGAACGGTGACGTGCATCAGGGGAATAAACAGCGGGGTTTTACTGAGTAAGTAAGCGATAACTAAATAAACGCACATTTGCTGCAACAGCAACAAAACCAAATTGAACTCATACATAGTCGCTGGCAGTATCATTAAGTGAGACGCGCACTATAGTCGACAATATCCACACAATCTTTGAGGGGGTTCACTCTTTGGTATCACCACTACACATTCGCCCTTACGAAGAAGCCGATCGCCCTTTTTTACGTACGCTGTATCTGGCCGCACGCAAAGACACCTGGACCTGGCTGGAAAACGCTGACTATAAGCTGGAGGACTTCGATCGTGCGGTGATTGGCGAGACGATTCTGGTCGCCGAGCGCGACGGCCATTTGCTCGGCTTTGCTTCCATTTTCACTCAGGAAAATTTTCTGCATAACCTGTTTATCGATCCCCAGTTTCAGGGAACGGGCGCTGGCAGCGCATTGCTGCATGCCGCCGAAAAAACCTTTACCCGCACCGGCTCGCTGAAATGTTTAGTAAACAGTAAAAAATCGGTGGGATTCTATTTATCAAAGGGCTGGATCGTAGTCGCCACGGGGGATAGCCCGAAAGGGGAGTATTATCTCTTTCATTCATCTGCTAAATAAAACAAAGTGAGTTATTCGTCGCTTACCTCATAAATATCAATATTCTGTTCTCCATCAATTTTTCTTTGTTGTTAAGAGGTTAAATTCCCCAGCAGTGCTATACATACTTTGTCTTCTTAAACTTTTTGAGGGTACGAATGAAAAAAATAAAACTGCTTCAGGCCGCACTCGTGACCGGTGCCCTGCTCTTAGCTGGCTGTACCAGTCATGTCACTCAGAGCGAAAAATTCTCTGGTTTCCTCGGTGATTATTCCAACCTGAAAGAGACCAAAACCGCGTCAGGCACCCCTGTGCTGCGCTGGATTGATCCTTCCTTTAAAGCATCAAACTATTCTTACCTGATGTTTGAACCGATCAAATTCTATCCGGAACCACAACCTACCGCGCAAATCAGTAAAGAAACGCTGCAAGGCGTGCTGGATTACGCCAACACCCGCCTGAAACCGGCCATGGGTGAGCGTCTGCAACTGACGGATCACGCAGGTCCACGCACGCTTATCTTCAAAGGGGCCATCACCGGCGTAAATACGTCAGCCGAAGGTCTGCAATTCTATGAAGTGATCCCGGTTGCACTGGTGATTGCAGGAACCGAAACAGCTACCGGCCACCGTACCCGTGATACAGAAGTGTATTTCGAGGGCGAACTGGTCGATGCCAGCACCGGTAAACCCGTCTTCAAAGTGGTACGTAAAGGCTTCGGTAAACAAGTGTCCAACGACACCCAGAAAGTTACCGCGAATGACCTGAAAGTCGTGGTCGATAGTCTGGCGAATGACACTAAGTTATTCCAGGCTAACTAAACCAGACGCGTGAGTGAGTATTTTATGAGGCAGCCGGATGGCTGCCTTTTTTATTCCCTGCACGCTTGATCATACCTCGCGGCTCATAAATTCGCGCAGCCAGATATGGGCAGGATCCCGGTGAGAACGTTCGTGCCAGTACATATACATTTCAAAGCCGGGGATGGTCACCGGCGGTTCAGTGATTTGCAATGCCGGATTGTCGCGTACCAGCCGCTCAGGAAGCATTGCCACTAAACCGGTGGTCATCAGGACCTGAATCACGAATAAAAAATGGGGTACAGAGAGCACCACACGTCTGGATAATCCGAATTGCGCCAGCGCACTGTCTGTTATGCCCTCAAACCCTCCCCCATCCGGTGAAACGACAACATGTTCGAGCGCGCAAAACTCGGCGACAGAAATGTTGGCTGACACGCGCGCAGGATTTTTCCGGCTCACCAGAACGTAGCGCTCGTTGAACAATAACTTCCGATGTAACCCCGACGCCACTACGTCAGAGGTATGAAACGCCAAATCCAGCTCCCCCTGATCCATCTTCCTGACAATGCGCGTCGGAGATGTTTCAAATATTGCCAGCCGGGTTCCGGGAGCGGCCTCGCGCAAAGCCTGTAGGGAAGGTAAAACGATGGTCGATTCGCCATAATCCGCCGCGCCCAGTCTCCACGTATTGACCGCCCTGAAGGGTTCGAAAACTTCACCCGTAGCAACCGCATTTTCAAGTGCTGTCAGCGCCCGCCGGAGAGGTTCACGTAACTCATCCGCGCGTGCCGTCGGGCGCATCCCGCGTGGCCCTGGCAGCAGCAGCGGATCGTCAAAAAAATCGCGTAACTTAGCGAGCTGAACGCTGATAGAGGGTTGAGAAAGGTTTAACCGCTGCGCCGCGCGCGTCACATTATGTTCAGCCAGCAGAACATCCAACGTCATTAAAAGGTTGAGATCAAGACGGCTGAAATTGTTCATGACTATACCTGTTATATTTTAAATTCATTTTAACTATACCTGATGACATCTTACTCTGCATTGATACCCACCACAGAGAGTTCGTCATGAATATTTTAATTGTGTATGCCCACCCGGAACCTCAGTCCCTTAACGGATCACTGAAAGATTTCGCTATCACCCACCTTCGTACTGCGGGTCACAACGTTCAGGTTTCTGACCTTTATGCTATGCAGTGGAAAGCTCAACTGGATGCCCGTGACAACATTGCCCCCTCAGCGGACATTCCGTTTCATCCTTCTCTGGATTCCCAGCGCGCGTTTAAAAATGGCACACAAAGCGCCGATATCGTCGCTGAGCAGGAGAAATTACGCTGGGCGGATACGGTCATTTTCCAGTTTCCGCTGTGGTGGTTTTCAATGCCTGCCATCATGAAAGGCTGGGTTGATCGCGTTTATGCTTATGGATTTGCTTATGGCGTAGGGGAACATTCGGATACGCACTGGGGTGACCGATACGGAGAAGGCGCGATGAAGGGTAAACGTGCGATGCTGATGGTCAGTACCGGCGGCTGGGAATCGCATTACAGCCCGCGTGGCATAAACGGAGCTATCGACGATGTGCTTTTCCCTATCCAGCATGGGGTACTGCATTATCCGGGATTCACCGTGCTTCCGCCGCTGGTGTTGTATCGCACAGGCCGTACTGATGCCGCACGCTTTAATCAGATCTGTGATGAACTCGCCACACGGCTGGATACGTTAGAGAGCACCACACCCATCGCTTTCAGACACCAAAATAGTGGCGAGTACGAAATCCCTTCACTGACGCTGAAGCCTGAAATCGCACCGGGCAAGACGGGGTTTGCGGCGCATTTAAAATAAAAAAGGAAGGCCGTCAACCGATGGCCTTATCGCTGTCCATACCTTCTCGCGCCATCGCCAGAAAAGTACAGGCTGCGCCATTGGTTTCTCCGGCGCGGCTCACCAGCATCAGGTTGGCGGCCAGATCGGGTTCTTCCAGCTTGCGGTATATCAGCCCCGGTATATGCACCTGTTCCAGAGGCTCAGGGACTAATGCAATACCCATTCCGGCCGCCGCTAAAGCCAGAACACTCAGGGTGCTGGAAGTACGATGAGCGATATTAGGTGTATGCCCCAGCATCTCAATGAGCCTGTGAAGCAAATACTCATCCGCATCGTGCGCATCGTAGAAAATCAGCGGTTCTGTCGCGAGCATTGCTACTTTGAGCCGGGGAATATAGGCCAGAGGGTGATCGTCAGCCATGGCCACCCGTCTTTCCCAGTAACCAATTCTTTCAGCCACCAGCGCCCGAACGTGTAACTTGCTGTGATCGGGGGTGTACCCAATGTCCAACTGCCCTGCCAGAATCGCGTCTGCCTGCTGCTGCGGGGGGATTTCACGGACAATCAATTCGACATCAGGATACGCTTTGTGAAAGGCGCGCAGATCGCGCATCAGTTTACCGCTAAAAACGGCGTTCCCGGCAAACCCCAGCCGTATGCTTCCCAGCTCACCCCGTATGACGCGCTGGACGGTTAATTTGGCATGTTCAACCTGAGCGAGCGTACTACGTGCCTGGGCGAGCAGTAAGTGGCCTGCGTCGGTCAGGTCTACCCGGCGGCTGGTGCGCACAAACAACGGCCCTCCGAGCTCTTCCTCCAGCGCACGAATTTGCATACTCAAGGCCGGTTGCACAATGTGCAGTCGCTCAGCGGCTCGCCCAAAATGCTTCTCTTCGGCAACCGCCAGAAAATACCTCAGATGACGTAATTCCATCGCACCCCCATTAATCATTTAAAATGATAGATTATTCATATTAACACATTGGAATTTATCAACGTTAAAGAGGATGCTCTGCTTCATCGGCACACAGGTGCCTTCTGCTTAAGGACTTTGCCATGCAACATTATCTTGAAGATCGTCTGCAAATAACCGACCTGATGACCGGCTGGATCCATCGTGATCTGGGTCAATGGGATGGGCTTCGTGAGCTTTTTCATCCTGATGGCACTATTGAAGTCACCTGGTTCGAGGGTCTGGCCAGCGAGTTTGTTGATGGCTCGATGAAAATGGGTGCATCCGACGCACGAACTAAACACCTGATCGGCACCCCCAATGTGACGTTCAATCAGACCGCGACGAAAGCAATTGTCGAGACCAATGCCATGATCATCGGCGAGAACGTCAAACTGAACGTAGGCTGCGTGGGGCATAACCGTTTTTACGATTGGGTGGAAAAGCGTGATGGTGTCTGGAAACTCCTGCACCGCCAAAGCATTTACGATATGGCGAGTTTCACTTTCCCGATGGGGCCGGTCGAGATCGATAGCGCCGTAGCCGCAAAATATCCGCGTGAATATGCGGCGCTGGCCTACATGCTGGAAAAAAGCGGCTTCCCGGTCAAACGCGTGTTTGCCACCCGCGGGAGCGAGTTAGAAAAAGAAATGAAAGCCAGCGGCGTTGCCTGGCTAAAAGCCTGATCCTCCCTCTCCTCACCGGTGAACCCACTCCATTCCCCGGACATGCTATTTTGCGATTGCAAAAACCCCAAATAAAAAGCCAGCGGATAAGGTTATCAACTGGCTATTTAAGGGTTCTCAATAACAGGTTTATTATTCCTGTTTAAAAATGCGCAGACGTATTCACAATTAAAAAGCCTGTGTATTTCTACTTTGCAGACACACGCTCCAACCATTCTCTATAGGCTTTGCTTGCGTCAGCAGAGACATTTTGACGATGAGCGTTAAATTCGTCGCGCATGCCGAATATTTTCCATACGAGCGGTGCAAGATGAATTGCCGGACTATTGAGTTCTTTAGCTTCACGCAATAAATTCAGGCTTCGTTCCCGATATTCTGCGAGAACCTCTGACTGATAGTCGAAGGCTTTACCCAGCCCGGAGATATACATCACTTTAAGGACTTCTGCTGACGGCCAATGTAAAGCCATGTTAAGCGGCCAGTCGAGCATTGCCCGTTCACCCCACATTGAAGACGCCGGCACCTGTTCATTGGCAATCAACGTCAGCATGAAAGTTTGCCCCAACGCTGTCAGATACACTTTCATGGCTTCAGTAGAAGGACGGAGATAAAACGTATCAAGAGGCTGTTCACGCCTCTGCCCGATGTGAGCAAGCAGACGTTCTTCAAGATTCAGTATCAGAGAACCAAGCTCTGCATCGGGTGCCTGACCACTTTCGAAAGCCTGTTTCTTGCGGGTGGTGCAATTCCACAGACTGAGCGAAATTTGCCACTGACGCTGCTCATCTTCGCCCGAGCAACCGATTTCACCTGTTACAAAAAACTTCATCGCAGGCGGTACAACGTCGAAAAGCGCATTTGCATCCGCCTCCTCTCCCGATACAACAGGGCCTCCGCCCTCTGCGACCTGAATATAGAAACGGGCCGCAAACTGACTCCAATAGTGAGCGGCTTCGGCGAAATACAAAGGAATAGCGCGTGTCAGACGACCAATTTCATCCTCTCGCTGCGATTCGGGACCTTCGTCCCCCTCCCTTTTTTTCGCAAGGGCGAAGAAACCCACATGGTCGATGTCCTCACCCTTTTGTTCGAAGAGCCAGTCTGCTTTGCATAAACCGTAATGCCAGACGGGCTGGGTGAGTACCAGCGTGCTGATTTTTAGCGTGTCAGGGTCAACAGGTATCCCCTCTTCGGCTCTTTTACGCATCGCCTGAAAGGTTTGGGCAAATTCGTCCAGATACTGTTTGATTGGCGTAAAACTCAGGGAATACATTCGAGTTAGCAGCTTTTCGCCCTCCTGAGCATCGCCCAATGCCTGATAGGCGCGCAGCAAATTGAGACCGGCCATCGGATCATGCTTGTGCTCATCATAGACCGGAGCAACAAGTTCGACGATCAGTGGAATCTGCCCATTATTGCCTAGATCGCCGGAAATCATCATTAAAGCTCCCCCGTCGAACAGGCCGCCAGCCAGCACGTCGCTATATAAGGTACGGGCAGATTCAATCTCCTGGTGTTCCAGATGATAACGGGCAAGGCAACATTGTGCTCTCCAGCTGCCGGGCAAAGCAGCTACAGCACGCAGGCCTGATAAATAGGCCGCATCGCCGCCACGTTCCTGCTGAATCGTTGCCCACCACATCAAACCATTCTCCAAATTAGGATCGGTTAAAATGGCTTGCCAAAGCGTTTCCTCTGCCCGGTTTTCATCACCCGCCTCGGCAAATACTTTCGCTAAATTTGTCAACAGCGTGCCCGTGGCACCGGCTTTTTCAATGCCTGTGCGCAAGGTCTTTTCAGCGTCAGATAATTGACCATTTTTCATCAGCACAATGCCCTGAATTACATGGCAGCGCTCGGGAAGATCGTCAATCTCAACCAGACGTCGGGCTGCCGGCATCAGGTCGGCTGCAAAGCCGTCATTCAACCCCGAGAGTATCGTGTCATAGAGCCCGGCAGCGTCGGCCCACTTTTGTTGTAAAGCAGGCAGAAAGACTTTTTCGCGCCAGTCGCCGCGCGTGATATGCATCTCGCGACCATAGGCATCATAAGCAACAATCAGTTCTTCCTGAGTTGTCGGAGGGGTGAGTTCACTTGTTTGATCAGAGACGATGGCAGGAGATTTAACATTCTTTTTGCCGCTGAAGGCAGACAGGATACGTTTGAACATAGTTGAAAATTGCCCATTAGTGATGAGTGTTCATGGTGTTCAAACGGCCAATACCCTCCCTGCCGTTTGTAAATCGATTATCACCCGGTGGGATTTTCTATCCAATAAAATTATAGAGCGGTTTGCGGCACCGCTGCGACGACGCTATCCTGCATCAGGGATCGATTTCAGCTACTGCGTTACTTCCGGTAGCAAGACAGAATAAAAATGAGGCAAAGTCAGATATGAACTCAAATTCCCACCCACCTGCGCCTTCCGGCGAGCTCCCGCCACTGGCATGGCCGGAATTTTCAGATGACAAAGCACGGCTGGGCTGGTGGCGTAGCTGCACCCAGGCCTGGCTTGCACAATGGGAAAAACCGGATCCCTTCACGCCAGTCAGCGCAAAAGAGTTAGCAGCGCTCGAACAGCGTCTGGGCTGCGCCATTCCACCGTTACTTCGTGTTTATCATGAGCAAATTGGTACCCTGAATCTGGCCGAAACGTTGTGCAGTGTAACGCCCGCAAAATACGCCAGCATAGAACCGCTGCACGATGCCTATCCTGGCATTACTGACATTCTGGAAAATGTCCCCGACGCCGCCCCGCAATGGGCGCTGGTCAACCAACTGGTTGTTTTCGGCGACTATCTGGGCAATGGCAACCTGTGGTGTTTTCACCGTGAAACGGGTGAGGTCTGGTACTTCGATCACGACTGCTCGCCGATGCTCACGCAAATGTTCACCGATGTCGGCCAGTATCTCGACATACTGATGTTCAAATGCCTGCTCGACGCGCATGGCGAAGAAGATAATGAAGACCTGCTGCGCGAGCATCTGGGTGATGCCATCGTGGAAAAGTGGATGTATTGAGAGGATAAACCCTCACTGACGCACCATAAAAAAAGCCCGCAAATGCGGGCTTCGTTAATGCAGTGGTTATCGGGGGAGAATCATTCCCACTCAATCGTCGCCGGTGGCTTGCCGCTGATGTCATACACCACGCGGGAAATACCATCGACTTCGTTGATGATGCGGTTGGAGCAGCGGCCAAGGAAATCGTACGGCAGGTGCGCCCAATGCGCGGTCATGAAGTCGATAGTTTCAACTGCGCGCAGTGAAACAACCCAGTCGTATTTGCGCCCATCACCCATCACACCAACGGAACGGACGGGCAGGAAGACGGTGAACGCCTGGCTGACTTTGTTATACAGGTCGGCTTTGTGCAGTTCTTCGATGAAGATAGCATCCGCACGACGCAGCAGGTCGCAGTACTCTTTCTTCACTTCGCCCAGCACGCGCACGCCCAGACCAGGCCCCGGGAACGGGTGACGGTACAGCATGTCGTATGGCAGGCCGAGTTCCAGACCGATTTTGCGCACTTCGTCTTTGAACAGCTCTTTCAGCGGCTCAACCAGACCCAGTTTCATTTCTTTTGGCAGACCGCCCACGTTGTGGTGGGACTTGATCACGTGCGCTTTGCCGGTCGCAGAGGCAGCGGATTCGATCACGTCAGGGTAGATGGTGCCCTGCGCCAGCCATTTCACCGCATCCTGCTTGCAGGCTTCTTCATCGAAGACTTCAACAAACACGCGGCCAATGATTTTACGTTTTGCTTCCGGCTCATCAACACCGGCCAGCGCAGAAAGGAAACGTTCTTCCGCTGCCACGTGAACAATGTTAAGACCGAAACGGTCGCCGAACATTTCCAGCACCTGGTCGGCTTCGTTCAGACGCAGTAAACCGTTATCGACGAAGACACAGGTCAGACGGTCGCCGATGGCGCGGTGCAGCAGCATCGCGGTCACGGAAGAGTCCACACCGCCGGACAGGCCGAGGATCACATGATCGTCGCCAATCTGTACGCGCAGGCGCTCGATGGCGTCTTCGATGATTTTAGCCGGGGTCCACAACGCTTCGCACTGGCAGATGTCCATCACGAAACGTTCCAGAATGCGCAAGCCCTGACGGGTATGCGTCACTTCCGGGTGGAACTGTACGCCGTAAAAACGTTTTTCTTCATTCGCCATAATGGCAAACGGACAGGTATCGGTGCTGGCAACGGTGACGAAGTCTGACGGAATAGCCGTTACTTTATCGCCGTGGCTCATCCAGACGTCGAGCAGCGGCTTGCTGTTATCGCTCAGGGCGTCCTGAATGTCGCGGATCAACGCGCTTTCAGTCTGAACTTCAACCTGTGCATAACCAAATTCGCGTTCGTTAGAACCTTCAACATGGCCGCCTAACTGCATTGCCATGGTTTGCATGCCGTAGCACACGCCCAGCACCGGCACACCGGCTTCGAAGACGTAGTCTGGCGCACGCGGGCTGTCATGCTCGGTGGTACTTTCCGGGCCACCGGACAGGATGATCCCGTTCGGGTTGAATTCGCGGATTTGGGCTTCGGTTACGTCCCAGGCCCAGAGTTCGCAATAGACACCGAGCTCGCGCACGCGGCGTGCAACAAGTTGAGTGTACTGGGAGCCGAAATCGAGGATAAGGATACGGTGCTTGTGAATATTTTCGCTCATGAGGGGCGTTTTCCAGAAAGCAATAAAAGCGTTAAAACAACAGGTTAAATTTTTCTTAGTGCAATAAAAGCAGACAGCGAGCTAATTGCTCGCTGTCTTAAGGGATTAAGAACCCATGCGGTAGTTCGGTGACTCTTTGGTAATGGTCACGTCATGTACGTGGCTTTCCTGAATCCCGGCACCGCTGATACGAACAAACTCAGCCTTGGTGCGGAGGTCGTCGATGGTAGCACAACCGGTCAGACCCATACAGGAGCGCAGACCGCCCATTTGCTGGTGAACGATTTCTTTCAGACGGCCTTTGTAAGCAACGCGACCCTCGATACCTTCCGGCACCAGTTTGTCAGCGGCATTATCGGTCTGGAAGTAACGGTCTGAAGAGCCTTTGGACATTGCGCCCAGAGAGCCCATACCACGGTAGGATTTGAAGGAGCGGCCCTGATACAGTTCGATTTCGCCCGGAGATTCTTCGGTTCCTGCCAGCATCCCGCCGACCATCACGCAGCTTGCGCCGGCAGCGATAGCTTTAGCGATGTCGCCGGAGAAGCGGATACCGCCGTCGGCGATAACAGGAATCCCGGTGCCTTCCAGCGCTTCAACCGCGTCAGAAACGGCAGTGATCTGTGGAACGCCCACGCCGGTCACGATACGTGTGGTACAGATTGAGCCTGGACCGATACCGACTTTCACCGCGCTCACACCCGCTTTCGCCAGTGCCAGAGCACCTGCGCCAGTCGCGACGTTACCGCCGATGATTTGCAGATCCGGGTATTTTGCGCGGGTAGCGCGGATACGTTCCAGAACGCCTTCGGAGTGGCCATGGGAGGAGTCGATCAGCAGAACGTCAACGCCCGCCGCAACGAGTGCGTCGATACGTTCTTCGTTGCCAGCACCCGCGCCAACCGCAGCACCGACACGCAGGCTACCCTGCTCATCTTTACATGCGTTAGGTTTGCGTTCGGCTTTCTGGAAGTCTTTAACGGTGATCATACCGAGCAGATGGAATTGCGCGTCAACCACCAGCGCTTTTTCCACGCGTTTTTCGTGCATTTTCTGCAGCACGACTTCGCGAGCTTCGCCTTCTTTCACGGTAACCAGACGTTCTTTCGGCGTCATGACTGCGGTGACAGGCTGTTCCAGATCGGTCACGAAGCGCACGTCACGACCGGTAATAATACCGACCAGTTCGTTCTCTTCGGTCACCACAGGATAACCGGCAAAACCGTTAATTTCAGTGAGTTCTTTAACCTGGCGCAGAGTAGTTTGTGGCGTAACCGTTTTAGGGTCAGCAACAACGCCGCTTTCATGCTTTTTCACGCGACGGACTTCTTCCGCCTGACGCTCAATAGACATGTTCTTGTGGATGAATCCGAGGCCGCCTTCCTGCGCCAGAGCAATCGCCAGATTCGCTTCAGTCACGGTATCCATCGCTGCGGACAGCATAGGGATATTCAGACGGATTTTAGCGGTCAGTTGAGTGCCGAGATCGGCAGTATTGGGCAGAACTGTGGAGTGGGCTGGAACAAGGAGAACGTCGTCGAACGTTAGTGCTTCTTTTGCGATACGTAGCATGGGCAATATCTCACCAAGGTGGATGCGGAAAAGATAAAATATTGCAGCGGGAGTATACAGGTGAGTAGGCATTCCGACCAGAACTATTTCAAAAACTTCTTGATTACCTTTTACGGGCATGTAGTATCGTTCGATTAAGTCTCTGTTTTTGAATTTGATCTGGATCACATGCCGCTACCTTCTTCGCCTCCTATTTTTACCGTAAGCCGCCTGAATCAGACGGTCCGACAGTTGCTGGAAAACGAAATGGGTCAGGTCTGGCTCTCCGGTGAGATCTCAAATTTCTCTCAGCCCTCTTCCGGCCACTGGTATTTCACCCTCAAAGATGACCGCGCGCAGGTCAAATGCGCCATGTTCCGCAATACCAACCGCCGCACCACCTTCCGTCCGCAAAACGGCCAGCAGGTTTTAGTCCGCGCGACTATTACGCTGTATGAACCGCGCGGCGATTATCAGCTGATTGCCGAAAGTATGCAGGAAGCCGGTGACGGTCTGTTGCAGCAAAAATTCGATTTGCTAAAGCAACAGCTGGCGGCTGAAGGTCTGTTCGATAGCCAGTTCAAACAAGCGCTGCCCTCGCCGGCAAAAAGCGTTGGCGTGATCACCTCCGCCAGCGGTGCGGCGTTGCATGATGTTTTAAACGTATTAAAGCGGCGCGATCCATCACTCCCGGTGATTATCTATCCCACGTCCGTTCAGGGTGTGGATGCGCCCATGCAAATCGTCCGTGCTATTGAGCTGGCGAATGCTCGTGAAGAGGTGGATGTCCTGATCGTCGGGCGCGGCGGCGGTTCGCTGGAAGATTTATGGAGTTTTAACGACGAACGCGTTGCGCGGGCCATTTTCGCCAGCCGCATTCCGATAGTCAGCGCTGTCGGCCACGAAACCGATGTCACTATTGCCGATTTTGTCGCGGATTTGCGCGCACCCACGCCATCAGCCGCCGCAGAACTTATCAGCCGCAATCAGCTGGAGTTGCTGCGTCAAATTCAGTCACAGCACCAGCGTCTTGAAATGGCGATGGACTATTACCTCGCGCAACTTGCCCAGCGCTTCAGCCGTCTCAACCATCGTCTGCAACAGCAGCATCCGCATTTGCGCCTGGCGCGTCAGCAGACTGCGCTGTTCAAACTGCGCCGCCGTCTGGATGAAGCGATGCAAAATCAGCTGCGTCAGATGCTGCGTCGCACTGACCGGCTGCAACAGCGCCTGACACAGCAACAGCCGCAGCCACGTATTCACCGCGCGCAACAGCGGGTTCAGCAGTTACAGTACCGTCTGCAACAGGCCATGTCCGAGCAACTGGGTGAACACCGTGAACGTTTCGGCAAAGCCTGTGCGCAGCTCGAGGGGGTCAGCCCACTGGCAACGCTGGCACGCGGTTATAGTGTAACAACCACGCCGCAGGGCGCTTTGCTGAAGAAAACCACGCAGACCGCACCGGGCGATACGCTGAAAACGCGTCTGGCCGATGGCTGGATTGAAAGTGAAGTGAAATCGATCGTGGTGGAAAAGAAGGCACGTAAACGGGCAGTGAAAGGGGCCTGAAACAGGCCCCGGTTTAATATCAGATTAAGTAACTGTTTGTCCGTTCCCCGTTTATCCACACCTCACGCGCTTCGCCTTCCGGCACAACGATATCCAGGGATTTCCACGCAGGTTTGAATTCGCCACGCTGAGTGATTGTGATATCGATACGTTGCGCGCTGCTGGCAATCTCCCAGTTCAGCCATAGCGCCTGATTTTGCTGCCAGCGGTGGCTTTCGCCGTCATCCTCGAACAACATGCCCGCTGATGTCACCGCTCCCGGCGCCGGATAAACGTGCAGTTCGCGCGTCATATCCTTTTTGCTGTCTGCATGCGCCAGACGCGCAGACTGCGGCAATGCGGCACCGGCGCGCACCAGCAGCGGCAGACGATCGAGCGGCGCATCGCGGCTAATCGTCTGACCGCCTGCGAACCATTCTCCGCTGTAAAAATCGCACCAGCCGATGCTGTTGTCCGGAAGATAAACTGCGCGCTCGCACTGCCCTTCATCGACCACGCTGGCCACCAGTAAATCCCGGCCCATCAGGAAATCGTCGGTTTCGGCAAAGGTGTTTTTATCATGCTCGTGGTCGAGGAACGTGGGCCGCAGCATCGGTTCGTCGTCAGCGTGCGCCTGCCATAACAGCGTGTAGAAATATGGCAGCAGGCGGTAGCGCAGACGGATAGCATCGCGGATAAGCGGCGTCACCTGCGGATACATCCACGGCTCGTTGACGGTGTGATCGTCATTCCATGAGTGAATGGTAAAGCGCGGATGCATCACGCCGTTTTGCACCCAGCGCACAAACAGTTCGGCGTCGGGTTTATCGCCGGAGAACCCGCCGACGTCGTGCCCGACGTTGTACAGCCCCGATAAGCTCATGCCAATACCCATACGCGTGTTATAGCGCAGCGTCTGCCAGCTGGTGCGGTTATCGCCGCTCCACGTCTGTACATAGCGCTGCATGCCCGCACAGCCGGAACGCGAAATCAGGTACGGACGGGTTTCCGGTGCAAAGTTTTGCTGCGCTTCATACGACGCACGCATCATCAGCAACGGCATCACCGGGCGAATGTGTTTGATGGCGATGGATTTACCAAATCCGTGGCAGCGGGCGTCACTGTCCCAGACTTCGTATTCATTGTTGTCATTCCACGTCGAGCCGATGCCTTTTTCCAGCAACTGCTGCGTGACGCCTTTTTGCCACCAGCGCACGGCGGCCGGATGGGTGAAATCGAGGTGTGATCCTTCGTCATCCCAGAACACCGAGCGCTCAGGCACATTGTTTTCGCTGTCGCGGATAAAAAGCCCCTGCTCTGCCACCTGCGGGTACTGAGGGTGATCCTGCAACAGACAGGGTTTGATGTTGGCCGCCAGACGAATACCGGCGTCGAGAAACGCCTGCGACATCACCTCCGGCTGCGGCACTTTTTCGTGGTTCCAGTTGAAGACGTAGCGTTTACTGCCAATCGACGTATAGCCCGATGAAAGCTGGAACGAATCGCAGGGGATCTCATGTTGCTGGCAAAGTGTGATGAATTTCATCAGTTGCTGCTGGGCGTCCGGTGCATCGGTGTAATACATGGTCGAGCCGCTGTAACCCAGGCTCCATTTCGGACCAAACATCGTTTTACCGGTCAGCCTGACAAACTTTTTAGTGACCTCCAACGAGGTCGGGCCGATAAACAGATAGTAATCCAGATCGCCCGCTTCGGCGCTGAAACGACGATACGGCAGATGATAATTATCCAGCTCCTTGCCAAGATCCAGCCAGACATTGCTAAGATTGTCGTAGAACAGGCCAAAACTGACGTCATTACGACGGGTCATCGTAAACGGAATATGTTTGTACAGCGGATCGGTGCTGGCAGCGTTGTATCCCATGGCATCCAGATTGCGCATTTCGAAACGGCGGCCACTGCGGTTGAGATCACCGGCTTTTTCGCCCAGTCCGTAAACGCCGTCCTGCGCCTCACGTCGCTGATAGTGCGCCGATGCGTCGCCTTTCACCGAGAGCATATAGGCGCCGGTTTTGCGGTCACTGACCAGAGGCAACCAGTCACCCGCCGCGTTTTTATGTTCCCACTCCAGCCAGAGAGGCTGATGGACGGTCACGCGCAGCGCTTGCGTCGTGAGGGTGAGCGTGTTTTCGCCCTGTGACAGCTGGAAGCCCGGCAGAGAGAAACCTTCATTGCTCAGACGGTCGCGCCCTTCCCACGGCACATCATTTTGCGGCGCGATGCTCCAGGTGCGATCCAGTGCCAGCTCGCCGTTGCGCTGAATAAACACGCGGATTAAGCCGTGCTCCAGCACCCGCAGACAAAACAGATGCTTACCATCGACACGCAGATCCACACCTGCGTCGTGTTTTCCGGCCAGTTCCCAGTATTTCAACGTCTTCATACGTGCTCCCTTTTTGCCGGATTGCGGCGTTCAGCGATCAAAGCAATCAGGAAGACCGCCCCGATCAAATCAAAGAATCCCATCGCGATAAACAACGGGTTAAAACCGATTGTGTCGGCAACGGCGCCGATCAGCAGAGAAAACAGGAAACTGGCGATCCACGCCGAAGAGCCGCGCATTCCGTTAACGGTCGCGACCTGATTTTTGTCGAAGGTTTCCACGACAACAGCGCTCAACATGCAGGAAATAACCTGATGGCCGAAGCCGCCGATGGAGATCAGCGCAATCGCTGCGTACGGGCTTTGCGTGAGCGCCACCAGCGCCAGCGACAGCATCATGAATGCGCCGGTGACGGAGCTGGCAACGATGGAGTTGATACGGGTGCAGCCGAAAACTTTGCGATACAGCGTGGTGAGATAGCCGCTGGCGATACTGCCGAGATCGGCGGCCAGAAACGGCAGCCAGGCGAACATTACGATGTGTTTTAAATCCATCCCGCGTTCGTTGGCCAGATACAGCGGAACCCAGAAGCTGAACACTGCCCAGGCGGGTTCGGCCAGAAAAGCCGGGATGGCAATCCCGTAGAATTTTTTGTTTTTGCAGACGATTTTCAGCGACTGAATAAACGGCAGACGCGTTTGCTGCGGTTCGTTGTCCTGGCGGATCAGCGCCAGTTCGTCTTTGCTCAGATTAGGATGGGTTTCCGGCGAATGGTAGAACTTCCACCACAGCAAAACCCACAGCATAGAGAGCAGACCGCAGAACAGGAACGCCCCGCGCCAGCCGAAAGACAGATGCGCCACCAGAATAATGGGGGGTGCCAGCATCGCACCAATGGAAAAACCCACGCCCGCCCAGCCTGCGGCGACTGGCCGCTCTTTACGCGGAAACCAGTCAGAAATCGCTTTGGCGTTGGCCGGTGTGGCCGCCGCTTCGGCGCTGCCCATGAAAAAGCGCAAAATCGCCAGCTGGATCCAGCTTCCGGCACCGGCGTGCAGCATACACACGACCGCCCAGACAGAAGCACAGATCAGGAAACCGAGCTTCAGGCCGATCACGTCGATCAGCCAGCCACACAGTGGCTGAAAAATGGTATACGCCGCCTGAAATGCCGCGACGATGTAAGAATATTGTTCGGTGGTCATATTCAGGCTGGTTTTGAGTTCCGCAGCCAGTAATCCCAGCGAGTTACGGGTGATGTAGTTCACCGTCACGCCGAGCAAAAACAACGCCAGCATCCACCAGCGTAACGCCTTTATTTTTCTGCGCCCTGTAACCGCAGTCTTCTCAGTGCTGATTTGAATTGTCATGCCTGTTCTCCCACCCGTCGGCCAATGCCGCAGATGATGTGTTATGTAAGGTACTTCGGCAGAGTAGGCAGACGGATTTGTGAGCGAAACGTGATTTTTTGCAAAAGCTTTCACGCTATAACTTCCCGGCGGCATCAGGAGGAGAAAACGCTTATGTGCTGCTCATCTTCTGTAGTGAAAAATTTTGCATGGTCGATTTTGAAGGAGATCACAGTTTGAAAGGAAAGTTAAATATCCAGCAAATTGCCGACCAGACCGGGCTGTCGATCAGCACCGTTTCACGGGTTCTGGCGGGGAAAAATAATACCAGCACCAGGGCCCGCGAGCGGGTGATGGAATGTGCCAAATCGCAGGGCATTTTCACCGGGCTTTCCACCGGACGCCTGATGCTCAATAACATCATGATTTTCGCCCCGGCCCGCGCCTTCGATGTTCGCAGCGATATTTTCTATTACAAAGTGGTACAGGGGATTCTGGCGGCGACCGCCCATCATGAAGTGCGCGTGCGCTATTGCGCGATGGAAGAAGAGAACGCCGACGCCGCGCTGTTTATCGCCAAAATGACCGACCCGCTCACCGAAGCCGCGCTGCTGGTTGGCATCGACGATCCGCATATCCATCAACTCGCCGCCGAAATGGGCAAACCCTGTGTGCTGGTGAACTGCCATGACCGTTATATGCGCCACGACAGCGTCAGCCCCGATCATCAGACCATGGGCGATTTCGCCTGCGATTATCTGTTCGCGCAGGGGCATCAGCACATTGTGACGCTGCAATGTCTGCGTCGTCATACTATGGAACTGCGTCTGAGTGGCATCAGACAGGCGTTCGCACGTCATCATCAGACCTTTAGCGACAGCCTTCATCTGCTGAATACGTCGGGTTTCGGTGCGCAGGAAAGCGAGCAGGCCATGCTCAACTATCTGGAAGCCTTGCCGGCGGGTCAGCCGCTGCCAACGGCGATTCTGGCAGGCGGCGATTTTATGGCCTCCGGTGTCGTGGCAGCGCTCAGCAAAAAAGGCTTTTCGGTGCCGGGCGATATCAGCGTGCTCAGTACCGACGGGTTTAATCTGGCGGAAATCCACGACGTACAGCTGACCGCCGTCCACGTGCCGCGCGATGAGTTGGGTACTGAAGCCATCGCGCTGTTACAGCGGCGTATGCTGCGCCCTGACGCGCCCTGCACTAATCAGCTCCTTCAGGGAAAACTGGTGGTGCGGGATTCGGTACGTAAGGCTTCAGGCCGGGCAGTCACGCCCCGTGCCCATCAGCTTTATGACCAACAAATCTGATGAATCACAGGTTGTGCGAGGGGCAGCCGGACAGATAAATCTCATCTTTGACCGGCAGAACGTGACGCGGTTCTATACTGATTTGTGACGACTATTCATTAGCCGCTTTTCAGTATCAGATATTCAGAACACCTTTCTTTCACCTGCGGGTGACCCTTGATAAGGAGATTCACGATGAATCACAGTTCAGCGAAGCGTTATAACAGCGTCATTCCACCCTACATGCTCAACCGCATTATCGAACACGGCTCAGAACCTCAGCGCAAATGTGCCCGGCAAACGCTGGTGCATGTAAATACCCTGATGGCACAGCCTTACGCCAAACCGCAAAAAATCGTCACCGCCAAAGCCGGACAGGTGGAGCGCGATATTTATGATGCGAAAAACACCACCCGGCTGCCGGGCGAATCGGTGCGTAAAGAGGGGCAGAAAAGTAACGGCGATGTCACAGTGGATGAAGCCTATGATTATCTCGGCGTCACCTATGATTTCTTCTGGCAGGCGTACCAGCGCAACTCTCTTGACGGGAAAGGTCTGGCGCTGCTCGGCACCGTTCACTACGACAAAGGCTATCAGAACGCCTTCTGGAACGGCCAGCAGATGGTGTTTGGTGACGGTGACGGCGAGATATTCAACCGGTTCACGATTGCCATCGATGTGGTCGGCCATGAGCTTTCGCACGGCGTCACGGAAAGCGAAGCCGGGCTGGAATACAATGGGCAATCCGGCGCGCTGAACGAATCGCTGTCTGACGTATTTGGTTCGCTGGTCAAACAGTTTCACCTGAAACAAACTGCCGATAAAGCGGACTGGATCATCGGCGAGGGCTTGCTGGCCAAAGGCATTCAGGGCACCGGCCTGCGCTCAATGTCGCATCCCGGCACCGCGTACGACGATCCGCTGCTCGGCAAAGATCCGCAACCCGCTGACATGAGCGGTTATGTGAATACCCGCGATGACAACGGCGGTGTCCACATCAACTCCGGGATCCCGAACCGCGCCTTTTACCTTGCCGCGACCAAACTGGGTGGCAACGCCTGGGAACGCGCAGGATATGCCTGGTACGATACGGTGTGCGACAAATCGTTGCCTAAAAATGCAGACTTTGTGACGTTTGCCCAACTGACGGTAAAGCATGCCGAAAAACGGTTTGATGCCGCCGTCGCGCAGGCCGTCCGTGAAGCCTGGGAGCAGGTCGGAGTGATGTAAATGAAACCTTTAGATTCGCTGGAAAGTAATGCGGTTATCGAGATTTACCGTGAAGGTGGTATCGCGTTTATCCCTAAACTCAGCGGGCCGCGAAGGGTCGAGCTTTCGGACATGAGCGATGATAAGCGGCAGCAACTCTGTCAACTTATCAACCAGGCGATGCCCTATGCTCAGGAAAAAGAAAACGCCGGTCATGGAGACCAGCGTTATTTCCGCATCGAGATTTACTTTGCGTCGGCGGAGCATTCGGCCAGTCTGGTGGTGATCGTTCCGGAAACCGAAGCGCCGGAAGAACTGGTGAATTTATGGAAACAGGCCCGGCCAGAGGATCACCCTTCTGAGTAAGGGGAGTACGTCAATATCACCCGCTTTTTAGAAATCATTCCATGCCCGTTTTGGCAGATATAATCCACCGCACCGCAGGCTTTCAGTTCCTGCAACGGTTGCTGACAATCCGGGCATAACGCCGTTTGCTGATACTCACTATGACATGCGTCACAGCGAAAGTGACCGCTTACCCAGCTCATCGGCTGGTCGCAAACCGGACAATGTGCATCCATCCCGCTTCTCCTCTAAATAGCGCCCAGCGTCCGTAATAAATACAGGCCGAGCGCGGTGGTGAAAAATGATCCCAGCGTAGTGACGGCAATAATATTCGCCGCCAGCGTCGCGTTGCCGCCCATGGCCCGGGTCATGACATAACTGCCCGCCGCCGTCGGTGTGCAGGAAAACAAAAAGATGACGCCGAGCGCCGCGCCGCGAAAACCAAAAGCCCAGGCACCCAGAGTCATCAGCGCCGGAACAAACATCACCCGCGAAGCCGATGACCAGGCCGCGACATTTGAGCTGCGAAACATTGCCCGCCAGTCAAGGCTGGCACCCGCGCACAACATTGCCAGCGGCAGTGCCATGCCGGAGATAAACGCCCCGGTACTGGCGAGGGTGGCGGGCATCGGCAAACGGCTGTACTGGAAGGCCAGTCCAAGCACCAGTCCGATAATCAGCGGATTGGTGACGATACCGCGCAAAATCGGCTGTAAGCCGATGCGATTCCCCTGCCCGCCTTTCAGGCTGCGGGTCAGCGTGATCACTGACAGCACGTTGAACAGAATCACTGTCACTGCCAGATACATCGAACCGAGCGCGATCCCTTCGCTGCCAAACGCCAGCGAGGCGTAAGCCAGACCCGCAATGCCGGTGTTAGCGCGAAATCCACCCTGAACAAATATGCCGCGCTCTCGCGGATCCTTCACCAGCTTTAGTGCCACCAGTTCCAGCAGCAGGAAAGAAACCACCGTCGCCACGCCGCCATAAACGGCCAGCGGCAGGTTGGAGCCCGAAGAGTCATGCCCCTGCGCTACGCTGAAAAAGAGCAGGCAAGGTAACGCGATATTGAAAACTAACCGGCTGGCTTTCTCATTAAAACTGTCGTCCATCAGGCCGGTGCGGCGCAGCACCATGCCCAATAACAAAATCAATAAATTAGGTACCGTGACGCCAAATGCAAAACTCCAGGTCTGCCAGAACATCCAGCCAGCTCCTCGCGTAAAAATGAGACAAAAAAATGGGGTACATTTTCATGCACCCCATCAGTTTTTAGGATTTGTTTTTCAGGTGCTGCAGAAGGCGTCTGCGCTTACGCTGCTGATGTGGCGACAGCGTGTTTTTCTTGCCTTCATACGGGTTCTCACCCTCTTTGAACTGGATGCGGATCGGGGTACCCATCACTTTCAGTGAACGACGGAAGTAGTTCATCAAATAGCGTTTGTAGGAGTCAGCCAGATCTTTCACCTGATTACCGTGGATAACCACGATAGGTGGGTTATAACCGCCGGCGTGCGCATATTTCAGCTTCACACGACGACCGTTCACCAGCGGTGGCTGGTGGTCGTCAGCGGCCATCTGCATGATACGGGTCAGCATGGAAGTGCTGACGCGCGTGGTCGCGCAGGTGTAGGCTTCAATCACGGATTCGAACAGGTTACCCACGCCGCTGCCGTGCAGGGCAGAGATAAAGTGGATACGTGCGAAGTCCACGAAACCAAGGCGCAGATCCAGCTGGTCTTTCACCTGAGCACGCGCTTCTTCACTCATGCCATCCCACTTGTTCACCACAATCAGTAGTGAGCGCCCGCTATTGAGGATGAAGCCCAACAGCGAAAGGTCCTGATCGGAGATACCGTCGCGGGCATCAATGACCAGCATCACGACGTTCGCGTCTTCAATCGCCTTCAGGGTTTTGATGACGGAGAATTTCTCGACGGTTTCAGTGACTTTACCGCGCTTACGCACACCGGCGGTGTCGATCAAAACGTATTCACGTTCGTCGCGCACCATCGGGATATAAATACTGTCGCGGGTGGTGCCCGGCATGTCGTAAACCACGACGCGCTCTTCGCCCAAAATGCGGTTAGTCAGTGTGGACTTACCTACGTTCGGACGCCCGACGATAGCCAGTTTGATTGGCAGAGATTGCGGATCGAAATCGTCTTCTTCGTCTTCCGGAATTTCATCACCGGTCGCTTCCTGCTCTGCCCAGTAAGCGGCGTTAGCCTCTTCTTCGGTCAGTTCGACTTCTTCAGGTTTAGCCCCAACGAACGGCACCAGTACGTGCTCAATCAGTTGTGCCACGCCACGGCCATGCGAGGCCGCGATCGGATAGACTTCGCCTAAGCCGAGTGAGTAGAAGTCACCGACGGCGCTGTCAGGGTCAATACCGTCCGTTTTGTTCGCCACCAGGAAAGTCGCTTTTTCACGGCTGCGAAGATGCTGAGCAATGCCCTGATCGGCAGGCATCAGGCCCGCGCGCGCATCGACCATGAACAGAACGATGTCTGCTTCTTCGATAGCCAGCAGAGACTGGCCGGCCATACGGGTTTCAACGCCGTCTTCGGTACCGTCGATACCGCCGGTATCCACGATGATGAATTCATTACCCTCAATCTCAGCACGACCATACTTGCGGTCACGCGTTAGCCCCGGGAAATCCGCAACCAGCGCGTCACGCGTCTTGGTCAAACGGTTAAATAAAGTGGATTTACCCACATTCGGGCGCCCAACAAGCGCAACGACAGGTATCATTTTGAAGCCTCAGTGTTTTTATTTATAGCTAAACGCAAATAGTCTGCTGCCCTTCTGTTTCAGACAAACAGCTATAATTCAATTTGTTACAGCGCAATTCAACGTTCAAATTGCACGGTTTTCAGAATACGAAACGGCCCCTGAGCAATTCAGGAGCCGTTTTTAAGCCCGCGATCAAATGATCTCAGGGCCAGACGCCGGGCGCGGTTTTAGCGGGTGAAGGAGTAAACTTCGCCACCTTTCGCCTGTACCACCAGCTTATCGCTTGCCACAATCGGCGCACTCAGGAAGCCATCACTGTCGACTTTCTGCTGAGCAACGAAACGACCGTCGGTGGTGTTGATCCAGTGCAGATAACCTTCTGAATCACCGACCACGATATACCCATTATACAGCACTGGCGCGGTAAGATTACGGTGCAACAGATCGCTTTGACGCCACAGGCTTACGCCGCCCTGTGTATCCAGCGCCATCACACGGTCATCCTGATCGACCATATAGATACGGCCTGCATCGACGATGATGTCATTTACAGAGCCGACATCACGTTTCCACATCACCTGACCAGAACGCAGATCCATCGCCACCAGATTGCCGTTGTAAGCCAGCGCATAAACAACTCCATCAACGATAACCGGTGTGGTATCAACATCACTCAGACGGTCGATTTCAGTCGTACCGGTAGTTTGTGAAATACGTTGCTGCCAGATCAACTGACCTTCTTTCATCAGCACAGCGCTGACGCGGCCGTTATCACCGCCGACAATGGCTGCACCAAAGGCAACCGCTGGGGCAGATTCACCACGCAGAGAAAGCGTCGGCATATCGAGGTTAGCGGTCCACTGGATCTTACCGTCAGATTCGCTCAGACCCTGCAACATGCCGTTGCCGGTATGCACCAGCACTAATCCATCGCTGGCCACAGGACGGGACAATGCTTCGCCCGCCACTTTGGTCTGCCATGCCACGGTGCCATCTTCAGTGTTCAGCGCATAAACCACCGCTTTTTCACTGCCGATATACACATGGCCGCCGGAAACAGTCAGGCCGCCGGACAGTTGTGCTGAACGGTTGCTGGAGAAGAAACCGGTTTTTTCGGACAGGTTAACACTCCATTTTTCTTTACCGCTGTCAGCATCCAGCGCTTTCACGATGCCAAAACGATCGGCTGCGTAAATGGTGCTGTCCTGCCAGGCCGGACGCAGATGGGAGTAAAAATCACCAACGCCATCGCCTACGGATTTGCTCCAGACTTTCGTCGGAGTAAATTGATTCTCAACTTTTGGCAGCGGGGACATTTTGACGACATCTTCTTCGCTGTTAAACAATGAACAGCCACTCAGCAGGGCAACAGAAACCCATCCTACCAAGAGTGTTTTACGCAATTGCATCGGGGTTCCCCTTAGCTGGCTAAGTTGTTCAATTTCATACGCAGCATTGTTTGCAGCGTTTGAGAGGGTTTAGATTCCAGACCTTTGCTGAAGGCATCACGAGCCCCTTTCGCATCGCCTTTAGCAAGCAGAACATCACCACGGATGCCTTGCTGCATTGCTGCCCAGCCTTCACCCTTCACGCCGTCTAACGTTTTGAGTGCATCATCAAATTTGCCTTGCTGCATCTGGACACGTGCCAGACGTAAATTCACCAGCGAGCGTAAATTGTCTTCTTTGGCCTGACCTTGCGCCTGCGTTAACTGCTTTTCAGCATTGGCGAAATCTTTCGTTTCGACAAAGTGATCGGCCAGTTGCAGAGCGGCAAACACACCGTAATTGTTGTCATTGCTCTGACCAAATTTCTCGAGCTCGGCCACGCCTTGCGCACTTTTGCTGGCCATTGCCTGATTTGCTTTCTGGAAAGACGCAGAAGCTTCCGTCAGGGCAGAGTCCTGATGGCTCTGCCAGAAACGCCAGCCGCCCAGGGCTACAATACCCAGAACAACGCCGATGGCCAGCGCTTTACCGTTTTCGGCAAAGAAGCGACGTACAGCATCAACCTGTTCATTCTCAGTGGTATAGACTTCCACAGTGTCCTTCTCCTTAACCCAACATCGAAGCCAGACGCCCAGCGACTTCACTGTGCGTCAGCGTTTCTTGCGTTCCAGTTTGCAGGTCTTTGACCACAACCTGCTGGTTAGCGACTTCATCTTCGCCTAATACCAGGGCAACTCGTGCACCCCATTTATCAGCACGGGCGAATTGCTTCTTGAAGTTGCCGCCACCGTAATTCGTCATCACTTTCAGTTCCGGCATAGCATCACGCAGCGTTTCAGCCAGTTTCATGGCTGCACCTTGTGTACCCGCGCCAGAAGAAATGACGTAAGCATCAACCGTCGCAGGCGCTTTGAAGTCTGGATTTACGGCCTGAACCAGTAATACCAGACGCTCAAGCCCCATCGCAAAACCGACGGCAGGCGTCGCACGACCGCCCAATTGTTCAACCAGCCCGTCGTAACGGCCACCAGCACACACAGTACCCTGTGAGCCCAGACTGCTGGTTACCCACTCGAACACGGTGCGGTTGTAATAATCCAGACCGCGCACAAGTCGCTGATTAATCGTATATGGGATACCAGACTGCTCTAAAAGTTCACACAGACCGGTAAAGTGTTCCCTTGATTCATCATCAAGGTAGTCACCGAGCTCTGGCGCATCGTTCAATAACGTCTGAATTTCCGGATTTTTGGAATCCAGAACACGCAGAGGATTGCTGTACATTCGACGTTTGCAGTCTTCATCCAGCTTGTCTTTATGCTGCTCAAGGAAGGCCACCAACGCATCGCGATAGTTCGCACGGGCTTCCAGTGAACCGATAGAGTTCAGTTCCAGCGTAACGTGCTCGGAGATGCCCAGCGCACGCCACCAGCGGGCGCTCAGCAGGATCAGTTCCGCATCGATATCCGGGCCTTGCAGACCAAAGACTTCGACACCCAACTGATTAAACTGACGATAGCGTCCTTTTTGCGGGCGTTCGTAGCGGAACATCGGGCCGATGTACCACAGACGTTGTTCCTGATTGTACAGCAGACCATGTTCGATACCGGCGCGCACGCAGCCGGCCGTTCCTTCAGGGCGCAGCGTCAGGCTTTCACCGTTGCGATCCTCAAAGGTGTACATTTCTTTTTCCACGACATCGGTCACTTCACCGATCGCGCGTTTAAACAATGGGGTCTGCTCTACAATCGGCATACGGATTTCGCTGTAGCCGTAACCGCCGAGTACCTGTTTCAAAGTACCTTCGATACGCTGCCACAGCGCCGTGTCTTCCGGCAGGTAGTCGTTCATGCCGCGAATGGCCTGGATATTCTTTGCCACGTCAGTTCTCTATCGTTTTATAAAAAATGAACCCGATTATAGGGGGTTTGTGGTCTGCGGTTCAACGCACAGACGCCATCACCCCTGTCGGGTTCAATATAATACTGCGAGCATACTCTGACGCCCGCAACCGATGTTACTTTTCAAGATGATTGATAACGATACGTTTACTCTCATCCATAATCGCCGCTTTGGCGCGGATCTTCGCTTCTAACTGATCGATCATCTGCTCGTTATCAAAACGATCTCTCTGACGAACGCCGTCTTCGTAGAAACCGCTTTTATTATGGCCGCCAGTGACGCCAATAGTGGAAACCAGCGCTTCGCCCGGACCGTTCACCACGCAACCGATGATGGAAACATCCATTGGCGTGATCAAGTCTTCAAGACGCTGCTCTAACGCATTGACGGTGCCGATGACATCAAACTCCTGACGCGAACAGGTCGGGCAGGCAATAAAGTTGATGCCACGGGAACGGATGCGCAAGGATTTCAGAATATCAAAACCGACTTTCACTTCTTCGACCGGATCGGCGGCCAGAGAAATACGCAGCGTATCGCCGATACCTTCAGACAACAGCAGGCCGAGACCGATAGCAGATTTCACCGAACCGGCGCGTAAACCGCCCGCTTCCGTGATACCCAAATGCAAAGGCTGATCAATACGCTTCGCCAGCAGACGATAAGACTCGACGGCAAGAAACACATCAGAGGCTTTTACGCTGACTTTGAACTGATCAAAATTAAGTCTGTCGAGAATGTCGACATGACGCATCGCGGATTCCAGCAGCGCTTCGGGCGTAGGTTCGCCGAACTTTTCCTGGATATCTTTTTCCAGAGAGCCACCGTTCACACCGATGCGGATAGGAATATTGTAATGTCGGGCGCAGTCCACCACGGAACGGATGCGTGATTCATTACCGATGTTGCCCGGATTAATGCGCAGGCAATCAACGCCGTACTCCGCCACTTTCAGCGCGATACGGTAGTCAAAATGGATATCAGCAACCAGCGGAACATTCACCTGCTGCTTGATAAGCTTGAACGCCTCAGCGGCATCCATGGTAGGCACAGAAACGCGGACAATATCGACGCCTACGCGTTCCAGCGATTTGATCTGGGCGACCGTCGCCGCGACATCTGTGGTGCGGGTGTTGGTCATCGATTGCACAGCAATCGGTGCGCCATCACCTACAGGCACCTTGCCGACATAAATCCGGGTTGATTTGCGACGGGTAATGGGTGCTTGGTTATGCATTACTTCACTCTCCATCGTTGCAATCGTCCGACAAGCTGCCGATTACTCGGCAGCGATAGTCAGGCGCGCAACACGGCTTGATTTTACAAAACGACTTAAATCAACCGGCTTGCCCTGGAATTGAATATCCACTGCACCCGGTGCGCCGATTTTCAGCTTATAAGGTGCAGTTCCCTTCACGCTCAGGGTTTCGCCGCCTTTTTTGATGCCGCTGAACAAGGTTTTACCTGACGCGTCATCGATCTGTAACCAGCAGTCAGCTTTGAACGTCAAAGCGACAGCTTGCGGATCCGCACCTGCCGCAGCAGTTTGTGCATCACCGGTTGGCAGACCATTCTCAGCCGTTGCTGGCTGGCTGGTGGATACCGCAGCAGGTGCTTGTGCTGCAGGCGTTCCGGCGGAAGCCGGTGCGCTGTTATCCGTTGGCGTTTGCGCCGTGTTCAAAGGAATTGAGTTCTGTGATTGTGGCGTCGTCGCTGCTGCGTCAGGCGCAGAAGACGTGTCTTCTGTCGTCGGTGCAGAATTAGAGTTGTCACCACCGCCCAGAGGAATAGTTTGCCCCTGGCCGTTATCCTGATTCAGTTGAGCCGTAGACTGATCGGCCATTGTCGCGATTTCTTCCTGCTGCGCCTGATGGTTTTGCCACCACCATGCACCGGTCAGGCCAATCACCACAAACACCACCAGCCAGGTAAAGCCCATCAGCCAGCCATCGCGTTTTTTGCGAGACTTACCGAGAGAGAAACCCTGCATAGAAGCGACTTTCGGCACTTTAATCGGGGCTTGCTTACCAATCAGGTTTAAGAGCTCTTCTTCCGGGATATGAACCAGTTTGGCATAGGAACGAAGATAACCACGCAGGAAAGTCGGCGCGAGATCGGCCGGCGTCGCATCTTCTTCAATTTGGCGAATCGTAGAGACTTTCAGACACAGGCGTTCTGCAACGGCCTGATGGCTGAGCCCTAACTCTTCACGCGCCTGACCCAGACGTTGGCCTGCGGTCAATGTAACTTTATTTTCTTGGGAGGCTTCAGTATTCATTAGCTAAGAACTGCTGGTACTGTTTGGATTGTGGATAACTTCGCGCAAGCTGCTTACCGAAGCGTTGAACGCTATCCGGATTGCCCGCTAACGCAGCGAATCGAATTTGTAACATAATGCTGTCAGCCGTGGCTGGCAGGACATGCTGGTAGATATCCAGTAGAAGTTTCGCCTGAGCGCGATTCCCTTCTTCAAATTCTTTGGTTGCCTCTGTCAGCAAGGGTGCGCCTTTATCGGGATCGGTTTTTAATGCCCGGCTCAGTAACACTCGCGCTTCCTCATTCTGATTTGCCTTCAGAAAACAGTAGCCTGCATTTTCGAGACTGTCTGCCACCTGACCGTAATCAGGCGCATTGGCTGCGGCGCTAAACTGCTGTTGTGCCGGTACATACTGCCCTAAACTACACAAAAACGCACCGTAATTATTTAAGACGGTCCCATTTTGCGGAGCCAGCTTCAGCGCTTGCTGATAGCGGCTTTCGGCAGCTTTCTGATCGCCGGTTTTTTGCTCGTAAAGTGCCATGCCCAACTGAGTACGATAATCATCCGGCGCACTGTCTGCGGCTTTTTGCAGATTCTGTTTCGCCGCATCCATATTTCCCTGAGTGAGATACGCCATCCCCAGTTCAAGACGGGTTTGGGATGCACCTGTTGCTGCCTGCGTCTCTTTCGGAGCGCTTGAACACCCCGACAACAGAGCAGCCGCCAAACCGGCAGCCATCAGCATTTTCGCACTGCCTTTCATTGCCATGCTTAATTCCCTTTATTCTGCCACCGACAATAAAACGCAGGGCTTTGAGTGATACCTCCAGGCCCTGCGCTGCCCTTCTGACGATTAAACGGCTTTAACGGAAATCTGTTGTTCAGCCGCCATCTTTTTCTTCAACGTACGTTTGGTGCGGTCAATGACGTCACCGGCCAGCTGGCCACAGGCGGCATCAATGTCATCACCACGGGTTTTACGCACGATGACGGTAAACCCATACTCCATCAGTACTTTAGAGAAACGATCGATACGGCTGTTTGAGCTGCGGCCATACGGCGCGCCAGGGAACGGGTTCCATGGGATCAGGTTGATTTTGCACGGCGTATTTTTCAGACGCTCAGCCAGCTCATGCGCATGCTCGGTGCCATCGTTGATATGGTCGAGCATAACGTACTCAATGGTCACGCGGCCCTGGTTGGCGTTGGATTTGCTGATGTAACGTTCAACGGCGGCCAGGAACGTATCGATATTGTACTTGCGGTTAATCGGCACGATTTCATCGCGAATAGTGTCGTTCGGCGCGTGCAGAGAAATAGCCAGCGCAACGTCAATCATGTCACCCAGCTTATCCAGCGCAGGCACGACGCCAGAAGTGGACAGCGTCACGCGGCGTTTAGACAGGCCAAACCCGAAGTCATCCAGCATGATTTCCATCGCCGGAACGACGTTCGTCAGGTTCAGCAAAGGTTCGCCCATGCCCATCATCACGACGTTAGTGATAGGACGGGTGCCCGTAATTTTGGCAGCACCGATGATTTTCGCCGCACGCCAGACCTGACCAATGATTTCGGACACGCGCAGGTTACGGTTAAAGCCCTGTTGAGCCGTAGAACAGAAAGTACATTCCAGCGCGCAGCCAACCTGGGAGGAGACGCAAAGCGTGGCGCGGTCGCCGTCCGGGATGTACACGGTTTCGACCAGTTGCCCGCCGACCTGAATCGCCCATTTGATGGTGCCATCGGTAGAACGTTGTTCGGAAGCGACTTCCGGAGCGCGGATTTCAGCCACGCGCGCCAGCTTGTCACGCAGCGGTTTATTGATATCGGTCATTTGCTCGAAATCATCGCTGCAATAGTGGTACATCCACTTCATGACCTGATCAGCACGGAACGGTTTCTCGCCCATGTTGATGAAGAACTCACGCATTTGTTTGCGGTTAAGATCAAGAAGGTTAATTTTTGCGGCAGCAGGAGCAACAGTTTTCACTTCCTCTGCGGAAATCGGGAAGGTTTCAGACACGTTTTGCTCTGGAGTTGTTGATTCTAACATAATGAAATATGGCCTCGTTGTTACACGTTATGGCGCCAGGGAAGTGCAGAACCGGTACCGTCTGCGCGCATAAGCGGCATTCAGGTGGCCTGCAATAAATTGCGCCCCGAAGAGGCTGGCTCATTCGGGGCGCAACATTGTACAAATTTTAGGGCAGAGTTGCCATGTTTGGAAGGCGACGCTGACAAAATTCTTGCGAATTTGCGGTCTGTCTTCCGGCAATGACGCCCGAAAATCTTAACGCGGGCAGATTTCGCTTTCGTCGAAGAAGTAAGCGATTTCGCGTTGTGCGGATTCTACTGCATCAGAACCGTGAACGGCGTTAGCAGTGAAGCTGTCTGCGAAATCTGCACGCAGGGTACCGGCCAGTGCGTTTTCCGGGTTAGTTGCACCCATGATGTCACGGTTACGCTGAACTGCGTTTTCGCCTTCCAGAACCTGAACAACGATTGGGCCAGACGTCATGAATTCAACCAGACCGTCAAAGAATGGACGACCTTTGTGCTCAGCGTAAAAACCTTCAGCCTGCTCTTTGGTCAGTTTCAGCATTTTAGAAGCAATGATGGAGAAACCTGCGCGTTCGAAACGTGCGTAGATTGCGCCGATGTCATTGTTAGCAACGGAGTTTGGCTTGATGATGGAGAAAGTACGTTGGATAGTCATGGAAAAACCTCTGTCTGACTTTTATAGGTAGGGCCGGTTAATTTAATGTTATACCTGCCGTAAAATGGCGGTGATTATAGGGAGCGAAGTTAAGATTGCCTACCCGAATCACAACATTTAATTAAAAAAATGCGGCATTGATTCACGATCATGCACAAACTGCCTAATCCCCTTAAACAAAACGGGGACAATTAGGGGATTAACGCATAGATCCCCCTTACCGTTTTACGCCTGCCCGGACGAAGGAATAATGTTACGCAGCCAGCTTCCCCACTTGCGCTGATAGAACGGTTGCGTATGGCTTATCAGATAATGACTGATGCCGCGTTCCTTTTCAGAAACGATACAGAAATCCACAGGACGGTCGTCCGGTGATGTTTCGGCGGCCACATTTCCCGCTTCACGGATCAGCGCATCAATTTCCTGCTCATCACCGTCAGCTTCAACCCCAATTAACAGGTTCGGCTGCTCGTCGACGGTTTTGTCGTGGATAAGCGCCATGAACGCCCGGCGTACCGGTTTTTTTTGCGTGAACAATGTCGTCAGCGCGTCAATCATCGCCGACGGATACTCTTCCGGCTGGCCTATCAGAAGCTGGCTTTCTTTATCGAGTACCAGTTCCGACGGCGCATTCAGGCCGCCGTTGTTGAGCAGCAGCGTGACTTCGCTCGGGTAAAACTCTTTACCGTATTCAGATTTCGGATTCAGAAACAGCTCATCACCCTGCGTCATTTCAAATAACACCCGGGCCGGAAGTGCCACAAAGGCCTGCTCATCCGGGCTTTCGCCAGCGCTGGCTTTTTCCAGAACGTCGACGGACGAAAAGAAAGGAATGATCGAGCTACCGTCCTGTTTTTCCCAGTGCAGGATATTCAGTTCGCTGCCCGCAGTGATCGCCACACTGCCCTGTTTTTCCGCATTATCCTGACCGGCATCGCCCAGAACAAACACGGTGGAATCCAGCAGCGTCTGGTAAAACGCCGGACGCCAGGCGGCAGCGGTCACGGACAGACGGAGCAGTCGCTCCAGCTCGTTTTCACCGTCCGTCGCAGCGCTACCGGCAGGGAGATGATCGTGTGGGACACTCATGGTTCTTTACTCCGGTAAAGGTATAAAACGGGGCGCCCGTGAGCGCCCCGTGGTCAAAACAATGCCTGATACAAAAATTCGAGTTGTACGACAAAAGGATCAGGCCTTTTGCGCAGCACTTGCGCATTTGCCGCTCGAAGGGTGCTGGGTAGTTATTTTGCTTTGGCTAACAACAGGTTGGCGACAGTGCGCACGCCCAAACCGGTGGCACCGGCAGACCACTGGTCAGCCGCACTTTTGCGGTAAGTTGCGGAACAGTCGATGTGCAACCAGCCTTTTTTGTAATCCGTCACAAAGTGAGACAAGAACGCGGCAGCCGTGCTCGCACCCGCGGTGTGAGAGGGACCGGCGATATTGTTCAGTTCCGCGAAGTTTGACGGCAGATGTGAACGATGGAACTCTTCCAGTGGCAGACGCCAGAAAGGTTCGTGTTCGGCTTTCGCGCTTGCCAGCAGTTCGCCAGCCAGCGCATCGTCGAAGCTGAACAGCGCGTGATAATCGTTGCCCAGCGCCGTTTTGGCCGCACCGGTCAGCGTTGCCGCGTCGATCAGCAGTTCAGGATTCTGTGCAGAGGCGTCGATCAGGCCATCTGCCAGTACCAGACGGCCTTCGGCGTCGGTGTTCATCACTTCAACGGTTTTGCCATTGCGGTAGCGAATGATATCGCCCAGTTTGAGCGCATTGCCGCTGACCATATTGTCCGCGCAGCACAGATAAAGCTTCACGCGTTTATTCAGGCCGTTGGCCGCGGCCAGCGCCAGCGCACCGGTCAGGGTCGCTGCGCCACCCATGTCAGCTTTCATGGAATCCATAGAGCCGCTCGGTTTGAGGCTGTAACCGCCGGTATCAAAAGTAATACCTTTGCCCACCAGGCAGGCGTAAACCGGCGCTTCAGCGTCGCCGCTTGGGTTGTAATCGAGCGCCAGCAGAACCGGAGCGCGATCTGAACCACGGCCAACAATGTGCAGGCCGTTATAATTTTGCTGACGAAGATCTTCACCTTTGGTGATGCGGTAGCTGACTTTGTCGTTACCAAATTCGCACATCAGATCCACAGCGCGCGTGGCCAGTTGCTCTGGTGACAAGTCTTCTGCAGGGGTATTGATAGTGTTGCGCACCCAGTCGATGATTTTCAGGCGCTGCTTTAGCGTGGTCGAATCATCTTCTGATAATTCGGCCCATTCGACGTTACGGGTGCCTTTCGGGCCACGGAAGCCCTGCCAGAATGCCCAGCTGTTTTCGAGATCCCAGCCTTCACCGGCCAGTTTGACATTTTTAACGCCCTGACCGTCGATACGACGTGCCGCGCGGGAGATTGCCGTCAGCGCGTCGCCGCCATTCAGATGAATGGTCATGCCCGCAGAATCGGTACTCAGTGTGGCTTTTTCGCCCCAGCGCGCATCAGCAGGCTGAGTGGAAAGGAACACGGGCATGGCTTCATTGGTCGTTACTTCGGAACTCATAACAGCACTCCTGATTGTTTTTATCTTCAATGATGACAGGTAAATCGCCCTTTTATAGGGAGGGACTTCATTTCATATAAACCGGTGGCAACTCACGCAGGCGGCGGACCGATTTCACCACCAGCGCAATGGCATAATCAATTTCTTCTTCGGTGGTCCAGCGCCCCAGCGAAAAGCGGATGGAGCCGTGTGCCAGTTCTTCGCTCAATCCTATGGCACGCAAAACGTAGGAAGGTTCAAGGCTGGCGGAGGTACAAGCCGAACCGGAGGACACCGCCAGATCTTTGAGCGCCATGATCAGAGATTCCCCTTCCACGGCGGCAAAGCTGACGTTGAGAATGTTGGGTGCCGCGTGCTGCGGCGATCCATTGAGATGCACCTGATCCAGCTGCTGAATGCCCTTCCACAGACGATCCCGCAGTACGGTCAGACGCTCTGCTTCGGCGGTCATCTCTTCTTTGGCAATGCGGTACGCTTCGCCCATGCCGACAATCTGATGCACCGGCAGCGTCCCGGAACGCATACCGCGCTCGTGGCCGCCGCCGTGAATTTGCGCGTCGATGCGCACTTTCGGCTTGCGGCACACGTAGAGCGCGCCGATACCTTTAGGGCCGTAAATCTTGTGCGCCGAGAACGACATCAGATCGACCGGCAACTCGCTGAGATCGATAGCTATCTTGCCCACGCTTTGGGTCGCATCGACATGGAATAAAACGCCGCGACTGCGGCACAGTTCACCGAGAGTAGCGATGTCCTGAATTACGCCGATTTCGTTGTTCACCTGCATGATTGACACCAGAATCGTCTCCGGACGCATCGCCGCTTCTACCGCCGCCGGGGTGATCACACCGTCTTCGCGCGGAGCCAGATAGGTGACGTCGAAACCTTCGCTTTCCAGCTGGATACAGGTATCGAGCACCGCTTTGTGTTCGGTCTGGCTGGTGATGATGTGGTTGCCTTTCGCACGCTGCGCATGGGCTGCGCCTTTGATAGCCAGATTGTCAGATTCTGTCGCGCCCGAGGTGAAGACAATTTCACGCGGATCGGCATTGATCAGATCAGCAATCTGGTTACGCGCCACGTCGACGGCCTCTTCGGCCTGCCAGCCAAAGCGGTGCGAGCGGGAGGCCGGATTGCCGAAAGTACCGTCCAGTGTCAGACACTGCATCATCATCTGCGCAACACGCGGATCGACCGGCGTGGTGGCGGAATAATCGAGATAGATAGGTAGTTTCATGGCAGGCAAGCTCCGGACTGCGCGTTCGTTATCGAACAAAAGAATTAAAAACGACAGCCAGTTTAAAACGGCTTCACGGATTCTTAAAAGGGAAATGACGTTTTGCGGGCACTAATCGGTAAGAATTGACGTCAGTAAAAGAAAAAAGCCCGCGGAAATTAATTTCCCGCGGGCTTTTTTAAGCGTCGATCATCAGTGGAAAAAGAGATTACGCTCTTAAATTCACATTGATCGTTTCCATCTGACGGCCATTTGGCTGACGACGGACTTCACCGTTCTGACGGTCGGCCACTTCCAGGATTTCCTGGTTATTGACCAGCTCTGCCAGCGTAATGTTGTTCAGGAAGCCGCTGATGCGTTCACTCAGATCACGCCACAGGGTATGAGTCAGACAGCGTTCGCCGTTCTGGCACCCTTCTTTACCCTGACAACGGGTTGCGTCAACGGATTCATCGACGGCAGTGATGACTGCGCCAACAGCGATATCCGCGGAATCTTTACCTAACAGATAACCACCGCCCGGACCACGAACGCTGGCAACCAGACCGTTTTTACGAAGACGCGAGAACAGCTGCTCCAGATAAGAAAGGGAGATGCCCTGGCGCTCAGAAATGTCAGCCAGTGGTACCGGTCCTTCCTGTGAATGCAGCGCTACGTCAAGCATAGCGGTCACGGCATAACGGCCTTTGGATGTCAGTCTCATAGCATGGTTACCTGTGTTGAATTACTTAAAAAAAAATACATTGGTTCGGAACATGCAAATGAGTCTGCCATTCCCGAGTAAAACAGTCAACTATTTAACCTAGTAATTTACTCAAGTATTACAGAGCCAAAAGAACGAGGGAGAAGCAAAGTCGCAACCTTATGATAATCAGACTAAAAACTGTCTTTATTATCAGAAAGTGAGGCTTATTCCTTGCCGTTCTTAGTCTTTTCGATCGACGTCAGGATGCCGCGCAGGATGTTTAACTCCTGAGATTCAGGTCGCGCACGGGTGAATAACCGACGTAATTTGCTCATTACCTGACCGGGATGCGCCTGTCGAATAAAGCCGGTTTCCAGCAACGTATGTTCAAGATGCTGATAGAAACGCTCGAGGTCATCGACCAGCGGATACGGTGACTCTTCATACTCTACCTGCGGCTTCGCGGCTTCCAGTAAAGCAAGGTGCGCCACGCGCACTTCATACGCAATGATCTGCACAGCCATCGCCAGATTCAGCGAACTGTATTCAGGGTTCGCGGGAATGCAGACGTGGTAATTACACTTTTGCAGCTCTTCGTTAGTCAGACCAACGCGTTCACGACCAAACACCAGTGCGACTGGCGCGGTTTGTGCCGCGATGGCACTGTGCTCGCCGCATTCACGCGGTTCGAGCATCGGCCACGGCAATGTGCGCGAACGGGCGCTGGTGCCGATCACCAGACTGCAGCCCGCCAGGGCTTCGTCCAGCGTATCAACGATCTTCGCGTTTCCGATCACATCACTGGCACCGGCAGACAAAGAGATGGCCTGAGAGTCAGGTTTCACCAGCGGATTGACCAGATACAGGCTGGATAATCCCATAGTTTTCATGGCACGGGCGGTAGAGCCCATATTGCCAGTGTGGGAGGTTTCAACTAATACAATACGGATATTGGGCAGCATACAAACTCTGAGCGTGGCGGAAAATCACAACAGCCTATCACAACGGTAGTTAATTTTCAGAACCCCTGCTATACTGCGCGCCGTTTCCCGTATTCCCGTTCTTTAACATCCTAGTTGGAAGATATCCATGCATCCGATGCTCACCATCGCCGTGCGCGCTGCGCGCAAGGCCGGTAACCTGATTGCCAAACATTACGAAACGCCAGATTCTGTAGAAGCGACTCAAAAAGGTACCAATGATTTTGTTACCAATGTAGACCGCGAAGCCGAGCACATGATTATCGACGTCATTCGCAAATCCTATCCAAAACACACCATCATCAGTGAAGAGTGTGGCGAACTGGAAGGCGAAGACAAAGATGTACAATGGATTATCGACCCGCTGGATGGCACCACCAACTTCGTTAAACGCTTCCCACATTTCGCTGTATCTATCGCCGTGCGCATCAAAGGCCGCACTGAAGTCGCGGTAGTTTACGATCCAATGCGTAACGAACTGTTCACCGCGACCCGCGGTCAGGGCGCACAGCTGAACGGTTACCGTCTGCGCGGCACCAACGCTAAAGACCTCGACGGCACCATTCTGGCTACCGGCTTCCCGTTCAAAGCCAAACAACACGCAAAAAGCTACATCAACGTGATTGGCAAACTGTTCACCGAGTGTGCAGATTTCCGTCGTACCGGTTCTGCTGCGCTGGACCTGGCGTATGTCGCCGCTGGTCGCGTTGACGGTTTCTTCGAAGTGGCGCTGAAGCCATGGGATTTCGCCGGTGGCGAGCTGCTGGTTCGTGAATCAGGCGGCGTGGTGACTGACTTCGTTGGCGGCCACAACCATTACTCTTCTGGCAACATCGTTGCCGGTAACCCGCGCGTTGTTAAAGGTATTCTCAATACCATGCGTGAAGAACTGAGCGAAGCGCTGAAGCGTTAATTCCGCTGCTTATCAGTTAAAAAAAACGGACGTCCATTGCGGGCGTCCGTTTTTTTATGCCTTTTTTTAGCGACCGAACGGACCGCCCAGCCCCGATGAAGCCTCTCCGCCCGCTGTGCTGTACAACAGAATACCTGCTACCAGCAGCACAATTCCTCCGCCCAGTGCCAGCAGCGACCAGGCGATGCGTTGCCAGACCGCAGGCGTCCGGCTGGCGCTCAGCTTCACCGCCAGCGCCCGGCTGTAAAATACCAGCACGCCAATAAGGGAAACGGTGAGTGAGGTGCCGATGGCCATGGCGATAGCTGAAATCACGCCCCAGCTGTACACGCCGATCACCTTGGCAAACAGCAACACCATGACAGCACCCGAGCAGGGTCGCAGCCCCATCGCCAGCACGATCGCAATTTGCGTGCGTAAATCTCCGCCCGCCTGCAACTGTTTGTCACTCGGCACATGCTGATGGCCGCAACCGCAATGATCGTCATGAACATGCGGCTGCGCGCCCTGCGGTGAAATACTGCGTATCTTCATCGCGGGCACCGGTCGCAGACTTTTCAGCGTGTGATAAACGCGTTTCAGCGCCCGCCAGCACAGCAAAAGACCGAGCAGGATAACCAGAATGAAGCTCCCCTGCTCCATCCAGAAACTGCTCTGATGCAGCTGACGGGAAGAGAGCTGCAACACGCCGAGCACCACGCTGACCAGCAATATCGCCACCAGCCCCTGCACAATCGCCGAGGCAAAAGTCAGTTTCAGGCTACTTTTCAGTCGGGAAGGATGGGTGGCGAGATAGGTGGTGATGACGATTTTTCCATGCCCCGGCCCGATGGCGTGTACAACGCCGTAAATGAGGCTAAAGCCCGCCAGTGTCATGCCCGCCCGCATCGGATTTTCTTTTACCTGGCGCAATAATCCCGCCAGTTCCTGATGTAAATCCCGTTGCCACATAATGCTGCTGAGCAATATGCGCGGCCAATAATGCATCAGCAGGAAACCCCCTGCCGCCAGCAGAATAAGAAAGACCGCCAGCGGCCACAGATCGCGCCAGGAAATGGTTTTCGATGACGTTGAGATTAATGACATTCCAGCGTGACCTTCTGTGCAAATTGCTGACCGAGATCCATGCTTTCCGGCGGCGCATCGGCTTTATCGAGCGACAGCGCGTAGCTTTGCAGCGAAGCGTTTGGCTTTGGCGTAAACAGCGCCAGCGTGCAGCGCTTTTCCAGGGCAGCCGGCATGTGCAGCGCGGTTTTGTCTTTGTAGGTCATATCGACAAAGTAGGACGGGTCAAACGTCATAAACTCCATCGGTTTTCCGGTCAGTGGCTGAGGACGGGCGAGCGGCAGAACAAACTCAAGCACCGCCTGGTCGCCTTTGCGGGAAAGCTGATATTCGCTCGGTAAGTCCAGATATTTCACCGGCTTTCCCTCACGATAAAAGTTGGTGAAATAATGCTGGCTGAGCACGCGCGCCATCACTTCTGCTGCCAGCTTCTTCCAGATATCCGAACCGGTTTTGGCATTTTGCGCGTCATACAGCAAATCTGCCGAGGTGATTTCATCCATCGTCCAGACCATTTTCAGGCCGGTCAACGAAGTCTCGTCGGCAACCAGCGTGGTCTGCATATCAATAAAGCTGTGCGGATGCGCAGACGCAGCGCCCGGCAGGCAAAATAGCGCCAGCGCAAGCCAGCGCATACTGCGTCCTGAGAGCCTGTCCCTGGTTTTTTGCAACGTCACTCTCCTGTAAAGCATCATTAAATTGTTACTTAGTAACAGTATTTTGCTGTGCATTTAAGCGGTCGTCAAAAATATCTGTGATCTGAGTTGTAAGCCGGAGTAAAACCCAATGGCCGCGGCCTTTCGCGGGCGGGCGGTTTGCTATGCTTGACTAATAATTTCAAGTGACACCATTACAGAAGGTGATATGACTCTGGATCCACAACCTGCTCCCGCGCTTTCCGCTTCGCAACGTCGCTGCCACGTGTTGCTGATGCTGTACGCGCCGCTGACGGCTGTGCAACTGGAGATTATCAGTGAAATCAACCGGGTTGATCTGCGAACGACGTGGGACGATCTGGCGGAAGTCACCTGCGAGATCCAACGCATACACCGGCTGGACGTTCTGCAATACAGCGAAAAAGAGTGCCGCATTCAGGGCGACACCCTCGCCCAGCGCCTGTGTCTGTTTCAGGGATTACGCCGCACCCTGCGTATTTCCCCGGATTTCGTGCCGCGTCATTTTCTGCCCTGGTTACATATTGCGTTCGAAGGTCAGCCTTGCCCAAAGGTGGTACTGCGCACCGATATTCTGGGGGTCATGATCGAAGATTGTGCCTCGCTGTTGCCGAAAGGGCTGAGCGAGCACGATTGCCAGCTGATACGCATTTGTTTGCAATATTGTCTGTGGCAGAACGGTGCATGGCAAAGCGCGCCGTCCGGTGGGATTCGTTTCACCGAACAACAGCGTCGCTGGCTGCGCGAAAAAGCGGAGTATCCGGCGGCGCGAACGCTGTTTACGCAGTTGCAAACCCTGAGTCACGGCCTGATGGATGACAGCGAGTGTGAGTTTTTCACGCTGATGCTGCGCATGCTGAAAACGCACACCTACCAGAGTTCCGGCTCGACCGAAGATCAGCGGTTGCTGCTGCAAATCGAGAATCTGGTGGCGCGCTTTCAGGATGTCGCTGGCATGAAATTCAGCAGTTACGAAGGTCTGGTCGGCCAGCTTTTTGCGCATCTCGGTCCGGCGATTGAACGCTGTCATTTCGGCATTGGCATCGATAATCTGATGCAGGAAGAGGTCAACCGGATGTATCCGCGTCTGGTACGTACCACCCGCGAAGCGCTGGAAGGGTTTGAGCAGGAGTATTTGATCGCGCTCTCAGAAGATGAAATCGGGCTGGTGGCGATCACTTTTGGCGCCTGGCTGATGCAGGGCAATGCGTTACAGGAGAAACAGATATTACTGCTGACGCACAATAATCCGGAACTGGAAGAGGCGGTCGAGCAGCAAATCCGCGAAGCTACGCTGCTGCCACTTAATATCAAATATCAGACGCTGACGGATTTCTATAAATTCGGTGCCCCGAGCGGCGTAGCAATGATTGTTACGCCCTACGCCACCCGCAGCACCGACGCCGATCCGCTGGTCATTCACACCCAACTGCCGCTGGCGAAAGAGCAGCGAAAACGTATCCGCTCGCTGCTCGAAGCGCCTTAACTGACAGGCGTTGCCGGTGCGGAAGGCGTGACGTTTGGACGCAGGAAAATAGCCGGAACCGCCAGAATCGCCATCACCCAGAACAATCCGGCATGCAGATGTTCAAACAGGAAGCCGGACACCATCGTCATAATTGCCACCCCGCCACCCATTGCCAGCGCAGAATACACCGACTGTAAGCGGATCACCTGATCGCGCGGACGCGCTGCAATAAAGCGCATACCCGCCAGATGACAGACGGTGAACGTGCCGCAGTGCAGGATTTGAATCAAAATCAGCCACGGCAGCGCGGTAAATTCGCCCATCAGTCCCCAGCGCACCACACCGCACACTGCCGACAACAGCAGTAAATCGCGCGCCGACCAGCGGCTGAACAGCTGTTTGCTGAAGGTAAATACCAGCACTTCCGCCACCACGCCCAGCGACCATAAATAGCCGATAGTCGTCGAAGAATAGCCGACGTCTTGCCAGTAGATGGCGCTGAAGCCGTAATAGGCCGCATGCGCACCCTGCAACAATGTGACGCACAGCAGGAATCGCCAGACCGGCGTTTCACTCAGCAGCGCTTTCCAGGTGATGGTCGGCGCGCCGCTCTGACGCGGTTCCCCGACCGGCTTCACACTTGGACGCAGCAGCATCCCGAGCAGCATCGCCGCCGCGCCTGCGGTCAGCGTGTATAAAATCGCGTTATGGCCGTAGACCTCCACCAGTTTGCCGGTCAGCGCCGACCCTATCACAAACGCAATCGAGCCCCAGACGCGCACTTTGCCGTAATCCATGTTGATCTGACGTTGCAGCGTCCCCGCCAGCGCATCGGTCAGCGGCACCAGTGGCCCGAAGAACAGGCTGAAACCGGCGATGTTGATCATCAGCCACGCCCAGCCGTTGCCGAACCAGAAGCCGACGGCGAAGGCCAGTGTGAGCAATGCCAGGATGCGCAGCCCGGTTACTAAATGAGAGGGGTCTTTGATGGAAGGAGAAATGATTAACGTGCCAAGGAAGCGAGCGACTAACCCTGCGCCGAGCAGCAGGCCGATATTTTCAGAAGAGATCCCCTCGCCTTTAAGCCATAACCCCCAGAAGGGAAGAAAAATACCGTAACTGAAAAAATAGGTGAAATAACTGAGTGACAGCCAGCGTGTGGAACGCAATTCCATAGATCCTCCGGTGTGAGGCCAATACTTTGACAGAGCTCACAATCGCTAGCAATCCGCAAACCTCTCCATGACAAAAGAATGTCTGCCAGCTCACAAATTCTGATTCATACGTATAAAAAAACCCGCCGGAGCGGGTTTTAGCACCTGACGGTTACCGCAATATTATGCGTAAACCGGGAAGCGTGCACAGATGTCGAGAACTTTGTTTTTTACGCGTTCGATAGTGGCTTCATCGTTCACGTTGTCCAGTACGTCACAGATCCAGCCAGCCAGTTCACGGACTTCTGCTTCTTTGAAGCCGCGACGGGTCACAGCAGGTGTACCGATACGTACGCCAGAAGTTACAAACGGGCTCTTCGGATCGTTTGGCACGCTGTTTTTGTTCACGGTGATGTTGGCGCGACCCAAAGCGGCATCAGCTTCTTTACCGGTCAGGTTTTTATCCACCAGATCCATCAGGAACAAGTGGTTGTGCGTACCGCCGGAAACCACTTTGTAACCACGTTCCAGAACCACAGCCACCATTGCCTGTGCGTTTTTCGCCACCTGCTGTTGGTACACCTTGAATTCAGGTTCCATCGCTTCTTTCAGTGCTACCGCTTTACCGGCAATCACGTGCATCAGCGGGCCGCCCTGACCACCAGGGAAGACGGCGGAGTTCAGTTTTTTGTAGAACTCTTCGCTGCCGCCTTTCGCCAGGATCAGACCACCGCGTGGGCCAGCCAGCGTTTTGTGCGTGGTTGTGGTGACGATGTGTGCGTGTGGCAGCGGATTAGGGTAAACGCCTGCGGCGATAAGGCCAGCAACGTGTGCCATGTCGACGAATAAGTAGGCACCAATGCTGTCAGCGATTTCACGTAGTTTGGCCCAGTCAACAATACCGGAGAACGCGGAGAAGCCGCCGATGATCATTTTTGGTTTGTGCGCTTCAGCCTGACGTTTCACATCTTCGTAGTCGATATCGCCAGTTTCGTCGATACCGTAAGGCACCACGTTGTACAGTTTACCGGACAAGTTAGCCGGTGAGCCGTGAGTCAGGTGACCGCCGTGACCGAGGTTCATCCCCAGAATGGTGTCGCCCGGTTGTAACAGTGCGGTGTAAACCGCGAAGTTTGCCTGTGAGCCGGAGTGTGGCTGAACGTTAGCAAAATCAGCACCGAACAATTCTTTTGCACGGTCGATAGCCAGTTGTTCAACGATGTCGACGTACTCACAGCCACCGTAATAGCGTTTGCCTGGGTAGCCTTCGGCATATTTGTTGGTCAGTTGCGAGCCCTGAGCCTGCATAACGCGCGGGCTGGTATAGTTTTCTGACGCAATCAGCTCGATATGTTCTTCCTGACGAACAACTTCTTTTTCCATTGCTGCCCACAGCACTTCATCATAATCGGCAATGTTCATTTCACGCTTTAACATCCGCATCTCCTGACTCAACAAACTAAAAAATAAACGCCCCTTGCGGGTTCTGCGCCACAGTGTAAATGTTTAAGCGGCCTTCGGATAGGGTCAGCTTAAGGTTTTTAGGCAAACGATTGGCTCCAGATACAGCAAGGCTTTGATCTGTGAACCTCTGTCCATAATCAAGGGAGTTTTATTCACCTGAACATGTACAAATTTCAGCTTTGTGAGCCATTCCTCATCTGATAATAGCCCTACCCCTTTAGGGGTGTTTACAAAAATTGTGGGTTTACATAAGATGCATTTAAAATACATGTTATGGCGTTACAATAAACGACACGGAGTTCACCATGCTTGACAGTCAAACTATCGCAACCGTTAAATCCACCCTTCCTTTACTCGCCGCGACCGGCCCGAAGCTCACCGCGCACTTCTATGACCGCATGTTCGCCCACAATCCTGAGCTGAAAGACATCTTCAATATGAGCAATCAGCGCAACGGCGATCAGCGTCAGGCACTGTTTGACGCCATCTGTGCTTATGCCGCCAACATCGACAATCTCGCGGCGCTGCTGCCTGCGGTAGAACGTATTGCTCAGAAGCACACCAGTTTCACCATCCGCCCGGAACAGTACAATATTGTCGGTACACACCTGCTGGCGACGCTCGATGAAATGTTCAGTCCGGGTCAGGAAGTTCTGAATGCCTGGGGCGAAGCCTACGGCGTGCTGGCGAACGTGTTCATCAACCGTGAAGCCGAAATCTATCAGGACAGCGCAGAGAAAACCGGGGGATGGAGCGGTACTCGTGAATTTCGTATCGCCACGAAACAACCGCAAAGCAGTCTGATTACCTCTTTCCTGCTCGAACCGGTCGATGGCCAGCCGGTAGCGGACTTTCAGCCGGGGCAATATCTGGCGGTGTATATCCGCGACGCTTCGCTGAAGAATCAGGAAATTCGCCAGTATTCCCTGACGCAGGCACCGAACAGCAAAACTTATCGCATCGCGGTGAAACGCGAAGATCAGGGCGCGGTGTCGAACTTCCTGCACAACCACGCACAGCCTGGTGACATCATCCACCTCGCCGCACCGCACGGTGATTTCTTCATGGAAATCAGCGACACCACGCCGGTCGCGCTGATTTCCGCCGGTGTCGGCCAGACGCCGATGCTGGGAATGCTAAATACGTTGGCGCAGCGCGGGCATAACGCCCCGGTTCAGTGGCTGCACGCTGCCGAAAACGGCGCTGTCCATGCTTTCGCCGGTGAAGTGAAAAGTGCCGGGGCGCGACTGCCGTCGTTGGAAAGCCATGTCTGGTATAACCAGCCGCAGGAAAGTGATCTCCCTGGCGAAGATTTCCAGTTTCAGGGGCTGATGGATTTAAGCAAAGTCAGCTCGCAACTGGGCGACCCGGCGATGCATTTTTACCTGTGCGGCCCGGTCGGGTTCATGCAGTTCGCCGCGCAACAGTTGCTGGCGATGAACGTCAGCGAAGACAGAGTTCACTATGAATGTTTCGGCCCGCATAAAGTGATCTGAATCTGAAAGGCTGTAAAGCAAAAAGGCTGACGCGATGTCAGCCTTTTCCGTTTCTGCTCCGCACGGCGGATCAGATAGCTTCTTCGTCCTGCTCGCCGGTACGGATACGTACCACGCGCGCCACGTCGAACACGAAGATTTTACCGTCGCCGATTTTACCGGTCTGCGCGGTTGTCATGATGGTTTCCACGCAGGTATCCACGATGTCATCAGCCACAACAATTTCGATTTTCACTTTTGGCAGGAAATCGACCATGTATTCAGCACCACGGTACAGCTCGGTGTGACCTTTCTGACGGCCAAAACCTTTCACTTCGGTGACGGTCATCCCGGTAATCCCGACTTCTGCCAGCGCTTCGCGGACATCGTCGAGTTTGAATGGCTTGATAATCGCATCAATCTTTTTCATGGCGGACCCTTATAATCATTCGTTTGCTCTCCGCCTTCCTGAGCGGCAGCATGGTTCACAATCTGGCTTCGCAGGCGCGTGGCGTACGAAGGGGCTAAAGGTATCATAGTTCAGGGGCGGGAATGTACCCGATGGCGCTGATATTCTTTACAGTCTTTACTCTTTAAAATCGGTCGCTTCCAGTTCGTGGCGCGACAGCAATTTATAGAATTCGGTGCGGTTACGTCCGGCGATACGCGCCGCCTGCGTGACATTGCCTTTGGTTATCTGCAAAAGCTTACGCAAATAATTCAGCTCGAACTGATTACGCGCATCGGCGAATGTCGGCAATGCGGTGTTCTCCCCTTCGAGCGCCTGCTGAACCAGCGCTTCGCTGATCACCGGCGCGGAAGTGAGCGCGACACATTGCTCGATCACGTTCACCAGCTGACGCACGTTTCCCGGCCAGCTGGCCGCCATCAAACGTCTCAGTGCATCGGTAGAAAAACTGCGCACAAACGGCTTGTGCCGCTGCGCCGAGATCCGCAGCAAATGATTGGCGAGCAGCGGAATATCCTCCGCCCTTTCGCTCAGCGTTGGCAATTTCAGGCTGACCACATTCAGACGGTAGAACAGGTCCTCGCGAAATTCGCCCTTCTCCATCGCTTTGGGCAAATCACGGTGCGTGGCAGAAATAATGCGGACATCGACGTCAATATCATGATTGCTGCCGAGCGGGCGCACCTTGCGCTCCTGCAAAACACGCAGCAGTTTTACCTGCAATGAAAGCGGCATATCGCCGATTTCATCAAGAAATAACGTCCCTCCGGTTGCCGCCTGAAACAGCCCTTCCCGGCTGCTGACCGCGCCGGTAAACGCACCTTTGGCATGGCCGAACAGCTCGGACTCCAAAAGTTGTTCCGGCAACGCACCACAGTTGATGGCGATAAACGCTTTCTTCCCGCGCGGGCTGGCACCGTGGATCGCCTGCGCCAGCACTTCTTTACCGGTGCCGCTCTGGCCGTTGATGAGCACGCTCACGTCGGACTGGGCGACCATATTGGCTTGCTCCAGCAGACGTAGCATGACAGGGCTGCGGGTGACAATTGCTTCGCGCCAGCTTTCATCCGCCGACGGGCTGGACTGCGCCAGCGCCTCATCGATGGCTTTATAGAGCGCATCGCGATCGACAGGTTTGGTGAGGAAACTGAAGACGCCCTGCTGCGTGGCGGCGACCGCATCGGGGATCGAGCCGTGCGCGGTAAGAATGATCACCGGCATGCCCGGTTGGAATTGTTGGATCTCCGCGAACAGCGCCATGCCGTCCATTTCATCCATGCGCAAATCACTCAAGACCAGGTCGATACGTTCACGGTGCAGCACACGCAGCGCTTCTGCCCCGCTTTCGGCAGTGGTGACACGGAAACCTTCGCTGGTCAGGCGCATACCCAGCAGTTTTAACAGGCTGGGATCGTCATCGACCAGCAATAAACTGGCAGCTTTTCGTAGCGTCATTTTGCGTTCGGATCCTTAGGCGGCGTGTAAGTCTCAGCCGGTTTCACGGAGGATTCAGAAGCCGGTTTCGCCGGCGTGGCGGGATCGTTGTCCGGTAAATCACCCTGAATTTGTTTGCGCGAGGAGAGCTGACGTTCGATATCAGTCAGGTTCTCCAGCTTACGGCGCGTATCCGCCAGACTGTTTTCCAGTGTCTGCTGTTGTGCAGTCATCACCTGAAGTTTTTCTTCATTTAGTGATTGCTGGCGGAGATTGCCGGCTTTTTCATCCCCCAGTACCACCTGCAAATTCTGACGCTCGCGCCACAGCTGCACCAGCGGGCGGATTGAAGACGGCATCTGTCCGCGATTCTGGCTGACTTTATTCAGCAAGGCCCGGCGCTGCGTGAGATCCGGATCGGCACCTGACAGCAGGATGCTCTGTTTGAAGATCTGATCCCAGCTGGCGGCGGGGATCTGCTGCGCCTGAAAACGCGCCTGCGCGTCGCTCATACGATCGGCACAATCCATCGCACGCAGCCAGTAGAGGGAATTGGTCAGCGCGTCGTCATCGTCCAGCGCCCAGAGGGTCTCACAGGGCGCAATACGAAAATCAGTCACTTTGCTTTCAGGAACAACATTACTGGAAACTTGCTGATAATAGGAATTATCGGCAGTGTGCTGCACGCATCCCGCCAGTACCAGCGCGCTACCGATCGACAAAAATCGGCGAACAGATTTAATCAGTAAGGTGAATGCGCTCATTGGTCGCACCCGCCAGCGAATATCATCATTATTTATTCTTCTCAGCCGTCAGGGGCAATTCGATACGGAAACAGACGTCAGCATCCTCAACGGCAACCAGTTGCAGCTCTCCATGCATACGGCGAATACAGTCCTGAGCAATGCTTAACCCCAGACCGCTGCCTTTTACAGCCCCTTTTCTCTGCTGGCTGCCCTGATAAAAAGGTTCAAAAATCATCGCGCGCTCGGCGTCGGGGATCGGGGCTCCGGAGTTCGCCACCTCGATAATCACCCGCTCTTCACCATACCGGCTGCGGACCCAAATAGTACCGGATTCAGCCCCGTAGTGCACCGCATTGGAGTAGAGATTATCCAGCACCCGGCGCAACAGCGTCGGTTCTGCCAGACACTGTGGCGCATCAATAACCACTTCACTGCGGATTTTCTTCGCCCGCGCAGGCAGACTGTTGGCTGCCACCACGTCAGTGACCAACGCATTAAGATCGACATTCACGCTGAGCGTTGGCGCATCCGCCAGTTTCCGGTTGTAATCGAGTAACTGTTCGATCAGCGTCTGTAAATGGCGACTGCTGTTGTTTAAGATCGCCACCACTTCTTTTTGATCGGGCGTCAAGGGTCCGGCGACTTCATCGGCCAGCAATTCAGTGCCTTCGCGCATACTGGCGAGCGGTGTTTTCAGCTCATGAGAGATGTGGCGCAGGAATTCATGACGCTGCGATTCCAGCCACGCCAGTCGTTCACTCAGCCAGACAATACGCTGCACCAGCGAGCGGATTTCCCGCGGGCCTTTAAAACGCGAGACATCCCCCAGATTACGCCCTTCGCCCAGCCGGTTGATCATGCGTTCAACGCCTTTCACCGGGCCGATAATCATGCGGGTAAACAGCACCACCAGCGCACCGCTGAGGAGGAACAGCACCAGCGCCTGCCAGCCAAAGAACTGGCCGCGCTCGGCAATTTCTCGCTGCAACTGTAAACCGCGTGAAAACACCACTTCGCGGGTGGCCTGCACCATTTCAGCATTGGTGCGCGAGAAATTCTCCAGCCGCGCTGAGGAATCGTCATCCGGCGAGTTATTGCGGCAAACCGGCATAGTCAGTTGGGTCAGCAACGTGCGCAGCGTCTGGTAATAACGTAAATCTGGCAACACGGCAGAATGCGCGTCCAGTAATTGCGAATATTGTTTGCGTTGATTTTGATAAAGGCGGGAAAGCGTCGGATCGTCAAGGACACAATACTGACGGTAGCTGCGCTCCATTTCCAGCGCGATGCTGGACATGGCCTCGCTGCGACGGGCATCGGTCAGCGTAGTGCGGTTGATCCGTGCAGCCTGGCGGCTGAGCTGGTCGAGACTGTCATAGGCCTGATAAGCCAGTACCAGCAAAGGCAGCAGGACTAACAGGAAAGCCATCAATACCAACTGGCGTAACGAACCGGGGAATAAACGTCCTCTTTTCAACGCATTCATCTCATTTTCAACAGATGAAGTCATGCTAGCTGACAAAGGTATGAACAGCCAGTGTCGCGGCGAATGGTCTTTAAGGTTTTTGGAATGGTAGAAAAAAAGGAAATTTCAGAGGGGTGGTGTTGCAGAACATCCATCAGGATGTTCTGCAAACCGGAAGAGGTGGTGCCTCACTCAACGTGTCGTTCGATGCTTGATAACGTGCTTGCGCAACGATTATCGGTCTGGTGAACGATAGGCACCGTTTCTTAGGCGTCATTCGGGCATTATGAGCATATCAACGCTTTCGCGTGAGCCAATCATAATCAGGTGAATGAGCAACTGCAGTGATACTAGCACAATGCATGCCAACATTTAAATAAAAAATATATCACACTGAAATTTATCATTTTTTATATAAATGTGATTTTATTGTTCTGCCTGCAAACCCGATAACCCGCTGAAAAAACAGCCAGAGTGTCGCCGTAAACCAACACTTCAGACACCTTTTATTAAATAACTTAAAAATCAATAAGATATATGTCTCTAAATGGCGACACCTTTTTTGGGGATTGTCGCCAAATTATGACAATAAGAAATCAGTGGCTAATCACCGCGCGTTTAATGAGCTGCTTCTGGCTGTACATCGCCTGATCGGAGTCTGCCAGCAGGCTATGGACGGAGGCGTGTTTCGCCGCGTCATATTCAATTTGCCCGACGCTGAATTTAATGTCGTAGCCGCGCTGTTCCTGCAAGTTCCACGCAACTACCGCTTCGTGCAGACGCTGCATGATTTCCCTCGCCTCAAGATGGCTGGCGTTGGTCAGCAGCGCAACAAACTCATCGCCGCCGAGTCGCCCGACCACATCAGTTTCGCGTAGCAATCCGCTGAGAATACCGGCGAATACGGTCAGCGCGCGATCGCCTTCGGCGTGCCCGAACTTGTCATTAATCGCTTTAAAATCATTCATATCGAAAAAGAGCATCGTGGCCGGTAAGCCCAGACGCTGACACGCATTCAGCGTCTGCTGCGCCTGCGCTTCGAATCCACGACGATTCGCCACCAGCGTCAGTTCATCCATCGTCGCCATTTGCAGCGCACCGATTTCCTGCTCGGCCATTTTGGCTAAGTCGCGCAGCAACTGGCGTTCATCATCGCTCATCTCACGGGGTTTCACGTCGATCAGGCACAAGGTACCCAGTGAACTGCCGTTGGGGACGACCAGCGGGCATCCGGCATAAAAACGAATACCGGGATCGCCGGTTACCAGCGGATTATCGTGAAAACGTTCGTCACAAAGGGTGTTGGGCACCAGCATGACGTCATTTTCCAGAATCGCGTGAGCGCAGAAAGAGACATCCCGCGAGGTTTCGGTGGCCGCCAGCCCCTGGCAGGATTTAAACCACTGACGGTTGACGTCTACCAGCGACACGAGTGCGATGGGCACATCAAACAGTCTTCGTGCGAGACGGGTCAGGCGATCAAAACGTTCTTCCGGCAGGGTATCGAGCAGATTGTAGGCACGCAACGCGTGGATGCGCTTCGCCTCGTCAGTAGGGATTTCTGGCGTTTTCATTCACAGACCTCATTTTTCATGCGCCGCTTTTCATCGTAAAAACCGATGACGCAAAAGCGAAGCAGATTTCCCGGGTTCAAAATAACTGCAAAAATACGTATTGCGGATGTCCTGAAAATAAAGACATCGTCCTGTTTAGCATGTGTTGTTTATTTAAAGGCTTCATCAAAACAATAGCAAAAAATACAACCACGAAGAGGATGGTAGATGCTGAACAGGTCAGTTTGAACTAAGAATTTTATTACTTACGCAATTTCATCGCGCTGAAGTGCGGGTTAATCCCCGGCACAGCAGCGCTTAAACCACGTATTCAGAGAAGTCCGTAAAGTGCACTAAAACCCTAAATCCGGGGGAAAAAAGCCGGCAAACCACTGTCAATGCTCGCTGAAACCCAGTGAATTTGGCGTCGGCACCGGCTGTTCGCAGTCTATCGGATTATCCACTTTGGCCGGATCGCACTGAGTAGCCTGCTGCGGGATAAATATATGATCGAGGATCGCGCGCGCCGTCGGCCCGGCGACAACGCCATCGCCTCCGCCGTTTTCCAGGATCAGCGCCATCACCACCGAAGGATGTTTATACGGCGCGAACGCGGTATAGAAGATATGGTCACGCAGGCGAACCGGGGTCATTTTAGCGTTATAGACCTGATTCTCACGCAGGCTGAATACCTGAGATGTCCCGGATTTCGCCGCAATTTGATAAGGGGCGGTGTGGAACAACTTATAGCCGGTGCCGTTCGGCAGATTCGCCATGCCGAACATGCCATTTTTGACGATACCCCAGACAGGCGACGTCGGATCGGCAATTTGCTGCGTCGGCGGCATTTTATACGGCGTGATCGTTTTGCCGCTTTTTGACGAATACAGCAGATGGGGCGTTTCGAGCTTACCGTTATTCACCAGCGCACTCAGCGCCCGCACCATCTGAATCGGCGTCGCCACCCAATAACCCTGCCCGATGCCGACCGATACCGTATCGCCCTGATACCAGCCTTTCTTGTGTACCTTCATTTTCCACTCACGGCTGGGCAGAACGCCGCTGTACTGCTCGTCCAGATCGATACCGGTAGACTTGCCGTAGCCGAATTTGCTCAGCCAGGTGTGAATACGGTCGATGCCCATTTCAAACGCCACCTGATAGAAGAAGGTATCGGCAGATTCTTCGATGGCTTTGGTGACATTGAGCATCCCGTGGCCCGTTTTCAGCCAGTCACGATAATGGCGCTGCGTGCCCGGCAACGTCCAGGTCGGCGCGCCGAAGAAAGAGGTTTGTGGCGTGATAACACCTTCGAACAACGCCGACGTCGCCATAAACGGTTTTACCGTAGACGCTGGCGGATAGAGCCCCTGCGTCACGCGGTTGATCAGCGGTAGATCCGGGTTTTTCAGCAGCGCGCTGTACTCTTTGCTGGAGATGCCGTTCACAAACGGATTCGGGTCGTAACTCGGGCTGGACACCATCGCCTTGATGCCGCCGTCGCGCGGATCCATCACCACCACCGCGGCACGCTGGCCTTTCAGCACTTTCTCAATGTACTGCTGCAAACCGAGATCCAGCGTCAGATAAATATTCTGCCCGGCCTGCGGCGGGACTTCTTTCAGCAGACGCACCACGTGACCGTGGTTATCGACCTCCACTTCCTGATAACCGGTGCGGCCATGCAAAATACTTTCGTAATACTTTTCAACGCCCTGCTTGCCGATATCATGGTCTGCGGCATAGTTCTCGGAAATCCCCTCGGCGTCGAGTCGCTTTTCGTCTTTATCATTAATCTTCGATACGTAACCCACCACGTGCGCCAGCTCCGCGCCATAGGGATAACGCCGCTGCTGATAGGTACTTATCGACACGCCGGGGAAATTGAACTGATTTACCGAAAACCGCGCGACTTCGACATCGGTCAGCGCCAGTTTCAGAGGGATTTGCGCAAAGCGACGCCCGTGGATCATCGCGTCATGGAAGCTGTCGAGATCGTCCTGGGTTAAGTCAACAATCGGCTTAAGCGCATTGAGCGTTGCCTGTAAATCCGGGACTTTGCCGGGGATCATCTGCAACTGATACAGCGTGATATTTTGCGCCAGCACCACGCCGTTGCGATCCATAATCAACCCGCGGCTGGGGGCGATCGGGAGCATTTTGATGTCGTTCTGATTTGAGCGGGTCTGATAAAAATCATGCATTCCCACCTGTAAATGATACAGATTTAGCACCAGAACGGCGGACAGCAGAAACACGACCATAAAAGCAATCACGGCGCGGCGGACGAAAAGGACGGACTCGGCGGTATGGTCGCGGATTTCGTCGTTTAGTAAGGCCATAAGCGGGCAACTACCTTTATTATCTGCTTCTTAAAGCGGGCGAAATGAAAAAGAGTGGAGTCTGGAAAAGTGCGAAAGGATAGCCCGCCCTGCAACAGGCGACTATAAGAAGTGTGCTAATGAAGTAGCAGGAGTGTTTCTATTTATTGCAGGAATATTGCAGTGCGTGGCGGATCCGGCCAACGCACCTGCTGCCTGAAAGGGGGCGCCTTTTATTTGGCGGTGTTGAGTTTGCAATCCCCATAGACGTAACCTTCGGTCTGGGTAGCGACCACAAAGCTGTCTTTCGTATGGATATACATCAGGTTATCCTGCGCGCCCGCTTTCATCGGCTGATTGTCTTTGCCGATAATGTCGGTCAGTTCAGGGCTGGTGATCAGTTTGCTACCATCCGGTGAAAAGCTGAACGTATTGCCCGCATCATAAACAGCGGCGTTTTTATTCACCACTTCAGAGACATCACTGCCATCATCCGACTGCGTATGATGGGTTAAAACACATTGATATTGCGTAACAGCCGATGCTGAAAACGACGCCAGCGCCAACATCACCGCCACACAACCGCCTGACCTGACCATCAGATAAATCCATAAAGTGAGTAAGAACGCCATGCTATCACTTGCCCGGCTGGTGGGAAGAGCCTGCAAATAAATATTCATAAGCAGAATGTCTTAAGCCAAATTACTTCTCATAAATAATGGGTTGCCAAACACTCATCTAATGACTCGTTTTTTATACAGTGTTAACTAAAAAATCTGCTTATAATCCGCCCATGACTCTCTTATAAAAACAAAGGATTGAGATGAGATCTTTCAAAGTGCCTGGGGCAGACTTCTATTTACGGTTCCATGAATTATCAGGGCTTGGGGTTCCGCTGGTATTTATACACGGTCTGGGTTGCGCATCATCTTGCGATTTTCCACGCGTGGCGACCGACGCGTCACTGCGCCCGCGACGTTCCTTCCTGCTCGATTTAGCCGGTTCAGGTTTCAGCGATAAACCGCAGGATTTCAGCTACAGCCTGCAGGCCCACGTTGACTGCGTAATCGCCTGGCTGGAAAATCTCGCCGTGCCGCAGGTGAATCTTATCGGCCACAGCATGGGCGGCAGCATTGCCATTATGGTCGCGTCCCGGCGTCCGGATCTCATCCAGCGGCTGATCGTTGCCGAGCCGAATCTGGATGCCGGTGGCGGCGCGTTCAGTCGGGCTGTCGCGAAATATTCTGAAGAAGACTATCTCGACGAAGGGCATGCGCGGCTGATTGAGATTGCGGTGCGTGGTAATGATCAGGTTTGGGCAGGGTCGATGGCGGTAGCTTCACCGCTGGCTATTCACCGTCAGGCCGTCGGACTGGTGAATGGCGAGGCAACATCGTGGCGTGAGCAGCTTTATCAGCTTGAAATGCCCGCCACGGTACTGTTCGGTGAGTTCTCCCTGCCGGAGCCCGACGTCGCGGTTCTGCCGCAGCACGGCATTCACACCGCCGTTGTCCCACAGGCTGGCCATTCGATGATGTGGGAAAATCCCACCGGCGTGGCCGCCGCAATCAACGCGGCGCTGAATGCGCAAGTGGTGTGACCCCCCTTTCATTGTTCCGACTAGCAGGGGCAAATTTTCGCCCCTTTCCCCCCGAACGCCCCTGCCCAAAAAACTAAATAACCGATTAGTGATCCAGATCAACTAAAACCCGCGTCCCGCAAGGACTGCGGAGGCATTTTAAGTCGAATTTCGGGGCGTTTTTAGCCCGAAAATGGCGACTCATACCCTCATAAATGCATTTCATTCCGCAACTCATGCATCTCACGCCGCAAATGAACCGCACATATTCCCGGGGACTATCATAGCCACAGTTAATTGAATCTACTTCGCTCGGGAGAACCCACTATGAGTGACAAATCTGGCATGCCGAACTACAACCGTACCCGCTGGCTGACTCTGGCCGGTACAATTCTGACTCAACTCGCGCTGGGATCTGTGTACACCTGGAGTCTGTTCAACGGTCAGCTTTCTGAAAAGCTGGGTGAGCCGGTCAGTCGCGTCGCACTGACCTTCGGGATCCTCAGCCTGTGTCTGGCTATCTCTTCTTCCGTCGCAGGCAAACTTCAGGAACGTTTCGGCGTTCGCAACGTCACCATCGCCGCCGGTGTGCTGATGGCTGCCGGGTTCTTCCTGACGGCGCATTCCGACAATGTGATCATGCTGTATATCAGTGCCGGTGTGCTGGTCGGTCTGGCGGACGGTGCGGGTTATCTGCTGACGCTTTCCAACTGCGTAAAATGGTTCCCTGAGCGTAAAGGGATGATCTCCGCCTGCGCAATCGGTGCCTACGGTTTAGGCAGCCTGCTGTTCAAATTCGTATGCGGTCATCTGCTGGCGACGGAAGGTTTGCAAAACACCTTCATGATCTGGGGCGGCGTGGCGATGGTGATGGTGATTACTGGTGCACTGATGATGAAAGATGCGCCGAAACAGGAAACCGCTGATGTGACTCGCGAAGAGAACTCTTTGAACGATAACAGCAAAGACAGCCGCGAATTCACGCTGGCCGAAGCGGTTCGCGCGCCACAGTACTGGATGCTGGCGCTGATGTTCCTGACTGCCTGTATGAGCGGCTTGTATGTGATTGGTGTGGCGAAGGATATCGGACAAAGTCTGGTGAAACTGGACGCCCTGACCGCCGCTAACGCCGTGACCGTCATCGCGATTGCTAACCTGAGTGGCCGTCTGGTGCTCGGCGTGCTGTCTGACAAAATGCAGCGTATTCGCGTGATTTCCATCGCGCAAATCGTCTCTCTGGCCGGGATGAGCATGATGTTGTTCACTCACATGAATGAAACCATGTTCTTCATCTCCGTGGCCTGTGTCGCCTTCAGCTTCGGCGGGACTATCACCGTGTATCCGTCACTGGTCAGCGATTTCTTCGGCCTGAACAACATGACCAAAAACTACGGTCTGCTGTATCTCGGTTTTGGTATCGGTAGCATCTTCGCTTCTCTGGTGGCTTCACTGTTCGGTGGTTTCGCGGTGACCTTCAGCATCATCACCGTATTATTGATGGTGTCATTGGTTCTTTCTGCCACGATTCGCTTACCGAATAAATCAGAAGCAGGTCATAATACGCTCCAGCACGTGTAAACCAGCACTTGAGCGCATCATAAATGATGAACGGGAGCGTAATTAGCTCCCGTTTCTTATGAATAAAGCATATCCGTTCAGTGGCTGATTCACACAATACTTATGAACCAATGTGAATACACCGGACACCCGACCATGAAACGCACCACCCTCGCTCTTTTCAGCCTGATGCTCAGCCTTACCGCGTTTAACAGTTTCGCCGTAGCCTATCCTTCCAGCGCACAGGAAGTCGCATCAGAACTGAGCCGTAAAGCCAGCGAAAGCAGCAATCAGCCGTCCACAACGCTTGATGCCAGCGCACACAGCACACTGACTTCCGGCAGCGATTACCTGTAATCAGCGCACCAGCGTCGCGCGCTTGCCGTCGAATTTCCATCCCTGAATCAGATACTGCATCGCAATCGCATCATCGCGGTCTTTTTGCGTCATAGTGTTGTAGCGCTGATGGGCAATACCGACCGCGTCCATATCCAGCTCCACGCCCAGCCCCGGCAGTTCGTTAAGCGCCAGCTTACCGTCTTTAATTTGCAGCGGATTTTTCGTCAGATGCTGGCCTTCCTGCCAGATCCAGTGCGTATCAAACGGTGTAATGTCACCGGGCGCGGCAGCCCCGAGATGCGCCAGCATGGCCAGCGATACGTCAAAGTGATTGTTGGAATGACAGCCGAGCGTCAGCCCCCACGCATTGCATAACGTTCCGATAGTATTCGCGCCGCGCATCGACCAGTAATGCGGATCCGCCAGCGGAATATCGATGGCGTTAAGCTGCAACGCATGGCTCATCTGCCGCCAGTCGTTGGCTATCATATTCGTCGCGACCGGTAATCCGGTGGCGCGCTTAAACTCAGCCAGCGTTTCCCGCCCGGAAAATCCCTGCTCTGCGCCGCAAGGATCTTCGACGTAAGACAAAATACCGTGCATGTCTTTGCACAGCGCAATCGCCTGATCCAGCGACCATGACGCATTCGGATCGACGGTGATCCGCGCCTGTGGAAAACGTTGTTTCAGTGCCCGCACGGTGTCGATCTCTGCCTCCCCTGCCAGCACGCCGCCCTTCAGTTTGAAATCCTTAAAACCGTATTTGTCCTGCGCGGCTTCAGCCAGTTGCACAACTTTCTCGTGCGTCATCGCCTCCTGATGGCGCAGGTGATACCACGCATGTTGCCCCGGTTGCACTTTCCCTTCCTGATAGGCCAGATCCGTTTTCTGCCGGTCGGCGATGTAAAACAGATAACCGAGCACCGGCACTTCATCGCGCTGTTTACCCGGCCCGAGCAGTTGCGCGACCGGCTGATTAAGATGCTGCCCCATCAGATCCAGCAGCGCCGTTTCCAGCACGGCAACCGCGTTGTGGTGCCGCTCGAGATCCCACGGACGAAAGCCGGGCAGCACGGGCCGCGGTGCACGGTTTTCTTCCAGATCGCGTTTATGCAAATCGCTGACCAGCTGATTCATTTTGCCGATCTCCTGGCCGACGATATGCGGGATCGCCTCATTGAGGATCTTCAGCACAACGCCCGTCGCGGGCGACTCGCCGACGCCCGTATGCCCTTCGCTGTCTTTTAGCACCAGCAGGATACGGGTGAAATAACAATTATGTGCACCGGCGATATTGAGCAACATGCTGTCGTAACCGGCAACCGGGATGACCTGCATTTCGACAATTTTTGGTGTATCAGACATGGCGTTTTGGCTCCAATCCCTGCGGGGCGTGATAGTCAGGTTGTGTTGGCGTGCGGTTAGTTTTAGTGAAAAACAGTGTGATGGCGGCGAAGACGGAGGCACCGCTGAGAATATACAGCCCGGCAGTCGTGCTGCCGGTGGTCTGTTGCAGATAGCCAAATACCGCCGGCGCGAAGAATCCGCCGAGATTACCCAGCGAGTTGATAAGCGCAATGCCCGGCGCGACGATAGAAGACGGCAGCTGGCTTTGCGGGATAGGCCAGAACAGCACAGCGCTGGATTTCGTGCCGATGCACACTACGCACAGCGCGAACAGGCCAAACCACGGGCTGCCGAGCGTACACAAACAGGTGCCGATGGCGGCGACAATCAGCGCCAGTGCCAGAATGGTTTCCCGGTTGCCACGGAACCTGTCGCTGACGCGGCCCAATATATTGATGGCGATAATCGCGCAAATCCACGGTACCGAATTCAGCAAGCCAATCTGTAACGGCGACAGCCCCGGAATGCGGCCAATGATTTCCGGTTGCCAGAACACCAGCGTGTAGCCGGTCATGCACATCACGAAGAACAGGAAGCACAGATAGGCCATTTTGCCGTCGGTGATAAGTTTCCAGCGTGACTGCCCCTGCGTATGGACGTCACGCGAACTCGCCTCTTCTTGCAGCGCGGTGCTGAGCGCCTGCTTTTCTTCGACAGTCAGCCATTTGGCTTCTTCCGGTTTTGAAACCAGGAAGAATGCGGCAACGATCCCCACTAACACCGACAGCGCGCCTTCAATGAACAGCACCCACTGCCAGCCGGGTAATCCCATAAAATCATGCAATTCCAGCAATCCGCCGGTAACCGGGCCGGATAACAGATAGGCCGCCGCCGAGCCGGTGAGGATCAACGCCGTGGCACGCCCGCGATAGACGTTAGGCACCCATTTGCGGAAATAAAATAAGATCCCAGGGAAGAAGCCCGCTTCGGCGACGCCGAGTAAAAAGCGCAGCACGTAGAACTGCATCGGCGTGGTAACAAAACCCATCGCAAAGACCACCGCGCCCCAGGTGATCATAATGCGGGTCAGCCAGACGCGGGCGCCGTACTTGTCCATCAGCATATTGCTGGGGATTTCAAACAGCGCGTAACCGACGAAAAACAGACCGGCACCGAAACCGAAGGCGGCGGTACTGATGCCGACGTCTGTTTCCAGGCTGTGTTTGATGAAGCCGACGTTGGTGCGATCGATTTGGTTAATGATCAACATCAGGATGAGCATCGGAATGGTGCGGGCAAAGAATTTGCGGTTTGCACTTCTTACCGCTTTGTTTTCATGACCGTTCATGGTGTTCCCTTAGCGTTGAAATAATGAACAACTGCAACACTACTTAAGAAGCGAACACGGTGAATTGCCATTGTGCACTCGCCCAATGTTTGATCACCCGCAAAGACTGGCGACAACAATTAATTCACATTATCAATGAATTGAGCCATGTGCATAAGCACAACTGATAATTAAGGCGTTTTTCCTTTTTAGATGGAATAGCGAGGCGGTTCACAGTTTACGGAGGGTCTTTTTCAAACAAAGCGCTTAAAATAGGAGCACGTAATTATCCATGCGGTTTATATGTTTGTTATAATTGCGCTTTGAAATCGATCAATGGGACACGCCGTCCCGACACAAGGAGTGTGAAATGAAAGCAACTGCATTTTGGTTAATCATGGCCGGAGGTTCCGTAGCGATTGGCTACGCGATGGCGCTGATGATGGAACTTTTGTAACGTCTTGCGCCGTTCCGCCCTTTTCGATAAGGACATATCTATGGCATTTTACAGCCCCAGGCGCATCATTCTCTATACCGCTGCGGCCATTGCGCTGCTGGTCATCGTGGGTCTGACGACCTACTTCACCGTCGGCCATCTGGCTGTTTAACGATTTCCAGTCTTCAGAATCCGTGGCGATACACAACGTATCGCCGCAAAATCTGCCTGAAAACCTGCTCTGAACATCACACTCACTGAGAGAAGAAACATGACATACAAGGGATTACTGGTGGTTGCTGTCGTTATTCTGCTGGCAAGCATCGGCTCGGAGTCATTGATTAAGAAGGGAATTGCGATGGCGGATGCCAAAATCGATCAGGTAATTGGTCATTACGCAGACAAATAAGGCTTACAACTGCTGGAGTAACCTTACCGGGCGATGACAAAACCATACACAGCGTTTGGTATCGTAAGTCCATCAAATGTTGTGTGATGTCCCTGTGTAATACCCCTGTAGAACCCTGTTATTTGCCCGCCGTGTGCGGGCTTTTTTTTGGCTTTTTTTTGGTTTTTTTTTAAGTTGTTATTGATGCAAAAGCCAATTCCCGAAAGCATGTGGGGTGAATCAAGGCGGCAAGAGAGAAAATCCCGATGCGCTGACATAAGCCAGTGATTCGGTGGAACGGGCGTAGCTAACACAGAGTCAGCCCAAGGGATGAAGGGAATTTGCCGGTGCTTTCCCGGCCGTCATATTGCGGCGTAAGCGTCCATCGTACACTCCTACATTACGCGGCCTGAGCGCGGCCTTATCACAACAGAAAAAACGGCTGAGTTTTTTATTTCCTGATTATCTATTTTTCATTTCGATAAAAATGGCGAGAAAAAAGAAACCGGCTTTTCTGTTGTGGCTCCCGAAATAATTCTGGAAGCTTTTAAATAATAAACCCCGGCGTTGGCCAGGGTTTATTTTTGTGGTTCATAATGTCGATATTGAAACAACGATTCCTGTCTGCTCCGGGTTTACCCCATCTTCGCTATTGCAGGTGATTTGCCTTCAATATCAGGCGACATTACAGAACGACAACGTTACCCGCTGAAGGGCCTTTCTGGCCTTGTTCGATGGTGAACTCTACGTTCTGACCTTCGTCCAGGGTTTTGAAATCATTGCTCTGGATTGCAGAGAAGTGTACGAACACGTCTTTGCTGCCGTCTGCAGGGCTAATGAAACCGAAACCTTTACCAGCGTCGAACCATTTTACTAAACCAGTCATTTTAGTAGACATAGGAAATACCTTCTTTTTTTATTTTATGATGCCATAGGGCAATATAGGTCTGTTTTTATTTGAAATACTTATGGATGCATCAGAGAAGGAAATTCGTCGGAGAAAGGATTTGCTATATCACTTGAACCAGGAACTGCTTTACTAAATGTCTTACATAAATAGGTCTTAACCACAAACCGTTGACGCTATTTACACACAGCAGGATTTATTAAGCAAGCCTTTATTTCAACGCAATTCTATTTATAGCCTTTATATTTGTTAATGGAATAACCCGCAGGGCACGCAGGGCGGCGGCTGTAGCCTGATGAATAAATAATTATGCCTGCCGGATTCAGGCAGGCATTAAGACGATTCTCACCGCGTCATAGATGAAACTCAGCGCGCCGTGGCTCTTTTAACGCAATCAGCGCGGCGTCCGTCCACCCGTTTGGCGAACCATGCGGTGGTCAACGTACGGGTAATTTTCGGACTTTCCAGCGTGATCCCCGGCAGCATCTCACGCGGCTGTCGCTTCCCGGTGGTTTTATCCGCCAGCGCAAACACCTTTTTATAGAGTGTAGTGTCTTCGAACTCCAGCTGTTCGCCCTTCTCCAGCGCCTTGCGGATTGAAGAATGGCTGATATCCAGACGCTTGCTCAGCGTGCGCACCGCCAGCTCGGTGCTGCCAGGCTTATCGGTGCCGTAGTTGATGAGGTCACCATCGAGCGCCAGCGGAATGCCCGAGGCCTTACTGACCGCGCTCTGGAACGCGGCATTCCGGCTGGCGTACCAGCCCGCATTAAAGTCGGCGAAACGGTACAGCGGCTGAGTGTAATTCGCCGGATAACCCAGCAGATGTTTCACGCCGAAATAGATACCGCCGCGACGGCTGAACACTTCGTTGCGAATCGAACTGTCCACCGGATACGGATACCCTTTAGCATTCTGCTCAGCGAACGCGATGCTGACCTGCATCGGCCCGCCGGTATGCACCGGATTGAGATTGCCAAACAGCTTCTGCCCCATCGGCACCATATCGATGAAATCATCGAAAATCGCACTCAGCTGCTTCTCGGTTTTCACATTATCCAGCCGCTCGCTGTAGGATTTGCCGTTTGGCGATTTCAGCAGCAGTGCGGTGTGTACCAGGAAATTCGGCACATGGACGGCATCTGCGCGGCGGTCTATCTCTTTCCACGCGATTTTCCCAAGCCCCGGCACCGGCGCGTCGGCGTTGAAGTTAGATTCCTGCTGCGCCACCGCCAGCACCGAACAGATATTCTCGGTGGTCGGCGCGATACCCTGTGCAGAAAACGCGGCGGTAATGTCCGTCGCCCAGCCCTTGCGATCCGGCGCGGTGGACGGCATCAGCCGCACGATATCCGCCTTAGTGTCCTGCGGATTTTTCACCGGCGCGTCGTTTTTCTTATTAGACGTACACCCTGCGAGGATCAAAATCGCTAATGCACCAAGCGTGCGGGGTGTGGAAAATCGCTTACCGTTCAAAATCATACATTTCCTGAAGAGGGAGTTTCGTGTGTACTTTGGTGACGTTAACCAAGATAAGCGCGGCTTTCTAGTTAAAATTTCAGCTTTTTACGCTAAGGTTAATCTTCTGAATATGGAGCAAAAGGAGCAAGGAATCTATGCAATACGCGATCAAAACCTCTCACTTCACCCGTACTTTCCTGATGCCATTGATGCTGCTGATGATGATTTTTGCCGTCAGCGGCTGTGGTGATAAAGAGCCTGCGCAGCGCAAAGCGTTTATGGATTTCCTCCAGTCGCGCATTCTCGATAAACAGGTGCTGGCCGTGCCGCAGCTGTCGGAAGCGGAGAAAAAACAGTTCGGCGATTACAGCAAAGATTATGCGATCATCACCGGTTTTCATCACCAGATGAACACTGAGCTCGATTCCTCGCTGGTACCCGTGTTTGCCGGTATGAACGGCGTCAACAGCGTTAATGCGCTGGTCGAGCAGCGCGATGACCTCAAGAAGATGGCCGACAGCAGCCAGAACTGGAAAGAGAAAATCATCACGCTCAGAACGCAGGCGGATACCCAACACGCGGCGCTGAAACAGCCGGACGATCTGAAAAAGGTTTACGATCAGGCTTACGAGAAAACAGTGGTCAAACCCTCTGAAATCACCGAACAGGTTTTTGAGCTGCTTCCGCAGGTGCTGAATCTTATCGTCGCCAAAGCCGATTTCATCAAGAGTCAGGGGAAAGATGTCACCATTACCGGCAACCGTCTGCAATTCTCCAACCAGAAACAGCTGGATAAATACAACGCTATCCAGCAACAGCTGGTGCCGCTAAATGCGCAACTGATGCAGCTTAGCCGCCAGATGCAGCAAATGGTACGCTAAACCACCACCCGAACGTCCAGACCGCCGCAAGGCGGTTTTTTCATGACGGCGCTTTTGTTATGGTGTGCGGCACTTAACTAAGGAGACACCGATGAGTGACGAAATTCTTGCCAAACGCGTTGACCAGCTTGAGCGCGTAAACCGTGAACTTCTGGTACAAATTTCCGCCATGCGCCTGCTGTTCGGCAGCGTGGGCAATGTGCTGAACGCCAGCCAGGAAAATGCTTTCACAGTAGCCGTGAATCAGGCGCTGGAAGCAAATCGCGCCGACGTGGCAAACCAGACCGATCTGGACGAAGCTTCCCGTAAATTCCGCGAAGACGTGTTCAAATGCACCGAATCTCTGCTGCCCGGCAGCCGTTAACCGGTGATAAACCGAAGGTGTGTATTCGCCTTCGGTCCTCCGCTCCTCGCGTACAATCTGCTGGCTCATCTGCAACTCCTTTTAGCAGACGTTTTAGTTTGGGCATACCAGCGCCAGCGCCTTATTTTCCGGGAACAGTCTTTCGCTGATAAAATCGATAAATACCCGAAGCTTAGGCGTCATATAACCGCCAGACGGCCACAGAATGAAAAAATCTGCGCTGCGTTCGACGTGCTCGTCTAATACGGTCACCAGTTGACCGCGCGCCAGCTCCTTGCGGACGCTGAAATCCGGCAGGCAGGTGATACCCAGCCCCTGCACCGAAAAACACAGACGCGTTTCAATGTTATTGCACACCATCGACACCGGCAGCGCGACATCCACATGCGCCGGAACCGGCCACGGCTCCAGCTTGCCGCTGTTGGGATAGCGGAAATGCAGGCAGCGATGCGTGAGCAAATCCTGCGGCTCACGCGGCCAGCCGTATTCTGCAAAATAGGCAGGAGACCCGACCAACAGATGACGGAATTTTCCGAGCTTGCGCATCGACAGCCGTGAATCCACCATCTGCCCGGTGCGTACCACCGCATCAAACCCTTCTTCCACCACATCGACCACGCGATCGGTGAAATCCAGATCCAGTTCAATGTCCGGATAGCGACGCATAAACTCGCCGAGCACCGGCAGCAGCAGTGTGCTGACCAGCGGTAAACTCAAACGCAGCCTGCCCCGCGGATTTTCCGAAAGCTGCGACAGCTCGCTTTCCGCGGCTTCCAGCTCCGCGACTATCCGGCGGCTGCGCTCGAGAAACAGTGCGCCTTCTGCCGTCAGCGTGACGCTGCGGGTGCTGCGGTGAAACAGTCTCACCTTCAGCTTGGTTTCCATCCGCGCGATGCTTTTACCCACCGCCGATGCCGACACGCCCAGTATCCGCCCTGCGGCGACGAAACTGCGGGTTTCAGCGACGTGCACAAACACATTCAGACTGCTCAGACTTTCCACCGCTACCTCCCATTGCGGACATCATCGTCCGCATACACTGGAAATCTACCCTACTTTTTCCGCATCGTGGAGATCTCTATTCTGATCCGACACTTTCTTACATTGAGAAATCACCATGAATTCACCTCAGTCCGCCTCGCCGTTGCCGCTTTCCGCCCTGCTGGCGATGGCGATGACCGGTTTTATCGGCATCATGACCGAAACGTTGCCCGCCGGGCTGTTACCACAGATTGCTGCGGGACTTAACGTGTCGCAGGCAATGGCCGGACAGCTGATCACGCTTTACGCCGCCGGTTCGCTGATGGCAGTGATCCCGCTGGCGGCGATGACGCGCGGCTGGAACCGGCGCACCGCGCTGCTCACGGCAATCCTCGGCTTTCTGGTCTTTAACACGCTCACCACGTTTTCGACGAATTATTTCGTGACGCTGTTCGCGCGCTGGATGGCCGGTGCGGCCGCCGGTCTGGCGTGGGGGTTACTGGCGGGCTACGCGAGACGCATGGTGCCGGTGCATCAGCAGGGGCGCGCACTGTCGGTGGCGATGCTGGGCGCGCCGGTGGCGCTGTCCGTCGGCGTACCACTCGGCACCTGGATGGGTACCCTGCTCGGCTGGCGGATGGCGTTTGGCGTAATGTCGGCGGTCACATTGCTGCTGGTCGTATGGGTGATGCGTAAAGTGCCCGATTATCCGGGGCAGGCGGCAGGCCAGCGTCAGTCGCTGCGTCACGTGATAATGATGCCGGGCGTACGCAGCATACTGGCGGTGATCTTATTGTGGATGCTGACGCATAACCTGCTTTATACCTACATTGTGCCGTTCCTAACCCTCTCCGGTCTGGCAGAACGGGCCGATCAGATCCTGCTGGTATTTGGCATCGGCGCACTGGCGGGTATCGCTTTCACCGGCTTGCAGGTGGATAAACGCCTGCGGAAAACTCTGCTGGCCAGCCTTACATTGTTTGCGGTGATTTCACTCGGACTGGCGCTCGACGGCCATTCACCGCTGATGGTCACGCTGTGCGTCGCCATCTGGGGGCTGACTTTCGGCGGCGCGGCGACGTTGCTGCAAACTGCCATCGCTGACGCCACCGGCGAGCAGGGTGATATGGCACAATCGCTGGTCGTGGTGTCGTGGAATCTGGCGATTGCCGGCGGTGGCTTGTCCGGCGGCATTCTGCTTAACACCGCTGGGGTCGGCATTTTTCCGTGGACGATGCTGGTGCTGTTGCTGGCCGCGCTGATTATCGCCTGGTGCGCGAAACGTCACGGTTTTAAGCCCGGTGCCCGATATGCAGAAAATCCTAAGGATCCGGTCGCGGAGGGACAGGATCAAAGTTTCGCATCGTCTGAGCGGGTATAATTTCCTAAACCCTTTCAGAACCAAACGCCTGAAACCTCCTCAGAGGGAGCACTTTCTGATAGAGTAAAAAACAGGCAATGCAAAGACGATGAGAACCATGGAAGCCCATAAGAAAGCCGCTATAATTTTGACTGTACTTGCCGCAACGGCCTTACTGCTGGTGGCTTTCGAGTGGCTTGCCGATCAAACCGTTCCCGAATTAAAGGAACATGTTGTTCATTACGTTGACCGGCACATCACCGGTTAACGTGGATTCAATAACACCTAAGCTCAATACAGGGAGGATCCGATGGTCACCAAAAGGATGATGAGTAAACACTGGAAGATGGTCGTCGTGTTGCTGTGCATCTGCGGCGGCCTGCTGTTACTCCGCTGGGCGGCCATGATTTGGGGTTGAGCTGATATTGTTAGCGATACTATTTTGAGTTAAGTTGACGCTCCTATGAAGACCCCAAAACCGCGTCGTCCCCACGGGCGATGGACCTATTACATTATGTACGAAGACATTCTGTGGCCATGCCCGGTTCGCTGGGAGTGGGAGAATAGCTATGGCGGCTGGCTGCCATTTTACTATTCCCCGACGCTGGAGTTTGTCGCCGGTGATCCGCTCAAAGCCACCAAAGTGCCCGGTTCCAAAACCCGGCCTCTCGTTAAAACCTCCCGCATTCCTCAATACGATTACTGATCCCGCCGTTCACACCGTTTCAATCAATCCGCTCGCCCGCAGCACCCTGCGCTGTACTGCATCCGGCAACACCGCATTCATGCCTCCGACACAGCCCAGGCTGAACCAGTGACGCGCACGGGTAATGCCGGTGTAGATCAGCTCACGGGTGAGGATCGGGCTGAGATTCTCTGGCAGCAGCAGCGCGGTATGGGTAAATTCAGAGCCCTGCGATTTATGCACTGTCATCGCGAACACCGTCTCCACCGCTTGCAACCGGCTTGGCATCACCCAGCGGATACTCTGGGTGCCGTCGCCCGCCAGAAAGGCGACGCGCGATACCCACACCGCTGATCCATCCGCCAGCGTTTGCGGAATTTGCAACGTAATGCCGATATCGCCGTTCATCAGGCGCTGGCCGTAATCATTGCGCGTGACCAGCACCGGACGCCCCGGATACCAGCCTGCCGCCGCCTCCAGCAGCCCTTCTTTCCATAAAATTTCCGCAATACGCAGATTCAGCCCCTCAACGCCCCACCGCCCGCCGCGCAGGGCGCACAGCAGCTGGAACTGGCTGTAGGCCAGCAGCACTTTGGTTGCCCAACGGTGGAAGGATTCCATCGGTTCGTCGATTTCAGGCCGCTCATTTTTCACGACCGTCAGATAGTGACGATATCCGACCGGCGGTGAGACGCCTGCCCGCGCCGTCGCAGCAGGAAACTGCCCCGCCGCGCCGTTAATCACCCAGTCGCGCAGTGCCTGATCGTCAGCCGCGCTGAGCGTCAGCTGCGCCAGATCGCCGTACCCCTGCTTCCACACCTGCTTCAGCGCTTTCACATCGCCATCGTTGACCGCTTCCGCCAGCCGCCCGATGCCGCTTTGAGCATCAAAACGGTAGCTGTGACGCAACATCACCACCGCCTGATCCATCGCCGTTCCGTGAGCATCCACCAATGCCTCCGGGATGATCTCGCCGGTGACGGTTTGCAGCCAGTCGCGGGTTTTCGGCAAATAATGGCCGCCCGCCGCACGCTGGCAAAGTTCGCTGAGCAACGCGCCCGCTTCCACCGATGCCAGCTGATCTTTATCGCCGAGCAGGATCAGGCGCGCCTGATCCGGTAACGCCGCCAGCAGCGCGGCCATCATTTCCAGATCGACCATCGACGCCTCGTCCACCACCAGCACGTCGAGCATCAGCGGATTACCCGGATGATGACGGAAGTGTCGGGTATCCGGGCGGCTGCCGAGCAGACGGTGCAGCGTCACCACGTCGGTATTAATGCTTTCACGTACGGCGTCACCGTTGCCGAGCGCGGTCAAATCGAGTTGAGATACCGCACCGGCAATTGACTCATTGAGCCGCGCCGCCGCCTTACCGGTAGGTGCCGCCAGACGGATGCGCAGCGGCTGCCCGTGGTCTTCCAGCGCCAGCGTTTGCAGCAACGCCAGCAGGCGTACCACGGTGGTGGTTTTCCCGGTGCCAGGCCCGCCGGTCACGATGCTGAACGCACTGCCCGCCGCCAGTGCACAGGCCAGTTTCTGCCAGTTGGCTTGCCCGCTATTGCCGCTGGCAGGAAACAGCGCATCGAGTGCCGCGCGCAAAGGTGCCACCGGCAACGCGTCCGGCTGACTGCGCGCTAGACGTTGTTCAATCGCGTCGCGGACATTCTGTTCATACTGCCAGTAACGGCGCAGATACAGGCGGTGCCCGATGAGCACCAGCGGTGAATTCCCCTCGCCGTTGCCCACCAGCTGCGGATGCACCAGCGCCGCCATCCATTCTGTCAGGCTGAGATTTTCCAGCACTGCGGCCGGGCGGATCACCGCACCGTCAGCATGATCACCCTCCGGCGGCAGCGAGAGCGAAAAGGCGCTGTCGGCGAGAGTGGCCTGCAAATCCAGACACACATGGCCGCGCCCAAGCTGATAGCTGGTCAGCGCCGTCGCCAGCAACAGCAGCGGCTGCGCGTCCGGCGACTGCTTCGCCAGAAACGTCACCAGCGCGCGATCCAGCTCACGCAGCCAGCCGCACTCTACCCAGCTTGCCAGCAGGTGTGCGATTTCTTCACGGCTGTTGATTTTCATGCGCGTTTCTCCTGATCACCGCTAAACAGCAGGTCGAGTTGTTCCATTAAGGCTTTATCCGGCCTCTGAACGCAGACGCCGTTGCCCGTCGCATGGCTGCCGCGCAGAAATAAATACACTGCGCCGCCGATATGTCTGTCGTAGTCATAATCCGCCAGACGGGATTTCAGCAACCGATGCAGCGCGAACAGATACAGCGTAAATTGCAGATCGTAGCGATGATCCAGCATCGACTGCGTCATGGAGACCGGGTCATAGCCGCTGGCGTCGCCGCCCAGCCAGTTGGATTTGTAATCAAGCACGTAATAACGCCCGTCGTGTTCGAACACCAGATCGATAAAGCCTTTCAGCATGCCGTTGAGGTCTTCCGCCAGCAGCGGCGCGCGTGCGGCGCCGTCCAGCGTGTACTGCGACACCAGCTTGTCGAGGCGGCGGGTCGATACCTGCGTCAGCGAGAACCAGAACTCCATTTCCACCTGATACGGCGGCAGCCCGGCCAGCGTAAATGTGTCGCCGTCCGGCAGCGGTAACGGCTGCGTCAGCAACGCGGTCAGCCATTCCGTCAGCGGCGTAATCCATTTTTCCCAGCCGCGCGTATTACAGCGCCGCGCTACCTGATCGGCGATTTTTTCCGGCTTCGACGTCAGTGCGGCAAACCCTTCGTCTCCCGCCCATTCCAGCAAACCGTGCAGGAAATTACCCGGTGCCGGACCGCGCGGAAACGCATACAGATCCGCGCCGGTCATCGGCGACGATACACTTTCCGGCGCTCCGATCGCTTCCAGACCCGTATTCTCTAAACTCTTATTTTCAAGATAGGTATCCTGCGCGGCGCTTTCGATTTCCACCGGCAGTTCACGCGTCACAACATCGGCGGCGATATAGGTCCCGGCCGGGGCGATTTGCAGGCCGGAAAAACTCGACACCCACCAGCGCGGTGCTTTGTGCGTGCGCAGCGGCGGGCGTGGTCCGAGCGCAGGCAGCGCCTGTTCATTACGGAACACCGCTCCGTCCGGCGCAGGCAGCGGCCATGCGCGGATATTCGTCGTTTCCAGCGCCTGTAAACGGGCAGGCAGCGCACCGGCCTCGAAGGTTTCTCCGTCGGGGACGCTGTCCTGATGAAATAAATAGCCGGGCGCACTTTTCTCAAACTCTTTCAGCGGCGCCATGCCGAGCCATAGCGCGTAACGCGAGCGGGTCAGCGCGACGTAAAACTTACGCAGATCTTCCCCCAGACGTTCGCGGTCTGCGAGCGCCAGCTGATCGTCGCTGGCGCTTAACGCCACTTCCAGCTCGCCCTCCGGCGTGTGCCATTTCAGCGGAGAGTCCTGTTTTTTCACCGCGCGGAAGGCGCAGGCAAAGGGCAGGAACACCAGCGGATATTCCAGCCCTTTGGATTTATGCACCGTCACCACTTTCACCAGTTCGGCATCGCTTTCCAGACGGAGTTTTCGCGCGTCGCCGCCCTGATGTTCGTCCTGACGCTGCTCCGCCAGATAGCGGATCAGCGCGTGTTCGCCGTCAAGCTGAACGCTGGCCTGTTGCAGCAGTTCGGACAGATGCAGCAGATCGGTCAGCGCACGTTCATCCCCGCGTCCAAGCAGGCGACGCGGCACATCAAATTCCCACATCAGGCGACGCAGCATGGGCAAAATGCCCTGTTTGCGCCAGCAAATGCGGTACTCCTGGAACTGACGAACGTAGCGATCCCACTCCTGCTCGTCCTGATTGAGGCGATCGAGCGCTTCCCAGCTTAAATTGAGTGACGGCGTGCCGAGCGCGGCGCGCAGCAGACGATCGTTTTCCGGCGCAGCGCAGGCCGCCAGCCAGTACTGCAATTCGCCTGCCTGCGCACTTTGAAATATCGATTCTTTGTCAGACAGATAAACGCTGCGAACCCCACGTTTGGACAGCGCCGTGCGGACAGCCGTGGCTTCACGGCCAGTATTCACCAGCACCGCAATATCGCCCGGCATCACCGGTTGCAGCGTTTCGCCAGACTGGCCGAAACCGGCAGAACCCTGCTGCCCGAGGCGCAGCAGACGGACGATTTCCGTCGCACAGCCGTCGGACATCAGCTGGATATACTGCGTTTTCGGCAGCGCGTCGGCCTGATTTTCCGGATACCACAGCGTCATCGCGGCGGCTTCAGCATCATCAATTATCAGCGTGTCAGCGCGCCCTTTGGCTTCCACCGGCAGGAACGGCACCTGATTTTCATCGCCCCGGCGGAACAAAAAAGCGCCCTCGCCAGAATCGCGGTTTTCGGCAAGCCCAAAGACTTCATTGACCGCCGCCACCATGCTGCGTGTGGAACGGAAGTTGGTCGCCAGCGTGTAGTGCCGTCCGCCCGTATCGCGGCGGGCACGCAGATAGGTATAAATATCAGCGCCGCGGAAGGCATAAATCGCCTGTTTCGGATCGCCGATCAGGATCAGCCCTTGCTCCGGTGCGTTTTTCGCCACGCGATAAACGGTATCGAAAATGCGATATTGCAGCGGATCTGTGTCCTGAAATTCGTCGATCATCGCCACAGGGAACTGGGTGCGAACGATCTCCGCCAATCGTTCGCCATTGTCGCTGCGCAGCGCGTCGTCGAGGCGGGTCAGTAAATCGTTGAAACCCATCTGTGCGCGCTTTTGCTGCTCGATGTCGAAGCGGTTTTCTATCCAGCGGCAGGCGTGTTGCAGCAAACCGCTGCGGGCATCCGGCAGATTTTCCAGCTGCGTTTTCAGGGTTTCCATGGCGGTGATCGCCGGATGCGCAGGGGGTTCGCCCTGCTTCCAGCATTCCGCTAAGCCTTGCGGTGTCAGGCGTTCCCAGCCGGTTTTCAGATCTGGCGTCAGGTCATCCGTGGTCGCCCAGATGTGCAGTTTCTCCAGCCACGGCAGAAAATACCGCGCCTGAATTTTACGGCCATCCACCACTTTCGCTGCCACCGCGCCTTCGAGGAGGGTGCGCAGTTCCTGCGTCCATTCCGGCCAGCCCTGTTTCAGCGCCGACAACTCTGCGGCTTTCTGCTGCCTGACCGTTTCGCAGATCTGCGCAGGCGTTTCGTCTGAGCCCAGTTCTTCGGCGTATTCCAGCAGCGGCGCAACCTTGCTGTGTAACTCTTCCGGCGTCCGCCACCATGCGCGCAGGGTGCGGATATCAGATTCCGGCAATGCGAAATAGAAGCTGCGCCAGTAGTCGCGCACCACTTCCATCAGCAGTTCCGTTTGATCGGTTTCCAGCGTCTGAGTGAACAGGCTGTCGCTGTCGAATGCGTGCTCGCCGAGCATGCGGTTACACCAGCCGTGGATGGTGGAGACCGCCGATTCATCCATCCATTCCGCCGCCAGTTGCAGCTTGCGGGCGCATCCCGGCCACTGTTCAGGAAGATATTCAGCGCGCAACGTCTGCAAAAATTCGTCGCCCTCAGAAGAGGATCCGTCCAGATTTAAAAAGTATTCTGCGGCCTGCGACAGACGCACACGGATACGGTCGCGCAACTCTTTGGTGGCCGCATCGGTGAAGGTCACCACCAGAATTTCCGGCGGCGTCAGCGGGCGACTAAAAGCGTTATCACCGCCGTGGCCGAGCACCAGCCGCACGTACAGCGCGGCGATGGTAAAAGTTTTCCCGGTACCGGCGCTGGCTTCAATCAGGCGGCTGCCGGTCAGCGGAAAATTCAGTACATTCAGGGCCGAGGGCACAGTGCGATCCGTCATTCCTTGCCTCCTTTCTTACTGCGGGAAAGATGATTACGAAGCGGGGCCAGCAGCGAATCGGCAAGCCGGGCGAATTCACCGTCGGACCAGAGCGTCGCGAAATCTGGCCACGCGCGCGCCAGATAACGGTTGCTGTCGCGCTCGCCGAATTTCATGTTGGCCGGATCGTGATTTTCATAAGCATCCCGCGCCGCAAACCACGCGTCGCTGTCCGGGGCACTCTGTTCACTGCCGTCTTTTTTCAGCCAGACGAACGCCGTTTTCACTGCCAGCGGCAGAGGTCGTAATTGCCCCTGCTGCCAGGTTTCGACCAACGTTTGCCACAGCGCTTGCGCCTGCGCAATCTCCAGCGGCGGCAGTTCGGCGGTGCCGTTTTTACTGACGATAATGCTGTGCATCGGCTGCCCGTTAAGGTGTCCGGCCAGATGTGCCACCCAATAGGGCAGCAGTTTGTCGAACCGGTAACTGCGCTCTTTGGTCATCAGGCCGCCGCTTTCGAGCACCACGCGCGCACGCTCGCCATTCTGATTAACACGCAGATCGCTGAGCCAGTCGGAGACATTCACACCGCCGATATCAGCCGACAACGCTTCATTGCCCAATGCCTGTGGCCACGCCTCAAGCACCTGCTGATAGCTGGCGAAAAGCGTGTCCATCGGTTCGGCGAGATCTTCACTCAGCACCGCAGCGAATTCGCCCGGTGCCAGTTCGCCACGCCGCTCGATGCGTTCCAGCTGCTGGCGCAACACGTCCTGACGCGAAACACCCGCCTCCAGCGCCCACTTCTGGGCGCGGATCAGTTCATCCTGCAAACGCCAGTTTTCCAGCGCATTCACGTCGAAAGGTTCCTGATCTTCGCTCCCCGGATCTTCCATCTCAAAATAGATATTGAGCCGCTGACGGAAGAAACTGCGCACCGGATCGGTAAGGAAATCCGACAGCTGACGCAGCGTCAGCGCGCCTTCCTGCTCCAGCGGTTCAAGCGGCCCGAACGCCGTCACCGGTGTATCCGCTTCCAGTCCGGCGCGCCATTCGTGGGCATAGCTGAACAGCGAACCGTCTTTCGTAAAGTAATCACGATTGAACGGTTGCAGACGATGCCCGACCGTCAGCGCGGGCAACAAATCCCCGCCGTCGTTGAGTTTCCAGCCTGCCGCCAGATGGTCGCGCAGTTGCGCTACCAGCACCGACGGCGGCCGCTCGGTATTGTCGTGAATGCTGCGACCGACCCAGCTGATGTGTAAACGCTCACGCGCAGAAAGCAGTGCCTCAAGGAACAGATAGCGGTCATCTTCGCGGCGCGAACGGTCGCCCGGACGGTAATCGCGCCCCATCAGGTCGAAATCCATCGGCACGCGGTTACGCGGATAATCACCGTCGTTCATGCCAAGCAGATAAACGTGACGGAACGGAATCGCGCGCATCGGCATCAGTGTGGCGAAAGTGACCGCGCCGCCGAAGAACGGCTGCGTCAGGCCGGACTGGTCGAACTGCGCCAGCCAGTGATCGCGAACCACGGAAAGCGGCAGTTCAGCTTGCAGATTGACGCTTTCACAGGCTTCCAGCCAGGTTTCCAGCTCAGTGTGCAAACGCACCAGAATAAAGCCGTCTTCGCCTTCATCCCCGGCAAAATACCGGGAAAGGATGGCGCGCAGGCGTTCGCCCCATACCGCCGGTGCAGCCGGTTCGCGCAGCTGACGCCAGGTTTCATCAAGGCAGTTTAAAATATGCGACAGCGGGCCAATCAGCGCCGCGTCCAGCCCGCCGATTTCATCCAGCGGTTCAATATTCTCCCACGCGTCACCGCTGCCCACGGCATATCCCAGCAGCATTCGTTGCAGGCCGAAGAACCAGCTGTTTTGCTCCGGCGAGAGCGGCAGTTCGAGGCTCTGACGCTGTTCCGCGTGCAGCCCCCAGCGCACATTGGCGGCGCTTATCCAGCGGTGCAGCAGCGGCAGCTGTTCTTCTTCAATGCCAAATCGCTCGCGCACCGAGGGCACGTCGAGCAAATCCAGCAGATCGCTGACCGCAAACCGCGACTGCGGCAAATTCAGCAATCGCTCGAGCGCGCCGAGCAGCGAGTTATTCTGGCGCGGCCCCTGATCGGCGACGGTGAACGGGATATAGCGCGGATCGTTGCGCTCCATCAGGCCAAACACCGCCTGAATGTGCGGCGCGTAGCCGTTGATGTCAGGCACCATCACGATAATGTCGCGCGCCTTCAGCGTCGGATCCGCCGCCAGCGCCGCCAGCAGCCTGTCGTGCAGCACTTCCACTTCGCGCTGGGCGCTGTGAGTAATGTAAAAACGCAGGGAATCGTCCTGTGCATCCAGCAGCGGCCAGTGTTCTTTGGTTTCGGCCAGCGGGCGCAGCTGCAAAATATCCTCCTGCAACTGGTGTAAAAGTGTATCGGTACCGTTCGAGGTGAAGAGATCGATGCGCGGGATCACCGGCGCGAGCTGGGCAGCATAGGATTCGTGATTGTCGTATTCATTGAGCAGGCCAATGTAATCACGCCCCTGCTTGCCCCAGGCCGCCAGCAGCGGGTGGGCGTGCTGATGAAGTTCATCTTCGGCGATCACCTGCGGCATGCCGGGCTTACGCAACTGACGGATACGCTCAGCGCGCAGCAGATCTTTATCGGCGATGATATCGCTCCAGTCGTGCTCGCAAGGGTTATGCACGCACATAAAGATGTGGGTCCAGCGGCCAAGAACCGCCAGCACTTCGAGAGATTGTTGCGGCAATGAAGAGATACCAAAGACGATCAGCCGCGCAGGCAGACCGGCCGGGCGCTCATTTTCCGGGATGGTCAGCGCATGTTGCAAAAAACGCTGGTGCAGCGCAGCACGGCTGGTGTTGCGCTCGTTTTCATCAACGTCGGCCAGCAGCGCGCGCCACAGTTGCGGTTGCCACAACAGATTTTCCGGCAGCGGCTCGCTGCCCTGACGGCTGGTGCGCAGCACATCCTGCCCGTTGCCCCAGTCTTCCAGCCAGTCGGCGCGGTACACCTGATACTGATCGAACAAATCCGCCAGACGCTGCGCCAGTTGGTGCAGTTTACGCATGTCGCCGTCGTCTTTTAAGAAACGCGCCAGTGGCGCAAAAACCGGTTGAGTGAGTAACTGAGGCAAAAGACGGATCAGCCGCCAGGTCAGCAGCGGGCGGTCAAACGGCGAGGATTCCGGCACCTGCTCTTTACCAAGCACAGCGCGATAAACCTGCCAGAAGAAACGTGCGGGCAGTTTGATGTCCAGCGCGGCCGCAATGCCGCAGCCGCCGTCCTCAGGGTCACGGGCCATCGCCAGTTTCAGCCACTGATTGATCCCGTTGCTTTGCACCAGAATCACTTCATTTTCCAGCGGCGGTAGCGGATGCGCCGCCATCCAAGAGATCAGCACATCCCTCAACGCTTCTGAGTGATTGCCGTGTAACACCATCAAACCTGAATTCACGCTCGCATCCCTTGTTATCGCCGGTTAAGGAGAGAGATTTTGCGTTGTTCTGGAAAGGATTGGAAGGAAAAGAGGCCGGGACTGCGGGCACTGATTGCCTGACAGTGAAATACACGGATTGATCATTTCGCCGTCCATTTCGTTAGCCAATTAATTAGTTTTATTTAAAAATTTTACATTACCATTCTAATACTCAATTAATTTCTGTTTAATGGAAATAAATTTCCGTATTTATCGCCATTTAAGAAAACACATTTTGTGTAATGAAAACTTAACTGATATAAAGTCGGTGTTAGTTGTTTACCGCATAAATAACAATCAGACCGTACTTTTATTCGCCAGTGCTAAATAACGTTAAAAACCGCATTTACTGGCTTGTAGTCAGGCATGAATAAAATTACCCGACGGATGCAGGGTATATCGGATATTAATATTGAATGTGGATATATCACACGCTGCGCCTTTCTTCCTGAACAGCATATTTTCCTTAGGTAAATTTTCTGCATGGAGACAAACCTGAGATTACCGCGCAACTCCCTGCTTCTCAACCAGGGTGAGCAACTGCTGGCCGTATGAAACTGGATCTCACGGCCAGCAACCGTTGGATAACGGGAAACGATGTCACGCTAAACGCTATACTCACCCCTGCCCCGAAATTAAAGAGGGTGAGGAGGCGACAGCGACGGCAGCTGGCGGGCCTGTGCAGCCTGCAATAAATCGCGCCACATCAGGGTATTTTCAGGGCATCATCTGCTTTCTACAAAACCAAAAACCTGTCTAAAAGGGCTTCATCATGGAAAAACTTCCGGCGGTCACTATTACTTATTGTTCCCAATGCAACTGGCTGCTGCGTGCGGCGTGGATAGCACAGGAGTTACTGAGCTCGTTCAGCACCGATCTGGCCTCAGTTACGCTGGTGCCAGGCACCGGGGGAATTTATGAAATTAAAGTCGATGATGAACTGATTTGGGAACGTAAGCGTGATGGCGGATTCCCTGAAGCGGCGGCGCTAAAACAGCGGGTGCGCGATATCTGTTTCCCGGAGCGGTCGCTCGGGCATATAGATAAGAAGAAAATTCCTGAGGCTGGACAGGCGGAGTGATTGAAAAGGCAGGAATGCCCTGCCTTCAGACTTCACGCGTTCATTAAATCTTACGTGATACGTGTTGCGCAGCAGCGCGGTTGGCTTTGCCGACGGCGTTGGTTGGCGTTGTCCAGCTGACCGACGAATTCGCTGAAGTTAAAGTGCCCGAAGATTTCGCGGGCATCGCGGGAGAAGCTCTGGACATAGTTCTCCAGATTATCTTTGATGTCTTTTTGCCCGAGGTTGCAGAGATTCATCGGCGACAGACCAGATAAAGGCCGCCGTTTGGCAAAAGTCCGTTTTAGGCATGATGGGTTCCATGAAGTAAATAAAGACATACAAAAAAGGGTCTTTATTAAACGCCCAAAACACGGAGATAAAAATAAAATTATATAAATCAATAGTATAATGATGTCGTTAAGCGATTCTAATACCAACCCTCCCCTGTTTAAAAATTGTGATGTACTTCAAGTTTCCCCGGTTTATGTCGATACCTTGATCTTAAGATTCCTTTCAGGGAAATGCCCATGCTTAAGACCCTCCGTTCGCGCATCATCGTGGCCTGCATTTCAATTGTGATTTGCTCGCTGGTTATCAATACGTTCCTGAGTTACACCGTTGCCAATAAATACAATAGTCAGGCGACCGACAGCACGCTCAATGCGCTGACATCCAGCCATACGCAAGGGATCAGCGAATGGGTCAGTTCGAAAACCAGGATGATTTTGTCACTGCAACCGGTGGCGCTGACCGCGGATCCGATCCCGGTCATGAAACAAATTGCGGCCGCGGGGGAGTTCGTCAACGTGTACGTCGGCTATTCCAATAAAACCGCGAAATTCTCGGATCCGACCGGCGTGCCTGCCGATTACGATCCGACAGGTCGCCCGTGGTACAAGCAGGCCGAAAGCGCCGGACGCCCGGTGGTAACGCCGCCGTATATCGATGCGGGCACCGGGAAACTGGTGGTGACGTTTGCTGTGCCGGTGATGGATAACGGCGAGCTGAAAGGGATTGTGGCTGGTGACGTGTCGATGGACAGCGTGGTCAATAACGTCAATACCATTCACCCGACGCCGGAAAGCTTCGGAATGCTGGTTGACCAGTCTGGTACGATCATCGCCCATCCAGACGCGAAACTGGCCCTCAAACCCTTCAGTTCGCTGGCGGAAGGTGTGGATCTGCCGCGTCTGTTTGCCGCCGGTGCGCCTTCAGATATCCTTCTGAACAATGCGGTGAAGCGCGTCCGCGCATTGCCGGTGGCGGGTACCGACTGGTTTACGCTGGTGATTGAAGATAAGAAACAATCGACGGCGGGCATGCGTTCCCTGCTGACGTCGTCGATGATGGCGCTGCTGGTCATTGTGCTGATTTCGGCGGCGGTCATCGGGCTTATCATTACCAAAGCGTTCCGACGCCTGTCGGTGGTACGCGATACGCTCAACGCCATCAGCTCCGGCGAAGATGACCTGACGCAGCGCTTACCGACCGACGGCCATGACGAAGTGACCCAAATCGCCCACGCCTTCAACACCTTCGTTGATAAGCTCAGCAAAGTGATGGGTGAAATCCGCACCACCAGTGAATCGGTGAAGGTCGCTGCCGATGAAATCGCGGCAGGCAATAACGATCTGTCGGGCCGTACGGAATCGGCAGCGGCCAGCCTGCAACAGACAGCGGCGTCGCTGGAGCAGATCACCGCCACGGTTTCGCAGTCCGCCAGTTCGGCCAGACAGGCCAGCGAGACAGCGAAATCCGCGTCCGAAGCCGCCTCCCGCGGTGACGTCGTGGTGAATAAAGTCATGACGACGATGGAAAGCATCGAAAGCGCGTCATCTAAAATCGGTGATATCACCGGGGTTATTGACGGCATCGCCTTCCAGACTAACATTCTGGCGCTCAACGCTGCGGTGGAAGCCGCTCGCGCCGGGGAACAGGGTCGCGGATTTGCCGTGGTCGCCAGCGAAGTCCGCAGCCTGGCACAGCGCAGCGCGCAGGCGGCGAAGGAGATCAAAGTACTGATCGAATCCACCGTCAGCAGCGTGGCGTCCGGTTCGGCGCAGGTGCGTCTGGCGAGCAGCAGCATGAGCGAAATTGTCAGCAACGTCTCCAACGTCAGCAGCGTGATGCTGGAAATTACTCATGCGTCCGAAGAACAGATGCAGAGTATCCACGAAATTAACCGCGCCATCACACAGCTCGACGGCATGGTTCAGCAGAACGCTGCCATGGTTCAGGAATCCACCAGCGCCGCCTCAGCCTTGCAGGAACAGGCCACCGGGCTGGCGGTGGCGGTCGGGCATTTCAGGGTCTGATCACACCGCTTTCCTAAAACGTTTATCACAGTCCCCCGGACCTTATCCTTCGGGGGCTTTGGCTTTACTTCCTCACGCTCATCAGGTTATTCCCGCCGACCTCATACTTTTGTTATGTCTGTTTTATGCTAGGATTACGACAAGAATATATAAACACAGCGTCTGACCTTTGAGGAATAAGGAATGAAGTATCCCGTGCAGTTTCGATGGACTCAAAAACATGAGGATTATTGTTCACGACATAAGGTCCATCTTAAATTCCCGGAAATAGTGGAAGGGATATATAAAAAGAGAAATATATTCCTTTTTAAAAAAGGGGAGAAAATAAAATTCACTGCGGATGTTTGGGTCGAAGAATATGCCTCAATGCCGCGAAAAAGTTTCTGCTCGATGGGCGCGTATTCTTACGCGTGCAGTAAATTACCGAATAACCTTACAACCGGCCGCTTTTGCAGCCTGGCGGCAGGCGTGCGGGTGATGGGACCGCAACATCCCATACACCGGTTTACGACCAGTCCGCTGACGTATCATGATTTCTTCTCGAAAGTGGCGCAGGAGCAATTCGGGGACACGCTGAACATTGCGGGGTTCGACTATATGCCGCCGGCGACGATATTAGGTCATGATGTCTGGGTGGGGGAACACGCCGTATTAAAAGGTGGCATCACCATCGGTAATGGCGCAATCATTGCGGCCAATGCGGTGGTCACCAGTGATGTGCCACCTTACGCCATCGTCGGCGGTATTCCGGCTAAGATCATTAAATACCGCTTTACGCCAGAAATCATCGAGCGTCTTCAGGCGACTGAATGGTGGGATTATAGAATTACCGATCTGCCGGATGTCACCCAGTCGGATGATATCGTTTATTTCATCGAACAGATGGAAGAAAAAATAGCCCGTAACGAAATAAGTAAATATCAGTATAAAATGATGAATATCGCCCAAGAACTGGCGGGGTTATAAAAACAGCAATAATGTCATTACGCCGATTCAACTCAATTGCGCGTACGCTAAAGGCCCGGCCAAAAGTATTGTCGAAGTGGTTGCCAGTTATAATTAACCGGCAACCGGCTTACTGACGGTCAGGCTTTAAGCTCCCGCTCCACCAGGGTAGCCAGCACGCCGATGCCCAGCGGAATGATGTCATCGTTAAAATCGTAGCGCGGGCTGTGCAGTGAGGCGGAAGGCGTGGTGCCATCGGCACCCAGCCAGAAGTAGGCGCCCGGACAGGCTTCGAGCAGATAGGCAAAATCTTCGGCGGCCATCGACGGCGCATTGTTGAAATGCACCTGCGTAATGCCCGGAGCGTTCTCTGCTGCATCACGCAAAATCACCGCCTGCGCAGGATGGTTTTGCGTCACCGGATATCCAAACTCCCAGCGCACCTCCCCTTTCACACCGTAGGGTTGCGGCACGGCCTGCACATATTCTTCAATCAGCCGCCAGCAGGTTTCCCGCGTCGTACGGCTCAGGCAGCGCAACGTGCCTGACATGTGCAGCGTTTCAGGGATAACGTTAATCGCTTCGCCCGCCTGTAACTGAGTGAGGCTGATAACCGTCTGTTCCAGCGGCGACAGGCGGCGGGAAATCAGGCTTTGCAGTGATAAAATCAGCTGTGCGCCCGCCACCACCGGATCCGCGCCCAGTTCAGGCATCGCCGCATGGCAGCCCTTTCCGGTCAGCGTGATGTAGAAATTATCCTGCGAAGCCATCATCGGCCCCTGACTGACCGCGACTTCGCCGACCGGCAGACCCGGCCAGTTGTGCAGCGCGTAAACCGCCTGCATCGGGAAGCGTTCAAACAGCCCTTCTTTGACCATCATCTCGCCGCCGCCGACGTTCTCTTCCGCAGGCTGGAAGATGAAATACACGGTGCCGCGAAAGTGACGGTTTTCACTCAGGTGACGCGCTGCGCCGAGCAGAATGGCGGTATGGCCATCATGCCCGCAGGCGTGCATCAGGCCAGGGTGTTGGGAGATGTGGTCAAACTCATTGAGTTCCTGGATCGGCAGCGCATCAATGTCTGCCCGCAGGCCAATCGACGGGCCTTCGCCGTTTCGGAGCGTTGCGACAATCCCGGTCTCAGCAATGCCGGTGTGGACGTCAAGGCCGAACGACGACAACAGTTCGCTGATGGTTCTGGCAGTGCCGTATTCTTTCAGTCCAAGTTCGGGGCGGGTGTGGAAATCCCTGCGCCAGAGTTTCGCCTGCTCAATAATCTCTCGGGAAATGACTGCCATAAACCCTCTGTGCTGATCTGAATTCCTGCCGGAGCGAGTCGCTCACCGGCAATATGCTGGTTCAAAGTATCACATTCGCGCGTGAACAGATAAACGTGAAAGCAATGGCGAAAAAGGATGTCAAAGCAGCGGGATAAATGCCGCATTGGGGTAGACGCCGGAGGCGCAAACAGAGACCATAAGCCATCAATTATGGTCAACGGGGCTTCAATGAGCGACTCGCCGCATCCCGTGCGTAAGCACCCCATGAAACTCAGCACATCTGTCAGCCTGATGATCAGCGCAGTGATCATTTCCGTCCTGCTGGTGGTGCATTTTCTGTATTTTGTTCAGGTCAGTGACACTACCCGCGACGGCGTGAAAGATAAGGCGCTGGCCGTGGCGCGCACGCTGGCGGATTTGCCTGAAATCAAACGCGCGCTCGCTCTGCCGCCCGACAGCGGCATTATTCAGCCTGTCGCCAGCGCGGTGCAAAAACGTAACGATCTACTGTTTGTGGTCGTGACCAATATGGACGGCATCCGTTATTCACATCCAAATGCGGACGTGATCAACCATCACTTTATCGGCAACGATATCAATCCGGCGCTGCTTGGCAAAGAGAACGTCTCGATCAATAAAGGCACGCTGGATAAAGCGCTGCGGGTGTTCACGCCCATCTATGATGATCATCATCACCAGATTGGCGTGGTGGCGATCGGCATCTCACTGGTGAAAGTGACGGAGCAGATCGACAAAAGCCGCTGGAGCATTTTGTGGACGGTATTGTTCGGCATGATGGTCGGTGGACTGGGCACCTGGATTTTAGTGAAAATGCTCAAACGCATTCTCTTCGGGCTGGAACCCTATGAAATTTCGACGCTGTTTGAACAGCGTCAGGCGATGTTGCAGTCGATTAAGGAAGGCGTGATCGCTATTGATGACGGCGCGCAGGTGACGCTTATCAATCAGGAAGCCCGGCAGATTTTTCTGGAAACCGGTACCCAGATAAGCACCCGCCCGGAGGACAACCGCGATTCTCAGCCGCTGCTCCTCGCATTGTGCGACGTCTTACGCACTGGCATTGCCCGGCGCGACGAAGAGATCAACTTTAAAGGCCGCTATCTGCTGAGTAACACCGTGCCAGTGCGCAGCAATGGCGTGATAATCGGGGCCATCTGTACCTTCAGGGATAAGACCGAAGTCAGCCAGTTGATGCAGCGTCTGAGCGGCATGGTAAACTACGCCGATTCGTTACGTGAGCGCTCACATGAATTCATGAATAAGCTGCATGTTATTCTTGGATTGCTGCACATGAAAAGCTATGCGCAGCTTGAAGATTACATTCTCAAAACGGCCAATAACTATCAGGCAGAAATTGGCTCCTTACTGTTAAAAATCAAATCACCGGTGATTGCAGGCTTTCTGTTGAGCAAGATTAACCGTGCGTCGGACACGCGCCATTTGCTGACGCTGAGCGATGACAGCCTGCTCCCCGACAACGCCAATGAAAATCAGGTGGCAGCGCTGATAACCGTGCTCGGTAATCTGATTGAGAATGCGCTGGATGCGCTGGCGGAACAGCCGGACGGTGAAGTGAGCGTGTTACTGCATTATCAGAATGGCTGGCTGGCCTGCGTGGTCAGCGACGATGGCCCCGGTATCCCGCCAGATGACCTTGAGGCTATTTTCGAAAAAGGTGTCTCGTCGAAAGGCGAAGAGCGCGGAGTCGGGTTATTCCTGGCAAAACAACAATTAGAAAACCTGGGCGGAACGATTGCCGTTGAGTCTGAACCTGACGTTTATACTCAATTTTTTGTTCAACTTCCGTGGGATGGTGAGAGGAAAACTGCATGATCAATGTGCTGGTAGTCGATGATGACGCCATGGTCGCAGAGCTCAACCGCTGCTACGTGGGCCAGATTGCCGGGTTTACGTGCTGCGGAACGGCTTCGACGTTACAGCAGGCGAAAGACATGGTGCTGAATAATCAGCTGCCGATCGACCTGATCCTGCTGGATGTCTATATGCAGCAGGACAACGGGCTGGATTTGCTGCCGGAGCTGCGAAACGCCAGGCGTCCGGTAGATGTGATTGTGATTTCATCTGCGGCGGACGCTAAAACCATCAAAAAATCGCTCAATTACGGCGTGGTGGATTATCTGATCAAACCGTTCCAGTTCTCACGCTTTGAAGAAGCGCTGACCGGCTGGAAACAGAAGAAAGCGCTGATGGATAATCAGCAATATTACGAACAGTCTGACGTTGACCGGCTAATTCACGGTAACAATCAGGCGACAGCGGATACTAAAAAACTGCCGAAAGGCCTGACACCGCAGACGTTGCGCACACTGTGCCTGTGGATTGATGCCCATCCGGACACGGAATTCTCAACAGATGAGCTGGCGCACTCGGTGAATATCTCACGCGTGTCTTGCCGTAAATATCTGATCTGGCTGGCGGACAGCCATATTTTGTTCACCAGCATTCATTACGGCGTGACCGGACGACCGGTGTACCGCTACCGTTTGCAGGCGGAGCATTATTCGTTGCTGAAACAGTACTGTCAGTAAACCGGGCGGAAAGCGTTATCCAGCAGCGTGAAGCTAAACTGACGCTGTGAGGAGAAAATCACCTGCTGATCTTTGGTGACGAAAATGGCCTCGATATCCGGGATATCCCGCAGATAACGCAGGCTTTTTTCGACGCCCATGCCGTACAGCAGCGTGGTGTAGATGTCGCCGTCGATGGAATCATCAGAAATAACGGTCACGCTGAACAGTTCGTTATCCAGCGGGTAACCGGTTTTGGGATCGAGAATGTGGTGGTAGCGGCGGCCATCGCATTCGAAATAACGTTCGTAAATGCCGGACGTCACCACCGATTTGCCGTTCACATTAATCACGCCGATCAGCGCATCCGGTGCTGAAAACGGCGTCTTCAGACCGATTGCCCACCCCCCTTCCCCGCCAGCGCCCAGCGTCTGCACATTCCCGCCTAAATTTATCAGCGCATTCTCCACCTTTTCCTGCTTCAGAAAATCCCGCACTACGTCGGCAATATAGCCCTTAGCGATCGCGCCCAGATCGATTTCCATTCCGGCTTTTTGCAGGAAGACCGAGCGCGTGGATTCGTCGAGAACGACGTCATGAGAATGTGTCAGCGGGAGAAGCGCCCGAAGATCATCGGCATCGGGCACGCTGTTACCGCTGAAGCCGATTTTCCAGCGTTTGACCAGCGGGCCGATGGTGAAGTTGAAACTGCTGTCCGGCGACTCGCTGACCGCTTTCGCGCAACGAATGAGATTAAACACCGGCTGACTGACCACCACCGCATGGCTGCCCGCCGCATGGTTGACGGCCATGACCTCGGAATCGTGCCGGTTAACCGTGAAGATATTTTCCTGCTGTTTGATGAGCCGGAAAACGCGAGACGCCAGACTCTCATTATGTTCAAACAGCTTGAGAAGAATGGGGGAACCCATCAAAACAGCGGAGTAAGCATAAACCCGGGCGTCTGGCGTCATAGAAAATACCTGAACTGAAGAAGTGAAAACCTGCGCCACAGGGCGCGACGCAGGCAATTACCCGTTACCGCAGAGCGTGAATGGCGGCATTACGTCCCGCCAGAATACCGAAGATGATGATATCTGCAACGGCATTCCCGCCGATGCGGTTCGCACCGTGGATCCCACCGGCCACTTCACCCGCCGCAAACGCGCCGCGGATAACCTGTTCGCTGGCATCCAGCACGCAGGTGTCGGTGTTAATGGTCACGCCGCCCATGGTGTGATGCACGCCCGGCGCGATACGGATCGCGTAGAACGGCCCCTGATTGATCGGATGGCGCAGCGCCGTTTTACGGCCAAACTCGGCGTCGTCCTGTTTATCAACGGCGACGTTATAGCTTTCCAGCGTGGCGAGGAGCGCATGGTGATCCATCTCCAGCTTCGCAGCCAGTTCCATTGGTGACGCTGCGCTGATGACAAAACCGCGCGCGATGTATTCATCGGCCGCTTTGTTGTTCAGGCGAATCTGCTCGTCAAACACCACGTAAGCAAATTTCTCCGGCAGAGCGATGATGTTCGCCGACACTTTGTCGCGGGTTTCCATCTCATTGAAGAACCGCTTGCCCGCCTGACTGACCAGAATCGCACCGCCGCCACGGATGGCTTCGGAAATCAGGTAGGACGTGGTTTGCTCCACGGTCGGGTGGATTTGAATTTCGCCCATATCCACAGTGCCTGCACCGATTTTCTGCAAAATCGCGATGCCGCTACCGGTCGCGCCTTTGTGGTTAGTGGTCACAAAGCCGTCCAGCTCAGGGCGATATTTCACCACCATTTCGCTGTTGGCGCTGAAACCGCCGGTCGCCACAATCACGCTTTTCGCGTTGACGATCAGCACATCGTTGTCGTCGTTGAGCAATTCCACGCCCTGCACCGCGCCGTCGTGATAACGGATTTCGGTGACGGAAGTATCGAGCATCACATCGATGTTACGTTTGTTGAGGTTCTTCACCAGACCGCTTATCAGGAAGCCGCCGACGGCGCTGCGATCTGCCGGACGGTGCGTGCGGTCAATGCTCATGCCGCCGGTGATGGTGATGTCGCTCAGCTCAATATTGTGCTCAGCCAGCCATTCGACCGCCTGCGGGGCGCGCTCGACGAACTCTTTGAGCAGCACGGTATTGTTCTTGAACTGGCCACCCTTCAGGGTTTCCTGATAGAACAACTCCTTGCTGTCTTCGATGCCTTTCAGTTTCTGATAACGGGTATCTGCGGCGTTCATGCCGACTGACGCCTTGATGGTGTTGCCGCCGATGGTAGACATTTTTTCCACGATCAGCACTTTTGCCCCTTCATCACACGCCTGAATCGCCGCAGCCAGACCGGCACCGCCGCTGCCCACCACCACAACGTCGTAGCTTTGCGGCTCTGACAGGCTGCCGCCCTCTTCCAGCAGCTGCGCTTTGCAGGATTTGGCGATAGCTTTAGAGACGGCTTTTTTCACCGCTTCACTTTGCTCGGTCGCGCCGGTCACCGCATCAACGTGCGGGCTGTTGGCATCGAGAATACGTGTACGGATGATTTCAAAACTGGTGGTGAATTCGACGTCAACATCACTACCGGCTTGCAGTTCGATATCGGCAATACGGTCAGTTTCCAGACTAACGTTAATCGCCAGCTCATTGACGGGATCCTGCACTTTTTCCTGGAACACGCCGGCTTTGAATTTCTTGGACGTCATGCTCATGTCGCGGATCATCGCGTCCACCAGCGAAAAGCGCCACAGCGGTTCAGGAATGGTCAGCGCCTCGCGCTGGGTGCTGTCGATGAACAGCTCGAGTTTCTGATCACTGGCAATGCGATCGGTCCAGTCGGGATAGGCGATGCAGGCTTTCCCGATGGCGATCATGTCGTAACCGTGGGCCATCGCCAGTTCAGCGTCGGCTTTATTAACGATTCCGCCCACGCCCATCACCGGGATTTTCGCCAGTGTGTCAGAGCGCATCGTGACGTATTTGTCGATAAGCGGCGTCGGGTCAGTGGTATCGACAATAGAAGGTCGCAGCGAGTAGCCCAGCGAGAAGTGCAGATAATCAAGACCGCGCGCCGCCAGTTGCTCCAGCAGATACATCGTGTCGGCGAAACGAATGCCCGGCTCTTCCAGCTCTTCCGGCGAGAAACGATAACCGATGATGAAAGAAGAATCGGCGTATTTCTGCGCCATGGAGTGCGTAATGTCGAGAATGGCCAGCGGGAAACGGGCGCGGTTTTCGCGGCTGCCGCCCCATTTGTCATCGCGCTGGTTGGAGTTCGGTGAGAAGAACTGCTGAATGAGATAGGTGTTAGCGCCGTGGATTTCCACGCCGTCGAAACCGGCTTCGATGGCACGACGCACACCTTCACCGAATTTGGCGATCATGTCGTCCACTTCTTCTGCAGTCAGCGCGACCGGCGTTGCAGCGCCATCACGCGGGGCAGCCAGTGCGCTAGGTGCGACCGGAGTCTGGCCGCCAATCAATTTAGGTTCGCTCATGCGGCCGCCGTGATAAATCTGCAACACCGCTTTAGAACCCTGCGATTTCACGGCATCGGCGATTTTGGCCAGACCTTCAATTTTGCTGTCGTTGTCGATGCCAATCGCACCAGGAAACGCCAGCCCTTTGTCATCAATAAAGCAGCACTCGACGATCACCGTGCCGATGCTGCCGGCACGTGCGCGGTAGTACTCGACCAGTTCGCTGGTCACAGTACCGTCGAAAAAACCAGTACAGGTCGTCATCGGTGCCATCAGCACACGGTTTTTCAGCACGGTGCCATTTGGCAGAGTGAACGGACTCAATAATTGCGGGTTATGGCTCATAATATCCAGCTCCAAATTTAGAAAATATTTAATAATCTGTGAATTCGTTATCGGATTTGTTTTATTAATTTTATTTGTAGCCGATGTCATAGGAGTAATATAACGATATCTTTACTTTCAAAATGTGTAACGTTAGTTTATTAACTATTTATCCATTAATAGAATGCCCGCATTATTAAATTAATGTTAACCATGTTATTAAACGATCACATTAATTTAAATTACAATCCGTTTTACCTGTCATTAAAAGCCGAAAGATTACATTTACGCGGCAGCACATGACGTCATCGCGCACTACGGCAGGGCTGATTTTGTCTGATGCTGGCGGTTTTCACGGCCAGAAGCGGGATTTTAAAGGCAGGATGACTACTCACTTTTTTCATCGGGTGTAGACGCTAAAAATACCCCTATGTGACACTCGGAATTAATTCATATAAATAAACCCTTCATCTATTCCCATTGCCTTTTCTTAAATTTACACAGCTCCGTATTTTCTTGATCGAGATCAACAGTAATAACTGCGAAAAACGCATTATATAAACATATCCTCCCTCTTAAGGGGAATGAGAATAACTAAACTCAAATAACAATAATGGAGCAATTTAAATGCCACCATTAAATAACTAAAGAAACTTGAGTAAGTAAAGAAAGCATAATCATCTTACCTATGTATCAACAAACCTATTCTCAACTACTTGTAGACAAATAAAATGACAGATATCTCAAAAACTACGGTTACACCGCAGGCGAACAAACCGGCCGGGGGCAAGAAAAACCGCCTTCTGCTGATGTTCTTACCTGTGCTGGTTGCAGTGTTGTTGTTACTCGCTCCCGTCCCCAACGGTTTAGAACCGCATGCATGGCACTTCTTCGCCATCTTTGTCGGTGTGATCGTGGGCCTTATCTTCGAACCTTTGCCTGGCGCAGTGATCGGCCTGACCGGCGTCGTGGTCATCGCACTCTTCAGCCAGTGGTTGCTGTTCAGCCCGGCGGAGCTCGCTGACCCTAAATTCAAAATGGCGGCACAGTCCTTTAAATGGGCCGTGAGCGGCTTCGGTAATTCAACGGTATGGCTTATCTTCGGCGCATTCATGTTTGCCGCAGGCTACGATAAGACCCAGTTTGGCCGCCGTCTGGCGCTGATTCTGGTGAAATATCTTGGCCGCCGCAGCCTGACGCTGGGTTATGCCATCACCTTTGCCGATTTACTGCTGGCTCCGTTTACCCCGTCTAACACCGCGCGCAGCGGCGGTACAATCTACCCGATTATCGCTAACCTGCCGCCGCTGTACGGCTCCAAGCCGAATGACCCGAGTGCCCGTAAAATCGGTTCATACCTGATGTGGGTGGCGATCACCGCCGCGTGTATCACCAGTTCCATGTTCCTGTCCGCTCTGGCTCCTAACCTGCTGGCGCTGGGCATCGTAAACAGCATCACCGGGATTAACATTTCCTGGGGCACGTGGTTCTTCGCCTTCCTGCCTGTCGGTTTGCTACTGCTGCTGACCATGCCGCTCCTGGCATATTGGTTCTACCCGCCGGAAGTAAAAATCAATGATGAAGTGCCGCGCTGGGCGACCGCCGAGCTGGCCAAACTGGGCAGAATGTCCCGTCACGAAATCCTGCTGCTGGTCTTCGTGTGCTGTGCATTAGCCATGTGGATTTTTGCCGCCAGCTTTATCGAACCGGCCATGGCTGCACTGCTGGTAGTGGTTCTGATGTTGTGGACTGGCGTTCTGAACTGGAACGATATCACCAGCAACAAACCGGCCTGGAATACCTTCGCCTGGTTCGCCACGCTGGTAGCCCTTGCTGACGGCCTGTCCCGCACCGGTTTCATCGCCTGGCTGGGTAAAGAAGGCGCGGCCACTATGGGCGGCATCTCTCCGGGTACCGCAACTATCGTGCTGCTGCTGGCGTTTTATCTGCTGCACTACCTGTTTGCCAGCACCACGGCGCACACCACTGCACTGTTACCGGCCATGCTGACCATCGGTGCTGCAATTCCGGGCATCAACATGCAGGTGTTCTGTCTGCTGATGGTAACGTCGCTGGGGATCATGGGGATCATCACGCCATACGGCACCGGCCCAAGCCCGATTTACTACGGCAGCGGCTATCTGCCAACCAAAGACTACTGGCGTCTGGGCACCATCTTCGGTGCGATTTTCCTCGCCGCGCTGCTGCTGATTGGCTATCCGTGGATGATGATGATGTTCTGATACGGGTGATAAAATACCCTACAAAGCATTAACAGAACATTTACTGGAAGAAAACATATAAACCACGTTGCCAGCCTGTGTATAAGGCTGGCAACATAGAGAAAGCATATAAACGTCGCCCGATTTATCCCTGATTCACCCGAAACGAGAAGTCCTGCTAGTGGCGGCAATAACGGATAAAGTGAGAAAAACAATGTCGAACAAACCATTCCATTATCAAGACCCCTTCCCCGTTACCAAAGACACAACCGAATATTACCTGCTGACCAAAGATCATGTTTCTGTGAGCAATTTTGATGGTCAGGAAGTTTTAAAAGTCGAACCTGAAGCCCTTACACTGCTGGCACAGCACGCCTTCCATGACGCGTCATTCATGCTGCGCCCTGCGCATCAGCAACAGGTGGCTTCTATTCTTCACGATCCGGAATCCAGCGAAAACGACAAATACGTCGCGCTGCAATTCCTGAGAAACTCTGAGATCGCCGCGAAAGGCATTCTGCCTACCTGTCAGGACACCGGCACCGCGATCATCATGGGTAAAAAAGGCCAGCGCGTCTGGACCGGTGGCGGCGACGAAGCCAGCCTGTCGAAAGGCGTTTACAACACGTTCATCGAAGACAATCTGCGCTACTCGCAGAATGCCGCGCTGGATATGTATAAAGAAGTGAACACCGGCACCAACCTGCCGGCGCAAATCGACCTCTACAGCGTCGACGGCGACGAGTACAAATTCCTGTGTATCGCCAAAGGCGGCGGTTCTGCGAACAAAACCTATCTGTATCAGGAAACCAAAGCGCTGATCACACCAGCGAAGCTGAAAGGTTATCTGGTCGAGAAAATGCGCACGCTCGGTACGGCGGCCTGCCCTCCCTACCATATTGCATTTGTGATCGGCGGGACTTCCGCTGAAGCCACGCTGAAAACCGTGAAACTGGCGTCCACGCATTATTACGACGGTCTGCCAACCGAAGGCAACGAACACGGCCAGGCGTTCCGCGATGTGAATCTGGAACAAGAGCTGCTGGTCGAGGCGAATAATCTTGGCCTGGGCGCGCAGTTCGGTGGCAAATACTTTGCGCACGACATCCGCGTCGTGCGCCTGCCACGTCACGGCGCATCCTGCCCGGTCGGCATGGGCGTTTCCTGCTCCGCAGACCGTAACATCAAAGCCAAAATCAACCGCGACGGCATCTGGATCGAAAAACTGGAAGAAAATCCGGGCCAGTACATCCCTGAAGCATTGCGTCAGCAAGGCGAAGCCGGTGTGGTGAAGGTGGATCTGAACCGTCCGATGCCTGAAATCCTCGCGCAGCTGTCTGAGTATCCGGTGTCTACGCGTCTTTCCCTGACCGGTACTATCATTGTGGGCCGCGATATTGCGCACGCCAAGTTGAAAGAGCGTCTGGATAACGGCGAAGGCTTGCCGCAGTACATCAAAGATCACCCGATCTACTACGCAGGCCCGGCGAAAACGCCTGAAGGTTATGCGTCCGGCTCCCTCGGTCCGACCACCGCTGGCCGTATGGATTCCTACGTGGATCAGCTACAGGCTAATGGCGGCAGCATGATTATGCTGGCGAAAGGCAACCGCAGCAAACAGGTAACGGACGCGTGCCAGAAACACGGCGGCTTCTATCTGGGCAGCATCGGCGGCCCGGCAGCGGTTCTGGCGCAGCAAAGTATTAAGAGTCTGGAATGCGTGGAATACCCTGAATTAGGAATGGAAGCTATCTGGAAAATCGAAGTAGAAGACTTCCCGGCGTTCATTCTGGTGGATGACAAAGGCAACGATTTCTTCGAACAGATCCATGCCAGTACTTGCGCGAAGTGCGTGAAGTAATTAAACAGTCCTTAGGATAAACACAAAGCCTGCCGGAAACGGCGGGCTTTTTTTATGCGATTGACCCGTCCTAAATAGCGCTGACGCTACAAATTGATGGCGCGAACCAAATGAAGAATTACTTATGATCTCTGCGATATAAATCCCACTCGTCGATACGCTCCCCGCCCGGCAGAACACAATCCGCCCGCTCGCCCTGCGCCGTCTGGACGCGCACCGACGTCCCCCCTTTTTCATGACAATATACCGCCGCAGGATTTGCCATGCCGACGGGCGGGTATTTGACCGGTTCTGACTGAGCACCCGCGCAACCCGCCAATACTACGGCACTCATCAGAAGAAACAGTTTGTTCATAGCAGACCTTTTTGAGAATTTCATTGCCGGAGAAAGTGAGGACATTTCAAAAGTCATCTCATCTCACAAACCCATAGCCACTTAAGGGCTATGATGGTTTTTGTCTTAATGACGTTATGAATTTGGGAGGGATGATATGGAAAGGTACCAAAATCGGGGAGGAAATTCAGGTATCGTCGCTTTCGCCATAACGGAAGATTCAATCACGCTGAAGTTTAAAGATGGCTGGCATTACATCTACAACGCCGTCCGGCCGGGGCAAACAGACGTCACCCTGATGAAGGCCATGGCAAAATCCGGCAGCGGGCTTCACGCCTTTATCAACCGCAAGATCCAAAATAATTACTTCCATAAATACCGCTAAAAACGAAAAAGGCGGCAATCGCCGCCTCTTCTGCTTACTTCGTTTAATCACTCATTTGAGCTTATTTATACAGCTCAGCGGTACCGTACATCTGGTTATTACCGGAAGCACCGATGATGCGGTATGAACTTGCACCTGCCTGCGCGGCTTTGGCATTCAGTTCTGATTGCAGACCTGAAAGGTCACCGTTAGAAGATGCACTTACCACACCGATAGTCTGCTGACCGGCCGGAGCAGACTGAACTTCAGTTGCAGCCAGAGTTGAGAATGAAGCGGTAGCCAGTGTCAGAGCAGCGATTGTCATTGCGATGGTTTTCATGATGTTTTGTCCTGTCAGTCAATATTGTGCGGGTCACCTGCTTCGGTAATCCCGGTTTCGGGTCAACGTTAGTTATTAATTAACGTTCGATAAGTAAATGATAGAGAGTGCGGGAAGTTTGCGCAAGACATTTATTTAATGAGTGTTAACTTATTGTGCGATCGGGTGACGGGACTTTTAGGATCAGTGACTTATGAGTTGACCTCAATTATTTTTCGGCTTATTACAGGGGCTTATTTTAGCGAATAACGTTATCTGAATAGTTGGTCATAAAACTCATACATACAAAATATCTATGGCACAAATGGCCTTGTTGTATCTGATTTTACAGGATTATTTTGAGTTTCTATTTTCTAAAAAGGAATTTTTAAAATGGCAATTCCAGCTTATTTATGGCTAAAAGATGATGGTGGTACGGAAGTGAAGGGCTCAGTTGACGTGCATAACCGTGAAGGAAGTATTGAAGTTCTAAGCTTTACCCATGGCCTGCATATCCCCACTGATTGCAACACCGGAAAACTCACCGGCACACGAATTCATGGTGCATTCACTTTCGGTAAAGAGTTCGACAGATCATCGACCTACCTCTACAAAGCTGTGGCCACAGGGCAAACATTGAAATCCGCCGAAATGAAGTGGTATCACATTAATGATGCGGGCTATGAAGTTGAGTATTTCAACATGCTGCTTGAAAACGTAAAAATCGTATCTGTCACACCCGTGATGAACCACTGCAAAGATCCGAACTCTTTACATCTGAATCATATGGAATACGTCGATATGAGATACGAGAAAATAACCTGGAAACATTGCGACGGTAACCTTATCTACACTGATGCCTGGAATGAAAGAGTGACAGCCTGATGTCGCGACTTTCCTTTGATGGCTCAACACACACCCTTTCTCTGCTATCCGATGATGGCTCTGTCATCAATACCTGGACTGCCTACAACAACGTTGATTCCCACGCCAGCCTACGACACGTCAACAATGGCACATATCAGATTCAGGATAGAAATGCGCCTCACCCTCACACCGCGAATCCTAACGGTCCCTACGGCTCATTTGGAATTATACGATTTAGTGTTCCGGGGCATTCAGGCGTTGGAGTACATTCCGGCAGGGCAAACGCCCGTCACCTTCCTGGGCCAGCGCATCCGACGATGGGGTGTATTCGGACTTCTGATGAGGCTATGAAAGCCCTTAAGGAACATATGACTGGTCACTCACTTTCCACGATTGAGATACGGAATAATAGTGGCCCGTCAGCCGTAGGTTCTACGCAAAGAAATGAAAAGCGGGAGTATCAGGGAATGCGGATGGATTTCATATGAAGTGGACTGTCGCCCTTTTGTCGCTATTCCTGTTTACAGGCTCAACACAGGCAAAGGTCTGTACTCAGGAAGATGCCGCAGCCGCAGATCTGGCTGTTGATGGCCTGAATTCATGGGAGGCTATACAGAAAAACTCTGTCGATTACGGCCAATGTGACGATGGCAGCATTGCCGAAGGAAATTCCGAAGCAGTTGCCAGAATGCTTGTCGATAAGTGGTCGGAGATCGGAAAGCTAGAAACGTTAATCAGTCGCGACCCAAGCTTGCAAGAATATATTCTCAAGCATGTCGATTCGACGTTAGCCACAGATGACCTCAATCGGATTATTGAGCTTTCAACTAAATCATGTCCCGAAAAAAACATATTGCTGTGCAAAAAACTAATCAGTGCGGCGAAGAAGTCCTTGGAATAATGAGAAGCAAATAATCAACAGGGGACTGAGGTTTGCGCCCTGTCGCATGAAAGTCATGCTTTGTCCTTTATTCCGCCCGCTGCGGTCGGGCAATAAAATTGCCATACTGATCATGGTCACGGGTCTGCCAGACCCTGTGCGGTATAATACCAAAAGTTAAAAAATAATAATTTCATTTAGTTAAATCTCTATAAATTAAACATGACTAAGATAGCAATATAGAAAATATTACGTTGACTCTTATTCCAACTGAGAAGACTATCGAATGCATCCGGATTTAAAAAATGACAAGTCACGAGTAAAGAAATTTCATTTTTAATAATACACAAATATAGAGGCACTTAAAAAACCAGTCGAGATAGTAACCTTACGTTATTTCCTCGCATTAAATTAATAGTGAGTTAAGTATGTGAGGATTATTAAACCATCATATTAGCAATATTGCTAATAAATAAAATTCTAATTTCCTTAAGGACTGCACATGTCAAATACACATGACTTAATAGCACGAGCAATTCGCGAAAAAAAACAAATAACTGCAATTTATCAAGGTTATTACAGAGAAATGTGTCCTCATGCATTAGGTACTAGAAATGGAAGAGAACAAGCACTTTTCTATCAGTTCGGAGGGCAGAGTAGTACAGGAATTGTTACTCCTGACTCTACTTTCAACTGGAGATGCATTCCAATTGAAGGACTTAGTGAGGTGAACATTCGTGATGGTGAATGGTATACAGCAAACAATCACTCTCAAGATCAAACTTGCATTGATGGCATTGAAATTGAAGTTAAGCCATAAAAAAATGGCGGGAATTCCCGCCATTTTTACATTTAGCTTTTATTCCGCGCCCGCATCGAGCGTGTAATCAAATTTCCACGCTCGTCATAGTAGCGGCTCGGCCAGATCCTATGCGGCGCAATACCGATTGCCGCACAGATGATTGCCTCACCTTTCGGCCATGGTCTTGCTAAAGCATTAGAGAGCGTTGAAGAACTTAACCCCGCAGCGCGTGAAACCGCTGCCAGCGTTGTGCCTTTTTTGCGGAGTGCCGCGATGATGTCAGCGGGATACCAGTCGTTGGAATAATTCATGGATTTCTCCTTCAGATAGTTAATCACTACCACGGGAGCTGCGAAACTCGGCTGCGGATTAGGCCGCAGCGCTGTAGATTATTTCGAAAATCGCAGGAGCAAACCAAGTAAAGTGTTGAAGTTGCGAGATGGATTCCAAGGATTTTGTAAAAAAAAATTTATTTTTAAAGTTTACTAAGGTAAACCACCAAAAAAATGATGGAATTCGACAAACGAATTTCATCATTAAGATGAGAAACTGAAGTTAGTATTTAGTGATTAGAAAACCCATGAGTTTGAAATTAAAAATATTACTGAAAATACTATTTATTGTATTTAAGGGCATTCAGGAAGACTAAGTAGGTTATTAGGTTGTTCACCATCATTTTGAGTTTTTAAATATTTATTTCCAGATGAGCTAGTAGATACGATTATCCAAACTGATTGCCCACCAGCACTGACCCAAAAACGCCACCTCCCTGACTCAATACCAGAAATTGCTTCATCTTGAGATACTCTCCAACGGCTTCCATCGGCATTAATGCCTCCTATGAATTGTATTATTTCATGTGCATTATTACGATTTGATTTATTGATACACTTTACTTGAAGATCCATTACACTAACCTCCTTATTACTACGTGAGAGCATACAGTAGAACAAAGGCGATTTTATAATAGTGATACAGTTCAAAATCTGGAATATTTATAAATTTAATATTTATTAGAAAAATTACTAAACAGGGTTAATAATTTAATAAAAAATTCTGCTGAAGAAATAAATTCACCCACAAAATATGAAATATGTAACTCTTGGAAACTATATTGAGTTCAGAAATGGTGCCGACTACCGGAATCGAACTGGTGACCTACTGATTACAAGTCAGTTGCTCTACCTACTGAGCTAAGTCGGCATTTTGAGGTGTTACCGGGGAACTACGGGGTGATAAATTATTGAAATTTGATGCTGCCGTCAAGCCCCTGACGGTGCGTTTGCTGATTTTCTCGTCATTCTGCGCAAATTAATGAATTCGCACCGGTTTCATGAACAAAAATCCACCGGTGCAACGGCATTACGGACGCACTAAATCATCGCCGTAACCAATCCATTTGTAGGTCGTCAGGGCTTCTAATCCCATCGGGCCGCGCGCGTGCAGTTTTTGCGTGCTGACCGCCACTTCTGCGCCTAAACCGAACTGGCCGCCGTCGGTGAAGCGGGTGCTGGCGTTGACGTACACCGCCGAGGAATCAACTTCACGCACGAAGCGGTCAGCGCTGCTGATCGAACGGGTGAGGATCGCATCCGAATGCTCGGTGCCGTAGGTGCGGATATGCGCCACGGCGGCGTCCAGACCGGCGACCACGGTGACGTTCAGATCCAGCGACAGCCATTCGTCCTGATAATCCTCTTCTGTCACTGCCAGCACGTTCGCCGGGCCACTTTGCAGATGCGGCATGGCAGACTCACTGGCATGCAGCGTGACGCCAGCGCGATGCATTCTGGCGCTCAGCTCCGGCAGAAAACGCGCGGCGATCGCCTGATGCACCAGCACAGTCTCCAGGCTGTTACAGGCGCTCGGACGTTGCACTTTGGCACTTTCAATCACGGTCAGCGCTTTGTCAAAATCAACGCTCTCATCGACGAAGGTATGACACACGCCGATACCGCCGGTGATCACCGGAATAGTCGACTGTTCGCGACACAGTTTGTGCAGCGCCGCGCCACCGCGAGGGATCAGCATGTCGACGTATTTATCCAGACGCAGCAGTTCTGCCACCAGCGCGCGATCCGGGCTGTCGATGGCCTGAACGGCGGCTTTCGGCAGCCCGCACTCTTCCAGCGCCTGCTGAATGACTTTAACCGTCGCCTGATTGGTGTGATGTGTCTCTTTACCGCCGCGCAGGATCACCGCATTGCCGGTTTTCAGACACAGGCTGGCGACGTCGATGGTGACGTTCGGGCGCGCTTCATAAATCACGCCGATAACACCAAGTGGCACACGGCGGCGCTCGAGGCGCAGACCGCTGTCCTGCAATGAACCGTCAATCACCTGCCCGACCGGATCGCTCAGGCGGCAGACATCGCGCACATCGCTGGCAATCGCCGATAAACGGGCGGGCGTCAACAACAGGCGGTCTAATAAGGCTTCGCTCATGCCGCTTTCGCGTGCAGTGGACATGTCGAACTCGTTGGCAAGAATAATGCTCTGGCTGTTGGCTTCAAGCATATCGGCCATCAGCATCAGCGCACGATTTTTCTGCGCAGTGCTGAGGGTAGCAAGCTGCCAGGACGCGGCTTTCGCGGCCTTGCCCATCTCGTTAAGCATGGTAACTCCTTAACTGACAATCATGTCGTCACGATGAACGGCCACCGGGCCGTACTCGTAACCGAGAATATCGCTGATCTGCTGGGAATGGTGACCGGCAATCATGCGCATCGCATCACTGTTATAGCGGCTGACGCCGTGCGCCAGGTCGCGCCCGTTCAGATTGCGGATACGGATCACTTCCCCACGCGAGAAATCACCTTTCACTTCGCGGATGCCTTTGGGCAGCAACGAACTGCCGCGCTCAAGCATCGCCGCCACCGCACCATCATCAATGGTGATTTCACCGGCTGGCGGTGCGCCGAAGATCCAGCGCTTACGGTTCTCCAGCGGCGTCTCCATCGCATGGAAACGTGTACCGACGGACACGCCGTTAATCACATCCGCGATCACGCCCGGCAGGTTACCGGCCGCAATGATGGTATCGACACCCGCACGGCACGCGACGTCCGCCGCCTGCAATTTGGTGGCCATACCGCCGGTGCCGAGGCCGGAGACGCTGTCACCGGCGATGCCGCGCAGGGCGTCATCGATGGTCGTGATCTCACGGATAAGCTCGGCTTCGGGATTGGTGCGCGGATCGGCGGTGAACAGGCCGCGCTGATCGGTCAGCAGCAACAGTTTATCGGCACCCGCCAGGATCGCCGCCAGCGCCGATAAATTATCGTTATCACCCACTTTGATCTCAGCCGTCGCAACCGCGTCGTTCTCATTAATCACCGGAACGATGTGGTTATCGAGCAGCGCATTCATGGTGTCGCGGGCGTTCAGGAACCGCTCACGGTCTTCCAGATCGGCACGGGTCAGCAGCATCTGGCCTATGTGGATGCCATATATCGAGAACAATTGCTCCCAGAGCTGAATTAAACGGCTTTGCCCGACGGCAGCCAGCAGCTGTTTGGAAGCAATGGTGGCGGGGAGTTCGGGGTAGCCAAGATGTTCGCGCCCGGCGGCTATCGCGCCCGAGGTCACAATCACAATCCGATGCCCTGCCGCATGTTGCTGCGCGCACTGGCGGACAAGCTCAACAATGTGAGCCCGGTTGAGGCGGCGGGAACCGCCAGTGAGCACGCTGGTGCCCAGTTTTACAACCAGTGTTTGGCTGCCACTCATAGTCATCTGCCGTTTAATTAGTGTGTTTGATTGAATTGAAACGCTTTGCTTTGATGTGTTTGTATCAGGAGAGAAGCGTTATGCCAACCGGCATAACGCTATAATAGCAGCATTCATGATGGGAATGGGTAGTACGCAATGGTGCGAAAGGTCAGGCAGAAAGCTTCACCGGTTCTTCGCTGAAATCATCAGCAGGTTCCAGTTTGAGGGACATTTCTACAATCATGGCATTGAGTTTTTTGTGAAACCCTACCAACGTCGTCTCAAGCTTCTCGCGAACTTCAGCATCCTTAATGTTTTGAGCCTTCCAGTCGCCTTCTTTGTCGAACAAACCGAAGTGATACACGTAGGTAAAACGTTCGGCTTCGGCCTGTAACTCAATCCACCAGCCCCAGAACTCACGCTTCTCTGGCGCGGGCTTCACGTTGACACAGACAGCTAAGCAGTCAAAGAAAAAGCGGTCGTTCTCGCATTTCCCTTCTCTAATGTACGGCCCCAACGTACCGAAACGTTTCATTAGCCTGCTTTTAGGATGACCACTTGGTAACGTCATAGTACAACCTCCATATAAAGACGATCCTTTTTAGCAAAACGTTAAGAATAAGCAACCATTAAGTTATTGCATTCTCTTTTGCAGCCACTCGCAAATCTCATGTAATGCACGATCAAAGTGCTGATAAAGCGGCTCGCTCTGGATAGCCATCAGCTTGCCGTCAGAGGAGGAATCCGCTATCAGCTTCGCTTCGCTCTTCGGACTGAACACATCGTTCTCCCAGTATGCGGCAAGCATCGGCGTCGGCGTTCTGCGCCCCAGCAGGCCCTGCATTTTCAGAGAATAACGATTAAGTTCGGTTTTCAGCGCCGAGTCCGACGCGCTGGACATGCCGATGCGGCTGGCCAGCACGTCCATGTACATATCCGGCACCTGTTCCTGACATTTTGGGTCACTGAGCAGCGTATGCACCAGCGCACCCAACGTGGCGACAGCGCGCACGCGGCGCGGTTCGAGATATGCCAGACGCACGGCGACGTTGGCGCCAAAACGGTAACCCAGCAGGCTGACGCGCCCGGCATCCACCCATGGAACATTCGGCAACTGCTGCAACACCTGCTGATGTAGGAAGCTGGTGTCCTGGGTCAGTTTCCACTTGGCGGAAAAACCGATCGACGGCATGTCGATGGTCAGCATCGCAATGCCCATCGGCGCCAGATAAGAACGGAACAGGCGCTGATGGTCACTTTGTAACGTATCCAGACCGCCACAGACCATCACCGTCGGGAACGGCGCTTTGCCTTCATTCGGCAGATGCAGGAAACCGGTGATCGGCGCACCGCCAGGGATCGCAAAATCCAGCTCTTTGAGTTCATAAGGCGAATGCTCGGAGGATTTCTCAAACGCTTTGTTCGCCAGGGCTTCGGCCTGTTCCGCCAGCGTATCGCCTTTGAGATGCGGATAACCGGCGATACTGTAAAGGTTGGCAGCTTTCAGCCAGTATTCGCTGGCCAGATCTGCATCTGACTCTTCTGCGGCTTTCTTCTGCCAGAGCATGGCCTGATTCGACCATTCATAAATCCAGTTGCCGTTGCGATAGCCGATGACCGTATCGAGCAGCAGCGGATTGCTGTGCTCGGCTTTGCAAACCGCAATGCGCGACAGCACCTCTTCCACTTCGAGCGGATCCACGCCGCGCCACATCCACATCAGACGGTTAATGGTCCGGTACCAGCAATTCACCGTATCCCCTTCCAGCGCTGAGTGCATCGGCGGGTGAACGTTGTGATGATGAACGCGACGGACAAGCGTCGAGGTTTCCGGGTATTTGAAGGAAGGTTTGAACAGTTTTTCCGTGAGATTGACTGGCGCCATAATGCATGATCCTCCGTTAGCAAGCAGATGGTCGCCCGCAGGCCACCCTTTCATGAGGGGATTATAACGTGTTAACGGTGCGACAAGACAGGAGTGAGGTCAAGCGAAAGGGATTTCAAGTCAATGAAAGCAAAACGCCCGGCAATGAGCCAGGCGTCTTTTATAAAGCGTAGTAAATCATTTTCCCACTAAAGGAGGAACAAACACGACGCCCATATCCCACGGCTGTTCGATCCAGGTGTTCTGCGGGATGTCTATCACGTAGTCATCGACCAGCGGTGCGCCAGCTGGTTTAGCAAAGATAGTGATGAAGTGAGCTTTCGGGTACATCTCACGGATGGCTTTCGCGGTGCCGCCGGTGTCTACCAGATCATCGATTACGATAAAGCCTTCACCGTCACCTTCTGCGCGTTTCAGCACTTGCATTTCGCGCTGATTGTCATGGTCGTAGCTGGAGATGCAGACGGTGTCTACGTGACGGATACACAGTTCACGCGCCAGTAACGCTGCCGGGACCAGGCCGCCACGGCTGACTGCAATAATGCCTTTCCATTGTTCTGCCGGCAGCAGACGTTTAGCCATCGTGCGGGCGTGGATTTGCAGCATGTCCCAGGTTACAACGTATTTTTCGCTCATAAAGGTGTCCCAGCCAGTGAAAAGACGGCTTCTAAGAATGTATTCGGGGGAAAAAAGGTTGCGCGGGATTATAGAGATTCTGGCTCACAAAAACCAGCGAATATCTGGTATCAGGTGCCCAAAAACCCCGGATTTTCTCCCCACATACGCGCACAGCATCAGATTAAGTGATATTCTGTCAGGCCACTCGCCACAACGTCTGGCGGGGATTACTCAACCTTAAACCTACAGCATCTCAATCAGTTCGCCTGCACATGGAGCCTGAATGAGCTGACTGTTACAGGAGACTTATAGTGTCTGAACTGTCTCAGCTTTCGCCACAACCGTTGTGGGATATTTTTGCCAAAGTATGTTCGATTCCGCACCCTTCTTATCATGAAGAAGCGCTGGCAAAACACATCGTTGAATGGGCACAGGAAAAAGGTATCCACGCTGAGCGTGATGAAGTCGGCAATATCTTGCTGCGCAAACCGGCCACCCAGGGCATGGAAAATCGCAAAGCCGTCGCCCTGCAGGCTCACCTCGATATGGTGCCGCAGAAGAACAACGATACCGTTCATGATTTCACTAAAGATCCCATCCAGCCGTTTATCGAAGACGGTTGGGTAAAAGCACGCGGCACCACGCTGGGTGCTGATAACGGTATTGGTCTGGCCTCTGCGCTGGCGGTTCTGGCGGATGAAAGCGTCGAACACGGCCCGCTGGAAGTGCTGCTGACCATGACTGAAGAAACCGGCATGGCGGGCGCATTCGGCCTGCAACCAAACTGGTTACAGTCTGAAATCCTGATCAACACCGATTCCGAAACCGAAGGCGAAATCTACATGGGTTGCGCGGGCGGGATCGACTTCACTGCCACGCTGCCGCTGAGCCGCGAAGCCGTACCGGCCGGTTTCACCACGCTGAAACTGACCCTGAAAGGCCTGAAAGGCGGCCACTCCGGCGCAGACATTCATCTGGGTCTGGGCAACGCCAGCAAACTGCTGGCACGTTTCCTGGCCGATCACGCCGACTCTCTCGGCCTGCGACTGCTGGACTTCACCGGCGGTACGCTGCGTAACGCTATTCCGCGCGAAGCCATCGCGACGCTGGCGATTGCCTCTGACAAATCTGACGCACTGAAAGCGGCTGCACAGGAATTCCTGGCGACGATCCAGTTCGAACTGTCTGCGGTAGAGAAGAAAATCGCGCTGGTGGTTGAAGCTGAACAAAGCAACGCGAAAGCGCTGACGGCACAAACCCAGGGCAAATTCCTCGCGCTGCTTAATGCCACGCCAAACGGTGTGATCCGCATGAGCGATGACGTGAAAGGCGTGGTCGAAACCTCTCTGAACGTCGGCGTTGTCACCATGAAAGATGACGAAGTGGCGATCAACAGTCTGATCCGTTCCCTGATCGACAGCGGGAAAGAGTACGTGGTCAGCATGCTGAACTCACTGAGCGCGCTGTCTGGTGCGAAAAGTCTGGCAAAAGGCAGCTATCCGGGCTGGAAACCAGAGCCAAGCTCGCCGGTGATGACGCTGGTGCGTGAAACTTACGAAACGCTGTTCAATAAAACCCCGAACATCATGGTGATCCACGCCGGTCTGGAATGCGGTCTGTTTAAAAAACCGTACCCGGACATGGACATGGTTTCCATCGGGCCAACCATCACCGGCCCGCACTCGCCGGATGAGCAGGTTGAAATCGAAAGCGTTGAGCTGTACTGGAAACTGCTGACAGCGTTGCTGAAGGCGATTCCTCAGAAGAACTGATTTTTAAGCTCCTCCCCCTTCGCAGGGGAGGAGCTTAAGGCATCCCTACAAACGCGTGAAATTATTCCCAGGGCAACAGCAACTGCCGCTCGATCTGCGGATCCTGCAACGTCACGTGCAGTCCCACCAGCCTTACGCCCCGCCCGCCCCGTCGTTGTTCCCAGGCTTCCCGCGCGACTTTCAGTAAATCTTCTTTATTGAGCACCGGCCAGACGTGTTCCTGCGTGGTCTGCTGAAAATCATGGAATTTGAGTTTTACGCCTTGCCGCGCGATGCGAAGCGTAGGGCTGACTTTGCTCAGCCGCGTATGCAGTTCGGGATATAAGCGTTCGATCAACGCCGCACACTCTTCCCAACTGTGAATATCTTCCGCCAGTGTGCGCTCGACGCCCACTGATTTACGCAGCCGTTCAGCGGAAATTTCCCGCTCGTCGATACCCTGACAACGCTCCCACAGGACCCGTCCAAACTTGCCAAAACCTTTGAGCAACGTTGCCAGATCATAGCGTTGCACATCACCGCAGGTAATTAGCCCGTGTTCCTGCAAGCGCTGGGCGGTCACTTTACCGACGCCGGGAATTTTGCTCAGCGGTAAATCTTGTAAAAACGCATCGACTTCATCCGGCGTGATCACGAACTGGCCGTTGGGTTTATTCAGGTCAGAGGCGATTTTCGCCAAAAACTTGATGGGCGCGATACCGGCCGAGGCGGTCAGATTGATTTCATCAGATATCGCCTGACGGATTTCGGCGGCAATAAGCGTCGCCGAGCCGTTGCACTGGGTGGCGTCTGACACGTCCAGATAGGCTTCGTCGAGAGACAAGGGTTCGATAAGCGGCGTATAACGCGCAAAGATTTCACGGATGTGGTGAGAGGCTTCTTTATAGGCTTCCATTCTGCCGGGGATGACTTTCAGGTGCGGGCAGAGTTTCAAAGCCATCCCGGTGGGCATCGCGCTGTGGACGCCGAATTTGCGTGCCGGATAGTTGGCCGTGCTAATCACACCACGACGATCGCGGCTGCCGCCGATGGCGATCGGAATGTCGCGCAGGGACGGATCATCGCGCATCTCAACGGCCGCGAAAAAGCAGTCCATATCCACGTGAATGATTTTACGCATACCCCTCCCCTGATGACTGTATAAGTATACAGTGAAGAGATGCAATTTCAAACACAGAAAATGGCGATAAATTTGGGTTAATTAATCACCCATTCTGGCAAGTACACATATTTAACAATACGACATTCATTATTCATTATTTGGTGATTGCTAAAATATTAATCAGTATTAATATGGCAGCGTTTGAGACAGGCTGTACATAAGAATCAATCAGTGGCGGTCTTAAAGATGGTTTCATCTGAGAGACAAAACATCAGAATTATTATTAAGCAGGATTTAGAATGATCAGAATCGCGCTGTTCCTTGCGATGCTCCTCAGTTTGCCTTTATTTACAGCAAATTACGCCGTGGCCAGCGAACCTGTCCCGGTCAACGCTGCGCTTAAAAAGCAGTTGTTAGGCGCTCCGGTATATATCCAGATTTTCAAGCAAGAACGTAAACTCGAAATGTACGCGCAGCTCGACGGCGAATTTCGTCTGATCGGCAGCTACGGCATCTGCGACTTTTCTGGTGGTTTGGGAAATAAACGTCGTGAAGGCGATTTCAAAAGTCCGGAAGGTTTCTACAATGTGGATATTCACCACCTGAAACCAGACAGCCGCTTTTATCGCGCGATCAATATCGGTTTCCCGAACGCCTATGACATTTCCCAGGGTTACTCAGGCAAGTACCTGATGATCCACGGTAACTGTAAATCAATCGGTTGCTACGCGATGACCGACGGCTACATGGATGAAATTTTCACCTATGTCCAGGCTGCTTTCCAGTTCGGCCAGCGCAATATGCAAATCAGTATTTATCCGTTCCGTATGACTGATGCCAACATGCAGGCGCACAAAAACTCAAGCTACATTAACTTCTGGCGTCAGCTCCAGCCGGGATATGCGTACTTTGAGAAACACCATCAGGCACCCAACGTGGTGGTAACTGACGGTAAATATGAAGTGCTTCAGCCGCTGTCCAATACCCCGCTGTCCTCACAGCTGGCGTTCACCCAGGTGAAATAACGCGAACTCGCCTGGGGCAATCTTGTTCCAGGTTTCGTTTGCAGTCAGCGGTTGTGTGGCAATCACGGTGACGACATCATTGGGTGTCGTCTGCTGCTGAAAATCAATCTCTACATCCTGATCCAACAACGTGGCCTTGCCGAACGGCGCGCGGCGCGTGATCCAGTACAGATTTGTCGAACAATAGGCCATCACAAAATGCCCGTCCGACAACAGCATGTTAAACACCCCTTTCTGCCTTAACTCATCCGCCAGCGACGCAATGAAGCGAAATACCGCAGGCCAGCTCGCAGGCCGACGCGGATAACGTTCCGTCAGCTTGTGCAGCAGCCAGCAAAACGCGTATTCGCTGTCGGTCTGACCTATCGGGCGCAGCGTACCGGTGTCGAGCTGACGATAACCGCGCAGCTGACCGTTGTGCGCATAAGTCCAGTTGCGGCCCCACAGTTCGCGGGTAAACGGATGGGTATTTTCCAGCGCCACTTCGCCACGGTTTGCCTGACGAATATGGGAAATCACCGCGCAGGATTTGATCGGGTATTCCTGAACAAGGCGGGCGATGGGCGAATTAAAACTCGGCAACGGATCTTTGAAAGTACGACAGCCATTCCCCTCGTAGAAGGTAATGCCCCAACCGTCTTTATGCGGGCCTGTCCCGCCACCGCGCTGCACTAATCCACTGAAGCTAAAGCAAATATCAGTAGGAACGTTAGCGCTCATCCCGAGCAATTCGCACATCTCCCGCCTCCTTTACAACAAAGGTCTTACGCCTTCGCCATCTCTTTTTCGATCAAGAGAATTAAAATATGAATGACTTTAATATGGATTTCCTGCACACGGTCTGCAAAACCAAAGTGCGGAATGCGGATTTCCACGTCGGCAGAACCGGCCATTTTACCGCCGTCTTTACCGGTCAGGGTAATGACTTTCATGCCTTTGGCGCGGGCAGCTTCGATGGCTTTAATCACGTTGCCGGAATTACCTGAAGTCGAGATGCCGAGCAGCACGTCACCTTTCTGGCCTACCGCTTCCAGATAGCGGGAGAAAATGTATTCGTAACCGAAATCGTTGCCGACACAAGAGATGTGGCTGACGTCGGAAATCGCAATCGCCGGGTAGCCGGGGCGGTTTTCACGGTAACGGCCCGTCAGTTCTTCCGCGAAGTGCATAGCGTCGCAGTGTGATCCGCCGTTGCCGCAGGAAATCACTTTCCCGCCCGCTTTAAAGGAATCGGCCAGCAGTACTGCTGCACGTTGAATAGACTCAATATTTGCCGGATCGCTGATGAATTTATTCAGCGTTTCAGCAGCTTCGTTCAGTTCAGTACGGATAATACCCTGGTACATAGCAACCTCTTTTATGTCCATTTGCAGCCGTGTCACACGCGGCCGATAGCAATAAAACTTTCCGCTGTGCAGTGTAACGGATCGGCGGATCGCCGAGAAGCAATGAAGCGGTAATGATTCCGATAGTTTCCATTTTTGACGCTTCGTGCGGCCGGTTTGTGAGCTGTGTTGTAATTAGTATGTAAACACATTGATAAAGAAATGAGCATGGACTAAAACCATTATATCCCTACAACAGGTCAGACCTCCTACTACTCAGGAGCTTTACTATGATGGTTCTTAGCATTGTTGCATTTGTCGTTATCCTGGGCGCGCTGTTCTATCACCGCGTCAATCTTCCTATTAGCAGCCTGATTTTGCTGGCGTTTACCGCCGTGATGGGCGCAATCAACCTGTGGACGCTGTGGCTGTTGCTGCCGCTGGCGATCATTTTGTTGCCACTGAACATCCCTGCCGTACGTCGCGCATTATTCTCAGGACCGGCGCTTCGCACCTTCCGTAAGGTCATGCCCGCCATGTCCCGCACGGAAAAAGAAGCCATTGAAGCCGGTACGACGTGGTGGGAAGGCGATCTGTTTGGCGGTAAGCCAGACTGGAAAAAGTTGCAGGATTACCCGGAACAACGCCTGACCGAAGAAGAGCAGCGCTTTATCGACGGCCCGGTGGAAGAAGCCTGCCGCATGGCGAATGATTTTGAGATAACCCATGAACTGGCCGATTTGCCGCCGGAGCTGTGGGCGTATCTGAAAGAACATCGCTTCTTCGCGATGATCATTAAGAAAGAATACGGCGGTCTGGAATTCTCCGCTTACGCTCAGGCGCGCGTTTTACAGAAACTGGCAGGTGTGTCCGGCATTCTGGCGATCACCGTCGGCGTTCCGAACTCCCTCGGTCCGGGCGAACTGCTGCAACATTACGGCACTGAAGAACAAAAAGATCACTATCTGCCACGTCTGGCCGAAGGTCTGGAAATTCCGTGTTTCGCGCTGACCAGCCCTGAAGCCGGTTCTGATGCCGGTGCAATCCCCGATTTCGGTATCGTCTGTAAAGGCCAGTGGCAGGGCAAAGAAGTGCTCGGCATGCGCCTGACGTGGAACAAGCGTTACATCACGCTCGCACCGATTGCCACCGTGCTCGGTCTGGCGTTCAAACTGAAAGATCCCGATCACCTGCTCGGCAATGATACCGAACTGGGCATCACCTGTGCGCTGATCCCGACTGATACCAAAGGCGTGGAAATCGGCCATCGTCACTTCCCGCTTAACGTCCCGTTCCAGAACGGCCCGACGCGCGGTAATGACATTTTCGTGCCAATTGACTTCATCATCGGCGGCCCGAAAATGTCCGGTCAGGGCTGGCGTATGCTGGTGGAATGCTTGTCGGTTGGACGTGGCATTACGCTGCCCTCCAACTCAACCGGCAGCCTGAAATCACTGGCGCTGGCGACCGGCGCTTACGCCTATATCCGCCGTCAGTTCAAACTGCCGATCGGCAAAATGGAAGGCATCGAAGAACCGCTGGCGCGCATTGCGGGTAACGCTTATGTGATGGACGCTGCGGCGACGCTTATCACCAACGGCATCATGCTTGGCGAAAAACCGGCAGTGCTGTCGGCGATTGTGAAATACCACTGTACGCACCGTGGCCAGCGCGCCGTGATGGATGCGATGGATATCACCGGCGGGAAAGGCATTATGCTCGGTAAAAGCAACTTTGTGGCCCGAACCTATCAGGGCGCGCCAATTGCGATTACCGTCGAAGGTGCCAATATTCTCACCCGCAGCATGATTATCTTCGGTCAGGGCGCGATCCGTTGCCATCCTTACGTTCTGCGCGAAATGGCGGCGGCAGAGAAAAACGATCTGGTTGATTTTGACCGCGCACTGTTCGGACATCTCGGCCACGTCGGCGGAAACACCATGCGCAGTTTCTGGCTCGGCCTGACCCGTGGCCGCACCAGTGATACGCCGGTGAATGACGCGACCGCCCGCTACTATCAACACATCAACCGTCTGAGTGCCAACCTGGCGCTGCTGGCTGACGTGTCGATGGGCGTGCTCGGCGGCAGCCTGAAACGTCGTGAACGTATTTCGGCGCGCCTCGGCGATATCCTCAGCCAGATGTATCTGGCGACCGCCACGCTGAAACGTTTTGATGAAGAAGGTTGTCACGAAGCCGATTTACCGCTGGTTCACTGGGGCGTGCAGGATTGTCTGCATCAGGCAGAAGTGGCGATTGACGACTTGCTGCGTAACTTCCCGAACCGCTTTATCGCAGGCTTGATGCGTCTGGTGGTGTTCCCGCTGGGCGGCACGCACGCGGCACCGTCCGACCGTCTGGACCATGAGCTGGCGCGTATTCTGCAGGTACCGTCTGCGACCCGCAGCCGCATAGGTCGCGGTCAGTATCTGACGCCAAGCGAGCACAACCCGGTCGGTTTGCTGGAGCAGGCGCTGGAAGATATTCTGGCTGCCGAACCGGTGCATAAACGCCTGTGTGACGCGATGGGTAAAAAGTTGCCGTTCACCCGTCTGGATATTCTTGCGCAGAAAGGGCTGGATGCCGGTCATCTGAGCGCCGACGATGCGCGAATTCTCAGCCGCGCGGAAGAGAGCCGTCTGCGTTCTATCAACGTTGATGAATTCGAACCTCACGAACTGGCCGCACACCAGCCGAAGCAAAAGGAAGCCAGCGTAAAAAAGGATGAAGCGAAACCGCGTCATACCGAAGCCGCGTAATCCAAAAGATTAACGGATCAAAAAAGCCTGAGTGTTTACGCACTCAGGCTTTTTTTTCAACATTTCGCCGGATTACCCTAAATAAATCGGGTTGCAGGGGGCACCACGAAATCTGACGGGCAATCAGAAGAAGTATTTAAAGCGGACACGCCCGCCATACCTTTGATCGCTGTCGTTATCGTTGCTGTAATGTTTATCCGCTTCCAGCATTGACACATACGCGCCCAGATAGACGTTGAAGTTTTGCATGTTCATCACGTTCGGGATCAGGTAACTCGCGTGGATCGTATGAATATCGTAGCTACCCGGTTCACTGAACCAGTCATCGCCGGCGTTATCGTTATCCATCGGGCGCAGGCCGTTAGCATTAAATTCTTCTATGCGGTTATGCGCGAAGATGTAACCCAGTTCGAAGTTCTTCCACAGCGCGTTGGTGCCGACGGTAAAGTCTTTCTCGTCAGAAGCATCCATGTACGCCGTACTCAGGTTCGCCACAATGCCGTCCTGCGGATCGGCTTTCTGACCGTTCCACGTCATCGTCATACCGTAACCGTTACGTTTGGACTGATCGATGGTTTCACCCTGATCGTTCTTATAGCCGTAAGCATTATTGACGACGTTGGTTTCCATTGCCGCCGCGATGGAGAACGCATCCCCTTTCCAGGCAATGATCGGACGCAGATACGCGACGTTTTTATCCTGTTCGAGTTTGTTGCCGTGGTAGTTTTGATCGGCAAACAGCGAGGTGCCATTTTCCATCAACGTGTTCAGTTCGAAATACCAGTTGCCGATATTTTTGTTCAGCAAAATATTACCGCCGCTGTCACTACGTCCGCGCCCTTCTTTCATCATGTACACATAGCCGTAGCCATCAGCGTACAAATCGTTGGCGGTATTACCGGAGTATTCAATGAAGGTATCCTGATTCAGCGGGAACATATCGTACGCTTCGAAGCGGCCGATTTTCGCCATCCAGTTTTTCTCTTCACCGAAGAAGAATGCCGCATCATCGACATTGGTCGAACCGTTGAGATCCGCAGTCGGCTGCACCGAGAAACCGGAGAATTGCCCGTTGTCATTACGGCGGTAACCATCAAGACCAATCAACAAACGGCCATTAACATCCCAGCGTTCATTGCTGCCCGCCCATTTATTCCCGTCACCGCTTTTAGCCGATATTAATTGACCGGTACGGCTTGCGCCGTCTACGTTAAATTCCACGTCGCCATACAATTTCAAATTATCGAAGCCATTTAACGTTAATGGTTTGCTGGTCGAGATACCGTCAGATTTCACTTCCACCGGCGTGGCTTCTTTCACACTGGCAATTTCCTGCTCGCGTTGTACATCTTGTTTTTTCAACTGTTGGATCTGTTTCTCTGCCGTATCTGCCCGCGCTTCCGCCTGCTGAAGACGCTGCTCGAGCACTGCCATACGGGCTTCCAGGCTGGAGGACGAACCCGCAGCCAGCACGGAACCCGACACAGCAAGACCAATCAACAAGGCAATTGGCTTAATTTTCATCATATATTGATGTCCTTTTCTTATACCCAGATTAACGATCAGCATTGAATTAAATTCAGCTGTATTATTTTATAGAAATAAGAGCCAGAGGCGTTTTGGCGAGAAATGAAGATAATAGCCAGAGGAATCAACTGTCAAAAAACAAACCGGGGAAACGTGAAGTAAAACTGTTATAACGAAATTTCGCACTTACAAAACCAATAAACGTAACACGGGGCGCCTTTATTCAAGGCGCCCCGTAAATAGATTATTTAGATAAATACGATTTAATTATTTATCGGCTGAATCATCAATACTCAGCTTTTTTTAGGACGGACTTTCGCAGTCAGGCCTTTGAGGAAATAGCGCAGAACCTGATCGCCGCACGGACGGTAGTTCTTGTGGCCTTCTTTGCGGAAGAACGCGCTCAGTTCACCTTCGGAGACTTTGAAATCTGCCGCATTAAGCACGGCGATCAAATCTTCGGTTTTCAGCTCAAATGCCACACGCAGCTTTTTCAGCATGATGTTATTGGTCAGACGTTTTTCCACTTCCGGCGCCGGGAAGCGATCGTCTTTGCCACGTTTGAAAGTAATCAGGCCATTCAGGAAATTTGCCATCACTTCGTCAGGCACTTCCATATAACCTTCTTCATCTTCTTTTTTCAGATAACGGGACATCACGTCAGGACTGACCGGCGTGCCCGTTGTCTTGAGGATCTCAATCAGTTGACCTTCGCTCATATCCAGCATGTAGCGGACGCTGCGTAAGACATGGTTGTGCATCATAATTCTGTATTCCTGTTAAAAGTAAACCGAGGAAATGCCACCGGGTTTACCCCTACGCACCTCGAAGGCGTGCATTATACAAGAAACTCACAGGATTAGCTGAACTGACGGATGCGTGCGATGAGAGACTCCACGTCGTCAATTTGTGATGCCGTAATCATTAACTTTTGACCCAGGCTCAGGGCATGACGCTGGCAATCGGCACGCATCGCGTCGTCTTTGATGGCATCGAGATCGGCAACGTGCGCCAGCCCGATAGTGCGGCGAATCAGCTCCGCACCACAGTAGCCAACCGTATCGCGCCAAACCTCTTGCAGGAAAATCTCCGCGTAGCCCGGTTCCGCCAGTGCCGGATCCTGTGACTTTTCGCGCGCCAGTTGCAGAAAACGTTCGCTGAAACTCAGCCACAGCTCGCGCACATCTTTCAGACGTTGCTCACGACCGTCCGCCGCCTCGCGCACGCCCACCAGCCCCGGCAGACCGCAATAGTTCAGCAGAAGGTTACCGATAGCAGAGCCGGGATCAAATCCGATCGGTCCGTAATAGCCGAACTCGGCATCGATCGCTTTCAGTTTCCCTTCGGCGACAAAAATCGAGCCGCTGTGAATATCGCCGTGCAGCAGTGCTTCGGCTTTACTCAGGAAACGATGTTTCAGTGAAGCCACCGCCAGACGCAGCGGTTTATCTTCACGCAGCGCAGTCACTTCCGGCAGCAACACCGGATCAACGTTATTGCGCTCGTGATCGACATAGGGATCGGTGAAGAACAGATCTTCAGTGATCTGGCACAGTTCAGGGTTGGTGAACCGCGAAACCTCGGCTTTCTTGGTCTGCGCGTTCTGATAAAAATCGGAAGTGTGGAACAGCGTCTGCGCCAGATATTCCCCCAGCTGGCTGGCGGCCTGCGGGAAATATTTCCCCTGCACCAGCTCGCTGCGCCAGATCTGATGATCCGATAAATCTTCCTGCACCATCACCGCCAGTTCCGCATCGTGATGCAAAACGGTAACGGTATGCTGCGGGCAATATTTTCCGTGAATAATCAGGGTTTCGGCTTCGATTCGGGCACGGTCTAAGGTCAGCGGCCAGGATTCACCCACGCAGCGTACATAAGGCAACGCCTGTTTAACGATCACCCGGCTTTTCCCCGCCGTATCGCGGATCTTGAACACCAGATTCAGGTTTCCGTCACCGATTTCATCGGCGGTCACCAGGGATTGCGGATCCGCCACGCCACCAAACTGGCGGGCATATTCAACGGCATCTGCGGCGGTAAACGTGTAGTAGCGCGACATCCTGACCTCTCGAATTCTTTTTTCAGCCTTAAAAGCGTTTAGACGTCTATACATCTATAAAACATGTTGGCAGAATAAGTAATCAGATGCAACCGGGCAACAAGGATTTAACCAACCATGCAAAGCCTCACAACCACCAGTTTACGTATTCGTGAAAACCAGCTGTGGATCCTCGATCAGCAGGCCCTGCCGCAGCGTTCTGACTGGCGCGAATGTCGCGACGTCAGTGAGCTGGTGGATCACATTCGCAGCCTGCGCGTCCGGGGCGCGCCGCTGATTGGCTTATCCGCCAGCCTGCTTCTGGCACTGCTGGCCGAAAATGGTATGCCGCAGGATGCGCTGCATCATTCACTGGACAGGCTTCGCGCTTCGCGCCCGACCGCGGTGAACCTGATGAATAATCTCGACCGGATGAAAATCGCTTTGCAGCGACCTGATTTCGTTACCGCGCTGGTGGAAGAAGCGTTGCGCCTGGTTGATGAGGATCGCACATTGTGCGAAAGCATTGCGATGCACGGCGCAACACTGGTCACGCCCGGCAGCCGCTTACTGACCCACTGCAACACTGGCGGACTGGCGACCGCAGGCGTCGGCACCGCGATTGGCGTGATCCGTCGCGCGCACGAACAGGGTCATGTGCAGCAGGTTTGGGTGGATGAAACCCGCCCGCTGTTACAGGGCGGACGTCTCACCGCCTGGGAACTTGGCGAGCTGGGTATTCCTTATCAGCTGATTTGTGACTCAATGGCAGCAAGCCTGATGGCACAAAAACAGGTCGATGCTATCTGGGTCGGCGCTGACCGCATCGCCGCCAACGGTGACGTGGCGAATAAAATCGGCACTTACAGTCTGGCGGTTCTGGCAAAATATCACGGCATTCCGTTCTACGTCGCCGCGCCACATACCACGCACGATCCGCACTGCCCGGACGGTGCCGCCATTCCCATTGAACAGCGCGATGCCCGCGAAGTCACCGGCGTTTCCGGCAGCTTTGGTTCCGTTCAGTGGGCACCGGTGGATGCGCAGGTGTACAACCCGGCGTTTGATGTGACACCGGCGGAATTGATCAGCGGATGGGTGCTGGATATCGGCGTGGTAACGCCGGAGCAGGTGAAAGAAGGCATTTTCCACCAGACGCTGATCTAAACAATTTTCATCCAATATAACGGCACCTGGAGGGTGCTGTTTTTTTATGCAATAGATAAAAAACAGTACAAATGTAAGGAAACCGAAAGGGGTTATCTGTTAATATTATTCTTAGCCATTTTATTTTTATTGCCTGCCATCGCTGAGGCTATTTCAGCACGTGCATCCAACAGAAATTGGCTATTCGTTTATTGTGTCTGCCTTTAAGTGAAATACCTGTACGTAAAAAAACACAAAATTTTAGTTAAGTTATTTATTAATTAACGGACGTTTATCTTTCGTTGAATATATATAAAATGGACAAGGAAAAGTAACATGATGAAATCAGTTTTGGTTCTGTCGGCATTGATTACCGCAGGCACATTAACCGGCTGTGCCACAGAATCTTCGCGTACTCTGGAAGTCCAGAAAGTCGCTTCTTATAACACGCAATATAACGGCCCACGCAGCCCGATTTCAGTCGGTAAATTTGATAACCGTTCCAGCTACATGAGCGGGATTTTCTCCGACGGTGTTGATCGTCTGGGGAATCAGTCTAAAACCATTCTGGTTACCGATCTGCAACAGACCGGCCGCTTCAATGTGTTAGACCGTACCAACATGGCCGAAATTAAAGAAGAAGCCGGTATTAAAGGCCAGGCTCAGACCCTGAAAGGCGCAAACTACGTGATCACCGGTGACGTCACCGAGTTTGGTCGTAAAGAAGTGGGCGACAACCAGCTGTGGGGCATCCTTGGTCGCGGTAAGCAACAAATTGCCTATGCAAAAGTCAGCCTGAACGTGGTGAATGTTCAGACCTCAGAAGTGGTTTATTCCTCTCAGGGCGCAGGCGAATACTCCCTGTCCAACCGCGAAATTATCGGCTTCGGCGGTACTGCAAGCTATGACTCGACGTTAAACGGCAAAGTGCTGGATTTAGCGATTCGTGAAGCGGTGAATAATCTGGTTAACGGTATCGAAAGCGGTGCATGGCGCCCGACTCATTAATAATACGGATGTTATAAAATGACCTTAAGCAAAACCCAAAGTACGCTGGTAAAAGGCGGACTTATTACCCTGCTGTTATTATTAGCGGGCTGTTCTACAAAGGCGGATAAATCGCTCTATAACTGGGACAATTATCAAACAACGGTATACCAGTACTATCAGGGCGATAAAGTTGGCCCTGAGGAGCAAATCGCCTCACTGAAAGAATCGATTGAGAAATCCCGTGCGACGAATAAAGCGGTTCCACCGGGCCTGCACGCCCAGCTGGGATTACTTTATGCCAACACCGGCCATACTGATTTAGCATTCCAGGAATTCAATACTGAAAAAAGCCTGTTCCCGGAATCAGCAACTTACATGGACTTTTTGCTGAAGAATAAAGGGAAAACTAAATGAAGCGTTTATTCGTATTATTGACAGTCGCCTTCACGCTGGTGCTGACCGGCTGCGCAAAGAAACCGGGATATGATTACACCGCGTTTAAAGAGAGCAAGCCGAAATCGATTCTGGTACTGCCGCCGGTAAACCATTCACCGGACATCAACGCCAGCCACAGTATGCTTTCCACCGTAACCACGCCGCTGGCGGAAGACGGCTACTATGTTTTCCCGGTTGCCGTGGTGGAAGAAACCTTCAAGCAGAACGGCATGACGTCGGCGGAAGATATCCGTTCAGTCAGCGCGGCGAAGTTACGTGAGATCTTCGGTGCGGACGCTGCGCTGTACATTGATATCACCAGCTATGGCAGCACCTATATGGTGGTTTCCAGCGAAACGCGCGTGACGGCGAATGCCAAACTGGTCGATTTGCGTAATGGCAAAGTGTTATGGACCGGCAACGCCACAGCCTCGGACAATGAAAACAGCAACAACAACGGCGGCATCATCGGAATGTTGGTGCAGGCGGCAGTGAAGCAAATCTCCAGCACGATGTCCGATAAAGGTCATGATATTGCCGGGCTCACCAGCTATCGCCTGCTGAGTGCAACGCAGACTGACAGCCTGCTGTATGGCCCACGTTCGCCAGAATATGGCAAAACAGTCACGCGCTAAGCACGCTCCGGTGTTGCTGGCAGTCTGGACAGCGCAGTACGCAAAACAGCCTGTTCAGCTACCAGACTACTTATCTGACCGGCACAAAAAAACCACCTTCGGGTGGTTTTTTTGTGCCGCTAATTCAACCTTAAAATGTTTAAAGCCTTTCAAATGGCAAAAACATCACTCTCCCAACCGCGGGTATGCATCGGCGATTTTATCGCCCGTAAAGTGCGCCACCCACCCTTCCTGATTATCAAATACGCGTATCGCTGTGAACGACGGAGAGCCGCCCATATCAAACCAGTGGCGGGTATTGGCAGGAACGGAAATCAGGTCGTTCTTCTCACACAGGATCTGGTAAATCTTGCCGTTGAGATGCAGGCAAAACAGCCCGGCACCTTCGACGAAGAAACGCACTTCGTCTTCGCCGTGGGTATGCTCGGAGAGGAATTTGGTGCGCAGTACTTCACGCTGTTCGTTGTCAGGGCGCATGCTGATAACGTCCCAGCTCTGGTAACCCTTTTCTGCCACCAGCTTGTCGATTTCATGCTGATAGGCGGCGATCACGTCCTGCGGCTGCGGGTTTTCGCCTAAATCACGATCGGCCTGCCAGCGCTCGAAACGCACGTCAATTTTGTTCAGTTCGGTGGCAATTGCGTCACCGTCGCGGCTTTCCCAGGCGGGGGCCGAAGGATCCTGGTCACTAAAAATCGTCAATGCACTCATGGTCAACCCTCTTATAAGAATGTTTCTAAGGCTATCTGATCAAAACGATTAACTTGCAGGTGATCGCTGACATCATCGGCATCGTCGCGGATCAGCTGACAGGTGTGCCAGCCCGCTAAACGCGCGGCGTCGAGTTCCTGACGGATGTCAGATAAAAACAGTAAATCCTGTGGCGGTAAAATCAGTTGCTCGGCGATGTTCTGATACGATTCAGTCTCGCGCTTGGCGCCCACGCGGGTATCGAAATAACCGCTAAACAGCGGCGTTAAATCGCCCGCGTCGCTATGACCGAACAGCAGTTTTTGCGCATCCACCGAACCGGAAGAATAGACGCAGAGCTTCAGGCCATCTTCATGCCACGCCTGCAACTGCGGCGCGACGTCCTCATACAGATGTCCGCGAAAATCTCCGTTTTCATAGCCGGTACGCCAGATGATGCCCTGCAACACTTTCAGCGACGTCGATTTCACGTCGTTATCCATATAAGTGAAAAGCTGCTCGATCAGCGCTTCGATACTGGCCTGCGGCCTGTCGATTTCGGCACGCAGGGCATCGAGTGCGGCTGCGACGTCAGGTTGTTCGTGCTCATGACGCAGGAATTCGGCCAGACGCTGACGTGCATAAGGAAATAACACCTGATGCACGAAACGAATGTCAGTGGTAGTGCCTTCAATATCAGTGACGATGGCGCGGATCATTTTGCCTCCAGCAGACGACGTTGCAGTTCACACTGGAACAGGAATTCCAGCCCTTCCAGATGGCGACGCGCCTCGGCTACATCTTTGCCCCAGCAGGTCAACCCGTGGCCACGCAGCAGAAAACCATACTGCAATGGCGCGTGCTCTGTTGAAGCCATAATTTTATCAGCCAGCGCGGGAATTTCCTGGCTGTTGTCAAAAATAGGAATAAGCACCCGATCCAAATGCGTCGTCTGGCCGCTGAGGGATTTCTGCATCTCGTAGCCCTCCAGCACCAGCGTACCGCTGCGTTCCACGCGCGACAGTACCGTCGAATTCACCGAATGGGTATGCAGCACCGCGCCGATTTGCGGGTCAAGGGAATAGAGCATGGTATGCAGACCGGTTTCCGCCGAAGGACGACGCCCCTCCGGCGCCCGCCCGCTTGCCAGTTCGACCCGCAGGAAATCCTCTGCGGTCAGCGAACCTTTGTCTTTGCCCGATTCGGTGATAAGGCAATGTTCTTCGCCCGAACGCACCGACATATTGCCGCCGGTCGCCGGGCTCCAGCCCTTCTGACCAATCCAGTGACAGGCCGCCAGCAGCGCGCCCAGTTGCAAATTTTCTGTCATCGTATTCCTGAAAAACCGTGCGTTGATGGGCTGATTTCGAGGTGAAAATCGCGATATATAAATATTTGATATGTTCTAGACTGAATTGGCATTTAGCCATCTAAGCGTCTTGATTGCCAAATATTAACATCGTGTTATATTGTGAGCAACATCGCTATCTGCACCGGTCCAGGAGTATTGACCCGCCATGAGCACAGCCGCACTGATCCCCCAAAGCAAACTTCCCGCATTAGGCACCACGATTTTTACTCAGATGAGTGCTCTGGCGCAGAAACATAACGCCATTAATCTCTCGCAGGGTTTTCCTGATTTCGACGGCCCGGAGTATCTGCGCGAGCGTCTGGCTTACCACGTCAGTCAGGGATCGAACCAGTACGCGCCGATGACCGGTACTGCACCGCTACGTGAAGCCATTGCCGCGAAAACCGAAAAGATTTACGGCTTCGCGCCCGACGCCAATACCGACATCACCATCACTGCCGGTGCGACGGAATCCCTGTACATCGCGATTACCGCGCTGGTGTCGAAAGGTGACGAAGTGATTGCCTTCGACCCGAGCTATGACTGCTACGCCCCTGCGGTGGAACTGGCAGGCGGCGTGATGAAGCGCATCCAGCTCCAGCCGCCGGAATTCAAAGTGAACTGGGCGGAATTCGCCGATCAGGTCACCGACCGCACCAAACTGGTGATCATCAATACCCCACACAATCCATCGGCGACCGTCTGGCAAGACAGCGACGTCGAGCAACTCTGGCAGGTCATTGCCGATCGCCACATTTTTGTCCTCAGCGACGAAGTGTACGAGCACATCTGCTTCGCACCAGAAGGTCACGCCAGCGTGCTGCGCCATCCGCAGCTGCGTCAGCGCGCCATTGCGGTTTCGTCGTTTGGTAAGACTTATCACATGACCGGCTGGCGTGTCGGGTATTGCATCGCACCGGCGGTCATCAGCGCCGAACTGCGCAAAGTGCATCAGTATCTGACGTTTTCGATCACCACCCCGGTTCAGCTGGCGCTGGCAGATATGCTGCGTGAAGCGCCGGAGCACTGGCAGGAATTACCGGCATTTTATCAGGCCAAACGCGACCGTCTGGCGCAGGGGCTGGCGAACAGCCGCCTGAAAGTGTTGCCGAGCCAGGGAACCTATTTCCTTCTGGTCGATTACAGCGATGTATCCAGTCTTGACGATGTTGCATTCTGCCACTGGCTGACTGAACATGTGGGCGTGGCGGCCATTCCGATGTCGGTATTCTGCGCCGCACCTTTCCCACATAAACTGATCCGGCTGTGCTTTGCCAAACAGGAAGCCACGCTGGACGCGGCTTCGGAGCGCCTGTGTCAACTTTAAAACTGTCCGTACTGCAACAGCCGCTGGTGTGGCTGGACGGCGAGGCTAACCTTGCCCATTTCGACAGCCTGCTCGGTGCGCTGACCGGTCGGGATCTGATAGTCCTGCCGGAAATGTTCACCACCGGCTTTGCCATGCAGGCACCGGGCAGCGCGCTGCCGCAGTCTCGCGTGGTGCAGTGGCTGCAACAGTGGGCGCAAAAACTCAATGCAATGATTGGCGGCAGCGTGGCGCTGAGCACCACCGACGGCGCCGTGAACCGTTTCCTGCTGGTTGAACCGCAGGGCAACGTCCATTTTTATGATAAGCGCCACCTGTTCCGCATGGCCGGTGAGCACAATTATTATGTTCCCGGTAAACGCCGTGAAATCGTCGAATGGCGCGGCTGGCGGATCCTGCCGCAGGTCTGCTACGACCTGCGTTTCCCGGTCGCGTCGCGCAATAAACAGGATTACGATCTGGCGCTCTACGTCGCCAACTGGCCTGCCCGACGCAGCCATCACTGGCAGACACTGCTCACCGCCCGCGCCATAGAAAATCAGGCCTACGTGGCCGGATGTAACCGCGTCGGCGATGACGACAACGGCCATCATTACAGTGGCGACAGCCTGATTATCAATCCGCAGGGTGAAGAGCTGGCGCGCGCAGAGCCGGGTTCAGCGATGATCATTCAGGCCGAACTGTCGCTGGAAGCGTTGCAGGATTATCGCGAGTCCTTCCCCGCATGGCGCGATGCCGATACGTTTTTACTGCACGATTAATCCGTCCGCACCTCAGCGCTTCATCAGAACGCTGAGCAGTTTTTTGACCGCCGGGGAATGCTCGAACCGGCGGTACACCAGCCATAGCTCGCTCTCTTTCAACGTATTTTGCGGCACAATAAACCGTACACCTGGCAGTTGGATCACGGATACCGACGCGGGAACCAGCCCCACGCCCAGCCCTGCCGCCGCCAGACTGACAATACTTGCCACATCCCTGACCTGCTGAGCGACCTGCGGCGTGAATCCGGCCTGCGCGCAGGCATCCTGCACTTCCTGCCCCAGCCCGATCCCCGGTTTATCGTCCATCAGCAGCCATTCATCTTGCGCCAGAGCCTCCAGCGGCAAACGGCTTTCTGCGGCTAACGGGTGCAGATGATGCAGGGCAATCAGCAAAGGTTCACGGCTGAAGAGCTGCTGCTCCAGCCCGTCCGGCAGAAGGCCATAGGGCGCGCGAACAATCGCCACATCGAGAATCTCATCGGCCAACGCCTTGAACATAGCGTCCACCGGATACGGCGACAGTCCGATGGTCACGCGTGGCGCAATGCGGTGAAAGTGATTGAGTCGCTCCGGCAGCAAGCCATTGAGCATCGCACTGGCGACGTGCCCCATCGCCACCGTTCCCTGCTCACCGCGCGCAGTGCGCTGAGCCTCACGCACGCCGCTCTCGGCGATCTGTAACGCCAGCCGCGCCTTTTGCTCGAAGGCCACACCGGCTTGCGTCAGCGTCAGACGGCGGTTGGCGCGCACAAACAGCCGCACATCCAGTCGCTCCTCCAGCGCTTTGATCTGCTGGCTCAGCGCCGGTTGGGCGATCGACAACATTTCCGCCGCCCGCCCCATGTGTAACTCTTCCGCCAGCGTGACGAAATAGCGTAAGTGTTTGAAGTCCATCTGCCCTGCTCTGTGTAAAATCGATAAGAAAAACGTATCAATAATGCCGTAACGATGCAATTGATCGCCGACTTTTAAAGGCTCAGAGTAAAGGTAATTTAGTTACGCAGGAAATGATCATGAAAAGCCAGACCCCTCAGCACGCCCTGCAAGCCAGCGACGTCAATGATTTACGCAGCGCCATCGCGTTGCTCAAACAGCACCATGGTCAGTACATCGAAACCGATCATATTGTCGATCCCAACGGCGAACTGGCGGGGGTTTACCGCCACATCGGCGCGGGTGGCACGGTTAAGCGCCCAACGCGCATTGGTCCTGCCATGATGTTCAATAACATCAAAGAGTATCCGGGCTCACGCGTGCTGGTCGGCGTTCACGCCAGCCGTCAGCGTGCCGGATTGCTGCTGGGCTGCAAACCGGAAGATCTGGCGTTTCACATGGGGCAAGCGGTTAAAAATCCGATCGAACCCGTGAACCTGAGTGCTGGATCCGCGCCCTGTCAGGAGCAGATTTTTCGTGCCGACGATCCGGATTTTGATCTGCGTAAACTGCTGCCCGCACCGACCAACACGCCGCTGGATGCCGGTCCGTTCTTCTGCCTCGGGCTGGTGCTGGCAAGCGATCCGGAACTGGGCGTGAGCGATGTGACCATCCACCGTTTATGCGTACAGGGCAAAGACGAGCTGTCGATGTTTCTGGCCGCCGGGCGTCATATCGAAGTGTTCCGCCAGAAAGCCGAAGCCGCCGGTAAACCGCTGCCGATCACCATCAACATGGGGCTGGATCCGGCGATTTATATCGGTGCCTGTTTCGAAGCGCCAACCACCCCGTTTGGCTTCGACGAGCTTTCCGTGGCGGGCGCGCTGCGTAACCGCCCGGTGGAACTGGTGGACGCCGTTTCCGTACCGCAAAAATCTATAGCCCGCGCAGAGATAGTGATTGAGGGCGAACTTATCCCCAACGTCCGCGTGCAGGAAGATCAGCACACGCATACCGGCCACGCGATGCCCGAATTCCCTGGCTACTGCGGAGATGCCAATCCGTCGCTGCCGCTGATCAAAGTCACAGCGGTGACTATGCGCCATCACGCGATTTTACAAACCCTGGTCGGCCCCGGCGAAGAGCACACCACACTGGCGGGCATCCCGACCGAAGCGAGTATTTACAACGCGGTAGAAGCCGCCATTCCAGGCTTCCTGCAAAACGTTTACGCCCACACGGCGGGCGGCGGTAAATTTCTGGCGATCTTGCAGGTAAAAAAAAGGACTGCCACCGACGAAGGTCGTCAGGGACAGGCCGCGCTGATTGCGCTGGCAGCTTATTCAGAATTGAAAAACGTGATTCTGGTGGATGAGGATGTGGATCTGTTCGACAGCAGCGACGTGCTTTGGGCGATGTCGACGCGCTATCAGGGGGATATCAGCACGACGTTTTTGCCGGGGATCCGCGGGCATCAGCTTGATCCCTCACAAATGCCGGATTACAGCCCGTCCATACGCGATCGCGGGATCAGCTGTAAGACCATTTTCGACTGCACCGTGCCCTTTGCCCTGAAAGATCGCTTCGTCCGCGCCCCCTTCCAGGAAGTCGATCCACGCCCTTTTGCGCCGGAACTGTTTGATTAAAGCGTCAATATCTCAGCCATAAAACGAAAAAATCCCGCCAGGTTTATTCACCGGCGGGCTTTGATTTATTGAGGAATTACTGAGATCAGACTGTCGGCAGCCCTGACGTCAGCGCATCGATTAACCCCTGATCCAGCACCTGTTGCGGATGCACCTGAATCTCAGAGCTGTATAACGGCGGCAGTTTCTGGCAATACGCATCCAGTTCAGCCTGTGTAATCGTCGGCACTCCGTACTGAAATGAGTCCGGGTTTTCTGCGGGCAATGCCCCTTCCATTGTCGATCCGTAAGCGCCGAGTTCAATCAGGCTGTGTGATGACTCATCCGGACCATGAGAAAATACAAAAGTACCGTATTTAGGATGGCCGAGATAAGGAAGTACTTTTTCATCGCCCTGACTGTTTCGCAGGTTATAACGCAACTGAGCATAATTGCGGGTCACCAGCAAAAATGCCGTCTGAATAAGCGAGGCTTTTTCGTTGCCAGATAAGCAAAGCAGCAAATTACCGAAGTAATCGAGAAATGCGACTGAATTCCCCTTACCGCCCTGCGCAATATCAGTATTCGCCGCATCAATCATGAATGGCGCCAGTCCGGCATCCGGCGCGCCACGTGTTGGCGCGGTATATTGCAGCGCATCCGGATAGATGGCCTTCAACGCCACCACGATCGGGTCATCTGACGGCAGCTCTTTAATATTTTTTAACTGATCCGGCGGCAAATCCGAATTGATGCTTTCTTTTACCTGAGTCAGGGTGGCATCGAAAATCGATTCACACAGCGCCAGCGTCTGAACATTAATCACGTCTTCAGTAAAGAACGCCGGTACCGGCGCAGAACTGGCCGGACGGGAGAAACAGTTATCCCCGTTCACGGCCGGATAACTGAATGTATCCTGCGCCACCAATGCCAGTTCGGGAGTAAGTGAAGGGAAATCCGCCCTGGTATCATAATTGATACCAGAATAGGTATCGAAAGCCGCGGAAATAACCTTAAAACCGCCGGTAATAATCGAACCGGTACACATGCAGCATGGGTCGAGCGAGGTCACAATGGTAATATCCGACGGTGCAGGCATTTCAATACCTTGAGCAATTTGATCGTAATACCAGTCGATCAGTTGTCTTTCACCGTGAGCGGTCGGGTCATTGGTTTTATTATCTATAACGACGTTATTATGGATTGCATTCAGCACATTACCGCTGGCATCCAGCATCACCCCACCGACGCTGAAAGTATTCTGACAATACGCCAGCATCGCCTGATCCGCTGCAGCAGCAGCGGCGGCTTCAACAGTAGAATACGTGGCTTTGACCGCGGTTGTTTTTTGCGAGTTACAATTACAATTACACATATTAATTCCTTCCATTAGATTAAGTGTATTGATTGAGGTTCAATAATTCGTAAAGCGTCGTTGATTAATAACGCCGAAATTAAAGAGACTGCATCGTGACAAGTTAATCTTCATTTAAACAATGGAAGGTGTTGTGCCAGTACTGGCACCAGAATGAGTTATTAAAAAATATTTTACTGGTGTCGATGTTTAATTTATTTATTTACAACTTGGATAAATATAATATTTTCATTCACGCTCTGAATTAATGCATTTCAGAGCGTGAATATAATTAGCTATTCAGGTAATGACCGGAGAAAATGACGTTTAGATCGCGCCAATAAAATCAGACTTCCCAATCTTCACGCCAACGTGACGTAAAATATTGTACGCCGTGGTGACGTGGAAATAGAAGTTCGGGACAGCGAAAGTGGTGACGTAGCTGTGTGCGGTGAAGTTAAGTTCGAAGTTTTTTCCCTTCACGACGATCGGACGGGATTCATCGCCTTCCAGCTGTTGCGGTTTAACGCTTTCGATAAAGTGCAGGGTTTTCGCAATACGTTCCTGTAACTGCGCGAACGTGGCTTCTGTGTCTTCCATCGCCGGTGCGGCGATACCGGCCAGGCGGGCGATTGCACCTTTCGACATATCGCTGGTGATCTGCACCTGACGCGCCAGCGGATACATATCTTCTGCCAGACGGGTGTTCAGGATCTCCTCTTCAGATTTCCCGTTTTCCTGCGCCCAGGCCGCGCCTTTCTCCAGCAATGCAGAGAGATTCTGTAAACCACGAACAAACTGTGCCGCCGTGCTGGCATAAAGTGATGCTGACATGATGCTTCCTTAATGAGTGTAGGGTTCAGAACAACCGGCGATAGATTAGCGCGTTATGGTCTGAACAGCGTGGCGTTTCGTAGTAGTGAAGTGTTACCGGAGATCACTTTTGCGAGCCGCCGCGCTCTTTTTGTCAACACTTGTAAGCAGACCGCTGTGTGGATCAGTTCTTGCATTCAATATCCCCGCAAAAACATCTGACAGAGGAAACCTGATGACCATCACCTTTATTGCACACTCCACGCCCGAACCTGCGTTGTACGGCGCGATGGCAGCGATACTTGCTGAATTGCGCGCGTTGCCGCTGTGTCACTTTCCCGTCAGTCATGATGCGCGACGTTTCCCGAATGCCCGTCAGCACGTCACGGCACAGGGGCATTCTCTGACCAGCGGACTGGTATGGCTTGAGCGCCTGACCGGGCGCGGTGCGGGTGCTGAATCCAGCCTGGAATCGCTGATTTATCGGGCACTTAAAGAGGATGTCGTGGTGCCACTGCGTGAGCCTCTCTCCGCCGAACTGAGTGCCCAAATCACCGCGCATGGCATCGAAACAGAATCATTAACCGTGGTGCGCCATCAGGATAAATTCCAACTGGAAGACTGCACCACCGGCAAAGTTCGCAGTAACGGCTGGGGGCGCGATGCCTTCGGGCGCTGGGCGTTAGGATCGGTGTCACAACCGGTGATGCGCGCCGGAAAAACCCTTCGCATCGCCTTAGTCGGGGATTTTGCTGAACAGCGCGACAGCTATCCGGCGATGCTCGCTGCACTGGGAGACGCCGCCGATGCACTGGCAATGAACATCGACGTGGTCTGGGTGACGCCTGCACTGCTCGGCAGTCAGCTCGACTCCACCCTTTTTGACGTCGACGGTATTATTTTGCCAGGCACCACACTGACCCAGGGTGACCATCAGGCCGCAGCGCTGGCGACTGCCACGTGGGCGCTGGAAAACCCGACGCCGCTGCTGGGCATTAATCAGGGGATGCATCAGATGGTGACGGCACTGGGGCAGCGGGTGCTTGGGCAGGAGTGCGTGGTGATGCAGGGTCCGTCTACGCTCGGCAGCCTGCAAACCGCGCTGCCGCTGAGTGAGCACTCACAACCGCGTCTGGGCAATCACCCGGTTAAAACCTGTGCGGGCAGCCTGCTGGCACACAAAATGGGCGAGGAATTTACGCTGCGCTATAACCAGCGCCGTTATCTGAATCCGCACATTCTCAGCGCACTGGAAAACGCCGGTCTTACGGTGTCTGGAATGGATGAAAGCGGGGAACAGGCGCAGGCGGTGGAACTGATGAATCATCCGTATTTCATCGGCGTTCAGGGCCAGCCTGAGCTGATGTCACGTCGCGAGCGCCCGAATCCGCTGCTGATGGCGTTCCTGCAACAGGTCCGTCAGAGTAACCGCGAATGCGACGTCAGCCACGCGGCGCTGACCAAAAGCGTACGCCTCAGGCATCCGCACTTCTCAATGGGGTGAAGGAAAAGTATCGTTTCAATTATGCCCCCACGCGTCTTTAAATGAGCAATATCCCCCTCAAAACCACCGCGACCACATGACGCCCTCACCTTCAGGAGGGCTTACTGTCCGACCATTCCCTCATCGCCATCAGCCTGATCCCGCATTTCACCTACAGTCAGCGTGATCCTCAGGACTGGGCAACTGCCGGAATTAGGATCACACAGCGTAAAAACACTTTCATGTTGACTTATTGTGTAATGATCACTATAAAATACACATTACTTAGTGGTCACTACATATATAATGTTAGCGACCCTCTGTAAGCAGAGACTTTTAACCGTGAAATCACCTGTAATACATCTGTTTGATGTGAGGATTTGAGCATGACCAAACCAATCTATGTCCATGAATACAATGAAATCGTGAAAGTACTGAATCAGTACAATGAAGGCGGTAAAAAGGCCGACAGCAGCATCATGAAACCTGCTTTCAGCAAAGAAGCCACAATCTTTGGCGTTGACGGTGACAATAAACTGACCGGCGGTGCGATCCAGGGTCTGTTTGATACCATTGATACCGCCTTCCGTCCGTCGCCTGAAGCGCAGGGCGTCATTGTGAATATTGATATTGTTGGCACCGCGGCCAGCGCACGCATCGATACCAACGATATCTCTGGCTTTTGCTTCACGGACTTTTTTAACCTGTTAAAGGTCGAAGGGAAATGGACGGTAGTCAGCAAAATCTACCACACCCATGTAGCGCCATAATATTTCTACGCTGACGCTGTAAAACCCTCTTTATTCCGTCCCTTAGGGACGGTTTTTTTTACAGAGGATTCTACGGACGTGGCAGCAGGAGAACCGCCTGGTTGGCGACGCGCTTTAGGTCTGCCTGCGAGATCCCGTCCTGTGCGGGAATGGACATCCCCTCCAGAAGCGTATTCAGCGTCAGGGCAATACTCTCGATATCGGTATCAGGGGGCAGCTGGGCAGCCTCTTTTCCTGCCTGCAGACGCTGCCTGAAATATACCCGCCCTTCTTCTCTGAGCGCTTTAACAGCATCGTAGACATCTTTCGAATCCGGTGAAACGTTGATAGCCGCGAGGACCACAAGGCAGCCGCAGGGAACATCTTGCGACGTCAGGATGATGGCCGATTCCTCAAAAAAGTTGCGAATGGCATCATGTACATTCGCTTCCTGAAGCATCTTTTCCCACGGAGCATCCCAGTAGGTTCTTTCGTAAAAGTTTACCGCCTCGAGAAACAGCTCAGCCTTGCTGCCGAATGCCGCATAGAGGCTCGGCGGATTGATTTCCATTACCCGACAAAGTTCACCGACCGAAGCGGGTTCGTATCCGCATCGCCAGAACAAGCCCAATGCACTAATCAGGGCTTTATCCCTGTCAAAATTACGGGGTCTTCCTCGTCGTGAGGTCGTGCTGCGCGTTGAATCTGACATGTGTCCAGCCTGATAAATAAAGAAAAACTGATGGCTCATTATACAAGATTTCGGGCGTGCGGTACCGGGGAAGGATGCAGCTCTCCCCCGTAACTTTTAGCTCACGGCATTCCCGTGTAAAAACACACAAAGTGTATTGAACACTACATAATAGTGTTATTATGTAGCAATTGATACACAATCATACCTGAATTGAGCAACGTTTCGGGCCATTCCCTCCGCCCACCCCCTCCATAAACCTTTTTTTCTTTGTGAATTGAAAAATCAGCTTGCCTTTTTATTTAGTGATCGTTATAAATATACGAATACTTAGTGATCACTATAAAATACAGAGTTGTCTCTCTGTTACGACAGTAACCGCCGACACGCTCGATCACGCTGAAGAAATGATTCAGTAAAAAGCCTGCCAGCCGGGAAAAGACTATCGTATTAGCGAAACTTATTTTGGTAACCGTGTCCCCATGACCGCAGCATTATCTGAATACGTTTCTTGTTTTATAAAAAGTTATCGCCGATGCCATCATCCGAATGGATGACATCAGCAAAAACATGAATTAATTGTTGAGAGAATATAATGAATCCGAAATATGCCCCTTTATTTCAACCCTATACGTTAAATAACGGGGTTACTATCAAAAACCGTTTTACCGTTGCGCCAATGACGCATTTTGCCTCCCATGAAGACGGCAGCATCAGCGACGAAGAACGCCACTTTTTGACCGACCGCTTCGACGGTTTTGGCCTGTTTATCGCCGCCGCAACGCTGGTATCTCCGGAGGGCAAAGCCTTTGTCGGCCAGCCTGAAGCCATCGGTGAGAAAGATTTACCGAGCCTGCGTGAAGTTGTCCGCATTGCTAAGCAACAGGGTGCTACGGCGGTTCTGCAGATTCATCACGGTGGTCATCTCTCCCTCCCTGAATTACTGAAGGGTCGCGAGATGGTCGCGCCGTCTGCGGATGAGAAATCAGGTGCCCGCGCCCTGACCGATGAAGAGATCCGCAACCTGATTTCCGCCTTCGCCAATGCCGCGCATTTAGCCATTCAGGCCGGGTTTGACGGCGTCGAAATTCACGGTGCGAATAATTATCTTATCCAGCAGTTTGTATCGGGTGAGAGTAACCGTCGCAAAGACCAGTGGGGCGGCAGTATTGAGAATCGCCTGCGCTTCCCGCTGGCCATCGTTGATGCCGTTACGGCAGTCAGGCAGCAGTACGCCACCGACGAGTTTATTGTGGGCTATCGTTTCTCTCCGGAAGAGCCGGGAGAGCAGGGCCTGACAATGAAGGATACCTTTGCCCTAATAGACGCGCTGGTCGAAAAACCATTACAGTATCTGCATGTTTCTCTGTGGGATTTCTACAAAAAAGCGCGCCGCGGAGCGGATACAACGATGACCCGTATGCAGTTGCTGCACGAGCGTATTAACGGCAAACTTCCGCTGATTGGCATCGGCAATCTGTTTACCGCCGACCAGATCCTGCAAGCTTATCAGACAGGCTGGGCGGAGTTCATCGCTACCGGTAAAACCGTGATGATGAACCCGGATCTCATCCGGCTTATCGCCTCAGGTCAGGAGGACAAAATTGTGACGGCTATCGATCCGCATAAAGAAGACCGTTACCGCATTCCGGATAATTTGTGGAATCAGAATATGCAGCGTCTGTCTTACCTGCCTCCGGTCAAAGATGACCACAACTGGCAGTCGCCGGATATTTAAAGAATATATTGATATTCAAAAGTAATAAAAAATCTTATCCGTTATTTATTCACCTGACTTCAGTGTCAGGTGAATAAAAGAAAAACATTATGAATTATATTCAAAATAAAACCGTAATGAGCAGCGCAGTGCTCCTTACGTTTTAAAACTTTCGTTTTCGCTGACTCAGCTCCCGCGATACGTCGAATACGCGTAGGGGCTTATCAGCAGTGGCAGGTGGTAGTGATCCTGCCCGCCGTCAATTTTTACATCGATGATCGCCGAGCAGTACAGCGTTTCACGCCCCGTCCCGGCAAAGTACGCGCCGATATCTGCACACAAGCGGTAATGGCCTGAATCCACAGCGTCCGGCGTTAAATTTGCCGCACGGCCATCGGCATCAGTCTGCGTTTCGCTGATTAAGGTGACGTTCTGACCGTCGATTTTTTCCAGCCAGACACGCACGCTGGCGGCGGGCTGGCCGAGTGATGTGTCGAGAATATGCGTTGTAATTTTAGTCATGACTGAAAATCTCCTTTAAGCGCAGCAGGGTAATTTCTTTGAGTTGCTGCGCAGTTTCCTGACTTTCGGTTTCCGGCGAATTCTGTAACCGCCGTTGCAGGTTCCCAAGGATCTCTTCTGAACTGCGGCCTTTGGCGCGGATCAAAAACACCCTGCCAAAGCGCTGCTCATAGCGCAGATTGCCCTCGTGCAACGCATCAATAATATCCTGATGGCTGATGTTCAGCGTCGCCTGTTCCCCGCGCGACAGCTGTGCTTCTTTGCTGCTGCCGTCTGCCCGTTCACCGATGCGCGGATGCGCGGACAGCGCCTGGGTGATGTCTGCCGCCCGCCAGTGCTGACAGGCCGCGCCAGCGCACTGCAACAGGCGATCGGTTGAAGAATAGGGCCGCGCGTCGCTGACCTGTTTCGCCCAGGAGGGAATATTCACCAGCGGGCGAAGCAGTGCGACGGCCTCGAATTCGGACAGCGCATTAAACTCTTCGAGGGTCATCAATGCCCCTCCCCGAAACTCAGCACCGTGTTGATATACGCCTGCACCGCAAACGCCACGTCACCGGTCGTGACCGATTCATCCGGATGATGGCTGATGCCGTCTTTGCAACGCACGAACAGCATTCCGACCGGCCAGCATTCTGCGATAGCAATGGCATCGTGCCCCGCCCCGCTCGGCAAGGACATCGCCTGCCCCTGCAACGGCAAAATGCTTTGATTCAGACGGTGCTGCAACCCTTCGTCGCACTCCGTCGCGCTGATGCCGTAAAACTGTTCGGCTTCGAATGTCAGCCCGCGACGTGCGGCGATTTCATGGCCTTTCGCCAGCAAAACTTTAAGCAACGCACATAAATCTTCATCGCGCGGCCCGCGGGCGTCGAGAGACAATTTCACCTGTCCCGCAATGACGTTCACCGCGCCCGGCAGGCATTCCAGCGTGCCGACGGTCGCGACCAGATTGTGGCCAGTGGCGGTGGTAATACTTTCGATTGCCAGCGTCCATTCGGCGGCGGCGGTCAGGGCGTCCTGACGCTGCCCCATCGGCACGGTACCTGCGTGACCGGCGTGACCGGTGAACTGGCAGTTCAGACGGCGTGCGCCGTTGATCGCGGTGACCACACCGAGCGGCACATCTGCCGTTTGCAGGCACGGACCTTGTTCGATATGCAATTCCAGATACGCGCAGAAATCGCCGACAGCGCGCCGGGATGCGCCAATGTGCAGCGGTTCCAGCCCGACGTTAATCATCGCCTCGGCAACGGAAATCCCCTGCGCATCCCGGCGTTCCAGCCAGTCGGCGGGCCAGGTGCCGGTCAATCCACGGCTGCCGAGCAGCGTGATGCCAAACCGTGTGCCCTCTTCATCGCAGAACCCGACGACTTCCACCGCCATCGGCAAACGAATAGCGTTTTGATGTAAATACGACACCACTTCCAGCGCCGTCAGCACGCCGAGCGGGCCGTCATAGCGCCCCGCGTTACGCACGCTGTCGAGATGCGAACCGAGCAGCAGCGCAGGCGCGGAAGGATCCAGCCCTTCGTAGCGCCCGCAGATGTTGCCGACGCTGTCCTGCCAGACGCGCATCCCGGCGGCGGCCATCCATTCGCCCACAAGGCGGTTGGCCTCTAAATGTTCCGACGACAGATAAACACGGGTCAGCATCCCCGGCGTTTCGCTGATGGCGGCCAGCGCGTCGCAGCGCGCCATCACCCGTTCGGCCGCCCGCGCGGCACTTTCGGACACCGCTGCCAGCGTTAAGGCTTCTGCCATTACTGACCTCCTGCGTAATGTTCCCACGCAGCCTGCGAACCGGCGCCGTATTTCGACGCAAACCCCAGACGGTGCAGCACGGCCTCCAGCGCCACCAGCGTTTGTAATACGCAGTCTTTGCGGGCGTTGTAGCCCATGGTGCCGATACGCCAGATTTTTCCGGCCAGCGGACCAAATGAGGTGCCAATCTCAATGCTGAAATCGTTGAGCATCATCTGACGCACCTGTTCGCCGTGAATACCCTGCGGAATGACCACGCCGAGCACGTTATTCATACGATGATTCAGATCGCCGAATACCTCCAGCCCCATTCCCTGAATGCCCGCCAGCAGCGCGCCGCCGTGCAGTTTGTGGCGCGCAATGCTGTTATCCAGACCTTCTTCAAGGATGATGCGCGCACATTCGCGTGAGGCGAACAGCATGCTGGTGGCTTCGGTGTGGTGGTTCAGGCGCTCCGGCCCCCAGTAATCCATGATCATGCCCAGATCAAAATAATTGGAATAGATCATCTCCTCGTCGCCGTCGGCGTGATCGGCGGTGCGGATCCCTTCTTCGACACATTTACGGCGGCGGATCTGTTCTTCAAAGCGCGGGCTGATGGTGACCGGCGAGCTGCCTGACGGCCCGCCGAGGCATTTTTGCAAACCGGCCGACACGGCGTCTAATCCCCACGCATCGGTTTCCATCGGGTTGCCGCCAAACGAGGCCGTGGCGTCTGAATAGAACAGCACGCCGTGACGGCGGCAGATATCGCCCAGCTGTTCCAGCGGCTGCAACATCGTGGTGGAGGTGTCGCCCTGTACGGTCAGCAGCCAGCGCGGTTTGACGGATTTGATGGCGTCTTCGATTTGCTGCGGGTCGAACACTTCGCCCCATGGCGCTTCGATAGTGTGAACCTCCGCACGGCAGCGACGGGCGATTTCACACAACAGATGACCAAAGCGCCCGAACACGGGCACCAGCACTTTATCGCCCGGACGAATGCCGGAAAGCAGCACGGCTTCGATACCGGCGCGCGAGGTGCCGTCTATCAGGAACGTCCACTGGTTTTCGGTTTTGTACAGCGCGCGGTACAGCGCCATCACTTCATTCATGTAGCCGGTCATGACCGGGTCATATTGCCCGACCAGCTGGCTCGCCATCGCACGCAGCACGCGCGGATCAGCGTTGATCGGCCCCGGCCCCATCAGCAGACGGGTGGGCGGGTTGATTTGTCCGAGTGTTTTGATGTCCAGCATGATTGATCCTTACTATGAAGTTCGTCAGACCGCAGCTTCGTTCAGCCCGCGTACCGATGCGATAAATTGTTTTAACTCCGGGGTTTGCGGATTGGCAAACAGCGCCCGGCTTTCGCCCTGTTCCCACACGGTGCCCTGATGCATAAACACCACGCGGTCGCCCACTTCGCGGGCAAAATTCATTTCGTGCGTCACCAGCACCAGCGTCATGCCCTCTTTCGCCAGTTGCTCGAGCACTTTCAAGACTTCGCCGACCAGCTCCGGGTCGAGCGCCGAGGTGATTTCATCACACAGCAGCACTTTCGGGTTCATCGCCAGCGCACGGGCGATCGCCACGCGTTGCTGCTGGCCGCCGGAAAGGTTGGAGGGGTAATAATCCATGCGATCCGCCAGTCCGACTTTCGCCAGCATCTGCGCGGCCAGTTCACGGCATTCAGCCGCGGATTTTTTCAGCACGCGGCGCGGTGCCAGCATGACATTTTCCAGCGCGGTCATGTGCGGGAAAAGATTAAAGCTCTGGAACACCATGCCGACCGAGCGGCTGATGTCGCGCGCCTGCGAGTCGCGATCGGTGATGGTCATCCCGCCGAGTTTAATGCTGCCGTCCTGATACCCTTCCAGCCCGTTCATGCAGCGCAGCAACGTACTTTTCCCGGAACCGCTGCGGCCAATGATGGAGATCACTTCACCGCTGTCGATATCCAGATCCACGCCTTTCAGGACGTGATTCTGGCCGTAAAACTTTTGAACCTGATTGATTGTGATCAGCGGCATTACTGTTTATCTCCACGCAACGATTTTTCTAAATGCTGACTGTAACGCGACAGCGGATAACACATCAGGAAGTAGCCCAGCGCCACTAATCCGAACACTTTGAACGGCTCAAACGTCACGTTATTGAGCATCGTGCCCGCTTTGGTCAGCTCGACAAAACCGATAATCGACGCCAGCGCAGTGCCTTTCACCACCTGAACAGAAAATCCCACCGTTGGCGCAATCGCGATGCGCAGCGCCTGCGGGGCGACCACGCGCCACAGCGTCTGGCCAAAATTCAGGCCGAGGCAGCGTGACGCTTCCCACTGGCCTTTTGGCAGTGCGGCGATGCTGCCGCTCCAGATATCCACCAGATAGGCACTGGTATACAAGGTCAGCGCAAGTGCAGCAGCGGTCCAGGGGCTGACGTTGATACCAAACAAACCGAGGCCGAAGAACGCCAGAAACAGCTGCATCAGCAGCGGCGTGCCCTGAAACAGTTCGGAATACAACCGCACAAACAACGACGGCCAGCGGCGTTTGGTCAGGCGCATCAGCAACAGCGGCAAAGTAACCAGCGTGCCGCCAATGAATGCGGTCAGGGAGAGCAGAATCGTCCAGCGCGCCGCCAGCAGCAAATTGCGCACAATGTCCCAGTCGGAAAACGTCATCATCCGTTATCACTCCCAAAGAAGCGGCGTCCGGCCAGCAGCAATAACTGACGCATCGCAACCGACAACAATAAATAGAACAATGTGGTGACCAGATACACTTCAAAACTGAGGAACGTGCGCGACTGAATCAGGTTGGCGGCGAACGTCAGTTCTTCATAGGACACCTGCGACACGACGGAAGAACCGAGCATCACGATAATGCACTGGCTGACCAGCGACGGGTAAATACGCTTGAGCGACGGCGGCAGAACGATACGCAGAAATGTCTGACTGCGGCTCAGCCCCAGCACGCGCCCCGCTTCCCACTGGCCTTTCGGCGTTACCTGAATACCCGCGCGGATGATTTCGGTGCTGTACGCGCCGAGGTTAATCAGCATCGCCAGCAGCGCCGCTTCGCCTGCGGTCATTTTCAAACCGATGGCCGGCAGACCAAATACGATGAAAAACAGCTGTACGACAAACGGCGTATTACGGATGGCTTCGACATACACGCCCCAGACCGTCCGCAGGATTTTATGGTTGCCGCAGCGAATGGCCGCGCCGCAAATCCCGATCGCGACGCCGCCAATCGTTGCCATCACCGTCAGCTCAATGGTGGTCCATAAACCGGCCAACAGCTCCGGCATATACGGCCACAGCGCGCTAAAGTTAAGCTGATAGGTCATGAAAGATCCTCGTCAAACCACTGATTACGCGCCGATGGAAGCCGGCAGCGGAGCCTTCATCCATTTTTCGGACAACGTGTTCAGCGTCTTATCTTTAACGCCTTCGGCAATCAGTTCGTTCACTTTCTCTTTCAACGCCGGTTCGTCTTTACGCAGGCCAACGAAACACGGCGAATCTTTTAGCATCACTTTGGATTCAGGCGCTTTGGCCGGGTTCATTCGGGCAATCGCCGCTACCACCAGGTTGCCGGTAGCGATGTATTCCACCTGACCGGACAGGTACGCCGACAGCGTGGTGTTGTTGTCTTCGTAACGCTGAATTTTGGCGTCTTTCGGTGCCACATCAGTCAGCGCCAGATCTTCTACCGCACCACGGGTTACGCCGATGGTTTTGCCGGAAAGCGCGCTCAGCTCCGCCAGCTTGTCGCCCTTCGCGCCAAACACGCCGAGGAAAAACGGTGCGTAAGCGTTACTGAAATCGATGACTTTCTCACGCTCGGCGTTCTTCCCGAGGCTGGAGATCACCAGATCCACTTTATCGGTTTGCAGATAAGGTACGCGGTTGGCGCTGGTGACCGGCACCAGTTGCAACTTAAGTTTCATCTTGTCGGCCAGATACTGCGCCATGTCGATGTCATACCCTTCCGGCTGCAGATCCTTGCCCACCGAACCAAACGGCGGGAAATCCTGCGGCACGGCCACGCGCAGCACGCCGCGCTTCTGAATATTCTGCAACTGATCGGCTATCGCGCCCGATGCCTGAAGAACCAGCATTGCAACACCTGCCCACGCCAACAGCCGTTTGTTCATGTTCATAGATTATCTCCGGTGAAAGGTTTTTGGAACGATAGATTCTTATAAACATGACTTTGCAACGAATGTGCCAAAAGCGGTTCAATCGAAAAAATGTGGACGAAGTCACGCTATGACAAGGAATTACGGGGAATGGGGACTGTTTGGGGTGGCGCCTTTTGCCCTGTGGCAGAGCAGAAAGACGCGAAAAGTAAAAATGGCGGCGCACCGTCATTGTGCGAAGGCACCAAAAAAGCGCCCTGTTTGAACCTGAATCGGGAATCAGCGCTGTTCGAGTTCGTCGAGATCGCTGTACATATCGTTTATCTGATGAATTCGCTGACGCCCTGAGGCCAGCATTTCGTGCAGCAACGCGTTGCTGAGCAAATTTGCCAGACTCATCGCCGAAGAATAGCTGTCAAACGCCGACACGCTGTCGAGTGGCGTCGCCAGATGCCAGGTCGCCAGTGCAGTCAGCGTCTGCGCCTGCGGTTCGCAGACAAGCAGCACCGGCACGCCCAGTGTTTGCAACTGGGTCAGAATGGCCTTCGCCATGCGCGGTCTGCGGCGGAACGCGACGAAAATCACCACATCCTGCGCGGTCAGGTCTACCAGCTCTTCCGCCAGCGTCTGCCCCGGCTGCGGCATCATCGTCACGCCTGGTCGCACCTGAATCAGCTGCTGGCGCAGATGTAACGCCACCGGATAGCTGTTGCGAAAGCCCAGCAGACGCACCTGCCGCGCCTGACTCAGCGCGGCGGTCAGCGCACTGAACTGCGCGCCGTCGATCTGATTAATCCACTGCGTCAGGTTGGCCATTTCCTGCTTGTAGTGCCGGGACAACAGGGTGTTTCCCTGCACCGCATCGCGGCTGTCGGTCAGCGGCATTCCGCTCTGGCGCAGCGTGCGCATTTCATCGCGCATGTCGCGATAACTTGGGTAGCCGAGCCGCTTAAACAGGCGGCTGACCGTGGCCTTTGACACTCCGCTAAGCCGCGCCAGCTCTGCGCTGTTGTAGCTCATCAGGTCGTCAATACTGGCGAAGATAAAGTCGGCTACGCGTTGTTCCTGCGGCGTCAACGCCGGGTAATGGTCGCGCAGACGCTCATCAATTTGTTTCATGTCCGACCCTTTTGTAACGGAAGTTTCAATGAATGGGCGGAACATACCATGCACTATGCTTGCCAATGCAAGCGAATTTATCCGTCAACGCGGCACTTTCCTGCGGATGTGGAACACCTCTTGCTTAACTTAATGACATCGCGCCCTCTTACCCTGCACGCGCGGACTGACATCAGCACATAAGAAAAGACACGCAACAAAGGACATCGCATGATTAACAGTAACAGCGCACCGTTAGGAATGGCGGTCACGCCTCATCATCTGGCGAGCCAGAGTGCGCTTGCGGTATTACGCGAAGGCGGTAATGCCATCGAAGCCATGGTGGCCGCAGCCGCAACCATCGCCGTGGTGTATCCGCACATGAACGGGCTCGGCGGCGACGGCTTTTGGCTGATTGTACCGCCACAGGGCAATCCGGTCGCCATCGACGCCAGCGGCGCGGCTGGCTCCCTCGCTTCTCTGGATTTTTATGCCGGTGACACACACATTCCGCACCGCGGCCCGAAATCGGCGCTCACCGTCGCGGGCACCGTGGGCGGATGGCAGGAAGCGCTGAACGTTTCCGCTGAATTTGGCGGCGAGCAAAAACCGCTGTCGCGCTTGTTGCGTGACGCGATCCGTTACGCCTCCGACGGAATTCCGGTCACCGCCTCGCAGGAAGCCGCCACCCGCTCCAAGCAGCACGAACTCAAAGACATCCGCTCTTTCGCCGATGTGTTTCTGCCCAACGGAGAAGTGCCGCGCGCCGGGAACCGCTTCACACAACCGCAGCTGGCACAAACATTATCGATGCTGTGCGAAGACGGACTGGGCAGTTTCTACCGGGGTGAACTGGCCGACAGCATGGCCGCCGATATGGAAAAGCTCGGTATGCCGGTCACCCGCGCCGATCTCGCGGCGTACAAACCGCAGCGCCGCGTGCCCTTGCGCCTCAAACACAGTAAGGGCGAAATCTACAATCTGACGCCACCGACGCAGGGGCTGGTCTCACTGGCGATCCTCGGCCTGACCGACCGTCTGTCACTCGAAAGCATGGACGAAGGCGCCACGATTCACAGCATCGTTGAAGCCACCAAACTGGCGTTCGGGCTGCGCGATCGTTTCATCACCGATCCACGCATGATGACGCAGGACGCCCAAAGCCTGCTCGATCCGCAGTATCTCGATGCCCTCGCCACCCGCATCAAACCGCACAGCGCCGCCGACTGGGGCAAAGGCAAAGGGCCGGGCGATACTGTCTGGATGGGCGTGATGGACAGCAGCGGGCTGGCGGTCTCGTTCATCCAAAGCATTTATCATGAATTTGGCAGCGGCGTGGTGCTGCCGGAGAGCGGCGTGCTGTGGCAAAACCGCGGTGCGTCTTTCAGTCTCGATCCGGATCATTTGCTGGCGCTGGCGCCGGGCAAACAACCGTTCCATACGCTCAACCCGGCCGCCGCCCGTTTATACGACGGTCGCACGATGGTGTACGGCTCGATGGGCGGTGACGGCCAGCCGCAAACGCAGGCGGCAGTGTTCATCCGTCACGTGGTGCAGGGGCAATCCTTACAACAAGCGATCAGCGGCCCGCGCTGGCTGCTCGGCCGCACCTGGGGCGAAAGCTCCGACTCACTGAAACTGGAAGGCCGCTTCGAATATCCGACGCTCGCCGGGCTGCGCCAGCGCGGTCACGACGTCGAGCTGTTACCGGATTTCAGCGAAGCCGTCGGCCATGCGGGCGCGATTGTGCGCCACACCAACGGCATGTTTGAGGGCGCGTCTGACCCGCGTAGCAACGGCAGCGCTGCCGGTTTTTGATAAGGAGAAAACACCATGAAAAACACACCTGCTGAGCTCCAATGGGCTGCGTATGTCCGCCAGATGGAATCCGTACTGGCGCTGGAACTCGACGACGCACGTCGTCAGGAATTACTGGTGCAATTTAGCCGCATCGCGCAGATGGCGCAGCCGCTGATGGATTTACCGCTCGACCCGCGCCTGGAAATCGCCGGGGTATACAGAGCATGAAATCGTTAGAAAATTTCTCCATCAGCCAGCTGCATCAGGCGATTGCGCAGGGCCACATCTCCGCCAGCGAAGTCGCCACCACCACGCTCGACGCCATAGAACAGGCGAATCCGGTCATCAACGCGTACACCCACATCACCCGCGACAGGATGCTGAGCGAAGCCGCGAAAGTCGACAAAGCCCGCGCCAGCGGTACAACGTTACCGCCGCTGGCCGGTATTCCTTATGCGGTGAAAAACCTGCTGGACGTCGCGGGCGAAGTCACGCTGGCCGGTGCCAGCCTCAACAGCAGCAACGCCGCCGCGCGGCACGATGCCTGGACCATTTCACGGCTGGCCGCACAGGGCGCGACGCTGTCAGGCATGTTGAATATGGACGCCTACGCCTACGGTTTCACCACCGAAAACAGTCACTATGGCGCGACGCGTAACCCGCGCGATCTTTCCCGCGTCGCAGGTGGATCTTCCGGCGGTTCGGCGGCGGCGGTCGCTGCCGGTCTGGTGCATTTCACGCTTGGCAGCGACACCAACGGTTCGATCCGCGTGCCCGCCTCGCTCTCCGGCATTCTCGGCCTGAAACCGACTTTCGGGCGGATCTCCCGCAGCGGAAGCCAGCCGTTTGTCGCCAGCCTCGATCATCTCGGCCCCCTGGCGAGGTGCAGCGAAGATCTTTCGCAGGTCTACGACGCAATTCAGGGCACCGATCCGCAGGATCATTTTCAGGCTGACAAGCCGAATACCGAGACGTTTTCGCAGCTTAAGCGCGGCCAACAGGGTTTACGCACTGCTGTCCTCGGCGGATATTTTTCGACGTGGTGCGATGAGCACGCCAAAGCCGCCGTGCTGAAGGTAGCGCAGGCGCTGGAGGCTCAGGAAGAGATCGAGATGCCGCAGGCTGAACTGGCGCGTTCTGCGGCGTTCATCATCAGCGCCTCGGAAGGCGGCAATCAGTATTTACCCAAACTGCGCAGTATTCCTGAACAGTTTGAGCCACTTTCCCGCGAGCGTTTGCTGGCAGGCGCCATGATCCCGGCGGCGTGGTACGTGCAGGCGCAGCGTTTCCGTCATCAGTTTCAGCAACAGGTGTTGCCATTGTTCGACCATTGGGACATCTTGATTGCGCCAGCCACGCCGTGTCCGGCGACTTTACTGGGTCAGGAAACGATCCACATCAACGGTCTGGACCTGCCAACGCGCGCCAGTATGGGAATGTTGACGCAGCCGATTTCGTTCCTTGGCCTGCCGGTGGTGACCGTGCCGGTAACCACCGCAACGGGTCTGCCGATAGGGTTACAACTGATTGCTCCGCCGTGGCGGGAAGACCTGTGCCTGCGCGCCGCGTGGGCGCTTGAGCAACAAGGTATCGTGAAAGTCAGCAGTTCTTCGGTGATCTGACATTACCGTTTTCCAGGGTGAAGAGAGTTAATCATGAAAACTGACAATATTGACCGCCCGGCGATCCTCGCCGAAATGAATGCGGCATTTTATCGTTATGAGCAGGCGCTGATCACCAACGACACCGCCGTGCTCGACGAGCTGTTCTGGCATGATCCGCGGACTGTGCGCTACGGCGCAGGGGAAAATCTTTACGGCATCGAAGCCATCCGTGAATTCCGCGCTGCGCGCCCTTCTCAGGGGCTGGATCGCGATTTGATCAACACGACGATCACCACGTTTGGCGATGACATGGCGATCGCCAGTACCGAGTTTCGCCGCGAAGGTACGGACAAAATTGGGCGACAGCAGCAGACGTGGGTCAAAATGTTGAGTGGATGGAAGATTGTGGCAGCCCATGTCAGTTTGATGGTTTGATGGTTTGATGGTTTGATCGAGAAAATTTCGGTTTTTCAATAACGGTGATCACCTGGCTTTTCGCGCCGAAACCGACCAAGAGAGGGAATTGCTTTCCCTCTCTTGGATCTCTCCCCGCTTTTTCAAACACGCGCTGTCGCCAGACCGATGGACGTGTTCTGTGACCTCCGTGGAGGCGCAAAATCTTGCCGCTCCGCGGTCCCTTCGTTCGGTCTTCGAGCCATAGGTCTCGAAACACTCTCTCAGCAAAATTTTTTTATCGCGCCTTGGCGGGATCTTAAAAGCATCGCTGGGTTTTTGGTTTTGGGGCTTGGGGTTTTATTTGTATGTTGCTGTTATCGCCATTTGTCATAGCTGCTCGAGTCATTTCGAAATTTTAACAGGCTTTTTTCTCATCCTGAGCCGGTGAAGTTGTGACCTAAAACTTCTGGCCGCTTTCAAAAATCACGCCGGAGGAAGAGGTGGAAAACCGCGCGGCGTTTTGGCGCGGGTTGTAACCCGACCGGAGGGCACCGCACAGCGGCGGGATTTTGCGGCAATAGCGGTGGCTGCTGAAACATAGCCCGTTTGCATGGCACGTGTTTTAAAGAGCCCGGGATTCTCAGGGGGGGTGGCGACAGACCCCCCTTGAGGCCGGCTTGGGTGGCAACCCAAGGTCTTGACCTTATCCTTTTGCCGAAGCCGGATGCTCCCTCTCCCAGTGGTCGGCGATTTCCTGCCGCTTACACACCCAAACACGCTCATGTGATTCAACGTAATCGAGAAACCGCTGTAATGCGCGAAACCGTCCCGGACGGCCAAGTATCCGGCAGTGCATCCCAATCGACATCATCTTCGCAGAGGTTTCCCCCTCTTCATACAACACATCGAACGTGTCTTTCAGATAGGTATAAAACTGCTCGCCGGTGTTGAACCCCTGCGGGGAGGCAAACCGCATATCGTTAGTTTCCAGCGTGTACGGGATCACCAGATGCTGTTTGATTTCGCCGGAATCCAGTTTGACCGGTGTCCAGAAAGGCAGGTCATCGCCGTAGTAATCGCTGTCGTACTGGAAACCGCCCGACTGCGCGACCAGCTGCCGGGTATTCGGGCTGTCGCGGCCGGTATACCAGCCGAGCGGCGCTTTGCCGAATAAGTCACGCAGCACGGTGATGGCTTTTTCCATGTGCTCAGCCTCTTCGGCTTTGCTCATGTCCTGATAGTGGATCCAGCGCCAGCCGTGGCTGACAACGTCGTAATCTGCCGCTTTGATCGCGTTGACGATTTCAGGGTTGCGCGCCAGTGCCATCGCGACGCCGAAGACCGTCAGCGGCAGGCCGCGTTTCTGGAATTCATTGTGGATGCGCCAGAACCCGGCGCGGGAGCCATATTCGTACAGCGAATCCATCGACATATGCCGGTCAGGGAAACTGGCCGCGCCAATGATGTCTGAAAGAAATTGTTCGGAACCGGCGTCGCCGTGCAGGACGTTATTCTCCGCGCCCTCTTCGTAATTAAGGACAAACTGCACCGCGATGCGGGCGTTGCCGGGCCAGTTGGCATGCGGCGGGCGCCCGGCGTAGCCGATCAGGTCACGCGGGTATGCTTGGGTAAAACCATAATCAGACTCAGACATAATGATCTCTCAGATTCAGTCCGGCAAAACGGCCAGACAAGGGTTTTTCCAGCGGGTAATCCAGATCGCCGTGTTTACTGGTCGTCAGGCGCAACGCCGCCAGCGACTCCACCATTTTGACGGCGGCGCTGACGCCGTCGATCACCGGAATATTCAGCTCCAGCGTCAGCTCCTGCGCCAGATCGGCCATACCACCGCAACCGAGCACGATAGCCCCGCTGCCGTCGGTTTTTTTCGCCGCGATACATTGCTCACGCACTTTCTGCTGCGCCAGCCCGCTGCCGTCTTCCAGCGATAACACCGGCAGATCGATGGCGTGCAGCGCCGCGCAGTGACGCTCGAAACCGTACTGATGTAACAAATGACGGGCGATGGTCAGCGTGCGCGGCAACGTGGTGACGATAGAAAAACGCGTCGCGAGCATCGTTGCCAGATGCATCGCCGCTTCCGCGATGCCAATCACCGGACCGCGCGCCAGCTCGCGCGCGGCCAGCAAACCGGGGTCACCGAAACAGGCGATAATATGGCCGTCCACGCCCGCATCACGCCCGGCTTTCACCTGCTGTAAAACGCCCAGCGTCGCGATAGCCTCATCAAAATGCCCTTCTATCGACGGCGCGCCTTCTTGCGGGCACACCGCCATAATTTGTGTATCCCGCGCCGCGACCAAGCGCGCGGTTTGTGCCATCACTTCAGTCATCGCACGGCTGGTGTTCGGGTTGATAAGTTGTATACAAAGCGCACGCGACATCAGCATTTCTCCTGTGCGTTAACCGCCCGTTGGGAGGCAAAGATCTGTGCGAAATCCGGCATCTGTCCGTTGTTCTGCTCGAAACGCAGGCTGGCGACGATGCTGTCGAAATGATGCGCCATGCTTTCGGTCAGCGCGGCGATATCGCGCTTTTTCAGCAGATCGAGAAGATCGTCATGATCATGACAACGACAGCCCTGCTGCCACGGCGCGCCCCAGGCGGCGATCGCCAGGGAGGATCGTAACGTCAGCTGAGAGACCGATTCGGTCAGGACTCTATTGCCGGAAATGGCCTGAAGCTGAACGTGGAAAGCAGCAGAAAGACGGATCGCGGCCGCACCGTCGCGCGCTTCGTGGGCGCGCTTTTCTTCCTGCACCAGTTTTTTCATTGCCACCAGATGCGTGGACTGACAGCGGGCGATCACCAGCGGCAGATTGGCGCATTCAAGAATTTTTCGGGTGGCGAACACGTCGCGGGATTCTTCCGCATCCGGCGTCGTCACGTGCGCACCACGCTTGGGCAAGATCGTCACCAGTTGCACTGCGGCAAGGCGTTGCAACACACGTCGGATGCCGGTGCGGCTCACGGAAAATACCTCCGCCAGCGCTTCTTCCGGCAATTTGCTGCCAGGTAACAGCTGGTGTTCGACAATCGATTTCACCAGCGCGTTATAAATGTGGTCGTCCTTATCCTCGGTAAAATAGGCCGTATTCAGCCCGTTCCAACTGGTCATTGCCGTTACTCCGTATACCGTTCGTGTATTAATCGTATACATGAAATAGTTTTTTTGTATACAAAAAGTGAAATTTGGCCTGATTCGTGCAGTGCTCCTGTGACTGCTTTCATCTTTTGGCAGCCGGGATCCGGCTTCCGACTTTCACATGTTGTTTATGACAGGAGCACGATTTATGCCAAATCAGGAGATCACCTCCGCCACGGCGTCCTCTGAACAGAGCGCCGGGATCATCAAGCCTTATTACAGCCCGCGCCTGTGTAATGATGATTTAGCGCCAACGCGTCATCAAAACTGGAGCTGGTACAATATCTTTTCTTTCTGGATGTCTGATGTGCACAGCATGGGCGGATATGTCGTCGCAGCGAGTTTCTTCACGCTCGGCCTGACCAGCTGGCAGGTGTTGCTGTGTCTGTTATGCGGGATTTGTATCGTGCAGATTTGTGCAAACCTGGTCGCGAAGCCGAGCCAGCAGGCCGGTGTGCCCTACGCCGTGATTTGCCGTCAGGCATTCGGCGTGTTTGGCGCGAACATTCCGGCGGTCATTCGCGGACTGATTGCGTTCGCCTGGTACGGCATTCAGACCTATCTGGCGGCCAGCGCACTGATGCTGGTGTTGCTCAAATTCTTTCCGTCGATCACGCCTTTGACCGTGCCGCACTGGCTGGGTCTGTCGGCGCTGGGCTGGATCTGTTTCGGCATTATGTGGGTATTGCAGGCGATGGTGTTCTGGCACGGGATGAGCGCCATCAAACGCTTCATCGATGTGGCAGGCCCGGCGGTGTATGTCGTGATGCTGATGCTCGCGGGTTGGATCCTGTATAAAACTGGCCTGAGCAATATCTCGTTCACGCTTTCCACCAAAACGCTGACCGTTGGCCAGCAGGGCTGGGAAATGCTGACCGCCACCGCGCTGGTCGTCTCCTACTTCTCCGGCCCGCTGCTGAACTTCGGCGACTTCTCACGCTACGGCAAAAGCATGAGTGAAATCCGTCGCGGTAACCGCTGGGGTCTGCCGTTTAACTTCCTGCTGTTCTCCATTGTGACCGTGGTGATCGTCTCTGGTACACAATCTCTGTTCGGCCAGATGATCACCGATCCCATCGAAACCGTCAGCCGCGTGGGTAACAGCGTTGCCGTGGCTCTGGGCTTGCTGACGATGATTATCGCCACCATCGGCATTAACATCGTCGCGAACTTTGTGTCACCGGCCTTCGACTTTTCTAACTGCTCACCGCAGAAAATCAGCTTCCGCACCGGCGGGATGATCGCTGCTGTCGGTTCCGTATTGCTGACACCGTGGAACCTGTTCCAGTCACCAGAACTCATCCACTACACGCTGGACGTACTGGGCGCATTCATCGGGCCGCTGTTCGGGATTTTGCTGGTGGATTATTACCTGATCAAACGCGGCCAGATGGATGTCGATGCGCTGTTCAACGCCACGCCGTCGGGCCGTTACTGGTACCGCAACGGATTTAACCCGAAAGCCATCGCCGCGCTGGTGCCTGCCGTGGTGATTGGTCTGCTCATCAGCTTTACGCCGAGCCTGCATCAGGTGGCGAACTTCAGCTGGTTTATTGGCGCGTTGCTTTCCGGCGGCTGTTATCGCTTTATCGCCCGCAACGATCGCGTGACCAGCGGCGAGATGGGCTACCTGAAAACCGAAGCGGAATAATAAGACCGGTAAGGAAGGAACATTGCCAGGACGGCAGAAACGACGAAGCCCTGAGTGATTTCTCACTCAGGGCTTCTGAATAGTGGCGGAACGGACGGGGCTCGAACCCGCGACCCCCTGCGTGACAGGCAGGTATTCTAACCAACTGAACTACCGCTCCGCGTTTTGTTCTGGTTAAGAACGGAGCGGATATTAAGGAATCAGCGCCATCGCGTCAATGCTTTTCCTCTCGTTTTCAACCGACTGCACAGTTTTTCTGCATCCTGCGTATTTTAAGTGCAACGACCTGAAAATGAGGGCTCAGGAACGCCAGAGGCAACTGCCGCCCTTTTTCACCACCAAATCCAGACGCTCTTCATGCCACGTCAGCTCCTGCTCGCTGGCGTTAATCACTTTCAGCCCCGACGCCGGGCGTTTAATCCGCTGGATCCCCTGCCCGTCAGCACCCGTATTTTGCTCACCCTCGTGGGTGAACTTGATGCTGGTCTGGCCGCCGGTCATCATCAGATAAACTTCAGCCAGAATTTCGGAGTCAAGCAGTGCGCCGTGCAGCGTTCGTTTGCTGTTATCAATCAGGTAGCGATCGCTTAGCGCATCGAGGTTATTACGCTTGCCGGGAAACAGCTTACGCGCCATCGCCAGACTGTCGGTAATCTTACAGAATGTCTCCGTTTTCGGCAGATCACGTCCGAGCATGTCGAATTCGTAATCCATAAAGCCGATATCGAACGTCGCGTTATGAATGACGAGTTCGCCGCCGCGAATATACTCAATAAAATCGTCGGCGATGTCGGCAAACGTCGGCTTATCCGCCAGGAATTCGTCACTGATACCGTGAACGCCGAAGGCTTCGGGATCGATCAGACGATCGGGTTTGAGATAAACGTGGAAATTGCGGCCGGTCAGGCGGCGGTTTACCACCTCAACGGCACCGATTTCAATAATCCGGTGTCCTTCGTAATGGACGCCGAGTTTGTTCATACCGGTGGTTTCGGTATCGAGAACAATCTGTCTGGTAGGAGAAGAAATCATATTGCAGTGCTCGCAGCGCTCGTTTATGTCAGACTTGGCTTTTACATTTGATGGAAGAGTCTACCAGAGATGACCAAACAGGTAGAAATTTTCACCGACGGCTCCTGCCTGGGCAATCCCGGGCCCGGCGGTTTCGGTGCGATTTTACGCTACAAGCAACACGAAAAAGAGTTCAGCGCCGGTTTCCGGCTGACCACCAATAACCGCATGGAAATGATGGCGGCCATTGTGGCGCTCGAAGCGCTTTCCACGCCGTGTGAAGTGACGCTCAGCACCGACAGCCAGTATGTGCGCCAGGGGATTACCACCTGGATCCACAACTGGAAAAAGCGCGGCTGGAAAACAGCAGATAAGAAGCCGGTGAAAAACGTCGATTTGTGGAAGCGTCTCGACGCTGCCATTCAGACGCATCAGCTGAACTGGATGTGGGTAAAAGGCCATGCCGGTCACCCGGAAAACGAACGCTGTGACGTACTGGCAAAAGAAGCGGCGGGCAATCCGACGCTGGAAGATGTCGGGTATCAGGCAGAGAAGTAAGCGGCTGCGCGCCGCTCATTCTGCGTTTCGCCTCATCTGATCTCAGCCCGCTCGTTAACGCCTGCCTTATTTAGTCCCGATGATCTTTTCGATAATTCCGGGTCGCACCGACGGCCTGCGGGATTTTCTGCTTGTGCGCAGGCACCTTTTTGGCGGTTGGCGTCAGCGGGAAGGTGCGCTTGCGGGCGATGATCAGCGTCATACAGCCCAGCGCGGGCAAATGCGTGCTTAGCAGTTTCCCACCGTTCTTTTTCCACGGCAGCACATGAAAGCGCCGGTGAACCATCACTTCGTAATTTAATAATGAAAGCCAGTCGAGCAGACGCATCTGAGTAAACAGGCGGCTGGTGTAGGGCTGACGTTTGCGAAAAAATGGCATCAGCTTGCCAAGCCCCAACAGACTCAGCGGATTAAAGTTGCTCAGCACTATCCAGCCGTCATCGATAAGTACCCGATCCACTTCACGCAGAATGCGATGAGGGTCTTCGGCATAGGCCAACGTATGGCTGAGCAGGCAGGCATCCACGGATTTCGCGGCAAACGGTAAATAATAGGGATCACCCCTGACATGCAGCCCTTCACCCTGCGAGGCAAAATTCACCTGATGCGAAATAGGACAGGCTTCGGCGTTGAGTTCGGCACTTAATGCGCCGATTTTCAGCAGGTGAAAACCGTACAGTTTCCCCCACCAGGGTTGCAGTTGTTGCTCAAGCGCGGCACGGTAGTAGTCGCCGCACGGGATTTCATCCCATGAAGCCGGAGCAACAATGTTCTTACGGGCGCGGGCTGGTCGCATATTTTATTATCTTCTTTCAAGCAGTTGCCAAAGAGAGGTTGCCATGAATCTTATCAGTATTCCTGCGTTACAGGACAATTACATTTGGTTGCTCGATGACCAGCAAGGGCATTGTCTGATCGTTGATCCGGGCGAAGCTGCACCGGTATTAGCCGCGCTGAAATTGAAGAATTTAACCCCCACGGCCATCTTGCTGACCCATCATCATCATGACCATGTAGATGGCGTAAACGAGATTTGCAGCCACTTTCCTGCTGTAAAAGTGTACGGACCTCACGAAACTGAGGATAAATTTTGTCAGATTAGTCTTAAAAATGGCGAAAAAATGGAAATCGGCGGTCTGGAATGGCAGATCTTTGCTACGCCAGGACACACCTTAGGTCACATTTCATACTATAGCGCCCCTTATCTGTTCTGCGGAGACACGATGTTTTCCGCCGGCTGTGGCCGTTTGTTCGAAGGAACACCCGAGCAAATGTACCAGTCGTTTCAACGGTTAGCTGCACTGCCTGATGAAACATTAGTCTGCGCTGCACATGAATATACTCTCTCAAACCTTAAGTTTGCGCGGTCGGTTTTACCCGACGATGATGATATTCATTCTCATGAGCACAAAGTGCAACAAATGCGTGAAAAGGGGCAATCTTCCCTGCCTTCAACCCTCGGTCTTGAGCGTAAAATTAACGTGTTTTTACGTTGTGATGATGTTGATTTACAAAACAAATTAAACCTTAACGATCCGTTAAAACCTGCCTGGGGTGTTTTTGCCCATTTAAGGGCTCTCAAAGACAGCTTTTAAACCCAAAGGTTGTGTTTTTCGCGCAAGCAAAGTATTATCGCTCGTCTTTTAAGCAACTATGACACACACATGAAGGCATATGCGATCCTAATAATCGCCTCCATGTTGCTTACGGGTTGCCAGGCGTCCAGGCAGGGCGCGCAAGAACCCGAGCAATATGCGCAGAGTTTGTCTTCAGCAAGTCAAAGTGAAGAAGCAAGACAGTTCACAGGTGATGGCCGAGCGGCCTCTGGGGGATGGTTGAATGGAAACGACGCCGCCTCTCAGCAAAATTTGTGGAACTTCATTGGCGACGAGCTGAAGATGAAGGTTCCGGATAACCCCCGGATCCGCGAGCAAAGAGTTAAATATTTAAAGCAGAAGAGCTATCTCCACGATGTAACATTACGGGCAGAGCCGTACATGTACTGGATCACCGAGCAGATTAAGAAACGTAATATGCCGATGGAACTGGTACTGCTACCCATAGTGGAGAGCGCTTTTGACCCCAGAGCAACTTCGTCAGCTAACGCTGCCGGGTTGTGGCAAATTGTGCCAGAGACGGGTCGGAACTATGGTTTGAAACAAAACCAGTGGTATGACGGACGCCGCGATGTTGTGGCTTCGACAACTGCTGCGCTTGATATGTTACAACGCCTGAACAAGATGTTTGGTGGTGACTGGTTACTGACAGTGGCTGCGTATAACAGTGGTGAAGGTCGCGTGATGCAAGCGGTTAAAGCGAATAAAGCAAAGGGACTCCCGACTGATTTTTGGTCACTGTCGCTTCCTCGTGAAACGACGATTTACATCCCTAAGATGCTGGCGCTTAGCGATTTGTTAAAAAATAACAAGAAGTATGGAATTCGTTTGCCGAAACCGAGTGAAGACCGCGCACTGGCGCGTGTTGAAATCGGACAGCAGATGCAATTGACACAAGCGGCGGAAATGGCTGGTATGTCCCTGACCAAGCTTAAGTCGTTTAACACTGGCTACAAGCAGAATGTAACCGCGCCGAATGGCCCGCATTACATTGTTCTGCCGATGGCGCATGCCAACCAGTTAAAAGATTCTCTGGCTGATGGCGATATCGCCGCAGTGCAGAAAACTCAACTGGCCAGCAACACTCCGTCAGGTGCAAAACAGTACAAGGTTCGCTCCGGCGACAGCTTGTCCAGTATTGCAGCCCGGCTGAATGTGAAGTCTCGTGATCTACAGCGTTGGAACAATTTGCGCTCAGCAGGCGCGTTAAAAGTTGGGCAAACACTGCAGGTGGCGGATAACAGCGTCAGTAATACCAGTGTGAACGGTGGCAGCATCACGTATCAGGTACGTAAAGGCGATTCGTTGTCGAGCATTGCCAAGCGTCACGGCGTCAACATTAAAGATGTGATGCGCTGGAACGCGACAGCGGACAACCTGCAGCCGGGTAAAAAGCTAACGCTGTTTGTTAGCAACAAAATGAGCCCGGAGACCTGACAGGTTCCGACCATAAAAAAGCACCCTGAACATTCCGGGTGCTTTTTTTTATGCTTTTTTTTTGCAGGATGCGGTTACTGAATTAACGGTGTACCGGCCAGAAACTCCACCCGCAGCGGGTTATGGTCTGAGGCGCGGGTTTCCATCACCGAGGCGTTAGTGACGCTTAGGTCGCGATAGAAGATGAAATCCAGCGGCCTGCCAAAGGCGCGTTTACGGTAATCGGCAGGGAAACGCACTTCCTCCAGATGAATATTCCCCGCAAAGCCGAACAGCGCGTTAATACGCTGCTTGCTCCAGGCGTTGAAATCCCCCGCCATGATAACCGGCCCTTTATGGTTAGCGATCTGTTCGCCAATCGGCTCGAGCTGCTTGCTGTAAACGTCGATACCCAGACTGAAATTCACCGCGTGAATGTTCACAACCATCAGTAAACGACCGTCTAGCAGCGGATACACGGTGACGAGTGCCGATTTAGCGAGCCTCAGGAGTGGCTCACGCTCACGCAACGGGCAGCAGTAGACCGGATGTGCCGCAGACAGCGTCATCACGCCAGAGGGATGCTGAGGCAGCATGAACGCAGGCACCTGATCGGCGGCCAGATAATTGGACGTGGCGTAGCGGATCAGTTCCGGCGTAGTTTGCGCCTCCTGAAGTAACACCAGTTGGGCATCTTTGCCAAAATCCCGCAGTACTGACAGCCAGTCAGCACGCTGTTGTTTGAAGATATTCCACACCATGACGTGCAAAATATTCGAGTTGGGCAGCGCCGCGCCCGGCGGCAAATCCGGCCCCAAGTGTGCGAGGGCTCCCGGAAAGATTTGCTCAGCGGGCTGACCTGCGACATACCTCATTGCATATGTTTTTTTTCGCACGCTAATCGCCTGTTCACCCATTTTATTGATGCTATGTGAGAGACGTTCTCTCAGCGAAAGTTCAGTATACGCCCGCAAAAGCTCAGGCCAAATCTGTTTACACTGGTATACAACTTGTCCATATCTACAGGCTAGCATAAAAAAACGGCCCGCCAGAGGCGAGCCGTGATAACGCTTAACATAGACAGATCAGGCGAGTGCCGGTTTCCCCTTTTTATCTAAATATCCGCTCAGGCGGATGAGCAGCAATGCGCCGAGCACAATGACCGCGCCAATCCACGGCGTTTGCACCAGCCCAAGCGTTGACACCACTTGCCCGCCGATCACCGAACCTAATGCGATACCAATGTTAAACGCGGCGATATTCAGCCCCGAGGCCACGTCCACGGCGTTTGGTGTGACCTCTTCGGCTTTCTGCACCACGTAAACCTGTAATCCCGGCACGTTAGCGAAGGCGAAGATGCCCATCACCATCACCGTGATCAACGCCGGAATGCCGAAACCGGAGGTGAACTGGAAAACCAGTAATATCAGGGCCAGCGCAGTAAAGATGATCGTCAGGGCTTTTACTGCCCCGTGGCGGTCCGCCAGTTTACCTCCCCAGATATTGCCGATGGCGACAGAAATCCCATACGCCAGCAGGATCCAGCTCACCATGCCTGCCGAGAACCCGGCCTGCTCCTGCATCATCGGCGCTAAATATGTGAAGGTGGTGAACACGCCGCCGTAGCCGAGTGCAGTGACCGCATATATCAGCAGCAGGCGTGGATTCATCAGCACTTTTAGCTGTTCGGCAATACGCGCTGCCGGTTTGTTCTTGATGTTACTGGGCACCAGCATCGCGCTGGCAATAATCGCAATCACGCCAATCATCGATACTGCGAGAAAAGTTTCGCGCCAGCCAAAATGCTGGCCGATAAATGTCCCGAGCGGCACGCCGGTGACCAGTGCGACGGTCAGGCCGCCAAACATCAGCGCAATCGCCGACGCGGCTTTTTCTTTCGGCACCAGACTGGTGGCGATGGTCGCGCCAATTGAGAAGAACACGCCGTGCGCCAGTCCGGTCAGCAACCGCGCCATCACCAGCGTGTTGTAATTCGGAGACTGCCACGCCATCAGGTTGCCGAGCGTGAACAGCACCATCAGGCCGATCAGCAGAGCTTTGCGCGGTACGCGGCCAGTGAGCGCGGTCAGCACCGGTGCGCCAATCGCCACGCCGATGGCGTAAATGGAAACCAGCAAACCGGCGGATGGCACGGAGACGCCCAGTTGCTGCGCGATAGTCGGGATCAGCCCGACGATAACAAACTCAGTCGTTCCTATAGCAAACGCACTGATGGTCAGTGCTAATAGTGCAAGCGGCATAACCTTTACTCCACAATGAATTTCGATTCGATGGCGGCGATTATGGGCTTGTGCTTAAATGACAGAAATAGCCAAAGTATCAAATTATTTATGCTGGAGTAACAACAATGCGAGCCAGTTCTGAAGAGTTGTTGACCTTTGTCACCGTGGTGGAAAGCGGCAGTTTCAGCCGCGCAGCAGAACAACTGGGGCAGGATAATTCCGTGGTCAGCCGGACGCTGAAACGTCTTGAACAAAAGCTCGGCATCACCTTGCTCAACCGCACCACGCGTCAGATCAGCCTGACACACGAAGGCGAGCGGTATTTCGTCCGCGTGCAAAAAATCCTGCATGACATGGCCGCCGCCGAAGATGATTTGCTGGAGAACCGCGATGATCCGCAGGGATTGTTGCGCGTCGATGCCGCGACGCCGGTCATCCTGCACGTCATCACGCCGCTGGTAGCTGAATTTATTGAACGTTTCCCGAAAATGTCGCTGGCGCTGTTTTCTTCAGAGAGCAATATCAATCTGATCGACCACAAAGTGGATGTCGCGATCCGCGTCGGCGAACTCGAGGATTCGAGCCTGCGGGCCCGCAAACTGATGCTGAGCTACCGCAGCGTACTCGCCTCGCCCGCCTACCTGAAAAAGTGGGGAACGCCACAGAGCGTGGATGAGTTGCTAAAGCATCGTTGTCTGGGCTTTAACGAGGTGCTGGCGTTGAACAAATGGCCGCTGCTGTGCACCGACGGGCAGCAGCTGACCATCGCGCCGTTTATCAGCTCCGGCAGCGGCGAGACACTGCGCAGGCTGTGCCTGGAGGGTAACGGCATCGCCTGTCTGTCGGATTTTATGACCGAAGAGGATGTACAGCGCGGGGATTTAGTGAAATTACTGGTGCCGGAGGTTATGCGGATTGCGATGCCGCTGCATGCGGTGTATTACAGCGACCAGACGGTGAGTACCAGGATCCGGTGTTTTATTGATTTTCTGAGCGAAAAGCTCGCTAAAACTGATAAGTAATCGTACTTGATTGCGAGTGCCGGGCAATGGTGGGCTTTCAGGCAGTTCTGCTATTGCCACAAGTTCACCCGCTCAGATCATTCGTAAAAACCAACACTAAACCCTTTGCAAAAAATGGTGAGATGGCGCGATCAAAAAAACCTGCCGAACGGAGCGGCCTGAAGACCTGTGGCTTCAGGACCGAGAGAGGGAACCGCGCAGCGGCAGGGTTTTGCGCCACACGTGGAAGTCACAGAACACGTCCATCGTTCCAGCGACAGCGCGTGTTTGAAATAGCGGGGAGAGATCCAAGAGAGGGAAAGCACTTCCCTCTCTTGGTCGGTTTCGGCACGAAAAGCAAAGTGATCACTGCAAGTGAGAAACCGAAACATTCCCGCTCCCCTGAGCGCTCAACGCGCAATATCAAATTGCGTCCAGACGCGCTGAGTCTGAGAAATAAGCAATCCCGATCCCACATCAAACCCATATTCCTCCGGTGCCATCACTCCTTCCGAAACGGCGACTGCGGTCATCACCGCGCCTCTGACCCCACACCATAACCGGCTGTCGGTGTCAGGTTGAGTAGTAAATTTCCCGGCGGCGGGGTCGAGGCGGATCCGGTCCATCTGCCAGACGCTGCCGCCCTGCTGTTTGAGCCACGCCTCACGCAGGCACCATAGCTGCCAGAATGCCGTCTGCGGGCTAGCCTGCCCGAGCAGCCATTGAAATTCGGTGTCACTGAAAGCAGCCTGTGCGATATCCAGATAGCGCGGACGCGGGCGCATTTGCTCGACATCACAACCGGTTTCCCCGGCGGCGCAGAGCACCAGCTGCAGGCAGTTTTTACTGTGACTGAGGGAAAAAGAAGGTAAAGAAGGATCGACAAAATACGGTTTGCCCTGCGGCGAAATTTGCATCGCAGGCAGCATTTCGCACCCTGTGAAAGTGAATATCGCTTCGGCCAGCAACGCCCTGCCCGCCAGCCATTGCTGGCGGCGGGCGGAGTTCATGCCTTCACCTTGAACGATAAGATCATCAGGCAAGCGTGACAGCGAAAAGCGGTCATCCAGCGAGGCGGTAACCAGACGCGCAGTATTCATCCGTTACGGCCAGCGGCGGAAAACCAGCGACGTGTTAATGCCGCCGAAGGCAAAGTTATTCGACTGAATAAATTCAGTCTGAATATGCCGCGACTCGCTCATGATGTAATCGAGTTCGCCGCACAGCGGATCCGGCTGCGTCAGGTTGATAGTCGGTACAAACCGGTCTTCACGCATCATTTCCAGCGACATCCAGGCTTCCAGCGCACCACAGGCGCCAAGCGTATGGCCAAAGTAACTTTTCAGCGATGAAATTGGCGTTTTGTCGCCAAATACCGCCGCCGTTGCCTGACTTTCTGCGATATCCCCGCGATCGGTTGCCGTGCCGTGTGCACTGATATAACCGATCTCAGCCGCCGGAATACCGGCGTTTTTCAGCGATTTTTCGATACAAATTTGCATGGTCGATTGCTGTGGCTGCGTAATATGTGCTGCGTCGCAGTTAGTGGTAAACCCGACAATTTCGGCATAAATCGTCGCACCGCGCGCCTGTGCATGTTCGAGAGATTCGAGGATCAGTGCGCCTGCGCCTTCACCAATCACCAGACCATCTCGCTGTGCATCAAACGGACGCGGTGAGCGTTCAGGATGATCGTTCTGCTGGCTGGTGGCGAATAAGGTATCGAAGACAGCCGCTTCCGACGGACACAGCTCTTCTGCGCCGCCTGCCACCATTACGGTCTGGTAACCGTGTTTGATGGCTTCATAGGCGTAGCCGATGGCCTGACTGCCCGAAGTGCAGGCGCTGGACGTCGGGATCACCCGCCCTTTCAGGCCGAAGAACAAACCGGCGTTCACCGCCGTGGTGTGCGGCATCATCTGCACATACGTCGTGCCGGTGATGTTGTTGGTATGCTTTTCCGTCAGCATGGTCGCGAATTCGCTGACCGGCCCGGTGCTGCCGGTGGACGAGCCAAACGCAATGCCGGTTTCGCCGTCGGTCAGGATCGGGTCATCAAGCAAACCGGCCTGTTCCAGCGCCAGTTCGACCGCGCGGGTGGAAAGCAGCGAAACGCGCCCCATCGAGCGGATGCGTTTTCGCGTGTAATGCGCAGGCACCACAAAATCATCGACCGGTGCGCCGAGATGCGTATTCAGCCCCTGATAAATCAGCCATTCGTCCATGTGGCGAACAGCATTGCGGCCCTGTAGCAGGCGAGCACTGACGTCGGCCCAGTGGTTGCCAAACGCCGTAATCCCTTTCATCCCGGTGACCACCACACGATGCGTCATACCATGCCTCCGTTGATGGAAATCACCTGACGGGTAACGTAACCGGCGATGTCCGACATCAGATAGCTGGCCAGCCCCGCAACTTCCGCGGCGCTGCCCATACGCTTAAGCGGGATCATGCTCATGGCGGCGTCGAGCGCCGGTTTTTCCATGTCGAGCATGCCGGTATCAATCAGCCCTGGAGCGATGCAGTTGACGGTAATTTTGCGTTTCGCCAGCTCCAGCGACAGCGCTTTGCAGGCACCGATAATGCCCGCTTTGGCCGCGCTGTAATTGACCTGTCCGCGGTTGCCGGTGATACCTGAAACCGAGGAAAGCGCGATAATACGACCGCCCTGACGCAGGCCTATCATCGGCATTACGCAGGGGTGTAAAACGTTGTAGAAGCTGTCGAGATTGGTATGGATCACGCCGTCCCAGTCTTCGTCAGTCAGCGCCGGAAACGCCGCATCACGGGTGATGCCCGCATTATTTACCACGCCGTAATACGCGCCGTGAGCCTCGATGTCCGCCTCAATAACCTCGCGGCACTGCGCGCGGTGACTGATGTCAAACTGCACAATGCGCCCCTCACCGCCGGATTCGACGATCTGTTGCAAGGTACTTTCGGCGCCTGTTTTATCGCTGTGGTAGTGAATCGCTACCAAAAAACCGTCTTTCGCCAGCTGAATGGCAATGGCTTTGCCGATCCCTTTGCTGGCGCCGGTGACTAATACTGAACGCGTCATTCCTGCATCCCCTGAGTTAATTTTATTATTTCATCCTTGTCTGGCTGATACGTATTCAGCCGTCCTTTGGCAACCTGTAGGTTGTCTTGTTCGCCCTTAATACTGATAACACCTTCAAAGCTCGCGATTTTTTCATCGCGTAATACCATGGATACGTCGATCACTAATTCACTGCCCGCCGCAAATTCGGGCACAGTGCATTTCAGCCCGCGCCCGCCGAGCAGCATGCCTAACTGCGGCGATTCGCCGGAGTGCGCGCCATGCCAGCCACTCCAAACGCCTATCGTCTGTGCAATAAGTTCGAGAGCGTACCAGGCAGGCAGCGCGCCCTGCGCATTGAGAAACGGCGCCAGCACGCTGTCTTTCGAAACGTTCACGCTGCACCGTGCGGTTTCAGCGGTGACTTCAATCACGGTTTCCAGCAGCACCATCGGCGCGGCATGAGGCAAGAATTGCGCAGCGTGTTGAGTGCTCATGACGGCCTCCCGATCAGAATGCTGGCATTGTTCCCGCCAAAGGCGAAGGAGTTGGACAGGATAACCGGTTTGATGAGCGGCTCTCCGGCTTCTGCCAGCCAGATGTCCGGCAGGCTTGCATCCCGCGGCGTCAGCGCAAAATCCTGTTGCGGCAGACTAAGATTATGCGTAATGATAAGCCAGCTCAGCGCCGCCTCAGTCGCGCCCGCCGCTCCCAGCGTGTGGCCGGTGAGATGTTTGGTCGAACTGCACGGCGTGCGGTCACTGAACAAACGATGGATGACGGCGGCTTCCACCTGCTCATTAAGCGGCGTCGCGGTGCCGTGGGCGTTGATATAACCGACGTCATCCGCATTCAGTCCGGCCATATTCAGCGCCATGTTGATCGCACGCTCAGCCCCCAGCCCTTCCGGATGCGGCGCAGACATGTGCCACGCATCGGAGGATTCGCCCACTCCCAGCAGCGCCACATCCGCCGGTTCCCTGGTCAGCAGGATAAGCGCAGCGGCTTCCCCAATATTAATGCCGTCGCGGTTTTGCCCGAACGGTGTACATCGCCCGTGCGACAAGGATTCGAGACTGTTAAAGCCGTTGATCGGCATCCGGCACAGGCTGTCTGCGCCGCCGACGATGGCCGCATCCACCAGCCCGGATTCGATCAGCCGCTTTCCGCTGATGATGGCCCGCGCGCTGGACGAGCACGCCGTAGAAAGCGTGTAAGCCGGTCCGCTCAGATCCAAAAACTCAGCCATAAACTGCGAAGGATCGCCGAGCTCCTGTTGGGGATAATCATAACCCTGTGAGAATTCACCGTGCTGATGAAAATAGCGCACGGCCTCTTCACCCTCGGCAATCCCAGACGTACTGGTACCCATGATCACCGCAACGCGATCTTTACCGTACTGCGCGATCGCCGCCTGGATTTGTGTTTCGATCTGCGCCAGCGCGGCCAGTAAAAGCTGATTGTTACGGCTGCGGTGCGACAGGAGATCGGCCGGGATCGCGGGCAGATCGGCGGTGACCGCGCCGAGCCAGATCGGACGGTCTTCCGTCAGCCAGCCTTCCTGCAAAGTCATACCCGGCGAACTGCCCGTCGTAAGGCTTTGTGCAATCTGCGCAACGTCATTGCCCAGCGCATTCACCATGCCCACGGCCGAAAAGTAAATCATGTTAGTCACCGACATTCTGGATGGTTATCTGGTAGTGAAAAGCCTTCTGGGCAATAGACACGGGCTGACGCGTGCTGCCCTTCGGCAGGTAATCGATGCGTGTGATCGTATTGCCGTGGTTATCCAATAACGTACGGCGCAGCGGTTCATCTTTCAGTTGCCAGCCTGACGGCAACAGCGGTTGCCAGCTTTCTGCCGGCCAGTAGCTGAACATAATATCGGCCAGAACCTGATTTGCTGGAGGTAAACCGTCAATCTTTATCGCCTGTTCGGTGTGGATCCCCTGTTGATCGTAGACCACTTTGAACAGGCGGATCCCAAGCGGGGAGAGACCCGCCAGCTGCAATGATTTTCCATCGGCGTTTAGCAGAACCAGTAACGACTGCTGTTTGCCCTTCACGGTGGCGGTCAGCAGCTGCTGTTGATTCACCGGTGTTGCCAGCTGCGGCGACGGTAATTTCACCTGCACGCCGGGTTTCAGCCAGGCCTGCGGCAGCGTCTGTGCGGGAGGAGGAGTCGCACAGCCGCTGAGAGCCAGCATCAGAAAAGCCAGTGCCGGGAAAGTGAATCGGGTCATTTTTTACGTCCTCTTTTTTTAACCGGCAGGGTCAGCGGCGAAAGCAGGAAGGCAGTCAGAATGCCAAAACTCAGCACGATACCGAAACTGCTGATCGCCTGCGTGGCGCTGAAGACCAGCATCCCAAAGGTCAGCAATGTGGTCACGACGGCCATAAAAATCGCAAACATCGATGTGGTCGGCGTCCCGCGCGGATTGGTGAAGAACAGCGTGTAATTGATGCCAATCCCCAGCACCAGAATCAGCGCCAGCAACGAAAACAAATTAAGACTGTGGCCGCTGTAGCCCAGCGCCGCGACGCCCATGGCCAGCGAAAGAACGGTTGGCACCAGACAAATCAGCCCGTGTGGCAGGCGAAAGCGCCAGAGATAAATCGCGGCGATCACCGCCACCGCCAGACCGAGTAGCCAGGTCAGATAGACGCGGTACTGGGAAAAGAGACTGCTGAATTCGGTTTTGCGGTCGATCCAACCAGTACCCGCCGTCGACGCCGCCAGTGCGCCCATCGCGGCGCTGTCTTGTACGCCGTTCACCGGGATTAATGTGGCGCTGCGGCCATCGGGCAGGGAAAGCCATAACAGGCGCCACCCCTGACTGACGACGCTGTTAAACCACATCCGGGGATCCAGAGTTTGCGGGCTGAGATCGGGCGTCGATACACTGACACCCGCCTGTTGTAACTGTGTCACAACCTGTGGCGCGCGCTGTCTGAGCAGTGTTAAATCACGATTCTGTTGCGCCTGCGACGGCAGCCCGATCATCCGGTAGCCGTCGATCACGCCATCGGCTTTGGCCTTCGCCAGTTTCGGCCTTAACGCTTCGAGGCGTTGCAGCGTTTGCTCCGCGTTATCGCCGTACACTACCAGCCATTTCTGATCGTTGGTCTGACCGGTCAGCGCGGCAATTTGCTGTTCCTGCTGCTGTAACGCGGCGGGCAGGGATTGCAAATCGGCAATATCATCATTCACTTTTAGTTGTGCCATTCCGCCTGCCGCCAGCAGGAAAATGGCCAACGGCAGACCGATGCGCACCGCGTTGCGGCTACGCCACGCCAGAAGCCAGCGGAAGATCAGCGCCAGCCCCGGCGTCGGGCCAACTGGCAGACGTTTCGACAAATAGGGATACCAGCACATCACGGTAATACAGGCGGCGCTCAGCCCGGCAGCGGCAAACACCGCCAGCTGTTGCAGGCCGGGGAAGGGTGCAATCAACAGCATCAGATAAGCGGCCACCGTGGTCAGCAGCGCCATCGATAACGCCGGAAACAGCTTTTTCAGGCTTTCCAGCGGCGTAGTGTTTTCACCGTGGACTCGCCGCTCAGTGAGGAAGTACAGCGTATAGTCGGCAGAAATTCCGACGATGCTGGTACTGAGCACCAGCGTCATCACGTGGATTTCGCCAAACACACCCAGCGTAAAGACCGTGCCTGCGAGCGCACCAATCGCGATGGAAAGCAGGCTGAGCAGCATGGGCAGGATCGAGCGGAACATCAGTAAGATCAGCAGGAAGACACCGACAACCGACGCCACGCCGATGGTGGAAAGATCGTGTTCAGCCTGCTGGCTGGCGTAGTTGCTGTAAAAAATCGTGCCGCGCGCCAGCACTTTCGCCCCCGGCCAGCGGGCTTCAAAAGCCTGCTTTACCGCATTCAGGCTGGCAACGGTTTTCTTGCCGGTGGTGATGTCGTACGACGAGGCTTTCAGTTCGCCATGCAGCAAATACCAGCTGCGCCCCTGTTTGTCGCGGGCCATCAGCCAGCCTTGATCGAGCGTCATGCCGCCACTGTTTTGCTGCTGCGCCATCTGCGAGGCACGGACCAGCAACAGCGGATCGTTGGCCAGTTCTTTCCCGCTGACACCAGCAAACGCGGAATACACCTGACCAAGGATCCACTGGCTTTGCGCTTGCGCGCCCGTCGTTAAGCGCTGGCGGGTGGCATCGTCGAGCAAAGCGTTGCGGTGCTGATAGAAGAATTTGCCCCATTCCTGCTGGTGCTGCGTATCCATCGGCCCTTCGACCTGACTCAGTTCAGGCAGAGCCCGCAGCTGTTTCAGCCAGTCGTTGAGCGGTGCAACGCCCGCCTCCGGCGGCGGGCTGACCAGCCACATCAGCTGGCGATCGAGGCGCTGCGTAAAGCCATCAGAAATGGCATGTGGAATATTTTCTCCCTGCTGCTGCGGTAAAAGCGCCAGCACGCTGCTGTTGATCTGGCTGCGTGGCAATAGCCAGAACAACGCCGCCATCAGCAGCGCAATAATCAGCAGCCAGCCTTGTGCCGCGCGGCGATGAAGATCAGGACGCAAAATGGCGTTTCTCTTCATCGGTCAGCGTGGCTGGCGACGTTGTCTGATTGAAGAAGCGGATGTGCGTCGCGTCGCCCTGCATATCATTGATATCAATATTGTTCAGGAACGTTTCCCCATGTAGCTGGATGCTGCGGAACAGGCGGTTAAGAGGCGAGACTTTCGGGGTCAGAATTAGCGTCCATGCGCCCTTTCCAAGGTCAGTAAAGCCGAGCGTGAAGTTTTGCTCCAGCACGCGACGGTCGGCATGAAAAAGCGCACTGAGCAGCGAGTTGAACTGGAACATCTGCGGGTTGGTGTCCGCCGTAACGACCTGCGGATCCTGTCCGGCCATGATTTGCACCATGCGACTCTCGGTCAGTAATAAGGTCAGGCTGAAAGGTTTATCCTGCTGCCACCACAACCCCTGCTGCTGGGCGATAATCAGATTCCCGCTGGAGTTCAGCGGCTGCGCCATCCCGCTGATCGTCCGCTGCTGGGCAAATTCGGTGCGCAAAACCGGCACCTGGCTGAAACGCTGTTGCAAATCTTCCAGCGTGACCGCCTGAGCGGTGATGCTAAAAAGGGTTAGCAGAATAAGCAAAAGCGATCTCACAGGCTGACTCCCGTTTTATCGAACAAAACCTGCGGGGAGACGAAACACATCTCTTTAGTTTGCGCATCCACCGCCACCTGCAAGGTGTAACCGGTTGTCGTGCGTTTACCCGTTTCGATATCAAAGATCTGATAGCCGATCCGCAAACGATTTTCGATCTCTTCCAGCTGCGCGCGGACTTCAATGCGTTGTTCAAATAACACCGGCGCGATGTATTTCAGGCGCGTGTCGACAATCGGCCAGACGTAGCCAGAGGCCTGCATCTGGCGGTAACCGTAGTCGAACTGTTTCAGCAACTGTTCGCGGGCAATTTCCAGATAACGGAAATAATTACCGTGCCAGACGACGCCCATCGCATCGGCGTCATGAAAAGGCACGGTGATTTCAACACGGGTGGAAAAACGCGGCTCGTTAAAACGGGGATCAAGTTTGGACGTCATATCAGTCAGGTTTCCTGTCAGAGGCATCATCCGCGGGATGCTGCCAGAAATCATAAAAATTGAACCAGTCATGAGGCGCAAGCAGGCTGTAATGCTCCAGACGTGCAGCGAAGCAGTCAACCGCCTCCTGCAATGCCGGCAGACGATGAGCTCGCGGAAGGATAAGCGGGTCGGCAAAAGACTCACAATAAATATGCAGACGCTGTTGCTGCATGATGCCAAATATCAGCATGACCGGCGCACGCAATGCGGCGGCCAGAATAAAAGGCCCTTGCGCAAAGGCGGCCGGCTTACCCAGAAAATCACTCCAGATGACGCGGGAATGATCGCCCCGCTGGTGCGAACTGGCAGACGTACGGTCGCCGACAATCGCCACCCATTCTCCGGCATCGAGCTTTTCCTGCAAAAGGATGGCGGTATCCGGCCCCATCTTGCTCACCTGAATCAGATTCACCAGCGCCTGCGGGTTGATCTCTTTCATCACCTGATTAAAGCGTTCGGCATTATCGGTGAAAACCAGTGCATTAACGGTTATCTGATAATTAAGTGCGCCTATCGCGCGGCAGGATTCGATATCGCCCAGATGAGAGGCCAGGATCAGCGTGCCGCGACCGGAGGCAATATGCGCTTCGCAAATTTCAGGATGCACCAGCACCGCATCGGTCAGGGTGTTATCGCCCTGCCAGCTCGCCAGTTTACTCAGCATTGATTCACCAAATCGCATGAAATGCCGGAAGGTGCTGAGCGGATAAGGCAGCGTGATATTACGCTGTGCAGCTGTTTCGCGAATGCGGTCGAGATAGCGGGCGGAGGCCGTGCGCTGAGTGCGGCCGGTCAGCCAGAAGTAGCCGATCACCGGGTAAAGCAGTACGCGAAAAGCGCGATAGCCAAGCAAGCGATAAACGTTGAGCATCAGACGGATGCCCCACAATCCCTGACGTTCCGGCGTCGCAGACCAATGTTCGTTGTTCTGCGAACTTTGCCGCTGACGCAGTAAAAACGGTATGCGCGGCAGCATGCCAAAAAACAGCCGGGTGTGCATCCAGGAGATCTTAATGTTGTCTTTCACCGCATCAAAATGCGAAACGCCATCGGCGGGATAAGTCACCCGCGTCGGCAGGAAGCGGCTGCGTGTTCCCTGCCAGTAAAGGCGCACCATAATTTCCGTATCGAAATCCATCCGCAGCCCCAGACGGTGTTTCGCCATCAGCGCCAGACATGGCTTCAGAGGATAAACACGAAACCCGCACATGCTGTCTCTGATCGAGAAAGACAGAGTTTCCACCCACACCCAGAAATGGGTGACGTAACGACCATACAGCCGCGATTTGGGCACGCTGTCGTCATATACCGGCTGGCCGGAGATCAGACTATCCGGATGTTGACGGGCTTCTTCCAACATCGCGGGCACGTCTGACAGCTGATGCTGACCGTCCGCATCGACCTGGATGGCATGCGTAAAACCTTTCTCAGCGGCCAGCTGTAACGCGGCCATCACCGCCCCGCCCTTGCCCTGATTCGACGGCAAACGCGTCAGGCTCATCCAGGGTGTTATCGCGGACAGACGTTCCAGTTCATCGGCGGTCGCCGCATCACTGCCGTCATCCACCACCAGACAGGGCAAATCGAAAGGCCGGAGACGTTCCAGCACATCTGCCATCATGGCCCCGTGGTTGTAACAGGGAATAATCAGGCAGGGAGAAAATTCATCTTGTTGGTTCATGGACATAGGATAATTTTCCCGCTGCTGGCGACCGCGTCGCCGAGACTGTAACGGAAAACCAGCCGATGTTTTTCTTTCAGCCAGTCGATTTGCACATTGACGATTTGACCGGGCAGTAATGGACGCTGAAATTTCACTACGTCCATACCGTAAAAAACCTTATCCAGCCCGAGAAACGCGCTGGCATAATCCATCACCCAGTTTACCTGCGTGACGCCGGGCAAAATCGGCGAAGACGGAAAATGGCCACGGAACCAGAATAAATCTGCTGAGAGCTGCAGTTGAAGGCTCAGGCTGGTGTCGCTGATTTTTTGCTGGCTCAGCACGTCAGGCATCATCATAAAAACATTTCCTGTAATTCAGCCGCAGGGAGTTTGCCTTGTTGGTTAAGAGGGATAGCCGGAACAATGCGCCAGTAACGCGGGATGGAAACCGGTGAAAGCCAGGTGCGCAGCATCTGGCGCAGCGTGCCGATAAACGGGTTGTGTCCCAGCTCGCGCCGCTGCTCTTCACCGGCTGCGGTCAGAACAAGCACGGCAGCAACGCAGACCCGTCCCTGCTTTTCGAGCGTCAATGTGCAGGCTTCGGATACCAAAGCCAGTCCACACAACCGCTGTTCAATCTCATTTAACGAAATCCGTTGCTCAGCGATCTTCACTACCCGATCTTTACGGCCAAGCAGGTGGAATTGTCGCTGATCTGGCAGGGTATCGACCTCATCACTGAGGATGATACCCTCTGTTTGCGGGATCAGCGGAGACAGCAGGCTCAGAGTGCCGTCAGCGCGGTGGCTAAAATGTATATCGTCGAACAGCGTCCAGGGTACATCCGGCAAGCGATGCGCAATCACCCCGGTCTCGGTGGTGCCATAGATTTCTACGGGAACCGAACCGCAGGTGGCTTTAGCCAATACAGCGGCGTCGCGCGTCAGGGGTCCGCCTGCCGAAAAGATTTGCCGCAACTTTGCAGTTTCCAGTGAGGGATCCAGCCGTGTGAGAAATGCCGGGCTGCTGGTAAGTACTAAAGGATGGGCGCAGGCAAGCGCCTGCAACTGTTCGTGATATTCGATGCTTTTCGTATAAAAAGGCAGGCCGAGAGACAGCGGCAGCATAAAGGCGAATGTCAGGCCATACATGTGATGTGGGGCAACGGTGGCGGCGAAATACGCCCCTTCAAGATCTTCGCCCCAAAGTGTGGCGAGCCACTGACTTTCGCGTTCCAGGCAAGCTACCGGTTTAGTGATTTTTTGCGGTTTTCCAGTCGAGCCTGAGGTAAATAAAATCAGCGAGGCGTGCTGCGGCCATTCCGGCAAAGAAGAAGAAAAAGAGTCAGCGGTTTCGCAGGAAAATGACAGCGTCGGGCAATCTAGCTTAAGTGGAAGATCGGTGATCAGCGCGTCGAATTCATCCCGCTGTTCAGCCAGCACGGCTTGACGAAAATGGCCGGGCAACACCGGCGTTTTACTACTGTAGAGAAGCGCCAGCAGCGTAACGGCAAATGCATAGTTATCTTCCAGACACACCGCCCAGCGCAACGACGGTAAGGCCTGTAGTTTCGTGATAAGCGACAAGACATCACGACGGAATTCGCGCTGTCGCCATTGACGACTTTCGCTCCAGGCGACCAGATGATCATCAGCTCTTTGCGTACTTAGCCATTGATTCATTGGAAGCGTCATGACCGCTGCAGACGCTTTCTGACTGTCCATTCAATACCCATTAATAAGCCAATTAGCAGATAACTGATCCCGCCGTTATAAAGCGCCCACAGACCCACATCGCCGTTCAGGCAGGTATATAAAGCCAGAGAACCATTAAACACAAAGAAGATGCACCAAACTTGCGTGACGCGTCGGGTATAACTTACCCCTGCGGGCGGTAAATCAGGTTCACTGAGCCGGGCAAGGCGTTCCACAATGGATTGCCGGGCACGCAATGAACTGAAAAATAAAATGAACAGCAATAAATTCACCGCGACCGGGTAATACAACAACAGGGAGGTTTCGCGTAACAAGACGCTGATGGCCACCAGCGCAATGCCCGCTAACGCAATCGCTTTACCAAAAAAAGTCAGCTGGCTGAGCTTTCCGCGAAAGGTCAGCAAACGCAGAATAAAAACGCTCCCAAGCAGCGGAGTAAGAATACCCATCCCCCAGGTTTTCAATCCGCACCAAACCGCTATCGGATAGGCAACTATCGCCAGGATAGTTACCCATCGGATAATTGAGGCGACAGAGTCCCGGGCCTTAGACACGTCAGTTACTCAGCGGGCGTGTTAAGTAACTCATCAATGGCATCCACGACGTCCTGAACGGTGCGCACTGACTTAAACATTTCTGGCTTAATCTTTCTGCCGGTGGTTTTCTGCAAATGAACAACCAAATCGACAGCATCAATGCTGTCCAATTCCAGATCTTCATATAATTTTGCATCTGGTTTGATATCACTTTCATCCACTTCAAACAGCTTGATTAATAACTCGCTAATCTGCTGGTAAATTTCTTGCTTCTGCATAGGACTCTCTTTAACCACGCTGCACTGATATAAACCGGGCGAGGCTTTCTACAGAATAAAAATGCTGGCGCATTTCCTGGCTTTCTGCCGAAAGGGTCACGCCGTATTGCTTTTTAAAAGCCAAACCTAATTCAAGGGCATCAATAGAATCGAGTCCCAAACCATCACCGAAAAGCGGCGCCTCTGTCTCTATCTCATCCGGCGTCATTCCCTCCAGATTGAGGGTCGTAATGATCAGTTCTTTTATCTCGTGACTTAATGAATCCATGACTTATTTCTCGTTATCTTGAATATTACTGCGCATCAACTCTGTGCGTAAATGCTGTGTCAGACGTCTGGCTGCTAAGGCCAGCGAAAGGTCATGGTCATCCATAAAATCCATTACTTTCACTTTATCGGCAATCGTAATGACAAATTCAGGTTTTACGGGCGGTATTTCATACCATTTCCCATGCTTAGTCAGCATGGGCGGATGACAGGAGATATGCACAATCCGTACATCGCTCCCCGCTCGTAGCGCAATGTTCGCGGCCCCACGTTGTAGAGTCATCGGCTGACCGGGCAAAGAGCGCGTTCCCTCGGGGAATATTAATAACGTTCCCCCCGCCTGCAAACGTGCCTCGCACGCCAGTAACAAAGCATCCGAACCTGCATTCACCAAATATCCTGCTGCTTTAATAACGCCGCGCAAAAAAGGGTTCTGCAATAAAGCCTGCTTCACAATGCAGTCACAGCGTGGCATACGCGACGCGAGGATCACATAGTCGAGAAGGCTTGGGTGGTTTGCAACGACCAGACAACCGGCGTCCTGCTCAAACTTATCATCGCCGATAAACCGATAATCCATCACACCAAACATCCGTAATCCACCAAGGAAAAAACGGAAACTGTTACGAATACTGTTCAATGTCATACGGTGCAACCTCTCCGGCTGACGGACAATCAGCCGCAACAGGTTAAACCATATGATTGATAGCAACAGCCCGCCAATTCCGAAAAGCGCGAAAAAGAAGCCTGTTGCAGCCCATCGCCACATCCTGTTCGCAAGGGAAGAAATTTCGTAGGGTAATACAGAGATGTTTCTCACAAAGTATGCACCCAGTGCCAACGGCGACGTTTATCCGCATCGACGTAAAAGTTAGGAGACGATGTAAGGTAACCCCGCAGGAATTGTAAGCTCTGAGGAAGGGTAACCGCATCAATATCATCCGGTGAAGTTACGTTGCTACATTGCAATGTATCACCCGCGGTTAATATTATTCCTACAGCATAAGGTAAAAACTCAGAATTCACCGATTTGTCATACATCGGCGGTATTTCACCTTCGAAGTCAATCAACATTACCCGGCTAGCGCCGCCAGCGAGTATCGCTTGAGCTTCGAGTAACCCTTGTTGAAAACTGTCGTTACCTGCCGCCAATGAGGTGATCGGCAGCGGAACTTTGCTAATAATCGTCAGCCAGCCAGCGGCGGTATTATGTACCGACATCGAGAACTCTGTGGGAGAAGTCGATTGCTCATCGGCCAGAGCATGCAGGATTCGTCCTGTGCGCTCGAGCTCACCGTGACGGCTGGTAAAAATGGCAGCATCAATATTATTCGAGGCGAGTAATGAGAGCCCTGTATTCACAGCCAGTCGGCTACCGATACTCATACGCCGTGCAGACATCATCGGGATATGGGACGTTTTCGGGAATTCCCCGGAAAACATATTGATATCAGGCTGATTAGCCCACTGGATCCAGTTTTCGCAACTGTCGATTCCCGCAGCGAGAGCCCGCCAGTCAAGTATATCCAGTGAGAATTTCATGATGAGTTATCTTTATGAATTTGCCGAGCTAAGACTCTATGATATTTGATTGCTCGTTGCATCTGCAATCTATCGGGCAGTCATAGCGGATCGAAGATTTCTTTAACGTGTTTCAATGCTGTATATATTATGACTGAATATTAGATTTTAAAAAACTGGATTATGACGATATATAGCGCGAATTACCTTTAATAATTAACCAAACCAATCATAAACAAGAGCGAATAATAATTATTATGAAATAGAAAAATAATCATTTTAATATTTAATTTGGCTTAATTTTTCGTAATCAGATAAGTAGTAGTCTGTAATCAGGGCAATGTTGGCCAGTTAATACTCAAAATAATGCGTGAGAATTGAAATAGAGAGGGAATGCATACCTTAAATCACGAAAAAACAAATGCAAAAAACCCTGAATCTTTCGATTCAGGGTCTGTGCAATTAGTGGCGGAACGGACGGGGCTCGAACCCGCGACCCCCTGCGTGACAGGCAGGTATTCTAACCAACTGAACTACCGCTCCACCGGTTCTTTCACTCACATCAGAAAACGTCTGATACAAGTTTGTTCCTGTTATTTTCCTTGTCAGGGGAAAAGGAACTAATTTGATGCCTGGCAGTTCCCTACTCTCGCATGGGGAGACCCCACACTACCATCGGCGCTACGGCGTTTCACTTCTGAGTTCGGCATGGGGTCAGGTGGGACCACCGCGCTAGTGCCGCCAGGCAAATTCTGTTTCATCCGTACCGCCACGCACCGTGATTTCTCACAACGCCTCGCCATACGAACCAATCTCGGAACGTCGCTGAAAATCTACTTCCACACGCTCGCGCGCAGCAGAGTCACTCTAATCAAAACACCTTTGGTGTTGTAAGGTTAAGCCTCTCGGGTCATTAGTACTGGTTAGCTCAATGCATCGCTGCACTTACACACCCAGCCTATCAACGTCTTAGTCTTAAACGTCCCTTCAGGTGGCTTAAAGCCACAGGGAAGACTCATCTCGAGGCAAGTTTCGCGCTTAGATGCTTTCAGCGCTTATCTTTTCCGCATTTAGCTACCGGGCAATGCCATTGGCATGACAACCCGAACACCAGTGATGCGTCCACTCCGGTCCTCTCGTACTAGGAGCAGCCCCTCTCAATCTTCCAACGCCCACGGCAGATAGGGACCGAACTGTCTCACGACGTTCTAAACCCAGCTCGCGTACCACTTTAAACGGCGAACAGCCGTACCCTTGGGACCTACTTCAGCCCCAGGATGTGATGAGCCGACATCGAGGTGCCAAACACCGCCGTCGATATGAACTCTTGGGCGGTATCAGCCTGTTATCCCCGGAGTACCTTTTATCCGTTGAGCGATGGCCCTTCCATTCAGAACCACCGGATCACTATGACCTACTTTCGTACCTGCTCGAGCCGTCACTCTCGCAGTCAAGCTAGCTTATGCCATTGCACTAACCTCACGATGTCCGACCGTGATTAGCTAACCTTCGTGCTCCTCCGTTACTCTTTAGGAGGAGACCGCCCCAGTCAAACTACCCACCAGACACTGTCCTCACCCCGGATCACGGGGCCGAGTTAGAACATCAAACATTAAAGGGTGGTATTTCAAGGTTGGCTCCACGCAGACTGGCGTCCACGCTTCAAAGCCTCCCACCTATCCTACACATCAAGGCTCAATGTTCAGTGTCAAGCTATAGTAAAGGTTCACGGGGTCTTTCCGTCTTGCCGCGGGTACACTGCATCTTCACAGCGAGTTCAATTTCACTGAGTCTCGGGTGGAGACAGCCTGGCCATCATTACGCCATTCGTGCAGGTCGGAACTTACCCGACAAGGAATTTCGCTACCTTAGGACCGTTATAGTTACGGCCGCCGTTTACCGGGGCTTCGATCAAGAGCTTCGCATTGCTGCTAACCCCATCAATTAACCTTCCGGCACCGGGCAGGCGTCACACCGTATACGTCCACTTTCGTGTTTGCACAGTGCTGTGTTTTTATTAAACAGTTGCAGCCAGCTGGTATCTGCGACTGGCTTCGGCTCCGAGAGCAAGTCTCTTCACCTACGCGCCAGCGTGCCTTCTCCCGAAGTTACGGCACCATTTTGCCTAGTTCCTTCACCCGAGTTCTCTCAAGCGCCTGAGTATTCTCTACCTGACCACCTGTGTCGGTTTGGGGTACGATTTCGTGTTACCTGGAGCTTAGAGGCTTTTCCTGGAAGCATGGCATCAACTACTTCACCACCGTAGTGGCTCGTTATCACGCCTCAGGGTTGAATATGTAACCGGATTTACCAAGTCACACCCCCTACACGCTTGAACCGGGACAACCGTCGCCCGGCTAGCCTAGCCTTCTCCGTCCCCCCTTCGCAGTAACACCAAGTGCTGGAATATTAACCAGCTTCCCATCGACTACGCTTTTCAGCCTCGCCTTAGGGGTCGACTCACCCTGCCCCGATTAACGTTGGACAGGAACCCTTGGTCTTCCGGCGTGCGGGTTTTTCACCCGCATTATCGTTACTTATGTCAGCATTCGCACTTCTGATACCTCCAGCACCCCTCACAGGACACCTTCGACGGCTTACAGAACGCTCCCCTACCCAACAACGCCTAAGCGTCGCTGCCGCAGCTTCGGTGCATGGTTTAGCCCCGTTACATCTTCCGCGCAGGCCGACTCGACCAGTGAGCTATTACGCTTTCTTTAAATGATGGCTGCTTCTAAGCCAACATCCTGGCTGTCTATGCCTTCCCACATCGTTTCCCACTTAACCATGACTTTGGGACCTTAGCTGGCGGTCTGGGTTGTTTCCCTCTTCACGACGGACGTTAGCACCCGCCGTGTGTCTCCCGTGATAACATTCTTCGGTATTCGGAGTTTGCATCGAGTTGGTAAGCCGGGATGGCCCCCTAGTCGAAACAGTGCTCTACCCCCGAAGATGAGTTCACGAGGCGCTACCTAAATAGCTTTCGGGGAGAACCAGCTATCTCCCGGTTTGATTGGCCTTTCACCCCCAGCCACAAGTCATCCGCTAATTTTTCAACATTAGTCGGTTCGGTCCTCCAGTTAGTGTTACCCAACCTTCAACCTGCCCATGGCTAGATCACCGGGTTTCGGGTCTATACCTTGCAACTTGACGCCCAGTTAAGACTCGGTTTCCCTACGGCTCCCCTATTCGGTTAACCTTGCTACAAAATATAAGTCGCTGACCCATTATACAAAAGGTACGCAGTCACCCAACAAAGTAGGCTCCCACTGCTTGTACGTACACGGTTTCAGGTTCTATTTCACTCCCCTCGCCGGGGTTCTTTTCGCCTTTCCCTCACGGTACTGGTTCACTATCGGTCAGTCAGGAGTATTTAGCCTTGGAGGATGGTCCCCCCATATTCAGACAGGATGTCACGTGTCCCGCCCTACTCATCGAACTCACAATAAGTGCATTTTTGTGTACGGGACTATCACCCTATACTGTGCGACTTTCCAGACGCTTCCACTAATGCACAAACTGATTCAGGTTCTGGGCTCTTCCCCGTTCGCTCGCCGCTACTGGGGGAATCTCGGTTGATTTCTTTTCCTCGGGGTACTTAGATGTTTCAGTTCCCCCGGTTCGCCTTGCATGGCTATGTATTCACCATGCAATAGTGTGTCGAAACACACTGGGTTTCCCCATTCGGGTATCGTCGGTTATAACGGTTCATATCACCTTACCGACGCTTTTCGCAGATTAGCACGCCCTTCATCGCCTCTGACTGCCTAGGCATCCACCGTGTACGCTTAGTCGCTTAACCTCACAACCCGAAGGTGTCTTAAAAGACATCGTCGCATTGCGATTATTTGAGAGACTCTATTACAGACAAAATCATCACTCAGTACTTCTACGGAGAGTGATGTTCAGCTGTAATGTTTCAATTTTCAGCTTGTTCCAGATTGTTAAAGAGCAAAATACTTCGCAGCATACTGTTACCAATATACTCTGAAGTATTATTTAAAGGCTGTACGGTAATGGTGGAGCTAAGCGGGATCGAACCGCTGACCTCCTGCGTGCAAGGCAGGCGCTCTCCCAGCTGAGCTATAGCCCCATACAGTCACTTACAGATACCTTTATCTATCTCATCGCTAGATGAGTCAGCCAATTCATTTCTTATCAAGGCGGAGTCACACGACGTTTGCGTTAGCAAACGAGGGAGGGACAACGCAGAGAAGGAAAGAATTGGTAGGCCTGAGTGGACTTGAACCACCGACCTCACCCTTATCAGGGGTGCGCTCTAACCACCTGAGCTACAAGCCTATAAAGGTATTTCTGCTCGTTACTTTTTCATCAGACAATCTGTGTGGACACTGCACAATGCGTATCTTTAGGTAAGGAGGTGATCCAACCGCAGGTTCCCCTACGGTTACCTTGTTACGACTTCACCCCAGTCATGAATCACAAAGTGGTAAGCGCCCTCCCGAAGGTTAAGCTACCTACTTCTTTTGCAACCCACTCCCATGGTGTGACGGGCGGTGTGTACAAGGCCCGGGAACGTATTCACCGTAGCATTCTGATCTACGATTACTAGCGATTCCGACTTCATGGAGTCGAGTTGCAGACTCCAATCCGGACTACGACATACTTTATGAGGTCCGCTTGCTCTCGCGAGTTTGCTTCTCTTTGTATATGCCATTGTAGCACGTGTGTAGCCCTACTCGTAAGGGCCATGATGACTTGACGTCATCCCCACCTTCCTCCGGTTTATCACCGGCAGTCTCCTTTGAGTTCCCACCATTACGTGCTGGCAACAAAGGATAAGGGTTGCGCTCGTTGCGGGACTTAACCCAACATTTCACAACACGAGCTGACGACAGCCATGCAGCACCTGTCTCACGGTTCCCGAAGGCACTAAGCTATCTCTAGCGAATTCCGTGGATGTCAAGAGTAGGTAAGGTTCTTCGCGTTGCATCGAATTAAACCACATGCTCCACCGCTTGTGCGGGCCCCCGTCAATTCATTTGAGTTTTAACCTTGCGGCCGTACTCCCCAGGCGGTCGACTTAACGCGTTAGCTCCGGAAGCCACGCCTCAAGGGCACAACCTCCAAGTCGACATCGTTTACAGCGTGGACTACCAGGGTATCTAATCCTGTTTGCTCCCCACGCTTTCGCACCTGAGCGTCAGTCTTTGTCCAGGGGGCCGCCTTCGCCACCGGTATTCCTCCAGATCTCTACGCATTTCACCGCTACACCTGGAATTCTACCCCCCTCTACAAGACTCTAGCTTGCCAGTTTCAAATGCAGTTCCCAAGTTAAGCTCGGGGATTTCACATCTGACTTAACAAACCGCCTGCGTGCGCTTTACGCCCAGTAATTCCGATTAACGCTTGCACCCTCCGTATTACCGCGGCTGCTGGCACGGAGTTAGCCGGTGCTTCTTCTGCGAGTAACGTCAATCGCTGCAGCTATTAACTACAGCGCCTTCCTCCTCGCTGAAAGTGCTTTACAACCCTAAGGCCTTCTTCACACACGCGGCATGGCTGCATCAGGCTTGCGCCCATTGTGCAATATTCCCCACTGCTGCCTCCCGTAGGAGTCTGGACCGTGTCTCAGTTCCAGTGTGGCTGGTCATCCTCTCAGACCAGCTAGGGATCGTCGCCTAGGTGAGCCATTACCCCACCTACTAGCTAATCCCATCTGGGCACATCCGATGGCGTGAGGCCCGAAGGTCCCCCACTTTGCTCTTGCGAGGTCATGCGGTATTAGCTACCGTTTCCAGTAGTTATCCCCCTCCATCAGGCAGTTTCCCAGACATTACTCACCCGTCCGCCGCTCGTCACCCAGAGAGCAAGCTCTCCTGTGCTACCGCTCGACTTGCATGTGTTAGGCCTGCCGCCAGCGTTCAATCTGAGCCATGATCAAACTCTTCAATTAAAAGTTCGATTTGCTTAAACAAGTTAAGCGGTGCTCAAAGATTACTTCGTAATAATTCAACTAAATGAATTACTGCTTGGTCACTCTAAGACTTGATATTTTTTTGCCACCGAGGTGGCTGATATCGTCTTGTGAGTGCCCACACAGATTGTCTGATAAATTGTTAAAGAGCAGTGAGTTACGCGCTTTCGCTTGCTAACTCGAGGTGGCGTATATTACGCTTTCCTCATTCAGTGTCAACCGTTTATTTCGCCGGATGCCGCTGTTTTTAATCTTTCCCGACCCGGTTACTTCGTGATGTTGTTCACGTTGTTCCCTGTCGATGGAGCGGCATTATAGGGAGTTGGATTTTAATGGCAAGCGAATAAACACAGTTTTATTTCGTTTGCCGTTTTTTTATCCAAAGACCGTTATTTTAACGCTTTTGCTATAAAGGAAGGCAAGGCAGCAAGGCTTTCAAGTACTGCGTCTGCCACACTTTCGCTTTCCGCTGTCACTGGCTTCCCTGTACGCACTAAAATTTTAGTCCCCACGCCTGCGGCAGCAGCCGCCTGCATGTCTTCAAGCTTGTCGCCGACCATATAAGAAGAGGCCATATCAATATTCAGCTCTTCTTTCGCCGTTAAGAACATCCCAGGCAAAGGCTTACGGCAGTCACAAACCTGAGTAAACTCTTTCACTGAGCCTTCAGGATGATGCGGACAGAAATAGATGCCATCGAGATCGACACCACGATCGGCGAGGGACCAGTCCATCCATTCGGTCAGTGTCATAAACTGGTCTTCGGTAAACTTGCCGCGTGCAATTCCCGATTGATTCGTCACTAACACCAGTAAGAAGCCCATTTCCTTTAACTTAAGGCAGGCGTCGATTACACCGTCGATAAATTGGAATTCATCGATTTCATGTACATAGCCGTGATCGACATTCAAAGTGCCATCACGGTCGAGAAAGATTGCTGAAACAGGTTGTGCCACGTATTTGCTCCTGATGGCTGATTAACGGCGTCAGTATCGCATGTTTTCAATGTCAGTGAGAATGTTAACCTGGTTGACTTAGACGTCTAGACGCCTTAGCATCCACGACATGCTACGAGGGGCTCCCTCGCAGAGTTAAATTCACCATGTCACGGCAAAAAGACAGAATAAAAAATAATATGATTAAACTTTCAAATATCACCAAGGTTTTCCAGCAGGGATCGCGCCAGATCGTCGCGCTTTCCGACGTGAGTCTTCACGTCCCTGCAGGACAAATATATGGCGTGATCGGCTCATCTGGCGCGGGTAAGAGTACATTAATCCGCTGCGTCAATTTGCTCGAGCGTCCGACCGAAGGCCAGGTGTTGGTCGATGGTCAGGATCTGATGTCCTTTTCAGAAAAAGCATTAACCCGCGCGCGTCGCCAGATTGGCATGATTTTTCAGCATTTTAATTTACTGTCATCCCGCACCGTCTTTGGCAACGTCGCACTGCCGCTGGAGCTGGACAACCTCTCCGGGGCTGAAATTAAAAAACGCGTTTCAGAGTTGCTGAAACTGGTTGGTCTGGAAGATAAGCATGACGCCTACCCTGCCAACCTTTCCGGTGGGCAGAAACAGCGCGTCGCGATTGCCCGCGCACTGGCGAGTAACCCTAAAGTTCTGCTGTGTGATGAAGCCACCAGCGCTTTGGACCCGGCAACAACCCGCTCCATCCTGGAATTACTGAAAGACATCAACCGCCGTCTGGGATTAACCATCCTGTTGATCACCCATGAGATGGATGTCGTAAAACGTATTTGCGATCAGGTTGCGGTGATAAGCGACGGTAAACTGATTGAGCAGGATAAAGTGAGCGAGATGTTCTCACATCCGAAAACCCCGCTGGCTCAGCAATTTATTCAGTCAACGCTGCATCTGGATATTCCGGAAGATTACGCAGTACGTCTGGTGCCCGCGCCAGAACAAGGCCGCGTGCCTTTATTGCGTCTGGAATTTACCGGTCAGTCCGTTGATGCTCCACTGCTTTCCGAAGCCGTACGACGTTTTGATGTAAACAATAATATTATCAGTGCTCAGATGGATTATGCCGGTGGCGTGAAGTTCGGGATTATGCTGACAGAAATGCACGGTTCAGAAGAAAACACTCAGGCAGCGATTCAGTTCCTGCATGAGAATCAGGTGAAAGTTGAGGTACTCGGTTATGTCTGAGGCAATGATGTGGTTAATGGGCCGGGGTATCTGGGAAACTGTCATCATGACACTGACCTCTGGCTTCTTTGGTTTTGCGCTCGGGCTACCCTTTGGTGTGCTGTTGTACGTCACCCGTCCGGGGCAAATTGCTGAGAATAAAAATGTCTATCGCGTGATGTCTGCGCTGGTGAACATATTCCGTTCGATTCCATTCATTATCCTGCTGGTCTGGATGATTCCATTTACCCGCGTCATTGTGGGCACCTCCATTGGATTGCAGGCGGCAATTGTTCCGCTGACCGTGGGCGCTGCGCCATTTATTGCACGTATGGTGGAAAATGCGCTGCTGGAAATTCCAAGCGGTCTGGTTGAGGCTTCCCGCGCAATGGGTGCCACACCGATGCAAATCATCCGCAAAATTCTGTTGCCGGAGGCCTTGCCGGGTCTGGTTAACGCAGCCACTATTACTTTGATAACTTTGGTCGGCTATTCTGCGATGGGCGGTGCCGTTGGTGCCGGTGGTCTCGGACAGATCGGTTATCAGTATGGTTATATCGGTTATGACGCAACTGTCATGAACACGGTATTAGTCCTGTTAGTCGTTTTGGTGTATTTAATTCAGTTTTGTGGCGATCGCATTGTAAAAGCGGTCACGCATAAATAACGAAATAACAACTGTAAAACGTAACCCTGCGAATGATTTTTATCCGCTTATTGAGGAAAGGACATGTCAAACAAATTTAAATCCATTGCTGTTGTCGGCGCGCTTCTGGGATCGCTGGCTTTAGCGGGCTGCGGACCAAAAGAACAAGATCCAAACCATATTAAAGTGGGTGTGATTGTCGGTTCTGAGCAACAGGTTGCAGAAGTTGCACAAAAAGTAGCGAAAGAAAAATACGGTCTGGACGTTGAACTGGTGACCTTCAACGATTACGTTCTGCCGAACGAAGCACTGAGCAAAGGTGATATCGACGTTAACGCCTTCCAGCACAAACCTTATTTGGACCAGCAGATCAAAGACCGCGGTTACAAACTGGTGCCGGTCGGTAATAGTTTCGTTTACCCAATCGCGGGCTATTCTAAGAAAATCAAATCTGTAGATGAACTGAAAGAAGGCGATCAGGTTGCATTGCCAAACGATCCGACCAACCTTGGTCGCTCTTTACTGCTGCTGCAAAAACAAGGTCTGATCAAACTGAAAGACGGTGTTGGCCTGTTGCCGACCGTTCTTGATGTCACTGAGAACCCTAAAAACCTGAAACTGGTTGAGCTGGAAGCACCACAGCTGCCACGTTCACTGGATGATGCCAAAATCGCACTGGCGGTAATTAACACGACTTACGCCAGCCAGATCGGTCTGACACCAGAGAAAGACGGTATCTTCGTAGAAGATAAAAACTCACCGTATGTGAACCTGATTGTGGCTCGTGAAGACAATAAAGATGCTGAAAACGTGAAGAAATTCGTACAGGCTTACCAGTCTGACGAAGTGAACGCTGCTGCGAATAAAATCTTCAACGGCGGCGCAGTGAAAGGCTGGTAATCCGGGTCTTCAGGAACTCAGCATTGCGCCTGAAAATTCCTGTGAAATATAGATTTTATAAATAAGTACAAGGCGGGCATATGCCCGCCTTGTTATTTTCTCAATACCTTGGTTCAATAACGCCACATTCATTCCTGTAAACATATTAAAAAGCAGAGGATTTACCATGCGTGCTTTACCTCTCTGTTTGTCGGCGCTTTTGCTGGCGGGTTGTTCCCTGACTCAACACACACAGCCAATCACCACTGCACCTGTTGTTAAAGAAGAGCCAAAACCCGTCAAACCCAAACCGGCTCCAGTTCGCCCGGCTCCAGTAAAACTGTATAAAGATGCAGAAGCGCTGGTCGGCACACCGTTCCGTGACTTAGGCGAAGTCTCCGGAGAATCATGTCAGTCCGATCAGAATGATGCTCCGCCGAGCCTGGCCACAGCACGTAAAAGAATGCTGACCCGAGCATCCTACATGAAAGCCAATGCTGTGCTTTTACATCAGTGCCAGATCCTTGGTGGCGTACCGGGCTGCTTCCAGCAGGCAATTTGTCAGGGCTCCGCTCTGAACGTCACCTTTAAATGACCTCATTTTCTTTTGAGCAAATAGGGACCATCCACTCGCCCTATAAAGAGAAATTTGCTGTCCCCCGCCAGCCTGGTCTGATTCAGGATGGCGGCGGTGAGTTACATTTGCACGCGCCGTATAACCAGCCTGAAGCCGTTCGCGGTTTGGAAGAATTCAGTCATCTCTGGGTGATGTTTATTTTTCATCAGACGATGGACGGTGGCTGGCGTCCTACAGTGCGCCCTCCCCGCCTTGGGGGTAACGCGCGAACCGGCGTATTTGCCACACGTTCAACCTTTCGACCCAATCCACTTGGAATGTCTTTGGTTGAGCTGAAAGGGATCCACTGCCAGGGGCAAAACGTCATCCTGCAGCTCGGCAGTCTGGATCTGGTCGATGGCACGCCGGTGGTGGATATCAAACCGTATCTGCCCTTTGCAGAAAGCCACCCGGATGCTCGTGCAGGCTTTGCTCAGCACGCACCAGACGCCGATATGCCGGTAGAGTTTCTGCCTCAGGCAGAACAGCAGCTGGCCGAACACATTCATCAATACCCTCACCTGCGTCGCTTCATCACGCAAGTGCTGGGGCAAGATCCTCGCCCGGCCTACCGCAAGGGCGAAGCCACCGAGCGGGATTATGCCGTTCGCCTGCTGGAGTTTAATGTCCGCTGGCGGGTGACAGGCTCTGTGAATCAGGTATTGTCGCTCGACAAAGACTAAATTTCCTCTGCGTCTCTTTTGGCAACACCAACTCGCTGGTAAACTAAACCACTTTTTACGTTTTGGCGGCTTTTAGCCGCCCGATTGCAATTTGCAGTGCTAACGGAATCAACACATCATGCGTACTACTCAATATCTGCTCTCTACTCTGAAAGAGACGCCAGCCGACGCGGAAGTTATCAGCCATCAGCTGATGCTGCGTGCGGGGATGATCCGCAAACTGGCTTCCGGCCTGTACACCTGGCTGCCAACCGGCCTGCGTGTTCTCAGAAAAGTTGAAAACATCGTGCGCGAAGAAATGAACAACGCGAACGCCATTGAAGTGTCGATGCCGGTAGTTCAGCCCGCCGACCTGTGGCAGGAGAGCGGACGTTGGGAACAATACGGTCCTGAATTGCTGCGTTTTGTTGACCGTGGTGATCGTCCGTTCGTTCTGGGTCCAACTCATGAAGAAGTGATTACCGACTTGATCCGTAATGAAGTCAGCTCATACAAGCAGCTGCCACTGAACTTCTTCCAGATCCAGACCAAATTCCGTGACGAAGTTCGCCCGCGTTTTGGTGTGATGCGTTCCCGTGAATTCCTGATGAAAGATGCCTACTCGTTCCACACGACGCAGGAATCTTTGCAGGAAACGTATGATGTGATGTACGCGGCCTACAGCCAGATTTTCAACCGTATGGGCCTGGATTTCCGTGCAGTACTGGCAGATACCGGTTCTATCGGCGGCAGCGCGTCTCACGAATTCCAGGTTCTGGCGCAGAGCGGCGAAGATGATGTCGTATTCTCTGACTCTTCAGATTTCGCGGCCAACATCGAGTTCGCAGAAGCGTTGGCTCCGACCGCACCTCGCGGCGCGGCGACCGAAGAGATGCGCATCGTTGAAACGCCAAATGCCAAAACCATTGCTGAGCTGACAGAACAGTTCCAGGTGCCGGTTGAGAAAACCGTGAAAACCCTGATGGTTCATGCAACGCCAGAAAGCGGCCATAAACTGATCGCCCTGCTCATTCGCGGCGATCATGAACTCAACGAAATCAAAGCGGAAAAACTGCCACAAGTTGCAGCGCCACTGACTTTTGCTACCGAAGCGGAAATCCGTGAAATCGTTGCGGCTGGCCCGGGTTCGCTCGGTCCGGTCAATCTGCCAATGCCAGTGGTTGTTGACCGTACCGTTGCTGCCATGAGCGATTTCAGCGCGGGAGCCAACATCGACGGCCAGCATTATTTCGGCATTAACTGGGATCGCGATGCTGCGCTGCCAGAAGTGGCGGATCTGCGTAACGTGGTGGCTGGTGATCCAAGCCCGGATGGTCAGGGTACGCTGGTGATTAAGCGCGGTATCGAAGTCGGTCATATCTTCCAACTGGGCATCAAGTATTCAGAAGCGATGAATGCAACCGTTCAGGGTGAGGATGGTCGTAATCAGGTAATGACCATGGGTTGTTACGGTATCGGTGTGAGCCGCGTGGTTGCCGCCGCTATCGAACAGAACCACGACGATCGCGGTATAATCTGGCCGGACGCTATTGCTCCGTTCCAGGTCGCTATTCTGCCAATGAACATGCACAAATCTTTCCGCGTGAAAGATGCGGCAGAAGCGTTATATGCAGAACTGCGTTCACACGGTATTGACGTGATCCTCGACGATCGTAAAGAGCGTCCTGGGGTAATGTTTGCGGATATGGAACTGATCGGTGTTCCGCATCACGTCGTGATTGGCGATCGTAATCTGGACGCTGAAGAGCTGGAATACAAAAACCGTCGCTCCGGTGAAAAACAAATGATCAAACAAAGCGATATCGTTTCTTATCTGCTGGGCCAGATCCCGCGTTAAGGATCTGCCAAAGATCGTTGTATATAAAAATGCCCGCATTGAGCGGGCATTTTTATTTGTGCTTTTCGCTTAGCAGCGGTACTTACGGACAAGCTTTGGTTGCATCAAACTTTACGTTTTTATCAGCCACCACAGCTTTCTGCATCTGCCCTTCTTCCATCGACGGTTCCGTCATGAAATGACCATCCATTGATACAAAGACCAGCTGATTTGGTGCCTTACGCGCCGCGAGATATCCCTGTTGCAGCGATTTGCTGGCAGACATCGGGAAAACTTTCCCTGTCGCACAATCCTTGAAAGAAGCGGCATCGGCGCTGTACTGCATCATACCGGTCAGCGGCATGGGCGTCTTCGGTAAACTCTGCTGCGTAGGTTTCAGCGTGTAATTGAGCGACGAAATAATCGGCGCACCGCTGGTATCAAGCATTTCAAGATTTTCATCTTTCGGGTGGAAGTAACGCTTTTCACCCTTAGCATCGGTCAGGACCAGCTTGTCAGCGGTTCTCGCCCAACTGCCATAGCTGGCGAAAGTCTGATCGCCGTCTTTGGCTGCCTGATAGGTTTCCTGCAGAACATACGTGCCGTCCTGCTGGAGGAATAAGGATGTCTCCAGCCCGCCACAATCGGCGCACGGCAGGACACCACTGTAACTTTGCTGCATCGCCTGCAACGGTTTTTCCTGATTGAAGGCAGCGGTATGGCAGCCAAACAGTGACAGCGCCCCGAGCGCCAGCACTGCGGTTATGATGATTTTTTTCACAGTTTCTCCCCTACTGCTCTTTCTGAGTGTTGCGATAAAAATTGTCCTGCAACACGATATAAGGCTATCGAACTTTGCCCCGCAATGCTTTTGTCGCGCCCTTGCGCACTTTACTTTCCACCCGGCGGATCTTAGACCCCTTGGTTGGCTTAGTTGCACGACGGGGTTTTTCCACCACCATCGCCTGCGCAATCAAAGTATTCAACCGTGCCAGCGCCGCTTCGCGGTTTTGTTCCTGGCTGCGGGATTCCTGCGCCTTGATAACCACCCAACCATCAGCCGTAATGGAATGGTGATTGAACGCCATCAGACGTTCTTTATAGTAGTCTGGCAAACTTGAGGCTTTAATATCAAAACGTAAATGTATTGCCGTTGACGTTTTATTGACGTTCTGGCCACCGTTGCCCTGCGCGCGGATTGCCGTTAATTCAATTTCGCTGTCTGGTATTTCCATTTTGCCGGAAAGGATTAGCACACCTGTTACCTTGCTTCTTTCACGACTGACTCTTTCCATTCAGAAAAATGAATTTCTAAATTACTCTGAGCATCGGAAAGCCAAATAGTTCCGTCTTGCAAAGTCGCTTGTAAATCCATGGTTCTGCTGCCAAATGCGGTGAGCTGAGTCAGCATTTCATCGTCGATATAACGAATGCGCAAATTCTCAAAACCTCTGACTTTGCCTTCGATTTGCGACCACCAAACTCTGGCCGCGCGCTCACCGTAAGCGTAAAGCACCACTTCGCGCGACTGGTTACAGGCTCTTTTCAGACGCTTCTCATCAGGCAGCCCTAATTCGACCCATAACTCGATGCCATTATGGTCATTTTTACGCCAGATTTCCGGCTCATCTTCTGCGCTTAATCCGCGGGTAAACGTCAGTCGCTCATCGGCATGGTAAATCCAGGCAAGCAGACGCAGCATCATGCGTTGTTCTGTTTCTGAAGGATGCTGGGCCAGTGTCAGGTTGGCGTCATGAAAGAAATTGCGGTCCATATCAGCGATGTTGATCACTGCTTTATAAATAGTTGCTTTTAACGCCATGGTAAACCTCTTGATGATAGACGCACAGTGTACTTGAAAGCGTCACGTCGCGACCAGTTTAACCCCGCAGGTCCTTCTGAATAACCGTTTCAACGCAAACGATAAACCTTTGTGGGTTGTCTAATAACTGAGACTCTCCTGTGCTATAGTCGATAAATACTGAGAGCTTATCTTTCTGCGCTTTCCTCAGAGGGATACGCTTTTAAGGGAGAACCTATGCAACAATACTGTGAGTTGGTACGCCGTAAATATTCAGAGATTGCCAGCGGCGATCTGGGATATGTGCCCGATGCATTGGGCTGTGTATTGAAAGCATTGGACGAAGTGGCAGCAAACGCTGACCTTCCGTCCTCCGTTAGGGACCAGGCGGCCTATGCCGCCGCTAACTTATTGGTGAGCGATTATGTCGATGAATGATGAGTACCAACCCATCAATTGTGATGACTACGATAATCTCGAGCTCGCCTGCCAGAGTCACCTGGTGTTGACACTGAAGCTGCGTAGCGGAGAAATCGTCGAGGCGAAGGCTAACGATCTGCTGATGCGTAAGAAAGTAGAATATCTGGTGGCCGAGGTGAACGGCGAACAACGCGACCTGCGTCTGGATTACATCGAAAGCTTTAGTCATCCGGAAATTGGCACCGTGGTGGTCAGCGCCGAGTAGCGCGCCCTCCACACGTCAAACTAACGGGCAATCTCAGGATTGCCCGTTTGCATTTCTAAGCCCGGCTATTTCAGCGGCGCGAGGCTGGCGTAATATGCCGCCAAATCGCTGATATCCTGATCTGAAAGCGATGCCGTGAATGCCTGCATCACCCCCGCCTGCCCGCCGCTGCGCCCACCTTTCTTATACGCATGTAATGACAACGCCAGATATTCAGCGTTTTGCCCGGCTAAGTTAGGGTAAATCGAATTTGTCGCTTTACCGTTTGCGCCATGACAGGCGGCACAACTGGCCGACTTAGACTGCCCGTCAGCACTGTTTCCCTGCGCGAAAACCGGCGAACTCGCCACTAACAGTGCCAAAATACCTGCAACGTTACGCATTACTTCTCCCGCGGGCTTAGAATGTCCGCCCCAATTAATCATCTCATTTCTTCTCAGGCAACGGACCAGATGACCTGCCATTGCGCTTCATTGTCTTCGGCCAATGCCTGACGGGTAATGAACCAGCCCGGCGCGGCAATAAGTTGCTCATTGTAGTAAATCAACGGAATACGGTCACGCTGCCACGGCGGCACGCCGAGTTCAGACCATAATTTCTTGGCCTGACGCGCGCGGTCACGCCCGACTTTCTCGATATTCCCGTGCGCCTGAAAACGTATAGAGACGATTTCACCGGCGCGCGGCTGACGAACAAATGCGTTTTCATCGTCCGCTACAGGTGAGGAAGCGATAGACAGAGTGCCCAGTCCGTCCGGCAGTGTTAAAGACTGAGCAGGATCCCAGTTCAGCACGACCTCTTTCAAAGGCTGAAATTCTGGTAACAGATACAAACGCTGACGAAAGCGACGAACGGTCAACGCCCCCAGTCTTAACTGCGCCTGCGCATCTTCCCGGCTTAGCGCGACTTCATTCCAGATCATTTGTAACTGTTCCCGCGAAGGCATCTTCGCACCGCGTCGGGCCAGCCAGCGGCGCAGTAAGGCAGAACGTTTCACGTCAGAAACGTCGAGTAGCCCTTCTACCGCTAAACTGCCCTGCGAATCCGTTAATCTGCTCAGAGCTTCGCTCAGCAGTTCATCCAGAAGAGATTCCTGTTCCGCGCACAGCGCCGCACTACGGGCAGTGGCCTGTGCAAAATGCGGCCAGCGCTGATACAGCTCAGGCAGAATATTAAGACGCAGGAAGTTACGGTCAAAACGGGGATCCTGATTGCTGTCGTCCTCGATCCAGTTCAGGTGATGCTCACTGGCGTAGTCTTCCAGCTGTGCGCGGCTGATACTCAGCAGCGGCCGTAACAGACGATAACCTGGCGAAAAGCTGTCCGCACTCATTGCCGACAATCCCGCAGGTCCGCTGCCGCGTTTTAACGCCAGCATAAATGTTTCGCACTGATCGTTTAGATGCTGTGCCGTCAGCAGCACTTCATCTTTAGCCAGATTCTCTGCAAATGCCTGATAACGGGCAGCTCTCGCCGCTGCTTCAATGCCGCCTTGTTGTACATTCAGCTGCACATGCGCGACAGAAAACGCAATGTTATGTTGCAGGCAAAAGGCATGGCAATGCGTTACCCAGCTATCGGCAAACTGGCTTAATCCGTGATGAACATGCAACGCACGCAGCTCTATCTCCGGCAGCACAGTGTCACGCAGTTCTGCCAGACCCGCCAGCAGCACGGTGGAATCCAGCCCTCCGCTGAACGCCACGCAAAGCTTTCGTGCATCACCCATTTTTATGCGCAGATGCTCAGACAGAAAGCTGGCCGCAGAGTGTGAATTCATAGAGTTACCGGGATTCGTACAGTTCTAACGGCAAGCCGTCAGGATCGGAGAAAAAGGTAAACTGCTTGCCGGTATAGGGATCAACGCGAACAGGTTCGCAGCCCACGCCCGCCAGCTCCAGCGCGGCAACAGACTGCGCAATATCATCAACGCTGAACGCCAGATGGCGTAGCCCGCAAGCTTCCGGGCGACTTGGGCGCGCCGGGGGAGTCGGGAAGCTGAAAAGTTCGACGGTGTACTGGCCATTCAACGCTAAATCCGCTTTCCATGAATCACGCTCTTCGCGATAAAACTCCTCCACCAGCGTGAAACCGAGGATATCGCAGTAGAAGCGTTTACTGGCCTGATAATCAGACCCGATAACGGCGATGTGATGAATTTGGCGTAGAGTAAGCATGGCGTTTGTCCTGTTGATTATTGTGGTGCACGTTACTCAGCGTACCCGCAGACGTCAATAAAAAGCCCTCATCATGAGGGCTGTAGGTTATTCCGCGTCAGGAAGTTTAAGGACTTTCACCAGATAGCGCCCGTCTTCGGTCAGCCGCGCACCGTGAATATCCGTTTCAAAGCCCGGATAACGTTCGCCGATCGAACACAACATGATCAGGAAATCGAGCACGGCGCGGCTTTCCTCTGTGATCATCTCGCCCGGCATCACCACCGGCACGCCTGGCGGATAAGGCAGGATCATATTGGCCGAAACTTTACCGATCAGTTCGTCAATGTCGCATTCGTCGATATGTCCGCGCACCTGATGCTGGAACATTTCGTACGGCGTCATTTTCATTTCCGGCAGGACATCAAAGGCTTCCAGCATTAAGCGCGGCAGATCGTGACGGACGATCAGCTTGTGGATCCCCTGCGCCAGATCCTGAATACGCATATTGCGATAGAAATCGGGATCTTCCGCGTAAAGGTCGGGCAGCATATTTTTGACGCGCAGATTGAGATCGTAGCTGCGTTTGAAATCGGTCAGCCCGCGCATCACGCTCATAGACTTGGTTTTATCAATGCCTATGCTGAACAGGAACAGAAGATTGTAGGGGCCGGTCTTTTCAACCACTACGCCCCGCTCATCAAGGAATTTCGCCACCAGCGCCGCCGGGATCCCCTCTTCTTCCAGCGTGCCCATTTCATTCATGCCGGGCGTGAGGATCGTCACTTTGATCGGATCCAGATACATATGATCGGTATCCGCATTGGCGAAACCATGCCAGTTGTCATCCGGATTGAGTGGCCAGCACTGAGCTTCATCAATGTGTTCCGGCTGCCAGATATCGAAGAACCACCCGTCGGTTTCCTCGCGCAGTCTCTGGATCTCTTTACGAAAATGCAGCGCGCGCTCAACGGAACGGTTGATCAGCCGCCGTCCAGGATTACCGCGCAGCATCGCGGCTGCCGTTTCCGCTGAGGCCACGATGCCGTAGTTAGGGGATGTCGTGGTGTGCATCATGTAGGCTTCATTAAAGGTGCTTTCGTTGTAATCGCCTTTAATGTGGATCATCGACGCCTGCGAAAAAGCGGCCAGTAACTTGTGCGTAGACTGGGTTTCGTAAATGACTTTACCAGGCACGCGCTCACCGCTCATGCCGCTTTTCCCCTCGTAGATCGGGTGGAAATTGGTATAGGGCACCCAGGCTGAATCAAAATGAATCGAAGCGACGTCCAGCGTACTTTTAATGTAGTCAGTGTTGTACAACAGACCATCGTAAGTGGAGTTAGTGATGACGGCATGCACCGGCCAGGTGGCATTTTCAGTTTGCGTGATTTTCTCTTCGATACTTTGACGGGAGAATTCGTGTTTGGGGATCCCGCCAAGAATGCCGTATGCGTTACGATGCGGACGCAGATAAATCGGCACGATATTGGTCATCATCATCAGATGCGCCAGCGATTTATGGCAGTTGCGGTCAATCAGTACCGTGCTTCCCGCCGGCGCGGCGTACATTCCGACAATTTTGTTGGCCGTCGAGGTACCGTTGGTGACGATATAACTTTGCTCGGCTCCAAAAGTGCGCGCGATATATTCTTCGGCTTCGAGATGCGGACCGGTGTGATCGAGCAAAGAACCGAGTTCGGTGACTGAAATAGACACGTCGGCCTTCAGCGTTTTGGCCCCAAAGAAATCATAGAACAGCGTGCCGACCGGGCTTTTCAGAAAAGCCGTTCCCGCCATATGCCCAGGCGTACAAAACGTATACTTACCTTCCTCGACGTATTTAAACAGCGCTTTGGTCAGCGGCGGCGTGATGGTATCAATGTATTCGTCGGTGTACTGGCGGATGCGTTTGGCGATATCGTCCGCGGCGGTCAGCGCATACTCAAAGAAATACAGCACCATACGCATTTCATTCACATCGACGTCCAGCGTCGAATGCGTATTGATGAACGCATACAGTGGCAAGTATTCGTTGAGCTCATTAATTTCTGTACACAGCTCTTCGCTGTGCTCATCCCAGTCAAAAATGGCTCCGCAAATGCGGGCATTATTTTCGATGAGTTTCAGTAAGTCAGCGCGGTCCCGGGGATAAATCACCTGGAATCCGAGAAGCGTCAGGGCGCTATCCAGTTCGCGGATTGGCTCTTCTTTGTAGTAAGCCCCTTCCGGGCGCATGATAGCGATAATATTCATCTGACAAATCCTTCTGTTATTAGTATCTCATTTATTTATAGAAACACGGTTAGCGCCGGGTGTGTACCCTTTCGCATTGATTTTCTGGCTGGCAGAGGGAAATTAAGAATGCAGGAAGGACTGACGAAGAAAAATGGACAATAAAAAAGGCCATGCATTTGCATGGCCTTTCGGAAACTGGGGCTGAATCAGCAATAGCCGTAAGTCATCAGACGCTGATAGCGACGGTTACGTAATTCTTCCGTGCTCAACACATCCAGATCGCTCAGATCAGCTTCCAGTTGCGCGCGCAATGAAGCCGCCATTGCCTCAACGTTACGATGAGCGCCGCCCAGAGGCTCAGGGATCACCGAGTCGATCAGCTTAAGTTCTTTCAGACGAGGTGCCACGATGCCCATCGCTTCTGCTGCCAGAGGCGCTTTATCCGCGCTCTTCCACAGAATTGATGCACAGCCTTCCGGCGAGATAACCGAGTAGGTGCTGTATTGCAGCATGTTCACTTTATCGCCCACGCCGATAGCCAGTGCGCCACCAGAACCACCTTCACCGATAACGGTACAGATGACCGGCACGTTCAGACGTGACATCTCACGCAGGTTACGGGCGATCGCTTCAGACTGACCACGTTCCTCTGCACCGACGCCAGGGTATGCACCCGGAGTGTCGATGAAAGTGATGATTGGCAATTTGAAACGTTCGGCCATTTCCATCAGGCGTAATGCTTTGCGATACCCTTCCGGAGCTGGCATACCAAAGTTGCGACGGACTTTCTCTTTTGTTTCACGGCCTTTCTGATGACCAATGATCATCACGGCACGTTCACCCAAACGAGCAATCCCGCCAACGATAGCTTTATCGTCAGCGAATGCACGATCACCGGCCAGTTCATCAAACTCAGTGAAGATATGTTTGATGTAATCCAGGGTATAAGGGCGACGAGGATGGCGCGCCAGTTGGGCAATCTGCCAGGCGCCCAGATCAGAGAAAATCTTACGAGTCAGTTCAACGCTTTTCTCGCGCAAGCGTGCAACTTCTTCGTCCAGATTAATATCCAATTTTTCGTCTTGACGGCTGACGGCAGTCAGCGAGTCAATTTTCGCTTCGAGTTCCGCAATCGGCTGTTCAAAATCAAGAAAATTCAGACTCATAGCATTCCTATTTTAGTCAAATTCCAGTTCCACCTGCTCGCTACCGACCAGGCCTCGCAAATCCAGCAACAGTTTGTCCGTTGGCGTAACACGCCAGGACGCCCCGAATCGAAGCCGGGCTCTTGCGTTTTCTCGTTGGTAATACAGATGTACTGGTATCGTCCCCGATCGATGAGGTTCCAACGATTGGCGGAGACGGTTCAAAAGCTGGTCATCAATTTGCCTGTCAGTCAGCGAGATAGCAAGACCGCGAGCATATTTTTCCCGTGCTTCACTGATGTCCATAATATCGCGGGCCATCATTTTAAGCCCGCCGCTGAAGTCATCAAAGCTGACCTGTCCTGTGGCGATAAGGATACGGTCTTTTTCCAACAAATGCTGGAATTTTTCCAAGGCTTCGGTGAACAACATCACTTCCAGACGACCTGAGCGGTCATCTAACGTACAGATCCCAATGCGGTTACCGCGCTTGGTGACCATAACCCGTGCAGCAAGAACCAGTCCCACTGCGACAGTCATTTTACCCCGATCGGTCGGGTGCATGTCTTTCAAACGCTGGCCGCCGCCATAACGCTCAATTTCTTTCAGATATTGAGTGATCGGATGGCCGGTGAGATACAGACCCAGTGTTTCACGTTCACCGTCCAGCACCGTCTGTTCAGGCCAGCGCATCACGTTGGCGTAGGATTTCTCCACCTGCTCCGGCGCTTCGGCCAAAACGCCAAACATATCTACCTGACCGATGGCTTCCGCTTTGGCGTGCTGGTCAGCGGCTTTAAGAGCATCAGGCAGAGAACTCATCAACGCTGCGCGATGCGGACCTAAACGGTCAAAGGCACCGGACATAATCAGTTTTTCAAGGATGCGCTTGTTGAGCTTTTTCACATCTGCGCGGGCGCAGAGATCAAACAGTTCCCTGAAATAACCGCCTTCGTTGCGTGCTTCAATGATCGCTTCGATCGGGCCTTCACCGACACCTTTGATCGCGCCGATACCGTAAACGATTTCACCCTCGTCATTGACGTGAAAATGATACTGCCCGCTGTTAATGTCCGGTGGCAGGATTTTCAGCCCCATGCGCCAGCATTCATCTACCAGCCCGACGACTTTCTCGGTGTTATCCATATCCGCGGTCATGACGGCCGCCATAAATTCAGCGGGGTAATGTGCTTTCAGCCACAGCGTCTGGTAAGACACCAGTGCATAAGCGGCGGAGTGGGATTTGTTAAAGCCATAACCGGCGAATTTCTCCACCAGGTCAAAGATTTTAATCGCCAGCTCGCCGTCGATGCCGCGCGCTTTCGCACCGTCTTCAAAGCCACCGCGCTGCTTGGCCATCTCAACCGGGTTTTTCTTACCCATTGCACGACGCAACATGTCCGCGCCGCCCAGCGAATAGCCCGCCAGAACCTGCGCAATCTGCATAACCTGTTCCTGATACAGGATAATGCCGTAGGTCGGCTCCAGTACGGGTTTCAGGGATTCATGCTGCCACTGGATATCCGGATAGGAGAGCTCTTCGCGACCGTGTTTACGGTCGATGAAGTTATCAACCATGCCGGACTGCAATGGCCCCGGACGGAACAGTGCCACCAGGGCTATCATATCTTCGAAGCTGTCAGGCTTGAGGCGCTTAATCAAGTCTTTCATGCCACGGGATTCAAGCTGGAAGACCGCCGTGGTCTCCGAGCGTTGCAGCATGTCGAAACTTTTCTTGTCATCGAGCGGAATGGCCGCGATATCCAGCGGCGGCTCGCCCGCTTTTGCACGGCGGGCATTGATCATCCCCAGCGCCCAGTCGATGATAGTCAGCGTACGCAGGCCGAGGAAGTCGAACTTCACCAGTCCCGCATATTCCACGTCGTTTTTATCGAACTGTGTGACCGGGTGATTACCCTCGGCATCACAATACAGTGGCGCGAAATCCGTAATTTTGGTCGGTGCGATTACCACACCGCCGGCGTGCTTCCCGGCGTTACGGGTGACCCCCTCCAGCTGACGTGCCATGTCGATCAGCGACTTAACTTCTTCATCCGCTTCGTAAATTTCCGGCAACTGCGGTTCAGCAGCAAAGGCTTTTTCCAGTGTCATGCCCGGATCGGGCGGCACCAGCTTGGAAATACGATCGACAAACCCGTACGGATGTCCCAGCACGCGGCCCACGTCGCGGATAACCGCTTTGGCGGCCATCGTACCGAAGGTAATGATCTGCGAAACCGCTTCACGACCATACATTTCTGCCACGTGATCAATAACCTGATCGCGTTTTTCCATACAGAAGTCGACGTCAAAGTCGGGCATGGAGACACGTTCAGGGTTAAGAAAGCGTTCGAACAGCAGGTCGAATTCGAGCGGATCCAGATCAGTAATTTTTAGCGCATAGGCCACCAGAGAGCCCGCACCGGAACCACGTCCCGGCCCGACCGGCACGTCGTTATCCTTTGACCACTGGATGAACTCCATCACGATCAGGAAGTAGCCGGGGAAGCCCATCTGGTTGATCACTTTCAGTTCGATATCCAGACGCTCGTCATACTCAGGGCGTCGCTGGGCGCGAACTTCAGGATCGGGGAATAAAAACTCGAGGCGTTCTTCGAGGCCGATTTTGGATTTATCGACCAGAAAATCTTCTGTGGTCATGTCACCGGTCGGGAATTGCGGCAGGAAATACTCGCCCAGACGGATGGTAACGTTGCAGCGTTTGGCAATCTCCACGCTGTTTTGCAGCGCTTCGGGAATGTCTTCAAATAGCTCGCACATTTCATCTTCACTGCGCATATATTGCTGAGCAGTGTAATTACGCGGACGTTTTGGATCGTCGAGCGTAAACCCGTCGTGGATCGCCACGCGGATCTCATGGGCGTCAAAGTCTGTCGGCAGCATGAACCGCACATCGTTGGTCGCCACAACCGGCAGACCGCGCTCGGTGGCCAGCGCCACGGCGGCGTGCAGGTAGTTTTCTTCTTCGGCGCGGCCAGTGCGGATCAGCTCAAGGTAATAGCGATCCGGGAAATATTGTTGATAAAAGTCCAGGCACAGCTCGACCTGAAAATCGTTACCACGCATCAGAAACTTGCCGACATCGCCCATTTTAGCGCCCGAAATCAGAATCAATCCTTCATTGAGTTCTGCCAGCCATTCACGATCCACTATCGGGCCCGCTGCGCCATAACCGCGCTGATAAGCACGGGAAATAAGCAACGTCAGGTTCTGATATCCCTGATTGTTCATCGCCAGCACTGTCAGCTGCGCCAGCTCGTCACCAAGGATCTCGCTTTGGATATTTAAATCAGCACCGATAATCGGCTTAACGCCAGCGCCGTGTGCAGCACCGTAAAATTTGACCAGACCGCACAGATTGGTGAAGTCAGTGATCCCCAGAGCGGGCATGCCGAGTGACGCTGCGCATTTCACCAGCGGACCCACTTTCGCGAGTCCATCCACCATGGAATAGTCGCTATGTACACGCAGATGAATAAAACGAGGTTCGGCCATATCCAGAGTCCAGAAATGAGTGAATTAAGGGTTTGTATCTCCCGCTACAGCAGGAAAGGAACAAGGCGACGCGTTATGCCAGCCCGAGTGCGCGTTTCACTGGTGCGAAACTGCGGCGATGATGCGCTGTTGCGCCAAGTCTGGCGAGGCTCTCAAGATGCACCGGCGTCGGATAGCCTTTGTGTTTCGCAAAACCATATTCAGGGAACTGCAGATCCAGTTCAACCATTTCGCGATCGCGGGTGACTTTCGCCAGAATGGACGCCGCGCTGATTTCGGCAACTTTACTGTCCCCTTTCACCACGGCCTGAGAGGCCATTGGAAGTTTTGGGCAACGGTTGCCATCGATCAGCACCATATCTGGCGTGATGCCAAGACCGGCGACGGCTCTTTGCATCGCCAGCATAGTAGCGTGCAAAATATTTAGTTCATCGATTTCATGCGGTTCGGCGCGGCCAAGACTCCAGGCGAGCGCTTTCTCTTTAATTTCGATATACAACGCTTCGCGGCGTTTCTCGCTGAGCTTTTTGGAATCTGCCAGACCTTGAATCGGATTGGCTGGATCGAGGATCACTGCCGCGGTCACCACAGCGCCCACCAGCGGGCCACGACCCACTTCATCCACACCGGCAATGCACACGGCCTGTGGATAGATAAAAACGTCACTCATTGGCTTGCCAGCTCCATTACGGCCTGAGCGGCCTGCTCATCTGCATTACGGCGGATGCTTTCGTGCAATTCCAGAAAAGTATTACGCAGTTCCTGGCTCTTCTCACCGCCGGCCAGCAAAGGCAGTAGCGCAGCGGAAAGTTTATCCGGCACGCATTCGGTTTGTAGCAACTCAGTGACGATTTCACGTCTGGCAAGCAGATTAGGCAATGAAACGTAGGGCGTTTTCACCAGACGCTCTGCCAGCCAGAAGGTAAAAGGCTTCATGCGGTAACCCACCACCATCGGGCATTTCGCCAGCATACACTCGAGCGCAGCCGTACCGGACGACAGTAGCGCGGCATCGCTGGCGATCATCGCTTCGCGTCCTTTACCATCGAGCAAGTGCGCAGGAAGGTCTGGGGCAATTTCAGCTTTGATACGTTCGAACTGCTCACGACGTTTGGCATTCACCAATGGCACAACGATGTGTAAATCAGGATACGTCTGTCGCAGTTGCAGCGCCGTTTTTAGGAAATCAGCACTGAGCATTTCCACTTCCGCATGACGGCTTCCCGGCAGCAGCGCCAGACAATGCACGTCATCAGGAATGCCCAATGACAAGCGGGCAGCCTGTTTGTCCGGATGCAGCGGCATTGCATCAGCCATCGTGTGGCCGATGAAACGGCAAGGGACGTTGAATTTATCGTAGAACGCTTTTTCAAAAGGCAGAAACGCCAGTACCAGATCGGTGGCTTTACCAATTTTGAAAACGCGTTTTTGTCGCCATGCCCAGACAGACGGACTGACATAATGAATGGTGCGGATACCGCGCTGTTTCAGACGGCCTTCAAGAGTGATGTTAAAATCAGGGGCGTCGATGCCCACAAACACATCAGGCTTAAGTTCGCTGAAACGTCGGGTCAAATCTTTGCGGATTTTCAATAAGCGTGGCAGACGCTCTAATACCTCCACCACGCCCATGACCGCCAGCTCTTCCATTTCGTACCAGGTTTCACACCCTTCCGCCTGCATCAGCGGCCCCGCGACGCCCACGAAGCGGGCGTCAGGATGGTGCTTCTTGAGGGCTCGAATCAGCCCGGCGCCAAGAATGTCACCGGACGTTTCACCGGCCACCAGGCCAATTGTCAGAACAGGCTTTTGCATTATTTTCCGTAGCGCAGATCAGCGAATAATACCGCGGGTTGAGCGGCTGAAGAAATCACTGAAAGGTTTAACCTTCGGGAATTCAGCGGCAATCGCAGCGATTTCCGGCTGTGCTTCTTCCAGAGTTTTGCCACTGCGATACAGTAACTTATAAGCATTACGAATAGCGTGCAGGTCTGCTTTCTCAAAACCACGACGTTTAAGCCCTTCGATGTTAATACCGAAAGGTGTCGCATGGTTTCCCTGAGCAATCACAAACGGAGGCACGTCCTGAGCAACGCCAGAACATCCGCCGACCATGACATGTGCGCCGATGATGCAAAATTGATGCACTGCGGTCATACCGCCAATGATAGCGAAATCGTCAATCTCAACGTGGCCGCCAAGGGTCGCGTTGTTCGCCAGAATGCAGCGATTACCAATGACGCAATCATGGGCGATATGCGCGTTAACCATTAACAGGTTATCGCTGCCCACTTTTGTCAGACTACCGCCCTGAACGGTCCCACGATGAATGGTCACGCTCTCACGAATATTGTTGCGATCGCCGACCTCAACGCGTGTTGGTTCACCGGCATACTTCAGATCCTGGTTAATTTCACCAATAGATACGAACTGGAAGATGCGGTTATCGCGACCAATTTTGGTCACGCCATTAAGAACTACGTGTGATTTAAGCTCAGTACCTTCGCCGATTTCCACCTGGGAACCGACATAGCAGAAAGGACCGATATGAACACCAGCACCGATAACGGCGCCTTCTTCAACAATAGCGCTTGGATGTATATAGGCGGTTTTGTCTATCATGTATTAAGACTCCCGGCGACGGGCGCACATCATTGATGCCTCGCAAGCAATCTCACCATCTACTTTTGCGACACCTTTAAAACGAGCAACACCACGACGCTCTTTAATGAATTCAACTTCCAGAATCATCTGGTCACCCGGCAACACCGGACGTTTGAAGCGTGCATCATCAATTGCTGCAAAATAATACAGCTCGCCCGGTTCCAGTTTTCCAACACTTTTAAACGCCAGAATGCCGGTGGCCTGTGCCATGGCTTCCAGAATCAAAACACCTGGAAAAATCGGCTTGCCTGGGAAATGCCCCTGGAAAAACGGTTCGTTAAAGGAAACGTTTTTCACTGCGCGCAAAAATTTCCCTTTCTCAAAATCCAACACGCGGTCAACCAGCAAGAACGGGTAACGGTGTGGCAATAAATCCAGTATCTCTTCAATACGCAGAGTATGAGTGTCAGTAGTCAAAATACTCTTCCTGTCTATAAAAACTGATGGCATCAAAAACACGGCCTGCCAGACCCCAAAAAAAGGTCATCAGGCAGGCCGCAAATAGGAACGAATGCCGCAGGTTCACCCGTTACAGGGAACGCATTGCAGCATCGTAAGTGGTAATTAGTCTTTTTCGATTTTACGCTCGACAGCTTTCAAGCGCTTATTCATCTCGTCAATATTCATTACCAATGCAGCCGTCTTACGCCAAACTTTATTCGGTTGTAACGGAATACCGGAGGAGTATACCCCAGGTTCAGTGATTGGTCGCATTACCATTCCCATTCCTGTCACCACGGCCTGGTCACAAATCTCCATGTGACCATTGATAACACTGGCTCCGCCTATCTGGCAGTAACGTCCGATTTTCAGACTACCGGCCATAATTACGCCGCCAGCAACCGCCGTATTGTCTCCAATCACGACGTTGTGTGCAATCTGACATTGATTATCAATGATGACGCCGTTGCTGATAATAGTGTCATCCAGCGCACCGCGGTCGATGGTGGTACAAGCACCAATCTCAACGCGATCGCCAATAATCACGGTGCCCAGCTGTGGGATTTTAATCCAGTTACCACGTTCGTTCGCGTAACCAAAACCGTCAGCACCTATCACCGTACCTGATTGAATCAGGCACTGCTCGCCAATCTCAACGCGATGATAAATTGAAACATTGGCCCAGATACGGGTTCCTGCTCCTATTTTAGCTTCTTTACCGATAAAACAGCCTGCGCCAACGATAACGTTATCGCCCAACACAACGCCTGATTCGATGACTGCATTAGCGCCAACCGAGACATTCTTACCTAAAGAAGCAGTTTCAGAAATCACCGCACTCGCAGCAATATCCTGTGCCGGTGCCGGAGTGGTATCCAGCAGTTGCGCCATACGCGCATAGGTCAGGTAAGGGTTTTTAACCACTAATGCCGCTGTAGGGCAAAATGGCAGATCCGCTTCCGTCAACACTACGGCGCCTGCGGTGCAGGAGGCCAACTGTTCACGGTAACGGCTGTTTGATAAAAACGTGATTTGCTCAGAGTGTGCGGAATGCATTGAAGCAACGCCGGTGATGGCAATTTCGCCATCACCGTGCAATTGTGCATCCAACTGCTGTGCGAGATCAGCCAGTCGAATTGAAGACATGTTTATTTAACCTGTTTCAGCACATCAGCAGTAATATCTTTGTCATTGCTTGCATACGCGATGGCATTTGCATCAATAACAACATCATAACCTTCTTTGCTTGCAACAGATTTCACAGCGTCCTGAATACGGCTCAGGATTTTGTTACGCTCTTCGCCCTGACGACGACGGTTGTCTTGCTCAAACTGCTGCGCTTTAGCGGAGAACGCTTCACGCTGAGCCATCACGTCTTTTTCAAGTTTAGAACGATCGCTGGCTTTCATGGTTGAGCCATCACGTTGCAGACGTTGCATTTTGGTTTGCAGGCTACGTTCCTGAGATTGCAAATCAGTTGCACGGCTTTTGAACTCATTTTCGAGTTGTTTGGCCACAGCATCACGCGCTGGCATCTGTTGGAAAATGCTAGCGACGTTAACGATAGCAATTTTGTCAGCAGCCTGAACGCTAGCTGAAGAAGCCATAACTAAACCGAGGCCTGCGGCATATAACCACTTTTTCACTATAAACTCCTTCCATCACCCGTTTGTGCCATCTGGCACAGTAAATTACACAAAACACCTGACTTTAAAACGATACACGGGCCGAAACCCGTGTATCCAGTTCCGCAATCAGGCGATTGCGATTCTGCTGAATAACTCTTGTTCAGGCAGGCCGTTACCAGGTTTTACCAATGTTAAACTGGAACTGCTCTGCTTTGTCGCCTTCGTATTTCTTAACTGGTTGTGCATATGAGAAGACCAATGGCCCCAGCGGAGACATCCACTGCAACGCAAGACCGGAAGAAACACGAATGTTGCCTGGTTTGCTGTAGTCAGGTACACCGGCAGCCATAGTCTGCGGGGTGTTTTCCCAACCTGTATCCCAGACGGTACCGCTATCCACGAACAGAGAAGTACGCAATGAGTTAGCGTATTTTTCGCTAACGAACGGAGTTGGAACAATCAGTTCTGCACTCAGTACTGCCATTGCATTACCGCCCACCGCATCATCCGAATTATCGATCGGACAGCCGCTGTACGAGGTATTAGCCGTAGTACATTTGTAATACGCTGCTTTTGGACCAATGGTGTTCGACTGGAAACCACGAACACTGCTTGAACCACCGGCATAGAAGTTATCGTAGAACGGTACTTCTTTCCCGCCCAGACCATCTGCATAACCTGCGCGTGCACGGCCCATCAGCACCCAATCACGATCCTGATTCAGCGGCATGTAGCTGGTTGAATCGAAGGTGATTTTGTAATATTCGTTATCAGAACCCGGAACGGTGACTTTACCGTTCAGGCTGGCTTTGGTCCCTGACGTAGGGAAGTAGCCACGGTCGAGGTTGTTATAACCCCAGCCAAGGTTCACGAAGAAGTCATCAGCACTGAAATCTGCATCAGCATTGTCGCTGGTGGTGACCGCAGGTTTCAGGCCCACTGAGTTCAGATAACGGAACATGGCGATCTGTGGTTCCATATTGGACAGATCGTTGTGTACGTAATCCAGACCCAGACGCAATGAGTTGTTCTCATTGATTGGGAAACCAAGGTTGCCGCCAATACCATAACTTCTGTTGGTATAGTCAGACAGATCCGCATTATCCGCTTTAAAGTCATTGTAGAAGATACGGCCGCCCAGACTCACACCGTCAACGGTGAAGTACGGGTCAGTGATCGTGAATTCTGCATACGTCTGATAATCGTTTTTGGTACCGCTGATGCCGACAGAGTTACCCGTGCCCAACCAGTTGTCCTGCTGGACGCCAACCTGGAAGCTAACACCACTTTCTGTACCGTAGCCCACACCAAAGTTGAATGTCCCGGTGTTACGCTCTTTTACTTTATAGACCACATCAACCTGATCCGGTGTACCCGGAACGCGTTGCGTATCCACATCTACCGTTTCGAAGTAGCCAAGACGGTTCAGACGTTCTTTACCTTTATCGACCAGATCGTTACCTAACCAGGCACCTTCCATCTGACGCATTTCACGGCGCAGGACGCTGTCTTTACTGGTGTCATTGCCTTCAAAGCGGATGTGACGCACATAGAAACGGTTACCCGCATCTACGTTGATATGCAGTTTGACAGTCTTGTCTGCATCATTAATTTCAGGCTGCGTGTTCACACGTGGATAGGCATAGCCATAACGACCCAGCATCTGCTTGATGTCGTTTTCCATCTTGGTGACTTTAGCGCCGTTATACAGCTCGCCTTTATCAATTTTAGTCAGGCTTTGCACTTCTGCTGAGTGACCGGCCATGCTGCCAGTGACTTCAACACCAGAAAGTTTGTATTGCTCACCTTCTGTGATGTTCAGCGTGATGTAGATGCCTTTTTTGTCCGGCGTCAGGCTGACCTGCGTCGAATCAATGTTGAAGCGGGCGTAACCGCGATCCAGATAGAAGCTACGCAGGGTTTCAAGGTCACCCGCCAGTTTCTGTTTCTGGTATTTGCGATCGCCAACCACGTTCCACCATGGCACTTCATCACGAAGCTGGAAATGAGAAATCAGTTCATCAGTACTGAAGGCGTGGTTACCTACGATGTTGATCTGCTGAATTTTCGCAGAAACACCCTCGGTAAAGACTAATTTCAGGTCGACACGGTTACGTGGCAAAGGGGTAACAACCGCTTTTACCGACGCACTGTATTTTCCGACGCTGTAATAGAAGTCTTCCAGACCTTTCTCGATACTGCCGATTGTTGTACGGTCAAGCGCTTCGCCAACACGGACGCCAGAGGCCTCCAGGTTTTGTTTCAGCATGTCATCTTTCACCGATTTGTTACCGGAGAAAGTGATGCTGGCAATCGTTGGACGTTCTTTAACCTGAACAATCAGAGAATCGCCATCGCGCAGGACGCGAACGTCCTCAAAGTTGCCAGTGGCAAACAATGCACGAATGGTATTACTGATGTCATCGTCAGTCACCGTATCACCGACGCGAACCGGCATATTGAGTAACGCCGCACCGACGGCAACTCGCTGCAGGCCTTCGAAATGAATATCTTTCACTACGAAACCGTCTGCACCGTATACGGTGGCGCTGCCAAACAGCAGCGACGCTATGAGCAACTTTTTGATCGCCATCGTTGTTATGCGTTCTTCCTAACCTAATCCCCAGCCTTAAAGACGGGAGAAATCATTGAAAAGTGCAAGCCCCATTACCAGGAACAGCAATACAGCACCGACCTGATAACTGAAGTTTTGAACTCGCTCGGAAACTGGACCACCTTTTAGCTTCTCTATTGCCAGAAAAACCAAGTGTCCACCATCTAATATCGGTAATGGGAACAGGTTTACGATACCGAGATTGACGCTGATAAGCGCCAAAAACGTCAGGTACGACACTAAACCATACTCTGCTGACACTCCTGCGCCCTGTGCGATGGAAATTGGGCCACTCAGATTGTTCAGCTTCACATCACCGGTAAACAATTTGCCCAGCATGTTGACTGTAAGCTTCATCAGTTGCCAGGTTTTATCACCCGCCTCATATAAAGCGACAAACGGACCATACTGACGAACTGTCTTGTACTCTTCAGGCAACGGTATGACTTTGGGAACCACCCCGGCAAAACCTTGTACAATACCTTTACCTAACGTCCGACTTTCCGGTGTCAGGGTCAATGCCAGAGCCTCGCCATTACGCTCAATGTCTAACGCAATGGGCTTACCCGGATTATCGCGAACCTGCAACGTAAAATCACGCCAGCTCGCCAAAACCTGACCGTCAACTTTAACGATCCGATCGCCCGCTTGCAAACCTGCCTTTTGAGCGGCGGAGGCTGATTGCACCTCAGATAATACGGGTTCTGCCTGCGGACCACGCGGAATAATCCCCAACGCGACCACCGGATCTTGCGTTTCAGGATCAAACGTCCATTCACGCAAATCGACAACTTTTTCAATTATTGTTGATGAGCCTAACTCGGCTACCCCGAGCGTCATTTGGCTGTTGCCAATTTCACCCATCAACGACATTCGAATTGAATCCCAATCAGGCGTTTCGATACCGCCAATAGACTTAAGTTCCATTCCTGGCAAAACTTTGGCTTGCGCGGCAATGGATTGAGGCATGATTTCGGCCACCACAGGTCGTACTGTTGGTACACCAACAATAAAAATGACCCAGTAAGCAAAAACTGCAAAGATAAAGTTGGCTAACGGACCCGCGCTGATAATTGCCGCACGCTGCCAGACAGTTTTGCTATTGAAAGTAAGATTCTTTAGCTCAGGCGGTACGGTTTCTAAACGCTCATCGAGCATTTTCACGTAACCACCGAGGGGGATGATAGCAAGGACATATTCAGTGCCGTGGCGATCGGTTCGACGCCAAAGCGCGCGACCGAAACCTACGGAAAACCGCTGAACGCGCACGCCACAGCGACGAGCAACCCAGAAATGGCCGAACTCGTGCACGGTGATAAGCACCCCCAATGCAACGATAAAGGCGGCCAGGCTCCAGAGTATGTTCATCATATGTCCAACTATTCCTTAGAAAACTTCACCGTCAGCGACGGATTAATACACTAACAGCATCAGGCAGGCAAATACAGGAACCGCAGCAGTCAGGCTGTCGATACGGTCCAATATTCCGCCATGCCCTGGGATCATATGACCACTGTCTTTGATCCCGGCTTCGCGTTTAAACATACTCTCGGTCAGGTCGCCTAAGACTGAAGCCAGCGCAGCAACCACGGAACAAATCAATAATACAGACGGCTGCACGGTAAGCGGTGCATAGCGGCCAAACAGCCAGGCAATCAGCGCACATGTCAGTAACCCGCCGATGAACCCTTCCCAGGTTTTTCCCGGCGAAACTTTAGGTGCCAGCTTGTGCTTACCGAACAGCTTACCAAACAGGTATGCACCAGAATCAGCACCCCAGACGAGTAGCATCACATATAACAGCCACCATGCGCCAGTGTGAGGATTCTCGGCATAACCATATTGACGCAACGCGACCATACCCCAGAAAAACGGTACAATTGTCAGTACGCCAAATAAGATCCGCAGTACGCGCGAATGTCGCCAGAATGCGGCTGAAGCCGGATACCCAACCACCAGCACCAGCGCCACACACCACCAGGCGAGTGCGGCCCATAGGGATCCACTTACCAGCGGCAACTGCGCGCTCTGATGATAGGCAGGAATGCTTAGCATCATGGCGGCCAGCAGGAAACCACAGAGGATGGCGAGCCATATTCTCTGGTTACGGCTTCCGAGACCCGCTAATTGTCCCCACTCCCACGCCGCCAACATGCACACGATTAACGTGACAATGGCAAAACCGACTGGCGGTAGTAAAAAGAGTGCAGCAATAACAATCGGTATTAAAATCAGAGCTGTGATAATGCGATACTTCAGCAAATGTTCTCCCTAGGACGCATTGGCGCCGATAGGTGTAGTCCCCCCGAAGCGGCGCTCGCGTTGTGCAAAAGCATCCAGCGCATCTTCAAAGGTATTTTCATCAAAATCAGGCCAGAGGACATCCGTAAAGTAAAACTCCGCATAGGCAATTTGCCACAGCAGGAAGTTACTGATTCGATGTTCCCCACCGGTTCTGATCACCAAATCGACTGGTGCCAGTTCGCTCATACAGACGGCTGAATCCAGCATGTCTTCTGTTATTTGCTCTGCCCGCAGGGTACCAGCTTCAACCTGACCCGCCAGCGTCTTAACGCCCTGAATAATATCCCATCGGCCACCATAATTCGCAGCAATGTTCAGCGTAAGACCGTCGTTATTTTCTGTAAGTGTTTCTGAACGACGAATGCGTTCCTGCAGACGAGCACTAAAGCGACTGACATCGCCAATGATCCGCAGCCTGACATTATGTTTATGCAGGCTTTTGACTTCACTGTCGAGTGCACGTACGAACAGCTCCATCAATGCGGCGACTTCCTGAGCCGGGCGATTCCAGTTTTCACTACTAAAGGCATAAAGCGTAAGGGCATCAAGTTGATGGTTGGCTGCAAAACTCACGGCTTTACGCACTGATTTTACGCCCGCTTTATGACCAAAGACCCTCATTTTACCCTGACGTTTTGCCCAACGTCCGTTGCCGTCCATAATAATGGCGACATGGCGCGGCTGAGCGCAGGACGTATCAGACATCTGTTGATTTTCGAGGGACATAACGCGTACTCATTTCCTTTTATCAGAACACGACGGCTTTTTAGCTGGCGTTGCAGTTCAAACGCAGGCGCAATAACACGCGCAAAAAAGCCGTGTCTCCCTTGCGGGCACGGCTACTCTGACAGCTTACCGATTCCACATGTCAGATCCAGAGACTAAAAACCTGAATCTACTGTCAGCGTGGCGCAGACTATACCATTTCAATGTGATGCTAACAAACTGCTGCATAAGCAGTAAACTTAGCGTCAGGCCGCAAATGTGCGAAGTTTTTGTTGAGCCGATGCCCGCGATTGTCTGTCAATTTCCAGCACTGCATCCACAGACTCCGGTTCAGCGCTCACCATCTCGTCCATTACCTGACGGTTAATCGAAGCAATATCGGTGAAACGAATCTCACCATTGAGGAATGCCGCCACGGAAATTTCGTTCGCTGCATTCAGCGCCGTCGTCGCTGCCTGCCCGGTGTTGCTGGCTTCGATAGCCAGTTGCAGGCAAGGATACCGCGCATAATCCGGCTCAGAGAAAGAGAGTGCGCCCATTTTACAGAAGTCTAATGCTTCGACGCCAGCAGCGACACGGCGTGGATACGCCATCGCATGTGCAATAGGCGTACGCATGTCCGGCGACCCCAACTGCGCCAGTACGCTGCCGTCACGATAACGTACCATCGAGTGGATAACCGACTGGGGATGGATGATCACTTCCATTTCGGCCGCAGACGCATTAAACAACCAGCGGGCTTCGATGTACTCCAGGCCTTTGTTCATCATCGTGGCGGAATCGACAGAAATTTTACGCCCCATTGACCAGTTAGGATGCGCGCACGCCTGATCCGGTGTGACATCGTTAAAGTGGTTTAACGGTAACTCGCGAAAAGGTCCGCCGGAGCCGGTTAAAACAATGCGGGAAATCCCGTTTTCTTCAAGTGAAGCATAGCCCAGTTGCTGCTGAACGGACTCAGGCAAACTCTGGAAAATCGCATTATGTTCACTGTCGATAGGAAGGAGTTGAGACTGGTTTTCACGGACCGCATCCATGAAGATACGACCACAGGTGACCAGAGACTCTTTATTCGCCAGAAGGATCTGTTTACCTGCACGCACGGCAGCGAGCGTCGGTAAAAGGCCCGCAGCGCCCACAATGGCTGACATCACTTGATCGACATCATCCAGCGCAGCCAGTTCGATTGCGGCGTTTTCGCCGGAGAGCACCTCAGTTTTCACACCCTGCTCGGCCAGAATAGTTCTCAGAGCCCGGGCTGAAGTCTCATCGGCCATGGACGCATAGGCCGGACGAAACTCGATACATTGCTGCGCCATCACGTCAACATTGTGTCCTGCAATCAGGGCTTTGACTGCGAAAGCGTCGGGATTGGACCGGACAACGGAAAGCGTACTGGTGCCGACAGACCCTGTCGAACCAAGAATAGTCATTTGTTTCATGAAAATGCCCGGGATAACGCCATCAATTCAGAATAGTGCACAGTCTGAAACCTCTTATCCGGCTTGTCCATGAGATTGTGGCAGCAGAGAAAAGATTTGAGACCCGTAAAAAAATAAAGCGCCGCATTTGCGACGCTTTATTTGAGAACAAACGAGTCTGATTAGAACTCCATCAGCTCAGCTTCTTTCTCAGTCAAAGCTACATCGATTTTCTTGATGAAGATATCTGTCAGCTTCTGAATATCGTCCTGAGAACGACGATCTTCATCTTCACTGATTTCTTTATCTTTCAGCAGTGCTTTGGTTTTGTCGTTAGCGTCACGACGGACGTTACGCACAGAAACACGGCCCTGCTCTGCTTCGCCACGCACAACTTTGATCAGGTCTTTACGACGCTCTTCAGTTAATGCAGGCAATGGCACACGGATAGTCGCGCCCGCTGAAGATGGGTTCAGACCCAAATCGGAGGTCATGATCGCTTTTTCAACGGCAGCGCTGATTGAGCGGTCAAATACAGAAATAGCCAGAGTACGGGAGTCTTCCACCGTCACCTGAGCCAGCTGACGCAGTGGCGTCGCAGAACCATAGTATTCCACCATGATGCCGTCGAGAATGCCGGGAGAAGCGCGGCCTGTACGGATTTTGCTGATATGAGTTTTAAATGCTTCTACGCATTTTTTCATACGAATTTCAGCGTCTTTTTTGATTTCGTTAATCACGTTGTGAACCCTTGAGAGCTGGTTACCTGGCAGACCATACCATCAGTATAGTCCGTGAATACTTATGCCAGCACTGGCTGGCTGAACGCAATGTTTATAGCGAAGGATCACTCAGCGTTAGAAATCAGCGTCCCTTCGTTTTCACCCATCACCACGCGGCGCAGTGCACCGGGTTTGTTCATGTTGAAAACACGAATCGGAAGATTGTGATCGCGGGCTAATGTAAATGCCGCCAGATCCATCACTTTCAATTCCTGCTCCAGCACTTCCTGATAGGTCAATGTTTCGTACAGCGTTGCTTCCGGATTTTTGACCGGGTCAGCGGAATAGACGCCGTCGACTTTGGTGGCTTTTAATACCACATCGGCTTCAATTTCGATACCACGCAGACAGGCTGCAGAATCTGTAGTAAAGAAAGGATTACCGGTACCGGCGGAAAAAATGACCACGCGGTTATGACGCAGCAGGCTAATGGCTTCAGCCCAGCTGTAATTATCACAAACACCGTTCAAAGGAATTGCAGACATCAGACGCGCGTTAACATAGGCACGGTGTAATGCGTCACGCATTGCCAGGCCGTTCATGACAGTCGCCAGCATACCCATATGGTCGCCTACAACACGATTCATGCCCGCCTGCGCCAGACCCGCGCCACGGAATAAGTTACCGCCGCCGATCACAACGCCTACCTGAATGCCGAGTTCGACCAGCTCTTTGACTTCCTGAGCCATACGATCTAATACACTCGCGTCGATACCAAAACCTTCACTGCCCTGCAGGGCTTCGCCACTGAGTTTGAGCAGGATACGCTGATAAACGGGTTTCGCATTGGTAGCCATGGTGTCTGTCCTAGAAGCAATGTGTCTTAATGAGAATTCAATCTTTACATCATAGCGTTGTTGCCGGGTGTTACTACAGCACATCGCACAATGTCATTGGAATTTGGGGCTGGATAAAACGGAACCGCCAACGTGCAGCGGTTCCATTTTATGGTGCATCAGTTACTGATTAAGACTGTTTGGACATCGCTGCAACTTCTGCAGCAAAGTCAGTCTCAACTTTAACGATGCCTTCACCCACTTCGAAGCGGATGAAGTTGATAACGTCGGCGTTATGCTCTTTCAGAATCTGACCAACAGTTTTGCTTGGGTCGATAACGAAAGGCTGGCCAGTCAGAGAAACTTCGCCGGTGAATTTCTTCATGCGGCCTTCAACCATTTTCTCTGCGATTTCTTTCGGCTTGCCAGATTGCATCGCGATGTCCAGCTGAACCTGGTACTCTTTTTCTACCACTTCAGCAGACACATCTTCTGGTTTAACGAACTCAGGCTTGCTTGCAGCAACGTGCATAGCAATCTGCTTAACCAGTTCTTCGTCAGCGCCTTTAGCAGCGATCAGAACACCGATGCGTGCACCGTGCAGGTAGCTACCCAACACTTCGCCTTCCAGGGAAGAAACGCGACGGATGTTGATGTTCTCACCGATTTTAGCAACCAGTTGCACACGTTCTTCTTCGAACTGTGTTTTCAGAACTTCAACGTCAGTGATTTTGCCTGCAACAGCAGCATCCAGCACTTTGTCAGCAAATGCCTGGAAACCGGCATCTTTAGCAACGAAGTCAGTCTGGCAGTTAACTTCCAGAATCACGCCGTAGTTGCCTTCAATCTTGGTTTTGATCACGCCGTCAGCAGCTACGTTGCCTGCTTTTTTCGCCGCTTTGATCGCGCCAGATTTACGCATGTTTTCAATGGACAGCTCGATGTCGCCGTTAGCTTCAACCAGAGCTTTCTTACAATCCATCATGCCAGCGCCAGTACGTTCGCGCAGTTCTTTTACCAGGGCAGCGGTAATATCAGCCATTGTATTTTCCTCGATTATCTCAGTGCAAAAAGGGTTTTTGCGGTGAGATATTTCTCGCATTTAAGATAAGCAAAGGGGGCCAATAAAGGCCCCCTAACCAACATATTTCAATACCTGGTTAATAAGGGCTCTGCTGAGCTTGCCTTATTATTCAGCTTCTACGAAGCTTTCTTCTGCCTGAACAGCCAGATCTTGCGAACGGCCTTCACGGACAGTGGCAGCAACAGCGCTCAGGTACAGATTTACTGCACGGATTGCGTCATCGTTACCAGGGATAACAAAGTCAACGCCATCCGGATCGGAGTTGGTATCAACAATGGAGAATACCGGGATACCCAGGTTGTTAGCTTCTTTGATTGCGATGTGTTCGTGATCAGCGTCGACAACGAACAGTGCGTCAGGAAGACCACCCATATCCTTGATACCACCCAGGCTGTTTTCCAGCTTAGCCAGTTCGCGAGTACGCATCAGCGCCTCTTTCTTGGTCAGCTTCTCGAAAGTGCCGTCCTGAGACTGAATTTCCAGGTCTTTCAAACGTTTGATGGACTGACGAACGGTTTTCCAGTTAGTCAGCATGCCGCCCAACCAGCGATGGTTCACGAAGAACTGGTCGCAGTTGTGTGCAGCGTCTTTTACCGCTTCGCTTGCTGCGCGTTTAGTACCAACGAACAGGATCTTGCCTTTACGGGCAGAGATCTTCTGCAACTCAGCCAGAGCTTCGTTGAACATTGGAACAGTTTTCTCAAGGTTGATGATGTGAACCTTGTTACGAGCGCCGAAGATGAATGGCTTCATTTTCGGGTTCCAGTAACGGGTTTGGTGACCGAAGTGAACACCGGCCTTGAGCATGTCGCGCATGGAAACAGTTGCCATGATAAAACCTCTATTAAGTAGTTGGGGTTATGCCTCCACGTATCCCATACAACCGACCCTGCAGAATAAATTCCCAAGGCACCCCGGCGTATGTGTCGATACGTGTGTGTTATTACTTACGTTAATAAGTACACATATGAGTGAATTCGGCTTTAATCCCCCGGAGTCTGGGACCCAGAGCGGATTGCCGGCGCGTTTTATACCACAAATAACGGCCGGGCAGCAACTTTTGTTCGCCGAATTGCCCCCCTGGAAATGATAGTTTGGCAGCTAATATCAGGGCTGATACCATAAGCCACAGCTAATTATTGACGACAACGGTGTAGAAATACAGCACACCGGATGTACAAACCTGCAGGAAGACTCATGGCCATTTCAATCAAAACCCCTGAAGATATCGAAAAAATGCGCGTCGCTGGCCGTCTGGCTGCGGAAGTGCTGGAAATCATTGAGCCTCACGTCAAACCTGGCGTCAGCACCGGTGAATTGGATCGCATTTGTTCCGATCATATCGTGAATAACCAAAAAGCCATTTCTGCCTGCCTGGACTATCACGGCTTCCCGAAATCCGTCTGCATCTCCATTAACGAAGTGGTGTGTCACGGTATTCCAAGTGACGACAAAATTCTTAAAGACGGCGATATCGTCAACATCGACGTGACGGTCATTAAAGACGGTTTTCACGGCGATACCTCCAAGATGTTCATCGCAGGTAAACCGACGATCCTGGGTGAACGTCTGTGCCGCGTGACGCAGGAAAGCCTGTATCTGGCACTGCGCCTTATCAAACCGGGTATTCGTCTGCGTACCCTGGGGAAAGAGATCCAGAAGTTCGTGGAAGCTGAGAAATTTTCCGTTGTGCGCGAATACTGTGGTCACGGCATTGGGGAAGGTTTCCACGAAGAGCCTCAGGTTCTGCATTACGATGCAGACGACGGCGGCGTAGTTTTACAGGCAGGTATGGCTTTCACCGTTGAACCTATGGTCAACGCGGGTGATTTCCGCATCCGCACCATGAAAGATGGCTGGACAGTAAAAACTAAAGATCGCAGCTTGTCGGCTCAGTACGAGCATACTATTGTGGTGACTGATAACGGTTGTGAAATTATGACGCTGCGTAAGGATGACACCATCCCGGCTATTCTGACGCACGACTAACAGTTGCCGCTCTGCGAAGTGCGGATAAATCTGTCAATCAAACCGGCGAAAGCCGGTTTTTTTATCTTTAACGTGTAGGAATGGGCTGCGCATCTATGACTGAAAACTTCTCTGCTGAAAAGCGCCTGCAATCTGAACTCTCTCAGGAATTGCCGTTCGCATGCCCGCCACAGCCTGTCTCCCCTGCCGTCTATCCGGATGATGATTTAAACCGTCAGAGCCTCAAGCAACATATGGAACAGTTTCAGGGCTGGCTGGCGGATGCGTTCAATGCCGGGCTGCGTGCAGAAGAATTGGTTGATGCACGTGCGCATTTCATCGACCAGCTCCTGCAACGTCTTTGGACGTTCTACGGTTTCGACAACATTCCCGAAACCGCGATGGTTGCCGTAGGGGGCTACGGACGCGGTGAATTACACCCGCTTTCCGACATCGATGTGCTGGTACTGAGCCAGAAACGCCTTAATGATGAACAGGCGCAACGCATCGGTGAACTGATCACCCTGCTCTGGGACGTGAAGCTGGAAGTCGGGCACAGCGTTCGCACGCTGGAAGAATGCCTGCTGGAAGGGCTGGCGGATCTCACCGTCGCCACCAATCTTATTGAATCGCGTCTGATTTGCGGCGATGTTGCGCTGTTCCTCAGCATGCAGAAACACATTTTCAGCGACGGATTCTGGCCTTCGCCCAACTTCTTCCGCGCCAAAATTGAAGAGCAAAACGAACGCCATCTGCGCTATCACGGCACCAGCTACAATCTGGAACCGGATATCAAAAGCAGCCCCGGCGGCCTGCGCGATATTCACACCATTCTGTGGGTCGCGCGCCGTCACTTCGGTGCAACGTCGCTCGATGAAATGGTTGCATTTGGTTTTCTGACCAAAGCCGAGCGCAATGAGTTGCTGGAATGCCAGAGCTTCCTGTGGCGCATTCGCTTTGCCCTGCACTTAGTATTACCGCGGTATGATAACCGCCTGCTGTTCGACAGGCAGCTCAACGTCGCCCAGCTTCTGCAATATCAGGGCGAAGGCAATCAGCCGGTCGAACGCATGATGAAAGATTTCTATCGCATGACCCGCCGGGTCGGCGAGCTGAATCAGATGTTGTTACAGCTGTTTGATGAAGCGATTCTGGCGATTGGCCCGAATGAAAAGCCACGTCCTCTGGATGATCATTTCCAGCTGCGCGGCGATCTGATCGACCTGCGTGACGAATCCCTGTTCGAACGCCAGCCGGAAACCATTATCGGCATGTTCCACCTGATGGTGCGTCACCGCGAAATCAAAGGTATTTACTCCACCACCGTGCGCCTGCTGCGTCACGCGCGACGTCATCTGAAAGAGCCGCTGTGTATGATCCCGCAGGCGCGTGAGATGTTTATGTCGATTCTGCGCCATCCGGGCGCCGTGTCGCGCGCGCTGGTGCCGATGCATCGTCATAGCGTGTTGTGGGCATATATGCCGCAGTGGGGGCAAATCGTTGGTCAGATGCAGTTCGATTTATTCCACGCTTATACCGTGGATGAGCACACCATCCGTGTGCTGCAAAAACTCGAAAGCTTCGCTCATGAAGAAACGCGCCCGAAACACCCGTTATGCGTAGAGCTCTACCCGCGCCTGCCACAGCCTGAACTCTTGCTGATGGCCGCGCTGTTCCACGATATCGCCAAAGGCCGTGGCGGCGATCACTCCATTCTCGGTGCGCAGGATGTACTCGAGTTCGCCGAACTGCACGGATTGAACTCGCGGGAAACGCAGCTGGTGTCATGGCTGGTGCGAGTTCATTTACTGATGTCAGTGACGGCACAGCGCCGCGACATTCAGGATCCTAACGAGATCCAACAGTTTGCAGCAGAAATGCAAACCGAAGTTCGCCTGCGTTATCTGGTCAGTCTGACAGTGGCCGATATCTGCGCCACCAATGAAACCCTGTGGAACAGCTGGAAGCAAAGCCTGATACGCGAACTGTATTTCGCAACTGAAAAACAGCTGCGTCGCGGTATGCAAAATACACCGGATCTGCGCGAACGCGTGCGCCATCACCGCCTGCAGGCACTGGCGTTGCTGCGTATGGATAATATTGACGAAGAAGCGCTGCACCGTATCTGGAGCCGCTGCCGTGCGGATTACTTCCTGCGCCACTCGCCCAATCAGCTGGCATGGCATGCGCGACATCTGCTGGAACATGACTCCACCAAACCCCTGGTGTTGGTGAGTCGCCAGGCCACGCGCGGCGGCACGGAGATCTTCATCTGGAGCCCTGACCGCCCTTACCTGTTTGCCACGGTCGCAGGCGAGCTGGACCGACGCAATCTGAGCATCCACGACGCACAGATTTTCACTAACCGCGATGGCATGGCGATGGACACCTTTATTGTCCTCGAACCGGACGGCAGCCCGCTGGCGCAGGATCGTCACGAAGCCATCCGTTACGCACTGGAACAGTCGATGACGCAAGCGTATCAACCACCGCGCGCGCGCCGCCCTTCGCCAAAACTGCGCCATTTCAGCGTACAGACTGAGGTCAGTTTCCTGCCGACGCATACCGATCGCCGAACCTACATGGAGCTGGTCGCGCTGGATCAACCCGGCCTGCTGGCCCGCGTCGGGGAAGTCTTCTCTGATTTGGGGTTATCGCTGCATGGGGCACGCATTTCGACCATCGGCGAACGGGTTGAAGATTTATTCATTCTGGCGAACTCCGAACGTCGCGCACTCGACAAGCCGACGCGTAAGGAAATCACGCGCCGATTAACCGAGGCACTCAACCCCGGCGATAAAATGTGATACAAGTACGGTTGTCTATTTAACATCACTTCAGGAAAGAGAACAGGATGCAGCAACTACAAACCGTTATTGAACAAGCCTTCGAGCGCCGTGCAGACATTACCCCGGCAAACGTAGACAGCGTAACGCGCGACGCGATCATTCAGGTCATCAACAAAATCGACAGCGGCGAACTGCGCGTGGCTGAAAAGATTAATGGCGAATGGGTAACGCATCAGTGGCTGAAGAAAGCGGTACTGCTCTCTTTCAGAATTAACGACAACCAGGTCATGGAAGGCGGTGAAAGCCGCTACTTCGATAAAGTGCCGATGAAATTCGCTGACTACGATGAAGCCCGTTTTCAGCGTGAAGGTTTCCGTGTAGTGCCACCGGCTGCCGTTCGTAAAGGCGCATTCATCGCCCGCAATACTGTGCTGATGCCCTCTTACGTCAACATCGGCGCTTACGTGGATGAAGGCACCATGGTTGATACCTGGGCGACCGTCGGTTCCTGCGCGCAGATCGGTAAAAACGTTCACCTGTCCGGCGGCGTTGGCATCGGTGGCGTACTGGAGCCGTTGCAGGCTAACCCGACCATCATCGAAGATAACTGCTTCATCGGTGCGCGCTCAGAAATCGTTGAAGGCGTGATCGTAGAAGAAGGCTCCGTGATTTCCATGGGCGTTTACATCGGCCAGAGCACCAAGATTTATGACCGCGAAACCGGTGAAGTACATTACGGCCGCGTTCCTGCGGGCTCCGTCGTGGTTTCCGGTAACCTGCCGTCTAAAGATGGCAGCTACAGCCTGTACTGCGCCGTGATCGTCAAGAAAGTGGATGCGAAAACATTAGGCAAAACCGGCCTGAATGAGCTGTTGCGTAACATCGACTAAACTGAGCAGTACTGAGAAATAGCGGGTCAATTTTTGTATTTACAACAATACCCGCTATTTTTTTATCTTGTTGATGGCAAATTGTGTCATTAATCAACGATTCGAACCGCCGTTCGGTTCATCATGATGATCAAATATTCTCCTAAACGAAGGTAGCGCTATGTATGACAATCTGAAAAGCCTGGGCATTAATAATCCCGACGATATTGATCGTTACAGCCTGCGTCAGGAGGCGAATAACGACATCCTGAAGATTTATTTCCGCAGAGATAAAGGCGAATTTTTTGCCAAAAGCGTGAAATTTAAATATCCGCGCCAGCGTAAAACCATCGTTGCTGATAATGCGGGACAAGGTTACAAAGAAATTCACGAAATCAGCGCCAACCTGCGTTATGTGATTGATGAGTTAGATCAAATCTGCCAGCGCGATCAGGTTGAAGTCGATCTTAAACGTAAAATTCTCGACGATTTACGTCATCTGGAATCCGTGGTGGCTAATAAAATTACCGAGATCGAATCTGATCTGGAAAAACTCACCAGCGGTCGTTAATTTCAATAATACATGGCCTCATTGATGCCATGCAGAAATGCAAAAAGGTCAGGTTAACTCCCCTGACCTTTTTTAATATTTGCATCGCAGTACTTTATTTCAGCAATAACGCCCACTTCTCGACCCACGGAATGGCCACCGTTTCCGGCTCCGGATTTTCCATGGCATCTATTTCCAGCAAATCGCCGATACGCGCTGCGCCCTGCTCCTGCAATAAATCATCCAGCTTATGACCGCCGCCGCAGAAATGATCGTAACTGCTGTCACCCAGCGCAATCACGCCGTAACGCAGTTCCGGCTGATAGCCAACAGTATCGCGCACCGCCGCGAACAGCGGCGCAATGCTGTCTGGCAAATCACCCTGCCCGGTCGTGGAGGTCACGACCAGAACGAAATGATGACGGTAGTACTGCCAGGCTTCCAGCGTCCCTTCTTCGAACAGCTTTACCTCGTGACCCTGGCTTTTCAGCACGGTTTCCGCTTCTTCCGCTACCAGTAACGCATTGCCGTATACTGTACCGACAAAAATTCCGACCTCTGCCATGGCTTCACTCCTGTGTCGTTCGACTTTCTCTTCGGCAAATACATCCGAAGGCTTTAAATTTGTTCACTATCCTGACCGCAAGCGGGAGCAACATCAACCCTTTCAAGCTCAGGGATTTTTCCCTGCCAGCCAAACTGTTCGACCACGCTTTGCCAGCGATTATCCCAGCGCGCCTGCAAAGACAGTAATTCACCGGTGACCGGATGTGGTAACTGCATATGACTGGCGTGCAGCATCAGGCCGGAACAGCCAAAATGCTCGGTCATTCCGCGGTTTTGCTTGAGATCACCGTGGGCACTGTCACCGATAATGGGATGACGCAGATGCGACATATGACGACGCAGCTGATGCTTACGTCCGGTTTCCGGCTTCAGTTCAACCAGGCTGTAACGGGCCGTGTCGTAGCGGCCAATGGCGACCGGCATTTCCACCTGCGCCACCACGCGATAATGGCTGACTGCAGACTGCGGCGCTTTATCGGGATTAGCAAACTTATCGGCGATTTTATCCAGCTCTTCCGTCAGGGCGTAATCGACCGTACCGTCTTCGCTGACATAACCGCGAACTACCGCGTGATACACCTTATTCATCTGGTGATTTTCGAGCTGCTGGGACAACAACCGCGCCACGTCGCTCGACAACGCCATCAGTAACACACCCGATGTCGGCTTATCCAGGCGGTGAACGGTAAACACGTGCTGACCAATCTGATCCCGCAATGTTTGCATCACAAACACTGTTTCATGTTGATCCAGCCAACTGCGATGAACCAGCATGCCCGCAGGCTTATTCACTGCGACCAGATGTTCGTCCTGATACAAAATTTCCAGCATGTCAGTCTTCTATATTCAGTAAATCATCGAGACGTTGCAGCTGACTCAACAACATTGTTGCTTCAGGCATCGCCACTTCAAAATAAGGTGTGATGGCAAAACGGGTCGGCAACGCCGCACCGGCTTCCAACAGGGCATACATACGGGGAACCAGCACCCATTGCAGCCATTGTTCCGCAGACATGGTATCGACTGAAAACGGCTCCTGGCTTTCAAAAGCGTCCGTATCAGGTGGCGTGGCATGCCAGAGTTTAGCGTTACGCATCGCCTGTTCAATATCTTCTAAAATCTGACGAACCTGTTTTTCTGTATTCATGAGTCGCTCTCTTCGTTCAAGGCCCCGGGCAGCGTCCGCCGGGGGGCGCAAAGCATATCATTGAAGACGTGTTGTCCCAACTTTCTGCATCCGGCACGGTTTATCACTTTATCCCTTCATCCATACGTTTTTCATAGTGGCGAAAAGTGCCCGATACGGGCAAACTACCGCCACTTTTTTCTTTACAGATGTGTACCTATGTCCGCTCAACACACTCAAAAAGCACACGCAACACCCGCCAAAGCGATGCTGGCCTCCGTGACCGGCTATGCCATGGATGGCTTCGATCTACTCATTCTCGGCTTCATGCTCCCGGCCATTTCCAGCGAATTCGGTCTCAGTTCCTCGCAAAGTGGTTCACTGGTGACCTGGACCCTGATTGGCGCAGTACTCGGCGGCGTGATTTTCGGCCCGATCAGCGATCGTTTTGGCCGTATACGCGTACTCACTTTCACTATACTGATGTTCTCAGTGTTTACCGGTTTATGCGCCTTCGCTCAGGGCTATTGGGATTTATTGATTTACCGTACCCTGGCCGGTATCGGACTCGGCGGCGAATTCGGTATTGGTATGGCATTGATCGCTGAAGCCTGGCCGGCTGAAAAGCGTAACCGCGCGTCTGCCTATGTCGGCATGGGCTGGCAGCTGGGGGTGTTACTCGCCGCCTTCCTCACGCCATTATTGCTCGATGTTATCGGCTGGCGCGGTATGTTCCTGGTCGGCCTGTTACCGGCGCTGGCGTCCTTCCTGATCCGCAGGACCATGGGCGAACCGGAAGCGTTCGTGAAAAGCGCTTCCACCGACAACGGTGGTTCACTTTTTAGCCGCATAAAATTACTCTTTCGCGATAAAGCGACAACCAAAGCCAGCCTCGGTATTTTCATTTTATGCTCTGTGCAGAATTTTGGTTATTACGGCCTGATGATTTGGATGCCGAGCTACCTGTCGAAGAACTTTGGCTTCTCACTGACTAAATCGGGCTTATGGACGGCGGTGACTGTCATCGGCATGACCTTCGGCATCTGGTTGTTTGGCGTCTTGTCTGACCGTTTCCCACGCTGGAAAATATTCCTGATATACCAGGTTGGTGCGGTAGTGATGGTGGTGTGTTACGCGCAGCTTTCCGATCCCACGCTGATGCTTTTTGCAGGCGCGGTGATGGGTATGTTTGTTAACGGCATGATTGGTGGTTACGGCGGGCTGATTTCCGATCTCTATCCGGTACGCGTCAGAGCGACGGCACAAAATCTGTTGTTCAACATGGGGCGTGGCGTGGGAGGTTTTGGACCACTGGTCATCGGGATGCTGGTCGCTCAGGTTTCCTTTACTGCCGCCATTACACTGCTGGCCGCCATTTATCTGCTCGATATCTTCGCGACGTTATTCCTGTTGCCGAAAAAGCAGGGTCAGGATGACGTGCTGGGGGCTATCGGCTGACCAGATGCGCTTCGGTAAGCGCCGGAGCGCTCTTGTGTTGCATCATACCTGAGATTCAGACAAAAAATTGGGGGCACTGTTTTCACAGTGCCCCCGGTTCGTTTTATAGCAATCCAGCTACCTAAGTGCTCCCTGCTCAATCCCTGAAAACTTTTCCTGCGGTTATCCTAACCTGCTATCCCTTGCATCGTCCTACTTTCATCCTGACGGTTTATCCTAAGTCATCCCGACTCGCATCCTGGTCATCTGTGACCCGCTCAGCTTCCTTTGTGAGCTCTCTTCTCCGTCCTGGAGGTGTCCCTGGTTTCGTCCTGAAACATCCTGGCATAATCCGATGCCGTCCTGACTCACCCTGAGTCGTCCCCTGCTTTATGAAACAGCCATCATCCTGATGTTCTGTTTCATGCTTCCTTTCTGCACGACTAGAATCGTTGATTTCGGCCTCTCAGGCAAGACAGGCTGTAAGCCACAATAGACGGGTGTAAGCCTGATGGGAGGGGGAATAAGAGTTAACATATTGAATTAAAATGGTTTAACTGTTTTAAGACGAAAAAAACTAAGCCAAATTGGCGAGATCTCTTACAACCTTTGTGAGAGATCTCTCACACGCGTGTGAGCCATTTGTGCGCTGGGGGTATGCTTTCAGAAACGACGATCAGGCGGGGTAAACAGCGGTCAGCATTGTAAGGAATTCTGACAACGATGGCGAGAGTATAGTTCTTTTTTTGCTGCCGAACTGTTCCAGAAAAACATTGCCGGTCACATTACACAAGGAAACCAAATCCAACTCTGAATCGGTCGTCGCCAGAAAGACCGTCGGCGTCAGCTTCAGACGTTTTTGTGTCACCAGATGACCAATCAGGTTTTCCTGCAAGCGGGTGAAATCTTCCAGGCTCCAGACCTGCAGCAGCGTCAATGCATTGCCCTGCCATTCGGCGGTCATGTCGCCGGCAAATTGCGTGGTGTAAAACTGATGAGCTTCCGGGCGCAACTGCAGTTCCATCGCGCGCTCGACATTTTCCAGCGTACTTTCAGGGCTGAAGATTTGCGTCAGCCAGAACACTTTGTCTTCGTCGGTTTTCACAACACAAGGGGATTCCACGCCAAACAGGGCCTCACTCGACGGTGGCATGCCAGTTTCCTGCTGCCATAGATCGACATAACGCTGAGTAAATTCACGCAATGCTACAGAAACTTCAGACTCCATAATTCTCTCATCTTCAGGTAAGGCTGGGTTAAACTAGTCATTATTCTCTATTGTACCGATCTCTTAGCAAGGTGACAGCATGTCCTCTTATCAGGATAACCCCGCACTGGCGCAACTCACGCTGGGCAAAAGCACGGCTTACGTCGATCACTACGATGCTTCTTTGTTACAAGCCGTTCCCCGCAGTATGAACCGTGAACCGCTGGGACTGTTCCCGGATGCCCTGCCCTTTCATGGCGCAGACATCTGGACGCTTTACGAACTCTCATGGCTCAATGCCAAAGGGTTGCCGCAGGTCGCCGTCGGCGAAATCAGTCTGAATGCTGACAGCCAAAATCTGATTGAATCCAAAAGCTTCAAACTTTACCTCAACAGCTTCAACCAGACAGTATTCCCTGACTGGCAGGCCGTCCAGGAAACCTTAACGCGGGATTTGAGCGCTTGTGCACAGGGCAATGTGACGGTCACCATCAGCCGCCTGTCTGACATTGAAGGCTCACCGGTCGGACATTTCACGGGAGAGTGTATTGACGATCAGGATATCGAAATCGACAGCTACGAATTCAGCACCGGCTATCTGGCAGAGGCCGCTGGCGATGAAATCGTTGAAGAATCACTGGTTAGCCATCTGCTCAAATCCAACTGCCTGATCACTCACCAGCCAGACTGGGGGTCGGTGCAGATCCAGTATCGTGGTCCGAAAATCGATCGCGAAGCCCTGTTGCGTTATGTGGTGTCATTCCGCCATCACAACGAATTCCACGAACAGTGCGTTGAGCGAATTTTCAACGACATTCTGCGTTTTTGTCAGCCGGAGAAACTCGCCGTGTACGCCCGCTATACCCGTCGCGGCGGTCTGGACATCAATCCGTGGCGGTCTAACTTCCCGTTTGAACCTGCAACCGCGAGACTCGTCAGGCAATAATGCGAGGCATTGCTCAAGTTTTGCGCTAACGCTCTGTGAGCATTGGTAAAAGCCTGACGACAAGGTTACTGTTAAATCAGAAGGAGATGACGGGCAAACCTGCACCGATCATCCTTTCTGTTAACAGATAATTGTTTTTGTTTGCCCAACGCTTTGCGACGCAAAAAACATGATCCGAAAAATCATGCACGGCGCCCGGCAGCAGAAATAATCACAGCACCGATTGGTGTCAAGGAGCAACTTTGATTACACATATCAGCCCGTTGGGCTCCATGGATTTGTTGTCGCAGTTGGAAGTCGACATGCTCAAGCGCACCGCGAGCAGCGACTTGTACCGTCTTTTCCGAAATTGCTCACTGGCCGTCCTCAACAGCGGCAGTCAGACCGACAGCAGTAAAGAACTCCTCGAACGTTACGAAAGCTTTGATATTAACGTGCTGCGCCGCGAGCGTGGCGTGAAACTCGAACTGGTCAATCCGCCGGAAGATGCCTTTGTCGATGGACGGATCATCCGTTCATTGCAAGCAAACCTGTTCGCCGTGTTGCGAGATATCCTGTTCGTTAATGCGCAAATCGCCAGTAATCCCCGCTTTGAAAACTTCAACAGTGACAATGCGGCGCACCTCACCAATATGGTGTTCTCCATTTTACGCAACGCCCGCGCACTCCATCTGGATGAAGATCCGAATATGGTTGTTTGCTGGGGCGGGCACTCCATCAATGAGGTGGAATATCAGTATGCCCGCAACGTCGGCAGCCAGCTCGGCCTGCGTGAACTGAACATCTGCACCGGCTGCGGCCCTGGCGCAATGGAAGCACCGATGAAAGGTGCTGCCGTCGGTCATGCGCAGCAACGTTACAAAGCAGGTCGTTTCATCGGCATGACTGAACCTTCCATTATTGCTGCGGAACCGCCAAACCCGCTGGTCAATGAACTGATCATCATGCCGGATATCGAAAAGCGCCTTGAAGCCTTTGTTCGTATCGCTCACGGAATTATCATCTTCCCCGGCGGCGTCGGAACGGCGGAAGAATTGCTGTATCTGCTGGGTATTCTGATGGATCCGCAAAACAGCGATCAGGTATTACCGCTGATCCTGACCGGCCCGAAAGAGAGCGCAGATTACTTCCACGTGCTCGATGCGTTCATTAAATCAACGCTGGGCGAGGATGCCGCTAAGTTCTACACCATCATCGTGGATGATCCGACAGAAGTCGCCCGTCAGATGAAACGTGCAATGCCACTGGTGAAAGAAAATCGCCGTAACAGCGGCGATGCTTACAGTTTCAACTGGTCAATTCGCATTGCGCCTGACTTACAGCATCCGTTCGAGCCAAACCATGAAAACATGGCGAACCTGAACCTTTATCCGAACCAGCCGCCACAGGAACTGGCCGCCGCCCTGCGCCGCGCCTTCTCCGGTATTGTGGCCGGAAACGTTAAAGAGTTTGGTATTCACGCTATCGAACAACACGGGCGCTTTAAACTGCACGGCGATCCGGCGTTAATGAAGAAAATGGACAGTCTGTTGCAGGGCTTCGTCGCACAGCACCGCATGAAATTGCCGGGCAGTGCGTATATTCCTTGCTATGAAATTTGTGCCTGATGTTAAGGGTACGCGTTTAAAGCAGATTTCAGGGCGACGAGATGTCGCCCTGTTTATTATGGAGAGTGGATTATGGAGTTTGTCGATGGCGATACATCTGCTGATTATTGATGCCCTGAACCTGATCCGCCGTATTCACGCGGTGCAAGGTTCGCCTTGTCTGATAACCTGTCAGAATGCGATTGGACAACTGATTCAACATACTCAGCCAACCCATGCGGTAGCAGTTTTCGATGAAGACGATCGCGCCGACAGTTGGCGTCATCAGTGTCTGCCTGATTACAAAGCCGGACGCTCGCCGATGCCGGATAACCTTTTCGCCGAAATGCCTAGCCTGAAGGCCGGGTTTGAAGCACTCGGGATCACCTGCTGGCATTCCGCCGGCAACGAAGCCGACGATTTAGCCGCCACGCTGGCGGACAAAGTGTCATCCGGCGGACATCAGGTGACCATCGTTTCGACCGACAAAGGTTATTGCCAACTACTGGCTCCTAACGTGCAAATTCGCGATTACTTCCAGAAGCGCTGGCTGGATATGCCATTTGTGCGTGAGACCTTCGGCGTTCTGCCGCATCAGCTCACCGATTACTGGGGACTGGCCGGGATCAGCAGCAGCAAAATTCCGGGCGTGCCGGGGATTGGCCCCAAAACCGCCGTGACCTTGCTGACGCAGGCCGGTTCACTGGATGCGCTGTATGACAATCTCAGCGGCGTGCCGGAAAAGTGGCAGTCTAAATTGCAGGAGCACCGTGAACTGGCTTATGTCTGTAAACGGGTTTCCACACTGCAAACCAATATTGTGCTCGACGGAAATTTGCAGCAACTGCGTCTGCCGTAATCCCGACACATGGCCAACAGCCAAAGAAAAAGGCGCTTCCCGAAGAAAGCGCCTTTTCATATTTCACTTCACATCAATTTTCATTCAATGAACATCAATGATCGCGTTCATCACGACGGCCACCAATGGCTGACCAGAAACGACGAATATGCACTGTCACTTCCTCACGGTCATGATAAAGCTGCTTGGCAAAGATCTCAGCGTTAACGCCGTTTTCTTTCAGGCGCTCATCAAGGCGCGCAAGAATGTTAGACACTTCTTCGTAGCGCTTCTTCATCGGTAATTTCAGGTTGAAGATCGCTTCACGACACCAGCCGTTGACCAGCCAGTCACACATCAGCGCAGCCACTTTCGCCGGTTTTTCTACCATGTCGCACACCAGCCAGTAGTTCTTGGTACTGGTCGATTTGTAGCGGAAGCCATCTTCACGCAGGTGAACAACCTGACCGGTTTCCATCAGACTTGGTGCCATCGGTCCGTTATCAATCGCGGTGACCATCATGCTGCGTTGCACCAGCTGATAAGTCCAGCCGCCGGGGCAGGCACCCAGATCCGTCGCATACATTCCGCTCGCCAGACGCTCTTCCCACTCATCAGCAGGAATGAAGACGTGGAATGCTTCTTCCAGCTTCAGCGTAGAACGGCTTGGCGCTTCAGAAGGGAATTTAAGGCGATGGATCCCCATATAATACGGAGAATTATTATTGCTGTAGGAGTAGCCGACGTAGCAGCAACCCGATGCAATAAAGAACACGTGCACGACCGGGCGAAGCGGATTTTCACGTTTGCCCAAAATGCGGCGTTCACGCATGGCGGTACGCAGTGGCACCGTCAATTTGCGACAGAACTTGGTCAGTTCTTTGCTTTCATTAGTATCCGGCACTTCCACGCGCAGTTCACCGCCGTTGGTGATAACGTTTTGTACCATACCGACGATCGGCGAAACACGATCTTCAGGCGGTAAGTCTTTGAGTAACTCGCCCACGACGATCAGCTGTCGGGCAAAGATCAGACTGCGGAACGGCAGTTCTTTTGCAATACGATCGGCGTCGTCAGGCTGATAACATTCAAACAGCACATAACCGCTGTTATCTTTTACACGGGCAAAACCGAAGATTTCCATCTTCGCGGCTTTGTCCGTAATTTCTGCTGCACATTCTTTTTCAAAACCCTGACGGCAGTAGAGAGCAACTTTATTCATGGCGTTCGGCCTTTTTCTTCAGGCGCAATGCGCCGATCAACATCAAAATCCAACCGACCAGAAACAAGGTACCGCCAATCGGAGTCACATAAGCAAATAAACGGAGGTGCGACAGCGCCAGACAATAAAGGCTGCCGCTGAATAACACGGTTCCCAGCGCCAGAAACGCGCTGCTCCAGTAGAACCACACATTACGCTGACGCTGCATCGCAACGCCTAAAATCATCACCGCCAGCGTGTGAATACTTTGGTAGGTCAGGCCGGTGTGGATCCAGGCCAGTTCGGCTTCTCCCAGCGACTGACTCAGTACGTGCGCACCGAAGGCACCAAACGCCACATAGATAAAACCGCTGATCGCGGCGAAGATCAGCATTGAACGACTGGTCATTTTACGTTACCTGTTATCGTTGTTTAATGATGAAAACTTTGAATAATCAGTCTCATCAGTACGTTCATGTCCATCAGTTTCTGGTATTCAGACCTCAGGCCTGATCAAACCGAAAGCGCAGTTTTTCCTGCTCGCTGGCTGCACGCGCAAGGATCCACTGGCGAAAGGCGGCTATTTTACCCAGTTCTGCCTGACTGTCATGACAAACCAGATAAAAAGCGTTTTTACTGACTAAAACCTCGTTGAAAGGGCATACCAGACGACCGGCTTCGATTTCAGTTTGCGCCATCACGTTGTTCACCAGCGCCACCCCCTGCCCGTGAACGGCGGCCTGCACCACCATCGCACTGTGGCTGAATATCGGCCCCTGCTGCACATTCACCTGTTGCAGCCCCAGCTGTTTGGTGTAAGCCAGCCAGTCGCGGCGGGACGCATCGTGCAGCAAAGTGTGATGCCCGAGATCGGCAGGTTCTTTCAGCAAATTATCGCCCATCAGTAAAGACGGAGAACAAACGGGGATTAAATACTCCGCGTATAAACGTTCGGCGCGCAGGCCCGGCCAGTTGCCGCGCCCATGGAAAATCGCCACGTCCACGTCGTCAGACAATTTGTCCTCCTCGCGGTCTACAGCCTGAATCCGCACATCGATACCCGGATAAGCTGAGTTAAAGCCAGACAATCTTGGCACCAGCCATTGGATAGCAAAGCTCGGCGGCAAACTGACCGTCAGCGCACCTTTCGCACTCCGCGCCTGAAGTTTGCGCGTCGCTTCATTTAACGAGGAGAATATCTCTTTGATATCCAGATAATAGCTCTGCCCTTCTTCGGTCAGTAACAAAGAGCGATTACGGCGACGGAACAGTTTTAGCCCCAAAAAGTCTTCAAGTGACTTAATCTGGTGGCTAACAGCAGCCTGCGTGACGAACAATTCCTCTGCCGCTTTAGTAAAACTAAGGTGGCGCGCTGCGGCGTCAAACACACGCAGTGAGTTAAGAGGTGGTAAACGTTTTGACATAGATAGGATACTTCTTGTGTGCCGGTCAGCGGGACGCCTGTCCGTGGCTCTGGATATTAGTTTTTTTAATCCGAGACATTATAATTTGTCCGTTGAGGATGTACAGGCAAAAACCTATAGTGGCGCCACTTCCTGAGCCGGAACGAAAAGTAGATTGGTATGAGGATGCTGAAATACTTTTGGCTTGTGGTTGTGATGTTGTGTTTGCAATTGTCCGGCAATCCGGACTCGTAGCTTGAATGCTACAAACTTTTCACTTCCTGTACATTACCCTGTCTGTCCAAAGTGATTTTTTAGCACCGCATTTTGCGGTGCTTTTTTTTGTCCGGATTTCGGCAATCCCGGCAATATCGCGCCGTACATATGTGACAAAACCGGCTACGTCGCATACGTATCCGGTTTTGTCGTGAGGCGCAGTGAGGTTACCCGAAGGTGGTGTCACTCAGGGGATTATTTCCCTTCAGCCATCTCTTTCACTTCAGACTTATTGATCTGCTGCTTGTTGCCATACGCATCGGTATAACTGATCATACCGGTATCACTGTCGGTGCTTGGTTTGCCTTCAGCAACGATAGTACGGCCATCGTTGGTGTGCATCACATAGTTGCTCGAACAGGCGGCAAGTGTAGTGGTCAGCAGTGCGGCTGAAATTACGGCGACGATCTTTTTCATTGTAGACTCCTTGCAGATTAAAATGCTTTCAATTCCCGGGAAGCCCCCAGGGTAATGCGTCTAGTCTTCGTAATTCAGCATAACAAACCTCTGGTATATTTCCAGGTAACCATTCCTAAAATGAATAGATGGTTTGCACAAACGGAAAGTTTGTACTCTTTAGCCCGTAGCCGAAGGATTTGATCTTGCATGACTGACTTTAACGCCGCTGATTTTCGTCAATGTTTTCCCGCGCTCTCGCAGGGACAGTGCTATCTCGACAGCGCCGCCACCGCCCTGAAACCACAGGCGGTTATCGACGCCACCGTGAATTTTTATTCACAGGATGGCGCGACGGTTCACCGCAGTCAGCACCACGCGGCGCAAACGCTTACTCAGGAATACGAGCAGGCACGCGCTCTGGCGGCGGAATGGATTAATGCCCCCCGCCCTGCCGATATCATCTGGACACGCGGCACCACGGAATCCATTAATCTGGTGGCACAAAGCTATTTACGCCCGAAGCTGCAGGCCGGTGATGAAATTATTGTCAGTCAGGCAGAGCACCACGCAAACCTGATCCCATGGTTAATGCTGGCGAATCAGTGTCATGCGCATGTCATCACGCTGCCGGCGGATAAGCTCGGCCTTCCCGATATCAATGCGCTCCCGGCCCTGCTTAACGCCCGCACGCGACTGCTGGCTGTCACGCAAATGTCCAACGTCACCGGTGCAATGCCCGATCTTGCGCGTGCGATTGAACTGGCACATGCCAACGGCACGCCGGTTCTGGTGGATGGCGCACAAGGCGTCGTGCATTCGCCGCCTGATGTCCGGCAGCTTGACGTCGATTTCTATGCTTTCTCCGGCCACAAACTGTATGGCCCGACGGGTATCGGCGTGCTGTACGGAAAATCCGAATTACTCGACAGCATGGATCCGTGGCACGGCGGCGGGAAAATGCTGACGAGGGCGTCGATGTCTGACTTTACACCGCAGGCGGTGCCGCATCGTTTTGAAGCCGGCACACCGAATATTGCCGGTGTGATAGGTATGGCGGCCGCGCTGAAATGGCTGAAAACGGTGGATCTGCCCGCCGCTGAACGCTATGCGCAAAATCTGGCATCGTTGGCGGAAGAGCAGCTCTCGCAACTTAACGGTTTTCGCAGTTTCCGCACTCAGAATGCATCGCTGCTGGCCTTCGATATCGCCGGAGTGCATCACAGCGATCTGGTGACATTGCTGGCGGAGCAAGGCATCGCACTGCGCGCCGGACAACATTGTGCGCAACCGCTGATGGCTGCATTGGGCATCAGCGGAACATTACGTGCATCTTTCGCGCCTTATAATAATGAGCAGGACGTCACCCGCCTGACCGCTGCGGTAAAATATGCCCTCAGCCTGCTAGCCGATTAATTTATTTGAGAAACACGTTTTTTGAGGAATACGATGCACACGCCACACCCTTTTGGACATGAGATCACCGAAGCCTCACTGACGGAAAAATTTGCCACATTCCGCCAGTGGGAAGATCGCTATCGTCAGTTAATCCTGCTGGCAAAATCTCTGCCACCGCTGGATGCGTCACTGAAACTGCCGGAAAACGAGCTGTCGGGATGCGAAAACCGGGTCTGGCTGGGCGCTGAGAAATCAGAAAAAGGGACAATGCATTTCTACGGCGACAGCGAAGGAAGGATCGTCAAAGGTTTGCTGGCCGTGCTGCTGACGGCGGTAGAAGGCAAAACGCCAGACGAGATCCTGAACGGGGATCCGCTGGCATTGTTTGATATTTTAGGTCTGCGGGAACAGCTAAGCACCAGCCGCGCCAGCGGACTGAATGCGCTGGCAGAAGGCGTATTACGTCTTGCCCGTCAGGCAGCCTGAGCCTGACGAATCTGTTTCGCCATCATCTTTTTAAGCACATGGGAAACCGCGACAAAACCGAAGGTGGCGGTGACCATCGTCGCCGCACCAAACCCTGACGCACAGTCCATACGCTTTGGCCCTTCCGCAGTGGCGCGTGACGCACAGACAGAACCGTCGGCCTGCGGGTACATCAGCGGTTCGCTGGAAAATACGCAGTCGATCCCCAGTTTACCTTTACTGTTTTTCGCCACATTGAAATCGTTTTTCAGACGCTCACGCAGCTTCGCCGCAAGCGGATCCTGAATGGTTTTTGCCAGATCGACAACCGCGATCTGGGTCGGATCAATCTGCCCGCCGGCACCGCCGGTGGTCACGACAGGAATTTTGAAGCGGCGACAATACGCAAGTAATGCTGCTTTCGGGCGCACGCTGTCGATGGCGTCAATCACGTAGCTAAACCCTCTATCGAGCATCTCCGCGACGTTATCCGGCGTAATGAAATCGTCGATGCAGGTTACCTGGCATTCCGGATTAATCGCCAGAATACGCTGAGCCATTACCTCTGTTTTCGCCTGCCCGACGTTTTCACGCAGCGCGTGGATCTGCCGGTTGGTATTGGTGACGCACACGTCATCCATATCGATGAGCGTGATCGCGCCGATGCCGGTTCGGGCCAGCGCCTCAGCCGCCCAGGAACCCACTCCGCCGATACCAATCACGCAAACATGTGCCTGCGAAAACAACGCCAGTGCCTGCTGACCATAAAGACGTGCAGTGCCGCCAAAGCGTTGCTGGTATGCGTCGGAGTATGTTGCTGTCATGACCTTCTGAACCTCAGTACGTGTCGAAAACTTAATTTGGCTGGGCATACGCAGTGAACAGCGGTTTGCCATTTGGCGCTGATTTTAACACCCAGACGCGGCCATAGTGGTTATAAAATCCGGCGGCATGCCCGGCATCAGTACCAATTCCCTGATACATATCGAAATGTTGTCCTTTAATCGCGCCGCCAACGTCCAGCGCCACCATCAGACGCATGTGGTATTTACCGGTGAACTTACCTTTATCGTTAAGCTCCGGCACTTCCGCCAGCAAAGTGCTTCCGGCCGGGATCAGCGAACGGTCAGACGCTACGGACGCTTTGGCAATCAATGGCACGCCGCTCGCACCGCGGACAGGTGCAAATGGTTCCGGCTTGAAGAAGACGAACGAGGGATTTTGCTCCAGCAACTCGCGCACTTCGGCGGCGCTGTGCGAATCGGCCCACTGGCGGATGGCCTGCATGGACATATTTTCACGCGCCACTTCACCACGGTCGATCAACACTTTACCAATACTGCGGTAAGCGTGGCCATTTTTGCCCGCATACCCAAAGAACATATAAGGACGGCCATCGCCGTAATCGACATAGCCGCTACCCTGTACTTCCATCATGAAGTTATCCATCAGGGAGTTGGTCCAGGCCACGACGTAATTTTCGCTCAATGCGCCCGAATAAATGGACGCGCGATCCGGCAGGCGACCGCGTTTTGGCGGCATGCGGTACAGCGGATACTGGAATTCGCCCTGACGGGTATAACGCGCCTGAACCACCGGCGTGTAATAGCCGGTCAGCTGGACGTTACCGAAGTTATCGGCACCTTCCATCTGATAAGCACTGATTCCGTACTGGCTAAGGTTGCGGGTATCGGCACCTGAACGCAGCCATTGCTGAACGGCCTGAAACGTCGAATTGTTTCTGCCATATAAGGAAGAAGAGGCGATTTGCACGGCGGCGACCTGATTGGAGTAATCAAGGGCATTTACAGGTTTGCCTGTCGCATTCGGCTCATTGACGTATTCCAGCGCGTTTTCCAGCCGCCCATCCTTATACTGCTGACCCCGGTCGGTCGGGCGCGAGGAACAACCTGCAAGCACCGCAATTACCAAACCACCCAGCAGATATTTACTCCAACGTCCTTTCATTATTGCCGCGCTCTCTTACTTTCAGGGGAAATGACAGGCGAAACGATAACAAACGGCCTATCAGAAAGGAATTGCCCTGGCCGAAAAAAGTGCCCTCAGTCAAATTGGGTATAAAACAGCAACGATATGTGTAAAAAGCCAGCAACTAAGTGCTTTGTTTGAATAAATTCAAATAAAGGGTTGCGCGAAATCTCATGGGGAGTATAGTTCGCCTCCATCGGACGCGGGGTGGAGCAGCCTGGTAGCTCGTCGGGCTCATAACCCGAAGGTCGTCGGTTCAAATCCGGCCCCCGCAACCAATTCGATTCGCAGGCAATAAAATGCCCGATTCAATTGAACGATGAAGTGAAGAAGTAAGAAGTGCTACGGACGCGGGGTGGAGCAGCCTGGTAGCTCGTCGGGCTCATAACCCGAAGGTCGTCGGTTCAAATCCGGCCCCCGCAACCAATTCTAAACTTATGCTTTATGCGCTGAGTTAGAATAATGTGAAGAAGTAAAGCAGTACTAAGTAGTGACGGACGCGGGGTGGAGCAGCCTGGTAGCTCGTCGGGCTCATAACCCGAAGGTCGTCGGTTCAAATCCGGCCCCCGCAACCAACTACTAAAAACCAGTAAACATCAGGCACCTTAACGGGTGTTTTTTTGTCTCTAAATTTTGGCGACAGAATCCTGTCCCCCTTCTCTTCCTGATATCCCTTTACTATTTACCCCCTTGCAGACATTCCACCCTGAGCGAAATAGGCCTTTATCCCTGCCAGTATTGATTCCGCGACCTGCTGCTGAAAATGTGCCGTACGCAGTTTCTTCTCTTCATTAATGTTACTGATAAACGCGGTTTCCACCAGAATGGACGGGATGTCCGGTGCTTTGAGCACTGCAAATCCGGCCTGATCCACTTTGTTTTTATGCAGAGGGTTAATCTTTCCCATCCGCGTCAGCACTTCCTTGCCGAATTTCAGACTGTCGTTGATAGTCGCTGTCTGCACCAAATCAAACATCGTGTGATCGAGATACTTGTCACCACTTTTACTCACGCCGCCAATCTGGTCGGATTCGTTCTGAGTCTGCGCCAGAAAACGTGCCGCTGAACTGGTCGCCCCCTTCGTCGATAAGGCGAAAACGGACGAGCCTTTAGCCGCCCGGCTGGTAAACGCATCGGCATGAATGGAGATAAACAGATCGGCCCGCAGCTTTCGCGCTTTGGCGACACGCACTTTCAGCGGAATAAAGACGTCTTCATTGCGGGTCATGTGCGCTTTCATGTTCTTTTCACGGGCAATAAGCTTTTGCAACCGGCGGGCTATCTGCAAAACGACGTCTTTTTCACGCGTTTTATATTTTCCGATAGCGCCGGGGTCTTCACCGCCGTGACCGGGATCTAACATGATGACCAGTGGTCTGCTGCGCCCTGCCTGCCCGTCTTTTGCGGCTTCCGGCGGCAAAGTCCTTTCCACATCCCCGCGATTGTAATCTTCCAGTAATGCCAGCAGCGGATCATCCTCAGCGCTGACCGCACCTTCTTCCGGATACAGATCGACGACCAGTCGGTTGTGAAACTCTGCCACCGGTTTAAGCGTGAATACATGAGGATTGATTGAGCGCTTGAGCTCAAGCACCATTCGCACAGTGTTGGCATCAAACTGCCCTACCCGCGCCTGCTGAATATAAGGATCGCTCTGCTGGACCTTATCCCCCAGGCCTTTCAGCACGCTGTTGAGGTGAACGCCTTCGATATCTACCACCACGCGCGCGGGTGAGCTCAGCAGAAACTGCTTATACTTCAGAGGAGTACTGGATTCCAGCGTGATGCGGGTATAAGTCGAAGAGGGCCAGATACGCACGGCAATAACCTGTGAACTGGCAGCGAACCCCACTTTACTCACACTGAGCATCCAGGAAGCCGCTACGGTTTGAAGAAGTCGTCGTCTTCCAGGGTTGTGGTTATCGTCAGTCATGCAGTCTCAAACAGGTTTTAAAAGTCTTAAAGTGTTGATTAAAAGCTCAGTTTGAGAATTTTAACCAATCCTTCCCTGCATGTCATTCCTAAACATTATTTCGATATATCAATTTGTTGTGTGTTTGTAATCGTTGTTAATAGAAAAACAGAGATTTCTTACTTGCCACACAGCCTTAAAAGAATAAAAATACAGAAATTACGAATAAAAATTCAAACGAGGTTTTGCCGTGAAGGAACGTAGTACTGAACTGGTTCAGGGATTTCGCCACTCAGTTCCCTATATCAATGCGCACCGTGGCAAAACATTCGTTGTCATGCTCGGTGGAGAAGCCATTGAGCATGAGAACTTCAGCAATATTGTCAATGATATCGGTCTGTTACACAGCTTAGGGATCCGGCTTGTCGTCGTCTATGGCGCGCGTCCGCAAATCGACGAGAATCTCGCCGACCACAATTGTGAGCCGATTTATCATAAAAATATCCGTGTCACCGACGCCCGCGCCCTCGAACTCGTGAAGCAGGCGGCGGGGCTTTTGCAGCTGGATATTACTGCCCGCCTGTCGATGAGTCTGAATAATACTCCGCTACAGGGCGCGCACATCAACGTCGTTTCCGGTAACTTTATTATTGCTCAGCCGCTGGGCGTGGATGACGGTATTGATTACTGCCACAGTGGCCGTATCCGCCGCATCGACGAAGAAGCGATTCACCGCCAGCTCGACAGTAACGCCATCGTACTGATGGGGCCAGTTGCGGTGTCGGTCACCGGGGAAAGTTTTAACCTGACGTCCGAAGAAGTCGCGACGCAGCTGGCCATCAAACTGAAAGCTGAGAAGATGATAGGCTTCTGTTCTTCACAGGGCGTGATAAACGAAGAAGGCAATATCATTTCCGAGCTGTTTCCAAATGATGCGCAGCTTCGTATTGATACAATGGAAGCCAGCGGCGATTACCTCTCAGGCACAGTGCGCTTCCTGCGCGGTGCGGTGAAAGCCTGCCGCAGCGGCGTACGTCGCAGTCATTTGATCAGCTACCAGGAAGATGGCGCGTTGATTCAGGAGCTGTTCTCACGCGACGGCATCGGCACACAAATCGTGATGGAAAGTGCCGAACAGGTTCGCCGCGCGACCATCAACGACATCGGCGGGATCCTCGAACTGATCCGTCCGCTGGAACAACAGGGAATTCTGGTGCGCCGCTCCCGCGAACAGCTGGAAATGGAAATAGATAAATTCACCATTATCGAACGGGATAACCTGACCATCGCCTGTGCGGCGCTGTATCCTTTCCACGATGAAGGCATCGGTGAAATGGCATGCGTAGCAGTGCATCCTGACTACCGCAGTTCATCACGCGGCGAAATGCTGTTGCAGCGAGTGGCCAGCCAGGCGAAGCAAATGGGCCTAAACCGTCTGTTCGTGCTCACCACCCGCAGCATCCATTGGTTCCAGGAACGTGGCTTCAAACCGGCCGAAGTAGATGTTCTGCCGATTCAGAAGCAGGAAATGTATAACTATCAGCGCCGTTCTAAAATCCTGATTTCCGAGCTCTAAACACTGATTTTCATCCATAAAAAAGGACGCTAACGCGTCCTTTTTGCTTTCTGAATTTCAAATCACATTATTTATCAGTCTGTGATTTCAGGGTTTTCTGCAATGTTGAAGTATCAGTGTAGGTTTTGAAACCTTCCGGCGCAGCGTAGTGCGGCGTTTTACTGTCACTACCAGAGACCTGAGACAACATCGCCAGACCGTCCTGTTTAATTACGGCCTGATGGAAGTAATCCGCCAGCTGCGTTTGCGTCAGCCCGGCAATCACACGGATAACATTGGTACGCGTATCAAACTGCGCATTCCCCCGGCTGAAATCATTACCTAATCTGTCAGATTCTTCATCCAGCGTTTGCGGGCGTTGCTGCATTTCATTTACCAGCCCTTGTTTGTACTGAATAAACTCCGCGTCTTTCATTTCACGCAGACGTTTTTCGGCCTGTGGGTAAAAGGCCAGATAGCGCTGATACAGATAGTCCGGTTGCTTGCTGTTACTTTGCAGTAAGAAACCGATCCCCCACTGTTTACCGACAGGAATGGGGAACGCAAACACCGCATAACCGAGTTGCTCCTGCGTGCGAAGCTGGCTGTAGAACCACGGCTGAATAATTTGTCCGAGCAGTGCGCTGTAGCCCATGCTCTGGACTTCATCATAACCGGTCGGTACATACACGGCGGCCAGCGCCGAGTCAGAACTGCTGCCGACACGCTGGATATTGGCTTTCTGAGGCTCAGTCACAACGGCCTGCGTTCCGCGCCACCAATCGGTTCCGTGCGCCCCCAGCTTCTGCATAATCTGCTGGGACATGGCTTTCACCTGATCGCCTGTCATGTTACCCACCACCATGATTTCCACCGCGGCGTGATGAATCAACTGCTCACGGTAGGCATTTACGTCATCAAGCGTGATACCCGCAACCAGCTTCTCGCGTTCTGAACGTTCAGTGTAAGGTACGCGCGAAAGCAGCTGAACCGGCTGGAGTGCTAACTCGAAGGCTTTGCCTTTATCCGCAGAGGCTAATCGCTCCCGATACCATGACTTAGCCTGATCAAGCTGTTGCTGCGTGGGTTTGAAATCAGGATAGCTGTCCACCAGTGCGGCCAGTAAGTCCGGCAGACATTCGGTGAAACCGCTGGCGGTAAACTGCAACCCGTTGTCTGGCGACGTACCAAAGCTCAACCCGCCGATAGAAGCCTGATAACTCAACTGATCAAACGCTACGCCGGTAAGATAATCCGTCAGGCCATAAAGCACCTGATTTTTCGCCGTGCTTAATGCCTGTTCATTACGAAAGGATACCGTCACGCTGGCTTTCGGTTCATCAGCGAAGAAGCGGCTTGGCATGTAAAATACGCGCAGGCCTTTATCTTCAACCAGCAGTTCAGGTTTTGTCGCTTTCGAATCTCTGGTCACCAGCGCCAGAGAGTCAGGAATGTATGGGTTCAGCTCAGGCAGAGTAAGTTTGATTCCCTCCCCCAGGGATTTCCATTGCTCGAAAGTTTGTGGCGGGACTTTATCGACCTGGTAAGGCGCATTCACAAAGTAAGCGACTTTATTGTGTGGCTCATTTGGGCTGATTATCCAATAACGCGCATTTTGTGGCGTCATTTCATCCAGCCTCGACTCGATCGCTTTCGGATCGTATTGGTCCGTCAGATAAGGCGAATCCAGAACGTGTTCTACCGGCACGCGCAACATGGTATCCACCAGCCATTCGACGTAATCCATATCCCGCGTCAGCGCCGGATAGCGGAAGTCCAGCGCCATCACGTGGGCGATTTCATCAAAATAGGGTTTCTTTATGCCCTGCTCGCGCACTTCATGCAAATAGCTGAATATGGCGGCAATGACCGTATCGCGCTCGGCGAGACCTTTATCCGTCAGCGAAACTGAAATATTGAACACGCCCTGATTGCGGTTGACCATCGGATCCGCACCGGCACTGATACCGTCGGCATAGCCTTGTTTTTGCAGCCAGTCAGACAATGTATTCAGACTGCGGTTACCGATCAGGTAGCTGATATAGGTATCCGTTTTGCTGCGAAACGCGGCGCTGTTGTTATCAATGGCGAACTCAACGCGTAACTCTTTGCGCGGCTGTGCGGGAACAAAATGGATATATTCGCCTTTCTGTTTATCCGTTAAGGTCGGCACGGTAATCGGCGGTACGGCAGCATGATGATTGGCAATCTGCCCGAAAGTGTCTGCGGCCAGCTGCGCCAGTTCCGGCAAAGGTTTATTGCTATAAATCACGCCGACCATCAGATTGGCAGAGTAGTAACGATGATAGAAATCCGTCAGTTGATCGTGCAACTTGCTGCCAGGCTTGTCTTTTAGGGTATCGAGATTACCGCCTGAATAGCGCGAACCAGGATGCTCAGGGTTCAGTGTTTCAGCGCGTACCTGTGCCATACGCATTCCGTCGCGTGAACGTGCCATGGTCAGTTCAGCATTCACCGCGTTGCGTTCGCGGTCACCATTGGCTGGGTCTAACAATGGTTCACCGATTGCATCGGAAAGGCGATCTACCGCTTCAGGAAGGGCGTCATTTTCAACTTCCAGATAGAATGCCGTGCGATAGGATGCGGTGCTACCGTTATGGCTGCCGCCATGTTTCTTGAGAAATTCGGAAAGGCTTTCTGGCTGGGGATATTTTTTGGATCCCATCAGCAGCATGTGTTCAGTGTAGTGAGCCAGACCTAACTGTGAGTCAGGATCTTCGAGCGAGCCGACGGGAATAGCCAAAGCGGCGAGAGATTTAGGCGCATCAGGATCAGAAACGAGCAAAACCGTCATATCATTCGCCAGCGTTATCGCCTGATACTGACGCGGGTCATTCTGACTTTTATTGATAGCTTGTGCATAAGGCTGCCAACCGGCGGCACTTGAAACAACAGGGGCCCAAAAGGTCAATAACAACAGTAACCCTGTGAATCGGGTAACCTGTTTAAACATTGCCACTCTCCCTCAATCCAATATACGTGCCACACGGGCAAAAATGACGGTTCAACCACTGATGAACCTCAACCTGCTGTTTTATGCCGTTGAGTCTTTTCAGACCCCGCAGATGCAGGATAGTTGTCGAAAAATCTGTGTCGGGATGTATAACCTGTCGCTGTATCACTTTTAGCAACCGGGGCGTTATTCCCTCCAGATGAATCACCTGTTTAAACCACTCTATGCAGTTAGGCTGTCATTGCAAGCGGCTTAACGGTATTTCTCCTGCTTAAGCGGAAGGTTTACCTGTATCTGGCTCGCAAACTAAACGCTGCAAGCGTGCCTGATATTGTGCCGGTGAACGGATAATTACACTGACAAGTATGCATCGCTGGCCAGCAGAAAAACCGGATATCTGATACTCCCAATCTTTAATCATCAGTTGAGTCCCGTTTCCGCTGACCGAATAGGCTTCTAACTCTGAGTGCGCCTCTGACCACGCCTGCTGCACCTGCCACTGACGCATAAAACCCTGACTCAGCGATTGAAAATAGTTGAGCAATCCAAGTACCGATACTGAGAGCAGCAGCGCGGCGATCATCACTTCCGGCAGGCTAAATCCTTGCTGATTGATTTCTTTCTCAGTCATCACAGAACAACTCATCGGCTTCCGGACAGAAATCCAGCCAGCCTTGCCTGAGTGGGGAAAAAATCAGCAAGCCATCCGCTTGTTTTTGCGCGCTAACCTGCTGGTAAAGGAGCACGGGCTCTCCCCCTTCCGACGCTCTCCCTTCTCCGCGCACAACAAAAACATCTTCACGTAGTGAAGGGCGGACACAGGTACGCCCTGACCCCGCAGTCACGATCCCGGCGGTCAACGTCTGACATTGCCACTTTGTCTGTGCCGTTAATTTCCACGGCTCGCTGACTCCCCAGCTCAGTGAAGAAGCAGCATTCTCCCAGGCAATCGCATACCGGTGCTGATGGGATGTCAGAGCCAGCCCGGCGGAAAGCTGTTGTTGCAGGGAGTTCAGTGCAATCATACCCAGCCCCATCATCACCATAATACTCAATATCATGGCACTGCCCTGCTGATGGTATTGAGAGGGATCCTTCCTGATTTTCGCCCGGAATTTCATAGGGAATGCCCCGCAACCTGGACAATAATTTTCCGGTGGATCAGGGGATCTTTACTCCACCGTGCCTCGAGTTCCAGTGAGAAAAGGCGTCCGGCAGTCAGGCCAGAATGCTCCGTCACGACAAACTTCGTGACGTTAACTTCTGCCGGGTCGAGCAACTTCTCCCAGCCAGAACTGTTGCATGTATCTGCACCACGCTGGGTTTCAATACCGCCCTGACGCAGGCGATAACCAAAATATTCAGATTCTGCACTACCCGGTTTTTCCCAGTGCCCGTTTCGGTTCAGATCATAAATCGCGATAACACAGGAGCCTGTAGTTTCTCCTGACGCATTGCCGAGAATGACGGTTTTACCGTCACACACGCCATTGCAGAATCCAGCGCGTCGTAAGTCTTTTTCGATAGTAAAGCTGGTCTGGCGCAGCAATTGATCCAACTGATAATGTCGCCCGAGGCTTTGGCTTCGCTGGCGCATCAGCGGATAAACTTGCGCCGCACTGAGCATCAGCATGCTGCCGACTCCCATCGCCATCATCACTTCCGGCAGTGTGAAGCCCTGCGTCCGACGGAAAATCACTGACAGACTCCGATGCCCAGCATCGGCTTATTCTCACTGCACAGACGCAAACGCCCTCTGGCTGAGAGCACCACACGCAGACTCCCTGCCGCATTTTTCAGTGTCAGATGCCCGGCCAGCGCGGCATTTCGAAGCCCGTAAAAACCCATCACTTTGTCGGTAAAATCAAATAACTCAATATCCGGTTCACTGACCACAAACACTCTTCCGCCCGCTGCACTGCAAACTGCCGGACGCGCACCTGTACCAACGCACCCGCCGGTACCGCTTATCGCCCACAGTATGGCGGAGCGGTTGTAATTGTTCGCTTCAGCCTGCAAATCATAAAGATACAAACGCAGATGCTGCGCCTGCTGTTCAAGTTTCAGCGCCTGCTGATAGCCGCGCCAGCTGTGTAATCCCCACAGGGTGCACATCGCGACCAGCGCGACAACCACCATCATTTCTATCAGTGACATTCCCTGCTCTCCTGAACGTTCGGTTGTTTTCATACGCTCAGGGTAGGCATTTGAATTTTCACCACCAGTGGCAAAATGATTTTTTCCAGGACATCCCGAGAAGAAAAAGTGCAAAAGAATGCGCGCGACAAAAATGTTGCGCGACGTCTCGCAAAATCAAAATGTGGGATACAAAAGCGATGGGAATCGTCGGGGAAAAGGGTAAAAAGTGTTGCAGAGGGAAGTCAGGATAATGGCTGCCTGACAGGCGTCAGGCAGCAAACAGCGAAGAATCAGATAGCGACAGGCGCTTTTATTGCAGGGTGCGGATCGTACCCCTCAATCTCGAAATCTTCGAAGTTGTAATCAAACAGGGAGGCCGGTTTGCGTTTGATAATCAGTTTAGGCAACGCGCGCGGTTCACGGCTCAGTTGCAGATGCGTCTGTTCCATATGGTTGCTGTACAGATGGGTGTCGCCCCCGGTCCAGACAAAATCGCCGACTTCAAGAGAGCACTGTTGCGCCATCATGTGCACCAGCAGCGCATAACTGGCGATGTTAAACGGCAGGCCAAGGAAAACATCGCAAGAACGCTGATAAAGCTGGCAGGACAACTTACCGTCCGCCACGTAGAACTGGAAGAAAGCATGGCAAGGTGCCAGTGCCATCTGATCCAGCTCACCGACGTTCCACGCAGAAACAATAATACGACGCGAATTCGGATCGCTTTTAAGCTGGTTCACGACATTGGTCAACTGGTCGATTTGCTTTCCATCCGCAGCGCCCCAGGCACGCCATTGCTTGCCATACACCGGGCCGAGATCGCCGTTTTCATCGGCCCACTCGTCCCAAATGCTGACATTGTTTTCACGCAGATAAGCGATATTGGTTTCGCCTTTCAGGAACCACAGGAGTTCATGAATGATGGAGCGTAAATGACAACGTTTGGTGGTGACCAGCGGGAAACCTTCCTGCAAATTGAAACGCATCTGATGACCAAAAATCGACAACGTGCCGGTACCCGTACGGTCGGCTTTAGGGGTGCCCTCATCGAGCACTTTCTGCATTAAATCCAGATACTGTTTCATGTTACCTCACGACAATTGTTTCTGCGGACGGCGGTATGCCCAGACCATCATAATCAGGCCGATGACTACCATCGGAATGGACAGTACCTGCCCCATGCTGATCACGCCGTCGAACAAACCGAGCTGCGCATCCGGCTGGCGAAAATGCTCAACAATGATGCGGAATAAACCGTAACCGATCAGGAACAAGCCTGATACCGCGCCCATCGGGCGTGATTTACGAATAAAGACGTTCAGGATGATAAACAGCACGATGCCTTCGAGCAGCAGTTCATACAGCTGGGAAGGATGGCGCGGAAGGACACCATACTGGTTCAGCAGCGGCTGCCATTTCGGGTCAGAGGCAGCGATGGCGATATCTTCCTGACGGGAGCCTGGGAACAACATTGCCCATGGCACATCAGTGGTCACACGGCCCCACAGTTCGCCGTTGATGAAGTTACCCAGACGTCCGGCACCCAGACCAAACGGGATCAGCGGCGCGATAAAATCCGCGACCTGGAAGAAATTACGCTTGGTGCGGCGGGCGAAGACCAGCATTACGACGATCACACCGATCAGGCCGCCGTGGAAGGACATACCTCCGTCCCAAACTTTGAAAAGGTAAAGCGGATTGTCGAGGAAAAGAGGCAGATTATAGAAGAATACGTAACCGATACGGCCACCGAGGAACACGCCAAGGAAACCGGCATACAGCAGATTTTCGACTTCGTCTTTAGTCCAGCCGCTGCCCGGCTTATTGGCACGGCGTACAGCCAGCCACATCGCGAAGACAAAACCAACCAGATACATCAGTCCGTACCAGTGGAGGGATACCGGTCCGATAGAGAAAATCACCGGATCAAACTGGGGAAACGCCAGATAGCTGTTGCTCATCTATCACCACAAATTGTTTATTGTTTTAGCCCGGTTAGGGGTCAGCAGGGTGCGAATAGTAGCATAGCCGGGAGGATTTCCGGGGCTATGGCCGGGGAAAAGTTCTGTAAAAAATCGTCTCATTCTGCGCCGCATTGGGGGCAGGCAGGAATGACGCGGTGGTAAATGCCGCGCCTGAGTCCTATTTGCCGCCGCGAATCAGGCCGCCCAGACCGCGCCTTTCCATAAATGCTGCCGTCATATGACGAACATCCGTAGTGAAATGTGCCTGCAATACCCGGCTGGCAAGTTCTTCGGCATCCATCAGGTCGATGCGGCGCAGCAAATATTTTACGCGCGCCACGCTGCGCCCGTTCATGCTCAGGTTACGGTAACCCATGCCGGTCAGCAGCAATGCGCCCATCGGGTCGCCCGCCATTTCACCACACAGGCTGACGTCCAGCCCGATCGCTTCAGCGCTGGTAATTATCTGCTTGAGCACCCGCAACATCGCCGGATGTAAGCTGTCATAAAGCCCGGCAACGCGGGTGTTGTTGCGGTCAACCGCCAGCAGATACTGAGTTAAATCGTTGGTACCAACCGAGATAAACTCCACTCTTCCGGCGAGAGCCGGCAGCATAAAGATCATCGACGGCACTTCAATCATCACCCCGATACGCGTGCGCGGCAGTTCGTAACCGAGCTGCTCCTGCACTTCACGTCCGGCGCGGTCTATCAGACGGCGTGCTTCATCAATCTCTTCGAGGCTGGTGACCATCGGCAGCAAGATACCGAGATTCCCTGTCGCCGCATTGGCACGCAGCATGGCGCGCACCTGAATCAGAAAAATTTCCGGCTGATCGAGCGTAATACGAATCCCACGCCAACCCAGACAAGGGTTTTCCTCGCTGATCGGCATGTATGGCAGCTGTTTGTCAGAGCCGATATCCAACGTTCGCAGTGTCACCGGTTTTTGCGGGAACAGCTGCAACATGCCCTGATACTGCGCCACCTGCTCCTCTTCGGAAGGGAAACCGCTTTGCAGCATGAATGGAATTTCAGTGCGGTACAGCCCGACGCCGTCCACGCGACTGCCGAACAGTTTTTCGTGATCGGCGCTCAGACCGGCATTGAGCATCACCTTCACTCTTTCGCCGCTTTTCAGCGCCGCAGGCTGATCAACATCATCCTCTGCGCGTTGGCTCAGCTCCATTTCTTCGCTGATGAGACGCTTATATTCTGCGACCAGCACCGGTTCCGGGTCGATCAGCAGCTCGCCGCGATAACCATCAACAATCAGTTGCCGCTGGCTGAGCAGCGCAGGCTGAATATCCGCGCCCATAATGGTCGGCACACCCATCGCGCGCACCAGAATGGCCGCGTGGGAGTTCGCCGCACCGTCGCGCACCACTACGCCCGCCAGCCGGTCCTGCGGGACTTCGGCCAGAAGCGTTGCGGTCAGTTCATCTGCGACCAGAATAAAACGCTCCGGCCACTGTGTATTGCCCTGAATAGTGTCATCGAGATGGAAAACCAGCCGCTGACCAAGTGCACGCAAATCGCTGCCGCGCTCTCGCAGATAGGTATCCTGCAGGCTGGCAAACTGCGCAGCAAATTCTTCAACAACCTTTTTCACCGCCCATTCAGCAACGGCACCCTGATCGATCTGCGCAAACAGTTCGCGCTTAAGACGGGCGTCGTTAAGCAGGTGTGAATAGAGGTCGAAAATTGCGGCACTTTCTTTTTGTGCACTGGCGGTAAACCGTTTACTGAAACGGCGGAACTCTGCACCGGCATCTTCAAGCGCACGGGTCAGCCGCTCGCGTTCACGCACCGTATCGAGCGTAGACGCCATATAGACGTGTTCAAGTGATGGCTGCGAACTGTCCTGCCAGCCAATACCGATGGCGACACCCGGCGAAGCCGCCAGCGCGCGGACGCGGGTCTGGCGAAATCGGCCATACAGCACGTTCAGTTGGGCCTGTGAAAGGATCGCCGCCAGCTGAGTCGCTAACGTGACTAAAAAAGATTCTTCACTTTCGTCGAACTGTCGATGTTCGCGCTGCTGAATGACCAGCACGCCGAGTAGCTGACGACGGTGAATGATCGGTACGCCTAAGAAGGATCGGAAAAGATCTTCTTTTACGGCGGGAATGTATTTAAAGCTGGGATGACTCTGCGCGTCGGCGAGGTTGATGGGTTCTGCCAGCCGGCCTACCAGACCGACGATCCCCTGATCAAACGCGAGCGTAATAGTACGCCCGCGAGGTTTTTTCAAACCTCGCGTCGCCATCAGGTAATAACAACGACGGTCATTGTCAGCGAGATAAACGGAACACACTTCGGTGTCCATCGCCAGGCAGGTTTCATTGACCAGTACGTCCAGCGCATCATTCAGGCTGGCCGCCATTGCTACCTTTTCAACAATTTCTCGCAAACGCGTGAGCATCTCTTCGCGACTTAGCCTCTTTTACGACGGTAAGCGGGCGATGTCTTGGGAAGGGAAATTTCCTGCATCGGCATAATAGTGGTCGAAAACTCTTTCATCACGCGACGATACACATCGCGCTTAAATGACACCACCTGACGAACCGGATACCAGAAACTCACCCAACGCCAGCCATCAAATTCAGGCGTACTGCTGCGCTGCATATTGATATCAGCATCGTTACACATCAGTTGCAGCAAGAACCATTTTTGCTTTTGGCCGATACAAACCGGCTTTGTGTCCCAACGCACCAAACGTTTTGGCAATTTATAACGTAACCAGTTGCGGGTCGACGCCAGAATACGGACATCTTTGCGGCCCAGACCCACTTCTTCAAACAGCTCGCGGTACATTGCCTGCTCAGCGGTTTCTCCCGGATTAATGCCTCCCTGAGGAAACTGCCAGGAGTGCTGACCGTATCGTCTGGCCCATAACACCTGACCCTGCTTGTCACAGATTACGATACCAACATTCGGGCGGTAGCCATCATCATCGATCACCGGACTACCTCAATAGCTTAAAATCATAGATGTTCTGATTGTTTCACACTACCAACAGGCGGTAAACCACTGGTTAGCGCTGATCCGCACGAATAAAAATGGGATAACTTTCACTAATTGGCAAAGTTATAAACAGATTCAGGTCAGGGCTCGCGATTTTATTCACTTTTTCTGTGGATAGATGTGTGCAGAACTTAAGAGTAAGCAGGGTAAAACTCTCGTGAACTTATCCCAGGCGCGAAAATTAATATTTATAAAAGACATATAAAGCATTAAGTTACGACCGATAAACCGCGTTATCAACCCCCTAAAAAAGTGAGGCACGTCACAGGCAGACATGATCTGGTGAAAGATCCACCAACGACGTTTTTATCCACAGCGATCGTCTAAAAGTTGACGTCGCCGGGGTAGAAATTGGATAAAACACGGTCCGTCAAGCCTGTAAATCGAACCAGTGATCGGATTTATCCAGGGTTATCCAAGAAATCTGTGGATAAGTAGGGGGAAGATCCTGTTCATTGTCGCCTTCAACAGGTGGTCAACCTAAAAACGGCTTGTGATAAACCGGCCAGAGGCCTAAAAAAAACCAAATTAAATCATGCTATTATTCATCCATCTCACGGGTATAACTTTTTATGCACTGCATTACGCAGGGTGAGGTTAAAAATTAACCTAAATTCATGAGTGTTGTTTTTATGTCTATTCCGTTACCCGCAACTGAACCGCCCCGTCACGAAGATGAGCTGCTGCACCGCGCGCAGTCACTGGCAGGTCACACCTTAGGAGAGCTGGCTGCACGTGCAGGATTGCCGATCCCGGCCAATCTCAAACGAGAAAAAGGCTGGGTGGGAATGTTATTGGAAGTCTATCTTGGCGCGATTGCAGGCAGTAAGCCTGAGCAGGATTTCGCCGATATTGGCATTGAGCTAAAAACTATCCCCATTGATTCGCACGGTAAGCCGCTGGAAACCACGTTCGTCTGCGTTGCGCCGTTAACCGGCAATAGCGGCGTGACCTGGGAAAGCAGCCATGTTCGCCATAAACTGGCACGGGTGCTGTGGATCCCGGTTGAAGGCGAGCGTCAGATCCCGCTTTCAGAGCGCCATATTGGCGCACCTTTATTGTGGCAGCCTTCCAAAGAAGAAGATGAACAGTTGCGTCAGGACTGGGAAGAGTTGATGGATTTGATCGTACTGGGCAAAGTTGAAAGCATTACTGCGCGCCACGGGGAATTCCTGCAACTGCGCCCGAAAGCGGCTAACAGCAAAGCGTTAACCGAAGCGATCGGTGAATTCGGTCAGCCGATCCTGACGCTGCCACGCGGCTTCTATCTGAAAAAACGCTTTACCGGCGCGCTGCTGGCCCGACATTTTCTGCTCTGATGTCATCATTTAAAAAAATTTCAGGCACCTTTTGTGCCACTTTTTAAAGGCTTTGCTAGGATAGAATGTGATTATGTCCGGACAGAGTCATTTCGGACTTTCTATAACGTCGTGCACACACAAGGAATGATAACAATGATGAAGAAAATGTTGATGATGACCAGCGCCGCGCTGCTGGTATTCGGGCTTGCAGGCTGCGCCAGTGATTATGTGATTTCAACCAAAGACGGCAATATGATCCTGACCGACGGCAAACCGAAGCTGGATAAATCCACCGGCCTGTTGAGCTACACCGACGAACAGGGCAACGAGCGTCAGATCAACAACGACAATGTCAGCCAGGTGATGGAACGCTAAGTCAGATCCGTGCCCACCGATAAGAGCCGGTTTTGGACTGGCTCTTTCAACGCATCCCCCGCCCTCTCTGATTACCGGCACTCTCTGCCACTTCCACCTGATGATTCCCTTGTATATAGTCAGATAAGGCACTTTTTCTATCAGCCTGACATTCTCAGAAGAAAGGAAGACCGGCAATGCAATATCACCGTATACCCCACAGTTCTTTAGAAGTGAGCTTACTGGGTCTTGGCACCATGACTTTTGGTGAGCAAAACAGCGAAGCCGACGCCCATCAGCAACTCGATTACGCCGTTGCAGCGGGCATCAATCTGATTGATACCGCAGAGATGTATCCTGTTCCGCCACGCCCGGAAACTCAGGGTCTGACGGAAAGCTATATCGGCAGCTGGTTGAAGGCCCGTGGTAATCGCGAAAAGATCGTACTGGCGAGCAAAGTCTCCGGCCCTTCCCGTGGCAGCGATAATGCGATTCGTCCGGCGCAGATGCTGGATCGTAAAAATATCCGCGCGGCGCTGGATGCCAGCCTGACACGTCTGAATACTGATTATCTGGATCTCTATCAGTTGCACTGGCCGCAACGTCAGGCCAATTTCTTCGGCAAGCTGGGTTATCAGTACACCGAAGAGCAATCTCCGGTGACGCTGCTGGAAACACTGGAAGCGCTGAACGAACAGGTTCGGGCCGGTAAAATCCGCTACATTGGCGTTTCAAATGAAACTCCGTGGGGCGTGATGCGTTATCTGCAACTGGCCGAGAAACACGATCTGCCGCGCATCGTTTCCATTCAAAACCCGTACAGCCTGCTGAACCGCAGTTTCGAAATCGGTCTGGCGGAAATCAGCCAGTACGAGGGCGTCGAACTGCTGGCCTATTCCAGCCTGGCGTTCGGTACGCTGAGCGGGAAATACCTGAACGGCGCGAAACCGGCTAACGCGCGTAATACGCTGTTTAGCCGCTTCACCCGGTATTCATCACCACAGGCTGAAGGCGCAGTGGCGGAATACGTGGCATTGGCGAAGAAACACAATCTGGATCCTTCGCAGATGGCGCTGGCCTTCGTGCGTCAGCAGCCGTTCGTTGCCAGCACACTTTTGGGCGCGACCACGCTGGAACAACTGAAGATCAACATCGACAGTCAGGATCTGACACTGGATGCCGAAATCATGGGCGAGCTGGAAAACATCCACAAGCGCTTCACCATTCCTGCACCGTAACCACAGTTTACAGACATTAAAAAAGGGCGCTGAGCGCCCTTTCGTTTTTTCAGATGCCCTTCATTTTTCAAAGAGCGCAGGAATGTCTCAGACCTGACGGCGCTTTTGCATAATCTGCCAGACCCACAGCGCGGTAATGGCCAGCGCGAAGACCACGCCGAAGCCGATCCCAATCGCCACCACCGGCGCACCTGCCATTACCACCAGTGAATACAGGCCGAGCATCAGCAGCATCGCAGTGTTCTCGCCAAGGTTTTGCACCGCAATCGCGTTACCGGCACCGACAGAGGCTTTGCCGCGATGCTGTAACAGCGCGTTCAGCGGCACGACAAAGAAGCCACCGAGAATACCCACCACCACCAGGACGATATACGAGCTCAACATGCTGGTTTGCAGCGCGAAGACAACCACGGCGATACCAATCGCCACGCCCGCAGGCAGGCAGCGTTTGACGGTTTCGAGACGGATTAACTTCGCGGCGGCACCGGCCCCGAAGACAATCCCGATAGCCACCATTGCGTTCAACAGCGTCGGAGTTTTGTTATCGGTGATCCCTAAAGCCACCGGTACCCAAAGCACCAGCAGGAAACGCAGCGTGACGCCCGCGCCCCAGAAAAGACTGGTGCCCACCAGCGAGAAGCGGGTTTCACCATCATTCCACAGCGTTTTACACGCCGAGAAAAACGTCCGCGTCATTTTAGCCGGATGCCAGGACTGTCCGGCGCGCGCAGGGGTCAGTTTTGGAATAAACCAGTTGGCTGCCACGGCAGCGCCATACGCCAGTACGCAGATGCCCAACGCCGCAAGAATATTCCAGTCAGCCAGTGCGCCACCCGCCACAGAGCCGAGCAGGATGGCGGCAATCGTCGACGCCTCCATCAGGCCGTTGGCTTTAACCAGCTGCTCGCCGCTGGCGATTTCACCCAGAATGCCATACTTGGCTGGCGAATAGGCGGCAGCGCCAATGCCCACCAGCGTATAGCCGAGGAACGGATTCAGACCGGCGCAAATCACCGCCGCACCGCCGAGTTTCAGCAGGTTCGCGACCATCATCACGCGACCTTTAGAGAAGCTGTCGGCGAACTGCCCGACAAACGGCGCGAGAATGATGTAGGTCGCGACAAACGCCATCTGCAAAACCGGCTGGCTCCAGTCCGGGTAGAGCTGTTGTTTGATAAGCGCCAGCGCAGCGAACAGCAGCGCGTTATCACCGAAGGCAGATAAAAACTGCGCCACGATCACCGCCGTCATGCTTTTTGACATCAGCGGCGATGCCGCCGCTAAAGGTTTACTCATGCCTCAGTCTCCGATTTTTCTGCCATTTCGCGCAGGGTGACAAAATCAGGTTTACCGCTGCCGAGCAATGGCAGGGCTTTGACCACGCGAATATCACGCGGTACGGCGAGTTCAGGCAGCCCCAGATCGCGCGCCGCCTTGCTCAGCGCATCGCGACGAAGTTCTGCGTCGGTAGTAAACAGCACCAGTGCTTCACCTTTACTGCTGTCGCTGCGTGACGTCGCGGCATGCTGGCCATCAGGCGAGGCTTTAATCGCCAGCTGCTCCACACTTTCCAGCGATACCATCTCACCGGCCAGTTTGGCAAAACGCTTCACACGGCCACGAATGGCGCAGAATCCTTTTTCATCGAGCGTGACGATATCGCCGGTGTCGTACCAGCCCGCCTGCATTTCGCCTTCGGCATTTTCAGCCTGCGGCGTTTCGAGTACGCCCGGATTTTCGACGCGCAGATAGCCTTTCATGATGTTCGGGCCGCGCAGTTGAAGGCGTCCGCCTTCTTCGATGCCCGGCACATTAATCAGACGCGCTTCCATGCCCGGTAAAATCTTCCCGACGGTGTTTATCTTCGTCGCCATCGGTACGTTGATCGCCACCACCGGCGCACATTCGGTCACGCCGTAGCCTTCAAGAATGCGGATACCAAATTTGTTCTGCCAGACTTCCTTGGTGCTTTCTGCCAGTTTCTCCGCACCGGCCACCACGTAACGCAACCGGGCAAAATCATAAGGATGAGCAAAGCGGGCGTAGTTGCCAAGGAAGGTCGAGGTGCCAAACAGCACGGTACAGTTCTGGTCGTACACCAGCTCAGGCACAATGCGGTAATGCAGCGGGCTCGGGTAAAGGAACACGCGCGTACCGGTCAGCAGTGGCGTTAACAGGCCGACAGTCAGACCGAAGGCGTGGAACAGCGGCAGCGAGGACATGAAACGGTCACGCGGCGTGAAGTCCGCGACGGTGCGGATCTGTTCGACGTTTGCCAGCAGGCTGGCGTGTGAATGCACCACGCCTTTCGGATTACCTTCGGAGCCTGAGGTGAACAGCACCAGCGCGGCGTCGTCGGCCTTTTGCGGCAGCATCGCGCCACGCGGGAAGATCAGGTGGAACAAGATCCACAGCTTGTCTTGCGTGGTGACCGTGTCCTTCAAATCTTCCAGATACACCCAGTTGGCTTCCGGCACGTTCTCAGGCAGATGGGTCAGCTTCCCTTTTTCAAGGAACTGGCGGGAGGTGATGATGGTTTTGATCTGCGCCGCTTTCATCGCACTTTGCAGACCTTTCGCCCCGGCGGTGTAGTTGAGCAGCGCCGGAATGCGGTTACGCATCGAGGCGCCAAACAGCGCCGCCGCCATGATGGTGGCATTGGGCAACAACATCCCGACGTGTTCCCCTTCGCGGGTGAACCGTTGCAGGATCCGGCTCACGCCAAGGCATTTTTTCAGCAGTCCCTGATAGGTATCTTCTTTAAACGCGATATCGGCGATGCATTTTTTGCGTCTGCCATAACGCGTTTGCGCGGACAGCAGCGCTTCATACAACGTTTGTGGCTCGCGGGTCGCCATGCGCGCCTGCATCATCACTTTATGCAACTGCTCACCGGCCAGTATCCGGCGTTCACGCGAGCGCGGTGCATCCGGCATCGGGATCGTCACCGGGGGAAGAACGTTGATGGTGATTTTCGGGAACCAGCGGATTTTAAAGCTGCCGAACAGGCGGCCAAACGGCGTGTATTCCGCGCCGTCGATGCGCACCGGGATGACCGTCGCCTGAGACTTCGCCGCCACAAAGGCTGCGCCGTCGTAAATTTTCATTAATGAACCGGTGACCGTGATACGCCCTTCCGGAAAGACGACGACCGGGCGCCCCTTCTCCACTTCACGGATCAGATGTTTAATTGCCATCGGCTTGGTCGGATCCAGCGGCATGAAGTCCACATATGGCTTCAGCCAACGCATAAACCAGGTATCAGTGATGTTGGAATAGACTGCAAATACAGGTTTGACCGGCAGGAAAAGCACCAGCAGCATGCCGTCAATAAAAGAAACATGGTTGGGTGTCAGCAGTAAACGCGGGTAATCAAATGAGGATTTCGCTGGTGTCACAGTAACCCTGAACGCGATGCGGAACAGCCACCTGAACGCGGCGAAAAGAAAGTTATACATGTTTGCCATCTCCTTATGTGTCATCCCTGATCCAGAAAGAAAAAGGTTGGGGAAACAGCATACTATAAGCCGCTGAGTAATGACGACAGTCAGGAGTGAGTTTAGGAAGACGCTGAGCCAGTTGTCAGCATTGAGGCAAAAAAAAACCTACGCATCCGCGTAGGTTGGTGCAAATTTAATCGGTATCAACATGCAGAGCACGTTGATGATTCACCAATCAATACCTCTGGGACGTTCAATTTATCTGGTTTGTGGTAATCACAGCCAGCAGGCAATCGAAACATAATTCCGCAAAGTGTAACGAGTGGTGAAAATGCTCCCGGTTTTAATCATTTAGTGCTGATTGCGTCACTTCAACCAGGCAACTCATGGCATTAGGCCCCTGCGTTAAACGCGAAGTACCGATATCGAGCGTAAGCACATTCGGGTTCCCGGCCTGTTCCGTCTCCTGCCATTTGGCGCCGAAGCCCGGATTAAACCACGCACCGGTGGACATCAGCACCACACCGCGGGTGATCCCGTCGTTGAATAACACACCGGCCAGACAGCTGCCGCGCGCATTATGCACTTTGACACGATCGCCGTCGTTCAGCTGGCGGCTGGCCGCGTCCTCGGGGTGCATAAACAGCGTTTCTTTTCCGGCAGTCTTGTTCGATTGTGCCAGCGGCGACTGATCGAGCTGGCTGTGCAGACGGTCTTTCGGCTGGATGGAAATCAGATGCAGCGGCCACTCCTTTGCCGTCTCAGCGCCCAGCCATTCCACCGGCGGTTGCCATTCCGGATGCGGTGCGAAATCGGCATAACCGTATCCGGCGATGGTTTCCGAGAACAGTTCGATCTTACCACTGTGCGTACCCAGCGGGTTCGCGCGTGGGCTTTTCCGGAACTCCTCGAAAAACACAAAATCTTTTTCCGGCATCGGCAGCTCCACAAAACCGCGTTCCCAGAAGGATTCAAAGTCCGGCCAATCCACGTTCGTGCCTTTCTGCGCTTCACCGCACTGGCGGTAAATATGGCGCAGCCACTGATCTTCATTGCGCCCCTGCGTGAACTGCTCGCGATAACCCAGACGGTCGGCGATATCGGCGAAGATATCAAAATCGTTACGCGCCTGATGCTGGGGTGCAATCGCCTGATGCATCGCCAGCACGAAGCGGTCACGTGAGGATCCGCCGATATCATTACGTTCGAGCGAAGTGGTGGCAGGCAGCACGATATCCGCCATCTGCGCGGCCGGTGTCCAGACGTTATCCTGAACAATGATGGTATCCGGCTTCTGCCAGCCCTCCACCAGACGGTTTAACTGCTGATGATGATGGAAAGGATTGCCGCCCGCCCAGTGCACCAGATGGATATCCGGATAATGCTGTGTTTCGCCCTGAAACTCGTAGGGCTGCCCAGGATTGAGCAGCATGTCGCTGATGCGCGCAACCGGGATCGCCAGGCCGGAAGGATTCGGCCCCGCACTGACCGCAGGCCCCGGCGTGTCATAACGCGGGTTGCCGACGCTGTTCATTGAACCGTGGCCAAATGAGAAGCCGCCCCCCGGCAGGCCGACCTGTCCGAGCATCGCTGAAATAGCAATCATCATCCAGTAAGGCTGCTCACCGCGGTGGGCGCGCTGCACGGAATACGAACAGGTGATAAAACTGCGCACACCGATCAGATCATCGGCCAGACTTGCGATACGCTCAGCCGGAATACCGGTGATGTGACTCGCCCAGTCAGGCGTTTTCGCTACGCCGTCTTTCTCACCGCGCAGATAGGCGGCCAGCTGCGGATACCCCACGCAGTGGCTGGCGAGGAAGGCATCGTCCTGCGCTTCTTTGCGCTGAATTTCATAGGCGATGGCCATCATCAGCGCCGCATCGGTATTCGGGCGGATCGGGATCCATTCGGCGTTAAGGAATTCCGGGCAGTCATCGCGCATCGGACTGATGTTGATGACCCGCGTGCCTTTCTTCGCCAGCTGTTCCAGCGCCGGTTTAAGCGTATGTTCCACTGCGCCGCCGGAGGCCACCTGCGCATTTTTCAGCGCGAGACCACCGAAGGCCAGCAGGATTTCAGCGTGTTCAACCACGCTCGGCCAGGAGGTCACACGGCCGGTCAGCGGCGTGAAAGTGCCGATAACATAAGGAAGGAAAAACTGCGCCGAGCCCCAGCTGTAGTTGCCTAACTGATCCACGCCGCCGCCACCGGTGAAATAGAAACGGCGCACCAGCGAACGGGCATGATGCAGGCGACCAGCGGAAGACCAGCCATAAGAGCCGTTGAAAATACCGGACGCGCCATAACGGTCGCGCACACGGCGGTTCTCTTGCGCGACCAGATCCAGCGCCACATCCCAGTCCACTTCAACAAAATCTTCGCGACCCCGCAGCGAGCGATCGCTGTTTTCGCGTTTTTGCAGCCATGAACGACGCACCGCCGGTTTACGGATCCGTTTATCGGAATAGACCAGCGGCACGATGGAATCGAGTAAGGGCGAAGGATCGGCATCCGCAGAATAGGGTTCGCAGCGGATCAACCGTCCATCTTCTACGACGGCGGTGTATGCGCCCCAGTGAGCCAGTTGCGGATAGCGTTTTATCGACATGTTTTTTATTTTCTCAGCGCAGGTGTTTGACCATAAAAATACCACTCACACAGGCGGAAACTCAAAGCACAAATAATGATAAATAGAATTCTCGGGTCAGGCGGCGTTTGCAAAACCCCGCTGTCAGCGTGTTATGAAGTTAAAACTCGTCGTTTCAGCACTTGCATCAAAAAGTTGCGATCGTCATCCTTGCAGCCACCTGTCTTTTCCGCAAGACTGGCGGTGTAAACGATTACCCTCACGGAATAGCGGAAGTGTTATGGCAACGATTAAGGATGTAGCAAAACTGGCAGGCGTATCGGTTGCGACCGTTTCACGCGTGATAAATCATTCCCCGAAGGCCAGCGAAAGCTCGCGGGAAGCGGTTCAGAGCGCCATGCAACATCTGCAATATCACCCGAATGCCAACGCCCGCGCGCTTGCCCAACAGGCGACCGAAACGCTGGGGCTGATCGTCGCTGACGTCTCCGACCCGTTCTTTGGCGCGATGGTCAAAGCGGTGGAACAGGTGGCGTATGCGACCGGCAATTTCCTGCTGATCGGCAACGGCTACCACAACGTTGAAAAAGAGCGTCAGGCAATTGAGCAGTTGATCCGCCACCGCTGTGCGGCGCTGGTGGTTCACGCCAAAATGCTGCCGGAAGAAGAACTGACCAGCCTGATGCAGCAAATCCCGGGCATGGTACTGATTAACCGCACACTGCCTGGCTTCGAACAGCGCTGTATCGCGCTTGATGACCGTTACGGTTCCTGGCTGGCGACCCGCCATCTGATTCAGGCCGGGCATAAACGCATTGCCATCCTGTGCTCCAACCACGGTATTTCGGACGCCAGCGATCGTCTGCAAGGCTATATCGACGCGCTGACGGAGAATAATATCCCGGTGGATGACAAACTCATCGCCTACGCCGAACCTGATGAAATCGGGGGCGAGAAAGCCATGGCAGATTTACTGGGGCTGGGGAAAGGCTTCACGGCGGTCACCTGCTACAACGATTCCATGGCCGCCGGTGCCTTATCGGTGCTCAGTGATAACAGTATTGATGTGCCGGGCGAAATCTCGCTGATAGGCTTTGATGATGTGCTGATTTCCCGCTATCTGCGCCCGCGTCTGACCACGGTGCGTTATCCGGTCGTGGCGATGGCGAATCAGGCGGCGCAGCTGGCGTTGGCGTTGGCGAACGGTCAGCCGTTGCCGGAAACCACCCACATGTTCAGCCCGACGCTGGTACGACGTCACTCAGTGAGCGGGCCGGCGGTCAGCTAAAAGACTTTTTGTAAACGCGAACTGGCTTATCAGGATAGTCCAGCGCATCGCCAATATAGCGCCAGCCAAAACGTTCGTAATAGCCGGTGAATTCGGCGTAAAGATAGAGTTCGGAAAAGCCGCTGCGGCGGCTGTGCTCCTGAAGAAACTCCTGCAACTGCTGCCCCAGCCCGCGCGAGCGGTAATCCTTATCGACGTACAGCGCCGCCAGCCACGGCGTGAGATCCTGACGGCTTACCAAATCGCAGCGCCATAAACCCACCGTCCCCGCCAGGCGTTCACCTTCCAGCGCAATAAAAGTCTGCGGAAGATCTGCCCCCGACAGGCTGCTTTGCACCACGCTGGCAAAAAAATCGCGACTGTTTTCGCTGCCGAACGCCTGCCACAGCCAGTCGGTCACCTGTTCTTTAAACTCTGGCCGCGCGCTGAGGTTGATGATTTTCATCGCGTTCAGACCATTTTCCCCTGAAAAATCGGCACGGATTCAAACAGATAGCCATCGAACTCCGGCGCATCAACGTCGGAAAGTTCCATCAGGGTATTTTTCACGTTTTCCATGTGCTGCCACATCGCCTGATAGGATCCCATCACGTCGCGGCGGCGCAGCGCGGCCAAAATATTCTGATGATCAGCCAGCCATTTCAGACGATATCCACGCGTGGCAATATGGCTGTGTAACTGTTTCCACAGCGGACTGGAGTCGCGGTGCATCCAGATATTTTTGACCGAATCGAGCAGCATCTGGTTTTGTGTCGCGCCGGCAATTAGCAGGTGAAACAGGCGGTCATTGTCGCCACTCTCATCGTTAGCCACGATGGCGGTTTGTTCCTGCTCCAGCGTGCGGCGCAGATTTTCGATATCAGACTTGGTCGCCATTTTGGCGGCAAACGCGGCAATATTGCTTTCGAGTAACTGCCGCGCCTGTAAAATCTCAAACGGGCCAATCTGCCCCTGATACATCAGTTCATCTTCGCCCTCTTCCTGCGAAGGAATGCGGATCACATATACGCCCGAGCCCTGGCGGATATCCACCGTGCCTTCGAGCTCCAGCATCAGCAACGCTTCGCGCACGATAGTCCGGCTGACGCCATAGGTTTCTGCCATATTGCGCTCAGGCGGCAGACGGGAGCCCACGGCAAACTGCCCTTGCTTGATTTGCTCACGCAGGTCATGCCCGATTTCCTGATACTGTTTTCTGTCCTGCGAAACCACACCTTTTTCCACACGCTCACCTTGCTGCAAAAACAAAAATGAAAATCCAAAATAATTCGGGCTGCAGGCTCATGAACCACGCACCTGCAGCCGGAAGTATGACGGATTACTTTATCAGACTTAATGCCTGATCAAGCACTTTCGCACCATTGAGCGTTCCGTAAGCCATCATATCAATGACATCGATCGGAATATTGTGTTCATCGGTCAGCTTTTTATTTTCTGCCAGTTTGAATCTCACCTGCGGCCCTAACAGCACCACCTGAATATCGCGACCATAGGCTTCGAGTTCATCACGCAGATTATTTTCCGGGATCGCGTAGATCTGAAATTCCAGGCCACGGGCGGCGGCTTCTTTTTCCATTTTGGTGACCACAAGGGAAGTGGACATCCCTGCCGAACAGGCTAAAACGATACGTTTCATAGTGTTTCCTCGGGTTATTTATCTTCGTCGTCCAGCGTCAAAGACAACACGCCATTTTCACTGAGCGATTTAAACCAGCGAGATGATTTCTTCTGATGACGATTCCGGTTGTCATCGAGATCAATTTCAATCAACCCGTAGCGATTTTTAAAGGCATTCATCGGTGAGACGTTATCGGTAAACGCCCACAGCATATATCCCTGACAATTCGCGCCGTCTTCCCGCGCTTTTAACGTCCAGTAAAGATGTTCCGCGATAAATTCAATGCGGTAATCATCCTGAATTTCACCGGTAGCAGCATCGCGGAACTGGCCTTCATTTTCGATACCCATACCGTTCTCGGCCACGAACCACGGAATATTGTCGTATTCCGATTTAATGCGCATCGCCATGTCATACACTACGCGCGGATAAATTTCCCAGCCGCGGGATTTATTCATCCGCCGCCCCGGTAATTCAAAATGTTCGTAATAGTAAGCCGGATGGAATGGCGTCTCTTTATTCCATTCGCGGGACGGCGCTTTCACGCGGTGTGGGTAATACAGATTTATCCCCACTTCATCCACGGTATTATTTCGGATGATCGCCAGTTCCTGTTCGGAATAATCAAAATCAACGCCATGCTTTTCGAGTAATTCCAGCAACTCCTGCGGATACTCACCTTTGATCATAGGATCTAAAAACACGCGGTTATAGAACAAATCGTATAAGTGCGCCGCCTTCTGATCGTGCTGCGCAGTCGAACGGGCGTAGGTGACTTCCGGATTGAGGATCACACCTATGGTGCCCGCCGCGTTATGGCCTTTGCGGTAAAACAGCTCGACGACTTTGGCGGTCGCCAGCACTTTGTGGTGATTCCACTGCATCCATTTCGCCGTGTTCTGCTCGAAAGGCCAGCGGATGGCATCCAGATACACGCGGGTTTGCACCACCACCGGTTCGTTGAACGTAAACCAGCGGTCGACTTTATGGGCGAAGCGCTCAAACACTTTTTCGGCGTACAGCACGAACAGTTCGACAACTTTTTTCGAGCTCCAGCCATCGTATTTTTCAATCAGATAGGCCGGAAGTTCATAGTGCTCAAGGCACAGCATCGGCGCGATGCCCTGTAGTTTCATCTCATCGAGCAGCGAGTCGATGTAAGCGGCATACTCCTCATCGACGGTGCCCAGTTCATAATCGGTGAGAAAACGCGACCAGTTGATCGACGTGCGGTAATGGCTCAGCCCGCTGGCTTTCATCAGCGCCACGTCTTCTTTGTAACGGTGAATGAAATCCGTGGCTTTCGCCGGGCCGTAGCCGTTGTGCCAGACGTGACGGCTGTTTTTGTACCAGAGATCCAGATACGAATCCTGCCCGTTTTTCTTGCCGCTCCAGCCCTCGGTCTGCCACGCGGAAGCCGCGGCACCGAGGATAAATCCGTCAGGAATGGCGATGGAAACCTTGCTCATAACAGTCCTCTTTTATCCGAATAATTTTGTGCGCTTCAGGCCGTTGCAGCCTGTTTCTTCTGCATCGCCTCAAGCTGTGCCTGTTCGGCGCGGCGCGAGGCCACTTTCACAAACGGCAGATAAATCAGCACTGACACCACGATGCATCCGGCCTGGGTGATGACCGCGCCCATCGAACCGGCAGTGGATAGCCAGGCATTGATGATAGGCGGTGTGGTCCACGGCACCATGACCACGGCGCGTCCGGCAAAGCCGAGGCTGGTGGCGAAGTAACCGATGGTGCCGGTGATGAGCGGCGTGATGATGAACGGGATAGCCAGGATCGGGTTGAGCATGATCGGCATACCGAAAATCACGGGCTCGTTGATGTTGAACACGCTTGGCCCGAGCGACAATTTGGAGATTTCGCGCATTTCTTTACGGCGGGTGGCGAGCATCACGGCCAGCAACAAACCGATGGTGCAGCCGGAGCCGCCAATGCTCATATACACATCCCAGAACGGCATGGTGATGATGTTCGGCACTTCATGCCCCTGCTCGAACGCCGTCATGTTGACCATGATCGCGCCCAGCAACAGCGGTTCGCGGATAGGTTTGATCATCTGATTACCGTGAATGCCGATCACCCAGAACAGTTGCGCGACAAACATCAGCAGCAGAATGCCCGGCAGGCTTTGCATCACGGATTCCAGCGGACGCTGGATCACCTGATACACCGCATCGTACAGATACATGCCGGTGACCTGATGGAACACAAATCCGAAGGTGGCAATAATCACCACGGTAATAATGGCGGGAATTAACGCCGAGAACGACGCTGAGACATTTGGCGGCACACTTTCCGGCATCTTAATTCGCAGGCCGCTATAGCTTTCGAGTTTGGAATAAATCTCCACGGACAGGATCGCAATAAACATTCCGAGGAACAGACTTTTGGTATCGGAGAATTGCTTCGCCAGCACGTCTTTGACTTCCTGCATCTGACCATTCACCATCATATCGACAGTGGTGGGCGTCACGGCAATAAAACAAATGACCGCCAGCAGGCCCGGAAATAACGAACGCGAACCATTGATTCTGCCTAATTCAATACCGATTAAGAAGACGGCACCAATAGTCAGGAAACTCAGCGTGGCGTAGTTAATACTGCTCATGATCGGTTTGAGCGTGGCCAGCCACGACAACATTTCAAAGTGTGCTAATCCGTTTTTCGGATCCATCACCATGTTAGAAATTAAAACTGAGAATGCCCCCACAATAATGACGGGCATTAATGTGATAAAAGCCGCCTTGATAGCCATAATGTATCGGTAGCTATTGAAGGTGTTGGCGAATCCCCCGAGAGAATCGATAAAACGGTCTTTAAATGACATGACACCACCTCTTTTAATTTTGTGTAAAGCTGTACAGGTGTTTGTTTCGCATTGACCTTTTATACCGCTGGAAGAAAAGGTGCCGCGCGAAGTAGAGCCAGATTCCGTTTCTGAGAGTGATCCTGTCGGCCCGCATTCCGCTTTATTTCGTTCATAAAGCAAAATGTGGCATGCCAAAAAATAGCGTAATGAGAATTAATTTCTGTGACAGCGTTCTCACATGTGAATATTGGAATTCCAATATGATGAATTCACACTTTTCTGGTATACCAATTTGGAGTTTTCGATGGAATTCGATCTGGAACAAACGGTGATGGAGTTATTGATCAACGCCGGAGAAGCACGATCCAACGCGATGATGGCGATTCAGCACGCGCGTAAAAGAGAGTGGGCAGAAGCCGATGCGATGCTCAAAGCATCCGACGACGCGGCGCGTGTGGCGCACAAAGTGCAGACACAGCTGATTGGCCTGGATGAAGGCGTGGGCAAAATACCGGTGAACTTGATCATGGTGCATTCGCAGGATCACCTGATGACCGCCATGCTGTGCCGCGAACTGGCCGAAGAGATCGTGTTACTGAGAAAAGAAATGTTTGATAAGTAAGTGATCTCCCCCGCGAAGAGAAGGAAGCCTTCCGTTTTTTTAGGTTTGGCTTTTGCTCCTCCCCCTGCGAAGGGGGAGGCAGGGAGGGGGTGTTAATGGCAAAACGGCGACCAAAATAAACGTCAACCACATGATTTTTTTTGTAATACCCACCCCAACTCTCCCCTTTGCCGGGGAGGGAGAAAAAAAATTACAGCTCCAGAGCCAGCAGCTCTTCCACCGTCTGTCTGCGACGAATCACACGCGGTACGCCATTCTCAAACAACACTTCCGGCAAGAGCGGACGGCTGTTGTAGTTGGATGACATAGATGCGCCATACGCGCCGGTATCGTGGAATACCAGATAATCGCCGATGTTAACCGGTGGCAGCGGGAAAGTTTCGACGCCTCCGCCTGCCTGCTGGGTAAAGACATCGCCGGATTCACACAGCGGGCCAGCGATTACCGAATCCGTCAGCGGTTGCCCATCAAGCTGGCGGCCATCGGCCGGTAACAGCGAAATGTGGTGATAGCTGCCGTACATCGCCGGGCGCATCAGATCGTTGAAACCTGCGTCGCACAGCACAAAGTGACGGCTGCCCATATTTTTCACCGCACGGATTTGTGCCACCAGAACGCCGGATTCCGCCACCAGGAAGCGTCCCGGTTCGATTTCCAGTTTTACGTCATGCCCCAGATGCGCGGCGATTTGCTCACGGGCGAGGTTCCAAAGACCAAAGTAATGGCCAGTATCAATGGACTCTTCCTCAAAATGGTACGGAATCGACAAGCCACCACCGGCGGAAATTGCTTCAATATCCTGTCCGGTTTCAATCACCTGACGCACCATCGCATCACACACCTGCTCCAGATGACCATAGTCTACGCCGGATCCGATGTGCATGTGGATCCCAACCAGTTTCAGGCCGTAACGGCTGATTTCTGCCAGCGCCTGCGGTAAATCGGCATACCAGATCCCGTGTTTACTGTTTTCGCCGCCGGTATTGGTTTTCTGGCTGTGGCCGTGGCCGAAGCCCGGATTCACACGCAGCCACACCGGATGTCCGGTTTTCTGCTGCCCAATCTGGCTCAGCATGTCGATGGAACCGGCATTGACCGGGATATCCAGCGCGGTCACGCGTTCAAGCGTCGGCTGATCCATCACGTCGGCGGTAAAGACAATTTCACTCTGCTCGCGGCCCGGAATAAAACCGGCCACCAGTGCGCGTTCGATTTCACCCAGAGAAACAGAATCCACCTTCACGCCCTGCTCGCGCATCAGGCGCAGAATGTGAATATTCGAACAGGCTTTTTGCGCAAAACGGATGACGTCGAATTGACGCAGCTGCGCAATGCGCGCTTTGATGATTTCCGCATCATATGCCCAGACCGGGCAGCCAAACTGTTGGGTAAGAGCCAGTAAATTTTCGGCGTTAAGCGCGGTAGTGGTGTCGTTCAGGGCGCGTGGCATAAGGTTTTCCGTCAGGTGAGATCGTGTCTATTTCCCTCAGTATGCCGTGATACACGGTTGCGATAAAATATCTATTTCAGGCAAGTCTATTCATTTATGATATGACTTATTGCTCATCATCCGGATGAAAATCATGCCCGCCATTTCCCTGCGCCATATCGAAATTTTTCATGCTGTGATGACCACCGGTAACCTGACGGAAGCCGCCGCGTTGCTCAACACCTCGCAGCCGACCGTCAGCCGCGAACTTGCGCGCTGCGAAAAGTTGCTGAATTTACAACTGTTCGAGCGTCTGCGCGGGCGTTTGTACCCGACGGTGCAGGGATTACGTTTATTCGAAGAGGTGCAGCGATCCTATTACGGGCTGGAGAGGATCGTCAGCGCGGCAGAGGGCATCCGCCAGTTTGAGCAGGCGCAACTGTCCATCGCCTGCCTGCCGGTGTTCAGCCAGTCGCTGTTGCCGGCGGTCTGCAAACCCTTTCTGGATAAATACCCTGACGTCAGTTTCAATATTGTGCCGCAGGAGTCGCCGCTGCTGGAGGAATGGTTGTCGGCGCAGCGCCACGATTTAGGGCTGACCGAAAATACCCAGACGCCTGCCGGTACCGAACGCCAGACGCTGTTGACGCTCAACGAAGTTTGCGTGTTGCCTCCAGGGCATCCGCTGGCGGCAAAGCCATGCCTGACACCGCAGGATTTCAGCGGCCTGAATTTCATCAGCTTATCGGCGACAGACAGTTACCGTCAGCTTCTCGATACGTTGTTTGCCGAGCAGCACGTCGCGCGGCGACTGGTCATGGAGACGCACAGCGCCGCATCGGTCTGTAGCATGGTGCGCGCGGGCGCGGGCGTGTCGATAGTCAACCCGCTGACCGCCTTAGACTATGCCGAAAACGGCGTGGTGATCCGCGAATTCAGCATTGCCGTGCCTTTCACCGTCAGCCTGATCAAACCCTTGCATCGCCCCGCTTCCGCACTGGTTACTCTCTTTAGCGAACACTGTCATCAGCAGGCACAACGGTTTGCCGAGCGGCTGGAGCTGGCAGTTTCGTCCATCCGATAAAAAAGGCCACGCAGAAGAGATTCTGTGTGGCCTTTTCATTGCATCAATCGGATATTACGCGACGACTTTCTCAGTCTTTTTTGCCGCACGACGGAAAGTTATCACGCACAGCACGAAGCCGATGGCACCGAGGCCACCCGCCGCCAGAGGCACGCTGCTAAGACCCATGCCGCGTTCGATCACCGCACCGCCCACCCAGGCGCCCAGCGCATTGCCGACGTTAAATGCCGCAATGTTCAGCGTCGAGACCAGATTCGGCGCGTTTTTGCCGTAGGTCACCACGTTCACCTGCAATGCCGGAACCGCCGCAAAGTTGACCATCGCCCAGATAAACAGGGTGATTTCCGCCGCCACAAGATGAACGCTGGTGTAGCTGAACAGCACCGAGAACACGGCGATCAGCAGGAACGTGGTGGTCAGAGAAACACCCAGACGCCAGTCCGCCAGACGCCCGCCGACCACGTTACCGATAGTCAGGCCGAGACCGATCAGCAGCAACGTCCAGCTGACACCGTGCTCTGAAACGCCGGTGATTTCGGTCAGGATTGGCGCGATATAAGTAAACAGCGCAAACATAGCCGCCGCGAAGAAAATGGTGATCGACAAAGACAACCAAAGGCCGAGGCTGCCCAGCGCGCGGATTTCTTTGCGCAGGTCCGTCGGTTCTTCTTCTTTTTTATCCGGCAGCTTTTTATACAGCGCGAACAGCGACGCCACGCCGATAACGGCGACGACCCAAAACGTTGAACGCCAGCCGAATGCCTGGCCAAGCGCGGTACCCAGCGGAACGCCCAATACGTTCGCCAGGGTCAGACCGGTAAACATCAGCGCCACCGCAGAGGCACGACGGTTCGGTGCCACCAGACTCGCCGCCACCACCGCGCCAATCCCGAAGAACGCGCCGTGGCACAGTGCGGTGATCACGCGCGCCAGCATCAGGAAACCGTAACTGTACGACAGGGCGCACATCACGTTGCCGAAAATAAAGATGCCCATTAACAGCAACAGCGTATTTTTGCGCGGCAGTTTCGCGGTCAGCACCGCCATGATCGGCGCACCGATCGCCACGCCCAACGCATATCCGCTGATCAGCCACCCGGCCGACGGGATACTGACATTCAGATCACCCGCCACGTTGGGCAGCAGCCCCATGATGACGAATTCAGTAGTCCCGATGGCAAACGCGCTTAGCGCCAGTGCCAGAAGTGCAACAGGCATAACAACTCCCCGATATTATATTTAACCAATTTTTGAACGACGCTCAGCCGGACGGACTTTAAAAAGTCAGTCTGGCGAAACAAAAAAATAAGAAAATCAGACAGCAAATCAGCAGCGACAGGAATCGATAACCTTGTGTGTTTTATGGTTTTTATGCTGGTTTCCCTTTACAGAAATACCATGCAGATCACACTTTTGACCATACGCAGTCTGTGCCCTGCGCCCTGAAAAGGGCAGGCATTTTAGTTAAGGTTTTGAATATCAAAGTATTAAACAAATGTGAGTAAAGATGTCAAAAAGGAACCGTTCCCAGCGGGCTGACGTCTTTACCGTGGCTCAGTCTTTCTGCCCGCTCAATGACAGCCAGCGCGGATGGCCTTTAAACCATTCCACCAGAAAATCGAGCAGCGCGCGCAACGCCGCAGGCATCTGCCGCCGCGAGGCATAAATCGCATAAATTCCCATCTCCTGCGGCTGCCAGTTTTCCAGTAACGAAACCAGCTGCCCGCTGGCAATAAGCGGGGCCGCCGAATAGTAAGGCTGCATGACGATCCCCGCACCCTCCACCGCGCCGGTCAGCAATACCAGTGATTCATTGGCACTGAGATTGCCGCTTACCGGCACCGAAATTTTTTCGCCCTGCAGCTCAAACTGCCACAGGCTTTTGCCGAAATAGGAGTACGTCAGGCAGTTATGCACGCTCAGATCCTGCGGATGCTGCGGCGTGCCCTGCGCCGCGAGATAGGCCGGAGACGCGCACACCACCGACGGGCACAGCGCAAGCGGGCGGGCGATCAGGTTTGGATCCAGGTCGTTCGTGATGCGCAGCGCCAGATCGATGCGATCTTCCACCAGATTGATCGCCCGGCTCTCCAGCTGAAGATCGATACTCACCTGCGGATGTCGTCGCAAAAACTCGCTGACGGCAATCACCACCGCGCCCTGCCCAAAAGACTGCGAGCAGCTCAGGCGCAGTAAACCGCGCAACGCTTCGTCGGAAGTATCCGCCACGCTGCCCATGTCCGCCGCCACCGCGAGCATCTTGCGGCAGCGCGCCAGCGTATTTTCACCGGCATCGGTAAGGCTGAGTTTGCGGGTGGAACGGTGCAGCAGCCGCGCGCCGGACCACTTCTCCATCTCCGACAGATAACGCGTCACCATCGCCCGCGACATATTCAGCGATTCGGCGGCGCCGACCATACTTTTGCGTTCAACAATGGCAACAAACACTTGTGCAGCGGTAATTCTGTCCATGATTCGTCCGATTTATGCAACAAACAATTGCGCATTATCCTGTTTTTCTCGCGGATTATGCAACGTACAGTAGATGCTTACTGAACGTGATTATTTTTATGCCCCTGAGGAAACGTTATGCGTCTTGATCTCTTAAAACCACTGACCCTGATTGCCGCCCTGCTCAGCACCAGCCTGTCCGCTCATGCCGCTACCGTGCTGAAAATGGAGGTCTACAATCCGGGCGAAAGTGCTATCTTCCCGGTATCTTCAGAAATTATCACCGGCGAGAAAGAAGCCGTACTGATCGACGCCCAGTTCCAGCGTAACGACGCCGAAAAACTGGTCGAAAAAATTAAGGCCACCGGCAAAAAACTGACCACGGTGTACATCAGCCAGTCAGACCCTGATTACTACTTCGGGCTGGACGTGATCCACGCCGCGTTCCCGGAGGCAAACATCGTCGCCACGCAGGCGACCATCGATCTGATCAACGCCAGCAAAGACGGCAAAGTCGCTTTCTGGGGTCCGCAACTGAAAGAGAATGCGCCAAAATCCGTGATCGTCCCGCAGCCGCTGAAAGGCAGTTCGTTCGAGCTGGAAGGACACAAATTTGAGGTGAAAGGCGTCGATGCCGCGCGCACCTTTGTCTACATTCCTTCACTGAAAGCCGTCGCTGGCGGTGTACTGGTCAACGGCGACAACATGCACGTCTGGACAGCAGACACCCAGACGGCGAAATCCCGTAAGCAGTGGGTAGAAGCACTGGATGAAATCGCCGGTCTGAAACCTGATGTTGTCGTGCCGGGGCATTTCCTGCCGGGCGCGCCGCATACGCTTGAAGCGGTGAAATTCACCCGCAATTATCTGCTGACGCTGGAAAAAGAGCTGCCGAAAGCTAAAGATTCCGCCGCACTGGTTGCCGCGATGAAAAAACATTATCCGCAGCTGAAAGACGATTCTTCATTACAGTTGAGCGCGAAAGTATTGAAAGGGGAAATGCAATGGCCTTAATAAATACATTTTCCGTATAATTGAATGAATAAAGCGGCGGGATTATTTCCCGCCTTTTTTTTATTTTAAAATCATTAAGAAATAACCGTGTTAAATACTTTCATGGATTTAACCTTATGATTTTCCGAAAAAAATCAAAAATCCATTATTAAACAACTCTGACTTAGTATTTATAAATTGAACCCTTACGTTCCCCATATTAGACTCCCGCCAGATAGCACTCCCCCACCTCAAGGCCCATGAATCCTGTCATTCACACAGGCTAGCCTGACCCTGTCTTATATAAAGGAATATTATGAATTGGTATTTGAAGGTACTTAAAAATTACACCTGTTTTTCTGGCCGCGCACCCAGAAGTGAGTACTGGTGGTTCTCAATGTTTAATTTCCTTATTTCCATAGCATTAAGTTTGATCGCAAGTTTACTGGGAGATGAATATGTAATATCCGGCCTCTATTCTTTATTTATCTTCCTGCCTGGTCTGGCCGTAACGATTCGCAGGATCCACGATGCCGGTTACAGCGGATGGTGGGTTCTCTGCCCCATTTTCAATTTAATCGTCTTGTTTTTCGCAAGTGAAGATGACAACCGTTTCGGCCTCCGCCCGGCAGATATTGCCCGGTAAACTCGCGTGTGTGGGTACCAGCCCTGCATCCGATTTATGGTTTAAGAATTTTTACGGCGCGAACGTCTAAAGATCACATTTTCATATAGGGTGCTGCGCCATACGCAACACCCTTTTATGGATTGCAGAACAAACCGTGGATATCAGCGGATTACACCGGCTGGTCTGAACGCAAAAACCCGCATAACGCGGGTTTTTTTAATGGCTGTCGCAGGCAGAACTTACGGCGTTACCCGTACAAATTCCCCTTCGGCCTGCACGTTATGCCCGAAACCGCAGTCGCCGGTGGTGTGCAATCTGACGTTTTCATCGGCGAAGTTCATCTCTACCGTACATTGCCCCTCACCCGCTGAGGCGTCATCGGCTTCATGATAAACCGCGTGATTGTCTTTAATCGCGGTCACCACCGAGAATTCGCCGATGTTAGGGCCGTAGTACAGCGACATCTGCCCCATATACTGACCGGAGAAGTCGATTTTAAACTGTGCCTCTTCGGCTTTGACGTCCACCAGATTCCAACTGCCATAACCGGCGTATTGCCAGTATTCGCCCGCCGCGCTCTCGGGTTTTGGCAGCGCATCGAGTTTTGGCTGGATCTGGCTGAGGTTGTATTGTGATTTTTTGTCAGCAGGCGCCAGCATCAGCCAGGCTTTGGCTTTGCGGTAATTGCCCTGACGGATGTAGGTCAGCGCGATGTTGTTGTACGCCGTGGCAATCTGATCCTGTGGCTTGTGGCAGAATTCGCTCCAAGCCACCTGATTGCGGAAAACTTCGCGCGCTTTGGCGAATTCGCCCTGCTGGTACGCCACTTTTCCGGCAGAGGCATAAATACCCGCTTTCACGCAATCGGCGTTAATGTCCGGCTCATCAATCTGAGCAAAGGCCTGAACGCTGGTAAAACATCCTGCCACCAGCAGAAAATTCACTGCGACTTTCATCAAACATCCTTCTACTTTTGTGGTCTACAGAGCTTCGTGCTGGAAAAACATCCTTACAAGTACTTTATTGCCCTATCGCGCTAAGGCACTCATTCTGGGATGATTAGGCTTCACAACATATCGATTAAACATGGCAATTATGACTAAAAAACCTGGGAAATCGGCGCAATGGGGCGCCGTCTGGCAATTGATTAAGCCTTATTGGCGCTCAGAAGAAAAGTGGCGTGCCTGGGGCATGTTGGCCACGATCGTTATCCTCTCACTGGCAACCGTCTACATCAGCGTCCTGCTAAACGAATGGAACCGCGTATTTTACGATGCGCTGCAAAACAGAAACTACCCAGTTTTCAAAGCCCAGCTGTGGAAATTCACCTGGCTGGCACTGCTTTTCATCGTCATTGCGGTGTACAGGGTTTACCTGACGCAGGGCCTGCAAATGAGCTGGCGACGCTGGATGACAGAAGAGTATATGGAGAAGTGGCTGACCAATCACGCCTATTATTACACGGAGTACCAGCATCAGGTGGATAACCCCGATCAGCGTATTTCTGATGACCTGAATGCCCTGACCAGCGGCACACTTTCACTGGTTCTCGGGTTGCTGTCGAGCGTTGTCACGCTGTTCTCCTTCGTCTTTATTTTGTGGTCGATCAGTGGCCCGCTCAACTTCGTGTTCGCCGGCCATCATTTCGACATTCCCGGCTACATGGTGTGGTTCGCCCTGCTGTATGCGGCGCTGGGTTCCTTCATCATCTGGTGGATCGGTAAACCGCTGGTCAAACTCGGATTTAATCAGGAATGGTTCGAGGCGAACTTCCGTTTCGGGCTGATCCGTATCCGTGAAAATAGCGACGCTATCGCGCTGTACCACGGCGAGAAAAACGAACGCGACCAGCTTTCCGGCAAGTTTGATTCGATCAAAACCAACTGGTGGTCGATCATGCGCGTCACCCGTCGCCTGAATATTGCCTCCAACTTCTACGGTCAGTTTGCCAATATCTTCCCGATTCTGGTTGCTTCCCCGCGCTATTTTGCCGGTGCTATCCAGATGGGGGCGCTGATGCAAATCGCTTCGGCGTTCGGTCAGGTGCAGGGTGCGCTGTCATGGTTTATTGATGCCTTTACCGATCTGGCCAACTGGAAAGCGACCGTTAACCGTCTGGCAGGTTTTAACGCCGCGATTGATCAGGTTAACGCTCAGCCACGTGGCATAAACGTCGGTGAAAGCGCGGAACATGCGCTGAAACTCGATAATCTGACGCTGAATCTGCCGGACGGCAGCCCGCTGTTCTGCAACGTTTCTGCCGACATGAAACCGGGCGAACGTGTACTGATTGCCGGCCCTTCCGGCTGCGGTAAATCTACGCTGCTGCGCGCCATTGCGGGTATCTGGCCTTACGGCGCAGGCAATATCTCGCTGGCACAGGGCAAGCGTTACCTGTTCCTGCCGCAACGTAGTTATATTCCGATCGGCACCCTGCGCGATGCGCTGAGTTATCCGGATGCCAGCCGCGAATATACCGACGAGCAACTGCTGCGCGTGCTGGAGCAATGCCGTCTGCCGCACTTGGCTTCGGTCGCCATGCTCGATGATTATGCCAACTGGAGCCAGCGCCTGTCGCCGGGCGAGCAGCAGCGTCTGTCGTTTGCCCGCGCACTGCTTATCAAGCCAGATACGCTGTTCCTTGATGAAGCTACCAGCGCAATGGATGAAGAAACTGAGCATCGGGTTTATGCGTTACTGCTGAGCGAACTGCCGGAAACGTCGGTCATCAGCGTTGCGCACCGTAACACGGTGGCGAAGTACCATCAGAACTGCTGGCGTTTCAAAAATCAGGAAAACGGTCCGTGCGGATTTACCTCGAGCGCCGTTCTGCCTGAATAGCGTCTGACGCCCGCGTAACAAACTATCGAAGCGTATAAAGGTTGCTGATAACAGCAACCTTTTTTTTTGCTTTCATAACCCATTTCAGCGCACAAAACCCGCAACACAATTTGTTCAAATGTATACCCGGCTATACAATTATTCTTAACAGCTATTATTTAGTGACCGGAGGTTTGATGAAAATTGATAAGAATTCGTTCACGCCGCTCTACCTGCAAATTGAGCAGCAGCTGACCGAAAAAATCAGTGCAGGCGACATCAAACCCGGTGATCCGATCCCTACGGAAGCGGCGCTGTGTGAGATTTACGGCGTATCACGCATGACCGCGCGAAAAGCGGTGGATTATCTGGTGCGTCAGGGCAGGGTAGCGCGTTTTCGCGGGCGAGGGACCTTCGTGGTCGAGCCGCCAAAACAGCAGAAAATCATTTTGCCGCTGGACCGGCATCTAACCGCCAGCGAAGTGGCACAGGAAAATAATCAGCGAATTGAAAATCAGGTGCTCGAGTTTCGCCGCATCCCTGCGAGTGAAAGTATTGCTGCTGAACTGAATGTCCCCGCAGGTACGGAAGTCTATTTCATGATCCGGCTGCGCCTGCTCGGCGATGAGCCTTTTGTGTACGAACAGTGCTGGATGCTGTGCGAACGTTTCCAGGATATCACCCGTGCGGCGATGACCTCCTCGAAATACGCCTATATCCGCTCGAAAGGTTTTCAGCCCTCGGGCAGCACCAAACTGATTTCAGCAGAACTGCCTTCTAACGAGATCCGACTCGCGCTGAATTTGTCGCGTGACCAGCCGGTGCTCCATTCTCACGCCATCGTCACCTTTACCGACGGTTCGCTGTTTGAAGTCTCCGACGTGTACTACAACCAGAAAAACTACGGCTTCAGCGTCCATGCCAAAGTCAAAAGTTAGGCGATACCGGAAAGCTCTGCCTTCACCAGATTTGCGACCTGTTCGACCTGCGGGCCGTAAATTACGTGCACGTCAGTTTCAGTAATCCGTTTCACGCCTGCCGCCCCGGTTTTCATCAACGTGCCATCTTGCACCTGTGACATATCTTTCACCTTCACGCGCAGACGGGTAAAGCAGCAATCGACCGCCGTGATATTCCCCTCACCGCCCAGCCCGATAATAATATTTTTAGTTTTTTCACCGGTACCCTGCGCCGGTTTAGCGCGCTCCTCGGCATCGTTCTCATCCTCCCGCCCCGGTGTTTTCACCTGCATGCGCAGGATCACCCAGCGGAAGCTGAAGTAGTACAGCGGCGCGTAAAGTATCCCGAGGATCAGCGGATACCACCAATGTGTTTTGCTGCCGCCGAGCACGCCGAAGATCAGGAAGTCGATCGCCCCGCCCTGCACATTACCGATCATCACATGGAACATTTGCATCAGCACGAAAGAGAGTCCGGTCAGCACGGCGTGCAGGATATACAGCACCGGCGAGACGAAGATGAAGCAAAACTCCAACGGCTCGGTGATCCCGGTGGTAAACGACGCCAGCCCACCCGCCAGCATCAGCGCTTTTACCCGACCTTTATGCTCGGGACGCGCGCAGTGATACATCGCCAGCGCCGCCGCCGGTAAGCCAAACATCATCACCGGAATTTTGCCCTGCGCCAGGAAGCGCGTCGCCTGCTGGGTCACGGCGTCAGAGATCATGCCCGGATTCGCCAGTGCGGCGTTGAAGATATTGAGCGCGCCGACGATGCTTTGATTATCTACCGTCGTCACCCCGCCAATTGGCGTAAAGCGCACGGTTTCGTTGATGATGTGATGCAGACCAGTGGGGATCAGCAACCGCTCAGAGGTGGCATAAATAAAGGTGCCGACCTCGCCGGTTCTCCCGATAAGCTCGCCGACCCACTGGATCCCCTGCGCAACTGTCGGCCAGATAAGCGACATCAGTACACCGACGATCGGCAGCACCAGAATGGTCACGATCGGCACAAAACGCCGTCCACCGAAGAAGGCGATGGCCGTAGGCAGCACGATGGTATAGAACCGGTTATGCAGCCACATGGTGATAAGCCCGACCAGCACACCACCCAGCACGCTCATGTTGTAGGTGAAAATGCCCAGCGTGTTGGTGAACTCCGCCGCGTAAATCATCGCATCGCTTTCGGTCATGCCTTTCGCGGTGAGCTTCGCAACGGTAATGGTTTCCGGCGTAATTCCCTGCGCCAGCAGGCTATAATTAACCCCGACGTGCAACCCGACAAAGCCGATCACTGCGGAAAAGGCCGCCGTGGCCTTCTCTGCATTGGCCAGACCCATCGCGGTCGCCACCGCAAAGAACAGCGGCAGATTAGCGAACAACGCGCCGGACACCTGCCGGATAAACCCGATCACCAGCTGTAACGTTTTCATCTGCGTGAACGCTTCGCCGGTTACCGACGGGTTCTGCAACGCGGCGGCCAGCCCCAGGAAAATCCCGGCGGCGGCGATCACCGAGATAGGCGTCATCAGGGCTTTCCCCAGATCGTGGATCTTGCTGCCAAGTTTCATCATCTGTATCCCCTCAGGTCACTGGCGAAAAAACACACTTTCATTGAGTTAAGTCATAGAATGTATAGTTGTATAGACATAGCAGTCAGGAGTATGAAAGGGATCACATTTTTTGCGGGAAGATGAGAGAGGCGGGATAGATTTAATAATCTCAGCACAACGCAGCCATTAATACCCCCCAACACTCACCAACCACTCATCAAATCCTCTCCTTCCTCATTTGCGCCCTCCGTCACTCTCCCTAAGTCGCTCTATATGTTAAAATTGTTAAAACATTGAGACATTTTTAAGCGTAAGACTTTTGCCGCGCTGCTTCGGCGCGGGTTGATGGTGAGCAATTTAAGGAAACAACATGGGTATCACTCGTCGTGATTTTTTAAATGGTGTGGCAATTACCGTAACTGCCGGTATGACGCCGTTTGAGGCACTGAAAGCATCGCCGCAAACGGCGGCGCAGACGCTGTATTACCCGCCTTCCCTGACCGGGTTGCGCGGGAATCATCAGGGCTCTTACGAGGCGGCGCATATTCTCGGGCGCGAAGGCAAAAAGGTCGATCCTTCCAGTTTACCGGTGGAGGACGAGTTTGATCTGGTGATCGTCGGTGCCGGGATCAGCGGGCTGGCGGCGGCGTGTTTCTGGCAGGAACAGCATGGCAAGCAACAGCGGATTTTACTGCTGGATAACCATGATGATTTCGGCGGACACGCCAAGCGTAATGAATTTCATGTCGAAGATAAAACGCTGCTCGGTTATGGCGGCAGCGAGTCTTTCCAGTCGCCACGCACCAACTTCAGCCCGGTGGCGATGGGCCTGCTGAAAACGCTGAACGTCGATATCGAAACGATGGCGAAGGACTTCGATCAGACGTTCTATCCGGATCTGCACCTGAGCCGTGGCGTGTACTTTGACCGCAAAAACTTTGGCGTCGATAAAATCGTCAGCGGCGATCCGGGCCGCGCAGTGGCCGATGATATTCCGCCGGATCGCCTCAACGGGCGCGATATCCGCGATTTCATCAATGATTTTCCCCTGCCGGAATCTGACCGTAAAGCGCTTATCGCCCTGCATACCGAAGAGAAAGATTATCTGCACGGGATGAGTCAGGAAGAGAAAGTCGCCTGGGTGGACGGACACAGCTATACGCAATTCCTGCGTGAAAAAGTCGGGCTGAGTGAGATGGCAATCCGTTATTTCCAACAGCGCACCAATGATTTTCAGGCAGTCGGAATTGATGCCACCTCGTGCAGCGATGCACGCATCTGCGCCCTGCCGGGGCTGGAAAGCATGGGATTACCGCCGCTGGATGCCGAATCGCTGGAAGATCTCGACCAGCCGTACATCTTCCACTTCCCGGACGGCAATGCCGGTCTGGCGCGCCTGATGGTGCGTCATCTGATCCCGCAGGTCGCGCCGGGCAATACGATGGAAGATATCGTGCTCGCGAAATTCGATTACAGCCAGCTCGATAAGAACGGGCAGCCGGTGCGTCTGCGCCTGAACAGCACCGGAATGCACGTCGCCAACGTGGAGCATGAGGGGAAACCGGCAGTTGAGGTGACTTACATGACCGGCTCGCAGCTGCACCGCGTCCGCGCCGGACAGGCAGTGATGGCCGGATACAATATGATGATCCCGTACCTGGTGCCGGAGATTGCCGACGCGCAAAAAGCGGCGCTGAAGGAAAACGTCAAAGCGCCGCTAGTGTATACCAAAGTGGTTATCCGCAACTGGCAGCCGTTTATCAAACTTGGCGTTCACGAAATCTACTCCCCCGGTGCGCCTTACAGCCGCGTGAAGCTGGATTATCCGGTGGATATGGGCGGTTATCAGCATCCGCGCGATCCGAATCAACCGATTGGTCTGCACATGGTCTATGTGCCGACGCTGCCTGGCAGCGGCCTCAGCCCGCGCGAGCAGTCGCGCAAAGGCCGTGCGCTGTTGCTCGGAACCTCGTTTGATGCGCATGAAAAAATGATCCGCGATCAGCTCCAGGGCATGTTCGGCGAGGCGGGTTTTGACCATCAGCGCGACATCATGGCGATCACCGTCAACCGCTGGTCGCACGGCTATTCCTACTTCCTCAGCGGGATGTTCGACGATGAGGAGCAATCGCAGAAAACCATTCAGCTCGCCCGCCAGCCGGTCGGGCGCATCACTATCGCCAACTCAGATTCCGACTGGAGCCCGTACGCTAACTCAGCGGTGGATCAGGCGTGGCGCGCAGTGAACGAACTGACAGCCATGAAGAAGGTGAACGCATGAAACAGCTGATGATTTTCGCCACACTGATGGCGATGGCAGGATCTGCGATGGCGATGTCCGAAGGAGAATATGTCGCTAAGGCCGCCGACTGCGCGGCCTGTCATACGTCATCGACAGGGGCGAACCTGGCGGGTGGCGTGCGTTTTGCGACGCCGCTCGGTGAAATCTACTCGACCAACATCACGCCAGACGTGAAATTCGGCATTGGCGGCTACAGCTTTGAGGAGTTCGACAAAGCCATGCGTCAGGGCATCGCCAAAGACGGGCATCCGCTGTATCCGGCCATGCCGTATACCTCGTACGTGAAAATGAGCGGCAAAGATATGCACGCGCTGTACGACTATCTGATGAAAGAGGTGCAACCCCAGCCGGTCGCCAACCGCGAGAATGATATCAGCTGGCCCATGTCTGTCCGCTGGCCACTGCACGTATGGAACAGCATTTTCCTCGAAGAAGGCGAATACACCACACAGGCCGATAAAAGTGCCGAATGGAACCGTGGCGCGTATCTGGTGCAGGGCGCCGGACACTGCGGTGCCTGCCATACGCCACGCGGCTGGGCGCAGCAGGAGAAAGCGGTCGACGATCAGAGTACGGCGTTTCTGAGCGGCGGTGAACTTGACGGCTGGTCCGCGCCTTCGCTGCGCGGCCTCAGGGTCAGCCAGCCGGAGCTGGTCACGCTGCTGAAAACGGGTCGTAACGCGCACGACGCCGTCAGCGGTCCGATGGGCGAAGTGATCACTAATAGCACGCAGTTTATGACCGATGCAGATCTCAACAGCATGGCGGTATATCTGCTAAGTCTCAAAGCGGAGCCACAGGATAAACCCGCGAAAATTGCCGTCGCGACACAGGCCGGGCAGCAGACGTTTATGCGCTACTGCTCAACCTGCCACGGTGTGAACGGCGGCGGGAAAGACTATACGATCCCGGCGCTGGCGGGCAATCTGACGGTCAACGCTGAAAATCCGCAAACGTTGCTGCGGGTGATCCTATACGGTGGCCAGACGCCGGTGACGGCAGCGCATATGTCTGACACCATGCCCGCCTACGGCTGGACGCTGACTGACGAACAGGCCGCAGAATTAACCAACACTCTGCGCGCCAGCTGGGGAAATCACGCGGCCATCGTTACGCCAGAGGATGTGGCGAAAGCGCGCAAAGCAGGGAAGTCACAAGATAGCCGATAAACTAACACCCCGTCCCGGCGTTTCCCTTGCGAAAGGGGACGCCGGGACGGGGTTTAGCCATCCACTTCACCACTCATTATTTACCCACATCTCCGTTCCAGCCACCGCCCAGCGCGGCGATAAGCTTGACGCTGGTGACCATCTGAGTGCTGACCAGCGACAGGACGCTTTGCTGCTGGGTCAGGCTGGTATTCTCGGTACTGGCGACGTCAAGATAATCAATCATCCCGGCCTGATACTGGTTGTAGGTCACGCGTGCGGATTCTTTGGCGGAATCGGCGGCGTTCTGGCGGGCGATGAGCTCATTGTCCAGCGTATTTAATTCCACCAGATAATCTTCCACTTCCTGCATCGCGGTTAACACGCTCTGGCGATAACCGGCGACGTCGGCGTCATAGGCGGCTTCCGCCTGGGCGACTTTGCCACGGGTCGAACCAAAATCCAGTACCGTCTGGCTGAGTTCCGGGCCTAAAGACCAGACGCGGTTCGGCAGTGAGAACAGGTTATGGAAGGCAGAGCTGGCAAATCCGCCGCTGGCGCTTAAGGTCAGATCCGGGTAATAAGCGGCAGTAGCAACACCGACAGCGGCGTTGGAAGACGCCATGGTGCGTTCAGCGGCGGCGATATCAGGTCGGCGCTGCAACAGCTGCGAAGGCAAGGCATCCGGGATCTGCGGCAGAGTCAGTTTGACGTCGCGCGCGGCGAGGCTGAACTGCGCCGGTGGTTTGCCGACAAGCACCGCGATAGCGTGCTCCAGCTGGGCACGCTGCCATTGCAGATCAAGCGCTGAGGCTTTGGTGCTTTCCAGCTGCGTCTGGGCCTGCGCCAGCGTGGCGCGTGAGGCGTTACCGCCTTCATACTGATTCTGGATGACGGTCAGATAACGCTGATACGCCTCGATGCTGCGCTGATACAGCGCGATCTGCTGATCCATTACCCGCAGCTGGAAGTAATCCTGCGCCAGTTCGGACTGCGCGCTGAGCGTGGCGTCGGCAAGATCGGCCTTGCTGGCCTGCGCGCTGGCGTCCTGCTCTTCTGCCGAACGGCGCAGTTTGCCCCACAGATCCAGCTCCCAGCTGGCGCTGAGTTCAGCCGACTGATTTTTGGTGACGGTCGATGACGTGCCGCTGCGCGTGCTGCCAACAGAGGCATCGACGGAAGGATAGAGATCCGAACGCGCCTGGGTGACTAACGCCTGCGCCTGACGGTATTGCGCGGCGTACTGCGCGACGTTCTGGTTGGAAATCTGCACCTGACTCAGCAGCGAAGACAGCTCCGGATCCTGATACACCGTCCACCAGTCGCCTTTGCTCTGGTTATCTTTAGGGATCGCCGCCGTCCAGCCTTTGGCTTCTTTAAACGCCGTGGGCATGGCGACGTCAGGCCGCTGGTAATCCGGCCCGACGGTACAGGCGCTGACCATTATAGCCAGCGCCAGCGGAACAAGTCGGGACGCCATAGTACGGGATTTTTGCAAAGTCATCAGATTCGCTTCAGGGTAAGAATTCATTGTTTTATCAGTCATGTGAACTGACCTCCGGCGACGCTGTGTGCGGGCGCAGGCGATGCCATAAGCGATGCGTCGCCCGGCTCGTGCGATCCATATACAAGTACACCACCGGCGTGGTGAATAACGTCAGGATCTGGCTCAGTGCCAGACCACCGGCGATTGCCAGCCCCAGCGGGCTGCGCAGATCTGCATCGCCGCCGCTGCCGAGCGCCAGTGGCAATGCGCCAAAGAACGCCGCCAGCGTGGTCATCAGGATCGGGCGGAAACGCATCAGACAAGCCTGGGTGATCGCCTGCTGTGGCGAGAGGCCGAGGCGGCGTTCGGCATCGAGCGCGAAGTCGATCATCATGATCGCATTCTTCTTCACAATGCCGATCAGTAACAGGATCCCGATCAGCGCAATCACCGTCAGCTGTGTGCCGGTCATCAGCATCAGCAGCAGCGCGCCAAGCCCGGCAGACGGCAGCGTTGAGAGAATGGTCAGCGGATGAATATAGCTTTCATACAGCACACCGAGAACGATATACACCGCCGCCAGCGCCGCCAGAATCAGCCACGGCATCGAGCTGGCCAGCGCCTGGAACGCCTGCGCCGTACCGGCATAACTGCCCTGAATGGTATCCGGCAAACCGATTTTCGCCATCGCAGTTTTCAGCGCAATCTGCGCCTGTTCCAGCGCGTAACCGTCGGCCAGGTTGAAGGCGATGGTCGTGGTTGCCGTCTGCCCCTGATGCGCCACCGAGAGCGGTGCATTTGCGCCGCTGAACGAGGTAAAGGCCGACAGCGGGATCTGCTTGCCTGCGTCGGTCACCACATACAGCTGATTCAGCACGTCAGGATTGCCGGTGTAATCCGAGGTCAGGTTCATCACCACGTGATACTGGTTAAGCGTTTTGTAGATAGTCGCAATCTGCCGCTGGCTGAAAGCGTTATTGAGTAATGTATCGATCATCCTCACGTTAACGCCGAGCTGCGTGGCACGGTCGCGGTCGATATTGAGCATCACTTCCTGCCCGCCGGTCTGCGAGTCGGAATCGACGCCGGTCAGTTCCGGGAGCGCTGCCAGTGCCGCTTTCACTTTCGGTGCCCACTCGCGCAGCAGGGAAAGATCGTCAGCCTGTAAGCTGTACTGATACTGGGCGTTAGCGCTGCGTCCGCCGATGTGCAAGTCCTGCGCCGCCATCAGGAACAGCTGCGATCCCGGGACTTTAGCGGTTTCCATCATCAGGCGGTTAGCCACCTGATTGGCGTTGGCGGTGCGTTTATCGAAATCTTTCAGGCGAACGAAGAACGTGGCGGTATTGCGTGATCCAAACCCGCCGCTGCCCGCTGAGCTCATTACCGCTTCCACTGCCGGATCGTCCTGGATGATCTTGCTGTATTTCAGCACCTGCGGCTGGATCGACTGGAACGAAGTGTTCTGATCCGCTCGCAACATGCCCATCAACATGCCGGTGTCCTGATCCGGGAAGAAGCCCTTTTCCACCACGGTATACAGATAGAAGTTAAGCAGCACGGTCAGGAACAGCCCGACCAGAGTGATCAGCTGATGACGCATCACCCAGCCGAGCGCCACCGAATAGGCGGCCAGCAGCTTGTTGAGCCCGCGTTCGATCATGCGATAAATGCGCGGCTGACGTTTTTCCACCGGTGGTTTACGCGTGAGAAAACGCGCACAAAGCATCGGCGTCAGGCTGAGCGAGACCAGCATAGAAATAATCAGCGAGACGCTGAGCGTCACCGCGAATTCGCGGAACAGACGCCCGACGATGCTGCCCATCAGCAGGATTGGGATAAACACGGCGATCAGCGACAGCGTCATGGAAAGCACAGTAAAGCTGACTTCCTGCGCGCCTTTGATAGCCGCACGCACCGGCCCCATTCCTTCTTCGATATGCCGCGTAATGTTTTCGAGCACCACGATGGCGTCATCAACCACAAAGCCGGTGGCGATAATCAGCGCCATCAGCGACAGGTTATCGAGGCTGTAGCCAAGCAGGTACATCACCGCGCAGGTACCGATTAAAGAAACCGGCAGTGCCAGCGCGGGGATCAGCACCGCACGCCAGTTGCGCAGAAAAACAAACACCACCGCGATCACCAGCAGCGTGGCTTCCAGCAAGGTCATTTCGGTATCGCGCAGGGAAGCGGAGACGTTCGGCGAGCGGTCAAGCGCCAGATTAAGCTGGACGTCGCCCGGCAAGCTTTCTTTCATCAGCGGCAGCGCAGCTTTGATTGCCTCGATGGTTTCCAGCATGTTCGCGCCCGCCTGACGCGTGACGCCGATCATCACCGACGGCGTGCTGTTGTAATAGCCGACGTTGTATTTGTCTTCGACCGAATCGTAAACATTGGCGACGTCGCTGAGGCGGATCGCCGAACCGTTGATGTAGGTGATGATCAGCGTTTTGTACTGTGCTGCGGTACTTTGCTGGCCGTTGCCCTCGATCATCCAGGACTGATTCGAGCCTTGCAGCAGCCCCTTCGGCAGGTTGCTGGTGCTGTTGGCAATGGCTGAACGAATGGTGTCGAGGGAAATGCCGTAAGAGGTGACCGCTTCCGGGCGCAAATCAATACGTACGCCCGGCAGCGCGGAGCCCACCAGCGAGACCTGCCCGACGCCGTTCACCTGCGCAATTTTCTGTTGCAGCTGGCTGGAGGCGATATCGTACAGCTCGCCCTTGCTGCGCGTGGCCGAGGTCAGCGCCAGCATGATGATCGGCGCATCCGACGGGTTGGCTTTGCGATAGGTCGGCAGCGACGGCATGCTGCTTGGCAATAACGCGCGGGAAGCGTTGATCGCCGCCTGCACGTCGCGCGCTGCGCCGTTAATATCGCGATCTAAATCGAACTGCAAAATGACACTGGTGGAGCTTTGCGAGCTGCGCGAGGTCATTTCGGTGACGCCCGCGATCTGCCCGAGCGCCCTTTCCAGCGGCGTGGCGACGGTAGCCGCCATGGTTTCTGGGCTGGCTCCCGGCAAACTGGCGCTGACCAGAATGGTCGGGAAATCCACCTGCGGCAGCGGCGCGACCGGCAATAAACGATAACCGAGCAGGCCGAGCAGCAGAACCGCCAGCGTCAGCAGCAGGGTGGCGACCGGGCGCAGGATAAAGAAGCGTGAGATGTTCATCGGTTATCTGCCCGCTGCGCGGCACGACGGTGGCGCGGATTAAAGCGGTGCGAGAGGTTGTCGAACATCAGGTAGATCACCGGCGTCGAGAACAGCGTCAGGATCTGACTGAAGATCAAACCCCCGACGATCACCAGCCCGAGCGGCTGGCGCAGTTCCGCGCCGGATCCACTCGCCAGCATCAGCGGCAATGCACCGAGCAGCGCGGCCATGGTGGTCATCATGATCGGACGAAAACGCAGTAAACAGGCCTGATGGATCGCCTCACGCGGCGATAATCCCTGCTTGTTTTCCGCTTCCAGCGCAAAGTCGATCATCATAATGGCGTTCTTTTTCACGATCCCGATCAGCAGGATCACGCCGATCAACGCGATCAAACTGAATTCCGTTCCGGCAAAGATCAGCGACAACAGCGCGCCAACCGCCGCCGACGGTAGCGTGGAAAGAATAGTCACCGGATGGATAAAGCTTTCGTACAGAATGCCGAGCACCACGTACATGGTCAGCAACGCGGCGAGGATCAGCCACAACGTGTTACCGGTGGCACTTTCAAACGAGGCCGCCGCGCCCTGATAACGCAGCGTAATACTGTCCGGCATCGCGATATCCGCTACGGTGGTTTTGATCGCCTGCTGCGCCTGCTCCAGCGAATAGCCGTCGTTGAGGTTGAAGGACACCGTCACCGCCGGGAACTGGTTCAGTCGCGCCTGCAACAGCGCGCCGGTGCGCATGTGGATTTTGGCGATCGACGTCAGTTTCACCATGCCATTGCTGGAACTGCTGGTGCTGGTGGACGACGTCGAACTGCCGGATGCGGTGGTCGTTGAGGACGCCGCGTTGCTGTTCGAGGTTGTGCTGCTGGTGGCTGACGTCGTGACGTTGCTTGCCAGATAGATGTCATCGAACGAGGCCGGAGACTGCTGGAACTGCGGCGCGACTTCCAGCACCACGCGATACTGGTTGGCCTGGGTAAAGATGGTGGAGACCAGACGCTGGCCGAAGGCGTTGTACAGCGCGGTATCGACGTCTGACGCGGTAATGCCGTAACGCGCTGCGGCGTCGCGATCTAATTCCACGTAGGCTATCTGCCCCTGATTTTGCAGGTTGCTGACTGCATCGCTGAATTCCGGCTGCTCGCTGAGTTTGGCCAGCAGTTTCGGCGTCCATTCCACCAGATTTTCGCTGTCGGAATCATCCAGCGTGAACTGGTACTGGCTCGGCGTGACCTGATCGTCAACGGTCAGATCCTGCGATGCCTGTAAATACAGTTCGATGCCGGGCACACCGGCGGTTTCCTGTTTCAGACGTTCGATGATCGCCGGCGCACGTTCGCTGCGTTCATCAAAAGATTTCAGGCTGATCTGCAAGCGGCCACTGTTCAGGCTGGTGTTATTGCCGTCCACGCCAATGGTTGACGCGACGCTTTCGACGTCGGGATCTTTAAGGATAGCGGCAGCCAGTAACTGCTGACGACGCCCCATTTCGCCAAAGGACACGTCCTGCGACGCCTGCGTAATGCCCTGAATCATCCCGGTATCCTGCGACGGGAAGAAGCCTTTTGGCACAATCACATACAGCAGCGCGGTGAAGACTAAGGTAGCGGCGGCGACCAGCAGGGTTATCTTCTGGTGATTGAGCACCACGATAAGCATCCGGTCATAACCGGCGATCAATTTGTCGAAAAACTCCCCGCCCTTGCGGTAGAACTTGCTCTGTTTGTCTTCCGGAGTGTGGCGCAGTAAATAGGCACACAGCATCGGGGTGAGCGTCAGAGAGACGACCATCGACACCAGTATCGACACCGCCAGCGTGATGGCAAATTCGCGGAACAGGCGCCCCACGACATCCCCCATAAACAGCAGCGGGATCAGGACGGCAATAAGAGAAAAGGTCAGGGAAATGATGGTGAAACCGATCTGCTTGGAGCCTTTCAGCGCCGCCTGCATCGGGGTTTCGCCCTCTTCCAGCCGTCGCGAAATGTTTTCCACCACCACGATGGCGTCATCGATAACGAAGCCGGTAGCAATGGTCAGCGCCATCAGCGACAAGTTATTCAGGCTGAAGCCGCACAGATACATCACACCAAATGTGCCGATAAGCGACAGCGGCACGGCAACGCTTGGGATAAGCGTCGCCGCCACGTTGCGCAGGAACAGGAAAGTCACCATCACCACCAGCGCAATCGACAGCAACAGCTCAAACTGAACGTCGCTTATCGAGGCACGGATGGTCTGGGTCCGGTCAGACAGAATGCTGACTTTGACCGAATCCGGCAGCGCTTCCTGCAATTTCGGCAACTGGGTCTTAATCGCATCCACCACCTGAATCACGTTGGCGCCGGGCTGACGCTGAACGCTGATAATGATCGCCGGTTCTTTATTCGCCCACGCAGACAGATACTGGTTTTCAGGCGCTTCAGACAGCGTGGCGATATCGCGTAAACGCAGCGCAGCGCCGTTTTCGTAAGTCACAATCAGGTTGGCGTATTCAGACGCGGTGCGCAGCTGATCGTTAGCATCAATGGTGATCGAATGATGCGGACCGTCGAAACCGCCCTTGGAGCCGTTGACGTTGCTGTTGCCGATCAACGTGTTAATGGTTTCCAGCGTGAGGTTGTGCGCCGCCAGTTTACGCGGATCGACCTGCACGCGTATGGCAGGCTGATGCCCGCCCGCCAGCGTCACCATGCCAACGCCGGAGATCTGCGAAAGCTTCAGCGCTACACGGGTATTGACCAGATCCTGCACTTTGGTCAGCGGCAGTGATTCGGAAGTGACGGCCAGCGTCAGCACCGCGGCATCCGCCGGGTTCACCTTTTTATAGGTCGGCGGATTGGGTAAATCGTTCGGCAGCAGACTGTCGGCGGCGTTGATCGCGGCCTGCACTTCCTGCTCGGCGACGTCGAGAGAGAGATCCAGCGAGAATTTCAGCGTGATGATCGAAGAGCCGCTCGCGCTGGTGGAATACATCTGGCTCAGGCCCGCCATCTGGCCGAGCTGGCGTTCAAGCGGCGCGGTAATGCCCGACGCCATTACGTCCGGGCTGGCACCCGGATAGAGCGTGGTCACCTGAATGGTCGGGTAATCGACCTGCGGCAGCGCCGACGTCGAGAGCATGTTGTAGGCAAAAATGCCCGACAGCAGCACGGCGACCATCAGCAGAATGGTCGCGACCGGCCTTTGAATAAAGAGGCGTGAAGGATTCATTTCGGCCCGCTGTCTTTACCGGTTGTGGCTTTATCGACGCCAGCGCCTTGCTCACGCGCTTTCGAAGAACCGGCGGCGGCAGCATCTTCGGTATTGGCGGTCACCACCTGCACTTTCGCGCCGTTGGTCAGGCGATCAATCCCGGTTGTTACCACTTGTTCGCCCGGCTTCACGCCGGACAAAATCGCTACCTGATTGTCACCGAAGTCCGGCCCGGATTTCACGGCGCGGCGCTCGATGGTGTTATCAGCTTTAATCACGTACACGAAATCGCCGTTACTGCTCAGCTGCAACGCCGCAGCCGGAATAACGGTGGTATCTTTAAGCGTGGAAACCTGTAAGCGGGCGTTAACAAACTGGTTCGGATAGAGTTTTTCATCCGCATTGTTGAACAGCGCTTTCAGCTTGATACTGCCGGTGCTGCTATCAATTTCATTACTGATAAATTGCAGCTGGCCCTGATCGAGCACTTCGCTGCCGTCCTGATTAAAGGCGGTGGTCGGCAGTTTATTGCCGCCGCGCAGCGCTTTGAGCAGGGTTTGCAGATTGCTTTGCGGCACGCTGAAGGTGACAGCAATCGGCTGCGTCTGGGTAATGGTGACGATACCGGTCGTTGAGCTGCTGGTGACCATATTGCCCGGATCGACCAGACGTAACCCGACATGGCCGCTGACCGGTGCGGTGATTTTCGCAAACTCAAGATTCAGTTTTGCGGCATCGATTTGCGCCTGATCGGCTTTCATCGCCCCGGCGTACTGCCCGGCGGTCGCTATCTGGCTTTCCAGATCCTGACGCGCTAAAGAGTCCTGCGCATACAGTTTGCGGTAACGCGCCAGCGTCAGTTCGGCACTTCTCGACAGCGCCTGATTCTGCGCCAGGGAGCCCTGATACTGCTCGAGCGTCGCCTGATAGCTGCGCGGATCAATCTGCGCCAGCAACTGCCCCTGCTCAACTTTCTGCCCTTCGGTGAAATACACCTTCATCAGCTGGCCATCGACCCGGCTGGTGACCGTCACGGTGGCGTTGGCCACCACGGTACCCAGCGCACGCAGATAGACTGGCACATCCGCCTGCGTGGCTTTTCCGGCCTGCACCGGCGTATCCATCCCCATCATCATCTGGCCGCGCATGGCGCGCATACCGCCGCGTCCCGGTCCTTTTTTACCCGCGGATTCGGACGAACTCTGATGAAAAGCAAAGAACCAGACCAGGATCGCCGCAATGATGATGGCGATGATAACCCACACGAAGGTGCGTTTTTTAGAGCGAGATGAGGCAGTCGGCAGCATAAATTTCTTGATTTCGCAGTATTGATGAGGAGAAAACAGCTGAAAAATGACCTTCAACCAGAGATTTTATTGTTCGGCGCAAAACCATTATCCCTGAAAACCACGGGTGGCTGTTTTTAGGACACCGTAAAGATTTCGTTAGTAATTAAGAATATGTATTTCAATCATCCGGATGAATTATACCCGCTAATTTAGCCTTTAGAGGTAGCCAATGTTAAGGACTAAATGAGAATGAAAGTTGAAGAAGGGAGCAGAAAATTTTAAGGAACTGTCAACGCCACCCGGAATTTTGTCAGGAATGCGCTGATTTAGCATGAAAAACAAACAACCACATCACCCAAATGGTTTAAAAAAGTAGAGGTAAATCCTGAAAATTGCATTCATTGATAATTTATATTGTTTGCGTCGACCGCCCCTTGTTATGGTTAATTTTCTGGTTGTTTTTCATCTTCATGGCAGGGAATCGGGAGAATGCATACAAAATTTCAATCCAGACCGGTTATCGGGGTCACGCTCGACAGCGAGGAAGCCGGGGGTTACGCCGACTTTCCGTGGTACGCCTTACGTCAGAACTACATGGAAAGTCTGGCAGAACTGGGGGCCGTGCCGCTGGCATTGCCGCATCACGCAGATTTAACCGATGAGTATCTCGCGCTATGCGACGGGATTGTCGTCACCGGCGGCGCGTTTGACGTCCCGCCCGAGTTGTTCAATGAGCAGCAAACCAGCAGTCAGGTACGCCTGAAACCTGGCCGCACCGAATTCGAAAAAGCCATCGTCAAAGGCGCGATGCAGCGCAACATGCCGCTGCTCGGTATCTGCGGGGGCCAGCAGCTGCTGGCGGTCCTTACCGGCGGCACGCTGCATCAGCATATTCCCGATGCGCTGCCCGATGCGCTCGAGCACAGCACCACCGTCGATACCGAAAATGCCGGAGGCAAAAAGCGCGCTCGCCATCAGGTTGAGATCGTCGAAGGGTCGCTGCTCAGCCGCTGCGTCGACAGCCTGCACTATGAGGTCAACAGTTCGCATCATCAGGCGGTGAAATCGGTCGGCGAAGGTTGCCGCATTAATGCGTATGCGCCCGACGGCGTGATTGAAGGCATCGAGTGCGAAGGCTATGACTTTTGCCTTGGCGTGCAGTGGCACCCGGAATATCAGCAACATCAGCAGGATACGCAACTGCTGAACGCGCTGGTGTCGGCGGCTTCGCGCTATAAGCATTCTATGCGCAGTTCGGCGCGGGCGATGACCGACGCAATGACACGCAAAGGGAAAGAAGAGGCATGAATCAGGCGGTGCTGAAAACCAAAACAGACCAGATGTTGCGGGATCTTAATATCGACCCGCGGGTTATCGCGCACCGCACGCTGCCGTACTTCGAGGAAGTAAGTGAGCACTTACTGGTGGACGCTGAAACCGATGCGGCCACCGGTAAAATCTACCGCCTGACCTCACCCGCCGCGCAGGCATGGCAGACGATGAAACAGCAGGCTACCGCCGAAGGTATCGCCATTTACCTGGTATCCGCGTGGCGCAGTGTGGAATATCAGGCGGGTCTTATCCGCGCGAAGCAGGAGGCCGGTATCCCGCCTGAAACCTTCTTTACCTCACTGGCACCGCCCGGATGCAGCGAGCATCACACCGGCTGCGCCGTGGATATCAATACCCCCGGCTGTGATGAAGTCACCGGCGTGTTCGGCGAAACCGACGCTTTCGCCTGGCTGAAAGGCAACGCCGCGCGTTTTGGCTTCGTGATGTCATTTCCGCTGAACAATCCGTGGGGATTCATCTGTGAGCCGTGGCACTGGTGCTGGCACCCGCAATAACGCCATTTGTCTTAAACCGGTGATCTGCCTCTCACTTTCCATAACTAAAATTGTCCCTTAAACATTTTTCTGTTAGGCCAATTTTCTGTTTCATTTTTAGAACAAATAAAACACACTATGTCCTCAAAAGGCTTCCTGAGAAGCGAGCCTGGTCTTTACACCTTCTAATAAGTCATAAATTTCAATGCAATCAGATACCGTTTCGCGCAGGACAGCCTGGCTTCGCGTTGTAATGCTGGCGATCGCCGCCTTCATCTTCAATACCACCGAATTTGTGCCGGTCGGATTACTCTCTGACATCGCCGCCAGTTTCAATATGAAGACGGCGCAGGTCGGCCTGATGCTCACCATTTACGCCTGGGTGGTCGCGCTGATGTCGCTGCCGCTGATGCTGCTGACCCGACAGGTCGAGCGAAAGCGTCTGCTGATCATCATCTTTTGCCTGTTTATCGTCAGTCATGGGCTCTCCGTGGTGGCCTGGGATTTCTGGAGTCTGGTGGCGTCACGCGTCGGTATCGCCCTCTCCCATGCCATTTTCTGGTCGATTACTGCCTCGCTGGCAATCCGCGTGGCACCGGCCGGTAAAAAAACGCAGGCGCTCAGTATGTTAGCCACCGGTACCGCGCTGGCGATGGTGCTTGGCCTGCCGCTTGGCCGCCTTATCGGCCAGTATCTCGGCTGGCGTACCACCTTTATGTGCATCGGCGGCGTTGCGCTGCTGACGCTGATTTGCCTGATCAAACTGCTGCCACCGCTGCCAAGCGAGCATACCGGCTCCCTGAAAAGCGTCCCGATGTTGTTCCGCCGTCCCGCTCTGGTCGGCATGTATATTCTGACTGCGCTGATAGTGACCGCTCACTACACCGCTTACAGTTATATCGAGCCCTTTATTCAGACCGTCGCGGATATGGGTGAAAACTTCACCACGTTCCTGCTGCTGATTTTTGGTGGTGCGGGGATTTTCGGCAGCATCATTTTCAGCGTGTTCGGTAACCGCTTCCCGGCAGCCATGCTCAGCGGGCCGATCCTGATGGTCACGCTCAGCATGTTGCTGCTGTTTGTTGCGGTGATGAACCCGGTCAGTATTTCGATTCTGTGCGTGGTCTGGGGGCTGGCGATGATGATTATCGGGCTGGCAATGCAGGTACGCGTGCTGGGGCTGGCAAGCGACGCCACCGACGTCTCGATGTCCCTGCTGTCGGGCATCTACAATATCGGTATCGGCGCGGGCGCATTGATCGGCAATCAGGTGAGTTTACATCTGGCGATGAGCGACGTCGGCTACGCCGGCGGATTGCTCGGCTGTATCGCCTTTGTCTGGTGTCTGACGATTTTCAAACGCTATCCGCAGTTAAAAACCACCAGCTGAGTGCGTACTGCTTTGGTAAAAAAACTCACTGCGCCGCAATAGCGCAGTGAGCAATAAAACAATTACTCAGTCACAAAACGTGAAACGGAACCCGCCAGGCTTTGCGCCTGATCGCGCAGCGCGTTGGCGGCGGCAGAAGACTCCTCCACCAGCGCGGCGTTTTGCTGAGTCACGTTATCCATCTCGATAATCGCTTCCCCGACCTGTGAGATCCCGCGGTTCTGTTCATCTGACGCCTGAGCAATTTCATTCAGAATTTCAGTGACATTACCGATGGATGTCACGATGTCGTGCATCGTCGTGCCCGCCTGCTCCACCAGCTCCGAGCCCGCGCTGATGCGCTCAACCGATTCGCCAATCAGCTCTTCAATCTCTTTTGCCGCCTGCGCGCTGCGCTGTGCCAGACTTCTTACTTCACTGGCCACCACCGCAAAACCTCTGCCCTGCTCACCGGCACGCGCCGCCTCGACCGCCGCGTTCAGCGCCAGAATATTGGTCTGGAAGGCAATGCTGTTGATGACGGTGGTGATTTCACCAATTTTGCCGGAACTGGCGGTGATCTCATTCATGGTTTTCACCACGTGATTGACCAGCTTGCCCCCCTTGTTGGCCGTCTCAGACGTCTTGCGCGCCAACTGGCTGGAGTGGTGAATATTGTCGACGTTCTGTTTCACCGTCGCAGTTAACTGCTCCATGCTGGCCGCCGTTTCTTCCAGCGCAGCGGCCTGCTCTTCGGTGCGCGCGGACAGATCGTTATTCCCCGCCGCAATTTCGCCCGAGGCAAGGCTGACCTGCGTCACACCACTGCGGATATCCCCGATAATGCGGCGCAGTTCATCGTTCATTGCGCCTACCGCCTGCATCAGTTCACCCAGTTCATCACGACGAGTGGTCTCCAGATGAGCACGCAGATCGCCTCGTGCAATTTGCTGTGCAACGCGCAACGTCGCGGACAACGGCATGGTGATTTGGCGGGTGATGATGAATGCGATTGCAATGCTTAACAGCACCGCCGCCACCATGATCATCGACATCCATAAAATCGCCTGACTGATATCCGAATGCGTCGATTTCAATTCTTCCTGAAACAGGGAGCTGCTGGCCGTCGTCAGCGCCATGCCTGACTTCGCAAGCATTTTCGTTGCCTGCTCCTCGGCAAGATAAGAAGACAGATACGTCTGCGCGCTTTCCTGTTTCGCGGCCACCGAATGTGCCACGTCGCTTAGCGTATTGGCATCCGCCGGGCTCAGCTGTGGCTTCACGGCCTCCATAAGTTGAATCGATTCAGCGATAAATCGTACTAAAGCCTGTTGCGCCTCTTCAGTATTCTGGAGTTCAAGCAGTTTGACGCGCACCGCCACGCCGTTGAGGTGTTTACCGATTTCATTCAGTGCATTCGCCGTGACTGCCGTGGCCGGATCTTGTGAATACCCCTGCGCCAGACGCGTCACGTCGGCCTCTTCTTTGGTCAGCCCCAGCGAGCCGATAATACTTTCACGTTTGCGGGTTTCGCTGACCGTTTCCGCGCGCTGCTCCCGATAGCCCTGCATTGCGCCCGGTAATGTCCGCAGAAGCTCCTGCTGCTCAGGACGCCACTTGTACGCCTGCAAACTTTCTATCTTAAGATCGACCTGTTTCAGTCCTGCTTCGTTAATGCCGATGAACTTTTCGTCATGGGTTTTGACGTATTGCAGTCTCGCATCTTTTGATAAAGCAAACTGATCGGTGATCACTTTTAGCTGACTGATTTTCTCGGCACGACCGGAGATATCATTAAGGTTTTTAATGCCACAGATTGCGACCGCCACGCTGAGTAACAGAACAAGCCCGAAACCGGTTGCCAGCTTTTTTCCGACTTTAACATTTTCAAAACAAACTAATAACTTTCTCATGATAATTAACGCTCCATTATTTTGTTTATATATGCAGGTGTTACCTAAAGCCTTTGCGTTATCGGCAGATAAGGAGAATTAATTAATGATCGTTATAATGATTAAGGGAAATATCACCTTATGTAACTATATAAAGTGCAATGGGATGAATATTGATTAATAAAAACGCAGGGGATGGGAATTAGAAAAGGATTACTGATGGTTAGCGACCCGCACGCGGCGGGTCAGCCATTTTATTGCGTACGTATCAGCGCAGCAGCTTCAGATTGCCGGTCAACGATTTAATCCACTTTTCCGGCCCGACCAGCCCTAAGCCGTCGATCACTTCATCATGCAAATCGCGCTGCTTAAACGTATTTTCATATTCTTCATAGGCATGAAGCGAACGGGCAAACGCCGGGAAGGCCACCACGCCGCGCTCGCCGCCCGCATCGAGGGCTTTAAACATCAGCGCCTTAATGTGATCCGTGGTGCCCTGCAAAATGGGGACGGGATATTTTGAACTGACATCGATCTTCGCGCCCTTTGCATCGGTCAGTGAGTTACCCGCCAGCATCGGGAATTTCGCCGCCAGGCCAATACCTATTGCGCCCGCCGTGTTCGCCAGCAATCCCGGCGGAAGGTCAGGATTGAGGATAATCGCCAGCCGGAGTGTGTCTGTCATTGTGTCGCCCTTTTCATCATCAGTGATGCATAAAGCATAACCATTCGTTGCTGAAAGGTGCTTTCTTTTGTGGGTCAAAAATGCCCTAATCTGGTTACTCCTTTCTAAAATTGACACTATGAAGGCAAATTATGTCCGCAGAAGAAATTTTACCGGCAGACCTTCGCATCCTAAAGCTACTTCAGAACTCGGGCCGGATGACCAATCAGGAACTGGCCGGAAAAGTCGGCATGGCGGCATCTCCCTGCTGGCGCCGCGTAAAACAGCTGGAAGACAGCGGCGTGATAACCGGTTATCAGGCAAATATTGACAGGAAAAAAGTCGGCCTCGGGCTGCTGGCGTTTATCCGGGTCAAAATCGACAGCCACAGCGAAGAAGATGCGCGGCGTTTCGAGCAACAAGTTGGCGCGTTGCCCTCGGTGATTGCCTGCTACGCAATTGCCGGAGATGCAGATTTTCTGTTGCAGGTTGTGGCGAAAGATCTCGACAGTTTTTCGAGCTTTGCGATGGAAGTGGTGCGCCGCCTGCCGGGGATTAAAGAGATGCAAACATCGTTTGTGCTAAGGGAGGTAAAACCCCTGGATGTGCTGCCGTTATAAGAGGGTGTAATGCTCACCCTAAAATTCATCAAAACGGCAGAATATTTTGAATGCACCCCCGATCTGCCATTCTGCTAATTAGATATTTATGCAATAAAATTCACATAAATATGCAAAATGTGTTTTACCTGAACTCCGTTTTGCGATATCAATATAGGCATTGAAACCTTTAACAGACAGACCTCATTCATACAGGATTGAACCGATGACAACTATTCTCAAGCACCTTCCTATCAATCAGCGTGTGGGTATCGCTTTCTCCGGCGGTTTGGACACCAGCGCAGCGCTACTGTGGATGCAGAAAAAAGGGGCGATTCCTTATGCCTACACAGCTAACCTGGGTCAGCCTGATGAAGAAGATTACGATGCCATTCCGCGTAAAGCGATGGAGTATGGTGCAGAGAAAGCTCGCCTGATTGATTGCCGTAAACAACTGGTTGCCGAAGGGATTGCCGCCATTCAGTGTGGCGCATTCCATAACACCACCGCTGGCGTCACTTACTTCAACACCACCCCGCTGGGCCGTGCCGTGACCGGCACCATGCTGGTTGCCGCGATGAAAGAAGACGGCGTCAATATCTGGGGTGACGGCAGTACTTACAAAGGTAACGATATTGAGCGTTTCTATCGTTACGGTCTGCTGACCAATGCTGAGCTGAAAATTTATAAGCCGTGGCTGGATACCGATTTTATCGATGAACTCGGTGGCCGCCATGAGATGTCAGAGTTTATGATTCAGTCCGGTTTCGACTACAAAATGTCAACCGAGAAAGCCTACTCTACTGACTCCAACATGCTGGGCGCGACGCACGAAGCCAAAGATCTGGAGTTCCTCGACTCCGGCGTAAAAATCGTCAACCCGATTATGGGCGTGAAATTCTGGGACGAGAATGTGGTCGTGAAAGCGGAAGAAGTGTCCATCCGTTTTGAGCGCGGCTACCCTGTTGCCCTCAATGGCGTGACCTTTGACGACAGCGTTGAGCTGATGATGGAAGCCAACCGTATCGGTGGCCGTCATGGTTTGGGTATGAGCGACCAGATTGAAAACCGCATCATCGAAGCCAAAAGCCGTGGCATTTATGAAGCCCCCGGAATGGCGCTGTTGCACATCGCCTACGAGCGTCTGCTGACCGGTATTCATAACGAAGATACTATCGAGCAATATCATGCGAATGGCCGCGTGCTGGGTCGTCTGCTGTATCAGGGCCGCTGGTTCGATCCTCAGGCACTGATGCTGCGTGACTCCGCTCAGCGTTGGGTCGCCAGCGAAATCACCGGTGAAGTGACTCTGGAACTGCGCCGTGGCAATGACTACACCATCATGAATACGGTCTCTGAGAATCTGACTTACAAGCCAGAGCGTCTGACCATGGAGAAAGGGGATTCTGTCTTCTCGCCTGACGACCGTATTGGTCAGCTGACCATGCGTAATCTGGATATCACCGATACCCGCGAGAAGTTGCAAAACTATGTTGAGACAGGCTTACTGACATCTTCTGCTGCTACCGGTTTACCGCAGGTGGATAACAATAATCTTCCGCGCGGGTTACAGGTCAAGAATAAATAATTGTTTAGCGTAAACTAAAATACGCAAACAATTTATGCGGACAGGAATGCGGGAAGTGTTACCGTTGTGTAATGAATGACCCTGGAAGGGAAATCAAAACGCGACCTTACTCGTTCACTATTTCATTTTAATATTCACCTGATATACATCAGGTGAATTAATGAATTCTGACTATTATCCAAACATCATATTGGGAATATCATGTCATTACCGGAAGGAAATCCCCCCGACCAAAGAATGGAGTCCTGAAGGATGTCTTGACTCAAAGCGTTGCTCGTCTATTTCTATTTTACCTACTACAACGGTATTAAGGGAGCAGCTGTCACGATAGTGATCGTACCATCCCCCACCACATGTACCCGTAAGCCCACGATCAGACCACTTCTTCATTTTTAATCGCCAGAGCTGGTCAAAATGATCCAGCGGACACACAATTTTAGTCCACGGGTCACAAATCATCGTATTCTCGAGGAGTAGTTTGTTAAACCCCGCAGGCCGGGTGCCAATCAAAACATAAGAATGGTCAACGGGCGCTGGCATATAAACGCGCAAAATTTGAACTTGTCTTCCGGCGGCGCCATCCAGACGACTGGCCCGGTCCAGAAGATAGTAAAATGCAAGAATTGCATTTTCACCACAGTTTCCTGCGTGTGGGATTCGGTTAACGTAATCCCTTTCAAGGGCATTGGCTCTTTCCCGCGGAGACAAATTTTGCCCACGAAAACTGCGCAGAGACTTGAGCCGAATGGCATCTGCTTGTGCCGTATGTAAACTCCAACGCTTCGGATCTTTGGGCATCATATGGCTAACTAAACCTTTATCCCGATAAAGTTTATTCGTTGCCTTCAGAGGTAATCGCGAGCGTGCATACTTAATAGCACCTAATAAAATTGGCGTCATCGCCTGTTCAAACTTTTTATCAATCATAACTAAATCCTTTTACTTTTAATATTTACTGGTGATGAATTATTAATTATTAAAAAATCAAATTATTCTTTAAACAGTAAAATAAATACTCATTAATATGATGAATATATTTTATCTTTATTATATAAATTAATTAATAAACAATTAAAGAAGGAGTTTAATTATACATTGCGCCTGTAAACGATTAAACACGTAATTAATACATCAATTACGTGAATATTATCATTAACTAAGGTTTCGACAGGTAATTCCCTGAGCGACGTATCGTCTCCTGCCCGCTAATTTTGAAAACTAACCGGTAGCAGAGGACAAGGCTGAAGCAAGATTGTGCATGAAGTGACGTATTTACTGGGTTTTGAAGACTTTATGGGATGGTACTGGAAGACGTAATGGAGCGGGTGAAGGGAATCGAACCCTCGTATGCAGCTTGGGAAGCTGCCGTTCTACCATTGAACTACACCCGCATCTATTTGCGAGGGGCATTATAACCTTAACTCTCTGAGTGACAAGCAGTAAAACACCGCCTGGTGGCGGTGTTTTGAGCAGTCAGATTAGCGGAGTGTGATCTCAGTCGCCAAAATAACTCGGCGCTTTATAATACTCGACGATTTTCTGCGCCAGCCAGCCGCCGTCGGTACCGTTGGACTGGATGCTGGTGATACTCACCGTCGAACCTCCGCCCCACAAAATCGAGAAGATATTGTAATTGGTCAGATTATTGACCTGCGCCTGGCCCCAGTCATAACCCTGGTCTCTCTGCAAAAACTCGCCGACGGTTTTCACGCCGTAGTTCACCGGATTCAGTGCGGTATCACGCAATGCCTTCAGGACATTGCTGGCATCAGTACCAATGCGTGAATCCCCCATCAGGAAGGTGCCGCCTGACGCAAAGTGGGCGCTGGAAAGCATGCTGGTACCTTCGGATTCTGTCGGCATATGGCCGCCTGGGATCTGCCAGATCATTGCCGGTTTGTTCAGCCCGCTGGCGGTATATTTCACCAGATTCAGGTAGTTGAACCAGCTCGAGGCATTCCAGCTATAGTGCGCGATAGCATCCGGACTGAAACAATCGCGTTCGAATTTGTCGAAGACGATGAAATCTGGTGCATACGCGCCCTCGTAAACCCCCAGTTCATCCAGATACGCCACCACTTGATCGGCGTACTCCCCCGGATCGACATCATCTTGCAACAACCAGTCTGCTCCGCCGGTTGCCCAGACGTTGGTCTGCCAGCCGAATGCGACGTCAGGCGCAAAGGTGTGGACAATATAGTTTATTGCCTGCAGATAACCGTAAAGGCTGTCGTCAAAATGCGGTAAAGCCGGTGAGGTATATTTGAGGATTGGCTGGAGATCGCTGACCGCTTTTTTCAGCAACGTATTCACCTGAACGCTGTTAGCCTTACGCAGCGCCGCGTAGACGGACGGTTCCTGCTCCATTGCACCGAGGAAATCCGGATTGAGGACAAAGGTCACGGGTACCGGATGATCTTTATCCTTATAACTTTGCGCCGCCACGCACTGCGTGATGAAACTGCCGAAATGATTGCGCAGACGCTGACTGTCGGTAAGATCCGATACAGCACTCCCCCCGCTGGCATTGGCCGTATAAACCACCATCACAGGCATTACCGCAAGGCCATTCGCCTGCTCAATCTGACGCGCAACTGAGCAGGTCTGATGCACCGGCAATGCCTCCAGATCCAGATAACCGTCTCCGTTACGGTCAACCTCCGCAGCAGGGATCGGGTCACCGCCGCCGTCAAAGCCGTCGTATTTGAACAATGCATCAACCGGAACACCTTTGTATGCCGTGACGCTCGAGGCTGAATTGACCGTCACGCCGCCGTGAGCCAGATAATCCGGCCAACCGCGAACCTGCAAATCGACGCTTTTTTCAAAGATAAGGATCAGGCGTTTTGCAGTGCCTGACACCGTGACAACCGTGCCAGATAATGCAACATACTGACGCCCGCCAATGCTCAGTTTATCTGCATTGATGCGATATTCGCCCGGTGCGATGGCGTAAGGGATCGTGAGTTCACCTGCTCCGTAGAGGGTGAAATAGTACTGCGTCGCGCCGTCCTTGCTCACCATCGAGACATTAATTTTCTGGCTGCCCGCTGGCAGGCCCGTCGCCTGAAGAGTAGTGGTGATAAGCCCCGCGTTGCTTACCAGTTTCGTCTGGTAATCCACCGCGACAGCAACCGTTGACGCTTTATCCGGTGTGAAGGTTTTTGCCGCTGCGGCGGCGCTGAATTCAATATTATTGATGCGCGTAGTGTTGATTTTTGCCTGACACGCGACCTGATGCGCCAGCCGGGTGACCAGAGTACTTTTCCCCGGCTCAATGCGTTGTGAAACGGTCTGGGTCGCGCCGGACTGCGTCAGAGTAATGTCGATCACACCTTGTTTAATACTGGCATTCGGCGTCAGAGAGATTTGCGCACTGGCGAAATACACCGGAGCTTCATAATTGATATTCACGATGCACGGTGAATTTGCAGCAGTCAGCGTCACCTTCTGCTGCGTTTTTGTCGGCGTCACCCGGACGCTGGCAGTATCGAGCGGGTCGATCTGCAAGGTGTAGCTGGAATAACTCAAATTTTTAAGGCTGTTACGGCTGTTCCAGGCCAGGGCGTGCGATGTCTCCTCGCCGGCTGCACTGGTAAGGAGCAACGTTGGGGTGCCGATTCCGTCCACCGGTGAGGCGGGAAGAACGACGATCAACTCCCCCTGCCGTGACGGATCGGCAAGCAGTTTGACCGTGATGCTGCCGAACGTGACCGGCGTCTGCGTGGCGCTAAACGAGAAAGTTATTGTGCCCGTTTTGCCTGAGCCGACCAGCATATCGCCGCCCGCCAGCAGCGTCAGGGTGGTGACCTCCAGCGGCCAGCCGCCGTCACGCCTGAGCGTTGGCGTACCGCCGATAAGCGAACCGCTGAACGGGCTATATTCATCAGGATGACCGGTAGCGGAGAACTCGATCACCGCCTGCGTAAAATCGATCGTCTGCGACGTGGTATTGGTCAGGCTCAACGTCACGCTCTGATACCAACTTCCGGTATCCAGTTTGCTGACAGTCCCACTGACACTGAGCACGGCTGGTATTGGATCAGGTTCGGGTATTGGATCAGGCTCCGGCATTGGATCAGGTTCCGGCGTTGGATCAGGTTCCGGGATTGGATCAGGTTCCGGTATTGGGTCTGGTTCCGGCGTTGGGTCTGGTACCGGCGTTGGGTCTGGCTCAGGCGTTGGGTCTGGCTCAGGTGTTAAAGGCTCACTGTCTCCGCCCGTATTGATATGCTCACCGGATGCCAGCACAAGCAGCCATTCAGTGGCCAGGAAGGGAACCTGACTCGCAGAAATATTAAACGTCAGCGTGGCGCTTTTTCCGGCAGCCAGCAACTCAGGGGCGCCGTAAGCAAAATCTATGCGGGTCTTTTTCAACGGCCAGCCGTCAACAACCGTGATAACCGGCGCTTTTTTTTCGGCCAGCGTTCCACTGATCACACCGTAACTGTCCGGTGCGCCGTTTGCGGAAAAAGTAAAAACAGCTTTGTTGAAATCGACGGCGCCACTGCCTGTATTTTTGAATGTCAGGATGACGGGCTGATACCAGCTGTCAGGATCGATGGCAGATGCGGTAACGTGTAAAGAGGGAAATTGCGGGTCAGACATGGGGTGAATCTCCTGAGTGAGTTTCACCCAGCGTTGCACCAACCTGATGATTTAACGATAAATAGCGAGCACATTTATCTCACAACGACTCATTGATTTTCTTTGATGAGGAATGACAGATGTAAAAAAGGGCGCCGGAGCGCCCTTCTGTATTTCTTAACCCGCTTACTTCTGAGTCTGCGGACGCATTGCCGGGAACAGGATAACGTCGCGAATGGTATGGCTGTTGGTGAACAGCATCACCATACGGTCGATACCAATGCCCAGACCCGCCGTCGGTGGCAGGCCGTGTTCCAGCGCAGTCACATAGTCTTCGTCGTAGAACATCGCTTCGTCATCGCCTGCATCTTTCGCAGAAACCTGATCCGCGAAACGCTGTGCCTGATCTTCTGCATCGTTCAGCTCGGAGAAACCGTTACCGATTTCGCGGCCGCCGATGAAGAATTCAAAGCGATCGGTGATTTCCGGGTTTTCATCATTACGGCGCGCCAGCGGAGAAACTTCTGCCGGATACTCGGTGATGAAGGTCGGTTGAATCAGCTGTGCTTCAGCGGTTTCTTCGAAGATTTCGGTTACGATGCGGCCCAGACCCCAGCTCTTCTCGATTTTGATACCGATAGATTCTGCAATAGCCGTCGCTTTGGCCAGATCATCAAGATCGGCAACGTTGGTTTCAGGACGGTATTTGCAAATCGCTTCACGCATGGTCAGCTTAGCGAAAGGTTTGCCAAAATCAAACGTCTGCTCGCCGTACTGCACAACGCTGCTGCCCAGAACCGATTCGGTCAGCGTGCGGAACAGGGTTTCGGTCAGAACGATCAGGTCTTTGTAATCCGCGTACGCCATGTAGAGTTCCATCATGGTGAACTCTGGGTTGTGACGCGGAGAAACGCCTTCGTTACGGAAGTTACGGTTGATTTCGAACACGCGATCGAAGCCACCTACCACCAGACGTTTCAGATACAGTTCCGGCGCGATACGCAGGTACATGTCGATGTCGAGCGCGTTGTGATGCGTGATGAACGGACGCGCCGCAGCGCCGCCTGGGATCACCTGCATCATTGGGGTTTCGACTTCCATGAAGCCGTTTTCCACCATGAAGCTACGGATACCAGACATGATCTGAGAACGGATCTTGAAGGTTTTGCGCGAGTCATCGTTAGCGATAAGATCGAGGTAACGCTGACGGTAACGGGTTTCCTGATCCGCCAGGCCATGGAATTTGTCCGGCAACGGACGCAGCGCTTTGGTCAGCAGACGCAGTTCAGAACAATGGATCGACAGTTCGCCGGTCTTGGTTTTGAACAACTTGCCGGTCGCACCCAGGATATCGCCCAGATCCCATTTTTTGAACTGTTCGTTGTAAACACCTTCCGCCAGATCGTCCCGGGCAACGTAAAGCTGGATACGGCCACCGACGTCCTGCAGAGTCACGAAGGACGCCTTGCCCATAATACGGCGGGTCATCATACGGCCACCGACGGTAACGGTGATGTCTAACGCTTCCAGCTCTTCGTTGGTCTTTTCACCGTACTGGGCGTGCAGATCGTCAGAAATGCTGTCGCGACGGAAATCGTTCGGGAACGCGTTACCCGCTTCGCGCAGCAAAGCCAGCTTCTCACGACGGGCTTTCAGCTCGTTGTTAAGATCAGGGACGTTCTCTGTTGGCTGCTGCTCAGCAGGCGATTGTTGTTCAGACATGTTGGTTCCTTATAACCCGGCTTTCAAACTGGCTTCGATGAATTTATCCAGGTCGCCATCCAACACGGCCTGCGTATTTCGTGTTTCGACACCTGTGCGCAAATCTTTGATACGGGCATCATCCAGCACGTAAGAACGAATCTGGCTGCCCCAGCCGATGTCAGACTTGTTGTCCTCCAGCTGCTGTTTATCCGCATTTTTCTTTTGCATCTCATACTCATAAAGCTTGGCTTTCATCTGCTTCATGGCCTGATCTTTGTTTTTATGCTGGGAGCGGTCGTTCTGACACTGGGTCACAATGTTGGTCGGAAGGTGGGTAATACGTACCGCAGATTCCGTTTTGTTGACGTGCTGACCACCCGCACCTGACGCGCGGTAGACGTCGATACGCAGGTCGGCAGGGTTGATTTCGATAGCAATGTCATCGTCCACTTCCGGGTACACAAACGCGGAACTGAAAGACGTATGACGACGGCCGCCGGAGTCAAACGGGCTTTTACGCACCAGGCGATGAACACCCGTTTCGGTACGCAACCAGCCAAACGCATAGTCACCGATGATTTTGATAGTGGCGGATTTCAGGCCTGCGACTTCGCCGTCAGACTCTTCAATCACTTCCGTTTTGAAGCCTTTGGCTTCTGCCCAGCGCAAATACATACGCAGCAACATGCTCGCCCAGTCCTGCGCTTCCGTACCACCGGAACCGGCCTGAATGTCGAGGTAGCAGCTTGCACTGTCGTATTCACCGGAGAACATGCGGCGGAATTCAAGCTGTTCCAGCTTGGCTGTCAGCTGATCGACTTCTTCCACAGTTTCGTTGAACGTGTCTTCGTCTTCGGCTTCAACCGCCAGTTCCAGCAAGCCGGTCACGTCTTCGACGCCCTGCAACAGCTGGTCGATGGTTTCAACGATGGCTTCCAGCGCGGAACGTTCTTTACCCAGCGCCTGTGCGCGTTCAGGTTCGTTCCACACGTCCGGCTGTTCAAGCTCGGCGTTTACTTCTTCGAGGCGTTCTTTCTTGGCATCATAGTCAAAGATACCCCCGAAGAACGACTGTCCGCTCGGACAGGTCCTGAATGCGGTTTTTTACCGGATTAATTTCAAACATGATTTTTTCGCGTCTTACGTTAGATTCGGAGTTGGCCCAATGCCATTCGAACCGCAGATTCTAACGGAATTAGCAGTCTTTTTATAGCAACGAGCCGTATTTTTGCCGGGTTTATTCTGACCGAAACGGGCTTATTTCGGCCACAAATGTTGAATGATCAGCTGAACGCTGCGATTTCCACGGAATTCATTGATATCCAGCCGGTAGGCCAGTTGCACTTCGCGGATGCTGCTGTCAGGCCAGAACGTCGGATCGATATTAAACGCGATGCCGTCAAGCAGCGGTCCGCCGCCAACCGGTTCAATCATCAGTTTCAGATGACGCTCTTTCAGCAGCTTTTGTTGCAGGATCCGGAACGTGCCATCAAACGTCGGTTCGGGGAACGACTGCCCCCACGGGCCGCCGTCACGCAGCATTTCAGCGGTATCAATCGTCAGTTCCTGCGCGGCCAGTTCACCGTCCGACCACACCACGCCTTCCAGATACGACGGATCCAGCCATTCGCCCACCAGTTCAGCAAAACGGTCACGGAATTCATCGAACTTTGACGCCTCGAGTGATAAACCGGCGGCCATGGCGTGCCCGCCGAATTTCATCATCAGGCCGGGATTGAGCGTGTCGAGACGCTCCAGCGCATCACGCATATGCAAACCGGCAATCGAACGGCCAGAACCTTTAAGAATCCCCTCGCCCGCCGGTGCGAATGCAATCACCGGGCGGTTAAAACGTTCTTTCAGGCGCGAAGCCAATATGCCGACCACGCCCTGATGCCATTCCGGATGGTACATCGCCAGCCCGAACGGCAAGGCATCGGTGCCACGCTCGAGTTTATCGCACAGCGCCAGCGCCTCAACCTGCATCCCCTGCTCAATCTCGCGGCGGGTCTGGTTCAGCGCATCTAAATCGCTGGCCAGCGCGCGCGCCTGTCCGATGTCCTCGGTGAGCAACAGCGCCACGCCGACAGACATATCGTCAAGTCGCCCGGCGGCATTGAGCCGTGGCCCGAGCGCAAAACCTAAATCGCTGGCGCCCAGGGTGCGGGCTTCGCGGCCTGCTACTTCCAGCAGCGCGCGTATACCGGGGCGACATTTGCCCGCACGAATGCGGTTCAGTCCCTGGTACACCATGATGCGGTTATTGGCATCGAGCGGTACCACGTCTGCCACGGTACCCAGCGCCACCAGATCCAGATGTTCCGCCAGATTCGGCGGCGTGATGCCGTTTTGCTCGAACCAGCCGCTGTCGCGAAGCGCACCGCGCAGCGCCAGCATCAGGTAAAACGCCACGCCAACGCCCGCCAGCGATTTGGAGGGAAACGCGCAACCGTGCAGATTCGGGTTAATGATCGCTTCAGCATCGGGCAAGGTCTCGCCCGGCAGATGGTGGTCAGTGACCAGCACCTGAATGCCTTTCTCGTGCGCCAGTGTGACGCCCGCGTGCGAAGAAATGCCGTTATCGACGGTCAGAATCAGCTCGGCACCGCGGGAAGCGGCCTGCTCCACCACTTCCGGGCTCAGGCCATAACCGTCTTCAAAACGGTTGGGCACCAAAAAATCGATATTCCCGCAGCCCATACTGCGCAACGAGAGCAGCGCGAGCGCGGTGCTGGTCGCGCCATCGGCGTCAAAATCCCCGACGATGATAATGCGCAGCCGCTCGGTGAGCGCTTTTTGCAGCAGTTTCACAGCGTCATCGATGCCATCAAGTTGCTGATAAGGCAGCATGCCGCGCACGCTGCGCTCCAGTTCCTGACTGTCTTTCACCCCACGAGAGAGATACAAACGGCGTAGTAACGGAGAAAGTTCGGCGGGGAGTTCCACGCCGGTCGCGGCCTCACGGCGGCGTAGTTGAGTCTGCAAGGTCACGAAAAATCAACCACCGGTTTTATTTGAAGGATTGCGCTTGTCGAGCATCGCGGCCATTTCTTTTGGCGGCTGATAGCCCGGGATCAAGGTACCGTCTTGCAGCACGATTGCCGGCGTCCCGGTTACGCCCAACTGGACGCCCAGCTCAAAGTGTTTCGCAACATCACTGGTTTTGCAGCTTGCCGCGACGATGTCGTCGCCACGCATGGCCGCATCAAAGGTGGTATTGCGGTCGCCGGTACACCAGATCGACTGCATATCTTTTTCGGTCTTAGAATTCAGTCCCTGACGCGGGAAAGCCAGATAACGCACGGTGATGCCAAGATCGTTATAGTCCTGCATCTGCTGATGCAGTTTGTGGCAATAACCACAGGTGATGTCGGTAAACACGGTGATCACGTGTTTTTCGTTTTTGGCTTTGTAGACGATCATTTCTTTTTTCAGCGCTTCCAGCTTTGTCATCAAAGCCTGATTGGTCACGTTGACCGGCTGAGCGCCGCTGACGTCATACATCGGCCCCTGCAAAACGTGTTTGCCATCTTCGGTAATGTAGATAACGCCGCTGTCGGTAGAAATAGCGCGCAAGCCGTTGACTGGTGTCTGCTGAATATCGGCATTTTTCATGCCCAGTTTATTCAGCGTGGCGTTGATTGCCGCATCATCAGCCTGCACCGCGGAGCTCATACACACGGTAATCAGGGTGAGCAGCAGTAAACCTTTTTTCATCATTTCGTCCTTTTTCCCGGCATCATGCGCGGGGATGATGTTGTTGATGTAGCTGTTTGAGTCGTTCAGTCGCTACATGCGTATAAATTTGAGTGGTCGATAAGTCACTGTGACCTAACAACATTTGTACCACGCGCAAATCCGCGCCATGGTTAAGCAAATGAGTGGCAAAAGCGTGGCGTAATACGTGGGGAGATAATCGCTCTGCATCAATACCCGCAAGGATCGCATAGTGTTTGATGCGATGCCAGAACGTCTGACGGGTCATTTTCTGAGCGCGATTGCTCGGGAAAACAATATCGAGCGATTGTCCGTTCAGCAGCCACGGCCTTCCATGCTCAAAATAATTCTCCAGCCAGTACACGGCTTCTTCTCCCATCGGAACCAGTCGCTCTTTGTTTCCTTTACCAATGACACGTACCACGCCCTGTCGCAGACTGATATCGCTGAGCGTCAGCCCGACCAGTTCGGAAACACGCAAACCGGTGGCATACAGCAGTTCGAGCATGGCCTTGTCGCGCAGTTCGAGTGGCACATCGACGCTCGGGGAAGAGAGCAGTGAACTGACCTGCGCTTCGCTGAGATCTTTTGGCAGGCGCTGCGGCAATTTGGGCGAAGAAAGCAGCGCCGTCGGGTCGTCCTGACGAACGGATTCGCGGTTCATATACTGGAACAAGCGGCGCATCGCGCTGAGTAAACGCGCCGAGCTGGTCGCTTTATAACCGCCTTCCACCCGCTCGGCGAGAAAAGCTTGCAGGTCTTCGGCGCTCACGTTCAGCAAATCTGTGTTGTTGTGGTGCAGCCAGCCGCTCAGGGATTTCAGATCCTGACGGTAGGACGCCAGCGTATTTTCTGCGAGGTTGCGCTCAATCCACAACGTATCAAGAAACTGTTCCATCAGGCTCTGGTCGGCCTGATTGACCGCTTCGCCAGCCGGCTCAGGGTTATCCCCCTGACGGATCACATTATCTTGTTTTGGCATCCTGATTCCTTTTGCACAAGTGCACACCGCGCGATGGGCGAACGATGCCATTATGACGGAATACAGCCCAAATCTGCTACACTCCATGCCATTCGTATTCTTTTGACGTTATGGCAACAAGTATGAAGATTGGACTTTTCTACGGCTCCAGCACCTGCTACACCGAAATGGCCGCGGAGAAAATTCGCGATATTTTGGGCGAAGAACTGGTGGATTTGCACAACCTGAAAGACGTTGATCCGGACAAAATGCAAGATTACAGCGTCCTGATCCTCGGTATCCCGACATGGGATTTCGGCGAGATCCAGGAAGACTGGGAAGCCGTCTGGAATCAACTACCTACGCTTAAACTGCGTGGCAAGATTGTGGCGATGTACGGCATGGGCGACCAGCTCGGTTACAGCGAATGGTTCCTCGATGCGCTGGGCATGTTGTACCACCAGCTGGTGCCAATGGGCGTTAAGTTTATTGGTTTCTGGCCGACGGAAGGTTTTGAATTCACCAGCCCTAAACCGCTGAGTGCGGACGGCAAACATTTTGTCGGCCTGGCGCTCGACGATGTGAATCAGTTCGATCTCACCGACGAACGCCTGCAACAGTGGTGTGAGCAGATCCTGCTGGAAATGGACGCCCTGCTGTAACCTTAAGACGTTTCAGCGCCGCCTTCAGCCCGGTTTTTCCGGGCCAGGAGGGCGGCTGTTGAGCAGTATCTGGCGCAAACGCCGCCACTCCTCCACACTCATGCTGTCCGATGCTAACCACAAACGCTGCCGTGAACTGCGCATTGCCTGCGCCAGACCGCCTTTACGTTTTTCACGCCGCAGAGAAAGCAGCGCACCGTGGCTGACCATCCACACCGGATGGCGAAGCTGCCATTCATGACCGCGCCATAAAAGACGCTCCTCATCGAGCAAAATCACTTCACCGGTGCGGGCTGTGATGCGCCGCTGGCTGCGGATGCATTCAAACAGCACCAGCAACAGCAAGGTCATCCAGGCGGGCCAATAGCCTGCGGGCCAGGGTGCCAGCAAAATCAGTAACATCACGCCGCCGTAGCTGCCGAGTGAAATTAACTGACTGCGCCATGACACCCGTAAATCACATCGCCACAGGGCCACGGTCTTTATTTCGTGTCTGAATGAGCGCGACCATGCGTTGTAATTCAGCGTCTTGTGGTGCGCCGTGATTCATCAGCCAGTTAAATAAATCGGGATCATCACTGGTCAGAAGACGGGCAAACAAGGTTTTATCTACATCGTTGAGCGAATCATATTCATGCTCGAAAAAGGGCATAATTGAGATATCCAGCTCGCGCATTCCGCGACGACAGGCCCAGTGAATTCGTGATCTGTTATTGATATCCAGTTGGTTTTTGCTTTCCATAACGAGACTCTTTTGTAGGGACGAAACAGGAATTTTTTCGATTCTAACAGCCGCTTGGCCTGTAAAGTAACTTTTCGCTGCCTTGTTTTGTCAATCTACGTGATGTGCCGTAAATCCTGATGCAAACCTGTCGCCCTGTTTACATTCTCCGGAAGGCATCCCGTAAAAGGCACCAATAACTGTTTTCAAAGGCGGTGGCCTCTTTTACCATGAGGCATCAGTCACATTTCATAGACCGGGATAAGAAAATGGCTCACGAATTTCCGTTTCCACCGCAAAAACCTTCAGCGTCTTCCCATCTGCCCCTCACTCTGATTTCGCTGGAAGACTGGGCGATGGTCACCATGACTGGCGCGGATACAATGAAATATCTGCAAGGTCAGGTCACAGCCGATGTCGATGCGCTGGCTGCCGATCATCATGTGCTCTGTGCGCACTGTGATGCCAAAGGCAAAATGTGGAGCAATCTGCGCCTGTTCAAACGCGGCGACGGAATGGCATATCTTGAACGCCGTAACCTGCGCGATACACAGTTAGCTGAAATTAAAAAGTATGCGGTGTTTTCCAAAATCACCTTTACCGCCGATGACGACGTGGTCCTGCTTGGCGTAGCCGGTTTTCAGGCCAGCGCTGCGTTGACCGGATTGTTCTCGACGCTGCCGAACGCTGAGCAGCCGGTGGTGCAACAGGATGAAACGACCCTGCTGCATTTTTCGCTGCCTGCCGAACGTTTTCTGATTATCACCAGCCCGGAAAAAGCCCGTCAGGTGGTGGAAGAGCTGGGTGAACAGGCGCAGCGCAATGACAGCCAGCAGTGGCTGGCGTTGGATATTGAGGCCGGTTTCCCGGTAATTGACAGCGTCAACGCGGTGCAGTTTATTCCGCAGGCGACCAATATTCAGGCGCTCGACGGCATCAGCTTCACCAAAGGCTGCTACGCCGGTCAGGAGATGGTGGCGCGCGCGAAATACCGTGGCGCCAATAAACGTGCGCTGTTCTGGTTGTCAGGAAAAGCCAGCAAAGTACCGGCTCCGGCAGACGATCTTGAGATGCAGCTCGGTGAGAACTGGCGCCGAACCGGCACGGTATTAGCAGCGGTGCAGCTTAACGACGGCACCGTCTGGGTTCAGGCCGTGCTGAATAATGATCTGGAAGCTGATACCCGTCTTCGCGTTCGTGAAGATGCGGCCAGCCAGTTGAGCATTCAGCCACTGCCGTACTCGCTGGAAGAAACTAAGTAACCGCTTAAAACGCTCCGTTGCCGCCTTCATCTCAGCAATGAGAAGGCGGCAAATATTTCGGTTCCGGCACGGTTAGTCTTCGTGATGTTTACCCTTCTGTCTCAGTAAATCGACGTAGGCCTGATCCACCAGTTCCTGACGATCGATACCCAGCCGCTCAAGTAAATCTTCTGCAATCGCAATGCCCTTTTCTGGCGTTTCGTTCTCTGCGAGCACCACTTCAAACTCCAGATAATCCCCCAGCCCTTTCACCCGATCCAGATGCAAACGGGTTTGCCCGGCCATAAACAACGTGCGCTGCTTAATCACCCGACCGGCCGCGCCATAAGCCAGCGTCAGGGTTTCGCGCAGACTGTCGGGATCATGCGTTTCAGAAAGCTGGTAAAAACTGGTTTTCGGGCCAGCCTGGTCAGGGCGTTGATAAAAAATCAGCTCACCGCGATCTGCCGCCAGCGTACGTAATTTCAGACGCCCGTGCGGGCAGATAAAAAAGGTGTCGTCCTGATCAATAATGTCCGGCAGGCCGTCGCTTATCAGCGCCAGCTTTTCATACAGCGCCGAAAAATCATCAACCTTTGCTTTGATTTCAATGTTTCTTGCCATCGTTGACTCCCTTAACGTTCATGCATTTACACACGGATTGAAAGAACACGAAGTGACCTTACAGTGACAGGCAGCCATGTCGCAAGCAGGTTTGATCTGGCGCGTTAAACCCTCAATCAGGGGCTGCTAAAACCTCTCAGGGTGGTACTCTCAGATGAGTTTTTGGAAAAATGAGGGAACGAAAATGACCAAAATTGTAACGCTCACTCTGGCTCCGTCACTGGACAGCGCCACGCTTACTCCAAAGATTTATCCGGAAGGCAAACTGCGCTGTACCGCGCCGGTATTCGAGCCGGGCGGCGGCGGGATCAACGTTGCTCGCGCCATTGTGCATCTCGGCGGGCAGGCGACGGCGCTGTTCCCGGTGGGCGGCCCGACCGGCGCGCATCTGGCGCAGTTGCTGCGAGATGAAGGGATCACCACCGACACGCTGGAAACGCAGGACTGGACGCGGCAGAACCTGCACGTTCACACCGAAACTACCGGCGAGCAATACCGCTTCGTGATGCCAGGCGCACGCCTGACCGAAGCCGAGTTCGCCAGCCTGAGCGCCAAAATCGAAAGCATCCCGGCCGGTTCAATTCTGGTCATCAGCGGCAGCCTGCCGCCGGGTACGCACATCAGCGCGCTGACCGGGCTTATCCGCAAAGCCCAGCAGGCCGGATTGCGCTGCATTCTCGACAGCTCCGGTGAAGCGCTGGCGGCTGGCCTGAAAATTGGCGGTCTGGCGTTAGTGAAACCGAACCAGAACGAGCTGTCGGCGTTGGTCGGTCATCCGCTGGAAAATCCGGGTGATGTGCTGGCGGCGGCGCAGCAAATCATCCGTGAAGGTGGCGCAGAAAGCGTGGTCGTTTCCCTCGGACCTCAGGGCGCACTGGCCGTGGACGCCCAGGGATCGTTTCAGGTGGTGCCTCCGCCGGTGAAAAAGATGAGTACCGTCGGCGCGGGTGACAGCATGGTTGGCGCGATGACGCTCAAACTGGCCGAAGGTGCTGACCTGCTCGATATCGTGCGCTTTGGCGTAGCCGCTGGCAGCGCCGCCACGCTGAACATGGGCACGCGCCTGTGTTCTGACAAGGATACGCAGCAGATTTACCAGTATCTGTGCGCTCAGACGCCGGCGCATTGATAGCCTGAATGCGCTCCGTGAGGCCTTTGCATCGCACGGAGCGCAAATTCTTTGTCACGCCTGCACGTATTTCTTTCCATTAGCAGATAAACTCGCAGCATCGGGTGTTGCATGCACCTTTCACATCACGCCAGAAAAGGCCGGAGGCCAGGGTCCAGAATGATATGGATTATGCTTGCTGCAATTGTTGTGGTTTTTATTGTGGGTTATTGGTTCATGACAGCGGACACCCGTAAAGCGAATGAGTCACTCGCCAGTCTGTTGAAAATAAAACCGGTTTATATTGATTCCATGCTGCTGGAGATGGGCAAACGACAGAGCCAGATGTTTATCCGCTCGATAAGCGGCGGGTATGCGGAGGAGATCCGCAAAGCGGCTTACGTCGTCTTTATCTATCACACGTTTATCAAAGATGCGTCGGCTGAAAATATTGTCCGCTGGCGCAACATTCTGGTGCGCGCGCATCTGCCGCCGCAGCTGAGCAGCGAACACGCCGAGCTGGCGCTGTTTTACTTCGCAGAGCTGGATATCGAACCTTTCGAACTGGCGCAGTTCCGCCGCGATTACAACGAAACCTATAATCAGATCCATCTGGTATAGATGCAAAAAAGCCGCTGAATTAGCGGCTTTTTCTCGTCATCGATCAGAGACTGGTTACCTGAAACTCATCATCTGAACACGTTATCCAGATAACTCGCCAGGATCTGACGTGAGCTGAAACCGTGGCAAATGCCGTAGTAGGTTTCGTTTTCGCTGGAGACGTCCAGCGGGAAGTTCTTGTAGGCATCGCTGCTGCGAAACGACGCGGTAGGCTCGGCAAAACGCTCGCTGCGTTCTTTCATCGCTGGGTGTATTACCAGGGCAGTCCGGCCAAACCGCGCTTCCCGGTTCACATACACGTAGTACTCGCCACGGCGATAACCGTAAGCTTTATCATCAATATAATCGCGCTCAAACCCTGATGTTTCTAAAACGCGTGCCACTTCATCTGGCCGTAAATACATGGTTGCTCCTCGCTTCTTTAACCGCAAGGCGACCTTACCGCAATAACTCTGCCAGACAATGCCTTTATCCCCAATTTTGGCGCATTTAGGATTTATCTAAACACGCCAAAAGGGCTAACTGGCCGAGGGTTTACGCGAAGTTTGCAACCAGAGTCTGAGTGTCAGCAGCCACGCAATCACCACCATAAACGCAGCGGCCAGATAAATCGACGGCGTCCCCAGATGCGCGATCAGTAAGCCTGCAACTGGCCCGGTGATCCCCAGCCCTAAATCAAGGAATGCCGAATAGAGCCCCAGCGCCGTTCCCTGATTCTGCGGCGGCACCTGTTTGACCGCCTCTACGCCGAGCGCAGGAAAAACCAGTGAGAACCCGGAGCCGGTGAGGAAAGCGCCGAGCTGCACAGTGATAGGATCGGTTCCCATCCAGATCATCAGTAAGCCTGCAATTTCAAAGACAAACGACACCAGAGACACGCGTAAGCCGCCAAACCGGTTGATCGCATTGCCAAACACCAGACGTGTGCCGACAAAACCGAGGCTAAATAAGGTGAGCGTAAATGCCGCGCCGCTCCAGCCTTTATCGGCGTAGTAAAGCGTAATAAAGGTGGCGATCACCCCAAAACCGATGGTGCCAAAACCCAGCCCGAGACCATAGAGCCAAATCCGCCCGACCACCGATTTGAAGGCGATCCGCTTGCCTGCCGTGACCGAAATTGCCGCTTTGCCGCAGGCGACCACGGCGGCAATGACTACGGCGATGACGATAACTCCCGCCACGCCCGCCAGCCCGAAACCATGATTGAGTATTACGCCCAGCGGTGCGCCGACGGCCATCGCGCCGTAAGTCGCCACACCATTCCATGAAATCACCCGCGCCGTGTGTTTCGCACCCACCGCGCCGATCCCCCACAGCGTGGTACCGGTGCTGCCGAAACTTTCTCCGACGCCAAGGAAAACTCGCGCCACGCACAGCAGCAGTAAACTCGCCAGCGGAGAGTGCGCAAAAATAAACGCCAGCGCGTAGAACACACCGCTCATGCCGCAGCAGATCAGCCCGAAAATCACCACTCGTTTCGGGCCAAGCTGGTCGGCATAACGTCCGGCGTGAGGGCGACTGACCAGCGTTGAGAAATACTGGACGCTGATAATCAGGCCGGCCAGCACCGAGTTATAACCCAGGGTGTTATGTACAAATCCCGGTAAAACGGCCAGCGGCAGGCCAATCGTCAGATAGACGACAAAGGTGAAAAGCATAAACGACAAAATGCGTTTATTGAGCTGAAGATTTGAGCGAAGCGTACTTAAAGACATGGGCAAACCGGATGTGAACACTGAGAGTGGAATCAACAGTATAAACGGGTTTTGCCGGTTAAACGGGGTAAAAATGTTATCGCCTGTAACGTCAAACTCACTTGCGGAAAAATCTGATCCGCGTCACGTAAAGCCGCGTCACACCTGAGTTTTTTGACCCGCCTCATGGCCTGTTTACCCCCGAAAATACAGGCATATGTTCTCGAAGAACCATCTGGTACAGGATTTTGGTCTATGCTTTAAGTATCAGTTTTAAAAGTCAGTAAAAAACTGAAAAATATCGTTCAACAAGGAGAGACCGAATGTTTAACAAGAAAACAGATAAAGTAGAAAAAAGCATTGATCAGGACGTGACCTTACTGGCTGACACGCTGGATGAAGTGCTTCAGTCTGCGGGCAGTAAATCCAAGGATGAATTGGACAAACTTCGCAGCAAAGCTCAGGGCGTTTTACGTGATACACGTGCCCGTTTTAACGGCGATAAAATCAGTCAGCACGCTCGTGATGCCGCTGCCCAGGCCAATGATTATGTGAAAGATAATCCGTGGTATGGCGTCGGTGCCGGTGCTGCAATCGGTATTGTGATCGGTGTCCTGCTGGGACGTCGCTAGTCACGAAAGGGCAATTTAAGGTGTCTATTCCTGTGTCGGGATTACTCAGACACCAACGCAGCGCCCCTCATTGCTGCGTGATTGCTAAAAAGACGACGGAGCCCACGGGCTCCGTTTTCTATTTCTGATTTACGCAAACCACCGCCGACAGCCGTGCGGCCAGCGCCTGGGCCTCTTGTGGTGAGGTGATGTTTGGAAATCCCATCAGCAAACCGTTTGGCCGCAATGCATCGCCCCGCTCGCGGCGTAAAACCTGCCAGTCGGACAATGCCTGCACTGCCAGCCCCTGCTCGCGTGCGCGCCTGGCGATCGCCGCATCATTAAGATTTGCATTGAGTCTGGCACACAGCTGGATGCCGCCGGCCTGCTCCGTCACCTGCAACACGTCTGCCCCAAAGGCCGCGGTCAGCGCCTGTTTCAGATAGCCACGACGCTCCGCGTATAACTGACGCATTCGTTTCAGGTGTCGGTAAAAATGCCCCTGCTCGATAAATTCTGCAATGCTGCTTTGCACTAAAGGCGGCGTGCCGCAGATCCGCAGCGGGGAGTAAACCTCCAGTTTTTCCACCAGACTTTCCGGTACCACCACATAGCCACAGCGCAGCGCCGGGAACATCACTTTGCTGAACGTTCCGGCGTAAATCACGCGCCCCTGCGTATCCAGACTTTTCAGCGAAGGCAGCGGCTGGCCGTGATAACGGAATTCGCTGTCGTAATCGTCTTCGATGATCCACGCCTGCTGTCTGGCCGCCCAGTCAAGCAACGCCATGCGTCGCGAGAGGCTCATGGTTACGCCGGTCGGGCTTTGATGCGCAGGCGTCACCACGGCAAAACGCGCCAGCGGATGCTCTTTCACCGCCTGCGGCACGTTCATTCCTTCGTCATCGACATTCACTGCCATCGGCACGGCGTCCGCCGCGCGGAAAAATGCCTGCGTCACCGGATAACCGGGATCTTCAAGCCATACCCCGTCACCCGGTTGTAGCAGGCTGCCGATGATCAGATCCAGCACCGGCGCATAACCTGCGCAGATAAAAATCTGTTCCGGGCGGCAGGTGAATCCACGGGATAGCTGCAGGTAGCGCGCAATAGAATGGCGCAGCGATTCAACGCCGGTCAGCGGTGGGTGCCCGAGATCGTTAATGGCGGTATGACGGATTTGCCGCGAGACAATGCGTGACCAGATGGCGCGGGGAAAAGCGTCGAGCGCGGGTAATCCGAGCTGAAAAGGCAGCGAGGAGACGGAAGGCAACATCGGGTTGATCGGCCCGCGCGCCCTGCTTTCACGCACCGGCGAAGGCGCAGGTGCGTATAAGCTTTCCGGCGCGCTGACCACCGTTCCCGCCTGGCCGCGGCTTTGCAGAAAACCTTCAGCAGTCAGCAGGCCATACGCATTTTCCACCGTCGCGCGCGCCACGCCCAGTTCGCTGGCCAGCGCACGTACGGAAGGCACGCGGCTGCCGCGCGCCAGCTGTCCTTCCATAATAGCCGCTTTCACTCGCTGATAAATCTGCCGATAAAGCGGCGCGTTGAGCTTAGGATCGAGGTGAAAGGTGAGGCTGAAGCGGCTCATCATGACCTGCTTAAAGAGACATTTTATGGCTCTGTAGTATAGACCATACGGCGGGTAAAGTAGCGGGCATTGAGACGCGCTGCGCGTCACCGTTTACTTAAAAAGTGACTTCAAAAATCCCAGAGGAAATCATTATGACTACGCTTCGCCTGCCTTACTTCACCCTGTCTTCATCCGTCATGGAACCGATGAAAGCAGCACTCGGCGCGCTGGAAAAAGGTCCGCTGGATAATGTGATTATCGAACTGGTATTCCTGCGCGTCTCACAGATCAACGGCTGCGCCTACTGTCTGGATATGCACTCGAAGGCACTGCGCAAAATGGACGTGGCTCAGACCCGGCTGGATCAGTTGGCAGGATGGCAGGTGAGTCATGCGTATTCTGAGCGCGAACGTGCGGCACTGGCATGGGCGGAATCGGTCACTCTGGTGGCGGCGACCGGCGCACCGGACAGCGCCTTTGAACCGCTGAAAGCGCAGTTCAGTGAGGTGGAAATCTCAGAACTGACCTTCGCGATTGCGGTGATGAATGCGTTCAATCGTCTGGCCGTCGGGATGCGCCAGTAATCTCATCGCTTAGTTTTTAAGCTTGAAAATAGTTTTCGTCCTACAGCCCGCATCCTGCGGGCTTTGTCGTTTTTGCAATAAGCATTTTTAAAATATCTACATATTGTGTGGTTGAATATTTTAATCACCACATCTAGTATTCAGTCCATCGGGACGCCATGAAGGCACCGACTCTCGCGCCTGATCCCCGGCTGAAGCAGCGCCGCAGCGGTCAGGCAAAAATTGTCTCTGATTTCTTACCAAATGGAAATACGAATCATGAGCATTATTATTTACAGTAAACCAGACTGTGTCCAGTGCAATGCGACTTACCGTGCATTAGATAAACATGGCATCGCTTATGAAGTGATCGATTTGACTCAGGATGCGCAGGCGCTCGGCCAGGTTCGTGCGATGGGGTATCAGCAGGTGCCGGTGATTGTCGCCGGTGACGATCACTGGTCCGGTTTCCGTCCCGACAAAATCAGCGAACTGCGCCAGCTCCAGAACGCGTTCTGAGGACCGGCGGATGAATCCGTTGGTCTATTTCTCCAGCAGTTCCGAAAACACGCATCGCTTCGTCGGCAGAACCGGATTGCCGGCGATCCGCATTCCGATTAACCGTCAGCCCGAAAAATTGCGCGTGACTTCACCGTACATTCTGGTGGTGCCGAGTTACGGCGGCGGGTCGGCCAAAGGCGCGGTGCCGACGCAAGTGATCCGTTTTCTGAACGATGAACATAACCGTTCACTCATCCGCGGCGTTATCGCCGCCGGGAATACCAATTTCGGCGCAGCGTATTGCATAGCCGGTGACATCATCGCCCAGAAGTGTCAGGTACCTTACCTGTATCGCTTTGAATTGCTGGGTACGCCGGAAGACGTTGCAAAGGTTACACAGGGAGTTACTGAATTTTGGCAACGACAGAACTGAATCTTACCGAGGCGGACACCTCCAGCCCCGATTATCACGCGCTCAACGCCATGTTGAATCTGTTCGATGCCGAAGGCCGCATCCAGTTCGATAAAGACCGGCTGGCTGCGCGTCAGTATTTTCTGCAACATGTGAATCAAAACACGGTGTTTTTCCACAATCTGGCGGAGAAATTACGCTATCTGGTGGAAGAGGGCTATTACGAAGCAGCCGTATTAGATCAGTACGCTTTCGACGACATCAAGGCGTTATTCAAACAGGCTTACGCCAAAAAATTCCGCTTCCAGACCTTTCTGGGCGCATTCAAGTATTACACCAGCTACACGCTGAAAACCTTCGACGGCAAGCGTTACCTTGAGCGTTACGAAGACCGCGTGTGCATGGTGGCGCTGACGCTGGCGCGCGGCGATATCCAGCTTGCCGGGCATTTCGTGGATGAGATCATTTCTGGTCGCTTCCAGCCCGCGACGCCGACGTTCCTCAACTGCGGTAAAAAACAGCGCGGCGAACTGGTCTCCTGCTTCCTGTTGCGTATCGAAGACAACATGGAATCCATAGGCCGTTCGGTGAACTCGGCGCTGCAACTGTCTAAACGCGGCGGCGGCGTAGCCTTTATGCTGACCAACATCCGTGAAGTCGGCGCGCCGATTAAGCGCATCGAAAATCAGTCTTCCGGCGTGATCCCGATAATGAAGATGCTGGAAGATGCGTTCTCCTACGCCAACCAGCTCGGTGCGCGTCAGGGCGCGGGCGCGGTCTATCTCAACGCGCATCATCCGGACATTCTGCGTTTCCTTGATACCAAACGCGAAAATGCCGACGAGAAAATCCGCATCAAAACGCTGTCGCTCGGCGTGGTTATTCCGGATATCACCTTCGAACTGGCGAAAAATAACGAAGACATGTACCTGTTCTCGCCGTACCACGTCGAGAAAGTTTACGGCGTACCGATGTCTGAAATCAGCATCACGGAGAAATACCGCGAGATGGTGAATGACAAGCGCATTCACAAAACCAAGATCAACGCCCGCGAGTTCTTCCAGATTCTGGCAGAGATTCAGTTTGAATCCGGCTATCCGTACATGATGTTTGAAGATACGGTTAACCGCGCCAATCCGATCAAAGGTCGCATCAACATGAGCAACCTGTGTTCGGAAATTTTACAGGTGAATTCGCCGACGATTTACGGCGAAGATTTGTCATATCAGCAGGTTGGCAAAGACATTTCCTGTAATCTCGGCTCACTGAATATCGCCTCAGCGATGGATTCACCGGATTTCGGTAACACCGTAGAAATGGCGGTTCGGGCGCTGACGGCGGTATCTGACATGAGCCACATTCGCTCAGTGCCGTCTATCGACCAGGGGAATCAGGATTCGCACGCCATCGGCCTCGGCCAGATGAATTTGCACGGCTATCTGTGCCGCGAGCGAATTTATTACGGTTCCGAAGAAGGTCTGGATTTCACCAATATCTACTTCTGCGCCGTGGCGTTTCACGCGATCCGCGCCTCGAATCAGATAGCCATCGAGCGCCAGCAATCCTTCAAAGGTTTTGCGGATTCAACCTACGCCAGCGGCGCCTATTTCGACAAATACGTCGATGACGCGCAGGCAGATAAATGGCAGCCAAAAACCGGGCGCGTACGTGAGCTGTTCGCGGATGCAGGGATCCCCATCCCGACCACCGCAGACTGGGCGGACTTGAAAGCCTCGGTCATGCAGCACGGGCTGTATAACCAGAATTTGCAGGCGGTGCCGCCGACCGGTTCGATTTCGTATATCAATAATTCGACGTCGAGTATTCACCCGATTGTGTCCCGCGTGGAAATCCGCAAAGAGGGCAAAATTGGTCGTGTGTATTATCCGGCAGCGTTTATGACCAACGACAATCTGGATTACTACCAGGATGCCTACGAAATCGGCCCGGAAAAGATTATTGATACCTACGCCCAAGCCACGCAGCACGTCGATCAGGGGCTGTCGCTGACGCTGTTCTTCCGCGATACCGCCACCACGCGCGACATCAACAAAGCGCAAATTTACGCGTGGCGTAAGGGCATCAAGACTATTTATTACATCCGTCTGCGTCAGATGGCGCTGGCAGGCACCGAAGTTCAGGGCTGCGTGTCCTGCACGCTTTAAGGAAGAAATATGAGTGGAATTAAACAACTGCTGGTGCCACAGCCGGTAAGCAAAGCGATTAACTGGAACAAACTTCAGGACGATAAAGACCTGGAAGTGTGGAACCGTCTGACCTCCAACTTCTGGCTGCCGGAAAAGGTGCCGCTCTCCAACGATATTCCGTCGTGGGCGACGCTCAATGCGCAGGAAAAGCAGCTGACCATCCGCGTGTTTACCGGCCTGACGCTGCTCGACACCGTGCAAAACGTGGTTGGTGCGCCGACGCTGATGAAAGATGCGGTGACACAGCACGAAGAGGCGGTGTACTCAAATATCTGCTTTATGGAAGCGGTACATGCGCGTTCTTACAGTTCGATCTTCTCGACGCTGTGCGCCACCGTGGACGTAGACGAAGCCTACCGTTGGAGTGAGGAAAACGTCGCGTTGCAAAACAAAGCCGCGATCATTCTTTCATACTACGACGGCGAAGATCCGCTGATGAAGAAAGTCGCCAGCGTGTTCCTCGAATCCTTCCTGTTCTACTCCGGTTTTTATCTGCCGATGTACTGGTCGAGCCGCGCCAAGCTGACCAACACCGCCGATCTGATCCGTCTGATCATCCGCGATGAAGCCGTGCACGGTTACTACATCGGCTATAAATTCCAGAAAGCGCTGGCGCTGGAAAGCGAAGAGCGTCAGCGGCAGATCAAAGAGCAGGCGTTTGATCTGATGCAGGATTTGTACGACAACGAGATCCGCTACACCGAGGAGTTATACGACGGCGTCGGCTGGAGCGAAGACGTGAAGAAATTCCTGCACTATAACGCCAACAAAGCGCTGATGAATCTCGGCTATGAAGCCCTGTTCCCGGCCAGCATGGCGGACGTCAATCCGGCGATCCTTTCCGCATTGTCACCAAACGCCGACGAAAACCACGACTTCTTCTCGGGTTCGGGCTCATCGTATGTGATTGGCACGGCGGTCAATACGGAAGATGAGGACTGGGATTTCTAAGTAGCCCCTTGCGACTGGACGGGTTTGTCTATGCTCCTCCCCTTCGCAGGGGAGTGAGTCGAACAGTATTCCGGTGTTGCCCTTATTGCTCTGAGCGTTAGTATAGGAACAGTGTTTCAAAAACCTACGCATTCAAAAAGGAAACATCATGCCCTACAACGCCTCACCCTCCCGCTATGAAACCATGCAATTTCGCCGCTGCGGCCAAAGCGGCCTCAAACTCCCTGCCCTTTCGCTTGGCCTGTGGCACAGCTTCGGCCACGTCAGCCCGCTGGAATCGCAACGCGCCTTGCTGCAAAAAGCCTTTGATTTAGGCATCACCCATTTTGATCTGGCCAATAACTACGGGCCACCGCCGGGTTCGGCAGAGGAGAATTTCGGTAAGCTGCTGCGTCAGGACTTTTCGTCGTATCGCGATGAGCTGATCATCTCCACCAAAGCCGGTTATGACATGTGGCCTGGCCCTTACGGTGCAGGCGGTTCCCGCAAATATCTGCTGGCAAGCCTTGATCAAAGCCTGCAACGCATGGGGCTCGATTATGTCGATATCTTCTATTCGCACCGCGTAGATGAAGAAACGCCGATGGAAGAAACTGCCGCCGCGCTGGCTTATGCCGTGCAAAGCGGCAAGGCACTGTATGTCGGGATTTCGTCTTACTCGCCGGAGCGCACGCAGAAAATGGCTGAGCTGTTACGCGAACTGAAAGTACCGCTGCTGATCCATCAGCCGTCTTACAATTTGCTGAACCGCTGGGTCGATAAGAGCGGATTACTCAATACGCTGGAGCAAAACGGCGCAGGCTGCATTGCCTTCACACCGCTGGCGCAGGGGTTGCTGACCGGTAAATACCTCAACGGTATTCCGGACGGTTCAAGGATGCAGGTCGAAGGAAATAAGGTGCGCGGACTGAATGCCAACATGCTCACCGATGCTAACCTGAACAGTCTGCGGTTGCTCAACGAGATGGCGCAGGCACGCGGCCAGACAATGGCGCAGATGGCGCTGAGCTGGTTGCTGAAAGATGACCGCGTGACCTCGGTGCTGATTGGCGCCAGCCGCCCTGAGCAACTGGATGAAAACGTGCAGGCGCTGGACAATCTGCGTTTCAGCGCGGAGGAGCTGGCGGCAATCGATAAACACGTTGCAGACGGGGAACTGAATCTGTGGCAGGCATCTTCAGATAAATAAAGCATTAATCAAACAGCAGGCGGATAAACGTTTTATCCGCCTCTTCTGCAAATAAAGTCTACTAGGCCGTCAGTTCTAAACGTCGCGCCGTTTCGTAGTGATCTACCCAATATTGATTATTCAGTGATGAGATTGTGACGCCTTGTATTTTGGACGCGTGAATAAACTGGTCATCACCGATATATACCCCGACGTGGCGATCGCCCGGCGTGGTTTTGAAAAATACTAAATCCCCAGGCTTAAGATTATTTTTATTCACCTTGGTGCCATTTTTGATTTGTTCAAACGTGGTGCGCGGCAGTTCGGTGTGCAGAGAATCATTGAAAATATGTTGCATCAGCGCGGAGCAATCGACGCCGCGGTGCGTGGTGCCGCCCCAGTGATACTGCGTACCTTTCCAGCGTGAATACTGGGAAAGCAGGGCCGCTTTGATATTTTTTGACTTACCCGTATTGCCTTCGTATACCGGGGATGGGTTCACATCAAGCAATTCTGTTTGATAAAAATGATGTTTGCCAATTTCTGAAAATTCCTTCGGCAAATCAAACGCAGAGCAATACGTACTGAACAATAAGAAAAACGATACGGATAATGCAGAGGTGAAATTTTTAAAACGAAACATGCGTGATTTCTTTTATTGAAATATAACTCGTCCTTACCTGGGAACCAGCAAACGGGGCGGGTGACTCGTCGTTGAGTGCGCAAATAATAACCGCAGCTTAAAAAATCACCACTCAAAAACGAGTCCAATAAAGGACATTCCCTATTTTCTATTGGGAAACCAATCCCTTCCGCAGAAGGGATTGGGGAAGGCATCAGGAGAAGAACTTCGCCAGCACGAAAAGTCCAACAGAAACGTTGATCGCACCGCCGATGCGGGTCGCAATTTGCGCGAATGGCATCAGGGTCATGCGGTTGCCGGATGTGAGGATCGCCACGTCACCGGTGCCGCCCTGCCCGCTCTGGCAGCAGGAAACGATCGCCACATCAATCGGGTACATGCCAATTTTCTTGCCGACGTAAAAACCGGTAGCCACCAGCGCCAGCACTGTGGTGACAATCACAAGCAGGTTTTGCACGGTAAAGGCGTCGATCAGTTCCTGCCACGGGGTAATCGCCACGCCCACCGCAAACAGCACAGGATAAGTGACCGCCGTGCGAAAGAATTTATACACCGCCATCGAGCCGTGCTGAATAGTCGGGGAAATGCCGTTCGCCAGTTTCACCACCACTGCCGCAAATAACATACCGACCGGCGCAGGCAGGCCTATCCACTTCTGACCGAGCATCCCCACCATGTACAGCAGGATCGCCAGCAGCGCGCCGCAGGCCAGCGCGTTAACGCCGGGATTACCTTTGAATTCGTCGGTGCCACTGCCCAGATGGCCTTGTCTGGCGGGCATCAGCGTGCCTTCTCCGGTCAGATGCGGATAACGTTTACCGATCTGATTAAGTACGCCCGCCAGGACGATCGCGGTCAGACTGCCGAGCATCACGATCGGCAGAATACGACCGAGCGCCACGCCCTGCTCCATGTGCAAGATAGTCGCGTAACCCATCGACAGCGGGATCGCGCCTTCGCCCACGCCGCCGGCCATGATCGGCAGGATCAGAAAGAAGAAGGTTTGCACCGGCGGTAATCCCAGCGCAGTGCCGACCGCCATCCCGGCGATCATCCCCACAATTTCACCGCACAGCATCGGTACAAAGATGCGCATAAAACCCTGGATCAGCACCTGACGGTTCATGCTCATGATACTGCCGACAATAATGCAGCAGATGTAGAGATACAGGATGTTGGTGGATTTGTAGAATTTGACCGTGGAATCGACCACGACGTCAGGCAGCAGGCCGTAGTGCACCATCGCCGAGGGAATAAAGGTGGCGCAGATCGCCGCCGCACCGAGTTTACCCACCACCGGCAACCGCTTACCGAACTCACCGCAGGCAAAACCAAAGAACGCCAGCGTCGCAACCATCACCACGATGTCGCTGGGCAGTTTACCGTTCAGGCAATCGAGCAGGATCAACACGCCCGCCAGTAAAAAGAAAGGCAGCGGAATAATCCCTATCTTGTAGTTATCCAGAATGTGCCACCACTTTTGTCTGGCGGAGAGTCCGGTTTTTTTGCTGTCTTCAACAACAATGTAGGAATCGTCGGTTGTGCTCATGACATCGCCCTTTTCTTATCGATACTTTTTATATTGAGAGGGTCAGCATAAGAAACAGAGCGGTCGGACGGATGTGAGTTTGTTCAAATTAAACTCGCAGGGATTAAGGTTGTTATGGTTTTTATGGCGTTAATGCTACTTCCTTTATAAGGATTACCGGATTAGTAGTAAAAAACCTTATTAACCCTGTAATTACTGCGTGAAATAAAGGGCTTTTTAATTCCCTGTTCACAACTCTGCTTTTGGCGGATTACGATGCCGATTACACCGTGATACGCTTATTCGATATGTGTCTTTTGAAGTTTCCGTGGCGGGTCGAATGAAACGCAGATTGCCTTTTCAGGTAAAACTCTTTTTATCTCTGGTGTTATTTTCCTGCCTGCTGTTAGCACTGCTGGGCGCCATTTTGTTTCACGTTATCGACCGGCAACTGCATCACGATCTCGGCCAGCGGGCGCGGGTTCAGGCAAGTGAAATAGCGCTGATGCCGGGGCTGGCGCAAAAAGTCGCTGACCGCGACGTCGTGGGAATTGCGCGCCTGATCCAGCCGCTGCGGGATCAAAGCGATGCCAGTTATATTGTGATTGGCGACGTCCGCGAGCGGCATCTTTATCATTCCGAATCACCGGAGAGAATTGATCTGCCGATGATTGGCGGCGATAACGCTGAAGTCCTTGCCGGGAAAACCATTATTTCGGTGCGTCAGGGTGGCATCGGCGTTTCATTACGCAGTAAAGCACCGATTTTGAATGCCAGCCATCAGGTGATCGGCATTGTTTCTGTCGGTTATCTCACTTCTTATATCGACAATATTAATGGCCGCCGTCTGGCGCAGGCGGGTTTATACGGCATGCTGCTTTTAATCCTGCTGTTTATTTTCTCGTGGATCTTTAGCCGCAACGTAAAAAAACAGATGTTCTGGCTGGAGCCGAAAGATATTGCATTGCTGGTGCGTCAGCAAAAAGCGTTGCTGGAAGCAATGTATGAAGGCGTATTCGCCATTAACGGCCAGAAGCAGCTGATTCTGATTAACCGCGCGGCGCGTGAATTGCTCGATATCCGCCAGCCGGAAAATGAACTACTCGGCAAACCGCTGGCTGGCGTGCTGGAGACACCACCCACGTTCTTTACCGAAAGTGGCGTTCAGGACGCCTCTCCCGCCAAAAACAGCAGCCGTCACGATCAGATAACCGTACTCAATCAGCGGCAGGTGATCGTCAACCGCGTGCCTATCGAGCTGGAGCCCGGCAAGGAAAGCGGATGGGTGTTCAGCTTTCGCGATAAAAACGACATTAATACGCTCAGCAGCCAGCTGAGCCAGGTGAAACGCTACGCCGACAGTCTGCGCATCATGCGCCATGAGCAACTGAACTGGACCGCGACGCTGGCCGGTTTGCTGCAAATGCAGCGCTACGACGACGCGATGCGCTACATTCAGGCGCAATCCGAAGGCGCGCAAGCGGTGCTGGATTTCGTCTCGGCGCGCTTCACGTCGCCGGCGCTATGCGGGCTGCTGCTGGGTAAATACGTCAGCGCGCGCGAGAAAGGCGTCGAGCTGGCATTCGATCCGGCCTGTCAGCTGTTGCGCATCCCGCCCGCCATCAGCGAAACCGAGCTGATGTCGGTTATTGGCAATTTGCTGGATAACGCCGTGGACGCCACACTAAAAGCGGAGACCGCACCCGCACCGGTGGAGCTGTATATTTCTGACAGAAATCACGAGCTGCTGATTGAGGTGGCCGATCGCGGCGGCGGCGTGGATGACGCGCTGAAGCCGCACCTGTTTGAGCAGGGCGTCACCAGCAAGCCGCAGAGCGGCGATGATATGACGGGCGCGGAACATGGCATCGGTCTGTATCTGGTAGCAAGTTATGTCCGTCAGGCGGGCGGCAGCATCGAAATCTCAGACAATACGCCGCAGGGTACGATATTTTCGGTATTTATCCCGTACCCGGCGGAGGCCTTAACAGGAAAGAAATATGAATAACCTCAGCGTACTCGATGTGGTGATCGTGGAAGATGAGCCGCATCTTGCCGGTCTGCACCGCGATTTTATCGAGCAAAATTTCAATCTGCGTGTGGTCGGTCTGGCCGCCACCCTGGAACAGGCGCGCTCGTTACTCCGTTTGCATCAGCCAAGACTGATCCTGCTCGATAACTATTTGCCGGACGGTCAGGGCGTGGATCTGATCGACAGCCCACTGCTGAAAGGCTTCGACTGCTCGGTGATTTTCATTACCGCCGCCAGCGATATGCAAACCTGTAGCCAGGCGATGCGCAGCGGCGCATTCGATTACATCATTAAACCGGTGTCGTTCCATCGCCTGCGCAGCTCGCTGGAGCGTTTTATGCAGCTGGTGGAAACACTGCGGTATGTGAAAGTGGTCGATCAGCGTGCGCTCGACAGGTTATTCAATTTGCCCGCCAGCGATACGCCGCCCGCCCCTTCCGCCAAAGGCATTGAGCCAAATACGCTTGAACTGGTGCAGCGGGTGTTCAACGCCAAACCGGACGTCAGCTGGTCGGTTGAACAGGTAGTGGAAGAGGTCGGGATCAGCAAAACCACCGGACGCCGCTATCTGGAATATTGTGTGGAAATGGGCTTTATCGGTGTCGAGATGCAGTACGGAAATATCGGTCATCCGAGGCGTCTGTATCGCAAAATATCCGACACGTAAAAATCCGTCTCCTGACGCCCAATTTCGACCTTTTTGCCCGCTCAATTTCCCACGCTCTGCCGGTGTCTGCACCGGCCCGTTCTCCGCATTCCCGGCTGCCTGACAAAAATATTTCACCCATCAGGCACCTTTCAGACAACCGGTAAATTCACGCCTTTCACCTCTGGCTGAAATCTCTATTTACAGCGAACAAATACGCGCTGTGATTTTGCATTTAAATCACTGATCTCAGTGATATATCTTCGTCTAAAACCCCACAAAAAGAAAAGTCATTAAATTCATTTAAATTAGTGAGTTAACTATATTCACCTCGACCATATGGAGCAAAGTAATTAGCAAAAACATAAAAACCTTAACACCCAGGAATTTGTCATTAAATGTCAACGGGAAAGCCGGATAATTAGCGGTGCATGACACGTACAAATACGCCACCAGAATCGCAACCATGAATATTCTTCAGAAACATTGAGACTTGTCTCAGAATTTCGATGTGTTAGGGTATAACGCGTTCACTATTTCGTTACAGGTAATATCCTATACGGTCCAACAGAAAAACTAGACATCGAGCCGATACGGCTATTTATATCCAAGGAATGCACATTGCATGGCAATTAAAATCGAAGTAAAGAATCTTTATAAGGTATTTGGCGAGAACCCGGATCGCGCTTTCAAGATGATCGACGCAGGCAAGGGTAAAGAAGAAATTTTTGAGAAAACCGGTCTGTCACTTGGCGTTAAAGATGCCAGTCTGGCCATTGAAGAAGGCGAGATCTTCGTCATCATGGGGTTATCCGGTTCCGGTAAGTCCACCATGGTACGCCTTCTCAATCGTCTGATAGAGCCCACCCGCGGCGAAGTGTTGATCGACGGCGAAGACATCGCCAAAATCTCAGAAGCAAAACTGCGCCAGGTGCGCCGAAGCAAAATCAGTATGGTGTTTCAGTCCTTTGCGCTGATGCCACACCTGACCGTGTTGAATAACACCGCGTTTGGTATGGAACTGGCCGGTGTGCCGGTGGAAGAGCGCAATGCCAAAGCCCTCGATGCGTTGCGTCAGGTCGGTCTGGAAAACTATGCCAACTCCTATCCCGATGAATTATCAGGCGGTATGCGTCAGCGTGTGGGTTTAGCCCGTGCGATGGCCAACAACCCTGACATTCTGCTGATGGATGAAGCCTTCTCGGCGCTTGACCCGTTAATCCGTACCGAAATGCAGGATGAACTGGTTAAGCTGCAGGCTCAGCATCAGCGCACCATCGTGTTTATTTCCCATGACTTAGATGAAGCCATGCGTATTGGCGATCGCATCGCCATTATGCAAGGCGGCGAAGTGGTACAGGTCGGCACGCCGGAAGATATTCTGAATAATCCGGCCAACGACTATGTGCGCACCTTCTTTCGCGGTGTGGACATCAGTCAGGTCTTCAGCGCCAAAGATATCGCACGCCGTCGTGGCGCACTCATTCGTAAAACCCCCGGTTTTGGTCCCCGTGCAGCGCTCAAGCTGCTGGAAGATGAAGACCGCGAATATGGTTATGTGCTGGAACGTGGACAGAAATTCATCGGCGTTGTGTCGATCGAATCGCTGAAAACTGCGCTGAAAGCCAATCAGCCGCTGGAAAGTGCCCTGCTGGAATCTCCGGCACCGGTGCTGGCAGATATGCCGCTCAGCGAACTGATTTCCCATGTCGCCGCCGCGCCTTGCGCCGTGCCGGTCGTCAATGAGGACAATAACTATATCGGCATTATTTCCAAAGCCATGCTGCTTCAGGCTCTGGACAAAGAAGGGGGTAACGAATGAGCAACTCAATAAATAGCACGATCGTTCAGCACGCACAGGCCGCTCAGGCTGAGGCATTGGATCCGTCAATCGATCCGTGGAGTGCTGATAACGCCAGCGGCGGTGTCGCACCGCAGGCTGACGCGGCGGCTTCAGCGCCTGCCGATGGCAGCAGCGATCCCTGGGGTGGCAGCAGTGATGCCGCCGCCAGCGCGCCGGATGCCACGCATCATGCCGCCGCACAGGCCAACGACTGGCTGAGCGTCGCACCTGAACAGCAACAGCATTTTAATATTCTCGATCCGTTCCACAGCACGCTTATCCCGCTCGATCGCTGGGTGACTGAGGGGATCGACTGGCTGGTCGGCAACTTCCGTCCGGTATTCCAGGGGATCCGAGTCCCGGTCGATTTCGTCCTGAGCGGTTTTCAGCACGGCCTCGAAACGCTGCCCGCGCCGATTGCGATCTTAGTGTTCGCATTGATCGCCTGGCAGATGGCCGGGTTAGGCATGGGTGCCGCCACGCTGGTTTCCCTGGTGCTGATCGGCGCCATCGGCGCATGGTCGCAGGCTATGGTGACGCTGGCGCTGGTTCTGACGTCGCTGTTCTTCTGTATTCTGATAGGTTTGCCGCTGGGGATCTGGCTGGCGCGCAGTCAGAGAGCGGCGAAAATTATCAGGCCGCTGCTTGATGCCATGCAGACCACGCCGGCGTTCGTTTATCTGGTGCCGATCGTCATGCTGTTTGGTATCGGTAACGTGCCCGGTGTCGTGGTGACGATTATCTTCGCCCTGCCGCCGGTCGTTCGTCTGACCATTCTGGGTATCAATCAGGTGCCGGAAGATCTGATAGAGGCCGCGAAGTCCTTCGGTTCAAGCCCGCGCCAGTTGCTGTTCAAAGTACAGCTGCCGCTGGCGATGCCGACCATTATGGCCGGTATTAACCAGACGCTGATGCTGGCGCTGTCGATGGTGGTTATCGCCTCGATGATCGCGGTGGGTGGTCTGGGTCAGATGGTGCTACGCGGTATTGGCCGTCTCGACATGGGTCTGGCCTCGGTCGGTGGTGCGGGTATCGTTATCCTCGCCATTATTCTTGACCGCCTGACGCAGTCCATGGGTCGCGACAGCCGCAGTAAAGGCGGTCACCGCTGGTTCACACGTGGTCCTGTCGGCCTGGTGATGAAGCCTTTCGCGAAGAAAGCCTGATTCACATCCTGCACGTCTCCCGGCGGTTCGCCGCCGGGTTATCCAATCTCTAAGTAAAACAACGCAGTCCACTCTTACGTATTCACAAGCAAGAATAAGGGTTCACCATGCGCACAACATCGCTCAACACACTCGTCCTCGCATTATCGATCGCCACTCCGGCTGTTTTCGCCGCCGACTTACCGGGCAAAGGCGTGGTCGTCAAACCGCTGCAAAGCACCATCGCGGAAGAAACTTTCCAGACCGAACTGGTTAACCGCGCGCTGGAAAAACTGGGTTATGACGTCCAGCAGACCGGCGAAGTGGATTACAACGTCGCGTATACCGCGATCGCCAGCGGCGATTCCACTTACATGGCCGTGAACTGGGAACCACTGCAAACAGACATGTACAACGCCGCCGGTGGCGACCAGAAGTTCTACCGTCAGGGCACCTACATCAAAGGCGCGGCGCAGGGTTATCTGATCGACAAGAAAACCGCCGACAAATACAACATTCACGATTTATCGCAGCTCAAAGATCCGAAGCTGGCCAAATTGTTTGATGCGGACGGTGATGGTAAAGCTGATATGGCCGGATGTAATCCGGGCTGGGTCTGCGGCTCTGTAGTGAATACGCAAATTAAAGCGTACGGGCTGACCAATACCGTCACCCAGAACGAAGGCAACTACTCGGCCATCATCGCCGATACGTTGACCCGCTTTAAATCCGGCAAGCCGGTGCTGTATTTCACCTGGACACCGTACTGGGTGAGCAACGAAATGAAACCCGGCAAAGACGTGGTCTGGCTGACCGTGCCGTTCTCGGCGAATCCGGGCTCGCAGAAAGACATGGATACTACCCTGCCGAACGGCAAAAACTACGGTTTCCCGGTAAACAACGAACATATCGTCGCCAACAAAGCCTGGGCTGAGAAAAACCCGGCGGCCGCGAAACTGTTCGCCATCATGCAACTGCCACTGACCGATGTGAACGCGCAAAACCTGCGAATGCACGAAGGGGAATCCTCTTCAGCGGATATCCAGCAGCACGTTGATGGCTGGATCAAAGCGCATCAGGCCACCTTCGACGGTTGGATTAAAGAAGCCGCCGCCGCCGCAAAATAATCAATAACGAAATTCGAGGATTTTATGAAGAAGACAGGAATCTGGGCGGTCGCCGCCCTCACAACATTTGCTACAGCGTCAACCTTCGCCGCCGATTTACCGGGCAAAGGCGTCAGCGTAACGCCGGTTCAGAGCACCATCAGCGAAGAATCCTTCCAGACTGAACTGGTGAGCAAGGCGCTGGAAAAACTGGGCTACGACGTTCAGCCAACGCGCGAAGTCGATTACAACGTCGGCTACACCACGCTTGCGGCAGGGGATGCGCAGTTCACCGCCGTCAACTGGTCGCCGCTGCATGATGAAATGTACAAAGCCGCAGGTGGCGACAAAGTCTTTTATCGCGAAGGCACTTATGTGACCGGTGCTGCGCAGGGCTGGCTTATCGATAAGAAAACCGCTGAGAAATATCACATCACCAATATCGAACAGCTGAAAGACCCGAAGCTGGCCAAACTGTTTGATACCAACGGCGACGGCAAAGCCGATCTGACCGGTTGTACACCGGGCTGGGGCTGTGAAGCAGCGCTGAATGAACAGCTGAAAGCCTATGGTCTTGAACCGACCGTGACGCACAATCAGGGTAACTACTCTGCGATGATCGCTGACACCATCACGCGCTACAAAGAAGGTAAACCTATCTTCTATTACACCTGGACGCCGTACTGGGTGAGCAATGTGCTGATCCCTGGCAAAGACGTGTTGTGGATGCAGGTACCGTTCTCAGTAGTGCCGGGCGATAAAAACGCTGATACTAAGCTGCCGAACGGCAAAAACTACGGTTTCCCGGTGAGCACGATGCACATCGTCGCCAACAAAGCCTGGGCTGAGAAAAACCCGGCGGCGGCAAAACTGTTTGCCATCATGAAACTGCCACTGAAAGACATCAATGCGCAGAACGCCGCGATGCACGCGGGTAAAAATTCAGATGCGGATATCGCTGCACAGACCGACGGCTGGATCAAAGCCCATCAGGAAGAATTTGATGGCTGGGTAAAAGAAGCGGCTGCTGCGGCGAAATAAGCCTCAGATGAGAAGGTAGTTACACGGGGCAAACCGGATTTCTGGTTTGCCCCGCATAAAACGTTACCTGACTAAGGCATCCACCTTTTCGCGAGCTTGCTTAAAAAGCCCCTGATAATGACTTTCCCGATCAGTAATATCTTCTTCCACTCCAATCGTATTGAAGAGAAAATCCACATGCGATTCTTCAATACCCAGATAGCTCCCTGCCCCCTGTAAATACTCCGTCATATTTTTTTTCCAGCCATACTTCTCGAACCCTGCTTCTGAGCCGCCAACCAGTGCCAGCCAGCACACTCTTTTGGCCGGGAATTCCTGACCTCCGTAGGCCAGACCAAAATTCCAAACTCTTTCCAGATATCCTTTAATCATTGCCGGAAAACTGTACCACCACAGTGGGAAGACAATCATGATGGTATCTTTCCCCTTCAGCTCGCCAAACAACCGGTGGACTTCAGCCGGGTAACGTTTATCCGGATTGCTCCAGTCGGGTTCATCCTCCACGCCCAATACCGGATTGAAGCCGCTTCGATAGAGATCGAGCACGGAAACGTTTATCCCATGATGCATTGCCTGTTTCTGGATCTCCTGCACCATTTGCGCGGTTAATGAATCGGCTCGCGGATGCGCCCACACTATGTACATATTCTCTGATTTCATTACCCAACTCCTTTTTAAGAAAGTACGGGCGACTTTACGACCCCGCGATAGCGCTGTAAAACGGGGTATTTGATATGGGTTAATGAAGGATTTTCACTAATGAAGCTTAACTTTTCAGACTTTGCGACGTTTATCTCAGTGGCCCGCCACAAAAGCTTTCGTGCGGCGGGAGATGAAATGGGGCTCTCGCCTTCTGCCATTAGCCACGCCATTAAACAACTGGAACAGCGTCTGAAGCTGCGCCTGTTTAACCGCACCACGCGCAGCGTTTCTCTGACGGAAGCCGGTGCGAATTTGTACGAACGCCTGCGCCCGGCGTTTGAAGAAATCAGTACCATGCTGGATGAAGTGAATTGTTTTCGCGATACGCCGATGGGCACACTGAAAATCAACGCATCTCGTTTATCTTCCCGTCTTTTCCTGATGCCTCTGGTAGCAGGCTTCACCCGCCAGTTCCCGGATATCAAAGTTGAAATCACCACCGACGACAGGCTGGTGGATATCGTTAAGGATGGATTTGACGCGGGGGTTCGGCTAAGGGCTACCGTGGAAAAAGACATGATTTCGGTGCCGCTGGGGCCTCCGATAAAACTGGCTGTTGTCGCGACGCCTGACTATTTCAGCCGACATCCCGCGCCTGACCATCCACATGAACTGGTGGATCACCAGAGTGTCGTTTTCCGTTTTCATCACGGACGAATTTATCATTGGGAATTTGAGGGGCCGGAAGGAGAGCTTGCAATCGTTCCGTCCGGCAACATTGTAGTGGATGATTTCGATTCTGTGCTCGAGGCCGTTCTGAACGGAGCGGGCGTCGGCTATCTTTATCATGAGCAGGTGAAAACATATCTCGCGACTGGCCAGCTGGTTTCAGTGCTGGAAGACTGGTTACCCGAGCGTCCGAGCCTCCAGTTTTATTACCCCAATCGCCAGTACATGCCCTGCGGATTACGGGCATTCCTTGATTATATTAAGGAAGGCAAATAACAGGTCTTTTGAGATCGCTGTGGATGTGTGGTCATTAAAGCCGGTCATCCTCAGAGAATGCCAAAAAGCGTTGCGCTGCCTGCGATAAAGTCGTTTGCCACACGCAGAAAACCTGACGGCGCGGCGCATTGTCGATGGGAATAGAGATCAGATCACTGCCTGGTTGAATGCGGGAAAGCGGCACAATGCCGACTGCAAGTGAGCGCCGGACAATGTTCTCGAGCCATTCGATATGATCGATTTCAAAACTGACATGACGGGTAACTCCCGCCTCTTTGAAGGCATTATCTGTCTGACGCCGCGCGCCTGAACCGGCGTAAAAATCCACCAGCGGCACCTGCGCAAGTTCACTCAGCGAAACCGTTTCACTCTTTGCATAGGCATGCTGTTGGCTGACCAGCGCGACCAGCGGCTCATCGCAAAGCTGACGGTGCGGCAGTTTGATGATGGATTTATCTCCCGGCCACAGGCCGACAAACGCCACATCCGTTCGCGACTGCTGAACATCTTCCAATATTTTTTCGCTCATCCCGACATAAAGCCGGATATTCACCAGCGGATAACGCTGAGTAAATCGCGCCAATTGTCCGACAACATCTATCGCATTCAGCGTTGATATCGTCCCCACCGTCAATGTACCGCTGAGCTCGCCTTTAAGGGCTTCCATGGTATCGAGCAGTTCTGCCTGTGCGGCCAGCAGCTTCTCTGCCGGCGCCAGAAATGCCCGACCGGCAGCCGTCAGTTTTACCTGTCTGGATGTGCGTTCAAATAACGTGCTACCCAGTTCTTCCTCAAGTTTTGCAATCTGATGACTCAGCGCGGATTGCACCGTGTGGCAGCGCAACGCCGCACGGGTGAAGTTCTGTTCATGCGCCACGGCAAGGGCAAATCGTATCTGTTTAAGGTTCATCGATTCATCGTGAAATGAGATAGTTTTAATCAAAACTATACATTGGTTTAATATTTTTAGGTGAACGATACTGTGCCTCTGCTGCATTTCTGATGCTTCGCTATCTCCAATAAACAGACAGATTTCCACAATGAAAAATTCAAAAACACCTGCAACGCTCAGCTCCGGGCTGATCATTCTGATGGCGATTGCCACCGGGCTGGCCGTCGCCAGTAACTATTATCCGCAACCGCTGCTGGAAACCATCGCGCGCGCGTTCAGTCTTTCCGTCAATCAGGCCGGTTTTATCGTCACCATCGCGCAGCTCGGTTACGCCTGTGGCCTGATGTTTATCGTGCCGCTGGGCGATATGTTTGAACGTCGCAATCTGATTGTGCTGATGACCTTGCTGTCCGCCGCCGGATTGCTGATCACTGCCATGGCGCCGACGCTGACCATCATGCTTGTCGGAACCGCCCTGACCGGGTTGTTCTCGGTGGTCGCGCAGATTCTGGTGCCGCTGGCAGCCACGCTGGCTGAGCCGGAACGTCGCGGTAAAGTTGTCGGGCTGATCATGTCCGGCCTGTTGCTGGGGATCTTGCTGGCGCGGACCGTCGCGGGCGCTCTCGCCTCGCTGGGCGGCTGGCGTACGGTGTACTGGGTGGCGAGCGCGCTGATGATTGTGATGGCGCTGGTGCTGTGGCGCAAACTGCCTAAACATGAGCAGAAAACCGATCTGAATTACGGGCAACTGCTGAAATCCATTTTCTCGCTGTTCATCCACACGCCGGTGCTGCGCACCCGCGCGCTGGTCGGCATGTTCTGCTTCGCTAACTTCAGCATTCTGTGGACCTCGATGGCGTTCCTGCTTGCGGGCCCGGCCTATCAGTATTCTGAGGGCGTTATCGGCCTGTTTGGTCTGGTCGGCGCGGCCGGTGCGCTGGCGGCTACCCGTGCAGGGCATCTGGCGGATAAAGGTAAAGCCCATCTGACCACGACGGTTGGACTGATCTTGCTGTTGCTGTCCTGGGCGGCCATTGCTTACGGGCAGCATTCGGTGATTTCGCTGATCCTCGGGATCATCGTTCTGGACCTTTCGGTTCAGGGCGTGCACATCACCAACCAGAGTGTGATTTATAAATCGATGCCGGAAGCGCGTAACCGGCTGACGGCAGGTTACATGACCACCTACTTCATCGGCGGCGCAGTCGGATCACTGGTGTCTGCGTCGGCCTATCAGACGGCGGGCTGGTACGGCGTCTCCGTTGCCGGAACCGTGATGTGCGTACTGAATCTGCTGGTCTGGTGGCAAGGACATAAGTACAAACTGGCCTGAAATTCATCTGATTAAAATAGAATCAGGAGGGAATCATCACCCCTCCTGATTAGCTTGCGAATAATCATTGATGAAATTTATTTGTACCAAAGGGTGTTAACAATACTTACAGTCTGGTAATGTTTGCGTCATAAATTATTCGCCGGTCACCCTCCGGTTTCACACTGTTTTATACATCCATGCAAAGCAATCCTGATCCCGAAACACCTGACCCGGTTAGTGTTTCAACCTTCAAACAAGGTATTACCGATAGCCTGCCTATCGTCATCGGTTATCTCCCTATCGCTTTTGCTTTCGGCCTCAGCGCCGTCAAACTTGGCTTCACGCCTGCTGAAAGCCTGCTGTTTTCCATACTGATTTACGCTGGCGCCAGCCAGTTTGTGATCACTGCGCTGCTCAGTGCCGGAATGTCTTTGTGGGTGTCTGCGCTGACGGTGATGGCGATGGATGTCAGACACGTTTTGTACGGCCCCTCTTTGCGCAACCGTCTGGTGGGAAAACTTAATGGCAGGAAAACGGCGCTGTGGGCGTTCGGCCTGACCGATGAAGTGTTTGCCGCCGCCACGACCAAACTTATCCGCGATAAGCGCAGCTGGAGCGAGAACTGGATGTGCGGCATTGCGCTGTCTTCGTGGCTTTCCTGGGTTTTCGGTACCGCTGTCGGTGCGCTGTTTGGCAACGGGCCGCTGGAAAATTATCCCGCCGTGGAAGCCGCACTCGGCTTTATGTTGCCTGCGCTGTTCCTGAGTTTCCTGCTCGCCGCGTTTAAGCGCCAGCAAGGTGGGGTCTTTGTGGCCTCGCTGGCGGGTGCGCTCGGCGGGCTGCTGTTCTGGTCAATTCCCGCCGCTATCGGCTGCGGTCTGGGCGCAGGCTGTCTCGCCGCCCTGCTGCAACGCCCGTTCGCGCCTTCCACCGCCGAGGTCACGCCCGATGAGCACTAACGTCATTCTGGTCTGCCTGCTGGTGGGCACGGTCAATTATCTGTTTCGATATTTGCCGCTGCGCCTGGGTGCGCGGCAAACGTCAGGGCGGCTGAAAAGCGGTCCGTTATCCCGCGTGCTCGACAGCATTGGTATCGCCTCGATTTGTGCGCTGCTGGTGGTATCCGGCGTGCCGGAAATTCTGCGGGACTCGCAGAAACTGCTGCCGTCGCTGGCCGGTTTCGTACTGATCGCGCTGGTTTTCTGGCGAACCAAAAGCATCATTATCGCCACACTGACCGGTGCCGTGGTGTACGGCCTGGTGTTCAAGGTCATGCTGCTGGCTGGCTGAAGTGCGTTTTGTTACGCGCAGGCAACAGATAACCAAAGACTGCTGAATACTTTAAACATCGAATAATTCACTGGAGTTATGAATCACACTAATTGCTAAAGAATTGGGGGTTCATGACATTGATATTATTAATTACCATCGTTACTATGTCATCTGTAACTAATGAGGCTTCTCATATGGACAGTTCGTTCGCGCCAATTGAAAACATGTTAAATTTCCGGGCTAAAAAGCAAAAAGATTTCCCTTATCAGGAAATCCTGCTGACCCGCCTTTGTATGCATATGCAGAGTAAACTGCTGGAAAACCGCAACAAGATGTTGAAAGCACAAGGCATCAACGAAACGCTGTTTATGGCGTTGCTCACCCTTGATGCTCAGGAAAGCCACAGTATTCAGCCTTCGGAACTCAGCTCTGCGCTGGGTTCTTCACGCACGAATGCCACCCGCATTGCGGATGAGCTGGAAAAGCGCGGATGGATTGAACGCCGTGAAAGTGACAACGACCGTCGCTGCCTGCATTTACATCTGACTCCCGACGGTGAAGCCTTTATTCAAAAGTTACTGCCACCTCAACATAAGAGCCTGCATTTTCTCTGGTCGACCTTAGACGCTGATGAACAGAAGCAGTTAGAAACCCTGACCCGCAAACTGTTAACTCGCCTTGATCAGATGGATGCGACAGCCTTACAACAAATCTAAATTTCTGTTCAGGTAAACCACACATGTCACTCCAAGCTCGCTGGAGGCTTACGCCGCTGTTTGCCGTTTTGATCCTGGCTGGCTGCGCCTCCAGTAATAATATCGCTCCTCAGTCGTCGCTGCTGGATACACAACAGCTTCACCTGCAGCAGGCAAAAGTCAGCTCTCTGACCATCGGCCCACAGTGGTGGCGCAGTCTTAATGACCCGCAGCTTGATGCCCTGATGACCGCGACGTTGCAAAACTCGCCGTCGTTGCGTCAGGCCGCCGCGCGCGTGCGCGAAGCACAAAGCGTGATGGGCGAAGCAGATGCGGCTAATGGCCCGTATCTGGATCTGAACGGTTCGACACGACGTGAACGTGTGGCGAAAAATACCATTCCACCGTTCCTGACCAGTTATCCCGAAGCGCCGATTTACGACAGCAGTAACAGCCTCGGGCTGAATCTGAGCTATGAGTTTGACTGGTGGGGAAAATACCGCAATCAGGTGAATGCCGCGAAAGCGCAGGTGGATTCCGCCCGCGCTGAACAGGCCGAAGCCGCTCTGACGCTGACCAGTTCGGTCGCGTCAGCCTATTATCAGTTGCAGGCAAACCTGGCCTTACAGGACGTTCTGCAACATCAGGTGGATAACAACCAGCGTCTGGCGGATCTGCGTAAAGCGCAGTACAACGCCGGGGTATACGGTATCGAGATCCCGCAACAGACGCAGGCTCAGGCCGACAGCGCGAAACAGCAAATCATTACGCTGAAATCACAGACCGAACAGCTGCGCCATCAGTTATCTGCGCTCGCCGGACGGGGTCCGGACGCGATGAACGGGCTGCACGCGGTTGCATTGCCGCCGCCTGAAGCACTGGCACCGAAAGGTGAACTGACCCTCGATTTACTGGGCAAACGCCCGGACATCGCCGCACAGCGCGATCTGGTGGAGTCCTATTCCCAGCGTGTGAGCGCCGCGAAAAAAGAGTTCTACCCCAGCCTTTCCATCAGTGCCTTTGGCGGTCTGACGACCACCAACTACGGCGGCACCAGCCCGAATCTTCTGGAAGCCGCGAGTAAAGCCTGGAATATCACGCCCGCTATTTCGCTGCCGATTTTCCACGCAGGCGCACTGCGCTCCAAACTGGGCGAAGAGTCCGCGTTATATGACCAGTCCGTTGAGTCGTATAACCAGACCATCCTGAACGCCATCCAGCAAACTGCGGATGCCATCACCATCGCGAAAAGCAGCGTTGAACAATTGCAGCAGGCTTCTTCTGCCGCGACGTCGCTTTCCGAGGTGTATCGCGTTTCGGATGCAAGATACAACGCTGGCATCATCGGACGGGATGAGCTGTTAACCAGCCAGTCAGCGCTGCTGCAACAACAGCAGGCGCAGCTTAATGCCAGCAGTCAGGTGATGCAGGCAAAAATCAGTCTCATCCGTGCGCTCGGGGGTGGCTATCAGGCCCCGGCGGCGGACCAAAAATCATAATAATTACACAGACTCAGCGTGGAGAAGACCATGAGCGCAAATGCCGAAACTCAGGCAGCAACGCCGCAAGCTCCGAGAAATAAGAAAAAAACGCGCAAAACCGCGATGCTCTTATTAACCGGGATTTTCATTATTATCGCTATTGCCTATCTGTTTTACTGGCTGTTGGTATTACGTCATTTCGAGTCAACGGATGACTCGTACGTGGCAGGTAACCAGGTACAGATTATGGCGCAGGTCTCGGGCAGCGTGACCGAGGTCAATTTCGACAGCACTGACTTTGTGAAAAAAGGCGACGTACTGGTCACTATCGATCCGACGGATGCCGAACAGGCGTTCGAACGTTCTAAAACCGCACTGGCCAACAGCGTGCGTCAGACGCATCAGTTGATCATCAACGGGAAACAATATCAGGCGAATATCGCTCTGCGTCAGACTCAGTTGCAACAGGCGCAGACTGACCTGAAACGCCGCGTCGTGCTGGGCAATGTCGATGCGATTGGCCGTGAAGAACTGCAACACGCCCGTGATGCCGTTGACACCGCCAAAGCGCAATACGACGTCGCGGTTCAGCAATACAACGCCAATCAGGCAATGGTGCTGAATACGCCGGTGGATCAACAGCCTCAGGTTCTGCAGGCCGCCGCTCAGGTGCGCGACGCCTGGCTGGCCCTGCAACGGACCAAAGTACGCAGCCCGATCGACGGGTTTGTTTCCCGCCGTGCGGTGCAGATTGGTCAGCAGATCACCTCATCAACCGCGCTGATGGCCGTCGTCCCTGCCAATCACATTTGGGTGGACGCCAACTTTAAAGAAACGCAGCTTGCCAATATGCGTATCGGCCAGGCCGCGACCGTGGTCAGCGATATGTACGGCGATGACGTGAAATATCACGGTAAAGTTGTGGGGATGGACATGGGTACCGGCGGCGCGTTCTCGCTGTTACCGGCGCAGAATGCCACCGGCAACTGGATCAAAGTGGTTCAGCGCTTACCGGTACGTATTGAACTGAACGATCAGGAAGTGAAGGAACACCCGCTGCGTATCGGTTTATCCGCGCTGGTCACGGTCGATACTCAGAACCGTGATGGTTTAGTTCTGGCCGAGAAAGTCCGTACCGAACCGCTGTACCAGACCACCGCACTGACGCTGGATCTGGCGCCGGTGAACGCCATCATTGCTGACGTTATTCATGCAAATGCAGGCTAAAGCCTCCGGAGGCCTCTGTGGCAAATAAACCGCTGGTAGGCGCACCGCTGGCCTGGATGACGGTGGCTTTGTCGATGGCCACGTTTATGCAGGTGCTGGACTCGACGATCGCCAACGTGGCGATCCCGACCATTGCCGGGAATCTGGGTGCCTCGAATTCACAGGGCACCTGGGTGATCACGTCGTTCGGGGTGGCGAATGCCATCTCGATCCCGATCACCGGCTGGCTGGCAAAACGCATCGGTGAAGTAAAACTGTTCATGTGGTCTACGGTGCTGTTTGCCATTGCATCGTGGCTTTGCGGCATGTCCAACAGTCTGGAAATGCTGATCTTCTTCCGTGTGGTGCAGGGTGTGGTGGCAGGTCCACTGATCCCCCTCTCACAAAGTCTGTTACTGAATAACTATCCGCCGGCCAAGCGAAGTACCGCCTTAGCGCTCTGGTCGATGACGGTGATCGTCGCCCCGATTTGCGGGCCGATCCTCGGCGGATACATCAGTGATAACTACCACTGGGGCTGGATCTTCTTCATCAACGTGCCGATCGGTGCCGCGGTGGTCTTCCTGACGCTGAAAACGCTGAAAGGACGCGAAACGGCTACGCAGATCCGCCCAATCGACAGCGTCGGTTTGGTATTGCTGGTGCTGGGGATTGGCGCGTTGCAGGTGATGCTCGACCGCGGTAAAGAGCTGGACTGGTTTAACTCGACGGAAATTATCGTACTGGCGGTCGTGGCGGTGGTCGCGCTTTGTTTCCTTGTCGTATGGGAGCTGACCGACGACCATCCGATTGTCGATCTGTCGCTGTTTAAATCGCGAAACTTCACCATTGGCGTGTTGTGTATCAGCCTGGCCTACATGCTCTACTTCGGTGCGATCGTTCTGCTGCCGCAGCTGTTGCAGGAGGTATACGGCTACACCGCGACATGGGCAGGTCTGGCGTCGGCACCGGTGGGGATCTTGCCGGTCATCATGTCGCCGATCATCGGTCGCTTTGCGCACCGGCTGGACATGCGCAAACTGGTGACGTTCAGCTTCATTATGTATGCGGTCTGCTTCTACTGGCGCGCGTACACATTCGAACCGGGAATGGATTTTGGTGCGTCGGCGTGGCCACAGTTTATTCAGGGCTTCGCAGTCGGCTGCTTCTTCATGCCGCTGACCACCATCATTCTGTCAGGATTACCGCCGGAACGTATGGCGGCGGCGTCGAGTTTGTCGAACTTTATCCGAACGCTGGCGGGATCGATCGGTACGTCGATCACTACCACGATGTGGTCAAACCGGGAATCGCTGCATCACGCGCAGTTGTCGGAAAATATTACGCCGTTTAATCCGGCGGCGACGCAGACCTATCAGCAGCTCGAGAGTATGGGCATGAGTCACCAGCAGGCTTCCGGCTGGATGGCGAGGGAGATAACCAATCAGGGGCTGATCATCTCTGCCAACGAGATTTTCTGGCTATCGGGAGGGGCATTCCTGGTCTTGCTGATTTTGATCTGGTTCGCGCGGCCACCGTTTAGCAGCGGTGGGGGCGGCGGCGGCGCTCACTGATTGATTGTAGAAGATCGGTGTACGCCAGAAAGCAAAACGGACGCAATAAGCGTCCGTTTTTTTAGCTAACAATCAGGGGATTATGCCTGATTCTGACGCCACCATTCGGCCAGCAAAATACCGGTCGCGACGGAAACGTTCAGGCTTTCTACTTTACCGGTCCCGCCGATAGACACGCTCAGGTCACCCTGCTGCCATGCGCTGTCGGACAAACCGTCACTCTCTTCACCCAGCACCAGCACCATTTTGGCAGGCAGCTCAGCTTTACCGAGCGCAGTCCCTTTATGGCTGGAGGTGGTGACGATGGTGTAACCCGCTTTACGGAAGGTCGCCAGCACATCGAGGAAGTTATCCGCGTTGATGGCTTTAACATGTTCCGCGCCGCCTTCAGCGGTACGCACTGCGGCACCGGATTCCAGCTGGGCCGGATCCTGAACCAGCATCCCGTTGATACCGAAATGCGCACAAGAACGCATGATACCGCCGAGGTTGTGCGGGTTGCCGACGTTTTCCAGCGCCAGCACACAGTCTTTCGCGCGAGCCGTTTGCAGATAGGTTTCTGCATCCAGACCCTGACGTTTTTTGATCAGGAAACACACGCCACCGTGGTGTTCAGTGCCGGAGGCTTTGACCAGCTCTTCGTCTTCAACCACATGGTAAGCCTTGCGGTTTGCCGCCATCCAGCGCAGCGCTTCGCGAAAGCGTGGAGTCACAGATTGCACGAACCACGCACGAACGATAGCGTCCGGACGGCTGGCAAACAGTGCCTGACAGGCGTTTTCACCGTACACGCGGGTCTCTTCCTGACGCTGACGACGCAGTTGCTCAGGATCGATAAAGCTTTTACCGCTGATGCCACCGTGATCGGGCACGGATTCATCCGCAGGCGCACGTGAAACGGTTTTCCACGGCGAAGAATACGGGCCGTCGTCATCACGGGCCGGACGGCGTGGGCGATCGTCACCACGTCGTGTATCTGCACCGCGTGAATCACCACGGGAATCGCTGCTGCGACGCTCATTGCGGCGGGCATCGTCTGGACGGGAACCCTGGCGAGGTTTATCGCCCGGACGTCCTCTGTTATTGGAAGGACGTTTATCGTTATTGCGGTTATCGCCGTCGTCGTCACTACGGACGAACATCACTTTGACTTTGCCGTTCTTGCCACTGAATGAATCGTTCATTTTTCTCTCCACCTACGCGCAGGGCGCGAAGATTACCTGATGTCTGTGAGCTAAGCCACATGCTTTGGACCAAAAGCTTAAAACTATCGTATTCATTGAATAAACCGCGTTGTTAACGGAATGCTGCGCCCTCATACTTACAACATACAATTAACATATCAGCCATTTTTTACGCCGGACCCGGTAAGGTTGATACCGTTCTCACGTTAAGCAATGTAGAGGCTATTTTATGAATACGATTTGTTCATCATGTCAGGCCACCAACCGCCTGCCTGAGGATCGTATCGACGACGGCGCGAAATGTGGCCGCTGCGGTCATTCACTTTTTGAAGGCGATGTGGTTCATGCTACTGCTGCCACGCTGGATAAATACCTGCAGGATGACCTGCCGGTTGTCATCGATTTTTGGGCTCCATGGTGTGGCCCGTGTGTTAACTTCGCGCCAATCTTTGAAGATGTGGCTCAGGAACGCGCCGGTAAAATCCGGTTCATCAAGGTTAATACCGAGGCAGAACCAGAACTGAGTGCGCGGTTCCGGATCCGCAGCATTCCCACCATTATGGTCTTTAATGAAGGCAAAATGGTCGATATGCTGAGCGGCGCGGTACCTAAAGCCCCGTTCAATGACTGGCTTAATGAATCATTGTAACGCATAAGCCGGTATAAAGCCCTGCCGATGGCCCGCTTCTGTGCGGGCCTTTTTTTGTAAACTTCCCGCCAGCAACAGATTCGCTTGCCAGCCCCACAGGGGTGATTAGAATAGCCGTTTTTCGATTATCGGAATGCTTATGTCAGACAACGCCGTCCTTCGCCTGCGAACAGAACGCCTCGCCAAATCTACCCGCCCTTTTCTCGCGCGCGGTTCACGGGCGATCCGCTGTCAGTCATGCCTGTTACCCGTACGTAACTGCATCTGCGCGACGCGCGAAATCCATCAGGCCGCCAGCCGCTTTTGTCTGGTGATGTTTGACACTGAGCCGATGAAACCGAGTAACACGGGTCGCCTGATAGCCGACGTTCTGCCTGATACACAGGCGTTTATGTGGTCGCGGACAGAAACCGATCCCGCACTTATTGCAGCAATTTCGGATCCGGCCCGTCAGGCATACGTCGTTTTCCCTGCCTCATTCGCCGAGCCGCCGCGTCAGGTCTTTACCGAAGTGCCCGCAGGCAGCAAACCGCCGCTGTTTATTATGCTCGACGGCACGTGGAACGAAGCACGCAAGATGTTTCGCAAAAGTCCGTATCTGGATAATCTGCCGGTCTTCTCATTGGATGTGAGCGCCAGCTCCGGTTATATCCTGCGCGAAGCCTCACGCCCGGAGCTGCATTGCACCGTCGAAGTGGCTGCCGCCCTGCTGGAAAAAGCCGGCGACATGGAAGCTTCTGCGGGGCTGTCGCGGCACTTCAATCATTTCCGTACCCAATATCTGGCAGGAAAACCCCACCATCCGGTGCATCAGCTCACAGCAAAGAACGAAGAAAGCCTCTAGAATCAGTTCAGGATGATTGATTGGAGTTCTGATGAGCCAGCGTGGACTTGAAGCCCTGTTACGACCGGAATCTATCGCGGTAGTCGGTGCCAGCAACAAGCCGGGACGTGCCGGATACCTGATGATGCGTAATCTGCTCGATAGCGGATTCAACGGCCCGGTGCTGCCGGTCACTCCCGCGTATCGTGCTGTGTGTGGCGTTCTGACCTGGCGGGATGTCATCAGCCTGCCGATGTCACCGGATTTAGCCATTCTTTGCACGCACGCCGACCGTAATATTGCGCTGCTTGAGCAGCTCGGCGAGCGCGGCTGCAAAACGGTTATCGTCCTTTCCTCGCAGCCACAGCAATTCGCTGAACTGAAGGCCTGCGCCCAACGCTTTTCGATGCGCCTGCTCGGACCGAACAGTCTGGGCATTCTTGCGCCGTGGCAGCGTCTGAACGCCAGCTTTTCACCGGTGCCAATCCTTCCCGGCAAACTGGCATTTATTTCGCAGTCCGCCGCCGTCGCCAATACTATTCTCGACTGGGCACAGCAGCGCGCAGTCGGGTTTTCCTATTTCATTTCGCTTGGCGACAGCCTGGATATCGACGTTGACGATCTGCTCGATTTCCTCGCCCGCGACAGTAAGACCAGCGCTATCCTCCTTTATCTCGAACATATCAGCGACGCGCGGCGTTTTCTTTCTGCCTCACGGAGCGCTTCACGCAATAAACCGATTCTGGTGATCAAAAGCGGACGCAGCGTTAAGGCGCAGCAGCTACTCAACAGCCCGTTGAGCCTTGACGCGGCGTATGATGCCGCCATTCAGCGTGCAGGCTTACTGCGCGTGCAGGATACGCACGAACTGTTTTCGGCGGTAGAAACCCTCAGCCACATGCGCCCGTTAAAAGGTGAGCGCTTACTTATCATTAGCAACGGCGCTGCACCTGCCGCGATGGCGCTTGACCAGCTGCTATCGCGCAACGGTAAACTGGCGGAGCTTGGTGAAGAGACATGCAGGGCATTGAGCGCCGTTCTGCCGGGCACGATTTCGGCGCTGAATCCTTTGGACTTACATGATGACGCCACACCGCAGCTCTATCAGGCGGTCATGACGACGCTGCTCGACAGTACGGATTTTGATGCACTGCTGGTGATCCACGCACCAAGTGCCGCTGCGCATGGGACAGTCACCGCCAGCCATCTTATCGAGGCCGTCCGTAAACATCCCCGTGGTAAATACGTCACGCTGCTGACCAACTGGTGCGGTGAATTCTCTTCTCAAGAAGCGCGTAAACTGTTTACCGAGGCCGGGATCCCGACTTACCGCACCCCGGAAGGTACAGTGACAGCGTTTATGCATATGGTGGAATATCGTCGTAATCAGAAACAGCTGAAAGAAACCCCGGCACTGCCTGCGGATCTTGAACAGAACACCGATGAGGCTCACAGGCTCATCGCCCGGACGCTGTCGGAGGGCACCACCCAGTTAGATACGCATGAAGTCCGCGCGATTTTACAGGCCTATGGGATGAACGTATTGCCGACATGGATTGCAAGCGACAGCGCCGAAGCAGTCAATATCGCCAGTCAGGTGGGGTATCCGGTGGCATTGAAATTACGCTCGCCGGACATTCCGCATAATTCTGAAGTTCAGGGCGTGATGCTGTATCTGCGCACCGCCAGCGAAGTCGAACAGGCTGCGAATGCGATTTTCGATCGCGCCCGTCAGGCTTTTCCTCAGGCGAGAATTCAGGGGCTGCTGGTACAAACCATGGCTAACCGGCCAGGCTCGCAGGAGCTGCGGGTGGTGGTAGAGCAGGATCCGGTCTTTGGTCCGCTGATTATGCTGGCTGAGGGCAGTTCCAACTGGCAGCCCGAACGTCAGGCGGTGGTCGCCCTGCCGCCGCTGAATATGACGCTGGCACGCTATCAGGTGGTTCAGGCGCTGAAAAGCGGCAAGATCCGTGGTCGCAATGCATTACATCCCCTCGATATTTCTGCACTCAGCCAGTTGCTGGTGAATGTATCGAACCTGATCATTGATTGCCCTGAAATCGAACGGCTTGATATTCATCCGCTGCTGGTCTCAGGAAGCGAGCTCAGCCTGCTGGATGTGTCGATGCAGCTATCGACCCAAACGGCTGACGCGCCATCACGTCTGGCAATCCGGCCTTATCCGCGCGAACTGGAAGAGCGCGTTGTCCTTAAAGATGGCTCGCAGGCCTTGTTCCGCCCAATCCTCCCCGAGGATGAACCGCTGCTCAAAGCGTTTATCCTTAAAGTCACAAAAGAGGACCTCTACTACCGTTACTTCAATGAGATCAATGAGTTTACTCATGAAGATTTAGCCAATATGACGCAGATTGATTACGACCGCGAAATGGCCTTCGTCGCCATCCATACGGTGAATGATAAAAATGAAATTATTGGAGTAACGCGAGCTGTCTCAGATCCGGACAATATTGACGCTGAATTCTCTGTGCTGGTTCGCTCGGATCTGAAAGGGCTGGGGCTTGGGCGCAGACTTCTCGATAAGATGATCAACTACGCCGCAGAGCATGGACTGCAACGTCTGACGGGGATCACCATGCCGAACAATCAGGGCATGATCACGCTGGCCAGAAAGCTCGGGTTCGACGTCGACATCCAGATTCAGGACGGCATTGTGAACCTGTCGCTTGTGCTGAAAAAAAACCGAATAACCTTGCAGAAAACCGTGAGCCTAAGCCATGAACAGGCAAAAGATGCGCACATCGGAGAGGACTAATGGTATTATCGACCGATTGTGCGGTTACCACTGTCTGCTTGTGCCGCGAAAGCCATTACATGAAGAGAGAAGAAGCGCACTGTGATGTTGTCTAAATTCAAACGTAATAAACATCAACAACACCTTGCTCAGCTACCCAAACTCCCCCAAACGGTTGATGCTGTAAAAACGCTCTACTGCCCAACAGATTTCCGTAAGACGCTGCTCAGCGCAATTGCCAACGCTACCCAACGGATATATCTGGTCGCTCTCTATTTAGAGAATGATGACGGCGGTCGCGACGTATTGTCGGCACTTTATGCGGCTAAACAGCAACGACCTGAGCTTGAGATTTGCGTGCTGGTCGACTGGCACCGTGCTCAGCGTGGGCGTATCGGCGCAGCTGCGGCTGACACCAATGCTGACTGGTATTGTCGCATGGCGAAGGAGCATCCTGAATGTTCTGTGCCGGTATACGGTGTTCCTGTTAATACACGTGAAGCACTGGGTGTGCTGCACCTGAAAGGTTTTGTGATTGACGATCAGGTGATCTACAGCGGGGCGAGCCTCAATGATGTCTATCTGCATCGCCATGAGAAATATCGCTATGACCGCTACCAGTTGCTGACCAATGCCGCGCTGGCAAACACCATGATCGACTTTATGAAGAAGTCGATCATTACTGCCGCAGCCGTGCAGCGCCTCGATCGTGAAGATCGTCCTAAAAGCATTGAGATCAAAAATGAAACGCGTCAGTTCCGCCAAAGCCTGCGCTCCAGCGGATATCATTTCAAAGACAGCGCCGGGAATGATGAACTGGCGGTGACGCCCATCGTTGGCCTGGGCAAGCAGAACGAGCTAAACCGGACTATTCATCATCTGATGGCCAGTACGGAGCAGAAGCTGACACTGTGTACTCCTTATTTCAATATGCCGGCAATGCTGTCGCGCAATATTATTCATCTGCTGCGCCGCGGGAAGCAGGTGGAGATAATTGTTGGCGATAAGACGGCCAACGATTTCTATATTCCACAGGATCAGCCTTTTAAGATCATCGGTGCCCTGCCCTATCTCTACGAAATAAACCTGCGCCGCTTCCTAAGTCGTTTACAGCGTTTTGTCGACAGCGGTCAGTTGATTGTGCGTCTGTGGAAAGATGGGGATAACAGTTATCATCTCAAAGGTATGTGGGTCGATGACCGCTGGCAGATGATCACCGGGAATAACCTGAATCCACGCGCATGGCGGTTGGATCTGGAGAATGCGATTTTAATCCACGATCCCCATAAAGAGATGGCGGAGCAGCGTCAGAAAGAGCTTGATGAAATTCGTCAGCATACGCAAGTTGTCTCTCATTATATGGAACTGGAAAGCATCCCTAATTATCCGGTTAAAGTACGTAAACTTATTCGCCGTTTACGGCGGATACGTATCGACAGATTAATCAGCCGAATTCTGTAATTGGCTATACTGAAAGCCTGATCATGTTGATCGGGCTTTTTTATATCTGGAATAATACGAATGGCTCACTCACCTCTCCCTCGTTATAAACTCCCCTTAATCACCCTGATAGTAATGAGTAGTGGCTGCACTCACTTCGCCAACGATCAATGGACCGGTAAAGACAAAGCCGAGCACTTTGTAGGATCCGCCGTGTTAGCCGCGACAGCCACCGCTTATGGGGACAATCAGGGATGGAATGAAGCGCGCAGTCGTTCTTTCGGCTTGCTGTTTTCGGTGAGTCTGGGCGCGGCGAAAGAACTTTATGACAGCAGGGAAGGTGGCAGTGGCTGGAGCTGGAAAGATTTCAGCTGGGATATCGCCGGGGCGGCAGTGGGGTATAGTGCTTATCATTTGATGCATTATTGATGATTTTTACTGCAAAATTTCCGTCCATAGCTGCAAAAAAAGGTAAATAGCTGTTTTTCTGCGGTCATTCCCCCCAAATCCCAGACAGCAAAAAGCCCTGTACGTCAGTACAGGGCTTTCCACTTGTTTGATGCCTGGCAGTTCCCTACTCTCGCATGGGGAGACCCCACACTACCATCGGCGCTACGGCGTTTCACTTCTGAGTTCGGCATGGGGTCAGGTGGGACCACCGCGCTAGTGCCGCCAGGCAAATTCTGTTTCATCCGTACCGCCACGCACCGTGATTTCTCACAACGCCTCGCCGTACGAACCAATCTCGGAACGTCGCTGAAAATCTACTTCCCCACGCTCGCGCGCAGCAGAGTCACTCTAATCAAAACACCTTTGGTGTTGTAAGGTTAAGCCTCTCGGGTCATTAGTACTGGTTAGCTCAATGCATCGCTGCACTTACACACCCAGCCTATCAACGTCTTAGTCTTAAACGTCCCTTCAGGTGGCTTAAAGCCACAGGGAAGACTCATCTCGAGGCAAGTTTCGCGCTTAGATGCTTTCAGCGCTTATCTTTTCCGCATTTAGCTACCGGGCAATGCCATTGGCATGACAACCCGAACACCAGTGATGCGTCCACTCCGGTCCTCTCGTACTAGGAGCAGCCCCTCTCAATCTTCCAACGCCCACGGCAGATAGGGACCGAACTGTCTCACGACGTTCTAAACCCAGCTCGCGTACCACTTTAAACGGCGAACAGCCGTACCCTTGGGACCTACTTCAGCCCCAGGATGTGATGAGCCGACATCGAGGTGCCAAACACCGCCGTCGATATGAACTCTTGGGCGGTATCAGCCTGTTATCCCCGGAGTACCTTTTATCCGTTGAGCGATGGCCCTTCCATTCAGAACCACCGGATCACTATGACCTACTTTCGTACCTGCTCGAGCCGTCACTCTCGCAGTCAAGCTAGCTTATGCCATTGCACTAACCTCACGATGTCCGACCGTGATTAGCTAACCTTCGTGCTCCTCCGTTACTCTTTAGGAGGAGACCGCCCCAGTCAAACTACCCACCAGACACTGTCCTCACCCCGGATCACGGGGCCGAGTTAGAACATCAAACATTAAAGGGTGGTATTTCAAGGTTGGCTCCACGCAGACTGGCGTCCACGCTTCAAAGCCTCCCACCTATCCTACACATCAAGGCTCAATGTTCAGTGTCAAGCTATAGTAAAGGTTCACGGGGTCTTTCCGTCTTGCCGCGGGTACACTGCATCTTCACAGCGAGTTCAATTTCACTGAGTCTCGGGTGGAGACAGCCTGGCCATCATTACGCCATTCGTGCAGGTCGGAACTTACCCGACAAGGAATTTCGCTACCTTAGGACCGTTATAGTTACGGCCGCCGTTTACCGGGGCTTCGATCAAGAGCTTCGCATTGCTGCTAACCCCATCAATTAACCTTCCGGCACCGGGCAGGCGTCACACCGTATACGTCCACTTTCGTGTTTGCACAGTGCTGTGTTTTTATTAAACAGTTGCAGCCAGCTGGTATCTGCGACTGGCTTCGGCTCCGAGAGCAAGTCTCTTCACCTACGCGCCAGCGTGCCTTCTCCCGAAGTTACGGCACCATTTTGCCTAGTTCCTTCACCCGAGTTCTCTCAAGCGCCTGAGTATTCTCTACCTGACCACCTGTGTCGGTTTGGGGTACGATTTCGTGTTACCTGGAGCTTAGAGGCTTTTCCTGGAAGCATGGCATCAACTACTTCACCACCGTAGTGGCTCGTTATCACGCCTCAGGGTTGAATATGTAACCGGATTTACCAAGTCACACCCCCTACACGCTTGAACCGGGACAACCGTCGCCCGGCTAGCCTAGCCTTCTCCGTCCCCCCTTCGCAGTAACACCAAGTGCTGGAATATTAACCAGCTTCCCATCGACTACGCTTTTCAGCCTCGCCTTAGGGGTCGACTCACCCTGCCCCGATTAACGTTGGACAGGAACCCTTGGTCTTCCGGCGTGCGGGTTTTTCACCCGCATTATCGTTACTTATGTCAGCATTCGCACTTCTGATACCTCCAGCACCCCTCACAGGACACCTTCGACGGCTTACAGAACGCTCCCCTACCCAACAACGCCTAAGCGTCGCTGCCGCAGCTTCGGTGCATGGTTTAGCCCCGTTACATCTTCCGCGCAGGCCGACTCGACCAGTGAGCTATTACGCTTTCTTTAAATGATGGCTGCTTCTAAGCCAACATCCTGGCTGTCTATGCCTTCCCACATCGTTTCCCACTTAACCATGACTTTGGGACCTTAGCTGGCGGTCTGGGTTGTTTCCCTCTTCACGACGGACGTTAGCACCCGCCGTGTGTCTCCCGTGATAACATTCTTCGGTATTCGGAGTTTGCATCGAGTTGGTAAGCCGGGATGGCCCCCTAGTCGAAACAGTGCTCTACCCCCGAAGATGAGTTCACGAGGCGCTACCTAAATAGCTTTCGGGGAGAACCAGCTATCTCCCGGTTTGATTGGCCTTTCACCCCCAGCCACAAGTCATCCGCTAATTTTTCAACATTAGTCGGTTCGGTCCTCCAGTTAGTGTTACCCAACCTTCAACCTGCCCATGGCTAGATCACCGGGTTTCGGGTCTATACCTTGCAACTTGACGCCCAGTTAAGACTCGGTTTCCCTACGGCTCCCCTATTCGGTTAACCTTGCTACAAAATATAAGTCGCTGACCCATTATACAAAAGGTACGCAGTCACCCAACAAAGTAGGCTCCCACTGCTTGTACGTACACGGTTTCAGGTTCTATTTCACTCCCCTCGCCGGGGTTCTTTTCGCCTTTCCCTCACGGTACTGGTTCACTATCGGTCAGTCAGGAGTATTTAGCCTTGGAGGATGGTCCCCCCATATTCAGACAGGATGTCACGTGTCCCGCCCTACTCATCGAACTCACAATAAGTGCATTTTTGTGTACGGGACTATCACCCTATACTGTGCGACTTTCCAGACGCTTCCACTAATGCACAAACTGATTCAGGTTCTGGGCTCTTCCCCGTTCGCTCGCCGCTACTGGGGGAATCTCGGTTGATTTCTTTTCCTCGGGGTACTTAGATGTTTCAGTTCCCCCGGTTCGCCTTGCATGGCTATGTATTCACCATGCAATAGTGTGTCGAAACACACTGGGTTTCCCCATTCGGGTATCGTCGGTTATAACGGTTCATATCACCTTACCGACGCTTTTCGCAGATTAGCACGCCCTTCATCGCCTCTGACTGCCTAGGCATCCACCGTGTACGCTTAGTCGCTTAACCTCACAACCCGAAGGTGTCTTAAAGACATCGTCGCATTGCGATTATTTGAGAGACTCTATTACAGACAAAATCATCACTCAGTACTTCTACGGAGAGTGATGTTCAGCTGTAATGTTTCAATTTTCAGCTTGTTCCAGATTGTTAAAGAGCAATATCTTAAACACGACTCGTTAAAGTCATCTTTAAGATATTCGGTGATAATGTCTTTCACACATTATCGGAGTGGCGTCCCCAAGGGGATTCGAACCCCTGTTACAGCCGTGAAAGGGCAGTGTCCTAGGCCTCTAGACGATGGGGACACGAAAAATCCGCACCAGACCCCCAAAAGGGCTTGGCACTTTTCGCATCAGCGTAAGGTCTCCCTTACCGCATCAACAGGTGCTCTTGCTCATTAATTTCATCAGACAATCTGTGTGGACACTGCACAATGCGTATCTTTAGGTAAGGAGGTGATCCAACCGCAGGTTCCCCTACGGTTACCTTGTTACGACTTCACCCCAGTCATGAATCACAAAGTGGTAAGCGCCCTCCCGAAGGTTAAGCTACCTACTTCTTTTGCAACCCACTCCCATGGTGTGACGGGCGGTGTGTACAAGGCCCGGGAACGTATTCACCGTAGCATTCTGATCTACGATTACTAGCGATTCCGACTTCATGGAGTCGAGTTGCAGACTCCAATCCGGACTACGACATACTTTATGAGGTCCGCTTGCTCTCGCGAGTTTGCTTCTCTTTGTATATGCCATTGTAGCACGTGTGTAGCCCTACTCGTAAGGGCCATGATGACTTGACGTCATCCCCACCTTCCTCCGGTTTATCACCGGCAGTCTCCTTTGAGTTCCCACCATTACGTGCTGGCAACAAAGGATAAGGGTTGCGCTCGTTGCGGGACTTAACCCAACATTTCACAACACGAGCTGACGACAGCCATGCAGCACCTGTCTCACGGTTCCCGAAGGCACTAAGCTATCTCTAGCGAATTCCGTGGATGTCAAGAGTAGGTAAGGTTCTTCGCGTTGCATCGAATTAAACCACATGCTCCACCGCTTGTGCGGGCCCCCGTCAATTCATTTGAGTTTTAACCTTGCGGCCGTACTCCCCAGGCGGTCGACTTAACGCGTTAGCTCCGGAAGCCACGCCTCAAGGGCACAACCTCCAAGTCGACATCGTTTACAGCGTGGACTACCAGGGTATCTAATCCTGTTTGCTCCCCACGCTTTCGCACCTGAGCGTCAGTCTTTGTCCAGGGGGCCGCCTTCGCCACCGGTATTCCTCCAGATCTCTACGCATTTCACCGCTACACCTGGAATTCTACCCCCCTCTACAAGACTCTAGCTTGCCAGTTTCAAATGCAGTTCCCAAGTTAAGCTCGGGGATTTCACATCTGACTTAACAAACCGCCTGCGTGCGCTTTACGCCCAGTAATTCCGATTAACGCTTGCACCCTCCGTATTACCGCGGCTGCTGGCACGGAGTTAGCCGGTGCTTCTTCTGCGAGTAACGTCAATCGCTGCAGCTATTAACTACAACGCCTTCCTCCTCGCTGAAAGTGCTTTACAACCCTAAGGCCTTCTTCACACACGCGGCATGGCTGCATCAGGCTTGCGCCCATTGTGCAATATTCCCCACTGCTGCCTCCCGTAGGAGTCTGGACCGTGTCTCAGTTCCAGTGTGGCTGGTCATCCTCTCAGACCAGCTAGGGATCGTCGCCTAGGTGAGCCATTACCCCACCTACTAGCTAATCCCATCTGGGCACATCCGATGGCGTGAGGCCCGAAGGTCCCCCACTTTGCTCTTGCGAGGTCATGCGGTATTAGCTACCGTTTCCAGTAGTTATCCCCCTCCATCAGGCAGTTTCCCAGACATTACTCACCCGTCCGCCGCTCGTCACCCAGAGAGCAAGCTCTCCCGTGCTACCGCTCGACTTGCATGTGTTAGGCCTGCCGCCAGCGTTCAATCTGAGCCATGATCAAACTCTTCAATTAAAAGTTCGATTTGCTTAAACAAGTTAAGCGGTGCTCAAAGATTACTTCGTAATAATTCAACTAAATGAATTACTGCTTGGTCACTCTAAGACTTGATATTTTTTTGCCACCGGGGTGGCTGATATCGTCTTGTGAGTGCCCACACAGATTGTCTGATAAATTGTTAAAGAGCAGTGAGTTACGCGCTTTCGCTTGCTAACTCGAGGTGGCGTATATTACGCCTTCCTCATTCAGTGTCAACCGTTTATTTCGCCGGATGCCGCTGTTTATAATCTTTCCCGACCCGGTGACTTCGTGATGTTGTTCACGTTGTTCCCTGTCGATGGAGCGGCATTATAGGGAGTTCTGAGCAGGCCGCAAGGGTTTATTGAAAATTATTTACCGACCGTTCATAAATACACCAAATGCTTTATTTGCGTTCAAAAGGCGCATAAAAAACGGGCTCCAAACTGCTTTGGAGCCCGTTTTGCGCTTTATGCCTAACCGTTATTGTCTTGCGACAATGTGATCATCTTCCACATCAACCGTAATTGGCTTACCTGGAATCAGCTTACCCGACAAAATTTGCTGGGCCAGCGGGTTCTCAATTTGCTGCTGGATGGCACGTTTCAACGGCCGCGCACCGTAAACAGGATCGAATCCGGTATTGCCAAGCAGCTCCAGCGCCGCATCGGTCAGCGTTGCAGTATAGCCATGCTCTTCCAAGCGTTTGTATAAACGCTGCAACTGGATCTGCGCGATATGCTTGATATGCGCGTGAGCCAGCGGATGGAACACCACAACCTCATCTATACGGTTGATGAATTCCGGTCTGAAGCTGTGTGTCACGACTTCCATTACCGACTCTTTCATCTGCGCATAGGTCGCTTCACCAAAGTGTTGCTGAATAATGTCAGAACCCAGGTTAGAGGTCATGATCACCACCGTATTACGGAAGTCGACCGTCCTGCCCTGTCCGTCGGTTAAGCGTCCGTCGTCCAACACCTGCAATAAGATGTTGAAGACATCCGGATGCGCCTTTTCCACTTCGTCTAATAAGATGACGGAATAAGGACGGCGGCGCACCGCTTCTGTCAGATAACCGCCTTCTTCATAACCCACATAACCCGGAGGGGCACCGACCAGACGAGAAACAGAATGTTTCTCCATAAACTCTGACATATCGATACGCACCATCGCGTCATCACTGTTGAACAGGAATGTCGCCAGCGCCTTACACAGCTCAGTTTTACCCACACCGGTCGGGCCGAGGAACAGGAACGAACCAATCGGGCGATTCGGATCCGACAGCCCTGCACGGCTGCGGCGGATCGCATTCGATACCGCTTCCACCGCTTCGTTCTGACCGATGACCCGGCTATGCAGTTCCTCTTCCATCCGCAGCAGTTTTTCACGCTCACTTTCCAGCATGCGGGCCACGGGTATACCCGTCCAGCGCGCCAGCACATCGGCAATTTCCACATCTGTTACGCGGTTGCGCAGCAGTTTCATGGTTTTGCCTTCAGCTTGGGTCGCCGCGGCCAGCTGTTTTTCCAGCTCAGGAATTTTCCCGTACTGCAATTCTGACATACGCCCCAGGTCGCCAACGCGACGCGCCTGCTCCAGCGTGATTTTCGCCTGCTCCAGTTCCGCTTTAATATTCTGCGTACCGGTCAGTGACGCTTTCTCGGCTTTCCACTCTTCTTCCAGCTCAGAATATTCACGCTCTTTCTGATTGAGCTCTGTTTCCAGCATTTCGAGACGTTTCACACTGGCATCATCAGACTCTTTCTTCAGCGCCTGTTGTTCGAGCTTGAGCTGAATGATACGACGCTCAAGGCGATCAAGAGATTCCGGTTTCGAGTCCATCTGCATACGAATACTGGACGCCGCTTCATCAATAAGGTCGATCGCTTTATCCGGTAACTGACGATCGGAAATATAGCGATGCGATAAGGTCGCCGCCGCCACGATTGCCGGGTCAGTAATCTGTACATGGTGATGCAGTTCGTAACGCTCTTTCAGCCCACGCAGAATGGCGATGGTGTCTTCAACAGAAGGCTCGGCGACAAACACTTTCTGGAAACGACGCTCTAACGCGGCGTCCTTCTCTATATACTGACGATATTCATTTAAGGTTGTCGCACCAACGCAGTGAAGTTCACCACGTGCCAGCGCTGGTTTCAGCATGTTCCCGGCATCCATCGCACCGTCGGCTTTACCCGCGCCCACCATGGTGTGCAATTCGTCGATGAACAGAATGACGTTACCTTCCTGTTTCGCCAGATCGTTTAACAGGCCTTTCAAACGTTCTTCGAATTCACCACGATATTTCGCCCCGGCCACCAGCGCGCCCATGTCTAATGACAGTACGCGTTTGTTTTTCAGCCCTTCAGGCACTTCACCATTGATGATGCGCTGCGCCAGACCTTCGGCGATCGCCGTTTTACCAACACCGGGTTCACCAATCAGCACCGGGTTATTTTTGGTACGGCGTTGCAGCACCTGAATTGTCCGGCGAATTTCTTCATCACGACCGATGACCGGATCCAGTTTGCCCTGCTCGGCACGTTCGGTCAGATCGATAGTGAATTTTTTCAATGCCTGACGTTGGTCTTCGGCATTCTGGTCATCCACTTTCTCACCTCCACGCATTTGATCGATAGCCGCAGTAATCTTCTCGGCCGTTGCGCCGCTGGCTTTTAACACATCTGTTAATGAGCCACGGTCTTTCATCACTGCCAAAACAAAGAGTTCTGACGAAATAAAGGTATCGGCACGTTGCTGTGCCAGTTTGTCACAAAGATTTAAAACACGAACCAGCTCATGGGATGGTTGAACATCTCCGCCGGTCCCTTCAACTTGCGGCAAACGCCCCAAAGCCTGATCAACGTCCGTGCGCAGTTTCTGGGTATCAACCCCGGCTGCTGTTAATAAAGGGCGCACGGTTCCGCCTTCCTGAGTGAGCAAAGCGCTCATCAGGTGGACAGGTTCGATAAATTGATTGTCGCGCCCAAGCGCGAGAGACTGAGCATCCGCGAGGGCAAGCTGGAATTTACTTGTAAGACGATCCAGACGCATAACACCTCCAATACTGAACAAAATTGCTACTGGAGATTAAATGAGGTCAACCCTCACGTTTTCAAGGTTATCTTGTCAGTATATTAGGAAGGCAACAGCGATGCGCGATGGATCGTCTTGATTAGACAGGTTATCTCAGCCAAATTAAACTTGCCAGCCGTCCAGTGATCCCATCGCGTCGGTAAGAGTAAAATTTGCTGTTGTCAGACACGGTGCAATATTCACCACCGTAGATGGCGCTTACACCCGCAGATTGCAAGCGTAAGCGAGCAAGCTGAAAGATATCGGCCATGAATTTCGTTCCGGCAGGAACAAAAGCGCAAGAGGATTCAGGATCCACGGCCATAAAGGCTTCACGAACCTCGGCCCCCACTTCAAAATGCGACGGACCAATTGCCGGGCCGAGCCACGCAATTACATCCCCCGGATTTGCCCTGAAGCACGCCAGGGTATTTTCCAGTACACCTGCACACAAACCGCGCCAGCCCGCATGCGCGGCCGCCACTTCATCCCCTGCACGGCTACAAAAGAGCACGGGGAGGCAGTCTGCAGTCATTGCCGCACAAACTACACCAGGCTCACAGGTATAGGCAGCATCAGCAATCAGGGTGGGTGTAACGGGAGTCAGTGAAGTGAGTCGGGCAACATCGGTGCCGTGAACCTGTTCGAGCCAGTGCGGCGCGGCAGGTAAACCACCAAGCGCAATCAGTCGCTGGCGGTTGGCAGCTACATGTTGCGGATTATCCCCGACATGACTGCCGAGATTGAGGGAACCGAAAGGAGACAAACTAATGCCTCCTTTGCGGGTTGTTGCATATGACCGAACCGACGCCGGTTGCGGCCATTGAGGCCTGATAAGCGCACTCATTACCAGTTCATCTGATCCTTGAACTCTTCGGTATCCGCTTTCAGCGCAGTTATCAGGTCAACCATATCCTGAGGAAGTGGGGCATGCCACTCCATCTGAATACCGGTGACGGGATGATAAAGACGAAGCATGGTCGCGTGCAGCGCCTGACGATCGAATCCGCGCAGCGTATTGATGAACGTTTCGGACGCCCCTTTCGGCAAACGTGGACGGCCGCCATAAAGCTGGTCGCCTAACAACGGATGGTTGACGTGAGCCATGTGCACACGGATCTGGTGAGTACGACCCGATTCGAGACGCAGACGCAGACGCGTATGGGCACGGAAATGCTCCATGATGCGGTAATGCGTGGTCGCTGGTTTACCCATCGGATGAACTGCCATATGCGTACGTTTGGTGGAATGACGCGCAATCGGCTCATTCACCGTGCCGCCTGCCGTCATTGTACCAATGGCCACAGCTTCGTATTCGCGGGTAATTTCGCGAGCCTGAAGAGCCATCACCAGATGCGTTTGCGCAGGAACTGATTTCGCGACAACCATCAGACCAGTGGTATCTTTATCGAGACGGTGAACGATGCCGCAGCGCGGGACGTCCATGATTTCAGGGTAATAATGCAGTAACGCATTCAGTACCGTACCGTCCGGATTTCCTGCGCCTGGGTGAACAACCAGATCGCGGGGTTTATTGATGACTAAAATATCGCTATCTTCATAGACGATATCTAATGGGATATCTTGTGGCAGCCAACGCGCTTCTTCTTCAATTTGCGCATCGATTGCGATAGCCTCGCCACCCAACACTTTTTCTTTAGGTTTGGTCACTTTTTTGCCGTTGACCGTGACCCGGTCGTCCAGGATCCAATCTTTTATGCGAGATCGTGAATAATCAGGGAACAATTCGGCCAAAGCCTGATCTAACCGTTGACCGAGTTGAGATTCGGCCACCGTTGCGGTGAGTTGTACTTGTTGTGCCATATGCAGCTTCTTGGTTAACGTTGGGTTTTCACGGCGATGCCGTTTAAAATAATGTGCTATTGTAGCTGGTCTTTGTCGGGAGCTTAACGGACAGTCTCCCAGAATAACACCTGAGGATAATCAAAACGTCATGACGCGTGTGAAATATCTGGTGGCAGCAGCCACGTTGAGCCTGGCGCTGGTCGGTTGCTCCAGTTCCAAAGAAACGGTTCCCGATAACCCGCCTAACGTCCTTTATGCCACTGCCCAGCAAAAGCTGCAGGACGGTAACTTTAAAGGCGCGATTGCGCAATTAGAAGCGTTGGATAACCGCTATCCATTTGGGCCTTATTCGCAGCAAGTTCAGTTAGATCTGATTTATGCCTATTACAAGTCTGCTGACTTGCCAATGGCTCAGGCCTCAATTGATCGCTTTATGCGTCTCAATCCTACCCATCCAAATATCGACTACGTCATGTATATGCGTGGTTTAACGGATATGGCGCTGGATGACAGTGCGTTGCAAGGATTCTTCGGTGTTGATCGTTCTGACCGCGATCCGCAGCATGCACGTGCAGCCTTCCGTGATTTCAGCCAGCTGATCCACGCATATCCAAACAGCCAGTACGCGACTGATGCGACTAAGCGTTTGGTATTCCTGAAAGAGCGTCTGGCGAAATACGAGCTGTCAGTGGTGCAATACTACACTAAACGTGGTGCTTACGTCGCTGTCGTTAACCGTGTAGAGCAAATGCTGAAAGATTATCCGGATGCGCATGCAACGCACGAAGCGCTACCGTTGATGGAAAGTGCCTATCGCGAACTGCAGCTGAACAACCAGGCTGATAAAGTCGCGAAAATTATTGCCGCCAATAGCGCTGCATAATTTCAAATGTCCGAACACAAAAACGGTAGCTCAGGCTGCCGTTTTTTTTGTTCTTTTTTTTGGCATTAATGAAATGAGCTAAGTATGAGAAACCGAGGGGATTAAAAAACAAGCAAAAAGTGATTGATACAAAAGAGGAAGTGCGGCACTGATCTTATCAATCATGCTTCATCCCGATGTAAGTCTCAAGGCATTTACCCCCATAAATTACTCTGAGTCACAGAATCGTCTGAGTTGACAAAAAGTGACAAAAAACCGCGATACAGGGGACGCAATTCATAAAAAAGGCTGGTATGTTGGATTCATCGGAGACGGAAAGAAGAGAGGTAAATTATATGACAGTCAACATTACCAGCAAGCAAATGGACATCACCGCCGCTATTCGTGACCACATCGAAGGCCGTCTGAAAAAACTGGAAAAATGGCAAACTCAGTTAATTAACCCGCACATTGTTCTGTCGAAAGAACCACAGGGATTTGTCGCCGATGCGACCATCAGCACGCCAAACGGCCAGCTGATTGCCAGTGCCACCCATGATGATATGTATGCCGCTATTAACGAGATGACCGCGAAACTTGAACGTCAGCTCAATAAAGCGCAACACAAAGGTGAAGCCCGCCGTGCAGAGTCCGGCGTTAAGGAACTGAACCTGGAACCGGTGGAGGAAGAAGAGGAATAACCGGGTTGTCAAAATGACCGTTAATAACGCGCTCCAGTGAGCGCGTTTTTTGTGCCCAAAGGAAATCTTATTGACACAGGGAAAACCCTGCGGTTACTTTAAGACTCTGCTCACGTTTAAGGACATCACGACTTCATGAATACCCGTCTGTTTTTCTTCGCATTCTTTTTTACCTTCCCCTGATTGGGAGGCGTTTCGTCGCGAAAGAATGAATGCGAAGACGAACAATAAAGCCTCCTGAAAAGGGGGCTTTTTTTATGCCTGCGTTTCACACGATTTTACTGAAAGAAAGAACATCAAAAAGGGTACTAACATGACCGAGAACTCATTGCTGGCACTGCGCGAACGCATCAGTGCGTTGGATCTGAAACTGCTGGCGTTACTGGCAGAACGTCGGACACTGGCAACAGAAGTCGCGCAATCCAAAATGCACACTCACCGGCCCATCCGCGATAAAGAACGTGAAAAAGAACTGATTAACTCGCTGATAGTGGAAGGGAAAAAGCAGGGGCTGGACGGACATTACATCACCCGCGTTTATCAGCTGATCATCGAAGACTCCGTCTTAACGCAGCAGGCACTGCTGCAGCAGCATCTCAACAAAACCAATTCTGACTCTGCCCGCATTGCTTTCCTCGGTCCTAAAGGCTCTTACTCACATCTTGCCGCGCGCCAGTTCGCCGCCCGCCATTTCGAACAATTCATCGAATGCGGTTGCCAGAAATTCCAGGACATTTTCTCTCAGGTGGAAACCGGACAAGCTGATTACGCCGTTCTGCCGATTGAAAATACCAGCTCCGGGTCGATCAATGACGTCTACGATTTGCTGCAACATACCAGCCTCTCTATCGTCGGCGAACTGACGAATCCGATCAATCACTGCGTGCTGGTGGGAACTGACACAGATCTCTCGCAGATCCAGACAGTGTACAGCCATCCGCAACCGTTCCAGCAATGCAGTCAGTTCATTAATCGTTTCCCGCACTGGAAAATTGAATACTGCGAAAGTACCGCTGCTGCGATGGAAAAAGTCGCAGCCGCCAATTCCCCGCATGTTGCCGCCCTCGGCAGCGAGGCGGGGGGTGCGCTCTATCACTTGCAGGTGCTGGAACATAATCTGGCCAATCAGCAGGAAAATATCACCCGCTTCATCGTACTGGCGCGTAAAGCGATTGAAGTCACCGATCAGGTGCCGGCCAAAACCACTTTAATTATGGCAACAGGGCAACAGGCCGGTGCGCTGGTGAATGCACTTTTGGTGCTGCGTGAACAGGGCATCATTATGACCAAGCTTGAATCCCGTCCAATCAACGGCAATCCGTGGGAAGAGATGTTTTATATCGATGTGCAGGCCAACTTGCGTTCGGAAGAGATGAAAAAGGCGTTGAAAGATCTGGCGCCGATCACCCGCTCTCTGAAGGTTCTTGGTTGTTATCCAAGCGAAAACGTCGTTTCCGTCGATTTGTAATTTTCCAAATAAAAAGGGCGCTGCACAATGCAACGCCCTTCTCTTCGATCCCTTCTGCACAACTCACTTACGGTTGTCGTTCGCCTGTCTGAGCAACGCACCGCTTTCCTTCAGGAAACGAGGCGCATAATCGCCAAACCAGTTTTCTACTTTCCTGAATTTATCGATAAATGCCTGTTTGTCACCCTTCTCCAACAGGGCCAGCGCATCGCCAAAACGCTGATAATAACGTTTGATCAGCGCCAGATTACTTTCTGAAGACATAATGATGTCTGCATAAAGCTGCGGATCCTGAGCGAACAACCGCCCGACCATTGCAAGTTCAAGGCGATAAATCGGCGAGGACAGCGCCAGCAACTGCTCGATCTGCACATTCTCTTCGCACAGATGCAGGCCGTAAGCAAAAGTCGCAAAGTGACGCAGTGCCTGAATGAATGCCATGTTCTGATCGTGCTCGACGGCGCTGATTTTGTGCAAGCGCGCGCCCCAGACCTGTAACTGTTCGAGCAACCACTGGTATGCCTGCGGTTCACGGCCGTCACAATACACCACCACCTGTTTTGCCAGGCTGCTGACATCCGGGCCAAACATCGGATGCAGGCCAAGAACCGGCCCTTCATGCACCGCGAGCATCGCCTGAAGTGGACGATTTTTCACTGACGCCAGATCAACCAGAATACAGTCATCCGGTAGTTTAGGCAGGCGCGCAATCACTTCTTCAGTCAGGTGGATCGGCACGCTGACAATCACCATACCGGCGTTGGCCAGTAAGGTTTCAGCCTGAGGCCAGTCTTCCTGCTCAAGGACGTTGACCTGATAGCCAGACAGCTCCAGCAAACGGGTAAACAAACGCCCCATCTGACCGCGGCCACCGATAATCACCACCTGGCGCAGCGCAGGATGAAGCGTTTTAAAACCTTTGTCGTTTTCGCTTGAGTAGGACTCACGCATCACGCGGCGCAATACGTCTTCGATCAAATCCGGCGGGACACCAAGGTTCTGCGCTTCCTGACGACGTGAAGCCAGCATCGCTGCTTCACGTTCAGGCACATAAATCGGCAAACCATAACGGCTTTTGACTTCCCCGACTTCTGCCACCAGCGCCAGACGCCGTGATAAGAGATCTAACAACGCTTTATCTACGTCGTCGATCTGATCGCGCAACGCGTTAAGTTCTGCCACCATAAAAACCTACTCTCCTGCGATTCGTGCCGCCAGCGCGTCGCCCAGTTCCTGATGCATGGTGCGCAGCAGGGTTTCTGTGGTTTCCCAGTTAATGCAGGCGTCGGTTACCGACACACCGTATTTCATTTCTGAACGCGGTTGCTCAGAAGACTGGCTGCCTTCGTTCAGATGACTTTCCAGCATCAGGCCAGTGATGGAGCGGTTCCCGGCTTTAATCTGGTCAATCACTGACTGAGCCACAATGGTCTGGCGACGGTAGTCTTTGTTTGAGTTGCCGTGACTGCAATCTATCATCAAGGAAGGATGGAGTCCCGCATCGCTCATCTGTTTTTCGCACAGCTGAACGTCTTGTGCGCTGTAGTTTGGCGTCTTACCACCGCGCAGAATCACGTGACCATCCGGGTTACCCTGGGTTTGCAACAGGCACACCTGGCCAGCCTGATTAATCCCCACAAAACGGTGCGCCATTTCGGCAGCACGCATGGCGTTGATCGCCGTACCCAGACTGCCGTCGGTACCATTTTTGAAACCTACCGGCATAGATAAGCCAGACGCCATCTCGCGGTGAGTCTGCGACTCGGTGGTACGCGCACCAATTGCTGACCAGCTGAACAGATCCCCTAAGTATTGCGGGCTGTTCGGATCCAGCGCTTCGGTGGCCAGTGGCAGTCCCATGCCCACCAGTTGCAACAGCAGGTTACGCGCAATGTGCAAACCGGCTTCTACATCAAAAGTACCGTCCATGTGTGGATCGTTAATCAGCCCTTTCCAGCCTACGGTTGTGCGCGGTTTTTCGAAGTAGACGCGCATGACAATGTACAGACGATCGCTTAACTCAGCAGCCAGCGTTTTCAAATGACGCGCGTATTCCAGCGCCGCATCCAGATCGTGAATGGAACAAGGACCACACACCACGAGCAGTCGCGGATCACGGCCATGCACGATATCGGCGATAGTTTTACGTGCTTCGGCAATGCTGGTTTCATCGCTCACGCTCAGCGGAAAACGGTTTTTCAATTCTTCCGGAGTGATAAGAATTTGTTCAGCACTGATATGTACATTATTGAGGGCGTCTTTCTGCATGATCGTGATTCGCTCTTTGGGAAAATGGGCAGCCACGTGGGCGTCTGCGAACAACATTACCACAGCGCGTAAAGTTATCAAGCCTTTATTGTAAACTTAACATTACCAATTGGCGATAACACGCCACCTATTGGAAAGTTAAGTTTACATTTAGTGCGTCAGTGGCGAACGAGGTGTACCGCCAAAGTTACAGGGAATGTGTCTTGCAGGGGAGAATCGAAATAAAACAGGAGAGAAGAAAGGCAGTGAAAACGTATTAAGGAGACATCCCTCAGCGAAGTAACGCTGCTGAGGGAAATAATTACAGGTTGCGATCCAGCGTCATAAAGACCTGTCCAAGCGCAGAAACATCATCCACACTGCATTCGAAATGGCTGTCCTGCCGAGCCACTTTCAGGCGGTTACCGGGAATGCGCGCCACATCATACACATCGACATCACCGTCGATATCCAGCAACCAGCGGCCATTTCCCGGATGCGTGCTGCCTAAATCGATAATCCACGAATGATTACCTTTCACTACATAGGCCGGTTCAGCCAGGGATCCGTCCAGCAGAGAGGGGTCCACCGCCCATACGCCTTCTTCCTCCAGCGCCCCGCCGCGTAATCTCAATTTTTTAAGCTGACGGACACTCTCAGACACCGCAGCAACGGAAGAGACCGTATCCTGCATTGTGCCTTTGCCGGTTGCCAGCCAGCGCAATGAAACGCCGGTATCCAGCGCACAGGCCACGACCACATCACCGGGGAAGTAATTCCTTCTTACCCAGGTACTTATCGTCCCAGAAGATAAACCATACAGATCACCCAGCTCTTTCTGCAGGCTAAAGCCATACGCCTGAAGCATGCGCGACAGAACGGCTTTCCCTCCTTCGAGTTCATCTAATTGCATCTGGCGAAAACCCCTGAGCTTGTAAATACCAACTTGACAACTCGCAAATGCAAGTTTAGATTGTTTATGTAATGTACCGAACCTTGTCATGATACCAAATTTACGGCGCAGGGGGAGGATCAGTAAGAAATCTCACGAAGAACCTGAGGTCAGGAAATGAGGAGATGCGATGTTTTTAGGCACAGAGCAGCAGCGTCAGGCGGGTTTACGTCATATCGCACATCTGAAAGAAATCTACTTCTCTGAAACGCGAAATAAGGTGGGAGATATTTATGATCATGCTTCGGATAAATGGAAAACCACATTATGTTTTCACGCTGGTTTGAAACGCCGTCATATTTATCTGACTTATTCTGAACTGACATCTGATGAACAGTTAAAAATTATTCAGGCGTTATTATCGTTACGCCATTTTTCATCATCATTACGAGGAGAATTTATCGATGGCAGACTGGATTGATGAATCACAAGAACACCAGATTAAGATGCTGCAAGAGCAGATAGCTCAGGCGATCAGCGCTCCGCGCCGCGCTTCAGCACACTTTTGTGAAGACTGCGAAATGGCGATACCCGAACCCAGGCGTAAAATTATTCCCGGCGTTCAGCGTTGTATTGAATGTCAGGAATTAAATGAAATAAAACGCAGGAATTATCGATCCATTTAATTCATCCACATTTTTATTTTATTAGCATGACCTCCTGAATTTATTTATTTCTGGAACGGTATTCTATTACCTAAATTGCGGGATCACACTTATGCCAGATAATATCCTAGGAAGGATCGCCCCTTCTCCGCCGCCTGCTTTTCAACGCGCGACAGGCAAACCTTTTACCGGCGCCTGGTGGTGGAATGCTCCGCGAACTGCAATGGAAAATCCCCTCGAAAAACCACTGACCCGCGATTTCTGTCAGCGCCAGCAGTCTGCGCTTGCCTTAATCCACCGGCTTCCGCGCTGCCTGCGCGCGCCGCTCCAACAGCGTTATCATTTTTTACTGGCAACCAAAGGCGTGCGTGCCGCCTTTCATTTCCTGATGACGGTGTTCATGCAACGCCTGTGGCCGCGCATTCAGCGGGTAAATGCACGCCATCACTATTGCCGGCAGACCTCGCAAAAGCTACTTAGTACGGAGGAAGCATTTAACCGCCTGCCCGATCTGAATGACCAAAAGCTCAAACGTCTGGCGAACCAGCTGGCAACACATTTCCAGGATGCGTATGAACATCACTGTAATGAATGGCTGAGAAACTCGCCGGAAAACCCGGACATCCTACTCAGTGATCGCCTGCAAAGCGAAATTTATAGCCATCTGGCGGCAATGGCCCGCGCCTGTCGCGTAACCCCGCTGTACTGGCGCGCCTTTGAAAAAGGGCGGATGACCGCGCACACCGCCGTTGCCAGTATTTCCCGGCTGGTCAGGGGGGAATGGTGGGAGAAGCAACTACGTGCGCAGCAGCGTCTGTGGCGGGAGTCACTGATGATCGCCTGCGGTTATGTAAGCCGGGCGACGTCACCTTATGCCAGTAAAAATGCCATCCGGGACGTCACCTCCCGCCGTTTATCCGCACTGAATTATCTCAGGCAATGCGATATAGAGAACGTCGGATCCGGGGAAAGGCTGAACCTGCTGAGCACCGTTTTGGCCAGCGTGTCGAATCCTAAACTTCGCCGTATGGAGTTAATGACGCTCATTGCCGGAGTCGAAGATGTGGCTGACCTGCAACAGGATCGCGGGCTGTTCATCACCCTGACCACGCCGTCAAAATATCATCCGCTGAGAACGACCGGCGCGCATTCAGCCCCGCTGTTTAATCAAAAATGGAATACTCACGCGTTTACCCCGAAAGATGCCCAGCGCTATCTGGTCGCCGTTTGGGCGAAAATCCGCACCACGTTAAAAGATCGTCACCTCAAAGTGTACGGTGTCCGGGTCGTTGAGCCGCATCACGACGGTACGCCGCACTGGCACATGATGCTGTTTACGCCGCCGGCACACCAACAAAAAGTCATCGACATTATGCGCAAATACGCGCTGGAAGAAGATGCGGACGAACCCGGCGCCGCTGAGTCACGCTTCAATTGCAAGCCACTCAACCGCGGAGGTGCAGCCGGATACATCGCCAAATATGTGGCAAAAAATATCGACGGTTATGCGCTGGAAGGAGAAACCGATTTTGATTCCGGGCGTCTGCTGACTGATGTCGCCACCGCGGTTACGGCCTGGGCATCCACATGGCGGATCCCACAGTTTCACGCCATCGGCATTCCCTCGGTCGGCGCTTACCGCGAATGCCGTCGAATCCGCAATGTCAGCCTCGCCGGTCAGTTTGGTGAACGGGTCGAAGCAGTGCGCTTCGCGGCTGATAACGGCGATTACGCTGGCTACATTCAGGCGCAGGGCGGCATTCATATCGGGCGCAAAGCGCAAACGGTCCGGGTCGCACGTCAGCTGAGTGAAGAGCTCAATGCCTACGATGAACCCCGGCAAAAAGTTGTCGGGATATATGCTCCGCATCTCGGTGCATCGCGGATATTTCTGACGCATACCGAAAGCTGGCGCATCGTCCGTCACCGGCTGCCGCCTCAGGAAAAATCGCTGAAAAACGCTGCCTTTTACCCGCCTTGGAGTTCTGGCAATAACTGTGGAACCGTAATCCGTCGTCGGGACATGGGAATCATTCAAAAACCAGACTAATAAAAATTAATCCATCAATTCAATGAATTATAAATTTTAAAATGCCCGGAGTGTTGACGTATTAGATCAATTAAAGAATACTGTATATAAACACAGTATCTGGCGAGGGGAGAAAATGGAAAACCTGACTAAACAAGAGCTAACGTTGTCCAGGATACAGCTGATCGCGGACATTTCGCAGACGGCGCAATGTAATCCACAAGAATTTCTTGTCGTAATGTCTCTGATTTCAGAGCTGGCCAGCCAGGCGCTGACCGAGGAACATCACGATGCGCTCTATTACAATGGCAGCACTGACGACGCCCACTGATCGCCAGATATGACCGGCGGTGTTAGTCAACGTACCCGGCGCTTACCCTTCCCAGCTCAGGCCGGACTAAGCGCCCCGCCATTTCCCCTGTTTTCCCCTTTCCTGTTGTGCCAATAGTTTCACAACCCTCCCTGATTGCCGCTTTCCTCCCTCTTGCGCAGACTGAAATCACCTCCTGACGATTTCATTCATTTTGCGGAGAACCCCAATGAAATTTTATGCACAACAAGGCGATACCCTCGATTCACTGTGCTGGCGCTATTACGGCCGAACCGCAGTTGTGGTCGAAAAAGTCTTTGCGGCCAATAAAGGCGTTGCAGATTTAGGACCGCTGCTTCCCCACGGGACAGCGATTGAAATGCCCGATATTGCCGAACAACCGGTTCAGGAAACCCTCAAATTATGGGACTGAATACAGAACGCATCAGCTCCGCCTGCGCATACTTCATCGCCACATCACTCACCTGGCTGGCGGGTATGACGTCGCAGGACATTGCCTTTCTGATCGGCTCGGCGGTCGGCATCGGCACTTTTTTAATTAACTGGTACTACCGGCGTAAAAGCTACCAGCTGCTGGCGCGTAAGGGCCTGAGCAAAGACATCTATGAAAACCTCAACTCTTAAGCGTTGCAGCGCCGCCGTGGTGTTAGGGCTGATGACCGCGCTGCCTGGGTATTTGTCATTGCAGGTTTCGGAGGACGGACTTCGCCTTATCACCGATTTCGAAGGCTGTCAGTTGCAACCTTATCAGTGCAGTGCGGGCGTATGGACCAGCGGTATCGGCCATACGGCGGGAGTCAAACCGGCGGGCGCCATAACCGAACAACAGGCGGCGAAAAATCTGCTGGAGGATATTCAGAAAACTGAACGGGGGATCAAAAAATGTATGCCCGTGACCATGCCGCAGCCGGTCTATGACGCAGTGGTCTCATTCAGCTTCAACGTCGGCGCCACCGCCGCCTGCAAATCCACGCTGGCGTACTTCATCAATAAACAGCAATGGCGGGAAGCCTGCGGGCAGTTACCGCGCTGGGTTTTCGTCAACGGTGAACGTAGCAACGGGCTTGAGCGCAGGCGTAACGCCGAACTGAATCTGTGTCTGAAGGGGGTGTAGATGCGCTGGATTCTGGCTCTTCTCGCGGTATTAACGCTGCTGACCGGCGTCCTGCTGCTTTCCAACCGCTCGCTGCAACACGATTTAACCCTCACTGGCCAGCAGCGGGATGCCCTGAAAGCGCAGCTGCAACAACGTGAAACGCTGATCGCCACACTTAACCAGCAGATGCGCCAGCGGGAACGAGCAGAGCTGGTTTTACGTGAAAATCTGAGCATCGCTCAACGGGCGATGCAAACCCGCGAACATCTACGGCAGGGAGAACTTCATGACGATCCGCAATTGCGTCTTTGGGCTGACACCGCTTTGCCTGCTGCTGTTAGCCGGCTGCACCAGCGCCCCGCATTCAACAGCACCGGAGATTATTTACGTTGGCTGTCCGGCAGTCAGCCCGTGCCCGGTACCGTCCGCGCAACCGGCAACTAACGGGGATCTGAGCGCCGATATTCTCCAACTCGAATCTGCGCTGCTCAACTGCGGCCTGCAGGTGGAAGCCATCAAAACGTGTCAGGAGGCACAACATGCAAAAACCGAATCAACTGCAACAACGGCTGATTGAGCAGATCCCACTGTTTCAGTTTGCCCCTGAAAAACTGGTACTCATCACGGGTCAGGGCTATGTGGTGGCCACCGCGACGGCTTCTTTATCCTTTGAATATCGCTACCCGCTGACGCTGACCATCACGGACGACGACGCGCCGCTCAGTGAACAACTGGTCGATCAGGTGGTGGTGACGATCCTCGGCTGGCTGCGGGTCAACCAGCCCGAGATCCTCGGTAACGCCAGCCACCGGCTGAGCGATTTTACCTTCACTCAGCAGGAGCACAGCCTGACCTTGACGCTGCAACTGACTGAACGGGTGCAGGTCGCCGATCAGGATGACGTGCGTACGATTACGCATTTATCCGAGCCGCCGCTGCCGGAGAACGTCGCGCTGCCGCGCCAGGTTTACCTCAACGGAGAACTGATCAGCAGCTGGACCGTGTAACCCGCTGACATTCGTTGTGCCATCCGTTAACGGGCGGTTTTCGATTGTCGCCCAACCCTCTGAAACGGCATCCTTTATCCCATGAATACACATATCCAACTCAACGAAATCATGCGGCTGATTGGCAATCTGGTACGCATCGGAACGGTATCCGAACTGGATCTGCCAAACGCGCGCTGCCGCGTCACTACCGGCAGTAACGTCACGGCCTGGCTGCCGTGGATGACGCACCGTGCAGGCCGCACGCGCAGCTGGTGGGCACCTTCGCCCGGCGAACAGGTTCTGCTGCTGTCGCTCGGCGGTGAGCTGAACACCGCGTTCGTCTTACCGGCGGTGTTTTCCGATGCCATGCCTGCGCCGTCAGTGTCGGCAGATGCTATTCATCTGGCCTTCCCGGACGGAGCGGTTATTGAATACGAGCCGTCCGGTAGTGCGCTGAAAGTCACTGGCATCAAAACCGCCGTGGTCAACGCCACACAAAAAGTGGACGTCACCGCACCGGAAATCCGTTGCACCGCCAGCACGCGTATCACCCTTGATACCCCGGAAGTAGTCTGCACCCGCAAACTGACGGCCGGAACGCTGGAAGTGAAACAGGGCGGCACGCTGACAGGCAATCTCACCCACAGCGGCGGCAGTCTGACATCTAACGGCATCGTTGTGCATACGCATCGCCACAGCGGCGTGCAAACCGGCAACGGCCAAACCGGAGTTCCGCAATGAGTAATCCGAAATACACAGGCATGGCCAGAGACAGCGGCAAGGCGATTGAAGACCTCGAGCATATCAGGCAGTCGGTCAGCGATATTTTGAACACGCCGGTGGGTTCACGTGTGATGCGCCGCAATTACGGTTCGTTGCTTTCAGAACTGACTGACCAGCCGCAAAACGGCGCACTGCGCCTGCAAATGATGGCGATTTGCTACACCGCGCTGCTGCAATGGGAACCGCGTATTTCTCTGAACGCTATCACTTTCGACACCGATTACACCGGCAAGATGGTGGTGGAACTGACCGGAAGCCGTAGCGATACGGCGACGGATTTTTCTCTCAATATTCCTGTGAGCTGACACTATGGCAACGATCGATTTGAGCCAGTTACCGGCCCCCGATGTGGTCGAGGAACTGGACTATGAAAACCTGTTTGAGGAACGTAAAAGTACGCTGATTTCGCTCTATCCCGCTGACCAACAGGAAGCCATCAGCCGTACGTTGACGCTGGAATCCGAACCGCTGGTCAAATTGCTGCAGGAGAATGCTTACCGCGAACTGATCCTGCGTCAGCGGATCAACGAATCTGCCCGCGCCGTCATGGTGGCCTATGCAACCGGAAACGATCTGGATCAGCTGGCCGCGAACTTCAACGTCGAGCGTCTGGTGCTCCGGGCCGCTGACAACGCCACCATTCCACCGACCGCCGCCGTGATGGAAGCCGACACCGATTTGCGCATGCGCATTCCACAGGCCTTCGAAGGACTGAGCGTCGCAGGTCCGACAGGCGCCTATGAGTATCATGCGCGTTCGGCGGACGGACGGGTGGCGGATGCCTCAGCAATCAGCCCCTCTCCCGCGGAAGTAACCGTCACGATTTTATCCCGTGATAACAATGGTTCGGCATCTTCTGACTTGTTGCTCACTGTCGAAAAAGCGCTGAATGACGAAGACGTTCGCCCGGTCGCCGATCGTGTCACCGTTCAGGCAGCGGAGATTGTTCCGTATCAGATAGAGGCGGTTCTTTACGTCTTACCCACCCCAGAAATCGAACCAGTACGTGCGGCTTCAGAAGCTCAGCTTAAAACTTATATCAACAGGCAAAGCCGCTTAGGGAGCGATATCAGACTGTCCGCCATTTATGCAGCCTTACATGTTGAAGGGGTTCAACGCGTGGAGTTGTCTGCTCCGCCGGCCGATATCGTTTTGGATAAAACACAGGCGTCACTCTGTACTGCGTATTCGCTGACTGTCGGAGGATCCGATGAATGATCGGCTGCTGCCTTCGGGATCAACGCAGCTGGAAGTTGCGGCTGCGCAGGCGTTAGCGCAAATAGGCCGTCTCAAAGTTCCTCTGCGCGAACTCTGGGATCCGCAGACTTGCCCTCTGACATTATTGCCCTATCTCGCCTGGGCATTCTCCGTCGACCGCTGGGATGAAAACTGGACTGAATCCGCGAAACGTTCTGCCGTGCGCGCCGCCTGGTTTGTGCATAAACATAAAGGCACAGTTGGCGCATTACGGCGGGTAGTGGAACCCCTCGGCTATTTAATCCGTATCACCGAATGGTGGCAGACCCACGATATTCCCGGCACTTTTCGACTCGATGTGGGCGTGCTTGAAACGGGTATTACTGAAGAGATGTATCTTGAGCTTGAGCGTCTGATTGCTGATGCCAAACCCTGTAGCCGCCATTTGATCGGCCTCTCAATCAATCTGGACGTCACCGGTGATTTTTATATTGCCGCAGCCGCCTACGACGGCGAAGAGCTGACCGTTTATCCCTATATCCCTGAAACCATTACTGCGTCCGGTGCTGGATTTACCGGTTCAGCAATCCATTTAATCGACAACCTGAGAGTAAATTATGACAGCTAAATACTATGCCCTGCTGACCAATCTGGGCGCAGCAAAACTGGCCAACGCCACGGCACTCGGAACGCAACTTAGTCTGACGCAAATGGCGCTAGGCGATGGCGGTGGTGTATTACCCACGCCCGATCCCGCACAAACAAAATTAATTGGTGAGAAACGCCGGGCAGCACTTAATTCGCTGAGTGTTGATCCGGAAAATACCAATCAGATTATTGCCGAGCAAATCATACCCGAGGATCAGGGAGGATTCTGGATCCGGGAAATTGGGTTATTTGATCAGGACAATACGCTGATTGCCATCGCCAATTGCCCCGAAACGTATAAACCACAACTTCAGGAGGGGAGCGGCAGAACACAAACCGTCCGTATGATTTTAGTGGTAAACAGCACCGAGGCTGTCACGCTAAAAATTGATCCTTCAGTGGTGCTGGCAACGCGAAAATATGTCGATGATAAAGTGATTGAAGTGAAAGCCTATGCGGATGACCTGATGGCGAAGCATGTGGCGGCAACAAATCCACATCCACAATACGATCTGCCGGTGGGCATTCCCCTTCCCTGGCCTACAGCAACCGCGCCAGCAGGCTGGTTAAAATGTAATGGCGCCGCGTTTGATAAAGCAAAATATCCAAAACTCGCGCTAGCCTATCCATCTGGCTTATTACCTGATTTGCGTGGGGAGTTTATACGTGGCTGGGATGATGGACGCGGAATCGATTCGCGACGTAGTCTTTTATCGTTTCAAGAAGGTACGATCGTTTCTGGATTTGATGATAATGACTCAGGTGATATTAGCTCTCTCAGCTCCCCAGATTATGGTTTTGGAGATCCGTTGACGTCAGCACAATGGGCTCAAATAAAGGGTAAAACATGGATATCTGGCTCTACGACAGCCAAGCGATATGAATGGTGGGCTTATGTTTCCGCTCGCCCTCGTAACGTTGCGTTTAATTATATAGTCAGAGCTGCGTAAAATATTTTCAATAATAATTGAATTTGAATCATCACCTTACAAAGTATAGAAACCTAAAAATACTAAGCCCTCTTTGAGGGCTTCTTTATTATCTACCCCCCCTCTGTTGTGCCACCGCCCCCACGCCCCTGATCGAATGCGCTTTCTTTTGTGAACCGGCATCCTTGCTTCACCCCCACAACAGAGAGAGTCACCCTGATGGCTGATTATCACCACGGCGTTCGTGTCGTCGAAATCAATGATGGCACCCGCGTTATTTCCACTGTTTCAACTGCAATTATCGGCATGGTATGTACCGCAGAAGATGCGGATGCCACCACGTTTCCGCTCAACACACCGGTCCTGATTACCGACGTTTTGGCTGCCAGCGGTAAGGCGGGTAAAACCGGGACACTGCGTGCGGCACTGCTGGCTATCGCGGATCAATGCAAGCCCGTCACCGTGGTCGTGCGTGTTGCGACCGGCGCGGATGAAGACGCCACCACCAGCAATATTATTGGCGGTTCGGATGCCAACGGTCGTTATACCGGCATGAAAGCCCTGCTTTCTGCGCAGGCAGAATTAGGCGTGAAGCCTCGTATCCTGGGCGTTCCGGGCCTGGATAATCAGGCTGTCGCCACCGCACTGGCGGGTGTATGTCAGCAGCTGCGTGCCTTCGGCTATATCAGCGCTTACGGCGCAAAAACGCTTTCCGATGCAATCAAATACCGCGACAACTTCAGCCAGCGTGAGCTGATGCTGATCTGGCCGGATTTTGTGAACTGGAATACGGCTACCAGCCAGTCTGATATTGCTTACGCCACTGCACGCGCTTTGGGCTTGCGCGCCAAAATCGACCAGGAAACCGGCTGGCATAAAACCCTGTCAAACGTCGGCGTGAATGGCGTGACCGGTCTTTCCGCCAGCGTATTCTGGGATTTACAGGCGAGCGGTACCGATGCTGACCTGCTAAACGAAGCCGGTGTGACGACGCTGGTGCGCAAAGACGGCTTCCGCTTCTGGGGCAACCGTACCTGCAGCGACGATTCACTGTTCATCTTCGAAAACTACACCCGTACCGCGCAAGTGCTGGCCGATACCATGGCGGAAGCACACATGTGGGCGGTCGACAAACCCATGACCCCGTCGCTGGTGCGCGACATGATCGACGGCATCAAAGCCAAAATGCGCGAAATGAAATCAGCGGGTTACATCATTGATGGCGATTGCTGGTACGACGAAACCGCTAACACCGCGGAAACCCTGAAGGCTGGCAAGCTGTATATCGATTATGACTACACGCCGGTTCCGCCTCTGGAAGATCTGACCCTGCGCCAGCGTATCACCGACTCTTATCTGGTGAACTTTGCCGCGTCCATCAACAGCTAAGGAGAAAATGACTCATGGCACTTCCTAAAAAATTGAAATACCTGAACCTGTTTAACGACGGTAACAGCTACCTCGGCCTTGTCTCTTCCCTGACCCTGCCGAAACTCACCCGCAAGCTGGAAAACTATCGCGGCGGCGGCATGAGCGGTTCGGTCGCGGTGGATTTCGGTCTCGACGACGATGCGCTGACGCTGGAATGGTCCATCGGCGGTCTGGACGAACTGGTTCTGCAACAGTGGGGCAGCGTCTCCGATATTCCTCTGCGTTTTGCCGGTTCCCTGCAGCGTGACGATACCGGTGATGTGTCAGCGGTTGAAGTGATGATGCGTGGCCGTCACAAAGAGTTTGATTTTGGTGAGTACAAGCAAGGTGAAGACACTGAAACCAAAGTCACCACCCAGTGCACTTACTTCAAACTGACTATCGACGGCAAAGAGCTGATTGAGATCGATACCGTCAATATGGTGGAAATCGTCAACGGCGTTGACCGCCTGGCTGAACACCGCACCGCACTCGGCCTGTAATTCCCTTCCCTGAGCCGGCAAAAGTTGCCGGCTTCACTTTCGTTTAAACAGGAAACCCTATGAGCCAGATTGAAAACAACGACAACACCGTGATTCTTGATGTTCCGCTCAAACGCGGCGATATGGAAATCACAGAAATTCAGGTGACCAAACCGACGGCGGGCAGCCTGCGCGGTATCGGGCTGGCGGCGCTGGCGAACGCCGACGTCGATGCGCTGATCACCATTTTGCCGCGCATCACTTCTCCCAATCTCACCAAAGAAGAGTGCACACGCCTCGAACTGCCTGACCTGATTGCGCTCGCGGGCAAGGTGATTGGTTTTTTATCACCGAAACCGGTGGCGTAAAGATCGCGCCCCGGCTCACCGTGGATGATCTGATGGCAGACATCGCGGTGATCTTCCACTGGCCGCCGTCCGAAATGGACGGCATGTCGCTCACCGATCTGTTGAGCTGGCGATATAAGGCATTGCAACGCAGCGGAGTCAAAACAGATGAGTAATGTCGAACAGTTACCCTCGACGCTGGGAAACATCAATAAGCAGCTAAAAGCGCTGAAAGCCGCGACGGAAAATGTCTGGCGAAATTTCACAATGCTGCCGGAAAAGACGTTATACAGCGTCATTTCAGATGATATCAGCGATGTCGCTTTGAACTTCCAGACGCTGGAGAAACAATCACGAGTGATGGAGGACTTCTCCGACGCGCAATATAAGCTGATAACCGAAGGGCCGGGCGCATTCCTCCGCCAGCATTCTGTTGATCAACAGAGCCATGATCTTCGCGGTCAGGGCGTGAATACTGAACGACCTGCCATCCTTGTCGGACCACAAACCCGAGACATTAGCGGGCAAACAACACCCCGGCAGGAAAGCGCTGAAGCAAACAAAAACGCGGGCATCGAAGCGATTAACTTTGCTCATCCCCAACTGGAACGGGCAAAAGAATTCCTCAAGCCCGGCGCCGGGCTACAGGCCGCACTCTCTGAAGTCCAGTCGATGCTCGGCCTGAAAAATGACGATCCGCGTATGGCGGCGTTGCGTCAGCAAAGTCTGTCGATGGCAGCGTCTGGCCACGCGCCTTCTGAGGTTGTAGCCACGCAGAAGAAACTCGCCGGAGAAGGGCTGGATGCCAGTCAGGTTCTGGCGCAGACACCGGCTCAGCTCAACGGCGATACGCCGGACGCACAAATGGCCGTGACGGTGAAAGGTGACAACCTCGACGGCGATATCATCAAACTGTTTGCGACATGGGAAACCCTGCGCATCAATCTGTTTGAAGGGCAAAGCTCGGCGCTACGCGAACTGACGCAAACCGCCACCGGCTGGCTGACCACGCTCAATACCTGGATAACCGATAATCCACAACTGGTGAATTCCCTGCTCGGCCTTGCTTTAGGGATTACCGGCATTGTCGGTGCACTGAGTTCAGTGAGTGCCGCCATCGCGCCGGTGCTGAGCGGCATCAATATGCTGATGGCCGGAACCGGAGTACTCGGCCCCCTCTTCACCAGCACCGGCGGCATGATTGCAGCCGCTTTTGCAGCCATCGGGTTGCCGCTGTTGCCGGTCATCGCCCTGATTGCCGGTATTGGCATCGCCATCGTAAAACTTTGGGAGCCGATCAGTGCTTTTGTCAGCGGTTTAGTCGCGGGTTTCAGTTCTGTCATAGGGCCGATCACCCTCACATTCGCACCTTTCAAAGCTGCGCTCGGGTGGATAACTGATTTGTTTACGCCGATTAAATTTACGCAGGATCAGCTGGCGGGATTTAGCAACGTTGGCAAACTGGTTGGGGAAGCCATCGGAGAAATTTTCGTGACGCTGACGAATGCCGTCTCTCAAATCGGGGAAGTCTTTAACTGGGCGCGTAAAGGCGTCGATTCCGTTCTGAATATTTTCAGCAGTGATTACGATGAACCGGCTGAGAACCTGAGTGCGCCAGCGGCCTTTGCGCCGAATATTTCGCCGACAGGCGGAACGCTCAGCCTGTACCAGCCTGCTAAAAACAGCGTTGCCAATAATCTGACCGATAACCGGGCAACGACCATGAATTTCAGTTTTACCGCCACGCCTGAAACAGACTATCCGAAAATTCAGGGCTTTATTAACCAGGCAATGAATGAGCGTGACAGGAATGACGAGAATGCGCTGCACAGCCAGTTCAGTAACGGAGGCTTCTACTCATGATGATGTCGCTGGGTTTATTTGTATTCAAACTGAGCACTCTCCCCTATCAGACCACCAATCATCAGGTGAATTACACCTGGGCGGAAAACGCCCGTTTCGGCCAGCGGGCGGTTTCGCAATTTCTCGGACCGGGCAAGGAAACGTTGAAGCTGACGGGACAACTCCTGCCGGAACTGACCGGCGGCATGCGCTATCTGCAAACCCTGCAAAGCATGGCGGATTCAGGCCGGGCGTGGCCGCTGATTGAAGGCAACGGCACTATTCATGGCATGTTTGTCATTGAGAGCCTGACCAATGACAACGGCGAATTCAATTCAAACGGGCAGGCGCGAAGTATTTCTTTCAGCGTCATTCTTAAACGGGTGGATGAATCTCAGGCCGCCATGTTTGGTGACCTGATGGCGCAGGCTGAAGGTTTGTATAACAAGGCCAGTTCGGCAATTGGTAATTTTATTACCGGAGGTTAACGATGCTTACCGATCTTCAGTTACCCGCTGGCGCACGGATCGCGCCGGCTTTTACCCTGAAAATTAAAAATAAGGTGCTGGAACAGAGTGTTACAGACCGCATCATCAGTCTCACCGTCAATGACAAGAGCGGATTCGCGGCTGATGATCTGACGCTCAAATTCGACGATGCCGACGGACAACTGCAAATGCCCGCCAGAGGCACTCTTCTGCATTTGCATATCGGGTGGTCGAAACAGGCTTTGTACGACTGCGGGTACTTCATTGTGGATACCGTGACCCATCAGGGATCACCAGATATTGTGATCATCACCGCCCGCAGTGCCGATTTTCGTGGGACATTCGAGACGAAACGCAGCCAGTCTTATGATGACTACACGCTGGGTGCGATCGTAAGGATCCTCTCAGCGCGCAATAATCTCTCTTTGCCGGTTATCGCGCCGGAGCTCGACAGCATTAAGATCCCGCACATCGATCAGACCGATGAGAATGACGGATATTTCCTCACCCGGCTGGCACAAAACTTCGGCGCGCAGGCCACGGTGAAAAATGGCGCTATTATTTTTTTTAAACCTTATTCGGCCAGGAGCGCTTCCGGGCAAGCGCTGCCGTGGAAAACGCTGGTGCGCAGCGACGGCGATGAGCATGTTTTCAAGGTGATTGATCAGAAGGCCTTTAGCGGCGTGATTGCCCAGTCTTATGATGTGAAAGCGGCGGCTACCAGCAGTGTAGCCTTGAAAAGAATACCGCCTGCAAACTCCACCTCGCAAAAACAACATCCGGCAGCAACCAAAGCGGCGGTTACTGAGTCTTCTGAAACAGCGCCACCGCTAAAAAGTTATACCGCCGGGTCCGGGGCAAATGTCCTCAAACTCCAAAAAATATATCCCGATGAAGCGTCCGCGAGGCGCGCAGCGGACTCTGCTTTTAATCAGATCCAGGCGGATTCAGCATCATTTAGCATCAGACTGGCAATGGGCCGTGCCGATCTCAGCGCTCAGACACCGCTGAATGTGCAGGGTTTTAAAAATGTGATCGACGACCAGCGCTGGATTATCGACTCGGTTGAACATAGCCTCAATGAAAAAGGGTTTACCACAAAGTTGAATTTGAAGATTTACGTGGCGGATATCACGTATCAGTCATCAATATCACAACCATAAACTTGCTTTTGCAAGTTTATGGTTCCATAATGACCTCATCGCTTACCTGTCATGCCGGAGGTTTTTATGATGCATTGCCCGCTTTGTGGAAAAGTCGCCCACACACGCTCAAGCCGATATCTGAGTGAGTCTACGAAAGAACGGTATCATCAGTGCCAGAACATCGAGTGTAGCTGCACCTTTGCCACACACGAATCCGTCGCTCGCGTCATTTCAAAACCTGGGAGCGAAAAATCAGCGGCGTAGTAAAATTAAGGTCATTCAGAGATAAAAAAAGGGGTTAGCCATTGGCTAACCCCTTGTTCTCTATTAACTAGTCGATGTCGCGTTAGCGATACCTTAGTTAAGACGCTCTTTGATACGAGCAGACTTACCAGTACGCTCACGCAGGTAGTACAGTTTAGCTTTACGAACGGCACCACGACGTTTAACAGCAATGCTGTCGATTACTGGGGAGTGAGTCTGGAATACACGCTCAACACCTTCGCCGTTAGAAATTTTGCGAACAGTGAATGCAGAGTGCAGACCGCGGTTACGAATAGCGATAACCACGCCCTCGAATGCCTGCAGACGCTTTTTAGAACCTTCAACGACCCATACCTTAACTTCCACGGAATCACCCGGACGGAATGCAGGTACGTCTTGCTTCATCTGCTCTTGTTCGATCTGTTTAATGATATTGCTCATAATATGTCTCTTACCCTAGGTAAACTGATATATCGGGAAGGCTTAGCAAAGTGCTCAAGCGGTCCCTCATAGTTTTGTTAACTGAGTCGATGTTCCTTTTGGAACTCTCTCAGTAACACCTCTTGCTCGTCAGTCAGAGCTAGGTTTTCCAGAAGTTCAGGTCTTCTAAGCCAGGTTCGACCCAGCGACTGTTTCAGGCGCCAGCGACGTATATCAGCGTGGTTTCCCGACAGTAAAACTGACGGTACCTCCATGCCTTCCAACACTTCAGGGCGGGTATAGTGGGGGCAATCGAGCAATCCGTCAGCGAAAGAATCTTCTTCTGCTGAAGCCTGACGACCCAGAACGCCCGGTATAAAGCGGGAAACTGAATCAATCAGAGTCATTGCCGGCAACTCACCACCGCTGAGAACATAATCACCAATTGACCATTCTTCATCAATTTCGGTTTTGATTACGCGCTCATCAATCCCTTCGTAACGGCCACACACCAGAATAATTTTCTGATGGGCCGCCAGTTCGCAAACACCGGTTTGATCCAGTTTGCGCCCCTGAGGTGAAAGATAAATCACTTTCACACCTTCGCCTGCCGCTGCTTTTGCTGCATGAATCGCTTCCCGTAAAGGTTGCACCATCATCAGCATGCCGGGACCACCGCCGTAAGGGCGCTCGTCCACGGTACGATGTCGATCGTATGCGAAGTCACGAGGACTCCAGCAGTTTACGCTCAACAGGCCATTCTTAACTGCCCGGCCAGTTACCCCGTAATCGGTGATTGCGCGGAACATTTCAGGAAACAGGCTAATTATACCGATCCACATAGCCTACCCCTTACAAATGCTTTGCCGCTCAACCCGCCGTTGTTTACATCAGTAAACGTTACGGAGGTCAAAAACCAGGATCCCAATCTACTTCGACAGTGCGAGTAGCGAGATCGACTTTCTTGATAACCTGCCCATCGAGGAACGGAATCAACCGCTCCTTGAGTCCGAAGGCATCTTTCAGGTTGGCTTTGACTACCATCACATCGTTAGAACCGGTTTCCATCATATCGATGATTTTGCCCAGTTCGTAACCGGAAGTTGTCACTACCTGGCAACCAAAAAGGTCTTTCCAGTAATAGTCACCGTCTTCCAGTGTTGGTAGCTGCTTTGAATCGACGACAATTTCGCAATTGGTCAGCAGATTCGCTGCATCCCGATCATCAACGCCTTTGACTTTGATAATCAGGTCCTGAGTGTGGCGTTTCCAGCCTTCCAGCTCGATAACCTGCCACTTACCGGCACGCTGGATAAACCAGGGCTGGTATTCGAAGATGCTTTCAGCGTCTTCGGTGGATGAAAACACTCTGAGCCAACCGCGAATGCCGTATGTTGAACCCATTTTGCCGAGTACTAACGGCTCAGCGGGTACCACTGGATTGGATTGCTTGCTCATTGCCACCACCGCGACAGATTAAGCTGCTTTCTTAGCGTCTTTGATCAGCGAAGAAACGCGATCAGAAACGGTTGCACCCAGATCTACCCAATGGGTAATACGATCCAGGTCCAGACGCAGTGCTTCAGCCTGGCCAGAAGCCAATGGGTTGAAGAAACCTACGCGTTCGATGAAACGACCGTCACGAGCGTTGCGGCTGTCGGTCACTACTACTTGATAAAACGGACGCTTTTTTGCGCCGCCACGTGCTAAACGAATTGTTACCATAACATCCTCTTTAGTTAATAAAACAACCAGACCCCATCGGGGAACGGGGTCTGGTTGCAATATAAAAAGCCCCAAAATTTTACTCATTTTGGCGCAAAAAGCAATCGAAAGCGTAGATTGCCTCCGTCGCTATTTGCCTGAGTACGTTTGGGGCCGTTTATGTGGCTGATAAATAGCCAGTCTTGTCGATTAGCGGCCTGGGAAACCCGGTGGCATCATACCTTTCATGCCACGCATCATTTTCGCCATACCGCCATTCTTCATTTTCTTCATCATGCGCTGCATATCGTCAAACTGCTTGAGTAAGCGGTTAACGTCCTGCACCTGCATGCCGGAACCCATCGCAATACGACGCTTACGGGACCCTTTAATAATTTCTGGCTTAGCGCGCTCTTTCATCGTCATCGAATTGATGATCGCTTCCATACGCACCAGCACTTTATCGTCCATCTGAGATTTGACGTTGTCCGGCAACTGCCCGACGCCCGGCAATTTGCTCATCATGTTCGCCATACCGCCCATGTTGCGCATTTGCTTGAGCTGATCGAGGAAGTCGGTCAGGTCGAAGCCGTCGCCTTTTTTGAGCTTGCTGGCCAATTTCTCAGCCTGCGCGCGGTCGACTTTACTCTCAATATCTTCGATAAGTGAGAGAACGTCACCCATGCCCAAAATACGCGAAGCGATACGATCCGGGTGGAACGGCTCCAGAGCATCGGTTTTTTCACCCATACCGAGGAATTTGATCGGTTTGCCCGTGATATGGCGAATCGACAGCGCAGCACCACCGCGGGCGTCACCGTCGACTTTCGTCAGGATCACACCCGTCAGCGGCAACGCTTCGTTAAAGGCTTTCGCGGTATTTGCGGCATCCTGACCGGTCATGGCATCGACAACAAACAGCGTTTCAACCGGATTAATCGCGGCGTGAACCTGTTTGATCTCGTCCATCATCGCTTCGTCGACGTGTAAACGGCCGGCGGTATCGACGATCAGAACGTCATAAAATTTCAGTTTGGCTTGCTGAAGGGCGCGGCGAACGATATCAACCGGCTTTTCCTGTGCATCCGACGGGAAAAAATCCACTTCAACTTGCTGTGCCAGCGTTTCCAGCTGTTTGATCGCCGCAGGGCGATAAACGTCGGCAGACACCACCAGCACTTTTTTCTTTTTCTTTTCTTTCAGGAATTTCGCCAGTTTACCGACGCTGGTGGTTTTACCCGCACCTTGTAAACCCGCCATCAGCACGACGGCCGGTGGCTGTGCCGCTAAATTGAGCTCGGTGTTCGCCTCGCCCATCGCGTTTTCCAGTTCTTTCTGGACAATTTTGACGAATTCCTGACCCGGTGTAAGGCTCTTATTGACCTCAACGCCAACGGCGCTCTCTTTCACCCGGTTAATGAAGTCGCGGACGACCGGCAGCGCAACGTCTGCTTCCAGCAACGCCATGCGGACTTCACGCAATGTCTCTTTGATATTTTCTTCGGTCAGCCGCCCGCGGCCGCTGATATTGCGCAGTGTGCGCGACAATCGATCGCTTAAATTCTCAAACATCGTCTCTTGCTCAACGTAATGACAGGCCGCTTTTGCGACGTAATTGCGGGATTATAACACGAAGCGTTGACGATCTCTGCTTTGGCGTCTCAGATAGGTTGGAGCGTGACGCGGGTAACGTTATACTGCGGTTCTCATTCACTTTTCGATGCTACTGAAACGCTATGTCAGTTTTTGCTCTCGTCGCCATGTTGGCCTATCTGTTCAGCCTTGCACTGATCATTCCGAGCATTATTCGGAAGAACAGCGCATATCGGCGTCTGGCACTGATTTCCGTGGTGGTGGCGCTGGTATGTCATGCCGTTGCGTTGCAGCAGCGCATCTTTGACGTCAGCACCGGCCAGAACCTGAGTCTGGTCAATATCGGCTCGGTGGTGAGTTTAATCATTGGCACGGTCATGACGATTGTCGCCTCGCGCAATCGTGGCTGGTTCGTTCTACCGATCGTCTACAGTTTTTCTCTGATCAATCTGGCCTTTGTGACATTTCTGCCGGGCGAATTCATTACGCATCTTGAGGAAAGTAAAGGCTTGCTGGTTCACATCGGCCTGGCGTTGTTCTCATATGCAACACTGATGATTGCCGCACTTTACGCACTGCAGCTGGCGTGGCTCGATTATCAGCTGAAGAACAAACGTCTCACCTTTACTGCCGATATGCCGCCACTGATGAGCATCGAGCGTAAACTTTTTCACATCACCCAGATCGGTGTCATTTTACTGACGCTGACGCTGTGCACCGGTTTGCTGTATCTGAACAATTTGTTCAGCCCGGAGAATATCGACAAGGCCGTCTTATCGATACTGGCATGGTTCGTTTATATCGTCCTGCTGTGGGGTCATTATCACGAAGGGTGGCGTGGCCGCCGCGTGGTATGGTTCAGCATGGCTGGCGCCATTCTCCTGACTCTCGCCTATTTTGGCAGTCGCCTGATCCAGCAAATCATGGTTCATCAATAATAAGGAATTCCCGTTGGAGCACGTCTCGACAACAACCCTGATCATCATATTGATCATCATGGTGGTGGTTTCGGCTTATTTCTCAGCCTCCGAAACCGGTATGATGACACTCAACCGTTACCGGTTACGTCACCTGGCCAAGCAGGGTAACCGCGGCGCACGTCGCGTCGAAAAGCTGTTAAAACGCCCGGATCAACTGATTAGTCTGGTGCTTATCGGCAACAATTTGGTCAACATCCTTGCTTCCGCTCTGGCAACAATTGTGGGCATTCGTCTTTACGGCGATGCCGGTGTGGCAATTGCGACCGGCGTGCTGACTTTCGTGGTACTGCTGTTTGCCGAAGTCCTGCCGAAAACCTTCGCGGCACTGAACCCGGAACGCATCGCTTTCCCGAGCAGTATTTTGTTGCGCCCGCTGCAAACCATCATGATGCCCTTAGTGTGGATCCTAAACAGCCTCTCGCGTCTGCTGATGAGAATGTGCGGTATTAAAACCACCACCAGCCTCAGCGATGCGATGAGCAAAGAAGAGTTGCGGACTATCGTGAATGAATCGCGCTCGCAAATCTCCCGCCGTAATCAGGACATGCTGCTTTCAGTGCTCGACCTTGAGAAGGTGACGGTCGATGACATCATGGTGCCGCGCAATGATATCGTCGGTATCGATATCAACGATGACTGGAAGTCCATCATCCGCCAGCTAACGCATTCACCGCATGGTCGTATTGTGCTTTACCGTGACTCACTCGATGACGCAATAGGCATGCTGCGCCTGCGAGAAGCGTATCGTCTCATGACGGAGAAAAAAGAGTTCACTAAAGAGAACCTGCTGCGCGCCGCCGATGAGATTTACTACATCCCTGAAGGCACGCCGCTGAATATTCAGCTGGTCAAGTTCCAGCGCAATAAGAAGAAAGCCGGAATTGTGGTCGATGAGTACGGCGATATACAGGGGTTGGTGACAGTCGAGGATATCCTCGAGGAAATCGTCGGTGATTTTACCACGTCGATGTCACCTACCCTGGCCGAAGAGGTGACGCCTCAAAGCGATGGTTCTGTTGTGATTGAAGGCAGTGCGAACGTTCGTGAACTGAACAAAGCCTTTAACTGGAATCTGCCTTCTGACGGGCCACGGACTATGAATGGCATGCTACTGGAAGTGCTGGAAGAGATCCCAGTCATCGGCACAAACTTGCGGATTAAGAATTATGAAGTCGAAATTCTGGATGTGCAGGAGAACATGATCAAACAGGTTCAGGTTCGCCCTCTCCAACCCTTACAAAGCACCGTAAATCAGCGCTAGCCGCAAGAGTTGCAGACATAAAAAAGACGCGAAATTCGCGTCTTTTTTTACGTCTGCCCAATGAACTAGATGTGCAATTCAGACAGTTTTTCTTTTGGCAGAGCCAAATCGTCGTTACGGTTCACGACAACATCGTGATCGACAATGTGCTGCGCGATTTCCTGCGCTTCTTTCAGGGAATGCATCTCGAAGGTACCGCACTGATATTCATTCAGCTCAGGGATCTGACTTTGTTCTTTCACTTTCAGAACATCTTCCATCGCCGCTTTCCAGGAATCCGCGACCAACTGCTCTTCCGGCACACCGATCAGGCTCATGTAGAACCCGGTACGGCAACCCATCGGAGAAATATCGATGATCTCGACGCCGTTTCCGTTCAGGTGATTACGCATAAAGCCTGCGAACAGGTGCTCCAGCGTATGAATACCACGCTCTGGCATCACTTCAATATTCGGGCGACAGAAGCGCAGATCGAACACAGTGATGGTGTCCCCGTGTGGGGTTTTCATGGTTTTTGCGACGCGAACAGCAGGTGCTGCCATACGGGTATGGTCTACGGTAAAGCTATCCAACAGTGGCATATCGTCACCTCTCCTAAATAAATTAAATTTTTTTACGAACTCAGGAAACCTTTTCCCAGCACGCGGGTCTTAATTAGTGAAAGACGCGCATTTGTTATCATCATCCCTGTAAACAGAGATGTTTATTTGGCCACATTAATTGTGGCCTTTTTCTTTTCTACTCTTCGGTACCGCCTGCGTGAGCAGCCAGATAGTCTTCTAAGCTTAGCGTGTCACCGGCTTCCATGTCGCGCTGACGCTGCCATGACCCATCCTGTTCTGCCAGCAATGCACTTTCATCCAATACTTCCAGCGGTTCGCTGACCAGCATCTGACGATATTTCTCGGCCAGTTCCAGCCCTAAATTACCCACGCCCTGCTGTTTCAGTGCTTTCAGGATACGCGCGGAGTAAGTCAGCTCCGGATCATCAAACGTCGCAACAAGTTCCTTGCAAACGTCCTGATACAGATGGTCGCCATTCTGGCTGTCCATCACCTGTGCCACGCGGTTCAAATCAGCGAACAAATCTTTGCCAACCTGATCCAGCGGTTTGCGTTCGTCATAACAACCGATGCCAATCGTCTGACCCGGCTTACGCCCTTCGAGGATCACGCGATTCCAGTTCTGGCGAGTACAACGCAGCTCATCGCTGTTCATCTCAGGTGCGTCAGCTAAGGCACACCATACCAAAAACAGATCGAGGAAACGCGCCTGCGTCGCATCAATCCCCACAGGGGAGAATGGATTGACGTCCAGCGATCGCACCTCAATATATTCGATCCCACCACGCAGCAGCGCCTCAGAAGGCGTTTCACCTGATTTAGTCACGCGCTTAGGACGAATTGGCGCATAAAGCTCGTTCTCAATCTGTAACACATTGGTGTTCAGTTGCAGATATTTCCCGTCTTTCTTCACTCCCATCTCGGCATATTCTGCCGATGGCGTACGGATCGCCCTTTTAACGCCTTTGACGTAAGTTTCAAGATCGTTAAAGGTGATATCCAGGTTGCTCTGCGATTTATTGGTGTAACCCAAATCACTCAGACGCAGCGACGTCGCATACGGGAGATAACACATCCCGCCTTCGGTATATTCGAAAGGCAGATCCGTTTTACGTCCTTTCAGGAATGACGAACAGATCGCAGGCGACGCGCCAAACAGATACGGGATCACCCAGCCAAAACGGTAATAGTTGCGGATCAGCTTAAAGTAACCCGCTGAAATCGCTTCTTTGCCGCTTTCCGCATCCGTAACGCCCAGACGCTCTTGCCAGAATGTCAACGGCAGTGAGAAATTGTAATGGATGCCGGAAATGACCTGCATCAGCGCGCCATAACGGTTCTTCAGCCCCTCGCGATACAGCGTTTTCATGCGCCCGACGTTAGACGAACCGTACTGCGCCAGTTCGATGTCCTGTCCGGATTCGATAAAGCACGGCATGCTGAATGGCCACATGCGCTCTTCACCGAGCTCCCGGGCAACGTGACGATGAATGTCACGCAAAAACGCCATCAGATGCTCGATGTTGTCATCGACGGGCGTAATAAATTCTAATAAGGCTTCAGCAAAATCGGTGGTGATCCAGCGATGCGTCAACGCCGCACCTAAGGATTCCGGATGTCCGGTTGTCGCCAATGAACCATCGGGATTAACACGCAGCGTTTCACGCTCAATACCGCGACGAATACCTTTAAGTGCCTGAGGATGCGCTTCCAGCCAGGAAAGCGCCTGTGATACATCCGGGATCAAATTGACCTCCCGCTCTGTGAAATCATTGATTTGCAAGCATAGTGAGTCTGCATAGATGTGACCATAATTGATGACTGATGCCAATCTAACCGAACCATGAAAGCCCCTGTAGCGTTACCACAGTAATAAGAACGTAACGCACCGCTTTTCCAATAAACATGAAAAAGACCACCGGACCCCACGGCATTCGCAGCCAACCTGCTAAAACGCATAACACATCGCCAATCACCGGTAGCCAGCTCAGCAATAAAGCGGCCGGTCCGAAGCGCTTCAGCCAGCCTTGTGCAACATGTAACCCACGCTGAGGCTTTAGCTGCGGCAGAAAGCGGCCGATGATGACGTTGGTTATGCCACCTAAGGTATTGCCAACAGAAGCGGACAAAACCAGTGCCGCTGGCATTGCACTGCCAGCTGACAATAAAGCCACTAATAAAACTTCTGAATTGCCGGGTAACAACGTGGCACTTAAAAAGCTGCTGCCGAATAAGGAAGCCAGCGCCACAGCACTACTCACAGCGTACGCACGTCCACAAAAGCCATATTGGCGCGTCTGGCCGCCTCAATACCAAAATCTGCATCTTCAAAGACGACGCATTTCTCGGGAGGCACGCCGATGAGCTCAGCGCAACGCAAAAAGGTATCTGGTGCGGGTTTATGGTTCTGCACATCATTAGCGCCGACAATCGCATCAAAGCAATCGCGCAGGCCTAAGTGACGCAGCAGAGCATCCGCCATCCAGTGTTCACTGCCCGTGCCTACCGCCATCGGACGGCGACCGTGATACGCCTTGACGACATCAATCAACGGCAACGGACGTACCGTGTCCAGCAACATTTCTTGCACCGCAGCGGTTTTCTCAGCGGCAAGAATATGCGGATCCATTTCGACATTATTACTGTCGATTACAAACTTGGCGATGCGCCAGGTCGGAGAACCATTCAGAGCAACCATGGATTCGACATCAAAATGCATGCTGTATTTGGTTAATACCTGATGCCATGCCTTACGGTGAGTCGGCTCGGTATCCAATATGGTGCCATCCATATCAAATATTAGCCCTTCGTATTGATCGTACATCGAATGCTCCATGCTCACGAAAAAAACTGGAAAACTACTTTATCGCAAAGTCTGGCGAAAGTCGCATTTTGTCCGTTCACAGAGCACATCCGAACACGTCTGAAAAATCAGGAAAATGAAGAGAGAAAGGCGCAGATGAAATGCAGAAAGCAAAAAACCCGCCGAAGCGGGTTTCTCTAATATGGTGCACCCAGGAAGATTACTCGGCTAATGCCTCGCCCTGCGGGTCGTTGCTAAAGCAACGTTATCTTCCTTCGTGCTATCTGCATGTTGAGTGCAATATAAAATTTTATCATCGCTTCAACATACACAAAATATGGTGCACCCAGGAAGATTCGAACTTCCGACCGCTCGGTTCGTAGCCGAGTACTCTATCCAGCTGAGCTATGGGTGCATTGGGGTCGTGCTGATTTTACTTCGGAAAATACTAAGAGGAAGAATGGTGCACCCAGGAAGATTCGAACTTCCGACCGCTCGGTTCGTAGCCGAGTACTCTATCCAGCTGAGCTATGGGTGCATTTTGATTCTTACTGCAGATTTACCTGATCATTTTTCCCTACTACATCGGCGTTAGCCTCTGCCCATTACGCTCATTTGATTGCAAATCAACATACGCTTTGGAAAGTATGGTGCACCCAGGAAGATTCGAACTTCCGACCGCTCGGTTCGTAGCCGAGTACTCTATCCAGCTGAGCTATGGGTGCATTTTAAATGGCGGTGAGGCGGGGATTCGAACCCCGGATGCAGCTTTTGACCGCATACTCCCTTAGCAGGGGAGCGCCTTCAGCCTCTCGGCCACCTCACCATACGCCTCTTGCGAGTGTGCTGATTAACTTTGTTCAAGCTCATCGGCACTGCGTGGCGCACATATTACTTTCTGGCCCTTATAAGTCAAACCCTTTTTTCCTAACAATCACTCGATTGAACATTTCACGCGCAACATGAGCAGTTTGAAGGCAATAAAGCGGGAAAAATGCAGAAAATTCACATTATTTTTTGTGCAAAGGGGATCAGAGCGCCGGGCTCAAAAGAAAAGAAAGCAGAAAAAACACAGAGAAATACAGGCAGGGAAATCGGTAATACGTAGAAAAGAGGTTCAGCGCCTCGCCGTCAGCGAGACGCCTCGTAAATCAGTAACTCGTCTGTTGAGATTTTTCAGCCTGGATGCGCTGGTAGATCTCTTCACGGTGGACGGAAACCTCTTTTGGCGCGTTCACACCAATACGTACCTGATTACCTTTAACACCTAAAACGGTAACAGTAACCTCATCGCCAATCATGAGGGTTTCACCAACTCGGCGAGTTAGAATCAGCATTCTTTGCTCCTTGAATAATTAAAAGAGTCGGGTCTCTCAGTTTCCCGGCCATTATCGATCATAAGCGGGTAAAACGTAAGCCATGACCCTTACATTAAATGTAAGCGGCCTGCAACTTCAGCCATGAGTACTTTTAGTTTAGCTGAAATCATCGTTGTCGCGACCCTGTCGCGAAGCCTACCCCACCATTAAGACTGAAAACGCCATATTGCACAATACATTATGGCGCTTTCCAGGTTTGCGATTTATTTCTTCTTACAGCTTGGATTCAACCCAGGCCTCTACGGTAGCCAGAGCCGCCGGTAAGGCCTGAACATCGCTTCCCCCTGCCTGTGCCATGTCAGGACGACCACCGCCTTTGCCGCCCACCTGCTGGGCAACAGAAGCGATCAACTCCCCTGCTTTGACACGGTCGGTCAGATCTTTTGTCACACCGGCAATCAGGCTGACTTTATCGTCCGCGATGGTCGCCAGCACAATGATCACTGACCCTAACTGATTTTTCAGGTCATCAACCATCGTACGCAGAATTTTAGGCTCTACGTTATCCAGCTGACGAACTAACAACTTAACGCCTTTCACTTCTTTAGTCTGACCCGACAAGGACGCACTTTCCTGCGCGGCTTGCTGGCCTTTCACTTGCTGAAGTTCTTTTTCCAGCACGCGTGAGCGTTCAATCAGGGAACGGATTTTATCGGTGATGCTGTTCACATCGCCTTTCACCAGATGCGCGACATCTTGCAGCAAATCGCTTTGCTGATGCAGTGCATTAATGGCGTTTTCACCGGTGATCCCTTCGATACGACGGATACCTGCAGCAGTGCCGGATTCGCTCTGAATACGGAACAGGCCGATATCGCCGGTACGGCTGGCGTGCGTACCCCCACAGAGTTCGGTGGAGAAATCGCCCATGCTCAGCACGCGAACGCTGTCTTCGTATTTTTCACCGAACAGCGCCATTGCACCTTTTTCTTTTGCTTCATCCAGATCCATAATGGTGGTCTGAATAGGCAGGTTACGACGAATTTGCGCGTTCACCAGATCTTCGACCTGACGAATTTCTTCTGGTTTCATCGCTTCGAAATGTGAGAAGTCGAAACGCAGGTAACTGTCGTTAACCAGAGAACCTTTCTGCGCGACGTGCTTGCCCAGTACCTGACGTAATGCCGCGTGCAGCAAGTGAGTCGCAGAGTGGTTGAGACGAATACGGTCCCGGCGTGCTGCATCCACTTGCGCTTCAACGCTGTCACCGACGCTCAGTTTACCCGCGCTGAGCGAGCCCTGATGGCCGATGGCTTTACCGTACTTCTGGGTATCGGATACATTGAAGATGCCAGCCGCAGTTTTCAGGATGCCTTTATCACCTACCTGTCCACCGGATTCGCCATAGAATGGCGTGTCATCCAGGACCACAATAGCGTTATCGCCTGCCTGAATTTCATTGACTGACTGACCGTCGATGAACAACGCGACCACTTTGGAATCGCGCTGCATATGTTCGTAGCCGGAGAACTGAGTGACGCCATCCACACGAACCATGCTGTTGTAATCTGCACTGAAACCGCTGGACTCACGAGCACGACGACGCTGAACTTCCATCGCCTTTTCGAAACCGACTTCGTCAACTTTCAGATTGCGCTCACGGCACACGTCAGCGGTCAAATCCAGCGGGAAACCGAAGGTGTCATACAGACGGAAAGCAATTTCACCGTCCAGCGTGTCGCCTTTGAGTGAGGACAGCTCGTCGTCAAGCAAGGCCAGACCACGTTCCAGAGTGCGGGCAAACTGCTCTTCTTCGGTTTTCAGCAGTTGCTCAACCATCGCCTGCTGCTGTTTCAGTTCTTCTGCCGCCGGGCCCATTACGTCAATCAACGGAGCAACCAGTTTGTAGAAGAAGGTGTCTTTCGCGCCCAGCATGTTGCCGTGACGGATCGCGCGACGAATGATACGACGCAGCACATAGCCACGGTTTTCATTCGATGGGATCACGCCGTCAGCAATCAGGAATGCGCAAGAACGGATATGGTCGGCAATAACGCGCAGAGATTTGCTGGTCAGATCGGTCGCGCCGGTGACTTCGGCCACAGCGGCGATCAGTTTCTGGAAAAGGTCGATGTCGTAGTTTGAGTTCACATGTTGCATAACAGCGGTGATGCGCTCGAGCCCCATTCCGGTATCTACGGACGGTTTTGGCAGTGGCAGCATGGTGCCGTCAGACTGACGGTTGAACTGCATGAACACTATGTTCCAGATTTCGATGTAGCGATCGCCATCTTCTTCTGCAGAACCCGGAGGGCCGCCCCAGATGTGATCGCCATGATCAAAGAAGATTTCGGTGCAAGGGCCGCAAGGACCGGTGTCACCCATCTGCCAGAAGTTATCAGAAGCGAACGCACCGCCTTTATTATCGCCGATGCGGATAATGCGTTCTTTTGGAACGCCGACTTCTTTTTCCCAGATTTCAAACGCTTCGTCATCAGTCTCATAGACAGTGACCCACAACTTTTCTTTCGGCAGATTGAACCAGTTTTCGCCGGTCAGTAATTCCCAGGCGTAGTTGATTGCATCATGCTTGAAGTAATCGCCGAAGCTGAAGTTGCCCAGCATTTCGAAGAAGGTGTGGTGACGTGCGGTGTAACCGACGTTTTCGAGATCGTTATGCTTACCACCCGCGCGTACGCAACGCTGAGACGTAGTGGCACGGCTGTAATCGCGTTTATCCAGACCGAGGAAAACGTCTTTGAATTGGTTCATCCCGGCATTGGTAAACAACAGTGTCGGATCGTTTGTCGGAACAAGCGAACTGCTTGAAACAACGTTGTGTCCCTTGCTCTGGAAGAAATCGAGAAACGCTTGACGGATCTCAGCGGTGCTCTTGCTCATAAATATCCCGGAATCATGCTGGAAGAACGGCTCTTGAGCCGGATAACGCTGCTTAGAGCAGCGATCTGTACAGCTCACGAACGAAAAAGTGCGGATAAGATAAAATTTCTGCGCGGGGAAGTAAAATACCGTATGCGGTCAATCGTCAAAATCGCGATAAATAGACTGTATTTCTTCCTGAAAGAAGCCGCGATAGAGCAAATAACGCAGAACTTTTGATTTTTCTTTCCAGTCAGTAGGCAAATCCTCACCAAATTTTCTGACTGCCAGTTCGCGCGCCAGAATACACCAGTCTACCTCGGTGTTTTCCAGTGCCGTCGTAATGATTTCTTTGTCGACACCTTTTTGCATTAATTCTGAACGGATGCGCTGCGCGCCATAGCCCTTGTTACTGCGCCCTGAAATATAGCGGTCAGCAAATTTGGCGTCATCCAGCCAGTGATGCTGATAGCAATAGTCGATCACCGCCTGCACATGTTCTTCAGGGATCTCTTCCGGCACCGGACGCGGTTCGGGCTTAGCTCTGACAATATTTTCCTCTGCGAATTCATTCTGCGCCGGTCGCTTGCGAGATGACCAGCTACTTTTCTTGTTCGCCGGTTTAACGAAAGGCACCGGTGGTGTGCGCAACTTCTTACGCAGTTCCATCTCACCGTGGTCGCGCTGTGAAAGCAGACGCATCGCACGGTTCATCAGCGAATTGATCTTCGCCGCATCCGCGTCTTTTTCCTGAGGGGCAAACAGCGAGGATGCGGCGCTTTCCTGTTCTACCTGCTCAAGCAACTTTTGCAGATCGATGGTGTTGCCATTGGACGATTTTTCATCGGACATGAGTGACTCCCCTGATGCGAAAAATGCCAGCCTGGAAGCCAGGCTGGCATTTTTTCGACAACATTTTGTTTTTGAAAGTGAAGAGCAAAAGCCCTGCTTTCAGATACCGGCGAAATTAAAACTCTTCGCTGGTTTCCATATCGTCGTCTGCAAGTTCTGCTGTGGTTGCAGCGGCCAGTTCACCAGTGCCACTCAACAACATATCACGCAGTTTTTTATCCAGTTCAGCAGCGATTTTCGGGTTTTCTTTCAGATAGTTGCAGGAGTTAGATTTACCCTGACCAATCTTCTCGCCGTTGTAGCTGTACCATGCACCGGCTTTTTCGACCAGTTTGTGCTTAACGCCCAAATCGATCAGCTCGCCGTTAATGTTGATGCCTTCGCCGTATAAGATCTGGAATTCAGCCTGTTTGAAAGGCGCAGCGATTTTGTTCTTCACAACTTTCACGCGCGTTTCACTGCCGATCACCACGTCGCCTTCTTTGATAGCGCCGATGCGGCGGATATCCAGACGCACAGAGGCGTAGAATTTCAAGGCGTTACCACCGGTGGTGGTTTCCGGGTTACCGAACATCACACCGATTTTCATACGGATCTGGTTGATGAAGATCAGCAAGGTGTTGGCGTTTTTCAGGTTACCGGCAAGCTTACGCATTGCCTGGCTCATCATACGTGCCGCAAGGCCCATGTGAGAGTCACCGATTTCGCCTTCGATTTCTGCTTTTGGCGTCAGTGCAGCAACGGAGTCGACGATGATAACGTCGACCGCGCCTGAACGGGTCAGCGCGTCACAGATTTCCAGAGCCTGTTCGCCGGTATCCGGCTGAGAACACAACAGGTTGTCGATATCTACGCCCAATTTCTTCGCGTAGATAGGGTCAAGTGCATGTTCCGCATCGATGAACGCACAGGTTTTGCCTTCGCGCTGTGCGGCAGCAATAACCTGAAGGGTCAGCGTAGTTTTACCGGAGGATTCCGGGCCATAAATCTCAACGATACGGCCCATCGGCAAACCACCGGCGCCTAACGCGATATCCAGAGACAAAGAGCCGGTAGAGATCGTTTCCACGTCCATAGAGCGATCTTCACCCAGACGCATGATGGAGCCTTTACCGAATTGCTTTTCAATCTGGCCCAGTGCTGCAGCTAACGCTTTTTGCTTGTTCTCATCAATAGCCATTTTTACTCCTCGTCTGATACAGGGGAACATCCCGCCTGCATCACTGAATATAATTTATGTACAGGTAATTGGCAGTAATTATACTGTATGCTCATACAGTATCAAGCCTAATTTTGCAGAAACTCAAACAATGCGGTTTGTATCGCAAAAACAGCAGCTTGCAAACGCACCGCTTCGCGATCGCCGGAAAAGTGTTGTTTCGCGGTCACGATCCGCCCGTCTCTTCCGGCGAAACCAAACCATACGGTGCCGACCGGTTTTTCTGTCGAACCGCCGTCAGGCCCGGCAATGCCGCTGACCGACAAGCCGATGTCTGCTCCGGCAGCGTGCAGAACGCCCTGCGCCATTTCGCGAACAACCTGTTCGCTCACCGCGCCATACTGCTCAAGTGTTGCCTCGGAAACCCCGAGCAGCTCATGCTTGGCGGCATTACTGTACGTCACAAATCCGCGGTCAAACCACGCTGAGCTACCGGCAATATCGGTGATGGCTTTGGCAATTAACCCCCCGGTACAGGATTCCGCACAGGTGATCCACAGCCCTTGCGCTTTTAGCTCTGAACCGATTTCCACACTCAGTTCATGTAAACGTTGTTCGGTCATCTTCCCTCCTGACGGTTCAGCTGAAACTCTCCCGATGTTAGCATTTCTCTTTCAATCTGTGAGTCCCAACGCAGTTATTTGCGCGATGCCTTCAGAATTAGGATAAAAAGCAAAAATAAGGGCCGCACCAGGCGACCCTCAGAAGAAATCACGACCGGTTCATCGTGCAGCTTTCACTGCCTGCCCCAGTTGCCATACCGCCATTGCATAATGCACGCTATGGTTGTAACGAGTGATGGTGTAGAAGTTCGGCAGTCCGTACCAGTACTGGTAATTCGTGCCCATATCAAGGCGCAGCAGGCTGGCTTCCTGATAATTTCCCAGTGAACCCAGCGGACTAAGCCCTGCAGCTTTCAGCGTAAAGAGCGGATACTTGGTTTTGAAGCCATTCTCAAGCAACGGCGCCTGACCGGCTGCCGGTACTGCGATCGGAGCACCTTTAGTCCAGCCATGTGCTTTGAAATAATTGGCCACGCTGCCGATAGCATCAATCGGATCCCACAGGTTGGCGTGTCCGTCGCCGTTAAAGTCCACCGCATAATCACGATAAGACGACGGCATGAACTGGCCATACCCCATCGCACCAGCAAAAGAACCGCGCAGACTTAGCGGATCGTCACCTTCACGACGCGACATCAGCAGGAAGGTTTCCAGCTCGCCGGAAAAATATTCCGCCCGACGCGGATACGCAAAGGATAGGGTCGCCAGCGCATCAATAATGCGAGTTTTCCCCATCACGCGCCCCCAGCGGGTTTCCACGCCGATAATGCCGACAATGATTTCTGGCGGCACACCGTAAACCTGCTCGGCGCGTTGCAACGCATCCTGATACTGGTTCCAGAACACCACGCCATTCTGCACGTTGTCCGGCGTAATGAATTTACTGCGATAACGGTTCCATGCGCCGTTCGGCACAGTCGACGGGCCCCCTGACGGCGCCTGTTGATCCATCAATCTGAGCACAAAACCTAAACGTTTTGTCTGCGCCAGCACATCGTGCAACTGCTGGCGGTCGAATCCATGTTCGCGAACCATTTTATCGACAAACTGATTCATCGCCGGGTCATAGGCAAAGTCACCGTTCTGCACTGCACCGGTATGTTCGGCCTGCAACAAAAAACCGCCGCTGGGTGCCGCATTAGTGCTGGCATTTCTTCCATCAGAGAAAGGGTTGCGCGGGCCATCAGGCTGAGCCGGAGGCTTATTACTGCTACAAGCAGAAAGTGTTAAAACCAGGGGAAGAATGACAGCCAGGAGGCGCATCGGATATCCGTAACCATGCAATAAAAGAGGTGAGGGTATGTTAGTGCATTATCAGAGCCGAAAAAACTGAAAATCGTCGTCTTTACAAGGAGGCTGACGATGCAGGTTTACAGCCATTTGTGTGACGTTACGCATCTTCTGCAAGCAACGTGGTTTTTTACCTCTACTCACGTTAGGATCCGTTGTAAAGTCGTTGCATCAGGCGCTATGAGCCAACAGGATGAATAAAATTGAATGAAATCAATCAAAAGAAAAACAATATGAGCGGACTGGAAGCCCACACCCCCATGATGCAGCAGTACCTGCGTCTTAAAGCAGAGAACCCGGAAGTTCTGCTGTTTTACCGTATGGGCGACTTCTACGAACTGTTTTATGACGATGCGAAACGCGCGTCGCAACTGATGGATATCTCGCTGACCAAACGCGGTTCCTCTGCCGGTGAGCCGATCCCGATGGCGGGCGTGCCTTATCACGCTGTAGAAGGTTATCTGGCGAAGCTGGTACAGCTGGGCGAATCCGTCGCAATCGCAGAACAGATTGGTGATCCGGCTCTGAGCAAAGGACCGGTGGATCGCAAGGTGGTGCGCATCGTCACCCCAGGCACGGTGAGTGATGAAGCCCTGCTGAGCGAACGCCAAGACAATCTGCTGGCTGCCATCTGGCAGGACGGACGCGGTTTCGGTTATGCAACGCTGGACATCAGCTCGGGCCGTTTTCGTGTCGCCGAGCCTGACGATCTCGAAACGATGGCCGCAGAGTTGCAGCGCACCAATCCGGCAGAGTTGCTGTACCCGGAAAGCTTTGAGGCGATGCCGCTGATTGCGTCCCGCCGTGGTCTGCGTCGTCGCCCAATGTGGGAATTTGAGCTTGAAACGGCGAAGCAGCAACTGAATCTGCAATTCGGCACCCGCGATTTAAGTGGTTTTGGCGTTGAACAGGCCGCGCAGGCGCTGCGTGCGGCCGGATGTCTGCTGCAATACGTGAAAGACACCCAGCGCACCGCCCTGCCCCATATCCGTGGTGTCACCATGGAACGCCAGCAAGACGGCATCATTATGGATGCGGCCACGCGCCGTAATCTGGAGCTCACGCAAAATCTGGCCGGTGGCGTTGAAAACACGCTGGCGTCTGTGCTGGATCAGGCGGTTACGCCGATGGGCAGCCGCATGCTCAAGCGCTGGATCCACATGCCCAGCCGCGACATCAAAATGCTGGCAAACCGCCAGCGCACGATTGGCGCATTGCAGGATATAACCGCAGATTTACAGCCAGTGCTGCGTCAGGTGGGCGACCTGGAACGTATTCTGGCACGTCTGGCACTTCGCAGCGCACGTCCACGCGATCTGGCCCGTATGCGCCATGCGCTCCAACAGTTGCCGGAAATCCGTGAGATTTTAAACGATACCGGCGCGGAGTATGTTCAGACACTGGTTGAACAGACTGGCGACTTCACTGATCTGGTGGAACTGCTGGAACGCGCTGTGATCGAGAGCCCGCCAGTGCTGGTTCGCGACGGTGGCGTGATTGCGCCGGGCTATAATGCTGAGCTCGACGAATGGCGCGCGCTGGCCGATGGTGCGACAGATTATCTGGATCGTTTAGAAATCCGTGAACGTGAAAAGCTGGGGCTGGATACGCTCAAGGTCGGATTCAACGGCGTTCATGGTTATTACATTCAGGTCAGCCGCGGTCAGAGCCATCTGGTACCAATTCATTACGTTCGCCGCCAGACGTTGAAAAACGCCGAGCGCTATATTATTCCCGAACTGAAAGAGTATGAAGACAAAGTCCTCACCTCTAAGGGGAAAGCGCTGTCGCTGGAGAAAGCATTATATGAAGAACTCTTCGACCTGCTGATGCCACATCTTTCCGCTTTGCAACAAAGCGCCAGTGCGCTGGCTGAGCTCGACGTACTGAGCAATCTGGCTGAACGTGCTTATACGCTTAATTATGCCTGTCCGACCATGAGCGAAAAGCCGGGAATACACATTACCGGCGGACGTCATCCGGTCGTCGAACAGGTACTTAGTGAACCTTTTATTTCCAACCCGCTGAACATGTCTCCGGCACGACGCATGCTGATCATTACCGGTCCAAATATGGGCGGTAAGAGTACTTATATGCGGCAGGCGGCGCTGATTGTTCTGATGGCGCACATTGGCAGCTATGTGCCTGCGGACGCGGCAACCATTGGTCCGGTCGATCGCATCTTTACGCGCGTCGGTGCGGCTGACGATCTGGCTTCCGGCCGCTCGACCTTCATGGTTGAAATGACCGAAACCGCTAACATTCTGCATAACGCCACCGAAAACAGTCTGGTGCTGATGGATGAAATCGGCCGTGGCACCTCAACCTATGACGGCTTGTCGCTGGCATGGGCCTGCGCCGAAAATCTGGCCAGCCGTATCAAAGCGATGACCCTGTTCGCCACCCATTACTTCGAACTGACCACACTGCCGGAAAAAATGGAAGGCACGGTCAATGTCCATTTGGATGCGATCGAGCACGGTGACACCATTGCCTTCATGCACAGTGTGCAGGACGGCGCCGCCAGCAAGAGCTACGGTCTGGCCGTGGCCGCACTGGCCGGTGTACCCCGTGATGTGATTAAGCGAGCGCGCCAGAAACTGAAGGAGCTGGAAACGTTGTCAAACAACGCCGCAGCCAGCAAGGTTGATGGCCCGCAACTGGCGCTGCTGACAGAAGATGTCTCACCGGCGGTCGAAGCACTGGAAGCACTGGATGTGGATTCGCTATCGCCGCGACAGGCGCTGGAATGGATTTATCGTTTGAAAGAGTTGGTGTAACAGCCGCATAACGCGAATGCTGTTTATTAAACTCACAGACAGTGACATGACAGAAATAAAAAACGGTGGGGATTAGCCCACCGTTCTTTTTGATGCCAAATTTGATGCTGTATTTATTGCCTAAAAGCGAATGACTCGCAGAGCACATTACTCACGGAACAAAGCTTCGATGCTCAGTCCCTGTCCCTGCAAAATCTCACGCAGGCGACGCAAACCTTCTACCTGAATCTGACGAACACGTTCACGTGTCAGGCCAATCTCACGACCCACGTCTTCCAGCGTCGCAGCTTCGTAGCCCAACAGGCCGAAACGGCGCGCCAGTACTTCACGCTGTTTTGCATTCAACTCGAATAACCACTTCACGATACTCTGTTTCATATCGTCGTCTTGCGTGGTGTCTTCAGGGCCGTTGTCTTTTTCATCCGCGAGAATGTCTAACAGCGCTTTCTCTGAGTCACCGCCCAACGGGGTATCTACAGAGGTAATACGCTCATTCAGGCGCAACATACGGCTGACATCATGGACCGGCTTGTCGAGTTGCTCAGCAATCTCTTCTGCGCTCGGCTCATGGTCCAGTTTATGCGCAAGTTCACGTGCAGTACGCAGATAAACGTTAAGCTCTTTCACGATGTGAATCGGCAGACGAATGGTACGGGTTTGATTCATGATCGCCCGTTCGATGGTCTGACGTATCCACCATGTCGCATAGGTAGAAAAACGGAATCCACGCTCAGGGTCAAATTTTTCAACTGCACGGATCAGACCCAGGTTACCTTCCTCGATCAAATCCAGCAGTGCCAGTCCGCGATTACTGTAGCGGCGGGCAATTTTAACTACCAAACGCAGGTTACTTTCAATCATACGGCGACGCGAAGGAACATCTCCACGCAGCGCACGTCTTGCAAAATAAACTTCCTCTTCTGCCGTAAGCAGAGGGGAATAACCGATCTCACCGAGGTACAGTTGAGTTGCGTCCAGCACTCGTTGGCTTACAGTCTGCGACAACAACTCTTCTTCAGCGTCGTTGTCGGCAGTCTCTTCGACTGTGGCTTTCTCGTCAAAGGCTTCAGCGCTGTTCTCATCGAAATCTACATCATCATGTAACTCGTTAACTTTCAGCGTATTCTGACTCATAAGCTGCTCCTACCCGTGGTCCCGAGGGCAGAATTCAAGACTCTGCCCGTGTTATCGCTGCGGAAGATAACGCAGCGGATTTACGGATTTCCCCTTGTAACGAATTTCAAAATGCAATCTTACTGAACTGGTTCCGGTGCTACCCATAGTCGCTATTTTTTGTCCCGCCTGCACTTCTTGTTGTTCCCGGACCAGCATTGTATCGTTATGTGCATAGGCGCTCAGGTAATCATCATTGTGTTTGATGATGATTAGATTACCGTAACCGCGAAGAGCATTGCCTGCGTACACTACACGCCCTGAGGCGGTGGCGACGACAGACTGTCCGCGCGAACCAGCGATATCGATCCCCTTATTTCCCCCTTCAGAAGCTGAGAAATTATCGATAATTTTCCCGTCAGTCGGCCATTTCCATGTGGAAACCGGACCGCCATTATTTGTCGGAGTGCTAACGGGAGTACTGGCTACGGCAACAGGTGTGGTCGTGGTCACTGCACCTGATGAAGGCAACATCTTACCTACATTCTGTTTACCAGAAGAATCAGAATACGTGGTAGTTGGTTGAGATGCAACCACAGAACCTGTGAGCATTCCACCCGTCGGAACTTTCGGAACACCACCATTTGTCGCGTCCGTAACGGCTAAAGATCCGCCCGTGCTGGCCGCCGAAGAGACGTTGTTAATCTGGATATTTTGACCGACTTCCAGATTGTACGGCGCGGCAATATTGTTACGCGCCGCAAGGTCTCGGAAGTCGTTTCCGGTGATCCAGGCGATGTAAAACAGGGTGTCGCCACGCTTAACCTGATAGGTGCTGCCGCTATAGCTACCTTTAGGGATAGAATTGTAGCTACGGTTGTACACAATGTGCCCACCGGAGCCGATCGCAGGTGCATTTAGCTGCGAGGAATTCGGAGTATTCTGACGGGTCTGACTACCGCCACCGCCGCCATTTACGCTGCTGATGGGTGCCGATGTGGTTGAATTGTTCGTACATCCCGCCATCCAGGCACTGATAAACGTACAGACCGCAATGCGGCTTAGTGTTTTTATTGGGCTTCCCGTGCTCATATTTCCCCCGTTACGGCAATCTCAGAATAACGCTTTAACCACGCACACCGCGCCAGCTGGCGCTTTTCGTATCATGTCATACCGTGCGGGCAGGCAACATGCCCACTCAGGCCAATCCCCGAATGCGCTGTGCCATAAAAAACTGTAGTGGATGCTATCAACATAGCCAGTACAGCACCATATAACAGTTGTATTTAAATTTTAAGGGGTTAGTCCTGCAGAGTACCGGGATCAGGCCAGCTCGCCTTTCACCAGAGGGACAAAGCGGACTGCTTCAATTGTTTCGGCAGCGAACTCGTCTCCACGTCGGGTTATGCGTTGCAGAGTTTGATTCTCTTCGCCGACGGGCAGGATCATGACGCCGCCGTCATCGAGTTGTTGCAGCAAATCTTGGGGAATTTCAGGGGGTGCAGCAGTGACAATGATGGCATCAAACGGCCCTCGCGAAGGCCATCCCAGCCAGCCGTCGCCATGGCGCGTAGAAACATTGTGCAAATCGAGTTGCTTGAGGCGTCTCTTCGCCTGCCACTGTAACCCTTTTATCCGTTCAACCGAAAATACGTGCTCCACCAGATGCGCCAGAATCGCCGTTTGATAACCGGAACCGGTGCCGATCTCAAGCACGCGTGATGAAGGCTTAAGGCGCAGCAGTTCGGTCATTCGCGCCACTGTATAAGGCTGGGAGATGGTCTGCCCTGAGCCAATCGGCAGCGCAGTATTTTCGTAGGCTTTGTGTTGAAACGCTTCGTCGACGAAACGCTCGCGCGGCACGGCCTCAATGGCATGCAGCAATTTTTCATCGTGGATACCCTGCTGGCGCAGCTGTTCCAGCAGGTTATACATCGGCTTATTCACCATTCGCGCTCACCCCGGCCTTTTCTAACCATGAGACCACGACATCCTGAGCCGCATAGGCGGTTAAATCCACCTGAAGAGGCGTCACTGACACATAACCTTGCGCAACGGCGGCAAAGTCCGTATCTGGCGCGACATCAAACTTATCGCCCGGCGGGCCGATCCAGTACAAATCCTGCCCACGGGGATCCTGCTGACAAAATACCTGTTCAGCCGGATGACGGCTACCACAACGCGTGACGCGAATGCCTTTAATTTCAGACAAAGGCAGATCCGGGACATTAACATTCAGAATTTTGCCAGTACGCAAAGGCTCGCGCGCCAGCGCCCTGAGAAGGCGGCAGGTGATGATGGCAGCGGTGTCGTAATGTTGATGCCCGTCGAGTGAAACCGCCAGCGCAGGAAAACCGAGATGACGGCCTTCCATAGCAGCGGCCACTGTACCCGAGTAAATCACATCATCGCCCAGATTCGGACCGGCGTTGATGCCGGAAACCACGATGTCCGGACGCGGACGCATCAGGGTATTAACGCCAAGATAGACACAATCGGTGGGCGTGCCGTTAATGACAGCGGTGTCGCCATTGGGATAGGACTGAATACGTAACGGGCCGTCCAGCGTCAGCGCATTGGATGCGCCGCTGCGGTCGCGGTCGGGGGCGACCAGCGTCACCTCGGCAAATTCACGCAGCGCGGACGCCAGCGCCTGAATGCCAGGAGCCAGTACGCCGTCGTCGTTACTCAGTAATATCCGCATTGATTTCATCCAGATGCATCAGCTCGCGCACAACGCTCGTCGCGTAGCTGCCTGCCGGTAGCCAGAATTTGAGTTCCAGAGTCACATCATCCCAACGTTGCCAATGCATCTGTAACGGTTGCAACATGATGGCGCGACGCGCAGGTTCGACTCTTTCGCGTTTCAGTAATGACAGTAGATCAGCCTGAGAGCTCAGGCAAGCCAGCTCGAATGCTTCCGCGTCTTCCAGCGTCCCTAACGGGCCATCACCGGGCAGGGGCGCAGTCACCAGCAACTCACCGCTTTCTACACGCGGCAGCAGAGAGTCAAACTCTTCCGCTTTCGCGACAAACCAACTGCCGCGTCCACTGAGCTGCAAGGCGTCACCAAGCATCACCTGACGCACCGTATTATCCGCCAGACGCTGGCTGGCGACGATGTTGAACATCGCGCTGCGGCTGGCCGACAAATAGAAGCTGCGCTTTGCGCGCTCTTTCGGACGGGCTTCGTTGGTTGCCCAGCGTTTCGCCTGCACCAGATTATTGCCGCCACGGCCAAAGCGCTGTGTCCCGAAATAGTTCGGTACGCCCTGTTCTGCTATCTTCGCCAGACGGGTTTCCACATTCTCAATATCACTTATCTGACGCAGCACCAGCGTAAACGCATTGCCTTTCAGTGTGCCGATGCGCATTTTTTTGCGATGGCGTGAAGCGCGGATCACTTCGCAGCCTTCGAGATCAAACTGGCTAAGGTCTGGGTCGACTTTGCCCGGCAAATGCAGGCAAAACCATTGTTCAGTGACCGCATGCCTGTCTTTCAGACCGGCGTAGCTGACATCGCGCGGATGCACTTTGGCAAAACGCGCCAGCTGCTCGGCGACAAACTGCGTGTTGCAGCCGTTTTTGCGGATCCGCACTAACAGATGTTCACCCTCGCCATCCGGCTCAAAGCCCAAGTCTTCTTCGACGATAAAGTCTTCCGGATTGGCTTTCAGCTGTCCGGTTGCCACGGGCTCGCCCAGCAACCAGGTGAGACGGGACATATCTATCATGCGGTAATCTTCCACAACATCATTCCTTAATCAGCAGGGCTACGGCTTCGCACGCGATACCTTCGCCACGGCCTGTGAAACCCAGCTGTTCAGTGGTGGTGGCTTTAACGTTAACGTCGTCCATATGACACTGCAAATCTTCGGCCAGAAACACGCGCATCTGCGGAATGTGCGGCGCCATTTTAGGCGCCTGCGCGATGATAGTGATATCCAGATTGCCCAGCTTGTAGCCTTTCGCACGGATGCGGCGGTACGCTTCGCGCAGCAGCTCACGGCTGTCAGCACCTTTGTAAGCCGGGTCGGTATCAGGGAACAATTTACCAATATCCCCCAGCGCCGCAGCGCCAAGCAGGGCATCCGTTGCCGCATGCAGCGCGACATCACCGTCGGAGTGCGCCAGCAAACCTTGCGGATAAGGAATACGCACGCCGCCGATCACCAGCGGGCCTTCGCCGCCAAACTTATGTACATCAAAACCGTGACCGATACGCATTATGCGTTCTCCTCGTGGGATATGCGGGTTAAATAGAATTCAGCCAGTGCCAGATCTTCCGGCCTGGTGACTTTAATATTATCGGCCCGCGCAGGGACCAACACCGGATGATAGCCACAATATTCCATTGCAGAAGCTTCATCAGTGACCACAGCGCCTTCATTGAGCGCACGGCGCAGGCAGATTTTCAGTAATTCGAGAGGGAAAAATTGGGGGGTCAGCGCATGCCAGAGATCCTGGCGATCGACCGTGTGCGCGATAGCCTGCAACCCGGTTTCTCCGCGCTTCATGGTGTCGCGAACCGGCGCGGCGAGGATCCCGCCGGTCTTACTGCTCGTTGAAATCGCCAGCAAATTATTCAGATCATCGGGGTGCAAACAAGGGCGCGCGGCATCATGTACCAGCACCCAGCCACGTTCTCCGGCAGCCTCAAGACCCGCCATCACGGACTCTGCGCGCTCGCCGCCACCGGTCACCACTTCAATGCGGGGATCCTGAGCGATTGGCAGCGACGCGAACTGCGTGTCATGCGGGCTCAGCGCCACGATAACTTTAGTGACCTGATGATTGTGCAACAAAGCGCGGATCGAATGTTCTATCAGCGTTTTACCGCCGATAGAAAGATATTGCTTAGGACATTCTGCCTGCATACGGCTGCCAATTCCGGCAGCGGGTAAAACGGCAATGACCTTTGGAAGGGAAACTGCGGTGTGGCTCATGGCTATGGGTTCGAATTATTTTGCGAAAGATTGCTGCCCGGAGCGCGTTTATTGTCTGGCACCAGACGATAGAAAGTCTCACCGGGTTTAATCATACCCAGTTCGTTGCGTGCGCGTTCTTCGATCGCTTCCTGACCGCCGTTTAAATCGTCGATTTCAGCGAATAATTGGTCGTTACGTGATTTCAGTTTGCCGTTGTTGACCTGCTGCACTTCAACGTCATCGTTCACACGCACGTAATCATGAATACCATTCTTGCCCAGCCACAGCGAATACTGTAACCAGCCAAGTAAAATCAGTAACAGCAGTGTTAGTTTGCCCATCCCCGCCCCCTAAAAAAGCCGGGCAATCATCCCACAACTTTCCTTCTGACTCCACTGTGGCAGGATAATTGCCGTTGAGATTCAGACTTACGCACGCAATTGTGGGTGAGAATGACACAATGGGTTACATCGTGGAAAAGAATTGCCGGAAAAATCGCCAGTCAAAAGAGATAAAAAAGGATCCTCACAGGATCCGATACAGACGTTTGTTTCCCTCACCAGCCGGAGAGAAATGAGAACACGGTCCAAAACATGCCGATAACGCAAACGCCGGTAGCGACGGGAGTTTTGAACCAGCCCCCGCGAAAAAGCATGCTGAAAGCGATACCGATCAGTACCGACACCGGCATCAGCGCCAGGAAGAAGGGCCAGGTATAGAGGAGGAAAAACAGAGTATTCGAGCCGTACACCCAAAAAGGGATTGCCAGCGCCAGCCAGTAACAGGCGAAACCAATAGATCCACCCTGAAAGGAGTAGGACGGATCGTCGTTTTCTGCACTGTCTGTGGTCTGTGCTAACCGTCGCACCGGGGCATGATCCGCACTGAGGCGATCAAGGCGGATCCGGCTGACCAGTCTGCTGAGTAAAGCCTGCATAGATGATCCCTGTGTTCAGTGTAAACCGGCACGCTCTGTGGCGTTTGGCCGGCAACATTCAGGGATTGATAATACCGCGCCGGCGCATCACATCTAATAATTGGGGAACCAAATGTGTTACCAATTGTTCCCCTTCAAGATGCACATCCGGCGCTTCTGGCGGCTGATATTCAGAGTCGATTCCGGTGAAATTTTTCAGTTCACCGGCGCGCGCTTTTTTGTAAAGCCCCTTCGGATCGCGCGCTTCACAGACCGATAGCGGGGTATCCACAAACACTTCGATGAACTGCCCTTCTTGCAGCAACTCACGCACCATGTCGCGCTCGGCGCGGTGCGGTGAGATAAACGCGGTCAGCACGACCTGCCCGGCATCCACCATCAGTTTGGCGACTTCGCCGACGCGGCGGATGTTTTCACGGCGATCGTCATCGGTAAAACCCAGATCGCTGCAAAGCCCGTGACGGACGTTATCACCATCGAGCAAATACGTGCTGACGCCCAGCGCGTGCAATGCCTGCTCCAGCGCACCGGCGACGGTGGATTTCCCCGAACCCGAAAGCCCGGTGAACCACAGCACCGCACCAAGGTGACCATGTTGTTTCTCGCGATCCGCACGCGTGACGGCGTGCGGATGCCAGACGACATTCTCATCTTTTACTGACTGCGAGTCCTGAGACGCCATCTTATTTGCCACCAAGCAGGTCGCGTGCGCCCCAGTGCGGGAAGTGACGGCGAACCAGACTGTTCAGCTCCAGCTCAAAGGCGCTGTATTTGTCTGACTCTTCATACACCTGCTCCAGTGCTTCGCGTACCAGACCGGCCCCGACGGTGACGTTAGTCAGTCGGTCGATGAAGATGATGCCACCGGTGACCGCATTGCTCTGGTAGTTATCCAGCACCAGCGGTTCGTCAAAGGCCAGCTCGACCAGACCGATACCGTTAAGCGGCAGGTTTTCCACCACGCGCTGCGTCAGGGAATTAATCTCCACCTGATATTCGATGTTCTCCACGCGCGCACGGGCTTTCTTGCCGCCGACTTTAATGTCGTAGCTCTGGCCGACGCTCAGCGGTTGCTCCGCCATCCACACCACGTCGACTTTGGCGTTTTGCACCGGCTTCACGGTTTCATTCGCATCCACCAGCGTATCGCCACGGCTGATATCGCGCTCATCCGCCAGCACCAGCGTAATGGCTTCACCTGCCCAGGCTTCCTGCAAATCACCGTCAAAGGTCACAATACGCGCGACGGTGGATTCCACGCCAGACGGCAACACTTTTACTTTCTGTCCGACCCGGATCGAGCCTGACGCCAGCGTACCGGCATAGCCGCGGAAATCGAGGTTTGGACGGTTCACGTACTGCACCGGGAAACGCATTGGCTGCTGTTCGCGGATATTAATGATGTTGACGGTTTCCAGCACGTCGAGCAGCGTCGGGCCGGTATACCAACTCATTTTCTCGCTTGGCGTGGCAACGTTGTCACCTTCCAGTGCAGAAAGCGGCACAAACTTGATGTCCAGATCGGTCGGCAGTTGCTGCGCGAAATCCAGATAATCCTGTTTAAACTGCTCGAATACGGTTTCGCTGTACTCCACCAGATCCATTTTATTCACGGCAACCACCAGATGGCGGATCCCGAGCAGTGTGGCGATAAAGCTGTGACGACGGGTCTGATCCAAAACGCCTTTACGGGCGTCGATCAGCAGGATCGCCAGATCGCAGGTCGAGGCACCGGTCGCCATGTTGCGGGTGTACTGCTCGTGCCCCGGTGTATCAGCGATGATGAACTTGCGCTTCTCGGTAGAAAAGTAGCGGTAAGCCACGTCGATGGTGATGCCCTGCTCGCGCTCGGCCTGTAAGCCATCCACCAGCAATGCCAGATCGATTTTCTCGCCCTGCGTGCCGTGACGTTTGCTGTCGTTATGCAGTGAAGACAACTGATCTTCATAGATCTGACGCGTGTCATGCAGCAGGCGGCCGATCAACGTACTTTTGCCGTCATCGACGCTGCCGCAGGTCAGGAAGCGCAGCAGGCTTTTATGTTGCTGGGCGTGCAGGTAAGCTTCGACGCCGCCCTGCTCCGCGATTTGTTGTGCAATTGCGTTATTCATTAGCTGCGGCTCCTCAGAAGTACCCTTGACGCTTTTTCATTTCCATCGAACCGGCCTGATCGCGGTCGATCGCGCGGCCTTGTCGTTCACTGGTGGTTGAGACCAGCATCTCTTCGATGATCTCCGGCAGCGACTGCGCTTCGGATTCAACGGCACCGGTCAGCGGCCAGCACCCTAAAGTACGGAAGCGCACCATTTTCTTCTCGATAACTTCACCCGGCTGCAAATCAATGCGGTCGTCATCGACCATCAGCAGCATGCCGTCGCGCTCCAGTACCGGACGCGGCGCGGCCAGGTATAGTGGAACGATTTCGATATTTTCCAGATAGATGTACTGCCAGATATCCAGCTCGGTCCAGTTGGAGAGCGGGAAGACGCGGATGCTTTCGCCTTTGTTAATCTGGCCGTTGTAGTTGTGCCACAGCTCCGGGCGCTGATTTTTCGGATCCCAGCGGTGGAAGCGGTCACGGAACGAATAAATACGCTCTTTAGCGCGGGATTTCTCTTCGTCACGGCGCGCACCGCCGAAGGCCGCATCAAAACCGTGTTTGCTCAGCGCCTGTTTCAGACCTTCGGTTTTCATGATGTCGGTGTGTTTGGCGCTGCCGTGGACGAACGGGTTAATGCCCATCGCCACGCCTTCCGGGTTCTTATGCACAATCAGCTCGAAACCGTAATTTTTCGCCGTGCGGTCGCGGAACTCGTACATTTCACGGAATTTCCAGCCGGTATCCACGTGCAGCAGCGGGAACGGCAGTGTGCCGGGGAAGAAAGCTTTGCGCGCCAGATGCAGCATGACCGAAGAATCTTTCCCGATGGAGTACATCATCACCGGGTTGGCGAATTCAGCAGCCACTTCACGGATGATATGGATACTCTCCGCCTCCAGTTGCCGCAAATGAGTCAGTCGTTTTTCGTCCATAACAGATCCTTTAAGCCAAATTCACAACCGACGGGCGTTGAGTACCGTCAGTCTCAGGATGATGCCCAAACCACGCCAGTTGCTGATGAAGTGCTACCACCTCACCAATCACCAGCAACGCCGGCGTCGGCGCCTGTTGAGCCAGATGTTCAAGATTATCAAGCGTGCCGGTCAGCACCTGCTGATCCGCACGCGTTCCCCGGCCAATCACGGCGACCGGAGTGTGCGCTGCGCGACCATGAGCAATCAGTTGCTGGCTGATTTCAGCCGCCTTGAGGGTGCCCATGTAAATCGCCAATGTCTGCTTGCCTTTCGCCAGCGTTTCCCACTGAATTCCGTTATCTTCCGGCTTACAATGGCCGGTCACGAACACCACGCTCTGCGCGTGATCGCGGTGAGTCAGCGGAATACCGGCATAGGCCGTGGCGCCTGCCGCCGCCGTGACGCCGGGGACAACCTGGAAAGGAATACCCGCGGCCTGCACGGCCTGTAACTCTTCTCCGCCGCGACCAAAAATAAACGGATCGCCGCCTTTCAGCCGCACGACCTTTTTGCCCTGCAGGGCCAGTTCGACCAGCAGACGGTTGGTTTCTTCCTGCGCAACAGAATGGCTGCCCGCACGTTTACCGACGCAAATCTTATCGGCATCGCGACGTACCAGATCTAAAACTTCGTCGCTGACCAGATAGTCATAAAGCACTACATCGGCCTGCTGCATAACCTGCAATCCACGTAAGGTGAGTAATCCTGCATCACCCGGCCCTGCGCCCACCAGCGTGACATTGCCGCTATGCGAGATGTCTTCCGCGTTTTCTAACTGCTGTTGCAGCGCCTGTTCTGCTTCTGCGAGCTTTCCCGCAGAAGCGAGGCTGGCGAAGCGTCCGGCAAATGCCTGTTCCCAGAACCGGCGGCGGGCACGCATTGAGGTGAACTGCGTTTTAACACTTTCACGCCAGCGTCCGGCGATATCGGCCATCTGCCCGAGACTGGTGGGCAGCAAGGTTTCCAGCTTCTCGCGCAACATACGCGCCAGCACCGGGGCTTTACCGCTGGAGGAGATCGCTACCACAATCGGCGAACGGTCGACAATCGAGGGGAAAATAAAGGAGCATTTCGGCTGATCGTCAACCACGTTAGCCATCACGAAGCGCTGATTGGCCTGCTCGAAGACTTCCGCATTGAGCGCCGCGTCGTCGGTGGCCGCAATCACCAGAAACACATCGTCGAGCTGTTCCGGCAGAAAAGCCTGCGCCAGCCAACTGACTTCTGCGGCCTGTTTGCGTTGTTCCAGCTCGGGGGAAAGTGCCTGCGCGACTATCCGAACTTGCGCGCCCGCCCGCAGGAGAAGATCTATTTTGCGAGCAGCGACTTCGCCACCACCGACAACCAGCACCGGGCGTTGTTTGAGGTCGGCAAATATTGGTAGATAGTCCACAAAAGCCTTAACTGATAACCAGAATGAATATCCCGACTATACGTGCAGGCAATAATTGATCTGAAATGACGAAAAGGAATGATTAGTTACTAAATGGAATATAGAGCGCCAGACGGGACTCAGCCTCGCGGGAATTTCATCTGCCTGAATATTTTTCATGACCTTTCCGCTTTTATCAACCTGCGACAAAAAGAGCGATTTCGGATTTGGGAAATTGTCTATTGGCTCACACAATCGCATACTATCGGTCCTGTAAGACCGCCCTGCGCGGCCTGCTGCTTTGATTGCCCTCCGGTTACCCTGACCTACTGACAAGGATTTTTGGCTATGTTTTCTTTTTTACGCATGAAGCGGACGCTGCTGGCTTTTAGCCTGGGCTGTGCCGGGTTGACTCATGCGCTGGCGGCCACGTCACCGCTTCCTCCGATGGGCGAAATCGCCAGTCAGCAAATTCGCCATATCGCCACCTATTTTCCGGGGCGAATGGCAGGCAGTCCGGCGGAGCTGATCGCCGCCGAATACCTTAATCAGCAATTTAATAAATTCGGCTACCAGAGCAATCTGCGCGGTTTCGATACCCGCTATCTGTATACCAGCAACGACGGCAAAAAGGACTGGCACAATATTCACGCCACGTCGGTGATTGCTGCGCGCGCCGGTGAAGTGCCGCAACAGATCATCGTGATGGCGCATTTTGATACCTACGTTCCGCAAAGCGATGCCGATACCAACCATAATCTCGGCGGCCTGACGTTGCAGGGCGTGGATGATAACGCCTCCGGCATCGGCGTGATGATGGAATTGGCGGAGCGGATGCAGGCGATCCCGACGCATTACAGCCTGCGTTTTGTCGCGCTGAGTGCGGAAGAAACCGGAGCGAAAGGGGCCGAAGATTTTATTAAACGCATGAGCGCCGAAGAGAAGAAAAATACCCTGCTGGTGATCAATCTCGATTCTCTCATCACCGGCGATAAACTGTATTTCAACAGCGGCGTGAATACCTCGGCAGCGGTCGCCAAGCTGACCCGCGTGCGTGCCATTAATATTGCGCACAGTCTGGGCATTCCGGCTGAAAGCCATGCGGGTACGCACTGCTGCGACGGCCTACAGGCGCTCGATGATGCGCATCTGCCGCTGCTGAACGTCACAGCCACCAATTATGCGCTGGGCAAAAAGGACGGCGTGCAGCAACGGGCGATCAGCAGCCACTTTCCGCTCGGCACCGCGCGTTATCAGAGCCAGTTCGATAACCTGCAATATCTCGACAGCGTATTGCCGGGCCGCATTGATAAACGCGCCAGAGACAGCGTGAAGGTGCTGTTTCCCCTGCTGAAAGGGCTGGCGAAACCCGCCAAACACGCCTGACACTCTTCTATAGAAAGCACTAATGAAAACGGACGCTAAAAAGCGTCCGTTTTTTTATCGAGGAGGGTGCGAATTATCACTCATGTAAGCCGCATTCACGCTTCAACCCAAAGAAGCGCGTGTCCTCTTCTTTCATCCCTTCTTCCCACTTTTTAGTGGTGTGCGTATCGCCAACGGAAAGATAGCCCTGATCCCAGAGCGGGTGGTAGCTCAGGCCGTTGTCTTTCAGATACTGGAAGATCTGACGGTTATCCCAGTCGATGATCGGCAGGATCTTAAACACGCCACGCTGCACCGCCAGCACCGGTAAATGCGCACGGCTGCCGGATTGCTCACGTCGCAGACCGGCGAACCAGGTCTGCACGCCGAGTTGCCGGATAGCACGGTTCATCGGCTCAACTTTGTTGATCTGATTGTACTGTTCGATCCCTTCGACGCCCTGTTCCCACAATTTGCCGTAACGCGCTTCCTGCCATGCGGGTGACTGCTCAGCGCGAAACACCTGCAGGTTGAGATTCAGCTGTTCGGTTAACGTATCAATAAACTGATAGGTTTCCGGAAAGAGATAACCGGTATCGGTGAGGATCACCGGAATATCGGATTTCTGCTGAGTGACCAGATGCAGACAGACCGCCGCCTGAATGCCGAAACTGGAAGACAGTGCGAATTCGCCGGGCATATTTTCCAGCGCCCACTGCACCCGCTCCTGTGCCGACAGCTTTTCGAGGCTGGCGTTAATTTCCGCCAGCGCCATAGACTGTCCGGATTTCGGTAACTCATTCAATTCAGCCAGACTGAGTAAACTCATAGCGTCTCCGATAACTCGTCGCTCTTAATCGTAAAAATCACGTGCCGGATCAAGCACCGGCCTGATGATACCTGCGCGGATCACGAAGTCGCCGAAGCCCTCATTCGTTTCGCGCTCTTTTGCCCAGCGACCGACCAGTTCATCGATAATGCCGAGGATCTCTGTATCTGAAATGTTCTCGCGGTACATGCGGGGGATACGCGTACCGGCGCGGTTGCCGCCAAGATGCAGGTTATAGCGGTTCATCGCTTTACCGACTAAACCGATTTCGGCCAGCAGCGCACGTCCGCAGCCGTTCGGGCACCCGGTCACGCGCAGAACGATATGCTCATCCCCCACGCCGTGTCCGTGCATGATCCCTTCAACTTTGGTCACAAACTCCGGCAGGAAACGTTCGGCTTCGGCCATCGCCAGCGGACAGGTTGGATAGGACACACAGGCCATCGAGTTTTTACGCTGCTCGGTGATCCCGTCGTCGATCAAACCGTGGTTACGCGCCAGCGTTTCGATCGCGTCTTTCTCTTTTTCCGCGACGCCTGCGACAATCAGATTCTGATTAGCAGTAAGCCTGAAATCTCCTTTGTGGATCTTAGCAATTTCTGCCAGACCGGTTTTCAGCGGCTTGCCCGGATAATCCAGAATACGGCCATTTTCGATAAACAGGGTCAGATGCCACTGGTTGTCGATCCCTTTTACCCAACCGATACGGTCGCCGCGGCCAGTGAATTCATAAGGACGAACGTCCGCAAACTGTATGCCCGCGCGCTTTTCGACTTCGGCCTTAAAGACCGGCACGCCGACGCGTTCCAGCGTGTATTTAGTTTTGGCATTTTTACGGTTGGTACGGTTGCCCCAGTCGCGCTGCGTGGTCACTACCGCTTCGGCCACAGCCAGCGTGTTCTCCAGCGGAATAAAGCCCAGCTCGCTGGCGGTGCGGGCATAAGTGGCTTTGTCGCCGTGCGCGATAGACAGGCCACCGCCGACCAGCACGTTGAAGCCGATCAGCTTGCCGTTGTCGGCGATCGCCACAAAGTTCAGATCGTTAGCGTGAAGATCCACGTCGTTCTGCGGCGGGATCACCACGGTGGTTTTGAATTTGCGTGGCAGATAGGTGGCACCCAGAATCGGTTCTTCGTCGGTAGTTTCGACTTTTTCCTGATCCAGCCACACCTCGGCGTAGGCGCGGGTGCGCGGCAGCAGATGCTCGGAGAGTTTCTTCGCCCACTCGTAGGCTTCGCGATGCAGCTCAGACTCTACCGGGTTCGACGTACACAAGACGTTACGGTTCACGTCATTGGCGGTTGCCAGAGCGTCCAGACCCAGTTTGTTCAGAAGTTGATGCACCGGTTTTACGTTCGGTTTCAGGATGCCGTGGAACTGGAATGTCTGACGGTTAGTAATACGGATGCTGCCGTAAATCGTGCTGTCATCAGCAAATTTGTCGATACCCAGCCACTGCGCAGGCGTCATCACCCCGCCCGGCAAACGGCAGCGCAGCATCATCGCGTGGCGCGGTTCGAGCTTTTGCTCGGCGCGTTCGGCGCGGATGTCACGGTCATCCTGCTGATACATGCCGTGGAAACGGATCAACAGGAAGTTGTCACCGTTGAATCCGCCGGTCAGGCCATCTTTTAAATCTTCGGTAATGGTCCCGCGCAGGAAATTACTCTCCTTTTTCAGACGCTCAGCGTCGGCCAGCGGGGCATCGACGATCAAAGGGCCGGGGCCGGGATTCAGTTCGCTCCACAATTTATTGCTCATAAGGTTTTCGCTCATTGCTCAAATTCGTTAGTAGACGTCACGCTGGTAACGGCGATCCAGACGTAATTCACTTAAATATTCGTCGGCCGTTTCCAGATCCATCACGCCGTTTTCGGCAATGATTTCCAGTAACGCCTGCTCTACGTCTTTCGCCATACGGTTGGCATCGCCGCAAACATACACGTGCGCACCTTCCTGCAACCACTGCCAGACCTCGGCGCCTTTCTCACGTAGTTTGTCCTGTACGTACACTTTTTCTGCCTGGTCGCGTGACCACGCCAGATCGATATTGGTCAGCAGGCCGTCTTTCACGTAGCGCTGCCATTCCACCTGATAAAGGAAATCGTCGGTAAAGTGCGGGTTGCCGAAGAACAGCCAGTTTTTGCCGCTGGCGCCGTCGTTATCGCGCTGCTGAATAAAGGCGCGGAACGGCGCGATACCGGTACCGGGGCCGATCATAATGACCGGCGCTTCCGGGTTGGAAGGCAGGCGGAAATTATCGTTGTGTTCGATGAAGACTTTCACTTCGCCGTCTTCTTCCAGACGATCCGCCAGATAGCCGGATGCCCCACCGGTACGCGGGCGGCCATCGATGTCGTAACGCACCACGCCAACGGTGATGTGCACTTCAGATTCGGTCTCGGCCTGCGAAGAGGCAATGGAGTACAGACGCGGCGTCAGCGGACGCAGTAAATCCACCAGCTGTTGCGCGTCCAGTTCGGTCGGCGCGCGACGTACCATATCCACGAACGGCACGGTCTGCGCGTATTGCTGTAGCGCGGTTTTATCCGCCAGCAGGCCGGTCAGGTGCTCGTCGCGGCACAGCCCGGCGTATTTCTCGATAATCGGTGTGGTGTTCTGCGTCAGTTCGATGTGATGCTGCAACGCTTCGCAAAGCGAGAGCGATTTGCCATTCACCTCCACGGTTTCATCGCCCTTGAGCCACAGCAGTTCGACCACTTCCTGCACCAGTTGCGGATCGTTTTCAAACCATATTCCCAGCGCATCGCCCGGCTGATAACGCAGGCCGGAATCACCGAGATCAATTTCCAGATGACGCACGTCTTTATCGGAATCACGGCCGGTAATTTTCTGGTTCACCGCAAGCGTTGCGGTCAGCGGCAATTCTTTGGTGTACGGGCTGCTGTCGACCTGATTCACACTGCCCGCCAGCGTCGGCGCGGCTTGCCCGGAAGTATTGGCCGGAACGCGCTGTTTCAACACCTCGACAATGCGTTTACGCCACTCCTGCGCCACGTCTTTGTATTCGACGTCCGCATCCACGCGGTCTAACAGGCGTTCTGCGCCCAGTTCGCCGAGGCGACTGTCAAAGTCTTTACCGGCCTGACAAAAGAATTCGTAAGAGGTATCACCGAGCGCAAATACTGCAAACGCGGTGTCTTTCATCTGAGGCGCTTTTTTGGATTGCAGGAATTTGTGCAGCGCGACGGCTTCTTCCGCCTGCTCGCCTTCACCCTGCGTCGAGGCCACGATCAGCAGCAGCTTTTCCTGACCAATTTGCTTGAATTTGTAGTCACCGGCGTTGACCAGATTGACGTTCAGTTTCGCGGCGATGAGATCGTCACGCAGCTGCTCAGCCACGCGGCGGGCGTTGCCCGTTTGCGAGGCGGAAATCAGTGTAATGGCAGCCGCCGCCGGTGCGGCTACCGGAGCGGCAACAGCGCCCGGTTGCTGATTAACCATTCCCCAAAAATATCCGGAGAGCCAGGCCATCTGAGTCGGTGAGTAATCACCAATCGCCGATTGAAGGCGGGCCATTTGCTCGGGGGTCAGCGGGAGCAGTGAAATTGGAGGAGCCTGAGTCGTCATCGCGGTACGAATTCCCTTATGCAGAAGCCAGTCATCAATCCGGCCTTTTACGCATTTTTGCGCCCTTTGCGGTTAAACGAGCGCGCAGGAAAGACCTTTATTGTTTGTAAGGTTAACGAGGCCGATGATAACAATTAAAGAAGTGATGGAAATAATAAATAACCAAAAGAACTAAGAGGATTTAGAGGTAAGATTTACCGGAAAAACTGGTAAGGAGAGATTTTTATCGCACTGAAATCGCTAAAAAATTTCCCCTGCACTTTTCCGGTTGAACGCAAAGTGCCGGATAGATAAAGAAAAACCCCGCCGCAGCGGGGTAATGAAATTTTCTCACTCACGCAATTCAGAGATGGAACGCGTTGTGTTGCTCAAACCAGGCAAATTGTCCGGCAGCAAACACCGACATTTTACTGCCACTGTGACCGACGTCCGAGAGATCGATAAAATGCCAGTTAAACGGCGTGTTGTTCTGCTCGGCGCGCTGCTGCGACGTGGCGAAATAGCTTTCGGCGCGATCCAGACGGTTGGTGCCCTGCGCCATCGCCTGCTTGGATTTACGCAGTAAATGGTTTTCCGGATCATCATCTTCCGCACCGACGGCAATCAGCACCGGCTTGGCAAAGTAATCATTCAACTGCTGCTGACTGACGGCGACGGGCGCTTCACGAAGACCGTAAGGCCAGCGCTGATCGGTGTCCGGCAACGTCCACCACCCTGCTGCTGCGCACACCGCCGCTTTCACATTCGGCTGTGGCAACAGCGTCAGCATACGGTGGACGAACTGGCAGCCCGCGCTGTTCCCAAACAGATAATATTGTTTCTGAGTGGTCACGCCCTGCTTTTGCAGCGTGGTAAAAATGCTATCGACAAGGGTGAACGCCCACTGGGATTTCGGCTGGTGATGGTGAGTTTTAGGATCCACCAGATTGCCAAGGTTGTAGCCCGCGGCGCCGGGGAAATCCTGCTCGCTGAAATGCGGCACCAGAACGCGTAAATGATACTGATCGGCCACGGTCATCCAGTCGTTACGGTAGGTCGCCGCATTGCGGTCGACACCGGTCATGACCATCACCACAGGCGTGGTGTCATCAGCATCGGCGGGCTGATAGGTGAAAACATCCAGCGTCTTTTTGCCCTGCGCGATCGGAATATGCATCACACCGGCACCCGGCGGGAAAGTCACGGACACCTTCGCGGCCACCGGCGATTTTGCCTCAGGATGAACCGTTTTCGCTACGGCGGACGCGGGTGCCTGAGCCGTCGGTGCGGTTTCAGCATACGCGCCAGCGGAGAAGATCAGCGCCAGAACGGCGCAACGCAGCACAGTAATCATTCACTATCTCAACAGGTTAGTTTGTACCGGCTCACTGTATGCCAGCAATGCAGGCAGTGTAAAGGCGGTAAAAGTCAGGATTTGGTGAAGAAAAGCGCAGTGAAGTCATGGCACGCAGGCCGGTATTCCGGTACTATGCCGCGTTTTTTCGAGCAACGAGAGCGCCTCATGACCACCACATTATTTAAAGATTTTCAGTTCGAAGCCGCCCACCATTTACCGCATGTGCCCGCTGGTCATAAATGCGGACGGTTACACGGCCACTCTTTCACCGTGCGTTTAGAAATCACCGGTGAAGTGGATCCGCATACCGGCTGGGTGATGGATTTCGCCGATCTGAAAGCTGCGTTCAATCCGACGTTGGATCGTCTCGATCACTATAATCTGAACGATATTCCCGGATTAGAAAACCCGACCAGCGAAGTGCTGGCCGAGTGGATCTGGAATGAGATGAAGCCGACGTTACCTCTGCTTTCCGCCGTGCGCGTGAAAGAAACCTGCACAGCGGGTTGCATCTACCGCGGCTAACAATATTTACCGCGGGTAACAATATTGCCCGTCAGGCAATGTTCAGATATTTGTGTGTCTGCATTGAAAGCCGCCAGTTCCTTGCAATGCAGGTCGCAATGCAAAGTTTGGTGGCTTCTTCTTTTTGACTGATCGGTTGCAGGGCGATAATGCGCGCTTTGCTGTCGGTCAGCGTTTCCAGCAAAGCATCCAGTGCGTCGATATCACGCTGACGCGCGACCGGATGTTTCACTTCATCAGCACGTTTCAGCGCCTGCGGCAAAATGTCGTAGCCACCGCGCATATTTACTTTTGGCGACACGGTTACCCAGGTATTCACCGAGCAGCGCACTTCATGCGTTCCGCTGGTCTCAATCTGGCAGCTGAACCCGTTTTTTTCCAGCAGCATGGTCAGCGGCATCAGATCGTAAATACACGGCTCACCGCCGGTTATCACGATATGGCGCGCGGTGTAACCCTGCTGCGCAATGATGTCGAGCAACTGTTCGGAAGTCGCGTTGCCCCAGGCATCACTTTCTTCGGTTTTGACCAGAATGCGCTGCATATCGACTTCCCGATCGGCAATTTTATCCCAGGTGTGTTTGGTGTCGCACCAGCTGCACCCTACCGGACAACCTTGCAAGCGTACAAAAATCGCTGGCACGCCGGTAAAATAACCTTCCCCTTGCAGGGTTTCGAACATCTCATTAATCGGGTACTGCATCGTTTTCTCAGTCATCTCTAAAAAGTCAGCGCGCATTATCGCAGATCGCAGGCGCTGCGCCAAACACGGGGCGCAGCGCAAATGTCTGCAAAAATGTCTGTCAGCCGCCAGAGCGAATGGCGTCGGTAAAACGTTGCGTAATCTGCTGAGGCCGGGTGATGGCACCACCGACCACAACAGAATGCGCGCCGAGCGTCAGGCATCGCGCCGCCATTTCCGGGGTATCAACATTCCCCTCGGCTATGACCGGCGTATCGCAGTGCGCCAGCACCTGTCGCAGGAAGGCAAAATCGTCATGCCAGAGTTTGCTGCCCTGCGTCTCCTGAGTATAGCCGTGCAATGTCGTGCCGATACAATCAAACCCCAACGTCTGCGCGTTCTGCGCTTCTTCTAAGGTCGCGATGTCTGCCATCAGCAATAAAGCCGGGAACTCTTCACGAATGCGTTGCACCAGTTCAGCGAGCTGCAATTCGCCAGGGCGCTGATGGGCAGTGGCATCCAGCGCGATCATGTCCGGCGCAACGGCCATCAGCTCGCGCACTTCCTTCATTGTTGCCGTGATGTACACATCGCTGGCGGGATAATCACGCTTGATGATCCCTATGACCGGTAATGGCACGGTGGCGCGAATGGCTTTCACATCCGCAACGCTGTTGGCGCGGATCCCCGCCGCGCCGCCCTGCATCGCGGCCAGCGCCATGCGGCTCATAATAAAATCGCTGTGCAGCGGTTCGTTGTCCAGCGCCTGACAGGACACCACCAGTTTTCCCCTGATGGTCGTTAACATTGACTGATTCATACTCCCAGCATCTCCTCGATTTCATTTTTAATGATCGTAACGTGCGGCCCGTAAATGACCTGAATTCCGTTCCCGCGGATAAGAACAGCCCTTGCTCCGCTGGACTTAAGCTTGCTTTCATCCACGTCAGCGGCCTGAAGGACGCTGATCCGCAAACGCGTTGCACAGCAATCCAGCTCCGCGATATTGGCCGCCCCGCCCAGCGCTTCAATAATCATTCCTGCGCGGTCGGTCACGACGTTATCCTGCTGAATTTCAGCCTCATCACGCCCCGGCGTTTTCAGATTGAAGCGCCTGATCAGATAGCGGAAAGAGAAGTAATAGAGCGCGAACCACGGCACACCGACCAGCGGGACGTACATCCAGTGGGTTTTACTTTCGCCCTGTAAAACGCCAAACAGGATGAAATCGATAAAGCCGCCGGAGAAAGTCTGCCCGATGGTGATCTGCAAAATATGAGCGATCATAAATGCCAGTCCGTCGAACACCGCGTGCAGGACATACAGCATCGGTGCGACAAACAGGAACGAGAACTCAATCGGTTCAGTGATACCGGTCAGAAAGGAGGTCAGTGCCGCCGAGAGCAGCAGCCCTGCAACGCGCTTTTTATTCTCAGGCCGCGCCGTGTGGTACATCGCCAGACAGGCCCCCACCAGACCAAACATCATGGTAATGAAGCGCCCGGACATAAACCTGGAGGTGCCAATATAAAACTGCTGCGTATTCGGGTCGGCCAGCTGGGCGAAGAAGATCCGCTGCGTGCCTTCCACCAGATGCCCATTCACCACTTCACTGCCGCCGAGTGCGGTAGTCCAGAAAGGCAGATAGAAAATATGATGCAGGCCGAACGGGCCGAGCATGCGCAGCACAAAACCGTAAATGAAGGTGCCGAGGTATCCGGTGGCATCCACCAGCCCGCCCATTCCAAAAATAACTTTCTGAAAATGTGGCCAGATGAAGAACATCACCGCCCCCACGACGATTGCCGCGACAGAGGAGATGATCGGGACAAAACGCGAACCGCCGAAAAACCCCAGAAACTGCGGCAACTCGATTTTGTTATAACGGTTATGCAGCCACCACGTCACAAGCCCAATCACCACGCCGCCAAAAACGCCGGTTTCCAGCGTCTGGATACCGAGTGCCATTCCCTGCCCGGCGGCGCTGAGATTGGTCGTGGCGAGCTGACCTTTGAGGATCAAAATAGCGTTGATGGTCGCGTTCATCACCAGATACCCCAGCAGCGCGGATAATCCTGCCGTTCCTTTGTCACTGCGCGCGAGCCCGACCGCAACTCCGACGGCAAACAGCACCGCCAGGTTGGCAAAGACAATCGAGCCGGCACTGGCCATGACGGTGAAAATCGCCTGCAAGGCCGGGATATTCAGAAACGGATATGCGGCTAACGTGTTTGGGTTGGAGAGTGCCCCGCCAATCCCCAACAGCAGTCCGGCTGCGGGCAAAATTGCGATAGGCAACATGAAAGACTTGCCGAATTTTTGGGCTCTTTCGAACCACGCCCCGCCCCCTGAACCATTGAATATTGACATAAGATGACTCCGCGTTGTGTTGTTGTGATAATTATTTTCACCACACTATATAAATAAAATAATAATTACCACCAATTGCGCCGCGTTATCCATACGGAATTCTTCTGGCGTTAACTGCGTCACATCAGCCAAACTAGGGAGGTCAATTATTCTTAGGAGAGCCGAGTGAGTCAGACCAAGGAAACAGGCACGCTATTACTGCGAATGCGTCAGGGGCTGGAGAATTACAGCCCGACGCTGCATAAGCTGGGCAGTTTTGTGCTGGAACAGCCGCAGCGCGTGCTTTACCTGACCATCACTGAACTGGCGCGTGAAAGTGACACCAGCGAGGCCAGCGTCACGCGGCTTTGCCGCCAGCTGGGTTGCAAAGGTTTTACCGAGTTCAAAATGGGGCTCGCGCTTGAGACGCGTCAGAACCCGGCACATCAGGCCGCCGAAGGGAATGACGACGTTCAGACGCTGATCGAAGACAGCATCGCCTCCCTGCGCGATACCGGTAAACTGCTCGATCGTCAGGTGCTGGCGGACGCGGCGTTGCACATTCATAACGCGCGTTCCGTGCAGGTCTATGGCGTCGCCGCCAGTGCCATTGTGGCCGATTATCTGGGCTACAAGCTGCTGCGTCTGGGCAAAGCATCGCAATGTTTTGCCGATATGCATCGTGGGGCGATGAACGCTGTGAGTCTGGACAGCCGGGATATTGTGGTGGTGATTTCCAGCTCAGGCTCCACCAAAGATGTGCTGCACGCGGCAGAACTGGCGAAGCGTCAGGGCACCATGATCATCGGCATCAGTAATACGCTGCGCAGCCCGCTTTCTTCACTGGCGGATATTTTACTGGTCGCCGCCAAACCGGAAGGCCCGCTGACAGCGGGATTACTGACGTCAAAAGTCGGTGGGATGTTACTGGTAGAATTACTGATCAATCAGCTGTTAACGCTTTCCCCTGATTATCTGCAGGCCAGCGAACACAGTGCGAGCGCCACGCTTTCTCTGTTGCTGTAACCCGAAGGTTTTCCGCACATTTCCCTAATTTGCAGACATAAAAAAACCCGCCGAAGCGGGTTTTTCAGGAAAGTGTTGCGGGGCAGTAATTACTGACCTTTAACTTCTTTCAGACCGTTGAACGGTGCAGGTGTACCTTGTGCAGCCAGCGCTTCTTCGATACGAATCAGCTGGTTGTATTTAGCAACACGGTCAGAACGGCTCATAGAACCGGTTTTGATCTGGCCTGCAGCGGTACCGACTGCCAGATCGGCAATGGTAGCATCTTCAGTTTCGCCTGAACGGTGAGAGATAACGGCAGTGTAGCCAGCGTCTTTCGCCATTTTGATCGCAGCCAGAGTTTCGGTCAGTGAACCGATCTGGTTGAATTTGATCAGGATGGAGTTAACGATGCCTTTATCGATACCTTCTTTCAGGATCTTGGTGTTGGTGACGAACAGATCGTCGCCAACCAGCTGGATTTTGTCGCCCAGTACTTGAGTCTGATATGCGAAACCTTCCCAGTCAGATTCGTCCAGACCGTCTTCGATAGAAACGATTGGGTATTGGTTGGTCAGGTCTTCCAGGAAGTGAGTGAACTCTTCAGAAGTGAAAGCTTTGTTGCCTTCGCCGGCCAGAACGTATTTACCGTCTTTGTAGAATTCTGATGCTGCACAGTCCATCGCCAGAGTAATGTCTTTACCCAGCTCATAACCTGCTGCTTTTACCGCTTCAGCGATAACAGACAGAGCTTCTGCGTTAGAACCCAGGTTTGGCGCGTAGCCACCTTCGTCACCAACAGCAGTACCCATGCCTTTAGATTTCAGAACTTTAGCCAGGGTGTGGAACACTTCAGAACCCATACGGATGGCTTCTTTCAGAGTTTTCGCGCCAACAGGCTGAATCATGAACTCTTGAATATCAACGTTGTTATCAGCGTGTTCGCCGCCGTTGATGATGTTCATCATAGGCAGTGGCATAGAGTATTTGCCTGGGGTGCCGTTCAGTTCTGCGATGTGAGCGTACAGTGGCAGACCTTTAGAAGCAGCAGCCGCTTTAGCAGCAGCCAGGGAAACAGCCAGAATCGCGTTAGCGCCGAAGTTAGATTTGTTTTCGGTACCGTCAAGATCGATCATGATCTTGTCGATGTTAGCCTGGTCTTTCGCGTCTTTGCCAGTTACAGCCTCAGCGATAGGACCGTTTACAGCAGCAACGGCTTTCAGAACGCCTTTGCCCAGGAAACGGGATTTGTCACCGTCACGCAGTTCCAGCGCTTCGCGGGAACCTGTAGAAGCACCTGATGGTGCAGCTGCCAAACCAACGAAACCGCCTTCCAGATGAACTTCAGCTTCTACAGTCGGGTTACCACGGGAGTCGATGATTTCACGGCCGATAACTTTAACGATTTTAGACATTAAGATTTCCTCAGTACAAGTTAACTAAAGCTTCGGAAAAGCGATTCCAGACAGTCTGTCCCGAACCACTTCCCCGGTATTTTATTTTACCTGACGCTTCTGATATTCACCGGCAGCCTTCACAAAGCCTGCAAACAACGGGTGACCATCACGCGGCGTAGACGTAAATTCTGGATGGAACTGGCAAGCCACAAACCACGGATGATTTGGCAGCTCGATGATTTCCACCAGTTGCTTATCGCCAGAGCGACCGGCTACGCGTAAACCTGCGGCTTCGATTTGTTTCAGCAGCATATTGTTCACTTCGTAACGGTGACGATGGCGTTCAACTATTGTCGGTTCGCCGTACATCTCACGAACCAGGCTACCGTCGCTCAGATGACATTGCTGCCCGCCGACGCGCATGGTACCGCCTAAATCACTGTCTTCGGTACGTACTTCAACGTTACCGTCTTCATCTCGCCATTCGGTGATCAGCGCCACCACAGGGAATTTACAGTCTGGCACAAATTCGGTGGAGTTGGCATTTTCCATACCCACTACATTGCGGGCGAACTCCATGAGTGCCACCTGCATACCCAGACAAATGCCCAGGTAAGGAATGTTATTTTCACGTGCATAACGAGCGGTTGCGACTTTGCCTTCCACACCACGGTAACCGAAGCCACCAGGGATAAGGATCGCGTCCAGACCTTTGAGCACTTCAACACCACGGGTTTCGACATCCTGAGAGTCGATAAGTTTAATGTTCACGGTCAGACGATTTTTCAGGCCGCCGTGTTTGAGCGCTTCAATCACAGATTTATAAGCATCTGGCAGCTCAATGTACTTACCGACCATACCGATGGTGACTTCACCACCCGGATTGGCTTCTTCGTAGACAACCTGTTCCCACTCGGAAAGATTCGCTTCCGGCGCACTCAGGTTAAAGCGCTTACAAATATAGTCGTCCAGACCCTGAGATTTCAAGAGGGCCGGGATTTTATAAATGGAATCAACATCTTTAAGAGAAATCACCGCTTTTTCTGGCACGTTACAGAACAGCGCGATTTTGGCGCGTTCATTCGCAGGCACTGCGCGATCGGAACGGCAGATCAGCACGTCTGGCTGAATACCGATAGACAGCAGCTCTTTTACGGAGTGCTGAGTCGGTTTGGTTTTCACTTCACCGGCAGCGGCCATGTAAGGCACCAGCGTCAGGTGCATATACAGCGTGTGCTCACGGCCCACGTCTACGGCCATCTGGCGAATCGCTTCCAGGAACGGCAGGGATTCGATATCACCCACAGTACCGCCAATTTCCACCAGCACAACGTCGTGGCCTTCGCCGCCTTCGATGATGCGTTCTTTGATGTTATTGGTGATGTGCGGGATAACCTGAATGGTTGCGCCGAGATAGTCGCCGCGGCGCTCTTTGCGCAGCACGTCAGAGTAAATACGGCCAGTGGTGAAGTTGTTACGACGGGTCATTTTGGTGCGAATGAAGCGCTCGTAGTGACCGAGGTCCAGATCCGTTTCAGCGCCATCTTCGGTTACGAAGACTTCACCGTGTTGGGTCGGACTCATGGTGCCGGGATCCACGTTGATATACGGGTCCAGTTTCATCATGGTCACGTTAAGGCCACGGGCTTCGAGAATAGCCGCCAGAGAGGCTGCGGCAATGCCTTTACCCAGAGAGGATACGACCCCGCCGGTCACAAAAATATAATTAGTTGTCATGCTGAACCTGAGAGGTTAGGTTTAAAGATGATGGAGTAACCAAGACGGGAAAACAGTATACCGGAACCTTGTGTGCGCCACAAATAAACGTTTTGCTGCCCATCATCGTTTTCCTCAGCGTCAGTTCAGAAAAGTTAACCTTTCCAGACTTTTTCTCTCATTCTTTCAAAAACAATCAGTTAGCGGATGAAAATGACGCAACTGTTCGCATGACTCATTGAAACATCTTAGATATCAATTTCTTGGACTTTACCACGCTCAGATCAGGCTTTTAGCGGCTGACTGATACTGAGCTTAACCGTTTCAGCAAATGCAGATCTTGTCGCCGATCAAAGTCCGGGCACCGGTTTTACGGCTTCTCACTCTTCTTTACCTGCTGCCACGCGGCTTCCATCTGATCCAGGGTGGCGTCTTCCATACTCAGCCCCTGCTCACGGATAATGCTTTCCACATGACGGAAACGGCGCTCGAATTTACGGTTCGCGGCCTGCAATGCGTCTTCTGCTTTGTGCCCCAGATGACGGGAAAGATTGACCGTCGCGAACAGCAGATCGCCAATTTCTTCGCCGAGCTTTTCTTCGTCAATCACCGCCTGACGCGCTTCAAACATCACTTCATCGATCTCTTCATAGACTTTATCGAGCACCGGCCCGAGCGTAGTCCAGTCGAAACCGACGTTTGAGCAACGCTTCTGAATTTTGTGCGCTTTCATCAGCGCAGGCAGTGCGGAGGGGATGTCATCGAGCGCCGAATGCAGGGATTTCTCCGCCCGCTCCTGCGCCTTGCGCGCTTCCCATTTCACCAGCACGTCTTTGCTACTGGCGTCTTTTGACCACGCCGCTTCATCGCCGAAAATTTGCGGATGGCGACGTTCAAGCTTATCCGAAATCGCATTGCAGATATCGTCGAAGCCAAACAGCCCCTGCTCGCTGCCCATTTGCGCGTAAAACACCACCTGAAAGAGCAGATCGCCCAGCTCATCGCGCACGTCGTCGTAATCTTTACGCGCAATGGCATCCAGCACTTCATAGGTTTCTTCCAGCGTGTACGGCGCGATGGTCTCGAAGGTTTGTTCTTTATCCCACGGACAACCGGCTTGCGGATCACGCAGGGTTTTCATAATAGCCAGAAGCCGATCCAGATTATTGTTCATACAAAAGCACATCTCACTTTTATCATTAAAGTATTTACTCTATATAACAGATAATAATCCGAAATAAAAATTAAAACATTCACTATAAAAAATTCATAATGACATCATAAAAAAATCAAAGTGATTTTTTTAATTGATATTAATTCAAGGAACCACTAATTATTTGTTGGCAACAACCTAAACATGAGGAAGTTATTATGTCATTTCAAGATATCAACCTTTACCAAAATGGGACGCCTATTGTTTCCCCTGGCGATACGGTAATTGTTCCCTTCACCTTTGTTTCCACAGGAATAGACAGCCCAGGCTCAAGAATTCATGCTATAGCACCCAAGCACTGCCATATATTAGCAATGTCTGTTTATTCTCCTTCTAAAGTCGTCATCGCAGAGGACGGATTATCGTCAAACATCATTAATGCAAATGGGGGTGGGTGGAATGCAAACAGAAGCATCACACTGTCAGTTGATGCAGATGCTCCGGACAACACGGTACTGTCTGGCGGGAGTTTAACTTATTATAGCTCTGAAAATGTTCCAGGTTCATCATGTCCTTTACTGATTAATACTGGTGCAGAGATAAAGCCAATCACTGTAAGTTATGAAAAAAGAGGTTCCTGGCAGGACTGGGAAACACAACAGTGGATATATAGCTACCGTATTAATTTAACCTCAGCAAAAACAAATATTTCCAACTGGCTGGTAGCATTTGATAATTTACCCGCCGGTTCAGAAATAGTTAATCCACAAACATTATGGGTGACAGTTTTGGCAAATGGTACTGAAGGCACTGTCGTGCTTGAAGCACCACAAGAAGGTACGCATATCATTATGCCTGATACTATATTAAGCATTGATATCGAAATTAAGTATTCCGGTACTGATAATGATGTGGAAAGATATAGTCAGCTCTATAACTTAATCGCCTATGACCTCACAGAGGTCTGATTATTGAAATAATTTTTAGTGAGGGGGCTCCCCCTCACTAAAAAACCCATCACAAAATCAGTTGCCGTGCAGGCGTTTGGCGTCAATGACGTCCGGCAGCTGGTTCAGCTTGGCGATCACGCGCCCCAGCACCTGCGGGTTGTAAATTTCGATATCCATATCGATGGTCGCCAGTTGCTGCTTGGTATCGCTGCGGCTGGCAACGCCCAGCACGTTGACCTTCTCGTTGGCGAGGATGGTGGTGATATCGCGCAGCAGGCCGCTGCGGTCGTTGGCGACCACACGCACCACCAGCGAATACCCGCTGGAGTAGCTTTCACCCCATACGGCGTCTACCACACGCTCTGGCGCATTCAGGCGTAAATCTTCCAGCTGATCGCAATCAGCCCGGTGGATAGAAATCCCCCGGCCCTGCGTGATGTAACCGACGATTTCATCACCCGGTATCGGCTGGCAACAGCGCGCGATGTGGTGCATCAGATTGCCCACGCCTTCAACCACCACGCGGCCATTGTCTTTACTGCCATTGCGTTGCGGTGCTGGCGTGGTTTTCTGCGTCAGCTGACGCATCGCCTCTTTATCCAGCTCTTCCGCACTCGGCTTTTTAAGCTGCGATTGCAGGAAGTTGACCATCTGGTTGATGCGGATGTCGCCGTTACCAATCGCAGCCAACACTTCGTCGAGCGAATTGACGTTGTAGCGCGGCAGCAGCAGTTTTTCGGCATCCTTGATGCTGATATCCATTCGATCGAGTTCGTCGTCGAGGATCTGCTTACCGGCGATAATATTTTTGTCGCGATCCTGTTTACGGAACCAGTTCTGGATCTTCGAGCGCCCGCGGCTGGTGGTGACATACCCGAGACTCGGGTTCAGCCAGTCACGGCTTGGGTTTGCGTGCTTCTGGGTGATGATCTCAATCTGATCGCCCATTTGCAGCTGATAGGTAAACGGCACAATGCGCCCGCCGATTTTCGCCCCGATACAGCGGTGACCGACATCGCTGTGGATGTGGTAAGCGAAGTCGAGCGGCGTCGAGCCGGTTGGCAAATCGATAACGTCGCCTTTTGGCGTAAACACGTAAACGCGGTCGTCGAAGACCTGACTGCGCACTTCGTCGAGCATTTCGCCCGAATCGGCCATTTCTTCCTGCCACGCGATAAGTTTACGCAGCCACGCGATGCGACCTTCGTAGCCACCGCTGCGGCCACCGACCACGGCGGTACCTTCTTTGTATTTCCAGTGCGCCGCGACGCCAAGCTCTGCATCTTCGTGCATCTGGCGGGTACGGATCTGGACTTCCAGCGTTTTACCGCGCGGCCCGAGCACCACGGTGTGGATCGACTGATAGCCGTTCGGTTTCGGGTTGGCGACGTAATCGTCGAACTCATCCGGCAGATGCCGGAAATGAGTATGCACAATCCCTAACGCCGCGTAGCAATCCTGCAGACGCTCCACCACGATACGCACGGCGCGCACGTCGAACAGTTCGTCGAAGGAGAGGGATTTTTTCTGCATCTTGCGCCAGATGCTGTAAATATGTTTCGGACGGCCATAGACATCGACTTTAATGCCCTCTTCGCCCATCGCATTTTTGACAGTAGAAACAAAATCATCGATGTACTGTTCACGGTCGATACGACGCTCATGCAACAGTTTCGCAATGCGTTTATATTCATCAGGATGCAGATAACGGAAGCAGAAATCTTCCAGCTCCCATTTGAGCTGGCCGATACCGAGGCGGTTCGCCAGCGGAGCATAAATATTGGTACATTCCTTCGCCGCCAAAACGCGCTCTTCTTCCGGCGCGTCCTTCACTTCACGCAGATGCGCGATACGTTCGGCGAGTTTGAGCACCACGCAGCGGAAATCTTCCACCATCGCCAGCAGCATCCGGCGGACGTTGTCCACCTGCTCCGGCGCCATGGAATCATTGTGCGTGGCCTTCAGCTGGCGGATGGCATCCATATCGCGCACGCCGTGCACCAGATCGGTAATACCTTTACCAAACTGCTCGGTCAGCGTGTCTTCATCGATGATGCCGTCATCGACCAGCGGGAACAGCAGCGCGGCGCGCATACTGTCGTTATCCATACTGAGGGTCGAGAGGATTTCAACCATCTCAAGACCGCGCCACAGTAAAAGCGACGCGTCCTGATGGCCCTGCGTTTGTTGCTCGCAGTAGCGCCAGGTTTCGGCTAAACGGTCACATGACTGCTGGCTGGACAGCCCTAAACTGTTAATCCAGTCGTCGAGCGCAAACTCGCCAGCCGTGTTCAGATGTGCACTTCTTACCGCAACCATACCCTCTCCCTACGTGTCTGACACAACCCCGGTGTCAGATGGGTTGATAAACAGAGCCATCGATTCAAGGTGCCCGGTGTGCGGAAACATATCCAGCATACGAACCTGAGCCAACCGATAACCCGCCTCCAACAAAATTTTACTGTCCCGAGCCAATGTCGTGGGATTGCAGGACACATACACCACGCGCTGCGGGGCAAGCTTAACAATATGCGCCATCACGCCGGCCGCACCGCCCCGCGCAGGATCGAGCAAAACTTTATTGAAGCCTTGCGCTGCCCAGGGTTGCTGACTGACGTCGTCCTCCAGATTTTCGTGGAAGAATGACGCATTTTCTAATCCGTTAATCCGGGCATTATCTTGCCCATTCGCCACCAGTGTAGCAACACCTTCAACTCCGACAACCCGCTTAGCTCTTTTTGCCAGTGGAAGGGTGAAATTTCCCATTCCGCAGAATAAATCCAGCACGCGGTCTTCCGGCGTCAGCGCCAGCCATTCGAGCGCCTGCGCCACCATTTGCTGGTTTACGGCATCGTTAACCTGAATAAAATCACGCGGACCGAAATTCAGCGCCAGGCCATCAATCTGATAAAAAGGGACGTCGCCACACAAACGTTCCAGCGTATCGCTGTCGGGTGCCAGAAAAATCGTTAACTGATGCTTTTGCGCAAACGCCGTCAGGCGGGTGCGATCGGCTTCGCTGAGCGGATCCAGATGGCGCAAAACCAGCAGGGCACCGCTGTCCGCCAGCACCATTTCCAGATGCCCAAGGCGTTTAGCCGCCGTCAGCGAGGCCAGACATTCCTGCACCGGCACCAGCAGTTGCTCGAGCTCAGGGCGCAACACCGGACAGCGGGTGACAGCCACCAGATCGTTCGAACCTTCCTGTCGGAATCCCATCACCAGCGGCCCGTTGCCGGGTTTACGCCCCGGCTTAGCGCCGGCAATTTGCAATCCAAGACGCGCACGGCGGCGATAACCGTATTGCGGACCGGCAATCACAGGTTGTTCATCAGCCTGAATGCCGGTTTCACGGGAAATCAGCCGCAGCAGGGACGCCGATTTACTGCGCTGCTGCAACGCCTCACTGGCGTGCTGTTGCTGGCAACCGCCGCAGGTGGAATAGTGCGGACAGGCCGGTTTGACGCGATCGGCGCTGGTGGTCAGCAAACGTTTCAGCCGCCCTTTGGCGTACTTACTTTTATCTTCTGTTAAGATCACTTCCGCCTGCTCGCCGGGCAATAAGCCACTGACAAACACGGCTTTGCCGTTATGACGTGCAACACCCTGCCCGAAAGCATCAAGGTCGGTGGCAGTCACAGTTATCGTTTGCCGGGTCGTCACACGGCGGTTCGGAGAGTAGAATTGAGCCATTATTGTCGATTGCACGCTGGTTTATTAAGCTTACTTTAGGTAATTCTCCCACATTGGAACCTCATGACCAAATATAGCCTTCGCGCACGGATGATGATCCTGATTCTGGCACCGACATTAATGATCGGTTTGCTGCTCAGCACCTTCTTTGTGGTGCACCGATATAACGAGTTACAGAATCAGTTGATCGACGCCGGAGCCAGCATTATCGAGCCACTGGCCGTCGCGAGCGAATACGGGATGACGTTCCGCGAACGCGAACCGGTGATACGTCTCATCAGCCGACTGCATCGCAATCATTCCAACATTGTCCGCAGCATCAGCGTGTTTGATGGCGACAATAAACTGTTTGCCAGTTCGAACTCCCTGCGCGAATACACTCCTTTACAGGTTCGAAGCGTTAAAGACATTCCCCGCGAACTGACGCAGATGCGCCTCGGCGACTCCCTGATTTTGCGCACGCCGGTTCAGGCAGAGAATCACACGGAGGCCGATGACGCCTCTTTCAGAACCTCTCCCGAACACAATCTCGGCTATATCGCTATTGAGCTGGATATCAGCTCGGTGCGGCTGGCGCAATATCAGGAAGCGTTCGTTTCCACCATGTTGTTACTGCTGTGTCTGGGCATCGCCACCCTGTTCGCCTATCGGCTGATGCGCGACGTCACAGGGCCTATCCGGAATATGGTGAACACCGTTGACCGCATCCGTCGCGGGCAGCTCGACAGCCGCGTCGAAGGCACGATGCCCGGCGAACTGAGCATGCTGAAAAACGGCATCAACTCGATGGCGATGTCGCTGACGGCGTACCACGAAGAAGTACAGCAAAATATCGATCAGGCCACGTCAGATTTGCGCGAGACGTTGGAACAGATGGAAATCCAGAACGTCGAGCTGGATCTGGCGAAAAAACGCGCGCAGGAAGCGGCGCGTATCAAATCCGAATTCCTCGCCAACATGTCACACGAACTGCGTACACCGCTTAACGGCGTCATTGGTTTCACGCGCCAGACCCTTAAAACGCCACTGTCCCCCACGCAGGCAGATTACCTGCAAACTATTGAGCGCTCAGCCAATAATCTGCTGACCATCATTAATGACGTGCTGGACTTTTCGAAGCTGGAAGCGGGCAAACTGGTGCTTGAGCACATTCCTTTCTCACTGCATGAAATGCTCGATGAAGTGGTTATCCTGCTGGCACACACCGCACATGACAAAGGGCTGGAACTGACGCTCAACGTTCACAATAACGTGCCGGAAAATGTTCTCGGTGACCCGATGCGTATGCAGCAAGTGGTCACTAACCTGCTGGGGAATGCGATTAAGTTCACCGAAAACGGCAACATTGATATCAATGTTGAGCTGCGTTCGCAGAATAATTTGCAGGTCGAACTGGAAGTGCAGATCCACGACACCGGCATCGGTATTTCCGAGCGGCAGCAGTCGCAGCTGTTCCAGGCTTTCCGTCAGGCCGATGCCAGTATTTCTCGCCGTCACGGCGGCACCGGTTTGGGGCTGGTGATCACTCAGCGGCTGGTGAAGGAAATGGGCGGCGATATCAGCTTCTACAGCCAGATCAATCGCGGTTCGACTTTCTGGTTCCACGTCACGCTGGAGCTCAATGAAAACCGCCATGTGACGCCGGTTTCCATGAGCTCGCTTGAAGGTAAACGTCTGGCCTACGTCGAAGCCAACCCGGCGGCGGCGAAAGCCACTATGGAAATTTTGCAGGCAACGCCGCTGGAAGTGACCCACCGCACGTCGCTGGCCGCATTGCCAGAAAACTATTACGACATGATGTTGTGCAGTATTCCGGTCAAACAGGATCAGACGCTGGCCGATTATGACGACAGATTAAAACGGGTGCTGGGCATGACGCGTCACCTGCTGCTGGCGCTGCCAAGCCAGTTCCAGGTTGATGCCGAAGAGCTAAAACGGCGCGGCGTACAGGCCTGTCTCATCAAACCAATGTCCAGCATCCGTCTGCTGCCATTGCTGTTAAAAGAGCAACAGCCGGTGGTTCGGATCCTCGGTTCAGAGGAAACTAAAACCTCGCGCCTGCCGCTGACCGCGATGGCCGTGGATGATAATCCGGCGAACCTCAAACTGATTGGCGCGCTGCTCGAAGAACTGGTGGAAACCACCGTGCTGTGCCACAGCGGTGAAGAAGCGATTGAAGTCGCCCGCCACACCGATCTGGACATCATTTTGATGGATATTCAGATGCCGGATATCGACGGCATCCGCGCCAGCGAAATCATTCATCAGATGGCGCGCCACACCAGTACACCGGTGGTGGCCGTCACTGCCCATTCGCTGAGCGGCGAACGTGAACAGCTGCTGAAACTCGGTATGGACGATTATCTGGCGAAACCGATCGACGAATCCATGCTGAAAAATGTGCTGTCGCGCCATTACTCGCATCAGAATCAGTTAGATTCCCCGCTGCAAACTCAGGAAGATCTCGCGCCGAACAGCACGCTCGACTGGCAGCTGGCACTGAGTCAGTCCGCCAATAAAGTCGCACTGGCGCAGGATCTGTTGCAAATGCTGGTGGAATTCCTGCCGCAGGTTGCCGAACGCGTCGATGCCGTTGCACGCGGTGAAACCGATAACGACATTCTGGCGCTTATCCACAAACTGCACGGCAGTTGCAGCTACAGTGGCGTCCCGCGTCTGAAACAGCTTTGCTATTACATCGAACAGCAACTGCGTCAGGGCGTGAGCGTGGAAACGCTGGAGCCGGAATGGCTCGAACTGCTTGATGAGATTGAAAATGTGAAGCGAGCTGCGGTGGCATATTTACCGAGGTAAAAAGAGCCGGAGTGAGGAGTTTCAGGTAAAAACATAACGCCCGGCTAATTCCGGGCGTTTTTATGCGTTGAACGCCGGTTAAAACCAGGTCGTGACAGCTCCGGTCACATCCCATTGCTCGTTCACCAACAGCAGCTGACGCCATTTATCAAATGTCAGACATGGATGGCAGATATCAAACACCAGCATGTCACCGACTTTCAGATCGGCATTTTCCGGGACTGACATAAATGCATGCTGATCCATCATCGCATAAACTTTCCAGTCATCGGGGGCAGGGACGACCGTGGTATAGCCGGCCTGCGTGGCACTCCGCGGGCGGAAATGACCGGCGGCTTTCGGGTATCCGGCATCGTAACCGGCGTCACGCTTGCCGAAAGCAATGATCGCCCTCCCCGGTTCGGGCAAGGACTGCACTGCCGCCCAGACCTGCAGCGCGGGCTGTAAGCTGCTGTTCATTTCGCGCGCTACCGGATTACTGGTTTGCATCCTCTCCAGCGCGGCCTGATACGCACCCACATCGTGCGTAACGTAGCAGCCGGAGCGCAGAATAACGTCCAGCTGGTAACGTTTTTCGTTGTCGAGATGGGGATCTTCACGCGTCAGCTCTTCGGCCACCACGTCAAACCACGCAGACCCTGCGCCGGTCAGCATCACCTGCGGTTCAGAGAATTCACCTGCCTGCGCCAGCGCTTCGGTACGCGCAACAACGTGACGCAGGAAGGCGCGGATCGCCGCTTCGTCATTACTGACGCCCTCATAGAGCTCAACACCCACCAGCGCCAGCGACTGCGGCCAGCGCTTCACGGCCGCCAGCACTTCCGCCTCCTGCTCGCCGGTGCGGATACCGGTGCGACCGCCCTGAATGCCGTATTCGAACATGACGCGCAGTGTCAGTTGCTGGCTGGCAAAATAGTGGCCGAGCGAATCAACGTTATCGGCGGAATCGACAATGCAGGAAAATTCAAAATCAGGATCCTCACGCAATAATCCGGCGATAATCGCCATGCTGCCTTTGCCGATCAGCTGGTTCGCCATAATCACTTTGCGCACGCCGTGCTGGAACGCCACATTGACCTGCGGCGCGGTCGCGAGTGTGATGCCCCAGGCGCCGAACTCCAGCTGCATCTGGTACAACTCCGGGCTCATGGTCGTTTTGCCATGCGGCGCGAGTTTCAGCCGATAGCGCTGAATAAATTCGCGCATCCACGCAAGATTGTGTTCGATTCGCTCCTCAAGCAGTACCGCCACCGGCAGGCTGACGTCCTCGCGCAGGATATTCCAGCCCTGCTGACGGATATCACCCATGCGCGCATCTGCGCTGACTGGCCCTAATCCTTTGGTTCGTGTATTGACCGGCTGCTGCGAAAAATCAATCTCTGACATGGCGGGGTTCCCGTTGCGATTTGATTCTAAAAACTAACGTAAAATCGCCGGGAATAAAATACAAAAACCGGTGCAGGCTGGGGCTGAACACCGGTTTTTTAATGACGTATTGTTGCTGATTCTTTCCGTTAATACGTTCTCAGAGCTTTTGCGATAACTTAATGGTCGCGGCAATATTCCGTGCTGACTTACGCAGATTATCTGCGGCATTTTTCAGAGCATCGTCCAGCGTACATACGCTGTAGAGCACGCTGAAAACGGCATCCAGCCCGTGAGCGTAAACCACATCGACATCTTTAGTCAGGCTGCCCGCAATACCGATCACCGGTTTGTTATAACGCTTGGCGACCCGCGCCACGCCGATCGGTACTTTGCCATTGATGCTCTGACTGTCGATACGCCCTTCGCCGGTGATCACCAGCGTCGCGTCTTTGACCAGCGCATCCAGCCCCAGTGCATCGGTGACAATTTCGATGCCCTGACGCAGTTCCGCGCCGCAGAATCCGTATAACGCCGCGCCCATCCCCCCTGCGGCCCCTGCGCCAGGAACATGCTCAACGTCGATGCCCAGATCCTGTTTAATCACTTTCGCGTAATGATGCAGATAGCCGTCCAGCTGCTCAATCATCTCCGGCGTGGCGCCTTTCTGCGGGCCGAAGATGGCGGAAGCGCCGTCTTTTCCGGTCAGCGGATTAGTCACGTCGCAGGCCACTTCGAAGCGGCATGTTTTGACTCGCGGATCCAGCCCGCTGATATCAATGTGATGCAGCTTCTCAAGCTCGCCGCCGCCCTGGCCGATGGACTGGCCTTCTTTGGTCAGCAGCTTCGCGCCCAGCGCCTGCATCATGCCAGCCCCGCCGTCATTGGTCGCACTGCCGCCGATGCCGATGATGCAGTGTTTCACGCCGTGGTCGAGCGCGGAGTGGATCAGCTCGCCCGTGCCGTAAGAGGTGGTTTTCAGCGGATTACGCTGCGCCGCTGGCACACTTTCCAGCCCGCTGGCGGCAGCCATTTCGATGAACGCGATTTTCTCATCGCCGGAAAGACCGAAGAAGGCCTCGAGCGGGGTGCCCAGCGGCCCGGTAACCTTGACTTTCACCACGCGCCCGCCGGTGGCGGCCACCATCGCTTCCACTGTGCCTTCGCCGCCGTCGGCGACCGGCAGTTTGATATACTCCGCGTCAGGGAAAATCTCACGAAATCCGCTTTCGATGGCCTTCGCCACATCCAATGCAGACAAACTTTCTTTGTATGAATCCGGTGCGATCACTATTTTCATAAAGTCATTACCTTCATAAACTGCACGCGCCGTTGTGGAAAAGCGTCCTGTCAGTTTTGCATTCTGCCAAAAGGGCTACGCGACGCGATTTACTGCTCATCGGGCCGCGCGATCCCCCTGACTAACGGGTAACTTCAACCTTCGCTAAGTTTTCATAATAGCGTGCAATGGCGCTGTGGTCAGATTGCCCGTGACCATCCGCTTTCAATGCCTGCATCATTTCCATGACCAGCGAGGTCAGAGGCAGTTGCGCACCCACGCCATGGGAAGTGTCGAGTGCATTGGCTAAATCTTTGATATGCAAATCAATACGGAATCCAGGTTTAAAGTTGCGATCCATCACCATCGGCGCTTTGGCTTCCAGCACGGTACTGCCTGCCAGCCCGCCACGGATCGCCTGGAAGACAAGATTAGGATCTACGCCTGCTTTGGTTGCCAGCACCAGCGCTTCCGACATCGCCGCAATGTTCAGCGCCACAATGACCTGATTGGCCAGCTTGGTGACGTTGCCCGCGCCGATATCGCCGGTATGCACCACGGAACCGGCCATCGACTTCATGATTTCATAGCATTTATCAAATACGGCTTTCTCGCCGCCGACCATCACTGACATGGTGCCGTCGATGGCTTTCGGCTCCCCACCGGAGACCGGCGCATCGAGCATGGCGATCTGCTTCGCCGCCAGCGCTTCGCTGATTTCGCGGCTGGCCAACGGTGCGATAGAACTCATGTCGATAAAGATTGTGCCGGGGCGTGCGCCTTCAATCAGGCCATTTTCACCCAACGCCACGTCTTTGACCTGCGGTGAGTTAGGCAGCATGGTAATGATTACATCAGACTGTTCAGCGACTGCTTTCGGCGTGTCGGCAGCGGTGGCGCCCAGCGCGACAATTTCGCCCACGGTGTCGAGATTGCGGTCCATGACCACCAGTTCATAGCCTGCTTTGAGCAGGTTTTTGCTCATAGGCTTGCCCATGATGCCTAAACCAATAAAGCCAATTTTCATTCGGATATCCTCAGAGTATTGATGTGATGAGATCACTTGGTGAAGCGATCACACAGCGCCTGCGTACCTGCGCGATAAATGCCTAAATCACTGCCAACGGCCACAAAGGTCGCGCCCCATTCCATATAACGGCGTGCATCGGCTTCAACCGGTGCCAGAATGCCGCTGGATTTTCCGTGCGCTTTTGCACGGTCGAAGATGTGGCGGATGGCCGCCTGCACTTGCGGGTGTCCGGCGTTGCCGAGATGTCCCATGCCTGCGGCCAGATCGCTTGGGCCGACAAAAATGCCGTCGATGCCGTCGGTGGCGGCAATCGCATCAAGGTTATCGACGCCCTGCTGGCTCTCGATTTGCACCATCACCGTGATGTTGTCGTTGATGCTGGTGAAGTAATCCGCCACGGTGCCAAACATATTGCTGCGATGGGAAACGGATACGCCACGGATCCCTGCTGGCGGATAACGAGTAGACGCCACGGCGCGCTCGGCCTGCTCCTGCGTTTCCACGAAAGGAATGAGGAAGTTGTAAAAACCAATATCCAGCAGACGTTTAATCACCACCGGCTCATTGAAAGGCGGACGTACAACCGGCGCGCTTTTGCTGCCTTTCAGCGCCATCAGCTGCGGCACAAAGGTGCTGATGTCATTCGGTGCGTGTTCGCCGTCAAGCAGCAGCCAGTCAAAACCTGCGACCCCCAGGACTTCCGTGGCAATCGGGTTGCACAAGGCGGCCCAACAGCCGATCAGCGTTTTACCTTGCAATAAATCCTGACGGAACCGGTTTGGAATCATTGGATTACTCATAGATGACCTCGTTATAGGGCGGGCGCGGAATTTCCGTCAGCCCGCCATCGTAAATTAGCTTTTCTTAAGTTCGAGACGTTTGATCTCACCGACAACCAGCAGGTAACACAGCATCGCCATCAGCGCAGAGCAACCGACGAAAATCAGGGCCATATTGAAAGAATGCAGACCTTTGACGATGTAACCGATAACCAGCGGCGTGACGATAGAAGCCACGTTGCCAAAGACGTTGAAGATGCCGCCGCACAGCCCGATGACTTCTTTCGGCGCGGTATCGGCAATCACCGGCCAGCCCAGCGCACCAAAGCCTTTACCGAAGAACGCCAGTGCCATCAGGGTCACCACCAGTGCGTTGTTATCCGTGTAATTACATAAAATGATGCTGGTGGCTAAGAGCATGCCCAGGACAATGGGAATTTTGCGCGCCACTGTCAGTGAGAAACCGCGTTTGAGCAGATAATCAGAGAACACGCCGCCCAGCACGCCACCGGCAAAGCCGCACAGCGCGGGAATTGCTGCAATCATCCCGACTTTAAGAATAGACATCCCCTTTTCCTGAACCAGATAAATTGGGAACCAGGTCAGGAAGAACCACGTAATACTATTAATGAAGTACTGACCGAAGAAGATCCCCAACATCATGCGGTTGCTCAGCATCTGGCGGACGTAACTCCATTTTGGGCCACCTTGCGTGCCGTCGGTTTTCTTGTGGTCAATATCGACTACAGCGCCGCCGTCTTTCAGAAATTCCAGCTCGCTTTTAGAAATTCCCGGATGTTCCGGCGGGTTGTGGATGAACTTGATCCACACCAGCGTTAGCACAAAACCGAGCACACCCATCACGATGAAGACATGTTCCCAGCCCCAGGCGTAGGTCAGCCAGCCGAGCAGCGGTGAGAACAACGCGAGCGAGAAATATTGTGCAGAGTTAAAAATCGCCGAGGCGGTGCCGCGCTCTTTGGTCGGGAACCAGGCGGCCACGATGCGGGCGTTGGCCGGGAAGGAAGGTGCTTCAGAGAAACCCAACATAAAACGCAGAATGAACAGCGTAAGCGCTCCGTATGCCAGCGGGAACCAGCCGACAAAGCCCTGCAACAACGTGAACAGTGACCAGAAAAACAGGCTGTAGGAGTAGACTTTTTTGGAACCGAAACGGTCCAGCAGCCAGCCACCGGGCAGTTGCATGATGAGATAAGCCCAGCCGAACGCGGCGAAGATTTGCCCCATATCAGCGGCATCCAGGCCCAGCTCACGCGCGACCTCGGTACCGGCAATCGAAAGCGTTGCACGGTCGGCATAATTTACCGCCGTGATAAGAAAGATAATCAGCAAAATATAATAGCGAATATGTGTTCGCGTCTTACTTTGCGCCAGTACTCGGGACTGGGAATGAACGCTCATGGTGACCCTCATTTTACTAGTACGGAATAATTCGCAGGGAAATAACGGTTATCGAAATAACTTTTTTCGCTTCGCCTGCTGGCTTCCTTTATATGAGACAGGCATTTCGTCGTGATTTATCCATGCCTGAAATTTACCTGTATTGCTTTCAACGCGACCTTCAGAGGGCAAACACAGTATAAAAAATGAGGGCGGAAATAACACTGTGCATTCGCCCAAGAATACGCCGTACGATGACGACTATTCTTTTGCATCCACACATCGTGGTGGGAGGATAATCACAGTTCACACGGGTTCTGAAGGCCTGCAAAACAAAGGGTGATATCCGTCACATCTATTCTGTCACCTGCCACACAGAATGACGTTCCGCGGGCGAAAAGCTGGTCAGTTGCACAATGAGGTTCCCGGACAGCTGCTTTATAATAGGGGCATACCCTGTAATGCCGGAAAGACAAAACGTTAACATTTGTACGCGACCACTTCAGAGAATTAACCGAAGGATCTTTTTTCGGGATGTTTAATAAACGCGGAGACAGTTATGTCACGTAATAAAGATAAAGAGCATGCAACAGACGCACTTTTCATTAAAGTTCATGAAAGCGATAACGTTGCCATTATTGTGAACGATAACGGTTTAAAAGCCGGCACCCGATTTTCAAATGGTCTGGAATTAATTGAGCATATTCCGCAAGGTCATAAAGTGGCTTTAGAACCGATTGCCAAAGGCGGCGATATCATTCGTTATGGCGAAGTGATCGGTTATGCCGTGAGGGAAATTCCGCAAGGCAGCTGGATTGACGAATCGCTGGTCGAATTGCCCGTTGCACCGGAGCTCGCCAGTCTGCCGCTGGCGACACGCGTTCCCCCGGCCTTACCGAAGCTTGAGGGCTACACGTTTGAAGGCTATCGCAACGAAGACGGCAGCGTGGGCACCAAAAACCTGCTCGGCATTACCACCAGCGTGCATTGTGTAGCGGGCGTGGTTGATTACGTGGTGAAAATTATCGAGCGTGATTTACTGCCGAAATTTCCCAACGTGGATGGCGTCGTTGCGCTGAACCATTTGTACGGCTGCGGAGTGGCTATCAACGCACCGGCAGCGGTCGTGCCAATCCGCACCATCCACAATCTGGCGCTCAACCCGAACTTTGGCGGTGAAGTCATGGTGGTCGGTTTGGGCTGCGAGAAACTACAGCCGGAACGTCTGCTGGAAGGCACACCCGACGTGCAGGCCATTTCGCTCGACGACACTCACATCGTCCGTTTGCAGGATGAACAGCACGTCGGTTTCCAGTCGATGGTGGACGATATTCTCACCGTGGCACAGTTCCATCTCGAGCGCCTGAACCGCCGTCAGCGTGAAACCTGTCCAGCGTCAGATCTGGTGGTCGGTATGCAGTGTGGCGGCAGCGATGCTTTCTCCGGCGTGACCGCCAACCCGGCGGTCGGCTTCGCCTCGGATCTGCTGGTGCGCTGCGGTGGCACGGTGATGTTCTCCGAAGTGACCGAAGTACGCGACGCAATCCATCTGCTCACCCCGCGTGCTGCGGATGTCAGCGTCGGCAAACGCCTGCTGGAAGAGATGGCCTGGTATGATAATTATCTGTCGCTCGGGCAAACCGACCGCAGCGCCAACCCGTCTCCGGGCAACAAGAAAGGCGGACTGGCGAACGTGGTCGAAAAAGCGCTTGGATCGATTGCGAAATCCGGCACCAGCGCGATTTCTGAAGTGTTGTCACCGGGACAGCGTCCGACCAAAAAGGGGCTGATCTTCGCCGCAACGCCCGCCAGTGATTTTGTCTGCGGCACGCAGCAACTGGCTTCAGGTATCACCGTTCAGGTCTTTACCACCGGACGCGGTACGCCTTATGGCCTGCTGGCCGTACCGGTAATCAAAATGGCGACCCGCACCACACTGGCTAACCGCTGGCATGACCTGATGGACATCAACGCCGGTACCATTGCAACGGGCGATGCAACTATCGAAGACGTCGGCTGGGAGCTGTTCCACTTCATCCTCGATATCGCCAGTGGCCGCAAGAAAACCTGGTCAGACACCTGGGGCATTCACAATGCGCTGGCAGTGTTTAACCCGGCACCGGTGACCTGATTATCAGTCTCTCACAACGCAAAAAAGGCCAGCAAACGCTGGCCTTTTCTTTAGGGACTTCTGAACAAATGGACGCTTACTTCGCGGCGGCTGCGCCGGTTTGTTCAGCGCCGACCAGCCCGACTTTCAGGTAACCGGCTTTACGCAGGTTATCCATGACGTTCATCAGCGTTTCATAATCCACCGTCTTATCTGCACGGAAGAAAATCGTACTCTGTTTGTTGCCCTGAGTACGCTGATCCAGCATGGCCGTCAGGTTGTCGCTGTTGACCGCGATGTCGCCAAGGAACATTTGCTTGTCTGATTTCACCGTCAGGAAGATGGGTTTTTCCGGACGGGGCTGCGCTTTGGCCGTCGAAGCCGGTAAATCTACCCGGACATCTACGGTGGCCAGCGGCGCGGCAACCATGAAGATGATCAGCAGTACCAGCATGACGTCGATAAAAGGCGTGACGTTGATGTCATGCATTTCACCGCTTTCGTCGATATCGTCGTTTAACCGAATAGCCATAATCTGTTCTTATCCTACGCGTAACTGACCTGTCTGACCGCGCGGCGCATCGCCTTCGCTGGCAGCCAAATCCAAATCACGGCCCTGTAACAGGATAATCTGCGCCGCCACGTCGCCTACCTGATGGCGGTAAGACGTGATGGTACGGGCGAAAATGTTATAGATAACCACGGCAGGAATTGCGGCCACCAGACCCACAGCTGTTGCCAGCAGTGCTTCTGCGATACCCGGCGCAACCACGGCCAGGTTAGTGGTCTGGGTTTGCGCGATACCGATGAAGCTGTTCATGATGCCCCAGACAGTACCGAACAGGCCGACGAACGGCGATATCGCGCCGATAGTGGCCAGAATACCATTGCCGCGGCCCATGTGACGGCCAGCAGCGCCGACACGGCGCTCAAGGCGGAAGCTGGTACGTTCTTTAATGCCGTTGTTGTCGGTAGAACCGGCAGACAGCTCGAGCTCATTCTGCGCATCGCGGATCATCTGCGCGCTGGTGCTGCTGGCGGCGAAGCTTTCAGCCTGCTCAGCGGCTTCGTCCAGCGTACGCACGGAAGACAGTGCGTCAAATTCGCGGCGCATACGGCGTTTGGCGGTAAACACTTCAGAGCCTTTGCTGAACAGCAATGCCCAGGTAACCACTGACGCCAGCAGCAGGCCAATCATGACGGTTTTCACCACCACGTCAGCATGGTGGTACATGCCTAATACGGACAAATCGGTTGGAATGACGGGAGCTTCAGTCTGCGAAGATTGCATGACAGGCGCTGGCGTAGCGTCAGTCGCAGTAGGTGCTGGTTGCGTGGTTTCAGAAGTGACGGCATTCGCCGCCGGCGTCGCAGGCGCAGCCATTGCGTTGCCGCTTAAACCAGCGACCAACATTAACGACATCAATACAGAGGTCGTTTTTTTCATCTTATTGCGAGCCGTTTTCACGCGTCGCCTCCAGCCAGAATCAGTGTATATGGGTTAAATAACGCCGAATTATATCAAATAAAAAGACCTAATTGATAGTCGTTCTCATTATTATTTACATTGTCGCGCCTGACGCCGCCAGTGTCCTTGACGGATGACAAGGTTTTGACCCTTTGGTTAATAGATCGACAGTTTAATCTGCGTCACACTTTTGCAAATAATCCTATGCTAAATCAATCATCTGCCAGCAATTACCAAAGACAAAACAACGTTTTAAATATTAAGTAACAGTATTTTACATTTGTTGCGAGTTTGTGATAACGCTCAAATACCCAACAGTTATAAATAGGGTAAGGTGCTTAGCACGGGCAAAGACCACACACTGGCATGTCCTGTATCCGTTTCATTTACATCATTATTTTCAATACTCTCATGCAGATCTGACAGCGCGCGGTGCGCCGGCCGGTTCATTTTCGCTGTAACTTTTTTCATACCGAATACCCCTGGAGACAAACTGATGAAATTGCAAAAAGCACTTCTCAGCCTTTGCCTGAGTTCCGCCACCCTGTTATTTACCTCCGCCGCGTCAGCGCAGACGTTGAAAGCCGCCGATGTGCATCCGCAAGGCTACCCGAACGTCGTTGCCGTCCAGCACATGGGCGAAAAGCTGCACAAGCAAACTGACGGGCGTCTTGAAATCAAAACCTTCCCCGGCGGTGTGCTGGGCGATGAAAAGCAGGAAATTGAACAGGCACAGCTCGGTGCGCTGGACATCATTCGCGTGTCGATGACGCCTGTCGCCTCTATTTTGCCGGAAATCAACGTCTTCACCCTGCCCTACATATTCCGTGATGAAGACCACATGCACAAAGTACTCGACGGTCAGATTGGTAAGGAGATCGGCGATAAGATCACTAACAACCCGAATTCACGCCTGGTGTTCCTCGGCTGGATGGACGGCGGCACGCGAAACCTGATCACCAAAGAAGCCGTGGTTAAACCCGAAGACCTGAAAGGAATGAAAATCCGTGTTCAGGGCAGCCCAATTGCGCTGGCCACGCTGAAAGCCATGGGCGCGAATCCGGTGGCGATGGGCGTCAGTGAAGTGTTCAGCGGAATGCAAACTGGCGTGATCGACGGTACCGAAAACAATCCGCCGACCTTCGTCGCGCACAACTATCTGCCGGTGGTGAAGAACTACACCTACAGCCGTCACTTCATTATCCCTGAGCTGTTCCTGTACTCGAAAGTGAAGTGGGACAAACTGAAACCCGAAGACCAGCAACTGATCCTCAAACTGTCGAAAGAAGCGCAGGACGAGCAGCGTGAGCTGTGGAAAGCCTATAACGAGAAAGCCCTCGCTACGATGAAAGCCGGTGGCGTGAAATTCTACGAAATCGATCCGGCGACTTATGTGCAAGCCACACAGTCCGTGCGCGATGAGTTCGGCAAAGACCATAAAGCACTGATGCAGCAAATCGCCGACGTTCAGTAAACCTTGTCTCTGCAGGGCAGCGACCGCTGCCCTTTTCCGACACTCACCGGGGGAAGCCTTATGATTTCCGGATATCACACCCTGATGGACATCCTTTACCGCGCCGCAATGTGGCTCGCCGGGATTGCGTTATTGCTAATGGTGGCAGTGATCCCCATCGGGATCTTCGCCCGTTACGTCATGAACAGCGCGCTGTCGTGGCCTGAACCGGTCGCCATTATGTGCATGGTGACATTCACCTTTATCGGCGCTGCCGTCAGCTACCGCGCCGGTTCTCATATCGTGGTGGCGATGGTCACCGACCGCCTGCCCCCTGCGCTAAAAAAGTTCTCGGCGCTGCTGTCAGATCTGATGATGCTGGCCATCAGCATTTTCATTTTCTGGTACAGCCTGCATCTGTGCAGCGAACTCTGGACACAACCGGTAGCGGAGTTTCCACTGCTGACCGCCGGTGAAACCTATTTGCCGCTGCCGATAGGATCCGCCCTGACGATTTTATTCATCATTGAGCAGATCATCGCCGGACCGCAGCATCAGCGCCCGGTGGTGATGCTGGGCAATTCCGACGCCTGACCCGGAGACGTTTATGGACGCACTTATTTTACTTTTAACGCTGGGGGTGATGCTGGCGATCGGCGTGCCGGTGGCGTACGCCGTCGGGCTCAGCGCGCTGGCCGGTGCCTGGTGGATCGACCTGCCGTTTGAGGCGCTGATGATTCAGTTGACCAACGGCGTAAACAAGTTTTCATTGCTGGCGATCCCGTTCTTTATTCTGGCGGGGGCAATCATGGCCGAAGGTGGCATAGCCCGCAGGCTGGTGAGTTTTGCCTACATCTTTGTCGGATTTATCCGCGGCGGACTGTCGCTGGTAAACATTGTCGCCTCGACGTTTTTCGGTGCGATCTCTGGCTCGTCGGTGGCGGATACCGCGTCGATCGGTTCGGTGATGATCCCGGAAATGGAGAAAAAAGGGTATCCGCGCGATTTCGCCGCTGCGGTCACCGCCAGCGGTTCGGTGCAGGCGATCCTCACGCCACCGAGCCATAACTCAGTGATTTACTCGCTGGCGACCGGCGGTACGGTATCGATCGCCGCGCTGTTCATCGCCGGTATTCTGCCCGGTTTGCTGCTCAGCCTGACGCTGATGGTGATGTGCGTGGTGTTTGCCCATCAGCGCGGTTATCCGAAAGGTGAGCGCGTGCCGTTCCGCCAGGCGCTGAAGATTTTCATCGACACGCTGTGGGGCCTGATGACAGTGGTCATCATCATGGGTGGGATCCTTAGCGGAATTTTCACCGCGACGGAATCCGCCGCCATTGCCTGCCTGTGGTCGTTCTTCGTTACCATGTTTATCTACCGCGATTACAAGTGGAGTGAGCTACCAAAACTGATGTATCGCACGGTCAAAACGGTCAGTATCGTGATGATCCTGATTGGCTTCGCCGCCAGCTTTGGCGCAGTGATGACCTACATGCAGCTGCCGATGCGGATCACCGAGTTCTTTACCTCGATCTCTGACAACAAGTACGTGATCCTCATGTGGATCAACATCATGCTGCTGCTGATCGGTACGCTGATGGACATGGCGCCGATCATCCTGATCCTGACGCCAGTGCTGCTGCCGGTGGTGTTATCGCTCGGCATCGATCCGGTGCATTTCGGGATGATCATGCTGGTCAATCTGGGGATCGGGCTTATCACACCGCCGGTCGGTTCGGTGCTGTTCGTCGCCAGTGCGGTGAGTAAACAGAGCATCGAGAAAGTCGTCAAAGCCATGTTGCCGTTCTACTGCGTGCTGTTTGTGGTGCTGATGCTGGTGACCTACATCCCGTCAATCTCACTGTTCCTGCCCAAACTGTTTGGGGTCTATACGGGTTAATTTTTCCTTTGTGTCTGGTTTCTCCTCTGCCCGTTCTGCGAACGGGCTTTTTTTGACTGAAATTTTTTCATTCACCCGGCAAAAGACAGATCCCTGAAATTCCTCATGTTAACTTAAAGACATGTCAGCGGACGCGACAGCGCGCCGATCTCCAAAATCAATCAGGGTGAAATACGGATTATGTCGTCTAAGAAAATTGAAACCGCGCTGGTCAGTGCCGGACGGGACAAGAAATTCACGCAGGGTTCAGTGAATGCGGTTATCCAGCGCGCGTCATCGCTGGTATTTGAAACGGTAGCCGAAAAAAAACACGCCACTGCCAACCGCGCTAACGGCGAGCTGTTCTATGGCCGTCGCGGCACCCTGACACATTTCTCATTGCAGGAAGCGATGGTCGAACTGGAAGGTGGCGCGGGCTGTGCGCTCTATCCGTGCGGCGCGGCGGCGGTCAGCAATGCGGTGCTGTCGTTTGTCAGTGCCGGTGACCACATTCTGGTGGCCGGTTCTTCTTACGAACCAACGCAGGATTTCTGTGAAAAAGTGCTGAAGAAACTGGGAGTTTCTACCACCTATTTCCCATCAGACATGGGTGGCGGTTTGGGAGCGCTGATGCAACCGAACACCAAAGTGGTGTTCCTCGAATCACCGGGTTCAATCACCATGGAAGTACCGGATATTCCGGCGATGGTGAAAGCGGTACGAGCGGTGTCCCCGGACGTCGTCATCATGATCGATAATACCTGGGCGGCGGGTATTCTGTTTAAGGCGCTGGAGTTTGATATCGATATTTCGATTCAGGCGGGAACCAAATATATCGTCGGGCATTCCGATGCAATGATCGGCACCGCCGTTTCCAATGCACGATGCTGGGAGCAGCTGCGCGAGCATTCCTATCTGATGGGGCAAATGGTTGACGCCGATACGGCCTACGTCGCCAGCCGCGGTTTACGCACCATGGGCATCCGCCTGAAACAGCACGCAGAAAGCAGCCTGCATATCGCGCAGTGGCTGGCAACGCGCCCTGAAGTGGCGGTGGTGAATCATCCGGCATTGCCGGGCAGCAAAGGCCATGAGTTCTGGAAACGCGATTTCACCGGTAGCTGTGGCCTTTTTTCGTTTGTGCTGAAACAGCGGCTGAGCAAGCAACAGCTTTCAGACTATCTTGATCACTTCGAGCATTTCAGCATGGCGTATTCCTGGGGCGGTTTTGAATCGCTGGTTCTGGCCAATCAGCCGGAAGAAATTCAGGCAATCCGTCCGGCAGAAACCATCGATTTCACCGGCACGCTGGTGCGTCTTCATATCGGCCTGGAGCATTGTGATGATTTGATCGCCGATCTGAGCGCGGCGTTTGAACGGATTGCCACGGTCTGAGACACAGGGATTGCGACAGACTGCTCAGATCGTTAAGGTATCTGTCGGATTTCCATTCGTAGAATGAGAATACTCTGTAAGCTCTACCCATAACCTCTGGCAATAATTCCCGGAGGTTACATTTCGAACAGAGCGTTCCCAGATCAACATCTCAAAACGCGAATTACGGTACACTTAGAATCGACAAAAGTTGTCACGAACAGCACACGAACAGCACACGAACAGCAACAGGACAGAATATGGCAGTTATTTGCGACATTTTTCATGCACTCTGGCGGCATGATTTTACTATGCTCGCCGACCCCAATTTGCTTTGGGTTATTTATGCTGTCCTGTTCACCACGCTGTTCCTTGAAAACGGATTGCTTCCCGCCTCTTTCCTGCCCGGCGACAGCCTGCTGCTGCTGACCGGTGCGCTCATCGCCAAAGGTGTAATGAGCTTTTTCCCGACGCTGATTATTCTGGTGATCGCTGCCAGCCTTGGCTGCTGGCTGAGCTATATACAGGGGCGATGGCTCGGGCATACCCGCGTGGTGAAAGGCTGGCTGTTGCAGCTACCGGCGCATTATCATCAGCGCGCACACCGGATGTTCATTGAGCACGGTTTGATGGCGCTGCTGGCGGGCCGTTTTCTGGCGTTTGTGCGCACCCTGCTGCCGACCATGGCCGGGATCTCCGGCCTCAATAATGCACGTTTCCAGTTCTTTAACTGGCTGAGCGCCATTCTGTGGGTGGGTGTAGTCATTACGCTGGGATTTGCCATGAGCCACATTCCGCTGGTGAAACGTCATGAAGATCAGGTCATGGCCGGGCTGATGATTTTACCGGTGCTGCTGCTGGTGATTGGCCTTGCGGGCGGTCTCGTGGTGCTGTGGAAAAACCGCAAAGCCCACGCCTGAGGCCAGTCTGTTCGCTATTCTCGCCAGCTAGAATACCGCTTTAAATGATGCATCGGCGACAGCCACTGCGCCAAAATGCCCTTCCCTCAGGCGCGCAATTTCGTCGCTTGGGGTCACGCCAAAGTAACGCTTAAACTCGCGGCTGAACTGCGACGCGCTTTCGTAACCCACCTGCAATGCCGCCGAACTGGCTTTTAATCCGTCGTAAATCATCATCATGCGTGCTTTATGCAGCCGATACGTTTTCAGGTATTGCAACGGCGACGTGCTGGTCACGGCTTTGAAGTTGTGATGAAACGCCGAGACGCTCATGTTCACTTCACTCGCCAGAATTTCGACGCTGAGATTATCGGCATACTGAGCTTCAATGCGGCGCAAGGATTTGGTTATCTGGCTGAAGTGCGTATGGCGGTTGACCAGCGCCTGCAACGCCCCGCCGTTTTCGCTGGTCAGAATAAAGAACAAAATCTCGCGGATGATTTTCGGGCCCAGTACACGGGCGTGCAGCGGTTTATCCATCACATCCAGCAGACGTTCAGTGGCGCACAGAATGTCGTCATCCAAAATGCCGGAATTGATACCGGTGGAAGACTCGCGCTGATGCGCCATCGCCTCATCGCCCATATCCATCAGTAAATCCTGCAACATCAGATTATCGATACTGATCTGAATACCGGCCATCGGTTGTTCCGGGCTGCCGAAAGTTTCGCATTCGAACGGCAACGGCACCGTCAGCATCAGGTAATTGTGCGGATCGTAGGAGAACGTTTTTTTGCCAAGATAGCCCACTTTACTCCCCTGAAACAGGATCACCACGCCGGGATTATAGAGCACCGGCTGGCGCGCATGGTACTGCGTGGTATACATCAACGTGACCTGCGGCACCGCCGATTTACTGAGTATTTTGTCACCGCTCAGCTGCGCGACACGTGCCGACATGCGGGCACATAAGCTGTCCACGTTTTCCATATTAACTTCATCCCGTTTCCGATAAACCATCACTGATAGTGCCATATCCGCCATCATTTCTACAGAGACAAGCAGAAACAGGCAAGCCTTAAGCAGGATTGAGCATCTTCCCTGCGGCAGTTTGGACGTACAGTAAAAACCGTCAAACGATCGGTGAGTTGAAAATAAAATCAGTAGCTTGCTCAGCAAGATGCCGTTTCGTTAACTAGACTTAGTCTCAGGCTAAAGCCCCATTTCTGTCTGTGCCCGCGTATTTCAGCGGGCACGATGTCAATTACGGTCCGCCCATAAGGAGAAACTCATGGCAGCTCAACCCATCATAAAACTTCACGATGGCAACCTGATGCCTCAGTTAGGACTTGGCGTATGGAAAGCCAGTAATCAGGATGCTACTGCGGCGGTAAAAACCGCCATTGAAACCGGTTATCGTCATATCGATACCGCCGCCATTTACAAGAATGAGGAAGGCGTTGGCGAAGCGATCGCCGCTAATCTCGTTCCTCGTGAAGAGCTGTTCATCACCACCAAATTGTGGAATGACGATCAGCTGAATGCGCCAAAAGCGCTGGAAACCAGCCTTAAAAAACTGCAAACCGATTATATCGATCTGTACCTGATCCACTGGCCGCAGCCGCAACAGGGCAACTATGTTGAAGCATGGAAAGCACTGCTGAAGCTGAAAGAAGAGGGTCTGGCGAAAAGCGTCGGCGTGTGTAACTTCCCGCTCGCCCATTTGCAGAAACTGAAAGATGAAACCGGGATTTTCCCGGTGGTGAACCAGATTGAGCTGCACCCGCTGATGCAACAGCGTCAGCTGCATTCCTGGAACGCCACGCACAATATCGCCACCGAATCCTGGAGCCCTCTGGCACAAGGCGGCGAAGGCGTTTTCGATCAGCCGCTGATTCAGAAACTGGCAGATAAATACGATAAAACCCCGGCGCAGATTGTGATCCGCTGGCATCTGGATAACGGGCTGATCGTTATCCCGAAATCTGTCACACCAAAACGCATCCACGAAAACTTCGACGTGTTTGATTTTAAACTGGAGAAAGAAGAGCTGGCGGAAGTGACCAAACTGGATAAAGAGCACCGTCTGGGGCCAGATCCTGAAAAGGGGCTGTAATCCTGCAGTGTTCTGGAAACTAAAAAACCCGCCTTGGCGGGTTTTTTTTGGCATCGAAATCGTTACATCGACGGCTGAACCAGCATATTGCCTGCTGAACCACGATCCGCCAGTTCCAGCGCGCCGCTGCGATACACAAACGGGAAATGCTCGTATGACGGCTGGTTGAAATACACCAGTAACTCCACATCGCCATCGACCCAGACCGTATCTTTGAATCCGGCATCTTCCACCAGCGGCGCAGCACCGTTGACGCTTTTCACCAGGAAGGATACACCCTCGACATGGAACGATTGCGGCATGTCCGCGTGTATTGTCCAGCGCTCCCACGTCCCCTGCTGGGCGGTGAGGTCAATACGGTTGATGTCCCACATGGCGCCGTTAACGCCCGGCTGGCTGTCGCCGAGGCGCAGGTCACGGGTGCGGATCACGTTGCCGGAGAGAATTTGATCGGCCAGTAAACGCATCGGCAGATTATCCGTTACCAAAGGCAGCAGGCCGGTCGGTTTTAGCGTCAGCACCAGCGTGGATACCAGAATACTCGATGGCTCAAACAACCCGCGCAAACGCTCCATCACGCCCGCCGCTTCACCGGCGGTAATCGAGACTTCTTCACCTTGCGACATATCCACCAGCACTTCGCGGCGCTCGCCGGGTGCAAGGGATAAACGCTGCACAGTCATTGGCGCAGGCAGGAAACCGAGATCCGAGGCCACGACGTGGAACGGGCGACCGTCACTCATGCTCAGTTCGTAACGACGCGCATTGGACGCATTCAGTAAACGCAAACGTACCCAGCCGCGTGAGACTTCGACGAACGGGCTCTGCACGCCATTCACCAGCATGGTATCGCCGAAGAAGCCGCCCGATGCGGGTGTGTCGTATTGCGGCACACCAAAACCGTCCAGACGTTTGTCCTGAATGATCAGCGGGAAATCATCGACGCCGTAATGATTCGGCAACGGCAGATTTTTGCTGATTTCATCCTCGACAATCCACATTCCCGCCAGCCCGTTATAGACGTGCGGTCCCATGCGGTTTGGCGTATTGGCGTGATACCAGCACGTCGCCGCTGGCTGACGGATAGGCAAGACCGGCGACCAGTCCACGCCCGGTGACATCATGCGCGCACCACCGCCGGTCAGTGTGCCCGGTTCCAGCAGACCGCTGATGGTCATCGACACCGGTTCAGCCAGACGATTGCTGTAAATCAGCTTCACGTCATCCCCGCTGTGCACTTTCACCGTCGGCCCGAGATACATGCCGTTGATGCCCCAGACAGGCGCTTTGGCACCGCCAAGGAACGACCAATGGGCGGATTGCAACGTAAGGAACAGGGGTTGTCCGCGACGCGATTCTAGCAGCGGCGGAACAGGCAAGGCCGGTTGCGAACCACTCGCTTCTGCTTTCAATGGCAGAGCACCTGCGGCAAGAGCCACGCCGGAGGCTTGCAGGAACGAGCGACGACTGAGTGACATATCTTCTCCATGAAAACAAAAGTAGGCCCCGTCGCCATCAATGGCAGCGGGTTTTAATGTGATATTTAATGACTTTTATTTTTTTTCTGCGGCTTCGCGCAGCGCCACTTCGGCATCAAGCTCAGCAATTTTATCCGCCATCAGCTTATGACAGTGTTCAGATAATTCGCGCAAACGGTCTTTCGTGTAGCCGGTTGTATCTACAGGCGGCAGCATCTCAACAATGACGTGGCCGTTGGACCAGCGGTTGAGCTTCACTTTGCCATTGGTGTTCGATACGCAAATTGGCACGATCGGCACTCCGGCTGAAATCGCTGCGTGGAAAGCGCCCGTTTTAAACGGCATCAGGCCACGACCGCGGCTGCGCGTTCCTTCAGGGAACATCCAGATAGACAGGTTCTTTTTCTTAATCTGGTTCACAACCTGCGAAATCGTACCGTGGGCTTTCGCGCGGTTATTACGGTCAATCAGCAGGTTGCCGGTGAGCCAGTACAGCTGACCAAAAAACGGGATCCAGACCAGACTTTTTTTACCGACGGTGACGGTACCGGGCATGACAACCGACGAGGCGGTCACCATATCGTAATTGTTCTGATGGTTGGCGATATAAATGCATTTACCGTTGTTCGGCGCCTCCGCGGGAATACGCTTTTCAACGGTCAGGCCAAATACCGGCGCCAGATTTCCAAATAACTTTCCGAATGTCGCCACATGTTTCGGATTACGCGGGCTAGACAGACAATAGATACAGCCAAAAAAACTTACCAGAATCGAGTAAATCACCACGATTATCAGTCGTAAAATAAATAACATAACATCCTCTTAAAACTACAGCCGAAGCCGGTAAGAAACCTGTGCAGTTTAGATCCCTGTGCGCCGAACTATTCTCAAGCCTGATTCGACGCTATACAACGGTTTTGTTTATACAAATGTAAAATCTTTGCACTGCACAACAGTCCCAAACAATAGCTGAACGCCACAACGTAGACAGGGCACAAATGTGCCCTGTCCGTGCCGATGAGCCAGCGCGTTATTCTTCGCTGTCGCCGCCTTTACTGCGGGCAGGCGCATCCACTTCGACGCGATCGATCCGTTGCAGGCCGCGTGGCAGAAGGGTTCCCTTGCGCCCGCGTTCCGCGCGGAATTTCTGCAAATCTTCAGGACGCAACAGCAGTTTGCGCTTACCAACGTGCAGGGTGATCGACGTCTGCGGCGGCAGAACCAGCAACCAGGCGAGTTTATCTTCACCGGAAGCGGCCTGCGCAGAAGGAATTGATACGATTTTGTTACCCTTGCCTTTCGACAGTTGCGGTAAATCCGCCACCGGGAACAACAGCATGCGGCCAGCGGCAGTTACGGACAGCAGCATATCATCCGCGCCATTAAGCTCAACGGGGGCAAAGGCTTTGGCGTTTTCCGGCAAGGTAATCATCGCTTTACCGGCACGGTTACGCGCCACTAAATCGTTGAAGGTACACACGAAACCGTAACCGGCATCGGAGGCCATCAGCAGTTTCTGGTCGTCCTGTGCCATGATCACATGTTCAATCGTCGCACCCGGCGGTGGCGTCAGTTTGCCGGTCAGCGGCTCGCCCTGCCCGCGCGCGGAAGGCAACGTCATCGGATCCAGCGCGTAGCTGCGGCCTGTGGAATCGATAAACACCACCGGCTGATTGCTCTTACCTTTGGCGGCGGCACGGAAGCTGTCACCGGCTTTATAGCTTAAACCGGAAGCATCAATGTCATGGCCTTTGGCGCTGCGCACCCAGCCAGATTCAGACAGCACGATAGTCACTGGCTCGGACGGCACGAAGTCGTGCTCGCTCATCGCTTTCGCTTCTTCACGCTCAATGATTGGAGAGCGGCGATCGTCGCCAAAGGATTCAGCATCGGCCTGAATTTCTTTGCGGATAAGCGTGCTGAGTTTACGTTCTGAGCCCAGCAATGCCTGCAACTGATCGCGTTCTTTCGCCAGCTCATCCTGCTCACCGCGAATTTTCGTTTCTTCGAGTTTCGCCAAATGGCGCAATTTCAACTCGAGGATCGCTTCGGCCTGCGTATCAGACAGCTCAAAACGCTGCATCAGCACCGGCTTTGGCTCGTCCTCGGTACGGATGATGTGGATCACTTCATCAATGTTCAGGAAGGCTATCAGTAAACCTTCGAGAATATGCAGGCGTTTCAGAACTTTATCGAGGCGGAAATTCAGGCGGCGGCGCACGGTATCGCGGCGGTAGGCCAGCCATTCGGTGAGGATTTCCACCAGCCCTTTGACCTGCGGACGGTGATCCAGCCCGATCATGTTCATGTTGATGCGGTAGCTGCGTTCCAGATCGGTGGTTACAAACAGGTGATTCATGACCTGATCGAGATCGATACGGTTGGATCGCGGCACCACCACCAGACGGGTCGGGTTTTCGTGGTCGGATTCGTCACGAAGATCTTCGACCATCGGCAGCTTTTTGGCACGCATCTGGCTGGCGATTTGCTCCAGCACTTTCGCACCGGAGACCTGATGCGGCAATGCGGTGATCACCGCACTGCCATCTTCTTTATGCCAGACCGCACGCATGCGCACCGAGCCTTTGCCCGATTCGTACATTTTGCGGATTTCGCTGCGCGGCGTGATGATTTCCGCTTCGGTCGGGAAGTCAGGCCCCTGCACGAATTCCAGCAGGTCATCGAGTGAACTGCCCGGTTTTTCCAGCAGCGCGACGGCAGCAGCGGCAACTTCACGGATGTTATGCGGCGGAATATCCGTCGCCATACCCACGGCGATGCCGGTGGTGCCGTTCAGCAGAATGTTGGGCAGGCGCGCAGGCAGCATTTTCGGCTCCTGCATGGTGCCGTCAAAGTTCGGGACATAATCCACGGTACCCTGACCGAGCTCGCGCAGCAGCACTTCGGCATATTTGGACAGGCGCGATTCCGTATAACGCATCGCGGCGAAGGATTTCGGGTCATCTGGTGCACCCCAGTTCCCCTGCCCGTCAACCAGCGGATAGCGGTAAGAGAATGGCTGCGCCATCAGCACCATGGCTTCGTAGCAGGCGCTGTCGCCGTGCGGATGGTATTTACCCAGCACGTCACCGACGGTACGCGCGGATTTCTTGAATTTGGCGTTATTACTCAGGCCGAGTTCGGACATCGCATAAATAATACGGCGTTGTACCGGCTTCAGGCCGTCACCGATAAACGGCAGCGCGCGGTCCATGATGACGTACATGGAATAGTTGAGATAGGCGTTCTCAGTAAACGTATGCAGTGCTAAACGCTCTGTTCCGTCATGAGTCATTTCGCTCATTGATGTTTAATCCTCAGACCCGTGGCGTTATCGTTTTGGAAATTAAGGAAGCTTGCACTCGCAGGCGCGCAAAGGCACAAGCCGCGAGGCAATGATGTCCGCGATAGTACATCATCTGCCGTATTCCTGTCATAGTTGCTGTATTTATGCGTTGTTTTTAACCCGTTTTAGCCAACCGCACGGGCGAATACGTCGGGTAAATCGGGCGATTATTGCATCTGGGTCAATAGTCTTGTGCGCAATATCACATTTTTTCGCGATGCAGAGTTCAGTACACTACGTGACAACAGCCTGACAGCCAGAATTCATTTAAGGAAATCCCATGAGCAACATCCTGATTATTAACGCCGGCAAAACTTTTGCCCACTCCAAAGGTGCACTGAACAACAGCCTGACCGACGTCGCGTCCAGCTTCCTGCGTGACGCGGGGCATGACGTACGCGTGACCGTGCTTGAAGAGGGTTACGACGTTCAGACCGAAATCGACAGCTACCTGTGGGCCGATGCCATCATTTATCAGCAACCAGGCTGGTGGATGGGCATGCCGTGGACGCTGAAAAAATACATCGATGAAATCTTCACCGAAGGCCACGGCAAACTCTACGCCAGTGATGGCCGTACCCGTTCAGACGGTGCGAAAAAATACGGTTCCGGCGGCCTGTTGCAGGGCAAATGCTACATGCTTTCCGTGACCTGGAATGCGCCGCTGGAAGCATTCGACGATAAAGAACAATTCTTCCACGGCGTGGGCGTTGACGGTGTCTATCTGGCACAGCATAAAGCCAACCAGTTCATCGGTCTGGACACCCTGCCGACCTTCATGTGTAACGACGTGATCAAGCAGCCTGATATCGAAGGTGATTTCGCCCGTTACCGCGCGCACCTTGAAAATGTGTTCGGTCAGGCCTAAGGTAAAAAGTCATTCGTGTAATGAGGTAGTTATGATCACTGTTATCGCCGAAATCAAAGTAAAAGCGGGCCGCCGCGATGCGGTCATGGATAAAATCACCGCGCTGCTGCCAAGTGTTCTCGAAGAGAAAGGTTGCCACCGCTATGAGCCTTACATTGATTTCAACGGCCAGATCCCATGGCGTAAAACCGTTCCTGATTCCATTTTCATGCTGGAAGATTGGGAAAGCCTTGCGCACCTCGAAGCGCATCAGCAGGCACCGCACATGGACAAGCACCGTGAAAACATCAAAGCCGACGTGCTGGATGTGGTGATCCATATTATCGAAAAAGCCTGATCCTAAAATCTGCCTTTGTTTAAAACAAAAATGCCGGCGCTGCAAAGCGTCCGGCATTTTTTTATGGCGCAGTCTGAGGGGATTAAACGTCCAGTTCGGCGGTATCGCCCTTTTCCTGCAACCAGTTACGGCGATCTTCAGACCGTTTTTTCGCCAGCAGCATATCCATCATGCGCAGCGTCTGATCGATATCGTTCTCATCGATAGTCAGCTGAACCAGACGACGGGTATTCGGATCGAGCGTGGTTTCGCGCAGCTGCAACGGGTTCATCTCACCCAGCCCTTTAAAGCGCTGGACGTTCGGCTTACCTTTCTTACGTTTCAGCTGATCCAGCACGCCTTCTTTTTCCTGCTCATCCAGCGCATAGAACACTTCTTTGCCCAGATCGATACGGTAAAGAGGCGGCATCGCAACATACACGTGGCCGCCGCGCACCAGAGATCGGAAGTGACGGACAAACAGCGCGCACAGCAGCGTGGCGATGTGTAAGCCGTCGGAGTCCGCATCCGCAAGAATACAGACTTTACCGTAACGCAGCTGTGTCAGGTCTTCGCTGTCCGGATCGATACCAATGGCCACAGAAATATCGTGCACTTCCTGTGACGCCAGGACTTCATCGGAAGAGACTTCCCACGTATTTAAGATCTTACCCTTAAGCGGCATGATCGCCTGATATTCACGGTCGCGCGCCTGTTTAGCCGAGCCGCCTGCGGAATCCCCTTCCACCAGGAACAGTTCGGTCATGTTCAGATCCTGCGACGTACAGTCCGCCAGTTTACCCGGCAGCGCAGGGCCGCTGGTCAGCTTCTTACGCACCACTTTTTTGGCGGCGCGCAAACGGCGCTGAGCGCTGGAAATGCACAGTTCTGCCAGTTGTTCTGCCGCATGGACATTCTGGTTCAGCCACAGGCTGAAGGCATCTTTCACCACGCCGGAAACAAACGCAGCGCACTGACGGGAAGAGAGACGCTCTTTGGTCTGACCGGCAAATTGCGGATCCTGCATTTTTACCGAAAGCACATACGCGCAACGTTCCCAGATATCTTCCGCAGAAAGCTTGACGCCGCGCGGCAGAATATTGCGGAATTCGCAGAACTCGCGCATCGCATCGAGCAGCCCCTGACGCAGACCGTTGACGTGCGTACCGCCCTGCATGGTTGGGATCAGGTTGACGTAGCTTTCGGTCAGCAGTTCGCCGCCTTCCGGCAGCCACAGCAGCGCCCAGTCTACCGCTTCGATATCACCGGCAAATGCACCGACAAAGGCTTTTTCCGGCAAAGTGATGAGGCCGTTGACCGCTTCCATCAGGTAGTCGGTCAGCCCGTCTTCATAACACCAGCGTTGCTCGGTGTTATTCACCTTGTCTTTGAAAATGATCTCAGCACCCGGACACAGTACGGCCTTGGCTTTCAGCAAATGGCTGAGGCGGCTGACCGAAAAACGCGGGCTGTCGAAGAAGCTGACGTCTGGCCAGAAGTGAACGCTGGTGCCGGTATTGCGTTTACCGCAGGTGCCGGTGACATGCAGATCTTCAACTTTATCGCCATTTTCAAATGCCATCTCATACACTTCGCCGCCGCGTTTTACCGCCACTTCGACGCGCTTGGATAAGGCGTTGACCACCGAAATCCCCACGCCATGCAGGCCGCCGGAGAACTGGTAGTTTTTGTTAGAGAATTTACCGCCCGCGTGCAGACGGCAGAAAATCAGTTCGACGGCGGGCACGCCTTCTTCTGCGTGGATATCCACCGGCATACCACGGCCATCATCGATGACTTCAAGAGACTGGTCTTCGTGCAGAATGACTTCGATACGTTTGGCGTGGCCGGCTAATGCCTCATCCACGCTGTTATCAATCACTTCCTGGCCGAGGTGGTTTGGCCGGGTGGTATCGGTGTACATGCCCGGACGGCGGCGCACCGGTTCAAGTCCGCTGAGGACCTCTATGGAATCCGCGTTATAAGTAGATTGGCTCATCGTTGATTATTCGTGGCTCATAGGTTTGTGGGCTAACGATACAGTATGTGGGCGGGAGGAAAAGCACTGGCAGCACGCAGACGCTCAACATCCGGGGAGAACGTCACCCTGCGATGTTAGTCTGCGGCCAGTTCGAGGAAATCGACAATCGGCGAAAAATAACGCTCAAAGCCGACAAATGCATGATTTCCCTCGGGTTCAACCGTCTGACGACAGGTGGTGTAATATGCCACAGCCTGACGGTAATCGAGAATTTCATCGCCCGTTTGCTGTAATAACCAGAGTAAATCCGGCGACTCCAGCGGTTCGATCTGCATCACTTTCAGATCGTAAACGTGGCGTGACTCTAACACATATTGCTGGCCCGTGTAGGGGTTCTCGTTTTGCCCGAGAAAGTCGATCAGCAGCTCATAAGGCTTGACTGCCGGGTTCACCACCACCGCCGGTAGGGCAAAACACTGCGATAACCACGTGGCGTAATACCCGCCGAGCGAGGAGCCAACAATGCCCAGTTTCTTACCGGCATTTTGTATCACCAGCGTTTCCAGTAACTCGGCGGCCTCGGACGGATACGGCGGCAACTGCGGCGTCACCATATCAATACGCGGATGATGTTCCGCCAGCCAGTTTTTCAGCAACGTCGCTTTAGCCGAGTTTGGGGAGCTGTTGAACCCATGCAGGTACAATAGGGTGTTCATTCGTATCCGTCCGATTCCGTATCCGGGTGAAACTCGGTGGATTCGAGACGGAATACCTGCGTTTCCACGCGGCCATCCGGATATAAATCCAGATAACGCCAGCCCGGCGCAACGGTATCAATGGTGAAATTGGTGCAGTGCGGTTTGAACTGAACGCAGGTCGACGGCGTGGCATACAGACGACGTCCATACCAGTCGAGATCCAGTTCCTGATGAATATGGCCGCACAGCAGCGTATTCACTTTCGGGTAGTTCACCAGCGTATTCGCCAGCATGTGCGCGTTGCGCAGGCTGTGCTGATCGAGCCACGTACAGCCAGATGGCAGCGGATGGTGATGCAACATCAGCAAAGTGTAGCGATCCGGATAGGCTTTCAGGCAGCGCTCCATCCACTCCAGCTGATATTCGCTCAGCTCACCGTGCGGCACGCCAAAGACCTGCGTATCGAGCAGAATGATTTGCCAGTGATCGCCGAGCAGAACGTGCTTCGACGGGTTGATCCCGGCGTCGTGCAGGGTTTCAAACATCGCCGGCTGGAAATCATGGTTTCCGGGAAGCCAGACACAGGGCGCAGGCAGTTCGCTGATGCCACGGCAAAACTGATGGTATGCCGCCACCGACTGATCCTGAGCCAAATCCCCTGTCGCGGCGATGATATCGACTTCGCGCTGCTGCGCCTTGATAGCGTCCAGCACAGCGCGATAGCTGTTAAACGTATTCACGCCCAACAACGTTTCATCTTCACCGGCAAAAAGATGGGTATCGGTAATCTGTAGAACTCTGACTTTGGCCCCATTTACCAAAGGCAGTTTAAACAGGCTTTCCAAATCGTTTCCTTTGTTATTGAAGTCTGTCTAACAAACCGGAATTGCCATCGCTCCGTGCGCAAGGCAATAACGCAGCCAGTCCGCAAGGAACTGGTTAATTTGATGCTTTTCATCACGCTGATGCAACTTTTTATTAGGATAATCATAGCGTGCTTTGAAGCGAAAGATCTGCTGACTTGCACACACTTCCGCCACCATCGCATCGTGATAGAGCCTGACCGTCAGCGACGGCAAACTCCAGTAGCTGACCGCAGGCGCAGTCTGTTTTATTTCTACCAGGGACGTATAGCGCGTCGATTCAAGGATCGTCAGGCAATACGTGGCGCTACTCACCTGATATGTCACTGTTTCGCCAGGCTCATCTGTGCGCGGCATTAAACGGCGCAATTGCGCGAAATTGGTTTCGCACAATCTCATCATTTCAGGGAAATCAGGGGTATAGCGCTTAATCATTCGTTGGCCCACTCTTTTCTCAGGGATTCATAGTGCAGTTGCAGCCATTGCAGAGCAATCACTGACGCCGCATTGTCTATCGCTCCTTCTTCCACCCAGCGGTAAGCCTGTTCGCGGCTCACAACGTGTACCCGGATGTCTTCATTCTCTGCTTCCAGACCGTGAATTCCTTCTGCCGTGGTGGCGTCGACTTCACCGACCATGATGGAGAGACGTTCGCTTGTACCACCGGGGCTCGCAAGATAATTCAGCACCGGTTTACAACGTTTCACCACAATGTTCGCTTCTTCCAGCGCTTCACGGCGGGCGACTTCTTCTACCGTTTCGCCCTCTTCAATGATACCGGCGACCATCTCCAGAAGCCATGGGGTATCACTGGAATCAATGCATGGGATGCGGACCTGTTCGATCAACACCACTTCATCCCGCTCAGGATCATAAGGTAATAACACGGCCGCATGCCCGCGTTCAAAAACTTCACGCACCACCTCGCCGCTCATTTCTCCATTAAACAAACGATGGCGAAACCGATATGCAATAATAGAAAAAAAACCTTTATATCGTGACTCACGTGCAATAATTTCTACATCATCTTTGCCGAAACTTACCGGTGAATTGTTGAATGAAGACATGGAGCGTTCTCCTTTAATACCTCACAAAGGTAAATTATCGCCTTTTGAGGTCAATTTGATGAAAATGCGTTAATAATAATCAAGGTTGTTTGTGATAGATTTAGGCTCATTCAGTTGGGAAGGCACGTTAAGCCAACCGCCCCTTTAGCCTGACTCTGCTAGAATCCGCGTCTATTCGAGTATTTGACTGCGTCACCATACATAACAACATTGCTGCACAACAAGGAATGCAAATGAAGAAACTGCTCCCCCTTCTCATCGGACTCAGCCTGGGCGGCTTTAGTACGATAAGCCAGGCCGAAAACCTGATGCAGGTCTATCAGCAAGCCAGGACGAGTAACCCGGACCTGCGTAAATCAGCTGCTGACCGGGATGCCGCATTCGAAAAAATTAACGAAAGCCGCAGTCCTTTATTACCGCAACTTGGATTGGGTGCGGATTATGGTTATACCAATGGCTACCGCGATGCAAATGGCGTAAACAGCAATGTTGGCAGCGCCAGCCTGCAATTAACGCAGACCCTTTTTGATATGTCAAAATGGCGCGCGCTGACCCTGCAGGAAAAAACCGCAGGTATTCAGGACGTGTCTTATCAGACTGATCAACAGTCTTTGATCCTTAATTCTGCAACAGCTTATTTTAACGTATTGAGTGCAATCGATTCACTCTCCTATACCGAAGCGCAGAAACAAGCTATTTACCGTCAGTTAGATCAAACCACTCAGCGTTTTAACGTGGGTCTGGTGGCCATCACTGACGTGCAGAACGCCCGTTCACAATACGATACCGTGTTGGCGAATGAAGTCACTGCGCGTAATAACCTGGATAACGCACTGGAATCCCTGCGTCAGGTGACCGGTACTTATTATCCGCAGCTGTCTTCCCTGAACGTCGACAACTTCAACACGACGCGTCCGCAGCCGGTCGCCACGCTGTTGAAAGAAGCAGAAAGCCGCAACCTGAGCTTGCTGTCTGCGCGTCTGTCACAAGATTTAGCCCGCGAACAAATCCGTTATGCTGAAACCGGCCACATGCCGACCGTCGACCTGACTGCCTCTACCGGCATCAGCAACACCAAGTACAACGGCGACAAAACCGGCGGCGGATCCAGCTATCAGGATGCCGATGCCGGCCAGAACAAAATTGGCCTGAGCTTCTCCCTGCCACTTTACAGCGGCGGTTCTGTCACCTCTCAGGTGAAACAGGCTCAGTACAACTTTGTGGGCGCCAGCGAGCAGCTGGAAAGCGCGCACCGCAGCGTAGTGCAGACTGTTCGTTCATCCTTCAACAATATCTCTGCCTCCATCAGCAGTATCAACGCTTATAAACAAGCCGTTGTCTCTGCGCAAAGTTCGTTGGATGCGATGGAAGCCGGTTACCAGGTTGGTACCCGTACTATCGTTGATGTGCTGGACGCGACCACAACGCTGTACAACGCCAAGCAACAGCTTTCGAGCGCGCGTTATACCTATCTGATTAACCAGCTGAACATTAAATCAGCGCTGGGAACACTGAACGAAAGTGATCTTCTGGCACTGAATGGTGCGCTGGGTAAACCGGTTCCTACGGCACCGGATCAGGTAGCGCCTGAAACGCCAAACCAGGATGCTGCGGCTGACGGTTATAACAGTGACGGCACGCAGGCAGCTGCGCCACGCACTGAAAGAGCCAGCGCAACGACCACCACCAATACCACCAAAAAAAGCGGTAATCCTTTCCAGAACTGATCCTGAAAAGTCGCCTTTTTTGTTGAGCATAAATCCTGAGGCAGCCTGAAAAGGCTGCTTTTTTTTGCCTCTGTCACGTCCCTCTGTAAAGTCTGGTAACAATTGGCGTGCGCTGCTTTAACAATCACCCTGTTTCCCCTATCCTTAAGCCCTACTGGGAAAGGGCGAAAAAGCCCTGCATATGGGATAAGAACGATGAAACGGACACAACACGTCAACCTCGCTACCTTCCGTAAATCATGGCGTAGCGCTCGAATCACTCCTGTCGCACTGGCTGTCGGCGCTGTATTCATGCTGTCAGGCTGTGAGAAAACCGATGAAACGGTGTCTTTGTATCAGAACGCGGACGACTGCTCTAAAGCGAATCCGTCCGGCAGCGCACAATGCGTCGCAGCCTATGATGCCGCCAAAAAAGACGCTGAAAAAACCGCGCCGAAATACGCCTCTCGTGAAGACTGTATTGCCGAATTCGGCGAAGGCCAGTGTACGCAGACGCCAGCGCAATCCGGTGTGGCTTCCGCCGAAGGCCAGAGCAGCGGCAGCATGTGGATGCCGCTGATGGCAGGTTACATGATGGGACGTATGATGAGCGGCGGTGCTTACGCGCAGCAGCCACTTTTCAGCTCTAAAAACCCGGCCAGCCCGGCGAACGGCAAATTCGTCGATGCGACAGGTAAGAACTACGGCCCGGCAACCGCGGGCGGGCGTACCATGAACGTGCCGAAAACAGCGATGGCACCGAAACCTGCTGTCACCAAAACCATCACCCGTGGCGGCTTTGGCGAAAGCGTAGCGAAACAAACGTCTATGCAGCGCAGTTCCACTGCCGCTCCGCGCAGTGCTGGCCGCAGCATGGGTGGCTAAGACGCACATGAAACGTTTACCGATTACCGAGCGCCCGGACTGGCGCGAAAAAGCCACGGAGTTCGGCTTCAATTTTCACACCATGTATGGCGAACCTTACTGGTGTGAAGATGCTTATTATCAGTTCACGTTGGCGCAGATCGAAGAGATCGAGGACGCTACCGCCGATATCCACCAGATGTGTTTAAAAGTGGTCGAACGCGTGGTGGGTGACGATGCGCTGATGGCCAAATTCCAGATCCCAAAACATGTCTGGGAATTTGTCCGCAGTTCGTGGCGTACGCAGCAGCCTTCGCTGTATTCGCGGCTGGACCTGGCCTACGACGGTGTCAATCCGCCTAAGCTTTTGGAAAATAACGCCGATACGCCGACGTCATTGTACGAAGCGGCGTTCTTCCAATGGCTGTGGCTTGAAGACCAAATCGCGGCCGGTAACCTGCCGCAGGATACCGATCAGTACAACAGTTTGCAGGAAAAGCTCATTGAGCGTTTTGCCGAACTGAAAAACCAGCACGGCTTTTCGCTGTTGCACATCGCCTGTTGTCAGGACACAGAAGAAGATCGCGGCACCGTGCAATATTTGCAGGACTGCGCGCTGGAAGCGGAACTGGCCAGCGAGTTTCTGTATATCGAAGAGATCGGCCTGGGCGAACGCGGCCAGTTTACCGATCCTCAGGATCAGGTGATTTCCAACCTGTTCAAGTTGTATCCGTGGGAGTTTATGTTCCGCGAGATCTTCGCCACCAAGCTGGAAGATGCCGGTGTGCGCTGGCTGGAACCGGCGTGGAAAGCCATTCTCTCGAACAAAGCCCTGCTGCCGTTGCTGTGGGAAATGTTCCCGGATCACCCGAATCTGTTACCGGCATACTTCGCAGATGATGCGCATCCGGAACTGGATCATTATGTGGTCAAACCGCTGTTTTCCCGCGAAGGCGCAAACATTAAGGTCATCGAGAAAGGTCAGGAAGTTGCGAGCGTGGAAGGTCCGTACGGTGCAGAAGGCATGATCGTGCAGCAGTTTCATCCGCTTCCTGTCTTTGACGGCAGCTACGTATTGATCGGCAGCTGGCTGGTGAACGATCAACCTTGCGGCATTGGCATCCGCGAAGACAAAGCGCTGATCACGCAGGATCTGTCGCGTTTCTATCCGCACACCATCGTCGGCTAAAGCGCATAAGAAGGATAATGAAAAATCATTATCCTTCTTATTTTCCGAGTTAACCCACCTGCACTGAAAGCATCGAAAGCGATCCCATTACCAGTCCGTCGGTCGGCTGAGTCACCGGCTCAACGCCGTCCCACGCACCCAGCACATACAAAAGCGGAAGGTAATGATCGGGTGACGGATTAGAAAGCGCACCGCCTTCGTGATCCATAAAGTTCACCAGCGGATGATCCTTCGTGTCGCCCTTCCAGCTCAGGTTATCTTTCACATATTTCTCGAATGCGATCGCCCACGGATAAGGTTCGCCGTTGCCGTCCCATTTCACCATCCGCAGGTTATGCACCACGTTGCCGCTGGCGACAATCATCACGCCTTCATCACGCAGCGCGGCCAGTTTTCTGCCGAGCTCAAAGTGATATTCCGGCGGCTGTGTGCCGTCGATGCTCAGCTGAATGACCGGGATATCGGCGTCGGGATACATCTTGATCAACACACCCCAGGTCCCGTGGTCAAAGCCCCATTCACTGGTATCCGCCAGCACATTTACCGGGCTGAGCAGCTCCTGTACTCGTTTTGCCAGGGCGGGCGAACCCGGTGCCGGATAGCGTTTATCGAACAACGCCTGCGGGAAACCGCCGAAGTCATGAATGGTGCGCGGGTTTTCCATCGCCGTCACCGCCGTGCCACGGGTAAACCAGTGGGCTGACACCGCCAGAATCGCTTTTGGCCGGGGTAATGTTTCGCCCAGCGTATGCCAGGCACGGGTGTAAGTGTTGTCTTCCAGCACGTTCATCGGGCTGCCGTGGCCTAAGAAAAGTGCGGGCATACGTTGAGTCGTCATCATGAATTCCTTACCGCAAAATAAAAGAGAGCGGCGCTCATCAGCGGGCTGCCGCGTAATGAAAATACGGTACTCTTTTTCAGTGCGGGTTACAGCCGGATAACCATGAAGGAGATGTTCAATAAATTTGAAGGGAAAAATCAAAGGCGGAGGGGCTGTATTTTATTAACAACGTCCGTTCAGACAAAAATCAGCTATAAAAAGCAAAAAGGCCGCATAAGCGACCTTTTCTATATCATACCGCCAGACAGTTAACTTGCCTGCCGGGTCTGCGCCTGGCGATATTCCACCAGATCGGCAATGGTCACCACTGGCATATTGTGTTGTTTCGCAAAGACGATGGCTTCTGGCGCATGTGCCATGCTGCCGTCATCGTTGGTCAGTTCACACAGCACACCGAAGGGTTTGAGACCGGCCAGCGTCACCAGATCGATCGAGGCTTCGGTATGACCACCACGGGTCAGCACGCCGCCCGCCTGTGCGCGCAGCGGGAAGATGTGCCCCGGACGGCTCAGGTCAGAAGGTTTCGCGCCGTCTTTAATCGCGGTGCGGATGGTGGTGATACGGTCAGCGGCAGAAACGCCGGTGGTGACGCCTTCAGCCGCTTCAATGGTCACGGTGAAAGGCGTCTGGAACTGGCTGGAGTTGTTCTCCACCATCATCGGCAGATCGAGCTTTTTACGGCTGTCTTCGTTCATGGTGAGACACACGATGCCGCTGCCGTGGCGAATAGTCAGCGCCATTTGTGCAACTGTCATGTTTTCGGCGGCAAAGATTAAATCGCCTTCGTTTTCACGATCTTCGTCATCCAGCACCATCACACCTACGCCGTTACGAATGGCGTCAATAGCGCGCTCAACACGTTCAGCAGGTGTACCGAATTCGGAAAGTAGGGTCTGATTCATGGTAAAAATAACCTCATGTTCTGTATGTGGATTACCAGAATCAGGGCGTCTTGAGGAGGCTAGCTGCAGCGGCCTGATGGCGTGCTACAGTTATAAAAAATAACGCAGCGGACAAATTTTGCCCGGCTTGAATCGTTACTCTCTCCCATCCGGACTTTAACCGTCGGCCCCGGAATTACACCGGATCTGCTGACCTCTAATCCCGAAGGATTGAGCGCTCGCGGGCTTCCACGTGGAAGGGATTATGATCCTTCCGATATTCTGTGGTTTACCGCCGGTGGGGACTTTCACCCCGCCCTGAGAATAAGCAAATCAACTATAACGCCAATAAATGACCAGAGCAATCCTGCGGTTTGGCCAATTAGTGCCCCGGAAGGTTTATAGAAACGTCATCAGCGATTACACTAAGCAAAAGCACCTCCTTCGAGAAAAGGAAATAACATGATTGACCCGAAAAAAATTGAACAAATTGCCCGCCAGGTTCACGAGTCTATGCCGAAAGGGATCCGCGAATTTGGTGAAGATGCCGAGAAGAAAATCCGTCAGGTATTGCAGGCACAGTTCAGCCGCATGGATTTAGTCAATCGCGAAGAGTTTGATGTGCAGACCCAGGTTTTGCTGCGCACCCGCGAAAAACTGGCCGTGCTGGAACAACGTCTGGCCGCCCTGGAAGGTAAACTGACCGACGCCGAAAAACCGCAAGACCCGGTCTGATTTCCCCGCTCGTCAGAAACGATAAAGGCCTGCTCAGCAGGCCTTTTTATGTCTCACTTTCAGACACTCTATCGCGTGTGAATCACCGTTTTAGCGCGCGGTAAAAGCAGCCAGAGCGCGGCAAACACTATCAGCGCATACGCCGCTTTCCAGCCCACCATCGCCAGCAATCCGCAGCACAATACCGCGCCGAGCATCGCCATCCACGTCGAGCGGCCTTTCAGGATCCTTGCTCCGGCGAGCATACACAGCAGATAAATCAGAATGAAAATCCCGTTGGCGTAAGTGATCAGCGCGCCGAGCGGCAGATGCAGCCAGTAGATCAGCAGCGTGAACAGCACGCAGCAGCCGACCACCAGATTCAATGCGGCAACCGGAACGCGCTGCGCAGAGAGCTGCGCCAGTTTACTTTCCGGCTTGAGCTGCGCCTGCGACCACACCAGCCTTGCGAAGCTTTGGGTGTAAATATTCACGCTGGCAAAGCACGCCAGATAGCCAATAATGCACGCCACCCACAGTGCTTTTTGCCCGAACAGTTGCACCACGATACCCGGCAGTGACGCCCCCGCTTCCTTCCCTTCTCCCCACGCATGGAATTTCAATACCGCCACGGTACAACCCCAGTACACGGCGCCGGCAACCAGCATACCGATGAGTAAAGCACGCGGAAAATCCCGTTCCGGGTTACGAAATTCTGTCGCCAGATGCGCAAAAGCCTCCAGCCCGACGAAGCACCAGAACATCACCGCCAGCGCATCAAACAGGTTTGATGGCGAGATATCGCGAACGGCGGGCAACGGAATTTCCGGCAGCGTAATATCTCCTTTCCACCAGATGGCGATGACCAGAGCAATCACCAGCGCCGCAATCAGCGTCTGAATATTGGCGCTCGACCCCGCGCTGCGCGTCCCAAGGAACCAGATCACGAAAAGCGTACCAAGCTGAACCAGCAGCAGATTTTCGCTGCTCCAGCCAAATGCCGCCTGCCAGAAACCGGCGGCGATATGTAACGCGGCAGGCAAACCGACCGGGATCACCGATAAAAACAACCAGCCGGTCACACGCGCCATGTGCGGCCCGAAAGCTTTGCCCACGAAATGCGCCGCCCCGCCCGCACTGGGAAAATGTCGCCCGAGTGCGGCGAAGCCGATGGCAATCGGGAATACCAGCAGGATAAGCACCGGCCACGCCCACAGACTGTCGTTTTGCGCCAGCTGCGCCGCCAGCGCGGGCACCGCGAATACACCGGTACCGAGCAATGAGGTAGAAAGCAAACCGACGCCCTGCGCCAGACTGAGTTCCTGTTTTAATCCGCTCACAACAGAGTCACTTCCGTTTTGGTTTCTGAATTAAAATTCCGATAAAGAAAAAGGGCTTATCAGATAAGCCCTTCGGTCAGTGCGTGGAGGACTGGATCAGTCCTGCGCTTTGATCTGGTTGATGATCTTGGTGGTAGATAATCCGTCTTCAAAGTTCAGCACGCGCACTTCGCCGCCGTTGGCCCAGACTTCATCACAACCGGCGATTTGCTCCGGTTTGTAGTCGCCGCCTTTGACCAGCAGATCTGGCAAGATCCCGGCGATCAGGCGCTGCGGGGTATCTTCTTCAAATGACACCACCCAGTCCACGGCGCCTAATGCACCCAGCACGATCATGCGGTTTTGCAGCGCATTGACCGGACGGGTTTCGCCTTTCAGACGTTTGGTGGACGCATCGCTGTTCACCGCGACGATCAGACGATCGCCGAGTTTACGGGCGTTCGCCAGATAGGAAACGTGCCCGGCGTGCAGAATGTCGAAGATGCCGTTGGTCATCACCACTTTCTCGCCGCGCTGACGCGCCATCGCCACAGCCGCTTTTAACTGCTCTTCCGTCATGACGCCGAAACCGACGTCCGAACGGCCACCGATGGCGTTTTCCAGTTCCACCGGAGATACGGTGGAGGTGCCGAGCTTACCGACCACCACGCCTGCGGCGGCGTTGGCCAGGAAGCAGGATTCTTCCAGCGTATTCCCCGCCGCGAGCGCAGCAGCCAGCGTGCCGATCACCGTGTCACCGGCACCGGTCACGTCATACACTTCCTGCGCCTGCGTCGGCAGATGCAGCGGCTCTTTTCCCGGCTGCAACAGCGTCATACCGTGTTCTGAACGGGTCACCAGCAGCGCCGACAGCTCAAAATCAGCAATCAGCTGCATGCCGCGCGCGACCAGTTCGTCTTCATTCTTACAGCGGCCGACCACGGCTTCGAATTCTGACAGGTTAGGCGTCAGCAAGGTCGCACCGCGATAACGCTCAAAGTCAGAGCCTTTTGGATCGACCAGAACAGGAACGCCCGCTTTACGTGCCAGCTGGATCATTTTCTGCACTTCAGTCAGCGCGCCTTTGGCGTAATCAGACAGCACCAGAGCACCGCTTTCCGGCAGCGCCTGCTCAATTTTGGTCAGCATGGGTTGCAGATCGACGCCTTCAAAACCTTCTTCGAAGTCGAGGCGGATCAGTTGCTGGTTACGCGACAAAATACGCAGTTTGGTGATGGTCGGGTGCGTCGGCAACGCCACGAAATCGCAGTGAACCTTCACTTCCGCCAGACGCTCGCCCAATGCGCGCGCCGCATCGTCCACACCGGTCAGACCGATCAGACGGGAAGAAGCACCGAGGGACGAAATATTCATCGCCACGTTAGCCGCGCCGCCAGGACGTTCTTCGATGGTATTGACCTTAACGACCGGTACCGGCGCTTCCGGTGAAATTCGGTTGGTCGGGCCATACCAGTAGCGGTCTAACATTACATCACCGACCACCAGCACACCGGCACGGTGAAAATCAGGCAAAGTCACTTTCATCCCAAGACTCCAAAACAGGTAAAACCAGACATAAAAATAGTGCGGCGGATAATATCACACCCCGAATAAAAACCCTTAGCCGAGCCACTTCGCCCAGCTGGCGCGGATTTGCTCACGTTCTGTGGCAAAACTGCCTGCGGCTACTTTGCCGCTGTGTTCCTGCAATGCGAGGTGATGGATTTCATCGCGCAGCGTGACATAAGCGTGAGTCAGATCCCGCGCTTCCTCCTCCGGCATGATGCCGTTTTGCGCCATCAGTTCGAAAATTCGCACGTTATCCGACCATCGCGTCAGTTTCGGCTTCTCGTGCGCAAACCGCAGGACCAGATATTGTGCAATGAATTCAATATCAGTGATGCCGCCCGGATCGGCTTTCAGATCAAACTCGGCAGATTTTTTGCTGCCGAGATGCGCGTACATTTTTTCGCGCATCTCGCGGACTTCTTTGCGCAGCCCTTCGCCCTCACGCTCGCGGCAGAGAATGTCGTGGCGCGTGGCGTTAAACTGCTGTGCCAGCTGCGGATCGCCGTATACGACGCGCGCACGCACCAGCGCCTGATGTTCCCAGGTCCAGGCCTCATTGGCCTGATAGTCAGCGAAGGCTTCGATAGTGCTGACCAGCATACCGGACGCGCCGGAAGGACGCAGGCGCGGATCGACCTCATACAGAATGCCGGATGCCGTACGGGTGCTGAATAAATGCATGATGCGCTGCGCCAGTCGCAGATAAAATTGTCGCCCGTCGATGCTGCGCTCGCCGTCGGTCATCACCTCAGGTGCGCAGTCGAGCAGGAAGACCAGATCCAAATCGGAACTGTACCCCAGTTCCCAACCGCCCAGTTTGCCGTAGCCGACCACGGCAAACCCGCGCCCTTCTCGCTGCGTCAGGTGCGTCGGCTGGCCGTAGCGCACCACCATCTGATCCCACGCCTGCTGCACTACCACGTCCAGAATCGCTTCGGCCAGATAGGTTAAATGATCGCTGACCTTCATCACCGGCAGCGCACCGGAAATATCGCCGGCGGCAATGCGCAGGTGTTGCGCTTGTTTGAACTGACGGACGGCTTCCAGCTGCTGTTCTTCGTCTTCCGTCGGCACGCGCATCAGATACTGGCGCAGTTCATCGCGGTACGCGCCCGGTTCAATCGGATGGTAAAGCGTGCGTGAATCGAGCAGTTCATCGAGCAATAACGGATGGCGCGCCAGCTGCGACGCGACCATTGGCGAGGCGGCGCACAGGCGGATAAGCTGTTTGAGCGCGCCCGGATATTCGACCAGCAGCTCAATATAAGTCGTCCGCGTGACGATGTTCAGCAACAACTGCATCAGACGTTGCAAAGTCACATCGGCATTTTTATAGGTGCAAACCTGCGCCAGCAGGCGGGGCATCAGCAAATCCAGCTGATCGCGACCGCGCGGCCCGATGGTGCGTTTATCAACGTCACGCCGGAATTCGGCGATTTGCTGCAGGATGTGGCGCTGCGCATTTTCGTCGAGCTGCGGCACCCACGGTGCTAACTCGGACTGCTCCAGTGAATCACTCCACAAACTGCTGAAGGATGACTGCTGCTGATCGTCCTCGGTGTCCGGCGTGTCATCACCGATCAGATCGTTAAACACGGCGCGCACGGCTTGCATGTGAGCATTCACTGCGTCGAGAAGCTGCGGCCAGTCATTGAAATTCATCCCCCATGCCAGACGCGCCTGATTCAGCGGGTCCGCAGGCAGGGTTTGCGTCTGTTCGTCACCGATGGCCTGCAGCAGATTTTCAAGACGACGCAGGAACAGATAGCTGGCGCGCAGTTGCATCACTTGTACGACAGGCAGCAGCCCGAGTTTTTCCAGCGCCTGCAAGGTCGGCAGCAAAGCGCGTTGTTGCAGCGCAGGCTCGCGCCCGCCGCGGATCAACTGGAAAACCTGCACGATAAATTCAATTTCGCGGATCCCGCCCGCCCCCAGCTTGATATTGTCTTTCAGTCCCCGGCGGCGGACTTCACGGGCGATCATCCCTTTCATATTGCGCAGGGACTGGATCACGCTGAAATCGATGTAACGGCGGAACACAAAAGGCTTCAGCATCTTGCGCAGTTCCTGACTGCTGATGTCTTCCGCGCCGCCCATCAGCCGCGCTTTCACCATCGCGTAGCGTTCCCAGTCGCGCCCCTGCTCCTGATAATAATCTTCCAGCGCCGGGAAACTCATGACCAGCGGACCACTGTCGCCGAAAGGCCGCAGCCGCATATCGACGCGGTATACAAAGCCGTCCAGCGTCGGCTGATCCAGCGCTTTGATCAACCTTTGCCCCAGACGCAGGAAAAACTGTGAATTCTCCAGTTCACGGCGGCCCCCCCGGGTCTGGCCGTTTTCCGGATAAGCAAAAATCAGGTCGATATCAGAGGAGAAATTCAGTTCGCCGCCGCCAAGTTTACCCATTCCGAGGATCAGCATGCGTTGCGGTTCACCGGCTTCATTGACCGGCGTACCGAACTCGCGGCAACAGGCCTCATACAGCCAGTCACGGGCGCTGACGATCAGCAATTCCGCCAGTTCGCTCAGCTGCTGTAACGTATCCTGGGCTTCGCTGGTTTGCGCCGACTGTGACCACGCAATGCGAGTCAGCGTACGACGTCGGAACAGGCGCAGCGCCTTCATGAGCCCGTTCTCATCGGCCACGCTTTCCAGCGCAGCTTCGAGCCACTGGCGGTAAAATTGCCATTCCTGCGCCTGTGGCGGATTTTCTACGATTTCATGCCACCACTGCGGAAATGCCAGCAGGCTGTCCGTTACAAACTGACTGCTCGCCAGCACCGCCAGCTGTTCCTCTTCGGGAAGCGGCAGCGGTTCAGGATGTTCACGCCATTGTTCAAGCAAACTTTGGGCGTGGCTTTGCAAAACAGGAGAAAGTGGCAACATGAAATCAGATTCCTTGCAAAAAAAAGCCCGGGCAATGAGCCCAGGCTTATCAGTCAATTAACGTGGCTGGCCGTTTAACCAGAACGCATCCATCATCACCGCATGGGAACGGGCGGAATCCTCCAGCGCCAGTTGCTTCTGGATAATCGCCTGTTGCAGCTCCGTCCAGCCCGCCAGATAGTCGGCGACGTCGCGCTCAGGATAGGCACCCGAGAGTAAATGGAAGGTGATGATCTGACGCTTCAGGCGCGCCAGCTGATCGCGGTAACCTTCTTCGGTTAGCGGCTGTGCAAAGGCTTCTTTCAGATCGGCAGCGGTACGTCCAAGCATGATGTCAGAGAAGCGCTTGAAGGAGCCTTCCAGCTTCTTCGCCGATTTGTCATCGATGAACGGCGTCCAGCCCGACGTGGTCAGCCATGACGTGAGCACTAACTTACTTTTCAAATAGGTCGCGCTGAAGCAGACGTCCTGCGCATCGGCAGATTTCTGTTCCAGCACCGGGACTAGATCGGTCAGCAGCGTACGCAGTTCAGAGGACGCTTTACGCGGCACCAGCCCGCCAAACAGCACCAGAATCTGACGCACAGTTTCCACTGCCTGTAAGACCACCGGGCGCGCCAGTTTGTCGCCGCGCACCCACAGTTCTTCATGGTACTGCCAGTGATCGAGCGCCAGCTCGAACATTCCGGTCATCGCCTGTTCAACCGTGGCTTTTGGCTGGGCTTTATAGACCGGCAACGGTTTGGTTTCACGCAGCGGGTTACCTTTCGCAAGATGGTAACCGCGGGCAGCTTTGCTGAATCCGCCCTGACGCAAACCGCCGTGCTCGCCGATTTCAGCGGCCAGCGCCAGCAAATCCACGGTGTTGCCTTTTTTCAGCTCCAGTTCGATTTCAGAGAGCGGCTCAGACAACTCACCAGCCACCACTTCGCCCTGATCCAGCACCAGTTCGATCTCGCTTTCGCCGTAAGTGATCACCCACTTTTCACGGGTGAAATCGGTGCGAAATAACGGCACTAAGGCTTTTTGCAGCGCCGCGACTTTGCAGCCTTCCGGCCAGATGTCTTTCGGGAACGCGCTGAGCTTAAGCACCGGCTTTTTCAACTCAACGTTATATTCCGGACGCTGGTGCAAACCAGCCAACACTTTGCCGCCGGTTTTAATGGTCATTTCGTACTGATCGTCAAAACCACGGATACGCAGACCGATGTCGTGCGAACGTAAATAGTTTTCCGCAGTCTCAAAATAGATGTTGGTCAGTTTCGAAGGCGCGGTGTGCTCGCTGTTAAATCGAGCGAGTTGTGCCGGTAATTCGGCAATCGCGGCCGGGGTGGCGATAAATTTTAATTCTATTTCTACGGTCATAAGGGTCTTCACACCGATTCTTTGCTGCCAAAAGGGATAAACGCGTCACCAGAATTCTACCATAAGCACAGCGCGCAAGCCGCATGTTGCGGGATTGTAAGATAGTTCTCATTCCGGTTTATGCATTGCGTCGTCACACTGTTGCCCTTACTATCGGTCACCAAATTAACGCGAGCGCCTAAGACCGCGGTCGCTGGAAGACGTATCCCGATAAAACGGATCCACACTTCACGTTCCCTAAATTCACAAAGAAACGATGAAATAATGCATAAATTACGCCTGATTGGTTTCGCTTTGCTTGGCTTAAGCATCACTTGGGGCGCTCATGCCGATGAGAAGCGCTACATTTCCGACGATTTGATCACCTACATCCATAGCGGTCCGGGTAACCAGTATCGCATTGTTGGCACCCTCAATGCCGGTGATGAAGTCACCCTGCGCAGCGTCAACGACAGCACTAAATACGGTGAAATTATTGACTCGAAAGGGAAAACCGCCTGGATCCCTCTCGACCAGTTGAGTAATTTACCGAGTATCCGTACCCGCGTTCCCGATCTCGAGAAGCAAGTGAAAACGCTGACCGACAAGCTGACGAACATTGATTCCAGCTGGAACCAGCGCACAGCGGAAATGCAGAGCAAAGTCGCCTCCAGTGACAGCATTATCAACGCCCTGAAGAAAGAGAATCAGGAGTTGAAAAACCAGAAGATTATCGCGGAGAAGAAAGTTAACGCGGTAAACGTCCAGCTTGACGACAAACAGCGCACCATTATTTTACAGTGGTTTATGTACGGTGGCGGTGTCGCGGGTGTGGGTCTGGTTCTCGGCCTGTTGCTTCCGCACCTCATCCCACGTCGTAAGAAAAAAGACCGCTGGATGAGCTGACCGGTTTACGCCGTCACACATTTCCTGTTTGGATGTTAACCCAAAGGCACTTCGGTGCCTTTTCGTGTTTGCATCAATCAGGAAATCCGTAGCGCAACTTTGCTATGATGAAGACAGAACCCATCCCTGCTTTGGGCGCCACGGTGCGCTTTACGAGCCTTATTTCAGGAGTTATCGCGTGGAGATTTACCTGGTCGGCGGCGCAGTCCGAGACAGTTTATTAAACCTGCCTGTGTCTGAATACGATTGGGTGGTCGTGGGCGCGACGCCTGAATATATGCTGGAAAACGGTTATCAGCAGGTCGGTAAAGATTTCCCGGTCTTCCTGCATCCGGTCAGCCGTGATGAATATGCGCTGGCAAGAACGGAACGCAAATCAGGCTCCGGCTATAACGGTTTTACCTGTTACGCCGCGCCGGACGTCACGTTAGAGCAAGATCTGATGCGTCGTGATCTGACCATCAACGCCATTGCCAAAAGTGCGGATGGCCAGTTAATCGATCCTTATCACGGACAGCGCGATCTCGAAAAACGCCAGTTGCGCCACGTATCTGATGCCTTTGGTGAAGATCCGCTGCGCGTTCTGCGCGTTGCGCGTTTTGCCGCACGCTTTGCGCATCTGGGTTTCACCGTCGCAGCAGAAACGCAGACGCTCATGCAGCAGATGGCGGAAAGCGGCGAACTGCAGGCGCTGACGCCAGAACGCGTGTGGAAAGAAACCGAGAAGGCGTTGCAAACTCAGGATCCGCAGGTGTACTTCCAGGTGCTGCGCGACTGTGGCGCGCTGAAAGTGTTGTTCCCGGAAGTTGATGCGCTGTTTGGCGTCCCCGCGCCAGAAAAATGGCATCCGGAAATCGATACCGGCATTCACACGCTGATGACGCTGAAAATCGCCAGCCTGCTCTCTCCGGACGTTGACGTGCGTTTCTCGGCACTGTGCCACGATTTAGGCAAAGGCCTGACGCCGCCGCAGTATTGGCCACACCATCACGGTCACGGCCCGGCCGGCGTCAAACTGGTGGAAAATATCTGCCAGCGGCTGAAAGTCCCGACGCATATTCGTGACCTGGCGAAACTGGTGGCAGAATTCCATGACCTAATCCACACCGTGAATAAATTGCGCCCGGAAACCCTGCTCAAGCTGTTCGATACCATTGATGTCTGGCGCAAACCTCAGCGCCTTGAGCAAATGATCATGACCAGCGAAGCCGATGCGCGAGGGCGTACGACGTTTGAAGATAATCCCTATCCGCAGGGAAATTTCCTGCGTGAAGCCTTTGCTATCGCCAGCAGCATTTCCAACAAAGAAGTGCTGGATGACGGTTTTCAGGGGATAGAAATCCGCGACGAGCTGAAAAAACGCCGCACGCAGGTTTTGGCCGAATGGAAGAAAACGCAGGAACCCGATCTCTAATCAGGACGTATTCTAAAAAAAGCCCCGCACGGTTTCCCGTCGGGGCTTTTTTTTAGTTTTAAGCTGCTGAAAATCAGGCAATAAAGACGAAGTACACTGCCAGCGCGACGAAGAAGCGGTAAATCGCGAACGGAATAAACGAGATACGCTTAATCACAGCCAGGAAGGTTTTGATAGCAAACAACGCGACGATGAACGCGGTGATAAAACCGGTCGCGAACATCGGCAAATCAGCCATGCTCAAAAAGCTGTAACTTTTATAAAGATCCAGCGCCGTGGCACCCAGCATCATCGGCACGGCCAGCAGGAACGAGAATTCAGACGCAGCAAAACGGCTGACGCCCAGCAACATCCCGCCACCGATTGTTGCCCCGGAACGCGAGAATCCCGGCCATAACGCCAGACACTGGAACATGCCAATCAGGAAGGCCTGCGTATAGGTCATGTCATCCAGACCTTCTGCGCGGGGCTTTTTCGGTTTAAGCAACTCGGCGGCGATCAGTAAAAAGCCTCCGACCACCAGCGCATACATCACGTTTTTCGGCTCGAAAAGCGATTTTATCTGTGAATGCAGCAGCAAACCCAACACTGTCGCAGGTATCATGCCCAGAATAATGTGCAGTAAGTTCAGACGGCGGGTTCCCGTGCCTTCATGAACCGGTGGTTTGCCAAAATGCAGGCCAATCATGCCGAACAAACGACGCCAGAACATCACGACGACCGCCAGAATGGAGCCCAGCTGGATGATCACTTCGAACGATTTGGCTTTATCTCCGGTGAACCCTAAAAGGTTACCCACGATGATCATATGCCCGGTGGAGGAAACCGGTAAAAACTCGGTCAGCCCTTCCACCACTCCCATAATTACGGCAACCAGCAAAGAATGACTTTCAGCGATCATTAGTTTACCCAACCCTAATAGTGGCCCGCATGCGGGCAAAATATGCTGCAAAACAGACAATAAAAAAGCGACATCATGCTGAGTCGCTTCAATCAAGCGAAACCGGCGAGCCGGCTTCTACTTGTAATGCTTCTTTATGACAATCAATAGACAAGCTGATTCTGAATTCTATCCATTATCGAAATTAAAAACGTTGGCCGCGCTCAATGATCACCCCAACGTTAGCAGCCTGCGCCACAGCGCCGGGCTTGCTGAGCTTGATCCGCACCCATGGCGAGTTAAACCGTGCCAGAAGCAGCGTTGCCACTTCTTCCGCCACCCGCTCAACCAGCGCAAAATTCTGCGTGGAGACGTGCTCAATGACGGCATCACTGACATCCGCATAGCTTAAACAGTCATTCACATCATCGCTGGAAGCCGACTTGCGGTTATCCCACGCCAGTTCGATATCGAACACCAGTTTCTGTTTAATGGTCTGTTCCCAATCGTAGGCACCAATGGTAGTGATTACATTTAGTTGCTCAATAAATACGATATCCATCACGCGATTCTCTGTTTTTGGCCAAGCCGGATACCACTTCCAGCAGAAAATGCGTATTATCCATGTATGTTGCGATTAAAACGACCCTTATTAGACGGAACGGCTTTATGAGTGCTACCGCGCTTGGAATGATTATTTTCGCCTACCTTTGCGGCTCGATTTCCAGTGCGATTCTGGTCTGCCGGGTAGCCCGTTTGCCTGATCCGCGCACGGCGGGTTCATGCAATCCCGGCGCGACCAACGTGTTGCGCCTGGGTGGACGTGTTGCCGCGGCTGCAGTTCTGATCTTTGATGTGCTCAAAGGGATGCTGCCGGTCTGGCTGGCTTATCGTCTCAACATTCCGCCGATGTACCTTGGCCTCACCGCCATCGCGGCCTGCCTCGGCCATATCTACCCGGTCTTCTTCCGCTTTAAAGGCGGCAAGGGCGTGGCAACGGCATTCGGTGCTATCGCGCCTATCGGTTGGGACTTAACTGGCCTGATGACCGGCACATGGCTGCTGACGGTACTTCTCAGCGGCTACTCTTCGCTGGGTGCGATCGTCAGCGCGCTGATCGCCCCGTTTTACGTGTGGTGGTTTAAACCTGAATTCACCTTCCCGGTCGCTATGCTTTCCTGCCTTATCTTGTTGCGCCACCATGACAATATTCAGCGTCTGTGGCGGGGCCAGGAAGGGAAAATCTGGGACAAGCTGAAGAAGAAACGTAAATCCGGGCAAGAAGATAAAGCAGAATAAAATTTTCACATTTCAGATACAAAAAATGACCTTACTGAAGGTCATTTTTTTGTCTTTTATTCCTACAATCCTGACTGATCGGACGCAGGAAAGGTGTGAGGTCAGACGGGCGGCAGCTCAGCCAAAGGCCATCTTGGTCGCACTGTAACGCCCAGATCAGGGGTCGCACCGGTTTTCAGCCGTACCATGCCCGCATACGCAATCATTGCGCCATTATCGGTGCAAAATTCAGGGCGTGCGTAGAAAACTTCCCCGCCGCGTTTGGTCATCATTTCGGCTAATTTTGCGCGCAACGTGCGGTTCGCGCTGACGCCGCCTGCCATCACCAGCCTTTTAAAACCGGTCTGATCAAGTGCGCGTTTGCACTTAATCGCCAGCGTATCCACGACCGCATCTTCAAATGCGCGCGCGATGTCCGCGTGAGTTTGCGCGTCGCTGTCATTGCCGCGAATGGTGTTCGCCGCAAAAGTTTTCAGGCCGGAAAAACTGAAATCCAGACCCGGACGATCGGTCATCGGACGCGGGAAAGTAAACCGCCCTGCCACGCCTTGTGAGGCCATTTTCGACAACAACGGGCCGCCCGGATAATCCAGACCTAATAATTTGGCGGTTTTATCGAAGGCTTCACCGGCGGCATCATCAATGGATTCGCCGAGCAGAGTGTATTCACCGATGCCGGTGACGCTGATTAATTGCGTGTGACCGCCGGAAACCAGCAGCGCGACAAACGGGAAATCAGGAGGATTGTCTTCCAGCATAGGTGCCAGCAGATGCCCTTCCATGTGGTGAACAGGTACCGCAGGAACATCCCAGGCAAACGCCAGAGAGCGGCCAATCGTAGCACCCACCAGCAACGCGCCGACCAGACCGGGACCGGCCGTGTAAGCCACGCCGTCGATATCCTGTGCGGTCAGCCCTGCTTCTTTCAGTGCGGCCTGAATCAGGGGTATTGTTTTACGTACGTGGTCGCGTGAAGCCAGTTCTGGCACCACACCGCCGTAATCTGCATGCAGTTTTACCTGACTATACAGTTGGTTAGCTAATAAACCGGCTTCGCTGTCATAAACTGCAATTCCGGTTTCATCGCAGGACGTTTCAATACCCAGTACTCGCATCACTCTTTCCGTCATTGTTTAGCGCTCACTCGCGGCGCGCAGTTTAGCATACAAGCGCGCGCTGGCGCTGCACCGGCGTTGGAATTCCTGCCACTTTACTAATCATCGTCACGACCAATTAATGTCGAGCAATTTGGGTTGATTGGTATATAATCGCCGCCCGACGCAAAAGCGAGCGTACAATGTTGCAGAAGGGTTGCAAAGAGCACCCGTTTCAATTTGCCGTTATGCTTTACAAGGCGACGCGAATTGGAGTAAAATTCCGCACCATTTTGAAATGTGCTGGTACAACATCAGCAAACAAACCGATTTTATCGAGGTGAGAGGCACATGCCTGTAATTAAAGTACGTGAAAACGAGCCGTTCGACGTAGCTCTGCGTCGCTTCAAACGTTCCTGCGAAAAAGCAGGTGTATTAGCCGAAGTTCGTCGTCGTGAGTTCTATGAAAAACCGACTACAGAACGTAAACGCGCTAAAGCATCTGCAGTAAAACGCCACGCCAAGAAACTGGCTCGCGAAAACGCACGTCGCACTCGTCTGTATTAATCTTCGGGGGCAACCCCAAATCGCGTGATTTGCAATATTAAGAACGCGCAGACTGCGTAGTAGCATACGAAGGCCGTGCTTTCCGAAAGGGATGCGCGGCTTGTTCTCGTTTATAGGCTAGTGAGTAAGGGGCTTATGGCTGGGAGAATTCCGCGCGTATTTATCAATGACTTGCTGGCTCGTATCGATATCGTCGATTTGATCGACGCCCGAGTAAAGCTCAAGAAACAAGGTAAAAATTATCACGCGTGCTGCCCTTTCCACCATGAGAAAACACCCTCATTTACCGTAAATGGCGATAAGCAGTTTTATCACTGTTTCGGCTGTGGTGCCCACGGCAATGCCGTCGATTTCCTGATGAACTATGACAGGCTTGAGTTTGTCGAAAGCATTGAGGAACTGGCGACAATGCAGGGTTTGGAAGTGCCGTACGAAGCAGGCACCGGCCCGACCCAGATGGAGCGTCATCAGCGTCAAAGCCTCTACCAGTTGATGGCCCCGCTCAGCGAGTTCTATCAACAGTCACTTAAACAACCCGCAGGTGCCCCCGCACGGGATTATCTTGCCCGGCGTGGTTTAAGTGCAGACGTCATCCAACATTTTGCCATTGGTTTCGCCCCGCCGGGTTGGGACAACGCCCTAAAGCGTTTTGGTAAAAATGCCGATGACAAAGCATCACTGATTGACGCCGGTATGTTGGTCACCAATGACAACGGACGCAGCTATGATCGCTTCCGCGAACGGGTTATGTTCCCGATCCGCGATAAGCGTGGCCGCGTGATTGCATTTGGTGGCAGGGTTTTGGGCGACGGTACCCCGAAATACCTCAACTCACCGGAAACTGAAATTTTCCATAAAGGCCGCCAGCTGTATGGCCTGTATGAAGCGCAGTTGAAACACCCTACCCCGACGCGTTTGCTGGTGGTTGAAGGGTATATGGACGTCGTGGCATTGGCGCAGTTCGGCATTGATTATGCCGTCGCGTCACTGGGAACCTCAACCACAGCCGACCATATTCAGTTGATGTTCCGCTGTACGGATAACGTCGTCTGCTGTTATGACGGCGACCGCGCGGGACGTGAAGCGGCATGGCGTGCGCTGGAGACGGCGCTGCCGTATCTCAATGATGGCCGCCAGTTGCGGTTTATGTTTTTACCCGATGGTGAAGATCCGGACACACTGGTGCGTCAGGAAGGCAAAGAAGCTTTCGAACAGAGAATGGAGCAGGCGATGCCGCTTTCCACATTCCTGTTCGATTCACTGATGCCGCAGGTGGATTTGAGCAGCCCCGACGGGCGAACCAAACTCAGCATGCTGGCATTGCCGCTTATCCGTCAGGTACCCGGTGAAACGTTGCGGATGTATTTGCGTCAGCAGTTAGGGAACAAGCTCGGTATTTTGGATGACAGCCAGCTCGAAAAGCTGATGCCCAAACAGGCTGAGAATGGCAATACCTATCAGGCGCCCCAGCTAAAACGCACAACCATGCGTATACTTATAGGGTTACTGGTACAAAACCCACAACTGGCTACACTTATACCCTCGCTGCAAGGTTTGGAGCAAGCGAAGCAACCTGGACTGGATTTATTCAGTGAGTTAGTGACCACTTGCTTAGCCCAGCCGGGGCTGACCACAGGCCAGTTACTTGAACTTTATCGCGACAATAAGTTCTACCAACAGCTTGAAACTCTGGCGACATGGAACCACATGATCGTAGAGGACATGGTCGAAGAGGAATTTCGTGCCACGCTCGCCAGCCTGTATGACTCAATCTTAGAGCAACGGCTTGAAACCTTAATTGCCAAAGCCAGGACGCACGGCCTGAGCCCGGAGGAACGCACAGAAGTCAGTTCCCTGAATCAAGTGTTAGCGAGAAAGAACTAAAAAATAAGAACATACAGATAGCGCTTGAAGCGTTATCTCAGGAACACGGCTTAAGTGCCGATATAAAGCGGGGCATGGCCCTGCGCAGAGCCGCCCTGGTGGGCCGCGGCACAATAAACGCCCCTAACGTTATTGTTGGCGATATCACCCGACCGACACGAACCCAAATACTCTGAAGTGTGGATACCGTCTTATGGAGCAAAACCCGCAGTCACAGCTTAAGCTACTTGTCACCCGTGGTAAGGAGCAAGGCTATCTGACCTTTGCTGAGGTCAATGACCATCTGCCGGAAGATATCGTCGACTCCGACCAGATCGAAGACATCATCCAGATGATTAACGACATGGGCATCCAGGTTCTTGAAGAAGCGCCGGACGCCGATGATTTGATGCTGGCCGAAAACCGCCCTGATACCGATGAAGATGCTGCAGAAGCAGCGGCTCAGGTGCTTTCCAGCGTTGAATCTGAAATTGGCCGTACCACCGACCCTGTGCGTATGTATATGCGCGAAATGGGTACCGTTGAGCTCCTGACCCGTGAAGGCGAAATCGACATCGCCAAACGTATCGAAGACGGTATCAATCAGGTCCAGTGCTCCGTTGCTGAATATCCTGAAGCTATCACCTATTTGTTAGAGCAATATGACCGTGTTGAAGCAGGCGAAGCACGTCTGTCTGATTTGATCACCGGTTTTGTTGATCCGAACGCCGAAGAAGAAATCGCGCCGACTGCGACTCACGTGGGTTCTGAACTGACCACTGAAGAGCAAAATGATACCGACGACGATGAAGAAGACGACGACGATGCTGAAGACGACAACAGCATCGACCCGGAACTGGCGCGTCAGAAGTTCACCGATCTGCGTGAGCAACATGAAGCGACCCGTGCCGTCATCAAGAAAAATGGCCGTAGCCACAAAAGCGCCGCAGAAGAAATTCTGAAGCTGTCCGATGTGTTTAAACAGTTCCGTCTGGTACCAAAACAGTTCGATTTCCTGGTGAACAGCATGCGCTCCATGATGGATCGCGTCCGTACTCAGGAACGTCTGATCATGAAAGTGTGCGTTGAACAGTGCAAAATGCCGAAGAAAAACTTCGTCAATCTGTTCGCCGGTAACGAAACCAGCAGTACCTGGTTTGATGCTGCTCTGGCAATGGGTAAACCATGGTCTGAGAAGCTGAAAGAAGTGACCGAAGACGTGCAGCGCGGCCTGATGAAACTGCGCCAAATCGAAGAAGAAACTGGCCTGACTATCGAACAGGTAAAAGACATTAACCGTCGCATGTCGATCGGCGAAGCGAAAGCACGCCGCGCGAAGAAAGAGATGGTTGAAGCGAACTTACGTCTGGTTATCTCTATCGCGAAGAAATACACCAACCGTGGCTTGCAGTTCCTTGACCTGATTCAGGAAGGTAACATCGGCCTGATGAAAGCCGTTGATAAGTTTGAATATCGCCGTGGTTATAAGTTCTCTACTTATGCGACCTGGTGGATCCGTCAGGCTATCACCCGCTCCATCGCCGACCAGGCACGTACCATCCGTATTCCTGTGCATATGATTGAGACCATCAACAAACTCAACCGTATTTCGCGCCAGATGTTGCAGGAGATGGGCCGTGAGCCGACGCCGGAAGAGCTGGCTGAACGCATGCTGATGCCGGAAGACAAGATCCGTAAAGTGCTGAAAATTGCTAAAGAGCCAATCTCCATGGAAACGCCAATCGGCGACGATGAAGATTCGCATCTGGGTGATTTCATCGAGGATACTACCCTCGAGCTGCCGCTGGATTCTGCGACCTCTGAAAGCCTGCGTTCTGCAACGCACGACGTTCTGGCTGGCCTGACCGCACGTGAAGCGAAAGTTCTGCGTATGCGTTTCGGTATCGATATGAACACTGACCACACTCTGGAAGAAGTGGGCAAACAGTTCGACGTAACCCGTGAACGTATCCGTCAGATCGAAGCCAAAGCGTTGCGTAAACTACGCCACCCAAGCCGCTCCGAAGTGCTGCGCAGCTTCCTCGACGACTAGTCGTCCTGACGCTCCCGGTGATTAAAAAGCCCCGCCTTTCTCTGGAAATGGCGGGGCTTTTTTATTCTGCAAATTCGTCTCTTCAGGCATTTAGCGCGTCATACAACTCGCGATATGACGCGACCAGTTCTTCCAGCTTCGCCCTGTTCAATCCGCTTGGGTTGGGCAATACCCAGACCTTAGTACGGCCAATTTTCAGCGCCTGACGTCCCCAGTTCACTTTGCTGATACCAAACGCTTTGCTGAACGCCTGCTTACCCAGTACGGCCAACGCCTTTGGCTGATACCGCTCGATCTTCTCCGTCAGCACCGCCCCGCCCTCGCGCAGTTCATCACGTACCAGTTCTGTCGCTTCCACCGTCGGACGCTCCACCAGCATGGTGATGCCACAACCGGTATCCAGCAAATGCTGCTCTTCTTCGGGTTTCAGCAGACGTTCGGTAAAACCCGCCTGATGGATCACTTTCCAGAAACGGTTGTTGGCATTGGCAAAATGATAGCCATGGTGCGCCGTCGATAAACCGGGATTGATACCGCAGAACACCACGGTCAGATCCTCATCAATGATATCGGTAATCATAATCTTGCCCTGAGACATATTTACGGAAGTTATCAATAAAAAGTGCAGCGATCACAATACCCTGCAACTGTGCACAAAACGCGCATACAAACAGAACACATATAGACCTGTAAGTAGAGTTTACCGTATAATCCCGCACCTCGGCCCTTTAGCTCAGTTGGTTAGAGCACGCGACTCATAATCGCTTGGTCGCTGGTTCAAGTCCAGCAAGGGCCACCAAATTTTAGCTTTAAAATCATATATTTAAGCCACCTCTAAGCGGGTGGCTTTTTTATTGGTTACCCCCATTGTCCCCTTTTCGTCCCCCCAGCTTTCAGCGCCCGCATAAAAGTGGCTGTGTTAGAGGATCTCAATTGAGTTGATTTGTGTGCGATAACGATTCTCCACCACATGGTGTTTAGAAGTTTTTATAGTAATGGCCAATTGCGCAGCTATACGCCGCGCCCTCAGTACGTGGCGGGACAAACGCAAGAGACACCCACCTTTTACCATCGTGATAAGCAACACCCCACTTCCTGCCAACCGGCCAGATCGCATACACCGGATTGCCCTGTTGACCGAAAACATGTTCTCTGGTCAGTCTTTCGCCCTTCGCCATGAAATAAATCATCGCGCTGCAAATTTTCATCGACCGCATAAAATCCCCCTTTTGCCGCTTTTGCTCTGACGTCTGAAGAATAATTTTACTGTATATAATTACAGTATATCAATTTCACAAATTTCAGTTTTACAAAATGTCCGTAAATCTCTTACAGGCCGCGCCACATCTAGCCTCTGCTCAACTGAACGGCTCACGAATTTGATCTTCCTAGCGATCCGCTTAAATGACAAAAAGAAGGTAAAACCCTTTAATTTCAGTTATCTATAATTCCCCCTCGATCCTCTGGAGATCCAGAAAACTGTAATTTACTGAAATTCTTTTCATTCTTTTCAGTTTGGGAATGACGGCAGAACCCCAGACACGGCGCGGGCTGGCGGTGTGGTTTGTAGAATTTCAAAACTGAAAAAAAATACTGACGCAAAAAGCGCAGGCGGGTGCGGTGTAGTGCAATTTCCGTCACGTCTTGCTTTGTTCCGTGGCCACACGCCGCCCCATGCTTCAGACAGCAGCGTGATCGTTTTCAAAGGTTTCAGGGTGTGCGTGATGGTATTGCGCAGCGCTGTGCGCGATTGAGGTTTGTTATTTCAAGGCTATAAAAAAACCCGCAATAGTCGCGGGTTATGAATAATGAACAGATAGGAAAGTAGTTACCATCGGATAAATTTATAGTTTCTTAAGTAAACTTAGACCATTCAATGTGATGCTTCTGGCAAGATAATTATTCAAATAATCATCACCGTTTGAATGAATAGCATCTATGCAACCTTTTTCGTATAAATATTTTATATGCCGTCCTACATCTTCGGGATCATATTCTGGAAGAGAACCAGGGCCAAAAAGGTGACTCCCTTCAAACAACTTTACATTTTCCAGTATTTCCTTTAATAACACATCATTAACTGCATCATGGAGTTGCATAGATTGCCCTTACTGGTTGTTGTGATTAACTTAACGCTATTATAGACGTGCTTTTTTAAAAATATCAACCAAGCTCCTAAAGACCAAGAGCATAGTTTTCCAACTCTAAAAGTTAGCGCATATATTGCGGTAGATTTATTTCATCACCTCCTTAAAAAATTAAATTTATATACTGGCCTAGCAACTCTAAAGTCACTGCTTAAATTCATAAAACCTAAACTTCTGCAATAAAGAACCCGCACGCGGCGGGTTTAATTTGGCTGGTTGTGTTAACCAATGACAGGATCGTATTTCGTCTTAAGCGTGGCTGCACTGGTTCCGGTAGCTTTGATGGCAGTTGCATTCTGCGGTGCCCCGGTGTTGCTGTGCGTGTGGGCGGCAGTCAGTTCTGCCAGCTGCTTCACCACGTCGAGCGTGTCTAACATCAGTTGGCAGACGTTGATCGCCTGGCTTCCGATCCACACCACCGGCGCAATCACTTCCTGACGTGTCGCCGCCACGCTGCTGCGCAGCTGTCCGACCTTTTCAATCAGCTGGCCAACAACGGTTGTTTCCGCGTTGCCCTGGACACTGGCCACGTAATTGGCCTGCGTGGCCAGGCTGTAATCTCCCTGGGCAATCTGCTGGATTGCACCGGCCAATAATGTGACTTTGCCCAGCACCGTGGTTTTATCCGTAGCCTGAACTGTGGTTTCCCTGGCTACCAGCGTGCGGGTTTCATCATCCGCGGTGATAACGCGGCTCATGGACGTTTCGCGGATCACCTGGTCTGTCTGGCGTTCCCAGTCTCCCGCCACTGTTACGCGCTGTGATACGCCATCACGCTGTTGCTGCAACTGCTCACCCGGCCTTACGGCGGGCAGGCTATTGCCCTGGGCAAGGGTCTGACGCACAAACGGCTTATCCGGGCGGCCGCCGTTAAACCCGACTTCTACCAGCGTGCCGGGCGGTGGAAATTGGAACATACCGGACTCACCGCCCGCCATTGGCAGCGGCAGCGGCACGGCCGGATAAAGCGGTGTGTCTTTTGCCGGATTGCCGTCTGCGTCTAACAGCTGCAAGTCCACGGCATAACGTGGCCTGAACGGATCGGCAATATTCCCGTTGCTGACGTCTTCGCTTGGCGCTTCCACCCTGGCGAACTGGGGCAAATGCAAGCCGCTGGCCAGCTCTGGATAACTGCTTTCAACCTGACGCTGAAACGGCGTTTTCTGAAGTGCCTGACCCGTGGCCTTATTGCGTGGTGTCCAGGTGATTTCCATATCGTCGTTGTGCAATCTGACCTTAGTCAAACGCTGACCGTTCACCTCTACACCGGGGCGTAAAGACTGGATCAGCGGCACTGTCATACTATTGCCACCAGCAACGCTCTGATTAAATTCGGTTGGGATTTCAACCGGCTTACCGGCAAACAGGGCATCTGCGGACGCGCCAACAAAAACGCCGCCGTCGGGCAGCTGATACCACACGTAATCGCTGATGCTGAATGTCTTTCCCAGATTGGCCAACAGCTGATAGCCGGTGCCGGAATGCGTGAAGTGTGGGATTGGCGTATCGGTATAGGCGGCATTGTCCGGCAGGATGAAATCAAGCCCGCTTTCCTCTGTCAGCCAGCTGGCAATCTCTCGCAGCGTCGGATGCTGAAACGAGCACGGCCAAAGGCGCTCAAATACACCGACCAGCTCCCGGACAAAAAGCCGCTGATAGCCGTTTTCCGCAGGCTGCGAACGCTCAACAAAACCGGTAAACCAGCGCAACACCAGATCGTGATAACCCACATCAAGGCGCACCAGCTTGCCGGTGTAGTCTTCATCCGTCTGCGCGGTGATAAAGCCCCGACCGCAGGCGCTCAATTCTAACGCCAGATTTGCGTCCACCAGGTGCGTGGCCGCATTCGACAAATACAACCGCTTAATGGGTTTCATCCCTTACCCCAATGCATCATTGACCGGTTTCAGCACTTTGCGCTCAAACCACGTCAGTTTTTCGTCACTCTCGGCCGCCGCGTTGCCACTTCCCTTGGCACCGCCCGCCCCCTGTTTCGTTGCCGCTGTTTTACTGCCTGCGCGGGCTTCTTTCTTCTCGGCCACGCTGACTTTTTCGCGCAGCGTGAAGGTGACCAGCCAGGCCATTTTATTATCCTGCTGCGGGGCATCAATCGCCCCCGAAAACGTCCCTTCGCGAAAGTTGATCGCCTGGGCAGTCAGATTGGCCACCCGGTAAACCTGCAACGAACCGCTGGCAGATTTTGCCTCTGCCAGCTCAAACAGCCGCTTTAACGTGGCCGCATTCCGAAAGGATACTGTCCCCGATACGCGTAGCTCTTTGGCCTTAATCCCCTGCTCGGCGTTGGCCGTGCTCGATGACTGCCCGGACTGGTCTTTTTCCGCAAACTGCATAGTTGGCGTGACTTTCAGATTCATCAACGGAATGGCTTCGCCATTAAGTGCGAGCGTAGTTATCGTCATGGATCATCGCCTCCAGTGTGGATAAATCAGCCCCACAAAACAGCGTGGCCAGTGTAAAGACAGAATCCTGATTCGGGATGTTTTTACGCAGCTCTCCGGCCAGATATGCACCGTTACCTTTGGCCGTAAACACCCACGCCGGTGACGTTTTGCCTTTCAAGGCGGATAACGCATCGGCCGCCGCTGCGAGGGCAGATCCCCGCGCCGTCGTGAAGTCTTTCAGCGCAGAAAGTAAACCGGCAGCACTGGCTCCCGCTGCGGCCTCTGCCTTGGCGGCCGCAATACGCTGCGCATTCACTGCCAGACGATTGGTGGCCGTCGAAAGCGGCAGCGCCGCAGGCAGACCGCCGGATAATTTGGCGGGGATCTGCATTTTCGTGATGGCCAGCGAGGCCGCCTCCTCTGCACGTCGCTTCACCTGGGCGATTACCGGCAGCGGCAGCACGCTGGAATAATTGGCCAGCATTCCCATAAATTCCGCATGCGTTGGGGCATTGAGCATATGCACCACAATGCTGGATTCTTCGCTGACGCTCTCCAACTTCTTCGCCAGGTATTCCGTGGCGTTTACCGGGCTTAAATAGCTCACGTCCCCCGCAGCCTGACCGACGCCATACACCCACGGATGAACCGGCAGCACAGAACAGGTTAACGCGCTCATGTCGTCCGGAATGCTCAAGGTTGCTTTACGCCACATCGCCCGGCACCTCCGGCCAGACGATATCCGGCGCAGTGGATAGATCCAGACGGTTGAGCGCAACGCGGAATTTCTTCCAGGCTTGCAGGCTGGCCAGTTCCTTATCCGTCGCATCTTCAATATCAACAGCATCTTGAAGCGGGACAATGGCGGCGGCGGCCTGTGTCAGCAATGCGTTTTTTTTCTGTTCCGCCACGTCTGTGGCCAGCGGTTCAACCTTGATAAACTTCCCGTTTCTATAGCGGTAAGTCTGTTCTCCAATATCTACCGGCAATTTTTTCGGCGTTACTTCATAAACGCTCACGCCTTCGCACAAGGTCAGAAAGTTTGGATTCTCCGACCAGGTGGTGACAAAGTCATTCTGATCAACAGCAATAAAGCAGTTTTTACCTTTCCACTCCTGATCCCGCAGCGTGTACCAATCTTTTCCGCTTTCATCTTCAAAATAGAGAACGGGAATAGGTAAATCGCCCTCGAATACTTGCTTTGAGATTTTGATATTTTTAAATGTAATCATTTTAGTTCCCCACCTGACGCCAGCTACCGCTGGCCGTCCTGATCATTAAAGCGCGGTAATATTTCCCCATCATTCGGCAATCGCCCATATCCGGGCGGATGTTTAGCCCCGTCATGAAACACCCGGTTGGCGCTTCCCAGTTCTGCTGCGCCGTCCATCCCGCGTTCTCCAGCGCCTGACTGCCACGCTGTACGTCGTAAACAAAACGACTATCCGACCAGTTGCGATCCGCAAGATAAACCACGGCGTCACTTGCCTCATGCCGCATGTAGGGATTGGCCACGTTCCCGCTCGCAAATCCGGCAGTTTTGACGCTGTCACGCGCAATATAATGCGCATTACTTTCAGTCTTAGAATAAGCATCAACAAAAGGCGGTTTGTTCTGCGTTGTGTAAACCTCCCCCATATCAGAGGCGTCTACCTGAATTTTTACCTTCGCACCCGTCCAGCCGATATAGATTTTATTCGTACCCATACCGACACCGCCGCCTTGCTGAACGGCGGCAAAATTCCCGACATTCCCAAGCCCGACGCTTGAGTTAGTAAGGTTAATATCCTTTGTCCCATCAAAGGCTACACCGGCAATTTTTCGGGCAGTAGCAAGTTTCGTGGCCGCCACGGCCGTGCCATCACTCGGCAATCCACCCAGATTTTTTAATGCGTCAGCGGCCGTTTTTGCGCCGGTGCCACCACTGGCCACGGGTAACGCCGTTGATAAGGTCAGGCCATACGCACCGGTAACTTCCAGACCGCCGTCCATCACCCAATTATCCGCGGTGCCGTCTTTCAGGTTTGATGCCCTTTTACGCAGTACCCACTTACCGTTAGTGGCATCCCAAAACCCAAAGTTACCGGCATTGGAATAGCTAACATTCATTAGCGGATGTTCCGCATTTGACGAACTAAATTGGCAGGTTGCGTCATGACGGTTGAATTTCACCAGTCCGTTAAAATTGACTTCACCCGCCACCGTCATGCCACCGGCATAAGTGGCATCCTTAAGGGCTTTGATGGTTTCGTTAATGGTCACTGGTGAGTCAATCGAAACCGCAGACGTATAAATATTCGAATCCGGCCGGTTATACCCGATATAGAGCGTTCCGCCAGTTTGCGAACCCGCGTCTTTCAGGCTGGCGGCCAGCGTGGTGTTACCGTTGTTATGGTCACGCAAAATGATGGCGTCATTTTTACCGCGAATTACAGACGCCGCATTACTTGGATAGAGATTAATCCCGGCATCTGGGCGTAAAGCACCGTTAGCAATCTGGACAATATCGTTTTGGGCGTCACACACTATGCGCGCCTTAATTGCGCCCTGTTCATCCCTGGCATCCATCCGCATTACACCTTCGCCAGCCGGATAAACCGCAGAGGAAAGACCACCTAATGCACGCCCTGCATGGGGATCCGTATCGGTCAGCGTGTTTGGCAAACGAAAATATACGTTGCCCATAGAGGTTAGAACGGATGGCAATTTATCGGCTGACACCGTTCCCACACGGCTGGTGAATGACATATAGGCTTCATAGTCATTTGGCCGCAGGATCCCAAAGCGATAATTCGACTGAATTGAACTGGCCACCTCAAGGTTTACAGCCATTTTCACACTGGACGCAATACTGGTCAGCTTGCCCAGGCTGGTAATGTCGGAATTATCACCCGCCTTTGCGACACCCAATCGCGTGAGGTCTGCAAGTTCCAGGCTGTTACTGTCGAAAACCTTTTTCCACCCAAATGGCAACGGGGAGGTGCCTCGCCATAACCACCCGCCTGGCTCCGTTGTGCTGACGATGCCAATACGCTCATAAATCACCCCCGTGGTGCAATGCAGATATTGCGTAAGCGCCGCCCCTGCGTCATAAAAGCGACGGTGGCTTACCAATGTGTCAGCGGCCTGGAAAGTTGCCCCCATTGGGTGATCGTCAAAATATCCCGCCAGCGTCACCCCGCCGGATAAACTCACAATGGACGGATCGTAAAGCTTGGTAACCTTAGTGTTATCAACGCTAGGCATCACATTGCTGATTGCGCCCACGTCTGCCGGTGTCAGAGTAATGTCAGCGGTCAGCGCCTTTTTATTCACCGTGCGCGTTTTCGGCACGCCGTTGAGCGTATTGAGCGCCGCAGCCGGATCGGCAATCTCTGCCAAATTCTTATCCCGGCGCAAATATTGGCTGCTGCCTTTCGGACGCAAATCCGTGATCGCGCCGTTGGCGTCAATGCTGGCCAGTGCAAACACGTAGTGCGCAATCCCGCTTTGAACGTAGTCTTTCAGCGTCGTGGCCAGCGTGAATTTGATTTCAGTTTTGTATTCACTGGTCAGCGTGCCGTGATAGCTCACGTCCGCCCACACCTTCATTGGTTTGGTCGTTACGGTGATATTTGTTTTAGCCGCAAGGCTGGCACGCAATCCGCCCACGTAACCCAGCCCCGGCGTAACAAAGAATTGAGTGCCGGTTTTGGACACCAAAAAGCCGTTATCGAAAAATGCCCCGGTGCCGTAAATATCCAGATTAGCCAGGCGCAGGGATTCGTCCATGCCCGCCAGACGTGCCGTAAAATCAATCTGCCAGGTTTGGGCAGGCGTGCTGATCAACGTCTGCGATTCCGCGCCGTTGTACTCCATCAGGAAAGAACGGGTTAACACGTTGCCCTGCTGACCGTTGGCGTTTTTCACTTTGCTCTGTAGCGGCGCATGTACCACCATCGCCAGCTTGCCGGTGGCCTTGTTAATCAGGCCAATCCAGTTAAACGAGAAATCGCCCACGTCAGTGCCAAGCGTCACCGAATACACCACGGCGTTTTGATTCACCAGCCCGGTTTTTTCTACCGCCTGGCGGTAGACAATTTGCGCCGCTGGCGGCACGCCCTCCGCACGGTCAATCGGCTTGTTAACGTCCAGATTCGGCACGTTGGCAAACACGAATTCATCCAGGACAATCGCCTGGCCGTTGGCGGCCTGCGCGGCTTTCCACTGCTCAAAGGCCGTGGTAATGACGGTTTGTGACATGTTATTTCCTTATAACTTTGCGCCAAAGGTGGCGGATCCTGTTTCACTGATGCCAAGGCTTGCGGGATAACACACGTATTCGCCCTGGTTCCAACCGGCACGAATGCGAAGCCCGGACGTGGTGATCACTTCAAACTGATAACGGCGGCAGGTTCGGCCGTACTGGCGGATGATCTGCAAGAGTAAATCTGCGTTGTCAGAAATCTGGCTATCGGTCACCCGGACAATGATCACATCCCAATCAATGCCCGCCTGGCGTTCCAACAGCTCAACGTAGCCAATTCCCAGACGTTCAAAAATGGCGATAAACCCGGAAACTGAACCCGCGTCCTGCGCATTAATAAAGGCATAGGCCACGCGCTTTCTAAACAGTGACAGCGGTTCACCGTTAAACCGCGCAATGTCCCGGTCATAAGCCAGAAGATTTAACAGCGGCTCGGCGCAGGTCAGCGGATCAAACTGCTGCAATGGCCATGTCACCCAGCCTACGATCCCCGTCCAGAACTTCACGGCGGCTTTCAGCAATTTGGCCGGTTCGCCCCGGTTCATCCATGACGGCAATTTCAGGCTTTTCATTTTTGTGGCGAAATCAGACACCTTTCACCTCCACTTTCAGCGTGGCCAGACGCGGCACGCTCAGCTCACTGACGATATCCGCCAGCGAAAACACGAGGGATTCGACCACACCAAACTGTTTATGCAGCTCCCTGGCCAGGTTAGAAAATGAGAAACGGGAATATGGCCAGGTGCGCTTTACGTCGTATTCGGCGTTTTGCCGGAAAGCACTGCGGATCAGGTTGCTGACGCCGGAAATCAGTGAGGCTTTTTCCTCGGCCGTCATGTTGTCCGGGTTAGTCACGTACAACGTGACCGTTAAATTGTGCTGCGTCTCTGGCATGGCCATGCACTGTAAATCATCGCCGTGGCCGTGATGCCCCTGCGTATTGATGTACTCATTCACGGCATCAATAAACGGCTGGGAGGTTTCGCCACTGTCTAACAGCAAATAGGCGTTTGCCGTACCGGCACCGCGTGGGGCGTCATGCACAAAGAAAATGCGGTCAACGCTTAACCCCACGACGCCCGCAATCATGCTGCGGTACACCGCATCGGTGTGATAGTTGCCCACCAGGTTGAACTGATTGCGGCACCTGTCCCGTAAATCATCGTCGGATTCTTCATCGGCACCGGGCGTTAACAGCCAATCATCCTCGTTAACGGCTTTACTGATGCCCGTCACCGCCACCGGCAAAATGCGGTAGTAACCCGGTGCCAGGTTGTAAGCATTCCCGGCCGCCATCGCCGTGACCGGGATCAGCGCACTGGTAACGCCCGCCGCCAGCGTCGTATCCGCATTAACAATCACCGCGTACGTCACGCCGTTAATGCGCTCCGTCTGGATAACGGTTCCGGCCGGGACGGTCACCGGCTGACTGGCGTTTTCCTTGTAAAAACGGATAACCCCTTTTGCCGCGCTGGCCGGTTTGGCCGTGAGGTTCACGCCCCATGCCAGCATCCGCAGCATCGCACCGCTGGCCGTGGCCAGATACATATTGGCCAGCACCGTATTGACCAGGACATCTTTAATCCAAAGCACCGGCGTGGTCACAATGGCGGTAATGAGTCGCCAGAACGGTGACATGCGGGAAGTATTTGTGATCATCCCCTCCGCTTTCACAATCGCCGTGAACTGCTGTCCGATTTCCTCCTGAGTGACCGGCATCCCGCTTTCCTTGAGTACGGCCTCAAAATCAATGGTCGGTTTCTCACTCATAATTCACCCCGGTGGAAATCTTGCCAAAATCATACGTTTCCGCCGTTGCCCACAGGCGTTTTACAGATTCCTCTGCGATATTCACCGTGCCGGGAATAATGCGTTCATCACCTTCAATTAATAAAATCATTTGGGTGATCACATCGGCGCGTAATGTCGGGCTACGCTCTGCCACTAATAACGTGGTTAACCCGCTTTCAATAATGGCGTGGACAATATCCTGTGCAATGCTGATACGGTTATTACACAAGCCCGGTTCATTACCCGTATTCAGCGTAAAATCACGCCCGGTAATAAGGAGATCGACATACAGCAAATCCGTCATTAGTTTAATTCCTGCCATTCCATTAGCTCGGCCGGTGTTAATCCTTTGGAAGGATGAATATTCACGGTGCCGATTTTTTTACTGTTATCAATTGTGGTTTCCGTATTGGTGTTGATTTCCTTTTTCAATCCGCCACGTTCCACGCCTTTAACCGTTCCCCCCGTCAAAATATCTTTGCCCATTGGCGGCGGCGATATCAGGTTTTTATTTCCTGTCACAGCAATTTGATTTGTCACCTTGTTAAAACCTGGTGGCACAGCCGCAGGGGCATCAGCTGCGGCCACCGCCTTTGGCATCACACTGGCCGGTGAAACTCCGCCCAATGCCGCTGCATCAGGTTTCACGTTTGCCGGTGATGCACCGCCCAAAGCCGCCGCACCTGGCATTACGCTGGACGGTGACACGCCACCCATTGCCGCCTGATTTGGCATGGTGGCCGCCGGTGGCGTTCCTTTGGGCGTCACCGTAACGGGGACTTCTTTCAGCTCAATATTGACGCCGGGAATGTTGTTTAACTTCTCGACGATCCAGTTATACGTTGCTGTAAATGACGATTTCAGCGTATCCCACAGCTTGCCGAAAACGTCCCCGATCACACCGGCAATTTTGACAAAGGACTCAACCGGCGAATTGATATCAAAAGAGCTAACGACTTCCGCCCAGCCGTCAGACACGATCCCGAACATCTCAATCACTGTTTGAATGGCATGGTAGACCAGCTCAAACGGCGTCAGGATAAGCCCAATCGCCCCGGCAACAATGCGCCCGAATGTTTCCCCCGCGCTGGTAACGTTGGTCAGTTGCCCCTCGGTCATTTGGATCGGTGCCAGCAGATTTCCAAACCAGCCAACCAGCGTTTTGACACCATCCCACACCCAGCCCACCGCAGCGGCAATACCACCAAACAGCCCTTTAAACGGCGTCAGTGCCCCGCTTGCCTGGCTGAACCCGCTGATAAACCCGCTAACAAAGGCTTTGATCGGCTGCCAGAACTTAATCACCGCAATCACCACCGCCGCAATGGCGGCCACGATGGCCACGATGGGGGCGATCACCAGCAAGAACGACGCGGCACCCATGCGGGCGGCAATACTGGCGGCCAGCAACGTGACACGCAGGCCGCGTAATCCTGCACTGAATAACTGCGTCACGGCATTACTGGCCACCATTGCCAGACGGTTAAGCCCTAACAGCTTGGCCATCGGTGCCACCAGGCGGGTAACGCCCATCATGACAAAACCGTGAATGCCCATCACGATATTGGCAATTGCCCCCACCGCCGCGAAACTCAGCAACGCCACCGTGGCATAACCGATCACGCGGGCAATGTTAGGGAACAGGCGCATCCAGCGCGTCAGCTTTTCGCCGCCGTCCGCGATTTTGTTGACCAGCGGATACAGCACCGGCAACAGCGTGGAACCGATGGCGGCACGCATGGCAAACCAGATCGCCGTCAACCTGTCCCAAGGGCGGGTCATTTTCTCGGCCATCTCGGTGGCTCGCTTCATGCCGTCGTTGCTGCCCAGCTCAGTGATGTTGCGTTTCAAAACGTCAACGTTGCCGTAAAGCTGCTTAATCACCGCCGAACTGTCACCAAAGGCATCATCTAATTCGGCCTGCGCCTTGAGATTGCCCTCGATGCTTTTGCCATATTTTCCCTGGAGTTTTTCCAGCATGGCGGGCAATGACAACATATGCCCCTGCACGTCTTTGAAACTTAACCCCAGCTTTTGCGCACCGGCCTCGGCTCCGCTCATGAATCCCTCATAGGATCCGCTGGCCTCAGAACCAAGCGAACGTTGCAGCTCACCCAATACGGCCAACTGCTCATCAATCCCGACGCCGTAGTTTGAACCGACGCCGCGCGCGCCCTCCATCAGGTCTTTGATGGTGGCCATGTCCGTGCCGAACTGGTTTTTCATATAGGCCATTTTGCCCGCCAGTTCTTCCGCAAACTGGACTTTACCCACCTCAGCCGCGTAGCCGCTGAACTGGGTAAACATCTGTCCCATGAATTCCGACGCTTCCCCGGCCGTGCTTTTCAGCGCTTTGGCGGCAGTATTAGCCACCTCAGTGACGCGGGGTAATTCTGCGTTTGTCAGCCCGGCCACGGCGGCGTTGATATCCGCGGAGGATTTCACAAACTCCACCGCGGATTCGCCGTATCGCACGCTGAATTTAAGGGCGTCGTCCGTGACTTTGGCCAGGGCATCGTCACTGATACCCCGCGCACTGGCTTCCTGCATCGCGTCAAACATCTGAATGGCCGGATCGAGCGCGGCGGTAATAGAGGCACCGACGCCCCACAGTGCGGCGGCACCGATGGCCACTTTGCCAAAGGCGGCCGCGCTTTCCTGCGCGAACCCGCTTACAGAGGATTGCACCTGGCGAAGGGGGCGCGTGATGTTGTCAATTAAACTGAGTGTGAAATCTAAATCAGCCATTATTCGCCTTTAAACGCCAGGGCAATGCCATTTGCTACAGCAATGCGGTGATACTCCCAATGACGGTTATCCAGCCACACGGCACGGGCTAAGTTTTCGGGATCGTCATTTTCATGCGGTAAGTAATGGCGACGCAAAATAAGGTATTGCTCCAGCCCATTACTTTCGATAGCGCGTACCCGCGCCGTTAGTTTTTTAGTTCAATCTCTAATTTCGGCGCGAACTGATCATTCACGAAACTGCAAATTTGCAAAGCGGAACCGGGAATTTCCAGAATCGAATCCAGCGCTTCTTTGCATTCAACGTGAATAATTCGGCGCAGGTAGTTATTTGCCGGTGCCACTTTATTATCCATCGCCATTTCATTAATGAATTTATTGTAGGCGGTGGCATTTGGTTCAAAGGTCAGCGCAATGCCATTTACATTCATAATAATTTTACTCATTGTTTCATTTCCTTTCGTTGGTTTATTTCATCGACTAATTGATTATGACGCGCCGCACAGTCTGAATATTGCGGCGTCAGTATTAATATAGTTTCTGCAATATCTTTGCCCGTTACCCCGTTAATGCGCGGGAGTTTTACCGGGCATTTGGTTAACAGGTTTTCCTGATAAGGCACGCTCGGCTTTATCGACGGCGTTGTTGAACATGCTGACAAACTCAGCAGACAAGCACTCATTAATAAAAACCGGTTTGAGTATTTCAGTTCGGATTTCCGTAGGCTGCGCATCGCGTAACGCCTCCAATTTTTCCTCCAGCCTGCGGCCGGATTCACTGGCCACCTTCTCACCGGCAAGGCGGGAAGATTCACCGGCAGCGTGGGCGGCGGTGGTGATCGCCAATTCCACGCTGTCGCTGTACCAGGCATTCACCCGCCACCCGGCGGCGAACGCGGACAACAATGCCAGAACGGCGATCACCAGCTGCTTGCCCATCACTTCACCCCGTTATGTTCCAGGCTAAAGTGATTGCCGTCCGGGCGGGTTTTAAAACGCCCGCCCCAGACGCCGCCCAGCGATTCCCAATATTCTCCCAGCGGCGTATACGCCTCGGTGCTGGTCTGGTATTGGCCGTTAATGAACAGATTAAAATCCACGGCCAGACGCTGCGTGTGCAACGAATTGGCAATCCCCGCGCCGCTTTTGGCGTTCAGTTTGGCCTGTTCCGGCGTGCGGTAGGCTTCGCCAAAGGTCAGCCGGTAGCCGCGTTCCCCTGCCCACTCAATCAGCTGGGCAATCAGCTGCGTGAACAGCTGCTGTTTTTCGCTTAACGTCATTGCGGTTTCTTCCCTGTTAACAAACTGCTCCCCTTGCGGCGTAGCCAGATTTCAACGGCCTGAAAGCCTGCAATCCCCAACGCCGCGCCCAATCCGTTGATGGCCAGCGGTGAAATGCCGGGGATCCAGATAAGGATTGCCCCCGCCGCCACCGACGTGGCCGAACCTAAAATCATGCGGCCAACAAAAAGCCGCGTCGTCATCGGTTCGCTGCTGTTAAGCGCCTTACCCAGGGCAATCAGTGCGCCCAGGATAATGAGGCTCAACAGGCTTTTTTCATGCTCTTGCATCCCTGCGATTTCCTTATCCAATTAAGTTGCGCGTATCTTCATCTTCCAGATACGGCACGCCGTTAATGCGCACGAACTGCGGGCTTGTGACCATGTATTTAATTTTATGGCTCAGCGTGCTGCCGCCCTTTGGATCGTTATCCAGCAGGTTGCTCAACACCAATTTGCAGCCAAAGGCTTCAATCTTCAGTTCTTCATTACCGGCCTTGGCATAGAACATCAGATCCACCGGGTCGATGCCGCGCCACGAACCGGCACGCCGTGCAATGGCGGTCAACTGCGTGAGCACCTTGGAGGTGATTTCAATTTCACCCTCGGCCGCCACGTCACCGGACACGTGACCATCAGGTACACCCTGAGTTTGCGCAGCCGCCGTGTTGTCAGTGATATCCAAACTGACCTTTTCAATGTGTACCAGGTCACCGTCAATGCGCACATCGGTAGACTGGCCTGAAATCCGTTTCATCGTTAATTACTCCCTGTCAGGCTGGTGTCCAGCAACAAGCTCACCGTGATGCCTTTCGGGCATTCGTACGGGCGGATCACGATATACACCGCCACTTTCGTGGCCGATTGCCAGGTGATCGTTACGTCATCATCCTGCGGCGGTTTCACTTCGCCGGGGAAGGTGATGCCGTTAATCTGGCTTGAAATCGACATCTCACGCAGCACCTTGGCGAAATACGCCTGGTGGGCGGCAATACTGGACGGCGTGCTGTTTAACGAGCGGTCAGCGATTTTGGCAATCGCCTGCAAACGCACACGACGTGCGGCTTTGTCAGCAATGCGCAGGTACTCAATCGCCTGGTAATCCCCACCCTCGGCGTCCAGCGTCACCCCGTCCGCCCAATAGTACCCGTCATAATCTGGATACCACATCGGCACGCTATAACGCTGCGCCTGCAAGGCTTGCAGTGTGGCCAGCTCCAACGGCACCCCGGTGCCATCTACTGGCATTTCATCACTGCCCAGCGATACCAGCGCACCGGTTTTTACCCGCGCCGGACTGTCAGCCACTGTCACCGCACGACTGCACAGGCGACCGGCCAATACGCCCGGCTCATTGCCGAACAAGCGCGGAACCAGCTGCACGGACGGGGCAGAAATCTGCGCCTGTAGTGCAGCAAGCCGGATCAAATACTCTGCCCAATCTTCCTCGGCCTGCGGTGCCTGCACGGAAAGGATGAACCAGTTCCAGCGGGAATAACTGGCCAGTAATTTGGCACGCATTTCCGCCGCTTTGTTGATGGCCGTTTTCGTGGCGATATCGTCAAGCAACACCACCCCTTCAACCGAACAAAGAGGCTGTGAAGCCAGAACGGCATCCGCCCAGGCATTCTCCCCGGCATCCTCTGCCAGTACATGCACAAACCCGCTCCAGTTGGCTCCGGCGTTGAGCATGGCCGCGTTCACGTTACTTTTTAAAATGCTCTCCCCTGCACCCAGCAGCGCATCGAGATCGCTTTGGGTATTCACCGCCAGCGTTTTACCCGCGTTTAGCGTCCCCGTACCGACATAGAGCACCACGCGCTCAATCTCGTTTGTTTCACCCTGTAGCTGATTGACCTGATTTACATCGACCGTTGGCCACGCCATAACTTCCCCTTAGTGTCCTGCGTCACCGCCAAATCCGATGCCCTGGAGTTGACGCGCTAACGCTTTGTTAAAATCGTCTTCCGTGATACCCAAGAAAGGACGTGATGGAACATCGACCGACCAGGAGGTTTTCACCGCTTTGCCGGACAACTTCCGGATCAGCAGCCCGGCTTTGGCCATCGTCATGCCTTCCTGAATTTCTTTAAACGGCGGCTTTCGCCAGCGCTTACCCTTTTTGACCTTGTACCCCAGCGCTCGCAGGCGTTTGGCCTGTCGCTGACTGGCCGGCAGACTTTCCGCCCGGCCTTTACGTTCCACCTGACGGCGGCTAATCGTCACGTTCATGCCATTTTGCTGGGCGTAACCCACCGTTCCCGCCGCCACGGTCTTTTTGCCGTTGCGGTATCCGCCGCCGCTCAGGTAAATGCGTACCCCGTCGATTTCCGGCATTTCCCGGATATGCAGCATCTTTGGCATATTGCGCAGCATCTTGCCTTTGCGCTTCGTCTGGCGTCCCTGCCACGCCTCGCCATCCGGGCTTTGCTGATTTCTGACGTTGCGTTTAGCAGCGGGGATAAGCCCGTATTTGCCAAGCCGCCACATCAGCTTTTTGCGCTTCGCCGGTGGCAACTCCAGGCTGGCCAGCTTTTTACGCAGCGCCTTAAGTTGCTCCCGGTCTAACTCACCCCGGATAATCATTTGTCACTGCCAATCTGCGCGCCCTGACCGTCCACCCCGTACACCACCGCTTCGCTGGCAAACCAGATTGTCGGGTCTGCCAACCTCCACCGCGCCCCGTCCAACGGGATGTTGCCTTTGTCGTCTTTGATAACGCTCAGTTCTTCCACCATCGGCAAGGTGATGATCAGCACGGCGGTTTCTTCATCAACCAGATCGATATCGAAATCAGGCAGTTCGGTATCAATGCCAACCTCTTCATACAGTGACCGGTCAGACTGCATCAGCCACGCCAGCAGCAGCGCGGCCAGATTGCGCGGGTCATACAGCCGATAGGGGAATCTGTCCCAGGCTAAAACCGCGTTGTAGCGGATGATGGCCATCCGGTACTGATCCAGCCCTAAATCACGCTGGGCGGGGATAAAATTCAGTTCATCCATGTAGCTGGAGAACCCCGCGCCCTTAAATGTCCTGCCGGGCATATTGGCGGTGACAAAGGCGCTCAACGCATCCAACTGGCTCATATCTGCCTCACCGTTACGCGGCGCAATCCTTTGATTGCCCGGATAATGATTGAACCCTCGGCCAGCAGCCCTTCGCGGGTTTCCGTGCTTTCCTGCCCTGGGTGCGACTCCCTGCGCCCCTGACTTGCGAACTCTGCGATCAAATCGGCCTTTGCGCGGGCAAACACTGCTTTTTTATAGCGAGCACAAAGCAGGTTTTCGCCGGGGCGGCCGATGCCCGGCACCGCGCTGGCCTTGCCAAATCCTTTGGCTACGTGCTTTTCCTTCACGGCCTGCAAGAGGTCATTCACTTCACCGGCCGCCGTCAGCAGCGCCGTGGCCACCGTTCCGGCGTTCACGTCGGCGGGAATGCTTCGCTGTTCCTGGAATTCCGCCAGATTCAAATCCGGCCAAAATCCGTCGTTTGTTAACGGTTCGTCCTGGTAATCAATCGGCTTGCCGCTAAACATAAAATTCTCCGTAAGAAACGGGCAGACCGGGATCCACGGTACATAACCCAAGGGTATTACCTTCCCCGCGCCCGTTCCGGCTTGCGGTAGTCTTTACTTAGCCAGCGTTACCGGCTGAACTTCTGATTCATCAAACCAGCTATCAACAGCGCGGCCGTCAGCTGCCTGATAATGAATAAAATAGGCCGGGCAATGGTTGAGGTATTCAGCGCGACCTTTTACATGGCCTTTCTCACCACTGACGGAAATCTTTACCGCCTGCCCTAAATCATGCTTAAAACTCATTTCTTAGCTCCTGATTGTTTTTCCAACGCCCGGATACGTGAGGCGATTTGATTGCGCATCGTCCCCACGCCGCAGGCGGAGTAAAGCTTATGCGCTCTGGCCAGCAGCGCATCCACGCCCCGCAGCACTTCCACATCGTCGGTCACAGTGGGACGCGGCACACCTTGATCGTCATACAGCTGACGCATACCGGCGAACTTAAGCCACTTAGCCTGGATCACTTCATACAGCGCCCACTTTTCCGTAACGTTGGTAAACGTGCGGGAAAAATAAGGCTCAATTGGGTGGCCATCCCTGGCCTGTAATTCCGCCCATCCCAGAACGGTATCCGCCACAAAGGTGGTGAAATTACTTTTCAACTCACGCGGGGTTTCCTGCCCCTGCTCGATGGCGATATCCGCCAAATCCAGCGCGGCGTCCATGTCGCCCACGTCAAAAAGCCAAATCACACACCATGCCAGGATCGGATTGCGGTACACCTCGCCGCCGTCCAGATACTTCTCAACCGTAGGCATCCAGCGCGGTAGCAGTTCTTCACGCTTAAGCGCGACCTTTTGCGCCAATGTCAGCCCGTGCAACTTGTCCACGTCGTTGGCCAGCGCCGCGCTCAGAACGTGCAAACTGTCTGCGCCGTCTAACGCCTGGCGTTGCTTTAACTTCATTTCTGCCGCAATGCGGGCATTGTGTCGCTGCGCGGGTGACAGGCTCATTTTTACTCTCCGCCTACTGGTTCAGACGGCTCCACGACCTTACCGATCGTCACGGCGGATTCATCGATCGCCGCATACAGTTCCGGGTATTCCACCGCATAACCTTCATTACGCAGATACTTGTTTTCGTACGCTTTGCGGTCTTCAACGAACTCCGCTTTACGCTGGCGGGTATTACGCTGCGTATAGATATGCAGATTGTTGAGCGTGGTCACTACCATACGTTTGCCCGGCATAAACGGCGGGATAATGGCCTGACGCCCTGCGATGGAGTCTTGCAACATCTGCGCCGCGATTTTTTCGCTCGGACGGTCAGCCGCCTGATACAGGCGATACTGCTCAGCCGCGACCAGATCAGCACCGACCAGAACAACCAGACGCGGATCGTTGCGATATTCCTGCGGAATTTTGGCGTTAATAAGGTCTGACGCCATCGCATCCAGTGACTTGTAATCACCGCCCTGATCGAGCGTGACGGCATCGGTCATGATTTGAGATTTGGCAATCTTGCGTACAATTTCATGCCAGCCGATGTTCACATCTTCACCGTTAGGATTGGTCTTGTAGTCGGTATCTGCGGCAATAGATTTACCGTTAAAACCGATACGCAGCATATCCAGCGCAAATGCCTGATTGGTGAATGACTGAACCCGCTGGAAAAACTCTTCTTCCGAACCGGCGTTCGCCCACACTGACAGCAGATCCCAGCGCAGCGCAGCGCATGAATCCGTTTCAACCAGCTTGTATTCGTTACCGGACACGCCGATATTGCGACGGAAACGGCCTTCGGCAATACGGCCGGTATGCAGACCAGAAGCCCCTACACTGACGACCTGACCTGATAGCTGGTCAACATCGGCCACGGTGATCCAGTTCAGGAAATCCGAACTTTCCAGCAGCGCGTCACGCAGCTGCGTTTCTTTCGGATCGGACAATGCGAAATATTTAGATTCTTCGCCATTATCCAGCCCGTTAGCTGCCGCCAACCCCGCGCCAAATTGCTTTAAAAAGCCACGCGCTTTTGCATTTAAAATCATTATTTATTCATCCTTAATCGCTAATTAGCGGTTAATATTTTCCCTGGCGAACGCCTTATAAATGCTTATAAGAAGTTGAACGGCTTGCGTGAGCCTTTTGGATTTTTATTAGGCAACTTGGTCACCTTCACATCCAGTTTGCTGAAGTTATTTACGATATTCGGCAAGTTATCGCGCAGACGCGCAAACTCTTCGGTATCCACCACTTCTTTAACGGTTTCAACATCTGTCTGGATATCCTCAACGGTTGAATCAGTTGCTTCCGTTTTAGATTCCAGCGCAGCAACGCGGTTTTCAAGGGCTGCTAATGCTTCAGCCATTGCCTGTAATTTGTCGCCGCCCTGCGTAGTTTCTTCCGGCGCGGGTGTTTCGTCTTCAATACTGAAAAGACTGCGCCACGCTGACTTTGGTTTATTCTTCCCTGCCATGTTAATTTCCTTAACTTCGTTAATTACCAGCGGATTACTATTACCGATAAAATAATTATCTTTCCGCTTATTAAATCGCATTCGCGTAGTGCCTACGCTTGCGGGTTCATTTGTAACGCCCAAACCTTCGAGGTAATAGCGGCCAGTGCCGCGAAAGTTGCCATCAGGTGTTAATTCCACCGATGTGAATAAAAGCTGAAAATCTCTATTGGCACGCACCAAGTCAGTAGATGGGCAAAGACGTGCAAACAACTTCACGCGCCCTGCATCATCTTCAGACCAATTCACTTCTAACACTTCACCAGCACTACCGAAGCAGCGTTCATGCTCTGGCCAAAGCAGTGCGGTATACGTGTTTTCTGGATCGTAAGTTTCCGCCGCGTCAATTAACATATCCCTGGTTAAAAAACGCTTATCAACCGTTTCCCCTTCGGTTGCGATACAGAGCCAATTCGTCATTAAATGTGAACCTGACATTCCGGAATTAACCTCCGTTGTTTCCGTGAATTGCAGTATCGCCAATAATTAATGCACCTGCATCAAGATGTTTTCGGATATAGCCCCTTATCCGATGGCATCAGATATTAATTTAACGAAATAGCTGATACATCCCCGCATAATTGCATTGCAGACAAAATCACGGATGAAAAACGGTGTCGTATTTACTTCACATACGGCACCCCTAAAGAAGGGAACATTAAAAATGGCAGTATATGCGGAAGAACTGAAAGGTGTTGCGCGTGCATTATATTTACGCCGTGCCACACCGAAAGAAATCGCTCAGGATTTAAACCTTCCCAATGCGCGGATTATTTACTACTGGGCAGAAAAGGGAAATTGGGCTGATTTACTCAGTCATGAATCAACAGAGGAAGCGATAGAACGCCGTTACCAATTATTGGTTGGCCGGGATAAAAAAACAGAGCTGGAATTAAAAGAGATTGATGTACTGATTGCTCACGCCGTGAAACTGCGTGCGCAGACAAATAAGCATAAAGAGAAAATGGCCGCCGCCAAATCGGGCAATCAGGGAGGATACGACAGCCAGGGCGGCAACGGTGACGGCGCAGAGCCGGTGAAGAAACGCAAATATAAGAAAAACGATATCTCTGGGCTTTCACAGGATGATTTTGACGCTTTCGCAGAGGAGCATTTATTCGGGTATCAGAAGCACCTGCGCGGGAATCTCTCGCAGCAGATCAGGAACATCCTGAAAAGCCGTCAGATCGGGGCGACCTGGTACTTTGCGATTGAGGCACTTGAAAACGCAGTCATGACCGGCGATCCGCAAATCTTCCTGTCAGCCTCAAAAGCACAGGCGGAAGTATTTCGCTCTTACATCGTGAACATTGCGGAACAGTATTTCGGCGTGACGCTGACCGGCAACCCGATCAGATTGAGCAACGGCGCAGAGCTGCGCTTTCTGTCTACGAACAAAAACACCGCACAGTCCTACAGCGGCCATTTGTACTGCGACGAATATTTTTGGGTGCCTAACTTCGCCAAGCTGAATGAAGTGGCCAGCGCAATGGCCACGCACGACCATTGGCGAACCACCTATTTTTCAACGCCCAGCGCCAAGACGCACCAGGCTTATCCCTTCTGGACGGGGGAGGAATGGAAGCGCGGCGACAAAAAGCGCGAAAAGATCACTTTTCCGACGTTCGATGATATGCGCGACGGCGGCCGCCTCTGCCCGGATGGTCAGTGGCGATACATCATCACGATGGAAGATGCGATCAAGGGCGGGTTCAACCTGGCCAGCATCGAGAAGCTGCGCAATCGCTACAATCTGGACACGTTCAACATGCTGTACATGTGCCTGTTTGTGGACAGCAAAGACAGCGTTTTCAAATTCAGCGACCTGGAAGCCTGCGGCGTAGACGTTACCGACTGGCAGGATCATGACGTGAACGCCGCACGGCCGTTTGGCAACCGTGAAGTATGGGGAGGCTTTGACCCGGCGCGCTCCGGCGACACGTCCACGTTCGCCATCGTTGCCCCGCCGCTTTATGCGGTGGAAAAATTCAGGGTACTGCGCGTCTTCCACTGGAAAGGGATGAATTTCGCCTATCAGGCTGCGCAGATCAAAAAGCTTTTTGGTCAGTACAACATGACTTATATCGGCGTTGATGTAACCGGGATCGGACGCGGGGTGTTTGAGCTGATTGAACATTTCGCCCTGCGGGAAGCCGTGGCCATCCATTACGGCATGGAAACCAAAACGAGGCTGGTCTTAAAGATGATCGACGTAATAGGGGCAAAACGCCTGGAGTGGAACAAAGACAACCGGGAAATTCCCGCGTCATTCCTTTCCATCCGACACACCAGCACGGCCAGCGGTAACGCCATGACGTTCAAAGCGGATCGCACGGTGGAAACCGGCCACGCCGATGCCTTTTGGGCTATCGCGCACGCCGTTATCAATGAACCGATCAACTTTGAACATAAACGTAAATCTAAATGGAATTTAGGGAAAAAAGCAGCATGAGCAAACTTAAAAACGCCCGACCAGCAAAAAAGGAACAATCTACCCGAAAAGGGAGAATGAGCATCATCAGCATGGGGCGGCCGGAACCTATCCTGACCACAGGCACAGATTATCGGGATATCTGGTACGACAATGATTTCGATCACTACACCCTGCCGATTGACCGCCTGGCACTGGTTCAGCTGACTAATCTCAACAGCCAGCACGGCGGCGTGATTTATGCCCGCCATAATATGGTGGCGGCGGATTACGTGGGCGGCGGTTTGACGCATGAGCAGCTGCGCGGCGGCATCTTCGATTATTTATCCTGCGGTGACCTGGCCATTTTGAAAGTGCGTTCGGGCTGGGGTGACGTGGTGGACTTAGTGCCGCTGCCGTCGCTGTATTTGCGGGTTCGTAAAACGGGGGAATTTGTCGTTCTGCAGGACGGCGAACCGCTGGTTTACAGCCCGGATGATGTGATTTTTCTCAAACAGTACGATCCGCAGCAGCAGATTTACGGCCTGCCGGATTACATCAGCGGCATCCACTCGGCATTGCTGAACAGTGAGGCAACGATTTTCCGCCGCCGGTATTACCACAACGGTGCGCACACCGGCGGCATCATTTACACCAATGACGCGAATATGACGGATGAAGTGGAGGAGGAAATCGCGCAACGGCTGGAAAGCAGCAAGGGGATCGGGAATTTTTCCACCATCTTTGTGAATATCCCCCAGGGGGGGGAAAAGGCAATCCAGTTTATACCTGTGGGCGATATCGGCGCGAACGACGAATTCGGCAACGTGAAGAACATCAGCGCACAGGACGTACTGAACGCCCACCGGTTCCCGGCTGGCCTTGCGGGCATCATTCCGCAAAACGCGGGAGGATTACCCGACCCGGAAAAATCACGCACCACGTACCGAAAGGATGAAATCATTCCGTTGCAACGCATGATCATGAATGCGGTAAATGCTGATCCGGAAATTCCTCTACATTTGCGGCTTAACTTCGCCTTTGACACAACATCAGAGGATGAAAAATGAGCCATAAAAGGCTAAAATCGCGGGGTTATCAATTCCCCGGAGCCAATAAAATGCGCGTAATGAAAGTGGTCTGCCGTGAATGCGGGGCTAATGCGATAATTAAAAAAACGGCGCGCAAACATCGTGATATATCTGATATTTATTGCGCCTGTTCAGATTATGAGTGCGGCCATACATTTGTGATGAATATGACATTTGGCCACACAATAAGCCCCAGCGCGAAAAGCCAGGACAGCTTACTGCGTGGCCTTGTGGATTCGCTGAAATCCGACGACAGGCAAATGTTGCTTTCCCTACTGCAACAAGCCTGAATCACTGCCCCCTTCCTGGGGGCTTTTCTTTTCTGCTTTCAGCAAGCTTTCCAGTAGTTCGGCATTCAACTCCGCCAACCAATCCAACGCTATAATTCTTTCTTCATCATCACATTTTCCGATCGACACCAAACGAGATACTAACACCATCCGTTGCACCGCTACTTTCTCAAAAAAAACATCCCGCATCGCCAAATCCTCCCTACAAATTAACTGTATGAATATACAGTATCGCAAAATGTTACAGATTAAAAGCAACCTTAACGTGCATTTGCGAGTTTTCGCCTTGCATTAAATCCCCATTGCCTCAAAGGCGCGGTTAACTGCATCCTCATGATCGGATTGGAATTCATGGCCATCAGCGCACCCCCGACACTCACCGGGTGAATCAAAAGACTCATTTTCAGGCGTGATCACCACGCTGCACTCCTTGCAATAATGTTTTCTCGGCCTGACCAGTACCCGATTGCCCTCTAGTTTCATCTCGGTTTCATTATCCAGATGAATAATGTTCCCTCTGGCCAGCGCTTTGGCCATCTGATCCGCGTCCTGAGACTGAATACCAATGCCCTTTTTCAACTCGGTGATCGTACGTTGCGTACAGTTATTGACAGAACTCCAAGGGGCGGCGTTGCCGCCAGGAAAAGCAGCCTCCGCTGCGCTGTCGGCCAACTTCGGAACAATCGCCCACTTGACCAGGCGCGTTAATACCTCTGATTCCTGACCACATAAAGGCGAATAAACTCCCTGAATACGTTGAACGGCTTCCCCGTATTCGTTTCCGCATTCGGTGATTTCATACATCAGGCGCACAACCAGATCGCGACGGGATACCAACGCGCCGCCCTGCGCCTGGGTATAAGATGCCCAACACCCCACATCGGCCGCAGCCAGAACCGCGTCCATAGATTTGTTTTCCAGGGTAATGTCACGCATACGCCGCAGCTCACGCCAGACGGTCACCGGCGCACCGCCGATTTGCTGAAACTGACGGATCCGCCAGCGGCTTGCCCAGGCTGAAACAGCCTTGGACATATCTCTTAAGCTTTCGCCTGTTTCGTCGTCCACTTCACCATCCAGTGCGTAACCGTCGATATTTTTAGAAATGTATTTGGCGATATAGCCGGTTGCGCTGCCCTTCTCTTCATCAATAGGCTCAACGTGAAAACGCGCCTTGAGCGCGTATTCGGATTGCAGTTCTTCGGAGTCTTCAAGGCGGGAGTAGTAACAAAGAATATCCCGCACCTCGGCCACGTCTGACGGCCGCATAAACAGCAACATGTGCCAGTGCGGTGTCCCGTCGTGGTGTGGTTCAACCACGCGAAAACCAAAGACGTGGATCCCGGCGCGAGAAAAAGCGGCGCGGGCTTTTGCCCACACACCGCATAGGTATTTTTGTGTTTGCTGCGGGCTGGCCGCGTTCCACTGAGAAACGAACCCGCCTTTACTGTGCACGGCGTGATATTTAGACGGCGCGGTGATCGTGTAAAACTCTCCGGACATGCCCATTTCATTGGCCAAATCTTCAAACCCACGCATACGAACCATCAGTTCGCACCGGCGTTTTGCAGGGTTGGCATTGCTGCCGTCAACCAATTCGGCCAATGATTTACGTTCGCCGGTATCAAGATTTTGCATGTCACAGGCTTTGAAGAATTCGCGGTTACGTTTCTTTTGCTCTACCCATTCCCCTTGCGTGGAACGGCTAACGTAAGCCGATGCTGCCTTTTGAACCTGCCCCACAGCTATGGCCATATGTTCACGCAGCAGGTCACGGCTTCGTTTCAACTTACCGCGCCACCATTCCGGTGCCATCATCCGCAGCAAACCTGACTCAGCATTACGCGCTGTGAAATTGTTGCCCGCTTTGAAGGTATGCCAATAAGGCGGCGTAATACTGAACTGGTTCACCAGCTCGGCCAAGTGACGGTAAGCAGCTGTTGCACGCCATTCTAGTTCTTCGGGTGATTTGGAATCTTCCAGAAAGGCCGTGCGAATGAAATCATTGAAACATTCGGCCATAAAATCTGCGACACGGTGCGCCAAGTTGCGCACGTCGTCACGATCATAGCCTGGGAGTTTTTCCATGTCCTTTACAAACGGGATATGCACACCGCCAGCGCCCTGGAAATCCGCTGCATACTGTTGGCGAACTTTCCGCAGACGTGGCAATACATTTTTACCCAATGTTGTGCGTAAAAATGTATTGGCACGGCGGCGGCCATCATGGCCAGCCTCCATTAATTTGCTGTAACGATCGCCAAAGTAACGCGCTAAGAAATTTGGCATTTCTGCCAGATACTCAGCACGCCATGCGTGATCGTCTTTGTTGATATGCCATAACTGGCGTTCGGTCAGGCTAATCCCAGCAGGCGCACTAGGTGAAAACTGCGCCTTTTGAATCTCACGAGTTGCATGATGCTGGCCAAGATAATCATTCATCTGCGTGACGACCAGATAAAACAGGAATTAACGATAAGATCCACAGACCCTATAAAAATCGTAATTGGCCATAACAAAGAGGCCATGACGAGAATGTGAATTGGATCTGTTTTGTTTAGCTTACGGCGGTGATTAACAGTCAATGCTAAGGCGAATGTTATAACCATGCCGATCAGGTAAATATCTAACCAGGTGAATTGATTAATCACAGGCAATCACCTCATGCAGCTGCTTGGCGGGAAGCAATTTCGCAATGATTTCTTGAGCGGATTTAATACTGCCGGCCGCTGCGCCAATGCTGCGCGGTGCGGTGATTTTGGAGATCGAGAAATCCTTATAGAGATAGTGAACCATCTCGGCATCACTATTTGACAAGACAACAGGAACGCCCTCCCCGGCCAAACGGCGTGCAGCTCTGGCAAGGCGTCCGTGCTCTTCATGGCCGAATCCGGCAGAGTGATAAGCGGTAAAATTAGCTGTTTCAGTTAGGTACGGCGGATCGCAATAAACCACATCCCCCGTCTGCGCGGCTTTCAATGCTTCGCTGTAGTTCCCACAATGGAACGTGGCCAATTTGGCTTTTTCAGCGAATGCCATGATCTCGTTTCTTGGAAAGTACGGCTTTTTGTATTTGCCGAAAGGTACGTTGAATTCGCCCTTTTTGTTGTAACGGCATAACCCGTTATAACAGTGACGATTGAGGTAGAGAAAAAGCGGGGCGCGGTCTACATCTCCGACAGGTTTAGAGTTGAACGCAAAACGTAAACGGTAATATTCCGCCTCAGTGTTTCCCGTCTCAAATAGCGCCTCTGCCGTCTGGATGAACGCGGCCGGTTGCTTTGCAATCAGCTTGTACAAGTCGATCAAATCGCGATTTACATCAGCAATAAAATAAGCTGGGTAATCTGTATTCATCATCACTGCGCATGAACCGGCAAACGGTTCAACAAGACGCTGGCCAGCGGGCAAATGCTTTTTCAGGGTTTCGATGATGCGAACTTTTGAACCTGCCCATTTCAAAACGGTTTTCATAGGGTGTGCTCCCATGCATTCAGGGACTCAGAAAAACGCGCAAATGACAGCATCGCATACGGCTCAGCGCAGAGGTGGTGAACCGGGAGAACATGAGTAATGAGCACGCAGCGGCTGGAACCGGTCATTTCCCCGTCTTTGTATTCATGAAGCCAAAGGAAGTCACCCACCTTGAAATTACGGTCAAACTTCCTGAACTCTGCCCTTTTAGTCCCGTCCATCACGGCCGCAAAATACTCAGGCAAGATTTTTAAATCATGAGTTACCTGCATTTCCCTGCCTCCCCTTGGCGTGCAAATTGCTCAGACTCCTGACGTAGCAGTTCAACGATTTCAGCAGCGCTAAACCCTTCATTCGCGATATGCGCCGCAAGACGTTCCAGACGGCCGGAAAACTTCACTGCTGCGTACGCCATTGTTTCTGCGCGGGCATCCTTCAACATGCTGGCCATGCGATCAGAGTCCTGATAAGCCGGTGATGATTGGTCAAAACCTCGCAGCATTGGCGTGCGTTTCGGGCGGTCATTTCTGGTTAAATTCATGGGGTAACTCCAATTTTTGGCAGCAAGAAACCCCGGCCACCTGATGGAAGCCGTGGGCGTTCGTCGTGTTTTAGTTAGTGGAAACTGGCAGTTCTGCGTCCTGCGCCCGGCTCTTTATGGAGCGGTGCAGGTGGTGACATGTTTAGCGCACCGATGCGATGCACTTCTTTGGTTTGATTGAACCAAGTACGGATTATTTCGTGGATTTGGCCTTGGCCAAGCGAACCCGATAAGAAATACAGGGCACGGATGCTGGCCATAGTTTCGACCTGATCCGCCAATGATTCTGACTCACGGTAAGCGCGAACCCAAAACGCAGCATTGGCCGCAAACCATTGGTGTGGATTATCGAGGTGAACCGTGTCATTAAACATGAATGGCGTCAGCGCAACGCGGCCGTCAGTGACATGGCATTTCGCCAAAAAGAAACGGCTATAGTTGAACTTCACACCAAACGTGGCGAACGACTCCATTAAACCTTTTTCGTCTACGGTGATAATTTTCATACGTCCCTCAGTGCATTGAATTTTTGGTTTCACTATCGATTCTTTGAACAAGCTGATCTACTTGCTCTGCAAGCCGGTTTGCTCGATCACTCAGATTAAAAACAGCCTCGCTTTTAAATTCCTGTTGCGTGAAAAGTCTGGTTTGTTCATGCAACTTCCTTATCACTAAGACCCCTCTCCACAGAGCTGCTTTTTCTTCCTCTTTTAATTCCGCCCAAGAAAGCAAGACATGCGGATTCTTGAGATCGGAGATAAAACACCAAGAGCGTCTTTTACTTTCTGACAGGCTATCCCAGTAATCTTTCACCCTGTTATCACGGCCTGAAATCATCTTTCGGGCTTCAATAATCCATTTCGGTGTTTGCTGATCCATGCTTACCCCCTTAACCCCATCAGTCGGAACCACCAAGGGCGGCGCTTAATCTTCACCATTGGGTGACGACAACCACTTAGAAACGCCACTTTGCTTGCGGCCGGTTGCCAACGTTGACCGTTTGGCAGTTCTAGCCAACCGTGGCCATAGCTCGGAAGCTGGGCGGATGGCGATTGTTGCTTTAATAGTTGTGCGAAAACTTTCATCGAATAGCCTCAATTCAGGCCGGGCATGACGCCGCATGAACTCATTACGTCCATTGCGGATGCCAGCAGCGGCGTGGTGTGAAAACGCGACTCAACAGACACAACGAGCAAAGACAGATCGCGGATCGCCTGATTGGCTCGGTCTAAAATGGCGTTTCTACGGAGTTGCGTCATAGGTGCAGCGGATATGGCTTCACCGGCGATAACGCCGATTGCGGCCGTGGCACTCAGAGCGTGCATGGGTAAATTGTCGGGCTTCGCCTCATTCACCGGCACCGCAGGCAAGCATTTAAGCTGTGCCAGCAAACCATCTAACACTGTCGAATCGTCTGTGATATCAGTCAGCAAGATCAGCTCTTGCAGAGTTAAACGGTGTGGCTGGCCTGGATTCAGCTTGTTGCGTAATACCTGCGCTGAAACCCCCATAACCGTAGCAACCTCAGTAAGGTTGTGAGCCAAGGAGAAACGACGGCAGGCTGTATCCAGATGCGGATGTATGGAGGCTTGATAATCAAACATGGTTATCTTTTCCCAAATCACTAAGCTGAATTACGCTTGGAGCGCAATATTGCATTCGCTTAAAGCGCGAACAGTAAGCGCTGCCATGTTTACCTCTACTAAACCGCGAGCTTTATCAGTCTTAGGTTTAATTGGTAAACGGCCATCTCGAACCATGTCGCGAGCGGTTCCCATAGACATACCGGTTACACGACAGTATTCGTCTAAGGGCATATAGGGGACGGGGATGGTAATTGTAATGTTTGGACGCATAAGGCAAACTCCTTGTTTCGACTGAGTACAGCAATACTCAGCATTATTCGACCTAACCTAGAAACTGAATCATATATTCGATTCAATCTACAAATCAAGCGGTGATTTGATTGAACCTACAAATTGATCTAGATAAAAATAGCCCTGACGTCTTAGATAGAGTGATTGAGGCTTATGGTTTCAATACAAAACTTGCTCTTGCCAACCACCTAGGAATGGCGAGCAGCAGCCTTGCCGCTCGCTACAAACGTGGCTTATTCCCTGCGGATATAGTTGTACGATGTATGGCTGAAACAGATGTAACTTTAGAGTGGTTAGTAAGTGGGAAGGGGAAAAAATATGATGACGGAAAATTAGACGTAATGAAGTTTTCTCGTAAAAAGCTAGTTGACGGAGAGCTGTTTGAATCTGGCTACCTTATGTTTGATAAGGTCATGTTTCTACCTGGTGTCCCTCTTCCCACATCACCTATTTGCGTTCTGGACGAGAAAACTCAGTACATTGTTGATCAGAAATTTGCCGATGTTTACGACGGCCAATGGATTGTAAATATTGAGGGCAAGGTAAGCGTGCGCACCCTAACTCGAATACCCATTCACAAGGTAAGAGTTAGCGGCGTGGGAATGGCGTTTGATTGTTCGATTGACGATATTGAAATTATCGGACGCGTGGTAATGACTTGTAGCAACGGTTGACTATGAGTATTAGAAAACTTACAGACGGCAAGTGGCAGTTGGATTTCTATCCAGAAGGTAAACCAAAGGGAAAGCCTAGCAAACGCATACGCAAAACATTCTCCACAAAGGGGGAAGCGCTGGCTTACCAAAACCACATCCTTGAAAATCTGGATAGTAAGCCTTGGATTGATGGCAAAGAAGATCGTCGAACTCTTCTAGACCTAGTTACTCTTTGGTATGACGAACACGGCATTACCTTAGATGATGGTGCAAGAAGACTGAGTGCAATGGAGTTTGCTTACCAGAGCATGGGCAGGCCTAATGCAAAAGAATTCGATGCAACGATGTTTTCAAATTACCGAAAGCGTCGCCTATCAGGTGAGTTTTCCCGAACATCCAGAATAGACAAAGTGACACCTAGGACAGTCAATTTAGAGCTGTCATATTTCCGTGCCGTTTTCAATGAATTGAAAAGATTAGGTCATTGGAAATCAGAAAATCCGCTGGAAACAATCCGTGCTTTCAAAACCGAAGAAAGCGAGATGGCCTACCTAACAAAAGACCAGATCGGCAAGTTACTTCAAGAATGCAAGAATAGCCGTACAGAATGCCTTTACGATGTTGTTCGCATTTGCTTGGCTACTGGAGCCAGATGGAAAGAAGCGGAAACCTTGCGCGGCGCTCAAGTCACAAAATACCGAATTACATACACAAAGACTAAAGGTAACCGCAACAGGGCTGTACCTATCAGCAAAGCACTTTATGACTCACTCCCGGAAACTGGCGGCGCCCTTTTTGCTTCGTGTTACTCAGCATTTAGAAAAGCCATAAAGCGGGCTGACATAGAATTACCTGACGGGCAGCTATCTCACGTCTTAAGGCATACATTCGCCAGCCATTTCATGATGAACGGTGGCAACATTGTTGTGCTCCAACGAATCCTTGGACATACGGATATTAAAATGACGATGCGCTATGCTCATTTCGCACCCGACCACCTTGAAGAGGCGATCCGTCTGAATCCATTGGAGCATTAGAATTGCCCCCTTTCTGTCCCCCCAGAACTCAAATCCTCAGTAATATTCAATCATACTCAACAGCCAACCGCTTGATATACAACGTAAGTTACTGTTTTACAAGGTAGGATCATGGTTCTCATAATCGCTTGGTCGCTGGTTCAAGTCCAGCAAGGGCCACCAAATTTTAGCTTTAAAATCATATAATTAAGCCACTTCTCGCGAAGTGGCTTTTTTGTTTCTATTTTCAGTGGCGATGAAATGGCGATGCATTTTCACGAGTGGCGATTCTCTTAACCGGTTCCTCCTTTCCTTTTTAGCGAAAATGCAAAAAAACCTCTTTGACGGTAAACACCTGAACCGTGGCGGCGCGGCTTGCTACATCGCCAAATACATCGCAAAAAATATCGACAGTTACGTGCTGGAAGGCAAGATGGCCGTCAATACGCAGAACGCAACCAGATAGCCCTAGGCCGCAAAAAAACTTAACCCGCTTCATCCAAGCATAATCTTAATCATCCCTCAGTAAAGGATACGATTTAAGGCAAGTTCTTCTGCCATAACTACTTATTGGTTTTCGAGGCATCTTCCTGTTTAACCTGTTCCATCCAGCCTTCCAGTGACCATAGACAGGTTGCGGATTCAACTCCAGGAACATCAAGCAATGCCAGACGTGTTTCATTATAAATACGCATCATTTCTTCCTGAGGCTGATTTAACGGTGAAACACAGGATAGAACGCTTCCTTGCTGATGCTTATATTTGTGCTTATCGAGTATGGCGAGAGTGTCCAATGCCTCTTTAGCATTTGGGGCAATAGCATAATAAAGTGCTTCGGAGAGCTGTTCTGCCTGTTGCTGATTGATCACCGGCGCTAAATCCGGTGCTAAAGATATCCACTCATTTTGACCGCTGGAAATATTATCAAGCGCGGTTTTCCAATCATCTGATGATATTTTTTCAGAGAATTCAGCTTCGCCATATTTTTGGATTTCACTGCGTAATTTTTGCGGAGTAGCAGCAGCAAAAGCCATCACAGGAAACAATAAAAGTGCAGCAAAAACCCTCATCTGACGACCTCAAGAGATTCAGAAGACCCTCGGATTTGGTGACGCACTGATGGTGGCAGGATAATACAGCCCTCAGATGCGAAACCTGATGGCCCGTGCGTTCTTTCACCATGAATTCGAAATAGGCTCCTGCCAAAAGAATCGCCAGATGTTTGGTGAAGTTCTATGGTCATTGGGCCTTTAGACGCTGTCGTGGATCCAATTCGGTAAGTCCCACGCGGTAGAGGTCCCATACCTCTAACATGTTGGCGGTCAGGATTGTTTTTGTTGGTTAAAACGCCGGAATAACCTTGTCCAACAAGCACACCATCGTGGAACATTTCACCGGTACTTTGTTTGTATGTCCAAACCATTTTCACATCTCCTTATGCAGTAGCGCGTTCGTTCCAGCGATCAGAATGTTGAATGTTCCCATCCAAATATTTCCACGTGATTTTTTCATATCGCAATTCAACGTATTCGATGTGGTTTCTTTTTTCGCCATACGCAGATTTAATATCGTGCATCATTGGAATAATCCCAATAATTTTTACGTTTTCTAAAAGGGTATTAAAATATTCCACTTCCTGCCCAGCATCATTGATACGGTAGTATTTTATTTCAGCAGATTTGAGCGTCTGCCCGGTGCATAAAGCTTTGTAGATATAGGGGGTCGATGAATCAATTTCCTTATCGAAAGTAAACGGTGCATGAATCCGGGTGCCAGTCGGCTTCCCAGTATTGTTGTCATTGGGGATTGAAACGTCATGCGTAAAACCTACTATCTCAATGCCCCCCTCACGTCCCCGGACATCAACAGAACCTTTAATGTCTGCTCCGCAGTCATCCTTTATCCATAAATATGCTGGTATCGCCATTGTTAACACCTCCTTATGTTTTGTATGGAAAACATACACCCAAAAAACCACTTTAACAATATGGACTTTACCGCAAGGCAGGGATTGTCTATTTTGCAGGCAAGGCATTCGGGTGGTAGAGTGTGGTAGAGAAACAATACTGACCCCGTTAGCATTGTTAAATTATGCCTATCAACCGGCGCTCGCTGGTCAGAAGCTGAGGAACTGAATAATAGCCAGGTCACAAAATACAGCGTGACTTATACAAAGACTAAAGGCCGAAAAAATAGAACCATCCCCATAAGTGAAGAGCTTTATGAATCATTGCCAGTAGTGAAAAAAGGAAGATTATTTAAGAGTTGCTATGGTGCATTTCGTTCCGCTCTGGAACGCACTGATATTGAGTTACCCGCAGGTCAACTAACGCATGTACTGCGCCATACATTCGCATCTCATTTCATGATGAATGGAGGTAACATCCTAGTTCTCCAACGTGTGTTAGGTCACACAGATATCAAAATGACTATGCGATATGCTCATTTTGCACCAGAATATCTTGAAGAGGCATTACGGCTAAACCCCTTAAAAATGGTCTGAAATGAATTGGAAAGGAAACCGGAAAGCCATAAGATAAACTAGTTAAGTTTGCATAATAACAAAATGTGTAAGTATGCTATAAAAAATATAATACCTACAGGTTATGAAAAAACAAAATGAGGTAAATAAATGGCAATGAATCCAATTGTTAAAGCACAGCTTAAGACTTTCAAAGAAATGAACCCTAATGAAAATATGAGCGAATCTGACCTCTTTGAGGTGATGTCAATATTTGCATTGGAAAATGGCGTTCTTGGAGAGAACATAGATCCATTCAAAGCCCATCTTAAAGGCTCAGAGTTTGGTATTGACGGTGTCGCCATTTCCATTCAAGGGGCACTTTGTACTGATGTGGACGAGGCAGCTGAAATCCTATCAACAGGGAAGAATCACACCTCAGAGTTTCATTTCTTTCAATCGAAGACATCAGACAGCTTAGACTATGGTGACATCTCAAAATTTCTCGATGGGGTACATGATTTTTTTACTACTCAAACCTTAGTAAAAGGTCCGCAATTAGAGAGCCTTGTCGAAGTAAAAGATCAAATCTATGCCACGGCGACTAAAGTAAGCCCATCACTGAGGTGTTACTATTGCACAACCGGTTCCGGTGAGGTTTCTGGTGTCATCCAGCAATTGATTGATATGAATAAAACCCGCCTAAGTGAATTAAATATCTTTAACGATATTCACATTGAATGCATCGGTGCCAAAGTTATTCAAAATGGATTTCGCTCTGCTACCAATTCATCATCGGCAAAACTAACCTTCCAGAAAGCAATAACTTTGCCAAGCCACGATAAAGTTGATGAGGCTTACATAGGATATGTTCCTGCATCAGAGATATTAGCAATTGCACTTGGAGACCCAGACCAAGAGGGGATTAGACATATAAATAGAGCACTATTTTACGACAATGTCAGAGACTTCAACCCAGACTCAGAAATAAACAAGTCGATTATTTCTGAGCTGGAATTAGGGGACGACTCGTCATTTGTTTTCAAAAACAACGGAATTACCGTCGTTTCAAAAAGCATAGACCGTAAAGGTGATATATTTACCCTTGAAGACTATCAAATTGTAAATGGATGCCAAACTACTAATATATTGGCATATATTAAAAGCAAAGCTGACGGTATTTCGGTTCCATTAAGACTAATTGGATGTAGCGATACTGAATTTATTTCCAGCGTAATCATTGGCACAAACCGCCAAAACGAAGTCAGAGAAGATCAGTTCTGGGCGATGCGTCCTTTCATGAAAGATTTAGAGGAATACTGCGCTTCACAAAGCAGCGATTCCAGAATTTATATTGAAAGGCGAGATAACCAGTATCGAGAAATTTTAATTGAACGCACGCGTATTCTTCGCCCTTCAGACTTAATGAAAGTTGCCGCGGCTATGTTCTTTTACCAACCAAATCGCGCCGCACGAGACCATAGGGGTATACGAAAAGAATTCTCAAGCAGAATTTTCTCGGAAGGTCACAATGTTGAACTTTATCATATGGCTGCGCTTGCATTGTATAAGTTTGACTATCTGGTACGCACGGCAAAAGTTGACAGGTCGCGAGTTATTTACCGTTTCTATGCCTTATATGCACTAGTAAGAAAACAATGGGAAACACCCAATATTCTAGATGCATCACCAAAAAGCCAGAAAAAAGTTAAAGATGCTATCTTGGCTATTTTGGATGATAATGATTTATTTGCATCTCACATTGAGGAAGTTGCGAATCATCTCGAAAAGATAATATCTGAGTCAGAAATAAGTACTCGTGAAAAAATTCGAGACTATATTAGAACTGAAAGTGTAGTAGAGGCGTTTACTCGTAGACTATTTCCTAAGCAGAGTTAATAACTTAAGGGAGGAGTTTTAATTGTGAACCACATTTTTTAAAAAAATCGGTTAATAGCACTGATTCAGTTAGAGAATAGTTGGTTGATTCATTAGTTGTGTAGAACCTGGAAATGCTAGTCATTTCCGGGTTGTTTTGCTAATAGCTCAGTTTCTCGGAGGTGTTACTGAAATGGAGTACCAATTTTGTCCACACACGAATATGAGTAAAGATTCGTTTCAGGCACAGAGTTGCCGTCATACCATAGCGCACGCGCCCCAAAAAATGGCGATAAAGTGGCGACTCAATCGGTGTATGACTGCAAACCAAGGCAATAACTGGCAAGCTATGCCATTGATTATTATATTATATATATAATTTCATTAGAGCTAAGTTGATACTCATAATCCCTTGGTCGCTGGTTCAAGTCCAGCAAGGGCCACCAAACTTTAGCTTTAGATTCAAAAAATTAAGCCACTTCTCGCGAAGTGGCTTTTTTAATGGCTAATCAACGTGGCGCTAAAGTGTCGCTCCGGATTTACAAGACGCCCTGCGCCAGCATAGCATCGGCGACTTTTACGAAGCCGGCGATGTTCGCGCCGCGCACATATTGCGTCTGCTGGCTTTCTCCGCCGTATTCAACGCAGGACTGATGGATGTCCAGCATGATGTGGCGTAAGCGCGCATCGACTTCTTCGGCTTTCCAGCTCAGGCGCGCGGCGTTCTGTGCCATCTCCAGACCAGACGTTGCTACGCCACCGGCATTCGCGGCCTTACCCGGCGCAAACAGCACACCTGCCTCGATAAACAGATCCGTTGCTTCAATGGTCGTTGGCATATTCGCACCCTCGGCTACGGCTTTCACGCCGTTGGCGATGAGCGTGCGCGCAGCCTCTGCATCCAGTTCGTTTTGCGTGGCACATGGCAGCGCGATATCTGCAGGTACGTTCCACGGCTGTTGGCCTTCGAGATACTGAAGCCCCAATTTTTGCGCGTAATCCGCCACACGGCCATCGCGGCTGGCTTTGATGTTCGTCAGCAGCGCCAATTTTTCGGGGGTAAAACCGGCTTCGTCGACGACAGTGCCGTTGGAGTCAGAGGCGGTGATCACACGAGCGCCCAGTGACATGGCTTTCTCAATCGCGTATTGCGCGACGTTGCCCGAGCCGGAAACGGCCACGCGCATGCCTTCGAAATCCAGACCGTGGCGTTTTAGCATCGATTCAGTGAAATAGATCAGGCCGTATCCAGTGGCTTCGGGGCGGATCAGGCTGCCGCCAAATGACAATCCTTTGCCGGTGAACACGCTGGCGGTGTTGTTGGAGAGCTTTTTCATCATGCCCGCCATATAACCGACTTCTCGCCCGCCGACACCGATATCGCCCGCAGGAACATCAGTGTCCGGCCCGAGGTGACGATACAGTTCGAGCATCAGCGCCTGACAGAAGCGCATTATCTCACCTTCGCTTTTGCCTTTCGGATTGAAGTCACTGCCACCTTTTCCGCCGCCCATCGGCAGCGTAGTCAGCGCATTCTTGAAGGTCTGCTCGAAACCAAGGAACTTGAGGATCGAAAGATTTACCGACGGGTGAAAACGCATACCGCCTTTATAAGGGCCGATGGCCGAGCTGAATTGCACGCGCCAGCCACGGTTCACTTGCACCTGATTTTTATCATCCACCCACGCAATACGGAACTGAATAACGCGCTCCGGCTCAACAAGACGCTCAAGTAAAGCCGAACGACGGTACTGAGGATTTTGTTCGAGGAACGGCCAGAGAGTCGTCATGACTTCTCGTACCGCCTGAGAGAATTCGACCTGATGCGGGTCACGCTGCTGGACTGAGGATAAGAACTGTTCGAGGGATTGAATCTGATCCATTGACTAAAAACTCCGTTTCTAAGTGATGTTGTTTTTGCTTTTTACGACTTAATTATTTACGGCTTATTTTTTGACTATGCATCGACTTACAAACGAACATCAAGGAATTTTTCGCTCCAGGAACCTGCACCCTGGTTTAAAATTTACGCCCCTCCAGACGAAGCAATAACTCTTTATTTGCAAGCCCCCCTGCAAAGCCGGTGAGCTTACCGGAAGTACCGATCACCCGGTGGCACGGTGCAACAATAGAAATCGGATTGCGGCCATTGGCGGCACCGACGGCGCGGACCGCTTTCGGGCGTCCGATGCGGCGGGCAATATCGCTATAACTGCGCGTTTCGCCAAACGGAATTTCAAGCAAGGCAGCCCAAACTTCTTTCTGGAACTCGGTACCGGTGAAATCGAGATCCAGCTCAAAACGGGTTCGTTTACCCGCAAAGTATTCATTGAGCTGTTGTTCGGTTTTCAGCAAGACCGGGAACGCAGGGTCTTCGATCATATCACCCAGTTTCACTCGCCCATCGATTTCGCATTCCCATAAGATAGCCGTCAGCTTGTCACCCTTGGCGGCCAGCGTCAGTAATCCTACCGGTGAATCTATTCGCTTGAATCTGTATTCCATCTGCTCTGCCCTCTGCGTATATAGCGAACGACACTTTAGCGGAAATGCCGGAAGTGAACCAAGGGGAAAAACAGGGAATTGCGGGATGTATTCCGTAAAAATTTCGGGAAATGAAAGCGTTACATACAGGAATGTAACGCTTTAGGAGTAGGTTTTAAGAGGAAGTTACTTCAGCCCGAGCTGCGTGCGCAGTTCGGTTTTTGCCGCGTCGAATTCAGCCTGGAAATCCGGCTGCTCTGCCATTTTTTGGGCGATCAGCGCGGCGCCAGTGCGGCTCATCACGGTATCTGAACGGTAATGGAAACCGGCCACCAGACGGTTTTCGGCATACACAGACGCACGGGCAAACAAGGCGTTACGTTTTTCCGGCACCAGATCGCCGAGCACGGTCGCCATCAGATAACCGACGGTGGAATGCCCGGAAGGCCAGGAACCGGATTTAGATTTTTTCAGCAGCGGATGGATCTGCTCATCGAGCATGTACGGACGCGGGCGGTTGAACGCTTTCTTGGCGTGATCGTCCACCACGTCTTCGGTCGCAATCACGCGGTCAAACAGCGCGGCGGTTTTCGGCAGTTTTGCCGCGGTAAAGTCTGGTCCCATCACATCTGCAAAGCGCCAGACATTCTCTTCGGCGTCAGCGACCGCAGCCTTTTCCTGTTCCGGCGTACGGGTGGCCTGGATCTCCAGCAGCTCTTTCAACTCGGCTTTTGTCTGCGCGGAATCATCTGCCGGTGGTGCCGGCAGGTATTTAGTCAGATCAAGTTCCTGGCTGGTGATAAAGGGTTTGGCCTCGTCCGCAGCCTGAACGGCGAAGGTCGAACCCAACGTGAAAAGCAGCAAAGCGATGACGGACTTACGCACGGTGAAATTCCTAATATGAGTTTGAATATCAGGAGAATAGTCAGTAAATGTGACGGTTCAATGACAGCTATGCGCCGAGCAGACCGAGTTTACCGGTGAGTTTTCTGACGACTTTTTTATTGCCCGCCAGCGCGATCCCCAGCAATTGCAAATCTGCCGTCGGCACCCCAGAAACCGCCTCGCGAAACGCGGCGTAATCGGTGGTCTGTTGCCCTTCGACCGGAAAAATGATGCCGTCCATCTCGTCGTCGTTCAATAAATGCTGATGAAGATGCGTCAGTTGTTCGCTGTTCGCGACCAGCACACTGATACCAATCGGAATAAGCCCCGGATGCTGGCGTTTATCGGCGTCAATGAGCGGTGCGCCGACCAGCACCGGATGGCGTTGCCCGAGCGTCAGCGCCAGTACGGCAGCGGCATTGGCGGCATGTCCGGTGGAGAGTTGCTGATTGATGACAATCACGCAGCGTTCAGGGGGCGATAAAAGCAGGGTTGCAGGGGTAGTCATTGTTATGGGCTCCGGTTGAGTTGAAACCCGAGCTTAGCCTGTCGCGTTTTCTCAATCTGGAAGATTTGTGCACAGACGCCGGTAATGTGCCGGGGTGAGCTGATAAGCGCGGCGGAACCAGCGCCCGAGATGGCTTTGATCGGCGAAACCTAAATCAGCCGCCACTGTGGCAGGCGTGCCTCCTGCGGCCAGCCCGTCGCGGGCACGGGTCAGTTTTAGCTGGATGAGATAGGCGTGCGGCGGCAGACCGAACTCAGCTTTAAAAGCGCGGCTGACTACAAAACGACTTTCACCGGTGGCGGCGGCCAGCTGGTCGAGGCCGATGTCTTCATGCAGATGCGCGTGCAGATATTCCCGCGCCTGATGCGCCACCCGCGACCAGGGGACAGAAGGCTGTGACGGCGACGGCTGCCACGTCAGGTGTCCGCCCAGTGCGCCGAGTAATCCGTCGAGCGCGGTCTGGCGCACTATGCGTAACTCTTTGCCGTGCAGCGCCTGAAACGCCCGCGAGGTGGCCAGCGCCAGCTGCGGATCCTGCGCTAAGGTATTTTCAAAACTCGGGTCACCCGCGCAAGAAAGAGTGTCGCGCCGCGCGGCCAGCTCGCGGCTGAGCCACTGCGGATCGAGATACAACATGTGATAGGTAAAACCGCCGGGTTGGATGGCGTCACCGTCGTGGATTTCCCCCGGTTCGAGCATAAAGACTTTGCCCGGCAGGCTCTGATGTTTCTGGCGGCGACAGCTGAACTGCTGCAATCCCTGCTGGGTAACGCCGACCAGATAACTGTCGTGCCAGTGCGGATCGTAAGCGTGACCTTCGAAATGGGCATGGATCGTCTCGATCCCGCTGTCTGTATCTTTCGAGAAATTGACCCAGTTTGCAGATGCCATACATTCCCCGCCGAATGAATTAACAACAGGGTAACAAACGGGAGAGATGAATAAAACAGGGCATGATTAAACGCCTCCCCCTGCGAAGGGGAGGCGTTTAACGGGTGACTGAGATGCTATGAATACCCCACCCCAACCCTCCCGTTCGCAGGAGAGGGAGTTACCGCTTAACGCTTTCGATAAAGGTTTTACGGGCTGTTTTTGAGCCCAGACGTTCGGCTTCATCCAGCAATTTCAGCGCTTTATCCACGTCGCCCGCTTTCACTGCTTTCTTGATAGCATCATTGAAATAGCTTTCTGAATCGCTGAGCATTGGCTCGCTCGGCTTCGCCGGTGCAGCAGCAGGTGCAGCGGCGGCAGGCTGGGTATTACCGACGACCACTGGCGTGGCAGCAGGCGCTGTGGAAGACGGGAAGATCTGGCCGATCATCACGTTACCCGTTCTCTGTTCGGCGCTGACTTTCAGGCTCAGGGTACCTGTTGGGGTATGACGGGCGATCGGATCCGGGATATCCGGCACGGCGTTACCCACGCCAGCTGCAAAGGCTTTGGCCGGGTTGGTCATCTGGGTGGTGCCCGCCAGATCCTGACGCGTGGTGTACACCAGCAGATAAATTTGTTTTTGACCCAGCGCTGGCGTCAGTTTCAGAGTGCCTTCCAGACGATCGCTGGAGACGATCCCCGGCTTCTGGTACGGGAAATAGCTGGAAGGGTAAAACGCTGCCGGGCGCATTTGCTCATCGAGCACTAACACGTTCGGCGCATAAAGGGTTTTGCCGGTGGCAATACTGGTCAGCGTGATCTCAAGGGATCCGCGATCGGCAGGCAAAGAATACGCCCCGACGGCACCCTGAATATCACCCTGATTAATCTGTACGCTGGAGGTTCCGAGCGTCACATCCTGCGTCACTGGTGGAACCAGCGGCGTCCATGAAAGGTTGCGTAAGGTCTGGCTGGAAATCGCCGGTGCCGTATTCGCATCATTTTGCGCGGCATAGGCCACCGCAGGAACAGCACCCATCAGGCTCAGAGACAGACACAGTGACAGCAGATTTTTTCTCATTGTTATTTCCTTTTGAATCACCATGAAGGCTGGCGGCTACCGTTGGCATTCCGCCAGCCAGCACATCTTCTTTACTGCGATTTTTTTTAAAGCTTACATTGCCATTTTTCCACACTCTTTCGGGTTGCCGGAAGGCGGCAAGCGTCCTGGTCCCCGGAAACGCAGACAACTACGTGACCGGGGCGAGGACGCGCAGCCAACGCATCGGCAGCGCGAAGGAGGAAGGAAAAATTTACCACCAGATTTCCATCTGGGCACCGAATGTCACTTCATCGTCGTTACCACGGCTGAACGTACGGGTGCTGGTGTCATTCATCGCTAAGCCATTGTTTGCGCCGCTGTCGGTGTCGTAACCCCATTTCTCATCCCAGTTCGCATAGGTGGCGAACACACGGATGGCCGGACGTGACCAGATGCTGTCGCCGGCCTGCCACTGTTGTGCCAGAGTGACTTTGTACTGACCGTTAGTGTCGCTGGTACGCTGAGATTTCACGTTGTCGTAACCGACTTCCAGCAGGGTACTCATGATTGGCGTCCATTTGTACATCGGGCGCACACCCACGGTGTACCAGGTCGCACCGTTGTTGTTGTCGCGGTCAACGTCCTGATACATCGCCACGTACATCAGGCTCCAGGTGTCGTTGAAGTCAATCGCACCGTGATCCAGAACGCGAACCATGTGGCCGTTGCTGTTGATGTTGCCGCCGTTAGAGTGCCCCGTCGCTGCGCCGGTATTTGGATCCGTCATGGAATCCGTCGCGTATTGCAGGACGAACTTGTTGTAACCGTTGTAAATACTTTGCGTATGTTCTGCAGTCAGCAACACGCCGTCTTTGGCAGAGTTTTTATCCAGTGAGTAACCGTCACGCGCATTGGCACGACCGTAATCCACACCCAGTTCCAGCACGCCGCCTGGGTTCAGGTTCAGACCGGCCAGACGGACGTCGAACACGTCGTTGGAGGTCGGTACTTCGTTACGCTGATCGGCGATATACCCGTAGGAACCGCCACTTTCAGTGTTACGGGTCGCAGCCAGAGACAGCTTGCCGAAGCCCAGATCCACATCTTCCAGACCGGCACCCGGACCTGAAATATCCCAGTAGTAGAAGTCGATCATGTGAACGTCATGACGTTGGTAGAAACGCTTACCAGCCCAGATGGTGGAGCCCGGCAGCCATTCGATCAGGTTCTTACCCTTCACGTTTGCTTCGCGGAAAGCCGGATCGGTTGACTCCCAGTCGTTCTGCTGTGAAACGGAATACGCGACGTTGGTATCGAAGTAGAAGCTCTTATCCCCTTCTTTCCACACTTCCTGGCCCAGTTTTAACTCGGCATAAGTTTCGCACTCGTTACCCAGACGGTATTTGCTGTCAGCACCGGTGGCTTTAAAACATTGCTGCTCGCCGCCGCTGCCAGTCCAGCCAATGCCCGAACGGGCATAACCGGTGAAATCCACTGCCATTGCTTGTGTAGAAAGGATGCCAGCAGCCACTGCCAGCGCCAGGGAAGAACTACGCATTGTGATCATCATTTTCTCCTGTAGGGGATCGCGTGCTTTCAAACACCAGGTTCGGGGTGTAACCGGCGACAGGCTGTTCCATCCTCGTGGAACAGGTGGCAGCGGTGTGGCGGCAAACCGATGGCGAATGTTGCACCTTCTTCTACCAGCACCACGTCGTTCTGGCGGTACACCAGGTTTTGACGAATTGCCGGAATTTGGATGTGAATCTGTGTTTCGTTGCCCAACTGCTCGACAACCTGTACCTCGCCGGAGAGCGTCACTTCGGCGACGTCACTTGGCAGAAGGTGTTCCGGGCGGATCCCCAGCGACAGATTGCTGCCGACTTTCACGTTGCCGCCTTCCACCGGCAGCCAGACCTGCTGGCGGTTCGGCAATTCGACCTGCACGCGTGAAGCTTCGGCACCGGTGACTTTCACCGGCAGGAAATTCATTTTGGGTGAGCCGATAAAACCGGCGACAAAGCGGTTGGCAGGATAGTGATACAACTCGAGCGGCTTACCGACCTGCGCGATATGTCCGGCGTCGAGCACCACGATTTTGTCGGCCAGCGTCATCGCTTCGACCTGATCGTGGGTCACGTAAATCATGGTGCGTTTCAGGCGCTTATGCAGACGTGAAATCTCGATACGCATCTGTACACGCAGCGCGGCATCTAAGTTGGACAGCGGTTCATCGAGCAGGAACACCGTCGGCTCGGCAACCAGCGTACGGCCAATCGCCACGCGCTGACGCTGTCCGCCAGAAAGCGCTTTTGGACGTCGGTCCAGCAGATGCGCCAGCTGCAATACTTCAGAAACCTGATTCACGCGCTGATTGATTTCGGCTTTCTTCGCACCGGCGAGCTTCAGGCCAAAGGACATGTTTTCTGCCACGGAAAGGTGCGGGTACAACGCATAAGACTGGAACACCATGCCGATGCCACGTTCAGCGGGCGGCACTTCATTCATACGTTTATCGCCAATCTTCAGCTCGCCGGAAGTGATGTCTTCCAGGCCGGCAATCATGCGCAGCAGCGTCGATTTACCACAGCCCGACGGGCCGACAAACACCACGAATTCGCCTTCGTCGATGTCCAGGTTGATGTCACTGGAAATCACGGTGTCGCCAAAGGCTTTGTACACGCTGTTAAGGGAAACGCTCGCCATCCTGAACTCCTGTACTTGCTGCCAGCGATGAAACTCAATGCAACGAAGAGTGAAGGATTAGGCGTAAAGCGTAATCATCCGTAACAAAGTTTTTCATGGGGGAGGAGCAGGGAGGATGACGAGTTCGCGCAACCGGATGAAAGTTCACATCAAAAATCAAATTCGTGATCTGAATGGCAAAAATCGAACCATATTTTTGAGTGATGAACCACATAACGCCTGAGAGTGTCGGCGGGATCACATTCTGAGAGGCGGGGGCGTAGAGGGGGGGATGATGAAGCTCCGGCGGGTTGAATCCACACTGGCGTCGTACCCTGTCTTTTCCGTCTATGACGTTAGAAAAACCGACTCCCTACAGGAATAAAAAGGATTGGATTATGACCCTCAGCATTAAGGTTCCTTTCATCAAGAAAGTCGTGAAACACACACTGGCACTCTCAGCGCTGGCGACGCTGGTGTTGTCATCTTCCGCTTTTGCCAAAATAGAAGAAGGAAAGCTGGTCATCTGGATCAACGGTGACAAGGGCTATAACGGCCTGGCGGAAGTCGGCAAGAAATTTGAGAAAGACACCGGCATTAAAGTCACGGTAGAACATCCGGACAAGCTGGAAGAAAAATACCCGCAGGTTGCAGCCACCGGCGGCGGCCCTGACATCATCTTCTGGGCGCACGACCGTTTTGGCGGCTACGCACAGTCTGGTCTGCTGGCTGAAATCAGCCCGGATCAAACCTTCAAAGACAAACTGTTCCCGTTCACCTGGGACGCCGTGACCTTTAACGGCAAGCTTATCGGCTACCCGGTCGCGGTCGAAGCGCTGTCGCTGATTTACAACAAAGACATTATCAAAGAAGCGCCAAAAACCTGGGAAGAAATCCCGGCGCTGGACAAGGAGCTGCGTGCTAAAGGCAAAAGCGCCATCATGTGGAACCTGCAAGAACCGTACTTCACCTGGCCAATCATCGCCGCGGATGGCGGTTATGCCTTCAAGTTTGAAAACGGCAAATACAACATTAAAGACACCGGCGTGAACAACGCGGGTTCTCAGGCAGGCCTGCAATTCATCATCGATCTGGTGAAGAACAAGCACATCAACGCCGACACCGATTACTCCATCGCCGAAGCCGCCTTCAACAAAGGCCAGACCGCGATGACCATCGACGGCCCGTGGGCATGGTCAAACCTCGACAAGAGCAAAATCAACTACGGCGTGACGCTGCTGCCGACCTTCCATGGCAAACCGTCTAAACCGTTCGTCGGCGTGCTGACTGCCGGGATTAACGCCGCCAGCCCGAACAAAGAACTGGCGAAAGAGTTCCTCGAAAACTACCTGATTACCGACGACGGTCTGGCGGTAGTGAATAAAGACAAACCACTGGGTGCAGTGGCGCTGAAATCTTATCAGGAACAGCTGGAAAAAGACCCGCGTATCGCCGCCACCATGGAGAACTCCAAAAACGGCGAAATCATGCCTAACATTCCGCAGATGAGTGCCTTCTGGTACGCAGAACGCAGTGCAATCATCAACGCAGTGAATGGCCGTCAGACCGTTCCGCAGGCACTGAAAGACGTAGAAACACGCATTACCAAGTAATGATTGTGATGTCGTTGATGAAGTTAAGGTAATGAAATAAACGGTGCGGCCTGATGAAGTCCGCACCGTTACTAAAAGGATTTCCCTATGCCAGTAGCCAAAAAACGACCGCTCGGCAACGCGTTAAAATGGCTGGCCATCGGCCTGCTCGCCTGCTTATCCGGTTACCTGATCGTGCTGATGTATGCGCAGGGTGAATACCTCTTTGCCGTTCTGGCGCTGATCCTCTCCAGCCTCGGCCTCTATATTTATGGCAACCGCCGTGCCTATTCGTGGCGCTACGTCTATCCCGGTCTGGCCGGGATGTCGTTATTTGTGCTGTTCCCGCTGGTGTGTACCATCGCGATTGCCTTTACTAACTACAGCAGCACCAACCAACTGACTTTTGAACGTGCGCAGTCGGTGTTAATGGGCCGCGAATTTCAGGGTGGAAAAGCACTGAATTTTGCACTCTTTCCTGCAGGTGAGAAATGGCAACTGGCGCTGACATCCGCAGACAGCAGCGAAACACTGGTCTCTCCGCCGTTTGCCTTCGACGCCTCCGCGCTACAAACGCTGGAAATGACGCCGCAGGCCGTTCCCGCCGGTGACAAAGCCGGATTACGCGTGGTGACGCAAAACCGTCTGGCGCTCGGTCAACTGGCCGCCAGACTGCCCGACGGCGAAACCCTGCGCATGAGTTCCCTGCGCCAGTTCTCCGGCACCCAGCCGCTGTACAAACGGGCTGACGACGGCAAACAGCTGACCAACGCGCAAACCGGCACAATCTACCGCCCGAACATGGACACCGGTTTTTATCAGGCAGTGAACGCCCAGGGCGAATGGCAGGCTGAAAAACTCAGCCCCGGATTTACCGTTGGCATTGGCTGGCAGAATTTCCTGCGCGTCTTCCACGATGAAGGCATTCAGAAACCGTTCCTGTCGATCTTCGTCTGGACAATTGTTTTCGCGCTGCTGACCGTGGTGCTGACCGTCGCCGTCGGCATGGTGCTGGCTTGCGTGGTGCAGTGGGAGGAGCTGAAAGGCAAAGCGGCATACCGCATCCTGCTGATCCTGCCGTATGCGGTACCGGCCTTTATTTCGATTCTGATTTTCAAAGGCTTATTCAACCAGAGCTTCGGTGAAATTAACCTGATGCTCAGCGCGCTGTTTGGCATAAAACCGGCGTGGTTCAGCGATCCGTGGACCGCCAAAAGTATGATCATTATCGTCAACACCTGGCTGGGTTACCCGTACATGATGATCCTGTGTATGGGTCTGCTCAAGGCAATCCCGGACGATCTCTACGAAGCGTCAGCAATGGACGGCGCCACGCCGATGCAGAACTTCTTCCGTATCACGCTGCCTTTGCTCATCAAACCTCTGACGCCGCTGATGATCGCCAGCTTCGCATTCAACTTTAATAACTTTGTGCTCATCCAGTTGCTGACCAACGGCGGGCCGGACATGCTCGGCACCACCACACCGGCCGGACATACCGATTTGCTGGTCAGTTACACCTATCGCATCGCCTTTGAAGGCGGCGGCGGACAGGACTTCGGGCTGGCGGCAGCGATTGCCACGCTCATCTTCCTGTTGGTTGGCGCGCTGGCTATCGTGAATCTGAAAGCTTCACGCATGAAATTCGACTGAGGAGAAACAAACAATGCCAATGGTTAAACCTAAGTCGCAAAAAGTCAGATTACTGGTGACGCACCTGTTGCTGCTGTGCTTTCTGGCACTGATCCTGTTCCCGCTGCTGATGGTGTTCGCCATTTCGCTGCGCCCCGGTAACTTCGCCACCGGCAGCCTGATCCCGGATCAGGTCTCATGGGATCACTGGAAACTGGCGCTGGGGATCGCCGTCACCAACAGTGACGGCAGCATCACGCCGCCGCCATTCCCGGTGATGCTGTGGTTGTGGAACTCAATCAAAATCGCCGCGATCACCGCCGTCGGGATCGTCGCCCTGTCCACCACCTGCGCTTACGCCTTTGCCCGCATGAAGTTCCGCGGAAAAAGCTCGCTGCTTAAAGGGATGCTGATCTTCCAGATGTTCCCGGCGGTACTGTCACTGGTGGCGTTATACGCCCTCTTCGACCGCCTCGGCATGTACGTGCCGTTCCTCGGACTGAACACCCACGGTGGTGTGATTTTTGCCTACATGGGCGGCATCGCGCTGCACGTCTGGACGATCAAAGGCTACTTCGAAACCATCGACAGCTCGCTGGAAGAAGCGGCTGCGCTGGACGGCGCCAGCCCGTGGCAGGCTTTCCGGCTGGTGCTCCTGCCGCTGTCGGTACCGATTCTGGCCGTCGTCTTCATTCTTTCGTTTATTGCTGCAATCACTGAAGTCCCGGTCGCCTCCCTGCTGCTGCGTGATGTCAACAGCTACACCCTGGCGGTCGGCATGCAGCAATATCTCAACCCGCAAAACTACCTGTGGGGCGATTTCGCGGCGGCAGCGATTCTGTCCGCCATACCGATTACGGCGGTCTTCCTGATTGCTCAACGCTGGCTGGTCGGTGGCCTGACGGCGGGGGGAGTGAAAGGGTAACTGATGTAAAAGCTAATGCGCTTAATCCCAGCAATGGGTGTTCTACTTGTTTGATTCCCTGTGTCTTGGGCGGCTTAATAAGCCGCCTTTTTTTTATCCGCTGAGCCCTGCATTCTGAAAGACTCATTGAGGGCGGCTTCGGCAACTCGCATCACAGAGCACCGAGGTCATGCAACAGCACGGCGTACACCGGGTGGATTATCGCTTTATCCCGACCCCATAACGGCGGTATGAGCTTTACAGCATCGTCTTATGCGCCCTTTACGCAGCAGCCTGTTCACACCCTTCACGCATAAAAAAGGGGCTCTGCCTTCAGACAGAGCCCCTTCTCTCACTTCCTTCATCAACCTCAGCTCACTGACACTTTCCTGCGGCGTTTATCGAGGTCTTTAATCAGCTTATTCACCTGCTCATCGCCGAACATTTCTTCCAGCGTATGAGAAAGCTTACGTCGCCAGTTTGGGTATTCGTCACTGGTGCCGGGGACGTTTACCGGCGCGTCCATGTCGAGCCAGTCTTCCGGCTGCAGGCCAAGCAACGCACAGGCGCTGTCGGCGACGTAGCGTTGAAGCCCACGATTTAGAACCGGCGTCATTTCCATCAGCGCCGCTTTGCGTCCGGTTTTCTTCGGAATGCAGTCGTAGTGATGCAAACCGTCGAGCAGACCTTGTCGCGCACGCGCGCGGTCGGCGTACAGCGCCTGTAAAACCTCTTCGTCACGGTACAGACCAAGGGTTTTTCCGAGCGCCAGATCGTCGCTTTGCCAGTATCCGCGCAGCGTGGGCAGATCGTGCGTGGTGATGGTCGCCATCGCCTGAACCGGATACGACTGCGGCGCACGGAAGTTATTTTCTTCGTCGCGCTCGAAGTACAGCACTTTATAGGAATAAACGCCGCTCTCGCGCAGCTTGCTGACGATCTCCACCGGTACGGTGCCCAGATCTTCGCCGATCACCATGCAGCGGTGACGCTGGCTTTCCAGCGCTAAAATCGCCAGCAGGTCGTCCACGGGATATTGCACGTAAGCGCCTTTATCCGCCGTTTCTCCGGCAGGGATCCACCACAGGCGCAACAGCGTCATGACGTGATCGATACGCAACGCGCCGCAGCTGGTCATGTTAGAACGCAGAAGATCGATAAATGGCTGATAACCACGCCGGACCATGACATGCGGATCCATCGGGCGCAGATCCCAGTTCTGGCCGAGCGGGCCGAGGATATCCGGCGGAGCACCGACCGAGGCTTTCAGGCAATACAGTTCACCGTCTCCCCAGGTTTCAGAACCGCCTTCAACCACGCCGACCGCCAGATCGCGGTACAGGCCCATCGGCATATCTTGCTGCTGGCTGGTGTGATAACAACTGGCAAACTGCGTTTCCGCCAGCCATTGCAGCCACAGATAAAATTCCACGTCTTGCGCATGTTGCTCGCAGAATGCCCGAACCGCCGTGCCGCGTGCATCGTGATATTTTTCCGGCCAGCGGTTCCAGCCGAGTGCCACGTCAGTTTCTTTCGCCAGATGCTCGTAAAGCGCGTCGAACGCCGCCTGTAAATACAGGCTTTCGCCGCCCTGCTTCACAAAATTCGCCAGCGATTTCACCTGCGCATCCTGCGCCTTACGGCCCAGGAAATGGGCATAAGCGAGACGTAAACCTTCCAGTTTGAGCGGCATCACTTCGGCGTAATCCACCCAGTCGCTGGCGCGTGCCGCCTGCAAACGCTGCTGCGTCAACGGCCTGTGCCACCAGATCTGCGCTTCTTCACTTCGCTTAAAATCGTCCACTGCCGCTACGTCGATATAAATGACGTTCAGCCAGCGTCGCGAAGACGGGCTGTAAGGGCTGGCGGCCACCGGATTGGCCGGATAGAGCGCGTGGATTGGATTGAGGCCGACAAACGCCCCGCCGCGTTCAGCCACGTTTTTCAGCAAAACGTTGAGATCACCGAAATCACCGATGCCCCAGTTGTTCTCCGAGCGCAGCGTATACAGCTGCACGCACGCGCCCCAGAGTTTTTTTCCGGCCAGCAACGCGTCAGGTTCATAGCAGCGTTTCGGCGCGACAATGATCCGGCACGCCCACTCCTGCGCGTCCTGCGTCAGCGTCAGCTGGTGATAACCGGTGGGAATTTTCCCCGGCAACGCCAGTGTCATTTTGCCGCTGACGCGACCCTGTGTGGTACCGCCATTTTCCAGACGCAGCGTCCAGCCATATTCGCCGTCACCGCCGACCGGCAGCGCCAGCCGGCTGCCGGTGACGAACACTTTAACCGCTGGCACCGGCGTGATGGCCGGGCGGGATTGTGCCACCCAGCCCATCGCCGACAACAGCTCACGTTTGGTTTCCGGCGCGATGGCCTGCTGTTTGCCGTGCGCATTAATAAAACCAGAGGAAATCCCCGCCTCCCTGGCGGCCTGCTCCAGTGCTTTATTTTCCATGGGGGCTCCTTAACGTTTCGCCTGCCAGATCCGCTGCTGATAATCACGGATCGAACGGTCGGAACTGAACATCCCGACGCGGGCAGTGTTGAGAATGGTTTTACGCGTCCACTCCTGCTGATCGCGATACAGAACATCGATTTTCTGTTGTGCTGCGCAGTAATCCGCGAAGTCAGCCAGTACCAGATAAGGATCGCCGCCGTCCAGCAAACTGTCCAACATCAGGCTGAACGCCTGTTTGTCACCGTTGCTAAAGAAGCCGCTTTCCAGTTCTTTGAGGATCTTATCCAGATGCTTGTCTTTCTTACGCAGTTTGAGCGGATCGTAGCCTTTAGCCAGCAATGCTTTGACCTGATCGACGGTATTGCCAAAGATAAAGATATTGTCCTCGCCGACCTGTTCGGCGATTTCGACATTCGCCCCGTCGAGCGTGCCGACGGTCAGCGCGCCGTTAAGCGCCAGCTTCATGTTGCCGGTGCCTGACGCCTCTTTACCGGCGGTGGAAATCTGCTCGGAAACATCCGCCGCCGGAATCATCAGTTCCGCCACTGACACGCGGTAATCCGGAATAAACACCACCTTCAGGCGATCGCGCACCAGTGGATCGTTATTCACTTTTTCAGCGACCTGGTTGATGGCGTAGATAATATTTTTCGCCAGGTAATAGCCAGGGGCCGCTTTCGCGCCGAACAGGAACACGCGCGGCACCATGTCCATTTCCGGGTTATCACGCAGCTGACGGTACAGCGACAGAATATGCAGCAGATTCAAATGCTGACGTTTGTATTCGTGCAGGCGTTTGATCTGCACATCGAAAATCGCGTCCGGGTTCAGCGTCAGACCCATTGTGTGCTGAACATAGTCCGCCAGTTTGATTTTGTTCTCGCGCTTAATCGCCTGATAACGCTGACAGAATTTCTTATCGTCGGCGTAGCTTTCCAGCCCTTTCAGCGCATCAAGATCGTTCACCCACTCGGTTTTCAGCGTCTCGTCGATAAGCGATGACAGCGCCGGATTGCACTGTTTCAGCCAGCGGCGCGGCGTGATGCCGTTGGTGACGTTATGGAATTTGTTTGGCCACAGCAGGTGATATTCCGGGAACAGATCTTTGACCACCAGCTCGGAGTGCAGCGCCGCGACGCCGTTCACCGCAAAGCCGCTGACCACGCACAGGTTCGCCATACGCACCTGTTTGTTCTGATGTACGGAAAGTTTTTCCCACACCGCTTTGTCGCCCGGCCACTGTTTTTCGACCACTTTTTTAAAGCGGGCGTTAATCGCTTTAATCAATGAGAAGTGGCGCGGCAACAGGCTGCGAACCAGTTTTTCATCCCAGCACTCCAGCGCTTCCGGCATCAGCGTGTGGTTGGTGTAGGCGAACGTCTGGCTGGTGATCGCCCATGCGGCGTCCCAGTCGAGCTGATGCTCGTCGATCAAAATACGCAGCAGCTCCGGGATGGCGATGGTCGGATGGGTATCATTAAGCTGGATCACTTCGAACTTCGGCAGATCCTGAATTTTGCGGCCAAGGAAATGGTGGCGGCGCAGAATATCGGCAACCGAGCAGGCGCACTGGAAATACTGCTGCATCAGGCGCAGGCGTTTTCCGGCCTCATGATTGTCGTTCGGATAGAGCACTTTGGTGAGCTTCGCAGCATCAATCCCTTTCTGCTCGGCCTTGAGGAATTCACCGTCATTGAACAACGTCAAATCAAACGGATGCACGTCGGTCGCCTGCCATAAACGCAGCGGCTGAGTGACGCCATTTTTATAACCCACCACCGGCAGATCCCAGGCTTCGCCACGCAGGGTGAACGCCGGATGCCACTGTTCCGCGCCCGCATCGTTCTTCGTCAGCTTGCCGCCAAACGCCACGTCCACTGACAGCGAACTGTTGTGGCTGAACCACGGATAGCTTTCGCGATGCCAGTTGTCCGGCGCTTCCTGTTGCTTGCCTTCGCTAAACGACTGGCGGAACAGACCGTACTGATAATTCAGACCATAACCGGTCGCCGGTTGTCCGACGGTCGCCATTGAATCAAGGAAACAGGCTGCCAGACGCCCCAAACCGCCGTTGCCCAGCGCCGGGTCGGTTTCCTGCTCCAGCACATCCGCAAGCTCTACGCCCTGCTCCTTAAGCGCCTGCTGCACGGTGTCGTACCAGCCGAGATTGATCAGGTTATTGGCGGTAAGCCGGCCAATCAGAAACTCCATCGAAATATAGTTAACGTGGCGCTGTGGCGTTTTCCCGGCCACCGGCGCAGGCTGCGCGCTCAGCTGCTCGGAGAGCGCGCCACTGGTCGCCTGCCACCACTGATGTGGCGTCATGTCCTGTGCCTGCTGCAAACCGAATCCCTGCCACTGGCGTTTTAGTGCGGCCAAAAATTGTGTCTTATCCAAAGTCACCTGCATCACATGCCTCTTTATATTCGGGAATTTGTAGGGAAGTACAATATTGATAATCACTATGCTGACGCTTGTGTCTGTGAGCAGCATCATCCCGCCAAAGATTAGACAGGGAGGAGAAACGGGGCGTAGTCGGAGGAGACGGGCTCTCAGGGTAGCCGTACGAAAAGTCTGATTGAAATTTGTGATACAGAGCAACTTAACGGCATGTAAAAACGTAACATTCTTGCAATCAATGTTTCAAAGGAGGACTTTAGAAAAAGTGATTAATTACGCGCTGTGAAATAATTAAACCGCCCCTCTGCTTACCGTCAAAAGAATCGAAAAAAATGCTGATCCCGTCAAAACTCAGCCGCCCGGTGCGGCAGCAAAACACAGTGGTTCGCGATCGTTTGCTGACGAAGCTCACGACTGCGCCTAATTACCGTCTTACGCTGGTCGCCAGTCCGGCAGGCTACGGCAAGACGACGCTGGTGGCGCACTGGGCGGCGGGGAAAAGCGATCTGGGCTGGTATTCTCTTGATGAAAGCGACAACCAGCCGGAGCGTTTTGCCAGCTATCTGATTGCTGCCGTACAGCAGGCCTGCGGCGGCCACTGCGTGAAAAGTGAGGGGCTGAGCCAGAAGCATCAGTACGCCAGTTTATCCGCGCTGTTCGGGCAACTGTTTGTGGAGCTTTCCGACTGGCACCGGCCACTGCTGCTGGTGATTGACGATTACCATTTGATTTCTAACGACGCCATCCATGAAGGCATGCGCTTTTTCCTGCGTCATCAGCCGGAAAATATTTCGCTGGTGGTGCTCTCACGCACTCTGCCGCCGCTGGGCATCGCCAATCTACGCGTGCGTGACCAGTTACTCGAGCTCAATGCCTCGCATCTGGCCTTTACCCACCCTGAAACGCAGCAGTTTTTCGACAACCGTCTGAAAGACCCGATCGATCATGCCGACAGCAGCCGTTTGTGTGACGACGTCGCCGGATGGGCCACCGCGCTGCAACTGATCGCGCTCTCAGCACGCCAGTCCACCACCTCGACACAGCAATCCACCCAGCAGTCGGCGCGTAAACTCGCCGGGCTCAATGCCAGCCATCTGTCGGAATATCTGGTGGATGAAGTATTGGATCGTGTGGATGCCCCGACCCGTGATTTTCTGCTGCGCTGTTCATTACTGCGTTCGATGAATGATGCGCTGATCGTGCGCCTGACCGGCGGCGAAAACGGTCAGCAACGTCTTGAAGAATTAGAGCGTCAGGGGTTATTCATCCACAGAATGGATGACACCGGCGAATGGTTTAATTTCCACCCGTTATTCGCGATTTTCCTGCGCCAGCGTTGCCAGTGGGAACTGGCCGCACAACTACCGGAAATTCACCGTGCCGCCGCTGAAGGCTGGCTGGCACAGGGGTTCCCGGCGGAAGCGATTCATCACGCGCTGGGCGCGGAAGACATTGATTTATTGCGCGATATTCTGTTGCAGCACGCCTGGGCGCTGTTTAATCAAAGCGAACTGGCACTGCTTGAAGAGTGCCTGAACGCGCTGCCGTACGAACGCCTGATACAGAATCCTAAACTGGTACTGTTGCAGGCATGGCTGGCGCAGAGTCAGCATCGCTATGCCGAAGTCGAAGCCCTGCTGGTGCGCGCCGAAAGCGAGATGCAGCAGCGCAATATCGTAATGGAACAGGATATGACCGCCGAATTTGATGCCCTGCGCGCGCAGGTGGCGATCAACGATGGCCGTCAGGATGAAGCGGAAAAACTGGCCGCCGACGCCCTGCGTTTCCTGCCCTATGAAAGCTATTACAGCCGCATCGTCGCCACCTCAGTGACCGGCGAAATTCAGCACTGCAAAGGCGATTTAACCCGCGCGCTGCCGCTGATGCAGCAAACCGAACAAATCGCACGGCGCTACGAAGCCTATCACTATGCCTTATGGGCGCTGCTGCAACAGAGCGAAATCCTGATTGCGCAGGGCTTTTTACAGGCAGCCTACGAGATGCAGGATCGCGCGTTCGAACTGGTGCGCGAGCAGCATCTCGAACAGTTGCCAATGCATGAATTCCTGCTGCGCCTGCGTTCACAGCTGTTGTGGTCATGGTCGCGCCTTGATGATGCCGAAGACGCCGCGCGAAAAGGCCTCGACGTGCTGACTAATTTCCAGCCGCAGCAGCAATTACAGTGTCTGGCGATGCTGGCGAAATGCTCGCTGGCGCGCGGTCAGCTCGACAACGCCCATCACCATTTACAGCGCTGTGAAACCCTGCTCAAAACTGGCCAGTATCATATCGACTGGCTGACCAATACCGACAAACCTCGCGTGATTTACTGGCAGATGATTGGTGATAAAGCCGCAGCCCGCCAGTGGCTGCAACAGGCGCGAAAACCGGACATGGCGGATAACCATTTCCAACAGGGACAGTGGCGTAATATTGCCCGGATGCAGATTCTGTTGGAGAAATTTGACGAAGCGGAAGTGGTGCTCGACGAGCTCAATCAGAACGCACGCCAGCTGCGCCTGACCAGCGATCTGAACCGCAATCTGCTGCTGAGCAATCTGCTTTACTGGCACACCGGCCGCAAGAACGACGCGCAACGTGTGCTGATTGAAGCGCTGGGGCTGGCGAACCGCACCGGCTTTGTCAGCCATTTCGTTATCGAAGGGGAAATGATGGCGCAACAGCTGCGTCAGCTGATTCAACTCAACTTGTTGCCCGAGCTGGAACAGCGCCGGGCGCAGCAGATTTTGCGCGAAATTAATCAGCATCACCGCCACAAGTTTGCGCATTTCGACGAAGGTTTTGTGAATAAACTGCTGACTCATCCGCAGGTGCCAGAGCTTATCCGCACCAGCCCGCTGACCCAGCGCGAGTGGCAGGTGCTCGGCCTGATTTATTCCGGCTACAGCAACGATCAGATAGCCGGTGAGCTGGACGTCGCCTCTACCACCATCAAAACGCATATCCGAAATTTGTATCAAAAACTTGGCGTCGCGCACCGGCAGGAAGCGGTCCAGCAGGCCCAGCATCTGCTGCAGGTCATGGGCTACGGCGCGTAATACTTTCTTAAATGCAGTTCTTTGATAACGCACGGCCATGATTTGGCGGTGCGTTATACATAAAACGTATTAGCGAACAATTTCTGCTCATTCCCTCTGCTCATAAATAAAATCCAATGATATAATGTGACCCAAGTCACACTATTCAACTTAATTAATACCTCGATAAGCCCATTGCCCTCCTGTTTTTGCAGCCGTTTCGGCTGATGTTGGCGTCGCGCAACCGGCTGTAGTGAGTAAGGATTTTATCTATGGGTACATTAACCGCCGGCATCGTCATGATGCGCTGGGAATTACTGAGCGCTTTTCTGATGTTCTGCACCAGCCAGCTCAATATCGTTTGCCGCCAGTCGAGCCGCAATACGATGGCTTTCGTTTGTAGTGGTCTCGGCCTGACCGTGACCTGTTTCTTTGTCATGAGCCTGATGGGCATGACCTACAACGCCGCCGCCATCGCGCAATTCTGGTCAATGACCAAGGATGTGTTTTTTGACGTGATGAGTAAAACCCCGACGGATATGCCTTTCTACTATTAATTCCGTTTTGTATTAATCCCGCTTTCGCCCGTCTTATTTTCGGGCAGAACCCCCGTGTTCTGCCCGGTTCATTGTGCAAAAAAGCCTATCGCCTGCGCGATTTAATCGCTCATTCCAGCACTGCATCTTCATCAAATCCTAATTGTTTGAAATTGCGCGGTATATCGAGCGTCTTTTTGTAGCCATCTGCCCGATTACCTGTAAATTGCGATCTGTCTCCACGAGTAAAAGATAATGTGTGGCCGGTCAAAACTATTGATTGCTAATAGTTGAACGGTCGTATTAGATTCTCACACTATACTTTTCTTAGAATGATCATTGATTTGTTTGCTTCAGGCTGCTGAATTTTCAATGTTTTGGCATCCCTGCTTATGGCTGAAGGAATTCCGATGAATACGCATCACATGCTTGGCGCGTTTGTATTACTGGTAAGCTCTGCTTCTGCACTGGCGGTTGAAACGGCGGGTATCCCCCAAAATCAGGTCAAAGAGCGCAATGCGTTCATTGCCGATCTGATGAAAAAAATGACCCTCGATGAAAAAATCGGGCAGTTGAATCTGGTGACCGTCGGGACGGATTATCCGAAAGAAGCCATCATGGCAGATATCCGCGCGGGCAAAGTCGGGGGCGTGTTTAACACCGTCACCAAACCCGATATCCGTCGGCTTCAGGATGAAGTGAAAAACAGCCGTCTGAAGATCCCACCTTTTTATGCCTATGACGTCGTTCACGGTCAGCGCACGATTTTCCCGATTAGCCTCGGCCTCGCCGCCAGTTGGGATATGAGCGCCGTCGCCACCAGCGCCAGGATTTCTGCCAAAGAGACCGCCGCCGATGGCCTGAACATGACCTTCTCACCGATGGTGGATGTCACCCGTGATCCACGCTGGGGCCGCGTTTCTGAAGGTTTCGGTGAAGACACCTATCTGACGTCGCGCCTTGCACATGAGATGGTCACCGGTTATCAGGGCAAAGACCCGTCAGGGCCAGACGCCGTGATGGCCAACGTCAAACACTACGCGCTGTATGGCGCTGTTGAAGGCGGCCGCGAATACAACACCGTGGACATGAGCCTGACCCGCATGTTCAACGACTATATGCCACCGTACAAAGCCGCAGTGGATGCGGGCGCGGGCGGCGTGATGATTGCGCTCAACAGCGTTAACGGCGTACCGGCGACCTCCAATACCTGGCTGCTGAAAGATATTCTGCGTGACGACTGGCAATTCAAAGGTCTGACCGTCAGCGATCACGGCGCGATCGGCGGCCTGGTCAAACACGGCGTGGCAGAAGACGATCGTCAGGCAGCGGCCATGGCGCTGAAAGCCGGTGTCGATATGGACATGGCCGACAACATGTACGGTAAGTATCTGAAAGGATTACTCGCCGACGGGCTGGTCAGCCAGAATGACATCGACCGTGCCGTGCGTGACGTACTCGCGGCCAAATGGGACATGGGCCTGTTTGTGGATGAGTACCGTCATTTAGGCCCGGCCTCCAGCGACCCGGCGGATACCAATGCCGAAAGTCGTCTGCATCGCACCGAAGCGCGTGAAGTGGCGCGTACCTCGCTGGTGCTGCTGAAAAACAACAACCAAACCTTGCCGTTGCACAAATCAGGCACCATCGCGGTGATTGGCCCGCTGGCTGACAGCAAACGTGACGTAATGGGCAGCTGGTCGGCGGCGGGTAAAGCCGCGCAGGCCGTGACCGTCCTGCAGGGCATGAAAGACGTCCTCGGCGATAAAGGCAACGTGCTGTACGCACGCGGCGCTAACGTCACCGACGATCAGGCCATGGTGGATTTCCTCAACTCTTACGACAAACAGGTCATCAACGACACGCGTAAGCCGCAGGACATGATTGACGAAGCGGTGAAAACGGCTGAGAAATCAGACGTTGTCGTCGCCGTCGTGGGTGAAGCGCAAGGTATGGCGCACGAAGCGTCCAGCCGTTCTGAACTGAACATTCCGCAAAGTCAGCGTGACCTGCTGAAAGCGCTGAAAGCGACCGGCAAACCGCTGGTCATCGTTCTGATGAATGGCCGTCCGCTGACCCTGACGTGGGAAAACGAAATTTCTGACGCGATGCTCGAAACCTGGTTCAGCGGCACCGAAGGCGGCCATGCAATTGCCGATGTGTTGTTTGGCGATTACAACCCGTCAGGCAAACTGCCAATGACCTTCCCGCGCGAAGTCGGCCAGATCCCGTTGTATTACAGCTTCCTTAATACCGGCCGTCCGTTTAATCCGCAGCACCCGGATAAATACACCACCCGCTATTCCGATATCACCAATGGCCCGCTGTTCCCGTTTGGTTATGGTCTGAGCTATACCGACTTCAGCGTCTCTGACGTAAGTCTGTCGACCACCACCATGGATGCCAAACATCCGCTGACCGCCAGCGTGACGGTGAAAAACACCGGTAAACGCAGCGGAGCGACCATCGTGCAGCTGTATTTGCAGGATGTCACCGCGTCTATCAGCCGTCCGGTGAAACAGCTGAAGAACTTCGAAAAGGTTGAACTGCAACCGGGTGAGGAAAAAGTCGTGACGTTTACTATCAATGAACCGGATTTGCGTTACTACAACGAACAGCTGAAATGGGCGTCTGATCCCGGCAAATTCAACGTGTTCATTGGTCTGGATTCACAGAACGTTAAGCAAACCAGTTTCCTGCTGAAGTAATTTATCGAAAGTGATTTCCGGGTCGGAACCCAGGCCCGGAAATCGGTCAAAAGCCCGTTGAGCACTGACGGCGTACGGTAATTCGCGCCCCTGTGCTCAATGGCAATTTCTGTCCGCAGACTGGATATATAACGGACAGTTGCTAACCTTAATTTCAATGTGTTATGCCCTTTTGCCTTTATCCGCCGGATGCGGAGCGTTGCGAGTGGGCTCAACAGAGTAAGCTCCGTCTGTGCTGACTGTCGCCAGGTTCGCACAAAGCCGGCGTTTTGCGTTCTTTGCGGAGAAACATTCATGGTCGACTCACAAGATGCCTCCATCCTGTACCTGCATTTCGGTACGCCCCGCCCATACTGGCGACTGGGTTCAGACAGCAATGCACTGGAGTTATCTGCTGAGAAAGGCATCGTCAACGTCGCCATCTCCCTGACGCAATGGCAGGCAGGAAAGATCCGACAACTGACCGGGATCACCTCAAGTTTCACGCTGGACATTACGCTGTTCGGATCCTCCGTTCGCCTGTATCTGGTGGGCCGCAAAATTGACAGTCAGGTCTGGGCGGGCACCGCATCGGCATATCAGGACACCGAATCCGTCGCACACGATTTAGAAGTCGGGCTGACGTTTGCCGAACAGGTGGTTTCTGAGGCGAATTCCGTAATCGTGATTATCGATCAGGAAGGCAAAATCCACCGGTTTAACCGGCTGAGCGAAGAGTACACCGGCCTGCGCGAAGTCGATGTCATCGGGCGCAGCGCATACGATTTATTCATGTCGATGGAAGAAGGTCTGGCCTCACGCCAGAACATCACCAGTTTCTTTCAGCATCAGCAATCCTATGAAGTAGAACGCTGGATCAACACCGTTAAGGGCCAGCGTCTGTTTCTGTTCCGCAATAAATTCGTCCACAGTGGCAGCGGCAAGCAGCAAAAATATCTGATCTGCTCGGGGTCTGACATTACCGACGAACGTAAAGCGCAGGAACGGTTACGCGTTCTCGCCAATACCGATCTTGTCACCGGCTTCGCCAACCGCAACGCGTTGCAGGAATCTCTGGCCACCGCGCTGAAAGACCGGGGGGAGAATAAAGTCGGGCTGATTTATCTTGATCTCGATAACTTCAAAAAAGTGAACGATGCTTACGGGCACATGTTTGGTGACCACCTGCTGCGCGCGGTATCCGATGCCATACAGGATTGCCTCTCAACCAACGATAAGCTTGCCCGGCTCGGGGGCGATGAATTTATTATTCTCAGTACCCACGCTGAAATCAAAACGCTGGAATCGCTGAGCCAGCGGGTTTTACATCGTCTGAGTATGCCGTTTCGCATCGGACTTATCGAAGTGTATACCGGCTGTTCCGGCGGGATCGCCCTCTGCCCGGAACACGGTATCGACGGCGATACTCTGCTGCAAAACGCAGACACCGCCATGTACGTGGCGAAGGAAAAAGGCAAAAACTCTTACTGCGTTTTCTCGCCGGAAATGAATCAGAAAGCCGCCGAATATATGTGGCTCGACACACATTTGCGAAAGGCGTTGGCCGATAAAGATCAGCTGGTGCTCTATTACCAGCCGAAAGTCTCGCTGTACGGGGCGGTCAACAGCGTCGAGGCTCTGCTGCGCTGGCAGTCACCGGAACGCGGGCTGATTCAGCCGCAAAGCTTTATCCCTTACGCCGAAGAATCCGGGCTTATCACACCGCTCGGCAAATGGGTGATCGAAACCGCAACACGTCAGGCAACGGAATGGCAGAAAAAAGGCCTCAATCTGCGGGTGGCGGTGAATCTTTCAGGCCGTCAGCTTAATAACGGCTCCTTTATCACCACGCTCGCCGAAGCGATGAAAGCCTCGGGCATGAAGGGCTGCCTGATGGATTTTGAGCTGACAGAAAGCTGTCTGGTAGAAGATGAAAATGCAGCCGTGGCGATGATCAATCAGCTGCACAAGCTGGGTGCGCAGGTGCATCTGGATGATTTCGGAACCGGGTACTCTTCCCTGTCACAGCTGGCGCGTATTCCGCTGGACTGCATCAAGCTGGATCAGAGCTTTGTTCGTGGGATCAATGACGATCCGGTTTCGCAGGCGCTGGTTCGGGCGATTGTGGCGGTGGCAAAAACATTGCAACTGACCGTCGTGGCAGAAGGCGTGGAAACAGCGGAAGAAGAGAAGCTTATCGATGAAATCGGGGTAGACAGCAAACAGGGCTTTCTTTACGCCAAGCCAATGCCCGCGATTGAGCTGGAGCACTGGCTTGATGATAAAAACGTTGCTTCACCCAATGTGTTTAAACATAAAGCAAAACAGAAATAGCGCCAGTGACGGGCTTTTTCTGCCTGCTGCTAGCCGGTTTTACGCAAGGACGCCGTATGCCGGTTTTGCAGCATGACCAGCCGCTCCATGTAACTCAGATCCTTCTCCTCCAGCGTAAATGCGGCATCCACCCAGTCCTCCGTGATATCCATCAGTTCCGAGCGCGATAGCTGCAACACACGCTGACGCGCCCGGATCATCGCCCTGATCCCGTTGAGCTTGGGCCGCAACGTATCCATAAAGGTACGGGTGGCGTTGAATGCCTCACCGGGCTGGAACAAGATATCGACTAGCCCCCGGCTTTCAAACCACTCCGCCGTATGCGATTCGCCGGTGGTAATCAGCTCCTCCGCGAGCCGCATGCCGGCTTTTCGTGACACCAGTGAATAACCGCCCATGCCGGGGAACAGGTTAAACGCGATTTCCGGGAACCCCATGCGGGCCGTGTTCTGCGCCAGCACGTAATGGTGCGCCAGCGCCGCTTCAAACCCGCCGCCAAGCGCGGTTCCCTCGATCATCGATAAACTGATAGCACCGACATCAAATCCGCGCGCAGCGGCGTGTACGCAGTCCACACAGGCTCTGGCGTAGGCACGCAACGCTTCGCGCTTGTTATTGACGATAGAATCCACAAAGAAGCTGAGATCACCTCCCACGTTATACATGTTGGGCACCAACGAACCGGTTACCCAAAAATCGAAACGCAGCCCGGACGCTTTCGCGGCGTAGGTGAGCGTCATGATGTCTTCGATAAGCTCCTGATTAAAACAAGGACGTGGATAAGACCTGAGCATCATCCACATGACATTACGGCCTTCTTCATAATAGGCAGCAATTTGCGACAAATGCCCGGCTTCGGTAAACGGACGGCAGGCTGTATGGTCAATAAGATTCATAGTATATATCCAGGTTAGAATTGAAATTTAGGGTGAAGCAGCTCCAGCCTAGTCCAGCTCTAACCCGAACTGAATCGATTCCAGTTGTTTTTATAAGATTATTCCTAACGAGCATGAGTCAGGAAAAAAATGTTAAAAATAAACAACCTGCATCTAATCAATGTTGTGTAAAAACAGTGAAAGAATCAATTTCTCTGCTACAACGTAATAATTCGCCTCCTCAGTAATATTCTTTTTAATTAAATAAACCCGATTAATAATATGAGGAAGCGTAAATAAACCTTCCCGATTTTAGCCAGAGTGATATGCGTCACAATCATTGCTCAGCCGCTTTCCAATTCTTCCGCCACCCGCTAAATTGAATTCATCTCCTCCGACCACTTAAGAGAATTCCATGACTGAACGCGCTTCGCCGTTTTATCCGCACCTGCTGGCGCCGCTGGATTTAGGTTTTACGCAGCTGAAAAACCGCGTGCTGATGGGTTCCATGCACACCGGTCTTGAAGAACTTGAGGACGGGCCGGAGCGGCTGGCGGCGTTTTATGCCGAGCGCGCGGCGGCGGGGGTCGGGCTTATCGTCACTGGCGGCATTTCGCCCAATGCGCAGGGCGTTGTCTATCAGGGCGGTTCGATTCTGGCCGAACAGGAGCACATCACACATCACCGCATGGTGACTCGCGCGGTGCATGCCGCCGGGGGCAAAATTGCGCTGCAAATTCTGCATGCTGGTCGCTACAGCTATCAGCCCAATCCGGTTGCGCCTTCTGCCCTTCAGGCACCGATTAACCGCTTTACGCCTCATGCGCTGACCGAAGAAGAGATCGACACCACGCTGAAAGATTTCGCCCGCTGCGCTCTGCTGGCTAAAGAGTCTGGCTATGACGGTGTTGAAATCATGGGCTCGGAAGGCTATCTGATTAATCAGTTTCTGGCTGCCAGAACCAACCAGCGCACCGATCGCTGGGGCGGCAGCGCGGAAAATCGCATGCGCTTTGCGACAGAAGCGGTGCGCCGCGTGCGCGAGGCGTGCGGGCTGGAATTCATCATCATTTACCGCCTGTCGATGCTGGATCTGGTGGAGGAAGGGTCGGACTGGCAGGAAGTCGAAATGCTGGCGCAACGCATTGAGCAGTCCGGTGCGAGCATCATTAATACCGGTATCGGCTGGCACGAAGCGCGTATTCCCACCATCGCCACCATGGTGCCACGTGCCGCATTCAGCTGGGTAACGCAAAAGCTGATGGGCAAAATCGGCATTCCGCTCATCACCACCAACCGCATTAACGATCCTGATGTGGCGGAGAAAATCCTCGCCGAAGGCTGCGCCGATATGGTTTCGATGGCGCGCCCGTTTCTCGCCGATCCGGCGTTTGTCGAGAAAGCCGCACAGGGTCGGGCGGATGAAATTAATACCTGCATAGGCTGCAATCAGGCGTGTCTGGATCAGATTTTCGTCGGCGAAGTGACGTCCTGCCTGGTTAATCCGCGCGCCTGCCATGAAACGCAGATGCCGGTGACCCGCGCGGCAGCGCCTAAACGCCTCGCCGTGGTCGGCTCCGGCCCTGCCGGTCTGGCTTTCGCAACGACTGCCGCCAGCCGCGGACATCAGGTCACGCTGTTCGAGGCTCACCGTGAAATTGGCGGTCAGTTTAACATTGCTAAACAAATTCCCGGCAAAGAAGAGTTTTACCAGACCCTGCGCTATTACTCACGTCAGCTGGCGTTACTCGGTGTGACGGTGCGCCTTGGCGAAACCGTCAGCGGCAACAAGCTCACTGGCTATGACGAGGTGATCCTCGCCTGCGGGATCTCGCCGCGTTTGCCAGACATTCCTGGTATCGATCACCCGAGCGTGCTGACCTATCTCGACGTGCTGCGCGATAAAAAACCGGTCGGCAGCCGCGTGGCGATTATCGGTGCAGGCGGGATTGGTTTTGATACCGCCGAATACCTGATCCACAACGGCCCGTCATCAAGCCTCAGCAGCCGCGCGTTCAGTCATGAATGGGGAATCGATCAGTCGCTCACGCAGCGCGGCGGCCTTGCGCCACAAGGCCCGCAGCCGGAACCGGCAGCGCGGGATATCGTGCTGCTGCAACGCAAAACCACCAAAGTCGGCGCAGGACTCGGTAAAACCACCGGTTGGATCCACCGCGCCAGCCTGTTGCAGCGCGGCGTGAAAATGCAAAATGGCGTCAGCTACGAGCGCATTGACGATGCCGGATTGCATCTGATCATGAATGGCGAACCGGTGTGTCTGGCGGTGGATAACATCATCATTTGTGCCGGACAGGAACCGCAGCGCGCGCTGTATCAGCCTTTGCAGGAAGCCGGAAAAACCGTGCACCTGATTGGCGGGGCCGACGTTGCGCTCGAACTTGATGCCCGCCGGGCCATAGAACAAGGCACCCGGCTGGCGCTGGCAATCTGAGAAAGTACAGACGAAAAAAAAGCCGCGTGAGCGGCTTTTTTATTGAGAATGTCATTCAAATCAATGCTGCGACGCCGTCTTCACCGCACGCAGAATCACGAACTTCTGGTTGGTGGCGATGGTGGTGCAGTTACCGAACAACCGGCGCAGTTTCTGGTAGTAATCCAGATGACGGTTGCCGACGATACGCAGTTCACCGCCGGTTTGCAGGCAACGTTTGGCATCACAGAACATACGCCATGCGGTGTCATCACTGACCACGGCGCCCTGATGGAATGGCGGGTTACACAGCACCGCGTCCAGCGTTTCGCGCTCAACACCGGCCAGCATGTTATTCACTTCGAAATGACAGCGGCTGACATCCTGCGGCAAATTGTTTTCGACGTTGATGCGGCTCGATTCCACCGCCATGTAGGATTCATCCACGAACAGCATTTCGGCGTCCGGGTTCAGTGCCAGCGCAGTCATGCCGATCACGCCGTTACCGCAGCCTAAATCCACCATACGCCCTTCAATACCTTCCGGCAGGTGTTGCATAAAGAAACGTGCGCCGATATCCAGACCGCCACGTGAGAACACGTTCGCGTGGTTGGAAATGCGGAATTCGGTTTCATCCAGCGCCCACTCTGCGATCACCGGTTCGGCTGCCTGCGCAGGCAGCGTCGCTTCACAGTGGATCAGACGCGCTTTTTTCCACGCCAGACTGGTTTTGGTCGGGCCAAGAATTTTCTCGAACAATTGTAGCGTCGAGGTGTGGATATCACGGGCTTTCGCCCCGGCGATGATCTGCGTCTCAGGCGTTACAACTTCGCGCAGGGCCAGCAGTTGCTGTTCCAGCAGCGCCAGCGTTTTTGGCACTTTGATGATGACCAGACCCGGATTGATCGGCAACGGCACCAGGCTGCTTTGCGCGGCCACGGCGTCTTCATCAAACCCGTTCAGACGCAGGTTATGGCGCGTCGCCAGCTGGCTCATGAAAGAGTCATTGATGCTGGTTGGATTGAACTCCTGTAACGCACAGGCCAGCGCACCAAACGCATCGTTGAAAATCAGCAGCGGACGGCCATTGAGCTCAGCGGTGTTCAGGGTTTGCAGCAGATACTCATCGGCCGCTTCCCAGGCCTGCAACTGCGTTGCCGCTTCGTCCTGCGGATAACGTTCCAGACTCAGTTGCAGCAACTGACCACCTACTTCGGTTTCGAATTGGCTCATTGGCCCTCCTCAATATTCAATTTGCGCTGTTTATCCCCTAAATTGGGCTATCAGTAAAATGTTTTTTCAGTTAAAAAGGGGTTTATCTGCCGGATCCCTGCGATCGCGCCAAAATCCATGCTTATCGCTGCGGCACCTTTTTCCCGTCAATAAGAGACAAAGCAACCAGTTATGCCTGAATTGACCTATCTGCAAGGCTATCCCGAGCATCTTCAGGCTCAGGTGCGTCAGTTAATCGACCAGGAACGTTTAGGTAAAGTATTACTGACGCGATATCCGCAACCGCACGAGCTGACCACCGATAAATCGCTCTATCAGTATACGCTGGACCTGAAGAACCAGTTTCTGCGCAGTTCATCGCCGTTAAGTAAAGTGGCCTACGACAACAAAATCCACGTGATGAAGCACGCGCTGGGGCTGCACACCGCCATATCGCGCATCCAGGGCGGTAAGCTGAAAGCCAAGGCGGAAATCCGCGTCGCGACCGTCTTTAAAAGTGCGCCGGAAGCCTTTCTGAAGATGATCGTGGTGCACGAACTGGCACATCTGAAAGAAAAAGATCACAACAAAGCATTCTACAGCCTGTGCTGTCATATGACGCCAGACTATCATCAGTTAGAATTCGATACGCGCATGTACCTGACGCATCTGGAAATATTCGGTAAGTTGTACCAATAATAATTCACTACCAACTATAGGGATTTCTCATGATTCGGTTTGCGGTAGTCGGAACTAATTGGATCACCCAACGCTTTATTGATGCTGCGCACGAAAGCGGCAAGATGAAACTGACGGCGATTTATTCACGTACGCTGGAAGGTGCCAAAAAGCTGGGTGAGGATTATCCGGTCGGGCACTTCTTTGATTCACTGGACGAAATGGCCGCCTCTGATGTCATTGACGCCGTGTATATCGCAAGCCCGAATTCCCTGCACTGCCAGCAGTCGCTGTTGTTCCTGCGCCATAAAAAACACGTGATTTGTGAAAAGCCGCTGGCCTCCAATCTGGCCGAGGCTGAAAGCCTGATAGCCTGCGCGAAAGAAAATAACGTCGTGCTGTTCGAAGCGTTTAAAACGGCCTATCTGCCAAATTTCCTGCACATGAAGGGCGCGCTGAACCGCATTGGTAAGCTGCGTAAAGCTATTTTCAACTACTGCCAATATTCGTCACGTTATCCGCGTTATCTGGCCGGTGAGAACCCGAATACCTTTAATCCGGCGTTTTCCAACGGATCAATCATGGATATCGGCTATTACTGTCTGGCCAGTACCATCGCGCTGTTTGGCGAGCCGGAGTCGGTCACTGCCACGGCGACCCTGCTGGAAAGCGGCGTGGACGGTCAGGGCACGGTGATCCTGGCGTATGTCGACGACTTCGAAGTGGTTATCAACCATTCCAAAATCAGCGATTCCCATCTGCCGAGCGAAATTCAGGGCGAAGAAGGCACCTTGCAGATGGAAAAACTGTCCGAATGCCAGACGCTCAGCCTGACGCCGCGCGGCAGCCAGAAGCTGGATCTGACGCAGCCGCAGCACATCAATACCATGCTGTATGAAGCGGAAACTTTTGCAATTCTGGTGGATAACCAGTTTGTCGCCCATCCGGGGCTGGAAGTGTCGCGCATCACCGCCAAAGTATTGACGGAGATCCGCCGTCAGACCGGTGTGGTATTCCCTGCTGACCATCAGCCTTAACCTTTGTCGCAATTCGGGAGTCACCGATGACTGCATCCAGTCCGAAGCCGTTGTTGATTTTGCAAACCGGTCACGCACCGGAGCCTATCCGTCGTGCGCACGATAATTTCCCGCAGATGTTTATCCGTCAGGGCGATATCGATCCGCAGCAGGTGGTGATTGTCGATTTACAGGCTGGTGAACGCCCGCTGCCGCCTGACCAGTATTGCGGTGCGATTATTACCGGTTCGCGCAGCATGGTGACCGAGCATCTGGCGTGGAGCGAGGAGGCCGCAGACTGGGTACGTCTGGGCATGTTGCAGGAATTGCCGATGTTTGGCGCCTGCTACGGACACCAGCTGATGGCCTACGCGCTGGGCGGCGAGGTGGATTACCATCCGCAGGGCATTGAAGTCGGTACCCACGAGGTCACGCTGACGCCCGCCGGGCATCTCGATCCGCTGGTGTCGCAGCTGCCGGCGCAGTTCGCCGCGAATCTTATCCATCTGCAAACCGTGGTGACGCCCCCGGCGAGGGCGACGGTTCTGGCGAAAACGCTGCACGATCCGCATCAGATCTTGCGCTACGGCCCGAATGCCATCAGCACGCAGTTCCATCCTGAATTCAGTCTGGCGGTGATGAAAACCTATCTGTCGTGGCTCGGCTCCATTGCCGAAGACGACAGCGTGGACTTTACCCATCAGGCTCAGCAACTTAGCGAAACGCCGCTCAGCCAGGGATTACTGCTGGCCTTCGTCGGCGCGCTGGGTAAGCGTCAGGCGCTGGCGGGTTAATGTGCAAAGATATGTCAAAATGTTGACAGCAGTAACACTTTGAATTAATTTTCAACCTGCAAAGGGGAGTAACTTCTTCGTCGGATAATCGTCATTACGGTGTCTGAACCCGCGTTAAAACGCCGTCTCAGTCACCCGGTTACCGGGGCAAAAAATCTTTTTAAAAGAGGATTTTTTGTAAGTGAGACCTTGCCGGAAGGCGAGGTTGCTTATAGCTCAGAGAGAGCGGCTAACGTCTTCCGACGCTGGCCGTTTTTTTTTGATGTTTTTTCGGAGGACAACGTAATGATGAATTCAGTGGGCAACCCGATGTTGTGGGGCGCGTTTGCTGTGGTGGTGGTGATTATGCTCGCCTTCGACCTGCTGTTGCAGGGGCGCAAAGGTGCGCAGGTCATGACCATGAAAAGTGCGGCCATCTGGTCGCTGGTGTGGATTGGCCTGTCGCTGCTGTTTAACTTCGGCTTCTGGTGGTATCTCAACGGCGAAGTCGGTCGCGAAGTGGCGGACGCGCAGGCGACCATGTTCCTGACCGGTTATCTGCTGGAAAAAGCGCTGGCGGTGGATAACGTCTTCGTCTGGCTGATCCTGTTCAGTTATTTCTCCATCCCGGCAAACCTGCAACGCCGCGTACTGATTTACGGCGTGCTCGGCGCCATTGTTCTGCGTACCGGTATGATTTTCGCCGGCAGCTGGCTGGTAGGTCAGTTTAGTTGGATCCTGTACGTCTTCGGCGCGTTCCTGCTGTTTACCGGCATCAAGATGGCGCTGACCAAAGAAGACGACGGCGAGGTCGGTGAGAAACCGATGATCCGCTGGCTGCGCAGTAAAATGCGTATGACCGATGAATTGCATGGCGAGAAATTCTTCGTGCGCCGCAACGGTATTTTGTTTGCGACACCGTTGCTGCTGGTGCTGATTATGGTCGAGCTGAGTGACGTGATTTTCGCAGTCGACAGCATTCCGGCGATCTTCGCCGTGACCACTGACCCGTTCATCGTGCTGACGTCGAACCTGTTTGCGATCCTCGGCCTGCGTGCGATGTACTTCCTGTTGGCGGGCGTGGCAGAACGTTTCTCGATGCTGAAATACGGTCTGGCAGTGATCTTAATTTTCATCGGTATCAAGATGCTGCTGCTCGACGTGTTCCACATTCCGGTGGGCGTGTCGCTTGGCGTGATCGCTACGATTCTGATCGTCACCCTGCTCATTAATACCTGGGTGAACCGTCGCAACGATCGTCAGAAAGCCGGTCATTCGTAACGACAGATGGAATAAAAAGCGCGGCCGCTTCACCGGTCGCGCTTTTTTGTTTTACGCAACCACGTTACTTCACACCCGCCAGTAATTTCTCCAGCGGATACACCACCGCGAGCACCACTTCGTCCTGCACTTTGGCTGCGTCGTCGAGTTGCGACTGCGCCTGATGGCGTTCCTGCGCGTTCAGCGTTTCGCCTTTTTGCAGTTTCTCCAGCCAGATCAGGCCATTTGCCGACAATGCACCGAGCTGTTCCGCCACCGGCTGCAACGGTTTCAGCACGTAATTTTGCACCAGCACCGGTTTCACCTGCTCCGCGCTGCGCTGCCAGCTTTCAAGCTGAGAGCGCACGGCCTGCGCCGCCTGTGCATTTTGCGGATCCTGCACCAGCGCGCTGACGTGAGTACCCAATTCACGCACCGCGTTGCTTTCCGCCGGTAGCGCATCGGCCAGACGGTTCAGCGGTTCGGCCTGGGTGTAATGTCCCGCCTGGAATTTGATGTGCTGACGGGTGTAATACTGCGCCGGTTCGAGTGCGGTGGAGAAGCTCAGAAGCGGCGCGATATCAGCGCTGTTTGACAAGCGCGTCATCAGCCGCGCGGTTTCGGCGTGCTGTTGCAGCCCTGCCGATACCACTGACCAGGCGTCGATTTTTGCCAGCCGCTGATACATGTTGCCCGTATCTTTGACGTCCTGCGCCGACCACAACCGTTCAGCCACCACAAAACCGCGCGGCCAGAGCTTAATGTCCAGAATCTGCGAAGTGATATTTTCCTGCCAAAGCGCTGCTTCACCGCCGAGGATATTCTTCATTCCTGCCGCATCCGGCACGACCGGCGGCTGGCCGTCAGGCACGGCGCTGAGCGGGCTGCCAGTGACCGGATACCGCGCATTGCCGATGATGAAATAGCCGCCGAGTTTGCCGTCTTTGAGCGTCAGCACCGGTTGCGTATCGCCCATCCAGGTATCGACCGCAAACCGGACATTGCCGTCGTCTTTCACCACCACATCACGCACCGCGCGGCGGGTTTTTCCGTTGAAATCAATAAACCCGCGCCAGCCGTTTTTACCTTCAATCAGCGTGAAACTGCCGTCCACCGGTTTACCTTTCAGGCGCGGCATGGTGAATGTCCAGCTTTGCGCTTTCTCGCCGTCGGCGACGTTCTGATCGACACCGAGCGGCTGCGGCAGAATTTCGTTGCGATAGTGATAGGCCGAACTGTGCGGTTGATCGAGATAGAAGCCGGTAGACAAAATCCCCTGATAGCCCTTCTGCGCACTGGCGCCGAGAGAGTCCGGCCCCTGCCATGACTGGATCACAATGTCATGCGGCAGATCCGGGTGGAAGATCTCGTCCCAGCCGACCATTTTGCGCTGATGCTGATGAAGGATCGCCTGTAACCGGGTGTTGAAATAGGCCTGCAACGCGTGCGTATCGGCAATGCCCTTCTCTTTCATGAACGCCTGAATCGGCTGCGAATTTTTCCACTGCGTCGCATCCACTTCATCGCCGCCGATGTGCAGGTACGGATCGGGGAAGATCTGCGTGAGCTCGCCGACCAGCGCATCGGCAAAGGCGTAGACTTTTTCATTGCCCGGATCGAGCGTCGGTTCATGCACGCCCCAGGATCGTTCCATTTTGTAAGGTCCCGGCGCACTCAGCAGTTCGGGATACGCCACCGCAATCGCCGAAGCGTGGCCCGGCATATCGATTTCCGGCACCACGCGGATCCCAAGCTTCGTGGCGTAAGCCACCACCTCTTTCATCTGCGCAACGGTATAAAACTGTCCGTCACTCGCCAGCGCCTGCAATTTGGGATATTTCTGCGATTCAAAGCGCCAGCCCTGATCGTCGCTCAGATGCCAGTGCAGGACGTTAAGTTTCGCTGCCGCCATACCGTCGAGCTGGCGTTTGATATCGGGGACTGGCAGGAAGTGACGGGCGGAATCGAGCAGGACGCCGCGCCACGCAAAACGCGGCTGGTCATGAATGCTGACCAGCGGAATAAAAGTATTCTCGCCGTCGTTCTGCACCAGCTGCAACAGCGTTTCCATGCCGCGCATTGCGCCGAAACGGGTATTAGCGGTAAGCGTCGCGCCCTGCGGCGTCACGGTCAGCTGATAACTTTCATCGCTGTCCGGTTCAGGCTGTTCAGCCACTTTTTGTTTGATGATGATGTTAACGGCGGCCTGTCCGCCCGCGTTTTCCTGGGCCTCAGGCAATAAATACCAGCCGGTTTGCCGGGCAAGCCGTTCGCGCCAGCGGTTTACTTCGGGCATCAACTGGTCGCCGCTGACCTGGATCTGCAAAGCATCCGTCAGCACAAATTTGCCCGCCGGTGAGGTGACCTCCACCTGCTGCGGCCACGGCATCAGCGGTAAATTTCCGGCCGGTGCAGCCAGAGCGGAGGCGGTGAGAAAAAGTGACGTTGCAAGAAGGGTACGGTGGAAAGGCAATAACATCGGTGAAATTCCTCAGATTAAGACAAGCATCGTAGATGAATGAAATACAAAGGAATAACTATAGCCGGTGGTGAAAAAAAAGACGGTGACTGAGTTAACAATCACCGTCTTTCTGTGACATCGTAGTGGTTACTGCCAGCCGTAGCGGCGCACGAACCAGCCTTTGACACACTGGGTCAGCACCATATAGCCCGCCAGAATCGCGATCAGCCACGGGAAATAGCTCAGCGGCAGCGCCTGCAGTTGCAGGAATCCGGCAACCGGCGAGTAGATCAACGCGATGCCGGTGACCACCACCATCAGCGTCATGATGCACAGCGGCCATGAGGCGCGGCTCTGGATGAACGGCACTTTACGGGTGCGGATCATGTGGACAATCAGCGTCTGCGACAGCAGCCCTTCAATGAACCAGCCGGACTGGAACAGCGTCTGCGCTTCAACGGTATTGGCTTTAAAGACCCACCACATCAGGCTGAAGGTGAGAATGTCGAATACGGAGCTGATCGGCCCAAAGAACACCATAAAGCGGCCGATATCACCGGCGTTCCAGCGCTGCGGTTTCGCCAGTTGCTCTTCATCGACGTTATCAAACGGGATCGCCACCTGAGAGACATCGTAAATCAGGTTCTGAATTAACAGATGCAGCGGCAACATTGGCAGGAACGGCAGGAAGGCGCTGGCAACCAGCACGCTGAACACGTTACCAAAGTTGGAACTGGCAGTCATTTTGATGTATTTCAGCATATTGGCGAAGGTTCTGCGCCCTTCTGTCACGCCCTGCTCCAACACCATCAGGCTTTTTTCCAGCAGGATAATGTCCGCCGCTTCTTTGGCGATATCCACCGCCGAATCGACCGAAATCCCGATATCCGCCGCCCGCAGCGCAGGCGCGTCGTTGATGCCATCCCCCATAAATCCAACCACGTGGCCTTCGCCACGCAGCACGCGTACGATGCGCTCTTTGTGCATCGGGGTCAGTTTGGCGAACACGGTGGTTTCGCGGGCGACGCGCAACAGCTGCACATCATCCAGTTCATCAATATCACTGCCCGTCAGCACCGTATCGACTTTAAGGCCAACGTCTTTGCACACTTTACGCGCCACCAGCGGGTTATCGCCGGTGAGAATTTTGACGGTCACGCCTTTACGCTGTAACGCTGCCAGCGCCGGAGCGGTGCTCTCTTTTGGCGGATCGAGGAACGCGATATATCCGGCCAGAATCAGGCTGGATTCATCGGGCACGCCGTAACCCACCGTACGCGCAGGCATCACTTTGTGCGCGACGGCCACCACGCGCAGCCCCTGCTGATTAAGGTCGTCCGTGATGCGGCGGATCCGCGTCAGCAGCGCATCGGTCAGCGGCACAATCTCACCGTTGAGCTGCACCAGCGTACAAATCGACAGCATCTCTTCCAGCGCGCCTTTGCAAATCAGGCGATGGTTCTGATCGTTCTCCGCGACCACCACGGACATGCGGCGGCGATCGAAATCGAACGGGATCTCATCGACTTTCAGCGAGTTATGCGCGGTCGCGATATCGCCTGCATCCAGCACCGCCACATCGAGCAGATTTTTAAGCCCGGTCTGATAATGGCTGTTGAGCCACGCCAGATGCAGCACATCGTCACTGGTCACGCCGAGCACATCGGTGTGGCGTTCCAGCACGATTTTGTCCTGCGTCAGCGTCCCGGTTTTGTCGGTGCAGAGAATGTCCATCGCGCCAAAATTCTGGATGGCGTCCAGACGTTTGACGATCACTTTCTGACGCGACAGTTTCACCGCGCCTTTGGCCAGCGTGGAAGTGACGATCATCGGCAACATTTCCGGCGTCAGCCCGACCGCCACGGAGAGCGCAAACAGCGCCGCCTCCCACCAGTCGCCTTTGGTGTAACCGTTGATCACCAGCACCACCGGCGTCATCACCATCATAAAGCGGATCAGCAGCCAGCTGACTTTGCTGATCCCGGCCTGAAAGGCGTTCGGCTGAGTGTCTTCCTGCACCACACGCTCGGCGAGCTGGCCGAACCAGGTTTTGCTGCCGGTCGCGATCACCATCGCGATCGCCGTACCGCTGACCACGTTGGTGCCCATAAAGCACAGCGTGTTGAGTTCCAGCGGATCGTTTGCGATGGGTTTCTTTTCGCAGGCGTGCTTTTCCACCGGCAGGGATTCGCCGGTCAGTGCGGCCTGGCTGATAAACAGATCCTTGGCGGAAAGAATGCGCAGATCCGCCGGGATCATATCCCCCGCCGAGAGTTTGATCAGGTCACCCGGCACGAGCTGGCTGATGGCGATTTCCACCGTTTCGCTGCGCCCGGTTTGTGCGTCGCTGCGCAGTACGGTGGCGGTGTTGCTGACCATCGCTTTCAGCGCATCGGCGGCTTTGTTGGAGCGCGCTTCCTGAATGAAGTGCATAAAGGTGGAAATAAACACCATCGCACCGATCACCAGCGCCGCCGTCAGATCGTCGGTGGCGTAAGACACCAGACCGAGCACGGTCAGCAGCAGGTTGAAAGGATTGCGGTAGCAGTGCCACAGATGCACCCACCATGGCGCTGGCTGCTGATCGCCGGTCTGGTTCAGGCCGGAAACTTCACGGATGGCGTCCGCTTCCGGTCCGGTCAGCCCTTCGGGATGGCTGCCAAATTGCAGATACAGCTGGTCTTCAGTAGCGCGTGCGCAGGCCTGACAATGCGCGGCCATCGCGGCAGGCACAGCCTGTGCGGCGCGGACTGACACATTTTCGAGCATCGGATCGCGGCGGACTAAGCGGCGCGGTAAATTACGGCTGAGCGCGCTGAGCAGCCGGGAAGTGAAATTTTTGAACATGATTCGCACCTTTGTTGCGTCCACGGCAAAGCTGCCGCAGACATGGCAAAAGGGTTTACAAAAACGGCGCGAACGAAAGACGTGCGCCACCGCTTACCTGATAACTTTTAATGTCACGGTAAGCAGTAGCAAAAATGCGGGTGCTTACCGGATCACAACGGACCTACTGAATTGGGGTCGGGTTCCATGGGTTTTCACCTCCGGTAAGGAACGGTTTGGAAATTCATACGCATCGGGCAGGAAAATCCGTTAGGGTATCGGTTTGCTATTGCGCAACTTCGATATTTGAGCGGAGTATACGCCTGTGAACTGCAACCATTTTTAAACCTGATCAACTTAACCATACAAAATAATTATACAAACCATGCAAAATCGCCTGACCATCAATGATATTGCCCGCCTGAGCGGCGTGGGGAAATCCACCGTTTCCCGCGTGTTAAATAACGAAGGCAACGTCAGCCCGCAGACCCGTGAGCGGGTGCTGCAGGTCATTGAGCAGGAGCATTTCAGCCCGTCGAAATCAGCGCGGGCGATGCGCGGTTTCAGCGATAAAATCGTGGCGATTATCGTCTCGCGCCTTGATTCTCCCTCCGAAAATCAGGCGGTACGCGCCATGCTGCCGCTGTTTTATCAACAGGGTTATGACCCGATCGTACTGGAAAGCCAGTTCAGCGCCGAGCGCGTGAAAGAACATTTGCAGGTGCTCAGGCAGCGCAATATCGACGGCGTGGTGCTGTTTGGTTTTACCGGTTTATCCCCGCAGATACTGATGCCGTGGAAAGACAAACTGGTGATGCTGGCGCGTGAAATGCCGGGCTTATCTTCGGTGTGTTACGACGATGCGGGTGCGGTGCAGTTGCTGATGCAAAAGCTGCTGGCACAAAACATCCGTTCCATCGGCTTTATCGGCGTCTCCCCCCATGACACCACCACCGGCCAGAAGCGCAGTCAGGCGTATCAGGCATTCTGCGAAGAAAACGGCCTGACGCCGCACTTGGTGCTCGGCGAGCTGACCTATCAGAGCGGTTTCGACCTGCTGCCGCAGCTGCTGGAAAGCCGGATTGAAGCGGTGATCTGCGCCTCTGATACCATCGCCATCGGCGCACAAAAATACCTGCAACAGCAGCAGATCACCGGCGTGCAGGTGTGCGGCATCGGCAATAACCCGCTACTGCATTTCCTGTTCCCGGAATCTTGTTCGGTCGAACTCGGCTACGGCGCGGGCGGCGAGGCGGCAGCAACACAATTGCTGGCGCAACTCGACGGCTCCGCGACCTTAAAACAGCTGATCGTCCCCGGAAAACTGGCGGTCTGAACCCCCTCCCCTGAGCATGGAAAACAGAAACTTTGTGATCGTCCCGGCAAAACCGGGAACGTTCCCAGACAAATTCCCATCGCCTTCGCTATGCTTTAGCCGTTCCCTACACCGGCATTTAAAAACAAGAAGGTTTTTTCATGAGCAAAGTAAAGCAACAGGATGTTGATCGCCTGATCGCCCTCGTCGGCGGCAGCGACAATATCGCGATGGTGACTCACTGCATTACGCGTCTACGTTTTGTCCTCAATGACCCGTCGAAAGCCGACCCGAAAGGGCTGGAAACGTTGCCGATGGTCAAAGGTTGCTTCACCAATGCCGGTCAGTTTCAGGTGGTCATCGGCCCGGAAGTGGACGATTACTATAAAGTGCTGATCGCCAGCACCGGCAAAAGCGAAGCCGGTAAAGAGCAGGCCAAAATCGCCGCGCGCCAGAACATGAGCTGGTTCGAGCGCGGGATTTCGCACTTCGCTGAAATCTTCTTCCCGCTGTTACCGGCGCTTATCAGCGGCGGTTTGATCCTGGGCTTCCGCAACGTCATCGGCGATATCCCGATGAGCGGCGGCCAGACGCTGGCGCAGATGCATCCGATGTGGCAGTCCATTTACGACTTCCTCTGGCTGCTCGGTGAAGCGATCTTCATGTTCCTGCCGGTGGCCGTGTGCTGGTCCACCGTCAAAAAAATGGGCGGCACTGAAATCCTCGGTATCGTCCTCGGCATCACGCTGGTTTCCCCGCAACTGATGAACTCCTACAACCTCGGCCAGCAAATTCCTGAAGTGTGGAATTTCGGCTGGTTCACCATCGAAAAAGTCGGTTATCAGGCACAGGTGATCCCTTCCGTGCTGGCGGGTATGGCGCTGGCAATGATCGAAAACGCCATCAAACGTATCGTGCCGAATTACCTGTATCTGGTGATTGTACCGGTGACATCGTTGCTGATTGCCGTCTTCCTCGCGCATACGCTGATCGGGCCTTTTGGCCGCATGATCGGCGACGGTGTGGCGTTCGCAGTGAAATTCGTCATGACCGGCAGCCTCGCCCCCATCGGGGCCGCACTGTTTGGTTTCCTCTACGCGCCGCTGGTTATCACCGGTGTGCATCAGACCACGCTGGCCATCGACATGCAGATGGTACAAAGCACCGGCGGTACGCCGGTCTGGCCGCTGATCGCCCTTTCCAACATTGCGCAGGCCGCTGCCGTGGTGGGTGTGATTATCGTCAGCAGAAAACACAATGAACGTGAAATTTCCGTACCTGCGGCGATCTCCGCGTTTCTCGGCGTGACCGAACCGGCGATGTACGGGATCAACCTGAAATACCGCTTCCCGATGCTGTGCGCGATGACAGGCTCGGCCATAGCAGGCCTGATTTGTGGCCTGAGCGGCGTGATCGCCAACGGCATCGGCGTCGGTGGCCTGCCGGGCATTTTATCCATCAAACCGCAGTTCTGGAGCATCTACGCGGTGGCGATGCTGGTGGCGATTGTCGTCCCGATGGTGCTGACCGTGTTTGTCTACAAACGCAAAGTACGCCGCGATGAACTGGCTATTGTCTGAGATTTTAAGAACGTGCATGAATGAAAGAATTGAATAAGGAAAATGCGATGAGCAGCGAATTGCCGTGGTGGAAAAACGGCGTGATTTACCAGATTTACCCGAAGAGTTTTCAGGACACCACCGGCAGCGGCACCGGCGATATCAAGGGCATCACGCAGCGGCTGGATTACCTGAAAACGCTGGGCGTTGACGCGCTGTGGCTGACGCCGATGTACCTGTCGCCGCAGATTGATAACGGCTACGACGTCGCCGATTACTGCGCGATCGACCCGGCTTACGGCACGCTGGAAGACTTCGAGCGCCTGACCGCCGAAGCCCACCAGCGGGGGATGCGCATCGTGATGGACATGGTGTTCAATCACACGTCCACACATCACGAATGGTTCCGCCAGTCACAGGATCCGGGCAGTGCGTTCCGTCCGTTTTATATCTGGCGCGACGGCGCGACTGAAGGTGGTCCGCCGAATAACTGGCGCTCAAAATTCGGCGGCGGTGCATGGCAGTGGCACGAAGAGAGCGGGCAATATTACCTGCATCTGTTCGCCACTGAGCAGGCGGATCTCAACTGGGAATACCCGCCGGTGCGCGAGGCGCTCAAACAGGTCTGTCAGTTCTGGGCAGATAAAGGCGTCGACGGGCTGCGACTGGATGTGATCAATCTGGTCTCCAAGCAACAAGATTTCCCCGCTGACGAGACCGGTGATGGCCGCCGTTTTTACACCGACGGCCCGCGCATTCACGAATTTTTGCAGGAATTTAGCCGCGACGTGTTCAAACCCCTGGGGCTGATGACCGTCGGTGAAATGTCTTCCACCAGGCTGGAACACTGCCGCCGCTACGCCGCCAACGACGGCAGCGAACTGTCGATGACGTTTAATTTCCATCATCTGAAAGTGGATTATCCGAACGGTGAAAAGTGGACTGACGCGCCGCCGGACTACGTTCAGCTCAAACAGATTTTCCGCGAATGGCAGCAGGGAATGCACGGCCACGCGTGGAATGCGCTGTTCTGGTGTAATCACGATCAGCCGCGCATTGTGTCGCGCTTCGGTGATGAAGGCGCGCTGCGCACCACCTCCGCCAAGATGCTGGCCATGGTGCTGCACGGGTTGCAGGGCACGCCGTACATTTATCAGGGCGAAGAAATCGGCATGACCAATCCGGGGTTTAAACATCTCGAGCAGTATCGCGATGTCGAAAGCCTGAACATGTTTGCCGAACTGAAAAGTGACGGGCGCAGCAACGAGGAACTGCTGCGCATTTTAGCGCGCAAATCCCGCGATAACAGCCGCACCCCGATGCAGTGGAACGCCGAGCCGCAGGCCGGTTTTACCTCCGGCACGCCGTGGATTTCGGTCAGCCACAATGCACAAGAGATCAATACGGAACAGGCGCTGGCGGATAAGGATTCGGTGTTTTATCTCTATCAGCAACTGATCACGCTGCGCAAGACCGTGCCGGTGTTGACCGACGGCGATTATCAGGATTTGCTGCCGGAACATCCGCAGTTGTGGTGCTATTCCCGCTCCGCGAACGGCCATACACTGCGCGTTGTAGCCAACCTGAGCGCGCAGGAACAGGCGCTCAGCCTGCCGGAATTTAACGCTAAAACGCTGCTGAGTAATTATGCCGATGCGCCGCTTTCCGGTCGCCTTCGTCCTTACGAATGTGCCTGGTTACTGGCTGAATAGTCTGAAAATCTTCCTCTCAACCGGGCGCCCTGCCCGGTTGTTTTTAATGCATCTCCTTTAAAAACAATAGGCAAAATTCGGGCCAGAATTTACATTTGGTCATGGTTTCTTCCGACGAAAAAATTCTTTGTCCCCGGTCAATAAAACGAGAATTAACGCTCGCGCCATTCCTATATGTAGTGTGTATAGTACGCACCAAACCCAATATATAGCGATTTCACGCAAAACCCGCACAACAGGCCCGCAGGCCTTGTGGGGCGCGGAATGCGCTCAAAAGGAGTGTCATTGTGAAAGCAGACAGACTCGGATCCGTTCCCGCTCGTTCCCCTAAAATGCAGCCCATCGTCATCAAGCGGGATGGTTGCCAGGTCCCTTTCGATGAAGTTCTAATCAAACAAGCGGTGCAACGCGCCGCCATTGCCGCTGGCATCGACAGCGCGGAGTATTGCGGGCAGGTTGCGCGCATTGTCGCTGAAAATCTGCAAGACCAGACGCGCGTCGATATTCACGAAATTCAGGATGCGGTAGAAAACCAGCTGATGGCCGGGCCGTATAAAAAATTGGCACGCGCCTATATCGAATATCGCCACGACCGCGACGTCAAACGTGAAATGCGCGGACGCCTGAATCAGGAAATTCGCGGTCTGGTTGAGCAAAGCAACATGGCGCTGCTCAACGAGAATGCCAACAAAGACAGTAAAGTGATCCCGACGCAGCGTGATCTGCTGGCCGGTATCGTCGCCAAGCATTATGCCAAACAGCATATTTTGCCGCGTGAAGTGGTACTGGCGCATGAGCGCGGTGAAATCCACTATCATGACCTCGACTATTCGCCATTTTTCCCGATGTTCAACTGTATGCTGATCGACCTTAAAGGCATGCTGAATCACGGTTTCAAAATGGGGAATGCCGAAATTGACACACCGAAGTCAATTTCCACCGCCACCGCCGTAACCGCACAAATTATCGCGCAGGTCGCCAGCCATATTTACGGCGGCACCACCATAAACCGCATCGATGAAGTGCTCGCGCCATTTGTCACGTCCAGCTACGAAAAACACCGCGCGATTGCGCAGGAATGGCAGGTCGCCGACGTCGAGGCTTTCGCCCACAGCCGCACCGAGAAAGAGTGTTATGACGCCTTCCAGTCGCTGGAATATGAAGTCAACACGCTGCACACCGCCAACGGCCAGACGCCTTTCGTCACCTTCGGTTTCGGTCTCGGCACCACGTGGGAATCACGTTTAATTCAGCAATCTATTCTGCGCAACCGCATTGCAGGGCTGGGTAAAAATCGTAAAACCGCCGTGTTCCCGAAACTGGTATTCGCCATTCGTGACGGGCTAAATCACAAAGCCGGTGACGCCAACTACGACATCAAGCAGCTGGCACTGGAATGCGCCAGCAAGCGCATGTACCCGGATATTTTGAATTACGATCAGGTAGTTAAAGTCACCGGCTCGTTCAAAACGCCGATGGGCTGCCGCAGCTTCCTCGGCGTGTACGAAGAAAACGGTGAGATGATCCACGAAGGCCGTAACAACATCGGCGTGATCAGCCTGAACCTGCCGCGCATCGCGCTGGAAGCCAAACAGGATGAAGCCGCGTTCTGGAAACTGCTCGACGAGCGTTTGCTGCTGGCGAAAAAAGCGCTGATGACCCGCATCGCACGGCTGGAAGGGATCAAAGCCCGCGTCGCACCGATTCTGTATATGGAAGGGGCGTGCGGCGTGCGTCTGAAAGCCGACGACGATATTTCCGGCATATTCAAAAATGGCCGAGCGTCGATTTCTCTGGGCTACATTGGCGTGCATGAAACCATTAATGCACTGTTTGGCAATCAGACCCATGTCTTCGACGCCAGCCAGCTGCGCGAAAAAGCCGAAGCCATTGTAGGCCGCCTGAAAGACGCGACCGAAAGCTGGAAAGACGAAACCGGCTACGGATTTAGCCTCTACAGCACACCGAGCGAAAACCTGTGCGACCGCTTCTGCCGTCTCGATAAAGCCGAATTCGGGCTGGTGGCGGGCGTGACCGACAAAGGTTACTACACCAACAGCTTCCATCTGGACGTCGAGAAGAAAGTGAATCCGTACGAAAAACTCGACTTCGAAGCGCCGTATCCGCCACTGAGTAACGGCGGTTTCATCTGCTACGGCGAGTATCCGAACCTGCAACACAACCTGAAAGCGCTGGAAGACGTGTGGGATTACAGCTATACCCGCGTGCCGTATTACGGCACCAACACGCCAATCGATGAATGCTACGACTGTGGCTACACCGGCGAATTCGAGTGCACCAGCAAAGGCTTCACCTGCCCGAAATGTGGCAACCACGAGCCTTCACGGGTATCGGTCACCCGCCGTGTCTGCGGTTATCTCGGCAGCCCGGATGCACGTCCGTTCAACGCCGGTAAGCAGGAAGAAGTGAAGCGCCGCGTGAAACATTTAGGCAATGGTCAACTGGGCTGAGACGTTGAATTTCCATCAATATTACCCGATCGATGTCGTTAACGGGCCGGGAACACGCTGTGTGCTGTTTGTTTCCGGCTGCGTGCATGAATGCCGCGGGTGCTACAACAAAAGCACCTGGCGGCTGGATTCTGGCAAGCCATTTACGCAGGAGGATGAAGACCGGATCATCGCCGATCTGCAAAACACCGTAATCCCGCGTCAGGGGTTAACGTTGTCGGGTGGCGATCCGCTGCATCCGCAAAACCTGTTGGCAATCCGCCAGCTGCTGTTACGGGTGCAGGCAGAATGTCCGGGCAAAGACGTGTGGATGTGGACCGGTTATATCCTTGACGAACTGACTGTTGAACAACAGAAGGTGACCGCGCTCATCAATGTTCTGGTCGACGGCAAATTCGTGCAGGAGTTGAAAGACCCGTCGCTCATCTGGCGCGGCAGCGGAAATCAGATAATTCATTACCTGAGATAAAAAGCTCGAGCTATGCAGAGGGGAAACGCTTCCCCTCGATGCTTCAAAATTCCATTCAGCAATATTCCTGATCTTCACTTCTCTGCAATCTGACCTTCACCCAACTGTCATTAAGCTGCGCCAACATGATGCCAACGCCCTACTGAGGTTTGCATCATGACCCGCTCCCCTTCTTCAAAATTCACTGCCACTGCCCGTTTATCCTATGCGAGGTATTCATTGTGATGAACTTATCTAGACATCCGACCAGTCACACTACGGTTTATCAGCAAATCGCTGCCGAGCTGGAACAGGAACTGCGCAACGGTTACCGCTGCGGCGACTATCTGCCGCCGGAACAGCAGCTTGCAGAACGTTTTCAGGTGAATCGCCACACGCTGCGCCGCGCGGTTGATGAGCTGGTGGATCGCGGCTGGCTGCAACGCCGCCAGGGAATTGGCACGCTGGTGCTGATGCGCCCTTACGATTATCCGCTGCATTCCCAGGCACGGTTCAGCCAGAACCTGCTCGATCAGGGGAGCCACCCGACCAGCGAACGTTTGCTGGCGGTGCTGCGCCCTTGTACCGATCACGTGGCGACGGCGCTGTCGCGGCAGGAAGGCGAGACGGTTATCCATCTGCGCACGCTGCGCCGCGTCAACGGCGTGCCGGTCTGTGTGATTGACCACTATCTGCCGGATCTCGACTGGTGGCCTGCATTACAAAACTTCCACAGCGGCTCGCTGCACGATTTTATCCGCGAAGAGATTAAGCAAAAACTCAGCCGCCGCACGACCCGCATCAACGCACGTCGCGCACTGGCCAAAGAGAGCAAATTACTCGAAATCGTGCCGCAGGCTCCGCTGCTGTGTGTGCGCACCCTGAACATTCGTGAAGGCAGCGACACGGTGGCGGAATACTCCGTCAGCCTGACTCGCGCCGACATGATCGAACTGACCATGGAGCACTGAATGGATCACCTGCAAACCCGCCAGCGCTGGATGTCGGTGCTGGCTCACAGCCGCCCCGACGAACTGCTCGCGCACTGGCAGCCGTTGAATTTATCCCCACAGTTTGAACGCATACGCGCTGCTGAAACCGGCCTGACACAGCTTCAGGGCCGCATGGGCGGCACCGGAAAACGCTTCGTGATGGGCGATATGACCGTCACCCGCGCGGTGATCCTGATGGAAGGCGGCGTGTATGGTTACAGCTACGTCGCCGGTCGCAATAAACCCCACGCCGAACTGTGCGCCGTGATCGACGCCCTGCTGCAAATACAAGGCATGGACGAGCTGCTGCACAAACGGATCATCGCCCCGCTGGCGGCCATACAACAGGAGCGCCGCGAGCTGCGCGCCCGTGAAGTGGCTGCCAGTCGTGTCGATTTCTTTACCCTGGTTCGCGGAGAATAATTCATGTCACTTGTTGCCAGTTTTCAAAATCCGGTTGCCGATGCGCAATACAGTTTCCGCCGTATTCTCAAAGCGTTGAGCGAACCGGGCGTCTGCATACAGTTACCCGCCATGCAGGGATTTGGCGCACTCGGTTCCGCCAGCGCCTGTGTATTGCTGACGCTTATCGATCAGGATACGCCGCTGTGGCTGAGCGCCTCGCTTAACGATGAGATTCTGCGTAAGAATCTGCGTTTTCACACCGGCGCGGTGCTGACCGACAATCCTGCCGCCGTCAGTTTTGCTCTCGCCGATCCGGCGCTCGACAGCGCCACCTTGCTGGCCTTCCCCTGCGGGGATGAGATGTCGCCGGAGCTGGCGACCAGCGTCATCGTTCAGCTCGCTGGCCTCACCGGCGGCACCTCTTTGCGTCTGTCCGGTCCGGGCATCGAAAGCAGCCGGACGATTTCGCCGCAGCTGCCGGACGCCGTGCGTGATTATCTGACCCGCCGCCCTCACCGCTTCCCGCTGGGACTGGATTTTATGTTCACCTGCGGCGAAGAAATGATTGCCATACCGCGCACCACGCGCGTGGAGGTGTGCTGATGTACGTCGCTGTGAAAGGGGGCGAAAAGGCGATAGCCGCCGCCCATCAGCTGCTGGCGTGTGAGCGCCGTGGCAATCCGCAAGTGAATGAACTGGGCTGTGACCAGATCGAACAACAGCTGGGTCTGGCGGTCGATCGCGTGATGAGCGAAGGCGGGATTTACGACCGCGAACTGGCGGCGCTGGCGATTAAGCAGTCCGGCGGCGATCTGGTCGAAGCCATTTTTCTGCTGCGCGCTTATCGCACTACCCTGCCGCGTCTGGCGACCAGCGAGCCGCTCGACACCGCTGCGATGCGCCTCGAGCGCCGTATTTCAGCCGTTTACAAAGATTTGCCGGGTGGTCAGTTGCTCGGCCCGACCTACGATTACACCCACCGGCTGCTGGATTTTGCGCTGCTGGCCGAGGGCGAAGCACCGTTTACGCCGATTGCCGACGAGGCGCAGCCGGAAAACTGCGGCCACGTGTTTGATTTGCTGACGCAGCAACAGCTGGCAATAGCCGAACAGGACGACGGATCCGAGCCGGAAGACATTACCCGCACGCCGCCGGTGTTTCCGGCCTCCCGTGCGGCGCGTCTGCAACAGCTGGTGCGGGGAGACGAAGGCTTTCTGCTGGCGCTGAGTTATTCCACGCAGCGCGGCTATGGCCGCACGCATCCGTTCGCCGGGGAGATCCGTACCGGCTGGCTGACGGTGGAAATCGTGCCGGAAGAGCTGGGCTTCGCGATTGATATCGGCGAAATCCTGCTGACCGAATGCGAGATGGTGAACGGTTTTGTCGCACCGGACGACAAGCCGCCGCACTTTACGCGCGGCTACGGCCTGGTGTTTGGCCGCGCCGAACGCAAGGCGATGTCGATGTCGCTGATCGACCGCGCTTTGCAAACCCGCGAGCACAACGAACTGATCACAAGCCCCGCGCAGGACGAAGAATTCGTGCTGTCACACGCCGATAACGTCGAAGCGGCCGGTTTTGTTTCGCACCTCAAGTTGCCGCACTACGTCGATTTTCAGGCGGAGCTGGAATTACTTAAACGCCTGCGCGCCTCGAAAAAACAGGACTCCGCCAATGAACACTAATTCAGCGCCAGCGCTCACCGGCTATAACCACGGTTATCTCGACGAGCAGACCAAACGCATGATCCGCCGCGGGATCCTCAAAGCCGTGGCGATCCCTGGCTATCAGGTGCCCTTCGCCGGGCGTGAAATGCCGATGCCTTACGGCTGGGGCACCGGTGGGATCCAGCTCACCGCCAGCGTGATCGGTGAAAAAGACGTGCTGAAAGTGATCGACCAGGGTGCAGATGACACCACTAACGCCGTGTCGATCCGCAAATTCTTCCAGAGCGTAGCGGGCGTGAAAACCACCGAGAAAACCGTCGACGCCAGCCTGATCCAGACCCGTCACCGCATTCCGGAAACGCCGTTACAGGAAGATCAGATCCTGATTTTTCAGGTACCGATCCCTGAGCCGCTGCGCTTTATCGAACCGCGCGAAACCGAGACCCGCAAAATGCACGCGCTCGAGGAATACGGCGTGATGCAGGTGAAGTTGTACGAGGACATCGCGCGCTTCGGGCATATCGCCACCACCTACGCTTATCCGGTGAAGGTGAACGATCGTTATGTGATGGATCCCTCGCCGATCCCGAAATTTGATAACCCAAAAATGCACATGATGCCTGCGTTGCAGCTGTTCGGTGCCGGGCGTGAAAAACGCATTTATGCCCTGCCGCCGTTCACTAAAGTCGAAAGTCTGGACTTCGACGATCACCCGTTCACCGTCCAGCAATGGGACGAACCCTGCGCCATCTGCGGTTCGCGCCACAGCTATCTCGACGAAGTGGTGCTCGACGATCAGGGCAACCGCATGTTCGTCTGCTCAGACACTGATTTCTGCGCTCAGCAAGTTGAGCAACAGGCTTCCAACGAGGTTAACCGCCCATGACTACGCCATTACATCTCACCGCTGAGCCGCTGCTGTCGGTGAATAACCTGACTCACCTGTATGCGCCGGGCAAAGGCTTTTGCGATGTGTCATTCAATCTGTATCCGGGCGAAGTGCTGGGCATTGTCGGCGAATCCGGTTCGGGCAAAACCACACTGTTGCAGTCGATTTCAGCGCGGCTCGCACCGCAGCAGGGAAGCGTCATTTACAACAACGGTCAGGCCGCCGCGCAGTCACTGTATGACATGGCCGAAAGCGATCGCCGTCGCCTGCTGCGCACCGACTGGGGCGTGGTGCATCAGCATCCGATGGACGGCCTACGCCGTCAGGTTTCAGCGGGTGGCAATATCGGCGAGCGTCTGATGGCGGTCGGCGAGCGACACTACGGCGATATCCGACAGAAAGCCAGCCAGTGGCTGGAAGATGTCGAAATTCCGGTGTCGCGCATCGATGATCTGCCGACCACATTTTCCGGCGGCATGCAGCAGCGTCTGCAAATCGCCCGTAATCTGGTGACGCATCCGCGTCTGGTGTTCATGGATGAGCCAACCGGCGGGCTGGATGTGTCCGTTCAGGCGCGACTGCTGGACTTACTGCGCACGCTGGTGGTGGAAATGCAGCTGGCGGTAGTGATTGTCACCCACGATTTAGGCGTCGCGCGCTTACTGGCGCACCGTTTGCTGGTGATGAAACAGGGTCAGGTGGTGGAAAGTGGATTAACCGACCGCGTGCTCGACGATCCGCATCATCCTTACACTCAGCTTTTAGTGTCTTCCGTGCTTTCCTAAACTTCATTCCAGAGAAAGAGTGACCAAAATGACGACGAAGCTCAGGGTCGAAAATCTCAGTAAAACCTTTGTTCTGCATAACCAGAACAGCGCCAGATTACCTGTTTTCAGTAATGCCAGCCTGACGGTGGACGCCGGGGAATGCGTGGTGCTGCACGGCCATTCTGGCAGCGGTAAATCCACGTTATTGCGCTCGCTCTACGGCAATTATCTGCCAGACAGCGGCCAGATTTGGGTTGAACATCAGGGCCAGCAAATCGATATGGTCAGCGCCGAAGCGCGGGAGATTCTGGCGGTGCGCCGCCACACCGTAGGCTGGGTCAGTCAGTTTCTGCGGGTGATCCCGCGCATCAGCGCGCTGAATCTGGTGATGCAACCCCTGCTGGAACTTGGCGTGGAGAAAGCCCAAAGCGAAGCCCGCGCCAGCGCCCTGCTGACACATCTCAACGTGCCGGAACGTTTGTGGCATCTCGCGCCCTCGACGTTTTCAGGCGGCGAGCAGCAGCGCGTAAATATCGCCCGTGGTTTTGTGGTCGATTATCCAGTGCTGTTGCTCGATGAACCGACCGCCTCACTCGATGCCACCAATCGCGCCGCCGTGGTGACGTTGATCGAACAGGCGAAACAGCGCGGAGCGGCGGTAGTCGGTATTTTCCATGATGCCGATGTGCGTGAACGCGTTGCCGACCGCCTGTACGAAATGAACCCTGAAACCGCCCCGGAGATGTCCGCATGATCATCAATAACGTCAAACTGGTGCTCGACAGTCAGATCGTCGAGGGATCGCTGGAGATGCAAAACGGCGTGATCAGCGCCTTCGCCGACACCCGCAGTCAGCTGCCGCAGGCGCTGGATGCTCAGGGCGGTTGGCTGATGCCAGGCTTTATCGAGTTGCACACCGACAATCTCGATAAGTTTTTCACGCCGCGCCCGAAAGTTGACTGGCCCGCCCATTCGGCCATGAGCAGTCACGATGCGCTGATGATCGCCAGCGGTATTACCACGGTACTGGACGCGGTGGCGGTCGGAGACGTACGCGACGGTGGGCACCGTCTGGATAATCTGCAAAAGATGATTAACGCCATCGTCAACAGCCAGAACGCCGGGCTGAACCGCGCCGAGCATCGTTTACATCTGCGCTGCGAGCTGCCGCACAACACGACGCTGCCACTGTTCGAGCAGTTAATGGATACGCCGGTACTGTCGCTGGTTTCCCTGATGGACCATTCGCCGGGCCAGCGCCAGTTCTCCACGCCGCAGAAATACCGCGAGTATTATCAGGGCAAATACCACATGAATGACGCGCAGATGGATGAATTCCAGGAGGAGCAGATCGCGCTGTCACGCCGCTGGGCGCAGCCCAACCGTGAAGCGATTGCCGCCCATTGCCGCGCGCGCAATATTTCACTGGCCAGCCATGATGACGCGACCACCGCACACGTCGAGGAATCGCTGGCGCTCGGCAGCGTGATTGCCGAGTTCCCGACCACTGAGGAAGCGGCACGCGCCTCGCACGCCAACGGTTTGCAGGTGCTGATGGGCGCACCGAATATCGTGCGCGGCGGTTCGCATTCCGGCAACGTCGCGGCGCACCAGCTGGCATCGCTCGGGCTGCTGGATATTTTGTCTTCAGACTATTATCCCGCCAGCCTGCTCGACGCCGTGTTCCGCATCGCCGGTGATGAAAACAATGCGTTCAGCCTGCCGCAGGCGGTAAAGCTGGTGACGCGAAATCCGGCCAACGCGCTGGGCTTGCAGGATCGCGGCGAAATCGCCGAAGGCAAACGGGCGGATCTGGTGCTGGCAAGGGCGCATGGCGATCATCACTATGTGCAAAACGTCTGGCGTCAGGGCATTCAGGTGTTTTAAACGCAGGCGGGATAAGCTTGATCCAGCCCGCCTGCCCTATCTTTTCAGGGAGACAGCTCAATGCAGATCGACTGGGAAAGGCCGTTAGCGGAGGAAAAATGAGTCGTTTACTGTATCTGATGGGCGCATCGGGGTCGGGGAAAGACAGCCTGCTGGAGGCGCTGCGCAGGGAGTTACCGGCGGGCGTAGCGGTGGCGCATCGTTATATTACGCGCGCCGCTGACGCCGGTTGCGAGAATCATATCGCGCTGAGCGAAGCCGAATTTATCCAACGCCAGCAGCAGGGTTTGTTCGCGCTGCAATGGCAGGCGCATGAGTGCCGCTACGGCGTCGGAATTGAAATCGACAGCTGGATGCAGCTCGGTTGTCAGGTGGTGGTAAACGGCTCGCGGGCGCATCTGGAAAGCGCCCGCCAGCGTTATGGCACACTTTTGCTGCCGGTCTGTTTGCAGGTGTCCGAGGCGGTGCTGGCGGAACGTCTGACCCGGCGTGGCCGCGAAGATGCCACGCAGATTGCCTGTCGTCTGCGTCGTGCCAGAGAGTATGACAACGCTTTGCCGTCAGGGTGTCAGCGGCTGAACAACGACGGCGAATTACAGGACACGCTGAGGGCCTTACGGGAATTACTGAGCAGACAGAAGAGAACGCACGGGGAAATGCAGGAGAGCTGAAAAGGAAGGGGCAAATTTTGGTTTTTTGTCCCTACCCTATCACAGAGATCCTTCCTGCGGATCAACGACGCTTCACCGGCATACGGGAAATGCGATCCGATTCAACGTCCTGTTCAGGGTTAAAGTTCTTCAATACTGGCAGCAATCTGATCGGATTCCAGCACCGTGATGCCACCCAACCCGGCGTTAAACGCCTGTTCCTGCAACGCTTTCGCCACGATATCGGAATCAATCGCTTTCAGCTTACCCGGCAGCAGTTTGAACATCGGCGCGCTAAGTTGTTCGAGCAAACGCGGCGGATGGCGTTTTCCCACCAGCAGTGACGGCCTGACCAGCGTCAGCAGCGGCCAGCCCTGTTGTATCAGCGCCTGTTCCATTTCCCCTTTGGTACGGTTGTAGAGAAAACGCGAAGTGGCATCAGCGCCGTGAGCACTGACCGCCAGACAATGGCGGGCTCCGAGTTCTCTGGCTGCTTTGGCACTGTCGACCACCAGATCATAATCCACAGCCCGAAACGCCGCCGCGCTTCCCGCCTGCTTTCGCGTGGTGCCGAGACAGCAAAACAACAAATCGATCGGTTCATCCAGCGCGACAACCAAAGAGGTCAGGTTAGCTCCCAGCGGATTAACCACTTTGCTGCCAGGCGGCAACGGACGGCGGCTTGGCGCGACGATGCGGCTGACGCGCGGATCGAGCTGAAGCAGGCGCAACAGTTCTCGCCCGACCAGACCACTTCCACCAAGAAGAAGAACTTTTGCCATATCACTTCCTTTTAAAAAACGGCGTTTCATATTGAGATATTTGAGTGTTACCTCATTGTTAAAGCAGCGCCATAAGACATATCTTGTTACGGATATTTGTCAGACGCCACCCGATCCCACAGCAGCTTTTTCCCAAAGCCGAGTGCGTTATCCGTCATCTTGATGTAATTGAGTTTTAGCCGCCAGACCGGCGCTTTCATCGCAACAGCGACGGGAAAATGCGTGCAGTAAAGCGCACGCGCGCGATGCTCTTCCTCACCGCTCAGCACCGTAGCTTCTCCCCGATACTGAATGCCTTTGATTAACGCGATGGTTTTCGGATGCGGGGCGATGGTGCCGACCACCTGTGGGGATTTCGCCATCAGCGTGCCGTGCAGCGTTTTCAGTTCCGTCATAAAATACAGCGACAGATTTTCTGAATCGGTGACGTAAAAGCAGTTGGCGCTCCACATCTCGCCGTCGGCGACGGCACACAGCGCCAGTACGTGATTTTTATTGAGAAACTTCAGGATGTGTTTCAGATCGTCGGGATTATTCATCAACGGTGCCCTTTCCATTCTTTGCCCACAGTGTAACGCGCCGCTTTGCGTTTTTACGTCACTCCTTTATGCGCTTCAGGTAAACTTAGGCAAATTTTGCTAAACGCACCGAGCCTATGTCTGCTGCATCGAACTGGTATTTATACATGTTGAGAACCCCGACCGGCGCGCTGTACACCGGGATCACCACCGACGTGACCCGGCGTATGGGAGAACATCAGTCCGGAAAAGGGGCGAAAGCGCTGCGTGGAAAAGGCGAGTTGCAGCTGGCGTTTCACTGTGCGGCAGGCGACCGCTCGCTGGCGTCAAAGCTGGAGCTGAAAGTGAAAAAGCTGAGTAAGGCGCAAAAGGAATTACTGGTGAAAGCCGCGCCGGAGTCTCTGGCGTGTTATCTGGGCTTGCAGGAGAGTGAGGTTGAGGAAGTCAGCCAACGGGCCTGAGAACAGACCCGTGGGGGAATTATAACTTGTTGAATGCCGTCGGGAAAACCACTTCTCCGCTGGCGTTGGTCAGCGCGTCATCGGTCAGGGTGAACAGCTGGAAAGTGCCTTCAGCGCCCGACCAGCGGCAATGCAGGTCATGGGCAGCCGCCGGTTTAAAACCGAAGCGACCGTAATAGGCAGGATCGCCCAGCACCACCACCGCGGCGTAACCGAATTCATTCAGGGAATCTAACCCTTCGTAAATGAGCTTTTCGCCAAGCCCCTGACGGCGCAGAGATTCTTCCACCGCCAGCGGTGCCAGTCCGACCCAGTTGCGATCTTCGCCCTGAATATCGACCGGGCAAAACGCGACGTAACCGACCACGCCGCCTTCGTCATCGGTTGCCACAACGCCCAGCGTCAGTAAGCCGTCTTCGCGCAGTTCCTGCACCAGATCGGCTTCTGCGCCCGTAGGGAAAGCGGAACGCAGGAGGCGATCTATGCCTGCTGCATCAACAGGAATTTCAGTTCGGATTAACATGGTTCAGCTACCGGAGCTTGCGGCTCGCGGTCCTCCTGCATACCCGCTTCGACAAAATCGGCCAGACGTAACAGGCCATTTTTCAGCAACACAGGCATGGTATCAAGATCGATAGAATCCATCAGATTCTTCACATACAGACCAAGTTCGGTATCGCCCTCAATACGCAGACGGCGCTGGAAGAACAGCGTGTCCGGATCTTCTTTACGGGCTGCGATCAGGATCAGATCATTGGCGTGGCCGCTGAAACTGACATCGGCAACGCCTTCTTCGCGGATCACCAGTTTTCCGGCGTCGACTGACATCTGCCAGCTCAGACTGAGATCGGTGACATCAATTTTTAACCAGCGGCTGTCCAAAAAATCCAGTTCACCGTCGGCCAGCGCCTGACGTAGCTGCCAGCTCAACACTTGCTGCAAAACCTGACGCCGTAGCGCGAAAGGGGTGAATTTTAAAGGCACACTTAACAGGGATGGCCCCTGACGAACCATACGTGCACGTAGTTTTTGCAACACTGGCACTACTCCTTTAGGTAACTTTTTGGGCAACTCTTGGCACTATTTTGCCACATCGCCAGACTCATTCAGCGGCCTGCATCAATAAATACTGCAACAGAAAAACGTCACGTACAACCTCCCCGGCCCTAACTCCCCCTCTCAATACCCCATAAACTGCCTCAAATCAAAATATTGCATCCATAGCTTCTCTAAAATGGTTCGCCAATCAAAGCCTTCGCTGATGAATGAATTACGTCGGCACATGGCTTCTCATCACTATCAACCCTTCAGCTACGCTGTCCGGTTGCAGCAAGGAATGATCATGGAGCTACTTTGCCCGGCAGGGAATTTACCTGCGCTGAAAGCGGCAGTCGATAATGGTGCCGATGCGGTTTATATCGGCCTGAAAGACGATACCAATGCGCGTCATTTTGCTGGTCTGAATTTCACCGAGAAAAAGCTCCAGGAGGCGGCCAACTATGTTCACCGCCATCGCCGGAAACTGCATATTGCCATCAACACATTTGCACACCCGGACGGTTATCAGCGCTGGGAACGCGCCGTGGACATGGCCGCGCAACTCGGTGCCGATGCGCTGATCCTGGCTGATATCGCGATGCTTGATTACGCCGCCAATAAATATCCTCATGTTGAACGCCACGTCTCGGTGCAGGCATCCGCCACCAACGACGAAGCCATTCGTTTCTATAAACGTAACTTTGACGTCGCACGCGTAGTGTTGCCGCGTGTGCTTTCCATGCATCAGGTGCGCCAGCTGTCCCGCACGACGGTGGTGCCGCTGGAAGTGTTCGCGTTCGGCAGCCTGTGCATCATGGCCGAAGGCCGCTGCTATCTGTCCTCCTATCTGACCGGAGAATCTCCAAACACCGTCGGTGCGTGTTCACCCGCGCGCTTCGTCCGCTGGCAGCAAACCGCACGGGGCATGGAATCCCGCCTGAACGACGTGCTGATCGACCGTTATGACGAAGGCGAAAATGCCGGGTATCCGACGCTGTGCAAAGGCCGTTATCTGGTGGATGGCGCGAAGTATCACGCGCTGGAAGAGCCGACCAGCCTGAATACGCTGGAGCTTTTGCCGGAATTATTCGCTGCCAATATAGCCTCGGTGAAAATTGAAGGACGCCAGCGCAGTCCGGCGTATGTCAGTCAGGTCGCCCGCGTCTGGCGTGCGGCGATCGACCGCTGTATGGCCGATCCACAGAATTTCAAAACCGATGCCGCGTGGATGAGCACGCTGGGTGCAATGTCTGAAGGTACGCAAACCACGCTCGGGGCGTATCACCGCAAATGGCAGTAACTGAAGAGACGATGATGAAATATTCTTTAGGGGCGATCCTTTATTACTGGCCGAAAGCGCAGGTTGAAGCGTTTTATCAGGCCGCCGCAGAAAGCAGCGCCGACGTGATTTATCTCGGGGAAAATGTCTGTACCAAACGCCGTGAGATGAAAGTGAACGACTGGATGGACATCGCGCGCCAGCTGGCAGCGAGCGGCAAACAGGTGGTGATCTCCACGCTGGCCTTATTGCAGGCCCCCTCCGAACTCAATGAACTCAAGCGCTACGTCGAAAACGGCGAATTCTTGCTGGAAGCCAATGATTTCGGCGCAGTGAATATGGCGGCGGAGCGCAACCTGCCGTTTGTGGTCGGCCATGCGCTGAACTGCTATAACGCGGTCACACTTAAAATTTTGCAAAAACAGGGGATGATGCGCTGGTGTATGCCGGTCGAGCTTTCCCGCGACTGGCTGGTCAATCTGCTGAACCAGTGTCAGGATCTGGGCATCCGCGATAAGTTTGAAGTGGAAGTCCTCTCCTACGGACATCTGCCGCTGGCGTACTCGGCGCGCTGTTTTACCGCACGTTCGGAAAACAAAGCCAAAGACGAATGCGAAACCTGCTGCATCGATTATCCACAGGGGCGCAAAGTACTGTCGCAGGAAAATCAGCAAGTGTTCGTGCTCAACGGCATCCAGACGCAGAGCGGCTATTGCTACAATCTCGGCAATGAACTGATGTCGATGCAGGGGCTCGTGGATATCGTGCGGCTTTCGCCGGAAAGCATGGATTCTCTCACCACGCTTGAAGCCTTCCGCAATAACGAGCGTGGTTTAGCACCGCTGCATCTGACCAATAAAGCCGACTGTAACGGCTACTGGCAGCGCGTCGCCGGGCTGGAACTGCGCCAGTAATCCTCTGGCGCCATTAAGCAAAAAGGGATATGACGTTGAGGTCATATCCCTTTTTTGATCATACGCTTTTATGTTTGCGTCTGAACATCGCCCGCAGCCGGACGCCATCGCGCAGCATACCCACCGCAATACCAATAAAAGTGTAAAAACCGCAGAGAAGCAATAACATCAGAATATCACCGCCGACGTCTCTGAACGGCAATCCCATCTGATTCACCCCGGCAATCGCTTTGGTCGCCCATGTCGACGGCAGCATGGAAGAAATCCCCCTCACCCACGCGGGCATTGCCTGAAGCGGCCAGATAGTCCCGGAAATGTAAAACACCGGCGTGGTCAGAAAAGCTAACGTCAGGTAGATAAGTTCAACGCTGCGCAGACATTCCGTCACCAGTTTACCCAGCCCTAACACCGCCAGCAGGAACGGAAACGTCAGCAAGAGGATCTCAGGAATACTCGCCGTCTGCCGGTAGCCTAAAATCCATGGCCACAGCACGAACAGGACGATCGACAAAAATAGCCACACCGGGATCAGCGCCGAAATCCCGCCGAGAAATGCCGGGATCGCCGGTTTCCCTGAGGGGCCGCTGTTAAGCACAATGCTGACGCGCACGCTGGCGATCAGTAAGGAGTGCTGTAATAACATCACCAGCAGGCCGGGGAAAATGATCGCCGCGAAGCTGATGCCAGGGTTAAACAGATCGAGCGTCTGACCGACCATTGGCGACAACACGACGCTGGCCTGTCGTTCGCTGAATCCGTTACGCAGCAGGAGATCGCTATTGTACTGCGTAAGGATCGACTGGTACGCAGCCAGCACGTCCTGCTGGATCTGACCATTGGCCAGCCGGTTGGTGGCATCGCCGTACACCGGGATCACAATGTTCTGACCGGCGAGGATCTTCTTTTCAAGATCGACCGGCATGATAATCACCGCGAACAGCTGGCGCAGCGCCAGATCGTGTTCCGCATCCGCCAGATTTTCGTACTGTACGGTTTTGACTTTCGACGTGGCGTCCAGCTGTCGGGTCAGCATCCGGCTGGCGGAGCTGTGGTCCTGATCAACGACCGCCACGGGCAAATCCCACACCGTACGGTTGGCGTAGACCAGGCTCATCACGCACAGCGAAATCAGCAACATCATCCACATGGGTTTATCAAGCAGGCCGGTCAGCACTTTGCTAAACGTACCCCACCAGGTTTTGAACCATTCACGACGGGTCATTTGCCTGGCTCCTGTTGCTTCATCCGCAGGTATAACCGCTTACGCACCAGGAAGGCGGTGACCAGCGGGTAAATCAGCAAGATGCAGCAGACCATCAAAATACCGCGCACCGAGACTTCCCGCAGGAAAACGTCAAACATCGCCGCCAGTGCGTAACTCAGCGGTTCAATACCTGAAATTATCCGTGCCGGCAGCGGCATCGAAAGCACCGGCACCGCCATGCCTGAGAAGGTCAGCGCGATACTGACGAAAATCCCCATCATGGTGTAGGCGGTAATGGTGGTTTTGGTGAAGGTAAACAGCAGCAACCCGAGGCTTTGGGCGGCAATCACATAGAAGAAGCCGACCAGCAACATATAAAGCGGATTGCCGCTGACCCGCGCATCAAAGAACCCCACCAGCATGGCGATTTCCACCATCAGCAAGGTCGTGAAACACAGCGTATAAGGGGCCAGTTTTCCGAGCAGCGCCAACGTAAACGACGGTGCGCTGAGCAACGCCTGACTGCGTGCCATCACATAGATCATGCAGGTCACGGTGAAAAGTTGCAGCAGGTGAATGGTGGCGGCGAACTGCTGGTAGTAAATGTAGCTGCCGCTGGCGTTGAACAGGCTGCCGTAGGAGAGATCGACGCTCGCCAGCGACGGCAGCGTTTTGCCGATTTCCGTCGCGATAATCGAACGGTAGCTGGTGTTGAGTTCGGTGATAAGCCCGCTGAAATCCTGCGTGGAGTACAAACCGGCACCATAGAACAAAGCGTTATAGTACAGCACAACGCTCGGCTGTTTTCCGGCCAATACGTCGGCTTCGAAATCCGTCGGGATATACAGCAGCGCGTAATCTTGTGCCGTGCGCAACCGGTATTCGGCCTCCTGCAATCCGCCGTTAAAAGCCTGAACGTGGGCATGCGAACCGGCATCCAGTTTTCGGACCAGCGTTTTCGAGAGGCTGCTGTGATCGTTATCGACTACTGATACCGGTAAGTCCAGCAAAGTGCCTTCCGAGAAATTGCTGCTGATAAGCCCGAACAGCAGCAAGGGGAAAATCCAGCACAGCCAGTGGATCACCGGCTTACGGAAAGCAAAACTGACCTCCCGGTTAAAAGCACGACTAAAGCAGCGCCATCCGGCTTTTATCCTTTCACTGCGCGGCGCTTTGACCCGCTTCACTTCGCCTTCCACTGCCACAGCGCACTCATGCCCTGACGCAGGCCGGGCACCGGTTTCGCCGGGTAAAGACGCACTTCAAAGGTCTTAAGATCGAAATCACCCGTCGCACGCGTGGCGCGTTTGGTGGCGTAATCACCCAGCGGCGCGATGTAGCGCACTTCGGCTTCAATCATCTGGTTGTTCAGGGCAGGCACGCGCATCTGGACTTTGTCGCCTTTGCGCACGCCGGCCAAAATATCTTCACGCAGATTAAAGACGAAATAGGCGTCCGGCAGACGGACTAACGTCAGCAACGGACTGTTGGCACTTTCCAGTTCGCCAACTTCCACCGGGATCGGCCCCACCTCACCATCGACCGGCGCTTTGACCTGTAAGTCATCGGTTTGCGCTTTCAGCTCAAGTAAATCTTCTTCCGCCTGACGCAACTGTGCGGCGTAGCTATCGCGTTGTTCAACACGGTCGCCGTTGGTGCCTTCATCAAGGTTGGCTTTGGCGACCAGTACTTGCTGGTATGCGCTGTCGCGGGCACGGCGGGAATCTTCTAAATCCGCAGCGGAAATAAACCCTTTCGCCGCAACTTTGGCGTTGCGGTTGTAGAGATCGCGGGCATTGATGTATTCGGCCTGAGACTGCGCCAGCGTGGCTTTCAGGTTGCGAATACTTTCTTCACGGGTGCCGTTTACGGAGAGATCGAGCTGAGCTTTTGCCTGATCGCGCGCCGCTTCGAGCGCACGCAACTGCGCCATCATTTCAGGGCTGTCGAGGGTTATCAGCAACTGACCGGCTTTGACGTCATCACCCCGCTCGACATGACGCTCGATCACGCGGCCTTTGGCTTTAGAGGCGACAATAACCTCAGGCGCATCCACTTCGCCCTGCAACAATAAATCCTGATTGTGTGCGCGGAATAAGACCGCTAATGACACCGCCACGGCAACCAGCAGAAGGGTCAATAAAATACGTTTACTCATGTGTAGCCTGATCCTTTTTTCTCGCCAGTTTTGTTCAACGGCATGGGGTTTCCATTCCTTTATTGTTCGTTTTTGCCGCACTCCGTTTTCGGAGTAACAGATACATCATAGGTGACGCTCAATCATAGCGGCGCAGACGGAGACGTTTTAACACAAAACAACATATTGGCTGAAACGATAAATTAAACATGATTCATAGTCGTCACGTATGAATGAGAGGGTCAGGAAAGGCACAAATGCAGTATTCAATCTGCAATGAATGGGTAATACTCGTTCTAATTATGAGCATTTTTAGCGGGCGAGCCGCTTTCGTTTCGCCCCTCAACGAGTGAGCCGTGACTATGTCTGATAAACACACCGTTCCCCTTTCCGTTCTCGATCTGGCACCTGTTCCACAAGGTACTGATCCCGCGCAGGCCTTTAAATCTTCCCTGGAACTGGCGCAACACGCCGAGAAATGGGGCTATCAACGTTACTGGATGGCTGAACACCACAATATGACCGGCATCGCCAGCGCGGCGACATCCGTATTGCTGGGTTACATTGCGGGCGGCACGAAAACTATTCGCGTGGGTTCCGGCGGTGTCATGCTGCCCAACCATTCCCCGCTGGTGATCGCCGAACAGTTTGGCACGCTGGCCACCCTGTATCCGAACCGTGTCGACCTGGGTCTTGGCCGCGCGCCGGGTACCGATCAGCGCACCATGATTGCTCTGCGCCGGCATCTTTCCGGCGAAGTCGATAACTTCCCGAAAGATGTGCAGGAATTGCAGCTGTATTTCGGTGAAGTTCAGCCGCATCAGGCGGTTCAGGCCGTACCGGGTCAGGGATTGCATGTGCCGATCTGGCTGCTGGGTTCAAGTCTGTACAGCGCTCAGCTGGCTGCCGCGCTCGGGTTACCCTTCGCCTTCGCATCGCATTTCGCACCGGACATGCTGTATCAGGCATTAGCTATTTACCGCAGCAAGTTCCAGCCTTCCGGGCAGCTTGAAAAGCCGTATGCGATGGTGTGTCTCAACGCTATTGGCGCAGACACCGATGAAGAAGCGCGCCGGATGTTTACCTCCAATCAGCAGCAATTCATTAATCTGCGCCGTGGTATGCCGGGCAAACTGCCTGCGCCGGTGGATAATATCGAAAGCCTGTGGTCTGCATCAGAACGCTTTGGTGTGGATAACGCTCTGCGTATGTCGGTGGTTGGTAATAAAGACACACTGCGTCAGGGTTTGCAGTCGATTTTGCGTGAAACTGAAGCCGATGAGCTGATGATCAATGGACAGATTTTTGATCAGCAGGCGCGTTTGCGTTCGTTCGAAATTGTCTCTGAGTTGCAGGGCGATTTAGTAAAAGAGCAGCGCATCAGCTAAGCATCTCGACAAATCACAGACGAAAAAAAACCAGCCGGTTAAGGCTGGTTTTTTATTATCTAAGCTTCAGTAAACCGAAGCGCGATAAATTATGCGTCAGTAGTACGACGTGGTGCGCGGCTTGGCGGACGACGTTCGCCAGCTGCTGAAGAACCTTCACGACGGTCGCCGCTGAAAGAACGTGGAGCGCCGTTACCACGACGTTCACCACCAGCACCGGCAGGACGATCACCGTTGAAAGGACGCGGAGCGCCGTTACCACGACGTTCGCCACCAGCACCGGCCGGACGTTCGCGACGTGCAGGCTGTGGCTGAGCATCACCCAGCAACTGCATGTTCATCGGTTTGTTCAGGATGCGGGTACGGGTGAAATGAGACAGAATCTCGCCCGGCATACCTTTCGGCAGTTCGATCGTGGAGTGCGTACCGAACAGCTTGATGTTACCGATGTAACGGCTGCTGATGTCGCCTTCGTTAGCAATCGCGCCAACGATGTGACGAACTTCAACACCATCATCACGACCCACTTCGATACGGTACAGTTCCATATCGCCAGCTTCACGACGTTCACGACGCGGGCTGTCGCCATCACGTGCAGGACGGTCATTGCTGCGAGCCGGACGGTCACGACGATCGCCACGATCACCGCGGTCCCCACGTTCTTCAAATTCACGACGCGGTGGACGGCTTTTGAAGATTGGGTCAGCGGCAACGATCAGAGGACGTTCGCCCTGTGCCATTTTCAGCAGTGCAGCAGCCAGCGTTTCGATGTCCAGCTCTTCTGCAGGTTGCAGTTTAGCCAACAGTGCGCGGTACTGATCCAGATCGCTGCTTTCCAGTTGTTGCTGAACTTTTGCTGCGAACTTAGCAAGACGACGCTCGCCAAGTACATCAGCAGTTGGAATTTCAACTTCTGGAATGGTCAGCTTCATGGTGCGTTCAATGTTACGCAACAGGCGACGTTCACGGTTCTCAACGAACAGTAATGCGCGACCAGCACGACCAGCACGACCGGTACGGCCGATACGGTGAACGTAAGACTCGGAGTCCATAGGGATATCGTAGTTAACAACCAGGCTGATACGTTCTACGTCGAGACCACGTGCTGCCACGTCGGTTGCGATCAGAATGTCCAGACGGCCATCTTTCAGACGTTCCAGAGTCTGCTCACGCAGAGCCTGGTTCATGTCGCCGTTCAGTGCAGCACTGCTGTAGCCGCTACGTTCCAGGGCTTCAGCCACTTCCAGCGTCGCGCTTTTAGTACGCACGAAGATGATCGCTGCATCAAAGTCTTCAGCTTCCAGGAAACGCACCAGAGCTTCATTCTTACGCAGGCCGTGCACAGTCCAGTAGCTCTGGCTGATGTCCGGACGGGTAGTGATGCTTGACTGAATGCGCACTTCCTGTGGATCTTTCATGAAACGACGTGTAATACGACGGATCGCTTCTGGCATGGTTGCAGAGAACAACGCGGTCTGATGTTGAGCCGGGATCTGCGCCATGATGGTTTCGACGTCTTCGATGAAGCCCATACGCAGCATTTCATCGGCTTCGTCCAGTACCAGACCGCTCAGGTTAGAGAGGTTCAGGGTGCCACGTTTCAGGTGGTCCAGCAGGCGGCCCGGGGTACCCACAACAACTTGTGGACCTTGACGCAGTGCGCGCAGCTGAACGTCATAGCGCTGGCCGCCATAAAGGGCAACCACATTCACGCCATGCATATGTTTAGAGAAGTCAGTCATTGCTTCAGCAACCTGAACCGCCAGTTCGCGGGTTGGTGCCAGAACAAGAATTTGTGGTGCTTTCAGTGAAGCATCAATGTTGTGCAGCAAAGGTAAAGAGAATGCAGCAGTTTTACCGGAACCGGTCTGCGCCATACCCAGAACATCACGGCCGCTCAGCAGGTGAGGAATACACTCAGCCTGGATTGGTGAAGGTTTTTCGTAGCCCAAATCGGTAAGGGCAGAAATGATCGGAGCAGACAGCCCCAGGTCAGCAAAAGAGATTTCAAGCTCAGTAGTCATGTACACGTGCCTCATTAATAATGGCAGCCAGTCTACATAACTCGTCGAGAAAATTTTCAGTCATTTTCATTGAAAAGTGTGAACCGGCTCAAATTAGATTATAAAACGAACAAAGCAACCCTCGCCCGTTAAGGCGCTTAAAAATGGTAAAAACCATGATTAATCAGGCTGATTGGTGTCGTCAGCTATTGCTGGTCCGATTCTGATAGGTCGTCTTGCTCTTGGCCCAAAAGCGCCAATTCCAACAATGCATAGCGGTGCTCAACAAAGTTGTGAACGTTGTTAGCTACCGTCAGTTTGAACAGTGCCGCGGCGCTGTTCTTGTCCCCCAGACTTAGGTAATGCTTACCTAAATAGAAGTCAGTTTCACTGAGATGCTCAGCGAGCGAAGTGTTATCCGTTGCTTCTGCCTTGAGGCGTTCCATCAGCGTAGTTTCGCTGATTTTGCCCAAGTAGAATTCGACGATATTCCATCCCCATTGCCCTCTGTCCGCTTTGTCATAACGCTGTTGAAGCGCTACGTCGGCATCCTTCGGATTGATTTCTCGCTCCGCAAGGTAAAGCCATAACGAACGGAAGGGATCATTTGGATCGTCTCGATAAAACGCCTGCAGATCATCCTGCGCTAACGAGAATCGGCCACCGTAATACAGTGCGATACCTCGGTTCAAACGCGCGTAGTTGTAAGTTGGATCAAGCTCTAGTACAGAATCAAACGCTTCATAGGCAGCATCGAAATTGCCTGCCTGCGTTAGGTAAATCCCCAGGTAGTTAAAAACTTCTGGCATATCAGGACGAATAGACAGCGCTTGTGAAAAATCATTTCGCGCCAGTGCTCTTAGCCCGAGACTATCATACAGCACACCGCGCTCATATAATAGCTGTGCTCTCTCATCGTCGGTTAATGACCGGCTGGCAAGAATTTGTTCCATGCGTGCCAGGATGACTTCCTGCTGCAACGTCGGTTGCAACGGAATCGCCAGAACTTCATTTTTACGCCAATCATGGTTGCTGCATCCTGCCAACATAAGTGCTGTCGCAACATAACACCAGCGCAAGAAAGGCTTCATTTCTACTCCCGGAGTACAAACATTGGATAGACATCCTGTCATCCGCTTGCTTAACACAAACGCGTCCTACGTTCGTGATACGAACAGCTCCCCTCCTGATGGAAAGGAGCTGTAAAACTTCTGTTACAGATTATTCTGCGGCAGGTTGCTCAGTTGTGTCGTCTTGAGTCGGTGCAGTTGCTTCTTTGATGCTCAAACGCACACGGCCCTGGCGGTCAACTTCCAGTACCTTAACCGGTACTTCCTGACCCATCTGCAGGTAATCAGTCACTTTCTCGACACGCTTATCAGCGATCTGAGAAATATGAACCAGACCTTCTTTACCGCCGCCGATGGCAACAAACGCACCAAAGTCTACGATACGGGTCACTTTACCCTGATAGATACGGCCAACTTCGATTTCCGCAGTGATCTCTTCGATACGACGGATAGCGTATTTCGCTTTCTCGCCGTCGGTTGCTGCGATTTTCACAGTACCGTCATCTTCGATTTCGATAGTCGTGCCAGTCTCTTCAGTCAGAGCACGGATCACAGAACCACCTTTACCGATCACGTCCTTGATTTTGTCCGGGCTGATCTTAATGGTGTGGATACGTGGAGCAAACTGAGAGATGTCGCCACGCGGGGTGCTGATAGCCTGTTCCATAACGCCCAGAATGTGCAGACGCGCACCCTTAGCCTGGTTCAGAGCCACCTGCATGATTTCGCGGGTGATACCTTCGATTTTGATGTCCATCTGCAGCGCGGTGATACCATCGCGGCTACCGGCAACTTTAAAGTCCATGTCGCCCAGGTGATCTTCGTCACCCAGAATGTCAGACAGAACAACAAAGCTTTCGCCTTCTTTGACCAGACCCATTGCGATACCCGCAACAGCGGCTTTGATAGGCACGCCTGCATCCATCAGGGCCAGAGATGCACCACAAACGGAAGCCATAGAAGATGAACCGTTAGATTCGGTGATTTCAGAAACCACACGTACAGTGTACGGGAAGTCTTCTGGTTTTGGCATCATCGCCAACACGCCGCGCTTGGCCAAACGACCGTGACCAATCTCACGACGTTTAGGTGAACCGACCATGCCAGTCTCACCTACGGAGTATGGAGGGAAGTTGTAATGGAACAGGAAGCTGTCAGACTTCTCACCCATTAACTCGTCCAGGTTTTGCGCGTCACGTGCAGTACCCAGCGTCGCTGTGACCAGCGCCTGAGTTTCACCACGGGTGAACAGTGCTGAACCGTGGGTACGTGGCAGAACACCAGTACGAACGTCCAGACCGCGGATCATGTCTTTTTCACGACCATCGATACGTGGCTCGCCACGCAGAACACGGCTACGCACCACGTTCTTCTCAATGCTGCCCAGCAGGTCAGAGATTTCGCCAGCATCCAGCGCTTCATCTTCGGCTTGCAGTGTTTGCACAACTTCAGATTTGATCACGTTGATTTGAGCGTAACGGTCTTGTTTGTCAGTGATCAGATAAGCATCACCTAAACGAGATTCTGCCAGCGCAGCAACGCGAGCGTGCAGCTCAGCGTTAACCACTTCTGGCTGCCAATCCCATTTCGCTTTACCAACTTCAGCAACCAGAGAGTTGATGTTATCGATAACGATTTGTTGTTGTTCGTGGCCGAACACCACAGCGCCCAGCATCTGGTCTTCGCTAAGAACATCCGCTTCAGATTCAACCATCAGGACCGCGCCTTTAGTACCGGCAACCACCAGATCCAGACTGCTGGTTTTCAGCTCGTCTGCGGTTGGGTTAAGGACGTACTGGTCGTTGATGTAACCTACGCGCGCAGAACCGATTGGGCCGCTGAATGGAATACCAGACAGGCTCAGGGCAGCAGACGCACCGATCATCGCAACGATGTCAGGGTTAACTTGCGGGTTCAGGGAAACCACGGTGGCGATAACCTGAACTTCATTCAGGAAGCCTTCCGGGAACAGCGGGCGAATTGGACGGTCGATCAGACGGGAAGTCAGTGTTTCGCCTTCGCTTGGACGGCCTTCACGACGGAAGAAGCTGCCCGGGATACGACCAGCAGCGTAAGTACGCTCCTGATAGTTAACGGTCAGTGGGAAGAAGCTCTGACCTGGTTTAGCTTTTTTCTGGCCAACAACGGTAACGAAAACCGCTGTGTCGTCCATGCTAACCATCACGGCCGCAGTCGCCTGACGCGCCATCATGCCGGTTTCCAGCGTAACGGTGTGCTGGCCGTATTGGAATTTACGAATAGTCGGATTAAGCAATGTAATGTCCTTAATTGTGGCGCGCAGCTGTTATGACAGCAGTTCACACCGATAGATATCCGAGCTTCTCACTACATTCTCGCGACTAATGACAATCCTTATTGGCCTGGCAATGTGGCAATAAAGTCTCTCATTAGCCGCGCGAAAACATCTGTAACGGAAGTTCATGTTCTTAGATTAACAGCAGAAACAACAGCCATACAGTAACCTGATTTGGTGTCGCTTCCTAGAATAAAGGGGCCTATTGGCCCCTTTACACTGAAACTCGCTTGATTAGCGACGCAGACCCAGACGTTCGATCAGGCTGGTGTAACGTGCTACATCTTTACCCTTCAGGTAGTCCAGCAGTTTACGACGCTGAGAAACCATGCGCAGCAGACCACGACGGCTGTGGTGATCTTTTTTGTGCTCTGCAAAGTGACCTTGCAGGTGGTTAATTTGAGCAGTCAGCAGAGCAACCTGAACTTCGGAAGAACCACTGTCGTTTGTGCCACGACCAAAGTCGGAAACGATTTGAGCTTTAGCTTCAACGCTTAGAGACATAATTATACTCCAAAATATTATAGATAGTTTAAACGGGTGCCGATCTCTAATTCAGCTACCCAATGCATAAGCTGCGCTATTCTACCCTTTGCTATATATGATCGCAAGATGGGCAAAAAGCGCTTATTCGGTATATTCGACGACCAAACGACGCGGCGCAATGCGTCCATCATCATCTATTTCGCCAATGCCGATAAACTTACGTTCTTCACCTTCCGTGATGCGAACCATGCCACTTGTCGGTGCGCCAGATGCCTGAACAGGTTGACCCTGTTTCACGTATCCAGCCACTACTGGCAGCAGGTTCACTTCCGGGAAGTCTTCACAGGCGCTGTCCATAGGCAGCAACAAAGGATCCAACAGTAAGCGCGGTTCAATGCCCTGCTCTTCTGCCTGAGCCATCAGCTCATGGAGTTTTTCCATGGTGACCATACGCTCAAGTGGATACGTTGCTACCTGCAAACGGCGCAGATAAGTGACGTGTGCACCACATCCTAATTTTTCACCCAAATCATCCACAATCGTGCGGATGTAGGTGCCTTTCGAGCAGTGAATTTCCAGTTCAACCTCAACACCTTCCCAGCGAATGAACTTCAGTTCATACACCGTGATGCTGCGGGATTCGCGTGGAACTTCAATACCCTGACGCGCATATTCGTACAGCTTTTTTCCTTCGTATTTCAGTGCAGAATACATGGAAGGAATTTGCTGGGTTTCCCCGCGGAAGCTGTCGAGTGCATCGTCAAGTTGCTGCTGAGTAAAGGTCATTTCACGTTCGGAAATGATTTCACCTTCCGCATCAGAGGTATCAGTCCGTTGCCCCATGCGGGCAATGACGCGATAACGCTTGTCGGAATCCAGCAGAAAACGGGAAAACTTGGTCGCTTCGCCTAAGCATAGCGGCAACATGCCTGTCGCCAGAGGATCAAGCGCACCGGTATGTCCTGCACGGTTGGCGTTATAAAGGCGTTTGACCTTTTGCAGCGCGTCGTTGGAAGACAAGCCGTAAGATTTGTCCAGTAGCAGAACGCCGTGAATATCACGGCCGCGGCGACGTGGGCGGCTCATTATACTTCCTCGTCGTCGCCTGCAGCTGAACGACGTTCAGCATCATTCTTCACGACATTGGTCACCAGGTTAGACATACGCATGCCTTCAACCAGTGAGTTGTCGTAAGCAAAAGTCAGTTCAGGAACAACGCGCAGACGCATCGCTTTACCGATCAGGGTACGAATGAAACCTGATGCGTCCTGTAAGGCTTTGATACCGTTTTTCACACGATCGGGATCGTGATTATCGGTGGTCAGAACGTCAAGGAAGGTCACGAACACCTTGGCATATGCCAGATCACGTGAAACTTCAACACCAGACACGGTGGCCATGCCAACACGTGGGTCTTTGACTTCGCGCTGTAAAATAATCGCGATTTCTTTTTGCATCTCCTGAGAGACGCGCTGTGTACGGCTAAATTCTTTTGCCATGATTATTCTTTCTCCACTTGCTCCAGACAAATAAGGGGGCGCAAGGCCCCCATCTGGATATCAGCTACTTCGCAAACGTTAAGCGATAGTACGTTTGATCTCGATGATTTCGAAGACTTCGATCACATCGCCAGTACGCACATCGTTGTAGTTCTTAACGCCGATACCACATTCCATGCCGTTGCGAACTTCAGCAACATCATCTTTGAAGCGGCGCAGGGATTCCAGCTCGCCTTCGTAGATAACCACGTTGTCACGCAGTACACGGATTGGGTTGTTACGCTTGATCATACCTTCAGTAACCATACAACCGGCAATTGCACCAAATTTCGGTGACTTGAACACGTCACGAACTTCAGCCAGGCCGATGATTTGCTGTTTGTACTCTGGCGCCAACATACCGCTCATCGCCTGTTTAACTTCGTCAATCAGGTTATAGATTACGGAATAGTAACGCAGATCCAGGCTTTCGCTTTCTACGACGCGGCGAGCAGAAGCATCGGCACGTACGTTGAAGCCCAGGATGATCGCACGGGAAGCGGCTGCCAGCGTAGCATCAGTCTCGGTAATACCACCGACACCCATACCCACGATTTTGACTTTCACTTCGTCGGTAGACAAGCTCTGCAGTGCATCGGAAATCGCTTCGCAAGAACCCTGTACGTCAGATTTCAGAACGATATTCAGTTCAGACACTTCACCTTCGGTCATGTTCGCGAACATGTTTTCCAGTTTAGATTTCTGCTGACGAGCCAGTTTCACTTCGCGGAATTTACCCTGACGGTAAAGCGCAACTTCACGGGCTTTTTTCTCATCACGTACAACGGTAACTTCATCACCCGCAGCCGGAACGCTGGACAGACCCAACACTTCCACCGGGATAGATGGACCCGCAGACGTAATGTCGCGACCCATTTCATCACGCATTGCACGAACGCGGCCGTATTCGAAGCCACACAGAATGATGTCGCCTTTGTTCAGCGTACCTTCCTGAACCAGAACAGTTGCAACCGGGCCACGACCTTTGTCCAGGAAGGACTCGATCACAACGCCGCTTGCCATACCGGTACGGACGGCTTTCAGTTCCAGAACTTCGGCCTGCAGCAAGATAGCTTGCAGCAGATCGTCGATGCCTGTCCCTGCTTTCGCAGAAACGTGGATGAACTGAGACTCACCGCCCCACTCTTCTGGCATAACGCCGTACTGAGAAAGCTCGGTACGAACGCGATCGGGATCAGCGTCTGGTTTATCAATTTTGTTCACTGCAACCACGATTGGCACGCCAGCGGCTTTCGCATGCTGTACGGCTTCGATGGTTTGTGGCATCACGCCATCATCGGCTGAAACAACCAGAACTACGATGTCAGTCGCTTTGGCACCACGAGCACGCATTGAAGTAAACGCGGCGTGTCCCGGAGTATCCAGGAACGTGATCATGCCGTTTTCAGTTTCAACGTGATAAGCACCGATGTGCTGGGTAATACCACCGGCTTCGCCCGCAGCAACTTTCGTTGAGCGAATGTAGTCAAGCAGGGAGGTTTTACCGTGGTCAACGTGACCCATGATGGTCACAACCGGAGCACGTGGCTCAGCACCAGCGGATGCGCCCGTATCACGGTCGCTCATCAGCGCTTCTTCCAGTTCATTTTCACGACGCAGGATAACTTTATGGCCCATTTCTTCAGCAACCAGCTGAGCAGTTTCCTGATCAATAACCTGGTTGATGGTGGCCATCGCGCCCAGTTTCATCATAGTTTTGATGACCTGAGAGCCTTTAACTGCCATTTTGTTCGCCAGCTCAGCAACGGTAATGGTTTCACCCACTACGACGTCACGGTTCACTGCAGCAACAGGCTTGTTGAAGCTCTGTTGCAGGGTGCTTGGCTTACGCTTGCCTTTACCATTACGGCCAACAGCACGTGCTTCTTCGCGATCAGCTTTAGATTCAGACAGTTTATTGCCTTTCTTCTGCTTGGTCGCTTTGCCACCGCGGGTACGGCTACGACGTTCGCCTTCAACTTTGGCGTCGTTCTCGTCTTCAGCAGCACGGGCATGGGTAGAAGTGGTGACATGATAGTCAGCAGATTCTGATTCGCTTGGCGCGACAGTTTCAGTCCAGACACCAGAGTCAGCCATTTTACGAGCTTCTTCTGCAATACGCTTGGCGTTTTCTTCAACCTTACGCTGGGCTTCTTCTTCCGTTTTGCGTTTCAGCTCTGCGGCTTCAGCTTCACGGCGTGCTTTATCTGCCTGAGCTGGTTTAGTTACTTCGTCGGTATGTTGATTCGTCACTTTATCTTTTTCCGCTGCATCACGCTTAGCTTTATCAGCGGCCTCACGTTTAGCTTGCTCTTCGGCGGCGCGTTTGGCTTTTTCCTGAGCTTCGCGCTGGGCTTGCTCCGCTGCTGCACGCTGTGCCTGTTCTTCCGCGTCACGCTTCGCCTGCTCTTCCGCTTCGGCCTGAGCAAGTTCTGCTTCGGTCATATCACGTTTAACATAAGTGCGTTTCTTGCGGACTTCGATTTGCACCGATTTACTCGTCCCGCCGGTGCTCGGAATATTCAGTGTACTACGCGTTTTGCGTTGTAACGTCAGTTTGTTTGTCGCACCAGCGTTTCCGCCATTCAGATGCGCCAGCAATGTTTCTTTTTCCTGCTGGGTCACAGAGTCAGATTCGGACTTCGAGATCCCTGCATCAGCAAATTGCTGTACCAGGCGATCTACCGGGGTCTGAATCTCTGCCGCCAGCGATTTTACAGTTACATCTGTCATGCTGTTCCTTCCTGCTACAGTTATTACGCGTTGTCGCCAAACCAGCAGATATTGCGCGCGGCCATGATAAGTTCACCAGCCTGCTCGTCAGTAAGACCTTCAATATCAGCCAGATCGTCGACACCCTGCTCGGCAAGATCTTCCAGCGTACAAACGCCTTGTGCAGCCAGTTTAAACGCCATGCTACGTTCCAGACCCGCCAAATTCAGCAGATCGTCAGCAGGCTTATTGTCACCGAGACTTTCTTCCTGAGCTAAAGCCAACGTGGTCAGCGCTTCTTTCGCGCGTTCGCGCAGCGCATTCACGGTGTCTTCATCCAGGCCGTCGATTTCTAGCAATTCGTTCACCGGCACGTAAGCCAGCTCTTCGAGGGTAGAGAAACCTTCTTCGACCAGAACCGTGGCGAAATCTTCATCGATTGCCAGGTATTTAGTGAAGGTTTCGATCGCAGCGTGAGCCTCAGCCTGATGTTTGGCCTGCAGGTCGTCTGCTGTCATCACGTTCAGTTCCCAGCGGTCATCACCACGATGCTGTTTCAACAGTTGGGAAGCCAAACGTACGTTCTGACCATTACGGCCAATCGCCTGTGCCAGATTGCTGGCTTCTACGGCGATATCCATGGTGCATCTATCTTCATCAACCACGATGGAGGCAACATCTGCCGGTGCCATCGCATTGATAACGAATTGCGCAGGATTATCATCCCAAAGGATGATATCAATACGTTCTCCGCCCAGTTCACTGGAAACGGCCTGAACGCGTGCACCGCGCATACCGACACAAGCACCGACCGGGTCGATGCGCTTGTCGTTGGTTTTCACTGCGATTTTTGCACGGGAGCCAGGATCACGGGCTGCCGCTTTAATCTCGATCAGCTCTTCACCGATTTCTGGCACTTCAATGCGGAACAGTTCAATCAGCATTTCATTACGTGAACGGCTGACAAAGAGCTGCGCGCCGCGCGCTTCCGGACGGACATCATACAGAACGCCACGAATGCGGTCACCGGAACGGAAGTTTTCGCGCGGAAGCATATCTTCACGCAGGATAACAGCCTCAGCATTGCTCCCTAAGTCCAGGGCGATGCTGTCACGGTTAACTTTTTTGACGACGCCAGTGACGATTTCGCCTTGCTGTTCACGGAACTGCTCAACCACCATCGCGCGCTCAGCTTCGCGTACTTTCTGTACGATAACTTGTTTTGCGGTTTGGGTGGTAATGCGGTCGAATGTGACTGACTCGATTTGATCTTCAATGTAACCGCCGAGTTCGATAGACGGTTCTTCATACTGTGCTGCTTCGAGGGTGATTTCACGTGTTGGCTGAGTCACTTCGTCGACCGCAACCCAACGACGGAAGGTATCAAAGTCACCGGTTTTACGGTCAATGCTGACGCGGACTTCGATTTCCTGCTCGTATTTTTTCTTGGTCGCTGTTGATAATGCAATTTCCAGCGCTTCAAAAATCTTCTCGCGCGGGAGGGATTTTTCATTAGAAACTGCTTCTACAACAGCCAGAATCTCTTTGTTCATCCTAGTTGCCTCTTCCAAACTCTTTAAAAGTGGGGTACCAGGTTCGCTTTCTGGATGTTGCTCAGTGCGAACACTTCATCTTTCCCTTCCACAGTCACCGTGATCATTTCGCCTTCGACAGCTTTGATGATGCCCTGCCATTTACGACGATTCTGGACCGCCATACGCAGTACCATGCTGACTTCGTCACCGATAAAACGTTGATAATGCTCAGCGGTGAACATAGGACGATCAAGGCCTGGAGAGGAAACTTCCAGGTTATAGGCGACGGTGACCGGATCTTCTACGTCCAGCACAGCGCTCACCTGGTGGCTGACATCAGCACAATCATCAACATTGATCCCGGCGTCACTATCAATATAGATGCGCAACGTCGATTGGCGAGCCCGAACGAACTCGATGCCCACCAGCTCAAAGCCAAGTGCCTCGACTGGTGCTGTAATCAGCTCTGTTAATTTTTGTTCTAATGTGGACAAGCCCACCCCCAAGACATAAAAAAAGGGCTAAATAGCCCAGTGATTCTGTTGCCAAATAACAAAAAACCCCGATAAATCGGGGCTTTATGCAACTGGACCCTATTTGCCGCATAGCGGCTTCGGTACAACTTTCGAAGTGTTATTTTCAAATAGTTACTTTCAAATGGGAACTGCAGAACATCACAGGGAGATACTGAAAGTCTATTTGAAATAAACACTTAGGGAAAGTGGTTGCGGGGGCCGGATTTGAACCGACGACCTTCGGGTTATGAGCCCGACGAGCTACCAGGCTGCTCCACCCCGCGTCCGAAAACGTGGCAAATACTACGCCGATAATCGCTAAAAAGCAAATTATCATAAAGATTGGTACCGAGGACGGGACTTGAACCCGTAAGCCCATTCGGGCACTACCACCTCAAGGTAGCGTGTCTACCAATTCCACCACCTCGGCACTCTTTTTTTTCACAATCGCTTGTACTGTCCAAGTTCAAGCCACTGTTTAAAACTTTCACTTCTTTAGGTAAGAAGGTTACTGCTTAGTGAGGAACGTCACTGTTAGGCGCTGCTGGAGCGGCCGGTGCAGTTGTCTGCTCAGTTTGCGCTGGCTGACTTAGGTTTTCCCACTCACTACCTTTTTGGCTATTATTGGTGCTCATGTTCCCAAGAATCAAACTAATGATAAAGAACAAAGCCGCCAAAACGCCAGTCATACGGGTCATGAAGTTACCGGAACCACTCGAACCGAACAATGTGCCAGAAGCACCTGCTCCGAAAGAGGCTCCCATATCAGCGCCTTTACCTTGTTGCAGCATAACCAGAGCCACAAGGCCGATTGCTACGATAAGGAAAATCACCAGAAGAGCGTCGTACATAGTAGTACCTGTATCCTCGCGGGTTCACCGCATGCCAATTGCTTCTCACCAATTTAGCGGGCCATCTAAGGACCCACTGAAGCGGGTGTGAATACTAACCAAAGCCGTATTGGCACGCAAGGGCAATTTGCACTGAAATGTTTGTTTGCGGAAAAAAACGTCAAATACGGCTTAAAACACATTGCTGTTTTTACTTTGCGCCCTTTTCCACCCGAAAAAGATAGCGCAAAGCCGGTAAATTCACCGCTATTTTATCAGCTTACGGTTTAACCGCTTTAACTGCATCGGCAATGCGATTGGCCAGTTTTTCGACCAACTCCGCATCCTCGCCCTCTACCATGACGCGTAGCAAAGGCTCGGTACCAGATTTACGCAATAATACGCGGCCACGCCCTGCCAGCTGCTTTTCAACCTCTGCGGTAACCAGCTTAACGTCTTCAGACTCCAGCGGATCGTGTTCACCGGCGAAGCGGACGTTGATCAGGATCTGAGGAAGTAATTTCATGCCGCTGCACAAATCATGCAGGCTCATGTGGTTGCGCACCATTGCGGTAAGCACTTGCAAACCGGCCACAATGCCGTCACCCGTGGTGGTTTTGTCCAACAGGATGATATGGCCCGAGTTCTCAGCACCAATACGCCAGCCTTTTTCTTGCATTTTTTCCAGTACGTAGCGGTCACCCACTTTCGCACGGGTAAACGGAATACCCAGCTGTTTCAACGCCAGCTCAAGACCCATGTTGCTCATCAGCGTACCGACGGCACCGCCCTTCAGCTGCCCCTGACGTAAACCTTCGCGCGCAATGATATACAGAATCTGATCGCCATCGACTTTGTTGCCTTCGTTATCAACCATGATGAGGCGATCGCCGTCGCCGTCAAAGGCCAGACCGACGTCTGCTTTTTCAGCCAGCACGCGCTGTTGCAGCTGACGGACATCCGTTGCGCCGCATTCTTCGTTGATATTCATGCCGTCCGGCTCACAACCGATGGCAATCACTTTCGCACCCAGCTCGCGCAATACGCTTGGCGCGATGTGATAAGTTGCACCATTGGCGCAATCCACCACGATTTTAAGCCCGTTCAGGCTCAGTTCACTCGGGAACGTCCCTTTACAGAATTCGATGTAACGACCGGCAGCATCGACAATACGGCTGGCTTTACCCAATTCGGCAGATTCCACGCAGGTCAGCGGTTTTTCCAGCTCAGCCTCGATGGCTTCTTCCACGTCATCGGGCAGTTTTGTGCCATCGATGGTGAAGAATTTGATGCCGTTGTCGTAATAAGGATTGTGGGACGCAGAGATAACAATCCCGGCTTCAGCGCGGAAAGTGCGCGTCAGATACGCCACAGCAGGCGTCGGCATCGGCCCGGTGAAAGATGCAGATAAGCCTGCCGCCGCCAGTCCGGCTTCCAGGGCTGATTCGAGCATGTAACCAGATATGCGCGTGTCTTTGCCGATAATCACTTTGCGCGAACCATGACGCGCCAGCACTTTGCCCGCCGCCCAGCCTAGTTTCAGCACGAAATCAGGTGTAATTGGTGTATCGCCTACTTTTCCGCGAATGCCATCAGTACCAAAGTATTTACGGTTGCTCATAATTAATTTTTATCCCTTGCAGAAAGTGTTGCTTCGACGACACGCATCGCTTCGACGGTTTCTTTAACATCATGTACTCGCACGATCTGAGCGCCCTGCATGGCCGCAATAACAGCACAGGCAACGCTTCCGGTCACACGCTGTTCCGGCGAGACATGCAGCAATTGCCCCACCATAGATTTCCTCGACATGCCGACCAGAAGCGGCAGGCCGAAGTGGTGGAATTCTGCCAGTCTGCCGAGCAACGCATAGTTGTGGGTCAGATTTTTACCGAAACCAAAGCCCGGGTCGAGTATCAATTTACTTTTCGGAATGCCAGCATTCACACATCTTGCAATTTGCTCACCAAAATATTGCCCGACTTCCACCACCACATCGGCATATTGCGGAGAATGCTGCATCGTTTTCGGTTGCCCCTGCATGTGCATCAGACAAACGGGTAACCCGGTTTCTGCCGCTGCCTGCAATGCGCCCGGTTCTTGTAATGAACGGATATCGTTGATCAGATGCATTCCCGCACGGGCCGCTTCACTGATGACGATGGCCTTTGAGGTATCGACAGAAATCCAGGTATCGAAACGTCGTGCTATCGCCTCAACGACGGGTACTACACGCGCAAGCTCTTCGTCGTCACTCACCTCCGCGGCGCCGGGACGCGTGGACTCTCCGCCGATATCGAGAATAGTCGCCCCGGCATTGATCATCGCCTCAGCATGTCTAAGCGCGAGATCCAGAGTGTTATGCCGTCCGCCGTCGGAGAATGAATCTGGCGTAACGTTCAAAATCCCCATCACCTGAGGATAAGTGAGGTCGAGTATCGAGTCTCTGGCTGTGAGGCGCATAGGTCATGTCCCTTTTGGTCGGTCTGTGATCGCGATATCAAAATTCCGAGGCAAAGAATGCACGCATAAAAAACCCCGGGCAAGCCCGGGGTTGTGTGTAAACAGCGTTATTTTCCAACCAGCGCGTTATTTGCCGCTGAATTGTTCAAACATCGTGTTACCTGGATTAGGTGTACGAGGTTCATCAACCGGCGTTGGCGCTTTTGGCGTGCCACCGTCGTTAGAATTGCCGTTACCATTTTTACCGCCGACGTCATCCCAGCCTGCTGGCGGGCGAACTTCGGTACGGTTCATCAGGTCGTCAATTTGTGGCGCATCGATGGTTTCATATTTCATCAGGGCATCTTTCATTGAATGAAGGATATCCATATTTTCCATCAGCAACGTGCGTGCACGTGCATAGTTGCGCTCTACCAGAGACTTCACTTCCTGATCGATGATTCGCGCGGTTTCATCAGACATATGTTTAGCTTTTGCTACTGAGCGACCCAGGAAGACTTCACCTTCTTCCTCCGCATACAATAACGGACCTAATTTATCTGAGAAGCCCCACTGCGTAACCATGTTACGGGCAATGGACGTCGCCACTTTGATATCGTTTGATGCGCCGGTAGACACTTTCTCTACGCCGTAAATGATCTCTTCAGCAAGACGGCCACCGTAAAGCGTGGAAATCTGACTTTCGAGTTTCTGACGGCTGGCACTGATTGCATCGCCGACTGGCAGGAAGAACGTCACACCTAATGCACGGCCACGAGGAATAATCGTTACCTTATGCACTGGATCGTGTTCAGGAACCAGACGGCCGATGATGGCATGGCCTGCTTCGTGATAGGCAGTGGACTCTTTCTGCGCTTCTGTCATCACCATGGAGCGACGTTCTGCACCCATCATGATTTTATCTTTGGCTTTTTCGAACTCAACCATCGACACCACACGTTTGTTGCCACGTGCAGAGAACAGAGCGGCTTCGTTGACCAGGTTTGCCAGATCAGCACCTGAGAAGCCCGGTGTACCACGTGCAATGACAGATGCATCAACATCTGTTGCCAGAGGAACACGACGCATATGAACCTTAAGGATCTGCTCACGGCCGCGTACATCTGGCAAGCCGACAACAACCTGACGGTCGAAACGGCCCGGACGCAGCAGGGCCGGGTCAAGTACGTCTGGACGGTTGGTCGCAGCAATAACGATGATACCTTCGTTACCTTCAAAGCCATCCATCTCTACCAGCATCTGGTTCAGTGTTTGCTCACGTTCGTCGTGACCACCACCTAAACCAGCGCCACGCTGACGGCCTACGGCGTCAATTTCATCTATGAAGATGATACATGGCGCGGCTTTCTTCGCTTGTTCAAACATGTCGCGCACACGGGATGCACCCACACCGACGAACATTTCTACGAAGTCAGAACCGGAAATAGTAAAGAACGGCACCTTGGCTTCCCCTGCGATGGCTTTCGCCAGCAAGGTTTTACCGGTACCCGGAGGACCGACCATCAGTACGCCTTTAGGAATTTTACCGCCCAGTTTCTGGAAACGGCTCGGTTCGCGCAGGTAATCAACCAGCTCGCTCACCTCTTCCTTCGCTTCATCACAACCTGCAACGTCCGCAAACGTTGTTTTAATTTGATCTTCCGTCAACATGCGCGCTTTGCTCTTGCCAAAGGACATCGCCCCTTTGCCGCCGCCGCCCTGCATTTGTCGCATAAAGAAGATCCAGACCCCAATCAACAGCAACATTGGGAACCAGGAAATAAAGATAGAGGCCAGTAAGCTTGGTTGCTCTGGTGGCTCACCCACTACGGTTACGTTTTTGCTCAGCAGCGTATCCAGCAACTTAGGGTCTTCAACTGGAATGTAGGTCGTGTACTTGTTGCTGTCTTTTTTAACAACGTTAATCTCACGTCCATTGATACGCGCTTCGCGAATCTGGTCTTGGGTCAATTCGGACATGAAGGTAGAATAATCTACCCTACGGCCATTAGACTCGCTGGGCCCAAAGCTCTGAAATACAGACATCAATACTACTGCGATGACTAACCAGAGAATCAGGTTCTTCGCCATGTCACTCAAGGGATCAACCTCATATTACAACTGTGTTAACAAACAGCGTTAGGGAACTACACTTTCCGCCCTGTCGCTACGATGTACACTTCTCGCGAACGTGCTCGGGAAGCGTCTGGCTTACGAATCTTCACCTTCGTAAACAGGGAGCGAATTTCCCGCAGGTATTCATCAAAGCCATCTCCCTGGAACACCTTCACCAGGAAACTTCCGCCTGGTGCTAATACATCCCGACACATATCCAGTGCTAACTCAACTAAATACATCGATTTTGGAATATCGACTGCCGGTGTACCGCTCATATTCGGGGCCATATCGGACATGACCACCTGAACCTTGTTTTCTCCCACGCGATCAAGCAGCGCTTTGAGAACTAATTCATCACGAAAATCCCCCTGAAGGAAGTCGACTCCAACAATAGGATCCATAGGCAAAAGGTCAAGCGCAATGATGCGCCCTTTGCTACCAATCTGCGTTGCGGCAAACTGCGACCATCCGCCGGGCGCTGCACCTAAATCCACCACGGTCATCCCGGGTTTGAACAGTTTATCGCCTTGCTGTATTTCATCAAGCTTAAACCAGGCGCGAGAACGCAGCCCTTTTTTCTGTGCCTGAATGACATATTTATCGCTAAAGTGTTCCTGCAACCAGCGAGTGGAACTTGCAGAACGCTTTTTAATAGACATTATTTAGTAACCATATAGTTTTCCAACTACCCTGTGTTAGAGCTTTTGGAACAAGCTGTTAGCGTCATGACGTCTATGGCTAAGTCAGTATAAATCACCGCCCGAAGCAGTCCGGGTTGGTGATATACATGAGATGGCGGTAGAATGACCCGTTTTCAATCCCAACTTAAGCAAAAAAGACGATGAATCTTAACAATAAACAAAAACAGTACCTGAAAGGCCTGGCACATCCACTGAAACCGGTTGTCATGCTGGGTAACAACGGTCTGACAGAGGGCGTGCTCGCCGAAATCGAACAGGCGCTGGCGCATCACGAACTGATCAAGATTAAGGTCGCGGCAGAAGAACGCGAAACGAAGGCTTTGATCGTAGACGCTATCGTGCGTGAAACCAAGGCGAGTAATGTGCAAGTTATCGGCAATATGCTGGTACTTTATCGCCCTTCTACCGAAGACCGCAAAATTATCTTACCGCGTTAATTCGTCAGAGTTTAACGAAAAACGCTTTAGATTTTCGGAACGGTGCCACGAAATCACGTTCAGGAAAAGGCTATAACTGGCCTTTTTACGTTAGTTTTCAATTTAATGTGAAGCTATTCACTTCATGAATGGGTGATTTATAGGGCGAAACGTCACGTTTCGCCCTTTTTAATGCGGATTTTTAGAGGTACTCGACCTTCAGCACTTCAAACTCAACATCGCCGCCAGGTGTGTTGATCACCACCACATCATCCTGCTCTTTGCCGATCAATCCACGTGCAATCGGTGAGTTTACAGAAATCAGATTTTGCTTAAAATCAGCTTCGTCGTCACCAACGATGCGGTACGTCTGCTCTTCTTCAGTATCCAGATTCATCAGTTTGACAGTGGCGCCAAAAATGACACGGCCCGTGGCCGGCATTTTTGTCACGTCGATCACCTGGGCATTAGAAAGCTTGGCTTCGATCTCCTGAATACGTCCTTCGCAAAAACCCTGCTGCTCGCGGGCTGCGTGGTATTCAGCATTCTCTTTCAAATCGCCGTGCTCACGCGCAGTCGCAATATCGGCAATAATTTTGGGACGACGCACGCCCTTCAGATGATCCAGCTCTTCACGTAATCTTTCTGCGCCACGCAACGTCATCGGAATCGGTTTCATATATTCATTACCTCTAACTTGGTCCTTTCGGTAAACACCGTCCTGATTGAATCAGGTAAGAAATTAAGCCAGCTCTTTTGACCCACACGCTCTGGCGAAAAACAAAAAAAACCTCACCCGGAGTCGCCACCAGGCCAGGATTCATTTTGCATTATGATTCGTATTTTAACGTAGAGTTCACTGAGGATCATCGTTTACTTTCAGCCACGTTGCGCCTTGGTTCGTAGCATCGTAGTATGGCACCACATTATCCTGTTGTTACCCAGAGCCTTACTCAAAATAATGCGTTTTATACGAATTGTCAGTGGATTAGCATGCGCGTTTGTTCTCAATACAAATGCGGCCCAGATCGAGAATTACACAGAATATCTGCCGGACGGCACGAATCTGGCTGTGCTGGTACAGAAAATTGGCGCGCCTGCGCCCGCCATCGACTATCACGGTTCTCAGATGGCGCTGCCAGCCAGTACCATGAAGATTCTGACTGCGCTGGCGGCTTTACTTCAACTCGGCCCCGATTTCAGATTCACCACTACGCTGGAAACCCAGGGCTCTGTTTCGGACGGCGTCCTTAAAGGTGATCTGGTTGCTCGTTTTTCCGGCGATCCGACGTTAAAACGTCAGAATATTCGCAATATGGTCGCGGTATTGAAAAAACAGGGCATCAAAGAGATCAGCGGCAACGTGGTGGTGAATACATCCGTGTTCGCCAGCCATGACAAAGCCCCCGGCTGGCCATGGAATGATATCACTCAATGCTTCAGTGCTCCTCCGGCCGCTGCCATTGTCGATCGTAACTGTTTCTCTGTTTCCCTTTACAGTGCCCCTAAACCCGATGAGAACGCCTTTATCCGCGTGGCCTCCTATTATCCGGTTCATATGTTCAGTGAAGTGCGTACGCTGGCGAAAGGCTCTCCTGATGCGCAATATTGCGAACTGGATGTCGTACCGGGGGAATTCAATCGTTATACATTGACTGGCTGCCTGACCCAACGCAGCGAACCTCTGCCACTGGCCTTTGCCGTTCAGGACGGAGCCAGCTATGCCGGTGCGATTCTGAAAGATGAGCTTTTGCAGGCCGATATTCAGATTGATGGCACGTTGAAACGTCAGACTCAGCAGACTCCTGCAGGAACCGTTCTGGCACAAACGCAGTCAGCGCCGTTGCACGATTTGCTGCGGATCATGCTGAAGAAATCCGACAACATGATAGCCGACACCGTTTTCCGTACCATCGGCCATCAGCGTTTCGGTGTACCGGGAACATGGCGTGCAGGTTCTGATGCTGTGCGTCAGATTCTGCGTCAGAAGGCGGGTGTCGATTTAGGTAACTCAATTCAGGTGGATGGATCAGGTTTGTCGCGCCACGATTTGCTGTCACCAGCAACGATGATGCAGGTGCTGCAATATATCGCGCAGAACGATAAAGACTTAGATTTCATCTCAATGCTGCCTCTGGCAGGCCATGACGGCACGTTACAATACCGCGGTGGACTGCATGAAGCAGGTGTCGATGGCAAAGTGTCAGCGAAAACCGGTTCATTGTCTGGCGTCTATAATCTGGCAGGCTTTATTACGACGGCCAGCGGGCAACGCATGGCATTTGTCCAGTTCCTCTCAGGTTATGCAGTACCGCCTGAAGACCAGCGGACACGCCGCGCACCGCTTGTGCGTTTTGAAAGCCGGCTTTACAAGGACATCTACCAAAATAATTAACCACGGAGAAGTGCCAGACGATGAAGCTGCTGATAGTTGAAGATGATGAACTTATACGGCAGGGATTATCGCTGGCCTTAACCAGTGATAATTACGTTTGCGACTGCGCATCTACCGCTGCTCAAGCGCAAAGCCTCATTCAAACCAGCCAGTACAGTCTGGTCATCCTCGATTTGGGATTACCAGACAAAGATGGCGCGACGCTTCTGCGCCAATGGCGACGCCAGAGGATCTCCCTTCCCGTCCTGATCCTTACCGCCCGCGATGCACTTGAAGATCGTGTGGACGGTCTTGATGCCGGCGCTGATGATTACCTGATTAAACCTTTCGCCTTAGCCGAGTTACAAGCCCGCGTCCGCGCGCTCATCCGCCGGTATCAGGGGCAAAGTGATAATGAAATTTCTGTCGGAAATCTGCGAATCAATCTCTCTTCACAGCAAACCTATCTGGGTGACGCGCAGGTGGAGGTCACACCGAAAGAGTTCGCGATTTTAACCCGTCTGATGATGCGCGCCGGACAAACGGTTAACCGCGAATTACTTCAGCAAGATCTCTACACATGGCAGGATGATTTGGGATCCAATACGCTGGAAGTTCACGTCCATAACTTGCGTCGCAAGCTGGGTAAAGAGTTAATTCGTACGGTTCGTGGCATTGGTTACCGGCTGGAGATGATGCCGTGACCAGTATGCGCCGCCGTCTGTTGGTTATGCTGGCTTTGATCCTTTTCGTCACCCAGCTCACCAGCGTTTTCTGGCTTTGGCACGAAAGTCAGGAACAAATTAATTTACTGGTGAATGACACGCTTTCGGCCAAGGTGCGTAATGCGCACGTTGAGAAAGAAATTGCCGAAGCGATCGCCTCGCTGATTGCACCTTCTTTACTGATGATGGCCATTACATTGGCACTGTCCTTCTGGGCGATCAGCTGGATTATCCGTCCGCTCAACCAGTTGCAAAAACGTCTTGAAACGCGCTCGGCAGATAACCTTTCCCCTTTACCGCTGAACAGCGAAATTCGCGAAGTGGTAGCGGTGACCAACGCGCTCAATCAACTCTTTTCACGCCTGTCTAATACGATTCACCAGGAGCGATTATTCACCGCCGACGCTGCGCATGAACTGCGTACACCGCTTGCGGGGGTGCGTCTGCATCTTGAGATCATGCACAAAAACGGGGTGTCTGGCAGTGATACGCTGATAGGGCGCATCGATCAGCTGATGCATACCATTGAGCAACTGCTGATGCTGTCGCGCGCCGGGCAAAACTTTGCCAAAGGTGAATATCAGCAAGTGGACCTGGTTTCGAACGTCATCGAGCCTTTGCGGGAAGAATTTTGCGAAATGCTGGAAGAGCGCCAGCAGACGCTGGTTTTAAGGCTTCCGGAACGCGCCACGCTGCAGGGCGACGCCGTGTTGCTCCGTTTAATGGTCAGAAACTTAGTGGAAAACGCTTATCGCTACGGCCCGCCGGACAGTGAAATCACCCTTACGGTGCAGCCGCAGAATAACGGCTTCCTGATACAAATAGACGATGAAGGCCCGGGAATTGATGAGACGAAGGCCTGTGAACTGACGCAGGCATTTAAACGCATGGATCAGCGCTATGGCGGCAGCGGGCTGGGTTTAAACATTGTCATTCGCATTGCTCAGCTGCACTGCGGAACTCTGACGCTGCGTAACCGTTCTTCCGGCAACGGGTTAAGTGCACAATGCTGGCTGCCTGATGTGATTCTGGAAAATGCGCTGTCGCTTTCTGCCAGCACCACGAAAAACATGTATTAAAAAAGGCTGCCACTGGCAGCCTTTCAGATTATATCAACTCATACTCACGCCGGATTAACGTTCGTAGATGATTTCAACGCCTTCGTCGTCGTCTTCATCCCAGTCATCATCCCAATCGTCGTCAGCTTCAGCTTCCACTTCAGCCAGTTGTTCACGGTGATAATCATCCCACATGAATTCAACTTTTTCTGGCGCAGCTTCTTCGATTGCCATGTGTTTAGGATTTTCGTTGATGAACTTCATCACATCCCAGCACAAAGCATTCACGCCTTCGCGGTTTGCTGCGGAAATCAGGTAGTAATTACCTTCCCAACCCAGCGCCTCAGCGATGGCTTTCGCACGCGTTTCAGCTTCTTCTTTTTCGATCAAATCAACTTTGTTGAATACCAGCCAGCGAGGCTTTTCAGCCAGTTTGGCGTTGTATTGCTGCAACTCGTTGATGATGACTTTGGCATTTTCGATCGGATCAGATTCATCGATCGGCGCAATATCGATCAGATGCAACAATACGCGGCAACGTTCAAGGTGTTTCAGGAAACGAATCCCTAAACCAGCCCCTTCGGAAGCGCCTTCAATCAGACCAGGAATATCGGCGATGACGAAGCTCTGCTCGCTGTCCATGCGCACAACGCCGAGGCTTGGCACCAGGGTCGTAAACGGATAGTCAGCGACTTTTGGTTTCGCGGCGGAAACTGCACGGATGAAAGTAGATTTACCCGCATTTGGCAGACCCAGCATACCCACGTCGGCCAGCAGCATCAGCTCAAGGGCGATATCACGTTCTTCACCTTTGGTACCCATGGTTTTCTGGCGTGGGGAACGGTTAACCGAAGATTTAAAACGGGTGTTGCCCAGACCGTGGAATCCGCCTTTGGCAACCATATTGATCTGGCCATGTTTGGTCATATCAGCCAGCACTTCGCCGGTAGCCTGATCCAGGACACGGGTACCGACTGGCACTTTTATGGTGATATCTTTACCGCGTTTACCCGTACAGTCGCTGCTTTGACCGTTAGTACCGCGCTCAGCACGGTATGATTTCACAAAGCGGAAATCGATCAGGGTATTCAGGTTTTCATCAGCCAGCAGGAAAACGTCACCACCGTCACCACCGTCGCCGCCATCAGGGCCGCCACGTGGAATGTATTTCTCACGGCGGAAGCTTACACAACCGTTACCACCGTCACCTGCCACGACTAAAATTGTGGCTTCATCAACAAACTTCATTTGTACCGTCTCCGTAAATCATTCGCCGGGCAGCTAGAGTTTAGCTACCAGGTTTTGCTCTGTCCGACGAGGCCACCAACGATGGCCCGCTGCGGAAAACATTGCACCCGCCACCACCACAAATGCCCCAAGATAACCTACAAAATTGAGCACTGGTGCGGCAAAATAGCCTGGCCAGGCAAGTGCTAACAGATCTGAAAATAGCAGGGTAAACAATGGGGTCAGCGTCACTAATGCGCTAACCTGCGATGCCTGCCATCTCGCCATCGCTTCCGCTAAGGCGCCATATCCTACTAAGGTATTCGCGCCGCAAAACAACAAACAGGCAAACTGCCAGCCGCTGAGCTGTGAAAGCATCGCCGGACTGGCCAGCGGGAGCAATGCGATAGAACATAAAGTGTACAGCAAAAACAGGATTTGAGGCGAGGCGAGTTGGCGTAAGAGAACCTTTTGCGCCACACCGTAAATAACCCAAACCGTTGCTGCCCCGACGCCAAATAACACACCGAGTGTGTAATCGGTCAGACGGGTAAATATCTCAATCAGACTGGTATTGAAAAACAATATCAATCCGAAAATCAACATAGTGGCCCCAATGACCTGCGTGATCCGCATCCTCTCTTTCAGGATAATCACACTGGCCAGCATCATGCCGACTGGGGAAAGCTGACCGATAACCTGAGAAGCCGTTGGACTTAAAAATTGCAGTGAAGAACTAAAAAGAACGAAGTTCCCCATCAATCCGCAGGTGGCTATCAATACTAAAATCAGCCAGCGTGGCCGACTGAAAATCACTCTGGGTGGCAAACGGCGCTTTGCAGCAAGAATGCAGCCCAGCACAATTGCAGCCATTGAAAACCGGTACCAGACCACTGTAAAGGGATCCATTATCACTAATACCTGCTTCATGGCGATAGGCAAAGAGCCCCAACTCATGGCAGTGATCAGCGCTAACATAATCCCAACAGGTGCCTGCGATTTACTGTCCATATTCCGCCAGAATGGGCTAACCAGAATGTAAAAAGCCCCGCAACGAGTTGCGGGGCTTACATCTATTTACTAAGACGAGAAAAACTTATTCAGCGTCGATGCTGATGTACTTACGGTTTTTCGGGCCTTTAACTTCGAACTTGACTTTACCGTCAGCCAAAGCAAACAGAGTATGGTCCTTGCCGCAACCCACGTTGATACCAGCGTGGAATTTGGTGCCGCGCTGACGAACGATGATGCTGCCTGCCAGTACTGCTTCGCCGCCAAAGCGTTTTACGCCCAGACGTTTAGCTTCTGAATCGCGACCGTTGCGTGTGGAGCCGCCAGCCTTTTTGTGTGCCATTGTTCCGCTCTCCTAGTCTTAAGCGCTGATGCCGGTGATTTTAACGTCAGTGAACCACTGACGGTGGCCCTGCTGCTTACGATAGTGCTTACGACGACGAAACTTAACGATTTTGACTTTAACGCCACGACCGTGAGCAACGATTTCAGCTTTAACGATACCGCCAGCAACTAATGGCAGGCCGATATTGATTTCTTCACCGTTTGCAATCATCAGAACCTGATCAAACTCGATCGTTTCGCCAGTTGCGATGTCAAGCTTCTCAAGGCGGATAGTCTGCCCTTCGCTGACACGGTGTTGTTTACCACCACTTTGGAAAACCGCGTACATATAAAACTCCGCTTTCCGCGCACTCAACTTTGTATAGTTCAGAGGGCGCTATAAATATTCACAATAGGGCGCGAATTCTACGCAAAAAATCAGAGTAAGACAAGAGCACAATGACCACAAAAGAAGAAAAAAAGCGCAGTTCTTTCGTTATCATTTATCTACACTGTTTTTCAAGTACAATCCCCTTTACAGTTAGCGCCATGTGCCAATGTGAGCCAGATCTCATTGCGGTGAAGAGAACAACAGCCGAAAAAACACAATGAACCTAGAACAGATTATCGATCTTACTCAGGACGACATGGCTGCGGTCAACGCATCCATCCTTGAACAGTTGAACTCCGAAGTTTCACTCATCAATCAACTGGGATATTACATCATCAGCGGTGGCGGTAAACGCATCCGTCCAATGATTGCAGTGCTGGCGGCCAGAGCGCTCTCTTATGAAGGCGACAAGCACATCAAAGTCGCTGCACTGATTGAGTTTATCCATACCGCCACGTTATTGCACGATGACGTTGTCGATGAATCGGATATGCGCCGGGGTAAAGCCACTGCCAACGCCGCTTTTGGTAATGCCGCAAGCGTCCTGGTCGGGGATTTCATCTATACCCGTGCATTCCAGATGATGACCGATCTGGAGTCGCTGCCGGTTCTGGCCCTGATGGCTAAAGCGGTCAATGTGATTGCAGAGGGCGAAGTACAGCAGCTGATTAACTGTAACGACCCTGACATCACTGAAGACAGCTACATGCAGGTTATCTATAGCAAAACAGCGCGTCTGTTCGAAGCTGCCTCTCAGTCTTCTGCCATGCTGGCTGGCGGAACTCAGGAACAGATCCTTGCTTTGCAAGATTACGGCCGTTACCTGGGCACTGCATTCCAGCTGATTGACGATTTGCTTGATTATGATGCTGACGGCGAAACGTTGGGCAAAAATACCGGCGATGACCTTGATGAAGGTAAACCGACATTGCCGCTTTTGCATGCGATGCAGCATGGTGATAAAGAACAGTCGGCCATGATCCGTAATGCTATCGAAGAAGGTAATGGGCGCCATTTACTGGAACCAGTATTGGCAGCCATGCACCAATGGGGCTCCCTGGAATACACCCGTCAGCGGGCCGAAGAAGAAGCTGACAAGGCCATTAAGGCACTTCAGGTGTTGCCAGACTCTGTCTATCGCTCGGCACTTGAAGGCCTGGCGCATCTTTCAGTCAAACGCGACTTCTGATGTTTATCTGTCGTACCTGGCACTTATCAGGCAGGTACGACAGTTTTCAACGCTAGTTTTCGTCAGGCTTGCGCAACCTGTTTAACACTTCCGAAACGCCTTCTCTCACAATAAACGCGATCATCGTTTCACGTTCTGGTTCTCTCAATTGCTTATAGCTTTCAATCCAGATTGCCAGAGGGTCCTGATGCGAGGTATAGACATACTCCGCAGAATGCTCGTTCATCGCCAGACTGGCGATCGTATTAACGGGCAGGCTGTCGATGTGATATTCCACCGCACGCCCTTGTACACCGCGTCTTCTCCTTTTAATCCAGCATAACCTGCGTGCCATTCCATGCACGCCTTGTGTTGAAGTTGGGAGCCCTTCTTTACCGGTTAATTCCTTTGCTGCGAACCACTCTTTTTTCATAACGATCCTTTTCTTTCTTACATAAACCACTAAGAAAGTTTCTGTTATAAATCCATGAGAATAATGCCGATACTTTCCTGAAACCTCCGGTGTTTATTTTAGAGATGAATTTAACTCCGGCCATTAAGGAAAACGTCTATTTAACGGAAAGAAGATATTCAATTTTTCGAAATGAGTCTACTGATGACTCACAAAGTTTCCATGAATTTTCTTTATCAACAACTGAATGAATGGCGTAATACCCACTTTTTAGAAACAAACGGACTCAAGTCGAAAGCAAAAAAGATAAAAACAAAATAAAACCTTAAAAAACAACAATTAAAAATATAAACACTTAAAATAAAACAGATTTTATTTATCAAAACATAGCGAATTATTTATTAATAAACCTCATCCATTATGGCAATGGATGATAAAGATCAAAAAACGCACAATAGAATAACTTATCCATTTTACGTGATTTCAAACTTGCACGTAATACATTAGAAAAACTGACGCTAATCACAAAAAGCAACACGAATTTACTTGTTTGTTTTAATCAGAATAAGAAGGTATTTTCTCAATGAAAGCGATGCGGGTTTTTCGGAAACATTGATTTGAATGAGTACATCTGAAAAAAACAACCGCAGAATATATATTTAAATAAAATACATTCGAAAACTATATTTGAACAAATAAGGAAGCCATCATGAACACAAGGAACGAAGACTGGCATCAGGCTGATATCATTGCTGCGCTAAGAAAGAAAGGAACCACGCTGGCGGCGGTATCACGCTCGGCAGGCTTAAGTTCTTCAACCTTATCAAACGCGTTATCACGGCCGTGGCCAAAAGGGGAACTCCTCATTGCAAGCGCGCTTGGGCTTCATCCTTCAATTATCTGGCCAAGCCGCTATTTTGACGCGAAGACCTTTAAGATCATCGAACGTCGTTGCCGTACACCTAATGCTTCTCGTGAATAAATCACGGCGGGTATAATTTATCACCGCCGGGTTACACCGGCGGTGATAAAGGTGCAGCATCAGTTATTAATAAACTGTTCACCGAGCTCAATGTCTTTTCGCAGGATATCCAGCATGGATTCAAGCGATTGCTGCTCAAACGCGCTTAGTTTGCCGACATCCAGCAGTTCAGCAATCCCATTCTTGCCCAGCAAAACAGGCTGCGCGAAGAAACGTGTATGCTCGCCCTTCCCTTCCACATACGCACATTCCACTACGTTACTTTCGCCCTGCATAGCGCGCAGTAATGAAAGGCCGAAGCGTGCAGCTGCCTGCCCCATCGACAGCGTTGCAGACCCGCCACCGGCTTTTGCCTCGACAACTTCGGTGCCTGCATTCTGAATACGCTTAGTGAGAGAGGTGATTTCTTCGTCGCTGAACGTCACACCAGGAACCTGAGAAAGCAGTGGGAGGATGGTCACACCGGAGTGTCCACCGATCACCGGTACTTCAATCTCATCTGGCTGCTTGCCTTTCAGTTCCGCAACGAAAGTGTTGGAACGGATAGCATCGAGTGTCGTAATTCCAAAGAGTTTGTTTTTATCGTACACACCGGCATTTTTCAGCACTTCTGCCGCAATGGCGACTGTGGTGTTAACCGGATTAGTAATAATCCCGATACAGGCTTTCGGGCAGGTTTTCGCGACCTGTTGGATAAGATTACGAACGATACCGGCATTAACATTGAACAGATCGGAACGATCCATACCTGGTTTTCGCGCCACACCTGCTGAAATCAGGACAATATCCGCACCTTCCAGCGCTGGCGTGGCATCTTCGCCACAGAAGCCTTTGATTTTAACCGCGGTTGGGATGTGACTGAGATCGACAGCAACGCCCGGCGTCACCGGTGCGATATCATATAATGAGAGTTCGGAACCGGAAGGTAGCTGGGTCTTAAGCAGAAGTGCGAGGGCCTGACCGATACCACCCGCAGCACCGAGAACTGCAACTTTCATCCTATACTCCTTTTTTATCATTAACTTATAAGTGTCGTGGAATTATTTTGGTTGTGACCTTAATCACTTACGCTGTTAAAAACAATCGCTCACCTGCAGAGAATCTGAGATGGGTCGTTTAGAAAGTAAAAAAATACTTTTAAACGGCCTTTATCCGGTCTTTTATGACTTTTTATCGGAAAGCTTCCCTTAAAAGTAGCACCCCAAAACCTGTCAGGTTAATAAATGGTTAAATTTGGTTCATTGTGTGAGCTGAATCGAAGTCATCACTTCCACTCATCGGGTCGTAAAATCCACCTGCAATGCAAAATTTTGGCATATTCATGAAAAAACCTCTGATGCGACATCCGTCACATTCCTTGCGCAGTGGTGAATCAGCGATTTACCTCCGGAAGGTGTGTTGCATAAAAATGCAATTATCTGCATAATCAGCTTCACGATGTTCAAGAGACCAGGGTGCAAAATGCGTAATCCTGCCAAACAGGAAGATTTAATCAAAGCCTTCAAAGCACTGCTGAAGGAAGAGAAATTCAGCTCTCAAGGCGAAATTGTCGTCGCACTCCAGGAAGAGGGGTTCGAAAACATCAATCAGTCCAAAGTCTCACGGATGCTGACCAAATTCGGTGCGGTACGTACACGTAACGCTAAAATGGAAATGGTGTACTGCCTGCCAGCAGAGATAGGTGTGCCCACCACCACCAGCCCGCTGAAGAATCTGGTGCTGGATATCGACTACAATGAAGCCGTCGTGGTTATCCGCACCAGTCCCGGTGCTGCACAGCTGATCGCGCGTTTGCTTGATTCACTGGGTAAATCTGAAGGCATCCTCGGTACTATCGCGGGTGATGACACGATTTTCACCACTCCGGCGCGTGGTTTTAGCGTGAAGCAGCTGCACGACGCCATTTTGAGTTTGTTCGAACAGGAGCTATAAGCCGCTGTTATCGTACATGGCCACGCGCTCCCATTCTGTGCAGGGGGTCAGAAGAACAGAATTTCTGACCTCAGGCCAGTCGCTTTGCCCATCTTTTATATTGATCAACTCTCACCTGCTCCGCAGAAACCTCCCTTTCCTGAGAAATCACGGCATCCCTCATCCACCTGATTCTGTTAACTCCCGTCACAACACGCCCATTTCCGTCACATAAATATTTCAATGATGTGATTGACTACAAAAATAAGCACAGATAGTCAAATTCACTCAATTTATTGATTTTACAAATAATTATCACCAAAAGAACGTTTTATAGACGTTTTTTATTACTTTCCGTTATTAAAAACACCAATAGACCACACATAACCACCCAAATAACTATTAGCAAACTATTAATATTTGTAGTGACTAGATGTATACTCATTTCCGTGGTGTGAGACACCAGTTGTTGGAACACATAATAAATTCGACGAGGTCAAATCATGAACGTTAAAACTACAATCGCAACATTAAGCATTCTCTCTGCTCTGTCATTTGGTGCTTTCGCAGCACAACCTGTTACTCAGGATCAGGCTGTTAATCTGCAGGCAAAAGGGATGATCAGCGTCAGCGGCGTAGCCGGTGCACCTTCTGATATCCGTCAGGCACTGTCTGACAAAGCCGATGCAAAAGGCGCTAAAGCTTTCCGCGTTATTGAAGTGCGTCAGGAAGGTAACTATCACGCAACCGCAGAAATCTACCAATAAGTCACCCGGTAGACCCAGCGAAGGGGCCTGAATGAATCAGGCCCGTGCACAAGACGGATTTATCACTGCCAGCTTTACGTTCCCGAACGCTCACCGCGCCCCGAACCCCTGTAAAACAGCCCTGATAAATCTAAATTTGAACCGACGTTGCTCTCTCAGATTGCATCAACGTCAGTAAAATCAGGAAATTATCATGAAAATCATTACTACTATCGCCGCGCTTAGTCTGTTATCCGCTGTTTCTTTCGGTGCGTCCGCCGCACAACTGGTGACTAACCAGCAAGCTGAAAACCTGCAATCTATGGGTGTGATCAGCGTCAGCGGTGTAGACGGTGCGCCAACCGATATCCGCCAGCAGCTGTCTGATAAAGCTGATGCTAAAGGCGCAAAATCTTATCGTGTGATTGAAGCCCATAACGAAGGTGCTTATCACGCGACAGCAGAAATCTACCAGTAAGATTTCTGATTATTACCCTGAAACAAAAGCCACTGTTTGAATTTTTTTGAATTAGCGTACCGGGTTCAACAGCCACAGATCGTCTAAACGACGCTGTTGAGGCTGGAAGAGAGCTGACACTGCCACTGCCGCGCTCTTTTGCTAACGATACCCTCGTCGTCCTGTCCGACGACACCCTTTGGCTCCCATACCATTTTGGGAGCTTTTTTTTGCCTGCTGATCGGCCATTCACCCGAAAAATGACAAAAAAAAGCACAGCCAATGCTGTGCTCTGATTTCGATGAATCGACGCTTATTGCTGTGCTGCGGCGCTGGCTTTCGCCGCCAGTGCTGCCAGCAGTTTTCCATGGATACCACCAAACCCACCGTTGCTCATCACCAGGATATGATCGCCAGGCAGCGACGCCTTGATAACCATATCCACCAGGGAATCCACATCGGCACTCCAGTGCGCTGGCTGAATGCAATGTTCGGCGACTTCGGCGACCTGCCAGGGAATATGCTGCGGTTGCAGAAGGAAGACTTCATCAGCACGTCCCAATGACGGTGCCAGTTCATTTTTACTCATGCCCATTTTCATGGTATTCGAGCGCGGTTCGAGAACAGCCAGAATACGCGCCGTTCCGCCCACTTTGCTGCGCAGTGCGGAGAGCGTCGCCAGAATCGCAGTTGGGTGGTGGGCGAAATCGTCATACACGCTGACACCGTTTTCCACGCCACGCAGTTCAAGACGACGACGGGCGTTGATGAAATCACCCAGCGCTTTACAGGCATCTTCCGGCTTCACACCAACATGACGCGCTGCGGCAATCGCCATCAGCCCGTTATGCATGTTGTGTTCACCGACCAGATTCCAGTTCACTTCTCCAACAATTTCGCCTTTCAGGTACACATTGAAAGAGCTGGCGTCTGGCGTCAGCTTTTTCGCATCCCATGTGCAGGCGTCTGTTTCGCCGACAAATTCCTGCTCGCTCCAGCACCCCATCGCCATCACCTGTTTGAGTGGAGTATCGTGCTCAGGCAGGATGATTTTGCCCTTGCCAGGCACCAAACGCACCAGATGGTGGAACTGTTTCTGGATGGCTTTCAGATCGTCAAAAATATCGGCGTGATCGAACTCGAGGTTGTTGAGTACCAGAGTACGCGGGCTGTAATGCACAAATTTAGAGCGCTTATCAAAGAAGGCGCAGTCGTACTCATCCGCTTCAATCACCATAAACGGACTGTTGCCCAGACGCGCAGAAACCTCGAAATTGCCCGGTACACCACCGATAACATAGCCCGGCTCATAGCCACAGGCTTCGAGGATCCACGTCACCATACCGGCGGTGGTCGTTTTGCCATGCGTACCGGCAACGGCAATCACCCAGCGTTCTGGCAGAACGTGATCGTGCAGCCATTGCGGGCCGGACACGTAAGGGATGCCCTGCTCCAGTACGGCTTCGACACACGGGTTACCGCGTGTCATCGCGTTACCAATGATCACCAGATCGGGCTGAGGGTCTAACTGTGCGGGATCGTAACCCTTAATCAGCTCAATCCCCTGATTTTCCAGCAGCGTACTCATCGGTGGATAAACGTTGTCGTCCGAACCAGTAACCTGATGCCCCTGAGCACGAGCCAGCATCGCCAGCCCGCCCATAAACGTGCCGCAAATCCCAAGAATATGAATGCGCATATATTTTCCATTAATGCCTTTAAGTCAGCCGCTATTCTACCGCTCAGAATCCTCCAGAAGAAATGGATTTGCCTATGATTCATCCATATATTTGGGCTAAACTGCCCACGCTCTTGTAAAGGTTTTATTAACGAACCGTTATCCATCCTAGATTCAGGGAACGTGTTATGAAAACGTTAGGCGAATTTATTGTTGAAAAACAGCAAGACTTTCCTCATGCAACCGGTGAGCTCACCGCCTTGCTCTCAGCAATAAAACTCGGCGCTAAAATCATTCACCGTGACATCAACAAAGCGGGTTTGGTTGATATTCTTGGTACCAGCGGCGCAGAAAATGTTCAGGGCGAAGTACAGATGAAACTTGATCTGTATGCGAATGAGAAGTTAAAAGCAGCGATGAAAGCACGCGGCGAAATTGCCGGCATCGCGTCTGAAGAAGAAGATGAAATCGTCATTTTCGAGGGCGAACGCGCTGAAAATGCAAAATACGTCATCTTGATGGATCCGCTCGATGGCTCCTCAAATATCGACGTTAACGTCTCCGTCGGTACTATCTTCTCCATCTACCGTCGTACCACACCTCTCGGCCAGTCCGTGACCGAAGCCGATTTCCTGCAACCGGGCAATCGTCAGGTCGCCGCCGGCTATGTGGTTTACGGCTCTTCCACCATGCTGGTTTACACCACTGGCGTTGGCGTTCATGCCTTTACTTATGATCCTTCTCTCGGTGTTTTCTGCCTCTCCCATGAAAAAGTCCGCTACCCGGCTACCGGCAGCATGTACTCGATCAATGAAGGCAACTACATCAAATTCCCGCTCGGCGTAAAAAAATACATCAAATATTGTCAGGAGCAGGACGAAGCTACGCTGCGCCCTTACACCTCACGTTACATCGGTTCTCTGGTCGCAGATTTCCACCGTAACCTGCTGAAAGGCGGCATTTATATTTATCCGAGCACGGCAACCCATCCGAACGGCAAACTTCGTTTGTTGTACGAGTGCAATCCGATGGCGTTCCTGGCCGAACAGGCCGGTGGCAAAGCCAGCGACGGTAAAAACCGCATTCTGGATATCATTCCGCAGAAACTGCATGAACGCGCACCGTTCTTCGTCGGTAACAGCTCAATGGTGGAAGATGCAGAACGCTTTATCGCACAATTCCCTGATGAATAATCCCTGCCCTACAAAAAACATCATTGAATGAACGTGATACCTCTGTAACTTAGCGTTGACCCAACGTAAAAAGGTGGCTTTTTGAGCCACCTTTTTTATTGCGCGCAGAATCAGACTTTCGTGTTTAGTACAGTTCAGTGCGGCTGAGCTTAAATACTGCCATGCTTTCTGCCAGCAGTTGCGCCTGCTCTTCCAGAGAACGCGTTGCCGCCGTTGCCTGCTCGACTAACGCGGCGTTCTGCTGTGCGACCTGATCCATCTGGGTGATCGCCACATTCACCTGCTCAATGCCGTGTGTTTGCTCGGTAGTAGCGATGGAGATTTCACGCATCAGACTGGTCACGCGCGTCACTTCGCTGGAGATTTCCAGCATCGTCGCGGCGGCAGATTTCACCATGTTCGATCCTTCCGACACCCGGCTTTCCGAATCCCCAATCAGCTCTTTAATCTCTTTGGCCGATTGCGCGCTGCGCTGTGCCAGATTGCGGACTTCGCCCGCGACGACGGCAAAACCGCGCCCTTGCTCACCGGCTCGCGCGGCCTCTACCGCAGCGTTCAGCGCCAGAATATTAGTCTGGAAGGCAATGCCGTCGATCACTGTAATAATGTCGCCGATACGCTTCGAACTGTCGGTAATCCCCTGCATTTTGTCCATCACCTGATTGACCACCTGACTGCCTTTGTCGGCGATAGATGAAACGCTTTGCGCCAGCTGGTTGGCCTGTTCGGAGTTTGCAGCGTTCATGCGTACCGTTGAAGTCAGCTGTTCCATACTCGCTGCTGTTTCCTCGAGCGAAGCGGCAGACTCTTCCGTGCGCTGCGCCAGATGCACGTTCCCGGCGGCCAGCTCGCGGGAGCCGACATCAATCTGATTTCCTGCATCGCGGACACGCCCCACCGACAGCACCAGTGAATCTTGCATTTGTTTCATCGCTTTCAGCAGGCGGCCCATCTCATTGTTATGAGAATCGTCGATGTCGTGGGTCAGATCGCCTTTGGCAATGTATTCCAGCTGAGCGATGGAAAACGTCAGCGGATGCATGATCAGTTTTTGCAACGCAAACCACGCCAGTATCGCAATCGTAAGTGCGACGATGAAAGCCACAGCGATAATGGTCAGCTGAATACGTGCCTGCGCACGTGCCTGCTCAATGCGTTGATTGGTGTTATCCACCGCATAGGCACGAAAATCGGTCAGCGCTTTGTCGTAGGCATTGCTGTACGGCGTGATTTTGTTTTCAAGCACATCGTAATAGCTGTCAGCACTTTGCGACTGGAGAGCCTGAAGAACGGGAATAAGCCCATTGGCTTTGTAAGCCTCGTAGGTTTTTTTCACCGCGGCCGATAAATCTCTGCCACGCTGGGTTTCGTCCTCAATGCTGACGAATTTCGCCAGATCGGTATCCGCCTGTTTTATGTAACCGGCGATGCGATCGGACGTTGCTTTCGCATCGTCCATCATGCCGATTTCCAACTGACGAACGGCGACTCCGCTGGCGACGCGGGTTCGTAATGAGTAACTGTAGCTGTCAGCCAGCGAGCCTAATTCCTCGCCCTGAAGCTGATTAATCTCTTGCAGTGATGTGGCACTTTGCCTGATGGCATTGGCGCCCAGCACGCTCACCAGCAATAAAATCAGGGTCATAAACACTAACAGGCCGATCAGACCGGCCTTTACGCTCAGCTTATTCAACATACGGTGTTATCCAGTGATTCAGGTGAAAAGGAGAAATGCATATCGTGGTAGGGGTCAGGTTTAGCCTGACTTTTATTTGAATAGAGTTATCGGCAATTGGCTGAAATACTTGATAAGAAAAGCAAAAACAGGCAGTTACACGGTGAAAACGCGCAGGCGTGAATTTTACTGCCAGAAGGTCAGTTTTTGCGGCTGCGCAACAGCAGGTCGTGCCGGAAAATACGGAAGCGACATTCGGAGAAAAGGACGGGAATTCACGGGAGACTTGGCTATAATGTGCGGCACTCTATTCCTGGTTCAATTGAAGGAAACCAACCATGAGCTTACTGAATGTACCTGCTGGCAAAGACATGCCAGAAGATATCTACGTCGTTATCGAAATCCCGGCAAATGCTGATCCGATCAAATACGAAGTAGATAAAGACACCGGCGCACTGTTCGTAGACCGTTTCATGTCTACCGCAATGTTCTACCCGTGCAACTACGGTTACATCAACCACACTCTGTCTCTGGATGGCGACCCGGTTGACGTTCTGGTGCCAACGCCATACCCACTGCAACCGGGTTCTGTGATCCGTTGCCGTCCGGTTGGTATGTTGAAAATGACCGACGAAGCGGGCGAAGATGCGAAACTGGTTGCTGTTCCGCACACTAAACTGAGCAAAGAATACGATCACATCAAAGATGTGAACGACCTGCCAGAACTGCTGCGCGGCCAGATCACTCACTTCTTCGAGCAATACAAAGCGCTGGAAAAAGGGAAATGGGTGAAAGTTGACGGTTGGGCTGATGCTGCTGCCGCGAAAGAAGAGATCGTGGCTTCTTTCGAACGTGCTAAAAACAAGTAATTGATCCTGTAAATCATCGCTTGCTCTGCACGAAAAAAAACACCGCCAGATGGCGGTGTTTTTTTATGTATTACGCGTTGATACACAACGTTTATTTTTCGACGACCTTGCTCAAATCACTCACTACACCGCGTCGTTACGTTTCACCCAGTCACCACCTTCTATTCTCGGCACACCATCCAGTGAGCGAATGTAGAGGTAAATCCAGGCGCTGCCGTACGGCGTCGAAATCAGCTCGCGACGATAATCTTTCGTATTACTTTTCAGTTCATCCAGCTCGGCTAAGATAGACGAGGTTATGCGGTACACTTCGCAATAGACCTTCCCTTCCCCTGGAATGACAGCAGGATAGTGCCCCAGATTATAAAGCGCATACCCTTCCAGCTCATGGTCACCCAACCATTGAGCGTTCGTCATCCAATGACTGTTGCCTTGCTTGCGTCGCAGACTACCGTAAACAATTATTCGCATGTTTATATTCGTATAGTAAAAGTCACATGAATTAGAACTCAAACTGATAGAGTAAATCCAATGCCTGATCGATGCCCGATACCGCCTGCAGATAAAGCTTCGGCATCAACCTATAGCGTAAAGTGAGTGTTGCCAGTGAGTCGAAGATCCCGACGCCATATTTCACCTGTAAACCCGGTAAAACATAGCCACTGACCACCACCTGGGAGCTGTCTCCCACGCCCTGAGTATCCAGTGCCAGATTGCTGACACCAAACGCCTCGCCGATTTTACCCACAAGTTTACCACTTTGTGCAACCCCCAACCCGATAAGTGCTGAGGTCATTGCGCCGCTATCGCCGCCAGAATTGTCTAATCCCTGCCCGCGAAGCAGGTAGGACAAGGCTTCTTGCTGTGACATCGCCGGATCCGAGAATATTTCAAGTTTCGGCGAATCAGCCTCGCCGGTGACCCGTAAACCCGCCACAACGTCATTTTCGGTCGCATCCGGATTACGGATCGCTTCCAGATTCAGCAGCGGCTGGTCCGCCGGGCCGGAGAATAACAGCTGGCCTTTACGTACGATCAGATCCTGTCCGTACGCGTGGAAACGGCCAGAAGGAATATTGATTTGGCCGTTCAGACCAAGACCGCGGCTGTCCTGTGCGACTTTCAACGCGCCTTCAAGACGGGCTTTCAGGCCGAACGCATCCAGACGCACATCCTTGCCAATATTCACCATCAGATTGCTGTTGATCGGGATTGAGGCCGTTGCCGGTTTGATCGGCTGACGCTGATCGTTGAGCATCACTTCGTCGGACGATACGCCGACCGCGCTTTCCGGCAGCTCCTGCACCGTAATACGCGCCCACGGAATATCGACGGAGCCGTTCAGCGAGAAGAGCTGCGGCGTGGCGTCGAACACCAGATCCGGTGAGACGTCCAGACGCACCATCGGCGGCACGGAAACCCGCACGCGATCGCCGCGCGCCGCGATCCGGGCACGCCAGGCATTCAGCTCGCTCCAGTCAGCGTTGCCGTTAAGCTCCAGCTGGCCGTGCGCGGTTTTGATCACCCCTTCCATCAGCGATGACATACCGTTGAAATTAATGTTGATATTGGCGTCGGTGATATCGAACGGCATGAACTGACCGTCGAAATCGACTCCGCTCAGCGCCAGCTTGCCGAAGACCTGCGGCTTCTGCGCGTCGCCGCCCAGTCGCAGATTGGCGTTGAGAATACCAGAGGCTTTCTCGCCGTCCATCAGTGCCGGTTGCAACAGCGCCATCGAGATGCGGGTGATATTGACGTTACCGCTGAGATTGCGTTTGCCCTGCGGATCGGCAATCTGAATGTTGCCATCCAGCTGGCCGTTGTTGGCGATGCGGATCAGCCAGTCGAGCGTCGCGCGTCCATTGTTCAGCCCGGCATTCAAATTCAGCGTATCAAATGCAATGGGCAGCGGACTCCCCTGCACCAGTTGCTGCACCTTCACGCCTTTACCGACAAGCGAAACGCTGGCCTGCGGCAATCCGCCGTCGGCTTTCCAGCTCACGTCAGCCTTGCCGCTGAAGACACCGCTGAGCCGCGTATCATCGGTCAGGAAGGGTTTGACCATCGCCAGATCAAAGCGGTTGAGCACCACGCTCGCCTGCCCGCTGGCACCGGCATCAATGGTTTTCGGGACGCACAGACTGGCGTTCGGATTTTGCCAGCAGTGCGGGCCGACGGTGATGCGTTGCTCTTTGTTGAAATAATCCAGCGCGATAGACCGGTTAAGACGCCATTCGCCGACCGGCGTATCGAACAATGTATTGGTGATGTTACCTTTCCATTCTTCTGTCGCGCGGTCAAAACTGCCGCTCAGCGCCAAACGCCCGGAGACCGGTTTGCCATCGACCTTGAGCGTCAGCTGATGCTGCTTCTCGTTGCCTTTGGCGTCCAGATTGATATCAGTGATATTCAGCGCATCCTGTTTAAGCTGCTGAATGCGTACCGCAAGATTGCCCTGAATCTGGTCGGTGGAACTGACGTCACCTTTTACATCCACACGACGGATGGTCAGCGCCTGCCATTTCAGACCGGTCGCCGTCAGGTCAGCCAGCAACTTCGGCGCCTTAAGGTCCCCGCGCAGTTGCAGCATCCCTTTCGCCACGCCGCCCAGCCCCGGCAGTGCGCCGTCGAGGTGCGGCGCATCGACTTTGGCGTCCAGATCCCAGGTATCGCTGAGTTTGCCTTTCACATCCAGATTATTGCGGCCCAGTTCAAGATGCAGCTGCGGAATATCCCACTGCCCGTAACTGTTCCCGCGCAAATTGCCCTGCGCTTTGACGGCGTTTTGTTTGACGTTGCCGTTCAGCTCCAGTACCGGCACCTGTACCTGCCAGGTGCCGCCGTAGAGGCTGCCGCGTGTGGCGATTTTGCCCTGCAATTTCGCAGGCCAGTCCGGCCATTGTTTGGCGGTGTTAATACCGGTCAGCTTCAGTTCGCTGTTCCAGCTAATGGCTTTACTCCAGTCCACCACGCCGGTCAGGTCTGTATTCCCCTCCAGCGCCGCCAGACGCAGCAGCGTCAGCCTGAACTGCTCAACGTTACCCTTACCGTCCAGCGTCAACGTGGCAGGCGGTATCTGGTCGCCTTTAAAATCGGAGCGCAGGGACAGCGCATAATCCGTCGCTTTACCGCTGAAGTTCAGTTTGAAGTTTTTGACCTGATACTGCGGCGTACCGGCCAGCGGCCACTGTAAGGCGTCGCTGCTGAGTTTGAGTTCAACGGGTAAACCGGCCTCCGCCAGCTGAGTTTGCAGCGCCAGCTGCGCACGCACCGGGCCGGAAAGATTCAGGCCGACGTCCAGTTTGTCGCGCAGACCGCCCGCGACCTTGAGTTTGATCTTTTCACCTTTGACCGGATCGACGTTCACGGCGGTATTGATGGTCATGTCCACCGGCCAGTTTTGATTCAGCGTCGCCTGCCCGATCCCGTCCAGCGAGCCCTGCGGCGAACGGATCATCAATTTATCGAGCTTAACAAGCTGATCCTGGGTACTGGCTTTCAGTTCGAAGCGGGTGATCAGCACGTCGGTATCGCCGGTCAGGCGTAAGTTTTCAGCAGTGATTTGCTGAATATCCAGATCGACCGGCAACCGGAAATCAGGTAACTCAGGCAGCAGTGGTTTGGCGAACAACTCCTGCAACGTCTCACCCAGTGGCTTCTCTGGCACTACGGCAACAGGTTCGGCCGGTTTGCCGGTGGCTTTCTCCACCGCTTTATCCTGTGCAGCCTGCACCAAATCCGGTAACGGGTTGACCGGTGTTTTCGGCAGTGCGATCAGTAATCCGCCGATTTGGGTTGGCATCAGCTGAATTGCGCGCCCTTCCCAATGCGCGCCGGTGCGAAACGACGCCAGAGAAATCGCGCGGTCATCCAGCGTCACGTTGATATTCTCGAGCGTCAGCACGCGCAGCGTAATCGGATACGGCGTGCTGAGGTTGGTCAGCGGCTCGCTGTTTTCGGGTTCCGGTTGCGGCTGTGCGGGCGTCATCTCTTTGGTGTTCACCACCACATTGACGTCTTTGACCCGCAGCGCATTGACGCACAGCGCACTGTTTTTTAGGCAGGAGAAATCGACAGAGAGATGAAACTCTCCGGCTTTCACATCCACACCCGGCATTTCGTAGTGCACGCCTTTGAGCGTCAGATCACGCCATCCGCCTTCGGTACTGGCGATATTCAGCCCCGGTACAAAACGGTTAGCGCCGTTGATCATCAGATGCAGGCCGGTTTGCGTACCGACCAGGAAGGCCACCAGGCCGATTAGCAGCACCAGGAAGATCAGGAATCCCAGGCAGATTTTCTTAAATAAACTCATAATTCCGGACCTAAACCGATGTAAAACTGCAATCCATGCTCATCTTTGTCGCCGACAGGTGCGGCGACATCCAGTTTCACCGGGCCGATCGGTGAAGCCCAGCGCACACCCACACCGGCGCCGGTTTTGAAATCGTTTTGCGTGATGTCATTCACCGCTTCGCCGGAATCGACGAACACCGCGCCCCACCATTTTCCGGTCACGTTGTACTGATATTCCAGCGAGCCGGTACCCAGATAGGACGCACCGGTGAGTTTGCCTTCATCGTCGCGCGGAGAAATGGATTTGTATTTGTAGCCGCGAATACTGCGATCGCCACCGGCGAAGAAGCGCAAGGACGGCGGCACACGTTCGAAATCATTAGTTTCGATCCAGCCCAGATTGCCGCGCAGGACAAACCGGTGTTTGTCTTCCAGCGTGCGGATCCAGACGTTCTGCGCCTGAACGACGGCGAAATCGACGTCAGACCCCCAGGTCGTATCGGAGACATCCAGAGAATACCGTTGGGAATCCCCCCAGGTCGGCATCAGGCCGCCACGCTGACGCGTACGGTTGAGGCTGACGCCCGGATAAAGCAGCATCGTGGTGTTGGTGACACTGCCCTGTGTAAAGTGGTCAAGGCTCCAGCGCAGATTCACCGCGTGCTGCCAGCCACTGGAGAGATCCCAGTAGCGCGCCAGATTGACGGTGGTGGAATCTGAATTGGTATCGTTGAGGTCTTCGCGCTTGAAACCGCCCTGCACTAAATAATATTGCTCGAGCGGGGATTTCAGCAGCGGAATTTTATAACTCAGATCTAAAGACTGTTCCGGACCGGAAAGCGTGGTCGAGGTTTCAAAGCTGTGGCCGCGATCGTTGACCCACGGCTTTTTCCAGTTGGCCGTGACGCGCGGGCCAATGTCTGTGGAATACCCGACACCGGTTTCGATAGTATTTTCGGTACGCGGTGACACCAGCGCATTCAGCGGCAAGGTTTTACTGGCTTTGGCATCGGTAAAATCAGGTGAAACCACGACGGAGTTGAACCAGCCGGTGGCAGACAGGCGGCGGTTCAGCTCAGCCAGCTGCGCGGAGGTGTAGTAATCACCCTTGTGGAACGGCACCAGATTTTGCAGGTAATCATCGCGGATCTGCGAACCCTGATAATGCACGTCGCCAAAGCGGTAACGCTCGCCGCTGTCAAACTGGATATCCCAGAACGCTTTATGTTCATCTTCGATGACGCCCAGCTGGCTTTTCAGCATGTTGGCGTCAAAGTATCCTTTGCGCAGTGCCACACCGGTAAGGGAACTTTTAAAGTGTTCGTAGGTGCCATGGTTCAGAATGGTGCCCACGGCAGGAACCTGCGTTTCTTTCAGTTTTTCGAATTCGTTATCTTTATCTGCCTGCCCGGTGATAACCACTGTCGTCCCGGCAATTTTGACCGGTGTACCCGGCGTCACTTTTGCAATCAGTACCGGACGTCCCGGCGGGGGTGTCTCACGGTAATCGAAATCGATCGTCGGCGAATAATAGCCCAGCGGCCGCAGACCTTGCTCAATGGCGGCGCTGACGCGCGCACGAAACCGACCCGTCGCCCCGACTTCATCGCTTTCGATAGAAGACAAACGCACGCGAACGTTTTTTTCCAAATCGCCATCCAGGCCTTCCAGCTGCAAACGTACTTTCGCTGCCATGGAAAGTGAGGGGGCGAGCAGTACACATAACAAACCCAGTTCACGATATCGTGGCACACGCACTCCTGCTAATTTTGCTGTCCTGTTAAAATTTCAGATGCCCGCCGGAGAAAATCTGCCCATCTTTGGCAGATTCAGCTTTTAATGTCTGATGAAGGCAGTTTAGTGCCAATCCAGTGAAAATGTTCAACGACGGCGCAACGTTCCCCGTATTGTGTGCAAAGACGCAATCAGATACAACTAAGAGTGACCCGTTGGTCATTAATCTCTGTTACTAATTTTGTTCACTAATGCAACAAATGGAGTCTCCCGTGGTGCAACTTTCCGACAAAACGCATGTAGTAAATCAAGAAGATGCGTTACCTGGCCGTACAACACCGATGCCAGTGGCAACGACTCACGCCGTGAATGGTCATTCGATGACGTATGTTCCTGACAATATGGAAGTCGCGGTTTTTGCGATGGGATGCTTCTGGGGCGTAGAGCGCCTCTTCTGGCAACTGGAAGGTGTTCATAGTACGGCAGCCGGTTACAGCGGCGGTTTCACCCCGAACCCGACTTACCGTGAAGTCTGCACCGGCCAGACCGGCCATGCGGAAGTGGTGCGCGTGGTCTTTGATCCTTCGGTTATCAGCTATGCCAGGCTGTTGCAGATTTTCTGGGAGAATCATGACCCGGCACAAGGCATGCGTCAGGGCGGCGATATCGGCACACAGTATCGTTCGGCGTTATATGTGCTGAGCGCAGAGCAACAGGATCAGGCGCTGGCCAGTCTGGCGAGTTTCCAGCAGGCGATGGACGACGCGAACGACAAACGCACCATCACCACTGAAATCAGCGAAGCCCTGCCGTTCTATTATGCAGAAGACGATCATCAGCAATATCTGTTTAAAAATCCGGAAGGTTACTGCGGTTTAGGCGGAATTGGCGTCTGTTTGCCACCGCAATAATGCGGGATTTTTAAGCGCTGGCGGCGGTCTCAGTGCTGCTGCTATACTATGCGGGTCACAAATGTGGCCCATTAAAACTATTTCTGGCAATTATCTTTGTTTTTTTCATCCTTAATGCTTCTTTCTTCTGAACCGACTTTTAATCAGAGATTAAAATGACGTTGAGCTGAGTCATCAATAAGCAGCAAAAATAATGAGTGCCTTTCCCTGCCGGTTCACACCGGTGTTAAACGGATAGATTATGTTAAACAGTATTTTACTGATTCTTTTACTTATCGCGATCAGTGCCTTTTTCTCGCTTTCAGAGATATCGCTGGCCGCTTCCCGTAAGATAAAACTTAAACAGTTGGCAGACGAAGGAAACGTCAATGCCTCCCGCGTAATGAAACTACAGGAAACCCCTGGCCTGTTCTTCACCGTGGTACAGATTGGCCTGAATGCCGTCGCCATCCTCGGTGGTATTGTCGGCGATGCCGCATTCTCCCCAGCGTTCCAGTCCTTCTTTATTCGTTTCATGTCGCCAGAAATGGCGGATCAAATCAGCTTTATCTGCTCCTTCGTGCTGGTCACCAGTCTGTTTATTCTGTTCGCTGACCTCACTCCGAAGCGCATCGGTATGATTTCACCTGAATCGGTTGCGGTCCGTATAGTCAACCCGATGCGTTTCTGCCTGTTGGTGTGCCGCCCGATGGTGTGGTTCTTCAACGGAATGGCGAACATGATTTTTCGCCTGTTCAAATTGCCGATGGTGCGTAACGACGACATCACCTCTGACGACATTTATGCCGTCGTGGAAGCTGGCGCGTTGGCCGGGGTGTTGCGTAAGCAGGAACATGAGCTGATTGAAAACGTGTTCGAGCTGGAATCACGCACCGTGCCGTCATCGATGACTTCGCGTGAGAGCGTCATTTTCTTCGATCTGCGCGAAAGCGAAGAGAGCATTAAAGAGAAGATTTCGACGCATCCGCACTCAAAATTCCTGGTCTGTGACGGTCATATTGATCAGGTCGTGGGCTACGTGGATTCGAAAGACTTACTGAACCGCGTGCTGGGCAATCAGAGTTTAATGCTGAGCAGCGGCGTACAGATCCGCAACGCCCTGATCGTGCCGGATACCCTGACGCTGTCCGAAGCGCTGGAAAGCTTTAAAGCCGCCGGAGAAGACTTCGCGGTGATCCTCAACGAATACGCGCTGGTGGTCGGCATTATCACGCTCAACGACGTGATGACGACGCTGATGGGCGATTTAGTGGGTCAGGGCATGGAAGAGCAGATTGTGGCGCGTGACGAGCATTCCTGGCTGATTGAAGGCGGTACGCCGATCGAAGATGTGATGCGCGTGCTGCATATCGAAGCGTTCCCGCAGGCGGGTAACTATGAAACCATCGGCGGTTTCATGATGTTCATGCTGCGTAAAATCCCTAAGCGTACGGATTTTGTGAAATTCTCCGGCTATAAATTTGAAGTGGTCGATATCGACAGCTACAAGATTGATCAGCTGCTGGTGACCCGCATTGTCGATCAGCCCGTTGCGCCTCTGCTGCCGAAGACGCCGCAGGAAATCAAAGACGAGAAGAAAGCGCAGGCGCAGTCATAACGGTGTAACCGTGCACTTTCCGAATGCCAGAAACACGAACGGCCCCTTTCAGAGGGGCCGTTTTTTTTGCGCCTGCTGCGCCAGGTGGGCATCAGCGACTACGCGCGGGGCGTTTAACCCATTTCTGTCTGCAAATGCGTAACCTGACGGTTAACTTCAGACATCACGCTAAAGTGGCGCTTATCACGAACCTTTGGCAGCAGAATTTTGCCTTGGTCAAACTCAAAAGCGCCGACGTCTTTGATATACAAACGTCCACGGAACAATGTCTTGACGTACTTCGCGACTTTCATCGGATTGTAACGCTGGAAGATTCTCATTTTTCTACTTTTCTCCGTTAAATCACTGCATGCGCCGGCCACGTCGCAAGGCGACAGATACCGGAACAGAAAAAGGAACAATTGCAGTGATGAGACATATAACATAGCAGGGCACTCAGGTATTGCCAGTGTATTTAACTGCTTTTACATTGCTTTTCAGTATTGTCTTAATCCCTGACACTGGATGGCAGTATAACCCTGCTTTATGTGTCAATTTTGTAACCAGCAACACAAATTTAACAACTCAACAGGACAGACCACTTAAGCGATCCTATGCTTGGCGAGTCTGCCCTTTTGTGCCCCGGAGAATGTATGCTTCTAAGAAGTCTGTGTGTGATCAGTTTTATGACATTTTCGCTTTTTGCATCGGCCCATAACTTCACCCTCGGCCAGCGCGTGGCACCCGTCGGCGTCGATGACAAAGGCGAACTGAACGACGTCAACGACACGTTCAGCTACACCAAATGGAACAGCGCCAGACTGCCGGGAAAAGTGCGTATCGTGCAGCATATGGCGGGAAGAAGCAGTGCTAAAGCACTGAATGAACCCCTGATTGAAGCCATCAAGGCGGCGAATTTACCGCATGATCGTTACCAGACGACGACCATCGTCAACATTGACGATGCCATTATCGGCACCAGTCTGTTCGTGCGTAAAAGCATTGAAAGCGGCAAGCGGGAATTCCCGTGGTCGCAGATCATTGTCGACAGCAATGGCGTGGTGAAAAAGGCGTGGCAGCTGCAGCCGGAAAGCTCGGCGGTGGCGGTGCTGGATAAAAACGGCGTAATTAAATTCGCCAAAGATGGGCAGCTTTCACCGCAGGAAGTGCAGCAGGTGATTACGCTGGTGGATCATCTGGTCAAAGAATAGTGGCATAAAAAATCCCGGCTTTAACGCCGGGATTTGCATTTTTCAGGCAGGGTTTAGAACAACGAAACCCGAAAACCCGGATTGAGGAAGGATTCACGCGGCGTATACAGCAAGGTCTGCCCGGTCCAGTCATTCACCTTGGCACCCGCAGCAATCGCTACCGCATGCCCGGCACCGGTATCCCAAATATTGGTCGGCCCGAAGCGCGGATAAAGCTGTGCAGAACCTTCTGCCACCAGACAGAATTTCAGCGAAGAACCTACGGCAATCGTCTGATGTTCACCGAGTTGCGCCAGATAATCTTTCAGTTCCTGATCGTTGTCATAATGCGAACGGCTCACCACCACCAACGGCGGATGCGCTTCACTGACGTTAATCTGACGGCGCTCACCCTGATCTTCTTTCCAGGCTTTGCCTTCCGCCGCGCTGTACATCACTTTGGTCACCGGCACATACACCACCCCCAGCACCGGCACGCCATCTTCGATAAGCGCAATATTCACCGTGAATTCGCCATTACGCTTGAGGAACTCTTTGGTGCCATCCAGCGGATCGACCAGCCAGTACCGCGTCCAGCCCTGACGCTCGCTCCAGCTTTGCGGATCTTCCTCCGACAACATCGGCGTCTGTGGATCCAGTTTTTGCAGACCGGCTTTGATCACGTCATGCGCGGCAATATCTGCTGCGGTCACCGGTGAATCATCTTTTTTCTGACGGGCGTCGAGCGGCTGTTCGCCGTCATACACCGCCATAATGGCATCGCCTGCATCGCGCGCCAGCTGACAAATTTGCTCTAACATTTTCACCCTCGATGCATTCACTCTCATTGTTCAAGCCTAGTTTTTTTTGTCCGTAATAGCCATCCCGGAATGTTATCAGCCTGTCACTTACGCCGCGTCACGCCGTCATAAAGGTGTTACATCTCACATTTATTTATGACAACTGATTACATTCTCAGCGAATTTTGAGATACATATCCGGTTTTTCTATTCCGGGCATCGCCCTTTCTCTGGAGGCAAGGCAATGAATAAGCGTCATCTGACGTTATCCCTGTTGGCAACGCTGGTCGCATTACCGGCGTACGCGTCACAGGTGGATCTGCGCATCATGGAAACCACGGATCTGCACAGCAACATGATGGACTTCGACTATTACAAAGATAAACCGACCGAGAAATTTGGACTGGTGCGCACCGCCAGCCTGATCCACGCGGCGCGTAACGAAGTAACTAACTCCGTCCTCGTCGACAATGGCGATATCATTCAGGGCAGTCCGCTGGGCGATTACATGGCGGCGAAAGGACTGAAAAAGGGCGATGTGCATCCGGTGTATCTGGCGATGAATACGCTCGATTATGCCGTCGGCAACCTGGGCAATCACGAATTCAACTACGGGCTGGATTATCTGAAGAAAGCGCTGGCGGGGGCGAAATTCCCCTATGTGAATGCCAACGTCATCGACGATAAAACCGGTAAACCGTTGTTTACGCCGTTCCTCATCACCGATAACGCTGTAAAAGACCGCGAGGGTAAAACCCATAATCTGCGCATCGGCTATATCGGTTTTGTACCGCCGCAAATCATGGTCTGGGACAAGGCCAACCTGCAAGGCAAAGTGACCGTTGCGGACATCACCGAGACCGCCAAAAAGTGGATCCCGGAAATGCGCAAACAGGGTGCTGACATCATTATCGCCATTCCGCACTCCGGCCTGTCCGGTGATCCCTATAAAACTATGGCGGAAAACTCAGTCTATTATCTGAGCGAAGTGAAAGGCATCGACGCCATCATGTTCGGCCATGCCCACGCGGTCTTCCCGAGCGAAGAATTTGCCAGCATCAAAGGCGCGGACATCAAACAGGGCACCCTGAATGGCATTCCAGCCGTGATGCCCGGCATGTGGGGCGATCATCTGGGCGTGGTCGATATGGTGCTGAATAACGACAACGGCAGCTGGAAAGTTGAAACGGCCAAAGCCGAAGCACGGTCTATTTACGACAAAGAGCAGAAGAAATCGCTGGCACCGGAAGACCAGGATCTGGTGAAAGTGCTCGCGCCGTCCCATGACGCAACGCGCGAATTCGTCAGTAAACCGATCGGGAAATCGACCGATAACATGTACAGCTATCTGGCGCTGGTGCAGGACGATCCTACGGTGCAGATTGTTAACAATGCGCAGAAAGCCTATACCGAACACTTCATTCAGGGCGATCCGGATCTCGCGGGCCTGCCGGTGCTGTCGGCGGCGGCACCGTTTAAAGTCGGCGGACGTAAAAACGATCCGGCCAGTTTTGTCGAAGTGGAAAAAGGCGATCTGACGTTCCGTAACGCGGCGGATTTGTATCTTTATCCGAATACGCTGGTGGTCATGAAAGTCAGCGGCCAGGAAGTGAAAGACTGGCTGGAATGCTCAGCCGGTCAGTTCAATCAAATAGATGTAAACAGCACCAAACCGCAGTCGCTGATCAACTGGGAAGGTTTCCGCACCTATAACTTCGACGTGATCGACGGCGTGAACTATCAGATTGATGTCAGCCAGCCGGCGAAGTACGACGGTGAATGTACGCTCATCAACAAAGATGCCGAACGTATTAAAAACCTGACCTATAACGGTAAGCCGATTGATCTGAAAGCCACCTTCCTGGTCGCGACCAATAACTACCGTGCGTACGGTGGGAAATTCGCTGGCACTGGCGACAAGCATATCGCCTTTGCGTCGCCGGATGAAAACCGTTCCGTGGTCGCGGCATATATCAGCGCTGAAACTAAAAAGCACGGCGCAGTGACGCCAACTGCCGATAACAACTGGAAACTTGCGCCTGTTAAGGCTTCGCAACCGCTGGATATTCGCTTCGAAACTTCACCGGGTGACAAAGCGGCGGCCTTTATTAAATCTCACGCTCAGTATCCGCTAACGGCTAAAGGAACGGATGCCATCGGCTTTGAAATTTATCAGGTCGATTTGCAGAAATAAGCCCCTTCTCCAACGCCCCGTCCGGGGCGTTTTTTTTTCCTGTACTTCCTTTGAGCTATAGCTTCGCTTTAAACATGTATTTATAATGCATGTTATAAGATTTCATCATTTAACGAGGCTTCATCATGGACTATCGCGACCAACCCCTTGGTGCTCTGGCAGTTGCCATTCCCCGCGCCACCCGTTTATTTCGTCAATACGATCTGGATTTCTGCTGCGGGGGCAAACAAACTTTGCTGCGCGCCGTGACCAAAAAGGATCTGGATATCGATCTTATCGAGCAACAACTGGCTGAAATTGCTCAGCAGCCGGATACCTCGGCAGACTGGAAAGCGGCGCCGCTGGCGCAAATTATCGATTTCATCATCCCGCGCTATCACGACAGGCACCGTCAGGATCTACCTGAACTGGTACTGATGGCAGAAAAAGTCGAACGCGTTCACGGCGATAAAGCGCCCTGCCCGCACGGTCTGGCGGTCCAGTTGCAAATGATCCTCGACGAACTGACCAGCCATATGATGAAGGAGGAGCAGATTTTGTTCCCGATGATCCGCGACGGAATGGGACGTCAGGCGGCCGGTCCGATATCTGTCATGGAACGTGAGCATGATGATGCGGGTGAGATCCTCGAAGAGATCAAACGCCTGACCGATAACGTGACCCCGCCAGAAGGTGCCTGTGTGACGTGGCGTGCGCTGTATGCCGGGATCAATGAATTCATCACCGACCTGATGGAACACATCCATCTTGAAAATAACCTGTTGTTCCCGCGGGCATTGCGCGGCGAATAAACCGGCGTTGCCATAAACTGCGGACGTAAAAAAGGGCGCATTTGCGCCCTTTTCGTTTCTGTGTTCCGTCGGGAATTACAGAATTTCCAGCAGCTCAACTTCAAAGATCAGTGCGCTGTAAGGAGGGATGGACGCACCCGCGCCACGCTCGCCGTAAGCGAGGTTATGAGGGATGTACAGCTCCCACTTGGAGCCGACCGGCATCAGGGTCAGGGCTTCGATCCAGCCTGCGATCACGCCGTTAACCGGGAATTCAGCCGGTTCGCCGCGCTGCACCGAGCTGTCGAACACGGTACCGTCGATCAGTTTCCCGGTGTAATGAACGCGTACGCGATCCTGACGGCCTGGGATGGTACCTTCGCCCTGAGTAATCACAGAGAATTGCAGACCGGACTCGGTGCTGCTCACGCCTTCGCGCTGTGCGTTCTGAGCCAGGAATTCCTGACCCTGAACGGCCAGTGCTTCCTGACGTTCACGACGGACAGAGTCAGCACGTTCGTGGACTTCGCGCAGTGCACGGTGAACCACGTCTACAGGAACGGCTGGCGTGTTCCCTTCCAGCGCGTCACGTAAGCCTGCCAGCAGTGCATCAGGCTCTAAGCCCTGCAAACCTGATTCCTGCAACTGTTGACCGACCTGCAGGCCGATACCGTAACTTGCCTGCGCTTCTACGCTGTCAAATGAAGGGGTAGTCATGAATTTTCCTTAGCTCTTAAAAATGTCGAACGCGCAGCATAGCAGTGCAGAGCTTTTGGGTAAAATCCTCTCTGAGGCAACATGACGGCGGACGCAGTTCATTCCACTTTTCGATAAATTTTTCGCTTTTGTCGCCATCCAGGCCATCGTTTGAATGATATTTATGCTTTGTCCCTTTCCGCATCAAGCAGTTAAACGGCTATACTAGGCAGCAACAGACAGTCGAAAATGCGACAGTTAACAAGAGAGGTCGTCATGGGCAGAATCCCGCCCAGGAGAAGGAAAGCCATCCGTATTTATCAACCCATGTTGAGATCCTGGATTGCCATTATGAAAAGGCCAATGCGAGACACGACAGCGCAGAGTGACAGCGAAAGCGAAGAAACGACCGGGCAACCCGAGACTAACCCTTCTGCTGCCTCCAAAAGCAAAATGCTGTTGAGCAAAATCTGGCACCTGAGCGACGGCTTCCACTGGATGTCGCCACTGCCTTATGCCCATCGTCGCGGCATTATCATCAGCGTGCTGGTGATCCTTATCGCCCTGCTGTGGCCGTATACGCCGGAAAATACTTACGCTCCTTCGCAACCGCAACAGCCGACAAGCATTCCGATGCAGGCCGATTTGCGTAACGATCAGGGCCGTACCACACAGATGGCACAGCCTGAACCTGTTCAGCCACAGGCGAACGACAACAGCGCCACATGGCGCAGTTATCAGGTGCAGTCAGGTCAGACGTTGGCGCAGCTGTTCCGCGATAACAATATGGCCGTTAACGATGTGTTTTCGATGGCGCGGGTAGAAGGCGCGGAGAAACCGCTGAGTACGTTGAAAACCGGACAGGAAGTGAAGATTCAGCGCGATGCGCAAGGAGTCGTGAAAGCGTTACAGGTCACGACCGAACAGAACGTTACCGTAACGTTTGTCCGTCAGTCGGACGGCAGCTTCCAGCGCGAAAACTGATACGCCTGCCAGAGTCCCTCTCTGATAAAACATTTTCCCTGACGCAGAAATGCAAAACGCCGGCACAGGGCCGGCGTTTCAGGGTTACCTTCAGCGTTATTACGCTTCTGGAACCACAACGACATTCAGTTTAGCGAATACGTCGCTGTGTACCTGGAACTCAACTTCGTGTTCACCAGTGGTACGCAGAACGCCATTCGGCAAACGAACTTCGCTTTTTGCAACTTCAACGCCAGCTGCAGTCACTGCATCAGCAATATCGCGAGTACCGATAGAGCCGAACAGTTTGCCTTCGTCGCCTGATTTAGACGCGATGGTGACTGAACCCAGTTCGTTGATTTTAGTTGCACGAGCTTCAGCAGCGTTCAGAACGTCAGCCAGTTTGGCTTCCAGTTCTGCACGACGTGCTTCGAAGAACTCAACGTTTTTCTTGGTAGCAGGAACAGCTTTGCCCTGTGGTACCAGGAAGTTACGAGCGTAGCCCGCTTTAACGTTAACTTGATCACCCAGGCTGCCCAGGTTTGCTACTTTATCAAGCAGAATAACTTGCATTACCTTAACCTCTCAAAGTCGTTTATGGACAGTGGCCTATTACTGATGACGATCAGTATATGGCAACAAAGAAAGGTAGCGAGCGCGCTTGATACAACGAGCGAGCTGACGCTGGTATTTTGCACGAGTACCGGTAATACGGCTCGGGACAATTTTACCGCTTTCGGTAACGTAGTTTTTCAGCGTAGCGATATCTTTGTAATCAATCTCTACAACGCCTTCCGCGGTGAAACGGCAGAACTTGCGACGACGGAAATAACGTGCCATTAGGCTAGTCTCCAGAATCTATCAATTCAATCTGCTCGGCATGTAACACCACTTTGTTCAGTCCATTGCGCCCTTGATGGCAACTAATGAAACCAGAAACAGTGAGTTGCGTGCCGACCGTTATACTGTGAGTTAATGCTTGTGACGCTTGTCCACTGACAACCACAGGCATTCTGCACCATGTTTGTCGGTTAAATCCGGCCTCCTGCTGCTGCGAGCGATGCTCTAGCACGAACTGACAGTGAGGAATGCCCGAAGGACTGACTTTACGAATGGGGGTCTTGCACACTGTGCCGGACAACACCAGACGATTCGCCGTCACGGCAATTACTCTTCAGAATCCCCAGCTTCAGCATCATCATTAGCTTCAGCGAAATCTTCACGACGATCACGACGTTCGTCTTTCGCTTTAACCATTGGAGATGCTTCAGTTACCGCGTGTTTAGTACGCATAACCATGCTACGGATAACGGCGTCGTTGAAGCGGAAGTTTGTTTCCAGCTCATCGATCGCTTCCTGCGGGGCTTCAACGTTCAGCAGAACGTAGTGAGCTTTGTGCAGTTTGTTGATCGGGTAAGCCAGTTGACGGCGGCCCCAGTCTTCCAGACGGTGAATCTGACCAGCAGCGTTAGTGATTACTGCACTGTAACGCTCGATCATGCCCGGAACCTGTTCGCTTTGGTCAGGGTGTACCATAAATACGATTTCGTAATGACGCATAGAATTGCTCCTTACGGATTATTCAGCCTCCTGTCAGGGTCAACCGCGGCCCATGGAAGCAAGGAACGTGTTATGTGTGCGGTCGAAAAAATGACGGGGAATTATATGTACAGCCCCGCCGAAACTCAAGGAGAAAGACAGATTAATTTCTCTACAGCTTTTGCGCGAAGAATGCGGTGGCTTCTGCAAGCGCATGCACCGTCACTTTATGTTTGGCTTCGGACTCAGAAATGAACGTCAAATGGCTGTCAGCGCCGCTGCCCGCCAGTTCCTGTTGCAACCGTAAACTTTCGCCAAACGGCACCACGTCATCCTGCTCGCCATGCCAGACAAACAGAGGTTTATCGGCGATTAATGCCGCTTTTCCGGTGATATCGAGGCTCAGTAATGGCGCAGCTTCGCGCTCAAAAACTTCGCGCTGTGCGCTGTCACCGGCGGTGCAGGCCGGGAAAAGGTGATGTGATAAACGCGAGAAATAGCCCGAGCCCATCAGGTTCGCCGCCACTTTTACCCACGGGAATTTCACCAGCGCGGCCATGGTTGTCATGCCGCCCATTGATACGCCACCGACGCCAAGGCGAGCCGGGTCCGCCAGACCGCGTCCGACAAACACGTCCTTCAGCACCGCCAGTTCTTCCACGTTGTTTTGCAATATGCGCCAGAAGTGTGCCACACATTTTGCCTGGTCACTTTCGGCGCGGGCACCGTGCATGAGCGCATCGGGCAGGATCACGCGAAAACCGGCCTTCGCCAGCGTATAGCCAAAATAGGAGTAGATCTCTTTTGAGGATAAAAAGCCGTGGTAGAAAAAAATCGTCGGGAGCTGCTGCTGATATTGTCCGGCAGGCACCGCGTGGATGACCTGGATCCCTTCAATATTTTCTTCATACATCTCAACCATCTGATACCCCATTTGCGCATGCTGGAAAAGAAAGCCACCTGAGTCTGTTTTTTCATTTTACTGGCAGGAAACCGGGCGACCAGACCTTTTTCGTATGATTTATAACCGGTTATATAAAGCGTACTGAATCTGGCGGTTTTACCTTAATTCAAATTCATAGTTTCAATATTATTTCTTTGATTCAGATCAATTTTTATTGAAATAAATAGTTACATTTGATCATTAATCCTTTCCGATTTTACGCCGTTAGTGCGCTATCAAAAGCTAACGGAAAACCCCATGAAAACGGCATCAAAACGCTCATTTCGTCGATGGAGCATAGGCGCGAAACTCGCCACCATCGCCTCCCTGCTGGTCGGGACATTATTTATTATTTTCACGCTGTCACTGACCCATTCCGCCGGAAAACAGGTGAATGAACTGGCGGTGAACGCCATTTCCGAACAGGTGACCGGCGTGGTCGACATGATTGAAATGTATAACGCCAGCCTGAATGCCGAAGTGGACAGCTATACGCGGTTGTTCAGCCATTTCCTGCCAGAAAATTTTGAGCTCGATACTGCCAGTCCGGTCATGGTCGGCGAACAATCTGCGCCGGTCATCAAAGCCGGCGGTAATCCGCTGAATCTTGACAGCAAAATTCCCGACGATTTTCTGGCACGGACCGGCGCGATTTCCACCGTGTTCGCCCGCCGTGGCGACGATTTCATCCGCGTTACCACTTCCCTCAAAAAGCAGGACGGCACCCGTGCCATCGGCACGCTGCTCGATAACACCAGCCCGGCTTATACCAAAATCATGGCCGGTGATTCTTTCAGCGGGCTGGCCACGCTGTTTGGTAAAAAATACATCACCAAATATCAGCCGGTGCGTGACGCACAGGGTAGCGTGATTGGGATTCTGTTTGTCGGTGTTGATATCACCGCAGAATACGCCGATATGCGCACGAAAATCCTGTCGAAACGCATCGGCGAGCAGGGGTCTTTTTTTGTGCTCAATAGCGCACCCGGCAAGGATCTGGGGAAATATCTGGTTCATGCGACCGACGAAGGGAAAACACCGGCATGGCCGGAAGGCGTGCTGGATCAGGTGATGTCGCAGTCACGCGGCGAACGCGAGTACACCGATGCCACCCGTCAGCATCAGCAATTTATTGTGTATGCCAATGTGCCCGCCTGGCATTGGGTGGTGGTCGGCACCACGGACAAAGACAGCCTGATGGAACAAGTGACCCGCACGCGTAATCATTTCCTGATGATAAGCCTGCTGGCACTGGCGTGCTTTGCGGCGCTGTTTATCTGGCTGACGCGCAAACTGGTCAGCCGCCCGCTCAGCGACGTAGTTTATATCGCCCAGCAGTATGCCAGCGGCGATTTGCGCGCACGCGCCGAGACGCAACGCGTGGATGAGATTGGCGCACTGATGCACGCCATTGACGGCATCGGCCACGGGCTGGAGAAAATCGTCGGCGAAGTGCGTCTGGTCTCTTCTGAAATCATGCACAACACGCAGGCGCTCTCCTCAGACAGTGATCGGATCAATCAGCAGATTGGTACGCAGGCCAGCAGTCTGGAAGAAACGTCGGCCAGCATGGAGCAGATCACCGCCACGGTTCAGAACACGGCGGATAACTCCACGCAGGCGACGCAGCTGGTGCAGCAAACGGACACGGCGGCGACGGTCGGCTCCGAGGCGGTCGATCAGTCCGTTGAAAGTATGGAAGCCATCAAACACGCTTCAACGCGTATTGCGGACATCACGACGGTCATTGAAGGCATTGCCTTCCAGACCAATATTCTGGCACTGAATGCTGCCGTTGAAGCCGCCCGCGCGGGTGAGCATGGCCGTGGCTTCGCCGTGGTTGCCGCCGAAGTCCGCGCACTGGCGCAACGCAGTTCGAATGCGGTGAAAGAGATCGAAAACCTGGTGGCAGATTCCCTGAGCAAAGTGGAAGACGGCCACAAGAGCGCCGCCAAAACACAGGCAAACATGAGCAATATTCTCCAGGGGATCCGTCAGGTGAAAGTGCTGATGAGCGATATTGATATCGCCTCGCATGAGCAGTCAGCAGGTATTTCGCAGGTGAACATCGCCATTATGCAGATCGGTAAAGCGACGCAGGAGAATGCCACTCTGGTGGAAAACTCACAGCAAACGGCCGCCGCGCTGAGCGAGCAAGGGCGTCATCTTTCACAACTGGTCAGCGTATTTAAGATTTCACAACGTTAAGACGTGAGTCGCGCGGCAATAAACGCCGCGCAGACTCGCCAGCACACCGGGGAAAAGACTACACTCTGTGTATTACCCCCTTACCGGATATCACGATGAAATCCCTCCGAATCCCTGCTGCGCTGCTGATACTGGCGGCACTGAGCGGTTGCAGTAATCTGATGCAAACCACCCCCGTCCCGCCGCCCGCGCCGACGGAAAAAGCGCAGGAAGTCACCCGCGCTCAAACCTCTACGCTGACCAAAATCGGCAGCATTACTGCGGACGTGATTGGCAGCCCGATGGACGCCGAAGCGGAAATCCAGCGCAAAGCCGATGCGGCGGGTGCGCGGTATTACGTGATCATGTTTAACAGCGAAACCATTGTGCCGGGGCGTTGGTATTCACAGGCCACGCTGTACCGTTAAACCTTACTCTGCGCCGATGGCACGGTTGATCAGCAACTGACACAACCGTTCCGGCAGCAGCGTCTCACCCCGCGGGTCCAGCACCATCCGGCACCATGCGTCCGCTATCGGCGGCGAAGCGAATTCCAGCATTTGCGTCGCCGCCAGCAAATTAAACAACTGCCCGGTCAGCCAGCGCCCCTGTGCTTCTTCCGGCGTGCGCAGGCGTTGCAGAAACTGACGGGCGGCGCGATCAAATACCCGGTTCTGGCCACGCGCCTGATGCAGTGCCTGTTGCAAGAGCTCTACGCTGGCTGGCAGCTTCCTGAGCGTTCGCAGTACATCGAGACACATAATGTTGCCAGAACCCTCCCAGATGCTGTTGACGGGCATTTCACGGTACAAACGCGGCAGCTCGCTGTCTTCGCAATACCCAATCCCGCCCAGCACTTCCATCGCCTCCGCCACAAACGGGATACCCTGACGGCACACTTCGAACTTGGCGGCAGGCGTCAGCAACCGGCACAGCAATTGCTCCGTCGGGTTATCCTGCGCACCCGACGCCGCCGCGAGACGCATCAGTAGCATCGTCTGCCCTTCCAGATGCAGCGCCATGCGGCTCAGCGTCTGACGCATCAGCGGTTGTTCGATCAGTGGCTTACCGAATACCTGACGCTGAAACGCATGATACAACGCCACCGAGAGCGCCCGGCGCATCATCGCATGGCTGCCCAGCGCGCAGTCGAAACGCGTATGACCGCCCATCTTCAGGATGTGGCGGATGCCCTCACCCTCTTCACCCAGCAACCAGCCAGTGGCATTCTGAAACTCCACTTCGCTGCTGGCGTTAGATCGGTTGCCGAGCTTGTCCTTGAGCCGTTCGATGCGCACGGCATTACGTTCGCCGTCTGGCAATACTCGCGGCAGAAAGAAGCACGACAGCCCGCCCTCTGCCTGCGCCAGCACCAGATGTGCGTCGCTTTGGGGCACCGAGAAAAACCATTTATGTCCGACCAGATGATAGGGTTTGCCGCTGCCGCGACCTTCCAGCGCGGCAGCCCGCGTGGTGTTGCTCAGCACATCCGAACCGCCCTGCTTCTCGGTCATACCCATGCCAATCAGCACGCCTTTCTTCTGATCGCCGGACTGCAAGTGCGGGTCGTAACGGTCGGACATCAGCGGTTTCAGCCAGCCCCGGAACTCTGCGGGCAGATATTTTTGCAGCAGCGGGATTGCTCCGAAGGTCATGGTCACCGGGCATAACGTCCCGGCTTCCACCTGGGCGTGGAGAATAAACCTTGCCGCGCGCGCGACTGCCGACCCGATGCGGGCATCTTCCTGCCACGGCAGATTATGTACGCGGTTGGCAATCAGTCCTTGCATCAGCAAATGCCACGCCGGGTGGAAACGCACATCGTCCAGGCGTTCACCCATGGCGTCATAGCGCAAAAGATCGGGCGGATTGGCATTGGCCAGCCGGCCAAGCTCTATTGATTCTGCAGAACCTAACTGCTGCCCCAGAGAGGCCAGCACGTCGGCGTCCCATCCGGCCTGTTGCCGTGACAAAGCCTCTCGCAGCGGAGTATCGGAGAGAAATAAATTGCTGTTACTCAGCGGTTTGGGTTGATTGAAAACCCGGTGTGTTTCCCAGTTCATCGCCTGCTCCCTTATAAAAGGACATGGCATCAGTATGGTAAAAATGGGGGAATTAACAGGTGGACAGATCACAAAGGCAGGAATGCAAACGGGAGCCCTGAGGCTCCCGTTTTAGACAAGGGTGAAGAAAACTGAACTCAGCTCTTCTTCAGACCGCGCTGGCGCACGGCTTCGAACAGGCAAACGCCGGTCGCGACGGAGACGTTCAGTGAAGACACGCTGCCGGCCATAGGAATGCTGATCAGCTCGTCGCAATGTTCACGGGTCAGACGGCGCATACCTTCGCCTTCCGCGCCCATCACCAGCGCCATCGGGCCGGTCATTTTGCTCTGATAAAGATTGTGATCGGCTTCGCCCGCCGTCCCGACGATCCAGACATTGTGCTCCTGCAACACACGTAACGTGCGTGCGAGATTGGTCACGTTGATCAACGGTACGTTTTCCGCTGCACCGCTGGCGACTTTTTTCGCCGTCGCGTTCAGTTTGGCGGAGCGGTCACGCGGAACAATCACAGCATGGACACCGGCGGCATCGGCAGTACGCAAACATGCGCCAAGGTTATGCGGGTCGGTCACGCCGTCCAGCACCAGCAGGAACGGAGATTCGAGGCTTTCCAGCAGCGCAGGCAAATCGTTTTCCTGATACTGACGGCCTTCGCGCACGCGGGCAATGATCCCCTGATGCACGGCACCTTCGGATTTTTCATCCAGCCACTGGCGGTTAGCCACCTGGATCACAATGCCGCTGGCTTCCAGCTCGTCGATCAACGGCTTCAGACGTTTGTCGTCACGGCCTTTCAGAATAAAGACTTCCAGAAAGCGCTGCGGATCGTTGTCGAGTAAGGCTTTAACGGAATGAATACCGTAGATAATTTCGCTCATGATGCTCTTTAAAATAGACTTGCGGACAGCATGCTGTCCGCAATTTAACGAAGGATTGCGGGCGATTCTATCATAGAAGAATCGCCCGTCAGGCTTAGCTTTCTACTGACTTTTTCTTAGCGCGTTTAGATCGGGTCGCCGCAGCAATTTTCGCCGTTTTATCAGAAGGCTTTTTGGCTTTCTTCGGCTTACCGTCTTTGCCCACTGCGCTCACCGCTTTTTCTTTCTTCGGCTTTGCAGGCTTCGCGTCGTCTTTGCGGAATGCGCTGTCCGGCTCGAAGTTAGCGCCTTTTTTGCCTGTGCGGCGTCGACCTGCATTAGCAGGTGCGGTGGAACGCATAGTGCGCTCCCCGCCTTTCTTCTCGCGATCGCGCGCTGTTTTACCTTCACCGCGCGCCTTGCGGGTGCTGGAAACCAGAGCGAAATCGATTTTACGCTCGTCCATGTGAACGGCTTCAACGCGGATTTCCACCGTGTCACCCAGGCGGTAAACCGCACCTGAAGATTCGCCCACCAGACGCTGTCCGATGTTGTCATAACGGTAGTAGTCGTTGTCCAGAGAGGAAACGTGGACCAGACCGTCGATGAACAGATCGTTGAGACGCACGAAGAAACCGAAACCGGTTACGCTGGCGATGGTGCCGGTAAAGACTTCACCGACGTGATCCTGCATAAAGTCGCATTTCAGCCAGTCAGCCACGTTGCGGGTAGCTTCGTCCGCACGGCGTTCTGCCATCGAACAATGCTCGCCCAGTTGCAGCATGTCTTCATAATCACTGTGCCAGCCGCCGGTCGGCGTCCAGCGATCTTTCAGTGTACCGTGCTCTTTCGCCAGCAGGTACTTGATGGCGCGGTGCAGTGCCAGATCCGGATAACGACGAATCGGTGACGTAAAGTGCCCGTAGGACGGCAGCGCCAGACCGAAGTGACCGCGGTTTTCCGGGTCATAAATCGCCTGTTTCATCGAACGCAGCAACATAGTTTGCAGCATTTCGCGGTCAGGACGCCCCGCCAGTTCATCCATAATCTGAGCGTAATCTTTCGGATCAGGTTTCAGGCCACCGCCCATCACCAGACCTAACTCGCCCAGTACGCTGCGCAGCGCGGAGATATGGTCATCGCTTGGACGGTCATGCACACGGAACAGCGCAGGTTCATTATGCTTTTCAACAAAACGCGCCGCCGCGATGTTCGCGAGGATCATGCACTCTTCAATCAGTTTGTGTGCGTCGTTACGTACGGTCGGTTCGACACGTTCGATACGGCGTTCAGCGTTGAAGATGAACTTCGCTTCTTCCGTTTCGAAGGCGATACCGCCACGTTCTGCACGTGCCTGATCGAGCATTTTGTACATGGTGTGCAATTCTTGCAGATGCTTAACCAGCGGAGAATATTGCTCACGCAGCTCTTCGTCACCATCAATGATGCGCCAGACTTTGTTGTAGGTCAGACGGGCGTGGGAACTCATCACCGCTTCGTAGAATTTGGAGCTGGTCAGCTTACCTTGCGCAGAAATGGTCATCTCGCAGACCATACACAGACGGTCCACCTGCGGATTCAGGGAGCACAGGCCGTTGGACAGCACTTCCGGCAGCATCGGAACAACCTGCGACGGGAAATACACGGACGTGGCGCGGCTGCGCGCTTCGTCATCCAGCGCGGTGCCGTGACGCACGTAATAACTCACGTCGGCGATAGCCACCCACAGGCGCCATCCACCACCGCGTTTTTTCTCACAGTACACGGCGTCATCGAAGTCGCGTGCGTCTTCACCATCAATGGTGACCAGCGGCAGACTGCGTAAATCGACGCGGCCTTTTTTCGCTTCTTCCGGCACCTGTTCGCTCAGGTCTTCGACCTGTTTCAGCACCTGTGGCGGCCAGACGTGCGGGATTTCATGGGTGCGCAGTGCGATATCGACCGCCATGCTGGTGCCCATTTTATCGCCCAGCACTTCGACAATTTTACCGACCGCTTTGGTACGGCGGGTCGGACGCTGAGTCAGCTCGACCACGACCATATAGCCCATGCGCGCACCGTTAATAGCGTCGGCTGGGATCAGGATATCGAAGCTCAGGCGGCTGTCATCGGGCACTACAAAACCGGCGCCAGCGTCAGTAAAGTACCGGCCTACGATCTGGCTCATTTTCGGCACCAGGACACGCACGATGCGCGCTTCACGGCGGCCTTTACGGTCGGTTCCGACCGGCTGTGCTAATACCACGTCACCGTGGATACACATTTTCATTTGTTCAGCAGAAAGGTAAACGTCGTCTTTCTTCACGCCTTCAAGGCGCAGGAAGCCGTAACCATCACGATGACCAATCACCGTACCTTTGAGTAAATCCAGGCGTTCCGGCAGCGCGTAGCACTGGCGGCGTGTGAAGACCAGCTGGCCATCACGCTCCATCGCACGCAGACGACGGCGCAGGGCTTCCAGCGCTTCTTCGCCGGACAGGTTCAGTTCGTTACCGATTTCTTCACGGCTGGCAGGTGTTTCACGTTTCGCGAGGTGTTCGAGAATAAATTCACGACTGGGAATAGGTGATTCGTATTTTTCTGCTTCTCGTTCCAGGAATGGATCTTTTGACATAGCGGTTCCTCCGTTGCCATCAGCAGTTTGTTGAAAGTCTTTCATTCAACAAGCAATAATTTGTAGAGCGGCGAGTTATCTTTGACCATATCGGCCAGAGTGTACTGATTCAGCTCATCAAGAAAATGTTCTACAGCAGTGTGCAGGACGTGTTTTAGCCGGCATGCGGGCGTGATATGACAAAAGTCACTGTCACAGTTGACCAGTGAAAGCGGCTCGAGTTCGCGAACCACATCGCCAATGCGGATTGTCTGTGCCGGTTTACCCAGCTTTATGCCACCATTCTTTCCGCGAACGGCGGTCACCAGACCTGCACGACTTAACTGATTTATGATTTTCACCATGTGGTTACGCGACACACCGTAAACCTCGGTGACCTGCGAAATGTTGGTCATCTGATCGTCAGGCAACGACGCCATATAAATCAACGCTCTCAAACCATAATCAGTGAAACTCGTTAACTGCACACATACCTCTGGGTAGTTTTTACCCGTTCTTTCCACATCAATGAAGATTAAGGGAAAAATTGATTTTTTTAAGAAAACACAATGATGATAAACCAGCCAGCAAGTTTGCGGCTAATCATTTAAATAGTGGATGCTTTATGGGAAGTAAACAAGCGCAGACAGGCAGAAAAAAATAAACCGGGCAAATTAGCCCGGTTATGACGTTTTTACGCAATCAGCTCAGGCTGTTATGCGTCAAACGGGTCACGCAGAATCATGGTTTCGCTACGATCAGGGCCTGTCGAGATGATATCAACCGGTACTTCGGTCAGCTCTTCGATACGCTTGATGTAGTTCAGTGCTGCCTGTGGCAGTTTCTCGACCTGTTTCACACCAAAGGTGGTTTCTGTCCAGCCTGGCATGATTTCGTAGATTGGCTCGATACCTTCCCAGCCTTCTGCTGCCAGCGGTGTTGTGGTCATTTCGCGGCCATCAGGCATGCGGTAACCAATACACAGCTTCACTTCTTTCAGACCGTCAAGCACGTCCAGTTTGGTCAGACAGAAACCAGACAGGGAGTTGATCTGCACAGAACGACGCACAGCAACGATGTCCAGCCAGCCGCAACGACGGCTACGACCGGTGGTCGCGCCGAACTCGTTACCTTGCTTACGCAGGAACTCGCCGGTTTCGTCGAACAGTTCTGTTGGGAACGGACCTGCACCTACACGGGTGGAATAGGCTTTTACGATACCCAGTACATAATCGACGTAACGTGGACCAATACCAGAACCGGTAGCGACGCCGCCTGCGGTGGTGTTGGATGAGGTTACGTACGGATAGGTACCGTGGTCGATGTCCAGAAGCGTACCCTGCGCGCCTTCGAACATGATCAGATCGCCACGCTTACGCGCGCCATCCAGCAGCTCAGACACATCAACTACCATTGCCGTCAGAATGTCGGCGATAGCCATGACTTCTTGCAACGTTTTCTCGAAATCAACGGCTTCGACTTTGTAGTAGTTGACCAGCTGGAAGTTATGATAATCGATGATTTCTTTCAGCTTGATAGCGAAAGTATCTTTGTTGAAGAGATCGCCAACGCGCAGACCGCGACGGGCAACTTTATCTTCATAAGCCGGGCCGATACCGCGACCGGTGGTGCCGATAGCTTTATCGCCACGCGCTTTTTCACGCGCCATGTCTAAGGCGACATGGTAAGGCAGGATCAGCGGGCAGGCTTCAGAGAGTAACAGACGTTCGCGTACAGGGATGCCACGAGCTTCAAGTTCGCCCATTTCTTTCATTAAGGCGTCAGGCGCCAGAACAACACCGTTACCGATGATGCTGGTGACATTTTCACGCAGAATGCCAGAAGGAATTAAATGAAGAACGGTTTTTTCACCGTTGATAACCAGAGTGTGACCGGCGTTGTGACCGCCCTGATAGCGCACAACATATTTAGCCCGTTCAGTAAGCAGGTCTACGACCTTGCCTTTCCCTTCATCACCCCATTGAGTGCCGAGTACGACGACGTTCTTACCCATCTCAAGAATCACCAGGTTGCTTAAAAAAGGATTCTAACATCTCATTCTGTGCTTTCCAGTACTTTTAGCATACGTTTGCGGGAAAAATTTCAATTGCGTGCTACCGGTCTCGGGCAGACGTGACACCTGACATGTAACAAAAGCTCAGCCACCGAGATGCGTACGCAACATGTAGTAAATTACGAAGCCTGCAACCACAAGTGCCCCGCCAAAACGGCGTAAAACCGCGTCCGGAAGATTTGCTAAAGCCAGGATCATTTTTCTCCATGATTTTGGATAAAGCATCGGGCCCAGGCCTTCAAGAACCAAAACTAATGCCAGCGCCAGCAAAATTGTCGAATTCATGTTCAGAGTGTCTCTGTGCTTCCCTTGAGAAAAAACAGAAGGGTTTTAGAAAAGACAAAAGGCCCCTCAGGGCCTTTTGGAAATTGCAGAAGCAATTATTTATTTTTTTCAGGTGACTTCATGAAGCGGAAGAAATCGCTGTCAGGGCTTAACACCATGACGTCGTTACCGCTCTTGAAGCTGGCCTCGTAAGCACGCAGGCTACGAATGAATGCGTAGAAGTCAGGATCCTGGTTGAATGCATCAGCAAACAGTTTCGCCGCTTCGGCATCACCTTCACCGCGGGTGATACGTGCAGTACGTTCTGCTTCAGCAACAGTTCGGGTTCTTTCGTAATCCGCTGCAGCCTGAATCTTGGTCGCCTCTTCTTTACCCTGAGAAATGTGACGCAATGCAACCGCATTACGCTCAGCGCGCATACGATCGTAAATCGCGCTGGACACTTCTTCCGGCAAGTTGATTTGTTTCAGACGTACATCGACAACTTCGATACCCAGCGCTGCCATGCTGTTCGGGTTAACTGCAGGCTGTTTGCCTTTAGTTTCCTGCTCAACACGTTTGGCTGCAGAGGCAATCGCATCATCCGCTTCGGTGGTGGCTTCAGGCTCATCACCTACGCTACCGGTATTGAGCGCATCACGGACATCCAGCGTCAGACGGCCACGCGAATCGGTCACGATGTCTTTCACATCCAGGCGACCAATTTCAGAACGCAGACGGTCACTGAATTTACGTTTAAGCAGAATCTCTGCCTGAGAGACGTCACCGCCGCCCGTTGCCAGATAGTAACGGCTAAAATCGCTGATACGCCATTTCAAGTAAGAATCGACGATTAAGTCTTTCTTCTCGCTGGTCACGAAACGGTCGGCCTGGTTGTCCATGGTCTGAATACGTGCGTCGAGCATTTTAATGGATTCCACGAAAGGAACTTTAAAATGCAGGCCCGGCGCATACACCAGAGGTTTGTTATCGCTGTCGCGCAGAACTTTGCCGAAACGTAGCACGATACCGCGCTGACCTTCCTGAACGACAAACAGTGAGGCATAAAGCGCCACCAGCACCACAACGACGATAAGTAAAATCGACTTACGCATTGTTATTCTCTCCCTACGCGAAGTGTATCGTCACGTTGTGCATTCACACGACGCTGATCCATGACACTGCCAGACGAACGGGAACTGCTGCTATCGGCACTGCTTTTGCCATTATTGCCAGTTAAACCCGGAACGGAAGGCAACAAACCTGTTTCATCACTTTTGGTATCGCTGGCCGCAGCATTGTTGCCACGCAGCATTTGATCCAGAGGTAACACCATCAGGTTGTTCCCTTTGTCACTCACCAGAACTTTACGGGTGTGACTGAGGACTTTTTCCATTGTCTCGATATACAGACGCTCACGGGTAATTTCCGGCGCGGCTTTATATTCAGGCAACAGTTTAGAGAAGCGGGCGACTTCACCCTGCGCTTCCAGCACGGTACGATCTTTGTAAGCTTTAGCATCTTCAAGCAGGCGCTGAGCTTCACCATTGGCCAGAGGCTGGATTTGGTTAGCGTAGGCTTCTGCTTCACGGATCGACTGTTGTTCCCTTTCACGGGCAGCGATCGCGTTATCGAAGGAGGCTTTTACTTCTTCAGGCGGACGTGCGGTTTGGAAGTTAACGTCCTGAATGGTGATACCCATTTTGTACGGACGAATCGTTTCTTCCAGTACACGTTGGGTATCGCTACGCACGGTGGTACGGCCTTCAGTCAGGATTTTATCCATCGTGTATTTGCCGATAACGCCACGTAATGCGCTGTCAGTCGCCTGGCTCAGGCTGTCGTCAGGGTTGGCGACGCTGAACAAATAGGCCTCAGGATCGGTTACGCGGTACTGTACGTTCATCTCAACACGCACCACGTTCTCATCAGAGGTCAACATCACACCCGATGCGGCCAGCTCACGTACCGATTCTACGTTCACTGCGCGTACCTGATCGATGAAGGTCGGTTTCCAGTTCAGGCCCGGCTCAACCAGATGGCTGAACTTACCAAAACGGGTGACCACGCCACGTTCGGCTTCTTTAATGGTATAGAAACCCGTCGCAGCCCAGATAACCACCACCGCGGCAACCGCGATGCCCGCCATCCGGCTGCCACTCATTCCGTGACCGGAACCTGATGGCGTACCGTTGTTGTTATTGTTGTTGCCTGAACCTTTTCCACCGAAACCGCCCAGTTTTTTGCTGAGTTTACGGAAGATATCATCCAGGTCAGGTGGCCCCTGATTGCGGCCGCCTTTGTTGTCATTATTTCCACCAGAATTTCCACCAGAGTTGCCGCTATTATTATTGCTGCTGCCCCAGGGGTCGCGGTCCTGTCCGTTATTACCGGGCTGATTCCACGCCATGTTATAGCTCCATTATTCTATGATTGGTGTTCTTCAGGACAAATCAGACAGACTCTGGTTGCGGACATAGCTGGCCAGTTCCTGCTCTTGTTTGCAGAGGCGGTGCCAGTCAATAATGGGCATTCGCACCATCAGACCAATACTACCATCCTCTTCAATCCATTCTTTTTCTATCGCCTGAAGCTGGTAAAAACGGCTACGAAGGCGGCCTGCTTCCGGCGGCAAACACAATTCATGCTGCGCGATTTCGCCAGAGAGTCGCTCCGTTAATGCCTGAAAGAGCAACGGAATACCTTCACCGGTCACGGCTGAAAGCCAGACCCTGATCGGCAAATTCTCCTCGTTGCGATCGATACGCGGAACAAAATCATCCAGCATATCTATTTTGTTCATCACTAACAGCGCAGGTATTTCATCTGCTTCGATCTCTGCCAGCACCGTATTTACCGCGTCGATATTTTCTTCAACCCGGATATCCGCTGCATCAATAACATGTAATAACAGAGATGCCTGTTGGGTTTCCTGCAATGTTGCTTTAAAAGCGGCAACTAAATCATGGGGCAGGTGACGAATAAACCCTACGGTGTCCGCCAAAACCGTCTCCCCGACATCCGCAACCATAATGCGTCGCAGCGTAGGATCCAGCGTAGCAAACAACTGATTGGCCACGTAAACATCGGCCTGAGTGATACGGTTAAAAAGTGTGGATTTCCCGGCGTTGGTATAACCCACCAAAGACACCGTTGGAATATCCGCACGTACGCGCGAACGACGACCTGTTTCACGCTGCTTAGCCACTTTTTCAAGACGGCTGAGGATCAGGGTAATTCTGTCGCGCAGTAAGCGGCGGTCAGTCTCGAGCTGGGTTTCACCCGGCCCACGTGCACCGATGCCGCCACCCTGACGTTCAAGGTGTGTCCAGCCGCGAACCAGTCGGGTAGCGATGTGGCGTAACTGCGCCAATTCTACTTGTAGCTTACCTTCGTGTGTTCGTGCCCGCTGGGCAAAGATATCTAAAATTAACCCGGTGCGATCGACAACGCGACATTCGCATAATGCTTCCAGGTTTCGTTCCTGGGCAGGAGAAAGCGAGTGATCAAATAGGATGACAGAAGCGCCCGTTGCTTTGACTGCGTCTGCAATTTCCTGGGCTTTTCCTTCGCCGACAAAGTATTTAGGGTGCGGTGCCTTGCGGCTCCCGGTGACGACTTGCAGCGCCTCTACACCGGCAGAAGAAACCAGCGATTCGAATTCGCTCAGGTCTTCCGTGTCTTTGTCTCTCGAGAAATAAATATGAACCAGAACGGCCTGTTCGCCGCCTTCATAACGGTCAAACAAGCTTGCGACCTCTCATTTGGATTAAATTCGACAGCCGGGGGTGCATAAGCAGAGTGGAAATACTTATGAACCCCTTCGTGGTTGACCAACGTTGCGCTTTATTCAGCGTCATCGTTTTCCTGCTGCGGCTGTTGCTGCGCAGACGGAGTACTGCCTTGATGATAGTTATTGGTGCTGCCCGTACCTGGATTATTGCTATGATGTGACACCGGGCGGGACGGCACTACGGTGGAGATAGCGTGTTTATACACCATCTGGCTAACCGTGTTTTTTAACAGAATGACAAACTGGTCAAAAGACTCAATTTGGCCTTGCAGCTTAATACCATTCACCAAGTAAATAGAAACCGGAACACGTTCGCGACGCAATGCGTTCAGGAACGGATCTTGCAAAGATTGCCCCTTAGCCATTCTATCTTTTCCTTATTAGTTTGTTGTTTGTAACTTTGAGCCTATCGGCTCGAAAATAAATCACATAAAAAGTTCGCGCGTTGAGTACTCATCAATTGTACACAATCACCCAACCTATGCACTAACAACCTGAATTACACGGCTTAAGGCCTCGTCCGGCTTCTCTGAATCCAGCCATTCAACCTCCTCCCAACCTCGTAACCAGGTCATCTGGCGTTTGGCCAGCTGTCGTGTCGCGCAAACACCACGATAAACCATTTCATCGTAATCGAATTCACCAGATAAATATGACCACATCTGGCGGTAGCCGACACAGCGAATGGAAGGCAAATCCGTATGCAAATCGCCCCGAGCTAACAGCGTTCTGACTTCGTCTTCAAAACCATTGGACAACATCTGACTAAAACGTTCCTCAATCCGCTGATGTATTACTTCACGGCGGGTGGGTGCAATTGCAAACTGGTGAACGCGGTAAGGCAGCGTTTCACCCGAAATTTTAGTCAGTTCCGTTAAAGTTTTACCCGAAATATAAAAAACTTCCAGTGCTCTGGACAGTCTCTGCGGATCATTCGGATGAATTCGATTCGCGGCGACCGGATCAATCTCGCGTAATTGATCATGTAACGCGCTCCAGCCCTGCTCTGCCGCCTGCTTTTCGATGCGTTCACGCACGGTGGCATCAGCCTGAGGCAACGGTGATAATCCTTCAAGCAACGCCTTGAAATAAAGCATAGTCCCACCCACCAATAACGGGATCTTATTGCGTGAGGTTATTTCTGCCATTTCGCGCAACGCGTCGGCACGAAAATCGGCCGCCGAGTAAGCCTGAGTGGGGTCAAGGATATCAATCAGACGATGCGGGGCTTCCGCCAGCTCCTGCGCCGTGGGCTTGGCGGTGCCGATATCCATCCCGCGGTAGATGAGTGCGGAGTCCACACTGATCAGTTCAACGGGGAGATGCTTCATCAGCGACATCGCCAGCGCAGTTTTACCGGATGCGGTCGGCCCCATAATAAAGATTGCCGGGGGAGCGGAATGTTTTTCAGAATCAGTCATGCTTAAAAGCCGCCAGCGCGGGCTGTAAATCAAGAGGTTGCAGAAGTCCGGACGGGGGCGATTTCACCAACTGCGGGCATAGACGCTCAACATCCGTGAGTAATTGTATAGCCTGGGAAATTGTCCAGACCTCGTGCTCGCAGCCACAGTGGCGGGCAAACCACATGGCTACCGCATCAGAAGTCACCTCCTGCTGAACAGCAAGGTAATCTAACAGGTCAGGTATCAACTTTTGTAAATTTTGTTGGCGTAATGGTAAAGGTACTGCGCGGACCGTCACACGCTGTGACTCGCTGAGCATTTCTAAACCAAAATGCTGTAATAACTGCTGATTTTTCGCCAGCACCGCTATCTCGCCTTTATTGACCGTCAGCTTCAGCGGGATCAATAACGGCTGCGGACGCAATCCTTCTTCCGGCGGCGTCAGCTGCGCCCATTTCAGCCAGCGGTCGGCGACCGGCAGCGAAAGCATCACCAGCTGTTTGCCGCGTTCAAGCAGCGCATATTCCGCAGCGCACACCGTCAGCACGCGTCCGAAACTCTGGCTGTGCGATTCCAGCGCCGGTTCAGTGAGTGTACGGGCCGGTGATGCCACAGGCTTAGCGGCCTGTGCCACAGCAGGCGTGGGTTCCTGAAGGGAAAATGTTTCGGAAGAGGGTTGTAATAAACGCTGATAGACATTGCCTTCCGCGCGATTGTAAGCGGGTTCATTGCTCTGCGTCGCGGGCTCACGAGGATGGCTGGCCCGTGACGTTGCCGGGAAGACGTTTTCACGCGAAGCCGGTTTATCACGCTGAGAGTGCGTTGATTTTTCTGCCGGTTGCGAAAAATGATTGCCGCCCGCTGCCGGACGATTTTCCGGTTGCCATCGCGGTGTCTCTTCTTCCGCCTGCGGTTCTGCCAGAACCGGATTTCCCGCCTGTTGCAACACCGACATCACTGCCTGATAGATAAAATCGTGTACCAGCCGCGACTGATGGAACCGCACTTCATGCTTCGCCGGATGCACGTTAACATCCACCTGATGCGGATCGACATCCAGATACAGCACGTATGCCGGTTGCTGATCGTCTTTAAGCTGATCCTGATACGCCTGGCGGATCGCGTGATTAATCAGGCGATCTTTCATCATGCGGTTATTCACATAGCAATATTGCATGTCTGTCAGGCTGCGCGATCCGGCAGGATCGGCGACCCAGCCGCGGATGCCCAAATCACCGTGCGTCCATTCAACCTCCAGCGCGTGCTCGACAAATGTCGGGCTGCAAATGCTCGCCAGACGGCGGGAGGACTGGGAGGGATCTTTTACCGCACGGTACTGGCGGATCAGCTTGCCGTTGTGACTCAGATTGACGGAAACGTCGAAACGCGCCAGCGCAATACGGCGGACGACTTCATCAATATGGGTAAATTCAGTTTTCTCAGTGCGCATGAATTTGCGACGAGCAGGTGTGTTGTAAAACAGATCCAACACTTCGACGGTGGAACCCTGCGGATGCGCGGCCGGTTTCACCGTCACCGCCATATCGCGTCCTTCGGCGTAGGCCTGCCAGGCTTCGCTTTGATCTGCCGTGCGCGAGGTCAGCATCAGGCGGGACACCGAACTGATACTCGCCAGCGCTTCGCCGCGAAATCCGAGGCTCAGAATGGCTTCCAGATCGTCCAGACAGGTAATTTTGCTGGTGGCGTGACGCGCCAGCGCCAGCGCTAAATCGTCTTTACCTATGCCGCAGCCGTTATCACGTATGCGGATAAGTTTGGCGCCCCCGCGATCGATATCAATATCAATACGGGTTGCGCCTGCATCGAGGCTGTTTTCCACCAGCTCTTTCACTACGGAAGCCGGCCTTTCGACAACTTCACCCGCGGCAATCTGGTTAGCCAGTTGCGGGGGCAGTACCTTGATCGGCATAGCGGCTCCTGTGGAAGACGGTCGGTCAGACCGCCTTTACGACTGTGGAATAGTCAGGGTTTGGCCGAGCTGCACCTCGCCGGACTTCATGTGGTTGGCGGTTTTAATGTCCGTCATGCTGACGCCATATTTGCTGGCAATCGCTGACAGCGTATCGCCGCGCTGAACCTTATGCTTCGACGGCTTTTTCGCCGCTTTCGAGACTTTCGCCGTTGAAGCCGACGCCCCCGTTGCAGCTGATGTGCGGGTGCCCGCTGGCACTTTCAATCTCTGCCCGACCCAAACGCCGTCTTTTTTCAGTTTATTGAGATCGCGCAACGCCGCGTTGGTCGTACCGTAACTGTTGGCAATCCCCGTCAGCGTTTCGCCCCGCGTCACTTTATGGATCTGCGTGGCGCCCGCAGCACCAGCGGTCACTTCAATCGGGCCAGGCTGATTTACGGCTGTGTTGCCTGCCGGGCTACTGTCTCCCGCCGCTGCTGATGAGGCCAGCAGCGGACGGTTTTCGACCTTTGGGCCGTTTTGTATCGGATGCGACTGGAAATAATTACGCAGGCCAATGTGAATGGCTCGCGCAATTTTATCCTGGTACGCACTGCTGCCAAGCAGCCGCTCCTCGGTTCCGTTACTGATAAAGCCGGTTTCCACCAGCAGGGAAGGAATATCTGGTGAGCGTAATACGCCCAGACTGGCGTGCTCGGGTTTCGCTTTGTGCAGTGAGCCTACGCTGCGCAGTTCGCGCAATACACGGGTCGCCACGTCATAACCCACGCGCTGCGAATGGCCGAATTGCAAGTCTAATACCGCCTGACTGAGATAAGGGTCAGAGGCGGTATTGGCCAGTACATCGCCTGCTCCGCCGAGCAATTCAGACTGTTTCTCGTGCTGTTCCAGCCAGTTACCCATTTCACTGTTCGCACGACGGTTCGACAGCACCCATACCGAGGCCCCGCGCGCGCTGCGGCTTGGTGCGGCATCCGCATGAATCGACACCAGTACATTGGCGTTTTTCTTGCGTGCGACGTCGGAGCGACCCATCACCGAAATAAAGTAATCGCCATCGCGGGTGAGTACCGGCTGGAACATCGGATCCGCGTTGAGGATCGCCTGCAATTTACGGGCAATCGCGATAGTGACGTTTTTCTCTTTCAGGCCGCCCGCGCCGATAGCACCCGGATCCTGCCCGCCGTGTCCGGCATCAATGGCAACAATGATTTTGCTGTCGCTGGTGGAAATAGTGGAAGAACGCGAGTTGTCTGGCGCGATGGCCGTCGAGGCAACGGTGGTCTTGTCATTCGTAAACGGATTGGATTTCGTCGACACCACCGGCGTTCTGTTGGCATTTGGCGACGGCGTATTCGTCACAGTGGAAACTGGCGCCGTATTTCGCGGTGCGGCGGCGGCATTCATGGTCAGCACCACGGTGTACTGGCTGCCGTCTTTCTGTTTGGTCGCGTTGGTTCTGACCTTCTGATTAAGTTCAAAAACCAGACGCTGACTTTGCGCATTCGGCGGCGTACTCGCCCGTACGCGCGTCACCAGATTCTGCCCGTTGAAGGTCAGCGGCAGGCCTTTCATCACGCCGTCCTGACGGATGTCCATTACTACCCGTTCAGGGTTATGCAGCGGGAAAAAAGAATAATCTGGCGAACCGTCGAAGGTAATGGTAACGGTCGATTGCGATGCACCGTTGGACACATTGATATTTTTCATGCCCGCCGCAAAGGCGCAAGCAGGTACAAGCACGGCACAGAGCATCAGCGTCGATATGAACATCGCCGCCGAAGAAAAAAGAGAAGTGATACGTGAGTTCATCGCGTAATCATCCTTGCTGTTGAACACGATGCAACAAATTCATGCCAGATTCAGAAACCGCGACAAGGGTCGCCGTACGTCCCTGAGGCTGATAATCCAGCGTCAGCTCGATGTCTGGTTCAGGCAAAACGCCCTCACCTTTTTGTGGCCACTCGACCAGACAAATGGCGTCCTGGGCGAAATAATCGCGGATGCCCATAAACTCGAGCTCTTCAGGGTCAGCCAGGCGATATAAATCAAAGTGATACACCGCAATACTGTCCAGCTGATAGGGTTCTACCAGTGTGTACGTCGGGCTTTTTACGTTGCCCTGATGCCCTAATGCCTGAAGAAATCCCCGGCTAAAGGTTGTTTTACCGGCTCCCAGATCGCCATACAGATGGATAACCGTTGAGCCTTCGCAGGCTTTCGCCAGTGAAGCACCTAGTTGCAGCGTTGCCGCTTCGTCGGGTAATGAGAGAGTAAGTTGATTCATTCAGTGATATCTATTTCTTCAGGTCTGGATTAACTAACGGAGCAATCACCGCTAAAAGATCGGTCGCCAGCATACCGCGCGTTCCCTGCCGCCGGGCGATTTCGTCTGCAGCGGCGCCGTGAATCACTGTTCCCGCGCAGGCCGCATCATACACATTCAGTTTTTGAGCGAGCAAGCCGCCAATAATACCAGAAAGCACGTCGCCCATGCCGCCTGATGCCATACCGGCATTTCCAACGTCCGCTACCGCCAGCTCGCCCTGTTCGCCGGCGATTAACGTGCCTGCGCCTTTGAGCACCACCACGCCGCCATACTGGTCAACGAGTTTCCTGACAGAAAGTAAGCGGTCACTCTCAATGTCCTTCACGGTACAACCGAGCAGACGTGCTGCCTCGCCGGGGTGCGGTGTCAGTACGCGATTTTGCCGTTTCTCAGGTGCGATTGCCAGCAGGTTCAGTGCATCTGCGTCCCATAGGGCCGGTTTATCACATTTCGCTACGCGTTCCAGCGCCTGTTTGCCCCAGGTTTTCTGGCCTAAGCCGGGGCCGATGACAATAACATCCGCCCATTCCAACGCCTCATTAAGAGATTCTGCCGTCAGCTCCTGCACCATCAACTCAGGTCTGGCGGTGAGTAATGGCCCGGCGTGTTGTTTGTGAGTGAGTACTCGCACTAATCCGGCACCGGTGCGCAATGCGGCTTCCGACGCCATACGGATAGCCCCGGCAAAGCCGACATCACCGCCGATCACCACTAACCGCCCATGCTCGCCTTTGTTAGAACAAGGTCGACGCGGAGACAGCCACTGGCCAATCTGCGTGACATCCAGACGCTGCAACAATGCCGTATGGCCTCTAAGCCAGCTATCCAGCCCAAGCGCATCATAATGCAGACTGCCGACGTAATCGCGCGACTGCCCGGTCAGTAAACCCGGTTTGAGTGCGATAAAGCTGATGGTGTGATTGGCGTGAACTGCCCTGCCGGCAGCCTGCCCGGTTTGTGCGTTAAGCCCGGAGGGAATATCCAGAGAAATGACCGGCGCGGAGGCGGCATTTATGGCGTCGATCAGAGTAGTGTACGGCGCGCGCGGGGCGCACGATAACCCGGTGCCCAGCAGTCCGTCGATAATCACATCAGCATCTTCTGGCCATTGCGCATTTGAAGAGCCGACCCTACCGCCGCACGCCAGCCAGCCTTGACGTGCCTGTTGCGCTTCCTCAGGAAGAGCTTTGTCGTTTTCGACAGCCAGCAGCGTCACACGCAGACCCGCATTTTTTGCCAGTCGCGCCACCTCGTAGCCATCTCCGCCATTGTTACCGTGCCCGCACAAAACCAACCAGTGGCGGGCGTCAGGATATGTGCGCTGCGTCAGCGAAAAAGCTGCCTCAGCTGCGCGCTGCATCAGCGTGAACAGAGAAATCCCTGTTTCCTGCGCGGCCTGACCTTCAACCTTACGCAGCCATTCAGCAGAAAATACGGAATGTGGTAAACTCGCCTCGTTTCGTTTTTCACGTTGGTTCGTCATGACACTCCCTCTCGATCTCGTTCAACTGGCTCAACATATCAAGCAATGGGGCCAATCGCTAGGCTTCCAGCAGGTTGGCATCTGCGATACAGACTTATCTGCAGAAGAACCTAAACTGCAGGACTGGCTTGATAAACAATATCATGGCGAGATGGAATGGATGGCGCGCCACGGCATGTTGCGTGCGCGTCCTCATGAGTTGCTGCCCGGTACGTTGCGGGTGATCAGCGTCAGAATGAACTATTTGCCCGCCAAAGCCGCCTTTGCCAAAACCCTGAACAACCCGCAACTCGGTTACGTCAGCCGTTATGCGCTGGGGCGCGACTATCACAAAGTGCTTCGCCAGCGTCTGAAAAAGCTGGGTGACATGATTCAGGCTTACTGCACCGAACAACAATCTGACCATGCGGTGACGTTCCGCCCGTTTGTCGATTCCGCCCCTATTATGGAACGTCCTCTGGCAGCCAAAGCCGGGCTGGGCTGGGTTGGTAAACACTCACTTATTCTTAACCGTGAATCTGGCTCCTGGTTCTTTCTGGGTGAACTGCTGATTGATTTACCGCTACCGGTCGATGCCCCACAGGAAGAAAAGTGCGGCAAGTGCGTCGCCTGTATGACCACCTGCCCGACCGGCGCGATTGTCGCGCCTTATACTGTCGATGCCCGCCGCTGTATTTCTTATCTGACTATTGAGCTGGAAGGCGCGATCCCGGAAGAATTCCGCCCGATGATGGGGAACCGGATTTACGGCTGCGACGACTGCCAGCTGATTTGCCCGTGGAACCGTTATTCACAACTGACGGACGAAGAGGATTTCAGCCCACGCGCCGCGCTGCATGCTCCGGAGCTGATTGCTTTGTTTGGCTGGACGGAAGAGAAGTTTTTGCGCATTACCGAAGGCTCCCCTATCCGTCGTATCGGCCATTTGCGCTGGCTGCGGAATATTTCGGTGGCATTGGGCAATGCGCCCTACTCGGAAGAGGTGCTGACGGCGTTGCAATCACGGACAGGGGAAAATGCGCTATTGGATGAGCATATCGAATGGGCAATTTGCCAACAGACCGAAAGAAGAAGTGAACATCGTGTGGAAGTGCAAACTTCGCAGCAGAAACGGCTGATCCGCGCAGTCGAAAAAGGGTTGCCGCGAGATGCATGACAATTCCCATAGCAGTTAATTCGCAATGCCATATTTTCTGTGCATAAAAATAAAAATGCTTTGCCAATCAAGTGCAAAAAAAGAAGCAAGTGATCACCATAACGTTTCGCTATAAATATATTATGTTTTAAAACAAGTAATTATAAATTGGCAATAGGGGGAGTGCAAAAAACAGACAGTTTAAAAAAACAGCTAAACCTGTGGATAAGTCTGTTTAAAACATTACTACAAATCGTGTAAGGATCGGATTTATCACGCACAGATTGCGCATGAGTTTGGCGATAAGAAATGATTTTGTATTGAAGAAGAAAATTGGAGCGGGAAACGAGACTCGAACTCGCGACCCCGACCTTGGCAAGGTCGTGCTCTACCAACTGAGCTATTCCCGCTTAGAGATGCTTGGTGCATCTGCTGTAAACTTACAGCATTTGAAATTTTTTGGAGCGGGAAACGAGACTCGAACTCGCGACCCCGACCTTGGCAAGGTCGTGCTCTACCAACTGAGCTATTCCCGCGTCGCATGGCACTGCTTTTGTTTTACGTATCAAAGAATACATATAAAACGTTGAATCTAGAACCTTTAAAAATTTGGAGCGGGAAACGAGACTCGAACTCGCGACCCCGACCTTGGCAAGGTCGTGCTCTACCAACTGAGCTATTCCCGCTCTGCGCACTCAACGAAATTCTTCATCGGTACGGGGTGCGCATTATACGAGAAATCCTTTTAGCCGCAACCCCCTGAAAGCAAAAAAATGATATTTTCGTTCAAGTGCCGATTAAACCATCAAGACGGTGATTTAATCGGCGAAACGCGGTGATTTTGTGCCCTGCATGCTTTCATAAGGATTTTTAAAATAAATACCTAAAATCATCCGGCTTGCAGGATTACAGATATCACAACTGGATGAAATGCTCGCGGTAATAGGCCAGTTCAGCCACGGACTCACGGATATCGTCCATTGCCTTATGGGTATTTTCTTTCTTAAAGCCGCTAAGCACTTCGGGTTTCCAGCGACGTACCAGCTCTTTCAGCGTACTGACGTCCAGATAGCGATAGTGGAAATAGGTTTCCAGCTCCGGCATGTACTTAAACAGGAAGCGGCGATCCTGCCCGACGCTGTTACCACAGATTGGCGATTTACCTTCAGGCACCCACTCGCGCAGGAACTCGATGGTTTGTTGCTGCGCCGCATTGTCGTCAAACGGGCTGGCTTTCACGCGCTCAACCAGACCGCTGCCGGTGTGGGTGCGCACATTCCAGTCATCCATCAGCGCCAGCTGCGCGTCAGACTGATGTACGGCGATGGTCGGGCCTTCGGCCAGAATATTCAGGTGCGCGTCGGTCACCAGCGTGGCGATCTCAATGATGCGGTCACGTTCAGGATCCAGACCGGTCATTTCCAGGTCGATCCAAATTAAATTCGAGTCATTTGCAGCCATGATGTGTCCTATTACAAAGAAAGAGATATAGCTGGTATCATAGACGTTTTGGTCGCACCGAGCGATTAAAGCCAGTCAAGTGAGGCGCAGTGACTAAGTCAAAACTGTCTAAAGGGCAACAACGTCGCGTTCAGACCAACCACCAGCGTCGTCTGACACAGACCGACAAACGGAAAGAGCTGGACGATTCTCTGCATGGCGAACCGCAGGACGGCATCGTCATCAGCCGTTTTGGGATGCATGCGGACGTTGAAGCGGCCGACGGCAGCCAGCACCGTTGCAATATCCGCCGTACCATCCGTTCTCTGGTCACCGGCGACCGCGTCGTATGGCGCGCCGGCGAGAACGCCAGCGTAAAAGGTATCGTTGAAGCGGTACACGAGCGCACCTCCGTCCTGACCCGACCTGATTTCTATGACGGCGTGAAACCTATCGCCGCCAACATTGACCAGATCGTTATTGTCTCCGCAATCTTGCCAGAGCTGTCGCTGAACATTATCGACCGCTATCTGGTGGCCTGCGAAACCGTTGAAGTTGAGCCGCTGATTGTGCTCAACAAGATTGACCTGCTCGACGACGATGGCCGCAAATTCGTCGAAGGTATGATGGCTATTTACCGCCGCATCAATTATCGCGTGCTGGAAGTCTCCAGCCAGACCGGCGAAGGCATGCCCGCGTTTGAAACCGCATTGACGGATCGCATCAGTATTTTCGCCGGACAGTCAGGCGTGGGCAAATCCAGCCTGCTCAATGCCCTGCTGCCGCCGGAAGAAAAACAGATCGTGGTCAATGAAGTCTCTGACAACTCTGGTTTGGGCCAGCACACCACCACGGCAGCGCGTCTTTACCACTTCCAGCGCGGCGGCGACGTCATCGACTCACCGGGAGTCCGCGAATTTGGTTTGTGGCATCTCGCACCAGAGCAAATTACTCAGGGCTTCGTCGAATTCCGTCCTTTCCTCGGGTACTGCAAATTCCGCGACTGCAAACATGGCAGCGATCCGGGTTGTGCTATCCGTGATGCCGTGGACCGTGGCGACATCGCCGAAGAGCGTTTCGACAACTACCATCGCATTCTCGAAAGTATGGAAGACGTAAAAACGCGTAAAAACTTCGACGCACTTTGACGTTAACTCATTGAGCTAACAGGTTAATGATAAACGGGGGAAGTTAACGGACGTTGAACCGTTGATTTCTCACCGTTACAATCAGCGCCAGTAAAAACGCTCCTCCGCCATAACACGATGTGTGACCGTCCAGATGATTGACGGTCTCCTGCAGAAATGGCCGGTCAAGCCGGTCATTCATACCATCCAAGAGGTTTTCCCCGTGCTGGACAGTATCAAAATCAAACTTCAATACTTACTTCCTAAACAAGGTCTGACCCGTCTGGCAGGCTGGGGCGCGGAAAAACGTGCCGCCACGCTAACGCATTGGGTGATCAAAGCCTTTGCACGCTTTTACAGCGTGGACATGAAAGAAGCACAAAACCCGGATATCAAGTCTTACGCCACGTTCAATGAATTCTTCGTTCGCCCGCTGCGCGATGGCGCACGTCCTGTCGTCAGCGGCCTGGACATGCTTTGCCTGCCCGCCGATGGCGCAGTCAGCCAGTTAGGGGCTATCACCGACGGCAAACTGTTCCAGGCAAAAGGCCATTTCTACAGCCTCGAAGCGTTGCTGGCAGGGAATTATCAGCTGGCTGAGCAGTTCAAAGACGGCCAGTTCGCCACCATTTATCTGGCACCTCGCGATTATCACCGCGTGCATATGCCGTGCGACGGCGTACTGCGTGAAATGATTTATGTACCGGGCGATTTGTTCTCGGTAAACCCGCTGACCGCCGCCAACGTGCCGAATCTGTTCGCCCGTAATGAGCGCGTCATCAGCGTGTTTGATACTGAATTTGGCCCGATGGTGCAGATTCTGGTTGGCGCCACGATTGTCGGCAGCATCGAAACCGTATGGGCTGGCTGCGTTACGCCGCCACGTGAAGGCATCATTAAACGCTGGACCTATCCTGCCGCCGGTGAAGAAGGCGCGATCGCGCTGGAAAAAGGCCAGGAGATGGGTCGCTTCAAACTCGGTTCAACGGTGATTAACCTGTTTGCCGCCGGTCAGGTTCGCTTTATGCCTCAGCTGAACAACGGTACGGTTACCCGCATGGGCGAACCCTTTGCCGAAGCCCTGCGTGCGCCAGCGGCTGCCCCGCAAGAACCAACGACGACTGATTTCGTCTGAACTGACTGTCAGAAAGAACTGAAAAAAAGGAAGTGACGAGTGCGCCTGATCCCCGCCTTGCTGATGAGTTTACTGCTGTCTTTGCCGCTCATGGCAGGCGCAGCGCCGACTGAAGATCAGCTTAAACAGGAACTGAAACAGGCGGAAGCCAACAAAGAAATGGCCAATCAGGCGCAGGTGGTTGAGGCATTGCAAAGTGCCCTCAACTGGCTGAACGAGGCCAAAGTGTCTGCCGGGCGCACGGCGGAATATCAAAAGGTGATCGATGACTTCCCGAAACTGACGCAGTCCCTGCGTCAGGAATTGCAAAATCAGCCTGAAAAGCCGCCTGCGGTCAGCACCGATTTATCCAGTGCCGAACTCGATCAGCAAATTCTGCAAATCAGCAGTCAGCAGCTTGAAGAAACCCGTCAGCTGCGTCAGGAGCAGGATCGCTCACGCGATATCAGTGATTCCCTCAGTCAGATCCCGCAGCAGCAATCCGAAGCCCGCAATGCGCTGGGCGATATCGATCAGCGTATTCAGGCGGCAGCGGCCACGTCTTCTATTCTGGCACAGGCTCAGCTTAGCGCTTTACAGGCGGAATCTGCGGCGCGTAAAGCAAAAGTTGATGAACTTGAACTGGCTCAACTCTCGTCGAATAACCGGCAGGAACTGTCGCGGATGCGCGCCGATCTTTACAAAAAGCGTGCAGATTATCTGGATCAGCAACTGCAAGCCTTGCGCAATACGCTCAATAATCAGCGTCAGCGTGAAGCCGAACAGGCGCTGGAAAAAACCGAGCTGCTGGCAGAACAGAGTGGCGAACTTCCCCATTCCATCAGCCAGCAATTGCAGTCCAACCGCGAACTTTCACTGGCGCTGAACCAGCAGGCTCAACGGATGGATCTGATTTCCTCTCAGCAACGTCAGGCAGCCGCGCAAACGCAGCAGGTCCGTCAGGCGATCAACACCATTCGTGAACAGGCACAGTGGCTCGGTGCGTCCAATCTGCTAGGCGAAACGCTGCGGGCGCAGGTTTCACGCCTGCCGGATATGCCGAAACCGCAACAGCTTGACCGCGATATGGGCCAGTTGCGCGTTCAGCGTCTGCACTATGAAGATTTACTCGATAAACAGGCGGTTTACCGTCAGGGGCGCCAGGACGATGGCAAACCGCTGACCCCCGCGCAGCAAAAAATTCTCGACGCACAACTGCGCACGCAGCGCGATTTGCTCAATTCGCTGCTTTCCGGCTGTGACACGCAAATTCTCGAATTGACCAAGCTGAAAGTGGCCAACAGCCAACTGGTGGAAGCGCTGAATGACGTTCATGAAGCCGCGCACCGTTACCTGTTCTGGGTTGCCGACGTCAGCCCGGTCGGCCTTTCTTATCCGATGATGCTGGCGCATGACCTGAAACGCTTGCTGTCTCTGGATTCGCTGAGCCAGCTGGGCGGCGCGGGAATGATGATGATCACAAGTAAAGAAACTCTGTTGCCGCTGTTTGGCGCACTGATTCTGGTGATCATCAGCATCAGTTCACGCAAGCACTACTACGCATTTCTGGCACGCGCCAGCAGCAAGGTGGGCAAAGTTACGCAGGATCATTTCTCGCTGACGATGCGCACCGTGTTCTGGTCGATACTGGTGGCGATGCCGCTGCCGGTGCTGTGGGCGGCGCTGGGCTTCGGGTTGCAAAGCGCATGGCCGTATCCGATTGCCGTGGCGATTGGCGACGGTGTGACCGCGACGCTGCCGATCTTGTGGGCATTTATGGTCAGCGCTGCGCTGGCGCATCCGCAAGGGTTGTTCGTCACCCACTTTGGCTGGCCGCAACGCGCCGTGTCCCGCGCACTGCGCTATTACGCGCTCTCCATCTGGGTGATTGTGCCGCTGATTATGGCGCTGATTACTTTTGATAATCTCAACGATCGCGAATTCTCCAATACCCTTGGCCGCCTGTGCTTTGTGATTTTGTGTCTGGTCGTCGCGCTGGTGACGCACAGCCTGAAACGCGCGGGCATTCCGCTGTACCTCGATAAGAAAGGTAACAGCGAGAACATGCTCAATAACGCGCTGTGGTGGATGCTGCTGGGTGCACCGATTGTCGCCGCGCTGGCTTCGCTGATGGGCTTCCTCGCCACGTCGCAGGCGTTGCTTGCACGTCTGGAGACGTCGGTCGCCATCTGGTTTGTGCTGCTGGTGATATACCATATTATCCGCCGCTGGATGCTTATCCAGCGACGCCGTATCGCCTTTGAGCGCGCCAAACAGCGCCGTGCAGAAATGCTCAACCAGCGGGCACGCGGCGAAGACGAAGGACACCATGCCAATACCAGCAATGAAGGCACGGTGGAAATCGAAGAACCGGTGGTCGATCTGGATGCGATCTCCGCGCAATCACTGCGTCTGGTGCGATCGCTGCTGACGCTTATCGCGCTTATCTCAGTGATCTTCCTGTGGTCTGAAATCCATTCGGCATTCTCATTCCTGGAAAATATTCATCTCTGGCAGGTAGCATCCACCGTTCAGGGCGTCGAAAGCATGCAGCCGATCACGCTGGGATCGGTGCTGATCGCCATTCTGGTGCTGATCATCACCACCCAGCTGGTGCGCAATTTACCGGCCCTGCTGGAGCTGGCGCTGCTGCAACACCTGGATCTGACGCCGGGCACCGGTTACGCCGTGCTGACCATCACCAAATACGTGCTGTTGCTGATTGGCGGCCTGGTGGGCTTCTCACTGATTGGGATCGAATGGGCGAAGCTGCAATGGCTGGTCGCTGCGCTGGGTGTCGGGCTCGGGTTTGGTTTGCAGGAGATCTTCGCTAACTTTATTTCCGGCCTGATCATTTTGTTCGAAAAACCGATCCGCATCGGCGATACCGTGACGATCCGTAATCTGACCGGCAGCATCACCAAGATCAACACCCGCGCCACTACCATCGCCGACTGGGATCGCAAAGAGATCATCGTGCCGAATAAGGCCTTTATCACCGAGCAATTTATCAACTGGTCGCTGTCCGATTCCGTGACCCGTGTGGTGCTGACGGTGCCTGCACCTTCGGAAGCCAACAGCGAAGAAGTGACTGAAATTCTGCTCAACGCCGCGCACCGCTGTTCGCTGGTACTGGACACGCCAGTGCCGGAAGCCTATCTGGTGGATTTGCAGCAGGGTATTCAGATTTTCGAACTGCGTATGCACGCCGCTGAAATGGCGCACCGTATGCCGCTACGCCACGAAATCCATCAGCTGATTCTGGCCGGATTCCGCGAACACGGCATCACCCTGCCATTCCCACCGTTCCAGGTGCGGATGGAAACTTTGCATCGCGCGCAGAATGGCAATAACGCGACCTTTACCAGCAGCAGTGGCAGTGGCAGTGGCCGTAGCGGTAACAGCTCACGTTCGCCGGGCGATTTATAAAAGAGACTCAGGGGCAGAATGTCTGCCCCTGAGCGTTACAACTCGGCGATGAGCGCCGCCGCCGCTTTGCGGTGCTGAGAAATCAGCGATTTGATATCCATATCCACGATCTGTCCGTCAATCACCCGCCATTTGCCGCCCACCATCACCCTGTCCGCGCGTTCAGCCCCGCACAATAACAGCGCGGAAATCGGATCATGGCTGCCGCTAAAACGCAGTTCATCCAGCCGGAAGAGCGCCAGATCCGCCTGTTTTCCCACCGCGATTTGCCCGATATCATCACGCCCAATCAGCTTCGCTGAACCTCGCGTTGCCCAGCCTAAAACCCGTTCCGGCGTAACATACTCCGCGCCATAACGCAGGCGTTGCAAATACAGTGCCTGCCGCGCTTCATACATCATATTCGACGCGTCGTTGGAGGCAGAACCGTCTACACCCAAGCCGATGGGAACACCGGCTGCTTCCAAATCGCGCGTCGGACACATGCCGGAAGCCAGCCGCATATTCGATACCGGACAATGGCAAATACCGGTGCCTGCGGCACCCAGACGCGTAATTTCATCGGCGTTGAAATGGATGCCGTGCGCCAGCCATGTGCGGTCATTCAGCCAGCCGACGCTGTCGAGATAATCCACCGTGCGCAGCCCAAACATATTCAGACAAAACGCCTCTTCGTCCAGCGTTTCGGCTAAATGCGTATGCAAACGGACATCTTCGCGCTGCGCCAGCATCGCGCTTTCACGCATAATTTCGGTGGTAACGGAGAACGGTGAACAAGGTGCCAGAGCTATCTGCATCCACGCGCCTTCGCCGCGCTGATGATAGCGGTCAATCAGCCGCTGGCTGTCGCGCAGGATAGTTTCACCGGACTGCACCGTCTGTTTCGGCGGCAGACCGCCCTGCTCCTCGTCAAGGCTCATCGAACCGCGCGTCAGTAAAGCGCGCATGCCCAATTCCCGCACCACTTCGACTTGCACATCGATCGCCTCTTCCATCCCCTGCGGGAACAGATAATGGTGATCCGTTGTAGTGGTGCAACCGGACAGCAGCAGTTCGGCCATCGCCACGCGGCTGGCCAGCCCGAGCGCTTCCGGCTGCAAACGCGCCCAGACCGGATACAACTTTTTCAGCCACGGGAACAACGGCACATTGACCACAGGCGCCCAGGCTCGGGTCAGCGTCTGATAGAAATGATGATGGGTATTGATAAGGCCGGGCATCAGCACACAGTCGGTGGCATCAAAAACCTGATCAACCGGCTGTGAAGGGCTTTGGCCGACGGCTAATACTTCAGTAATCTTCGTGCCTTCGATCACGATACCGCCGCGCGCATCCAGCTCATTTGCCGTGAAAACGGCCAGCGGATTCTGGATCCACGTACGTTGTATTGACATAACTGACATCCTTTTTTGGTCGGAATAAAATTCAAAAAGTGAGTCAGCTCAGTTATGCCCTGTCTGCTGATCCAGGGGCGCACGCGCGCGAAATCAGTGAACTTTAACTTCCCCGGCCACCACGCTGACGCGCTCGGCGGGCATCAGCAGATTCAGCAAAATGGCGACCACGCCGCCGCTGGTGACCGCATGGCCGAAGATATTCCCGACGATTTGCGGGAACTGCCCCAGCGCTTCCGGTACTGCTTCAATGCCCAGCCCGATACCGAAGGAGATGGCGATAATCAGCATTTCGCGGCGACCGACCGGCGACTGCGTCATGATGCGGATACCTGCTGCCACCACGCTGCCAAACATCACCAGCGTCGCACCGCCCAGTACCGGCGCGGGAATTTGCTGCAATATGCCGCCGATAAACGGGAACAGCCCGAGCACAACTAACACCCCGCCGATATACATGCCGACAAAACGGCTGGCAACGCCGGTCATCTGAATCACACCGTTGTTCTGCGCGAAGGTGGTATTCGGGAAGGAGGAGAACATCGCCGCAACCATGCAGCTGATACCGTCGGCCAGAATGCCGCCCTTCAGCCGTTTGCGGAAACTCTCACCTTCAATAGGTTGCTGCGAGAGCATGCAGTTTGCCGTCAGATCACCGACGGCTTCCAGAATGCTGATGAAAGAAACCAGCGCGATCGGCACGAAGATAATCCAGTCAAATTTAAAGCCGAATCGGAACAGTTGCGGCAGCGCAAACCAGTCGCCCTGCACGGGTTTTAGCGGCAGATGTCCGTTCAGCGCGGCGGCGACGCAGCCGACAATAATGCCCAATACAATCGAGGCCAGACGCACCCAGCGTACGTTGATCCGGTTACAGGCGACGATCACCAGCAACGTCAGCGCCCCCAGCCCGAGATTAGCCGGCGCACCGAAATTCGCCGCGCCGTGTCCGCCCGCCCAGTCGGTGATGCTGACTTTAATCAGACTGATACCGATCAGTGCAATCACCGTTCCGCTCACTAAAGGCGTGAATACCCGGCGCATCTGGCCGATAAAGCGGCTAACCAGCAGCGGGATAAACGCGGCAACAAAGTTCACGCCAAAAATCATCGCCATAATGTCTTCAGGTGAACCGCCACGGCTTTTCACCAGCATCCCTCCGGATAGGATTACGCCGAGAAATGCAAAGCTGGTGCCCTGCAGGCAAATCATTCCCGCGCCAACCGACATAAACCGGCGCGCCTGAATAAATGTTCCGATGCCAGAAGCCAGCAGCGACATGCTGATGAGATAAGGCAGATAGGCGTTAAGCCCGAGCACCGAACCGATAATCAGCGGCGGCGTAATAATCCCGACCACGCTGGCCAGTACATGCTGCACCGCCGTGAAAAAAGCCGGTACCGGCGCAATACGCTCTTCCAGTCCATAAAGCAGTTCTTTTTCGTTGGATTCTGACATAACTGGTTTCCGGGAAAATGAGTGATAACCCTGTTATGCATAAAGCAGGCCAGCGGCGAAATAATTTGCCTTAAACACAGCGCAGTGCCCGATTTGAGCGGATTGCAGAAAACCGTGCTCACTGAAACTTTAAAATCATCGCTACGCCATTTGGGTACTTTTGTTTCATGGAATGCGCCGTAATAGTGTTTTTGCACAATAAAAGGGCAGGAGGCGGGAAAGAAAGGGGGAATCAGAAAGACGCCCCGACCAGCAATCGGGGCTAACAGGAAAGCGTTGTGGATGTCAGGCGCGCGTGACCGGGAAGGCCAGCACGTCGCTCAGGCTGTTGGCATTCAGCGCAATCATAATCAGGCGGTCAACGCCCAGCGCCACACCTGAACATTCGGGCATGCCGTGTTCCAGCGCCGCCAGCAAATTGTTATCGACAGGATGCTGCGGCAGACCGCGCGCCGCACGTTTGCGGTTGTCCTGCTCGAAACGCTGACGCTGCTCGCGGCTGTCGGTCAGCTCGCGAAAACCGTTCGCCAGCTCGATGCCTTTGTAATACACCTCGAAACGTTCAGCCACGCGATGATCCTCAGTGCTGATTTCCGCCAGAGATGCCTGCGACGCCGGGAAGTGGTAAACGAATGCCGGTTTATCGCGGCCAATATGCGGTTCAACGCCCATAGTGAACAGCAGCTGTAACAGCGTGTCGCGGTCTTCTTCGGTGTCGGCAATATTGGACAGATCCAGTTTTGCCGCTGCTTCGCGCAGTTCTGCTTTATCGGCGGAAAGCGGATCGATATTCAGGTGACGAGTAAACGCCTGCTGATATGAAAGCTTTTCGCCGCTGGCACAATCAAGCACCTGTTGCAGTAAATCATCCACTTCATTCATCAGGCGGTACATGTCATAACGCGGACGGTACCACTCGAGCATGGTGAATTCAGGATTGTGATGGATACCGGCTTCTTCATTACGGAAACTGCGACCCATCTGATAGATAGGACCGCTGCCCGCTGCCAGCAGGCGTTTCATGTGGTATTCCGGGCTGGTCATCAGATACAGCGTCATGCCATCGGCGGCACCCGGCCCGACAAAACGGGTCTCGAAGGGCACCAGATGAATATCGGTCACCGTGGCCTGGCTCATGGCTGGCGTTTCAACTTCCAACACGCCGCGATCGCCAAAGAAACGTCGGATTTCAGTAAGAATGGCAGCGCGCTTCAGCAGATTGGCGACAGAAGCGCTGGGTTGCCAGCTGGCTGTTTCGCTCATGGTGATTTACTCCGAATTCAGAAAAGTCATGCAGTCTACCCGCATCCCCACGGGCAAACAAATATCTCATTTTGCGAACCCTGACGCAGATAAAGCCGAAATGCGCGTTCACATCAAATTACCACTTCTACCACTTAGGTATAATAATTCCCTTACAAACAATAAGAATATTACCCTCTGGGACAGCGCCTGTATGTCATCAGGGTTCACTAAACCTTCGATTCCGAAGGTGTTTCGCGGGTGTATCAAACCCGATTTCATGATGATAGTGGAGGAATGCAGTGCAAACCTTTAACGCCGATATAGCAATTATAGGTGCAGGTGGGGCGGGTTTACGCGCAGCTATAGCCGCAGCGGAAGCCAATCCTGACCTGAACATCGCATTGATTTCGAAAGTGTACCCAATGCGCAGCCATACTGTGGCAGCCGAAGGCGGTTCTGCTGCTGTAACGCAGGATCACGACAGCTTTGATTTTCACTTCCAGGATACCGTTTCCGGAGGCGACTGGCTGTGTGAACAAGACGTGGTAGATCATTTCGTTCATCAGTGCCCGACTGAAATGGCTCAGCTGGAAATCTGGGGCTGCCCGTGGAGCCGCAAAGAGGACGGCTCGGTCAACGTCCGCCGCTTTGGCGGCATGAAGATCGAACGCACCTGGTTTGCCGCCGACAAAACCGGCTTCCACATGCTGCACACGCTGTTCCAGACCTCTTTGAAATACCCACAAATTAAACGCTTCGACGAGCATTTCGTCCTCGATATTCTGGTCGATGACGGTCAGGTTCGCGGCGTGGTCGCCATCAATATGATGGAAGGCACCCGCGTGCAGATCCGCGCTAACGCCGTCGTGATGGCGACCGGCGGTGCAGGCCGTGTCTACCGCTATAACACCAATGGCGGTATCGTGACTGGCGATGGGATGGGAATGGCGTTCCGTCACGGCGTTCCGCTGCGTGATATGGAATTCGTGCAATATCACCCGACCGGCCTGCCGGGTTCCGGCATCCTGATGACAGAAGGCTGTCGCGGTGAAGGCGGTATTCTGGTGAACAAAGACGGCTACCGTTATCTGCAAGACTACGGCATGGGGCCGGAAACGCCGCTCGGCGAACCGAAAAATAAATACATGGAACTCGGCCCGCGCGACAAGGTTTCGCAGGCGTTCTGGCACGAATGGCGCGCCGGACGCACTGTCGAAACTCCGCGCGGCGACGTGGTCTACCTGGATCTGCGCCATCTCGGCGAGAAAAAATTACGCGAACGTCTGCCGTTTATCTGCGAACTGGCGAAAGCCTACGTCGGCGTAGATCCGATCACTGATCCGATCCCGGTGCGCCCTACCGCGCACTACACGATGGGCGGTATCGAAACCGACGGGCAGTGCGAAACCCGCATTAAAGGGCTGTTTGCCGTCGGCGAATGTTCTTCGGTCGGTTTGCACGGTGCTAACCGTCTGGGTTCCAACTCGCTGGCAGAACTGGTGGTCTTCGGACGCATGGCCGGTGAACAGGCCGCATTACGCGCAGCACAGGTGACAGATTTCGGCAATGCTGCCGCACTGGACGCACAGGTTCAGGACATTGAAAACCGCCTGTCGGCGCTCATGCAGCAGGAAGGTGATGAAAGCTGGGCCGCTATCCGCGACGAAATGGGTCTGGCGATGGAAGAAGGCTGCGGGATTTATCGCACCACGGAACTGATGCAAAAAACCATCGATAAGCTGGCGGAGCTGAAAGAGCGCTTTAAACGCGTGAAAATCAACGATACCTCCAGCGTGTTCAACACCGATCTGCTTTACACCATCGAACTGGGTCACGGTCTGGAAGTTGCCGAATGTATGGCGCATTCCGCATTCAATCGCCGTGAATCACGCGGTGCGCATCAGCGTCTGGACGAAGGCTGCACCGAACGCGATGACGTCAATTTCCTTAAGCACACGCTGGCATTTTATCAGCCTGATTCTGCGCCGCGTCTGGAATATGGCGATGTGAAAATCACCACGCTGCCGCCGGCTAAGCGCGTTTACGGTAGTGCAGGTGAAACTCAGGATAAAAAAGATAAGGAGCAATCCCGTGGCTAAAACGCACAGCCTGAAGGTTGAAATCATGCGTTATAACCCGGAGACGGACAGTGCGCCGCATCCGGTGGTTTATGACGTCCCCTACGATGAGACAACCTCCGTTCTCGATGCCCTCGGTTATATCAAGGATCATCTGGCGCCAGATCTTTCTTACCGCTGGTCGTGCCGTATGGCGATTTGCGGTTCCTGCGGCATGATGATCAACCGCGTGCCGAAGCTGGCCTGCAAAACGTTCCTGCGCGAGTATCCGCAAGGCATGCAGATCGAAGCGCTGGGTAACTTCCCGGTGGAACGCGACCTGGTGGTCGATATGACACACTTTATCGAAAGCCTGGAAGCCATTAAGCCTTACATCATTGGTAATCAACGTACCGTCGATCAGGGGCCGGGCAATCAGACACCGGCGCAAATGGAGAAATACCATCAGTTCTCCGGCTGTATCAACTGCGGCCTGTGCTACGCCGCCTGTCCGCAGTTCGGCCTGAATCCTGAATTCATCGGCCCGGCCGCCATCACGCTGGCGCATCGTTACAATCTCGACAACCGTGACCAGGGTAAAGCGCAGCGTATGCCGCAGCTTAACGGCCAGAACGGCGTCTGGAGCTGCACGTTCGTCGGTTATTGCTCAGAAGTCTGTCCTAAGCACGTCGACCCGGCCGCGGCTATCCAGCAGGGCAAAGTCGAAAGCTCAAAAGACTTCATGATAGCGAGGCTGAGACCGCAATGAGGGAGGAAAATATGACCACTCAAAATCAGCGCACAGCCAGTAAACGCAAACCCTATGTGCGTGAAATGAAGGCCAGCTGGTGGCAACGGCTGCCTTTCTACCGTTTCTATATGCTGCGCGAAGGGACGTCAGTGCCCGCCGTCTGGTTCAGCCTGTTATTGCTGGCGGGTCTGTTCTCACTGCGGCATGGACCGGAAAGCTGGGAGGGTTTTGTGAATTTCCTGCAAAATCCGATCGTGATGCTAATCAATCTGATTGCCCTGCTTGCCGCCTTGTTGCACACCAAAACCTGGTTCGAGCTGGCGCCGAAGGCCTCCATCATCATTGTGAAAGACAGGAAGATGGGACCTGAGCCGATCATTGCCGGTTTTTGGGGCGTGACCGTGGTTGTGACGCTGGTGATCCTTGCCATTGCACTGTTTCTTTGAGGAGGCGAAATGAAAAATACTCTGCCTAAACGTTCAGATGAACCGGTGTTTTGGGGGCTGTTCGGTGCCGGTGGTATGTGGAGCGCGATTTTCGCGCCGGTGACGATTTTGCTGGTGTGCTTTCTGCTGCCGCTGGGATTCTTCCCTGGTGATGCACTGAGTTACCCACGCGTGCTGGCTTTCGCACAGAGTTGGATTGGGCGTCTGTTCCTGCTGCTGATGATCGTTCTGCCATTGTGGTGCGGTTTGCACCGGATCCATCACGCCATGCACGACCTGAAGATCCACGTTCCGGCCGGTAAATGGGTGTTCTACGGTCTGGCGACGATCTTAAGCATCGTCACGATTATCGTATTGATCCGCCTCTGATCCGCCGCGATCTTGCCTTTCAGCGGCCCGCTTTCGGGTCGCTGATATATTCCCCCACTCTCTTTTCTTTTTTCTCTATTGTTACCTACACTTAGGTGATTACCTAAGGAAGGAACAACTATGCGTATCTGGTCAAAACTCGGTGTTATCGTCACGGCACTTTTATCCGTCGCTTGCAGCGTGACTCCGCCGAAAGACGTCAAAGTCGTCAATAATTTCGAACTCAACCGTTATCTCGGCACCTGGTATGAAGTCGCCAGACTCGATCACAGCTTTGAAAGCGGGCTTGAGCGCGTGACGGCAAATTACAGCCTGCGCGGCGACGGCGGTGTGAAAGTCATCAACCGCGGATTTAATCCGAAGAAAAATAAATGGCAGGAAAGTGAAGGTAAAGGTTACTTCACCGGTTCAACGGCGCGAGCGGCGCTCAAAGTGTCCTTCTTCGGCCCGTTCTATGGCGGCTATAACGTCATCGAGCTCGATAAAGACTATCGCTATGCGCTGGTGTGTGGCCCGGATAAAAGCTATCTGTGGATCCTTTCACGTACCCCTACGCTGGACGACGGTGTGAAACAGAAGTTGCTGCAAACCGCGCAACAGTACGGTTTTGATACCAGCAAACTCGTCTGGGTTAAACAGCCTTAAATTTTCCACCCTCCAGAAACAACACTGCCTGCATCAATGTGCAGGCAGACTTCAGTTTACTTCTTGTCATGAATGACGTTCACGCCAAATTATTGCGCACTTTTCTGAATGGCCTGGCCACCGGCAGAAACGTCTTCACCGACGCCGCGCGTGGTATTGCAGGCGGTTAACGCAGAAGACAAAACAAGAACAGATAAGATGGCGAGGATACTTTTCTTCAGCATATGAATTTCCTTCCTATAGGAGAATGTAAAGTACAACACATTAAGTGTAGTTAACTTTTCAGGAATGCAGGAAATCAGGAAGGTTTTTAGGAAAGTTGGAAGCTGGAAAAAAGGGACAACAAGGCTGAAGGGATCAGCCCGCGCGTGAAATCGCTCCACCCAGATGCTGGATGTCTTCACCAAAACCGTGAACCGTATTGCAGCCGGATAACGAAGCCAGCACAGTCACTGAAACCACGATAAGCATGATCTTTTTCAACATGAAAAACAAAATCCTATTCAACAGGTTGAGGCCGTAAAGCTGCGACAGGCTCTCACCTGAGGCAGCTTTCATCCAGCGGAATAAGTGACGAAAACTTATTTAACGCGGGAAACGTATTCGCCAGAACGGGTGTCACAACGGACGATTTCGCCGATCTGTACGAATAATGGAACTTTAACCACAGCGCCGGTGCTCAGGGTGGCTGGCTTACCGCCGGTACCCGCAGTATCACCTTTCAGGCCTGGATCGGTTTCTACCACTTCTGCTTCGATGAAGTTCGGTGGCTGTACAGCGATAGGACGACCGTCCCACAGTGTCACGATACATTCCGCATTGTCTTGCAGCCATTTGGACGCTTCGGACACGGTTTTTGCTTCAACGCCGTGCTGCTCGAAAGTCTCAGGGTGCATGAAATGGTAGAACTCACCGTCGTTGTACAGGTAAGTCATGTTGGTATCTACAACGTCCGCGCCTTCGCAGGAGTCAGTAGATTTGAAGGTTTTTTCTACACGTGTGCCGGTCAGCAGACGACGCATTTTCACGCGTGCGAAAGCCTGACCTTTGCCCGGTTTTACGAACACACTGTCTTCGATCGCGTAAGGCTCGCTTTCGAACATGATTTTAAGACCCGGACGGAAATCGTTGCTAGAATAAGTCGCCATGATGGCCCTCTAATTTTAAACTGGTATTAGCCAAAAAATGGCAAACATTGTAACCCTAAAAACGCCATTTAGAGAAGATTGGTTGTATCAACTCGGCGATGTTATCACTGACCCCGATGAACTGCTTACTCTTCTGGCACTTAACGACAATGCAGAATTGCAAAGTGGGCGTGAGGCCCGTCGTTTGTTCCCGCTTCGCGTGCCCCGCGCCTTTGTGGCACGTATGCAGCCGGGCGATCCGCAGGATCCTTTATTGCTTCAGGTATTAACCGCGCGCGAAGAATTCATCGCCGCGCCGGGTTTTACCACTGACCCGCTTGATGAACAACGCAGCGTCGTTCCGGGCCTGTTGCACAAGTATAACAATCGTGCCCTGTTACTGGTGAAAGGCGGCTGTGCGGTGAACTGCCGCTACTGTTTCCGCCGTCATTTTCCGTATCAGGACAACCAGGGAAATAAGGCCAACTGGGTTCAGGCGCTGGATTATATCCGTACACGTCCCGAACTCGATGAAATTATTTTCTCCGGTGGCGATCCGCTGATGGCCAAAGATCACGAGCTCGACTGGCTCATCGGTGAACTCGAAGGTATCGCGCACATTAAGCGTTTGCGCATCCATACCCGTTTACCGGTGGTGATCCCTGCCCGCATCACGGATGCCCTTTGCCAACGCCTTGAGCAGTCGCGTTTGCAGGTACTGATGGTGACGCACATCAATCACGCCAACGAAATTGATGACGCATTACGCGACAGTATGGCAAAGCTGAAAAAGCACGGTGTGACGTTGCTCAATCAAAGCGTATTACTGCGTGATGTGAATGACTCTGCTGATGTGCTGGCAGCGCTCAGCAATGCGCTGTTCGACGCCGGTATTCTGCCCTATTACATTCACGTGCTGGATAAAGTGCAGGGCGCGGCCCATTTCATGGTGAGCGACGATGAAGCGCGCGTCATTATGAAAGCGCTGATGAGCAAGGTGTCGGGCTATATGGTGCCGAAACTGACCCGCGAAATTGGCGGTGAGCCGAGTAAAACAATTCTGGATTTACGGCTGAAGCAGTCGTAAAGGTGCAGATTGCAGATGCAAAAAGGGATGCCATTGGCATCCCTTTATCATTTCTACACGGTTAAACCGCGCGGGGCCCGATTATGGGCACTTATAAACCTGGCCGACCATTTTGCTGTCAACCGGTGCAAAGCTGGACAGGAAGTTCTGAGACGGGCTGTTGGCACCATAAATGGTGTTGCCGCCCATCGCTGCCGCTTTGTTACGCAGGTCGTTGGCTGCACCACGCATGGAGCTGCCGTCGCCGCCGGTACCGGAGAACCAGTTGCTTTGGGCACCGGTGACCTGGCCGAGCAGCTGACATTCAGCGGCTGGCTTGTCGTCGGTGAATTTCACCTGCTGGCCCGCTGCATCCAGTTGATGAGTGGTACTGCACCCGGCAAGCAGCGCGATAGCTGACAGGCCCAGTAACATTTTAATCCGCATCACTTTCCCCATTTGTTTTTGTAATCACATAAAGCCTATCAGAAAACACCTGGCTCTCTTAGGCATCCGTTGCCACGTATACCCAAGGTTCCGCGCTATCGGTAAAAATCCGAAACCCACGCAGAAATGAGTCTACACGCTAAAGGTGGAAGACATTGAGACTTATCTTACTGAATGCGATAAAAAATGGTCAAATAAAAAAACCCGGCCTTTTCAGACCGGGTTTCTTCAGCACGTTCATCAGTAAACAAAATGCCTGCTGATTTCACGTACCTGCGGATGAACGCAGGGGGATAATGATTACATCATGCCGCCCATGCCGCCCATTCCACCCATACCGCCAGCGCCGCCCATATCGCCTTTATCATCTTTTGGCAGGTCGGTGATCATGCACTCAGTGGTGATCATCAGGCCAGCAACAGAAGATGCGTATTGCAGAGCAGAACGGGTTACCTTAGTTGGATCCAGGATACCCATTGCGATCATGTCGCCGTATTCTTCGGTATAAGCGTTGTAGCCGAAGCTGCCTTCGCCCGCTTTGACTTTGTTCGCGATAACGGAGGCTTCTTCACCGGCGTTAACCACGATCTGACGCAGTGGAGATTCCATCGCGCGCAGAGCAACACGGATACCCACGTTCTGGTCTTCGTTGTCGCCTTTCAGGCCAGCCAGAGTGTGAGCAACGCGGATCAGCGCAACACCACCACCAGCAACCACGCCTTCTTCAACGGCAGCACGGGTTGCGTGCAACGCATCTTCGACGCGGGCTTTCTTCTCTTTCATTTCAACTTCAGTTGCTGCGCCAACTTTCAGAACGGCTACGCCGCCTGCCAGTTTAGCCACACGCTCTTGCAGTTTTTCGCGATCGTAATCAGAGGTCGCTTCTTCGATTTGCTGACGAATCTGGGAAACACGGCCCTGAATGGTCGCTTCTTCGCCAACACCGTCGATGATGATGGTGGTGTCTTTGTTGATAACAACACGCTTAGCCTGACCCATGTCTTCCAGAGTCGCTTTTTCCAGCTCCAGACCGATCTCTTCAGAGATAACGGTACCGCCAGTCAGGGTTGCGATATCCTGCAACATCGCTTTACGACGGTCACCGAAACCAGGTGCTTTAACCGCAGCGACTTTCACGATGCCACGCATGGTGTTCACAACCAGAGTCGCCAGGGCTTCGCCTTCAACGTCTTCAGCAATGATCAGCAGTGGTTTGCCCGCTTTCGCAACGGCTTCCAGTACTGGCAGCATTTCGCGGATGTTAGAAATCTTTTTGTCAGCCAGCAGAATGAACGGGCTTTCCAGTTCGATTGAACCGGTTTCTGGTTTGTTGATGAAGTACGGAGACAGGTAACCGCGGTCGAACTGCATACCTTCTACAACGTCCAGCTCGTCTTGCAGACCGGTGCCTTCTTCAACAGTGATGACGCCTTCTTTGCCGACTTTTTCCATCGCTTCTGCGATCAGTTTACCGACGGTTTCATCGGAGTTAGCAGAGATGGTACCTACCTGTGCAATCGCTTTAGAATCAGAGCAAGGGACAGACAGTTTTTTCAGTTCTTCAACGGCGTGGATAACAGCTTTGTCGATCCCGCGTTTCAGATCCATTGGGTTCATGCCAGCGGCAACGGCTTTCAGACCCTCGGTGATGATGGCTTGTGCCAGAACGGTTGCGGTAGTGGTACCGTCACCCGCTGCATCGTTCGCTTTGGACGCGACTTCTTTCACCATCTGTGCACCCATGTTTTCGAACTTATCTTCCAGTTCGATTTCACGTGCAACGGACACACCATCTTTAGTGATGGTTGGAGCGCCGAAAGATTTGTCCAAAACCACGTTGCGGCCTTTAGGGCCCAGGGTCACTTTTACTGCATCAGCAAGGATGTTTACGCCACGCAGCATTTTCACACGGGCGTCATTACCGAATTTAACTTCTTTAGCTGCCATTGTTAATTTCCCTTCAATTCATTCAGTTCAGAAAAAAGTGGGTCGGAGGAGGATCAGGCTTCTACGATTGCCAGGATGTCGCTCTCGGACATAATCAACACTTCTTCATTGTCGATTTTCTCAGCTTTCACGCCGTAGCCGTCGTTGAAAATGACGATGTCGCCAACTTTCACGTCCAGCGCTTTCACTTCACCGTTTTCCAGAATGCGACCATGGCCGACAGCCAGGATTTCACCACGGGTAGATTTACCTGCAGCTGAGCCAGTCAAAACGATGCCGCCAGCGGATTTAGATTCTACTTCTTTACGCTTGACGATAACGCGGTCATGCAATGGACGAATTTTCATTGATAACTCTCCTGTGAGCGGATCCATATCTATTTTTAGGGTTGAATGCCTGACAGTATGCTGCCCGGCCTCGTGGTTTGTTTAATGGGGGCGATACATCGCCCTTCAAGGGGAAGCACAGAAAAAATTTTCGTTTTTTCCTTCACATTGTCGCCTTTCAACCTGGCAAAAAACGGTCTTCCCAACAATTTTTTAACAATCAAGGGCACAGAGATTAGCGATCGCGGTGCTCTGTGTCGTCATCTTTTTTCAGAGAAACCAGACGTTCCTGGGTTTCATCGGTGCGCTTGAACTCGCCGTCAAAGGTATTGCCTGTCGGTGCGCTGTTACCCCAGTTGCCGCCGGAGCGGACGATATTGAGGTGAGGCATCAGTTTGAGCGTCAGGCGTTTCTGAACAGGCGGCAGTAAAAGCAGCAATCCGAGGAAATCGGTAAAGAAGCCCGGCACCAGCAGCAGGAAACCGGCCATCACCAGTGAGACGCTTTTCACCATTTCCGCCGCCGGGCTTTCGCCCAGCGCCAGTTTTTCTTGTAACTGCATAAAGGTCTTCATGCCCTGATTTTTCACCAAAGACACGCCCACGCAGGAAGTAAACACGACCAGCAACAATGTTGTCGCTACGCCGACCACTTCCGCCACCTTGATAAATAGGGTGATTTCAATGTAGGCCAGCAAAAATAACAGTAATAACGGTAACCAGCGCACCGCATTCTCCTTGTAATAAGGTTCCGGAAATCCAGTCTTAGGACATTCCGACACCATGAATGAGGGCCCGCTCAAGATCTCTGCCATCAAAGGCACGCGGGCTGACTACAATGAGATGGTGCTACATCTCAATGATTTCAAGCGCCAGTCCTGATTTAATTGAGCAGATAAATGATTTGTGAGAATTCTCACAGATACCAAAATACATGCACAACAAGAGGGCAGGATAGTGATCTTAATACGTGCAATTCGTTGCAAGCAGCATATGATCGCCTTCGTTGTCCAAACGATGGTTGATCGTTTTAAATTTACCACGGTAAGTAACATAATTTTAAACATCGCATAACGCGTTTAGTACCGAAGAGAAGGTTCTCATGTCAAACACCATTCGTATCGAGGAAGACCTGCTGGGCACGCGCGAAGTACCAGCAGACGCTTATTACGGCATTCATACCCTGCGGGCGATTGAAAACTTCTATATCAGCAATACCAAGATCAGCGATGTTCCTGAATTTGTCCGTGGCATGGTGATGGTGAAAAAAGCGGCGGCTCTGGCCAACAAAGAGCTGCGCACGATCCCACGCCATATTGCTGACATTATCATTCAGGCGTGTGACGAAGTGCTTGATAAAGGTAAGTGCATGGACCAGTTCCCTATCGACGTCTATCAGGGCGGCGCGGGAACCTCGGTAAATATGAACACGAATGAAGTGCTGGCGAACATCGGTCTTGAACTGATGGGACACCAGAAAGGCGATTATCAGTTCCTCAATCCAAACGATCACCTCAACAAATGCCAGTCAACCAACGATGCCTACCCGACAGGTTTTCGTATCGCCGTGTATGCCTCACTGCTGAAGCTGGTCGATGCCATTTCCCAACTGGGTGACGGCTTCGAGCGTAAAGCCAAAGAATTCGAGAACATTATCAAGATGGGGCGCACGCAGTTGCAGGATGCGGTTCCGATGACGCTGGGTCAGGAATTCCACGCGTTCAACGTGCTGCTCAAAGAAGAAACCCGCAACCTGATCCGCACCGGCGAACTGCTGCTGGAAGTGAACCTCGGCGCGACGGCGATCGGTACCCGTCTGAATACGCCGGAAGGTTATCAGCAACTGGCGGTAGAAAAGCTGGCGGAAGTCAGCAATCTCCCGTGCGTTCCGGCCGAAGACCTGATCGAAGCGACCTCTGACTGTGGCGCATACGTCATGGTTCATAGCTCGCTGAAACGTCTGGCGGTAAAGCTTTCTAAAATCTGTAACGACCTGCGCCTGCTCTCCTCCGGCCCGCGCGCTGGCCTGAATGAAATCAATCTGCCAGAGTTACAGGCCGGTTCTTCGATTATGCCCGCCAAGGTCAATCCGGTCATTCCGGAAGTGGTGAATCAGGTTTGCTTCAAAGTGATCGGCAACGACGTGTGCGTGACGATGGCGGCAGAGGCCGGTCAGCTTCAGCTGAACGTGATGGAACCGGTTATCGGGCAGGCAATGTTTGAATCAGTTCATATCCTGACGAACGCTTGTTACAATCTGCTGGAAAAATGCATCAACGGCATTACCGCAAATAAAGAAGTGTGTGAGTTTTATGTATTCAACTCTATCGGTATCGTCACCTATCTCAATCCGTTCATCGGCCACCACAATGGCGATATCGTCGGTAAGATTTGTGCAGAAACCGGCAAGAGTGTCAGGGAAGTGGTGCTTGAACGTGGTCTGCTGACCGCAGCAGAGCTCGACGATATTTTCTCGATCGAAAATCTTAAACACCCGGCATATAAAGCAAAACGCTACACGGATGAAAATGAACAGTAACAGACTCCATTACTGACCTTTTAAAGGCTCGTTGTTCTGCGGAACAGCGGGCCTTTTTACTTTGTACGACACAACAATTACATAACAAATAATTATCAATTCCTTAAGGAGTACTGGGAAATGGACAGACAACCATGTTAATCATCGAACTTATTATCGTATTGTTAGCGATCTTTCTCGGCGCGCGCTTAGGCGGTATCGGGATTGGTTTCGCAGGCGGATTGGGCGTACTGGTACTCGCCATGATCGGCGTGAAGCCAGGGTCGATTCCTTTCGACGTCATTTCCATCATTATGGCTGTGATCGCCGCCATCTCGACCATGCAGGTCGCCGGCGGGATGGATTATCTGGTCCAGCAAACCGAAAAGCTGCTGCGGCGCAATCCGAAGCACATCACTATTCTAGCTCCCATAGTGACTTACTTCCTGACCATCCTCGCGGGAACGGGCAACATCTCACTGTCGGCGTTACCGGTGATTTCTGAAGTCGCCAAAGAGCAAGGCATCAAGCCCTGCCGTCCGTTATCCACCGCCGTGGTCGCAGCGCAAATTGCTATTACCGCGTCGCCAATTTCGGCAGCGGTGGTTTATATGTCATCAGTGATGGAAGATCACGGTGTCAGCTATCTGCATCTGTTGATGGTAATGATCCCTTCCACGCTGGCGGCCGTTATCGTGATGTCTTTGATGGTGACCTGGTGCTTTGACTCCAAACTCTCTAACGATCCGGTCTATCTGAAACGTTACGAAGAAGGTCTTGTGACGCTGCGAGGCGATACCGTTATCGACATCAAACCGCGCGCAAAACTCTCCGTGCTGTTATTCCTGCTCGGCGTGTTATCGGTGGTCGGGTATGCGGTGATCAACAGTCCGAGTCTCGGGCTGGTGGCTACGCCGCTGATGACGACTACCAGCGCGATCCTCATTATCATGCTCAGCGTGGCGACGTTAATTACCCTGCTATGCCGCGTTGATACGGATTCGATTCTGACCTCCGGTACGTTCAAAGCGGGCATGAGCGCCTGTATTTGTATCCTCGGCGTGGCGTGGTTAGGCGATACCTTCGTGCAGGCCAATATCGGCTGGATTAAAGAAACAGCGGGCAGCATTATTCAGTCGCACCCCTGGTTGCTGGCGGTAATTTTCTTCTTCAGTTCTGCACTGTTGTATTCCCAGGCGGCAACGACAAAAGCCCTGTTGCCGATGGCGCTGGCGCTGAGCGTTTCTCCGCTGACTGCCGTGGGTTCATTTGCCGCCGTCTCCGGCCTCTTCATTCTGCCGACCTACCCGACGCTGGTCGCAGCGGTTCAGATGGATGATACCGGTACGACCCGCATCGGCCGCTTCGTGTTCAACCATCCGTTCTTTATTCCCGGCACCGTCGGCGTTTTCCTGTCAGTTCTGTTTGCCTTCGGTCTGGGCAGTTTCATTCTCTGACATTTTTCCGGGGGCTGCGGCCCCCGTGATATCAGCCTTCTCCTTTACTGACTTTTGTAAAAGTCCCGCAAGACTTTCTGCGCAACGATTACGCAGGGTATACTCTCAACTCCTTAACGCGTTACGGCATGAAGCCGTCCGCATCTTCTGTCGAATCATTCAGCGGCTGTCTGCCTTCGCCGCGACAAAGAGAAGTAAACTCTGCATGGATCACCGAATTCTTCGTATTTTCTTCCTGCTGTTCAGCTTGTGCCTGTTGCCGCTTCAGGCTCAGGCATCGCTCTTTAGCCAACCCGCTGCGCAGCAGTTTGTCCCCGTCGATCAGGCGTTCAGCTTTGATTTCCAGCAGCAGGGACATGACCTCAAACTGAACTGGCAAATCCGCGACGGCTATTATCTTTATCGCAGCAAAATCGAGCTCGAACCTAAGAACGCCGAACTGGCGGCATTCTTACTGCCAAAAGGCCGCGAACATCATGATGAGTTTTTCGGCGACAGCGAAGTCTACGAAAATGCCCTGCGCATCACTGTTCCTGTACGTCAGGCAAGCCAGGATGCCACGGTGCGTGTGACCTATCAGGGGTGCGCCGCCGCCGGATTCTGTTATCCCCCGGAAACCCACGAAGTCCCGCTCAGCGCGGTGACCGATGCGCAGCCAACGGGCTCGCCAGTGGCGGATCCTGCTCCTGGACGGATTACATCTGTCGACGCCACGCCCGCCCCGCAAAGTACGCCGCTCCCCTTCTCGCCATTGTGGGCATTGCTGATCGGTATCGGTATTGCGTTTACCCCTTGCGTATTACCGATGTATCCGCTGATTTCCGGCATCATTCTTGGCCGCCAGCGACCGCACAGCATGAAGCGAATTTTCCTGCTGTCGCTGGTGTATGTACAGGGTATGGCGCTGACCTACACCGTTCTCGGTATGATCGTGGCGGCGGCCGGTTTGCAATTTCAGGCGGCGCTGCAAAGCCCCTGGGTATTGATCGTGCTGTCGGTGATGTTCATCGCGCTGGCGCTGTCGATGTTTGGCTTGTTCAGCTTGCAGCTTCCCTCTTCCGTTCAGACCCGTCTGGCGTTGTGGAGTAATGAACAAAAAGGCGGATCGCTGCCGGGCGTCTTTATTATGGGTGCGCTGGCCGGGCTGATTTGTTCGCCCTGCACCACTGCGCCGCTGAGCGCCATTCTGCTTTACATCGCCCAGAGCGGTAACCTGCTGGCCGGTGCCGGCACGCTGTATCTGTATGCGCTGGGGATGGGCATCCCGCTGATTATCGTGACAATGTTCGGCAACAAACTGCTGCCGCGCAGCGGCCCCTGGATGAGCTACGTCAAAGAAGGGTTCGGCTTTGTGATTCTGGCGTTACCGGTATTCCTGCTGGAACGCGTGATTGGCGATGTCTGGGGGCTACGTTTGTGGAGCCTTCTGGGGGTCGCGTTCTTCGGCTGGGCTTTACTGCTGAGCCTGAAAAGTCAGCTTGGCGTGGTCAGAATCTTGCAGCTGATTTTCCTCGCGGCAGCACTGGTGGTGAGCCGTCCGTTACAGGACTGGGCATTCGCGCCTGCTGTAAATACCGCAACACCACAACATGCGCTGAGCTTCCAGAAGATCCACAACGTTGATGAATTGAATGACGCACTCACGGGTGCTCAGGGCAAACGTGTGATGCTCGACTTATATGCTGACTGGTGCGTGGCCTGCAAGGAATTCGAAAAATACACTTTCTCTGCGCCAGAGGTGCAGAATGAACTGGCCAATACCCTGCTGCTTCAGGCGGATGTCACCAAAAACTCGCCGGAACAAAAGGCATTGTTAAAGCGCCTTGAAGTTCTGGGATTGCCGACAATTATCTTCTTCGGCCCTGACGGCCAGGAGTTACCCCGGTCGCGGGTGACCGGATTTATGGATGCCGCGGCTTTTACTGCGCATTTGCAGAAAGCCCGTCATTAAACGACACTGGTTTTGAATAACGCGAATTGTTTTAATAACGCGAACTGTGAGGAGGCAAACGTGCTACGTGAACAAGTTCTTGATCAAACCTTAAATATCCTGGAACAACGTGGCCTTGCAACCATGTCACTGGAATATGTCGCCGAACGCGTGGATGTTCCGCTTAATGAGTTGCGCCGCTTCTGGCCGGATGCAGAAGCGCTGCTGTACGACAGCCTGCGTTACCACGGCGAACAAATTGATGTCTGGCGTCGTCAGCTGATGCTGGATGACTCCCTGAGCGCACCGCAGAAATTGCTGGCACGTTACAAGGTGCTCGATGAACAGGTCCGTCAGCAACGCTATCCGGGATGCCTGTTTATCGCGGCGTGCACATTTTTCCCGGACAGCGATATGCCAATCCATCAGTTAGCCCAGCAGCAGAAACTGGCATCTTATGAGTACACGCTGGCACTCCTGCAGGAGATGGGTTCCGATGACGCCGAGATGGTGGCCCAGCAAATGGAGTTGATCCTGGAAGGTTGCCTGAGCAGGCTGCTGGTCAAGCGCCAGCTAAACGACGTAGAAGTTGCGCGCCGGCTGGCAGAAGACGTTTTAAATGTTGCACGCTGTCGTGAACACGGCGCGCTTTCCTGACTTTCTGAGCATTCAGACAGGGAATTTCCTCGTTTTTGAATGAAAAGCCAGCAAACAAACGTGTTTTATGTGTTTTAGGTGACAAAGCCGTTGACGGCTTAGGCCCAATACGGTTTAATGCGCCCCGTTGCCCGGATAGCTCAGTCGGTAGAGCAAGGGATTGAAAATCCCCGTGTCCTTGGTTCGATTCCGAGTCCGGGCACCATATTCAGAAGCGCTTGTCAAGATTTCAGGACGAAAACCTGACAGGTACGAAATGAGTCAGAACACGCAATAACCGAAGGTGTGGTTGGAAGGTTTCATCCAGTGATACCATTACCCGGTTGTTGTAAAAAGGCTCTCGATGATCCCGCCTAGTCGCATAGGCGGGATTTTTCGCGTACAATTTTTACAGTTTCCGTATGCGAATGTCAAATTGTGTCAAGGGGATAACCTCATTCAGTCTCTCACCCATTCCCCCACTCCTGCTCCAGAAGTTCACGCAAAGCATCAATATCCTCATCAATGTACTCCAACGTAGACCGTAAGCTGGAGTGCCCCAACAGACGTTTGACGGCCTGAATATTGCGATCTGGGGACTTCATCAGGTTGGTCGCTACCGTATGCCGAAAACGGTGGGGGCTGACAGCAAACCGACACTCCTTAGAAATGCGCCGAAAGAAGGCCCTTATAGGGTAGATCCCCATATTCAAGTCGTGACTTCCTTGCACAAACTGAGCTTTTCGTCTCAGGTCAAAACGGTTCACATTGAAAAGCTGATCGCCTAATTCCGCGCCCGCCGCTAATGAGCGTTCCAAAATGACTTCTAAACGCGGATATAAAATAGACGTTATAGGGACCTTAAATTCACGATGATTTTTTGAACCCTCAGAAATCACATCGATCCAGCGCTCCTCCAGATTGACATCACACAACCGTACATGCAGAAGTTGGTTTTGACGCATTCCGGTATGGCTTAGCGTATCCAGTACAGCCAGCCAAAACCAGGCTGGATGACAGGCATTGGCCCGTGCGCTCATGGCATAAGATTGCGCAAAAAGTCGCTCCTGTTGATAGTGTTGATCCATCAATCGGTACACTGTATTCACCTGCCCCTTTGAAAGCGTTTTTTTCTTCTTTTTCCCAACCCGAACAACCGCCTTATTAAAGGGATTTTCCTTATGGGGTAATATCCCCTTCTTCATGCCAAAATTAAATAATGCCCGCATATGTGTGACTTTATTGTTCCAGGTACAAGCCTCCAGTTTCAGTTCTTTAAGAACATGCCTACGCCATTCAAGTACCAATGTATTGTTGACATCACTAGGCAATTGCTGTGCGTACTTCTGAAAAGTTCGAACAACTTTCCGATAACTCCACTCCGTCGCTGGCCGAATGGAATTACTGAAAAAATACTGCTCCATCAACTGTTCAAACGTCACATTCATCATGCCATAACTCCCTATTTCTTAAGGTTTTATCATCACCAATGGGTTATCTCCTGGAATGCTATGGTCTTTATACAGTTTCTTGGCAACGATAAGATAACCTGTCATTTTCTGGAATCGCCCTTCCTTGGCCTTATCTTGATAGACATGGCAGGTATACATCACGCCTTTATCCTGTCTATGTCTCCCTAATCGCTCGAATGCACTTTGTAAGCTAGTTTTAGCTTCGGAGTTTTCGCAACTTTCTGATAAAAACTGGTGAAAGATGTTAGGAGTACGAATAAAGACATAACCTGCAATAATATATATCCTTGCATCGGTAGTATTTACTGCAAAAGTCCCTGAGCAACATCCTTCACTCAACCATTGCCAAAAACGTTCTCCAATCCCCATTGAATCTGAAGAATCGATGTCTTCCTTTAATACAGTCTCCGTTTGCATCGATATTACCTGCACATCCTGCGCCAAATTAATGGGTGCAGAAAACCCCATGACAGCCAACAAATCCCCCGTAGTATCTTCTTCAGGAAAAGCTGGCTCTACAGTTTCACTATCGGGCAAAGTGCTGTCGAGAGAGATAGCCCCCCCTTCAGATAGGGGACTCTCAACGGGCAAGGAAGAGGAAAGCAGCACCGGGGAAGATGCTGAATGAAGAGAGCCATTCTCTAATGGCATTATTGCTTCAAGTACAACCGGTGGGATTGATGCCGAAATAGCAGTGGCAATTTCAGGTACCCCTTTTTCTTTTCCTATTGATGTAGAGATAGCTTCGGAAGCAATTGTATTGATTATTCCTGATTCGTTTCGAAAACCCGTCAGATACAGCGATAACGTTTTCAGAACCTCTGGCCAGGTACTCAACCAGAGCAAGGCTTCATCAGGAATGACTTTCCAGGCCAACATCGCGCCCAGGCTCTGAGCCTGTGTCGCTTCAACAACAGGCTTGAAACGAAAACGGTAGGGTTCACTCGGCATAGCATTGAGCGGCATCCAGCGTTGCCCACTTTCCAACTCAACTTCAATCTGACAAAGCCTGTCGAGCGATTGCAGCATAGCTGCGTAAACAATCACCGCATTCCAAGCTGCGCTTTGTGAGGCCTGATCTTCCGGTTGTGCGCCGATCGGCAGCAGGTGGTTTTTTGATAGACGGGCAGCATACGCCACAGTTTCAAGCAGATGATCCACCATCCCCCCCAGATAAGCATGATGCCCACTCTCCGTGGCAGGAAACTGCTGCATCAGAGTTACGCAGTGCTCAAGCGGTTGTAGGTAATAATGCAGATACAGGTCTTTTGGCAGTGACGAGTAATCCCACAACGTTTGCAACCATTGACGGCGTTGTGGCGAAGCCAAAAGCTTGGCAGCTTGTTCAGGTTCATGATAGCCATCAGGAACACTAGCGGCAGAGATAGAAACTTTCTCCTCCCTTTTTCCGATCGACGTAGGTAGAAGTTTAAGAAGTGATTTCAACATGGCTCATTTCCAATAAGGTTTGTTTAGCAACAGCCGCAGCTAACTGACGAAACACCACTTTTAGGATGAGGTAACGCCCTACAAAAACCTCTTTTATCAACATAGTCAAAGCCTTACCATAATTAAATCCTACCATTCTATGGGAACGCTTTTTCTCAGCAACAAAGAACCATAACGCATGTTTAAAAAGTTATTTACCTTCACCCTTTGCCATGGCTATAGTCAATCAGTCCTTATTTACTAGCCTCACAAGGCATAACAGAACCTTCCCTCTAGAGGCTAAAAAACAAAAAAGCCCCGGTGACGGGGCAATAATGTCAATAAGGATGTGTTTTTATTGTGGGTTACTCGGGGGAAACGCTTACTCAGTTAGATTGCATCATACCGCGATGCTTTTCAGCCTGTTCTTTATGCGCACTTGACTGAGCATTTTTCACCGTTTCATGGGCGATGGCAGCTTTTTCATGCTCATCCATCTGCGAGAATGACTTGGCATTTTTGCGTTCAGCATCAGTAACGCCCTGCTCTCCCCTCATTTTCTTGTGCGTCTCAGCCATTTTTTTATGGGCGTCAGAATTGCTGTTGTTCACGGTTTCATGTGCCACAACCGCTTTCTGGTGCTCATCCATGTCCATTATTTTTGTGCCAACACCCTCCACCGCAGATTTCGGTGCAGATGACATCATCTGATGTGCTGGCGCCTGGGCATTATTAACCCGATCATGTACGTTCACGGTTTCTGCAGCCCAGGTTGAGGAAACAAAGGTCATGGCAAAAGCAGTGGCAATTAAAATTTTGTTCATGGTGTGTTCTCCGTTTTCACATCATAAGTATTCAAATCGTCTGAAACATCTTTTCACTAGAGTATCTTTGAGATGTTCCGGTTTGTAGTAAATGGTCACAGCGTAATCCCGTTAACATCAGGATCTCGCTGTGCCTGTCTAAGTTAATAGTGATTATAAGGGAGCGGTTCTGTTGGACTCGTGACAGAATGATGACAAATGTGTAATGTAAGGTTTTTTATTTAAATACGATTAAAAACAGATGGTTAAGAAATTCTCTTGATGGCTTTCAGTCGGATATGCATGATTTAGCCTAGGACTGGTTATGTGACAGGCATATTTATTATTTAAAATATACCCGTCCTTATCATGCGACGAACCGGGGAAAAGAGAGAGTGAAACGGGTTGAAACCGCATCGGAGGCAACGCTAATTCTACCTTGATGTACTGTCACTATGGATTTCACGATAGCCAGACCGATACCACTTCCCTCACTTTTTCTTTGTCTCGAGGGATCAACACGATAAAAACGGTCAAACAATCGTGGAAGGTGCTCTTGAGAAATGGGCACGCCAGGATTTTCAACGATAAGATCAACCCATTCATCCCGTTCGTTCAAACGAACGGTGACCGCCATGCCCCTGGAGGTATAACGAATGGCATTCGATAAAAGGTTATTGATAACCCGACGCAACATGAGTGGATCCCCTCCAATTAGGGCTGGACTCCCCTCAAACTCGAGACTCACTTCCTGTTCCTCAGCCCAGGCTTCAAAAAACTCGAATACCTTCATCGTTTCTGACCTGAGATCTATCATTGATCGTTCAGGAATGAGTTGGTTATTGTCTGCCTGAGCCAGAAACAGCATGTCACTGACCATCTTGGCCATACGATTATATTCTTCGAGATTAGAGTAAAGCACATCCTCCAGTTCTTTATCCGGTCGACGCTGGCTTAATACAATTTCTGTCTGAGTAACAAGATTGGTAATGGGACTCCTAATCTCATGTGCAATATCTGCAGAGAAATTAGCCTGCCGGGTAAAAACATCCTCTATACGTTCAATCATATGATTGAAGGAAATAACCAGTTGCTCCAGTTCAATAGGAACCCGATCAGGCTCAAGTCTGACATCCAGATTCTCAGACGTAATATTTTTAATTTTCAGGCTGACATTTCTTAATGGTTGATGCCCTTTATGAACAGCAAACAAAACAATAAAAATAATCATCAAACTGATGACGGAGGCGATCATGACAAGATTGTTTTTGAGCTCATCAATATAATGCAGATGAAAATCAATGGAGAGTGCTATCAGCAACGTGTAAGGTTTGACGCCCTCAGTCGTCCTCACTGAGGACGCAATAAGGCGGTACGTTGTATGCCTCATTTCGCTATCAGCGTGATCTGCGTTACTTTTCTTCTCTTTTGACCAGAGAAATACTTCACCAGAGCCAAGGTACTGCGAAAAATCCGGCGAGGATGATACAGGGAGAAGATCTGGACCATCCGGCGAACGATAGAGTACCTGGTTATTTCCGTTGCTGAGTAATACCGATATATTCCGGTAACTTTGCAATACGGTGCTGAGTCGTTCGACTTTCTGTCGTTCCGAACCATCAGGATTTTTAAGTATATTTTCCAAGGTCATACTGACTTGTTTCAGATCATTGACATCCTGCTCCGCAAAATGCCTCTCCACCGAATGCAGCATGATCCAAGTAAATGCTACAAATGCGATGGTCGTCGAAAGACTGATAAAAAAGGTGAGACGGGTAGCAAGAGAAAAAGGACGGTGATGGCAATTAATCCTCATCGGGCACCTCAAGTACATAGCCTACTCCGCGTACCGTCTGAATCAATTTGGGTTCGAAATCGTTATCAATTTTTGCCCGTAACCGCTTAACAGCAACATCTATGGCATTCGTATCACTGTCAAAGTTCATATCCCAAACTTGTGAAGCTATCAGTGAACGCGGGAGTACCTCGCCCTGGTGACGGATGAAGAACTCGAGGAGAGTGAATTCCTTACTGGTCAGCGTGATCCGGGTTCCCTTGCGGTTTACTTTTCTCGACACCAGATCAAGGGTTAAATCTGCCACCTGGAACTGGCTTTCCACTATGACAGCAGCGCCCCGGCGTAACAGCGTTCGGACACGGGCCAAAAGTTCAGCGAAGGCAAAGGGTTTGACCAGGTAATCATCAGCGCCGAGCTCGAGGCCTTTGACACGATGCTCTATTGTACCGAGTGCAGTCAGGAGCAAAATAGGCATTCCTTTATTTGCAGCCCGCAACATTTTCACGATATCCCAGCCATTCACATCAGGTAGCATGATATCAAGAACAATCAGGTCGTAATCGGCTGTCATGGCCAGGTGATACCCGGTCATGCCATTATTTGCCAGGTCAACAACAAAGCCAGCCTCAGTCAGCCCCTTGCTAAGATATTCACCTGTTTTAACCTCATCTTCGACGATCAATATTTTCACGCGCCCTCCGGAACATCGATATGGAGTTGTCATTCTAGTGGGCAAAAGGGCGATATCAACGAATTAAAACGAAAATGACAGCTTTGTCATTATTCTGTCACTCACCAAACAGAGTCACTCCGGTAAGGTATCCACAATAATCATCAGGAAATCATTTGAACCATTTAACCAGGTATGCCTGGACGAGAAGCGATATGTTCAAATTAAAACTACTAACTCTCAGTACATTGTTCATTTTGGCAGGGTGCACCTCACTGGCTCCGGATTACCAGCGCCCTGAACTCCCAGTGCCACAACAGTTTTCGCTCTCCCGGAACGCACTGGTTCCGGCAGCGGCAGGCTACCAGGATGTCGGTTGGCGACTGTTTTTTGCCGACCCTCAGGCACAGACCCTGATTGACGAAGCTTTGCGTAACAACCGTGATCTAAAAATGGCGGCACTCAAAGTCCAGGAAGCAAGAGCCCAGTACAATGTGACAGACTCGGGCAGATATCCGCAACTGAACGCCTCCTCAGGTATTACTTACAGTAGGGGGCTTAAAAACGAAAGTTCCACTACCCGAGAGTATGCGGCGGGTCTTGATCTCAGCTTTGAGTTGGATTTCTTTGGCAAACTGAAGAACATGAGTGAGGCTGACCGCCAGAATTTTTTTGCCAGTCAGGAAGCTCAGCGTGCTGTGCATATTCTTCTTGTGTCTAACGTATCGCAGAGCTATTTCAACCAGCGGCTGGCTTATGAGCAATTGCAGATTGCCAGAGAAACGCTGAAGAACTACGAACAATCCTATGCTTTCGTGGAGCAACAGCTTATCACCGGCAGTACAAACGTCCTGGCACTTGAACAGGCCAAGGGGGTCATCGAAAGTACGCGTGCTGAAATTGCAAAAAGAGAAGGTGAACTCGCCCAGGCGAACAATGCGCTCCAACTGGTGGTCGGAAAATACTCTGTACTGCCCGATGGTAAACTTAACGCGGAAACAGATATTAATCCGGTAAAACTGCCTTTGAACCTGTCATCCGACATCTTGTTACAAAGACCGGATATTATGGAAGCTGAACATGCGCTGAAAGCGGCAGATGCCAATATTGGGGCAGCCAGAGCCGCATTCTTCCCATCAATTTCGTTGACTGGCGGCCTTTCAGGAAGCAGCACTGATCTTTCAAGCCTGTTTAACAGCGCGAGTGGAATGTGGAGTTTCATCCCTAAAATTGAAATTCCCATCTTCAATGCAGGACGTAACAAAGCCAACCTGACACTCGCGGAAGTGCGCCAGCAACAGTCAATTGTCAGTTACGAGCAAAAAATTCAGACTGCGTTTAAGGAAGTTGCTGATGCACTATCACTTCGTGAAAGTATAAGCGGACAATTAACAGCACAACAACGTTTTCTGGAGTCCCTTCAGATAACGCTGCTACGGGCGCGTGGATTATATTCCAGCGGAGCCGTAAGTTATATCGAAGTCCTTGATGCAGAGAGAACACTGTTTTCAACACAGCAGGCCATTCTGGATCTGAGATATGCCCAACACGTTAATGAAATAAATCTTTTCACTGCCTTGGGTGGTGGTTGGACAGAATGAATTTATTTTTGAAAAAATATGGAGTTATAAATATGCGTCAGTCAATAAAAGTGGCTTTATTTGGGATGTTCTCTGTTGTCATGGTCGCGGGAGCTCAGGCAAACGAGCAACATCACAGCACGGCAGGCAACACGACGGCAGAAGCCGCTTCGCAGCAGGTCATCAGCACTGCAGGGGTGGTGAAGGATATTGATATGAAAGAGATGAAAATCACCATTGCGCACGAGGCAATACCTACTGTTGGTTGGCCTGCAATGACCATGCGATTTACATTTACAGCGGTGGATGACAACATCCGCGCGCTAAAAGTAGGTAACCATGTGAATTTCACTTTTGTGCAGCAGCATAATATCTCATTGCTTCAGGAAATTAAAAATAGTCAGTCTTAATTAATTTCCTCATTAAAATTTATTTGCCTGCCCCCTGTTATGGCAGGCTTGATTATCTACCCCTACGGTTCTCCCCCGAGTTAACAGGCTTGGCTTCTATCAATGTTCAGTGGAATTAAATATGGCTTCTATAAAACTTAAATATACTGCAGTTATTATCAGCAGTCTTGTGATGGGAGGGCTTATATCCGTTGGGGCTTACCATTATCTTTTTTCCGCAGACAAGGCTGAAATACAATCATCAGAGCGTAAGGTCCTGTTCTGGTTTGACCCAATGAAACCCGATACCAAGTTCGATAAACCCGGAAAGTCCCCGTTTATGGACATGGACCTGGTACCAAAATATGCGGATGAAGGTGGATCCGGAAACAGTAACGGCATCCGTATCGATCCTACTCAAGTACAAAACCTAGGTCTTAAAACAGAAAAAGTCCGCACAGGGCGCCTGACTTACTCTCAGACGATCCCTGCCACTGTCAGTTTCAACGAATATCAGTTTGTTATTGTCCAGGCCAGATCGGAAGGTTTCATTGAAAAAGTGTATCCGCTCACTATCGGGGATAAAGTCAAAAAAGGCACGCCCCTGATTGACATCACGATCCCTGAGTGGGTCGAGGCTCAGAGCGAGTACCTTTTGCTGTCAGGTACTGGCGGTTCAGCAACGCAACTTAAAGGGGTGCTGGAACGCCTTCGCCTTGCCGGGATGCCAGAAGACGACATCCAGCGCTTACGCAATACGCGGAACATTCAGACGCGCTTCACGATTAAAGCACCTATTGATGGTGTGATCACCGCGTTTGATTTGAGAACGGGGATGAACATTTCAAAAGATAAGGTTGTTGCCCAGATACAGGGGATGGATCCGGTCTGGATTAGCGCCTCGCTACCGGAGTCTATCGCATATTTGCTGAAAGAGACCTCTCAGTTTGAAATTTCTGTCCCGGCTTATCCTGATAGAACGTTCAACATCGAGAAATGGAATATTCTTCCCAGCGTTGACCAAGCCACCCGAACTCTTCAGCTTCGCCTGCAGGTAGACAATAAAGATGAGTTACTGAAACCAGGAATGAATGCCTACTTGAAACTCAACACACAGAGCCAGGATATGTTGCTTATTCCTTCTCAGGCGGTCATCGATACCGGCAAAGAACAACGTGTGATAACTGTAGACAACGAGGGCCGGTTCGTTCCTAAAGTCATCAAGGTTCTGCATGAATCCCAGCGCCAGGCCGGGATTGGTTCTGGCTTGACCGAGGGTGAATCGATTGTCGTCAGCGGCCTCTTCCTCATTGACTCTGAAGCGAACATTTCCGGTGCGCTGGAGCGTATGCGTCATCCAGAGGATCACGCGACTACAGCACCCGAAATAACGGCCCCTTCAGCCAACGCACATTCAGGTCACTGAGGAGACGAAGATGATTGAATGGATTATCAGGCGTTCGGTCGCCAACCGCTTTCTGGTCATGATGGGAGCCCTGTTTCTGAGCATCTGGGGAACCTGGACTATCATCAATACACCAGTAGATGCCCTGCCTGATCTCTCTGATGTTCAGGTTATTATTAAAACCAGTTACCCGGGACAAGCCCCACAGATTGTAGAAAACCAGGTTACCTATCCCCTAACGACCACCATGCTTTCTGTACCCGGAGCAAAGACCGTCCGAGGGTTTTCACAATTCGGTGACTCATACGTTTATGTGATTTTCGAAGACGGCACTGACCTGTACTGGGCAAGATCCCGCGTATTGGAATACCTTAATCAGGTTCAGGGTAAGTTACCTTCAGGGGTCAGTTCCGCGATAGGGCCGGATGCCACTGGAGTGGGCTGGATTTTCGAATATGCTTTGGTGGATCACAGCGGTAAGCATGACCTCTCGGAATTACGTTCTCTGCAGGATTGGTTCCTGAAATATGAGCTGAAAAATATTCCGAATGTGGCAGAAGTTGCCTCTGTGGGCGGCGTTGTCAAACAATACCAGATCCTCGTTGATCCGATGAAACTGGCCCAGTTTGGTGTAAGCCTGCCAGAAGTTAAACAGGCCCTGGACTCCTCTAACCAGGAAGCAGGCGGTGCTTCCGTTGAGATCGCCGAAGCCGAGTACATGGTACGAGCCAGCGGTTATCTGGAAAGCATTGATGACTTTAACAATATTGTCCTCAAGACGGGTGAGAACAGTGTCCCTGTTTACTTAAGGGATGTTGCGCGTGTTCAGATTGGACCAGAAATGCGTCGCGGGATCGCGGAGCTGAATGGTGAGGGTGAGGTTGCGGGCGGCGTGGTCATTCTGCGTTCAGGCAAGAATGCGCGTGAAGTCATTTCTGCAGTAAAGGATAAACTGGAAACACTGAAAAGCAGCCTGCCAGAAGGTGTGGAAGTGGTGACCACTTACGATCGTAGTCAACTGATTGACCGTGCGATTGATAACCTGAGCTATAAACTTCTGGAAGAATTTATTGTGGTTGCCATCGTGTGTGGCCTGTTCCTTTGGCACGTTCGTTCTGCACTGGTTGCCATTATTTCGCTTCCTCTGGGGCTGTGTATTGCCTTTATCATCATGCGTTTCCAGGGGCTAAATGCCAATATCATGTCTCTGGGGGGAATTGCGATTGCTGTTGGGGCCATGGTGGATGCCGCCATCGTCATGATTGAAAATGCGCACAAACGGCTTGAAGAATGGGACCATAGTCACCCTGATCAACAAATTGACAATGAAACTCGCTGGAAAGTGATCACCAATGCTTCTGTTGAAGTTGGACCGGCCCTGTTTATCAGCCTGTTGATCATCACCCTTTCATTCATTCCTATTTTTACCCTTGAAGGACAAGAAGGGCGTTTGTTTGGGCCTCTGGCCTTCACAAAAACCTATGCCATGGCGGGGTCTGCATTACTGGCGATTGTGGTCATTCCTATCCTGATGGGGTATTGGATCAGAGGGAAAATACCGGCAGAAACCAGTAACCCACTGAACCGTTTTCTGATAAAAATTTATCATCCGTTGTTGCTCAAGGTTCTTCACTGGCCAAAAATGACGCTTCTGGTGGCTGCCCTGTCAATTTTTACCGTGATATGGCCACTCAGTAAAATGGGGGGAGAATTTCTGCCTAAAATCAACGAAGGCGATTTGCTGTACATGCCTTCAACGCTACCCGGTGTATCGCCTGGTCAGGCTGCAGCCCTGTTGCAGACGACGGATAAACTGATCAAAACAGTGCCTGAAGTGGCTTCTGTTTTTGGTAAAACGGGTAAAGCAGAAACGGCAACAGACTCTGCACCACTTGAAATGGTGGAAACCACGATCCAACTGAAACCTCAGGACCAGTGGCGACCGGGGATGACGCTTGACAAGATTATTGAAGAGCTCGATGCAACGGTTCGACTACCGGGTCTGGCCAACCTCTGGGTTCCACCTATCCGTAACCGCATTGATATGTTGTCCACCGGTATCAAGAGCCCGATAGGTATTAAAGTATCAGGCACGGTGCTCTCCGATATTGATGTCACGGCTCAGAGTATAGAAGAAGCGGCGAAGACCGTTCCTGGCGTAGTGTCCGCCCTGGCAGAACGCCTGGAAGGTGGACGCTATCTCGATATCGATATTAACCGGGAAAAAGCGGCCAGATATGGCATGACGGTCGGAGACGTGCAGTTGTTTGTCTCGTCTGCCATCGGGGGTGCCATGGTCGGCGAAACAGTGGAAGGAGTGGCTCGTTATCCGATCAACATTCGCTACCCTCAGGGGTTCCGTGATGGGCCTGGCGCATTGAAACAATTACCGATATTGACGCCGACGAAGCAGCAAATCACCTTGGGTGACGTGGCTGATGTGAAGATCATTTCAGGTCCGACCATGCTGAAAACAGAAAATGCCCGTCCTTCAAGCTGGATTTATATCGATGCCCGTGGCCGTGACATGGTATCCGTTGTTAACGACCTTAAAACGGTTATCAGCGAAAAGGTCAAACTTAAACCGGGTACCAGCGTCTCGTTCTCGGGACAGTTCGAATTACTGGAGCATGCCAACAAGAAATTGAAGTTAATGGTGCCCATGACCGTAATGATTATCTTCATTCTGCTTTACTTGGCATTCCGTCGCGTTGATGAAGCGTTGTTGATCCTAATGAGCCTGCCGTTTGCGCTGATTGGCGGTATCTGGTTCCTGTACTGGCAGGGATTCCATATGTCCGTTGCAACGGGTACGGGGTTTATCGCACTGACTGGGGTAGCTGCAGAGTTTGGCGTAGTGATGCTGATGTATTTACGTCAGGCTATTGAAGCAGACCCTAAATTGTCCAAGCCAGAAACATTCACGCGTGAAGGTCTTGATAACGCGCTTTATCACGGTGCTGTACTGCGTGTTCGTCCGAAAGCCATGACGGTCGCGGTCATCATTGCTGGACTGTTACCGATCCTGTGGGGGACTGGGGCAGGTTCAGAAGTCATGAGTCGAATTGCTGCCCCGATGATTGGAGGGATGATCACGGCCCCTTTGCTGTCCATGTTTATCATTCCGGCAGCCTATAAATTAATCTGGCTGCGTCGGCATAAAAATTAATCATGTAAATCAGCGGGAATATCGGCTTCAGAGCCGAGCTCCCGCCATCACCCTTCTCTGTCCGGATAATAAAATCCGTGCGGATAACATACAGAGGATAGTATGAAAAAAGTGTTATTAATGGCCATCATGTTCGCGTCCTCCCTGCCAGTATTCGCGGGTGAAAAAGTCATCGACTTATACAAGTCTGAAAGTTGTGGTTGCTGTACGCAATGGGGTCAAGTTATGGAAAAACAGGGCTACCAAGTTAACACTCACGTTATGAACGAGAGCGACCTCACCGCATTAAAGGATAAATATGCAGTTCCTACGGACTTAAGAAGCTGCCATATGGCCACTTCAGGCAATTTAATCATTGAGGGACATGTGCCTGCGGAGGCTGTCAGCAAAGCCTTAATTCCAGGTTCTGGTATCTATGGCCTTGCAACACCAGGGATGCCAGCCGGAAGTCCGGGCATGGAAATGGGAGATAAAAAAGATCCCTATAACGTCATTGCGTTTGAAAAGAATGGTTCACAGCGGGTATACCAGCGCATTGAGTAACCTGGCACCTGGAATTTTCAGCCAGCCCTATATTCCGGTCTGGCTGAATACCATAAAGGTAATTACAACTAAATCACAGAGACATTCGTGGTATCAGTGGCAATGACATATCCTGAAGAGAGTTGTTTGCGCATGTCAAACAGGTCAAGTAAACGTAAGGAGAAATAACGTGAATAAAAAAGGGTACGAAATCCCTGATACCGGTGAGACTTCCGAGCTTTCTCAAGCGCTACCCGAAAAAAAACGGGCTGCGAAAACTGTCCAGGATCCTGTTTGCGGTATGCCTGTAGATCCTGAAAAATCCGGGTTCAGCATGTCCTATCAGGATAGGCAGTTTTTCTTTTGTTCTGCTTCATGTGAATCAAAGTTCAAAACAGATCCTGAGCATTACATCCACGCTAACTCAGCCCCCTCCCCAGAGCAAAAACATTCCCTACATCATCACTCGCCTATCAGTATGCCTAAACCAGACGTCAGTCATACCAGCGGTGCCGTCTGGACCTGTCCCATGCATCCGGAAATCAGGCGCAGCAAGCCCGGAGGTTGCCCTATTTGTGGGATGGCACTTGAACCTCTGATTGTCACTGCTGATGCAGGTCCGAGTGACGAATTCCGAGATATGACGCGGCGTTTTTGGATCGGTGTATTACTGTCTCTGCCTATCCTTGTTCTGGAGATGGGCGTCCATTTATCAGAAATTCTATCCCGGCTTATCTCGCCAATATTATCAGTCTGGATCCAACTCTTTCTTGCCACTCCGGTTGTTCTGTGGTGTGGCTGGCCTTTCTTTGAGCGTGCCTGGTCATCTATACAAAACCGTTCACTGAATATGTTCACCCTTGTAGCAATGGGGACCGGTGTAGCTTGGCTTTATAGCGTCATTGCGACTGTTTTCCCGACCCTATTCCCTCCCTCCTTCAGAAATACAGACGGTGTGGGCGTGGTTGCTGTTTATTTCGAAGCCGCGGCTGTCATTACCGTACTCGTTCTACTGGGGCAAGTACTTGAACTTCGAGCCAGAGAGCAGACCACTGGGGCAATAAAAGCCCTACTGAACCTTTCGCCTAAAACAGCCAGACGAATTAAGCCAGATGGCCAGGAAGAAGATATCAGTATCGATGACGTGCTTCGGGGGGATCGGCTCAGAGTAAGACCCGGAGAAAGTGTGCCTGTTGATGGTGTTGTCGAGAATGGCAACTCCTCCATTGATGAGTCCATGGTGACCGGTGAATCGATGCCTGTCACAAGGAGGGCTGAGGACAATGTCATTGGCGGGACCATTAACCAGACGGGAAGTCTGATTATTCGTGCAGAAAAGGTGGGCAGCGAGACGATGCTTGCCAGAATAGTGCAGATGGTGGCTGACGCCCAGCGTTCACGCGCACCAATTCAGCGCATGGCAGACAAAGTGTCAGGATGGTTTGTCCCCTTGGTAATTGGTATTGCCATTCTGTCATTCATTATCTGGGGGATATGGGGGCCCGATCCCAGGTTCGCTCATGGATTGATCGCTGCTGTTTCGGTATTAATCATTGCCTGTCCCTGTGCACTGGGATTGGCTACCCCAATGTCTATTATGGTGGGGGTTGGTAAAGGTGCGCAATCTGGTGTGCTCATCAAAAATGCAGAAGCACTTGAGCATATGGAAAAAATTGACACGCTAGTTGTTGATAAGACAGGAACACTGACAGAAGGTGCGCCCTCCGTCACCGCTATCATTTCTTTAACGCGTGGTGGCGAAGATGCACTTCTCAGGATCACTGCGGCTGTCGAAAAGTCGTCTCAGCACCCATTAGGTCAGGCTGTCGTCGCGGCAGCCATAAAAAAAGGCATTGAAATTCCTGACGTCAGCGATTTTGATGCACCTACCGGAAAGGGTGTCCTCGGAAAGGTCGAGGGCAAAGTGGTGGTGATTGGTAACGCGGTTGCAATGCATGAAAATGGTATTTCAACTGAAAACCAGCTAGAAGTGGCTGACTCCTTACGCAGGGAGGGCGCAACGGTCATTTATGTGGCTATCGAGGGGATTTTAGCAGGAATGATGGCTATCGCCGATCCCATCAAAAAGTCCACATATGGTGCACTAAAATCTCTTCAGAAAGAGGGGATCCGGATCGTGATGTTAACGGGGGATAACAGACTGACCGCTGAAGCTGTTGCCCGAAAGTTAGGTATTGACGACGTGGAGGCTGATGTACTTCCTGAGGGAAAAAGTGCCATTGTGGCTCGCCTCAAACAAGAAGGCAAAATCGTTGCCATGGCCGGTGATGGGGTCAATGATGCACCCGCTCTGGCTGCTGCAGATGTAGGGATTGCAATGGGGACAGGTACGGATGTTGCCATAGAAAGTGCTGGCATAACGCTTCTCAAAGGGGATCTCTCGGGGATTCTGAAAGCTCGACGGCTGTCTGAAGCGACCATGGCTAATATTCGTCAGAACCTGTTCTTTGCATTTATCTACAACGCACTGGGCGTACCTGTGGCTGCAGGACTGCTATATCCATTTTATGGTGTATTGCTATCCCCGATAATCGCTGCTGCAGCAATGGCGTTGTCATCCGTAAGTGTGATCGCCAACTCGCTTAGGTTAAAAGGGACCGATCTCGATAGCTGAGTATTATCCTGGGAATAAACCCGGATGACTAGGAGGAAAATCATGAAAAATGGCACACTGGCTCTTATTGCCCTGATCGCTATATTGGTATTTGCCCTTATCAGGGAGCTCTGGGAGCATGTCGCTGGCTACTGGCCCTATCTGATCCTACTTTTGTGTCCGCTCATGCACTTTTTCCATGGGCACGGAAATGGGCATAGTCATCAAGGGAAGGACCCTTCCGACAAAAAATAAAGACGTTCGGGGTCAACCATTGCCCCCGAACATTAATCCAGAAATCGCTCATACTGCTGTATGTGTGCGTATACATGTTTCTCCAGTGGACCGAGTCTCGGTTTCTGTGGACGAAAGGCCAGAGAATCAACGGGATTATCCTGAACCAGTAATTCATAATGCAAATGGGGTCCGGAAGAACGACCACTGTTTCCTGACAAAGCGATCTTCGAACCGCTACTAACACGTTGACCTTTTTTTACCAGGATTTTATTGAGATGGAGGTATCGGGTCTTAACCCCCGACTTGCCTGCCACTTCCACATAGTACCCCATTGAGCTGTGATACTCTGCTTTCATCACGGTTCCGCTGATGACACTGACTACTTTTGTGTTCATCGGCATAGAGTAATCGATACCATTGTGTGGACTGATTTTACCCGATACAGGATTAATACGGGCTGGGTTGAAAGAAGAACTAAGACGGGCGGAAGGCGGTTTTGGATAAGCCAGGTTTGTTAATTGGAGGTCGCGCCCTAATTTATAAAAATCAGCATCTGAAATTCGGTACGCAATATATTCTGTTTTCCCTGAAGATAATTTATAGGCTACCACTCGAGATTTTCCGGATTTTTCTCCGACCACAAGTCTTATAGTTTCATTTCTTTTAAGTTGTTTTAAATTGATGGTGTCTGGAATAGATCTCTTGAGTGCAGCTATTTCACCCGTTCCAAGACCGGAACGGGTAGCCGTGATATAAAAGTCATCCTTAATAACATCAGTGGAATACATGTACTAGATTCTCTGGTAATATAATCATTCCTCGCTATTCTAAGGGGGATAGGGTCATCTGTCATCATTAATTACAGGAAATGGAACCACAGATGGTCATAATATTTGTAACATATCTTTTATACGTTATCTTGCAAAAAATCCTGACCCTCTACGACAAGCCGGATGACGATTGATTTTTGCGCTTGTCGCGGCTCGGAGGACTCATGCCCTCTCGATTTAGAGCCGCATTCTGTCTGGCTTTATCTGCCAGTTTTACCCGTTCAGCGTCAGAAAGTGCTTCAGAGGCGGCAAAAAGCCTGGCTAGACCATCGCTGACTCTTACATTTAACAATTCATCGATTTTCATATTAAACTCCTTTAAAATCAATATTATTTCGCAAGTCCGCGCTGAAGACAACAGGTAAATTCAGAGGAAATACGCATTAACACCTCATCGAAAATCAGTACGTAAAGCTAGAGAGGCAATTCAATCTGCATAAGCAGCCCGAATTTTTTCTGCCTGCATCTGGTGAGCCGGGGCAGCAGCATTATTGACTTGTTCATGCACAAGTGCAGCCCGATCGGCTGCATTTAAATCAGAATAGGAAACCGGATCTGGTTTATTTTCTTCCTGCGCTAACATTTTCTTATGAGACTCAATTATTTTCTGGTGGGCATATGAGTTGCTGTTATTCATAAATGAATGTGCAACGATAGCTCGCTCATGTTCATTCATTTCAGAAAATGACTTTGACCTACTTTTATTTACACTTAGTGAATCTTCTTTATGAATGGAGGCATTAACATGTGAAACCGCAGACGCGTTATTAACGAACTTATGAGCATTTAATGCCTGTTCACTGGTATTAGCAAAAGAAGTACCTATGGAAAGTGTAGAAAGCATGGTAATAAGAATTATTCTATTCATGAGACTTTTCCTTCATTATTTATATCGGTAATCAGAGTGTGATTAAAATAATACTTCATTTATAAAGACTGTGCGAAAAATGACGTAAATGTAATGAAGATAATTAAACCCTTCAACATTACGCGATTGTAATGATTATGTTGTTTTTTTTATGTTAGCTTCATTTTCAGTTTTCAAAGTACAGAGGGCAGCTCACGAATTGCTCGTATCACTCTCAAAAGGAGAAAGTTAATGCAGTTAAAAACTTCACGACGCTCTTTCATCAAAGGACTCACTGTCACCGGCGTTACCTGCAGCCTCGGCGTGTGGAGTTTTAATGCACGATCCAACCTAAACCTTCCTCTGCCACAGACACTACGGGGCACCCGTTTTGATCTGACGATCAGTGAAACCCCGGTCAACATCACGGGAAGCAACCGGCAGGCCAAAACCATTAATGGTGGCCTGCCCGGGCCAACATTGCGGTGGAGGGAAGGTGACAAAGTCACTCTCAGGGTCAAGAACAAACTGGATGAGCACACGTCCATTCACTGGCACGGCATTATTCTGCCCGCCAACATGGATGGCGTTCCAGGGCTCAGTTTTGCGGGTATCGAGCCAGACGAGACCTATGTCTATACCTTCCAGGTCAATCAAAACGGCACTTACTGGTACCACAGTCATTCAGGTTTGCAAGAACAGGAAGGCGTTTATGGTGCCATCATCATTGATGCCCGTGAGCCAGAACCGTTTCAGTATGACCGTGAGCATGTTGTCATGCTGACCGACTGGACGGATGAAAACCCTCAACGCCTGCTGAGCAAGCTCAAAAAGCAGTCTGATTATTACAACTTCAATAAACCCACGGTGGGTTCCTTTTTCAAGGATGTCAACACCAAAGGGCTCTCGGCCACGATTGCCGATCGCAAAATGTGGGCGCAGATGAAAATGAACCCAACGGACCTGGCTGACGTCAGCGGGTATACCTATACCTATCTGATGAATGGGCAAGCCCCCTTGAATAACTGGACGGGGCTGTTCACGCGAGGAGAGAAAATTCGCCTCAGATTTATTAATGGCTCCGCAATGACCTATTTTGACGTGCGCATTCCGGGCCTGAAGATGACCATTGTCGCTGCGGACGGCCAGTATGTAGAACCCGTCAGCGTTGACGAGTTCAGAATTGCTGTTGCTGAAACGTACGATGTCATCGTCGAGCCAACCGAAGATGCCTGCACCATTTTTGCGCAGTCCATGGATCGCACGGGTTACGCCCGTGGAACACTCGCTATACGTGAAGGGCTCAGTGCACGCATACCCCCTCTGGATCCACGGCCCGTTTTAACCATGGATGACATGGGGATGGGAGGGATGGATCATAGCCAGATGGCAGGAATGGCGGGGGGTGATCAGATGATGAGCATGGATGGTGCTGATATGGCGCAGCCAGAGTCATCGTCGTCACCGATGGACCACAGTAACATGGCCGGAATGGACCATTCCCAGATGGCGGGTATGCCAGGCATGCAGAGCCACCCGGCGTCTGAGGATAATAATCCTCTCGTCGATATGCAGGCTATGAGTGTGTCTCCCAAGCTGAACGATCCGGGTCTCGGGCTCAGAAACAATGGCCGTAAAGTGCTCACCTATTCCGATCTTAAAAGTACGTTTGAAGATCCCGATGGCCGGGAGCCCACACGAACGATAGAACTTCATCTGACAGGCCATATGGAAAAATTTGCCTGGTCATTTAACGGCATCAAGTTCTCCGATGCAGGGCCTCTACTGCTTAAATACGGTGAACGCATCAGGATCGTCCTTGTCAACGACACCATGATGACTCACCCAATCCATCTGCACGGCATGTGGAGCGATCTTGAAGATGAAAACGGTAATTTTTTAGTCCGTAAACACACGATTGATATGCCACCAGGCACTAAACGCAGCTACAGGGTCACGGCTGACGCACTGGGTCGTTGGGCTTATCACTGCCATCTTCTTTATCACATGGAAATGGGAATGTTTCGTGAAGTTCGGGTTGATGAATGAGGAGAATGAATGTGAATACGTGGAATTTTAAACACCTCATGGTTGGGATGTTGTTCTCTCCCCTGGCGTATGCAGGGCAGCATACTTCAGTCTCCTCTCATGCGGGTCATGATATGTCCGCCATGCAGCAACCGACCGATACAGAAGACATGGGTATGACCGCCATGGAGCCGGTGATAACGGAGAGTCGCGCACCTATCCGCCCCATTACGGATGAGGACAGGAAAGCCGCATTCAACGATCTTCAGGGACACAAAGTTCATGACAGCGGCATCAATTATTTCATTCTGCTTGACCAGTTGGAATGGCAAAGAAGCAATACCGACAATATTTTCAGTTGGAGTGTCAACAGTTGGGTTGGCGGAGATATCGATCGGCTATGGATTAAAAGTGAAGGTAAACGCGTCAGCGGTAAAACGGAAAGTGCAGAAGCCCAGTTATTATGGGGGCATGCCATCGGTCCCTGGTGGGATCTGGTCGCGGGGATCCGGCAGGATTTTCGCCCCTCATCACCACAGACATGGGGCGCAATAGGCTTCCAGGGACTGGCCCTCTATAACTTTGAATCGGAGATCACTGCCTTCGTGGGGAGCGGCGGTAAAGCAGCCCTTCGCCTGGGGGGAGAGTACGATATTTTATTCACCAACCGACTTATTCTCCAACCCTCTTACGAGGTCAACTTCTACAGTCAGAATGATGAATCACGAGGAATAGGCAGTGGACTGTCCGATACCGAACTCGGCCTCAGATTGCGTTATGAGGTTCGCCGTGAATTTGCACCCTACATCGGTGTTTCATGGGATCAGCGTTATGGAAATTCATCAGATTTTGCAAAAAATGACGGCGAGAAGGACAGCGAGTTTGTCTTTCTGGCAGGTGTCAGAGTGTGGTTTTAATTAACCGAATCATTTAAGGGGAAAGTGTATGCGTCTATTTCATCAGGCTGTACTGGCTTCAGGGTTAACTGTTGGTCTTGTTTTTTCGGCAATGGCACATCCTGAATTAAAAAGTTCCGAACCACAGGCGAATGCCACGGTTTCATCACCTACAAAAATCGAACTGAATTTTACAGAAAACCTGGCCACTAAATTTTCGGGAGCAAAATTAACCATGACAGGAATGAAAGGCATGGCCTCTCATTCACCTATGTCCATGGCTGCCAAAGTATCACCGGGTAGCAACCCTAAATCCATGGTTGTCACCCCTCGTGAACCGTTACCGGCAGGAACATACCGTGTTGATTGGCGTGCGGTATCCTCCGATACCCATCCTATTACCGGAAACTACTCCTTCTCTGTGAAGTAATCGATATGAACGACCAAATAATGATTATAGTTCGATTTTTCCTGTATCTCGATTTGATGCTTATTTTTGGGCTACCTTTTTTCGAGATATATGGAATAAATAAAACACGACGTGAAACAGGATCAGTCATTCATTTCAGGTCGTTCATATTCTTTGCGATCATTTCAGGTATTGTGCTGACATTTTTTAATATGCTTCTCGTCTCAAATGCCATGAGTGGTGTGACGGACTTCAGAGAGTTATCAATACATATTATAGAAATGGTTATTGAGGAAACAGAAGTGGGTGTCAGTTGGGTTATTCGCCTGATTGCACTTTTTATCGCGCTCTCAGGTATTTTACTGTATGAGCGTAACCAGCAGGTTTCACGCTGGATAACCACCCTGGCGGGCACCGTAGCTTTGGCTACACTCGCGTGGGGAGGGCATGCGGTAATGCACGACGGCATACACTACTACCTTCATTTATTCAGCGATCTTGTTCATCTTGTCGCCGCAGGGACATGGGTAGGAGCTCTGGCAGCCTTTGCCATACTGTTGCTACGTAAAGGTAACCATAACAAGCTGTTTGTTGAGGTTGTCTCGGAGTCGCTGGCCGGATTTGCTACAGCAGGGACGATTATTGTCGTGGCATTGAGCCTCAGTGCCGCAGTCAACTATGTGTATATTACCGAAGGCGTTCTTTCCGTCCTTGTAAACAGCTCTTGGGGGCTATTGCTGCTTGCAAAAACCGGGCTCTTTGGCCTCATGCTGTTGCTGGCAGCAGCAAACAGGTTTCACCTTGGCCCACGATTGGAACGAACTGTCAGTATGGGAGAATACAGTAAAAGTATCTCTTTAATGCGTCGAAGTATTCTGACAGAATTCTTTATTGCCATAATTATCCTTGCAGCAGTGGCCTGGCTGGGAATGTTGTCTCCTTCCGCCATGGGCGAATAAAGAAACAGCTTGGAGAACAAGTACATAATGCAGAATATCCTCATTGTGGAAGATGAAATAAAAACAGGCAGTTACCTGCAGCAGGGACTGGAAGAGGTCGGCTATCAGGTGGATCTCTTTCACGATGGCCGTGAAGGTTTGAATGCCTTACTGAAAGGCCACTATGAGTTGATTATTCTGGACGTCATGCTGCCGAGCCTAAATGGTTGGCAAATCATCGACGAGATGCGTCAATCCGGCCATGAAGAACCCGTTTTGTTTCTCACTGCGAAAGATAATGTCCAGGATAAAGTGAAGGGACTGGAACTGGGCGCGGATGATTATCTGATCAAACCCTTTGATTTTGCGGAACTGGTCGCCCGGGTACGAACACTGCTGCGCAGAACTCGTGCCCTTGGCCCGACAGTATGCAGTCTGGCTGACTTGACGGTGGATATGGTACGCCGGACAGTAATGCGCTCTGGAAAACGAATTCATCTGACGTCAAAAGAATATATTCTGCTGGAATTATTATTACAGAGAACGGGAGAGGTCCTCCCCCGGAGCCTGATATCGTCGCTGGTATGGAACATGAATTTCGACAGTGACACGAACGTGATAGATGTCGCAGTGCGTCGTTTGCGAAGCAAAATTGATGATGATTTTGAACCTAAATTAATACATACCGTACGGGGTACTGGTTATGTCTTGGAGATAAAAGAAGAGTGAAAAAAAAGTTCTCCCTAACAACACGATTGAGCCTTGTTTTTTCCATTTTCATGCTTTCGGTATGGTGGTTATCAAGTTTTTTGCTGATTACTGCACTTAATAGTTACTTTGATAACCAAGATAAGGAATTTATTCTCGGCAAATTACAACTCACTGAAGAGTTATTGAAATCTGAAACTATTAGCTCTCACGAAAATATAAACCCTCTTTATGATAAAATTAATGACGCAATGATTGGTCATGCAGGTTTGTTTATTTCAATAAGAAATTCAGATAATGAAAAGATTATTGATGCATATTCGAAGAATACCCCAATTCCAGAAAATCTGTTAAATAATTCAGGGGGGACTCTGAATAATATGCTGCAAAATAGAGAGAACGGGACGATATACCGGAGTATTTCTCAGCGTGTTAGCCTACCTCAGTCTACTGGGCAAGATAAGCATTTCATCATTACCGTCGCCACGGATACCGGTTTTCACTCCCAGTTTATGGATAAGCTGGGAAACTGGCTGTTCTGGTTTAATTTTGGGTTGCTATTTATTTCAGTTTTCCTTGGCTGGCTTACCACACGGCTTGGTCTGAAACCGCTGAGGGAAATGACACGTCTGGCATCCGGGATCACCATTAATAATCTTGATCAGCGCCTGGATCCTGATTCTGCACCGTCTGAAATAGCCGGAACAATGCGAGAATTTAACAACATGCTGGACAGATTAGAGGGGTCATTCCGACGATTGTCAGACTTTTCTTCTGACATTGCTCACGAACTGCGTACACCTGTCAGTAATCTGATGATGCAGACTCAGTTTGCACTTGCGAAAGAAAGAGATGCAGAACATTATCGCGAGATCCTTTTTTCTAATCTGGATGAACTCAAACGTTTGTCCCGGATGAGCAGTGACATGCTTTTTCTGGCCAGGTCAGAACATGGCCTTCTGCAACTGGATAAAAAGAATGTTGATCTAGCCAGGGAACTAAAAGACCTCATTGAGCTGTTCGAACCACTGGCAACGGAAACTGAGAAAGAAATGACCCTGAGTGGCTCAGGAATAGCTCAAGCAGATCCAGACATGCTTCGCCGGGCGTTCAGCAATCTGCTGTCGAATGCGATTAAATATTCACCTGATAAGTCGGATATTACTGTCAAGATTGAAGGGGACGAAGAACGGACGATCATTAGCTTCATTAATACTGCTTCAGGCATTTCCGCCGCGAATATTGACCGGTTGTTTGACCGTTTTTACAGAGCAGACTCTTCAAGGGTTCACAACACGGAAGGCACAGGTCTTGGGCTGTCGATAACACGTTCCATAATCAATACGCATGGCGGAGATTTATCAGTGGAGCAGCAGGGAAGAGAAATATTATTCAGGGTCTGTTTATTTCGACAAAGTAAACTGAAGAAACAATAAAATCCCAGAAAACAAGGAGGACGAAATGTGTCCTTGATGAGTGACAAAAATGTCATCATCCCGTCACGCGTTAAACAGAACCGAGTGTTTATACTCAACAGCAAATCAGGATAACAGCGGAATATGATGTTTCGCTTCAGGCCTGAACTGAGAAAGAAACTGAGGGTAGCGCGCCATAAATTAACGTTGGATAAATGGAATGCGAACCACCTACTGACGATTGCTGGAGAGTTTACACCATGAAGAAAATTATTATTGCTGCCGCTGTTGCCTTGACCTTTGTTTCCTCAGCCTGGGCCGCCGAAACCGTGAATGCCCATGACCAGGTCAAGAATGCCCAAGCGATGGCACACCAAAATATGTCAACCACACAGGGTTCTGCGGTGCAGGGTTCTGGTGTGAAAATGGCGGATATGGATGAACATGGCAAAGCTGCCATGTCGCATGAAACCATGAACAATGGCAGTGCACCTGCGCATCAGGATATGGCAGAAATGCACAAGAAAATGATGGACGATATGGCACCGAATGACAAAGCTAAATCAAAAGCATTCGCAGAAATGGACGAGCATGAAAAAGCCGCCGTCGTCCATGAGAAAGCCAATAATGGGCAATCATCCGCAATTCATCAGCAACAGGCCGAAAGACATCGTAGCCAAGTTAAGACTAACTGATCCTGCCCCTAACTGTGTGTCCCCATGTTAATGCCGCTTTATGATGGCATTTTCCCCGACTGCAGGGGCTTTGTTTTGACTTCGTCCCCCGCCAGTGGGGACTTTTTTATAGCCAGTTGCCCTGTTTCTCAGATTTACTATGATGAAAACGTAAGCGAATGAGATATCGCTTTAATAGCTTTCAGACCCGAACCAAAACGTACGATGGCATCCCTGTTCTTTTCAAGCTCACTGTAAGGCAGATAGGAAATGTTTAAATCCGTGATCCTACTGAAGGCGGGGCGCTGTAGTTGATTTCTAACATCTTTTTCACGCGCATCGGGAGCAACCAGAAATAAAGCTGTTGAGGCAGAGAAATCATTTCCGTTCAGTGCCAGATCCAACATCCGGACAATGCCCGAATAAATTGACGTAGAATGCTCCACTTCAAATGCTGCGATAACCATACCCCCTTCAGGAGCAAACCAGAGTACATCGATTAACCTCGTCGCTTCAGCCCCCTTCACGGTTGTCATGGATTCTGGCAGGCACTCAAGGCATCCTCTGGAAAGGGGGATACCTTCGTGTTGACGCCCTCGGTCATTAGAAGCAATCCAGACATCATACCCAAGGCCTTTACCGATATCTCGCAGCCATGCCTGTATTTCGCTGTGTGTCCGTTCGTTTTCGCCCTCCTGACGCATCGCCTTGCTCAGTTCTTTTGCATTAATGGCTTCCTGCAGATGTGTATTCCAGTCTTCAACAGCGGAACTCGAATCTTCCAGAGGAGGGGCCGGGTAACGGCCTGAACCAATATCAAAAAGAAGCCCAGCAATAGCACCCAGATCGTTAGAAAGTAAATCACGATAACGGGCATTCAATGTAAGAACACCTTCCCTCATTGCAAGAAAGTGCGCCCAACTTCCCAGTTTGACCCGGGCCCCGGTAAGTGCGTTGAATCCTTTGACTATCGCGGTGTTAAAAGGCGGTACATGGGTAGGGTGCAAGAAGTAAAGGAGGTTTGCGACTGCGGGCCCAAGCCCCTTTATCTTCACATTATCAATGGTCTGAATATGGCGGATAATCTCATCAGCCTGCCCGGAACACGAACACGCCTGAAGCAGACGACCGAAAGCTTTCTGATTATGCGGATTTTCATAGATATCAGGAATGCGAAGTTTGGGTTTCCAAAGAAATGCGTGATCCGCCCCTTTGAATATTTGTTTTTGTTCAGCAACTGAATGCACTATAGTCTCAAGAGATGAACCGCGGTATGCCACCCCAAATGTTCCCTGTTCTATCTCATCCACAACAACGCTGATGCCGTTCCGGATCGACCGAAAATTCTTCAAGCGCTTATCCCATAAGAACCATGTGTGATAAGTGGCCTGAGGATCATGCCGCCATTGTTCAATTAAATGACGAATATGTTTCTGGTGATTCATCTCCATTGAAGAACCTTTTGAAAAAAACATGATAACTATTGATGATCTCTACCTTTTTTAAGATGGCAGAACGAATCAGGTTGACGACTGAACGTGATATCCCGCTGCATAGTCTAAGCTAGTCTGGGTGATAACAGCCACAACCAAATTGGCTCCAAATTGCGAACCTTCCTTGAAAATTTTACCACATATGACCATCATGATGGGCTGGGGTGTGATAGCTAAGCGGAAACTTTCGCTAAAGTCTGATTGAAGTGCAAGGCTAGTCCCTAGCCTCCCTCGAAACTGGCCACGTTTACCTAATTTCGCCCCGACATTTCGACGCTGCCTAAAATGTTCCGGAGCTACTGGCGATTACCCTTATAATTGCTTTAGTCAAATGCAGTAATACGAGACTAATAGCGCTCCACCATGGAGAGCGCCATGGGTAAGATTATGCGCTAACCGTGAATGACATCATCATTCCTGTATCTTCATGTTCTAACAGATGGCAATGTGCCATAAAGGCTTTTTCTGGAGGGGCCAGATGATTAAATTGCACCAAGACTTCACTGACTGCACCTTCAACATGAACAGTGTCTTTCCAGCCACGACGATGCGCCGCCGGTGGTTGCCCATTCTCAGAGAGGATCCTGAATTGAGTACCATGGATATGGAAAGGATGTAGCATCATGTCCCCCACTCCCGAAATAGTCCATTTCTCATATTGACCTTTTTTTGCATCAAACATCGGTTTCATCATGTTGAATGGTAAACCATTAATGAAGTTGGCATTAAACAAATCAATTTTGCCATCTGTCGGCACATCACCATGATCCATACCTTGCATCATGTTGCCGTGCATTGACATTGCAGGATCCATTTTCATTTTTCCATGGTCCTCCATACTCATTCCAGCCATAGCTTTCTCACCGTACCTATCCATTAAAGCTTGCATGCCTTGCATATCAACTTGGGGATCCATGGACAGCAGCAGTGAACGCTGTGTAATCCCCTCAGTTGAAGGAATAGCAGGGAGTGTCACCAAATTGTCTGGAAGCTTTCTCTCTCCGGGCCTTAGCGTGGTTTCTATATGTAAAACCGGTAAAGCTTCATCAAATGGTGCTAATGTCATCCCTATTTGGCGCACGGGTAGGGTAGTAATATCAAAAGGTTTTCCATCAGACGTATCAACCAAGACTTCGAATCTTTCCCCCATTAAAATGGGTAGCTCTGTCACTTTTACCGGCTCAGAAAGGTAGCCTCCATCGCTGGCAATCACATACATGGCACGTTTATCACTGGTGGCCAATCTTAAGGAACGCGCATTACAACCGTTAAGAAAACGTAGGCGTAACCAACCTCGAGGTGAAACATGCTGAGGGTACACAGCGCCATTTGTCAGCATCAGATCGCCAAACCAGCCAATAGCGGCGGTCATCACATCCATTTTGTAATCAACCTGCCCTTCACTATTAAGCCTTTTGTCTTGTAAAATGACTGGAATATCATCTACCCCCCAATTTTTAGGTAGGGTTAAAGCACTACTTTCCTTGTCCTCAATAAGGATAAGCCCGCCTAATCCCATGGCAACATGGTATCCACTAATATGATGAGGATGTGGGTGGAACCAACAGGTTGCTGCTTGTTGATCAACCTTGAATTGTGTTTTCCTGCTCTTGCCCGGTTCAATGATTGCTTGTGGTCCGCCATCAGCACTTCCAGGAACCTCCAAACCATGCAGATGAACTGTTGTGGCTTCTGCTAATTGATTTTTAATTAACAAAGTAATATCACTATCTTTTTTTAAACGTAAAGCAGGTCCCAGTAGTGCACCGTTATAACCCCATGTTGTAGTAGCGGTTGTCCCTCGGAAAAGGGTTTTCCCTGATTGAATGGTTAATGCGATCTGACCTTGGGCATCAGGTTCTAACAAAGGAGGGATTGGTAGAGCAGGATAGTCCGCTGCAAAAACACGAGAACTCCACAAAGGTAACGTAGTGGCAGCACCCAATGCCGCACTTAACTTAATAAAATCGCGACGTTGCATATTCAACTCCTGAGTTTCAGGGTTAATTACATGGCTTCTTGATATCTTTCAGAAAACATCGATTTTAATGAAATGACTTAACATTTACGCCGAGTAACCCGATAAATTTCATGGGTAACATCAACAAAGATATCATTGTGCCATCAGATAGCACCTGTTAGTGATGCAGTTACCCACTGCATCACCTTTTAGCTGTATCGTTTCCATATGATGTAGGGTTTACCTGTAGCGACCACCGCCATCATTTTGGGTCCATTCCGATTATGGTATGTATTTTTCTATTGCCATTGATAAACCTTATGATTTAGAACAAAAAACGCGGACAATGCAATGAGGTCTTCCGCCTCCTCAACCAAATTTCACCTTCTCACTTCTTTATGAGAAATCCACGGCTGGTTGCAGCGATGACCTAAAGCCACTTTATTGTTTTTGGTGGTTTTTTAGCCACCCCTGCATCTGGTCGATTTCTGGTTGCTGGGCTTTTATAATTTCTTCTGCCAGCTTTCTCATTTCGGGATCTTTGCCAAATTTAAGCTGTGTTTCCGACATTTTAATGGCCCCCTGATGATGAGCAATCATCCCTTTAGCAAAGGCTACATCTGGATCCGATGACATTACTCCCGCCATCATGTCATCATGCATAGTCTTCATCCCAGCCATCAACTCTTGAGATGCAGGAGACAGTGATCCATGCGCCCCCATTTGCATGGTCTGGTTGGCGGCGAAGACCGCCATAGGTGACATTAACAACACTGTTAGGAACAACATTTTCTTATTCATTTTACTACCCTTTCAAGTTAATTAGTTCGCTAGAAAGTATAGCTGTTATCTGCAATTCTGGCCGATTTGTCGTAAGCGCACAGACAACGCCGTATTGATATTCAGCGGTAAGATCAACGCCCCACGGCAGTATTAAACCGCAGCCCTGTTGCCTCCTTTATCACACTCTACTTATCCTCGATGAAACCGAAGAGTAATCTTTAAAAAAACGCCCCGATACCGGGGCGTTGAACTTAAGATCATGCTACTGATTTTTCGTTGCTATCCAAGCGTACCGACCAGCCATGAAGATAGTAAGCAGGTGTTCGCATAACGCGACAGCATTGCATCGTTAGCGAGTTGCCGGTGATAATTTCTGCCGGGATCTGCAACAAAGACAACTGCAGATAGCACATCGCAGTTGCGACCGGATCAATATCAACACAGCTTGCAAACATCCATCGCTGTGGAGGGTATCCCGCCTGGCTAAACTGCTCGGCCACCGCGATAATCATCCCACCGGCACCACAGGCTGGTTCACCCACGTCAGGAACGGCTTTCGCTTCAACTCACTGTCCAGGTCATGAACCACCATCTTTGCCATCATCCGGGAAATATCAAACGGCGTGAAAAATTGCCCACGTCTTGCATCGCCCAGCTCCAGACTCATGAATATCCTGCCGAGAACATCATCGTAAATCGGCTGCTGCAGGCCCAGGCCACACCGGAGAATACCCAACAACTTTCCCATGCGATTGACGTCTTCACGTTCATACCGTTTGACCAGGCTAAGGTACTCGTCCTCAAGCTGCCGTGAAAATGCGACCTGATTGTGGACTGCGCACGCAGCCATCTGTACAAAATCCCGGAAAACCTCATAACGATGATGATAACGGGCCGTCTGGTTAAATAATGAAATAAATTCCGCAACATGCGGATTGGGATTTGCCATAAGGATGTTTCCTGAAATAAAAGGGGAAACATCCCCCAAGGGAAATGTTTCCCCTGGGGAGTGGCAGGTTATTGGCTAACCTTGGGTGAAAAGTCAGTGCTGCATCAGTTTCTCATCCGTTTCATCGATACGGACAAGCTGGACTTTCTCTGGTACAAGCTCCAATACGGCAACCATAAAGTTGCTTGAGGTTAACAGCGGACTTCGGGGAGACCAGTCGTTCTGGTCTATCCGGTCCAATTGGTATTTTTCTACCAAGTGGTTGATCGCTTCATAAACGGGAATGTTGAGCCCAACCAATCCCATAACGACATCGTCATCATGAAAGTTGGTATCGTTCAACGTCAGCCCAAAGTGTTTCTCCAGAAGGAACGCCGCTATCTTTTGGTATTCGCGAATTGCAGTGGTGTCCATCGTGTCTTCCTCCAATAGCGGCTCAGGCGGCAGCCAGGGCTTGTTCACGTAAAATAAGGTACTCAAAGGCTTCACGGGCAAAACGGCTTGCCTGGAAGATGGCCTTTTTGTCTTCTTTCAGTGCCTTCAGCCATGAGGCAATATAACTCTCATGCTGAACATCACCCTGGATACCCACTTCGGCGCACAGGAATGCCGAACCGATTTCCGCGACAAGTTCCTCGAACGCGTACACCGGGTCCCCAAACCGGCGTGAAGAAGACGTGATGCCTTCTCGCGCCAATCGGGAGACATGGCCGGTAGAATGCACCAGCTCATGCAACAGCGTACTGTAGTAATCTGCCGGGCGATGGAACTGCACCGCTTCCGGCATCGTGATACGGTCGGCTCCAGGGCTGTAGAACGCCTGATCCTGATGCCGGTGTACCACCGGTACACCACTGCAGACAACCACCTGTTCTGCCCGCTGGATACGCTCAATATCATGTCGCTCGGGTGTTTCCTCAGCGTCACCGGCCACACTCACCGGCGTCAGCAGTTTCTCGGGTAAATTCTCACACTGCTCAACGTTGAACAGGTGAAAACTGGTCATGAAATTTCGCCTGGAGACCACGGCGTTACCCTGTTCATCAAAAAGAGGCTTGCCTTGCTCGTCCGTCTCTTTTTTCTCAAACGGCTTGAACAGGGTCACCAGTGTGGATTTTTCGCCTTTACGCACGTTACCGCCCACATCCAGTGCCTGTTTGAACGTCAGCCAGCGGTGTGAGGTAAACCCCTTCTCCGCTGCATCAATCCACAGCAGCAACACATTGATACCGCTGTAGGCCCGCCCAGTAATGGCGTTGGCCGGTAACCCGCTCATGCTGACCGAACGGCCACCGGCAACAGTACGCCACGGTTTGCGCCACGGAGACGTGCCCTTTTCCAGCGCCGCGACGATTTTATCCGTCACGACCTGGAACAGGTCCACTTTATCCTGGTGACGTGATGCTGCCTTTTTCCTGGTTTGTTTCGTTGTCATGGTAAGTCCTCTCCATAAAAAACGGGGACTTACCCCCTTGCGGGAATAAATCCCCGCAAGGGTTGTCAGTGCTAGAATCGTATTAATCGATAATAGCGTCAGTGTGTTGAAGCCCTGGTGGTAACATCACCGCCAGATGTAAGTGGGTGTTTAACCAGTCACTCACCTGTTGCCACTCGGTACGTCCGACCGTCGAATGAAGGGCGTAGCACGTCGGACAATAATGGCTGACCAGCAGCAGTACCGCCATCACCATAAAATCGTAAGGATGATGGAAGGTATTGCACTGACTTTGCCGCCGTTCGGAGGAAAACAACCGAACCAGGCAAAGCGGGTCACCTGACAGGCCTGCGCCAAAATCACCGTTAAAGGAGATAACGCCCAGCCCCACCATACTGTCGTCATACCTCAGTGGTTGTGTTCCACTGTGGTCATAGACAGTCAGGGGTTTACCCAGCCAGCAAAAAACCGACTCGTTGCGAACCCGATGATGCACTCGGGTTATTGCACGGCACAGCTCACTCCAGGCCTCATGGGGAACCGTCTGGATAGGGGTGAAGAAGTAACATCGACGCATTACCATCCCTCCAAAATTGCTCTTGATTCCTCTAGCCCCGCTTCAAAGAAGTGGTCCCAGGCTCCAGGGCAAACCATTCTGCCCAGAGCAATGACATCATCGAACAAAACTTTGCAGGACGGATGGGTATAACGGAGTGGATCCAACCCACATTTTCTAGCAAACGTTTGTGCCAGATTGGCAATCTCCCAGACATTATCGGTAAAGCCGTCTTCATCCGGTTGTGTGCCAATATCCAATTGCTCATGCGCGGCAATCACCCGCAAATCGCCTTCAAGGTTTGCCAGTTCGCACAAGTCATCGAGAGAAAAGGGGCCGTTGGCCTGATTTGTCGTCATCATGGTAAGTTCCTTTATAATTAAAAATGGGACTTACCCCCGATAGGGAAGTCAGTCCCTATCGGTAAGTAAAATAAAAACAACGATTTAGCGGCCCTGGGTTCGAACAACCTCCAATGCGGCCTCAAGCGTTAACCAGCAGATCCCTGTGTTGGCATCGAAATCATGAATAGCCTGTTCAAGGGCTGCTATGGCTTCGCCAGGGGTCGCCGTCTCGTCCTGAGACTGAACATCTTCGGCGTACCACAGATCCAGCAGGATCACTTCGTCCTGATCCGCATGTCGTTGAAGTTTCTGAATGGCTTCAGCCACGGTTAAGATAGCGGCCATCAGTCAATCGCCCCGCCAATAGCAGCCCATTCAGGATGCCGCACTGCAAAATCACGCAGTCGGTGGTAGCTCTCGATAAGAAAGTCATGACCCGATTCTGCCAGGACGCACAGGGCATACAATGACACCGTCATTCCCAACGCCTGGGCACTCATCTCACCTCGGTAATAGTTTGAGTGCACCTCAACCCGATAGGTTTTCTCCGTCTGCGGACAGACAAAGAACCCGCCATCGGATTGGGTATACCAGTGCCAGAAATCACTGCCATAGTCCTCGCCATAGTCCTGACTGAACCTACGGGCATAGGCGTAGCACATCTGAGTAAAGCTGACCACATGGAGCGTGGCACTGTCCTGGGAAAACTCCTGTTGGACGAGTACCGAAACCAGGTTGTAGAAACCGGTCATCCAGTCCGTGTTCTCCGCCGTTACGGCGGGTGTTTTTGTCATCTGTGTCATTCCAGGTTTTCTCCAAAAAAAGAGCGGAACCTGCCCTTTGGGGGACACGTCCCACAAAGGATTGAGTAAAAATAAGGTTCTGTGCCGTTCACCACCGAAGTGGCGAAGATGCAAATCAGTGGGGCGCGTTGAGCCAGCCACGCTCGGCAAACGAGACGACTTCTCCATGGCCAATCACCAGATGATCAAGTACCCGCACCTCAATTAATGCCAGTGCGGTGATCAAGGTGCCAGTTATAAGCCGATCCGCTTGGCTGGGTTCAGCCATGCCCGAGGGATGATTGTGCGCCAGGATCACCGCGCCAGCATTGTAGGCCAGAGCCTGCTTGACGATTTCCCTGGGATGAACAGTGACCGAGGCCAACGTGCCGGTAAATACCGTCTCACTGGCGATCAGGCGGTGCTGAGTATCCAGGTACATCACCATAAACACCTCACGCTGCTGTCTTTCCAATTGCAGGCGCAGATAGTTGCGTGCAGCATCTGGTTCGGTGATCACTACCGTGCGGGCTTGTAACTCGCGCGCCAGCAAACCGATAGCCTGGGTAATGATATGTTGCTCATGAGTTTCATATTGCATGGGGTACTCCCGAAAAATCGGCATACACCACCCCAGTCGGGCAGTGCTCAGCCTGACCAGGTGAAGATCATGGATCGTGTAAAATGTATGATGTTCCGAGTTAACGGTTCACCACCGAAGTGGGTAACAACATCTCGCCGTGCTCATTCACCATCGCTATACGTTCACGCAATAAACGACTGGCATGGCTAAAACATCGCCGGTCACGCTCACTCGCTCGCTTACAGCTCAGATTTTCCAGTTCTGCAAGATGACGTTGCGCACTTCCCCGCCATGAACGCCGCTCATCATTCCCAACACAGGCGCAGAAATGGGCATTCGCCAGGGTAAACATACGGTCCGTTGCATTCCGGTATTCCGCGACAAGAACAAAGGTTGTCATAAGTCACTCCGTATCAAATATGACAGGGAGTCATCCCTTTACGGGGATCGGCTCCCGTAAAAGTGAGAATGAAAATCTCTGCCAGGGGAAAAGTATCCCGGCAGAGACAAGTGCCATTAGCTCGCTGAAGTAATTATCAGTTTGTAATCGTCATATTTCACCAGGAAGCTCTCTGTAAGCTCGACAGATTCCTCCCCCAGATGAACAAACAGGGTTAACGAAAATGTCACTTTCGTATCGGAAGGAGCTGGCCGCTTACTCCAGGCATCTTGCGCTGCTTTTATCAGCGCAAGTTGCCGACGTTCCCACTCAGCGATGCTGAAGCGGTCTACGGCGCGATCCCAGGCCGATAACGTGATAGATACCGGTAAAAAAGCCAGTTCTTTGTCTTTGTGTGAGTCCATAGATGTTTCCTTACGCAAAAAATAAGGGAACACCTATCCCCTGGAGGGAAGCGTGTTCCCTTGAGGGTGAGTCAATCAGATAGGATGCCAACCAAGGCATGTTGGATAAGTGCACCTTTATCGCAGTGAACTGCGATCCCCGCTTTCAAAGGTTCAGGGGGGTTACCGCTCTAAAGCGCGTCCTCTCAGGTTATGGTCGCTTTGGCTTGTGATTGCCCGAAGGCGTCCTTCTCAAATCACCAGGACATTGGCTGTTGTCAGAGACAACGGGTTAGCATGTAAAATCGTACACAATTCAAACGTATTCGACAAGTCCATTCCTACAAGAAACACAACTATCCTAGGGACAACCGACAGCAATTATCACTGCCAATCAAAATTCATCATCACCCACTCTATTATAAACCCTGGCAACATAATGCCCGCGCCCGTCCCCATGCCCTAAATCCATTGAGACCATTGCTTCCGCCTCTTTTCGGCTCAATCCTTTATTCATATGATATTCCGTCGCTTCTCGGGAATAGGCATAGCGCAGACTGTGCGGAGATTCCTTCCCCGTTAATCCGGCCTCTTTGAGCGTATTTCTATATCGATCAATAGCAGAGTGCAAGTTAGGCTTATCTATTAATCGCCCATTGTGTTTATCAACATATTTTATCGCTTCATTGACTGCACGAATAACCGTTTCGCGATCCACAACCGTGGTATCCCTCGGGCGTCCACCTTTGGTTCCGAATACAATCCGTATACGCTCATCACCTTTATTTAATGCCTGCCGCCAAGTTTTTAATGACTTGGCGGATTGAACAGTCTCTTCTGTTCTTAATCCTAAACAACGGGCTAATTGCATTGCAGCGGCAACACCTTCGTCTTTATTACGGACCTGGGCGAGCGCTGCGTGATAGCGCTCGTCTGAAATAGCAATTTTAGAACCGTCACGACTGGCCCCAGATAAACCGAGTGCAGAATTACTTAATCGTTCATGATTTGGATCGGCGAGTTTCGTCCTGCCAGCAGTAGAAAACATCGCCCGAATAGCCGCCATTTCATTTTGTATCGTCCGTTTTGATATGTTTTCAGACTGACGATTTTTTATATATAGCTCAACATGATTGGTTTTTATATTACTGACATCGCGAATCTGGATATTTAATTTCAACATACTTTCTGCGAAACGAGACGCTATTCTGGCGCGATCTGAAACAGTTTTAAAACTTCCGCCCGATTTTCGGGCCAATGTGATCAATTGCTTACTTAACTGCTTATTGGCTCTCGACATCCCCCACTCCTTTCGTCCTGAAAAACGCACGACATTACCGCCTTCGTCTCGAAGGATGAAGGACGTACCGAACTGCATTTTTGATGTACGACAAAACGTCTGAACAACGTTCAGCACGACGGTGATACATCCTGGCCCCGACGACACGGTTTGATTTGCGCTTCCTGCGGCTCGACTGATAACTGTGCATCGGGGTGGCAAAATGTTGAGTTCTTGTGAGGTATCCACAGCTCGCTGAGCTGCTTGCGGCTTGCGCCGGTACCTGACTATTGCCAGGTCACCTCCATCCATCAGCTTTCGCTGATGTTGCCATCGTTACCGAGTCGATTGTTCTCCTTTATTTCATAGATAAGCGTCTTCATGGGGTTACCCCGTTTTTACGACGCGATGGTTTAAAAAATGGCCTTTTACTGCGCTGGACGTTCCGTAGCCCCTGGTTCGGACAGGGTACTACGTGTCGGTCAGAGCGTAGAAGACGTTGGTAAAGCCCGTATTACGTGGGTTCGTCCGTTATGCGCTTTGCGCGTCACTTGGTATATGCTTCGCAATTACACAAGTGACGCGCTGCGCAACTCCCGTGCCAAATGCCGCTTCTGCAGATGCCAAATGTTCCAATTGTCATAGCAGAACGCCGCAAATGTTGCCGGGATTGCTGGACGTCGGTCCAAAAAGATAAGGGTATAGACGTGATGTTTCTCCTGGTCATGGAGAAACTAAACCCGCCGGGAAGTTTCCCGCTGGGGTGTCAGTTGTCGTGATGAAACTGACGGTCTGTGAGTGGATAAGTGCACCTTCATCGCAGTGAACTGCGATCCCCGCTCTCAAAGGTTCAGGGGGGTTACCGCTCTAAAGCGCGTCCTTTCAGGTTAGGGTCGCATTGGCTGTGGTCGCTCGAAAGCGTCAGTCTCAGACCACGCTTCTCTCCGTATGACTTTGGCTGTGTGATCACCCTAGGGCGCTTCTCTCAGATCACCTGCGCACTCCTTGCGCTGAAAGCATTGGCTGTTGTCATCGACAACGATAGAACGGGGGAATCATAAAGGAGAGTTCGGAGATCTTCAACAGAAACAAGGCGGGGATATATGCAGCAGAAGAGACGGAGTTTTGCACATACCCACCGCCAGAGTCTGTTCGCTTGCCCCGCTCACAGACCGCTCCCGTTTGCCGGGGTGCTGGGTGGCCCCCGGCTTCACTGGCTTTTCTGACCGTGGATATGTGCATAACTCACTTTATTTTTTCAACATTGACAGGTTCTCAATCGCTTTTTTCTCCGTCAGTTTAACTGCCGGTTTTATATCATTCTCAGCACTTTTAGATACAGGGAAAATAACATCATTATTCGTTATTCCTGAGGGATGACCTGTTACCTGCTCTATCAATCCGATCACATTTCCTGCGGTAATCTCACTATTAAAAAAACCACTAATCAAATTAACCAGCCGAGGATCAATAGATGATAATGCAGCCCCGCAAATAATGGCTTGCCGGTAAAAATCACCACGAACCTTTGCTGGCAAACTCTCAACATATTGCTGAGTCAATATATCTTGCGGATATATTGATGGGTGTAAATACGCAATAATCTTCTTTCGTTTATCATCCATAATTAAGCTCTGACCATCGCTTTAACCAATGCGAATTGTGGCTCATCTACTTTACTCACTTTATGGAGAGGGAAATATTCCTTGATATACGAATAAATAATTTCCGCACCTCCCCCTGCCAGATATATACGGTGTATTCCGCTGAAAGATTCAATTTCATTTCTTACCCCATCAGCCAGGGAGGCGGATTCCATTTTTATTACCGACTGGATATGACTTATCTGTTCAACATCATTAATGAGAGTCTGTAAATACTCCTCATCTAAATAATTCTTAATTATTTCCCCCGTCACATAATAGCTACTTGGGGTCGAGGCATTCATTAATGCATTCATCACTGCCCGGTTAATTCGAGATGTCCCAATATCTGCATTCCCTTTAACTTCGGTAATACTTTCGAAAGCACCCTGTATAATGCCACAATCCAGCGTTGTACCGCCTAAATCAACAATCAAGCTACGCTCCAGCGGATTAACCTCGTCAGCAATGATAGAAGCTAATGCCGCAGGCAAGGACTCAGGCATCACCTTCACATCTCTAATTTTAAAGGTTTCTCCTTTATTCAACGAAATATCGCGCAGAACATTATTTTTCTTCGCCTCTATATTCGCCTCATTCGGCTGGTTATCCGCATCGAAAAACTCCGTCACCGGCAGGGTGACCGTCAGTGCAATTTCCTGTGGTGGTAAACCCGATGTCAGCAGGGCATGATGAATGGCAAGCAGGTTCGTGGTGCTGTACTGATAACTGACATGCGTGGTGCCAATCGCGGCGGTGCTTCCCAAATCATGCGAATACTTTTTCCCGTCAACGGTATAGTTGAACACTTTTCGCGTTCCCAGGATGGCAGGGCTCCAGCCATCTTTGAAACTGTTACCCGACAGATGTGTCTTGATTTCACCCTGTTCCAGCCAGGCCAGTTTTACGTAGGTCGATCCATCATCACAAGATACGTTGAGCATAGTTTGTCTCTAATTGCGTAGTGATATGACTCATATTGGGAAAAAATGAGCGTGTGAAAACACGCCCACCTTCTGACAAACCCCAAAGTGAGTCTATTTTTAACTCAAATTGAGAAAATTATAATTTCCCGGCCTCGCGATCCCCCTGCACTGACTCAAAGTGAGTAATGATTTGTCTCAGATTGCGTCACCCTTCATGCAGTAAACAGGTTGTTTTTGCATCACCGCTGCCGTAAGGTGACCATGTCATGATAAGCAGATAAAATGAGGGAGAAAGCATGGCTAACAAAACGCAGGATGATATCTGGAGTGGTATCGCCAAGGGATTAGTTGAAGCAGTGAAGATGGTGTTTTCCGTCTTAGCATTTATTTTTACGGCAGGCTCAAGCAAAACATCAAACGACCCTTTAGAAAATGAACGCGGGGACGGATGGAGAGATGGGCATAGTGGATATGGTTTTTACGTTGGTGATATTAGAAGCGATGATGAATAAAGGTAATAGCTGAAACATCTCAACTATTACCTAGGTTACGAGATATTGAGTTTATTTTTTAGAAGACATACCCTTTGTCACTACCGCTTTAGCTGTATCAGTAGCGATTTTACCGCCCTTAGCCCCTGCAGCTTGGCTTCCTTCACTGGATTTACTTACTGCTTGAGATATCACGCTTCCAATCTGCACACCACTCCAACTTATAGCCCCAAACCAAAATGCTGGCAGTACCACAAACATCGACCCCAGTACCAGATTCATAATCCAGCCTTCAGCCCCAACACTGCTGAACCAGTTGTAATACCCGCGAGCGCCGGTGTAGACAATCTCGATTAGCCGATCATCAAGCCAACTGCCCAGTTCCCACCAGAATGTCACGAACGTCATTGCAAACATGACAAACGTCAGCGTGACCACCACCTTGGGGTCATAAGCACCGAACAGCATCACAAGGGGGATACAAATGACCAGTGCCATCATCAGGATGCCATGCACCATTGGCAACGCCTGGCGCAACGCATCAAACGCCGGTAACTGGGTTGCCTGGGCCGAGAATGCCCCCAGGCCACTGACCATCTGTTTAAAACTGCTATCAAGCGCTATCCCGGTTCCCCGCTGGCTTCCCGCCAGATAGGTTTCATGCCCCCCGGACATCAGGGTATTTTGTGGGCTGACCAGCCAACGCAACAGGTTCTCCTCCCAGTTTTCACCGTCAACGAACTTCATTCTGTTGGCAACTTTCGTGTTATAGGCTCCCGCCAATCGACTTTTCAGCCCTGTACCGGACGTACTCCACCACTCTTTGCACGTTGGATACCCGCCCCGCCCCACATCGGGATAACCGCTATCCCGACTCTCACTGTAAGGCCACTGCGAACGGGGTGAGGTAGACGTGTAGTAGTCATAATATCCGCCTGTATTCAGGAAATAGCTTGAGCCTATCCAACCTACCGAATTGATGGTGGCATCAGTAAGTTGGCTATTGGTGGACTTCAGCTTGAAATAGGCCTTGGAATAGCACTGGCTGGCGAACTCCTGTACCTCCTGTCGGGTCACCGGATCAATCAGTTGAGTATGTTGCACCTCAAAGCGCAACTGGCGCAGCTCCATACCACAGGGGATAGACGCAATGGCCGCATGTGTCACCCCTTTTGATAGATTGTGAACCAGATACCACCACATCGGCACCTTGGCAACCTGACCGTTGAAATCCGTCAACAACCCACCATACCCCGACTCATCCGGCTTGGGCACATTGGTGCCGCATTGCCTGGAGCGGGTTTGGTCAAACTTCATGACCGTCAAATCAACCTCTTTAAACGGCATTGCACAGAACAGGATCACCACAAATGCCACGTACAACACCTGCTCGATGCGAGGGAGCGCCAGCGCCCCCTTGTTGCCCTCGTCATCCCCTTCGGTACGCACCTTCAGCCAGACACCGGCCACCTTCAGCACCAACGGCAACGCGAACAATCCCGTGGTGGTAATGATGGTCCACAGGGCGTTATTAATCAGCCAGCCCAGGAACACCAGGAAAAACTCCAGATAACTGTCCGTCGTCATCACATCCCCCAACGGTAACTGGTAAATTCAATCAGCAAAGCCAGGCACACCATCATCACTTCGAGCCGGTAGACCACACCCCGTGAAGGAGCCTGACGCAACAACGTCGCCCGGACACGGTGAAACCACATGGCGGCCACGATGCTGTACAGCGTTAACCGCCAGATAAGCAGCGGCACTCGCGCCTGTTGCAACCAATCCGTCAGTGCGGTTTCATTTCCGGCCAGATACAATCCCAATGCCGTGGCGCATCCCCCCAGTAGCAAAATCCCTACCATGCCGAACATAAAACCGGCAACTTTACGCCACCGGCGCAGCGTCTTTTTCACTGGTTGGCCCTCGGCCTTCGGTACTCTTGCTGTCGTCATGATTATTCCTCCGTGGACTTGCTGAGTCCCTGGACAGCACTGTCATTTTGCTGATTGTTCTGACGCAGGCTGTTATCTACCTCACGCGCTTCCTGACGGGTGATCGCCACCAGAATGGAGTTGTTACTGATGGACTTGCGTATCTCCATCTCATTTTTCAGCGCCTGGATCTCCCGGTCTAAAAACTCCAGACGGCGGTCAGACTCCGCCACAATCAGCTCTTGAGCCGCCACGCTCGGCTCTGATTGCCCCACCATCAACATACGACGCATCGCCAATGCCGTCGTTATAGTGTCTGCCATCGCCAATTCACCGGCCAGACGCTGTACCAGAGCGCCATTGTCCGGGTCATCCTTCAGCGCCTGGATAACCCCACGCGTGACGGCCAGATCACCGGTTTTCAACGTAGCCAGATTGGTCGCGTTAGGCACCAGGTTACCGTTCACCAGTTTGACCAGGATCTCCTGATTCTCTTCGGTGGTCTTTTCCAACGTGGGAGAAAAACCTTCACCGGGTGTGGAGGTGCCTGGCTCATTTTCCAGCCCACCACTGCTGCACTCGCTGCCACTCACACAAGTTCGTAGCGCACGATCCCCCAAAACTTTAGAGACGGCCTCTGCTGCTTCAGCACTGGTGGTGTATTTTTGACACAACGAACCATTGCATGCTGAAGCACTCACCGCAGCATCACTGGTTGCCGACTGCTTATTCAGGATGTTGTAACCCGCTTTGGCAATATCATACGTGGGCTTGATCGCCTTCTGACCTGTCCCTCCTCGCTGTTGCCCCCCGACCCATTTCATCCCTTCTTTGCCTGTGGACTTCTTCAAACTGTCATCCGCACGGATAGCGTCTGATGTGCTGGCTATCACGTTCTGAAACTCTTCCCCGATAGCAGTTTGCGTCAACTTGCCTGACAAGGAGTAATCAGCCAGTTTCTTCGACATCGTCTGACAGTTAAGCTGAGCCTTATCGAACGCCACATTGGCCTGCAAGACGCCATTGGTCAGCAGTTCGTATAATCCCGGGTTCGCCCGCTGGATGATCATCGCCGGTAAACTGGCGACCGCGCCGGTGGCACCGTTAATCACATCCCCCATCATATTTTTAAAGCCGTCCGTCGCCCCGTTAAGCTGGTTCTTGACCGTGGTACTCAAATCGAAGTTGCCGCACATCAGGTCATTGTTCCAACTGATACCGAGCCCCATCTTCTCCATATTGTTGCTACTGGGGGGTTGAGATATCACTGTTCCCCCACCGATGGAATAAAACAGGTTGTCGTTTACCGCCCCTTTCATTCCCTTGCCATAACCGGCGTTAGCCTCTTCGCCCGTGATGTCGAATACCGCCAATGCCGGTTGATTCAGAGCCAACAGAGCAGCCCCCACCAGTGCACCAGCCTTTAAAAATGCGTTGAATGTCATTGTGTACACTCCCTTGAGTTAAAAATCAGTGCTGTAGAGGAACGTTTGTCCGCGCCGTTGGCAGCAGGAATAGGGTTGCCAGAGCGCCCAGGCATAAGCGCCATCTGCCGCGATGGGATTGCTGCTGTCCGGGAACACGGCACAGGAGGAGGAAACCGAGGGAACCAATTGCTGCCATTTGTGGTTTTTGGTGCCGGTATTCTCCGTCACCGGGTCGGGCGGCCAATATCCGTCACTGCGGCTGGCGGTCATCGGGTTATAGACGTGCACCTGACCGGTACGCGTGATGATGTCTGCCGTGCGTTGTGCGACAACGGCGGCCGCTTTGTAGTCATCCACCTGGGTAACAAACCCACCACGGGGATACACATTGCCCCACATATCCCCGGTTGAACCCACTTCACGCATCCCCGGCGTCAAGGCTTCGGGGTAGAGGGTTTCAGGGAGGCCGGTACGCCAGACCAGTGCATCCAGGGTACTGAGGAAGTACGGCACAAATGCCGTGGCCGAACCGGCGCAGGTGTAGCCCATCGACCCCATGAAATTGTTAAATAAAGGGGCGGCTAATGCAGGGTGACCAATCGCATCGGCGTTCTTGAAGCGCAGGTTGTCTTTGCGCAGCCCTCGCTTCTGCTCATTATTACCACCGCCTTCAGCCACACCCGGAATACCCGTCCCCAGCATCGCTACTTCCGACCAGGGGTTATCCCCGGTCTGGGCATAGCTGGACACCACCGCATTGGGGATGTAGTGCTTCACCTTGACAGACGTTCGTACCGTACATCCCCACGCAGTACAGAACAGCCAGTAACAGACACCGGCAATTCGGTACTCCAGGCACGTAGGAGAAATCGCACTGGCGACGATCGCTACCGAGTTGATTGCGCTAGCGGTAAACGGTTGTACCGCACTGCACAACAACAACGTTGTCGCCAGCTTATGACGGCGTAAGGGAATAAGGTTCATTGCCCCACCTTATGTTCAGCCAGTTTTGCTTCGGCCAGGGCAACGTCCGTCGTGCCGTACACCACATAGCGGTCGTCAAACACAACAGCAGGGTATTTCTTCAGCCCAATACCGTAAGCCTGGATAACCCCCTGGTAAGCCTGCGCTATCTGTTGCTCTTTCTGCCGCCAGCCTGGGGATTGCAGCACAGCCTTGGCCTGCTGCTCCGCCTGGCGAGGGTCAGCCGACAATGCACCAAATACCTCGCGCTGAACCGTCTCAGGTGCATCCAGGTAAACGACCCGATGCTCTGCATCTAATTGAGTAGGGGGATGCTGACTGTCGGTGTACACCACGGTTGCCGCCTGTGCCGACATAGTCGCGCACCCGATAGCCAGCAGGAACACAGCGTTACGTTTCTTCATCGCATTTTACTCCTGTGGGATAAAACCGCAGGGTGACGCGCATTGCTGACAAAAACAGCAAACAACTCTAAATACATTTGGGGAAATTATGTGAAAGTGACGATATAAGAGGACTAAATAGCCCATAGACCAAGCCTGATTGCGGTAAAACTCTATAATGACAAAAAGTTGTGATCCAAATCAGAGTTGCCGATGTTCATCCCTAACAATACGTTACGGAACAGTCGTAAACTGAGCTTGGTCAGGTAACCCTCAAAATAATAGCAATATTGTTCTTGGATAGATTTTAGGGGGCTCTTCGCATATCTAGTTTCTAGGAGTTGGATTATGGACGTTCAGAAAGAGATTCGAACATGGTTGCTGCAGCAACGAGAATGGTTTCAAGAAACAGCAGATAGACTTATTAATAATGGTCAGTTAACCGTGGAGGATCTATCAGATCTCGTTGCGTTGGTGAAAACCCCTGAAGGCCAAAAGGTAACCAAACACCGCACCTTTGCAAGTCTGATGCAACCCTCACTTGTAACCGAAGAGCTTCGTTTGACACGTATTGAAGGTGTTTGTGGTATTGAAAACTTAGGGCCACGGCAACCTTTGGACTTCGGAACGGGAAATCTAACCGTAATTTATGGCCATAACGGCTCAGGCAAATCCAGCTATACACGAGTATTGAAAAAAGTTTCAGGTAAGCCACGAGCCGTTGACTTGAAAGCGAATGTGTTTCTGCAACCACCGCAGGAACGCAAATGCCAAATCGCGTATCAGTTGAATGGTGTAACTAGCACGACCGAATGGCACGTAGGAAGCGCGCCAATCGAGGAGCTAAAAGCCATAGACATATTTGATAGCGACGAAGCAAACCATTACCTAAGCGCTGAAAGTGCAGCGACCTACATCCCCCCAATCGTGGGATTGTTCGAAAGACTTGCCGCAGAAATTGAGAAAATCAGAGCGCTACTGGATGCTGAACAAGCAAAGCTTATTAGCTCATTACCAACTCTTCCCCCCGTATACCAACAGTGTGAAATTGCCAGTACTTATAAAGTGCTAGGTAACGCGACCCAAGCTACGCTTGCTGCAATTACTAATTGGACTGCTGAACAAGAACAGCAACTCAAAGACCTAGATGAACGCCTCAAAGTTCAAGATCCTATAGCGCTGGCCAAGCAAAAGCGCGCGACCAACGCAGAAGTACAGCAACTTATTACCAAGCTCACACAAACCTCAAGGGAATATGGGATTGATAATTTGGAGGCAATTCGAGCCCTAAGAAAGTCGGCAATAGAAAAACGAAACATTGCTATTGAGGGTGGCAAAGTACAGGCCTCAGTACTTGATGGAATAGGTACGCCGACATGGCGTGCAATGTGGGAAGCAGCAAGAGAATTCTCTGCTATACCTTACCCAAATTCACAATTCCCAGTGACAGTCGATGCCCGTTGCATTCTTTGCCAACAAGAGCTCACAACAGAGGCACAACAACGGCTCACGGACTTCGAGAGTTTTGTTAACACAAAGCTCGAAGGGGATGCAAAAAATGCAGAAACTCTCTATCAATCAATATTGAAACAGCTTTCTCCTGCTATAACTGAACAGCAAGTTCATACTCTATGTACCGCAGCAGGTCTGTCAGATGAATGGAACAATTATCTCTGGAAAACTTGGCAGCATACCTCTCAATCTCTTCTTGCGTTACAAGCCCACGAACATACCCAACATGCTCAACCAGTTGAGGATCTGAGGGAAAACTTAGCCAATCTTGTAACATATCGTGACAGCTTAGAATCTCAGGCTATTCAGCATGAGTTAGATGCTCAGAAATTAGACAGGGTTAAAGCGAGTAATGAAAAGCTCGGATTAGAAGCGAAAAAATGGATAGCGGAGCAAAAAGGTGCTATTGAAGCTGAGGTTGAGCGGTTCAAAAAACATGCGGATTATGATACATGGAAAGGACTTACAGGTTCCCGGTCTGTATCACTAAAATCTGCTGAGATAACGCAAAAAGTAGTTACTGAAGCGTACGTTGCAAGATTTAATCGCGAACTACAATCCCTCGGCGCTCCCCGGATACAAGTCGAACTAGTAAAAACCCGAACACAAAATGCCCGCGTGCTTCACCAACTACGCCTGAAAGGTGTTCAAAACGACAAACCTCAGAATATACTCAGTGAAGGTGAAAGAAGAATTATTTCCCTTGCGGCTTTCCTAGCCGATGTTTCGGACAAACCAGGCGCTGCGCCATTTGTATTCGACGATCCAATTTCATCTCTCGATAATGATTTTGAGTGGCATGTGGCCTGCAGGCTAGTTGAACTCGCCAAAAATCGGCAGGTTCTCGTCCTCACTCACCGTCTATCGCTATATGGTACATTGGAAGATGTGGCAAAAAAAGCTGGAGAAGCGTGGAAGGATACTCATTATCTCCCTATGTGTATCGAGGCTTATGCAGGTATCGCAGGTCATCCAGCAGCACAAGACGTCTGGAATGCTAATACTAAGAAAGCCAACAATATTCTTCTCACGCGGCTAGATGCTGCAAGAAAAGCCGGTGAAGCTGGAGGTGGGGTAGCCTATCGGGCTTTGGCCCAAGGAGTTTGCAGCGATTTTCGTAAACTGGTAGAGCGCTCTGTAGAGGAAGACTTACTCAATAAAGTAGTTCTACGACATCGAAGAAGTGTGACAACTGATGGCCGTCTTGGCGGGGTTCGGCAAATATCTGTCGAGGACTGCAAGTTGATTGATGACCTCATGACCAAGTACAGTTGCTATGAGCATAGCCAGTCAACTGAAGTACCTGTAATAATTCCAGAAGAGCCGGAACTTCGCGCTGATATCGAGTCACTCAAGACGTGGCGAGATAATTTGAAGGATCGGCGAGATAAAAGTACAGTTTGAAAATACTGTTAATCGGCATTTACTGGTAATAGAGTGGCCCCGCTACAATCAATAACGGCAGGTTAATGAATACCCTAACCTGCCGTTATTTGTAGTGCTTCAGACTTGATCTGATAGTCCCTATATTAACCAGCCCCAGTCTTCTACCTAATCGACGGTAACGGACAACAACATATATGGAGAGCCACTCTCCTATGGATCGATATTTATATTACCTAACCTTCCGCTCAGGAATACCCAAACGCTCAACCAATTGTGTAACTAGGTACATCGCATCAACCGCATCCGGCAGATTGATATACCAGCGCGGAGCCTGGGCATAATCCTGTGCGGTCGGCCAGCGTAACGTGCCAGTGACCGTTAACAGCAGATTGACACTGCCATCGGCGCCAGCGAACTTCACCGCGACGCAACTGTAATGCCCCACCCGGTGCGGCGAACAGGTGATCGAGACCACAGACTGGGTACGCCCCCGGATCTGCTCACACAATTCTGCCAACTGCCCGGCATGGACCTCACTGATACGCGGGTTGCCCTGTGGTGGAGCCTCAAACAACACGCCACCTTCACCACCCTCACCGGCCACAATCTCCAACATGGCCTTCTTCAACTGCATCATGCCGCCGCCTTAGCGATACCGCGAGCCACATCCAGTTGGCGAGCAATCTCTTTCGCTGCCGCCAGTTCCGTCACGCCCTGCGCCTGCATTATCGCCCGCCGTGCTGCCTTCTCCTCCTTCTCGGTCATCCCCAGAGCCAGATACAGACTCGGTGGTACCGCCCGGAACAGCGCTTCGATGCGGCTCGCCAGTACCACCCCTTCGGTATAACAACGGGGGGTTTTGGTTGCCGACAGCAACATGGCTTTTTGCTCCGTCGTCAATTTCTTGAAGCGAGCGATCTCTTCCACCTCTTCCGGCGGCATCACCAGGCACAGCCACCATTCGATCATATTGAGCATCTTCTTCGACGTATTCGGAAAATCCTCCAGGTTCTGCGTTGCCAGCCACAACCAGGCTCCCAACTTACGCCACATCTTTACGATCTTGACCACAAACGGGGCCAGCAGCGGGTTGGTCGTTATCATGTGTGCCTCATCGGTCGCAAACACGATTTCCCTGTCCAGGAACTGGTCACGCTCGGCAATGTTATTGATGGTGTTCACCAGCGAAGTGTAAGCCACTGCCAACGCCGCCTCATACCCTTCCCGCGCCAACGTCCCCAGGTCAATCAGTGTCACATCCGCCTCAGGCCAGTTCTCTCCGGGGCGGTTAAACAGCTCGCCCAGGAACCCCTGCATAAATACGCCCAACGACTCCCCCATGTTCTGCGCACGATTACGGCGTACTTCAGGACGTGCTTCCTCAGCGGCAAACTGGTATAACGCCGCCTGCAGGTCGCCGGTGACCATCTGTCGCCCCGCGTTATAGGCTGCTCGCGCGGCCACCAGGATGGCCTCACGCATCATGCCCCGATCAGCCCGCTCCAGTTTGGCCTCTTCCTTGGCTTCCCCACCGGTGATCATCAGTCGTGCCACAATCTCCAGTTCACCCAGAATGTCACGCTCCTCATCGTCATCCTCCTCATCACTGTCTTCAGTCTCGATGCGTTCACTCAGTTCTTCCTCACTCACCATAACGGCAGGCATCTCGATCAAACGGTGCGCATCGGCAAACGGAGCCAGGGAAATGCCGCAACCGGGCTTGATGCTGACCTTGTTCACCGTCAGATCCTGCTCTTCACAATAATCCGCAAACAGACCAAAGGAGTTACCAGCTTCGGCAATAAACAACCGGGGACGGTGGATAGCCATCAATTGCGCAAACAGGCTGTTCAAAGTGGCCGATTTCCCCGAGCCAGTGGGACCAAACACCACCAGGTGGGCATTCTTGGAGCGATCCTGACTGTTGAGTGGATCAAAGGTCAGCGGTGCACCGCCTCGATTGAAGAAGGTAAAGCCCGGATGCCCGGTACCGGTATCCCGACCAAACACCGGCAACAGATTAGCCATATGCTGGACAAACGTGAGACGCGTGTACCAGTGTTTTTTATCGTGCATCGGGTTAAAACACATCGGCAAGGCCCGCAAATAGCCGTTGAGCGGGGCAACATCAAACTCCGGTTTCACCGGCTGCAACCCGGCGTTCAACAAGACCGCCGTCAGGTCACGCTGACGGGTATTCAGCACCTTGACGGTCGGGGCTTTCAGGTAGAAGGTCATACTGCCCCGGTACAACTTGTGTTTTTCCCCCAGATAACGCTTGGCCGTCTCCGAGTCTTCACGCACCCGCTCCGACTCGGTATTCTCGCCGATGGCATTCTTCGCCAGGTGATTAAAACGCTCTTCCAGCACGTCCTGGGGCTGTACCACTAGGGTCAGTGAGACCACCGTTCCCTCCGGCAGCAAATCCATCAACGCATTGATATTTTCCCCTTTGCGTGTTTCGCCCGTCAGGTGCCCCACGGTCGGGGCTCGACGCAGCCGGTCAACCGTGACCGCCTTATGCGCCTGGTCGTCAAACCACCAAATGCCGCGCTCAACGTCCGAACGCGGCGGCGAAAACAGCACTGTCTCACTGAAATCATTTTCCACCGGTAACACACCCGACTCATCATCCTGATGCGCTGCCGTACGATACAAGGTCTCTTTATCGACCCAATCAGGCTCGGGGTTGAACCAACGTAGCAACCAGGCGTGGATCTGCTCTCCGTTCTGGCGGGCAGCCACGACACCGGCACCGGCCAGCGCTGACGAGAGACGTTCACAGACCTGGTTCAACGCCTCTTCAGGCGCATGGGGCTCACGCAGTGCCGGATTGACATAGCGGTAGACCACCATCCGGGTCCGGCGTTGCTGGCCGCGCCAGGGTGCACCGGTGATCGCCTTGTCGATAAACAGCCCCTTGGGCACCGCAATGCCGCGCATATGCCGTTCCATCTCGGTGAGATAGGCCTCGGTAAACGCCGTTCCCTGCGCCCAGGGTTTAACGTAACCGCGCAGGTGATCCAGGTACTCGGTGACGTCGGTTTCATCCTGACAGAAGAACTGGATAACCCACGGGTGCGAATCCCGCTCCTCAAAACTGTCCTGCAGAGCGTCTTCCACCACATCGCGGATCTCCTCCAGCCGTTCCGGCGTCCGCCCTTCGGTCCCCACCGGCACAATCTCAAACACCGCCCCGACCGATACCCCGTCATCGAGCAACAGGCACTGGCTGCGCGGCAGGTACTCGGCCCACGGCAGGTAATCCACGAACGTCGGGTTGTTCGGGTAAAGTGCCTTTTCCTCAGCCACCGTCAGCTTGCCGGTTTTCACCTGCGGTTCACGTTCTAATAGGGCAGTGTCAGTACCTTCATGGTTATCGGGTAAGCCCGGCGCAGATTTGCTGATTTTTTTCTTGCTAAACAATGAGAACATCACAAAGCCTCCGTACGTTCGCCGGGCAGCGCATACTGCACCTGGCTAAAAAACGGGAATACAGAGCTGTAGCCCGGCACTGGCGCAGGGGCATTCCCAGCCATATGCGGGTAGATATAAATCACCATGTCAGGGTTCGGCAGGCGCGGGAACACCTGCTGGATCTCGTTTTCCGCCGTCCGGGTATAGCTCTCCTCGATGGCCTGACGTACAGCGCTGTCGTCATCGGTCAATCCCCGGCGTAATGTACTGCGAGCCTCGGTCGCTGTCCGTGCCGACGAACCTTTGTTTTGCCACAACTCCAGCATGGTCGAGTCCCCCGGTGGCAGCATTTCATCCTTTGACGTCGAGCAACCAGTCAACAGAACCGCCAGGCACAATAAAGGTAACACTCGCTGTTTCATCACAATCTCCTTAATCCAGCCCATGTTGCTGGCGGATATCAAAATCGTACCGAACCTTCCGGCCCTGTGTTTCAAAATCAATCGGGATTTGGCGGGTGATATGCACCGCCACCTGGGCACCCGGAGGCACATACACGGCGTCAAACATCTGGCCGTAACGCGCTTTCACCCAATCAGCCAGCTCGTTCGTTCCACCTGACAACGCCTTGCCCAGTGCCGCCTGTCCGGCACTGCCGGTCAACGTACTGGTCACCGTGGTGCCATCCACCGACGTGGTGGTCTGGCTGTTCGCCATCGCATCCGCCGCTGCACCGGCCCCGGAAAGAGCAAACAGGGTGGGCAGGTAGGTGGAGGCGTTGGACTTGCGCTCCCCGGACAGGCAGGGAATACCGTTCTCATCCGACAACCAGCCGATGCTGCCGACATTTGACTTGCCGTTGCTACCATCACTGGATTTTGCTGGCGACGGCACAGTACGCACGGTGCCATCGGTAAACACAAAAGTAATGGAATGCACTTCCCCACGGACACAGGACAACACCCAATCACCGGTGGCGGTGCCGGAGACAATAGCCCCTTCCACATCAGGCAGTTCGATACCGTTGGCGGTCAGGTTCTCCTTGCCGATAAGCACCTTGAACGGGTACGGATCAGTCACTTTGCCATCAATCGGCACCCGGCCCAGCAGCGCTGTCATGCCACGACTGCCAATCAGCGTCGAGTTCTCCGGCAACGTATACACCGGTGTCGCTTCCTCGATGCCCTGCTGATTTTTCGCAGCCCGGTCCAGTTCGGCTTTCTGGCGAGAAATTTCGTTATCATCCAAGCTGGCAAAGGAAGACGGGAATTGGAAACTGCCAGTACCCGCTGCCGTACCTACAGCAGCACCTATAACCGGCTTGCCATTACGGTCGAGTTGAACCGCATCCTGCGGTTCGATCCACATCACGCCACCGCTGACTGTCCCTGCACTCACTGCGCCCTCACTGCCTTCCAGACCCAGACCAATCGGCAAATCACCCGATTGCCCCTGCCCTGACGCGGATGAACCCGATGAACCGGCAGGCGGTGTCTGGCCTGACGTACCGCCCATCCCCTTCAGACTGTCAATCAGCGTCGCCAGCCGCTGCTGCTCCGCCTGAAGTTTCTGCCGGGCCTGTGACTCTTCCTGCTTCGCCACATTGACCGCATCACGAATGCGGCCATCAACATTCGCCCCGCCTTCTTTGAGGGTGGCATTCTCTTCCGACAGCGTGACATTCCGCTGTTCCAGACTGTTCTGCTTGTCTTGTATCACTTTCAGACGCGCCACCAGGGTACGTAAGGTGTCTTCCGGCGTATCCCCCTCGATGCCCAGTATCTGTAACTCCTCGTCGGTCAGATCAGCCACCGTATTCGGCTTGGCGCTCGATGAGGCCGGTGTGGTGCCTGAGCCACAGGATTTGACACCGATGGCAATCGCAATAAACAACACCACCGGCACCAGAACTTTCAGCAGGGTATTGGATTTAATTTGCATGGGGTTGTCCTCCTGATGAGGGGCGTGTCTTGCCCTTCACTGCCGGAACCACGGGCTCCGGCAAAAACGCCGCGTCCGGGCGTCCCTGCATCACCAGATACAACAACGTGGTATCTTCCGGTGTCCCGGCAGCCCCCAGCCAGCGATGCTGGAAGGTGGCCGAATGGAAGGTGCCTTGCAAACGACGCGGATCAAGAACCACTTTCCCCGACCGCTGATTAGTCAGCTTCAGGGCGACCACGTTGTACCCCTGAACACCCCAGGCCGCCAGTGGGCGAACCGTGACAGGTTCGGAGGGCAACAGTGACGTAATGGTCGATGCCAGACCGTGCGAAATGGCGTGTACCCCCGGCAACGCTTCAATCGTACGCAGCGGTGCATAGAGGCTTTGCGCCGCATAACGCGTCAGGGCAATCGGCAGCGGTGTGGTGATACGTGGGGCAGTGTCTTTGGCGGAGGTCTGGCCCTTGCCTTTGATGGTCGTCGTCTCCTCTGCGCTGACCGAGGTGTTATCGCTGCCGGTCGCACTGGAGACGTCGCCCTGATAGACCAAACTCACCGGTTCACGTACCTGCTTACCCTCTAGGGCAGTGATATCCAGCAGGATAAGTTCGCCATTCTCCACGTCCTGCAGTTGCAGCCGCGTCGTGGCAAAGGCGCTGCTCGCTTGAAGATAAACGGCTCCGCCGGTGCTCTGCACCCGCAGTTTGCCGTTCAACTCGGGAGGGAAACCCACCCGGACGTTCTTGTTTACAAACACAATACGTTCTTGCCCCACGGTCAGCGGCACCTGCAGCGGGATACGCTCCCACTTCATCAGCTCTACCGCCTCGACCGGCAGAGGAACACTCAACGTGCCTGCCACACCTAGCAACGCCAGGTACAGCGGCAGATAATGACGATGTTTTATACGCATCAAAACAGTCCTTTCTTCTCAACCGGCGCGACCGGAGCCGCTTCCAGGCGTTGGGGAATATCGGCGTAGCAATCGAGTGCCAGACCGAAGGGATTGGCTTCCGGGTTCTGATCCCAGCGCACAATCTTCAGCGGGTAACGCACCAGGGCGCGTTTCACTGGTTCGGTGTGGTAATACTCATCGGCCACCAGATCCAGACGTACAATCCAGCTATCGCGGCTCACCACCGTGACACTGTCGTCCTTGTAACCTCGCCCAGGGACTTCAGAGATCCCCCTGACGCGTTCACGCAACTCCCCGGCAGATTTGCGCTGTTTCGCATCCTTGTTCAACCACTCTTCACAGGTCGGCGTCAGGTAGGCGGACAAAGTGCTGATACGGTACGGATAGTCGGTATTGCCGTCTTTGGGCCAACTGTTCAACTGTTGGAAGATGTAAAACGCAAAACTGTAGACCGTGGACGGGTGAACCTCCCACCAGGCACGGGTCGAACCGGAACGCAAATCGGGGGGATTATGGACGGTCAAATTACGCGGTGACAGCATCCAGCCGGTGAGCGCAACCATCAGCAGGACCAGCAGAACACCGCAAGAGCCCCGCAGGGTTGAAATATGGCGATCACGCGCATTGACCGCACTTCTGTACTTACTCATCAAATTCCTCCTGAAGCTGACGGACAACCGGTGTTGAACGGCGCAATGCCCATGTCTGGCTACGGTGTATCAAGTGAGGGTTGCCCAGGCGTTGACGGCTGAGCCACAGCTCAACGCGCCGGTAAAGGTAGTTCTCGGGTTTACCTCGTTTGAAGCGGGCCATCAGCTTGCCGCCGAAGAACACCGTAAACAGCGGCATCAGTAAACTGACTGTAGGGAGAGCCAGCCAACCAAGAAACGGGATAAAGGGTATGGCGACCACCAGGCCGCCCAGTACGCTTAACCCCGCTGTCATAAACAGCTCTGGCGTGGTAAAGCCTTTGAACACGATAGGCTCGGCATTGAGCCTGTCGGGCAGAAACGTGATAGTCGCCATACCGTATCTGCCTTATCCCACGATAACCGTAGCAGCCTTGGTTGCCAGCCAGATGACCGCAACGACAAGCACAATACCGACCACAACCAGTATCCCAAATTTGGCCCAGGTGGCCTTCCCCTGCTGCACTTCAGAGAACGTGGCAATAATGGCGTTGGCTACAACCAGTAATGCGACGGCGGCCATAATCAATCCACCTAACACAATGCCATCATTCAGATAGCCAGAAATCTGGCCGTAGAACGTACTGTCGGTGCTGGATTTAGGGCCCTCCACGGTCGGCAGCGCGGCCTGGCCTGAGGTGACCGACGTTAACGCCAGCAGCAGGGCAGACCGACGGACACGCTGTGCGACACGGCGGGAGGAAGAGAAAAGAGACTGCAAATTCATGGTAGTTTCCTTACAAGTGAATAATGGATGACGTTAATGGATGACGTGATTAACTGGCGAACAAATACAGACTGACCAACACAAGGATGACGACACGTACCACAAAGCGTTGAACCGCAGCCCCCTTGATGTTGCCTGCGGCATACCCCCGGTAGACGTGAACGAATCCCCACCCCGCCCACAGCATCAATACCGCTATCAGTGAGCCGATAAACAGCAGGTTCAGGACAGCAGGCTCGACGTTGCCCGCAGCGGCTTTAAACGCGGCGGTCTGTGCTTCATTCATTACCGACGCTCCTGGCGGTATTGCCCAGAGACTGACGATATGGTGGGTTGAGCGCGGGACGGTTCGAGGTAAAACTCAATCCCCCAGCGCATGGTGTTGACGTCCTGAGTTGCCCGCAGGTAGTCAAAATGGAAACGCCCGGACTGACCGTCCTGAACCGCCACAACACGGGCGCGCTCCAGGCTGGCCTGCACCTGATCCAACTGCTTCATGACCAGAGCCAGTTCGTCTTTCTCACTGGCCTGGACGGACAGCGCGGTGAGCAGACTGCCTGCGAGACACAACGCCCGCAGCGGTGTTGTGTACATATGAACCTCCTTTTATCAGTAATAGATTGCAGGAGAGAGCTTGGCGAAAAGGGGGGAGAGGGTCAGCAAACAACTAGAATGGGATTTTGAAAATTTATCAGGGGTTCAACGCGTGGCGCGAACCGCGCCATCGGGGGCTTTACCTAAAACCTACAAAATAGGCATCAAAGTAGAAAAGGAACTACTGTGTTGTTCTTCATGCCGTTTTGTACTGGTAATATGGTCGTACAGTTACCTACGAGGATCACTTAGTGCCACCGAACAATTACGGCATAGTTGGTTACCCTAACGAGGAGATAGCTCACCCTGGTGGTCTTGTGTGTTATGGAAGGGTTCCAGAGATGAATTCAAAAAGCGACAGTATTCCTGCCGGAGACATTTTCCTACGTGCCGGTAAGCATAGTGGCCCAAACAGAGGTTTTGGTGTTCGCCATATCTGGGCCGAGCACGAAAGTGAGCTAGGGAAGGTGCGAACAAGTCCCTGATATGAGATCATGTTTGTCATCTGGAGCCATGGAACAGGGTTCATCATGAGTCATCAACTCACCTTCGCCGACAGTGAATTCAGCAGTAAGCGCCGTCAGACCAGAAAAGAGATTTTCTTGTCCCGCATGGAGCAGATTCTGCCATGGCAAAACATGGTGGAAGTCATCGAGCCGTTTTACCCCAAGGCTGGTAATGGCCGGCGACCTTATCCGCTGGAAACCATGCTACGCATTCACTGCATGCAGCATTGGTACAACCTGAGCGATGGCGCGATGGAAGATGCTCTGTACGAAATCGCCTCCATGCGTCTGTTTGCCCGGTTATCCCTGGATAGCGCCTTGCCGGACCGCACCACCATCATGAATTTCCGCCACCTGCTGGAGCAGCATCAACTGGCCCGCCAATTGTTCAAGACCATCAATCGCTGGCTGGCCGAAGCAGGCGTCATGATGACTCAAGGCACCTTGGTCGATGCCACCATCATTGAGGCACCCAGCTCGACCAAGAACAAAGAGCAGCAACGCGATCCGGAGATGCATCAGACCAAGAAAGGCAATCAGTGGCACTTTGGCATGAAGGCCCACATTGGTGTCGATGCCAAGAGTGGCCTGACCCACAGCCTAGTCACCACCGCGGCCAACGAGCATGACCTCAATCAGCTGGGTAATCTGCTGCATGGAGAGGAGCAATTTGTCTCAGCCGATGCCGGCTACCAAGGGGCGCCACAGCGCGAGGAGCTGGCCGAGGTGGATGTGGACTGGCTGATCGCCGAGCGCCCCGGCAAGGTAAGAACCTTGAAACAGCATCCACGCAAGAACAAAACGGCCATCAACATCGAATACATGAAAGCCAGCATCCGGGCCAAGGTGGAGCACCCATTTCGCATCATCAAGCGACAGTTCGGCTTCGTGAAAGCCAGATACAAGGGGTTGCTGAAAAACGATAACCAACTGGCGATGTTATTCACGCTGGCCAACCTGTTTCGGGCGGACCAAATGATACGTCAGTGGGAGAGATCTCACTAAAAACTGGGGATAACGCCTTAAATGGCGAAGAAACGGTCTAAATAGGCTGATTCAAGGCATTTACGGGAGAAAAAATCGGCTCAAACATGAAGAAATGAAATGACTGAGTCAGCCGAGAAGAATTTCCCCACTTATTCGCACCTTCCCTAAAAGGTATTCGCCGGGTGCGATATAATTAGCGGTCTGGAAACGTGAGAGATCGACATTATTGCGAACGGCAGAATCAATAAAGTTTACGTTGAACTCGACAGCGAAGCTTTCGACGGAAATAAAGCATCCTGAAAAGAAGAAAATACACCACGTGGTAATTTTCTTTACTGCTGACGTTCCGCCAAAGACAAACAACATAATTACGCCACTTTTTTATTTTTATAGATCCAGCACGGAACCCCGATGCACCCGAAAAATAAAGGGGAGAGAACTCCCCTTAATAAAAAAGCCGATTACTTATAGTTCAGCGCGTAAGTAGCCTGAGAAACAATAGTACCGGTTGAGACTGGCTGGGTATTGGATTCAACACGCGCCGCAAACACCAGCTCGTTGTTACCGGTGACCAGGTTGATGTCTTTAGAGGTATCGCCCACTTTCAGCAAGTCGCCGTTGGCATCGATCAAGCGAATGCCTGCACCTTTCGCGCTGCCGGTGTTAGCCAGCAATTCTGTTGCACTGCTGTCAGGCGTACCAGCAAATGAAACCGCTACTTTAGACATCGCCGGATATTCAACGGTGCCCGCAGTTTGCGCGGTCAGGTTACAATCTTGCAGATGAATGGTGTAGTTAACATTCTGAGAATACTTATTGCCGGTTTCCAGTACTTTATTCGCGACCTGACCCATATCGACGTTAATGTCTTCATCGCCTGCAGCAATGGAACAAGGTGCGTTAATAACGGTACCGGTGAAGTGAATACGGCCAGAACCCTGGTCGGTACCTGTAGGAGGAGTCCCGGTTGCTTCTTCGGCAAAGGCGGAAGCAGAAAGAATGGCAGATAAAGCAATAATCAGTGTCTTGTTCTTAGCGTTAAACATAATTTGTCCTTGAGATTTTAACGGTATTTATTAAGCCATGGGCTATTAAGCGATATTTTTCGCTGTACCGAAGAGAGCACCCCTCTCTTGCCAGATCAATATACTGATATTTACGTTTTGACGTTATAATAATTTGCAAAATGCAAATATTAAGAACTTTACCCCACCATTAATATTTAAATCTCATCTTTATGAAGGAAAATTAACTTATAGGTAAAAATTATTAACATTAAATGTTCCACCCTGAATGAAAATCACTCCTATTTATGCACGGAATTAAGCTTTATTTAACCAAATAGTTACGTTTGCATTAAACTATTTTTACTTTTAAGCGTTTGATGACACATTTCCACTGCCAGAGATCAGAAAAATCCTTCCACAGCTCAAAAACATGTTGCCGCCGAAACATTGGATATTCGGTCCAGGATCATTTTCGTAATAAAACTTATTTCATTACCTGTTCAGTAAATTGAGAGAAAACATGTTTATTATTTTGGTGCGTTAATTCGCACGAAATTATCCGTCCCTTTCCCGAACTTATGTGGCACGCCCCGCAGCGATGTTGTAGATATCCTGCTGCTTTATCCCTGCTTGCGTGATCTGACACCCAAAAAGCAAACAAAGCCCTGATGCAAACTACACTTAACCTTTGATTGACATATGATTAACAAATCAAAGGAGAAAAATCATGAGCCATGTTTATAAGCATCCTATTCCTGCCTCTGTGGCAGAACGTACCCTGATCACACCTGAGAAATATCAACAGTACTATCAACAGTCTGTAGAGGACCCGGATACATTTTGGGGGGAGCAGGCGAAAGTTCTCGACTGGATCAAACCTTTCACAAAAGTGAAGAACACCTCTTTTGCTCCCGGTAATATCGATATTCGCTGGTTTGAGGACGGCACGCTTAATCTCGCAGCCAACTGCCTGGATCGTCATCTGGCAGAAAAAGGCGACCAGACGGCATTAATATGGGAAGGCGATGACCCGAACGCTGAAAATCAGCATGTCACCTATAAACAACTTCACCATGACGTGTGTCAGTTCGCCAATGTGCTGAAAGGTCTGGGGGTGAAGAAAGGCGATGTGGTGGCCATTTATATGCCGATGGTGCCGGAAGCAGCCGTGGCGATGCTGGCGTGTGCCCGAATCGGCGCAGTGCATTCGGTAATTTTTGCCGGGTTCTCTCCGGAAGCTGTCGCTGGACGTATTGTCGATTCCAGCGCAAAAGTTGTGATCACGGCGGATGAAGGCTTGCGCGCAGGCAGAACTATTCCGTTGAAACAAAACGTCGATGACGCTCTGAAAAATCCCTCAGTGACCAGCGTCACTCACTCCATCATTTTCAAACGCACCGGCAAACAGGGCGAATGGAAAGAAGGGCGAGATATCTGGTGGCATGATGCTATTGAAGGCGTATCAGCGGATTGCCCTGCAGAAGAAATGAATGCTGAAGACCCGCTGTTCATCCTCTATACCTCAGGCTCAACCGGAAAACCGAAAGGTGTATTGCACACCACTGGCGGTTATCTGGTGTATGCCGCCCTGACCTTCAAATATACCTTTGACTATCACGATGGTGACATCTACTGGTGTACCGCTGACGTCGGCTGGGTTACCGGCCATAGCTATTTGCTCTATGGCCCGCTGGCTTGTGGTGCCATTAGCCTGATGTTCGAAGGCGTACCGAATTATCCGACGCCGGCACGCATGGCTCAGGTTATTGATAAACACAAAGTGAATATCCTCTACACCGCGCCAACCGCGATTCGTGCGCTGATGGCCGAAGGAGATAAAGCCGTGGAGGGCACCAGCCGGGAATCACTAAGGATTATGGGGTCCGTGGGCGAGCCGATTAACCCGGAAGCCTGGGAGTGGTACTACAAAACCATCGGTAACAGTAAATGCCCGATCGTTGATACGTGGTGGCAAACCGAAACTGGCGGTTTCATGATTACGCCGCTGCCAGGCGCGACAGAACTGAAAGCGGGATCAGCTACGCGTCCTTTCTTCGGCGTACAACCTGCGCTGGTGGATAACGAAGGTGTCCCTCAGGAAGGTGCCTGCGAAGGTAATCTGGTCATCACGGATTCATGGCCAGGTCAGGCGCGCACCCTGTTTGGCGATCATGACCGTTTCGAGCAGACCTACTTCTCTACGTTTAAAAACATGTACTTCAGTGGTGATGGTGCTCGTCGTGATGAAGACGGTTACTACTGGATAACCGGTCGCGTAGATGATGTGCTCAATATTTCCGGCCACCGTTTGGGTACCGCAGAAATTGAATCTGCACTGGTCTCACATCCTAAAATTGCAGAGGCCGCCGTCGTCGGCATCCCGCACAGTATCAAAGGTCAGGCGATTTACGCCTACATCACACTCAATCACGGCGAAGAACCGTCCCCGGAACTCTATACCGAAGTCAGAAACTGGGTACGCAAAGAGATAGGTTCCATTGCGACGCCTGACATTCTTCACTGGACCGATTCACTACCTAAAACCCGTTCCGGCAAAATTATGCGGCGCATTCTGCGCAAAATTGCCGCCGGAGACACAAGCAATCTGGGGGATACCTCTACGCTGGCGGATCCCGGTGTAGTCGAAAAATTGTTGGAAGAAAAACAATCAATGAAAGTGCCATCGTAATTTTCACCGCCCTGGCGAGGTGAACTCTATCAATGCCTCAAAGGAGTCACTGAGATGAATGATCTCATTTATCAGAGAGTTGTAAATAATCCGCGCTTCAGGGAATTGGTGCAAAAACGTAGCCGCTTTGCCTGGTTGCTTTCAGGTATCACACTGGCAATGTATGTCGCCTTCATCTTGCTGATTGCGTTTGATCCACAATGGCTGGGTACCCCACTTTATGAAGGTGCTACGATCACACGCGGGATCCCGGTGGGTGTCGGGTTGATTGTAATTTCCTTCGTTCTCACCGGTATTTATGTCATCCGCGCCAATGGTGAGTTTGACCGACTCACCGCCGACATCATCCGTGAGGTACAGCCATGAATGCGCGCCGCAGTTCGCTGCTTCTGATGCTTTCAACGGCCCTCCCTTTCAGCGCCTTCGCGGCAGAAGGCATTGCCGGTGAAGTAAAACGTCAGCCGCTGAATATCGAAGCTATCGTGATGTTCGTGCTGTTCGTTGGCGCAACACTTTACATTACTTACTGGGCGTCGAAACGAACCCGCTCCCGTCAGGACTATTACACGGCGGGTGGAAAAATTACCGGACTGCAAAACGGTATGGCGATCGCGGGGGATTTCATGTCTGCCGCATCTTTCCTTGGGATCTCCGCACTGGTTTATACATCAGGTTATGACGGCCTGATTTACTCCATTGGTTTCCTGATAGGCTGGCCAATCATTTTATTCCTGATCGCCGAGCGTCTTCGTAATCTTGGCAAGTACACCTTTGCTGATGTGGCATCTTACCGGCTTAAGCAGAAACCTATTCGCGTGCTCTCCGCCTGCGGATCGCTGGTTGTCGTCGCACTGTATTTGATCGCCCAGATGGTCGGTGCGGGTAAGCTGATTCAGCTGCTGTTCGGCCTGAATTATCATGTTGCCGTCGTGCTGGTAGGTATCCTGATGGTGATGTACGTGTTGTTCGGCGGCATGCTGGCCACGACCTGGGTACAAATCATCAAAGCTATTCTGCTTTTAGCTGGCGCAACATTTATGGCCGTGATGGTCATGAAATCCGTCAATTTTAACTTCAACACGCTCTTCATTCAGGCAGTGGCATCTCATCCCAAAGGTATCGCGATAATGAGCCCAGGAGGGTTAGTATCCGACCCTATATCGGCACTGTCTTTGGGCATGGCATTAATGTTCGGTACTGCCGGGCTGCCACATATCCTGATGCGGTTTTTCACCGTCAATGATGCTAAAGAAGCCCGTAAAAGCGTATTCTATGCCACTGGATTCATTGGTTATTTCTATATTCTGACTTTCATTATTGGCTTTGGCGCCATAGTGCTTGTGGGCTCTAATCCGGCCTTCAAAGATGCAAGCGGTATCCTGCTGGGCGGGAACAATATGGCAGCAGTACATCTGGCCGATGCTGTCGGTGGCAGCTTCTTCCTCGGCTTCATCTCTGCCGTCGCGTTCGCGACTATCTTAGCCGTCGTTGCTGGATTAACACTTGCGGGTGCGTCAGCTGTTTCACATGATCTTTATGCCAGCGTAATAAAAGACGGAAAAGCTACAGAACGCGATGAGCTACGTGTATCGAAGATCACGGTCATCATTCTCGGAATTGTGGCTATCGGGTTGGGCATTTTGTTTGAAAAACAAAATATTGCGTTCATGGTCGGTTTGGCATTCTCCATTGCAGCGAGCTGTAACTTCCCGATTATCATTCTGTCGATGTATTGGGCAAAGCTGACGACGCGTGGTGCGATGATTGGCGGCTGGCTCGGGTTGCTTACGGCTGTGATCCTGATGATCCTGGGACCAACCATTTGGGTGCAGATTTTGGGGCATGCAAAACCAATCTATCCATACGAATATCCGGCACTGTTCTCAATGATTGTTGCTTTTGTTGGCACATGGTTCTTCTCGATTACCGATCACTCGCTTGAAGGACAGAAGGAGAGAGAACGCTTTTATCCACAGTTCGTACGTTCGCAGACTGGCATCGGGATTTCGCAAAGCTCTAATCACTGATTTATTAAACTCTAAGATTGCTGAAATGCAAAAGGCCATCCTAATGGATGGCCTTTTTGTTGGTAGATATTTACTTATATCCCGCATAGCAAAAGCCCTGTACGCCAGTACGGGGCTTTCTACTTATTTGATGCCTGCCAGTTGATGAACCGCTCCGAGGCTCATCCTTCGGGCCAGTTGCTGGGCAACGTTCAAAAGGCGTTCCCTTTGTCCTACTTTCTTTTCGCGTAGCAAGCGACCTGATAGCAAAAAAGACAAAAGCCCCGTACTTTCGTACGGGGCTTTTGTCTTTTTTTGATGCCTGGCAGTTCCCTACTCTCGCATGGGGAGACCCCACACTACCATCGGCGCTACGGCGTTTCACTTCTGAGTTCGGCATGGGGTCAGGTGGGACCACCGCGCTAGTGCCGCCAGGCAAATTCTGTTAATTTACCGAACTCTACGCTTATTACTGGTGCTGATACCCAGAGTCGAACTGGGGACCTCACCCTTACCAAGGGTGCGCTCTACCAACTGAGCCATATCAGCACGCTTATTCTTATAACAGCCCGCTTAAGAGCAGACTTTACTAATTTGATGCCTGGCAGTTCCCTACTCTCGCATGGGGAGACCCCACACTACCATCGGCGCTACGGCGTTTCACTTCTGAGTTCGGCATGGGGTCAGGTGGGACCACCGCGCTAGTGCCGCCAGGCAAATTCTGTTTCATCCGTACCGCCACGCACCGTGATTTCTCACAACGCCTCGCCATACGAACCAATCTCGGAACGTCGCTGAAAATCTACTTCCACACGCTCGCGCGCAGCAGAGTCACTCTAATCAAAACACCTTTGGTGTTGTAAGGTTAAGCCTCTCGGGTCATTAGTACTGGTTAGCTCAATGCATCGCTGCACTTACACACCCAGCCTATCAACGTCTTAGTCTTAAACGTCCCTTCAGGTGGCTTAAAGCCACAGGGAAGACTCATCTCGAGGCAAGTTTCGCGCTTAGATGCTTTCAGCGCTTATCTTTTCCGCATTTAGCTACCGGGCAATGCCATTGGCATGACAACCCGAACACCAGTGATGCGTCCACTCCGGTCCTCTCGTACTAGGAGCAGCCCCTCTCAATCTTCCAACGCCCACGGCAGATAGGGACCGAACTGTCTCACGACGTTCTAAACCCAGCTCGCGTACCACTTTAAACGGCGAACAGCCGTACCCTTGGGACCTACTTCAGCCCCAGGATGTGATGAGCCGACATCGAGGTGCCAAACACCGCCGTCGATATGAACTCTTGGGCGGTATCAGCCTGTTATCCCCGGAGTACCTTTTATCCGTTGAGCGATGGCCCTTCCATTCAGAACCACCGGATCACTATGACCTACTTTCGTACCTGCTCGAGCCGTCACTCTCGCAGTCAAGCTAGCTTATGCCATTGCACTAACCTCACGATGTCCGACCGTGATTAGCTAACCTTCGTGCTCCTCCGTTACTCTTTAGGAGGAGACCGCCCCAGTCAAACTACCCACCAGACACTGTCCTCACCCCGGATCACGGGGCCGAGTTAGAACATCAAACATTAAAGGGTGGTATTTCAAGGTTGGCTCCACGCAGACTGGCGTCCACGCTTCAAAGCCTCCCACCTATCCTACACATCAAGGCTCAATGTTCAGTGTCAAGCTATAGTAAAGGTTCACGGGGTCTTTCCGTCTTGCCGCGGGTACACTGCATCTTCACAGCGAGTTCAATTTCACTGAGTCTCGGGTGGAGACAGCCTGGCCATCATTACGCCATTCGTGCAGGTCGGAACTTACCCGACAAGGAATTTCGCTACCTTAGGACCGTTATAGTTACGGCCGCCGTTTACCGGGGCTTCGATCAAGAGCTTCGCATTGCTGCTAACCCCATCAATTAACCTTCCGGCACCGGGCAGGCGTCACACCGTATACGTCCACTTTCGTGTTTGCACAGTGCTGTGTTTTTATTAAACAGTTGCAGCCAGCTGGTATCTGCGACTGGCTTCGGCTCCGAGAGCAAGTCTCTTCACCTACGCGCCAGCGTGCCTTCTCCCGAAGTTACGGCACCATTTTGCCTAGTTCCTTCACCCGAGTTCTCTCAAGCGCCTGAGTATTCTCTACCTGACCACCTGTGTCGGTTTGGGGTACGATTTCGTGTTACCTGGAGCTTAGAGGCTTTTCCTGGAAGCATGGCATCAACTACTTCACCACCGTAGTGGCTCGTTATCACGCCTCAGGGTTGAATATGTAACCGGATTTACCAAGTCACACCCCCTACACGCTTGAACCGGGACAACCGTCGCCCGGCTAGCCTAGCCTTCTCCGTCCCCCCTTCGCAGTAACACCAAGTGCTGGAATATTAACCAGCTTCCCATCGACTACGCTTTTCAGCCTCGCCTTAGGGGTCGACTCACCCTGCCCCGATTAACGTTGGACAGGAACCCTTGGTCTTCCGGCGTGCGGGTTTTTCACCCGCATTATCGTTACTTATGTCAGCATTCGCACTTCTGATACCTCCAGCACCCCTCACAGGACACCTTCGACGGCTTACAGAACGCTCCCCTACCCAACAACGCCTAAGCGTCGCTGCCGCAGCTTCGGTGCATGGTTTAGCCCCGTTACATCTTCCGCGCAGGCCGACTCGACCAGTGAGCTATTACGCTTTCTTTAAATGATGGCTGCTTCTAAGCCAACATCCTGGCTGTCTATGCCTTCCCACATCGTTTCCCACTTAACCATGACTTTGGGACCTTAGCTGGCGGTCTGGGTTGTTTCCCTCTTCACGACGGACGTTAGCACCCGCCGTGTGTCTCCCGTGATAACATTCTTCGGTATTCGGAGTTTGCATCGAGTTGGTAAGCCGGGATGGCCCCCTAGTCGAAACAGTGCTCTACCCCCGAAGATGAGTTCACGAGGCGCTACCTAAATAGCTTTCGGGGAGAACCAGCTATCTCCCGGTTTGATTGGCCTTTCACCCCCAGCCACAAGTCATCCGCTAATTTTTCAACATTAGTCGGTTCGGTCCTCCAGTTAGTGTTACCCAACCTTCAACCTGCCCATGGCTAGATCACCGGGTTTCGGGTCTATACCTTGCAACTTGACGCCCAGTTAAGACTCGGTTTCCCTACGGCTCCCCTATTCGGTTAACCTTGCTACAAAATATAAGTCGCTGACCCATTATACAAAAGGTACGCAGTCACCCAACAAAGTAGGCTCCCACTGCTTGTACGTACACGGTTTCAGGTTCTATTTCACTCCCCTCGCCGGGGTTCTTTTCGCCTTTCCCTCACGGTACTGGTTCACTATCGGTCAGTCAGGAGTATTTAGCCTTGGAGGATGGTCCCCCCATATTCAGACAGGATGTCACGTGTCCCGCCCTACTCATCGAACTCACAATAAGTGCATTTTTGTGTACGGGACTATCACCCTATACTGTGCGACTTTCCAGACGCTTCCACTAATGCACAAACTGATTCAGGTTCTGGGCTCTTCCCCGTTCGCTCGCCGCTACTGGGGGAATCTCGGTTGATTTCTTTTCCTCGGGGTACTTAGATGTTTCAGTTCCCCCGGTTCGCCTTGCATGGCTATGTATTCACCATGCAATAGTGTGTCGAAACACACTGGGTTTCCCCATTCGGGTATCGTCGGTTATAACGGTTCATATCACCTTACCGACGCTTTTCGCAGATTAGCACGCCCTTCATCGCCTCTGACTGCCTAGGCATCCACCGTGTACGCTTAGTCGCTTAACCTCACAACCCGAAGGTGTCTTAAAAGACATCGTCGCATTGCGATTATTTGAGAGACTCTATTACAGACAAAATCATCACTCAGTACTTCTACGGAGAGTGATGTTCAGCTGTAATGTTTCAATTTTCAGCTTGTTCCAGATTGTTAAAGAGCAAAATACTTCGCAGCATACTGTTACCAATATACTCTGAAGTATTATTTAAAGGCTGTACGGTAATGGTGGAGCTAAGCGGGATCGAACCGCTGACCTCCTGCGTGCAAGGCAGGCGCTCTCCCAGCTGAGCTATAGCCCCATACAGTCACTTACAGATACCTTTATCTATCTCATCGCTAGATGAGTCAGCCAATTCATTTCTTATCAAGGCGGAGTCACACGACGTTTGCGTTAGCAAACGAGGGAGGGACAACGCAGAGAAGGAAAGAATTGGTAGGCCTGAGTGGACTTGAACCACCGACCTCACCCTTATCAGGGGTGCGCTCTAACCACCTGAGCTACAAGCCTATAAAGGTATTTCTGCTCGTTACTTTTTCATCAGACAATCTGTGTGGACACTGCACAATGCGTATCTTTAGGTAAGGAGGTGATCCAACCGCAGGTTCCCCTACGGTTACCTTGTTACGACTTCACCCCAGTCATGAATCACAAAGTGGTAAGCGCCCTCCCGAAGGTTAAGCTACCTACTTCTTTTGCAACCCACTCCCATGGTGTGACGGGCGGTGTGTACAAGGCCCGGGAACGTATTCACCGTAGCATTCTGATCTACGATTACTAGCGATTCCGACTTCATGGAGTCGAGTTGCAGACTCCAATCCGGACTACGACATACTTTATGAGGTCCGCTTGCTCTCGCGAGTTTGCTTCTCTTTGTATATGCCATTGTAGCACGTGTGTAGCCCTACTCGTAAGGGCCATGATGACTTGACGTCATCCCCACCTTCCTCCGGTTTATCACCGGCAGTCTCCTTTGAGTTCCCACCATTACGTGCTGGCAACAAAGGATAAGGGTTGCGCTCGTTGCGGGACTTAACCCAACATTTCACAACACGAGCTGACGACAGCCATGCAGCACCTGTCTCACGGTTCCCGAAGGCACTAAGCTATCTCTAGCGAATTCCGTGGATGTCAAGAGTAGGTAAGGTTCTTCGCGTTGCATCGAATTAAACCACATGCTCCACCGCTTGTGCGGGCCCCCGTCAATTCATTTGAGTTTTAACCTTGCGGCCGTACTCCCCAGGCGGTCGACTTAACGCGTTAGCTCCGGAAGCCACGCCTCAAGGGCACAACCTCCAAGTCGACATCGTTTACAGCGTGGACTACCAGGGTATCTAATCCTGTTTGCTCCCCACGCTTTCGCACCTGAGCGTCAGTCTTTGTCCAGGGGGCCGCCTTCGCCACCGGTATTCCTCCAGATCTCTACGCATTTCACCGCTACACCTGGAATTCTACCCCCCTCTACAAGACTCTAGCTTGCCAGTTTCAAATGCAGTTCCCAAGTTAAGCTCGGGGATTTCACATCTGACTTAACAAACCGCCTGCGTGCGCTTTACGCCCAGTAATTCCGATTAACGCTTGCACCCTCCGTATTACCGCGGCTGCTGGCACGGAGTTAGCCGGTGCTTCTTCTGCGAGTAACGTCAATCGCTGCAGCTATTAACTACAGCGCCTTCCTCCTCGCTGAAAGTGCTTTACAACCCTAAGGCCTTCTTCACACACGCGGCATGGCTGCATCAGGCTTGCGCCCATTGTGCAATATTCCCCACTGCTGCCTCCCGTAGGAGTCTGGACCGTGTCTCAGTTCCAGTGTGGCTGGTCATCCTCTCAGACCAGCTAGGGATCGTCGCCTAGGTGAGCCATTACCCCACCTACTAGCTAATCCCATCTGGGCACATCCGATGGCGTGAGGCCCGAAGGTCCCCCACTTTGCTCTTGCGAGGTCATGCGGTATTAGCTACCGTTTCCAGTAGTTATCCCCCTCCATCAGGCAGTTTCCCAGACATTACTCACCCGTCCGCCGCTCGTCACCCAGAGAGCAAGCTCTCCTGTGCTACCGCTCGACTTGCATGTGTTAGGCCTGCCGCCAGCGTTCAATCTGAGCCATGATCAAACTCTTCAATTAAAAGTTCGATTTGCTTAAACAAGTTAAGCGGTGCTCAAAGATTACTTCGTAATAATTCAACTAAATGAATTACTGCTTGGTCACTCTAAGACTTGATATTTTTTTGCCACCGAGGTGGCTGATATCGTCTTGTGAGTGCCCACACAGATTGTCTGATAAATTGTTAAAGAGCAGTGAGTTACGCGCTTTCGCTTGCTAACTCGAGGTGGCGTATATTACGCTTTCCTCATTCAGTGTCAACCGTTTATTTCGCCGGATGCCGCTGTTTTTAATCTTTCCCGACCCGGTTACTTCGTGATGTTGTTCACGTTGTTCCCTGTCGATGGAGCGGCATTATAGGGATCCGAATTTTTTGCACAAGCATTAATTTCGAATAAAAGGATCGACTGCGTGTTTTTCCACCCCTTCGCGGAGATCTCACCCGATCCGCGTGTTTTAACACCAATCTTGCCGCCGATGAATTGGTATTTCATCTCACCCGAACTATATTGCCAGTGTTAAAACTCAATTATGAGGTAATTACAAATGTCTCAGGCCTTACGTGCATATCAGGGATTAATGCCAACTCTGGGAGAAAAGGTCATGGTTGACCCTTCCAGCGTTGTCATTGGAGATGTCGCTCTTGCGGACGACGTCAGTATCTGGCCCTTGGTTGTTATTCGTGGTGATGTGAATCATGTCGTTATCGGCTGTCGAACCAATGTGCAGGATGGAAGCGTGCTACATGTCACCCACCAGTCGCGCCACAACCCTGAAGGCTATCCTCTTATTATTGGTGAGGATGTGACGGTCGGACACAAAGCTATGCTGCATGGTTGTACGATCGGAAGCCGTGTTCTGGTGGGAATGGGATCTATATTGCTGGATGGGGCGATCATTGAAGATGACGTTATGATTGGGGCAGGAAGCCTGGTGCCTCCAGGAAAACGCCTCGAAAGTGGCTATCTCTATTTAGGAAGCCCTGTAAAACAGATTCGGGAGTTGACGTCTGAAGAGCTGGCTGGATTAACTTACTCTTCTAATAACTATGTTACCTGGAAAGATGTGTATCTTTCAGAAGAGCAATAAGAACCCGTCCGGGAACCTGAAGGTCAATAAAGCCCTCTCAGGTTCCATTCTCAGCCCAGTAAATCTTTCTGCAATTGCGCCAGCACGGGTTCGATGTCAGGCATTACGCCATGCCATAGCTGGAATGCATGGGCAGCCTGACCCACCAGCATCCCTAATCCATCCGCATACTCTGTTACGCCGTTCTTTTGAGCCCACTCTATAAAGGGTGTCGGGCCAGCCTGATAGTACATGTCGTAAATACGGGTCTGCGGGGTTAAGACCTCTTTCGGGATCGCCGGGATCTCGCCTTTGATACCTGAAGCAGTGGCATTAATAATCAGATCGAAAGATTCGCTTGTCAGATCATTTAGAGCAATGGCTTGGATCTCGCCCCTGCTTTCAAAGATATGGCTTAAATGCTGCGCCCGCTCAAAGGTACGGTTAGTGACGACGACAGAACAACCATAGGACAGTAAAGGAAGGATAACCCCCCGGGCAGCCCCACCGGCCCCCACCAACAAAACCCGATCACTACTTCTGATAAGATTCAGACGTTCGAGATCGCTCAGCATCCCGATACCGTCAGTGTTATCACCAAGCAGGCGACCGTCTTCCAGCTTCTTCAGAGTATTCACCGCGCCAGAAAGTGCTGCGCGATCGGTGAGTTCATCGGACTCGGCAAAAGCACGTTCTTTGAAAGGCACGGTAATATTTGCACCCCGGGCTCCTCCGTGGAAAAAGGATCTCAGTGTTTCTTCGAATTCTTCGTGCGGTGCCAGTATCGTCCCATAGGTATGTTCTAGGCCTGTCTGCCTGGCGAAGAGTGCGTGAATCCGTGGGGATTTGCTATGACTGATGGGATTCCCAAATACCGCAAAAGTTGGCATGACCTTTGTTCCTTAGCCTTGACGAATAAGGTTGCCGGTAAGGGCATCCCGAATTTCTGATGGATTTTCCCTTCCGCCGACTTGACCTGCCAGGACGGGGAAATTCTTTCCAAATTGTTGGCGGACTTCTTCTGCAACACGACAGGGAGGCTGCCCATTGAGGTTGGCGCTGGTCGATACCAGTGGCTTGCCGAATTTCTGGCAGAGCTCTTTCACTAAAGGATGATCAGTAACGCGCACGGCGAGTGAAGAGAAACGCCCCGTCAGCCAGTCTGGCGTAGATGCCCTCGCTGGCATCACCCAGGTTACAGGTCCAGGCCATGATGAATGTATCGTCTGACGTTGTTGCCCGGTCAGGGACGAGTCATCTATATAAGGAAGGAGCTGCTCATAATTATCCGCGATGAGAATCAGCCCTTTATCTTTAGGACGTTTTTTCAGCGCCAACAGTGCTTCTACTGCACTTTCACTGTCCGGATCGCATCCAAGACCAAAAACCGCCTCGGTTGGATATGCAATCACTTGCTGTTTCTGCAATGCTGCAAGCACTGTGCTAAATGAGTCGTTAACTTCTTTATTCATTTTTGTATTATCTTACGTTTCTACGGCTTTACCGCATAATTTGCTGGCACAAAATAACTTAATACCTTGCGCGGTTTTCTTTTCCATTAGCAACGGGTAATGGCATTCCGCGCATTCGCCTGCAACGGGTTTATTATTAATCGCAAACTGGCAATCAGGGTAGCGATCGCATGCATGGAAGACTTTACCAAAACGCGACTTCCGTTGTAACAGATGGCCTTTGCCACACTGCGGACAACTCAGACTCGTTTCTTCGGGTTTGTCGATCACTTCTATATGATCACACTCCGGATATTGGCTACAGCCAATAAACATGCCATAACGTCCCTGACGCAAAACAAGTGTCGATTCACATTTGGGGCAAAGCTGGCCGTCCAACACCTTAACGATATGTCCGTCGGCCTGAGCTTTTAGCGGGCGGATATACTGACAGGCTGGATAAGAAGAACAACTGAGAAAAGGGCCGTGGCGACCACTACGGATCACCAAGCCGGCCCCGCATTCCGGACAGGATTCATTTTGCTTGTCAGCAAAAAGTGCTGCTTTTGTCATACGCTTTGTTTTACCCGTTATCCCTTAATGCAGATAACCTTCATTAACTTCAAATAACAGCTCTTCCATTTGCTGATATGCACTTTCATATCCGGGAATATTAAAGAGAACCATCAGCACCACCCACTTAAGATCTTCGAGATCGAATTCTTCAGTGTCCAGAGCCATAACACGATCGATAACCATCTCCCTGGTATCGAAGTTCAACACTTTGATCTGTTCCAGGAACAATAAAAAACCACGACATGTGCAATCTAACCGGTTCGTTTCCTCATCGGTGTAGACTCGTAATGCTGAAGGATCGGAATCCAGCATGTAAGATGGGGTACCACCCTCTTGCATATCCGCAAGTTTTTCAAGCCAATTCAGCGCATTGTGAATATCAGCCCGGTGGAAACCAGCCTCGGTCAAGTCATCCGTTAACCTATCCTCGTCAACATTCATCTCCGCTTCGTTGTGAATGTAAGTTTCAAATAAGTACATTAGTACGTCGAACATGGCCTGCCCTCTTAATTCGGACATAGCCGCCGGGTACAGCTGCGATCCATCCTGCTAACTCCAGTTCGAGTAGTTTACCTACCACTTCTGGCACAGGTTGGCCGGCACGTTCGGCGACGACGTCAACAGATGTCACCTCATATTCTACGTTAGCCAACACATCAGCAAATGGCAATTCAACTTCGTCATCTTGCGCACAAAAAATCGCCTCAGAAGGATAAATTTTCTCATTCACTGGAATTTTGCCAGCTGGCGATGTCGTGATGGCCGGAAACCACGTCAGCCCGCTGCCAATATGCTCGGCGATATCGTTGGGTTCTGTGACCAGATACGCCCCCTGCCGGATGAGCCAGTGCGTTCCCTCAGACGTCTGACTCCCCAGCGGCCCGGGCAAAGCAAAGATTTCTCTTCCCTGTTCCAGCGCATAACGAGCAGTGATCAGCGATCCGCTTCGCAATGTGGCTTCAACCACAAGAACGCCGGCACTCAGGCCACTGATGATCCGATTACGACGTGGGAAGTTGGCAGCGACGGGAGGCATCGTCACTAAATGCTCAGAAACTAATGCACCTCCCTGCTCAAGAATGCGATCTGCGAGCGCCGAGTGATGCGGTGGGTAGCGATTCATTAATCCACTTCCCAGCACGGCAACAGTTTTTCCCTCTGCATCGAGCGTCGCTTTATGGCTGATACCATCAATACCCAGGGCCAGACCACTGGTGACAGTGAAACCGCTGCTGACCAATCCGCCCGCAAAAACCTGCGCATATTGCTCGCCGTAGTGGGTGAAATGGCGGCTCCCGACCATAGCTAATTGAGGTGAAGACAATAAATCAGGCTGCCCCTCGACAAACAAAACTAACGGAGGTGACGATATCTGTGAGAGCAGAGGAGGATAGAGCTGACTGTTATACGTCACGAGATGACAGTTATTACGTTCCAGCCATTTCAGAGACGCTGAGATCCATTGCGCATTGAGCTTTAGAAAATCCGTAATCTGCTCCGGCAGGAGCCCGCAGCAAAATAGCTCAGACTCCGAATAATTCCCATGGCTGAAGAGAGCCCGAATGATTGCCTCTGCGCGACGTGCATCAAGGCGTTTAACCACCGACAAACGAATCCATACTTCCTGTAATGTCATAACTCCGCTCCGCTCAATGCCTTCCAGCGACTGATTCAATTGGCACAGGATGCTGTCAATCGGAGCTGAAAATGTCTAGAATAGAGTCTATATATCTTCAATCATTTGAATAAAGATCCAGAAAAATATGTCCGTATTACAGATATTACATTTCCCAGACGAGCGGCTTCGCATTACTGCAAAACCGGTTAAAGAAGTTGACGCCAAAATCCAGCAAATCGTGGATGATATGTTTGAAACGATGTATGCAGAGGAAGGCATTGGCCTGGCTGCGACTCAGGTCAATATCCATCAGCGGATAATCGTTATCGACGTTTCCGAAAACCGCGACGAACGTCTGGTTCTCATCAATCCTGAATTGCTGGAAAAAAGCGGCGAAACCGGGATTGAGGAAGGTTGTCTGTCGATTCCTGATCAGCGTGCGCTTGTTCCGCGTGCTGAGAAAGTCAAAATCCGTGCACTCGATCGCGAAGGCAAGAGCTTTGAGCTTGAAGCGGATGATCTGCTGGCAATTTGTATTCAACACGAAATGGATCATCTGGTAGGCGTACTGTTTGTGGATTACTTGTCTCCACTGAAACGTCAGCGCATCCGTCAGAAAATGGAAAAGATGGCCAAGCTGAACGCCCGGGCTGACTAATATTCGTCTATTACAGGACACTGCTTTGCGGATTATATTTGCAGGTACCCCCGATTTTGCAGCGCGTCATCTTGACGCGCTTTTAACATCTGAACATCAGGTCGTTGGTGTTTTCACGCAACCCGATCGTCCTGCCGGACGCGGAAATAAACTGACGGCAAGCCCGGTAAAAGTGCTGGCAGAAGCCAACAACATCCCCGTCTTTCAGCCTAAGTCTCTACGCCCTGAAGAAAATCAGCAGCTGGTTTCTGAACTAGAAGCAGACGTCATGGTGGTTGTCGCGTACGGACTGATTCTACCTAAAGCCGTGCTTGAAATGCCTAAACTGGGCTGTATCAACGTCCATGGCTCACTGCTGCCGCGCTGGCGAGGGGCTGCGCCTATTCAGCGTTCACTCTGGGCGGGCGATGCTAAAACCGGTATCACTATCATGCAAATGGATGTGGGCCTGGACACCGGTGACATGCTGCACAAAGTTGAGTGCGATATTCTGCCTGAAGACACCAGTGCATCGCTTTATAATAAGCTGGCAGAGCTCGGCCCGTCAGGCATGCTAGAAACTCTGAAGCAACTGGCAAGCGGCACTGCCCGACCAGAAGTTCAGGATGAAAAGCACGTTACCTATGCTGAGAAACTTAGCAAAGAAGAGGCGCGTTTGGACTGGTCGCTGTCTGCTGAGCAGCTTGAACGCTGCATTCGCGCATTTAATCCATGGCCCGTCAGCTTTTTCATGATTGACGATCAGCCGGTAAAAGTCTGGCAGGCAGAATGTTTAGCTGATGAAAGTAGTGCGCTGCCGGGAACGATTGTTGCCGCAGATAAAAAGGGAATTCAGATTGCGACCGCTAAAGGTGTTCTGAATATCACCCAACTACAGCCTTCAGGTAAAAAGGCAATGTCCGCTCAGGACTTGCTGAACTCTCGTCGTGAATGGTTTACCGCAGGCACCCGTATAGCCTGACCATTATGACTATGCCCGGCTTAATGTCGGGCTTATCTCCATGATAATGCTGACACTGGTCAGCTTCTTTGACTATGAAAACAGCCTATAATCTCCGAAGTATTGCAGCTCAAGCTATTAGCCAGGTGTTAGACAAAGGTTTGTCACTTTCTACTGTTCTGCCCGGTTTACAGAAAAATATCTCAGATAAAGACCGCGGGTTACTACAAGAACTCTGTTTCGGCACGCTCCGGGTATTGCCTCAACTCGAATGGTGTTTGCAGCAACTGATGGCGAAACCACTCACCGGCAAACAGCGAACCCTGCATTATTTGCTCATGGTTGGCTTATATCAGCTAATACATACACGCATTCCCGCCCATGCCATCTTGGCGGAGACCGTTGAGGGTGCAGTTGCTCTTAAACGGCCGCAACTCAAGGGCCTGGTCAACGGTGTCCTGCGTCAGTTCCAGCGGCAGCAGGAAGAACTACTTCCGCGAATGTCCAACAACGACAGCCGCCATCTTCACCCGAGCTGGTTGCTAAAACGTCTGAAAAAAGCCTATCCCACAGAATGGGAGAATATCGTTGATGCCAATAACCAAAGGCCTCCGATGTGGCTGCGTGTCAATCGTCTGCATCATACCCGTGATCAATATTTGAATTTATTGAATGAAGCACAGATTGAGGCGGTTCCCCATGCAGAATATCGCGATGCGTTACGTCTCGTGACACCTTGTCAGGTAAATCTGCTTCCGGGATTCGCAGAGGGATGGGTAACCGTTCAGGATGCGTCGGCACAAGGCAGCGTTGATCTGCTGGATCCTCAAGATGGCGAGATGATCCTCGATTTGTGTTGCGCACCGGGCGGAAAAACCACGCATATCTTGGAAGCTGCGCCGAAAGCACAAGTGTTAGCTGTAGATGTGGATGAGCAACGCCTTAAACGCGTTCATGAGAATCTTCAGCGTCTGAAACTCAGTGCGGAAGTCAAACAGGGTGATGGCCGCGAGCCGCAGAGTTGGGCGGGTGACCGCATCTTCGATCGTATCCTGCTCGATGCACCTTGTTCGGCAACCGGCGTTATTCGTCGGCATCCTGATATTAAATGGCTGCGCCGTGATAGTGATATTGCTGAACTGGCCATGTTGCAGAAAGAAATCCTGGAGGCCGTTTGGCCACGCCTGAAAAGCCAGGGTGTGATGGTATATGCAACCTGTTCCATTCTGCCTGACGAAAACAGTGAACAAATTACTGCATTTTTAGAGACGCATCCTGACGCGACGCTGGTCGAAACAGGTACAGCGGAAAAGCCAGGCCGACAAAATCTTCCGCACGCTGAAGATGGCGACGGTTTCTATTACGCTAAACTGATTAAAAGTTAAACGTTTGCACTAGCGTTTACTTCTTAGGCTGATACTTTTAAGGCAAAGCAGAGAGTCATATGAAAATAATCATTCTCGGCGCCGGGCAGGTTGGCGGGACACTCGCCGAAAACCTGGTAGGTGAAAACAACGATATAACCGTTGTAGATACCAATACAGTTCGTTTGCGTCAGCTTCAGGATAAATTTGATCTGCGTGTCGTTCAGGGCCACGGTTCCCATCCTCGCGTTTTGCGTGAAGCCGGCGCGGAAGATGCCGATATGCTGGTTGCAGTCACCAATTCAGATGAAACCAATATGGTGGCCTGTCAGATAGCCTATTCGCTGTTTAACACGCCTAACCGTATTGCCCGTATTCGCTCGACAGAATATATCCGCGAATCAGAGAAGCTTTTCCACCCTGAAGCCGTCCCTATCGACCATCTGATTTCTCCTGAGCAATTAGTCACTGACTACATCTATAAGCTGATTGAATACCCTGGTGCGCTTCAGGTGGTTAACTTCGCCGAGGGCAAAGTCAGTATTGCAGCGGTGAAAGCCTATTACGGTGGCCCATTAGTAGGGAACGCGCTCTCATCAATGCGCGAACACATGCCTCATATTGAAACCCGAGTGGCAGCAATCTTCCGCCAGGAACGCCCTATCCGCCCTCAGGGTTCTACGATTATTGAAGCCGGTGATGAAGTATTCTTCGTCGCAGCATCTCAACATATTCGTGCCGTAATGAGTGAGCTTCAGCGGCTTGAGAAACCGTACAAACGTATCATGATCGTCGGTGGTGGTAACGTTGGTGCGGGTCTTGCACAAAGGCTCGAGAAAAATTACAGCGTTAAATTGATTGAACGCGATCAACAACGCGCGGCAGAACTCGCGGAACTCTTGCAGGACACGATTGTGTTTTACGGTGATGCTTCGGACCAGGAGCTGCTGGCTGAGGAGCACATCGAACAGGTCGATGTCTTTATTGCCATCACCAACGACGATGAGGCCAATATCATGTCCGCGATGCTGGCAAAACGCATGGGCGCGAAGAAAGCAATGGTCTTAATCCAACGCAGTGCCTACGTCGACCTTGTCCAGGGGAGCGTTATCGATATTGCGATTTCGCCGCAGCAAGCCACCATCTCAGCATTGCTGGGCCATGTCCGAAAAGCTGACATTGTCAGTGTGTCATCATTGCGTCGTGGTGTTGCCGAAGCCATCGAAGCGATCGCTCACGGCGATGAAACCACATCTAAAGTTGTTGGCCGCACGGTCGAACAAATTAAGTTGCCGCCGGGCACAACAATTGGCGCAATTGTACGTGGTAATGAAGTGATTATTGCTAACGGAAACAGCAGGATCCAACAAGGCGATCATGTAGTGATGTTCATAACCGATAAGAAGTTTGTGAGGGATGTAGAACGGTTATTCCAGCCGAGTCCGTTCTTCTTATAGAGCATCAATGGGTATGACTTTTTGGATTAATTAGAGTTATGAAGATAAGTTTTGTAGCGAAGATGCTGCAAATGGTCTTTACTTTGTTTGACACAATTGTTGAATTTGCCAAGGAGAGTTTTATGAGTTTTATGAAAGAGTTTCGTGAGTTTGCCATGCGAGGCAACGTGGTTGACCTGGCCGTTGGTGTGATCATCGGTGCTGCTTTTGGGAAAATCGTATCATCGCTGGTCGCTGATATTATTATGCCACCGCTGGGCTTGCTGATTGGCGGGGTAGACTTTAAACAGTTTGCGTTAGTGCTCAGAGAAGCTCAGGGAACCGTACCCGCAGTTGTAATGCATTACGGTGTCTTCATCCAGAATATTTTTGACTTCATTATCGTCGCATTAGCTATCTTCTGCGCAATTACGTTCATGAATAAAATGCGTCGTAAAAAGGAAGATGTGCCAGCTGCACCACCGAAGCCGACGGCTGAAGAAACACTATTAGCTGAAATACGCGACTTATTGAAAGAACAACAGACACCGAAATTCTAACGAACTCAGTGCACTAAATTACCCTGCTTTAAGAAGGGCAGTGTTGAATATTCGAACGAACACTTAACACTGCCCTCCAGATAACTTCCTTTCCCATTCTTTTCTATACGGCGGTAACTGCCTTTCCCTTTCTGGTTCTTTTCAATGCGTTGCTTAAACAGTGGGTCATGTAAAAGTGCTTACAATGCATTATCCTGAATTGTGCCTCTTTGATGCTTATAGTTACTCATAGATTCCTCTGTGTAAAAAAAGATCACTGCATAAAATGCCAGCGAATCATACTGCCTTCATCCCTTCTTCGAAAGCGGTTTTTATGCCACCTTCCCAGCCCCATCCTCTAATGCTTCTAAAATTGAACAACTGACGCTGGAATGAGCTGAGCCGCAGCAGGCTTTGCTCAACCTCTGTAACGATTCTCGCATCTGCATCAGTTCCTTAAGTTTAAGCTCCACCTCGGCAAGTCGTTCTTCTACAATGGACTTCGACTCCTGGCAGGTGTGGTGCGCTGGATCGATACGGATTGAAAGCAGCTCCTTTATTGCTTCAAGTGTAAATCCCGTCGATTTTGCATAACGAATGAAACGCAGTCTCTGCAGGTCACTGTCATCGTACTGGCGATACCCTGAGCCATTACGCACCGTTGAGCTCATCATTCCCTGTTTTTCATAGTAGCGAATGGTGTCGTTAGAGACATTGGCGAGCCTGGCCAATTCACCGATTTTGAACATAATTAATCACCATTAAACTTTTTATTTAGCTCATGCTGGTAGCGACCATCAAGAAAATCCACACTAATGCCCGCCTGCTGTAGTCGCAACTTGAGAATTTTAAGCCTTCTGTTAATGACACAATACTCGGGATTATCAGGTACCACGCTTTTCAGCATATGATCTAACTCGATAGCTTCCTTCCTGTCTTGCAGTTCGGGAGGTAAGTATCCTGCATTTTTCAGAATACGATAAGCGGTTCGCAGCTCTTCAGGTACAGTACTATCGTCATCTAAAACCAGTGGTTTGCCCCTGCCAGCTAAATTATCAAACTCACCGTTATCACTGGCATCCTTGATGTGTTTTTCAACCCATTGATCAATAAGAAACATAACTATGACCTCTGCGATCTCCCTGAATTCATTCCGTTAGCATAGCGCGAATAACAGATTAATTCTGGATGGGATAAATATAGGGAGGTTTTGAAAGGAGGAGGACGAATTTTAGATGTAAAAAAACCGGGCAAGCCCGGTTTTTTCATGCATCTACAGATTATTCAGCAGTTGCTACTTCTGCTTTTGACTCTGCACGATCAACGAGCTCGATGTATGCCATCGGCGCATTGTCGCCTGCACGGAAGCCACACTTAAGAATACGAGTGTAACCACCGGCACGGCTCGCGAAACGCGGGCCCAGTTCATTAAACAGTTTTGCCACGATCTCGTTATCACGAGTACGGGCGAATGCCAGACGACGATTTGCAACGTTGTCGGTCTTGGCAAGAGTAATCAGCGGCTCAACAACGCGACGCAGCTCTTTCGCTTTCGGCAGGGTCGTCTTGATGATCTCATGACGAACCAAAGAGCCGGCCATGTTACGGAACATAGCCTGTCGGTGGCTGCTGTTACGGTTCAGTTGACGACCACTCTTACGATGGCGCATGACCTTATCCTTCTCAGTAAAACCTTAACCTGTGATCCGGTTACTCGTCAGCAATACTTGCTGGTGGCCAGTTTTCCAGGCGCATGCCTAGTGACAAACCACGGGACGCAAGTACGTCTTTGATCTCAGTAAGAGATTTTTTACCCAGGTTAGGTGTTTTAAGTAACTCAACCTCGGTACGCTGTACCAGATCACCGATGTAGTGGATTGCTTCTGCCTTAAGGCAGTTAGCAGAGCGGACAGTCAATTCCAGATCGTCAACAGGGCGCAGCAGGATTGGATCGAATTCCGGCTTCTCTTCTTTGACTTCCGGTTGACGTACATCACGTAAATCAACGAAAGCTTCAAGTTGTTCAGCAAGAATGGTTGCCGCACGACGGATCGCCTCTTCAGGATCGATCGTGCCGTTGGTTTCCATTTCGATAACCAGCTTGTCCAAATCGGTACGCTGTTCTACACGCGCTGCTTCAACATTGTAGGCAATTCGCTCTACAGGGCTGTAGCATGCATCTACTAACAGACGACCAATTGGGCGCTCATCTTCTTCCGAATGAATTCGGGCAGACGCCGGTACATAACCACGACCACGTTGAACTTTGATACGCATGCTAATAGCAGCGTTTTCATCGGTCAGGTGGCAAATGACATGTTGCGGCTTGACGATTTCGACATCACCATCATGGGTAATGTCGGCTGCAGTCACAGGGCCAATGCCAGACTTATTCAGGGTAAGAATAACTTCATCTTTCCCTTGAACTCTCACCGCCAGCCCTTTCAGGTTGAGCAGGATTTCCAGGATATCTTCCTGTACGCCTTCTTTGGTGCTGTACTCATGTAGTACACCATCAATCTCAACCTCGGTCACCGCGCAACCCGGCATGGATGAAAGCAGAATACGGCGCAGTGCGTTGCCTAAAGTATGGCCAAAGCCACGTTCTAAAGGCTCAAGGGTCACCTTGGCGTGCGTCGAACTGACTTGCTCGATATCTACCAGGCGCGGTTTTAGAAACTCTGTCACAGAACCCTGCATTGTGTCCTCTCTTTGGTACTAAGCTTTACTTAGAGTAAAGCTCGACGATCAGGTGTTCGTTAATGTCGGAAGACAGATCAGTACGTTCAGGCATACGCTTGAACACACCTTCCATCTTAGCAGCATCAACTTCAAGCCAAGTCGGCTTTTCACGCTGTTCAGCCAACTCCAAAGCGGCCTTCACGCGAGATTGCTTTTTAGCTTTCTCTCGGATGCTGACAACGTCATTCGGAGATACCTGATAAGAAGCGATGTTAACAACGCGACCGTTTACCATGATAGCTTTGTGGCTAACTAACTGGCGCGATTCCGCACGAGTAGCGCCGAAGCCCATACGATAAACAACGTTGTCCAAACGACCTTCCAGGAGTTGCAACAGGTTTTCACCGGTGTTGCCTTTCAGGCGTGCTGCTTCTTTATAATAGTTACGGAACTGACGCTCAAGAACACCGAAGATACGGCGAACTTTTTGCTTTTCACGTAACTGTACACCGTAATCAGACAGACGCGGTTTACGCGCACCATGCTGACCAGGAGCTTGTTCAATTTTACACTTGGTATCGATCGCGCGAACGCCAGATTTAAGGAATAAATCTGTGCCCTCACGACGGCTAAGCTTGAGCTTAGGACCCAAATATCTTGCCATTTTCTCTCTCCAACAAACCTAAAAGCAGCGTTATACGCGACGCTTTTTCGGCGGACGACAACCGTTATGAGGGATAGGAGTCACATCAGTAATATTAGTGATGCGGAAACCAGCCGCGTTTAACGCGCGGATAGTAGACTCACGACCAGGACCAGGTCCTTTAACCATAACTTCCAGATTCTTGATACCGTATTCTTTCACTGCATCTGCGCAGCGCTCTGCTGCAACCTGAGCTGCGAACGGAGTGGATTTACGAGAACCACGGAAACCGGAACCACCAGCTGTTGCCCAACCCAAAGCATTACCCTGACGATCGGTAATGGTAACAATGGTGTTGTTGAAAGAAGCATGGATATGAGCCACGCCGTCAGAGACTTGTTTTCTTACACGTTTACGTGTACGAACAGGTGCCTTTGCCATTTATTCAATCACCCCGATTATTTCTTGATCGGTTTACGCGGACCCTTACGGGTACGTGCGTTAGTCTTGGTACGCTGACCGCGTACTGGAAGACCACGACGATGACGCAAACCACGATAAGTTCCAAGGTCCATAAGACGCTTGATGCTCAGGGTGACTTCACGACGCAGATCACCTTCAACAATGAACTTGGCAACTTCGTCACGCAGTTTTTCGATTTGCTCTTCAGACAGCTCACTGATCTTAACATTTTCAGCAATACCGGATGCAGCACAGATAGACTGTGAGCGGGTTTTGCCGATGCCGTAGATCGAAGTTAATGCGATCACGGTATGTTTCTGATCAGGAATGTTAATGCCTGCTATACGGGCCACTATGCACTCCTACTATTTATATACGGCAACACCATTCTGAAAAGCCCGTTTTCAGGATACTCAAATAGTGTTGCTGCTTACATACAAAAGATTGGCTGGCTAATCTAGCCAGCTCAACCCAACTTTGCAAGAAAAATATGCGAGATAATCAGCCTTGACGCTGTTTATGCTTCGGTTCTGCGCTGCAGATTACGCGAACGATACCGTTACGCTTAACAATTTTGCAGTTACGACATAATTTCTTGACGGAAGCACGAACTTTCATTTTTACTCTCCGTAACTTCTCAAACGCACCTGATTAGCGGTTATAGCCTTTCAGGTTTGCTTTCTTCAATGCAGACTCGTACTGACTTGACATCATCAGAGTTTGCACTTGAGCCATAAAGTCCATAATGACGACGACTACGATGAGTAGTGAAGTACCACCAAAGTAGAATGGAACTTTCATCGCGTCACGCATGAACTCCGGGATAAGGCAGATGAAAGTAATATACATCGCACCGATTAAGGTTAAACGAGTCATTACTTTATCGATGTACTTCGCCGTTTGCTCTCCCGGACGAATTCCTGGTACAAATGCACCGGACTTCTTCAGGTTATCTGCTGTCTCACGCGGGTTGAACACCAACGCAGTATAAAAGAAACAGAAGAAGATGATTGCAGTCGCATAGAGTAACACATAAAGCGGTTGTCCAGGCTGCAAATACAGCGAAATCGTAGTCAGCCAGTTCCAACCAGTCCCGCCCCCAAACCATGATGCAATCGTGGCAGGGAACAGAATGATGCTGGAAGCGAAGATAGCAGGAATAACACCAGCCATATTCACTTTCAACGGTAAGTGCGTGCTCTGTGCTGCATAGACACGACGACCTTGTTGACGTTTAGCGTAGTTAACGACGATACGACGTTGACCACGTTCAACAAACACCACAAAGAAAGTCACTGCAAACACTAAAACTGCAACCAACAGCAACAGGAGGAAGTGCAGGTCGCCTTGCCGAGCTTGTTCGATAGTATGGGCAACTGCTGGCGGGAGACCCGCTACGATACCGGCAAAGATAATGATTGAAATACCGTTACCGATACCTCTTTCAGTAATCTGCTCACCCAGCCACATCAGGAACATTGTCCCGGTAACCAAGCTAACAACTGCAGTAAAGTAGAACGCAAAGCCTGGATTTAACACCAGGCCCTGCATACCAGGCATGTTCGGAAGACCGGTAGCAATACCAATCGACTGGAACACAGCCAATACCAGCGTACCGTAACGGGTGTACTGGCTAATCTTACGACGGCCAGCCTCCCCTTCTTTCTTTATTTCTGCTAACGCTGGATGAACCACTGTTAACAGCTGGATAATGATCGATGCCGAAATGTACGGCATGATTCCCAGAGCAAAGATAGAAGCACGGCTAAGGGCGCCACCAGAGAACATGTTAAACATTTCAATGATGGTGCCTCTTTGCTGTTCGAGCAATTTGGCAAGTACAGTGGCATCAATACCAGGGATCGGAATAAAAGAGCCGATACGGAAAACAATCAGCGCACCGATAACAAACAAAAGTCTGCGCTTCAGTTCGCCTAGTCCACCCTTGGCACTTTGGAAATCTAACCCCGGTTGCTTAGCCATCTGCTACTTATTCCTCAATTTTACCGCCAGCAGCTTCGATAGCAACACGAGCGCCTTTGGTGACACGCAAACCACGCAGAGTTACCGCACGACCGACTTCGCCTGAAAGGATTACTTTCGCGAATTCGATCTGGATACCAACTACGTTAGCGGCTTTCAGCGCGTTCAGGTCGATCACGTCGCCTTCCACCAGAGCCAGTTCAGACAGACGTACTTCTGCCGTAATCATAGCTTTGCGGGAGGTGAAGCCGAATTTCGGCAAACGACGATATAAAGGCATCTGACCACCTTCAAAACCACGACGTACGCCACCGCCAGAACGTGAGTTCTGACCTTTGTGACCACGACCAGCGGTTTTACCCAGGCCAGAACCAATACCACGACCTACACGCTTAGGCGCTTGTTTGGCACCATCAGCCGGAGACAGAGTATTTAAACGCATCTCTTACTCCTCAACCTTAACCATGTAGGAAACCAGGTTGATCATACCGCGTACAGCAGGAGTATCCTCGCGCTCAACGGTGTGACCAATACGACGCAGACCCAGGCCCAGCAGAGTAGCTTTATGCTTCGGCAGACGGCCAATGGAACTGCGAGTTTGTGTAACTTTAATAGTCTTTGCCATGGTTAATTACCCCAGAATTTCTTCAACGGATTTACCACGCTTGGCAGCGACCATTTGTGGGGATTTCATATTTGCCAGAGCATCAATAGTTGCACGAACCACGTTGATCGGGTTTGTAGAACCATAAGCTTTAGCCAATACGTTATGTACCCCTGCAACTTCCAGGACGGCGCGCATTGCACCACCGGCGATAATACCGGTACCTTCGGAAGCCGGCTGCATGAACACACGGGAACCCGTATGAGCACCTTTAACAGGATGCTGCAGGGTGCCGCTGTTCAGCGCGACATTCATCATGTTGCGACGGGCTTTTTCCATCGCTTTCTGGATCGCTGCCGGAACTTCGCGTGCTTTGCCGTAGCCAAAACCAACGCGACCGTTACCATCACCAACTACTGTCAGTGCGGTAAAGCTGAAGATACGGCCACCTTTTACGGTTTTAGATACGCGGTTTACCGCGATCAGCTTTTCCTGCAGTTCGCCAGCTTGTTTTTCGATGTGAGCCATCTTAAACCTCTTCCTTAGAACTGAAGGCCAGCTTCACGGGCAGCATCTGCCAGTGCCTGGACTCGACCATGATATTGGAAACCGGAACGGTCAAAGGATACTTTCGTGATCCCTTTTTCCAATGCGCGTTCTGCGATAGCTTTACCTACAGCAGTGGCAGCATCTTTGTTGCCGGTATACTTCAGTTGCTCAGTAATAGTTTTTTCTACAGTAGATGCAGCAACTAATACTTCGGAACCGTTTGGAGCGATGACCTGTGCGTAAATATGACGCGGGGTACGATGTACCACCAGGCGAGTCGCACCCAATTCCTTGAGCTTGCGGCGTGCGCGGGTCGCACGACGGATACGAGCAGATTTCTTATCCATAGTGTTACCTTACTTCTTCTTAGCCTCTTTGGTACGCACGACTTCGTCGGCGTAACGGACACCCTTGCCTTTATAAGGCTCAGGACGACGGTAGGCACGTAAATCTGCAGCAACCTGACCAATGACTTGTTTATCAGCGCCTTTCAGCACGATTTCAGTCTGGGTCGGACATTCTGCAGTAACGCCTTCCGGCAATTGGTGATCGACCGGGTGAGAGAAGCCTAAGGCTAAATTCACCACGTTGCCTTTAACAGCAGCACGATAACCAACACCTACCAATTGAAGCTTTTTAGTGAAGCCGTCGGTAACACCTATAACCATTGAGTTCAACAGTGCACGAGTGGTACCCGCTTGGGCCCATCCGTCTACAAAACCTTCGTTTGGACCGAAAGTCAGTGTATTTTCTTCCTGTTTAACAACAACGGCGTCATGGATAGTACGTGACAGCTCGCCGTTTTTACCCTTAATCGAAATAACCTGACCGTTGAGTTTTACCTCTACGCCGGCAGGAATGACGACGGGTGCTTTTGCAACACGAGACATGCTTTCCTCCCGATTAAGCTACGTAGCAGATAATCTCGCCACCAAGACCAGCCTGGCGAGCTGAACGATCAGTCATAACACCTTTAGAGGTAGAAATAACAGCGATACCCATACCGGCCATAACTTTTGGCAGCTCATCTTTTTTCTTGTAGATGCGCAGACCAGGACGGCTGATACGTTGAATGCTTTCTACCACTGCCTTGCCCTGGAAGTACTTCAGTACTAATTCCAGTTCAGGTTTGGCGTCGCCTTCGATTTTAAATTCTTCAATATAGCCTTCTTCCTTCAGCACGTTGGCAATAGCCACTTTCAGCTTGGAGGAAGGCATGGTGACCGCAACTTTGTTCGCGGCTTGACCGTTACGGATACGGGTCAGCATATCCGCGATCGGATCTTGCATGCTCATCTGTCTTTACTCCCGTGATTCAATTGGTGACAATTACCAGCTAGCCTTTTTAAGACCCGGAATTTCACCGCGCATAGCGGCTTCACGGACCTTAATACGGCTCAACCCGAACTTCCGCAGGAAAGCATGCGGACGACCAGTTTGACGGCAGCGGTTACGCTGACGAGACGGGCTGGAATCACGCGGCAGAGACTGCAGCTTAAGAACCGCATCCCAACGATCTTCGTCGGATGAGTTCACACCAGAGATAATAGCTTTCAATTCCTCGCGTTTAGCGCGGTATTTATCAGCCAGTTTTACGCGAACGACTTCGCGTGCTTTCATGGATTGCTTAGCCATTAGTAACCCTGCCTTACTTGCGGAACGGGAAGTTAAAGGCTGTCAGCAATGCACGGCCTTCATCATCGGATTTCGCAGTAGTGGTGATAGTAATATCTAAACCACGAACGCGATCGACTTTATCATAATCGATTTCCGGGAAGATGATCTGTTCACGCACGCCCATGCTGTAGTTACCACGACCATCGAAAGACTTAGCAGACAAGCCGCGGAAGTCACGAATACGTGGTACAGCAATGGAGACCAGACGCTCAAAGAACTCCCACATGCGTTCGCCGCGGAGGGTTACTTTACAGCCGATCGGATAGCCCTGACGGATTTTGAAGCCTGCAACTGATTTGCGTGCTTTGGTGATCAACGGTTTTTGACCGGAGATTGCTGCCAGGTCAGCTGCTGCGTTATCCAGCAGTTTCTTGTCAGCGATCGCTTCACCAACACCCATGTTCAGGGTGATCTTCTCGACCCGAGGGACTTGCATGACAGAATTGTAACCAAACTCAGCCATGAGTTTTTTTACGACATCGTCTTTGTAGTAATCATGCAGTTTCGCCATCGTACTACTCCAAATTACTTGATAGTTACGCTGTTAGACTTGAAGAAACGTACTTTTTTGCCGTCTTCGAATCTAAAGCCTACACGGTCCGCCTTGCCAGTAGCCGTGTTGAAGAGAGCAACGTTAGAAACCGGAATTGCAGCTTCTTTTTCAACGATGCCACCTGGTTGGTTCAGGGCCGGTACAGGCTTCTGATGTTTCTTAACCAGGTTGATACCTTCAACAATGACCTTACCAGAAGTCAGGACATTTTTTACTTTACCGCGCTTACCTTTATCTTTACCGGTAAGCAGGATAACTTCGTCATCACGACGGATTTTCGCTGCCATGGTTTCGCTCCTTAGAGTACTTCTGGTGCCAGAGAGATAATTTTCATGAACTTCTCATTACGCAGTTCACGAGTTACCGGCCCAAAAATACGCGTGCCGATTGGCTGTTCGCTGTTATTGTTTAAAATAACGCAAGCATTACCATCGAAGCGAATGACAGAACCGTCCGGGCGACGAACACCCTTCTTGGTGCGCACCACTACCGCCTTCAGCACATCGCCTTTCTTCACCTTACCGCGAGGAATTGCTTCCTTGATGGTAATTTTGATGATGTCGCCGACGCCTGCGTAGCGACGGTGCGAGCCACCTAGAACCTTGATACACATTACGCGACGTGCACCGGAGTTGTCGGCCACGGTCAGCATAGTCTGTTCTTGGATCATGTTAGTGCTCCGCTAATGTCAACTACAACTTAGGACCCAGGATAGGTCATTAAGAAATCCCCACAATATGAGGGCGCGGCATTATAACACCGGTTCCCGACTATGGGTAGAAAAAATAAACGGCTCACGTGCATGAGCCGTTTATCTATTTTTGAGAAGCGCTACTGTATTACAGAATCGCTTTCTCTACAACGCGAACCAAGGTCCAAGACTTAGTCTTAGACAGTGGACGGCATTCGCTGATTTCAACAACGTCACCGATACCACATTCATTGTTCTCGTCATGTACGTGCAATTTGGTCGTACGTTTGATGAATTTCCCGTAAATTGGGTGCTTCACCACACGCTCAATCGCAACAACGATGGATTTCTCCATTTTGTCACTGATTACACGACCCTGCAGAGTACGGATCTTATCAGTCATTACGCACCCGCCTTTTCAGTCAGTAAAGTTTTCACACGTGCAACATCACGACGCACTTGTTTCAACAGGTGTGTTTGCTGCAACTGGCCGCTTGCCGTTTGCATGCGCAGGTTAAACTGCTCACGCAAAAGGTTCAGCAACTCAGTGTTCAGCTCTTCCACGCTTTTTTCGCGCAGCTCTTGTGCTTTCATTACATCACCGTCTTAGTTACAAAGGTGGTTTTGATAGGCAGTTTGGCTGCTGCCAGCTGGAAGGCTTCACGAGCCAGCTCTTCAGGCACACCGTCCATTTCATACAGGACTTTACCAGGCTGAATCAAAGCAACCCAATACTCTACGTTGCCTTTACCTTTACCCATACGAACTTCGAGCGGTTTCTCGGTGATCGGTTTGTCCGGGAATACTCGGATCCAGATCTTACCTTGACGCTTAACTGCACGGGTCATCGCACGACGTGCTGCTTCAATTTGACGAGCAGTCAGACGACCACGGCCAACAGCTTTCAGACCGTAAGTGCCGAAGCTCACATCCGTACCTTGCGCAAGACCACGGTTGCGGCCCTTGTGCACCTTACGGAATTTTGTACGCTTTGGTTGTAACATCAGCGACTCTCCTTACTTGCGGCCTTTACGCTGCTGCTTTTTAGGTTGAGCAGCCGGTTCCGGTTGTTCAACTGCAGCCATACCACCCAGGATCTCACCTTTGAAGATCCATACCTTAACGCCGATTACACCGTAAGTGGTGTGCGCTTCAGATGTGTTGTAATCGATATCCGCACGCAGTGTATGCAACGGAACACGACCTTCACGGTACCATTCGGTACGCGCGATTTCAGCACCGCCAAGGCGGCCGCTTACTTCAACTTTGATACCTTTAGCGCCAAGACGCATTGCGTTCTGTACAGCACGCTTCATAGCACGACGGAACATAACGCGACGTTCCAGCTGTGAAGTGATGCTGTCAGCAACCAATTTAGCGTCCAGTTCCGGTTTACGGATCTCGGCGATGTTAATCTGCGCAGGAACGCCAGCGATATCCGCTACGACCTTACGCAGTTTTTCGACATCTTCACCTTTCTTGCCGATAACGATGCCAGGACGAGCGGTGTGAATAGTCACACGGATGCTCTTCGCTGGACGCTCGATAACGATGCGAGAAACGGAAGCTTTCGCTAATTCCTTAGTCAGGAACTGGCGAACTTTAAAGTCGCTGTCCAGGTTGTCAGCGAAATCTTTGGTATTTGCATACCAAGTAGAATTCCAAGGTTTGACAATACCTAGGCGAATACCATTAGGATGTACTTTCTGACCCATTGCTAGTCTCCAGAGTCTCAGCGATCGGACACAACCACAGTAATGTGGCTGGTGCGCTTCAGGATGCGATCTGCACGACCTTTAGCACGCGGCATAATGCGCTTCATGCTTGGGCCTTCGTCTACGAAAATCTTCGTGACTTTCAGATCATCGATGTCAGCGCCATCGTTGTGTTCTGCGTTAGCAATGGCAGACTCCAGCACCTTCTTAACCAGACCAGCAGCTTTCTTGTTGGTGTAGGCCAAAGTTTCCAGAGCTTGCGACACTTTCTTACCGCGGATCAGGTCTGCAACAAGGCGAACCTTCTGAGCAGAAGAACGAGCGTGGCGATGTTTAGCTATAGTTTCCATCTCTTCCTCCTACCTTAGCGCTTTTTAGCTTTTTTATCAGCCGCATGGCCGCGATAAGTACGAGTCGGCGCGAATTCACCCAGTTTGTGACCGACCATTTCATCGGAAACGAACACTGGTACGTGCTGACGACCATTATGGACAGCGATGGTCAAACCGATCATGTTAGGAAAGATCGTTGAACGACGGGACCAAGTGCGCAAAGGCTTCTTGTCACCGCTTTCCACCGCTTTCTCTACCTTCTTCAGCAAGTGCAGGTCAATAAAAGGACCTTTCTTGAGAGAACGTGGCATGGCTTATCCTCTAATTATTTTTTACTACGGCGACGTACAATGAATTTATCAGTACGCTTGTTGCTACGGGTCTTCTTACCTTTGGTTTGAACGCCCCACGGGGTTACCGGGTGCTTACCAAAGTTACGACCTTCACCACCACCGTGTGGGTGATCGACTGGGTTCATCGCAGTACCGCGAACGGTAGGACGAATACCACGCCAACGACTTGCACCTGCTTTACCCAGAACGCGAAGCATGTGTTCAGAGTTACCGACTTCACCTAAGGTGGCGCGGCAATCAATCTGAACTTTACGCATTTCGCCAGAGCGCAGACGCAGAGTCACGTAGGAACCGTCACGAGCAACGATCTGAACGTAGGCACCAGCTGAGCGAGCCATCTGGCCGCCTTTACCTGGTTTCATTTCTACGTTGTGAACCGTTGAACCTACTGGGATGTTGCGCATAGGCAGGGTGTTACCTGTCTTGATTGCAGCATCAACACCAGATTGGATCTGATCACCTACTTTCAGGCCTTTCGGCGCCAGGATGTAACGGCGTTCGCCATCTTTGTACAGAACCAGCGCGATGTTCGCGGAACGGTTCGGATCGTACTCCAGACGCTCAACCACTGCAGCGATGCCATCTTTGTTGCGTTTGAAGTCAACAAGACGGTAATGCTGTTTGTGGCCACCACCGATATGACGGGTGGTGATACGGCCATTGTTGTTACGGCCACCGCTTTTGCTCAGTTTTTCAAGCAGCGGGGCAAAAGGTTTACCCTTATGCAGCTCAGGGTTAACCACTTTAACAACGTGGCGACGACCCGGAGATGTAGGTTTACATTTAACAATTGCCATTGTTTCTTACTCCTCCGACTTACTCAGCGCCGCTGATGAAGTCCAGATTCTGGCCTTCTTTCAGGGTGACGTAAGCTTTTTTCCAGTCGCTACGACGACCAACACGCTGACCCTGACGTTTCACTTTGCCTTTAACCAGCAAGGTGTTTACGTCTTCGACTTCGACTTCAAACAGTTTCGAAACCGCAGCTTTGATTTCTGCTTTAGTCGCGTCTTTGGCAACTTTGAGTACGATGGTGTTGTTCTTTTCCATCGCGGTAGAAGCTTTTTCAGAAACGTGCGGCGCGCGCAGCACTTTCAGCAGACGTTCTTCACGAATCATGCCAGCATCTCCTCAACTTGCTTCACAGCGTCAGCAGTCATAACCACTTTGTCGAAGGCGATCAGGCTTACTGGATCGATACCTGCTACATCGCGAACGTCAACCTTGTACAGGTTACGTGCGGCCAGGAACAGATTCTCGTCGACTTCGCCAGTTACAATCAGCACGTCTTCCAGAGCCATGTCTTTCAGTTTCTGTGCCAGCAGCTTAGTTTTAGGCGCTTCTACAGAGAACGTTTCGACAACGATCAGACGATCTTGACGTACCAGTTCGGACAGAATGCTTTTCAGCGCACCGCGGTACATCTTTTTATTTACTTTTTGACTGTGGTCCTGTGGCTTTGCAGCGAAGGTTACACCACCGGAACGCCAGATTGGGCTCTTTACAGAACCTGCACGCGCACGGCCAGTACCTTTCTGACGCCAAGGTTTTTTACCGGAACCAGTTACTTCAGCACGGGTCTTCTGAGCGCGAGTACCTTGACGGGCACCTGCTGCATAAGCAACAACGACCTGGTGTACAAGCGCTTCATTGAAATCACGCCCGAAGGTAGTTTCGGAAACAGTCAGCGCGCTTTGCGCGTCTTTCACTACTAATTCCATTCCTATCTCCTCGACGTTAAGCCTTAACAGCAGGTTTAACGATCAGGTTGCCACCGGTAGCACCCGGAACAGCACCCTTGACCAGTAGCAGGTTGCGCTCAGCATCAACACGTACTACATCCAGGCTCTGAACGGTTACACGTTCGTTACCCAGTTGGCCTGCCATTTTCTTACCTTTGAACACTTTACCTGGAGTCTGGTTCTGACCGATTGAACCATGTCCACGGTGTGCCAAGGAGTTACCATGGGTAGCATCTTGGGTACGGAAGTTCCAGCGCTTAACTGTGCCAGCAAAACCTTTACCTTTAGAAGTACCGGTAACATCGACTTTCTTAACGTCTGCGAAAATTTCAACGCTAATGTTCTGACCTGCAGTAAATTCTTCACCTTCTGCAAGGCGGAATTCCCACAGACCGCGGCCAGCTTCAACGCCAGCTTTAGCGAAGTGACCCGCTTCTGGTTTGGTTACACGGTTAGCTTTTTTGCTACCAGTAGTAACCTGCACAGCACGGTAACCATCGTTGTCCAGGTCTTTAACCTGAGTAACGCGGTTTGCTTCAATTTCGATAACGGTTACTGGGATAGAAACGCCATCTTCTGTGAAGATACGAGTCATGCCCACTTTCTTACCGACTAAACCAATCATTGTTTCAACCTCTCAATCGTCAATGACCCTGATTAACCCAGGCTGATCTGCACGTCTACACCAGCAGCCAGATCCAGACGCATCAGAGCATCAACGGTTTTCTCGGTTGGCTCAACGATGTCAACCAGACGCTTATGAGTGCGAATTTCATACTGATCGCGCGCATCTTTATTGACGTGCGGAGAAATCAGAATAGTAAAACGCTCTTTGCGGGTCGGCAGCGGGATTGGACCACGAACTTGCGCACCAGTGCGCTTCGCAGTCTCAACGATTTCCGCAGTTGATTGATCGATCAAACGATGATCAAACGCTTTCAGGCGGATACGGATTCTTTGGTTCTGCATGAGACCAGAGCTCCAATTATTTTAAACGTAAATGATTACTCCTCATACCCATTTCGATTGATGGGAGAGTGTAATCGTTCTTCACATAACCCCCATATCGGGAGTATTGTTGACCAGCGAGTTGCCTCAGTGGCCAGCTGATTCAGATTGAATCAGGCTTACCAATATTAGGTAAGCCCGCGCATTATACGTAAACCGTCGGAATAAGCAACTAGCAATGACGGCAACATGCTTTTATTTTGCTCACTTCATCGAGGCCCCTCGCCGTACCTGATACTCACATCTTTCATAAATTCATCCCGCATATATCTGCCGAGCAACTCATCCGTTTCAAAATGTAATCAAAGTTAAGATTGAATTCTTTAGTGTTCTTCATGCCACCAATCCAAAATCAGTATCCGGTAATCGTCATTGGATGAGGGAGGAAAAAATCATGGAGGAAGTCTGGCAAGGTTTTCTATTGGGCCTTAGTTTTCTGGCATACCGCGTACATACCACCTCTTTGATCGCCGGATTAGTCTTGGGCAGCTATCTGAAAGTTGTGGTCTGTCGGCATTGTCTTAATGAGGGTTACTTTAAAGAGCCACATCTTACTGTCGGTAACTCAACTCCAGCATCCTGTTGTCCACTCTGCCAAAATATATTCGCCTCATGGCCAAACATCACCATAGTCAGTTGGTTACTACGTAGGGGGCGCGGTTATTATTGTGATGAGCCTAACTCTGTACACTATCCCCTGACGGAGGTAACTTGCGGAGTGGTATTCCTCTGTATCTCTTTCTTCGCACCCACCCCTGTTGTCATGGTCCAACTTTGCGTATTGGCATGGTTTCTTATAGCCCTCAGTATGATTGATTACTTTACGCTCCAATTGCCAGATGCGCTCACTCAACCGCTAATGTGGTCAGGGTTGGTGCTAAGTGTGTCCGGGTTCGGGATACGTCCTGAGTCTGCTATATACGGGGCAGTGTTTGGTTATCTTTCATTATGGGGACTTTACTGGCTGTATCTGATTTTCACCAGGAATGAGGGTATAGGGTACGGTGATTTTAAATTGCTCGCAGCTATTGGAGCCTGGGTTGGATGGGAAATGCTGCCGCTTGTTTGTACACTAGCGGCATTATGCGGGATCGCGTTTTCATTGTGTAGGCAAAGGACACATCATATCAAGCAACTCATTCCTTTTGGCCCAAGCCTTTCTGCGGCGGGTTTCCTTATCTACATCAGCCAGATGAATGACGAACTCTGGCTGATGTAATCTTTACCGATTCAATTGTAAGGATTTACTGCGATGCTTCTTTTAACTGAGACTGGATATAGTTTTGCAGGCCGATACGGCCAATCAGTTCAATCTCTGTTTCCAGCCAGTCGATGTGATGTTCCTCGTCGGCCAAAATAGTTATCATAATATCGCGGCTGACGTAATCATTAACGGAGTCAGCATAAGCAATGGCTTCGCGCAGATCTTTCGCACCTTCCAATTCGAGAAGTAAATCTGATTTCAGCATCTCCTCAACATCTTCACCGATATTAAGTTTTCCGAGATCTTGCAGGTTAGGCAGGCCTTCCAGGAACAAGATGCGCTCTATGTAGATATCTGCATGCTTCATTTCGTCTATCGACTCATGATACTCGATTCCATTGAGGCGCATTAACCCCCAGTTTTTGAACATACGGGCGTGCAAAAAATACTGATTGATAGCAACCAGTTCATTTCCAAGAAGTTTATTGAGGTGTGCAATGACTTTTTTATCGCCTTTCATAGGTAACTCCTCCGTTCCGGTATCTAAAGCGTAGATCCGGTACAGAGTAAGTCAAAAAAAAGGCACATTTTTTATCGAAGTATTTTTACGCGATGTTTTTGAACTCTGGAATCTGCTGTAATTCATCTTCCATTATCTGACGTGCCGCGCGAACACATTTGCCACATTGCGTCCCTACCGGGACAAAATTTCTGAGCTGTTGAAACGTTTGAGGCTGGTAACGTCTTACTGCCTGTCTGATTGTTTTATCACTGACTGAATTACACAAACACACGTACATATAAACCACACTTCGCATAAAACTTACCCTAACTTTAAATGAGAATGGTTATTATTGCAAATGGGGGGACATATTTTTTTGCGTGAAATTCAGGCAATAAAAAAGGGTGCCGAGGCACCCTTTTTTTGCTCTTAATTATCAGCGATTAAGCGATAACTTTAGCAACAACGCCTGCACCTACGGTACGGCCACCTTCACGGATTGCGAAACGCAGACCTTGGTCCATCGCGATTGGATGGATCAGGGTAACAACCATGTTGATGTTGTCGCCAGGCATTACCATCTCAACGCCTTCTGGCAGTTCGATGGTACCGGTCACGTCAGTTGTACGGAAGTAGAACTGTGGACGGTAGCCTTTGAAGAACGGAGTATGACGGCCGCCTTCGTCTTTGCTCAGAATATAAACTTCTGAGTCAAAGGTAGTGTGTGGTTTGATTGAACCTGGTTTAGCCAGAACCTGACCACGTTCGATGTCTTCACGCTTGATACCGCGCAGCAGAACACCAACGTTCTCGCCTGCACGACCTTCGTCAAGCAGTTTGCGGAACATTTCAACGCCAGTACAAGTTGATTTCACGGTATCTTTGATACCAACGATTTCAACTTCTTCGCCGACTTTAACGATACCGCGCTCTACACGACCGGTAACAACAGTACCACGGCCGGAGATGGAGAATACGTCTTCGATTGGCAGCAGGAACGGCTGGTCGATAGCACGTTCTGGTTCTGGGATGTAGCTGTCCAGGTAACCGGCCAGTTCGATGATTTTAGCTTCCCACTCAGCTTCGCCTTCCAGTGCTTTCAGCGCTGAACCACGAACAACTGGGATGTCGTCGCCTGGGAATTCGTACAGAGAAAGAAGTTCACGAACTTCCATTTCTACCAATTCCAGCAGCTCTTCGTCATCAACCATGTCGCATTTGTTCATGAATACGATCATGTATGGAACGCCAACCTGGCGGCCCAACAGGATGTGCTCACGGGTCTGTGGCATAGGGCCATCAGTCGCAGCAACAACCAGGATCGCGCCATCCATCTGAGCAGCACCGGTGATCATGTTTTTCACATAGTCGGCGTGGCCTGGGCAGTCAACGTGCGCGTAGTGACGGCTTGGGGTGTCATATTCAACGTGTGAAGTGTTGATGGTGATACCACGAGCTTTTTCTTCTGGTGCGTTATCGATCTGGTCGAATGCGCGTGCAGAACCGCCGTAGGTTTTAGCCAGAACGGTAGTGATTGCTGCAGTCAGGGTAGTTTTACCGTGGTCAACGTGGCCGATAGTACCAACGTTAACGTGCGGTTTTGTACGTTCAAATTTTTCTTTAGACACGGCTATATTCCTTACTCTTGTGCTCTCCCTTCAAAGAGAGAGCACGGGATCATTGTGTTTAAACCTGTGGCTTATTTGCCACGAGCTTCAATAACGGCCAGGGCCACGTTATTTGGCGCATCATCATACTTCAGGAATTCCATGGAGTAAGATGCACGGCCTTTAGTCAGTGAACGCAGCTGAGTCGCATAACCGAACATTTCGGAAAGCGGAACTTCGGCATGAATCACAACGCCAGTAGCGTTAGAATCTTGGCCTTTCAGCATACCACGACGACGGCTAAGGTCACCGATGACGTCACCAGTGTTCTCTTCTGGAGTTTCCACTTCAACCTTCATGATCGGCTCAAGCAGAACTGGTTTCGCTTTCTTGAAGCCATCTTTGAAGGCAATAGAAGCGGCCAGTTTAAACGCCAGTTCAGAGGAGTCAACGTCGTGGTAAGAACCGAAGTGCAGACGCACACCGAGATCTACTACTGGGTAACCCGCCAGTGGACCTGATTTCAGCTGTTCCTGGATGCCTTTGTCAATCGCAGAGATGTATTCGCCAGGAATTACACCACCTTTGATTTCGTTGACAAACTCGTAGCCTTTCGGATTCGAGCCTGGCTCCAATGGATACATGTCGATCACAACGTGACCGTACTGACCACGACCACCAGACTGCTTGGCGTGTTTACCTTCGACGTCAGTCACTTTGGAGCGAATCGCTTCACGGTAAGCAACCTGCGGCTTACCTACGTTCGCTTCAACGTTAAACTCACGACGCATACGGTCAACCAGGATGTCCAGGTGAAGCTCACCCATACCTGCGATGATAGTCTGACCAGATTCTTCGTCAGTCCATACGCGGAATGATGGGTCTTCTTTCGCCAGACGGCCCAGAGCCAGACCCATTTTTTCCTGGTCAGCTTTGGTTTTTGGTTCTACCGCAACGGAAATTACCGGTTCTGGGAATTCCATGCGCTCCAGGATGATCACATTATCCGGATCACACAGGGTATCACCAGTAGTCACGTCTTTCAGACCGATCGCTGCAGCGATATCGCCTGCACGAACTTCTTTAATTTCTTCACGCTTGTTAGCGTGCATCTGAACGATACGACCCAGACGTTCGCGCTGTGATTTCACTGGGTTAAATACAGTGTCACCAGAGTTGACGAGACCGGAATAAACACGGAAGAACGTCAAGTTACCCACGAATGGGTCAGTAGCGATTTTGAACGCCAGAGCAGAGAACGGCTCAGAATCGTCAGAATGGCGAACTGCTGGAGTGTCTTTACCGTCATCCAACAAACCGTTGATAGCTTCAACGTCAGTTGGTGCTGGCAGATACTCAACAACAGCATCCAGCATTGCCTGCACGCCTTTGTTTTTAAACGCAGAACCACAGGTAACCAAGATAACTTCGTTGTTCAGAACGCGCTTACGCAGAGAAGCTTTGATCTCTTCTTCAGTCAGCTCTTCGCCACCAAAGAATTTCTCCATCAGCTCATCAGAGCCTTCAGCAGCGGCTTCAACCAGTTTCTGGCGCCATTCTTCAGCCAGTTCTTGCATTTCAGCCGGGATCTCTTCGTATTCGAAGGTCACGCCCTGATCTGCTTCGTTCCAGTTGATTGCTTTCATCTTCACCAGGTCAACAACACCAGTGAATTTCTCTTCAGCGCCAATAGCCAGCTGCAGAGGAACCGGAGTTGCGCCCAGACGTTTTTCAATCTGGTCAACAACTTTCAGGAAGTTAGCACCCATACGGTCCATTTTGTTAACGAACGCGATACGTGGAACTTTATATTTATTTGCCTGACGCCATACGGTTTCAGACTGTGGCTGAACACCACCAACAGCACAGTAAACCATTACCGCGCCATCAAGAACACGCATGGAACGTTCAACTTCGATGGTGAAGTCAACGTGCCCTGGGGTGTCGATGATGTTGATGTGGTGTGGTTCGAACTGCTTAGCCATACCAGACCAGAAACAGGTGGTCGCAGCTGACGTGATAGTAATACCACGTTCCTGCTCCTGCTCCATCCAGTCCATGGTTGCTGCGCCGTCATGAACTTCACCGATTTTGTGGTTTACACCGGTGTAGAACAGAACACGTTCGGTAGTAGTGGTCTTACCGGCGTCGATGTGAGCACTGATACCGATGTTACGGTAGCGCTCAATGGGTGTTTTACGAGCCATTTGATTCCTCTATAACTAGGACGTTCAAGTTCGGTTAAGCCAAGCGGGTTGGCTTCTTGAAGCGCCCGCTTGGTTAGCATAACTACAGCGAAGTGATTACCAGCGGTAGTGGGCGAACGCCTTGTTGGCTTCAGCCATACGGTGAACGTCTTCACGTTTCTTAACTGCAGTACCTTTGTTCTCTGCAGCATCAGAAAGTTCGTTCGCCAGGCGGAGAGCCATGGATTTATCACCGCGTTTACGAGCAGCTTCAACGATCCAACGCATTGCCAGAGCATTACGACGAACCGGACGGACTTCTACTGGAACCTGATAAGTAGAACCACCAACGCGGCGGGACTTAACTTCGACAGTCGGACGAACGTTGTCCAGTGCGACTTCGAAAGCTTCCAGGTGGCCTTTACCGCTACGTTGAGCCAGGGTCTCAAGAGCAGTGTAGACGATTGCTTCTGCAGTAGATTTTTTACCATCTACCATCAGAATGTTTACGAATTTTGCCAGCAGTTCGGATCCGAACTTAGGATCTGGCAGGATTTTACGTTGACCAATGACGCGACGACGTGGCATGGAAATACTCCGTTGTTAATTCAGGATTGTCCAAAACTCTAAGAGTTTATTTTGACAGTAATGTGAAAATGTTTGGCCTTACTTAACGGAGAACCATTAAGACTTCGGCTTTTTAACGCCGTATTTAGAACGAGATTGCTTACGATCCTTAACGCCTGAACAGTCCAGCGCGCCGCGGACGGTGTGATAACGCACACCTGGCAAGTCTTTTACACGACCGCCACGGATCAGGATCACGGAGTGTTCCTGAAGGTTATGACCTTCACCACCAATGTAGGAGGTAACTTCAAAACCGTTAGTCAAACGCACACGGCATACTTTACGCAATGCGGAGTTTGGTTTTTTAGGAGTGGTGGTATATACACGAGTACATACGCCACGTTTCTGCGGGCAAGCTTCCAGCGCTGGAACGTTGCTTTTAGCAACCTTCGTAGAGCGTGGTTTGCGTACCAGCTGATTAATTGTTGCCATTAAAAAGCTCCTGGATTTTGATTCATAAACTACTTTGTAAACGCGTGATAAATCGCCCCATAAAAAGCATTAGCTAATATGGGGACGCAGAATTTTAGAGCTGACCATGGAGGGTGTCAAGAAATATACAGCACATCATTGATTCACCATGCCGTTTGCTGGGCATGTTTCTCCGTCAACGCGACGAAACCAGTATAGTCGATCAGCGTGATGTTGTGCGAAATTTGACCAACCAATCCTCTGGCCGCCAAATCCTCGCTTAATACATAGACGCTCTGTACATGCTGAAACAGCAGCTCGCATGCCTGACTCCCTTCGAGAGCGGCCAGTACACCGTCCTGCATCAGCAGCAGCGCATCTTCCGGGGCAACCAGTTTAATAAGCAGCGGGAAATCACAGTGTTGCGGGGAACGGGCAAGAGTAAAAAGCATTGGAATTCCTGAGTCAGAACGTCATCACCACATCATATTCAGCCAGCCGGCTGCGGATTTCAGAGACAGACAGCGGTACCACATCCAGCACCCATTCGTGCGCAGCGGATAATCCTCTCGCCTTCAAAGACTCTGCGCAGACAAAGCACTGATCGACGTCATAAAGCGATAACACGCCAAATGTCGCGATATAATTACGCGCTAATATTTTTTCCGGCTGCTGGGTGGGCATCAGCTGAAAAACGCCATCGGCCATGAAAAAGACGCCAATGTCTTCGGTCAACGCAGAAGTTGCGAGCAACGCATCCAGCCCTTCGCGGCCGGCGGAAGTCCCGTGAGGCCCCTGCGTGAAAATAAACGCCACCTTCTTCATTTTTTTTTCCAGCCATAACACATCAGAATTGCACCATACGATCACAGGTCAGCGAGGCTTCCGCGAGACTGCCGAGCCCGGTCAATGAAAAACCGGGTTGCAGGTTGGTCTGGCCATGCCCCTGATTGGTCGCTTCGGTTTCATCGATCACTCCACGACGTAGCGCTGCTGCAATGCACACGTTGAGCGCCACCTGATGATCCGCTGCCATTCGTTGCCATGATCGCACCAGGTCGAATTCATCAGACGCCGGCGCAGAAAGCAGATTGCCATTAAGCACGCCATCACGATAGAAAAAGACGCTCTCGAGCTGATGACCGCTGGCAAGAAGCGCCAGCGCAAACTGATAGGCGGCGCTGGCTTGCTGAGTGCCGTAGGCTGGGCCGGTAACCAACAGGCAGTAACGCAGTTTCAACGTTCGTTCCCCACCAGATCCCCGCTCTTAAACTGGCGGATATACAGGTAGACCGTATGTTTGGAGATATTCAGGCGGTCAGCCACCTGATTAATGGCATCTTTAATATCAAAAATACCTTTTTCATAAAGATTCAGCACGACCTGACGGTTCTTCGCGTTATTAGACACATTGCGATCCGCATTCACTTCTTCGATCGTGAATTCAAGCGTTTGAGCCACAAGGTCATCGACAGACGAGGCGAAGTTTACCGACGGTGCCACTTCCTGAGTTTCAGGCGGCATGAAGGTCTGAATGATTTGCGAGAAAGGTACGTCCAGATTCATGTTGATGCACAACAGCCCCACCACGCGCTGTTCGCGATTGCGAATGGCGATGGTGACTGACTTCATCAACACACCGCTTTTCGCGCGGGTGAAATAGGCTTTAGACACATTACTGTCGGCACCTGTCATGTCATGCAACATGCGCAGTGCCAGATCGGTGATAGGCGATCCGATCTTTCGGCCCGTGTGCTCGCCATTGGCGATACGTACCGCGGAACATTTCAGGTCTTCCAGCGAGTGAAGAACTATTTCGCAATGCTCACCGATCAGCATCGCGAGTCCATCTACGACGGCTTCGTAGGAGGACAAGATTTCGTGATCGACCTGGCTGAAAGGACGTTGGTCCAGCAAATCCAGTTCGCCGGTTTCGCCAGTTATAAGCGAATTAGACATTGAAGCTACCACCCTCTGCATCGCGCCTTCTCATAGAGCCATGGGCGCATTATTCATCATTCCAGGGTCGTTACTGTATCAAAACTACAGAAAAAACGGCCTTGCGAGTTTACGGATCTGTGACGTTATGCCCGACGGACAAAAGCGTCAAGTAATCATCATAGAGTAACCGCAGTAAAAAGAGGGGCTGATGGCGATAAAAGTCACTGGCGAAAAAAAACCGCCGCGTTATGCGACGGTTCTGTACACCTGCTGAACGCGAGCTTAATTAGCTTTTGGCGCGGCTTCAGCTTCGGCAGGTTTTTCAGCTGACTTTGGATCAGCTTTAGGCGCTGCTTTCACATCCAGCAGTTCTACGTCGAACACCAGAGTGGAGTTAGCAGGGATCCCCGGCACGCCGGTTTTGCCGTAGGCCAGTTCCGGTGGAATGACCAGCTTGATTTTGCCGCCTTTCTTAATGTGTTTCAGGCCTTCGGTCCAGCCAGGGATCACACCATCAAGACGGAAAGACAGTGGCTCACCACGGGTATAAGAGTTATCGAACTCCGTACCGTCGGTCAGGGTGCCTTTGTAGTTCACGACAACGGTATCGCTGTCTTTAGGCGCCGCGCCAGTACCTGGTTTTTCTACCTGATACAGCAGGCCAGACTCTGCTTTCTTCACGCCTTTTTCTTTGGCGAAGTCAGCGCGGAATTTATCACCTTTATCGGAGTTCGCTTTAGCGTCCTGTTCCATCTTCGCCTGAGCAGCAGCTTTCACACGGCCTTCGAAGGTTTGCAGGGTTTTCTCGATTTCCTGATCGGACAGTTTGCTTTTATTTGCAAACGCATCCTGAACACCGGCGATCAACTGGTCTTTATCCAGTTTGATGCCCAGTTTTTCTTGTTCTTTCAGGGAGTTTTCCATGTAACGGCCCAGTGAAGCGCCCAGTGCGTACGCAGCCTGCTCGTCATCACTTTTAAACTTAGAGGCTTCTGCCGCTGCTGGTGCAGCTGCGGCTGGCGCGGTGGCAGCAGGGGTTGCCGCTGCGGCCGGTGCAGTTTCAGCTGCCATAACCTGCGTCGCGTTCAGAGCGATTGCCATGGTCGTTGCCAGCAGGGTGACTTTAAACAGTGATTTCATCCATTTCTCCAGGACCAGAAGTTTCTGTCTTCTGGTAATCATTACGAAAGTTCGGCGGTTACTATAACTGTCCGTCTCACGACAAAACAATCTCTATACACGCCATTAGCGTCTATTTCAGACCTTTTGTGCATCAATAAGTTTCGCAAAACCGTTGAAAAGCGATGGTTGAGCGCCACAGAGGTCAGGTAATTGGCCGTATTTGCAGGTAGAATCGCTTCCCTAAATACAGGATGAAGTTCCGGTCAGTGCTCAATCTGATCAACTTGAGCCACACGATGAGGTAATGAAGATGAACTCAAATACCGTTGAACAGCGTCTGGAAATGCTGGAAAACAAGCTGGCTTTTCAGGAAGTGACCATTGAAGAGCTGAACATGATCGTCACGCAACACCAGCTTGAAATGAGCCGTTTGCACGATCATCTGCGCCTGCTGACCGACAAGCTCCGCGCCAGCCAGCCGTCGATGATTGCCGATCAGTCAGAAGAGACTCCGCCACCGCATTACTGATGGCGTAGCGGACGCAGGTAAAAAGAAAGGCGCCAATCAGGCGCCTTTCTTATATGCAGCTAAACGCGCAGAACGATTAGTGACAACCGCAACCGCCGTTGCCGCCGCAGCCGCCTTTCTTCGGTTCGTCATGACCGTGATCGTGATCATGGCTGTGACCGTGGCCGCCGCAGCAACCGTCGCCATGTTCGTGATCGTGACCATGGTCGTGGCCGTGTTCGCCATGAACGTGGCCATGAGCCAGTTCTTCTTCCGTCGCTTCACGGATAGCAACCACTTCTACGTGGAAGTTCAGATCCTGACCCGCCAGCATGTGGTTGCCGTCAACAACGACGTGGTCGCCGTCCACTTCAGTGATTTCGACAGGAACCGGGCCCTGATCGGTGTCAGCCAGGAAGCGCATACCGACTTCCAGTTCTTCAACACCCATGAACACGTCTTTAGGCACGCGCTGTACCAGGTTTTCGTCGTAGTTGCCGTAGGCGTCGTTTGCGCCAACATGCACGTCGAACACGTCACCAATCGCATGACCTTCCAGCGCTGTTTCCAGACCGGAGATCAGTGAACCATGGCCATGCAGGTAATCCAACGGTGCGCTCACCGGAGATTCATCAACCAACACACCGTCTTCTGTACGTACCTGATATGCCACGCTGATGACCAGGTCTTTTGATACTTTCATGATAACTCCTACCGTTGGAAACTTAATTTGTTGTCTGCGGACGTCTCAACAACGTACGCAACGTCGGTCAAGACTAATTCAGTGACGGCCACTTTTCGATGAGATCATCCCGAAAAGCGATACCGGATAAATTTGGCGAAGAGTGTAGCGGAAATCCGCGCCGCTGTACCCCACAGCATAAAAAATCGCGGACAATAACGCTACTTCGGATCAAAAATACCGATCACCTGCTCTTCCGGGCGCAGCTTCTTGCTGACCTGCGCATCGGTCTGCCGCTGATGGTGTCCGCACTTCATGCATTCCACCACTTCGACCTGATCTTCCTGCCATAACGCCAGCGTATCCAGCGCCTTACATTTCGGGCAAACCGCACCGGCGATGAAACGTTTACGGGTACTAGCCATGTTACTTCTCCTGAATTTTCCGACATTGCGTCCGGTCAGTTTTCGATCAAATGGCGAAATTATTTTTCGTCTGCCGGCTATTCATCGTCGTCCCAGCCATCAAGCTGGCGACGTTCGTTATGCATTTCGCTCTGAAAGATGTCTTCCAGCTCGCGCCGCGCTTCTTTAACACGGGAGATCTGCGCCACATCGCCGCGGTTTTGCGGCACCAGTTCACGCAGCATCCGCATATCGAGACGGCGAAAATGCTGCTGCGCACGGTATGCACTGTGAGGATGCATCCCCAGGGTGACCAACGCTTTCTTGCCCAACTCCAGCGCACTGGAAAACGTCTCGCGAGAGAAGTTCGCTACACCGGCCTGCAACAACTCATGCGCCTCTACACGGCCACGGGCGCGCGCCAGAATATTCAAATGCGGGAAGTGCTGCTGACACAAATGGACAATCGTCATGGTGTCTTCCGGTTCATCACAAGTGATGACAATCGACTTCGCCTTCTCCGCGCCGGACGCTCTGAGCAGTTCGAGTTCGGTGGCATCGCCGTAATACACTTTATAACCGTAAGTGCGCATCAGGCCGACGGCGCTGATATCACGCTCCAGCACGGTGATCCGCATCTTGTTGGCCATCAGCAAACGCCCGATCACCTGCCCGAAACGGCCAAAGCCGACGATAATCACCTGCGGCTCATCATCCTGTACAAAATGCTGCTCGTCACTCTCTTCGCCATCGTTGTAACGGCGCACCAGAATGCGATCGACCCACTGCATCAGCAGCGGCGTGGTCATCATCGACAGCGTGACCACAACCAGCAACAGCGAAAGCTGCGAGGAGGAAATGACTTTCTGCGCGCCCGCCGCCGAGAACAATACGAAGGCGAATTCACCGCCCTGACTAAGCACCGCAGAAAACTGCAACCGTACCGAGGTGCGCAAGCCAAATACCCGTGACAGGCCGTATAGCACCGCGCCCTTCACCGTGACCAGAATAATCACGCCGGCCAGCACCAGCAGAATATGGGTATACAACACCCCGAGATTCAGCGCCATACCGACGGAAATAAAGAACAGCCCGAGCAGTAAACCCTTAAACGGCTCGATCGCGATTTCCAGTTCGTGCTGATATTCGCTTTCAGCCAGTAAAATCCCGGCGATAAATGTCCCGAGGGCCATCGAGAAGCCCAGCGTATCCATAAACAGCGCCGAGCCCAGCACCACCAAAAGCGCGGCGGCGGTAAACACTTCACGCACGCCAGAGGCTACGATCAACCGGAAAATCGGCCGCAGCAGATAGCGCCCGCCGATCAACATCCCGCCGAACGCCAGCACTTTCATGCCGATCATTTCCCAGTTATTACCGCCCTCGCTGCCACCCGCCAGAATCGGGATCAGCGCCAGCGCCGGGATCACAGCGATATCCTGGAACAGCAGCACGGCAAACCCCAGTTGCCCGCCTTCGTTGCGGGTCATGCCTTTGTCGCGCATCAGTTGCAACGCCATCGCCGTCGAAGACATTGCCAGCCCGATACCGCCGATCACTGCCGCCTGCCACGAGAATTTCGTCAGATACAACAATCCGCCGAGTACCAGCGCCGTGAGGATCACCTGTCCGGCACCGACACCAAAAATTTGCCGCCGCAGTGCCCACAATTTTCCGGGATTCAGCTCCAGCCCGATGATAAACATCAGGAAGACCACGCCCAGCTCGGAGAAATGCAGAATTTCATCCACGTCGCGGATAAAGCCCAAACCCCACGGGCCGATGGCGATCCCGGCCAACAAATAGCCCAGCACTGCGCCGATGCCTAAACGTTGCGCGAGAGGGACCGCGACCACCGCAGCGAATAAAAACAGCAAGATCGCTGCGGGCAGATTCGAACCATCCATTATGCGATCCCTCCGTGAGGCAGCGGCGATTTAAGCCATTCGCCGTAGGCTTCAGCATGGCTTTGCAACACATCAGGTTTCTGACGTCGCGCCCAGTAAATGATGATGGGCGTCATCCAGTGCATGTGGCACATCGCCGAGGTCAGCTCGAAAGGCCGCATAATGTCGGACATCGGATAGCGGTTATACCCGCCCGCCTTGTATGCACCTTCCGGCTCGCCGGTGGTTATTACCGAACGCCAGTATTTGCCACGCAGCTCGTTGCCGCCTGCCCCGCTGGCGAATCCACGCGCCAGCACGCGATCCATCCACTCCTTGAGCAACGCCGGGCAGCTGTAGGTATAAAGCGGATGCTGGAAGACGATCACCTTATGTTCGCGCAGCAACTGCTGCTCGCGGTGGATATCAATAAAGAAATCGGGATAGTGGGCGTACAAATCGTGCACGGTGACATGGCCGAGTTGCTGTGCTTGCTGCAGTAAAACGCGGTTGGCGACCGAATCGGGTGATTCCGGATGGGCGTACAGCAGCAAAACCTTTGGTGGCTGCGACATCAATACCTCCAAAGCGTCGTCAGGGTGCGGTTTTTCCGTTACCATGCTTCGCAAAGACAAAATAGGACGCGATACGTCTTGTTTAACCTAATATCGTGACAATTTAACATACTCTCAACACGGCGCTTTATGATTGTTTTCTCCTCCTTACAAATCCGACGCGGCACAAACGTGCTGCTGGACAACGCGTCTGCGACCATCAATCCCGGCCAAAAAGTCGGACTGGTGGGCAAAAATGGCTGCGGTAAATCCACCCTTATTTCTCTTTTAAAAGGTGAAATGAGCGCCGATGCAGGCAACCTGACATTTCCGACCAACTGGGCGCTGGCCTGGGTAAATCAGGAAACACCGGCCCTGGACGTGCCAGCGATAGAGTATGTTATCGACGGCGACCGCGAATTTCGTCAGTTAGAAGCCGAATTACAGCTCGCGAACGATCGTGATGATGGCCACGCCATTGCCACGCTGCACGGCAAACTGGATGCCATTAACGCCTGGACCATTCCGGCGCGTGCGTCCAGCCTGCTCAGCGGTTTAGGTTTTAGTCAGAGTCAGCTCCAGCAGCCGGTGAAATCCTTCTCCGGTGGCTGGCGTATGCGCCTCAATCTGGCGCAGGCGTTGATCTGCCGCTCTGATTTACTGTTGCTTGACGAACCGACCAACCACCTTGATTTGGACGCAGTAATCTGGCTGGAAAAGTGGCTGAAAAGCTACACCGGCACACTGGTGCTGATTTCCCATGACCGCGATTTCCTCGATCCTATTGTCGATAAAATTTTGCACATCGAGCAGCAAACGCTGAACGAATACACCGGCAACTACTCGTCTTTTGAACGTCAGCGTGCGACCAAACTGTCACAGCAGCAGGCATTGTTTGAAAGTCAGCAGGAAAAAGTGGCGCATCTGCAAAGCTATATCGATCGCTTCCGCGCACAGGCGACCAAAGCCAAACAGGCGCAGAGCCGTATCAAGATGCTGGAACGTATGGAGCTGATTGCCCCGGCGCACGTCGACAATCCTTTTCATTTTAGCTTCCGTTCGCCGGAAAGTTTACCCGATCCGCTGCTGCGCATGGAAAAAGTCAGCGCCGGTTACGGCGACACCACCATTCTGGATTCGATCAAACTGAATTTGGTGCCAGGCTCGCGTATCGGCCTGCTGGGTCGCAACGGCGCTGGTAAATCGACGCTGATTAAACTGCTCGCCGGAACCATGGCGCCGCTGCAGGGCGATATCGGCCTGTCGAAAGGGGTCAAACTCGGTTACTTCGCGCAGCATCAGCTTGAGTTTCTGCGTGCGGAAGATTCTCCGCTACAGCATCTGGTGCGGCTGGCGGCGAAAGAAACCGAACAGCAACTGCGTGATTACCTCGGCGGTTTTGGCTTCCACGGCGATAAAGTGACAGATCCGACCGGGCGTTTCTCCGGTGGTGAAAAAGCGCGTCTGGTGCTGGCGCTGATCGTCTGGCAGCGCCCGAACCTGTTGCTGCTCGATGAACCGACCAACCATCTGGATCTCGATATGCGTCAGGCGCTGACCGAAGCGCTGATGGACTTCGAAGGCGCGATGGTCGTGGTCTCGCATGACCGCCACTTACTGCGTTCCACCACCGACGATCTGTATCTGGTTCACGGCGGTAAAGTCGAACAGTTCGATGGTGATCTGGAAGATTATCAGCAATGGCTGGTGGATATTTCGCGTCAGGAAAATCAGCAGGATGCGCCTTCGAAAGACGGCAGCGTTAACAGTGCGCAGTCGCGTAAAGATCAGAAACGTCGCGAAGCCGATTTCCGCAACCAGACTCAGCCGCTGCGCAAACAGATCACGAAGCTCGAAACGCAGATGGAAAAACTGACCGCTGAACTGGCCACGCTCGAAGAACGTCTGGCCGACTCGGCGATTTACGACATCAGTCGTAAAGCCGAACTGACGGAATGCCTGCAACAGCAGACCAAAGTCAAAGGCGCGCTCGATGACACCGAAATGACCTGGCTCGACGCTCAGGAACAGCTGGAATCGCTGGCGAAGGCGTTTGATTTAGAAAGTTGAGCCTTTCTTTTCCCGCACAATCCCCCTTTCCTGGCGTGATTGTGCGGGAGCAAGACTCAGCAACAACGTCGCCGCCCAACCCCGTCAGGCTTTATAAAAAGGCTTATCTCCCAGAATCGTTGCCCTGTGCATAATCCGCCGCTGCGGCAAATAATCCGCGTTGGCGTAATGCTGAGTCACCCGGTTATCCCAGATCGCGATGTCATTTTCCTGCCAGCGCCAGCGCACCTGAAACTCCGGTTTGGTGATGTGGCTGAACAGGAACGTCAGGATCGCCGTACTCTCCTTTTCACTCAGCCCGACAATCCGCGTCGTAAAACCTTCATTGACGAATAACGCCTGTTTACCGCTCACCGGATGCGTGCGGATCACCGGATGCAGCAACGGAGGGTTTTTCTCTTTGGCCTTTAACCACTGCGCGTGTTCTTCCGCCGTTTTGCGGTACTTAAACTCCTGGAAGGATTTGGTAAAATCGTGTTCGGCCTGCAAGCCGGTCAGCAACTGGCGAAAAGGCTCAGAAAGCGCGTTAAACGCCGCAATCCCGCTGGCCCACAGCGTGTCGCCACCGGATGAGGGCAGCTTTTTCGCGGCTAAAATCGCACCGGCAGGCGGCGTTTCGATAAAGGTCACGTCGGTGTGCCAGTTGTCATTATCGGGCGGATTGTCATCGTGAGTATCCAGCACAATGATCTCTTCCACATCCGGCGCATGCGGATAAACCGGATGAATGTGCAGATCGCCGAAACGGGCGGCCAGCGCGCGTTGTTCAAGCGGTGTCACCGGCTGATTGCGCAGGAACAAGACCTGATGCTTCAACAATGCGTGATAGAGCTGCTCGAACTGCGCATCAGACAGCGGTTTGCTCAGAATGACATTCTCAACCTGCGCGCCGATATACGGGCCTAATGGCGTGATCGCCAGACGTTCGTTCATTGCTGTTCTCCATGCCACGGGGTCAGTTTGCGCTGCAAGGCGCGCAACCCGAGTTCAAGACTAAAAGCGATCAGTGCGATGACGCTGATCCCGGCAATCACCACATCGGTTGCCAGAAACTCACCGGCCGACTGCACCATAAATCCGAGGCCGCGCGTGGCGGCTATCAGCTCAGCCGCAACCAGCGTTGACCAGCCGACGCCCAGCCCGATGCGGATACCCGTCAGGATTTCCGGCAACGCACTCGGCAATATCACATAACGCAAAACCTGTATTTTGCTGGCACCCAACGCCTGCGCCGCGCGAACCCGCACCTGCGAAACACTGCGCACACCGGCCAGTGCTGAAAGCGCCACCGGGGCAAAAATCGCCAGATAAATCAGTAAAATCTTGGAGGTTTCGCCGATACCAAACCAGATGACCATTAGCGGCAAATACGCCAGCGGAGGCACCGGGCGGTACAGTTCGATAAGCGGATCAAGAATGCCACGCACGGTGTCATTCAATCCCATGGCGATTCCGACCGGTACGCCGAGAATCACCGCGGCCAGCAGCGCAATCACGATCCGCGTCAGGCTGGCGGCCAGATGCTGCCACAGCGTGGCATCCATAAAACCCTGCGGACTGGCAATCACATACAGCTGATGCAAGACCTGCTGCGGCGCGGGTAAAAATAACGGGCTGATAAGATGCAGCGCAGTGATTGCCCACCAGACCAGCAACAACACCAGCAGCGTGGCAATGCTCAGGCGAACATTGCGCGGCAGGCGAAATCGGCGACCCGAAACGGCAGTCGGTGTGTCGGTTTTCAACGCCGAGTGCAGGCTCATATCAGCACCTCGCGCTGCTGGAAGACCTTACCCAGCACGTATTCGCGTTGAGCAATAAATTCGGGATCAGATTTGATCGCCCGGCAGTTTTCACCACTGGCATAGCGCTGGCCAAAATTGAGCTTCAGCCGTTCTACCACCTGCCCCGGCCCCGGCGACAACAATAAGAGCTCGCTGGCCAGAAACACCGCTTCTTCAATATCGTGGGTGATAAGCAAAATCTGTTTGCCGGTATCGCGCCAGATAGTCAACAGTAATTCCTGCATCTGTTCGCGGGTGAAAGCATCGAGTGCGCCGAAAGGTTCATCGAGCAACAGCAGCGGCGGATCCGCCGCCAGCGCGCGGGCAATCCCCACCCGCTGGCGCATTCCGCCGGAAAGCTGCCAGATGAAATGCTTTTCATATCCCGCCAGACCGACCTTACTTAACATGCGCTGCGCGATATCGCGCCGCTGTGTTTTTTTCACGCCAGCCAGTTCCAGCCCAAATTCGACATTGCTTTGCACGTCCCGCCAAGGCAGTAAACCTTCATGCTGGAAGACCACACCGCGATCGGCTCCCGGCCCGTTCACCGGCTGTCCGTCCAGCGTAATGCTCCCGGAAGACGCGGGCTGGAAACCGGCGATCAGATTGAGCAGCGTGGTTTTTCCACAGCCGGAAGGCCCGAGTACCACCACCAGTTCACCGCTGGAAATCTGCAAGGAAATGTCTTTCAGCGCAGGTTTCCCCTGATATTCAGCCGACAAATGCGAGACGTTTAACATAGCCAATTCCTCAGGATTTCGGGCCAGACTGGACCGCTTTCACAAACTCGCTGGTCACATAGTCGCTGTAATCATCGTCCGTCTGCTGAATTTTGCCCTGCTCCTTGAGGAACGCCGCCGTGTCTTTAATCGCTTTATTTACCGGCTCACCGAGCTGGGTTATCTGCTCGCTCACCGGCAGATAACGGTTACCTTTCACCAGACCGGGGATCTGGTCATCCGGCACGCCGCTCAGGCGCGATAATGTGTCGAGATTCTTTTTATCCTGTAACCATTTTTCCGGCTGTTGCAGATAATCGCCCTGTGCTTTCAGGGCGCTACGGGCAAAAGCAGTCACGATTTCAGGATGGGCTTTGGCGAAGTCTTTGCGCACAACCCAGACGTCCAGCGTTGGTGAACCCCATTTACCGACCTGGGCTGAATCGGTCAGCACTTTGCCGGTTTTTTCCAGTTCATTCACCGCCGGTGCCCAGACATACGCGCCGTCGATATCGCCTCGCGCCCATGCTGCTGCGATAGCCGGAGGCTGTAAATTCACGATGGTGACCTGCTTAGGATCAATCCCCCAATGCTTCAGCGCTGCCAACAGGCTGTAATGCGTGGTGGAAATAAAAGGTACCGCGATGCGTTTGCCGATCAGGTCTTTCGGATCATTAATACTTTTCTTCACTACCAGCGCCTCGGAGCTGCCGAGTTCAGACGCCAGTAAAAACACTTCGATCGGCAGCTTCTGACTGGCGGCGACCGCCAGCGGGCTGGAGCCGATATTGCCAATCTGCACGTCGCCGGAGGCCAGCGCGCGCAATACGCTCGATCCGCTGTCAAACTTGCGCCAGTCCACTTGCGCGCCGGATTCTTTAGCAAAGGTATTTTCCGCCTGCGCGACCTTGGCCGGTTCGGCAGAGGTCTGATAAGCCACGGTGACATCCGCCGCCTGCGCGCAGAATGCCGCTATGCTAAGCGCGAGGGCCAGCCCACTTTTTTTTACAGCAGAGAAAGGAAAGGCATTGAGAGAGGTCATGTTGGTCAGCTCCGCGCAGGGCGTCATATTGTGTGTTTCACATTTGTAGCGGAGGCGTAAAAATAGATAAAGTAATTAGAAATTATCTTTAATGCCTTTATGGAATATAAGAAGTCAGTAAAAAGGCCTCACTGCGGAGGCCTCAGAAAATGAAGAAGATAATCAGTGCCAGATCAGCAACACGCAGGCCGCCGTCAGAATACCCATCGCGATATTAAACGTGTACCACGCGCGGCGGCTGCGTAACAGGCGGCCAATCACCGTGCCGAATCCAAGCCAGATAATCCCGGAAACCAGATTCACCATGAACATGCCGAGGCTGATAGCCGCGATCGAATGATTGTAGTACGCGCCTGCCAGACTGAAACTCGCCACTGCGCCTAACCCCATGAGCCAGGCTTTTGGATTCAGGAACTGCAATAACCAACCCTGATACAACCGGATCGGCTTCGGCGGCGGTGCGCCAGTTTCCAATTTTTCATACGCGGAGGTGGCAATCTTCCACGCCAGCCACAGCAGATACAAACTACCGGCGATTTTCAGGAACAAGTGTAACGCCGGATAAACCGTGATCAGCCCGCCGACGCCAAACGCCACCAGCAGCAAAATACTTTGCATGCCGAGCATAATGCCGACCATCAGCCAGAGTGAGCGGAAGAAACCGAAATTAGCGCCGGAGGTGGTTAACAACATATTATTCGGGCCCGGTGTGATGGCTGCGACCCATAAAAAACCGAGCATTGATAAAAATAAACTAAGTTCCATTTAATTGGGTGCTCCTCACCCGGTGACGTGCGATTCAGTTGTGCGATAGCATTGAAGCTAACAGCGTGATATTGATCGCACAAGAGACTCTAAAGAGAAATTTATTCATCTTATGTATGAATCCTTTCGCCCCCTGCGCGGGGCCAGTAATCCGCATATCCAGACGCTGTTACCCCGGCTGGTCCGGCGACATGCCAAACTCAAACCGCACTGGCAAAGGCTGGACACGCCCGACGGAGATTTTCTGGATTTAGCCTGGAGCGAAGATCCGCAACTGGCGCGCCATAAACCGCGCATGGTGCTGTTCCACGGGCTGGAAGGCAGCTTCTACAGCCCGTATGCGCACGGCTTATTGCAGGCGTGGAAGGACCGAGGCTGGCTGGGCGTGGTCATGCATTTTCGCGGATGCAGCGGCGAACCCAACAAACTCCAGCGGATCTATCATTCCGGCGAAACCGAAGACGCTCGATTTTTCATTCGCTGGCTCAATGAGACGCTTGGCGACGTGCCCACCGGCGCGGTAGGTGTTTCTCTCGGCGGTAATATGCTGGCCTGTTATCTCGGTCAGGAAGGCGAAAATTGTACGCTCAGCGCTGCCGTCGTGGTTTCGGCGCCGCTGATGCTTGAACCCTGTGCGTACCGCCTTGAGCAAGGCTCGTCGCGGATTTATCAGCGCTATCTGCTCGATCAGCTCAAACTGAACGCCTCGCGTAAACTGGCGAAATATCCGGGCACGCTGCCGGTGACGCTGGCGCAGTTGAAATCCATGCGTCGCCTGCGCGAATTTGACGACGCGATCACTTCCAAAGCCCACGGTTTTGCCGACGCGCTGGATTATTACCGCCGGTGCAGCGGCCTGCCGTTGCTGTCGCAGGTTCGGACGCCGCTGCTGATTATCCATGCGAAAGACGATCCGTTTATGACGGCGGACGTCATTCCGAAAGCAGAGGATTTACCCGACTGCGTTGAGTATCAGCTGACCGAACACGGCGGACATGTCGGGTTTGTTTCCGGCAGTTTGCGTAATCCGCAGATGTGGCTGGAGCAGCGCATCCCGGCGTGGATCGCCCCGTATTTAGAGCAAGAAGCCCCAACAAAGGAAGCAAAGTTGTGATTATTCCCTGGCAAGAACTGGACGCAGAAATCCTCACCAGCGTGGTGGAATCTTTTGTCCTGCGCGAAGGCACCGATTACGGCGAGCAGGAACGCTCCCTCGAACAGAAAGTGGACGACGTAAAACGTCAGCTAAAAAGCGGCGAAATTGTACTGGTATGGTCGGAACTTCACGAAACCCTGAACATCATGCCGCGCGGCCAGTTTCGCGCCGGACAGGAAGAAGTGCCGCAGGACTGGTAATGACATTTACAGTGCAAAAAAATCCCCGACCATTGGCCGGGGATGACTTTCAACATCTCAATCAAAACGCCTCTACAATTTCACCGGCTTGATGTTCCAAATCTCATCGGCGTACTCCTGAATGGTACGGTCTGACGAGAAATAGCCCATGTTGGCGATGTTATGCAGCGTGCAGCGCGTCCACTCTTCCGGCTTCGTATACAGTTCGTCGACTTTATCTTGCGTATCGACATAGCTGCGGTAATCCGCCAGTACCTGATAATGGTCGCCGAGGTTTACCAGCGTATCGAACACATTGCTGTAACGCTTGGGTTCGCCGGGGCTGAACACGCCGGTGGCGATTTGTGTCAGCACCTGATGCAGCTCAGCGTCCTGCTCATAGTAAATGTGGGAGTTGTAGCCTTTACGGCGCAATTCCTCGACCTGCTCGGTGGTATTGCCGAAGATAAAGATATTTTCCTCGCCAACGTGTTCAAGCATTTCGACGTTGGCGCCGTCCAGTGTGCCAATGGTCAGCGCACCGTTCAGGGCAAACTTCATGTTACTGGTGCCCGACGCCTCCGTCCCCGCCAGCGAGATCTGCTCGGAAAGATCGGCCGCTGGAATAATCACCTGCGCCAGACTGACGCTGTAGTTGGGGATGAAGACGACCTTCAGCTTGTTACCGATGCGCGGATCGCTGTTGACCACCGTCGCAACGTCGTTAATCAGGCGAATAATTTGCTTGGCTGCGTAATAGGCCGAGGCCGCTTTACCGGCGAAAATCACCGTGCGTGGTACCCAGTTCGCATCAGGCTCTTGCAGAATGCGGTTGTAGCGGGTAATGACGTGCAACACGTTCATCAGCTGGCGTTTGTATTCGTGAATGCGTTTGATCTGCACGTCGAACAGGCTTTTAGGATCCACCACGATATTCAGTTTCTGCCCAATATAAATCGCCAGGCGTTTTTTGTTATCCAGCTTGGCATTACGCAGAGACTGGATGAAGCTCGGATAATCCAGTTTCTGCTTCAGTTCGGATAGCTGGCTGAGATCGGAACGCCAGGTATGGCCGATGGCGTCATCAATCACCGCCGACAGCGGCTTGTTAGCCAGCGCCAGCCAGCGGCGCGGCGTCACGCCGTTGGTTTTATTGCAGAAGCGATCCGGATAAATACGCGCGAAATCGGCGAACAGCGACTGCACCATCAGATCAGAATGCAACGCGGAGACACCGTTGACTTTATGACTGGCGATCACCGCCAGCCAGGCCATTCGCACCTTACGGCCATTGCCTTCGTCGATAATCGACACCCGCGACAGCAGGCCGTCGTCGCCAGGGATCTGCACCGCCACTTCTTTCAGGAAGTGATCGTTGATCTGGAAAATAATCTCCAGATGACGCGGCAGGATCTTGCCTATCATGTCCACCGGCCAGGTTTCCAGCGCTTCAGTCATCAGCGTGTGGTTGGTGTAGGAGAACACACGTGTAACGGCTTCCCACGCGGCCAGCCATTCAAATTTATGCTCGTCGATCAGTAACCGCATCAGCTCAGGAATTGACAGCACCGGGTGCGTATCGTTGAGGTGAATAGCGATTTTGTCGGCCAGATTGTCGTACGTGTGGTGTGTGGTGTAGTGGCGGTTGAGAATATCCTGAACCGTCGCCGAGACCAGGAAATATTCCTGACGCAGACGCAGTTCGCGGCCAGAGTAAGTGGAATCGTCCGGGTACAGCACGCGCGACACGTTCTCGGAATGGTTTTTATCTTCCACCGCCGCGAAGTAATCGCCCTGATTGAATTTACCCAGATTGATTTCGTTACTGGCCTGTGCGCCCCACAGCCGCAGCGTGTTGGTGGCGTCGGTGTCGTAACCAGGAATCACCTGATCGTAGGCGCAGGCGATGACTTCTTCAGTCTCCAGCCAGCGGGTTTTCACGCCCTCATGCTGGACGCGTCCGCCAAAACGTACTTTGTAACGGGTGTTGTACCGCTGAAACTCCCACGGATTGCCGTATTCCAGCCAGTAATCCGGCGATTCTTTCTGCTCGCCGTTGACGATGTTCTGCGCGAACATGCCATATTCGTAACGGATGCCGTAACCGCGCCCCGGCAGCGCCAGCGTCGCTAAAGAATCGAGGAAACATGCCGCCAGACGTCCAAGACCGCCGTTGCCTAAACCGGGGTCATTCTCTTCGCCGATCAGTTCTTCGAGATTGAAACCCATTTCATCGAGCGCGGTGTTCAGATCGTCGTAAATGCCCATCGCCAGCAGCGCATTGGAAAGGGTGCGTCCAATCAGAAACTCCATCGACAGGTAATAAACCTGCCGCACATCCTGAGAGGTTTGCGCGCGGTTGGAGCGCAGCCAGCGTTCGACCATGCGGTCGCGCACTGCAAATAACGTGGCATTCAGCCAGTCATGTTGTGTCGCGATGGACGGGTCTTTGCCGATAATAAACATCAGCTTATAGGCTATAGAATGCTTTAGCGCTTCGACACTGACTGTCGGTGAGTTGTAATTAAACGGTGAAGTCATAACGTTACATTCCCGATCAAATTAGCTGCGTTCAGGGTTCAGGACATAAGACGGTTATACAGCGTGAGATATTCCTGCGCCGCAACCTTCCAGCCAAAATCAATACCCATGGCATGTTGTTGTACATGTCGCCAGTGTTTAGGACGGCTCCACAGAACAAACGCCCGGCGGATCGCACTTGCCAGCGATTGTCCCGTGGGCTCTTCAAAAACAAAACCGCTGGCCGTTCCGTCAGCCAGATTTTCCAGCGCACAATCGACAACCGTATCAGCCAGCCCGCCGGTTCGGCGCACCAGCGGCAGGGTGCCGTATTTCAAACCGTACAACTGCGTCAGGCCGCAAGGCTCAAAGCGGCTCGGCACCATAATGACGTCTGCCCCGCCGATAATACGGTGGGAAAACGCTTCGTGATAACCCAGCTGCACGCCGACCTGCCCCGGATTGTCTGCCGCAGCAGCCAGGAATGCCTGTTGCAGCACCGCATCGCCCGCGCCTAACAGCGCCAGCTGTCCGCCGCGTTCGAGCAAATCCGGCAACGCCTCAAGCACCAGATCCAGCCCTTTCTGGCTGGTCAGACGGCTGACAACCGCAAACACCAGCCGCGAATCGTCCACGTCCAGCCCCATCGCCCGTTGCAAATAAGCTTTGTTGATCGCTTTGGATCGCAAATCTTCAGCGTCGTAACGCGCAGAAAGCAGCACGTCATCACGCGGCTGCCAGATAGCGTCATCGACACCGTTGAGGATCCCGGTCAGCCGACCTTCCCTCTCTCTCAGTTGCAACAAAGATTCCATGCCGTAACCGTATTCGGGGCGGGTAATCTCTTTGGCGTAGGTCGGGCTGACGGTAGTGACGTGATCGGAGTAATACAAACCGGCTTTCAGATAGGAAATCTGGCCGTAGAACTCCAGCCCGTGCATCTGGAAGAACTCGCGCGGGATGTACAACTCATCAATATGGTGCCCGCCAAACAATCCCTGAAACGCCAGGTTGTGCACGGTAAACACCGTTTTCACCGGCGCATGGCGCGCGCGGATATAGGCCGACGCCAGCCCCGCATGCCAGTCGTGGGAATGCACAATGTTCGGTTGCCAGTGGTGATCAAACCCCAGCGCCAGCTCGCATGCCATCCAGCTTAATAGTGCAAAGCGCAGATGATTATCGGCGTAGGCAAAAGATGACTGATCGTGATACGGGCTGCCGGGACGATCGTACAAGCCGGGGACATCAATCAGATAAATACCGACGCCGTCAAAGTAGCCCAGCGAAAGCGTGACATAACCGGCGAACGTGTCCAGCGTACCGATCACCTGCGTTTCTCCGAGGCCTTTTTTGACATCAGGGAAAGCCGGAATGAGTACGCGAACATCCGCGCCCTCGGCGATCTGTGCGGCGGGCAACGCCCCGGCGACGTCGGCCAGGCCACCCGTTTTCAACAGGGGGAACAGCTCGGAACAAACATGTAAAACCTGCATTCGCGCTCCTGATTATCCCGGTCATCCCGGCCTTCACCGGGATGACGAAAAATACTGCATAACTCAATCTGTTCTAAAAAGTCCGTTTAGGCTTTGGCCAACATCACAGCTTCGCCAGCATCGCGCGCGTTACCAGCACCACACCGCCTTCGGAACGGTAAAAGCGGCGGCTGTCTTCATCGGCGTTCTCACCAATCACCATGCCTTCGGGGATCTGACACGCACGGTCAATCACACATTTACGCAAACGGCAGGATCGCCCGACGTTCACATCCGGCAAAATAATCGTTGAATCAATATTGCAGAAAGAATTGATTCTCACACGGGGGAACAGCACTGAATGCACCACCACCGAGCCAGACACGATGCAACCTCCGGCCACCAGCGAGTTCATGGTCATGCCGTGGCTGCCCGAACGATCCTGCACAAATTTGGCCGGCGGCAGCGGTTCCATGTGCGTGCGGATCGGCCAGTTGCGGTCATACATGTCCAGTTCAGGCGTGACCGACGCCAGATCCAGATTGGCGCGCCAGTAAGCGTCCAGCGTGCCGACATCGCGCCAGTACGGCGGTAATTCTTCGTTCTGCGTCACGCACGAGAGGCTGAACGGATGCGCCCGCGCCACGCCCTGCGCCGTCAGTTTCGGGATCAGGTCCTTACCGAAATCGTGGCTGGAGCCTTCGTCCGCCATATCTTCTTCGAGGATCTGAAACAGATAGTCCGCATTAAAAATGTAGATGCCCATGCTCGCCAGCGCCATGTCGGGATGACCCGGCATCGGCGGCGGATTTTGCGGTTTCTCGACAAAACTTTTGATGTGATAGTCATCACTGACGTCCATCACGCCAAACTCGCTGCCCTCAGCAATCGGCACCGCAAGGCAGGCGACGGTACATTCACCGCCCTTCTGCACGTGGTCGATCAGCATCCGCGAGTAATCCATTTTGTAGATATGATCACCGGCCAGGATCACCACGAATTCGGCGTCATAGCGGCGGATAATATCCAGATTCTGATACACCGCATCGGCAGTGCCTTTGTACCAGTGCTCGGTGCTGTGGCGCTGCTGCGCCGGAAGCAGATCCACAAACTCGTTCATTTCCTCATTGAGGAAAGACCAGCCGCGCTGAATGTGCTGCACCAGCGTGTGAGACTGATATTGCGTGATAACGCCGATGCGCCGGATGCCCGAGTTCAGGCAATTCGACAGGGCAAAATCAATGATGCGGAATTTCCCGCCAAAGTGAACGGCAGGTTTGGCCCGGGTTGCAGTTAAATCTTTCAATCGTGAACCACGTCCCCCGGCAAGGATCAACGCCACGGATTTCAGCGGCAATTGTCGCGCCAGCATGACCGGATCCCGGTTATCTAATGTCGCCATATCTGACTCCTTCATTTTTATAGTTACCGGCTCTGTGGAGTGACATCTTGTAGGACACAGAGGGTTTTCGCTGCTGCCCGCCATTGCGAGCCTTCCATGACGCGTCGGGGTTCATCGTCAAAAAGCACGCTGTTGAAGGGCGCAACCGGCTGCCAGTTTCCCGGTGGCAGTTGCAAGTCAACATCGTGCAGAGAAGCATTCACGATAAGCAGCCAGCGCTGTGACAGGCGAATTTGCAGCCATTGCTGCGGCCCATGCTCCCAGTCGCCAATGCTCATCGATTGCCCCTGTTGGTTGAGCCATTGCACGTCGCCGCTGTCGTCCTGCCACCAGCGGTTTTGCGTTAACGCAGGAATTTTCCGGCGCAGCGCAATCAGCGCACAAACGTAGGCCGTCAGGCTTTCATCCGCATTTTCCCAGTTGAGCCAGGTGAGCGGATTGTCCTGGCAGTAAGCGTTGTTGTTACCCAGCTGGCTGTTGCCGTGCTCGTCACCGGCCAGCAACATCGGCGTGCCCTGTGACAAAAACAGCGTCGCCAGCAGCGCACGCTGGCTGAGCCGGCGCTGCTGCAAAACATCTGCAGAAGCTTCCAGCCCTTCCTCGCCGTGGTTTTGGCTGAAGTTCTCGTTATGGCCATCACGATTTTCTTCGCCGTTGGCCTGGTTATGTTTCTCGTTAAAACTCACGACATCACGCAATGTGAAACCGTCGTGCGCGGTGAGCATGTTGATGCTGGCGTAAGGCGCCCGCTGTGTTGGGTCGAACTTATCCGCTGACGCCGCAACGCGACCGGCAAACTTTCCGATCGAGATATCGCCGTGCAACCAGAACTGACGCATCTCATCGCGCCATACGTCATTCCATTCGGCAAACGGGGCCGGAAAATTCCCCAGCTGATAACCGCCTGTGCCGATATCCCAGGGTTCTGCAATAAGCTTCACCTGCGAGAGCACCGGGTCCTGCTTAATGGCCTCGAACAGCGGCGACTGGGCGGTGAACTCCGGCGTTCTGCCGAGCAACGTCGCCAAATCGAACCGAAAGCCGTCTACATGGCATTCGCGCACCCAGTAGCGCAGGCAGTCGAGCGTCCAGGCGATCACTTCTTCGTCCACCAGCCGCAGTGAATTGCCGCAGCCGGTCATGTTGTTGTCGGAACCGTCTTCGTTCAGCCAGTACCAGCTGGCGTTGTCGATACCGCGAAACGAGATAAAGGGCCCGTCGATAGCCAGTTCAGCGCTGTGGTTAAACACAACGTCGAGGATCACTTCGATCCCCGCCTGATGCAGCGCTTTCACCGCCGATTTAAATTCGCTCAGCGCCGAAACACCGCCCAGACCGCTGGCATAACGCGGGTCGACGGCGCAGGGAGCCAGCACGTTATAGCCCCAGTAATTCGTCAGGCCAAGGCGTTGCAGACGCGGTTCGTCTGCGTGATGTTGCACCGGTAAAAGCTCGATGGCGGTTACGCCCAGATGCTGTAAATACTCGAGCATGACCGGATGCGCCAGTCCGGCGTAAGTGCCGCGCAATGCCGCCGGAATATGCGGATGCTGACGGGTCAGGCCGCGCACGTGCGCTTCGTAAATCACGGTATTGCCCCACGGCGTGGCGGGTGGTTTGTCTTCTTCCCAGTCAAATTTACCGGCAACGACCACTGATTTCGGCGCGACTACCGCGCTGTCGCGGTCATCCGGCGCATCGACGCCGCCGGTGAAGCGCGCGTTGTCGAGCAGTACACCGTCAATCGCCCGCGCGCTGGGGTCGATCAGCACTTTTTTCGGGTTAAAGCGGTGGCCTTTTTTCGGATCGAAAGGCCCGTAAACCCGGTACCCGTAACGCTGTCCGGCTTTGGCACCGGGTAAAAACCCGTGCCAAAGATTGCCCGTGCGTGCGTTAAGCGGCAGATGCTGCTCGCTCCCGGTCTCATCAAACAGACATAACTCCACTTTTTCCGCATGTGCGGAATACAGGCAAAAATTAACGCCGTTATCTCTGAGATGCGCACCAAAGGGCGCGGGCTGACCGGGCTCAAGCTGCTTCATTACGGCTCCCTTCGCAAATAGACCGTCGCCAGTGGCGGAATGGTCACGCTTATCGAATGTTCACGCTGATGCTGGCTGATATTTTCACTGTGGACTGCGCCGGCGTTGCCGACGTTGCTGCCGTGGTAGAAATGCGAATCGGTGTTAAGAATTTCGCGATACACCCCCGGTCGGCTGATGCCAATGCGGTAGTCGGAGCGCGGAACCGGCGTGAAATTACTGATGACAATCACCTCACCGGCGTTTTCATCGCGGCGGGCAAAGGCAAAAATCGAGTTGGCGTGATCGTCGACCACCAGCCATTCAAAACCGCGCGGATTGAAATCCAGCTCATACAACGGCGCGTTGTCGCGATACGTATGGTTGAGATCGCGCACCAAATGCTGAACACCGGCGTGCCAGCCCTTCGGATCGTCAAGCAGATGCCAGTCAAGGCTGGCGTTGAAATTCCACTCGCGCCCCTGCGCAAACTCGCAGCCCATAAACAGAAGTTTTTTACCCGGATGCGCCCACATAAAGCCGTAATAAGCACGCAGGTTGGCGAACTTCTGCCAGGCATCGCCAGGCATTTTGTCGATCAGGGATTTTTTACCGTGCACCACTTCATCGTGCGACAGCGGCAGAATGAAGTTTTCGCTGTAGGCGTAAAGTACGCCGAACGTCATGAGATTGTGATGGTATTTGCGGTGAACAGGATCAAGCTGCATGTATTTCAGCGAGTCGTTCATCCAGCCCATATTCCACTTGTAGTGAAAGCCCAGCCCGTTGGCATCCGGCGGCATGGTGACGCCCGGATAATCGGTGGATTCCTCGGCCAGCGTCACAGCGCCACCGAGCTCGCGACCGATGGTCTGGTTGGTGTATTTCAGGAAGGCGATGGCTTCGAGATTTTCGCGGCCGCCGTAATAATTAGGGATCCACTCACCGGCTTTGCGGCTGTAATCGCGGTAAATCATTGAGGCGACGGCATCGACGCGCAGGCCATCAATGCCGAAACGCTCGATCCAGTAAAAACCATTCCCCGCCAGATAGTTGCGTACTTCGTGACGGCCATAGTTATAAATCAACGTGTTCCAGTCCTGATGGTAACCCTCGCGCGGATCGGCATATTCGTACAGCGCGGTGCCGTCGAATTCGGCCAGACCGTGGGAATCACTGGGGAAATGCCCAGGCACCCAGTCGAGGATCACGTTCAGACCGGCGTTATGCGCGGCATCCACCAGCGCTTTAAAATCTTGCGGCGTGCCGAAGCGGCGGGTCGGCGCATACATCCCGAGCGGCTGATAGCCCCAGCTGCCATCGAACGGGTGCTCATTCACTGGCATCAGTTCGATGTGGGTAAAGCCCATCCACCTGGCGTAGGACACCAGCTGTTCCGCCAGCTCGCCGTAGCTCAGCCAGAAGTTGTCGTCGGTATGGCGACGCCAGGATCCCAGATGCACTTCGTATACTGACACCGGCTGGTTCAGCGCATTGGCCTCCTTGCGCGTTTGTGAAAACGGCACGATGTCCGGCAGTTTTCGAACGCAGGAGGCGGTTTCCGGGCGCATCTGCGCTTCAAACGCGTAGGGGTCAGCGCGCAGGCTGACATTGCCGTGACAGTCGATAATTTCGAATTTATACAGCTGACCTTCGCTCACCGCCGGGATGAACAATTCCCAGATGCCGTTTTCGCGACGCTGACGCATCGGGTGGCGGCGGCCATCCCAGAAGTTGAATTCACCGACCACCGAAATGCGTTGGGCGTTCGGTGCCCAGACCGCAAAGCTGACGCCCGCGACGTTATCGAGCGTTTGCAGATGCGCGCCCAGTTTTTCGTAAGGCCGCAGGTGCGTACCTTCGGACAGGAGCCAGATATCCAGCTCCTGCAACAGCGTGCCGAAACGGTAAGCATCGTCAATCACATGGACGTTTTCGCCCCAGTGCACTTCCAGCTGATAGCGAAAGAAATTCTTACGGCGCGGTATCAGGCCGACAAAAAAACCGCGATCGTCAATGCGACGCAGTTCGACAACTTTTTTACCTTTCTCTGCATCAATCACCCAGACCTGATCGGCATCCGGCAGCAGTGCGCGCACTTCCAGCCCGGCGGCGACGGGGTGCATCCCCAGCAGAGAAAAAGGATCAGCGTAGTGACCCGATATAATTTGATTAATGACGTGCTGATCGGGAAGTACAGACATGAATTTCGTCCTATGATTAATTAAATCAATAAATCCAATAAAATCATTCAGGTACTCAATGCGAAACGTGATCCCAGTGTGCTCCCCTTTTTATCGTTGCTTTGTGATCTCGTCCGGTTTCAGTTTTGCCAAAAGGTGCGCGATTGCGCCTGTGCTCACACTTTCTAAATAAGTGTCTGTTTCAGCTTCTCAAAGAGGCTTAGCTCTTCTACTAAGCATAGACAAAGGTTGAAGAATTCAGCGGGAAGAAACCGAGGAATTTATCTCAAAATGAAATACAGAGAGATGCGCTGGCAAAATGCGGATAAACGGTGAAGTGATTGATGACTGAAACAAAAACGGGACACCGTGCTGGTGTCCCGTTGAGTTGAAAACGGCGCCGCTGGCCGTAAACGGGCGGCTTACAAAAGAATGCGTAACATACGGCGTAAAGGCTCTGCCGCGCCCCAAAGCAGCTGGTCACCGACGGTGAACGCAGACAGATATTGTGGGCCCATATTTAGCTTACGCAGACGGCCGACCGGCGTGTTCATCGTGCCTGTCACCGCGGCCGGAGTCAGTTCGCGCATCGACAGTTCACGGTCGTTCGGGATCACGCGAACCCAGTCGTTGTGCGTCGCCAGCATTTGCTCGATTTCAGGGATCGACACGTCTTTTTTCAATTTCAGGGTGAACGCCTGGCTATGGCAGCGCAGTGCGCCGATACGGACACACAGACCGTCTACCGGAATGATGCTCGAGGTACCGAGAATTTTGTTGGTTTCCGCCTGACCTTTCCACTCTTCTTTGGTCTGGCCGTTATCGAGCTGCTTGTCGATCCACGGGATCAGACCACCGGCCAGCGGAACGCCGAAGTTATCGGTCGGCAACGTGCCACTGCGGGTCAGCGCGGTGACTTTACGTTCGATATCCAGGATGGCAGATGCCGGGTTTTCCAGCTCCTTCGCCACGCTGTTGTGCAGCATACCCATTTGGGTCAGCAGCTCGCGCATGTGACGCGCGCCGCCGCCGGAAGCCGCCTGATAGGTCGCAACCGACGCCCACTCAATCAGGTCGTTAGCGAACAGGCCGCCAAGGGACATCAGCATCAGGCTGACGGTACAGTTACCGCCAACAAAGGTTTTAATGCCTTTATCGATGCCCTGATGGATCACTGCGCTGTTAACCGGGTCGAGGATGATTATCGCGTCATCCTTCATTCTCAGAGAGGATGCTGCGTCGATCCAGTAGCCTGACCAACCGATTTCACGCAGCTTCGGATAGATTTCATTGGTATAATCGCCGCCCTGACAGGTGATGATAATGTCCAGCGCACTCAGTGCGTCCAGATCATAAGCATCCTGCAAGGTGCCAGTCTGCCCCGTAAAGTCCGGAGCGGCCTGACCGTGCTGAGAGGTGGAGAAGAATACCGGACGGATAGCGTCGAAATCGCGTTCTTCAATCATGCGTTGCATGAGTACAGAACCGACCATCCCGCGCCAACCAACGAAACCTACATTTTTCATAATGACTGTCCTGCCCTGAGGGTGATAGCTGTGTAAAACTGCTTGAACACGCGTTTGCACTAAGTTGGCGCTTTTTTATGATGCGCCATGCTCTGTTTCCGCGCTGGTCTACCACCTTACAAAATGTACTAGAAGTGGCAAGTGAATTTAATCAATAGTGCAGCGTTTAATAGCAGCACAACTTATAACAGGCGTTTTATCATTCTGAGGTAGTCATGACCGAAATGATTTCAGCAACCATCTTGCTGTTTTTAATTATGGATCCGCTGGGCAATTTACCGATTTTCATGTCGGTGTTAAAACATCTCGACCCGAAACGCCGTCGCGTGGTGCTGATCCGCGAAATGCTGATTGCCCTGCTGCTGATGCTGATTTTCCTGTTCGCCGGGGAAAAAATCCTGTCGTTCCTGAATCTGCGCACTGAAACCGTCTCGATTTCCGGCGGCATCATTCTGTTTCTGATCGCCATCAAAATGATTTTCCCGTCCGAAGAGAAGAGCAGTACCGGTCTATCCGCGGGGGAAGAACCTTTCCTCGTGCCGATGGCCATCCCGCTGGTCGCCGGTCCGTCGATTCTCGCCACGCTGATGCTGCTCTCGCACCAATATCCGAACCAGATGAGCCACCTGACGCTGGCATTGTTTATCGCCTGGGGCCTGTCGATGGCAATCTTGCTGCTGTCGAACCTGTTCCTGCGCCTGCTCGGCGACAAGGGCGTCAGCGCTCTCGAACGCCTGATGGGCCTGATTCTGGTTATGCTTTCGACCCAGATGTTCCTCGATGGGATCAGGGCGTATTTGAAGATTTAGCCGATGTCAGAAACGAAAAAGGCGAGCCGGTTGGCTCGCCTTTTTTATTACTGTCGTTTTCCTGTCACACCACCATCGACAGCAACAAACATCCGCCGAGGCCGCACAGGGAAATAATGGTTTCCAGTACGGACCAGGATTTAAAGGTTTCGACAATGCTCAGGTTGAAATATTCCTTGAACAGCCAGAAGCCCGGATCGTTCACGTGTGAGAAAATCACGCTGCCGGAACCGACGGCGATCACCATCAGCTCAGGGCTGACGCCGGTGGTGGCGATAAGCGGCGCGGCAATACCACCTGCCGTAATCGCTGCTACCGTGGCAGAACCCAGCGCAATACGCAGCACCGCAGCGATCGACCACGCCAGCAGGATTGGCGACAACGTACTGCCGTCCATCATTGCAGCGATATATTTCTCAATACCGCTGTCGACCAGCACCTGTTTGAACGCACCGCCACCGCCAATGATCAACAGCATCATGGCAATGATTTTGATGGAATCACTGACCGTCGCCATCACGTCTTCCATCTTACGGCCACGGTTCAGGCCGAAGGTGAAGATAGCGATGAGCACTGCAATCAGCGTTGCCATCACCGGGTCGCCGAAGAATTCAGCGTACGCCAGCACGGGATGGCCCTTCGGCAGGATCATTTCGCAGACGGCGCGGAACGCCATCAGAATGACCGGCACCAGAGACGTCGCGACGCTGACGCCAAAACTTGGCATCTCTTGTTCCGTAAAGGTTTTTGGATTGAACAGACCTTCTGGCACCGGTTTATCGATCCCTTTCAGGAAGCGCGCATACACCGGCCCGGCCAGAATCACCGTTGGTACCGCCAGCAGTGAACCGTACAACAGCGTTTTGCCCATATCGGCGTGGAAGATAGTGGCAATCGCCGTCGGCCCCGGATGCGGAGGCAGGAAACCGTGGGTGACGGATAACGCCGCCGCCATCGGCACGCCGACATACAGCAGCGGCAGACGCGCAGCTGCGGCGACGGTAAACACCAGCGGCAACATAAGAACGAAGCCCACTTCATAGAACAGCGCAAAACCGACGATAAAACCGGTCAGCACGATGGCCCACTGGATGTGTTCACGACCAAATTTCTCGATAAGCGTGGTGGCAATCCGTTGTGCACCCCCGCAGTCGGCCAGCATTTTACCGAGCATGGCACCAAAGCCCATGATTAGCGCCAGACTGCCCAGCGTACCGCCGACCCCATTTTTAATGGAGGTAATGACTTTATCGACCGGCATGCCTTGCATGATGCCCACCGCCAGCGCGACCAGAATCAGTGCGATGAAGCCGTTGAGCTTGAACCGAATCATCAGTAATAAGAGCAGTGCGACGCCCACCGCTACAATAATTAGTGGCATATTCTTCCCCTCATGCTGTCGCTCTGGTGCAGTAATCCAATGAGCGACGCATTGTTTTTAATTTTCAACATGTTGTAGGAATTAACAGTGCAACGGGTACAGACCGCGACCGCTAAAACAGCAGTGCATTCCTTTGTGATATTAGTCACATCTCCATTTGTTACCGGTATCATGATACCGGTAACATGCTAATATTAGGACTCACTACGCAGTCAAAATTTTCATTTTGGGATAGAGATCATACTTATGGCAGGACAAAGCATCATTCTGATGGGCGTGTCAGGCAGCGGTAAATCCACCGTCGGCGCGGCACTGGCCCGAGAAATCAACGCGAAATTCATCGACGGTGATGATCTTCATCCCCGCGCCAATATTCAAAAGATGGCCAGCGGCACACCACTGAACGACGACGATCGTGCACCCTGGTTGTTACGCTTAAACGATGCGGCCTACAGCCTGCGCCATAAAAACGAAACCGGCGTCATTGTCTGTTCTGCCCTGAAACGCCGCTATCGCGATGCGCTGCGTAAAGACAATGAAGGCATGGTATTCATCTACATGAAAGGCAGTTTTGACGTGATCGCCGATCGCCTGAAAGCGCGCGCCGGGCACTTCATGCCGACCGATCTACTGAGAAGCCAGTTCGATGCGCTCGAAGAGCCAGGCGAAGACGAACCAGATGTCCTGCGCGTCAATATCGATCATAAGTTCGACGGCGTGGTCGATCGCTGCGTGGCCGCGCTGAAGACGGTGAAGAAGTAGTTTTTTGCCTCCCACAACGGTCTTTATGAAAATCCGTAATACGTTGATGCGATTACGGATTTTTTTATGCTTTAAAAATCACCTCCCGCCTTCCTCTGCCGATATTTAATTCCTTTCATCAGATTTAGCTTTCCATGATTTTATTTATCGCATTGATTTTATTTTATTTATGTTAGTCGTCGGTCAACAGACCCAACCCGCAATCCAGACCGCTGAAATAACCGGCGGTCGCCTGTCACTTCTCGAATAAATATGGTAACAATAGGCGTAATTATGCGCAGCGTGGACGCCAGGTCTTCGACCACAGAAAAGACCGCGACACGCCTGCCAGCATCACCTTTATGGAGAAAAGCGCATTATGTCAGCCAAACATCCTGTTATTGCAGTCACCGGTTCGAGCGGTGCAGGCACCACCACCACCAGCCTGGCTTTTCGTAAGATATTCCAACAGCTTGGCCTGCGCGCGGCCGAGCTGGAAGGCGACAGTTTTCATCATTTCACCCGCCCTGAGATGGATGCGGCGATCCGTAAGGCGCGCGATCTGGGGCGTCATATCAGCTATTTCGGGCCGGAAGCCAATGACTTCGGTCTGCTGGAAAAAAGCTTCATAGAATACGGTCAGACCGGTACCGGGCGTTCGCGCAAATATTTGCATACTTATGACGAAGCCGTTCCTTACAATCAGGTGCCGGGGACCTTTACGCCGTGGCAGGCACTGCCTGAGCCAACCGACATTTTATTCTACGAGGGGCTGCACGGCGGTGTGGTCGCGGACAAAATTGACGTCGCCGCGCAGGTTGATTTACTGGTGGGTGTGGTCCCAATCGTTAACCTTGAGTGGATCCAGAAACTGGTGCGCGATACCGGCGAACGGGGCCATTCCCGCGAGGCGGTGATGGATTCAGTGGTGCGGTCGATGGACGATTATATCAGCTACATCACCCCGCAGTTTTCCCGCACGCACATCAACTTCCAGCGTGTGCCGACTATCGATACCTCAAACCCGTTTGCCGCCAAAGCCATTCCGTCACTGGATGAAAGCTTCGTGGTGATCCACTTTCAGGGTCTCGACGACATTGATTTTCCGTATCTGCTGGCGATGTTGCAGGGCTCATTTATTTCGCATATCAAAACGCTGGTAGTACCGGGCGGCAAAATGGGGCTGGCAATGGAGTTGATTATGGCGCCGCTGGTGCAGCGCCTGATGGAAGGGAAGAAAATCGAGTAAGCGGGATCAGGCGTCGTTCATCAGCAACTGCTGAATGAAACCGACGTGCAGTTTCACGCCGATTTGCAATGCCTCTTCGTCGAGGCGGAAACGCGGGTTATGCACGCCATAAGTCGCGCCGATTTTCTCGTTACCGCTGCCGATAAACAGGAAGCAGCCCGGCACTTTTTGCTGATAAGACGAGAAATCTTCGCCGCCAAACAGCGGTTCTGACACTTCACGCAGTGCCCCCGCACCCAGCGTTTTAACAATCACCTGACGCGCAATCGCACAGGCGTCGGGATGGTTATCGCCATTGACGTAGCCGCGCGTCCAGTGAATCTCATACTGCGCCCCGTGCGCCGCGGTAATCCCCGCAACAATCTGCTCTATCAGCTGCGGTACCTGCTCGCGCACGCCACTGTGATGAGTGCGCAGCGTCCCGGCCAGCTTCACGCGCTCAGGAATGACGTTATAGCTTTCGCCAGTCTGGAAGGTCGCGATAGTCAACACCGGCACCTGAAGCGGATCAATGCGGCGCGCCACCACGTTTTGCAATGCCGTCACCACTTCCGCACCAATCACGACCGGATCGATGCACAGATGCGGCATTGAACCATGGCCGCCTTTGCCGGTAATGGTGATGTCGAAATTATCGGTGGAGGCGCAGAAAACGCCCTCTTTCAGACCGACTTCGCCCGTCGGAGAATTAGGCATTACGTGCAGGCCAAAGATTTTCTCCACGCCGTCGAGCACGCCTGACTCCACCAGCTCCTGCGCGCCGCCCGGTGGCAGCTCCTCGGCGTGCTGAAAGATGAATCGCACCGAACCGTGCAGCGCGGACTGACACTGCGTCAGCACTTTCGCCGCGCCCAGCAGCATCGCGGTGTGCGCGTCATGGCCGCAGGCGTGCATGACGCCCGGCACTGTCGAACAGAACGGCTCGTCGTTTTCTTCCTGAATCGGTAAGGCGTCGATATCCGCCCGCAGGGCATATTTCAGCCCCGGATGTGCGCCCTGTAAATCCGCCACCACGCTGTTGGGCGTCAGGCGTGTGAGAACCAGACCGCCGAAGCTTTCCAGCTGTTGAGCGATATAATCTGCGGTTTTATGCTCCTGAAATGACAGCTCAGGATGAGCATGAATATGTCTGCGCCAGCGCAACACGTCTGTTTTGACCTCAGCCAGCATCGCATCGAAATTAATAGTCATCACACTTCTCCTCAGTTAAGCCGCATCACGCAGCGTTGCGCGCGGTTTCATCGCCAGCGGCAGGATCGCCAGACCGGCCACCACCATCGCCAGCGCCAGAAAAACAAATGTTGAGAGATATCCGTGACTGACGGTAATCAGATATCCCATCGCAATCGGCGCCACAAATCCGCCGAGCGTACCGCCGGTATTAATTATCCCCATTGCAGCGCCCATGACTTCTGAAGGCAGGCGTTTCATCGGCAGCGTGAAAACAGTGACGAACGCCGCCATCAGGAAAATGTAGCCGAGGAAAAGGAAGAGACCGGCGGTCACCGCAGACGTTGAGGTATACACCAGCCAGATGCACAGGGCGCTGAGCAGCGCGCAGCAGAAAATCACCTTCGGTTCATTGCCTTGCATGTAGCGCCCCACCAGCCAGCCGGTCGCCAGCGACGAAATCCAGATGCCGAGCCCGCCGGTGGCCACCACCATGCCGGAGACGTCGAGCGACATACCGCGCTGCTGCACCAGATATTTCGGCAACCACGCCATCAGGCCGTAGGAAGGAATGTTGATGCAGAAAATGGAGACGAACAGCAGCAGGACGATCGGGTTTTTCAGCAGATCGCGGTAGCCGGTCACCGCGCCGGAGCGGGGTTGTGCTGCGGGTGGATTCGGCACGAAGACGATAATCGCGGCGGCAATCACGAACGCCATCAGCCCGAGAATCGAAAATGAGCCACGCCAGCCGACGCTGTCCAACGCAAAGACCGCAATCAGCGGCCCGGCAGTCATCGCCAGCCCGGCGGAGGAGAGCAAAATGGACTGGGCAAACGTACGTTTTTCCACGGCGAAATTCGACACCACCGCTTTGGCGCACGACGAGGGATAACCCGAATGGCCAATACCCGACAGAAAGCGGAATGTCACCAGCAGGCCGAGGCTGAATCCTAACACGCCGAAACATAACGCAAATCCACCGAGCAGGCACAGCGACAGTGCCAGCACTTTTTTATAACCGAAGCGGTCGTTCAGCCAGCCCGCAGGGATTTGAAACAGCGAATACGCCAGGAAGAAAATCCCGGTGATATATCCCAGTTGCTCTGGTTGCAGATTAAATTCGCGCTCGATTGGCAGCAGCGCGAAGCCCATCACCGTTTTGTCGATATACACCACCACATAGCCGACAAACAGCAGGAAAATCATCAGGGAACGACTTTTCATAGCGGATATCCCTTTTTGTTATCACCGTGTCAGAGGTTCTCACTGTCGGGCGAAAGATAAAATGCGACATGCGTCACGTAATCAACTGAATAACAACGCATTATTTATAACAAGACTGACGCTATCAGCTTTACAGACACGCCATAAGATGCAATTTTTAGGCAGGTGATGCTTTTTACTGATAGGGCGTTTTGAATGATTAACGAGAGGACGTCATGCGCTATTTACCGAAACTTCAGCAACTGAAGGTTTTCCAGCAGGTTATCCGCAGCGGCAGTATTCGCGGCGCGGCGCGGGCGATGAATCAGTCGCAGCCAGCGGTCAGCAGAACGCTGCGCGAGCTGGAGCAAACGCTCGATACGCAGCTTATCGTGCGCGGCAATCAGGGGATGGCGCTGACCGAAACTGGCCGCGCTTTCGCCCAGCGGATGCAGTTCATCCTCGAAGAACTGGAGCGCGCCGCTGAAGAAATCCAGCAGATTAATCAGTATTCGCAAGGCTCGGTGGCGATCGGGTTTTCGTCGCTGCTGGCGCTGACGGTATTTCCGGCGCTGAACGGGGAATTCAAAACCCAGTTTCCGCAGTCAAAGTTGTTGATCAAAGAAGGTCAGCTGTCGGTGCTGCTGCCCGCGCTGCGCGAAGGAAAACTGGATTTCGCCATCGGTACCGCCGGACCGGGATTTCCGCTGGAGGATCAGGTGCGTGAACCGCTGTTCACCGCCCCGTTCGGAATTATCGCCAGACGCGGGCATCCGCTGGCCAACGCCACACGGCTCGAAGAATTACAGGATGCGCGCTGGGTGTTGCCGGAAACGGATATGGGGTACTACCAGCAGCTACAACTGGCGGACGGGTTTTATCAGGCGGGAAGTGAAACACCGGTGCGCACCGACTCGGTGGTGTGCGGGCTGAATATGGTGTTGCAGTCGGACTATCTGACCATCGTGGCGCGGGCGATGCGTGCGCCGTTCGGTTTGCAGGAGCAACTGTGTCTGCTCAATATCGACACCCTGCCACAGGCAGAATATTGCGTGCTCTATTCGCAAAAATCGCCGCTGACGTTTGCCGCGCGGCGATTTTTGGATTTACTGCGCAATCAGTGCCAGTCATATGACTGGACATGACTTATTCCGCTTCGATCACTTCAAAACTATGGGTAATCGTGGCCGCTTTGCCGAGCATCAGAGAAACAGAACAATATTTCTCGGCGGAGAGGCTGACGGCGCGCTCTACAATCTTATCGGTCAACGCTTTGCCGGTGACGATAAAATGCAGATTGATGTGCGTGAACAGACGCGGCGCTTCTTCGCGACGTTCTGACGTCAGTTTTACTTCACAATCGCGAACATCGTTACGGCCTTTTTGCAAAATCGACACCACGTCGATCGCGCTGCAGCCACCCGCTGACATCAGCAGCATTTCCATCGGGCTCGGGGCTTTATCGCCTGCATTGCCGTCCATCAAAACCTGATGCCCTGACGCTGATTCACCTAAAAACGTCAGACCTTCCACCCATTTTACGCGTGCGTGCATTTGCTTATCTCCCGGCGCTCTTAAGAATCAAATTTTCACCCCAGACTACCCTTTCACCTAAAAACTGGCAACGTAACCCGATCGCCATCATGCTGAAGCGAGACAACACAAGACAGCATTGCAAACCTGTGTTACAAACAAAGCCGAAACATACTTTCCAGCAAATTGCGGTGACGGTTTTCGCGGTTTAAGAACAGAACCCAAGGTGATAACGGCAATATACAGCCGGTTTCACTCCGACATCCGCTTGCAGCATTTCTGGAGAGCTATATGCTGAAAGGGCGCATTAATATTCAGACGCCGTACAGGGAACTCTGAGCCCTGTAATTTGGGCAGCGATAATAACAGAGGATAATAGCAAATGGTTCTCGGCAAGCCACAAACAGACCCGACTCTTGAATGGTTCCTGTCTCACTGTCATATACATAAGTATCCTTCTAAAAGTACGCTGATTCACCAAGGTGAAAAAGCCGAAACGCTTTACTACATCGTGAAAGGGTCGGTTGCCGTCCTGATTAAAGATGAAGAAGGCAAAGAGATGATACTTTCCTACCTTAACCAAGGTGACTTCATCGGCGAGCTGGGACTCTTCGAAGAAGGTCAGGAACGCAGTGCCTGGGTACGTGCTAAAACTGCCTGTGAAGTGGCTGAAATTTCTTATAAAAAATTCCGCCAGCTGATTCAGGTTAACCCGGACATTCTGATGCGCCTCTCCGCGCAGATGGCAAACCGTCTGCAAATGACGTCTGAGAAAGTCGGTAACCTTGCTTTCCTCGACGTAACGGGCCGTATCGCTCAAACCTTGCTGAATCTGGCCAAACAGCCAGATGCAATGACCCACCCGGACGGGATGCAGATTAAAATCACCCGCCAGGAAATCGGTCAGATCGTCGGTTGCTCTCGTGAAACCGTCGGCCGCATTCTTAAAATGCTGGAAGATCAGAGCCTGATCTCCGCACACGGTAAAACGATTGTCGTCTACGGCACACGTTAATCCCTCAAAAATTGGCGCGGCAGCTTACTGTCGCGCCTTTTTTATGGGCTAAGCTTCCGCTATGACGCTGTGGAGAAGGCTGTTTTATCACCCCGAAGTGAATTACGCACTGCGCCAGACGCTGGTGTTATGTTTGCCGGTCGGCCTGTGCTGGCTGTTCGGGAATCTGCAAATGGGCTTGCTGTTCTCCCTCTGCCCTGCCTGCTGTAACGTCGCCGGTCTTGATACGCCGCACAAACGCTTCTTCAAACGTCTCTTCATTGGTGGTTCGCTGTTTGCGATCAGCAGTATCTTGCTGCAACTGATGATGGAAAACTGGCACATCCCGCTGCCGCTCATCATGCTCTCGCTGGCTTTGCTGCTCGGCGTCACCGGTGAAATCAGCCCGCTGCATGCGCGACTGTTGCCCGGCGCACTGGTGGCGACCATCTTTACCCTGAGCATGGTCGGCGTCAGGCCGATGTGGCAGGCTCCCGCGCTGTTCGCTGCAGGCACTGCCTGGTATGGCCTGTTCAACTGGGCGTGGTTTCGCATCTCCAAAGAGCAGCCGATGCGCGAAACTCTCAGCCAGCTCTATCTGCAACTGGCTGATTATTTCGAAGCCAAATACAGCCTGCTGACGCAGCATATCGATCCGGAAACCGCCTTACCGCCGCTGCTTAAGCGTCAGCAGCAGGTCATCGATCTTATTGCCCTGCTCTATCAGCAGTTGCACATGCTGCCGCAGCACGGCCATCATCATCACCACAAGCGACTGTTCCAGCGTTTTCAGGTGGCGCTGGATTTGCAGGAGCACATCACGGTCAGTCTGCATCAGCCGGAAGAAGTACAAAAACTGGTGGAAGAAAGCCATGCCGAAGCGGTGATCCGCCGCAATGCGCAGGTGATTTCCGCCCGGCTGCGCGTCATTGCCGACGACATTCTTTATCACCGGCTGTCCGCGCGTTTCACGATGGCCAACGAATTGGCGGCGCTGGAAAAAATCGCCGCACGCAATCCGGAAAATCCGGTCGGCCAGTTCTGCTATTACCATTTCAGCCGCATTGCACGCCTGCTGCGCACCCAGCGCCCGCTGTACCGCCGTGATCTGATGAACTCTCAGCCGCGTCTGCCTTTCTGGCTGGCGCTGAAAAGTTATCTGTCTTTCAAATCTATCGCCCTGCGCAACGCAGCGCGGCTTGGCATTATTCTGGCGATCGGCAGCAGTCTTGGTTTGTTCTTCAATCTGCCGAAACCCTACTGGATTTTGCTTACCATCATGCTGGTAAGCCAGAACGGCTACAACGCCACCCGCGTGCGGATCCAGCACCGTGCGCTCGGCACGCTGGCCGGATTACTGATCGCCGCCGGATTGCTGAAACTTGAGCTGCCTGAGGGCATTACCTTGTTCTGCATGCTGGTGGTGACGCTGGTGTCGTACACGGTGCTGCGTAAAAACTACGGGCTGGCGATGGTCGGGATGACGGTCACGGCGGTCTACACGCTGCAACTGCTGGCGATGAACGGCGTACACTTTCTGGTGCCAAGGCTTATCGATACGCTTATCGGCTGCGCACTGGCCTTCGGCGGGACTATCTGGCTATGGCCGCAGTGGCAAAGCGGATTGTTGCGTCAAAATGCCCATCAGGCGCTGGCAACCTACCAGGATGCGATCCGCTTACTCCTGCAAGATAATCCAGACGCTGTAAAACTGGCCTATGCCCGTATGCAGGTCAATCAGGCGCATAACAAGCTGTTCACCTCGCTGAATCAGGCAATGCAGGAACCGGGATTTAACTCGCATTATCTTGCAGATATGCGTCTGTGGGTAACGCACAGTCAGTTTGTGGTCGAGCACATCAACGCCATGACCATTCTGGCCCGCGAGCATTACATGCTGCCGGAGGCTCTGGCGACGGAGTATTTGCAGAGTTGTGAAATCGCGCTGCAAAGCTGCCAGCAGCGGCTGATCTACGACGGTCCGAGCAGCGAGAACACCCTCATCAACGCTCCGGAGTTACACCCGGATATGCCGCTGACCGAGATGGAGCGCCATCTGCGGCGCGTGATATCACATCTGAGCGTCATGCATACAATTTCATCACTGGCGTGGAAGCAGAGACCGCATCATGGGATCTGGTTGACGCGCAAGGCGTGAAAGGGGTTGGAGCCAGACCGAGTAGTGCTTTGCTCCTCCCCTGCGAAGGGGGAGGAACACACCGGAGGGCACCGAGCAGAAAATCATGTGATCACTGCGAGTGAGAAACCGAAATTTTCTCGGTTGCGTATTTAAAATGGGATGTAGGGATTATCCCCCGACAACTTTATCTACGGCTTTCTCAAACCGCCCCATCCCCTCTTCAATATCCGCGAAGTCGATAACCAGTGAAGGGGCAAACCGCATCACATTCGGTCCCGCGATCAGCATCATCAGCCCGAATTCGGCAGCCGCCGCATGAAACTCTCCGGCGCGGTTTTTGAAGCCGTCTGAGAGTTCAGCGCCAATCAGTAACCCCTGACCACGGAATTCTTTAAAGATGTGATATTTCTGGTTAATGCCTTCCAGGGCACTGATGAATTTTTCGCGACGCTCGTCGATGCCTGCCAGTACTTCCGGCGTGTTGATAATGTCCAGTGCTGCTTCGGCGACGGCGCAGGCCAGCGGGTTACCGCCGTAGGTGGTGCCGTGTTTACCCGGTTCCATGACGGATGCCACGTCTTCGGTTGCCAGCATGGCGCTAACCGGGAAGCCGCCGCCCAGCGCTTTCGCAGTGGTCAGGATGTCCGGCGTCACGCCGTAGTGCATGTAGCTAAACAGCTTACCGCTGCGGCCCATGCCGCTCTGTACTTCGTCCAGCACCAGCAACGCCTGATGTTTGTCACACAGCTCGCGCAGGCCTTGCAGGAACGCCTGAGTGGCAGGCGTCACGCCGCCCTCGCCCTGCACCGGTTCGACCACAATCGCACAGGTATGATCGTCGATAACCGCTTTGACCGCGTCCAGGTCGTTAAACGGCACGTGGACGATGTCAGCGGGTTTCGGGCCGAAGCCGTCAGAGTATTTCGGCTGGCCGCCGACGGACACGGTGAACAGCGTTCGGCCATGGAAGCCGTTGTGGAAGGCGATGATTTTGCTTTTGTACGGGCTGTGGCGATGCGACGCGTAATAACGCGCCAGCTTGAATGCGGCTTCGTTGGCTTCCGCGCCGGAGTTGGCGAAAAATACGCGGTCAGCAAAAGTGGCGTCGATCAGCTTCTGTGCCAGTCGCAGAGCGGGTTCGTTGGTAAATACGTTGCTCACATGCCACAGGGTTTCACCCTGTTCGTGCAAAGCTTTCACCAGCGCAGGATGACAATGTCCCAGCGCGGTCACCGCGATACCCCCGGCGAAATCAACGTACTCTTTACCCTGCTGATCCCACACGCGGCTGCCTTTGCCTTTCACCGGAATAAACTTCGCTGGTGAATAAACCGGCAAAATAACTTTGTCGAACGTGCTCCGGTCTACCGCTGATTTTTCTGCCATAACCCTGCTCCCTTACCTGTTTGCGTCGGTGAGTGGTAACGCTACTCTGAAAATCACACCCTGGTAGATGTGAAAATATAATCACAAAATATGCATAATAAATCACTCACAGGCAAACAGAAATCGCACCTGTCAGGTAAGTAATTTTCTCGATGAATGTAAGCGGTTAGATCTTAAGGAAATTATCCAGAAGCTGATGCCCCTGTTCGCTGAGAATACTTTCAGGATGGAACTGAACGCCATGCAGCGGCAAAGTCTTGTGCATGATGCCCATAATTTCGTCGCGCGTGCCTTCCCGCTCAGTCCACGCGGTGACGTCAAAACAGTCCGGCAGCGTGTCGGGCGCAATTACCAGAGAATGGTAGCGCGTTACGGTCAGCGGATTGTTTAGCCCGGCGAAAACGCTGCTGCCGGTGTGGCGGATCGGTGACGTTTTGCCGTGAATAGCCTGACGGGCACGGACAATTTTCGCGCCAAATGCCTGCGCCATCGCCTGATGCCCGAGGCATACGCCGAGGACTGGCAAACGGCCAGAAAAATGAGTGATGGCCTGCAAGGAAATCCCGGCCTGATCGGGCGTACAGGGGCCGGGAGAAATCACCAGATGCGAGGGTGAAAGGTTTTCGATATCCGCCAGCGTCAGCCGATCGTTACGCATCACTTTGACCTCTGCGCCCAGCTCGCAAAAATACTGATAGAGGTTGTAGGTGAAGGAGTCGTAGTTGTCGATCAGCAGCAGCATAGTGTTCCCGGTAAAGACGAAAATTTACCGGGCAATTCTACGCATATTGTTGATCAATGTTCATCAGCAATTTCGCTGATGACGTCTTTGAAGATCGCCACCAGTTCAGATTCATCACCAAACACCGCTGTTTTGTTGGCATCCAGCCAGCGTTCGCGATCGACGCTTGCCCACTGAATGTCATAACCGGCATGAATAACCAGCTGCTCGGTGAAAATTCTCAGCGCGCGGCCGTTGCCTTCGCGAAACGGATGCAGCAGATTCAGGCCGGTGTAGTAATGCGCCAGCCGTTCTGCGAACGCATCCAGCGGCAAACCGACCAGAAATTCTTCATCCTCCAGCTCCTGCATCAGCGCATTGCCTTCCTTTTCGATGTAACCGAAATGGCAAAACTGCGTGTCGTCTTTATGGATGTCGATTTCGCGGAACTCGCCCGCCCACGGATAGATATCCTGAAACAGCGCCAGATGAATAGCGCACAGATGCGGCAACCCCATTACCGACGGGCCAAGTGGCATTGTCGCTGCACGTAACGCAGTGAAGGCCAGTTCGGCTTCGCGCAGACGATGCGCTTCACGGATTTCCAGCCGGTTTTTCAATACGTTGATGCCACGATAGTAGTAAGGATCGGCACCGGCCACGAGTTTATCGTTCATAGTGCCCCCTCAGTTCGGCCAGCCGCTGTGCGATTTGCTCGTTGTCTAACGTCACTACCTCAACCTGCAAACCATCCAGTGCGCTGCTGGCCTGAAAGTTTTGCCGTTGCCGTTCACGAAAAAGTTTTTCCTGCTGTCTGAGCGTCGTTTTCTTCGCCATCATTTTCTCCCTGGCACAGCCATTAGGGCGCATACCTTGTGGAGTTAAGTATAGACAGAGAAAAAAGGGCGCCACGTCCGGCGCCCTAAACTCAGATTATTCAACGGCGATAGGTTGACTGCTGACCTCAGTTTTGTGCTCGCCCTGCAAGGTTTTCACCCGTTGCTCAAGCTGTTGCACTGCTTTGGCATCCGGCAGCAGCGAGTATTTCAGTTCAAATACCGTGCTCTGGCCCGGCTGCAACTGTTTCACGCGACCCTGCTTACGTTCGATAGTCACCGGATACGCGTAGTTAGTCCCCGGTTCGATACCGGTCACGTAACCCTGTTTCAGCGTGTCGGTATTTTTCCACAGCGTCAGCAAAGGAAGCTGATGGGTATCAAACTCAATCGACGCGCCCTTGTCCCCCGCTTTGTTCACCACTCCCGCCACCGTTTTACCCTGCGCATCGGCCAGTGGCACCATGTTGAAGACCATTTCGTCGAAGCCTTTGGTTGGTCCGGCGTAGGTCTGCCAGTCAGTCAGGCCTTTTTTAGCGTAATCGTTGAACGGAGAAATGGATTTGAGCGGAGCGATAAAGCGTGCGCCCTGTTCAAGGATTGGCTGACCAAAGTTGCTGTGATAGATAATCTGGTAGTCGTGCGGATAATCAGACGCATTGGTCAGGGTATCGTGAATTGTCCAGGACTGGCTGCCCGGCACGTAGCGCAGTTCCGTCCAGGTCTGGAGTTTCGCTTTCTTGAAGGTGTCTTCTTTCAGCAGGCCGCGCACGGTGATTTCAAACGGGGCTTTGTCGGCAATCTCTATTTCGACTTTGGAAGCTGGGGTGTTGCCCGCACGGCCATGCAGGGTGTAAATCATCCCGTCAGCGGTGACCGGATGGCCGGTCCATTCGAAGCCGCAGCGCACCATCATTTCGTTGAAACCTTCCAGCCAACCCACGCCGTTGCGGCTTTCCAGATTGATATACGCCGGATTTACCACTTCCTGAACCGGTGAATCCCAACCCAGACGGATGTTATCACCGGTCACGTGCAGTAAATCCATACCGCGTGTCGGGCTGAGCGCGATAGTCAGCCCTTTGCTGGTGATAGTAATCACTTTAGAGCCTTCCTGTTTGCCCCCGTGCAGAACTTTTTGCTCAATGCTGAAATCCGCGCTGGCGAGATTCAGCTTTTTGCTATCAGTCTTCCAGTTTCCCAGTTCGGTACCGGCTTCAGCATCCGTCAGCACGATAGTTTGTGCGGCAGCCTGCCACGAAAAAAGCCCCATCACGATCCCGGTTACGAGTAATTTTTTCACATCCACTCCTTTTTGCTGAATTGATTTAGCCCAAAAGCAATTCAGCCTACAAACCCTGCGGGGTGAAAAACGTGACAGCCTTCACTTAGCGGAGTTTTGTATCAAAAACAGCCGTTATAACGTGCTTCGGATAGCAGTCTGAGATGTAGATGAGGGTTTTTTGCAACAAAGAGTGCGAAGTCATGCAGGAATTTACCGGGAATAGCTGACGCGGTTCAGCCACTCCCGGTGAGCAGAGTGGATTACTTTTTGCGGCCGCCCATAATGGAGCCCAACACGCCGCGCAGGATCTGGCGCCCCAGATCGCGCGCGATACTTTTGGTGACGGACTGCACCACGCCGTCGCGTTTACCGCCGCGCGGACCGGTGCTGCCGAACAGGAGGTCATTCAGCCCGCCCATCAGTCCGCCACCGGCAGAGGCTTCCCCCGCAGGCTTCGCCGCGCCCGCAGACGGCGGCGTGGCAACCGTACCAAATCCCTGCGCGGTGATTTTTTCGTAGGCAGATTCGCGATCAATACTGTCTTCGTAGCGGCCATACAGCGGTGACTGGTTAATCGCTTTGTTACGGTCATCATCGCCCAGCATGCCCATTTTGGATTCCGGCGCAATGACCATTGCCCGCTGAACCACTTCCGGACGCCCCTTTTCATCGAGGAAAGAAACCAGCGCCTCGCCCACGCCCAGTTCGGTTATCGCCGTTTCTGCATCGAACGCCGGATTGGCGCGCAGCGTTTGCGCCGCCGCTTTCACCGCTTTCTGATCACGCGGCGTAAAAGCACGCAGCGCATGCTGGACGCGGTTACCGAGCTGCCCCAACACGCTGTCGGGAATGTCCAGCGGGTTCTGAGTGACAAAGTAAATCCCGACACCTTTCGAGCGGATAAGGCGGACTACCTGCTCGATTTTAGTCAGCAGCGCCTGCGGGGCGTCAGTGAACAGCAGATGCGCTTCGTCGAAGAAGAACACCAGCTTAGGCTGTTGCGGATCACCGACTTCCGGCAAATGCTCAAACAGCTCCGCCAGCAGCCACAGCAGGAATACGGAGTAGAGTTGCGGTTGATTGATAAGCTTATCCGCCGCCAGCAGATTGATGATGCCGTGACCGTTCTTATCGGTCTTCATCAGGTCATTGATATCAAGCATCGGCTCGCCAAAGAACTGATTCGCACCCTGGCTTTCCAGCGTTAACAGGCCGCGCTGGATAGCGCCGATCGAGGCCGGAGAAATATTGCCGTACTGCGTCTGAAACTGTTTGGCGTTATCGCCGGTGAACTGCACCATCGCACGCAAATCTTTCATGTCGAGCAGCAGCAGGCCGTTGTCGTCAGCAATTTTAAATACCAGCTGTAACACACCGCTTTGTACATCGTTGAGACTGAGCAATCGCGCCAGCAGCAGCGGTCCAAGGTCAGAAATCGTCGCACGGATCGGATGGCCTTTCTCGCCGAAAATATCCCAAGGAATAATACTGCACGCCTGTGGTTGCCAGTCGGTCACGCCGATATTATTCAGTCGCGCGCTGAGTTTCTCCGAAGGCACGCCTGCTGCGCCAATCCCTGATAAATCCCCTTTCACGTCCGCCAGAAACACCGGGATCCCGATGCGGGAAAACTGTTCGGCCATACGTTGCAGCGTGACGGTTTTACCGGTACCGGTCGCGCCGGTTATCAGGCCATGCCGGTTCGCCAGCGCGGGAAGGATCACCAGATCCTGTATCGGCTTACCTTCACTCATGGCTTTCGCAATCAGACGGGCTTCACTCATTTCATTTTCCTTGAAAGTAGGACGCGAGGGCGTTTATTAAAACCTATTCGTCAGCGGGATGGGCGTCAAGAAACGAAATTGAAAAAGCCCCCGGGATCGGAGGCTTTGAGAAAGGAACGAACAGGCATTTAAAATTATTAAGGCAGCACTTTCGCAGACAGGATCACAATCGGCGTAGTCGGAACGTTCTGGTATGGCCCGACGTTGTCGGTTTTAACCGCAGACATTTTGTCTACCACATCCATCCCTTTAACGACTTTACCGAAGACGGCGTAACCGAAATCACGCTGGCCGTGATCAAGGAAGGCGTTGTCTGCAACGTTGATGAAGAACTGGCTGGTCGCGCTGTCTTTATCGGCAGTACGTGCCATGGCCACGGTGCCGCGCAGGTTACGCAGGCCGTTGTCGGCTTCGTTCTTGATTGGCGCTTTGGTGGCTTTCTGCTGCATATCAGCTGAGAAACCGCCGCCCTGCACCATAAAACCTGGGATTACGCGATGGAATACGGTGTTGTTGTAGTAACCGCTCTGGGCGTAATCGATGAAATTTTTCACAGAAACCGGTGCCTTCGCACTGTCGAGCTCCAATTCGATATTCCCTGCTGAAGTGGTCAGCATTACGTGAGTTTCACCGGCAGCAAAAACCGGCGACATTGCAGTCAGGGATAGCAGCGCAGTGAAGGCCACTAAAGTACGTTTAAACATGACGGTTCCTTTCTCGTGAATACAAACAGCAGATCTGACTGATTCTAAAGAGCCTTTACGCTCAGCGCCAGACCTTTACCTATATTTACGCTTTCAAAAGATTTATCCAGATATTTCAAAATATTACACCAGATTTCTCAGGCATTTAGCTGTTGAAATCTACCGGATAATCTTTATCGAGATGAATGACAGTTTGTGCTGGCCGGGTTTGTGCAATCACTACGCCCTGACGAACAGAAAAACGCACCGGCGCCTGACGGCGAACCGCATCGAAACCGCTTTCTGCCGCCAGAATCACCAGACTTGCGGCGTTGCCCGTGTCCAGGCCATAGCCTTGCAAATTCATGGTACGGGCGCTGTACGACGTGATGAGTTTCAGGCCGTGGTCAATTTGCTGATACCCCATCAGTTGGCAGACGTGCAGCCCCATGTGCAGCACTTGTAACATATTGGCGGTGCCAAGCGGATACCAGGGATCGAAAACGTCATCGTGGCCAAAGCAAACGTTAATCCCGGCGTCGAGCATCTCTTTCACCCGCGTGATGCCGCGACGTTTCGGATAGGTATCGAAGCGCCCCTGCAAATGAATATTCACCAGTGGATTAGCCACGAAGTTAATGCCCGACATTTTCAGCAGACGGAACAGCCGCGAGGTATACGCGCCATTGTAGGAATGCATCGCGGTGGTATGGCTGGCGGTCACACGCTCGCCCATGTTTTCGCGCAGGGCCAGCGCGGCGACGGTTTCGACAAAGCGCGACTGCTCGTCATCAATCTCATCGCAATGCACGTCAATCAGCTTGTTGTACTTCTTCGCCAGCGCGAAGGTTTTATGCAGCGATTCCACGCCGTATTCGCGGGTAAATTCAAAATGCGGGATCGCCCCCACCACGTCGGCCCCCAGCTTCAGGGCTTCTTCGAGCAGGGCTTCGCCGTCGGGGTACGACATAATCCCCTCCTGCGGAAACGCCACGATTTGTAGCGTTACCCACGGAGCGACTTCCGCTTTCACTTCCAGCATCGCTTTCAGCGCTGTGAGCGTCGGGTCAGACACATCGACATGCGTGCGCACATGCTGAATACCGTTGGCGATTTGCCATTTCAGCGTCTGCCAGGCGCGCTGCTTAACGTCCTCGTGGGACAGCAGCGCCTTGCGTTCCGCCCATCGCTCGATGCCTTCGAACAACGTACCGGACTGATTCCACGCTGGCTGACCGGCGGTTTGAGTGGTGTCGAGATGGATATGCGGTTCGATAAAGGGCGGGATAGCCAGCCCGCCTTCGCCATCCAGAATGTGATCGCCCTGCTCATCATTGTGCGGTTGGGAAAGGATCTGGCGGACAACGCCGTCTTCGATCTCTATTTGCCACAGCCCCTCACGGTCAGGCATCCGGACATTTTTAATGGTACGCAAAAGGGTTTTTGGCACGCGCGACCTCATGGATTCAGAAAGACGGTGGAAAGACTGCAATAACAGAACAATAGCCTGAAACTGTTTATAAATCGAAAGGTTACATAAAAACCCAATAAAATCAGTCGAGTACCACCTAGGGAGTATATTGGGAGCGGCTTGATTTGCATCAATACCCCCTGTTACGCGCGCGTTATGTTTAGCCTCAGAAAATCAAAATTGAGGCAATTATGAGCAAAGTCAGACTCGCGATTATTGGTAACGGCATGGTCGGCCATCGCTTTATCGAAGACTTACTGGATAAAGCCGAGCCGGGTCAGTTCGATATCACGGTACTGTGTGAAGAGCCGCGCGTCGCCTATGACCGCGTCCATCTTTCCTCCTATTTTTCCCACCACACCGCCGAAGAGCTTTCGCTGGTACGCGAAGGGTTCTACGAGAAGCACAACGTCAACGTGCTGATCGGTGAACGCGCCATCACACTGAACCGCAAAGAGAAAGTGATCCACTCCAGCAGCGGCCGCACGGTGGTGTACGACAAACTGATCATCGCTACCGGTTCCTACCCGTGGGTACCGCCGATCCTCGGTTCCGACGGTCAGGACTGCTTTGTTTACCGCACTATCGAAGATTTGCATGCCATCGAAGCCTGTGCCCGTCGCAGTAAACGCGGTGCGGTGGTCGGCGGTGGCCTGCTCGGTCTGGAAGCCGCTGGCGCGCTGAAAAACCTCGGCGTGGAAACGCACGTCGTGGAATTTGCGCCCGGCCTGATGGCTGAACAGCTCGACGTGATGGGCGGCAGTCAGCTGCGCCAGAAAATCGAAAGCATGGGCGTGCAGGTTCATACGGCAAAAAATACCAAAGAGATCGTTCAGGGCGGCAGTACGGCGCGTAAAACCATGGAATTCGCCGACGGCAGCTCGCTTGAAGTCGATTTCATCGTCTTCTCCACCGGTATCCGTCCGCAGGATAAGCTGGCGCGTCAGTGCGATCTGGACATCGCACCACGCGGCGGCATCGTTATTAACGATCAGTGTCAGACCAGCGATCCGGACGTGTACGCCATCGGCGAATGTGCGTCGTGGAATCAGCGCACATTTGGCCTGGTCGCGCCGGGCTACAAAATGGCGCAGGTCACCGCCGATCACCTCCTTGGCCGAGAAAACAGCTTCACCGGCGCGGATATGAGCGCCAAGCTGAAGTTGCTGGGCGTTGATGTCGCGGGGATCGGCGACGCTCACGCCCGCACACCGGGCGCACGCAGTTACGTGTATCTCGATGAAAATAAAGCGCTCTATAAGCGTCTGGTGGTCAGCGAAGACAATAAAACGCTGCTCGGCGCGGTACTGGTTGGCGATACCAGCGATTACGGCAATCTGCTCCAGTTAGTGCTGAACAGTATTCAACTGCCCGAAAATCCGGACGCGCTGATCCTGCCAGCTCATGCGGGCAGCGGCGGTGCGGTGATTGGCACTGACGCCCTGCCGGAAAGCGCGCAAATATGCTCGTGTTTCGACGTCACCAAAGGCGACATTATCAAAGCGGTGCAAGGCGGCTGCCATACAGTAGCGGCGCTGAAATCCGCCACAAAAGCCGGTACCGGCTGTGGCGGCTGTATTCCGCTGGTCACGCAGGTAATGAATGCTGAGCTGAGTAAGCAAGGCATCGAAGTAAATCATCATCTGTGCGAGCACTTCGCCTATTCCCGTCAGGAGCTGTATCACCTGATCCGCGTTGAAGGTATCCGCTCGTTCGACGATCTGCTGAACAAATACGGCAAAGGCTACGGCTGTGAAGTCTGTAAACCGACCGTCGGCTCACTGCTGGCCTCCTGCTGGAATGACTACGTGCTGAAGGCGCAGCACACGCCGTTGCAGGACACCAACGACGTCTTCCTTGCCAACATGCAAAAAGACGGCACCTATTCGGTGATCCCACGTTCACCGGGCGGCGAAATCACCCCGCAAGGGTTGGTGGCGATTGGCGCGATTGCCGCCGAATATAATCTCTACACCAAAATCACCGGCTCCCAGCGCATCGGCATGTTCGGCGCGCAGAAAGATGATTTACCGGCGATCTGGCAAAAACTGATTAATGCCGGATTCGAAACCGGTCAGGCCTATGCCAAGGCACTGCGTATGGCCAAAACCTGCGTCGGCAGCACCTGGTGTCGCTACGGCGTCGGCGACAGCCTCGGTTTCGGCATCAGTCTGGAAAACCGTTACAAAGGGATCCGCACGCCGCACAAAATGAAATTCGGCGTATCGGGCTGTACCCGCGAGTGCTCCGAAGCGCAGGGTAAAGACGTCGGGATTATCGCGACTGAAAACGGCTGGAACCTGTACGTCTGCGGCAACGGAGGCATGAAACCGCGCCACGGCGATTTGCTGGCAGCCGATCTGGACAATGAAACGCTGCTGCGCTATCTCGACCGCTTTATGATGTTCTACATCCGCACCGCCGATAAGCTGCAACGCACCTCGGTCTGGATGGACAACCTCGAAGGCGGCATCGACTATCTGCGTAAAGTGATCATCGATAACAAACTGGGTCTGAACGATCAGCTGGAGGCCGAGCTGGCGCGCCTGCGTGAATCCGCCGTTTGTGAATGGCAGGAAACGCTGAATGATCCGGCTGCGCAAACCCGCTTCACGCACTTTATCAACAGCGCGCAGCGCGACCCGAACGTACAGTTCGTTTCTGAACGCCAACAGCATCGTCCGGCGCGCCCTGACGAACGCATTCCGGTGACGGTGATCGCCGACGGGGAGGAAGTATTATGAGCCAGTGGTTAACACTTTGTTCTGTTGAAGACATTTTGCCGGGCTGCGGCGTCTGTGCGCTGGCCGGTGATGAGCAGGTCGCGCTGTTCCGCCCGTATGCCGATGAGCAGATTTTTGCCCTTTCCAATATCGATCCTTTTGCGCAGGCCAGCGTGTTATCGCGCGGTCTGATCGGCGAGCATCAGGGCGAGTTATGGGTCGCCAGCCCGCTGAAAAAACAGCATTTCCGCCTGACTGACGGCTTCTGCATGGAAGACGATCAGCATTCGATTCCGGCCTATGACGTCCGCGTGCGCGACGGCCATGTCGAAATTTCTACCGCCAGTCTTCAGGCTGAAATCGGCTAATTTTCGTGCCTTTCACGCCGCCTTCGGGCGGCGTTTTCATCTGCTTATGAGATCATCGCTCATGGATTATTTGCCCCTATTTTGTCAGTTAAAAAACAGAGCCTGTCTGCTGGTCGGTGCCGGTGACGTTGCTGAACGTAAAGCGCGTTTGCTGCTCGACGCAGGCGCAGCACTGACGGTCAACGCCCTCACCTTCACGCCGCAGTTTCAGGTATGGGCAGATGAAGGCAAAGTCCGCCTGCTGAAAGGCGAATTCTCTCCGCTGCTGGTGGATGAGAAATGGCTGGTGGTCGCCGCGACCGATTCCGATTTAGTCAATCAGGAAGTCAGCGAAGCTGCTGAACATCGCCGCGTATTCTGTAACGTGGTGGATGCGCCGGAAAGCGCCAGCGTGATCATGCCATCGATCATCGACCGTTCACCGCTGATGATCGCCGTCTCCTCCGGCGGCAATGCGCCGGTGCTGGCGCGTTTGCTCCGCGAGCGTCTGGAATCCATTTTGCCGCAGCATCTGGGCAAACTGGCGCAGGTGGCGGGCGGATTGCGGGCGCGGGTCAAAACGCATTTCAGCGACATGTCCGAACGTCGCCGCTGGTGGGAAAAACTGTTCAATCATCATCGTCTGGCGCAGTCACTGGCAAATAATGACGATGCTCAGAGTGAGCAGTATCTGGAGGAACTGTTCAGCGAGCCGGTGGATAAACACGGCGAAGTGATTCTGGTCGGCGCCGGGCCAGGTGATGCCGGTTTGCTGACGCTGAAAGGTTTGCAGCAGATGCAGCTGGCGGACGTAGTGGTGTATGACCGGCTGGTATCCGATGCCGTGCTGAATCTGGTACGTCGCGACGCCGAACGGATTTTCGTCGGCAAACGCGCCGGACACCATTGCGTTGCGCAGGAACGTATTAACGAAATCCTGCTGGAACAGGCACAGATGGGTAAACGGGTGGTCAGGCTGAAAGGCGGCGATCCGTTTATTTTTGGCCGTGGCGGCGAAGAGCTGGAAGCGCTGAAAGCAGCTGGCATCGCGTTTTCCGTCGTGCCGGGTATTACGGCAGCGTCGGGCTGTTCAGCTTACAGCGGCATTCCGCTGACCCATCGCGACCACGCGCAGAGTGTGCGGCTGATCACCGGTCATGCTAAGCAGGACGGCGCACTTGACTGGGCGTGTCTGGCGCAAGGCCAGCAGACACTGGTGTTTTATATGGGGCTGACACAGGCGGGAGAAATCCAGCGCCGCTTGCTGGAAAACGGTCTGCCAGCAGAAACGCCGGTCGCGCTGGTAGAGAACGGCACCAGCCAGCAACAGCGGGTCGTCACCGGCGTGCTGACGGAGCTGAGCCATCTGGCAACACAGGTGCAAAGCCCGAGCCTGATCATCGTCGGCAGCGTGGTCAGTCTGCGGGAAAAACTGAACTGGTTTGCCAGTAAAACGCCGCAGTAATCCCCCGATATTTCTGCAAAACTCGAGTCATTTCTCTAATCAATTCATAGAAGTGAAATCCATTTCACTTCTATGCCTGCCTTTATCAGACAATTCCTATAACAGAATATAATTCCTTATTTTGCAAACACTACATTCCGTTTGCAAAATAATCACCCCACACAAATGGAATATTAAGAATCTTCGTCTTAAGCTTAATTTACGCCAACTGTGGCGTATTCCCCCGTGGAGGGTCAAATCATGCGCCATACCATTCATGTTGGTCATGTTAACAAGGTTGCGCTCGCAATCTTGGTCGCCCTGTCTCTGGCTGCCTGTAGTGGCAGCGGTGGCGGCGGTTCTTCTCATACGGCAAAAACGTCCACCACCGGCTCTGCGACGTCCGGCGATGGAACCACTTCAGGCAGTGACGGAACGACGACGGCGGGCAACGGAACGACCGGGGCAGGAACAGGCACAGGAACAACCACAACCGGCGGTGACACTACCGCAGGAAATGGAACCGGCAGTGGCACAGGGACGGGAAATGGAACAGGAACTGGGACGGGCAGCGGAACGGGTGGAACGCCATCCACCACGCTCGCCACTGGCACCATCCTGAGTAACGCGGGCGGCGCGGTCAGCGGCCTTGGCACCCAGGTCAGCAGCATCGCCAGCCAGACGCCGATCGGTAATATTCCGGTCGCGGGCACCGGCGTTGTCACCATTATCGATAGTACCGGCAAAGCTGTCACTGACGTCGGCAGTGGCGTACAAAACGGCATCGGCCAGTTAGGTACCAATCCTAACGCTATCGGCACCACCGTGGCGGGCGTACCGAAAGCCGTGGCTGATTTAGGCACCGGCGTGTCTGGCCTTGGCACGTCACTGGCGACGAATACTGCCGGAACCCCACTCAGCGGCGTGACCGGCGCAACCGGTGGCCTGGTGAATAATGTCGGTACGCTGGTGACCAACACCGGTAACGGGCTGGCGCAGAACGTGCAAAGTGGTGCGCTTTCGGGCGTAACGACAGGGGCGACGGGGATCGTCACGCCTGTTGTCGCGCAGGTACAGAACACCACCCAAACTGTCGGAGGCGCAACGGGGCTGGGCGCGCCAGTTAACGGCCTGCTGAATCAGGTCGGTGGCACCGTCAGTTCAGCCGGCACACAACTGTCTGCCAGCACGCCGGCGCTCGCCGGATTAGGAACGGCGGTCACCGATACCGGACAGGCCGTGTCTAAAACCGGCACGATTCTGGTTCCGGCCAGCAGCACGACGACAACCACCGCCAGCAATTCCGGCGGTATCGCGGCCGGTGCGGGCGCATCGGTCTCTCAGTCAGGCGGTCTCGTCGCCGGTGTCGGCACCACCGTTGGCGGGCTGACCAGCGGACTGGGGCTGAAGCTGAACAAACCGCAGTAACTATTTATCGTTAAAAGACGCAGTAAAAGCCCGCTTCCGGCGTATTCGGGAGCGGGTCAACGATCGCTGAATTCCCACATTTGCCTGTGCGCTCAAAGGAATATTTATGAGAATAAAATCCTGCATAGTGGCTTTATTGGGTTCTGCCATTGGTTACAGTTCGGCAGACATGTTCCCCACTTTAATCGACCCGAATAATCCGGCCAAACTGGCTACGCCGATTTCCCAGCCCCCGGCCAAATCGCAAAAAATCAATTTACCGGCGCAAAAATCGGTGCCTGACCTGACGCCGCAGACGCTTATCGACGTGAAGCATATTCAGTTTGTCGGCGGTACCGCATATCCGCTGGATTCACTGGCCGCGCCTTTTAGCCAATTCGTCGGCAAGAAAGTGCCCTTATCTTCCCTCTTGGCGGCGACCGATTCGATCACCCAGCGCTATCACCGCGACGGGTTTGTGCTCTCTTACGCCTACTTACCGGCGGATAATTTTCAGGACGGCGTGGTGAAAATCGGGCTGGTTGAAGGGTATATTTCCGCCACCCAGATCCACAGTGACAACCAGCAGGTCGGCCGCTGGCTGAGTAAATTATCGAAGCACATCATGGAAGAAAAGCCGCTGACGCAGGATACCTTCGAGCGCTATACGATTCTCATGAGCCGCACGCCGGACACTAAAGTCACCGCGTCGGCCAACAATCCCAACAATATTTACGGTGCAACAACGCTGAATGTACAGGCGCTGCGGCCGCGTAACTGGAACATCGCCACCGCTGTCGATACCCGTAAAGGCGACAGCTCCGCGGTGGTCAACGCGACACTGAGCGGCCTGAGCACCTACGGCGAACAGCTCGGCATCGCGACGCTCATCCCGCTGGAAAGCGACACCCGCAAAACCTACGCCGGGCTGAACTATCAGCAATATCTCGGCGACGATGGCCTGCTTATGCAGCTCAAAGGCAGCTATTACAAACAGAAAGATAAGGATTACAACACCATACTTTCGTTGCCCGATGGCATTACTGTCGGGTCGCAGAACACCCAGACGCAGTACAACGGCGGCGTGGTGTTCAGCTATCCGCTTAAACTGACGCGCAAACAACAATGGACCGTCAGCGGCGAACTGGATTATCTCGATAAAAAGTATGATTACGATTTAGTCGCGCGCCGTGGCGAGCGCCAGGTGCAACTGCCGGGCATCAGTCAGCGGATACGCTATCCGGCAGCGGAAATCTCACTGACCGGTTACCGCGAATACGATCAGGCTTACTGGAATACCAAATTCAATGTGCGCCAGGGGATGGATGGACTCGGTGCGACCAACAGCACGCCCAATGCCGATCTGACGTTTACCCGCTGGAAATTTAACGGCGATGCGGCCTACCTGTTCGACAAGAAATGGCGACTCAGTACATCCGTGGAAGGTGACTGGTCGGATAATGATTTACCGGAGCCTGAACGGGTGAATTTTGGCGCGCTGCATTATGGCCGGGGGTATCCGGACAGCGATGCCCAGGGCGATTACGGCGTTGGCGGGCAGGTCGAAATGCGCTACATACACAACCTGGATCAGGGCGAATGGCTCAAAACCATTCAGCCTTATACGGTGGTTGATGCGGCACATACCGAATTTAATCAGCAGGGATTGCCGAAGCAAAATCTGTCGTCGTATGCCATCGGCGTGATGTTTGGCGATAACCGTCACTATACGTTGTCGGTAGAGGCGGCGCGGCCAATCGGCGATCTGCCGGTCGACAGCAACTCACGCGACTGGCGCTATAACGCCACGTTTACCTATAACTTCAGCGCCGGTTCGTAATCCGGCGCCTGCAGGCCAGAAAGCAAAAAACCACGTCCAAAGACGTGGTTTTCAGATTTACTACAAAATCACAGATTACGGCAGCGTGACAAAACCAATGGCTTCATAGGCTTTTTTCAGCGTGACGCTGGCACGTGCGCGGGCTTTTTCTGCGCCCTCTTGCATGATCTGTTGCAGCAAAGCTTCGTCGCTGCGGAAACGGTTATAACGTTCCTGCACTTCAGTCAGCATGCCGGATACGGCTTCGGCAACCGCCCCTTTCAAATGACCATACATCTGGCCTTCGAACTGCGCTTCCAGTTCGGCGATAGTCTGGCCAGTCACGCCGGACAGGATATCCAGCAGGTTCGACACACCCGGTTTATTTTTCACATCGTAACGAATGACTGGCGGCTCTTCGGAATCGGTCATCGCGCTTTTGATTTTTTTGGTCACCGCTTTCGGATCTTCCAGCAGGCCTATCACGTTTTTGCGGTTGTCATCCGACTTAGACATCTTCTTGGTCGGTTCCTGCAACGACATCACGCGCGCACCGGATTTCGGAATGAACGGTTCAGGCACGGTGAACACATCGCCATACAGCGCATTGAAACGGCTGGCGATATCGCGGCTCAGCTCCAGATGCTGTTTCTGGTCTTCACCGACCGGCACCTGGTTAGTTTGGTAAAGCAGGATATCCGCCGCCATCAGCACCGGATAATCAAACAGACCCGCAGTAATGCTTTCGCTGTTTGAGGTTTCGTAGCGCGCTGATTTGTCTTTGAACTGCGTCATGCGACCCAGCTCACCAAAATAGGTGTAGCAGTTCAGCGCCCAGCTTAGCTGTGTATGTTCAGGAACATGAGACTGCACGAAGATAGTACTTTTCTTCGGATCGATGCCGATAGCCAGATACAGCGCCAGCGTGTCGAGCGTTGCTTTGCGCAGCTTCACCGGATCCTGACGCACGGTGATCGCGTGCAAATCGACGATGCAGTAAATGCATTCGTAATCGTCTTGCATTTTGACCCACTGACGCAGCGCACCCATGTAGTTGCCAATGGTCAGTTCGCCGGAGGGCTGTGCGCCACTAAATACGATGGGTTTACTCATTTTATGCTTCCTGATCTTTTAAAGATGACAGCCCCAAAGCGGGCAAAAGGTCGGCAAAATTTTCCAGCACGCGATCGGGTTTGCTCAGCGCGATGGTTTCACCGTAGTTATATCCGTAAGTCATACCAACACAAGGGCAACCCGCCGCCTGTGCCGCCTGAATGTCATTGCGGGAATCGCCAACAAACACCAGTTCACTAGCGCGTAAGCCCAGCGTGCCCAGCATCAGATACAGTGGCGCCGGGTGCGGTTTCTTCGCCACGACGTCATCACCGCCCAACACCAGCGTGAAATAGTTGCCGATGCCCAGTGATTCCAACAGAGGTGCGATAAACGGCGTCGGTTTGTTGGTCACCAGACCCAAAGGTAAGCCCTGCGCGGCAAGGGCGGCCAGCGTTTCTTTTACCTGCGGATAGAGACGGCTGCCGGAAGCGGCGGTACCGGCGTAGTAGTGATCGAACTTGTCACGGATTTTTTGCAAAAACGCAGGCGACATATCGCCTTCGGCCCAGCGTACGGCACGTTCGACCATAATGTCTGCGCCGTTGCCAATCCAGGTGCTGATGCGTTCAATGCCCGCAGGAGGTAAATCAAAATCACGCAGCGCCATGTCCACGGCTTCCGCCAGACCCGGCGCGCTGTCGACCAGCGTGCCGTCTAAATCAAATGCCACACCACGCGCGGTCAGGGTCTCAGTCATGTGACACCTGCGCCAGTTCGCTGCGCATGTGGTCGATCACGGTACGGTAATCCGGCTGGTTGAAGATGGCAGAACCGGCGACAAACATGTCTGCGCCTGCGGCTGCAATCTCGCGGATGTTTTCAGCTTTCACGCCGCCGTCGACTTCCAGACGAATATCATAGCCGCTCTCGTCGATCAGTTTACGCACCTGACGCAGTTTGTCGTACGTACCTGGAATAAACGATTGTCCGCCAAAGCCGGGGTTCACCGACATCAACAGGATCACATCCAGCTTATCCATCACATAATCAAGATAGCTCAACGACGTGGCCGGATTGAAAACCAGACCGGCTTTACAACCGTGGCTTTTAATCAGTTGCAGCGTGCGGTCAACGTGTTCGGAGGCTTCAGGATGGAAAGAAATATAGGTCGCGCCCGCCTCGGCAAAATCAGGTATCAGCCGATCCACCGGTTTGGCCATCAGATGAACGTCGATCGGCGCGGTAATGCCGTAGTCGCGCAGCGCTTTGAGGATGGCAGGCCCCATCGTTAAATTCGGGACGTAGTGGTTATCCATCACATCGTAATGAACCACGTCGCCGCCAGCGGCCAGTGCTTTCGCCGTATCTTCACCCAGACGGGCAAAGTCAGCCGACAGAATGGACGGGGCAATCAAAAACTGTTTCATCCGCTTCTCCAAACGATAAGGTTACCTGTTGACTGCGGCGCAAACCGGCAATCAGCGATAGAGCGCTAAAAGTTCATTCACCTTGCTGCGCAGGGCAATATTGCTGCTGATAGTACGTCGGGCAGATACGCGATGCAGTTCCGCCTCTGCGTACCATTCCAGCGTCAGGGGTGTTTCATGATTGGAGATCAGCACCGGCACCGCATTCTCACTCGAGAGCTGGTGCGCCAGACGCGCCAGTTTGCGCTGATCGTCCATGCTAAAGCTGTTGGTGTGGTACGCCGTAAAATTCGCGGTTGCAGAGAGGGGCGCATAAGGTGGGTCACAATACACCACCGAACCGGCCTTCGCTTTCAGCAACGTTTCCTCATAATGCTCACAAACAAACAGAGCATTTTTGGCTTTTTCAGCAAACCAGTAGAGTTCTTCTTCCGGGAAATACGGTTTTTTATAACGTCCAAAAGGCACGTTAAACGCCCCACTGAGATTATAACGACACAGGCCGTTGTAACAATGGCGGTTCAGATAGAGGAAAAGTACCGAACGACGATAAGGATCGCTGCTGGCATTAAACTCAGCCCTCAGGACGTAAAAACGATCTGCATCATTAAACTCTGGCGTGAAAAGCACACGGGCATCACGCACAAATTCGTCGGTGCGTGTTTTCACGATATCGTAGAGATTAATCAGGTCGTTGTTGATATCCGCCAGAATGTAAGCGTCATACTCAGTATTCAAAAACACTGAGCCCGCGCCAACAAAAGGCTCGATCAAACAATCTCCCGCCGGAAGATGACGTTTAATGTCATCAATCAGCGGGTATTTGCCGCCAGCCCACTTCAAAAACGCGCGGTTCTTCTTCATGCCGTCAGTTAGCTACTTATACAATTCACAGCCGCGGATTGTATCCTGTTTTTAGACAGCAAATCGCGTTGAGATCAGATTCATTTTTTCAGGTCTTGCTGTACCTGATGTACAGGTTTAACCCACGGTTTTTTCGCCTGAACTTCCGCAGGCAGGCTGGCAATAGCACGTTTGGCTTCGGCAGAAGACGCATAGTTACCACTCACCAGCACATACCACGGCTTCCCGTCGCGTGCAGTCTGATAAACCAGATAGTTTTTCAGGCCGGACTGTTTGGCAAATGCGTTCAGTGTGTTGGACTGCGAAGCACCGCTTAATTGCAGGGTGAAGTGTGAGCCAGGCGCAGACTTAATGGCTGACGCGCTACCCGAGGCTACCGGCGCAGAAACAGCGGGTACTGAGGCGGCCTGAGATTTGGTCGCCTGAGGTTTCGCCGTGTGCGAGGCGGTCGCCGCAGGTTTGTGCTCAACCGGTTTCGCCGTATGAGCAGACTGCTGATTACGTGGCGTTTGCGCCGGACGGGTATGCGGGGTTTGCGGCTGGGAAACGCCAGGCGTCTGCGTGCGCGCTGAACCGTTGACGGTCGCCGCAGCGGTCGGTAACGACGTCAGAGATTGTGCAGCACCACTGGTTGCGGCACCCTGATCCATACTGCCCTGCGCTACGCCATCCACCTGATTCTGCTGGGAAGATAAAGCATCACTCATGTCACCAGGCAGATCCACACGTTCTTTCTGGCCATTGTCTGGCAAAGGTTGCGCTTCGGTTGGGGTTGATGACACGGGCGGTAAACCAATGCTTTGTGGCTGCTGTCCGTTGACGGCCTGTGCGGTATTGGCCTGCGCTTGTGCAGAAGGCTGAGCCGGTGCAGCAGCGTCATTGCCCGCAAGATTAATATCTTTTGGACCGTTGTTTTGCTGAGTGGCCTGATTCGATGTCGGGGACTTCATGGCGGAACCGATGCCGACAATCAGCAGGACCAAGACCACAATCCCGATGCCAATCATCACGTACTGACGGTTAACAGGAACCTTGGGTAGGGAAGGAGACGGTTTGCGCGCGCGCGGTGGGCGGCGATCGCTGGTATCTGGCTTGAGATCGTCTTCCGGTGTTAAATCATCCATCTAAAACCTCCAACCCGGCTAAAAGCCCGTAACAGGCCTCACGCGGAGCAACTATCCTGACTAAAAATATAACGCTTTGCTGGCATGGGTGAAATCGGTCGTTATCTGGCCAAAAAAGTGGCCACAGTTTTAACGGCAATCTTCAATCGAAGCCAGCACCATTTCATGCGATACGCCGGAGCGTACTTCGGACTGTCCAATTGCTTTGGGTAAAACCAGACGCAGTTCGCCAGCCAGTACTTTCTTATCACGCATCATGTGCGGCAAATAGGCTTCGGCTTTCATAACCTGCGGCCCCGTCACCGGTAACCCCGCGCGGGTGAGTAAAGTTTTCACCCGGGCGATATCGCCCAGACTGAACTGACCAAGACGATGAGCGGTATAACACGCCATCATCATCCCGGCGGACACGGCTTCACCATGCAGCCAGTTGCCATAACCCATTTCTGCTTCAATAGCATGGCCATAAGTATGGCCCAGATTCAGTAAGGCGCGCATGCCGTTTTCACGTTCATCGGCTGCCACAACCTCAGCTTTCAGCTCGCAGCAACGACGGATGCAATAAGCCAGCGCGTTCATATCCAGCGCCAACAGGGCATCCATGTTGTCTTCAAGCCATACAAAGAAGTCGGCATCCAAAATAATGCCGTATTTGATCACTTCTGCCAGTCCCGATGACATTTCACGGGCAGGTAAAGTGCGCAGACAGTCGAGATCAACCACCACCGACGCAGGCTGATAGAACGCGCCGATCATGTTTTTTCCGAGGGGATGGTTCACCGCCGTTTTACCGCCAACGGAGGAATCGACCTGAGAGAGCAACGTGGTAGGCACCTGTACAAAGCGCACACCGCGTTGATAACTGGCCGCAGCGAAGCCGGTCAAATCACCGACGACGCCGCCGCCAAGGGCGACAAGCGTGGTATCACGTCCGTGCGGCTTTTCGAGCAGCGCGGAGAACACGTCATTTAGAACAGTCAGGGATTTGTATTGTTCACCATCAGGCAGAATCACCTGATCAACACGAACGCCTGCCTGCTCCAGCACTGAACGTATAGCGTCCAGATAGAGAGGAGCGAGGGTTTCGTTGGTCACTATCATGACCTGATCGCCTGCCTTTACCGGCATAAAAGAAGCCGGATCGTGGAACAATCCGGCAGCAATCGTAATGGGGTAGCTACGTTCCCCTAACGTTACGGTAATCCTCTCCATGTCGTGCTCTGTGACCTTCTTTAACTGACACCCTCAGGCAATGATAGAAACCAATAATCAGTTACTTTCCAGCATGTTGATAATCTGGTTGGCAACGACTTTGGCACTTTGATCATCGGTACGAATAGTGACGTCGGCAATCTCTTCATACAAAGGATTGCGTTCTCTCGCCAGTGCTTCAAGCACTTCACGCGGCGGAGCACTCACTTGTAATAATGGACGTTTTTTGTCGCGTTGTGTACGCGCCAGTTGTTTTTCGATGGTAGTTTCAAGATAGACGACAACGCCACGCGCTGACAAACGGTTACGGGTTTCACGTGATTTAACGGAACCCCCGCCAGTTGCCAGAACGATGCCTTGTTTTTCGGTCAGTTCGTTGATCACTTTTTCTTCGCGGTCGCGGAATCCGTCTTCGCCTTCTAAATCAAATACCCAGCCCACATCAGCTCCGGTACGTCGCTCAATTTCGTGATCGGAGTCGAAAAACTCCATATTGAGTTGCTGAGCTAACTGTCGACCAATAGTGCTTTTGCCGGCACCCATAGGCCCAACCAGAAAGATATTGCGTTTCTCTGCCATGTTTTTCGGTATTACTAAGACTATTTCGTTGATGATAACCCGCCCCGCCAATCAAATTAGCGGCGGGACCTAAACTGAAACCTCATGAGCGATAGTGCGAGATCAGAAAAAAATTATCTCAACACTCTTGGTAGTTTGGCAACCGAATAAATCGCATTGCACGCCGCAGGAGGGAAAACGTACGTTTTTATCGGCGTGTCTGCAGTAAAAAAAGATCACGGTGCTCAATTCGGTAACCCTTGTAAGCTAAATCGACCGCAGCGTCAAACTCAGAAGCCTCTCACGACACAAAAAGTTGCATGTGCTCAACGTGATTGTGCGATTTAGGTTAGCACTAAATACCCGTTTATTGGGCGCGGATTAAGGTTGGAGTGATGAAAATCACCAACTCGCGTCGCTGTTCATTCATATACTGGTGTTTGAACAAGGAACCGACCACCGGAATATCGCCGATTACCGGGACTTTGGTGTCGGTCTTCTGGTTTTTGCGCTGGAAAATGCCGCCCAGCACGATGGTTTCGCCATCTTTCACCGTGACCTGCGTTTTGATTTCCTGCTTGTCGATTGCCAACGCTTCTCCCTCGGACTGCTTGATACTGCGCCCCGGCATATTCTGGCTTATCTGCAAAGCCATCTGAATGCGCCCGTCACGCTGAATCTTAGGCGTCACTTCCATACCGAGTACCGCTTCTTTAAATTCGATGGACGTACTGCCGCTCGCCCCGCTGGACACCTGATACGGAATCTCCGTGCCCTGCTTGATACTGGCGGTTTGCATGTGCGCCGTCAGCAGGCGCGGGCTGGCGATAATATCGACTTTGTCTTCCTGCTCCAGCGCGGTCAGCTCCAGATCCAAAATCCGTCCGCTGATGTGTGCCAGATTGAACCCGGCGGTAAATATCGGGTTTTCCACCGGCATTCCCATACTGAAATTGTTCATTCGCACGGCTTTAGTGATCGGCTCATCGCCGGTGAAACCCCAGCGAACGCCTAACTCCCGCAGGCTTTCGCTGTTCATTGTCACGATGTGTGCAGCCAGTTGTACCTGTTGCAGCGGCAGATCTAACTCTTTAATCCACGGCGTGACGATATCCAGCGCCTCCTGCGTATCGCGCAATAAAAGGGTATTGGTGCGGCTGTCCGCAGACGCATTGCCCTTAACAGATAACAGCGTGCCTTTTTGCGCATTCAGGCTCAGCGCCGTTTCTTTGGCATCGGCATATTGAAGCGGAAAGGTCAGGCTGACGATCGGCCGCTGGTCAGCCTGCTGTTCTTCAGCCTCTTTGACCTGCTGCTGGCGCGCAAGCGGGTCAATTGCCGGTGAAATCAGCAGAACATTTCCTTCAAGCTGACTGGTGAGATGATTCATCCGCAAGATAATGTCGAGCGCCTGCTGCCACGGTACTTCTTTGAGCTTTACGCTGATCTGCCCTTCCACACCCGGCGCGGTGATCAGATTAAGCTGCCGCGTATCGGAAAGTGCCTGCAAGACCATTTCGATCGGCGCGGTTTGAAATTCCAGAGATACCGACGAAGGCTCGTCCGCCTTGATGACGCTGAAATATAAGAAAAATGGCAGCCACAGAGCGGCCCGATAAACGTGTTTCATTTTTTTCCTTTCCCTGGAAACGTACCCGAGTGACCAAACCGGAGAGTCTGGCGTTGTTCGCCGCAGCGGGCATCGCTGATGCTGAGTTCTACCTGTGAGGCATCCAGCATTTCGACCGTCCACAGCGGCGTGCCGATCTGCGTGCCCGTTTCGACTTTGTTCCAACTGCCATCTGGCGACAGTAACCAGCCAAACTGCTGGCCTTCTGCCTGCGTGATGCCACCCAGACTCCACGTGGGAGCCAAGGTTTCACCGGCGCAGGATTGGGATTGCAGGGGAGCAAAAGGATCATGCTCCGGGACCGTGACTTCATCGCCGTCAGCAGCTTCGTTTGTTTGGGTCAGCAAAAGAGAAACGGCGAGGCCGCTTTCAGTGGCATGAAGATTGAGTTCGCTGAACGCCGGATGCCACGGGCGCTGCTGCAATCCCTGAAGAAAATGCATCAGTGCACCAAACGAACCGTGCAGCTGAAGTTCGCCTTGCTGATCAGGTGCGGGCGACCAGCGAACCAGCGCGGCTTGCGAGGCCTTCAACGGCGGCGCAAATTGCTGGTCCAGCGGCAGGATGTCGTTTTCGGCCCCTGCATTTTCTTTCAGCATATTCTGCAAACGCGACAGTGGCGCTCCGCGCAGCAAGGCCACCTGCACATGAGTCACTACCTGGCGGATCTCATTTATCTGCTGCTCCAGTTCGGTCTGTTGCAGCCAGATACTCCGGAAAAGACATTGATATATCACCAGCGCGATAAGCGTCATCGCACCCGCCAGCATGGTAGCCAACTGCCAGCCCGGTTTTTGCATCAGCGGCTCAAGACGCTGCAAAAGTGGGTTATTCATGGCAACGCTCCCTGCTCAGGTGGCTGACGCAGCTGCATCTTCAGCACAAAGCTCAGCATCACACCGGATTGCTGCCGTACATCGCTCAGAGTGACATCCCGGAGTAAGTCACTTGTCGCCAGCGTGTCGCGAAAAGCCAGAATGTCGTGATAAAACCGCCCTTCGCCGGTGAGCGTCAGCTGGTTCTGAAGTTCAACTAGGTCGTTCAGCCGAACCTCCTCTGGTATTTTTTCTGCCAACAAGATCAGCATTTGCAGGGAGTCCCTGCTCCGCTGCGCCCGCTGCTGGCTAACCAAACGCTGCGCGAGCAGTATTTTTACCTGTGCCGACGTCGTCTCCACACTCCTTTGCTGCAGAGAAAGCGCCTGAGAAGCGTGTTTCAGGGCAGCAAGATGTTGTTGTAAAAGGGTCCGTTGCTGAGCCAAAAAAACAGCACTACCCAGCAAGCTCACCAGCAGCAACACTGGAAAACACACCGAAACGGTTAGCCAGAAACGCACCCGTTGCTGTCGATGTACCTTCCGCCATGGCAATAAGTTGACCTGTAGCATCAGCAATCCACAGGTCTTAGCGCCAGCCCAACAGCGGGAGCAAAGTCGCCGGGGTTGGCAGGTAAAGGAGCAGATAACTGATTTATCGCGCTGAGCGGCGACCAGCATTGCATTCCGGAAGGAGGATTTTCGCCGCTGTAATAAGCTTCTGTGGCACACAGCGCACCGGCACGATATTGCGACCGGATGAGATCGGAAAGCGCTGCATCCGCCCGTGCTTGCGTGCTGTCGAACAAACCAAACTGGAACGGCAGGCTGTGCGGCGAAGCCCAAAGAAGGGCGTCGTCCAGCGGATGAATCAGCAGCGCATCACCGGGAAGCCGGGCCGCGTGAGCAGCAACCTGAAGTGCGCAGGGTGTCAGTTCGATAACCTCAGGGAAAAGCTGCGCCTGCGCAAGACACTCCATCCACTGCATGATCTCCTGTTGCCGTGCGGCGGTGACGACGATCTGATTATCTCCGCACGGGTCAGCACGGTAATCCATCACCAGATGTTCAACGCCCAGAGGAAATTGTTTCGCCGCATGACTGAAGATGAAGGCGCTGCGGGCGGGATCCTGCATCCGCGCATCAGGTGCCACCATGCGTTGCTGCATGATGCGCTGTGCCGGCAGGCTGATTCTCAGTGACAACCTGGCAGGTAAGGTTTTGCGCCAGAATGATAAAATGGCGATCAGCGGCGCGGTCTCATGTAATATCCCCTCCCGCAACGTGAAGTCAGGCAGCGGATGCTGCCACCAGTGACGTAATTGCCAGCCATGACGCCGCCTTTGTACGGCGATCGCGCGGGCAAAACCGGCTTGAATATCCAGACCTACCTGCCATGCTTGTAGTCGCATTTTCGCCCAATCTCCATATCGTCAAGTAAATAAAAGTACGTATCCATGTTGCAGGCTTGCCTTTATACTACCGCGCGGTTGTTTATAAACTGCCCAATTGACACTAAATGGGAAATCTCAGGTGAAGTTCGTAAAGTATTTATTGATTCTTGCAGTGTGTTGCATTTTGCTGGGAGCGGCCTCGATCTTCGGTTTGTATAAATATATCGAGCCACAGCTACCCGATGTTGCCACGCTCAAAGACGTGCGCTTGCAAACACCCATGCAGGTCTTCAGTGCCGAAGGCGACCTTATCGCCCAGTACGGTGAGAAGCGCCGTATCCCGCTGAAACTCGGCCAGATCCCCCCGGAAATGGTGCATGCGTTTATCGCGACAGAAGACAGCCGTTTTTACGAGCATCACGGTGTGGATCCGATCGGTATCTTCCGTGCGGCATCCGTTGCGCTGATGTCCGGCCACGCCTCACAGGGTGCGAGCACCATCACTCAGCAGCTGGCACGTAACTTCTTCTTAAGCCCTGAGCGCACGCTGACCCGTAAAATCAAGGAAGCGTTTTTGGCCATCCGCATTGAGCAGATGATGACCAAAGATGAAATTCTTGAGCTTTACCTGAACAAAATCTATCTCGGTTATCGTGCCTATGGCGTGGGTGCTGCAGCGCAGGTTTACTTCGGGAAAGACGTGAGTCAGCTGACACTCAGCGAAATGGCGGTCATTGCCGGTCTGCCTAAGGCACCGTCAACTTTCAACCCGCTCTATTCCCACGATCGCTCTGTTGCCCGTCGCAATACCGTGCTGGCCCGTATGCTGGATGAGAAATACATCACGCAGGAGCAGTACGATCAGGCGCGTGCTGAACCGGTCGTCGCGAATTATCACGCCCCACATATTGAGTTTTCCGCGCCGTACCTGACAGAAATGGTGCGTCAGGAAATGGTGAAACGTTATGGCGATAACGCCTATAACGACGGCTATATGGTTCACACCACCATCACGAAGAAAACCCAGCTGGCCGCACAGGAAGCGCTGCGGACCAACGTGCTGAATTACGATATGCGCCACGGTTACCGTGGCCCGTCGAATCAGATGTGGAAAGTGGGCGAACCGGCTTGGGATGAGAATAAAATCGTCCAGTCGCTGAAAACGCTGCCGGTCTACGGGCCACTGTTCCCGGCGGTCATTACCTCGATTGACGACGCGCAGGCCACGGCGACGATGTCTAACCGCGCCGTAATCAGCCTGCCGTTCAGCGGTATGCGTTGGGCACGTCCTTACCGTAATGACAACGCACAAGGCCCGACACCGAAGAAAGTCTCTGACGTGGTTCAGCCAGGCCAGCAGGTGTGGGTGCGTAAAGTGGGCGATGTCTGGTGGCTGGCACAGGTTCCTGATGTGAACTCCGCCATCGTCTCCCTGAATCAAAACGACGGCGCGATTGAAGCGCTGGTCGGTGGTTTTGATTTCAATCAGAGCAAATTTAACCGTGCGAATCAGGCTGTGCGTCAACTCGGTTCGAACATCAAACCGTTCCTGTATACCGCGGCGATGGATAAAGGGCTGACCCTGGCCACTATCCTCAATGACATGCCGATCACCCGCTGGGATCCGGGTGCCGGTCAGGACTGGCGACCGAAAAACTCACCACCGACCTATGCGGGTCCAATCCGCCTGCGTCAGGGGCTGGGTGAGTCGAAGAACGTGGTGATGGTGCGTGCGATGCGTGCGATGGGTGTGGATTACGCAGCAGAATATCTGCAGCGCTTCGGCTTCCCGGCTGCCAACATTGTTCATTCCGAGTCACTGGCGCTGGGTTCGGCATCGTTCACCCCGTTACAGGTAGTGCGGGGTTATGCGACGCTGACCAACGGCGGTTATCTGGTTGATCCGTATTTCATCACCAAAATTGTGGCGGAATCCGGCGAAGTTCTGTTTGAAGCCAAACCGAAAATCGCCTGCCGCACCTGTAATATTCCGGTGATTTATGGCGATACGCAGAAGTCGGCGGTGTTGTCTGATGACAACGTGGAAAACGTTGCCACCTCGGTGAATAACAATAACAACGCCGTACCAACGCCGCAGCTGGAACAGGTTCCGGCCAATTCTCCGCAGGTGGATGCAGAGCAACAGTACGCGCCGCACGTGATCAGCACGCCGCTGTCGTTCCTGATCAGTGACGCGCTGAACTCCAACATCTTCGGCGAGCCTGGCTGGATGGGAACAGGCTGGCGCGCGGGTCGTGATCTGAAGCGCCACGACATCGGCGGCAAAACCGGGACAACCAACAGTTCGAAAGACGCCTGGTTCTCCGGTTATGGCCCGAACGTGGTCACCTCCGTCTGGATTGGTTTTGACGATCACCGCCGTGACCTTGGCCGTTCGACGGCTTCCGGTGTGATCCCAGATCAAATCTCGGGCGCAGAAGGCGGCGCGAAGAGCGCACAACCGGCGTGGGATGACTACATGAAAGCCGTGCTGGAAGGCGTGCCTGAAGAGAAGCAAACGCCGCCTCCGGGCATCGTGACGGTGACTATCGATAAGAGTACCGGGAAGTTATCCGACGGGGGCGGTGGCAGTCGTGCGGAATACTTCATTGACGGAACTCAGCCGACGGAACATGCGGTGCATGAAGTCGGAACGACTATCATGGACAACGGTCAGGAACATGAGTTGTTCTGATGAGAGTGAGTCAGGCGTTTAACGCCTGATTAAATCCGATAGAAAAAAGCCGGTCTGCATGATGTATGACCGGCTTTTTTATTGACGATTTTTCAGGAAAACGGACGGTTCAGCGGGCGTTGCGCGTCAGGAAATCATGAGCCAGGAATAAAGCGCTGACGTTACGGGCTTCGCAAAAATCGGGCTGTTGCAGCAATTCCATCATCCGCGCAATAGGCCAGCGGGTTTGTGGTAAAGGCTCGGGCTCATCGCCTTCCAGGCTCTTTGGGTACAACCCTTTCGCAATCACAATGTTCATGCGGCTGGAGAAGTAGGAAGGCGCCATCGTCAGCTTTGCCAGCACGTCAAAATGCCCTGCGCCGTAGCCGACTTCCTCCATCAACTCGCGGTTAGCGGCTTCCAGCACGCTCTCGCCTGCGTCGATCAGCCCCTTCGGAAAACCCAGCTCATAGCTTTCGATCCCCACCGCGTATTCGTGGATCAGCAGCAGATCTTCACCAATGACTGGCACGATCATCACCGCTTCGCGATCGGACGGACGCATGCGTTCGTAGACGCGTTCCGCGCCGTTGCTGAACGCCAAATCTACAGACTCGATGGTGAACAAACGCGAACGCGCTACGGTTTCCACCTTCAGAATTTTTGGTTTTTGCAGGTGTTGTGTCATTTCATCCCCAACTTTTATTCACCTGACTGCGGGTGTCGTAATGGGTTCATATGGATTATTGAACATTGCTATCAGAAAACATTGTGCGTTAAGGCAAGCCTGAACCGCAATCTTTACTGCGTATAAGTTCCGCTGAAAACGGCATATTCAGCGCGAACCGCCGGATTTTTGTCCCTGACATCGTGCAAAAAGAACGCGTTGCCATGTTCGCGTCACAATTTTGCTGTAACAAAAACCAGACCGATTCAAAATAGGATTATACCGATACCCATTAAAGTACAATTACGGATACTCTCTAGCGTGGTGTTTTTATCATTAAAACACTTGTGCATAAATATCAGTCAAATAATGAAAACCCTGTAGAAAATAGGGTGACGTGCAAATCATGCATGAGGTTTATGTCTTTTCAATTTATGTATAATACTTTCACAGAGTTGACGTAAGTCGCCCACGTCAGAACGGGGATCGGATGAGCACAGTAGTCGTGACACTGGTGTTGTTGTGTATCGCAATCATTGCCACTGGAAGTTTCTTTTGGTTTGCCTTGCGACGCCGCCAACGCGACGAGTCCGTGGTACATTTCCCCACCCCCAGCCAGCGAAAACTGTCGCAACAAGAGCGCGACGCCGTAGAACGGTATCTGCGACAAAGTGAAGGGCTGGGACAAACGCCGATCACTCACCGCAATAATCTGATTATCCTGCGCGATAAACTCATCCTGACCACCAAAAGTGAACACGTTTACAGCCTTAAGCGCGCCATCACTCGCTACGGTGTAGCCAGCGAAGACACCAACAGCGGACGCTATTTTCTTGATGCGACTGAAATCCACCTGCCCCCCTTTTGGGAGCAATACATAGCGCAGGAAAATCAGGTAGAGCTGATTAAAACGCAATCGATGCCTCTGGTCATCTCTCTCAATGGTCATACGCTGGCGGACCACGTTTACGAAGGTCCGGCGCCGGTTTCAACGGTTCTTCCCTCCCAGCCGCAAAATGCCTCCATTCGTCATGAAGAAAGCGAACATATCGAGATGGTGAAGGTGCGCCGTGAAACGCGCGAAGAGCACGCGCTGACCCGCTCGAGCGGTGTAAAAGAGGCGCTGGCGGTTTCCGGTATTTTACTTTTGCTGTTTATTACGTTACTCAGCCCTGTCGTATTTTTGCCGTGGCTGCTTACCCTTGCAGCCGTGCTCGCAGGATGGGTCGGCTGGCGGGTGATTTCCGAACGTTTAGGTAAAAACCGCAAAGAAATCCATTGCCTGCGGGGCTTACCTAAACGCTGGGGACTGTTTGGCGAATCCAAGCAAGGGGATATCAGCAATATTTCGCTCGGCACCGTCGACCTGATTTATCCGCCGCACTGGCAACCTTTTATCGGCCGCGACCTCGGCCAGCCAACGGATATCGAGCTGTACATGAACAGCCATGTCGTCCGTCAGGGCAGCTACCTGTCGTTGCACGATGAAGTCAAAAAATTCCCTCTTCAGCTCTGGGGCAAGAATCTGGTGCTGGCGACCAGCGCCTTTCTGTTATTGCTTATGCTGCTGGTGTATGTGCCTCTCGGTTTGCCGCTGAAACTCAGCATAGCGTGGCTACAGGGCGCGCAAAGTGCGCAGGTCAACAGTGTGCAGGATCTGGAAAAAACAGCATTGCGCGTCGGCGATACGTTGAAAGTTCAGGGTACAGGCATGTGCTACGTGCCACCTGCGACCAACCGCAGCGCATCGGGTTTCCTGCCGTTCGACTGTTCGGGCATTTACTGGAACAACGCCGCACCGCTGCCGGTGCCGCAGTCTGAAATTATTGATGCCGCCACCGCGCTGCAAACTACCGTGAACAATCAGATGCATCCGGGTGAAAATCTCGAGCAAAACATCAACCCGCAGCTGGCGACCGCGATCGAGAAATCCGGCATGATTTTGCTCGATGATTTCGCCGATATTGTGCTGAAAACCGACACACTGTGCGGCAGCAAAACCAATGAATGCGTACGCCTGAAAAATGCGCTGGTGAATCTGGGGAACTCGAATAACTGGAGTACGCTGGTGAAACGCGCGAAAGCGGGCTCGTTACAGGGGATCAACGTCCTGCTGCGACCGGTCAGCGCGCAATCGCTGAGTGAGCTGGTCAATAACGCGACGTCCTCCTTCTTCATTCAGGAAACCCGCCGCGCCGCAGAAAGCCTGAACAGCCCTCCTCCGGGTGGGTTCCTTATCAGCAATGACGAAGGTCGTCAGCTGGTGGAACAGCCTGTGCCGCCGGTCGGATTGTACGGTAATCCGCCGCAGGATCAGTGGAAGCAGTTACAACACTTGTCAACGCAGCTGCTGCATACCCCGTTCAGCGCTCAGGGCGTGATCACCAGTATCAGCATCGATGCCAACGGTACACGCCATATCTCGCTGCACAGTGAACCGGATATTTCGACGCTGTGGCGCTATCTGGGCACCAGCATGCTGCTGTTCTTGTTGCTTGGCGTTCTGCTGGTCAATACCGTTCTCTTTATCCGCCGCTTTATTAAAGATAAGCGCCGTATTGACGACATTGAGCAGCATTATAACGCCTGCTTTCACCCCACGATGATGCCCGTACCAGCGCATACCCTGAGCTGAAACTCAGGGTGGCTCTGCGCCACCCTGAGAGTTTATGTTATTCTGACGCCCTTCCCTGCTGACGTTTTTTCTCTCCTGCCATGCTCATGCCCGCAGGATATGGAGTTTCCATGCCCCTTGATCTCGACTGGAACAATATCGATACCGTTTTGCTGGATATGGACGGCACGCTGCTTGATCTGGCCTTCGATAGCCAGTTCTGGTTGCAGGACGTGCCTAAGGCGCTGAGCCTGCAACGCGCTATCCCGCTGGAAAATGCCCGCCAGATAATTCATGACGAATATCTGGCCGTCCAGCACACCATGAACTGGTATTGCTTTGACTACTGGAGCGAGCGGCTGGATCTGGACATCTACCAGATGACCACCAACATCGGTAAAAATGCAAAACTTCGTGACGATACCAGGCCGTTCTTGCAGCATCTGCGGGAAAGTGGCCGCGAAACCATTTTGCTGACTAATGCGCATCCTCACAGCCTGTCAGTGAAGATTGAACACACCGGTTTGGATAAGCACCTTGATTTATTACTTTCCACCCACACATTTGGTTATCCAAAGGAAGATCAACGTTTGTGGGCTGCCGTGCAGCAGCAAACGGGCTTTAACCCCGAGAGAACGCTGTTTGTCGATGACGGGGAGGCGATTCTGAATGCGGCAAAAACCTTTGGTATCCGCTATTGTCTGGGTATAGAGAATCCGGATTCAACCGGTGCGAATAAGTCATTTCAGGGACATCCTTCGATCAATGACTACCGCGACCTGTTGCCTTCGATTCACCCGATAACAGGCCCGGCTCAGTAGTTCCGGCACGTTTCAGGGGGAAAGATGAAAGATAAAAAGGAAGAAGACAACAACGCAGTACGTCTCGATAAATGGCTGTGGGCGGCTCGTTTTTATAAGACCCGTGCGCTGGCGCGCGAGATGATTGATGGCGGCAAAGTGCATTACAACGGCCAGCGCGGAAAACCGAGCAAGCTGATGGAACTGAATGCCGAAATTACCCTGCGTCAGGGAACTGATGCAAAAACGATCATTGTACTAGGGCTGACAACTCAGCGCCGCAGTGCGGAAGAAGCACAAACGCTTTATCAGGAAACCGAGGCCAGCATTGCCAGCCGGGAGAAAATCTCTCAGGCACGGAAAATGAATGCGATGCCCCATCCGGACCGACGTCCGGATAAAAAGGAACGCCGCACCCTGATCAAATTTAAATATGGCGACGCAGAATAAACGCCGCCAAACAGAGAGAACGTTATGTCTAATCACGACCAGTTACACCGTTACCTGTTCAACCATCACGCTGTGCGCGGCGAACTGGTTTCGCTCCACGAAACTTTCCAGCAGATCGTTGCCGGGCATGACTATCCGGCAGACGTCCGTAATTTGCTGGGCGAAATGCTGGTCGCAACCAGCCTGCTGACCGCCACGCTCAAATTTGACGGTGACATCACCGTGCAATTGCAGGGCGATGGCCCGCTGAAACTGGCGGTGATTAATGGCAACAATCTTCAGGAACTGCGTGGCCTAGCGCGTCTGCAAGGCGAAATCAAAGAAGGCAGTTCGCTGAAAGAGATGATTGGTAACGGCTACATGGTGATCACCATTTCCCCGACTGCTGGCGAACGTTATCAGGGCGTTGTCGGTCTGGAAGGCGAGAACCTGGCTGAGTGTCTGGAAAACTATTTCATGCAGTCTGAGCAGCTCCCGACCCGTATTTTCATCCGCAGCGGTGAAGTGGAAGGCAAGCCAGCGACCGGCGGTATGCTGTTACAGGTTCTGCCTGCTGAAGAGACCGATCCAGAAGAATTCAGCCATCTTGCGCAGCTTACCGCGACCATCAAAGCCGAAGAGCTGCTGAATCTGCCCGCCAATGAAGTGCTTTATCGCCTATATCATCAGGAAGAAGTCACTCTGTACGAACCGCAGGATGTGTGTTTCCGCTGTACCTGTTCGCGTGAACGCTGCGCTGGTGCACTGCTGACGCTGCCGGATGACGAAATTCTCGAAATGCTGGAAGAAGATGGCAAAATCGAGATGCACTGTGACTACTGCGGTTCAGATTATGCATTTGACGCGATGGATATGGCGACACTGAAAGCCAGCGGCGGCAACGTTGTCTCCGGAAATGATAACGTTCACTGATCGTTAACTCACTAAATCAAAAGGGACTTTCTGCTGAAAGTCCCTTTTTTGTTGCTTGTTTATAACGTCCTTGCATAATTTGTTGGTATTCCATCACATTTCCAGAAAAAAATTCACATCTCCCGTTAATCTTTGATAGCTATCGCTGTTCGTGCGCGATAAATACCTACAATTACAACTAATTTATCCCTAAAGGCCTACGCCCTTTGGGGTTCTATGTGCAGGAAAGGAGCAGGGAAATGCCAACCACTCTCGGGATCACCGCCGAAACACTCGCCCGTTACGGGATTCATCAAAGCAGTCAAATCGTCTATAACCCTGATTACGATACTCTTTTCAAAGAGGAAACCGCACCGGGTCTGGAAGGCTTTGAGCGCGGACAGGTGACAGAACTGGGCGCAGTGAACGTTGATACCGGCATTTTCACCGGCCGTTCGCCAAAAGATAAGTACATTGTCCGCGACGACGTTACCCGCGACACCGTCTGGTGGGCCGATCAGGGCAAAGGCAAAAATGACAACAAACCGTTGTCGCAGGAAGTCTGGTCATCGCTGAAGGCGCTGGTCGGTAAGCAGCTTTCGGGCAAACGGCTGTTTATCATTGATGCATTCTGCGGTGCTAACGCAGACTCCCGCCTGAAAGTCCGTTTTATCACTGAAGTGGCCTGGCAGGCGCACTTCGTCAAAAACATGTTTATCCGCCCGACCAGCGAGGAACTGGAGAACTTCGAGCCTGACTTTATCGTAATGAACGGTGCGAAATGCACCAATCCCGACTGGCAGAAGCAGGGGCTGAACTCCGAAAACTTCATTGCCTTCAACCTGACCGAGCGCATCCAGCTGATTGGCGGCTCGTGGTACGGCGGCGAAATGAAGAAAGGCATGTTCGCCGTGATGAATTACCTGTTGCCGCTACAGGGCATCGCCTCGATGCACTGCTCGGCCAACGTCGGTGAAAAAGGGGATGTGGCGGTCTTCTTCGGCCTCTCCGGCACCGGTAAAACCACGCTCTCAACCGATCCAAAGCGTCAGCTGATCGGTGATGATGAGCATGGCTGGGACGATGACGGCGTCTTCAACTTTGAAGGCGGTTGCTACGCCAAAACCATCAAGCTCAGCAAAGAAGCTGAGCCGGAAATCTTCGGCGCGATTAAGCGGGATGCATTACTTGAAAACGTCGTGGTCAGCGCAGACGGCAAAATCGATTTTGATGACAACAGCAAAACCGAAAACACCCGCGTGTCGTACCCGATTTATCACATTCAGAATATCGTGAAGCCAGTCTCCAAAGCGGGCCACGCCAGCAAAGTGATCTTCCTGACTGCCGACGCCTTTGGCGTTCTGCCACCGGTTTCCCGCCTGACGGCTTCCCAGACGCAGTATCATTTCCTGTCAGGCTTTACCGCTAAACTGGCCGGCACCGAGCGCGGTGTCAACGAACCCACCCCGACCTTCTCCGCCTGTTTCGGCGCAGCGTTCCTGATGCTGCACCCAACACAATACTCCGAAGTGCTGGTCAGGCGCATGGAAGCGGTCGGCGCGCAGGCATATCTGGTGAATACCGGCTGGAACGGAACCGGCAAACGCATTTCACTCAAAAATACCCGCGCTATTATTGACGCTATTCTCAACGACACGATTGATGACGCAGAGACTTTCACCCTGCCGCTGTTTAATCTCGCGGTGCCGACCGCGTTACCGGGCGTGGATCCGCACATCCTCGATCCGCGCAATACCTACGCCAGCCGCGAACAGTGGCAGGAAAAAGCGCAGCATCTGGCACAGCTGTTTATTGATAATTTCGATAAATATACGGATACGCCTGCCGGCGAGGCGCTGGTTGGCGCAGGCCCTCAGCGTTAATCTTACGCACATTGCTCAGGCGCGGATCCCGCGCCTTTTTTATTGCAAAAATTTCTGCAGGTCGCACTATGACAGCACTGCTTGCATTGATTTCACAGGAGCTGATTATGGCCACCATTACGGTTCGCAATCTGGATGACGAGATTAAAGATCTGCTGCGCATCGCCGCCGCTAAAAAAGGGCATTCGATGGAAGAAGAGGCGCGTTTAATTCTGAAACAGGCGTTAACCAGCACCCCGGCCAATTTCGGCCTCGGCAGCCAGCTTCGCCAGCGTTTCTCCACGCTGGGCCTCAATCCTCTGGAACTTCCGCCAAAATGATCATCCTCAATACGTCCATCATCCTTGAGATGATCAATCCCAAACCGCATAAAACCGTTCTGCATTGGCTCGACGCGCAGGATGCCAGCCAGCTGTATCTTACCAGCCTCGGCGTCGCCGAACTTTTCGCCTGGGTCGACGGCCTGCCAGATGAACAGCCCAGGACTCCGCTCAAGGAAGCCTTACTGGAGATGCTGAATCACGATTTCGCAGGACGCCTGCTGCCCTTCGACGCCGCCAGCGCCCTGCACTATCCGCGCGTGATGGCCTTATCAAAGCAGGCAGGCGTGACGATGAAAGAGCGCGATACGCAGCTTGCCGCGATATGCCTGAACCATCAGGCGTCGCTGGTGACAGATAACGCCGGGGTCTTTGCGCACACGGGTGTGATCGTAGTGAATCCATGGGATGTGGTGGAGGCGCCGAGGTGGCGCGAGGAAGCCGCGGAATATTATGTTATGAGTCGGAAGACTTAACGTTTGTTGCAGAAAGCCGCTGCAATGGCGGCCTTAAAGCAGACGGGGAAGCGTCGGTTTCACACTTGCAGTGATCGCTGCGAGTGTGAAACCGAAATATTCCCGATGCAGAATCTGTCAGGGATTATTAAGGCCCCCTTTAATTCACACCGGTTTCTGCTGTACCGCCACCGCCTTGAGCATTTCTACCGGTAACGGTAAATAAGCTCTTATCCTTAACCCACCCCGGTCACTTTTCCCGATATCCAAGGTCCCCGAGTGCGCATCGATAATACGCTGGACGATAGCCAGTCCAAGTCCAGTGCCGCTGGTGGTTCGGGCACTTTCACCGCGCACAAACGGCTGGAAAAGATGCTTGAGTTGATCCGGTGCAATACCCGGGCCATCGTCTTCGACCTGGAACCACGCACGCTGGAGTTCGCGCCCGCTGCTGACTTTTATCCAGCCGTCGCCGTAGCGGGCGGCATTCACCACCATATTCACCACAGCACGCTTTATGGACAGCGGGTGCGCATTCACCAGCAATTCACCCTCCGCCAGACCGGAATCAATTTCACGCTCATAGCCGCTTTCCGTCGCAATCACTTCACCCAAAATACCGTTAAGATCGGTGATTTCGGTAGGCATCTCCTGACCAGTGCGCAGATAATCGATAAACTGCTCGATGATGGCATTGCACTCTTCGATGTCTTTATTAATTGACTCCGCAAGATATCCATCGCCGTCGCTCATCATTTCTGTGGCTAAACGGATACGCGTCAGCGGGGTGCGTAAATCATGGCTTACGCCCGCCATCAGTAAGGTACGGTCATCGGCCAGCAGTTTTACACCGGCTGCCATCTGGTTGAAGGCTCGCGTTACCGAACGGACTTCAGACGCACCGTATTCACGCAGCGGAGGAGGGATAATCCCTTTACCCACCTGCAACGCAGCGTGCTCAAGTTCCACAAGGGGTCGATTTTGAATGCGTATAAACAGCCATGCGCCGCCGATCGCCAGCAACATAATCGCGAGCGTATAGCGGAACAGCGGGGAAAAATCACCCTGATGGATTTCAGTAAGAGGAACGCGCACCCAGATGTCAGGCGAGAGCCAGGTTTTTAGCCATACCACCGGCGTGTTTTTGTTTACTTCCACACGGACGTCGGTCGGTCCACCGAGCTGCTGGGCCATCTGCTGACTCAGGAATTCGTAGTGCTGCGCCCAGCGCAGACCACTCTCCTCAGCCGCAGAGTTGGTATAAAGCGAGATGCCCAGTTCGCGATAAATCTCGCGACGAAATGCCGGGGGAACTGCCAACAACGTGCCATCTTCCAGCTGCAAACGATCGGTCATTAGCATACGTACTTCGTATGCCAGCACCTTATTAAACTGTTGCAGGCTAGGTAAGATGGCGAAGTTCAGCACCACCAGATAGGTCGTCACCAGGCTGACGAACAGCAAGGTGACGATTAATAACAGTGTTCGGGCAAACGAGCTACGCGGTGAAAAGCGTATTCGTCTCATGCCTTACTGCCGTCCGGGACGAACACATAGCCCAGACCCCATACGGTCTGGATATAACGCGGATGCGCCGGATCTTCTTCTACCATGCGGCGCAGACGGGAAATCTGCACGTCGATAGAACGCTCCATCGCACTGTATTCACGGCCACGCGCCAGATTCATCAGCTTGTCACGGGACAACGGTTCACGCGGATGGCTCACCAGCGCTTTCAGGACGGCGAACTCACCGCTGGTCAGCGGCATAGGCTCGTCTTCACGGAACATTTCGCGGGTACCGAGGTTGAGTTTGAACTTACCGAACGAAATCACCGCTTCTTCCTGAGAAGGTGCGCCCGGCAACTCGTTGGCCTGACGGCGCAAAACGGCACGTATACGCGCCAGCAGTTCACGCGGGTTGAATGGTTTAGGAATGTAGTCGTCGGCGCCAATTTCCAGACCGACGATACGGTCAACTTCTTCACCTTTCGCCGTCACCATAATAATCGGCATCGGATTGCTCTGGCTGCGCAGACGGCGGCAGATAGACAAACCGTCTTCGCCCGGCAACATCAAATCCAGCACCATCAGATGGAAGGATTCACGGGTCAGCAGGCGATCCATCTGCTCGGCATTCGCGACGCTGCGTACCTGGAAGCCCTGCTCTGTCAGATAACGTTCTAAAAGTGCGCGCAGACGCATGTCGTCATCGACAACCAGAATCTTGTGATTTTCTTGCATGTAACTCTCCCAAAGGCGTGAATGCCTGAAGCTTCTATTGTTAGAAATATGAGCCAAAACAGACAGCGTTTAATGGTATATATTCTAGTCGAAATTGTAACAATGAATACGGATTTCCTAATTTATCAACAATATCAGAGGAATCTCCCACCATCTACGGTTGGTTTGTTACGGTTTGTCGCGATGCCTGAAGGAAGCGAGTTACCCATCCCCCCGGACGTAACCGCTCGAAAATCATCCATTACATTTCAATAGTTCCTAATAAAAGAACTTTCAGAAATACGATTAATTTAAAATAAACGAATAAATTTAACACTTCGCTGCAGTAGCTTATTTTTAAGGCACCCCCTTACCTTAACCATTAAGTTAAAATGTTTAATAAAAGGAAACCCATCCTATAATAACTCTCTCTTGTTAAATTATTTAATCAAACCGAAACGATCAGCCGGATGAATTAATAAGAGCTCAACGATCAGATAAATGAATATAATCGCGCTAATCTTATTAGCCTTCTGTGATAATGATCTACACCCTCTATTCAATGCCTAAAATAGTTGATAGAATCCGCATTTGCAGGCATTTAATTAGTATCGCTAATATATTAATCAAGTGTATCTGTGACTAAGCTCTTAATTTTTTATTTCAGAATGGATGCGAAAATGAAAACGACATACAAGCTCATTGTAAGTGGGTTACTGCTGGCATTAGCCGGGAATAGCTATGCGATAGATGGGACGATAAAATTCACTGGTGAAATACTTAAAACTACGTGCGTTATTAACAATGGTAGTGACGTGAAAGTTGAATTAGGGCATTACGCTGCGGCTCAATTTACCAAAGCTGGTGAAACTTCGCCTCAACTTGTTCCTGTCATTCTTCCTCTGACCAATTGCCCGGTTACGGATACCATCCCTCAACTTCGCGTCTGGTTAGAAGCTGAACCGGTTGATGCCAGTCATCCGAATTTAATTCAGGTCGGTGAGGGGGTTGTTTCTGAAGATATTGCTACTGGCGTAGGGATCGAAATCATTGACTCTGCGACAGGATCAATAATGCCTCTAAATAAGTTGTCAGATATCAGCTACCCCATCACAGGTTCCAGCATGAATATTAACTGGAAAGCGTATTATCGGTCTTACGTCGCACCCGATGATATCCACGAAGGTGCGGCAGATGCCAGTGTGAATGTGACTCTCGATTACCGGTAAAATGTACTCTCTCACCAGTTCAGAGAACATTGAACTGGTGAGGCTAAATTATACCTCCTTACTGGATGTAATAAGTTCATGCGCAATATAATCAGCCTTTTAGTTAAAATTTCGCTAATTTTTATTTTTTCCATTCAGCTAAGTTATGGTGGCGGGATACTGGTTGGCCGCACAAGGCTTATCTACAATGCGGAAAAAAGAGAAGTTGCATTACCTCTTAGTAATCTTTCAGATAGTAAACCCTTTTTGATACAATCATGGGTGGAAGGCAGTGATGGTAAAACTCGAGGGCCATTTGTCGTAACACCACCACTCTTTCGCCTTAATGCACAAGAAGAAAATAGCCTTCGAATTACTTATACAGGGGGCGAATTACCCACTAATAAGGAATCGATATTTTATATTAATGTTAGAGCTATTCCATCAACGCCTAAGAATGATGTCAATGAGTTGAAACTCGTCGTTAAAACTCGAATTAAGCTATTTTACCGCCCAGAAGGAATAGAAGGCCGGGCTTCTGACGCTTACAAAACCCTAACATTTTCCAGGAAAGATGGACAGTTATACATAGCCAACCCCTCTTCTTATTACGTTGTATTTAGCTATCTTATGCTAGGCAATACCTTATTAAAAGATGTCGATATGATTGCGCCTGGCGATCAGATTACCGTGACTTTGCCTGCTAATAATACCGCTAACAGTATTGAATGGAGAGCGATTAATGATTACGGCGGTGATTCTGCCCCGATTAAGGGCACTCTATAATTTAGTTAAAATATTAACTACATAGCAGGAATACATTTGGGCGTCAGGGAAAAGACAATGGATTATTACGCGCCAGTGAAACAAGCCAAGAAACGCTTAACTCTACCTCAGCATTTGCAACACCATCTTTTTATCATATCTCTGACCTGTTCCGTCCCCGCATTGAGCTTAACTCTTAATTCGGCGCTAGCAGAGGAAGTTTATTTTGATCCGAAATTGCTTGAGAATCATGGCCAATCAACGGATAAAGTTGATCTTTCTGTTTTTTCTTTAAGTGATAAAGCACAAGTTCCCGGTCTCTATGAAACAACAATTTATGTTAACCGGCATGAAGTGCTGGAACAGAAAATCCGTTATGACCAGTTGCCAGATGGTTCGCTGATTGCACAAATCACGCCTGATTTATTACGAGCGTTGAACGTGAAGGTTGATGCTTTCCCTTCTTTGATCAGCCAAGAACATAATGTTCCTCTTCGTAAACTGAGTGATTATATTCCTGCCGCCGATGCCAAGTTTGATTTTAACCGCATGCGTCTGGATATCAGCATCCCTCAGGCGGCCATGGATCAGAAAGCCAACGGCTACGTAGATCCCAAAAAGTGGGACGATGGTGTGCCAGTCTTATTCTCCAACTACGCATTTTCTGGCTCTCAGCGTAGAAACAAAAATGGTAGCGATGACTCCAGCCAGTATCTGAATATGCAAAATGGGTTAAATTTGGGCCCATGGCGTTTACGTAATTACAGCACTTACAACAGCGGAGATAACGAGCACCGTTGGGATACTATTTCTACTTATGCACAGCGCGACATTAAAATCCTCAAATCCCAGATTCTGATCGGTGAAAGCTCGACACCCGGCGATCTTTTTCCAAGCCTGCAATTTACCGGCATTCAACTCGCTTCAGATGACAATATGTTGCCCGACAGTCAGCGGGGGTTTGCACCCACGATCCGCGGCATCGCCAATTCCAATGCAGAAGTCACCATCCGGCAGGATGGCTACATTATTTATCAAAGCTACGTCGCTCCGGGTGCATTCGAAATTAATGACCTTTATCCTTCCTCTTTTAGCGGTGAACTGGAAGTAACAGTAAGAGAAGCCGATGGGACGGAACGAAAGTTTAATCAACCCTTCTCCGCTGTTCCTGTCATGCAGCGTCCTGGTCGTTTCAAATATAGCGGCACACTTGGCCACTATCGCTCAAATGAAAGTGGAGATAAAGAACCTGACTTTGTTCAGGGAACCACGATATATGGCATCTCCAATGAGATTACCGCCTATACAGGCATCCTGCTTTCGTCTGACTATATTTCAGGACTGGCAGGAATGGGGTTCAGTCTGCTCGATCTCGGTTCCGTTTCTGTCGATGGGACTCAGGCTCAAACCACGTTAGATAACAATCAAAGTAGCAGCGGCCAGTCTTACCGTATCCAATACTCTAAAAATATCGAAACGACGGATACCAACTTTTCAGTTGCAAGTTACCGTTATTCCACCAACGGTTTTTACGATTTTGATGAGGCTAATCAATCCCAGGATGACTCAGGGCAAGAGAATCATAAGAGAAGTAAATATCAAATCAGTATTAATCAGGCACTCTGGGAGGGCGCTAGCCTTTATACATCGGCTTATCAGCAGGATTACTGGCGCAATAGCAATAAAGAGAAAAATATCACTTTCGGGATGAATACCAGTTTTTACGGCGTAAGTTATAACCTTTCATATTCCTTCAGCCAGGTTAAAGATGAGGAAAATGACCAGCAAATCGCCATGAACATTCGCGTTCCTTTAAGTCGTTGGCTGCCACAAAGTTGGGCTACCTATAACGTCACTCATCAAAAAGGTGACAGTACACGCCAGCAACTAGGCATCAGCGGTAGTGCTCTGGATGATTATCGGCTTAGCTACTCCGCCCAGCAAAGTCATACAGATCATGGGGGCACGCACAACACTAATTTAAATGCTACCTATCGCTCAACATACGGCACGCTTAATACGGGATACTATTACGACAATACGTCTCAACAAATTAACTACGGTATCGCTGGGGGGGTCATTGCGCATTCCCACGGGGTCACGCTTTCCCAACCGTTAGGGGATTCTTTTGCACTGATAGACACTAATGGTGCCAGCGGCGCCAGAGTGCAAAATATTCCTGGTTTGAAAACAGACTGGCGTGGATATGCCGTCGTGCCCTATCTTACGCCCTACTCTGAAAATCGTATTGATATTGATACCACAACCCTTCCTAGAGACGTCGATGTTACAAAATCCTCCGAGATGGTCATTCCTAACAAAGGAGCCATGGTGGTGGCACATTTCGATGCTCGCCTTGGTGTTCGTACCCTGATTAAGTTGCTTCAACCCAATGGTAATCCGGTGCCTTTTGGCGCTATTGCTGTCAGTGAAGATCAAACACTAGAAAATATCGTCGATGAGGAAGGGATTCTTTACTTGTCGGGAGTTAAAACTAATGAACCTGTGAGTATACATGTCAAATGGGGTGTTGCAGCGAATCAGCAATGTAGAGTGACCGTGAATATCTCGCCTGCTGCGGTCTCAGTACAATCTATTACTGCCTCTTGTATTTAGGAAAAAAAATGGAATGTAAAATAAAGTTTAAAATACTTTCAAGGGCAGCGCTCTTACTCGCTTTACCTTGCCTGTACACTCCGAAAATATTCGCAGCCAACTCCGTTAGCTGTGAACCTCTTAATAGCGGAGCAACTTCTTATGAAAACTCATTACTTCATGATTTAAAAAGTGAAGAAAATAAAAAGGCATTCTCCTTTGAGGATGGCTTAAATGGTGGCCAACAAGGCTATCAGATATCATGTAATTGTTCAGATGATGATGCAACAAGTTCCAGCGGAGTACAGGTTATTTACAGTCTGCAAACCTCTTTATCCACGGGACATGCACTAAATTATTATAAAGTTAATGAACATCTGGATGTTATGACGCAAATTATCATCCCTAACAATAGTTATGTTACTGTTCCAACAGTCAATGCAGTGATTGATAAAACCCTCCATCGTGATAAAAATAACAACGGTGTTTGCAGACAACAAGCTACGCACGATACGCTGGCAACAGGTTCTCAAGGTAGAATGACCTTTTATGTCACTACGCCTTTTGTGGGGGAAATAAATATCCCACGCACGGAAATTGCCCGCATCTATGCTTCTGCCGCAACGTCTTCAGATAAAAATCCTTATTTAGGCAATCCCGTAGCTATTCTATATCTCAGTGGCACACTGACGGCTCCACAAAACTGTGAGATAAATCAGGGAGAAGTGATTTCCGTAAATTTAGGCTCTATTCAGGCCAGTAGATTTATAACAAAAAATTCCCCGCCGGATAATTTTAAACAAACCAACTTCGATATTAGATATAATTGTACGAAAAATGGCTTGCCGGTGATCCCCGTAGGTAATAAGTTATCCATGATTCTTGATGGGCAGGATGTGCAGGACCAATATTATCTTGTTGCCCGCCGTCGATCTTCAGATAATAAAGCTGATATCGGAATTATTGTGGAAGAGGCTGGAACTTTTATACCTTTTACTAAGGGTGTACTGGCAATGAATCAAAATGGTTTGGGAAAAATCTCCCTGACAGCTATCCCAATAAACCTCGTTGGCGGTGAACTCGATACCGGCGAATTCGAGGCAACTGCCACACTTAAAGTGGATATCCGATAGCCCATTTCAGGCAGCAAAACTGCTGCCTGACTTCCCGCTAATTCACAATCTCAATACTGATTAACCGGCTGTCCGCCCTTCCGCGATCGTCCACTGCGCGGATGCGGTACTGCCCGTTGTTGATGGGTCGCCAGTCGATGGCCGATTTACTGACGGAGCTGCCGAGGTAGATATCATCGACAAACCAGTACACCGTTTTGCTGTCGGCATCGGTAACCGCGTTGAAGGCGATGCGGTCACGCCCCTGCTGGGATTGTCGTAGCGTATAAGTGGTATTTTTCAGCGGCGAGGTAATCCGCGGTGGATTGCCCCCGACATCAACGCCGTTATCTTTGCATCTGTTCACCGGCGGTTTCCGCTTCGGTAGTCCGGCCTGCGCGAACACGTTCGCCAAATCCGATGGCCAGAACTCGAACACTTCGACGCGGGTTTCGTCTTGATCAAAAGGCGGGCACGCCACGTCGCCAGTCAGTTTATCCAGCCGCACCGGGCGATACACAGTGTCGACTTTGATGGGCGACTTGCCGGGAATGAACCAGGTTTTACCTTTTTGCTGACACCACGGCGTTGGCAAATCACCGCTGGCGAGGCAAATATCCACACGTTTTAGCTGTTTCGGGAACGGGCGTTTGGGTTCCTGCAAATCCGGATAGCTGGCACTGATGCTGTCAATAATGTTGAAGAACAGCGGCGCGGCGGCCTCAGCACCGACAAACACGTTATTGCCCTTGCTGTTGAAATTCCCTTCCCACACCACCAGCACGTAGGGGCCGAAAATTCCGACGCTCCACGCATCGCGAAAACCCCATGACGTCCCGGTTTTCCAATAGACCGGCAGCGAAGACGGCTGTTGCGCCAACGTATCGCCGGGGCGGCGGTGCTGACGCAACATGTCCAGCGTCATAAAGCTGGCTTCTTCGCTCAGCAACCTGACCGGCGTAGTCGGACGGGGATCGATTTGCTGCATACGCAATGGTTGCAATACGCCACGATTAGCCAGCAGCGCGTACAATTTTCCCAGCTCCTGCATCGTCACTTCGCCACCGCCCAGTACCAGCGACAAGCCATAGTGATTCTCACTGGACATATTGGCGACGCCGGACAGCCGCAGGAACTGATAGAACGATGGCTGGCGAAGCTGCGACGCAACGTACACCGCCGGAATGTTGCGGCTGAAATTGAGGGCATCGGTTGCGGTCACCGGCCCGAGAAAGCGCCGGTCGAAGTTTTCAGGCGCGTAAGCGCCAAACGCCGATGGCACATCTTTCAGGATGGTCATCGGGTGCAACACGCCTTGCTCCATTCCGAGTGCGTAGATGAATGGCTTGAGCGCAGAACCTGGTGAGCGTTTGGCGTTGGTGCCGTTGACCTGCCCCTGAATACTGCGATTGTAATAATCCGCCGATCCCATCAGCGCACGCACGCCCATATCCCTTGTATCGACCAGTAACACCGCGGCGTTTCGGATCCCGCGACTTTGATTGCGGGTAATAAACGCGTTCACCTGCCGTTCGACCAGCCGCTGCAAACCGGCGTCCAGCGTGGTATCGACGCGGTTATTCGTCTGGATTAATTGCTGATTTTGCTGGCGCAGTTGCTCGATAAAGTGCGGCGCGATATACGGCATCCGCTCGGGCTGACGCAGCGCCAGCGGCAGTTTAAACAGTGAAAGCTGGCTGCTATCGGTGGTGTACTGCGCCTGCCAGCGGACGAACAGCCGGTTACGCGCCTGCGTCAGCGCCGTGCCGAGCACGCCGGTTTTAGCATCAATACGAAAGCTCGGCGATTGTGGCAGCACCGCCAGCGTCAGCGCTTCCGGCAGCGTGAGGTCTTTCGGCACTTTGTCGAAATAGATCAGGCTGGCCGCGCCGATGCTCTCGATATTGCGACCGTACGGCGCGTAGTTCAGATAGGCTTCGAGAATGTCGTGTTTTGAATAACTCAGTTCCAGCTGCACCGCGCGCAAAACCTGCATGATTTTGCCCGACGGCGTGCGGGTATTGAGATGCCAGTGCATACGCGCCAACTGCATGGTGATGGTGGATCCGCCCTGCATTTTTCCGCCCGCGACGTAGCTGCGCCAGAAACCGCGCATCAGGCTGAACGGATTGAAACCAGGATTAACGTAAAACCAGCGGTCTTCGTGCAGCAGCAAACCGTTGACCGCCAGTGGAGAAACCTGCTCCAGCGGCGTCCATAAACGGTAGCGATCGTCGTTGGCCAGCGTGATACGCATCAGCGTGCCCTGGCGGTCATAATAGACTGAAGAGAAAGGTTGCCCCTGCGAAAGCGGCGGATGCGGCCACAAACGGCAGGCCAGCACAATCAGCGCCAGTAAAAAGACACCCATGGCAATGTTTTGCAGCTGGCGTTTCGCTGTTTTGAAAAATGCGGGAAAGGTCATCATCTGGCTACTCTGGAAAAGTTGCGCCCCGCGATCAATGGCGGGGCGCAGTCTTCAGTGAGTGTGTTGCACCCGCTGTTATTTATTGTCAGCCGCAGGCACGACAACCAGTTTTTTATCACTGACGGACAATGCCTGAACTTCGCGGTCGTACATCGCCTCGCCATACGCTGGCGGGATCACAAAGCTACCGGTGTTGGTGGCTTTGATCTGATACACAAACTCCTGCACATCGGTACTGGCGCTGCCGTAAATGACCACGCGATCTTCGCGAATATCGCTGTAGTCCGGTGCCCACGTCGATCCCGATGCGGCCAGCGGCGACTGCCAGGACGCCGACGCATCGGCCTCACTGCTTTCATCATTGCTGTCAGCTTCCGGTTCCGGTGGCGTCTGTTGTACCACTTCAAATCCGCCCGGCAGCAAATCGACAATCGCCAGATTGCTCTGCCCTTCTTTCGAATTGGCGCGGATTTTCAGATGCACATTGATCTTCTGCCCCAGCGTCACCTGCGTGACCGGATTGCCTTTTTCGTCGGTGTAATCACGGGTAATTTCCAGACCGCGCGAGATGGCTTTTTTCGGTGCCGCCAGATCGTAACCGGCCTGCGTGACCACATACCAGGCGGGCGCATCGTTACCGTTTTCCACCCGAATTGCTTGGGCATCGGCGGTAAAATTGGCTTTGGCAAACAGCCCCTGAACGCTGGAAATCAGCTGCGGTTCAACATTTTTGGTTTTGCTGATCTGCGTGATTTTCAGCGCATCCGGTGCCGTCGCTTGCGCCGCGACCTGGGCGGAATAACTCTCCAGCGCCAGAATACTCATCGCGGAGGAATACGTGGTGTAACGCTCTTCTTTCAGCGATTTGACCATATTTTCCAGCACCTGCGGCGGAATAGCCGACACTTTTTCCGGGAAATGACGGGTGATCAGATACAGCCGCGTCGCGTCCTGCACCAGCGGGTCAAAGTAACTTTGCGTCCACCAGCCTTTGTCGTACGCCTTGCTCAGCTGTTTCCACGTCGGCTGTAACAATGTATTGGCTTCATCATCCATTTTCAGCATGCGGTAAGACGAGGCGAGATACAGCGCGCTGAGATCGGTTTTCCACGTGTCCGGGTAGCGTTGTTGCAGCGTATCCTGCACCGAAGCCAGCGAACTGGTGGTGATTTCACCCTGACGCGTCAGCAAATACACCGCCCACGCGCGCAGTCGCAGATTGTACAAATCGTCATTCTGATTCGCCGCCAGCACGCGCAGTGCCGCGTTGGCTTCCTCCAGCATGCCGGCCGGTAACGCCACGCCCGCAGCTTTGGCTTCCAGCAGATATTGCACCACGTAAGGCGTAACGAACGGATCGGTTTCTGGCGACGAACGCCACAAGCCAATTGCGCCGCTGTCGTTCTGACGCGAGCGCAGGATAGCCAGCATGTCTTTCAGCTTTTTGCTGGTCTCGGCCTGACTCAGATTACCTTTCATTTCCGGATGCAGGCCTTCGAGGATCATCGGAATCGAACGGCTGACAATCTGCTCCGAACAGTAGTACGGATAATCCGCCAGATACTGCGACAGCCCGCTGGTCAGCACCAGTGGCGAATTCGACACCGCCGCCTTGCGCACCCCATAGGCATCAAACATCTGACGCAGATTATCGACGTTCTGGCTGCTGCCGCTCATGCGGCCCATGACGGACTGCGTACGGAACGGCATAGCCGGACGCACCGACGTACTGATGGTGCGACGGCTGGTTTTATCGGCATAGGTCGCTTCAAACACCAGCGGCGCATCGCCCGGAACGGCGTTGGCACGCAGACGGAAGTTAATCACGCCCTCGCGTTTTTCCGCCAGCGACAGGCTCTGATCCGCTTTGCCGACCACTTCCAGCTGCGGCGGTACGTTAAGATGCACGGCGATCGCTACGCTCTTGCCGTTCAGCCCGTCAAGGTTATTGCTTACGCCCACGCTGACGTCAAACTCATCACCCGGCGCCACCATCGATGGCACGTTTGGCGTCATGATGAAGTTGTCACGCACGGTGGCAGAAGTCTGCGCTTTACCGATTTTGTCCGGCGTGACGGAGATTGCCATTACGCGGATTTTGCCGTTGAAGTAATCCGGCACCTGATAATCGAACTGCTTCTGGCCGTTAACTTCAGTGATGCCAGACCAATAAGCCACCGGCTTGTCACGTTTGCGTTTGAACGGATTGACGTTCAGATCCAGCCCTTCGCCGCCGTCACCGCCCGGTGCTGCCGCAAGCTGCATCAGTTTGCTGAACTCCGGCAGGATAAGGTCGAGGATTTGCGAGCTTTCCACGCCCAGCTCGCGCTTGCGGAAGAAGTACTCCAGGGGATCTTTCAGGCGATAACGCGCCACCTGCAAAATGCCTTCATCCACGGCAAACAACGCCACCTGCTGCGGGCCGTCGGTGGTGACCGTCATCGCCAGGTTTTCACCCGGTTTGATCACGTCCGGCGCATGGATTTCCAGAGAGTTTTGACGCGCCTTAGTGCTGATTTTGAAAGGCATTACGCCATAACTCAGCGGGCTCATGAAGATTTCATCGGAGTTCACATCACGTACGAACTGCACGTTGATGTAGCCGTTGCCTTCCATGCCCGCCGGTACGCGGATTTTCTGTACGGAACTGGTGGTATCGGTGTGGAACCACTGCCAGCTGTAGACTTTGTCTTTCTCGATGGTGATGAGACCGCTGCCGGTATATGGCGCGTTGATTGACACTTCGATTTCATCGCCCGGCAGATATTCGCCCTGATTGAGTTTCAGCTTCAGCTCGGCATTTCTGTCCAGCGAACGGCTGAGGTTGGCATTACCGGCGACGGTATAACCGATGCGGTTTAGAACGTTGCCCTGCGCATCTTCAACCACCAGCACGAAATCACCCGGCTTGTCGGTTGCCAGTGTCAGGTCATTGCCCTGCGCGGTCAGCGAGAGCGGCTGCTCTGAAAGCTGAACTTCTTTCATTTTCGACTGGTATTTGTAAACGCCGGAATCCTGTTTGGTCAGTACAGAAATGTATTTCTGTTCGATCAGCGCCACTTTCAGCGCAGGCAGGGCGATTTGTTTAAGCGTCGGGTCAACGGCAATCACGTTCAGATGACGCACCGCTCCGTGATTGATGTAACCCAGATCGCCGTCCGGTTTCACACCGACCAGATAATCATACGGCGACACCAGTACCCGCGCAGTAGCCGACACGGAGCGTCCGCCACCGGCCACAAAGGCTTCCGACAGCAGTTGCAGCTGATAGGTCGCATCGGCGTACGATTTCAGATCCAGCGGGATCGTTGCAGCACCTTTCTCATCGGTAGTGCGGTCTTCCAATTCCGTTTCGAAACCGTCGCTGTTCTGGCGATTCTCGTAGAACGCGTAGTCCGGGAACTGATCGAAGCTCGGATACATCGGGCGCAGCGTCAGTTTCGAGGTCACGCGACGATCCTGCGCAGGCGTACCGAACAGATTCTGCACGTCGATATTGGCTTGTAATTCAGAAGGTTTGACCCAGCCCTGCTTACGTTCCGGCATCAGCTGGAGTTTAACTTTTAACTGGTCCGGCTCGAATTCCTTGACGTTCACCGAGGTGTGACCGAGGAACGTAGAAGATTCATTGTCTTTGCCGATGAGATACAGATAAACGTTCCATTCACCGGTAGGCGAATTCTCGTCGGTGGTGTAGCTCAGTTCGTTGAAACCACTGGCACCGAGCGTCAGCGGAATGGTGCTCATCAGCTTGTCGCGCGGATCGTGAATTTCTGCACGTACCGGCACGCCCGCCAGACCATTGCTCCACTCGGCGGCTCGGGTGATAAGACCGATATTGAACGTATCGCCCGGACGGTAAACGCCGCGATCGGAGAACAGATAACTGCTCAGCGTGCGCGGGTCATTCGGCGTGATTTCGCCGTCAACGTCAAAACGTGAGAAATCGAGGCCGCGATCGTTATCGCGATCGGCTGGCAGGAAGGAAACATCGCCCTCTTTTTCCACCAGGAACATGACCGGCTGGCGCTCGCTGGTATAAACATCCAGCGCAGGGAAGCGCACGTGGCCGTCGGCACCGGTGTTTTGGGAAAGCAGAGTGACACCGTTTTTCGCAATCACCGACACTTTGGCGTTACTGACAGGCGTACCGCTGTGAATCGACTGCACAAACACATCGCGGGTTTTATCCTGCGAACGCTTGGCAATAATTCCCAAATCGGTGACCACCACAAAGCGCGAATCCCCGACCGGCGCTTCGTCTCCGCTCTGGTCTTCTTCCTGATACTGATTACCATCGTCATCGGTAGCCGGTTTTTCTTCTTTCTTCTTCGGATCCCATTCTGACAGCGTCAGCAGGAACACGCCGCGATGCGAAGCCGGATCGGTCGAAAGATAGCGGGAAAGATCGACGCCCTGATAATTCACCTCACCCGGCTTATCGTTATTGACCGCCGTCTGATATTTAAAGTGCTCGGTGAAATACTCGTCATTCAGGCGGTTAAATTCTGCCGATGAGTACTGACGGCTTTTGAAGGAAACAATGTGCTGCAACTGGCTCGGGATGACGCGTTTGATGTCCAGACGCATGCCCGGCACGTTACGCGCCGCGACGCTGATTTGTTTATCACCGTTAACAGACAGCAGCGAACCCTGCGACATAAACTGCAGCGATTTCGGATAATCCGGCACCTGCACGATGCGGTAGACTTTTTCCGGCATTTTGTAGCCGCCGGACGAGGTCAGCACGTTGTCGATTTCCACCAGCATGGAACGGTGCGCGGGCGCATCGAAGCGGAAACTGAACTGCGGCTGATAATCGCTTTCGGCCTCATTAAGCTGATTGTTTAACGGCGTGGACTGTGCGAGCACGTTGTTTTCAACGCTCTGCACATCCCAGCTGGCGTAATCATCCGGCCCGGTCGCAGATTCTGAATCATTGGGATCATGCTGCGGCAGCAGCCAGACTTTCACCGCGCGGCGGATATCTTTGTCTTTCACCGCATCGCTGAAGCCGACGATCAGCGCACGCTGACCTTTCGAACCTTCGGCATCAACGACCTGCGCGCTGGCTTCGTTGACGGTCAGGCTGTAAAGCGTCGGTACTGAAACCCAGCCGTTACGCGCCTGTGTGGTGGCATTGGACGCTACCGAGGCTTTCACGCCCTCGCCTATCGTCACATGCACTGCACCGCCGTGATCGAGGGATTTCAGCGGTTCGGAATGCACCCAGGCGTTGAGTTTTTTCTGGTCGTAGACCACGGAGTAATTCAGCTTAGACTCGGTTTTAGCTTTGCCTTCGGTCAGGCCGAGAGAAACCTGTTTCTCAAAGCTGGCAACGTCCACCGGCGCATTGAATTTGACGTTAAAAATTGCGCTGCGTTTCTGTGGATCCTGCGGGTCCTGATAATATTCGGTCTCGCCCAGCTGATAATCAAACGCAGGCGCGGTGAATTCATATTTCGTCACCGCCAGCTTAATCTGCGGCGCGAGCAGCACGTCAGGGGTGAAATTGACTTCATATTTGGTGCCCATCGGCAGCGGATTTTTCGGCACGAAAGCTAACGTATAGCCGCTCAGCCATTTCCATTCGCCTTCGGCGGCAGGTTTCAGGGAAATCCCTTTTTCCACCACTTTGCCGACGTCAGTCAGCGGCGCAGCAGAATTTTTAAAGTAAAACGTCACTTGCTGCGGTGCCGGCTTTTGCGCGGCGTAGTTCACCGCTTCCGGGCCGCTGACCCGTACGCTGGTTTCCTGATACACCATCGGTGCCGGTTCGATCGGCTGCGGACGGTTTAACCACCAGTGATAGCCATAAACGCCCGCCCCCGCGACGCACAGTAAAACCAGAATCGTCAGGCTGATGGCTTTCGGGTGTTTATCTACCCCGCCTTCCATACGCGCAAAACCGCGTTTCAGTCCGCCGGACATTGCCGTCCACCAGACCGGCGCACGCCAGTCGATATTGCCGACAACAGGTTTAATGACGCGACCGAGCAGCCCGAAAATAAAGGCCAATGCGCGGAAGACGCCTTTTATCAATGTAAAAGGCAAACGAAGTAAAAATTTGAGTAAATCCATTTGTAGCTGTACCCCTAATCCCTGTGACCCGTAACCAGAAGTGATTTTTTAGTAAAACTTTTATGTATTCAGAATATTGCGAAATTTCTTAAATGTTAACAAAACCGTAATAGCGCGGCGAAGGATAATAATTATTCGACTAAAAAGCCATCAGATAAAGCGTAGCATCCCGTTGGATTTTTCGGCCAATTTCTGCGCTGTCAGCCATGCGATTGTGTGAAACAATGGCTGCAGGAATTTTGGAATACACACGTGTGGAAGGCGACAGGTAGCATGAAGACCAAACTCATTACCCGCGAAGGCTACGACAAACTCAAAACTGAACTGGATTTCCTGTGGCGCGAAGAACGTCCGGAAGTCACCAAAAAGGTCACCTGGGCCGCCAGTCTGGGCGATCGCAGCGAAAATGCCGATTACCAGTACAACAAAAAGCGCCTGCGTGAGATCGACCGTCGCGTGCGCTATCTGACCAAATGTCTGGAGCAGCTGCGTATCGTCGATTACTCGCCGCAGCAGGACGGCAAAGTGTTCTTCGGCGCGTGGGTGGAAGTGGAAAACGACGATGGCGACATCAAACGTTTTCGCATTGTCGGCTACGATGAAATCTTTGGCCGCCGCGACTATATTTCTATCGACTCCCCGATGGCGCGTGCGCTGCTGAAAAAGGAAGTCGGTGACAGTCTGGTGGTCACCACGCCGGTCGGTGACGCGACCTGGTACGTCAATGACATCGAATACGTCAAATGATCAGCTAACTCTCAAAACGTGAGGCACATCGTCCTGACGGCTGGCATTTTCAGCCTTCAAACCGTATAACTGTGCCCCTGCTTTTTACGTCACTCACTAACGAAAAAACTGATACCAGACTTATGAATGATCAACTGAGCCGCATTATCGCAAGTGAATTGCAGGTTCGCCCGGAGCAGGTTGCTTCCGTGGTGCGTCTGCTGGATGAAGGTAATACCGTGCCGTTTATTGCGCGGTATCGTAAGGAAGTCACCGGTGGGTTGGATGATACCCAGCTGCGTCAGTTGGACACCCGTCTGGGTTATCTGCGTGAGCTGGAAGACCGCCGCCAGACCATCCTCAAATCCATCGAGGAACAGGGCAAACTGAGCGACGATCTGGCTAAAGCGATCAACACTACGTTGAGCAAAACCGAGCTGGAAGACCTTTATCTGCCGTTCAAACCGAAGCGCCGCACGCGCGGGCAAATCGCTATCGAAGCCGGACTGGAACCGCTGGCAGAATTACTGTGGAACGATCCGCATAACGAGCCTGACGCAACGGCTGCAAAATTTGTCGATGCCGATAAAGGCGTCGCCGACACGAAAGCCGCGCTGGACGGCGCGCGCTACATCCTGATGGAACGTTTCGCCGAAGATGCTTCGCTGCTGGCGAAAGTCCGCGACTACCTGTGGAAAAATGCACATCTGACTTCGCGCCTGGTCGAAGGCAAAGCGCAGGAAGGCGCGAAATTCAGCGACTATTTCGATCATCACGAACCGATCGCCAAAGTCCCGTCGCACCGTGCGCTGGCGATGTTCCGTGGCCGCAACGAAGGCGTCTTACAGCTGGCGCTGAATGCCGATCCACAGCACGACGAACCGCCAAAAGAGAGCTACGCCGAACAACTGATCATCGATCATCTTGGCCTGCGCCTCAATAACGCACCGGCTGATGTCTGGCGCCGTGCGGTGGTTAACTGGACCTGGCGCATCAAAGTGCTGCTGCACCTCGAAACCGAGCTGATGAGCACCGTGCGTGAACGCGCCGAAGACGAGGCGATTAACGTTTTCGCCCGCAACATGCACGATCTGCTGATGGCCGCCCCGGCCGGTATGCGCGCCACGATGGGTCTCGATCCGGGTCTGCGTACCGGTGTGAAAGTCGCGGTTGTGGATAACACCGGCAAACTGGTGGGTATCGATACTGTTTATCCACATACCGGTCAGGCTACAAAAGCCGCACAACAGGTCGCGGCGCTGTGCATTAAACATAACGTCGAACTGGTGGCGATCGGCAACGGGACGGCTTCCCGCGAAACCGAACGCTTCTTCATCGAGCTGCAAAAACAGTTCCCGGCGGTGAAAGCGCAGAAAGTTATCGTCAGCGAAGCCGGGGCATCGGTCTATTCCGCCTCCGAACTGGCGGCGCTGGAATTCCCGGATCTCGACGTGTCCATTCGCGGTGCGGTATCTATCGCCCGTCGTTTGCAGGATCCGCTGGCCGAACTGGTGAAAATCGATCCGAAATCCATCGGTGTCGGCCAGTATCAGCACGACGTCAGCCAGTCACAGCTGGCGAAAAAGCTCGATACCGTGGTGGAAGACTGCGTAAACGCCGTGGGTGTGGATCTCAACACCGCGTCCGTGCCGCTGCTGACCCGCGTGGCCGGTCTGACCCGCATGATGGCGCAGAATATCGTCAACTGGCGCGATGAGAACGGTCAGTTCCGCAACCGTGAACAGCTGCTGAAAGTCAGCCGTCTGGGGCCGAAAGCCTTCGAGCAGTGCGCGGGCTTCCTGCGTATCAACCATGGTGACAACCCGCTCGACGCCTCTACGGTTCACCCGGAAACCTATCCGGTGGTGGAGCGCATTCTGGCGGCGACACAGCTGGCCCTAAAAGATCTGATGGGCGATTCGAACGCGTTGCGCGGCCTGAAAGCCAGTGAATTCACCGACGCCAAGTTTGGTATGCCGACCGTTACCGACATCATCAAAGAGCTGGAAAAACCGGGGCACGATCCGCGCCCTGAGTTTAAAACTGCAACCTTTGCCGATGGCGTGGAAACCATGAATGACCTGATGCCAGGCATGATCCTTGAAGGTTCGGTCACCAACGTGACTAACTTCGGCGCATTTGTGGACATCGGCGTTCATCAGGACGGGCTGGTGCACATTTCGTCTCTGGCAAACAAATTCGTCGAAGATCCGCATACTGTGGTGAAAGCCGGCGATATCGTTAAAGTCAAAGTGATGGAAGTCGATCTGCAACGCAAACGTATCGCGCTGACCATGCGTCTGGATGAGCAACCGGGCGAAGCGCCGGGGCGTCGTTCTTCCGCGCCAGCCGCAGGTGACAATCGCGATGGGCAGAAACGTCCGACGCAAAACAAGCCAGCGGGTCGCAATGCGGCTCCGGCGGGGAATAATGCAATGGCGGATGCACTGGCCGCCGCAATGGGTAAAAAACGTTAACTTTTACGTTTTAAGCCATTAAACGAAAGCCGCTGAATTTTAGCGGCTTTTTTTATGTACTTTTTTTCGACACTTTTTAAAGTCTCTCCTAATGAATCAATCACTGCGGTAAATCAATAAATCAGAGATTGCACAGGCATAGGATAGCGACGCGGTAGGGACATCCGTGAAGAGGCACGCCTCTTTTCTTTTTGTCTCGCCATGCGTAGTAATTATGATAACTATTTTCGTTTGTACTACTTTGCGTATTCAGTACGCCGTCAGCAATACGCTGGCATTTGCACACCAGGGACAATTTCTGAGCAGTTTTTTTTGCAACATAATTCGCACTTAAGTGGAATAACCGGGCACGGAAGCGCGGCGTAGCTTTGGCAACGCGGCCCCCACAAACCCGATCGCTTCGCGAGGAACTCATGCAACTTCAGTCACAACGTGCTTACAAAATCACCGGCTTTTCTCATGAAATCAGCCCGGCGTACCGCCAGAAACTGCTGTCACTGGGCATGCTGCCTGGGTCGTTCTTCAACATTATCCGCGTCGCACCGATGGGCGATCCGGTGCAAATCGAGACACGCCGCACCAGTCTGGTTGTGCGCAGAAAAGATCTCGATCTGCTCAAGCTCGAAATACTGGCCTGACTTTTTGCGCGGGTCACACTGATCCCCTGCGCGTTTCTCCTTTCTCACACGTAGATCTGAACGTATGAAAGCACTGACCATTGGCCTGATTGGTAATCCCAACTCAGGTAAAACCACCCTTTTTAATCAGCTGACCGGTTCACGCCAGCGCGTGGGTAACTGGGCGGGCGTGACTGTCGAACGCAAAGAAGGCCAGTTCGCCACCGAAGATCACAAAATCACGCTGGTGGATTTACCGGGCACTTACTCCCTGACCACCATCTCCGAACAAACCTCGCTCGACGAACAGATTGCCTGCCACTACATTCTCAGCGGCGATGCCGACCTGATGATTAACGTTGTGGATGCCTCCAACCTTGAGCGCAATCTTTACCTGACACTGCAACTGCTCGAGCTCGGCATTCCGTGCATCGTCGCGCTGAACATGCTCGACATCGCCAAAATCCAGAACATCAATATCGATATCCCGGCGCTGTCTGCGCGTCTGGGCTGCCCGGTGATCGCACTGGTATCTACCCGCGCCTCCGGCATTAAAGAACTGAAAACGGCCATCGACTCGTTGCCACCGGCCACGACGCTTGCGCGCGTGACCTACCCTCCGCTGCTGCAACAGGAAGTGGACGTGCTGGCCGCCGCCATGCCGTCAGAGATGGCGCTGCAACAACGCCGCTGGCTGGCTTTGCAAATTCTTGAAGGCGATATCTACAGCCAGACCCACGCCGGTAACGCGCAACAGCTGCTGCCGGAAGTGAAAGCGCGGCTGGCAGCACAGGAGCTGGACGATCCGGCGCTGCTGATCGCCGATGCGCGCTATCAGTCCATTGCCCAGCTGAGTGCTGAAATCAGCAACTCGCACCTCACCGCGCCGAATAAACTGACGCAGGTGCTGGACCGCGTGATCCTCAACCGTTTCCTCGGCGTACCGATTTTCCTGCTGGTGATGTACCTGATGTTCGTTCTGGCGATCAACATCGGCGGTGCGCTGCAACCGATTTTCGATATTGGTTCCGCGGCGATTTTCATTCAGGGCATGCAGTGGATTGGTTTTACCCTGCACTTCCCGCAATGGCTGACCATTTTCCTCGCGCAGGGCGTGGGCGGCGGGATCAACACCGTTCTGCCGCTGGTGCCGCAAATCGGCATGATGTATCTGTTCCTCTCCTTCCTTGAAGATTCCGGTTACATGGCGCGCGCCGCGTTCGTGATGGACAGGCTGATGCAGGCGCTTGGCCTGCCCGGCAAATCCTTCGTGCCGCTCATTGTCGGGTTCGGCTGTAACGTTCCGTCGATTATGGGTGCGCGTACGCTGGACGCCCCGCGCGAACGCCTGATCACCGTCATGATGGCGCCGTTTATGTCCTGCGGCGCACGTCTGGCTATCTTCGCCGTTTTCTCCGCAGCGTTCTTCGGGCAGGACGGCGCCTCCATCGTCTTCTCACTGTATTTGTTGGGCATTGTGGTCGCCATCCTCACCGGCCTGCTGCTCAAATACACCATCATGCGCGGCGAAGCGTCACCGTTCGTGATGGAACTGCCGGTGTATCACGTTCCGCATCTGAAAAGCCTGCTGTTGCAAACCTGGCAGCGTCTGAAAGGTTTCGTGCTGCGCGCCGGTAAAGTCATCGTCATCGCCAGTATTTTCATCGGCGCACTGAACAGCTTCTCGTTCAGCGGCAACGCGGTGAATAACATCAATGATTCGGCGCTGGCCTCGGTCAGTAAAGTGCTGACGCCGGTGCTCGCGCCGATGGGTGTGCACAGTGACAACTGGCAGGCAACCGTCGGTCTGGTGACCGGTGCGATGGCGAAAGAAGTGGTGGTCGGTACGCTGAACACCCTTTACACCGCCGAACACATCACCAATGAAGAATTTGATGCGGCGAATTTTAACCTGGTGGATGAACTGGGCGGCGCGGTGAAAGAGACCTGGCAGGGGCTGAAAGACACATTCAGCATCAGTGTGCTGTCTAACCCGATCGAAGCCAGTAAAGGCGACGGCGAAATGGGCGTCAGCTCGATGGGCGTCATGAGCAACAAATTTGGCTCAGCGATTTCGGCCTACAGCTATCTGATCTTCGTGCTGCTCTACGTACCTTGCGTGTCCGTGATGGGGGCGATTGCCCGTGAAACCAGCCGCAGCTGGATGACCTTCTCGATCTTCTGGGGGCTGAACGTCGCCTATTCTCTGGCAACGTTGTTCTATCAGGCAGCCACCTTCCGCGATCATCCGGGACACAGTATGACCATCATTCTAATCGTGCTGGCCTTTAACGCGTTGGTGCTTATCGCCCTGCGCAACGCCCGCAGCCGCGTTAGCCTGCATCTGCAACCGCGTAAAGCGGCGGCCTGCTGTGAACCCGCGACCGGCAGCGATTGCCACTAGGAGATATGATGGCCACTCTGATTGAGGTACGCGACAGTCTCGCACTGGCTGGCCGGGCGGATGCCCGCCAGCTTAGTCTGCAACTCAATACCCCGCAGCCACTGGTGCAGGCGATGCTTGAAAGGCTGGTCGCCATGCGCAAAGCCGAAGCCATCGACGCCGACGACAGCTGCCTCTCCGGCGGCTGCAAAAGCTGCGCCGAAGGCAAAAAATGCCTGACGGTCAGCTATCAGCTCATCCCGCATTGATTCCAATCCTTTCTCAATAGCCGCACTGCGGCTATTATCCTCAGGCCGCAACTGCGCCGCAGGAACCCGTATGATCGACAGTGAAATCACTTTCCGCAAACTCGAAATTTTCCTCGCCTACATGGAAAAGCAGAACATCAGCCGCGCCGCCGAACAGCTCGGACTGAGCAGCGTCAGCGTGCATCGTGCGCTACATTCTCTGGAAGAAGGGTTGCGCTGTCCGCTGTTCATCCACAAAGGCCGCAACCTGTTACCACTGCCCGCCGCCGAAGCGTTGCTGGAACACGCCACGCAGGTCATCGAACAGATGGAACACGGCATTCAGGCCACCCAGCGCGCCGCCGGATTTGGCGACAAAAGCCTGAAGCTCGGCACGCTGTATTCCCTGACGCTGGAAACCATTCCGCGCCTCATCATGGGGCTGAAACTGCGCCGTCCGGAACTTGAGCTGGAACTGGTGATGGGCTCGAACAATGATTTGCTGCACAAGCTGGAAGACGGCCAGCTCGATGCCATCCTGATTTCCACCAGCGACTCCAGTATCGACGCCCAACGTTACGATCAGCTGCCGCTTTTTCAGGATGATATTTTCCTCGCCGCGCCTGCCAGTTCAGAAATGGCAACCGAGGGCACGGCGGATTTGCGGGATTTCAAACAGGAAAAATTCGTCTCACTGGCCGAAGGATTCGCGACTTACCACGGGTTTCAGGAAGCATTTCAGATTGCCGGATTTGAGCCGGATATTGTGACGCGGGTAAATGACATTTTCTCAATGCTGAGTCTGGTGCAGGCGGGCGTCGGCTATACGCTGATCCCTGGCCGGATGAAGGGAGTGTATGAAAATACGGTACGTTTACTGCCGCTGGCCGAAGCCTATCAGATGCGTCAGACCATCGCGCTGGTGTTCCCGCACAGCCGCGAGCACGACCCGAACCTGCTCGCCCTCGCAGCCGAAAGCCGGATGTATGCGCTGGCGAGCCGCAAGCGCTGACCCTTTTACCGCTCATTTTCCCGTAACCGCGCTGCGAGACGTCCCGCCACCTGCATCCCGGACTGGCATAACGACAGCGCTTCGCCCTGTTCCATCGCGCGTCGGGTGAGCCCGCTAAGCACCGCGCCGGGGGGCATTTCGAGTGCCAGGCGCACGTCGCGCTCATACGCCGCAACCATCGCGTCACGCCAGTTCACGGTACGTGCCATATTCATTGCCAAATCGTCGGCGATTTTCTCCGGCTGCCAGTAAACGCGCCCGGTGGTGCCACTAAGATAACCACAGGTCGGGCGGGAAATCGTCACATCTTTGAACGCTTCAACCAGTTTTGCGGCGGGTTCATCGAGCAACGCACAATGCGACGGCACGCTGACCGCCAGCCGGTGGGTTTTCTGCGCGCCCTGCGCTTTGGCAAGCGCCATCACTTCCTGCATCGCGGCGTCACTGCCAGCGATCACCAGCTGATCTTCGGCATTGATATTGGCCAGATAGACCGGTGATCCCGCCGTGTTGACCTGCGCCACTAATGCTTCGACTTGATTCTGACGCAGGCCGGTGATCGCCGAGAGGCCAAACCCCTGCGGATACGCCTGCTGCATCAGTTCGCCGCGCAACGCGACCAGTTTCACTGCCTGTGAGAAGTCCAGCGCACCGGCGATCACCGCAGCGGGAAACGCACCAATCGACAGGCCGCTGCAAAAATCAGGCTCGATGCCTTCGGCCTGACATTGTTTTGCCCAGATAACACCGGCGGTCAGCAAGCAGAGCTGAACCGCGCGGGTATCGCGCAATGCGTCGGCGGTGTCGAGGAGCAGAACGTCTTCGCCGAGCGCGCGGCTGGCCTGTTCAATAAGGGAGTGCGTCAGGGCATTGTCCGGTAAACGGTGCAGCATCTGCGGTACCTGCGGCCCCTGACCGGGGAAAGTAAAGAGGATTTTCATCGTGCTCCTTGGTGGCAGGCCTCAGCCTGCCAGCAATTGCCACGGGTCACGCACCCGCAACGGGCCGGTGTCAGTTTTCAGCATCACGTCACCGCCACGCAGCCATTCGCTGAGAGCAAATCCGCCTTGTGGTGTATTGATCTGGACATCGGCACGGCACACCAGTCGCTGAAGCCGTTCATAAAATTCGGTGAACTGTGCGCGGCTGACCGGTGCGTCGCAGCGCACCAGCAAATCCAGATCGCTGTCGGCGTGCATCACCGGAAGGTCACTGGCCAGCGCATAGGCGCAGCTGCCCGTCACGCCCCACATGAAAGGCAGCTGCATTCTGCACAACGTAATCAGCGCCTGCACCGGTTGCTGTGAAACAAACGGTGAGTGCAGAAGCACATTGACGTCGCTGACCAGTGATTCCGGCGTCACGACCCGCACGATCGCCGCCGGGCTAACCCAGGCGGCGGCACGCTGAATGCGGGTCAGCCCGCGAATGCCCACCGGGACAGCGCCATCAGCACGTACATCGCGGCGCACCACCAGCGGCAGCGCGGTGCGCCAGCTGCTGTTTACCCACGCGGGTAAGGCGTCGTCGCTGTCGAGCGCGGAGCGGTCAGCGATCCAGATAAAATCATGGGCACGCGGTTGAGACATCGTTCTGCATCCTTTCTTATCAGTGAAGTGAAGCGGTCAGCGTGATAAACAGCGGCAGCGTCACAATGCACAGCACGGAGCTAATCAGCAGAGACGCTTCAGCATCCGGCGACTGCACCCCAAAACGGTTACCAAATACGATACCGAAGAAACCGGCGGACAGCGCAATCATCAGAATTGCCGTCACCGCCACCTGACCGCTCAGGCCAAACGCCAGCACCAGACCCCAGGCGATAAACGGCTGGATCAGGTTTTTCGCGATACAGGATAACAGCACCGGGCCGTTAATTTTCAGCTTACGGGCGGAGAGGATCACACCGGTCAGGAACAGCGCAGAAGCGGTCGCTGACAGACCCAAAGGCTTGATCGACGCCAGGAAAATTTCCGGCATTTTAATCCCAATTGCCGCCAGAATCACACCCAGCAGCGGTGCCCAGACGATGGGTTTTTTCACCGAACGCCACATCAGTACCGGCAGCAGCGCCAGCGATGAGCCCTGATTTTCGCCGCTTAAACGCGCTTTTTCACGTTCCAGAATCAGCAGACAGAACGGCGTCATCAGCACGGAACCGCAGGCGATGGAAACCGCCACAGACAGCGACGTTGAAGGCGCATCACCCATTACGCTGCTCAGAATAGGCAGGCCGAGCGCGGCATAGTTTGGCAGCGCGACGGTCAGCGTCAGCACGGCGGCGTCCTGTGCGGACTTCTTAAATACTTTGGTGCAAATAAAATAGATCGCCGCGTAGGTTATCCACATCGCCAGCACCAGTACCAGAATCAGCGGTGACTGTTCGACAATGCCCGACCACGGTGTTTGTACGGTCGCTGCAAACAGCGCAGCGGGTAAAGCGAAATCCATCACGAAAATATTCAGTAAAGAGACATTCTGGTTATCCACCATTTTCGCTTTCCCGGCATAAAAACCGAGGATCATGATGACGAAAATAGGGGCAAGCGCGTGCAAAATTACGTAAGTCATAGCGAGTTTCCTGAGACAAAAATGAATGCTCAGTCAGCGCCGGTGCGATGGTTTTTTTAGTATGACAGTCCAGTTGCAGACAACAGCAGGCTCGCGCCCTGACGAATCATCAGGGCGGAACCCGCGATGCGGCTGCGTCACGCTGTTTGCAGGTGCGTTACCGGTTGAGACTGAAAGTAGTTAACGAATTACCATTCCTGGCGCATCTGCTGGCGAACGCGCTGCGAACTGGCGCGGTTTTCGGCACCCAGACGGTTGCTGAGGCTTACGCCTTCTTTGCGTGCGTCCAGAATGTTTTGCCAGACCGTGTTTTCGACACGGGCGATATCGTCAGGCGTTGCGCTGTCGGGATCAGCGATGTCGAGCAGTTGTGACAGCAGTCCCAGCGTGGCGTAGTTTTCGATGTCGTAGGCCATCGGCGGAATGGTCGCCGCCAGTTTTTCCAGCGCGTCCACCGAGCGCAGGGTGATACGTGCGGCGGATTCTTTCCCCATCGCGTGGATCATCACGCCGTTATTCTTGAAAGCGATCAGCTTGTTGGCCTGATAGCCATGCGCCAGAAACGCCCCGGACATCGCCTTACCGACAATCAGCCCGACAACCGGATGCCCGGCCAGACGCGCGCGGGCATAAGCGCCTGCGGCACCGGCCAGCGCCTGATGAATGCCGAACGCTTCTTCGCGACGGCCATACGCCTGACTTGGCACATCAATCACCGCCACGATGGCGCGTTTGGTAGCTGCATTGGCATCGGCGGCAATCACATCGTTGACGACCTTCGCCAGCGTCCAGCCTTCCAGCAGACCGACTTCACCGCCCGCGGCGCGCGGATAATGATTGTTTTTATCGGGCACCACGGCGATAAAACGCACGGCCTGATCGTTAATTTTGCCGTCTGCCGCTTTCACGGAGGAGCACAGCCCGGCCACCGGCGTGGCGTCTTTGGTCAGTTCGGCAAACCAGTAATCACCCCGGCTGACGGTGTTGCTCTTAAAAGTGCTCATGCGCGATCCTCCCGGTTAAACAAGGCTTCCGTCACGTCACGGCTGGCCTGCTGCGCGGTGTCAAAACCGGTCAGTTTTGGCAGGTAATACTCATAATTATCAGAACGGTGTGTCACAGGGACGCCTTTTTTGATGAAGGCCAGCACGTTGTCTTTCACTTCAACAAGGGAATCTTTTACCAGCGCATCAACAAAACCGCTGTGATAGCGCACTTCGCCGCCGGTCATACTCCAGATAAACGGGCGGTCGCGGGAATCGTATTCATCGATCCCGGCTTCCTGTTCGATCACCTGCGGGCCGTTCAGGCCGAGGCGTGCTTCACGGGTGACAATCAGATAGCTGCACAACGCGGCGGCAATCGACATCCCGCCGAAGCAGCCGACGGTTCCGGCCACGACGCCAATCACCGGCGTATAGCGGCGTAAATCTACGATCGCGGCGTGAATGTCGGCGATTGCCGCCAGCCCCAGATTGGCTTCCTGCAAACGTACGCCACCGGTTTCCAGCAGCAGAACCGCCTGCGTCGGGATACCGTTGCGGTTATCTTCCGCTGCCATTTCCAAGGCAGCGGCCATTTTTGCCCCGGACACTTCACCCATGCTGCCGCCCTGGAAGCTGCCTTCAATCGCAACAACCACGGCGGGCTGGCCGTTGATCTGGCCTTTGGCGACCACCATGCCGTCATCGGCCTGCGGGACAATGCCCTGCGGTTCCAGCCACGGCGACATGATGCGGTCGAACGGCCCCAGCAGTTCGCGGAAAGTCCCGGCGTCCAGCAATTTGCGGGCGCGCTGACGGGCACTCAGCTCGATAAAGCTCTGATCGGGATCAGTTTGCATGCTCAGCCTCCTCAAAGACTTGTTCGATACGCAGACGGGCAACCCCTGGTGTGGCGCCAAAATCATGGATGTCGAGGCGACCTGCCGGTAGTTCGCGCAGGGTGCTCAGACGGTCGAAAAAGTGCAGCCACAGGCTGTGGCTGCCATCGACGGAAGTGGTCACTGAAATTTTCAGCGCCTGTGTGGCGTGGGGTTCATACAGCGCTTCTAAGTCGCCGGAACCCACCACGCCCGCCTGGGCGTGATCTGCCAGCGGCTTGGCCGCCGGGTAACTAAATTCAAAACGTTCCATAACACCTCTTTTTACTGATGTTAGTTAATTCGTATCGTGTGCGGTTCGCTGACGCTGTCGAGAAACAGGGTCGCGGCCAGTAAGTCGGCTGCACCACCGGGCGAGACGTTATCGGCCAGCATCCGGCGTTCCAGACGCCGTAATTGCTGTCTGCCTGCAACCGAGTGCATTCCACCGGCTGCGAGCACCGCCTGCGCGCCCTGATGCATCGCGTGCAGCGCCGGTAAACCACCGCGCGACAGCACGCAGGTATCGGTAAGCCGGGTCATCACCGCCAGTAATGCATCGACCTGCGCTTCGCTTTCACTGGCGCCGCGCGAACGGCTGCGATGCAGCTGCGGCAGCGCGCAGTCGATAATGTGCGGGAATCCGCCCTGCGCCTCTTCGCGCGCGCCGGGCACCTGATAACGCTGCACGGCGTGCGAGCCTTTACTGAATTTTTTCGGGCTGAATGCGTCGGGCAATGCCGCGATTTTTGCGGCGCGCTGCGCAATGTGCTGCGGCAGCAGGCTTTCCGGCTGCATGGCAACGGCGCTGACCAGCAACCCCATCGCCCAGATAGCGCCGCGGTGCGTATTGACGCCGCCGGTTTCCACCATCATCTGCGCCTCACCTGCACGGCCTAAACGTCCGATGTCCTGACGCAGGGCGATATCCGCCGGGCGCTGCCAGCTGTGTAACGCCAGCGCATAGAACGTCGGGGTCAGGCTGTGCGCCGAACGCACCATCAGATCCAGATTCAAATCCTGATGTGCGCCAGAACTCCGGCTGTCCACCAGCCCCGGTTTCGGGCTAAGCCGCGCTTCGTCGATCAGCGCCTGCGTCGCCGTGTCTGCCAGCCTTTCGGCCAGTTCTTCCGCTGTCAGCACAGCGCCAATCGGTAAAGTCTGCGGCATCAGGATCACCAGCTGCGGAATTTGGCAGGCGGGTTATACAAGCCGCCGGACCAGTCAACCAGATCGCTCACGCTGCCAGCTGCGAGTAAAGAACGGGTGGCGTCGGTGCGGCGAATACCCATGTCTTCCGGGAAGACCACCAGTTCCTGACGGCGCAGGTCGGCAACGCGTTTGGCGTCAACGCCCAGCCCGATATCGGTGATCCCGGCGACCGCCGCAACCATCGCACGGCGTTCTTCCAGAGAGCGGGCGCGATGCAGATAGGCGATCCCTTCTTCGGTCAGGACGTGGGTGACGTCATCGCCATAAATCATCACCGGTGCCAGCGGCATACCGGATTCTTTACCCACATCCACCGCTTCGAGTTTTTCCACGAACGTCGGTTTGCCACCGGCCTGGAAGGTTTCAACCATCTGCACCACCAGCTTTTTACCGCGCGCCAGCGGGTCCGGCTCTTCGATCATATCGAGCCAGGCAGGCGTGGCGTGGCGGCGACCGTGCGGGTCATGTCCCATGTTTGGCGCACCACCGAAACCGGCGAGACGCCCGCGGGTCACGGTGGAGGAGTTAGCGAGGCCATCAACCTGCAAGGTGGAACCGATGAACATGTCCACCGCGTACTGACCGGCCATTTGGCAGAACGCGCGGTTAGATCGCATCGAGCCGTCCCGGCCAGTGAAGAACACGTCAGGACGGGCGCGGATATACTCTTCCATTCCCAGTTCGCCGCCGAAGCAGTGAACGGTATCCACCCAGCCACTTTCGATAGCGGGGATCAGCGTCGGGTGCGGGTTGAGCGTCCAGTGTTTACAGATTTTGCCGCGCAGGCCGAGCTGTTCGCCGTAGGTCGGCAGCAGCAGTTCGATAGCCGCGGTGTTAAAGCCGATGCCGTGGTTTAGCGACTGCACGTTGTGTTTGGCGTAGATGCCTTTGATAGCCATCATCGCCATCAGGACGTGAACCGGTTTAATCAGGCGCGGATCGCGGGTGAACAGCGGTTCGATGAAGAACGGCTTATCGGCCACCACCACGAAATCAATCCAGTCGCCGGGAATGTCCACGCGCGGCAGGTCGGCGTCGTCTTCGACCAGTTCGTTGACCTGCGCAATCACGATGCCGTTTTTAAAGGCCGCCGCTTCGACCAGCGCAGGCGTATCTTCGGTGCTCGCGCCGGTGTAGAGATTCCCTTTACGGTCCGCTTTGAAACCGGCGATCAGCGCAATGTTCGGCACCAGATCGACGTACAGGCGGGAATAGAGTTCGATGTAAGTGTGAATAGCCCCGATTTCCATCTGACCGTCTTCCAGCAGCTGCGCAATGCGCAGACTTTGCGGGCCGGAGAAGGCGAAATCGAGTTTGCGGGCAATGCCGCGTTCGAAGAGATCCAGATGTTCGGCGCGGCTGACGCTCGGCATGATCATATGCAAATCATGCAGCTTTTCAGGGTTCACTTTGGCCAGTGAGCGCGACAGAAAATCGGCTTGTTTCTGATTATTCCCTTCCATCACCACGCGGTCGCCGGAGGCAATCAGCGCTTCCAGAACAGGAATAATTTTATCGGTGGGTAACACTTTACCCTCGGCCACGGAGCGGACACTGTCGATACGCCGTTGTTTTTCATTGCGGCGGGTGTCCCACGCTTTCGTGGTCTGCGGATGTTGCGGCATGCCAAACCTCCCTGGGTTGAGCTTGCTGAAGCCTTCCCGACGTAACGAAAAAGAAAGAACGGGGGAAGTTCAGGCAAGTGGCGGTTGCATCACATTTGACCTGTTTAGGTAACGGGTTAAGTGTAGGAATCCACAGGGAACCCATCAATTAAGCGGTCTGACACTTCGTTACTCTAAGAGTAACGATTAAAATTAAATTAGGTAAATCAGGAGGATGGGGAATTCAGAAAGGGAGATGGCGCACAAAATGAGTGGAAATAAAAAGGGATGCGCAGTGGCATCCCTCAGTCAGGTTCAGTTCAACTGTTTTATTTGAAGACTTCAGCCGTTGCAGTGATTTTCTTTTTCTCTTGAGCCGCAATCACAACGTAGTATTTGCCGCCTTTCTCATCAGCCAGTTTGGACAGCTCTTCTTTAGCATCCATTGGTGCGGTGTATTCATTGCTGGTCGTGACCACGCCCAGGCTGGTGTAACCTTTTTCTTTGGCTTCTTCTTTGGAGATCATATCCGCCGCCATGGCGTTGATTGAGAATAACCCGGTCAGCATTGCCGCAACGATAATTTTATTAGTTTTCATGACATTACCTTTAAATTGGATGAATAGTTTTCAAAAAAGCCGTCAGGATATGAACGTAAAGTGTCGTTGCGCTGGCATGACCCTCATGGTTAAACACCAGTAAACTCCCCAGAGACGCAAACAGGCAGGCATAACAACTTACGCTTGCCAGTCACTCCGCCATATCGGCTTAAGTATTGGTCACCTTTGGAAATTATCCAGAAATTTGAAAAAAATATTTACATTACCTTTCATTTTGCAATCAGGAAGGACTCAACAATCGAACAGAAGGCGTCCGGATGCGAGATAAACGGCGCGTGTGAGGCCTTGCCCATAATTTCCGAACGCGACTGCGGCCACAGTTCATCCATCAACGGCACCACTTTGCGCGGCACCAGACCGTCCAGCGCGCCATAAACTCGCAACAACGGGACGGTCAGCGCGGTCATCGGCTGGCGCAAATCGACGCTGCGTAAAATCTCCAGGCCACCGTTGAGCACCTCTACGCCCGGCATCGGCAAGCCGAGCACGATAGATTTCAGCAGACGCGCATCCTGCCGCGCGCTGTCGCTGCCCAGCGTTTGCAGCGCCAGAAAACGCTCGACGGTGCGCTGGAAATCCTCACTCAGCTGATGCTGGAACCCGTGCAATACGTCGGGGCGGATACCCGGCCAGTCGTCCTGCGCAGCGAAACAGGGCGAGGAGGCGACAGTAATGAGTTTTTCCACCCGCTGCGGCGCTGTCAGCGCAATCTGACTGGCGACCAGTCCGCCCAGTGACCAGCCCAGCCATGCGGCTTTTTCAGGGGCAGCGGCCAGCACGATTTCCGCCATCTCTTCGAGCGTCATCGCGCCAAATCCTTCGCTGCGGCCATAGCCCGGCAGGTCGATCAGATGCAGACAGAAATGCGGCGCAAGCCGCTCGGCGGTGTAACGCCACACTTGTGCATTCAGTCCCCATCCGTGAAGCAGCACAAGATGGCGATCTCCCTCGCCGATTGTCTCCCGGTAAAGCGTGTTCATAGCGTATTGTCCGTGTCTGTCTGAATGGCAAAAGGAATCCGCCACTATGCTAACAATTGCCAGCCGCTGTTGGCTATGCCAGTGTCCGCTGCATCTTGCAGTTCAGGGGATTTGCAGTCTGTGCATGAAAAATCTGCCCGCCATACCGCCCTGCTGCCCGCGCTGCGGATTGCCATGTGCCGCAGCACATTTGGAGTGTGGTCGCTGCCTGCAAAAACCGCCGCCGTGGGATGCGATGATCTTCGCCTGTCCCTATGAAATGCCGGTCAGCGGACTGGTGCTGCGCCTGAAATTCTCGAAACAGCCGGAGCTGGATACCGCCCTCGCCCGCCTGTTGTTACTGCGCTGGCAGGCGCGCTGGCGCGAAAGGTCGTTGCCAAGGCCGGACGTTATTTTAAGCGTTCCGCTACACCAGAAGCGCTATTTCTCACGCGGCTATAATCAAAGTGAACTGCTCGCCCGTCCTCTGGCGCGATGGCTGCACTGCGATTTTCTGCCCTATGCCCTGCGCCGCAACCGGCGTACACCGCCGCAGCAAAGCCTGACCGAGCGGGAAAGAAAGTGGAATTTGCGCAAGGCGTTTACCTGTCATGAAAATCTGCACAATAAGCATGTGATGCTGGTAGACGATGTGGTCACCACCGGCAGCACCGTGCGGGAAATCAGTAAAATCCTGCGTAAACAGGGAGTTGCTTCGCTGCAAATTGGCTGTATTTGCCGGACGCTATAAGCTTAAGCACGTGCTGCTAACACTGCGGCAACACGAGGGATGACGGGTAAATGCAAAGGGCGTATTATAACCAACTGGAATAGTCAACTATTGAGCTAATGTTATGATCCTTGTTACCGATGCTGCCCAAGAGCACTTTGCCAAACTGCTGGCAAACCAGGAAGAAGGCACCCAAATCCGCGTATTCGTGATCAATCCGGGTACGCCAACCGCAGAGTGCGGTGTCTCCTATTGCCCACCCGACGCGGTTGAAGCGACGGATACCGAACTGAAGTTCGAGAAGCTGTCTGCTTTCGTCGATGAACTCAGCGCGCCTTATCTGCAAGACGCGGTGATCGATTTCGTGACCGATCAGCTCGGTTCCCAGCTGACGCTGAAAGCGCCGAACGCGAAAATGCGTAAAGTGTCTGACGATGCGCCGCTGATGGAACGTGTTGAATACCAGCTGCAGTCGCAGATTAACCCGCAGTTAGCCAGCCACGGTGGCCGTGTTTCCCTGATGGAAATCACCGATGATGGTATCGCCATTCTGCAATTCGGCGGCGGCTGTAACGGCTGTTCAATGATTGATGTCACCCTGAAAGATGGCATCGAGAAAGAACTGCTGCAAAACTTCCCAGAGCTGAAAGGCGTTCGCGATCTGACCGAACACCAGCGCGGCGAACACTCATTCTACTGATCAACCGTTGATCGGCCAGAATGCAAAAAGCACCCTGTGAATTGGGTGCTTTTTTTATGGCTCCGGTTTAGAAATGCCCTTAATACCCCACCCCAACCGGGATGGAAGGCAAGCGTGTTTTAGCGCCTCTCCGTGCGAAGCGGGAGGCTGGGAGAGGGTTTAGCAGACGGCGCTGAAACCACCTGCCTGCGCTGGTTCAAATCACTGAGCAGGGCATCAATATGCTTATCGCCAAACATGTCCTCCAGCGTTCGCGTCAGTTTTCGCCGCCAGTTGGGATATTCGGTATTGGTGCCGGGCACATTGACCGGCAAATCCATATCCAGCCAGTCTTCCGGTTGCAGGCCGAGCAGTGCGCTGGCGCTGTCTGCCAGATAACACTGCAAACCCCGGTTAAGATCCGGCGTCATCGGCATGTTTTCAGTATGGCGCGATGTCCCTTTCGGCACGCAGTGTTGCAGATGCAGCGCGTTTAGCAGCCCCTGTTTACTGCGCTCCCGCTCGCCGCGCAGTTTCTCCAGCACCTGCGGATCCGGGTACACGCCCAGCGACTCACCGAGCGTTAAATCACCGCCCTCCCAGTACCCACGCAGCGTGGGTAAATCATGCGTAGTGACCGTGGCCATTGCCTGAGCCACGTAATCCTGCGGCGGGCGATAAGTGAAGGTTTTATCGTGCTCGAAATACAGCACTTTATAGGAATAGACGCCGCTGTCGCGCAGGCTGGCAACAATCTCTTTGGGCACAGTGCCAAGATCTTCGCCAATCACCATGCACTGATGCCGCTGACTTTCCAGCGCCAGCACGCCGAGCAAATCTTCCAGCGGATAACGCACATACGCACCGCTCCCCGCTTCCTGATCGGCCGGTATCCACCACAGCCGCAGCAATCCCATCACGTGATCGATACGCAGCGCGCCGCACTCCGCCATATTAGCGCGCAGTAAGTCAATAAATGGCTGATAGGCACGGGCTTTCATTTCATGCGGATCGATGGGCGGCAGCCCCCAGTTTTGCCCCTGCGGCCCGAGGATGTCCGGCGGTGCGCCGATGGTGGCGTTCAGGCAATATAAAGCCGGATCCGACCAGGTTTCTGCTCCGCCTTCGGCGACACCGACCGCTAAATCCCGATACAACCCGATGGGCATCTCCAGTTCAACGCTGCGCTGATAACACGCGGAAAACTGCGTGTGTGCCAGCCACTGCTGCCACATGAAGAACTCAATTTCACTGGCGTAACGCTCGCTGAATTCAGCCACGTCTGCGCCTTTCGCATCACGATACGCATCGGGCCAGACCGGCCAGCCCCACTGGCCCAAATCCAGATCCCGCAGGTGGGTATGCAGCGCGTCGAACAGCGCCTGCTGGCGTAAACTGTCGCCGCCGTTTTGCACAAAACGTCGGAAATCACGCTTACGCAAGCTGGCTTCTGGCAGCTCACCAAACAGCGGCCACGCCAGTTTCAGCGCGGCGGATTTGAGCTTCATTACCAGCGGATAATCGACGTAATCCGTACTGCGCGCCTGCAACAGCGCATCGTGCGTTTCGACAGAATGCCACCAGCTTTGCGCCAGTGAGCTCGCGGCAAACTCTTCCACGGCATTCACGTCGATATACGTCAGATTCAGCCAGCGGCGGGACGACGGGCTGTACGGGCTGGCGCTTAGCGGATTCGCCGGATAAAGCGCATGAATCGGATTCAGCCCGACAAATGCACCGCCGCGTTTTCCGACTTCTTCGACCATCCTTTTAAGATCGCCAAAATCACCCACGCCCCAGTTATTTTCCGAACGAAGCGTATACAGCTGTAGGGTCGCACCCCACAATTTTTGTCCTTCCCGCAAAGCCCGAGGCTCGAAACAGCGCGGGGGCACCACAATAATCCGGCACGCCCAGGCCTGACCATTTTGCGATAAGGTCAGCTGGTGATAGCCGGTGGGCAGACTGACGGTGAAATTGATCAGGTTGCCGCTGTGAGTTTCTCCCTGCGTCTGGTCACCGTTTTCCAGCGTCAGTTGCCACGTAAATTCGCCGCTGCCTGCGGGCGTTATCAGCACTTTTTTGCCTGCGGTAAACACTTTCACTGGCGGAACCGGGGTAACGTCTTCGACGTCCTGTGGGTCACGTCCCATCGCCGCCAGCAGCGCGATACGGGTGTCATCGGAGACCGTTTCGACCTCATCGGCCATGTTAATAAAGCTGTCTAAAATCCCCGCCCGGCGGGCAGCTTCAATAAGTTGCTTGTCCTCCATGCCTGCTCCTAACGTTTGGCCTGCCAGATGCGCTGCTGGTAATCGCGGATGGAACGGTCGGCGCTGAACATCCCGACGCGCGCGGTATTGAGCAGCGCGCGGCGCGTCCATTCATCGGCGTTGCGGTACAGCACATCCACCTGTTTTTGCGCTTCGCAGTACTGGGCGAAATCGGCCAGCACCAGATACGGATCACCGCCGTCGAGCAGGCTGTTGAGCATCAGATCGAAGGCTTTTTTGTCGCCGTTCGCGTAAAAACCGCTGGCCAGTTCGTCGAGGATCGCTTTCAGGTGTTTGTCTTTTTTCACCACCGCTTTTGGCTTGTAGCCTTTTTTCAGCTGCGCTTTCACTTCATCCACTGTCAGGCCAAAGATAAAGATATTGTCCTCACCGACCTGCTCGGCGATCTCGACGTTCGCGCCATCGAGCGTGCCGACGGTCAGCGCACCGTTGAGCGCCAGCTTCATGTTGCCGGTACCGGAGGCTTCTTTGCCCGCCGTTGAAATCTGCTCAGACACGTCCGCCGCCGGGATCATCAGTTCGGCCACCGACACGCAATAATCCGGGATAAACACCACTTTGATGCGATCCGCGACGATCGGATCATTATTGATCTTCTCGGCGACCTGATTGATCGCATAGATAATATTTTTAGCGAGGTAATAACCGGGCGCGGCTTTGGCACCGAACAAGAAAACACGCGGCACGATATCGAGTTTCGGGTTATCGCGGATCTGGCGGTACAGCGAGAGGATATGCAGCAGGTTAAGATGCTGACGTTTGTACTCGTGCAGGCGTTTGATCTGCACATCGAAAATCGCATCCGGATTGAGCCGGATACCCAGGCGATGCCAGACGTACTCCGCCAGCCGCACTTTGTTGTCATGCTTGATTTTACGGTACTGCTTGCAGAACTTTTTGTCTTTGACGCCGCTTTCCAGTTCTTTGAGCAGATCAAGATTAGTCACCCAGCTGTCGGTTTTCAGACGGTCATCAATCAGTGCTGACAGCGCAGGGTTGCACTGTTTCAGCCAGCGACGCGGTGTGATGCCGTTGGTGACGTTGTGGAATTTTTCCGGCCACAGACGGTGATATTCCGGGAAGAGATCTTTGACCACCAGATCCGAATGCAGCGCCGCGACGCCGTTCACCGCAAAACCGGCGACCACGCACAGATTCGCCATGCGCACCTGTTTGTCGTGATGTACCGCCAGTTTCGCCCAGACCGCTTCATCACCCGGCCACTCTTTGCTGACCAGTTTCTTAAAGTTGGTGTTGATTTGCTTAATGATCTGGAAATGACGCGGCAGGAGGCTGCGCACCAGACTTTCGTCCCAGGTTTCCAGCGCTTCCGGCATTAAAGTGTGGTTGGTATAAGCAAACGTGCGGCTGGTGATGTGCCACGCGTCGTTCCAGCTCATCTGATGTTCGTCGATAAGCACACGCAACATTTCAGGAATGGCGATGGTCGGGTGGGTATCGTTGAGCTGGATAACTTCGTAATCCGGTAGCTCGCTGATTTTACGGCCAAGAAAATGATGACGCCGCAAGATATCTGCCACCGAACAGGCGCACTGGAAATATTGCTGCATCAGGCGCAGGCGTTTACCGGCCTGATGATTATCATTGGGATAGAGTACTTTGGTGAGTTTGGCGGCGTCGATACCCTGCTGTTCCGCTTTCAGAAACTCGCCGTCGTTAAACAAATCGAGATCAAATGGATGCGGATGAGTGGCCTCCCAAAGGCGCAGCGGCTGGGTAACGCCGTTGCGATAGCCCATCACCGGCAGATCCCAGGCTTCGCCGCGCAGGGTAAACTCCGGTTCCCAGCGCGCAACACCCTGCTCATTTTTGACGATTTTCCCGCCGATACCGACGTTCACCGCCAGCGAGCTGTTATGGCGGAACCACGGGTAGTCGTTGCGGTGCCAGTCATCAGGCGACTCTTTTTGCTTACCATCGACAAACCGCTGGCGGAACAGGCCGTACTGATAATTCAGGCCATAGCCGATGCCCGGTTGCCCGACTGACGCCATCGCATCAAGATAACAGGCTGCCAGGCGACCCAGCCCGCCGTTACCGAGTGCCGGATCGATTTCTTCTTCCAGCAGGTCGGTCAGATTGATATCGAACTGTTCCAGCGCACTGGCAATTTTCTCATACCAGCCGAGGTTGATCAGGTTGTTGCCGGTCAGCCTTCCGACCAGAAACTCCATCGAAATGTAGTTAACGTGGCGGGTGACTTTTTTGCTTTTGCTGGTGACGGTATCGCTTTGCGGCGGCAGCTGTTCGGCGACGGCGGCGCTGACCGCATGCCACCACTGATGCCGGGTCATATCCTTCGCGCTGGTGAGTCCGAACGCTTGCCACTGGCGGGTTAACGCCGCCAAAAAAACATCCTGCTTGAGCGTGATCTTCGACATAGGGCAGTCTCTTTTCTGTCAGAGGGGACGGAATATTTCCGTGAGAAAAAGCCTGATTGCGGTAAAAAGTGTGATCCCAATACACTTATGTATAAACCCTATGTCGAAAAAATGCTCACCAGAGGTCAGAGGAAAAATGCATGAAATCATGTCGAAGGGATAATTTGGTTTAGCGCAAGATGGCACCAATACCCCTCCCCAACTCTTCTCATCGCAGGAGAGGGAGCTGATCGAGTTTTGCTTGTCCCTCTGCGAAAGGAGAGGCTGGGAGGGGTTTTTCTGGTCTCTCAGCGTCGGCTATTTCTGCCCGTAATACGCATCCGGCCCATGTTTTCTGCTGAAATGTTTATGCAACAGATAATCGTCCATCGGCGGTTGCGCGCGTTGCAGGGTGCCGGTGATCCACGCCATTTTTGCGACTTCTTCCAGCACCACCGCGTTGTGCACCGCCTGCTCCGGCGTGATTCCCCAACAGAACGGCCCGTGCTGTGCCACCAGAATGCCCGGCATGTGCAACGGCTGAATGCCTGCAAGCGTTTCAGCAATCACTTTGCCGGTTTCCAGCTCGTACTGCCCGGCGACTTCTTCGCGCGTTAAGGGGCGCGTACAGGGGATCGCTCCGGCAAAATAATCCGCGTGCGTGGTGCCTAGCGCCGGAATCGCGACGCCCGCCTGCGCCCATGACGTCGCGTGGGTGGAATGTGTATGAACGATGCCGCCGAGTTCAGGGAAGCGGGCGTACAGTGTCAGATGCGTCGCGGTGTCGGAAGAGGGTTTGTAATGCCCTTCAACGACGTCTCCTTGCAGGTTCACCACCACCATGTCGCTGGCCTGCATTTTTTCGTATTCAACGCCGCTCGGTTTGATCACCACCAGCCCGCGCTGACGGTCGATGCCGCTGACGTTGCCCCAGGTGAACGTCACCAGACCGTACGCCGGCAGCGCCATATTGGCTTCAAACACGCGCTGTTTCAGTGACTCCGTCATGCTATTTCCTCCATGTTCAGCCCGGCTTTCTGCATTTTATCCACCACCCAGGCGCGCGCGTTGCGGACTTCCTGCATCGGGTCGGCGGCGGTTTCGCTCCACATTTCGATAAGATAGGGTCCGCGATAGCCGCTTTTTTGCAGCGTTTCGAAGCAGCGCTCAAACTCCACCACGCCGCTGCCGAACGGTACGTTTTTGAACACGCCAGGCTGTGTATCTTTTATATGCACGGCAACGATGTGCCCTGCGCCGCTTGCCAGCTCCATCTGTACGTCGTTATCCCACGCGGACAAATTGCCGATATCCGGATAAAGCTGGAACCACGGATTGTTCAGGTAATGGGTATAACCGAGCGCCTTGCTGATCGAATTCATCAGCGGGTAATCCATAATTTCCATCGCCAGCGTCACCTGCGCGCGGCTGGCCATTTCGACCGATTCCTGCAAGCCCTCGCGAAAACGTTCGCGGGTGTGATCGTTGGCCTGCTGGTAATAGACATCGTAACCGGCAAGCTGGATCACGCGGATGCCCAAATCCTGCGCCAGCACAATGGCTTTGCGCATGATTTCCAGCCCCTGATTGCGGGTTTTATCCTCTTCAGAGCCGAGCGGAAAACGGCGGTGCGCGCTCAGGCACATTGAAGGAATACGAATACCGGTGCGTGAAATCGCATCGATCACCCGCAGACGCTGCTCACTTGACCAGTCAAGCCGCGCCAGCCGGTGATCGGTTTCATCTACCGACATTTCAACGAAATCGAAACCCAGCTCTTTCGCCAGCGTCAGGCGCTTCAGCCAGTCTTCGCCCGCAGGCAGGGCTTTTTCATAGATACCGAGTGGAACGGCTTTGTGCATCATGCGAGATTCCTTAGCCCCAGAGCTGGCTGATGGATTTTTTGAACTGACGCGCCGCGTCTACCGGATCTTTGGCATCGCGGATACTGCGACCGGCGATAAAGACGTGGATCGGAATACCTTTAAACAGCGGCAAATCTTCCAGCGCCAGGCCGCCAGTGACGGTGACTTTGAAGCCCATGTCGGACAGACGTTTGATGGCGGTAATATCGGCCTCGCTCCACGCCACGCCTGCGGCCTGCGCATCACGGCTGCGGTGATACACTACTTGCCCGATACCCGCTTCGCGCCATTCCTGCGCCTGTTCCCATGTCCAGTAGCCGGTCAGTTCAATTTGAACGTCACCGTTAAACTCTTTCGCCACCTCCAGCGCGCCTTTGGTGGTGTTGATGTCGGCGCAGCAAATCACCGTCACCCAGTCCGCATTAGCTTCAAAACACATCCGCGAGAGGATTTTTCCGGCATCCGCGATTTTGGCATCGGCCAGCACGATTTTTTCCGGATACAGCGCTTTCAAATCACGCACCGCACGCACGCCTTCGGCGACGCACAAAATGGTGCCGACTTCGATGATGTCCACTTCGTGAGCAATCAGACGCGTGGTTTTGTAGGCGTCGTCCATCGACTGGTTATCGAGTGCTACCTGCAACATCGGTAATGAATGAGACATATTGAATTCCTTCTCTGAGAGCAAAAATGTGAATTAGTGCGCCGCGGCGGCGGAGGTTTGGTCGATCAAATCAAGAACCTGCTGCGCTGAAGTACAGGCACGCAGGCGATCAAAATTGGCGTCATCCTCGAACAGGTTCACCACCTGCATGATGCCAACTTCCTGATGCGCGTTGGCATCCACGGCGGCCAGCGTGATGAGAATATCCACCGGATCGTTATCTTCATGATTGAACACCAGCGGCGTTTTCAGCGTCACCAGCGCGAAACCTGTCTTAAGCACGCCCTCTTCCGGGCGGCCATGCGGCATCGCCAGACCGGGCGCTATCACAAAGTACGGGCCGAAACGTTCGACGCCATCCAGAATCGCCTGGTAATAGCGCGGCTCCACCACGCCAGCCTTCACCAGCATATCGACGCCAATTTTTACCGCGTCCTGCCAGGTTTGTGCTTGCGCGTTCAGGCAGATCGAATCGTTCTGAGCCAGCGAATCTCGCAGTTTCATCTTTCTCCCCCCTACTTTTTCAGCGACGTGGGGAAGTGTGCATTAATCACTTCCATCACTTTCGGGCCGAAGTCCGCAGCTGAAAGCATGTTGCGCACGCCAACGACGTATTTGTTGCCGCTGACCGTGATTTCATCCGCGACGTGCGTGGAGGCGACAATAATGTCCGCGCCGCTCAACTCTGATTTGTACTCGCCCACCGCGCAGCTGTTCATGGTGTGAGCCACACCTTCCTGCGTCAGGAACTGGCCGATTTTCATCTTCATGATCATTGAACTGCCTTGCCCGCAACCGCATACCGCCAGAATTCGTACTGTCATGGGAACCTCGTTGATTAGTGAGAAGTGGATTGATTCAGCGCTTGTTTTTCAGCGTCTTCTTCGGCGCGCAACGTGCGGCCCGCAAAGAACATGTACATCAATGCAATCACCGCGATGACGCCCATAAAGGCCATGCCGAGGCTGAAGAAGCCCTGCATCATTGGCGGTGCGAGAATCGACCAGTCGGCCATCCCCATCCAGGCGCTGAGGCCGGTGAGTTTGATAGCCCAGACGCAGCCAAAGATTTCGATCATCCCCATCACCAGACAGATTTTCAGCGCAGCGCGCCAGCCGCCGAAGTGGTTGGCAAACACGCCGATGGTGGCGTTTGAGAAGAACATCGGGATAAAGCCGGGGATGATCATGATGGAAGAACCGAGACCGAACAGGATGGCCACGGCAATCAGCTGGCCGATGGTGCCCCACATAAAGCCCCAGACCACGGCGTTTGGCGCGAAGCTGTATATCGCTGCGCAGTCGATCGCCAGAACGGCACCGGGAATTAAACGTTGAGAGATGCCGTTAAAGGCTTCGGTCAGTTCGGCGACAAACATGCGCACACCCTGAATGATGATGAAAATCGCCACGGCAAACATCAGACCGGTTTGCAGGATGTAGATTGTCCAGTGGGTTTTACCGGCCATATGTTGCAGCGTATCCAGGCCAAACGAACAGAGAATGATGCCGAAAAACACGGTCATCACAATGGCGGTGGAGACGATGTTGTCGTGGAAAATATTCAGCCAGCCCGGCAGTTTGAGGTCTTCGACGCTGTCTTCTTTCTTGCCGAGATACGGTGCGATTTTATAGGCGATCCAGGAGGCAAACTGCTGCTGGTGGCCGATGGAAAAACCGCTGTTTTCGGTCACCGACTGCGTCGGTTTGTACATCATGTTGGACGTGATGCCCCAGTACAGCGACACCAGGATCGCCGTGCACCAGATGGTGGTCCACATCGGGTAGCCCATGATGAAGAAGAAGACCGCAATCAGCCCGGCCTGTTGGAACATGATATGGCCGGTGAGCATGATGGTGCGAATGCCGGTAATGCGGCGGAAAACCACCATCAGAATGTTCAGTCCGAGGGCAATCAGCACCGCGTAACCCACCCAACTGTAGGCATCGCCCATGCGTTCGACCGTCGCCATCATGGAGGCGTAGGTGTCAGAAATCGCCCCGTTGATGCCGTAAACTTCCGACAGCTTGGCCACCACCGGTTTAAACGTGCCGGTCAGAATGCCGGACCCGGCCTGCAATAACATAAAGCCGATAATGGTTTTGATGGTGCCTTTGATAACTACCGTCGCGCTCTTTCTGAGCAGGATGTAACCGAGCATGGTCACAATACCCAGCAGCAGCGGTGCGTTGGTCATTACCTGATTAAAAAATACGGTAAAGAGTGTGTAGAGCATTTCCATAAAACTCTCCGTCTGACCTTGTTTAATCTTTTTGGCGCTAACGTTGCGCTGAAAAGTGAGGGACAGATGCACCCTAATGCTCACATCGAATCAGGTAAAGATTCACAATGATTATTTGTGAGCAGTCTCGCAAGTTATCGTCATGTCGGAAATGTTCACCCAAAAGCCATAAATCCTCTTTTTATTTATATTTCAGCTTATTAACTGAAACTGGCTTCTATAAAAACGTTCTTCATGCGCATTATCTTTTAAGAATCCGTTGTCATCCCGATCAGTAAATCTTCGTTCAAAGTCATTGTCATGACGATATTTCGGTGATAACTTCCGCACAAACAAATCACATATAATCATCAAATGATTTATTGTGACACTTACATCACACTGATATGACGATGAGGGAACACCATGAGCAAAGTAGAAACGATCAGCCGCGAATCCTGGATCCTGAGCACTTTCCCGGAATGGGGCACCTGGTTAAACGAAGAAATTGAGCAGGAAAAGGTCGCGCCGGGCACCTTTGCCATGTGGTGGCTGGGCTGTACAGGGATTTGGCTGAAATCCGAAGGCGGCGCGAACATTTGCGTGGATTTGTGGTGCGGCGTCGGCAAGCAAAATCACAGCAGCCCGCTGATGAAAACCGGCCACCAGATGCAACGCATGGCCGGTGTGAAGAAGCTGCAACCCAACCTGCGCACCACGCCATTCGTACTTGATCCCTTTGCGATCCGCGAGATCGACGCCGTGTTATCCACGCACGATCACAACGATCACATTGACGTTAACGTCGCCGCCGCCGTCATGCAAAACTGCGCCTCCGACGTGCCGTTCATCGGCCCGCAAACCTGCGTGGATCTGTGGATGAGCTGGGGCGTGCCCGCTGAGCGATGCATCGTGATGACGCCGGGGAAAGTCGTGCGTATCAAAGATGTGGAAATTCATGCGCTGGATTCTTTCGATCGCACGGTACTCATCACCCTGCCCGCCGACCAAAAAGCCGCAGGCGTTCTGCCGGACATGATGGATCAGCGGGCGGTGAACTACCTGTTCAAAACGCCGGGCGGGAACCTGTATCACAGCGGCGATTCGCACTATTCCAACTATTACGCCAAACACGGTAATGAATATCAGATAGACGTGGCGCTCGGCTCCTACGGCGAAAATCCGCGCGGCGTGACTGATAAAATGACCAGTGTCGATATGCTGCGCATGGCGGAATCGCTGAACACCAAAGTGGTGATCCCGTTCCATCACGATATCTGGTCGAATTTCCAGGCCGATCCGCAGGAAATCCGCGTACTGTGGGAGATGAAGAAAGACCGCCTGAAATACGGTTTTAAGCCGTTTATCTGGCAGGTCGGCGGCAAATTCACCTACCCGAATGACAAAGACAATTTCGAATATCACTATCCGCGCGGGTTCGAGGATTGCTTCACCACAGACACCGATTTACCCTTTAAATCATTCCTCTAAAACGTTGTGCGATCAGGCGGAGGGGATTCACTCCGCCTCATCATAAACAATGTTATTGCCATTACTGCTCGTTTATAATCACGCGGTAATCATTCTGATTCGATTTACTCGCGGAGCCACCATGACTGAGCCACAACGCCACAATGCCATCCTTGATCTTTTGCAGCGTCAGGGCCAGATTTCTGTCGCTGATGTGATTGATCACTTTGATATTTCTCCGGCGACAGCGCGTCGTGACATCACAAAACTCAATGAATTAGGCAAATTACGCAAAGTGCGTAACGGTGCCGAAGCCGTCAATCAGCCGCGTCAGAACTGGACACCGCTGAATATCCACCAGACCCACAATCTCAATGAAAAAATGCGTATCGCCAAAGCGGCAGCTGAACTGTGCCAGCCGGGCGAAAGCGTGGTGATTAACTGCGGTTCTACGGCGTTTCTGCTCGGGCGCGAAATGTGCGGGAAAGACATTCAGGTAATCACCAACTATCTGCCACTGGCCAATTATCTGATTGAGCAGGAGCACGACAGCGTGGTCATCATGGGTGGGCAGTACAATAAAAGTCAGTCGATCACCCTCGCCCCGCAGGACGGCGACGCCAGCCTGTATGCTGGCCACTGGATGTTCACCAGCGGCGCGGGGCTGACGCCCGATGGCCTCTATAAAACCGACATGCTGACGGCGATGGCCGAGCAGAAGATGCTGAATTATGTCGGGAATCTGGCGGTGCTGGTCGATAGCAGCAAAGTCGGCCAGCGTGCCGGCATGTTGTTCAGCCGCACCGAACAGATCGACGTGCTGATCACCGGCAAAGAAGCCAGCGCTGAAATCATCAGGCAGTTGCGCGAGAAAGGCGTGAAAGTGGTGCTGGTTTAACGGATACCCGCGCAGTTTGTCTGGTCTTGATCGGCAAATAGTTAGGTAGAATGAGCGTATAACTGACGAATGAGGCCCGGCCAAATGGAACAATTTGAAGCAATCAGCGTGGAACAAGCGCACACCCGTCTGACATCAGGCGAAGCGGTGATGGTCGATATCCGTGATCCGCAGACATTCGGCGCAGGTCATGCACCCGGCGCATTCCACCTGAGCAATGACAGCATGCGTGCCTTTATGGATCAGGCCGATGCCAAAAAACCGGTCCTGGTGATGTGCTACCACGGCATCAGCAGCCGCGGTGCGGCGCAGTTTCTCATCGGTCAGGGTTTCGAATCCGTCTACAGCGTTGACGGCGGTTTTGAAGCCTGGTCAAAAACCTTCCCTCAGGATATCGAAGCCTGATTTTCCGTTGTTTTAACCGGCGCAGACGCACTTTCCTTTATAACCAGCCCGATCGGTCTGCGCCTAAAATGTTCTTAAGCGGAAAAAGCTACACATCTTCAGTCTTGATATAATTTCCTTCTACCAACGACAGGATTTCAAGATGAAACATCTGAACACTTCACGTTCTTTAGGGATGCGTACCCTCGCCGTTCATGGCGGCCAGCAGCCCGATGCCCAAACGGGCGCTATCGCGACGCCAATCACGGCGTCTTCTGCATTTTCTTACCCCGATTTTGACAGCGGCGCGCGCCGTTTCAGCGGTGAAGAGCCGGGCTACATGTACAGCCGCTTCGCCAATCCGACGGTGACCGTTTTCGAGCAGAAACTTGCGGCACTGGAAGGTGCTGAAACCGCCGTGGCCTGTGCCAGCGGCATGGCGGCGATCAGTGCCACCTTGTTTGCCCTGCTGGTGCCGGGCGATGAAATCATTCATATCGGTACGCTGTACGGCGGTACCGAAGGCGTGGTGCGTAATCTTCTGCCGCGTTACGGTATCAAACCGGTTCATGTCGCGAACGTCGCCGAACTGGAAGCCGCATTCACCAAAAACACTAAAGTGGTGCTGGTCGAGACACCGGCAAATCCGGGGCTGGATATCGCGGATCTGGCGCAAATCGCCCGTCTCTCGAAAGCCGCAGGTGCAGTGAGCGTCGCCGACAACACTTTTGCGACACCGTACCTGACGCGCCCGCTCGAGCTGGGTATTGATATCGTTCTGCACTCGGCGACCAAGTACATCAGCGGTCACGGCGATGCGACCGGTGGCGTGGTCGCCGGTGCAGCGGCGCTGATTACGCCAATCCGCACCCTGAGCCTGAAACAGTTCGGTGGTTGCCTCAGCCCGTTTGAAGCCAGTTTGCTGATCCGTGGATTGAAAACGCTGCCGCTGCGCGTCGAAGCCAGTTCACTGAGCGCGCAGGCCGTGGCGGAATTCCTCGACGGACACAGTGCGGTCGACACTGTCTTTTATCCGGGACTGAAACAGCATCCGGGCCATGCGGTGGCCTCGCAACAGATGAAACTGTTCGGCGGGATTATGGCCATCGAACTGAAAGGCGGGCTGAACGCCGCACGGACGTTCCTCGATAAGCTGAGCATCATCACGCAGGCCGTGTCTCTTGGTGATACGGATTCGCTGGCCTGCCACCCGGCATCCACCACCCACAGCGCCGTCGCACCGGAAATCCGCCGTCAAAGCGGTATCACCGACGGACTGGTCCGCATCAGTATCGGTATCGAAGACACCGACGACCTGATCGCCGATCTGGAACAGGCACTGGAAGGCCTGTAAGGTTAATGATTGCAACATCGTTCAACCGCGATGTTGCATCAAATCCCGATCCATCTCACACCCGCGTTATTTTTTTCTTTTCCGCTGGCTTCACAGCATTTGTAAATTCCCCTCCTTTTACTGACTGACGTTATAATCGACTTCCCGTACGCTGGCAGATAAGGTATTGCCCTAAAATGACGGCAACAAATCAAACCATTAGGGAAATCGATTAACGCTATGGTGCGCATTCTTAACCTGAACAACCCTCGTCTCGCTCAGGCGTTTGTCGATTACATGGCAACGCAGGGATTTACGCTGACGATGAAACACGAAAGTCAGGAAGTACAGATCTGGCTGGATGACGAATCCCGTCTGGAAGAAGCCGAAAAACAGGTTGCACTGTTTGTCCGTGATCCGCTGCATCCGCGCTATCAGGAGGCCAGCTGGAGAACCGGCAAGGCGCAGCCGCATTTAAAGATGTCGCACACGCCATTCCTCAAAAGCCTGCGCAGCAGCGCCGGGCCGCTGACTATTGGCATGATTGTGCTCAGCCTGGCGGTGTTTATCCTGCAACAGCTGGTCGGTGATGCTTTGGTGATGAGCTGGCTGGCGTGGCCGGACAGTTTACGCGTTTTCCAGGTCTGGCGCTGGTTTACCCCGGCGCTGATGAATTTCTCCTTTATCGCGCTGCTGATTAATCTGGCGTGGTGGTGGTATCTGGCCAGCCAGATCGAAATGCATCTGGGCAGCGGCAAGCTGTTTACGGTCACGATCGTTTCAGCTCTGATCAGCGGATGGGGCCAGTCGATGGTCAGCGGCGCCTGGTTCGGCGGTCTCTCCGGCGTGGTGTACGCGCTGATGGGTTACGCCTGGCTGACCGGCCAGCTGAAACCGGAAAGCAAGTTGTACGTGCCCGGCGGGCTGCTGGTGATTTCGCTGATTTTTATGTTTATCGGGTATGCTACGGGCGGCGCTGCCGTGTCCAATGCTGCACACGCGTTTGGTCTGGGTCTTGGCCTGGTGATGGCATTTGTTGATACGCGCGCACCGCGCAAAAAAAGCAAGTAGGGGATTCGGGTGAAACAAACACAACGCCATGATGCGATTATCGATTTAGTCCGCCAGCAGGGATATGTCAGCACCGAAGAGCTGGTCGAGCACTTCGCCGTCAGCCCGCAAACTATTCGCCGTGATCTGAACGATCTGGCTGAACAGAACAAAATCCATCGTCATCACGGCGGCGCGGCACTGCCGTCGAGTTCGGTGAACGCCGCGTATAACGACCGTAAAGTGATGTGGTCGGAAGCGAAAGCGCGCATCGCCGAACGCGTCGCCAGCCAGATCCCCGACGGTTCGACGCTGTTTATCGATATCGGCACCACGCCGGAAGCCGTGGCGCACGCACTGCTCAATCATAAAGATCTGCGCATCGTCACCAACAACCTGAACGTGGCGACGCTCTACAGTGCGAAAGATGACTGCCGTCTGTTCCTCGCCGGAGGCGAAGTGCGCGCCCGCGACGGCGGCATCATGGGCGAAGCGACGCTCGACTTCATCTCTCAGTTCCGCCTCGATTACGGCATTCTCGGCATCAGCGGCATTGATATGGACGGCTCACTGCTCGAATTCGATTATCACGAAGCACGAACCAAGCGCGCGATTATCGAAAACTCACGCTGCGTGATGCTGGTGACTGACCACTCCAAGTTCGGGCGTAACGCGATGGTGAACCTGGGTAAAATGGATTTGATCCACTATCTGTTTACCGACAAACAGCCGCCGGACAGCGTGAAGCAAATCATCGACAAGTACGACGTCCAGCTCGAACTCTGCTGATTTACCTGCCCCTGTGGAGCGTCGCACTGGCGCTCCTGCTTTTTCTTCTTCCCCATCCCCTGCCCTAAACGAACAATTTCGAAAAATTCCACGCGCGACCGCGTTCGGTTTCTTTCCCTTCTCTCCGTTTTGCTCGAAACCGACACAAAAATGTTACCTTCATCACGCATAATTGTTTTTATTTGGTTAACGCTTGGCTTGTTTGTCGATTCTCGATTACAATCGTGAGCGAAAACGAACATAAAAGAGCTATTACGAACATCTGGAGGAAGATGACGTGGAAACCAAAGACTTGATCGTAATTGGTGGCGGTATTAACGGTACCGGCATCGCAACAGATGCAGCTGGCCGCGGGCTGTCTGTACTGCTGCTTGAAGCGCAAGACTTGGCCTGCGCGACCTCTTCGGCCAGTTCTAAATTGATTCACGGTGGCCTGCGCTACCTGGAACATTACGAATTCCGTCTGGTCAGCGAAGCGCTGGCTGAACGTGAAGTGCTGCTGAAAATGGCACCGCACATTGCCTTCCCGATGCGTTTCCGCTTACCGCATCAGCCGCACCTGCGCCCGGCCTGGATGATCCGCGCCGGCCTGTTCCTGTATGACCATCTGGGTAAACGCACCAGCCTGCCGGCCAGTAAAGGCCTGAAATTCGGCAGCGAGTCGGTGCTCAAACCTGAGCTGACCAAAGGCTTTGAATACTCAGACTGCTGGGTTGACGATGCGCGCTTAGTTGTCGTTAACGCGCAGGAAGTGGAAGAGCGCGGCGGCGAAGTTCGTACCCGCACCCGCGTAACCCGTGCATGGCGTGAAGACGGTTTGTGGATTGTGGAAGCCGAAGATATCGACACCGGCAAAACCTTCACCTGGCGTGCCAAAGGTCTGGTGAACGCCACCGGGCCGTGGGTAAAACATTTCTTCGACGACGGCCTGAAGCTGAAATCGCCGTACGGCATTCGTCTGATCAAAGGCAGTCACATTGTGGTGCCACGCGCGCACAATCAGCCGCAGGCGTACATTCTGCAAAACGAAGACCACCGTATTGTGTTTGTGATCCCATGGCTGGATGAGTTCTCAATTATCGGCACCACCGACGTGGAATATCACGGCGACCCGAAAGACGTGAAGATCGACGATAAAGAGATCGGCTATCTGCTGAAAGTGTATAACGATCACTTTAAGAAACAGCTGACCACCGAAGACATCGTCTGGACATACTCCGGCGTACGTCCGCTGTGCGATGACGAATCTGATTCACCGCAGGCGGTCACCCGCGATTACACGCTCGACGTTCACGATCTGGACGGTAAAGCACCGCTGCTTTCCGTGTTCGGCGGCAAACTGACGACCTACCGTAAACTGGCGGAACATGCGCTGGAAAAACTTGGGAAGTATTATCCTAAAGCCGGTCCGGCGTGGACCAAAACAGCCGTCCTGCCTGGCGGGAAACTGAATGGCGATCGCGATACTTACAGCGCCAATCTGCGTAGCCGTTTCAAATGGTTGCCGGAATCGCTGGCACGCCGTTATGCCCGCACCTACGGCAGCCAGACGGAGCTGTTCCTGTCAGATGCCACCAGCATTGAATCGCTGGGCGAAGATTTCGGTCACGGATTCTACGAGGCGGAGCTGCGGTATCTGGTGGAAAAAGAGTGGGTAAGCGAACTCGATGATGCGATCTGGCGCCGTACTAAACTCGGCATGTGGCTCGATAAAGCGCAGCAACAGCGCGTCGCCGAGTGGCTGCAAACGCATAAACAGCAGAAAAGACATTTGTCACTGGCATCGTAGTTAGCCCGTGTGTGAATCTACAATCCCCGGCCATTGCGTCGGGGATTTTTTTATCTGCTTTTAAACTCAAATACTGCCGCCCGCCGAAATCGTAAACCCGACATCCACCATGCGCGGGACGACGTTTTCGCCGCGCAGTCTGGCCAGCAGGCGTTCGGCGGAAATCTGCCCCATTCTTTCTCGCGGCGTCAGGACGCTGGCGAGCGGCGGCTCCATCGCCTGTCCCATGTTGTGGCCGTGGAAACCGGCGATTGCCATTTGTGACGGAATACGCAGCCCCTGACGCTGGCATTCAAAGAATGCGCCTGCCGCAAGGTCGTCGTTGGTGCAGAAAATACTGTCGATTTGCGGCCAGTCTTTTTGCGCCTGACGCAATAATTCCGCGCCCGCGCTGTAGCTTGAGGAACGGCTGGTCATCACGCTGTACGGCTCAAGACCGGATTCGCGCATCGCCTGCTCGTAGCCCTGCTGTTTGATGATCGTACGTTCATCCTGACGTGCGCCGAAATAGACCACGTGACGATGCCCGCGCGCGATGATCTGCTGGGTCATCTGCCGTGCGGCTTCAAAGTTATTGAACCCGACCGCGAGATCGACGCACGGCGAGACGCAGTCCATCATCTCCACCACCGGAATACCGGCAACTTCGATCATTTTCAGCGTACGCGCGGTGTGATGGCGTTCGGATAAAATCAGCCCGTCGATATTGTAGGAAAGCAGCGACGTCAGCCGCTGTTCTTCGCGTTCCTGACTGTAGCCGTAGTGCGCCAGCATGGTCTGGTAGCCATGAATATCAGTGACGCTTTCAATGCCGCGCAGCACTTCGGCGAACACCTGGTTGGTCAGCGAGGGCAACAAGACGCCGATAGCGCGGCTTTTGGCGTTGGAGAGAATATCCGGGGCGCGGTTAGGGATGTATCCCAGCTCATCGAGCGCCGCCGAAATCTTTTCCTGCAACGCGCCGGACACCTGTTCGGGATTGCGCAAATAACGGCTGACCGTCATTTTGGTGACGCCCACTTTATCGGCAACATCCTGGAGTACGGGTCTTTTTTTCTTCATGACAGTCAATGAGATGCGGCCGGTGAAAGAGTGAGGGATCAGAAGGTTATGTTAGCAAACATTCGCGCAGGCGGGTATCCGTTGCTGCGCGACATGCGAGGTGGATCAGGCCGGTAAACTGAGCTGGCCGCGAACCGGTTCGCCGGTGTTCGCTGAGAACTGTCCGGCCAGTAACGCCATCGCCCGTTGCGCCAGCGTTTCCAGCGGCCAGGCGATCGCCGGTATTGCAGACGCGCCCGGCGGCAGCGTGCTGTCGAGACTGAAGACCATCACCGCCTGCGGCACGTTCCGCCCAAGCTGCGCGAGCTGACGCAGTGCGTCCTGCGCGGTGGCATCGTCCGGCACCAGCAGCGCGTTAAACGGCACATTTTGCGCCAGCAGTTGCGTCAGTGCCTGATCGCCACTGTGCACCAGCCGCCGGTCGTAAGGCAGTAAAAACTTCTCCAGCGCCAGATGATAACCCTGAAGGATTTGCCCCGCCGCATCGCTGTTTTCAAAATTGATCAGCGCGATCTGCCTGCGCCCCTGCTGTAGCACGTACTGACAGGCGGTTTCGGTGGCGAAGCTGCGGTCAAAATGAATGCTGCGCCCGGAGTCCGCATCCAGGCAGTCAATAGTGATGACGTTGTCAGGCAGCGCCGGAAGGGCAAAGCGCGCGCCGATCACAATCATCGCGTCACACAAACCGCGCCCGATCTCATCCACGGAATGCGAGAGGCTGGCGGCGTCGGTGGCGAATCTGAGCAGTAAATACTTCTGATTGAGTCGCAGTTCTTTTTCCAGCGCATGCAGGTAGCCGGTGCTCTGATTGATGTTTTCCGCCGCGCAAATCACGCCGATGCAGCCGGTAGACTGCGTCGACAACGACTGCGCGATCATGCTCGGTTTGTATTGCAGCGCTTCCACCGCCTGCATCACCGCCAGGCGGCTCTCCTCTTTTACTCCGCGGCTGCCACTCAGGACACGGGAAACCGTCGCTTTCGACACGTTAGCCAGCCGCGAAACGTCGTTAATGTTTGCCATGTCGTTCCTTGTTTAACCGCGTTATCTGTTAGTCGAAGCCGTGTTCGGCGGCGACCTTCGCGAACCATTCGCCGCTTTTTTTCACCGTGCGTTTTTGCGTGTCGAGATCCAGCTGCACAAAGCCATAGCGGTTTTTGTACGCATTCATCCATGACCAGCAATCGATAAACGTCCACATATGATATCCGAGACAGCCACTGCCTTCCTGCAACGCGCGATGCAGCCATTTGAGATGCCCGCTGACGAACTCAATGCGGTAATCATCATCGATCCGCCCGTCCTTCTCAAAACGCAGCTCATGTTCCACGCCCATGCCGTTTTCAGAAATAAAACAGCGCGGATTACCGTAGTTTTCACGCAGGTTGGTCAGAATATCGTAGATGCCCTGCTCGTAGATTTCCCAGCCACGGTGCGGGTTCATCTTACGCCCCGGCATGACGTAGTTGTCAAAGAACCATTCCGGCATGAACGGGCTTTCCGGATTCACCATACTGTCGCGGCACTGAATGCGGCGTGGCTGGTAATAGTTGATGCCGAGCAAATCCACCACGCCCTGTTGCAGCAACGCTTTATCGCCATCCTGACAGGCCGGAAGCTGATCGTGCTTTTTCAGCAACTCTACCAGTTCTTGCGGATATTCACCGCGCAGCGCCGGATCGAGGAAGCTGCGGTTAAACATCAGATCGGCAATGTTCGCGGCTTTGAGATCCGCCGGGTTCTGTGAGCGCGGATAAGACGGCGTCAGGTTAAGGATAATACCGATTTCGCCGCCCTGCTGACGGACCCGATAAGCTTTCACCGCCAGCGCATGTGCCAGCATCGTGTGATAAGCCACGGTCGCTGCACGTTTGAAATCCACCACATTCGGATAATGGAAATCATACAGGTAGCCGCCTTCCACCGGCACAACCGGCTCGTTGAAGGTAAACCAGTGTTTCACGCGGTCGCCGAACAGTTCGAAGCAGGTATCGGCATATTTGTCATAGGCATGGACCACCTCGCGGTTTTCCCAGCCACCGATTTCCTGCATCGCCATCGGCATGTCGAAATGGAACAGGTTGATGAACGGCTGCACGCCCTGCGCCAGCATTTCATCGATCACCTGATTGTAGAAGGTGACCGCTTCTGGGTTCACCTCACCGCGCCCGTTGGGGATCAGGCGCGCCCACGAAATCGAGGTGCGGAATGTGTTGTGGTTCAGCTGCTTCAGCAGCGCGATATCCTCGCGCCAGTTTTTATAAAACGTCGATGTGTCCTGCGGCCCGACATCGCCATGAAAACGCGTCGGTTGCTGCGAATACCAGTGATCCCAGACCGTGGCGCTTTTGCCGTGGCTGAGGGTTTCCCCTTCAGTTTGCGGCGCAGAGCTGGCACTGCCCCACCAGAATTCTTTTGGAAATTGATATTTCATCGTCATCCTCGCTGTCCGTTAGCTTTTAGCTGTTTGCTGGCACGGCGTTACCCGCCGTTTGTGTAGTAGCCTTTTCCGCTTCCTGTTTCAGCAACGTACGTTCGTAGGCTTTCAGGAACGGGTAATACATTACTGCCGATAACACCATACAGAAAAGACACATAATTACCGGGCTGAACGCCCAATTTGCGGCCCATGACGCACCAATTGGCGCAGGCGTCGTCCAGGGCGTGAGCGACACCACCTGCGCGACCCAGCCAAGTTTGGTGGCGGTATAGGCGAAGACGGCGTTGAGCATCGGTACCAGTGTGAAGGGCAGGAAAAACACCGGATTCATGATAATCGGCGTACCGAACAGAATCGGTTCGTTGATGTTAAAGAAGCTCGGCACCACGCCCATTTTGCCAATGGTGCGCAGATGCACGGCCTTGCTGCACAGCAGTAAAATCGCCAGCGGCAGGGTCGAGCCGACGCCACCAATCAGCAGATAGTGATCCCAGAAACCTTGCAAATAAATGTGCGGCAGCGGTGCGCCAGCCTGTAACGCGGTCTGGTTGAGCGCCAGATTGGTCATCCAGAACGGGTTCATGATGCCGGTGACAATCAGCGCGCCGTGGATGCCGGCGAACCACAGAACCTGACAGATAAACACCGAGATCAAAATCGCAGGCAGGGAATCCGACGCGGATACCAGCGGCGCCAGCAGATGCATGATGGCTTCAGGAATGATCATGCCGGTGGTGGACTGAATAAACAGGTTCAGCGGATGCAGCGTAGCGACAATCACGATAACCGGGATCAGAATTTCAAAGGAGCGCGCCACGCCGGTCGGGACTTCTTTCGGCAGGCGAATAGTGATGTTGCGGCGTTTGAGCAGCGCATACACTTCGGCGGCATAAATGGCGGTCAGGATGGCAGTGAAAATGCCTTCGCCGGAGAAATACTGGGTGGAGATTTGTTTGTCATGATACGGCGCAGCGACCAGCAGGAAGGCCATAAACGCCAGCAAACCGGTCATGATCGGGTCGAGTTTATAATGCTTACCGAGACTCGCACCGATGCCGACCGAGATGAAAAACGTCATCACGCCCATGCTCAGATACCACGGCAGCATCAGCTGTTCGCGGTATTTCAGCGACAGATCTAACCAGCCGCGCGCGAAGCTGTTGGTGGTATCGGGCGAAAAAGGCGGGAAGATGAACACCAGCATGAACGAGCCGATGATCATAAACGGCAGCGCGGCGATAAAGCCGTCGCGGATAGCAATCACGTGCCGTTGCTGGCCGACGCTTCCGGCCAGCGGCGTGATGTGCTTTTCGATGACGTTGACCATCGCCTGATAGAGACCACTCATACGCGGCTTCCTTCCTGTGCAATCAGCCCGTAAGCGAAGTCCAGCACGTTATCACCGCGCTGCATGCCGTAATCCATCATGTTGATGGTTTCGACCGGAATATTGAATTCAGCCGCTCTGGCGGATAAGTCGGCCTGCATGTAACGTACCTGCGGCCCGAGCAGCACCACCTGATAATCACGGAATTTCTCGTCAAACTCGCTGGCCCCGAATGCTTCGATCTGCACTTCCTCACCGCGTTCTGCCGCGACCTCTTTCATTTTGCGAACTAACAAACTGGTCGACATACCCGCCGAACAACAAAGCATGATTCTTTTCATTTTGCTTTTCTCCCAGATGATGGATGTTCTGCCCGTTTTCTCTTGCTGAGGGTATTTGAGTCTCTTTGGAAACCGGTTTCCATGGGTGAAAGAGCGGAATGAGAGCGTGCTCATAAAATCGGGACTGGTTCGCATCAGGCTGTGAAAAGCATCACGAAGTTGAATAAATTATCAGCACGTCCTGGGATAAAGGACTATGCCGGACGGCCAGCGTCAGAGAGCAGACGTAAAAAAGGCGACCGGAGTCGCCTTTTGATTGGACACTATTTTCAGACCGGTGGCAGATCGAACAGCAGGATTTCACTGTCTTCATCGGCATGCACGGACAGCGCCGTTTCATCCCAAATCGCCAGCGCATCGCTTGGTCCGGCTTTCTGGCCGTTAATCGACACGGTGCCTTTCACCACCTGGATCCAAACGCGACGTTCTGCCTGAATCTGATACACAGACTGTTCGTCTTTTTTCAGCGCCCAGCGTGACAGTTCCATATCCTGGAACACTTTCAGCGAACCTTCGCGGGCATCCGGCGAAAGCACCAGCTGACGGCCTTGTGGCGCGTCGAACATACGCTGTTCGTAACGCGGTTCCAGACCTTTTTTGTCAGGAATGATCCAGATCTGATACAGATGCAATTTACGGTCTTTATTACCGTTGTACTCGGAGTGAGTCACGCCGGTACCAGCACTCATTATCTGGAATTCACCCGCCTGAATTTGCTCTTTGTTGCCCATGCTGTCCTGATGTTCCACGGTGCCTTCGAGCACGTAGGTCAGGATTTCCATGTCTTTGTGAGGGTGTTTACCAAACCCTTGTCCTTCGTCGATGAAGTCTTCATTGATAACCCGCAGTGCGGAGAAGCCCATGAAGTTCGCATCATAGTAATCGGCGAAAGAAAATGTGTGCCAGCTTTCCAGCCAGCCATGACTTGCGTGACCGCGTTCTTGTGCTTTGCGTAAGTAGATCATGTTCAACTCTCCTCAATGTTTTCTCTAGTCTAGTCAACGGCCGGGAATAAGAAAGCGTAAAAATCTCACTCCTCTGTTCAAAAAATATGAACAAATGCAGATGGCTAAATTCAAAGGAATTGTTGGAGATTTAAGCGTTAACAGGAGAGGTTTTTCCCAAAATAGTTCGTGCAGGTGAAGGCGGCAAGCGAGAGAGCCCTCGGGCGCATAGATTACTCTGTGAACGGGGTGAACGCGTGCAGCCAACGCACTACCGGCGCGAGATATGAGGGGAAAAGGGGAAAAAAAAAGCCAGCACCCGGCTGGCTAAATAATACTGGAAGCAATGTGAGCAATGTCGTGCATTCATGGGGACCCGTTTGACCTTGGTGTGAGGCCATCCCCGGAACGCATGGCAATAATAATTATTATCATTCGCACTTGTAAAGCATTATTTTTAATCACACGCAGGATTGACACTTTTTCAATTCCTGATAAATCTAGAGGATATTCAAACAGTAACCACAATAAAAGGAGTGTCGCTATGAGCGAAATCGTTATCCGCCACGCAGAAACCACGGACGCAGAAGCGCTTCAACACCTCTACGCTCAGGTTCCTGTGTACAGCGACACTCTCCAGCTTCCGTATCCGCCTGCCGCCCTATGGGAAGGCCGTCTGGCTAATCCGTCACCGAACCGCTTCGCGCTGGTGGCCTGTATCGACGGCAAACTGGTGGGCAATCTGACGTTGATGGTCGAAGAGCCCTGGCGACGCCGCCACGTAGCCACGTTTGGCATCGGCGTAGATACCGGTTTTCAGGGAAGAGGCGTGGGCAGCAATCTTGTCGCGGCCGCGCTGGACCTGTGCGACAAATGGCTGCATATAAAACGCGTCGAGCTGACGGTGTATGCCGATAACGAGGGGGCGATCGCGCTGTATAAGAAGTTTGGTTTCAGCGTTGAAGGGCTCAGCCCGTGCTATGCGCTGCGTGACGGCGAATACGTCGACACGCTGCATATGGGCCGTATCCGTTCGTATTAATCGGTTTTGACACAGGCGCTGGCTTTCTGCGGGGACTGGCTTAACAGCAACCGCAGAACCAGCGCCATGGCGATAAAGACCAGCAACGCCGAGCCCAGATAAATCGCATCAATCCCCGCCTGCGCCATCAGAATGCCAGCCAGAGGCCCGGTCACGCCCAGCGATAAATCCAGGAATGCCGAATAGGTCGCCAGCGCACTGCCCTGATTTTCCTGCGGCAATTTTTTGACAGCCACCACGCCCAGCGCAGGAAACACCAGTGAGAAGCCCGCACCGGTGAGAAACGCGCCGCCCATTGCCACCGCAGACGTCGGGGCGAAAAACACCAGAATCAGCCCGATGATTTCTACACCAAAGCACAGCAGAGAGACACGCAGTCCGCCGAAGCGGTTGATACAGTTGGGGAACAGCAGCCGCATACCGACAAAGGCCGCACTGAAAAAGGTCAGGGAAAACGCCGCGCCCGACCAGCCTTTGGCGTCATAAAACAGCGTAATGAAGGTGGCGATCACGCCGAAACCGGTAGACGCGAGGCCAAGCGCAAGCCCGTAAGGCAACACTTTGCCGAGCACCTGACGAAACGGGATCTGCGACGTGGCTTTCCCCGCGACCGGCGTTTTACGCCATGCTGCAAGCAGCGCAGTCAGTGCCACCGCAATGATGCACACCGAAAGCAGCGTCAGGCCGCCGAGGCTGAAAATCCACACGCCAAGCGGCGCACCGATAGCCATCGCGCCGTAAGTCACCACCCCGCTCCACGAAATCACTTTGCCGATATGCAGGGAGCCGACCACACCAATGCCCCACAGTGTTGAGCCGGTTCCGGCAAAACTTTGCCCTGCGCCCAGCAGCAAACGCCCGACGCACAGCAGCGCCAGACTGGCTGCCGGTGATGCATCAAACCACAGCGCCAGCAGGTAAAACACGCCGCTGAGCAGGCACCCGCTCAGCCCGAACATGACGACTTTTTTTGGCCCGACTTTATCGGCATAACGCCCGGCGTGCGGGCGACTCAGCAGCGTCGCGAAGTATTGCAAACTGATCACCAGCCCTGCCCAGAACGCGCTGTAACCAAGATGGTCATGCACGTAACCCGGCAAAATCGCCAGCGGTAAACCGATGGTCAGATAGTTGGCAAAATTAAACACCAGAATCGAAAGAATACGCAGTGTGGTCTTTGAGGAAGGGGCAGGAGAAATCTCGGGCGAAGCGGGACCAGGCATGGAAATCAGCGTCTCACGAAAGAAGGTTTAGCCGTTATAAGAAACCGCGCAGGAGCGTTGACTTTATGGGTATTTGGCTATTTTCGCAACAGATTGAACCGCCGTTTTATTCAGCCTTCCTCTTACTGCCACAAAAGTGACACATCGCTGTCACACGCGCTGCTTATGGTCGGATTACTTCAACTGGAGGACATCCTATGTTCAGCATGGATACCCTGTTTCAGGATCTCGACCCGCAGCACAAAACCCCTTCCTGGCAACGCCGTCTGTTAAAAACCCTGTTCCGCGAGAAAGAATTTCACCGCTTTGCCGACCAATATCAGCACCTGAAAGGGATCGATATGGTCGAGCAGGTGCTCGAGCAGTTTAACATTCGCTGTGAACTGACCGAACGCGACCGCGAGCAGATCCCAAGCTACGGCCCGGTAGTGGTCGTGGCGAACCATCCGATTGGTACGCTCGACGGCCTGGCGCTGCTGCACGCTGTAGCCTCGGTGCGCCCGGACGTGAAAGTGGTCGCCAATCAGCTGCTGTCGCTGGTTTCGTCGCTCGGCAGCCTGATGATCCCGGTGGATAACATGGGCAACCGCACGCGGCGTCATCAGGTGACGCAGATGCAGGAACATCTGGAGAATCAGGGCGTGCTGATTGTCTTTCCGGCGGGTGAAGTCTCGCGCCTGAGCTCGAAAGGGGTGCGCGACGGTAAATGGCACACCGGTTTTATCCGCCTCGCTGCCAAAGCCCGTGCGCCAGTGGTGCCGGTGCATATCAGCGGCAGCAACAGCGCGTTATTTTATTTCAGTTCAATGGTTTACCGCCCGCTCAGCACGCTGCTGCTGGTGCATGAGATGTTCGGCCAGCGCGGCAACAGCCTGACGCTGAAAATCGGCGCGCGCATCCCTTTTTCCAGCTGGCACGACGGACAAATGCTGGTGGGCGATCTGGCGGCACGTTTTCGTAAACACGTTTATCGTCTCGGCGCTGGCAAACCGGGTCTGTTCCATACTGAATCATCCATTGCCCGCGCCGAAGACCGCGCGGTGCTAAAACATGCTCTGGAAGCCAGCGAAGTGCTGGGCAAAACGCCGGACGGTAAGATGATTTATCTCTACCGCCGCCACGGCGAAGACACCGTGCCGATCCTACGCGAACTCGGGCGGCTGCGAGAAATTGCCTTTCGCGCCGTCGGGGAAGGCAGTGGCCGTCGTCGCGATCTCGACGGGTACGACGACGATTATTTCCATTTGGTATTGTGGGATCCGCAGGCGCTGGAAATTGTCGGCGCGTACCGGTTTATTCCAACTGCCGATCAGGTCGCAAGCAAAGGCCTGAACGGTATTTACAGCCAGAGCCTGTTCCAGTACGGGCATCAGATGGATCCGATTCTGGCGCAGGGAATTGAGCTCGGGCGCAGCTTTATTCAGCCTGCGTATTGGGGAAAACGCGGGCTGGATTATCTGTGGCTGGGCATCGGTGCCTATCTGGCGAAGTATCCGCAGACTCGCTATCTGTTTGGCCCGGTGTCGATTTCCGGCGGAATGCCGCTGCCCGCGCGTGATTTGCTGGTGGCCTTCTATCGCTTGTATTTCGCCCCTGCTCTTCCGCTGGCCACCTCCCGCCGTCCCTATCCGGCTTCACTGCCGGACGTGTTAGCGCAGTTTTGTGGTGACGATTATCAGGAAGATTTACAGCGTCTGAAACGTCTGCTGGCCAATCTCGGGAGCAGCATTCCGGCGTTGTATAAGCAGTATTCCGAACTTTGCGAAACCGGCGGCGTGCAGTTTATTGATTTCGGCAGCGACCCGGAATTCAATCACTGTATCGACGGGTTAGTGCTGGTCGATCTCAGCCGCTTAAAACCGGCAAAGTTTGAACGTTATATCGCTGTTCATCAGTAACTTATCCGCTTCTCACATCTGCACTTTTCACTCTTCGGACGCGTCCTACAACCATGAAGGACGCGCCTGACTGTTGATGGTTTCTTCATCGCATATAGTCGCTGGCAACAAACTCAGCGGATGAAGAGACACCCCACTCATGAACAAAATCTATCGCGTTATCTGGAACAGCGCCCTGCGCTGTTTTATGGTCACCTCTGAACTGGCGACCGGGAAAACCAAATCCAGCTCCGGCACTAAGGTTGGCATGATTACCACCGCCGTGCTGCTGACGTCCTTTACGGCGACAGCTGCACCGAACGGCCAGGTGGCCGTAAACAATGCCTCGGCCACTTACGATGATTATCAGGTCGCCACGACGGCCAACTCGCAATATGCTCTCTGGGCCGCAAACAATGCTGACCTGACCTTTACCAATAATCAGGCGTCCACCACCGGAAGCGCAGCTTATGCTGCACTGGTGCAGAGCGGCTCAACGCTGAATCTGGATAACGTGCAACTCGGCACGTTCGGTACGAATACCCACGTGCTTTATGCCACTGCCGCCACCGTCAACGCCAACAACCTGCGTATGCTGGCTGTCGGTGCGGGCACTTATGGGATTAATCTGCTCGGTAACAGCGTATTTAATGGCACCGACGTGAAGATTAGCAGCACCGCAACCGGCATTTTGGTGGCCGATTCGACACTGGATATCGATGGGTTAGAGATAATCACCAGTGGCGCTAGCGGCTACGGCATTCGTTACACCGGTGCCGCCGCCGATGCCAATGTCAAAAATGCCACGATCAATACTGCAGGTGACACCGGTGTGGGCATATTAGCTCAGGCGGGAAGCATGACGGGTAATAACATCGCCATCACCACAACGGGGAATAATGCCCGCGGTATATTCATGCAGGGCGCAGATACCCAGCTGAATATCGATACCCTGAGCATCGACACGCAGGGCACCAACAGTTATGGCATTCAGAGCGCGATGACCGGCAACGGCGCACTCCATGTCAGCAATGCGACCATCAGCACCGCTGGCTACGGTGCCAGTGGGATCCTCGCCCAAAGCGGTACCACGACAGCGAATAACGTCGCGATCACCACTACAGGCGTCAGCGCACGCGGTATTCTGGCGTCGGGGACAGACGCACAGGTGGTGGTTGACGGCGGTACGATTACGACATCGGGCGGCGGAGCCTACGGTGTTCAGGCTGCGGGGGGTGCCAGCGTTGACGTCAGTAATTTGGACATCACCATTAACAATACCGGGCAGTTAGATGTCGGTGGTGCAGCCGCTCTGGTGGCGACAACGGGCAGTACGCTGAAAGCCGACTCCATCAACATCACAACTAACGGCAACGCGGTGTGGGTATCTGATAGCCAGTTTGATGGTAATAACCTGATTATCAATAAAACCGGTGGATACCACGGCCCGGCAGTCTGGAGTTATGGTACGGGCATAATGAACCTGACCAATAGCCAGATCACCCTTAATACACCCGCGTCTTATGGCGTGGTGAGCGACGGTGAATCCGCCACGCTCAATAACGTGAGCATCAAAAGCGACGTCGGCGGTTGGGGTGTCGAGACCCGTTTTAACTCTCAGCTGAACGCCAAAAACGTCGATATTGTAATGAACAACGCTAACGGCGAACTGACCACTCTGCCTGAAGCGGGGATCTGGAACCGTAATGGCACAGGTCTTACAACATCAAGCTTTGAAGATTCCCGCGTCGTGGTGAACGGCAGTAATGCCACCGGCATACTGGCGAGCACCGGAGAGCAGCAAATCGCCTTAAAAAACACGCAGATTTCCAGTGATAACACGGCAGTGACGGTACTCGCAGGCTCTTCGTTCAACCTGAACGCAGACGGCTCAACGCTGAGCGCCAAAAATCTGCTGGTCGGCGGCCAGGCAAATGACGCTGGTGACACCGTCGGTTATATCAACATTAACGCCACCAACGGTTCGATACTGAGCGGAGACGTAAGCATCGACCGCGATGTGAACAGCAACACCGCGCTTTCCCTCGATGCATCCGCATGGAAAGGCGTATCCACTGGCCTGCATACGCTGAACCTGAACAACGCCAGCCAGTGGACGGTTACCGGTGATTCCAACATCGGCGCGCTGAACCTCAACGACAGCACCGTGATGTTCAGCCACTTTGATGACAGTTTCGAAACCGTCATCGTCGAGGGTGATTACACCAGCAGCGGCGGCACCTTAATCATGAACAGCGTGCTGGCGGGCGACAACTCGGCGCATGATTCCCTTAAGGTCACCGGCAACACCGCCGGCGACACCAACGTGGTCATGAACAAAGCCGGTGGCAGCGGCGCAGAGACCATACAGGGTATCGAAGTGATTTCGGTGGGCGGCAATTCCGACGGCGAATTCATCCAGAAGGGCCGTATCGTGGCCGGTGCGTATGATTATCACCTGATGCGCGGCCTCGGCGAACAGGCGAAAAACTGGTATCTGATAAGCGACGTGGCGCCCGTCGATCCGGTGAGTCCCATTGATCCTGTGGATCCGACAGTTCCTGTGGATCCTGTAAATCCGGCCAAACCGGTGGATCCTGTGGTGCGCCCTGTTGTGCCGACGAAAATGATCACCCGTCCGGAAGCCGGCAGCTATCTGGCAAACATGTCGGCGGCGAGCAATATGTTTAACCTGCGTCTGCACGACCGTGGCGGCGAAACGCTGTATACCGATGCGATCACCGGTGAAAAGAAAACCACCAGCCTGTGGATGCGTAACGTTGGCGGCCACAACACCAGCAAAGACAGCAGCGGTCAGCTGGATACGCAGACCAACCGCTACGTGTTGCAACTCGGCGGTGATCTGGGCAAATGGTCATTTGACGGCACCGACAGCCTGCATATCGGCGCGCTGGCCGGATACGGTAATGCACAGAGCACCACCGATTCCAACGTGACCGGCTACCGCTCGAAAGGTCAGGTCAACGGCTACAGCCTCGGCGTGTACGGCACCTGGTATCAGAATGCCGAAGCACAGACCGGCGCCTACGTGGACAGCTGGGCGCAATACAGCTGGTTTAACAACAGCGTGAAAGGCGACGGTTTGCCGCAGGAAAGCTATAAATCACAGGGCGTGAGTGCATCACTGGAAGGCGGTTACAGCTGGAAACTCGGTGAAGACAGCAAGAAAAACAGCTACTTCATTGAGCCTAACGCGCAGGTTATCTGGAGCAACATCCAGGCGGATTCACTGACCGAGAACAACGGCACCCGCGTCAGTACGCAGGGCAACGGCGACGTACAGTCCCGCGTAGGGGTTCGCGCTTCGATGAAAACGCACAGCGAAAAACAGCAGCCGGTGTTCCAGCCGTACCTCGAAGCGAACTGGATCAACAACAGCCAGAACGCGGGAGCGACACTCAACGGCGCCAGCATCGGACAGCGCGGCAGCAAGAATATCGCCGAAGTCCGCGCCGGTGTTGACGGGCAACTGACCCAGCGGGTCAATTTGTGGGGCAATATCGGCCAGCAGATGGGCAGCGAAAGCTATCGTGACACCAGCGCCACGCTTGGGGTGAAAGTCAGCTTCTGATGTAAAGACGTTAGATATACTTGAAATATCAATTTAAAGGGCTCACGTGTTGAGCCCTTTTTTATAGAGTAAGTTTTTCAGAAAACCGTGCTCAGATATTTCGCAGCCAACAGACTGACTTTATGGGCAGGTTCCCCGATAGTCGTCCGCCATTGCCATTTTCAGCAACAGGTCATGGCCGATATAATTGCTCCAGTTGAAAGAGTTCTGTAAGACAACGACCGCATTCTTATGCTTTTTATCGAAACCAATATAACTTGAGTACCCGCCAATATAACCAACCTGATAAGTGATCACCTGATTATCTTTATGGTCAGTAACCCACGCGATATTGGCTGCTTCGATATTACGCTCGAAATAAATCTTTTCAGACACTCTTATCGCCGAATTAAGCTCGCTTGGTTCTGAATCTGTAATATGCGCACGGAGGTATTTCAGCAAGTCGTCAACGTTACTGTATAAGTTCGCCGCAGCGACCATATTATTCGTGAAATACCAGTCGGGTACTACTTTGCCACGGCGGATAAATTTCGGCTGATCGCCCGCATGGCCTATTGCGCGATACGGATACGCTTTCAATGTCGGGCCGTGAAAACTGGTACTGCCCATTTTCAGCGATCTGAAAATAAAGTCATAAGACAGCTGCTGGATATCTTCGCCGGTCTTTAACTTCAGTATGTATCCGAGCAGCGCATAACCCAGATTAGAATATTGAGGCTCCGGCGTTTGCGGACGTTTAAACGAGGAGAGATCGTTCAATACCGCATCGCTGTCCAGTTCGTTATAGAAGTTATCACCAGTGTAGAGATACTTAAGGAAGCTCTGCAACATGTCTTTGTTCATGTTTTGGCGCGGTAAACCCGAGGTGTGGGTCGCCAGTTGCAACAAGGTAATGTTCTTCGCATCGTCACTCAGCGGGGTGTTTTTCGGCAACAAATCAGACAGTTTAGCGTCCCATTTCAGCAGCCCTTTTTCCACCAGCCCCGCCACGACTTCGCCGGTCACGCCTTTACTGATTGAACCCAGCGCGAACAACGTTTCTCCGTCGATTTTGTGAGCCTTGACCGCATCGGTATAACCGTAGCCCCACGTCCGGGAGGTACCGTCATTGCGGATGATGCCTATCGCCAGTCCGCTGGCCTTTTCCTTTTTGATATACTGGGAAACGATGCCATCGACCATCCCGTCGATATTTTTCGTGCAGGCAAGCTGCTTCACCGCCTGGGGACTTTCCTCCACCTGCATCTCAGACAGCGTGCCGCATGAGGTCAGCAGCAAAGGCAGCAGGGTACTTAAACCGGCCAGTCTTCCCGATACTCTTTTCATTGCATTGATTTATCAAGCGAAGTAGTACCGGAACAATGACGGGTGTACATCAGACGACCTTGCGAAAGTGGGGGACGCACGCCGGATGGCGCACTGCAGGCCGCACACTGAGTGATTTCGTTGATTTTTACAATCGGAATGTGACGCGAAAAACCAACATCAGGAAACCGTAAACACTCAGGCAGGCTCTGAAATCTCGTGGAACCCGCTGATAAAACCTTCCAGCGAGCGCCTGGCCTTTCGTCAGAGCAGAGTGTGAGGTCACAGATTACATAAACGCGATGTCATGGATGACAGTCTTTTGAGTGTTATTAACAACAACCTGAGTTTTTTAAATAAACCGAAAAATAGAAACTCATTTTATTTTGGAAACTTATCGTAGCGGGCTTCGTCCTAAAAAAGAGGCCGATCGTCAGATCGGCCTCCTTCATTTCACGCTATGCAAAAAAGCTATGCCCAATCAGGCAGAGGTCGCAGGTTTCTGCTCAGAACTCGCCTGAGCATTTTGCAGCATGCGTCGAACCGGAATGATCAGCACAAACAGCACCGCTGCGCAGATCAGCAACGCAATGGAACAGCGCGCGAAGAGATTCGGCAGCATATCCAGTTGATCGGCTTTCACGTGACCGCCAATCAGACCCGCCGCCAGATTACCCAGCGCACTGGCGCAGAACCACAGCCCCATCATCTGCCCGCGCATTCTTTCCGGTGCCAGCAGCGTCATGGTCGCCAGACCAATCGGACTGAGGCAAAGTTCGCCCAGGGTCAGCATCAGAATACTGCCTACCAGCCACATGGGTGATACGCCTGCGCCGCCGTTGGTCAGCACATTTTGTGCCGCCATCATCATGATGCCAAAGCCCGCAGCCGCACATAAAATACCGATGATGAACTTGGTGATGCTGCTTGGACGCACATTGTTGCGCGCCATCATCGGCCATGCCCAGCTAAATACCGGCGCAAGAATGATGATAAACAGCGCATTGATTGACTGGAACCATACGGCCGGGATTTCAAAATCACCGATCATGCGGTTGGTGTAGTCATTGGCAAACAGGTTGAATGAGGTCGGCTTTTGCTCGAACGCGGACCAGAAGAAGGCAGCAGAAACCAGCAAAATAAAGCAAACCAGTAACCGGGCGCGTTCTTTGCGGTTCAGGCCGGCAAACACAAACAGGTAAATAAAGTAGAGGGCCACCGAGGCGGCAATCACGTAGACCAGCACACTGGCGACCGCGACCGGATTGATCACAATCACGCCCTGAGCAATCAGCGCAACGACGATCGCCACACCTACCGCCAGCGCCAGTAACCATGCGCCAACGCCCTTTTTCTTCGCCACCGGGTTATTCCAGGTGGAATCTAAACCGACTTCGCTGTCATAGCGTTTCATCGACGGCACGGCAAACAGGCGGAAAATCACCAGTGCGATCAGCATCCCGATACCACCGATACCAAAACCCCAGTGCCAGCCATGGGTTTTTATCAGCCAGCCGGAGATCAGCGGCGCGATAAATGACCCCATGTTGATGCCCATATAAAACAGCGAGAAACCGCCGTCACGACGCGCATCGCCTTTTTTATACAGCGTGCCCACCATGACTGAGATACAGGTTTTGAACAGGCCAGAGCCGAGGACGATAAACATCAGGCCGATAAAGAACAGGCTGTCGCCCATAAAAGCAGAGAGCGCAATCGACAAGTGGCCGAGAGCAATAAGGATCGAACCGTACCAGACCGCTCTTTGCTGCCCGAGCCAGTTATCCGCCAGCCAGCCACCCGGCAGCGCGGCGAGGTACATACAACCCGCGAAGATACCGACGATAGCCGAGGCGTTTTCACGCGCGAGCCCCATGCCGCCTTCGTAGACCGTCGCCGCCATGAACAGGATCAGTAAAGGACGGATCCCGTAAAACGAGAAGCGCTCCCACATCTCTGTGAAGAACAGCGAGCGCAGCGGATAAGGATGGCCTAAGAAGGTCCGGCCTTCATTTTTACTACCAGAGGAATGCATAAATTCTCCAAAAAGTCTGACGGAGTGTTTGCGAACACTGAACTGCGCGGCGGCTGTCTGGTGGGCCGCTCATCATCATTCAGCCATTATTATTTGATAACAATTGGGGGTTATCTCTAGTGCCAACCGCAGGACTTTAAGATGAAAAGTCGACCATTGTCCACTTTTACAGACTTTTTGACGGTTGATAGGGGAAATGACGGTGAGGAAAATACGTGGCAGTGAGATGGATGAAAGTCATGTGGGAGCACATCATCAGAACGTTAATTCAAATGATCAAAGAGTTAAATTATCGTGTTAAATAAGGGGGCATTTCTTAGTTTACGCGTAAAATCACTGTCCGTGCCGTTGTCTGCGGCGCAGACTCCTAGACCGATTTCGTTGGCTAGGAATGCTCCTAAAGGAACTGATTAACACTATTTATTCAACAACGCTCGATTATTGATAAGTAATGTTAAGAGTAGCTGTAGCATTAGCTTTTCCACCTTTTACTACAGATTTCACTTGGTAATAACGAGCGGTAAATTGTAATAGTTCTTGCCCGCCAGCAGTGTGTTTGAGCATGACATTATTATTCAATACCAATGGCATGCTATTATATAAAATTTGCACACCAATTCCATCTGCAGTATCTGTACTCCCCGCACCGGTTAAGGCAAGCACGCTGGCATCGTCGGTTTCTGAGTTTTGTATTCCGCTCAATGAAACATTGATATTGACTCCGGCATCACATTCTAGGCCGACATTAAAGTCGTAAGATTTTGGCGTGCTTCCTATGCCAGTAAAACCAGAGATTGGCACTTCACCCAAGGGCGCTGAAATATTTTTTGTAGATATTGAGCATTGCAATGCTGTAACAGTTCCGGCATTTAAATAAACATTTTCTACTAGATCGCCATTATCAGCATTCATATATCCAGCTAGCCCAGACTTGAGAGTGCCGGATGTAATAGGCCCAGTTTTTATCAATTGATAATTGACACTGGATGAACCACCAAACCCACCAGTATAGTCAACCAAGTTCCAAACGCCAGGGCCAAGAGTGTAATAAAAATATTCATAATTAAAAGAAAATGCGAGTTTTAAACCGACACCGCTAATATTAGTTTCAAAAACATTAGTCATAGTGCTAGGTGTCGAACTGTAAGCCATTGTGATATATGCTTTACGTCCTGTTGCTGGATTACATGCTATAAAATTGTTTCCGCCTGTAATAGTATATCCTTCGGAAAGAATTGTACCTACAGGTGCATCCCTCGCTATAATAATATTAGGCGCAGTAATTGTGTTATTTTCTACAGGCCCAGACAGATGGCATGATGCTGCGGAACAAGATAATGAGTAAGATAAAGTGATTAATAAAAATAAATTTATAATGATTTTCATGCTAATTTCTCACATGTCTTATGTGTTATAATTCATGTCACGTTTGGCCATGCTTTATCGAAGTTAATAACAATGCAACAACGTGAGTTGTGCATCCCAACACGCGTTTTTGCGACAATTGACTATACATCCGCCTGGTAGTTATATGGCTCATTTTTTATATTGTAAATCCTCGTGGGAATTAGACCTATCACTAACTCCTCCGTAGATGTCCTTATAGGTAACGTTCAAGTTTCCACTGTTAGATCCATTAAATTTTTCGTATCCGTGTTGTAAACCCCTGCTCAGGTTATTGAACGCAAGCGCATACCACTAAACCACCGTCAGAGAACAAAATAACATGAAGGATGGATTTTGTTAAAATTTTTCAGTCCAAAATCAGACCTTCAGTTATGTCGATTAATATGGTTCTGGTACTGAACTGCCCCAACCACGGGCGTCTTTAATCGGCTAAAATACCATGCGAATTAAGGAATATATCCGTCAGCCATGTGCATTAGGTTTTGTTCAGGCCAGAATCAGCGCCTTTGTCACGATTCTCGACGACATACCCCACAGAACTCCCTGACTGGTTTTGAATTTCAATTTTGCCACGGGATACCGCGACAGGATGTAGGAATGTAGCCATCCGATTCTCATTGCGACAGAAAGTTCGTTTCATACAACGAAACAATAAGTAAACCAAGTGGATATCAAGCGCGTAAATTTTTTTCAACCCGGAGTTTTCACGTCTGTCAGCGATAACGTATAAATAAGGACCGCATTATCCTGCTTTGATGTTTTGCTTCCCGTAACATTTTTTACCGGGCTCGGTGGGATCACGATGGTAATCTGCCCGCCTTTACGAAGCAGTTTTATACCGTCACGCAGAACCGGCGGCATATTCTCCACGCGAAATAACTGTGTCGCGTCTTTATTATCAGCACCATCTACCACCGTGCCATCCTTTAGCGCGCCCTCATAATGCACTTCGACGAGATCAGTATCCTTAATCGCTGCGCCTTCACCTTTGTTGTTGATCTGATATAACAAACCGGCTGCCGTTTTCTTCACGTCGCTGTGAGTGGCAAAACCATCAAAATAGGCCTGCTCGTCGGCGAATTTTTTATTATTCGCCGCCTGCGTGAGGATGCCGACCTGCTCATCCATCGCGGCCAGCGTCCCCTGCACATCTTTATCGCTCATTTTACCCTGCCCGCTGAACGTATCATTGAGGCCAGCCATCAGGATATCGCGGTTTATTGTGATATGGATCGCTTTCTCACTGCTGATATTATCCTGAATATAATGCGCGAGAGCGACCCCGATGGCATAAGCCCGCCTTTGTTCTTCGCTGTCGTTCAAGTTCAGCGTTTCAATACTGGCTTCACTGGCTTTTGCTGCGGACTTTTCTATCGGCGCAACCGGATTCGGTTCGGCAACGGTGGCCTGAATGGTCACCGGCAGCCTGGCAACCGGCGGCATAGATTCAGAAGGCGGAGCCGGGGGCATTTCTATCGCCTCTTTGGCCTGTATTGTGGCGGGCTCCAAGGCCCTCCCCGTCAGGGGAAAGGCCGTGAGAATGATGAAGGTAATGAAGCCGCCGCGCTGTTTACTATTGAACATTGACATAACGCACCTGTATAAAATTAAGGGACAGAGACCGGCTAAGCCGTTCATTTAATGTGGGTCCATACCGAGGCAGGCACCTTGTCAAAAAGCTTATTCATCGTCAGTTCCGCCAGGCGGTGATCCGCCGCGGCATTAAAGGCTTCCATTTCCTGCAAGCTGAGGCTGTATCGGTTTTTTTCCATCACTTTTTCGAGCGTTTCCATGTGCCTACAGCGGCGCAGACGCAACAGCCATTCCTTTTTACTCAACATCGTTTACCCTCATAAAACACCCAGATAGATTAATGGGTTGCTTCACCGACCAGACTGCCAGTTCCAGCGCCCACGGCGACCCCTTTAATGACACTTTTACCGGTGGCGGCAGCGGCAACGCCGCCGACCACCGCGCCTGCGGCGCCGCCTTTACGGGCTGCTTTGCCGGTAGAGCCGCTCTTTAGCATCGCGCCGGTACCCGCGCCCACGACCGCGCCACCGACAGTACTTTTCACACTTTTTCCTGTGACGGCACCGATAGCCGCTCCGGCCAAAGCACCGCCGGTGGTTTTGTTAATGGCAAAAGCATTGCCTGCCAGCGTAAGGGTAAGAATAAAAACGCTTGAAATAAGAGATTTCATGAAGTGACTCCTGAAGATATGGGTTGATGGATATGCACATCCATTTGCGGATATGGCATATTGATATGGTGATCGTCGAAGGTGGATTTAATGTTTTCCATCAGGTCGAAATAGACGTCCCAATAGGTCGCATTTTGAGTCCACACCCGGACAACATAAATAAGCGATGATGGCCCGAATTCATTCAGACGCACGGTATGCCCCATCTCATGAATTATTCGGTCATCTCTTTCGATAATGAGCGTCAATAATTGTTTAATTTCATGTACACAAGTTTTGTAAGCCACGCTGACCGTGATATCGACGCGGCGGTGCTTTTGACGGGAATAATTGATGATGTCCCCGGCGATGATCTTACCGTTTGGCACCACCACCGTTTTATTATCTGAGGTGCGCAGCGTGGTCGAGAATATATGCACTTCCTCGATAACCCCGGCGTTACCGCCTACACTTGCATATTCACCGGCTTTGAATGGACGCAGTGATACCAGCAAAACACCCGCGGCAAAATTAGCCAGTGAGCTTTGCAATGCCAGGCCAATAGCCAGACCAGCAGCACCGATTATTGCAATGATAGAAGACGTTTCTACGCCAATTCGCCCCAGAGCAGCAATCACGGCAAAAGCTAATAATCCGTAACGTAACAAGGTGCTGCAAAACTGGGTGATGGTTTTATCTACGCCCCGGTTTGTCAGTAACCGTTTCAGTCCACTGGATAAAACACGGGAAATAAATATCCCCAGCAGAATTATGAAAATGGCACCAATAAGATTAATGAGCCCCTGTGCAATGGCTCCCTGATTATTGGCGACCCATGAATTAAACTCTCTCACTAGGGGAAAAGCTTTGATCTGCATAACGAAAAAAATCCTTAATAAAACAGTGGTCATAAACAGTCGCCTCTGACCGCAGTAGCAATATTTTAGATACCAGGATCAGTACTTGATCCGTCGCGCTTCCTGCCTGCCATCTTGTTTTTTCTGACGCTTATCCTGACGGCAGTCATGATTGCTCTTGTCGTCACTGGTCACACAGTCTTGTTTAGTGCTTCGCGCATCCTGACGGGTGTCCTGACGGGTATCCCTGGCCTCACGACGCTGATCGCCCCGTTCTGTGGCATTTGCGTGCTGAATAATAAAAGGGTAAACAAATAACGCGACTGTCAGCATAACGCCGAGAATACGACACTTCATATTTCCCATATTTCCCATATTTCCTATATTTCCTATATTTCCTATATTGTTAACAGGCTAATTTTATTGAAATAATTTGCGCTTGCATGCGAATTTATATTCATAGGAAGCCAGCGAATCTGGCGTAATTTCATTCCAGTTGTTAAAAGTGTATGAGTCTGTTAGGGTGACTTTCCCCGAGGCTTCGTAGCGGTTGATTTCCTTAATGGAGTACCTGCCTTTTTGACAGTCGATGACGTCTTTGGACAAGATCAGGGTCACGCCATGGGCATCTGTGGTTTTAAACCAGATCAGCGGTAATAATGGCGAGCCAGAGGCACGAATGGCATAGGATTTATTTCCGGTTGGTGAACTGGCCAGATAAGCCCATGCGCTGGCCTGAACCGAACAACATGAAAAAATAATAAAAAAAAGCATAATTGTTAGTTTCATTTTCATCAATACATAGTTAGTTAAAATTATTCTCAACCCAGCAACCAATTCACGATAAGCCAGGAGGAATCATTCTGCACAATGAAATACAAAGACATGAATATTAGAGCTAAACAAATGGCAATTAATAACATAGCGAAGACAACTTCTTATTGACATAAGTACATTTCATAACAACATCATAAAGTTTAATGCTTGTGTTTACGTTTAGCTTTCGCATGATACTTCTTTTGCAAAAACTGATCGTTTTTGTATTCATACCTCGGAACTCAGTACATTCAAAGATTGACTTTCCTGAACCTATACAGGCAATCATGCTTAGTTCGGCATCATTAAAGTTTTCCCGGATGCTCGGATAATCAAAAGAGAAGTCAAATTCACACCTTAATAAATCCATGAACTCATACAGTTGTGCTTTCCGACATATATATTTCACGATGACACCCTTTTTAGATTTTAAGAAGATATTTTCTTCGAGCATGCGGAAGTTATTAGTCGAGTCGACTATAAATATCAGCAAATCCGCATGCTCGATTTCTAACGCATCTTTTTTACTTATTATGGGCGCAGTCATCACGTCTATAATAAATACCGATTCAAAATTAACTCTTTTATTTAATAAAAAAAACAAATATTGAATCCCTTCTGAAATATAATTATCCTGACTGCAAATAGTGCATTTCATAGGAGTTCTCTTTTTTTTCGAAACATAAGTTTATTGGTAAGTAAAATCCATCATTACCACAGATTCAAACGCCCCAGACTCAACGCCACCCTGCGGGCTATATTCTCTGGCGGCGAAGGAGAAAAAGGCATTACGGCTGTCGTCGACTGCCGCAGTCAGAGTGCTGCCGTTGCTGTAAGTGGTTGAATGTGTGGAATCGGTTAATTCCAACATCACATTTTTGGCATCTTCAGTATTTGCAAAATACGTCGGATATTCCGGTGCAGCTGTGCCGCTAATTTTCATCGTCACGTTTTGCGTCCCGGTCGGGCATGCTGTGAGCAGCATGCTGAAACTTTTCCAGTTACTGGCCGAACCTGCTTCGCGCATTTTCCCTGTGTAAAGGTCTTCAAATGCAAACGTCTGATTAGTAGCGCTGATATTACAGGCACCTGACACCACAGTACCGGTGAGACTTATCTGCGACTCTTCAGCATGTGATGCTCCGGTGAACAGAATGCCGGATAAAAAGAGTATTGATAATTTCGATCTCATGAACAAACTTCCCCCTCAGAGCATTGGCTCGAATTTTTACTGATAAGTAAAGGAAACCTGAACAGCTGAAATAATTGTTCCCGGTGTTGCATTCCCTTTCGAATAGGCATTGGCCTTGAAGTGGAAATCAACGGTATGGTCTGCTTCGACGGGATAAGTTTCAGTCGAACCATTACCCTTTGGCAGCCCATTTGTAGAACCATAGATTTCAGTCACTACATTTTCAGCGCTGCCAGTGCTGGCATAAGCCGCTGCCGTTGCACTATCTGGCGCACCACTGAAGGTCAGCGTAACGTGTGTCGTCCCTGTCGGGCAGGCCGATAATTTGATTTCAAATTCTGTCGGAGCGGACTTTGAGCCAGCTTCGGCAAGCGCAGTTGCTTGTGTATCGGCTAAACCAACAGGAATATTCCCAGGGCTATCTATCTTACAAGGTGATGCAACCACGTTCCCGGTGATATTAATATTCACGGGGTCGGCTTTAGCCGTATATACAAAAGCTGTCATTATCATGAACGGCAGAGCCAAATTTTTAAATGTTGTTTTCATGATAATAAAACCTCTCACCGTGAAGGGTAATAATTCATGACCGTCTCGTGGTTTCTTTAGAATATGAATGTTTGAAAAAAACATAAGGCTTACCTGTTATTGACACTTAGTATTAACCATCAGCACACCACTTTCCGGTTTGCTTTCGGGTAATGAATAATGAATCTCACATTGCTCGCCCGCGTCTTTACCCCACTGGACATGCAATGCACCTTTATTTGCTAAACCGGTCAAATACACCTGCCCCTCTTCGCCGACAATAAAACCTTGAGAGTTGTTTTGAGTGAGGTCGGTAACCATCGCCCCGAACGGTACCGTCGCGCCGCCCTGTCGTAACACTGTCATCAATACACGGCTGCCCACGCTGGCGTTATATTTCGCCCGCACCACCGCGCCACGGGTCGGGATCACTGTCTGGGCCATACCGCTGACATCCACATCATCCGGCATACTTTCTGCATCCAGCGCGACAATATTGCGACGATACGGGCTGCTGTAGGGAACAACGGCATAACCCCGGTAGTCGGTTTTAACGCCGGGCTGATTCAGCACGCTCACGCCATTCGCGCCAGGTGCCTGCACCAGAACCACGGTTTCACCGAGTGGCTGGCTGAGCGTCACGCCATCTTTATGGGCTATCACACCTCCGGAAATACCGTAGTTAAGGCGCTGTGAATCCTGGTCGTAGCTATAGCCACCATTCACCTCGGCATACGTGCCTTTATAATCCGCATTCATGTTGCCGTTGGTGGTGGCATCGTGGTTGTCGTAACCTTGCTGAACGCTCCAGCTCAGGTTATTACCGGCAAGCATGGTGCCGCTTAAACCGACGTTCTGTGTGGTGCCGCCGCTGTCGCTGTTGTTTACGCTGTAACTTGCCTGAGTGTTGCTACCCGCCAGCCAGTTGCTAAATGGCACGCTGATACTCATGGCGATCACCTGATCTTTGTCATACGTTTTGCTGTCGTCGTTGTTTCCGGACGTCGAGGCGTTTTTGTTATAACTGTAGTTCACGCTATAACTGATGCCGTGCCAGGAGTTGTTATAACCAACCCCGTAGGAGCGCATACTTTTGCCGTCATTCCAGTAAGCTTCTTTCACCATGCTCAACGAGAGGTTGCCGCCCCCTGCCCACAAATTCTGGCTCAGCGTCAGCTCTTCACGATCACGCGGATGGTCTATCGGTCCGGCATCATCATTACTGGTCCAGGAGTCCAGCGTTTCCTGCAAGGTGTAATAACCTTTGGTCGAATAGCGATAACCCGCCACGGCAAAGTTGGTGCCGGTGTCGGCAAAATTCTTGCTGTAGCGCAACCGCCACGACTGGCCTTTTTCTTCGTCGTCGGGCTTAATCGACGCTTTTGCTATGGTCACATCGGCAGACAGCGCTCCCAGCCCCCCTAAGTTAGTCCCGAGACCGAGAGCCAGCGCCTTATACACTTTGGCTTCCTGCACCCCCCCGTAGACGGTCAGGCCATGTGGCAAACCGTAAATGCCGGTGCCCTGCACATAATCCGTCTTCTTTACGTCGCTGTCGTATGAGCGGTACTGTCCGCCGGTAAGGCTGTATTTAAATCGGCCTTCACGTTGCAACACCGGTAATGAGGCAAACGGCACCACGAAATTCTGTTCACTGCCGTCGGCTTCTTTGACCGTCACGTTGAGGTCACCGCTGCCGCCGGTCGGGTACATGTCGGTAATTTCAAAGGCGCCTGCGGGAACATAACTCTGGTAAATCAGATAGCCGTTCTGGCGGATGGTGACCTGTGCATTGCTTTTCGCGATACCGCGGACTACCGGCGCATAACCTTTCATACTGTCAGCCAGCATGTCGTCGTCAGAGGCAATCTGCGCCCCGCGAAAGGGCACGCTGTCAAAAACGTCGGCAGGCGAGGTGCTGTCACCCAGCGTCATCACACCTTTTAACGGCACCACGTCACGTTGCAGGTAGGTATAAACCGTGTCCCACTTGTCGTTGCCGTCGGTATCGCGAGACCAGGTGGTGTAGTTACGTAAACGCCATGGCCCAAAGTTGGCGCCCGGCCGCAGGTTGGCGTACTGGCTCTGACTGTCCTGCGCATTGCTGTTTTTGGCGTAGGTGTTATCCCCGCTCAGGCTGTAATTGAGCAGGAATGCATTAATCCCTTCATCCCACTGCTCGGGCGGAACATACCCGCGCGCCTGAGTATTGACAGCGGCCTGCGGAATATTTAAAGCCAGTTTCTGATTGCTGAAAATAAATTCAGCCGACGCTTCGGGAATAGCGCTCAAATCTGCACAGTCCTTTTGCTTATTTAAATCCGGATACAAAGTAGTTCTGACACCATAGTTTTTTAATTCTTCCACGCTCAGGCACGGCTGAAGGCTTTGCTTTCCGCCTGCAAGTTCAACCATGCGAAACTCTACTTCGCGGGTATCAACTTTATCGTTATTAAGATAAACATCGACGTGATATTTACCCGGCGCCTGCTGACCACTTTCAAATACGGTCAGATCGGTTTTTTCTTTTTGCGGGTTACCTATCTCTAATAACGCAGGATTAAAATACATTTCGTCTTGTCCGGCCCGGGCTAGTGCAGGCAGTGCCATGGTAAAAAAACCAGCCAGACAGATCCTCTGCAGGCTCATTGGAGATTTCATGTAATAGTTCCCCACGTATGTTTTTCCGAATAAGGCTCAGTAAAAACAACCGGAATATTTAAAATGAAGCAGTATGTTGTGCACCCGAAGAACCATAATCGTTGATCAACGCAAAGCTCAGACTGCTGCCCGACGCTCCGGCTGGAAGTGGGAATTCCGCGCTGGCGTGCGGTGCCGCATAGGTTACGTTTTTCAGCTCTATGCCGTTCACTTTAACATTATTGAAATTCATATAATAATTCCCCGGGTTGGTTACCTGGACATTATTTCCTAACCGTTTCCAGACCAATTTATCCGCATCCTGCTCCGCTGAATGTCCTTTTAATCCTGTCGGCCGATAAATCAATTTAATTGTGGTTTTAACCGCGATTTGTAAGGTATTTTGCGTAATTGATTTTCCCGTAGACGGAATGGATTTCACATTCAGCCAGTACATTGACTCATGATCTTGAGGTAAGTTACCTGCCTGAACAATACGCAAAACGTTTTGCTGATCCCCGTCCAGGCGAAAGAGTGGAGGAGTGATCACGAACGGCGCTTTATTATTGCTGCCGTCTGAACTGTTAATCCACGACTGGATTAAATAAGGGGTTTTATCCGGATTTGTCAAATTAAGTGAAGTTTCTTTCTTGCTAGCATCATAAATAACACGAGTACCACCGACCACAATACCGGCATACGCTGAGTTCAGCGTAAGCAGAAATAAACCAAGTAATGAGAGGGTTTTTAATTTCATCGTTAAATTTCCATTATATTCCGAATGATGTAATATCATCCGGAATATTAAATAATGAGATTAGTTATAGACAACGGTAAAGTTAGCTGCGGCATCTGCTACACCGGCTTTCACGGCAGCACCGGTTGAAATATAGCGGGCGGTGAATGGCAAATCGAACGTACCGGTGTCCGCAGTACCACCAGCTGTAGCAGGGATAGCCGTTGACGCTGTATATAAAGGAACAACTGCGCCTGCGGAATCAGTAATCTGGATACCCACTTGTTCAGCTGAGGGATCGTCTACAGTGCCCGCGGTCAATGCAAGAATACTGTCATCCCCCCCCATCGCCGTGCCGTCGAACTTGATGCTAGCCGTTGTCAGCGCATCCGGGCAGGCAGACAGTTTGATGTGGAATTTCGTGGCATCGGTGGTATCGCCTGCTGCCGCCAGCGAAGTTTTAGACACTTCGCCCATCGTAACGGTAATTGCGCCGTCCGTAGCGCCGTCGACGGTGCAGGCAGCATCCAGAATTTTTCCAGTGAATTTCACCTGGCCATCGGCAGCAAAGGCAGATGATGAGCTTAATGCAATAGCAGTTAACAGCACCGCGGTCTTAATATGTTTGTTCATTTTCAATAGCCTCAGGAAGTACAAATTAACGAGATAAAATTTGAAGAAGAAATAACAGGAGATGTATTTCTTAGGCGCATTTTGCTCCAGCACCGGACTTTTAGATACGATTTATCTGTCCGTTATCAGACTTTCAAAAAATGACTTGCTGGCGGTTGTTTTATGAGCTGATATCACTAAAGCGCCGTTATAGCTTTTGAGTGCTATACTTTAAAAATTGTCTTTTAAAAGACTGAAATTTATAAACTGGAGCGATTATGCAGCGGGAAAAAAAAAGGTCTTCTATATCATTACGTGATTTTAAACCTGTTGAAGACATTGAGATTTTACTTAAGGCCCTTGCCCCGCATGCCATTCCAATTTCTGCATGCAAAGGGCAGCGTTTTAGTTATCTTAGCAACGGCAGACCCATGTGTTATCTAATTGAAACCGGCAGCGTGACTATCCATCGCGCTTCTGATGGCCGAATATTAAGCACCGCAGACGCCCCTTTTCTTCTGGGAACGAGCAATTATATCATTCCTCTTGATCCGGTGTATATTTCGGCAAATGAATCAATGAAAATAGGTGTTATATCTATTGATGACCTGTCATCACGGCTTGAAGTGGATAATTTGTGGAAGGCATTTTCAATGATGCTACTGTTTACGGCCAGTAATTATCTCCATCATAATCTGAATATGGTCAGACCAACATCCTATGATAATGTTCGCATCTATATTCTAGAGCTAAATAAAGAGCCTGATGAAATAAAAAGTAAAACAAACCTTGCTCGTTACATCCAGGACAGAACATTATTATCGCGCAGCCACATTATGAAAATAATTTCTGAACTGAGGAAAGGTGGATACATTGATGTGCACCGTGGAATGTTGCTGAGTGTGACTTCTTTGCCCAAGGAGTTCTAACGGGGGATATGAGGGATTATCTCCCTCATATTTTGACTTTTTACTTAATATTTATTTCTGCGGTCATTTTACAGGTTGCCATTACCGACGTACCACGCGGGGTGGTAACCTGCACCTGATCGCCCGCTTGCTTGCCCTGGCATGGCTTAACCAGTGTTTCTTCGAAGCGTTTTTTCTCCTGCTGGGTTTGAGAATCAGCAGCCTGAGAAAAAGAAGAGACTAACGCAGAAGCTAAAATAGTGCTAAGTAAAATTTTCTTGAACATGATCAATCCGTTTTTAAATAAATTATCACCTGGATATCAGGCGTTCCGTAATCGACTTGCCAACATTTTTTGGCATGGAATTAAATACTTCATCTAACAATTAAATCCTTCCGTCTTATTTGTTATTGTGCCGAAATGGATCGATTACCCCTACTTTTTTATTGTCTGAAATAAGACAATAACGTGTTAATCAGCAAGTATAAAAGCGAAATTTTCTACGAACGTACGTTACTGCAGAGTTTTCATCCCATGGCAAGATATTTAATAACATACCATGTCATAACTTAGTAAATGTATTTTTCAGTGAGCGTAGAGGTTAAACCATAAGTCATAACACTGACTTATCTGTATAACACTAATACCCGTTAGGATAGACAGTAGAATTTAGTCCTATTTATTCTTAATGCCTGTTTCGGATTTATATAGATTTTGACTTTCCCACAGCTATACTCGCTATAAATATCTTCATGGGGTACTGATATTGTTCTCTACCTTGGCACATATTATGGTTTACTCACAGATAGCCCAATTATTTACTCAACTACCCCGTATCGGGGTTTGCTCTATATGTTTCAGTAGGTAAAGATGATAATGACGGACTGGGAAAGACTTCGCCTAAAGTCGCCCACATACTTACCACCTCTGGTCTAATTCATTAATATCATTGAATTGCATACCCTCTAATACAGTTAGGCGGCTCAAACGGGGGCGTTCCCGACCGTCCTATCCCTCCCACGCCAGTTGGGCTTTTTCCCGTATAGCCGAAAACTCCCCAAAACGACCGACCGTTATTTTGGTATTTATTCAGCTCGATCGCGACGGATATTTTGTTAAATAATTCTCTATTGAATAGAATACCTCTCCATGTGTAATGGATATTAGGAAGTTTTAATCGATGAATGCGGGAGTAACCGATTAATTATTAATAAAACCCCAATGAAAAAGATTACAAAACAATCATTCATAGATTAGGTATTCTTTGCATAACCAATCAGAAAAAAATCACAAAAACTTTAGGAGATGGCGATAATGGTTTTTTAGCTGAGGCTTGTGAATCAATACATTACCCCATTTGAGTTGGTCTAGTTGTTGGCCTCTAATCTGCTTTCACTTCCACTACGTGTTAGCTCTCGCCAGATGGTCATGACACCTATCTCCGGCATATTACCCAAAGAAGCCGGTTATTCCTGATTATGGCTGGATCACATACAGAGAGCGGGTCAACGCCACCAATGCTGACGTGATGGAGTGTAATTACTGTACAAAGTTTATTGTTCCAAAACAGCCACCAAATCCTGCGCACACGCCCACGCTGAACTCCATGCCCATTGGAAGTTATAACCCCCCAGCCAGCCGGTGACGTCTACCACTTCGCCGATGAAATACAGACCGGGGACTTTGGCCGCCGCCATCGTTTTCGAGGAAAGTTCTTTGGTATCGACACCACCGAGAGTCACTTCCGCCGTGCGGTAACCCTCGGTGCCGTTCGGCTGCACCTGCCAGTTCTGCAGTTGCTCAACCAGTTCGGCCTGTTGCGGCACGTTCAGCTGTTTCAGCGTGACGTCCGGTAGCTGACCGAGGGTTTGCAGGCATTCGACCAGACGCTTCGGCAGTTGCATCGCCAGCGTGTTTTTCAGGCTTTGATTCGGATGTTCCTGTCGCTGAGCGTTAAGAAATGCCGCCAGGTCAGTGTCTGGAAGTAAGTTAATGCTCACAAACTCACCCGGTTGCCAGTAGCTGGATAGCTGTAAAACCGCCGGGCCGGACATGCCGCGATGGGTAAACAAAATGCTTTCGCGAAAAACGGTGCCATCCTGCGCGGTCAGCACCGAAGGCACCGAGACGCCGGACAATGTCTGCAAATGGTCGAGCAGCGGTTTATGCAGGGTAAACGGCACCAGACCGGCGCGGGTCGGTAAAACTTTCAGGCCAAACTGCTCGGCCAGACGATAACCGAATGGCGTTGCGCCCAGCCCCGGCATGGAAAGCCCGCCGCTCGCCACCACAAGTGAGTGAGTACTTACAGTTGAGCCGTTCACTTTGATAATAAAGCCGTCTTCAGTTTTTTGAACGTCGGAAATCTCGCTACGCAGTCGTACATCCACATTCCCCAGCTCGCACTCTTTATCGAGCATAGCGACAATCTGTTGGGCGGAGTCGTCGCAGAATAGCTGGCCGAGCGTTTTCTCATGCCAGGCGATGCCGTAGCGGTTGACCATGTCGATAAAATCCCACTGGGTGTAACGCGCCAGTGCGGATTTACAGAAGTGCGGGTTTTCCGAAAGATAGGCAGCAGGTTCGGCATATAGATTAGTAAAATTGCAGCGTCCGCCCCCGGACATCAAAATTTTGCGTCCGGTTTTCTTGCCATTATCCAGCAGCAGAACCCGGCAGCCACCCTGTCCGGCCTGCGCTGCACAGAACATGCCTGCCGCACCCGCACCAATGACTACCACATCAACCTGTTCCACTTTTGGCCTCTCTTTTCGTAAAATTCAGCTACGTTTTAAATAGGATACGCTCTGCTTCTGGGCCGATTTTGCCCGCCATGCGCCGCGGATTGTAAGTGACTGACAGGGGTTACACCAGTCGCAGCAGGGTTTTATGGCGCTAAGTAAGCAAATGTTTCAATTAAGAAAGGGTAAATAAATCACTGATTATTATTGATTTAATCTCCGCTTCGGCTTTTTTTGACCCGTTTTTAATCAAAAAAATGTCATATTTTCCTTTTATAGACACCCTGTTCTCGCAGATAATGCGCGGCGTTCATGACCACTAACTGGCGTAACAATTATGCTGCATCTATTTGCCGGGTTGGATTTTCATACCGGTTCGTTATTGATTCTCGCGTTACTGTTTGTTCTGTTCTATGAAGCCATCAACGGTTTTCATGATACGGCCAATGCAGTAGCAACCGTCATCTATACCCGGGCAATGCGTTCGCAATTAGCGGTCGTGATGGCAGGGGTATTTAACTTCCTTGGCGTCATACTCGGTGGTTTGAGTGTGGCTTATGCCATCGTTCATTTGCTTCCAACCGATCTTCTGCTCAACGTTGGTTCCACGCATGGCCTTGCCATGGTGTTCTCGATGTTACTGGCAGCGATCATCTGGAACCTCGGCACCTGGTATTTTGGTCTGCCGGCGTCCAGCTCACACACGCTGATCGGCGCCATCATTGGCGTAGGGTTGACCAATGCATTGATGACTCACACCTCCGTGGTCGATGCATTAAACATTCCTAAAATGATCGGTATTTTTGCCTCTCTGATTATCTCGCCTCTGGTGGGGATGATTGTCGCAGGAACCATGATTTTCCTGCTGCGTCGCTACTGGAGTGGCAATAAGAAACATGCTCGTATCCACCTGACGCCTGCTGAACGTGAAAAGAAAGACGGCAAGAAGAAGCCACCCTTTTGGACCCGTATCGGCCTGATCCTGTCGGCTATTGGCGTGAGTTTCTCTCACGGCGCAAACGATGGTCAGAAAGGTATCGGCCTGATCATGCTGGTCCTGATTGGTGTGGCTCCGGCAGGTTTTGTGCTCAACATGAGCGCCACGGGTTACGATATCACTCGTACCCGCGACGCCGTGACGCACCTCGGACAGTACTATCAGCAGCATGTTGATGCAGTACCGCACGTGGTCGCGCAAACGCCTCTGGTGCCTGCGCCAGACGTGAATATCGCACCGACCGACGCTACGAAAGTGTTCCACTGCGACAGCAGCCACGCACTCGACGCTATCGGCCGCGCGCAAACGCTGCTGACCAATCTGCCGTCTTACAGCGCCCTGGCAACGGATGAACGCAGCCATATGCGTCGCCTGCTGATGTGTGTGTCTGATACGGCCGATAAAGTGGCGAAGCTGCCGGAAACCTCGCCTGCGGATAAACGCTTCCTCGGCGAATTGAAAACCGACATTCTTCAGACCGTCGAATATGCTCCGATCTGGATCATCATCGCGGTAGCACTGGCGCTGGCGCTGGGTACCATGATTGGCTGGAAGCGCGTTGCGACCACCATTGGTGAGAAGATCGGTAAGAAAGGCATGACCTACGCACAGGGCCTGTCTGCGCAGCTGACGGCGGCGGTGTCTATCGGCGTGGCAAGTTACACCGGTATGCCAGTCTCCACCACGCACGTGCTGTCCTCTGCGGTTGCGGGCACCATGATCGTGGACGGCGGCGGTGTGCAGTCTAAAACCGTGAAGAACATCGCGATGGCATGGATTTTAACCCTGCCGGTCTCGATTGTACTTTCCGGCCTGCTGTACTGGATTGCGCTGAAGCTTATCTGATAAACGTCTGAGCTGCGGCTCAGGTAAGAAAAAGGCGACCTTGTGAGCAATCACAGGTCGCCTTTTTGTTTCCTTTTTCACACATCCTCACAACGATTATTCAGGGTTAATACCAGATGAGCATCGCCAGCATACTGATGAGGATAAGCCCCACCAGCGCGGTCGTCAGAACAAACTGACCACGAACTCTCTCACAACGACGGATAAACTCAGGGTCGTGATGTTCAACGTAACGCTGAGCATAGATATATCGCACCAGCCTTATCTGCTTGCTCGGTTGGCCGTGAGACGTAAAGAATCCACCGCCATCCACGTACTGATACAGCAAGGGATCGCATCCCCGAAGCACCACCAGCAATGCGCGCAGAGAAGAGTAATAGCGCAGCATATTCACCACACACACAAAACATAAAGCCCAAAATAGCGCAACGGGACTGATCATGATTCCCCCTCAAGGAGAACTCACCCCGCGCGATGCGGCCCGCAATCGGCCACACACCCGACGTTTCGCCCTGCCTTTCCGCGATTTCACACCCCCGGACACAACGCGGTCCGCCCCTTTTCACATCACAGAAAATTGCCAAAGCAGGAGAACCCTGCATTCATTGAGTGTAGGAAACGAATCTGGAAATGGGGACGCTGGCTCATATTATTTCTATCTATGCTTTATCAGATAAGGAAATGGGATCTGTATGCTTGATTTCTTTAACCATTTTGGGGCTATACTAAAAGCATGAGTTTCGCATGATGCTGATATTGCTGTTAACCGACTTATGGAAGGAGTTTTCTTATGGCTTACAAACACATACTCATTGCAGTAGACCTGTCGCCAGAGAGCAAGGTTTTAGTTGAGAAAGCCGTCTCCATGGCGCGTCCGTATAACGCCAAAGTGTCCCTGATCCACGTTGATGTGAACTATTCGGACCTGTATACCGGCCTTATTGACGTCAATCTGGGCGACATGCAAAAACGAATTTCGGAAGAAACCCACCACGCGCTGAATGAATTGTCGCAAAACGCCGGTTATCCGATTTCCGAAACCCTGAGCGGCAGCGGCGATCTTGCGCAGGTGCTGGTCGATGCAATCAACAAATACGGCGTGGATTTAGTGCTGTGCGGCCATCACCAGGATTTCTGGAGCAAACTGATGTCCTCCGCGCGCCAGCTCATTAATACCGTCCATATCGACATGCTGATCGTCCCACTGCGTGACGAGGAAGAAGAAGCGTAAATCGCCAAAGCGTTGACGTAAAAATGCCCGCAGGTGAAAACCGGCGGGCATTTTTTTATCCAGAACGCAGGTGCGGTGCTTTCTGGTTTCTTTGCGATCTCGTTGTGTTCTTACAGCGGCGTATAAATATCAAACCGGTGGCTTTTGGTCACCACGGCGGCTTGCGCAGGAATATCGGCCATCGGTGGCGCGTAATCCGGGCGTTTTACCACGATGCGCTTGGTCGCTAAGCGGCGCGCCGGTTCCAGCAGACCATCGGCGTCATCATCCGGACCCACCAGCCCCTGAAACACGCGCATCTCTTTCTTCACCAGCGCACTTTTCTGTTTGTGCGGATACATCGGGTCGAGATACACCACTTCCGGTTTCGGCGAAAGCTCAGAGAGCGCCGTCAGGCTGGACGCATGCAGCAGCGTCATACGCTCACGAAGCCACGGTCCGATTTCCGCATCGCGGTAACCGCGCGCCAGCCCGTCATCGAGCAGTGCTGCCACCACAGGATTTCGCTCAAGCATCCGGACTTTGCAACCTAATGACGCCAGCACAAACGCATCGCGGCCCAGTCCAGCCGTCGCATCCACCACATCTGGCAGATAGCGCCCTTTGACACCCACCGCTTTCGCCACGGCTTCACCGCGCCCGCCGCCGAATTTGCGACGGTGCGCCAGGGTACCACCGACGAAATCGACAAAAATCGCGCCGAGTTTTGGCTCGTCGCGTTTGCGTAATTCCAGACGTTCAGGCGTAAGAACCAGCGCCATCACCGCGTCGGGGTCAGACGTCAGATTCCAGCGCTGCGCCAGAACAGATAAGGCGCCTTCGTCGGCGCCTTCTTCACACAGTAAACACACACTCACAGGCAGAGGTTATCCTTTGATACCGTAATGGCGCAGCATAGCATCCAGCTGCGGTTCACGCCCGCGGAAGCGCTTGAACAGCTCCATCGGCTCTTCGGAACCCCCACGTGAAAGGATATTATCGAGGAATGACTGACCGGTTTCGCGGTTGAAAATCCCTTCTTCTTCGAAGCGGGAATACGCATCAGCTGACAACACTTCTGCCCACAGATAGCTGTAATAACCAGCCGCATACCCGCCGGCAAAAATATGGCTAAACGCGTGCGGGAAACGTCCCCAGCTCGGTGATGGCACCACGGCAACCAGCTTCTTGATTTCACTCAGGGTTTGCAGGATCTGCGCGCCTTTTGCCGGGTCATATTCCGCATGCATACGGAAATCGAACAGACCGAACTCCAGCTGACGCAGAATAAACAGCGCCGCCTGATAGTTCTTCGCCGCCAGCATCTTATCCAGCATCTCTTTTGGCAGCGGTTCGCCCGTTTCGAAATGGCCGGAGATGAATGCCAGTGCGTCCGGCTCCCAGCACCAGTTTTCCATAAACTGGCTCGGCAGCTCGACGGCATCCCAAGGCACACCGGAAATACCGGCGACTCCCGGAGTATCGATGCGGGTCAGCATATGATGCAGGCCGTGACCGAACTCATGGAACAGCGTGGTAACTTCGTTGTGGGTGAACAGCGCCGGTTTATTGCCGACCGGTCCGTTAAAGTTGCAGGTCAGGTAGGCGACCGGCTTTTGCAGCTCGCCGTCGGCTTTACGCATGCTGCCGACGCAGTCGTTCATCCATGCACCACCGCGTTTGTGCTCGCGGGCGTACAGGTCGAGATAGAAACTGCCGCGAAGTTCGCCGGTTTCATCAAACAGATCGAAGAACCGCACGTCTTTGTGCCAGGTTTCCACGTCTTTACGTTCTTTAGCGGTGATGCCGTAAATGCGTTTCACCACTTCGAACAGCCCTTCCAGCGCGCGCTGTTCAGGGAAATACGGACGTAGTTGCTCATCGTTGATGGAGAACAGATGCTGTTTCTGTTTTTCGCCGTAGAACGGCAAATCCCAGGCTTCCATCTCATCAACGCCGTAATGTTCTTTCGCGAACGCGCGCAGCTGAGCCAGTTCCTGCTCACCTTGCGGACGCGCACGGGTCGCCAGACCACTGAGGAAGTCGATCACCTGTTTCGGGCTTTCGGCCATTTTGGTAGCCAGCGACATATCCGCGTAAGAATCAAAGCCCAGCAACTGTGCCAGTTCGTGACGCAGTGACAAAATCTCCGCCATCACTTCGCTGTTGTCCCACTTACCGGCATTCGGGCCCTGATCGGACGCGCGGGTACCGAACGCGCGGTACATTTCTTCACGCAGCGCGCGGTTTTCGCCGTAGGTGATGACCGGCAGATAGCTCGGGATATCCAGCGTCAGCAACCAGCCTTCCTGCTCTTTGGATTCGGCCAGCGCTTTCGCCGCCGCCAGCGCGCTTTCAGGTAAACCTTTCAGATCATTTTCATCAGTGATGAGCTTGCTCCAGCCCATCGTGGCATCGAGCACGTTGTTGCTGTAGGTCGAACCGAGCTCAGACAGACGTGCAGAAATTTCGCCATAGCGTTTCTGCTTTTCCAGCGGCAAGCCAATGCCGGAAAGCTCGAAATCACGCAGCGCGTTATCAATGGCTTTTTTCTGCGCCACGGACAGCGTAGTAAAATGCTCGCTGGCTTTTAAATCGCAATACGCCTGATACAAACCGGCGTGCTGACCCGCCCAGGTACTGAATTCAGACAAAATCGGCAGGCACTGCTCGTAGGCTTCGCGCAGCTCCGGGCTATTTTTTACCGCGTTCAAATGACCGACCGGTGACCAGATGCGCCCCAGACGGTCGTCGCTTTCCGCCAGCGGCTGGCACAGATTTTCCCAGGTATACGGCGCGCCTTGCGCGACCACACGTTCGATGGTCTGACGGCTTTCTTCGATCGCAGACTTCATCGCAGGGACAATATGTTCAGGTTGGATCGCAGAGAAAGGCGGCAGGGAGAACGGTTTTAAGAGCGGATTCGACGCGTTTTGCTGTTCAGTCATAGGGCCAGTCCTTCGTTATAGCGTTGGGGGTGATACGCCTGTGGCGCACCACGCCGTGAATTCGGGTCGTCTTAAAGATGACGTAACTTCTAACATGCGGTCAAGGGATGGGGAAATCAATGGGGGGCGGCGATTTCGCCCGCCAGCCACAGACATTCATGTTTTCAATGAGTCCAGTCCGTTACATCAGGCTGCAAGTAGACCTGCTTCGCATTTTTGACCTTTGCCCCTAGCCGCCCGTTAAACCCTGTTTACAGCAGAGTTAATCCTGTTATTTTCATCTGGCATACGCCAGTTTAACTACATCACGATTAAGGGAATAAACGGATATGAAAGCACTCAAAATTGTCACGATAGGCGGAGGCTCAAGCTACACACCGGAACTGATCGACGGTTTTATCCGGCGTTACGATGAAATGCCTGTCTCGGATTATTATCTGGTCGATATCGCCGCCGGTGAGGAAAAGCTGAAAATCGTCGGGGCGCTGGTGCAAAGAATGGTGAAAAAAGCCGGAATACCGATGACGGTGCATCTGACCACCGACCGCGAGGCCGCACTGCGCAATGCGGATTTCGTCACCACGCAGTTGCGCGTTGGCCAGCAGGAAGCGCGTATTCACGACGAGGCGATCCCGCTGAAATACGGCGTTCTCGGGCAGGAAACCACCGGCGCAGGCGGGTTTATGAAAGCGCAGCGGACCATCCCCGTGCTGTTAGATTTGTGCCGCGATATGGAAAGGCTTTGTCCGGATGCATGGCTGATCAACTTCACCAATCCGGCCGGTATTGTCACTGAGGCCATTGAAAAATATTCGCGCATAAAAACGCTGGGTATTTGCAGCGGCGCGAACAGCATGATGATGGATATCGCGAAGGTTTATGACGTGTGTCGTCAGGACGTTTATGCCCGCGTAATGGGGCTGAACCACCTCATTTTTGCCGATCAGATCGCCGTAAAAGGCCACGACGTTACGGCAGAATTCATTGAAAAACTGGCGCAGGGCAATGGCCAGAATCAGCAGAAAAATATCCCCGATACCGGATTAATGCCTGCTTTTATCCGCGCGCTCGGGCTGTATCCCCTTTCCTACCTGAAATATTTCTATCTGCAGCGTGAAATGGTGGCGCACAGCGTGGAGGACAGCCAGATGCGCGGCACGCGTGCAGAGCAGACACGGGAAATTGAACGCCATCTTTTTGAAATCTATAAAAACCCGCGGCTGGATACTAAACCGAAAGAACTGGAAAGCCGTGGGGGCGCGTATTACTCCGATACCGCCTGTTCAATCATCAGCGCGATTTTTAACAACAAACAGGAGATCCACGTCGTCAACACGCTTAATCGCGGCGCAACGCCCGATCTGGATGAAAACAGCGTGATTGAAACGAACGCGGTGATTGATCGTCAGGGCGCGCACCCGCTGGCCTATGGCCGTTTACCGGCGAAAATACGCGGTCTGATCCAGAGCGTCAAAGCCTTTGAAGAACTCACGATCGAAGCTGCCGTCACCGGAGATTATTCCACGGCATTAATGGCGCTTTCGGTGCATCCGCTGATCCCGTCAGTGGATATCGCGGAAAAAATTCTCGATGAATACCTCGCGGTTAACCGGCCTTTTCTGCCGCAATATTAACAATGACAGGCATATAACATCATGATGAAATTCATAGAGTCACGGCTGGTGCCCTGTCTGGTGAAAGTCGGGGATAACGTTATTCTGGTTGCGGTGCGCAACGGTATTACCCTGACGCTGCCGTTTATTATCTCCGGCAGTATTTTCCTGATTATCGCCAACCTGCCGATCACCGGCTGGACTGAATATTTAGGTCAGTTTGGCACGGCGCTGAATGCTCCGGTTCTCGTCACCTTCGGGATCATCGGTTTAATTTCGGCAATGGGCATCAGTTATAATCTTGCGAAACATTATAAGCTCGACGGGCTGACCTGCTGCGCTATTACTGTCGCCGTTTTTCTGATGGCGCAGTTGAATGATGATTACACGCTAAATGTCGATAATCTCGGGGCTTCAGGGTTATTTTCGGCCATTATTCTTTCCATTCTGACCGTCTATATCATCCGCTTTTTCATCGAACATAAAATCTATATCCGTCTGCCGGACAATGTCCCCCCTGCCGTTCTGCAATCCTTTGTCAGCGTCATACCCGCCATTGTTTGCCTGGCGCTGGTGTGGTTTGTGCGGGTGATTTTGCATTTTGATATTAACGCGTTTTTCACGCTGATCCTCAGCCCACTGGTTATCGGGCTCGGCACGCTGCCGGGCATGCTGATTCTGGTGTTTCTTATCTCGTTGCTCTGGTGCTGCGGCATTCACGGCACCAACGTACTTTCTGGTATTACCGCACCGATATTTCTCAAGTTTATTGTTGAAAATACGCAGGCGTATCTCAGCCACCAGCCGATCCCGCATATTTTTGCCGAGGGCTTTTATAATTTCTTTATCTGCACAGGCGGTTCCGGCGCAACCATGGGGCTGGTTCTGGCGATGATGATGTCGAAAAGTCGTTATTATAAATCGCTGGGCAGAATGTCTTTTGCGCCCTCGCTATTTTGTATAAATGAACCGGTCATTTTTGGTGTTCCGATGGTGTTTAATCCGTTGATGATGCTACCGTTAATCATTACGCCCATGCTGCTGTGTACGATGTCTTATTTCCTGATGGCATTTAATATTATTGGCCGCCCTGTATTGCAAATCCCCTGGACGATGCCGCCGTTCCTGAATGCGTATTTTGCCACCGGTGGGAATATCCCTGCGGCAATCTGGTCAGGCGTCATGATTATTATTTCGACAATCATTTATTATCCTTTCTTCCGGCTGATGGAAAAGAAACAGCTGGCACAGGAAGAGGCAACAATCCCTGCGGCGGCAGCGCAGGCCAATGCATAAACGCGGAACACAGAAGAAGGAAATATCATGAAGATAAACTGTGCGTTTGTAGGATTCGGAAAAAGCGCGACACGCTACCATTTACCCTACGTTTTGCAGCGACGCGATACTTTTCAGGTTAAAACCATTTTCGATATCACTCGTCATCCGGACATTGAAAAAGAAGAGGCTTATCAGGGCATCCGCTTCACATCCGATCTGAACGATATTCTGCTCGACGACAGCATTACGCTGGTGACGCTGTGTACGCCGCCGCAAACCCATTTTGACTACGCCAAACTGTGCCTGGAGCACGGTAAAAATGTCATTGTCGAAAAGCCGTTTACACGGACGCTGGCAGAAGCGCAGTTGTTATTTTCGCTTGCGGCGGAAAAAGGACTGACAGTGACACCTTATCAGAACAGGCGTTTCGACAGCTGTTTTCTGGCCGTAGAAAAAGTCATCAGCAGTGGCGTGCTGGGTAACATTGTCGAGTTAGAAAGTCATTTCGATTATTTCCGTCCTGACGCGCCCGATGCACCGGCAGATTATACCCATGGTGCGTTTTACGGGCTCGGTGTTCATCTGGTCGATCAGGTCGTCAGCCTCTTCGGTCGGCCCGAATGCGTGCATTACGATATACGTTCAGTGCGTAATAAAAGTAACCCTGACGACACATTTGAACTGCAACTTTATTATGGCGATACAAAGGCCATTATTAAATGCAGCCATCTGGTGATGCAGCCTTATCCGAAATTCATCCTTCACGGGGAAAAAGGCTCATTTATTAAACAAAATATTGACCAGCAGGAAACGTGTCTGAAAGCCGGGAAATTACCGGGGACGTCAGACTTTGGTCAGGAAACGGAATACGGTGCGTTGAAATATCTGGATGCACAGGGGGAAGCCCTCACCGAACGTGTTGATGCGGGCAACGGGGATTATGGACGCGTTTACGATGCCGTGTATGCCACGTTATGTCAGGGGGCACCGCCGTATGTCTCTGTAGCGGATGTGATGACCACCATGGAAATTCTGCACCGTGCGTTTGAACAACCCACTCCGGCGCTTGTCAGACTCAGCTAAAACGCCTGCCGGCCGGGAGTTGAGGCTTCCGGTTGGCGGTGCGAATGTCTATACTGTTCGAAAATACACCACAACATGAAGAAGTTACCCCCATGGTCGCCCGTTATATTGATATTAAAAACAGCCTGAAACAGGCGATCCTCAATAAAGAATATCGGGTCGGGGACAAAATTCCTTCTGAGCGGGAACTGGCTGTGCGTTATGAAGTGACGCGCGTAACACTGCAAAAAGCCATGCATATGCTGGAGCAGGAAGGCTTTATTGAGCGCATTCATGGCAAAGGCATGTACGTCACCAAAGTTATTGAAGACAACGTTTATCTGCTCAATAACGGCACCAGCGATTCTATTCTCGGTTTTTCGCGCGAATTTAAAGATAACGTCAAAGTTTCCAGTCGCTTAATCAGCCTGAAGACCCTCAAAGCGGATGACTATATCGCCGGTCAGCTGGATATAGATGAAAATGACGACGTGCATTTTATCCGCCGCGTCAGACTGGTGGACAATATTCCGGTACTGGTCGAAGACTCCTATATTCCCTGCGCGGTCGTCGACATTATTCCCGAGTACATTTTACAGAATGCGTCTTTATATGAATTTATTGAGAATAAAGTCGGCCGGAAAATTAAATTCTACAACTCAGTGATCGAAGCCTCGCTGTTTGACGACACGCTTTCAGCACTGCTGGAGAGTGAATCCGGCCTGCCAATGCTGAAGGTGTCGGGGATCACCAAACTGGAAGACGGCAAAACCTTCAACTACTCAATCAGTTATAACCGCGCAGACAAATTCAAAATTAAGAACAGCTGGGTCGGTAAGTGAGATTGCATCTGCAACGTGAAGTATGAAGGATGTAAACAGTTTATACTGTCGGCATTACGCCAATCCGGAACAATAAAGTTATGCTGAGTTACCGCCACAGTTTTCACGCAGGCAACCATGCCGACGTACTGAAACACACCGTGCAGAGCCTGATCATCGAGTCTCTGAAAGAAAAAGATAAGCCCTTCCTTTATCTCGACACCCACGCGGGTGCCGGGCGTTACCAGCTGAGCGGCGAACACGCCGAACGCACGGGTGAATATCTGGAAGGTATCGCGCGCATCTGGCAGCGTGACGATATTCCTGAAGAACTGGCGGCTTATATGTCCGTCGTCGGCCACTTCAACCGCAACGAGAACCTGCGTTATTACCCTGGTTCGCCGCTGATTGCCCGTCAGCTGTTGCGAGAAGAAGACAAACTGCAACTGACCGAATTGCACCCGAGCGATTTCCCGCTGCTGCGCAGTGAATTCCAGAAAGATGACCGCACCCGTGTTTCGCGCGCCGATGGTTATCAGCAGCTGAAAGCTCAGTTGCCGCCACTGTCACGCCGTGGCTTTATCCTGATGGATCCGCCATACGAACTGAAAACCGATTATCAGGACGTGGTCAAAGGCATTCAGGAAGGCTACAAGCGTTTTGCCACTGGCACTTACGCGCTGTGGTATCCGGTGGTCATGCGTCAGCAGATCAAAAAAATGCTGCGCGATCTGGAAGCCACGGGCATTCGCCGTATCCTGCAAATCGAACTGGGCGTGCGCCCGGACAGCGATCAGCGCGGGATGACGGCCTCCGGCATGATTGTCATCAATCCGCCGTGGAAACTCGAGCAGCAGATGAAAAACGTCCTGCCGTGGTTGCTGAAAGTGCTGGTGCCCTCCGGTACAGGTCACACGACGGTCAAATGGGTCGTGCCTGAGTAATCCCACCTTCTGTTGTGCCGGAGCCTGTTTTCAAAGGCTCCGGCTATCAAACCTATCGCAATCATTGATCCAATCTTTTCCACAACCAGCTAAACTCTTGGGCAATTATTTAGATTAGCGACGCCGGTATGGCGTTCTTCATTTTTCACAATTCATGGAAAATCCGATGACCAAACATTATGACTATCTGGCAATTGGCGGCGGCAGCGGCGGTATCGCATCAATCAACCGTGCAGCCATGTATGGGAAAAAATGCGCGCTGATCGAAGCTAAAGAGCTGGGCGGCACATGCGTCAACGTGGGTTGTGTCCCGAAAAAAGTGATGTGGCACGCCGCGCAGATCGCCGAAGCTATCCGCAACTACGGCCCGGACTACGGTTTTGATACCACCGTTAACAGCTTCAACTGGAAAACGCTGGTCGCCAACCGTACCGCGTACATCGACCGTATCCACACCTCTTACGACAACGTGCTCGGCAAAAACAACGTTGATGTGATCAAAGGATTCGCGCGTTTCGTTGACGATCATACTGTTGAAGTGAACGGCGAGAAAATCACCGCAGATCACATCCTGATCGCCACCGGCGGTCGCCCGAGCCATCCCAATATTCCTGGTGCTGAATACGGCATCGACTCCGACGGTTTCTTCGATCTGACCGAAATGCCGAAACGCGTTGCTGTCGTAGGTGCAGGTTATATCGCGGTTGAAATCGCCGGTGTGATGAACGGTCTGGGGGCAGAAACTCACCTGTTCGTGCGTAAACATGCGCCGCTGCGTACCTTCGATCCGCTGATGGTCGATACGCTGGTGGAAGTCATGGAAGCCGAAGGCCCGGCACTGCATAAAGAATCCATTCCTAAAGAAGTGGTGAAAAATGCCGATGGCAGCCTGACACTGAAGCTGGAAAACGGCGAAGAATTTGAAGTCGACAGCCTGGTCTGGGCGATTGGCCGCGAACCGGAAACTGACAATTTCAATCTGAAAGCGACCGGCGTGAAAACCAACGAAAAAGGCTATATCGTCGTCGATAAATTCCAGAACACCAACGTAAAAGGCATTTACGCTGTGGGCGATAACACCGGTGCGGTCGAACTGACACCAGTGGCCGTTGCGGCGGGTCGTCGTCTTTCCGAACGCCTGTTCAACAACAAGCCGGATGAGCATCTGGATTACAGCAACATCGCCACCGTGGTCTTCAGCCACCCGCCAATCGGCACGGTCGGCCTGACAGAACCGCAGGCCATCGAGCAGTTCGGTGAAGACAACGTGAAAGTCTACAAATCGCAGTTTACCGCTATGTACACCGCCGTCACGCAGCACCGTCAGCCGTGCCGCATGAAACTGGTGTGCGTCGGTAAAGACGAGAAAATCGTTGGCATCCACGGCATCGGTTACGGCATGGACGAAATGTTGCAGGGCTTCGCGGTCGCACTGAAAATGGGCGCAACCAAAAAAGACTTCGACAACACCGTCGCGATCCATCCGACCGGCGCGGAAGAATTCGTTACCATGCGTTAATCGAGGAAAATCCTCCCTGCACCTTTGTAACGTTGAAAAACTGGCCGTAACAGGCCAGTTTTTTTATATCTGGCATCACTCCCTGACGATCGTCACCGCTACAGATCTAACGCGTTCTTCACCGCATCTGGCATCGAGGGACGCCCGTTAGTCAGGCAGGTGGCAACAAAAGTGGCGTCGGCGAAAACGATGCCTTCAACTTTGATCTGCTGAACGAAGTTAACGCGATTACGTTTTTCATTTCTCTCAAGTACGCATGTCACTTCAACCTGATCGCCTTTTTTCAGGCTTTTACGAAAGCGCATGGAGTACTCTAATACCATGTACAGGTTGCCCTGAGTAAATTCCGCTTCGATATCAATTCCCAGTGCTTCTCGCATGTAGGCGTGGCGCGCCCACTCCATGTAAAACGGATAGTACAAACCATCCACCACACCCTGAAAATCGATATGGGCCTCATCCACTTCATATTGTTTACTAAACATTTCTTCGCCTTATTCCCATAGTTGCGTAAATGGTTGCGTAACAAAGCATCAGATATACAGCAGTAATTTCATTAGGTAAAAACCAACATGTTTCAAGATGATACCAATCAGAAACTATTTGTTTTGGATACAAAAAGGCCCGGGATCGCATGATCTCAGGCCTGTTTGTTTTAATGCATCGTTATTTTACCGGTAATTCCAGCACATCTTTGGTGGTTATTATTTCAGCGAAAACATCCGCGACTCCTGCCAATGCAGCGCGTTGCAGCGTCGCGTGATCGACGATTTTATTATCCCACGTTGCCAGATCGCGGGTTGCCGTCGCATCCTCCGGGATGATCACTTCATAACCCAGTGGCACGGCGTCACGCGCGGTGGAAGACACACACATGTGCGTCATCAGGCCAGTGACGATGATTTTTTTGATGCCCAGCGCTTTGAGCTGTTTATCCAGATCGGTGCCGACGAACGAGCTTGGCGTTTCTTTGGTGATCACCCGATCGTTACCCGCTGGCTGCAAATCTTTATGGAATTCAGCGAATTTACTGCCCTGGGCAAACAGCGGACCGTTAGCCGGGCCGATGTGACGCACAAAGAACACCGGCATTTTATGCTGATGGGCAAATTTGACTAAACTTTGGGTATGGGTCAGCGCTTTCATGCCGTCGGGGATCGGCATTTTGCCGCTGAAATATTCATTCTGAAAATCGATCACAACCAGCGCTGTTTCATCCGCAACCAGGGACGTGGTCGCCTGCGCGCCGCTCATGGTGCGGATCGTCGGTGCCTGCTCTGCGGTCAGCGTTTTGGCAGCGAAAGCCATGCCGGAAGTCGCCATCGATAAAGCCAGTACGCTGTAAGCCATTAATTTTTTCATCAGTATTCATCCTGTTGTTAAGATTCGCCGGGAGACGTTTCCCCTTTGCGGTACGGGATGCATTGTGTAGATTTACACCGCTGCTCAACAGCCACGCAGGTGACGAAAAGCAGTCGTTTTAGGCCAAAACCACCATTAAGGAGCAATTATGTCGGTTATCAGGGTCGGTATTGTGGTGTTTGACCAGATCATTCCATTTCATCTTTCCGTCCCTTGTGCGGTGTTTGAAAAAGCCCTGAGCGCGGACGGCACGCCGCTCTACCAGTTGCAGGTCTGTTCGGCAGAACCCGGCCAGCTGAGAACCAATGCCGGGTTTTCAATTGTTGCTGAGCATTCTTTGGCCGTGCTGGAACGGGCAGATATGGTGATTGTGCCGAGCTGGAATGATCCGGATGTGCCGCCGCCTCGCCAGCTGACGGATGCCTTAATACAGGCACATCGCCGTGGCGCGAAGATTATCGGTCTGTGTATGGGCGCGTTTGTGTTGGCCGCTGCCGGATTGCTTAATGGCCGCCCGGCGACAACGCACTGGAACTGGATGGCAGACTTTTTGCGGCTCTACCCGTCGGTCTCCGTCGACCCTAACGTGCTTTACGTCGATGACGGCGATATCGTGACCTCCGCTGGCACCGCCGCCAGCATCGACTGTTGTCTGCATCTGGTGCGCCAGCAGTGTGGCGCAGAGACGGCGAACTCCGTGGCGCGGCAGCTGGTGGTTCCGCCGCACCGGCAAGGCGGGCAGGCGCAATTTATTGAACAGCCGGTTTATAACACCGTCAGCGGCGACCGGTTTATGCAGGCACTGAGCTGGGCGTCTGCGCATCTGCAAGAGGATCTGACCGTCGATGTCATGGCCGAAAAAGCCTGCATGAGTCGTCGCAGCTTCACCCGTCGCTTTCAGCAAACCACCGGCACAACCGTCACACAGTGGCTGCTGAATCAGCGTCTGGCCGTGGCGCAGCGTTTTCTCGAGAAAACCGATCAGCCTGTCGAACGCATCGCACAGGAATCCGGCTTCACCTCCGCCCTTTCCATGCGCAGGCACTTCCAGCAGCAGTTCAAAACCTCGCCGTCTTTATACCGCCGGGAATTCCGGCTAAATGTGGAGTAGCGGGTAAGAAAGACACCTCAATCCAATAAAATAATCTTCGGCGTGTCCGGCGCAAACAGCGGTTTACAGAGGATTTTGTAGCTGTCGCGGTCAAAATGTGGGACGGCAATATCAAACTCTTTTGCGGCTTCCAGCGTTTTTACCGTACCCAGATAGAACCAGTGATTGATGACGTGATAATCCGTCTGACCATTCGCTTCTTCGGCGATGGCAATGCGACCGGGATAGGGCCAGCTGCGGATTTTCAGGGCGCTGAGCGCATTCCTCAGACGTTCGTGATGCGCCTCCGGCGTTTCTTTTCCACAGCACACACCGGCGCATTTTCCGAGAGAAAACCGGAAACACGCGCGGTTTTTAGCCAGTTTTTCCAGCCCCAGCGCGCCATAACAAAGCTTCTCCTGATCGGCGATATCCCGGATTTTCTCCACCGCAGACATTTTTGTTTTGAACAGCCCAAACAGGTCTTCGCTGTGGGAGAAATCCACTTCATTGCTGAACACAATATTGGCGGTAAATCCCTGAAGCCGGATGGAGCAAAGTTTGCGGGCGGTACGCAGCCGTTTATTAAACAGCGGACGCCGCGATTTGATCAGATCCGATTCCAGCAGCAATGCGCCGACTTCACCGATAGTCTGGACATAATCGATGTCGCGCGTCATGTGCAGCAATTTTGCCTCTGCGGGATTGCGAAAATGCGACATCACGCGGCTGCGGATATTTACGCTTTTACCGATATACAGCGGAAAAGTCTGGTCATCACCATAGAAAATATACACACCACTGCTGCCAGGCAGGTTCTCTAAAGTATGACGAAGATGTTCAGGATACTGATAAAGCTCGGTAAAAAGCTCTTTCTCGGGATTCCACAAATTAGCTGACCTGCTGTTGCCTGATAAAAACGTATAAAAAATATTCGACAAATAATACTGTCTGTTTATACAGCTCGCAACCCTGCTGGATAAAAAAAGCACGCCCGGCGAAGGAAGTGCCATTTCTTTTGAGCACCGCCTGCGGTTATGTCACCGGCAGTTTATCCAGAATGGCCTGCGCGGTGTTCACATCCGTCACTAAGGAATTGATCATCCCCGAACGTACCGCGCCGATAATCCCCGCGGCTTTTTCTGGCGTGGCGGCGACGCCAATGGTCAGCGGCGTTTTACGCAACTGCTCGACGGAGGCGGCAATCATCCGCTCCTCGCCTTCCCAGTGCAGCAACTCGCCGGACTCGGTGAAGTAATGGCGCAGCACGTCGCCCGCCGCATCGCTCAGCGCCTGCTCGCCCGGCGTGGCGGTGGTGGATTCACTCGGTTTTGGCGTGTGCGTCAGACCGATGCCGACAATCGCCGCATCGAGGCGATCCCACAGCGAAATGATTTCCTGCACGCTGCGATCGGCGAGAAATGCATCGCGCAGCGGCGCTGAAGAAAGATAAGGCGCATGTAAGAAATACGGCGTGCCTTCCATCTGTTCCGCCGCCCGGCGCACAAACTCAGTGATCTGGAAATGGGGCGCAGACTGTTGCATCCCGCCGTTCAGCGCCACGGTCATGATGCCGGGCAATCGCGGCATACCGGCCAGCGTCACTTCGCGCACCGCCCTTCCCCAGCCAATGCCCAACACCGAACCCGACCCTAATCCCGCGTCCTGCAACAGTGAGGACAGCGGTGTCGCCAGCGCGCCCAGCACATTTCCCGGTGGCGCATCGACCACGTAAGCCTGCTTTAATCCGAGGCGTTTGACCAAATCTGACGTCATGTCTTCCGGCGAAGATAATCCCACCACTTCGATGCGCACAATGCCCGCCGCACGGGCCTTATTGAGCAATCTTGAGATGGTGGCCGTTGAGACATCCAGCTTGCGAGCAATCTCGACCTGAGACATATCAGACTCGTAATGCAGCTTCGCCACTAAATGCATCATGGCACGCGTTGCTGCAATATCTTGCAAAATTGGCTCTTTCAGCTTGAAATTCCTTTCAGTAATGAATTACACTCAAATCGTCGATTGAGGGATTATTGCGCAACACCTGTAAAAATGCAATGTGCCGGATCGGGCTTCAACCCTTGTAAACCGGCGTGTTACGCGATTTCTCACCCCTTTTTAGTCCGGGGTAAAGACAGAACGTCCAGTGTAATCGAGATTTTTTCATCTGTAATAAATTTCACGCAAAGGAGAGTTCCATGTCAAAAATGTCTACTTCAGAATTACGCAGCTATCAGCAGATTTGTGGCAAGAATGGCGCAATGCTGGTGATCGCCTGTGACCAGCGCGGTGCCATGCGCAGCCTGCTGGCCAGCGACCCTCAGCAACAATCGGCGATTTCAGAACATGAACTCGGCCTTATCAAAGCGGACATCACCCAATACCTCGCCAGCAAAGCTTCCTGTGTACTGGTTGATCCGGTGTGCGCCGTGCCACAACTGGTGGACGACGGCATTATCGCCCGCGACACCGCCCTGCTGATCGGCCTCGATGCGTCCGGCTGGGATAATTCGCCGGAAGGCTACCGTCTGTCGCGACTGGTCGCCAATGTGGATGCACGCCGTGTGCGCGAGTTGGGCGCCACCGGTGGGAAAATCATGGTGTATTTGCGCTCCGATCAGGAAGAAGCTAACCGCCACAACATTGAAATCCTGCGTCAGTGCATCGACGATTTTGCCCGCGAAGATTTGCTGCTGGTGGTGGAATTCCTGACCTACAAACTCGATAACGAAACCGAGGAAGAATATAAGGAAAAAGTCCCGTCGCTGATTTATGGTGGAACGAAGATTTGTCTGGAATGCGGCGCGAAAGTACTGAAGCTGCCTTATCCGGGCTCCAGACAGGCCTGTGCAGATATCACCACACTGGCGGGTGACGTACCCTGGGCGGTGTTGTCAGCGGGCGTTGATCACACAACCTTCCTCAAGCAAGTGGCGGACGCGATGAGCGAAGGGGCATCGGGCGTTATTGCCGGGCGTTCACTGTGGAAAGACTGCATTTCTCTCGACCGCAGCGCGACCAAATCCCGACTGGAATCACTTGCCGTGCCGCGTCTGAACGAGCTTCAGGCGGTGATCCAACAGTATTTCCGCGCCCCCGCGCACAACCAAACTGAACAGGTGGAACATGTCTGAAAACAGAAGCGCCTCACGAAATGGCTTTGCCGGAAAACGCGTTGTCCTGGTCAACGGGATCCCCGCATCGGGTAAAAGCCGGCTCGCCGTTGAGCTTTCTGAACACAGCGGCTGGCTGCAACTGTCGCTGGATGGCATCAAAAATCCGTTCCTTCAGCGACTGCAAAATGTCGATCGCCCGTTTAACCGCGTGCTGGGTCAGGCCAGCTATCAGGTGATTTGGGATATCGTCGCCAGTGCGCCACAGGGCAGCACCTTTATTGTCGATGCCTGGTTCGGTTTCCAGCCGAAAGACGTTTTGCAGGCATATCTGCAACAGGCGGGCGTGACGCAGGTGGTGGAAATCTGGTGCAAGATTGATGCACAACGCGTGGCTGACCGATTTTCTTCACGGCTTGGCGAACGGTTACCGGGGCATGTTGGGGCAGAATATATTCCCGAATTAAAAATTCTTGCAGGAAATGCGCAGCCCATGGCGCTGGGGCCGGTATATTCTCTCGATCAGAATAATGTCGATGAAAATAGACCTGTAGATATTGTTGTTATTCACGAATGGATAATGAATTCATTCCTTACACAAACCCAATAAAGTAAACAGGGGGATATTACGTTACTGAACAAAAAAAACAGACTGATGTGTGTTTTTTGGCTCAATCATTTATTACGACACATCGTTTTACATTCTTATCTTTGATAAATGAAAGTTTAATTAATAGCAAACAGGGTTGGACAGATCACAGTTTTTATTTAATTTAAATATCATACTGAGAAAAGACCCTATTCATGCGATGAGGTAATATGTTAAGCGACTGGATCAATGAAAGTAATATACAGATAATTCCTAAAACCGATGACTGGAAAAGTGCCGTGGCATTCGCGGTGCAGCCATTAATTGATTCCGGTGCGGCAGAAAGCCGTTATCTGCAGGCGATATATGATATGCATCGGGAAATCGGTCCTTATTATGTTTTGGGCGAAGGCATTGCAATGCCTCACGCCAGGCCGGAAGAAGGGGTTATCAGAACGGCCCTGTCGCTGGTGATTGTTTCTGAAGGTGTTGAGTTCGGCAGTGAAGATAACGATCCGGTTTACGTTATTTTCGCGCTGGCCGCTGTCGACAGCCATTCGCACATTGAAATGATCGCCAGTCTTTCTCATCTGTTCTGCGACGACGAGGCGGGGAAAAGATTAAAAGAGAGTAAAAACAAGCAGGAAGCCTTAGAGATCATCCGACAGTTTTAGACGTGAAGTGAAGAGATATGAACATAACTCGTGATTCATCACCTACAAAATGCGTAAGGAATTCTCATGAAAAGATTATCGATTTTAGCCGTCTGCGGCGCAGGTCTGGGCAGCAGCTTCGCCTGTGAAATGAGTATCGAAGCCGCGTTAAAAGATTTAGGCGTCGAAGCGGATTTATCACACTGTGATATTTCCAGCGCCACGTCCACCCGTGCCGATATTATTATGACCGGTGAAAATTTCCGCTCGCAGTTCCAGCATTACACCATCAACGCCAATATTATTTATCTCAAGCGACTGGTGGATAAAAATGAGATTAAAACCAAGCTGACGCCGGTACTTCAGGAAATGGGTCTTCTTACTGTCCAATAATAAAAACATTGCTTTCCAATAGAACAACTCTACATCTCTACTACAGGGGACGCTTATGTCTTTCCTTCACTTTATTGTTAATGATGTATTAGGCCAGGCATCAATATTAATATCGCTGATCGCGATGATCGGTTTGATCGCATTGAAAAAAAGCCCCGGACAAATTATCACCGGCACACTAAAAACATTGCTGGGATTTTTAGTCTTACTTTCCGGTGCAGGAATTATTGTGAATGCGCTGACCTTTCTGGGGGAGATATTCCAGAAAGGCTTTAATATGCGCGGCGTGGTGACTGACGTCGGGTCGATTGCCGGGATCGCACAACAAACGCTGGGGCGAGAAACCGCATTAATTATGGTGCTGGCGTTTATCGTCAATATTCTGATTGCCCGCCTGACGCGCTTTAAATATATCTTCCTGACCGGTCAGGCTTCCTTATGGATGGCGACCGTCTGTTCGGTCATCGGCTATATGGGCGGCCTGCGCGGTGCGGAGCTTATCATTACCGGCGGCGTGATAGCCGGTGTGATGGCGGTGGGTATGCCTGTTCTGGCGCAGCCGATTGTGCGCAAAATTACCGGTTCGGATGACTTTGCGCTCGGCCATTTCTGCACCATCGGCTATATCGTGCAGGCCGGGGTGGCGAAAGTCACCGGTGACGTCAGCAAAAGCACCGAAGACTTCGAGCTGCCGCAAGCCTTCTCATTCCTGCAGGACACCTATCTGTCGATGATGGTGGTGATGATCCCGATATATCTCATCCCCGCTATCGCCGCCGGTCCGGACGTGGTCGCGCCGTTCTCTAACGGCGTCAACTATCTGGTCTACGCCTTCCTGCAATCGATACAGTTTGTGGTGGGCGTGTATGTGCTGCTCTCCGGCGTCCGTCTGCTGCTGGCTGAAATCGTTCCGGCCTTCCGCGGGATCGCCCTGCGCATCGTTCCGAACGCGATTCCGGCGCTTGATTGCCCGGTGCTTTTCCCGTACGCCCCGAACGCAGTCATCATCGGTTTTATTTCCACCACTATCGGATCCGTCATCGGCATGTTCCTGTTCCCGAGCCTTGGGCTGGCGATGATTTTACCGGGCATGCTGACCAACTTCTTCGCAGGCGGCACGGCGGGGATCTTTGGTAACGCCGTGGGCGGACGTCGCGGCGCGATTATCGGGGGCATCTTCCACGGACTGTTTATCACCTTATTACCGGCGCTGTTGTTACCGCTGCTCGGCAAATTCGGGTTCTCGAACGTGACGTTCAGTGACTCGGACGTCATCAGCGTCGGGCTGGTGTTCGGCCATATTCTCAACTTCTTCCACTAAGCGACCCTGAGGATTTTCAGAGATGGATATACGCATTGAGCAAATTTTAGCGCAGCAGCTGCCACCGCAGGAATCGGCCAAAGCGCTCAACGAGCTGGGAAAGCAATATCAGGAACAACAGGAACTGGATGCCGCCATCGCCTGCTGGGAACAAAGCATGGCCTGTTACGGCAAGCCGGGCTTTGCGCAGGCGCAGCTGATGAAAGCGTACAACGCGCGGCGACGTGAGTGCTCACAAGCCGGTGACGGCAAAGGGCTGGAAACCTTTTCCCAGAAGATTGATGCGCTGATGCAGCAAAGTAAGGATGCGATCCGCTACGGATTCTGAGCGGACGGAGAAACGAAAAAAGCCAGAACATGATGTTCTGGCTTTTGCTTTTTAAAGATATTGATAATCTTAAGGATTCAGCGATTTTGTCCGCTGTGCAAAACTCTTACGCAATTTCTGCAATTTAGGTGGGATCACCGCCATGCAGTAACGGTTTTGCTGGCCCGCTCCATCCCAGTAATTCTGGTGATAGCCTTCGGCCACATACACTTCGCCCAGCGGTTCGATGCTGGTCACAATCGGCTGACTGTGATCCGGCTGCGCGCGCAAAATGGCGGCTTCCGCTTCGGCCTTTTGCACGTCATCGACCGGGAAAATCACCGAGCGATATTGCGTGCCGACGTCGTTGCCCTGGCGGTTAAGCTGGGTCGGATCGTGCGTGACAAAGTGGATATCCAGCAGATCACCGTAGCTCAGTTTTTCCGGGTCAAAACCCACACGAATGGCTTCCGCATGGCCGGTGGCACCGCTGCAAACCTGCTCATAGGTCGGGTTGGGCCGCGCACCGCCGGTATAGACACTTTCTACTGACTCTACGCCGATGACGTCTTTGAATACCGCTTCCGTACACCAGAAGCAGCCGCCGCCGAAAATAGCGTATTCGATTGTCATAAAGACTCCTTCACGTTGAGTACAAGGTAAATATGAGGGCATAAATATAAGGATAAAGGTATCACAACAAAATAAAGCCCACTGGTATTTATCAGGAAGGTCAAAGCGTCTTTATGGATAAAGTCATTTACCTTGTAAATAATAGTGGTATTGCGTCTGATTGATCTGCTTATTTATTCGTGGCAGTATCATTGCGATTGAAATACATGGAATTCCCACATGAAAGACGTTATTGAAGGTTTCCTCAGATTCCAAAAAGAAGCGTTCCCCCAACGCTCTAAGCTCTTCAAAAAGCTCGCATTAAATCAAAATCCTAAAACACTTTTTATTTCGTGTTCAGACAGCAGGCTGGTACCCGAATTAGTTACCCAACGTGAACCGGGTGAACTGTTCGTTATCCGAAATGCCGGTAATATCGTGCCGCCATTTGGACCTGAACCTGGCGGCGTTTCCGCGACCGTCGAATATGCCGTTAAGGCACTGGGCATAAAGGATATTGTCATCTGCGGACATTCCAACTGCGGGGCAATGAGCGCAATCGCCAACTGCACCTGTCTGGATCACATGCCTGCGGTCGCCCACTGGCTGCGTTATTCGGATGCGGCAAAAGCCATCAACGAAGCCACTGAACATGAAACACCGGAAGCCCGCGTAAACGGGATGGTGCATCAGAATGTGGTAGCACAGCTCGGTAATCTGCGCACGCACCCTTGTGTGGCGGTCGCTTTAGCCAAAGGCGAAATTACCCTGCACGGCTGGGTTTATGATATTGAATCCGGCTCTATTGAAGCCTATGACGGCAAGACTTTCATCTCGCTCTCCGATAACCCGGAAGTCACCGCCTCATAATACCTCCCAGCCGGGGGCCAAATAGCCCCCGGCAGACCGCCCGACCCTGCCCACTTTCTCACCGGAAAAGCTCATGCCGATAACCGCGTTAAACCGTCTGGCCGATTTGCCCGCCGCACAGTGGGACGCGCTGGTGCCTGCGCAACAACCGTTTCTCAGCCACGCGTTTTTATCCACACTGGAAGAGAGCGGCAGCCTCGGGCCGAATTCAGGCTGGAGGTCCGAACATCTGCTTTGGCAGGAAAACGGTGAAATCCGCGCCGCCATTCCGGGTTACCGCAAGCGTCATTCGTACGGCGAATATGTGTTTGATCAGGGCTGGGCAGATGCGTGTCAGCGTTCGGGCATTGCCTATTATCCGAAATGGCTGGGCGCGGTGCCGTTTAGTCCGGTGACCGGCGCACGTTTGCTCGGCGATGAAACAGCGGCCATCCGTCTTTTACAGGCATTGCCGGAATATCTGGTGGAAAACGGCCTGACCGGCGCACACATCAATTTCACCGACACCCGCGCCAACCGGCTGCTCGGCGAAGAACCCCTGTGGCAGCACCGGCTCGGCTGTCAGTATCACTGGCAAAACCGCGGCTACCGCGATTTTCAGGATTACCTCGACGCCCTGACCTCACGTAAACGAAAGCAGTTTCGCAAAGAGCGCGAACAGGTCGCGGCGCAGGGCATCGAATTTGTCTGGCTCAAAGGGGCCGAAGTGACCGAGGCGCAGTGGGATTTTGTCTACCGCTGCTACAGCAACACCTACGCGGTGCGCGGTCAGGCGCCGTATCTGACCCGTGATTTTTTCAGCCTGCTGGCGCAGCGGATGCCAGAGGCGATCCGTCTGGTCGTCGCGCAGCAAAATGGCCGTGACGTGGCGATGGCGTTCAGTCTGATCAGCGGCGATACGTTTTACGGACGTTACTGGGGATGCCTCGCCGAGTTCGACCGGCTGCATTTCGAGACCTGCTTTTATCAGGGAATGGAATACGCGATTGCCAGCGGGCTGGCACGGTTTGACGCGGGTGCTCAGGGCGAACACAAATTACTGCGCGGCTTTGAGCCGGTGATCACCGACTCGTGGCACTATCTACGGCATCCGGGTCTGCGCGATGCCGTAGAAGATTTCTTAGTAGAAGAGCGTGCCGGCGTGCAGCGCTGGGCGGATGAAGCCCGTGAGATGCTGCCTTACCGGCACAGCGCCGAACCTTAATCCATCCCGACAAATCCACCGGTCTGATGCTGCCATAAACGGGCGTAAAGCCCGCCGTGCGCCAGCAGTTCGGCGTGATTGCCCATCTCGACAATCTGCCCTTTCTCCAGCACCACCAGACGATCCATTTTGGCAATCGTCGATAAGCGGTGCGCGATGGCGATCACCGTTTTGCCGCCCATCAGCGTCTCCAGACTTTCCTGAATTGCTGCTTCCACTTCGGAATCCAGCGCCGACGTGGCTTCATCCATGATCAGAATCGGTGCGTTTTTCAGTAACACGCGCGCAATCGCGATACGCTGACGCTGCCCGCCGGAGAGTTTCACACCGCGCTCACCGACATGCGCATCCAGCCCGGTTCTGCCCTGTGAATCATACAGTTGCGGAATAAACTCATCAGCACGCGCCTGGCGGACCGCCAGCAACAGCTCCTCTTCCGTCGCACCCGGTCGGCCATAAAGCAGGTTATCGCGAATGGAACGATGCAGCAGCGAGGTATCCTGCGTGATCATCCCGATCTGCGCGCGCAGACTTTCCTGCGTGACGTCGGCGATGTTCTGCTCATCAATCAGAATGCGGCCACCGTCGATGTCATACAGGCGCAGCAGCAGGTTCACCAGCGTCGATTTCCCCGCGCCGGAAGGCCCGATCAGGCCGATCTTCTCGCCGGGGCGGATCGCCAGATCCAGATTCTGGATCACCCGCGCGCCCTTCCCGTAGTTAAAGTTAATATGATCGAAGTGGATCGCCCCGTGATCGACCTTCAGCGCTTTCGCCTGCGGTTTATCCGTGACGGTCAGTGGCTGCGCGATGGTGTGCAAGCCATCCTGAACCGTACCGATATTTTCGAAAATCCCGTTCACCACCCACATGATCCAGCCGGACATATTCACAATGCGGATGACCAGCCCGGTTGCCAGCGCAATCGCCCCGACGGAGATGAGAGATTGCGTCCATAACCACAGCGCGAGCCCCGTACTGGCGACAATCAGCAAACCATTCAGTGTGGTAATGGCGAACGCCATACCGGTGAGTAAACGACCCGCCAGTTGCGTTTTGTAAGTCTGTTCGGTGATCGCATCACGGGCATACTGCTGCTCCAGATCGCTGTGGGCGAACAGTTTGAGCGTCGCGATATTGGTATAGCCATCGACGATGCAGCCCATCAGTTTCGAGCGCGCCTCGGAGGATTCCACCGAACGCTGCTTCACGCGCGGCACGAAGAACCACAGGCAAATGGCGTAGCAGAAAATCCAGATAATCAGCGGGATCATCAGCCGCCAGTCGGCTTCGGCGAACAGGAACAGCGCACTCGCGGCGTAAATCACCACGTGCCAGATGGCATCGACCATCTGCACCGCCGAATCCCGCAGCGAGCTGCCGGTCTGCATAATGCGTTGGGCAATACGCCCGGCAAAATCACTCTGGAAAAAGTTCAGGCTCTGCTTAAGCACATATTTGTGGTTTTGCCAGCGCACCATGCTGGTCATGCCCGGCGTCAAAGTCTGATGCACCAGCAAATCGTTCAGCCCGAAAAACACGGGCCGCAGGATCATCGCGACCGCCGCCATCCAGAGGAGTTCCCCCATATGCTCAGAGAAGAAACTGCCCGGCGGCGTGTCTTTGGTGAGATCGATGATCTGGCTGAGATAGCTAAACAGCGACACTTCAATCAGCGACGCCACCAGCCCGACCACCAGCAGCACGGCAAAACTCGGCCAGACCTGACGCAGATAATAGAGATAGAAAGGAAAGACTTTGCCTGGCGGCTCCCCGCCCGGCGCCTCACGGAAGATGTCGATCATTCGCTCGAAACGGCGAAACAGCATGGTGATCCCCTTTTTAATTGTCCCTAAAAAATACCGGCGCTGATATTTTCCAGCGCCGTAAAGGGGAAAGCTTAGTGCAAATCACACGCAGTGCCGCCGGTTATTTCTTCAGCACCGCATCTTTTTGCAACAGCGACAGCACGAACGCCAGCACCATCACACCGGCGGAAATCTGATACACCGAGTGCAGCGCTGAGGCGAATGCCTGTAAATAATCATCGCGGATGGCCGCCGGTAATTGCTGCACCGCCTGCGCACCCAGTGAGTGCGGGAGCTGCGTGCCTTCGGGGATCAGCTTCTCCAGCTGCGTGCGTAAACCGTGGGTGAACAGTGCGCCAAACGCCGCCACGCCGATAGAACCGCCGATAGAACGGAACAGCGTCACGCTGGATGTCGCCACGCCCAGTTGTTTCATCGACACCGAGTTTTGCACCGCCAGCACCAGCACCTGCATCACCATACCCAGACCGAAGCCAAGGACGCCGATATACAAATATAGCTGCGGCAGCGTGGTGCTCAGTTTGAGATTGCCGAGCATCAGCATGCCGATAAAACTCAGCAGGGTGCCGAAAATCGGGAACATCCGGTAGCGACCAATGCGACTGATAATGCGCCCACTGACAATCGAACTGACCAGCAGCGCGCCCATCAGCGGCAGCAGCTGCATCCCGGCCTGGGACGGCGACGAGCCTTTTACCACCTGCAAATAAAGCGGCAGGAAGGTCATCGAGCCCATCAGCGACATCCCGATGATAAAGCTGATGGCGCAACTCAGCAGGAATGTGCGGTCGCGGAACAGCCCGAGCGGAATGATCGGCTCCGCCGCCAGCGTCTCTTCATAAATGAAACCACCGAGGGTCACCAGGCCAAACGCCAGAATGCACCACAGCTGCGGATCCGACCACTGATAGACCGTGCCACCTTCGCTGGTAAACAGAATGATGCTGGTCAGCGCCGCCGCCAGATAGGCCGCGCCAAGGAAGTCGATTTCGTGGCGAATACGCGCGGTTTGGGATTTAAGCGCGACACCGATCACCAGCAGCGCAAAAATACCCAGCGGCAGGTTAATGTAGAAAATCCAGCGCCACGACATATGCTCCACCAGAAAACCACCGATCAGCGGGCCGATGACCGTCGCCAGCCCGAACACCCCGCCGAACAGCCCCTGATATTTTCCGCGCTCAGCCGGCGGGATCACATCACCCACCGCGGCCATGGTGACCACCATCAGCCCGCCGCCGCCCAGCCCCTGCAATGCACGCATGAGGATCAACTGGGTCATGTTCTGCGCCAGCCCGCAGAGAACCGAGCCGAGCAGGAACACCACAATCGCCGTTTGCAGCACAATTTTGCGGCCCAGCAAATCACCGAACTTACCGTACAGCGGCACCACGATGGTCGACGCCAGCAGATACGACGTCACCACCCACGAAAGCTGATCCAGGCCGCCCAGCTCACCGACGATGGTCGGTAATGCCGTTGAGACAATGGTCTGGTCGAGCGCGGCCAGCAGCATCACCAGTAACAGCGCGGAGAACAGAAGCTTGATCGAAGGCTTCGCTTGCGTCACTTCGCTCTGCGCCGAGTTCATAGTTGTCATGAATGCAATCCTGACTTGTAATTAATTAACTGTATAATTAATATTGACGCATCACTTTCATCCGGTCAATGGATCACCCCGCTCATGACAGACAGAAAAATCTCAGAAAAAGCGACGACAGCACAAAAGGTTCAAAAAGAAGGCGTAACACCCCCACGCCGTCCGGGTCGCCCGAGCGGGGTTAAAAAAGGCGTGGATAAGCGTGAACTGCTGCTGGATGCCGCCCTGAAACTCTTTGCCCAGTCCGGCATCGCCGAAACACCGCTGAGCATGATCGCCAAAGAGGCGGGTGTGACCACCGCGATGCTGCATTACTATTTCAATACCCGCGAGCAGCTACTGGACGTCCTCATCGATGAGCGTTTTCAGCCGGTGCGCGCCGGTTTCAGCGATATCTTTGATATCCACGCCGACGATCCGCTGATGGCGATCACCTCAATGGCGCAGTGCATGATCGATGCGGCAGTAAAATATCCCTGGGTCGCCCCGCTGTGGGTGCGCGAAGTGATCAGCGAAAGCGGCATGTTAAAAAAGCGGATGGAAGAACGTAATGGCGATAAGAATCGCAAAATCGTGCACGACTGTATCACCCGCTGGCAAGCCGAAGGCCGCCTGAATCCGGAACTCGATCCGGCGCTGCTGTTCATCACCCTGTTCGGCCTGACGCTGTTCCCGCTCGCCTCGATGAAAATGCGCCAGGGCGCCGCCTCACCGATTTCCCCCGAAGCACTGCGTAAACACGTTTCAGTGTTGCTCTTTCATGGGGTGGCGCCGCAGAAGCTATGATTAGCGTTAATTAATTTTATTAAATTGTTAGTCCTTCAATGAATAAGAGATCAAACATAAGCTCTTAAATCTGGTTTTATTTCCCTACATTATTTTAAAGAAGGCAATTAATCTAATCCTGAGACGCAGCAATATGCGAAATTGAGAACGGATATTCTCTCAAGGCTGTAGCAAGGAGTTGCTGTTTATGGACTGGCATTAACGTTGTACCAGGAAAGAACCCTCCTTTATTTGAATATGTTGCCCTTGAAAAACTATGTGATACATATCCCCCTTCCTTAGAATTTAATGAAGTTGAACTAAACTTAAGTTGTGCAAATGAATCATTTATTTTTATTAATGAAAATCCGTAACAATAAAGTTCAGGAAGTTTATTTTTACGCATGACAGCAGTATGATGTGTCATACCGACTGCTCTGTTGGCCAACCAATTTCCTTCCTTGTAGGTTTTGAAAGGTGTCATCATTCCCCTGCTCTCTCCCGGCGCACCTGAAGCATAACGATTCATTCCATTGCTAGAAAAGTTGTTTATAACATCATCATCGAGTCTGTCACCCCTTTCCTCAAATATATTTACTGGGGAAATGTAAATCCCTGTTGGTTTAGTGCAAAAAACACCAATAAACCATTGGCCTGACTTAGCCAATTTAAAATCCTCGAAATCAATTTCATTATACATATAGTTCATTTATATATTCCATAAAATACATTAACTAAGATTATAAAGACCAGCTCCAATATAACAAAACTCACAATAAATTAGAGATTTTTTAAATAAAACACATGATTTATTATTTAAGGAAAAGTAACTCATGACAGATTAAATTTGGCCTCATGTTCATCTAAAGGTACTTCCCGATGGCCTCAAGGAAAAGATAGCGTTGAACCGCAGAAGCCTTAGATTTGAACTTTATCCGCTCCGAGAATCAGCGCACATCTCGCTTAAATACCGCATTTTTGTATCGAAAAATACTGCGCAGACTCGACTATTATCATTGGCTAGCCGTCATCATCAATACATAGGGAATGCCTTAAGAATGAAGGGAATGCCGCCGCTGATCCTCGCGCTGCTCGCCAGTTCGTTAGTACTTACTATCGGGCGTGGCGTCACACTGCCGTTTATCACGATTTACCTGACCGAGCACTACCATCTGCTGCCGAAAAGCGTCGGGATTATCCTCGGTGCCAGCCTGGCAATCGGTATTCTCAGCGGCCTGTACGCCGGTTATCTGGTGGATAAATTTAATCACCGCACCCTCATCACCGTATCCATCAGCTCTTTCGGCCTGAGTTTTTTACTGCTGCCGGTGCTGCCGAACGTCACCGGCGTTCTGCTGGTGCTGGCACTGCTTAACGCCTCTTATGCGCTGCTAAGTATTACGCTTAAAGCCTGTATCGCCAGCTGGCTGCCGATCGAGAAACGGGTAAAGGCATTTTCGATGAACTACACGCTGGTAAACGTCGGCTGGGCGGTAGGCTCTTCTCTTGGCGTATGGCTGGCGGGGTTTAGCCCGATGCTGCCATTTGTGATTTCCGGCGTACTGGCCCTCGGGACGGTAATTTCTCTCGGCTGGGGGTTACGCAATATTCCTCACAAGCCGCCGCAGACCGGGCAGGAACAAAAACCACTGCCAAAACCCAATCTGCGCCAGACACTGGGCATTCTCGCCCGCGATCGCCGCCTGATTTACTTCACGCTGGGCAGCACGCTCGGCTCAGTCGTCTTCGGCCAGTTTGCCGGATATCTCTCGCAATATCTGATACTGGTGTCGAATGCGGAGTTTGCCTATAAAATCATTGGCGCGGTGATGATCACCAACGCCGTGATTGTTATCGCCTTCCAGTACGTTTTAAGCAGCCGGATGAAGCAGCAAACGCTGCTGAAATGGCTGTTTCTCGGCACGGTATTCTTTATCGTCGGGCTGATCGGATTTATGACCGCCGGAGAGTCGGTACTGTTCTGGATGATTGCGATGGCGATTTTCAGCTTCGGCGAACTTATCGTCATTCCGGTGGAATATATGTTTATCGACTTTATTGCCCCGGAAAACATGAAAGGCAGCTACTACGGCATGCAAAACCTGAGCAATCTTGGCGGCGCAATCAACCCGGTCATGTGCGGCTTCCTGCTCAGCTACACCGCACCGGCGGTGATGTTTATCGCACTGATCGCCGCTTCGGTGACCGGGCTGGTGTTCTTCTGGATGGGGCACAGGCTGGCGGCGCAAGGCTCCCATTAAACTCCAGCGAGCTACTTTGTTAGTGATACGCCATGAGCCATTTTTAGCGCAGGGGCGATTCTCTGCTCCGCCTGGTGAAGAACGAGACGGCGCAGAGAATCTACTTCCGGATTCATAACGGTTATCCAACTGCGCGCCTGAAATTTACGACTCATATTTCTTCTGAGTTAAAAAACCTAAATAAAGTGCCTGAATAAAGGAAAACTCACGCTATTAACTTTAAATTGATTAATATGTGAAATATTAATTAATTGCATCTCATCTATTCGTCTGATCAATTTTATTTCCATCATTGCATAGATCTTTCTATTATCTATAATGCATATCGGCTTTTTAATTTTCATCACTTAAATGAACGTCATCAAGACGCCAGATGATATGAGCGAGACCGTCTTGAGGCGAGATAACCCACTATTTTTCAGTGTATCATCAATAATACTCACCTGTAAAAACAGTCAGTTAAACAACGAATAATGTGTTTACAAGCCAGAGGGCAATATGAAAAGGAATTTCCCATTAAATCAAGATCGATACTTGGAAAATTTAACCAACGAAAGCCATTTACAAAATGGGGTTTGTTTTGCGATGACTCAGGACTGGCTAATGAACGAAATGTCAGCAACCAGAAAAGACAAGCAATATTATAAAGAGGTTCATCGTTTCTTTTCCCGTCAACGGGCATACTGTGAATTTACCTGGCTCACGCTGGGACAAATGTTGGTATTAAAAAGCGATCGTTATAAATCAACAGATGAAAAGTTACTTCGGTGCTATGAAGGTCAAAGAATTCATCAAGATAATAAGAATGGGTTCTATTTTGTAGCCGTCGTAAATGATGTGGATTTTTTCCACTGTATTGGCGTATCTGTTAATCAGAAAACTTATCGAGTATTTGATGCTAACTATGGCGAGTTTGAATGCTTTAGTCACAATGAAGAAGAATCTAAGTTAAAACTTCGGAGTTGGATAATGGAAAAATATTATTCTCGCAAAAATGCCCCTTACCTGACAATTGCCCGCTTATCGCCTAAATAAACGAAGAGAATGAAGAGCTTAAAAACGGCGGGTATCCTACCCACACCCGCCGTTCATCATTCTTTTCCGTTATTCTTCGAGCCCCCTGTTCTTCAGCATCGGCTCAATTGACGGTGCTTTACCGCGCCAGGTTTCGTACAGTTTTTCGAGATCTTCGCTGTTACCGCGCGAAAGGATTTGATCGCGGAATTTCTGTCCATTTTCTCGCGTCAGCCCGCCCTGCTCGGTGATACCCGCAAAGGCGTCGTCGGCCAGCATTTCGGTCCACAGGTAGGCGTAATAACCGGCGGCGTAGCCGTTGCCCCAGATGTGCTGGAAGTAGCTGGAACGGTAACGCGGCGGGACGTAAGCCAGATTCACGTTGTCCTTCGCCAGCGATTCGGCTTCGAACTTATCGACATCCTGCTGCGGATCGCTCGCGCTCAGGCTGTGCCAGTGCATATCGAGCAGCGCAGCGGCCAGCAACTCGGTCATGTCATAACCTTTGTTAAACTTATTGGCCTTCTCGATTTTGTCCTGCAATGCCTGCGGCATCACTTCACCGGTCTGATAATGTTTGGCGAAGTGAGTAAACACTTTCGGGTCACTCGCCCAGTGCTCGTTGAACTGTGACGGGAATTCGACAAAATCACGCGGCGTCGCGGTGCCGGAAAGGCTCGGGTATTGTTGATCGGCGAACAGCCCGTGCAGGGTGTGGCCGAACTCATGGAACATCGTGATCACGTCATCCCACGACAGCAAAGCCGGTTGCCCCGCAGCCGGTTTCTGGAAGTTCGCAACGTTGTAAATCACCGGTTTTGTGCCCAGCAGTTTGGACTGATCGACGTAGTTGCTCATCCACGCGCCACCGCCTTTATTGTCGCGCTGGAAGTAATCGGCGTAGAACAGCGCCATTGATTTGCCGTCTTTGTCGAACACTTCAAAAACACGTACGTCGGGGTTATACACCGGCAGGTCTTTACGCTCTTTAAAGGTGACGCCGTACAACAGGTTCGCCGCGTAGAAAACGCCATTTTCCAGCACATTATTCAGCTCAAAATAGGGTTTGATCTGCGCGTCGTCGAGGTCATATTTTTCTTTGCGTACCTGCTGCGCATAAAACTGCCAGTCCCACGCCGCGACCTTAAAATCGCCGTGCTGTTTATCGATCTGAGACTGAATATCTTTTGCCTCACGCTCTGCCCGGGCAGTCGCTGCCGGAACAATTTTGTGCATGAAATCCAGCGCGGCCTGTGGCGTTTTCGCCATCTGGTCTTCCAGCTTCCACGCGGCATAGCTCGGAAAACCAAGCACTTTGGCCTGTTCGGCGCGGACTTTGGCCAGTTTCGCGATCAGTTCGCGGGTGTCATTGGCATCGCCTTTCTCTGCGCGATTGATTGAGGCTTCGTACAGTGCTTTGCGCGTTTCGCGGTTTTCCAGCGACTGCAACAACGGCTGCTGCGTGGTATTTTGCAGTACCAGCAGCCAGGCGTTATCCAGCTTGCGGTCTTTGGCAGCCTGCGCGGCGGCGGAAAGCTCGGCATCACTCAGCCCGGCCAGTTGCGCTTTGTCTTTCACCGTCAGACCGCCCGCTTTGGTGGCGGCCAACAGTTTGTTGGTGAACTGAGTGCTGAGCGTGGCCGCCTGCTGATTAAGGGCTTTGAGTTTATCTTTATCCGCATCGGACAGATTCGCGCCTGACAGCTCAAAATCCTTATACGTCACCTCGATCAGGCGCTGGGATTCGGCATCGAGTTTTAGCGACGCGCGCTGGTCATAGACCGCTTTCAGCCGCGCAAATAATTTGCTGTTGAGATGAATAGTGTCATCCATCGCGGCAAGCTTCGGCGACATGTCTTCATCTATTTTTTGCAGCGTATCGTCAGTATTCGCCCCGGTCATCGCGCCAAAGACGTTCTGGACGCGCTGCAACATCACGCCGGATTTTTCCAGTGCGACATACGTATTCTCAAAGGTCGGCGAAGAAGTGTCATCGGCAATTTTATCCACTTCAGCCAGTTTCTGACGGATGCCTTCAAGCAGCGCAGGTTCGTAATCACTGTCTTTATAGAGATTAAATTGCGGAGCCTGATACTCGAGCGGGCTGGCTTTTAAAAAAGGATTATCGGCGTTGATCGCGTGATTCATGACGTGCTCCTGCGTGGCGGGCGGCGCGGATTCTGCCGCCATTGCGTACTGGCTGAACGCCAGACTGGTTGCCATAAAGAGGATGGACAGACGCATTTCAGTCTTCCTTAGCTGATTGAAAGATGGACTCCGTTAAGCCTTTGAGAATAGACGCCTGCCAGCCGATCGGCAAAACGAATACTTAAGTAAATCGTGTTATTACGAGGCAGGTTCCATATTTTCGATCTGTATTTTCTGTCAGGATAAGCCCCTTCGCGGCGGGAAAAATGACAGAGAACGAGATGATCAAAGACCAGACTTTCAGCGACCAGCGGTTTAGCCAGAAGCAGCTGACGGGCGAAATATTTCATGATTGCCGGTTCCTGCGCTGCCGTTTCGACAGCAGTGATCTGTCTGAAGTCGCCTTCGTGAACTGTATTTTTTACGATGATGAAACGCAGGCAGGTTGCTCTTTTCAGCATGCGCAGCTGAAAGACGCCAGTTTCAAAAACTGCGATTTAACCATGGCCGACTTCAAAAATATTCAGGCGCTGGGTCTGGAAATCCGCGAATGCAAAGCCACCGGCGCAGATTTCAGCGGTGCCAGCTTTATGAATATGATCACCTCGCGCACCTGGTTTTGCAGCGCGTTCATGACCAAAAATAACTTCAGCTACACGAACTTCAGCAAAGTCATTCTGGAGAAATGTGAACTGTGGGAAAACCGCTGGACCGGTGCGAATGTGCAAGGCGCGAACCTCAGCGGCTCCGATCTTTCCGGCGGCGAATTCACCGAGTTTGACTGGAACAATGTGAACATCACCCATTGTGACCTGACGAATTCCGATCTTGGCGAACTGAACCTGCGCAAGGTCGATCTCGACGGCGTGAAAATCGATGACTGGCAGCAAAGTCATTTGCTGGAGAAATTAGGCGTGATTGTGATTCATTCGAAGTAAGGAAGAGATTGAAATTTTAAGAAGTGAGAAAAGGTTTTTTGTGCCGGAAATTCAGCAACTGAAACCCAAAAGTGCGCTTCCCCCATGCCCGTCATCAGAATCCTTTGGCTTTGTGCTATAACAGACCTTCGCTGTAACCACGAAATTAACCTCATGAAAGATAATAGTATTTACTCACCGAAAACCTCTGTTCCGGAAAAATCACGGACATTAGGTTGGGCTGATTTATTCTCGCTTTGGTTCTCGCTCGGCATGGGCCTGATGGTATTGCAGGCGGGGGCGATTCTGGCTCCGGGTCTGGGGCTCGCGGGATCGCTGGCGGCTGTTGTGTTGGGTTCCGCAGTGGGCGTTGCACTGCTGGCGCTGGTCGGGGTGATCGGCGGACAGACGGGAATGTCGTCGATGGCATCGCTGAGGCTGAGCCTCGGTAAACGCGGCGTGGCGTTGCCGGTGGTGTTTAATCTGATCCAACTGGTCGGCTGGGGAGCGTTCGAAATCGTCGTCATGCGCGATGCGGCCACACTTCTGGCAAAACGGGCGTGGGGCGATGGCGGCTTGTGGGCCAATCCGACACTCTGGACGATTATCTTCGGCGCAATCGCCACGCTGCTGGCGGCCAGCGGGCCTCTGGCATTTATCCGCGTGGTGTTGCGCCGCTGGGGGATCTGGTTGCTTCTGGCAAGTTGCGCGTGGCTGACCGGTTACCTGTTCCTGCATGCGGATTTATCCACGCTCTGGCACAAAGCGGGAGACGGCTCGATGCCGTTCGCGCTGGCCTGTGACATCGTGGTCTCGATGGCCTTTTCGTGGCTGCCGCTGGTGTCGGATTACACCCGGTTCGGCAAAACCGCCAGACAGAACTTCTGGGGAACGGCGTGCGGATATTTTCTCGGCAGCGTATGGATGATGTCACTCGGCGTGGGCTACACGCTGGCGTTCGTCAGCACATCGACTGACGCTAACGCCCTGCTGCTGGCACTTTCCGGCATCGCGCTGGGCATTCCATTGTTACTGATTCTGGTGGATGAACACGAAAACGCGTTCGCGGATATCCATTCGGCGGCGGTCTCGGCGGGGACATCGTTGCCCATCAGCATCGGAAAACTCACACTGGGCATTGGCTTGCTGTGTACGCTCATCGCATGGGGTGTGCCGCTCACGCAGTATGAAAACTTCCTGCTGCTGATTGGCTCAGTGTTTGCGCCCCTGTTCGGCGTCGTGCTCACCCATCATTTTGTCCTGCACGCTCAGACCCATAAAGACCTGAATGTGCATTCACTGGCAGCATGGATTATCGGTATCGCGGTCTATCATCTGATGGCTCACCTGCTGCCGGACATCGGCGCGACCCTTCCGTCGCTGGTGGTCGCAGGGCTGGTGTGCTGGGGATTAGGGCGCAAATCCTGACCTACGAAAACCGCCCCGAGGGGCGGTTACGGCCACTGGATTATTTCAACTTACCCTGCCCGAAAAAATCGTTATACAACATATATAGATGCGCGGCGCTCCATGAGAAATTCGGGGCGCCCTGCTGCTTACCGTTGAGCGGGTTGTAATTCTCACGGATCGGGCCGTCGGTGATCAGTCCGTCGGCGTGGTCGAAGAAGGTCTGCGCCATAGCGATGGCATCATCGCGATAGCCATATTGCTCCATGCCTTTTAAGCCGAAATAGAGCTGATCGACCCACACGAGGCCACGCCAGTAGATGTCTGCACCGAACGCCGGATTGGTCAGCGAGGCGGTGCCGAGTGGCACGTAGGTGTTGAACTCTTTCGGGTCTTTCATGACTTTTACTACCGCGTCGGCGTGGGCCTGCGTCGCTGCGCCGTTGAACAATGGGGACCAGCCTTCGGGACCTTTGCCACGTTCGACAATCGGCTTGCCTGCACAGCCATTTGCCAGCGGTTTGTCTTCAATACGGATGTCGTAGAAGAAGCCGCTGTGACTGTCGAACATGCAGGTATTGATGTAATCAGCCAGTTTCGCGGCTTTGCTGCGAAAAGCTTCCGCTTCGGATTTCTTGTCGAGAATGTCCGCCATTTCAGCCAGATATTTATTGTCACTGAACATATAGCTGGCTTCGTCCACCGACTCCTGCAACAGCGAATAGCCTAACAGCGTGCCGTCGGCGGCGCGGTTTTCGGCGAAGCTGACCTGCCAGTCCTGTTTTTTACCTCCCTTTTCGACGTATTTCGCCAGCTGTTTGGCATCGATGAAGCCAAAGGCGGCGGCATCGTCACGGCCAGATTCCCAGGAGGCCGCAACTTGCGCGGGGATCTCAATGCTGTCGTATTTTCCTGACTTCACGACCTTGTCGTAATTCTTCAGCCCGGATTCTGTCTGTTCTTTTTGGCCGTCTTTGACGGTAAACAGCATCTTGCCGTCGGCAGTGTTATGCGCTTTATCGCGGGTCGCGCCATATTCCGGCACGCCGTTATGGTTATGATCACGGTTGCGCAACCACCAGTCATGATAAGCGACCAGCTTTGGGTACATCTCAGCCAGCCACGCCTTATCGCCAGTGGTTTTGTAGACTTCCATCACCGACCACGCCGCCAGACTCGGCTTGGTGTTGCGCTCATTCCAGTTGGTACCGTCCCCGCCGCGCTCGGCGCTCGGGTTATAGGCAATAAGATCGGGAACAAAACCGGCATCCCAGGGACGCAACGGATCGCCGGGCTGGATCTGAAACGCAAACACCGCACGGATATTGTCTTTCGCCACCTGCGGATTGAAATGGGCCATCGCGTACGCCTGTTTCCAGGTGTCCCATGGCCAGGTCTGATTACCAGAGAACCAGCGGCCGGTCACCGACGGCGTGACAGAATCAAACTTCATCGCGCCTGCCGCACCGCGCCAGTTACCGTTAAGGGTCTCGATGGCTTTTACCGCCACGCGTTCCTGTGCTTTTGTCGCGTGTGCGTTGGTCAGCCCTTTATTCAAATACCCTTCCCAGCGCTCTTCACTTGCGGTGAGATAAGTGTGCGGATGGAGGAGAATATCGGCGATTTTCGGCTGTTCCTGCTGCACTTCGGCGGCAGTCAGCAGATGCGAATAGGTGGTGTAAATCGTAGTGGATCCGGAGATGTCCGCCTTGCCGGTAAACTGATGCCCCTCGACGGTCGTCTGCATCGGCAGAGATTTGTGGATCTGATACTGTGATTCCCCTGATGTCATCAGGCTGGAAGGCGCACGGACTTTGCCGAAGGTAACGCGCAGCCCGTCAGCCGTCGGGAGGATAGTACGCGTATAGCCGGGATATTCCTGTTCGATGGTTTTATCCGACTGCGGCTTGCCTTCCTGAGCGTGAAGTTTCTCCAGAAGCTGGCCGTCCCACACCAGTTCCAGCGGGGAATCGGTGGTGATTTTGGTTTCAAGCAACGACGTGCGCGAGGTGACGAAACGCAGGGTCAGATCGATACGGATGCCGGGCGCAGTTAGCGTCTGAACAAGCGCGCCGGGAATGCTGTACGCCGTCATTCTCAGCGCGACTTTCTTACCTTCTTTGAAGACCGTCAGGCGGTCAAAATTCTCCGCCATAAAGTTGATGTATTCTTCGGTCAGCAGCGCCGGGCCAGGAAATCCGCCCATACTTTGCGGGCCTGCCGGTAATAAATGTCCATGCCACGCACCGTCATCAAATAACGGATTAAAACGCTGGTGCTCATCGAAATCATAATCGAGCATATATTGTGGCGCACCGGTACGGTTAATGACGTTTTTATAATCCCCTGCATGCAATATCTTGGCATTATTGGCTAGTGCAGTGCCGGAAATAAATAATGCCGCTGAGACCAAAAGTGTGGCGTATTTAAGTCTGCTGACGTTTTTCATTATGATTTACCCCAATAGAAATATTGCATCAGAAATACTGAATTACTGGCGCCGGTATTGTCGTTGCTCATATAAAATTTACTGTCTAATGCCGTCGCGAAGCGGCCACCGTAATATTCATACCAGATCCCAGCCTGTGCATAGGAAGTCGTGGTGTCAGCCGCATTATCTAAATGGTGTTCGGCATAGCTGTACGCGGTGGATAAATAGAGGCCTGACGCGGCTTCCGCCATCGCGCTGACCATCATCCCGGATTCGCTGCCCGGATGATTGCCATCGCCCTTGCCGGTGTGATGCCAGATGCGCCCGGCGAGATTTTTGCCCTGCAAACCGGCGAGAAACAGCTGCCCGGTGCCGTCGGTAAGCTCAAGGCCGTTGAGCAGCGTCAGCCCTTCCGTCAGGTCATATTGCGTATAACCGTTGACCATCGCCCGATATGTGTATTTATCTGAATAACGGTCATATTTTCCAAAATGCAGCAGCGCCTTGCTTTCATCGACACGGCTTTCCGGCGCGGCGGTCACGCTATAGCGAAACTTGCCGGTGAGGTTCTGAATTTTCGCAGCCTGAGTTAAATCGCGCGTATTGGGAATAACGTAACCGTATTCCGGTGTGAAATCGCCCCACCATTGCAGGTCATCGAGTGAGGAATCGTTGCGCATACTGAGGATCATCTCGGTGCCGCTATCCGTACGATAGCCGCCATAAAACCGGTTCAGGCCACCTTCAAATCCGCCCCAGCTATGGTCCGGCACCCAGGCATTTCCCTGATGATCGGCCTGCACTGTCCAGCCTTCGCCATAAATAAGCCCGAACCAGTTGCCGTGCTTTATTTCCAGCCCGCCTTCGATATAAGTTCCATCGCTGTATTTATGCTGATCTTTACCGTTTAAATAGACGCTGCCGCCGCCGCCCATTTCACCATAAAAACGGTAGGCGGTCGCATCCGGGTATTTAGGCGTTATTTCAGGCGGGATTAATACATTGTGTTCGGCAGGTACGGCCTGTTCCTGCGCCCCTAAAGTCATTGGCGAGGCGAATAATAAAAGCATTAATATTTTATTGAGTGATATTTTCTTCATGGTTATGCGCTTCGCTCAGAATGAGAAGTTTTAGGTGAGCCAAAAAGTAAAACGCATAGTAGTAAATATTTTACTAAAATATACTGAATTATTGGTAAAGCGTTAACCTTGTCACATTGCTTTTTTGGGCGCTCACGCAGCCGCAGCGGGTGTACATAAGCGGCTGATCACATTAAGCTACGGCTTTCGTTTACCTATTTATGAGACGCTGATGGCTACTTTGAAGGAAATCGCTGAGGCCGCGAACGTATCCGTTGCGACGGTTTCGCGCGTGCTAAATGACGATCCGAGCCTGAGCGTGAAAGCGCAAACCCGGCAGAACATTCTGGAAGCGGCGGAGCGTCTGGAATATAAGCTGTCCCCTTCCAAACGCAACGCGACGCACCGGATGACCTTCGCGGCGCTGTTCACCTACCGCCAGGGGCTGGAAATCGATGATCCTTACTATCTTTCCATGCGCTATGGCGTTGAAACGCAATGTGAAAAACTCGGTATCACGCTAATTTCTGGTTATGATTTCAGTGGCGATAAACCGTTGCCGTCCGCCGACGGATTTCTGGTCATCGGCCAGCCGCAGACCGCGCTGCATCAGCAACTCAGTCAGCAATCCTGCCCGGTGGTCTTCATTGACGGCGTGATGGAAGACGCACAGTTTGACTGCGTGAATGTGGATCTCTTTAAAATCAGCCAGAAAGTGATCGATTTCTTCATCGCCCAGGGTTACTCGCGCATCGGTTTTATCGGCGGGCGCGATCATCCGGAGTTCGCCGACCAGCGTGAGCAGGCGTTTGTGGAATATGGCCGGCTGAAAAACGTCGTGCAGCCACGGGATATTTATTACGGCGATTTCACTAGCCAGTCCGGCTATCAGTGTGCGAAGAAAATGCTGGCAGAGAACGCGCCCTGGCCACCGGCATTGCTGATTGCCACCGATTCGATTGCGCTGGGCGTGACCCGTGCGCTGCTGGAACATGGCGTGAAAATCCCCGAGCAAATCGCGCTGATAAGCGTCAACGACATCCCGACCGCCCGCTTTGTTTTCCCTTCATTATCAACGGTTCGCATTCATTCAGAAACCATGGGTGCGCAGGCAGTCAACCTGCTGACTGAACGCCTGCGCGATGAACGCAGCGTACCGCTTTCGCTGTTTGTACCGAGCTCTTTGCAGTTGCGCGACACCACGCGCCGCTGATCCGGGGCTGGCACGAACCACTCTCTGGCACGCGGCTTTTCGATGAAAAGGCGGTGTCAGAGGGATCTTCGACGATCGGTAAAATTAACTGCATGATCCTCAAACACATTTTTAAAATTGTGTGATCTCTCTGACAATCAGTAAATGTTTTTAGTTATTTTTACTAAATATTTACTATCTTATTTCCCATAGAAACACGTCTCAGGAGAGATCACGTGAATAATTGGGAAAACATCGACAAGCAGTCAGAAAACCGTTTACCGCCTCGCGCCCGGTTTTTCAGTTATGAAAACGCGCAGCAGGCGCTGAGCTTTGACCGCGCCGCCAGCCAGAATTTTCAGCTGCTTAGCGGCCGCTGGCAATTCCGCTATTTTGCGCATCCGGCGTTAGTTCCTGATGAATTCTACCGTCAGCCCGTGAGCGGCTGGGGTGATATCGCCGTGCCGGGGATGTGGCAAATGGAAGGCCACGGCCAGCTGCAATATACCGACGAAGGTTTTCCCTTCCCGATCGACATTCCTTTCGTGCCCACCAACAATCCGACCGGCGCATATCAGCGCACATTTTGTCTGGATGCTTCATGGGCAGGCAAACAAACCCTGATTAAATTCGACGGTGTCGAAACCTACTTCGAAGTTTACGTGAACGGCCATTACGTCGGTTTCAGCAAAGGCAGCCGCCTGTGCGCGGAGTTTGATATCAGCGCGGCGGCGCAGCCGGGCGAAAATCTGCTGTCGGTGCGCGTAATGCAGTGGGCGGATTCGACCTACATCGAAGATCAGGACATGTGGTGGATGGCGGGGATTTTCCGCGATGTGTATCTCACCGGCCAGGACCCTGTCCATCTGCAGGATTTTTCCGTCGTCACGGCATTCGATGAAAACTACTGCGATGCGACATTGAATATTGATGTCGCTCTGCACAACCTTCATCAGCCGGTCAGCGGTTACCGGCTGCATGCGCAGCTTTGGGATGGCGAACGCTGTATCGCGGAGTTGTCGGCAGAAGGCTTGTGTATCAGCGACGAAACCCGTTGCAGGCTGGAGATGCCGGTCAGTCAGCCACGTCAGTGGAACGCGGAACATCCGGCGTTATATCAGCTGCTGCTGACGCTGTATGACGACGCGGGCAAGGTGATTTCCGTAGTGCCGCAACGCGTCGGATTTCGTGATATCACCGTGCGCGACGGGCTGTTTTATATCAACGGGCGCTACCTCAAACTGCACGGCGTGAATCGGCACGACCACGATCACCGCAAAGGGCGCGCGGTCGATATGGCGCGGGTTGAGCGCGATATCATCCTGATGAAACAGCACAACATTAACTCGGTGCGCACCGCACATTACCCGAACGATCCGCGCTTCTACGACCTGTGCGACATCTACGGCTTATTCGTCATGGCCGAAACCGATCTGGAAAGCCACGGTTTCGCCAACGTCGGCGATCTGAGCCGTATCACCGACGATCCGCGCTGGGAACGGGCCTATGTTGAACGCATCGAGCGACATGTGATGGCGCAGAAAAACCATCCGTCGATAGTGATGTGGTCGCTCGGCAACGAATCCGGTTATGGCTGCAATATCCGCGCCATGGCCACGCGCTGCAAAGCTCTCGACCCGACGCGTCTCATTCATTACGAGGAAGACCGCGACGCCGAGGTCACTGACGTCATCAGCACTATGTATTCCCGCGTTCAGATGATGAACGCGTTCGGCGAATATCCGCACGCTAAACCGCGCATTATTTGCGAGTACGCCCACGCAATGGGCAACGGCCCCGGCGGACTCGCGGAATATCAGGCCGTGATGAACCGTCACGCCAGCCTGCAAGGACATTACATCTGGGAATGGTGCGACCACGGCCTGCTGGAAACCGCCGAAAACGGGAAAATACGCTACACCTATGGCGGCGATTACGGCGATTATCCGAATAATTACAACTTCTGTATGGACGGCCTGATTTACCCTGATCAGACGCCAGGCCCCGGTCTGCGCGAATACAAACAGGTGTTGTGCCCGGTGGAAATCAGTCGCGATGGCGACGCGCTACGCGTCAAAAACCGTTACTGGTTCAGCTCACTGGCGGATATCACGCTGACGCTGACCGTACAGATTGCCGGGCGCTGCGCAGAAACCCGTAAAATCACCCTGCCGCACCTGCAACCTGGCGAATGTGAAGAAATTCCACTGCCGGAATTCACCGTCAGCGGCCAGGAAACCTTCCTTAACGTCAGCATCAGTAAAAATAGCCCGACCGCATACAGCGAAGCGAATCATCCGCTCGGACATTATCAGGTGCTGTTGCAGGCCGCAGAGACGCTGGCGACCTTACCCGATGCGGATAGCCGCATACCGCTGGTTTGCGACGAGCAGAAGCTACTGATTATCGTCAGCGGTCAGGGCTTTCGCCTTGAGTTTTCCCGCCTCGACGGCGAACTGAAAAGCTGGCAGGTCGACGGAGAAGAAATCGTTGGCCGCGCGCCCACACTCAACTTCTTCAAACCGGTAATCGACAATCATAAGCCGGAGTTTGAAGGCATCTGGCAGCCTAATCATTTGCAGATCATGCAGCAGCATTTTCGCTCGCTGCATTGTGAGCGATTGAACAACGACGTCGTGATTGAAGTGCGCACGGTGATCGCTCCGCCGGTGTTTGATTTCGGTATGCGCTGCGTTTACCGCTGGCGGATATCGCCACAGGGCGCGGTCAGTCTGGATCTGTCCGGCTCGCCCTATGGTGATTTTAGCCACGTTATCCCGAAAATCGGGCTGGATTTTGGCATCAGCCGCCGTTTTCAACAGGTGGAATATTACGGTCGCGGGCCGGGCGAAAACTATCAGGACAGCCGTCAGGCGAACCTGATTGGCCATTACCAGCAGCCGGTAAACAGCCTGTTTGAGGACTACCCGATGCCGCAGGACAACGGCAACCGTCAGGATATCCGCTGGCTCAGCCTGCGCGATAACGCCGGAAACGGGATTTTCATTCAGCCGCGCCAGCCGATCAATTTCAGCCTGTGGCCGTACAGTTCGCAAATGGTGCAGCAGGCGCAGCACATCGACGAGCTCACGCCGGATAGCTGCCTGACCCTCAACCTCGACCATCAAATCATGGGGCTCGGCTCCAACTCCTGGGGCTCGGAAGTGCTCGATTCATACCGCGTTTACTTCTCGGCGTTCAGCTACGGCTTCACGCTGGTGCCTTTCCGCCAGCAGGACACCGACAGCCTGAGCCTTGCCGAACAATCCTTTCAACCCCAGCCCTTAGAAACCCCGGAGGCGAACTGATGATTATTCTTGACTCGTTAACTGAATTTCAGCGGCTGTACGGCACAGGAAAAAAATGGCTGCGCTGCATGGAAGCAGTCAATAACGTTGAAAATATCCGTCCCGGCGTTTTTCACTCTGTCGGCGATTCGCTGGTATACCGACTGGCGTCCGGCGCGGAACCGCAGCGGGCAGAATTTGAAGGCCACCGGCGTTATTTCGATGTTCACTACTACCTCGAAGGGAGCGAAGACATTGAATTCGCTGCCAAATCACGGCTTAACATTTTCGCGCCCTACAGCGATGAAACCGATCGTGAACTCTTCACCGGCAGCGGCGAAAAAATCACAGCGCGAAAAGGCCACGTCATCATTTTTGAAAATCACGAAGCCAGCCGCTTCCGGCCAGAAAAAAACGTTAAAAAAGTCATCCTGAAAGTGACCATCGAAGAAAGCTATTTCTTAAACAAATAATAAAAAACTCACCCTACAAATATCGCAGTTGGAGATTCACTATGGCCGGGTCCAGTCGCAATACGATCGGTAAATTTGGATTGTTATCCATGACGTTTGCCGCCGTTTTTAGCTTTAATAATGTCATCAATAATAATATTCAGTTGGGCATCGCCTCCGCGCCGGTCTTTCTGGTAGCGACTGTGCTGTATTTCATTCCGTTTTGTCTGATCATCGCCGAATTTGTCTCGCTGAATAAAAACTCGGAAGCCGGCGTTTACGCCTGGGTAAAAAGTGCGCTCGGCGGTCGCTGGGCATTTATGACGGCGTACACTTACTGGTTCGTGAATTTATTTTTCTTCACGGCGCTGCTTCCGCGCGTTATTGCTTACGCCTCGTACGCATTTTTAGGGCATGACTATATTTTCACACCGGTCACCACCGCCATCATCAGCATCTGTTTGTTCGCTTTTTCCACGCTTATTTCCAACAGCGGTGCGAAATTACTCGGCCCGATGACGTCGGTTACCTCCACATTAATGTTGCTGCTGACGTTTTCTTATATCGTGCTGGCGGGCGCGGCATTAATTGGCGGTGTCGAGCCGGCGAATCCGATCAATGTCGACGCCATGACGCCGCATTTTAACTGGGCATTCTTAGGCATTATCGCGTGGATATTTCAGGCGGCAGGCGGTGCGGAATCGGTCGCGGTATACGTCAATGACGTCAAGGGCGGCAGCCGCGCATTCGTCAAAGTCATCATCATTTCCGGGCTGGTGATCGGCGTGCTTTACTCCATCGCGTCACTGCTGATCAACGTATTCGTGGCGCAGTCTGCGCTGCATTTCACCGGCGGCACGGTGCAGGTATTCGAAGGATTATCGGCACACTTTGGTTTACCGGCGGTAATGATGAACCGCTTCGTCGGCGTCGTTTCATTTACCGCGATGTTTGGTTCACTGCTAATGTGGACGGCCGCGCCGGTCAAAATCTTCTTTACTGAAATTCCTAAGGGGATTTTTGGGGAGAAAACCATCCGTCTGAATAAACACGGCGTGCCGACGCGCGCGGCGTGGATCCAGTTTCTTATCGTCATCCCGCTGATGTTAATTCCGACCCTGGGCTCAAACAGCGTGCAGGAATTAATGAATACGCTGATCAATATGACAGCCGCGGCATCCATGTTGCCACCGCTGTTTATTATGCTGGCGTATCTGAATCTGCGGCTGAAATATGACAACGTTGAACGCGATTTTAAAATGGGCTCTAGAAAGCAGGGGATCACCATCGTCAGTACACTGATTGTGATTTTTACCGTCGGATTTATCGCCTCAACATTCCCGACCGGCGCCAGCATTTTAACCATTGTGTTTTATAACGTCGGCGGGCTGGTGCTGTTCCTCGGTTATGCAGGGTGGAAATACAATAAATATTCTAAAGGGCTGGATGCACAAACGCGTTATCACGAAGACACCCCTTTGGCGAGAATTGTACTGGAATCGCAAAACGAAACGGCCCGCATAAAGGAGGCGAATATCGCAAAATCCCTTTCCGGCGCATGAGGAAAATAAAGGCATAAAAAAAACCGCCTGAGGTTAACAGGCGGTTTTGTTGTTTCCCGGTTAAGGAATTACAGCGCGATATCCGCTGGCAGATTGGTTTCTTCCTGCGCCTGTGCATCGAGCGGGCGCAGCTGAACCACCTCGGCGACCGGCGTCGTCTTCATGGAAGGCGTCTCGAGTTGCAGAATACGGCTGGTTTCCAGCAGCTCTTTCTCGGTTGCTTCCACATTGCCGTTCAGTTTTGTGCCATACGACGGGATGATCTCCCGGAATTTGGCCTGCCATTGCGGGCTGGCGGCTTTCTCTTTAAACACGGTTTCCAGCAGCTTCATCATGATTGGCGCAGCAGTGGACGCGCCCGGAGAGGCGCCCAGCAAGGCGGCGATGCTGCCATCTTTCGCACTGACCACTTCAGTGCCCAGACGCAATACGCCACCGTGTTTGCCATCTTTTTTGATGACCTGCACGCGCTGCCCCGCCACCCAGCGTTTCCAGTCTTTCTGCTCGGCCTGCGGGAAGAATTCCTTCAGCGCTGCATGACGGTCGTTATCACTGAGCATCACCTGCCCGACCAGATATTTCACCAGGTCGAAGTTACCCATGCCGACGTGCGTCATTGGCAGTAAGTTCGAGCTGTTGACGCTCCCGAACAGATCCCACAGGGAACCGTTTTTGAGGAATTTGCTGGAGAAGGTCGCGAACGGCCCGAACAGCAGAACCTGTTTACCGTCGATGATACGGGTGTCGAGATGCGGAACGGACATCGGCGGCGCGCCCACGGCGGCCTTGCCGTACACCTTCGCCAGATGACGTCTCACCACGTCCTGATTCTCAGTCACCAGGAATTCACCGCCGACCGGGAAACCGCCGTAGTCACGCGCTTCCGGAATACCGGATTTTTGTAACAGGGTCAGCGACGCGCCACCGGCACCGATGAACACAAATTTCGCGTTCACGACGTGATGTTTGTGACTGTGTTTGAGATCGGTGATAGTCACACGCCAGCTTCTGTCCGGATTGCGCTGGATGTCGCGCACTTCCTGGCCATTCGCCAGCGTGAAATTGGATTTTTTCTGCAGGGCTTCCACCAGCTGACGCGTTACTTCGCCGAAGTTCACGTCGGTGCCTGCCGTGGTGCGGGTTGCCGCCACTTTTTGCGCCGGATCACGGCCATCCATTACCGCCGGGATCCACTGTTTGATTTGTTCCGGATCTTCCGAATATTCCATCCCGCGGAACAGCGTACTTTCCTGCAGGGCAGCAAAACGTTTGCGCAGGAAATCGATATTTTCATCGCCCCAGACAAAGCTCATATGCGGCACGCTGTTAATGAACGAGCGTGGATTATTCAGCACACCTTTTTGCACCTGATACGCCATAAACTGACGGGAAACCTGAAAGGCTTCGTTGATCGCCACAGCTTTGGTGATATCGACGGAGCCGTCCTGCATCACCGGGGTGTAGTTCATTTCTGCCAGCGCGGAATGGCCTGTCCCGGCGTTATTCCAGCCGTTCGAGCTTTCCTGCGCCACGCCGTCCATGCGTTCGATCATATGGATCGACCAGTCCGGCTCGAGTTCCTGAAGATAGGTCCCGAGCGTAGCACTCATAATTCCGCCGCCGACCAGCAATACATCAACGGATTTTTCGTCTTCTGCGGCCGCAGGCTCGCTGGCACCCAGTGAGTCACGGTTGAGAAGCATACCAAGTATCTTTCTCATGACGTCTGTTTCTCTAAATGTTCAGTTCTGTTTCGTTATGACGATTTGTTATGACTTCTGTTATCACAATCGAACAAGAAATTAGCAAAAAAACACGCGGGAACGTTACTGAATCTTCATTTTTTCAAATGATGGCAACGAATATAACATTATCACTACATAATTTAAAAAAGGATTTAACCTTTCAAAAAAAGAGGAGATGAGAACGTCTGACTTGCGCGCAGGCCGCAATCCGACAGGGTTTTCGGGGATTTATGACGATGTTTTTGACAGATTTGTGGCGTACAAAGAACGCGCAATTCGTGCTAAATCGGGTTTGAGGAAGGAAGAATCTGGAGGAGATTGTTAAAAAGGCGCGGTCTCCCGCGCCTTCCTGATAACGGCTTTAAGATTCAGATTACAGAGCGACGTCAGCCACTTGTTTCTGCTCCTGGCCTTGCTTCGGTGCTGAAGAGTTGTCCGCCGCCGGTGCCGGTTCGACCGGTTTTGGCTGTGGATTATCCAGCATCAGAACGCGGCTGGTGTCGCCCAGTTCTTTCTCCGTTGCGGCCACGTTGCCGTTCAGCTGCGTGCCGTAAGAAGGGATGATTTCCTTCAGTTTGGCCTGCCACTCTGGCGTCGCGACTTTGTCTTTGAACACTTTTTCCATCAGGTGCAGCATGATCGGTGCAGCGGTAGAAGCGCCCGGTGATGCGCCCAGCAGAGCGGTGATGCTGCCGTCTTTCGAGCTGACCACTTCGGTGCCCAGACGCAGAACGCCGCCTTCTTTCTCATCTTTCTTGATGATCTGCACGCGCTGACCCGCTTCCCACAGACGCCAGTCTTCTTTCTTCGCATCCGGGAAGTATTCACGCAATGCATCGAAACGGTCATCGTCGGAGAGCATGACCTGGCTGACCAGATATTTCACCAGATCGAAGTTGTCGATGCCCACGTGGGTCATCGGCATGATGTTGGAGAAATTGACGCTACCGAACAGATCCCACAGGGAACCGTTTTTCAGGAACTTGCTGGAGAAGGTCGCGAACGGCCCGAACAGCAGAACTTGTTTACCATCGAGAATACGGGTGTCGAGGTGCGGAACGGACATCGGCGGCGAGCCAACGGACGCTTTACCGTACACTTTTGCCAGATGACGTTTCACGACGTCCGGGTTCTCAGTCACCAGGAATTCACCGCCAACCGGGAAGCCGCCGTAGTTATCCGCTTCAGGAATACCGGATTTTTGCAGCAGGGTCAGGGACGCGCCGCCTGCACCGATAAACACGAATTTGGCTTTGATGACGCTTTCTTTGTCGCCGTTTTTCAGATCAGCAACCGTGACGTTCCAGGTGTTATCCGGGTTACGTTTGATTTCACGGACTTCATGGCCAAGGCTCAGGGAGAAGTTAGGTTTCTTCTGCAAAGAGGCCACCAGCTGGCGGGTTATTTCGCCGAAGTTCACGTCGGTACCGATTGGAATGCGCGTTGCGGCCACTTTCTGTTGCGGGTCACGACCTTCCATCACCAGCGGGATCCACTGTTTGATTTGCGCCGGGTCTTCAGAGTATTCCATGCCACGGAACAGCGTGCTTTGTTGCAGCGCGGCGTGACGTTTACGCAGGAAATTGATGTTGTCATCACCCCACACAAAACTCATGTGCGGCGTGCTGTTGATGAAAGAACGCGGGTTGTGCAGAACGCCGTTTTCGACCTGATATGACCAGAACTGGCGGGAGATCTGGAAGGATTCGTTGATCTCCACCGCTTTGGAAATATCGATGCTGCCGTCGGGTTTTTCCGGCGTGTAGTTCATTTCTGCCAGCGCAGAGTGACCGGTACCGGCGTTGTTCCAGCCATTGGAGCTTTCCAGTGCAACACCGTCCAGACGCTCAACCATATTGATTGACCAGTCCGGTTCTAATTCCTGAAGGTACGTCCCCAGCGTCGCGCTCATAATGCCGCCGCCGATCAGTAATACATCGACGGGCTTCTCATCTTCTGCGAACGCTGACTGACTGAAGGCAACCACGTTAAGGCAGAGGATCATGGCGAATATCTTTCTCATGACGTCTGTTTCTCTGAATGTTTAGTTTTAGTTTTGCAGGTGAAAGCTATCCAAATTTCCCTGGATAAACGAAATCAACAACCCGATGCGGTGGGAAACAAGCGATTGTTTCCACAGAGTATGAAAGGACAATAATGGGGAGTAACGAAAACTGCGGTGACTAACGACAATTCAACCACACAAATGTTACCGATTACTCATATTATCGAGATTTCGTAAACATTTTAACATTGCCGTTACGTGCATTAAAAATAGTTTAATACTTTAAATAATTACATAAGTTAGTTCCGTGACGAAACTATCTGCCACACACTCAGGCTAATTTTGCCTGCAAACTGGCCGCATGTTCCGCCAGAACCGGCGCCGGACTGTGGCCTATCAGCATGAAGTTATAGCCGGACTGCCTCCAGTAAACGACGTTCATTTTCTGCCGGATTTCACTCTCCTGCGCCGTGTCGTCGCGCTGTTCGCTACGGGTAATGCACAGCGCCATCGGGCCGAAACGTGTGTCCAGATAGGTGATCTGCGCGATGTCATATTCATCGTAATGCAGCATTCGGGCATTTTTCAGCGCCGCGCCCTGCACACTCAGCGCCGCCGGTGTTAACACGATCCCCAGCGATTTCTGCACCCGCGACAGCTGGAGTTGCTGCTGTTCAGGGGAATCGTTGATGTCCGCCAGCGTCTGCGCGGTGTAGAGCGACATGTAATCAGCCACGCGATCGCGCCAGGTGATGTCGGCATACAGCAGGGTCGAATAACGCCCGGCGAGCAGCCCGACCGCCAGAAAACTCACCGATGCGGCAAGCAGTGCGCGACGGCTGACGCCGCGCGAAGCGGCGGCAGGTACATCCGGGATCGCATCCAGCGTGGCCTGAAGCCTGCCGACTGGCGCATCCTGCAACATTGCGCCAAAAGCATCGTGGAAAGGCAGACTGCTGCGCGCCATCTGCGCCAGCCGCTCAGCCAGAACATCGTCGTGCGCCAGCTGTCGTTCAAACTGCGCGCGCTGTTTTGCGCTCAGCTGATTATCGAGATATGCCACTAAGGCTTCATCGGAAAAGGGAGAAGACAGGATTTCACGGTTCATTTTTTTTCTCCCTGTCGTGATGACATTCCGGTATTTTTTGCCAGCGTCAGCCGTGCGGATGCCAGACGGCTCATGATGGTGCCAATCGGCACTGACAGCGTCATCGCCGCCTCCTGATAGGTGAAACCTTCGACATACACCAGAAAAACCGCGTTGCGCTGGGCTTCAGGCAGGCGTTTCACCCGCTGCATCACCTGCGTATGCCAGTGCCTGTCTTCAAAGGTAAACGTCTCTGCGGGTTCATCCAAATCATCCACATCCACAAATCCCTGTCCCTGGCGAACGTGCTGCGCCCTGAGTTCATTGACCCAAACGGAGTGCAGAATTGAAAAGAGCCAGCGATCGACCCCGGCGCTCTCCTTCACCTGCGCGCAGCGCTCCAGCGCCCGCACGCAGGTGGATTGCACCAGATCGTCCGCCACATCGCGCTTATGCGATAATACCATCGCGTAGCGCCACAGGCGGGCCAGACACTGGCTCAGTTCGTGACGTAATTCTGTCGGTGAAATTTATCGTTCCCCGTACTCAGGATTCGGGATGGCCGTCGATAGCTGCACTCAGATCGCGATATTCCTCGCAGCCGGTGCCGCATAAGCCTTTGATGGTTGCCAGCTGCGCTTTGGCGAGATCGGGACGCCCTTTAATCATATAAGCTTCGCCGAGATACTCGCGCACTTTGGCGTAATTCGCATCAATGGCGATGGATTTCTGATAATAGCCGATGCCTTCATCGGTGCGCCCGAGTTTGCGGGTCGCATAGCCGCGATAATTCCATGCCTCTTTGGTGTTCTGATCTTTTAGCGTATTCAGCACCGTCAGGGCTTCCTGATATCGGCCTGTTTTTGCCAGATGGTAGGCGTACTGAGTTTTATCCTGATCCGAAATCATACTGCCTTTATCTACCATGCAACTTTTGGTTTTGCTGTCGTAGATTTGTCCTTTCGGACAATCCGGCGTTTTCTTCGCATCTGAGTCGTCGCCCATCGCGCTGGCGCCTGCACTGAACAACAAGATATTGCCCGCGAAACAAATCACTGACAGCGCCTGAATCATCGTTTTTGTCTTCATTTTGATGTCCTGTAGAGAGGGATCGTTAACTTCGGCTGATTACCAGGACGACACCGTGAAGACGGTTTGAAGAAGCGCGCCGCCCCGACAGTGTTCGTTTAAAGGTAAACACCTGAGCGCGGCTTTCTATTCGGTTTATTTGGTGGTGGGAGCAAAAAATCATACTCAGGTGGGTGAAATATCGCCTATATATAATTCAGGGCGGTTCAAAGCCGCCCACTGACCGCAGAATTTTACTTTGAGCCAGTGAAAATATCAGGGTTAACCCAATAAAGATTTGTTCTGAGTGGCCGATAACCGTAGTGGGCGCTTTATACGTCAAAGGCTGCGCCAACATTTTGTGATTACTGCATATAGAGGTGTGGCAGGTGAGCGAAGTACCCAAAGAGTCGTTTGCTAAGCGTAACACGCTGGCAATTTTGTCCGTTTTACGGGACCTGAAAAAAAATCAGACGCTGGTCATGATCACCCACACCCGTGGTCAATTTATCAGTAAAATTCTGGACGTGAACGCCGACGGCCATCAGTTCTTATTCGATCTGGGCAGTTCCGATTACGAGAATGGGCTGGCGATGGAAGCAGAATCGCTGACCTTTGTGGCGGAACCGACCGGGGCAAAAGTCGAGTTCTCGTGCAGCAAAGTCCGCCAGGTGACGTTTGACGGCCTGCCGACATTTATCTGTGATATTCCGCCAGTGCTGTATTTCATCCAACGCCGTGAGTATTTCCGCGTTAATGTGCCGTGGCTGCCGGACTACCGTTGCAGCGGCAAACTCTCCAATGCCACCGAGTTTGCTTTTCGCGTGAGAGACATTTCGCTGGGCGGTCTGGGGCTGGAAATTGAGGGCACCACGCTGCCGGAAATCACCTCTGGCGAAGTGCTGAAAGATTCCGTGATCCAGCTGGCCGAGCTCGGTACGTTTAAACTGGATTTGCAGTATATCGGCTCGATGCCGCGTAAATCGGTGAGCAACAAAGGCGAGACGGTCAGCTCCCAGCGTCTGAGCTTTAAGTTTCCACGCTTATCGCCCGCGCAGGAACGAGACCTGCAACGGGCGATTTTCGAACTGGAAAAACAACAGCATATGAAAGCGAAACGTTTCCAGCACGATTAACGCTGCCATCAGATAAACATGCCGCCTGATGCTTCGACGCGCTGGGCGGTCATCCAGCCCGCTTCATCGCTGAGCATCAATGCCACCATATCGCCGATATCATCCGGCAATCCGACACGGCCCAGCGCGGTGTTACCCGCCACCATTTTATTCACCTGCGGATTATCGCGCACCATGCCGCCGCTGAAATCCGTCGCAATCGCGCCGGGTGCCAGCACGTTGGCGGTGATGCCGCGCTCGCCTAATTCCCGCGCCTGATAACGGGTCAGCACTTCGATTGCGCCTTTCATGATGGCGTAGGCGGATGAGCCCGGCAGCGCAAAGCGCGCCAGCCCGCTTGATACGTTGAGGATACGGCCACCGTCAGCCATCAGCGGCAGCAGTTTTTGCGTCAGGAAGAACGGACCTTTCAGATGGATGTTCATCATCAGATCGAACTGTTCTTGGGTGGTCTCAGCGAATGCTTCGTGCAGACCGACACCGGCATTGTTCACCAGAAAATCGAAGTTATCGCGCTGCCAGACCGCCTGCAACTGCGCTTTCACCTCTGCGACAAAGGCATCAAAGCTGCTGCTGTTGCCCGCATCGAGTTTGACAGCCACCGCCTTCCCGCCCGCCGCTTGCACCGATTTCACCACCGCCTGCGCCGCATCCTGCTGGCTGTGGTAGGTCAAAATGATATCCACGCCCTTTTTTGCCAGCTTTTCAACGGCATTCTTACCTAAACCACGGCTTGCGCCGGTCACGATAGCGATTTTACGACTCATTTCAGACCTCATTGGGGTTATGTCACTTCTGCCTCGGATGAAACCCAGCCTATTGGATTACCCGCGCGTGATAAATGGTCCATAATGAGTTTCACTGTCTCAATCCAAACAACAATCGGATAAAATGTGGATAAAATACAGTCAATGCAGGTTTTCGTGCGCGTCGCCGAGCTGAGTAATTTTACCCGCGCCGCTGAAAGTCTGGGATTACCGAAGGGCAGTGTGTCTCGTCTGGTACAGCAGCTGGAGACGCGGATGTCCGCCCGCCTGTTGCATCGTTCAACGCGTCGCGTGCAGCTGACGCAGGACGGGCAGGTGTTTTATCAGCGCTGCAAGGAGTTGCTGGCCAACATGGATGAGCTGGAGACGATGTTTCAGTCGAACCCGGCGAACATCAGCGGGCGGCTGCGGGTGGATATGTCAGTCGGTATGGCGACGCATCTGGTGTTACCGCGTCTGGCGGAATTTCTGAACCGCTATCCGGCGCTGGAGATCGAGCTGAGCAGCACCGATCACCGGGTGGACGTAGTGCGCGAAGGATTCGACTGCGTGATCCGCTCGGGCACACTGAAAGACTCGGGGCTTATCGCCCGTCCACTTGGGCATCTGAGCGTAATCAACTGCGCCAGTCCCGGTTATCTGCAACGTTACGGCACGCCGGATCACCCCGACCAGCTGGCTCATCATGCGATGGTGCATTATGAGCAAACGCTCGGCAGCCACACGTCCACGTTCGAATACCTCGATGGCAAGCAGGTGAAAAGCATCAAAAGCGGCGGCGCGGTGACGGTCAACAGCACCGAAACCTACGTGGCGGCCTGTCTGGCCGGGCTGGGGATTATTCAGGTGCCGCTGATTGGCGCGCGGGACGCGCTGGCAAGCGGCCAGCTGGTGAGCATTTTGCCGCAATTTCGCGCGCCGCCCATGCCGGTTACGCTGGTTTATCCCCACCGTCTAAACCTGTCGCGCCGCGTGAAAGTGTTCATGGACTGGCTGACGGAAATCACCCAAACGTTCATTGCCTGACCGCTTAAGCCTGTGCGGGCTCGTCTGCGCCGCACAGGTGTCTATACTTAAGGCCGGATGCACTTTTAAGGATAACATGGATCAATGCCCCTAATTTCAAAAGAAGACCTTTCAAAACACGCGCCGGCAAAGCAGGAAGAACCGACGCCGCTGATTAACATCAAAACCGGCAATCACACGGTAGACAAAAATATCGGCAGATTTTCGCGTCTGGTTGAGCACGTCAAATCCTGGGGATGGGTCGCGCATCTGCTGCGCACCACCGAACGGTTTAACGATCGTCTCGGCAGCCAGTTTGGCGCGGCCATTACCTATTTTTCGTTCCTGTCGCTGATCCCGATTTTGATGGTGTCATTCGCCGCCGTCGGTTTTGTGCTGGCCTCGAATCCGGATTTGCTGGCCGGGATTATCAATAAAATCGTCAACAGTATCAGCGATCCCAATCTGGCGGCCACGCTGAAAAGTACCGTGAATACGGCTATCGAGCAGCGTACCGCCGTAGGTTTGTCCGGGCTGCTGATTGCGCTTTATTCCGGTATCAGCTGGATGGGCAATCTGCGTGAAGCGATCCGTGCGCAGTCCCGCGATGTATGGGAGCGTAACCCGCAGGATCAGGAGAAAATTTATCGCCGCTATTTTCGTGATTTTATCTCCCTGACCGGGCTGGTGCTGGCGCTGATTATCACGCTCTCACTGACCTCTATTGCCGGTTCGGCGCAGAAAACTATCGTGGATGCGCTGGGGCTGGGCGGTATTGAATGGCTGAGGCCAGTGATGACCAGCATCGCGCTGGTGATTTCGATTGCCGCCAACTACCTGTTGTTCTTGTGGATTTTCTGGATGCTGCCGCGTCACAAGCCGCGTAAAAAGGCCCTGTTCCGCGGGACGCTGCTGGCGGCAATCGGTTTTGAGGTTATCAAGTTTGTGATGACCATGACGCTGCCGCGCCTTGCGACCTCGCCTTCCGGTGCCGCTTTTGGTTCGGTGATCGGCCTGATGGCGTTCTTCTATTTCTTCGCCCGCCTGACGCTGTTTGTCGCCGCATGGATCGCCACCGCGCAGTACAAGGATGATCCGCGCATGCCAGACAGCAAAGAACGGGCAGCAAAGAAGAAAGCCGCAACGGTAAACGACAGCGAATTTACGCAAGACCATATCATCGTGCCAGATGATATTCATATCGCAGACGTTAATGCTGACAATGAAATAAGAAGGCAGTGATTACCACTGATTTCACACCATCCTGACCCCAAAAACCAGAATAACTGACTGAGAGCTGCACTTTAATTTCGCCATTTCCCTGTCAGTTATTCTGCATTTCATCTATTCACCGAACGTATGTCTGGTGAAACAAGATGTTAATAAAACAATCGGCCAATCCCGCCTGAAATCCGCTTTCCCCTGCTTTCTGACGCGTTGAAATGCCGCCGCGCTCTGCATAAGATGACTTTTCGCTATACATTTATTTACATTAGTTCCCTCTCACTCATTACAAATAAGAAACACTTATGCAAGCCACCATCACTCCTGAATTAGAAGCTGACGCGCACCTGGTGAGTCAGAACTCCCGCGGCAAAGTCATCGTGGCATCGCTGATCGGTACGGCCATCGAGTTCTTCGACTTTTACATCTACGCGACCGCCGCCGTTATTGTGTTCCCGCATATTTTCTTCCCGCAGGGCGACCCGACCGCCGCGACGCTTCAGTCGCTGGCAACCTTCGCTATTGCCTTTATCGCACGCCCAATCGGTTCTGCGTTGTTCGGCCACTTTGGCGACCGCGTCGGACGTAAAGTGACGCTGGTTGCCTCGCTGCTGACCATGGGCGTTTCCACCGTGGTCATCGGCCTGCTGCCGACTTACGCCACCATTGGCGTCTTCGCCCCGCTGCTGCTGGCACTGGCGCGTTTCGGTCAGGGTCTGGGCCTCGGCGGCGAATGGGGCGGTGCGGCATTGCTCGCGACAGAAAATGCGCCACCAAAAAAGCGCGCGTTGTACGGTTCTTTCCCGCAACTCGGCGCACCGATTGGCTTCTTCTTCGCCAACGGCATGTTCCTGCTGCTGTCGTGGCTGCTGACCGACGAACAGTTCATCGCCTGGGGCTGGCGCGTGCCGTTCCTGCTTTCCGCCGTGCTGGTACTGGTTGGCCTGTATGTGCGTGTGTCCCTGCATGAAACGCCTGTTTTCGCCAAAATCGCTAAAGCAGGCAAACAGGTAAAAGTGCCGATCGGTACCCTGTTCACTAAATACAAAAAAGCGACGCTGCTGGGCACTTTCATCATGGTGGCCACTTACACGTTGTTCTACATCATGACGGTTTATTCGCTGGGCTACGGCACGGCGGCGCAGCCTCTCGGGTTAGGCATTCCGCGTAACGAATTCCTGCTGATGCTGATGATTGGCGTGATCGGATTTGGTGTGATGGTGCCGATTGCCGGCCAGCTGGCGGACAAATTTGGCCGTCGTAAAACTATGATCTGCATTACGCTGCTGATGATTGTCTTTGCGCTTAACTTCCCGGCGATTCTGGGTTCCGGTTCTCAGGCGCTGGTGATGGTCTTCCTGCTGTGCGGATTCATGGTGATGGGCCTGACATTTGGTCCGATGGGCGCGCTGCTGCCGGAGCTGTTCCCGACCGAAGTTCGCTATACCGGCGCCTCCTTCTCCTATAATGTGTCTTCGATACTGGGTGCATCCGTTGCGCCGTACATCGCCACATGGCTGGCAACCCATTACGGGTTGTTCTATGTGGGCGTTTATCTGGCCTTTATGGCAACGCTAACCTTGATAGCGCTGCTGCTGTCCAAAGAAACGGCCCATCAGTCACTGTAACTGACCTGGACACCGTGCCCGGTACGCGCCCGGTACGGTGCCTTCTGCGAAGGTTTCTTATGCGCTTACGACGATTGATCCTGCCTGTCCTGCTCCTGCTTATCGTGATTGCCGCCGCCCTCTGGTACTTCTGGCCTCACAGCTCTAATCCCAACGCCCTGTGGAATATCATCAGCCAAAAATGCCTGCCGAATCAGCAGAGCAACGGCAAGCCCGCGCCCTGTGCGCAGGTCGATGAACAACAGGGATTTGTGGTGCTCAAAGACATGAACGGCCCGCTGCAATATTTGCTGATGCCCACAGCGCGCATCACCGGAATGGAAAGCCCGGCGCTGCTGGAGCCGGCCACACCAAACTTCTTTAGTCAGGCGTGGGCCGCACGGCATTACATGGCGGAAAAGTACGGCAAACCGATTGATGACAGCAATGTCTCATTGGCAATCAATTCTCAGTACGGGCGTTCACAGAACCAACTGCACATTCATATTTCGTGCCTGTTGCCAGAGGTGAAAAACCGGCTTATCAAAGACGGCGCGGCGATGGGATATGACTGGCAGGAACTGCCTGACAAGCTGCTCGGCCACACCTATCTGGCACGCAAAGTCACCCCTGCTGAACTGAATCAGAGGGGCGCTTTCCGCATTCTGGCCGAAGGTGTGCCGGAGGCTGATAAAAAGATGGGACACTTCGGTATGGCGATGGTCAGCCTGCAAGGCGGCGATTTTCTGCTGCTCGCCAGCGAACGCGACCTGCTGAAACTGAACAACGCTTCAACCGAAGAAATCCAGGATCATGACTGTAAGGTGCTGAACCCACGCCCTTAATGATGAAAACTCCTCCCCTGCACAGAGGAGGAGCTGAATATTATTTCTCCTTCATCTGCTGCAATATCGGGCCGCACTGGTTTTCTGCGCTATCGCTCGGCGAGATCAGCGCGAGCAGCGCGGCGGCAGGTGCCACGACAGCGCCTAACGCGACAGCGGCGGCGCCACGGGCAATGAGCGGCCCCGGTTTGACACCAGCATCCGGATTTTTATAGGTGCCGCGCACGTACAGCGGCGAGCGCAGGGTCAGGACACGCAACCCCTTACTTTCCGGGTCGATGGTGAGATCCAGACGCTCGGTCGCCATGTTGGTGCTGCCGGTGATAGTGATCACAGCATTCTCGGTATCGAATACGAACAGACGCGGCGTGACCAGACCGTTTTTGATATTCACATTGGCGGCAGCGCAGTTGATCGCCACTTCATCATCGCCGAACAGCTTCCCGACCAGATAATTCCCGACGTTCAGCCCGGCCAGTTCCATCAGGCTGCGGCTGATGACGCCGTCATTTATCAGGATTTTCATGTCACCGTTGCTGCTGCCCAGCAGCGCCGCGACAGAGTTACCGGTGCCGGTCAGCGTCGCATCACCGTTCAGATCGCCCAGACTGCGCTCCATCGACTCCATTTTCGGCAGCAGCTGTTTCAGTTTTAAATGACGGGCGTGCAGATCGGCACGCGCACGCATCGGCGATTTATCCCCTTCCAGACGAATAGTCGAATTGAGGCTTCCGCCCGCGACGCCAAAACGCAGCGGATCGAGCAGGATTTCACCATTATTGAGTTTCAGATGCGTGCTCAGGTCGCTTAGCGGCAGGGATTCGCCATGCTCGATGCGTTTCGCGCTGAACTTCACGTCAGCATCCATCGCCCCCCAGCTTTTCGTGTCGAATTTCTCCACCGGCAGGACTTTGTCCGCAGGCTGACGCGTCGTCTCACCGCGTTTGGCTTTGTCTTTATTGGAATCAGCACCGATAAGCGGCGCCAGATCGGCAAAGCGCAGCTGTTTAGACACCACTTCACCGGTCAGTTTTGGCCGCGGTTTACTGGCCTGATAGGTCAGGGAGCCGTGGATGTCACTGTCGCCAATTTCCCCGTTAAAGTTCTGATAACGGTAAATTGCGCCGTTTTTATCGTGTAACGTCGCCGATAAATGGCCGTCGGTAGAATACGGTGGCGTTTGCGGTAACAGGACACCGGTCAGGCCGTACAAATCAGACAATGTCTGGCCTGAGAATTTCAAACGTAAATCCAGACCACCGAGGTTCATCGGATCCTGAAGCGTTCCGGCGACGGCCACGCGGGTATTACCCGAGCGCACATCAGCCTGCAACGGGAACAGCGCATCGGCGTCTTTCAGCGCTAACATGCCGCCGATTTTCCCGCTGCCTGAGAGCGATTCACCCTTGTATTTGCCATCCACTTTCCAGCCAAACACGAACGGCGGCGTTTTAGTTTTCGGCGCGTCTTTCTTATCGCCCATGACTTCGGTAAACGGCAGCGGTTTGCCCAGCGGGTCAATCACTGCGCGGAAATCGGCTTTCATTTGAGCGTCTTTGTAATCAATCTGTCCGCGATCAAAAACGATATCGTTAAGCGTGAACGACCAGGCTGACGGCGGCTGCGCCGGGTCTTTCTTGTCGCTGTTGGCGAGATTGAACGTCCAGTTATTTTTGCCGTTGGCTAAACGCAAGAGCGAGGCGTCAGGCTGTTTCAGCCAGATGCGCGGGATCAGCACTTCTTTGTGCAGCAGCGCGAGCGGCGCAATGCTGGCGTCGACGCGGGCAAGTTTCACCATCTGCGCGTCTTTCTCGCCGCCCTGAACGTCGGGAGGGTTACCCAGCACAATGTCTTCGGCGTGAATATGCGGCCACGGCACCCACGCGCGCCAGCCTGCCTCATCCTTCTGACGAGACCAGTCCACACCCAAATCGCCACGGATGGCGAACGTCCGGTTAAGCTCGGTGCTGACTTTTTGGTTGATAGTGGGTTTGAGGCGATTCCAGTCGAACATCGCAATGAAAATGACGATGGCGACCAGCAGAATGATAATCACGCCTGCAATCCACGAGATCACCTTACCTGTGCGCGTCATAAACGGGTTCCTTTCAGACAGTTAACGAATTCCAGAGTTTAAACATAGTTGAATTCGACATAGCTTGCCTGAAACGACACAAAGGCGACGGGACCATACGGAGGGTGGGATTGAGTATAAATCACGTAAAATCAAGGTGATGGGAATGTATCACACCAGTGCAACTCACCCGGCATTTTGAGACTTGCCTGAGCTAAGTTTGGTGTGATTCATTATCCTTCGAAATGTATTGGCAGGTTGTCGAGGCCGTCAAACGTCGCCGGGCGCGCCAGATAGTATCCCTGAGCGGCTAACGCGTCAGATTTACACACCATTGCCCACTCTGCGGCGGTTTCCACGCCTTCAATAATCACGCCTTTGCTGTAGCGGTTCATGAGCGTCACCAGCGTGTAAAACAGGCGCGAGCCCTCTTCGCTCTGACACAGCAGAATAAACAGGTCGCGGGCAATTTTGATGTACTCATAATGCCAGGTCGTGAAAGAAGAAAAGTTGGCGATACCCTGGCCAAAATCATCCAGCCAAAGGCGATCAGACTGTTCTATTTGCGAAAGCGGAATACTCAGCGCATTTTCGGCACTTTCGACCAGTTCAAACCGTACATATGGCATCGCGCTGATTTGTGCGCGCAGCGATGATTCGGACTGCAACATCTCCAGCACCTGACCGTCGACGTTGATCGACGCCAGCAGGCCGTTATCGATAAACAACCGCTGCCAGCGCTGCAAAAGGTCGAGCTGTTCCTGCACGATTTGCAGGCGTTTACCTACCGCTATCGCGACAAAATAATGCTCAGGCGAAATAAATTTCTGCGGTTCCCCGGGATGGAAAACGCCGGTCAGCAATTCAATGCCCAGTAATTTTCCAGTTGTACGGTAAATGGGCTGAAAACGGTACACTCTCTGACATTGACGCCAGTAAGACTGTGCTTTCACGCGCTCAAGGGCGGTAAAAGAAGGCGTAATCAGCCCTAACATCATCTTAGTTATCATATTTTTCTGCCGTCATGAATAAGAGTCAGATAATCAGGGACATGCGGCAACATGTCTTCCGTGACTACAATGTATGACGTGCCGACAAAGTAGTTCGATTTCCTGGCTTTCTTTTGTAGAGATATCTATCGGCGCAGCGCGCAGAAACTTTAATCACTCCGCATTTCCCTGCGACTTTTCCGCACAAAAAACCGTAAACCGGCGCTGGAAGTTCTTTTGTGCAGGCTCTACATTGGAAGCCCTGCAACACTTCATTAACCGCACGTTCCGATTCGGAGAGAAAAATGCCTTACGTCAATATCAAAATCACCCGCGATGGCGCGACTGCCGAACAGAAGAAAGCGCTGATCGCAGGCGTGACCCAATTACTGGTCGATACACTGGGCAAAAATCCAGCGACCACCACGGTAATCATCGATGAAATCGACACGGATAACTGGGGGCTGGGCGGGCGTCCGGTGACGGAACTGCGTAAAGAAAGCAAATAACGCGCTTTTCTATATGTCTGATGTGGAAGCCGCGCGGCTTCCACTTTCACCTCACTTGCACGCTTTTTTCGATCTTCCTCGTAAAAAATAAAACCTCGTTTTAATTTTATTGACTGACCGCATTCTTATGCAGAGACTAGAGCGCAATAATGACGGACTTTTCTTCTCTTTCGTTTTAATGCTTCAGACATAGGCCAGGTACAATGACTCGCAAAAACATTGCCGTTATCGGCGAATGCATGATCGAATTGTCACAAAAAGGCGACGCTTTAAACCGGGGTTTTGGTGGCGATACGCTGAACACGTCAGTTTATATTGCCCGTCAGGTGTCGCCCGACGCGCTGAACGTGCATTACGTCACCGCCCTCGGCACCGACAGTTTCAGCAATGAAATGGTGCAGGCGTGGCAGAAGGAAGGGGTTAAGACCGATCTGACCCAGCGTCTGGATAACAAGCTCCCTGGCCTGTACGTGATTGAAACGGATGAGACTGGCGAGCGCACCTTTTACTACTGGCGCAATGACGCCGCCGCACGTTACTGGCTGGACAGCCCGCACTCTGAAGAAATCTGTCAGAAGCTGGCGCAATTCGATTATCTGTACCTGAGCGGCATCAGTCTGGCTATTCTGAACGACGAAAGCCGCGACCGCCTGATGAGCCTGCTGAAAGCCTGCCGTTCACGCGGTGGCAAAGTGATTTTCGATAATAACTATCGTCCACGTCTGTGGGCCAGCAAAGAGCAGACGCAATCGGCCTACAACGCCATGCTTTCCTGTACCGATATCGCCTTCCTGACGCTCGACGACGAAGACATGCTGTGGGGCCAGAAGCCCTACGAGGAAGTGATTGCCCGCACGCACGCGCTTGGCGTGAGTGAAGTAGTAGTGAAGCGCGGCGCTGACAGCTGCATCGTCTCCAGCGCCGAGGGCGAGCTGCATGATGTGCCTGCGGTGAAACTGCCGAAAGAGAAAGTCGTCGATACCACCGCTGCCGGAGATTCTTTCAGCGCGGGATATCTCGCGGTGAGGCTCACAGGCGGAAGCGCGGTGGAAGCGGCCATGCGTGGACATGAAACAGCGAGCACGGTGATCCAGCATCGCGGGGCGATCATCCCGGTGGAGTTTATGCCGAAGCGGGCATAAGGCGACACTGAGCAGGGCGCAGGTTTGAAAAGCGTGGGGAGTGCAGAGGGGAAAGGCTTTTCCCCTCTTCCAGGTTTCGACGCAGAAAGTCATGTGATAACGGCTGCTGAAAAACCGAATGACTCTCGATCAGATTAAAAAGGGATTTATAAGGAAATCCCTTATTGCACCGCTGCCGTCGGTGCGGCTTCCACCGCCGGACTGGCTTCAGCGGGAGCCATAATCTTATCGTATATCGCCCGCAACTCCCCGGCATTGACCTCCGGTTCGCCTTTCGGCTGCGCGACAATTAACGCCGGATCACGTGACAATTGCTGTTTCAGCTCCTGATTTAACACCGGTAACGTCAGGGTGGAAAGGAACTGTTGACGCAATTGCTGATACTGCTCCGGAGCAATGTCCACGACGCCGTTCTGCTGTGAACGCAAACGCTGACTCATCAGCACGTCGGTGTCGGTGCGAGCGTAGGTGGCGAAAAGTTTGCTCAGCTGATCGTTTTTCTGGGCAATCAGCGCATCGAATTCTGCCTGTGAGATGCCTTTATCACGCATCACCAGTAGCTCTTCGGAAAGGCGTTTAAACAGCTCCGGAAGTTTGGCCTGCGATGCTTCGATGCGGATAGAGCACTGAGCGCGCTGGAACTGAACGTTGCAGTCAAAACCTAATCCCGGTGCGGGCGTTGTGGCGTCTTTCTTACTTTCGAATGTGGTTTTCAGCACTTCATGTAAATGCCAGAACAACGCTTCACGGGCTAAATCGCTACGCCAGTAAGCAGCCAGAGCCTGTGAATCCTGAATCGGTTGCCACGCGCTATCCCACATTAATGACAAACGATCCTGCGTCAGGTTGTCGTCCATCAGCGTCATGGATTTCGTCGTCAGCTCAGAGAGCGTCGGCAAAGTTTGCGGCGTCTGTCGGCTGCCCTTCAGCGGTGAAAAAGTACGGTTGATTTGTTCATTCAGCGTACGGCCATCGACGTTGCCGACCACGAATAATGTCATCACGTCCGGCGTATACCATTGATGATAAAACTTGATCAGGGCATCGATATTGACCGGTTTAGTCGGTAACTGGTCAGGGTTATGTCCCACCAGCGTTGAGCCGGTAATACGTGCACGCCAGAAAGCGTCCTGAGTATCTTGTGGCAATGCCCCCACCGGATCCTGCGATTCCTGACGGGCGGCGCTTACCAAAGCAGGCGTCACCGAGATTTTCCCCGCCGTGTTCGCCAGCCAGTTCAATGCGTCTTTCAGCAAATCCGGACGGTTGTTCGGCAGGCTCAGATTATACAGGGTGAAATCATACGAGCTGACGGCGGGCGGTAATGGCCGTTGCGGATTGATACCCTGCTGCCAGAGAGACTGGAGTTGGGCCGTGCTGAATCCTTCGCTGTGCATTAATGCCAGACGAGGGAGGAAATGGGTGTAGCCAGACTGTTGGGCAGACTCTGCCAGCGAACCGGTGCGTACCAACAGGCGTAATTCAATGCGATCGCTCGGACGTTGTGGTGTGGTCAGAAGCTGCCAGGTGAACCCGTTATCTAATTTCCCCTGCTGCCAGGCCGGGTCGGGTTGTAATGTTTCTGCCTGCACATGACTTGCCGCTGCTGCCAGCAGCAATCCACCAATGAGTAAACGGATTTTGGTGCCCTGCATGTGAACCCCTACGTAATGACAATCTAATTATCAGAGTGCTGTCCTGCCGGTGTCTTAAGACGCGCCCACAGGAACTGAATGCGTAAAATAAAGGCCGAAAAATTGCGGCTCTTCGTTAGACCGCGGGTTTTTCGCAATGTCGCGCACCCGACGAAAATATTCTGGGAAATACCGCAGTGAGCGGTGTTTGAGAGGCATATTATGAAGATAATCCACCGGTTACATCAAGTAAACGGTGGATATTAGGGGGGATTGAGGCCAATTAAATGCGTTTTTTGGAACCTTGAGCGGGTTTTATGCACAGATATCACCCGCTATTTGGAAAGGTTTAAGCGCCTGAAGCTGACTTCTCCGCTTCTGTCAGGCCTTTCTGGCCGTTCAACGTCGCCTTAAGCTGGCCTTCATCGAGCTGACCGCACCACTTCGCGACCACAATAGTTGCCACGCCGTTACCCACAAGATTGGTCAGCGCACGCGCTTCTGACATGAAACGGTCGATGCCCAAAATCAGCGCCAGACCCGCTACCGGCAAATGCCCCACTGCCGATAATGTCGCCGCCAGAACGATAAACCCGCTGCCGGTCACGCCTGCCGCACCTTTTGAGGAGAGCAGCAATACCACAATCAGGGTGATCTGATGCCAGATATCCATGTGGGTATTGGTGGCCTGCGCGATAAAGACCGCCGCCATTGTCAGGTAAATCGAGGTGCCGTCGAGATTGAAGGAATATCCCGTTGGGATCACCAGCCCGACCACCGACTTCTTACAGCCCAGACGCTCCATTTTATCCAGCATACGTGGCAGCGCCGACTCAGAAGAAGATGTCCCCAGCACGATCAGCAGTTCTTCTTTGATGTAGTTAACAAACTTGAAGATGCTGAAACCGGTGAAGCGCGCGATAAGCCCGAGTACGACCACCACGAACAGCACGCAGGTCAGGTAGAAGCACAGAATCAGCTGGCCGAGTTGCACCAGAGAACCTACGCCGTATTTGCCGATGGTGAACGCCATCGCGCCGAATGCCCCCAGCGGTGCCAGACGCATGATCATATTAATGATACCGAAAATGACCTGCGAGAAACTGTCGATTACGTTGAAAATCAGCTGGCCTTTGTGGCCAAGGCGGTGCAGCGCAAAGCCAAACAGTACGGCGAACAGTAAGACCTGCAGGATATTCCCGCTGGCGAAGGCACCGATTACGCTCGAAGGAATGACATCCAGCAGGAACGGAATGATGCCCTGGCTTTGAGCCTGTTCGGCGTAGATTGCGACCGCTTTAGCATCCAGCGCCGCCGGGTCAACGTTCATTCCCGCACCTGGCTGAACGATATTGACGATCACCAGCCCGATAATCAGTGCGAGAGTGCTGACAATTTCGAAATACAGCAGCGCGATGGCTCCCGTACGTCCGACCGCTTTCATGCTTTCCATGCCGGCGATACCGGTGACGACCGTACAGAAGATGACAGGCGCGATGATCATCTTGATCAATTTAACAAAACCGTCACCTAACGGTTTCATTTGCGCGCCGAGGTCAGGGTAGAAATGTCCCAGCAGGACACCCAGGGTTATTGCCAGAAGCACCTGGAAATACAGGCTTTTGAAGAGAGATATTTTCATGACTAGCCATCCTGATGTGAGAGTATCGCCCTCTGTTTTGTAGGGGTACGGATAATGGGCGACTGCCGAAAAGTAACACCATCACAACATCATGGAAATATTTTGTTTCCTCCCGAAAAGACGGGTCATGAAAAAACAGAACTGAAAGCATTCAGCAGACGGAGAGTAAGTAAAAAAAGTACGAAAAGTGACGGTCTGGAGGGGAATTCCTGCCCTGAGGCAGGTTATTCAGTGGGGCAAAACTTTTGTTCGAAGAGGTCTTTTGACAGCGGCGCAGAGAATAAATAGCCCTGGCCCAACAGAATGTTTTGTTCAAGCAGCCACTGGCGTTGCGCTTCAGTTTCGACACCTTCGGCCACTAACTGGATGTTCATCGCTCGGGCGATGGACGCCACAATGTTGACCATGACGTCGTCCTGCGGCAGAACGCCGACAAAGCTGCGGTCGATTTTAATGACATCGATCGGCAACGAGCGCAGGCGGTTCAGGTATTCCAGACCCGAATATCCGAGGCCAAAATCATCCAGTTCGATCGACACGCCCACGGCGCGCAATTCGCCCAGCAGCAGCAGTGCGCGATCTAAATCGTCGATGCGCGCGGTTTCGGTGATTTCCAGCACCAGCTGCCCCGGATTGATTTTATAACGGCTCAGCAGACTGCGAAGTTCAGGCAGGAAATTGCGCTGCTGTACCTGAACACCGGACAGATTCACCGAGAGCGGTAAATTGATGCCACGACTCTGCCAGTCCGCGAGGATCACGCAGCCCAGTTCAAGAATCTTGTAGCCCAGCATACTCATGACGCCAATTTCTTCCGCCAGCACGATGAAATCACTTTCCAGACCGTAGCTGCCGTCGGCCATTTTCCGACGCAACAGTGCTTCAGCACCGACCACCGCGCCGGTGCGCATATTCACCTGCGGCTGGATAAACAGCGTGAAATCATTTTGTTCCATCGCGTGCAGAATGTCGTTTTCCTGCAACAAACGCTTTTGAATCTTTTCCGTTAATTCCGGCTCGAAGAACAGGATTTGATTTTTACCCTGCTGATAAGCCGAAACGCGCGCGGCGCGGGCATTGACCATCAGCTGCTGCGCGGTCGCCGGGGATTCGCCGGTATGCTGCACTATCCCGATGCTGCCGGTCGGATGCAGAGACATATTGCCTGCATCGCTTTCCTGCGGGGCATTGATGCGCTCCATGATTTGTCGGGCAAGGCGCATTGCCATAAACGGTCGGGCAATATCCCCCGCCAGCAAAGCAAATTCGTTATAGCTTAGACGCGCCAGTAAGCAGTGGTCAGGAAGCGCCTCAATGATTGAAGAGACCAGCGGGCAATCCACATGACCGTCATCGCGCAGGCTTTCAATACCGATTAGCAACAGATGAAAGCCCTTTTCAGGCTCGGTGGACTGCAACCTGTGTTGCAGACGCGCCATAAACTGTTCTTCATTACTGACACAGTTTTGCGCGGGCGGCGGCGCGTCACTGATGTGTTGCTGTATTTTTTGTAGCTGTTGCTGATTGCGGTTGTAGCTGCGCACCAGCATTCCGATTTCATCATCTTCATGCAGCAAAGGCATGGTTAGCTGATGAAAGGGCACGTCGCTTTCCGGCAGGGACTCCAGCTCGCGGGCAATAGTGCGCAGCGGTTTGACGATGAGCCGGTTGATGACCCAGCTCAGTGAAATGGTCAGGATCAGCGCCAGCAGCAGGTAAGTCGTCAGCATGGTCGACAGTGCGCTGACAATAAACTGGTACATCCGGTACGAGTCAGCCTGCAAAACCAGATAGGCCAGCGGTTTCGGATCTTTAGGGCTGGCCGCAGCGGAATAAAGAGGAACAGAAATAGTCACCGGCAGATTAAACCCGCGGGAGATCCACGGTGGCACCGGGCGACCCGCCGGGAAGTTGGTGTGCAACGCGGCGATTTGATTAGGCATCACGACTTTCGCGCGGCTGAGGATCCCCACCGGTTGCAGTGTATTCAGGATGTCCTGAGTTTCATTCAGATCCACATCCAACACCGCCTGAGACAGGGGCTCCCTTACAGAATGTGCTATGTTTTCAAGCTGCTGGGCGTAATCATCCCTCCGTTGTTGCACAAAGTGAAACAACTGGATGACGATAAAAAAACAAATAGTTATCGCAGCCACGCTCGACACGGCTGCCATCTGTTTGATTGTTAACGAACGCCTGACCCGCAACATAGTTCTCCATCAACCGCCGACCTGTTTTGCTCCGTGTACCTTATCAGGAACAGTATTTGTGCGCAGTATACCTTATATCGTGTTATTTCGAGGCGAAACAGGGTCGTTTGGTTATAAAAAACAACGTCTTTGCCAGGCAACATTTATCACAGAATGACTTAATGTGTTTTTACTGACGTAAAACCTGCACCCGACAGTAACCCGATGATTTGTGATGTTATTAAAATTCTGAGTTTAGCGCTTCTGATAGAATCAATGTGCTGTGCATCACACTAAAAACAATGGTTTCATCTCACATAACAGAAAGTTTCAGCTCAAATAAATAAAAAACCTTTTGTGACAGCGGGTTAAAGGGGTAATGTTTTCTATGGTGCAATTCCTAATTTTTGTAAAAAGTGCTCTATGCTGTAAAAGAACTGATATATTAAGATTATTCTTATCCCGAAAAAAAACGCTAAAAAATTAAACCTTTTACACTCTTTGTTAGCGGTTCTCGTGTGGCCGTTTTGACGTCCAGATAATCCCCACACAAATATAATCCTACCGGGCGGGATAATATGAATAAATATGACGACATTAAGCGTTTTATGGATAAGACCAACCTTAAAGAGCTTGATTATAAAGAGCTTAATGATAAATCCACCGGCGAATCTATTACTGGTTCAATGAATCAATGGACGTTAATAAAACAGGTTTCTGCCAGCCAGACACCCGGCGGTCCTTTAGACAGCGGGCGCTCCACCCAGCCCACGCCGCAGGCCATTTCTGCTGATGAGTTCTCGCCGTCTTCGGCACAGGAAACGCTGAACGCACAGCATTTGCCCCCCTTTACCGACGCCTCGCATACGCACGACGAGCCACGTTCTTCGGAAGTTTCTCCTCCGGCGGCGGGCTTTGGATTGCTGGATGCTCTGCGTGAAACACTGCCGCCCGCGCCTGCTCATCCGGCCCCCGCGCCAGCGCCGCAGCCAGTTCACTCAACGCCGTCGTTGCACGCACAGTCTGTGGTACCAGACAGCGGTTCGGGTTTGCTCGATTCACTGAGAAAAGCCATGCCTGAAACCGTGCGTCAGCCGCCTGTCGCCCCGGCCGCTCCCGCACAACCGGCTACGCCGGTCTCAACCGTACCGGTTCACTCGCCAGCACCGACGTCCCGTTCAGCCCCATTACATACTCCGGCCCCCGCGCCCGTGGCGTCAGCGGATAGCGAACAGCGCTTTAAACAAATGTTTAAACAGCGGGCTCCGCAGCCTGTCAGCGCTTATCTGCATCGCGACACACCGCTTCAACCTTTGTTAGAGATGATTGCCTCATGCCGTTAGTTTGCGTTTGTTCACCGAAAGGTGGAGTAGGAAAAACCACGGTGGCCTCCAACCTGGCCTACTCGCTTGCCCGTAGCGGCAGCAAAGTATTGGTCATCGACTTTGATGTGCAGAATGCCCTGCGCCTTCATTTCGGTGTGCCGATATCAGATACCCGCGGTTTTGTTGCCGGTTCAGGTAATGAGTCCGACTGGAGCCAGTTCATTCTCAAAGCCGGTTCCAACACCTTTGTTCTGCCGTATGGTGAAGTGAGCGAAGATCAGCGACTGGAATTTGAACATCAGTTAGCCAGCGATCCGCATTTTTTACAGCGAGGATTAAATACCGTTCTAAATTATCCGGGTTTAATTATTATCGCGGATTTCCCTCCCGGTCCAAGTCCGGCATTAAAAGCCGTGCAAAGTATTGCGGATTTACACGTAGTGGTAATGCTGGCGGATACGGCATCGTTATCTTTATTGCCATTAATGGAAAAGAATAAATTAATTGGCACGCCCCTGAATAATAAAAAAGGGGAATATTACGTAGTAAATCAAAGTGACACCCGCCGGACATTAAGTCGCGACGTCACCCAATTCTTCGAACAACGTTTGAATGAAAGATTATTAGGCACAATCCACAGGGATGAATGTGTGCCAGAGGCGAATGCCTCGCAGCGCTCTATTATTGATTTCAGTCCGGTATCCGCGTCCGCGTTTGATATTGAGCTGATCAGCAAAAAAGTCGCCGCTATTTTAGGGATTAAAGTCGGTGATGGTGAGTTACACGCCGCGCCTAAAACCGGCAGTTATTAACTGTCACTGATAACAGCGATCCCAAAGCGATGAATAAATTCCTGTTTTCCCTGCTTGTGCTCCTGCTGCTGCCGGTGGCAGCAGTTATCGTCATCACGCCAATGGACAGCCAGAAGCAGTACATCTTCGGGCTGATAAGCATTAGCCTTTTATTTTTACTGGGCATCAGCAAAAGCCGGCGGATAAGCGTGGTGATGGTCATCATGTCCGTCATGATGTCGACGCGCTATATTTACTGGCGCGCGACGGAAACGCTGCATTTCAATTCCACCATTGAAGCCATTTTAGGCATCGGGTTATTCCTCGCCGAACTTTACGTCTGGCTTATTCTGTTACTCGGTTATCTGCAAACCACCTGGCCGCTGAAACGCACCATCGAACCCTTGCCGGATGACACCACGCTGTGGCCGACGGTCGATGTGTATATTCCGTCTTATAACGAAAGTCTGGACGTGGTGCGTGATACCGTTCTGGCGGCGCAATGTATCGATTATCCAAAAGATAAAATCAAAATATACGTGCTTGATGACGGCAAGCGCGACGAATTTGCTGTGTTCTCCGCCGATGCAGGCGTGGGATATATCACCCGTGATAATAATGCCCACGCGAAAGCCGGTAACCTGAACCATGCGATGAAACTCACCAAAGGCGAGCTGATTTGCGTCTTTGACTGCGACCACGTCGCCACCCGCGCATTTTTACAGGCGACCGTCGGCAGCTTCCTGAAAGACCCGCGTCTGGCGCTGATCCAGACGCCGCACTATTTCTATTCACCCGATCCGTTTGAACGCAACCTCTCTGCTGGGCGCACCATGCCAAACGAAGGCGCGCTGTTCTACGGCCCGGTTCAACAGGGTAACGATAACTGGAACGCCACGTTCTTCTGCGGTTCCTGTGCGGTGATCCGCCGCGTGGCGCTGGAAGAAGTCGGCGGTTTTGCGGTAGAAACCGTGACCGAAGACGCCCACTCGGCGTTGAAAATGCAGCGCCGTGGCTGGAACACTGCGTTTCTGGATATTCCGCTGGCGGCCGGTCTGGCGACAGAACGTCTCGGTCTGCACGTCATTCAGCGTACCCGCTGGGCGCGCGGCATGACGCAGATTTTCCGCGTCGATAATCCGTTATTTGGCCGTGGTCTGAAATGGCAGCAACGCCTGTGCTATCTCAACGCCATGCTGCACTTCCAGTTCGGCCTGCCGCGCGTGGTGTTCCTGACCGCACCGCTGGCCTTCCTGCTATTCAACCTGAACATCATCTCCTCGTCCGCCAGCCTGATTTTTGCGTATGCGCTGCCGCATCTGGTGATGTCGCTGTACATCAACTCCCGCATGAATGGCCGCTTCCGCTATACGTTCTGGGGTGAAATTTACGAAACCGTGATGGCGTTCCACCTGATCCTGCCGACGATTGTCACCCTGCTTGCGCCAAAACGCGGCAAGTTTAACGTGACCGACAAAGGCGGCCTGCTGGACGTGGGCTTCTTTGACTTCAACATCGTCAAGCCGCACCTGATCGTCGCCATTCTGATGATTATCGGTATCGGCTACGGCTTAGTGCGTGCAGTCTTCCATAACTACTTTGCCATCGACCCGAGCGTAATCGCGCTGAACGTGGCGTGGGGCAGCTTCAGCGTGCTGATCCTGCTGGCAGCCATTGCCGTGGCGAAAGAAACCCGTCAGGTGCGTAAAACCATCCGTATTGATGTGGCGATCCCGGCCATCATTCATTACGCCAACGGCATTTCCCTGCGCACCACCACCATCGATATGTCGATGGGCGGCGTGCAGCTGTTGACGCCGGACGTGCGTTATCTGGACGAAGAAATTGAAGAGGTAGAAATTCAGCTGTCCTCGGGCGCGGAAAGTTTTCCGGTGACGCAAATCAGTGGCAACAAAGAGCGTATCCGTCTGCAATTTGAAAATCTGCCGTTGTCGAAACGCCGTGAACTGGTGCGCGTTGTCCTGTGCCGTGCGGATGCCTGGATCGGTGAAGAATATCCACCGGACAATCCGTTCCGCTCGCTGCTCAGTATCATCCGCTGCGTATTTGAGTTGTTCTACAACACATGGAAAGAACGTCGCGGCAAAAATACCCCCGCTGAGACCACCAGCAAGAGTGAAGCAGCATGAAACGACCACGTAAGCCGATGATCAAGCGCCGTTTATTTGCTGTGCCGGGTGCGTCCCTGCTCAGGAAAATCTCCACCGGCCTGCTGCTGACCTTCAGCGGCCTGCCGTTTACGCATGCGGAAGAAGCCCCTGCCCCGGCGATCGATCCGGCCACCAGTCTGCCTGCGGCACCGTCATGGCTGCCGCCCACGCCAGCGATGCCGGAAGAAGCCGCGCCTGCTGACACCGCAGCGCCAGTTGCACCTCAGGCGGTGCCGTCAGAATATATGCCTCAGGCGGATACCACGCCGGTCAATAACAGCGATTCGGCCAATGCAGCAACCCCGGCCATGCCGGTGGCCGATCCCGCAGCCGCGCCTGCGCCAGTGATCCCGCTGGTTCAGCCGGTCACCAGTAATATTACCGTTGCCGAAATGGGCCAGCCAAAAGGCCTGACCCTCAGCGGCGGCCAGTTGCAGTCCGGCATTCTCTTCACCCTGCCGGCAGATGAAGTGGTGACCAACGCCCATCTCTCGCTGGCGCTGAAAATTTCTCCGGCGCTGATCGCCCGCGATACCACGCTGGAACTGATGCTCAACGGCCAGCCGCTGGGTAACCTGCCGCTGAACCAGACCAGCAACGGCGGCGATGTCTACGAGCTGGATATCCCGTCAGCGATGGTGGTCTCGAGCAACAACCTGAGCTTTCGCGTGCATGACAGCAACACCATGACCTGCGAGAAGGATCAGTCGGACAAATATTGGGTCACTATTTTGCCGACGACCAGCATTGGTCTGGAAGGTCAGCAACTGAACATTGGGCGCAATCTGGGCAACTTCCCACGTCCGTTCTTCGACAGCCTGCAAATGCAGGAGTCCAAAATCACCATGGGCTTCCCGGCATCAATGAAACCGGGAGATGTCAGCGCCGCCGCGATGGTCTCTTCTTATCTCGGCATGTTGTCCGATTATCGCGACGTTGATTTTCCGGTTATTCTGAATGATTTGCCCGATCAGAACGGTATTTTGTTCGGTAAACCTGGCGATAAAATCGGCTCTCTGACGCTGCCTGCCAGCAGCGGTGCATCGATTCAAATCATTGATAACCCGATTAATCCGGTCTACAAGCTGCTGCTGGTTCTGGGTAACGATGACAATCAGTTGCGTCAGGCGGCTTACCGGCTGATAAGCGCCGGAATGCCGAACAACACCGATCATCTGGATGTCGCACAGCAAACCATTCCGCCCCGCAAGCCGTATGACGCCCCGCGCTGGATCGACACGTCGCGCCCGGTCACGCTGGGTGAACTGGCAGGCAAAGATCCGGATTCGCTGATTTCCAACGGTATTTATCACGATGGCATTCAGGTGGCGTTCCGCGCCGCGCCGGACTTGTTCATGTGGGATGGCCACAACATTCCGGTTCGTATTGATTATCGCTTCCCGACGGAAAACTGGATTGATGAAGATAATTCGCGCCTGAATGTCTCCATCAACAGCAATTTCCTGCGCAGCCTGACGGTGAACAAAGTCGGTCTGGTAGAAAACATCTGGCGTCGCCTCGGCGGTGACAGCCGTCAGGAACGCTACACCATGCAGCTCGCGCCGTACCTGATTTACGGCGACAACCAGTTGCAGTTCTATTTCGACATCAAACCGAAAAAAGACGCGCCGTGCAGCATATTGACCAGCGATAACATCAAAAGCCGTATCGATCCGAAATCCTTCATCGACCTGAGCGGAAGCTACCATTTCGCGCAGTTACCGAACCTGTCGTATTTCGTCGGTGCATCCTATCCGTATTCCAAACTGGCCGACTTCTCCGACACGCTGATGCTGCTGCCGCCGGAACCGACGGCTGATGAAATTCACACCTTGCTGAACCTCACCGCCCGCGCGGGCAAAGCCACCGGCGTGCCGGTGAGTCATGTGCAGATTGCCTTTGGTCTGAAGGGTGACGAGCAGGGAAATCCGCTGTTTGACCGCGATATTCTGGCGGTCACCACGCTGGGCGATTCCTCCTTTAATCAGCAGTTACTGGCTGATTCGCCGTTTGGCCTGAACGCGAATTCGATGGGCGTAAAAACGCCAACCGAAGTACAGCGCATCGTGGCGTGGCTGACCGGTGACTGGTATCGCCAGCCGGTGGATGCCGACCGCTATCTGTCATCAACCGGCGCATGGCGCGGGTTTGTCAGCTACCGCTCGCGCTGGTCTAACGATCACGTGGTGGTCGTGGCAACCGGTACTGACGATCAGCAGTTGCTGAAAATCCACAGCGATTTGAAATTGCCACAAATCAACGCCAACGTACGCGGCGATCTGGCGATCATTACTGATGAAAACGGCATCCGCAGCTTCTCGGTCGGCCAGCAATTCCCGACCGGACAAATGCCGTGGTACATGATGGTGCTCTGGTACGCCAGCACGCACATCGTGATCCTGTCGCTGATTGCCACGCTGGTCTCGCTGGTGGTGGGCCTGAGCCTGTTCGTCGTTCTGCGTCGCCATGCGGCTAAACGTCTGGGCCACAAATGAAAAGCCTTAAAACAAAAAGAACAACAACGAAGGTAGCCTTTACTCCCGGCTATAACCTGGCGATTACCGGAGCTGGAAAATGAAAAAACATAAACTGTCCTTGGCGGTGATCAGGGCTATTTATCTGGTAGGGATCGCCGGAGTCGTGAGTTTTAGCGCCTCAACGTTTGCCGCGGATACGACCAATCCGGCCATGAAAGCCCTGTTCGATCAGGCGGCTTACTGGCACGAACGCGCCCATGACGATCTGGCGAAAGACGCCTTGCAGAAAGTGTTGCTGGTCGAGCCGAACAACGCCCAGGCGCTGTATCTGATGTCGCTGTACTCGATGCAAAGCGGCGACAAAACCGCGGCAAACCAGTGGCGCGAAAAGCTGTCTGCCGCGTCGCCGGACGATCCGCGCTTAGCATCGCTAAACAGCGCCAAAGCCATGCAGTCAATTCCCCCGGCGCAGCTAGCCTCTGCACGCCAGATGGCCGCGCAGGGTAACGTCAGCGGTTCACTTTCGGCCTACCGCACTATCTTTAATGGCAACCAGCCGCTCGACAGTCTGGCAACCGAATATTACCTGACCATGGCGGGTGATAAATCGCTCCAGCCGCAGGCAATTGCGGGTTTGCAGCAGCGCGTAGCGTCCCGTCCGGACGATACGCAGGCGCGTCTGGCGCTGGGTAAAGTGCTGACCTATCAGGAATCTTCCCGCCGCGACGGCATCAAATTGCTGAGCACCATGGCGGGCAGCAGCAGCGACGCTGACCGCTCGCTGCGTCAGGCGCTGTTATGGATGGCACCGCAGGAAAGCGATCGCGATTTGTATCAGGGCTATCAGGCGCGTCATCCGAATGACACCGGCGTAATGGCCTATTTCCAGAAAAATATCGGTGGCGCGGCGAAAGGTCAGGGCTTTACCGCGCTGAACAGCGGCGACGTCACCGATGCGAAAGCCAAGTTTGAAAGCGTGCTGGCGGGCGATCCGAACGATGCCGACGCACTGGCCGGTTTGGGTTACATCGCGCAGCGCAGCGGCAATTTCGAAGCCGCCTCGCAGTATCTGAGCAAAGCCGCCGCACAGGGCGGACCGAACAGCGCACAGCTGAGTAATCAGGCACAGGATTCTGCGTTCTACGCTCAGCTGGCGAAAGCCAAAGAAGCCGCCGGTTCGGGCAGTTATGACGCCGCGCTGGCCGCGGTCACGCCGCTGACACAGGTCGGCGGGGAGAAAGGTCAGTCCGCAGGATTACTGCGCGCCGACATTCTGCGCCGCAAGGGCGATCTGCCCGGTGCCGAGCAGCAATTCAGCGCGCTTGGCGATAACGCCGATGCCCGCGCAGGATTGTTCTATGTGCTGCGTCAGCAGAACAAAACAGCCGAAGCCAATCAGGTTCTCAAAACGCTGCCGGCGGATATTCAGACCAAGATGAATCCGCCAAAAGTGGCCGACGTCATCGAGCCGTTGCGCCGTCAGGCTGCACAGGCCGTCGCGAACAACGATCCGCAGCGCGCGCTGAACTTACTCCAGCAGGCGCAGGAACGTCAGCCGTCCAACGTCTGGGTGAAACTGGACATGGCGCGCATCCTACAATCTCAGGGACAAACTGCGCAGGCGCAGTCGATCATGGCACCGTCCGCGCGCCCAGGAGCCTCGTCTGCCGATCTCTACGCCGCGGCCTTATTCGCGTCGGAAACCAAAAACTGGTCCACCTCCAGCGCCCTGCTCTCGCGCATTCCGCGCGGCAGTCAGAATCAGGGTATGCGTGAACTGGCGCAGCGCGCCAACTTCAATGCGCAAATGGCCGATGCCGAAAACTATCTGCAACAGGGCAACAGCGCGGCCGCTGCCAATACCCTGCGTGCGCTGGCGCAGAACCCGCCAACAGCACCGGCTGACGTGGGTGCGCTGGCGAAAAATCTGGCCGCCACCGGGCAGCTTCCGCTGGCGGTGCAACTGGTGCGCCAGAACATGCGCAACGGCGTGAAAGGTAACGCCGGGGATTACGCCGATCAGGTCACTGTGCTGAATCAGGCCGGGCTTGGCAACGAAGCGCAGGCGTTCCTGCAAAATCCGGAAATTCAGTCCGGCACGTCGCCGACGGCGCTGGCCAATCTGCGTAACGGTTTCGTTATCTCGCAGGCCGATCAGCTGCGCGAACAGGGTCAGTACGCAGCGGCGTACGACAAGCTGGTGGTCGCGCTGCAAGCCGATCCGCAAAACCGCGATCTGATGTTGGCGATGGCGCGCCTGTATCAGTCCGGCAAACTCAATAAACAGGCCGGTCAGGTTTACAACTACCTGATGGCCAACGACACACCGACGCAGGATGCCCGCGTCGGGGCGATCAATATCGCGCTGGGCGAAGGCGATACGCAGCGTGCGCAGCAGCTGATGAACGGGCTGACCGGCCCGCGCACGCCAGACCGCCTGTTGCTGGCGGCACGCGTTGCCGAGGCACAGGGCGATCATCAGCAGGCGATGGCGCTGTTACGTTCAGCGAAGGGCAAGATGATCGGGCTGGAAGGCGCAGACGGTTCGGCGCAGGTCGCCGGATTGCAGCTGAGCGACAACCCGTTCATCAACCGCTCGACGCGCACCACGGCTTCACGCCCGACAACGCAATCCTCTTACGGCGCCGTCATGCCGTGGCAGGTCTCCGATCAGGTTTCCACGCCGGGGAATATTCCTGCGACCACCGCAGAACCGACGGCAGTGACACAGCGTAATGCGACAGAAAAACAGATCGACGACATGCTCGACGATTTGCAGGGCAAAACCGCCACCTGGGCGCAGGGTGAGATGTCGATTCGCGGACGTGACGGCGAAAGCGGCCTCAGTCAGCTGACCGAAGCCAAAGCGCCGATGACCTTCGCCTTCGTGCCGTTTGATACCTCGCGCCTGAGCATCGGCGTGACGCCGGTTTCGCTCAGCGCAGGCAGCCCGTCCGGTACATCCAACAGCCGCTTTGGGCAAGGCGCGCTGGCTCAGGCGCAGTCCGCGCAGAAAGATGTGGCAGCGGCGGCGTCGGCGGCAGGTCTGAACATCGCCGATTACAGCACTTTCGCCAAACTGCAGGCGGCGGCTTCCACCAATTCCAGCGCAAACTGTAGTTCGACCAACGCGGCCTCGGCGCAGTGCGTGGCCTATAACACCATCACGGGTACCGATCCGACCACCTATTCCGCCCCGGATGCCGGTAATCAGAAAGCCACCGGTGTGGAAGTCAACGCCGCGCTGACCGGTGACAGTTACAAAGCCGATGTGGGCAGTACGCCGCTCGGGCAGGATTTGAGCTCGCTGGTCGGTGGCGTGCAGTGGGCACCGAAACTGACGGACTTCACCACGCTGACCGTGACCGCAGAACGTCGCGCGATCACCGACAGTATTTTGTCCTACGTCGGTACCAAAGATAACTACAGCGGCAAAGAGTGGGGTCAGGTCACTAAAAACGGCGGCAGCGTTAACCTTTCTTACGATGACGGTGACGCGGGCTTTTACGCCGGTGCCGGTTACTACAGCTATCTCGGTAACAATGTGAAGAGTAACCAGTCGGTCAATGCCAACGCCGGGCTGTACGTTCGTCCGTACCGTTACGACGATCGCGAGCTGAAAACCGGGGTTAACGTCGGTTACATGAACTTCGACAAAAACCTCAGCTACTACAGCTACGGTCAGGGCGGTTACTTCAGTCCGCAGAACTACGTCAGCGTCTCCTTCCCGGTGGAATATACCCAGAAGTATGACGACTGGGATATGAAACTCTCGGCATCCGTCGGTTATCAGTCCTATTCTCAGGATAAGAGCGCCTACTTCCCGAATAACCCGGATTTGCAGAAACAGCTGGAAGATCTGGTGGCGGCGGGCTACGGCACCGAGGCTTACTATTCCGGTAAAACCGAAAATGGTATCGGCTGGAATGCTGGCGTCGGCGGCAATTATCATCTGAACAAGAACATGCAGATTGGCGGTCAGGTGGGCTACGATACTTTCGGCGATTACAACGAAAGCAAAGCGCAGGTCTACTTCCGCTATCTGATGGGCCAAAATTAATCCCGGTGGAATAAAACCATGCAAGAACAGAACTATACACAGGTCGCGCAGGAATATTACCGCCAGCGGCACTCCACTCCGGGCTGGCAAAGTCTGGTGCAGGTGCTATTTTCAGGTATTCTGGCATCCGCCGAAGACGAAGATGGCCGCCGTTTTCTCACGCTGATGGGCGGTAATCTGGGGCGACAGCATCCTCTGCCGGTGTGCGCCACGCTCGGCGAACTGGAAGAAAACATCAACCACATTCTCAGCCGTTTCGACTGGGGCGTGGTGAAAATTGAAGCTACCCAGCAACAGCTTGCGCTGGTGCACATCGCCTGGCCGGTTTCGCCGCAAGGTGAAGACGACGAACTGTGGCGCATCGCGCTGATTTCGCTGTTTGAAGGGCTGTATGCCCAATGGTTGCAGGCGCAAGGCGGACAGCCTTACGTTCCCCTGCGCTGGCAGGAAAGCACATCGGAAGGCGCATTCGTCTTCCGCTATCAAAATGGTTTGTAAGGAATTTTTATGTTGGCATTTCGACGCTACGGCCTGGTGCTGTGGTTCGGTCTGGTTTTCTCGTTTTTCACTACCGCAGTAATGGCGCAGGATCAGGGCTGGTCAGCCTACAAAAGTCGCTTTCTGATGCCTGACGGCCGGATCATTGATACCGCCAATAAAAACGTCAGTCACACCGAAGGCCAGGGTTTCAGCATGCTGCTGGCGGTCTTCAATGACGATCAGGCTACTTTCGATAAGTTGTGGCAGTGGGCGAACACCACGCTGTACCGCAAGGACATCGGCCTCTATTCGTGGCGTTACGACCCGAATAACAGCGTGCACGTCGCTGATAAAAATAACGCCTCTGACGGCGACCAGCTGATGGCGTGGGCACTCCTGCTGGCGGGCGATAAATGGAATGACACGCGCTACACGAAAGCCTCCGAGAAATTACAGACGGCACTGATCAAATATAACGTGATTGATTACGCCGGTTACAAAGTGATGCTGCCGGGCGTGACCGGGTTCAATCAGACCAGTAACGTGACGATCAACGCCTCCTACTTCCTCTTCCCGGCGTGGAAAGCGTTTTACGCCCACAGCCACCTGAAAGTGTGGAAGGATCTCGATGAAAGCGGCACCGCGATGCTCAGCAAAATGGCGTTCGGCGAATTACGTCTGCCGACCGACTGGGTAGACATGCAGGCCGATGGCAGCATGAAGCCCGCCAGCCGCTGGCCGACGCGTTTCAGTTATGACGCCGTGCGTATCCCGCTGTACCTCGGCTGGGCGCATCCGGGCAGCCCGCAGCTGGCACCCTTCATTCTCTGGTGGCAGAAGTCGCCACGCACCGCGACACCGGCCTGGATTGATGTGATGACCGGCACCAAAGCGGGCTACAACATGTCGCCGGGCTTACTGGCTATCCGTGATTTCACCATGGCCAACGCCGCTGCCATCAGCCCGAACCTCGCGCCGAAAGATGATTACTATTCGTCTACGCTGCAACTTCTGAGCTGGTGGGCGAGTAAGCAAGGGTAATTTTCTCCGCTGAATAAAAAAGGCCGCTTTCGCGGCCTTTCTCATTTCTATACGTCACCTGATTTACGCGACGGTCTGCGTGGTACCGTTCTCGTCCTGATCCACGGCGAAACAGGCGACCAGCTGATCGCCGTACTGTTTCAGTTGTGGCTGGAATTGTTTGCAGGTGCCGAACGCGCGACGGCAGCGGGCGTTGAAGGCACAACCGGCTGGCGGGTTCAGCGGGCTTGGCAGCTCGCCGGTCAGCTTGATGCGTTCACGGCGCTCGTCCGGGTTCAGACGCGGCGTTGCAGACAGCAAAGCCTGCGTGTACGGATGACGCGGATTGTTGAAGATGGCGTCTTTCGAGCCCTTTTCCACACAGCGGCCAAGGTACATCACTATCACTTCGTCGGCGATATGTTCAACCACCGACAAATCGTGCGAGATGAACACGTAGGACAGCCCCAAATCCTGCTGCAAATCCATCATCAGGTTCAGAACCTGCGCGCGGACGGAAACGTCGAGCGCGGAAACCGGTTCATCGGCGATGACCACGTCAGGATCCAGCATCAGACCACGGGCAATCGCGATACGCTGACGCTGACCGCCGGAGAACATGTGCGGATAGCGGTCGTAATGTTCGGTTTTCAGGCCGACTTTCGCCATCATCGCCAGCGATTTTTCACGACGCTCGGCGCTGCTCAGTTTGGTGTTGATCAGCAACGGCTCTTCGAGGATCTGCCCGACTTTCTTACGCGGGTTCAGTGACCCGTAAGGATTCTGAAACACGATTTGGATCTTCTGACGGCGCAGCTTTTCCGCTGTCGCATCAGGTTTCAGCAAATCCTGCCCGCGGTAATACAGCTCACCGCCTGTCGGGACTTCGATCATGGTCAGCAGACGGCCCAGCGTGGATTTCCCACAGCCAGATTCACCCACCACCGCCAGCGTTTTACCGCGTTCGAGAGTGAATGACACGCCGTCGAGGGCCTTAACTGTACGTTCCGGGGCGAACATCCCTTTCTTCACCGGGTAGTGCTTTTTCAGGTCAATCGCATGCAACAACGGCTGCGATGCGGTGTTATCAGGACTCATAAGTAGGTCTCCCGGCATCATCGAGCGGATAATGACACTTCGACTGACGCCCGTTCGCGAGATCGCGCAGCGCCGGTTCTTCTTTACGGCAAAGATCGGTGGCATACGGGCAACGCGGGTTGAGCAGGCAACCGTTCGGACGGTCATATTTGCCCGGCACTACGCCCGGCAATGACTGCAAACGTGCTTTGTCAGCGGCAAATTCCGGCAAGGATCGCAGCAGCGCCTGAGTGTACGGATGACGCGGCGCACGGAAAATCTCCGTGGCTCTTGCCGATTCCACTACCTGACCGGCATACATCACGATGATGTGCTGCGCGGCTTCGGCCACCAGTGCGAGGTCATGGGTAATCAGCATCAGCGCCATGTTCTCTTGCTGTTGCAGCTCGAGCAGCAATTCGATGATCTGCGCCTGAATGGTCACGTCGAGAGCGGTCGTCGGTTCATCGGCGATCAGCAGTTTAGGACGGCAGGCGATCGCCATCGCGATCATTACGCGCTGACTCATCCCGCCGGAAAGCTGATGCGGATACACGTCGAGACGCGAAGCCGGATCGGGGATGCCGACCAGATTCAGCAGATCGATGGTGCGCTGACGACGGGTCTTTTTGTTGCCACCCTGATGCACCTTGATGGCTTCCATAATCTGGAATCCGACGGTGTAGCACGGGTTAAGGCTGGTCATCGGATCCTGGAAAATCATCGCGACTTCGGCGCCGACAATCTGGCGGCGCTCTTTTTCGCTCATGCCTTGCAGATCACGGCCACCGAACTCCAGCTTTTCAGCCATCACTTTGCCGGGGAAATCGATAAGTCCCATCAGCGCCAGTGAACTGACCGATTTACCGGAACCGGATTCGCCGACAATCCCGACCACTTCGCCCTGTTTCACACTGTAGCTGATACGATCTACGGCGCGAAACGGCGTGCCTTCGTCACCAAAATGCACGGAAAGCTTATCAACGGTCAGCAGCGTTTTGCCGACCGGTACGTCTTGAATTAATGTGGTTTCCATCTCTCGTCCCCTACTGCTTGAGTTTAGGGTCAAGGGCGTCGCGCAGGCCGTCACCCATCAGGTTAAATGCCAGTACCGTCAGCAGAATGATCACACCAGGGAAGGTCACAACCCACCAGGCGCTTTGAGCAAACTGTAAGACGTCGGACAGCATCGTGCCCCACTCCGGCGTTGGCGGTTGCGCGCCCATGCCGAGGAAGCCGAGAGCCGCCATATCGAGGATGGCGTTGGAGAAACCGAGCGATGCCTGAACGATCAGCGGCGCTAAGCAGTTAGGTAAAATATTGATGAACATCTGACGCGTCGCACCGGCACCCGCCACGCGCGAAGCGGTCACGTAGTCGCGGTTCACTTCCACCAGCACCGCCGCGCGGGTAAGTCGCACGTAGTGTGGCAAGGCGACGAACGTCAGCGCCAGCGAGGCGTTGACTATCGACGGACCGAAAATTGCCACCAGCACCAGCGCCAGCAACAGGCTTGGCAAGGCCAGCATGATATCGACCACACGCATGATGATAGCGTCGATGACACCGCCGTAATATCCGGCAAACAGACCGAAAATCACGCCGAGGATCAGCGAAAGCACCACGACCAGGCAACCGACCAGCAGCGATAACCGTGCGCCGTACATCAGACGCGACAGAATATCGCGGCCCACGTCGTCGGTGCCTAACAGGAATTTCCAGCTTCCGCCTTCCATCCAGACCGGCGGACGCAGCAGGGCATCACGGAACTGTTCAGCCGGGGCGTGTGGCGCGATCACATTCGCCCCAATCGCAATCACCAGCATGATGATGATATAAGCCAGGCCAGTCACGGCCCCTTTATTACGCTTGAAGTAATGCCAGAATTCCCGCAATGGCGGCATCGGCACTGGCGCAGCCGTCACGATTTCATTCGCAACGGGCTCTGTAACCTGAGACATTTTGCGCCCCTTATTTTCTGTGGCGAATACGCGGGTTGACCACACCGTAGAGCACGTCTACCAGCAGGTTAACCACGATGATCAAAGTAGCGACCAGCAACACTCCGCCCTGCACGACCGGATAGTCGCGGCGCTGGAGTGCATCGATCAGCCACCGGCCAAGTCCCGGCCAGGAGAAGATGGTTTCCGTCAGAATGGCGCCGCCCAGCAGCGTCCCGACCTGCAAACCAATGATGGTCACCACCGGCAGCAGCGCATTGCGCAGTGCGTGGACGACAATCACCCGCATACGGCTGACGCCTTTGGCGCGCGCGGTACGGATATAATCTTCACCCAACACTTCCAGCATGGAAGAACGGGTCATACGCACGATAACCGCCAGAGGAATGGTGCCGAGCACCAGCGCAGGCAAAATCATGTGCATTACGGCGTCTTTGAAGTCGCCCGGCTCGCCCCAGATGAGGGAGTCGATCAACATAAAGCCGGTCAGCGGCATGCTGTCATCAAGGAAAACGGTATCGCTTATTCGCCCCGATACGGGCGTGAGGTTGAGCTGCACCGAGACCAGCATCACCAGCATGATCCCCCACCAGAATATCGGCATGGAATATCCGGTCAGCGAGATCCCCACTGCCGTGTGGTCGAATATCGATCCGCGTTTGACCGCCGCCAGCACGCCCACCGGAATACCGACAACAATCGCGAAAATCATCGCGCAGATGCCCAGTTCCAGCGTGGCTTTAAAACGCGGGACAAACTCCTGCCAGACAGGGGTTCGGCTTTTTAAGGAAGTGCCCAGGTCGCCGTGCAGCACCCCGTTCACATAGTGGAAGTATTGCTGATAAAGAGGCTTATCGAGCCCCATATCTGCCATTAACTGGGCGTGACGTTCGGGGGAAACACCGCGTTCGCCTGCCATGATGGTGACCGGGTCGCCTGGTATCATATGTACGAAGGCAAAAGTCAGCAAAGTTATGCCGATAAACGTTGGGATAACTAACCCCAAACGTCGGAGTATGAACTGAAACATATCCCGTACTCTCTGTATAAAATGCCCGGAGAACCGTAGCTCGCCGGGCTTATTAGTAGCTCACAAAACTCTATACCGCTGAACTAAAAGACGTAGTGAGCGCGCTGCGAGCAAGGCGGAGGAGCACAGCAATTGAAACATACCCTCAGGCAGGCGAAAATTGCGAGCACCGCACAACGCAGCTCCCTGTGCGCTCAATCGTCAATCATTCCATGCTGACGTTTTCGAAGTGGTGTTTGCCTAACGGGTCAACGACATAGCCTTTGACTTCTTTACGGACAGGTTCGTACACGGTGGAGTGAGCGATGATCAGTGCCGGAGCCTGGTCATGCATCACAACCTGTGCCTGCTGGTACAGCGCAGCACGTTTGGCGTGATCGGATTCAGCACGGGCTGGCTGGATCAAATCTTCAAACGGCTTGTAGCACCAGCGGGAATAGTTGGAACCGTCTTTGGCGGCCGCGCAGCTGAACAGCGTGGCGAAGAAGTTGTCCGGATCCCCATTGTCCCCGGTCCAGCCCATCATCACAGACTGATGTTCACCGGCTTTAGCACGCTTGAGGTATTCGCCCCACTCGTAGGTGACGATGTTGGCTTTCACGCCCACTTTCGCCCAGTCAGCCTGGATCATTTCAGCCATACGGCGCGCGTTCGGGTTGTACGGACGCTGTACCGGCATCGCCCACAGATCGATAGTGAAACCGTCTGCGTGACCTGCTTCTTTCAGCAGCTCTTTGGCTTTCTCAGGGTTGTAATCGTAATCCACAACGTCTTTGTTGTAGCCCCACATAGTCGGTGGGATCAGGTTTTTAGCCGGCTGGCCAGCACCCTGATAAACCGCATCGATGATGGCTTTTTTGTTCACAGCCAGGGTCAGTGCCTGACGCACTTTCACTTCATCCAGTGGTTTTTTCTCAACGTTGAAGGACAGATAACCGACGTTCAGACCTGGCTGTTGCATCAGGTTGATGGTTTTATCTTTCTTCATTGCCGCGATATCAGCGGGGTTCGGGTATGGCATGACCTGGCATTCGTTTTTCTGCAATTTCGCGTAACGCACGGAAGCGTCAGGCGTGATGGAGAAGACTAAACGGTCGATCTGCGGCTTGGTGCCCCAGAAACCAGGGAAAGCTTTGTAGAGGATGCGTGAATCTTTCTGGTATTGCACAAGCTGGAACGGACCGGTACCGATCGGATCCAAATCGACTTTCTCAGGTGTTTTCGCTTTCAGCATGTTATCCGCGTATTCCGCAGACAGGATGGAAGCGAAGTCCATCGCCAGGTCAGCCAGGAATGGCGACTCCGGGCGGTTGAGCACAAACTGAACGGTATTGTCGTCAACTTTGACAATCTTGTTGATCAGATCGCCCATACCCATGCCTTCGAAGTATTCGTAGCTACCGCCAGAAACGCCGTGGTATGGATTGTTTTTGTCGAGCTGACGTTCGAAGGAATACACCACGTCATCCGCATTGAAATCACGGGTTGGTTTGAATTCCTTGTTGTCCTGCCATTTCACGCCTTTGCGCAGATGGAAGGTGTAGGTTTTGCCGTCTGCCGACACGTCCCACTTCTCAGCCAGACCCGCCTGAATTTCTGTGGTCCCGATCTTGAACTCAACCAAACGGTTGTAGATAGGCACGGAGCTGGCGTCATACGTGGTGCCTGAGGTGAACAGCTGAGGGTTGAAGCCTTCAGGTGAACCTTCAGAACAATACACTAACGTTTTTGCCTGCACGCTTGCCGCAACGGTCAGCGCAATCAGGCCCATACTGAATTTCAGTAGCCCCGACTTACCTAAAGAGATTGTCATCGCTTCTGCTCCATTGATTAATGGTGATGTGGATGTGTGTGTTGTGTTTGCAGCTCACGCCACCCTTTATTTTTATTTGCGGGTGACTGTGTTGGTGTGCGCTGCATTAAGTCCAACCAGAGCATGGTGAACTGCCATTTTTTTCCTTCGAACTGTAAAGCGGGCTTTACGGATCTTTACCGGAAATAATCACTGGTCTTCCTTGGGGCTATCAATTTGGCAACTCCTATCCCTGACGTCAATATAACCATCAGGCATTTACACAGACTGTGAGTAACAGCAAACAAACATAAAAAAACATTCCGTTAACCAAATCAGGATGAATGTTCAGTTTTTGAACCCGAAACCCACACAATCAACTTTGTAAAAGAATATTCCTGGGGGTTTTGCACATATTAAATCCCTAAAAATTTCTCGCTAAATGATGAATATATGAACGGTTATTTTTGAGATAGGGGTGGAAACCAGCTGAAAATGCTGAGAAGAGCAGCAGATGACATGGGACTGTCATAAATGGGCTTCACGCACTGACCCCTTCAAACACCCCAAAAAGGCGCAGATGCCCGATGATGGTGCAGCCACCCTCGTGGATATGTTTCGTGTGTTTTTTCACCGAAAGGCACTGTGCGGGCTGAAATACCCCGAAACCAAACTGTTCTTATAATCCAAAGACTGGCGCGTTTTTTGCTTAAATCAGGGGGTATCTGGATTTATGGCAGCAGGTTTTTTGAATATCACCGGCCAGAGGTTTTGTGATGGAACTAAAGTGGTTTGAAGATTTTCTCAGCGTATCTCATTGCTACAGCTTCACGCGCGCCGCCAGCGAACGAAATATCACTCAGTCCGCACTCAGCCGCCGCATCCGCCAGCTGGAAGAGTGGCTCGGCGTTGTGCTGTTTGACCGCAAAACTTACCCCATCCGCCTGACCCCGGAAGGCGAAGAATTCCTCCACGTCGCCCATGCAACGGTATTTTCCATGACGCGGTTACGCCGCAGTTTTCGCGCTAAAGCGCATGAGACGGATGTAACAGTGTGAACAGATTTTATTTGTTTCGCGACAGCGCGAAGAACCGGTAATACCGTCGGCTTCTCCTTTCTTCACCGCGTTGCCGCCGACTATCAGAACTCTACAAATCACAGGAAAGAGGATTTGAAGCTGATGAGGTTAAGGGAGCGCACACAACAAAAAGCCCGCAACCAGAAAGCAGCGGGCTTTTTATAGACGAAAAAAACCTGCTTTAAAAGCAGGTTTTTCAAATGTGGTCGGCGAGAGAGGATTACGCGCATCTTCGATGCTTGCCCTGCGGGCCGTTGCTAAAGCAACGTGGTCTCGCTTCGCTCGGCTCAAACCTCCTTCGGAGGTTCTCATCCTCTTAAACTGCAGGCGAAAAAAAACCTGCTTTAAAAGCAGGTTTTTCAAATGTGGTCGGCGAGAGAGGATTCGAACCTCCGACCCACTGGTCCCAAACCAGTTGCGCTACCAAGCTGCGCTACTCGCCGAATGGGGCGCATCTTACTGCGGTGGTTTCAGAGCGTCAACGGCTTTTTCATCCATATTCACCGACTGCCCAGAAATCATCCGATACGCCGCCAATTTAACCTATTACTTCTGTTCTGCCTGAGGTTTAGCACACCAGTTATTCGCCGGATTGATTCCGCCGTTCGGTGAGGTATAACCCAGACAACCCAGAATCGAGTCGAAAAGCTCGACGTGGCGCTTCTTCGCCCCTACACGCTGCTGCGCCTGAAGCTGCTCAAACGCCTCTTTGTGGTCCGGCTGTTCGAGGAAGCTGTCAGAAGCCCACACCATCATCGGCACACGGAACTGCTCAGGTGGCGCCATTTCGCGCGGCGTACCGTGCAGATGGGAGTTCTCATCAATCGACTCACCGTGATCGGAGGCATAAAACACCAGCGCCTTCTTGTCGCGCAGCTGATCAATCACGCTGTCGATGAAGGTGTCGGTGTAAAGCACGCTGTTATCGAAGGCGTTAATCAGCTCTTCTTTAGTACAGTTGGTTCTCTTACATTCCGGCGTATAACGCGCGTAGCTGCGCGGATAACGCTGGGAATAGAGATAATGCGAGCCTTTAGTGTGCAGGATCACCAGATGTTTCCCTTTCGGGTAATTTTTCAAAGACTGCTGCAATTCATTCACCAGCAACATATCGTCCACCGGTTTACCGTCATTACGCTTTTCAGACGCGATGATTTCACGGAAGGAGAAATTGTTGGTGTCGGCGTTGTTGTAGAACCACAACTCGCTTTGCATCGCGAAGAGTTCAGAAGTGAAACCCAAAGATTTCATCACCGCAAAGATGTTCTGCTCTTTTAGCGTCCGTTGCGGGTTATCTTCCGTCCCGCCTTCGCGCACAAACATGCAACGCAGCGAGAGCTTGGTGGCGGTATCGCAGGAAGTCCCGCGGAACGCCACCAGATTCTTCTCTTTCGACAGGCGCGGCGTCGTATCGCGCTCGTAGCCCAGAAGACCCATGTGATCCCAGCGGGTGGTTTCCCCGATGATAAACACCACGTAGGTGTCATCAATATCCGCCGGCGGCACGTAGGTAAACTCTTTCGCCGGGTCTAAATAATGGCTGGCATCCTGGCCTTCATCAATCTGGGTGTATGCGTACAACCCGAGGGCAGCCAGCCAGTTAGACGGTAAATAGGAGTGCGCGACAACGCCGCCGTAGCTCGGTAAATCGACGTTAGTTTTCTTCTCGTTCACGCTTTGTTTGTGATCAAGATAACGCAGCGGCAACCAGACCAGCAGCACCGTGGCCAACATAACGATCAGCGGCAACGCACGCTGCCCCGGCGTTTTCATCTGTTCAATCAGCGTCAGACGCAGATCATTTTTCCAGATCAGGAACAGCGGTATGGCACTGACCAGCGCCATCCAGATAAACAGTTGCGGCCCAATCACCTCTTTGCTGAGATCGATATCCGTGGTCATCACCGAGACCACGATGCCGTAGCCGATCACCACATTGAACATCACCATGTAATAACTGGCGGCGACGGAAATCAGAACCAGCAGGCTGGCAACGATGCGGAAAAACAGCCGTCCACCCAGCGACAACAAACGCAGCACGAAAAAAGTAAACAGGACGATCGCACACACTTCTGTGACGGCCTGTAGCAGTTCGGTGGAAGTGAAATGATTAATCAAGGCGGCAAAGCGGCGCTGAAACACGGAGACATTGAGGAAAATGCCAATATAAATCGCTAACAATAATGAAATATTTTGCTGCGATAGAGTCTTCACTCTATTCATGTAATGTGGTTTTCCGGAGGATTTTGAAAGATTCTGAATCATTGTGACATGTTTATGTCTGGTGAGTTCACAGATTATACCGAGATTACGTATATATACATACTTCCGGAATGTTCCGTGCCAAAGCGGCTTACAGGCGAGATGAAGGTCAGGCGGGGTCTTTATCGGGGAGAAATCCAGACATGAAAAAGGAGGCCGAAGCCTCCTGGGTATTTCTTAAAACGCCCCTGGTGAAGGCGGTACTTCTAAAAAATCATTTAATATTCAAAGTGACATCGATGTTGCCACGGGTGGCATTGGAGTACGGGCAAACCTGATGAGCTTTGGCAACCAGCGCTTCTGCGTCGCTGCGCTCAAAGCCAGGCAGAGTGATATCAAGCTGAACTTCGATACCGTAACCGCCGGGGATGGCACCGATGCCTACCGCGCCTTCAATTTTCGCGTCAGCAGGGATCTTAATTTTTTCCTGCGCGGCCACGGCTTTCAGTGCGCCGAGGAAGCAGGCGGAGTAACCGGCAGCAAACAGCTGCTCTGGGTTGGTACCGCCGCCCATGCCACCCATTTCTTTCGGCACGCCCAGTTTGATATCTAATACGCCGTCGTCAGAAACAGCACGGCCATCACGACCACCGGTAGCAGATGCATGAGCACGATACACAACTTTTTCGATAGACATATTTCGTTCCTTTTCGGGTCAGATTACTGAGAATCAAAGATGACTTAACTGGAAATATTTAACACGATTTAATCGTGCGCTATGTATTTAATACTAGCAGACAAACTCGAAAGCGCACTCCGGATTTGTCTGTTTGCTGCGATAGGTTTAATCAATCATTCGCTGAACGGCGTTCGTCAGGCTTTATCTTTTAAGTTCGCGCGCAGAGATTCCAGCTGCTGTTTGAGCGTGACCATTTCACTGAGCTCACACTCGGTCGCACACAAAATCGCTTCGGGGATCTCTTTGGCTTTGTCACGCAACTGCCTACCGGTGTCGGTCAGGGTGATAATGACCTGCCGCTCGTCCGCTTTGGCGCGACGGCGCAGCAGAAAACCGGCGGTCTCCAGCCGTTTTAACAGCGGCGTCAGGGTCGCGGAATCCAGAAACAGCTTGTCGCCGATCTCAGAGACGGTCACTTCATCACGCTGCCAGAGAACCAGCATCACCAGATACTGCGGATAGGTCAGATCAAGCTGGCCGAGCAACTTGCGGTAAACCTTATGCAATGCAAGATTCGCGGAGTAGAGCGCGAAACACATCTGCTGATCCAGATGCAGCATGCTGTTGGGCGTTGATTCGGTGTCTGTTTTCATGTTCATGCCGCCAATGTATATAGCGCGCGATATAATCGCAAGCGCTTTTGGGTGAGTATACTAACACTGGTAAATGCCTTCACGAGCTCAACTCTGACACAGATCTTCAAAATCCCCTGATTCTCTGCAACATGTAAGGATAAAACGGATTCGATGATACGCGCATCAGTTGATCCATGCTCACCACCAGCGCGCCATTCTCGCCGCGTGCGGCGAGCGTGCCCAGACGAATACCAAACTGCGCCGGGCCCTGCGGCGTGCGGCCATACAGCGAGTCATCGGGCGGGAACGGCAGCGCAACGTGTGAGAGCGAGAAGAATTCGGAAGGATAATCCAGCCCCAGCGGCGTCGCGACCCCGGCAGTCTGCCCCGCCGCTGTGATCTGCGCAACGGTTGCCGCCTGATCGGGCGCGGCGTTGGTGATCACCGTCGTCTGATAGCGCCTTGGCGCAGGCGGCAATAAGCGTTCAACCGCGGTTTCTGACGACGGACGCAGTAACGGCCCGACGTAGGCGCTGCGGTTGATATCAATTAACACCAGTTGGCTACCGTTGGCGGGCAACTGATTAAACAAAGCGGTGACTACCGCGCGGGTGCTGACGGTGGAATCCACTACCGACTGGAAGGCCAGCAAAGGCGGAAGCTGCGAAAGCCTGCCAGATTTCGCTTCTTTAATAATCTGCTGTTGCAGGATATCGGTCAGCAGATAGGACTGACGCGCCGCTTTCACCGGGAATGAATTGTATTTAAACGGATTGAACTCCGGCATCAGGTTCAGCCATGCGGTTTTAGCGAACGCCGGGAAGATCGCCGGCCAGCCCGCATAACCGGCGAAGCGGGCAAAACTGGTGACGCCAATCATCGGGGAAATCAGCACCACGCGGGAAGGGCGAATCAGGGACGCGTCGTCGAGCGTATCGAGCGTGTATTTCATCGCCAGCGCGCCGCCGTTAGAAAAACCGACCATCTGCAACGGCACCTCGACACCGGCGGCACGACGGGCTTCACGCACGGCCAGCCGCGTCGCCGCCATCCACTGTTCCCAGCCCACATTGGTGAGACCGCCCGGCACCGTGCCGTGTCCCGGCAGGCGAATGCCCACCGCCACGAACCCGCGCTGGCGGTAATCCTCGGCGATATGGCGCAGGCTATAAGGGGAATCCGTCAGCCCGTGCAACAACACGACTGCGCCGACAGGCTTGCCCGCAGGCATCAGCTCATAAGAACGGTTCCAGTCCTGCGCAAAATGTTCGGGATAAATCGGGCTGCGGTCGTAATAGCGGTTCAGCGGGATGCGCTCTTGGGCGTCCAGCTTATCTGTCACTTCCTGCTTCACTTCGACAAACGCCTGCTGTTCAGCGCGTAAATACGCTGGCCAGTCGCTGTTATCCAACTGCTCTGCGCTCAGTTCATCCGGCACCAGTTTGTGCCACGGCTCAAGTGGCGGGCCCTGCAAGGCATCATAGGTCCGCACAGCCAGCAGCGTGATAACCACCAGAATCAGTACCAGTAAAAGCTTTTTCAGCCGTCTGAAGAGAGTGCGAAGTGGCATCAAGTGCATTTTCCTAAAAGCGTCAAAGCGATATGAATATCTTAAAGATATGCCGTTCTTGCTAATTGTGGGCCAGATGATAATGCATTTAAGTTGAACCACGACTGCACGAAGTGCAAATCTTCGCCCCTTTTTTGCTCAGTTGCCCTCCTGTGATGGTGCAACAAACGTACAACGCATTCACAAGCCAAATAATAAATCACTTTAAATCAATAAGTAATGATGTGGCACAGGGCTTGCTTAGGTGAATTCAATCTTGTGTACCAGATGGAATTCAACCTATGACCCACGCTTCACATTCTACGAATTCGCCGTTTCGCGGTTTTACCCTGCGCGAATGGCAAGAGCACTACCGCACGGCGCCGGGCAGTTTGCGTACCACGCTTTCCATGGTGCTGGGCAGTCTGAGTCATACCGATAACGCCTGGATTTATCGTGCAACGGCCAATCAGCTGGAAGACCAGATTGCCCATCTGGAAAGCTTGCGTCAAAAGGCTGAAGGCTCGATAGCCGCCCTGCCGCTGTTTGGCGTGCCGTTTGCAGTCAAAGACAATATTGATATCGCAGGCTGGCCGACCAGCGCCGCCTGTCCGGCGTTCACTTACACCGCCGAAGCCGATGCTACCGTCGTCGCCAATCTGAGAGCTAAAGGCGCGATTGTCATTGGCAAAACCAATCTCGACCAGTTCGCCACCGGCCTGGTGGGCACCCGCTCGCCGTACGGTGCGGTGCGCAATACGTTCAACCCGGATTACGTCAGCGGCGGCTCAAGTTCGGGTTCCGCTTCAGTACTGGCGCGCGGTTTAGTCGCTTTCTCGTTGGGCACCGACACCGCTGGTTCTGGCCGCGTGCCTGCCGGATTCAATAACGTCGTTGGCCTGAAGCCCACAAAAGGCTGGCTGTCGAACAAAGGCGTCGTGCCCGCCTGCCGCCTGAATGACTCAGTTTCCATCTTCGCCCTGACCGTCGCCGATGCCCAGACCGTCGCCCACGCGGCGGGCGGATATGACGCCGCCGATGCCTATTCACGCCCGAATCCACGCACTGCGCCGGTGGCGATTTCCGCCCATCCGCGCTTTGCGGTACCCGACAGTCTGGAGTTTTTTGGCGATGCGCAGGCCGAATTTGAATTCGATCAGGCGCTGGATCGTATGAGCAGCAGCGGCGTCACGCTGGTTCCGATCGATTTCACGCCGTTCCGCGAACTGGCGGAGCAGCTGTATTACGGCGCATGGGTGGCTGAACGCACGGTAGCGGTCGGCCAGATTTTCGAGGAAAGCCCGGAAGTGATGGATCCGGTGGTGCGCGGCATTGTGGCGAACGGCCTGAACTACAGCGCCTGCGACGCCTGGCGGGCTGAATATTTGCGTGCGGAGCTGTCGCGCAAAATTAATCTGGCGCTGGAAGGGTTTGATGCGCTGGTGGTGCCGACCTCGCCGACAATCCGCACGCAGGAAGAAATGGTGCAGGAGCCGGTGCTCTATAACTCGCAATTCGGGATTTACACCAACTTCACCAATCTGGCGGATTTATCCGCGCTGGCGCTGCCATCGAGTCTTCGCGCTGACGGCCTGCCCGCTGGTATCACGTTGGTCGCGCCCGCCTGGCACGACGATGCCTTAGCCAGCTTTGGCCGCCAGTGGCAGCGCAGCCTGACCCTGCCGCTCGGCGCGACCGGCATTACGCTTAAGCCTGAAGAATATATGACGTCCACGCCGCTCACCGCCAGCGTGCGCGTCGCGGTTGTCGGGGCGCATCTCACCGGTATGCCGCTGAATTTCCAGCTCACCAGCCGCAACGCGGTGCGCATCGAGCAAACCACCACCGCCGCCACTTACAAACTCTACGCCCTTGCCAACACCACGCCACCTAAACCGGGGCTGGTACGGGCAGAAACCGGCAGCGCGATTATCGTCGAACTGTGGGACATCCCGCTGGCGCGCTTTGGCGAGTTCGTCGCCGAAATTCCGGCACCGCTTGGCATCGGCTCTCTGGAACTGGCCGACGGTCGCACGGTGAAAGGCTTTATCTGCGAGCCGTGGGCAATCCCTGACGCCACTGACATCACCCATTTTGGCGGCTGGAGAAGTTACATCTCTCACCTCGCCTCCCTGAAAAACGCCTGAGGAGCCACACCTATGTTCACGACTGTTCTGGTCGCCAACCGTGGCGAAATCGCCTGCCGCGCCATCCGCACGCTCAAACGCCTCGGGGTCACCAGCGTGGCCGTGTATTCCGATGCCGACCGTAATGCGCCGCACGTAGCCGATGCCGATATCGCCATTGCGCTGGGCGGCGAAAAGGCCAGCGAAAGCTATCTGATGATCGACAAAATTCTGGCCGCCGCGAAAGAAACCGGCGCGCAGGCGATTTATCCCGGCTACGGCTTTTTATCCGAAAGCGCAGAATTTGCTGATGCCTGCGACGCCGCTGGCATTGCGTTTATCGGCCCGACCGCCGGACAAATCCGTGAATTCGGCCTCAAGCACCGCGCCCGCGAATTAGCCGCAGCCGCCAGTGTGCCGATGACGCCGGGCACCGGTTTGCTGGCAAGCATTGAAGACGCGGTGATTGCCGCGGCGAAAATCGGTTATCCGATCATGCTGAAAAGCACCGCAGGCGGCGGAGGCATTGGCCTGACGCGCTGCGATGACGAAGACGGGTTGCGCGCCGCGTGGGACAGCGTGAAACGCCTGGGCGAACAGTTTTTTCGCGATGCCGGCGTGTTTCTGGAGCGGTTTGTGGATCGCGCCCGCCACGTCGAAGTGCAGATTTTTGGCGACGGTAAAGGTCGCGTAGTGGCGCTCGGCGAACGCGACTGTTCCCTGCAACGCCGCAACCAGAAAGTAGTAGAAGAAACCCCTGCGCCGAATCTGCCACCGGCCAGTCGTGAAGCCCTGCATCGCGCCGCCGTGCAGCTGGGCGAGTCGGTGAATTATCGCAGCGCCGGTACCGTCGAATTTATTTATGACGCCGCGCGCGATGAATTTTATTTCCTCGAGGTTAATACCCGTTTGCAGGTCGAGCATCCGGTCACCGAAATGGTCACCGGGCTGGATTTGATCGAATGCATGCTGCGCGTCGCTGCCGGTGAGCCGCTCGACTGGCCGCATCTGGAGCGGGCACCGCAGGGTGCATCGATGGAAGTGCGGATTTACGCCGAAGATCCGCTGAAAAACTTCCAGCCGAGCCCCGGCGTGCTAACCGAAGTCTTTTTCCCGCAGGATGTCCGCGTCGATGGCTGGGTTTCTACCGGCAGCGAAGTGTCAGCATTTTACGACCCGATGATCGCCAAGCTGATCGTCCACGGCACCGACCGTCAGGATGCGCTGGCAAAAATGTCCGCCGCGCTGGCCGCCACCCGTTTGCACGGCATCGCCACCAATATTGATTATCTGCGTCAGGTCGTAGCCACGCCGGTGTTCCGCGACGGCAATATGTGGACACGAATGCTCGACAGTTTTGCCTACGCGCCGAAGGCCATCGAAGTGATCGCCCCCGGCACCTACAGCAGCGTGCAGGATTATCCGGGCCGTCTCGGTTACTGGGATATCGGCGTGCCGCCGTCCGGCCCAATGGATGATTTTGCATTTCGCCTCGCCAATCGCATTGTCGGTAACCACCTTGACGCCGCCGGTCTTGAATTCACGTTACAGGGCCCGACGCTGCGTTTTCACTGCGATGCCACGATTGCGCTGACCGGTGCGCGCTGTCCGGCAGATCTTGATGGCGAGACGGTGGATTACTGGCAGCCGGTGGCGGTCAAAGCCGGTCAGACGCTGACCCTTGGCCGCGCCACGCAGGGCTGCCGTACCTATCTTGCGGTGCGTAACGGTTTCGACGTGCCGGTATATCTCGGCAGCCGTTCGACCTTTGCCCTCGGGCAGTTTGGCGGTCACGCTGGCCGCACGCTGCGCGTCGCCGATATGCTGACGGTTTCCCAGCCCGAACTCGCCGCCTGCACCACGCCCGCGCCGGTCGGTTTGCCGCAGCCTGCGGCCGACAACATCGTGCCGGTGTATGGCGATCTGTGGAACATCGGCGTGCTCTATGGCCCGCACGGCGCACCGGACTTCTTCACCAAAGAATCGATCGATACCTTCTTCGCCGCCGAATGGCAGGTGCATTACAACTCCAACCGCCTGGGCGTGCGTCTGGTCGGCCCGAAACCGCAGTGGGCACGGCAGGACGGCGGGGAAGCCGGTCTGCATCCGTCGAACGTGCATGACTGTGAATACGCCATTGGCGCCATCAACTTTACCGGCGATTTCCCGGTGATCCTGACCCGGGACGGGCCAAGCCTCGGCGGTTTCGTCTGCCCGGTGACCATCGCCAAAGCCGAGCTGTGGAAAGTCGGGCAGGTCAAACCGGGCGATAAAATCCGCTTCCATCCGATCAGTTTCGAACAGGCACAGGCGCTGGAACTGGCGCAGCAAGGCACTGTCGACTCGCTGATGCCGGTGAACGCCATGGCGCTGCCGGTGCCGTCGCTGCTGCCAGACGCCACCGCGTCCGCCACCATTCTCGCGGCGTTACCGGCCACGGCACAGCGGCCTTCGGTGGAATACCGGCAGGCGGGCGACGGCTACGTGCTGATTGAGTACGGCGACAACGTGCTGGATCTGGCGGTGCGGATGCGCATTTATCTGCTGATGAACGCCATCCGTGCGGCCGGTCAGGCGGGCATCGAAGAGCTCTCGCCGGGCGTGCGGTCTCTGCAAATCCGTTATGACAGCCGCGTGTTGCATCAGGGCGCGCTGCTTGAGCATTTACTGACGCTCGAACACAGTCTGGCGGATGTCAGCCAGCTCAAAATCCCGACCCGCATCGTGCATATGCCGATGGCGTTTGAAGATTCCGCCACGCTGGGCGCAGTGGAACGTTATCAGCAGACCGTGCGCGCCGATGCGCCGTGGCTGCCAAATAACGTCGATTTCATCCAGCGCACCAACGGGCTGGCAAGCCGCGAAGAAGTCAAAAACATCATTTTCGATGCCAGCTATTTAATCCTCGGGCTGGGCGATGTGTACCTCGGCGCGCCCTGCGCAGTGCCGGTCGATCCGCGCCATCGCCTGCTCAGTTCCAAATACAATCCGGCGCGTACCTACACCGCCGAAGGCACGGTCGGCATCGGCGGGATGTACATGTGCATCTACGGCATGGATTCGCCGGGCGGCTATCAGCTGGTCGGTCGCACGCTGCCGATCTGGAATAAATTCCTCAAGAACGAACAGTTCAAAAATGGCGAGCCGTGGCTGCTGCACTTCTTTGATCAGGTGCGCTTCTATGAAGTTACTGAAGCGGAGCTGGACGCCCAGCGCGACGCCTTCCGCGAAGGACGTGAACAGGTGCGCATCGAAGAGACAGAGTTCGATTTTGCGCAATATACCCAATTCCTTGCCGACAACGCCGCCGATATCGCTGACTTTCGCACAAAACAGACCGAGGCCTTTACCCGTGAAGTCGCGCACTGGCATGAAGCAGAAAGCGCGGCGGTGGACGCGGCAGCCAACGCCGTCCAGTTAGAGGAGGACGATGCGGATCAGGACGGGCATCTGGTCAGCGCCGATCTCAACGGCAATATCTGGAAAATCCTGGTCGAACCGGGCCAGCAGGTGGTGGAAGGTCAGCCGCTGATCGTCGTCGAGGCCATGAAAATGGAGCTGTCGGTCAACGCGCCGTGCGCCGGAACGGTATTAAAAATCAGCTGCCAGCAGGGCCGTCCGGTCGGGCCGGGCGATGCGCTGCTGTGGCTGGATTTAGCGGTTTAAGCGGGTGAAACCCACAAAGGATTTTTTATGCAACTGACAGGCGCCAAATCGACACGCACGAAAAGCAACCGTCCTGAAGGGCTGGCGGAACGTATTTATCAGCAGCTGAAAGCCGACATTTTCAGCTTTCGCCTGCTGCCGGGTGACCGCTTCAGCGAGAACGACATCGCCGATCGCATGGAAGTCAGCCGCACGCCGGTGCGTCAGGCGCTGTTCTGGCTCGAGCGTGAAGGTTATGTCGAAGTGTTTTTCCGCAGCGGCTGGCAGGTGCGCCCGTTCGATTTCGACTTCTTCGAGCAGTTGTATGACCTGCGCATTGTGCTGGAACTGGAAGCGGTGAAACGCCTGTGCGCCTGCCCGCCCGAAGCGCAGCCCCTGCAACTGGGCGAGCTGAAAGATTTCTGGATAGACCAGCCGCGCCTCGAAGACGGGCAGACGGTATCGCGCTTTGACGAGGAGTTTCACATGACGCTGGTCGCCGCCGCCGGTAACGCCGAAATGGCGCGTATTCACCGCGAGCTGACCGAGAAAATCCGCATCATCCGCCGGCTGGATTTCACCAAAGACGAGCGGGTAAGCGCCACCTACATTGAACACGCGAGCATTCTGCTCGCCATCATCGGGCAACGCACTGAGGAGGCACAACGCCAACTACACGACCATATTGCCGTCAGCAAAGCCGAGGTGCGCAAAATTACACTGCATATGCTGCATCAGGCTCGGGCGGAGAATGACGGAAGCCTTCCGTCATGACTTTTTTAAATGTGTTTTCGACTTTCTACATAACAGCGTTCTCTTAACTCATTCTCAGAGGGTACATCTATGCAACGTCGACGTTTTATTAAAGCCTTTGCTCTGTCCGCCACCGTAGTCAGCATGGGATTAGCCTGGAGCGCACAGGCTGCCGAGACCATCAAGGTCGGCATCATGCACTCCCTTTCCGGCACCATGGCGATTTCGGAAACGCCGCTGAAAGACATCGCGCTGATGACCATTGACGACATCAATGCCAAAGGGGGCGTATTGGGCAAAAAGCTGGAACCGGTGGTGGTCGATCCGGCCTCTAACTGGCCGCTGTTCGCCGAAAAAGCCCGCCAGTTGCTGACGCAGGATAAGGTGGCCGTAGTATTTGGCTGCTGGACGTCGGTTTCGCGTAAATCAGTGCTGCCGGTCTTCGAAGAGCTGAACGGTTTGCTGTTCTACCCGGTGCAATATGAAGGCGAAGAGATGTCGCCGAACGTCTTCTACACCGGCGCTGCGCCTAACCAGCAGGCGATCCCGGCGGTGGAATATCTGATGAGTGAAGACGGCGGTGCGGCGAAACGCTTCTTCCTGCTCGGCACGGATTACGTCTATCCGCGCACCACCAACAAAATTCTGCGCGCCTTCCTGCATTCCAAAGGCGTGAAAGACAGCGATATCGAAGAGGTCTACACGCCGTTCGGTTACAGCGATTATCAGACCATCGTTTCCAACATTAAGAAATTCTCCGCAGGCGGGAAAACGGCGGTGATCTCCACCATCAACGGCGATTCCAACGTGCCGTTCTACAAAGAGCTGGCGAACCAGGGCGTGAAAGCGACCGACGTACCGGTGGTGGCGTTCTCGGTGGGTGAAGAAGAGTTGCGCGGCATCGACACCAAACCGCTGGTCGGTGACCTCGCGGCGTGGAACTACTTCCAGTCCGTCGATAATCCAGCTAACAAGAAATTCGTCGCCGAATGGAAGGCTTACGCTAAAGCCCACAAACTGCCGAACGCCGACTCGGCGGTAACCAACGATCCGATGGAAGCGACCTACGTCGGCATCCATATGTGGGCGCAGGCGGTGGAAAAAGCCGGAACGACCGATGTGGATAAAGTCCGCGCCGCAATGGCCGGGCAGACCTTCGCCGCCCCGTCTGGTTTCACGCTGACCATGGATGCAACCAACCACCATCTGCACAAACCGGTGATGATCGGCGAAATCGAATCCAACGGGCAGTTCAATGTGGTCTGGCAGACCGACAAACCTATCCGCGCCCAGCCGTGGAGCCCGTACATCGCGGGTAATGACAAAAAGCCAGACACTCCTGTGAAAACAACGAACTGATTTTCAGCTTCCTCCCCTGCCAAGGTGAGGGTTGGGGTGGGGTATTAAAAACAACTCAGTCGTTTGCAAAACCCCCTCCCGGCCTCCCCCTTCGCAGGGGGAGGAGCAAACCACAATCAACTTTATGCGGCGAGAACATTATGAAAATCCTCTTCAGGCCACTGCTTTTCCTGCTCTGTTGCCTTCCGTTACTGGCGCAGGCCGGGGCGGCGAATGACTTTGCTGCCGCCAGCCGCAGCCAGCAAGCCACGTTGTTACAACAATGGGCGGCGGATCCACAGCCGGAAAGACTGCCGCTGCTCGAGGCGCTGAAGCAGGAAAACGTCGTCATCGACCAATCCAGGCACGCATTCATACAAAACGGCGACCAGCTCACGCCGCTGGAAGGGGACGCCAAACCGCAGGGCGACACCAAAAAAGTGTGGCTGAACAACCGGCTGCGCATTCTGATTGCCAATGCCCTTTCCGCCCACCGTTTAGTCAGTACCGACAGCGCCGTGCGTTTGCAGGCGGCAAAATCCTTACAGCGCGACGCGCAGGCCGATCAGCTGCCGTTGCTGACCCGTCGTTTTGAGCTGGAAAAAGACAGCACGGTGCATGACGCACTGGCCATCGCGCTGGCGAATTTACAGCTGGCGGACGCGGATCCGCAGGTGCGCCTGCACGCCGTCGAGCTGCTCGGCACCTCCGGCGATCCGGATACACAAGGCCGCCTGCAAAACCTGACCGATCCGAAAACCGAAGCCGACGCCACCGTGCGTGCCGCCGCTGCTGTCAGCCTGAAAGCGGTGCAACACCGCCTGCTGACAGGCGATCTGCTCGGGCAGGCGTTTACCGGTTTATCACTGGGCTCGATTCTGCTGCTCGCCGCGCTGGGGCTGGCGATCACCTACGGCCTGCTGGGCGTGATTAACATGGCGCACGGCGAGATGTTGATGCTCGGCTCGTATTCGACCTACATGGTGCAGTCGCTGTTTCAGCACTACGCGCCGGGGTTGCTGGCGATTTATCCGCTGGTTGCGCTGCCGGTGGCGTTTTTCATCACTGCCGGCATCGGCATGGCGCTGGAGCGTACGGTGATCCGCCATTTGTATGGCCGCCCGCTGGAAACGCTGCTGGCGACCTGGGGCATCAGCCTGATCCTTATCCAGGGCGTGCGCGTACTGTTTGGCGCGCAAAACCTTGAGGTCGCTAACCCCGGCTGGCTCTCCGGCGGCATTCAGCTGCTGCCGAATCTGGTGCTGCCGTACAACCGCATCGCGGTGATCATTTTCGTCCTGCTGGTGCTCGCGCTGACCTGGCTGTTGCTCAATAAAACGCGCCTTGGCATGAACGTGCGCGCCGTGACACAAAACCGCGCGATGGCGGCCTGCTGCGGCGTGCCGACCGGCCGCGTCGATATGCTGGCGTTCGGTCTTGGTTCCGGCATCGCGGGCTTAGGCGGCGTGGCGCTCTCGCAGCTCGGCAACGTCGGCCCTGAACTCGGTCAGGGTTACATCATTGATTCCTTCCTTGTCGTGGTACTCGGCGGCGTCGGGCAACTGGCGGGGACGGTGGTCGCGGCCTTTGGTCTGGGCATTGTGAACAAAATTCTTGAACCGGAAATCGGCGCAGTACTGGGGAAAATCCTGATCCTCGCGCTGATCATCCTGTTTATCCAGAAACGTCCACAGGGACTCTTCGCCTTCAAAGGCCGGGTGACTGACTGATGAGCCAACCTTTAACGATAACCGGCGTACAAAAAGCGCCGAAGATTGCGATTTCCGTGGGCGCGGTGGTGTTAATCGCGCTTTGCGTCATGCCATTTCTGGCGCTGCTGCCGGCGGAGAATCCGCTTTCGATCTCCACGTACACCCTGACGCTGGTCGGTAAGATCCTGTGCTATGCGATCGTCGCGATCGCACTCGATCTGGTGTGGGGCTACGCCGGTTTGCTGTCACTCGGTCACGGGCTGTTTTTCGCTCTCGGTGGTTACGCGATGGGCATGTATCTGATGCGTCAGGCGGCGGGCAGCGGCCTGCCGGATTTTATGTCCTTTCTCTCATGGACCGAGCTGCCGTGGTTCTGGGCAGGCACTCAGCATTTCGCGTGGGCGCTGTGCCTGATCGTGCTGGTGCCCGGCGCGCTGGCGTTTGTGTTCGGCTACTTTGCCTTTCGCTCGAAAATCAAAGGCGTCTATTTCTCTATCATGACACAGGCGCTGACCTACGCCGGAATGCTGCTGTTTTTCCGCAATGAAACGGGTTTTGGCGGTAATAACGGCTTCACAGGTTTCACCACCCTGCTCGGTTTTCAGGTCACCGCCACCGGCACTCGCGTCGGATTATTTTTGATGACCGTTTTCGTGCTGGTCGCCAGTCTGGCCCTCGGTTTTGCGCTGGCGCGCAGTAAATATGGACGTGTACTGACCGCCGTACGCGACGCAGAAAACCGGCTGATTTTTTGTGGCTACGATCCGAAAGGTTTCAAGCTGTTCGTCTGGACGGTGTCGGCCATGCTGTGCGGGCTGGCGGGCGCGCTTTACGTGCCGCAGGTCGGCATCATCAACCCGAGCGAAATGTCGCCAACCAACTCCATCGAAGCCGCCATCTGGGTGGCGCTCGGCGGGCGCGGCACGCTGATCGGCCCGATTCTCGGCGCTGGCATCGTCAACGGCGCGAAGAGCTGGTTCACCGTCGCCATCCCCGAATACTGGCAGTTTGTGCTCGGCGGCATGTTCATTGTGGTGACGCTGTTCCTGCCGCACGGCGTGATCGGCCTGTTGCGTAAGAGGAAATCCTGATGAGCCCGATGACCATGACCGAAGATCTGTTTACCCAGCCGCATCTGGCGGACAGGCACCGTGAACAGACCGACCCGATTTTGCAGCTGGAAAACATCAACGTCAGTTTTGATGGTTTTAAGGCGCTGACTAACCTGTCGCTCAACATCGGCGTCGGCGAACTGCGCTGCGTAATCGGCCCGAACGGCGCAGGTAAAACCACGCTGATGGATGTCATTACCGGCAAAACCAAACCGCAAAGCGGCCGGGTGTTTTACGATCAGCGCACCGATCTGACCAACCTCGATCCGGTGCGCATCGCGCAGTCCGGCATTGGCCGCAAATTCCAGAAGCCGACGGTCTTCGAAGCGCTGACCGTATTCGAAAATCTGGAGATCGCGCAGAAAACCAATAAATCAGTTTGGGCGTGCCTGCGCGCCAAAATGAACAGCGAACAGCGCGACCGCATCGATGAAATGCTCGGCACGCTTCGGCTGACCACGGAACGTCATCGTCCGGCGGGTTTGCTGTCGCACGGCCAGAAACAGTTTCTGGAGATCGGCATGCTGCTGGTGCAGGAACCGCATTTGCTGCTGCTCGACGAACCGGCTGCGGGCATGACCGACGCCGAAACCGAATACACCGCCGAGCTGTTTAAACAGCTGGCGGGCAAACATTCGCTGATGGTGGTCGAGCACGACATGGGCTTTGTGGAAAGCATCGCCGACCACGTCACCGTGCTGCATCAGGGGCAGGTGCTGGCGGAAGGCTCGCTGAAACAAGTGCAGGCCAACGAGCAGGTTATCGACGTTTATTTAGGACGCTGAGGAAAAAGTCATGTTGCAAGTCAATGAACTGAATCAGTTTTACGGCGGCAGCCACATTCTGCGCGGCCTGTCGTTTGAGGCGAAAATCGGCGAAGTCACCTGCCTGCTCGGGCGCAACGGCGTGGGTAAAACCACGCTGCTTAAATGCCTGATGGGGCTGATCCCGGCGAAATCCGGCACTATCAGCTGGCAGGATCAGGTGATCAACAGTCGCAAACCGCATCAGCGTGTGCAGGCGGGCATCGCCTATGTCCCGCAGGGTCGCGAAATTTTTCCGCGCCTGACCGTAGAAGAAAACCTGCTGATGGGGCTGTCGCGCTTTTCAGGCAGCGATGCGAAACAGGTACCGGACGAAATCTACCACCTGTTCCCGATCCTGCTGGAAATGAAGCATCGCCGCGGCGGTGATTTGTCCGGCGGCCAGCAGCAACAGCTGGCGATTGGCCGGGCGCTGGCCTGCAAACCCAGCCTGCTGATCCTCGACGAACCCACCGAAGGCATTCAGCCGTCAGTTATCAAAGAGATCGGCGCGGTTATCAAACAACTGGCCGTCAAAGGCGATATGGCGATCCTGCTGGTCGAGCAATTCTACGACTTCGCTGCCGATCTGGCCGACAGCTACCTGGTGATGTCACGCGGGAGCATCGTCAAACGCGGACGCGGGGAAGACATGGAAGCAGAAAATGTGCGGGGGCTGGTGGCGATTTAGCGCCGAACGACGTTTAACAAGACAACCATTAACTTTTCAGACACATTTGGGGCAGTTTTTCTCAAACATGCTGAAAAGGACACGCGCAGTATGAAAATCAAAAGTCAGGAAGCGCTGGTGCGTCAGCGCAAACGCTGGATAAAGCTCGCATTACTGCTGGCGATCATTGCCGGGTGTTATTTGTGGTGGAAGCAGGGAAAACTGATTTCAGAAACCTGGAGCCCCAACAAGCAATATGTGGTGCGCGAATACCGGACGTTCGAGTTTATTCCGCGCATAGCCATGCCGGGCGATGGCGGCCACTATTCCGGTTATATGCGTGTGTACAACCGCGACGGTAAAAAGTTCTACGAAGAGTATTCCGACCTGCTCGACTTTATTGAAGGGCCGTTCTGGGCGAAAGAAGGCGTGTACTGGATGGGCAATGATAATCAGGATATTGTGAGACTACCGACTTCACCGGTGGATTGACGTTTTTAAGAAACAAAAAAGCCGCGACACTGCGCGGCTTTTGTCTTTTTCTTCAGGCATAATGGAAAACCATTAGCTCCTGATTTTGCGGTAGATAAACAGAACCACAATCGCACCGATCACCGCGACAACGAAGCTGCCGAAGTTGAAACCGTCTACGCGGCCAAAGCCGAAGAACGTACTGATGTAACCACCCACTACAGCACCGACAACACCCAGTACTACAGTCAGAATGAAACCACCGCCATCTTTGCCCGGCATGATCCACTTAGCCAGAATACCTGCAATAAGACCAAAGATGATCCAGGATAAAATTCCCATTTTCGACTCCTCCGAATAAATTTCCGTTACCGTGAATATTGTTCAGCCAAGTCGGCCAAACAAAAGCAGAACCTTTTAGATGCTGCCGTCTGGGTGGCAGGTTTATTTTCATGCCCCACGCACAACCCGTTTCTGATACTACCCTGCAAGCGTAGCACCGAATCTACAAACCCGCCAAAAATCAGCAGGAAGGAGAAAATAGCAGCAAAGAGTGACGTTATTTAAGGCTGCGTCAGCATTACCGCGGTTTCGTCAGGTACCTGCACAGGGACGTAAAATTGCGTAAAAAGTAGCCCAAATATTTTGAATGACTTACTCAAATCAATCCGTTTTTCATCTGCCCGTATCAGGCCTATTATGCATCCATCGAAAGGCAACCACCTTTCACTCATACAAACCTGAATGGAATACTTATCATGAAAAACGTCAAAATTTTTGCTGTAGCTGCCACCCTCTCCCTGATTTCTTTCGGTAGCTTCGCGGCTCAGCAGGTTAATCAGCCTTCAAATGACATGCAGAAAATCGGTGTTATCTCCGCCGCCAACTCCACCACCCTGAGTGGCCTGGAAGCGAAACTGTCACAGCAGGCGAAAAACGCCGGTGCGTCTTCTTACCGCATCATCTCCGTGACCGGTAACAACAAACTGCACGCAGACGCTGAAATCTACAAATAATCGTCACCCCGATAAAAACTGCTGAAAAGCCTGTGGAAGCTCATCTTCCACAGGCTTTTTTTGGTTCCCCCGTCACCACTTTAAGATTTTCTTTATCTGCACATTGCATCTTCCCTGTCAGGTTCACTATTCTGGTTTTTTCGCTCATCAGGAAAAGTCATGACCGTCACCGAATCTCTGCTTTCTTACGCGCTGGCTGCTGGTATCTTGACGCTCACGCCCGGCCTCGACACCGCGCTGGTTCTGCGTACCGCGGCCAGTCAGGGCAGCAAAAAAGCGCTCTTGTCGGCATTTGGCATCAGCACCGGCTGTCTGGTGTGGGGCGCGATGGTGGCTCTCGGGCTCGGTGCGGTTCTTGCCGCCTCCGAAATCGCCTTTACGGTACTGAAATGGATTGGGGCAGCGTATCTGTGTTGGCTCGGCCTGCAAATGCTGTTGAAACCGCGCAGCGAAATGAATATGGCCGCACCGGAAAGTGGGAAAAAAGCCCTGCGCATCGGCAATTCGCCCTTCGTGCGGGGGTTATTTGGCAATGTGCTAAACCCGAAAGTCGGCGTGTTTTACGTTTCCTTTCTGCCCCAGTTTGTCGCGACCGGTTATCCGGTCGGCCCCTATATTTTTGGCCTGGCCGCCCTGCATGCTGTTATCGGCACGTTATGGTCTGTCACAATGATTTGTGCCACACGTCCGCTTTCCCGTTGGTTGCGCCGTCCGACGGTCGTCAGAACGCTGGATCGTTTGACCGGCACTGTTTTTATCGCTTTTGCAGTCCGACTCGCTACATCAAAACGCTAAAAAAGGAATCCTGTCATGAAGACCCGTCTCACCCATGCGCCCACCCCCGAAGACCTCGAAGAGATCAAAAGCGGTCTGCGCCGTTTCAACAGCAACTTTATACCTAAGCCGACATTCCGTGAGTTAGGGGTGTTTGTAGAGGATGAACATGGCAAGAAGCAGGCCGGGATTGTGGCTGAAACTGTCGGAAACTGGATGTACATTCAGATGCTGTGGGTTGATGAGTCGCTGCGCGGGAAAGATGTCGGCACGCAGCTGATTACCGAAGCGGAAGAAGAAGCCAAAGCGCGTGGCTGCCGTTACGCGCTGGTCGATACCTTCAGTTTTCAGGCGCGCCCATTCTATGAACGCATGGGATACAACATGCAGATGGCGCTGGAAGATTACATTGCGGACTCCCGCGCGCCGCAAGAGGCGCCTTCCACCCATACGCGCTTTTTCCTGACCAAATCCTTGTAATCCGCTTTCGCGCAGTCAGTTTTTCGACTTACTGCGCGCTTCATTTTATTTCTTCGCTGATAACGCCAGCCACTCTGACACTGAAGGTCTCTGCCACTGCGCTTCGGCGTATGCAGCGAGTTTTTCCGGCATCGGATCGCCATTCAAGCGCAGACGGTTTAGCATCAGCGCCAGATCCACATCCGCAATACTCCATTCGCCAAACAAATGCGTTTTATCGCCAAGCAGACGTTCCGCTGCATCAAAGAGCTTTTCTGCCGCCTGCTGACCTTTGGCGGAAAGCGCCGGACGTTTCGCACCGGCAAACACCACTTCGGTCGAACGTTCTTCACGGATGGGCATCAGATCGCTGCGCAGCCACGCCTGAACTTCACGGGCCTTGGCGCGGTTTTCCGGATCGAGCGGATAAATCGCTGGAAACGTCGGCGCGGGAAACAGCTCGTCGACATATTCGTCAATCGCGGAAGATTCGGATAACACAAAAGTGCCATTGGTGAGCGTCGGCACGCGGCGGGTGACGGAAATCGCCGAATACGTTTCCTTCAGGTTCTCCGCTTCGGCCAGATCGACGGTTTCCAGTTCGAACGGAATGCCTTTTTCGGTCATCGCGACAAAGGCTGACATCACGTAAGGACTGAAATAATTGGCGTCGGAATATAAAATCAGCGAAGGCTGGCTCATGACGAACTCCTGAAGAAATAAAGCAAAAGGATAAAAAACATAGCGCAGAAAAGGGGATGTGTCGTCAGAAAAAGCCTTCTCCCCGGCGGGAGAAGGCTGTGTAAATCACTATTTCAACCGGAACACCTGCACAATGTCGTTGAGGCGGCGAGCCTGATCTTCCAGCGACGCGGAGGCGGCAGAGGCCTGCTGCACCAGCGCGGAGTTTTGCTGGGTGACACCGTCCATCTCATGCACCGCCTGCGTGACCTGGCTGATACCGCGTGACTGCTCGTCGGACGCCGAAACGATTTCACTCATGATGTCGCGCACGTCGGTGATCGCTTTCATGATCTCTTTCATCGTCTCACCGGCATTTTTCACCAGTCCGACACCGTGATCGACGCGCGAGGTCGATTCCGCAATCAGGGCGGAAATCTCTTTTACCGCGTCGGCGCTGCGCTGCGCCAGGCTTCGTACTTCCGAAGCGACTACCGCAAATCCGCGCCCCTGCTCGCCCGCACGGGCAGCTTCCACCGCCGCGTTCAGCGCCAGAATATTGGTCTGAAACGCGATGCCATTGATGACTGACGTGATATCAGAAATTCGGCGCGAACTGTCATCAATCTCGCCCATAATGCCGACAACGTCGGACATAATGCTGTTCCCTTTTCCGGCAATCGTGGTGGCATTTTCGGTCAGTTCGGTAGCAATGTGCGCGTTGTCCGCGTTTTGTTTAACCGTCGCGGTCAGCTGTTCCATGCTGGCAGAAGTTTCTTCCAGCGCGGCGGCCTGCTGCTCGGTTCGCGAAGCCAGGTCGATATTCCCCGCTGCAATCTGCGACGCACCGCTGCCGACGGCGTGGCTGGTGGAAATAATGTCAGTCACCACGTGCCGCAGCTGCGCCTGCATAGTTTGCAGCGCGAAGAAGATGCTGGTGCGGTCATTTTTCTGCGTCACGATGGGATGCGTTAAATCGCCGTCGGCCACCGTCAGCGCGATTTTCGCGGCGTCTGCCGGTTCACCGCCGACCGGGCGCAGCACTTTGCGGGTGAAAATAATGCTCAGTACGGCGAAAACCACCACGATGCTCAACACCATCAGGACCAGCGCGGAATAGAGCTGCCGCGTGCTCTCTTTCATCACCGCGTTGACCGGCGCCACAATACCCAGCATCCACGGCGTGCCGGTATTGCCAATCTGAATCGGCACAAATTCGGCGAAGGCTTTTTCGCCCAGTATGGGATCCTGCTGCTCACTACTAAAAAATGTGCCGATCTGAATGCTTTTCAGCAACGGCGCATTGTTCTCCAGCTTTTGCGTCACCTGATCTTTTTTCGGTGAAGAGATGTAATTACCGGACTGTGAAAACAGCATCGCATAACCGGTGCCCTGATACGGCTTAATGCCGTTGACCATGGTCTGCAAGGTTTGCAGCGAGAAATCCGCCGTGACCGATCCGAGGAATTTACCCTCGACGATGATCGGCACCGCAATCGACGTCAGCAGCGTATTGACGCCGTTGTACGGATAGCTGTAAGGCTCGAGGATCACTTCCTTTTTCAGCTTACGCGGCAACAGGTAATAATCGCCGCTGCCCGGCGTTTCGTAATCAGTCAGATTGTGCAGCACGATGTTTCCGCTGGTGTCACGGTCAACGTAGCGGACATAGCGGCCGTCCGGATCCTGCCCCGGCTGCGCGGCTAACTCGTCATCCTTGCCATCGAATGCATCCGGCTCCCACGCCAGTGACATCGAAAGAAAATCCGGGTGATTTTTGAGGGCGTTTTGCAACAACGTATCGGCCAGTTTGCGGTCGGCATGTCCGGCTTCGCGCAGGCTCAGCATGCTCTGCCCCAGATCGCGGGCGGCATAGAGTGCAGTATCGAGTTTTTGACGGGCAAGATAGCCGTCGGTGTTAGCAGTCTGCTGGAGATAACGGCGGGCGATTTCACGCTGCTGATTGGCGGACTGCCAGCTCAGCAAAACGACCGTAATGATATAACCCAGACTGATCGTCAGCAGCCCGACAATCAGCATCAGCGTGCGGGTGCGCATCGCCTTCTTTTGCTGTGTTTTGTGTTTCTTTGGCGCAGCCGTGGCCGCAGGTGAGAACGCCTGAATCTGACTCATAAAACTCCCCGGAACAGTCAACGTGCTGTGAAAAACTCACTGTAGAAAATGGGTTATCTGTCCCTGATACAGGTCCTCTGTGGATGAGCAGGAATTCCGTTGTCGTCTGAATTATCGGCACTGACTGGAGATGCTTTAGCCAAAACGGTAAAAATCCACCCCGAAAAGATAAACGTTCGCATCCTGCCCACGTCTCCCTATACTGCTGTTATGTCGGCTGATTCAGACCTGTTCAGGAAACTCCTATGAAGTCATGGCTTTTACCTCTGTTGCTGCTTGTGCCGCTGTGCTCGCAGGCGGCATCAACGCCGAAAGAAATCAAAACCCGCTTTAGCCAGTTTAAGGTGGGCGACAAGACCATTTGCCTTGATGACGTTGTCTACGCCAACAACAATAAAATGAAGGTGATCGAGAACGGCTTTGTGGTGTCAAAACGCAAAAATGTGCTGATTTACCAAAGTAATACGCTTTTTTTGCTGGGCAATGAGATCACGGTAAACATCAAAGCGATCATTGAAAGCCGCATTGGCAAAACATCATTCAGTAATCAGTTTAAGCAGGCGATGATTCAGGTCGAAGGGCTTGATGATCCCGCTCGCGCCGATGAGAAAGCCAAAATCATTCAGTCTTTCCAGGAAGTGGTGGCGGATAAAGACAATCAGACGCCGTACAGCTCGGTGGCGCTGACCGACAACGGCTATATCATTACGCAGGCAGAAAGCCATTCGACCACCATCAGCGAATGCTATGTGACACCGTATAAAAAACCTTCAAAGGAGTGATATTTGTGACCGTTTTATCCCCAATGCGCGAGACCTATTTTCCGCAATTTTTAGAGCAACTCGCCGCAGATTACGCCAGCGAAAATGTCCGTTCGGGCCGCTGGCCGCAGGAAAATGCGCTGACGCGTTCGCAAAGCGAGCTAATGAGATTGCTGCCACAAGGCACCGCGACGCCGGACAATTATTTGTTTGAAATTAAAACCGATCCTGACGGGCAGACAGCCGGTTATATCTGGTTTGCCGTCAGCGAACGTCAGGGCGAGCGCAGCGCTTTTATCTATGAAGTTTCCGTGTTTAGCGAATTTCGCCGTCAGGGCCATGCCCGCGCCGCGTTTTTACAGCTGGAAGGGAAAGTGCGCGAGCTGGGTTTGAAATCCATCGGGCTGAATGTGTTTTATCACAACAGCGCTGCCCAGGCGTTGTATACCAGCCTGGGCTATGCACCCACCAATCTGACCATGGTGAAAACGTTAAAAACGAGTTAAGCGCGCCGTTTAACGGATATATTTCATAAAGTTGGTCGGCTGCCCTACCCGGTCATACAATTTGCGTGCGGTGTGGTTGGTGGTTTGCGTCATCCAGTAAACGTTGGCTTTGTCGTTCTCGTCAGCGTAAGCGTACACCGCTTCAATCAGCTTCTGTCCGATCCCCAGCTTGCGTGCGCTGTCATCGACGTATAAATCCTGCAAATACACGACCTGTTGCAGGTGCCAGCCGTGATCGTGATTCAGACAGTTCACCAGCCCGACCAGTTTCCCCTGATACTCCGCCACAAAGCCAAACATGCCCGCGTACTCCGGGTCCGAGAGACGCCGGAACGTGAAATCAAACTGCGAAGGATCGAGCTTCGACAGATAAAAATCGAGATAACCCCGCCACAGCGTTTCCCAGCCTTCACGGTCAGCGGGTGTTAACGGGCGGATAACAATGTGATCAGATTGGCTCATGGGCTTTCTCTCTGTTAAATATAAGTAATCTCTATCCAGTTTATTGCAACTGCCGTTCTTTTCGCCAGAAGGATTTTTCAGCCATGTCGTCACGTTTTAACGTCAGAGATCTCACGTTTTCGGCGGTGATCGCCGGATTTGTCGCCGTCTTAGTCGGATATACCAGCTCGGCGGCGATTATCTTTCAGGCGGCAGAAGCGGCAGGGGCCACTGCGGGACAGATTGGCGGCTGGCTGAGTATGCTCGGCCTCGGCATGGGCGTGACCAGCATCGGATTGTCGCTGTATTACCGCACGCCGGTGGTCACCGCCTGGTCAACGCCCGGCGCGGCGCTGCTGGTGACCAGCCTGCCCGGCACCTCGATCAACGAAGCGATTGGCGTTTTCGTGTTTGCCACCGGGCTGATTCTGCTGTGCGGTGTCACCGGATTATTCGCCAGACTGATGCATTACATTCCGCAGGCGCTCTCAGCCGCGATGCTCGGCGGGATTCTGCTGCGGTTCGGGCTGAACGCCTTCACGTCACTGCAAAGCAATTTCGCGCTGGCGGGAACGATGTGTCTGGTTTATCTGCTGGCGAAACGCGCTATGCCCCGTTACGCCGTGGTGCTCGCGCTGGCAGCAGGGCTTATCGTGGCCGGATTACAGGGCGATATCGCGCTGCACGGCCAGACGCTGACCTTTGCCACGCCGGAATTCGTGATGCCGCATTTCACGCTTTCCTCAATTGTCGGTATCGGCATTCCTTTCTTCGTCGTCACAATGGCGTCGCAAAACGCACCCGGCATCGCCACGCTGAAAGCGCACGGTTACAACCTGCCGGTTTCGCCATTAATTACATGGACCGCACTGACTGCGCTGATTCTTGCACCGTTCGGCGGTTTTACCGTCTGTATCGCCGCCATTACCGCCGCGATTTGTATGGGCGAGGATATTCATCCCGATCCGAAAAAGCGTTATATGGCCGCCGTTGCGGCAGGCGTGTTTTATCTGATTGCCGGTGTGTTTGGCGGATCGATTGGCATGGTCTTTACCGCGCTACCTGAGGCGCTAATCCACACCATCGCCGGTCTGGCGTTGCTCGGAACGATTGCCGGAAGTCTGTATCGCGCACTGGAAAACGAACAGCAGCGCGACGCGGCTATCATCACGTTTCTGATCACCGCCTCCGGCGTCACACTGCTGGGTGTCGGATCGGCATTCTGGGGGCTGGCCGGCGGTGTGATCACCCATCTGATTCTGAGTATTCCGGCGCGAAAAAGATGAGTCCGTTCAAGTTATGGGTAACAGGTTTTCGTAACACGGCGCAAAGTGATGGCGATCACATTTTTCACCGTCCAAACGCTCTTTACTGGGGATAATCAGGCAACACACGCCCCCTTTAAAGAGCGAGAAATCCATGACTATTGCCACGCAATCCTGCGTCGTGACCGGGAAAAAAGACGTTTCGGTGATCGACCAGACCATCGATTACACAGGCCAGGGCACTTTGGTGAAAATTACCCGCGGTGGCATCTGCGGCTCCGATCTGCATTACTACGAACATGGTGCGGTCGGTGATTTCAAAGTGCGCGAAGCCATGGTGCTCGGCCATGAAGTGGTCGGTGTGGTGGAGAAATCTGACAACCCGCGTTTACAGCCCGGCCAGAAAGTGGCGCTCAACCCAAGCAAGCCGTGCAAAGCCTGTAAATACTGCCTGTCCGGCGACGAAAACCAATGCACGACGATGAAATTTTTCGGCAGCGCGATGTATTTCCCGCACATCAACGGCGCCTTCACGCAGTACAAAATCGTCGACAGCGAGCAGTGCATTCCTTACGACAATCAGGTCAGTGACCGGCTGATGGTATTCGCCGAACCGCTGGCCGTTGCTATTCACGCCGTGAATCAGGCCGGTGATATAAGGGGTAAAACGGTGTTTGTGTCCGGTGTCGGGCCGATTGGCTGCCTCATCGTGCTGGCGGCAAAAGCCAAAGGCGCGGCACAGATCGTGGTCACCGACCCGAGCGAACGCTGCCGCACACTGGCACTGGCCGTCGGTGCGGGCAAAGCGCTGGATGCCGCACAGGGCGATTTCTCCGCGTATCAGGCAGACAAAGGCTTTTTCGATGTGTCCTTCGATGCTTCCGGCCACCCTTCTTCTATCCGCCGCTGTCTGGAAGTCACCCGCGCGCGCGGTACGCTGGTGCAGGTCGGGATGGGGCCGGTGGTCAATGAATTCCCGCTGATGATGCTGATTGCCAGGGAAATTAACTGGGTCGGCAGCTTCCGCTTCACCGAAGAATTCAATACGGCGGTGGAATGGCTGGCGAATAAAACGGTCGACCCGATGCCGTTGCTCTCCGCCGAATTCCCACAGGGCGATCTGCTGGAGGCCATGGAATTCGCACTGGATAAATCCAAAGCCTCAAAAGTTCAGCTGGTTTTCTAACCTGCAATTTTGCGGTCTGCCACTCAACTCACAATATCAAAACATCGTTTCATTTTATTATCTCCTCTGATTTTATCATTCAGAGGAGATTGATTATGGCGAAGGAAACCCCGAAAAAGCAGGTCGCCCTGCTGCTGGCAGACGGATTTGAAGAAGGCGAAGCGGTGATTGTGCTCGATATTCTTGAGCGACTGGAGATTCAGGTCACCACGCTGGCGTGTCAGAAAAGTCAGATGCTACGCAGTTATCACGGCATTCAGATGCAGGCTAATGCGTTGCTGAGCGCGCAGGGCGATCGCGTGTTTGACGCGGTGGTGATGCCCGGCGGTCCCGAAGGTTCCGTGGCGCTGGCGGCCAGCAGAGAGGTGGTCGAATTTGTCCGTCGCCACGACGAGGCCGGTAAACTGATTTGTCCGCTATGTTCCGCCGCTGCGCGTGTGCTCGGCGGCAACGGGCTGCTGAAAGGGCGTCGCTACGTCTGTTCCGGCGATTTATACAAAGACGTCAAAGACGGCGTTTATGTGAATCAGTCCTTCGTCGAAGACGGCAATTTGCTGAGCGGAAAGGGATTAGGGCTGGCATTCGATTTTGCTTTCCAGCTGGCGTACCGCCTGACCGGCAATGCCGAAGCCACCGATTTTCAGGCCGACCACATCGATTATCACCACTGGCGCGCTAACCAAAAAATCTGATCGCTTTCAGCGGACGGCGCAGGTCGTCCGCTGCGGTCAGCATCATGTCCGTTTTTGGCATTCTCCCGCCTCTTTTTCAGGCGCACACTGGTTTCACACTCACCAGATGGAGTCCGGAAATGACAAAAAGCGCCCTGTTAAACATCGACGTTCAACGCTCGTTTGAGCACAAAGATTTCTGGCAACAGAATGACTTACCGGCTTTCAGTGAGGCGCTAACCCGCCTGATTGACGGTTGCCAGACGCGCAATGTGCCGGTCGTGGATGTGTTCCACGTTAACGCGGAAGGCGTGTTCTCACTGGCGTCCGGGCTGGTCACACCGATGACATTCCTCAGCCATACGCCGCAAAAAACTGTTCACAAAAACGTGCATAACGCGTTGCTGGAGTCCGGGCTGGACGCATGGCTGCGCGAAGAAGGCATCACACATCTGATCATCGCCGGGATGCGCACTGAACAGTGCTGCGAGACCACGACACGCGTGGCATCGGACATTGGCTACAATGTGACGTTCGTGACCGAAGCGACGATGACGTTTCCGATGACGCACGCCAGCGGCGAAGTGTTCTCCACCGATTCCATCAAACGTCATACCGAGCTGGTGCTCGCCGATCGCTTCGCCACTATCACCGGCGTGGACGGCGCACTGGCGGAACTCGACCGGGCTGTGTGAAGATACGTTTTTGTGCGAACGGGTAAATGAAACGATATGCAGCGAAATGTCTACTTTGTGACGCTACCGGGTGTGATGTCGTTAGATCTGACCGGTCCGGCGGAAGCGCTGCGGCTGGCCGGGCAATTTCAGTTGCATTACATCGGCCCGCAGCCGGAAGTGTTGATGTCCACCGGGCTGACGGTGTCCCATTTGCAGCCGCTACCAGAAAGTCTGCCGCAAGGCAGTATTTTGATCATGCCGGGCGTGACCGAATCGGTGGAAAATTTTTCCTCACCGGTCGCGCAGACTGCCTGTGACTGGATGCGTCAGCAAAAAAATGCCATCGAAAAAGGCCACGTCACGCTGGTATGCATTTGTTCTGGCAGCCTGCTGGCCGGGAAAGCCGGGCTGCTGGACGGTTATCAGTGTACGACGCATCACGACGTGATCGACCGTTTACGCCAGCAGGTACCCACCGCGCAGGTGAAAGATAACCGGATATTTGTTGAAGACCGCTTCGTGCTGACCAGTGCAGGCATCAGCGCCGGTATTGATCTGGCGTTGCATCTCATCGCCACTCATCTAGGGCCACAGGCCGCACTGGATGTCGCCCGCGAAATGGTGGTCTATTTCCGCAGAGGCGGTGATGATCCGCAACTCTCTCCGTGGCTGCGTCACCGCAATCATCTGCACCCCGCCGTCCACCGCGCACAAAATCTGATGGCCGCTGAGCCGGAATCCCCGTGGCAGGTGGAAGATGTTGCCGCCAAAGCCCACATCAGCAGCCGCCACCTGACGCGCCTGTTCCGTCAGCATCTGGGTATCAGCGTGCGCGATTACCACGAGCAGCTGCGTATCGCCATCGCGCAACAGCGCATTCAGCAAGGCGCAGGTATTGAAAAAGCGGCGCTGGCTGCCGGATTCTCATCGGGCAGACAATTCAGACGGGCGCAGGAACGGTGGGAGTAATCCCGTTCAGCTTACCCATTTTCGCCGGTCCACTTTCCCCAACAGCATCGCCAATCCTAAACCGCCCCCCAGACCGCAGATAAACAGGAAGGCGACGTTCAGCAGTGGAAATTGCGGGAAATCCAGGTGGCGGCTACGCATGGCAATGATGATCAGCGCGTGAAATCCGTAGACCGCCAGAGAATGGCGAGAGATCAGACCAAATCCCGGCAGAATGTGGCCAGATAGTGCATTTTTAAACGTCACGAACAACGCCATCGCCGAGATAAAGACCAGTGGCCCGCTGTAGACGTAAAAGGTATCTGCAAAATTCTGATTGATCTGCATCTGCCGGTAAGTCCCTGCGGCAATCGTCAGTGTACTGAGAACAAAGATGGCGGCGGCCGCCAGCGTAATGCCACGTTTTCGGGTATCGAGTTGGCTGATGGCACGCCCCATCAGGGCGTACAGGACGTAATAAAACGTATCGCCACCGATGTAAAGATCCAGGGGTAAAAGGTGGATTTTCTGCCAGGTCAGCGCCGGCAGCTGCGGGTTTGCCAGCACACCGAGCAGGATCCCGGCAATCAGCAGATATTTCCCGGAGACCGCTTTGACGTGAATCAGCGGCGAAAGCAGGTAAATTACGATGATGGCGTAGAAAAACCAAAGGTGATAAAACACCGGTTTTTCCACGATCAGCCTCAGAGACGGCCAAAAACCGATTTTTGTCATGGTGAGGATGTAGAGCAGCGAAACGGCGCTGTAGAACAACAGGCAAAACGTGACGCGAAAGAAATGGCGTTTTTGCGCACTTTTTTCACCAAAGAACAGCGCGCCGGAAATCATGAAGAACAGCGGTACACAGACCCGCGACGCCGAATTGAGCAGGTTTGCCACCATCCACTCCGCCGTATGTACCGCCGCGAAACTGACCACCAGCGAGGTGCTGGCATGGACCATCACTACCATCATGCAGGCGAGCGCGCGCAGATTATCTATCCAGCTTATTTTTTCGCTCATGACCCGCAAATTCCTTCCCGTTGATGTGCTGTTTGCAGCCTATCCAGCTTTCAGACGGCTAACAAGGCAAAAGTGCCATTCTCAGATTGTGCTGAACGTGGATCCGAGGATTGCACCGCGCTCAAAAAATGGGCAAAATAGCCGCCATTACTGCCTCGCTTGCGAAACCCGCCCGGACAGTCTCTACTATTTCGCTAATTTTCAAACGATTAGCCTCAGTTTGTGAAATAACAAAAATGCATAATTCTCCAAATACTGCGTCCCTTCTGGGGCGACAGGCGCTTCTGTTCCCTCTGTGTCTGGTGCTTTTCGAGTTCGCGACCTATATCGGTAACGATATGATCCAACCCGGCATGCTGGCCGTCGTGGCCAATTTCAACGCCGGTGAAGAGTGGGTGCCTACCTCGATGACCGCGTATCTTGCCGGCGGAATGTTCCTGCAATGGCTGCTCGGGCCACTGTCTGACCGCCGCGGACGTCGTCCGGTCATGCTCAGCGGCGTCATCTTTTTTATCATCACCTGTCTGGCGATTCTCTTCGTACAGAACATTGAACAATTTATGGTGATGCGTTTTCTGCAAGGCATCAGCCTGTGCTTTATCGGCGCGGTGGGTTATGCCGCGATACAGGAATCCTTCGAGGAATCGGTGTGCATTAAAATCACCGCAATGATGGCGAACGTGGCGTTGATAGCCCCGCTGCTCGGCCCGCTGGCCGGTGCTGCGCTGATCCACGTTGCGCCGTGGCAGCTGATGTTCGTGATTTTCGCCGGGCTCGCCGCCATTGCGCTGTGGGGGCTGTGGAAATCGATGCCAGAAACCGCGTCACGGCTGGGTGAACCTTTCTCCATGCCAAGCCTGCTGCGTGATTACAAACATGTGCTGAAGAACCGTCAGTTCGTGTGCGGCGCGCTGGCGATTGGTTTTGCCAGCCTGCCGCTGCTGACGTGGATCGCGCAGTCGCCGGTCATTTTAATCAGCGGCGAAGGGCTTTCGACCTACGATTACGGCATGTTGCAGGTGCCGATTTTCGGTGCGTTGATCGTCGGTAACGTCACGCTGGCGCGTTTGACCGGTAAACGCACGGTGGAATATCTGATTAAACTGGGCGCAGGCCCGATGGTTGTTGGCCTGCTGATCGCGGCGGCGGCGACAATGGTGTCCTCCCACGCCTATCTGTGGATGACCGCCGGTCTGAGCCTGTACGCCTTCGGGATAGGCGTGGCGAACGCCGGTTTATACCGTCTGACCCTGTTCTCCAGCGACATGAGCAAAGGCACGGTTTCTGCGGCGATGGGTGTCATCAGCATGATGATTTTCACGCTGGGTATTGAGCTGGCCAAAGTGGCTTACGTTGAAGGCGGTGCGGGGATGTTCAATATGTTCAACCTGTTAAGCGGCCTTTCGTGGCTGGCGCTGGTGGTGTTTTTCCTGCGCAGCCGTCAGGTGGTGATGTCGCCGAATGGCGTGATCTGATACTGAAAACGCCAACAACGCCGATGCCGGGGCGTTATTGGCGCAGGGAGTTTGGACACGGACTGCACGGAAGAACCGGGCTGTACACAGAACACGTGAGGATTCTATGTACAGCCCGGATTCAACATACCAGGCAAAATAGCCCGTTAAAGCATCAGAACAGCCCCATCGGTTTGCTTGAATACGAAACGAGTAAACATTTCGTTTGCTGGTAGTGATCCAACATCATTTTGTGGGTTTCACGACCAAGACCAGACTGTTTGTAGCCACCGAAGGCAGCGTGCGCCGGATAGGCGTGGTAGCAGTTGGTCCAGACGCGTCCCGCCTGAATGTTGCGCCCCATGTGATACGCCACGTTGCCGTCGCGGCTCCACACGCCTGCGCCCAGCCCGTAAGCAGTATCGTTGGCAATTTGCAGCGCTTCATCCATATCTTTAAATGTCGTCACTGCCAGCACCGGCCCGAAGATTTCTTCCTGGAAGACGCGCATGTTGTTTTTACCCAGCAGGATGGTCGGTTGCAGGTAATAACCTTCGTTAAGCGATCCTTCCAGTTTTTTCTTCGCGCCGCCGGTCAGCACTTCCGCGCCCTCTTTTTTACCGATTTCGATGTAATCCAGAATGGTTTTCATCTGTCCGGCAGAGACCTGCGCGCCCATCTGCGTTTCCATATCCAGCGGATTACCGGTTTTAATGGCTTCGACGCGTTTTATCGCTCGCTCCATAAAGCGTTCGTAAATGGATTCCTGCACCAGCGCGCGGCTCGGACAGGTACAGACTTCACCCTGATTAAAGGCGAACAGCGCGAAGCCTTCCAGCGCTTTATCGAAGAATTCGTCTTCTTTATCCATCACGTCAGCGAAGAAAATGTTTGGCGATTTGCCGCCAAGTTCCAGCGTGGCCGGGATCAGATTCTGCGCGGCGTAACCGGCAATTTGCTGGCCGACTTCGGTCGAGCCGGTGAACGCGACTTTGGCAATGCGTTTGGAGGTCGCCAGATATTCGCCGATTTCACCGCCCGCGCCGTTGACCACGTTGATGACGCCCGGCGGCAAGATATCCTGAACCAGCTCCATCAGCAGCAATACGGAAAGCGGCGTCAGTTTGGCCGGTTTGAGCACGATGCAGTTACCGGCAGCCAGCGCCGGTGCCATTTTCCAGCATGCCATCAGCAGCGGGAAGTTCCACGGGATGATCTGCGCCACGACGCCCAATGGTTCATGGAAATGATAGGCGACCGTTTCGCTGTCTATTTCGCTGATCCCCCCTTCCTGTGCGCGGATGCAGGACGCGAAATAGCGGAAATGGTCGATGGCCAGCGGAACGTCCGCACCGCTGGTTTCGCGGATGGGTTTTCCGTTATCCCAGGTTTCGGCGTTGGCCAGCAGTTCGATGTTTTGTTCCATGCGATCGGCGACTTTAAGCAGTAAGTTCGCCCGCTGCTGCACCGGCATTTTGCCCCATTCCCCTTTGGCTTTATGCGCGGCATCCAGCGCCAGCTCGATATCGTCGGTGCTGGAACTCGCCACTTTGCACAACACTTCGCCGGTCACCGGCGTCAGGTTGTCGTAATATTCGTTTTTCACCGGCGCTACCCATTCCCCGCCTATGAAGTTTTCGTATTGTTTTTTGAGTTTGAGAGGGAAACCGTATTCTTCCGGTTTGACGGCATGAGGATTTTTATCATAAGCCATGATGGGACTCCTTTATGCAGCAGGTTTTTAGCAATGCGCTGCATAAAGCGTAGGCCGTAGACGCTTATCCGGTGGGATGTAAAGAGAACTCTTCGAGCGGCCTCACACCTTTTTCACTGCAAAGCTGGCGTTACCGCCTGCAGGCGGTGTGGTGCGCGCAAAACTCTCGCGCTGGAACAGGCGTTCGACCAGTTTAATCAGCTCCGGTCGCTCGACACACCAGCCTGGCGCGATACGGCGAAAGTTGATGTAACCCAGCGAGCAGGCGACGGCGATATCGGCCACGTTGAGGCTTTCAGAATTGAGTAACGTACGTTTCCCGGCGAGTTTTTCCAGCGCGTCCAGCCCGCGCAGCAGCTTTTCCCGCTGGCGCAAAACCCAGGCTTCGTTACGTTTATCCGGATCGCGTCGGCCTTCCAGCACCAGCGCTACGGCTGCGTCAGTGACGCCATCGGCCAGCGCTTCGATTTGCTTTACCCGCAGGGCTTCCAGCGGCTGCCACGGCAACAACGTCGGGGCGACGTTCATCAGCTCGATGAATTGAACAATGATAGGGGAATCGTAAAACACTTCGCCGTCGTCGGTGACCAGCGCGGGGACTTTGCCGAGCGGATTGAACTGGGTGATTTTGCAGCCCGGCTCGTGTGGTACGTCATTGATAAAATCGAACGGGATGCCCTTTTCCAGCAACATCACGGAAATTTTTCGCACATACGGGCTGGTATAGCTGCCGATCAACTTCATCAAACCCTCCACGTTTCACCGGAATCTCTATTAAACCTAGCAGCCGCACGCCTTTCTTTCCATCACGCGGCGGCTGCCAGATTCAGAGATTACTGCGCGGGAAACAGAAACGGATTGATGCCGCTGCCGGTGAACCCTTTTTCTTCCATACGATCATCGAGTAACAGCGTGGCGAGATCGTCCGCGACCGCCTCGGCCTGCGGATCTTTTTCCTGATAGATAACTTTCAGATAAGCGCCGCAGTCGTCACAGGCTTCGGCTTTCACCGCTGCCTGCTGGTCATCCACCGTTCCGTCCGTCACCGACCAATAGTGCAGATTTCCCATTTCGTCGCAGTTGCTGCATTTGGCGCGCACGACGTGCCATTCACTTTCGCACAGATTGCAGTGCAGATAGCGCAGGCCGCTGAGGGTGCCCATCGCTATCATCCCGGACACCGGCACGCTGCCGCAGACCGGACAGAACTGACGGTTTTCGCCGTAATCTGCGCGCCCTGCGCCACGCAGTTGCGTCGCCATTTGCGCCCAGTACAGCGACAGCGCGGCCCAGATAAACGGCGCCTGATCGGCAGGAATCTGTTTGAAATCCTGATTCAGCAGGTGCGTGGCCATCATTTCGCGTTGCAGGCCGGGCGCATGTTCGAGGTGTTCAAGCACGGCGTGTACCGGGCCGGAGGACTGTGGCTTGAGTACCGCGATCAGCGCGTCCAACAACCGGAGCCAGTGCGGCGTACGGGGAAACAAACGGCAATCGAGCGGCGGTTTTCCAGCGGCTTTTTGCAATTCGTCGCTGAGATCGATATTGAGTGGAAACTCCGCCAGCACGCGTTGCTGCGCTTCGCATAACGACGCCGCAAAATTCAGATATCCGTCCAGCGGGCTGTCTTCTGCCAGTTTGCGCAGGCGATCGGCGCGGCGCTGATACAGAGTTTTGAGGTTGGCGAACAGCACCGGCGGGATGTTCCCCGCCGTTTTTTTGCCGTCAGCCAGTTCGTCCTGAGGGACAATCTGGATGCTCATCCGGCTTTCCTCTCGTCTTCGTCTTTTTGCTTCTGTTTCGCCAGTTCTTCGCGATACCAGCGTGGATGGTGGTACTTCGCCCAGGACGCCGGCACTTTACCGCCGGTCATCGCATCGATAGAACCTTTCGCCCAGGTCGCGGCGTACACGTGCATGATGATGACCAGTATCAGCCCGATACCGGCCAGCGAATGCACCAGCAGGGCGAGACGGATCAACGGGATAGGGAAGAAATCGGCAAACCATGGCCGCCAGATAATGACGCCGCTGGCCATCAGCAGAACCAGGCAACTGATCGCTGCCCAGAACACACATTTCTGGCCAAAGTTGTAGCGGCCAGTGTCGCCGACTTCATGGTTGGTCAGCACTTTGTCGATATTTTTCGCCCAGACCAGATCGTCTTTTTCCGGCAGGTTGTGCTTCCAGTAGCGAAAGAACATCCCGAGGAACGAAACGAACATCACCACGCCGAAGAACGGATGGAGAATGCGCGCCAGCTGCGGCGTGCCGTAAATGTTCATCAGCCAGTTAAACGACGGAAAAAAGAACCCCAGACCGCTGAGCGCCAGGGATACAAAACAGAAAGCCACGATCCAGTGATTGAGGCGTTCCATCAGGCTGTAGCGTTGGATCATTTTCTCTTTTTTCATGGTTTCTTCTCCTCGTCATCGTGCTCTTCTTCCTCTTTCACATAGTTCGGTCCTACGCCGAGGAAGTGGAAGGCGGCAGCCGCAAAGGTCACCGCAAATCCGACGGCTGCGAGAGGTTTCCAGACACCTTTCCATAATGTTACTGCCGCACTGATCGCCGGGTCTTTCGGCAGGCCGTGATACAGCTCCGGTTTATCGGCGTGATGCAGTACGTACATGACATGCGTGCCACCGACGCCCGGCGGATCGTACAATCCTGCGTGTTCAAAACCGCGCCCTTGCAACTCGCTGACGCGCTCTGCGGCGAGGAATTTCATCTCATCTTTGGTGCCAAAATGAATCGCACCGGTCGGACAGGTTTTCACGCAGGCCGGTTCCTGACCTACGCTGACGCGGTCGACGCACAGCGTGCATTTGTAGGCACGGTTATCCTGTTTGTTAATACGCGGAACGTTGAACGGGCAACCGGCGATGCAGTAACCGCAGCCGATGCAGTGTTCAGACTGAAAATCGACGATGCCGTTGGCGTATTGGAGGATCGCGCCTTCCGCCGGGCAGGCTTTCAGACAGCCAGGATCGGCGCAGTGCATACAGCCGTCTTTGCGGATCAGCCACTCCAGCTTGCCGTTCTCCTCAACTTCAGAGAAACGCATCACGGTCCAGGATTTCGCAGTGAGATCCATCGGGTTGTCGTACACGCCGGTATTGATGCCGACCTCGTCGCGCAGGTCATTCCATTCGGAACAGGCGACCTGACAGCCTTTACAGCCGATGCAGGTGGTGACGTCGATAAGCTTCGCCACTTCCTGCTGATGATCGCGGGCACGCGGCGCTGGCGTGAACCCGTTAGTTGCGGACTTACGAAGTATGTCCTGAGATTGCATTGCCATAATTCGCCTCCGTTAGACCTTTTCCACGTTAACCAGGAACGCCTTAAATTCCGGCGTTTGCGAGTTAGCGTCACCGACCGACGGCGTCAGCGTATTGGCCAAATAGCCTTTGCGCGTTGCGCCTTCAAAGCCCCAGTGACAAGGAATGCCAATGGTTTCGACATGTTTTCCGTCGATGGTCAGCGGACGAATACGTTTGGTCACCACGGCTTTCGCCACGATGAAACCTCGCTTGGACGACACTTTCACGTCGTCACCCTGCGCGATACCTTTTGAAGCAGCCAGACCTTCGCCAATCTCAATAAACTGCTCAGGCTGCGCGATGGCGTTCAGCAGCGCGTGCTTGGTCCAGTGGCGGAACAATTCGGTGATCGAATATGTGGTGGCGACGTAAGGGAAATCTTTTGCCGTGCCCATATTCGGCACATCGCTGGCGAAAATACGCGCGACCGGGTTGGAGATAACATTCGGATGAAGCGGATTGGTGCCAATCGGCGATTCGATCGGTTCGTAATGCTCAGGGAACGGACCGTCGGCCATTTTGTCCGTAGAGAACAGGCGTCCGACGCCTTCCTGCTGCATGATGAACGGCCCGACACCTGTTCCCGGCGCAGCGTTGCTGTAATCCGGGACGTCAAAACCGGTCCACTTCGCGCCATCCCAGCGGATGATTTCGCGTTTGGGATCCCACGGCTGCCCCTGCGGGTCAACGGATGCGCGGTTATACAGAATGCGGCGGTTCAGCGGCCATGCCCACGCCCAGCCGGACGTACAGCCCAGACCGGAGGGATCGGCGTTATCGCGGCGTGCCATCTGATTACCGGCTTCGGTCCAGCTGCCGGCATAAATCCAGCAGAAACTGGCGGTGGTCCCGTCGTTTTTCAGATGGGCAAAGGTCGAGAGTTGCTGACCTTTTTTCGCCAGCAGATTGCCCTGATCGTCATGAATATCAGCCAGTGCTTTGCCGTTAGCTTCACGGGCAATTTCTTCCGGCAGCGGGTCTAGCGGATCCTGATAATCCCACGCCATATTCATCACCGGCAGCGGGTTCGCGCCGCCTTCTTTCTGATACAGCTCGCGCAGTTTCATGAACAGGCGGGCGATGATTTTGCCGTCATGCAGCGCCTCACCCGGCGGCTCAGAGGCCTGGAAGTGCCATTGCAGCCAGCGACCTGAGTTCACAATCGAGCCGTTTTCTTCTGCAAAACAGGATGACGGCAGACGGAACACTTCGGTCTGAATATCGGCGGTGCTGACGTCGTTCATCGCGCCGTGGTTTTGCCAGAAGTTCGAGGACTCGGTCACCAGCGGGTCGATCACCACCATGTATTTCAGTTTTGAGAGCGCACGCGAGGATTTATTTTTGTCCGGGAATGCGGCCAGCGGGTTGAAGCCCTGCACGATATAACCGTTCAGTTTGCCTTGGGTCATCAGCTCGGCCTGTTGCAGCACGTCGTAGCTTTTATCCCATTTTGGCAGCCAGTCAAAGCCCCAGTCGTTCTGCGCCGTGGCGTTGTCGCCCCAGAAGCTTTTCATCATGCTGACGAAGAAATTCGGGGTGTTTTTCCAGAAGTTGACCTGATTTTCGACCAGCGGCCCCGGCGTGATTTGTTTCAGGTAATCCGTCAGGTTGGTCTGTTTTTCCGATGGCAGCGGCATATAGCCAGGCAGGTTCAGCGAGAGCAAACCGAGATCGGTATATCCCTGAATATTCGAGTGGCCACGCAGCGCATTGACGCCACCGCCCGGCATCCCGATATTGCCAAGCAGCAACTGGATCATCGCCGCGCAGCGGATGATTTGCGCACCGCCGGTGTGGTGCGTCCAGCCCAGCGCATACAGGATGGTCGAGGTTTTATCGCGCGCACAGGTTTCCGCCAGGATCGAGCTTATCAGCAGAAAATCTTCTTTCGAGGTGCCGCACAGGCGCTCTACCAGCTCCGGCGTGTAACGGGAGACGTACTCTTTCAGCAAATTCCAGACGCAGCGCGGATCCTGCAAGGTTTTGTCCTGCTTCGCGAAGCCGTTTTCATCCAGCTGATAGTGCCAGCTGTCTTTATTGTAAGCTTTCTTCCCGGCGTCAAAGCCGCTGAACAGCCCGTCGTTAAACGCATAATCTTCCCGCACCAGCAGGCTGGCATTGGTGTATTCCCTGACGTACTCGGTCTGGATTTTATTATGCGTAATCAGGTAGTTGATCATGCCAAGCAGGAAAGCGGTGTCAGAACCGGCGCGGATGGGCGCGTAAATATCGGCTACGGCGGCACTGCGGTTAAAGCGCGGATCGACGACGATGACTTTGGCGTTATTTTTCGTTTTGGCTTCAATCACCCATTTGAATCCGACCGGGTGCGCTTCGGCAGCATTTCCGCCCATAATCAAAATCACGTTGGCGTTTTTGATATCTACCCAGTTATTGGTCATCGCACCGCGACCAAAGCTTGGCGCTAAAGCGGCGACGGTCGGGCCGTGACACAGACGCGCCTGGCAGTCGATAGCAACCATCCCGAGTGCGCGGGTGAATTTCTGATCCAGCAGACCGGTTTCGTTACTGGCCGCAGAAGAGCACAGCATTCCGGTGGTCAGCCAGCGATTGACCGTCACGTTGTTGTCGTTTTTCTCGACAAAGTTGGCGTCGCGGTCATCTTTCATCAGGCGGGCGATACGGGAAATCGCCTCGTCCCAGCTCATGCGCTGCCATTTATCAGAGCCCGGCGCGCGATATTCCGGGTATTTCAGACGCCCTTCGCTGTGAATGTAATCCAGCACGCCAGCGCCTTTCGGGCACAACGAGCCGCGACTGACCGGATGATCGGCGTCACCCTCGACGTGGAAAATGTTCTCAGTGACATTTTTTGCACCGTCGCCCTGGCTGTAAATCAGCATTCCGCAACCGACCGAACAATAGGTGCAGTTATTACGGGTTTCGCGCGAACGCAGCAGTTTGTACTGACGCGTTTTGGCCAGCGCCAGTGTCGGGGTAAACCCTAATAAAGCCGCTGTGGTGCCGGCCATACCGCCTGCACATATTTTGAATAATTGTCTTCTGCTGACTTGCATGAAAGACTCCTTCCCATCATTTGTTAACACATTGCTTTTAAATTGCCGCTTTCCGTTGCAGAGGCAGAAGCGGTAAAATTAAGACCTAAAGTCCTGACAGTTTGTACGGCTTATGTAGCCGGAATGTTTATAAGGTTATTGCCAATGGATGTCCATCAAGTAAACGAACTGGGCAAAAAAGATGATAAAAAAGTGACTCAGATCATCGGAGCGCGCCAAAAACCGGTGATGCAGCGCACACATCTTGGTGAGCCTGAAGACGACTGGATTGCTGAAGAAGTACCCGTTGCGCTGGTCTATAACGGGATTTCGCACGTGGTGATGATGGCCTCGCCGAAAGATCTGGAAGCCTTCGCGCTGGGCTTTTCGCTGTCAGAAGGGATTATCGAATCCGTCAGTGATATTCAGGGAATGGACGTGACGCCCAACTGCAACGGTATCGAAGTGAATATTGAGCTTTCGAGCCGCCGCTTCGCCGGGCTAAAAGAGCGTCGCCGCGCGATGGCCGGACGCACCGGTTGCGGGGTCTGCGGCATCGAGCAGCTCGGTGACCTCTTCCGCCCGCTCGCCCCACTGCCGTTCACCCAGACGTTCGATCTGCGGCATCTGGACACCGCGTTGTATCAGCTGAAATCCGTACAAACCATCGGACAACTGACCGGCTGCACCCACGCCGCAGCGTGGATCTCCCTGGAAGGGGAATTACTCGGCGGCTGTGAAGACGTCGGACGCCACGTCGCACTCGATAAAATGCTGGGAAATCGCGCCCGCCAGCCCGGCTGGAATTCCGGCGCCGCGCTGGTCTCCAGCCGCGCAAGTTATGAGATGGTGCAGAAAGCCGCGATGTGCGGCATCGAGATCCTGTTCGCCGTTTCTGCAGCCACGACGCTCGCCGTCGACGTCGCCGAAAAGTGCAACCTGACGCTGGTCGGTTTCAGTAAACCCGGCCGCGCCACGGTGTATACGCATCCGCAGCGGCTGAGGTAGTCTTCTAAGCACCCCGTGCCTTTAGACAATTTCGGATTCGCTGCTGTTATCTGGTTCTAAGCCACGTATAACAGGGGCTTACAAGTACCCGCACAAAGTGCGGAGCATAGATAATCATTTTCAATATCATTTAATTAACTATAATGATCCGACTGATTACGCGGTGCTCACAATGACGGTGCCGCCCTACACTATGGAGACGATGAACATGAGTTATTCACTGCCATCACTGCCTTACGCATACGACGCACTCGAACCGCATTTCGACAAAGAAACGATGGAAATCCATCACTCTAAACATCACCAGGCGTACGTGAACAACGCTAACGCTGCACTGGAAAGCCTGCCAGAACTGGCGAAACTTTCTGTTGAAGAGCTGATCGCTAACCTGGACAAAGTCCCTGCGGATAAGAAAGTCGCACTGCGCAACAACGCAGGTGGCCACGCTAACCACAGCCTGTTCTGGAAAGGCCTGAAAACCGGCACCACCTTACAGGGTGAACTGAAATCCGCTATCGAACGCGATTTCGGCAGCGTTGAGGCGTTCAAAGAAACTTTCGAAAAAGCAGCAACCACTCGTTTCGGCTCAGGCTGGGCGTGGCTGGTTCTGAAAGATGGCAAACTGGCTGTCGTTTCAACTGCTAACCAGGACAGCCCGCTGATGGGCGAAGCCGTTTCTGGCGCTTCCGGTTACCCGCTGTTGGGTCTGGATGTGTGGGAACACGCTTACTACCTGAAATATCAGAACAAACGCCCTGACTACATCAAAGCATTCTGGGATGTAGTGAACTGGGACGAAGCAGCAAAACGTCTGGCTGAAGCGAAATAATTTCGCACTGCCGCCCGTAACGGGCACGATGTTTTCGCCAATGGCGGGTCTGTGACCCGCCTTTTTTATGCGTGTAATATGCTGAAAACGTTACCCTGATCACCATAATCAAGTGAATCATTTTTTTGTACCCCGCTTTTTTCTGACTTTGCTCTCATTTATCAAAAATACACCGCAGCCCCTATAAAGTTTATTTTTACTCCACCGATAGATTGTTCACAAAGGCGTCACAAAACCGCTAATTTTCGCAGGGATGTACTACGGAGAACGATTATGGGTAACGGCACGGGTCTTTCGCAGTGGATGAATAATCTCAAGGTCGGCACCAAATTGGGCCTGGGATTTGGGTTGGTTTTATTGATCGCCGCCGTGATCACCGTGGCGGGCATGGTCAAACTGAATGACATCAGCCAGCGCGCTGAGAAAGTCGATTTCAGTAATCAGATGAATGCGTTACTTAATGATGCCCGTCTGAGCCGCACGCTCTATCAGCTTAAGTACGACCCGACCTATCTCCAGCAGAATCAGGAAAAAATCAACGCCCTGTCGCAGCTGATCGCTCAGTCAAAAGGCAAGCTGGAATGGGATGCCACCAGCCAGGCCAATCTCGGTCAGGTGCCGGTGAAAATCCAGGAATATCAGCAGGCGCAGGACGCGTTTAAAAAGGCCGTCGATAAAAAAGACGCCGTGCGCGCCAGCTGGAATCTTTCTGAAACAGAAGCCGTGGTGAAACGCTTACAAGATCAGCTGCGCGTGGAAGATGCCGATCCGTCCATCCGCCTTTCTCTGGCCGAAGTGATTCAGAAACTGATCAGCGTGCGTTACGACGTACGCGGGCTGTTACTCAATATGGATAAAGAATCCGAAACCACATTGCTGAAGGCCATTGACGATACCCAGGCCAATGCCAAAAAACTGAACGCGCTGTTGCTGCCAAATCAGCAGGCTACGCTGGCACCGCTGATGAGCGCACTGGCAGATTATAAAAGCCACGTCGTGGCCTATATGCCTGCCTATGAAGAAGAGCAGAGAAACTCGCAGCTGCTGTCGGTCAAAGCCAGTGAGATGAATACGCTGGTAGGCAAAATCTTCAAAAATGAGCTGGCAAATACGCATCTCGATATCAGCCGCGCGCAGTTAATGATGATGGTGATAACGCTGACAGTGCTGCTGGCCGGGATTTTGATCGCATGGCGGATCACCCGTCAGATTACTCAGCCGCTGCGCGCCACCTTGGAGACCGCCGAGCTGATTGCCAAAGGCGATCTGACCGCTGCACATCCGACGACGCGTCGCGATGAGCTGGGAATGCTGATGAATGCGGTTGCGGCGATGAGCCAGAACCTCAGCACCATGATTTACGAGATCCGCTCGGGGGTAACGCAGGTCTCCCATGCGGCTGCGGAAATTGCCGCCGGGAACACCGATTTGTCATCACGCACCGAACAGCAGGCCGCCGCAGTGGAAGAAACGGCAGCCAGCATGGAAGAACTGAGCGCGACGGTGAAGCAGAACGCCGATAACGCGCATCACGCCAGTAAACTCGCCAGTGAAGCCTCCGGCACTGCCACGCTCGGCGGTAAGCAAGTCAGCGACGTTGTCGACACCATGCAGCAAATTTCCGGCAGTTCGAAGCGTATTGCTGAAATTACCTCTGTCATCAACGGCATCGCCTTCCAGACCAACATTCTGGCGCTGAATGCCGCCGTTGAAGCGGCACGCGCCGGTGAACAGGGGCGTGGCTTCTCGGTGGTGGCCTCTGAAGTCCGCACGCTGGCACAGCGCAGCGCGCAGGCTGCGAAAGAAATCGAAGGGCTGATTGCCGAATCGGTAGAGCGCGTAAATACCGGCGCGAAACTGGTCGAAAACACCGGTCGCACCATGCAGGACATCGTCAAATCGGTCTCGCACGTGCGCGATATTATGGGTGAAATTGCTTCGGCGTCTGACGAGCAAAGCCGCGGCATCAGTCAGATTTCGCAGGCGATTGTCGAGATGGACAGCACCACCCAGCAGAACGCCGCGCTGGTGGAGCAGTCTTCTGCCGCCGCAGACTCTCTGGAGGATCAGGCCGCGACGCTGACACAGGCGGTATCGGTATTCCGTCTGGCGGACAACCGCAACATGCAGCACGCACCGGCGACCAATACGCTGCGTCGCCCGACGCTGCCACCCGCACAGGGCAAAGGCAGCCAGGAAAACTGGGAAACTTTCTGATCCTCTTTTCACCCTGCGCTTCTCCCACACAGCGCGCAGGGTGATTCTTCCTACTCATGACATCTGATGCGGGTTATGCTGAGTTCAACGACTGATTCCGAGCGGAGATCTTATGCATTATCCCGACGTCTATATTGGTGCTGTTGAGAATTACCCTGATTATTCGCCAAGCGCGATTGCCAAACGTCAGGTCAATGGCGGCATGCCATTAACGCCTCTGGGGCTGGAAGGCGATCAGCAAGCCGAAAAGTCTTACCACGGCGGGACAGACCGCGCACTTTGCCATTTTCCACGTGAGCACTACGCCTGGCTGCGTCAGCAATTCCCTGAAGAAGAAGAGCGCTTTCATCCGCCCGCCTTTGGCGAAAACTTGTCCACGCTGGGCATGACCGAAGAAAATGTCTTTATCGGCGATATCTTCCGCTGGGGCGAGGCGCTGATTCAGGTCACGCAGCCACGTGCGCCCTGCTATAAGCTGAACCATTTTCTCGACTGCAAAAATCTGGCGCCGTTACTGCAAAGCAGCGGGCGCTGCGGCTGGTTGTATCGCGTGGTGAGCACCGGTAATGTCAGCGGCGATCGTTCGCTGGAACTGCTGACGCGCAACAGCGACGTTTCGGTGGCCGGGGCAATTTCTATCGCATTCAACATGCCGTTCGATGAAGAACAGTATCGCCGTCTGATGTCAGCTGCGGGGATTTCTGCTAGTTGGAGCAAGACAATGCAAATGCGTCTGGTAAACCGCAAGATTGAGGATTTTGGACGGAGATTATTTGGGACCGAAGGGAAATAAACTTGCTCCTCCTTCTGCGAAAAGGGGAGCAAGTGAGGGGTATTGAAAAAGACAGAGATGCCCTTAATACCCCAACCCACCCCTTCGCAGGGGTGGGAGTTAAAATCAGAACGCTTTCTTAGCGAAACCGGTGACCACTTTCAGGCCCATTTCGCGGCCCAGCGCTGTCATCGGGTGAACTACCACGATACCGCGTACGGTTTTCTTCAGCGTGCCCATATCAGCCTGTTCTTTCTTGGTGATTTCACGGCTGAACGGCAGCTGCTCCAGCTTCTGCGCTTCGGTGCTGAGTTTTTTAACCCGCACATCTTTCAGACGCGCAATTTCAGCGGCCAGCTTTTCTTTCTCTTCTTCGTGCTTGGCGATCAGGTCAGAATTACCCTGCTGGATAACCGTAGGGTCTTTGTGATTCAGGGCATCAAGCATGTCGCTGAGGCGTTTAATCTCGGCTTTTTCGATTTCTTTCATGGTGTCAGATCCGTTCATGCCGCAGCGGGCAAAACTGTAAATTGGGAATAATAACCGTCAGTGTATCAGGAAGTGGGCAATTCTTCAGCTCACTCCTGCGTTTCTGCCAGCCCCGGAGGTAAACCGCACATCTCACAGGCGCGCTGACCGATGCGGATCATGGCCGAAATATACCGCGTGTCGAAGACATAACAGCAGGATAACCGCAGGCCGTTGGTGTAGCGGCCGCTCGGCGAATAAAGCTGACCGGGCGTCATGCAGATTTTATCCTCTAATAGTTGGCGGAATAGCGTCACGCAATCGACGCCCGCCGGGAAATCCACCCAAATCACGAAGCCGCCCGCCGGTTGTGTGGCACGGGTTCCCTGCGGAAAATGCCGCGCGATCAGCGCACGCGCCTGCTCGACCTGGGAGGCATACCGGCGGCGAAGCGCACGCAGATGATGGTCATAGCCGCCTGACTCCAGAAATAACGTCAGCGTTTGCGAGAGCAGCGCAGATTCGGCCATCGATGAGACCGCTTTCAGCTTGTGCAGCTTCGCGGCAAAGCGCCCGCCTTCCATCCAGCCGATACGAAAATCTGGCGCCAGCGTTTTGGTAAAACTGGTGCAAAACAGGATCCAGCCATCTCTGTCGAACGCTTTCACCGCCGGGGACAGCGTCGCGCCGAACTGAATTTCCGCATACAGGCCATCTTCAATCAGCGGCACCTGATGATCGTTCATCATCCGCGCCAGCCGTTTTTTCGCGGCTAACGGCATGGTGAAGCCCAGCGGATTTTGCGCCGTCGGCATGGCGATCACCGCGTTCAGACGTTTTTCGCTGAGCAGCATTTCCAGCACGTCCAGCGAAAGGCCGGTTTGCGGATCGGTCGGAATTTCCACCGCTTTCAGCCCCAGACTGGCGAGCAGCGGCAGCAGATAGAAATAGGTCGGCGTCTCCAGCCCCACACTGTCGCCGGGCTGCGTGGTCACGCGCAGCGCCAGTTGTAACGCTTCCATACAACCGTGCGTAATGGTGATGTCAGTCGGCTCTAAAATCATCCCAAGCGTCAGCGCCCGGCGGGCGATCTGCTGTCGCAGCGGCGGATGCCCCGGTGGCAGGGCGTATTGGCCAATCAGATTGGGCTGGCGGCGCAGCAGAGACGACATAATACGCCCCAGTTTTCCGCTCGGATAAAAGTCATTGGACTGCGGGCAGGCCAGCGACAAATTGGTGTAGGTCGGGTCGATTTGCGCGGCGAACACTTTGTCGATGAGATCCAGCACTTCATCCGCCGGTTCAGCCGCCTGCGTGTGTTGCTGCTCCTGCGGCTGATGCTGTTCAAGCGCAGGCAGAGCTGCTCGCACGTAAAAGCCGGATTGCGGCCGCGCCTCGATAAATCCGCGATCTTCCAGCCGCCGGTACGCCGCCACCACGGTATTAATACTGACTGACCAGGTCTGCGCGCTGCGTCGCACTGAGGGCAAACGACTGCCCGGCGCGAGCGTGCCACGGCGGATGGCTTCGGCCAGTTGTTCCGCCAGCTGGTTGTAACGAGTATCAGTCAGATCCGCGGTATCAGTCATGGTGTCAGTTCCGTGAAAAAGGGATGGGTACAGTGTGCGTCATCTCAATCTGTAACCCTGACAATAGCGTATTTCTGGTTCTGTTACCCTCCCATACAACACTTTATTCTGGTTATCTGGAATACAGGGGAGCAGGAAAGAAAATGATAGATACCGCTTTTGTCAGTTACGTCACCGTGATGTCGATTACGCCGGGCCCGAACAATCTGCTGCTGGCGGCTTCGGGCGTGAATTTCGGGCTGCGCCGCAGCGTGCCGATGATGCTCGGGATAACACTCGGCTGCGTCGTGCAATGTGCGCTGATGACCTCAATGCTGGCGATTTTACTGAGCTGGATGAACGCCGTACGCCTGCCGATGGCGGTCGTCGGCTGTGCCTATTTGTTCTGGCTGTCATGGAAAATCTACCGTTCCGGCACGCCGAAAGAAGGTGCGAAACAGCAACCGATGAACATGGTCGGCGGCGCGCTGTTTCAGGCGATCAACCCGAAAGCCTGGCTGATGGCCACCAACGTGGCGATCCTGTTTACGCCGCCGGACGGCAATATGCTGCATCACACGCTGCTGATTTGCGTCGGCTTCGCGCTGATCAACCTGCCATGCATTCTGGTGTGGGTGGTGATGGGTGACAGGTTACGTCAGGCGTTACGCGTTGAGTGGAAGCTGAAACTGTTCAATACAATCATGGGCGGCATGATGGCGCTCACCGCGCTGTGGCTGCTGGTCGGGGAAGTGCGTCATGCGATGATGTAAGCAGGTTATTTCTGCACGGGGGATAAACGTGACGGCTGCTGATTGCTGATGTGGGCGATAAGGCCGGTCACGGAAAGCACCATGGTAGAGCGGACGATTTGCTGATAACGCTGGCGTTGCATGGCAATCAGCGATTCGTCGGCTTCGCCGGGTTTCAGGAACGTCGGCGCTGGCGGTAACTCCGTCACGCAGTGCAATTCCCCGAACGGCCCCAGAATTTCATCGTCGGTAAAACGGTACTCTTCGCCGTCGTAGTTCAGCTCTTCACGCAGCGCCATCAATAATTCTGCATCTTCATATTCATGACGGCTGATGACACCCAGCGCATAAATCAGTTTAAGACGCACGGACAGATCGCCCAGCGGACCGGTGCCGGTCAGCAACGGTTCGACCGCGTATTTCACCGCGTAATCGTCTTTGCGAAAAACCTGCACCACCAGAATATCCAGCGCTTCGGCCAGTAATTCGACGGACGTCATCAAAAAGCTGCGCACGGTTTTACCCGCATTGAGCTTCTCGAGGACACGGTTTTCAAATGCCTGAGCTTTTTCCATTGGGCTTTCTTGCAATAAAGAACCGATGCTTTTAACGCCCTTGGCGTCATCCCTGAAACGCACATGTCGGGCAGTCACTGCCTGCCCGACAGGGCTTTCTTTGCCTGGTGTTGGCGAAATCAAAACGAACGCAGTATTAATGCATGGATTCGTAGATTTTTACGGCTTCAGCGACGACTTCGCCTTCTTCCGGCAGACCTGAAATCTGCGCGAGGGCGGCTTTCGGGCCGACTTTCTCCAGCAGCTCTGCCAGCTCTTTAGCCTGTGGATCCTGCTCACTGCGATAACGCATCGCGGCAGCAATACCGATAACCAGATTATTGTGCGGCAGGCGATATTCCTGCGTACCCAGCAACGGTTTGATCAGACGGTCGCCAGCGCTCAGTTTGCGCAGCGGCTGACGGCCAACGCGTTCCACGTCGTCATGCAGATACGGGTTTTCAAAGCGGGACAGAATTTTTTCGATGTATGCGCCGTGTTTTTGCGAATCGAAACCGTAACGACGGATCAGCACTTCGCCACTTTCGACCATCGCGCCGCGAACGATCAGACGCACTTTCTCGTCGAGAATAGCATCTCGGATCGTCGCGTGACCGGCCTGCTGGCCAAGGTACGCGGTGATAGCATGACCGGTGTTCAGGGTGAAGAGTTTACGCTCGACGAACGCCATCAGGTTGTCGGTCAGTTCCATCCCGGCGATTTCCGGCAAGGTACCTTTGAACTGAGTTTGATCGACAATCCACTCGCTGAAGGTTTCCACCGTCACTTCCAGCGGATCGGTGGTACCGGCTGCGGCTGGCGGAACAATGCGGTCTACGGCGGAATCGACAAAACCGATATGCGCTTCAACCCACACTTTCTCTTCTTCCGGCAGCGCGTTGAATACGTGCTGTTTGAACTGGCTGGTGCCGCGCACCATATTTTCACAGGCAATGATATTCAGCGGATTTTCGTTGCCCTGCTGGTGACGCAGAACCAGACCTTTCGCGACGTTTGGCGCAATTTTTTCCAGTACGGTCGGGCCCACGGCGGTGGTGACTAAATCGACTTTGGCGATCAGGTTAATCGCGTCCTGACCTGCGCTGTTCACTGCGCTGACGTTGCTGACCGGCTCAACGGTCGCCTGTTCACCCACGACATGCACGTCATAGCCTTTACGGCTGTTCAGCGCGTCCAGTAATACAGGGCTGACATCCGCAAAGGTCAGTTCAATCCCTGCATCAGCCAGTAATTTACCGATAAAACCGCGGCCAATGTTACCTGCGCCAAAATGTAATGCTTTCATAATATTTCCTTCAAATCGGGGGCCATCATTAGGTAAAGCTGGGGAGCCGCCCGGCTCCGAATCAACAAGCGGGTCTCGTAAGACCCGCTGAGTGACGCTCTATTTTTTTGATGCTTAAGTCTTAACCGCGAAGAATACTCAGGACTTCTTCGACGCTGGTGGTGTTGGCCAGTCGGTCAATCACACCATCTTCATCAAGCGCCGTGGTCAGTTTAGTGATCACGTTGATGTGCTCATTATTACGTGCGGCGATACCGATAACCAGACGCGCTGAGTCATCTTCGTCGTCACCCCAGCGGATACCCGCCGGATACTGGCAGAATACAATACCGGTTTTCAGTACGCGGTCTTTCGCTTCGATAGTGCCGTGTGGCACCGCGATGGATTCACCCAGATACGTGGAGGTCAGCTGCTCACGGGCCAGCATCGCTTCGACATATTCTGCCTGAACATAACCGCCTTTCACCAGTTGCTCACCGGCAAAGCGGATCGCGTCTTCTTTACTGGTCGCCTGCAGGCCGAGGAAGATGTTGCTTTCGCTCATACGGAACAGGTTTTCGTTATCAGTATCCGCCACGATGCTGTCGCCGAGCGTGGTGGTCACTTTCTCTTTGTACTGGCTGGCTTTGTTCACTTCAACCAGACGTGAAGTCAGGTCAGTGTACAGGCCGCTGTCGAGGAAGTTGGTCAGCGAGATGTGCTGCGCATGTGGCACCTGACGCATGGCGCGTTCAGTCAGGTCACGGTGGGTAATCACCAAATCCACGTCGTCAGGCAAGTTGTTGATTGCGCTGTTGGTGACGCTGATATTGGTCAGCCCCGCATCCTGCACTTTCTTACGCAGAACACCGGCACCCATTGCGCTGGAACCCATACCGGCGTCACAGGCTACGATAATTTTACGTACGGTGGACAGATCGCCCGCCACGCCCGTTGCAGAAGGTTTGCCGCCTTTAGATTCGGCTTTCATGTCCTGCATGCGACGCGTTGCTTCGTCCAGATCGTCGCCTTCTTTCGCTTTAGTGGTTTTCAGCAACAGCGCAGAGACCACGAAGGATACCGCAAATGCTGCCACGATAGCCGCGATGTTAGCGAAGTAAGCACCTTTTGGCGTCATCGCCAGCACTGCCAGGATGGAACCTGGTGAAGCCGGAGACACCAGACCACCGTTCAGCAGAGTCAGGGTGAACACGCCAGTCATACCACCGAGGATAACGGCCAGCAGCAGACGTGGGTTCATCAGAACGTATGGGAAATAAATTTCGTGGATACCACCCAGGAAGTGGATGATTGCCGCGCCGCCGGCTGATTGTTTGGCACTGCCACGACCGAAGAACATGTACGCCATCAGGACGCCCATACCCGGACCTGGGTTCGCTTCGATCAGGAAGAAGATAGATTTACCGGTTTCAGTCGCCTGCTGGATGCCCAGTGGAGAGAAGATACCGTGGTTAATAGCGTTGTTCAGGAACAGGATTTTCGCCGGTTCAACAAAGATTGAGGCCAGCGGCAACAGGTTATGAATAACCATGATGTGCACGCCTGCAGCCAGCACTTTAGACAGCGCTTCTACCAGCGGACCGATTGCCAGGAAGGCGAGGATCGCCAGCAGCATACCGATAATACCGGCTGAGAAGTTGTTAACCAGCATCTCAAAACCGCTTTTGATTTTACCGTCAACCCAACGGTCAAAGCGCTTGATACACCAGCCACCCAGCGGGCCACCAATCATCGCACCGAGGAACATCGGCATGTCCGCACCGACGATCACACCCATTACGGTGATGGCACCGACCACACCACCGCGATCACCACCGACCAGACGACCACCGGTGAAACCGATGAGCAGTGGCAGGAGATAAGTGATCATCGGGCCAACGAGTTTCGCTAATGTTTCATTAGGAATCCAGCCGGTTGGAATGAACAGAGCAGTAATGATACCCCAGGCGATAAACGCGCCGATGTTGGGCATTACCATGTTACTCAGGAAGCGACCAAAGTTTTGAACTTTGATCTTAACGTCTGGTGAAAACATAAAACGCACCCCTATTGATACGCGCTGACAATAGAGCGCGTGATATCAGTTAATTATCGGTGACGGTTAATTCGGTTTTATATGCCACTGCTTTAAAAATCCGTCCGTCGAATTGCTGTCTGCGAGGCGGACTCTACCACGTGATTATAGGCACCGCGTACCCACCCGGCATCCCGTGATGCGGATCACACCTATGAGCCCACTACCCCCTGCATTAGAGTGATCGCGATCACAAAAACACCCTGTAACCGGGCTACAGTGGCGAAAATGCAGCCATCACGGCGCTAAAAACGTGACTTAAGTCACCTTTTGTTAACGAGTCTTTATCATAAAAATGTGATATTTATCACAAAGTATTTTTCGCCGGACTTGTGTATTTAGCTTAAAAAGCATTCAGACGTGTCAGATCTGCACAGGAATGAGTTTACGGGGGAGATGTTGAAAGAAAATTACAGGGGACAGGAAACACAAACGGCGAGCAGTCAGACAGCCCGCCGTTTTATTTAGAACACTCTTTGAAGAATTACTTCCCGCCTTGCGCCTTAACGATGGCGGCCTGCAAATCGTCGGCGGACACTGCGCCCGGCAGTACGGTGGTATTTTCAGCGGTAGCGCCGCTGGTTGGCATCACGACAAAGCCCGGAGTACCGCTAAAACCGAGGGTACGTGCCAGTTCGTCGTTGGCGGCGATGGCTTCGTGCGTGGCTTTACGCTGCGCTTCAGTCGGCTGCGTAGCTTTGGCGGCTTTCACGGCACCGGCGATATCCGCTTCGGTCAGTTTTCCTTCGTCATGCCCGGTGCGGTAGATGCTGTTGTGATAATCGAAATACGCCTGCGCGCCCTTCTCTTTCCACACCGCTATGCCGGTTTCAGCGGCGGTGATTGATGGTTTCCAACGATCGCCGAAGATTGGCCACTCTTTGAAGACGAAACGCACATTTGGATTAGCTTTCACCGTTTTCTCGACCACGGGCGCCATGCGGCTACAGTACAGGCACTGATAATCGAAGAATTCGACAAACGCGACTTTGGCGTCTTTCGGGCCATAGCTTGGGGTCGCCGGATCGCTGGTGAGTTTGTCAGCGTTGGCCAGCACCGCACTCAGGGTTTGTTGCTGTTGCTGATCGGCCTGCTGCGCCTGCAATTTCTGGCTGACCTGCACAAGAATTTCCGGGTGCTGAAGCAGGTAATCTGCTGCGATTTTACCAATAGCCGCCTGCTGGGCCGGCGTGAAATCAGCAGTGGCACTGTCGGCAGCCATCACTAAGGTGGGCGCCATCACCAGCGAAGCCAGCAAAGTCATCGTCAGACGTTTCATCAAAAATCCTTAATTAACAGAAAACAGAAACAGATAAAGTTGCTGAAAAAGTAGAGTAGTTTTGTGTCTTTTGCAGGCAAAAAATTGTGATTTTTTATAAATCAGATTTTTGATAGCCATTGTCCGTGGCCATTTTCAACCGGATATCCGCCAGCTGGCTATGCTCCAGCACCCGCATGACGTTAGGCCCGTCGGTCATGCCATAGAAATCCTCCGCTTGTTGCGGGCTCAGGCCACCGCGGATTTTTCGCTCAACCAGGCGCCTGTGAAGTATGTCCGGGTCCGCCTCAATAAAAATGCTCACATCACATAGGGCAGAGAGCGACGCCCAGCCCGATTCATTGAGCAGCAACCAGTTACCCTCAACGATCAGCACCGGCGCGGTGACGCTGATGGCCTCTTCGACGGGCTCATGCAACGTACGGCTGTACTCCGGCCAGCGGCTGCCGGGCTTGCGTAATGCCAGTAACGCATCGCGTAATTTGGCCAGATCAAACGTTTCCGGCGTGCCTTTACGCTGGCGCAAACCGCGGGCATCCAGCCAACCGTTGCGGTGATGAAAACCGTCCATGGGTAAGGTTTGAAGCGGGACTAATTCTGGCATTTCGCAGGAGAGCTTTTGCCAGAAGGCGGACAACGTGGATTTTCCTGTGCCCGGAGGTGCCACCAGAAAGACAATCAGAGGCCGGTTTTGCTGGCGTTGAAGGGCAGAGAAATGCTGTAAAAGAGGCAGATGGAGTTGGTCGATATCTTTATGAGGGAAGCAAGCCTGCGTAGTAAGTCCGTTAATCGTCAGCGTTACGTTCATGGGTGAGTTCCTTGAGTAAATCCGTCACCGCCAGCGACAGCGCTGTCCTCACCAAATTGCCATAACGTGCATTATTGAATATCTCAAAACCGGCAAATTTCATTTTCTCAATGGACTGAAACATCAACAAATTACCCGTCACACAACGTAGATTCTGGATAAATTCATAAACGGTCTCTTCATGAAATTCCACAATCTCTGAACTCGTTTTCAGGTGCTCGTCCAGCTGAGAAAAAAGCAAAATATCTGCATAAACCGATTTTTTGATTTTCCCCAAGGCATAAATGAGCCTCAGGGAAACATCAATATTGTCCAGCGGACCGGATTTGGCGAGTAAAGGTTTCACAGCAAATTCACGGATATCCTCGTCATTATTAATAAAAAGCTGAGGGAGGAACTGTTTAATACCGCTGAGTAAAATGACATTGGCGGCATCCAGAAAATCATTGAGATTCGTCTGGCTGGAGAGCGTCTCCAGCACCTGATCTTCAGTGAGTACAGTCATCCTTCCCTTAGCCAATTCAGTAATGAGATGAATCGATCATATTACAGCCCGGTGGAAACACCAAAGTGGCTGAGTAAAGCCTGCTCCGCCTGCGCATTCCACACGCCGTGCGTTGGCGCCACCAGTTCGGCCAAACGTGCAAACAGCGGGTCACTTTTACCCCGTTCGGCAAAGTCGTCGATGGCCGTCAACGGCATGGAAATTCCGTTATAGATTAGCTTTTTACCGCCGGGAATATCAGGCAGATTGAGCACGGTTTCCGGCACGGCATCCAGCCCGCCGATGTGAGTGATCATATAGGAAGGCTGAATACGCCCCGCTGCCGTCAGTGCCAGCGCCTCCTCCATATCACCGGTCGACCCGCCCGAGGTGCCAACAATGTGCGTCGAGGAGTAGTGAACATGATAGAAATTAAAGGGAACGCTGAAATTTTTATCGGTCGGCCCGGCAAAGAAGTTCAGACAACCGTCTTCTGCCAGCAGGGCATCGCCCAGCTCGATCACTTGTGCGACGGCAGCGTAAACAAACACGTCATCGAATCCGTGGCCGCCGGTCAGTTCCCGCAGATGAGAAGCGGGATCTGACAACGTTTTGCTGTTGATGTAAACCAGCTCAACGCCTTTTTCCGCCGCCATGGCCACTGGCAATAACTGCTCGGCCCGCGCCAGACGCTGTTCATCAATATCGACCACCACCACGCGCGCAGGCTTCACATCGCCGTTAATCGCATAATCAATCGCACCAATGCCCATCGGTCCGGCACAGGCCAGCAGCGCCAGATTGCCCCCGGCTTTGATGCCCATCTGATGTTCATACACATACTGAGTGGTGTGATAACTGGCGTGGTACGCGCCAATAATGCAGCACATCGGTTCCGCCAGCGACGCCGCCGCGAAATAGCGGCCCTCGTAAGGCAACACGCAGCCCAGATCGATAGCCTGTTTCGGGATGATCATATAGGTGGCATTACCGCCGAAGGTTTCATAGCTATAACCGGCGGAATAACCGCTCGGCAGCCCCATCGCTGGTTGCAGCACGAAGCGTTTCCCCGCCTCAAAACGGCCATTGAGATTTTTCCCCACCTCAACGATCACCCCGGCGCATTCATGCCCGGTGACGGCAGGATGCTCAGCGATATCTTCCGGTACCCGTTTGTGTTCACTGCCGAGCAGAGCGGCTTTGTAGGTCGAGAGGCAAACGCTGTCTGACACCACATTTACCAGCAGTTCGTCATCGCCGATTTCCGGCAGTTCGAATTCCCGGATCCTGACGTCTTTCTTGCCATAAATGGCCGCAACTTTGGTTTTCATGCGAGGGCTCCTTGCTGAGGCTGTGAGGTGATATCGATGAGCAGCGCGTCGAGCGCCGGGTCGCCAAGATAGTTTTTAATCAGGATCAACGGTTTCTCCGTGACCCGCTGCGCGCGCCCTTCGAGGCTGGCATGGGTGACAATAATGTCGGCATCGGCAGGGATGTTTTCGATGGAGTAGTGTTTCACCTCAATCGCGTAACCCGCCTTCTCCAGCTTCTTGCGAAACGTCGTCGCACCCATGGCGCTGGAACCCATTCCGGCATCACACACAAAGGCGATCAGATTGATACGGGCAGCCAACGGTGATGTACCAGACTTGCCTTCGGCCTTACGTTTTTTGTTCGCCGTCTGGGAATCTGCGAAGTTATCTTCCGCCGGTGACGTATCAAGTTTCAAAATCACGGTAGCGACGACAAAAGAGACCACGGTGCCCGCCAGCACACCGGCGCAGGTGCCGATAAAACCACCGCGCGGCGTCAGGGCCAGATAGGCAAAGATTGAGCCAGGGCTTGGGCCAGCCACCAGCCCGGCGCCAAAGAGTTCGAAGACATAGATGCCGGTCATACCGCCTGCAATCATCGCGATGATCATCAACGGTTTCATCAGGACGTAAGGGAAATAGAGCTCGTGGATACCGCCAAGAAAATGAATGATCATCGCGCCGGGCGCAGATTTTTTGCTCAGCCCTTTCCCAAACAGCGAGAAGGCCAGCAGCATACCGAGGCCGGGGCCAGGGTTGGAGGCCACCATGAAGTAGATAGATTTTCCGGCCTGCGCGGTGTCCTGCATACCCAGCGGGTAGTAGACCCCCTGATCGATGGCATTATTCAGAAAGAGCACTTTCGCGGGTTCATTAATGACTGACAGTAACGGCAAATAGCCGGTCGCGACCAGTGCTTCAATGCCCTCTTTCACTACGTTATTGGCCGCCATCACCGCCGGGCCAATCACCTCATAGGCCAGCAGGCATAACAGCATGCCGAGAATACCCAGCGAAAAGTTATTGATGACCATTTCAAAACCAGCAGGGATGCGTTTCTCCAGCGCTTCATCTACTTTTTTGATCACATAACCGCCGAGCGGCCCCATCACCATTGCACCGATAAACATGGGAATATCGGCGCCAACAATCACACCCATCGTGCCAATGCCCCCCATGACCGCCCCGCGTTTACCGCCGATCAGGTGTCCGCCGGTGGAACCAATCATTAACGGCAACAGATAGGTGATCATCGGGCCAACCAGTTGGCCGAAGTGAAGATTAGGCGTCCAGCCCGTCGGAATAAATAACGCCGTAATAAAACCCCAGGCAATAAAAGCCCCAATATTCGGAATGACCATTGCCGTCAGAAAGCCGCCAAAAGCCTGCACTCTGGCGCGCATTGATTTGTTAGCCATATTTAATTCCTGTTTAAGAGGGAGGGTGAAATTAATAACGCCGAATGATGTTGGTTAATGCCTCAATATTTTCTGCATGAAGTAATTCATTAACCACATCATCTTCACACAACATTTCACTGAGTGCCTGAATGGCGGCAATATGAGAATCCGCATCGACGGCAGCCAGGCCGATCAGCAGATTTACCGGCGGACTATCGGCATCAAAACTCACGCCTTCGCGCAGCAGCGTCAGGCTGAGCGCCGTCTTCAGCGCCCCGCACTCTGGTCGTGCGTGGGGCATGGCGATATGCGGAGCCAGTAAATAATAGGGACCGATGTCCAGCGTGGTTTGTTTGATGGAGGCAATATAATTTTCCGTTACCCAATTATTCTCCAATAGATTTTCCATCGATAAATCTATCGCGTGCTGCCAACTCTTTGCGCCGGAATAAATACTGATCGCATCCTGATGAAAGAAACTTATTAATTCTGACATATTACACCCCTTATTCCCGCAACATTCATCCGGATAAAACCTCAAAGAATAATAACGGGCGTTGAATAATCAGGAGCATATTCTCACGTTACTTTTTTAGCAAACGGGCGGCATCTTGTGATCTCTGTCTAATAAAACAGAATCAGGGGGATAAAAGTGAATGGCGTTCACATTATTTTCTTATATTTTTAAATAAAAACAATAAGTCAATAGGTATTTTGTTAACCTAGTCACAATTGATGATTTTTATTAAAATGCTTTAATTGTGAACTTCGTCAAATTAGCACGCTTGTTTTAATTTTTTTACATTAAAAAAGCCACGTTATTTAACGTGGCTTTAGAGGTCCGTTCGCCGTATTCCTGCCGGAATAAATCTTAGTTGCTGAAATCGCCCTGCGCGACTTTCTGCGCCTGAAGCAATGTCTGCTGTTTGCCCACCAGATTCGACATCATGGTGTTGTACTGCGTCGCCTGTTGCTGCGTCGGGAACTGCACGCCGCCGTTGGCGAAAGCGACCTGAGTGCCCTGCTGTTGCAGATAGTCACCGACGGAGACGATATCCTGCGTGAAGCTTTGCAGCGCAGGTACCAGCGGTGTCAGTGCATTCGCAGGCTGAGTCACCACGGTGCTATATACCTGGCTGTAAACGGCTTTCAGATCGTCCGGCTGCTTCAGTGCAGCCATCGCAGTATCCGCTTTGGTTTTGGAATCACGCAGCTGTGCATTCAGCAGGCTCAGCGTACTGGCCGCCTGTTGCAGCGCACCGCGTTGCGTTATGTAATCCTGAGGCGTGCGCACCTGACCGATAGCGTTGACGACTGGCACGAAGCTGCCGTCTACCGCGCCTTTCATCTGACGGGAGAATGACAAAATAATGCCGTAGTCATTCGCGTAATTACCAAAACGTTGTTTTTGATCTTCACTCAGCGATGGCAGGTTTTGCCCGCTGCGCATCACGGTATTTTGCAAATAATCGATAAAGGCTTTGCGTTGCTCCGGTTCTTTATCGCCGCATGCAGTGAGCTGAAACACTACCAGCAGTGCGATAAACGGCGCCAGCCAGCGAGAAAATGCACCGCTTCTGATCCCTACAGCCATGAGTCCTGACTCCTGATTTCAATGTTCTTTTACCGGCAAGTTCCCTGCCGAGTTTATGCATTCCATGCGGGGTATAGGATAGAACATAAGGCGGGTATGCGATACCTGCGGCCCCGACGCTTTTTCATAAAGCGCTTAAATTCGAATACGGGCCGGTTTTGCTTTGCCCCTCCCCTTCGCAGAGGAGGGAGCGGATCGAGCCAGATTCGGGAACTTATTGCAGCAGCGAAATATCCGCTACCTGCAGGAACAACTCCCGCAGCTTAGATAACAACGTCAGACGGTTAATGCGCACCGCTTCATTCTCATCCATCACCATCACGGTATCGAAGAACTTATCGACGGTTTCGCGCAGCGCAGCCAGTTCGACCAGCGCTTCTTTGTACTGACCGGCAGCAAACAGCGGCTCGAGTTTATCGCGCAGCACCACCAGATGCGTCGCCAGTTTCAGCTCAGCAGGTTCTTTGAGCACGGAAGCGTGAACGTGATCGAGCAGAACGTCGGTGGATTTCGCCAGAATGTTGGAAACGCGTTTGTTGGCCGCAGCCAGCGTTGCCGCTTCATCCAGCGTACGGAAGTAGCTCACCGCTTTCACACGGGCATCGAAATCAGCCGGTTTGGTCGGACGACGCGCCAGCACCGCCTGAATGGTATCGACCGCGTGACCTTCTTCCTGATACCACGCGCGGAAACGACCGAGCATGAAATCAACCACTTCATTGACAACCTTGGCGTTGGTCAGCTTGTCGCCGTACAGGCGCACCGCTTCTTCGGTCAGGGTCTGCAGATCAAGCGTCAGGTTTTTCTCTACGATGATACGCAACACGCCCAGCGCTGCACGACGCAGTGCGAACGGGTCTTTATCCCCTTTCGGGTGCTGCCCGATGCCGAAAATACCGGCAAGGGTGTCCATCTTATCCGCGATCGCCAGCGCACAGGCCACCGGGGAAGCCGGTAAGGCGTCGCCCGCAAAGCGTGGCTGATACTGCTCGTTCAGCGCAACGGCGACTTCTTCCGCTTCGCCGTCATGACGCGCATAGTGCATGCCCATCACGCCCTGCGTGTCGGTGAATTCGAAGACCATGTTGGTCATCAGGTCACATTTAGACAGCAGACCGGCGCGTTTAGCGTTCTCCACGTCGGCACCGATTTTATCGGCGATCCAGCCGGAGAGCGCTTCGATGCGATCGGTTTTGTCACGCAGGGTACCGAGCTGTTTCTGGAACATCACGGTAGCCAGACGCGGCAGGTTATCTTCCAGACGTTTTTTGCGGTCGGTCTTGAAGAAGAATTCAGCATCGGCCAGACGCGGACGCACCACTTTCTCGTTACCGGAAATGATTTGCTGCGGGTCTTTCGATTCAATGTTGGCCACGAAGATGAAGTTCGGCAGAAGTTTGCCCGCGGCGTCGTACACCGGGAAATACTTCTGATCGCCTTTCATGGTGTAAACCAGCGCTTCAGCCGGAACCGCCAGGAATTTCTCTTCGAATTTCGCGGTCAGAACGACCGGCCATTCCACCAGAGACGCCACTTCTTCCAGCAGGCTTTCGCTCAGATCGGCAATACCACCTATCTCTTTCGCTGCTTTCTCGGCATCACGCTTGATGATGGCTTTACGTTGTTCGTAATCAGCGATCACTTTGCCGCGCTCGAGCAAAATCTGCGGATACTGATCGGCGTTGTCGATGGTGAATTCAGGCTCACCCATGAAACGGTGACCGCGAACAGTGCGCGCAGAATCGATACCGAGGATTTTCGCCGGGATCAGCTCATCGCCCAGCAGCAAAGTGACGGTGTGAACCGGACGCACAAACTGCACGTCTGAATCGCCCCAACGCATCAGTTTTGGAATCGGCAGTTTGGACAGCGACGTGGCGATCATCGCAGGCAGCAGCTGTTGTGCGCTTTCGCCTTTGACATGCGCACGGTAAACCAGCCATTCGCCTTTATCCGTGACCAGACGATCGGCCTGATCCACGGTGATACCGCAACCGCGTGCCCAGCCTTCGGCGGCTTTGCTTGGTTTGCCTTCGCCATCAAATGCCTGAGAAACCGCAGGGCCGCGTTTTTCTACTTCGCGATCGGCCTGAGATTCATGCAGGGCAGAGACTTTCAGCGCCAGACGGCGCGGTGCTGCAAACCATATGACGTCGCCGTGTGGCAGATTCGCCGCATCCAGCTCCGCAGTCAGGTTAGCGGCAAAAGATTCAGCAAGGCTGCGCAGAGCCTTCGGTGGCAGTTCTTCCGTGCCGATTTCCACCAGAAATGTTTTTTCAGTCATCACTGTTTCTCACTTCTCGTTCTTTTTGCACATCGGGAAGCCCAGCACTTCGCGGGAAGCGTAATACGCTTCAGCTACCGCTTTAGTCAGGGTACGGATGCGCAGAATGTAGCGCTGACGTTCAGTCACAGAAATCGCTTTACGCGCATCCAGCAGGTTGAAGCAATGAGCTGCTTTCAAAATGCGTTCGTACGCAGGCAATGCCAGCGGCTTTTCGAGTGCCAGCAGGGTTTGCGCTTCTTTCTCATGCTGTTCGAAGCAGGAGAAAAGGAAATCGACATCGGCGTATTCGAAGTTATAGGTGGATTGCTCCACTTCGTTCTGATGGAACACGTCGCCGTAAGTCGTTTTCCCCAGCGGACCGTTGCTCCAGACCAGATCGTAAACGCTGTCCACGCCCTGGATGTACATCGCCAGACGCTCAAGACCGTAGGTGATTTCACCGGTCACAGGTTTACATTCCAGGCCGCCAACCTGCTGGAAGTAAGTGAACTGCGTCACTTCCATGCCGTTCAGCCACACTTCCCAACCAAGACCCCAGGCGCCGAGCGTCGGGTTTTCCCAGTTATCTTCAACGAAGCGGATATCGTGGATCAGCGGATCAAGGCCCAGCTCTTTCAGGGAGCCGAGGTACAGCTCCTGAATGTTTTCCGGGGAAGGTTTGATCATCACCTGGAACTGATAATAGTGTTGCAGGCGGTTCGGGTTCTCACCGTAGCGACCGTCAGTCGGGCGGCGTGATGGCTGAACATAGGCTGCCGCAAAAGGCTCAGGGCCGAGCGCGCGCAGGCTGGTCATCGGATGCGAAGTACCCGCGCCAACTTCCATATCCAGCGGTTGAACAATGGTGCAGCCCTGCTGCGCCCAATAATCTTGCAGTGTCAGGATCAGGCCCTGAAATGTCTTAGTATCAAACTTTTGCATGTTGGATTCGCACGCGAGAAAGTGGGTTTATACACAAAATAATTCGACTGGCAGGCAGGCGACAAGCTCGTGAATCCCCTGGAGCTTAGATAACTAAGTGACGGGGGTGAGCGAGCGCAGTCAACGCATCTGCAACTCGAAGTATGACGGGTATTAAAGAGTCGGACAGTATACCCGCTGAACGGAAGATAATCAGCCAGAATCAGGCAACGGCTGCGCAGCGGAGAGAAAGTGTTTAATTTCGGGTGGGATTAGGGGGGCTGTCACCCCCTCAGGGTTTAAAACCGTGCACTGATCCCCGCGTTATAGGACGTTTGCTCGCCGGAATCCAGACCGGTGGTTTGGGAGACGGCGGCGAAGGCAGAGAGACTGTGAGTTAACTGGACGTTTAAGCCTGCTGTCATGTCGACCCAGTCTTTGTCCTGTTCGCCGGTGGTGCGGCTGAAGTGCGTACGGGTCGATTTTATCGCGCCCGTGGCGGTGTAGGTGTTATCGCTGAACTGACGGTCGTAGGTCACCTGCGCGTACGGATTCACGATGCCGAGTTCGGCGTTCAGACGCCAGCCCAGCGCGCCGATTTGCGAGTGGGACGTCTGGTCGCCAAAACGCATCGAGGTGCTGTTGTTGCCTTTCTCGCTGTAACCGTCAATGCTGCTGTAATCCCAGCTGTACTGCGCCACCGGGCCGGTTTTCAGCACCGGTAAAACCGGGAAATCCCAGCCAGCCGTGAGCCGTCCGCCAATCTGTTTACCGTCGGTATCGCCACGCTCAGTGCGGGTGGTTGGCCCCAATTTGATACTGCGGTTGATATCGTCGTAGTTTAGCGAACCATAATGAACATCGCCGTTTATCCAGCCATTTTCGGCGATTTTAACACCGCTGAAGGCCGTCGCCATCCAGCCTCGCGTGCGGTAGCTGTAATGGTCGGTCGGATCCTGTTTATCGTCTGAACCGGAAATCATCAGCCCCATCATCCAGCGATCGGTCATCTGATAATCCATACCGATATTCAGCGAGTTAGATGTCAGATCACCCTCACCCAGCGACGGATTGATTTTGCTGTCCGCACTCTGTCCGGCATAACCCCCGAACATGCCGAAAGTACCGGCGTCATTATCCTGCGAACGCAACTGCTGGTAGCGGCTGTCGAGCAGCCCCTGCGTATTGCGCGCCAGCGCCAGCGAGCCCTGATTCAGCGCGGTGACTTCCAGCGGACCGTTAATCACCGACTGCATGTACTCGGCGATCAGCGCGTGCGCCTGCGGGGTCGGGTGGAAATGGTCGGCAAACAGGAACGCTTTGCTGCTGTCGAAGCCCGGCAGGTTCGACGTACACTCAGAGGCCGAGGTACCGACCGGGCAGGCGGTGCCGGCGGTATTGGCGAAGCCGTACAGGTTCGGATCGGCAATCACTTCGCTGAACAGCCCGTTGATATCCACACGCGCAATATTGCCGCCGGTTTTCGCCAGCGCGATATCTTCGGTGGTGTTGTAGGTATCAGTGAGATCGCCTGCCACACTTTTCAACGCGTCATAGGCGGCGATCAGCCCTTTTGATAACAAATCCTGCACCAGTTCGGAATCCAGACCGGCGGTGGTTGAAGCCTTCAGCGCATTGTGAATCGCTTCAGTACGCGCATCGTTGTCCGGAGTGTTTTGTGCATTCAGATATTGGTAGGCCGCTTCCAGCGCCTGCTGCTGCACCGGCAGCAATCCGACCTGGATAATGCCTTCCATCAGCACCGGCGTGAGGCCGATATTCGGCACGGTCGGCACCACCACGGTTCCCGCTCCGGCTTTCAGCAAATCGTTCACCTGCGACGCGGCCTGGGTGGCACTGTTGGTGGCAATTTCTACGGCAGAAATCGGGTTCAGGCTCAGCGCGGCGGCGGCCAGATCGTTGCCGCCAATCCAGTGAATGTACAGCCCGTCAGGATCGGCTTTGCCCCCGGTCGAGTTCAGATAGCTTTTGACCTGATCCTGCGTGGTGTACTCAGAATCGAGGCCCGGCACCGCAACACCGCCGCCTTCGGCATAGTTCAGGCCTCCCTGGGAAGAAGGCGTCAGCGTAGTGCCGATATTTTTCGCCAGAATTTCGTCGTACAGCTGATGCGAACTGCTGTCGAAGGTCCAGCGGCCAATATTGCCAGTGTCACTCAGGCTGTCACCGAAGACATAAAGCTGACTGTAAGCCTGCGCCGGAGCCTGAAAACCTAAGCACATCGCCACGCCGAATGCCCCCTGTGTCATCCGTAAAACGGCGTTTTTTTGCCTGTCATCGTCGTGATATCCCGAAAATATTTGCGGTTCGCATCCCTGAATACGCAGGGATTACGTAATGAATGGCTTTAAATATTGTTCAGATCCGACCAGCGTCAAGTTGGGTGCACAGAAATTGCGACGTTGCAGAGTTATCCGGGAAGCCACACACTGACCCCATGTTTTCAGGCTTCTTAAAAGGATGACAGAATGGCGACCACCCGATGTAGCTGGGTTTCGAAAGAACCGATTTATCTCGATTATCACGATAAAGAATGGGGCGTGCCGGTCAAAGATGGCCGCGAATTGTTTGAAATGCTGTGTCTGGAAGGCCAGCAGGCAGGGCTGTCGTGGATCACTATCCTCAGAAAGCGCGAAAATTACCGCAATAACTTCCACAATTTCGATCCGGTGCGCATCGCCAAAATGACCGACGACGACGTAGAACGTCTGGTGCTCGACGCCGGGATTGTGCGTCATCGCGGAAAAATCAAAGCGATCATCCTGAATGCGCAAATTTATCTGGCCATGCAGGCCAATGGTGAAGATTTTTCAGAGTTCATCTGGAGCTTTGTTGACCATCAACCGGTCATCAATAATCCGCTCGGCCCGGAAGGCGTACCGGCCAAGACCGTCGTTTCCGATGCGATGTCTAAAGCACTGAAAAAGAAAGGCTTCAAATTCACCGGTTCGACGATTTGCTATGCGTTTATGCAGGCCGCCGGGCTGGTGAACGATCATCAGTCTTACTGTTTCTGCCATCCGAAAAATCAACCAGTATGATCCGTCTCTCCGCCCCTGCCGATGTCGAAGCCATTATGCGGCTATGGCTGCGCAGCACGCTGGCGGCGCATCCGTTTATTGATGAAACCTATTGGTTTGAAAGCGCACCCATGGTGCGCGAAACCTTTTTACCGCAGGCGGTGACCTGGGTTTCCACCGCTGAAGACGGCGGAATTAATGGCTTCATCAGCGTGCTCAATCATCAGTTTATCGGCGCGCTGTTTGTTGATGAAAAGGTTTATGGAACAGGCATCGCGCAGCAACTGATGCAGGAGGTGAAAAACCATTACCCGCTGTTGCTGCTCGAGGTTTATCAGGAAAATCACCGCGCCCTGGCTTTTTATCGCAAAGAAGAGTTCTTAGTGGTAAACGATACGGTTCACCCTGGAACCGATCTTCCTACCTGGGTTTTGCGCTGGCATCAGCCCCTTTCTAAATAAGCTTCTGAGATCCGTAAAAAGACAAAAACGGATAACCGGAATTCTCCTACTGCTAAACTCCACGAAATTACGCATAAATGGCGCCAGATCGCCGCAGGGCTGATATCTGCTCGTTGCAATTGTTTATGTTTTGTCACCTTTTTCTGTGCAACTTACCGGAAAGCGTGCAGTCATAATGGAGCGGTCAGGTTCTGAAAAAAGAACATAAAGAAAACATCCAGAAAGGAAATAAGATGAACAAAAGACTTCTTGTGGTTGCTGGCGTGCTTTGCGTCACGATGGGCCTGTCAGCCTGTACCACCAACCCGTACACCGGCGAATCAGAAGCAGGTAAATCCGGCATTGGCGCGGGTCTGGGCGCCGCCTTAGGTGCGGGCGTTGGGATGCTTTCTTCATCCAAACACGATCGCGGCAAAGGCGCACTGATTGGTGCCGCTGCAGGCGCTGCGCTGGGTGGCGGTGCGGGTTATTACATGGATGTGCAGGAAGCTAAGCTGCGCGACAAAATGAAAGGCACGGGTGTCAGCGTTACCCGTCAGGGCGATAACATCGTGCTGAACATGCCGAATAACGTCACCTTCGACACCAACAGCAGCACGCTGAAACCGGCGGGCGCAAACACGCTAACCGGCGTGGCGATGGTACTGAAAGAGTATCCTAAAACTGCCGTGAATGTCGTCGGTTACACCGACAGCACCGGTACCCGTGCGCTCAACATGAAGCTGTCACAGCAACGTGCTGACGGTGTCGGCAGCGCGCTGATCACTCAGGGCGTCGACGGCAGCCGCGTACGCACCACCGGCGCAGGCCCGGATAATCCGATCGCCAGCAACAGCACCGAAGCGGGTAAAGCGCAGAACCGCCGCGTTGAGATTACCCTCAGCCCGTTGCAGTAAAACCGCTGAAATACAAAATATGAACGGAGCCGCGAGGCTCCGTTTTGCGTTTATGTTATCCTCCGGCAACCGCTTCTCTCACCTGCGCAACGGATGCCAGTATGTCTCTGAAAGCTATCGCCAAAGATCTCGGTCTCTCTGTGACCACCGTCAGCCGTGCGCTGAACGGTTATGATGACGTTTCAGCGGACACCAAAGCGCGGGTGCTGGCGGCAGCGGATGTACGCGGTTACCGGCCCAATACCCTCGCCCGCCGTCTGAAGATGGGTAAGATCGACGCTGTGGGCCTTATTTTCCCCTTCACTTCCCATCCGTTAAGCAATTCTGCGTTTGTCGAAATGGTCGGCTGCATCACCCGCGAACTGGCAAAACATGAGATCGATCTGCTGCTGGTGCCGGATGAGCTGGGAACCTTTTCGTGGCGACGGCTCATCGAAAGCAAACGCGTAGACGCCATGCTGGTGGCACACACGCTGAATGACGATCCGCGCCTGCTGGATTTGCAGCAGCGCAATTTCCCCTTTCTGGCGCTAGGCCGCAGCACCTGCCTGACTCAGGATTATGCGTGGTTCGATTTCGATAACCGTGCTGGTATGCAAATGGCGGTCGATCATCTCGCGGGGCTTGGCCATCAGCGCATTGCGTTCCTCGGCGAAAACAATCAGCAATCTTTTATCAGCCAGCGTCGTCAGGGATATCTCGACGGGCTGATGGCCAATAAACTGCCGCTAAATCCGCAATACGTGAATAAAGTCAGCCCGAGCCGCCGCGCCGGTTATCAGGCGACACAGGCGTTGCTGGCATTGCCGCAGCCACCCACCGCCATTGTCTGCGACTGCAATATGCACGGCGAAGGCGCGGCGCTGGCGTTGTACGAAGCCGGATTGTTGCTCAGTGGCGCGGTCTCGCTGATTATCTACGATGGTTTACCCTCTGACAGCCTGCCCGACGTGGCCGTCACCGCTATTCGTCAGGGCACCCGCGAAGCGGTCGGGCTGCAAATCGCCGAGATGACGATGGCGTTGATCCGCAACGAACCGATGAGCCAGTTGCAGGTTCTCTGGCAGCCGGAATTGCAGGCGGGCGTTACCGCACATCCACCGAAGTTATAAATTCCCCTCAGACTATTTTTCCACCCTATATCACAAATTTGCATCTTCGCATTTCCCATCCGAAACGTTTCGGATCAATAGTTACTCCATCAGATAGCGTTTTATCGCTGCAAATTACCTTGTGGAGTCGTGACACTATGGAAAACCAGATCGTCCATTTAACCAGCGAACACACCAGCCTGATCGTGCGCTGTACGCCGTTCGCTGAAATCCTGTACTGGGGAAAGCGTCTGAGCCAGTTTTCAGCCGATGACGTAATTTCCCTTGCCCGCGCGGTACCCAATGGCCGCCTGGACGTGGAAGCTCCGCTAAATTTCAGCGCTGACACCGGACGCGGGTCTTTCGGTACACCGGGCGTTGAAGGCCATCGTGACGGTCTGGACTGGTCGCCGGTGTTCGACACCGTAGATGTCCGCCATCAGGGAAACCAGCTGACGATCACTACCGAGGATGCGATCGCCGGCCTGCAATTTCGCAGCGAACTGCGCCTCGATGACAGCGGTGTGTTGCAAACCCGCAATGCCCTGACCAATCTCAAACCCGGCACTTATCAGCTCACGCGCCTTGCCGTAACGCTGCCGCTGCCAGAACGCGCCGCCGAAGTGATGGCGTTTCATGGGCGCTGGATCAAAGAGTTCCAGCCACACCGCACGCAGCTCGATCACGGCGGCATCATTCAGGAAAACCGTCGCGGCAAAACCTCCTCCGAATATTTCCCGGCGATGATGATCGGTCATCAGGGCTTTAGCGAAGAACAGGGCGAAGTCTGGGGGATCCACCTGGGCTGGAGCGGTAACCACCGTCTGCGTGCTGACATCAAAATCGACGGTCGCCGTCTGGTGCAGGCCGAAGCGCTGTATCTTCCGGGTGAGCAGCGCCTCGAACAGGGCGAAACGCTGGAGACACCGTGGCTGTACGCCAGCTATTCCGCCCAAGGGCTGAACCGCATGAGCCAGCAGTTCCACCGCTTCGTGCGCGAAGAAATTTTGCATTTCCCGACACAGAAACCGCGTCCTGTGCATCTCAATACATGGGAAGGGATTTATTTCGATCACGATCCCGACTACATCATGCAGATGGCGACGGAATCAGCTGCGTTAGGCGTTGAACGCTTCATTATCGACGACGGCTGGTTCCGTGGCCGCGACCACGACCGCGCGGCGCTTGGCGACTGGTATCTCGATGAGAAGAAATACCCGAAAGGGCTGAAACCAGTGATCGACCATGTCAAAAATCTCGGCATGGAATTTGGTATATGGGTCGAACCGGAAATGATTAATCCGGATTCGGATTTGTATCGCGCCCACCCGGACTGGCTGCTGGCGCTGCCGGGTTATCAGCAACCCAGCGGCCGTCATCAGTTCGTGCTCGATCTGAACAATCCGCAGGTCTTTGATTATCTGGTGGAACGTATGAGCTGGCTGCTCGGCGAGCACGACGTTGATTATGTTAAATGGGACATGAACCGCGAAATCGTCCAGCCAGGACATGAAGGCCGCGCGGCGCTGACGGCGCAAACGCAGCAGTTTTACCGCCTGCTCGACGTGCTGGGCGAACGCTTCCCGCAGATTGAATTCGAATCCTGCGCCTCCGGCGGCGGCCGCATCGATTATGAAGTACTGAAACGCAGCCACCGCTTCTGGACGTCGGACAACAATGACGCACTGGAGCGGCAGAAAATTCAGCGCGGAATGAGCTATTTCTTCCCGCCGGAAGTGATGGGTTCGCACATCGGCAATAAGCTGTGCCATGCCACCTCACGCCAGCACAGTATTGAATTTCGCGGCCTCACGGCGCTGTTCGGACACATGGGCATTGAGCTCGATCCGGTGAAAGAAGGCGAGGAGGAGCGCGCCGGCTTCGCGAAATACACCCGTCTGCACCAGCAGTTGCGGCCATTGCTGCACAGCGGCGACGTCTATCGGGTCGATAGCAGCGATGACGCGATGCTGATCAACGGCGTGGTCAGCCAGAGCGGCGATCGCGCGGTATTTCTGGTGAGTCAGCTGGCGATGCCAACCTGGTCATTACCGGGAACGCTGCGGGTGCCGGGGCTGCAAGCCGATGCCCGTTATCGCGTGACGGTGCTGGACGAACCGGCGCTGCTGGCCGGTGGCGGCAGCGGCCACACCATGCGGGTACAACCGGCGTGGCTGCACGACGCACCGGTGCTGAGCGGAGAATGGCTGGCGAACGCCGGGCTGACGCTGCCGGTACTGGATCCGGAAAGTGCCCTGCTGCTCGGTTTTGAACGGGTGTAATCCGGAAAGTTGAAGAACACATAAACATAAAAAACGCCGGCGCTTCGGTGCCGGTTTTGATGGTTTCGGCAAGGAAATCACTATGAACCCTACACAAACTGGCGATCGTTGCTTCTATAAAAAAAATGCGAACTTCTGGATATTTGGCAGCTATTTCTTCCTCTATTTCTTCATTATGGCGACCTGTTATCCGTTTTTACCCATCTGGCTGTCTGACGTTATCGGCCTGAGCAAAACGGAAACCGGCATCGTGTTCTCCAGCATGTCGCTGTTCGCTATCCTGTTTCAGCCGTTCTTCGGCATTATTTCTGACAAACTCGGCCTGAAGAAACACCTGTTGTGGATCATTGCCGTACTGCTGTTCCTCTTCGCGCCATTCTTTATTTACGTGTTCGCGCCGCTGCTGAAAATCAATATTGTGCTCGGCGCCATTCTCGGCGGCGCGTACATCGGCTTCGTCTTCGCGGGCGGTTCCGGCGCGACCGAGGCGTATATCGAAAGGGTCAGCCGCAACAGCGCCTTCGAATACGGCAAGGCGCGAATGTTCGGCTGTTTCGGCTGGGGGATTTGCGCGTCAACGGCGGGGATACTGTTTAACATTAACCCGGACATCGTGTTCTGGATGGGATCCGGCGCAGCGGTCATTCTGATGGTTTTGCTGCTGATTTCCCGTCCGCAGGAAAATAAAAATGCGCAGGTACTGGATAAACTTGGCGCCAATCAGTCACAATTCTCGCTGAAAACCGCGGCTTTATTGTTGAAAGAACGCAAACTGTGGATGCTGATTTTGTACGTGGTGGGCGTCGCCTGCGTTTACGATGTTTTCGATCAGCAGTTCGCCACCTTCTTCAAAACGTTCTTCTCCTCACCGCAGCATGGCACCGAAATGTTCGGCTATGTCACCACCGCCGGTGAGCTATGTAACGCGCTGATTATGTTCTGTTCGCCATGGATAATTAACCGTATTGGCGCGAAAAATACGCTGCTGCTGGCCGGTACCATCATGTCGATTCGTATCGTCGGCTCTTCGTTTGCGACCACGGCGGCAGAAGTCATCCTGCTGAAAATGCTTCACGCGCTGGAAGTGCCGTTCCTGCTGGTCGGGGTGTTCAAATACATCACACAGATTTTTGATGTCCGGTTCTCGGCGACCATTTATCTGATCGGCTTTAACTTCGCCAAACAGCTGGCGGCGATTTTCCTTTCCGCCTTTGCAGGCAGTTTGTACGACCGCATCGGGTTCAGCGATACCTACCTGATCCTTGGAGGAATTGCCTTCAGTGTGACCATTATTTCAGCCTTCACGCTGAGCAGCCGTCCGCAGAAACAGACGGTTGCGGCGGCAAGACCGGTGGAAGGATTGCACTGAGTAACGTTTACAGCCTTTCGACACTCTGTGCTAGTCTCCGTGAAATAAGCATGAGGGGAGAAAGGTTGTGAGCAAAAAACAGGAGCCGGGCGCAGCGGGTCGCGCCACGATACGTGACGTTGCCAGTGCAGCAAAAACCGGAAAAACCAGCGTTTCACGTTATCTCAACGGTGAAAAACACCTGCTGTCCGATGATCTCAAGGAGCGCATCGGACGGGCAATCTCCCTGCTGGATTACCAGCCCAGCCAGATGGCGCGCAGCCTGAAAAGCGGTCAGACGCGTCTGGTGGGGCTGATCCTCGCCGATATTACCAATCCCTATTCTGTCGAAGTGATGCGTGGTGTCGAAGCCGCGTGCCGTCAGGAAGGGCTGACGCTGCTGGTGTGTAACACCAACAACGAGCTGGATCAGGAAAAACATTACCTCCAGTTGCTCAGCAGCTATCGCGTGGACGGCATTGTGGTGAACGCCGTCGGAATGCGCGAAGCGGCGATTTCCACGCTGCAACAGGCGAATCTGCCGATGGTGCTGATCGACCGCAAAGTGGCGGATTTCGCCTGCGACGTCATCGCGCTGAATAACGTGGAAGCCACACAGATGATGACCGATCATCTTCTGCAAAATGGTTTTGAAGCACTGCTTTTCGTCACCGAACCGGCCACGGTTAACACCCGACTGGATCGCCTGCGCACCTTTTTGCAGCGCATGCAGCAATCCCCGCAGTGCATCGCCGAACAGGGCGAAATCGAGCTGAGCAACTCGCAAGGGCTGGAAACGCTGCTGCGCGATTTTGTCGCACGCCATCCCGATAAGCATAAAGCGGTGATGTGCGTGAACGGTGCGCTGACGCTTCAGGTCGCGCGCGCCATGCGTCGTCTGGATATGACCTGGGGGCCGGATATCGGTTTGTCAGGCTTCGACGAACTGGTGTGGGCCGATCTCGCGGGCGTTGGGATAACGACCTTTAAACAGCCGACCTACGACATGGGCGTTGCGGCAATTGGCCAATTGGTGATGCGCATTCAGGGCAATACGGAGCCCGTTAAAGACATCGAATTCTCCGGCGAACTGATTGCGCGCGCATCGACCGCCGCCCGCTGATTTCCTTTTCCTTCCCCTTTTCTCTCCCGTTCTTCGTGAGCGGGATCATGTTTCTGGCTTTCAGGTCTTTTGATTGGAACCGGTTCCAATTAGGTTGTATAAAGCGAAACAAATTATTAACAAGAACCCGTTTAGCCATTTGTTCCACTAAGATTAGGTCTTCTAAACGGTCGCTGGCACCGCAATTCGGTGCGAATTAACAGGATAGAGAGTCATGCAAAGAGAGATCGTCATCGTTACCGCCGCGTACGGTAACAGTGTAGTGAAAGCCCTCGGCGGGCAGGCAGAACTGCTTTCGGTTATCGCCGGTGCAAAAGCTGACGGGGTGGAGATCCGCCGTGAATTATTCTCCGACACAGAGCTGGATGCACTGCCGCAGCTGGCGGAAAAAATTCAACAACACGGGCTGTTTGCCGTCTATTCGGTGCCCTTCGCGCTGTTCATTTCGGGCGGTAAGCTGAATCCGGATGCAGGACAGTATTTTGAAGAAGCACAGATTTTAGGTGCCCGAACGATCAAGTTTTCACTGGGCGAGTTTGAGCCTGGTGCCGATCTGACGCCGCTGAAAGTGCTGCTGGCCTCGCAGCCGGTGAAGCTGGTGGTCGAGAATGACCAGTCGAGCGAATGCGGCATTCTTTCGCGCATCAACGCCTTTATGTTTGCGGCGGAATCACTGCGCCTGCCGCTGACGATGACTTTCGATATGGCGAACTGGCTGTGGGTCGGACAAGATCCGGCCACCGCAGCGGAACGTCTGGCGCGACACGTCGGGTACGTGCATGTGAAAGCGGCGGAGAAACGCGCCGGAAAATGGCACGCCGTAGCGCTCGATGACAGCGACGGCAGCTGGAAAGCGTTGCTCAAAGCGCTGCCGCAGGATGTACCGCGCGGTATTGAATTTCCGCTCGAGGGTGAAGATCTGACCGCCGTGACGAAGTATTACGTCGATTTATTACGTCTGTAAGTCATGGCAACAAGAGGTTGTACGTCATTCTGACGAATAATCAGGAGAACCGTTATGAAGCCGTCCAGGATCGCGCCGCGTCGCTGGTGGTACATCATGCCGATCGTATTTATCACATACAGTCTGGCCTATGTTGACCGCTCGAATTTTAGCTTCGCCTCGGCCGCCGGAATTAATGATGATCTCGGTATCACCAAAGGAATGTCGTCCCTTCTGGGTGCGCTGTTTTTCCTGGGTTATTTCTTTTTCCAAATCCCCGGCACCATTTACGCCGAGCGCCGCAGCGTTAAGAAACTGATTTTTTGGTGCTTACTGCTGTGGGGCGGATTTGCGTCACTCACCGGTGTGGTGAACAATATTCCGATGCTGGCGGCGATCCGCTTCGCGCTCGGCGTAGTGGAAGCCGCGGTGATGCCCGCAATGCTGGTGTACATCAGCAACTGGTTTACAAAATCTGAACGCTCCCGCGCTAATACCTTTCTGATACTCGGAAACCCGGTCACCGTGCTGTGGATGTCGGTGCTTTCCGGCTATCTGATCGAATCCTTTGGCTGGCGTGAGATGTTCATCTTTGAAGGGATTCCGGCAGTCATCTGGGCGATCATCTGGTGGTTTACCGTGAAAGATAAGCCGGAACAGGTTGGCTGGATGAGCGAGCAGGAGAAGAAAGCCCTGAGCGACCAGCTGGCAAAAGAGCAGAAAGACATTCAGGCGGTCGGTGGCTATCGCGAAGCTTTCCGCTCACGCAGCGTCGTCTTGCTTTGCCTGCAATATTTCTTCTGGAGTATTGGTGTGTACGGCTTCGTGTTGTGGCTGCCGTCGATTCTGCACGATGGCAAAGAGATGGGTATGGTCGAAGCGGGCTGGTTGTCCTCCGCGCCATATCTGGCCGCCACCATCGCTATGATTGTGGTGTCGTGGGCCTCCGACAAGATGCAAAACCGTAAGCTGTTCGTCTGGCCGCTTTTGTTAATAGGCGCGCTGGCGTTCTTCGGTTCCTGGGCCGCCGGCAGCCACCACTTTTGGTTGTCTTACGGCTTACTGGTGGTTGCCGCTGCCGCAATGTATGCGCCTTACGGGCCGTTCTTCGCCATCATTCCTGAAATGCTACCCAGGAATGTCGCCGGTGGCGCGATGGCCTTGATCAACAGCCTCGGCGCGCTGGGCTCATTCTTTGGTTCCTGGTTTGTCGGGTATTTAAACGGCAATACCGGCAGCCCTTCCGCCTCCTTTATTTTTATGGCCGTGTCGCTCGTGCTCTCCGCAGGGTTAACTCTGCTGGTGAAACCACGACAGGCCACCACAAAATCCGAAGATGTTTCCTTAACTCAGGGGAGTAATAATTGATGAAGCCGTCTATTGTTCTGTACAAAAAACTGCCAGCCGATTTGCATCAACGTCTCGAGCAGCATTTCGCTATCACTGAATTTGATGGCATCACTGACGAAAACCGTCCTGCGGTGTTTGATGCGCTGCAAAACGCCGAAGGGCTGCTGGGATCTGGCGGAAAGATTGATAAAGAGCTGTTTGACCATGCACCGCGCCTGCGTGCGGTTTCCACCATTTCCGTCGGTTACGATAATTTCGACGTGGCCGAACTGACCCGTCGTGAAATCCCGATGATGCACACCCCGACCGCGCTGACCGATACCGTGGCTGATACCGTGATGGCGCTGGTGCTTTCCACTGCGCGTCGCGTGGTGAATGTCGCCGAGCGCGTAAAAGCCGGTGAATGGACCGATAACGTCGGCCCGGAATGGTTCGGCACCGACGTGCATCACAAAACCATGGGCATCGTCGGTATGGGCCGCATTGGTCTGGCACTGGCGCAGCGCGCGCATTTCGGCTTCGACATGCCGATTCTGTATAACGCCCGCAGCCAGCATAAAGAAGCCGAAGAGAAGTTTGGCGCCCGTAAATGCGAGCTGGATGAACTGCTCAAAAAATCTGATTTCGTGTGTATTTTGCTGCCGATGACCGAACAAACGTTCCACCTGATCGGTAAAGACGAACTGGCAAAAATGAAATCCAGTGCGATCCTGATCAGCGCCGGTCGTGGCCCGGTAATCGATGAACCGGCCCTGATCGAGGCTCTGAAAGCCGGTACAATTTATGGCGCAGGCATGGATGTTTTCGAGACTGAACCGCTGCCGAAAAACTCCCCGCTGCTGAGCCTGCCAAACGTGGTTGCGCTGCCGCACATCGGTTCCGCTACGCATGAAACTCGTTACGACATGGCCGCCTGTGCCGTCGATAACCTGATCGCCGCCCTGAAAGGTGACGTGAAAGAGTTCTGCGTGAACCCGGAAGTCCTGAAGAAGTAAGTCACAAAGAACACCCTGCCCTCTCCTTCCCTGCCCGTAATTACGGCGGGGAAGGACATTTCAAAACCCGGTGGTCCGATTGCACTGCTTTGCCGCAGGCGTTATTGTGGGCATCACATTTCGATAACATACAAAGCTTTCTATGACGTTTTCTGCTTTCGGTGACAAATTTACCCGTTTTTCAGGCATCACCCGTCTGATGGGCGACATGAATGACGGTTTACGCACGCCAGGCGCTGTGATGCTCGGCGGCGGCAATCCGGCGCAAATTCCTGAGATGCAGGATTATTTCCAGACGTTGCTCAGCGAAATGCTGGCCGAAGGCAAACTGACGGAAGCCTTGTGTAACTACGACGGCCCACAGGGCAAAGACGTGCTGCGTCACGCGCTGGCCGGAATGTTGCAAAAAGAATTGGGCTGGCAGCTTGATGCGCAAAACATCGCGCTGACCAACGGCAGCCAGAGCGCCTTTTTCTATTTGTTTAACCTGTTCGCCGGACGTCGCGCCGACGGCAGCATGTCCAAAGTCCTGTTCCCGCTGGCACCGGAGTATCTGGGCTATGCCGACGCCGGGTTGGATGAAAATCTGTTTGTCTCCGCCAAACCGAATATCGAATTACTGCCGGAAGGCCAGTTCAAATATCACGTCGATTTTGATCACCTCAATATTACCGAAGACATCGGACTGATTTGCGTTTCACGCCCGACCAACCCGACCGGCAATGTGATTACCGACGAAGAATTGATCCGTCTCGACGCGCTGGCGCAGCAGAAAAATATCCCGCTGCTTATTGATAACGCCTATGGCGTGCCGTTCCCTGGCATCGTATTCACCGATGCGACGCCGCTGTGGAACCCGAATATCATTCTTTGCATGAGCCTGTCGAAACTCGGCCTGCCGGGTTCACGCTGCGGCATTGTCATTGCCGATGAGAAAATCATCAAAGCGATCAGCAACATGAACGGCATTATCAGCCTGTCACCGGGCAGCGTCGGCCCGGCTATCGCGCATGAAATGATTGTGCGAGGCGATTTGCTGCGACTTTCCGAAGAGGTTATCAAACCGTTTTATTATCAGCGCGTGCAGGAAACGATTGCCACGCTGCGCCGTTATCTGCCGGAAGAACGCTGTCTGATCCACAAACCGGAAGGCGCGATATTCCTGTGGCTGTGGTTTAAAGATCTGCCGATCACCACCGAAGTGCTTTACCAGCGTCTGAAACAGCGCGGCGTGCTGATGGTGCCGGGCGATTACTTCTTCCCGGGGCTGGAACATCCGTGGGCGCACACCCACCAGTGTATGCGTATGAACTACGTGCCGGATTCAGAGCAAATCGAACGCGGCGTGAAGATTCTGGCGGAAGAAGTGGAAAAAGCTCACGCGGAAAATCAGTAATCCATTCCGCTTCGTCTGTATCACCTGTTTTAAAACATAAAAAAACCGGGGCTCATCGCCCCGGTTCTGTTTTCTGCTTAATGCCTGATAACTTACGACGTCTGGTTTTCCAGCGCCGGTTTGTCACTGCCTATCGCGATTTTCTGCGGTTGCAGCGCTTCCGGTACGTCACGCACCAGGCTGATGTGCAGCAGGCCGTTAACGAACTCCGCCGCTGAAACATGCATATGCTCAGCCAGCGTGAAGCTCAGGGTAAACGGCTTGATGACGAGCCCCTGATGCAAATACTCAACGTTGGTTTCAGGCTGAGCCGGCGTGCCGCTGACGGTCAAACGCGGGCCTTCCACTTCAATATTCAGATCGCTTTGTTTAAATCCGGCCAGCGCCAGCGAGATGCGATAGTGGTTATCGTCTGACTTCTCGATGTTGTACGGTGGAAATGCCTGGTCGGAACCCTGCATAGAACTGGCCAATTTATCGAAACCAATCCACTGACGCAGTAATGGAGAAATATCGTAATTACGCATGGTGTAACTCCTTCTTTGAAGCGAGATTAACAATCCCGTCAGCCATTTTGGATGTGACGGGGCAGCTCCCTGACGGCGAGCCTAAACTTTTTCATTTTCTGGCTGTCTTCACATAAGGTTTTTAAAATTCAGACAGCCCGTGAATTAGCGAATTTCGATACGCCGCGGTTTGGATGATTCAGGAACGATACGTTCCAGATCGATATACAACAAACCGTTCGCTAAGTTAGCGGCTTTAATTTGAATATGCTCAGCCAGCTGGAATTTGCGTTCGAAATTACGTTCAGCGATACCCTGATATAAATAGGTGCGGTCTGTTTCTGTCGGTGCATGTGCACCTTTGACCACCAGCATGTTGTCATGGGCCGTGATGTCCAGCTCGGATTCAGCAAAACCGGCTACCGCGATCGCAATCCGGTAATGGTTTTCATCCACCAGCTCGACATTATAAGGGGGATATCCGCCGCCCTGATTCTGACCCGATTCGATAAGATTAAATAAACGGTCAAAACCAATAGCAGAACGGTACAGCGGGGATAAATCAAAATTACGCATTACTACTTCTCCTGATATTCAGCGAGTATATTTGTTGAAGACCTTCCCTTGGGACAGGCCAGCGACACATTTGTTTATGAAAGAGGAAATACCCTTCCGGCGTATCTCTTCCTGCGTCGTAAATTAAAAATGGCGACTAAAGAAAAATTTTCAAGTCTGCCACCACAAAAAAAACGAAATTTTTTTGAGTTTGCCGGAACAGTAAAAGTTTAAAGACAAAGTGCGTGACGGAGAACTGCCCGCGAAGACGGACGGTTTTCAGCAAGATTTCAATTAGTCATTACACTTAATGAGATCGCAGCCACAGAGCTACAGCATGCTTTGTTAAATTTTTTAGTTGAGTGGTATAAGTCGTTTTGACGAAAAAACTCAGCCTGACAGCATAAGATGAGTTCTAACATGAAGAAATTTGTACTAGCGCCGCTGATAACCGGATGCGCATTTTTAGCAACCAGCGGCTGTTCCAGTGTCATGACCCATACCGGTGGCGATACGGGATATTATTCGGGCACACGCTCGGACGTAGAAATGATGAAGAGTGATGACACCAGCTGGGCAATGACACCGCTGTTGTTGCTGGATCTGCCGTTCAGTGCCGTGCTTGATACCGTACTGCTGCCGTATGACTATTTTCGCAGCGGCACAGTGACAGCCAGGGATCGCATCAAGGCCAGCGAAGAACGTAATCTCGCGCTGAGTAACGGCGTCGATATCGACCATGTGCCGCCGATGTCTGCAACCACACATTCGCAGAAATCATCCGCTCACAAAAAATAGCCCGTGCAGACATCAACAAACCGGCCAACGCAGGCCGGTTTCGTTTTTTGTAAGCCGCGCTAGCTGCCTGATGTCACTGCAATCTGCGCAAATTCCCCGCACTGGCGCATAAACGCCACTTTACTGCCATCCGGCGAATACACTACCGCGTCGGCGCAGGGGGCAATCTCCGTTCGGTCGGTCAGCCGGGTCATTTCGCCCGTAGCCACATCAAGGCGCATCACGCTGTTGTCGCACACCAGCGCCAGCGATTCTCCGTCCGGGCTCCAGCTAAAAGCAGATTGAATGCCCGTTGCCGTATGGCTGATTTGCAGCGGCTCGCCGCCATTCGGTGAGACCGTCCACACCTGAACCACGTCCTGCTTGTCTCTCATCAGAAACGCAATCTGTGTACCGTCTGGCGACGTGCGCAGCCAGTGGCGCGGCTGCGTCGCGATGCCTTTTTCGGTGAAAGTGATACGTCGCTGCTTCACGCCTGCAGGCGGTGCTGGCAGCGTTTCCGGCGTACCCTGCAACGGTTTTTCGCCCGCACGCAGATAATCTTCATCGTTGTGTGGCAAGTCCACCACGAAGATTTCAGGGTGTTTTTCGCCGTTTACTGACAATGTATCGCCGATAAACGCCAGCGCCCAACGCTGACGGCGGCCGTCAGGTTTCAGATAGCCTTCGCCGCCAATCCAGCCTTCTTCATACGCACGGTTGATATCGTCACTGCCCGGCGCAGGTGTCGCGGTGGTATCGCTGACCAGCACGCAGAAATGACTGCCATCATATTCACGTGGATGATGTTTTGCCGAAGCCACCGGATAACCGGACAGCGCGATACCGACGTTGCGCAAATCGAGCGCCGGATCTAATTCATGCAAAACGTGGTCATTATAGGTAAAACTGAGACGTGAACCGTCCGGGCTGAAGACGTGAACGTGCGTGCCGCCGCGCAGCGCGCCGGGTGTGTAGGGTGCGGTGATATCCATCGCATCGAGCGTGACGGCCTCATTGCGCAAAGGATCGGAGACGATAACACCGCGGCGGTGATGGAAATCATATTGCCAGCTGGCATCCGGATTTTCCGGACCGTGAATAAATACGTAACGTCCAGGCTGAACCGGCCTGGCCGTCACCACGCCGACATGTGCGCCTTCGGGAGCGCGGTATAACACCTGAGTTTCGCCGCTTGCGACATTCACCCGCTCAATGGTTGAACCGCTAAAAGAGCCGCCGTGCGGACGCACGTCATACACCAGCCACTGGCTGTCCGGCGTCCAGACGTTAATATTGGTCAGCTGATGCCCGCGGGCATCAGAGGTTAACTGTTTTTCCATGGCCGCGGCGGGCTCCTTTTCATCAGTCTCAGACGTTCAGAACAAACTTCTCCACGGCAAACGCCACACCGTCCTCGGTGTTGGTTTTGGTGACGAACTGACTGACCGCTTTCACACTGTCGAGCGCGTTGCCCATCGCGACGCCGAGACCGGCGTATTCCAGCATCGCAATGTCGTTTTCCTGATCGCCCAGCGTCATCACGCTCTCGCGTGCAAGACCCAGTTTTTCCACCAGCACTTTCACGCCTTCGCCTTTATTCACGCGCTTATCGAGAATTTCGAGGAAGTATGGCGAGCTTTTCATGATGGTGTAACGCGCTTTAGCGTCGTCAGGCAGCTGGCTGATGGCGCGATCCAGCAGTTCAGGATCATCAATCATCATCACTTTCGGGAAGGTCAGCGTCGGATCCATCTCTTCTGCCGGGCAGAACTGCAACGGGATACCAGTGGTGAAGGACTCATGCACGGTGTAGCTACTCACGTCGCGGTTAGCGGTGAACAAATCGGTTTTGGTCAGCGCATGGAAATGTACGCCGAGCTGACGGGAAAGTTGTTCGAAGTAGTGATAATCGTCAATTGTAAGGGCTATTTCGGCGATCACGCTGCCATCTTTAGCGTTATGTACCAGCGCGCCATTATTGGTAATGCAGTAACATCCGTCTTGCTGCAAATCCAGTTCCTGTAAATAACGCTGTACGCCGATAAAAGGACGTCCGGTCGCCAGAACGATCTGCACGCCTTTTGCACGCGCATCGGATAACGCTTTTTTCACAGCAGGCGTCACTTCGTGCTGCGGATTGAGCAACGTCCCGTCCATATCAATTGCAATCAATTCAATAGCCATAGCATCCTCAGAGTTGGAATAATCTTTCTCAATGCTAACGCGATCACAACCCTTAAAGCCAGACAGAATGCGGGCCGCGTCAGACGAAAAAAAAGTCCGAAGCGGTTTCCCGTTTCGGACTCTGTTCTTTATCAGTCAGCGCTCTGTCAGATATCGATATTGGCCGCTTTAAGGGCGTTCTCTTCGATGAAGGCGCGGCGCGGTTCAACCGCATCGCCCATCAGCGTGGTGAACAGCTGGTCCGCCGCGATAGCATCTTTCACCGTCACGCGCAGCATGCGGCGTTGTGTCGGATCCATCGTGGTTTCCCACAATTGCTCAGGGTTCATTTCACCCAGACCTTTATAACGCTGAATCGAAAGACCGCGACGCGACTCTTTCACCAGCCATTCCAGCGCCTGCTCGAAGCTGGTCACTGGCTGACGGCGTTCGCCACGTTCGATGTAAGCATCTTCTTCGATCAGGCCGCGCAGTTTTTCACCCAGGGTACAGATTTTGCGGTATTCGCCGCCCTGAATGAAGTCTGCATCGAGATCGTAGTCGGTATCCACACCGTGAGTACGAATGCGCAGGATTGGCTCGAACAGCTGGTGTTCAAGATTTTCGCGCACGATTGCACTGTAGCTGCTGCCGTGCTGCTCTTTCTCGTTCAGACGAGACACCAGCGTTTCAATCCATTCCTTCACTTTCGCTTCGTCGGCAAGTTCAGCACCCGCCAGCGTTGGCTGATAGACCAGATTATTCAGCAGCGCACGCGGATAACGACGTTCCATACGGCCAATCATTTTCTGCACGCTGTGATGTTCAGCCACCAGTTTCTCCAGCGGTTCGCCCGCCAGTGCTGGTGCATGGGCGTTGGCGTGTAACGTTGCCCCGTCCATCGCGATAGAGATTTGATACTGATCCATCGCTTCATCATCTTTAATGTACTGTTCCTGTTTGCCTTTTTTCACTTTGTACAGCGGAGGCTGCGCGATAAACACGTGGCCACGCTCTACAATTTCAGGCATCTGACGGTAGAAGAATGTCAGTAACAGGGTACGGATGTGCGAACCATCGACGTCGGCATCGGTCATGATGATGATGCTGTGATAACGCAGTTTATCCGGGTTGTATTCGTCACGGCCGATACCGCAACCGAGCGCGGTAATCAGCGTCGCCACTTCCTGAGAAGAGAGCATTTTGTCGAAGCGCGCTTTCTCAACGTTGAGGATTTTCCCTTTCAACGGCAGAATCGCCTGGTTCTTACGGTTACGGCCTTGTTTTGCAGAGCCGCCCGCTGAGTCCCCTTCCACTAAGTACAGTTCGGAATGTGCCGGGTCGCGTTCCTGACAGTCAGCCAGTTTGCCTGGCAGACCGGCCAGATCGAGCGCGCCTTTACGACGGGTCATTTCACGTGCTTTACGCGCGGCTTCACGCGCACGGGCTGCATCGATGATTTTACCGACAACGATTTTCGCGTCGGCCGGGTTTTCCATCAGATAATCAACCAGCTTCTCGTTCATCAGAGACTCAACGGCGGTCTTCACTTCGGAAGAAACCAGTTTGTCTTTAGTCTGAGAGGAGAACTTAGGATCCGGCACTTTTACCGAAACCACGGCGATCAGGCCTTCACGGGCATCATCACCGGTGGCGCTGATTTTGGATTTCTTGCTGTAGCCTTCTTTATCCATATACGCGTTAAGCGTACGGGTCATCGCAGAACGGAAGCCTACCAGATGGGTGCCGCCGTCGCGCTGAGGGATATTGTTGGTAAAGCAGTAAATATTTTCCTGGAAACCATCATTCCACTGCAACGCCACTTCCACACCGATATCGTCTTTCACGGTGGAGAAATAGAACACGGTTGGGTGGATTGGGGTTTTGTTTTTGTTCAGGTATTCCACGAAAGCTTTGATACCGCCTTCATAATGGAAGTGATCGTTCTTGCCATCGCGTTTGTCGAGCAGGCGGATCGCCACACCAGAGTTCAGGAATGACAGCTCACGGAGGCGTTTCGCCAGAATGTCATACTCGAATTCTGTTTGATTGGTGAAGGTGGCGTAGCTTGGCCAGAAGCGCACGGTCGTACCGGTCGCCTCGGTATCGCCAACCACTTTCAGCGGATCCTGCGGCTCACCGTGGACGTAAGTCTGGGTGTGCACTTTGCCTTCACGGCGGATAACCAGCTCCAGTTTTTCCGACAGGGCGTTAACGACGGAAACACCCACGCCATGCAGACCGCCGGAGACTTTGTACGAGTTATCGTCAAATTTACCGCCGGCATGAAGTACGGTCATGATGACCTGAGCAGCAGAAACGCCCTCTTCTTCGTGAATGCCGGTAGGAATACCACGACCATCATCCTGTACGGAAACAGAGTTATCCGCATGGATCGTGACCTGAATCTCTTTACAGTGGCCCGCGAGGGCTTCGTCGATAGCGTTGTCCACAACCTCGAATACCATGTGGTGCAGACCAGTGCCGTCATCGGTATCGCCGATATACATGCCGGGGCGCTTACGCACCGCGTCCAGCCCTTTTAATACCTTGATACTTGAGGAGTCATAAGAATTCGACATCAACGTTTCTCGCTCATTTTTAGTCCTGTGATAGAACGGCTATTTTACCTTGTTCCACGCGGAACATCTTGCCCTTTTCACCCATCATATCGGTCACTTGCTCAGCGCTTATCGCACTGACAAAAACCTGTGCCTGGGTGGCTTTCAGGCGATCGGCCAGCAACCGACGTCGGTCGGCGTCCAGCTCGGAGGCAAAATCGTCAAGAAGATACAGGCAACGCCGCCCGCTCTGTCGGGTGAGAAACTCACCCTGCGCTAACCGGAGCGCGCACATCAGCAATTTCAGCTGCCCACGGGACAGCAAATCTTCCACCGGCGTGCCGTCGGCACGAATGCGGAAATCCGCTTTATGCGGACCTGATGCGGTATAGGTTAAGGCTCTGTCGCGCTCAAAGTTACGCTCCAGCAACTCGCCGTACTCAGTTTCCTTGTCCCATCCACGCTGGAAAGAAAAACTGAGGTCGAATTCAGGCAGGAATTGCGCGCAGGTCGCGCTGATATCAGCCGCGATCGCTTCGCTGTACGCTGCCCGCCATTCGCTAATGCGCTCGGCTAACGGGATCAATTCCTGATCCCAGGCACGAATTTGCGCATAACGACTCACCTGGCGCAGCGCGGCGTTGCGCTGCTTGAGTAACCGTCGCAGGTTGCTCCAGGCGATAAAAAAACCGGGGTCGTGATGGAAACAACCCCAGTCGATAAACGCCCGCCGGTACTTCGGCCCGCCATTGAGCAGGGTGAAGCCTTCGGGGGTGATAAGTTGCATCGGCAACATCTGCGCCAGTTCGGACACTTTGTGGCCGTCACTGCCGTCGATGCGCACTTTACTGTCGCCCTGACGGCTTTTGCTCAGGCCGATCGACACTTCGCGATCGCCGCCGTCATCCACGCGGGCGTGAAGAACGAACTCCGGTTGGTCGTGACGGATCACGCGCCCTGCCTGCAAACTGCGAAAAGCACGGCCGTGCCCGAGCGTATACACCGCCTCGAGCACGCTCGTTTTACCGCTGCCATTGGGACCGACGAGAAAGTTAAAACCGGGCGACGGGTCTAAATCCGCCGCCTCAATGTTGCGGAAATCTTTTATCAGTAAGCGCGTTAAGGCCATTAATTCAGATCAAAGCCTCATCGGCATGACGACATAGGCCGCCGACTGGCTGGCGGCATCTTCGATCTGCACGCTGGACACAGAGTCTGTCAGCAGCAGATTCACGTCTTCGCACTTGAGCGCATTAAGCACATCCAGTACATAACTGACGTTGAAGCCGATTTCCATTTCGGTGCCTTCGTAGCCGACGTCCAGAATCTCTTCTGCTTCTTCCTGCTCCGGGTTATTGGCGGTGATTTTCAGCTGGTTATGGCTGACATACAAACGCACACCACGGAATTTTTCGTTGGACAGGATAGCTGCACGGGCGAAGGCCTGTTTCAGCAAATCGCACCCGGCTTGCAGCGTTTTGTCGGGATTCTTCGGCAATACGCGGCGATAGTCAGGGAAACGGCCATCAACGAGTTTGGAGGTAAAGATAAAGTCGCCGACATGAGCGCGAATATTGTTGCTGCCGATTTGCAGCTGCAACGTCGTGTCACCGCCGTCAAGCAGACGCACCAGCTCCATCACGCCTTTACGAGGCACGATCACCGAATGCGACGGCAGTGACTGGCCGATTGGCATGGAACATACCGCCAGGCGGTGGCCGTCAGTGGCGACAGTACGCAGTTCTTCACCTTCGGTTTCGAACAGCATGCCGTTTAAGTAATAACGAACGTCCTGATGCGCCATCGAGAACTGCGTGGCTTCGATCAGACGTTTCAACGTGGCCTGCGGCAGGGTGAATTCCACCTCGCTTTGCCAGTCGTCGAGATTAGGGAAATCTGTTGCCGGCAGGGTCGACAGCGAGAAACGGCTGCGGCCTGAGCGTACCAGCATGCGGTCACCGTCGAGAGCGACGGAAATTTCCGCGCCTTCAGGCAATCCACGGCAGATATCAAAAAATTTACGCGCCGGTACCGTCGTGGCACCCGCTTCATGGGGCTGGGACAGCGCGACTTTCGCCACCATCTCCATTTCCAAATCCGTCCCGGTCAGCGACAACGCGCCATCCGTCACCTGTAATAACAGGTTACCCAGAATAGGCAACGTCGGTCGTCCACCCAGCGGGCTACTGACCTGTTGCAGTGGTTTCAGCAAATGCTCACGTTCAACAATAAATTTCATAGCGCTAGGAAGATAATGTTCTGATTAAGTTGGAGAAATCTTCTTTGATGTCGTGACTTTCTTCACGCAACTGCTCGATTTTACGGCAGGCGTGCAACACCGTGGTATGGTCCCGACCACCGAACGCATCGCCGATTTCTGGCAGGCTGTGGTTGGTCAGCTCTTTCGCCAGCGCCATCGCCATCTGGCGTGGGCGGGCTACCGAACGGGAACGCCGTTTGGAAAGCAGGTCAGCGACCTTGATTTTATAATATTCGGCCACTGTTTTCTGAATATTATCGATAGTGACCAGCTTCTCCTGAAGCGCTAATAAATCTCGCAGCGCTTCACGAACGAAGTCGATGGTGATCGCGCGCCCGGTAAAGTTGGCATTGGCAATCACGCGGTTCAGTGCGCCTTCAAGCTCACGCACATTGGAACGCAGACGTTTAGCAATAAAGAAGGCCACTTCCCCCGGCAGACGGATATCGTTCTCGTCGGCCTTTTTCATCAGGATCGCCACGCGGGTTTCTAATTCAGGTGGCTCGATCGCCACCGTAAGGCCCCAGCCGAAACGGGATTTCAGACGATCTTCAACACCATTGATCTCTTTCGGATAACGATCCGAGGTCAGAATGATCTGCTGATTACCTTCCAGCAAAGCATTGAAGGTGTGGAAGAACTCTTCCTGTGAACGTTCTTTATTCGCAAAGAATTGAATGTCATCGATAAGCAACGCATCGACGGAGCGATAGTAGCGTTTGAACTCTTCGATGGCATTGTTTTGCAGCGCTTTGACCATGTCCTGAACAAAGCGCTCGGAATGCATGTACACCACTTTCGCATTGGCTTTACGCGCCATGATGCCGTTGCCGACCGCGTGCAATAAGTGGGTTTTACCGAGACCGGTGCCGCCATAAAGGAAAAGCGGGTTGTACGCGCCGCCCGGATTATCTGCCACCTGACGCGCCGCCGCGCGGGCCAGTTGGTTAGACTTACCTTCAACGAAGTTATCGAATGTGTGTTTCGGATTCACGTTAGAACGGTAAGACAGCTCAGGTTGTACCGGCGAGCTGTCCCAGCTTGGACGAGAAGGCGCCAGGCGCGGGATCGCCGGTGCTGACTGCGAACTGACGCTGGCCGCAACAGGCTGGCTGACGCGCTGAATTAACGGTTTGCTGCCCACTTCAAAGCGCAGCAACGGCGCGTTTGCACCGCAAAAATCATTGAGCAAACCATTAATGTTATTGAGATATTTGTCGCGAACCCAATCCAGGACGAAACGATTCGGGGCGTAAAGCGCCAGCGTATTGTCGTTGAGTTCCGCCTGTAGGGGGCGTATCCACATACTGAATTCTGTGGCAGGTAGTTCATCCTGCAAACGGGCAAGACATTGCTGCCAAAGCGAAAGTGACACGGCGGACTCCACTCGAACAAGATCAAAAAAAGAAAAGGATCAGGATATTTTTTAAATCATGATTTTTGACACACGTCCCGCCCGGTGAATGGGGGAAATTTCTTTCGCCACCCTGTCAGCGGCATAAAGTCACGTGCGAACCGCTTTTTGCGGTTTTTGTCGACAGCATCCCGGCTGGGATCACGATCGGAATGGCGGATCATAACGCAATCCGACACAGAGATCCTCCCCTTACTGACAGTTTAGATCCTTTTTATCCACAGGCAGCCATCAGCAAGTGGGTAAGCTTAGCCGATCCTTTTAAAATTAGGCGATGTAATCATCACTCTGGTGAAAAAATAGGACTCCGCTGAGGTATTTTTCAGCAGGACGCCGATAAGATCTCAGGCCTGTGGATAAGGATCAGACGAGGATCCTTGCGATTTGCCTCAGAGTCCGTATAATTCTCAGCCCTATGTGTCAAGCCTGTGTTCCTGATGGTCATAACCAGATGGATTTGCGGTGTGACCACGGGCCATTCTGGTAAACATTTGGACCCTTTCTGGCAATGTAAATTGACTCAGGACTGTACAGTTATTACAATCCCGCTTCTTTATATGTTGCGACAAGGGCATCGGTCGTATTTTCGCCGAAATGTCTTCGCGTTTACTGATCAGTAATAATTTAAGTTTAGGTAGAAATCGCTATGAAACGCACTTTCCAACCGTCCGTATTGAAGCGCAACCGCACCCACGGTTTCCGTGCTCGTATGGCAACCAAAAATGGTCGTCTGGTTCTGGCCCGCCGTCGTGCGAAAGGCCGTACTCGTCTGTCAGCTGCTTCCAAGTAATAAAGCTAATCGAATTAGTGGTTAAGCTCGCTTTTCCCAGGGAGTTACGTTTGTTAACTCCCCGTCATTTCACTTTCGTCTTCCAGCAGCCACAACGGGCTGGCACGCCGCAAATTACGATACTCGGCCGCCTGAACGAGCTGGGGCATCCCCGCATCGGTCTTACCGTCGCTAAAAAACACGTCAAACGCGCTCATGAACGCAATCGGATCAAACGCCTTACCCGCGAAAGTTTCCGACTGAATCAGCACGCGCTGCCGGCGATGGATTTTGTAGTGGTAGCCAAAAAGGGTGTCGCCGATTTAGATAATCGCGCGCTGACGGAAGCGTTGGAGAAATTATGGCGTCGACATTGCCGACAGGCACCCGCATCCTGATTAAACTGATACGTGGTTATCAGTTGTTCATCAGTCCTTTGCTCGGGCCGCATTGCCGCTTTCGACCAACCTGCTCTCAATACGGTATTGAAGCAATTGGTCGTTTTGGCGTGTTAAAAGGCAGTTGGTTGACTTTGAAACGCGTATTAAAATGCCATCCTTTGAACCCAGGTGGTGATGACCCCGTACCGCCGAAAACCGACAATAACAGAGAACTCTAACGATGGATTCGCAACGCAATCTTTTCCTCATCGCTCTGCTGTTCGTGTCTTTCATGATCTGGCAGGCATGGCAAACGGACCACGCTCCGCAACCGGCCAACCAGACCACGCAACAGACTGCGAATACTGCAAACGGTGATGCTGCTAACCAGGCTGTTCCTGGCAGCGGTCAGGGTAAATTAATTACAGTTAACAGTGATGTTCTGTCATTAACTATCAACACCCGTGGTGGCGACATTGAGCAGGCTCTGCTGACTGCTTACCCAACGACTCTGGGTTCTAACCAGCCTTTCCAGTTACTGGAAACCACTCCTAATTTCGTCTATCAGGCGCAAAGCGGTCTGACAGGCAAAAACGGTCCAGACAATCCGGCTAACGGCGAACGTCCTCTGTTCCAGGCAAGCTCGGATTCCTTCACATTAGCTGAAGGTCAGTCTGAACTGCGCATCCCGATGACCTATACGGCTCAGAACGGTGCGATTTACACCAAAACCTTCGTTATCAAACGTGGCTCTTACGCGGTGAACGTTGAATACAACATCAACAACACCTCGCCAGCCCCGCTTGAACTGACTATGTTTGGCCAGTTGAAACAAACCACCGATTTGCCTAAGCACCGTGATACCGGCAGCAATAACTTTGCTCTGCACACGTTCCGCGGCGCGGCATACTCCTCCAGCGATGACAAATATCAGAAGTACGCGTTCGATAAGAGCGAAGCGCTGAATGTCACCACTCAGGGCGGTTGGGTTGCGATGCTGCAGCAGTATTTTGCGACAGCGTGGATCCCGTCTGCGAAAGACACCAACACTTTCTTCACCACGGCCAACAACGGTATTTCAACGATTGGCTTTAAAGGCACACCGTTTACCGTGGCACCGGGTGCGCAGCAACAAGTTGCTTCCATCCTGTGGGTCGGCCCTGAAATTCAGGACAAGATGGCCGCTATCGCGCCTCACCTTGACCTGACAGTGGATTACGGTTGGTTATGGTTCATCTCTCAGCCACTGTTCAAACTTCTGAAATTCATTCAGGGCTTTGTCGGTAACTGGGGCTTCTCGATCATCGTTATCACCTTTATTGTCCGCGGTATCATGTATCCACTGACCCGCGCGCAGTACACGTCGATGGCGAAAATGCGTATGTTGCAGCCGAAACTGGCGGCCATGCGTGAACGTATCGGTGATGACAAACAGCGCATGAGTCAGGAAATGATGGCGCTGTACAAGTCTGAGAAAGTGAACCCGTTGGGTGGCTGTCTGCCGCTGGTTATTCAGATGCCAATCTTCCTGGCACTGTATTACATGCTGTCTGGCTCCATTGAATTGCGTCATGCGCCATTCATCCTGTGGATCCATGACCTGTCAGCGCAAGACCCGTACTACATTCTGCCGGTTCTGATGGGTATCACGATGTTCTTCATTCAGAAGATGTCGCCGACTACCGTGACCGATCCAATGCAGCAGAAGATCATGACCTTCATGCCGGTCATCTTCACCGTGTTCTTCCTGTGGTTCCCTTCTGGTCTGGTGGTGTACTACATCGTCAGTAACCTGGTCACCATCCTCCAGCAGCAGCTGATTTATCGCGGGCTGGAAAAACGTGGCCTGCACAGCCGCGACAAGAAAAAGTCATAAGTGATTGTCAGGGCGGCTTCCGTCCTGACAGCTAAACTTGATGATAAAAAGACAAAGGCGGTCATTTGACCGCCTTTTGCACATCCAAATACCCGGTATAATTCGAGCGCAGCCAACGCATCTGCAGGTTGATGTATGCCGGATATGAAAAGAGATAAAACGCTATGAGTACCTCAGATACCATTATCGCCCAGGCAACCCCTCCCGGTCGCGGCGGCGTTGGCATTTTGCGCATTTCAGGCCGTGCGGCGCGGGATGTGGCACTGGCTGTCTTAGGTAAGCTGCCCAAGCCCCGCTATGCCGACTATCTGCCGTTTCAGGATGCAGACGGCAGCACGCTGGATCAGGGCATCGCACTGTGGTTCCCCGGCCCGAATTCCTTTACCGGCGAAGATGTGCTGGAGCTACAGGGCCACGGCGGCCCGGTGATCCTCGATTTACTGCTCCGTCGCATTATCGCGCTGGAAAACGTGCGCATCGCGCGTCCCGGTGAATTCTCTGAACGTGCCTTCCTCAACGATAAGCTTGATCTGGCACAGGCTGAAGCGATCGCCGATCTCATTGATGCCAGCTCCGAGCAGGCCGCACGTTCAGCGGTAAACTCCTTACAGGGCGCGTTCTCTCAGCGAATTCATCATCTGGTGGAAGCACTCACTCACCTGCGAATCTTTGTGGAAGCGGCGATTGATTTCCCGGATGAGGAAATCGACTTTCTGTCTGACGGTAAAATTGAAGCCAAGCTCAATACCGTAATGGGCGATCTCGACGCCGTGCGTGCCGAAGCGCGTCAGGGCAGCCTGCTGCGTGAAGGGATGAAAGTGGTGATTGCCGGACGGCCTAACGCCGGTAAATCCAGCCTGCTGAACGCCTTAGCGGGTCGCGAGGCGGCGATCGTCACAGATATCGCCGGTACCACCCGCGACGTACTGCGTGAACATATTCATCTTGATGGCATGCCTCTGCATATTATCGATACCGCCGGTCTGCGTGAAGCCAGCGACGAAGTCGAGCGTATTGGTATCGAACGTGCATGGAATGAGATCGAACAGGCTGACTTAGTGCTGTTCATGGTCGATGGCACGACAACTGCCGCGACAGAGCCTGCCGACATCTGGCCAGAGTTTATGGCGCGCCTGCCCGCGACATTGCCGATCGTCGTGGTGCGCAACAAAGCAGACATTACCGGCGAAGCGCTGGGTCAAACTGAAGTGAATGGTCACTCACTTATCCGCCTTTCCGCCCGTACCGGCGATGGCGTTGATTTGCTGCGCGATCATCTTAAACAGGTCATGGGCTTCAACCACAATATGGAAGGCGGATTCCTCGCCCGCCGCCGCCACCTGCATGCGCTGGAAGATGCCGCACAGCATCTGGTTCAGGGTAAAGACCAGCTGTTAGGGGCGTGGGCCGGTGAATTGCTGGCAGAAGAGTTACGTCTGGCGCAGCAGTCGCTCAGCGAAATCACCGGTGAATTCACGTCCGATGATCTGCTGGGACGCATTTTCTCGAGTTTCTGTATTGGTAAGTGATTTGGGCACCTGAACGTAAAAAACCCACATCGCAAAATGTGGGTTTTTTATTATCTTTCACTCAATGCCCTGACCGGACTTTATAAACTCGTCCGGTCTGCGCGTTAACGTCCAATCTTGTTCAGAGCTTGAAGCCCGCCACCACGGTTTCCAGCTGAACGGTTTGATCCTGCATCGCCTGAGCGGCGGCAGACACCTGTTCCACCAGCGCGGCGTTTTGCTGCGTGGCGTTATCAAGCTGGGTGATCGCAATATTGACCTGCTCAATGCCGAGACTTTGTTCCTGACTGGAGGACATGATCTCGTTCATCAGCGTCGCCACGTTATTCACGCCGCCCATCACTTCATCCATTGTCGTACCCGCCGTGGCCACCAGTTGGCTGCCGGTGGCAATATCCGCCACCGAGTCTTCGATGAGTTTTTTAATTTCGCGGGCAGAGGTGGCCGAACGCTGCGCCAGACTGCGAACTTCCGATGCGACCACAGCAAAACCGCGCCCCTGTTCACCGGCGCGCGCGGCTTCCACCGCGGCATTGAGCGCCAGAATATTAGTCTGGAAAGCGATACCGTCGATCACGCTGATGATATCGACAATCTTGTGTGATGAACGGCTGATCGAGCCCATGGTCACTACCACCTGTTTCACTACGTCAGACCCTTTCTCAGCAACGGCCGACGCATCGCGCGCCAGTTGGTTTGCTCCTTCGGCATTTGCGGCGTTCTGTTTCACCGTGCTGGTGAGCTCTTCCATTGAGGCGGCCGTTTGCACAATAGAGCTGGCCTGTTCTTCCGTCCGTGCGGAGAGATCGAGATTTCCGCTGGCGATCTGCCGCGATGCCGAAGTGATTGCCATACTACTGTCACCGACCTGGCGCAGGATAGATTGCAGGAAAGACAGGAAGCTGTTGAAGCTCTGGTTGATCGCATTGAACTCAGGGCTACGGCTGTCCGGTAAACGACGGGTAAGATCCGCGCCCCCGGCAGAAAGCTGACTGATGTTTTTATGCAGCGCAGCCAGCTGGCGCATGAAAATTTTGATAGCGACGATCAGTACAATTAACAACAGCAAGACCATCGGGATTTGCACCATGCCAAGACTGGCAAGAATGCTGTGCGTGCGCGCCTGCAACTGGCTGGTGGGCATATCCGTGACGATATACCACGGCCCCTGAATGTTGCTCATAAACATCGTGTGGGACGTGCCGCCGCTGTCGTAATCCGCTACCACATTCGCCGCACCGTTAATCTGATCAAGGCTTTTGCGGATTTGCGCGGCAAGTTGGGACTGTTCCCCCAGTGACGCCAGTTTTGGCAGTTTTTCATCGCTGGCGTGGCTGGTGCCGACGATCGTCCCGTCTTTCTCAACGATGTAAATTGTCGCATTGACCTTTTTCTCCATCTCAGTCACCAGCTGGTTGAAGAAGCCCAGGGTGACATCGATAGTGGCTACGCCCCACTGTTTGTCACCTTTGTAAATTGGCATCGCACAGTTGGTTCGCGGCTGGGTGCTGGCGTCGTCAAAATAGGCCGGAGCCCAGACGCACTGCCCTTTTTCACCTTTTGACGCTGCCATATACCAGGATTGCTCGAAGTAGTTTGGCGATTCCGCGCTGTTCCAGAAGGTGTTGACCGTCAGTTCATTATTATTATTACGAGCAAAGAAGGTGCTGAATTTGATTTTTGCGGGATCGCGCTGATTTGGCAGCGGCCAGATACCTCCGCCAAAGACAGCGGCGTCACCATACTGATCGACCAGCGCAGGTAGCAGGCGATCAATGCTGTCGCTGTCCATCTGTGCCACGGTTTGCGTGATGGTGCGCACCTGTGATTCCACTTTATTCAGACGATCGTTGATGGCGACCGCCACATCATCTACCTGATTGGCAACCAGATTAGTTTCTGTTTGCTTAAGTTGGGGAGCGATAAAGACCTGGATAACAATGAGCGTAACGATGACCAGCACAATAAAAAACAAGCTGATCAATGCGATAAAGCGAGACTGTGTTGTTTTTAACATATTAGGGTACTCACCGGCAAAGCAGCGAGATCGCTGCTTAACTACTAACGGCATTTTCTGATGTTTCTTTATGTTGCTATAGTAGATATATCTGGTGGTCAGATCATCGGGGTGAAAAACCAGAACATCGTGCGGATGATATTCTTTCTCACTATCAAGCTAACAACGTGATAGCGTTCACTAAAGCGTTATGAAAAACTTTCTGAAACGTAATAAAACTGTGGTGTATCACGGGTTTTAAGCGGTTTTTAATGATTTCTCTTAATGTTATTCTTATCGCATGTTGAGAAAATATGGTCGAACCATTAATCATGGAGTGAACAATGGCGTGCCATTTTGCAAGATGGGCTGTAACGGATGCAGAACCTGATACACATCGGGTGCCCAGAGACATCGTATTATCCGCAAGAAACCTTTCCGAAAAACAGTGCCGACGCTTTCTGAACGGTCGCGTTCTGCTGGCAGAAATGATTTTCTATTTGTACGGCATTCCCGAGTTGCCCAACGTCATCACCTTACCCAGCGGTCGCCCAAGCTTTGAGTCCCCCGATTTGCCGGATTTCAGTCTGGCCTATGCCGGCAGCACGGTCGGCGTATTGATCAGCAGCGAAGGTAAAGTCGGGCTTGATCTCGAGATCATTCATGCCCGCAGCGCACTGGTGAATCCTCAACAGCAGGTGCAACTGTCCGCCGTTGAAAAAACCTGGATTGCCATGCAGTCCGATCCTGTCGAGTCCTCCCTGCAATTGTGGTGTATCCGCCAGAGCATGCTGAAGATGTCTGGCATCAATGATCAAAATCCCCTGACGCTCAGCTTAAATCCAGCCTCCGGACGTTTACGTTCAACCGTCACGCCGGAAGCGCAGGTGATGAGTGACATAGAAGGCTCGATCACCTGGGCGTGTGCGCAGTCGCCGTCGATTATCCGTTTGCAATGCTGGCGCTATGAACCGGAAAACGGGTTTACCCGCACGCAAACCCTATCAGTGGATCAGCAATCTGAATCGCCGCACTACATGAAATTCATCAGCCTGCCGCCAGCTAAATAAAACTTCACTTATGTTTTCATTAACGTTGTATATCGTGGAGCGGCTTTTCGTTTATGGTAGAACCCTACGTTAACCAAAGCAGGAGAACGCCATGTCAGCTCAGCCACTGAAGTTTGTCACACTGTTAGGGAGTCTTCGTAAAGGGTCTTATAACGCAATGGTGGCCCGCTCGCTGCCGAAAGTCGCGCCAGCCGGTGTCACCATTGAGGCGCTGCCGTCTATCGGCTCAGTGCCGCTATACGACGCCGACGTTCAGCAGGAAGAGGGGTTCCCGGCCGATATCGAGGCCATTGCGGAACACATTCGTCAGGCAGATGGCGTGATCATCGTGACGCCAGAATATAACTACTCGGTACCGGGTGGCCTGAAAAATGCCATCGACTGGATTTCCCGTTTGCCTAACCAGCCGCTGGCCGGTAAACCGGTACTGATCCAGACCAGTTCAATGGGGCCGGTTGGCGGTGCGCGCTGCCAGTATCATTTGCGTCAAATTCTGGTGTTCCTGGATGCGATGGTGATGAACAAACCTGAGTTCATGGGCGGCGTGATCCAAAGTAAAGTCGATGAACAGACCGGTGAAGTGATCGACCAGGGCACGCTGGATTTTCTTAAGGGGCAGCTTACCGCCTTTGCTGATTACACGCATCGCGTCAGTCAATAATTCCCGCATTACCCAATGCAAAAAGCCCGCTCACTGTTTAAACGTGAGCGGGCTTTTTTAATGCCTCAAGACGGGGCTCTTACCAATTAATGCCCGTCAACGAACGCGATTTTCAGCACGAACAGCAATGCCACGACCACTACGCACGGGCTGATTTCTCTCCAGCGGCCAGTGCCCAGTTTCATCACGACGTAAGAGATGAAACCCAGCGCGATACCTTCGGTAATGGAGAAACTGAACGGCATCATCACCGCTGTCACAAATGCCGGAACGGCTTCGGTCAGGTCATCCCACGACACGCGCGCCAGACTTGAGGTCATCAGAACGCCGACATAAATCAGCGCGCCTGCGGCGGCGTATTCCGGAACCATGCCTGCCAGGGGTGAAATAAAGATAACCAGCAGGAACAGCAAACCGGTGACCACGGCAGTCAGGCCGGTACGGCCACCCACAGAGACGCCTGAGGTGCTTTCGATGTAAGCGCCTACTGATGATGTCCCGATGAATGCGCCCGCCACAGAAGCCACGCTGTCGACATACAGCGCCTGCTTCATCTGCGGGAATTTACCCTGCGCATCGGCCAACCCGGCTTTGTCGGTCACGCCAATCAGCGTACCGGAGGAGTCAAACAGGTTAACCAGCATGAAGGAGAAAATCACGCCTGCCAGACCGATGTTCAGTGCGCCTTTCAGGTCCACCTGACCAACAACGGTAGTGATGCTCGGCGGCATCGACCAAAAACCGTTGTAATGCACATCGCCAATCGCCAGACCAATCAGCGTCGTAACGACAATAGACACCAGCACAGAGGCGTGGAAATTACGCGACGCCAGCACGGCAATAATGAAGAAGCCCAGCACGCCAAGCAGTACGTTGTGCGAGGTCAGGTTGCCGATGGTCACGATGGTGTCCGGGTTCGGCACGATGATCCCGGCGTTTTTCAGCCCCATCATGCCGATGAACAGCCCGATACCGGCGGTGATCCCCACGCGCAGGCTGATGGGAATATTGGCGATCATCCAGTAGCGGATGCGGAAGATGGTCAGCAGCAGCAAACCGACAGCGCCCCAGAAAATCGCGCCCATCCCGACTTGCCACGACACGCCCATCGCGCCCACGACGACAAACGCAAAGAACGCGTTCAGCCCCATCGCCGGTGCCAGCGCCACCGGCAGGTTAGCAATCACACCCATCAGGATGCTGCCAAACGCGGCGATCAGACAGGTGGTGACAAAGACAGCCTGCTTATCCATTCCCGCGACGCCCAGGATTTGCGGGTTCACGAAAACGATGTAGACCATGGTCAGGAAGGTGGTTAAACCCGCGATAGTTTCAGTGCGAACCGTGGTGCCGTGCTGCGTCAGTTTAAACAGACGCTCAGCCAGCCCTTTTCCACCGGTCGCGTTGCTGTGTGGTGTGCTCATGTGTGAGTTCCAAAATGGGGGAAAAACAATCGGGGGGTATCCTAAGGATTTTAGCCGAAAAGCGCCAGCACTGGATGGGGGCGGGAAGACTGACCGCAGTAGCGGTCAGTCGACATTGGCGATTAATCAGTCTTTGAGCACCGCGAGATCATGCGCCAGCATGCGTTTTTCCAGCTCCACCAGCGAGCGCAAGCCATCGGCCAGCGGCAGGGTTTTATCATTGAAGATTTCCAGCGACCACGGGCCGCGAAAGCCTTTTTGATTCAATGTACTGACGAAATCCACCAGCGGTAAATCGCCCTGTCCGGGATAACAACGGTAACTGCGGCTCCATTGCTGGACGTTCATGTCTTTGTAAGGCGCGTCGGCCAGTTGCAGGAAGCTGATTTTATCCAGCGGCACCTCGTCCAGCCGGTCGAGATTGTCACCGACAGCCAGAACATGAAAACTGTCGAGCACAATGCCGAGTGCCGGATGATTCACTTCGCGTACGCGATCCCATGCCTGCAGATAGCGGTTAACATGTTTCCCCCACGCCAGCGCTTCATAACCGATGCGGATGTCGTACGGCTGCGCCATTTCTGCCAGCGCAGCGAGATCGGCAATCTGAACGTCGCGTTCGGCTGAGCTGTCGGCGTCGGTATTGCTGCATACCAGCAGGTGGTCGCAACCCAGTTCGCTCATCAGATCAAACTGACGTCGCGCGCTGGCGAGCTTCTCCGGGCGTTTTCCTGGCGCAATACCTTCGAAATCGCGAAAAGGCTGCAGCAGGAAAATCTGCAATCCCAGAGAATCGGCCAGATTGCGGATAGCGATGGGTTTAACCGGGTTTTTCAACAAGTCATCTTCGAAGATTTCCACGCCATCAAATCCCGCCGCGGCAATGGCCTTAAGTTTTTCAGGCAAGGTTCCGGGCACAGAAACCGTCGCAATGGAGCGTAATCGTGAAGTTACTGGCAAAATAGCATCCTTTTTTTTCAGGTTTCGGTTCTTACAGTAGTGGACCCTGATCCCCGGTTCGTCAAGTGCCACCGGTGGGTGTGAATGCACGGATTGTCGCCCGGCGGATTGTAACTGAGCGGATCAATGGTTAATCTCTGGGACGTAAATGTGGTTAATGATGAGGGTAAGACGCTGAGCAGCCAAAGTTCCCCGGCGCCGGGACGTAAAAATGATCCGATAGGCCTGAAGCAGCGTATTTTTGACAGCGCGCTGGCTGAATTCGCCGAGTCTGGCCTGATGGGCGCGCGGATGGAGAATATCGCCTCCAATGCCAACACCACAAAACGTATGGTGGTCTACCACTATAAGACCAAGGAAGCGCTGTATTTACTGGTGCTGGAGCACGTTTATCGTGGGATCCGCCAGCACGAGCTGGATCTGGATTTATCGGCGTTTCCGCCCGCCGAAGCGATCGTCAAGCTGGTGGAAGCCAGTTTTGATTTCCACGTCTCGCATCCGGAATTTATCCGTATTGTTTCGACCGAAAACATGTTGCGCGGGCGCTTCATCCGCCAGTCCACCAGCATCCGTGAGATCAACAAATCGGCCTTAACGGTGCTGGAAGATATTCTCGAACGTGGAAAACAGAGCCACCTTTTCAAGGACGACGCGCAGGCGCGTGACGTTCACCGGCTGATCAGCAGCCTGTGTGTGCATCAGGTGGCTAACCAGTACACCTTCGGCGCATTGTTTGAAAATCCTGACGAAGTGGATTTGCAGGTCGCGCATTATCGCCAGCTGGCGGTGGTGGTAGCACTGCGGTATGTGATGAAATAACCGCTGATCGGACAGCAAAAAGGCCTCGTGTGAGGCCTTTTTTGTTTTTAGCGTTTCGCTGACGTTGCACTCAATAATTCGCGTTGCAGAAAGGCGAATGATGAAGGACAGATCACTCTTTCTTTTCTTTGCTGTCTGTCAGCAACTTATCTAATGCATCGCCGCCAACGTGACGGAAATCCTGACCTTTCACGAAGTAGAAGATGAATTCGCAAATGTTCTGACAACGGTCGCCGATACGCTCGATAGAACGGGCGCAGAACAGCGCAGTCAGAACGCTTGGAATGGTGCGCGGATCTTCCATCATGTAGGTCATCAGCTGGCGCACGATGCCTTCATATTCCTGATCCACTTTCTTGTCTTCACGGTAAATCCGCACCGCTTCGTCGAGATCCATGCGTGCGAAGGCATCCAGTACGTCATGCAGCATCTGCACGGTGTGACGGCCCAGTGACTCCAGGCTGACCAGCAACGGCTGATGCAGATGCGAGAATTTCTCCAGCGCGGTACGGCAGATTTTATCCGCCACGTCGCCGATACGCTCCAGCTCGGAAATGGTTTTAATGATCGCCATGACTAAACGCAGGTCGCTGGCAGTCGGCTGGCGCTTGGCAATGATGCGTACGCAGGCCTCGTCGATCGCCACTTCCATCATGTTCACTTTGTCATCGCCTTTGATGACCTGCTGCGCCAGCTCCGCGTCCTGATTGTGCATCGCGGTGATAGCGTCCGTCAGTTGCTGTTCAACCAGACCGCCCATCACAAGCACCTGGGTGCGGATGTGCTCAAGCTCTGCGTTGAACTGGCCGGAAATATGTTTGTTTAAGTTCAGGTTATCCATTTTTCTTACCTCAACCGTAGCGGCCAGTAATGTAATCTTCAGTCTGTTTACGCGCTGGCGAAGTGAACAGCGAATCGGTGTCGCTGTATTCGATCAGTTCGCCCAGATACATAAACGCAGTGCGGTCTGAACAACGCGCAGCCTGCTGCATGTTGTGCGTCACAATCACTACCGTGTAATCGGATTTCAGTTCGGTGATCAGCTCTTCGATACGGCCAGTGGAAATCGGATCCAGCGCCGAGCAGGGTTCGTCGAGCAGCAGCACGTCAGGGCGGATCGCGATACCGCGCGCGATACACAAACGCTGTTGCTGACCGCCTGAGAGGCTGTAACCGCTCTGATGCAATTTGTCTTTGGATTCATTCCACAGCGCCGCTTTGGTCAGCGCCCACTGCACGCGCTCATCCATATCGTTACGGGAAAGCTTCTCAAACAGACGCACGCCAAATGCGATGTTGTCGTAAATCGACATCGGGAACGGCGTTGGCTTCTGGAACACCATGCCGACTTTGGCGCGCAGCAGGGCGATATCTTGCTTATCGACCAGAATATTTTCGCCATCGAGCAGGATTTCGCCTTCCGCGTGCTGCTCAGGATACAGCTGATACATTTTGTTGAACGTGCGCAGCAGTGTGGATTTTCCACAGCCCGACGGGCCGATAAATGCAGTCACTTCGTTCTTGGCAATATCCAGGGAGATATTTTTCAGCGCGTGGAATTTGCCGTAATAAAAGTTCAGATCGCGAACCTGAATCTTGCTGTTGGATGCGTCAGTCATTCTCAGACATCTCTCTTATTCGCGCGCCGCATCGCGACGCCGGGAAAACAGTGACGGCAGCCGTTATCGCCTGCCATCCATCATGAATTATTGTTTTTTCTGCGCGAAAATCACACGCGCCAGAATATTCAGCAGCAGCACGCACAATGTAATCAGCAGCACGCCCGCCCACGCCAGTTGTTGCCATTCGCCAAACGGGCTCATCGCAAACTTGAAGATGGTCACCGGCAGGTTGGCAATCGGCTGCATCATGTCGGTGCTCCAGAACTGATTGGAGAGAGACGTGAACAGCAGTGGCGCGGTTTCACCGGCAATACGGGCAATCGCCAGCAGGATACCGGTGATGATGCCGGACACCGACGCTTTGAGCGTGATGGCGGAAATCATCTTCCATTTTGGCGTACCCAGTGCGTAAGCCGCTTCACGCAGGCTGTCCGGCACCAGTTTGAGCATGTTTTCGGTGGTGCGGATAACGATAGGGATTTGCAGCAGCGCCAGCGCCAGAACGCCCGCCCAGCCGGAGAAATGCCCCATTTTCGCTACCATAATGGTGTACACGAACAGGCCAACGACGATGGAAGGCGCGGAAAGCAGAATGTCATTGATGAAACGAATGAACTCCGCCAGCCAGGATTTGCGGCCATATTCTGCCAGATAAATCCCCGCCATCACGCCCAGTGGCGTACCGATCACGGTCGCCCACAAAATCAGTAATCCGCTGCCCGCGATGGCATTCGCCAGACCGCCGCCCGCCGTATTCGGTGGCGGGGTATTTTCAGTGAACAGCGCCAGCGACATTCCGTCGACGCCTTTCACCACGGTGGTGAACAGGATCCACACCAGCCAGAACAAACCGAACGCCATCGTCATCATAGAGACCAGCAGCGCCAGACGGTTTTTCTGCCGACGCCATGCCTGACGTTTGCGGCGCGACTCCAGCAGTTCAGGGGTGCTTTGCATTTCGAGTGTCGTCATCTTAACGGCCCTCTTTCTTAGCCAGACGCAGAATCATCACTTTCGACAGCGCCAGAACGATAAAAGTAATCACGAACAGAATCAGGCCCAGTTCCATCAGCGCGGCGGTATGCAGACCGGCTTCGGCTTCGGCGAATTCGTTAGCCAGCGCCGAGGTAATACTGTTGCCCGGCATATACAGCGAGACGCTGTCGAGCTGGTAGGTGTTGCCGATGATAAAGGTCACCGCCATGGTTTCACCCAATGCGCGCCCCAGCCCTAACATCACACCGCCAATCACGCCGTTTTTAGTGAACGGCAACACGATGCGCCAAATCACTTCCCACGTCGTACAACCGATGCCGTAAGCGGACTCTTTCATCATCACCGGCGTTTGCTCGAACACGTCGCGCATTACCGAGGCGATGTAAGGGATGATCATGATAGCGAGGATCACACCCGCAGCCAGAATACCGATACCAAATCCGGGACCGGCGAACAGGGCGCCAACAATCGGGATGCCGGAAAGTACGTCACCGACTGGCGTCTGGAAGTATTGGGCAAACAGCGGTGCAAAAACGAATAAACCCCACATGCCGTAAACTATGCTGGGAATAGCCGCCAGCAGCTCGATGGCAATGCCTAGCGGACGTTTCAGCCAGTTCGGAGCCAGTTCGGTGAGGAATAACGCGATACCAAAGCTGACCGGTACGGCAATCAGCAAGGCGATAATCGAGGTGACGACGGTACCGTAAATCGGCACCAGTGCGCCGAACTGCTCGTTCGGGGCGTCCCAGGTTTTATTCCAGAGGAAGGATAAACCGAACTTTTCAATGCTCGGTAAGGAAGCAATAAACAGCGAGACGATAATACCGCCCAGCATTAATAACACGATCAGCGCAGCCAGTTTGACCAGCGCGCCGAAGATGATGTCACCGTTTTTGCTTGGTGCCTTGATAGCCGGCTTGTATTCAGCCATACCACTCTCTTTTAATTCAGATTTAATTCCCTCCCCGGCCGGAGAGGGAATGAAGCAGAAGACTTGTACTCTATATCAGACGGAAGGTCAGATCCTAGTACAGTGCTTTGCCGCTGGAGTCTTTTACATTGGTTTTCCACGCTGCGCGGATCTGTTCAACCACAGAATCAGGCAGTGCGGCGTAATCCAGGTCGGTCGTCAGCTTGTTACCGTTTTTGTAAGCCCAGTCGAAGAACTTCAGCACTTCAGTGCCTTTAGCTGCATCTTGCTGGTCTTTGTAAATCAGGATGAAGGTGGTGGAGCTGATTGGCCACGCATTGTCACCTTTCTGATTGGTCAGGTCCTGAGCGAAGGTTTTCGTCCAGTCAGCGCCTTTGGCCGCTGCGCTGAAAGATTCTTCAGTCGGGGTAATGGCTTTACCGTCGGCATCCACCAGTTTGGTGTAAGCCAGGTTGTTTTGTTTCGCGTAAGCGTATTCTACGTAGCCGATAGAACCTGGCAGACGCTGCACGAATGCCGCCACGCCGTCGTTACCTTTACCGCCCAGACCGGTAGGCCAGTTAACGGTAGAACCAGAACCGATTTTCTCTTTCCACTCGTTGTTCACTTTCGCCAGATAGCTGGTGAACACGAAAGAGGTACCGGAACCATCAGCACGGCGTACCACCGCGATGTTAGTGTCTGGCAGTTTCACGCCAGGGTTCAGCTTAGTGATCGCCGCGTCGTTCCACTTTTTGATTTTGCCGAGGTAAATATCACCCAGCGTTGCACCGTCCAGAGTCAGCTGACCGGATTTGATGCCAGGGATGTTAACCGCCAGTACCACGCCACCGATCACGGTAGGGAACTGGAACAGGCCGTTTTTGGTCAGATCTTCTTCTTTCATCGGGGCGTCGGACGCACCGAAATCAACGGTTTTGGCGATGATTTGTTTCACGCCGCCGGAAGAACCGATGCCCTGATAGTTAACCTGATTACCGGTTTCTTTCTGATAAGCATCTGCCCACTTCGCGTAAACAGGTGCAGGGAAGGTACCGCCAGCGCCAGTCAGGTTAGAGGCAGCGAAAGCAGACATTGCTGTGAGGGAAAAAGTCGCTGCTACAAGACCGGCGACGGTGTTACGCATCAATTTCATGTTCCACTCCTGGTGGTTTTAAACTTCCCGACTAATGTCGACGTTAATTAAAGTGTTAGGCACAGGAGGAAAATAGGACAGTTTGGTGACAGTAAAATGTACGTTATATGACAGTTTTATGACAATGGTCATAATTCAGGCAATACGGCAAAACTGAGGGGTTTTGAGGCGTGCCCTGGTGGAGAAATGACCGCTTACGGCAGTGTTTCGTCGGAAACCGAGTGTTGAATACGCCGCAATAACTCTTTCTCTTCATCACCGGTCAATTCCCGTGATTCCCCCAACGGCAGCCCTTCCAGATGAATATTCATAATGCGCACGCGTTCAAGACGGGTCACCTCAAAACCAAAATACTTCGACATGCGGCGGATCTGACGGTTAAGGCCCTGCACCAGCGTAATACGAAAAATATATTCCGATTCTTTCACCACTTTGCAGGCTTTGGTCACGGTGCCCAGCATCGGAACGCCAGTGCTCAGGCCGAGAATGAATGCGTCGGTCACCGGCTTGTTGACGGTCACCACGTACTCTTTTTCATGATCGTTACCGGCGCGCAGAATTTTGTTCACCATGTCGCCGTGGTTGGTCAGTAAAATCAGTCCCTGCGAATCCTTATCCAGACGCCCGACCGGAAAGATACGTTTGCTGTGATGAATCAGTGTTCCGATGTTATCCGGCAGACTTTCGTCCATCGAGGTAATAATGCCTACCGGCTTGTTCAGCACGAGCAGCACCAGACCGGTTTCATCTCGTTGCCCTATGAGCTGGCCATCCACCTTCACTACATCGCCGTCAAAGACCTGAGCGCCAAATTCGGCCTGCAAATCGTTAATCAATACCCGCCCGTTTTCGACATAACGGTCAGCATCACGCCGCGAACACATGCCGCTGTCGCTGATGTATTTGTTAATCCGTATGGAAGAAGGGATCGGCATTGCGCAGAGAACCTCTGTAAAAGGCGGACTATACCTTGTTGCGTCGCAGAAATAAAAAAGCGCCCACGGGGGGCGCTCAGAAGCACAAATCTTAAAGACTTATTCTACCGTCACAGACTTCGCAAGGTTACGCGGCTGGTCTACGTCGGTGCCTTTGATCAGCGCGACATAGTAGGACAGCAGCTGGAGCGGAACGGTGTAGAAAATCGGTGCGACGATTTCTTCAACGTGTGGCAGCTGAATGATCTTCATGCCGTCGCTGTCGGTAAAACCGGCATTCTGATCGGCGAAGACATATAGCAGGCCGCCACGGGCGCGCACTTCTTCGATGTTCGACTTCAGCTTTTCCAGCAGTTCGTTGTTTGGCGCAATCACGATCACCGGCATATCGGCATCAATCAGCGCCAGCGGGCCGTGTTTCAGCTCGCCTGCTGCATAGGCTTCGGCATGAATATAAGAGATCTCTTTGAGCTTCAGCGCACCTTCCATCGCAATCGGGTATTGATCGCCGCGACCGAGGAACAAGGCGTGATGCTTGTCAGAGAAACCTTCTGCCAGAGCTTCGATGGTTTTATCCAGCGACAGCATCTGCTCGATACGCGCAGGCAATGCCTGAAGCGCATGAACGATGTCGTGCTCAACCTGCGGCGCTACGCCTTTCAGACGACCCATACGCGCCACCAGCATCAACAGAACGGTCAGCTGAGTGGTAAACGCTTTGGTCGATGCAACGCCGATTTCGGTGCCCGCTTTGGTCATCAGTGCCAAGTCGGATTCACGCACCAACGATGAACCGGCCACGTTACACACGGCCAGAGAACCGAGATAACCCAGTTCTTTGGACAGACGCAGGGCGGCCAGCGTATCGGCCGTTTCGCCGGACTGGGACAGCGTGATAATCAGGCTGCCCGGACGTACAGCAGATTTGCGATAGCGGAATTCAGATGCGATTTCCACATCACAAGGCATACCGGCCAATGATTCAAACCAGTAACGCGCGACCATACCGGAGTTATACGACGTCCCGCAGGCAATAATCTGGATATGCTGAACGCGTGACAAAATGTCGTCAGCCTTTTCGCCCAGTTCGCTCAGATTCACTTCACCATGGCTGAAACGGCCTTCCAGGGTGTTTTTGATCGCCAGAGGCTGTTCGTAGATTTCTTTCTGCATGTAGTGACGGTAAACGCCTTTATCACCCGCGTCGTACTGCACTTTGGATTCAATTTCTTCACGCTCAACTGCATGACCATTTTTGTCATACACGCTGACCGAGCGACGTTTCACTTCCGCCACATCGCCTTCTTCCAGGAACAGGAAGCGACGGGTGACCGGCAGCAATGCCAACTGATCGGAAGCAATGAAGTTTTCACCCACGCCACGACCGATCACCAGTGGACTGCCGGAACGGGCGGCGACCAGAACGGACGGATCACGGCTGTCCATCACGACAGTACCGTATGCGCCACGCAGTTGCGGGATAACACGCTGAACCACTTCCAGCAGCGTGCCGCCCTGAAGTTGTTCCCAATGCACCAGATGCGCGATCACTTCGGTATCCGTTTCGGAATCAAAACGGTAGCCGCGTTCAATCAGTAATTCACGCAGAGGTTCGTGGTTTTCAATGATGCCGTTATGCACCACCGCGATGTAATCGGACACATGGGGGTGGGCGTTAGCTTCAGAAGGTTCGCCGTGGGTTGCCCAGCGGGTGTGCGCAATACCGGTGCCGCCGTGCAGTGGATGTTGATCCAGCGCGTCAGCCAGCATCTGGACTTTGCCCAGACGACGCAAACGCCCCATTTTCCCTTGCGCATCAATCACAGCCAGACCGGCTGAGTCATAACCGCGGTATTCGAGACGGCGTAAACCTTCTAACAGAATTTCAGCAATATCGCGTTGCGCTACTGCGCCTACAATTCCACACATCAGTTTTATTCCTATTGAAGGTCTTTCGGGACCTTTTTTGATGCCTGACCTGATTTATCCGCGAGCCCCGTTTTCCGGTGTACTTACGGTTCCCCGAGCCTTGTAGAAGTTGGGGATTATTATGTAATGCTTATTATTTCTTCACCGGTTTTTGCCAGTCAGGTTTATGCACCTGAGGCACCCGGCTTAACAGTAAACCGTTGTCAGGAACATCGCGCGTCACAGTGGTGCCCGCCGCGATGGTCACATTGTTGCCGACAGTAACAGGCGCAATCAGCTGAGTATCGGAGCCGACAAACACGTCATTGCCGATAATCGTTTTGCTTTTGTTCACGCCGTCATAGTTACAGGTGATGGTGCCCGCGCCGATATTCACGTTGTCACCAATCTCAGCGTCGCCGAGATAAGAAAGGTGACCCGCTTTAGAGCCTTTGCCCAGACGGGATTTTTTGATTTCGACGAAGTTGCCGACGTGCGCGCCTTCGGCCAGCTCAGCGCCAGGGCGCAGACGGGCGAATGGCCCGACGGTACAACCGCTTTCCAGCACCGCATCTTCGAAGACGCTGTAAGGGCTGATTTCACAGTCATCGCCAATCACACAGTTTTTCAGCACGCAGCCCGCACCGATTTTCACCCGATCGCCCAGTTTGACGTGGCCTTCGATAATCACGTTGGTATCGATCAGGACGTCGATGCCATGAGACAGCTCGCCGCGCAAATCAAACCGCGCCGGATCCATCAGCATCACGCCTTCCAGTAGCAGGCGTTCAGCCTGTTCGCTCTGATACACGCGCTCAAGGCGCGAAAGTTGCAGGCGGTTGTTCACGCCATCCACTTCACTGTTACGCGCCGGATGAACGGTGGCGATCTGGTGCCCTTCGGCATGTGCCATCGCAATGATATCGGTGATGTAGTATTCACCCTGCGCATTATTGTTATTGAGTTTGCTCAGCCAGCGCTTGAAAGATGCTCCGTTGGCTACCAGAATTCCGGTGTTAATCTCCTGAATTTTAAGCTGTTCCTGGCTGGCATCTTTTTGTTCGATAATGCCGATCACTGTGCCATTTTCACGCACGATGCGACCATAGCCGGTTGGCTCGTCAAGCACGACGGTCAATAAACCAATACCGCCTTCCGGTTTGACTTTCAGCAGTTTGTCCAGCGTATCGACGGAAATTAACGGAACGTCGCCGTACAGCATCAGCACATCTTCATCATCAGCAAAGAAAGGCGCTGCCTGCTGCATAGCATGACCGGTACCCAGTTGCTCTGCCTGCAATACCCAGTTCAGATCACTGCCCGCCAGATTTTTCTTCAGCAACTCGCCACCATGGCCATAGACCAGATGCACGTTCTTCGCCCCCACCTGCATGGCGGCATCAATCACGTGTTGCACCATCGGCTTACCTGCCAAGGAATGAAGAACTTTAGGAAGGTTGGAGTACATGCGTGTTCCCTTGCCCGCGGCAAGGATGACCACACTCAGTGTGCTGTTCGACATAGGTAACCTGACAAATCCAATTTGAGTGACAAAAGTAACCCGTTCAGTGCCCGGATTACTACATATTTCGCTTCAAAAACCACCTGCAGGCCGCAGCCTGTAAGGGTTGAGCACGGTATAGACTACAGCAAAAAATCTGAGGGTAAAACGTCCACTTATTCCGCAAGTATTCCATTAAACGTGAATTTCCGCCTTCGGATAAACGCAGAAAAGTGTCTTATTTAAAGGTAAAAAAAAAGCGACCCGAAGGTCGCCTTTTACACTGATGTCGTTACATCGCTTTCCTGGTAAGTTCGATAACGCGAAGTTTCGCGATCGCCTTAGCCAGTTCTGCTGACGCCTGAGCGTAGTCAACGTCGCCGTGAGAACTATTAATATGTTCTTCCGCCTTGCGCTTAGCTTCAAGCGCGCGCGCTTCGTCGAGGTCTTGCCCACGGATTGCAGTGTCAGCCAACACGGTTGTTGCATTCGGCTGCACCTCAAGGATGCCGCCGGAAAGATAGATATACTCTTCTTCCCCGTGTTCTTTAACAATGCGCACCATGCCAGGCTTGATGGCGGTGAGCAGCGGAGCATGCCCCGGGAAAATACCCAGTTCGCCTTCGCTACCCGTCACCTGGATCTTCTGTACCATGCCGGAAAACATTCTCTTTTCCGCACTGACTACATCCAGATGGTAAGCTTTTTCAGCCATGTCATCCTCTCTCAATACCACAACAAACTAGCGTTACAGTTTCTTGGCTTTTTCCACTGCTTCTTCAATGGTGCCAACCATGTAGAACGCTTGTTCCGGCAGGTGATCGTAGTCGCCGTCCATAATGCCTTTGAAACCACGGATGGTATCTTTCAGCGAAACGAACTTGCCCGGAGAACCGGTGAAGACTTCGGCCACGAAGAATGGCTGGGACAGGAAACGCTGAATCTTACGCGCACGGGATACAACCAGTTTGTCATCTTCTGACAACTCGTCCATACCCAGGATCGCGATGATGTCTTTCAGTTCCTGATAACGTTGCAGAATAGACTGCACGCCACGAGCCACATCATAGTGTTCCTGACCAACAACCAGTGGATCCAGCTGACGACTGGTGGAATCCAGTGGGTCTACCGCCGGGTAGATACCCAGTGACGCGATCTGACGGCTCAGTACCACGGTCGCATCTAAGTGAGCGAAGGTGGTGGCTGGAGATGGGTCAGTCAAGTCATCCGCAGGGACGTAAACGGCCTGTACGGAGGTGATAGAACCACTTTTGGTCGAGGTGATACGTTCTTGCAGAACGCCCATCTCTTCCGCCAGCGTTGGCTGATAACCTACCGCAGAAGGCATACGGCCCAGAAGTGCGGACACTTCAGTACCGGCCAGGGTATAACGGTAAATGTTATCGATGAACAGCAGAACGTCACGACCTTCATCACGGAATTTCTCCGCCATGGTCAGGCCAGTCAGTGCTACACGCAGACGGTTGCCTGGTGGCTCATTCATCTGGCCATAAACCAGGGAAACTTTGTCGATAACGTTGGAATCGGTCATTTCGTGGTAGAAGTCGTTACCCTCACGAGTACGTTCACCCACGCCTGCAAACACAGAATAACCGGAGTGCTCGATCGCGATGTTACGGATCAGCTCCATCATGTTTACAGTTTTACCAACACCCGCACCACCGAACAGACCGACTTTACCGCCCTTAGCGAACGGGCACATCAGGTCCATAACTTTGATACCGGTTTCCAGCAATTCCTGGGAGTTCGCCAGCTCTTCGTAAGAAGGAGCAGGACGGTGAATTGAACGACGTTCTTCTTCGCCGATTTCACCTTTCATGTCGATTGGTTCACCCAATACGTTCATGATGCGACCCAGAGTCGCTACACCAACCGGAACTTCAATTGGGTGTTCCAGGTTGTTCACTTTCAGATTGCGACGCAGGCCATCTGATGTACCCATTGCGATACAACGAACAACGCCGCCACCTAACTGTTGCTGTACTTCCAGCACCAGCTTGGAGGTACCGTTTTCTACCTCAAGAGCATTGTACACATTCGGTACTGCATCCTGAGGGAACTCGACGTCCACCACGGCGCCGATTACCTGGATAATCTTTCCAGTAGCCATCTTGAATCCTCTACGTAATTCGTAAACCTAGCTTAAACCGCGGAGGCTCCCCCGACGATCTCGGTGAGTTCCTGAGTGATGCTGGCCTGACGAGCTTTGTTGTATACCAACTGCAGCTCTTTGATCAGGCTGCCGCCGTTATCGGTTGCGGCTTTCATCGCTACCATTCGCGCGGCCTGTTCGCTGGCCAGGTTTTCTACGACGCCCTGATAAACCTGAGATTCCACATAACGACGCAGGAGGGTATCCAGCAGCGCTTTAGGGTCCGGCTCATACAGGTAATCCCAGGATTTCTTCGCCAGTGCGCCGTCTTCTGCTGGTGGCAGAGGCAACAGCTGCACGATGCGTGGTTCCTGAGACATGGTATTGACGAATTTATTGCTAACAACGCATAACTTGTCTAAGCGACCTTCGTCGAAAGCCTGCAACATCACTTTAACCGGTCCGATCAGTTCTGACAGAGAAGGGTTATCCCCCATGCCAGTAACCTGAGCAACAACGTTGCCACCCACGGAGCCGAAGAAAGAGGCTGCTTTGGAACCGATCAGTGCGAGATCAACTTCAACACCCTTTTCGGACCAGCCTTTCATCTCTGCCAGCAGTCTTTTGAACAGGTTAATGTTCAAACCACCACAAAGACCACGGTCGGTAGACACCACCAGATACCCGACGCGCTTAATGTCACGCTCATCCAGGTAAGGGTGCTTATATTCCAGATTACCTAACGCAAGGTGACCAATCACTTCACGAATGGTTTCTGCATAAGGACGGCTGGCCGCCATACGTTCCTGCGTTTTACGCATTTTGGAGGCGGCGACCATTTCCATCGCTTTAGTGATCTTTTGCGTGTTTTGCACGCTGCTGATCTTACTACGTATCTCTTTTCCGCCGGCCATCTCTGCTTCTCCTCATTACCAAACGGCCCGCTGCTTATCTGCCAAATGCAGGACAGCAAGGCCGCTTAGTGTTACCAGGACTGGGTTGCTTTGAAGGTATCGAGGATATTTTTGAATTTACCCTCGATCTCATCGTTATACGCACCAGTTTGGTTGATTTGCTGCAGAAGCTCGCCGTGCTCACGGTCGGCAAACGCCAACAGTGCCGCTTCAAAGCTACCGACTTTGGACAACTCAACGTCTTCCAGATAACCACGTTCTGCTGCGAAGATGATCAGAGACTGCGCCACGATTGACATCGGAGCGTATTGTTTCTGTTTCAGCAGCTCAGTCACTTTCTGACCGTGGTTCAGCTGTTTACGGGTTGCCTCATCCAGATCGGAAGCGAACTGGGAGAACGCAGCCAGTTCACGATATTGTGCCAGCGCGGTACGAATACCACCGGACAGTTTTTTCATGATCTTGGTCTGAGCAGCACCACCAACACGGGATACCGAGATACCCGGGTTAACCGCAGGACGAATACCGGCGTTAAACAGGTTGGATTCCAGGAAGATCTGACCATCGGTAATCGAGATTACGTTGGTCGGAACGAACGCGGAAACGTCACCCGCTTGCGTTTCGATGATCGGAAGCGCAGTCAGGGAACCGGTTTTGCCTTTCACTTCACCCTTAGTGAATGCTTCAACGTAGTCGGCGTTTACACGCGCAGCACGTTCGAGCAGACGGGAGTGGAGATAGAAAACGTCGCCTGGGTAAGCTTCACGACCTGGTGGACGACGAAGCAGCAGGGAAATCTGACGGTAAGCAACAGCCTGTTTAGACAGGTCATCATAAACGATCAGTGCGTCTTCACCGCGGTCACGGAAGTATTCACCCATTGCGCAGCCGGAGTACGGTGCCAGATATTGCAGTGCAGCAGATTCTGATGCAGTTGCAACAACAACGATGGTGTTTTCCAGTGCGCCGTGCTCTTCCAGTTTACGAACCACGTTAGAAATGGTGGACGCTTTCTGGCCGATAGCCACATAGATACATTTGATGCCGGAATCGCGCTGGTTGATGATCGCATCGATCGCCAGAGCAGTTTTACCGGTTTGACGGTCACCGATGACCAATTCACGCTGACCACGACCGATTGGGATCATGGCATCAACGGATTTGTAACCTGTCTGCACAGGCTGGTCTACGGATTGACGTTCGATAACGCCAGGTGCGATTGCTTCGACAGCTGAGAAGCCGTCATGCTCTACCGGACCTTTACCGTCGATTGGCGCACCCAGGGTGTTAACAACGCGACCTAACAGGCCACGGCCAACTGGAACTTCCAGGATACGGCCAGTACATTTTACTTTCATCCCTTCGGCGAGGTCAGCGTAAGGGCCCATAACAACAGCACCTACGGAGTCGCGCTCCAGGTTCAGGGCGATAGCGTAACGGTTACCCGGCAACGCAATCATTTCCCCTTGCATGACATCGGCTAAGCCGTGCACGCGGATGATCCCGTCACTGACGGAAACGATAGTACCTTCATTGTGAGCTTCGCTCACTACATTGAACTGAGCAATGCGCTGCTTTATCAGTTCGCTGATTTCGGTGGAATTCAGTTGCATGCTCCAGTCCCCTTAAGACTGCAAGACGTCTGCCAGGCGTTCAAGACGACTGCGAACGCTGCCATCAATCACCATATCACCTGCACGGATAATGACACCGGCAAGAACAGACTTGTCAATTTTGCAATTCAGCTTAACTTTGCGAGACAAACGTTTTTCCATAGCAGCAGCAATTTTTGCCTGCTGTTCTTCCGTCAGTGGACTTGCTGAAGTGACTTCAACCTCAGCACTAGCCTCCAGTGAGGCGCGCAGTTCGATGAACTGCTGCAACACTTCCGGAAGAACGCGTAAACGTCCATTTTCAGCCATTACCCTAATCAGGTTCTGGCCTGCGTCGTCGAGTTGTTCACCACATACGGCAATAAACGTCTTAGACAGCGTTTCTGGTGCCGTTGCACCGGAAAGCAGTTCTTCAATCATTTCATTGCGCGTGACTTCAGCCGTGAACGCTAACATAGACTGCCAGCGATCTAAGCTTTGGTGCTCAACGGCAAAGTCAAAAGCTGCTTTGGCGTAGGGGCGAGCTACAGTTACAAATTCAGACATCAGCCCCTCCCTCCTTACAGTTCAGCGACCAGTTTATCAACGATGTCGCTGTTAGCAGCTTCATCCACGGAACGTTCGATGATCTTCTCGGCGCCAGCAATGGCCAAAATCCCGACCTGTTTACGCAACTCTTCACGTGCACGTTGGCGTTCGGCGTCAATCTCTGCCTTAGCTTGCGCTACGATCTTGTTACGTTCCTGCTCGGCTTCGGTCTTCGCTTCGTCGACGATCTGTGCTTTACGCTTGTTCGCCTGGTCGATGATTACCTGAGCTTCAGCTTTGGCTTTCTTCAGTTGGTCGGTCGCATCGGCTTGCGCTAAGTCCAATTCTTTTTTGGCACGTTCTGCAGAAGACAAACCTTCAGAAATCTCTTTCTGACGTTTTTCGATGGCTGCCATAATCGGCGGCCATACGTACTTCATGCAGAACAGAACAAACAGGACAAACGCGATAGCCTGGCCGAGGATTGTTGCGTTAAGATTCACAGCACAATGCCTCTTTCAAAGTGAAATATTTGATGTAGTTCGTTTAACCGTGAGCAAGCTCAGAGTTAAGCGACAGCAAACATCACGTACAGACCCAGACCAACAGCAATCATTGGGATTGCATCGACCAGACCCATAACGATAAAGAACTGTGTACGCAACAGAGGGATCAGGTCAGGCTGACGTGCAGCACCTTCCAAAAATTTACCACCCAAGATGCCGATACCGATTGCAGCACCGATTGCCGCCAGGCCCATCATCACAGCGGCAGCCATGTACAGCAGATCCATACTCAGGTTTTCCATGACAGTCTCCAGTTTGTTTCAGTTAAAACGCAGTAGTGTTGAAAGAAAAATCAGTGTTTTTCAGATGCCATCGAGAGATAGACAATCGTCAGAACCATGAAGATAAAAGCTTGCAGCGTAATGATCAGGATGTGGAAAATGGCCCAAGGCACACTCAGGATCCACTGTGACCACCACGGCAGCAGGCCAGCAATAAGGATGAAGATCAACTCACCCGCATACATATTGCCAAACAGTCGCAGACCCAGTGAAACTGGTTTAGACAGCAGGCTGACACCCTCAAGAATCAGGTTAATCGGAATGAAAACCGGATGATTGAATGGCTGCATTGTCAGTTCTTTAACGAAACCGCCAATGCCTTTCATCTTAATGCTATAGAAAAGAATCAGAATGAATACGCCGAGCGCCATGGACAACGTGATATTCACGTCAGCCGTGGGTACAACACGCAGAGCCGGCAGACCAAGAAGATGTTCGCCGATGTATGGCAGAAAATCGATTGGCAGCAAATCCATCATGTTCATCATGAACACCCAGACGAAGACAGTCAGAGCCAAAGGCGCTATGACTTTGCTTTTGCCGTGATACATGTCACGCACGTTGCTATCGACGAAGCCCACAACCAGCTCGATGGCCGTTTGCAGTTTCCCCGGAACACCACTGGTGGCGTTTTTAGCGACGCGATGGAAGATAACCAGAAAGAGTACTCCGAGGAACACGGAGAAAAACATCGAATCGATGTTAATCGACCAGAATCCCGTCCCTACCTGAAGCTGAGTCAGATGGTGACCGATATACTCTTGTGGAGTAGAGATTTCTCCTGATGCAGACATGATGCCTCTTACCCTTTAGTAGTTAAGTACGGTAACTGTTAATGACGGCCGGTGCCAAAATCTGAGTCATCAACACCGATAAATAGGCCAACCCCAACGGAGCGAACGCCGCCTTAAACAGGCCAAGTGCGACAATCATTAAGATTATCGTAACCAGCACCTTCAGCGCCTCTCCGATAGCAAAGGACCAGGCAACCCGTCCAGAGACCGTTGTTTGCGCCTGATGGCGCCATGCAAACAGCATGAACAGTACATTTGGCAGCCAGGCGGCCAAACCACCCATAAGAGCTGAAGTGGTCCATTCCAGGCTTTTAAAGCCAAAGACTGCACTGAGCAGAACAAAGGTCAATAACTGCAGTAGTAACAGCTTTCTGGCAACCTTCACACTATGCGTACTGTGTAAAATACCGGATACAGACATGACGTTTGTTCTCTCCGTATCGAGTACCTAGCTGGAGGTATGCTGAATGCCGTATATCACTGCCTTTACTGTTTTGAGTCAAGCAGCAAAAACCGAGCAAATTATACGGTGCACAGGAACGAATTCAATGGATAAGTAGCGAAAAGGTGAACAATTATTTAAATTTTCCTCTTCATCGCTATTTTGATTACGAAACTATAGCTGAATTTGCCCTTTTTACTTTGCTGCGGTTATTTCATCACCTGACAAAGAAGCGTGCACTGGATCACATAATTAACGCGACCCTATTTATATACCCTGCACCGCTCGAATGTCTTTAGCTAAACCGGCCTTTTAAAAATGATATAAATCATATTGTTAAAAGAACCGCGATTGAGAAAACATCTTATTTAAAAATAGACATCATCCGATGATACAACTAGCCAACAAATATCAACATTTTCATTACAAGTTGAATATCACTGGCCTGATGCCGATTAAATTTCACAAGTGACTATCTCGGTACGGATTAAAAATAAAGGTCACCTAATTGCTAACAGTGTGTAAAAAAGAGGTGATTGGTCGAAAGTCACCGCTATTTAATTAGCCTGCTCATTTTAACTCTGTTAACACACATATTTTTTAAGGATTATTTGATAATTCTCAACTTTAGTTTGCACTAAGAATTATCAGATGACGTTCTCCGTCAAGTTCCGGAACCTGCAGTTTCACCACACTTTCCAAAGTGATACCGTCAGGTAACGCCGTCAGTTCATCATCGGGACACACGCCCTTGAGCGCATAGAAGCGCCCCTGCCCTTTCTTTGGCAGATGATGACACCAGGACAACATGTCCTGTAACGAGGCAAACGCACGGCTTATCACACCATCAAATGGCGGTTCAGGTTCAAACTCTTCCACACGGCTTTGTACCGGCTCAATATTCTTCAACCCCAGCTCATGCTGAACCTGACGCAGGAAGCGTACGCGTTTGCCGAGGCTGTCCAGCAATGTGAAATGCGAGTCCGGACGGACGATAGCCAGTGGAATGCCCGGTAAGCCCGGCCCCGTACCCACATCAATGAAACGACGGCCCTGCAAATGCTCATTTACTACGATACTGTCCAGAATATGGCGCACCAGCATTTGCATCGGATCACGTACCGACGTCAGGTTGTAGGCTTTGTTCCACTTATGCAGCAGTTCAACATAGGCAATCAGTTGGTGTTTTTGCTGATCGGGTAACGCTATTCCTGCCGCAGCAAGCAGCGAGTCCAGTTTCTTTTGCACAGTGAAAATCCTCTGACAGAGTCGGTATTCCGGGAACAGCCCGGTGGGGGAATGATAAAGCAGCCAAAAAGGCGGGGAAAGCGAGAATTGACCGCCGCCTTGGGATCAAAGGGCGGTCATCAGAGATGTGTCTCAGGCGCTACGGCGCAGCAAGCCTTGTTTTTTAAGCCAAATCAGCAGAATTGAGATAGCAGCCGGTGTGATACCGGAGATCCGCGAAGCCTGACCGATCGACGTCGGCTTGTGATCGTTTAGCTTGGCGATCACTTCGTTCGACAGACTGTTCACCTGACGGTAATCCAGATCTGTTGGCAGCAAAGTGTTTTCATTGCGCAGCTGTTTGTCGATTTCTTCCTGCTGACGTGCAATGTAGCCTTCGTACTTGATTTGAATCTCAACCTGTTCAGCAGCCTGTACATCTGGCACGCCCGGCGAAAAAGGAGACAATGTGGTGATCAGCGCATACGTCATTTCGGGACGACGGAGCAACTCTTCAGCATTGGCCTCTTTTGAGAGCGGCGCGGAAAGGTGTGCGTTGATTTCGCTGACCTGTGCGTGATGAGGATTGACCCAGATCCCGCGCAGACGCTGACGTTCCTGCTCGATCATCTCCAGCTTCTGGTTGAAGCGTGCCCAGCGGGCATCGTCGACCAGGCCTAATTCACGCCCTTTTTCCGTCAGACGTAAATCGGCGTTATCTTCACGCAGCATCAGACGGTATTCAGCACGCGAGGTAAACATGCGGTACGGTTCTTTGGTACCCAGCGTACACAGGTCGTCTACCAGCACACCCAGATAAGCCTGATCACGGCGTGGCGCCCAGCCTTCATCGTCGGTGGCGCTGCGTGCAGCGTTCATACCGGCCAGCAGACCTTGTGCCGCCGCTTCTTCGTAGCCGGTTGTACCGTTGATTTGTCCTGCAAAGAACAGTCCAGCAATAAATTTGCTTTCCAGCGTCGGTTTCAAATCACGCGGATCAAAGAAATCATATTCGATGGCATAGCCGGGACGAACGATCACCGCATTTTCCATCCCCTGCATGGAACGTACGATCTGCATCTGTACGTCAAACGGCAGGCTGGTTGAAATTCCGTTTGGATAGACTTCATTGCTGGTCAGGCCTTCCGGTTCAAGGAAGATCTGATGAGAATTACGATCGGCAAACCGCATGACTTTATCTTCGATCGACGGGCAATAACGCGGGCCGATCCCTTCGATGATCCCGGCATACATCGGGCTGCGATCCAGATTGTTGCGGATCACATCATGGGTTTTTTCGTTGGTATAGGTCATGTAACACGGGATTTGTCGCGGATGTTGCGACGCGTTACCCATGAAAGAGAATACCGGAGCCGGATTATCGCCGTGCTGTTGAGCCAGTACGCTGAAATCAATGGAGCGGGCATCGATACGCGGCGGTGTACCTGTTTTAAGACGGTTCACGCGTAACGGTAATTCACGAAGACGCTGTGAAAGGGAGATAGCAGGAGGATCACCTGCACGACCGCCGCTGTAGTTTTCCAGTCCGATGTGGATCTTGCCGTCCAGAAAAGTACCGACGGTCAGTACTACCGTTTTGGCGCGGAATTTCAGCCCCATCTTGGTCACGGCACCGACAACGCGATCGTTTTCCACAATGAGATCTTCGACTGACTGCTGGAAGATCATCAGGTTTGGCTGATTCTCTAAGGCAGTGCGAACTGCCTGACGGTAAAGCACACGGTCAGCCTGAGCACGGGTTGCCCGTACAGCAGGGCCTTTGCTCGCGTTTAGTATCCTAAACTGAATGCCCGCATGGTCGATAGCTGTGGCCATCAAACCGCCGAGAGCGTCCACTTCTTTTACCAGATGTCCCTTCCCGATCCCGCCAATTGCCGGGTTACACGACATCTGTCCCAGCGTGTCGATATTGTGGGTTAATAATAAGGTCTGACGTCCCATGCGTGCAGATGCCATGGCAGCTTCAGTACCTGCATGACCTCCACCGATGATAATGACGTCAAATTGATCCGGATAAAACATGCGACTGCACCTCAGCGTTCAAGCGAACTTTCTTTGTATGGCGTTGGGAGGAGGGATTCTACTCAAGTTTAGATCTTCCACAAGCCCCGGAGGATCTTCCCTAATTAAAAGAAGATCTTTTTTATTTAAAGATCTCTTATTAATACTTCTATTAGGATCGCGATCCTCTGTGCATAAGTCATTTTTCTCAATGAAGATCAATATGCTAAGAAGGATCGAATGCTGTGAATGATCGGTGATCCTGGACAGTATAAGCTGGGATCAGAATTGAGAGTTATGCACAGGCTGAAAAGCGTACAGGAGTTGTTAGAGGGATAACTACCGGTTTTACACCGCTTTAAAGCATAGTTATCCACATCTGATCGGCTGAAATTTACACTTATTTGAGTAAATTAATCCAGTTGATCACCCAAACCTCTGCCGGATCCTCAGGAATTTCATGCTGAGTCACGTCGATCTCAAGTCGATCACCGATCCGTTTTGCCCCTAATGACGTCAGTTTCTGATCGAGAGAATTGATCGCGCCACAGAAAGTGTCATATTCGCTGCTGCCTAAACCTAAGGCACCAAAACGAACTTTTGACAGATCCGGTTGCTGATCTTCCAGCTGTTCCAGGAAGGGTTGCAAGTTATCAGGCAACTCTCCGGCACCGTGTGTGGAGCACACCACCAACCAGATCCCTTCTAAAGGGACTTCATACAGTTCCGGACCATGAAACATCTGTGTAGAAAAACCGGCTTCTTCCAGCTTCTCTGCCACGTGTTCAGCAACATATTCGGCACTGCCAAGTGTACTTCCACTGATCAGGGTTACGTCAGACATAGAACTCTCACCCGAGAAAAGGAGGACATTGTACGCTGTGAATGAGCTGGGATCTACCTGTGGATAATAGGGGTATAGAAATCAGTGCTCAGGGCTGGATGGTGCGTGTGATGGGGTTCTGCAGGGAGATCAGCGTCTCTGTTGACTGGATCTCGTCAATGGTCTGGATCTTGTTGATAAGTACGTGTTGCAGAGAATCAATCGAGCGGCACATGATCTTAATGAAGATGCTGTAGTGGCCGGTGGTGTAATAGGCTTCGACCACTTCTTCGATACTTTCCAGTTTTTTAAGCGCAGACGGATAGTCCTTGGCGCTTTTCAAAATGATGCCAATAAAGCAGCAAACGTCGTAACCGAGTTGCTTAGGATTTACGGTGATGTGCGCACCCGTGATGATTCCAGCCTGCTTCATCTTTTCGACGCGCACGTGGATAGTTCCGGGGCTGACGGTGAAGACTTTTGCCAGTTCGGCGTAAGGTGTTCTGGCGTTGTCCATCAACGCATTGAGGATCCCGCGATCCAACTCGTCGAGCTGATAGATTTCAGACATGGTGTTCTTTCTCTTTAAGGTTAATTTCTTTGCCAGCGGCGTTGTACACGGCTTTTCACGCCGGTATCAAAGCGCCAGATATGATCGAAAATACGCAGGATCCCGGGCTTGCCATAATGCGACATCGCCAACGCATGAAAGCGGTGCTGCTTCTCCCGCTGGAGCATTTTGACCTTCTTCTGTACCTCGTCAGGCAGCCGTTGAGCGATGAAATCGGAGATCACCACTGCGTCGGCGTCATGCCATTCCGGTGATGCCAGTTTGTCCAGGGTGGCATTCAGGCAGGCTGCCAGATCGGTGCCGCCGCGAAAATGTTGCCCGAGAAAACGCAATGCCTGATCCAGTCCACCGGCGGAGGTCAGTTCATAATGAATTACTTCGCTGGCAAACAACATGATGTAACAGCGACGGTTATCGGCAAGGGCGATCCTCAGCAGCGCCAGGCAAAAGGCTTTCGCACACTGTTCATTGAATCCCCCCATAGAGCCTGAGGTGTCCACACACACCACAAATGGGCCACGGGGCTGCGGTTCTTGCTGCTGCCAGACCACCGGACGCTTCACCACTTTCTCGCGCCAGACGTCTCCCTGCAGGCGGTAAGTCATCAGCCGCTTTTCCAGTAACCGGCGGTAAAATTCGTATTCGAGTTCAGGGATACCCAGCGTACCCAGTTCGGTCGGCATCAGCCGCAGGATATCGTCGCTTTGGTGAATGCCGTTCACTTCCTCCGGCACTGTCGCGGGTTCGCGGACCATCAGCCGATGCGTTTCCATTTTGGCATCTTCATGCGGACTGGTTTTGGCCGTCTGACTGCGCCCCAGTTGCTCTGCCAGATGAACCAGCTCAGGCTGTTGTTGCAGGAAAGCACCAAAGCGGGCCAGTGACTGGATATCCCCGCGCAGACGCTTTCCTTTACTCATATCCCAAAGACGTCCTGCCGCGGTATCGTTCTCTGCTAATAAAGGAGACAACTCGCTGCTCAGTTCAAGACGCTGAAGTAACTCCTCCTGCAATTTCTCCTGTTCCTGCTCCAGTAACTGGTGATGAACGTTCACCGTCTGGAATGTCAGGTTCAGGCGCCAGCGCTGGAGGAAGAGAGTCTGAAAACTATTGCCAGTTCTTGCCGTTCGCGATTCCTCATTGTTCTCGAATAATGTACGGGCCTCGGTAGTAAAAGGAGAGTTCAGCCGGAACAACTCATCAATCAGCGCCGGCAGCCCGGTCTGAAAGGTGGTGATATCGGTCTGCTGGCATTGCTGGTAAAGGTAGAATTCTTTCGCCAGATCGGGCGGTACGGGCGTTTCATGGATCCTCTGGCGCAGCCGCAGCTTCCATTCGGGAAGATCTTTGGTCAGCGCGCGTTTGAGGCGGGGGAATTTCTCAAAGAAAACGGCCAGCGCAGGCGCGGCAAGCAGTCCGACGATCAGTTCCTCGATCAATTCGGCTTCGCTGATCGCCAGCAGCAGATCCAGAGATTCCAGGCTGAACATAGTTAGTGCCCGCTGAACGTCTGCTGCTGATGGCGCAGCTGTTCGGTGACCTGCAGCAGGCTGGCTTCGATTTTCGCCATCCATTGCGCCGGAACAAACAGGCAGTTTTGCTGCTGGCCAAATTCATGCCGCTGCTGCGCGAGTTTTGCACTCAGATCGCTCAGCGTATTCTTCATCTCGTCGGGAACGGCGATATGTTCGTTGCCTGGCAAAGTCAGCGGCGTGCTCTGGCGACTGACGTCCAGCACCAGCAACTGCTGTTTATCATCAATCTCGGCATCGATGGTTTGCACAAAGCCGATGCCATTTAGCTTCGCTTTCAGTACGCCGCCTTTATTGAGCCACTCTTCCAGCGCCGTGCGGTCGAAGAGCAAGTGAGTGACTTTTATTTCATGCAGGTGCAAAGGTGTTTGCAGTAATAACGTCAGGTGAGTGGCGGAAAGGCTGTCCGGCAAGCTGTGTTGTGGTTTGCGACTGAACATCCCGGCTTTTTTGCCGAGCTTGATGGACTGACGTGAGCTTTGTTGCTGCTGGTACTGCATCCACTGCTGATCTAACTGCTGGATTTTCATCAGTAATGTTTGCTGCTGATAGGCCTGCTCGGTGATCAGCTGCTCGATTTGAGTTTGCAACAGCTGATACGTATTGAGGTCATGCCACAGGCAGTCTTTAAGCAGGATCAGATCAACAGGCGTGATGGTGTTTCGCCCGCTGAAGAATGCGCAGGCCTGCAACAGACGCAGTGCCTTTTTCCAGCGGCGATCTGAAACATAAGGCGCGGTGTCGAGCGCATCAAGACGCTGACGAAGCTGGAAAACCAGTTCAAAGCACGCATTCGGCAGATTGACTTTATCGATCTCCGGCTGCCATTGTTGATACTCGTCGTCGCTGATACTCAATGATTCGGCCACCGGATTGGCGCTTTCGTTGGTGCGGCTGGTGAGCAGTGAGCGGAAATTCTGCTTATCCTGTACCTTATCCAGCCACAGGCGGATCAACATGCGGTCATATAGCGCTTCCAGGCTGCCGTCGGCTTCAGGCAGTTCGTTAGAGGTGCTGACCAGCAGGCGTAAAGGGATCGGTTCTTCGCGTTCGCCATTCCGGAAACGGCGTTCGTTGATAGCGGTCAGCAAGGTATTGAGGATCGCAGGACCTGCTTTCCAGATTTCATCAAGGAAGACGATTTCAGCTTCCGGTAAGTAACCTTCGGTCAGACGCAGATATCGGCCTTCATCTTTCAGGGCCTGAATTGATAGCGGGCCAAAGACTTCTTCCGGCGTGGAAAATCGCGTCATCAGATATTCAAAGGCACGAGCATGACGGAAGGCGAATTTTAAACGGCGGGCGATCAGGCTCTTTGCGATGCCCGGCGGGCCGAGCAGAAAAACGCTTTCGCCGCACAGTGCGGCCAGCAGGCATAAACGAATGGCGTCCTGTCGCTCGTACAAGCCATGTTCCAGTGCGTTAGCAAGACGGGCAATCCGTTCTGCCAGAAGGGGAGATTGCGCCATACTGTCTCTTCCGGTTTTCATTTAGATATTGAATAGTGTACTGGCTCGCAGCGATAAGCCATGATTATTTTTCACTGTATAGCTTGTTGATTAATAAAAATTTTCTATTATGAGATTTGTGACCTCGTTCCTCTGAACGCCGGTTTAGCTGCACATTTAAGGGTAGGCAATCTGATTTATTCGTGCATACTGTGCGCCTTTTAGTGGGCATCATTGGACTGAGCGCACGCATCGCTTACGGATGTTCGAGCAAAAAAGAAACGAAATATGAGCACTGAACATAAACGGTCACTCCCAGCAGTAACCCTGGCCGCCATTGGTGTGGTCTATGGCGACATTGGTACCAGTCCTCTCTATACCTTAAGAGAGTGTTTTTCAGGACACTACGGTTTCAATGTTGAGCCTAGCGTCGTATTTGGTTTTCTCTCTCTGATTTTCTGGATGCTTATCCTTATTGTGTCGCTCAAGTATCTCACGTATGTGATGCGGGCGGACAATGCGGGCGAAGGCGGCATACTGACGCTGATGTCTTTGGCGGGCAGAAACACGTCATCACGCACCACGGCGGTGCTGGTGATACTTGGCCTGATCGGTGGCAGCTTCTTCTATGGCGAAGTAGTGATCACTCCGGCCATTTCGGTGCTTTCCGCAATGGAAGGTCTGGAGATCGCCGCGCCATCACTCGATCCTTATATCGTTCCTCTTTCTATTACTGTTCTGACGCTGCTTTTCATTATTCAGAAACACGGAACCGGTATCGTGGGCAAACTCTTCGCCCCGGTGATGCTGGTCTGGTTCCTGACGCTCGCCGTTCTTGGCGTAAACAGCATCATGCAGAACCCTGAAGTCTTACGCGCCATGAACCCGATGTGGGCGGTAAACTTCTTTATCGAACATAAATCCTTCTCCTTCCTGGCACTCGGCGCTGTCGTTCTGTCGATTACCGGTGTGGAAGCGTTGTATGCCGATATGGGGCACTTCGGGAAATTCCCGATCCGTCTGGCATGGTTCACGGTGGTATTGCCGTCTCTGGTGCTGAACTACTTCGGTCAGGGCGCGTTACTGCTGAAGAATCCTGAAGCGATCAAAAACCCCTTCTTCCTGCTGGCGCCTGACTGGGCGTTAATTCCGTTACTGGTATTAGCCACCTTAGCGACCATCATTGCCTCTCAGGCTGTGATTTCCGGCGTGTTCTCCCTGACGCGTCAGGCTGTGCGATTGGGCTATTTACCGCCGATGCGCATCATCCACACCTCGGAAATGGAAGCCGGTCAGATTTATATCCCGGCCATTAACTGGTTGCTGTATTTCGCAGTGGTGATTGTGATTGCCAGCTTTGAGCATTCCAGCAATCTGGCGGCGGCGTACGGTATTGCCGTGACCGGTACAATGGTGCTGACCAGCATTCTTTCCTGTACGGTGGCGCTGAAAAACTGGCACTGGAAACCGTTCCTGGTTGGCATTTTGCTGATCGGTCTGCTGTTTATGGATATTCCACTGTTTGCCGCAAACGCCACCAAGCTGTTCTCCGGCGGCTGGCTGCCGCTGACGCTCGGCCTGTGCATGTTTATCGTCATGACTACCTGGAAAAGCGAGCGTTTTCGTCTTATGCGCCGCATGAACGAACACGGGAATTCTCTGGAGGCAATGATCGCCTCGCTGGAGAAATCCCCGCCGGTTCGTGTTCCGGGAACGGCGGTGTATATGTCGCGAGCCATCAACGTCATTCCGTTTGCGTTGCTGCATAACCTCAAGCACAACAAGGTGCTGCATGAGCGCGTGGTTCTGCTGACGCTGCGAACGGAAGATGCGCCTTATGTGCACAACGTCCGGCGTGTCACTATCGAGCAGCTGTCGCCGACGTTCTGGCGTGTGGTGGCAAGTTACGGATTTAAAGAAACGCCGAACGTGGAAGAGATTTTCCACCGCTGTGGTCTGGAAGGTTTGCCGTGCCGGATGATGGAAACGTCGTTCTTCATGTCGCATGAATCGCTGATCCTGACCAAGCGGCCATGGTATCTCTACTTCCGGGGTAAGCTGTTCATGGCGCTCAGCCGTAACGCCTTGCGCGCACCGGACCAGTTTGAAATCCCGCCAAACCGCGTTATCGAACTGGGAACGCAGGTGGAAATATAATCCTGCCTTTTGCCGCTCACAGGGTACCTTCGGGTACCCTGTTTTGTTTGTGCCTTCTCCTTTCTGAAATGACTAACTCAAATTGCCTCCCTATTTCTGAATCATTCAGCGAAACGTTTCGACGCTGATCACAATTCCATCACATCTTCGTTGCCTTGTGCGGCCAGTTTCATAAACTCAGTGGTGAGCGAAACGTTTCGCTGTAGGAGTCAAAATGAAGAAGTCACCGCTATTAAATGCCGAAATCTCAACTGTTATTGCCCGGTTAGGTCATACCGATCAGCTGGTTATTGGCGATGCCGGACTTCCGGTGCCAGCAGCTTGCCAGCGCATCGATCTGGCGCTAACCCAGGGAGTTCCCACCTTTTTACAAGTCTTAGAGGTAGTGACACACGAGATGCAGGTTGAGCGGGCTATCCTCGCAGAGGAAATCCTCACCAAAAATCCTCAACTCCATGAAGCGTTACTCGCCCGATTGACACAACTCGAACAACACCAGGGAAACACCATTGCTTTGGATTACGTCAGTCATGAGGCATTCAAAGCGCAAACCGAAAAAAGTCGGGCTGTCATCCGCAGCGGGGAATGTTCGCCGTATGCGAATGTGATCCTGTGTGCCGGCGTAACCTTCTGAGGCCTTTATGCAACCTTTGCTGCAACTGACAGGGATTGATAAAGCCTTTCCCGGCGTGAAAGCACTTTCCGGCGCGGCGCTCAGCGTTTATCCGGGACGTGTCATGGCGCTGGTGGGTGAAAACGGCGCGGGTAAATCCACGATGATGAAAGTGCTGACCGGCATCTATCAGAAAGATGCCGGCTCAGTACATTTCCTCGGCAAGGAAACCGCGTTCAGTGGCCCGAAAGCTTCGCAGGAAGCGGGGATCGGTATCATCCATCAGGAACTTAACCTGATCCCTCAGCTGACTATTGCTGAAAACATTTTTCTTGGCCGTGAGTTTGTAAACGGTTTTGGCCGCATCAACTGGAAAAAGATGTATGCCGAAGCGGACAAACTCCTGGCCCGCCTGAATCTGCGATACAAAAGCGATCGCCTGGTCGGTGAATTATCGATTGGCGATCAGCAGATGGTCGAAATCGCCAAAGTGCTGAGTTTCGAATCCAAAGTCATCATTATGGATGAACCGACGGATGCGCTGACTGACACTGAAACCGCCTCTTTGTTTAACGTCATTCGCGAACTCAAAGCGGCTGGCTGCGGCGTGGTGTACATCTCCCACCGCATGAAAGAAATTTTTGAGATCTGCGATGACGTCACCGTATTCCGTGACGGGCAGTTTATCGCAGAGCGTCCGGTCAGCGAGCTGGAAGAAGACACGTTGATCGAAATGATGGTTGGCCGTCGTCTGGAAGAGCAATACCCACGCATTAACCACGCACGCGGCGCGCTGCGCTTGCAGGTTCGTGATGTCTGCGGGCCGGGCGTGGATAACGTCAGTTTTGAGTTGTACAGCGGCGAAATCCTCGGTGTCTCCGGGCTGATGGGGGCTGGCCGCACCGAGCTGATGAAAATCCTCTACGGCGCGTTGCCACGTAAAAGCGGCTACGTTTCGCTCGATGGCCGCGAAGTGGTTACTCACTCGCCGCAGGACGGTCTGGCGAACGGTATTGTTTATATCTCCGAAGATCGTAAACGCGATGGATTAGTGCTCGGGATGTCGGTGAAAGAAAACATGTCGCTGACCGCACTGCGTTATTTCAGCCACGGCGGCGGACGCCTCAAGCATGCGGATGAACAGCAGGCCGTCGGCGACTTCATTCGCCTCTTCAATATTAAAACGCCATCGATGATGCAGCCGATTGGTTTGCTCTCCGGTGGTAATCAGCAAAAAGTGGCGATTGCCCGCGGTTTGATGACGCGGCCAAAAGTCCTGATCCTCGACGAACCGACGCGCGGCGTTGACGTCGGTGCCAAAAAAGAAATTTACCAGCTTATTAACCAGTTCAAGCGCGAAGGGCTGAGCATCATTTTGGTTTCCTCAGAAATGCCGGAAGTGATCGGTATGAGCGACCGGGTTCTTGTGATGCATGAAGGTCATTTAAGCGGTGAATTCCCAATAGAACAGGCTACGCAAGAAGTGTTGATGGCAGCCGCTGTCGGCAAGCAATACCGCGTGACGCAGGAGTAATCAGATATGAGTTCTCAGACATTGTCAGCCAAAAAGCGCTGGATCAGTAAAGAGTGGTTGTTGGAGCAGAAGTCTCTGATTGCGCTGCTGGTGTTGATTGCCGTGGTCTCTTCTATGAGCCCGAATTTCTTCACCGTGAATAACCTGTTTAACATCCTTCAGCAAACGTCCGTCAACGCCATTATGGCCGTGGGCATGACGCTGGTGATCCTGACGTCAGGTATTGATTTATCCGTCGGTTCTTTGCTGGCGCTGACCGGTGCGGTTGCGGCCTCTATCGTCGGGCTGGAAGTGAATGCGCTGGTTGCCGTGGCAGGCGCGCTGGCGCTGGGTGCAGGTATCGGCGCCGTCACAGGCATGATTGTCGCCAAAGGTAAAGTGCAGGCGTTTATCGCCACGCTGGTCATGATGTTGCTGCTGCGCGGTATCACCATGGTGTACACCAACGGCAGCCCGATCAGCACAGGCTTTAATGATGTGGCAGATGTGTTTGGCTGGTTTGGTATCGGGCGCCCGCTGGGTATTCCGACACCGGTCTGGCTGATGGCCGTGGTGTTTATTGCAGCCTGGTACATGCTGCATCACACCCGGTTAGGGCGTTATATCTACGCGCTTGGCGGCAATGAATCCGCTACGCGTCTGTCAGGTATCAGCGTCGATAAAGTCAAAATTATCGTCTACTCCCTGTGTGGTTTGTTAGCCGCTCTGGCCAGTATCATCGAAGTGGCTCGCTTGTCTTCAGCGCAGCCTAACGCAGGTACGGGCTACGAGCTGGATGCGATTGCCGCTGTTGTTTTAGGGGGAACCAGCCTGTCCGGGGGTAAAGGGCGCATTGTTGGAACGCTGATCGGTGCATTGATCCTTGGCTTCCTGAATAACGGTTTGAACTTATTAGGTGTTTCTTCCTACTACCAGATGATCGTGAAAGCAGTTGTCATTCTGCTGGCGGTTCTGGTGGATAACAAAAGCAACAAATAAACTCTCCTACAGGACTTATGACCATGAATATGAAAAAACTGGCTGTCTGGGTTTCCGCCGCAGCGATCACCGCGTCTTTCAGTGCTAACGTGATGGCGAAAGACACCATCGCGCTGGTCGTTTCAACACTGAACAACCCGTTCTTTGTTTCCATGAAAGACGGTGCGCAAAAAGAAGCCGACAAACTGGGCTACAACCTGATTGTTCTCGATTCGCAGAACAACCCGGCGAAAGAGTTGGCAAACGTGCAGGACCTGACCGTTCGCGGTACCAAGCTGATGCTGATTAACCCGACTGATTCTGATGCCGTAGGCAACGCTGTCGCGATGGCTAACCAGGCGAAAATCCCGGTGATCACCCTTGACCGTCAGGCGACTAAAGGCGTCGTTGCCAGCCACGTGGCCTCTGATAACGCCTTCGGCGGCAAAATGGCAGGTGACTACATCGCGAAGAAACTGGGCGAAAACGCCAAAGTGATCGAACTGGAAGGCATTGCCGGGACTTCCGTTGCCCGCGAACGCGGTAAAGGTTTCGCCCAGGCCGCTGAGAAACACCATTTCCAGATCCTCGCCAGCCAGCCTGCTGACTTCGACCGCACCAAAGGCCTGAACGTTATGCAGAACCTGCTGACTGCGCATCAGGACGTACAAGCCGTCTTCGCTCAGAACGACGAAATGGCGCTGGGCGCATTGCGTGCCCTGCAAACTGCCGGTAAAACTGACGTGCTGGTTGTCGGCTTCGACGGCACAGAAGACGGTATCAAAGCTGTAAACAGCGGTAAAATGGGCGCGACTGTGGCACAACGTCCGGAACAAATCGGCGTGATCGGTGTTCAGACGGCTGACAAAGTGCTGAAAGGCGAAAAAGTCCCGGCTGTTATTCCTGTTGATTTGAAACTGGTTGCTCAGCCGTAATACCCGCATGCTCGATGCTGTAACCTGCGCCTCCTTTTGGGGGCGCTCTTTGACTCAGGGATCTCCACATGAAAACAGGCAAACTGGTGGTACTCGGCAGTATTAATGCTGACCACATTCTGAATATCAACCACTTCCCGCAACCGGGTGAAACGGTCATCGGCAAGCAGTACACCGTGGCTTTCGGTGGCAAAGGGGCGAATCAGGCGGTAGCCGCCGGTCGCAGTGGCGCAGATATTTCTTTTATTGCCTGTGTGGGTGACGACGATATTGGTGAGCGCGTCCGTAAACAGCTGGCCAGCGACCACATTGATACGCAACCTGTCGAAGCCATCAAAGAAATGACCACCGGCGTTGCGTTGATTTTCGTGAATGCAGAAGGTGAGAACGTCATTGGTATTGATGCGGGAGCCAACAGTGCGGTGACGCCGGACTACCTTGAACGCTATAAACAGCAAGTCATCGATGCTTCTGCTTTATTAATGCAGCTGGAATCGCCGTTAGAGACGGTGATTGCGGCGGCGAAGTTAGCCAAAGAAAACAGCACGCAGGTCATTCTTAATCCAGCCCCGGCCTGTGAATTGCCGGACGAACTGCTGTCGCGGGTGGATATTATCACCCCGAACGAAACTGAAGCGGAGAAGCTGACCGGGATTAAGGTCGAGAATAATGACGATGCGGCACGAGCAGCCAAAGCCCTGCACGATAAAGGCATCGCGACGGTTATCATCACGCTGGGCAGTAAAGGTGTCTGGCTGAGCCAAAACGGGGAAGGCAAGCAGGTCGCCGGATTCCGCGTCAAAGCCGTGGATACTATCGCCGCGGGTGATACCTTTAATGGCGCACTGGTGACTGCATTGCTGGAAGGTCAGGCGATGGACAGCGCGGTACGTTTTGCTCACGCCGCTGCCGCGATTGCAGTGACGCGTCCTGGCGCTCAGCCTTCCGTACCATGGCGCAAAGAAATCGACGATTTCCTTACGCAGCAGGAGGCCTGATTGGCCACCATGAAAGATGTCGCCCGTCTGGCGGGCGTTTCAACTTCTACAGTTTCTCACGTCATCAACAAAAATCGCTTTGTCAGTGATGCCATCGCTGACAAGGTGAATGCCGCCGTTGAACAGCTCAACTACGCACCGTCCGCGCTGGCACGCAGCCTGAAACTGAATCAAACCCGCACCATCGGCATGTTACTGACGGCCAGCAGCAACCCGTTTTATGCGGAAGTGGTGCGCGGTGTTGAACGCAGTTGCTATGAACGTGGCTACAGCCTGATCTTATGTAATACCGACGGCGATGCTGAGCGCATGAACCGCAGTCTGGAAACGCTGCTGCAAAAGCGTGTCGATGGCCTGTTGTTAATGTGTACTGAAAATCACCGGCCATCGAAAGATGCCATCAGCCGCTATCCTTCCTTACCGATTGTGATGATGGACTGGTCACCGTTTGATGGCGCGAATGATGTGATTCAGGACAATGCGCTTCTGGGCGGAGAGATGGCGACGGAGTATCTGATCCGTCAGGGCTATCGCAAAATTGCCTGCATCACCGGACCGCTGGATAAAACCACCGCGCAGGAACGGCTGAATGGTTATCGTCAGGCAATGAATAAAGCCGGGCTGGTCATCCCTCCCGGTTATGAAGTCAGCGGCGATTTTGAATTCGAAGGAGGCGTACCAGCGATGGAAAAATTGCTGTCGTTACCCGAGCCGCCTCATGCGGTCTTTGCGGGGAATGATGCAATGGCAGTCGGTGCGTATCAGGCGTTGTATCAGCGTGGATTGCGTGTGCCGGATGATGTCGCAGTAATCGGCTACGATGATATCCAGCTGGCGCAATACATGATGCCGCCGCTGACGACTATCCATCAGCCTAAAGATTCACTCGGAGAACTGGCGGTGGATGCATTATTACATCGTCTGCAGGACCCCCAGGCGGAGCCGCAGATTCTGGTGCTCACGCCGGAATTGGTGGTACGTCAATCCGTGGGTTCATTCGTCGCTAAGTAATAGATGCTGACAGGCTTTCAGCGCCGCATTGGCATCGCCGCCAAGAATGGCATCGGTCAGGCGCTGATGTTGTTCCAGCTTGATAACCTCATTTCCCGTGATCGCCCGAAAGTAACTCTGATAGACCGAACTGAATAAATTTGAGAACGACGTCAGAAAAGGGTTTTTCCCCGCTTCATAGATCAGTTGATGAAAGTGCGTATCCACCGTAATCCACTGTTCCCGATCAAAACTTTTGTGCAGCTGGCGCATTTCATTCATATAGAGTGAAAGCCGATGCTTTTGTTCTTTACTGGCTGAGACAGCGGCTAATGCACAAGCCTGCGGTTCAAGCGCTCTGCGCAGCACGATAAAATGCGCCATGACCTGATCGAAGTTTTCGCGTGTCATCCACCAGGTCAGCAAGTCCTGATCGAGAAAGTTCCAGCTGGACTGAGGCATGACCCGCGTGCCAATTCGCGGGCGGGGCAAAAGCATGCCCTTTGCCGCCAGTGTCTTCACCGCTTCACGCACGGCTGTCCGGCTGACGCCAAAAATCTCCCCTAACTCATTCTCACCGGGAAGTATCGACCCCTCGGGGTAATCACCGGATAAAACGCGTTGTGCAATCTTCTCCGCCAGTAAATAGGAAAGGTTTCGCTGAGCAGCTTGTTGATGTGCATTAAGTAGCATGTAGGGTATTCCTGAATATCTTTCATTATTATAAAGCGAGTTTACTCCAGCCTCGGGCTTTAAACAGGCGTGTTTTGAGCTGGATCCGTTCGTTAATCCTCCGTTTCGGGCTTTTTTGTTGGATTTGTGAACGGTTGATAAAATAATTGAAATTAGGGGTTGCGGCCTTCTGAGAACTCCCTATAATGCGCCTCCACTGACCGGGAACAACGACTCCTCTAACGAGAACCAAGTCGCCCAGTCAGGAAGAATCAACCCGGTGAAAACACCGCATCTCGATGAGAAAATGGTTGACTCTTCAGTGGGAAAGCGTATTATCTGCCTCCCACGTTGCTGAGTTAAGTCTCGCAATGAACGCTCTTTAACAATTTATCAGACAATCTGTGTGGGCACTCACAAGACGATATCAGCCACCTCGGTGGCAAAAAAAATATCAAGTCTTAGAGTGACCAAGCAGTAATTCATTTAGTTGAATTATTACGAAGTAATCTTTGAGCACCGCTTAACTTGTTTAAGCAAATCGAACTTTTAATTGAAGAGTTTGATCATGGCTCAGATTGAACGCTGGCGGCAGGCCTAACACATGCAAGTCGAGCGGTAGCACAGGAGAGCTTGCTCTCTGGGTGACGAGCGGCGGACGGGTGAGTAATGTCTGGGAAACTGCCTGATGGAGGGGGATAACTACTGGAAACGGTAGCTAATACCGCATGACCTCGCAAGAGCAAAGTGGGGGACCTTCGGGCCTCACGCCATCGGATGTGCCCAGATGGGATTAGCTAGTAGGTGGGGTAATGGCTCACCTAGGCGACGATCCCTAGCTGGTCTGAGAGGATGACCAGCCACACTGGAACTGAGACACGGTCCAGACTCCTACGGGAGGCAGCAGTGGGGAATATTGCACAATGGGCGCAAGCCTGATGCAGCCATGCCGCGTGTGTGAAGAAGGCCTTAGGGTTGTAAAGCACTTTCAGCGAGGAGGAAGGCGTTGCAGTTAATAGCTGCAGCGATTGACGTTACTCGCAGAAGAAGCACCGGCTAACTCCGTGCCAGCAGCCGCGGTAATACGGAGGGTGCAAGCGTTAATCGGAATTACTGGGCGTAAAGCGCACGCAGGCGGTTTGTTAAGTCAGATGTGAAATCCCCGAGCTTAACTTGGGAACTGCATTTGAAACTGGCAAGCTAGAGTCTTGTAGAGGGGGGTAGAATTCCAGGTGTAGCGGTGAAATGCGTAGAGATCTGGAGGAATACCGGTGGCGAAGGCGGCCCCCTGGACAAAGACTGACGCTCAGGTGCGAAAGCGTGGGGAGCAAACAGGATTAGATACCCTGGTAGTCCACGCTGTAAACGATGTCGACTTGGAGGTTGTGCCCTTGAGGCGTGGCTTCCGGAGCTAACGCGTTAAGTCGACCGCCTGGGGAGTACGGCCGCAAGGTTAAAACTCAAATGAATTGACGGGGGCCCGCACAAGCGGTGGAGCATGTGGTTTAATTCGATGCAACGCGAAGAACCTTACCTACTCTTGACATCCACGGAATTCGCTAGAGATAGCTTAGTGCCTTCGGGAACCGTGAGACAGGTGCTGCATGGCTGTCGTCAGCTCGTGTTGTGAAATGTTGGGTTAAGTCCCGCAACGAGCGCAACCCTTATCCTTTGTTGCCAGCACGTAATGGTGGGAACTCAAAGGAGACTGCCGGTGATAAACCGGAGGAAGGTGGGGATGACGTCAAGTCATCATGGCCCTTACGAGTAGGGCTACACACGTGCTACAATGGCATATACAAAGAGAAGCAAACTCGCGAGAGCAAGCGGACCTCATAAAGTATGTCGTAGTCCGGATTGGAGTCTGCAACTCGACTCCATGAAGTCGGAATCGCTAGTAATCGTAGATCAGAATGCTACGGTGAATACGTTCCCGGGCCTTGTACACACCGCCCGTCACACCATGGGAGTGGGTTGCAAAAGAAGTAGGTAGCTTAACCTTCGGGAGGGCGCTTACCACTTTGTGATTCATGACTGGGGTGAAGTCGTAACAAGGTAACCGTAGGGGAACCTGCGGTTGGATCACCTCCTTACCTAAAGATACGCATTGTGCAGTGTCCACACAGATTGTCTGATGAAATTAATGAGCAAGAGCACCTGTTGATGCGGTAAGGGAGACCTTACGCTGATGCGAAAAGTGCCAAGCCCTTTTGGGGGTCTGGTGCGGATTTTTCGTGTCCCCATCGTCTAGAGGCCTAGGACACTGCCCTTTCACGGCTGTAACAGGGGTTCGAATCCCCTTGGGGACGCCACTCCGATAATGTGTGAAAGACATTATCACCGAATATCTTAAAGATGACTTTAACGAGTCGTGTTTAAGATATTGCTCTTTAACAATCTGGAACAAGCTGAAAATTGAAACATTACAGCTGAACATCACTCTCCGTAGAAGTACTGAGTGATGATTTTGTCTGTAATAGAGTCTCTCAAATAATCGCAATGCGACGATGTCTTTTAAGACACCTTCGGGTTGTGAGGTTAAGCGACTAAGCGTACACGGTGGATGCCTAGGCAGTCAGAGGCGATGAAGGGCGTGCTAATCTGCGAAAAGCGTCGGTAAGGTGATATGAACCGTTATAACCGACGATACCCGAATGGGGAAACCCAGTGTGTTTCGACACACTATTGCATGGTGAATACATAGCCATGCAAGGCGAACCGGGGGAACTGAAACATCTAAGTACCCCGAGGAAAAGAAATCAACCGAGATTCCCCCAGTAGCGGCGAGCGAACGGGGAAGAGCCCAGAACCTGAATCAGTTTGTGCATTAGTGGAAGCGTCTGGAAAGTCGCACAGTATAGGGTGATAGTCCCGTACACAAAAATGCACTTATTGTGAGTTCGATGAGTAGGGCGGGACACGTGACATCCTGTCTGAATATGGGGGGACCATCCTCCAAGGCTAAATACTCCTGACTGACCGATAGTGAACCAGTACCGTGAGGGAAAGGCGAAAAGAACCCCGGCGAGGGGAGTGAAATAGAACCTGAAACCGTGTACGTACAAGCAGTGGGAGCCTACTTTGTTGGGTGACTGCGTACCTTTTGTATAATGGGTCAGCGACTTATATTTTGTAGCAAGGTTAACCGAATAGGGGAGCCGTAGGGAAACCGAGTCTTAACTGGGCGTCAAGTTGCAAGGTATAGACCCGAAACCCGGTGATCTAGCCATGGGCAGGTTGAAGGTTGGGTAACACTAACTGGAGGACCGAACCGACTAATGTTGAAAAATTAGCGGATGACTTGTGGCTGGGGGTGAAAGGCCAATCAAACCGGGAGATAGCTGGTTCTCCCCGAAAGCTATTTAGGTAGCGCCTCGTGAACTCATCTTCGGGGGTAGAGCACTGTTTCGACTAGGGGGCCATCCCGGCTTACCAACTCGATGCAAACTCCGAATACCGAAGAATGTTATCACGGGAGACACACGGCGGGTGCTAACGTCCGTCGTGAAGAGGGAAACAACCCAGACCGCCAGCTAAGGTCCCAAAGTCATGGTTAAGTGGGAAACGATGTGGGAAGGCATAGACAGCCAGGATGTTGGCTTAGAAGCAGCCATCATTTAAAGAAAGCGTAATAGCTCACTGGTCGAGTCGGCCTGCGCGGAAGATGTAACGGGGCTAAACCATGCACCGAAGCTGCGGCAGCGACGCTTAGGCGTTGTTGGGTAGGGGAGCGTTCTGTAAGCCGTCGAAGGTGTCCTGTGAGGGGTGCTGGAGGTATCAGAAGTGCGAATGCTGACATAAGTAACGATAATGCGGGTGAAAAACCCGCACGCCGGAAGACCAAGGGTTCCTGTCCAACGTTAATCGGGGCAGGGTGAGTCGACCCCTAAGGCGAGGCTGAAAAGCGTAGTCGATGGGAAGCTGGTTAATATTCCAGCACTTGGTGTTACTGCGAAGGGGGGACGGAGAAGGCTAGGCTAGCCGGGCGACGGTTGTCCCGGTTCAAGCGTGTAGGGGGTGTGACTTGGTAAATCCGGTTACATATTCAACCCTGAGGCGTGATAACGAGCCACTACGGTGGTGAAGTAGTTGATGCCATGCTTCCAGGAAAAGCCTCTAAGCTCCAGGTAACACGAAATCGTACCCCAAACCGACACAGGTGGTCAGGTAGAGAATACTCAGGCGCTTGAGAGAACTCGGGTGAAGGAACTAGGCAAAATGGTGCCGTAACTTCGGGAGAAGGCACGCTGGCGCGTAGGTGAAGAGACTTGCTCTCGGAGCCGAAGCCAGTCGCAGATACCAGCTGGCTGCAACTGTTTAATAAAAACACAGCACTGTGCAAACACGAAAGTGGACGTATACGGTGTGACGCCTGCCCGGTGCCGGAAGGTTAATTGATGGGGTTAGCAGCAATGCGAAGCTCTTGATCGAAGCCCCGGTAAACGGCGGCCGTAACTATAACGGTCCTAAGGTAGCGAAATTCCTTGTCGGGTAAGTTCCGACCTGCACGAATGGCGTAATGATGGCCAGGCTGTCTCCACCCGAGACTCAGTGAAATTGAACTCGCTGTGAAGATGCAGTGTACCCGCGGCAAGACGGAAAGACCCCGTGAACCTTTACTATAGCTTGACACTGAACATTGAGCCTTGATGTGTAGGATAGGTGGGAGGCTTTGAAGCGTGGACGCCAGTCTGCGTGGAGCCAACCTTGAAATACCACCCTTTAATGTTTGATGTTCTAACTCGGCCCCGTGATCCGGGGTGAGGACAGTGTCTGGTGGGTAGTTTGACTGGGGCGGTCTCCTCCTAAAGAGTAACGGAGGAGCACGAAGGTTAGCTAATCACGGTCGGACATCGTGAGGTTAGTGCAATGGCATAAGCTAGCTTGACTGCGAGAGTGACGGCTCGAGCAGGTACGAAAGTAGGTCATAGTGATCCGGTGGTTCTGAATGGAAGGGCCATCGCTCAACGGATAAAAGGTACTCCGGGGATAACAGGCTGATACCGCCCAAGAGTTCATATCGACGGCGGTGTTTGGCACCTCGATGTCGGCTCATCACATCCTGGGGCTGAAGTAGGTCCCAAGGGTACGGCTGTTCGCCGTTTAAAGTGGTACGCGAGCTGGGTTTAGAACGTCGTGAGACAGTTCGGTCCCTATCTGCCGTGGGCGTTGGAAGATTGAGAGGGGCTGCTCCTAGTACGAGAGGACCGGAGTGGACGCATCACTGGTGTTCGGGTTGTCATGCCAATGGCATTGCCCGGTAGCTAAATGCGGAAAAGATAAGCGCTGAAAGCATCTAAGCGCGAAACTTGCCTCGAGATGAGTCTTCCCTGTGGCTTTAAGCCACCTGAAGGGACGTTTAAGACTAAGACGTTGATAGGCTGGGTGTGTAAGTGCAGCGATGCATTGAGCTAACCAGTACTAATGACCCGAGAGGCTTAACCTTACAACACCAAAGGTGTTTTGATTAGAGTGACTCTGCTGCGCGCGAGCGTGGTGAAGTAGATTTTCAGCGACGTTCCGAGATTGGTTCGTATGGCGAGGCGTTGTGAGAAATCACGGTGCGTGGCGGTATGGATGAAACAGAATTTGCCTGGCGGCACTAGCGCGGTGGTCCCACCTGACCCCATGCCGAACTCAGAAGTGAAACGCCGTAGCGCCGATGGTAGTGTGGGGTCTCCCCATGCGAGAGTAGGGAACTGCCAGGCATCAAACAAGTGGAAAGCCCTGTACTGACGTACAGGGCTTTTTGCTGTCTGGGATTTGGTGAAAACTGGCAAATAAAGACATTCTATTTGTTCTGGTTTCCGAGCCATGTGACGATAAATTCTCCGATTTCATCGATCTTATTAAGATCAAGTAACGTAATTGATTCCAAGACGAGTGGCGGCAAACGATTACTGGCCACGGCGATGACATGAGAATCAATCAGACCCTCTAAAGATCTGCCGTTTTCCTTTCTGTGCAGCACAATTTTGTCGATTTCTTCGTGTTTAAATCCTTCGACTAAAACCATATCCAGATTACTACGATCAAAACGCGATGCCAGATACCCCAGATCAGGAGCTTCCTGCTGTGGTGTTTCTGTCATTAAAGCCCATCGATGACTGCTGGCGACCATCGTCTGGTCCGCTCCTGCCTTTCTTAGCTCAAAACTGTCTTTACCGGGCGTATCAACGTCAACTGCATGATGAGTATGCTTTATCAGCCCGATGCGAATACCGCGCTGTCTGAGATAAGGAATTAGCTGTTTCAGTAATGTTGTTTTACCTGTTCCGCTGTACGCAACTATGCCAAGCAGTGGGATATCCGTTTTGTTCATTGTGGATGCCCTGTCTGGCTGTTCTGCCAAAGTAAAACATCTCCCTGAGTATTGAGATTGGAGAACTGTGACGCATCGTGAAAAAGAACGGGTTTGGCATCAATATTATCGAAAAAAATCATCACTTTCCGATCGCCATTTTCCAGGTATGTTTTTAATGTCGGGATAAGGCTACGGTTTAGCAGACAAAGAGTAGGGTGTTCCCGCACAGCATCCCGCGCATAGGCGGCTTGCTGGCCTGCAATTTCCGCCAGAAAAGCATCTGCTAAGTTGTCTGGGAATCCGGGGACATCACAAGGCACGAACAACACCCATTCTGTTTTGCTTACTGTTAAAGCGGCCAACATGCCGGCGAGCGGGCCGGAGAAATTCTGAATAAGATCAGGGACTGTCCGGAACTCTTTGCCGTACTGTTCAGTGTTCTGGTTGCAGCTGATCAGGATCTCTCCCACCTGCGGACGAAGCCTCTCAGCGATGTGTTCAAAGAGGGGCTTGCCGTTGGCCTTAACCAGCCCCTTATCCTCTCCCATTCTGCTCGACCGGCCACCAGATAAAATGACGCCGGTAATACAATTGCGCTCCATGATATTCCCCTGCAAAAGTCTCAGTATTCTGGTCATTGTAACGTCTTACTTCCAACCCAAGCAGGTTTAACTTTGCTGCAATAAGCTTGTTCTTTCCCTGAGGAAATAACCCTGTTATTTTTAAGGTCTGATACATATGGAAAGAGAACATCATGAAAGAACATCGCGTAAACGAGTTGATTGAGTTATTACACCCGGCATGGAAAGAAGACTGCGACCTTAACCTGATGGAGTTTATTCAGAAACTGGCGGGAGAGAGCGGATATCAGGGTCCCTTAGCGGAATTGAGCGACGATACCTTGATTTATCACCTTAAAATGCGTGGTACTGACAGCTCAGCGGAAATCCCTGGTCTGAAGAAAGACTATGAGGATGATTTTAAAACGGCACTTTTGCGTGCCCGCGGTGTGATTAAAGATTGATGTAAACTTATGTGAACTTCATGCGAACCGCGAAAAATAGATGATACTATTTCCCATTGTCATTTTTCTGCGCGGCCAATCCGAATGAAGTTATGAATAATTCAGCTTTCAATTTTCAGGCATTGTCGCCGGATCTTATCCTTGATGCGCTAGAGAGTGTCGGCCTGCGTGCAGAGTCCGGCCTCACTGCCTTAAACAGCTATGAGAATCGGGTATATCAGTTTCTCTGCGAAGACAGAAAACGCTATGTGGTGAAGTTCTATCGTCCGGAACGCTGGACTGAAGAGCAGATTCATGAAGAGCACCGTTTTTCACACGATATGTCTGAGGCTGAAATACCTGCAGTAGCCCCGCTTGCCATCAATGAAAACACATTACATCATCATCAGGGTTACATGTTTACCGTGTTTCCCAGCGTGGGTGGCCGCCAGTATGAAATCGATAACCTCGACCAGCTGGAGTGGGTTGGGCGTTTCCTGGGCCGTATTCATCAGGTAGGCAGAGAAAGTCTCTTTGCTGCCCGCCCGACGATGGGTCTTGATGAATATTTTGCGCAACCGCTTGAAGTACTTGCAAAATGTCCATTGATCCCCAAAAGCCTGCGTGAGCCTTTCTTACAGGCAACAGATAATCTGATCAACACGACAAAAGAGTATTGGCATACTGACTGGCAGCCGCTGCGCCTGCATGGCGATTGTCATCCGGGTAATATTCTCTGGCGTGATGGCCCGCTTTTTGTCGATATGGATGATGCGCGCAATGGCCCCGCGATACAGGATCTCTGGATGTTACTTCACGGTGATCAGAGCGAACAGCGCCTTCAGCTGGATGTTTTGCTGGAAGCGTATGAAGAATTCGCTGATTTTGATGCCCGCGAACTGACATTAATTGAACCGCTGCGTGCGATGCGCATGGTCTATTATCTGGCCTGGGTTGCTCGTCGCTGGGAAGATCCTGCGTTTCCTAAAAGTTTTCCGTGGATGACGGACGAAGACTTTTGGCGAGGTCAGATTGCTGCGTTTAATGAGCAAATTAAGAAACTAAAGGCACCTCCTTTGCAGTTGATGCCTATGTATTGAGTCATGATTAACGTCGAAATTTAATTAATTGGAGATAGGCTTTATATGAAAAAGATATTCCTGGCACTGGTTGGTATGGTTATGGCCTTCAGTGTATCTGCGGCACAATTTTCAGATGGTGCACAGTACGTTACTTTAGATAAAACCGTTGCTAATGAGCCACAGGTACTCGAGTTTTTCTCATTTTATTGCCCACACTGTTATCAGTTTGAACAAGTCTGGCATGTATCTGACAGCATCCGTAAGAACCTGCCTAAAGATGTTAAATATACCAAATACCACGTTGAATTCCTGGGCCCGTTAGGTAAGCAATTAACACAGGCGTGGGCTGTGGCCATCGCGCTGGGCGTAGAAGATAAAGTCAGCCCGTTGATGTTTGATGCCGTGCAGAAGCAACAGTCTGTGCAGAATGCTGATGATATTCGTAAAGTCTTTATTCAGGCCGGTGTGAAAGGCGAAGATTACGATGCCGCACTGAACAGCTTTGTGGTGAAATCTCTGGTTGTACAACAAGAGAAAGCCGCCGCTGACCTGGGTCTGCAAGGCGTTCCCTCTGTATTTGTAAATGGCAAATATATGGTGAAAAACGACGGTCTTGATACCAGTTCTATGGATATGTATGTCAAACAATATTCAGATGTGATCAATTTCCTGGCGACCAAAAAATAAGAATTCATCATCCCAATGCCAGCTAAGTAGCTGGCATTATATCCTCCAAAAATGGATGTTTTAAGTTAGGAAAAAACCTGCAATATAAATGATTTTAATTATGTTCCACTTCCAATGAATATTACTATCCACAATAGCTATTAAGTTTCTATTACATCAATCTTTCATGTTAAAACGCGATAACCTGATGATAGCAGTACTTAAAATTAGAGATGATTTTCTCACCACCCTCAACTAATCATTTCCTATAAAAACTATTCACAAACTTATCCACAGGATGATCCTTCGAGATCCCCCGCAAGTTTGCAATGAATTTCCTTCGCAAGGTTCGTCTTTCCCGCCGGCTATGGCATCCTTAGGGCATGTCTGATCACGAATAAAGAAGAGTTATGGCCCAGATAGCAGAAAACCCATTGATCCTGGTAGACGGTTCGTCCTACCTCTACCGCGCTTACCATGCGTTTCCCCCGTTGACCAACTCCCAGGGTGAACCGACGGGCGCGATGTACGGCGTGCTGAACATGTTGCGCAGTTTGTTGCTGCAATACACGCCGAGCCATGTTGCTGTGGTGTTTGACGCGAAAGGCAAAACCTTCCGTGATGAACTCTTTGATCAGTACAAATCTCACCGTCCCCCAATGCCTGACGATCTGCGTTCGCAAATTGAACCCCTGCATCAGATGGTGAAAGCGATGGGATTACCGTTGCTGGTGGTGTCAGGCGTAGAAGCGGACGACGTGATTGGCACACTGGCACTCGAAGCTGAGAAGGCGGGTCATGCCGTGCTGATAAGTACCGGCGACAAAGACATGGCGCAGCTGGTCACGCCGGGTGTGACGCTGATTAACACCATGAACAACGCGATCCTCGGGCCTGATGAAGTCGTTGAAAAATATGGCGTGCCCCCGGAACTGATTATCGATTTTCTGGCCCTGATGGGTGATTCCTCGGACAACATTCCGGGTGTGCCGGGCGTTGGCGAAAAAACTGCGCAGGCACTATTACAGGGGATTGGTGGACTCGATGCGTTGTATGCCGACCTTGATAAGATTTCTACATTAAGCTTCCGTGGTTCTAAAACTATGGCGGCGAAACTGGCTGATAATAAAGACGTTGCTTACCTCTCTTACCAGCTGGCAACGATCAAAACTGACGTCAAACTGGATGTGACTTGTGCCGAGCTGACAGTCTCCGAACCGGACGCCGATGAACTTCATCAGCTGTTTGGCCGTTATGAGTTCAAGCGCTGGCTGACCGATGTTGAATCCGGCACCTGGCTGAGCGGTAAAAAATCAGCTGCAAAAGTGACATCTTCTGCCAAGAAAGGCTCACTCGCTGCAGATATGCCTGCGGCTGAACCCGTCGAGCGTAATCAGCTTACTCAGGACGGTTACGTCACTATTCTCGATCAGGACACGCTTGATCAGTGGATCGGCTACCTGAAAGCCTCTGAAGTTTTCGCATTCGATACTGAAACCGATGGCCTGGATACTCTGACGGCTAATCTGATTGGGTTATCTTTCGCGACTGAAGCGGGTAAAGCGGCTTATCTTCCCGTCGCGCATGATTATCTGGATGCACCGACGCAGCTGGATCGCACTGATGTACTGAAACAACTCAAGCCTTTGCTGGAAGATGAGAAGCAGTTGAAAGTCGGACAAAACCTGAAATTCGATCGCGGCATCCTGCTGCGCTATGACATCGAAATGAAAGGAATTGCGTTTGATACCATGCTCGAATCTTACGTGCTCGACAGTGTCTCAGGTCGTCATGATATGGACAGCCTGGCAGACCGTTATCTGGGCCATAAAACGGTCGGTTTTGAAGAAATCGCCGGCAAAGGTAAAAACCAGCTGACTTTCAACCAGATCGCGCTTGAACAGGCTGCGCCGTATGCAGCGGAAGATGCCGATGTCACGCTACAACTGCATCAGACTCTCTGGCCGCGTATTCAGGAAAGCGAATCACTGAAGAAAGTATTCACCGATATCGAAATGCCGCTGGTGCCGGTTCTGTCTCACATTGAGCGTACTGGTGTCCTGATAGACCAGCATATTTTAGCTGCGCATTCCAAAGAACTGGCCATCCGCCTGAATGAACTGGAAAACAAAGCGCATGAGCTGGCGGAAGAACCTTTTAACCTGTCGTCGACTAAGCAGTTGCAGGCCATTTTGTATGAAAAACAAAAGCTGCCGATACTGAAGAAAACGCCGGGTGGAGCACCTTCAACAAATGAAGAGGTGCTGGCTGAACTGGCGCTGGATTATCCACTGCCGAAAGTCATTCTGGAGTATCGCGGTCTGGCGAAGCTGAAATCGACGTACACCGACAAACTGCCGTTGATGATCAATCCGCAGTCTGGCCGCGTGCACACGTCTTATCATCAGGCTGTCACAGCGACCGGACGCCTGTCATCCAGTGATCCAAACTTGCAAAACATTCCGGTGCGTAACGATGAAGGCCGTCGCATCCGTCAGGCTTTTATTGCACCGAAAGATTACTGCATTCTGGCTGCTGACTACTCGCAAATCGAATTGCGCATCATGGCGCATTTATCGAAAGATGAGGGGCTGCTGAAAGCCTTTGCGGAAGGTAAAGATATTCACCGGGCTACAGCGGCTGAAGTCTTTGGCACACCGCTGGAGAGCGTCACCGGCGAGCAGCGCCGTAGTGCGAAGGCCATCAACTTCGGCCTGATTTACGGCATGAGCGCATTTGGTCTTTCGCGCCAGTTGAACATTCCGCGTAAAGAATCCCAGCGTTATATGGATCTCTATTTTGAACGCTATCCGGGCGTTCTCCAATATATGGAACGCACGCGGACGCAGGCTTCTGAACAAGGCTATGTTGAAACGCTTGACGGTCGCCGCTTGTATCTGCCGGATATTAAATCCAGCAACGCCATGCGTCGTAAGGGTGCCGAGCGCGCCGCAATCAATGCCCCAATGCAGGGAACGGCTGCTGACATCATCAAGCGAGCGATGATAAAGGTCGCGGACTGGCTGAAACAACCAGATGCCCCGCGTGCCCGCATCATTATGCAAGTACACGATGAATTGGTTTTTGAGGTTCATAATGACGACGTTGAGGCCGCAAGTGAGAAAATCCGCGATCTGATGGAATCAAGCATGGAACTGGCCGTTCCGTTGAAAGTGGATGTAGGTACTGGCGAGAATTGGGATCAGGCTCACTAAGTGGATAGTTATTAAGCTTTTTTTGTAATTAAGCTACAGGATTATAGGTTCAGACCATGAAGGTGATCGCATAATCCTCAATTATTGTGTAAGTAAACTACAAAAAGTTCTTTTTCCCCGTCATGAAATAGGGTAAAGTTTCTCTCGTAGGGTACAGAGGTAAGATGTTCTATCTTTCAGACCTTTTACTTCACGTAATCGGATTTGGCTGAATATTTTAGCCGCCCCAGGCATTTATGTCTGGGGCGTTTTTTATTGTGCTTTTATCAGGATAACTGGCCGGTTTTGATGTTGAATTCAGTCAGCAAGTGGAAAAGTGCAAAAAAAAACGGACGACCCGATGGCCGCCCGTGATGTTCTTTACTTACAGTTTTTGTCTGCGGCTCATTCGCCGGAAAGTTCATCTTCCAACACTTCTGGCGGAATTTCATTGAACCAGGTGTTCAGCTTGTCATTGAGTTTGTCCACACCCATCTTCTTCGGCGAAGAGAACGCTTCGACCTGGATGTCACCCATAAATTCTTTTACGGCTTCACGGACCATTTTGACTTGTGCCTGACGTGCGCCCGAGGCCAGTTTGTCAGCCTTGGTCAGCAGCAACATCACTGGCGTACCCACATCAACAGCCCACTGAATCATCTGCTGATCGAGATCTTTAAGCGGGTGACGGATATCCATCAACACCACCAGCCCTTTCAGCGAATTACGCATTTGCAGGTATTCGCCCAGCGAACGCTGCCATTTGCGTTTCATTTCTTCCGGGACTTGCGCATAGCCATAACCCGGAAGATCGACCAGACGAATACCTGGCTCCACTTCAAACAAGTTAATTAATTGCGTACGGCCAGGGGTTTTACTGATTCGCGCCAGGCTTTTCTGCTGGGTCAGCGTATTCAGCGCACTGGATTTGCCGGCGTTTGAACGACCAGCAAATGCGACTTCAATGCCTGCGTCACTCGGCAGATGCCGGATATCCGGGGCGCTCAGGACGAAATGGGTCATATGATAGTTGTAAGTTTGGCTGGTCAAAACGTGCGTCTCCGTGAGGCTTGTGTATCTGGCTGACTGGCGATTATAACTGCAACTGCGCCCGGATACGTTCAGTGTTTTTACAATCCGAATGATGATGCGAAGGGACCACAGAGATGAAGGCGGGGGAAAATGGCCTTCATGATGTAAGACATTTGCTATTCATAATGCGGGTTATTGCGCTTATTGGGTCGCCAAATTTTTTAATTCACTTTAGATTCAATGCGATAAAAATAAAGCACTGGCTGGAAGCATAAGACGACAGGGCAGTATCTTGAGCCTTTGCGGCGATAGGGTAAAGTATTTCTTACGCAATGAAGGCAAGAATGGAAACATGGACGATAAGAGCCTTCAGGGAATACAGGAAATGCAGGGCGCTTTAAGGATGAACGGGGCGGGAGGCCCTGAAAGGCAAAGGAAAAACCGGGACGTTGACGCTATACAGGGAAAGTGTTTGATGAATATCCTTCGCACGAAGGAAAGAAAAAGGCAGCAAGGTCCACTTGCTGCCTTTTTTCTTTGTTCGCTTTCTGCTAGATTCCGCCGCAAATCTATACTAAATGTACACACCTAAGAGCAGAAGCCATGAAACAGCCAGCGAAAGCCCCGCGCGCCAATACCGCGACAGCTAAACCGAAGAGAAAAAAGAATCGCGTCGAGCTCGATATTGAAGCGCGTGAACGCAAGCGTGACAACCGCCGCCGCGGCCGTAAGGCAGGTTCCCGTGCGAACCCGGATGCAAACCAAAACCAAAGCGGTGCAGCGGCGAAGAAAACCGATCCGCGCATCGGCAGTAAAAAAGCAGTGCCATTGATCGTTGAAACCGTCATGAACAATGCACCGAAAGCGAAGAAAGTCGCACAGCCAGTGCAAGACCCGAAACCAAAAATGACGCCGGAAGAAGAACTGACGTTGCTGGAAAATGATCAGCGTCTGGATGGTTTGCTGGATCTTATTGATGACGGCAAAGCACTGAGCGCCGAAGATCAGGCATATGTTGATCAGACTCTGGATCGCATCGACGTTCTGATGGAATTGCTGGGTATCGAACTTGGCGATGACGAAGATGATGAAGAAGAAGAAAAGAACGAAGACATGATGCAGCTGCTCAAGCGTGGGAACCCGACAGACGGTTTCTAAGCCATGAGCTGGGTCATTCCGGCAATAGCCTTACTCTTTGCATGTTATCTGCTTTGGTTATTCGGTAAACTATGGCGGTTATCGAAAACCAAAGCACGTTTGCGCAGAGCGACCTTTGCACGGCAGGCCAAAAGCCTGCCGGTAAGGCGAACCGGTAGCATCCGACGCCGGAAGGAGTGAGTCACCCATGTCAGAACAGACAACCGTCTGGGATTTAGCGCTGATCCAGAAGTACAACTACTCGGGTCCGCGATACACATCCTACCCAACAGCACTTGAATTCAGCGAAAGCTACGACGATGCAGCCTTTGAAAAAGCCGCTGCCCGTTATCCCGAGCGTTCCCTCTCGCTTTATGTGCACATTCCGTTCTGCCATAAGCTCTGCTACTTCTGTGGCTGTAATAAGCTGGTCACCCGTCAGCAGCACAAAGCCGAAGAATACCTGAACGTACTCGAGAAAGAGATCCGCCACCGTGCGCCGCTCTTTAAGGGCCGTCACGTCAGTCAACTCCATTGGGGCGGTGGTACTCCAACTTATCTGACTAAAGCCCAGATAAGCCGTCTGATGGCCCTTCTGCGTGAACATTTCACTCTCCTGCCGGATGCAGAGATGTCGCTGGAGCTTGATCCGCGTGAAATCGAGCTGGATGTGCTGGATCACCTGCGCAACGAAGGCTTCAATCGTCTGAGCATGGGCGTGCAGGATTTCAACAAAGAAGTACAGCGTCTGGTAAATCGTGAGCAGGACGAAGACTTCATTTTTGCTTTGATCGAACGCGCGCGCGCGCTGGGTTTTAACTCGACCAATATCGATCTCATTTACGGCCTGCCAAAACAAACAGCCGAAAGTTTTGCCTATACGCTGCAACGCGTTGCAGCGCTGAACCCCGATCGCCTTAGCGTATTCAACTATGCGCATATGCCCAATCTTTTCGCCGCTCAACGCAAAATCAAAGATGCAGATTTGCCCGGTGCGAAAGAGAAACTGAAAATCTTGCAGGAAACCATCAGTTCACTGACAGAATCCGGTTACCGTTTTATCGGGATGGATCACTTTGCCCGCCCGAATGACGAACTGGCGATTGCGCAGCGCGAAGGCAAATTGCACCGCAATTTTCAGGGCTACACCACGCAGGGCGACAGTGATTTGCTTGGCATGGGCGTTTCCGCGATCAGCATGCTGGGTGATACCTATGCGCAAAACGAGAAAGACCTGAAAACTTATTACGCGCGGGTTGAAGGGCAGGGAAATGCACTCTGGCGGGGGCTGGAGATGACCCACGATGACTGCCTGCGCCGTGATGTGATCAAAGCACTGATCTGCCATTTCGAACTGGATTTTGCAGATATCGAGAAACGTTACGGTATTGAGTTCAATGAGTACTTTGCCGAAGACTTAGCGTTGCTGGTGCCGCTGGTGGAAGACGGACTGGTGGAGGTGAGCAAGAAACATATTCAGGTCACGCCGCGCGGACGTCTGTTGATCCGCAATATTTGCATGTGTTTTGATATCTATTTACGCCGCCAGGTCCGTCAGCAGCAATTCTCCCGCGTGATCTGACCGGCGAACTCAGCGTTTCCCCAAACAAAAACAGCCGCTTTTGCGGCTGTTTTGCTTTTCACACGGGTGTTATTCCATGCCCAGTTCTTTGAGTTTACGTGTCAGGGTATTACGCCCCCAGCCCAGTAAACGAGCGGCTTCCTGCTTGTGCCCTTGCGTATGGCGCAGCGCCGTGGTCAGCAAAGTACGTTCCATTTCAGGCTGTGCTTCTGACAACAGGTTTTGATGACCGGAACGCAGCGCGCGATCCGCCCACTGTGCCAGCAGCGTTGCCCAACTGTCTGGCAAACTCTGTCCGCCCGCTTCGGGCGCCGAGGTTTCAAACAGCTCGCTCGGCAAGTCCTGAATCAGCACTTCCTGACCGGCCGCCATCACGGTTAACCAGCGACAGGTGTTCTCCAGCTGGCGCACGTTACCTTGCCACGGCAGACGCGTCAGCGCAGTTTCTGTTTCCGGATGCAAGTTCTTCGCTTCTACGCCCAGCTCCTTCGCGGCAACTTGCAGGAAGTAGCGTGCCAGACGCGGAATATCTTCACGACGTTCACGCAGCGGTGGCAAATGCACGCGGATCACATTCAGACGGTGGAATAAATCCTCACGGAATTTGCCTTCCTGAACCCGAAGTTCCAGATTCTGGTGAGTCGCTGCGATGATTCGCACATCGACTTTCACCGGCGCATAGCCACCGACGCGATAGAACTGACCGTCTGCCAGCACGCGCAGCAGGCGGGTTTGTACGTCGAGCGGCATATCGCCAATCTCATCGAGGAACAGCGTGCCGTTGTCGGCCTGCTCAAAACGCCCCTGACGAACAGTATTCGCGCCAGTAAATGCGCCTTTCTCGTGGCCGAACAGTTCCGACTCGATCAGGTCTTTCGGGATTGCCGCCATATTCAACGCGATAAAAGGGGCTTTAGCGCGCGGGCTGTGGCGGTGAAGAGCATGCGCCACCAGTTCTTTACCGGTGCCTGATTCTCCGTTGATCAGCACACTGATCGACGAGCGGGACAGACGGCCAATGATGCGGAAAACATCCTGCATGGCTGGCGCTTCGCCAATAATGTCAGCCGTCGGACCGCTGGCGGGCTGCGTGCGGGCCGGTTGTTGTTGTTCCTGATAATGACTGATGGCGCGTTCTACCAGCGCTACGGCTTCATCAATGTCGAAGGGTTTTGGCAGATAATCAAACGCGCCTTGCTGATATGCACTGACGGCAGCATCGAGATCGGAATGCGCGGTCATTATGATGACCGGAAGCATCGGATGGCGCTGTTTAATCTGTTTCAGCAGCGCTAAACCGTCCATGCCGGGCATGCGAATATCTGATAACAATACGTCAGGGGTTTGAGTCGCAATGGCTTCCAGCACGTCATTACCGCTTTCAAACGTAGTGCAGTGTAAACCTGCCCCAGTGAGCGCACGTTCAAGTACCCAGCGGATGGAGCTATCGTCATCGACGATCCAGACTATCCCTCGTTGCATAAGAACCTCACTGGCGAATAGGCAGGAAAACCGAGAATTCGGTGTGTCCTGGCCAACTGTTAAATTCAACTTTACCCGAATGCTGATCAATCAAACTGCGCGCGATGGACAGGCCCAAACCTGTGCCTCCCTCGCGGCCACTGACCATGGGGTAAAAAAGGGTGTCCTGCAAATGGGCCGGTACGCCGGGGCCGTCATCTTCAATATCGATACGGGCCGCCAGACGATAACGCACGCCATGTAACGTGATCTGGAAAGCAGTGCGCGTACGCAGTGTAATTGTGCCGCCTTCCTCCCCGAGTGCCTGCAGAGCATTGCGGGTGATGTTCAACAAAATCTGTTCAATCTGATCGGGATCGTGCGCCAGTTCTGGCAGGCTCGGGTCGTAGTCCCTCACCAACTGAACATTATCCGGCTTCTCCATCGACACCAGCTGGCAAACACGTTCTGCAACCTGATGAATGCTTTGTGTCACGTGCTGGCTTGGGCGCTGTGGCCCCAGTAAACGATCTACCAGATTACGCAGGCGGTCGGCCTGCTCAATAATGACTTTGGTGTATTCCAGGAGCGCCGGATCAGGGAGCGCTCTGGATAACAACTGAGCTGCGCCACGCAATCCACCGAGCGGATTTTTAATTTCATGCGCCAGACCGCGGATCAAATCACGCGCGGCAACTTGTTGAGCATGTTGCAATTGTTCCTGGCTCAGCTTGCGCTGATTATCCATTGGGGCCAGTTCCACCAGAATGAAACCTTCTGGCAGCATCTGGGCGGTCAGTGACAGCACATGCGCGCGGCCATCCACCACCAGAGTGACTTCGCTGTCTGTAAAGCCCTGTCCGGCCGTCAGACTTTCACGCATCAACTCGATATTCAGCGAAAAATATCCCACCAGCTCTGGCAAAGGTGTGCCAAAAAGTTTGCGGGAACTTTGCGCCAGCAGCTGCTGAGCCGCCGGATTGGCGTAATGCACCGCCAAATCGTCGTCCAACAACAGAACGCTGTTGATTAAGGAATTCAGGATCTGCCCAGCATCGGGCAGTTTGCCAGTTGCCATACCGCAGTCTCCCGCACCGGATGGGTGCATTTTATCTCGTTACCCGGCAGATTCACGGGTCAGAGGGGTTGAGCAGGAAAGAGTGTGGAGAAAAAAGCCCATCCGGAGATGGGCTGAAAGTTTCCACGGCAACAAATTAAATCGTCTTACTTGATTTTGACGCTGAAGGTTTTCTCACTACCTGACCTTCAGTCGGGTATTCCGCTCAGCGCCTGTACGAAGACGGGCGCTGAGTTCAGCTCTGATCGAAAGAGCAGACGCTGATTTATTAAACGCTGTAGTACAGTTCGAACTCAACCGGGTGCGGAGTCATACGAACGCGATCCATCTCTTCTTTACGCAGAGCGATGTAAGCATCGATCGCGTCATCGGTGAACACGCCGCCACGGGTCAGGAACTCGCGGTCTTCGCTCAGGCAGTTCATCGCTTCTTCCAGTGAACCTGCAACTTTTGGAATTTCTGCTTCTTCTTCCGGTGGCAGGTCATACAGGTTTTTATCCATCGCATCACCAGGATGGATTTTGTTGATGATACCGTCGACGCCAGCCATCATCAGCGCAGCGAACGCCAGGTATGGGTTAGCCGCTGGATCAGGGAAACGTGCTTCGATACGCATCGCTTTAGGGCTTGATACGTGTGGAATACGGATGGATGCAGAACGGTTACGCGCAGAATACGCCAGCATTACTGGTGCTTCGTAGCCCGGGACCAAACGCTTGTAGGAGTTGGTGGTCGGGTTAGCGTAGGCGTTGATCGCTTTAGCATGCTTGATGATACCGCCGATGTAGAACAGTGCCATTTCAGACAGGCCGCCGTATTTGTCGCCAGAGAACAGGTTGTTACCGTTCTTGAACAAAGACATATGGCAGTGCATACCGGAGCCGTTATCGCCAAACATTGGTTTTGGCATGAAGGTCGCGGTTTTGCCAAATGCGTGAGCCACGTTGTGAACCACGTATTTGTAGATTTGGATTTCGTCAGCTTTCTTGGTCATGGTGTTGAAGCGGGTTGCCACTTCGTTCTGACCAGCAGTTGCTACTTCGTGGTGGTGAGCTTCAACAACCAGGCCCATTTCTTCCATGGTCAGACACATGGTAGAACGCAGATCCTGAGAGGAGTCGACCGGAGGTACCGGGAAGTAGCCGCCTTTTACTGCAGGACGGTGGCCTTTGTTGCCGCCTTCGTATTTGGTCGCAGAGTTCCATGCGCCTTCGATATCATCGATAGCGACGTGAGAACCGGAGATGCTGCTGCCGAAACGCACATCATCAAACAGGAAGAATTCTGGCTCTGGCCCGAACAGAACGGTGTCCGCGATGCCGGAAGCACGCAGGAAATCTTCTGCACGCTTAGACGTTGAACGTGGGTCACGGTCATAACCTTGTAGCGTTGTTGGCTCAAGGATATCGCAACGAATGATCAGCGTGGTTTCTTCAAAGAATGGGTCCAGAACAGCAGTGCTGGCATCTGGCATCAGAACCATGTCAGATTCGTTAATGCCTTTCCAGCCACCGATTGAAGAGCCATCAAACATTTTACCTTCTTCGAAGAAGTCGGCGCTAACCTGGTGTGCAGGAATGGTGACGTGCTGTTCTTTGCCTTTGGTATCAGTGAAACGTAAATCTACAAATTTCACTTCATGCTCATTCAGCATCGTCAAAACGTGTTCAGCGGACATACTAGTTCTCCCGAATTTCTCATTATCGTCGTGGAACGAATAACCATTTTTTGGTCTTTAGTTGGAAATAACAGCCTTACTGGAACTGGCGTGTGGCCTAAACAGCACTATTATTGTCTGATAAGACTCTTTTCACCCTGTAAAGGGTATAGCGAAAACTGTGCCAACTTTGAGAAAATGCTAACAACGCCATTTTACAGGGCTCTTGCTCTCAATAAGTATGCACCATAACGGAAGTTATGCACTACAATGGTGCTAATCGTGAGATGTAAAGCACCAAAGTGGTGCGTCATATTGGTTCAGTGTTCTTTTTGCACCGTGAAAGGGATCACAAAGTAACCATCCTTAAGTTGTTTCAACAAGATCCTTGTGATCTTGTTTAGAACCTCGCTTAATACGTGTACAATAGCGCGCTATTTCTAATGCCTGAGGCAAAGCTGTGATCGAAAATTTGCGTAACATCGCCATTATTGCCCACGTTGACCATGGTAAAACCACCCTGGTCGACAAGCTGCTGCAACAATCCGGTACTTTCGGAGAACGTGCAGAAGCTACCGAACGCGTAATGGACTCCAACGATTTGGAGAAAGAGCGTGGGATTACCATCCTCGCAAAAAACACCGCCATTAATTGGAAAGACTACCGCATCAACATCGTGGATACCCCAGGACACGCCGACTTCGGCGGTGAGGTTGAGCGTGTGATGTCAATGGTCGACTCGGTGCTGCTGGTTGTGGATGCAATGGATGGCCCAATGCCGCAAACCCGCTTCGTGACTAAAAAAGCCTTCGCTAATGGTCTGAAGCCGATCGTGGTAATCAACAAGGTTGACCGCCCTGGCGCGCGTCCTGACTGGGTTGTTGATCAGGTCTTCGACCTGTTCGTAAACCTGGACGCAACCGACGAACAACTCGATTTCCCAATCATCTATGCATCTGCATTGTTGGGTATCGCGGGTACTGACCATAACGATATGGCCGAAGACATGACCCCGCTGTATCAGGCGATTGTTGACCACGTATCTCCGCCACAAGTTGAGATGGAAGCACCTTTCCAGATGCAAATCTCTCAGCTGGATTACAACAACTACGTTGGCGTTATCGGCATCGGCCGTATCAAACGTGGTACGGTTAAGCCTAACCAACAGGTCACTGTGATCGACAGCGAAGGCAAAACCCGTAACGGTAAAGTCGGTAAAGTTCTGACCCACATGGGCCTTGAGCGTATCGAAGCGACCGTTGCTGAAGCGGGCGATATCATCGCAATCACCGGTCTGGGTGAGCTGAACATTTCCGACACTATCTGTGACCCGGCAAATGTAGAAGCACTGCCAGCGCTGAGCGTTGATGAACCAACCGTTACCATGTACTTCAACGTCAACACCTCTCCGTTCTGTGGTAAAGAAGGCAAGTATGTGACTTCACGTCAGATCCTTGATCGTCTGAACAAAGAGCTGGTGCACAACGTGGCATTGCGCGTTGACGAAACTGAAGATGCTGATGCATTCCGCGTTTCAGGCCGTGGTGAACTTCACCTGTCGGTTTTGATCGAAAACATGCGTCGCGAAGGTTTCGAGCTGGCGGTTTCCCGTCCTAAAGTAATCAACCGTAAAATCGATGGCCGCATGCAAGAGCCATTCGAGAACGTGACACTGGATATCGAAGAGCAACACCAGGGTTCTGTTATGCAGGCCATGGGTGAGCGTAAAGGCGATGTCAAAGACATGATCCCAGACGGCAAAGGTCGTATCCGTCTTGATTATCTGATCCCAGCACGTGGCCTGATCGGCTTCCGTACTGAATTCATGACCATGACTTCAGGTACCGGTCTGCTGTACTCCACATTCAGTCACTACGATGATGTTCGTCAGGGTGAAATCGGCCAGCGTCAGAACGGCGTGCTGATTTCTAACGGTCAGGGTAAAGCAGTTGCGTTCGCACTGTACAGCCTGCAAGACCGCGGTAAATTGTTCCTGGGCCACGGCGCAGAAGTGTATGAAGGCCAGATCATCGGTATTCACTCACGTTCTAACGACCTGACTGTGAACTGTCTGACCGGTAAGAAACTGACCAACATGCGTGCGTCTGGTACTGACGAAGCAACGACTCTGGTTCCTGCTATCAAAATGTCTCTGGAGCAAGCTCTGGAATTCATCGATGATGACGAACTGGTCGAAGTGACTCCTCTGTCTGTGCGTATCCGTAAACGTCACCTGACCGAGAACGATCGTAAACGTGCAATGCGTGGTCCTAAAGAAGCGTAATCTTCTTTAACGTAAGCCGTTACACAGAAACAGGGTGCCTTTGGTACCCTGTTTTTTTTATGTTTTTTTTCTGCCCCTGCGTGCCATCCCGCAATTCTGTCACTGTTCAGCTGTACGTTTTACCGCTAAAGTTAACAGTCATCTTTGAAATCAGGAGCGTGCAATGCTGTACATTTTTGATATGGGAAACGTCATTATTGATATTGATTTCAAACGTGTTCTTGGCGTGTGGAGCAATTTCAGCGGAACCCCGCTTGCGACGCTGACTGAGCGATTCTCAATGGGCGAAGTCTTCCAGAAGCACGAACGGGGTGAAATCAGCGACGAAGAGTTTGCCGCCGAACTCTGCCATGAATTGGGCATCGCGCTGAGCTTCGAACAGTTCAGCCTTGGCTGGCAGTCGGTGTTTGTCGGCTTGCGCCCTGAAGTGATTGAGATCTTCAAGACGCTGCGCCAGCAGGGGCATCGCGTGGTGGTCTTATCGAATACCAACCGCCTGCATCTGGATTTCTGGCCGCAAAATTATCCTGAAATTGAAGCCAACACCGACGCCATTTATCTTTCACAAAACATCGGCATGAGAAAACCTGAGCCGGGCATTTTCCAGCATGTGCTGGCCCATGAAGGCGTGAGTGCCGGTGAAGCCGTATTCTTTGATGATGTGATCGAGAATATCGAAGCGGCGCGTGCCGTGGGGATTGAATCTGTGTGGGTGGAAGATAATCAGACAGTACCGAAGTACTTTTCCTGAAGGATGTTGTGATGCAGAAACGGGCACTGAGCCACTACCCGAAATCATGCTGGAAATTTACGCGCCTGCTTCTGCGGCGTTCAGATAAGGATGGCCTGACGCTTCTGGCGGGCCATTTAGCCTATGTCTCCTTGCTTTCTCTCGTGCCGCTTATCGCAGTGGTCTTTTCGTTGTTCGCCTTATTTCCGGTTTTTTCGGATATCAGCGCGCAGCTCAAAACCTTTATTTTCTCTAACTTCATGCCTGCGACCGGCAATACCATTCAGCGTTATCTCGAACAATTTGTGGCGAACTCCAGCAAAATGACCGCCGTGGGCACCTGCGGCTTAATCGTCACCGCGCTGCTTTTGATAGCCTCGGTAGACAGCGTGCTGAACAAAATCTGGGACAGCAAAACGAAACGCCCGATCGTATTCTCCTTCGCCGTGTACTGGATGGTGCTGACTCTCGGGCCAATCCTGCTGGTCGCCAGCGTGGCCATCAGCTCCTATTTGCTATCGCTGAATTGGCTGAATATCAGCGGCGTACATTCGCTGATCGACCATGCTCTGCGCATTCTGCCATTGCTGATTTCATGGATATCTTTCTGGCTGTTGTATCAGGTCGTACCGACGGTCAGAGTACCGGCGAAAGATGCGCTGATTGGTGCGCTCTTCTCTGGTGCATTATTTGAATTAAGTAAGAAAATCTTTGCTTTATATATCCAGCTTTTCCCGTCATATCAGCTGATTTATGGCGTTCTGGCGGTGATCCCCATTTTATTTCTTTGGGTCTATGTCAGCTGGTGTATCGTGCTTTTGGGGGCAGAAATCACCGTGACGCTCGGCGAGTTTCGGTCTCTGAGAAAATTGCAGTCTGCTCAAGATGTGGCAGCAGAATAATCAGTCAGAAGGGTTTTTATGATTGCGTTAATTCAGCGGGTGTTAAATGCCAGCGTCACCATTGATGGCGAAATCTGTGGTGAGATCGGGCCGGGATTGCTGGTGTTACTGGGTGTCGAGCAGGGGGATGATGAGCAAAAAGCCAAACGCCTGTCTGAACGGGTCATCGGGTACCGGATATTCGGTGACGAAAACGACAAAATGAATCTAAACGTCCAGCAGGCGGGAGGAAGCCTGCTGGTCGTATCGCAGTTTACGCTGGCGGCGGACACGCAAAAAGGCATGCGCCCCGGTTTTTCACGCGGCGCAGAGCCGCAGGAAGCCGACCGTCTGTATCAGTATTTCTGCGGGCAGTGCCGTGAAAAAGGTATCGCTACCGAAACCGGCCGCTTTGCTGCGGATATGAAAGTGGCGCTGGTGAACGACGGGCCGGTGACCTTCTGGCTACAAGTCTGATCGAAGAGGCATAAACGCCGGAGAGAACACAATTATGTATCACCTGAGAGTACCGACGACCGAAAAAGAACTGGCCGACTATTACCGATTTCGCTGGGAAATGTTGCGCAAGCCGTTGCGTCAGCCCGAAGGTTCAGAGCGTGATGCTTACGATTCCATTGCGCATCATCAGATGGTGGTGGATGAGCAGGGCTGTCCGGTCGCTGTAGGCCGTTTATATATTAATGCCGACAATGAGGCCTCTATCCGCTTCCTGGCGGTTGACCCCGATGTGCAGGATAAAGGGCTGGGAACGCTGGTGGCGATGACCCTGGAGTCTGTGGCGCGTCAGGAAGGCGTTAAGCGCGTGGTGTGTAGTGCCCGTGAAGACGCCGTAGAGTTTTTTGCCAAACTGGGTTTCATCAACCAGGGGGAAATTACCACGCCGCAAACCACGCCGGTGCGCCACTTCCTAATGATTAAACCGGTTGAAACGCTGGATGACATACTCCATCGCCCCGACTGGTGCGGTCAGCTGCAACAAGCCTGGTACGATCATATTCCTCTCAGCGAAAAAATGGGCGTGCGGATCAGCCAGTATACCGGCCAGCGGTTTGTTACCACGATGCCGGAGAACGGCAATCAGAATCCGCACCATACGCTTTTTGCGGGCAGCTTATTTTCACTCGCGACGCTGACCGGCTGGGGGCTGATTTGGTTACTGCTACGTGAGCGTCACCTTGGCGGGACTATTGTTCTGGCCGATGCGCATATTCGGTACAGTTCGCCGGTGACCGGCAGGCCGCGTGCGGTGGCCGATCTTGGTTCAATCAGTGGCGATCTGGACCGTCTGGCGCGCGGGCGTAAAGCTCGTGTGCAGCTTGAAGTGAATTTATACGGCGATGAGGCCGAAGGCGCAGTGTTTGAAGGCACGTATCTTGTTCTGCCTGCTGCACCCGGTGCGCCGCTGGAACCTGCAATTAACTAATTTTCAGCCCACTGTAAGCGCATAAAAAAGCACCGCGATGGCGGTGCTTTTTCGTTTCAGAATACAGCGCTGGCAGTTATGGCGCTGTCGCGCCGGAAACCAGTCCGTTCAGCATTCTCTGGTTGATAATCTGACCGTTGGCGCCGTTCACCTGAAGTGTGCCATTCAGCGTTGGCTTGTAATCCACGTTAGCCGGCATCTGCCCTTGCAGATTGAGCTGCATATTGGCGTTACCTTCAAGTTGCAGATGCGGCCATCCCCAGTTTTCCAGCTGATTAGCGGGCACGGCGCGCCCGGTCATTTTCACCGAAAACTGGCGCTGTGGTTGCTGATCCACCATCCCGGTGGCTTCCAGCAATCCCTCTTTCGTGAACGCACTCAGCTCTGAAATATTTACCTGACGGTCATTAGCCTCCAGAGTAATGGAAGGGCGACGCACGTCGTTGCGGTTGAATGTCGCTTCGCTGGCGTTCAGATTCAGCTTACCATTCCAGATCCCCCACTGATGGTTACGCGCCAGCAGCAGATTATTACCCAGCCCGTCCAGCGCTGTCAGCTGGAAGGGGAACTGTGGATCGATGTCAATAATCAGGTTTCTGTTGGCAATCAAACGGCCAATCGAGATTTCAGCCAGTGAATCCGGCAGTGGCTGTAACCAGAGCTGTCTCCAGTTTTGCGGCAGCGTGTATTCCAGCCCGGCGACAGAAAGCTCATCAAGTTGCAGGCGTTTATTAGCGCGGAGCCAGTTGCCGGTGGTACGCAACAAACTGCGCTCCCAGCGTGCCGTAGCCTGCTTGATTGAAATGCCTTGCGCAGTCAGGTCGAGATTGATGATCGGATCCTGAATATGCAAATTGCCGTTAATCATATCAGTCGCGTTTAGCGAGATTTCGCCGTCATCGCTTTGCCAGTCGCCTTTTTCCAGCGTCACATCCTGTACGGAAAGATCAACATCGCTGAATGCCCAGTCGGTTCCCTGCAAACGGGCGTCGATCAGATCAAGCCGTTTGAGGGTGACTTTTGGCAACGTCTGGAAATCATCGAAAAACTCAGAAAGCGATTTGGACGTTTGCAGGCGTACATTGCTCAGACGCAGATTTTCAATGTTCCAGCTGCCGTCCGCTGCCTGAGTGGCTTTGCCGGTGAGCTGACCGCGCGCCAGATCGCCGCCAAAATTGCCCAGCGTGAGAATTTTATTATTCAGGTTACCCTGAATCAGGACGTTTTCAGTGGGAAGTCCGTTGACGGTCAGATTCGCCGCGCTCAACTGAAAATCTGCTTTATCGCCCAGCAGTTGGTGGGGTTTGGGTTGCCATGGCGAAATCCCGGCATTGATCTGCTGACCCTGGATCTCCATTCCTGCCGCATTGCCGGTCAGCGCCATTTTGCTCAGTTGCAGCGTATTGGCCTGCAAAGGCAGGTTCATGGCGGAAGGGCTGATGTTCAGTCGCCCGTTGACCAGCACGACGCGGTCGAAAAAGCGGGGTTCAGTAATCTGACGCCAGCTTAAATCGAGATCGACTTCACCGGCGCTGAGAGTTTCTGGCTGATTTTTCTGCCCGAAGATGACATTGGTGAGCGTCACCCGCCCCGGCGTTGACCAGTCATGGTCCACTTTTTCGACGGCGAGCCGGTAATCACTGTTATCCGTGACCCAGGTACTGAGTTTGCCCGCCGCCCAGCGGGTCTGTAATAGGACGTACACCAGCACGATCGCCAGTACCAGAAGCAGGACGAACGTCAGCAAAATTTTACCGATAAATCTCATCGTCTGGGGCCTGTAGCGTGAATTAGGGATAAAGGTTCTCTGTTTATGCCGCAAACAGCGAATTTTCTCAACAGCTTAGCAGACTGGAGACAATAAAAAGCGGCAGGGGTTCCAGACCACCTGCCGCTGTTGCATGCGTATTACAGTCGGTTATGACTTTTCGTGAGGAAAAACCAGATTCAGAACAATCGCTGTAATCCCGCCTGCTGCAATGCCGGAGGAGAGCAGGGTTTTAATCCAATCTGGCGCGAATTGCAGGATCAATGGTTGCTGGGACACCCCCATGCCGACTGCCAGGGACAGCGCCATGATCATAATCGCGCGGCGGTTCAGACGTTCACGGGAAACAATACGTACACCGGAAGCCGCGATGGTACCGAACATCACGATGGTCGCGCCGCCAAGAACCGGTTCAGGGATGTGCTGAACGAATCCGGCAACCGCAGGGAAAAGCCCCAGGACGATCAGCATCAGTGCCACGACAAACCCTACATAACGGCTGGCGACGCCGGTCAGTTGGATCACGCCGTTATTTTGGCCGAAGCAGGAATTCGGGAAGGTATTGAATACCGCAGAGAGCATGGAGTTCAGGCCGTTGGCCAGTACGCCGCCCTTGATGCGCTTCATGTACAGCGGGCCGCTGACCGGTTGTTCGGAAACGTCGGAGGTCGCGGTGATATCACCGATGGTTTCCAGCGAGGTAACCATAAAGATAAGCATCAGCGGGACCAGAAGATTCCAGTCAATTCCCAGACCATAGTAAAGCGGCGTCGGGAAGGTGATCCAGCTGGTTTGCGTCGGGGCCGTTACGGTCGGCAACATCCCCATCATCCATGCGGCCAGATAGCCCACCGCCATCGCAATAACCAGGGAAGCCACACGCAGGTACGGGTTACGCTGACGGTTAAGCAAAATAATCACCACCAGAACCACAGCGGCCAGCATCAGGTTTTTCGGTGCGCCAAAGGTGTGATCGCTCATCGCGGCATATCCGCCACCGATGGATGTCAGACCGACCTGAATCAGCGACAGGCCGATAATCATCACGACAATCCCGGACACCAACGGAGTGATCACGCGGCGGGCAAGATGCAGGAAGCGGGAAAGAATGATTTCAGTACAGGAGGCCAGCATCAGTGTACCGAATAGCGCGGCCATCATCGTCGGGACATCGGCACCACCATTTTTCAGCGCCAGCCCGCCCATTATCAACGGAGACACAAAGTTAAAGCTGGTGCCCTGAATGGAAAGCAGTCCTGAGCCCACCGGACCCCAGGTTTTAATTTGTAAAATGGAAGCCAGACCAGAGGCAAACAGCGACATGCTGATGATGTGCTGGGTGTCCTGCGCGGGGAGCCCCAATGCCTGACAAATCAGTAATGCCGGGGTGATCACGGCAACAAACATCGCCAGCAAATGCTGGCAGGCGGCAAATAACGTCTGAGGAATGGGAGGACGATCTTCGAGCCGGTAAATCAGTTCACTTTTAGTCTGGCGGGAAAGGTCGGATTGCTGTGTTTCTTGTTCTGCGGTTTGCGTACTCATGTTGTGGCATTCCAATAAGCGGCAAAGCGGGCATTTTTATTGAAATTGACAATAAAAGCAATCGTTTGCTTGCACGGATTTGTCGCCATTAATTTGAGTTAATGAGTTTGTTAAGATCCGTTTTTCTTGCGTAATTCAGCACTATTGACTTCTAATTCATCCTCTGGGAAAAAACAGGCAATTGATAAAGCTATAACTCAATAATTTTATTGGATTTATTACAAAATGGAGTTCGTGAATGATTCAGCTCGATACCTACGGCACGTTGGTGGCCGCCACGCTGGTTCTCCTTTTAGGACGAAAATGCGTTCAGTCGATCAACTTCCTTAAAAAATACACTATTCCTGAACCTGTCGCGGGTGGTTTGCTGGTTGCCGTTATGCTGTTGATCGCCAACCGGATATTTGGCTGGGAAATTGGTTTTGATGTCTCGTTAAAAGAACCTTTGATGCTGGCATTCTTCGCCACCATCGGTCTTAACGCGAATCTTGCCAGCCTGCGCTCCGGTGGCAAAAGCCTGATGCTGCTGGTGTTTGTCGTCGTCGGATTGTTGTTGCTGCAAAACGTTATCGGCATAGGCATGGCTAAAATGCTGGGGATGGATCCGCTGATGGGGTTGCTGGCCGGTTCCGTTACGCTGTCCGGCGGTCACGGCACTGGCGCGGCGTGGAGCAAGGTGTTCGTCGAACGCTATGGCTTTGAGAATGCCACTGAAGTGGCGATGGCTTGTGCGACATTCGGGCTGGTGCTCGGCGGTATTATTGGCGGGCCGGTGGCGCGTTATCTGGTGAGCCACTCTTCAATGCCTGGCGGCTCGCTTGATGATTCAGCCGATCCAAGCGCATTCGAAAAACCTGCGATTGGCCGCATGATAACCCCGCTGGTGCTGGTGGAGACGATTGCGCTGATCGCCATTTGTCTGAGTGCAGGCACCCGTATTTCCGAATTGCTGCATGGCTCCGCTTTCGAAATTCCGACCTTTGTCTGTGTTCTGTTTGTTGGCGTGATCCTGAGTAATCTTCTGGCATGGCTGGGTTTCTACCGCGTATTTGACCGTGCGGTCTCGGTGCTCGGTAACGTCAGTCTGTCGCTGTTTCTGGCGATGGCGCTCATGAGCCTCAAACTCTGGGAAATGGCGTCGCTCGCGTTGCCGATGATGGCCATCCTGCTCGTGCAGACTATCGCGATGGCACTGTATGCGATTTTCGTTACCTATCGCGTGATGGGCAAAAATTACGATGCAGCGGTGCTGGCGGCAGGCCACTGCGGTTTTGGTCTGGGCGCAACGCCAACGGCGATTGCTAATATGCAGGCGATCACTAACCAGTTTGGCCCTTCGCATCTGGCATTTTTAGTTGTTCCTATGGTCGGCGCGTTCTTCCTTGATATCGCCAATGCCATCGTCATTAAATTGTTCCTGATGCTGCCGGTCTTCCCGGCGATTGCTTAACGGCCTTAGCAAAAAAAAAGGGCACAAAAACCAATATTTTGTGCCCGATTCATCACTTCAAATTTGCTTAATTCGCTGCGTCAGCTTGCTCAGTAAACACTTCTTCGGCTTCCGCTGCTTTCTCCTGAGTCAGTAACTGCTTCTCGTAGACTTTGAAGAACGGGTAGTAAATCATCATAGACAGGGCCATCAGCATGATGACCAAAATCGACACTTTGAAATCCCAGCCCATCGCCCAGGCTGCGCCAATCGGCGCCGGAGACGTCCACGGAACCAGTGAGATCATGTGCGGGAGAAGATCGGTGGAAACGGCCAGATAAGCGATCACGGCATTGACCATCGGAGCCAGCAGGAAGGGGATGAAAAATACCGGATTCATTACGATTGGGGTACCGAAGATGACCGGCTCGTTGATGTTAAAACAGCTTGGCACCAGACTGAGTTTCCCCATGGTACGCAGATGTGCCGACTTACTGCGGCAGAACAGCAGCACCAGCCCGATTGTGGCGCCAGAACCGCCAATGACGATCAGGAAATTCCAGAACGCCTCAGTCATGATGTGCGTCATCGGCAATCCGGCGGCCAGCGCGGTCTGATTCAGCCCGAGATTGGTCAGCCAGAACGCCTGCAACATCCCCGAGACAATCGCCGAGCCGTGGATCCCGGCAAACCATAGCAGATGACAAATCAGCACCGCCACCAGAATAGCCGGAAGCGAGTCTGCGGCGGAAATCAGCGGTTCAAACAGTGCCATGATGGCCTGTGGTAGCAGCATGTCAAAGCCTGACTGCACCAGCAAACTGATCGGGAACAGTGTAATCACTACGGCAATAATCGGGATCAGCAGATCAAACGAATGTTTGATGTTTGAAGGTACCTGTTCGGGAAGGCGAATGCCGATATTGTATTTCTTCAGCAGCCGCGTCAGTTCGGTGACATAAATCGCGACCAATATCGCGGTGAAAATACCCACACCGCCCAGCGCCTCCGTCGACATCTTTTTATCAACCTGCGGCGCGGCGACTAACAGGAACGACATCAGCGACAGCATAGCCGTCATAAATGGGTCAAGTTTGTAGCTTCTCGCCAGGTTGTAGGCAATGGAAGCCGCGATGTAGATCGACATGATGCCCATCGTCATATTGAACGGCGTCAGTATCTGGAGCTCATATTTCGCCGATAACGCCAACCAGCTGCGGGCAAACTCCCAGGAGGATTCCGGCGAAAAAGGCGGATGTACGAAAACCAGCAGAAACGAGCCGACAATCATAAACGGCATTGCTGAAATAAAGCCGTCACGCACCGCCATAACATGACGTTGAGAGGACAAGCGAGCTGCGAACGGACTAATTTTTTGTTCGATAAACTGAAACAGAGACTGGCTGATGCTCATAATGATATTGGCCTTATGGTGAAGAAATCACGCAGGGTTGCCTTAATTATCATCAGTGTAGATGCGGAGTGTGAAACCGGTTACAGACTTTGTGCGAGTCTGTGAAGGTCATCAAATAACCAGGGAAGAAAGAGGTTGAGGACGATTTTTGAACAAAAGTCTGAGGAATAGTTATTAAGGAAACATCATTTTTAATGATGTTTTGGCCAAAAAAGGAGGGATCAGGCGTTGGTGTAACGTACTCTTTCCGGCAGCCAGCGTTCTATCAACGCTTTGGCATGTTCGGGGAATTGTTGCTGAAGATAGCGGGCGATACGCTGCACATCCGGGATCATCGCCTGATCGCGAAGCAGATCGGCCACTTTGAACTCGGCGCTGCCGGTCTGACGCGTACCCAGCAATTCACCCGGACCACGAATTTCTAAATCCTGCTGAGCAATGACAAAGCCATCGTTACTGTCGCGCAAAACCTGCAAACGTTTCTGTGCGGTCTTGCTGAGCGGCGTTTTGTATAACAGTACACAGTGAGAAGCCACCGCACCACGGCCAACGCGGCCACGTAACTGATGCAACTGCGCTAAACCCAGCCGCTCGGGGTTTTCGATGATCATCAGGCTGGCATTCGGCACGTCGACTCCCACTTCAATCACGGTCGTTGCCACCAGCAGCTGTACTTCGCCTTTTTTGAACGCCTGCATGACGGCCTGTTTTTCCTGCGCCTTCATACGGCCATGAACCAACCCGATATTCAGCGCAGGTAGCGCTTCTTTCAGACCTTCCCATGTGGCTTCTGCCGCCTGTGCTTCAAGCATTTCTGATTCTTCGATAAGCGTACAGACCCAATAGGCCTGACGATTTTCCAGCTCACAGGCACTTTTTACGCGGCTGATTATGTCGCTGCGGCGCGTATCCGGGATGGCAACGGTGGTCACCGGCGTGCGTCCCGGCGGTAACTCATCAATCACCGAGGTATCCAGATCGGCGTAAGCGGTCATCGCCAGCGTTCGTGGAATTGGAGTGGCGGTCATAATTAACTGATGCGGGTGAAAGCCTTGCTGCAACCCTTTCTCCCACAGTGCCAGGCGCTGATGAACACCAAAACGGTGTTGTTCATCAATGATCACCAGAGATAACGAGGAGAAAAGTACCTGTTCCTGGAAGATGGCATGAGTGCCGACCACCATAGATACCTGGCCGCTGGCAATCGCTTCCTGCTGCGCCTGCCGGGCTTTGCCTTTTTGCTTACCCGCCAGCCAGCCAACCTGAATTCCCAGCGGTTCGAACCACTGGCGGAAGTTATTGGCGTGCTGTTCGGCGAGTAACTCCGTCGGTGCCATCAGGCCGACCTGCTGCCCCTGCGCGATGGCGCAAAGTGCGGCGAGAGCAGCGACCAGCGTTTTACCTGAGCCGACATCGCCCTGCACCAGACGCATCATCGGATAACTTTTTGCCAGATCCTGCTCAATTTCGGCAACAACGCGATCTTGCGCACCGGTAGGGCTGAACGGGAGAGAAGCGAGGAACTGTTTTTTCAGGCGATCGTCGTGATGTAACGGCAACGCTTTATAACTTTGCGTACCAGCGCGCACGGCCAGCATGCTGAGATTGTGCGCCAGTAACTCTTCCATTATCAGACGGCGCTGTGCCGGATGATGACCTTTCTCGAGGTCGGCAAGCTGAATGTCCGGAGGTGGGCGATGCAGAAGATGCAGTGCCTCAGGCAATGAAATCAACGAGCGGCTTAGCTCTTCCGGCAATAGCTCGACGATAGGAACAGTATCAAGGAGTTCAAGCGCCTGATCGGTCAGTTTGCGCAGCGTCGCCTGACGAATGCCTTCGGTGGTTGGATAAACAGGCGTCAGCGACTCCTGCAAAACGACTTCGCTGTTTTCGCCCTGAATGCGGTATTCGGGATGAATTATTTCCGCGCCAATCGTGCCGCGTTTGATTTCGCCATATGCGGTCACACGTCGGCCTGCGGCCAGGCTGTTTTTCATCGCGGCGTTGAAGTTGAAGAAGCGCAGTGTGACCAGCCCGGTGCCATCACTGATCTGACAGGTCAGCATTCTGCGACGACCAAAGCTGATATCACTGCGCAGTACTTCGCCTTCAATGGTGGCAAACAGTCCGGGTTGTAAATCGCTTATGGCGTACAGACGGGTGCGGTCTTCATAGCGCAGGGGAAGGTGAAGCAGTAAATCCTGAATAGTTTCAAGGCCGAGCTTAGCGAGTTTGTCTGCCTGACTGGCTCCGACGCCAGAAAGTGACGTGAGTGGGATGGCGTCGAGCAGGCGGCCTTTCATCTTTTTTTGACCGTCATTTGCATCGCTGTCCACCATTCGTCATCAGCAATAATCTGACCTGTTTCATCGATGAACGGGCGCGGTAACTTCTTTCTTTTAGCCACGTTAGACAGAACCGGATAGCCGCCTTCAAACAGCAAACGCTGTTGTTCTTTCTCGCTCAACACGGTGCTTTCGCGACGATACATCCCGGCATTTTCGCGCTGGCGCTGGGCTTCATAAAGAATCAGCGCGGAGGCCACGGAAACATTTAACGACTGCACCATGCCAATCATTGGAATGATGATGTCGCTGTCTGCCAGTGCGAGTGCTTCAGGCGTAATGCCGGTTTTTTCCTGACCCAGTAAAATACAGGTCGGACGGGTGTAATCAATTGCGCGAAAGTCGACGGCTTTTTCAGAGAGGTTTGTGGCTAAGATTTGCATACCCTGCGCCTTCATTTTGGCGACGGCATCTTGAATGGTTTTGTGTGTTTTGACCTGAACCCAACTGTTGCTGCCTGCGGCAGAAGAGACCAGCGTTTTCATTCTTGTCGTCGGCCAGACCGCATGTATTTCATGCACACCCACTGCATCGGCGGTGCGAATGACAGCAGAAACGTTATGCGGTTTATGCACCTGTTCCATACAGACTGTGAGGTCTGGCTGGCGGGCCGTCAGCATTTCACGAATACGTGCATAACGTTCTGGGGTCATAACAATCAGTTTCGGTTGCGGGTTACTTTGATAACGTCCGGCATGATACGAATTTTACGCATAATATTCGCCAGATGAACACGATCGCGGGTCGTCAGGCGGATAAAGGCGCTGTAGACGCGGCCGTCTTTTTCTTCCGTGCTCAGGCTCTGGATATTCGACTGCGCGGCATTGATTGCTGCTGTCAGGTTGGCCAGAGCACCCTGATGATTGAACATATCGACTTTAATTTCAGCGATAAATTCCTGATCGGTTTCCTGATGGTCATCCCAGTCAACGGCCATGAATTTCTCAGGTTCTTTCTGATAGCCGCGGATATTACGGCAGGATTCATGGTGGATCACCAGACCTTTGCCTGGACTGATGTGGGCAATGATCGGGTCACCTGGAATTGGACGACAGCATTTGGCGAAGGTAATCAGTACGCCATCCGCGCCTTTAATCGGCAGATTGCGTGTGCCAGAGGTCGCCATGGAAGACTGGTCGCCCATCAGATTTTTAGCCACAACAACGCTCATCGCGTTACCGAGGCCAATTTCAGCCAGTAAATCATCCATCGCCGTGAGCTTCATACGGTCCAGCTCATTTTTGATGTTCTCTGGTGGAATGTCTGACAGTTTCTTACCGGCTCCCAGCGCATGATTGAGCAGGCGACGGCCCAGAGAAACCGAGTCATCACGCTTGAGGTTCTTGAGCATCTGGCGAATTTTGGCGCGTGCGCGCGAACTCACCACAAAGTTCAGCCATGCGGCATTCGGGCGTGCACCTGGAGCGGTAATGATTTCGATAGTCTGGCCGCTGGTCAGCGGCTGCGAAAGCGGATACGGCTGGCGGTCAACGCGCGCACCTACGCAGGCATGACCAATATCGGTATGCACAGCGTAAGCGAAGTCGACCGGCGTCGCACCGGCAGGCAGTTCGACGATTCGGCCTTCAGGCGTAAAGACGTAGATCTCATCCGGGAACAGATCTGATTTCACGCTCTCGATAAATTCAAATGAGTTACCCGCACTTTGTTGCAGTTCGAGCAAACTCTGTAACCAACGCTGGGCACGAATTTGCGCCGTCGTGCTGGTTTCACTGTTCTCTTTATAAGCCCAGTGAGCGGCAACCCCCATCTCTGCCATCTGATCCATATCTTCAGTACGGATCTGCACTTCAACCGGTACGCCGTGAGGCCCGATCAGAGAAGTGTGGAGAGATTGATAGCCGTTGGCCTTGGGAATCGCGATGTAATCTTTTACCCGACCTGGACGCGGTTTGTACAGGCTGTGCGCCTGTCCTAATACGCGATAACAGGTATCGAGTTCTTTTACGATCACCCGGAACGCGTAGATATCCATAATCGAATGGAAACGCTGTTCTTTCAGGTGCATTTTGCAATAGATAGAGTACAGGTGCTTTTCGCGACCGCTGACGCGGCACTGAATACCAGCTTCTGTTAAACGGCCTTCTATCTCGGAGAGGATCTTCTGAATCATCTCTTTACGGTTACCACGCGCGGCTTTCACCACTTCTTTAATGACGCGATAACGGTTCGGATAAAGGGCTTCGAAGCCAAGCTCTTCGAGCTCGGTTTTCAGATGATGAATACCCAAACGGTGAGCCAGCGGGCTGTAAATTTCCAGCGTTTCGCGGGCAATGCGGCGACGTTTATCCGGGCGCAAAGAGCCCAGTGTGCGCATATTGTGGGTACGGTCAGCGAGTTTGATCAAAATGACGCGGATGTCTTGCACCATCGCCATGACCATTTTGCGAAAGTTTTCCGCCTGTGCTTCTTTCTTATCGCGGAATTTCAGCTTGTCTAACTTTGAAACGCCTTCAACCAGTTCAGCAACGCTTTTGCCAAACAGTTGTTCCATATCCTGGTAGGTTGCAGGCGTGTCTTCGATAACGTCGTGTAATAACGCCGCCATCAGAGTCTCATGATCGAGCCTCATTTCAGCCAAAATACATGCCACGGCGACCGGGTGAGTAATATAAGGCTCACCGCTGGAACGTGTCTGCCCCTCATGCGCGTCCCGCGCAACAAGGTAAGCCTGCACGAGGCGCTTAATTTGCTCCTCCGGCAGGTATTTTTGAATCAGTTGATTCAGGCTTTCAAAGATATACAAGTGAGATCCGTTTCGTTAATTAACGACGACCTTCAGCGATGGCAGTAACTGCCTGAATCTCTGCGGCTTCCTGCTCTTGCTGTTCCTGACGATCGCGAACATCAAGGATTTTGTTCGTGATCAGGCCTTCTTCGATTTCGCGCAGAGCGATAACGGTGACCTTGTCGTTTTCTTCAGCGACCAGTGGATCTTTACCACCAGATTGCAGCTGGCGTGCGCGACGAGCAGCCACCAACACCAGGTCAAAACGGTTACCAATTTTTTCTACAGCGTCTTGAACAGTTACGCGTGCCATATATGTGCTACTCCACAGGGTGACGAAAGACTGGGCATAATACTGAAAGTGACTTCAGTCTGCCAATAGTTTGGTGATTAATCCGTCATGACGGAGTTTTTGACGGCTCAGACGAAGACGTTCGGCGCGAATAATGGTTTTTAAATCCGACAGAGCCAGATCAAAATCGTCATTCACGATTAAATAATCGTATTCGGCATAGTGCGTCATTTCTGCCACAGCTTGTGCCATACGTTTTGCGATCACTTCTTCGCTGTCCTGACCACGGCCACGCAGGCGACGATCCAGTTCATCTTTCGATGGCGGCAGCACGAAAATACTGCGCGCCTGCGGCATTTTTGTGCGGATTTGCTGCGCACCCTGCCAGTCAATATCCAGAAAAACATCCACGCCAGATGCTAAAACCTGCTCAATGGTGACACGTGAAGTTCCGTAGTAATTACCGAACACTTCGGCATGCTCTAAGAAATCATCTTTTTCGATCATCTCAATAAATTCATCTTTTGAGACAAAGAAATAGTGCTCGCCATGTTTCTCGCCCGGACGTTCTGAACGGGTCGTGTGTGAAATAGAAACCTGCGTGTCGTAGAGCGGTTGCGTTTTAAGTAAAGCCTGAATCAGACTTGATTTACCTGCTCCACTGGGAGCGGAGATGATATACAGCGTGCCTTGAACCATGATGATGACGTTTCAACTGAATGGGTTGATAGGAAGTATGCGAAGAGTGATCTCTCGCACAGTATACACGCTCGCCGCATCCGGTGCAGCGTCCAGTCGTATTTCATCGCAACTTCGCGACAGAAAATAGCCCTTCTTTAAAGATTTCCGCGCCGTATTCCAAAATTTCTTGCCGTTGCTGCAACAAATGAAATAACCGGGGAGGCATCGCGCAATCATGAAAAGTGGTACTGGCAGGAAAGATGTCACCGACGTCTACTTGCATCCACAAGGAGGTGCCTATGCGCCATTTGATTATCAGTCTGATGTTTCTATCATTTTATTCTGTTGCCAGTGACGTCTCGCCAGAGACATGTCCCGTATGGTCATCAGCGCGCCTGACTCAGGAAACCCGCCAGCTCACAACACAGTTGGCGCAGTGGGATAAGGATTATCATCAGTCCGGCAGCAGCCCGATTGAGGATGCGGTTTACGATAATTTGCGCCAGAAACAACAATTGTGGCTGCAGTGTGCCGGTCAACCCGTCCCGGTCATAGCTGTGCCGGGCGGTGATGATGCGGTTTATGCTCATCCTGTTGCCCATACCGGACTGAGTAAGTTGCGTGACAAACAAGACGTTGCGAACTGGATGCGCGGGCGCAAAAATCTTTGGGTCCAACCTAAAATCGACGGCGTTGCCGTCTCACTGGTATATCGGCATGGAAAACTTGCCGCGTTACTCAGCCGCGGTGATGGTCAGAAAGGCCAAAACTGGACGACCAAAGCGGCTTTTATACCTTCAATACCTCTTAAGATCGCAGACATCCGCCCCGAACTGGTATTGCAAGGTGAGTTGTATCTGAAGATGACCGGTCATCAGCAAAGTGCTGAGGGTGGCGTCAATGCGAGATCCAAAGTGGCTGGCGCAATGATGCGTACTTCCGCCACTGAACTGCTGAATCAAATGGGCGTGTTCATCTGGTCATGGCCAGACGGCCCCGCCGTGATGTCCGATCACCTTCAGCGATTGAGTCAGCTCGGGTTCCCTGTTGTTTCAGAATTTACTCTTCCGGTAAGCTCGGTGGATGACGTCGCGAAATGGCGCGATGCCTGGTTTGTTCAGCCAATGCCTTTTGCAACTGACGGTGTGGTTATCCGTCAGGAGGAAGAGCCCGCAGGGAAATACTGGCAGAACAAACCTGCTACCTGGGCTGTGGCATGGAAATATCCACCCGTGCGGCAACTCACGGAAGTTTCAGGAATTTCCACGACGACGGGGCGCAGTGGCAAGGTAACGGTCATTCTTAATCTGAAAGCGCTAAAGCTTGATGATAAATGGGTGAGCAAAGTGAATGTCGGTTCCGTTTCCCGTTTTAAACAATGGGATGTGCTTGTTGGAGATCAGGTGGCCATTACGCTGGCCGGTCAGGGGATCCCCAGGCTGGATGAAGTGGTATGGCGGGTAAGCGAGCGGCCACAAATGGGATTACCAGACCCTCAGTCATACGGCCCACTTTCTTGTTTTACCCCGGAAACAGGCTGCAGAGCGCAGTTTCTCTCACGGTTAATCTGGCTGAGCGGCGCTGAAGGACTTGATATGGCGGGCTTTGGTGGAGCGACATGGCAAAAGCTGGTGGATGGCATTCCGCTCAACTCTTTAACGGACTGGCTCACGTTGGATGAAAAAGAAATGTCGGCAGTTCCGGGGATAGGTATTAAACAAGCGCAGAAACTAATGGCGCAAATTCAGTTGGCTCGGCAGAAAAGCTTTCGACGCTGGTTGTCTGCATTAGGTTTCCCGTCGTTTGCCCTGACATTTGCGCAGCAACAGCAAACGTGGCGTCAGATCCAACAGCTGACACCGCAAGACTGGGAGATGACGGCAGGTATGGGTAAAAAACGCACCTCTCAGGTATTGGATTTTATCCATCATCAAGAGGTTGCCGCTATGATCGATGCGTTAAAACAGGCGCAATTACCCGCCTTTCAGTGACGGGTAAACGGATAAATATTTAGTGATCTGAATGCGGGTAATTAAAGACCGGTAACCCAAGGCGGAACCGCAGGGCGATCAGGCGGGCAATAAAGCCAACCAGCAGGGTAATAATGATCACCAGATTATGTGGCAGGGAGAAATATTGCAGGCCGATGTATACCCAGGCCGAGGCGAAGGAAATGCCTGCGTAGATTTCCTTCTGGAATACCAGCGGGATCTGATTGCACATCATATCCCGCAGTACGCCACCGAATACGCCGGTGATCACGGCACTGACGGAAGCGATAATGGCGCCGTGGCCCATATCGAGCGCGACCTGTGTCCCGATAATTGAGAACACGACCAGACCCAGTGCATCAAGCACCAAAAAGAGCCTGCGCAGATGTTGCATCAGCGGGGCAAGCCATGTGGTCATAATCGCAGCAACGGCAACAATGACAATGTATTCCGGGTGTTTGACCCATCCGAGCGGGTAGTGACCCAGCAACATATCCCGCACAGAACCCCCGCCAATCGCCGTAGCAGAGGCGATAATGATGACGCCAAAGGAGTCCATCTTGCGCCGTCCGGCAGCCAGAGCACCGGTCATGGCTTCTGCGGTGATCCCAATAATATAAAGAACAGTGAGTAACATGTGTGTGCGCCGGACGTGTCAGGAAAAATGAGAAAACAGTAGCCGCGTAGAGTAATGAGGTTTTCAATTCCACTCGACTGATTTTTTCTTTTGCATCGGATTTAAAATTAATAAAACTAATGTGAAATGACGCTCAATCATGCATTGCAAAAGGAATTGAGACAGTAATGACGTATTTTAGATTAGAAAAATCGTAAATACTTGGCTGTTTACTGTCCTTGATCGGTGTTCAAAGGAAATGTCCGATCCCCGGCCCCGGTCAAAATCTACTGCTTATTGGTTACGATTATGTATAATCGTTACTAACTCACACACCGATTAATTGATTTACCTATCCGGAGGAGTTTATGAAACCCGTTATTCCGGTTGCGTTAACTCAGCGTGGACCTCCCGAACATGAACGGCGTGAGCAAATCATTAATGCAGCATTCGAACATTTCCGACTTTATGGGTATGCCAAAACCTCCGTGGCCGATCTGGCAAAGTCCATCGGTGTCTCGAGTGCTTATATTTATAAGTTTTTTGAATCAAAACAGTCAATTGGCGAAGCGATTTGTTCTCAGCGCGTCGGACAAATAGATCAGGCCTTGTTGCTGATCGCAGAAAGTGATCAAAGTGCCACTCTGCGCCTGCGATCCATTTTTAAAACGCTGCTTACGCGTAGTCTTGATCTCTTCTTTCAGGACAGAAAGCTGCACGACCTTGCGGCGATAGCCTCGGCTCAGCAGTGGAAATCGACGCTAAATCATCGGGCTATGATTTACAGCATTATCGAGAAAGTCGTCACTGACGGCCGTGAATCCGGTGAGTTTGAGCGTAAAACCCCGCTTGACGAGGTGTGTATGGCGATCACTACCGTGACGACGCCATTCTCACATCCGCTGTTGCTGGAGCAAAAAACGCCTGAGCAACTTGAAGAGCGTGTAACCGCAATCACCAGTCTGGTTCTACGAAGCCTGGCGAAATAGTGGCGACAAAATTGTCGGGTTACGGGTTTGCAAAATCGTAATTCGTCACATACTGTCAGCCTTTACAAAAACCTGTTTCTGCCGGACTTCTGAAAGTCCCAGCAAAAACGTATGCATTAACGGACAGAGAGGAACATTTTATGTCTCATCGTCGAGTGGTTATTACCGGCATGGGGGCTGTGAGTCCTCTGGGCTGTGATATCGAAACTATCTGGAAGCGCCTGCTGGCCGGTCAGTCTGGTATCCGTGTTTTGCCGGAAGAGATTGTAGAAACGCTGAGCGTCAAAATTGGTGGTCAGGTGCAAACCAAAGAACAAGATCCCGAGTCTGGTTTCGATCCGGATCAGTTCGTGGTGCCGAAAGACCAGAAAAAAATGGATCGTTTCATTCTGTTCGCGATGGCAGCAGCAGAGATGGCCATTACCAATGCGGGCTGGAAAGCGGAAACTGCTGAGCAGCAGGAACGTACGGCGACCGTAATCGGTTCCGGTATCGGTGGTTTCCCGGCCATTGCACATGCGGTGCGTACGAATGACAGCCGTGGTGCCAAACGCTTATCGCCTTTCACCATTCCTTCATTCCTGGTGAATCTGGCTGCCGGTCAGGTCTCTATTAAGCATCAGTTCAAAGGTCCAATTGGCGCACCGGTTACCGCTTGTGCGGCAGGTGTTCAGGCTATCGGCGATGCCGTGCGTTTGATTCGTAACGATGAGGCCGACGTTGCTCTGTGTGGCGGCGCCGAAGCGGCGATCGATACTGTCAGCCTTGGTGGTTTCGCGGCAGCTAAAGCAATGTCCGCAGGTCACACCGATCATCCGGAGAAAGCATCCCGTCCATTCGACAGCGGCCGTGATGGTTTCATCATGGGCGAAGGCGCCGGTATGCTGGTCATCGAAGAGCTGGAACATGCGAAAGCGCGTGGTGCCACCATTCTTGCTGAGATCGTGGGTTACGGGACAAGCGGCGATGCTTATCACATGACATCTGGTGCGGAAGACGGTAATGGCGCAGGTCGTGCGATGAAAATCGCATTGCGGCAGGCCGGTATTCAGCCTTCAGACGTACAGCATTTGAATGCACACGCGACCTCTACCCCGGTAGGCGATCTCGGCGAAATCAATGCGATCAAAACCCTGTTCGGTACCGATGGAAAACTGGCAGTGACCTCTACCAAATCCGCGACTGGCCATCTGCTGGGTGCGGCTGGTGGTCTGGAAACCATCTTCACCATTCTGGCCATCCGTGATCAAATTGTTCCACCCACGCTGAATCTGGAAAACAAAGATGAAGCCGCTGCCGGCCTGAACATCATCGGTAATACTGCCCAAAAGCACGGTATTACCTATGCTTTGTCGAACGGTTTCGGTTTCGGCGGCGTGAATGCCTGTGTATTGCTCAAGCGCTGGGAAAATTAATTTTTCTCTCCGTTAAGTATAAAAAAAACGCCTCGGGTTGTGATGACCAGAGGCGTTTTTTATTATGGAGGCGCTGAGGATTTACTCAATATTCTGAATCTGCTCGCGCATTTGTTCGATCAGCACTTTCAGCTCGATTGCTGATGTAGTGACATCGGCATTGATTGATTTAGATGCCAGCGTGTTCGACTCGCGGTTGAATTCCTGCATCATGAAATCAAGACGTCGGCCAACAGCTTCCTCTTTCTTCATGATTTTATGAGTTTCTTTGACGTGTGCTTCCAGCCGGTCCAGCTCTTCGGCGACATCAACGCGTTGTGCCATCAGCACTAATTCTTGTTCCAGACGGGTGTTTTCCAGCTGAACCTGTGCGTCTTCCAGTTTGCTGACCAGACGCTCACGCTGCCATTGCAGAATGTTCGGCATATGGGCGCGAACTTTCAGCACTTCGGCACTGACGCCGTCGAGACGTTGCTCGATCATCACTTTCAGTGCGGCACCCTCGCTTTCGCGGGCGCTGATAAAATCATCCAGTGCGGTTTCCAGTGCCAGCAGCAGCTCGGTGCTGATGGCGTCCAGATCCTGTTCTTCTGCCAACATCACACCCGGCCAGCGCAGAACTTCCAGCGGATTGATTTCGCCTTCGTCGCTCTGCATTTTCACCCACTGCGCCGCTTCAACCAGTTGCTTAGCCAGTTTTTCATTGAGCTGCAATGAGCTTTGCGCGCCAGGGTCGAGATCAAAGCGCAGGTTACATTCGACTTTACCACGGGTCAGACGGGCACGAATGCGCTCGCGCACGACCGGCTCCAGGCTGCGGAATTGCTCCGGAAGACGGATATAAGTTTCAAGATAACGTTGGTTTACAGAGCGGAGTTCCCACGCTGCGCTGCCCCAGTCACCCTTAATTTCGCGTCGGGCATAAGCGGTCATACTACGAATCATGTATGCGTACCTGTTGATGTAAAGATTGAGCGATTATAGCTTCGGTGGGCGGGTCATGATAGGCATTACCTCATGAAGTCCGCATATCCCCGTCATCCTGAAAGCTGCCTCTGCGTTAGCCGCCTTGATGCAACTCGAATGATTTTGGGTATAATGCGCAGCCAAACATGATTTCGCGACCCGGAGTATTATCCATGCGTCCAGCAGGCCGAACTGCACAACAAGTGCGCCCCGTAACACTGACCCGCCATTACACTAAACACGCTGAAGGTTCCGTGCTGGTGGAGTTTGGTGAGACCAAAGTGCTGTGTACCGCGACGGTGGAAGAAGGTGTTCCGCGTTTTCTTAAAGGCCAGGGTCAGGGCTGGATCACCGCAGAATACGGCATGTTGCCGCGTTCTACCCACACCCGTAACCCGCGTGAAGCCGCTAAAGGTAAGCAGGGCGGACGTACTCTGGAAATTCAGCGTCTGATTGCCCGTTCGCTTCGTGCAGCGGTAGATCTGAAAAAACTGGGTGAATTCACCATCACTCTCGACTGCGATGTGTTGCAGGCCGACGGCGGCACGCGCACCGCGTCCATCTCCGGCGCTTGTGTCGCGCTGGCGGATGCGCTGAATGCACTGGTTGCTGCGGGTAAACTGAAAGCCAATCCGATGAAAGGGATGGTGGCTGCGGTATCTGTGGGCATCGTAAAAGGTGAAGCGCTGTGCGATCTTGAGTATGTCGAAGACTCCGCCGCTGAAACCGACATGAACGTGGTGATGATGGAAGACGGCCGCATGATTGAAGTGCAGGGCACCGCCGAAGGCGAACCGTTCAGTCATGAAGAGTTACTCAATTTACTGGCCCTCGCGCGAGAGGGAATCGACACTATCTTCCAGGCGCAGAAAGCGGCGCTGGCGTTATAATTTTTTAAGGCGACTGAGAAGTCGCCTTAAATTTGATGCAGTGCATTGAAATAAAAGGATTTATTTATAACGATGTCCACATCGTGACCATCTCGATATTAAAAGCTCCGTTCGCGGGGCTTTTTTTATATTCGTAATTTGAAATAGCTAAAATGTCGTTGGCAAGATGCTTAGATAAAACAGATTATATCCATAAAAAACCCGCTTTCGCGGGCTTCTGTTGATGTGTGTTTTCAGTGCATCTGGAAGGACTGCTGCTGATGCTTATCTGGATGCAGTTGAACAGCGTGAACCGTTCCTGGCTCAACAATGATATCTGCGATCGACTCGTGGGTTTTAAACGTGCAACTGCAATTAATATTCTGACACTGGTGATAACGCTCTTTGGTATTAGTGCTGAGGTAGCGGCTTGAACGGGCGTGGGCAGCGTGCTGACATTTGGGGCAGTGCATCATAGTAATCACCATTAAATCATTTTAAATCAGATTTAATCATTGTATGTGATTGCTGCAAACATACATCTGGGATTACAGTGTTTTACATAACAGGGATAATTACCCACGGTGGATGAGATGACAAATCAGGACGATATACAAAGTGCGATTCGTGAAGCTAACGAAAGGGAACGCTATATCTGGCGTCGTGCCCGTTGGTTTATGAAGGCAGTATTGGTTTGCTTACTTATATACGCATTCTTCCCAATGGTATTTTGGATATACTACTGTTTTTAAAAATATTACATAAGATCATTATGAAGCTTAGCATCATTCATTCACAAGCTATCGTCCCCGCTCGCCTCGTAATTTACATCCGATAGTAATACCTCCAGATTCAACGTTGTCACAAATCCACTGCCGCCCAGGCTGTGCGTCACTTTGCTGATTATCCATGGCTGTGCATCGATCACGGATTTAAAACCGGACACGGCTACCGGCGTCTCAGGGAATAAATCAGCCCGCCCGCGAGCCAGGGAGATCGTGAACTCTGCGACACCGCGCTGGAGTTTGTCCCACTTCGCCTGGGCTGCCCGCATGGCGGCCTTTTGGGTGGCGTAGATGGTGGTGAGGTTAAACACGTTTTCATCGCTGCCCGCCAGATAATCCCCTTCCTTAGCCTCCGGCGTCTTCTGCACTTTCGTGCTTACCTTCTTCGCTTTTGGATGTTGCAGGGCACGCAGGTTCTGCACTTTCGGTTTCCGCTGCACCTTCACTTTTTTAGGCTTTGGATCTTTGGTATGCAGCCAGCTTGCCGACACGCCGGTATAAGCCCCACGGTCAGCAATATTGAACGTGTGCCCGTCGCCGTCGCTGCGCACTATTGTCATCTGCGGGATAGGCTTACCGCTCGCCGTCTTTGCCGAGCCAGGCTTGATAAACAGCAGGCTTCCCGCTTTGATGGCGACAACGGCGCCGTTCAGCTCAGCTAGGCGCGTGATAAATTTCGCATCCGTTTCCTGCGTCTGGTCAATGTGCGACACCTTCACGCCCCTGAACGGCTCAGCCACGGCGGGCTTGAGGTTGTTACGCGCCGCCACGGCGGACACCACGGCCTCCAGCGTCGTGTCGTGGTAAGAGTTATCACGGCGGGAATTCAGGCTGCCGCGATAGTCCGCACTGCGGGCGCGGACGGTCAGCGTGTCCGGCGTTCCGCGGTGCTCCACCTCATCCACGGTAAAGTCGCCTTTATTCGTCAGTGCCTGGCCTTTCCAGCCAAGCGCGATATTAATCACCGCGCCGCGCGGCGGCATATCCAACAGGCCGTCGGTGTCGCTCAGCTCGATGTCGAGCTGGTCAGCCTCAAAGCCGCGGTTGTCCGTGAGCGTCAGCGAAATCAGCCGGTTGCTCACGTCCTGCGTAATATCCTGGCCGCCTACGGTCACGGTGAAGTCCGGCGCAAACTGCGCACCGGCTGCAATGGTCATATCGGTAATCACAGCAGCCCCCCAAACTGACCGGCAAGTCCACCAGCCTGATCCAGCAGCCCGTCGGCCTGGGCTTTCATGTCTCCGAACATCGACGCCAAGGATTCATCAACGCGGGTCAGCGTTAGCGTGAATTCAATCTTTCGGGCGGCTCCGTTGGAGAAATGCTCCGTGTGGGTTTCGCTCACGCTGTTCACCACGAACATTCCGTAAATGGTGCCGCTGCCTTCCAGCAGAGGCCACGCCTTGCCCTCGTCCGCCATCAGATTCAATACCATCAGCGACAACTTTCCGCCGGTGATTTCCGGCATCAGCACGCCGGACAGGGTGATTTTCTCCTCATTGACGCCGAGAAACTGCGGCAGCGGGCGCAGGCCGACGCGGCTGTTAACAGGCCAGCGGTAATCGACGGCGCGCTGCAACGTTTGATAGGGGACGGTCTGCAACTGAAACACAAATAATCCGAGCGTTAACATCATGCGAATATTTCCTTAATCGTTATCCATGCGCGAACGTTGCTGTGCGGCGCGTGCGCGGTCACGGGCTTCCAGCTCGGCGCGGATCTGGCGGCTGTTATCCTGCCCACCCAAACCGGCACCGGCAGAAATCTGGTAATGGTGCGTGCTTTGGTCAACATAGCTGCGACCGCCACCCGCCAACACCGGCGTATATCCCGCCCCCGTCAAAAATTCAGCCGGTGGGGCAAACGGATTAGGATTGTCCAGGGGCGCATTCTCAGGGGGAGCGTCGTCATGGCCGGATTGTGAATGCCGGTCAGCTCTGTCGGCGTTCTTATCAATATCTGCTGACTCAACTTTGATAACGCCCAGCTTTTCCAGCACCCAGTCAATGCCCTTACGCAGCTGATTCAACGCGTCAAGCGGCACGCGTAACGCCTTACCAATGACTTCACCGAACGCTTTCCCCGCGCTGCGGCAGTTATCCAGCGTTTCCTGCGTCGATTTCACCGGCGCGATCAGTTCTTTAAACCACGCCCACGCCTGTTTCACCTTCTCGGCTATCCAGCCAAACTGATCGGCAAAAGGCGACAGGGCTTCACCCACCGGAAGAAACGCGGCCTTGATGCCCTCCATCACGCCGCCAAAGAAGGCGCTGATAGGTTCCCAGTATTTACGGATAACCAACACCGCCGCGACGATAACGGCCACTGCGGCGACCACAGGCAGGCTTATAGCACCAAACACAGCCGAGATGGTGCCGCCCGCAATGCTGAATGCGGTGCCTAAATATCCCGCCCCGGCGATCAGGGCGTTAAATCCGGTGATAACCGGCCAGGCAATCAGGCCAATTGCGCCTAATGCGCCCACGAGAGCGGCCAAAGACCCCGCCACGGTCACGAGCGTCTGCGTCAGTTCTGGATTTTTCTTCACCCAGTTGCCGACCTCAGTAAGCCATTTATTGGCAGATTGCGTCAGGCGGCGCAGGCTGCTGTCCTCTTTGTCGAAAACCTCAATTTGCAAATCCTCAAAAGCGGATTGCAGGTTTTTTAGGTCACCGTCGAGATTGTCCGTCTGGATCCCGGCCACTCTTTTCGCCGACCCGGCGGAGTTGTCCAGCGCCGCTTTTTTCTCGCCTAACCTGCCGTTGCCTGCGGCCTCGACCAGCTTCACCGCGCCTTTCATTGCCTCTTCACCAAAAATCACTTTCAGGTATTCGGCCTGCTGCGCCGTGCCGAGTTTGTTCTTTTTGAAAGAGGTATTGATGTCGGTGAGGATTTTTTTAATCGGCAGCATGTTGCCTTTCTTATCCCGCGTGGTGATCCCCAGCTCACGCAGCGCCGCCGGTGATTGCCCCGTGGGGGCTTGCAGGCGGCTAAACATCGCGCTGGCACCCGTGCCCGCCATGCTGCCCTTAATGCCGTTGTCCGCCAGAACGCCGAGCATCGCGGTGGTGTCTTCGATGCTGGCACCCGCCGCTTTCGCAATCGGTGCCACATATTTCATGGCTTCGCCCAGCTCCATTAAGTTGGTGTTGGAGCTGGTAAAGCCTTTGGTCATCACGTCAGACACGCGTTCAATTTCATTCATCGGGATATTAAACGCGGACTGCATATTCGTGACGATATCCGCCGCGTCGGCAATGTCCAGACCGGATGCCAGTGACAGATTGACCGTCGATTCCGTTGAGCCGAGGATTTGGTCGGCGTTATACCCTGAGCGAGCCAGCACGCCCTGCGTGCGGGCAACGTCGCCGGGAGAAAACGCGGTGGTGCCGCCGATGTCGCGCGCCTGCTTGCGGATGTCCGCCAGCTTCTTGTCGCTTTTATCCAGCCCCAGGATCGCCTGAGTGCCTGACATCTCCTTATCAAACCCCATCCCAGGCGCGATGAAACGCGCACCGGCATATAGCGCGGTCGTTGCCGCCCCCAGCGCGACTGCGCCGCCATTGCGCACCCCGTTTGCCAGGTTCTTTCCCGACTGATAGCGGTTATTAATGCCGTCGAGCCTCTGCTGCTGCTGGCTCAGCCTGGCGAGTGATTCACGCTGGCGTAGGAGCGTGGCGTTGGCCTGCTGCGTGCTGCTATGCAGTCGGCGCTGCTCGGCGGCCAGGTTATGCGTTGAAATACCGGCGGCGTTCAGCTCCTGCCGTTGCCGTTGCACGGAAAGGCGCAGGGTGTTGTGCTTGTTTTGTAACTCGCTGGCGGCACGTTTGGCCGACTCCATCAGGCGGATTTGCGCCGCCGTCGGGTTTGCGGTGTTGCGATAAGCGACGGCCAGCCTTTCTGCGTCTTCTTTCGCTTTCTTCAGCGCCTGACCGGTAACGGCCAGCTGTGCGCTGCTCTTACGAAATCCGTCAATTTTTGCGGCCTGTGCGTTCAGTGCTTTGAGAGAATCCTGCGTGCTGCGAATATCGCCGGACAGGGATTTACTGGCATTTTGAATAGCTTTAAAAGGGCGGGTGGCCTGGTCAACCGCCTTTAACAGCACCTCTAACTTGAGATTACTCACGGGTGGCTCCGCTGCGCGCTAAGGCTTTTTGACGCCAGCCACAGAGTTCGGTCAGCGTCATGGTGTTCATTTCCGACGGCGGCCAGTGAAAAATCACCGCAATATCCGCCATCAGATCGTCCACGCCCAGATAGGCTGGGAGTTTTACCGTTCCGATTTCGGCGACAAAAAACCGATCACCTTGCCCGCCAGCGCAATCAGGTCGGGCAAGTTCAGGCTTTTACACTCCTGCGTCGTCAGGTTCGGGAGGGTGATGCGCGGCAGAATAACGGTCAGCGCATCAACGTCGGCGTTCGCCAGGGAGGCGAGGCCAATCCCGCGCAGGTGTCCGGCGTTCGGCTTGATGATTTCAACCTGGCTAATTTCCATTTCGCCGCGCTTGATCGGTTCTTCCAGGATAACGATGTTTTCATTGTGTTCTGACATAGCGGTGTCTCTTATTCAAAGGGGTTGATCAGCGCCGCCGTCCGGCGCTGGTTAAGGTTTTACAATCCGATGTTTTTGCGGTGCTCCGCCACGCGGTCAACGCCGCCGACGATCTCCACCATGTTCACGGTATCGACTTCAATCATGTCTTTGCCGTCGATCACCAGCTTGAAATAGGTGCATTGGGTGGTGATTTTGGTTTCCGTGTCTTCACCTTGTTTGTACTCGCCAAAATCCATTTCTTTGTGGCGTCCGCGCATGGTGACTTCCACGGCAGAGGTTTCGCCGGTGTCGTCACGCTGGAAGGAACCGGCAAAGCGCAGCGGCACGGCGTCGACCGCGCCCCACTGCTTAAGCACCAATTCATCCAGGCCGCCCACCGTCCATTCAAAGCTCAGCGCGTCGTCGTCCAGGCCAAAATCAATGGAGGCGGAACCGGTCATGCCGCCGCCGCGATAGTTCTCCAGCTTGCGGGTGAGTTTTGGCAGCGTCAGCGCGCTGACCATGCCGAGGTAGCTGTTCCCGTCGTTAAACAGGTTCAGGTATTTCAGTTTTTTAGGCAGTGCCATTTTCTAAGCGCCTCTTAGCTGTTAACGGACGTGGCGAACTCCGCCAAGTACTGATCGGTGATGCGCTGACGCAGGGTTAAATCTTCCAGCGGCGGCACCGGCGTATAGTCGTAATCAATGAACAGCTTGCCCGCTTTCAGCGTTTCGACGGTGTTCGCTTCGGGGTCATACCAGCAGTTGCCGTCAATGATCAGACCGGCGGTCTTCATCTCGCGCAGTTTGGCGTTGATGCCCGCAATCATGTCTTTGATTAGCGTCGGGGTAACGGGTTTATCAACCGCCCACAGATGCCCCTCCGCCATGGTGTCCGCCAGCACCTGCGCGGTGCGGGTGTAGTTTTCAAACAGAAACAGCGGATCGTCAGAGCAGGTGCGCTGCCCCCAGAATTTAAAGCCGCCTTTGCGGATAAGCGTGGTGACGCACGCCTGGTTCAGCAGATCGGCGTCGGTGCCTGGGGTCTGCAAATCCCAGTAGACGCTGGCAGACAGGCCGGTGACGCCGTTGATGCCGACGTTAGACAGGGTTTTATGCCAGCCGGTTTCGGCGTCGATTTTGGCACGCAGGCCGAGGGCACAGGCGGTGGCGGGTGCGATATCGCTGGCGTTCGTGGTGGTGTTCCAGGCGACGAAATCCGGCCAGATGACCATCAGCTCACGCTGGCTGAAATTTTCGCGGTATTTAATGGCATCGGACACGGTTTTGCAGCCGTAGGCGCTGACGTAGCCGAAGGCGCGCAGCTGCTGACAGACGGCCCCGAGCGCCGTCGCAACTTCCAGATTATCCAGCCCCGGCACGCCGAGGATGCGCGGTTTTACGCCGAGTTCGGTTTGGGCAGACAGCAGGGCTTTCATGCCGGTATACATGCCCGTGGCATCGGTGCCGCCGATGATGCTGGAGGTGGTTTCCGCCTCGGTGTCACCTTCGGCAACGCGCACGACGACGACAACGGGTTTCACCTGGTTGGCGATTGCCATCAGGGATGAACGCAGCGTGCCTTTTTTTCCGGCCTTACCGGCGGCGGTCAGTACGTTGGTGATGAGCACCGGTGTATCAAGCGGGAACGCGTCGGCGTCCGCATCATCGCTGGTGCAGACCATCCCGATGATGGCGGTGGAAACGGTGGAGATAACGCGGGTGCCGTCATTGATTTCAACAACTCGCACGCCGTGATGATAATCAGCCATGGTGTTTTTTTCCTGTGATTGGGGTGAGGTCAATCATCGCGTGTTGTGTACGCGCAGGCACGGCGGGCGGGGTGTGTGGGGATTGGCACAACGTGGTGAAGGCCAGATACAAAAAAGCCCCTCAAGGGGGCAGTGGTCAATAGAATTGAAAAGTGGGGGAGTTAATTCTCCAACCCTAATTTTTCAGCCAGCCGGTGTAAAGCGCAAACAGACATCACTTCCTCAGCCGCTTGTGAAAATGCCGCCCAGTTTGCCGCGATAAATCCCGCAACCATCTCCGCTTCTTCCTGGTTTAATTCCATTTCATCCTCCTAAAAAGTCTGGGGATATCCTTGGACATATGCGGGACATGTTCAAATAGTTACTACTGATCAATTATCCGTAATTGATCGTTTTCAGCGATCAATTTACTCAGGTACAGCAGGCCAGTCGATATCCGGCGCAGCGGCTAAATCCAGGCGATTCAGCGCAACGCGGTATTTCTTCCAGGCTTTCAGACTTGCCAATTCTTCGTCGGTGGCGTCGTCAACATCAACCGCATCCTGTAGCGGAGCAATGGCGGCGGCGGCCTGACTGAGCAACGTACTTTTTTGCTGTGCGGCGACCTCACTCGCTGGTTGCACAAATTTCACGAATTCGCCGTTCTCATAGCTGTAAGGGTGATCGCTGATATCTTCGGGCAACGTTTCCGGGCTGATTTCGTAAACGCTCACGCCTTCAGATAGGGTGAGAAAGTTCGGGTTATCCGCCCAGGTAGAAATAAATCCGTCTGCACCGACGGCAATGAAACAGCTTTCACCCTGCCATTTTTCATCTCGCAGTTTGTACCAGTCCTGACCCGTTTCATCTTCAAAATAAAGCACGGGAAGGGGGATGCCATCTTCTAAAACCTGCTTAGCAATTTTGATATTTTTAAATGTGATCATCTTAGTTACCCACCTGTCGCCAGCTTCCACTGGCCGATCTAATCATTAACGCGCGGTAGTATTTCCCCATCATTCGGCAATCGCCCATATCCGGGCGGATGTTTAGCCCCGTCATGAAACACCCGGTTGGCGCTTCCCAGTTCTGCTGCGCCGTCCATCCCGCGTTCTCCAGCGCCTGACTGCCACGCTGCACGTCGTAAACAAAACGACTATCCGACCAGTTGCGATCCGCAAGATAAACCACGGCGTCACTTGCCTCATGCCGCATGTAGGGATTGGCCACGTTCCCGCTCGCAAATCCGGCAGTTTTGACGCTATCACGCGCAATATAATGCGCATTACTTTCAGTCTTAGAATAAGCATCAACAAAAGGCGGTTTGTTCTGCGTTGTGTAAACCTCCCCCATATCAGAGGCATCTACCTGAATTTTTACCTTCGCCCCCGTCCAGCCGATATAGATTTTATTCGTACCCATACCGACACCGCCGCCTTGCTGAACGGCGGCGAAATTCCCGACATTGCCCAGCCCGACATTCGAGTTGGTGAGGTTGATGTCTTTGGTGCCGTCAAAGGCTACACCGGCAATCTTGCGGGCGGTGGCGAGTTTAGTCGCTGCTAGTGCAGTGCCGCCCGATGGCAGTGCGCCGACGTTTCCTGCGCTGATACTGATATCATTTGTGCCGTCAAAGGCCACACCGGCAATCTTGCGTGACGCCGCGAGCTTTGTCGCAGCAACAGCCGTTCCTTCAGCAGGTAATGCGCCTACGGCGTCGGCACTGGGTGGGTTATTGGTGTAATAAAGCTCTCCCATTTGGATGCTATCCACTTGAGCCAATAACTTTTTGCCGCTCCATCCAATACGGATCGTATTGCTCGACATTCCCGTTCCGCCACCCTGCTGGACAGCGCCAACATTAGCGGCGGTGATGCTGATGTTCTTCGTGCCATCAAATGCCACTCCGGCAATCTTTCGGACAGTGGCTAATTTTGTTGCCGCTGCCGCTGTACCACCGGAAGGGAGCGCCCCCACGTCTTCGGCAGTGGGCTTGTTGGACTCATCATAAACGCCGGTATATTCACCCCACTTTCCGGCACTTTTTGCGCGGTGATACATCCTGCTAACGGAGCTACCGCCTGCACGCCAGGCGATTTGCTTCGCTGAATTATTATCATATCCAGCATGAATAACTTCGGCATGCGTCCCCGCCACGGGGGCGTTATCGGCTCCTTTAGGGAGCAGATAAAAACCATTAGCGTCGATGGCGTTTGCATCCTGAACGCTTTTTCCGTAACTGCCGACCCCAAAATCACCCGGTGCTAAAGCGCCCACATCAGTGGCGGTAATATTGACGTCTTTAGTGCCATCGAACGCCAAACCTGCAATCTTTCGAGCGGTTGCAAGCTTAGTTGCAGCGACCGCAGTCCCGCCGGAAGGCAGTCGCCCGTTGGCGTTGTCATTCACAGCCTTCACCGCTTTTGGCGTGGCGGCCAGTGCTTCGCTGGTACTGGTGACCGAACTGCTCAGCTGGACAAAACCCTTTGCCGTCAGCGTGCCGTCAGGGTGGTTGCGTGATTTCTCATGCGCGGCCAGCAGGTCATTCACATACTGTTCCGTTGCCATAATCACCGAGTCGTCGATCAGCAGGCTGATCGCTTCGGTGTTGCTGACCGCAATGACCATGCGCAACGTCTGCGTGCGGCCTGAACCTTCTGCCAGCGTTGGTTTATAGGTGTCCGCCATGTTGCAGACGGCAATCAGCGCGCCGTCGCTGCTGAAAAGCCCCATTTCGCGCATCCAGAAGCCGCCGACGCTGGCAGACAGCACCGCTTCGGCAATCACCCAGTTTCCGTGCGACGGGTCAAGCTTCAGCGAGTTGAGCGGCGTGCGGTAGACCTCTTTAACCAGCTTAGTCTGTGTGGCAACCGGCGTGGTCGCCTTGCCGTTGCCGTCGCCGACGGCCAGCTGCGTAATGTTGGTGTCAGTCCCCGCCGCAATGGCCGCCGCGATGCGCGCCTGGCCGAGCGTGGTGACAACGGATTTAAATGTGCTCATATCGTCCTCTTATGCGGGGTAAACGGTCAGCAGCTCGCCGACGTACTGCGCTGCGCCAATGTAAACATCGCCTTTGATATCCTGGGTGATGGTCAGGCCGATCAGATGGCGGCTTGCGGGTTTGGCGTCGGCAATCAGCCGCTCCATCTCTAAATACATTTCTTCGGTGATGCCGGTTTCCAGCACGCCGATGTCCAGGCGAAACGTTCCTGGTTCGTCGTTGGTTTCCCACCACTCGGTCACGTTGATCAGGTAGCCGAGCGGCTCCACCACGCGCCGGATAGCGCCGATGGTTCCCTTGTGGCAGTGAATGAACCAGGCCGACTGAATGACACGGCGCTTAGTGGCAACCGGCCAGTGTTCATCCCAACGGTCAACCGACAGCGCCCAGGCCAGATACGGTAAGAACTTCACCGGACAGGCCAGCGGATCCCAGAGCTGCCGCAGCGGCACCGGCACGTTTTCAAGCGCGGCGCAGGCGTCGGCGGCGTCAACTTCAAGCTGGGAGGAACCGACGGGCAGCAGGCGATCACTCATCGTAGCCACCCACTTTTAAGGTGTAGGCGGTGCAGAATGACGCCTGGGTTTTGTCCAGCTCGATGTCGGCCTTCGGGCTTTTCAGCTCCACCCGCTGGACGCCCTCAACGTGCAGCGCGGCGTAAATGGCTGACAGCCGGATGTCGCGGCCTAGCCGGTGCTGCGCGGTGGTGTAGGCGATAAGCTTCGCCTCGGCGGCTTCGCGAATGGGTTCGGCTTCGGGACCAGGGAACAGATACAGCACGGCGTCAATGGTGTAATTCACGACGGTGGCTGACTGGACGGTCACGCGGTCAGCCACGGGGCGCACGTTTTCATCGTTGAGCGCGGCCTGCACTTTCGCCAACAGGTCAGCGGGGGCGGTGCCGTTGCCGGTCTGTGCCAGCACGGAAATAGTGACGCAGGCGGGCGACGGACTGATCACCGAAATGTCCGCCACGCGCCCGTCGGCAGAGCGCCCGTGATACTCATACGCGCCGACCGGACCCGCCACGCTCAGCCCTTCAAACGCCTGCTGCGCACGGATACGTAAATCCGCATCGCTTTCCATCACCGCCGCCACGGCGGGCACGCTGACGGTATCCGCAGGCGTGATCGTCAGGCGTTGCACGCTGAACTTCGCCGCGATGTTGTCCAGGTCTGCGCCGGTGGCATAGGCCAGCATCACGGCCTGCGCCGCCTCGTTAACCCGCTGACGCAGGATCACTTCGCGGTAGGCGTTCTCCTCCAGCAGTTTCACAATCGGCTCGGACTCCAGCGTCAGCGTGCGGGCGATGGCGACCTGCTGGTCTTCGGGGTAAAGCGACACCAGCGTGGCTTTGCGCTCCGCCAGCAGAATTTCATAATCCAGTACCTCCACCACGTCGGGGGCGGGTAACTGGCTCAGGTCGATAGTTGCCATAATTCAGCTCACTGGAAGGGTTAAGGAGATGGCGGCGGAGGTGTCTTTGCGGATGCCGGTGAGTTCAACCACCGCTTTCCCGTCAAACGTCGTTTCAAAGGTGATGCCGGTGAGGCTGACGCGCGGCTCCCACTTGAGGATCGCGCTGTAACAGGCCGCCATAATTTGCAGCCGCAGCGCCGCGTTCTGCGGGCGGTCAGTCAGCTCAGACAGCAGCGAACCATAGTCACGGCGCATGACGCGGGAACCGACGGGCGTGCGCAAAATGTCGCTGACCGACTGCTGGATGTGCGCAAGGTCTTCGACGCTGCGCCCCGTATCGCGAGCCAGCCCGATGTATTTTGCGTTACTCATGACGGCACCTGCGTTTGACCGCCGCCCGTCTGTACGCCGCCGTGTTTATGGGTATGCACAACCACGCCGTTTGACGTGATGCCGCCGCCTGAATGGGTGAGGTTGCCGGTCATGGTGCCGCCCTTTTTAATCTCGATGGTGGCGGTGGTGAGTTTGTTAGTGCAGACCACTTCCGGCGTGTCGAGCGTGATGCGCGTTTTCGCCGTGCAGGTAATCAGCGGGGCAGTCACCGCCACCTTATCAGTAGCGTTCACCGTGGCAGACTTAATGCCGGTTGCCAGCAGTGCGCCGGTTTTGGGTTCGTACTCGATCACCGCGCCGTCGGGGAAAGTGACGTGTACGGCATCCGCCGAGGCAGACGGGGCGGGGAATTCATCAGAGAAAACGCCAGGCATCACAAAGGCGGTGTCGAGTTCGCCGCCCAGGCAGAACAGCAGAACCTGCTCACCGGCAGACGGTGCCCACCAGGAACGTGAACGCCCCGCACGGGAGGTCAGCCAGTGCAGCCAGTCGGTGACGTTGCCGCCGGTGTTCACGCGACAGGTGCCCGCAACTAAATCCACCTCGTCAACGGTGCCAATGCGGATCAGATTGCGCAGCAGGCGCGGAATGTCGTGTTTGGGGATGGATGTATTCATGGGATGAAGCATGTCTTTTATTAAGCTCATGCTTCAACTATGGTGCGGTGTGCTATCTACGACACAAAAGTAGGTTTATTCTTTATGATGCTCAATCTGTAAAACAGTATTCTCAGCTTCCAATTTCTCCTCATTTTGTATACCTAATGATCTCTTAATAGGCTCCAATGAAAATGCCTCGAAATATTCAAATAACCTCCTCACATGATCGAATATTTTATCTTTATCTATTAATTCATATATACTTGACTCCCATAGTTCATTAGCGTCTTGCATGACTTCGCCATCCCACCCTACAGTAATTGAATGAGAAACATAATTGAATACCACCATCTGAGTTCGGGATATGAAAGGGACAATATAAAGTGTTGATGAGTTTACGTTGTCAAACAATGACACTGCCTTTATTTCCAAGGCTTTAAAAGGCACCTCGATGATATTCTCCACTCCTTTAGGAACATTAATTTTTTCTTCGACAGTTTTATAGTCATCATCCTCCTCTAATCCCCCCATTCGCATTAGTGAACTATAAAAAGCATGTCTGTTTTTGAGTACTTTTTTCTCTCTTATTTCTACTGCGTAGGTGGGAGATGCAAAAAATAAACCCGGATGGGAATGAAGCCATTTTGAAATCTGAGATATTTTTGGTATTGGTTTATAATCATCAATTTTCAACACGGACACATCAAATATATTTTTCCCGTCATTTTTGAATTTTTTATTCTCGTTAGCTATGTCTATTATTTTCTTGTAAATAGCCATGGCTTCTTCTTGTTTCATAAATCTTTTTGAATCTTCTTTTATCCTATCAATCAAAGTTGCTTGGGGTATTTTCTCTAATTGAAGTTGTGCGAGGCCTCGTAAAGAGTTGTTGAGAATTTCCTTTAATGAACTATCTTGACTTATGAATATCTCAGTGTAATTTGCTTGATTTATAAATAAAGGTGTCTGCTCTTTGTTACTCATGAAAGAATCTGAAATATAATCCATCAAATCCTTATAACGAATGGATTCAGTTTCTGAATTTGCTATGCATTCGATAAATGACTTAGTGAAAAAACTTAAATTATTATCTGCAAAAGAATTTTGCGATGATTCTGAAGATAACATAAAATAACAATGTTTAAATTCTGATTTTCTATCATGAAGTGCTTTGCTGTAACCGTCTAAATCTTTTATATAATTAACACCAGCATTGCAAGCATCAACAATTTTAACAGTCAAGTCAGGGGATAAGGATTTTATCAATTGGTCTATTTCAGAGTTTTCGTATGTGGTATTTTTAATTCTTTTAGGGTCGTAGTCAGTCAATGCATAATGAAACTCTCCATCGGTAAACATGCCATGCCCACTGAAATAGAAAAATATTTCTTCTATTGTTTCATTTTCATGTTGTCGAATAAAATTCGACACTTTTTCTTTTACAGATGCGCTACTTGTTTCACTATCAATCAATAGTACAGATTCGTATTTTCCAGAGTGTGTAATTACCTTGTTAATTATTTGAACGTCATTCTTACAAGCGGGCAATTTTGTCGCTCTGATGTAATCACTCACCCCAATTAAAATAGCTATGTTCATAATTATCCTTAAGTAGGTTTTTAAAGTATAAAAAATGTAGCACACCAAATAATCTAATAACCATATGTATGTGGATATTTTTGATATCTAGCTGGTAGTTTTGTTTAGATTTGAAATTATTTCATCTAAAACTATCCTTGTATCCTCCGCGTCCAGCCCTAAAAGCGGGCGCGCCTGATACTGCACTTCTTTTGCCCTGACCGACGGGCGATCCCGAAGCCCGTACTGATGCACCTTCGCCATCCGTTGCACCTGGCCGGTGAATTCCACCACTGCGTCTTTGTCCGTACCTTTGGCCTTCATGTATTTAGCCGTGCGCAGTTTGGCGAACATCTCCCGCTTGATGCGGCCTTTCTTCGCCCGCAGAGGCTGCGCCCGTCGTGGGGCGAACGGCTGCCCCTCCGGCGTAACCTGCCGTTTGATTCGCTGTTGCTGATGTTTGCGCAGACGCTTCGCAATGGCCGCCGCCATCGCTATCCGGCTTTGCGGTGAGAGCGCCGCAATCAATCCCGCCAGACGGGTATCAAAGGCTGACAACTCACTCATTCCACTGACTCACTAACTCGCCGTGCAGGTACAGCTCACGCGGCCTTTCCACCGGCTCCGGTAGCGGCGGCTCAGGGAAATGCTCCACGTGCAGACCGGCATCAATCTGTTTAACGATTACGCGCTCGGTAAGCTGTACATGCACAGCGATGTCATAAACGCCATCATTGAGCATGTCGGCGGTGAATTTAAAGCCAGTTTGTTGCTTTTCCGGCGTCGCCATGATGTCCGGCTGATGCTCACGCAGCCAGGCCAGAATGGGCACCACGATCAGATCGCTGTCCTGAGTAAAGTCGGTGATCAGCAGTTCGACCTGGTACTGATATTCAAAAGACAGCGAACTGGCTAACGTGGAAACGATGCGCCCATTGTCCACAAACATCCGCAGTTGGTCGGGGCTGGTTTGCAGCACCGGCACGGCGTCAGTTAACGCTTTTCGCAGCTGTGCGGGTTTTAACACGGTGTTCCTCCTGGCATTGTTTGACCGCTTCCACCTGAAGGCCGCAGGCTACCAGCTCGGCCTCCAGGTTTCTGACATCGGCGCTTAGGTCGCCGTTAGTGACCGGTGAGCTTGCCGGTATCGGGCAACTGGTTACCGCCGGACAGCCAACGTAAATAATCTGCGGCGCTGGCAAAGGCGGGGCGTGCGTGCATCCGGCCAATACCATCAGGCAGAGGAGCAGAGTACCAATCGCGCATTTCCTGATTTTCATTAAGTAACCTCTGAATGTCATATTCACGATCCCGCGCCTGCTGACTTGCCCGTGCGAGCTGGGTGCGCAGACTTTGTTCCTGGCGTTCCCGCGTCACGGCTTCATCGTTTAGGCGGTGAATGGCGTTGTCGCGGCTTTCGATACCGGCGGACAGCGTGCCGATGATCCGCTGCGCCTGGTCTGCCTTATCAGTCAGGCCGCCAATACGCCAGGTTTGCAGCCCCGCCAGCGCGCACGCGGCCAGCATTAACAAAATTAAAATGCGCATCAGACACCCCGCAGGCAGTAGGCCAGCTCATTCGCGCGGCGGCGTTCCAGGCCAGTGACGCGCACACCGTTCACAAACACCCAGCGCGGCAGCTGTTCGCAGGCTTTTCGCCATTCCCCCTTGTTGATGAACAACGCCAGGGTGGATTTACACGCCGCCGTCACGCCGACGTTGAACGCAAAGGATGCAACGGCGTCGTACACCTGCTGCGGCATGCCGATCGGCATACAACGCGCAATGCCTTGCTCCACCCGCATCACGTCTTCCAACAGGTTCACTGCGGCCTGCCGTTCGCTGATGTGCGTTTGCGGTTTCACGCCCGCCGTGTGCCCGATGCCGTTTGTCCAGACGCCCGCGCTGCACTGGTACGCCGACAGGCGGCAGCCTTCAAAGTCAGCGATAAGTGCCAGACCGGCGGCGGACGTTTTCAACGTCGGCGTTTGTGGCAGCATTGCGGCAATCGCCAGGACAGCGGCGACCGCGCAGCGTCTAACGATTGATGGCTGCATTAATTTCTCCACTGATGCCCATCTTTTTCAGCAGGCGATAGGTTTTGCGCCGGTAGTACCAGTTCACCAGAAAGGTTGCGACGCCGACGGCGGCACCGACCAGAAAGGCGATATCCTGCGGCGACATCGCGCCGAGCCACGCAAGAAAGGCCGCGACGCAGTAACAAATAAACGAGGTGATGCGCTCCATGGTCATCAGTCCCAAAGTGAGACGGTTTCACTGACTGCGGCCTGAGTAATGTCCGGCAGTTCCACCGCGTAGCCATGGGGCAATATTGCCCCGCGAGCGGCTAACCCAACGTTAGCCGCGTAAACCTGCTCAACCACCGACTCGGTGCGCCCGTAGTAACGCCAGCAGAGCGAATCTACGGTGTCGCCCTGTTCGGCAATGACTTTCATCAGAGCAGCCCGATGATGCAGTGAGACACACCGGCGACGTCGCTGATCGCATTTCGACCATCACGCCATAAATCATCAACGGTGCTTTCGACGATCGCGGCCTTTTTGCTGCCCGCGTCGGTGGTGTCGCTGTTCGGGTAACGTTCAGCCAGATACGCGGCGGCAATGGACGCCACGGCGCGTTGATAGGCACCGACCTTCACGCTTTCATCGTCAATCTGGTCGGCGGGGACGTCTTCCAGCGTCTTAAATCCTTGGGACTTTTGCGCTTCGCGAAAGCTGTACAGCTCAGCGTTTACCTCGGTCATGGCGAACTTCGCGGCGGCGCGCAGGCGCTTAGGCGTGACGGTGCCCTCCAGCCGCAGCGTGTCGCGCAGCTCAACCGGATCAACATCAGGCCAAAAATGGGTGTTCTTAATCGCGGGTTCCGTCGCGGCGTCCGGCTTTGGTGCAGGTATAACAAGAGACGACATGTTGACCTCTGAATGGGGGGCGGTGGACGCCAGCGTTGAACAGGGTCAAAGACCAGTCTCGGCTGGCGTGCCGCCCTGCGCGGGGCGCATTCTTTTAGCTGCCGGATGCCTTTCTGATGGCGGATTCCAGACGCTCAATGTCTTTCTTAACGCCTGATTTGTTATCAAGAATTAAGGCGTTTTTCAGGCGTTCCAGGGCTAACGCGTCCTTGCCGCCGTCGCGGTAGAGATAGCCGATAATCTTGTGCAGCTGGGCACGGACTTTATCGGGCATATCCTCGGCGTCGGTCAGCTCCAGCACCTCCAGCATCAGCTCAATGCTGACCGGTTCACCGGCGTCGCGGGCGCGCGTGGCCTGGTCGATCACTTCCTCGGTGAAGGCGCAGCCCGCGGTGCGGTTGCCGAACGGCATGGCGAGCCGGTGCTTAAAGGCGTAGCGGGCAATGTTCAGCGCCCCGGCTATATCACCGGCATCGATACGCCAGATCATGACGGTCATCAGGATGGCGTCTTGCGCGCCGTTCCCTTCGGCCAGCACGCCCGACACCCACGGGGCGTATTCCGGCAGCAGGCGGCGTTTGACTTCCGCTTTGGCCTGGAAGGACTGATGCTTGCTCAGTTGCTGCTTATCCGCATTGAGTCGCTGCATTTGCAGTTCGTAGCCGGTGGCGTGACGCAACAGGCCGGAGGCCTGCTGCGCTGCGTTGATAGCTGACTGCCGCAGCATGTGACGACGGCAAGGGCTGATCATGATGTCCCCCTTTATTCCGCTGATTCAGGTGCGGCAGCTTTGAAGGTGCCGAGCTGGATGTTTTCGACCAGGCAGCCGCCGCGATAGTCTTCCACCACGAAATCCTCATTGATGGATTCGTAGTTTTCGATGCGGTCACGCTTCGGCACCTCTTCGATGTGACGGCGGTGCGTGCCGTCCTGCCAGTAGATGGACAGGTTATCCAGACGGGTGATCAGGAACGCGTTAGCGGGGAAGCCCGGCACGCGCACCGCCGGTAAGTTACCGATGCGCTTCTGGCTGATAATCATGTCCGCCGCCAGGCTTTCGGAGTTCTCCTGCTCCTTGTTCACCAGCGGGAAGTATTTATCCGCCAGCAGCTGACGGCCACAGATCACCACCAGGCCGGTGTCGTCCTGATAAATTGGATCAACCATGTTGTTGGTCGCATCCATCACCAGCGCATCCAGATTTTCATAGTCACCACCGGAGCCGACGCGGACGGTGGCGGAGATCACCGCATCGTCGTCGCCGACAATCTTGCTCATCACGCGCTCAGGCGCATTGAGGCGGTACTTTTGCAGCCAGCCCACGTTCACGTCCTGCAACAGCGGGTATTTCGTGCGGCTTGAGGTGGCCGCACGCTCAACGCCGTTGAAGCCGATGGTGATGCGATCCAACGCCTGACGCTTAACGATGGCGTCGCGCAGGCGCGCCTGGAAGTCCTGATAGCGTGCCCAGAGATCGAGCGTGGCATAGCGGAAATGGAAATCGTAGTTCGTCTGACGGCACTCGTAGCCCTCGGCGGTCAGGGTGTTGAAGTCAGCAGTTTTACGCTCACCGTCGCCGGTAGTGTCCGCCGTGCTGGCAATGGAGCCGGACACGCCTACGCCCACCTTTTCACCCTTCATTTCGTCCACGGGGATGATGTTAATCATCTGGAGGAACGCGGAGGACTCCTGCACGCGGGTCATCAGCGTCTGCGTGACCGACGGCTCAACACTGAATTTTTTATCCAGGTCGCCGGTGTCCACTGAGTTCAGCTCTGCGATGCGGGACAGGTAGGCGTTAAATTGAAAACGGGTGGTTTGTTTCATGCGTTTTTTTCCAAAATGGTTAACGGGTTAATCGGTTTTTTGTGCTTAGCAGTCAGTGATATCCGCCGCATTCCCCTTACCGCCGCCGCTTGAAACGGGGCGCTGCGTGTAGTTCTGCGGTGCGGATTTCTCCAGCTTGCCTTTCAGCGTGCTGAACTGTTCGCGGTCATCAGCGGTGGTTTTTTCCAGCGCGCTGAGGCGTTGTGTCAGGGATTTTTCAAGCGAGGACAGCTTTTCGTCGCTGGCCTTCATGCCGGTTTCGACGTGCTCGACCACCACCTCCACGGCGTCGTGGACGTCTTTGAATCGGGCATCATCCGAGGCGGATTTACTGGACAGCAGCTGTTTCACGCGGGAGAACAGCGACGGGGCAACCGGTTTATCTTCTTCAAACTCGAACGCCGTTTCTTCGGCGACGGTGAACAGGTTTCCAGCATCCTGTTTGCGGCTCGCCAGCGGGTTTTGCTGCGCCTTCGCGCTGAATTGCAGGTACTCGGTGCCGAGGCTCGCGGGGCTGTCGGTCACTGCCAGGCCAATCAGATAGGCTTTGCCGGTATCGGAAAACGAGGGGTTCACTTCGATGGAGGTGTAAACCTTCTGGCGGGCTTTCACCAGCGACACTAAATCAGCCGTCGGATCAATGTCGGCATACAGTGCCAGCTTGCCTTTGAGCGCGCCGTCGGCAATTTCTTCGGCATAAACGCCGGTCACATCGCCGTACATGCGGAAAGGACTGTCAGGCGTGTATCCCTTGATGTGCTCCATGTTGATGCGCGCGCCGTAGACCTTTGGGTCATAGGTCGCGGCCATCTGTTCAATCCAAGCGCGGGTAATTTCGCGCCCGTCGGTGGTTGCCCCTTCAGTACAGATACGAAAGCGCCTTGTTGCTTTTGCCATTTGTCGGACTCCAGTCGGTGTGTGCTTCTGAGAACCCCAAGTTTCCCGACACACACTCGACACCGCCAGCCAAGGCGGGTTGATGCTCGATGGCACAACGTGGGCAGCGCGAAAAGCCGCAGACCAGCCGGTAACGTTACGTCCATGAAAACGACAAACTCAACCATCATCAGCGACCCACGGCGACAGGCGGCACTGCTTTACTGGCAGGGGTTTTCTGTGCGTCAGATTGCGGAACTGCTGACCCAAAAAATACCGACGGTGCAGAGCTGGAAAACCCGCGACGCGTGGGAGAACGCCGCGCCGATTACCCGCGTGGAGTCCAGCCTGGAGGCGCGTTTAATTCAGCTCGTCACGAAAGACGTGAAGGGGAATGCGGATTACAAGGAGATTGATGCGTTAGGCCGGATGATTGAGCGCCTGGCACGGGTGAACCGCTATAGCCAGAGCGGGAACGAGGCCGATTTAAATCCGAACGTTGCCAACCGCAACAAAGGCGAGCGCAAGAAGCCGACAAAGAACTATTTCAACGACGAAGCCCTGGAGAAGCTGGAAGGTATTTTTCTTTCTCAGTGCTTCCAGTATCAGCGCGTCTGGTATGACGCAGGGCTTAAGCACCGCATCCGCGACATCCTAAAATCACGCCAAATTGGCGCAACATTCTTCTTTGCCCGCGAAGCGCTGCTTCGCGCGCTCGCCACCGGCCACAACCAGATATTCCTGTCGGCCAGTAAAACCCAGGCTTACGTCTTCCGTGAGTACATCATTCACTTTGCGCGGCTGGTCGATGTCGAACTGACCGGCGATCCGATAGTGCTCGGCAACAACGGCGCAAAGCTGATTTTCTTAGGCACCAACTCCAACACCGCCCAAAGCCACAACGGCGATTTATACGTGGATGAAATCTTTTGGATCCCGAACTTCCAGAAGCTGCGCAAGGTCGCCAGCGGCATGGCGTCGCAGGAGCATCTGCGCACTACCTATTTCTCCACGCCGTCAGCGCTGACGCACGGCGCGTATCCGTTCTGGTCGGGGGAGTTGTTCAACAAGGGGCGGGAAAATCCCCGTGACCGGATTGAACTGGATATCGGCCATCACGCCCTGGCAAAAGGTCGGGTTTGTGAGGATGGCCAGTGGCGGCAAATCGTCACCATTGAAGACGCGTTAGCCGGTGGCTGTAACCTGTTCAATATCGACACGCTGAAACAGGAAAACAGCGCCGAGGATTTCCGCAACCTGTTCATGTGCGAATTTGTAGACGATCAGGCGTCGGTGTTCCCGTTCGCCGAGCTACAGCGCTGCATGGTGGAAAGCGCCGAGGAATGGGAGGATTTCAGCCCGTTCGCCGTGCGTCCGTTTGGTTATCGCGCCGTCTGGATTGGTTACGACCCGTCACACACCGGCGACAGCGCGGGCTGCGCCGTCGTGGCTCCGCCGCTGTTGGACGGGGGCAAATTCCGCGTGCTGGAGCGTCACCAGTGGAAAGGCATGGACTTTGCCGCCCAGGCGAAAAGCATTGAGGAGTTAACGAAACGATACTGCGTGGAATATATCGGCGTGGATGCCACCGGCATCGGCCAGGGCGTTTTCCAGCTTGTCCGGCAGTTCTTCCCCGCCGCGATGGAAATCAGATATAGCCCGGAAACCAAAACGAAAATGGTACTGAAAGCGAAGGATACCATCACGTCCGGACGCCTGGAGTACGACACCAACCACAAAGACATCACGTCGTCATTCATGGCGATCCGCAAAACCATGACCGCCAGCGGCAGCCGTTCCACCTACGAGGCCAGCCGCAGCGAGGAGGCCAGCCACGCGGATGTCGCCTGGGCAATCATGCACGCACTGCTTAACGAACCCCTGACCGCCGCGAACGGCGGCCAAAGCCCTAACATTCTGGAGTTTTATTAATATGAGTAAGCGCAAATTTCGCAAAGCGGCATCAACTACCGTTACAGCAGCCGCACAGCAGACAAGCGGCGCGGAGGCGTTCAGCTTTGGCGACCCGACGCCGGTGTTAGACCGCCGCGAAATTCTGGACTACATCGAGTGCACGGGTAACGGTCAGTGGTATGAGCCGCCGGTCAGCTTTGACGGACTGGCTCGCACGCTGCGGGCAGCGGTTCACCACAGCTCATCGCTATATGTAAAACGTAATATTCTGGCCTCGACCTTTGTCCCGCATCCGCTGTTATCACAGCAGGAGTTTAGCCGGTTTGCCCTGGATTATCTGGTATTCGGGAATGGTTTTTTAGAAGTGATCCGCAACCAGCTCGGCGACGTCGTGGTGATGAAAACCGTGCCTGCCAAATATGCACGGCGTGGCGTTGAGCCGGATACATACTGGTTTGTGCAGCAATGGAAGGACGCGCATCAGTTTGAAGCCGGTAGCGTGTTTCATCTGATTGAGCCGGACATTAATCAGGAGCTGTACGGCCTGCCGGAATATCTCAGCGCCCTGAACTCTGCCTGGCTGAATGAGGCCGCGACGCTGTTCCGCCGCAAGTATTACCAGAACGGCGCGCACGCCGGGTATATCCTCTACATGACCGACGCGGCACAAAGCAGCTCCGACATCGATCAGATGCGCAAAGCAATGCGCGACACGAAAGGCCTGGGCAATTTCCGCAACCTGTTCATGTACGCGCCAAACGGCAAGCCGGACGGGATCAAGATTCTGCCGTTAAGTGAGGTCGCGACGAAAGATGATTTCTTCAATATCAAGAAGGCCAGCCAGAACGACTTGCTTTGCGCGCACCGCGTGCCGCCGCAGATGATGGGGATTATTCCGGAGAACAGCGGGGGCTTTGGTGATTCGGTTAAGGCATCTCAGGTGTTTGTGCGTAACGAACTGACGCCGTTGCAGGAACGTTTTAAAGAGCTAAATGCGTGGTTTGGGGAGGAAGTGATTAGGTTTACTTGTTATGAACTTACGCCGGAGTAAAACTGCAAAGCCCCAAGATATGGGGCTTAAAATTTCTATTATTATTACTCGAACAGTCATCTAAAAGCGAAAATCAATTGTAGGGCTTTACGCAACTGGTTTTTCAGCATGGTGAATGATTGTATTGATGTCCTAAAGCTGGTTTGAATACGAACGATAAAATCAGGGTGCTGAACTATTTTTAATTTTAAGAGAATTAAAATGTTCTATAACTTTTACTAGACGTTCTAATAGACTTGTAAATCCGCTAAAATCAATATCATGCTTATTAGCATGAATAATATGTTTAGAAAAAGCTTCTTTACTTAAATCATTATTAGGATCGCGTAGTGAAACTGTATTAAAAGATTTCCCTTTATATTGTCTAAGTCGATCTTTATCTTTAAAGAAATGTTCTATATCAGTTTCAGAATAACCCTTGGTTTGGGGGGTGAGCACCAAGTATAGATTATGAAAAACATGTACAAAATCAGAAGAACGTATGTCTTTCAATCCCTTAGGAAAAATGCTCGCATTATCAATTTTATTAATATAATTAATAAGGTCTTTTGGGCCGGTATCATTATCAACAAAGATGATTACTGGGTGTGATGGTTCTGGAGCAGTATAGTATTTATAATATGACTTATAGTGTATGACAAAATCTTTCAAGTAATCAGCACCACCAAAGAGTTCCAGTAAATATTTAGTTCTCTCATTGTAATCAAGAAATCTTGTTAGACTTTTATACGGAGACCCTGCACTTTTCTCTGATGCTAATTTAGGGAACAACGCAGCTAGTTTATGTATTGCTGCCTTTAAATAAACATTATCAGTTTTACCTTCCGTAAGTATTGTCGGTAGAGTATTGCCATAAAATAGACGATAAAATAAAAATCTACTAAACGTACTTTCTCTACCCCCATGCAAATAACGCCTAGTTTTAGCTTGTGTATTTTTAGTTGGATCTTTTTTTAATTGGTACTTTGGATTCAATTTTTCAGCTTGACGTAACCGATTATAGTGATCAAGTTGATCTATAAAATTCAGTTTACCCTCAAGTCTATTAATATTTCCTTTTATCTCAATGTCGTCGATCTTTTCTACGAATGTACCATATTTAAATAAATGGTCGCATTGAGCACGTACAAGCCTCCAGTATTCTTTTTTTGTATTGGGTTTTTTATTTACAATCAGACCAGTAACATCTTGTCTTGAATCTTTATATTGATTTCTTGTCTTTTTATCATTAATTAAAAAACCTGAGCGAACTATTTCACTTCTAAGTTTTTTACTAGGTGCAAACTTACCGCACTTATCATTAGCTATGAAAGAAGGAAAATCGATCTTTCTCGTTGAAAAAGTAATGTCATCAGCATATCGTGTATATGTACATGAGTTTTTTACTGCTAGTGCTGCAAGCTTAATATCTAAAGAATGTGTGATTAGGTTAGTGATTACAGGAGAAGATGGGCTACCTTGAGGTAATTCATTATTATAGCAAGCAATTTTAGCTATTACTGTAGCGATTTCTTGATCTAGTTCAAAATTTCTATTCTTTATAAAAAAACCACGAACTCTTCCGAAGTTAAAACTTCCGAAGAAATTCTCCAAGTCTATGTTAAAAACATTCTTTTTCCCTAAGTGCATCATTGCATTTGTTATAATTGAACGCTTTCTTTCAAATCCATGAGATAATGAGGGTTGTTTTATTTCCGCAGCGGAGCATTTTATCTTTAATACTTTTGAATTGTTTGCTTTTTCCGCTGCCAGTTCTGAATCTGGAAACTTATTGAAAATAATCTCATCAAGGCAATCAAGTAGAAGTTTAGATAGAGATGATTGAATCGACTTTAACAATCCATTCGGAGCATTAATTGTTCTTTCACCACCATTTTTTTTAGGAATCTTAAATTGAGTATACTGATTTTCAGGCTTTAATATATAAAGACAATAAGTTAACGCTGAAGGTTTAACATCCAATAATTTAGCTAAATCGGGCTTAGTTTTCGCTTCTTTTAATGATTGTAGTCTATTCACTATATCACCTTAAAATGAATGGTTTATGGGCACTCTTACGCAAACTTGACAAGACCGTCGAGTAACGCCAGGAACGTGAGCCCCTGAAAGGCAATCCTATTGGACATTTTTTTCACTGATCGCGAAACGCGATCCAAAATCTGCCCATAAACCATCCATACCGTAGCATTACTTTAATGATTGGTAAACTGCTCATATCACGATAGTTGATGTGGGCTACACTTCAGCAATTAATATATTAGACGGCTGCCTATCCGTGCTACTTACGATCTAGGGAAGTAGCAAATTCAACTTATCACTTGGTACCAACCAAGCGCCAAACATCTGTCTGTAATCGTAGCTAACCAACCTAAATGCAAATATACCTCCTACATGATGATGGCTGCGCAGTTTTTAAAACCTCGCAGCTTGGCGCGCGCAATGTTACCCGCCTGCCCGCTTCAGACTTATCTCACCGTTTTTAATGCATGACTCAGATCGCCGCAAAGCACGGCCAGAATGGCGATAAGATATTTTTTGATCCTTTCGGGATCATGCAAAACCATGCGCATAATGCATGCATGGCTCATCCATATAACTGCGGCCGATAAACATCATTTGTTTCAGCTCAGACTTCAACTGACACAACTACGGCACAGAGCCAAAGCAAACCTGAGAGGCAGCTCTGTGCCAATAGCAGACGTTCAAGTTATTCTGTCCAATGCATGACAGTCCGCGATCAAGGAGTGAAGTCAGGCCGGCTTAATGCAATTTTTTCAGATACATTCTCGATAAGTTGCAAACAGCTTTCGAGAAAGGAATCATCAACTTTTATTAGCCCCTCAATTCCGGTTAGTTCTCCTTCTTCAAAAATTGGATTTGATGGAGTTCCTACTACGAAATGAACTGAATGAATTTTACTGACCAGGGTTTTATAACTACTCCCTTCCCCATGCTTTAACGCGTTGACTGCGAGATAGCAGTTATGAAAATCCTCTTTTAACGCGAATTCACCTGCATTTTCGAGAATTGTCTCTGCCTCTTTAAAACCGTTACTGCAATTTAGTCTTCGTTGCAGATGAGCTTCAAAAACTGAAAACATTCCTACTACATGAATCATCCTTTGCAGGTTGAACGCTTGTAAGTTTTTTATTAGTGGTGTAGAACCCGTTTTCGACAGAAGCGCCAATGATTGAGATTCAGCTTCATTTATCATCGACAATGAAAAATGAGTACATCTATATGCAAGCTCGTAAAAGGTGTGCATTTTTTTGTCTAGCCTTCAGATGAGTGGTTACTGCTTTTAGCATAGCTTTTCGATTCAATCCTTATCATTTTAATCTGGCTCCCCCTGCACAGTTAGGGAAGGTGCGAACAAGTCCCTGATATGAGATCATGTTTGTCATCTGGAGCCATGGAACAGGGTTCATCATGAGTCATCAACTCACCTTCGCCGACAGTGAATTCAGCAGTAAGCGCCGTCAGACCAGAAAAGAGATTTTCTTGTCCCGCATGGAGCAGATTCTGCCATGGCAAAACATGGTGGAAGTCATCGAGCCGTTTTACCCCAAGGCTGGTAATGGCCGGCGACCTTATCCGCTGGAAACCATGCTACGCATTCACTGCATGCAGCATTGGTACAACCTGAGCGATGGCGCGATGGAAGATGCTCTGTACGAAATCGCCTCCATGCGTCTGTTTGCCCGGTTATCCCTGGATAGCGCCTTGCCGGACCGCACCACCATCATGAATTTCCGCCACCTGCTGGAGCAGCATCAACTGGCCCGCCAATTGTTCAAGACCATCAATCGCTGGCTGGCCGAAGCAGGCGTCATGATGACTCAAGGCACCTTGGTCGATGCCACCATCATTGAGGCACCCAGCTCGACCAAGAACAAAGAGCAGCAACGCGATCCGGAGATGCATCAGACCAAGAAAGGCAATCAGTGGCACTTTGGCATGAAGGCCCACATTGGTGTCGATGCCAAGAGTGGCCTGACCCACAGCCTAGTCACCACCGCGGCCAACGAGCATGACCTCAATCAGCTGGGTAATCTGCTGCATGGAGAGGAGCAATTTGTCTCAGCCGATGCCGGCTACCAAGGGGCGCCACAGCGCGAGGAGCTGGCCGAGGTGGATGTGGACTGGCTGATCGCCGAGCGCCCCGGCAAGGTAAGAACCTTGAAACAGCATCCACGCAAGAACAAAACGGCCATCAACATCGAATACATGAAAGCCAGCATCCGGGCCAAGGTGGAGCACCCATTTCGCATCATCAAGCGACAGTTCGGCTTCGTGAAAGCCAGATACAAGGGGTTGCTGAAAAACGATAACCAACTGGCGATGTTATTCACGCTGGCCAACCTGTTTCGGGCGGACCAAATGATACGTCAGTGGGAGAGATCTCACTAAAAACTGGGGATAACGCCTTAAATGGCGAAGAAACGGTCTAAATAGGCTGATTCAAGGCATTTACGGGAGAAAAAATCGGCTCAAACATGAAGAAATGAAATGACTGAGTCAGCCGAGAAGAATTTCCCCACTTATTCGCACCTTCCTTAGGTATTTCCGTCGCCGTATTGGATGCTCAGGCTATTCCGTCCAATAGACAGGCTGTTCACTCCAAGATAGTATAGATTTATAATTCAATCTTTAGGTACACTTATGAGTTCATCTGCTTTTGTCACCGTTGTTACTGGAGTAAGCGTTTTTGTTCTTGGTCAACTCATCGTTAAGGGGGCTATTGAACCTTACATTTCATTCAGGGAACAATTGGGAAAAATATCAAATCTGTTATTGCTTAACCAGGCAAAAATAACAACTCCTTGTTCTGACATAAACCCTGAAATCATCCATGATTTGAAAAATGCCGCAGCTCAGTTAATGGCGAAGTATTCAGCCTTGCCTTTCTATATCAAAAAATTCCATATCGGCTTGCGCCTTGTTCCATCAACGTATGAAATTCTTGGAACGGCGCAAAATTTGAATTTGATAGCATCAATACATGAAGGGAAAAGCAAGGAAAGCACATGGGAACACATAGCCGAAATTGGACGTATGCTCAAAATCCCAACCACCTATTATCCTTAATCTCCGCGCCGATCTGGACGTTCAGGTAATTCTGTCCAGTAATCCCGGCTTTATCCTCCCGCTTCTGTGAATAAAACATACTTGGTTCCCCTGTGCCAGTATCTGCAGTATTGATAGCTTTCGCATCGTAAAAATCGTTCTTTTCCACATAGACGAATGAGCACCTTCGGAAAGAATTTCTAGTGACAAAGTCAGTCAGATCGGAATTAATCATATTTACTTTAATGTGTAACTTCAAATCGCGCTGTTTCTAAAAATTATATGTCCGCTGTTCGCTCACAGTGGACCTTTCATAACCAGAGGTCCGCTCTGTGCCAGAAGCGGACTTTTTAAAAATATTGCGTGCCAAACAATTGGGCGCAGGCCAGGAAAATAAGTAGAAAGCCAAGACACCAAGTACCCTAAAAATTATAGAGAATACCTGAAATTTTTGTAGACCGAGGTTTTGTTCCCCTGCCGGACCAGCGGCATGTGGTTAGTTTAGTGATCAGAAATGTCGAGCGTTTGGTCGTTCATTGATGCTGGATCTTCCAACGGTTCCACATGAGTGGTGATATGGATAAAAGGCAGTGCTGTGCGGATATCATGCTCTATACGCTCGGCCCAGTCGTGCCCATATTGAACAGTCCATAGCCCAGGAACTAGGATGTGCATTGTCATAAACGCCCGCCCGCCAGCCTGGCGTGTGCGTAGTGCATGGAAATCAAGCCCCTGTTCACGATATCCCGCCAGCAGCGACTCTATTTTTTTGAGTTCTTCCGCGGGTAGCGATACGTCCATCAGACCTGCAGCTGAACGACTCATAAGCTGATAACCAGCCCAAACGATGTTGGCTGCGACCAGTAATGCAACGACCGGATCGACCCAAAACCAGCCGGTCAGATAAACCAGTCCGACACCAAAAATGACACCGACCGAAGTCCAGACATCGGTCAGCAGGTGATGAGCATCTGCCTCAAGAGTGATCGAGTTGTGCTGCTTGCCAGCCCTTAACAAGATGCGTGCCGTCACAAAATTAAGGACTGATGCGACTGTCGAAACAAGTAGTCCGAGACCAATCTCCTCAAGCGGCTGCGGAGTTAACATCCGCTCAACTGCGGTATAGGCGATACTGGCTGCCGCCAATAGGATCAGAAATCCTTCGAAAGCACTCGAGAAATATTCGGCTTTGCCGTGCCCATATGCGTGGTTCTCATCGGCTGGAAGCGCAGCCAAGGTCAGCATCCAGAGCGCCATTAGGGCTCCTGCGAGGTTAACTACGGATTCGATGGCATCAGATAGCAGACCGACCGAACCGGTCATTTTCCACGCCACACCTTTGAGTCCGATAGTGGCAATAGCCGTGGCAATGGAAAGCCAAGCGTAGTGCGTTAGCGGACGAGGTAACCCTTTTGTTTTAGTCATTATTAACTTCCTAAAATAGGACGACTAACTCACATTTCTATCCATGTTATATAATTAAACAATCATTTCGCCATGAATATTTTTTCGTTTTTATTAAATTTCTTTAAAAATTCTCTGCAAGTGCTGTTTCATCCTCTAGTAAACTAAATTTTATTTTTAGGATTTTCTACAACTTGAAATAATATTATCGCACAACAGATTAGTCACTTAGGTTAACTGGGCGACTTTTATATTTTTCAATTAAAATATGCAAAACTCCCATTGCACCATGTGCATAAAAATAGACCTCAATGAAAGTAGTGAAGAACTTATGCCAGTGTATTACTGTTTCAGCCAGATTTGACTGTATGGTATTCAACAAGAACCATAGGCCACCTGAAAGTGCTACAATTAGCAATGCTAGAACTCCAAATCCTTGTATTGTACTGGCAATACCTCCAGAATGGGCATCGGGCAGGCGGAAACTAGTCAACGTTTTTATATCTTGTTTAATGCCACTAAAGTCAAGCCCTACCCATGAAAAGTAATAAGTAAAACCTCTTTGAGTAAGCATCCAGCTTAACATTATAAAACCACAAATAATCAGTCCTAATCCTGAAATAATGTGCATCCAGGTTATAACTCCTTCAAGACTATGCTCACCAATTGCTTCGGTCTCTGTCAGATTAGAGTTAATAATTTGTGACAATATTAGAAATGCCACAATGATGTGAAGAATACGAAAAAAAGGAGCGTAATCATGCGGTAATAGATTCCAGAGTCGCAATTTCATTTATGAGCCCTTAGTAAAATCATCGATGACATTAATCATACAAAAGAATTATTAGGATAACCTTAATTCCTAAAATTGCAGCAGACATTAGTTCACCTCATGATATTGCCACTCGAGAAATGGTAATGGTAACTATTATTACTATGTGTTTACGTACTGTTCTTGTTACGCAGAAAAGTCTCTACGCACATTAATTTTAAATATAATTTCCTGCTGAGGTTGATCTGAGCAAATGCACATCATTCAAATTCAGCCCAATCCGGAAGCGGTGCAAAACTCATAACCACATCACCAAAGCTGATTTCTGCCCCACGGCTTAACGCTTCCAGCTCCCAGCGTTCCGCCGTGATGTTGTGTTTCATCAATTCGCGTTCGATTTCAGGCAAACGCGCCCGTTCTTCTGCCGTCAATCTTGCCGACGGGGCAACATCGCGGCCTTTTGACGGGTTGAAACTACGCTGCGCCTTGCTGACTCTCGGCGTTTCCTCGCGTATGCGTGCCACAATCGCCCTCACGGCGGCTGTGTCTGTCCAGTCAATTACCGGTTGGTTTGCAGAAATGAACGTTGTAGCGGCGCTCCCAGCCTGGCTATCACGACTATTTGCAGTCGGTTTATTTCCACCTAACCCACAGTTATTGACAGGACTCCGAGGCGCGCCGGAGGCGCTTTTTAAAGTCAAAACCTCAACGTCAACGGCAGAGGAAACGATGCGCCATTGTGTTGTCCGGGTTTCGTAAACATGAGAATCGCCAAGGTGAGGCGCGAAAATGCCAACAACCTTTTTCACTTCTTCATCGTAGGCGTTCAGCTCAGCAGCTACGCGGCGAGCTACACGCACGGTCTGTTCGTCGCGGGGAATATTTGCGCCGCCCTGGGCTGCCATGTACGCCATAAAGTCACCGACATCAGCAGCAGCGCGAACGGCCTCAACTTCTTCATCAAAGGTTTCAGTAAGACTGATTGAGCGGATGCGGCGGCACTCACGGTATGATCCCATGGTAGGCAGGCCAATAGGGCGAAATTGAGGGATCCGCCAGGTAGCAGCCCAGGCAGTAACAGCAGCCGCGGCGTCTGTTAGCAGCTCGCCGGTTTCATGGTCGCGCTCGCCTTCTAGCGCGTAACCGTCAATGTTCTTTGCGATGTATTTGGCAATGTATCCCGCAGCACCGCCACGGTTTAGATGTTTGCAGTCAAAGCGATTCTTAGCCGCCCCGCGTTCGTCGCCGTCTTCTCTCATGGCGTATTTACGCATGATATCGATCACCGGCTGACGCATAGCGGGCTTAGTGAATAACATCATGTGCCAGTGCGGGGTCGCGTCGTGGTGTGGTTCCACCACCCGCATCCCGTAAACAGACAAATCGTTATCCTTGAACGCGGTGCGCATTTTGCTCCAGATCCCGCACAAGTAACGCTGTGCATCTTTCGGCGTATAGGCTTCTTTGTCCCATGCGTGATTACGCAGAACGCGCTTTTTATCGCCTTTGCCTACGATGCGCGTCGGGTGATATTTGGATGGTGTGGTGATAGTCAGGAACATCCCGACGTCACCATTTGCAGCGGCGTACTTCTCGGTGCCGGCGATCGTACTCATCAACTCCATGCGGCGAATTTCAGGGTTTGAAATACTCGCCATCACCTTGTCGATCAGGCTGATGCGCTCGCCAGTCTCAATGTTTTCAAGGTCGCAGTTTTTGAGGTAGTCGAGATTCGACAAACGGCGCGCGCGTACTTCGCGGATCGCTTGCTTGCTGGCATACGGAGATGCGTCGCGGTTTACCTTGCCGATAGCAATAAGCAAAGACTCACGCCAGCGGGTGCGCTGGCCTTTTAACTGGCCTAACCACCAGTCAGGATTAACCAGGCGGGACATACCGGCGATGGCTGAAACTGTATCTAATTTACCTTTGCAGTATTTCTTCCAGTACATCGGCGTGACGTTGAAAGCGCGGGACATGCCAGCAATATCACAGTACAACCCGAGCTGAGTTTTAAGCTCAAAAAGAATGGCGTTGTCACCGTCATTTTCAGCAAGCAACTGATCGCACCGTTCCTCATAGATTTCCTTGAGCTGACCGGCGATGTCCTGAGCGAACCGGCGCAGCGGCTTATCGCTCATGCTCGGCAGGCGGTGATAAGTATCAGCTTCAGACAGGAATTTCATAGAGGCATTAACATTCATCGCGTGAGCCGCATTCACGGCTTCAACGCGCGGCAGAATGCTGCGGCCAAGGGTATAAACCAGGTATTTATTCGCGGCGTGGATGCCCTGAGTTTTCAGCAGGTGCTTATGGCGGCCTGTGAAGATTTCCTGCAGATCGGTTGAAAGGGTTTTTAGTTTGATTAAAACAGCTTGCCCCTGATCGTACTCGTCACGGGTAAGCGGTCTTTCCAGGCCAGAAACGGCCTGGCGTGGTTTGTTCCAGGGAAACGCCCAGGCTTTGGGCGTTTCAATTTGCGGAGGGATAGGTATAAACCGCATCACATACCATCTTTGATATCGGAAACCAAAAAGCCAGCGTTCACAACAGCGAGCGCAAACAAAGCCACCGTAAAAATCATCATTGATTGCCCCGATAATGTTTTGCGCTGATTTCTGCTGCTGCCTTGCAGTACACGCAAAGCTCCACACCTGGCAGAGCTACGCGGCGCTCTTCTGGGATAGCCTGATCGCAGGAGATGCAAAACATTGCAGATGTGCCCGTTACGTTTGTGCGGGCGGCTTGAATTTGAGATGCCAGGATCAGGTCTGCGCGCTCCTGGGCGGTGTCGATTACATCAGCCATTAATCACCCCCTGCTGAGTGATTTTTACAATGGCTGCGAATACGAGATCGGTCGCGCGGTTATATTCATTTCGCATCGCTGCGGCGCTGGTAACGCGCTTTGCCCAAATGGCTCGATCAACAAAACGATGAATAAACTCAGACGCAAGGCCGAATTTTGTCTGAAAAGCGGCGAGCGTGGAGCAATACTGTGTATTGGTTTTCTTATCCGTCTTAATCTCGGCCAGAATCAAATCACCGTTCTTTTTAGGGATAATGGTGAATGCCAGATCAATATCGACGCGCTTTGCTATTGCTTCCGCCATCTCAGGCGTAGCTTCTTCGTGTTTCATCATTAGTGCAGGTCTCCCGATTCATTTTGAATGCGGGTTGCTTCCTGGCGTAAAGCTTCGGCAGCTTCGGTTCCTGTCATTTCCTGCTGAATGATGAAACAGGCGATAGCTTCCAGGCGGGAGGCGAATACTTTGGCACGGTTGCCGCGCTCGTCATTACGGGCGGCATTGAGCATTAAGGTCAGTTCACCGGTGTAATCACCCTCAGCTGAGGCCATGTCAAAACCGACAACAGGCAGACCAGCAAAGCCGAGTGGGGATTTATTAATCATTTCTTTCATATATGAAACTCCTGTTTTTAGGCAAAAGAATGCCCGGCGGGTTTACGCCTCTTAATTTGAATTCGGGTTAGTGATTAATATTTATTTTGCAATCGTCTTCACTGATAAATTTTGGCAGTGACTCAGTTAGACCAAGTAAAGAATTTAGCGCCGCAACTACTTGATGCCTTTCCGTGGGGGTTAACTCTGCAAACTTCATTTCAACATGGCGGCGATTCAGGCCTGCATGGAAACAAATTGTCTTACGCATATGCAGCGGCTGAGTATCAAATGTTTCCTGCGCTACATTCTTTTTGTGTTCTAACATCTCTTTAATTTTAGAGAGATGCTTTTTACCTATTTGAATATGTTCCTCACTTCCTAAAAACATAATCACCTCAACTAAACAGACGCTTTAAAAGCGGCTTAGAATTTCTAACAGCCTGCGGGGCAGTGGCTTTTGACAATGAAGGATTCCAGCGTTTTCCGCCTGGCAGTTCAATGCAACCGTGGCCGTAATGACGTAAAGGACTTTGCTGTTTCAAAAAGGGTGCTATTGAGATCGGCATAATCACATTATCCCGTTTGTGGCTACGCTTGCGACAGCACCCACGGCAGAGGCCAGCACAGGCGAACCATCTATGCGTCCCTGGATAGCCAAACCGATCAGCGAAAGGTGGCGGATCCCAGCATTCACGCTTTCCATAATTGCGTTTTTAGCCTGGCGTGTGTGGCGTTCCTTAGATACAGCCCCCGCAGCCACTGAACCAAGAGCCGCAGTTGCATGAAGCGTATAGGCCGCAATGTTGTCCTCTGCCAGTTCATTAACAGGAACAGCAGGCATACATTTCATTTGTGCCAGCAAGCCATCGATCAGCGTGGCATCCTCTGTGACATCAGTGATCACTGCGATTTCAATGGCCGTGAGCTGATGCACCTGATCAGGATTCAGCTTATTACGCAGGGTCTGTTCTTTCATTCCAATACTGCGAGCAAGTTTTGACAGATTGTGACGCACTGAAAAAGCACGGCATGCGTTATTAAAATGGGGCTGGTTGGAAACCTGAAAATCAAACATGTTCAACCCACCCTAATAAGACAAAATTAATTAACCGCAAGCGACACGTTGGATTGTTCATGCCGCCACCCCTTGACCTTTCGCGCTGCGATGCTTGTTAGGCTTACCGGCTGATAGGCGGTCTTTCCAGCCATGCCATTCAGCCGGTGCACTTTCGACTAGCTGAGCTGCATATTTGTCCCACTCTTTACGGTTAACCCAAAGTTCAGCATTTCCGCCTGGCTTTAAAGGGTCAACCATATAGAACGCCGGCAGCTTTCCGGCCTTCGCCATGCAAACCACAGCGTTCGGAGTCTTGCCGACATACTGCGCAAAACCCTCTTTCGAGAGGAGGTCAGAAGGGCTTGCCGCCAGTTTGATAGCGTCGCGTTTCGACGGTTTTGTTACACCTTCCAATTCGGAATCTGGCACAAAGTTATGGCTATCGCTTTTCATTTGATATTCTCCAATTTGGTTCAGTATCTCCAACTAGCACCACCTAGCCCTAGTTGAATACAACCGCACATTCAATATAGTTGATAAAATATGAGATATTAAATCACATGTCAAATGTTCAATCAGAGAAGCTGAAGCTCATTAGGGATTCCGAGCGGATGAAAACTAAGGAAATTGCTGATTTGGTAGGGATTAATTATCCAAGCTATCACGGCTATGAATCCGGTAAGTCTAAGATGCCAATGGAAGCTGGTATGAAGTTGTTCAAGCATCCTCGTTTTAGAAAATACCGTGACTGGTTTATGTTCGATGAAACTAATCCTGAGGCCGGGCAGATCGCGCCGGTTCTCTCTCTTAGTGGGCCAGATCAAAAAACATCGTCCCAATCAGAAAAGAAAACTGGCTAAGCGTATATAAAATATACATTTTCACTATTTGTTACCAAGACGATGATTTTGTCGGAGGGTGTTCTTATGTCTATTAAGAAGCTCGACGATGGTCGTTATGAAGTGGACGTTAGGCCGCAGGGTTCCGAGGGAAAACGGATCAGGCGGAAATTTAATACTAAGGGCGAGGCGCAAATTTACGAACGTCACATCCTGGTTAACTATCACAATAAAGAATGGCTAGAAAAACCGGCAGACCGGCGCAAGCTGACTGACCTGTTGGATGTTTGGTGGATACATCATGGTAAGCATCATGTTCGCGGTGAGAAAGAGAGGGAGCGATTAACGGCCATCATCAAGACGATGAAGGAACTAGGTTTGCAGCGCGCTGACCAGTTAACTGTAAAAGCGGTTAAAGACTATCGGGTGCACATGCTTAACCAAGGTTTGAAGGCCTCAAGTGTTAATCGTCACCTGGCGATTATGAGCGGTATGTTCACCAAGCTCATTGATGCAGGCGAGTATCACAGCGAACATCCTATTCGCGGCATTAAGGCATTCAAAGAGGGCGAATCAGAGATGTCATTTTTGACCGCCAGCGAAATAGATACCTTACTTGACCTGCTCGATGGAGATGATCGCAAAGCCGCGCTGTTATGTTTGGCGACGGGCGGCCGCTGGGGAGAGGTTGCCAACCTTAAGGGCATACATATCATTCAGGGGAAAGTGATGTTCATGAAGACGAAGAACGGCAAACGTCGAACTGTTCCGATTTCTTCTGACCTAGAAGCTCTTGTTAAAGGGGACAAAACAGGAATATTGCTTCGCCCAGATTATGTTAGGGTGCGTACCACGCTGAAAGCCATGAAGCCCGATTTGCCGATGGGGCAGGCTGTCCATGTCTTGCGCCATACGTTCGCCACGCATTTCATGATGAACGGAGGTAATATCATCACGCTCCAGCGGATTCTAGGACACGCGACCATTCAGCAAACTATGACATATGCGCACTTCGCTCCTGACTTTTTACAGGATGCAGTTGCGTTAAATCCTGTTGCCAGAGTGTCCATATAGTGTCCACCGAATAGCATTATTTAGCACTAATTAAACCGAATGCGATTTATTAAGTGACTGTTTTGTAAGAATTAACCCCGTCTGGGCGGGGTTGTGAATGTCACTGAGAAGTCGCCTTTTTTATGGCCTGCGGGCTGACAATGTCAGAAACACGATCTTATCAAGGAGACCATCAATGAAAGCCTATCAGCGCCAATTTATTGAGTTCGCACTGAACAAGCAGGTTTTAAAATTCGGCGAGTTCACCCTGAAGTCCGGGCGCATCAGTCCTTACTTCTTCAATGCCGGTCTGTTTAATACCGGCCGCGATCTGGCGTTACTGGGCCGTTTTTATGCTGAAGCATTGATGGATTCAAAAATAGATTTCGATTTAGTGTTTGGCCCGGCCTACAAAGGTATCCCGATCGCGACGACCACGGTGGTTGCGCTCGCTGAGCATCACGAACGCGATGTGCCGTATTGCTTTAACCGTAAAGAAGCCAAGGATCACGGCGAAGGTGGCTTGCTGGTCGGCAGTCCGTTACAGGGGCGTGTCATGCTGGTCGACGATGTCATCACCGCCGGGACGGCCATCCGCGAGTCTATGGAAATCATCAATGCGAATAAAGCCACGCTGGCTGGCGTATTGATTTCTCTCGATCGCCAGGAGCGCGGACGTGCGGATATCTCTGCTATTCAGGAAGTAGAACGTGATTATCACTGCAAAGTGATTTCAATTATCACGCTGGCAGATCTGATCGACTATCTGGAAGAGAAAACGGAAATGGCTGATCATCTGGCCGCTGTGCGGGCGTATCAGCAAACCTATGGCATATAAGATTTTGCAGAAATGAAAAAGGGCCTTCCGGCCCTTTTTTAACATCTGATGCTTAACGCTATTGCAGCTGCGCTGAGATAAGCGGCCAGCGGGTATCAAAGTCCTGCGTGGGACGATACTTGAACTCTGAACGCACAAACCGTGACAACATACCTTCGCAGTAAGCCAGTAACTGGCTGGCAAGAAGAGTTTCATCGTACGTAAATCCGCTGCCTTCGCGCATTTTCTTCTCCCGTAAAACCTGACGCAGTTGCGCTTCAATCCGCTCGAAAAGCTGATTAATACGACCCTGCAGGCGGTCTTGTTCGAACATCAATGCGTGACCGGTCATAATGCGTGTCAGGCCAGGATTGCGTTCTGCAAACCCCAATACCAACAGCAAAATCAGACGGATCCGGTTTAACGTATCTTTTTCATCTTGCAGGATGAGATTGATACGGCTGATCAGACTGTCTTCGATAAACTCGATTAAGCTGTCGAACATCCGCGTTTTACTGGGAAAATGACGATAAAGAGCTGCTTCCGAAACACCTACGCTGGCGGCAAGTTTCGCGGTAGTGATCCGCTGGCTGCCATCGCTGGACTGAAGCATTTGCGCTAACGCCTGCAAAATCTCTTCGCGCCGGTTCCTTTTTGTCGTTTCTTTCTCTGCCATGTCTGAATAGACCCTTGCTAAAAAACGGCTAAAATCATGGAGAAACCGCACAACTGCCGCATGAATCGCTGTGATCCTGCGGCTTATTTCGTTCCCTTGGGTTGTTACGGTCTGATAGTGATAAGGATCTGTTTAATATCGCATCAAAATCTGCGGTGCTGAACAGGTTCTTATTGACGGCCTGAGTGGCCAAAACCACCTTCACCGCGTTCACTGGCGTCAAAATCTTCCACCAGATTGAATTCAGCCTGAACGACAGGCACAAAGACCATTTGAGCAATACGCTCGCCTGGCTCGATTACAAACGTTATCTGCCCGCGGTTCCAAACGGAAACCATCAGCTGACCCTGATAATCGGAGTCGATAAGCCCCACCAGATTGCCAAGAACTACGCCGTGTTTATGACCCAGACCGGAACGTGGCAGGATCACCGCCGCCAGATTCGCATCACCGATGTGGATAGCCAGACCGGTTGGCAAAAGTGTGGTTTCGCCGGGTTTGAGTTCAACAGAAGCATCCAGACAGGCGCGTAAATCCAGACCTGCGGACCCAGGCGTGGCGTAGGCAGGTAAAGGGAAAGTCGAACCGATGCGCGGGTCGAGAATTTTAATGTCGATTTTTTTCATCATAACGGCTGACAATCTCTTCTAATAAACGTTGACCAAGCAGGGACTTATCGCTGAGCGGTAAGATTTTATCCCCGTCCTGCCAAAAAAGATGCAGAGCATTGGTATCGGTATTGAAACCTTGCCCGGCAAGTGAAACGTCGTTGGCGCAGATCAGATCCAGATTCTTGCGGATCCTTTTTTGCCGCGCGTATTCTTCCACATTCTGGGTTTCGGCGGCAAACCCAACGACGTAGGGGCGCTGCTCTTTCAGTGCGGCAACGCCAGCTACAATGTCCGGGTTCTTGATCATTTTCACAGTGATTTCATCACCTTGCTTTTTGATCTTCTCATCGGCAATGAGCTCTGCACGGTAGTCCGCAACCGCGGCGCAGGAGATGAAAATATGCTGCGAGCCCACAGAATCATGGACGGCCTTTTGCATTTCCAGCGCGCTTTCCACATCAATACGGCGAACATTGGCAGGCGTAAGTTGCGTTACTGGCCCGGCGATAAGCGTGACATGCGCACCGCGGTCGGCAGCGGCTTTGGCAATGGCAAAACCCATCTTGCCTGAACTGTGATTACTGATGAAGCGTACCGGATCCAGCGCTTCGCGCGTCGGGCCGGCGGTCACCATGATGTTCAGATGCGCTAAATCTTTACGCGAGGAGAAATGGCTGTTCGCCATATCAACAATCACCAGTGGATCAAGCATCCGTCCCGGGCCGATATCGCCGCAGGCCTGACTGCCACTGTCCGGGCCCCATAATAAGGTGCCTCTGGCGGCAAGTCTTTGCAGATTTTCCTGTGTGACGGCCGCGCGATACATTTGCTGGTTCATTGCCGGTAGCACCGCAATAGGCGCTGCGGTGGCCAGACACACCGTGGACAGCAGGTCATTGGCCATGCCGGCAGCCATGCGGGCGAGTAAATCCGCCGTGGCGGGAGCGATCAGCACTAAGTCCGCCCATTTGCCTAACTCAATATGCCCCATCGCCGCTTCAGCCGCGGGATCAAGCAGGTCATCAGACACCGGATAGCCGGAAACGGCCTGCAGGCTCAGCGGCGTCACAAAAGATTTCGCCGCATCCGTCATGACCACGCGCACTTCTGCGCCCCGCTCACGTAAGCGACGTACCAGTTCTGGTGCTTTATAGGCAGCGATACCACCGCTGATACCGAGCACAATATGTTTGCCGGAAAGTCCCGTCATCATCATTGTCCGATTAATTGAAAGCCTGAAGAAGCGACATTTTAGCATAACGCGCAATGATGACAGCTATTGGCGATGCGGCGGAACAGGAGGAATAAAATTTCTGCGTGATGTCTCGCAGGCTGATGGTGCCAAAAAGCAGGAGGTCTGGCGCTGTGGCACAATCGCCGCGAAAAGGAGTCAAGATGACGAAATCACAAAGCGGCTGGCAAGATTCGTTGAAACCCCGCGAAAAATTATTAGAGCAGGGGGCGAAGGGATTGACCGATCAGGAACTGCTGGCGATTTATTTACGCATTGGTTCGCGAGGACAGCATGTGATGGAGCTGGCAAAGAATCTGCTCGACGAGTTCGGTTCGCTACATAAATTGCTTATGGCCGATTTTGACGCCATGTCGCGTATTAAAGGCATGGGGGTAGCGAAATTTGCCCAACTTGTTGCGGTCTCTGAGTTATCCCGTCGTGCCTATCTGCGACACCTTAGCGCTGAAAATGCCATGCTCAGCCCGGAGGTTATCAGGGAATATCTGCAGAATTTGCTGGTTTTTCGTGAAAGGGAGGTTTTTCTGGTACTTTTTCTCGACAACCAGCATCGGGTTATTCGCCATGAGGAGATGTTTGCTGGTACTATTGGGCACGTAGAAGTGTATCCTCGCGAAATTGTTCGTGGAGCGATGAAGGTTAATGCGGCAGCGTTAATTCTGGCGCATAATCATCCGTCCGGTCGGGCTGAACCCAGCCTGATGGACAGAAAAGTGACTGAACAAATTATTCGAGCGTGCCAACTGCTGGAAATTCGTGTTCTCGACCATTTGGTTGTAGGTCACGGAGAAACGGTGTCTTTTGCCGAACGCGGTTGGATTTAGCGTCGTTTTTTGAAGATCCTTTGGGATCTTTAGCTGTTCGGGACTTGAGCACTTACGCTACAGAGCGTATACTACGCCACCTTTGAGAATCTTGGGTTTGGCGTTAAGAGCCTATCTCAGCAGGTTTCATACCTGATGAAATGGTTTTTACCCGACGACAGTGAGTCGGTTCTCAGTGGAGTTTGCTGAGATGGGCTCTAAAAGCCTGACGAGGCGGCCATACCCTATACGAAGCTCGAGCTGATTTGATTTTTGGAGATATAGACATGTCCCGAGTCTGCCAAGTTACTGGCAAGCGCCCGGTGAGCGGTAACAACCGTTCCCACGCAATGAACGCGACCAAACGCCGTTTTCTGCCAAACCTGCACTCACACCGTTTTTGGGTTGAGGCTGAGAAGCGCTTTGTAACTCTGCGCGTATCTGCTAAAGGTATGCGTGTTATTGATAAGAAGGGTATTGAGACGGTCTTGGCCGATCTGCGTACCCGCGGTGAGAAGTATTAAGGAACTGAATCATGGCTAAAGGTGTTCGCGAGAAGATCAAGCTGGTTTCTTCTGCTGGTACTGGTCACTTCTATACCACTACGAAGAACAAGCGTACGAAGCCGGAAAAATTGGAACTGAAGAAATTCGATCCAGTTGTCCGTCAACACGTGATCTACAAAGAAGCTAAAATTAAGTAATTTTAGCGGATTAATAAAACCCGGCTCCGGCCGGGTTTTTTATTGCCTGAAATCCGGGATACCGGCCCGGAATGACTTTTGTTTGCCTGAGACCGACGTCTGCGACACACTCTGATTACGATTCTGTTACGGGAGAGGATATGCCTGAATTACCTGAAGTTGAAACCAGCCGCAGAGGGATTGAGCCCTATCTTAAAGGCCACACGATTATGCACGCCGTCGTGCGTAATTCGCGTTTGCGCTGGCCGGTCTCTGCGGAAATTTTGGCGTTAAGCGATCAGCCCGTTCTCAGCGTTCAGCGCCGTGCAAAATACCTGCTGGTAGAGCTCAACACGGGCTGGATCATCATTCATCTGGGAATGTCGGGCAGTCTGCGAGTATTGCCGGAAGAGACCGAGCCGGGCAAACACGATCACGTCGATTTGGTGATGGATACCGGCCATGTGCTGCGCTATACCGACCCGCGTCGTTTCGGCGCATGGCTTTGGTCTACCGATCTGGCAGGCAGCAACGTTCTGTCCCACCTGGGCCCTGAGCCGTTAAGTGAGGATTTCACGGCGGATTATCTGTTTCAAAAATCACGCACCAAGAAATCACCGATTAAGCCATGGCTGATGGATAACAAACTGGTGGTCGGCGTCGGGAATATCTACGCCAGCGAATCCCTGTTTGTCGCCGGAATTTCCCCTGACAGGCCCGCGCATTCACTAAAACGTGATGAAACCGCGTTGCTGGTCAGCACCATCAAAGCTGTGTTGTTACGCTCGATTGAGCAGGGTGGAACCACGCTGAAAGACTTTTTACAGTCGGATGGAAAACCGGGATATTTTGCGCAGGAATTGCAGGTGTATGGCCGCGCAGGAGAACCCTGCCGGGTCTGTGGCACGCTGATCGAGAGCAAAAAACATGCCCAGCGCACCACCTTTTTCTGCCCTCGCTGCCAGCGTTAGGCATGAACTCAGGCGCTGATTTTTTCCATCAGTGCCTGCGTGACTACCTGGGGCAGGAACGGGGTGATGTCACCGCCGTGACGGGCGACCTCTTTCACCAGCGAAGAAGAAATAAATGACCATTCCTTTGACGGCATCATAAACACGCTTTCCAGCGTAGGTAGCAAGTGCCGGTTCATGTTCGCCAGCTGCATCTCATATTCAAAATCAGACACTGCACGTAAGCCCCGCACCAGCACATTCGCCCCTTGTGCTTTGGCGAAGTTCGCCATTAAGTCGCTGAAACCAATGACTTCAACGTTCTTCAGATGTGAAGTGACCTGTGTCGCCAGCGCAACGCGTTCTTCCAGCGTAAACATCGGTTTTTTGCTCGGGCTGGCGGCAATCGCCAGAATAACGTGATCGAACATCAATGCCGCACGGCTGACGATATCGAGATGCCCGTTAGTCATCGGATCAAAAGTGCCGGGATAAATCGCTTTAGTGCTCATACTGGCTCACTTTTGCAGTTGGTGGCTGAGTGCCCACAGGGCAGCATATTTATTGAAAGTATACTGTGCATTGACGCCCGCCAGAATCAGCCCCTGTTTGCCGTCCAGAAAACCGGCGCGCAGGATCCAGGTTTTCACAAACGCGCCCAGCGTATGAGAAATCACCGAGAAGAAACTGCAACGACGCCCCTGTTGATGACGCTGTATGGCCCAGGCTTCGGCATAGCTAAGCTGTTTGCGCTGAAAAGCGAAGAAATCACGGCAGGTCAGGTGCAGCAAATCACCCTGCAATGGAACGACATTCGCGTCTTTCGTCATAAGGGATTCATGAACGAGATCATCGTTATAACGAAAATTGGCAGGATAAAGGCGGTTCACGCGATCCGGATACCAGCCGCTGTGACGCATAAACTTTCCGAGAAACAAGTTACTGCGGCCAAGGCTATACACGGTATTTTCCGGCGGATTATGAAGGACGTTTTCAACCGACTGGCGAAGTTCAGGTGATACCCGTTCATCAGCATCGATCATCAAAATGTAGTCGCCAGTAGCATGGCTTTGCGCCAGCTGGCGCTGTTTGCCAAAGCCTGGCCAGTCCGTATTCGCAAAGACTTTTGCGCCAAACCCGCGCGCAACGTCCAGCGTCCCGTCTTCACTGCCGGAATCCAGCAGGATGATTTCGTCCGCCCAGGAGACTGATTCCAGACATTCGGCTAATAAACCGGCTTCGTTGCGTGCAATCAGTACGACCGATAAGCGTTTTTTGTCAGCCATCAATGACCCCGGACAGGCAGGTAAGGCTCCAGTAAATGCAATAGTCGTTGCAGTGCACCCTGGTTCTGGTGCAGCACTTCAACGGCGTGACGCCCGTAGTACAGACGATAGTCTTCGTCTGTCAGCAGCGTGGAAATCTCTTTCACCAGTGATGCGGTATCAGTGACGGTGATCAGACCATCGTCCTGAGCCAGTTTGGCACAAATATCTTTGAAGTTGATGGTGTGCGGCCCCATCAGCACCGGGATAGCATGCGCCGCAGCTTCCAGCGGGTTATGTCCACCGCGTTCTACCAGACTGCCGCCGACGAAGGCCAAATCAGCGATTCCGTACAGCAACATTAATTCACCCATGGTGTCGCCGATAACGACCTGTGTCCCTGAGGAGGGAACTTCACCGGTGCTGCGCTGTGTGAACGTCAGACCGGCTTTACGGGTGAGTTCACAAGCCACCGGGAAACGCTCCGGATGTCTCGGCACCAGAATAAGCAGCAACGTGGGATGGTTTTTCAGTAACTCTTTATGCGCTTCCAGCAGCAGGGTTTCTTCACCCTCGTGCGTACTGGTCGCAATCCACACCTGACGGCGCGATGCCCACTGGCTGCGCAATGCGATGGCTTTAGCCGCCAGCTCCGGGGTGACGGAAATATCAAATTTCAGGCTGCCGGTAACGGCGAGCTGATTGCGCTTCAGGCCTAAAGACAGGAAACGCTCGCCATCTTCCTGATTTTGCGCGGCAATAAGAGTGATGCGTTGCAAAATAGTACGAATGAATTTGCCGAGTTTTTGGTAACCCCTGGCGGAGCGGGCGGAAAGACGTGCATTGGCAATGACCAGAGGGATTTTACGGCGATGCAGGGCGCTGATGAGGTTTGGCCACAGCTCGGTTTCCATGATGATAACCAGTTTGGGGTTCACTTCATCAAGGAAGCGATTGACCGAACCTGCCAGATCATAGGGTAGATAAACGTGATGTACGCCTTTGCCAAATGCAGACTGAACGCGTTCGGAGCCTGTCGGTGTCATCGTTGTGACAGTAATGGGTAACGACGGATAGCGATGGCGCAATGCACGCACCAAAGGGATTGCCGCCAGTGTTTCGCCAACGGAGACAGAATGCAGCATGATGCCGCCAGGCACGACTTTACCTTTGCAAAAGCCATAACGTTCAGCCCAACGTTTACGGTAGGCCGGTGATTTACGGCTGCGTAAAAGTAAACGGATCCAAATTAATGGCTGAATTAAATATATGATTATATTGTAAAAAATATTCATTTTTTATGAGGCATTGCGTTAGGGAAAGTCAATTTCATAGAGTGAACATAATCCCGGCGGTTAGATAGGCACATGGTATCAGATAAGTGCTATCGACTCATCATGCCTGCGTAAACGTCATCAGATAAGCAGCGAGTGATACAGCGCCACCAGCTGTTGTGAAAGGTTTTTAGGTGAATAAGGCAATATGCGTTCTCTGGCGGCGCGGCCCATTGCGGCATTTTCCACAAGGGAAGGGATTTTCTTCACATATTCATTGAGTCTGGCTACGTCCAGGGCATCGCAAACATAGCCCTCATGCCCTTCAGTGATGAACTCTGCACCACCACAGGTCTGGCTGGTGATGACCGGCAAACCACAGGCCATCGCTTCGAGGATCACGTTGGGGAACGGGTCATACAGCGTCGGCAGGATCATGCCGTCAGCGGCGTGATAATAAGGCAGCACGTTATTTTGCACGCCCATAAAGCGGATGCGATCAAAACACCCAAGCTGGCGTGCCAGAGTTTCATATTTCTTCTGCGATTTATCCTGGCCGACGACGATGAGATAGCGGTCACTGGACGCTATGGCCTGAATCGCAGGTTTTAGCCCTTTACGCTCAAAACCTGATCCCACATAAATCAGTGTGACAGCCTGTTCCGGGATAGACATTTCTGCCCGCGCTGTGCGGCGTTGCTCTTGCGTTGCAGGTGTAAATTTCTCAGCATCGATGGCGTTATAGATAACCTCGAAGCGGGAAGCATCTACACCATAGCACCGCATGATGTCGCGCTTTACCATCTCCGAGTTACAGATGATTTTTTTCAATTGCGCAGAGTGAAACATCTCTTCTTCGGCACGTAACACGTAGCGATGATACGGGCTGAGACGCGTAAGAAAGCGCTGAGCCGGGGAGATAACCCGTGCGCGCTGTTCCAGCCAGACGCGGTGTGCGCCATCGCCGGCGCGGAAAATATCACAGCCCGGTATACGTTCATGGCTTTGGACGATATCGAACTGTGCGGCTTGCCAGCATTTCTGCGCTGCTACCGCGAAGCCTTTCTCCCGTGAGACCCGACCCTGTTTTGCAGGATTACACAGGTGAATTTTCCACTTTGGATTGGGTTTGCCTTCCCATTGACGGGTAATGATATTGAGCTCGATATTCTGATCGTCCAGAGCCTCAAGCGCGCGGGAGATGAAGCGCTCGGCTCCGCCATCCGGGCGGTATTTCTGCCTGACGATCGCCAGCCTGATAGTCTTCATAGCATCAGCCATGCAAATAACTCCTGGCAGCATCCAGCACATCGCTGACCGGAATGGCGTGCAGATAACGTTGCTTTGTTTTCGTATCGATGGAATCGGGCGTTGGCAGCGGCGCGTAATCACCGGCCCAAATTGTGGTGTTATTGTTGCCCCACGGACGCCAGTGCTGCATTTTCGTTGGCCCGAATAACGCGACGCAAGGCGTATTCAACGCCGCAGCCATGTGCATTGGCGCAGAATCTACCCCAATAAACAGTTTTGCGCCGTCAATCATGGCAGCCAGTTGCGTCAGTGATAACTGACCAGCGACAGAAATTACCTGAGGATTATGTGTGAGATCCTGAATCTTACGCACCATCTCCAGCTCTTTTTTATCGGGGCCGGCCGTCATGACGACAGTCATTCCTGTATCGCCTAAACCGTCGATGACACTGGCAAATTTTTCGTCGTCCCAGCATTTAAAAATCCAGCGTGAGGTAGGCTGAATGACAATATATCCGCCGTCGACCTTATTCTTCTTCAGCAACTGCTGGCAGAATGCCTTATCGCTTTCTGAATAATGCATAGACGTTTGGGCATCTTCGACAGAAAGACCGAGCGCGGACAGAATCGACATGTTCTGCTCAACAGTATGCAATTTGCTGTGGTTTTCAGTGGTCACCAGATGAGTATGACCCGCGCGCCAGAGCAAAGATCGGCGTTTTTTGTAGTCAAAGCCCAGCCGTACCTTCGCGCCCGTGAGCATCGAAAGCAGGGAACTGCGCCACTGATCGGCGAGGTTGATGACCAGGTCATAATGCCGCGCACGCACGGCTTTAAGTAACAGCAACTCCTGCTTCAGCTGATAGCGAAGGCCTTGTTTTTTCCATGTCCTGTCAATGACATGGATAACGGAGAGGGCAGGATGTTCGCTCAGAATTGGTCGTGTTTCTTTATATAAAAGCACGTCAATTTCAGCATCAGGATAATGTTGGTGGAGCCTGTTTATCACCGGCGTCGTCAGCACCATATCTCCGTGATGACGGAGTTTGACCAGCAGAATTCTTCTGGGGGTGAACGCTGCATATTTGGCTTCGGAGTTAGGCATTCTATTATCTGATTTAGAAGATAGTGAGTTGATTCTAGGTGAAGAATCGAATGCTGTGAAGTTATTTATCTGGCTGATATAGAAAGATAAATAACTTCGTTTGTGAATGAGTTATAACGCAGTTACAGACGTAAAAGAATCATCTCTTTCTGAAACATCTTAAGCGAGTTTGTTGCGCAGCGTGTGAAGGCGTTTTAGCCACAGCAACAATTGCCACCACTGCTTAGGGCCACGCGCATTACGCATCATTATCTGGCGTGTGCCGCTGGAGTAGATATCGTCAATCATGGCCTTTTGCGCGGCAGGATCGGGTTCCCGGCGGACGGAGTGACACACGGTCAATGCTTCGCGGGTCACCTGTCTTGGAAACTCAGAATAGATTTTGATTTTGCTTTTGTAACGCTGATTCAGCTCATCGAGCATTTTGGCAATCTTTAGGTAGTGCCTCTGATACTCAACATTTTTCATCCCGGTACGTTTCTGGTTACTGATTGACTGCCCATGGATGTAATAACGATAAAGTATTTTTTGGGTATATCTTACGCGCTGAGCGTTGAACATGACCTCGGTCGTCCAGGGAATATCCTGATGATGTAAACCGGGTTCAAAATAGAGCTGGTGCTTCTTAATCAGCGCAAGACGATAAACACCGAGCCAGACAACGTGCAGATAGCGGTTGGTTGCCAGAGCCGTTTTAAGCCAGGTGGGACCATCCATCACTGCCGTGGATGTTAAACGGTCAACTGGAATAATCGGTTTTACTTTTTCCGACCCGACGAAGTAACGCTCACCGTTGCACTGTGCGACATCTAAATCATCCTGTTCACACATATCAATTAACGCCTGGTACATCTGCGGATTGAGTATGTCATCGGCATCGGGGAAGGTGACATAACGCCCTTTGGCGATATTTAAACCGGCATTGCGCGCACGGGAAACGCCACCGTTAGGCTGACTGATGACCGTAATATGCTGATGTTTTTCGGCATATTCTCGTGCAACCTGCTCGGAATTATCGGTTGAACCATCATTCACAATGATGATTTCAAGGCTGCTCAGCGTCTGCGCGACCAACGAATCCATAAAGTTTCTGAACATCTCCCCTGCGTTGTATAAGGGGATGATCGCGCTAAGCCTGATGTCTTCAGGCATCGTTGTCGGGGTCATATCCACAATTTCCACTGATAAGGATGACAAGCAAACGGGGAGTCAGCTTGGCGTACTCCCCGTAAAAATCACTTTTTCTCTGACGAAATGCGGTGACACATTCTCAGCATCAGCAAGTAACCAAACACCAGCACAACAAAATACGGTGATTCACGATTATAGAACTGAGTATCACCCTGACTGAAATAAATTACCGGCACCGAGAGTAGTAAGAACTCGTATCCTTTGGGTACCAGTTTGAAGGGATACAGCAATAAAACCGCGAAGAACAACAGCATAATGATGCCGCCAAAAATCCCCTGCAAGGAGAGCGTATCGATAATGTCATTGTGCAGATGGAATTGCAGGTTACGGATTGCTTCCGGATTACCGCCTTCATGCTGATTGATGAAGGTGGTTGCCAGAGCGTTACGGCTATCCGCTGATTGACCCAGCGGATGTTGTTTAAATACATCTATTCCGGCACGCCACATTGAAAAACGAGCACCAACAGATGTATTGCGGTCGCCCTGATTATAGGAGGTAATTTCGGTTTGGAGATTATCAATACGGTCTAACACCCTGTTGTAATAAGGGTGTCCAGAGATAGCCCCGGCCAGAATTAAACCACCAATAGCGAAGCCGTAAATTATTTTCGAGGTATGAGAGCTTTTGGCAAAATCGAGAATAACGCTGCCAGCACTAAATAGTACAAACAGCATAATGGCTGAGCGGGTTTCTGTTGCCGCCAGTACAGCAAAAGTCATTGTCATGACAATCAGACAGGCGAGTCTGTAGTGTTTCAGCACATAGTACTTCAGGCTATACATCAGCAGAAGTGAGAAAATAGTGAAGGTATACGCCCCGGATGTGGGGGCATCAGAGTTGATTTTTATTCTTTCGCCGGTTTTTAAATAAAAAACAATATGCGAAACCGAAATAACGATAAAAAGCAACGTCATGATTGTGACACCAATACGCAACGTTAGAATGGATAATTTCCACTTGTGTAAATTATGTTCTATCGCGTAAAGGACAAAGGCTGCCAAGATCAGCCTTTTACCGCTGATCTGATAATGGTAAGCAATTAACGGATACTGTTCATTTGTAGTTAACATTACCCAAAGTAATTTACTGAGGCCCAATGCAAAAACAATCCATGAGAAAAGGTAAAAATGGATTTTCTTTTCTTTTTTTAAGGTAATGAAGATGAAATAGATAATGGCGATATAGGTGATGATGTAGAAAAAGTTACGTGTAACCTCACCTGAGTACATAAAAAATGAAATGGATATCGATATAAACAGGAAGAAAATTGCAGCCAGTTTATCGTCCATGGATATCTTATTAATTGCTGACAGCGAGTTCCTGATCATAAAGAGTGATTCCTAAAAACCTTACTGTTCATATACTTAACCATCCAGCGTAAGCTGTTCATATATTGACGTTCGTGCCAGAGTGCTTGCGCATAACGTTTCATCTCTTTGTAAGAAACCGGCATGTCATGAGGAACGTTACGCCATGGTGATTTCTCATAGTACTGATCATAAAGACTGGCTAATTCACCCATTCCCCAACGATGCCACGGCTTACATTTACCTGTGTAATGAATCAGGATTGTATCCTCCGGAACGGGTGTTTTCTTCCCCACTTTATTGAGGATAATGTCGCAGACAAGGTTGTATTTTTTAGGTAGCAATAAAACTTCATGCTCAAGAGCAATGTTAAGCGCATCCTGATCCGGGAACTTGAGTTCTGTTCCATGAATCGCCAACGTCTGAATAATTCTCTCTGTCGTTTTTTTATTAATCCATACCGGAATATTGATATACAAAAAACCAGAGTTAAAATAGTTGCCGCTGGTCAGGCCTAAGTTGGGGCACAGTTTGTTACGCGCCCGCTCGGTGTCATTTACCGCAGCCAGTGTGTAACGGCTGATATCCTTTTCGTGAAGTTCTTTATAACTGCCCAAACATAATGTGTCAGCATCCAGGTAAAAGAATTTTGATGTGACATCAGCAAGAATATAAGGTGTAAAAAGGCGGTAATAAATCGCCTGAGGATAGCGGCCTATTAACGGTAAATCAGCAAATGCAGACTCTTTGAATACATAACAGGTGATGGCTAAAGAATGACCTATGGCCAGTTCGAGAAGCCGGGATTTTGATTTTTCATCCAACGGACTGCCAAACACGTGAATATGGAAAGCTAAGTCAGGATTATTTTCCAGAATCGAAAACACAGTGATGCCCATACCGCGCGCATACGCGTTATTGATGCCGAAGGCGATATGGACAACCGGCAATTCTGAAACCCCTAAATTGTTAACGAGCTCTTCTTTGTGCTCAAGATAACTCAGGTATTCCTGATTAGGCATGGTTCTGTTCCTGACCTGTTTTGCTGATGACAAAAGAACGTATCTGATTCAACTGTACATCACTGAGCGAAAAGAGTTCTTCCGCGCTGTGTCTGAACGTATAAGGCGCTGAGAAAATAAAGGATTCCGGCGCGAGCTTTGGATCTTCCGGGGTTAAAATTAACGGCGCAAACGTCGGATGTTGTTCAGCCAAATCACAAGGGCCTGCGAGGCAAACCACCGGCGTTTCTACGGCATCGGCGATATAAATATTACCCGAGTCAGAAGCGATATACACATCCATCTGCGAGATGGCATGAGGCACTTCATGTAATTTTAACTGACCAATCAGACTGATAATGTGTTCACTGTCAGTCAGTTTTGCGAGGAGCTGGTCGAGATAGGGTTGTTCATTCTCAGGGCCAAAAACGTAAAACTGACAAGGTAAACCGTGCAGACAATTGAGAATTTTTATCCATACATCAGTCGGAATGGTTTTTGCTTTGTTCCCTGCAGAAATACTGATGCCGATTTTTATCTGCTGATTCTTTGCCAGTGCTGGCAGCGTTTGTTCCGGAACCCACAATGGCCAGGTAGCATGCTTTTTGTAGCTATCGGCGGTAAACGCGGGGTCGGCCAGTTTCAGGTAACTTTCCAGAGTGAAATCTGTTTTTCTGTGCAGGCGAACAATATCTGCGGTCTGATAAAAAATGCTGTGGTACCACTTGCGGGTATATGCGATCAGAAAAGCTTTTCCCGCCGCATTACAGAATGCGGCATAGAAAGCATTCACACTGTTTGGTTGAAGCAGATACACGTTGTCGTAGCGATTGAGTAAATGGAATGCGAGACGAATCTTACTGAGTAAGGATTTTTTGTAATCTTCAATCAGATAAATGGAATCAATCGTTGCATCGTGTTCTGCCAGCGGCAAAACCGTTTTACTGATCAGTACGTCAGATTTCTTTAAATGCTTCAGGAGCGGCGTAATATTAACGAAATCCCCAATCTTAGCGGTTTGGATCACCAGATTGCGCCCGGTACGTCGATGAAAAGGTTTCATCAGCATTTTGAACGGCCACAGCAAGATAAAAATTATCACGTAGCTCATGGTCAGTTCGTTTCCTTTTCGACGGACATCACGGCATTCAGCTGCTCAAATACGCGTTCAGCCGGCAGATTTTCCAGCGAGTTTTTCTCAGCTTTCAGGATGAACTGATTTTGTCCGTAACCACCAATTAATCCCGGATCTGTGGGTCCGTAGAGCGTGATATTAGGACGATCCAGTGCCGCAGTCAGATGGCTTAAGCCGGTATCGACGGAGATGACAGCTTTCGCGCCAGCCAGTACTTCGGCGACTTTTTCCAGGCTTAACTTTGGCAGAACGTCCACGTGCGGGAAACCTTCCGCCAGACGCAGCGCTCGCTGATACTCGTGCTCTGCGCCCCAGGGAAGTTTTATGCGAAGTTGTTGCGCACTGAGCATGCCGATTAACTCCCGCCAGTGTGCTTCCGGCCAGTGTTTATCTGCACGCGTCGTCGCGTGGAGAAATACCAGATACTGACCTGCATCAGCGGGAAGGTGTGACAGGAAGCGTGCCGCGATGGCGTAATCACCCTGAGCGGAGGGTTTCTCATAGCCCAGACTTTTGGCAAACAGTTCTCTGGTGCGCTCAACCGCATGCTGTTTCTTATCAATTTCATGACGATGATTGTAGAACCAGCTGGCAAAGGGCTCGCGGGCACTTTTGCAGTCCTGCCCGTGTTTTTCACCTTTAGCGACGCGGGTGATCAGTGCTGCGCTTTTGATCAAACCCTGTGCGTCGATGACGGCATCATAAGTCTGAGACTGAACTTCACGTTTGAAGTCACAGCGTTGCTGACGGGTTTCAGACCCGAACCAGTTTTTTCGCCAGCGTCGTATGGCGACCGGAATCACGCGATCGACCGCCGGATGCCAGCCCGGGATCTGTGTAAAACCTTCTTCGACGACCCAGTCAAAGCGGATCCCCGGAATAGCCTGTAACGCATCTGTCAGTGCAGGAAGCGTGTGCAATACGTCACCCATTGACGATGTTTTGACGATGAGAACCCGCATTACTGCTCCTTCCTTGTGCTCAGTAACAGGTTTAGTTCCTGATACACCTGCTCTGGCTGAATATCGATCAAGCTTTGATGATAACCTTCTTCAGCATCACCTTTGCGGACTTTATGATAGCCGGTGATCAGGCGGATAACTTTTGCCTGATGGCTGAGCGGTGGTGTGAAATCAGGACTGCTTGGGCCGTAGAGCGCAACAAGGGGCTTATCCAGCGCAGCTGCGACGTGCATCAGGCCTGAGTCATTACTGACAACGGCGTTGCAGGCAGCAATCATCACTACCGCCTGATCCAGCGAGGTTTTTCCGGCCAGATTAAGACAGAAAGGCTGTGCGTTTTCAGTCAGCGCAAGGCGAATTTGCTCGCCTGCGGCATGGTCTTTGGCGGAGCCAAACAAAACCACCTGTTGGCCTTCGGCGATCAGTTTTTCTGCTAACGCTGCGTAATGATAATGCGGCCAACGTTTTGCCGGGCCAAATTCTGCGCCGGGGCAAAAACCAATTAAAGGCCGGTCATTATTGACAGATAATGCCCTTTTAACGGCAATGACTTCTGCTTCAGAGACCTGCAATTTCGGCCACAGAATTGGCTGCGGCAGATCTGCGGCTGTGCGGATTTGCGCAGCATCGTATCCCAGCGCGGCGTAGCGCTGAACCATCAGGGGGAAACCGGCCTTATCCAACACGCGTATATCGTTAAGCAGGCCGTAGCGCATTTCGCCTCGCCAACCGGTGCGCACAGGAATGCGCGCAAAGAAGGGCACCAGCGCGGATTTGAACGAGTTGGGCAACACGTAGGCGCGCTGATAACGTTCGTTGCGCAGAGAAATGCCCAGACGGCGGCGCTCACCCAATTCCAGTGCGCCATGACCCAGCGGCATCGCCAGCGCCTGATTCACTTCAGGCATTCTGTCGAGCAGCGGACGGCACCATGCGGGTGCCATCACGTCAATTTGTGCGTCCGGGTGCGCCACTTTCAGGGTGCGGTAAAGACTTTGTGACATCATCATGTCACCGACCCATGACGGCCCAATTACCAGTATTTTCATACCGTTAATCCATTCCTCAATGTGCGGTTCTTAGACTGTGCGGTTGAGCCAGCTCATGTATTCCGTCACACCTTCGGCAACCGTTTTGAACGGCTTGTCATAACCCGCTTTACGCAGAGCCGTCATATCAGCCTGCGTGAAAGACTGGTAACGACCTTTCAGTTTTTCCGGGAAGGGAATGTATTCGATATCGCCCGATTTGTGATAGGCCACGACGGCATCCGCTACAGCCTGGAAAGATTCTGAACGGCCGGTGCCGCAGTTGAAAATACCGGAAACGCCGTTCTGCCAGAACCACAGGTTTACCGCCGCCACATCACCTACATAGATGAAATCACGTTTAAACCCTTCGCTGCCAGAGAACAATTTAGGATTCTCACCGGCGTTGATTTGGTTATTCAGATGGAATGCAACGCTGGCCATGCTGCCTTTATGACCTTCACGTGGGCCATAAACGTTGAAGTAGCGGAAACCGCAGATCTGAGATTCAGCGTGCGGCAAAATTTCACGAACATACTGGTCAAACAGGAACTTAGAGTAACCGTACACGTTCAGCGGTTGCTCGTACTGACGTTCTTCAACAAAGCTGGTGCTCTGGCTGCCGTAGGTCGCAGCGGAAGAGGCGTACAGGAAAGGAATGCTACGGTCGAGACAGAAATGCAGGATATCTTTCGAATACTGATAGTTGTTATCCATCATGTATTTGCCGTCCCACTCCGTGGTGGACGAGCACGCGCCTTCATGGAAGATTGCGTCGATATCACCCAGATCATCGCCGGCAACGATGCTGGCGATGAAGTCTTCTTTATCGCAGTAATCCGCAATATCCAGATCGACCAGATTGACGAATTTGGTGCCGTCTTTCAGGTTATCGACCACTAAAATATCGCGATATCCCATATCATTGAGCGATTTAATAATATTGCTGCCGATAAAACCAGCGCCGCCAGTGACGATTATCATGGGACTCACCTTTAATCATTTTAAAATCACGCACCATGCGTGATTTATACAGTTGGCAATATCATAACACTTCATTATGAAGCTCACATTGGGAAGGTGTCCGATAACACGCATTCTTATGTTTCAGGGCGTAAGGCGTGAACTATGCTGCAAAATGAAGATATTGTGAGCGTTTTCATCGTTATTTCATATACAGATTAGTAATGTATTCCGTGAATGAGTCATTTCAGGAGAATACTGTATGTCTGTTTCGTTTTATCGCCAATTGGAAGACCAGCTCGATCAGGCGCGGGTTGATGGATTGTTTAAGGAAGAACGCATTCTCACCACGCCGCAGCAGCCAGAGGTTTCGGTTGCCGGTGGTAAGCCGGTCATTAATTTTTGCGCGAATAACTATCTCGGGCTGGCGAACCATCCCGCATTAATCCAGGCCGCGAAAGCCGGGCTCGACAGCCACGGTTTTGGCATGGCCTCGGTGCGTTTTATCTGCGGCACACAAGATACGCATAAACAACTCGAACATCGTCTGGCGGATTTTCTCGGTATGGACGATGCCATTCTGTATTCCTCCTGTTTCGACGCTAACGGCGGTTTATTTGAAACGCTGTTAGGTGAAGAAGATGCGATTATCTCCGATGCGCTTAATCATGCGTCGATAATTGACGGTGTGCGTCTTTGCAAAGCCAAACGCTATCGTTATGCCAACAACAATATGGCGGAGCTGGAAGCGCGTTTACAGCAGGCGAAAGATGAGGGTGCGCGGCACATTCTGGTCGCGACCGACGGTGTCTTTTCCATGGACGGCGTGATTGCCAACCTCAAGGGCGTATGCGATCTGGCCGAGCGTTTCGATGCGCTGGTGATGGTCGATGATTCCCATGCCGTCGGCTTTGTCGGCGCCGAGGGTCGGGGAACACACGAATATTGTGACGTCATGGGCCGCGTGGACATTATCACCGGCACGCTCGGCAAAGCGCTGGGTGGCGCATCTGGCGGTTACACGGCGGCGCGGCAGGAAGTGATCGACTGGCTGCGTCAGCGCTCGCGTCCCTATCTCTTCTCGAATTCTCTGGCGCCGTCGATTGTTGCTGCGTCTCTTGAAGTTTTGTCGATGCTCGAAAAAGGCAGCGAATTGCGTGAGAAGCTTCTCTCCAATTCCAAACTGTTTCGCGAAAAAATGACCACTGCCGGTTTTACGCTGGCCGGTGCCGATCACGCCATTATCCCGGTCATGCTCGGCGAAGCGCGTCTGGCGCAGGATTTCGCCGCTCAGTTGCAACAGGAAGGCATTTACGTTACCGGTTTCTTTTATCCGGTGGTGCCACAGGGACAGGCGCGGATTCGTACCCAAATGTCCGCGGCGCATACCACGGAACAGATCGAACAAGCCGTTGACGCCTTCACCCGTATCGGCAAAAAACTTGGCGTGATCGCCTGAGGAGTGTCCATGAAAGCGTTAGCAAAACTGAAACGTGAAGAAGGTATCTGGATGACCGATGCGCCGGTGCCGGAGTTAGGGCACAACGATTTGCTGATCAAAATCCGCAAAACGGCGATCTGCGGCACTGATGTGCATATTTATAATTGGGACGCATGGTCACAAAAAACTATTCCGGTGCCGATGGTGGTCGGGCATGAGTATGTCGGCGAAGTGGTCGGGATCGGGCAGGAAGTTAAAGGCTTCACTCTGGGTGACCGTGTTTCCGGCGAGGGGCACATCACCTGCGGGCATTGCCGTAACTGTCGCGGGGGTCGCACGCATCTTTGCCGTAATGCGCAGGGTGTGGGCGTTAACCGTCCGGGGGCATTTGCGGAATATCTCGTTTTGCCGGCGTTCAATGCTTTTAAAATACCTGACAACATTTCAGATGATCTGGCCGCGATTTTCGACCCGCTCGGTAATGCGGTGCACACCGCGCTGTCGTTTGATCTGGTTGGCGAGGATGTGTTGATCAGCGGCGCCGGGCCGATCGGCATCATGGCCGCGGCCATTTGCAAACACGTCGGCGCGCGTCACGTGGTCATTACTGACATGAACGAATACCGGCTGGAACTGGCGCGCAAAATGGGCGTTACGCGGGCGGTCAATGTGAGCCAGCAGAGCCTGCCTGAGGTGATGGAAGAGCTGGGCATGACCGAAGGGTTTGATGTCGGCCTGGAAATGTCAGGCGCTCCCGCCGCCTTTCGCAGCATGCTCAGTGCGATGAACCACGGTGGCCGTATTGCGATGCTGGGTATTCCTTCGGCTGAAATGGCGATCGACTGGAATCAGGTGATCTTCAAAGGGCTGTTTATCAAAGGGATTTATGGCCGTGAAATGTTTGAAACCTGGTACAAAATGGCGGCGCTGATCCAGTCGGGATTAGACCTCACGCCACTGATTACTCATCATTTCCCGATTGATGACTTCCAGAAAGGCTTCGACGCCATGCGTTCTGGCCATTCCGGAAAAGTGATCCTGGACTGGTAACATTCTCTGAAATGACAAAGGCCCGCTAAATCAGCGGGCCTTCTGTTCATGGTTGGCAAAAAATTTAAACTGCCGGATCCGCCGTTTGCTTTTCAGCATCCGTCAGATAACGGACTTTGCGCGTGTAATCCTGCCCCTTGAACAATAACTCGTTATCCGGCGAGGCCAGATACTTTTGCCATTCAGTCAGCGGGAAACCACCGTGTGCGCCAATCACTTCTTTGGGGATAATTGACGGCGTGCCACCAATTTTCTTCGACACCGGCCAGTTCATCCAGTCGCCTAAATTGACGCTTTTAATGTCCAGCGTATCGAGCATCGCGGCAAGCGGTAATTGATCCGTTGGCGGCTGATTGTCAGGCAGAATATTCCAGGTGTCGCGGAAGAACATAATCCACAGCGGACACAAACGTTCCCAGGTTTTACGCGTTGCGGCTAAGAATGCGCCGTTGACGTGATCAACGATGTAAGGCCGCACGCTGTCTTTGTAATAAGCCGGAATGATCGCCGGATCGCATCCGTCGAGTTTTGCGATCATTTTTCCCTGACGGAAGCTCGAGTAAATGTGATTTTCATGCAGCTGAATTTCAGGCATCTTCAGCAAGTTCAAATCAGAATCGATCATCAAAATACCGTCGGTTCTGGCCTGCAAAGGAGCCATTAGTTTGATCAAACGGCTGAGATAAATTTGCTTATAGCGATAATCGCCAGACTTTGTCTCCGGGTTCAGCGTCACAATGCGGACTTTTTCCGGCAGCGGCCTGAACTGGCTGGCGTCCTGATCGGTCACGATAACAATTTCCTGCAGCTGGGTGGCAAATTTGTCAGCAAATTCTGCGCACAAACAGGCTTCTTCAATATAGTCAGCGCCCGCGGAAGGGATTACCACGGACGTCACGCTGTTCTCAGGCAAGCCTGCTGTCACTGTCTGCGAATAAGGCAGATTGTGGCGCGAAAGAATGTGACGATATTTTGAATTCAGGAATTTGAACATGTTCAGCCTTGTTTCTTTTTGACACTGCTTAAAACGGTTTCAACGCCAGAGACATATTTCTCAATGGCAAATTTATCGCGAACATTGGCGTTCGCCTGCTGTGCTATCTCGTTACGAAGATGCTCGTTGAGATACAGTGTTTTCATATGGTTAAAGAGCATTTCAACGTCGCCGTACTCAAATAACATGCCTGTTTCAGCGTTCTTTACCAGTTCAGCGGTACCGGTTACGTTGGAGCCAATGACCGGCGTTTCCAGCAGCATCGATTCTAAAACAACACGCGGCAGTCCTTCGCTTTTCGACCCTAAAATAAAGGCATCGAACGCGGACAGATACTCCAGCGCGTTGCTTTGAAAACCGGTAAAGACCACTTTATCCATCATGTTAAGGCTTGCAGCCTGCTGGATAAGGCGACGTAAATTTGGCCCTTCGCCGACAAATACCATCATCCATTTTGCTTCCGGGAAAGCCCGGTTAAATTTATCCAGTGCCAGCAAGGTGAAATGATGTGCTTTACGGTTGATCAGCGAGCCGATGCTGCCAAAGATGAAAGTCTCATCGGTCGCGCCCAATTCCTTGCGGATATTGGCGCCATCGGGCAAGGGTTGATTGATATCAATACCGTTGAAAACGGTAAAACATAATTCACTGCGCACTCCGCGCTTTAGCAACTGTTCCTGCACGCCCTGAGAAACAGAAATAATGCTGTGGCAGAACTTATTCACAATGCGCACGACATCGCGGTTCAGCACCGGCTCAATGCGGCAATGCTGCACAATAGCCGTCGGCAAACCTGCGGTGGAATAATACCCTTCAACGTTAGAGCTGGGCTGATTATTCATATACAGAATGTCGAACTGGCCGAGCTCGAGCAGGGAGTGGATCTTGCGAATGTTGGGGTTGATTCGCCAGACTTTATCAACGGAGTAAATGGCTTTCTGACGCAGATGACTACTGAAGAAAAACAGGGTACGCAGCACTTCTTTAGTGATTTTTGCCCAGGCAGGTTGTTTAACCTGCGGGATAAAGAAGACGGGAATGTTCAGCGAGTTCAATATCTGGCTGATGGTTTCCCCATTATCCCGCGAATAATCATTGTAAAAGCAGCAGCTAATTTCAAATTTTTCCCGATCGATTCTTTTCAGCAGCTCTAACATACTGTTAGTGCCACCTCCCCATTCTTTGCCGCTGTCGAGCAGCAGAATTTTAGATCGATCTTGTCCCATTTGTGAGCGCCCCTGCGCAGTCTGAATCCAAAAACATGCAGCGCCCATTATAGGGGGCAAATTCTTTAAGCTCTACCTATTTGGTTTTGGGTGCTAAAATCATGTTTATCAATAGGTTGAATTCTCATTTATTTTTTGGGCCAGGGTTTATCTCTGTTGCCGGTTCAACCGGCGCGGATCCCTGCATGTGTGGGAACGTTGTCAACGCATGATACTGGCGCTCGATGAACAGGACGGCCGGCGTCGTCGCCAGACTTTCACCGATGACTTTAAACATGCTATCCGCATAAATCTGAGCAACAGGATGTTTCACGCGACAAACGCTGATGCCTTTAGCAGCTGATTTGGCCGGTGTGATCTTCGGCGGTTTACCCGCAGAGGCTGAACTGCGTATTGGTTCATTGAGCAGATCGCTTGGCCGCACCAGCACGATATCGGAAGGCAAATTCGGCAGCATTTGTTGCAGTACTTTCACCGTCGTGGGATGCGGATGGCCTATGGCGATCGCATAGCCGTTTTTGCGTGCCAGTTGAATGGCGCGCTCAAACTGACGACGAATTTCAGCCTCATTTTGTACATCATCTAAAAAGACGTTGCGCTTAATGACTTTCACACGGGTTCCCTCAGCGGCCTGGACCGACTTGGTATTGCCGATAGTCATGCTGTCGAGGAAGAACAGATTGTGAGCGTTCATGGCCTGCATGACGTTTTCCATACCGGTCAGGCTGGAGGTCATGGCGCTGCCCATGTGGTTGTTGATGCCAATCGCGTAGGGAATGTTGGCGATCGCCTGATCGACTATGCGCTTCACTTCCCCGGCGCTCATACCGGGAGTCAGCGTATTTTTCTCTAGCGGTTGTTTGCTCAGCGGCGCCATCGGCAGATGGATCAGAATTTCACGCCCCTGCTGGTGGGCCTTGTTCATCATCATCTGCGAATCGGGTGCATTGGGGAAAATCGCCACGGATACCGCTTTTGGCATCTGAAGTACCTGGTTTTCCTCATGCTGGCGATAACCAAAGTCATCAATCAGAATGGATAATTTCGCTGCCTGAACCTGACAAACGAATAACGCAGTACCACAAAGGGCAGCTAAAACGGACTTTTTATATTGCAATGCTATCTTCCCAACCACGGCTGTGGGTTAACGGCCTGGCCCTGACGACGAATTTCAAAATACAGCGATGGCTGGCCTTGTCCGCCGCTGTTCCCTACTTTGGCAATGGCCTGACCGGTTTTCACCTGATCGCCCACGCTGACCAGCGCATCCTGGTTATATCCGTAAAGGCTCATGTCACCCCTGCCGTGGTCGATCACCACAACGAGCCCGTAGCCTTGTAACCAGTCCGCCAGAATGACGCGGCCTTCTGCAATTGCACGCACATCACTGCCTTCACGTGCCGAAATTACAATTCCTTTCCAGCGTAGTTCACCCTGCAACTGTTCGCCGAAACGGTGTATCAACGAACCGGTAACCGGCCACATATTCTGTCCGGATGGCCTTCCCAGCCCGCCGGTGCGCGCCATCAGCGATTGCTCGCTTTGCGTCGGTTTGTAGGTGGACCCTTTTTTCTTCGCTTGCTGCTCTTTCGCCCGCACGGCGGCGGCTTCGCGCGCTTCTTTCTCAGCACGGGCTTTTGCGGCACGCTCAGCGGCCGCAATTTTGTTTTGCAGGCTCGATTCGTTGGCACGCAGTTCGGTCAGGCTTTGCTCATCTTTTTGCAAAGAAGACTCGAGCGCTGTCAGCGTTTGTTTGCGCGCTGCGCGAGCTTGCTCAAGCTTTTGCTGCTGAGTCTGCTGCTCGCCTAGCAGGCTTTTCTGCTGGGTTTGTTTGGACTCTAACGAAACCCGCTGTTCGCCGAGCGTGGTGCGCGTTTGTTTGAGTTCTTCGATGGTCTTCTGGCGGGCTTCATTCAGATAGCCGAAATAGGCCAGGATCCGCTCGCTGCGCTCGCCCTCTTCACTACTGAGAAGGAGTTGCAGGCCTTTATGCTGACCGATGCGGAATGCGGAATCGAGCTGTTTGGCGAGAATGGTTTCCTGCGTTTTTTGCTGTTTCTGCAATTTGTCGATAGACAGCGTCAGCCCGGAGATATCTTTCCCAAGGGTACTCAGCGTCGATTGTGTGCTGCGAAGCTGGGAACTGGCCGAAGCAATGGTTTTTTCCTGCGCCTGCAATTGTTGCAACAGCGTGCCGCGTTGTTGTTTCTGCTGTTTAACGCTTTTCTCTTTTTCTGCGATGTTTTGCTGAATGGTTTTGAGCTGATCTTTATTGTCATCAGCATGGGCAGTAAGAGAGAGCGTCAGTAAAGAGGCGCAAAGCAATAAGGCTGAAGATGGGAAGGCGGATACGACCTTGTCCGAAGCGGAAAGGCGGTTTCTCATCAGGCTGAAATGAATGAATTTGCTCAAACTTTTTTCCGCTTGTCGACCGTGGATGATAGACAATATGGCTGTCCCTGGCCGTATCGTAACACTAATCAACCGGCTGATGCACAAACAAAAAAGGCGTACCTGCCCGAGCAGATACGCCTGTATTTCAGGGCTTTTAAGGAAATTAGCGTGCGATAAACAGCGGTTTGCCACTCATTTCTGGCGGAATTTCCATTCCCATCAGAGAGAGCATAGTAGGTGCGATATCCGACAGTTTACCGCCTTCCACGGCCTCTGCGTTGCCACCAACATAAATCAGCGGGACTGGCAGGCTGGTGTGCGCGGTGTGCGCCTGACCGGTGGCCGGATCACGCATCTGCTCTGCGTTACCGTGGTCAGCTGTGATCAGCAGCTGGCCGCCAACGGCTTTCACGGCGTCAACCACTTGCGCAACACAGTTATCCAGCGTTTCCACCGCATTGACGGCTGCTTCATAAACACCCGTGTGGCCGACCATGTCGCCATTCGGATAGTTACAAATAATGGCGTCGTATTTGCCGCTGGCAATGGCGCCCAGCAGTTTGTCAGTGAGCTCTGCGGAGCTCATTTCCGGTTGCAGATCATAAGTTGCCACGTTCGGCGATTTCACCAGGATACGGTCTTCGCCGGTAAACGCATCTTCCATACCGCCGTTGAAGAAGAAGGTCACGTGTGCGTATTTTTCAGTTTCGGAGATGCGCAACTGCGTTTTGTCGTGCGCCATCAGCCATTCACCCAGGGTATTTTTCAGGGATGCAGGGGGATACGCGCAGGCTGCGTCGATGTCGGCAGCATATTCGGTCAGCATGACGAAATCGCCGAAGTTAATCACTTTTTCGCGCGTAAAGCCGTCGAAGTCCGGGCTGATGAACGCGCGGGTGATTTCGCGTGCGCGGTCGGCGCGGAAGTTCATAAAGATCATCGCGTCGCCATCGTTGATCGCAGCGGTTTCTTCCCCGGCAGCCTGCAATACGGTCGGTTTCACAAATTCATCATTTTCATCACGGGCATACGCAGCTTGCAGACCTGCCAGTGCGTTATCGGCCGTGAACGCGCCTTTTGCCTCAGCCATCAGGTCATAGGACAGTTGTACGCGATCCCAACGATTATCGCGGTCCATGGCGTAGTAACGGCCAACGATTGATGCAATCCGGCCTGTGCCGATCTCAGCGAATTTCTCAGTGAAACGTTTTAAGGCGGATTCTGCGCTGCGCGGTGGCGTATCGCGGCCATCAAGGAAAGCATGCAGGTAAATCGCTTTTGCGCCGCGACGATGGGCCAGTTCGACCATGGCCATAATGTGGTCTTCGTGACTATGAACGCCGCCCGCAGAGAGAAGCCCCATAATGTGAACTGCTTTGCCTGCACTGACGGCGCGATCAACAGCGGCGGTCAGTACGCTATTATTAAAGAAATCGCCTTCTTTGATCTCTTTATCGAGGCGGGTCAAATCCTGATACACAATGCGACCCGCACCTAAATTGACATGGCCGACTTCGGAGTTGCCCATCTGGCCGTCAGGCAGGCCGACGTCCAGACCGGATGCGGCGATCAGCGTATGGGGTTGGGTCGCCCAAAGATTATCCATGACCGGTGTTTTGGCATTCAGAATCGCGTTGTCTTGTTGTTCTTCACGATGGCCGTAACCATCAAGAATCACCAGAACCATCGGTTTTTTGTTGCTCGACATGTCAATTGACCTCAGTTTGAAAGATGAAATGCTCAATAGCCTCGCCGGCTGAACAGGCGTAAACAGGCGCGGCTATGTGCATTCAGGCGGGCTGATTTTACCCCAGTGCGCGAGGCGAATAGCCGTGAGAGATCAAAGATGGGGTGAGGTGAGGGTTAACTTTCATCATAAAGGCGTGTTAATTTTTCGGGATGTGCCGCAGATTGTGGCATTAGCCCGTGCTTACTGGCTGTATTTGCTCCGACGCGCAGGTATACTCTGAAGCCTTGAATTTTCCCCTAACTGACGGGAGTTGCTACACCCCATGCAAGATATTATGCCATTCATCAGTGCGCATCCGGTTCTCAGCCTGGCGTGGGTTGCGTTACTGATTGCAGTAATTGTGACCACCTTTAAAACACGTTTTTCTAAAGTAAAAGAGATCACCCGTGGTGAAGCAACCCGCCTGATCAACAAAGAAGATGCCGTCGTTGTCGATGTGCGTACGCGTGAAGAGTTCCGCAAAGGCCACATCGCCACGTCCCTGAATGTGCTGACCACAGACATCAAAAGCAATAATCTGGGTGAGCTGACTAAACATAAAGCGCAGCCGGTTATTGTGGTATGTGCAACAGGCCAGACTTCCCGTACAGCGGCAGAAGGCCTGATCGCAGCCGGTTTTGAACGTGTTTTCACGTTGAAAGAAGGCATCAGCGGCTGGAGCAGTGAAAATCTGCCATTGGCGCGCGGTAAATAAGATCTCAGCCCAATCGCAACGGCATTAAAATCTACGACTTAGAGGTGGAACCCATGGCTAAAATTGAAATCTACACCAAGGCAACCTGTCCTTATTGCCATCGTGCGAAAGCCCTGCTTAACAGCAAAGGCGCTTCATTCGATGAAATCGCGATTGATGGCGATGCGGATAAACGTGAAAAGATGATCGCCCGTAGCGGTCGCTCAACCGTTCCTCAGATTTTTATCGATGGACAGCACGTTGGCGGTTGCGATGATTTACATGCACTTGATGCACGCGGTGGTCTCGACCCGTTGCTGGGGTAATCGGGGCGGCTGCGTATTTTCATTAAGTGTTTAAAGGACTTTTAACTCAAGGGTACTACTCACATGTCAGAACAAAATAACACCGAGATGTCTTTCGAGATCCAGCGTATTTACACCAAAGACATCTCTTTTGAAGCGCCAAACGCACCTCAGGTTTTCCAGAAAGACTGGCAGCCAGAAGTGAAACTGGATCTTGATACCGCATCCAGCCAGCTGGCTGAAGGCGTGTACGAAGTCGTATTGCGTGTAACGGTAACGTCTTCACTGGGCGACGAAACTGCGTTCCTGTGCGAAGTTCAGCAAGGTGGTATCTTCAGCATCTCCGGTATTGATGGCAACCAGATGGCGCATTGCCTGGGTGCATACTGCCCGAACATTCTGTTCCCGTATGCCCGTGAGTGCATCACCAGCCTGGTTTCCCGCGGTACCTTCCCGCAACTGAATCTGGCACCTGTCAACTTCGACGCGCTGTTTATGAACTATCTGCAACAGCAAGCTGAAACCGAAGGTGCTGAACCACATCAGGATGCCTGATGAAAACCGTCAATGCGTCAATGACTGTAATCGGTGCCGGCTCGTACGGCACCGCTTTAGCAATTACCCTTGCCAGAAATGGCCATCCCGTTGTGCTGTGGGGACACAATCCCGACCACATCAACGCCTTGCAACGCGCCCGTTGTAATCAGGAATTCCTTCCTGATGTGCCATTCCCCGACAATCTGTTGCTCGAAACTGACCTGTCCGTCGCGTTAGCGGCCAGCCGCAATGTGCTGGTTGTCGTGCCGAGTCATGTGTTTGGTGACGTGTTGCGTCAGTTGAAACCCCATCTGCGTGCTGATGCGCGTGTGGTATGGGCGACCAAAGGTCTGGAAGCAGAAACCGGACGTCTGTTGCAGGATGTCGCGCGTGAAGAACTCGGCGATACCATCCCGTTAGCCGTGGTTTCTGGCCCGACGTTTGCCAAAGAGCTGGCGGCGGGAATGCCGACGGCGATTTCTCTGGCGGCCACGGATGCCAGTTTTGCTGACGATTTACAGCAACTGCTGCACTGTGGCAAAAGCTTCCGCGTTTACAGCAACCCCGATTTCATCGGCGTGCAGCTGGGCGGTGCGATTAAAAACGTGATTGCCATCGGTGCCGGTATGTCTGACGGCATTGGTTTTGGTGCAAATGCCAGAACGGCATTGATCACCCGTGGTCTGGCAGAAATGAGCCGCCTCGGCACCGCGCTGGGTGCCGATCCTGCCACCTTTATGGGCATGGCAGGTCTGGGTGATTTGGTGTTAACCTGCACAGACAACCAGTCACGTAACCGCCGCTTCGGTATTATGCTGGGGCAGGGGATGGATGTTCAGACCGCGCAGAACACCATCGGTCAGGTTGTTGAAGGCTATCGCAACACCAAAGAAGTACGGGTACTGGCGCAGCGTCATAACGTTGAAATGCCTATTACGGAACAGATTTACCAGGTCCTATACTGCGGTAAAGATGCCCGTGAAGCCGCCACGAATTTACTTGCCCGTGCGAGCAAGGACGAAAAACACAGCCACTGACCGGCGATAAGTAGCATAGCCACCTTGTCGGAGATCCCCACAGGGCGGCTTTTTATTATCCGAACCTGCAAAGTCGTAAGGAACAGTGATGTCGTTAGAAGAATTAGAACTGGTCTGGAATAACATTAAATCAGAGGCGCGAGCACTGGCTGAGTGTGAACCTATGCTGGCGAGCTTCTTCCACGCGACGTTGCTTAAGCATGAAACGCTGGGCAGTGCGTTGAGCTATATTCTGGCCAACAAACTGGGCAACCCGATCATGCCTGCGATGGCGATCCGTGAAGTCGTCGAAGAAGCCTATCGCAACGACGAACAAATGATCCTCTCCGCCGCGCGCGATATTCTGGCAGTGCATCAGCGCGATGCTGCCGTCGATAAATACTCCACGCCGCTGCTTTATCTGAAAGGATTCCATGCGCTACAGGCGTATCGCATTGGCAACTGGCTGTGGAAGCAGGACCGCAAAGCATTGGCGATTTATTTCCAGAATCAGATTTCCGTTTCCTTCGGCGTGGATATCCACCCTGCGGCGCGTATTGGTTGCGGCATTATGCTCGACCACGCCACAGGTATTGTTATCGGCGAAACGGCTGTAGTGGAAAACGACGTCTCTATTCTGCAATCCGTTACGCTCGGTGGTACCGGTAAAACATGTGGTGACCGACATCCGAAAATTCGTGAAGGTGTCATGATTGGTGCGGGCGCGAAGATTCTCGGCAATATTGAGGTCGGCGTGGGGGCTAAGATTGGAGCAGGGTCAGTGGTCTTGCAGTCAGTGCCCGCCCATACCACGGCTGCAGGTGTGCCCGCGCGTATTGTCGGCAGGCCGGAGAGCGAGCGTCCTTCGATGGATATGGATCAACACTTCAACGGTATCGTGCAGGGTTTTGAATTCGGCGACGGTATCTGACACAAAAATGGCATGCCTGTGCATGCCATCGTTTTATTTTATCCCCTTCAGATTCATTCCTTCAGCAACGCCCCCGGATATCCCAGCTGGCGCCACGCTTCATACACCACCACAGACACGGCATTCGACAGATTCATGCTGCGACTTTCCGCGAGCATCGGAATACGGATTTTATGACTGGCAGGCAGATTATCTAAGATGTATGCCGGAAGACCGCGCGTCTCGGGACCAAACACCAGAAAATCATTGTCCTGATAGCTCACCGCGCTGTGCGCAGGTGTACCTTTGGTGGTCAGCGCGAACAGGCGCTGCGGACTTTCGCTGGTGAGAAAGGCGTCATAATTCGCATGATGTTTGATGCTGGCGAATTCGTGGTAATCCAGCCCGGCGCGGCGCAGGCGTTTATCGTCCCAGCCGAAACCTAAAGGTTCGATAAGGTGAAGCTGACATCCGGTGTTGGCACACAGGCGGATGATGTTGCCGGTATTTGGCGGGATTTCTGGTTCAAATAAAACGATGTTAAGCATGCGTCCCCCTGATAGAGGGACGCAGAATAGCAGAAACTTAACGCTGGTGCAGTGGCAGCCAGATAATCAGCCTCAGGCCGCCCAGCGGGCTATCTTCGGCTCTGACCTTACCGCGATGCTGCTGAACCGCCGTATCGACGATAGCCAGCCCAAGGCCGGTACCGCCAGATTCACGATCGCGTGCTTCATCGGTGCGATAGAACGGGCGGAAAATCTGTTCGCGATCGGTTTCACTGACGCCAGGACCGTCGTCGTCCACGGTGATGGTGATCCCGTCGCTGTCGTGAGCGAAGTTCAGTGCAATGTGGTGATGCGAATAACGCAGGGCGTTACGCACGATGTTCTCCAGCGCACTGTCGAGCGCGGCGGCATTACCGATGAGTTTCCACGGACCCGGAGGTGAGGTCACTTCCAGCGTTTTGCCCATTTGCTCGGCTTCAAACTGCGCGTCGTCAATAACACCGGCCCATAACTCATTGGCCTTCAGCGTTTCCCGCGACAACTCATTCTTATGCTGACTGCGTGATAACACCAGTAAGTCATTGATCATGCTATCAAGACGTTGCGCTTCGTTTTCGATACGTTGCAGCTCTTTGCCTTCACCGTGACGACGACGCATCAGCGCAGTTGCCAGTTGCAGGCGCGTCAGTGGCGTGCGCAGCTCATGCGAGATGTCCGAAATCAGCCTTTGCTGTGCGGTCACCATGCGTTCGAGAGCGCTCACCATCTGATTGAAGCTGGCGCCTGTGGCGAGAAATTCCTGCGGTCCGGCTTCAAGCTCCGGATGCTGTTTGAGGTTTCCCCTGGCCACGTCGTCCGCCGCATTTTTTAACTTACGCGCCGGTTTCGCCAGGCTCCACGCCAGCCAGAGCAGCAGCGGGGCGCTGATCAGCATCGTGACAATCAGCAGCAACAACGGTCGGTCAAACATCAGGTTAATGAAGTCGGACTGGGAACTGCTGGCCGGACGCATCAGATAGAGCTGATAGTTATCTTCGCCGTCACGCACCGAGAACGGGCCAACCATTTCAACGCGGCCATATTTTTTCTTTTTCGGACGGTCTGAATTATCAGACTGCCCGATAAAGTTACGCACAATTTGCATTTCATTGCGTTGCGCGCCAATCACCCGGCCTTCGCTGGTGACCAGTAGCAAGCGCTGGCCCGGCGGCGCCCATTTGTCGATCGCGCGGAACAGCCTGCGCCACCACATCAAATCATTTGCCGGATCGTTCACCAGCTCAGCTTCGACGTGTTGTTCAATCATCAGGCCTTGCCGTTGTTCATTATCGAGCAACGGCGTTATCTGGCGTGAATCGAGTTTCGGCACCATCAATACCAACATTAGCACCAGTGCTAATGTGAACCAGAAAATGGCAAAAATACGTGCCGTAAGGCTGTTTATCATGAAGCAGAAACCATCAGATAACCGCGTCCGCGAAGGGTTTTAAACCACGGATGTCCGTCCTGACGATCGGGCAATTTACGGCGTAAATTCGAAATATGCATATCAATGGCGCGGTCAAACGGTGTCAGACGTTTCCCCAGTACTTCCTGACTCAGATGTTCACGGGAAACAACCTGGCCGAGATGTTTTGCCAGTAAATACAACAGGGTAAACTCAGTACCGGTTAAATCCAGCGCTTCACCGTCAAAGCTGGCTTCCTGACGCCCCGGGTTCAGCTGCAAACCGTCGACTTCCAGCGTTGGGGAACCATTGTTTTCAGTGGTCTGCTGTTGTTCGCTCCAGTTGGAACGGCGCAGCATTGCACGAATTCGTGCGACCAGTTCACGGTCATTAAACGGCTTTGGCAGGTAATCATCGGCGCCAAGTTCCAGCCCCAATACGCGATCCAGCTCACTGCCGCGCGCGGTTAACATAATCACTGGCGTCTGATGACGCTGGCGTAATTCTTTAAGGGTTTCAATGCCGTTTTTCTTCGGCATCATGACGTCAAGCAACAGCAGATCGATAGTGTTATCAACTTTCTCTAATGCCTGCTCACCGTCGTAAGCAACCACAACATTAAAGCCTTCCATTTCGAGCAATTCTTTCAAAAGTGAAGTCAGTTCACGGTCATCATCAACTAACAAAATTTTATTCATTGTATTTACCTCTAGACGCAAAATACGTCATCAATTGCCGCTATTCCATGACTTTACGTACTTTTACAAGCACTGACGCTTGTTTGCAGCAGCAGGTTTAGACTGCTTTTCAATGATTCGCGATGAGCGATAAAGACTTTTAGGAGTGTGTGATGTTTAAGGCAGCTTCACTAGGTTTGGCCACGCTACTGACACTGAGTTCAGGTGTCGCTTTAGCAGAGGGTGCAAAACCGATGTCGGCGATGCCAGCAGAACATAATAGCACGATGTTGGATAAGCCTCAGGAACGCAACACCATGTTTGATGGTGTAAATCTGACGGAGCAACAACGTCAGCAAATGCGTGACCTTATGCATCAGGCGCGAAAAGATTTGCCTGATATAAATGTAGAACAGTTAGAAACGATGCACCGACTGGTTACTGCTGAAAAATTTGACCAGAAAGCTGTGCGTGCACAAGCCGAATTAATGGCTCAGGAACAGGTGGATCGCCAGGTCGAAATGGCCCGCATCCGCAACCAGATGTTTAATCTGCTGACGCCTGAGCAAAAGAACGTACTGAACCAGAAACACGAGCAGCGCATTGAACAGATGCAACAGCAGTTATCTGGCTTACAAACCCCTTCTGCCCAGAAGACGAGTAGTACCAGCAAGACCGAGTAAGATCCCTGTTTTTCCTTGCCATAGACACCATCCCTGTCTTCCCCCGCCGAAAGGTGGGGTTTTTTTTGCCTTCGCTTTGCCAACTTTCATAAAACAGGCAATTAACAAGATAGAAATCTGCCGGTAACGAACCGGAAATATCTTGTAAAAGCCGTATGAATCAGTAAATTGCGAAGTACAGAGCGTTGTATGCGTGTTCTTGCTGACTTGAATCAATTCAGCTCCGCTGTTTTGTTATACTATAGGCTCAAACGCTAATAAGCCCTTTGGCAGCACAAGTAATTCCGCCCAACAGGCAGGCTCAAGATTCTTAAGAAATTGCATCTACAAGTTCAGAGGTAGTCATGATCAAAAAAATTGGTGTACTGACAAGCGGTGGCGATGCCCCAGGCATGAATGCTGCGATCCGTGGCGTTGTGCGTGCGGCTTTATCAGCAGATTTGGAAGTTTACGGTATCGAAGATGGCTACCTCGGCATGTATGAAAACCGCATGAGAAAACTTGACCGCTACAGCGTGTCAGACATGATCAACCGCGGCGGTACTTTCCTGGGTTCAGCACGTTTCCCTGAATTCCGCGATCCGGGCATGCGTAAAATTGCTTTGCAGAATATGAAAGATCGCGGCATTGATGGTCTGGTGGTGATTGGTGGTGACGGCTCCTACGCCGGCGCGGACCTGCTGACCAAAGAAGGCGGCATTCGCTGTATCGGCCTGCCGGGCACTATTGATAACGACGTGGCCGGTACCGACTACACCATCGGTTTCTTCACTGCACTGGGCACCGTGGTTGAAGCCATTGACCGTCTGCGTGACACTTCTTCATCACACCAGCGCATCTCTATCGTTGAAGTCATGGGCCGTTATTGCGGTGACCTGACTCTGGCTGCTGCCATCGCAGGTGGTTGCGAATTTATCGCTATCCCTGAAGTCGAATTTAAACGTGATGATCTGGTTGCTGAAATCAAAGCCGGTATCGCGAAAGGTAAAAAGCACGCTATCGTCGCCATCACTGAAAAGTTAGATGATATCGATGAGTTGGCTAAATACATCGAGAAAGAAACCTGTCGTGAAACCCGTGGTACCGTATTGGGTCACATCCAGCGTGGCGGTGCGCCAGTCGCTTACGACCGTATCTTAGCTTCCCGCATGGGTGCTTATGCGGTCGATCTGCTCCTTGAGGAAGGTCGTGATTATTCTCAGGGCGGTTTCTGCGTCGGTGTTGAAAACGAAAAAATGGTGCATGAATTAATCTCCGTGTGTATCGCGCCAGAGAACAAGAAAAGCAAATTTAAAGAAGACTGGTACAATACTGCTAAAAAACTGTTCTAAAACAGCAAATTGCCCGAGTCAAAGAGCCTCCTTAACCGGAGGTTTTTTTTAGTCTTTTTTTTGGTTATTCCATAAAGTAATAGTAGAAAACCTTTTATTCTTTATTCGTTTTCTTTTTCTCTGGCACGCTCTCTTCATCAGATCAAACAAATGAAATCCATAGAAACTATCTTCGGGAGAGAGTGCGATGCGTAAATGGGGTGCAGGCCTGGCATTACTGCTGGTAGCAACAGGGGCGATTGCCAAAGACATTCAGATTCTGAACGTGTCGTACGATCCAACCCGCGAATTCTATGAACAATACAACAAAGCCTTCAGCAAATACTGGCAAGGCAAAACCGGCGATACTGTGACTGTACGTCAGTCGCACGGCGGTTCAGGCAAGCAGGCAACGTCCGTTATCAATGGTATTGAAGCCGACGTGGTGACGCTGGCGCTGGCTTATGACGTAGATGCTATTGCAGAACGTGGCCGTATCGATAAAAACTGGATCACCCGTCTGCCGGACAACTCTGCGCCATACACCTCGACCATCGTGTTCCTGGTACGTAAAGGCAACCCGAAACAAATTCATGACTGGAATGATTTGATCAAACCGGGTGTATCCGTGATTACGCCGAACCCTAAAACATCAGGCGGCGCGCGCTGGAACTATCTGGCTGCTTGGGGTTACGCACTGCATCACAACAATAATGACAAAGCCAAAGCGCAGGACTTTGTGAAAGCGTTATACAAAAACGTCGAAGTGCTGGATTCCGGTGCGCGTGGCGCGACTAACACCTTCGTTGAGCGTGGTATCGGCGATGTGCTGATTGCGTGGGAAAACGAAGCCCTGCTGGCCACCAAAGAAGTGGGTAAAGACAAGTTTGAAATTGTGACGCCAAGCGAGTCAATTCTGGCTGAGCCAACGGTTTCTGTGGTGGATAAAGTGGTTGATAAGCGTGATACACGCACCGTGGCGGATGCTTACCTGAAATACCTGTATTCACCGGAAGGCCAGACCATCGCGGCAGAAAACTATTATCGTCCACGTGATGCGGAAGTAGAGAAAAAATTCGCGTCAGAATTCCCTAAACTGAAACTGTTCACGATTGATCAGGTGGCAGGTACATGGGCACAGGCGCAGAAAGAACACTTCGCGACTGACGGGATTTTCGACCAAATCTCCAAACGCTGATGCGCTGAGTTTAAATATTCAGGCAATAAAAAACCCCGGCATGCCGGGGTTTTTTGTGCGCAGAAGAAACAGACTTACGCTTTTTTAGCTTCGGCTGCCGCTTTCACGATCACTGCGAAAGCATCAGCTTTCAGTGATGCGCCGCCAACCAGAGCACCATCGATGTCTGGCTGAGTGAACAGTTCTGCCGCGTTAGCTGCGTTAACAGAGCCGCCGTACTGGATGATCACTTGTTCAGCAATCGCAGCGTCTTGTTTTGCCACGTGGTCACGGATGAATTTGTGAACGGCCTGAGCCTGCGCAGGGGTAGCTGATTTGCCGGTACCGATCGCCCAGACAGGTTCGTAAGCGATAACTGCACCTTCGAACGCTTTCGCGCCCAGGGTGTTCAGTACGGCGTCCAGCTGCTTAGCGCAAACGGCTTCAGTCTGACCCGCTTCATTTTCTGCTTCGGTTTCACCGATGCACAGAACCGGGATCAGGCCAGCATCTTTCAGCACGCCGAATTTCTTCGCGATAAATTCATCGCTTTCTTTGTGATAAGTGCGACGTTCTGAGTGACCGATGATGATGTATTTCGCACCAATATCTTTCAGCATGTCGGCAGAGATTTCACCGGTGAATGCGCCGGACAGGTTAGCGTCAACGTTCTGAGCACCCAGCGCGATACGGCTGCCAGCCAGAGCGTGTTTAGCCTGTGACAGGTAAACTTCTGGTGGAGCAATCGCAACGCCACAACCTTCGACCGTGCTCAGTTCAGTACGCAGAGCAGCAATCAGTTCGTTAACCATGTGGGTGCTACCGTTAAGCTTCCAGTTACCCATCACTAATGGATGTCGCATGTTTTTTCCTCCAAAAGGGGACGCGAGTGTCGATTAAAATTTCTGCCAAACAAGCAGATTACCTGTCCAACAGTATAGAGATCATTGAAGGCAAAGGCTTTGCTTTTTGTCATTAAATACCGTCATCTCATGGCTCAGCCAGTGCCAGCTTGACCGGCTCAACGGCAAACGTCAGCCCTTTTTCGCCATTATCTGAAACGACAAAACGCACAGCACCGACCTCCTGCTGATAATACTGCTGCCCTTTTCCTTTTTGGATAAGCGAAGCCACTTTCGCCACGCTTTGTTCGGTCGTTAGGGTGGCATCAAACTGGCGCATGAGATTCGCCATGTAGCTTATTGCCAGGGTGCGTGCGGCTTTTTCCTCTGCTCCCTGAATCGGCAGATAGGTTATTTGCAGCGTTTTGATTTTGCCGGTGCCTTTTTCCAGCGCGGTGGAGGCGTAGAGATTTTCATTAATCTTGCTGGCCGCGCGGGTCAGCGGGCTGTTGGCCGCTTTTTCATTGATGGAGCGGAATTCGCCAATCTGTTGAGTCGGATTGGCTTCATTATATTTTGCGCGAAAGTTAACAAGCGTCGTTTCAAAGGTGGGCGCACCGGCGAGCAGATAAGGGGCTTTTGGCATTTCTTCCGTGCCGGAGTGATCGACCGGCGGCTCGGCGAAGGCCATCTTTGAGCCTGCGAGCATCAGCAATGCCGGGAGTGCCAAAGATAAAAGGATTTTTGCAGCATTCATAAGTTTTTTCTTACCGTCTCTGAATAGTCCGATTAAAGCGGGGATCGGGGGGTAATGTCAAAAGGAGACCGTAAACATTCTCACGGCGACGATCGCTGGGTTACACTCGCTCCGGTTTATCATTTTACTCCCATTGTCTTCTATGGAACTGACTGTCAATGACGTTACAGCACGCACTGTTTTCTTTTAATGGCCGGATGGGCCGCCGGGATTTTTGGCTCTGGATGGTTAGCTGGCTTGTCCTGATGGCGGCTGATTTCTTCTTTGCTGCGCAGGAATGGATAACTTATCAGTCCGCCGGATTTGCGCTGGTCGTTTTACTCTGGCCGACCGCCGCTGTGCTGGTGAAAAGGTTACATGACCGCAATAAATCGGCGTGGTGGGCGCTGTTGTTTGTACTGGCCTGGATGTTGGTCGCCGGTAACTGGGCCGCGGCGATGCCGCAGACGTGGAGCTGGGTATTAGGCCGGCTGGTGCCGTCGGTTATCTTTATTCTGCTGATTATCGACTGCGGCGCGTTTGTCGGTACACCTGGCACAAATCGCTTTGGCCCGGAACCGGACGAGGTCCGGTTTAAATAGGGACTTACCAGTAATGCTCGCTGGTCATGTGCCCCGGTTTACGTTTGAGATGTTTGCGCATACCCCGGGTGTCTTTCAGCACCTGCTGGGTATCGCGTACCATCTGCGGATTGCCGCACAGCATCACGTGGCTGTCGTCAGCGAGCATTTTCAGGCCGACCGCTTCTTCGAGCGTGCCGTTCTCGATCAGCGCAGGTACACGCCCGGTCAGTGAGCCAGAGATTTCTTCGCGGCTGACCACCGTCTGGATGTGCAGTTTTCCCTCATAGCGGCGCTGAAGTGCCTGCATCAGGGGCAGATAACTGAGATCGGCAGCGAAGCGTGCGGCGTGTACCAGAACGATATTTTTGAAGCGCTCCAGTCCTTTGCCTTCCTGCAAAATCGATAAATAAGGCCCGATTGCGGTACCGGTCGCCAGCATCCAAAGCTGGTCGCACTCTGGCACTTCATCGATCACGAAGAAACCTGCGGCCTCTTTCGTGACCTGAATTTCATCACCGGGCTGCATTACGTGCAGATGGGGGCTGAGTTTTCCCTCCGGCACGTTCACCAGGTAGAACTCCAAATCGCTGCTGGATGGCGGATTCACATAGGAATAGGCGCGCTGAACGCGCTCGCCGCCGATTTCTAACGAGAGTTTTGCAAACTGACCTGCGGTGAAAGGATCGGCTGGCGCATTGACCGTAATGCTGAACAAATTGTCCGTCCAGTGCTCAACTTTTGTGACTTTTCCCGTGACCCAGTCAGCCATAAAAACTCCCGTCTTTTTTGATTACCGAATGTATGTGCTGATTTTATTTCAATTTTTTTCGATCCCTTATCGGTTAAATGTTATCAACCTGTTCCTCGCCCGTTATGCCCTGTCGAATTCCGTACACTTTGCGTTACACCACTGGTTCCTGCCGCTGCCAGCGGGGGCACAGGAGAGTTGGCCGTAACCCTCGCTTATTCATCTTAATTTGTTAACTTATGCGCCGCCGTAACACGCTCGAATTAGCGGTTATTTGTTCTGCTCTTTCCCAACTCCATTTGATAATGAACTGAAAAATGAAAAATCTGGAAAACATTCACCTGTTAGTGATGTTGATTTTGCTGGTGGCCGTCGGGCAAATGGCCCAAACCATTTACGTGCCGAACATCGCGGATATGGCGACCAGCTTGTCGGTTAAACCGGGGGCGGTACAGCGGGTGATGGCGGCGTATCTGATAACCTACGGCGCTTCGCAGCTGGTATATGGGCCGTTATCTGACAATATTGGTCGCAGGCCTGTGATCCTGACCGGGTTGATGATTTTTATGCTCGGTGCGGCTGGCGCGATGATGTCCTCGAGTCTGAACATGTTGATTGTCGCCAGCGCCGTGCAGGGAATGGGCACCGGCGTGGCGGGCGTGATGGCGCGAACTATGCCGCGCGATCTATACAGCGGCGGCGCATTACGCCATGCCAACAGCCTGCTGAATATGGGCATTCTGGTCAGCCCGCTGATGGCACCGGTGATTGGTGGCGCGCTCTCGGCATGGTTAGGCTGGCGCGCCAGTTTTGGTTTTCTGCTGATCCTGTGTGCCGGTGTGGCGTTTTCAATGTATCGCTGGCTGCCGGAAACGCGCCCGGCATTCACCGCCGATCATCAGCCACGCAAAATGTTGAGCAGCCTGCGTCTGCTGCTGGCTGACGGCAACTTCAGTCGTTATCTGGTAATGCTGGTAGGCGCACTGGCCGGTGTGGCGGTGTTTGAGGCGAGCTGCGGCGTGCTGATGGGCGGCGTGCTTGGCCTGAGCGGGCTGATGGTCAGCATTCTGTTTATCCTGCCGATCCCGGCGGCATTTTTCGGTGCCTGGTACGCTGGCCGTTCGGAGAAAAGCTTCCAGCAACTGATGTGGCATTCTGTCATCAGCTGTTTGCTGGCAGGGCTGGCCATGTGGATCCCCGGCTGGCTGGGTATCATGAACATCTGGACGCTGATCGTTCCGGCCTCTTTGTTCTTCTTCGGCGCCGGGATGCTATTCCCGCTGGCGACGACGGGTGCGATGGAGCCTTTCCCGTATCTCGCGGGTGCGGCGGGTGCGCTGGTGGGCGGATTGCAGAATATGGGATCGGGGCTGGTGGCGTGGATGTCGGCGATGTTGCCGCAAACCGGTCAGTTCAGTCTTGGCCTGCTGATGTTTGCGATGTCGCTACTGATTTTGCTGTGCTGGTGGCCGATGTCCAACCGTCAGCAAGAGCAGGGACATACTGTGTAATCCACTTTTCAGGCCAAAAAAAAGCAGAGCCAGTCGCTCTGCTTTTTGTTTTTCTGGCGTCGGATCAGATAATAAATTCGTGCAGCGCAGCGTCTTTGCGGTCGAGATAATGCGTCGAACGGATACGGCGGATGGTGCGGGATTTACCACGGATCAGCAGGGTTTCGGTGGTCGCCATATTGCCCTGACGGCTGATGCCTTCCAGCAAATCGCCCTTGGTGATGCCGGTTGCCGAGAAGATAACGTTATCGTTGCGCGCCATATCATCGAGCTTAAGCACTTTGCCGGCTTCGATGCCCATCGCTTTACAGCGCGTTAACTCTTCTTCGCCCATGCGGCGATTTTCAGGTGTATCGCCTTTCACGTCATGGCGCGCCAGTAAACGGCCCTGCATGTCGCCGTCAAGCGCACGGATCACCGCGGCTGAAATCACGCCTTCCGGTGCGCCGCCGATGCCGTACAACACATCGACTTCACTCTCCGGCATACAGGTCAGAATGGTTGCGGCGACATCGCCATCCGGGAAAGCAAACACGCGTACACCGGCGGCGAGCATTTCACGGATCGCTTCATCGTGACGCGGTTTTGCCAGTACGGCGACGGTCAGTTCGGTCAGCGGTTTGTTCAGCGCGCTGGCAATGTTCGACAGATTTTCCGCCAGCGTCAGATCCAGATTAATCGCGCCTCTGGCGCCCGGACCGACGGCGATTTTTTCCATGTACATGTCCGGCGCGTTGAGGAATGAGCCCTGATCGCCGACCGCCAGCACTGCCAGTGCGTTGGACTGGCCCATCGCCGTCATGCGCGTGCCTTCAATCGGATCGACCGCGATATCCACCGCATCGCCGTTGCCGGTTCCCACTTTTTCGCCGATATACAGCATTGGCGCTTCATCAATTTCCCCTTCGCCAATCACGATGGTGCCATCGATATCGACGTTGTTGAGCATGATGCGCATCGCCTGAACGGCGGCGTTGTCGGCGAGGTTTTTGTCGCCACGGCCAAGCCACTTATAACCGGCAAGCGCAGCCGCTTCGGTCACACGGGAGAACTCGATTGCTAATTCACGTTTCATTGGAAAGCCTGTAGAAAGAAAAAAGAGGTCGGTGAGGCAAAGGCTCATCTGTGCGGGGATTTTAGCACAATGGGAAAGAGGCATAAAAAAACTCCCCGACGGGGAGTTTTAGAGAAGGATTTTTGCAGTGAAACCCGGCGATTACTCGTCGTGATCTTCCCATGAGCGCACGCGGGCAACGGCTTTCTGCCAGCCTTTGTATCGCACATTACGTTCTGTCGTTTCAATGCTTGGGCGGAATTCACGTTCGATGGTCGCTTTGCTGCGCACTTCGTCCAGATCGTTCCAGAAACCGACGGCCAGACCGGCGAGGAAGGCTGAACCCAACGCGGTGACTTCCAGGACGGCAGGGCGCTCAACGCGTGTGCCAAGAATGTCTGACTGGAACTGCATCAGGAAGTTGTTGGCAACCGCGCCGCCATCCACGCGCAGAGATTGCAGGCGGGTGCCTGAATCAGCCTGCATCGCATCAAGTACGTCGCGAGTCTGGTAAGCGATGGATTCCAGCGTTGCACGGATGATGTGGTTGCTGTTCGCGCCACGGCTCAGGCCGAAGATCGCACCACGGGCATACGGATCCCAGTAAGGCGCGCCGAGGCCGGTGAAGGCTGGCACCACGTAAACGCCGTTGGTGTCTTTCACTTTGCTGGCGAAATATTCGGAGTCTGTCGCATCGCTGATCAGTTTCAGCTCGTCGCGCAGCCACTGGATGGAAGCACCGCCGACGAAGACCGCACCTTCCAGCGCATAGTTCACTTCGCCACGCGGACCGCAGGCGATGGTGGTCAGCAGGCCATTTTTCGACGTCACGGCTTCTGTACCGGTGTTCATCAGCAGGAAGCAGCCGGTGCCGTAGGTATTTTTCGCCATACCCGGTTGAACGCACAGCTGGCCATACAGCGCGGCCTGCTGGTCACCAGCGATACCGGCGATCGGAATACGCGTACCGCCTTTACCACCAATGTTGGTCTGGCCGTAAATTTCTGATGAAGGACGGACTTCCGGCAGCATGGCGCGCGGGATATCCAGCACTTCCAGCATGCGTTCATCCCATTCCAGATTGTGGATGTTGAACATCATGGTACGAGAGGCGTTGGTGTAATCGGTAACATGAACGCGTCCCTGAGTCATTTTCCATACCAGCCAGGTGTCAACGGTGCCGAACAGCAACTCGCCGCGGGCAGCGCGTTCACGGGAGCCCTCAACGTGGTCGAGGATCCATTTCAGTTTGGTACCGGAGAAGTAGGGGTCAACCACCAGGCCGGTGTTGTGACGGATGTACTCTTCCATCCCGTCTTTCTTCAGCTTTTCACAGATGTCAGCAGTACGGCGGCATTGCCACACAATCGCGTTGTAAATCGGCTTGCCGGTTTCTTTTTCCCACACGATGGTGGTTTCACGCTGGTTAGTAATACCGATACCGGCGATCTGATCTGAATTGATGTCGGCTTTCGCCAGCACTTCTACCAATACCGAGCTTTGCGATGACCAGATTTCCATCGGGTCGTGTTCTACCCAGCCGGATTTTGGGTAGATCTGGGTGAATTCGCGCTGTGAGACGCTGACGATGTTGGCATCATGATCCAGAACTACGGCGCGTGAGCTGGTCGTACCCTGGTCGAGCGCGACGATGTATTTTTTTTCGTGAGTCGTATCTGCTGACATAATTTTCATCCTGCGAATAAGTAAGCTTTGGAACAGTTTAGCCGATCAGGCTTTACGCTGTTTGGATGGCTGAGGTGCTTTTTCTTCTGCAATATCATTGATCTGATGTGGCAGATGGCGGCCAATCAGCGATTTATACGCGATGGCACCCAGAGAAGCGCCGAGCAGCGGGCCAAAAATCGGTACCAGGAAGTAAGGGATATCACGTGCGCCGGTGAAGGCCACTTTGCCCCAGCCTGCGAAGTAAGCGAACACTTTCGGGCCGAAGTCACGCGCCGGGTTCAGTGCGAAGCCGGTGAGGGGCCCCATGGAGGCACCGATTACCGCGATCAGAATACCGATCAGTAACGGAGCCAGCGGGCCGCGTGGAATACCATTGCCGTCGTCGGTCAGGCCGAGGATCAGGGCCATCAGAATGGCGGTGATCACGGTTTCAACCAGGAAGGCCTGCAACACGCTGATGTGTGGGTTTGGATAGGTCGAGAAGATACCGGCCAGATCCAGACTTTCGACACTGCCGCGCACCATGTTGTGGCTTTGCTCGAAATCGAAGAACAAGTTGTAATAGAGACCGTAGACCAGCGCAGCAGCGCAGAAGGCACCGGCGACCTGCGCCACGATGTAAGGCAGAACTTTGCGTCCTTCAAAGTTTGCAAACAAACAAAGCGCGACGGTCACCGCCGGATTCAGGTGGGCGCCTGAGATAGCGGCGGTCAGGTAGATGGCCATTGCCACACCCAGACCCCAGATGATGCTAATTTCCCACTGGCCAAAGGTAGCACCGGCCAGTTTCATTGCTGCGACACAACCCGCACCAAAGAAAATGATAAGCCCGGTACCCAGAAACTCAGCGATGCACTGACCTTTTAATGTGGAACTCATGGTTTGGCTCATAGTTGGATCCTGCTAAGGATGATGTTAATGGTTAGTTATAGTTTTTCTGTTATGCGTACGTGAACGTAATCGGATTTTGCCGTTCATCACTAAATGAGAACGTAATGTGAATTTATCGTTAACGAGCATAAACGAGAAATAGCGAAATCAAATTTTGTGTGTTGTGTCATAAAAATGAGCGATTTCGCGTGTTCAAAGGTCATGCTGACCGGCGAAAAGTCCACGCCGTAGTATCTTAGCGAAGGTATTTTCCCTGAACACGCATGTCAGGGCGGCGCTCAGGGTATTCGGTATTCCGTGACATTTCTGGTGAGTGCCTCTGCTTTTTAAGCATTTCCTGATACCCAGCCCGATAAAATTGCAACAGACTGCGTGCAGAGAGGGGTTCTTGCTAGACAGGGCAAGGCTGGCTACATACAATCAACCGTTAAGACACCCGCCGGTTTTGAAGGGTTCAGACGTTTTTCTGGTTTGAATTTGTTATAAAAATCGATGGAGTGCAGGAATTTTTGAGCCGTGTCCGGACGATGCGGCAGAACATAAGATGTGCGCCTTGCGAACATAAGGGGACCGAAAAATGTCATTTGAAGTATTTGAGAAACTAGAAGCTAAAGTTCAGCAAGCGATCGATACCATTACTCTGTTGCAGATGGAAATCGAAGAACTGAAAGAGCAGAACAACAGTCTGTCTCATGAAGTTCAGCAGGCGAGTGGTAATCACGAGTCGCTGGTGCGTGAAAATGCGCAACTGAAAGAAGAACAACACGTGTGGCAGGATCGTCTGCGTGCGCTGTTGGGAAAAATGGAAGAAGTCTGAGGACTTCCGCCGCAGTGCTTGATGTATAAGCATAAAAAAGGACGCCAGGGCGTCCTTTTTTGTTGCTGAAAGCGAAGGTTATTCGATATCGAGCGGGTCTTCTGAAAGGATGATACCGGTGTTATCGGCATACAGATGGTCACCGGAGAAGAAGGTCACGCCGCCGAAATTGACACGAATGTCGCTTTCGCCGATCCCTTCACTGCCTGCGCCAGCCGGAATCGCTGCCATCGCCTGGATGCCAATATCGAGCTCTTCCAAATCGTCCACCTGACGAACCGCACCGTAAATCAAAATGCCTTCCCATTCGTTTTGCAGTGCCTGACGTGCCAGACCGGCATCGAGCAACGCACGACGAACAGATCCCCCACCATCGACCACCAGCACACGGCCACGGCCATTCTCTTCCAGCAGGTCATAAAGCAAGCCATTGTCTTCGAAACACTTCACTGTCGTGATTTGCCCGCCAAATGAAGTACGTCCACCAAAGTTGGAGAACAGGGGTTCGACAACATTCACTTCTTCATGGTAGATATCGCAAAGTTCGGAAGTATCGTATTTCATAGGATTTCATCTGGTTGCTGCATGAGTGTTCAGTATATCCCTTTACAGCGGATGTTGGCAAAATCATCAATTGTTAAATGTGAAAAGCAGCGCGATTAGCGCACGCCCGGCCACTTTCCATCAATTGAGTAACAGACCGGCTGCAAACAAGACGTTAGTCAGTAACGCGGCTTTTACCATGTGCTCCAGCAGAGGGCGCACTTCCAGCGACGTTTTGGCATGATTTACGCGTTTGATGTGAACCGCCAGCATCGGCAGTGCCAGAAGGAACAGCCAGCCGGTCCAGTGGTGCAGATGAACGGCGGAGAATATCGCCAGACACAGCGCAGCTGCACTGAGAATGGTGGCGTGATAACGGCGGGCGTTTACCGGCCCGAGGCGCACAGCCAGCGTATTTTTGCCGTTGGCACTGTCGGTTTCGATATCGCGCAAATTGTTGATGTTAAGCACCGCGGTCGCCAGCAAACCGGTCGCCGTCGCCGGTAACATGACTATCCAGTCGAAATGACCGGCCTGCAAATAGAATGTCCCCGCTACGCTAATCCAGCCGAAGAAAATCAGTACCGAAATATCCCCGAGCCCCATATAACCGTAAGGGCGGGTGCCGACGGTGTAGGTGATCGCCGCGCCAATCGACAGTAAACCGAGGATCAGGAAACCGACCACGTCGCTCGGCTTATGACACGCCACGGCAATAAGCGCGATGCCGCAAACAATGGTCAGCGCGATAGTCAGCATAATGGCGCGTTTCATCTGTGCGGCCGTAATCATCCCTTTTTGCATTCCGCGCAACGGCCCGACGCGATCCGGCGTATCGCTGCCTTTTTCGGCATCGCCATAATCATTGGCCAGATTCGACAGGATTTGCAAACACCCGGCGGTGAGCAACGCCAGCAGGGCAGTCAGCGGATGGAAAACGCCTTGCAGGCTGGCAATGGCAGAACCCATGACGATGGAGGCAAAAGCCAATGGCAGCGTTTTGGGACGCAGGCTTTCGAGCCAGGCGCGGGTGGGCGTCGTCGGAGTGCAGGGAGTCATAGTGCTCATAGTGGATTCGCTCAGGTGAACAAGTCAGTCCGAAATCTAAAAAAAAACAGGGAGGCAAACGCCTCCCTGAAGATCACTTTCGGAACGTATGAGCAAATTATAAGATAAAACGGCTCAGATCTTCATCAGCTACCAGCTGATCAAGGTGGCTTCTAACATAATCTGCATCAATGTTTATGGAAATACCGTTGCTTTCGCTGGCGTCGTAAGAGATATCTTCCATCAGACGCTCCAGAACGGTATGCAAACGACGCGCACCAATGTTCTCGGTGGTTTCGTTTACCTGCCATGCCGCTTCAGCGATACGGCGGATACCGTCAGCGGTAAAATCAATCGTCACACCTTCGGTCGCCATCAGTGCTTTGTACTGATGAGTCAGGGAAGCACTTGGCTCGGTCAGGATGCGTTCGAAGTCTTCCGTCGACAGTGCCTGCAGTTCCACACGGATCGGTAAACGACCCTGCAACTCTGGGATTAAATCGGACGGACTTGCCGTCTGGAAAGCGCCGGAGGCAATAAACAGAATGTGATCCGTTTTCACCATGCCGTGCTTGGTGGACACCGTACAGCCTTCCACCAGCGGCAGCAGATCGCGCTGAACACCTTCGCGGGAAACGTCAGGGCCAGAACTCTGTCCGCCGCGTTTACAGATTTTGTCGATCTCATCGATGAACACGATCCCGTGCTGCTCAACGGCTTCAATCGCCTGTTCTTTCAGGTCTTCCGGGTTAACCAGTTTTGCCGCTTCTTCTTCAATCAGCAGCTTGTAGGCTTCTTTGATTTTTAGTTTGCGCGGTTTCTGTTTCTGCCCGGCCATGTTCTGGAACATGGACTGCAGCTGGTTGGTCATTTCTTCCATGCCCGGAGGGGACATGATTTCAACGCCCATCTGTCCGGAGGCCAGACTGATTTCGATTTCTTTGTCGTCAAGTTGGCCTTCACGCAGTTTCTTACGGAAGTTCTGGCGCGCGGCAGAGGGTTCCTGCGCTTCTTCCGGCTGGCCCCAGTTGTTTTTAGCCGGCGGGATCAGCACATCGAGAATGCGCTCTTCGGCCAGTTCTTCGGCGCGATAACGGTTTTTATCGATGGATTGCAGACGGATCATTTTCACGGCGGAATCGGTCAGATCGCGGATAATAGAATCCACTTCTTTCCCGACGTAACCGACTTCTGTGAATTTGGTCGCTTCGACTTTAATGAACGGCGCGTTCGCCAGTTTTGCCAGACGGCGGGCGATTTCGGTTTTACCCACACCGGTTGGACCGATCATCAGAATGTTTTTCGGGGTGACTTCATGGCGCAGCACTTCGTCGAGCTGCATGCGGCGCCAGCGGTTACGCAACGCAATGGCCACGGCGCGTTTCGCCTTATCCTGACCAATGATGTAGCTGTCTAGTTCGCTGACAATCTCGCGCGGGGTCATCTCAGACATAATTTTCGATCCTTACGCTTTAGAAGACAATTCTTCGATGGTGTGGAATTGGTTGGTGTAAATGCAGATATCACCGGCGATGCTTAGCGATTTCTCGACAATGTCACGCGCGCCCAGTTCGGAATTTTCCAGCAGCGCACGGGCAGCAGCCTGCGCATAAGGGCCACCGGAACCAATCGCGATCAGATCATTTTCAGGCTGAATAACGTCACCGTTGCCGCTGATAATCAGCGAGGCATTTTCATCGGCAACTGCCAGCAGCGCTTCCAGACGGCGCAGCATGCGGTCTGTACGCCAGTCTTTCGCCAGTTCCACAGCGGCTTTCACCAGATGACCCTGATGCATTTCCAATTTGCGTTCGAACAGCTCAAACAGCGTGAAGGCATCAGCAGTACCGCCGGCAAAGCCTGCGATCACTTTATCGTTATACAGGCGACGTACTTTTTTGACGTTGCCCTTCATGACGGTATTTCCCAATGTGGCCTGACCATCACCACCGATAACGACCTTGCCGTTGCGGCGTACACTTACAATTGTTGTCACGAGCGGTTCCTCGTTGCAGACGGGAAAGATCCCCGCAGGCTTGTGGGACACACTGTGTGTCTCACAAGCTTACGAGGCATATTGAAAGTATAGATTGGGGAAGGATTACGGGTTTTCAACCCCCGGTTGCGAGGGGAATGCAACCGGAGATGCCTGCGTTCTTCAGGCGGGCTAAGGTGCTGTCGGCACCGGAACGATTGTTATACGGGCCGATCACGACGCGATTCCAGCCACCGCCGGTGGTGATCCGGCCTTCAAAACCTTCGAAGGCCAGCTTGGCGCGCTGGGATTCCGCCTGCTCGGTACCGTGGAAGGAACCGCACTGAACCATAAAGCGCTGGGTTTTTTCCTGCTCTTTCGGTTTCTCTGGCGCAACCTGCGTGATGGCGGCAGGCTGCTGGGTTTTAGGTTGTTCCTTCGGCTGCTCTTTCACGGTTTCTTTCGGCACAGGTTTTGGTTTCGGCTGTACCGGTTGTGTCTGAACCTGAGCCTGCGGCGCCCGTACCGGCTGGGTTTGCGGCGTGTACGTTGGCTGCTGCTGGACCTGACGCGGCTGGGTCTGCACCGGCTGCTGCGTATAAGTCGGCTGCTGTTGCTGCTGGACCTGACGCTGAGCTGGCGCAGTACGCGTAGCCTGATTAGGATCGTTATACGGCACTTCAGACAGCTGTGTTGGCGTCTGGCGCATATCGGCCTGCATCTGCTCAAGCAACTGACGTTGTTCCGGCGTCAGCTGAGTTTTAGATTCTACCTGGCCGCCCGCCGTCGGTTCTGTCGGCGTGGTGACGCCCATCTGACGGTTTTCCAGTTCTTTAATATAGCGCCAACGTTCTTCCGGTTTAGGCGGCAAGCCGTTACCCGGACGAACAGGGTGGGTTGGCACAACGACCGCTTCTTCGTGCTTATTGTGAGCAATAAAATAGAGGCCACCGACAAACACCACCAGCACCGCAACGGCTAACACCACCATGGTTTTGGAGATCGTTGTGGAATTGCGTTTTTTACTCCGGCTGGTACTTTTCCGCCGCGCTCCTGAGCGCCCACGGCTTACATAGTCTTTCTGTGCCACTATCGTTTCGCTGTGTCGTGATGATTTAAGAATAAGTGCGTCATGTTACTTAACCCTGAACATTTACTGAAATTAAAACTTCATGATTGGATAAAAAAACAACTCACGCTTTGGGTGCCGCTGTACTTTCACGAACGATGAGCTCGCTGTCGAGCAGCAGTGAACCGTTTTCTCCCGGATTCCCTTGTAACTGTTCAAGTAATAATAACATGGCCTGACGACCAAGCTGGAATCGAGGCTGCGCCACGGTGGTCAGCGGAGGGTCGGTGAACTGACTGGCTTTGATGTCATCGAAGCCGACAATCGACAGATCTTTCGGAATCTTCAGACCCATTTTCTTCGCCTGGAACATCGCGCCAATCGCCATCACGTCGTTATGGCAGAAAATCGCCGTCGGCGGCGTCGGCAGAGACATCAGCTCAATAACCGCCTGTGCGCCTGATTCATAGCTAAAATCACCATGCACGGTGAGCGCGCTTTCGACGCTGATGCCGTTACGGCGCAGCGCCTGAACGTAGCCCTGAGAACGATACTGGCACAGCGGCATGTGTTTCGGGCCGGCAATGCAGGCAATACGCTGATGCCCGAGCTTAAGCAAATAATGCACGGCTTCAAAGGCGGCGGTCAGGTTGTCGATATGAACGGTCGGCAGCTCAAGTTCCGGCGCAAATTCGTTGGCCATCACCATTGGCGGCAGATTACGCTGTTCTTCTTTGCTGGCGTCGAACGGTAAATCGGAGCCGAGCAGAAGCATGCCGTCAATTTGTTTGGTGATGATCAGATTGATGAAGGTTTTTTCCTGCTGGTTCTGATGAGCACAATCGCCGATCAGCACCAGATAGCCACTTTTCGCCGCCGTATGCTCGATCCCCTGGATCAGATCGGCGAAAAACGGATCGCAGATATCCGGGACGATCACCAGAATCGTGCGGGATTCGTTGCGTTTTAAATTGCGTGACATGGCATGAGGCGAATAGCCCACGGCCATGACCGCCTGATCCACTTTCTGACGGGTGGAAGCGGAGACTTTTTCCGGATTCATTAACGCGCGGGATACCGTTGCTGTTGAAACGCCTGCCTGTTCAGCCACATCTTTCATTGTCGCGGCGGGTAATTCTTTCTTGTGCTCCAACGCATCTCTCCTTGCAACTGCATCAAACGGACACGACAACATCAACCTTCCTTACCTGCTACGCCTGCGTGCTGTGTAGCTCATCACATTCTAAACAGAATGTGAGTAGGATTTGTTACCTAATTTGCATGAAAAGTGTGACGCAGATGCTTTTTTTAGATCCATCACGCAGAAATCCCACGCTTTTATGTGGATTAGCTGTCGATGGGATCGACATCCAGCGTCCATTTCACCTTTCTGGCCTGCGGCAGGCTGGCGATAAGCGGCTGAGAACTCTTGATCAACTGCTGTAAAACGCGACGGGACGGATGCTGCAATAACAGCTGCCAGCGGAAGCGTCCGTTGCGTTTAGCCGCGAGTGCGGGAACCGGCCCTAAAATCCACAGCGAGTCATCTTTGAGCGGGCTGGATTCCAGCAGATTACGTAACTGCTGGAGAAACAGCGGGGCTTGCTGATTATCGTGATCTTCAGAGCGGATCAAAATATGGCTGGTGTAAGGCGGTAAAAATACGCTTTTACGCTCGGCAAGCGTCTGCCTGGCAAATTCGTCATAACCTTTTTGCAGCAAAACCTGTAACAGCGGATGTTCAGGATGATGGGTTTGCAGCACCACTTCGCCCTGTTTACCGGCTCGTCCTGCACGGCCTGACACCTGGGTATACAGTTGGGCAAAGCGTTCTGCCGAGCGGAAATCCGCCGAGAACAGCGCGCCATCGACGTCCAGTAACGACACCAGCGTGACATCCGGGAAGTGATGACCTTTCGCCAGCATTTGCGTGCCGATAAGAATACGTGCGCCGCCACGGTGGATTTCGTTCAGATGCAGTTCCAGCGAGCCCTTACGGCTGGTGGTATCGCGGTCGATACGGGTAATCGGCGTATCCGGGAACAGCGGCGCGAGTTCGTTTTCCAGCTGTTCTGTGCCGACGCCAACGGAAACCAACTGCGTCGAGCCACAGTGCGGACACTGATGTGGCACCGCGCGCTGGCTGTCGCAGTGGTGGCAGCGCAACTGACGCTGGTTCTGATGAATCGTGTAATAGTGGTCGCAGCGCTGGCATTCGGCGATCCAACCGCACTCATGGCACAGCAGGGCAGGCGCGTAGCCACGGCGATTGAGGAACAGCATGACCTGATTATCGGCTTTCAGATGCTCATGCATTTTCTGGATCAGCGGCTGCGACAGCCCGACTTTCAGTTGTAACCCTTTCAGGTCGAGCAAATTCTGTCTGGCGAGCTTAGCGTTACCGGCGCGTTTGGTCAGCTTCAGCTGGCGATATTTCCCCAGCTCAACGTTATGCAGCGTTTCCAGCGCGGGCGTCGCAGAGCCCATGATAATCGGAATGTTTTCGGCGTGAGCGCGGTACACCGCCAGATCGCGGGCGTGATAGCGCCAGCCTTCCTGCTGCTTATAAGAACTGTCGTGTTCTTCATCGATGATGATCACGCCAAGACGGGCAAACGGCGTAAACAGCGAAGAACGCGTGCCGATCACAATACCCGCTTCGCCGTTGCGGGCGCGCAGCCAGACGGCGAGACGTTCACTGTCATTGAGGCCGGAATGCAGGACATCCACTGGTGCACTAAAACGTTCGCGAAAGCGGGCGATAGTCTGCGGCGTCAGGCCGATTTCCGGCACCATCACCAGCGCCTGCCGTCCCTGTTCGAGAATGTTCTCCAGCACGCTGAGATACACTTCTGTCTTGCCCGAACCGGTCACACCTGCCAGCAGCCAGGCGGAGAATTGCTGATCTTCACTGCGGATCGCGCCGACAGCGGTAGCCTGTTCAGTATTCAGACGTAAACGCTCGCCGACCACCGAAAAATCTTTGCGCCAGTCTGCGGCATCGGGCGCGATGCTGCGTAAATCCGTCAGCCCTTTCGCCCGCAGCGCCTGTAAAGCGGTATCGGTGAGATCGAGACTGGCGACCTGATGGCGGTAGACCGGTTTTTGCATCAGCGCGGCCATCGCCTGCTGCTGTTTGGGGGCACGCTTAAGCGAATCAAGCGGCGTTGCGCGCCCCTGCTCGGTGGCGAACCATTGCCAAAGCGGCGTCAGTTCGGCGGGTTTTCCCTGACGCAGCAACACCGGCAGCGCGTGGAACAGCACTTCGCCAATCGGGAAATGGTAATAGTCGGCGGCCCAGAACAGGATGCGCCATAAATCGGGAGTAAAAAGGCTGGAGCGGTCGAGCACGTCGCGTACGGGTTTCAGCTTCTCCAGGCCGAATTCGCTGGAGTCACTGATCTTCGTCACAATGCCAATCGCGTCGCGTTTACCAAAAGGCACACTGACCCGACAACCCTGCGTCACCTGCATTCCGGGCGGCAGTAAATAATCGAAAGTACGGGCAAGCGGAACAGGTAAAGCAACGTGGGCAACAGGCATCGGGGGTCCAGACTTTGAAAAAATGACGAGATAGTGTACACTGTGTCCTTCGAAATGCATGAACATCATTGCGCGGTTATCAGAGATTCTGTATGATTCGCCGCCTTTAGTGCATTTCGTACTAAAGCCTATCATCCACTACGCGTGGTGTCTGACGGAACAGGGTTGGATAGCGACGCGGCCTTAAGAAGAGGTTTTCCCATGAAACAAGGTATTCACCCTAAATACGTAGAAATTACTGCAAACTGCTCATGCGGTAATGTTATCAAAACTCACTCCACAGTGGGTCACGACCTGAACCTGGACGTTTGTGGCGAATGCCACCCGTTCTATACTGGTAAGCAACGTGAAGTCGCTACCGGTGGCCGTGTTGACCGCTTTAACAAGCGTTTCAGCGTGCCAAGCAGCAAATAATATTGCTGGCTTGAGAGCAAAAAAAGGCGCCGATGGCGCCTTTTTTGTTGCCTGTCGTTCCACTTCCCGCCAGACAAATCTTCCCGATGAAACCCTGCGTTAATCATCCGATACACTGAAACCCGCACAATCGTCCGCACGGGATTTTCAGCGGTACTCAGTTAATCAATATTCCCAGGTATCAGGATCCACACCCAATTCACGCATCAGGATCTTCGCCGCTTCCGGGATTTCGTCACTGCGTTCTTTACGCAGGTCTTCGTCATTCGGCAAAGGCTGACCGGTAAAGGCATGCAGGAAAGCCTCACACAATAATTCACTGTTGGTCGCATGACGCAGGTTGTTGACCTGACGACGGGTGCGTTCATCGGTGAGAATTTTGAGGACTTTCAGCGGAATGGATACCGTGATTTTCTTAACTTGTTCGCTTTTCTTACCGTGTTCAGCGTAAGGGCTGACATATTCGCCGTTCCACTCAGCCATGGGACACCTTAAATTTATCAAAAAATAAAATTCTGAAAACCCGGCGATTATGCCCGATTTTCACTGTTCTCACTAAGTAAATGTCCGTATTTAACAGGGTTATCTCACGATTTACCCCGGGGCATTGTTCATTTTGTCGCCTGACGCCGGGTTGTATTCAGTGGCCTGTGCGTCCGCGATCGGCCAGACATTCTCATAACGCCATAATTTTAGCGGGTATTGCGCCGTTGCTCAATCTATACGCAAAGAAGTTTAGATGTCCAGATGTATTGACGTCTATAAATCCGGGCGTTACTCTTTATCACCTCACCCTTCGCATATCGCAGGAAGAAAAGACTATGACGCACAAGCAAGCCACCATTGCCGTGGGCAGTGGCCTGAACAATGATCAGCAATATGGTTGTGTAGTTCCGCCAATCGCGCTTTCCAGCACCTACAACTTTGAAGACTTCAATCAGCCAAGAGCCCACGATTATTCACGTCGCGGAAACCCGACGCGTGATATCGCTCAGCGCGCACTGGCGGATCTGGAAGGCGGCGCGGGGGCGGTACTGACCAGCAGTGGCATGTCTGCGATTCATCTGGTGTGTACGGTCTTTCTGAAACCTGGCGATTTACTGCTGGCTCCGCACGACTGTTATGGCGGCAGCTACCGCTTGTTCGACAGCCTGAGCAAGCGCGGCGCGTATCGCGTGCGCTTTGTCGATCAGGGTGATCCGCAGGCGCTGGCCGAGGCGCTGAAGGAAAAACCGGCGCTGGTGTTGATCGAAACCCCAAGCAATCCGCTGCTGCGCGTTGTGGATATTCAGGCGATTTGTGCGGCTTCTCATGAAGCGGGGGCGCTGACGGTGGTTGATAACACCTTCCTCAGCCCGGCGTTGCAAAACCCGTTACAGCTCGGCGCGGATTTAGTTGTTCATTCTTGTACTAAATATCTTAACGGCCATTCTGATGTGGTCGCCGGTACGGTAATATCTAAGACCGCTGAACATGCGACGGAACTGGCCTGGTGGGCAAACAACATCGGCGTCACCGCCGCCGCCTTTGACAGCTATCTGTTGCTGCGTGGTCTGCGCACGTTAACGGTTCGCGTGAAACAGCAGCAGGAAAATGCACTGGCGATTGTTGCTTATTTACAGCAGCAATCGCAGGTCAAAAAGCTGTATCATCCGTCGCTGCCGGAAAACCAGGGGCATGAAATTGCCCGCCGTCAGCAACGTGGCTTTGGCGCCATGATCAGTTTTGAATTTAACGGTGATGAAGCGCAGCTGCGCCATTTCCTGAAAGAATTGAAGTTATTTACCCTCGCAGAATCCTTGGGAGGTGTCGAAAGCCTGATTTCTCATACCGCCACCATGACGCATGCCGGTATGGCGCCTGAGGCGCGTAAAGCCGCCGGGATTTCTGACAGCTTGCTCCGTATTTCTGTAGGTCTTGAAGACAGTGAAGATTTGATTGCTGATCTGGAACACGCATTCCAGTCAGTGGCAACGAGGTAAGTATGAATGCAATAGCGGTCGCAGCACCGGCGGGAAGCCGGCAGTTGCACAAATTTGGTGGTAGCAGTCTGGCCGACGTGAAATGTTATCTGCGCGTCGCAGGCATTATGTCCGAGTACGCCAAACCGGGCGACATGATGGTCGTGTCGGCGGCGGGCAGCACGACGAACCAGCTGATCAGCTGGTTGAAACTGAGCCAGACTGACAGGATTTCCGCGCATCAGGTCCAGCAGACACTGCGCCGCTATCAGAGTGATTTGATTTCCGGTCTGCTACCGCCGGAAATGGCTGAGCCGCTTATTGCTTCCTTTATTCACGATCTCGAACGTCTGGCCGTGCTGCTCGACGGCAAGGTAACCGACGCGATTTATGCGGAAGTGGTCGGGCACGGCGAAATCTGGTCCGCCCGCCTGATGTCGGCGGTGCTGTGCAAGCTGGAGCTTCCGGCTGCCTGGCTGGATGCCCGCGAATTCCTGCGCGCCGAACGCGCCGCGCAGCCACAGGTGGATGAAGGCCGTTCTTATCCGCTGCTGCAACAGCTGCTCGCGCAACATCCTCAGCAATATCTGGTGGTGACCGGCTTTATCTCGCGCAATGACGCGGGTGAAACCGTGCTGCTTGGCCGTAACGGCAGCGACTATTCCGCCACCCAGATTGGCGCACTGGCTGATGCCAGCCGCGTAACAATCTGGAGCGACGTTGCCGGTGTGTACAGCGCTGACCCGCGTAAAGTGAAAGATGCCTGTTTACTGCCGTTGTTGCGTCTGGATGAAGCCAGTGAACTGGCGCGTCTGGCCGCTCCCGTTCTCCACACCCGCACTTTGCAGCCGGTCTCCGGCAGCGACATCGATTTACAGCTGCGTTGCAGCTATCAGCCGGAGCAGGGCTCGACGCGCATTGAGCGCGTGCTGGCGTCCGGTACCGGCGCGAAGATTGTCACCAGTCACGATGATATTTGCCTGATTGAAGTGGCGATCCCGTCCGGTCATGATTTCGGCCTGGCGCAGAAAGACGTCGAACTGTTGCTCAAGCGTGCGCAGGTCAAACCGCTGTGCACCGGCGTTCATCCTGACCGCAATCTGCTGCAACTTTGCTACACCTCCGAAGTGGCGGGCAGCGCATTGCAGGTGTTGGAAGAAGCGGCACTGCCGGGGCGTCTGACGCTGCGTGAAGGGCTGGCGCTGGTGGCGCTGGTCGGTGCGGGCGTGTGTAAAAACCCGCTGCACAGCCACCGTTTCTATCAGGAAATGAAAGATCAGCCGGTTGAATTCATCTGGCAAGCCGAGGACGGGATCAGCCTGGTCGCGGTTCTGCGCATTGGCCCGACGGCGCACCTGATTCAGGGGCTGCACAAAACGCTGTTCCGCGCTGAAAAACAAATCGGCCTGATGCTGTTTGGTAAAGGGAATATCGGTTCGCGCTGGCTGGAATTATTTGCCCGCGAGCAAAAGAACATTTCTGCCCGCAGCGGCTTTGAGTTTGTACTGGCCGGCGTAGTCGACAGCAAACGCAGCCTGCTCAATTACGAAGGGCTGGACGCCAGCCGGGCGCTGGCCTTCTTTGATGACGAATCTCAGGCGCACGATGAAGAGTCGCTGTTCCTGTGGATGCGTGCGCATCCTTACGACGATCTGGTGGTGCTGGATGTGACCGCGAGCGCCGAACTGGCCGATCAGTATCTGGATTTCGCCAGCTACGGGTTCCACGTGATCAGCGCCAACAAACTGGCGGGCGCATCTGACAGCAATAAATACCGTCAGATCCGCGATGCCTTCTCCAAAACCGACAGCCACTGGCTTTACAACGCCACCGTTGGCGCGGGTTTACCGGTGAACCATACCGTGCGTGATTTACGCGAAAGCGGCGACAGCATTCTGGCGATCAGCGGGATTTTCTCCGGCACGTTATCCTGGCTGTTCCTGCAATTCGACGGCACGCTGCCGTTCACCGAGTTGGTGGATCTGGCGTGGCAGCAGGGGCTGACAGAGCCTGATCCGCGCGACGATTTATCGGGTCAGGACGTCATGCGCAAGCTGGTTATTCTGGCGCGCGAGGCGGGTTATGATATCGAGCCGACGCAGGTTCGTGTGGAATCACTGGTGCCGCCAGCTTGTACCACCGGCTCTGTCGATCAGTTCTTTGAAGACGGCGAGGCGCTGAATCAGCAAATGTTGCAGCGTCTCGAAGCGGCCCGGGAAATGGGGCTGGTGCTGCGCTACGTGGCGCGTTTCGATGCCAATGGTAAAGCGCGTGTCGGCGTCGAAGCGGTGCGTGAAGACCATCCTCTGGCGTCTTTGTTGCCGTGCGACAACGTCTTTGCCATCGAAAGCCGCTGGTACCGCGATAACCCGCTGGTCATTCGCGGTCCGGGTGCCGGGCGCGATGTCACCGCTGGCGCGTTACAGTCCGACCTTAACCGCCTGACGCAATTGCTTTAATTCTTTGCGCCTTCCCCGGCTTATGAGGGGAAGGCGCTTATTCCCCGCAGCAAAATTTCACCAAAATGAAATTCTTTCAGATTGCGTGAAGATTAATCATCCCCCGAAATCATTTTCACGTTGACACCTTGCCCGCTTTCCGTCATTTTCTATCTATACGTTTAGACGTCCAGACGTTCATCATAAAAAATCATAATGAAAACGCAGTGATCTATGAGGTAGTGTTATATGAGCTTTTTCCACGCAAACCAGCGCGAAGCGCTGAATCAAAACCTGGCAGAATTGCAGGGTCAGATTAACGTCTCTTTCGAGTTTTTCCCGCCGCGTACCAGCGAGATGGAAGATACGTTGTGGAGCTCTATCGACCGTCTGAGCAGCCTCAAACCTAAGTTTGTTTCCGTCACCTACGGCGCAAACTCCGGCGAGCGCGACCGCACGCACAGCATCATCAAAGGCATTAAAGAGCGTACCGGTCTGGAAGCAGCCCCGCACCTGACCTGTATTGACGCTAACCGCGATGAACTGCGCCAGATTGCACAGGATTACTGGCAGAGCGGCATCCGTCACATCGTGGCACTGCGCGGCGATTTACCTGCGGGCAGCGGCAAGCCGGAAATGTACGCCACCGATCTGGTTCACCTTCTAAAAGAAGTCGGCGATTTTGATATCTCTGTCGCGGCTTACCCGGAAGTTCACCCTGAAGCAAAAAGCGCACAGGCGGATCTCATCAACCTGAAGCGTAAAATAGATGCCGGTGCCAACCGCGCCATCACCCAGTTTTTCTTCGACGTGGAAAGCTACCTGCGTTTTCGCGACCGCTGCGCCGGTCAGGGCATTGACGTGGAAATCGTGCCGGGCATCCTGCCTGTCTCTAACTTCAAACAGCTGACCCGCTTTGCGACCATGACTAACGTCCGAGTGCCGCACTGGATGAACAGCATGTTTGAAGGGCTGGATGACGATGCCGAGACCCGCAAAATGGTCGGTGCCAACATCGCGATGGACATGGTGAAAATCCTCAGCCGCGAAGGTGTGAAGGATTTCCACTTCTACACCCTGAACCGTGCAGAAATGAGTTATGCGATTTGCCATACCCTGGGTGTTCGCCCTGAAATCGCCGTCCCCGTTCGTGCCTGATCCCTTGCATCACGAATGCTGAAAACAAAAAACCCGCGAATTCGCGGGTTTTTGCTTTAGAGCGTTGAGACATTACTAGCCGGTATTGCGCATACCTGCCGCCACGCCAGCAATCGTCACCATCAGTGCCTGTTCGATATTGGCATCCTGCTTGCCGTCTTTTTCCAGTTCGCGTGAACGGTGCAGCAGTTCAGCCTGCAGAACGTTCAGCGGATCGGTATAGACGTTACGCAGTGCGATGGATTCAGCAATCCATGGCAAATCTTCCATCAGATGATCATCGTTGGAAATCGCCAGAATGACTTTGATATCGCTGGCCAGCTGATCGCGCAGCTGCTGGCCGAGCGGCCACAGTTCTTTTTCCACCAGACGGTGATCGTAGTATTCCGCCAGCCACAGATCGGCTTTGGCAAACACCATTTCCAGCATCCCGATGCGGGTGGAGAAGAACGGCCAGTCGCGGCACATGGTTTCCAGCTCGTCACGTTTTCCGTCATCCACCACGGCTTGCAAACCGGCACCAGCGCCCAGCCAGGCAGGCAGCATCAGACGGTTTTGCGTCCAGGCGAAGATCCACGGAATAGCACGAAGGCTTTCGACGCCACCGCTGGCTTTACGTTTTGCAGGGCGTGAACCCAGTGGAAGCTTAGCCAGTTCCTGCTCCGGCGTTGCGGCGCGGAAGTAAGGCACGAAGTCTTTGTTCTCGCGGATGTAACCACGGTACATCTTGCAGGACACGTCAGACAGCTGTTCCATGATGTCCACCCAGGCTTTTTTCGGCTCAGGCGGTGGCAACAGATTGGCTTCCAGAATGGCGGAGGTGTACAGCGCCAGACTGCTGATAGTGACTTCCGGCAGGCCAAACTTGAAGCGGATCATCTCGCCCTGTTCGGTTACGCGCAGTCCACCTTTCAGGCTGCCCGGAGGCTGAGACAGTAACGCCGCCTGTGCCGGGGCACCGCCACGGCCAATGGAACCGCCGCGTCCGTGGAACAGTGTCAGAGCAATGCCCGCTTTCTCGCAGGTTTTGATCAGGGCATCCTGCGCGCGGTATTGCGCCCATGACGCCGCCATCACGCCCGCGTCTTTCGCGGAGTCGGAATAGCCAATCATCACCATCTGTTTGCCCTGAATGAAACCGCGATACCAGTCGATGCTCAGCAACTGCTTCATCACGTCGTCGGCGTTGTTCAGGTCGTCCAGCGTTTCGAACAGGGGCGCTACCGGCATCGGGAACGGGCAACCCGCCTCTTTCAGCAACAGATGCACAGCCAGCACGTCAGACGGGGTACGTGCCATGGAAATCACATAGGCGGCGATAGACCCTTCCGGCGCTTCAGCTATAACCTGACAGGTATCCAGCACTTCTTTGGTATCAGCGCTCGGTTCCCAATGACGCGGGACCAGTGGACGCTGAGAATTCAGTTCGCGGATCAGGAACGCCTGCTTGTCAGATTCTGACCAGCTTTCATAATCGCCCAGACCCAGATAACGGGTAATTTCTGCGATGGCGTCGGTGTGACGGGTACTTTCCTGACGCACATCGATACGCACTAACGGTACGCCGAAGCAGCGCACGCGGCGCAGGGTATCAAGCAACTGACCGTTGGCGATGATGCCCATGTTGCAGGCCTGCAAGGACTGATAGCAGGCGTACAGCGGTGCCCACAGTTGGTCATTTTTCACCAGTAAATCATGTGGACGCGTGACGCGTTCGCCTTTCAGGCGCGCTTCCAGATAGACCTGCGTGGAGGTCAACTGACTGCGCAACTGTTTCATGATTTCACGGTACGGCTCGATAATGTCAGAACCGCCCGCCAGCTCGCGCAGCTCAGGCGTACATTCGGTCATCGACAGTTCAGATACCAGCACTGCGATATCGCGCAGGAACAGGTCGGTCGCTTTCCAGCGGCTCAGCAACAGGACGTGGCGGGTAATATCGGCGGTCACATTCGGGTTACCATCGCGGTCACCGCCCATCCAGGAGGTGAAACGAACCGGTACCGCTTCCACCGGCATTTTGTAATCCAGCGAGGTTTCCAGCTGCTCGTTGAGTTCGCGCAGGAAAGCAGGAACGCCTTCCCACAGGCTGTTTTCAACGACCGCAAAACCCCATTTGGCTTCATCAACCGGAGAAGGGCGGTTTTTGCGGATTTCATCGGTATGCCATGACTGCGCGATCAACTGGCGCAGGCGGCGCATAATCTGTTTGCGTTCGTAATCGGCCAGATCGTTGTGGTCGAGCTGCTTGAGGCAGTTATTGACTTCGACCAGTTTGTGGATAAGCGTTCTACGGGCGATTTCGGTCGGGTGCGCGGTCAGGACCAGTTCAATGGAAAGCTGTTCAACGGCGTCACGTAATTGCTGATCAGAGAGATTTTTGGATTTCAGACGTTCGAACAACAACGCCAGCGCTTCGGGATTGCTGGCCGCCTCGCCGTGCGGCGAAATGCTGTGATATTGCTCAGCCACGTTGGCTAAATTCAGGAACTGGCTGAATGCGCGGGCAACCGGCAGCAGTTCATCATTCGACAGATTTTGCAGCGTTGACAGTAATTCCTGACGATCCGCTTCGTTTCCGGCGCGGGAGGATTTAGACAGTTTACGAATTTGCTCAACACGATCGAGGATATGTTCTCCCAACGTATCTTTGATCGTATCGCCCAGCAGTTTACCTAACGTACTGACATTACTTCGCATTGCGGAATATTGTTCGTTCATATCACCTCTGACCCGTTCTCTCGTTTAATTTTTATATTCTGTAAATAACTTTCACCCGTCAGGCATTCTTGCCCCGTTCACCCTGCCAACCTGGCCACACTTTTCAAAAGCAGCCCCTGTTTTAACCCAAAAAGCCCCGATCACTCACGTGAAAAATGGTCTTTTTAGCAATGTCGCTGAAATTTAATTACAACCGCGACGATATCAGTTTGGCTAATCCACTTTTGCGAACTCGTTTTGTACAGTAGCAAAGGGCGCCCCGGAGCGCCCTGATTGTTTCTTCATCAACCCTGATTCAGGATCAGTGATAACAGAAGTGATGCACAACCTGAGATATCAGCTCACGTGTCGGTTTAATGAACGCGGTATCAATATATTCATCTGGCTGATGCGCCTGATCGATAGAACCGGGGCCAAGCACCAGCGTCGGGCACAGCTCCTGAATAAATGGCGCTTCGGTGCAGTAGTTAACGATTTCCGTTTCCACACCCAGCAACTTCTCAACCACCTGCACCAGCTGATGATCCGGCGGACATTCATAGCCAGGGATCGGCGGATGCAGTTCTTCAATCACGATGCGTCCGGGCCAGCGCTGACTCACCGGCTCCAGCGCTTCGTTCAGCAGGCCGTTGATTTCGGACAGTGTCAGACCCGGCAGCGGGCGGATATCCATATGCAGTTCACAACAGGCGCAGATGCGGTTTGGCGCATCGCCGCCGTTGATATGACCAAAGTTCATGGTCGGATAGGGGATCACGAAACCACTGTGGTTGTATCGGGTTTTCAACGTATTGCGCAGGGTCATTAAATGGGTAATCGACTCGTGCATCAGCTCAATGGCATTCACGCCGCGCGAAGGATCGCTTGAGTGGCCGGACTGACCGGTGATGCGGATGGCGTTCGATAAATGACCTTTATGCGCACGAACCGGCTTCAGCGAGGTCGGTTCGCCGATGATCGCGCAATCAGGGCGGATTTTGGTATTTTTAGAAAAATAGCTGGCACCGGCCATGGTGGTTTCTTCATCGGCGGTCGCCAAAATATACAGCGGTTTAGTCAGTTTAGTCAGATCCACGTCGCGCAGTGAATCGAGGATAAAGGCGAAGAAACCTTTCATATCGGCAGTACCCAAACCATAGAGCTTATTTTCGTGCTCGGTGAGGGTGAAAGGATCGCGCGTCCAGCGGCCATCGTCGAACGGAACGGTGTCCGTATGACCGGCCAGCAGCAAGCCGCCTGCACCTTCACCGGTGCTGGCTAACATATTGAATTTGTTTCGGGTTCCCGGCACGGGCTGCACTTCTACTTTAAAGCCCAAATCTCCAAACCAGCCTGCCAGTAAGTTGATTAGCGTTTCATTGCTCTGATCCAACGCGCTGTCTGTGGCGCTGATGGAAGGGGTTGCGATTAACGCCCGATAGAGCTCAATAAAAGGAGGTAATTTCATCTTCACTGTTGACAGCCTTTAGTTAGGGTAGTATTCATATTCATGCAATAATTGTGAATAAAAATACAATAAGCCAGCGCGTAAGGAAACCGGAAAAAATTCCGGTAAGGTAAAACGACACGGCTGAATCTCGCGGGTGAGCGGCGTACAACGCAGTGACCACCTGTTACCTGTTGAAGTCCCTGTATCGCAAAGCCATACAGATAAGTTGAGAAGGTGAACAGACCCTATGTTGAATACGCTGATTGTTGGTGCCACAGGTTATGCCGGAGCTGAACTCGCTGCTTACCTTAATCGCCACCCACATATGAACATAACCGGTTTAACGGTTTCAGCGCAAAGTGCAGATGCAGGAAAGTTGCTTTCTGATTTGCATCCTCAATTAAAAGGTATTGTCGATCTGCCTGTTTTGCCGCTGACGGACGTTGCCGAAGCCGCAAAAGGCGTCGATGTCGTGTTTCTGGCGACCGCGCATGAAGTCAGCCACGATTTAGCTCCGCAGTTTCTGGCGGCGGGCTGCGTGGTGTTTGACCTGTCCGGTGCCTTTCGCGTCAGCAAACCTGAGTTTTATACCGAATTCTACGGCTTTGAGCATCAGCACCTCGATCTGCTGGATAAAGCCGTGTACGGCCTCGCCGAATGGCAGGCGGGCAAACTGAAAGATGCCGAGCTTATCGCCGTGCCGGGTTGCTACCCGACCGCGTCACAGCTGGCGCTCAAACCGCTCATCGAAAACGGATTGCTCAATGACAGCCAGTGGCCGGTGATCAACGCCACCAGCGGCGTCAGCGGCGCAGGGCGTAAAGCCACGCTGGGCAACAGTTTCTGCGAAGTCAGCCTGCAACCTTACAAACTGTTCAGCCATCGTCATGAGCCTGAAATCGCTGAGCACCTCGGCGTGCCGGTGATTTTCACGCCGCATCTGGGCAACTTCCCGCGCGGAATTCTGGCAACCATCACCTGTCGTTTGAAAGCGGGCGTGACGGAGCAGGACGTAGCGGAAGCTTTCCACAATGCGTATCACGATAAACCGCTGGTGCGCTTATACACCCAAGGCGTACCGGCGCTGAAAGACGTGGTCGGGCTGCCGTTCTGCGATATCGGTTTTGCCGTGAAAGGTGAACATCTGATTGTGGTGGCGACGGAAGATAACGTGCTGAAAGGCGCGTCGGCGCAGGCGGTGCAGTGTATGAACATTCGCTTTGGCTTCCCGGAAACGCAATCACTGCTTTAACAATCAGTCAGATTGTCAGCAAAAAAACAACCGTCCCTGAGCGTTTATTCAGATGCGCAGGGATGTTAGATTAAATTAAACATATTGTTATTCATTAACATAAACAATTGGTCGAGGCGCAAACAGCTATGAATCCGTTAGTCATCAAATTGGGTGGAGTGTTGCTGGATAATGAAGAAGCACTTGAGCGCCTGTTCATGGCGGTCGTCGCTTATCGTCAGGAATATCAGCGCCCGCTGGTGATCGTCCACGGTGGCGGCTGCCTGGTTGATGAGCTGATGAAAAAGCTGAATCTGCCCGTCGTTAAGAAAGCTGGCCTGCGCGTCACGCCTGCCGACCAGATTGACATCATTACCGGCGCACTGGCCGGAAGCGCCAACAAAACTCTGCTGGCGTGGGCCGTGAAAAATCACATCAACGCGGTCGGCCTTTCACTGGCAGACGGTGGCTCGGTCAGCGTAACGCAACTGAGCGAAGAACTGGGCAACGTCGGCAAAGCCGAAGCGGGTAACCCGGCGCTGATCAACACCCTGACCGGCGCAGGGTACCTGCCAATCGTCAGCTCTATCGGGATCACCGCAGCCGGTGACTTGATGAACGTCAACGCCGATCAGGCCGCGACAGCTCTGGCCGCCACACTGGGTGCCGATCTGATTCTGCTTTCCGACGTCAGCGGCATTCTTGATGGCAAAGGTCAGCGCATTCCGGAAATGAGTGCGGAAAGGGCCGAACAGCTGATCGACCAGGGCATTATTACCGACGGTATGATCGTCAAAGTTCACGCCGCACTGGACGCTGCGCGCACTCTCGGACGTCCGGTGGATATCGCCAGCTGGCGTCACGCCGAGCAATTACCGGCACTGTTTAACGGCGTCGCTATCGGTACACGTATTCTGGCGTAACACCTTTCGGCAGACACTTTTTTCAGGGCGCAGCATAGTGCGCCCTTTTGTATAAAAATTTCAGGAGCGGGAAAATGGCACTTTGGGGCGGACGTTTTACTCAGGCGGCGGATCAGCGGTTTAAAGAACTCAATGACTCACTGCGTTTCGATTACCGGCTGGCAGAGCAAGATATCGTCGGTTCCGTGGCGTGGTCGAAAGCGCTGGTCACCGTCAACGTACTGACGGCTGACGAGCAGATTGAGCTCGAAGGCGCGCTGAACGTGCTGCTGGAAGAAGTCCGTGCGAATCCCCGCGCTATTTTAGCCAGCGATGCAGAAGATATTCACAGCTGGGTAGAAGGCAAACTGATCGACAAAGTCGGTAACCTCGGCAAAAAACTGCACACTGGCCGCAGCCGTAACGATCAGGTCGCCACTGACCTCAAACTGTGGTGCAAGGCGCAAGTGATTGAACTTGGCGATGCATTGCATCATCTGCAACAGGCACTGGTCGCGACTGCACAAGCCAATCAGGATGCGGTTATGCCGGGTTACACCCACCTGCAACGTGCCCAGCCGGTGACCTTCGCGCACTGGTGTATGGCGTATGTGGAAATGCTGGCGCGTGACGAAAGCCGTCTGAAAGATACCCTGACCCGTCTGGACGTCAGCCCGCTGGGTTGTGGCGCACTGGCCGGTACCGCCTATCCGATGGATCGTGAACAGCTGGCCGGCTGGTTAGGTTTCGCGTCTGCAACCCGCAACAGTCTCGACAGCGTTTCCGACCGCGACCACGTGCTGGAGTTGCTGTCCAACGCCGCCATCAGCATGGTTCACCTTTCCCGTTTCGCCGAAGACCTGATCTTCTTCAACACCGGCGAAGCGGCGTTTATCGACCTGTCTGACCGTGTGACTTCCGGCTCTTCCCTGATGCCACAGAAGAAAAACCCGGACGCGCTGGAGCTTATCCGTGGCAAATGTGGCCGCGTGCAGGGCGCACTGACTGGCATGATGATGACCATGAAAGGCTTGCCGCTGGCCTACAACAAGGACATGCAGGAAGACAAAGAAGGGCTGTTCGACGCGCTCGACACCTGGATGGATTGCCTGAATATGGCGGCGCTGGTGCTCGATGGCATTCAGGTGAAACGTCCGCGTGCGAAAGAAGCCGCGCAGCAGGGCTATGCTAACTCCACTGAACTGGCGGATTATCTGGTCGCCAAAGGCGTCCCGTTCCGTGAAGCGCACCATATTGTGGGTGAAGCGGTAGTGGAAGCGATCAATCAGGGTAAAGCGCTGGAAGCGTTGTCTTTGCAAGATTTGCAGAAATTCAGCAGCGTGATTGGCGACGATGTGTACCCGATTCTCGAGCTGCAATCCTGCCTCGACAAACGCGCAGCCAAAGGCGGCGTGTCTCCTCAGCAGGTTGCACAGGCGATTGCCGATGCGAAAACCCGTTTAGGGCTGTAAGTCTTTGCGTTTCTCCCCCTGCAAAGGGGGGATCCCTCTTCAAAATTCACTCTTTTTCCATGCCCCCGGCCTTTGCGTCATCATCGTCCTGCCATACAAAATGTATCGACCGCAAAGTGTCGCAGCAGAAGGTCATAAAAACACGTGGGATCTCAGAACAGGGATGGATGAAGCAAAAAAAAGGCGGACCCAAGGTCCGCCGAAAGTTCACGTAGTCTAACTTTGCTTTTTTGTTGGTAATGCAGGGACTCTTGTCTTATTTCTAACTCTGGGTATTCACTGACACTTATTGTGCAACTTCGCACACTTCCTGAGTTTCTGAATGCAGGTAAACATCCAGATCGTCGCTTCCGCCGATGTGGCGTCCACCGATGAAGACCTGCGGCACGGTCGCACGGCCTGTAACGGCACGCAGGCTGACGGTGGTCGCGTCTTTACCTAATACAATTTCTTCGTACTGGATACCGCGTTCCTGCAGCATCTGTTTGGCTTTAGCACAGAACGGACAGCCCGGTTTAGTGAACACGGAAACGGACTCCTGCACTTTATATTCTGGTGCCAGGTACTTCAGCATGGTGTCTGCATCAGACACTTCAAACGGGTCGCCCGGCTTGTTTGGCTCGACGAACATTTTCTCGACCACGCCGTTACGCACCAGCATGGAATAGCGCCATGAACGCGGACCGAAGCCTAAATCGGCTTTTTCCACCAGCATGTCCATCCCTTTGGTGAACTCGCCGTTACCGTCCGGAATGAAGGTGATGTTGGCGGCGCTTTGTTCTGCTTTCCACGCGTTCATCACGAAGGTGTCATTCACGGAGACGCACAGAATGCTGTCTACGCCATGGCTTTTGAACACCGGAGCCAGCTCGTTGTAACGCGGCAGGTGGCTCGAAGAACAGGTTGGGGTAAATGCCCCCGGCAGTGAAAAGACGATCACTGTTTTATTTTTGAACAGCTCATCCGTCGTGAGGTCAACCCATTGGTCGCCCTGACGGGTGTGAAAAGTAACGTGTGGTACGTGTTTCCCTTCCTGGCTTGCAAACATGAATAACCTCTTAATTAATCTATAAATTGAACAATGTTTTCGGCGGCGCCGTTTCGATGGGGGGCATTATTAACGATTGTGGTTGATAGATATAATCGTTGGTTGCTATCTTATCTATCGTTAACGGCTATCGCATTGCCTATGAGGGACTGGGGGAAAAATGAACATTCGTGATTTAGAGTATCTGGTAGCACTGGCAGAGTTTCGTCACTTCCGCCGCGCCGCAGATTCATGCCACGTCAGCCAGCCAACGCTGAGCGGGCAAATCCGTAAGCTGGAAGATGAGCTTGGCGTCATGCTGCTCGAAAGAACCAGCCGCAAAGTACTGTTCACACAAGCCGGTCTGCTGCTGGTGGATCAGGCGCGCACGGTGTTGCGTGAAGTAAAAGTGCTCAAAGAGATGGCAAGCCAGCAGGGCGAAGCGATGTCCGGGCCGATGCATATCGGTCTGATCCCAACCGTCGGGCCTTACCTGTTGCCGCAAATTATTCCAACACTGCACAAAACTTTTCCGAAACTGGAAATGTATCTGCACGAAGCGCAAACCCATCAGTTGCTGGCGCAGCTCGACAGCGGAAAGCTCGATTGTGCCATTCTGGCGCTGGTGAAGGAGAGCGAAGCGTTTATTGAAGTGCCGCTGTTTGACGAGCCGATGAAGCTGGCAATCTATGACGATCATCCGTGGGCATCGCGCGATCGTGTGGCGATGGCCGATCTGGCCGGTGAGAAACTGCTGATGCTGGAAGATGGCCACTGTCTGCGCGATCAGGCGCTCGGTTTTTGCTTCCAGGCGGGTGCGGATGAAGATACCCATTTCCGCGCCACCAGTCTTGAAACGCTGCGCAACATGGTCGCGGCAGGAAGCGGGATTACGTTACTGCCATCACTGGCCGTGCCGCGTGAGCGCAGCCGTGATGGTGTGACTTATCTTACCTGTGACAAACCGGAGCCCCGGCGCACGATCGCGCTGGTTTATCGCCCCGGTTCGCCACTGCGCGGGCGTTACGAACAGCTTGCCGAAGCTATCAAAGAACATATGCAGGCTTACTGGGATAACGCCGCTGCCTTAAAAAAGGCGGTTTAATCCGTTTAGCGCAGCCACGCGATAGGCTTCGGCCATGGTCGGATAGTTGAAGGTGGTATTGACGAAATACTCGATAGTATTACCTTCACCTTTCTGTTCCATGATCGCCTGCCCGATATGAATGATTTCGGCGGCACGCTCACCGAAACAGTGAATGCCCAGAATTTCCTTGGTTTCACGGTGGAACAGTAATTTCAGACTGCCCACGTTCATGCCGGCGATTTGTGCGCGAGCCAGATGCTTAAACTGCGCGCGGCCAACTTCGTATGGGACTTTCATCGACGTCAGTTCCTGCTCGGTTTTACCCACCGAACTTATCTCCGGAATGGTGTAAATCCCGGTCGGAATGTTTTCGATCAAATGGACTTTGGCTTCGCCCTGGATCATCGCCTGTGCGGCAATGCGTCCCTGATCATAAGCCGCTGACGCCAGACTTGGGTAACCAATCACATCACCGACAGCATAAATGTGCGACAGTGCGGTCTGATACATGCTGTTTACTTTCAGCAAGCCACGGCTGTCTGCTTCCAGCCCGATATTTTCCAGACCCAGTTTGTCCGTGTTACCGGTGCGACCGTTCGCGTAAAGCAGCGCATCGGCTTTCACTTTCTTACCGGATTTCAGGTGCATAATCACACCATCTTCCACACCTTCAATCTTCTCGAACTCTTCGTTATGGCGGATAACCACGCCGTTATTCCAGAAGTGGTACGAAAGCGCGTCTGACATTTCCTGATCAAGGAAAGACAGCAGGCGGTCGCGGGTGTTGATTAAATCCACTTTGACGTTCAGACCACGGAAGATCGACGCATATTCGCAACCGATCACGCCCGCACCGTAAATAATCACGTGGCGCGGTTCATGGCTGAGTTCAAGGATTAAATCGCTGTCATAAATGCGCGGGTGACCAAAATCGACGTTGGCCGGGCGGTATGGGCGTGAGCCACAGGCGATGACGATGTTATCCGCGGTGATCTGCTCATGCGTGCCGTCGGCGTAGCGGATGCTGATGGTATTAGCATCGACAAAACTGGCGTCGCCGGAAAACAGCTGGCACTGGTTTCTTTCGTAGAAACCCTGACGCATGCGGGTTTGCTGATTAATGACCGAATCCGCATGCCGCAGGATATCGGGAAAGCTGGAACTCATGGTGCGCGAGTTATCGCTGTAGAGCGGATTCTGGTTAAATTCGATGATTCGGCTGACGGCGTGACGCAGTGCTTTGGAAGGGATGGTGCCCCAATGTGTACAACCGCCACCGACGTTGTTATAGCGTTCGATGACTGCAACTCTGGCGCCTTGTTTAACCAGTCCCATCGCGGCGCCTTCTCCGCCAGGGCCTGAGCCAATGATGATGGCATCAAAATGTGAGTGCTGTTGCATTGTTCGAAACCTATTTTTATACAAAATCACAACGAGAAAGTAACATATTACACCTATTTACCCCACATGCAGTTGTCATTTAATGGGAATGTTGCAACATTCAGACCCACTTTATGCTGCTGTTTCTATGACTCGGACCGATAAAAATTTTGGTATAGTGACACCATGTCGGGCTAACAACTAAAAAGAAGAACACTATCCGGATGAAGGTTATGGGAGTCAGAGCACAACAAAAAGAGCGTACGCGTCGCACGCTGATTGAGGCGGCTTTCAGCCAACTCAGCGCTGAGCGCAGCTTCGCCAGTCTGAGTTTGCGTGAGGTCTCGCGCGAAGCAGGCATTGCGCCGACGTCCTTTTACCGGCACTTCCGTGATGTGGATGAACTCGGTCTGACGATGGTGGATGAAAGTGGTCTGATGCTGCGCCAGCTGATGCGTCAGGCGCGTCAGCGTATTGCCAAGGGCGGCAGCGTAATCCGCACCTCGGTCTCGACGTTTATGGAGTTCATCGGCAATAACCCTAACGCATTCCGGCTGTTGCTGCGTGAACGTTCCGGGACCTCTTCAGCGTTTCGTGCCGCCGTCGCCCGTGAAATTCAGCATTTTATTGCGGAACTTGCCGACTATCTGCAACTCGAAAACCATATGCCGCGCAGTTTTACGGAGGCGCAGGCGGAAGCCATGGTAATTATCGTGTTTAACGCCGGTGCGGAAGCGCTGGATGTTGACCTCGCGCAGCGCCGTCAGCTCGAAGAGCGTCTGGTACTGCAATTGCGGATGATTTCTAAAGGTGCGTATTACTGGTATCGCCGTCAGCAGGAACGCACGGCGGTGACCCCCATTAATAAGACCCGAGGTAAAGAAGATGACCGAACAAGCGAACCAGGATAATGGCACTCTGGTTTTGTCTTTAATTGCCGGGCTGTCGATCAGCGGCACATTTGATGCGTTATTCAGCTCTGTCGTCGCGTTTTCGATATTCCCGATTATTGCTCTGGTGTTAGCGGTGTACTGTCTGCACGTTCGCTACCACAAAGGTGAAATGCCGAAAGGCTTACCGGGGATGGCGGCGGCCTGTTTCCTGCTGGGCCTGCTGTTGTACAGCACGATTGTCCGCGCTGAATATCCTGAATTAGGCTCGAATTTCTTACCGTCGCTTATCTGTGTGGCGCTGGTATTGTGGATTGGTGTAAAACTGAAAAAGCGCAAATCGTCCACGTAACGCGTTTTCTCTTTCACCTTCCTGAAGGCAATCTGCGGATTGCCTTTTTTATGCGCCCTCGCTCGACTTATTCTCTACGCTAAGCATTTTCCTCCCTCTTAATGAACTGTCATTTCATTAATATCAAACCCATGTTCATAATTTAGATATAGATCGCCCACTTCTTTATTTCTTTGCCATAAAGTGCATCCGGGTGGCAAAAACCAAAAGGTTTTCATGTCGGCTCCTCGCTAATTTGAATCATGGCCGGACGACGCATTTTCGTTCGCATTCAGCCTACGCCTAAAGGTGATTAACAGGGGCAACACGGCAATGAAAACACGTAAGATCGGATTCTTCACTTATATCGCTTATGGTTCCGGGGATTTCCTCGGTGCAGGCACGACCGCGCTGACTGCGGCCTGGTTATTGTATTTCTACACGACGTTCTGCGGGCTTTCGCCCATTCAGGCAACGTTCATTTTCGCGACCGCACGCGTCGCCGATGCGGTTCTCAGCCCGCTGATGGGGTATCTCACCGATAACTTCGGCAATACCTGGCTCGGCAAACGCTTTGGCCGCCGTAAATTCTTTATTCTGCTCGGTATTCCCTGCGTCTTCAGCTACAGCTTTATGTGGGTGGGCGAAATGGGGTACGTCTATTATCTGCTGACGTATCTGCTGTTCGATATCGTCTACACCATGATTTTGGTGCCGTATGAAACGCTGGTCCCGGAAATGACCGATGATTTCAAACAGAAAACCAAATTCTCTGGTGCGCGCATCGCGCTGGCACAGCTGTCAGCGATTCTGGCGGCGTTCCTGCCCGGCATTCTGTTACAGCATTTCGGCAAAGATAACGCCATCTCCTTCTTCTATTCGAGTCTGGTCTTCGCGGTGATTTGTTCACTGGTGCTGACGCTGGTGTATTTCTTTACATGGGAACGTCCTGAAGAGCTGAAATCGGAAGCGACTAAGAAAATTGAACGTGAGCGGCAGCAGCTGACGCTGTCACAGAGCCTGAAGCGTCTGAAAGTCGAATTGTCTTCAACGCTGCGCATCAAGATTTTTCGTCAGCATCTCGGTTTGTATCTGGGCGGCTACATTGCACAGGACGTTTTTAACGCCGTGTTCACTTATTACGTGGTGTTCGTGCTGATGCAAAGCGCCGCCGTCGCTTCAAACCTGATGGGCATGATGGCAATTCTGCAATTTGTTGCGGTCATCGGAATGATCCCGTTATGTATCCGTTTTGGACCGGCGCCGTCTTACCGGCTGGCGGTGACACTCTTCGGGCTGGCGGCGATTTCCTATGGTGGCCTGTATTACGCCGGGATGAATGACTCAATGTCACTGTTGTTGCTGATTTCTGCGCTGGCCGGTCTGGGACGCGGGGGGATCAACTACGTGCCGTGGAATATCTACACCTATATCGCTGACGTGGATGAAACCATCACCGGCCAGCGCCGCGAAGGGATTTTCGCTGGCGTGATGACCCTGACCCGCAAAGCCTCGCAGGCCGGTGCAGTGATGCTGGTGGGGATTATCCTGCAACTCGCCGGGTTTGTTTCCGGCCAGAGCCAGCAGGTGCCTGCGGTCGGTCATACCATTCTGGGTGTTTTGGTGTTCGGTTCACTGCTGATGCTTAGCATGGGCTTTATCATCTCGCTGTTCTTCCGCCTCAATCAGAGAACACATGGCGTGCTGACCCGTGAAACGCACAAGATGCGCGAAGCAAATCGCATCGTGCCGGAGCAGATCACGCCGGAAGATCGCGCCACTGTCGAAATGCTGACAGGGATGAAATACGAATCTCTGTGGGGCAATAACAATATCGGTTATCTGCATCGCAATAACCCGCCACCTGAAAAGCTGACCCGAGAAAATACCGCCGAAGTGCCGGTCCAGGGACGTTTGTAATCCATTCACAGGAGAACGTTATGAAAGTATTTGAAGTTAAACACAGTGCCTTGCTGCGTCAGCCGGAGCATTTCATCTCACGCAACGAACTGAAAGCGCTGATTCACAATGTGACCGACAATCTGGTGAATATCGAAGATAAAACCGGTGAGTTCCTGTTGCGGCTGGACGATGGCCGCGTGATTGACACCAAAGGCTGGGCGGGCTGGGAATGGACGCACGGCATCGGACTCTACGGCATCTATCAGTATTATCAGCAGACCGGCGATGAAAAGATGCGTGCGGTGATCGACGACTGGTTTACCGCACGCCTGACGGAAGGCACGCCAACCAAAAACGTCAATACGATGAGCCCGTTCCTGACGCTGGCGTATCGCTACGAGGAAACGGGGAATGAAGAGTGGCGCCCTTATCTTGAGCGCTGGGCTGAATGGGTGATGTTCGAAATGCCGCGCACGGACAAAGGCGCGATGCAGCACATTGTTTATAACAATGAAAACCATCAGCAGATGTGGGACGACACGCTGATGATGAGCGTCCTGCCGCTGGCGAAAATTGGTAAACTGCTGGATCGTCCTGAATTTATCGAAGAAGCGACGTATCAGTTTCTGATCCACGTGCAATATCTGATGGATCGCCAGACCGGTCTGTGGTTCCACGGCTGGACGTTCGACGGTCATCATAACTTTGCGCAGGCACGCTGGGCGCGTGGCAACAGCTGGCTGACCATTGCCATTCCTGAATTCCTCGAACTGGTGGGTTTGCCGGAAAATAACGCGACCCGCCGCTATTTATTGCAGGTGCTGGAAAGCCAGGTCAGCGCGCTGGCGAAATGTCAGGACGACAGTGGTTTATGGCACACGCTGCTCGACGACCCGCACTCTTATCTTGAAAGCTCGGCCACGGCTGGCTTTGCGTACGGTATTCTGAAAGCGGTGCGTAAGCGTTATATCGACGCGTCTTATGCGCCGGTGGCGGAGAAAGCCATTCAGGGCGTGATTAAACATATCAATCCGGCGGGGGAACTGACGCAAACGTCGTTCGGTACAGCGATGGGATCAGACCTTGAGTTTTACCGCCAGATTGCGCTGACGTCGATGCCTTACGGGCAGGCGATGGCGATTCTGTGTCTGTCAGAATATCTGCGCGTGTACTTGTAATGATCTCTCGGCAGTAAAAAAACGGGCACGCTGAGGTGCCCGCTTTTTCTTTTAGTTTTCGCCGATCAGATCTTTTCCAGCAGAACGCCGGATTCCATATGGTGGGTGTACGGGAACTGATCGAACAACGCGAGGCGCGTGACTCGGTGTGTTTGGCTCAGCGTTTCCAGATTCGCGCACAGCGTTTCCGGGTTACAGGAGATATACAAAATACGGTCATAGCCCTGCACCATCTTCACGGTTTCATCATCCAGCCCGCTGCGCGGTGGATCGACAAATATCGTATTGCATTCATATCCGCTTAAATCCACATCCTGCAGACGACGGAATTCACGTACGCCGTTCAGTGCCTGAGTGAAGTCTTCAGCAGCCATGCGGATGATTTGCACATTGTCGATATGGTTTGCCGCAATGTTGAACTGCGCTGCCGCTACTGACGGTTTGGCAATTTCTGTCGCCAGCACCCGGCGGAAATTGCGCGCCAGTGCCAGAGAGAAATTGCCGTTGCCGCAGTAAAGTTCCAGCAAATCGCCAGTCGAGTTTTGCGTGGCGTCCAGTGCCCACTCCAGCATCTGAATATTCATCTCGGCGTTTGGCTGAGTGAAGCTATTTTCTACCTGACGGTAAATCATATCGCGGCCTGCGACCGGCAGGACTTCATCAATATAATCCTGATCGAGCATGATTTTGGTTTTGGCGGCGCGGCCAATCAGCTGGATATCAAACCCGTCGGCGCGAAGCTGGTCGCGTAGTAGCGTGGCGGCCTGCTGCCATTCTTCATCAAGCTTACGGTGGTACAGCAAAGAGGCGATGATTTTACCGCTGCGTGTCGAAAGATAGTCGATCTGGAAGATCTTACGGCGCAGAGCCGGATCTTGCTTCACAGCGGCGATCAGCACTGGCATTAGACGGTTAATCAGCTCGCTGCCGGCCGGGAACTGGTCCACACGCACGCGGGCTTTGGTCTGCTGATCAAACATAATATGGTACAGGTCGCCTTCGTCGTGCCAGACGCGGAATTCGGCACGCATACGATAATGGCTGACCGGAGAACGGAAAACGTCAGGCTGCGGCGCATTAAAAGGCGACATCATCGCCGTGAGACGTGCGGTCTTTTCCGCCAGCTGGTCGTCGTACTGTTCAATGGGCAGGTTTTCAGGCGTCATCGGTTATCTCGTCTAACTGGGGGTAAATGGACAAACTTTTGGGGGATTCTAGGGAATCACACTGCAAAGTCCAGCTTTCCCCGTCGTCCTTAACCTTATAACCGCGTTAGCTGCATTCGTTTACCCGAATCACTGACCAGAGTCAGCTCATCGGGATTCTCTCCTTTATTGCCTTGTTCTACCGCCAATAACGTTGGGCAAACAGGGGAGTCATTACGGATGTCTGGATTTCCAAATGGGTTGATCGTACGATTGCCGTTCGGCCTCATGACTGAGTTAAAAGGGAATCCGGTGTGAATCCGGAACTGGCGCGCAGCGGTATGGGGAAATCACGGCGATCGCATTCTTTATAATGCAGACACTGTTTCTTCTTTCTATATAGATAAGAAAGAGGGAATGGGAAGTCATCGCCCGGTGTGGGTTATCTTAATTACTTCTCTTGTAATGAATAAGCCTGCAAATCCTAAGTCCGAAGACCTGCCGATGTTACGTCGCATTAATCATCGTCGTCGCGAAATACCGTCGGTGATCCTCTGCGGCATCCGCCAATTAAGTTTGGATGCTCGATTCATGACAATTAAAAAGCACGTGCTGTTGACGGCATTATCCGTCACGGCTTTTTCAGGGTGGGCGCAAGACAGTACTTCCACAGACAACAGCAGCGATAATCTGGTCGTCACGGCTAACCGTTTTCCACAGCCGGTGTCTTCCGTACTGGCACCGACCGATGTGGTGACGCGTGATGATATCGACAGATGGCAGTCAAAATCTGTCGCCGATGTATTACGTCGTTTACCGGGTGTCGATATTGCCCAGAATGGCGGACTGGGGCAGCAGACGTCTTTATTCGTTCGCGGCACCAATTCCAGCCACACGTTAGTCTTAATCGACGGTGTGCGTCTTAATCAGGCCGGTATTTCCGGCGCCGCGGATATCAGCCAGATCCCGCTTTCACTGGTTCAGCGTATTGAATTCATTCGTGGGCCGCGCTCTGCGGTTTATGGCTCTGATGCGATCGGGGGTGTTGTTAACATTATCACCACGCGTGATAAAGATGGCACGACGCTTGGCGCAGGCGTGGGCTCTCACGGTTACCAGAACTATAATGGCTCCACACAGCAGAAGCTGGGTGAAAACACTACGCTGACGGCGGCCGGGGATTACACCTATACCCGTGGCATCGACGTTGTCGCAGATGGCAATACCGGTGGCGTACCTCAGCCTGACCGCGACGGTTTCATGAGCAAGACGCTGTATCTGGCGCTGCAACATCAGTTCAGTCATGAAATCAGCGGCTTTGCCCGTGCGTACGGCTACGACAACCGTACCGCTTATGACGCCTACTCTTCGCCGGACAGTGCGCTTATCGATACCCGCCAGCTCTACAGCCGCACGTACGACACCGGTTTGCGTTACGAGAACGGTATCTACGCTACGCAGCTCATCGGCAGCTACAGCCACGTTAAAGACTACAACTACGATCCGAAATACGGTCCTTACGATGCGTCGGCGTCGCTGGATGACTCCGATCAGTACAACGTGCAATGGGGCAACACATTCCAGATCTGGAAAGGTGAAGTCAGCGCCGGTCTTGACTGGCAGAAGCTGACCACTGAGCCGGGCACTAGCGCTCTGGATGATGGCTATAACCAGCATAACACCGGCGTTTATCTGACGACTCAGCAGAAAATCAGCGATGTGACGCTTGAAGGCGCAGTGCGCAGTGACGATAACTCCCAGTTTGGCCAGCACACTACCTGGCAGAGCAGCGCGGCGTGGGAATTCATCGATGGATATCGTCTGATTGGTTCTTACGGTACGGCCTATAAATCCCCGAACCTGGGGCAGCTTTATAGCGGGTTTGGCGGCAATCCAGATCTTAAGCCTGAAGAGAGCGAGCAGTGGGAAGGGGGACTGGAAGGTCTGACCGGTCCGTTGGACTGGCGTTTATCGGTGTATCGTAACGACATCGACCAGATGATCGCTTATGACAATTCAAACTTCGGTTATTACAACATCGGCAAGGCGACCATCAAAGGCGTTGAATGGACCGGCTCATTCGATACCGGCCCGTTGCAGCACCAGATTACGCTTGAATATCTCGACCCACGTAATGCCGAGACCAACGAAATTTTGGCGCGTCGGGCCAAACAGCAGGTGAAATACCAAATTGACTGGAATGTGGCTGACATTGACTGGTCCATCAATTACCAATATCTGGGGCAGCGTTACGACACCGACTACGGGTCGTATCCTTATCAGACGGTTAAGCTTGGCGGCGTAAGCTTATGGGATCTTGCTGCATCATATCCCGTAACCTCACATCTGACGGTTCGTGGTAGAATTGCCAACTTGTTTGATAAAGATTACGAGACGGCTTATGGCTATGCCACACCAGGACGTGAGTTCTACCTTACTGGAAGCTATACCTTCTGATACAACCCAGGTTCCTGGCCGCCCGACGGTGCTGGTTTTCGATTCCGGCGTCGGCGGGTTGTCAGTTTATCAAGAGGTCCGGCAGATGTTGCCGGACCTGCACTATATCTATGCCTTCGATAATGTCGCTTTTCCTTACGGCGAGAAATCTGAAGAGTTCATCGTCGAACGCGTGGTCGAGATTGTCACCGCCGTCGCGAAACGCCATCCCCTCTTTATTATCGTCATTGCCTGTAACACGGCGAGCACCGTCTCACTTCCTGCATTGCGCGCTAAATTCAGCTGCCCGGTTGTTGGCGTTGTACCTGCGATCAAACCTGCTGCGAAACTAACGCGTAACGGCGTTGTGGGATTACTGGCAACGCGCGCAACAGTTCAGCGTCCTTATACGCATGATCTGGTGGCGCGGTTTGCGACGGATTGTCAGATTCTGATGCTGGGCTCAGCGGAACTGGTCGAGCTGGCGGAAGCGAAGCTGCATGGTGAAGAGGTCTCACTGGCGGCACTGAAGAAAATCCTCCATCCGTGGCTGCGTTTGCGTGAACCTCCGGACACCGTCGTATTAGGCTGCACGCATTTTCCGTTGCTTTCCGAAGAACTCGCGCAGGTTTTACCCGACGGCACACGTATGATCGACTCCGGTTCTGCGATTGCCCGCCGTGCACATTGGTTAATTGAGACGTCGCATGTGCCTATTCCACAGAAAAAAGCAGACGTGCAAATAGAGAGTGTCGCCTACTGCATGGCGATGACCGCCGAGGCGCAAAGTTTACTGCCTGTTTTACAGTCATATGGCTTCAGAAGTATCCAGGAATTGCCGCTTTAAACGGCATTTGGCGAAAGAATCAGCGGTCAGTAAATTATTTGTATTTTAGGGGTTGCGGCCTTCTGAGAACTCCCTATAATGCGCCTCCACTGACCGGGAACAACGACTGAGAAGTCGCTCGGACAGGAAGAGAAAAAGATGAAAGTTCAAATGAATAATCTCTTGACTCTTCAGCGGGAAAACGTAATATACGCCTCCCGCGCCGCATAAGATTCCTTGCGAACCGCGGCATGCTCTTTAACAATTTATCAGACAATCTGTGTGGGCACTCACAAGACGATATCAGCCACCTCGGTGGCAAAAAAATATCAAGTCTTAGAGTGACCAAGCAGTAATTCATTTAGTTGAATTATTACGAAGTAATCTTTGAGCACCGCTTAACTTGTTTAAGCAAATCGAACTTTTAATTGAAGAGTTTGATCATGGCTCAGATTGAACGCTGGCGGCAGGCCTAACACATGCAAGTCGAGCGGTAGCACAGGAGAGCTTGCTCTCTGGGTGACGAGCGGCGGACGGGTGAGTAATGTCTGGGAAACTGCCTGATGGAGGGGGATAACTACTGGAAACGGTAGCTAATACCGCATGACCTCGCAAGAGCAAAGTGGGGGACCTTCGGGCCTCACGCCATCGGATGTGCCCAGATGGGATTAGCTAGTAGGTGGGGTAATGGCTCACCTAGGCGACGATCCCTAGCTGGTCTGAGAGGATGACCAGCCACACTGGAACTGAGACACGGTCCAGACTCCTACGGGAGGCAGCAGTGGGGAATATTGCACAATGGGCGCAAGCCTGATGCAGCCATGCCGCGTGTGTGAAGAAGGCCTTAGGGTTGTAAAGCACTTTCAGCGAGGAGGAAGGCGCTGTAGTTAATAGCTGCAGCGATTGACGTTACTCGCAGAAGAAGCACCGGCTAACTCCGTGCCAGCAGCCGCGGTAATACGGAGGGTGCAAGCGTTAATCGGAATTACTGGGCGTAAAGCGCACGCAGGCGGTTTGTTAAGTCAGATGTGAAATCCCCGAGCTTAACTTGGGAACTGCATTTGAAACTGGCAAGCTAGAGTCTTGTAGAGGGGGGTAGAATTCCAGGTGTAGCGGTGAAATGCGTAGAGATCTGGAGGAATACCGGTGGCGAAGGCGGCCCCCTGGACAAAGACTGACGCTCAGGTGCGAAAGCGTGGGGAGCAAACAGGATTAGATACCCTGGTAGTCCACGCTGTAAACGATGTCGACTTGGAGGTTGTGCCCTTGAGGCGTGGCTTCCGGAGCTAACGCGTTAAGTCGACCGCCTGGGGAGTACGGCCGCAAGGTTAAAACTCAAATGAATTGACGGGGGCCCGCACAAGCGGTGGAGCATGTGGTTTAATTCGATGCAACGCGAAGAACCTTACCTACTCTTGACATCCACGGAATTCGCTAGAGATAGCTTAGTGCCTTCGGGAACCGTGAGACAGGTGCTGCATGGCTGTCGTCAGCTCGTGTTGTGAAATGTTGGGTTAAGTCCCGCAACGAGCGCAACCCTTATCCTTTGTTGCCAGCACGTAATGGTGGGAACTCAAAGGAGACTGCCGGTGATAAACCGGAGGAAGGTGGGGATGACGTCAAGTCATCATGGCCCTTACGAGTAGGGCTACACACGTGCTACAATGGCATATACAAAGAGAAGCAAACTCGCGAGAGCAAGCGGACCTCATAAAGTATGTCGTAGTCCGGATTGGAGTCTGCAACTCGACTCCATGAAGTCGGAATCGCTAGTAATCGTAGATCAGAATGCTACGGTGAATACGTTCCCGGGCCTTGTACACACCGCCCGTCACACCATGGGAGTGGGTTGCAAAAGAAGTAGGTAGCTTAACCTTCGGGAGGGCGCTTACCACTTTGTGATTCATGACTGGGGTGAAGTCGTAACAAGGTAACCGTAGGGGAACCTGCGGTTGGATCACCTCCTTACCTAAAGATACGCATTGTGCAGTGTCCACACAGATTGTCTGATGAAAAAGTAACGAGCAGAAATACCTTTATAGGCTTGTAGCTCAGGTGGTTAGAGCGCACCCCTGATAAGGGTGAGGTCGGTGGTTCAAGTCCACTCAGGCCTACCAATTCTTTCCTTCTCTGCGTTGTCCCTCCCTCGTTTGCTAACGCAAACGTCGTGTGACTCCGCCTTGATAAGAAATGAATTGGCTGACTCATCTAGCGATGAGATAGATAAAGGTATCTGTAAGTGACTGTATGGGGCTATAGCTCAGCTGGGAGAGCGCCTGCCTTGCACGCAGGAGGTCAGCGGTTCGATCCCGCTTAGCTCCACCATTACCGTACAGCCTTTAAATAATACTTCAGAGTATATTGGTAACAGTATGCTGCGAAGTATTTTGCTCTTTAACAATCTGGAACAAGCTGAAAATTGAAACATTACAGCTGAACATCACTCTCCGTAGAAGTACTGAGTGATGATTTTGTCTGTAATAGAGTCTCTCAAATAATCGCAATGCGACGATGTCTTTTAAGACACCTTCGGGTTGTGAGGTTAAGCGACTAAGCGTACACGGTGGATGCCTAGGCAGTCAGAGGCGATGAAGGGCGTGCTAATCTGCGAAAAGCGTCGGTAAGGTGATATGAACCGTTATAACCGACGATACCCGAATGGGGAAACCCAGTGTGTTTCGACACACTATTGCATGGTGAATACATAGCCATGCAAGGCGAACCGGGGGAACTGAAACATCTAAGTACCCCGAGGAAAAGAAATCAACCGAGATTCCCCCAGTAGCGGCGAGCGAACGGGGAAGAGCCCAGAACCTGAATCAGTTTGTGCATTAGTGGAAGCGTCTGGAAAGTCGCACAGTATAGGGTGATAGTCCCGTACACAAAAATGCACTTATTGTGAGTTCGATGAGTAGGGCGGGACACGTGACATCCTGTCTGAATATGGGGGGACCATCCTCCAAGGCTAAATACTCCTGACTGACCGATAGTGAACCAGTACCGTGAGGGAAAGGCGAAAAGAACCCCGGCGAGGGGAGTGAAATAGAACCTGAAACCGTGTACGTACAAGCAGTGGGAGCCTACTTTGTTGGGTGACTGCGTACCTTTTGTATAATGGGTCAGCGACTTATATTTTGTAGCAAGGTTAACCGAATAGGGGAGCCGTAGGGAAACCGAGTCTTAACTGGGCGTCAAGTTGCAAGGTATAGACCCGAAACCCGGTGATCTAGCCATGGGCAGGTTGAAGGTTGGGTAACACTAACTGGAGGACCGAACCGACTAATGTTGAAAAATTAGCGGATGACTTGTGGCTGGGGGTGAAAGGCCAATCAAACCGGGAGATAGCTGGTTCTCCCCGAAAGCTATTTAGGTAGCGCCTCGTGAACTCATCTTCGGGGGTAGAGCACTGTTTCGACTAGGGGGCCATCCCGGCTTACCAACTCGATGCAAACTCCGAATACCGAAGAATGTTATCACGGGAGACACACGGCGGGTGCTAACGTCCGTCGTGAAGAGGGAAACAACCCAGACCGCCAGCTAAGGTCCCAAAGTCATGGTTAAGTGGGAAACGATGTGGGAAGGCATAGACAGCCAGGATGTTGGCTTAGAAGCAGCCATCATTTAAAGAAAGCGTAATAGCTCACTGGTCGAGTCGGCCTGCGCGGAAGATGTAACGGGGCTAAACCATGCACCGAAGCTGCGGCAGCGACGCTTAGGCGTTGTTGGGTAGGGGAGCGTTCTGTAAGCCGTCGAAGGTGTCCTGTGAGGGGTGCTGGAGGTATCAGAAGTGCGAATGCTGACATAAGTAACGATAATGCGGGTGAAAAACCCGCACGCCGGAAGACCAAGGGTTCCTGTCCAACGTTAATCGGGGCAGGGTGAGTCGACCCCTAAGGCGAGGCTGAAAAGCGTAGTCGATGGGAAGCTGGTTAATATTCCAGCACTTGGTGTTACTGCGAAGGGGGGACGGAGAAGGCTAGGCTAGCCGGGCGACGGTTGTCCCGGTTCAAGCGTGTAGGGGGTGTGACTTGGTAAATCCGGTTACATATTCAACCCTGAGGCGTGATAACGAGCCACTACGGTGGTGAAGTAGTTGATGCCATGCTTCCAGGAAAAGCCTCTAAGCTCCAGGTAACACGAAATCGTACCCCAAACCGACACAGGTGGTCAGGTAGAGAATACTCAGGCGCTTGAGAGAACTCGGGTGAAGGAACTAGGCAAAATGGTGCCGTAACTTCGGGAGAAGGCACGCTGGCGCGTAGGTGAAGAGACTTGCTCTCGGAGCCGAAGCCAGTCGCAGATACCAGCTGGCTGCAACTGTTTAATAAAAACACAGCACTGTGCAAACACGAAAGTGGACGTATACGGTGTGACGCCTGCCCGGTGCCGGAAGGTTAATTGATGGGGTTAGCAGCAATGCGAAGCTCTTGATCGAAGCCCCGGTAAACGGCGGCCGTAACTATAACGGTCCTAAGGTAGCGAAATTCCTTGTCGGGTAAGTTCCGACCTGCACGAATGGCGTAATGATGGCCAGGCTGTCTCCACCCGAGACTCAGTGAAATTGAACTCGCTGTGAAGATGCAGTGTACCCGCGGCAAGACGGAAAGACCCCGTGAACCTTTACTATAGCTTGACACTGAACATTGAGCCTTGATGTGTAGGATAGGTGGGAGGCTTTGAAGCGTGGACGCCAGTCTGCGTGGAGCCAACCTTGAAATACCACCCTTTAATGTTTGATGTTCTAACTCGGCCCCGTGATCCGGGGTGAGGACAGTGTCTGGTGGGTAGTTTGACTGGGGCGGTCTCCTCCTAAAGAGTAACGGAGGAGCACGAAGGTTAGCTAATCACGGTCGGACATCGTGAGGTTAGTGCAATGGCATAAGCTAGCTTGACTGCGAGAGTGACGGCTCGAGCAGGTACGAAAGTAGGTCATAGTGATCCGGTGGTTCTGAATGGAAGGGCCATCGCTCAACGGATAAAAGGTACTCCGGGGATAACAGGCTGATACCGCCCAAGAGTTCATATCGACGGCGGTGTTTGGCACCTCGATGTCGGCTCATCACATCCTGGGGCTGAAGTAGGTCCCAAGGGTACGGCTGTTCGCCGTTTAAAGTGGTACGCGAGCTGGGTTTAGAACGTCGTGAGACAGTTCGGTCCCTATCTGCCGTGGGCGTTGGAAGATTGAGAGGGGCTGCTCCTAGTACGAGAGGACCGGAGTGGACGCATCACTGGTGTTCGGGTTGTCATGCCAATGGCATTGCCCGGTAGCTAAATGCGGAAAAGATAAGCGCTGAAAGCATCTAAGCGCGAAACTTGCCTCGAGATGAGTCTTCCCTGTGGCTTTAAGCCACCTGAAGGGACGTTTAAGACTAAGACGTTGATAGGCTGGGTGTGTAAGTGCAGCGATGCATTGAGCTAACCAGTACTAATGACCCGAGAGGCTTAACCTTACAACACCAAAGGTGTTTTGATTAGAGTGACTCTGCTGCGCGCGAGCGTGGAGAAGTAGATTTTCAGCGACGTTCCGAGATTGGTTCGTATGGCGAGGCGTTGTGAGAAATCACGGTGCTTGGCGGTACGGATGAAACAGAATTTGCCTGGCGGCACTAGCGCGGTGGTCCCACCTGACCCCATGCCGAACTCAGAAGTGAAACGCCGTAGCGCCGATGGTAGTGTGGGGTCTCCCCATGCGAGAGTAGGGAACTGCCAGGCATCAAATTAGTTCCTTTTCCCCTGACAAGGAAAATAACAGGAACAAACTTGTATCAGACGTTTTCTGATGTGAGTGAAAGAACCGGTGGAGCGGTAGTTCAGTTGGTTAGAATACCTGCCTGTCACGCAGGGGGTCGCGGGTTCGAGCCCCGTCCGTTCCGCCAATTATTAAAAATTATGCCTGCTAACTTTAGCAGGCATAATGTTAAGCGTAATTTAGGGGCGTAGCTCAGTTGGTAGAGCACCGGTCTCCAAAACCGGGTGTCGCGAGTTCGAGTCTCTCCGCCCCTGCCATATTAAGAGCCCTTCGCGAAAGCGAGGGGCTTTTTTTTGTTTTAAATCCTGCAATTTCCCCTCTTTAGCTCAATTAATCCTCACCACTGATCCTTTTCCTGCGTCTTTTTGCACCATTTCAGTTCAATTCTTTTTATTTTCCTGGTTATTTTTGGTTATATTTTGGCTAAATACATGCACTAAATGATTGTTATTCCCGTATGTGACCCCGCTCATGCTCCCTTTTTCCCTGTGTACTAAACCTAATCATCGTCCTATGACGACAACCAGAACCGGGCATGACTTTTTTCGTTCTTTTTACGGCGTAATTATCGTAATGAGCGAGAACATATATCCGGTGAGTGTTCTGGCCGTACCCAACGAGTCATAACAAAAAGTAGCTCAGACTACACGCGAGGAAAGAGACATGTACAAACGCTTATTTGTGGCAGCAGCAGTAGCAACAGCACTTTGTGGCGCGGCACAGGCAGCTCCGCTGGTTGTAGGTTTTTCTCAGATCGGATCAGAGTCTGGTTGGCGTTCTGCAGAAACTAAGGTATCCAAATCGGAAGCGGAGAAACGCGGGATCACGCTGAAAATTGCGGATGCTCAGCAAAAACAAGAGAACCAAATCAAGGCAATCCGCTCATTCATTGCGCAAGGTGTCGATGCGATCTTTATTGCACCGGTTGTCGCAACCGGTTGGGCCCCCGTTCTGACCGAGGCCAAAGAGGCGAAAATCCCCGTATTCCTCTTAGACCGCACGATTGAAGTCAGCGATCCGTCGTTGTATACCGCAGCTGTGGCTTCTGACAGCGTGTATGAAGGTAAAGTCGCCGGTGACTGGCTGGTGAAAGATGTGGCCGGCAAGCCGTGTAACGTGGTCGAACTTCAGGGAACCGTCGGCGCGAGCGTTGCGTTAAACCGTAAAAAAGGTTTTGCTGATGCACTCAAAGCCGCGCCGAATGTCAAAATCATTCGTTCTCAATCCGGTGACTTTACCCGCAGTAAAGGTAAAGAAGTCATGGAGAGCTTCATCAAGGCTGAGCAAAATGGCAAAAACATTTGTGCCGTCTACGCACATAACGATGACATGGCGATCGGTGCTATTCAGGCCATCAAAGAAGCCGGTCTGAAACCGGGTTCGCAGATCAAAATCGTTTCAATTGATGGGGTTCCTGATATCTACAAAGCGATGCTGAATGGCGAAGCGAATGCCTCTGTAGAGCTCACACCAAACATGGCTGGCCCGGCATTTGATGCGTTGATCGCTATGAAAAAAGACGGTACTCAACCGAAGAAATTTATTCAGACGCAGTCTGCGCTTATCCTGCCGGACATGGCTCAGAAAGAATATGACATGAAAAAAGACATGGGTTATTAAGCCGATTTTACCGGTCTGTCTCACGGGCAGGCCGGTAAAAATTATTCCCATTCCGCCGGTAGCGGATGCAGCAGGAGTAGTGATGTGACGGATAATCCAGGTTCAGCAGTGCTGCTTGATGTGCGCGGCCTCTCAGTAGAGTTCCCCGGCGTTAAGGCGCTGGAAAATGTCGATTTTACTCTCGAACGTGGTGAGATCGTGGCCCTTTTAGGGGAGAACGGTGCCGGTAAATCCACAATGATTAAAGCCCTGACTGGCGTATATAAACGTTCTGCCGGTCAGGTTTATTTGAATGGTATTCCCATCGAACCGGTCAATACGGCCCATGCGCAGTCGCTTGGGATTGGTACGGTTTACCAGGAAGTGAATCTCCTGCCGAATATTTCCGTGGCGGCTAATCTCTTTATTGGTCGCGAACCTACCCGGTTTGGTCTGGTCAATCAGCGCAAAATGGAACAACAGGCAGAGGTGCTGCTGGAGGGCTACGGATTACATCTCGATGTCAGCCAGCCGCTTTCCACCTATTCCATTGCCATCCAGCAAATCGTGGCGATTGCGCGAGCTGTCGACCTTTCTGCGCAGGTATTAATCCTCGACGAACCTACCGCCAGTCTCGATGCTAAAGAAGTCAGCATGCTGCTGGATATTCTCGTGCAGCTGCGTGACAAAGGTGTTGGGATGATTTTCGTGACCCATTTCCTCGATCAGGTTTACCGCATCAGCGACCGTATTACAGTGCTGCGCAACGGCAAACGTGTGGGGTCAGAGCGCACGGTTGATTTACCACGTATGGATCTCGTGCCGATGATGCTGGGACACAGCTTTGATGAAAGTCTGCTTAAACGTACTGAACATCGCAATGTCACCGGTGAACCGCTGGTGGAATTTAAGGATTATGGCCGTCGTGGCGTGGTCGAGAATTTCGATCTGAAAGTCCGTCGTGGTGAAATTGTCGGCCTTGCCGGATTGTTGGGATCCGGGCGGACAGAAACCGCTCAGTTGATTTTCGGCATCAAAGGTCATGACAGCGGCAAAGCTCGGGTTGATGGCAAGGAAGAGACCATCAGTACGCCGCGTAAAGCGGCCAAACTCGGATTTGGTTACTGCCCTGAGGATCGCAAGACCGATGGCATTATCGGCGCAGCCACCGTCCGTGAAAATATCATTCTTGCACTACAGGCTCAGCGCGGCTGGTTACGACCTCTGCCGATGAAAGAGCAGCATCAGATCTCAGAGAAATTCATCAAACTTCTCGGTATTCGAACACCCGGCACCGAGCAGGAAATTCAATATCTCTCCGGCGGGAATCAGCAAAAAGTCCTGCTTTCGCGCTGGCTTGCCACCAATCCTCGCTTTCTCATTCTTGATGAACCGACCCGCGGCATTGACGTCGGCGCGCATGCTGAAATCATTCGCCTGATTGAAAAACTGTGCGATGAGGGGCTGGCATTGCTGGTGATTTCATCCGAGCTGGAAGAGTTGTCGGGCTATGCAGACCGCATCGTGGTGTTACGCGATCGCCGTCATGTTGCCGAAATTGAGCAGGCTGAAATCTCCGTGCCAGCCATTATGAAAGCCATCGCGGCGCAATGAGGAGATATCGATGAGTAACAGGAGTCTGCCGATGACAGGATCACCGCGCAAAGTTCGATGGGTATTTCCAAAGGGTGCTACGCAAATCGGGGCATTCATTGCCATTTTACTGATCGATAGCCTGGTCGCGCCGGGCTTTTTCTCAATCCACATTCAGGATGGCCGACTATTTGGCAGTCTGGTGGATATCTTTAACCGCGGTGCGCCGGTGGCTCTGCTGGCTCTCGGTATGACGCTGGTAATTGCGACAGGAGGCATAGATCTCTCGGTGGGTGCCGTGATGGCCATTGCCGGAGCAACGGCGGCCACCATGACGGTGCAAGGTTATCCGCTGGCAATGGTGCTCCTGGCTTCCGTCGGTGTAGGTGCGGTTTGCGGCCTGTGGAATGGCTTTCTGGTCGCCGTGCTGCAGATTCAGCCGATCGTGGCGACGCTGATGCTGATGGTCGCTGGTCGCGGAATCGCGCAGCTCATCACCGAGGGACAAATCGTCACGTTCGAACACAATGGTTTATCGCAGTTCGGCAGCGGTTCCCTGTTTTATCTGCCGATGCCGGTGATCATTGTGGTCGTGATGTTGGTTCTGGTGTGGGCGCTGGCGCGTAAAACGGCGCTTGGGCTATTTATTGAATCCGTCGGAATCAATATCCGATCCGCATACAACGCCGGCGTAAATGCGCGTCTGGTGCTGATTTCTACTTACGTAATTTGCGGGATTTGTGCAGCGGTCGCGGGGGTTATCGTCACGGCGGATATTCGCGGTGCCGATGCCAATAATGCCGGTTTATGGCTGGAACTGGATGCGATTCTGGCGGTGGTCATTGGTGGTGGTTCGTTGCTCGGAGGGCGATTTAATCTGCTCCTTTCGGTTATCGGTGCGCTCATCATTCAGGGCATGAACACCGGCATTCTGCTCTCCGGTTTTAAACCTGAGTTTAATCTGGTACTCAAAGCGTTGGTGGTGCTGGCCGTGCTGGTGGTGCAGTCGCCCCGGGTGTCGCTCAGTAATCTGTTTCGGAGGAAGGGATAATGCTCAAAAGAAATCTGCCCCTGCTGATTACTATCGTGGTGTTTGTGGCCGGATATGGTTATTGCTTCACCCAGTTTCCCGGATTCGCCTCCACGCGCGTCTTCTTTGATTTACTGACAGATAATGCCTTTCTCGGGATTGTAGCCGTCGGGATGACCTTCGTGATCCTCTCAGGCGGCATCGATTTGTCGGTAGGCTCAGTGATCGCTTTTACCGGCGTTTTACTGGCGAAACTGATTGGCGATTACGGCGTTGCGCCCGGTTATGCCTTCGTGATTGTCCTGCTGATGGGAGCGATGTTTGGCGCACTGATGGGTTGGATCATCGATACGCTGAAGCTTCCGGCGTTTATTATTACCCTGGCAGGAATGTTTTTCGTTCGCGGTATGAGCTTTATCGTTTCCGAAGAATCGCTGCCCATTAATCATCCAGTTTATGATTTTCTGGCGAATTACGCATGGAAAATGCCGGGCGGGGGACGTTTCACGCTGCTGGCGTTAATCATGCTGCTGGTCGTCTTCGTGGGGATTATTTTGGCGCACCGGACACGCTTTGGGAACAACGTCTACGCGGTCGGTGGCAGTAACGTGTCGGCGGCGCTGATGGGCGTTCCGGTGAGGCGGACAACGATTTACATCTACATGCTGTCGAGCACGCTGGCTGTCCTTTCCGGCATCGTGTTTTCACTCTATACCTCCGCCGGATACGCGCTGGCAGCCAGTGGGGTAGAACTGGATGCTATCGCTTCTGTCGTCATCGGAGGAACCTTGCTGAGCGGCGGCGTAGGGACCGTACTTGGAAGCCTGTTCGGCGTTCTGATTCAGGGCCTGATCCAAACCTACATCACGTTCGACGGTACACTCAGCTCGTGGTGGACCAAAATCGTCATGGGTATCCTGCTGTTTGTCTTTATCGGCTTGCAGAAGGGCATGAGCTCATTCTGGACCGCCAGAAGAGCACGACATCCGCGCCCCGAGCCGACCTGATGGCGGAGGGCTCAGAGATGGGTGATCAGCGGCGTTTTAAGTAACTGACGGATAAGAACCTGCTGATCGCTATTTTGCAGCCATACGGCGTACAGCGGGCGGATAACCGGTGGAATCTCTTCATGCGCTGCCAACTGGGGATATTCTTTTGCCCAGTGTGACGGCAGGAAAGCGCAGCCACCGGTCTGCTCCAGTAATTGTCGCGTCAGATGCGCTGATGTGGTGGTCAGAACGGGTTCCTGATCGCTGTTTTGCAACTTTTCCTGCTGAGGAAAATCGGCGCCCCATTCCAGTTTCACATAAGGCGATTGTTCCCCTCTGACTGTTTTCTTCGATGAAAAAAGTCGTAACGAGAAATTACCCAACAGCTGACTTGAGAGCTCGTCCATTTTTGGCGGCTCGGTGGTGATCAGCAAATCCAGTTGTCTTTCATGCAATTGCTTTACCAGCGACTGGCGCAACGCGATGCGTGCTTCCAGCCGCAAAGTATCACGTTGCACGTAGAGCGACTGCATCCACGGCGTCAGATAGGCTTCCCATAGCGAGGCCGTGGCACCAATCGACAATTCTGTGTGCTGTAACGAGCGTAACACCTCTTTTTTCGCCAATTGCCAGGTAGACATCAGATTCTCGGCGTAAGGCAGCAGACGCTCTCCTGCGGGCGTTAAGCGGATATTATTTCGATGGCGGGTGAACAAATTTGCGCCAAGTTGGGTTTCCAGTTGCCGGATACGAAAGCTGACAGCGGATTGCGTCAGATAAAGCGATTCCGCTGCCCGACCAAAGTGGCGAGTTCTACTGACCTCCAAAAAGGTTTTCAGTAATTCCGTGTCCAAAACCATCTCCAATTATTTTTGTCGTTAAGATTTAAATGTTTTGTTTTACACAATGTCAAGCCTAACTAATACTCCGCGCCATAACAGCACGACCATGAGAGAATTAGGAGCGTGTCAGATGGCGGAAAGCTTCACCACGACAAGTCGTTTTTTTGATAATAAACATTACCCTCGCGGGTTCTCCCGGCATGGCGATTTCACCATTAAAGAAGCGCAAATGCTAGAACGTTACGGCTTTGCCTTTAACGAACTGGATTTGGGAAAACGCGAGCCAGCAACCGATGAAGAAAAGCTGTTCCTTGAGGTTTGCCGCGGTACGCGCGAACCGGTAACGGAAGCTGAAAAAGTGTGGAATAAGTACATCATCCGCACCCGTCGTCCGAAGAAATTCCACACGCTGTCCGGCGGTAAACCGCAGGCAGACGCTGTAGAAGACTACACGGAAAGCGACGACTAATGAAACGGGGCTATGCCCCGTTTTTTATGCCAGACTCTTATGCAGAGTTAACAATAGCCTATCCATGGTGCGATAGCTCAGCGCCTCAGCAATATGTTTGCGTTCAATGGCTTCACTCCCCCCGAGATCGGCCAGTGTTCTCGCGACTTTCAGAATGCGATGCCAGGCTCTCACCGATAATCCCAGTTTATGCAGCACTTCTTCCAGAAACTCAGCATCCGCCTTCGTTAACACACAATACGTTTCCACCTCACTGCTGTTCATATGTGCATTGATTTTCCCCGCACGTTTTAACTGAACGTCTCTGGCTGTCAGCACCCGTTCCCGAACTTCTGCACTGCTTTCCCTGGCGGTCGGTGCATGGTTTTGCTGGCTGAGGATCCCTGGTGGTAAAAGTGGCACTTCAATCGATAAATCGAACCGGTCCAGAAAAGGGCCTGATAGTCTGCCCAGATAGCGCAGAACCTGCTGGGGCGGTGTGCGGTTGTGAATGCCCTGATAATGCCCTGTCGGGCTGGGATTCATGGCTGCGATCAGTTGTGCTCTTGCCGGATAGCGCACTTTCGCTCTGGCGCGGGAAATGGTGATTTCGCCGGACTCCATCGGCTGGCGCAGCGCATCTAACACCTGCCGCTGAAATTCCGGCAGCTCATCGAGAAACAGAACGCCGTTGTGTGCCAGCGAAATTTCTCCGGGCCTCGGCAGCGAGCCGCCACCGACCAGTGCGCTCATCGACGTACTATGATGCGGTGCGCGAAAAGGCCGCACGCGGGAGAACTCACCGTCCTCCTCCGGGTTATACACCAGGCTGGCGATGGCCGCTGTTTCCAGCTTCTCCTCATTGCTTAGCGGCGGCAATAATCCCGGTAACCGGCTGGCGAGCATGGTTTTTCCCGTTCCCGGCGGACCAATCAGCAGCAGGTTATGTCCGCCCGCTGCGGCGATCTCCAACGCACGCTTGGACTGCTCCTGGCCAATGATCTCCGCGATATCGGGCTGATGCACAGAGGCGGGTGGCTCTGTGGGATAGTCGATGGGCGGCAGGCTGTCCTCGCCTTGCAGGAAAGCGCAAACCTGTAGCAGGTGCCCGGCGATCTGCGCTACCCCCGGATCGAGCAGCGTCATTTCCATCTGGTTGTTCTGCGGCAGGATCAGTATCCGCCCCTCTTTCTGCGCCTCAAGTGCTGCCGGGATCGCGCCATTAACGCTGCGTAACGCACCAGAAAGCCCGAGCTCACCCAAAAACTCGTAGGCCTCCAGCTTATCGCCCTGCAACTGCTCAGAAGCCACCAGAATCGCCAGCGCGATCGATAAGTCATATCGTCCGCCTTCTTTGGGCAAATCTGCCGGGGCGAGATTGACGGTGATGCGCTTGGCAGGAAAGGTGAATCCGCAGTTGATGATGGCGCTGCGCACGCGATCTCTGGCCTCTTTGACGGTGGTTTCGGGCAGCCCCACCAGCGTCAGTGCCGGTAAACCGTTGCTGATATGCACTTCGACAGAAACACCGGGCGCCTGAACACCGAGCGATGCGCGTGTATACACCACGGCTAATGACATGCTTTTTCCTTTGCTGTGAAAATTCCTGTCAGTAGCATGCCGGAATGCAAAACCGCAGCGGAAATAAGATGGCAGCCTTGCGCAGCATCGCGTGAAAAATTTTTAGAAATTACACCGTGAAATCAAAAGGCTGTGCGATGTCTCGCAAAGTCTGCAACATTCTTTAACAGCCTGAGGTTTCTGGAAACAAATTAGCTGGCTAATTAAGTTGCCGGTTTGCGAGGCAGAGGTGTTTAATTTGAGTGTATTTAACAATAAATAAACAAATACGCATTATTAATTAACATCTCTCTGCCTCACAGAGGATTTTCCGGATCGGCTCGTGAGCGCATTGCCTACATCTTTCCGGAATAGGGATACACCCATGTTTGGTTGGACTTCTCGGCAACGAAATGTTGCCATCGCCAGTTTCTTAAGCTGGACCCTCGATGCCTTCGATTTTTTCATTTTAGTCTTTCTGCTTAGTGATATAGCGACGGCATTTCAGGTGGATATCAAAGAGGTGACGCTGGCGATTTTGCTGACACTGGCAGTTCGGCCAATAGGGGCATTGTTGTTCGGGCGGGCAGCGGAAAAATATGGCCGTAAACCGGTGCTGATGGTAAACATTGCCTGCTTTTCAATTTTCGAACTTTGCACGGCAGCGGCGCCTTCACTGACCGTTTTCCTGATCCTGCGCGTGATTTACGGCGTGGCGATGGGCGGAGTCTGGGGCGTGGCGTCATCACTGGCGATGGAAACCATCCCAGACCGTTCACGCGGGATGATGTCCGGGATTTTTCAGGCCGGTTATCCGTTTGGTTACCTGCTGGCGGCGGTGGTTTACGGCTTGTTCTCTGAACTGGTCGGCTGGCGTGGCATGTTTGTGATCGGCGCTGTCCCCGTCTTTCTGCTGCCGTTCATCTGGTTCAAAGTTCAGGAATCGCCGGTCTGGCTCGCCGCCCGCGAACGCAAGGAAAGTACCGCTTTGTTACCGGTGCTGAAATCGCACTGGAAGCTCTGCGTCTATCTGGTGGTGCTGATGGCGGCGTTTAATTTCTTCAGCCACGGAACGCAGGATCTTTACCCTTCATTCCTGAAAGTTCAGCACGGTTTTGATGCCCATACGGTCAGCCTGATTGCGATCGGTTACACCATCGCCTCAATCATTGGCGGTATCTTCTTTGGCACGCTGTCGGAGAAAATCGGGCGCAAAAAAGCCATTATTATCGCGGCGTTACTCTCTTTACCGGTGATCCCGTTGTGGGCCTTCTCCAGCGGAACCTGGACTATCGGTCTGGGCGCATTTCTGATGCAGTTTATGGTGCAGGGCGCGTGGGGCGTGGTGCCGTCGTACTTAACCGAGTTGGTGCCCGCGAATACCCGTGCCGTGCTGCCCGGATTCGTTTATCAGCTGGGGAATCTGCTGGCATCGGTCAATGCGACCTTGCAGGCGAGCATCGCCGAAAGCCACGGACATAACTACGGTCTGGCGATGGCAATTGTTGCCGGGACGGTGGCAATCGTGATTTCCATACTGGTTGCATTTGGGCGGGATACGCGCGGAAAAGCCATAACAGGTGCAATAAATAATCAGACGGCGGATCAACCCGCTAAGGTTTGATTTTCCATATTTTTTTTGGCGGATTGTGCAACGGCGCGCAAATAATAACGCAAGAAAAATGTTGTCATTAAATGCATTACTGTGATAACTCTGTAGGCAATCGTTCGCAATATGAATTATAGAAACCTAAAAATGAAAGCCCTTCTCCTCGTAGTTAGCCTAGTCGTGATTCGCGTGGTGGTGATTATTATCCCACCGTGCGGGGCTGCACTTGGACGAAGAAAGGCTTATTAAACAAGCCTGAACCTGAAAAGAAACCCCGCACCGAAAGGTCCGGGGTTTTTTTTTGGTTCGGTGATTTCAGTGAACAATGAAGCGAGGTCGGAAAATGAGCAACAGCATAATATTCTGCACTTGTCGCAAAAAGGCAGGAGAATAAGGATGAACGGAGCACAGTGGGTAGTACAAGCGTTGCGTGCGCAGGGGGTAGATATGGTGTTTGGTTATCCCGGCGGGGCAATCATGCCGGTATACGATGCACTGTATGACGGCGGCGTGGAACACCTGTTGTGCCGGCACGAGCAAGGTGCCGCAATGGCCGCCATCGGCTATGCCCGTTCAACCGGAAAAGTCGGCGTGTGTATCGCCACTTCCGGTCCCGGCGCCACCAACCTGATCACCGGTCTGGCTGACGCGCTGCTGGATTCCGTTCCTCTGGTGGCAATCACCGGTCAGGTGGGTTCCGCGTTTATCGGCACTGACGCCTTTCAGGAAATCGACGTTTTAGGTTTATCTCTGGCCTGTACCAAACACAGTTTCCTGGTGGAATCACTGGATGCGCTGCCTGAAATCATGGCCGAAGCTTTCGCCATCGCCAGCTCTGGCCGTCCAGGCCCCGTGCTGATCGACATCCCGAAAGATATCCAGCTGGCAACGGGTGAACTGCCGCCGCACCTGCTGGCCGTCGAAGAATCCTTCCCGCATCCGGCTGTTGAACTGGAACAAGCCCGCGCAATGATCGCTGCGGCCCAAAAACCTATGCTGTACATCGGCGGCGGCGTTGGCATGGCTCAGGCAGTGCCTGCCTTACGCGAATTCATTTCGACCACCGGTATTCCCGCGGTGGCGACGCTGAAAGGTCTGGGTGCACCGGATGCCACCGACCCTTGTTATCTGGGCATGTTGGGTATGCACGGTACCAGAGCGGCCAATCTGGCGGTGCAGTCTTCTGACTTGTTGATCGCCGTTGGTGCGCGTTTCGATGACCGCGTGACCGGCAAGCTGAACACTTTCGCACCGCACGCCGCCGTTATCCATATGGATATCGACCCGGCGGAGCTGAACAAACTGCGTCAGGCACACGTCGCGTTACAGGGCGATTTAAATGCACTGTTACCGTCGCTGCAACAACCACTGAGCATCGACGCATGGCGTGACGAAGTGATGACCCTGAAAGCGCAGGGCGAATGGCGTTACGACCATCCGGGCGAGTCCATCTACGCGCCACTGCTGCTGAAACAAATCTCCGATCGCAAAGATGCCAATACCGTGGTGACCACCGACGTCGGCCAGCACCAGATGTGGACCGCACAGCACATGCAGTTCTCGCGTCCTGAAAACTTCATCACTTCCAGCGGTCTGGGCACGATGGGCTTCGGCGTACCTGCTGCCGTCGGTGCGCAGGTTGCACGCCCTGACGATATGGTGATCTGCGTTTCGGGCGATGGCTCCTTCATGATGAATGTGCAGGAACTGGGCACCATCAAGCGAAAACAGTTGCCCGTAAAAATCCTGCTGCTGGATAACCAGCGGTTAGGGATGGTTCGACAGTGGCAGGAATTGTTCTTCGACGGACGCTTCAGTGAAACCAACCTCTCCGATAACCCCGATTTTGTGACGCTGGCCAGCGCATTCAATATTCCCGGCCAACGTATCAGCCGTAAAGACCAAGTCGATGCCGCACTGGATGCCTTTTTCAACAGCAAAGGCCCGTATTTGCTTCATGTCTCCATCGACGAAAATGAAAATGTCTGGCCTCTGGTACCACCGGGCGCAGGCAACGAAACCATGTTGGAGAAAATGTCATGATGCAGCATAACGTCTCAATCCAGGCCCGTTTCCGCCCTGAAATGTTGGAGCGCGTATTACGCGTTGTTCGCCACCGTGGTTTTCAGGTCTGCGCGATGAACATGACCCCGATGGTCAATGCAGAAAATATAAATATCGAATTGACCGTTGCCAGCCAGCGGCCGGTAGATTTACTGTCTTCACAGTTACGCAAACTTATGGATGTCGCCTGTGTCGAAATCCAGCAACACACATCACAACAAATACGCGCGAATGCGTGAGTAATAGGGACGAATAGAATGACGAAGAAAGCTGATTACATTTGGTTCAATGGCGAGATGGTTCCGTGGGCAGAAGCAAAGGTTCACGTGATGTCCCATGCGTTGCATTACGGCACCTCTGTCTTCGAAGGCGTGCGTTGCTACGACTCCCATAAAGGCCCGGTCGTTTTCCGCCACCGTGAACATATGCAGCGTCTGCGCGATTCCGCAAAAATCTACCGTATGCCGGTTTCTCAGAGCGTGGATGAGCTGATGGAAGCCTGCCGCGAAACGCTGCGTAAAAACAATCTGGTCAGCGCGTATATTCGTCCGCTGGTGTTTGTGGGCGATGTCGGTATGGGCGTGAACCCGCCGGATGGCTACAAAACTGACGTCATCATCGCCGCCTTCCCGTGGGGCGCATATCTGGGTGAAGAAGCCCTGGAGCAGGGTATCGACGCAATGGTCTCCTCATGGAACCGCGTTGCCGCCAACACCATTCCGACCGCCGCAAAAGCCGGTGGTAACTACCTGTCCTCATTGCTGGTCGGCAGCGAAGCACGCCGTCACGGTTATCAGGAAGGGATCGCGCTGGATATTCACGGTTACGTCTCAGAAGGCGCGGGCGAAAACTTGTTTGAAGTGAAAGAAGGCATCTTGTTCACACCGCCGTTTACCTCTTCTGCACTGCCGGGCATTACCCGCGATGCAATCATTAAACTGGCGAAAGACATGGGTCTGGAAGTGCGTGAGCAGGTGCTGTCCCGCGAATCTCTGTATCTGGCTGACGAAGTGTTCATGTCCGGAACTGCGGCGGAAATCACTCCGGTACGCAGCGTGGACGGCATTCAGGTCGGAATCGGCAAACGCGGTCCGGTCACGAAACAAATTCAGGATGCGTTCTTCGGCCTGTTCACCGGCAAAACCGAAGACAAATGGGGATGGTTGGACCCAATTAATCCACAGTAATCTAAAGAACAAGAATGATGCAGGTGGCGATTTCGCTGCCTGCTAAACAGAAATGATTTGGAGTAACTGAGCATGCCTAAGTACCGTTCCCATACCACCACTCATGGCCGTAATATGGCTGGCGCCCGCGCATTATGGCGTGCCACCGGCATGACCGATGATGATTTCGGCAAGCCAATTATTGCCGTCGTTAACTCCTTTACCCAGTTCGTACCAGGCCACGTGCACTTGCGCGATCTGGGTAAACTGGTTGCTGAGCAAATCGAAGCGTCCGGCGGTGTGGCAAAAGAATTCAACACTATCGCAGTGGATGATGGTATCGCGATGGGGCACGGCGGCATGCTGTATTCATTGCCTTCCCGTGAACTGATCGCCGATTCCGTTGAATACATGGTGAACGCGCACTGCGCCGATGCCATGGTGTGTATTTCCAACTGCGACAAAATCACCCCGGGAATGCTGATGGCGTCATTGCGCCTGAACATTCCGGTGATCTTTGTTTCCGGCGGCCCGATGGAAGCCGGTAAAACCAAGCTGTCTGACAAAATCATCAAGCTCGATCTGGTCGATGCCATGATTCAGGGCGCAAACCCGAACGTCAGCGACGCCGACAGCGAGCAGATCGAACGTTCTGCCTGTCCGACCTGCGGCTCCTGTTCCGGTATGTTTACCGCCAACTCCATGAACTGTCTGACCGAAGCGCTGGGTCTGTCGCAGCCGGGTAACGGTTCATTGTTGGCGACGCACGCTGACCGCCGCGAACTGTTCCTGAACGCCGGTCGCCGCATCGTTGAGCTGACCAAACGTTATTACGAAAAAGATGACGAAACCGCACTGCCACGCAACATCGCCAGCAAAGCGGCATTCGAGAATGCCATGACGCTGGATATAGCGATGGGCGGCTCGACCAACACCGTTCTGCACCTGCTGGCTGCCGCGCAGGAAGGCGGAATCGAATTCGATATGATCGATATCGACCGTCTGTCACGCGTCGTACCGCACCTGTGTAAAGTCGCACCGAGCACGCCGAAATACCATATGGAAGACGTTCACCGCGCCGGTGGCGTACTGGCGATTCTGGGCGAACTGGACCGCGCGAACCTGCTGAACCGCGACGTCAAAAACATCCTTGGCCTGAACCTGACGGAAACGCTGAATCAGTACGACATCATGCTGACCAAAGATGAAGCCGTGAAAAAAATGTTCCGCGCCGGTCCGGCCGGTATCCGCACCACGCAGGCGTTCTCACAGGATTGCCGCTGGGACACACTGGATGATGACCGCGCCGAAGGCTGTATCCGCTCGCTGGAAAATGCGTTCAGTCTGGAAGGCGGGCTGGCCGTGCTGTACGGCAACATCGCCGAAGCCGGCAGTATCGTGAAAACCGCAGGCGTGGATAAATCTAACCTGACCTTCCGTGGCCCGGCCAAAGTCTACGAAAGCCAGGACGATGCCGTGAGCGCGATCCTCGGTGGCAAAGTCGTTTCAGGCGACGTCGTGGTTATCCGCTACGAAGGGCCAAAGGGCGGGCCGGGTATGCAGGAAATGCTGTATCCGACTACCTATCTGAAATCCATGGGGCTCGGCAAAGAGTGTGCGCTGATCACTGACGGTCGTTTCTCAGGCGGCACATCCGGCCTGTCTATCGGTCACGTTTCTCCTGAAGCGGGCAGCGGCGGCATGATTGCGCTGGTTGAGGATGGCGACTTTATCGACATCGACATTCCAAACCGCAGCATGGTGCTGGACGTTCCGGCTGCCGAACTGGCAGCGCGTCATGCAGCAGAAGAGGCTCGTGGCGATCAGGCGTGGACGCCGAAGAACCGCGTGCGTGAAGTCTCCTATGCGCTGCGTGCTTACGCCATGTTGGCGACCAGTGCCGACAAAGGCGCCGTTCGCGACAAGTCTAAGCTGGGAGGCTAAAGGCCATGGCGGTATCTCAACCTTTGCCCGACCAGCCGTGCGGCGCAGAATATCTGCGCGCCGTGCTGCGTGCGCCGGTGTATGAAGTCGCACAGGTGACCCCTTTGCAGGTCATGGAAAAGATCTCTTCCCGGCTGGGTAATACCATTCTGGTGAAGAGGGAGGACCGCCAGGCTGTTCACAGTTTTAAACTGCGCGGCGCGTATTCCATGATAGCCAGCCTGACCGAAGAGCAGGCCGCCCGTGGCGTGATCACGGCCTCGGCCGGTAACCATGCGCAGGGTGTTGCGCTGTCGGCCACCAAAAAGGGCATCAAATCTCTGATAGTGATGCCGGTGGCGACCGCGGACATCAAAGTCGATGCGGTGCGCAGTTTCGGTGGTGAAGTATTGCTGTTTGGCGCGAATTTCGACGAAGCCAAAGGCAAAGCTATCGAGCTTTCGCAGCAGCAGGGCATGACGTTTGTCCCGCCGTTTGACCATCCGGCGGTGATCGCCGGGCAGGGCACGCTGGCGATGGAGCTGCTGCAACAGGATGCGCATCTCGACCGCGTATTCGTGCCGGTCGGCGGCGGCGGTCTGGCAGCGGGCGTCGCGGTGTTGATCAAACAGCTCATGCCGCAGATCAAAGTGATTGGCGTCGAAGCCGAAGATTCTGCCTGCCTGCGCGCAGCGCTGGATGCCGGTGAACCTGTTGATCTGGCGCGCGTCGGGCTGTTCGCTGAAGGCGTGGCGGTGAAGCGTATCGGTAACGAAACGTTCCGCCTGTGCCGTGAATATCTTGATGACGTGATAACCGTCGACAGCGATGCCATCTGCGCCGCGGTGAAAGATTTGTTCGAAGACGTGCGTGCGATTGCCGAGCCTTCCGGGGCGCTGGCGCTGGCGGGACTGAAGAAATACGTGCAGCAGCACAACATTCAGGGCGAACGTCTGGCGCACGTGCTATCAGGCGCGAACGTCAACTTCCACGGTTTACGTTACGTATCGGAACGCTGCGAGCTCGGCGAACAACGCGAAGCGCTGCTGGCGGTGACCATTCCTGAGCGCAAAGGCAGCTTCCTGAAATTCTGTCAGCTGCTGGGTGGCCGTTCGGTGACCGAGTTCAACTACCGTTATGCCGATGCGGATAACGCCTGCATCTTCGTGGGCGTGCGTCTGACGCGCGGCCACGCAGAGCGGCTGGAAATCATCGACGAGCTGAATCGCGATGGCTATCAGGTGGTGGATCTCTCTGATGATGAAATGGCGAAACTTCACGTGCGGTACATGGTGGGCGGGCGTCCAACCAAGCCTTTGCGCGAGCGGCTTTACAGCTTTGAGTTTCCGGAATCACCGGGCGCGTTGCTGAAATTCCTGCATACGCTGGGCACGCACTGGAATATTTCGCTGTTCCATTACCGCAGCCACGGCACCGATTTTGGCCGCGTGCTGGCCGCGTTCGAGCTGAATGAACAGGAACCGGAGTTCGAACAGAACCTGAAGGCGCTGGGTTATGACTGCCATAACGAAAGTGATAATCCTGCGTTCCGCTTCTTCTTAGCGGGCTAAAAATCTAAGGGCCCGCACGGGCCCTTTTTCTTTGCCATCATTTTGTCGTGAACGCGGGTTATAACAGTTGCCAGAACGCGTCGATCAGCGGTTCGTTCAGGCGTTTTTTCTGCACGCAGACGCCCAGCTCCAGCGGTGCGCCGACCGTGACGTTATCCAGAATCGTAATGCGGTTGCGGATGGATTCCGGACTGTTATCGACGACGACTGACGGGATAAGCGCGATGCCGCAACCGAGCGCCACCATCGAAACAATCGCTTCGTGGCCGGAGACAGTGGCATAAATCAGCGGATTGCTCAGACGGTTGCGTTTGAACCAGATGTCGATGCGTTTTCGTGCCGGGCCGTGTTCCGGAAGAATGAACGGAATTTGCGACCAGTCGGGCTGTGGTTCACTGACCTGCGTCCGAACCGCGCAGGGCAGGGAGGGCGAAATCAGGATCATCGGAATTTCACCGATTTTTGTGAAATCGACGCTGCCCGGTAGCGTTTCAGGATGCCCGGCGATGCCTAAATCCGCTTCGGTGGATTGCACTTTCTCAACCGCATCGGCGGCATCACCGGTGGTCAGTTTGATTTCTACCAGCGGATGTTGCGCGCGGAAGCGGTCGAGGATGGGCGGCAGATGGCTGTACGCGGCGGTTACCGAGCAGAACAAACGCAGTTCGCCGCTCAGCGTCGGACCATGCTGATCCAGCCCGCTGCGCAGCTGCTGGTAATGCAGCAGCGTCTGCTGGGCAAAGTTTTTGAGTTGTTCGCCTGCACTGGTCAGTTGCACTGTGCGGTTATCACGCTGAAAAAGCGGCTGGCCAAGTTCTTCCTCCAGCCGTTGGATCTGGCGCGACAGCGTTGACGGGCTGACATGCATCGCCTTCGATGAACGGCCAAAATGGCGGCTTTCCGCCAGATGCAAAAACAGTTTCAGATCACGTAAGTCCATAAAGATTACCCGGCTCTTTGGTTTCACAGATGACAAAACAAGAGTATTGCAGATTTTGCAACGTCATCTTCGTAATATATCAATTTAAGCAATGTGTCGCATGACATATAGTGAATTCACGGCGTTCACCGGTTCACGGGTGAAACAAAAAATAACAGCACTTACCTCGAAAGAACGGAGCAAGACATGGCTAACTATTTCAACACACTGAACCTGCGTCAGCAGCTGGCACAACTGGGCAAATGCCGCTTCATGGGTCGCGATGAATTCGCAGACGAAGCCAGCTACCTCAAAGGTAAAAAAGTGGTGATTGTGGGCTGTGGCGCACAAGGTTTGAACCAGGGTCTGAACATGCGTGATTCTGGCCTGGATGTGTCCTACACCCTGCGTGCAGAAGCGATTGCTGAGAAGCGTGCTTCATGGCGTAAAGCGACAGAAAATGGCTTTAAAGTCGGCACCTACGAAGAACTGATCCCGCAGGCGGATCTGGTCGTTAACCTGACCCCAGACAAACAGCACAGCGCAGTGGTTAAAGCAGTTCAGCCACTGATGAAAGACGGCGCGACACTGGGCTACTCTCATGGCTTCAACATCGTTGAGGTAGGCGAGCAGATCCGTAAAGACATCACCGTAGTGATGGTGGCTCCGAAATGTCCGGGTACTGAAGTCCGTGAAGAATACAAACGTGGTTTCGGTGTTCCAACGCTTATCGCCGTTCACCCGGAAAACGATCCTAAAGGCGAAGGCATGGCGATTGCTAAAGCCTGGGCTGCGGCTACCGGCGGCCATCGTGCGGGCGTTCTGCAATCTTCCTTCGTTGCTGAAGTAAAATCTGACCTGATGGGCGAGCAGACTATTCTGTGCGGTATGTTGCAGGCCGGTTCTCTGCTGTGCTTTGACAAACTGGTCGCTGACGGCGTTGATGAAGCCTACGCAGAAAAACTGCTGCAGTTCGGCTGGGAAACCATCACCGAAGCGCTGAAACAAGGCGGCATTACGCTGATGATGGACAGACTGTCTAACCCGGCGAAACTGCGTGCTTATGCGCTGTCCGAGCAGTTGAAAGGCATCATGGCACCGCTGTTCCAGAAACATATGGACGATATCATTTCGGGTGAATTCTCCAGCGGCATGATGGCTGACTGGGCGAACGACGACAAAAACCTGCTGACCTGGCGTGAAGAAACGGGCGCTACCGCGTTCGAAAACGCACCACAGTTCGACGGTAAAATTTCCGAGCAGGAATACTTCGACCACGGTGTTGTGATGATTGCGATGGTGAAAGCGGGCGTTGAGCTGGCCTTCGAAACCATGGTGGCGTCCGGTATCATTGGAGAATCTGCTTACTACGAATCACTGCACGAACTGCCGCTTATCGCCAACACCGTTGCGCGTAAGCGTCTGTACGAAATGAACGTGGTTATCTCTGATACCGCAGAATATGGTAACTACCTGTTTGCTAACGCAGCAGTACCGTTGTTGAAAGAATTCATGACCACCCTGCAGGCGGGTGATTTGGGTAAATCCGTTGCTGAGACTCAGGTTGATAACGCGCAGTTGCGTGACGTTAACGAAGCTATCCGCAACCACCCGATCGAGTCCATTGGTCGCACCCTGCGTGGCTATATGACTGATATGAAACGTATCGCTGTAGCCAGCTGATATCCTTCATCGTTCGAACTACAGATGCGTTGGTTTCCTGTAGATCGAATTATTCGGGTCTCCAGATGCAAAAAAAGGGCACTGCATGAAAATGCGGTGCCCTTTCTTTTTACTGCGACTGCGCCGAAACGGAAACTCAGTTGCGGTATAAAATCTTGATGATGTGGTAACCAAACTGAGTGTGCAGCGGGCCTTGTGGCTCGATCAGCGGCGCGGAAAACACCACTTTATCGAAAGCAGGCACCATGGCACCTTGCTTGAATTCGCCCAGATGGCCGCCTTTTTTACCTGACGGGCAGGTAGAGTGTTTTTTTGCCAGCTTTTCGAAATCGCCGCCGTTTTTCAACTGGGCCAGAATTTCATTCGCCTGTTCTTCTTCCTTAACAAGGATATGCATTGCTGCTGCGGTTTTTGCCATGATTAAGACCCTTTCTCGAGATATGTTCCAAAGGCGTAATGTAACATTTGCAACCGCACATGTGGACTTCGGCCTGCATTCCACAAGCAACAAATTGCGCGGTAAAGCCTGTCAATCTCAGGCGACGTTTCTGCTACAATCGCCGTCCTTGTCTATCAGGTGAGCAAAAATACGCCATGCGATTAAACCCCAGCCAACAACACGCCGTCGAATTCGTCACCGGACCCTGCCTGGTTCTGGCGGGTGCTGGCTCCGGTAAAACCAGGGTAATTACCAATAAAATCGCGCACCTGATCCGCGAATGTGGCTATCAGGCCCGCCATATTGCGGCCGTCACCTTTACCAATAAAGCCGCGCGCGAAATGAAAGAGCGTATCGGGCAAACCCTCGGGCGCAAAGAAGCGCGTGGTTTGCTGATTGCCACGTTCCATACGCTGGGTCTTGAAATCATTAAGCGCGAATTCGCTGCGCTGGGCATGAAATCTAACTTCTCCCTGTTCGACGATCAGGACCAGCTGGCGCTGCTTAAAGAGCTGAGCGAAAAGTGGCTGGAGAACGATAAAACGTTGCTGCAGCAGTTGGTTTCGACGATCTCAAACTGGAAAAACGATCTGGTAGATCCCTCCCATGCTGCTGGCCTTGCACGATCCGAACGTGATCAGATCTTCGCACACTGTTACAGCCTTTATCATGACCACATGCGCGCCTGCAATATTCTCGATTTTGATGACTTGATCCTGTTGCCGACGCTGCTGTTGCAGAAAAACGAAGAAGTGCGCGAACGCTGGCAGAACAGGCTGCGCTATCTGCTGGTGGATGAATACCAGGACACCAATACCAGCCAGTACATGATGGTGAAACTGCTGGTCGGCAACCGTGCGCGTTTTACCGTGGTCGGCGACGACGATCAGTCGATCTACTCCTGGCGTGGTGCGCGCCCCCAGAATCTGGTGCTACTGAAAGAAGATTTCCCGCAATTACAGGTCGTTAAGCTTGAGCAAAACTACCGTTCGACGCAGCGTATTCTGAAAGCCGCTAACATTCTGATCGCCAATAACCCGCACGTTTTCGAGAAGCGTCTGTTTTCTGAGCTGGCGTACGGCGAAGCGCTGAAAGTGGTGACGGCCAACAATGAAGATCATGAAGCCGAGCGCGTGGTCGGCGAGCTGATTGCCCATCACTTCATCAACAAAACTCAGTATGGTGATTACGCTATTTTGTACCGCGGTAATCATCAGTCGCGCCTGTTTGAAAAAATGCTGATGCAAAACCGCATCCCGTACCGAATTTCCGGCGGCACATCGTTCTTTTCTCGCCCTGAGATTAAAGACTTGCTGGCCTATCTGCGCGTTCTGACCAATCCTGACGACGACAGCGCATTCCTGCGCATCGTCAACACGCCACGCCGCGAAATTGGTGCGGCGACCTTGCAGAAGCTCGGCGAGTGGGCGAATCAGCGCAACAAAGGCCTGTTTAAAGCCAGCTTCGACATGGGGCTGAGCCAGTCGCTGACCGGGCGCGGGCTTGAATCCTTACAGCGCTTTACCCACTGGATGGGCACGATTTCCGATTTGGCCGAACGCGAGCCGGTAGCCGCCGTGCGGGATTTGATTCACGGCGTCGATTACGAAAGCTGGCTGTTCGAAACGTCACCGAGCCCGAAAGCAGCAGAAATGCGCATGAAAAACGTCAACCAGCTCTTCAGCTGGATGACCGAAATGCTCGAAGGCACCGATCTCGATGAGCCGATGACGCTCACTCAGGTGGTGACACGCTTTACGCTGCGCGACATGATGGAGCGCGGGGAAAATGATGAAGAGCTGGATCAGGTTCAGCTGATGACGCTGCATGCCTCCAAGGGGCTGGAGTTCCCGTATGTTTATCTGGTGGGCATGGAGGAAGGGTTGTTGCCGCATCAGAGCAGCATTGATGAAGACAATGTGGATGAAGAGAGGCGTCTTGCGTACGTGGGCATTACCCGTGCGCAGAAAGAGCTGACTTTCACGCTGTGCCGCGAACGTCGCCAGTACGGCGAGCTGATCCGCCCCGAGCCGAGCCGTTTCCTGATGGAGTTACCGCAAGATGATCTGGCATGGGAAAGCGAACGTAAGGTGGTGAGTGCGCAGGAGAGGATGGTGAAAGGGCAGAGCCATCTGGAGAAAATCCGCGAACAGCTGGCAAAAGCCAAAGGCGGAAACTGAAAGATTAAGATGTAAAAAAGGCAGGGGATCAACCCTGCCTCAATAATCTACTGATTTATCAGGAAATCAGCGTTGCTCTTCGACAAACAAAGGCCAGTGGACATAACTTTGCCAGTGGCTTTCCTGCTCTAACTCTTCGGCGCGCAGCGGATGCTGTTCCAGCCAGCCCTGCGGCACAATCACACTCAGTTCATCATCATTCGCACGTAAACGCACTGCAGGCAATGTGTCGTCACGACGACGGCTGGCGAAGATGATCGCCAGTCGCAGAATGCGGCAAAGGCGCTGCGCCAGACGCGGCGGCAGAGCATTTTGCTCATTGAGCAAAGGTAAATCGAGCGTGCCGTTTTGATTCTGCAACAGCGTCGCCAGCAGTTTTTTCTGTGCCGGCGTGAAACCCGGTAAATCCAGATGACGGATCAGGTATGCCGCGTGTTGCGGGGCTTTTTTGAAATCGACACTCAAACCGATTTCGTGGATCAGACAGGCGCTGTTAAGCAACTCACGGGCACGGGCATCCAGCTTCCATTCCTGTGACACCTGTATCGAGAAGTTCTCGGCCAGCTGTGCCACGCGTTGCGCCTGTTCGTTATCCAGCAGATAGCGACGTTGCAAATTACGCAATGTGCGCTGACGGATATCCTGTTCGATCGGCAGATGCAGCATCCCGTACACCAGACCTTCGCGCAGTGCTCCGCCAGCCAGTGTCATGGTTTCGATATTCAGGGTTTTGAAGATGGCGATGAGAATCGACAGTCCGCTTGGAAAAACCAGCGCACGTTCCAGCGTCAGACCTTCAATTTCCAGCTCTTCCAGTTTGCCGCACTGAATCGCGCGCTGTTTGAGCTGCTGAAGTTTCGGCAACGTGATGCGCTCGTCCATGCCTTGCGCCACCATGATTTCCTGCAAAGCCTGCACCGTACCGGATGCGCCGACGCAAATCTGCCAGCCGTTAGCGATAAGATCCGGCGCAACGGGCAGGATCATGTCGATCGCGGCCTGTTCGGCCTGATCGAAGTTTTCCTTCGCCAGATTGCGATCGCTAAAATAACGCTCAAGCCACGTGACGCAGCCCATCGGCAAACTGAACAGCGTGGTCGCCTGCGCACCAACGCCGGTCACTAACTCGGTGCTGCCGCCGCCAATATCGACCACCAGACGCTTATCCGGACCACCCGTGGTATGGGCGACACCGTGATAAATCAGACGGGCTTCTTCTTCCCCGGCGATGACCTGTATCGGGCAACCGAGAATGTCCTGCGCTTTACCGAGAAACTCCTCGGCGTTGCTTGCGAGTCGTAAGGTGGCAGTCGCCACCACGCGGATTTGTTCGCGCGGGATATCCTGCAATCGTTCAGAGAACAATTTCAGACATTGCCAGCCGCGCTGCATCGCTTCCTGAGAAAGCAGGTTTTGCTTATCCAAACCTGCGGCCAGACGCACTTTGCGCTTTATTCTGGCGAGGGTCTGGATACTGCCTGCCACCTCACGAACAACCAGCATATGAAAGCTGTTAGAGCCCAGATCGATTGCTGCGTAGAGTGAGGTGGAGCTTAGCATAGGTTATCAGCCCGGACGTTTACGGTTGCTACGCGGTGCGCTGCTGCGACGCGAAGACGAATTGCTGTTACGGCGTGGACCGTTACCGGTACGTGCACGCGCCAGACGTTTCGGAGCAGGCAAATCGGTTAACAGTGCTTCGCTGCTGTATTTGCTGACCGGAATGCTGTGGCCGGTATAGGTTTCGATTGCCGTCAGGTTCAGCGCGTATTCTTCACACGCCAGGCTGATGGAGTGACCGCTCAGGCCAGCACGGCCGGTACGGCCAATACGGTGAACGTAGTCTTCACAATCGTCAGGTAAGTCATAGTTGAAAACGTGTGTTACTGCAGGAATGTGCAGACCACGTGCGGCTACGTCAGTCGCCACCAGAATATCCAGCGTGCCTTTGGTGAAGTCTTCCAGAACGCGCAGGCGCTTTTTCTGAGGGACGTCACCGGTCAGCAGACCCACGCGATGTCCGTCAGCAGCCAGATGGCCCCAGACGTCTTCACAGCGGTGCTTGGTGTTAGCGAAAATGATGCAGCGGTCTGGCCATTCTTCTTCAATCAGCGTCTGTAACAGGCGCATCTTTTCTTCATTAGAAGGGTAGAACAGCTCTTCCTGAATACGGTGACCGGTTTTTTGTTCCGGTTCGATCTCAATCGACTCGGCATTATTCATGTTTTCGAACGCCAGCTCTTTCACACGCCAGGAAAGAGTAGCGGAGAAGAGCATGTTCAGACGTTGTGTTGCTGGCGGCATCCGGCGGAAGATCCAGCGGATATCTTTTATGAAGCCCAGATCGAACATGCGGTCTGCTTCATCCAGTACCACCACCTGAATCGCGCCCAGGTCGATGTGGTTCTGTTTTGCATAATCGATTAAACGGCCAGTGGTTCCGATGAGGATATCCACGCCGCTTTCCAGTACTTTAAGCTGTTTGTCGTAGCCGTCGCCGCCGTATGCCAGACCTAATTTCAGCCCGGTAGACTCGGATAATGCTTCGGCATCAGAGTGGATCTGCACAGCCAGTTCACGCGTCGGTGCCATGATCAAGGCACGCGGTTGGTTGGTCTTACGACCTTCCGCAGCAGGGTGAGAAAGCAGATAATGGAAAGTAGACGCTAGAAAAGCCAGCGTCTTGCCGGTACCGGTTTGCGCCTGACCTGCAACATCACGCCCAGCGAGCGTGATTGGCAAAGCTAATGCCTGGATAGGTGTGCAGTAATGGAACCCTTTCTTTTCAAGGGCTTCTACTGCAAGCGGGTGCAGGGCGAAGTCGGAAAACTTCTTTTCGGTCAAGTGTGTTTTGCTCATAGTGTGGTAGAATATCAGCTAACTATTGCTTTACGAAAGCGTATCCGGTGAAATAAAGTCAACCTAATGTTGGTTAATGCTACATCAACAAGGTAAAGATAATCCTTTGGAGTAGAACATGAGCGATAAAATTATTCACCTGACCGATGACAGTTTCGACAACGACGTATTGAAAGCCGAAGGGCTGGTGCTGGTCGATTTCTGGGCAGAGTGGTGTGGTCCTTGCAAGATGATCGCTCCGATTCTCGATGAAATTGCCACTGAGTTCGAAGGCAAGCTGACCATCGCGAAGTTGAACATTGATGAAAACCCAGGTACTGCACCTAAATACGGCATCCGTGGTATTCCTACCCTGCTGTTATTTAAAGGCGGCGAAGTCGCAGCAACTAAAGTTGGCGCACTGTCGAAAGGTCAGCTGAAAGAGTTCTTAACAGCTAATCTGTAAGCGGTCGGGATGACCCAGACCAGGTGTTTAGCGGGCTGCCGTGTTTTTCACAATGTCCGCTAGACGCCTGTCACGAAGCGTGCTAAGTTTACGCTTACTGCAAATAGAGCTTACCTGTAGTTTGATTCTTACGTTTTACTCTGTTGTGTCAAAAACATCTGCCTGATAGTTTCTTTGAATAAAAATTATATTGAACTGGCACTGTGCTTGACCATCTAACGGTTTTGAAAAAATCGGCTTTAAGACACCTCAATATCAGTTTGCCCCTCTAAAATCGCCCGCTGGCGACTGCCATCGGCTGGATTTTTAAGCTGTTATTTGAGTGTTGTTCTACACAAACAGGCACGGATGACCCTGCCATACCCATTCACGACAGATGTTCGAGACATACCCCGAGTTTAAGAACCCACCATTATGAATCTTACCGAATTAAAGAATACGCCGGTCTCTGACCTGATTGCACTCGGCGAAAATATGGGACTGGAAAACCAGGCCCGCATGCGCAAGCAAGACATTATCTTTTCAATATTGAAGCAGCATGCTAAAAGCGGAGAAGACATCTTCGGTGATGGCGTACTGGAGATATTGCAGGATGGATTTGGTTTCCTCCGCTCCGGAGACAGTTCCTACCTCGCAGGCCCCGACGACATCTACGTATCTCCCAGCCAAATCCGCCGCTTCAACCTTCGCACTGGCGACACCATTTCCGGTAAAATCCGCCCACCTAAAGAAGGTGAACGTTATTTTGCCCTGTTGAAAGTTAATGAAGTTAACTTCGACAAACCAGAAAACGCCCGCAACAAAATCCTGTTTGAAAACTTAACCCCTCTGCACGCAAACTCTCGTCTGCGCATGGAACGTGGTAACGGTTCAACCGAAGATTTGACTGCGCGCGTACTGGATCTGGCTTCCCCAATTGGCCGTGGTCAACGTGGTCTGATTGTGGCGCCGCCGAAAGCCGGTAAAACCATGCTGCTGCAAAACATTGCCACCAGCATTGCGTACAACCATCCAGACTGTGTGCTGATGGTTCTGCTCATTGATGAACGTCCGGAAGAAGTGACCGAGATGCAGCGTCTGGTGAAAGGCGAAGTTATTGCATCCACCTTTGACGAACCGGCTTCCCGCCACGTTCAGGTAGCCGAAATGGTTATCGAAAAAGCGAAACGCCTGGTTGAGCATAAGAAAGACGTCATCATCCTGCTCGACTCCATCACCCGTCTGGCTCGTGCTTACAACACCGTGGTTCCTGCTTCAGGTAAAGTCCTGACCGGTGGTGTGGATGCGAACGCCTTACACCGTCCAAAACGTTTCTTCGGTGCAGCACGTAACGTGGAAGAGGGCGGAAGCCTGACCATCATCGCGACCGCGCTGGTCGATACCGGTTCTAAAATGGATGAAGTTATCTATGAAGAATTTAAAGGTACCGGCAACATGGAACTGCATCTGGCGCGTAAAATCGCTGAGAAGCGCGTGTTCCCTGCTATCGACTACAACCGTTCTGGTACGCGTAAAGAAGAGCTGTTGACCACGTCTGAAGAGCTGCAAAAAATGTGGATCCTGCGCAAAATCATCCATCCAATGGGTGAGATTGATGCGATGGAATTCCTCATCAACAAGCTTGCCATGACCAAAACCAATGACGACTTCTTCGATATGATGAAACGTTCGTAATTTGGTGTAAAAGTCAGCTAACGCCACGCTAAGCCGTGGCGTTTTTTGCTTTTGGTCGCTACCATTGTGCGACTTAGGAGAAACAGTCAGTTTATTCGGATAATAGCTGATGGCTTTTCCATTGCCCTTTCTTTATTTTGTCGACGGACTCCCTGATAACATAAAGAAAGGGCAACAGATAAGGTATTGCCTGAGACAAAACCATAACTGTCACCCCCGGATAGATATAAGGCTGTGAGGTTTATGATGTTCTTGCGCTCAATCCCACGCACCTTATTTTTGCAGAGATCTCTTAACTGTGAACCTACTCACTATGAGTACTGAACTCGTCATTGTTTTCTTATTTTCATTCCTGTTTCTACTTGCTGCCAGAAAGGTAGCGACCAAAATTGGTCTGGTCGATAAACCCAATTTCCGCAAACGCCATCAGGGTCTGGTTCCGCTGGTCGGTGGCATCTCTGTTTACGCCGGTATCTGCTACACCTTTTTCATCACCGATTACCACATTCCCCACGGTCACCTTTATCTCATCTGCGCAGGATTACTGGTGCTGGTTGGGGCGCTGGACGATCGCTATGACATCAGTGTGAAAATTCGCGCGCTGGTGCAAGCCGGTGTTGCCGTCGCCATGATGAGCTTCGCCAATCTGACATTGCGCAATCTTGGGCACCTGATTGGTCCCTGGGAAATGGTGCTCGGGCCGTTTGGCTATCTCTTCACGCTTTTCGCCGTCTGGGCTGCAATTAACGCATTCAATATGGTTGATGGTATCGATGGCCTGCTCGGCGGGCTTTCTTGTGTCAGCTTCGGCGCTATGGGCATCATCATGTACGACAGCGGCCATATGGATCTGGCACTGTGGTGCTTCGCGATGATTGCGGCCACACTTCCCTATATTCTTCTCAATCTGGGCATCTTAGGCCGCCGCTATAAAGTCTTCATGGGCGATGCCGGCAGTACGCTGATTGGTTTCACGGTGATTTGGATCCTGTTGCAAAGTACGCAGGGGGAATCGCATCCGATGAATCCGGTCACCGCACTTTGGCTTATCGCCATCCCTCTGATGGATATGATTGCTATTATGTACCGTCGTCTGCGCAAAGGGCTGAGTCCGTTCTCGGCTGACCGCCAGCATATTCATCATTTGATCATGCGCGCCGGTTTTACTTCCCGTCAGGCATTTGTTTTGATCACCGTCGCTGCGGCGCTGCTGGCAGCAATTGGCGTCATTGGGGAGCACCTGCCGCTGGTGCCTGAATGGCTGATGTTAGTATTATTTTTCTTCGCGTTCCTGCTTTATGGCGTGTGTATTAAACGCGCCTGGCGGGTTGCACGGTTTATTAAGCGGGTCAAAAGGCGTTTGCGCCGCTCCACCGTTCACTAATATTTATAACCCGAGGCTTACTGGCTGTGGATAAATCAGAAATGACAAGTAACCAGAATGAACGCGCCATCGAAAATGAACTCGATATCCGTGGCCTTTGCTGCACCTTATGGAACGGTAAGTTGTGGATTGCGGGTCTGGGGATCCTCTTCGCTCTCGTGGCGCTTGGTTCGTCCTATCTGATGAAGCAGGAATGGAGTGCCACCGCGATCACCGATCGTCCGACGGTGAACAACCTGTCGTCCTATTTCTCTCAGGCGCAGTTTCTGCGTAATCTGGATATGCGCAATGCGCCGCAGACTGACTCCAGCCGCCCGCCGATTTCTGATGAATCCTATAATGAATTTGTGATGCAACTGGCGGCCTATGACACCCGCCGCGATTTTTGGCTGCAATCGCCGTATTACAAGCAACATCAGGAAGGCGATGCGCGGGCGAATGCCGTGTTGCTTGATGATCTGGTTAACGATATTCAGTTCACCGCGCGTGACGGCCTGAAAGTCCCGAATGATATCGTCAAACTGACGGCAGATAACTCCGTCGATGCCAATAAGTTGCTGCGCCAGTACGTTAATTTCGCCAGCGCCCGCGCCTCCCAGCATCTTTATGATGAACTTCAGGGCGCATGGGCCGCGCGTACGCAGTCGATGAAAGCGCAGGTGAAGCGTCAGGAAGAAGTCGCGCAGGCCATTTTCAAACGTACTGCGAACAATACGGAGCAGGCGCTTAAAATCGCTCAGCAGCAGAATATCAATAAGAGTGTGACGGATACGCCAGCCGAAGAGTTGCCGGACTCCGACATGTTCCTGTTGGGCGTCCCGATGTTGAAAGCGCGTCTCGAACTGCTACAAGCTTCCGGTCCGGGGTACGATCTGGAGTATGATCAGAATCGCGCGATGCTTTCTACGCTGAATGTCGGCCCGACGCTGACCGCAAAGTTTCAGACTTACCGTTATCTCAGAACGCCTGAAGAGCCTGTAAAACGTGACAGCCCTCGCCGCGTATTTTTAATGATCATGTGGGGTGTTGTCGGTGGTTTAATCGGGGCTGGCGTTGCCCTGACGCGTCGTAAAAATAAGAGAAACACATTGTGAAAGTGTTGACGATTTTCGGCACCCGTCCGGAGGCCATAAAAATGGCGCCGCTGGTGCATGCTTTGTCGCAGGATGCGGCATTTGAATCCAGAGTTTGTGTCACGGCACAGCACCGTGAAATGCTTGATCAGGTACTTCGACTGTTTGAAATTACACCCGATTATGATCTCGACATCATGAAGCCGGGGCAAGGTCTGACTGAAATAACCTGCCGCATTCTGGCCGGGCTGAAACCCGTACTGGATGATTTCAAACCGGACGTCGTGCTGGTTCATGGCGATACCACGACGACGCTTTCAGCCAGTCTGGCCGCGTTTTACCATCAGATCCCGGTCGGTCACGTTGAGGCCGGATTACGTACCGGCGATCTTTCCTCGCCGTGGCCGGAAGAAGCTAACCGTCTGCTGACGGGGCATCTGGCAACGTGGCATTTTGCGCCGACCGAAAATGCCCGCGCGAATTTACTCAAAGAAAATATCCCTGGGAAGGGCATTTATGTCACCGGCAATACGGTGATTGATGCCTTACTGTGGGTCAGGGATCGCTTCAGCGGAGATACCTCATTGGCGCAACAGCTCGCCGCGAGTTACCCCTTCCTTGATGCCGACAAAAAACTCATTCTGGTTACCGGCCACCGCCGCGAGAGTTTCGGTGACGGGTTTGAGCGGATCTGCTCCGCGCTGGCCGATATCGCCCGCCAGCATCCTGATGTTCAAATTGTCTATCCGGTTCACCTCAATCCTAACGTCAGTGAGCCGGTGAACCGAATCCTGCATGGTATCGACAACATTGTGCTTATCGATCCGCAGGATTACCTGCCGTTTGTCTATCTGATGGATAAGGCCTATCTGATCCTTACCGATTCCGGCGGCGTGCAGGAAGAAGCACCGTCACTGGGCAAACCGGTGCTGGTGATGCGTGAAACCACGGAGCGCCCGGAAGCCGTCGATGCCAAAACGGTCATTCTGGTCGGAACGGATCCCGCCAGAATTGTGGAAGAAGTAAACCGGCTGCTGACGGATGAAAATGAATACAACAGCATGAGCCGCGCACACAATCCTTACGGTGACGGCCATGCGTGTCACCATATTCTTGAAGCACTGAAAAATCATTGGGTATCACAATGAGTTTTAATACGATCTCTGTTATCGGACTGGGTTACATCGGTCTTCCTACCGCCGCCGCGTTTGCTTCGCACCAGAAAAAAGTGGTCGGCGTGGACATCAATCAGCATGCGGTCGACACCATTAACCGCGGGGCGATTCATATTGTCGAACCGGATCTCGATCTGCTGGTGAAGCGGGCCGTCGAAGACGGATTCCTGCGCGCCGTGACCACGCCGGAACCCGCAGACGCTTTCCTGATTGCCGTACCGACGCCTTTCAAAGGCGATCATCTGCCCGACATGAAATTCGTCGAATCCGCCGCGCTTTCTCTGGCGCCAGTGCTCAAAAAAGGCGATTTGATCATTCTGGAATCAACTTCACCCGTTGGCGCGACCGAGAGAATGGCCGCGTTACTGGCCGAAGTGCGTACCGATTTGACCTTCCCGCAACAGGCGGGCGAGCAGGCAGACATCAATATCGCCTACTGCCCGGAGCGCGTTTTGCCGGGGCAGGTGATGGTCGAGCTGATTAAAAATGACCGCGTCATCGGCGGCATGACGGCGCTGTGTTCCCAGCGTGCGAGCGAGCTTTACAACATTTTCCTTAAAGGCGAATGTGTCGTCACCAACTCCCGTACCGCTGAAATGTGCAAGCTGACTGAAAACAGTTTCCGTGATGTAAACATTGCGTTCGCCAATGAGCTTTCGCTGATTTGCGATGCGCAGGGTATCAATGTGTGGGAGCTGATCGGTCTGGCAAACCGCCATCCGCGCGTCAATATTTTGCAGCCGGGACCGGGTGTGGGCGGCCATTGTATCGCCGTCGATCCTTGGTTTATCGTCGCACAAAACCCGGAGCTGGCGCGCATTATCCGCACCGCGCGGGAAGTGAACGACAGTAAGCCGCACTGGGTGGTCGATCGCGTGAAAGCAGCGCTGGCGGATTGCCTGACCACAACAGGCAAACGTGCAGCTGACGTCAAAATCGCCTGCTTTGGTCTGGCGTTTAAACAAAACATCGACGACCTGCGCGAAAGCCCGGCCGTTGAAGTCACGCATTTGATAGCAGACTGGCACGCAGGAGAAACCTGGGCGGTCGAACCGAATGTTCACCAGTTGCCAGATTCGCTGGCCGAAAAAGTGACGTTGCATACGCTCGATGATGCGCTGAAAAATGCCGATCTGCTGGTGATGTTGGTCGATCATGCTTCCTTCAAAGCGATTCCCGCCGATCAGATTGAGCAGTCGTGGATTGTGGATACCAAGGGCGTATGGCGATAAGCCTGCGCGGCAATGTTGACTCCCTCAGCTGGGAGAGTGAATTCTTCCAGTTGCAGAGCGCGAAACTGACGCTCGATGCCGCCGCGCCTGAAGTGACGCCACTGGATTTTGCGCCGTATGCGCTGGTGCAGGCGAAAGTGGACGCCGATCGGATGGATACGCTGGATGCCCTTTCGACGCTGGGTTTCCGGCTGGCAGAGGGTGAAACCGACGTCTGTGTGGCGATAAATCCGCAGGATGCCGCGCTTGCCGCCGGGCGTCTGGCCGTGCCGGAGGAAATTGCTGATGTGGCGGATATCGCCCGAGAGGCATTCCGGCTAAGCCGTTTTCGTGCGCCGTGGTACCACCCGCAGGACAGCGCGCGTTTCTACGCGATGTGGGCGGAGAAAGCGGTGCTCGGCACCTTCGACCATCTTTGCCTGTGGGTCGATGATGAACAGGGCAATGGGCTGGGTTTCGTTACGCTTCGAAGGCTCTCGCCCGAAGAGGCAAGAATTGGCCTGCTGGCCGTCAAACCTGATTGTCAGGGACGGGGAGCGGGCCGGAAATTAATGGCGGCTGCGAAACAGTGGTGTGCTGAACAGGGAGTGTTGCGTTTACACGTCGCCACCCAAACCGGCAATCTCGCGGCCTTAAACCTTTATCTCGCCAGCGGTGGCAAAGTCACGCGCATGGCGTACTGGCTGTACAGGTGAAACAATGATCCCTTTTAATGCGCCTCCGATCGTGGGTACTGAAATTGATTTCATGCGTGAGGCGATGAGCAGCGGCAAATTATGCGGTGACGGCGGCTTTACCCTGCGCTGCCAGCAATGGTTTGAGCAACGTTTTCATTGCCCGAAAGTGTTGCTGACGCCGTCCTGTACGGCTTCTCTTGAAATGGCCGCGCTGCTGCTCGATATCCAGCCCGGCGACGAAGTTATCATGCCGAGCTTCACCTTTGTTTCCACCGCCAACGCGTTTGTGCTGCGTGGCGCGAAAATCGTGTTTGTCGATATCCGCCCGGACACGATGAACATTGACGAAACCCTGATTGAAGCCGCCATCACTGACAAAACCAAAGTGATTGTGCCCGTGCATTACGCCGGAGTGGCCTGTGAAATGGACACCATTATGGCGCTGGCCGAAAAGCATCGACTGTTTGTGGTGGAAGATGCCGCGCAGGGTGTGATGTCCACCTACAAAGGCAAAGCGCTCGGCACTATCGGCCATATCGGCTGTTTCAGTTTCCACGAAACCAAAAACTACACTGCCGGTGGCGAAGGTGGCGCGACGCTGATTAACGACGCAAAACTCATCGACCGCGCGGAAATCATTCGTGAAAAAGGCACCAACCGCAGCCAGTTCTTCCGGGGGCAGGTGGATAAATATACCTGGCGCGATATCGGTTCAAGCTATCTGATGTCGGATTTGCAGGCCGCATATCTGTGGGGAAATCTGGACGCCGCTGAGAAAATTAACCAGCGCCGCCTGTGCATCTGGAATGAGTATTACGAAGCCTTACAGGATCTGTCCGACGCCGGTCGCATCCAATTGCCGGGCATTCCGCAGGATTGCGTGCAAAACGCCCACATGTTCTACGTGCGTCTGAAGGATATCGAAGACCGTGATGCCTTTATCCGCCACATGAAAGCCGCGGATATTCTCACCGTCTTCCATTATATTCCGCTGCACGCCTGCCCGGCGGGTGAAAACTTTGGCCGTTTCGACGGCACTGACCGCTTTACCACGCAGGAAAGCGAACGTCTGGTGCGCCTGCCGCTGTTCTACAACATGACCGATGACACGCAGCGCCTGGTGATTACGGCCATGCTGCAATACTTCGCCTGATATGTCGCTGGCAAAAGCATCTGTCTGGACCGCTGGCTCAACGCTTATCAAAATCGGGGCCGGGCTGCTGGTGGTCAAGCTGCTGGCCGTGGCGTTCGGGCCGGAAGGTGTCGGGCAGGCGGGGAATTTCCGTCAGCTGGTGACGGTGCTGGGCGTATTGTCCGGTGCCGGAATTTTCAATGGTGTCACCAAGTATGTCGCTGAACACCACGAAAATCCTGAGCAGCTTAAAGCGGTCCTTGGCACGTCATCATCGCTGATTTTAGGGTTTTCTACCCTGCTGGCGGCGGTGTTTCTGCTGGCGGCAGCGCCGGTTAGCGTCGGGCTATTTGGGCACGATCGCTATCAGGCTGTGGTTCGTGCCGTGGCCTTTATTCAGATGGGCATCGCCTACGCCAACTATTTTCAGGCCATCCTGAAAGGCTATCGCGATGCGATGGGCAATGCGCTGGCGGTCATCGGTGGCAGCCTGATTGGGTTGCTGGCCTACCTGCTGTGTTTCAATCTTGGCGGTTATGAAGGCGCACTGGCTGGTCTGGCGCTGGTGCCTGCGCTGGTGATTATCCCAGCAGCGGGTATGCTGTGGCGGCGCAGATCCTTTCCGCTGGCGTATCTGAAGCCGGGCTGGGATCGTTTTATCGCCAGTCATCTGGGCAAATTTACGCTGATGGCGGTGATCACCTCCGTCACCATTCCGGTGGCCTATGTGATGATGCGAAATCTGCTGGCAGAACATTACAGCTGGAAAGAGGTGGGGATCTGGCAGGGCGTCAGCAGTATTTCCGACGCGTACCTGCAATTTATCACCGCCTCTTTCAGTGTGTATTTACTGCCGACGCTTTCGCGACTAAAAGACAAGCAGGCGATTTCCCATGAGATCGTCAAGTCGCTGAAATTCGTGCTTCCCGCCGTCGCTGCCGTCAGTTTTACGGTATGGCTGCTGCGGGATTTCGCCATCTGGCTGCTGTTTTCCAAACAGTTTATTGCGATGCGCGATTTGTTCGCCTGGCAGCTGGTAGGTGATGTACTGAAAGTCGGCTCGTATGTTTTTGGGTATCTGGTGATCGCCCGTGCGTCGTTGCGTTTTTACGTGCTGACTGAAATCAGCCAGTTCGCGTTACTGACCGGATTCTCACACTGGCTGATCCCGATTCACGGTTCCCTGGGCGCTGCGCAGGCGTATATGGCGACGTATATCGTCTATTTCGCGCTGTGTTGTACCGTATTTCTTCTTTATCGTAGACGAGCATGACAACGCTGATTCACGTTTTGGGATCTGACATTCCCCACCATAATGTCACCGTACTGCGCTTTTTTAACGACGTGCTGGCCGAATGCGCGCCTGAAAAGCTGATTTGCCATTTTATGGTGGCAGCGAAAGACGCGTCAGCGTTTGCTGCGTTCACGCGTCTGGATATTTGCGTTTATCCTGACAAAAAGTCGCTGGCGGCGGCGGCCATCGCCCGCGCGCAGGTGCGGACGCACCGCTTTTTCTTCCACGGGCAATTTAACCCGACGCTCTGGCTGGCCATCCTGACCGGCAAAATCAAATCGCAGCAGGTGAGCTGGCATATCTGGGGCGCGGATTTGTATGAATCGGCAGGTAGCCTCAAATTTCGGCTGTTTTATATGCTGCGCCGTCTGGCACAGGGACGTATCGGGCACGTTTTTGGCACGCGCGGCGATTTGATTCATTTCCATCAACGGCACCCCCGTGTTCCCTCATCTTTACTCTATTTCCCGACACGCATGGATCCCGCGCTGACTCAGCCGGCAGATCTGCCGGAACCACAAGGGCCGATGAGCGTGCTGGTCGGAAATTCCGGCGATCGCAGCAATCGCCACATTGAAGCCCTGCGATCCTTGCATCAGCAGTTCGGCCCGGATATCCGCGTGATTATTCCGATGGGCTATCCGGCCAATAATCAGACCTATATCGAACTGGTGCGGGCGGAAGCGTTGAAACTTTTCACTCCTGACCATGTTGAACTGATGACCGATGCAATGGCGTTTGAGGATTATCTCAACGTGCTGCGCCGCTGCACGTTGGGCTATTTCATTTTTGACCGGCAGCAGGCGATTGGTACCCAATGTTTGCTGATCCAGTTCGGCGTGCCGTTTGTGGTCAGCCGCCAGAATCCGTTCTGGCAGGATCTGGCGGAACAGCATCTGCCGGTGCTGTTTTACGGTGACGCACTGGATGCGAATACCGTGGCCGAGGCGCGTCGCCAGTTGCTCAATACCAACCGGCAGAACATTGCTTTCTTTAACCCGAATTACGTTACCGGCTGGCAGCAGGCGCTGCTGCTGGCGGCGGGAGAGGCATCATGACGCTGGCACAGTTAGGTGGCCTGTCTTTGGTTTACGCGCTCTCGCTGCTGTTTATCCTGACGCTGACCTATAAAGAATTCCGGCGGGTGCGTTTCAACTTCAACGTCCTGTTTTCGTTGCTGTACCTGCTGACATTTTATTTCGGTTTTCCACTGACCTGTGTGCTGGTTTTCCAGTTTGATGTCAAAGTGGTACCGGTGGAAAACCTGTTGCAGGCCATGCTCGCCGCCACCTGTTTCTACGGCATTTACTACGTCAGTTACAAAACGCGGCTGAAGGCCAAACGTGACGGGCCTTCACGGGCGATATTCACCATGAACCGGGTGGAGACGCACCTGACGTGGATCCTGCTGGCGCTGATCGCTGTGGTAACGGTCTCTGTCTTCTTTATGCACAACGGTTTTTTGTTGTTTAAGCTGAAGTCCTACAGCCAGATTTTTTCCAGCGACGTTTCCGGCGTGGCCCTCAAACGCTTCTTCTATTTCTTCATCCCAGCCATGCTGGTGGTATTTTTCCTCAAGCCGGATGTGCGCCGCTGGCTGTTTTTCCTCGCCAGCACCGTTGCGTTTGGTTTCCTGACTTACGTTATCGTCGGCGGCACACGCGCCAACATTATCATCGCTTTTGCGTTGTTTCTGTTTATCGGCATTGTGCGCGGCTGGATCTCGTTGTGGATGCTGGCGGCCGCAGGCGTGCTGGGGATTGTCGGGATGTTCTGGCTGGCGCTGAAGCGCTATGGCCTGAACGTCAGCGGCCCGGAAGCGTTTTATACCTTCCTGTATCTGACGCGCGATACCTTCTCGCCCTGGGAAAACCTCGGCCTGTTGTTGCAGAACTACGACAAAATCAGCTTCCAGGGTCTCGCACCCATCGTGCGTGACTTCTACGTCTTTATCCCCGGCTGGCTGTGGCACGACCGTCCGAGCGTGGTGCTTAACTCTGCCAACTATTTCACCTGGGAAGTGCTCGATAACCATTCAGGTCTGGCGATTTCCCCAACGCTGATTGGATCGCTGGTGGTGATGGGCGGCGTGTGGTTTATTCCGCTCGGTGCCGTCGCTGTGGGCATGATCATCAAGTGGTTTGACTGGCTATATGAGAAAGGCAAAGCTGATGCAAATAAGTATAAAGCGGCGATTCTGCAAAGTTTCTGCTTCGGCGCAGTCTTCAATATTATCGTGCTGGCCCGTGAAGGCGTGGATTCCTTCTTCTCACGGGTGGTGTTTTTCTGTGTCGTGTTCGGTGCCTGTCTGATCGCAGCCAAATTGTTGTGCTGGATGTTGGACGCTGCGGGGCTGATCCGTGCCAAAATGCCGCGCAATGAAAACCCCATCGGGACGGTAGCTGTCAGGAAAGCCAATGAACTCTGAAAAAAATAACATTCCACACTATGACATACGCGGGATAAGCCTCTGGGGCTTTCGCGATATGGCGCATTTTCTCGATTATTTGTTTGCCGGTCATCAGGTGAAAACCGGTGCGCTGGTGGCAATGAATGCTGAGAAAGTACTGACCGTCGAAAGTAATCCGGAACTCAGCACGCTGATTGGCCAGGCAGAATACAAATACGCAGACGGGATCAGCATTGTGCGTGCCATCCGCAAGAAATATCCCCAGGCGAAAGTGTCACGCATTGCGGGTGCCGATTTGTGGGAAGGCCTGATGCAGCGCGCAGGCGCAGAAGGTACGCCGGTGTTTCTGATCGGCGGTAAACCGGAGATTCTGCAACAAACCGAAGACAAGTTGCGCGCGCAGTGGAACGTCAATATCGCCGGCAGCCAGAGCGGGTATTTCACGCCGGATCAGCGCGACGCGTTATTTGAACGGGTGAAAGCCAGCGGCGCGGCGATCGTGACCGTCGCGATGGGCTCGCCGAAGCAGGAAATCCTGATGCGCGACTGCCGCCTCGTTCACCCGGACGCGCTGTATATGGGGATCGGCGGCACCTACGACGTGTTTACCGGCCATGTGAAACGCGCCCCGAAGATCTGGCAGAAGATGGGGCTGGAGTGGCTTTACCGCCTGATTTCGCAACCGAGCCGTCTGCGCCGTCAGCTGAAGCTGCTCAAATTCGTCCGCTATTACTATACGGGAAGTCTGTAATTATCTTCGCCGTCCTGAATAAACCTCAGGGCGGCGCGTCACCTCTCATTTCTCACTTCTCCTCTCTGCAATTTGCAGTCTGTCTTGCCTATCAATGCGTATCTTTCTCAATTGTGGTTTGCAACTCATCTGAAAATACGAAACCATAACGCCGTTTTTCCGCGGTCTGCGGGGGATCTCACAATAAAAATAACATTCCGGTCATTCCGGAAGGCAAACACCAACACAGAGAAATTGAGGATCTATGGCGAATCAAGAAGAGAAGGGTGGGCTACACCGCGGGCTGGAAGCCCGGCATATTGAGCTTATCGCGCTGGGCGGTACCATTGGTGTCGGACTGTTTATGGGCGCGGCGAGTACGCTGAAATGGGCGGGGCCTTCCGTGCTGCTGGCGTACATTCTGGCGGGGATTTTTGTCTTCTTTATCATGCGTTCAATGGGCGAGATGCTGCATCTGGAGCCGGTGGCCGGGTCATTTGCGGTTTATGCGCACAAATATCTCGGGCCTTACTATGGCTATCTGACAGCCTGGAGCTACTGGTTCATGTGGATAGCGGTGGGGATTTCAGAAATCACCGCTATCGGCGTCTACGCGCAATACTGGTTCCCTGAATTACCGCAGTGGATCCCGGCGCTGATGGCTGTGGCAATTGTCGCTGCAGCCAATCTGGCCGCCGTGAAACTTTACGGTGAGATGGAATTCTGGTTTGCGCTGATCAAAATCACCACCATCATTGTGATGATTGTGGTCGGTCTGGCCGTAATCTTCTTCGGTTTCGGTAATCACGGTGAACCGGTTGGCTTTGCCAATCTGACCGCGCACGGCGGTTTCTTCGCCGGTGGCTGGAAAGGGTTCCTGTTTGCGTTGTGTATCGTCGTGGCGTCTTATCAGGGTGTCGAACTGGTGGGTATTACCGCTGGTGAAGCGAAAAACCCGCAGGTGACGCTCAAGCGTGCCATCAACAATATCCTGTGGCGTATCCTGATTTTCTACGTGGGCGCGATTTTCGTCATCATCACCATCTTCCCGTGGAATGAAATGGGGACGCACGGCAGCCCGTTCGTGCTGACGTTCGCGAAGATTGGTATCGCCTCGGCGGCGGGCATCATCAACTTTGTAGTGCTGACGGCGGCGCTGTCCGGTTGTAACAGCGGCATGTACAGCTGCGGGCGCATGCTCTATGCATTGTCTAAGAATCGCCAGTTGCCTGCGTTTTTGAGCAATGTTTCGAAAAGTGGCGTGCCGGTGTACGGCATCGCGATCACCATTTTATGTCTGCTGGTCGGCTCATGTCTGAACTACCTGATCCCGAATCCTGAGAAAGTCTTCGTCTACGTTTACAGTGCCAGCGTCCTGCCGGGCATGGTGCCGTGGTTCGTGGTGCTCATCAGCCAGCTGCGTTTTCGTGAAGCACATAAAGAGAAACTGAAGAACCATCCGTTCAAATCAATTCTGTTCCCTTATACCAACTATCTGACGCTGATTTTCCTGACCTGCGTACTGGTGGGCATGGCGATTAACCCGGATACGCGCATTTCGTTGCTGGTAGGCGGTATTTTCATCGCGGGAGTGTCCCTGATATACTTCGGCCTTGGCATGCATAAGCGTGCTGCGCTGATGACGGAAAAGGCAAAATAACGTCGTAAGTCATGGGTGGGGAAGGTAAGGCGCTTACTTTTAATGCGTATTGGACAAAGCGTAATCAAACGCAATATTTCTGATAAAAAGCACTAGACAGCTAGTCGTTAAAACCGTAGTATCCCCACCCGCAACGGCGCTAAGCGCCCGTAGCTCAGCTGGATAGAGCGCTGCCCTCCGGAGGCAGAGGTCTCAGGTTCGAATCCTGTCGGGCGCACCATTAAGTTTGCGCTAGAGTTGCGGTGGTCTTGTTTGAAGTTGAACGGTCCACGATGTAGAAAAGTTTGAAATGGTGGCTATAGCTCAGTTGGTAGAGCCCTGGATTGTGATTCCAGTTGTCGTGGGTTCGAGCCCCATTAGCCACCCCAAATTTTTTAAATGATTTTGTGATTGTGACATGCGATGGTGGCGGAATTGGTAGACGCGCTAGCTTCAGGTGTTAGTGTCCTTTGGATGTGAGGGTTCGAGTCCCTCCCTTCGCACCACACACACAAAAAGCATTTAAATGATGCAGTTAGCGTCAAGAAGTAGTAAGATGCACGACATCGGCGAGTAGCGCAGCTTGGTAGCGCAACTGGTTTGGGACCAGTGGGTCGGAGGTTCGAATCCTCTCTCGCCGACCAATTCGAATAAAGAGCCCTGCAGAAATGCGGGGCTTTTTGTTATCTGCGATTTGATCAATTCCCTTTCCACGCCTGTTGTTGCTTTTCGGCGACTTCATACCTTCATTTTGTCTCTGTATTGAGACGCTTATATCATTGATAAGATAGGGTAATTTCATTTTCATTCAGTAGTGTCGTCATCAGGAGACAGATCAGGGGCTATGGCAGGAGATTCGCGGAGGTTTGAAAAAGTACGCGTGTTTGACGAATAATAAAAACCTTGATAATCATAACGATAAAATATTTCTCCTCAGGTCTTGCCAGAGTGGCACGCGTCCTGCAATATTCCCGCCGTAGATGCTCATTCCACCCATTATGTTTGCTCCGGCTTCATAAACCTGGGAATGATGCAGAGCCAATTTATAGTGCCTATTGTCACCCTGACCGATAACGCTTCGGCATTATCATGCAGATGACAAAACGTTGAGTGAGGCACTCACTGTTGTTCTGACCTGATTGTTTTAGACACCTGACATTGTGCAGGTGTTTTTTTTTGCCCATACCCGCCATCCTTGGAGCCGCAGATGTGTTGGCCGCCTGCCTGCGATTCCTATGATTCAGGGTATAAGTTTGATGACGTAAAAAAGGCTCCCGAAGGAGCCTTTCTGATAGCGCGATGTCTTTACGGCTGCTGCGAGTTGTTCAGCGTTAACATCAGCCCTTCACGGCGCATCTCTGCCGCTTCAGCCGGCTTGTGCAGTTTATCTAATGCATCCGCCAGCCACGCATAGTCATACGCGTCAGGACGCTGTTTCAGCGCCTCACGGAAGGCTTCGCTGGCCTGCATCCATTCGCCATGCTTCATCAGCAACTGACCGAGTGTACTGCTCAGCAGCGGCGTGGTGCCGTTTTGCTTGATCAACTGACGCAGCGTTTTTTCCAGCTGTTCCGGATCCCCTGAACGCAGCTTCGGCATCAGCGCGACCAGACGATCGTCGTATTGGCGTTTCAGTCCATCGAGGATCACTTCCTGCGCCAGATCCTGATCGTTACATTCAATCAGATGCGTGGCCATCGCGACCTGCAACGCGACTTCATGACGGGTTTTACGATTCTGATCTTTCCACCAGCGCTTCAGCCCATCGCTGCCTTCTTCAGCCATCAGCTGATTCATCATGCCGATATAAGCCTGTTCCTGCAGAACACGGATTTCGTCATCCGTATGGATATCCGCTTTCGCCATGGACGGCAGAATTTCCAGCAGCGATCCGTACGCGCCGGTGCGCAGATAAGCCTGCTCTGCTAGTCGTAGAATTTCCGGATGACGCGGCGACTGGCCGAGTAAACGGTCTACGCCGTGACGCGCGGCGTGAATTTCGCCCTGCGCCAGCTGGATGCGTACGCGGGTGATATCCACTGGCATCTGGTCGGTATCGGCGATTTCTGCCGCGCGCTCCAGATACTGATTGGTGCGGATGGTGTCGCCACGTTGCTGTGCCGCTTCCGCTGCCAGCAGGTAGTTCACCACCGGCTGATCGGCGTGGTCGGCGTTGCGCGCCAGCAGTTTTTCCATCTTACGATGATCGCCTTCTGCCAGCTTGAGCATCGCCTCTTTGGTCTGCTTACGCGCTTTGGAGCTTTTGCGCCCAGCAAACCAGCCGCGGGTACGCGCGCCGGTGCGCAGAACGCGGCGCAGGATCCATTCGATGAAAAACAGCACCAGAATCAGGACGATCAGCATAATCACTAAGCCGGTCACGCTGGTTTCGATGTTGTAGTTATCGGTCTGAATCAGCACATAGCCCTGATGGCCTGCCAGCATCGGTCCGACGATAATCCCGGCAAACACAATCAGAAATAACACGAAAACTCGTAACATGCGTTATTCCCCCTGCGTTGCGGCGGCGGGCTGCTGAAGCAGATTACGCACGCGGGTTTGCATCAGTTTTTCCAGCATCGGCTGGCTTTTCAGCTGATCCGGCACGTCCATCGAAATGGATTGCTGGCTGAGATTATCCAGTTCTTCCAGGAACGCTTTGGTCGAGGGATCGGTCGTATCGAAATAGGCACGAACCCACGTGGATACGCTTTCCAGCGACTGTTTGTAGACTTCATCCTGATGACGCGGAACGGCCTGCGCTGCGATCAGCAGTCGGGAGCGGATATTCTCGCGCAGATAGACGTCCTGATTCGGCGCCAGCAGCGGTTCAGCTGTTGAATCACGGCGGCGGATGGTGATGAAATCATCCATAAAGTTGTGCCAGCTTTTGGTCAGGTTCTGCCGCCATTCGGTCAGTGAACCAGACAGGCTGGTGCTGTCGCTGTCCATCGGTGAATCGTCGGTATCGTTATCGGCCAGGCGGAGATTATCCACCTGATTCGACAGCTGATTCAGCTTGAGAATAATGCCGTCGAAATCGACCTGTGTGACCGCAGACAAACTGCTCACGTCTTCATTGAGCGCACGGCGCACTTCAATCAGGCTGGGATCGTTCATGTCCGCCAGGCTGGCGTCGGCGCTTTTCAGCAACGCTGCGGCGGTAGTGACATCCTGATCGCTCCACAGTTTGCGACCGGCCAGTTTCACCAGATAATCGGCCTGAGCCAGTAACCAGGTTTTGGCATCACTGCCGGAAATGCTGGCGACTTTATCCTGCAGTTCGTTCAGCTGACGGCCAAACGACGCCTGCTGGCGATCGGCGGCCTGCTGGGTTTTCTCCTGCTGAGCCAGCAGGGCAGCGATTTGCTGTTTATCCTGTTGCTGACTTTTTTGCAGGCTGTCGAGTTGTTCAGAAAGCGATTCATCCGAGGCGGCCTGAGCCAGCGCCTGCTGGTGGCCGTGATAGTAAAGACCCGCGCCGAGCGCGATCACTAAAACAATGGCGATAGCGCCCAGGACGGGCGCAGTGCGCTGCTTTTTACGCAGGGTTTTCAGCTCCTCATCCCGTTCAAAAGCATCTGGCTGGGGGCTCTCAACCGCCGGGGCGATAACAATTTCATCATCCGGAGCGGAAGGATTTTTTTGTTCCGTCATTTTGGCACTTCCCTTAGTCAGGTAATTGTAATGCGCGAATCAGCGCATCATTGTCTGCATTCTCGGCAACCCGAATAGCGCTCCAGCCGAGCTGGCGGGCGAGGATTGCCAAACGTTCACTGACCACCACCAGGCTACAGCGCAGTAACCATGAATGTCGGTAATAATCAGGAACTAACGTATACAACTGTTGCAGCATTTCACCGCTGGTCACCACCAGCGTATCCACACCGGCGCGTTGCCATACGGCACTTTGCTCGCTGGCGTCGTAGTGGATCGGGCTGCGCTGATAACACTCGCAGTACGATACTTCGACGCCGCGTTCAGTCAGCGTTTCCGCCAGTTTTTCGCGTCCGCCATTGCCGCGTAAAATCAGCGCTTTCTTGCCATGAATACGCTGCAAAGACGGAAGGTTCAGCAACATCTCGCTGGTTTCGCCATCCTGGGGATAGAGAACCGGCAGACTGCTTGCACGATGAAACAGCAGGCCGGTGGTGCGGCCGATCGCGTAATAATTCACATTGCCCGGCCAGCGCGTGGCGGACTGACGTAATGCGCGATCGGCGTAGTTCACGGCATGTTGTGACAGCACAAATACCAGATCCTGCTGATCTAAAGAGGATAGCAGGTTCGGCAGCATAGCGAGTTGGTTCCCCGGCGCAAATTCAATCAGCGGGGAATGGAAGGCGACCCGACCCAGAGCGCGCAGCCGGCTGACCAGCATTTCTCCTGCGGGAGAAGGACGGGTAACCAGAATGGTCATTTTGGTGCGTTCCCCTGATAGACCTCTTGCAGAATTTCACGTGCACCGTTTGCCAGCAACTCATCAGCCAGACTGATGCCCATGCTTTCCGCACTGGCCGCAGGACCACGGCGTTCGCCGCAAACCATCTGACTGCCGTCCGGTGCGCCAACCAGCGCACGCAGCCATAGCTGGTCGCCTTCAAGTTCAGCGTAACTGCCGATCGGCACCTGACATCCGCCTTCGAGGCGCATGTTCATGGCACGTTCCGCCTGAACGCGCAGCGTGGTTTCACGGTGCGCCAGCGGGGCGAGTAATTCGCGGGTGTGATGATCGTCGAGACGACATTCGATGCCGACGGCACCTTGCCCGACGGCGGGCAGGCACTCTTCCGGGGTCAGCGCTGCACGGATGCGGCTGTCGAGCCCCAGACGTTTCAGGCCAGCGACGGCGAGAATAATGGCATCATAATCGCCGTTATCCAGCTTGGATAAACGGGTGCCGACGTTACCACGCAGATCGCGGATTTGCAGATCAGGTCGTTGCTGACGCAGCTGGCACTGGCGGCGGAGGCTGGATGTACCGACCACACTGCCATGCGGCAATTCGGCCAGAGAGGTGTAACGGTTGGAGACGAACGCGTCGCGCGGGTCTTCGCGTTCACAAATCGTCACCAGCCCCAGACCTTCCGGGAACTCGACCGGTACATCTTTCATAGAATGCACGGCAATATCCGCACGGCCATCGAGCATCGCCAGCTCAAGTTCTTTCACAAACAACCCTTTGCCGCCCACTTTGGCCAGCGGGGTATCTAAAATGATATCGCCCTTGGTGACCATCGGAACCAGTTCGACCTGCAAACCGGGGTGACAAGCCATTAACTGGCTTTGAACATATTGTGCCTGCCACAGAGCCAGCGGGCTCTGGCGGGTGGCAATTCGAATGATTTTGTCTAACATGTTTGTTACCGTTTATCTGTCTCTGTGACCATCCTACCACTGACAATAGAAAGCTGTCAGCGTAAGAAGCCATTCGCAAAAGAAGGGTAACGGGCGTAAAGGAGATTTGTTCTGTTTGACAGCAAACGGTAAAATCGACAGAAGCGGAAGAGTAATTGTGGTGCGTTACTTTCTTTACGGTCAATCAGCAAGGTGTTAAATTGATCACGTTTCCAGCAATAATTCGTCAACTATTTGCACAATCGCGGTTGTTCAAAGCATAAGCATCACGATAAATGGCGGATTTGGAACGGGGTTCTTTCCAGACACTGTATAATCAGGCGAAACGTCTTGTACCTCTACATCGAGACACTGAAGCAAAGATTGGATGCGATCAACCAGTTACGAGTCGATCGTGCACTGGCGGCAATGGGGCCTGCGTTTCAACAGGTCTACACGTTGCTTCCCGTCTTTTTACATCATCATCACCCTCTGATACCGGGATACCTTGAAGGTAAGGTTCCGCATGGTATCTGCCTCTTCACGCCTGATGAATCGCAAAAAACCTATCTGACCGACCTCGAAGACAAATGGGGCAGCGCACTTGAGCCTATGGCGAAGGGCGAATTGCCGATAACCGGTGTCTATTCGATGGGCAGCACATCATCAATCGGTCAAAGCCAGAGCTCCGACCTGGATATCTGGGTCTGCCATCAGTCCTGGCTTGATAATGAAGAACGCAACCGCTTACAGGAAAAATGCAGCCTGTTGGAAAAATGGGCCGCGTCGCTGGGTGTGGAAGTCAGCTTCTTCCTGATCGACGAAAACCGTTTCCGTCACAACGAAAGCGGTAGTTTGGGTGGGGAAGACTGCGGTTCCACGCAGTACATCTTATTGCTCGACGAATTCTACCGGACGGCCGTGCGTATGGGCGGCAAGCGTATTCTGTGGAATATGGTGCCGGGTGAAGAAGAAGCGCATTACGATGAATATGTGCTTTCTTTGTATGCGCAAGGCGCGCTGACGCCAAACGAATGGCTCGATCTTGGCGGACTCAGCACGCTGTCAGCGGAAGAGTATTTCGGCGCCAGTCTGTGGCAGCTGTATAAAAGTATCGATTCACCGTACAAAGCGGTGCTCAAAACGTTGCTGCTGGAAGCCTATTCTTGGGAATATCCAAAAACGCAGTTACTGGCGATGGACATCAAACAGCGTCTGCACCAGGGCGAGATCGTCAACTTCGGTCTGGATTCCTATTGTATGATGCTCGACCGCGTGACCCGTTACCTGACCCAGATTGAAGACACTACCCGCCTCGATTTAGTCCGCCGTTGTTTCTATCTCAAAGTCTGCGAAAAACTCTCCCGCGCCCGAGCGTCAGTCGGCTGGCGTCGTGAAATTCTCAGCCAGCTGGTGGCCGAATGGGGCTGGGATGAAGAGCGTCTGGTTATGCTGGATAACCGTGCTAACTGGAAAATCGAGCGCGTGCGAGAAGCGCATAACGAACTGCTTGATGCCATGATGCAGAGCTATCGCAACCTCATCCGCTTTGCCCGTCGCAACAATTTAAGCGTCAGCGCCAGCCCGCAGGATATCGGCGTGCTGACCCGTAAGTTGTACGCCGCTTTCGAAGCGCTGCCGGGCAAAGTGACACTCGTGAACCCGCAGATCTCGCCTGACCTGTCAGAGAACGATTTAACCTTTATTCATGTGCCGATTGGCCGCGCCAACCGCACCGGCTGGTATCTGTATAACCAGTCACCGTCGATGGAATCGATCGTCAGCCATCAGCCGCTGGAATATAACCGCTACCTCAATAAACTTGTGGCGTGGGCATATTTCAACGGGTTGCTGACGTCCACCACGCGCCTGCACATCAAAAGTGGCGGCCTGTGCGACATCGCCAAACTGCGCGAGCTGGTGGCGGATGTCTCGCACAATTTCCCGCTGCGTTTAGCGGCACCGACGCCAAAAGCGTTGTACAGCCCGTGTGAAATCCGTCATCTGGCGATCATCGTCAATCTCGAACATGATCCGACCGCCGCCTTCCGTAACCAGGTGGTGCATTTTGATTTCCGTAAGCTGGATGTGTTCAGCTTCGGGCAGAATCAGGAATGCATGGTCGGCAGTATTGATTTGCTGTATCGCAACTCGTGGAACGAAGTGCGTACGCTGCATTTCAGCGGTGAGCAGGCGGTGCTGGAAGCGTTGAAAACCATTCTGGGCAAAATGCATCAGGACGCCGCACCGCCGGAGTCGGTGGAAGTATTCTGCTACAGCCAGCATTTGCGCGGCCTTATCCGCACGCGTATTCAGCAGCTGGTGACTGAGTGCATCGAGCTGCGTCTGTCGAGTAAACGCCTCGAACCGGGCCGTTTCAAAGCCGTGCGCGTTGCCGGACAAACCTGGGGTCTGTTCTTCGAACGCCTGAGCGTGTCGGTGCAGAAGCTGGAAAATGCGATCGAATTCTACGGCGCAATTTCTAATAACAAGCTGCACGGTTTGTCGGTGAAATTGCAGACCGATCAGGCGCACCTGCCTGCGGTGATTGACGGCTACGCCAGCGAAGGGATTATTCAGTTCTTCTTTGAAGACAGCGCGGATGAAATCGGTTTTAACATCTATATTCTCGATGAGTCGAACCGCGTTGAGGTGTACCACCATTGCGAAGGCAGTAAAGAGGATCTGGTGCGCGACGTCAGCCGCTTCTATTCTTCCTCGCACGACCGTTTCACATACGGCTCAAGCTTCATCAACTTCAACCTGCCGCAGTTCTATCAGATAGTGTCCCTTGATGATCGTATTCAGGTGATCCCTTTTCGCAGCAATGCGTTATCTGCCGTCTGCGCCACTCTGCCCGAAAGCGAGATCGAACCTTCCCGGCTGACACAGCAATTCCAGCTCCATTAGAAAAAGGTTCTGCATCGCCTGCGCGCGGCAGATTATCCGGCTTTCCTTCCCTTTCACTGCTGAAAATGTGCCTGCGGGTTTTATCGATTCCTGTTGCTTTTCATGATCCACCTGCGATTATAGAGAGCTTGGTCGCATGAATTACAGGCATTCATAAAATGAAAAACGCTTTACGCTGGTCTCTGGCCGCGACGATATTATTTTCTCTCTCCGGTTGCGGACTGAAAGGGCCGTTATATTTCCCGCCTGCGGATAAATCTTCCACGCAGAAAACCAGTCAGGTTCCGGGCACCGCTAACGACGGTTCATCGCAGCAAAAAGGTGTATCACCAGAAGATCTCTCGACGAATTCCAGAGATTAATCAGCCCTCGGGCTGAGGTTCCGGCGGGTTTCCGCCGGGTCCGTCTCATCAAGGGATCATCGCGACTGGATTTGACCAGCGGTAAACGGAGTCAGTTATGCAGTTCTCCAAAATGCACGGTCTGGGCAACGACTTTATGGTTGTTGACGCCGTTACTCAAAATGTCTATTTCTCCCCTGAGTTGATCCGCCGTTTGTCCGATCGCCATCGTGGCGTGGGTTTTGACCAGCTGCTGGTGGTAGAGCCACCTTACGATCCTGAGTTAGACTTTCATTACCGTATCTTCAACGCCGACGGCAGTGAAGTTGCGCAGTGCGGCAACGGCGCGCGCTGTTTTGCCCGTTTTGTCCGTATCAAAGGGCTGACCAACAAACGCGATATCCGCGTCAGTACGCAGACAGGTCGCATGACGCTGACGGTCACCGAAGATGAAGATGTTCAGGTGAACATGGGCGAGCCGGTCTTTGAACCGCAGCAGGTACCTTTCCGTGCCGCGAAACCGGAAAAGACCTATATTCTGCGCGCCGAAGAGCGCACAGTATTTTGCGGTGTGGTTTCAATGGGCAATCCGCATTGCGTGTTGCAGGTTGAAGACGTGCTGACGGCCGAAGTCGATATTCTCGGGCCGATCCTCGAAAGCCATGAACGTTTCCCTGAGCGCGTGAACGTCGGTTTCATGCAGATAGTCAGCCCGGATACCATCAAGTTACGTGTTTACGAGCGCGGCGCTGGCGAAACACAGGCGTGCGGAAGCGGCGCATGTGCTGCGGTGGCCATTGGGATTCAGCAAGGATTACTCGCAGAAGAAGTACAGGTGGAACTGCCGGGAGGCAGCCTCGAAATTCGCTGGCAAGGGCCGGGTCATCCGCTGTATATGACCGGACCTGCCACTCATGTTTACGACGGATTTATTCATCTATGAACAATCTTGATGACCAGATTGACCCGGTGATAGCACTCGACGATGACAGCGTGATGCAGTATCTGCTGCAAAACCCGGATTTCTTTATTCGCAATGCCCGCAGCGTCGAGCAACTGCACGTACCGCATCCGGTGAAAGGCAGCACCTCGCTGGTTGAATGGCAACTCGGGCGTCAGCGTCATCAGATTGCTCAGCTTGAAGAAGAAATCACACTGCTGATGGAACAGGCGTCGATCAACGAATCCCTCTTCGGACGGATGATCGAGCTGCAGGCGACGCTTGCCGCCGCCAGTGGCTTGCAGGATATGCTCAACCGCCTGCAACGCTGGTCGCGCAGCCTCGGTCTGGCAGGGGCGAACGTGCGCCTGTTCAGTGAAAGTTGGCGCATCGGCGCGCCATCGGATTTCACCCATCTGGCGGTCAGCCGCAGCGCGTTTGAATCCATGCGCATTCAGCGTCTGGGCGAAACTCCGCATTACCTCGGCAGTCTGAACGGCCCGGAATTACTGTTACTCTTGCCGCAGGCGAAAGCCGTCGGTTCCGTCGCGTTATCGCTGATGGGCGAGCAGGGTGAACTGGGCGTTCTCATCTTCAGCAGCCGCGATCCGCAGCACTATCAGCCGGGAATGGGCACCGTGTTGCTCGACCAGCTGGCAAAAATGCTGCCTGGTTTACTGGAACGCTGGATAGAACGGGTATGACACAGACTGAATCGCCCCTGTATCCCGCAGTTGAGGCGTTTCTGCGTTATCTGCACGTCGAGCGTCAGCTCAGTCCGCTGACCTCGACCAACTACAGCCGCCAGCTTGACGCACTGATCGAGATGGCCGCTGAAATCGGTATTTCCCACTGGCAACAGCTTGATGCGCCGAAAGTTCGTATGCTGCTGGCGCGTAGCAAACGCGCGGGTTTAGGTCCGGCGAGTCTGGCGCTGCGCATGTCTTCGCTGCGCAGTTTCCTCGACTGGCTGGTGCGTCAGGGCGTCCTGAGCGCCAATCCTGCCAAAGGCATATCCACGCCGCGTTCGCCGAAGCATTTGCCAAAGAATCTCGACGTCGATGAAGTGAATAAGCTACTGGAAATCAATCTCGACGACCCGCTTTCAGTGCGTGACCGCGCGATGCTGGAAGTGATGTACGGCGCTGGCATTCGTTTATCGGAACTGGTCGGTATCGACTGTAAACATGTCGATATGGCCTCTGGCGAAGTCCGCGTCATGGGTAAAGGCAGCAAAGAGCGTCAGGTGCCGATTGGCCGCACCGCCGTCACCTGGCTGGAACACTGGCTGGAACGACGTCCGCTGTTTGGCCCGCAGGATGATGCGATGTTTTTATCCAGTCAGGGTAACCGCATTTCAGCGCGCAACGTACAAAAACGCTTTGCCGAGTGGGGCGTAAAACAGGGTGTGAACAGCCATATCAATCCGCATAAGTTGCGGCACTCCTTTGCGACACACGTTCTGGAGTCGAGTGGCGATCTGCGTGCGGTGCAGGAGTTGCTGGGTCACGCCAATCTGTCCACCACCCAAATCTATACCCACCTCGACTTTCAACATTTGGCGACGGTGTACGATGCCGCCCATCCCCGCGCAAAACGAGGCAAATCCTGATGAAGTTCTATCGTCCGCTGAAACGCATTGAAGCGATCACTTTCGATTTAGACGACACGTTGTATGACAATTATGACGTTATCCGCCGTACCGATTCCGAAACGCTGAAGTTTATTCAGGGTTTCCACCCCGCACTGGCTGAGATGTCGCCGGATGCAATCCGCCTGATGCGCGCCGAATTGCTGGCAGAAGATGCACAGATTTATCATGACGTGACCGAATGGCGGCGTCAGGCAGTTTTGCTGGCCATGACCCGCGCCGGTCTGAGTGAGAGTGATGCCAGGCAGGGCACGAAAGCCGCTATGGAAACCTTCGCCTACTGGCGCAGTAAGATTTATGTGCCGGAAGAAAATCATAATGCGCTTGCCGCTCTCGCCGAACGCTGGCCGCTGGTGGCCGTCACCAATGGTAATGCCGATCCGCATGCCTGCGGTCTGGCGCAGTATTTCCAGTTTACCTTGCGCGCGGGCGATCATGGTCGGGCGAAGCCGTATGCCGACATGTATAAAAAGGCGTCGAATAAGCTGGGCATTCCGCTGGAAAATATTCTGCATGTAGGCGACGATCTCACGACCGACGTCGCGGGTTCCGTGGCCTGCGGAATGCAGGCGTGCTGGATAAACCTGCGCGAAGGCAACTTGATGCACATCCGTGATGCCCGCCTGTTACCGCATATTGAGATTTCGCAGTTGGCATCGCTGACAGCATTGCTATAATCCCCTCATCAATTACTCTGTATAAATTCACAGTAGAAAAGCGTTCATGGCGGCATTTATCGCCGGGGTGCTTTTCTCATCCTGACAAACGGTGCCTATGGACGTTTCTGACCTGCTCGACAGCCTGAATGAAAAACAACGTGAAGCCGTGGCCGCGCCGCGCAGCAATCTGTTGGTGCTGGCCGGGGCAGGCAGTGGCAAAACCCGCGTGCTGGTGCATCGCATCGCCTGGCTGCTGTCGGTAGAAAACTGCTCGCCGTATTCCATTATGGCGGTGACCTTTACCAACAAGGCGGCGGCGGAAATGCGTCACCGTATCGAACACCTGATTGGCACCAGTCAGGGCGGCATGTGGATCGGCACTTTCCACGGGCTCGCGCACCGTTTACTGCGTGCGCACCATCTGGACGCCAAACTGCCGCAGGATTTTCAGATCCTCGACAGCGATGATCAGCTGCGCTTAATTAAGCGTCTGCTCAAAGCGCTGAACATCGACGATAAGCAGTGGCCGCCGCGTCAGGCGATGTGGTACATCAACGGCAAAAAAGACGAAGGTCTGCGCCCGCATCACGTCGAAACCTACAACAACCCGATTGAAGCCACCTGGCTGCGTATCTATCAGGCGTATCAGGAAGCCTGCGACCGCGCGGGACTGGTGGATTTCGCCGAGCTGTTACTGCGCGCGCATGAGTTGTGGCTGAACAAGCCGCATATCCTGCAACATTACCGTGAGCGTTTTACCAACCTGATGGTGGATGAGTTCCAGGACACCAACAGCATTCAGTACGCGTGGATCCGTCTGCTGGCGGGCGACAATAATAACGTGATGATCGTCGGCGATGATGACCAGTCGATCTACGGCTGGCGCGGTGCGCAGGTTGAGAATATCCAGCGTTTCCTGAAAGATTTTCCGAACGCGGAAACCATCCGCTTAGAGCAAAACTACCGCTCCACCAGCACCATTCTCAAAGCCGCCAACTCGCTTATCGAGAACAACAGCGGTCGTATGGGTAAGAACCTGTGGACCGAAGACGGTGAGGGCGAAAAAATTTCCCTCTACTGCGCCTTCAACGAGCTCGATGAATCGCGCTTTGTGGTGAACCGCATCAAAACGTGGCAGGACAACGGCGGTGCGCTGAAAGACTGCGCCATTCTCTATCGCAGCAACGCCCAGTCGCGCGTGCTGGAAGAAGCGTTATTGCAGATGGCGATGCCGTACCGCATTTATGGCGGGCAGCGATTCTTCGATCGTCAGGAGATCAAAGATGCGCTGGCATATCTGCGTCTGATGGCTAACCGCAATGACGACGCCGCCTTTGAGCGCGTGGTGAATACACCGACGCGCGGCATCGGTGACCGCACGCTGGACGTCGTTCGTCACACTGCCCGTGACCGTCAGCTGACCATGTGGCAGGCGACGCGCGCTCTGTTGCAGGACAAAGTGCTGGCGGGCCGCGCAGCCTCTTCGCTGCAACGCTTCACTGAGCTGGTGGATGCGCTGGCGCATGAAACCGCCGATATGCCGCTGCACGTTCAGACTGACCGCGTGATCAAAGATTCCGGCCTGTTCATCATGTATGAGCAGGAAAAGGGTGAAAAAGGCCAGGCGCGAATCGAAAACTTAGAGGAACTGGTGACGGCAACACGCCAGTTCAGCTATCAGGATGAAGACGAAGATTTGATGCCGTTGCAGGCGTTCCTGTCACATGCTGCGCTGGAAGCGGGCGAAGGTCAGGCCGATGCCAATCAGGACGCCGCGCAGCTGATGACGCTGCACTCGGCAAAAGGGCTGGAATTCCCGCAGGTGTTTATCGTCGGGATGGAAGAGGGCATGTTCCCGAGCCAGATGTCGCTGGAAGAAAGCGGTCGTCTGGAAGAGGAGCGCCGTCTGGCCTATGTGGGTGTGACGCGGGCGATGCAAAAACTGACGCTCACCTTTGCTGAAACCCGTCGTCTGTATGGCAAAGAAGTCTCGCACAAGCCGTCGCGTTTTGTCGGCGAGCTGCCAGAAGACTGTGTGGAAGAAGTGCGAATGCGCGCTAACGTCTCGCGCCCGATGAACAACCGCAGCGTCGGCACCCCAACCAGCGTCAGCGATACTGGCTTCAAACTCGGTCAGCGCGTCGTACATCCTAAATTCGGCGAAGGCACCATCGTGAACATGGAAGGCAGCGGCGAACACAGCCGCCTTCAGGTGGCGTTCCCGGGAGAAGGGATCAAATGGCTGGTCGCCGCCTACGCTAAGCTGGAAGCCGCAAGCTAGCTTACTTGCGTCCTGAGCCCAGGCAGTGCCCGAGATCCTCATGGACTGCGTGTCCATTCCGGTGTCTCCGCGCTGGCCGGGCTCAATTTCGCTGCGCCGCTGACGCGTGCATCACGGTGTATTAAAGAGTATAAACGTCGCCCACTTCCGCTTTTGCATACCATTCCAGCATTGCTTTCACGCGTTCGTCGCCTTCTGGCGGTGTGCCGGGCAGGTAATCTTGTTCCTGAACGGGTTGATACGCGCCGTGTTTCACTTCGAAAATCACGCCACCTTCATCAAGCGATAATACGCTATGCCAGGTGTTGGCCGGGATTTCCAGCAGTTTGGTTTCAGCGCCGAGCCACAGGCGTTCGGTGACCTTGCCACTCTCATCGTAAGTCAGCACCAGAAAACGGCCACGCAGCGCGGTCAGCATTTCCCAAGTGTGCGGGTGACGGTGTATGCGCACGTAAGTCCCCGGCTCCATGGCGATCGCCAGGCGTTGTACGTCATCTTCCGGTAACGGATGGATGTTCAGATTCTGGCGCAGTCGCGGTGAATGCGCGGCCTGAGTGATCAGGTCGCACAGCGTGTCTTGGGTAATCTGCTTAATCATAGTTGGCTTCAGAAATAGAAAGGGGCTCAGGTCTCTGAGTGTAGCCAAAAAAGGGTTCTGACATAAGCGGTCAAAGGTTGCCAATATCGTCTGTATTTTATGCATAAATGTTGCGGGAATAGATTTGTTCGCGGTTGACAGTCTTTTTCTTCTCGGCGTAACATGCGCGCACTATTATCAATGAGGAACTGCGCCTTGGACACACCCAGTAGATACTGGCTCAATAACCTGTTCGTTAGGTACCACTTCTAAGGCCCTCCTCTATGCTGATGGCCTTAGTGGTTGTCAGCGACCCCCGTTCTGTCGCTGTGAGTCGGATCTGAATTTGGTCTGAATTACGCCGGTGACTCTTTTCGCCCCGTGATTTTCTGTGCTTCAACGCGTTGTCCACTTTCTGTCATTCTTGGGAGAACGGGCACATGCTGAGTGCTTTTAAATTAGAAAACAGCCGCTTATCCCGTTTAGAGCTGGACGAGGCAGACGATCTCAAAACCTCATTGTGGGTTGATTTGGTCGAGCCTGATGAGCAAGAGCGCGAGCGCGTTCAACATGAATTAGGGCAAAGCCTGGCGACGCGTCCCGAACTGGATGACATCGAAGCCTCCGCACGTTTCTTCGAAGACGAAGACGGCCTGCACATTCACTCCTTCTTTTACTATGAAGATGCCGAAGACCACGCGGGCAACAGCACCGTAGCATTTACCGTGCGTGAAGGTCGTCTTTACACCCTGCGCGAGCGTGAGTTACCGGCGTTTCGTCTTTACCGTATGCGCGCCAGAAACCAGACGCTGGTCGATGGCAATGCTTACGAGCTGCTGCTGGATTTGTTCGAAACCAAAATCGAACAGCTGGCGGATGAAATCGAAAATATCTATAGCGATCTGGAAAAACTCAGCCGCGTGATCATGGAAGGGCATCAGGGCGACGAATATGACGCCGCGCTGTCCACGCTGGCGGAGCTGGAAGATATCGGTTGGAAAGTGCGTTTGTGTCTGATGGATACCCAACGCGCGTTGAACTTCCTGGTGCGCAAAGCCCGCTTACCCGCAGGCCAGCTGGAGCAGGCGCGCGAAGTGTTGCGTGATATCGAATCCCTGCTGCCGCACAACGAATCCCTGTTCCAGAAAGTGAACTTCCTGATGCAGGCGGCGATGGGCTTTATCAACATCGAGCAGAACCGCATCATCAAGATCTTCTCGGTCGTTTCCGTGGTGTTCCTGCCGCCGACGCTGGTGGCATCAAGCTACGGGATGAACTTCGAATTCATGCCTGAGCTGAAATGGGCATTTGGTTATCCGGGCGCAATCGGTCTGATGATCATCGCCGGGCTGGCGCCGTACCTGTATTTCAAACGTAAAAACTGGCTGTAATCGTTTTTACGCGGACAACAAAAAGCCCCTGAACGGGGCTTTTTGTTGCTGTTAGGCTTTCGCCGTCATACCTCGACGCAGACGGCCCTGCGTGTAAAGCGCGTCGGTGATAAAGCACAGCAGGCCGGCCCAGATAAAGCCGAAGGTGATGAGCTGCGAGGTATTTACCGTTTCGCCGTAGAACACCACCGCCAGCAGGAACATCAACGTCGGGCCGAGATACTGGAAAAAGCCCAGCGTCGAGAGCTTCAGCCGTGCAGCCGCTGCGGTAAAGAACAGTAGCGGAATGGTGGTGATGATCCCCGCCGCCATCAGCAGTAAATCCAGTGACCATGGATTCGCCGACAGATTGCTGGTCGGGCTGTTAGCGATAAAGAACAGATAAACGCCCGCCAGCGGCAGCAGCCAAAGTGTTTCGATGAGCATGCCGGTCTGAGAATCCACACCGATTTTCTTACGCAGCAGGCCGTAAAAAGCGAACGTGAGCGACAGCCCCAGCCCGATGATCGGCACCGAGCCAAACATCCAGACCTGAATCAGCACACCGGCAAATGCCAGCACCACCGCGAGCCATTGCAAACTCCGGAACCTTTCGCGCAAAAACAGCATGCCAAGCACGACATTCACCAGCGGGCTGATAAAGTAACCAAGGCTGGCTTCGAGAATGTGGTTATTGTTAATCGCCCAGATAAAAATCAGCCAATTCCCACCGATAAACAGGGCGGTGATGAGTAACATGCCGACTTTCTTTGGTTGTGCGAGTACCCGCCGGACGTCACCCCAGCTGCGGCTGACGGACAGGAGCACTAACATAAAGAAGAACGACCAGATGACCCGATGGGTAAGGATTTCATCGGCAGGCACTTCTTTGATGAGCTTGAAATACGCCGGAGCGATCCCCCAAATCAAATAGGCGATAAAGGCAAAAATGACGCCTTGCCGGGTACGTTGTGCATCCATGTGGGTACCTGAAGTAAAAAATAAGAAGGAAAGGTTGCGAGTGTAACGGGTTTACGTCGCCTGATTTCTTTTTCGACGTCTCAGCCAACCATGTAGGTCGCGGTCGTTGTCGCTATATGTACGCCGGTGTCATTGTGCAGATCGACGCGGGCGACAGAAACTTTATTCCCGGCGCGGATCAGGCTGGCTGAGGCGATAAAATATTCGCCACGGCCGGGGCGCAGGTAATCGACCCGTAAATCGACAGTACCCATTTTTGACAGGCGCTGGCGCATTTCTGCTTCGAGCAACGGGTGGTCGGGTTTGTCGCGGCGGATCAACGAACTGGTGACGCACACCAGCCCGGCAGCGACGTCGAGCACTGCGGCGATCACCCCACCGTGTAAGATTTTTTGTGCTGCGTTGCCAACCAGTTTGGTTTGATTAGCGAATTTCAGCTCCGCGTAATCGCAGTCGAGACGTTTAAGCTCCAGACCGAGTTCGCGGTTAAAAGGCATGTCATAAACGAAAATATTGCCGATCAGCTGCAGGGCAGCTTCGTGGCTGAGGGATGACGCGGACATGAAAGGTTTCCTGATCCAAACGACTGAGCGTTATAGTCGCCCAACTAGTTAACGGAATGTTGATTTTATGTGCCAAGGACAGTGAATTCTACCTCGTGCATGATAAATCTATTCATTACTCTTGCGCGAATGTATATGTGTGTAAAATGCTCTGCTTTGTTTCTGAATACCGGCCTTTAGCTGGCTATTTCAAACCATCAATTCTAAAAAACATTAAACACTATAGGGTGAGGAAAAAATGCGTAAAACTTGGGCTGTCGGGGCCACCATGTTGGCGTTGCCATTGCTGGGACATGCAGAAGAAGCAACGGTACAGGAAGTGCATGATAAACCGGCAGTGCGTGGCAGCATCATCGCCAGCATGTTGCAGGATCACGATAACCCGTTCACGCTTTATCCTTACGAATCGAACTACCTGCTTTATACCGATACCAGCAACATCAACAAGAAAGCCATCCAGTCTTATGACTGGGCAAATAAAGCGCGTCATGACGAAGTCGCCTTCCAGCTGAGCCTGGCCTTCCCGCTGTGGCGTGGCATTGCCGGTGATAACTCGGTGCTCGGTGCATCCTATACACAGAAATCCTTCTGGCAGCTTTCTAACAGCGGCCAGTCTTCACCTTTCCGTGAAACTAACTACGAACCGCAGCTATTCCTGGCGTGGGCGACGGATTATGACTTCCTGGGCTGGACGCTGCGTGAAGCTGAATACGGCGTGAGCCACCAGTCAAACGGTCGCTCAGACCCGACGTCGCGCAGCTGGAACCGCGTCTATGCGCGCTTTATGGCCCAGCACGGCAACTGGCAGGTAGATCTCAAGCCGTGGTATCGCATTCCTGAAAGTGAAGAAAATGATGATAACCGCGACATCACCAAATACATGGGGTACTACCGTCTGAAAGTCGGTTATGCGTGGGGCGACAGCGTGTTCAGTGTAGAAAGCCGTTACAACTGGAACACCGGCTACGGCGGCGCGACCACTGGCTGGAGCTACCCGATTTCCAAGCACGTACGCTTTTACACGCAGGTGTTCAGTGGTTACGGTGAGTCATTGATTGACTACAACCACAAGCAAACTCGCGTGGGTGTGGGTATCATGCTTAACGATATGATGTAATACCCGTCATACTTCAGGTTGCAGATCTGCTGGTTGCGCCCGGTTCCCCGAATCACTTACTCAGATAAGTTTATCGGGATGCCCTCACTTGCCGCCTTCCTGCCACCCGAATTATTTAGGGTATATAATATTGTTGCAGTACAGCCCCGGCGGCTTTAGGGCTTAGCCGGGTGGTTTGAACAGTTGGGGAATTGAGTGTCTACGGCGGCAGTGATAAATAAAGAAGAGCTGGCTCATCAGGTATTACGCGATACCTTCGGCTATCAGCAATTCAGACCGGGTCAGCAAACGATCATCAATACCGCCATTTCTGGCCGGGATTGTCTGGTGGTGATGCCGACCGGCGGCGGTAAGTCGCTGTGCTATCAAATCCCTGCGCTGGTGATGGACGGCCTGACGCTGGTGGTTTCACCGCTCATCTCCCTGATGAAAGATCAGGTCGACCAACTGATGGCGGCGGGTGTTGAAGCCGGCTGCCTGAACTCGACCCAAACCCGCGAGCAACAGCAGGAAGTGATGGCAGGCTGCCGTACCGGCCGCATCAAAATGCTGTATATCGCGCCGGAACGTCTGATGCTGGGGGATTTCCTCGAGCAGTTGCAACAGTGGAATCCGGCGATGCTTGCCGTCGATGAAGCCCACTGTATTTCCCAATGGGGACACGATTTCCGACCAGAATACCGGGCACTCGGCCAGCTCAAACTGCGTTATCCGCAACTGCCGGTGATCGCGCTGACGGCGACCGCTGATGAAGCGACCCGCAACGACATCGTCCGTCTGCTGGAGCTTAACGATCCGCTGATTCAGGTCAGCAGTTTCGATCGTCCCAATATCCGTTACACGCTGGTGGAGAAGTTTAAACCGCTCGATCAGCTGATTCGCTTCGTGCAAGACCAGCGCGGCAAAAGCGGCATTATTTATTGCAACAGCCGCGCCAAAGTCGAAGACACCGCCGCGCGCCTGCAAAGCCGTGGTCTGAGCGTGGGTGCTTATCACGCCGGTCTGGACAACGATACCCGCGCCCGCGTGCAGGAAGGTTTCCAGCGCGATGATTTGCAAATTGTGGTCGCCACCGTGGCGTTCGGCATGGGCATCAACAAGCCCAACGTGCGTTTCGTGGTTCACTTTGATATTCCGCGCACCATCGAGTCTTACTATCAGGAAACGGGCCGTGCCGGGCGTGATGGCCTGCCTGCCGAAGCGGTGCTGTTGTACGATCCGGCCGATATGGCATGGCTGCGCCGCTGTCTGGAAGAAAAGCCGGCCGGTGCGCAACAGGATGTCGAACGTCACAAACTGAATGCGATGAACGCTTTTGCGGAAGCGCAAACCTGCCGCCGTCTGGTGTTGTTGAATTACTTCGGCGAAGGCAAACAGAACGCCTGCGGTAACTGCGACGTTTGTCTTGATCCGCCAAAACGCTACGACGGCCTGCTGGACGCGCAAAAAGCGCTGTCAGTGGTCGCACGCGTCGGACAACGCTTTGGTTTAGGTTACGTGGTCGAAGTGCTGCGCGGCTCGAATAATCAGCGCATCCGCGAATACGGGCATGAAAAACTGAGCGTCTACGGCATCGGTAAAGAACACAGCAACGAACACTGGACCAGCGTGGTACGCCAGCTGATCCACCTCGGGCTGATTATGCAAAATATCGCCATGCATTCGGCATTACAGTTGACCGAAGCGGCGCGTCCGGTACTGCGCGGAGAAATCCCTTTGCAGCTGGCGGTACCGCGTATTCAGACGCTGAAGATTAAAAGCCCGTCCCGCCAGAAAGCTTATGGCGGCAATTACGATCACAAGCTGTTTGCCAAACTGCGCAAGCTGCGTAAGTCGCTGGCCGATGACAATAATGTGCCACCGTACGTGGTGTTTAACGACACAACGCTGCTGGAAATGGCTGAACATCTGCCGATAAGCCCAAGCGATTTGCTGGATATCACCGGCGTCGGCCAGCGCAAGCTGGAAAAATTCGGGCGACCGTTTATGGCGATGATCCGCGATCACATCGATAACGGCGACGACTAACAGATTCGAATACCTACACATAACACAGAGAGTTAATCATGCTGACGCTGTTTCTGATGGTTGCGATGGTGCATATGATCGCACTGGCCAGTCCCGGTCCGGACTTCTTCTTTGTTTCGCAAACGGCGGCCAGCCGCTCGCGTAAAGAAGCGATGATGGGGGTCATTGGTATTACGCTGGGTGTCGCGGTATGGGCAGCGGTGGCGCTGATGGGCCTGCATCTGATCTTGCAAAAAATGGCCTGGCTGCATCAGATTATTACCGTCGGCGGTGGCCTGTACCTGTGCTGGATGGGGTGGCAGTTACTGAAATCTGCACGTTCTAAAAAGCAGGACGGCGGAGCTGAAACCGACGTCGCTGTCGCATTGCCCGCGCGTGGCCGCACCTTTATGCGCGGGCTGCTGACCAATCTGTCCAACCCGAAAGCCGTCGTCTACTTCGGCAGCGTGTTCTCGATGTTCGTGGGCGACAGCGTCAGCGGCGGCGAGCGTTCAGCCATATTCCTGTTAATCGTGATTGAAACCCTGGCCTGGTTCTCTCTAGTCGCCATGGTCTTTGCGCTGCCGAAAATGCGTCGCGGCTATCAGCGTTTAGCCAAATGGATTGATGGCGTCGCGGGCGTGGTATTTGCCGGATTCGGTATCGCGTTAATTGTAAATCGTTGATCTGAACGTTAAGCGCATAAAAAAGGGTCCGGCTAAATACCGGACCCTTTTTGCATTCTGAGGACTTAAACTTTGCGCGCACTCGCCAGTAAAACCCCCACCAGCATAAACAGCGAACCAAAAATGCGGTTGAGCAACTGCATCTGTTTTGGCGCCTTCACCCAGCCCGCGATGCGCGTTGCCAGCGTGGCGTAACCGATCATCACAATGATATCGACCACCACCGTTGTAACGCCTAACACCACGTATTGTGCAGCCTGCGGCTGGTGAGGAATGATAAACTGCGGGAACAGTGCCGCCAGAAAGACGATGCTTTTTGGATTGGTGAGGTTCACCAGAATGGCGCGTTTGAACAGGCGACGGCGCGGCATGCTGCTGGCCAGAGCGTTCAGATCAATCGCCCCGGCAGAGCGCCACTGGCAGATACCCAGCCAGATGAGATACGCCGCGCCCAGCCATTTGAGCATCTCAAACGCCAGCAGCGATTGTGAAATCAGCGCGCCAAGGCCGATACCTACCAGCACGATGTGGATTGACAATCCCAGTTGCAATCCGGCAATCGACGCCACTGCGCCGCGATAACCGTGACTGATGCCGGTGCTCATCGTATTGATTGCGCCGGAACCTGGGGACAGACTTAAAATAGAAGTAGTGAGCAGGTAGGTTAACCACCAGTCCAGTGTCATTGCGAGACTCCCTGAATACGTTTTATGTTGTTTTATGGCACAATACGCCATTGTCTATAGTTGTGCTATAGCTCACAAATAACACTTTTCTCCTCTGCGACTCACAAATTTGGATCAATTGAATGTCTGCGAATTACGCAAGTTGGTTAACACGTGAAAAGGAGTTTGCCGCCTTTGCGACCGGGCCTTTGCTTGATTTCTGGCGCACGCGTGAGGAAGGTGAGTTTAACGGCGTTGACGATGTCCCGATCCGCTACGTCCGGTTCTGTTCCCCCCACCATGATAAAGTCATTATGGTGTCACCGGGCCGTATCGAAAGTTACGTAAAATACCCCGAAGTAGCCTACGATTTATTTCACTGTGGTTACGATGTGATGATTGTCGATCATCGCGGGCAGGGGCGTTCCGGCAGGATGCTTGACGATCCACACTGCGGTCACGTCCAGCACTTTGATGATTATGTAGAAGATTTTGAGCGCTTTTATCAGCTGGAAATTGCGCCCCGTCAGTACGAGAAAAAGTTCGCGCTGGCACACTCTATGGGGGGGGCAATTCTGGCGCTGTATCTGGCGAAGAACCCGCAAAGCTTTGATGCGGCGGCCTTGCTGGCTCCTATGACCGGCATTTATTTGCCGATGCCGGGCTGGATATCCCGCCGGATCCTCAACTGGGCGGAAAACCGTCCGGTTCGTCGCGATGGCTATGCGCTTGGCACTGGCCACTGGCGGCCACTGCCGTTTGTGGTGAATCGTCTGACTCACAGCCGCGAACGTTATCGCCGCAATCTGCGCTACTACGCCGATTATCCCGAGCTGCAAGTCGGCGGGCCAACGTATCACTGGGTGCGTGAAGGTATCGACGCCGGGATGCATATCCTGAAAGAAGCCGAGAAAATCACCACGCCCGTCCTTTTATTGCAGGCAAGCGAAGACCGTGTGGTCGACAACCGGTCTCATCTTGCTTTTTGTCAGGCCATGGCCGTTGCGGGTCACCCTTGTGAAGGGGATAAACCGCTGGTCATTGAAGGCGCGCGCCATGAGATCCTGTTCGAGCGGGACGACCTCCGGGCACAGGCGCTGGACGCTATCATGCGCTTTTTTGTGCGACAGCATTAATCCGCGGTACGCCGCGCACAACTCCATCAGAGGTTAGAACCTACGCTATGTACCATGTTGTTGCTTCCGATTTAGATGGCACACTGCTATCACCTGACCATACCCTGAGCCCGTTCGCAAAAGAGACGCTCAAGCTGCTCACGCAGCGCGATGTGCATTTTGTGTTCGCCACCGGGCGTCACCATATCGATGTCGCGCAGATGCGTGACAATCTGGAAATCAGCGCTTATATGATCACCTCGAACGGTGCGCGCGTGCATAACACCGACGGTGAACTGATTTTCTCCCACAATCTGGACGAAGATATTGCCCGCGATCTGTTCGGCATCATGCACAACAATCCGGATATTCTGACCAACGTTTACCGTAACGACGACTGGTACATGAACCGCGACCGCGCCGACCAGGACGATTTCTTCCGTGAATCCGTGTTCAAATACAAGTTGTACGAACCGGGTCTGCTGGAAACGGATGGCATCTGCAAAGTCTATTTCACCTGCGAAGATCACGAGAAACTGCTGCCGCTGGAAGAAGCGATCAATGCGCGCTGGGGCGATCGTGTAAACGTCAGCTTCTCGCTGCCGGTCTGTCTGGAAGTGATGGCAGGCGGCGTATCGAAAGGCCACGCGCTGGAATACGTCTCGAAACTGATGGGTTACACGCTGAAAGACTGTATCGCCTTTGGCGATGGTCTGAATGACCTTGAGATGCTGAGCATGGCCGGAAAAGGCTGCCTGATGAGTGGCTCCCTGCCGCGCCTGAAAGCAGCGATGCCGGATGCGGAAATCATCGGTTCTAACGCCGACGATGCGGTACCGCATTACCTGCGCAGAATGTATCTGTCTGAATAATCCCGACGATGAAGTCCGTTAATCAGTAAAAGAAAAAGGCACCGTTCGGTGCCTTTTTGCTATGCGTCATGACATTTGGAATCAGGCGTTTTTCGCCAGCTGCGCCTTGTGTTTATTTTCACTCAGCATAGTTAATACCAGCAGCAGAACCGCCAGCACACATCCGGCAATCATCACGATAAAGCCGCCGTCCCAACCGAAGTAATCCACGGTGTAACCAACGATGGCACTTGCCGCAACCGAGCCGCCCAGATAACCGAACAATCCGGTAAAGCCCGCCGCCGTTCCCGCCGCTTTCTTCGGTGCCAGCTCCAGCGCGTGTAAGCCAATCAGCATCACAGGGCCGTAAATCAGGAAGCCGATGGTGATCATACAGGCCATATCAACGCCCGGATTGCCCACCGGATTCAGCCAGTAAACCACCGTGGCGATGGTCACCAGCACCATGAAGAATACACCGGTAGCGCCGCGGTTGCCTTTGAACACTTTGTCTGACATCCAGCCGCACAACAGAGTCCCCGGTATGCCCGCATATTCATACAGGAAATACGCCCACGAGGATTTATCCAGCGCGAAGTGCTTCACTTCTTTCAGGTAGGTCGGTGACCAGTCGAGAATGCCGTAGCGCAGCAGGTAAACAAACACGTTCGCCAGCGCGATATACCAAAGCAGTTTGTTGGGCAAAATGTATTGCATGAAGATCTGCTTCGCCGTCAGTTCCTGCTCGGCAGACTCTTTCACGTAGTCAGGCGGATAATCGTTTTTATACTCTTCGATAGGCGGCAGACCGCAAGACTGCGGAGTGTCGCGCATGGTCATAAAGGCAAATACCGCCAGCAGGATCGCCCCGAAAGCGGGCATATACAGCGCCGCATGCCAGTCGTTAAACCACGCCATGCCGAGCAGGAAAAGCAGGGGAGGAATACCGCCGCCGACGTTATGCGCGCAGTTCCACACCGAGACAATTCCGCCGCGCTCCTTCTGTGACCACCAGTGAACCATCGTGCGTCCGCACGGCGGCCAGCCCATGCCCTGAAACCATCCACACAGGAACAGCAGCACGAACATGATGGCGATGCTGGAGGTTGCCCATGGCACAAAGCCCATAAACAGCATCACAGCGGCGGCGAGGATCAGACCCGCAGGGAGGAATACGCGCGGATTAGAGCGGTCGGAGACCGAGCCCATAATGAATTTCGAGATACCGTAAGCGATGGAAATCCCGGACAGCGCAAAGCCCAGATCGCCGCGCGAAAAACCCTGATCGATGAGATAAGGCATTGCCAGGGCGAAGTTTTTGCGCACCAGATAATAGGCCGCGTAACCGAAGAAAATCCCCATGAAGATTTGCCAGCGGAGACGGCGATAGAGCGGGTCGACGTGGCTTTCATCCACGGGCGCTTTGTGTGGCGCGGGTTTGAAGATACTGAGCATACATGCCTCCCATGGCATAAATCAGGTCTGACTCATCATGAGCCACTGACAAAGGGCAATGCCGATATGTTCCAAAACGAACATCATGCTAACGGGCAGAGCGCCGATGAACTGTGATAGATGACATAATTGTTACAGTTTTATGACTAAGGAGGCGGATTTTGCGATATTGAGTAACAAAATGAAACGTCAGAAGGCCGGAATGTCTGGTTTGATCACGTTTTTGAAAGGTATCCCGTTCGTTAACGTGATCGCGCGCGTTTCCCTTCGAATGTGAGCGAAAAAATCCATTTTAACTCTGTGGACAACGCGATGAGGTGTCAAACCTGGCAGATCAGCAACAAAAAAGCGGAGCCAAAGCTCCGCCTGAGAGTGCCGCTGAAAGTGAAGATTACTGAACTTTCAGGGTATTGATAATAGCTTCGGCATCCGCCTGCGCTTGTTGCTGATTGTCAGCCGGCAGGGTGATTTGCAGCGTCAGAAGATGGCTGTCCACTTTACCCAGCACGATAGACGAATAAGCTTTCTGACCGGCAGAGGTGATCACGCTGTCATACTGTTGCATCGTCTGGCCGTTAACCTGAATCGATTTGTTCGTCACAACCTGCAGGTTGGTATCGCGGGCTTTTTGCTGATCCTGCAAACGGGCAGTCAGCGTTCCCAGCGATTCGGTCGTGTTATCCCCGAGGATCACAATCACCGCTTTCTGACCGGTGCTGTCGGCGTACACGTGCATGTTGTTTGCCTGAGTGCCCAGCTTACCGCTCTGGTCGCTCATTCCCTGCGGAAGGGAGAAGGTGACTTTTCCATCCAGCAGGCTGACTGGCGCGGTGGTTGTCGCGGCGGCGGCTGCTTTATCTGCTGCCGGTGCGTCAGTCGTTTTACCGTCACACGCCGCCAGACCGGCGACCAGTACTGCCATTCCCATCATTTTAGCGAAGTTACGCATCGGTCTTCCTTAAGTGGCCTGTTCATCAGGCTTAGATGTTGACTTAACGGCCTTATGGCAACCTATTCACGCCGCAAATGCAAGTCAGATTATGGCGCGATTTGTGTTTTGGTGAAGGCGGATCTGATAAGGGGCGAAAGCCCCTTGTTAACCGCTAGTGCGCGCGCATGGCCGACGAGGTGTGATTTCCCTGAGCGGACAGCCGCTTAAGCAGCATGTTCAGCAGCACGCCGTACATTGGCAGGAAGAACACCAGACAGATCAGCACTTTGAACGTGTAATCCACCAGCGCGATTTCCACCCAGTGTTCGGCCATAAAGGCGTCGGTGCTTTTGTAGAACGCGATGAAAAAGAACGACAGCGTATCGCTGATATTTCCCAGGAACATCGAGGCAACCGGTGCTATCCACCAGCGGCGGTTCCGGCGCAGGCGGTTGAAGACGTGAACGTCGAGAATTTGACCCAGCACATACGCCATAAAGCTGGCGGTCGCGATGCGTGCCACCATGATGTTCAGGCTGCTGAGTGCGCCGACACCCTGCCACTGCGCTTCAAAGAACAGGGCGGAAATGACGTAGGAGATGGCCAGTGCAGGCACCATCACGGAAAGAATAATCCGTCGCGCCAGAGGCGCACCGAAAATCCGCACGGTCAGATCGGTCGCCAGAAAAATAAACGGAAACGTGAACGCGCCCCATGTGGTGTGGAAACCAAAAATGGAGACGGGCAACTGAACCAGATAGTTACTGGAAGTAATGATGGCGATGTGGAAAAGCGAAAGCCATATCAACGCGGAAAACCGCTGTTGAGCAGTAAAGGAATACATGATGTGACCTTTTTAGTGAATTGGGGTGAGGGAACCCAAGAGTGTCTTTTCTTTCACACCGGTATTTCCGGTGCGGCGCGCATAGTATCTGTTGCGCAGCGTTTGCGCAACAAATCCGGTGGTTAATTATAGCGCAACGGTTTGCGCAGGTTGCGTGAGAAAACCAGCGGGTTAAACTGTGGCCCATTACCGTACAATCGCGCATTGCCGCTGAAAATGTTGAGAAACGAAATGACCGATCCCTTTATCAACCCGGACCATCAGCTTGATGCGCTGGGCCTGCGTTGCCCGGAACCTGTAATGATGGTCCGTAAAGCGGTACGCACCATGAAAGACGGCGAAACGTTGCTGATCGTCGCCGATGATCCGGCAACGACCCGCGACATTCCCGGCTTCTGCCGCTTTATGGAACACACGTTGTTAGCGTCTGATACCGAAAGCCTGCCGTACCGTTATCTGCTGTGCAAAGGGCGGATCGGCGAGACCCACCCGTAATCCTCAGCGCGATTTATTGCGTAACAGTCTCAGGGCGTTGGCAGTGACGAGTGCCGTTGCGCCTGAATCTGCCAGCACCGCCAGCCACAGGCCGGTCAGCCCCATAATGGTGGTGACCAGGAAAATCGCCTTCAGCCCCAGCGCGATGGTGATGTTCTGACGGATATTCGCCCGCGTCGCGCGCGACAGGCTGATCATCTGCGCCAGCCCGCTCAGGCGGTTGTGCGTCAGCGCAGCATCGGCGGTTTCCAGCGCCACGTCAGTGCCACTGCCCATCGCAATCCCGATTGTTGCGGCTTTCATCGCCGGTGCATCGTTGATGCCGTCGCCGACCATTGCCACCGGTTTCATGGCGTTCAGCTCAGTGACCGCGGAGACTTTATCGGCGGGCAGTAAACCGGCGCGGAAATCAATGCCCAGCCGGTCAGCAATGGTTTTCGCCGCACGCGGATTATCGCCGGTCAGCATCACTGCCGATACGCCGAGCGCTTTGAGACTGCGTAACGCGTCGACGGCGTCATCGCGCAGGCGATCCTGCATCGCCACCAGACCGATGGCCTGCGCGTCCTGCATCACGACGACCACAGTTTTACCGGTGGATTCCCACTCGGCGATTTGTGTTGTGGCGGCCGCACTCAGCGCACTTTCTTCCACGTGCTTTGGTGCCAGCACCTGAATCTTTCTGCCCGAGACAATCCCTTCCACGCCGGAACCGGCCAGTGCCCGGCGATCCTGTGCGGTGATTGGCAGCGGATTATGAGCTTTCGCGCGGGCTAAAATCGCCTGCGCCAGCGGATGATGTGAACCTTCTTCGACCGCAGCCGCGAGGCTTAACACTTCGCCTTCGCTGGCGCCATTCAGCACCAACACGTCGGTGACCTCTGGTTTACCTTCGGTCAGCGTGCCGGTTTTATCCAGCGCCACGGTTTCGATCAACGCCAGCTGTTCCAGCGCTGCACCGCCTTTGATTAACGCGCCCTGACGCGTGGCCGCCGCCAGTCCGGACGTGATCGCCGCAGGCGTCGAAATCACCAGCGCACACGGGCAGCCGATCAGCAGTAACGTCAGACCGCGATAAATCCACGTTTCCCACGAAAGCCCCATCGCCAGCGGCGGAATGATAATGACCAGCAGCGAAAGCAGCATGATGATCGGCGTGTAGTAACGGCTGAAGGTATCGAGGAAACGCTCGATCGGCGCGCGGCGCTCGTCGGCTTCTTCGATCAGTTGCAGGATGCGGTCAATAGCGCTGTTGCCGGGCGCGGAGGCGACTTCCAGACGCGCCAGACGATCGACGCACAGGCTGCCCGCCGGGACTTTTTCTCCAGGCAGGCGCTCGACCGGTACCGATTCACCGGTCAGCGCGCTTTCATCAAAACTGGCGGCGCTGTGCAAAACTGCATCGGCAGGCAGACGCCCACCGGCGGCGATTTCAATAATATCGCCGGGACGCAGACTGGCGACCGGCACGGATTCTGTTTTGCCATCAATAACCCGTACGGCGGTGTCCGGGATCAGCGCCATCAGTGCTTTCACCCCACTGCGCGCGCGACTGGCGGCAAAGGATTCGAGACGTTCACCGATCATAAACAGCAGCAATACCATCGCAGCTTCGGCGGTGGCACCGATAAACAGCGCACCCAGCGCGGCGATGCTCATCAGCGTTTCGATGGCAAAAGGCGAACCGGAACGTGTCTGGCGGATCGCCTGAAGCAACACCGGCCAAAGGCCGACCAGCGTGGTGGCGATAAACGCAATTTCACCGGCCTGCGGATTGAAAATATCGAGGATCCAGCTCAGTAACATCAGTGCGGAAAGGGCGATCAGCGGCAAATATTCTTTCAGCAGTGATGCGTCCTGCGCGGGGGGATTCTGCGTTTTATCGAGGGATTGCAGGGTAAATCCTGCGCCGGTGACGGCGTGCAGAACGTTTTGCGAAATATCATGGCTGGCGTCAATCACCAGTTTTTCGGTGGCGAACAGCACTTTGGCGCGACTGACGCCGTTCAGGCCTGATACGGCATTTTCGATTTTACGGGCACAGGCCGGGCAATCCATCCCCTCGACACGCCAGCTGTATTGCTGGTTGCCGGAGAGTGGCGCGCTGGGATCATCTTCACCCGGCGAGCCTTCCAGTGTGCCGTCGGCTGTGGTGTGTGAGTGTTCACTTGTTTTTGGTGCGCAGCAGCTGTCTGTGGAAGCGCATGCTGATGCCGCAACGGCTGGTTTATCGCTGCAACAAGGGGCTGGCGCAACGGCGCTGATTTTATTGATGTGCAGTCCGGGCGCACGTTTGCCCTGACAACCGCAGGTACAGCCGGTATTTTTTTGAAGTGGGATCATACTGCCTCCGGGTTGAAACCGAATGAGATTACAGGCAGTTTAAACGTTGGAGTAGACTCCAGGGTCAAGCGATATTTGAGAGGGCGGAACCGGAAGGTTCCGCCGCAGTGATTTTAATACCGGTTACAAATAAAGCGATCGCACAATCAGGAAATGACCGCCGAAATAGCAGGCAGCAACTAGCCCGTCGGCGACGCGGAACTTGAACCGGTAACGGCTGAGCAACCAGAAAATATTGCCCAGCAGAAGCAGGACGGTTCCGCAGAACAGCGAGAATGCCATGTCGGTGCTGCGCGCGAAATACTGTTCTCCCGCCAGCCAGACCATCAGCAGCGTCATCGCGATGTAAGTGGTTACTGCCCATTTAAGCTCGGCCAGCCTTGACCAGATAACCGCCAGCAGCAGCGTGCCAATGACCAGCAAGGCCAGCGGTAGCGGCCAGAAAAAGGTAATCGTCATCTGGCTGGCGAAACTGAGCGTATACAGCAGATGCGAAAGGAAGAACGCGCCGAGGGCGTACATAAACCGCTCTTCTGGCAACAGCAGCAGGCCATCGGCCACCAATGTCGCCGCCAGACCCAGCAGGATCAGATAGCTGTACACATTGAGCGTCGGTGCCTGCCAGGCGAGTAAGAGCAGCAGTAATAAGGTGACAGGTTTGAAGACCCAGCGCTGCCAGCGCAGGCCGCGGTAGCTGGCATCAACGAACAACCAGCCGGAAAAAAATACAGCGAGGAATGGCCAACTCATTGTTTATCCTTTTATATTTCAAAACAAAACATCAAACCCATGCCAGTGTCTGCGTGCAGGAAAACGCATCCTGTTTTCCTGTATTTGATCTCAGTGTAGGAGACTGGCGCTGCCTTCGACAATCAGAAATCCCTGTTTCAGGCTGTGTGGCGAATTCCCACATGCTAAATTAGGCTGATTGCATTATCGCCTTCATCTTCAACGAATACAGACAAACAATGACTAAACCTCCGATGATTTTTATTGCGTTTATCGTGGTCATCGCGATTTTCGCCACCCGCCAGTATTTTCAGCAGCGCCGTACCAATGCTGATAACGACGCCGCGCCGCTTCGTACATTGCAGGTGGAAGTGACGGCCAAGCGTGAATACCTGTCGCCCAACCGGCGATCGCGCCAGCGGGAGCAGATCCCGGTCGAAGATAAAAAGTATGAAGGCTATTTCAAACCGCAAAACAGCGGTTCAGAGCTGAAACTCGTGCTGGATGAAGCGGCATATCACCAGCTGGCGAAAGGCCAAAAGGGGGTATTAAGCGTGAAGGGCAGCCGTTTTGTGGCTTTTACGGCGCAGGACGCGCCGTAAAAACAGAGATTACTTTTTGGTTGGCAGCGGCGGTTGTTTCTTCTGCCATGCCATCAGTTCAAACACGCCAAACAGAAAAATGCGCGTTTGCAGCCACGGGCCAATCGTATCTTTTTCTTTCCCCTGCGTGGCTTTAAGCAACATCACTTGCAAACCGTGCATGAAGAACATGAAGACAATCGCCACATCCAGAAAGTATTTGATCGGTTTCGGGAATGGATGAATCAGGTTAAACGCCAGAAACCCCCAAATACACAACATCAACAACCGACCAATATTGATCAACATCTTACTGCTCCTGTTCAGGTGAGCCGGTTTCAGGCGTCACATCGCGATGGTAAAGACGATAAGCAACTTGTCCGGCGACTTTCTCACGGTGTAACCGCCAGCTGGCGGGCACATCAAGTGTGTCGTGTTCGGCTTCCGTTTCGACGTAAATCCAGGCCTCGTCAGCCAGCCACTGATTTTGCTCGAGCAAATTCAGTGTGTCTTGCAGAATGCCTTTGCGAAAAGGCGGATCGAGGAAAACCACGTCAAAGGCGCTTCCGGCTTTTGCCAGCCAGTTCAATGTATTGACGTTAAATACTTTCGCATCTTTGGCGTTTAGCAGCGCCAGGTTTTTCTCTAACTGTTGCGCAACCGGGCGTTCGAACTCCAGCAGGGTGGCGCTGGCGGCATAGCGTGACAACGCTTCCAGACCCAGCGCGCCGCTGCCGGCAAAACAGTCCAGACAATGTGCGCCCTGTAACACCGGCGCGAGCCAGTTAAACAGCGTTTCGCGCACGCGATCGGTCGTCGGGCGCAGACCCGGACTGTGTGGAACCGGAAGTTTACGTCCGCGCCAGAGTCCGCCAATAATTCGGATTTGGCCTGCGGCGGGAGTGTTGGGTTTCTTTGCCATAGTTCGCTTGTGTAATCCGAAGCCGTCGGCTTCGTTGCATATCGTTTGGAGGGCTATTCTACCGGTGTGCGGGGAATGGGCAAATGTTTAACATGGGCGATTGAAAAACCAGCGGAATTCAACACGCGGGCGTGTTGCCGGAAGGGGAAAGTGATAGACTGCCCGACTATAACCCTATTAATAATCCGTTCGCCAATCATTAGCGGCGAGGAGTGAAGTTGTAAAATGGCTAAAGATAAAAAACGCGGTTTCTTCTCCTGGTTTGGCCGTGGCCGTCAGGAAGAAGAGCAGCAGAAAGAAGAAACGCGCGAAGAGGTGCCGGTTGTCGAAGAACCCGGCGTTCCCGTTGAGCCGGAACCGATCGCCGAACCTGAGCCGGTTATCGAGCCTGAACCCCTGACAGAACCGGAACCCGATGTTGAGGAGCCTGCACGTTTAGAGGCTGCTGAGGAACTGGCAGAAGAAATTGTTCACATCACAGAACAGGTGGCGGCGCAGCAGGTCATTGAAGAATCTGCGGTTGCTGAACCTGTTGTTATTGAAGCGGAAATCGAAGAACCCATTATTGTTGATGCGCCGGTCGTTGATGAACCGGTGGTATTGGAAGAGCAGATCATTGAAGACGACTTCGTTGAGTCAGCGGCTGAAATCGCCGAAGACGCCCGCGAAGATTCCCTGGATGCGGTCGATGATAATGTCGTCGTTGAAAATGAGCCGCTGCCGGTCGCGATGGATCCTATCGTTGTGCTGCCTGCCGGGGAAACCGAGCAGGAACGCCCGACCAAAGAAGGTTTCTTTGCCCGCCTGAAACGCAGCCTGGTGAAAACCAGGCAGAATCTTGGCTCGGGCTTTGTCGGCCTGTTCCGCGGTAAGAAAATCGACGACGATCTGTTCGAAGAGCTGGAAGAACAGCTGCTGATCGCCGACGTTGGTGTCGAAACGACGCGCAAAATCATCACTTCTCTTACTGAACACGCTTCCCGCAAGCAGCTTAAAGACGCCGATGCGCTTTACGGCAAGCTGAAGGAAGAAATGTCCGAAATTCTGTCAAAAGTAGAGCAGCCACTGGATGTCAGCGGAAAAACCCCGTATGTCATTCTGATGGTCGGCGTAAACGGCGTCGGGAAAACCACCACCATCGGTAAAATGGCGCGTCAGTTTGAAGCGCAGGGTAAATCGGTGATGCTGGCGGCGGGCGATACGTTTCGTGCGGCGGCGGTGGAGCAATTGCAGGTCTGGGGTCAGCGCAACAAGATCCCGGTGATTGCACAGCATACCGGCGCGGATTCAGCTTCCGTGATTTTCGATGCCATTCAGGCGGCCAAAGCCCGCGGTATCGACGTGTTGATCGCCGATACCGCGGGACGTCTGCAAAACAAAGCGCATCTGATGGAAGAGTTGAAGAAGATCGTCCGCGTGATGAAGAAACTCGACGAAGACGCGCCGCATGAGGTTATGCTGACGCTTGACGCCAGCACCGGCCAGAATGCGGTCAGTCAGGCCAAATTGTTTAACGAAGCAGTCGGGCTAACCGGCATTACGTTGACTAAACTGGACGGCACCGCAAAAGGCGGCGTGATATTCGCCATCGCCGATCAGTTCAGCATTCCGATTCGTTATATCGGGGTCGGCGAAGGTATCGAAGATTTGAGGCCGTTTAAGGCAGACGATTTTATTGAGGCACTTTTTGCCCGAGAGGATTAATACGGATGATTCGCTTTGAACAGGTCAGTAAAGCTTATCTGGGCGGACGACAGGCGCTTCAGGGCGTCAATTTTCACATCCAGCAAGCGGAAATGGCATTTCTGACCGGTCACTCTGGTGCGGGTAAAAGTACCCTGCTGAAGCTGATTTGCGGCATTGAGCGTCCGAGCGCCGGGCAGATTTTGTTTGGCGGCCACGACATCAGCCGCCTGAAATCCAGTGAAGTGCCGTTCCTGCGCCGTCAGATAGGGATGATCTTCCAGGATCACCATCTGCTGATGGATCGCACCGTGTACGACAACGTGGCGATGCCACTGATTATCGCCGGTGCCAGTACGGAAGACATTCGTCGCCGCGTATCGGCCGCGCTGGATAAAGTCGGGTTATTGGATAAAGCCAAAAACCTGCCGATCCAGCTGTCCGGTGGTGAGCAACAACGTGTGGGCATTGCCCGCGCGGTGGTCAACAAGCCTGCGGTGCTGCTGGCGGATGAACCGACCGGTAACCTTGACGGTGAACTGTCGGAAGGTATCTTGCGTTTATTCGAAGAATTTAACCGGGTTGGCGTCACCGTGCTGATGGCGACGCATGACGTGGGTCTGATTGCCCGTCGTAATTACCGCACGCTGACGCTGAGTCAGGGCCGGATGTCGGGAGGAGTGTACTAATGGCGAACAGTCCAAACCCGACGAAAACCGCAAAAAGCGCCCGCGCAGCGAAAAGTAAAGCGTTGCAAGGGGGCTGGCGTGAACAGTGGCGCTATGCGTGGATGAACGCGCTGGCGGACATGCTGCGTCAGCCGCTGGCCACGCTGCTTACGGTAATGGTGATTGCGATTTCCCTGACCCTGCCGAGCGTATGTTATCTGGTATGGAAAAACGTCAGTACGGCGGCCGAACAGTGGTACCCGACGCCACAGCTGACGGTGTATCTCGACAAAGCGCTGGATGACAACGCGGCCGAAAACGTGGTGAAAACCCTTAAAACCGAAGCGGGCGTCGATAAAGTCAACTATCTCTCCCGCGAGGAAGCGATGGGCGAATTCCGCAACTGGTCTGGCTTTGGCGGCGCGATGGATATGCTTGAGCAAAATCCGTTGCCTGCGGTGGCCATCATTACGCCGAAAATGAATTTCCAGGACTCTGCAACACTCAACACCTTGCGCGATCGTGTGGCGGCTGTGCAGGGCGTGGATGAAGTGCGTATGGACGACAGCTGGTTTGCCCGTCTGGCGGCGCTAACCGGTCTGGTGGGTCAGATAGCCGCGATGATCGGCATCCTGATGGTGATCGCTGTGTTCCTTGTCATTGGTAACAGTGTGCGTCTGAGCATCTTCAGCCGCCGCGATACCATCAACGTCATGAAGCTGATAGGCGCGACCGACGGCTTCATTTTGCGGCCCTTCCTCAATGGGGGCGCGATGCTCGGGTTCACAGGCGCATTGCTGTCGCTGGTACTCTCCGAAGTACTGGTGCTGCGCCTTGAGAGCGTGGTGACTCAGGTCGCACAGGTCTTCGGTACGACCTTTGACCTGCACGGGCTGGGCTGGGACGAAAGCCTGCTGCTGTTGCTGGTTTCCGCCATGATTGGATGGATCGCCGCCTGGCTGGCGACGGTGCAACATTTACGGCGATTTACACCACAGTAGCGAATTTTTGCTATAATCTCCCCCTGCTGCTCAAGAATCGTGTCACAGGGGGAGAGCTGCTTCACATCATTTCGCATCATCTTTTCCTGCTTTCCCCGCAATGGCACAAATTCACTATCCAATAGTCAGTCTGTCACTTAGAGTCTTCAGACTGTTGAAACCGTCCCTGAACTTTATGTAAAATTCGTGGTCGAAGAGCAGCGAATATGAAGGGCTCGGCGTTGCTTTGTTGTGGTCACTTTTCGTTAAAAGCAGACCGGCAGCGAGGCGGTATCATCCCGCAGCAACGTGGTATAAAACCTGCATTACGTCATACATGAGAGGCTTGAATGACCAAAGAAATGCGCGCTTTAGCATTAGTACCCCAAGGTAGCCTGGAAGCCTATGTTCGGGCGGCCAATGCCTATCCTATGCTCACCGCAGAGGAAGAACGGGCGCTGGCTGAACGGCTGCATTACGACGGTGACCTGGAAGCGGCTAAACACCTGATCCTGTCTCACCTGCGCTTTGTTGCTCACATTGCCCGCAACTATTCAGGTTACGGTTTGCCACAGGCAGACCTTATCCAGGAAGGTAACATCGGCCTGATGAAAGCGGTTCGCCGTTTTAATCCGGAAGTCGGTGTGCGTCTGGTGTCCTTTGCGGTGCACTGGATCAAAGCAGAGATTCACGAATATGTGCTGCGTAACTGGCGCATCGTGAAAGTCGCGACTACGAAAGCACAGCGTAAGCTGTTCTTTAATCTGCGCAAAAACAAACAGCGTTTGGGCTGGTTCAGCCACGACGAAGTGGAGCACGTTGCCCGCGAATTGGGTGTGACCAGCAAAGATGTGCTGGAAATGGAATCGCGCATGGCCGCACAGGACATGACGTTCGACCCAACGCCGGATGATGAACCACGCGACGGCGCGGCGATGGCGCCGATGCTGTATCTGCAAGACAAGAGTTCTGACTTCGCAGAAAGCATCGAAGAAGATAACTGGGATCGTGACGCGACAGACAAACTCTCTTCCGCGATGGAAGGTCTGGACGAACGTAGCCAGGATATCATTCGTGCGCGCTGGCTGGATGACGACAATAAATCCACTCTGCAGGAACTGGCCGATAAGTACGGCGTTTCAGCAGAACGTGTTCGTCAGCTGGAAAAGAACGCGATGAAGAAACTGCGCGTGGCGATCGAAGCCTGATAAGTGCGTTTCTGACGTGAAAAAGCGACCTTCGGGTCGCTTTTTTTATACCTGAAACCCAGACGTTATTTCTTCCAGACATTCCCTTCGCGTACAAACCTGCACGCCCGCATAAACGCATCCAGTACTCTTTCAGGTTCCGCCTTCATCTCCCAGCTGTTGATTTGAGGCAACTGTACCTGCGTATCTTCCATCAAATATAACCCAACGCCGCGACGGCGTGTCACTTCACGCACCAGCAGGTCACTGAGTTCGGCGTGTGTGCCGTTTAGCCGGATTTTCACTGCGCCCAGAATACGTTCGTTGAAGACGGCAGCGAATAACGCACGGTCCGGCTTCAGGCAGTTTTGCCAATCGCTTTCGGTTTGCTCAGGCCAGATTTTTGCCAGATCAATCAGGTCTTGTGCGCTGAGTGAAGTGAGTCTTTGGATAGTTAATTTCATGAGGCGGACAGGTCAGAAAATGGGAAAGCCAGTGTAGCGGAATCCACTAAAAACGGTGCGTAACTTTTTTTGTACAGTATCAAGTCGAAAACTTTTTTTCAGATCCCTGTATAAGCGATAAATGTTGGCTTTAATCAATAATGCCAGCGTTAACCACTGATTGTTTGAAAAGGAACCGCGTATTCGCCCAGATAAAATTCTGTTTACACCTCATATTTCTGATTGTGCTATTTGATTTGCAGAAGAAAATTCCTGTTTAATGATATGAATTATAAAGTCTTATTTGAAAATTAGACGAAATAAGCCGGTAACTCGTTATTACTTATACTAAATTTCTTAAGTGATGATGTTTTGAACAGGCAAAGAAAGAGCAAACCACAACACACATCAACGGGGTAATCGGATGAAAGTAACAAAGGGTAAGATCTGGCTGGCAGGGTGTATCGCGTTGGCAATGAGCCAGGCTGCGTTTGCAAAAGACATTAAAGTTGCCATCGTCGGCGCAATGTCAGGGCCGGTTGCCCAGTATGGCGATATGGAATTTACGGGCGCAAAACAAGCTATCGCTGATATCAACGCCAAAGGCGGCGTAAAAGGCGACAAACTGGTTGGCGTCGAATACGACGATGCGTGTGACCCGAAACAAGCCGTCGCCGTGGCGAACAAAGTGATCAACGACGGTATCCGTTACGTGATCGGCCATCTGTGTTCTTCTTCTACTCAGCCCGCTTCCGATATCTATGAAGACGAAGGCGTGCTGATGATTACGCCAGCCGCGACCAACGCGGATTTGACCACCCGTGGTTACAAAATGGTGATGCGCACCACCGGTCTGGATTCCGATCAGGGCCCGACGGCGGCGAAATACATCCTCGACACCATTAAGCCAAAACGTATTGCCGTTGTGCATGACAAACAACAGTACGGCGAAGGCTTGGCACGCTCTGTTCAGGACGCGCTGAAAAAAGGCGGCGGTAACGTCGTGCTGTTTGAAGGTGTGACCGCAGGCGACAAAGATTTCTCCACGCTGGTGGCACGTCTGAAGAAAGATAACGTCGACTTCGTGTACTTTGGCGGCTACTACCCGGAAATGGGCCAGATCCTGCGCCAGTCCAAACAGGCCGGTCTGAACGCCAAATTCATGGGGCCGGAAGGCGTGGGCAACTCCTCACTGTCTAACATCGCCGGTGATGCGTCTGAAGGGATGTTCGTTACCCTGCCAAAACGCTATGACCAGGTGCCGGCTAACCAGCCAATCGTTGATTCCCTGAAAGCCAAGAAACTGGATCCAACCGGTCCGTTCGTCTGGACGACTTACGCCGCATTGCAGGCGCTGACCACCGGTATGGAACGCAGTGGCAGCATGGAACCGGCAGACATTGCTAAAAACCTGAAATCAGCTTCAGTGGATACCGTCATGGGACCGCTGAGCTGGGATGAGAAGGGCGATCTGAAAGGATTCGAATTCGGTATTTTCGAATGGCATAAAGACGGCACGTCTACCCCTATCAAATAAAACCGCACCAAAGTGGTCCTCCGCTCCCTCCCTGTGAAGGGGAGGGCTGGGGTGGGGTATTAATGGCAACTGTGTTGTTTACTAAACTCCCTCCCAACCTCCCCTTCGCAGGGGGAGGAGTAGCACAAGTTATCAAACCCTTGATTTATAAGGATAGGGTATGTCAGAGCAGTTCCTCTATTTCACTCAGCAGATGTTCAACGGCGTAACGTTGGGCAGTACTTACGCGCTGATCGCCATCGGTTACACCATGGTTTACGGCATTATCGGCATGATCAACTTCGCCCACGGCGAGGTGTATATGATCGGCAGCTATGTCTCCTTTATCGTGATTGCCGCCCTGATGATGATGGGTATCGATGCCAGCTGGTTGCTGATCGGTGCCGGATTTATCGCGGCGATTGTGATTTCCAGTGCCTACGGCTGGAGTATTGAACGCGTGGCATATAAGCCGGTGCGTAACTCCAAACGTCTGATCGCACTGATTTCCGCCATCGGGATGTCCATATTCTTACAAAACTATGTCAGCCTGACGCAGGGCTCGCGCGATCTCGCCTTACCGAGCCTGGTCACCGGCCAGTGGACGATCGGCGAAACTAACGGCTTCGCGGCGACCATCAGCACCATGCAGCTGATCATCTGGGTTGTGACCTTTATCGCCATGCTGGCACTGACGCTGTTCATTCGCTATTCGCGCATGGGCCGTGCCTGCCGCGCTTGCGCTGAAGATCTCAAAATGGCGAGCCTTCTTGGGATAAGCACAGACCGTGTGATCTCCCTGACGTTTGTTATCGGCGCTCTGATGGCGGCGGTGGCAGGTGTGCTGCTCGGTCAGTTCTATGGTGTGATTAACCCGTACATCGGCTTTATGGCCGGGATGAAAGCCTTCACCGCGGCGGTGCTTGGCGGTATCGGCAGCATTCCGGGCGCAATGATCGGCGGCCTGATCCTTGGCGTGGCCGAAGCGCTGACTTCCGCTTATCTGAGTACTGAATACAAAGACGTGGTCTCCTTCGCGCTTCTGATCGTCGTGTTACTGGTGTTGCCGACCGGTATTCTGGGCCGTCCGGAGGTAGAGAAAGTATGAAGCGCCTGAACCTCTTAAATGCGCTGGTCTCTGCGTTTGTCCTGCTGATTCTGGCGGCATTCATCATGGGGCTGCAACTTAGCCTCGACGGCACCAAACTGGTGGTGAACGGCGCGGGCGAAGTGCGCTGGACGTGGATCGCCATCGGCTGTGCGATTGTCTTTGTTTTCCAGCTGTTCCGCCCGATGGTGAGCAGCGGTCTGAAGAAAATCTCCGGGCCGGGCTGGGTTCTGCCGAGTTTTGACGGCTCGACGCCGAAACAAAAACTACTGGCGCTGGTTCTGATCATCGCTGCTGTCGCCTGGCCGTTTATCGTCTCGCGTGGCACGGTGGACATCGCCACGCTGACGCTCATCTACATCATGCTGGGTCTCGGTCTGAACGTCGTCGTGGGCTTATCGGGCCTGCTGGTGCTGGGCTACGGCGGTTTTTACGCCATCGGCGCCTACACCTACGCGCTGCTCAACCATTATTATGGAATTGGTTTCTGGGAGGCATTACCGCTGGCCGGGTTGGTCTCGGCGGCATTTGGTTTCCTGCTCGGATTCCCGGTGCTGCGGTTGCGAGGTGATTATCTGGCGATCGTGACGCTCGGTTTCGGCGAAATCGTGCGTATTCTGCTGCTCAATAACACCGAATTGACCGGCGGCCCGAACGGCATCAGCCAGATCCCCAAACCGACGCTGTTCGGACTGGAATTCAGCCGGACACCGCGCGACGGTGGCTGGGACACGTTCAGCAACTTCTTCGGCGTCGCCTATGACCCGAGCGACCGCATTATCTTCCTTTACATGGTCGCGCTGCTGCTGGTGGTCGCCACGCTGTTCATCATCAACCGTTTGCTGCGGATGCCGCTGGGCCGTGCGTGGGAAGCGCTGCGTGAAGATGAAATCGCCTGCCGCTCTCTTGGCCTGAATCCGACCCGCATCAAACTCACCGCGTTCACCATCAGCGCTGCGTTTGCCGGTTTCGCCGGTACGCTGTTTGCTGCACGTCAGGGCTTCGTCAGCCCGGAATCCTTTACCTTTGCGGAATCCGCTTTCGTGCTGGCTATCGTGGTGCTCGGCGGAATGGGCTCACAGTTTGCGGTCATCCTGGCGGCTATCCTGCTGGTAGTGTCGCGGGAGCTGATGCGTGATCTTAACGAATACAGCATGTTACTTCTCGGTGCTTTGATGGTGCTGATGATGATCTGGCGTCCGCAGGGCTTACTGCCGATGAAGCGCCCGCAGCTCAAACTGAAGCTGTCTAAAAAACAAATCGCCGATCAGGGGGAACAGGCATGAGCACGCAACCTCTGTTAGCCGTTGAAGGTCTGACGATGCGTTTTGGCGGCCTGCTGGCAGTCAATAACGTGGCGCTGAACCTTAATCAGGGCGAAATCGTTTCACTGATCGGCCCGAACGGTGCCGGTAAAACCACGGTGTTCAACTGCCTGACTGGTTTCTACAAACCGAGCGGCGGCACCATCAAACTACGCGAACAGCATCTTGAAGGATTGCCGGGGCAGAAAATTGCCCGTATGGGCGTCGTCAGGACATTCCAGCATGTGCGACTGTTCCGCGAAATGACGGTGATCGAAAACCTGCTGGTCGCCCAGCATCAGCATCTGAAAAGTGGCGTGCTGGCCGGTTTGTTCAAGACGCCGGGCTTTCGCCGTGCCGAAGCTGATGCACTGGATCGCGCCGCCGACTGGCTGGAGCGCGTCGGTTTACTTGAGCTGGCGAACCGTCAGGCGGGCAATCTGGCGTACGGTCAGCAGCGTCGTCTGGAGATTGTTCGCTGCATGGTGACGCGTCCGGAAATCCTGATGCTCGATGAGCCTGCTGCCGGTCTGAATCCACGCGAAACCGAAGAGCTGAACCAGCTGATCGCCGAACTGCGTAACCAGCACAGCGTGTCGGTGTTGCTGATTGAGCACGATATGAAACTAGTGATGGGCATTTCTGACCGCATCTACGTGGTAAATCAGGGTACGCCGCTGGCGCAGGGCACACCGGCTGAAATTCGTAACAATCCGGATGTGATCCGTGCGTATCTTGGCGAAGGGTAAGGGACAGAACACGATGTTGTCATTCAATCAGGTATCCGCTCATTACGGCAAAATTCAGGCGCTGCACGAAGTCAGCCTGAGCATTAATAAAGGTGAAATCGTCACGCTGATCGGCGCGAACGGCGCGGGGAAAACCACGCTGCTCGGCAGTTTGTGTGGCGAACCGCGCGCGTCGCACGGCTCGATTATTTTCGAAGGGCAGGACATCACGCAGTGGCAGACCGCCAAAATCATGCGCGGCGATATCGCGATTGTGCCGGAAGGCCGTCGCGTATTCTCGCGGATGACGGTGGAAGAAAATCTGGCGATGGGCGGCTTCTTTGCCACTCGTGAACAGTTCCACTCGCGTCTGGAGCGCGTTTTCCAGCTGTTCCCGCGCCTGAAAGAGCGTCGCGTCCAGCGTTCCGGCACCATGTCCGGCGGTGAGCAACAGATGCTGGCGATTGGTCGTGCGCTAATGAGCCAGCCGCGTCTGCTGCTGCTCGATGAACCTTCACTCGGGCTTGCGCCGATCATCATTCAGCAGATTTTCGACACTATCCAGCAACTGCGCGAAGAGGGGATGACCATCTTCCTGGTGGAGCAAAACGCCAATCAGGCGCTGAAACTCGCCGATCGCGGTTATGTGCTGGAGAACGGTCATGTCGTGCTGGAAGACACCGGCGCGGCGTTGCTGGCCAACGAAGCGGTGCGCGCGGCGTATTTAGGCGCTTGATATTACAATAATAAATTTGAAACCAGTCTGGTTGGGCAGACTGGTTTTGAGTTACGTTAAGTTGGCGTAACACGGCGTGGCTCTATATATTTTACTCCGGGCAGGCCGCCATTTGCCCATACTTCCGCCGCATCGAAAAACTGCTGTTTATGGCCTGGTTCTGCGAGACAGGCGGCAATACCTTGTAGGTTCACCCCATGCTGTTTAAGCCAATATAATATACGGACAAAACTGCCCTTATCCGGACGGTAGTGTCCACTCTTACTTGTTATCGCAACCACCTTGCCATTATCTACGGCTATTTCTCCTGCAGATTGTACAGGAGCCCCACTCAAAAAACTGGAGTGATGGAAAACATCCGTCTTATGATTATTAGCGTAAAGACTATTATCTGGCGCCATAACAAATATAGCCCAGCCTTTTCCCATTGAAGCTGTTTTCATATTTCCAGTGTGGAATTCTTCATGGCGAGAGTTATAAATAATACCGTTTTTGACATAAATTTTTTTATCCTCACGTTGTGCACTGTTCAGATAAGAAACCCCTTTATCAAGCTTATACATCAATATCGGCCCTGAATTTTTTTTCAGCATGTCAGGGATATAGAGTTCACGCAGCCAGTCAATGAAATTCAGATGTGTGGATGAATTCTTCCATACTGATAGAGGTGAAGGGGTATCGAAGATGGGGTGCGTTAGCGGGAAGTGATTTTCAACTATCATTTCTGGCCAATACTCTTCATCCAAAATGTGATGTGCTTTCCCGTTAGAACCTGCAACGCCATTAAGTAAGGGTTTCACTACCGCCCTGACTTTTGCCCATCCTTCTTGGCCGTATCCGAGACTCTGGCCCGTCACTCGTTGACTGGCGAGTTTTTCAACACGATTAAGCGCCTGAGCATACAGCGTTATCACTGCCGCTGCACGGTGACCGGCCGGTTTGTTATCAACATATATTTTACACGCTTTACAAATTAAGAGTAATTTATCAGCTTCCTCGGCGAATGATTCCTTTGATAATTTCCCATATTCTCTCAGGCGCTTGTCAATATTCAGCAGGTAAATATTTTTTCTTCTGCAAGATAATCCTAAACTTGACTCTTCAATGAATTCATTTTCTGTCCATATTTCATTTAGCATATAATTATATCTCTTTATTAATATATTAATTCTAAATATGTTAAGTTTAATTACTGTATTTGATTTGCACTATCCGGTTTTATTCTTTCACCCAATGTTTTTGGGTGATTTAAAATTAAACATGATTGGATTTCAAGTTGTTCTCATAATATTGACTCTGTCAAAATGAATTTTCCATTATTTATACATCTATTACTGGACTCTAATCAGAAAGCTTTATATGACTGATATCGCACCAGCCCTGTTCAGCAAGTAAATACGCGGTTCAGCAGTGTATGCAGTGATACGTATTCGTCCTGCGCCTGGGCGAAAAGGGCATGGTCATCCTCCCGTGGAACTGAACACTAGCCAGGTGTTGAAGGTTGCTGGCCGTGGTGGCGTGCTGGGAAATACGGATACCCGCTTTGCGGGTGAATGAAGCCGTATGCAGACCTATCTTGGGGCGTAAAATCCGGCGATAATCAGCTGCAGATCGCATCATTAAAAAACCGCACTGCAGGCGCTTTGCGGTTTTTATTTTTGGTTTAAATTACCCTACTTAACATCTCATTAAATTTTACGCATCATTTGGAGCAACAATGAACACAGAAGGTTTACTCGCCGCCCGTATGGTCAGGCTCAAAAGTTCAGCCATCCGGGAACTGCTCAAACATAGCAAAATGGAAGGCGTTATTTCGCTGGCGGGTGGCATTCCTTCTTCGGCGCTGTTTGATTTCGATGGCCTGCGTGAAGCCACGCAAAGGGCGATCACTGAACAGCCTGAGCACGCATTCCAGTACGGCCTGACGGAAGGCAGTCATACGCTGCGTGAGCGTATTGCTGAGCTATGCGCAGAGCGCGGCGTGGTGGCCAGTGCTGACGATATCGTGGTCACCGCCGGTTCCCAGCAGGCGCTGGATCTGGTGATGCGTGCCGTCGTGAACCCGGATGATATTTTCGTGGTGGAACGCCCGACCTATCTGGCGGCGTTACAAACGCTGGAACTCGCCGAAGCGCAGATTCTTTCCGTCGGTTCTGACGGCGACGGCATGATTGTCGATGAACTGGCTGAGTTGCTGAAAACCCGCAAAATCAAAGGCGTCTATCTGGTGCCGACATTCGGCAACCCGAGCGGCGTAACCCTGAGCCGTGCGCGTCGTGAGCAACTGGTGCAACTGGCGACTCAACATGAATTCCTGATTGTGGAAGATGATCCGTACGGCGAATTGCGTTTTACCGACGAACGCCAGCCGACGCTGTTTGAGCTGTCCAAAGCGCTCTACGGCAACGCCGAGAACATCATCTACACCTCGACGTTCTCCAAAATTCTGGCACCGGGCCTGCGTCTGGGCTGGGTGATCATGCCTGACTGGTTGCTGCATAAAGTGGCGATCATTAAACAGGCGGCAGATTTGCACGCCAGTGCGCTGTCGCAGTCGATAGCCGAATGCTATCTCGGCCTGGGGCGTCTGCCTGCGCAGATCGAAACCATCCGCGCTGCATATAAAAAGAAATGTGAAGTCATGGCTGAGCTGCTGGAACGTGAGCTGGGCGACGTACTGACCTTTGAATATCCGAAAGGCGGGATGTTCCTGTGGGCGCGTTTTCGCGAGCCGCGTAACTGCGCCGAGTGGATGAAAAAGACGTTAGAGCAGGGCGTGGTGTTTGTGCCGGGCGAATTCTTCTATGCCGACAACCCGGATCACTCCACCTTCCGTCTGTCTTTTGCCACCGCGACCGAAGAGCAAATGCACGAGGCCGTTGCCCGCCTGAAACGCGCGCTGTAATCCCCCGCATTCTCTTCTCTGAGGCGCACCGCTTATCCGGTGCGCCTTTTTTTTGCCATCTGCCCGTCACTTCCAGTTAACGCTTCTGTCACATCAATGTCATTTAACGGTTATTTTTCTGTCATTTAGCCGTGTCATGTTAGCTCCCGAATCAGAAAATCCTTACACCAACTGACATCACACCAGCCCTCTTCAGGAGACAAGCATGCTTAAGCACGCTGTTACAAAAACGACACTTTGCATCGCACTGGCATTCGCGTTCAGCACCCAGGCGATGGCGGTTACAGAGATTCCGTTCTGGCATTCCATGGACGGCGAGTTAGGCAAAGAAGTGAACTCTCTGGCCGACCGTTTTAACCAGACGCACCCGGATGTCAAAATCGTGCCTGTCTATAAAGGCAAATACGACGAAAGCCTGGCCGCAGGGATTGCCGCATACCGCACCGGTAACGCGCCCGCCATCTTGCAGGTTTATGAAGTCGGCACCGCCACCATGATGGCGAGTAAAGCCATCAAGCCTGTCTATGAAGTGTTCAGCGATGCTGGCCTGAAACAGGACGTCTCCCAGTTCGTGCCGACGGTATCCGGTTATTACTCCGACTCTAAAGGCCGTCTGCTGTCCCAGCCTTTCAACAGCTCCACGCCGGTGCTGTATTACAACAAAGATGCCTTTAAGAAAGCCGGTCTGAACCCGGATCAGCCACCTAAAACCTGGCAGGACATGGCCGTCTATACCCAGAAACTGCGAGAAGCGGGCATGAAGTGCGGTTACGCCAGCGGCTGGCAGGGTTGGATCCAGATTGAGAACTTCAGCGCCTGGCACGGTTTGCCGATCGCCTCTAAAAACAATGGATTCGACGGCACTGATGCGGTTCTGGAATTTAACAAACCAGAGCAAATCAAACATATTCAGATGCTTGAAGACATGAATAAAAAAGGTGACTTCACCTATTTTGGTCGTAAAGACGAGTCCACCGCCAAGTTCTATAACGGCGACTGCGCGATGACCACGGCGTCTTCCGGCTCACTGGCGGATATCCGTCAGTACTCCAAATTCAACTACGGCGTGGGCATGATGCCTTATGACGCGGATGTGAAGGGCGCACCACAAAACGCCATCATCGGCGGCGCGAGCCTGTGGGTGATGAACGGTAAAGACAAAGACACTTACAAAGGCGTCGCCGAATTCCTGCAATACCTGACCACCCCGGAAATCGCCGCCGAATGGCACCAGAAAACCGGCTATCTGCCTGTGACGACCGCCGCGTATGAGCTGACCAAAAAAGAAGGCTTCTACGAGAAGAACCCAGGTTCTGACGTCGCAACCCGCCAGATGCTGAACAAGCCACCGTTAGCGTTCACCAAAGGCCTGCGTCTGGGCAATATGCAGCAGATTCGTACGGTCGTGGACGAAGAGCTGGAAAGCGTGTGGAGCGGTAAGAAAACGGCGAAAGAAGCTTTAGACACTGCGGTACAACGCGGGGATCTTCTTCTGCGCCGCTTCGAGGCTTCGACGAAGTAATTTTTAGCCCCTTCTCCTGCGAAGGGGGTTGGGGTGGGATATTAATGGCAACTCTGAATCAGAGGTTGTCTGCTAAACCCCCTCCCAACCTCCCCCTTCGCAGGGAGAGGAGCTAAATACAAAACCAGCTTGTTTTTCTCCCTCCCCTGCGAAGGGGAGGAGCTAAAAGCCAAATACAAAACTAACCTGGTTTGCACCCGCCCCTTCGCCAGGGAGGGAGCCTTTCAAATCAATGAGTAAACCATTATGAGTTCACACCGTCCCGGTTTTGGTTGCAGCTGGTTGCCTTACGCACTGGTGTTGCCGCAGCTGCTGATCACCGCGATATTTTTCCTGTGGCCTGCCGGTCAGGCGCTGTGGTATTCGGTGCAGACGCTGGATCCGTTCGGGTTATCCAGCCAGTTTGCTGGCATGACTAACTTCACGCAGCTGTTTGCGGATCCGTACTACCTCGAATCCTTCTACACCACGCTAAAATTCAGCTTTATGGTGGCGTTTATCGGGCTGGCAGTGTCGCTGTTTTTCGCCGCGCTGGTCGATCACGTCATTCGCGGCAGCCGTATTTATCAGACGCTGATGATCCTGCCTTACGCCGTCGCACCCGCCGTGGCTGCCGTCTTATGGATGTTTTTATTCAGCCCCGGCCTTGGCCTGATTTCGCATTTCCTGGCGTCGATCGGTTACAACTGGAACCACGCGCAAAACAGCGGACAGGCGATGTTCCTGGTGGTGCTGGCATCGGTCTGGAAGCAGGTCAGCTACAACTTCCTGTTCTTCCTCGCCGCGTTGCAGTCCATTCCCAAATCACTGGTGGAGGCCGCCGCGATTGATGGTGCAGGCCCGGTGCGGCGCTTCTTCAATCTGGTGCTGCCGCTGATTTCGCCGGTCAGTTTCTTCCTGCTGGTGGTGAATCTGGTGTACGCCTTCTTCGATACCTTCCCGGTGATCGACGCCGCGACCGGCGGTGGTCCGGTACAGGCGACGACCACGCTTATCTATAAAGTATACCGTGAAGGTTTCTCCGGTCTGGATCTCTCCAGCTCCGCCGCGCAGTCCGTTATTTTGATGATGCTGGTGATTGGCCTGACGTTCATTCAGTTCCGCTTCGTCGAGCGTAAGGTGCGTTACCAATGATTGAAAACCGCAGAGGGCTGGATTTTTTCAGCCACATCATGCTGCTGCTCGGCGTGCTGGTGATCCTCTTCCCGCTGTACGTCGCGTTTGTCGCAGCGTCTCTGGATAACAAACAGATTTTTGACGTGCCGATGACGCTCATTCCCGGCACGCATTTATGGGAAAACATCAGCGCCATCTGGACGCAGGGCGTCGGCAACAACAGTCCGGCATTCGGACGTCTGCTGATCAACAGCTTCATCATGGCGATCGTCATCACCGTCGGCAAAATCTCTGTCTCAATGCTCTCGGCATTCGCGATCGTCTATTTCCGCTTTCCGCTACGTAACCTGTTCTTCTGGCTTATTTTTATGACGCTGATGTTACCGGTGGAAGTGCGTATTTTCCCGACAGTACAGGTGATCGCTAATCTGCATATGCTCGACAGCTATACCGGCCTGACGCTGCCGCTGATGGCTTCGGCGACCGCGACGTTCCTGTTCCGCCAGTTCTTCATGACCCTGCCGGATGAGCTGCTGGAAGCGGCGCGTATCGACGGCGCGGGTGCGATGCGCTTTTTCTGGGACATCGTGCTGCCGCTGTCGAAAACTAACCTCGCGGCGTTGTTCGTCATCACCTTTATCTATGGCTGGAACCAGTATCTGTGGCCGATTCTGATCACCAGCGATGCCTCGATGGGCACGGCGGTAGCCGGGATTAAAAGCATGATCTCCTCAGGCGACGGCTCGACCCAATGGAATCAGGTGATGGCGGCCATGATCCTGACATTATTGCCACCGCTGGCGGTGGTGCTCCTGATGCAGCGCTGGTTTGTGCGCGGTCTGGTAGACAGTGAGAAGTAAACCGAAATGGCAAATTTGAAATTACAGGCAGTTACTAAGTCTTACGATGGCAAAAACCAGATTATCCAGAGTATCGATCTGGACGTCGCCGATGGAGAGTTCATCGTCATGGTCGGACCGTCCGGTTGCGGGAAATCCACGCTGCTGCGCATGGTCGCCGGGCTGGAGCGCACTACCTCCGGCGATATCTACATCAACGACCAGCGCGTCACCGAGCTGGAACCCAAAGATCGCGGCATCGCGATGGTATTCCAGAACTACGCGCTGTATCCGCACATGACCGTGTTCGACAACATGGCCTATGGCCTGAAAATTCGCGGTTTCGGCAAAGCGCAGATCCTCGCGCGCGTTGAAGAAGCCGCGCGTATTCTTGAACTCGGCCCGCTGCTCAAACGCAAACCACGTGAACTTTCCGGCGGCCAGCGTCAGCGCGTAGCCATGGGGCGCGCTATCGTGCGTGAACCGGCAGTTTTCCTGTTCGACGAACCCTTGTCTAACCTGGACGCCAAACTGCGTGTACAGATGCGCCTCGAGCTGCAACAACTGCACCGCCGGCTGCGCACCACCAGCCTGTACGTGACGCACGATCAGGTCGAAGCCATGACCCTGGCCGAGCGGGTGATCGTGATGAACAAAGGCATCGCCGAGCAAATCGGCACCCCGTCGGAAGTCTATCGCCGCCCGGCAAGCCTGTTCGTTGCCAGTTTTATCGGCTCACCGGCGATGAATTTGCTGCCCGGTCAGCTCGCCTCGGACGGCACGTCGCTGGTGATGGAAGACGGTTTCGAATTGCCGCTGCAAGTCCCGCGCCCGGAATGGGGCGGCCGCGAGTTGACCCTGGGCATTCGTCCGGAACATATTCAGCTGACAGAGGATCAACAAAGCGGGATCCCGATGGTACTCAATACGCTGGAACTGCTGGGCGCGGATAACCTGGCGCACGGCAAACTGGCAGGCAGCGGCGTCGTGGTGCGCTTATCGCATGAAGTGTTCCCGACGGCGGGTTCGCTGTTACGCTTGGCTTTCCCGGCGAAAGCGTTACACTTTTTCGATACTCACAGCGGATTACGGATGGAATGAATATGAAAGCCTGGCCTTATCCTCGCATTGTGGCGCATCGTGGCGGCGGCGCACTGGCACCAGAAAACACGCTGGCCGCCATTGATGTGGGCGCGAAATACGGTCATACGATGATCGAATTCGACGCCAAACTGGCGCAGGGCGGGGAAATCTTCCTGCTGCATGACGATACCCTGAACCGCACCAGCAATGGCTGGGGCGTGGCGGGTGAGCAGCCGTGGGAGAAACTTCAGCAACTCGACGCCGGTGACTGGTACAGCGCCGCGTTTAAAGGCGAAAAATTGCCTTTGCTGGCGCAGGTAGCCGAACGCTGTGCGCGCCACCACATGATGGTGAACATCGAAATTAAACCGACCACCGGTCTGAATGAAAAAACAGGCACTGACATCGCGCTCGCTGCCCGTGAGCTGTGGAAAGATCAGAGCGTTCCGCCGCTGCTCTCCTCTTTCGAATTCGACGCGCTGGTCGCCGCCAAAAAAGCCGCCCCTGAACTCCCGCGCGGATTACTCATCGACGAATGGCACGAAAACTGGAATGCGTTGACCGACGAACTGGAATGCGTGTCTTTGCACCTCAATCACAAACTGCTCAGTGAAGCGCGCGTAAACGCGATCAAAGCCGCTGGCCTGCATATTCTGGTATACACGGTGAATAACCCCGAGCGCGCGCGCGAACTCCTGCGCTGGGGCGTGGATTGCATCTGTACGGATAAGATTGATGTGATCGGGCCGGATTTTGAATAAAACGTGGTGGTAACAGGCGGGATCAGGCGTGGAAGACACCACGCCTGATAAAAAATTACGGCGTCTGATTCAATTTCTGATTCAGCGTCTGGTTATTCTGCTGGATCTGCAACCGTTGCTGATTGCTCTGGATTTGCGAACGTAGTTTGAGTTGCTGTTGTTGCTGATTACTGCGCAGATCCTGCTCCTGCTGACGCTTCTGCATTTGCTGGTTATTCTGCTGCTGTTGCTGCATACGCTGTTGCGACGGATTGGTCAGCAGCGGATCGTTCGGATTCGGCACCTTCTCAACGGCACCGGCAGCGTGAACGGCCAACAGCAATGGCAGTGCGGCGATCATTCCATATAAGCGTTTCATCGGTTCATCCTCCATTTCCAGTCATCCCTTAAGTGTATGCCATCACATCCCCGAGCGCGGCATTTGAGGGCACGTTTCCCTCAAAGCGTGGTGCGGCTCTCGTTTGTTCTATAATTAATCAGATGTAAACCACCTTCGCATCCCGCATTGTTTCTCATTCGGCTACAATCGTCCATCTTTCACATTTTAGGGCTCAACTGCCGTGCCTTTACTCATTATCACCACCATTTTGTGGGCCTTTTCCTTCAGTCTGATCGGCGTTTATCTCGCCGGACAGGTCGACAGCGTCTTCGCCGTGTTGGTCCGTCTGGGGCTGGCGGCGCTGGTGTTCCTGCCGTTCCTGCGCTGGAAAGGCTATGCGCTTACCACCATCTTGCTGTACATGGCGGTCGGTGCGATGCAGCTTGGGATCATGTATCTCATCAGCTTCGAAGCCTATCTGTACTTGTCAGTGCCGGAATTCCTGCTGTTTACCGTGATGACGCCGTTGTACGTGACGCTGATTTATGATCTCATCAGTGGCCGCAAAATCCGTATTGGCTATGCACTCAGCGCACTGCTGGCGGTGGCAGGTGCGGCGATTATCCGTTACGACCACATCAGCGAGCATTTCATCATCGGGCTGTTGCTGGTACAGGCGGCGAATATCTGTTTTGCCATCGGGCAGGTGGGATACAAACGTCTGATGGAAACCCGTCCGGTACCGCAGCATACGGCCTTTTCCTGGTTCTACATCGGGGCGCTGATGTGCGCCGTGGTGGCGTGGTTCCTGTGGGGTAATCCGCAGAAATTGCCGACCACGGAGTTGCAATGGGGGATTCTGGTGTGGTTAGGCGTTGGCGCGTCGGGCCTGGGATATTTCATGTGGAACTACGGTGCGACGCAGGTGGATGCCGGAACGCTCGGGATTATGAACAACTTTCACGTCCCGGCCGGGCTGTTAGTGAATCTGGCTATCTGGCAACAGCAGCCACACTGGCCGAGCTTTATTCTGGGCGCTGCGGTGATTATGTCCTCACTGTGGGTGCACCGGCGTTGGGTCGTGCCGCATCGCGAACAAACGGCAGATGATCGCACGCGTGCTGCCTCGCCGAACGAATAAACGCTTCCGTGACCGGCTGACGCTGCTCGCCATCACGCACGGCGGCGTATAGCCGGCTCCATAAGCCATCGCCCAGGGTTTTGGTTACCACCAGACCCTGGCGCTCAAAACTCTCCACCACCCAATGTGGCAGCGCCGCAATTCCCATTCTCGCCGACACCATCTGAATCAATAACAACGTGTTATCGACGCTTTTCAGCGACGGGCTGACGCCTGCCGGTTGCAGGAAATGCCGCCAGATATCCAGCCGCTGGCGCTGCACCGGATAAATCATCAGCGTTTCACTGCTCAGATCTTCCGGCGTGATGACGGCCTGGGTCGCGAGCGGATGATCCGGTGCCAGCACCAGACGGACTTCAAAATCAAACATCGGCGAATAGTGCAAACCGCTGCGCGGCAGAATATCGGACGTCAATACGAGGTCCAGCTCGCCCTGTTGCAGCGCCGGTTGCGGGTCAAACGTCACGCCGGATTTGAAATCCATCATCACCTGCGGCCAGTTCTGATGGAAGTTGTCCAGCGCGGGCGTCAGCCACTGAATGCAGCTGTGGCATTCGATGGCGATACGCAGTGAAGTCTGATGCGGTTCATTACACGCCTGCAATGCCTGCTGGATTTGTGGCAGCACCTGCTCTGCCAGATTGAGCATGATTTCACCCTGCGGCGTAAACCGCAGCGGCTGGCTTTTGCGCACAAATAATCTGAAACCCAGCCGTTGCTCGAGGTCACTGAACTGGTGAGACAGGGCCGATTGTGTCTGATGAAGCTGCGAGGCGGCAGCGGCCAGTGACCCGGTGTTGCGCAGTGCTTGCAACGTTCGCAGGTGTTTCAGTTCGATCATGAGAGTCCTTCACTGTGACATGAATAATTTGCGCTTGTGCAATATACAGTACCTGCGGATTATGGATGTGTAAACATCTGGACGGCTAAACAGGAATTAAAAAGATGACGATACTGAATCACACACTGGGTTTTCCACGCGTTGGTCTGCGTCGTGAACTTAAAAAAGCGCAAGAAAGCTACTGGGCAGGTCATTCCACTCAGGAAGAACTGCTGGCAACCGGACGCGAACTGCGCGCCCGCCACTGGAAACAACAGGCCGATGCGGGTGTGGATCTGCTGCCTGTCGGCGATTTTGCCTGGTACGATCACGTACTGACCACCAGCCTGTTGCTGGGTAACGTGCCTGCACGTCACCAGAATGCTGACGGGTCTGTCGATATCGATACCTTATTCCGTCTTGGCCGTGGCCGTGCACCGACCGGTAAACCGGCTGCCGCTGCGGAAATGACGAAATGGTTTAACACCAACTATCACTACATGGTGCCGGAATTCGTGAAAGGTCAGCAGTTCAAACTGACCTGGACGCAACTGCTGGAAGAAGTGGACGAAGCACTGGCGCTCGGCCACAAAGTGAAACCGGTTCTGCTCGGCCCGCTGACATACCTGTGGCTCGGCAAAGTGAAAGGCGAGCAGTTCGACCGTCTTTCGCTGATTAACGATATTCTGCCGGTTTATCAGCAAGTACTGGCCGAACTGGCAAAACGCGACATCGAGTGGGTGCAGATTGATGAACCTGCGCTGGTACTGGAACTGCCGCAGGAATGGCTCGATGCCTATAAACCGGCGTATGAGCAATTGCAGGGCCACACCAAACTGCTGCTGACGACCTATTTCGACAGCGTCGGCCATAACCTCGACACTGTTCGTCAGTTGCCGGTTCAGGGCCTGCACATTGATGCGGTTGCCGGTTGCGATGACCTGAAAACGGTGATCAACGCGCTGCCAAAAGACTGGCTGATTTCACTGGGCGTAATCAACGGTCGTAACGTCTGGCGTGCGGATCTGAGCACCTGGTTCGACCGCCTGAAACCACTGATTGAAGGCCGCCATGTCTGGATCGGCAGCTCCTGTTCATTGCTGCACAGCCCGATCGACCTAAGCGTCGAAAGCCGTCTGGATGATGAAGTGAAAAGCTGGTTCGCGTTTGCCCTGCAAAAATGTGCCGAGCTGTCACTGCTGACGTCTGCGTTGAATAATCCGACCGCAGAAGCACAGCAAAAACTGGCGGAATACAGCGCGCCAATTCGCGCCCGTCGTGAATCGACCCGTGTGAATAATCCCGCCGTCGGTAAACGCGTTGCGGCTATTACGGCCGCTGATATCGAGCGTCCAAACGTTTACACCAGGCGTGCTGTCGCACAACGTGCCCGTTTCAACCTGCCGGCATGGCCGACAACGACTATCGGTTCATTCCCGCAAACCACGGAAATCCGTGGCCTGCGTCTGGATTTCAAACAAGGCCGTCTGGATAGCGCCAAATACCGTACCGGTATCAGCGAACATATCAGGCAAGCCATTAAAGAACAGGAACGTCTGGGCATTGACGTACTGGTTCACGGCGAAGCGGAACGTAACGACATGGTCGAATACTTCGGCGAGCATCTGGATGGCTTTGTGTTCACGCAAAACGGCTGGGTACAGAGCTACGGTTCCCGCTGCGTGAAACCGCCGGTCATCATCGGCGACGTCAGCCGTCCGGAAGCGATCACCGTCGAATGGGCGAAGTACGCACAATCGCTGACCGAAAAACCGGTCAAAGGCATGCTCACCGGCCCGATCACTATCCTTTGCTGGTCCTTCCCGCGCGAAGACGTCAGCCGCGAAACCATTGCCAAGCAAATTGGTCTGGCGCTGCGCGACGAAGTGGAAGATCTGGAAAAAGCCGGTATCGGCATCATCCAGATTGACGAACCTGCACTGCGCGAAGGCCTGCCGCTGCGCAAGTCTGAGTGGAATGCGTATCTGCGCTGGGCGGTAGACGCGTTCAAACTGAACGCCGCCATTGCGAAAGATGACACGCAGATCCACACCCACATGTGTTATTGCGAATTCAACGACATCATGGATTCGATTGCAGCGCTGGATGCGGATGTGATCACTATCGAAACCTCGCGTTCTGATATGGATCTGATCGAAACCTTCAAAGAATTCGATTACCCGAATGAAATCGGACCCGGTGTTTACGACATTCACTCGCCAAACGTGCCAAGCGTGGAGTGGATCGAAAACCTGCTGCGTAAAGCGGCGGACAGTATCCCGGCAGAGCGCCTGTGGGTGAACCCGGACTGTGGCCTGAAAACGCGTGGCTGGCCGGAAACCCGCGAGTCGCTGGAAAACATGGTGAAAGCGGCTAAGCGTCTGCGTGCAGAGAAAATCTGACCGGATGTGAGTAAAGAGTACGTTGGTGGAAGTATGTCGGTGAATCGCCGACACGTTGGGCTCCGGGGCTGTATACCCGGAGCCCTTTTTTTATCGTTCATTCGTACTTTGTTACGACTCTTTCAGCCCGCGGCATACGGCGGCTGGAGCGTGATTGAGGGGGGTTTGACGGGCCGCTTTCTACAAAGCCCGGCTTTCTCCACTAGGCTTAATACAGGTTTCAACTCATTAAGACAGGGAGAGAACATGAACCGATTTACAGACAAAGTGGTTGTCGTTACCGGCGCGGGTTCAGGTATGGGCGCAGCTTCCGCCCAGCGTTTTGCCAAAGAGGGCGCGATTGTTGTGCTGGTCGGGCGAACCAAAGAAAAGCTCGAGAAAGTGGCCAGCACGTTAAGCAGCACGCAGTATTATATTCATCTGGCAGATGTGTCTTCGGCGCAGGACGTTGAACGCATGGCCTCGGTCATCGAAGATAAATTTGGCCGCGTGGATGTGCTGGTAAACGGCGCAGGTGTCGTGGTGCAGGGCAAGGTCACCGAAGCGAGTCTCGATGACTGGCAAAAAATCATGGCGATCGACCTGAGCGGCGTCTTCTACTGTACCCGCTTCTTCATGCCCGCGCTGATTAAAAGCAAAGGTAACATCGTCAACATTTCATCGGTCTCCGGTATGGGTGGCGACTGGGGAATGAGCTTTTACAACGCGGCCAAAGGTGGCGTGACCAACTTTACCCGTTCGATTGCGATGGATCACGGCAAAGACGGCGTGCGCGTTAACGCGGTTTGCCCGTCACTGACGTTTACCGAGATGGCGGCCGGGATTAAAGACAACCAGCCGCTGCTGGATAAATTCGCTGAACGCATCCCGCTTGGCCGTGGCGCAGAGCCGGAAGAAATCGCTGATGTAATAGCCTTTCTCGCCAGCCACGATGCGCGATTCGTCACCGGCGTGAATCTGCCGGTGGACGGTGGCCTGAGTGCGTCCAATGGCCAGCCTCCGCAAGCCTGAATATTTACAGCCCTTAAAGATATTTATGGCTCACTGTGCCCGCCTTAAGGCTGGCCAGTGAGCCGTTTTCCATCGTTCCTCGCAAATCTGCGAGTTCCCTTTCTGCCTTCAGCCGGGGTTAGTTATCATAGCCAGATTATGCTGAGAGGTAGCCCGATCATGACCCATCCACTTTTTTCTGTTTTATCTCCGGTACTTGAAGACGCCACAGGGATCCGCCAAGTCTATTTCGCCGGTGCCCAGCATCCGGTGCCCGCGCTGGCGTATCAGGTGGATTTTCCGCGTCTGGAACTGATTCTGGATGGCGAGCAGATGATGGAATGGGAAGACGAGCAGGGCAAAAGTCAGGCGACGCGAATGCTGGCGGGCGATGTATTGTTCGTTCCGGCAAAAGGCTGGAACAGCCCCCAGTGGCAAAAGCCGGTGCGGACGCTGAGTATTTTGTTTGGCAAACAGCAGCTTGGATTTAGCCTGCTTCACTGGGATGGTACAGGTTTTGAGGGGAGCGAAAAGGGCAATATTGGCAGGCGCGGACCTCGTGTCGGCGCGTTTATGTTACAGGCGTTGAATGAACTGGCGTGGCACCGAAGCGATCAGCAAACGGCACAGTTTTTGGTAAAAGGGTTGCTGAGCCATACGCTGGATCTGTTCAGCTCTTCGGTTCAGACCGCGTCGCGTAGTCAGGCGCTGTTCACGGCGATCCGCCAGCACATCGAAGAATATTATCGTGAGCCGCTGACCCGCGATTCCGTCGCCAAAGCGTTTTATATCTCACCGAATTATCTGTCGCATCTGTTCCAGAAAAGCGGCGGAGTCGGGCTAAATGAATATCTGAATTATGTGCGGCTGGAGCAGGCAAAAAATCTGCTGAAAGGCTACGACATGAAGGTGAAAGAAGTCGCTCATGCCTGCGGGTTTGTCGACAGCAACTATTTTTGCCGCCAGTTTAAGAAAAGCACCGAGCGCTCGCCTTCAGAGTATCGCCGGCAATACCGTAGCCAGTTGGAACAAGCACACCCCTGACTAGGGTAAAACGATCTGCGTACCCTGCGGCGAGGTGGCGATTTTTTTGACAGCAGCCATCACTTTTTCCGGCGTGCGCAAAAATGTATGCATACCCGTCTGAACGCAGCGACTGTGGGAAAAGCGCTCGCGGTTTTCAAGCTGGATCTCGGTGACCAGCAGGACAATATCCGCTTGCGCAATATCGCTTTCTGAAAGCGAATTTTCGATGCCCAGGGCGCCCTGCGTTTCCACTTTTACCTGCCATTTTTCCTGCGCACTGAGCTTTTCCAGACGCTCTGCCGCCATGTACGTATGCGCCACACCGCTGATGCACGCCGTGACGGCGACCAATTTCAATGACATTGCTATGCCCCTTTGTCGGAAATCATTGATCCGGTGCTTAACACCCTAGCCACCCAGCGTGACCCGATATCCGTAGCTTTCCGCCAGCGCACGATAAAGCGCAAGGGTTTCTGCTTCAGGCACCGGCGTTTTGTGCATGGAATAGATTTTCCCCAGCAGCGGATACTTGGCTTCACCGTATTTGTGGAAGGGTAACAGATGGATTTCATTTAAGTGGAAGGGTTTAAGGAAATCCAGGATCTGTTGCATGTTTTCGGGCTTCAGGGTGTAACCGGGGATCAGTGGTAAACGGGGCAGCAGCTTCACGCCGCGCCGGGCAAGTTCACTGAAATTCTCCAGCACGCGTGGCTGATTCATGTTGAGAATGGAACGTGCCAGTGACGGATCCATTATTTTGAAATCAAACAAAACCTGATCGCAGCGATCGGCCAGCGCAAGCAGGTGATCCCGCGGCGCATCGCCTGCCGTTTCGATAGCCGTATGAATGCCCAGAGCCTGTAGCTCCTGCAATAACGCGCTGGCAAAAGCATGTTGCATCAGCACTTCACCACCCGAAAGCGTGACGCCGCCGCCGGACGAGCGGAAAAACACCTCGTCCTTCAGCAGACGTTTCATGAGTTCTGGCAGCGTAATGTCTTCGCCGACATATTCCATCGCACCGCTGGGGCATTCATCCGGATCCTGCAGGCATGTCCGGCAGTTGAGGCATTTCGCCTGCCGTTTGATGACGTGTATGCGTGGCGACATAGACTCGGGATTAGCGCACCACGGGCAGCGGTGCGGGCATCCTTTGAAGAAAACAAGGGTACGAATACCCTGGCCGTCGTTAAGTGAAAACCGCTGAATGTTGAAGATGCGTCCGCGCAGGGTGTTATCTGCGACGGTCCTTTTTACGACGATGGGGATGCGCAGCTCAGAGCTGATGCGCGGTTCGGCCGATAATGTCATCCTGAATCTCCTTTGACAGCTCGACGAAGAATGCGCTGTAGCCTGCTACCCTGACGACCAGCCCCGCGAAATCCTGCGGACGCTTTTGCGCTTCGCGCAGTTGCTCTGCATTGACTACGTTAAATTGCACATGCTGCAATTTTAGGCGGGTGAATGCGCCGAGGAAATCTGCCAACTTGTTCAGCCCCTGATGACCTTCGAGCGTCGACGGCGTGAATTTCACATTCAGTAGCGTACCGTTGGAAAGCAGCGTGTTATCGAGTTTGCTGACCGATTTCAGTACGGCAGTCGGCCCTTGATGATCTTGCCCCAGCATTGGTGAAAGCCCGCCGTCGGCCAGCTGTTCACCGGCATAGCGGCCATCCGGCGTCGCGCCGACCACCGCGCCTAATGGCACATGAGCTGAAACCGTATAGGAGCCCGGCGTGAATTGCCCGCCGCGCGGATTACGGTATTGCTCGACTTCTTTGCAGTAATAACGCAGCAAATCGGCGCTGATGAGATCAACTTCATCGACATCGTTGCCGTATTTTTCAAAGCGATTAATCAGACGGGCTCGAATGGCGCGACCTTCTTCGCTGGCAAAATTTTCTTTCAGTGACGCCAGTAACTCATCAAATGTCAGACGTTGCTGGTCAAAAACCATGCCTTTCAGCGCATGCAGGGAATTGCTGAGGTTGGCGATGCCAATTCCCTGAACGCCGGAGAAGTTGTAGCGTGCGCCGCCTGCGGTGATGTCTTTGCCGCTCTCCAGACAACCTTCAATAAATGAAGAGAGCAGCGGAACGGGCGCCCAGTCGCGGTGGCCGATGTCGCAGATGTTGCTGCCCTGCGCCATCAGTTTGACGTAGTGGCTGATTTTCTGGCAGATCTTTTCCACCAGATCCTGGTAGGTGATCGCCGCATTACCTTCGTTTTCATGCAGTGTTAATTCCATCACTTTCAGCAGATTAAACATGGCGATATCGTGCAGCCCGTAAGTTTTCCCTGGAATCGACAGTTCCACACAGCCCACAACGGCATAATCCCGTGCATCTTCGAGCCGCACACCGCGGTTAAGAAACGCGGGCACTACCACTTCATCATTAAAAATTTGCGGTATGCCGGTGCCGAGACGAATGGTTTCGGCTGTTTTCAGCAGGAACGGGCGGTCAATGAGTTCATTTACCCGCACGCCGAGATTGGGCTGTGGCAGGCAGATGCTCTGGTAGGCATCCAGACACAGGAATGAAAGCACGTTTACGGCGCTGCGCCCGGTTTCAGTAAGGCCACCGAGCAAGATGGTATACCCGGTCGGGAATCCGGCGAAATACCGCGCGCTAGAGGCCGAGCGCAGCAGGACGATGTCGTTGCATTTCACCCACAGGCTTTCCAGCAGTTCTTTGAGGAATGCTGGCGATTCCCCGTGTGACAAGGAATGTTGATAGAACGGTAACATGTACTGATCGAAGCGCCCGAGTGAGAGCGAACTGGCGTTGGATTCGTACTGCAAAATAATATTCATGTACCAGAACAACTGGCAGGCCTGATAGAAATCCTGTGGCTTACTGGCTGAAATATGCAGCGAAATACCGGCGATTCTTTCCAATTCCTGTTTTCTTTGCGGATCTTCACATTCCTCCGCCATCAGCGTCGCCAGCGCGGCGTAACGCAGAATGTGCCGTTTTGCCGCCTGCAACAGAATCAGCGCCGCCTGGTAGAACGCGTTATCTGGCTCCTGTGAAACGTGCTGCTGTAGCCCGGCCACTAAATTATCCAGACCGGTGTTCAGCAGACGCGGATAATCAATAATGATGTGGCCCTGACCTTTGTCGGTCTGGTTGATGCTGAAAATCTGCGTTTTGGTGGCGGCGGTGACCTCTTCCGGCATCTGGCTGTTGATGAAGTCTTTCATCGAACGCGATTCCCAATAAGGGAAAAGCTGCTCACGATAAACCTGTTTATCCTTCGCAGAAATGTTGAAACGATCCTGCGGACGGGTGGAGAAAGCATCCAGCTCTTTGAGCAGCCAGTAGGGATCCATTTCAGGAGAGACGATCCCCGCACGTGGTTTTACCGTGCGATTACCGGCAATCAGTTCGTCTTCGCGCAAAGTAATCTCAACGTGATCCAGAATGTATGCCGTGGCCTTCGCACGGCGAAGAAGCGTCGGTTCACCCTCAGTCTTTCGATGGCTTGCGGTATACAGCAAGGCGCGTTCCAGCGAGATTTCACGCGGGCTGGCGAAAAGCGCGGCTTTCAGACGATCGATGCGGGAAGTCATCCTGTTCTCCTTAAATTCAATCCGTGACAGCCGTGTTCTTGAGGTGTGCGGCAATCTTTTCCATGATGGCGTCGGCGCGTTTGACTGCGTCACTGATGCCAACGCGCACCGTCATTTTCCCTTTAAAGCGTTCCTCGAATTTGATGCCGATATCTTTGGTGAGAATCACAATGTCCGCAGCGGCCACGTCTTCTGCCGTCAGCTCGTTCTCCAGACCGATTGAGCCCTGCGTTTCCACTTTGCAATCCCAACCTTTAGCTTTGGCTGCACGTTCGATAGCCTCCGCTGCCATGTAGGTATGAGCAACGCCGGACGGGCAGGCGGTAACAGCAATAATGTTGGTCATAATATTTTCCCTGATGTCAGTTAATTTCAAAGTCCAAATCCAGATCAGATTCCTGGTGGTTTTTGGTGGATTGTTTTTTGGCGGCGAGATATTTCAGCAGGTTGAGACACAGGGCGGTCACGATCATGCCAACCAGCAGCGCGCCGATATAAGCAAATTTGCCCTGAACGACGGGCAGTACGATCAGGCCACCCCAGCCCGCATAGCATTCTGCGCCGAGCAATGCAGCGGTGACTGCTGCACAGGCCGAACCGATCATGATGGAAGGAATGACGCGCAGCGGATCAGCGGCGGCGAAAGGGATTGCGCCCTCAGTGATGCCGACGCAGCCCATTAACATGGCCGCTTTGCCCGCTTCACGTTCCTCTGTGGAGTAAAACTTGCGACCAATCAGGGTGGCGAAACCGACGCCAAGGGGAGGTGTGGCGATAGCGACCGCAGCAATGGCAACGACGGTATACACGCCCTGCGCGACGCAGATCAGCATAAATGCGTAGGCAACCTTATTCACAGGCCCGCCCATGTCGAAGGCCAGCATCAGCCCCATAATGATAGCGAGTACCACAATGCTGCCTTGTTGCATCCCTTGCAGCCAGTGGGTGAGCGAGGTAGTCAGCAGCCCGACAGGTTCGCCCAGGCCCCACATCATGATCCCCGCCGTCAGCAAGGTGCCGACGATCGGGATCACAAAGATCGGCATCACAGAGCGCAGGATCTTCGGTACAGGGATCTTTTTGAGATAGAAAACGATAATGCCGCCCAGCAGGCCGGCGATGATCGCCCCGAAAAAGCCTGCGCCAAAGGAAGCGCCCACCCAGGCACCGATGGCAGCAGGTGCCAGCGCTGAGCGGTCAGCGATGGAGTAACCGATGTAGGCGGCCAGAAAAGGTACCATCAGGGTCAGACCGGCAACGCCGATATCAAACAGTTTTTTCAGATTCGGATCGGTTAAGGCATCCGGCACAGCACCTTTACCGTAAAGCATGACAGAGATGGCCAGCAAAATGCCGCCCGCGACCACAAAAGGAATCATGTGTGAGACGCCAGTCATCAGGTGCTGGCGGGTATTTTTTAGAATATTGAGCAAGTCTTTCATGATTAGCTCCTGGAGCTTCCGGTGTCGGGCGTAACGATCACAAATATCAGGGCTTCTTTTGGTGAAAAAGCGCAGATACTAAAAGGGTATCGACGACAACAATAGGCTGAGGGCGGTGGCGCTAATAGTGGACAGATTTGTGTTTTACTGGACTTTTGTAATGTTCGATCGAAAATGCGAGCGGCTTCAAATAACCCGAGATAAGGGGAGGTTTATCGACTCCTGTACAGTGTGAGCTGTCTCGCAAAAAGCGGGATACATTACATTTATCCAGTGTTTGTCATTTTTGTCTCGTAGTCAGCATGAGCCTCGGGACCCTATTCTGCGAGTGCCGGTAATGATCACCGGCATCTGGGATGAGGATTCAGAAATGACCAAGAAGTTGAGCTTCACCTGCGTACTGGTTAATGGGGTTCATGCTCGTCCGGCGAGCCATATAGAATCGTTGTGCAACGGATTTGAATCGACGTTTCAATGGTATAACACTCGCACTGACCGTGTTGCTGACGGTAAAAGTGTGTTGTCGCTGATTGGCGCAGACATTCTGTCTGGCGATGAATGCCATGTGACGGTCGAAGGTGTTGACGAAGTGGCAGCACTGGCAGCGCTGGCGCATTTCATCGAGCATCAGTTTCCGCTGTGTGATGAAGCCCTTCCTGAACACGATCAAACCGCAGATCGTGAGCCTCTCCCCGAATCCCTGACGCATCTTTCCCCGGTGATTTACCGCGCCCGTTCCGTCAGTGAAGGCTGTGCGCTGGGCAAACTGGTTAATCTCTCCAACGTGAATCTGGCGGCATTGACTGATTTGCCTGCGTCTCAAGGCAAGGATAAAGAACAAAGTTTGCTTTCCGGCGGGCTGGCACAGCTCGAAAAATCTATTGAATTACAGCTAATGGAAGGCAGCTGCACCATTACCGCTGTGCTTGAAGCGCATCGTTCTTTGCTTCGCGATAACAGCCTGCGCGACGCGTTGCTAAGCCATGTGATGGAAGGAAAAAGCTGCGCGCAGAGCATTGTGGAAACCGCCGCGCATTTCAGTGCGCAACTCGCAAAATCGTCCAGCGCTTATCTGCGCGAACGGGAACTGGATATTCGTGATGTCAGTTTCCAGCTGTTGCAGCATATTTACGGCGAAGCGCAGTTTGCTTCCCAGCAAACCCTCAGTGAAGCCAGCATCTGTCTGGCGGATGAACTGACCCCCAGCCAGTTTCTCGAACTGGATAAAAAGCATCTGAAAGGCCTGCTGCTCGGCAGCGGCGGCAGTACGTCCCATACGGTTATTCTCGCGCGATCGTTCAATATTCCTACGCTGGTAGGTGTCGACCCTCAGCCTTTGCAGGTTTATCTGCGTCAGGACGTGCAAATCGACGGCGATCTGGGGCTGATAGCCTGCGCGCTGACGGAGCCTGTGCGTCGTTATTACCGTCAGGAGCAGGCCGTCCATCAGGCATTGCGCCAGCAGCAGAGCGTATATCTCTACAAACCGGGCTATACCGCGGATGGCGTGCGGATGGAAGTGGCGGCGAACATTGCGCATTCAGTCGAAGCCAGTGCCGCTTTCAGCAACGGCGCGGAAGCGGTCGGCCTCTTCCGTACAGAAATGCTGTATATGGATCGCGTCAGTGCGCCTTCGGAAGACGAGTTGTACAACATTTACTGTCAGGCGACGGAAGCGGCGAAAGGAAAAACCATTATCGTGCGGACGATGGATATCGGTGGAGATAAGCCGGTTCATTATCTGAATATTCCTGCTGAGAATAACCCGTTCCTTGGTTATCGCGCTGTGCGTATTTATCAGGAATTCTTGCCGCTGTTCCACACTCAGCTGCGTTCGATCCTGCGGGCCTCGGCACATGGAACGCTGAAAATCATGATCCCGATGATCTCCTCGATAGAAGAGATTTTATGGATCAAAGATCGTCTGGCAGAAGCCAAACAGTCCCTGCGCAACGAGCAAATCCCTTTCGATGAAAAAATTCAGCTGGGGATCATGCTGGAAGTGCCGTCGGTGATGTTCATCATCGATCAGTGCTGCGAAGAAATTGATTTCTTTAGCATCGGCAGTAACGATCTCACGCAATATCTGCTGGCGGTCGATCGCGATAACGCAAAAGTGACCCGTCATTACAACAGCCTGAATCCGGCGTTCCTGCGCGGCCTCGATCATGTTGTGCGCGAAGTGCATCGTCACGGTAAATGGATAGGGCTGTGCGGTGAACTGGGTGCGAAAGGCTCGGTGTTGCCGCTGTTGGTTGGGCTGGGGCTGGATGAAATCAGCATGAGCGCACCGTCGATTCCGGTCACCAAAGCGCGGTTGTCGAAACTCGACAGTCGCGAATGCCGTCTGTTGCTCAACCGCGCGATGCAGTGCCGCACGTCGCTGGAAGTTGAACACCTGCTGGCGCAGTTCCGTATGGAGGTGAACGACGCGCCGCTGATCACTGCGGAATGCGTGGCGCTGAATACCGACTGGCGCAGTAAAGAAGAAGTTATCAAAGGCATGGTCGATAACCTGATGCTGGCCGGTCGCTGCCGTTATCCGCGCAAACTCGCCGCCGACGTCTGGGCACGCGAAGCGGTATTTTCCACCGGTCTTGGTTTCGGCTTTGCCATTCCGCACACCAAATCTGAACACATCGAGCAATCGACCATCAGCGTGGCGAAATTACAGGAGCCGGTGCAATGGGGTGATGAAGAGGCGCAGTTTGTCATCATGCTGACCCTCAACAAACACGCCGCGGGTGACCAGCATATGCGGATTTTCTCAAAGCTGGCGCGCCGGATTATGCACGACAGTTTCCGCGATGCGTTAATGCAGTCAACGACGGCGGTGCAAATCGAAGCGCTGCTGAAACAAGAGCTTGAACTCTGACAGGAGATGGCATGGAACTCTATCTGGATACTGCTGATATCAGTGCAGTGAAGCGTTTGTCGCGAATTTTACCGTTGCAGGGTGTGACTACCAATCCCAGTATTATTGCCAAAGCGCGGACCTCATTGTGGGAAGTGTTACCTGCGCTGCGTGATGCGCTGGGCGGTGAAGGGAAACTGTTTGCACAGGTTCTGGCGAATCATGCCGAACACATGGTGGAAGAGGCGGAATTGCTGCACTCCCGTGTTCCGGGGCTGGTCGTCAAAGTGCCGGTCACCGCCGAAGGGCTGGCGGCGATCAAAATTCTGCGTACCCGTAAAATCCCGACGCTGGGCACTGCGGTGTATGGCGCAGGCCAGGGTTTACTTTCGGCACTGGCGGGGGCGGAATATGTCGCGCCCTATGTGAACCGGCTTGATGCCCAGGGCGGTGATGGCATCGCGATGGTCACCGAGTTGCAGCAATTACTGACGCTGCATGCTCCGCACGCCAAAGTGCTGGCGGCCAGTTTTAAAACGCCGCGTCAGGCGCTGGTTTGTCTGCTGGCCGGGTGTCAGTCAATCACTCTGCCGGTGGATGTGGCGGAGCAGTTTATCAGTGCGCCTGCGGTTCAGGCGGCGGTAGAAAAGTTCGAAGAAGACTGGCAGGGCGCATTTGGGCAACTCCCACTGTAATGATTGATTTTATTTCTGATTAAATCTTGCGCATAAAAAAGGCCCGACGGGAAAACCCGTCAGGCCTTTTCTGTTTTCGCATGCGAAAACTTTCACTTCACGTGCGTTTATTTCACGCCGTACTGAGCGAAATAATCCAGCATCCGCTGCCAGCCATCGGCTGCGGCTTCCGCGTTATAACTCGGGCGATAATCAGCGTTAAACGCGTGCCCGGCTTGCGGATACACTACGATTTCCGCATCGGCATTGGCAGCGCGAATAGCCTGACGCATGGTTTCGATAGTTTCCTGCGGAATACTGCTGTCCTGCCCGCCATACAAGCCAAGCACTGGCGCATCAAGAGCGGCGGCGCGGTCTACCGGATTCGACGGGCTGGTCAGCGTTTTATCGCCCACCAGTTTGCCGTACCACGCCACACCGGCTTTCAGCTGCGGATTGTGTGCCGCATAAAGCCAGGTGATCCGCCCACCCCAGCAGAAACCAGTAATGCCTAATTTGGAGATATCGCCGCCGTGCTGCGACGCCCAGTGGGCCGCGTGGTCAAGATCGGAAAGTACCTGCTGATCCGGCACTTTACTGACCAGTTTGGCAAATAACTCGCTGATTTCAGTGTAATCGCGCGGGTCTCCTTGACGGAAATACAGCTCGGGGGCAATCGCCAGATAGCCCTGTTTCGCCAGACGGCGACAAACATCCTGAATGTGTTCGTGTACGCCAAAAATCTCCTGCACCACCAGAATGATAGGTAATTTGCCGGTGAACTGCTCCGGACGAGCAAGGTAGGCGGGCAGATCTTCTCCCTGCGAAGGGATGGTGGTCTGTCCGGCGTGCAGGCCGTCGGTATCCGTGTGGATTGTGGTTTCCGCAACCGGCGTGACGGCCGGCGCAAAGCTGGTCGGAGCCTGTTTCAGGGGGAGGATTTCATCATTTTTCATTGGAGTCTCCATACAGAAAATTTGCGCTTTGGATTAAAACTATAGCCGGAAAGCGGCAACAGCAAGGCGCAAGAGATGTTCTATAGTTAAAAGTTAGTCAGGAAAACTGTCACGGAAGACCCATGGAACGCCCGAAACTTAAGTTAGGAGTCTTGTGCAATGTCGAAATTACCTTCAAAAAAAACCAAGAAAAGTGAGTCACTACCGGTAAGCCACGCCCCCGCCACGGGCATTAAATCCACACAACCTGGCTTGGGAGACCTGGCTCCCACCGATCGCGCTTATCAGCCTTCGCCGCAACCGACACCACCCGGAAAAGAGCCTACCGCCTCCGGCAGTGCCAAAAGTCCGCAGAATACTAACGCCAAACTCGATGCGCTTGAGCGACATCGTAAAAATGGTGAAAAACAGCCGCTGACCACCAATCAGGGGACGAAAATCTCTGATGATCAAAACTCGCTGAAAGCCGGAAGCCGTGGCCCGACCCTGCTGGAAGATTTCATTCTCCGCGAGAAAATCACCCATTTTGACCACGAGCGTATTCCTGAACGTATCGTTCATGCGCGAGGTGCTGCGGCTCACGGTTATTTTCAGCCTTACCGCAGCATGAAATCTGTCACCAAAGCCAGTTTCCTCTCTGACCCGAAAAAGCAGACGCCCGTGTTTGTGCGCTTTTCTACTGTGCAGGGGTCGCGGGGTTCTGCGGATTCCGTCCGTGATATTCGCGGCTGGGCCACCAAGTTTTATACCGATGAAGGGATTTATGATTTGGTCGGTAACAACACGCCGGTCTTCTTTATTCAGGACGCTCACAAGTTCCCGGACTTTGTGCATGCCGTAAAACCTGAACCGCATAATGAAATTCCGCAGGGCGCCAGCGCGCACGATTCCTTCTGGGATTACGTTTCCCTGCAACCGGAAACCTTGCATAACGTGTTCTGGGCGATGTCCGATCGTGGCATTCCGCGCAGTTACCGCACGATGGAAGGTTTCGGCATCCACACATTTCGCTTCGTGAATGCCAAAGGAAAATCCACCTTTGTGCGTTTTCACTGGAAACCGCTGGCGGGCAAAGCCTCGCTGCTGTGGGATGAAGCTCAGAAACTGGCCGGGAAAGATGCGGATTTCCACCGTCGTGACCTGTGGGAATCTATCGAGGCTGGCGATTACCCGGAGTATGAACTGGGCGTTCAGTTGATCCCCGAAGAGGACGAATTCAAATTTGATTTCGATTTGCTCGACCCGACCAAACTGATTCCGGAAAAACTGGTGCCGGTGCAGCTCATCGGCAAGATGGTGCTTAACCGTAACCCGGATAACTACTTTGCGGAAACCGAGCAGGTCGCGTTCCATCCGGGGCACGTGGTGCCGGGCATCGATTTCACTAACGATCCATTGTTACAGGGCCGGCTTTTCTCCTACACCGATACGCAGATAAGCCGTCTGGGCGGGCCGAATTTCCACGAAATCCCGATTAACCGGCCGACCTGTCCGTACCATAACTTCCAGCGTGACGGTATGCACCGTCAGGATGTAGATACCAATCCGGCAAACTACGAGCCGAATTCTATCAACAACAACTGGCCGCGAGAAACGCCTCCAGCCGCATCGGGCGGCGGTTTCGAAAGTTATCCTGAGCGAATTGATGCGGCAAAAGTGCGCCAGCGCAGCGAGTCGTTTGCTGAGTTTTATGCGCAGCCGCGCCTGTTCTGGTTGAGCCAGACGCCAACCGAGCAGGATCACATTGCCGGGGCGTTCTCGTTTGAATTATCTAAAGTCGCCCGACCTTATATCCGCGAGCGCGTGGTGGATTTGCTGGCACGTGTCGATCAGTCGCTGGCGCAGAAGGTGGCGAAAAACGTCGGCGTGACGCTTTCAGCAGACACGCTGAAAATCAAACCCCCAAAACCGGTGAATGGTCTGGACAGCGATCCGTCGCTCAGCCTCTATGCCAGCGGCAAAGGGGTGATTAAAGGGCGTCAGGTTGCGCTGCTGCTGGGCGACGGCGTTCACGCGGCCGATGTTCTGGAAACCTTGCAGGCGCTTCAGGCTGCGGGCGTTCACCCTAAACTACTGGCCAGCCATTTGGGGACAGTGACCGCAGATGATGGTTCGACGTTACCGATTGACGCGACGTTTGCCGGTTCGCCGTCAATCACCGTTGACGCCGTGATAGTGCCGCACGGGCACATTGATGCATTGCTGATGAGCGGGGACGCACGTCATTTCGTTCTTGAAGCCTATAAACATCTGAAAGTTATTGGCCTGAGCGGTGACGCGCGCCGCTTTAAATCCCTGCTGGGGCTGAAGGATGACGTGAAAGAAGAGGGGATTATCGAAGGCGAAAAAGCTGAAGGTGCCCTGCTGAAGGCATTCCTGAAAGATTTGGCGAAGCACCGGATCTGGTCACGCAGCGCTGCAGCTGACGCCGTTCCCGCCTGATTTACAGTAAATATCTATGCAGGCAGAGTCTCTCACGGGGCGATGTCTGCTTTTTTATGTCCGCAATGGAGGCATCGCCGTATAAAATTTCCTCTTTAGCGGCATAATTTGTGATGTAAGTCACAAATTAAATGTATGCGTTATTCTTGTTGTTACATCATAGTGACGACCGTCACGAAATGACGTCACAATGTTCAGTACAGTTGCCGGGTGTTCCTCCTGCCAATAATTGACCTTACACACAGAGGAGTTTGTTATGTCTCAGCCTGAAGTTTTCCACCTTGGCCTGACCAAAAAAGATTTAAACGGCGCGACGCTGGCGATTGTTCCCGGCGACCCTGAGCGCGTGGAGAAGATTGCCAAACTGATGGAAAACCCGGTTCGCCTGGCTTCCCACCGCGAATTTACATCATGGCGCGCTGAGCTTGACGGCAAATCTGTGATCGTGTGCTCAACCGGTATCGGTGGCCCGTCAACGTCTATCGCAGTCGAGGAGCTGGCACAGCTCGGCATCCGCACTTTCCTGCGCGTGGGCACCACGGGTGCCATTCAGCCGCATATCAGCGTCGGCGACGTTCTGGTGACGACGGCGGCTGTGCGTCTTGACGGCGCCAGCCTGCACTTTGCACCGATGGAATTCCCGGCAGTGGCCGATTTCGCCTGTACTACAGCGCTGGTCGCTGCGGCAGAAGCCGTGGGCGCACAAACACATATCGGCGTAACTGCCTCTTCTGACACCTTCTATCCGGGTCAGGAACGTTATGATACTTACTCCGGCCGTGTTGTTCGTCGTTTCAAAGAATCGATGAAAGAGTGGCAGGAAATGGGCGTGATGAACTACGAAATGGAATCTGCCACTCTGCTGACCATGTGTGCAAGCCAGGGTCTGCGTGCAGGTATGGTTGCGGGTGTCATCGTGAACCGCACGCAGCAGGAAATTCCTAACGCGGAAACCATGAAAAAGACCGAAAGCCATGCGGTGAAGATTGTCGTCGAAGCCGCACGCCGCCTGATTTAATTTTTATAAAATCAAAACAACACATCACATTTATGGGCTGCCTCCGGCGGCCCATTTTTTTGCCCATTCCAAAGGATCTGTTAAGGTCAGGTTTGTAGTGAGTCTGGAATAATCCCTTTCATTACGCCTCCGACTCCATGAAAAAAGGAACTGCATTTTTGACTGTTAACGAGATTCTGGATTACACCACCACGTTTATTCGTGCACATCAGGTGTGGGCTGCGCCCATCGTTTTTGTCCTGGCTTTCGGTGAATCACTGGCCTTTCTTTCGCTGCTGCTTCCCGCGACCTTTATTTTGCTCGGACTTGGCGCGCTGATTGGCGAAACTGGTATCCCTTTCTGGCCCATCTGGGCGGCAGCGGCGGCCGGTGCGTTCCTGGGCGACTGGCTTTCGTACTGGGTCGGTTCCCATTATCAGGATCGTGTCGGCAACTTCTGGCCGTTCTCCCGTCATCCGCAAATGCTTGTACGTGGTCACGCTTTTTTTGATAAATGGGGCATGCCGGGCGCGTTTATTGGCCGCTTCTTTGGCCCGCTTCGTGCTGTCGTCCCGCTGGTCGCAGGTATCTGTGGTATGCCGCAAAAGTACTTCCAGATTGCCAATATCACTTCTGCGCTGATCTGGGCCTTCGGTATTCTGGCGCCCGGCGCTTTTGGCATTCAATGGCTCAGCCGCTGGTTTTGAATCCTGCTCTCTGTGAATGTCTGCCGCAAGGGGGAAATAGCAGAGAAATTCCTTTTTGGAAGACATCCCGCAAAGCCTTAATGCAACAGAAAATAGACTGGACATCCATACAGCCTGCTATTACCGTGACCGCAGATGACTTTAAGAAGGAAAACGCGTGGATATCAGTATTCTGACGGCCCTCGGCGCCGGATTAATCGGCTTATTAGTGGGCTGGCTGGTGGCCAGTTTACGCCAGCAGCAACAGCAGACTGAGTTCGAGACTCAGCGCCGTTTGCTTGAGCAATCTCTTGAGCAGGTGAGGGCCGAAAATGACGCGGTCAAAGTCGAGCGGCAATCCTCTTTGCAGCAAATCCGCGAGGCTGAACTGGAGTTACGGAAACTTCACAGCATGCAGGCGGCCAGCCAGGAAAAACTGCAACTGCTGACGCACTGGCAAAACGAATGCGAACAGCTTAATCAGGAGCTGCGTGCGCAGCGTGAAATTAACAGCGCACAGGAAGCCGAATTACGTGAGGTATCGACCCGTCTTGATGAAACACGCATGGCCGCCGAAGATAAGCAGCGGCTGCTGATCAACAGCGAACAGCGTCTGAGCAGCCAGTTTGAAAATCTTGCGAACCGTATCTTCGAACAAAATGGCCGTCGCGCTGACGAACAGAACAAACAAAGCCTCGATAAACTGTTGCTGCCGCTGCGCGAGCAACTGGACGGTTTCCGTCGTCAGGTGCAGGACAGCTTCGGGCAGGAGGCGCGTGAGCGACATACGCTGGCGCACGAGATCCGTAATCTGCAACAGCTGAATGTTGAAATGGCGCGTGAAGCCGTCAATCTCACCAAAGCGCTGAAAGGCGATAACAAGACGCAGGGGAACTGGGGCGAGGTGGTGCTGAGCCGCGTTCTGGAAGCCTCCGGTCTGCGCGAGGGATACGAATACCAGACGCAGGTCAGCGTGCAGGTGGACAGCAACAGCCGAATGCAACCGGACGTCGTGGTACGTCTGCCGCAGAACAAAGATGTGGTGATCGACGCTAAAATGACCCTGGTGGCCTATGAGCGTTACTTTAACAGTGAAGACGACAGCGAGCGTGAACTGGCGCTCAGTGAACATATTGCGTCGGTACGCGGGCATATCCGTTTACTGGGGCGCAAAGATTATCAGCAGCTTCCGGGCCTGCGCAGCCTCGATTATGTGCTGATGTTTATTCCCGTCGAGCCCGCTTTTCTGCTGGCCATCGACCGTGAGCCCGAATTGATCAGCGAAGCGCTGCGACACAATATTATGCTTGTCAGCCCGACGACTCTGCTGGTGGCATTACGTACCATCAGTAACTTGTGGCGCTATGAACATCAGAGTCAGAATGCCAAACGTATCGCAGATCGCGCCGCCCGCCTGTATGACAAACTGCGTCTGTTCGTCGACGATATGGAGTCGATGGGGCAAAGTCTGGATAAAGCGCAGGGAAGTTATCGTTCCGCAATGAATAAACTCTCGCAAGGGCGTGGTAATCTCATAGGGCAGGTAGAAAGTTTCCGCGCGTTGGGCGTTGAAGTTAAACGGCCGATCAGCCCTTCTCTGGCCGAGATGGCAAAAGCGGAAAACGAACCTGAAGATACCGCATCTCTGCCCGACACCTCTGATGCGGAAGAAGAACCGACGTTGAACCCGAACGAATTATGACTATTGACCAGCGGCACCCTGTTTTCACTGATTTTATGATTCAACCGGTGAATCTTTGCAACATGTTGAATCAGCATCGGTGATGGGGCTTTCTAACGGGTTCTGATACACTTCTCCCCATGAGTTCGACTGAAAAAGCAGGCATATAAAATGGAAAAGCAGACGCAGGAAACTACGCATTTTGGTTTTCGCACGGTAGCTAAAGATGACAAACAGGGAATGGTGGCAGATGTCTTCCATTCCGTGGCGGCAAAATATGACCTGATGAATGACCTGATGTCTTTCGGTATTCATCGTATCTGGAAACGTTTCACCATCGATTGCAGCGGTGTTCGCCGTGGTCAGCGTGTGCTGGATCTGGCTGGCGGTACCGGCGATTTAACCGCTAAATTCTCCCGACTGGTCGGCGAGACCGGCGAAGTCGTTCTGGCGGATATCAACGACTCCATGCTGAAAATGGGGCGCGAAAAACTGCGGAACCTCGGCATTGTGGGTAATGTCAGCTACGTTCAGGCCAACGCCGAAGCGCTGCCTTTCCCGGATAATTACTTTGACTGCATCACTATTTCTTTCGGGCTGCGTAACGTTACCGAAAAAGAAAAAGCGCTGCGCTCTATGTATCGCGTGCTTAAGCCGGGTGGCCGTTTGTTGGTGCTGGAGTTCTCCAAGCCGCAGTTGAAACCGCTTAGCAAAGCGTACGACACCTATTCCTTCCATATTTTGCCTCGTATTGGCGAACTCGTGGCGCAAGATGCCGAAAGCTACCGTTATCTGGCTGAATCCATCCGTATGCATCCGGATCAGGAAACGCTGAAAGGCATGATGGGCGATGCCGGTTTTGAGAATGTGATTTATCACAATCTGACCGGTGGCATCGTTGCACTGCATCGGGGTTTCAAATTCTGATATGAGTATGCCGATGTTGTTAACGCCGCTACTGACTGCTGCCATCGAGACGCCGCTCAATTACCTGCTTTTCAGAGATCGCAGCATGAAGGCGGCGCGTACGCGTCTGGCAGGTAAAGTTCTTCGTGTCGAGTTGCAGGAACTGAGCGCTCCGCTGACGTTTGTTTTCAGCGAGCAGAAAATTGATGTCCTCGGACAATGGGATGGCGTGGCGGATTGTACCGTCACCTCAAAACTCTCCGTTCTGCATAAGCTGCGCGATCGCCAGCAGTTATCACCGCTAATGCGCAGCGGTGAGCTGGTGGTCGACGGCGATATTTCTGTGGTTCAGCAGCTGGTTGCGCTGCTGGATATGGCCGAGTGGGAGCCAGCCGAATTCCTGGCACCGTATGTCGGCGATATCGCAGCCCAAGGGTTAAGCCAGGCAGTGCAGGGCGGTTTCCGCTTCTTGCAAAAAGGGCTGAAACATCAGCAAAACTACGTGGCGCAAACGCTGACCGAAGAGTGGAAGATGGCTCCAGGCCCGTTGGAAGTGGTGTGGTTTAGCGATGAAGTCTCCGCACTGGTGCGGGAACTGGATGCTCTTGATAAACGCCTCGAAAAACTGGAGGGCAAACCGTGACGCCAAGGGAAATGCGACGTTTATACCTGATTATCCGCATGTTTCTTATCTACGGCCTTGACGAGCTTATCCCTAAAATCCGTTTAACGCTGCCATTGCGCATGGGCCGTTATCTGTTTTTCTGGTTGCCACATCGTCATAAAGAAAAGCCGTTGGGTGAGCGCATGCGACTCGCGCTGGAAGAACTCGGTCCGGTATGGATTAAGTTCGGTCAGATGATGTCCACGCGTCGCGATCTCTTCCCGCCACACATTGCAGACCAACTGGCCCTGCTTCAGGATCACGTTCCGCCTTTTGATGGTGCGCTGGCACGTCAGCAAATAGATACCGCGTTGGGCGGCCCGCTGGAAAACTGGTTTGATGAATTCGACCAGACACCGCTGGCGTCCGCCTCAATCGCCCAGGTGCATACGGCGATTCTGAAAGAGAACGGTAAGCCTGTGGTACTCAAGGTGATCCGCCCTGATATCTTACCGACTATCAAAGCTGATATCCGTCTGATGTCGCGCCTCGCCGGTTGGGTGCCGATCTTGTTGCCCGATGGCCGCCGTCTGCGTCCGCGTGAAGTGGTTCGCGAATATGAAAAAACGCTGCTTGATGAGCTAAATTTGCTGCGCGAAGCGGCGAATGCTATCCAGTTGCGTCGTAATTTTGAAGGGAGCCCGATGCTGTATGTGCCGGAAGTGTATCCGGATTACTGCAGTGAGCGCCTGATGGTAATGGAACGGATTTACGGCATCCCGGTTTCCGATGTTGAAGCGCTGCAAAAGCAGGGCACCAACATGAAGCTGCTGGCCGAGCGTGGTGTTCAGGTCTTCTTCACGCAGGTTTTCCGCGACAGTTTCTTCCATGCCGACATGCACCCCGGAAATATTTTCGTCAGCTACGAAACGCCTGAAGATCCTTGCTACATAGGCATCGATTGCGGCATAGTTGGATCACTCAACAAAGAAGATAAGCGCTATCTGGCTGAAAACTTCATCGCTTTCTTCAACCGTGATTATCGTAAAGTGGCTGAACTGCACGTCGATTCGGGTTGGGTTCCGCGCGATACCAATGTTGAAGATTTTGAATTTGCTATCCGGACCGTGTGCGAACCGATTTTCGAAAAGCCGCTGGCCGAGATTTCCTTCGGTAACGTGTTGTTAAATCTGTTTAATACCGCGCGCCGCTTTAATATGGAAGTCCAGCCTCAGCTGGTTTTACTGCAAAAAACGTTATTGTATGTCGAAGGTTTGGGACGTCAGCTGTATCCGCAACTGGATTTGTGGACCACGGCAAAACCTTTCCTGGAAAGCTGGGTTCGCGATCAGGTGGGGCTGCCTGCCATGATCCGCGCGCTGAAAGAGCGTGCGCCATTCTGGGTTGAGAAACTGCCTGAGTTACCCGATCTGGTTTACCAGAGTCTGCAACAACACAAGCTGTTGCAGTACAACATCGAAAAGCTTTCCTCCCAGATGCACAACCAGAGTTCCCGTCAGGGTCAGTCTCGTTATCTTTTGGGTATAGGGGCGACACTGTTATTGAGTGGAACCCTATTGTTGTTGGGCAACGTCAAAGTATATCCGGCGTGTCTGATAACGGCGGGTGTTATTTCCTGGCTGATCGGCTGGAAACGCGCCAGTTAACACACTGTTTAAAATAGAATTTATTTAAATTGAATGCCGTTTGCCAACGGCAATGAATGTCGTTCCTTCCTATTTGAGGTGAAAATAATGGGTGGTATTAGTATTACTAAGATCCTGATTCTCGTTGTGCTTGTCGTATTGTTGTTTGGTACGAAGAAACTGCGTGGTCTGGGTGCTGATCTGGGTGCTTCCATCAAAGGCTTCAAAAAGGCCATGAGTGATGATGATAGCCAGTCAAAAACAAACAAAGACGCTGACATAACGCCAACTGATGCTGATTTCGCTGCCAAGTCTATTGAAGGCAAGCCAGACGCTAAAGCAGAAGATACCAAGAGCCAAAACAAAGAGCAGGTATAAGCCGTGTTCGATATTGGATTTAGTGAACTGCTGCTGGTATTGGTGATCGGCTTGGTTGTCCTCGGGCCGGAGCGTTTACCTGTAGCAGTCAGAACAGTAGCAGGCTGGATCCGTACGCTTCGCGCTATGGCTGCTTCGGTACAAAGCGAGCTGTCGCAGGAGCTGAAACTTCAGGAGCTGCAAGATAGCCTGAAGAAAGCCGAAGAAGCGGGTCTGAAGAATTTAACGCCGGAAATCAAAGCGTCGATGGACGAGCTGAAAGAAGCGGCAGAATCCATGAAGCAATCTATCAACTCAGGGCTGAATCCTGCTGACAAAGCAATGGAAGAGGCGAAAGCGGAAGGTAACACCATCCACAATCCTGTGATAGATGATGCAGAAGCGCATCACGATGCGGGCATCTCCCCGGCTACGGCGGATAATGTGGCCTCTGCGCCAGTTGCGGCACCACAAAGTGCGGTTGATGCCGCTCTGGCATCGAACAGGACGGCCCATGCCGCTGCTGCACAGGCCGAGACGCTGGCCGCCACCGCAGAACCTGTCATCACTGAGCCTTCTGTGGCCACGGCGCCTGTGACCAAACCTGTTGCCGTTGAAGCACCCGTTGCTGAACCTACTGCGCCGGAAAAACCGGTTTCACTCACTAAACCGACGGGCGAGCGCTAAACATGGCTGTTGAAGATACCCAACCGCTTATCAGCCATCTGATTGAGCTGCGTAAGCGACTACTGAATGCCATTGTCTGTATCTTAGTGGTGTTCCTGGCACTGGTTTATTTTGCCAATGACATCTATCAGCTGGTGGCTTCGCCGTTGATCGAACAAATGCCTTTAGGCGCGAGCATGATTGCGACAGACGTCGCCTCACCGTTCTTTACGCCTATCAAGCTAACGATGATTGTCTCGGTATTTGTTTCCGCACCGTTTATTTTGTATCAGGTCTGGGCGTTCGTCGCGCCTGCGCTGTACAAACATGAACGCCGTCTGATGATGCCGCTGCTGTTCTCCAGTTCCGCACTGTTTTACCTCGGCGTGGCATTTGCCTACTTTGTGGTGTTTCCGCTGGCGTTTGCTTTCTTTGCGAAAACCGCTCCGGCAGGCGTGCAGATTGCTACAGACATTAACAACTATCTCGATTTCGTGATGGCGCTGTTCATGGCATTTGGCGTCTCCTTCGAAGTACCGATTGCGATCGTTCTGCTGTGCTGGAGTGGTGTTACCACACCAGAAGACCTCAAGAAAAAACGCCCGTATGTGCTGGTTGGCGCGTTTGTGGTCGGGATGTTGTTAACACCGCCTGATGTGTTCTCCCAGACATTGCTGGCGATTCCGATGTATCTGCTGTTTGAAATCGGCGTGTTCTTTGCCCGTTTCTATGTGGGTGGACGACGTCGTGCGGATGTGGATAAAGAGAACGAGCCGGGTGAACCTGAGTAATATCCCGGTCCTTTCATTCGTGTTAAATAGACATCAAACCGCCCGCAAGGGCGGTTTCTGTTTCAGGATTTCGTATGTTTGAAATTGGTATCAATCTCACCAGTAATCAGTTTGATAAAGATCGTCCTCAGGTGGTGGAAAGAGCCCGTGCAGCAGGTCTGAGCGGTATGCTGATCACCGGCACCTCTGCACAGGAAAGCGTGGAAGCGCAGAAAATGGCGGCAGAGCATCCTGACTTTTGCTGGTCAACGGCGGGAGTGCATCCGCATCAGGCAAGTGGCTGGAATACTGACGTTGAGCTGACGATCCGACGGCTGGCTGCTATGCCGCAGGTTGTCGCTATCGGCGAATGTGGTCTGGATTTCAATCGCAATTTTTCCCCCGCTGATCAGCAGGAAGCGGCGTTTACCGCACAGCTCGGGCTAGCAGCAGAGTTGCAGTTGCCGGTTTTTTTACACTGTCGTGATGCTGGCGAACGTTTTGCCGCGTTGCTGAAACCCTGGTTGTCGACATTACCGGGCGGCGTCGTTCACTGTTTTACCGGCACGCAGCATGAGCTTGAGCTGTATCTGTCTCTGGGCCTGTCAATCGGGATTACCGGATGGGTTTGCGATGAACGTCGCGGGCTGGAACTGCGTGAGATGTTGCCGTTGATCCCGGCAGACCGGCTAATGCTGGAAACGGATGCACCGTATTTGTTGCCGCGCGATATGGAAAACAAGCCGAAGAACCGGCGCAACGAGCCGGCATTTTTGCCGCATATTGTGAATCAGGTCGCGCTGTGGCGTGGAGAAGATCCCCAGTGGCTGGCAGATATCACTGACGATAATGCACGTAAGATGTTCGCTCTGTCCGCGCGTTAAGTGCCTGAAATGATAATTGCCTGAATTGAAAAAGCACCGGATAACGGTGCTTTTTCATTGGCAGAGCGGAGACAGGAAAGGCCGCTCAGATTTTCTGGAAGTGCGTGTTATCGATGCTCTGCCGCACGGGCTGGTTGATCAGGTTGAGCATCAGCAGTGAACGGGCTTCGCCATCAGGCTCGGTATAGATAGCCTCGAGACCTTCGAAAACGCCTTCGGTGATCATCACCACATCGCCTTCATACGGTGTTTCAGGATCGCGAATTTCTATGGTTGGCGGTTCCATAAGCTGTTTGATCACGTCGGGTTGAACCGTCGCCAGTTTGGGGCCAAAGCGGATGAAGTGGCTGACGCCACGGGTGGCGCTGATCGTCGTGGTATGTATCCGTTCCGGGTCAAACTCGATGAACATGTAATTCGGGAACATGGGTTCGCTGACGGAAGTACGGCGTCCGCGCACCACCTTTTCCAGGGTGATCATTGGCGTCAGGCAATTAACCTGCTGGCGCTCAAGATGTTCTTTGGCGCGAAGCAGCTGACCGCGTTTGCAATAGAGTAAGTACCAGGATTCCATAGTTTCCCACATTAAAACGTTGATTCCGGCAGCATAGCAAAAGCCGCCCCTGATATACAGGCAGGGAGAATCAGTGCAGACGTTTGCTGCTTGTCGGCCAGTTATCTTTTATTATCGAAGAAAAGTGCACACTTATCCCCTTATCTTCATCTTATTACAGTCAGGAGAAGCGTCATGGAGCTGTTATTACTGAGCAACGGTAAGCTTTCCGGTGAATCAGAATTACTGGGTTATGCGAAAGAGCGTATTCAGGCGGTGCTAAAATCCCGCGCGATCACCTCCGCCGTCCTTGTCCCTTACGCGCTGATCCGCAGTGATTACGACGAACGTGCCACTGCACTTTCTCAAGCGCTGGGTATCGAAGTCACCAGTATTCATCACGCAGATAACCCGGCAGATGCCATTGCCAGCGCGCAATGTATTTTGATTAGCGGCGGCAATACCTGGATGCTCAATCAGCTATTGCACGAAAACAGCCTGATTGTTCCCATTCAGCGCGCCGTGCGTGAACGCAATGTGCCTTATATCGGCTGGAGCGCAGGTTGTAACGTCGCAACGCCAAGTATTCGTACCACCAATGATATGCCGGTACGCAACTCCGTGGTGCTGCCGTCCCTTGGCCTGTTTCCGGTGCAAATCAATCCGCATTACATCGACGCACACGTCAGCGGCCATATGGGAGAAACCCGTGACGAGCGTATTGCCGAATTCTGTGCGGTGAACCCGTCTGAGTCGGTGATTGCGCTGCGCGAAGGCAGTTTGTTGCAAGTGTCGGGTAATGATCTGAGTTACTTCAGCGCCAAAGATCAAGGCTTCAAGGTGTTCCGTCATGGTCAGGAGATTGAGGAATATCAGGACACGCAGGCGCTGAGCGGGCTGGTTCCTTTTACCTGCCGGTGATGCCGAGCGAAACGCGATTTGCGCACCGTCAGACCAACAGCCTCGGCTTCTGACGGTTACACTGCCTTTTCATTATTAGTGTTTACCAGCTGGTAACAAAAAAGCAGCAACAACTTAGGAGAGGCTCTATAATGCTTTCCTTCAACCCGGCGACTCAGAATCAGCATGAAATACCGTGATTTACGTGACTTCCTCTCGTTACTTGAAAAGAGAGGCCAACTGAAACGCATTACTCAGTCTGTCGATCCCTATTTGGAAATGACCGAAATTGCTGACCGTACCCTGCGTGCGGGCGGCCCGGCGTTGTTGTTCGAAAATCCAAAGGGTTATGACATGCCGGTGCTGTGTAATTTATTCGGCACGCCTGAACGTGTGGCGATGGGCATGGGCAAGGAAGACGTCAGTGCGTTACGTGAAGTCGGTGAACTGCTGGCGTTTCTGAAAGAACCTGAGCCGCCGCGCGGTTTGCGCGATTTATACGACAAAGCACCAAAGTTCAAGCAGGTGCTGAATATGCCGACCAAAGTGCTGCATTCTGCACCTTGTCAGCAGGAGATTTGGGAAGGCGACGAGGTGGATATCACCCGAATTCCCGTGATGCAGTGCTGGCCGGAAGATGCTGCGCCGCTGATCACCTGGGGGCTGACCGTCACCCGTGGCCCCGATAAACCTCGTCAGAATCTGGGTATTTATCGTCAGCAGGTACTGGGAAAAAACAAAGTCATCATGCGCTGGCTGTCTCATCGCGGTGGTGCGCTGGATTTCCAGGAGTGGTGCCAGAAACATCCTGGGCAACGTTTTCCTGTGGCCGTGGCGCTTGGCGCTGATCCGGCTACGATTTTAGGCGCGGTCACGCCGGTACCGGATTCGCTGTCTGAATATGCGTTTGCGGGTTTGTTGCGCGGCAATAAAACCGAAGTGGTGAAGTGTATTTCTAACGATCTCGAAGTGCCCGCCAGCGCAGAAATTGTGCTTGAAGGGTATATCGAACCGGGTGAAATGGCGCCGGAAGGGCCCTATGGCGACCACACAGGCTACTATAATGAAGTGGACAGCTTCCCGGTCTTCACGATTACGCACATGACGCAGCGCAAAGATCCTATCTATCATTCGACCTACACCGGCCGTCCGCCGGATGAGCCGGCGATACTGGGCGTGGCGCTGAATGAAGTCTTTGTGCCAATCCTGAAGAAACAATTCCCGGAAATTGTTGATTTTTATCTGCCACCGGAGGGTTGCTCCTACCGTATGGCTGTCGTTACCATGAAGAAACAATATCCCGGTCATGCGAAGCGCGTGATGATGGGAGTCTGGTCATTCCTGCGTCAGTTCATGTACACCAAGTTTGTGATTGTGTGTGATGACGATGTGAATGCCCGTGACTGGAACGACGTGATTTGGGCGATTACCACCCGCATGGATCCCGCGCGGGATACGGTGCTGGTAGAAAATACGCCCATTGATTATCTCGACTTTGCCTCTCCGGTCTCGGGCCTCGGTTCGAAAATGGGGATGGACGCGACCAACAAATGGCCGGGTGAAACGCAGCGTGAGTGGGGGCGTCCGATTGTGAAGGATCCTGCCGTCACCGCCCGTATCGACGCCATTTGGGATGAGCTCGCTATTCTTAATGATAAAGACGATGCGAAGAAATAATCGACGCCTGGTCCCACGCTTTGCTTTGATGACCCACAGAGGGAACGCATGACAACATTGAGCTGTAAAGTGACCTCGGTAGAGGCGATTACCGATACTGTGTATCGAGTCCGGCTGTTACCGGAAGCGCCTTTCTCGTTCCGCGCGGGTCAGTATCTGATGGTAGTGATGGACGAGCGCGATAAGCGTCCGTTCTCACTGGCCTCGACGCCTGCGGAACACAACGTGATCGAGTTGCACATCGGCGCGTCCGAGCTGAACCTGTACGCGATGGCCGTGATGGATCGCATTCTGAAAGAGCAGTCGATTACCGTGGATATTCCTCACGGCGACGCATGGCTGCGCGAAGAAGGCCAGCGTCCGCTGGTGCTTATCGCCGGCGGTACCGGTTTCTCCTACGTGCGTTCGATTCTGATCACCGCGCTGGAGCAGCAGCCTCATCGCGACATTTCGATCTACTGGGGTGGGCGCGAGCTGAAGCACCTTTATGATCTGGGTGAGCTGGAAGCGCTGAGCATTCATCACCCGAATCTGAAAGTGATCCCGGTGGTGGAACAGCCTGAAGACGGCTGGCAGGGCAGAAGCGGTACCGTGCTGAGTGCTGTATTGCAGGATTTCTCCTCTCTGGCGGAACACGATATTTATATCGCCGGACGTTTTGAGATGGCGAAGATTGCCCGTGAGCGTTTTGTTGCAGAGCGCGGTGCGCTGGAAGACCGTTTATTTGGCGACGCATTCTCTTTCATTTGACTGGTGCAGCACGTCGCAAGTCGTGAAAAAGCCCGCCCCTGACAGGCGGGAAAACGGCAACTAAAACGGATAAGACGAGATTTATAAAAAGCGGGCTGAGATGCCCGCTTTTTGTTTATGCAGATAATGGAAAATCAGACGCGTTCAAACACGGTCGCGATGCCCTGACCTAAACCGATACACATGGTCGCGACGCCAAATTGCACATCGCGCCGTTCCATCAGGTTCAGCAGGGTGGTGGAAATACGCGAACCCGAACATCCCAGCGGATGTCCCAATGCAATCGCGCCGCCGTTGAGATTGACGCGTTCTTCCATAGTTTCCAGCAGGCCCAGGTCTTTCACGCACGGCAAAGCCTGTGCGGCAAACGCTTCATTGAGCTCGAACAGGCCGATATCCTCAACGCTCAGCCCGGCGCGTTTGAGCGCCAGTCGCGTTGCAGGAACCGGACCGTAACCCATAATCGACGGATCGCAGCCGACCACCGCCATCGCACGGATCCGTGCGCGAGCTTTCAGGCCTAATGATTTCGCTTGAGACTCGCTCATCAGCAGCATTGCCGAAGCGCCGTCGGAGAGTGCCGATGAGGTACCTGCTGTGACGGTGCCGTTAACCGGGTCGAATGCCGGACGCAGCGCGGCCAGCGTCGCGACCGTGGTTTCCGGACGGATGACTTCGTCAAAATCATAACGGGTCAGCACGCCTTCTGCGTTGTGGCCTTCGGTCGGTACGATTTCGTTAGCAAAGTGACCGGCAAGCGTTGCGTCATGCGCCCGCTGATGCGAACGCGCAGCGAATTCATCCTGCATTTCACGGCTGATGTGGTGCATTTTCGCCAGCATTTCTGCAGTCAGCCCCATCATACCGGCAGCTTTTGCGACGGTTTTGCTCAGGCCGGGATGGAAATCTACGCCGTGATTCATCGGCACGTGACCCATGTGTTCCACGCCGCCAATCAGGCTGACCTTTGCGTCGCCAACCATAATGGCGCGCGCCGCATCATGCAGTGCCTGCATCGACGAGCCGCACAGACGATTGACGGTGGTAGCCGGTACGCTGTGCGGGATCTCCGCCAGTAATGCGGCGTTGCGGGCAATATTGAAGCCTTGCTCCAGTGTCTGCTGTACGCAGCCCCAGTAGATATCATCAATGTTTTTGGCATCCAGCGCCGGATTGCGTGCCAGTACGGCACGCATCAGATGCGCGGATAAATCTTCAGCCCTGACGTGGCGGAATGCGCCGCCTTTCGAACGGCCCATTGGCGTGCGGACTGCATCAACTATGACTACGTTTTCCATGATTTCGGTCCTTATGCCTGATTACCGGTGCTGATGTTTTCCAGCGGAGCCGCAACCGGGTAGTAACTTTCATTGGTTTGCGCTTTGGTGCGAAGCCCGTCCGGTGCCTGATACATCGGCCCCAGGTGCGCGTAATGTTCGGTCATTTTGAGATATTCCGCCGTGCCAATCGTATCGAGATAACGGAACGGGCCGCCGTGGAACGGAGGGAAACCGATGCCGTACACCAGTGCCATATCAGCTTCTGCCGGGCTGGCAATAATGCCTTCCTCGAAGCAGCGCACCACTTCGTTAATCATCGGGATCATCATACGGGCGATGATATCCTGCGGTGAGAAGTCAGCGTGGCCCGGTTTGAGATTTTCAGCCAGCAGGCTGAGCACCTGTTCATCCACCTCTTTACGCGGTTTACCTTTGCTGTCTTCGCTGTAACGGTAGAAGCCCAGCTGATTTTTTTGGCCAAAGCGGCGGTTATCGAACAACACGTCCACGGCGTCACGATAGTCTCGCGCCATACGCTGCGGGAATCCGGCCGCCATGACCGCCTGCGCATGATGCGCGGTATCGATACCGACCACATCCAGCAGATATGCCGGGCCCATCGGCCAGCCGAACTGTTTTTCCATCACTTTGTCTATCTGGCGGAAATCTGCGCCGTCACGCAGCAGTAAACTAAAGCCGGAGAAGTACGGGAACAGGACGCGGTTGACGAAGAATCCCGGGCAGTCGTTGACCACAATCGGCGTTTTGCCCATGGTCAGTGCGTAAGAGACGATGCGCGACAATGTTTTATCTGAGGTTTTCGCGCCACGAACAATTTCCACCAGCGGCATACGATGCACCGGGTTGAAGAAGTGCATGCCGCAGAAGTTTTCCGGGCGTTTCAGCGAGGAAGCCAGCTGATCGATAGGAATAGTTGATGTGTTGGAGGCCAGAACGGTATCGGCGTCGAGTAACGATTCGGCCTCGGCCAGCACTGCGGCTTTCACTTTTGGATTTTCCACAACCGCTTCGACCACCACGTTGGCGCGTTCGATACCGCTGTAATCCAGCGTCGGATGAATGGTCGACAGCACTTTCGCCATCTTCAGTCCATCGAGCTTTCCGCGCTCGAGTTGCTTGTTGAGCAACTTGGCCGCTTCGTTCATGCCAAGCGTCAGGGACTGGTCATTGATGTCTTTCATCATGACCGGTACACCTTTCAGCGCGGACTGGTAAGCGATCCCGCCGCCCATAATGCCTGCGCCAAGCACGGCGGCCTGCACCGGTTTTTCGCTGTTATGCGCCAGTTTTTTAGCTTTGGCTTTGACGAACTGATCGTTAAGGAAAATGCTGACCAGCGCCCGCGCTTCTTTGGATTGTGCGAGGGGCACAAAGCTGGCGGTTTCCAGTTTGAGTGCTTCGTCGCGGCCAAGATGCGCGGCGGCTTCAATGGTTTTGACTGCGGTCATCGGTGCCGGATAGTGTTTGCCGGCATTCTGCATGACCATGCTTTTCGCCACGCTGAAACTCATCGCCGCTTCGATCTGGCTGAGTTTGAGCGGCAGGCGTTTCGGGTCACGGCGTTTTTGCCATTCCAGTTTGCCGTCAACCGCCTGTCTGAGCATGGAGATCCCGGCGTCGCGCAGCTTATCGGCATCAACCACCGCATCGACCAGCCCGACTTTCAGGGCTTCTTTCCCGCTGATGTTTTTACCCGCGGCGATAATTTCCAGGGCGCTGTCGGTACCAATCAGGCGCGGCAGGCGAACGGAACCGCCGAAGCCCGGCATAATCCCTAAACTGGTTTCCGGCAAACCAATGCGTGCATCGGCAGTGCTGATACGAAAATCGGTAGCCAGTACGCACTCGCAGCCGCCGCCCAGCGCATAACCGCTGATGGCAGAAAGCGTCGGCACCGGTAAATCTTCCAGTCGGTTGAAAATGCTGTTGGCGAAATTCAGCCACTCATGCAGTTTCTTCGCTGGCGCGTTAAACAGGGACAAAAATTCAGTGATGTCCGCACCGACTATGAAGGCCGGTTTGGCTGAGCTAAGCAGCAACCCTTTCAGGTCAGACTGCTTTTCGAGTACCGTAATCGCCTCGCCTAAGCTGGCGACCGTTTGAGTATCGAGCTTATTCACCGAGCCCGGAGCGTCGAACACCAGCTCCGCGATACCGCCGTCGAGCCAGTGCAGGTGTAATGTTTCGCCTTGGTAAAGCATGTGTCTCTCCTGAATCATCTGGGATGATCTGGTATGACCAGATGCTTTCGAGTGTGGTTATTATGTTAATAATTTGCAAATGAGATGTGTTTTATTTGCTGGCAAGATCACAAACCTTCCATGACTATGGCAGGCGTAAGGCTGTGATAAGATGCAGCATCGTCTTTCCGGTGAAAAAAGGACAGTTGGATGGAATCGCTTACTACGCTTTATAAAGAACATATCGCTACGTTGCAGTCGCGTGCCCGCGAAATTCTGCAACGTTCTCAGCTTGATGCGTTACTCATTCACTCTGGTGAACTGATAACGACCTTCCTTGATGACCACAGTTATCCCTTCAAAGTGAATCCGCAGTTCAAAGCCTGGGTGCCGGTCACCAAAGTGCCAAACTGCTGGTTGTGGGTCGATGGGGTGAATGCGCCGAAGCTGTGGTTCTATTCGCCGGTCGACTACTGGCACAGCCACGAGCCGCTGCCAGACTCGTTCTGGACCAAAGAGGTCGCCATTACGCCCTTAGCCAATGCCGATGACATCAAAGGCCAGTTGCCGGTGGATCTCAAGCGTGTCGGTTATATCGGTTCAAGCCAGGATCGCGCTATCAGCATGGGTGTGCCCGCAGCTAACGTGAACCCGAAAGCGGTGCTGGATTTCCTGCATTATCATCGTTCGTACAAAACCAGCTATGAGCTGGCCTGTATGCGTGAAGCGCAGAAAGTGGCCGTCAGCGGACATCGCGCGGCGAAAGAAGCTTTCCTTTCTGGCATGAGCGAGTTTGATATCAATCTGGCGTATCTCACCGCCACTGGCCATCGCGATACCGATGTGCCGTATGACAACATTGTCGCGCTGAATGAACACGCCTCCGTACTGCATTACACCACGCTCGATAACCAGCCGCCGTCCGAGATGCGCAGCTTTCTGCTGGATGCCGGTGCGGAGTACAACGGTTATGCCGCTGACCTTACCCGCACCTATGCCGGGAAACCGGACAGTGATTTCGGTGCGCTGGTAAAAGATCTCAATACCGAGCAGCTGGCTTTAATTGACTCGATTAAGTCCGGCGTGCGCTATACCGACTATCATGTTCAGATGCATCACCGCATCGCCAAACTATTGAAAGCGCACAAGCTGGTGTTGGATATCAGTGAAGACGCGATGGTGGAACAAAACCTGACCGGGCCATTCCTGCCGCATGGTCTTGGGCATCCGCTGGGATTGCAGGTGCATGACGTTGCTGGCTTTATGCAGGACGATAAAGGTACCCATCAGGCTGCGCCTTCGCAGTATCCGTATCTGCGTTGCACCCGCGTGATTGAGCCGGGCATGGTGCTGACCATCGAACCGGGTTTGTACTTCATCGATTCGCTGCTGGCGCCATTGCGCGAAGGGCAATTCAGTAAGCACTTTGCCTGGGATCGTATTGAAGCAATGAAGCCGTTTGGCGGGATCCGTATCGAGGACAATATTGTTATCCACGACAACCGTGTCGAAAACATGACCCGCGATCTGAAGCTGGCCTGATGCAGCCGTATCCCGTTCCCGCTGAGTCTGTCACTTTCAGCGAGGAGATAAAGAAGAGCCGCTTCATTACCTTCCTGGCAAGAACAGAAGGCGTCGAGGCGGCGAAAGCGTTTATTCAGGACATACGACATCAGCATCCGGCAGCGCGTCATCACTGCTGGGCGTTTGTGGCGGGTGCACCGGATGATTCGCAACAGCTGGGTTTTTCTGATGATGGCGAACCGGCAGGCACTGCGGGCAAACCCATCCTCAGTCAGCTGATGGGGAGCGGCGTCGGGGAAATCATTGCCGTCGTCGTGCGTTATTACGGTGGCATTATGCTGGGCACCGGCGGGCTGGTGAAAGCCTACGGCGGCGGGGTTCAGCAGGCATTAAAACAACTTACCGTGCAGCAAAAAGTTCCGCTGGCAGAATTCGCGGTGCAGTGTGATTACAGCCAGTTACAGCTGGTGGAAACGCTGCTCTCGCAAGTCGGCGGGCATATTTTACGCAGTGAGTTTGGCGCTGCGGTCGATCTCGTTCTGGCGCTGCCCGCTGCGGATGCAACGGCAACGGTCAGTCATCTGTTCGATATCAGCCGTGGCACGCTCATTCTGCGTCCGGTTTCTTAATTTTTTCTATGGTTAATTCGCTGAGGAACGCACCAGCATGCATTTTCGTGCCATAACACGCATCGTCGGGGTGCTTGTCATCCTGTTTTCCGGAACGATGATTATTCCCGGTCTGGTCGCTCTTATTTATCGGGACGGCGCGGGACGTGCGTTCAGCCAGACGTTCTTCGTCGCCCTGGCGATTGGACTTTTCCTCTGGCTCCCCAATCGAAAGCAGAAGAGTGAACTGAAGCCGCGCGAGGGTTTTCTCATCGTGGTCCTGTTCTGGACGGTGCTGGGCAGCGTCGGGGCATTACCCTTTCTGTTCTCCGAACGGCCAAACCTCTCACTCACCGATGCGTTCTTTGAATCTTTCTCCGGCCTGACGACGACCGGTGCGACTACTCTGGTCGGGCTGGATTCCTTACCGAAAGCGATTCTGTTCTACCGGCAAATGCTGCAATGGTTTGGCGGTATGGGGATCATCGTGCTCGCCGTAGCAATCCTGCCGATATTGGGCGTTGGCGGAATGCAGCTGTATCGCGCTGAAATGCCGGGGCCGCTGAAAGACAACAAGATGCGCCCGCGTATTGCTGAAACCGCGAAAACCTTGTGGCTGATCTATGTGTTGCTGACCATCGCCTGCGCATTATCGTTATGGGGCGCAGGGATGTCAGTCTTTGACGCCATCGGGCACAGCTTCTCGACTATTGCCATCGGCGGCTTCTCGACGCATGACGCCAGCATTGGTTATTTCCACAGCGGCACCATCAACAGCATTATCGCGGTGTTCTTGCTTATCTCCGGCTGTAACTATGGTCTGCATTTCGCGATGCTGAGTGGCCGTAACCTGAAGGTGTACTGGCGCGATCCGGAATTCCGCATGTTCATCGGCGTACAGTTTACGCTGGTAGTCATCTGCACAATTGTTCTGTGGATCCACAATGTCTACGGTTCCGGGCTGGAAACTATTAATCAGGCGTTCTTCCAGGTGGTGTCGATGGCGACCACGGCGGGTTACACCACAGACAGTATTTCAAAGTGGCCGCTGTTCCTGCCTCTTCTATTATTGTGTTCTGCGTTTATCGGTGGCTGTGCCGGTTCGACCGGCGGCGGCCTGAAGGTTATCCGTATCCTGCTGTTGTATTTACAGGGCTCGCGTGAACTGAAAAGACTGGTGCATCCGAATGCGGTTTACACCATCAAGCTGGGTAACCGCGCGCTGCCGGAACGTATCATCGAAGCCGTATGGGGATTTTTCTCGGCTTATGCGCTGGTATTTATTGTCAGCATGCTGGCGATTGTTGCGACTGGAGTGGATAACTTCTCGGCATTCGCCGCTGTGACGGCCACGCTGAATAACCTGGGGCCTGGGCTGGGCGTTGTCGCCGATAACTTTGCGTCCATGAATTCCGCGGCGAAATGGATCCTGATCGTCACCATGCTGTTTGGTCGTCTTGAGGTCTTCACACTATTAGTACTGTTTACGCCGACGTTCTGGCGCGAATAAGTTTTGGAAAGGGAAACAAGAATGAAAGCGTTGATACTCTACTCAAGCCGTGACGGGCAGACTCATGCCATCTCTTCTTATATTGCCAGTGAGCTGAAAGAGAAGTGCAGCTGCGATGTCATCGATCTGGTGCACGCCGGGCATGTTGATTTGAAAAGCTACGACCAGGTGATGATTGGCGCGTCTATCCGTTATGGTCACTTTAATGCGGTGCTGGATAAATTTGTGAAAAAGCACGCTGATACTCTTAACCAGATGCCATCGGCCTTCTTTGGCGTCAACCTCACCGCCCGTAAGCCTGAGAAGCGCAGCCCGCAGACGAATGCGTATGTGCGCAAGTTCCTGCTGAACTCACCTTGGGAACCGGCAATCTGTGGTGTCTTCGCGGGTGCGCTGCGTTATCCGCGTTATCGCTGGTTTGATAAGGTTATGATCCAACTTATTATGCGTATGACAGGCGGTGAAACGGACACCAGCAAAGAAGTTGAATACACAGACTGGCAGCAGGTTGCTAAATTCGCAGAGGATTTTGGGCAGATATCGTATAAAAAATCGCTTTAATGCAGGCTTTATAAACGTTTAGACCAAAAAGAAAGCACTCGAAAAGTTTTTTCAAATTAAAGGTTGCGGCCTTCTGAGAACTCCCTATAATGCGCCTCCACTGACCGGGAACAACGACTGAGAAGTCGCTCGGACAGGAAGAGAAAAAGATGAAAGTTCAAATGAATAATCTCTTGACTCTTCAGCGGGAAAACGTAATATACGCCTCCCGCGCCGCATAAGATTCCTTGCGAACCGCGGCATGCTCTTTAACAATTTATCAGACAATCTGTGTGGGCACTCACAAGACGATATCAGCCACCTCGGTGGCAAAAAATATCAAGTCTTAGAGTGACCAAGCAGTAATTCATTTAGTTGAATTATTACGAAGTAATCTTTGAGCACCGCTTAACTTGTTTAAGCAAATCGAACTTTTAATTGAAGAGTTTGATCATGGCTCAGATTGAACGCTGGCGGCAGGCCTAACACATGCAAGTCGAGCGGTAGCACAGGAGAGCTTGCTCTCTGGGTGACGAGCGGCGGACGGGTGAGTAATGTCTGGGAAACTGCCTGATGGAGGGGGATAACTACTGGAAACGGTAGCTAATACCGCATGACCTCGCAAGAGCAAAGTGGGGGACCTTCGGGCCTCACGCCATCGGATGTGCCCAGATGGGATTAGCTAGTAGGTGGGGTAATGGCTCACCTAGGCGACGATCCCTAGCTGGTCTGAGAGGATGACCAGCCACACTGGAACTGAGACACGGTCCAGACTCCTACGGGAGGCAGCAGTGGGGAATATTGCACAATGGGCGCAAGCCTGATGCAGCCATGCCGCGTGTGTGAAGAAGGCCTTAGGGTTGTAAAGCACTTTCAGCGAGGAGGAAGGCGTTGCAGTTAATAGCTGCAGCGATTGACGTTACTCGCAGAAGAAGCACCGGCTAACTCCGTGCCAGCAGCCGCGGTAATACGGAGGGTGCAAGCGTTAATCGGAATTACTGGGCGTAAAGCGCACGCAGGCGGTTTGTTAAGTCAGATGTGAAATCCCCGAGCTTAACTTGGGAACTGCATTTGAAACTGGCAAGCTAGAGTCTTGTAGAGGGGGGTAGAATTCCAGGTGTAGCGGTGAAATGCGTAGAGATCTGGAGGAATACCGGTGGCGAAGGCGGCCCCCTGGACAAAGACTGACGCTCAGGTGCGAAAGCGTGGGGAGCAAACAGGATTAGATACCCTGGTAGTCCACGCTGTAAACGATGTCGACTTGGAGGTTGTGCCCTTGAGGCGTGGCTTCCGGAGCTAACGCGTTAAGTCGACCGCCTGGGGAGTACGGCCGCAAGGTTAAAACTCAAATGAATTGACGGGGGCCCGCACAAGCGGTGGAGCATGTGGTTTAATTCGATGCAACGCGAAGAACCTTACCTACTCTTGACATCCACGGAATTCGCTAGAGATAGCTTAGTGCCTTCGGGAACCGTGAGACAGGTGCTGCATGGCTGTCGTCAGCTCGTGTTGTGAAATGTTGGGTTAAGTCCCGCAACGAGCGCAACCCTTATCCTTTGTTGCCAGCACGTAATGGTGGGAACTCAAAGGAGACTGCCGGTGATAAACCGGAGGAAGGTGGGGATGACGTCAAGTCATCATGGCCCTTACGAGTAGGGCTACACACGTGCTACAATGGCATATACAAAGAGAAGCAAACTCGCGAGAGCAAGCGGACCTCATAAAGTATGTCGTAGTCCGGATTGGAGTCTGCAACTCGACTCCATGAAGTCGGAATCGCTAGTAATCGTAGATCAGAATGCTACGGTGAATACGTTCCCGGGCCTTGTACACACCGCCCGTCACACCATGGGAGTGGGTTGCAAAAGAAGTAGGTAGCTTAACCTTCGGGAGGGCGCTTACCACTTTGTGATTCATGACTGGGGTGAAGTCGTAACAAGGTAACCGTAGGGGAACCTGCGGTTGGATCACCTCCTTACCTAAAGATACGCATTGTGCAGTGTCCACACAGATTGTCTGATGAAATTAATGAGCAAGAGCACCTGTTGATGCGGTAAGGGAGACCTTACGCTGATGCGAAAAGTGCCAAGCCCTTTTGGGGGTCTGGTGCGGATTTTTCGTGTCCCCATCGTCTAGAGGCCTAGGACACTGCCCTTTCACGGCTGTAACAGGGGTTCGAATCCCCTTGGGGACGCCACTCCGATAATGTGTGAAAGACATTATCACCGAATATCTTAAAGATGACTTTAACGAGTCGTGTTTAAGATATTGCTCTTTAACAATCTGGAACAAGCTGAAAATTGAAACATTACAGCTGAACATCACTCTCCGTAGAAGTACTGAGTGATGATTTTGTCTGTAATAGAGTCTCTCAAATAATCGCAATGCGACGATGTCTTTTAAGACACCTTCGGGTTGTGAGGTTAAGCGACTAAGCGTACACGGTGGATGCCTAGGCAGTCAGAGGCGATGAAGGGCGTGCTAATCTGCGAAAAGCGTCGGTAAGGTGATATGAACCGTTATAACCGACGATACCCGAATGGGGAAACCCAGTGTGTTTCGACACACTATTGCATGGTGAATACATAGCCATGCAAGGCGAACCGGGGGAACTGAAACATCTAAGTACCCCGAGGAAAAGAAATCAACCGAGATTCCCCCAGTAGCGGCGAGCGAACGGGGAAGAGCCCAGAACCTGAATCAGTTTGTGCATTAGTGGAAGCGTCTGGAAAGTCGCACAGTATAGGGTGATAGTCCCGTACACAAAAATGCACTTATTGTGAGTTCGATGAGTAGGGCGGGACACGTGACATCCTGTCTGAATATGGGGGGACCATCCTCCAAGGCTAAATACTCCTGACTGACCGATAGTGAACCAGTACCGTGAGGGAAAGGCGAAAAGAACCCCGGCGAGGGGAGTGAAATAGAACCTGAAACCGTGTACGTACAAGCAGTGGGAGCCTACTTTGTTGGGTGACTGCGTACCTTTTGTATAATGGGTCAGCGACTTATATTTTGTAGCAAGGTTAACCGAATAGGGGAGCCGTAGGGAAACCGAGTCTTAACTGGGCGTCAAGTTGCAAGGTATAGACCCGAAACCCGGTGATCTAGCCATGGGCAGGTTGAAGGTTGGGTAACACTAACTGGAGGACCGAACCGACTAATGTTGAAAAATTAGCGGATGACTTGTGGCTGGGGGTGAAAGGCCAATCAAACCGGGAGATAGCTGGTTCTCCCCGAAAGCTATTTAGGTAGCGCCTCGTGAACTCATCTTCGGGGGTAGAGCACTGTTTCGACTAGGGGGCCATCCCGGCTTACCAACTCGATGCAAACTCCGAATACCGAAGAATGTTATCACGGGAGACACACGGCGGGTGCTAACGTCCGTCGTGAAGAGGGAAACAACCCAGACCGCCAGCTAAGGTCCCAAAGTCATGGTTAAGTGGGAAACGATGTGGGAAGGCATAGACAGCCAGGATGTTGGCTTAGAAGCAGCCATCATTTAAAGAAAGCGTAATAGCTCACTGGTCGAGTCGGCCTGCGCGGAAGATGTAACGGGGCTAAACCATGCACCGAAGCTGCGGCAGCGACGCTTAGGCGTTGTTGGGTAGGGGAGCGTTCTGTAAGCCGTCGAAGGTGTCCTGTGAGGGGTGCTGGAGGTATCAGAAGTGCGAATGCTGACATAAGTAACGATAATGCGGGTGAAAAACCCGCACGCCGGAAGACCAAGGGTTCCTGTCCAACGTTAATCGGGGCAGGGTGAGTCGACCCCTAAGGCGAGGCTGAAAAGCGTAGTCGATGGGAAGCTGGTTAATATTCCAGCACTTGGTGTTACTGCGAAGGGGGGACGGAGAAGGCTAGGCTAGCCGGGCGACGGTTGTCCCGGTTCAAGCGTGTAGGGGGTGTGACTTGGTAAATCCGGTTACATATTCAACCCTGAGGCGTGATAACGAGCCACTACGGTGGTGAAGTAGTTGATGCCATGCTTCCAGGAAAAGCCTCTAAGCTCCAGGTAACACGAAATCGTACCCCAAACCGACACAGGTGGTCAGGTAGAGAATACTCAGGCGCTTGAGAGAACTCGGGTGAAGGAACTAGGCAAAATGGTGCCGTAACTTCGGGAGAAGGCACGCTGGCGCGTAGGTGAAGAGACTTGCTCTCGGAGCCGAAGCCAGTCGCAGATACCAGCTGGCTGCAACTGTTTAATAAAAACACAGCACTGTGCAAACACGAAAGTGGACGTATACGGTGTGACGCCTGCCCGGTGCCGGAAGGTTAATTGATGGGGTTAGCAGCAATGCGAAGCTCTTGATCGAAGCCCCGGTAAACGGCGGCCGTAACTATAACGGTCCTAAGGTAGCGAAATTCCTTGTCGGGTAAGTTCCGACCTGCACGAATGGCGTAATGATGGCCAGGCTGTCTCCACCCGAGACTCAGTGAAATTGAACTCGCTGTGAAGATGCAGTGTACCCGCGGCAAGACGGAAAGACCCCGTGAACCTTTACTATAGCTTGACACTGAACATTGAGCCTTGATGTGTAGGATAGGTGGGAGGCTTTGAAGCGTGGACGCCAGTCTGCGTGGAGCCAACCTTGAAATACCACCCTTTAATGTTTGATGTTCTAACTCGGCCCCGTGATCCGGGGTGAGGACAGTGTCTGGTGGGTAGTTTGACTGGGGCGGTCTCCTCCTAAAGAGTAACGGAGGAGCACGAAGGTTAGCTAATCACGGTCGGACATCGTGAGGTTAGTGCAATGGCATAAGCTAGCTTGACTGCGAGAGTGACGGCTCGAGCAGGTACGAAAGTAGGTCATAGTGATCCGGTGGTTCTGAATGGAAGGGCCATCGCTCAACGGATAAAAGGTACTCCGGGGATAACAGGCTGATACCGCCCAAGAGTTCATATCGACGGCGGTGTTTGGCACCTCGATGTCGGCTCATCACATCCTGGGGCTGAAGTAGGTCCCAAGGGTACGGCTGTTCGCCGTTTAAAGTGGTACGCGAGCTGGGTTTAGAACGTCGTGAGACAGTTCGGTCCCTATCTGCCGTGGGCGTTGGAAGATTGAGAGGGGCTGCTCCTAGTACGAGAGGACCGGAGTGGACGCATCACTGGTGTTCGGGTTGTCATGCCAATGGCATTGCCCGGTAGCTAAATGCGGAAAAGATAAGCGCTGAAAGCATCTAAGCGCGAAACTTGCCTCGAGATGAGTCTTCCCTGTGGCTTTAAGCCACCTGAAGGGACGTTTAAGACTAAGACGTTGATAGGCTGGGTGTGTAAGTGCAGCGATGCATTGAGCTAACCAGTACTAATGACCCGAGAGGCTTAACCTTACAACACCAAAGGTGTTTTGATTAGAGTGACTCTGCTGCGCGCGAGCGTGTGGAAGTAGATTTTCAGCGACGTTCCGAGATTGGTTCGTATGGCGAGGCGTTGTGAGAAATCACGGTGCGTGGCGGTACGGATGAAACAGAATTTGCCTGGCGGCACTAGCGCGGTGGTCCCACCTGACCCCATGCCGAACTCAGAAGTGAAACGCCGTAGCGCCGATGGTAGTGTGGGGTCTCCCCATGCGAGAGTAGGGAACTGCCAGGCATCAAATAAGTGGAAAGCCCTGTACTGACGTACAGGGCTTTTTGCTGTCTGGGATTTGGGTGAACGACGGGGGATTTAGCAGTCATTGAATCGTTATCTTTCTATCTGTGCTCTCCCGAGCGCTGATAAAACGCTGCCCCAGAGGTTATCGAATCAGTTAAACTATGCACAAATAAGTCACTCATGAGTAATATGTTATGTCGACTGACGACACCTCGCTTCAATCCCTGAATACCTTTTCTTTAGCTGCACATGCTGCTGTCATTACACATATAAATAATACAACTCAGCTGACCGATGCATGGAAAAAGGCGCAAGAAAAACAGCAGCCATTTCTATTGCTGGGCGAGGGTAGCAACGTTCTGTTTCTTGAAGACTTCACAGGATCTGTCGTTCTGAACAGAATCAAAGGTATTGAAGTGACGGAGAGAGCAGATGAATGGCTATTACACGTCGGTGCCGGGGAGAACTGGCACCAGCTGGTGTGCTTCGCTCTCGAACATAATATTCCTGGATTAGAAAATCTCGCATTGATCCCCGGCTGTGTCGGGTCTGCGCCAATTCAGAATATTGGCGCCTACGGCATTGAGCTGCAAAGTGTCTGCGACTATGTTGACGTTTTAGACATGCGAACGGGCAAGATAACCCGACTTCAGTCAGATGAGTGTCAGTTTGGATATCGTGAAAGCATCTTCAAACATGCTTATAAGGACGGTTATGCCATTGTCGCTGTAGGTTTAAAGCTGACTAAGCACTGGCAACCTAAGCTGACCTATGGAGATCTCACTCGCTTTGATCCTCAAACGGTCACTGCGCGTCAGATTTTCGATTCAGTGTGTGCAATGCGTCTGAGTAAACTGCCTGATCCTGCTATTACCGGTAATGCTGGTAGTTTTTACAAGAATCCGACGGTTGATGCAGCCACCGCTGAAAAGATCCGCAGTGAATTTCCTTCCATGCCATTTTACCCTCAGCCTAACGGGCAGGTAAAACTAGCCGCAGGCTGGCTGGTTGAACAGGCACATCTTAAAGGGTTCAGCATTGGCGGGGCAGCCGTACATCAGAACCAGGCGCTGGTGTTGATCAACAAAGATCACGCAAGCAGTGCAGATGTTCGTGCGTTGGCAAAACATGTACGAAATACCGTTGCTGCGAAGTTTGGTATCTGGCTCGAACCGGAAGTCCGTTTTATCGCCGCCGGTGGCGAAGTAAATGCCGTGGAGGCGCTGTCATGAAAGATATTACGGTTCCCCTGCACTTAATCTCTATTCTGGCCGACGGTGAGTTCCATTCTGGTGAACAGCTGGGTGGTGCGCTGGGAATGAGCCGCGCCGCGATTAACAAGCATATCCAAACCGTGCGCGACTGGGGTGTAGATATTTTCACTGTACCTGGAAAAGGATATAGCCTTCCACATCCCATCCAGTTATTGGATGAAGCTAAGATTCATTCCATGCTGCCAGCGGGTCGGGTAAATGTTCTGCCCGTCATTGATTCTACTAACCAATACCTTCTCGACAGGATCGGTGAACTGAGCTCGGGAGATGCGTGTGTTGCTGAATACCAGCAGGCAGGGCGAGGACGTCGAGGAAGAAAATGGTTTTCGCCATTTGGCAGCAACCTCTATCTTTCAATGTACTGGAAACTCGATCAAGGTCCGGCTGCTGCAATGGGGCTCAGTCTGGTTATTGGGATTGTTATGGCTGAAGTCCTTCAGCGCCTTGGGGCTGAAGACGTAAGGGTTAAGTGGCCTAATGACCTTTATCTGAAAGACAGAAAGCTGGCAGGTATTCTGGTTGAACTGACGGGAAAAACCGGGGATGCAGCACAGTTGGTTATCGGTGCGGGCATTAACCTTAGAATGCGCGAACCCGAAGCGGACACCATTAATCAGGGCTGGATAAACTTGCAGGAAGCGGGTGTCAATATCGATCGCAATGAGTTGACAGCAATGCTACTGAAAGAATTACGTGCTGCATTATTACATTTTGAGAAAGAAGGACTGGCACCCTTTATTAGCCGTTGGCGTGGCTTAGATAATTTCCTCGACCGGCCAGTAAAATTGCTGATTGGCGTTCAGGAAATTCACGGTATTGAACGTGGGATTGATCAACAAGGCGCTTTATTGCTAGAACAGGATGGCATAATTAAGCCTTATATCGGAGGGGAAATATCCCTGCGCGGGCGATGAAATAAAAAAGGAGAGCCGCGGCTCTCCTTGTCAATTCTGGCAACCTATTTTCTCAATCTGACATTTTCAACCGCGTGGTTAGCACTCTTGGTCAAAATGAGGCTTGCCCGCTCTCTCGTTGGAAGAATGTTTTCCTTAAGATTCAATCCGTTGATCTCATTCCATAGCTGCGTTGCAATATTCACTGCCTCTTCTTCTGGTAGCTTTGCATAGTGATGGAAATAAGAATCCGGATCGGAAAATGCACCCTGACGGAATTTCAGGAAGCGATTGATATACCAGCCCTGCAATAAATCTTCAGGTGCATCAACGTATATTGAAAAATCGACGAAATCTGAGACGAATACCCGATGCGGGTCATGAGGGTAATCCATGCCGCTTTGTAAAACGTTCAATCCTTCAAGAATAAGTATGTCTGGCTGTTCAATGACCTTATTTCCTTCTGGGATCACATCATAAATCAAATGCGAATATACCGGTGCGGTAACAGTTTTCGCACCAGATTTTACTTCAGAAACAAAGTTGACCAGCTGGTGCATATCGTAGGACTGAGGGAAGCCTTTCTTCTTCATGATCCCACGCTCCTGGAGCGTCTTATTGGGATAGAGGAACCCATCAGTTGTGATCAGTTCGACAGAACGATGCTCAGGCCAGCGGCTTAACAGCGCTTGCAGAACGCGCGCAGTGGTGCTTTTCCCTACTGCCACACTTCCCGCAATACCAATGACATAAGGGATCTTCTGGCCATCAGTGCCCAGGAATTGCTCAAGTACAGCCTGCCGGCGCAGGTTTGAACTGATATAGAAATTGAGAAGACGTGAAAGTGGCAAATAGATTTGTGCCACTTCTTCGAGGGATAAGTCCTCGTTGATGCCTTTGAGGTTCACCACTTCCGCTTCTTTGAGCGTTAACGGCACTGAATCACGTAAAGCAGCCCACTGTGCACGATCAAACTGCAAGTAAGGCGTTGCCAAAGATGGGTCTCTTTTTTTCATAAGTTAAAGTCTGCCTGTTAGCGCAGGTCAGGATAGGCGCTCACGCCAACTCCAGACAGTAAACCAGCAGCATATTATAGACAGCTTCGTTTTCAGGGGAGATCTTTTTCTTATAACTTAACGATTTCTTTGATTGAGTTAAAATTTTTTTGAGAAAGTAATGTAAACGCTGAAGAACGATGAGGCTGAGGTGCGGGTGGGATACGCAGCTGTCAGGTTAAAAGAGAGAAAGGGAAGAACAACCTATGGGTTGGAGTTTTTTGCAATAAACCACTTCATTTTTTCTACTGTAACCCGGGGATCCGGCCTGGCAGGGCGCACACCGATAACCCTGTGCGCGATAAAATGCTTCTGCCCCGGAACCGGACTGCATGTCCGAGGAGAGCAACGAGTAGCGTAAATCCTGCGCCTTATTTTCTGACTCCCGTAATAGTAAACGTCCTATACCCCGTCTCCGGGCCCGTGAACATACCAGTAAAGTGCTGACCTCGGCCTGATAGGGTGTGTCAGATGAACGGGTCAAATCAAGTAGCAGCGTGCCAGCGACACCTTGCTCATCCCTGGCTATCCACAGCAACAGTTCATGATGAGAAAGGGCGGGGCGCAAATCATGAAACGTATCCTCGGCTTCTTGATGTTCAAAAGTGCAGGGCAACCCTGCAGAAACTCCCTGACGACTGGCTTCTATAAGTAAGCAAGCGAGCTCGTCGCGATAGACAGGCAATGTGGCGGCATTAAGCATGACAATTTTCATTCCTTACCTCTCAAATGACAGCACGTCATACGTATAAGGAGTTATGCAAAAGATACGCCACAATAAAATAGCTTGAAAACAAGGCGTCTGAGGGGGAAAGAGTTCCATTGTGACCATCTATGAGGCGTGCGCGCATTTATGGTGCATAAAGAGTGGCTGCGACTCACTTGACCCATTTTTTGGTAAAGCAGCCACATAACACCAGTGAGGCTGGTGTTTACCTGCGAAAGTATTGGGCATTATTTGGATGTTATTTGCACGGATATAGGGGTGAAAGATGGAAAAACCCTATTTTTTGAATAAAACATGAGCTAAGAAGCAATTCATGCAATTTTTTAGTTGCATACCCCGCAAAGTCTCCCTAGAATGCGCAGCACTTGATGCCGGCATAGCTCAGTTGGTAGAGCAACTGACTTGTAATCAGTAGGTCCCGAGTTCGACTCTTGGTGCCGGCACCAATCAAGTACTTAACAATTAGGTGGGGTTCCCGAGCGGCCAAAGGGAGCAGACTGTAAATCTGCCGTCATCGACTTCGAAGGTTCGAATCCTTCCCCCACCACCATACAGGCCTTAGCAATGAGGCAGCTTAAAGTGATAAAGTCGCTTTAAGTGAAGGTGAGGAATTAAGTGTCTCACGTCCTTTTCCCCGTCTTCGAAGTTCTTCAGAAAAATTAGGTAGCCGAGTTCCAGGACGCGGGCATCGTATAATGGCTATTACCTCAGCCTTCCAAGCTGATGATGTGGGTTCGATTCCCACTGCCCGCTCCAAGTATGTGCTGATATAGCTCAGTTGGTAGAGCGCACCCTTGGTAAGGGTGAGGTCGGCAGTTCGAATCTGCCTATCAGCACCACTTCCAAATCCTCCCTCCCTGATTTTCTTTCTGTAAACTAATTCGTCAAGCAAACTGCTTGGTTGATGTGGTGATACCACCGATTTAACCGTGTCTTAGAGGGACAATCGATGTCTAAAGAAAAGTTTGAACGTACAAAACCGCACGTTAACGTTGGTACTATCGGCCACGTTGACCACGGTAAAACTACCCTGACTGCAGCAATCACTACCGTTCTGGCTAAAACCTACGGCGGTTCTGCACGCGCATTCGACCAGATCGATAACGCACCAGAAGAAAAAGCTCGTGGTATCACCATCAACACTTCACACGTTGAATATGACACCCCAAGCCGTCACTACGCGCACGTTGACTGCCCAGGCCACGCCGACTATGTGAAAAACATGATCACCGGTGCTGCTCAGATGGATGGCGCGATCCTGGTTGTTGCTGCGACTGATGGCCCTATGCCACAGACCCGTGAGCACATCCTGTTGGGCCGCCAGGTTGGCGTTCCATACATGATCGTATTCATGAACAAATGCGACATGGTTGATGACGAAGAGCTGCTGGAATTGGTAGAAATGGAAGTTCGTGAACTTCTTTCTCTGTACGAATTCCCAGGCGACGACATCCCAGTTGTTCGTGGTTCAGCGCTGAAAGCACTGGAAGGCGAAGCTGAGTGGGAAGCTAAAATCATCGAACTGGCCGGTTACCTGGACAGCTACATCCCAGAACCAGAACGTGCTATCGACCAGCCGTTCCTGCTGCCAATCGAAGACGTATTCTCCATCTCCGGCCGTGGTACTGTTGTTACCGGTCGTGTAGAGCGCGGTATCGTTAAAGTCGGCGAAGAAGTTGAAATCGTTGGTATCAAAGATACCGTGAAATCAACTTGTACTGGCGTTGAAATGTTCCGCAAACTGCTTGACGAAGGTCGTGCAGGCGAGAACGTTGGTGTTCTGCTGCGCGGTATCAAGCGTGAAGACATCGAACGTGGTCAGGTTCTGGCTAAACCAGGTTCAATCAAACCACACACTACCTTTGACTCAGAAGTTTATATTCTGAGCAAAGACGAAGGCGGCCGTCATACTCCGTTCTTCAAAGGCTACCGTCCACAGTTCTACTTCCGTACAACTGACGTGACCGGTACCATCGAACTGCCAGAAGGCGTTGAGATGGTAATGCCTGGCGACAACATCAACATGGTTGTTACCCTGATCCATCCAATCGCGATGGACCAAGGTCTGCGTTTCGCAATCCGTGAAGGTGGCCGTACCGTAGGTGCAGGTGTTGTTGCTAAAGTTATCGCTTAATTGCCGATAGACTTTTTTGTCACTATACGTTGACGCAATACACACTAAAAGGGCATCATTCGATGCCCTTTTTTTCTACGCTGTGGCGCTAGAACCTATCTCATCAGCGATTTATACGTCATAATCATTGGTGAGATAGGCTCTGAGATATAGCGTAAAACACCGAATTGCGCTCGAGTAGAGCATCGATCGGTTTGGTTTGCCTCGCAATGCGAGGCAAAGTTGTTTGTTCTGAATCATTGTGACGGGTTGGTTTATGAGTGCGAATACCGAGGCTCAAGGGAGCGGGCGCGGCCTGGAAGCGGTAAAGTGGCTGATTGTTGCCGTTTTGTTGGTTGTAGCTATTGTCGGTAACTATTATTACCGTGCATACAGCCTGCCGTTACGCGCGTTAGCAGTAGTTGTAATTATCGCAATTGCAGGCGCAGTGGCATTATTGACCACTAAAGGCAAAGCGACGGTTGCGTTTGCTCGTGAAGCGCGCACCGAAGTACGTAAAGTCATTTGGCCAACGCGCCAGGAAACATTGCATACCACACTGATCGTTGCTGCGGTGACTGCCGTTATGTCTCTGATTCTGTGGGGGCTGGATGGTATTTTAGTCCGCCTGGTATCCTTCATTACTGGTCTGAGGTTCTAAATGTCTGAAGCACCTAAAAAACGTTGGTACGTCGTTCAGGCGTTTTCTGGCTTTGAAGGCCGCGTAGCGCAATCGCTGCGTGAGCACATCAAATTACATGACATGGAAGAGCTGTTTGGCGAAGTCATGGTTCCAACCGAAGAAGTGGTTGAAATCCGTGGTGGCCAGCGCCGTAAGAGCGAGCGTAAATTCTTCCCGGGTTATGTGCTGGTTCAGATGGTGATGAATGACGCCAGCTGGCACTTAGTACGCAGCGTTCCTCGTGTAATGGGCTTCATCGGTGGGACATCTGATCGTCCTGCGCCGATCAGCGACAAAGAAGTTGATGCGATCATGAATCGCCTGCAACAAGTGGGTGATAAACCACGTCCTAAAACATTGTTTGAACCAGGTGAACTGGTACGTGTTAGTGACGGTCCGTTTGCGGACTTCAATGGTGTGGTCGAAGAAGTGGATTACGAAAAAAGCCGCCTGAAAGTCTCTGTTTCCATCTTTGGCCGTGCAACACCGGTTGAACTGGACTTCGGTCAGGTAGAAAAAGGCTAACAACTACGTTCGATAATCATTAGAACAGATGTTGTACAGGGCGCGAAATTGAACTATAATTTCGCGCCTTTTGTTTTTATGTGCAGCCTCTGCGCGTAAAACTGTAAAGTACTACAAATAACGGGGAGCCTCTTTAAACAGGCGATATCACCCAAACGAGGATATTTACCATGGCCAAGAAAGTACAAGCCTACGTTAAGCTGCAAGTTGCAGCTGGTATGGCAAACCCAAGTCCGCCAGTTGGTCCAGCATTGGGTCAACAAGGCGTGAACATCATGGAATTCTGTAAGGCGTTCAATGCTAAGACTGATAGCATGGAAAAAGGCCTGCCAATTCCTGTTGTTATTACTGTTTATTCTGACCGTTCTTTCACTTTCGTTACCAAAACCCCTCCTGCAGCAGTACTGCTGAAGAAAGCGGCTGGTATCAAGTCTGGTTCCGGCAAGCCGAACAAAGACAAAGTGGGTAAAGTAACGAGTGCTCAGGTTCGTGAAATCGCAGAAACCAAAGCTGCGGACATGACTGGTTCTGACGTTGAAGCGATGACTCGCTCCATCGAAGGTACTGCTCGTTCCATGGGCCTGGTAGTGGAGGATTAATAAATGGCTAAGCTGACCAAGCGCATGCGCGTGATCCGTGACAAAGTTGATGCTACTAAACAGTATGACATCACCGAAGCCGTTGCTCTGCTCAAAGAGCTGGCCACTGCTAAATTCGTAGAAAGCGTGGACGTTGCCGTTAATCTCGGCATCGACGCACGTAAATCTGATCAAAACGTTCGCGGTGCAACCGTTCTGCCACACGGCACCGGTCGTTCTGTTCGCGTTGCCGTCTTCGCCCAAGGTGCAAACGCTGAAGCTGCTAAAGCTGCAGGCGCTGAACTGGTAGGTATGGAAGATCTGGCAGATCAGATCAAAAAAGGCGAAATGAACTTCGACGTTGTTATCGCATCTCCAGATGCAATGCGCGTTGTTGGCCAATTAGGTCAGGTACTGGGTCCACGTGGCCTGATGCCTAACCCGAAAGTTGGTACTGTAACTCCTAACGTTGCTGAAGCAGTTAAGAACGCTAAAGCAGGTCAGGTTCGTTATCGTAACGACAAAAACGGCATCATCCATACCACTATCGGTAAGGTTGATTTCGAATCCGACAAGCTGAAAGAAAACCTTGAAGCTCTGTTGATCGCTCTGAAAAAAGCGAAGCCTTCCCAGGCTAAAGGCGTTTTCATCAAGAAAGTCAGCCTGTCCACCACCATGGGCGCCGGCGTTTCTGTTGATCAAAGCGGCCTGAGCGCAGTAGTTAGCTAATTAACTACCTGTGTTTATCGCTTTACGCGGGGGGTGGATTTGTATAAAATCTATCGCCCGTTGTTTCGTTAACGCGAAACCAAGAATTTTTCGGTTGGAGCCTGGCCTATCCAGGCCTCCGTCCAAGACCGCAGGTGTCCCGAAAGGGACTTAATCCTTCCTGCGTAGACGGTGACAGAGCCTGAAGAAAGTATTTCTTTTTTATTCTTAATTAAGATTTGTCTTTGCTGGATTCTCTGCTCACCGTGTTTGAACGCTTGATATCGATCTCGATAACAAGTGATGTGAGTTCCGGGGATTTTCCCCGGCCAAATCCAGGAGCAAAAAGCTAATGGCATTAAATCTTCAAGACAAACAAGCGATTGTTGCTGAAGTCATCGAAGTAGCCAAAGGCGCGCTGTCTGCGGTTGTTGCGGATTCTCGCGGCGTAACTGTAGATAAAATGACTGAACTGCGTAAAGCAGGTCGTGAAGCTGGCGTTTATATGCGTGTTGTTCGCAACACCTTAATGCGCCGCGTCGTTGAAGGTACTCAGTTTGAGTGTCTGAAAGACACGTTTGTCGGTCCAACCTTGATTGCATTTTCTTCTGAACACCCAGGCGCTGCTGCCCGTCTGTTCAAAGATTTCGCTAAAGCGAATGCAAAATTTGAGGTTAAAGCTGCGGCCTTTGAAGGTGAGTTTATCTCTGCGGCTCAAATCGACCGCTTGGCAACTCTGCCTACTTACGAAGAAGCAATCGCACGCCTGATGGCAACCATGAAAGAAGCCTCTGCAGGCAAACTGGTTCGCACTCTGGCTGCTGTACGCGATCAGAAAGAAGCTGCTTAATCAGCTTTTCTTTTCTCGTTTATTTGCTTACGTATAAACTATTTCTGAATTCTAGGAACACTTGAAATGTCAATCACTAAAGAACAAATCATTGAAGGCGTTGCAGCTCTGTCTGTAATGGAAATCGTTGAACTGATCTCCGCTATGGAAGAAAAATTCGGCGTTTCTGCTGCTGCTGCTGTTGCAGGTCCTGCTGCTGCTGCTGAAGCTGTTGAAGAAAAAACTGAATTCGACGTTGTTCTGGCCGCTGTTGGCGCGAACAAAGTTGCAGTTATCAAAGCTGTTCGTACCGCGACTGGCCTGGGTCTGAAAGAAGCAAAAGACCTGGTTGAGTCTGCTCCAGCAGCTCTGAAAGAAGGCATCAGCAAAGACGACGCTGAAGCTCTGAAAAAATCTCTGGAAGAAGCTGGTGCTTCTGTTGAAGTTAAGTAAGTTTAACTTCCCGGAGTGCAGTCTGTCCTAACAGACTGATGGCTGGTGACTTTTTAGTCACCAGCCTTTTTGCGCTATAGAGTGTCAGTGGTGTTTCACACTGTTTGAGCACTGAACTACTCTAATATCTCTTCTTGAGACGCCTTAATATATTGATGCCGCTTGCTATGGCTCATCCATAGATAATGCACAACGAAATGATTTAAGAGTGATAGAAACAGATATTGCGGAAAGCGTCTCTGCTTTCCGGTCGACATAAACGGTGTTGCATGAACTGTCCTTCTCAGGGCAGACAAGATTGGGTCACTGATCAGCGAGCTGAGGAACCCTATGGTTTACTCCTATACCGAGAAAAAACGCATTCGTAAGGATTTTGGTAAACGTCCACAAGTTTTGGACATTCCCTTTCTCCTTTCTATCCAGCTTGACTCGTTCCAGAAGTTTATCGAGCAAGATCCGGAAGGTCAGCACGGTTTGGAAGCTGCATTCCGTTCTGTATTTCCAATCAAAAGCTACAGCGGCAATTCTGAGCTGCAATACGTTAGCTACCGTCTTGGTGAGCCAGTATTCGACGTTAAAGAATGCCAGATCCGCGGTGTAACTTTCTCTGCGCCATTGCGTGTGAAACTGCGTCTGGTTATCTACGAGCGTGAAGCACCAGAAGGTACGGTCAAAGACATCAAGGAACAAGAAGTCTATATGGGCGAAATTCCGCTCATGACCGAAAATGGTACCTTTGTGATTAACGGTACTGAGAGGGTTATCGTATCTCAGCTTCACCGTAGTCCAGGCGTATTCTTTGACAGTGATAAGGGTAAAACCCATTCATCGGGTAAAGTGCTGTACAACGCACGTATCATCCCTTATCGCGGTTCATGGTTAGATTTCGAGTTCGACCCGAAAGATAACCTGTTTGTACGTATTGACCGTCGCCGTAAATTACCTGCGACGATCATTCTGCGTGCATTGAGCTATACCACTGAACAGATCCTTGACCTGTTCTTTGAGAAGGTGACTTACCAGATCCGCGACAACAAGTTGCAGATGGAACTGGTACCTGAGCGCCTGCGCGGTGAAACAGCTTCATTTGATATCGAAGCTGACGGCAAAGTCTACATCGAGAAAGGCCGCCGTATCACTGCTCGCCATATTCGTCAGCTTGAAAAAGACGACATTCAGCGCATCGAAGTTCCTGTTGAGTACATCGCAGGGAAAGTAGTTGCTAAAGACTACATCGACACTAATACCGGTGAGCTGATTGTCCCTGCGAACATGGAATTGTCTCTGGATCTGCTGGCGAAACTGAGCCAGGCCGGACACAAAACAATTGAAACGCTGTTCACCAACGATCTCGATCATGGCGCGTACATGTCCGAGACCATTCGCGTCGACCCAACCAGCGATCGCTTGAGCGCATTGGTTGAGATCTACCGCATGATGCGTCCTGGTGAGCCACCAACGCGTGAAGCAGCTGAAACTCTGTTCGAAAACCTCTTCTTCTCTGAAGATCGTTACGACCTGTCTGCTGTTGGCCGTATGAAGTTCAACCGCTCTCTGCTGCGTGATGAAATCGAAGGTTCAGGTATCCTGAGCAAAGACGACATCATTCAGGTAATGAGAAAACTGATCGGTATCCGTAACGGTCAGGGCGAAGTGGATGATATCGACCACTTGGGTAACCGTCGTATTCGTTCTGTCGGCGAAATGGCTGAAAACCAATTCCGTGTTGGTTTGGTTCGTGTTGAGCGTGCCGTTAAAGAGCGTCTGTCTCTGGGCGACCTCGACACTCTGATGCCTCAGGACATGATCAACGCTAAGCCGATTTCGGCTGCGGTGAAAGAGTTCTTCGGCTCAAGCCAGCTTTCACAATTTATGGACCAGAACAACCCGTTGTCTGAGATCACGCACAAACGTCGTATCTCTGCACTGGGCCCGGGCGGTTTGACCCGTGAACGTGCTGGCTTTGAAGTTCGAGACGTACACCCGACGCACTACGGTCGCGTATGTCCAATCGAAACGCCAGAAGGTCCAAACATCGGTCTGATCAACTCATTATCTGTCTATGCACAGACAAATGAGTATGGTTTCCTGGAAACCCCTTACCGCCGTGTGCGTGAAGGTATGGTTACCGATGAAATTAACTACCTGTCTGCCATCGAAGAAGGCAACTTTGTTATCGCTCAGGCGAACTCCAACCTGGATGACGAAGGCCACTTCCTGGAAGATTTAGTCACTTGTCGTAGCAAAGGCGAATCAAGCCTGTTCAGCCGCGACCAGGTTGACTACATGGACGTTTCTACCCAGCAGATCGTATCCGTTGGTGCTTCACTGATTCCATTCCTGGAACACGATGACGCCAACCGTGCATTGATGGGTGCGAACATGCAACGTCAGGCAGTTCCTACTCTGCGTGCTGATAAGCCGCTGGTAGGTACTGGTATGGAACGTGCTGTTGCGGTTGACTCCGGTGTTACTGCCGTTGCCAAACGTGGTGGTACTGTTCAGTACGTGGATGCATCCCGTATCGTTATTCGTGTTAACGAAGAAGAGATGAATCCAGGCGAAGCAGGTATCGACATTTATAACCTGACTAAGTACACCCGTTCTAACCAGAACACCTGCATCAACCAGATGCCGTGTGTGAATCTGGGCGAGCCAATCGAGCGCGGCGACGTGCTGGCAGATGGTCCGTCAACAGATCTGGGCGAACTGGCACTGGGTCAGAACATGCGTGTCGCGTTCATGCCTTGGAACGGTTACAACTTCGAAGACTCCATCTTGGTCTCCGAACGTGTTGTGCAGGAAGATCGCTTCACGACCATCCATATCCAGGAACTGGCATGTGTGTCCCGTGACACCAAGTTAGGGCCTGAAGAGATCACTGCTGATATCCCTAACGTGGGTGAAGCTGCGCTCTCCAAACTGGATGAGTCCGGTATTGTGTATATCGGTGCTGAAGTGACCGGTGGTGACATTCTGGTCGGTAAAGTTACGCCTAAAGGCGAAACCCAGCTGACTCCAGAAGAGAAACTGCTGCGTGCGATCTTCGGTGAGAAAGCGTCTGACGTTAAAGATTCTTCTCTGCGTGTACCAAACGGCGTTTCCGGTACGATTATTGACGTGCAAGTCTTTACCCGCGATGGCGTGGAAAAAGATAAGCGTGCGTTAGAAATCGAAGAAATGCAGCTGAAACAGGCTAAGAAAGACCTGACTGAAGAGCTGCAAATTCTGGAAGCTGGTCTGTTTGCACGTATCCAGTCCGCGCTGGTTGCTGGCGGTGTTGAAGCCGATAAGCTGGGCAAATTGCCACGCGATCGTTGGCTTGAACTGTCACTGACTGACGAAGATAAACAGAATCAGTTGGAACAGCTTGCTGAACAGTACGACGAACTGAAATCCGAGTTTGAGAAAAAACTCGAAGCTAAACGTCGTAAAATCACTCAGGGCGATGACCTGGCACCAGGTGTGCTGAAAATCGTTAAAGTGTATCTGGCCGTTAAACGTCAGATCCAACCTGGTGACAAAATGGCAGGCCGCCACGGTAACAAAGGTGTTATCTCCAAGATCAACCCGATCGAAGATATGCCTTACGATGAAAACGGGACTCCTGTTGACATCGTACTGAACCCGCTGGGCGTTCCATCACGTATGAACATTGGTCAGATTTTAGAAACCCACCTGGGTATGGCCGCGAAAGGTATTGGTGAAAAAATCAATGCCATGCTTAAGAAACATGAAGAAGTTTCTAAGCTGCGCGAGTTCATCCAGCGTGCCTATGATCTGGGCGACGACGTACGTCAGAAAGTTGATCTGACCACCTTCACCGATGATGAAGTATTGCGTTTGGCTGAAAACCTGAAAAAGGGTATGCCAATTGCAACACCAGTCTTCGACGGTGCGAAAGAGACAGAGATCAAGCAACTGCTTGAAATGGGCGGCGTCCCAACCTCTGGCCAGATCACACTGTTTGACGGCCGTACCGGCGAGCAATTCGAGCGCCAGGTTACCGTCGGCTACATGTACATGCTGAAACTGAACCACCTGGTTGACGATAAGATGCATGCGCGTTCTACCGGTTCTTACAGCCTTGTTACTCAGCAGCCGCTGGGTGGTAAAGCTCAGTTCGGTGGTCAGCGCTTCGGTGAGATGGAAGTGTGGGCACTGGAAGCATACGGTGCTGCTTATACCCTGCAGGAAATGCTGACTGTTAAGTCCGATGACGTGAACGGCCGTACTAAGATGTATAAAAACATCGTAGATGGCGATCACCGGATGGAACCAGGCATGCCGGAATCCTTCAACGTACTGTTGAAAGAAATCCGCTCTCTGGGTATCAACATCGAGCTGGAAGACGAGTAAGTACTCGAATTCGCACTGATCACAGGGGCACCTGTCTGTTTAGCAATAAACATCAGGTGCCTAACAGGTCTAACCCGACGGGAGCTAATCCGTGAAAGACTTACTAAAGTTTCTGAAAGCGCAAACTAAAACCGAAGAGTTTGATGCGATCAAAATTGCTCTGGCATCGCCAGACATGATCCGTTCTTGGTCTTTTGGTGAAGTTAAGAAGCCAGAAACCATTAACTACCGTACGTTCAAACCAGAACGTGACGGCCTTTTCTGCGCCCGTATTTTCGGACCAGTAAAAGACTACGAATGCCTGTGCGGTAAGTACAAGCGTTTAAAACATCGCGGCGTGATCTGCGAGAAGTGCGGCGTTGAAGTGACCCAGACTAAAGTACGCCGTGAGCGTATGGGCCACATCGAACTGGCTTCCCCGACTGCACACATCTGGTTCCTGAAATCGCTGCCATCGCGCATCGGTTTGCTGTTGGATATGCCACTGCGTGACATCGAACGTGTTCTGTACTTCGAATCCTATGTGGTTATCGAAGGCGGCATGACTAACCTCGAAAAACGCCAGATCCTGACTGAAGAGCAGTATCTGGATGCGTTGGAAGAGTTTGGTGATGAGTTCGACGCGAAGATGGGTGCAGAAGCTATCCAGGCCCTGTTGAAAAACATGGATCTGGAAGCAGAGTGCGAGCAACTGCGTGAAGAGTTGAACGAAACCAACTCCGAAACCAAACGTAAAAAGCTGACCAAGCGTATCAAGCTGCTGGAAGCGTTCGTTCAGTCTGGTAACAAACCAGAGTGGATGATCCTGACCGTGCTGCCGGTACTGCCGCCAGACTTGCGTCCATTGGTTCCGTTGGACGGCGGCCGTTTCGCAACGTCGGATCTGAACGATCTGTATCGTCGCGTAATCAACCGTAACAACCGTCTGAAACGCCTGCTGGATCTGGCTGCGCCAGACATCATCGTACGTAACGAAAAACGTATGCTGCAAGAAGCGGTAGATGCTTTGCTGGATAACGGCCGTCGCGGTCGTGCAATCACCGGCTCTAACAAGCGTCCGCTGAAATCTCTGGCAGACATGATTAAAGGTAAACAGGGTCGTTTCCGTCAGAACTTGCTGGGTAAACGTGTCGACTACTCTGGTCGTTCCGTTATCACCGTAGGTCCATACCTGCGTCTGCACCAGTGTGGTCTGCCGAAGAAAATGGCACTGGAACTGTTCAAACCGTTCATCTACGGCAAATTGGAGCTGCGTGGCCTCGCCACCACCATCAAAGCCGCTAAGAAAATGGTTGAGCGCGAAGAAGCTGTCGTTTGGGATATCCTGGACGAAGTTATCCGCGAGCACCCGGTACTGCTGAACCGTGCACCAACCCTGCACCGTTTGGGTATCCAGGCGTTTGAACCGGTTCTGATCGAAGGTAAAGCAATCCAGCTGCACCCGCTGGTTTGTGCGGCATACAACGCCGACTTCGATGGTGACCAGATGGCTGTTCACGTACCGCTGACGCTGGAAGCCCAGCTGGAAGCGCGTGCGTTGATGATGTCTACCAACAACATCCTGTCACCTGCGAACGGCGAGCCAATCATCGTTCCTTCTCAGGACGTTGTATTGGGTCTGTACTACATGACCCGTGACTGTGTTAACGCCAAAGGCGAAGGCATGGTTCTGACCGGTCCTAAAGAAGCTGAGCGTATTTATCGCGGCGGTCTGGCCTCTCTGCATGCGCGTGTCAAAGTGCGTATTACCGAAGAGATCAAAAATACCGAAGGCGAAGTTACGCACAAGACGTCGATTATCGACACGACTGTTGGTCGCGCCATCCTTTGGATGATCGTACCTAAAGGTCTGCCGTTCTCAATCGTCAACCAGCCTCTGGGTAAAAAAGCTATCTCCAAAATGCTGAACACCTGTTACCGCATTTTGGGCCTGAAGCCGACCGTTATTTTTGCTGACCAGATCATGTACACCGGTTTTGCTTACGCTGCCCGTTCAGGTGCGTCAGTAGGTATCGATGACATGGTAATCCCTGCGAAGAAAGCAGAGATCATCGAAGAAGCAGAAACCGAAGTTGCCGAAATCCAGGAGCAGTTCCAGTCTGGTTTGGTTACCGCTGGCGAACGCTACAACAAAGTGATCGATATCTGGGCTGCAGCGAACGAACGTGTTGCTAAAGCAATGATGGAAAACTTGTCTGTCGAAGACGTCGTCAACCGTGACGGTGTTGTTGAACAGCAGGTTTCCTTTAACAGTATCTTTATGATGGCCGACTCCGGTGCGCGTGGTTCTGCAGCACAGATTCGTCAGCTGGCCGGTATGCGTGGCCTGATGGCTAAGCCGGATGGTTCCATCATTGAAACGCCAATCACCGCGAACTTCCGTGAAGGTCTGAACGTACTCCAGTACTTCATCTCCACTCACGGTGCTCGTAAAGGCTTGGCGGATACCGCACTTAAAACGGCTAACTCCGGTTATCTGACCCGTCGTCTGGTTGACGTGGCGCAGGATCTGGTCGTTACCGAAGACGACTGTGGTACACACGAAGGCATTATGATGACTCCGGTCATCGAAGGTGGCGACGTTAAAGAACCACTGCGCGAACGCGTTCTGGGTCGTGTGACTGCTGAAGATATCATCAAGCCGGGTACGGCGGATATCCTGGTTCCACGTAACACCCTGCTTCACGAGAAGACGTGTGATCTGTTAGAAGAGAACTCAGTCGACAGCGTGAAAGTACGTTCAGTCGTAAGTTGCGAAACCGACTTTGGTGTGTGTGCAAACTGCTACGGTCGCGACCTGGCACGTGGTCACATCATCAACAAAGGTGAAGCGATTGGTGTTATTGCAGCACAGTCCATCGGTGAGCCGGGTACCCAGCTGACGATGCGTACGTTCCACATCGGTGGTGCGGCATCTCGTGCGGCAGCAGAATCAAGTATCCAGGTTAAGAACACGGGTACGATTAAACTGAGCAACCACAAGCACGTTAGCAACTCTAACGGCAAACTGGTTATCACTTCCCGTAACACTGAGCTGAAATTGATCGACGAATTCGGTCGTACCAAAGAAAGCTATAAAGTGCCTTACGGTTCCGTGATGGGCAAAGGTGATGGCGCTTCAGTTAACGGCGGCGAGACCGTAGCTAACTGGGATCCACATACAATGCCAGTTATCAGTGAAGTGAGTGGTTTCATTCGCTTTGCCGATATGGTTGATACTCAGACCATTACACGTCAGACAGATGACCTGACCGGTTTGTCCTCTCTGGTCGTTCTGGATTCCGCAGAACGTACTGGTAGCGGTAAAGACCTGCGTCCAGCACTGAAAATCGTTGATGCCAAAGGCGACGACGTATTGATCCCAGGTACAGATATGCCTGCTCAATACTTCCTGCCAGGTAAAGCGATTGTTCAGCTGGAAGATGGTACGCAGATCCACTCTGGTGACACCCTGGCGCGTATTCCTCAGGAATCCGGCGGTACCAAGGACATCACCGGTGGTCTGCCACGCGTTGCTGACCTGTTCGAAGCACGTCGTCCGAAAGAGCCTGCAATCCTTGCTGAAATCAGCGGGATCATCTCCTTCGGTAAAGAAACCAAAGGCAAACGTCGTCTGGTAATTTCTCCGTTGGATGGCAGCGATGCTTACGAAGAAATGATCCCTAAATGGCGTCAGCTGAACGTGTTCGAAGGCGAGATTGTGGAACGTGGTGACGTCGTATCCGACGGCCCTGAGTCTCCGCACGACATTCTGCGTCTTCGTGGTGTTCATGCGGTTACCCGCTATATCACCAACGAAGTGCAGGAAGTTTACCGTCTGCAAGGCGTTAAGATTAACGATAAACACATCGAAGTTATCGTTCGTCAGATGTTGCGTAAAGGCACCATCGTTAGCGCTGGTGGCACAGACTTCCTGGAAGGCGAGCAGGCAGAAATGTCTCGCGTTAAAATCGCTAACCGTAAGCTGGAAGCTGAAGGCAAAATCACGGCAACATTTAGCCGTGACCTGCTCGGTATCACCAAAGCCTCTTTGGCGACCGAGTCCTTCATCTCCGCTGCGTCGTTCCAGGAAACCACGCGCGTTCTTACCGAAGCGGCTGTTGCCGGTAAACGTGATGAACTGCGTGGCCTGAAAGAGAACGTTATCGTGGGTCGTCTGATCCCAGCCGGTACCGGTTACTCTTACCATCAGGAACGTGCTCGTCGTAAAGCTCAGGGCGAAGTGCCAGTTGTTCCGCAGGTGAGCGCGGATGAAGCAACGGCTAACCTGGCTGAACTTCTGAACGCAGGTTTCGGTAACAGCAACGACGAGTAATCGTCTTCTGTCGAAACGCATAAAGCCGCTCCTTCGGGAGCGGTTTTTTTTTGCCTGAATTTTGTGAGTGAGTTTGAGAACTGAAGGAACTGGAGGAGCCGGAATCGGGTACTGGACGATACCCGTTCCGGCTGTTTTGGAAGCAGCGCCGGGATAAATGGCGCCGACCGGTTGCGAATGTGCAGCGGCAAACGCACAGTAATACGGGCGCTAATGATGCGCGAGAGGCAAAATTCCGTTATGGAATCCGTATTCCTGAGAATTTACCTGTTTGCTTTGGAACGACATTTTCCTTCGAGGCGCGCCCCAAAAAACTGTCCCAGTCTTTCCACACCGGTTGAAGCCCTGCCTGCGTTAAGGCTGAGGCAACCCGCTGCGGCGAACGGTTGTCATGTGGCGCGAATTGCTCCAGCTCAGGATGATCGTCCGCATACCCACCGGGCTGTGTTTTGGATCCGGCGCTGACAGTATTGATCGCAAGAGGAATAACATGATCGCGGAAGTAGGGCGACTCACGCGTTGATAACGACAGCTCGACGTCAGGAGCCAGCATCCGGAAAGCGCATATCAGCTGCACCAGCTGGTTTTCCTCCAGCAGGGACGCCGGTTCGATCCCGCCGGTGCAGGGTCGCAACCGTGGAAACGCCACCGAGTAGCGGCTTTGCCAGTAGTTTTGTTGCAGATACAGTAAATGTTCGGCCACCATGTAGCTGTCGGTTCGCCAGTTGCCAGAAAGCCCGAACAGCGCACCCAGCCCGATCTTGTCGATCCCCGCCCGTCCAAGCCTGTCCGGCGTTTCCAGTCGCCAGAAAAAATCCTGCTTCTGACCGCGCAAATGGTGCAAGGCGTAGGTCGGCGCGTGGTAGGTTTCCTGATAAACCAGCACGCCATCGAGCCCCAGCGTTTTTAGTTCGGCGTAGTCTTCCTGTGGCAGCGGCTGAACTTCGATCATCAGTGAATCAAAATGGCTGCGTATGGCCGGAAAATGGCGGCGAAAATAGTCCATGCCAACTTTTGTTTTATGCTCGCCGGTGACCAGTAGCAAATGTTTGAATCCAAGAGCGTTCAGCGCTTCGCATTCTCTGCCAATTTCCTCTTCATCCAGCGTTTTACGTTTGATCTTATTGCTCATCGAAAAGCCGCAATAGGTACATTCGTTCGCGCACAGATTAGAAAGATACAGCGGAGCAAAGAAATTCACCGTGTTGCCGAACCGCTGGCGCGTGAGCTGCTGTGCCCGCTGCGCCATCTGTTCGAGATACGGCAGTGCCGCAGGGGAAATCAGCGCCATGAAATCTTCGCGCGTGATTTTATTGCGGCCCAGCGCCCGTTCGACGTCCCTGGCACTTTTACTGTTGATGCGCAGGGAAATATCATCCCAGTCGAGCGCTGACCAGACATCAGTAAAATTATTCATGAGGCTGCCTGCGTTGAAGTCAGAAAGCCGGTCAGCGGGCTGGATGCGCTCGCCTGCCGTTGTCTGCCGCCTAATCCGCTCTGCCGGGCGATCACGCCAGCTTCAACGGCCAGACGAAACGCCGTCGCCATGGCCACCGGATCGCCGGCAACCGCAATCGCCGTATTCACCAGCACAGCATCCGCACCCATTTCCAGCGCTTCTGCCGCCTGACTCGGTGCGCCGATCCCCGCATCTACCACAACTGGCACCCGCGCCTGTTCGATGATGATGTGCAAAAACTCGCGGGTTTGCAGCCCCTGATTGGAACCAATGGGGGCGCCCAGCGGCATGACAGCGGCGCACCCGGCTTCTTCCAGCCGTTTGCATAAGACCGGATCCGCGCTGCAATACGGCAAAACCACGAATCCCTGTTTCACCAGGATTTCTGCTGCCCTGAGCGTCTCCACTGCATCTGGCAGTAAGTATTTTACGTCCGGATGGATTTCGAGTTTTATCCAGTTTGTCCCCAGCGCTTCCCGTGCCAGTTGTGCGGCAAATACCGCCTCTTCCGCCGTTTTGGCGCCGGATGTATTGGGCAACAAACGTACGCCGAGCTGTTGCAGAGGCAAAAGGATGTCGTCTCCGCCGCGACGCAGATCGACACGTTTCATTGCCATCGTCACCAGCTGAGAGCCGGATGCCGCCAGCGCCTGCTGCATCAGGGCTGCACTGGCGAATTTTCCTGTTCCGGTGAACAGGTGTGAGGTGAAGTTCGTATCAGCAATTTTTAACATGTCATCCTCCGGCTATCGCCTGAAAGAGCAAAACCTGATCGCCGTCTTTCAGTAAGTGAGAAGGCCAGTTATCGCGGGGAATAATGACCTGATTGATCGCAAGCGCGCAGCCTTCAGCACTGAGTGACAGCAGACTGAGCAGGTCAAGTGGCGTCAGCGGTTCAGTAAAACGGTGCGGTTCATCGTTAACCTGAATATTCACGCATGACCTCCGCAGACCGTGCAGGAGGCCGAGCGGGTGAGTTGCAGAGAACGCCAGTTTTGTGTTTTTCCATCGAACAGCCGTAGCTTTCCGCTCAGCGTGCTGGATAAACCCGTCAGTATTTTCAGGGCCTCTAACGCCTGAAGCGTGCCGATCGTACCCACAACCGGCCCGAGAACGCCGGATGTCCGGCAGTTTCGTTGTGCGATTTCCTGATCGGGATACAGGCAGGCATAGCAGCCGCGAGCGTACGGCGCTTCGATAACGAGCAACTGGCCGCCAAAGCCGACGGCACTTCCGCTGATTAACGTTTTGCCCGCAGATACGCATGCGTGATTGACGGCATGCCGCGTTTCCATGTTATCGCTGCAATCTAAAATGAGATCGACACTGGCGACAGCATTACGTAACGCTTCGCCGCCCAGCCTTTCAGTGAGCGCGACGATTTCACATAACGGATTCAGGCGCAGTAATTCGCGCTTGGCTACCGTAGCCTTAGGTTGATCCAGATCGCCGGTACGGTAGAGGATCTGCCGCTGAAGATTAGTGAGATGGAGTTTGTCATCATCGGCCAGCAGTAACGTGCCGACACCGGCGGCCGCCAGATACAGGGCTGCCGGAGATCCAAGCCCGCCGAGCCCGACGATAAGCACTTTCGCCGCCGCTAATTTCTCCTGCGCCTGCGGACCAAACTCTTCCAGCATCAGCTGGCGGCTGTAGCGCATAAAGGCCGCATCGTTAAGCATCTTCCGGCACCTTACTGGCGCACAGGGCCAGCAGTTGGGCGGTGGCGGCGCGCCAGTCGGGTGCCTGCGTGATGGCGCTGACTACCGCAATGCTGCCCACGCCGCAGTCGAGAACCGACGGCGCGCGGTCAATGCTGATCCCGCCGATGGCTACCGTCGGAAAACTGCCGTTGAGCTGCTTAATATGTCGGGTCAATTCCGCCAAACCCTGCGGAGCCGACGGCATATCTTTCGTCTGCGTCGGGAAAATATGCCCGAGTGCGATATAAGAAGGATTGACCGCTACCGCGCGTGCCAGCTCGGCATCGTCATGCGTCGACACACCCAGCCGTAAACCAGCCTGATAAATGGCATTAAGGTCGGCGGTGTCCAGATCTTCCTGACCCAGATGTACACCGTAAGCCTGATGCTTTACCGCCAGACGCCAGTAATCGTTGATGAACAACCGCACCTGATAGTCTCGCCCCAGCGCAATAGCTTCAATAATGGCGGGTTCGGCCTCAGCATCAGGTAAATCCTTCACGCGCAGTTGCAGCGTTTTAACGCCCGCCTCCAGCAGACGGGCAATCCATTCCACGGTATCGACGACCGGATATAAACCGAGATGGAAGGGGACTGCTTGAAATTTTTGCGCTGACGTTATCATTTCCCCACCTCCGTGCTCAGATCTGCCGGATGATAAAGCTCGCTGCCCCGCGAGCGGAATTCGGCAGACATTTGAGCCATGCCGGATTCTACGATTTCAACCGGCTGGGCTTTGGCCTCCAGCGCGGCGGCGTAATCGCGGACTTCCTGAGTGATTTTCATTGAGCAGAATTTTGGTCCACACATTGAACAGAAGTGTGCGACTTTGCCGGATTCCTGCGGCAGGGTCTCATCGTGATAAGCGCGGGCAGTGGCCGGATCGAGTGCCAGATTGAACTGGTCTTCCCAGCGGAATTCGAAACGCGCTTTCGACATGGCGTTGTCGCGGATTTGCGCGCCGGGATGCCCTTTCGCTAAATCCGCCGCGTGCGCCGCAATTTTATAGGTGATTAGCCCCTGTTTGACGTCTTCCTTGTTCGGCAGGCCGAGATGCTCTTTCGGCGTGACGTAACACAGCATGGCGCAGCCGAACCAGCCGATCATGGCGGCTCCGATCCCTGAAGTGAAATGGTCATAACCCGGTGCAATGTCGGTGGTCAGCGGCCCCAGCGTGTAAAACGGCGCTTCGTGGCAATGCTCGAGTTCTTCGGTCATGTTGCGGCGGATCATCTGCATCGGCACATGCCCCGGCCCTTCGATCATCACCTGCACATCATATTCCCACGCGATTTTGGTCAGTTCGCCCAGCGTGTGCAGCTCTGCAAATTGTGCTTCGTCGTTGGCGTCCTGAATCGAGCCAGGCCGCAGGCCGTCACCCAGCGAGAGTGAAACATCGTAAGCTGCGCAGATTTCACAAATCTCGCGGAAATTCTCGTAGAGGAAACTTTCACGATGATGCGAAAGACACCATTTGGCCATGATCGATCCGCCGCGAGAGACGATACCGGTCAGACGTTTGGCGGTCATCGGCACATAGCGCAGCAACACACCGGCGTGAATAGTGAAGTAATCGACGCCCTGCTCGGCCTGTTCCAGCAGCGTATCGCGGAACATTTCCCAGTTCAGATCTTCTGCGACGCCGTTTACTTTCTCCAGCGCCTGATAAATTGGCACCGTGCCGATGGGCACCGGGCTGTTACGCAGGATCCATTCGCGGGTTTCGTGGATATAGCGGCCGGTGGAGAGATCCATCACCGTGTCCGCCCCCCAGCGCGTTGACCAGACCAGCTTCTCGACTTCTTCTTCGATGGACGACGTTACCGCTGAATTGCCGATATTGGCGTTCACTTTCACCAGAAAGTTTCGCCCGATAATCATTGGCTCCGATTCCGGATGGTTGATATTGGCCGGGATAATGGCGCGACCGGCGGCGACTTCCTGACGTACGAATTCAGCCGTGATATTGGCGGGCAGATGCGCGCCGAAACTTTCACCCGGATGTTGCTGGCGCAGAACTTCACCCCGGATCCGTTCGCGTCCCATATTTTCGCGGATGGCGATGAACTCCATTTCTGGCGTAATTATCCCCTGGCGCGCGTAGTGCAGTTGCGTGACGTTTTTTCCCGCTTTCGCTTTACGCGGGCGCGGCAGAAGTTCGAAGCGCAAATGATCTAAACCTTCGTCGGCCAGACGTTGCTGGGTAAAACCGGAGCTGACCTGCGGAAGTTCTTCGGTGTCTGCCCGTTCAGCTATCCAGCTGGCGCGGCATTTTGCCAGACCGGCATGGACGTCAATAGAGGCTTCAGGGTCACCGTAAGGTCCGGCTGTTTCATACACCGGAATCGCTTCGTTTTCTTCATATTGCGGGGTGTCTTTGCCGCCGCCGACCAGTGTCGGGCTGAGCTGGATTTCACGCATGGGAACGCGGATATCTGTGCGCTCGCCTTGCAGATAGATTCGGCGGGAGTTGGGAAATGCTTCGCCCTGCAGACTGTCGATAAATGACTGAGCCTGTGCGCGCTGTTCGCGGCGGTTGGTGGGTTTCTTTTCAGAGGTAACGGATTTTTGGGTACTCGACATAGCAAATTCCTCGTGTTCTACGAATAGAAAAAACGTGATGGAAAATTGCTTGTCTGGAGGTTTACGGCAGGAGTAAAAATGGGCGGTTTAGCGCAGGCGGCCGTTTTCAGGCTGATGCCAAATCGCGCTAAACGCATAACATTACTCTTGTTCCCTTCGCGGGTACTAACCCGATCAGGTTCCGCGGATCCCGAATTAACGGTCTCAGCCTGGCGTAATTTCGTGAGGAAATTATGCGCTAGGCACTCCGACAAGAAGCCTCAATATAGGAGGCCGTTTTGAAAACTACAACTAAAACTACACCCTGTGCAGGGTTTATTCCTGAGACCGGTTACGCCGGTCTGGCCAGATGATCATCATTGGCGGGCGGTAATGGCGCGCCATTAACAGGATCAAAGGCCAGAATAATCAATTGATCTTCCAGCTGAAAACGCGCATCCAACGCTTCACCTATATCGGATAATGCATAATGGAAGGCAAATGCATTGTCATCATCAATATCATTTTCTGTGTAACTGTCATGGAAAGCCATGATAGCTTCAGTATTGAGCTCCAGAGCGGGGTATATTTTGGACGCCTGAGATTTGACTGAGCTGTCTGCGCTGGCGACTTCATCGATTATGCGTTGATAAAGATGGAAATGGCCGGCAGAAAGGTAGTCCACCAGGTTGTGGCAAAAGTTATCCAACGCTTTTTCATTCAGCGGAGTATGTTTTTCTTTATTGGGTTTCAGGCCGACCAGTGTGCAGTATGAAACCAGCAATTCTTTGCGCGCGTGCAGCCATTGGTCGACTAACTCATTACTGCCACCAACGCGTTGGGTCAGTCTTTCCAGACGATTTAGCATGGTTGACTCCGTGAGCGGTAAAAAAGTAATCCGTTTTGGAAGGGTTACTAATATGTAAATATCTGTCTCAGATTGTCAGTCTCAACGAGGTTATGCAACAACAATTATGGAATTACAGATCACAGAGCAACATAACGGCTGGTGGGTTATCAGCCACGAAGGCAAGCTGTGGCTGCCTGAAGGTGAACTGCCGTTTGGCAGCGCGACGCAGTTCTCTCTGACCGGCAAAACCGCGCGGCAGATTGGCGAGTGGCAGGGTGAACCTGTCTGGCTGGTGCGTCAGGCGATGCACAACCATATGGTCTCGGCGCGTCAGTTACTCGATAAAGATCGCGGATTATTTCAGCTGGTCGGTCGCGGTGTGCAACTGGCTGAATTTTATCGTTCTCACAAGTTTTGTGGTTATTGCGGCCATGAAATGCAAGTCAGTAAAACTGAATGGGCTGCGCTCTGCGGACACTGCCGTGAACGTTATTATCCGCAGATTGCGCCGTGCATTATCGTCGCTATCCGCCGTGGTGATGAAATTTTGCTGGCGCAGCATGTCCGCCACCGCAACGGTATTCACACCGTGCTGGCCGGTTTTGTCGAAGTAGGCGAAACGCTTGAGGAGACCGTGGCACGTGAAGTGATGGAAGAGAGCAACGTTCGTGTGAAAAATGTGCGCTACGTCAGTTCGCAGCCGTGGCCTTTCCCGAATTCTCTGATGATGGCCTTTATGGCTGACTATGACAGCGGCGATATTCGTCATGATCCTAAAGAGCTGCTGAACGCGGGCTGGTATCGTTATGACGCACTGCCCATGTTACCGCCGCCGGGCACCATTGCGCGCAGGCTTATCGAAGACACTGTGGCGCTCTGCCGCGCGGCGAGCGATGAAGACGACGTGTAGCGCAAGTGTTGCGTGATAGAATACCGTCAGATTATTGCCGTGCCGCCCGAATATTGAAGGAAAGAACCAGAATGAATGAGTTGAAAAACGACCGCTACCTGCGCGCCCTGTTACGTCAGCCGGTGGATATCACACCCGTATGGATGATGCGTCAGGCTGGCCGCTATTTGCCGGAATACAAAGAAACCCGCGCCGTGGCCGGTGATTTTATGTCGCTGTGCAAGAATGCTGAATTGGCCTGCGAAGTGACGCTGCAGCCACTGCGCCGTTATCCGCTGGATGCCGCGATTTTGTTCTCTGACATCCTGACCATTCCGGATGCGATGGGGCTGGGGTTGTATTTCGAAGCCGGTGAGGGCCCTCGTTTTTCTTCTCCGCTGACTAACCGTGCTGACGTCGAAAAGCTGCCAGTTCCCGATCCGGAAATGGAACTGGGTTACGTGATGAACGCGGTTCGCACCATCCGTAAAAACCTTAAAGGTGAAGTGCCGCTTATCGGTTTCTCCGGGAGCCCGTGGACGCTGGCAACGTATATGGTTGAAGGCGGCAGCAGTAAAGCGTTCACCAAAATCAAAAAGATGATGTATGCCGAACCGGCAACCATGCATCTGTTGCTGGATAAAGTCGCCGACAGCGTGATCTTGTATCTCAACGCCCAAATTAAAGCAGGCGCGCAGTCCGTGATGATTTTCGACACCTGGGGCGGCGTGCTGACGCCACGCGATTACCGCGAATTCTCCCTGAACTACATGCATAAAATCGTCGATGGCCTGATCCGTGAAAACGAAGGACGTCGCGTGCCGGTCACGCTGTTCACCAAAGGTGGCGGGCAGTGGCTGGAAGCGATGGCTGCGACCGGTTGTGATGCACTCGGTCTTGACTGGACGACTGACATTGCTGACGCGCGTCGTCGCGTGGGCGATAAAGTGGCGATTCAGGGCAATATGGATCCCTCCATGCTGTACGCCTCTCCGGTGCGTATTGAGCAGGAAGTAGAAACCATTTTGGCAGGCTTCGGTAAAGGCAACGGCCACGTGTTTAATCTCGGTCATGGCATTCATCAGGATGTGCCGCCAGAAAACGCCGGTGCCTTCGTGGAAGCGGTGCACAGCCTGTCCCGCCAGTATCACGAGTAAGACTGAAAGATGATCGATACGCGCGCGTTACGTGAAGAGCAGCGGATCCTTGCAGATCGCATCACATTGCAAGATCCGCCTGATTTCCCCACTCCGACGTTGATTGCCGGTGTGGACGTTGGCTTTGAGCAGGGCGGCGACGTCACGCGCGCCGCGGTGGCAGTTCTGCGCTATCCCTCGCTTGAGCTGGTGGAATACCAGATTGCCCGCGTACCTACCGTGATGCCCTATATTCCCGGTTTTCTCTCCTTCCGCGAACTTCCCGCGCTGTTACAGGCCTGGCAGCAGCTCACGTCGCGCCCTGACTTAGTGCTGGTCGACGGGCAGGGGATTGCGCATCCGCGCCGTCTGGGCGTCGCCAGTCATTTTGGTCTGATGATCGACGTGCCGACCATCGGTGTGGCAAAAAGCCGGTTATGCGGCCAGTTTTTGCCTCTCGGTGAGGAGCTCTACAGCCAGCAGGCGTTGTATGAGGGTGATGAACAGATTGGCTGGGTGTGGCGCAGTAAGCTACGCTGTAATCCACTGTTCATTTCGCCAGGCAATCGCATCAGCATGGAATCGGCGCTGTATTGGGTCGAACATTGTATGCGGCAATATCGTTTGCCGGAGCCAACGCGTTGGGCGGATGCCGTCGCGTCAAATCGGCCAGCTTTCCAACGCTGGCAACGGTTGAGTGATGATCTTTAGGAATCAAGGAATAGGGATATTGATTTATTTCAGGTAAACTCCCGCGCAGAAAAGTTAACGAGATCAACTCATGTTACGTAATCCAATTCATTTACGTCTCGAAAAGCTGGAAAGCTGGCAACACGTGACGTTTATGGCGAGCTTGTGTGAACGCATGTACCCGAACTACCAGGCCTTCTGCCTGGAAACCGGGTTTGGCGAGCCGCAGGTTTACCGCCGCATCCTGGATCTCATCTGGGAAACGCTGGTGGTAAAAGACGCCAAGGTCAATTTTGACTCACAGCTCGAAAAGCTGGAGGAGGCGGTGCCTTCTTCCGATGATTACGACCTCTATGGGGTTTATCCGGCCATTGATGCCTGTATCGCGTTAGGCGAATTGATCCATTCGCGTCTGAGCGGTGAAACCCTCTCTCACGCCGTTGCGGTAAGCGAAACATCGATTCGTACCGTCGCAATGCTGGAGATGACGCAGGCCGGTAAAGAAATGACCGATGAAGAGCTGAAAGTAATCCCAGCTGTCGAAGAGGAATGGGACATCCAATGGGAGATTTTTCGCCTGTTGGCTGACTGTGAGGAGCGTGACCTGGAATTAATAAAAGGGTTACGTTCTGACCTGCGTGAAGCCGCTGTCAGTAACATTGGCATAAATTTAGCGCAATAAGGCAAGAAAACGTGATTTAACGCCTGATTTGTCGTGCCTTAAGGCTTCACATCCGCACCCTGTCTGGTCTACATTTGGGGTGCGTAAAAAAAGTGGCTATCGGTGCGTGTATGCAGGAGGGTGCTGTCAATCGGCATATCCGTCGCACTCGATGCTTTGCAAACGATAAACACACTGTAAAGGATAACTTATGAACAAGACTCAACTGATTGATGTAATTGCGGACAAAGCTGATCTTTCCAAAGCACAGGCCAAAGTTGCTCTTGAATCTACTCTGTCTGCTATTACCGAGTCTCTGAAAGAAGGTGATGCTGTACAATTAGTTGGTTTCGGGACTTTCAAGGTAAATCATCGTAACGAGCGTACTGGTCGTAACCCACAGACTGGTAAAGAAATCAAAATCGCAGCTGCCAACGTGCCTGCGTTCGTTTCTGGTAAAGCTCTGAAAGACGCTGTTAAGTAATTGCTTGCAGTGAAAAGAATAAGCGGAGGGGCCTTTAAGCCCCTTCAGTTTATCACCCCCAGGCTGGTAGCAGGTTTACTGGTGCTTGGTCTGGTGGGTTGCAGTTCAAAAAATACCACCCCGCAGTTCTTCGCCAGTGGTTACGTTGCCGATCAGGGCATTAACCGTTTATGGCGCGAAAACAATGCACAGAACCAACCTCAAACCATTCTTAACGTCTACAGCCCCTATTTTGGTGGCGATACGGTCATAACCCGATACGAATATCAGGACGGGCAGGTTCACCTTGTCAAAGAAACTCATGCGACCAAAACAGATTTGGGCGTGATGCTGCGTTTCGATGAGGGCGGCAATGTCAGCTTTATGCAGCGGCAACTTCCTGAGCGACGGGAAAAATTATCCTCAGACGACATCGAGCGCTATAAATATGAAGCGGCAAAAATCCTCGATGTGAGCAGCGCACTGCAGGCCGGTAATGTCCGGCTGATCCAGGCTCGCTGGCGGCAGGGTGTGATCACTACCTGCGCGGGCGAGCAGGTAACGCCAAATCTTACAGTGCGTTCGCAGGTCTGGCTGGCAAAACGAGCCACCCGCAGTAACGATCAACTCGGTTTGGCCTGGCTGACTGCGCCGGAAGGCAATGAATTACTGTTGGTCGCCAATGAAGATTTCTGTAGCTGGGAACCAAAAGAGTCAGATCTCTGAATCTTCGCGACAAAAGAAAAGGCACGCCGAAGCGTGCCTTTTTTGATCGTTAGCCGGTAAACCGGGTTTACTGATTGCGCTCACGGTCAATCGCGCGATAACCAATGTCTTTGCGGCAGAAGCTGCCTTCCCAATGGATATCTTTCGCTAAATCGTACGCACGTAGTTGAGCGGCTTCCACGGTTTTACCCAGCGCGGTCACACACAACACGCGACCACCGCTGGTGACAACCCGTTCGTCCTGTAAACGGGTGCCCGCATGGAACACTTTACCATCCGGTACTTCCTCAAGCGGCAAGCCATGAATGACTTCCCCGTTCTGATAGTCGCCGGGATAACCGCCGGCCGCCAGAACAACGCCCAGCGAAGGACGTGGATCCCATTCGGATGTTTTATCTCCCAGACGACCTTCTGCACCGGCCAGACAAAGATCCACCAGATCCGAGCGCATACGTAACATGATCGGCTGCGTTTCCGGATCGCCGAAGCGGCAGTTGAATTCGATCACTTTCGGCTGGCCGTCAGCGGAGATCATCAGACCCGCATACAGGAAACCGGTGTAAGTGTTGTTTTCAGCCGCCATTCCGCGCACGGTAGGCCAGATAACCTGATCCATCACGCGCTGGTGAATTTCATCCGTTACGACAGGTGCCGGAGAATAAGCGCCCATGCCGCCGGTATTCGGGCCGCTGTCGCCATCGCCTACGCGTTTGTGATCCTGGCTGGTCGCCATCGGCAGCACGTTCGTGCCATCCACCATCACGATGAAACTGGCTTCTTCGCCATCCAGGAACTCCTCAATCACAATGCGGTGACCCGCATCGCCGAAAGCATTGCCTGCCAGCATATCGTGAACGGCGTCTTCCGCTTCTTTCAGCGTCATCGCCACGATAACGCCTTTACCTGCTGCCAGACCGTCAGCCTTAATGACAATAGGCGCACCTTTGCTGCGCAGATAAGCCAGCGCAGGTTCGATCTCGGTAAAGTTCTGGTAGTCGGCGCTTGGAATGTTGTGACGGGCAAGGAAATCTTTGGTGAAGGCTTTGGAACCTTCCAGCTGGGCGGCTTCCTGCGTAGGGCCAAAGATCTTCAGTCCAGCAGCGCGGAAAGCATCAACCACGCCAATCACTAACGGTGCTTCAGGGCCGACAATCGTCAGGCCGATGTCGTTACTTTTGGCAAATGCCAGCAATCCGGCAACGTCAGTGGCAGCGATATCAACGTTTTCCAGCAAAGGTTCCAGCGCGGTGCCAGCATTGCCCGGCGCGACAAAGACTTTATCAGCCAGAGGTGACTGCGATGCCTTCCATGCCAGCGCATGTTCACGCCCGCCGTTACCGATAATTAAAATATTCATTCGAAGACTCCGGATGAGCGGGCGCATCGCACCCGCTGAAAGAAATTAATGACGGAAGTGACGCATATCGGTGAAGAGCATTGCAATGCCGTGTTCGTTGGCGGCTTTAATCACTTCATCATCACGGATTGAACCACCCGGCTGGATAACACAGGTAATGCCTACCGCAGCGGCGGCATCAATACCATCACGGAACGGGAAGAAGGCGTCAGAAGCCATAACAGAACCGGCGACTTCAAGACCTTCATCCGCCGCTTTGATCCCCGCAATTTTGGCAGAGTAAACGCGGCTCATCTGGCCTGCGCCAATGCCGATGGTCATTTTGTCGCGTGCATAAACAATGGCATTAGATTTAACGAATTTTGCCACTTTCCAGCAGAACAGGGCATCGGTGAGTTCCTGCTCCGTCGGCTGGCGCTCAGAAACGACGCGCAGGTCATTGGCATCCACCATTCCTAAATCGCGATCCTGAACCAGCAAGCCGCCGTTGACGCGTTTGAAGTCCAATGCCGCCTGCCGACCTTGCCACTGACCACAGGTCAGCACACGGACGTTTTGTTTGGCTGCGGTCAGAGCCAGCGCTTCTTCGCTGACGGAAGGGGCAATGATCACCTCGACAAACTGACGGCTGATGATCGCTTTGGCGGTGTCAGCATCCAGTTCACGGTTGAAAGCGATGATGCCGCCGAAAGCAGACGTTGGGTCAGTCTGGTAAGCGCGCTCGTAAGCGGCCAGGATGCTGTCGCCGATGGCTACGCCGCAAGGGTTAGCGTGTTTGACGATCACACAGGCAGGTTCCGCAAACTCTTTCACACATTCCAGCGCTGCATCAGTATCGGCGATATTGTTATAGGAAAGTGCTTTGCCCTGAAGCTGAGTCGATGTCGCGACAGAAGCCTCGCTGACGTTCTCTTCTATATAGAAGGCTGCATTCTGATGGCTGTTTTCGCCATAACGCATATCTTGTTTCTTTATATAGCTAAGATTTAGCGTACGGGGGAACTGCCCGGAGGCGGTTTCGGTATCGCCATGGTAAGCCGGAACCATCGTGCCGAAGTAGTTGGCAATCATGCCGTCATAAGAAGCGGTGTGCTCGAAGGCTTTAATTGCCAGATTAAAACGGGTTGCAAGCGTCAGCGAGCTGCCGTTGGCATCCATCTCTTCAATCACAGCGGCGTAGTCACTGCTCTTAACGACAATCGCCACGTCTTTGTGGTTCTTCGCGGCTGAGCGAACCATGGTTGGCCCGCCGATATCAATGTTTTCTACAGCATCTTCCAGCGAACAGTCCGTGCGTGCGACGGTTTGTGCGAACGGATAAAGATTAACGACCACCATGTCGATTGGCGCAATAGCATGCTGCGCCATAATTTCATCATCTTTCCCGCGGCGACCGAGGATGCCACCGTGAACTTTCGGGTGCAGGGTTTTGACGCGTCCATCCATCATTTCCGGGAAACCGGTGTAGTCAGACACTTCGGTGACTGGCAGACCGGCTTTAGCCAACAGGCTGGCGGTTCCGCCAGTGGAAAGTAACTCGACGCCACGCTGTGAGAGTGCCTGGGCGAATTCTACGATACCGGCTTTGTCAGAAACACTGAGCAGGGCGCGGCGGATTGGACGAGATTGTTGCATGGTGGTTGTATCCTTGGCTTTGGAGTCGCAATAAAGAGCGTTATCTGAATTCAATGACGCTTTTCTTCTCTCTATATAGAGCAATTTGCAGAAAAACGTGGGATCGCGCTCAGATAACTTCCCTTCGACGACTGACTTTTCATTTATAACGCATTAAGGGCGGCGAAAACTGACGCGCGAAATTGTAGCGAAAACGATTGCGCGACGCTCGCAAAATTTGAGATTCCTGTCCCTTTGTGGATAAATCTGTGCAAAACACGGTATAAGCTGTGGGGTTGCTGTGTAATGCAGCAAACAGTGATTTTTCTTAAAATTACCCCTTGCGGCCTGCTCAGAACTCCCTATAATGCCGCTCCATCGACAGGGAACAACGTGAACAACATCACGAAGTAACCGGGTCGGGAAAGATTAAAAACAGCGGCATCCGGCGAAATAAACGGTTGACACTGAATGAGGAAAGCGTAATATACGCCACCTCGAGTTAGCAAGCGAAAGCGCGTAACTCACTGCTCTTTAACAATTTATCAGACAATCTGTGTGGGCACTCACAAGACGATATCAGCCACCTCGGTGGCAAAAAATATCAAGTCTTAGAGTGACCAAGCAGTAATTCATTTAGTTGAATTATTACGAAGTAATCTTTGAGCACCGCTTAACTTGTTTAAGCAAATCGAACTTTTAATTGAAGAGTTTGATCATGGCTCAGATTGAACGCTGGCGGCAGGCCTAACACATGCAAGTCGAGCGGTAGCACAGGAGAGCTTGCTCTCTGGGTGACGAGCGGCGGACGGGTGAGTAATGTCTGGGAAACTGCCTGATGGAGGGGGATAACTACTGGAAACGGTAGCTAATACCGCATGACCTCGCAAGAGCAAAGTGGGGGACCTTCGGGCCTCACGCCATCGGATGTGCCCAGATGGGATTAGCTAGTAGGTGGGGTAATGGCTCACCTAGGCGACGATCCCTAGCTGGTCTGAGAGGATGACCAGCCACACTGGAACTGAGACACGGTCCAGACTCCTACGGGAGGCAGCAGTGGGGAATATTGCACAATGGGCGCAAGCCTGATGCAGCCATGCCGCGTGTGTGAAGAAGGCCTTAGGGTTGTAAAGCACTTTCAGCGAGGAGGAAGGCGTTGCAGTTAATAGCTGCAGCGATTGACGTTACTCGCAGAAGAAGCACCGGCTAACTCCGTGCCAGCAGCCGCGGTAATACGGAGGGTGCAAGCGTTAATCGGAATTACTGGGCGTAAAGCGCACGCAGGCGGTTTGTTAAGTCAGATGTGAAATCCCCGAGCTTAACTTGGGAACTGCATTTGAAACTGGCAAGCTAGAGTCTTGTAGAGGGGGGTAGAATTCCAGGTGTAGCGGTGAAATGCGTAGAGATCTGGAGGAATACCGGTGGCGAAGGCGGCCCCCTGGACAAAGACTGACGCTCAGGTGCGAAAGCGTGGGGAGCAAACAGGATTAGATACCCTGGTAGTCCACGCTGTAAACGATGTCGACTTGGAGGTTGTGCCCTTGAGGCGTGGCTTCCGGAGCTAACGCGTTAAGTCGACCGCCTGGGGAGTACGGCCGCAAGGTTAAAACTCAAATGAATTGACGGGGGCCCGCACAAGCGGTGGAGCATGTGGTTTAATTCGATGCAACGCGAAGAACCTTACCTACTCTTGACATCCACGGAATTCGCTAGAGATAGCTTAGTGCCTTCGGGAACCGTGAGACAGGTGCTGCATGGCTGTCGTCAGCTCGTGTTGTGAAATGTTGGGTTAAGTCCCGCAACGAGCGCAACCCTTATCCTTTGTTGCCAGCACGTAATGGTGGGAACTCAAAGGAGACTGCCGGTGATAAACCGGAGGAAGGTGGGGATGACGTCAAGTCATCATGGCCCTTACGAGTAGGGCTACACACGTGCTACAATGGCATATACAAAGAGAAGCAAACTCGCGAGAGCAAGCGGACCTCATAAAGTATGTCGTAGTCCGGATTGGAGTCTGCAACTCGACTCCATGAAGTCGGAATCGCTAGTAATCGTAGATCAGAATGCTACGGTGAATACGTTCCCGGGCCTTGTACACACCGCCCGTCACACCATGGGAGTGGGTTGCAAAAGAAGTAGGTAGCTTAACCTTCGGGAGGGCGCTTACCACTTTGTGATTCATGACTGGGGTGAAGTCGTAACAAGGTAACCGTAGGGGAACCTGCGGTTGGATCACCTCCTTACCTAAAGATACGCATTGTGCAGTGTCCACACAGATTGTCTGATGAAATTAATGAGCAAGAGCACCTGTTGATGCGGTAAGGGAGACCTTACGCTGATGCGAAAAGTGCCAAGCCCTTTTGGGGGTCTGGTGCGGATTTTTCGTGTCCCCATCGTCTAGAGGCCTAGGACACTGCCCTTTCACGGCTGTAACAGGGGTTCGAATCCCCTTGGGGACGCCACTCCGATAATGTGTGAAAGACATTATCACCGAATATCTTAAAGATGACTTTAACGAGTCGTGTTTAAGATATTGCTCTTTAACAATCTGGAACAAGCTGAAAATTGAAACATTACAGCTGAACATCACTCTCCGTAGAAGTACTGAGTGATGATTTTGTCTGTAATAGAGTCTCTCAAATAATCGCAATGCGACGATGTCTTTTAAGACACCTTCGGGTTGTGAGGTTAAGCGACTAAGCGTACACGGTGGATGCCTAGGCAGTCAGAGGCGATGAAGGGCGTGCTAATCTGCGAAAAGCGTCGGTAAGGTGATATGAACCGTTATAACCGACGATACCCGAATGGGGAAACCCAGTGTGTTTCGACACACTATTGCATGGTGAATACATAGCCATGCAAGGCGAACCGGGGGAACTGAAACATCTAAGTACCCCGAGGAAAAGAAATCAACCGAGATTCCCCCAGTAGCGGCGAGCGAACGGGGAAGAGCCCAGAACCTGAATCAGTTTGTGCATTAGTGGAAGCGTCTGGAAAGTCGCACAGTATAGGGTGATAGTCCCGTACACAAAAATGCACTTATTGTGAGTTCGATGAGTAGGGCGGGACACGTGACATCCTGTCTGAATATGGGGGGACCATCCTCCAAGGCTAAATACTCCTGACTGACCGATAGTGAACCAGTACCGTGAGGGAAAGGCGAAAAGAACCCCGGCGAGGGGAGTGAAATAGAACCTGAAACCGTGTACGTACAAGCAGTGGGAGCCTACTTTGTTGGGTGACTGCGTACCTTTTGTATAATGGGTCAGCGACTTATATTTTGTAGCAAGGTTAACCGAATAGGGGAGCCGTAGGGAAACCGAGTCTTAACTGGGCGTCAAGTTGCAAGGTATAGACCCGAAACCCGGTGATCTAGCCATGGGCAGGTTGAAGGTTGGGTAACACTAACTGGAGGACCGAACCGACTAATGTTGAAAAATTAGCGGATGACTTGTGGCTGGGGGTGAAAGGCCAATCAAACCGGGAGATAGCTGGTTCTCCCCGAAAGCTATTTAGGTAGCGCCTCGTGAACTCATCTTCGGGGGTAGAGCACTGTTTCGACTAGGGGGCCATCCCGGCTTACCAACTCGATGCAAACTCCGAATACCGAAGAATGTTATCACGGGAGACACACGGCGGGTGCTAACGTCCGTCGTGAAGAGGGAAACAACCCAGACCGCCAGCTAAGGTCCCAAAGTCATGGTTAAGTGGGAAACGATGTGGGAAGGCATAGACAGCCAGGATGTTGGCTTAGAAGCAGCCATCATTTAAAGAAAGCGTAATAGCTCACTGGTCGAGTCGGCCTGCGCGGAAGATGTAACGGGGCTAAACCATGCACCGAAGCTGCGGCAGCGACGCTTAGGCGTTGTTGGGTAGGGGAGCGTTCTGTAAGCCGTCGAAGGTGTCCTGTGAGGGGTGCTGGAGGTATCAGAAGTGCGAATGCTGACATAAGTAACGATAATGCGGGTGAAAAACCCGCACGCCGGAAGACCAAGGGTTCCTGTCCAACGTTAATCGGGGCAGGGTGAGTCGACCCCTAAGGCGAGGCTGAAAAGCGTAGTCGATGGGAAGCTGGTTAATATTCCAGCACTTGGTGTTACTGCGAAGGGGGGACGGAGAAGGCTAGGCTAGCCGGGCGACGGTTGTCCCGGTTCAAGCGTGTAGGGGGTGTGACTTGGTAAATCCGGTTACATATTCAACCCTGAGGCGTGATAACGAGCCACTACGGTGGTGAAGTAGTTGATGCCATGCTTCCAGGAAAAGCCTCTAAGCTCCAGGTAACACGAAATCGTACCCCAAACCGACACAGGTGGTCAGGTAGAGAATACTCAGGCGCTTGAGAGAACTCGGGTGAAGGAACTAGGCAAAATGGTGCCGTAACTTCGGGAGAAGGCACGCTGGCGCGTAGGTGAAGAGACTTGCTCTCGGAGCCGAAGCCAGTCGCAGATACCAGCTGGCTGCAACTGTTTAATAAAAACACAGCACTGTGCAAACACGAAAGTGGACGTATACGGTGTGACGCCTGCCCGGTGCCGGAAGGTTAATTGATGGGGTTAGCAGCAATGCGAAGCTCTTGATCGAAGCCCCGGTAAACGGCGGCCGTAACTATAACGGTCCTAAGGTAGCGAAATTCCTTGTCGGGTAAGTTCCGACCTGCACGAATGGCGTAATGATGGCCAGGCTGTCTCCACCCGAGACTCAGTGAAATTGAACTCGCTGTGAAGATGCAGTGTACCCGCGGCAAGACGGAAAGACCCCGTGAACCTTTACTATAGCTTGACACTGAACATTGAGCCTTGATGTGTAGGATAGGTGGGAGGCTTTGAAGCGTGGACGCCAGTCTGCGTGGAGCCAACCTTGAAATACCACCCTTTAATGTTTGATGTTCTAACTCGGCCCCGTGATCCGGGGTGAGGACAGTGTCTGGTGGGTAGTTTGACTGGGGCGGTCTCCTCCTAAAGAGTAACGGAGGAGCACGAAGGTTAGCTAATCACGGTCGGACATCGTGAGGTTAGTGCAATGGCATAAGCTAGCTTGACTGCGAGAGTGACGGCTCGAGCAGGTACGAAAGTAGGTCATAGTGATCCGGTGGTTCTGAATGGAAGGGCCATCGCTCAACGGATAAAAGGTACTCCGGGGATAACAGGCTGATACCGCCCAAGAGTTCATATCGACGGCGGTGTTTGGCACCTCGATGTCGGCTCATCACATCCTGGGGCTGAAGTAGGTCCCAAGGGTACGGCTGTTCGCCGTTTAAAGTGGTACGCGAGCTGGGTTTAGAACGTCGTGAGACAGTTCGGTCCCTATCTGCCGTGGGCGTTGGAAGATTGAGAGGGGCTGCTCCTAGTACGAGAGGACCGGAGTGGACGCATCACTGGTGTTCGGGTTGTCATGCCAATGGCATTGCCCGGTAGCTAAATGCGGAAAAGATAAGCGCTGAAAGCATCTAAGCGCGAAACTTGCCTCGAGATGAGTCTTCCCTGTGGCTTTAAGCCACCTGAAGGGACGTTTAAGACTAAGACGTTGATAGGCTGGGTGTGTAAGTGCAGCGATGCATTGAGCTAACCAGTACTAATGACCCGAGAGGCTTAACCTTACAACACCAAAGGTGTTTTGATTAGAGTGACTCTGCTGCGCGCGAGCGTGGAGAAGTAGATTTTCAGCGACGTTCCGAGATTGGTTCGTATGGCGAGGCGTTGTGAGAAATCACGGTGCGTGGCGGTACGGATGAAACAGAATTTGCCTGGCGGCACTAGCGCGGTGGTCCCACCTGACCCCATGCCGAACTCAGAAGTGAAACGCCGTAGCGCCGATGGTAGTGTGGGGTCTCCCCATGCGAGAGTAGGGAACTGCCAGGCATCAAATAAGTGGAAAGCCCTGTACTGACGTACAGGGCTTTTTGCTGTCTGGGATTTGGGACAACGGCGGAGAGAATAGGTGGTTCTGTTTACCTTCCGGAACGTTTTCTGTTCAAATTCACGGCTTATGTGCCCAAAGCTTTATCGCTTAATTCCCTTAATATCTCTCTCTATATATCCCGAACGTCTAAATAAATAACCGAAGCTGAAACATTTTCACTTACTGCTTGCAGGCTCGACATTACTGCTAAAGTCCGCTATCTTCGGCTGTCTAGAAGTCTAAACGTATAAATGGATGCAGTGAGGAAGTTGCTATGCCGATCCGGGTTCCAGATGAGTTACCAGCCGTGAATTTCCTGCGCAATGAAAATGTCTTTGTGATGACCTCGTCGCGCGCAAAAACTCAGGAAATCAGACCTTTGAAAGTGCTGGTACTCAACCTGATGCCAAAGAAAATTGAGACCGAAAATCAGTTTTTGCGGCTGCTTTCTAACTCTCCTCTGCAAATTGATGTACAGCTTCTCCGAATCGATAACCGCGAATCAAAAAATACGCCAGCTGAGCATCTCGATAACTTCTACTGTGATTTCGAAGATATCCAGCATGACAACTATGACGGTCTGATTGTCACCGGAGCACCTCTCGGGCTTGTCGATTTCTGCGATGTCGCCTACTGGCCTGAGATAGAGCGTGTTATCCACTGGGCAAAGGAGCACGTTACTTCGACGCTGTTTGTATGCTGGGCGGTTCAGGCGGCTTTAAACGTGTTGTATGACATTCCAAAAATGACGCGTGAAACCAAGCTGTCAGGCGTTTATCCACATCAGACGCTGCAATCCGTTGCATTGCTAACCCGCGGATTTGATGAAACTTTCCTGGCACCGCACTCCCGCTATGCAGATTTCCCGGCGGATGTCCTGCGTCAGTACACGGATCTGGATATTTTTGCTGAATCGGAAGAAGCGGGGGCTTATCTTTTTGCGACTAAAGATAAGCGAATGGCCTTCGTCACCGGGCATCCAGAGTATGATGCAGGTACCCTGGCCGGTGAGTATCTCCGAGATGTCGCCGCAGGGCTATCTCCCGACATGCCTTACAACTATTTTCCCCAAGATAATGCCGAGTTATCACCAAAGGCAACCTGGCGTAGCCACGGCCATTTGCTCTTTACGAACTGGCTGAACTACTACGTCTATCAGATCACACCATTTGATCTTCGCCAGATGAATCCAACCCTGGAATAACAGACTTAAAGATCCGGCAGACGATCACACATGATCGTCTGCCGGATTCACTCCTTCCCCGCTATCACCCACATTTTTCGATACACCCTCTCAACATTTTCTCCAATTTTCGAAATTAATTCTCATTTCAGAATAATTATTTTCATCTCTATCTTTTTGATTAAGAAGAAGAGATTTAAAAAGTAAAAATAAAATGGAAATCGTTTTTGATTTTATGTGATTCCTGATTACGCTTAAGTCTATCGGGTGATAAATAACCAGAAAGAAATCGTCACAGAGATTGGCTGACGAGACTGGTTTATTTCCTACCGTAATAGCATCTGCTCAGTGAGGTGGTCTGGCAGATTAAGCAGATAAATCAGGAGAATAGCGATGTCAGAGCAAATTACCCGCAGTCAGCTTGGCTTTTTACGCCATTTTGGTGAGCATGAAACCCTTATTCTGACGGAAGAAGCCGTCGATTTTTTGTCAGAACTGGTTGTGCATTTCACGCCATCGCGTAACCGGTTGTTGGCAGACCGCATCGCCGTACAGCAGAAAGTTGACCAGGGAGAATTTCCTGATTTTATTTCGGAAACAGATTCCATTAAAAAATCAGAGTGGAAAATACGTAACATCCCAACGGATTTATTAGATCGTCGTGTTGAAATTACCGGACCTGTTGAGCGAAAAATGGTGATTAACGCGCTCAATGCCAATGTGAAAGTTTTTATGGCTGACTTCGAAGATTCGCTGGCTCCTGACTGGCAGAAGGTCATTGAAGGGCAGATCAATTTGCGGGATGCGGTAAATGGCACCATCAGTTACACCAATGAATCCGGTAAAATTTATCAGCTCAAGCCCGATCCAGCGGTGCTGATTTGCCGCGTTCGCGGTCTGCATCTGCCAGAGAAGCATGTGACATGGCAGGGCGAAGCGATCCCCGGTTCATTGTTCGATTTCGCTTTGTACTTTTTCCACAACTATCGCGCCTTGCTCGCCAAAGACAGCGGCCCCTATTTTTATCTGCCAAAAATGCAGTCTTATCATGAAGCTGACTGGTGGAGCCAGGTCTTCAGCTTTGCCGAGGACTACGCAGATTTACCGCGCGGCACAATCAAAGCCACTGTATTAATTGAGACGTTGCCCGCTGTTTTCCAGATGGACGAAATCCTGTACCACCTGCGAGATCATATTGTCGGGCTTAATTGTGGCCGTTGGGATTACATCTTCAGCTATATTAAAACGCTCAAAAATCATAGTGATCGCGTTTTACCCGATCGTCAGTCGGTCACCATGACCCAGCCTTTCCTCAGCGCCTACTCACGGCTGCTGATCAAGACCTGCCACCGTCGCGGTGCCTTTGCAATGGGCGGTATGGCGGCATTTATCCCCAGCAAAGATGTCCAGCGTAATGAACTAGTGCTCAATAAAGTCAGAACCGATAAAGAGCTTGAGGCGAAAAACGGCCATGACGGCACGTGGATCGCGCATCCTGGGCTGGCCGACACAGTATTGGAAGTCTTCGATAAAGCACTCGGTTCGCGTACTCATCAGCTTGATGTCATGCGCGAAGAGGATGAGGAAACCACCGCTCAGCAGTTACTTGAACCCTGCTCCGGCGAGCGTACCGAAGAGGGCATGCGCGCCAATATCCGAGTGGCGATTCAGTACATCGAAGCCTGGATTTCCGGCAACGGTTGCGTACCGATTTACGGGCTGATGGAAGACGCGGCGACCGCAGAAATCTCCCGCACCTCCATCTGGCAGTGGATCCATCATGGCAAAACGCTCAGCGATGGCCAGCTGGTGACCAAGCCCTTGTTCCGCCGCATGCTAAATGAAGAAATGCTGGTGATCCAGCATGAGCTGGGAGAACAACGTTTCAGCGCTGGCCGCTTCACGCAGGCTGCCACTTTGATGGAAAAAATCACTACACAGGATGAGCTTATCGACTTCCTGACCCTGCCGGGCTATCAGCTGCTGGCCTGATCATTCTTACCCTACCTATAAAAAAAGACCGGAGCATTTGCCATGAAAACAACACGTACTCAGCAAATCCAGCAGCTAGAAGAAACCTGGAACCAGCCACGCTGGAAAGGCATTACCCGTCCGTATACCGCCGCTGAAGTGATCAGTCTGCGTGGCTCCGTTAACCCCGAGTGCACGCTGGCACAGCATGGTGCAGCCCGCTTATGGAGGTTATTGCACGGATCATCACGCAAAGGGTATGTGAACTGTCTGGGCGCGCTGACCGGCGGTCAGGCATTGCAGCAGGCAAAAGCCGGTATCGAAGCCATCTATCTCTCCGGCTGGCAGGTCGCTGCGGATGCCAATACTGCATCCAGCATGTACCCCGATCAGTCATTGTATCCGGTGAATTCCGTCCCGGAAGTCGTGGCCCGCATTAACAATACCTTCCGCCGCGCCGATCAGATTCAGTGGTCGAATAACATTGAACCGGGGCAGCCAGGTTACACAGATTACTTCCTGCCGATTGTCGCTGATGCTGAAGCCGGGTTTGGCGGTGTATTGAATGCCTTTGAACTGATGAAATCCATGATCGAAGCAGGCGCAGCGGCGGTGCACTTCGAAGACCAACTTGCAGCGGTGAAAAAATGCGGACACATGGGCGGCAAGGTGCTGGTACCGACTCAGGAAGCGGTGCAAAAGCTGGTTTCCGCGCGTCTTGCGGCAGACGTGCTCGGCGTTCCGACGTTACTGGTCGCACGAACAGATGCCGATGCGGCGGACTTACTGACATCCGATTGTGACCCGTATGACAGCCAGTTTATTACTGGCGAAAGGACGCACGAAGGTTTTTACCGTACGAACGCGGGAATCGAACAGGCCATCAGCCGCGGGCTGGCTTATGCCCCTTATGCTGATATTGTCTGGTGCGAAACCTCGACACCGGATTTGGCGCTTGCCCAGCGATTTGCTGAGGCCATCCACGCTAAATATCCCGGCAAACTGTTAGCGTACAACTGCTCACCCTCGTTTAACTGGAAGAAAAATCTCGACGATAAGACCATCGCCAGCTTTCAGGATCAGCTTGCCGCTATGGGCTACCAGTATCAGTTCATCACGCTGGCAGGTATCCACAGTATGTGGTTCAACATGTTCGATCTGGCCCACGCTTACGCGCAGGGAGAGGGCATGAAACATTACGTTGAAAAAGTGCAGGAGCCAGAGTTTGCCGCCATCGGTCGCGGTTATACCTTTGCTTCTCATCAGCAGGAAGTGGGCACCGGCTATTTCGATAAGGTCACTAACATTATTCAGGGTGGGCACTCCTCGGTGACTGCTTTAACGGGTTCGACGGAAGAGCAGCAATTCTCATCGACACCTCACTGATTTTTCCTTTGCCCGGCGAAAGTCGGGTATTTCTCCTTCAGGAGCCAGACGATGCGCATAGAGCTGCTAATTGCTCAGACGATTTTACAAGGGTTCGATGCGCAGTATGGCCGTTTTCTGGAGGTGACCGCCGGTGCTCAGCAGAGATTCGAGCAGGCAGACTGGCCCGCAGTACAGGCGGCGATGAAGCAACGTATCCATCTTTACGATCATCACGTCGGGCTGGTGGTCGCCCAGCTTAAATGCATCACTGGCCCTCATTTTTATGATGCGGCTTTTCTGATTCGGGTCAAAAATTGTTATTCAGAACTGTTGCCAGACTATCCACGGGCAGAAATTGCTGAAAGCTTCTTTAATTCAGTCTATTGCCGGATTTTCAAACACCGCGATCTGACCGCAGATAAACTCTATATCTTCAGTGAACAGCCCTCTCATCCGCAGAGAAATTGCCCGCGTCCGTTAGCGCGCCAATACCCGGTTCAGGGTGATCTCATGACCACGCTTGAAAAGGTGCTTGGCGATCTCCCAATGCGCTTACCCTGGGAAAACGCGCCGCGTGATGTCGATTATATCGCCACAGCGTTGCAACAACGTTTTTCTGCGGCACAACTCTCTGACGCTGTGATTGAGATGGCGACGGAGATTTTTTACCGCAACAAAGCCGCGTGGATCATTGGTAAAATCAGGATCGGGCATCAGGTTTTTCCGTTATTGCTGCCCGTGCATCTGGGTCAAAAGAGCGCGTTATTCGTCGATGCCTGTCTTACCGACAGCAACGATGCCAGTATTGTCTTCGGCTTTGCCCGTTCGTATTTCATGGTGTATGCCCCTCAGCCTGGTGCGCTGGTGGAATGGCTGCGTGAGATTTTACCGGCCAAAACCACCGCCGAGCTCTACAGCGCCATCGGCTGTCAGAAGCACGCAAAAACGGAGGGTTATCGTGAGCATTTACGTTTTATGGCGCAGACCGATGAATCTTTCATTGTGGCACCGGGCGTAAAAGGCATGGTGATGCTGGTGTTTACCCTGCCGGGCAGCGACCGTGTTTTTAAGGTGATAAAAGATCGTTTCGCGCCGCAAAAAGAGGTCACCGAAGCGCAGGTTATGGCGTGCTATCAGTTGGTCAAAGAACATGACCGCGTTGGACGCATGGCGGATACCCAGGAGTTTGAGCACTTTATTCTGCCGAAGAAAAACATCAGCCCGGAACTGATGGCGGAGTTACAGCGGGAGGTACCGGCAAAAATGGAACATCTGGGAAGTAGTATTGTTCTGCGGCATTTGTACATCGAACGACGCATGACACCGCTGAATCTTTATCTGGAGCAGGCCAGCGATCAGCAGCTGTATGACGTGATCGAAGAATACGGGAACGCAATAAAACAGCTGGCAGCAGCCAATATTTTCCCCGGCGATATGCTGTTCAAAAACTTTGGTGTGACCCGCCACGGTCGCGTGGTGTTTTATGATTACGATGAAATCTGTTATATGACTGAAGTGAATTTCCGTAATATCCCTTCGCCGCGTTTTCCAGAAGATGAACTGGCCAGCGAACCCTGGTACAGCATTGCGGAGAATGATGTTTTTCCTGAGGAATTTAGATATTTCCTGTGTACAGACCCCCGAATTCGCTCAGTCCTTGAAAACCTGCATGGTGATATATTTATTCCAGATTACTGGCAGGGGCTTCAGCAAAGGATCCTAAAGGGATATGTAGAAGATGTATATGCGTACAAACAAAGTCAGCGGTTTCAAAATATATCAGGGGATGATGCTCCCTGATATATGAGTGAATGTAGTTGGCTGTTGCCAGAACCGAAAGATGTGAATTCTGAAAAAATCGATCAAACTTCGCTTTTAATGCTTACCACCGCCATATGCCTGCGTAATTTCTTTTGCTGCGTGGATCACCAGCGCACCCAGTTCGGTGACACGGTCATCGGTGATGCGTGAGACCGGGCCTGAAATCGAAATCGCAGCATAGGCATCGTTATGCTCATCGTAAATGCAGGTCGCGACACAGCGCAGTCCCAGCGCATGCTCTTCGTCATCAAAGGCATACCCGCGCTTTCGCGTTTCCGTCAGTTCCAGCTTCAGATTCACCGGCGAGGTTTTGGTCAGCGGCGTATAGCTATGCAACCCGATTTTATGCAGCAGTTTCACCAGCCGCTCTTCCGGTAATGTGGACAAAAACGCTTTCCCCGCGCCCGAGGCGTGCATCGGCAGTTTTCCTCCGATCGGCGCAGACATTCGCATTAGCGCATTACATTGCACCTGATCGATGATGATCGCCTGATAATCACTGTGATCCAGCACCGCCAGATTCACGGTCTCGCCGGATTCTTCCATCAGCCGGCGAAGCATCGGGTGCACCATCGCCAGCAAGTTACGGCTTTGCAGAAAGCTGCTGCCCACCACAAATGCGTGCGAGCCGATGGTCCACAGACCTAAATCACCGACCTGACGCACAAACCCCTGCTGCTGCATGGTGGTCAGCAAACGGTGGGTAGTTGAATTCGGTAAACCGGCCTGTTGAGCCAGATCGGTGAGCGCTACGCTGCCCTGTGCCTGAGCAATATATTCCAACAATTTAAGGCCACGGGTCAGGGACTGAACCTGTCCGGTGGCGGCGCTGCCTGATGCGGCTGCGGCTTTAGGTTTTTTAGCGCGTTTGGCCGGGGTCGATGCGGACGTTGCCATAAGCCTGTTCCTTGTAAGATGCGCCAAAGGTTGGCGAAGAAAAATCATTTTTGGAATTAGTTTTCGTTTTTACAGTATGGATCGCAACCTGCCTTTGCGCTCATCCGATGTGTTGCATTGCATTTGCGGGATGTCTTCCCGAATTGAAAAAGTCTCACGTCGGCGCGGCCTTTTGGTTCGGGAAGGTATGCTAGGATGTTGACCATAATTTCCGGCGTATGAATGAACAATTTACCGGGTGTGCGTGATGGGTGATGAGGTGAAAGTGACTAATCGAGTAGAAGCGCTACATAAGCAGCTGGCACAGCGCATAATGGTTCTGGACGGCGGCATGGGCACCATGATCCAAAGCTATCGTCTGGAAGAAGAGGATTACCGCGGCGAGCGTTTTGCCGACTGGGAAAGCGATCTTAAAGGCAATAATGATCTTCTGGTGCTGAGCAAACCGGAAGTGATCGTCGAGATCCACAACGGCTACCTGGCCGCTGGCGCAGATATCCTTGAAACCAACACTTTCAACTCCACCACTATCGCGATGGCTGACTACCACATGGAGTCGTTGTCGGCTGAAATTAACTATGAAGCCGCCCGTCTGGCGCGTCTATGCGCTGATGAATGGACCGCCCGCACACCGGAGAAGCCGCGTTACGTTGCGGGTGTTTTAGGGCCGACCAACCGTACCGCCTCGATCTCTCCGGATGTGAACGATCCGGCATTCCGTAACGTCTCTTTCGATCAACTGGTGGAAGCCTACCGCGAATCCACCCGCGCGCTGATCAAAGGTGGCGCTGATCTGATCATGATCGAAACCGTGTTTGACACGCTCAACGCCAAAGCCGCCACGTTTGCAGTAGAAACAGAATTTGAAGCATTGGGCATCGTGCTGCCGGTCATGGTCTCCGGCACAATTACCGATGCCTCTGGCCGCACCTTGTCAGGCCAGACGACTGAAGCCTTTTACAATTCCCTGCGTCATGTCAAACCGCTGACCTTTGGCCTGAACTGCGCACTGGGGCCGGAAGAATTACGTGAATATGTGGCCGAATTATCCCGGATCGCAGAATGCTACGTTACGGCGCACCCAAACGCCGGGCTGCCGAATGCCTTCGGTGAATACGATCTTGAAGCCAAAGAAATGGCCGAGCACATTGGCGAATGGGCGCGCTCGGGCTTCCTGAACATCGTTGGCGGCTGCTGTGGCACAACGCCTGCGCATATTGCGGCAATGGTTAAAGCCGTTGAAGGCGTGCCGCCACGCGTCATACCAGAGATCCCGGTAGCCTGTCGTCTGGCCGGGCTTGAACCGCTGACCATCGATCCGAAAACACTGTTCGTGAACGTCGGTGAGCGTACCAATGTCACCGGCTCGGCGCGGTTTAAACGCCTGATCAAAGAAGAGAAATATGCCGAAGCGTTAGCCGTTGCCCGCCAGCAGGTGGAAAGCGGAGCACAAATCATCGATATAAACATGGATGAAGGAATGCTGGACGCCGAAGCGGCGATGGTGCGCTTCCTCAACCTGATTGCCGGTGAACCGGATATCGCCCGTGTACCGATCATGATCGACTCCTCCAAGTGGAACGTTATCGAGCAGGGGCTAAAGTGCATTCAGGGCAAAGGCATTGTTAACTCGATATCGATGAAAGAAGGTGAGGAAGCTTTCTTGCATCATGCACGTATCGTTCGCCGCTATGGTGCCGCCGTGGTGGTCATGGCGTTTGATGAAACCGGGCAGGCGGATACCCGCTCGCGCAAAATTGAAATCTGTCGTCGCGCCTACAAATTACTGACCGAAAAAGTGGGCTTCCCGCCGGAAGACATCATTTTTGACCCGAACATCTTTGCCGTCGCAACCGGCATTGAAGAACACAACAACTACGCGGTGGATTTCATCGAGGCCTGCGCTGACATCAAAGCGCAGCTGCCGCACGCCTTAATTTCCGGTGGTGTTTCCAACGTTTCGTTCTCGTTCCGCGGCAATGATCACGTCCGCGAAGCTATTCACGCTGTGTTCCTCTATCACGCCATCCAGAACGGTATGGACATGGGGATCGTCAACGCCGGTCAGTTAGCGATTTATGATGATTTACCGGCTGAACTGCGCGATGCCGTGGAAGACGTGATTTTAAACCGTCGCGATGACGGCACTGAGCGGTTGCTCGATCTGGCGGAAAAATATCGTGGTAACAAAGACGACGGCGAAGCCAATAAACAACAGGCTGAATGGCGCGGCTGGGACGTCAAAAAACGTCTCGAATATTCCCTGATTAAAGGCATTACTGAGTTTATCGAACTGGATACGGAAGAGTGTCGCCAGCAGGCCGCCCGCCCGATTGAAGTGATCGAAGGACCATTGATGGACGGCATGAACGTGGTCGGGGACTTGTTTGGTGCCGGTAAGATGTTCCTGCCACAGGTGGTAAAATCTGCGCGCGTGATGAAACAGGCGGTGGCTTACCTCGAGCCATACATCGAAGCCAGCAAAGAGAAAGGCAAAACCAACGGCAAAATCTTGCTGGCCACGGTGAAAGGCGATGTGCATGACATCGGCAAAAACATCGTTGGCGTGGTGCTGCAGTGTAATAACTACGAGATTATTGATCTCGGCGTCATGGTTGCTACTGACAAAATTCTGAAAACCGCCATTGAAGAAAAGGTCGATATTATTGGTCTTTCCGGGCTGATTACGCCTTCGCTGGATGAAATGGTGAACGTGGCAAAAGAGATGGAGCGCCGCGGGTTTACCATGCCGCTGCTGATTGGCGGGGCGACGACCTCCAAAGCGCACACCGCGGTGAAAATTGAGCAAAACTACAGCGGGCCAACGGTGTATGTGCAAAATGCTTCACGCTCCGTTGGTGTGGTGTCTGCGTTACTGTCGGATGAACAGCGCGGCCCATTTATTGAACGCACGCGCAAAGAGTATGACACCGTGCGTATCCAGCATGGCCGTAAAAAACCGCGTACACCTCCGGTCAGTCTGGAAGTCGCGCGTGATAACGCCACGACTATCGACTGGGAAAGTTATACGCCGCCGGTTGCGCACCGTCTGGGTGTGCAGAAAGTGGAAGCCAGTATCGAAACGCTGCGCAATTATATCGACTGGACGCCGTTCTTCATGACCTGGTCTCTGGCCGGTAAATATCCCCGCATTCTGGAAGATGAAGTGGTCGGCGAAGAAGCCAGGCGCCTCTTCAAAGATGCCAACGATCTGCTGGATAAACTTTCGGTGGAAAAACTGCTTAATCCGCGTGGCGTCGTGGGTTTATTTCCGGCCAACCGCAAAGGCGACGATATCGAGATTTACAGCGATGAACGCCGTCAGGACGTGCTGGTAGTCAGCCATCATCTGCGTCAGCAGACGGAAAAAACTGATTTCGCCAACTACTGTCTGGCTGACTTTGTCGCCCCGAAATCCAGTGGTAAGAAAGATTATATGGGCGCGTTTGCGGTCACCGGCGGGCTGGAAGAAGACGCGCTGGCCGAGGCGTACGACAAACAGCATGATGACTACAACAAAATCATGATCAAGGCGCTGGCAGACCGTTTGGCCGAAGCCTTTGCGGAATATCTGCATGAGAAAGTGCGGAAAGTGTACTGGGGCTTTGCGGCCAATGAGAATCTCAGTAACGAAGAATTGATCCGCGAAAACTATCAGGGCATTCGCCCTGCGCCAGGCTATCCGGCTTGTCCTGAACATACGGAAAAGGGCCAGATCTGGAAATTACTGGATGTGGAAACCAACACCGGTATGCAACTGACGGAATCTTTCGCCATGTGGCCGGGCGCGGCGGTATCGGGCTGGTACTTCAGTCATCCGGACAGCAAATACTTCGCCGTGGCACAAATCCAGCGCGATCAGGTGGAAGATTATGCGGCGCGTAAAAATATGCCGATCGCCGAAGTGGAGCGCTGGCTGGCGCCGAATCTTGGCTACGACGCCGACTGAGAGTAAAAATGCCCGTTAATTAACGGGCATTTTTTTATCTGTTTTCCCGCTCAATTCACTTCCACATCAATGTGCAACGCATCATAGCGCCAGTACTCGAGATCGCAGTCGATTACCCGGTCATGCTGATCGCGGTTGGTGCGCGTAATAAATAATGCCGGACTACCGGAGGCCACTCTCAGCGCGCGTGAGGCTTCTTCGGTCAGCAGCGTCGGCACCATCTCGAAACGAACCCGCCCGTAGTGGATGTCATAACGCGAGGCATACAGATCGGTCAGCGAGGAAGTGAGATCTGCGTCGAGGATGCCCTGAAAATACAGCGCATTGAGATAATGTTCGACGTATAAGACAGGGCGACCGTCGATGTAACGCAGCCGCCGGATACATATCACTTCGCTGTCGGGCGGCAGCTGCAATTTCTGACATACGGCTGCGCTTGCGGCGCACTGTCTGGCATCGATCACTTCAGTTTGCGCACTGCGACCCTGGTCTTTCGCCATGGCATGAAAATGGCTGCGCTGCAGCGGGTTGTAGATAATCCGTGGCGGTGAGACAAACCAGCCGCGCCGGACTTCACGGTAAATCAGCCCCTCTGCTTCCAGCTGACTTAATGCTTCCCGCAGCGTGATACGGGTGGTTGAAAAATGTTCGCTCAGCGCGCGCTCAGATGGCAGCCTTCCCTTGGCCGAAAATTCCCCCGTCGCGATACTTTCACTCAGCGCCTTACAGATCACGGCCAACGTCGTTTGCGGATCTCTCATTGGTCAGCAAGCCTCATTTCAGTGCGTTTATGCACCAATCCGACCCTTTTTTGTGTAAATAATGTGCGTCGGCTAACAGCTGGAAGCTTAAAACTGCTGCTTTTTCATGCTGACATATAATTATCACAATTGATCGTTAGATTGGCTTGGTTATTGCTGGACTAGACCAGCACCTCACACCCTACCATCTGGAGCTTCCGTTATGAAACAGTTGTTCGCTTCTGTGTTAACCAGCGCGCTCGTATTATCCACCTCAACGGCTTTTGCCGCTGAGCCTCCTGCTGAACTTATCAAAGCAGCGCAAGCTGAAGGAACGGTAAACAGTGTCGGTATGCCTGATGACTGGGCTAACTGGAAAGGGACCTGGAGTGATCTGAGCACCAAATACGGTCTCAAACACAGCGATACTGACATGAGTTCGGCGCAGGAAATTGCCAAATTCCTCGCTGAAAAAGATAACGCCAGTGCCGACATCGGTGACGTGGGTGCCGCGTTCGGGCCGGTCGCCGTTCAGAAGGGCGTCACTCAGCCTTATAAGCCAACGACGTGGGATCAGGTGCCTGACTGGGCGAAAGATAAAGACGGTATGTGGGCACTTGCTTACACCGGAACCATTGCGTTCATTATCGACAAGTCTCAGGTGAAGGATGAACCGCACAGCTGGGCTGAACTGCTGAAGGGTAAATACAAAGTCACTATCGGGGATGTCAGCACCGCGGCGCAGGCTGCTAACGGTGTGCTCGCCGCCACATACGCCATGGGCGGTAACGAAACTAACCTGAAACCGGGTCTGGAGTACTTCGGCAAGCTGGCGAAAGCAGGGCGTCTGAGTCTGAGTAACCCGGTGATCGCTTCTCTGGAAAAAGGTGAGGTGCAGGTGGGGGTGGTGTGGGACTTCAACGGCCTGAGCTATCGCGACAAAATCGATAAAACCCGTTTTGATGTCGTCATTCCGTCCGATGGCTCTATCACCTCCGGTTACACCACTATCATCAACAAATTCGCTAAAAACCCGAACGCCGCCAAACTGGCGCGCGAATATATCTTCTCTGATGCCGGTCAGATCAATCTGGCGCAGGGTTATGCCCGCCCAATCCGTGCCGATCACATCACCTTGCCTGACGACGTAAAAGCCAAACTTCTGCCGTCCAGCGAATACAAAAATGCCCATCCGATTGCTGACCCGGCCGCCTGGGATAAGAGCGCCAAAACGCTGCCTCGTCTGTGGCAGGAAAACGTCATGATCAATATGCAGCAGTAATGACCTGAAAAAATAATAAAAGTATCCCCAAACTCATTCGGGTTGCCCGAGCGACGGCGGGGATTTCACACCTGCAAGAAAGGCAAAGTGTCATGAAAAGCATTCTGGTAGTACTGGACGGCCTGAATTATCAGGTCGCCCGCGACGCAATGGGGTATTTACAGGCGCAGTGTGCCGAAGGGCGAGGCCGCTTGTATCAGCTGGAATGTGCCTTGCCTTCGCTGTCCCGGCCGCTGTATGAGTGCATCCTCACCGGAATTACGCCGGTAGTGAGCGGCATTGTGAACAACCAGGTCGATCGTTTATCCACACAGCGCAGTATTTTTCACTATGCGCGTGATGCCGGTCTGACGACGGCGGCCGCGGCCTATCATTGGGTCAGCGAATTATACAACCGCACGCCGTTCGATCCGCCGCGTGACCGTCATACCAGCGATGAAATGCTGGCAATCCAGCACGGTCATTTTTATTACGATGATGCTTATCCGGATTCGCATTTGTTTGACGATGCCGAAAGCCTGCGCCGCCGTCATGACCCCGATTTTCTGCTGATTCACCCGATGAACATTGACGATGCGGGCCACAAGTTTGGCCTCTCGACGCCGCAGTACCGCAACAAAGCGCGGACAGCGGATGGCATTTTATCGCGCTTTTTAGGCGACTGGCTGGAAGCGGGCTATCAGGTCATTGTTACTGCAGATCACGGCATGAACGACGATCGCAGCCACGGCGGCATTTTGCCGGAGGAGCGTCAGGTGCCGTTATTTGTTTTCGGCAGTGCGTTCACATTAGGAGACGCTGCGCCTCGGCAAACCGAGCTGTGCGGCACCGTCTGTCAGATCCTCAATATCGCCCACGATAAGCCACACTGCGCGGCATTACTGGCCTGAATCCCGTCACTTTTAGAGGATACCCGATGAAAGCTAAGTGGATTGCGGCGCTGTTTATGCTGCCGTTTCTGGTGTTTTTCATTGCCTTCCAGCTCGCGCCGCTGGCATGGATTGCGGTCAGTAGCTTCTACAGCGAAACCTATACAGCCTGGGGGCTGGGAAATTACACCGATATCCTCACGTCGCCGTTCTATTTGCAGGCGATGCGCTTCTCGCTGGATATCTCAATCTGGTCGAGTTTCTATGGTTTGCTGATTGCGTTAGTGGGCAGTTACTCACTCCGCCAGCTAGGCCCGACAAAGCTTCATGACTTCGTCATGTCGTTTACCAACATGACAAGCAACTTTGCAGGTGTGCCGCTGGCCTTCGCGTTTGTCATTCTGCTCGGTCTCAACGGCTGTCTGACCTTACTGCTGCAAAAATACGGGCTGATGGAAAACTTCAATCTGTACTCGAAAAGCGGGCTGATTGTCCTTTACACCTACTTCCAGATCCCGCTCGGCGTCTTGCTGATGTACCCGGCTTTTGACGCGCTGCGCGAAGACTGGCGCGAATCCGCCGCGTTGCTCGGCGCGGGGCGCTGGAGTTACTGGCGTTATATCGGCATGCCGGTGCTGTTCCCGGCACTGATGGGAACGTTCGTGATTTTGCTCGCCAATGCGCTGGGTGCGTACGCCACGGTGTATGCCCTGACTACCGGCAACTTCAACGTCGTGCCAGTGCGGATCGCCGCGCTGGTCTCGGGTGATATTTCCCTCGATCCGAACATGGGCAGCGCACTGGCAATGTTACTGGTGGTGCTGATGGCCTTTATCACACTGATACATCAGTGGTTATTGCGTAAGAGCTATCTCAGCCAACGTCAGTGATTGCTGTTAAAGAGGAATGTGAGATGTCGCGATCTGAAGCGATTTACCACCGTGCGGTGATCTGGATTTTACTGATTATATTGATGTTGCCGCTTCTGGCGACGCTGGTTTATGCGCTGGTGCTGGAATGGGGAGCAACGATTTTACCGAGCGGTTTTACACTCAAATGGCTGGTGGCGTTATGGAGCGATCCGAGATTTCTTATCGCGCTCTGGCATTCGCTGGTGGTGTGTTTCGGCACGCTTTTCCTCTCGCTGGTGCTGATCCTGCCGCTGATGTTTGTGATTGCTTACTATTTTCCGAAGCTCGACGCGCTGATGAATATACTCATTCTGCTGCCGTTTGCGGTGCCGCCGGTGGTGTCATCGGTCGGCCTGATGCAGCTCTATTCCGGCGAACCGTTTTCGCTGACCGGCACGCCGTGGATCCTGATTGGCTGTTACTTCACTATCGCGTTGCCGTTTATCTACCGCGCGATCTCCAACAACATGCAGGCCATTAACCTGCGTGATCTGATGGATGCCGCACATCTGCTGGGTGCAAGCACCTGGAAAGCTGCACTGCTGGTGGTATTACCGAACCTGCGCAAAGGCGGAATGATTGCCGTGCTGCTCTCTTTCTCCTTCCTAATCGGGGAATTCGTGTTCGCCAACCTGCTGGCGGGCAGCCGCTATGAAACGGTGCAGGTCTATCTCTATAACATGCGCAATGGCAGCGGCCATTTCACCAGTGCGCTGGTCATCTCCTATTTTATGGTCGTCCTGATTTTCACCTGGGTGGCGAACATGCTGAACAAAGGAAAGAGCTGATATGTCTTATTTACAGGTCACTCAACTCAACAAATCTTATGGCCCGACGCAGATTTTCAACAATATTGATTTCTCTGCCAGAGAGGGCGAATTCGTCACGCTGCTAGGCCCGAGCGGCTGCGGCAAGTCCACGTTGCTGCGCTGTCTGGCTGGCCTGACGTCCGTCGACAGCGGAAAAATCGTGCTGCAGGGGCAGGACATCGTGCCGCTGCCACCACAACAGCGCGGGATCGGCATGGTCTTTCAGAGCTACGCGCTGTTTCCCAATATGACGGTGGAAGCCAATGTATCGTTCGGCCTGAAAATGCAAAAATTGCCCGCCGGTGACGTGCATCGCCGCGTCGGTGAAGTGCTGGAACTGGTGGAAATGAACGATTATGCCAAACGTTATCCACATCAGCTTTCCGGCGGACAGTGTCAGCGCGTGGCGCTCGCCCGTTCGCTGGTGACTCAGCCGCGCCTGTTGTTGCTCGATGAACCCTTGTCTGCGCTCGATGCCCGTATCCGCAAACATCTGCGCGAACAAATCCGCCGTATTCAGCGTGAAATGAACCTGACCGCCATTTTTGTCACACACGACCAGGAAGAAGCGCTGACGATGTCAGATCGCATTGTGCTTATGAACAAAGGGCAAATCGTCCAAAATGCCGATGCCGAAACCTTGTATACTGAACCCGTGAATGCTTTCGCCGCCGGGTTTATCGGCAGTTACAACCTGTTGAGTGCCGAACAGGCGATGGCGCTGACCGGCATCACCTACACGGGGCGCGTCGCTATCCGCCCGGAGTCAGTCACTGTGTGTGAAGTGATTGAAGGCATTCCGGCCAAAATTCTCAGCCACAGCCTGCTTGGCAACGTGGTGCGTTACCGCGTGTTAGCGCATGGCGTCGAGCTTTCTGTGGATGTCTTAAACCGGTCTGTGGCCTCACTTCGCGCCGATGGCAGCGATATTGGTCTACAGTTAGATCTTGTTACGTTACGGGAAGTTGCATGAAACTGGCGCTGTTTGATCTCGATGAAACCCTGATTAGCGGCGACTGTTCCAGTTTGTGGTCCGCTTATATGGTGGCGCAGGGCTGGGTGGCCGATGAACAGGCTTTTCTGCAACAAGATGCTGCGCTGATGCAGCAATATGCCGTCGGTCAGATGGATATGCGCGAATACATGCGGTGTACGCTGGCACCGCTGACCGGCAGAACTCAAGGCGACGTCGCGGCGATGGTCGCGCGTTACATCGAAGATGTTATTGCACCGCGTATTTATACGCAGGCGCGTGAGTGTCTGGCCACTCACCGCGCACAGGGCGACCGGACGGTGATTATTTCCGCCTCCGGTGAGCATCTGGTGCAGCCGATTGCCCGTTTCCTTGGTGTCAATGAAACGCTGGCGATCGGTGTAGAAATTCAGAATGGCCGCTTTACCGGGGCCACGCAGGGGACGATGACCTATCGCGAAGGCAAAGTCTCGCGGTTGCTGGATCTCATCAATCAGGACGAAACCCTGCTGCAACAAGCCAGTTTTTATTCGGATTCCCATAACGATCTGCCGTTGCTTACCAAAGTGGGTCAGCCTTATGCAGTGAATCCGGACGCCATCCTGCTCCAGCACGCCCGGCAGGCAGGATGGCCGGTCTATGCCTGGCGTTAATGGAGCTGTTTTTTCGTGTTAACCCTTCTTCATCTGTTATCTGCTGTTTCCCTGCTGGTGTGGGGAACACATATCGTACGTACTGGCATCATGCGTGTTTTCGGCGCCAATTTGCGCCGGGTGCTGAGCAGTAGCGTAGAAAAAAAACCGCTGGCCTTCGTGGCCGGTATCGGTGTGACCGCGCTGGTGCAAAGCAGTAATGCCACTGCGCTGCTGGTGACTTCCTTCGTTTCACAGGGGCTGGTGGCGCTGGCGCCCGCGCTGGTGATCATCCTCGGCGCTGACGTCGGTACTGCCGTCATGGCGCGTATCCTGACGTTCGATTTGTCGTGGCTTTCCCCGCTGTTTATCTTCGTCGGTGTCGCCTTCTTCCTCAGCCGCAAGCAAACCCGCGCGGGCCAGATGGGGCGCGTCGGGATCGGCCTTGGCCTGATATTGCTGGCGCTGGAACTGATTGTTTCGGCGGCGACGCCGATCATGCAGGCGTCCGGCGTCAAAGTGCTGTTCTCTTCGCTGACCGGGGACGTGCTGCTCGATGCCCTTACCGGTGCGGTCTTTGCCATCATCAGTTATTCCAGTCTCGCCGCCGTGTTGCTGACCGCCACGCTGACGGCCACCGGTGTGATTTCACTGAAAGTGTCGCTGTGTCTGGTGATCGGTGCCAACCTCGGTAGCGGTTTACTGGCGATGATTAACGCCAGCAAAATGAATGCCGCAGGTCGCCGCGTGGCGCTGGGTAGCACGCTGTTTAAGCTGATTGGTCTGGTGATTGTACTGCCGTTTGTCGGCCCGCTTTCGACGCAGCTGGCGCGGCTCGGTATTCCGGACGAAGAGCTGGTGATCTATTTCCATATGTTCTACAACCTGATCCGCTGTCTGGCGATGGTGCCGCTTACCGCCCCGATGGCGAGAGTGTGCGAGATGATGATTGCCGATGTGCCGGAAGACGATCCGCGTCTTCGTCCGCGCCATCTGGACGTCAGCGCCATTGATACGCCGACGCTGGCGCTGGCCAATGCGGCCCGCGAAACCCTGCGCATGGGCGATGTGGTGGAACATATGCTAATCCTCAACCGCGAAGTCATGCACGGGAAACTGGCGCAGGATCGCGAAGTGCGCCGCCTCGACGACGACGTGGACGTGTTGTACACCGCCATCAAACTCTATCTGGCGCAAATCAACAAAGAGGGGCTGGGCGAAGAGGATTCACGTCGGTGGGCGGAAATCATCGAAATGGCGCTAAACCTGGAACAGGCGGGCGACATCATCGAACGCATGACCGGCGATATTACCGCCAAATCCCACGCTACGCGCCGCGCATTTTCGCCGGAAGGGCTGGTGGAGCTTGAAGCCTTGCATGAAAAACTGCTGGATAACCTGCGTCTGAGCCTCGGGGTGTTCCTGTCGAATGACCTGACCAGCGCGCGTCGTCTGCGCCGTTCCAAACACCGCTTCCGCATTCTCGACCGCCGTTATGCACATGCGCACGTTGACCGTCTGCATCAGCACAACGTCCAGAGTATCGAAACCAGTTCGTTGCATCTCGGCCTGTTGGGCGACATGAAGCGTTTGAATTCGTTGTTCTGTGCGGTGGCGTATAACGTGCTGGATCAGGATGAGCAGGAAGATGAAATGCGTGAACCCAATGATGACATGAAAGTGGTTTAACGTAAGGTATTCATTAAAAGCGAAACGGGCGCTGTCAAAAGCGCCCGTTTCTTTTTTTAGTCTTTCTTCACCGGTTTACCTGACCAGTAACCGGCCAGCAAAGAACCTGACAGATTGTGCCAGACTGAGAACAGCGCGCCCGGCAAGGCTGCCAGCGGGGAGAAGTAAATCTTCCCGAGCGTCGCGGCTAAACCGGAGTTTTGCATCCCCACTTCCATCGCCAGCGTGCGGCAGGTGGTTTCGTCAAAGCCAAACAGTTTTCCGCCCCAGTAGCCGCTCAGCAGGCCGATCGCGTTGTGCAGGATCACCGCCACAATCACCACTAAACCGACTGAACCGATAAAGCCCTGACTGCCCGCCACCACGGCGCTGATGATAGCGACAATGCAGACCATGGAAAACAGCGGCAGCAGCGGTTCGATGCGTTTCACCGTTTTAGTGAACAGATGATGAATAATCAGACCGGCTAAAATCGGGATCACGACAATCTGCAAAATGCTCAGCAGCATGCCTTCCACATCGACTTTAATGTGCGTATCGACATACAACCGAGTCAGCAGCGGAGTCGCCACCACGCCCACCAGCGTTGATACGGCTGAAATCGTGACCGACAGTGCCACATCACCTTTCGCCAGATAAATCATCACGTTGGATGCTGTTCCGCTGGCGACGCTGCCCACCAAAATCATCCCGGCAGACAAATCCGCCGGCATGTGGAACAGTTTTGCCAGCACCCACGCCGCCAGCGGCATGATCAGATAATGCAGAAACGTCGCCGCTGCCACCGGACCGGGGCGCGAGAGCACGCGTTTGAAATCACCGAATTCGAGGGTGACGCCCATCGCGAACATAATCAGCATCAGCAGGGTGGAAACGTGCGGGCCGATGGGGGTAAACGTCGTTGGCGAATAGTACGCGGCGACCGATAACAGCACGGCCCACAGCGGGAACAGACGGGTGATGATGGCTAACATTGAGGATGATCCTTGTCTTTGTTGTTTTACAAAAGTACAGGCAAAAAAAAGACCGGGCACAAGGCCCGGTCTTCACAGATACCGCGCCCGTTATTGTTCGAATAGGTTGCGGTGTAGTGTTTTAACGACCTGATCGGCATCGCTGCCCGGCACCAGGAAGCACAGGTTGTAGCTGCTTGCGCCGTAACAAATCATGCGGATGTTGAACGGATCCAGCACGCCGAAGACTTCTTTGCCAACGCCACACGCCTGCGACAGCTTGTTGCCGATGATGGCGATCAGCGCCAGATTCTCTTCGACTTCCACGCGGCACAGCGACGACAGTTCGGTCAGCAGTGACGTGGTCAGCAGGCTGGCGTCAGACGAGGTGGAGCCTGTGGTGTCCAGCGTCAGCGCTACGCTGACTTCGGAGGTGGTGATCAAATCCACAGAAATATTGTGGCGCGCCAGAATACCAAACACGTCGGCGAGGAAACCGCGTGAATGCAGCATGCTCAGGCTGTGCAGCGTGACCAGCGTTTGTCTGCGACGCAGGGCAATCGCGCGGAATAACGGCGGATTATCGCTGGTATCGCACACTAACGTGCCGCCGCCCGACGGATCTTTGCTGGAGCCGACAAATACCGGAATACCGCGACGCACCGCAGGCAGCAGCGTGGCGGGATGCAGAACTTTGGCACCGAAAGTGGCCATTTCAGCGGCTTCTTCAAACGCGATGCGGTCAATACGTTTCGCAGCCGGTACCAGACGCGGGTCGGTGGTGTAAATGCCCGGTACATCCGTCCAGATATCCACGCGCACCGCGCCGAGCGCTTCGCCCAGCAATGCTGCGGTGTAGTCGCTGCCGCCACGGCCAAGCGTGGTGGTGCGGCCTTTACCTTCTGAACCAATAAAGCCCTGGGTGATCACCAGCGCGTCCTGCAAACGCGGTTGCAGTTGTGAAAGTGTCAGGTCGGTCAGCGCCTGCGTATCCGGTTCTGCGCGACCAAAGTGATCGTTGGTGCGCATGACTTTACGGACGTCGAACCATTCCACAGGCACGTTGCGCTGGCGGATGACTTCAACAAACAGCAGGGTGGACATGAGCTCGCCGTGGCTGACCAGTTCGTCGGTCAATGCGGTGGAGGTCGCGAGGCTTGCGGCTTCCGACAGCATGGCGATATTTTCCAGCATGCGACCCACTTCTTCGCGGATCACCGTCGGATTATCGAGGCGGTCAATAATGGCATTCTGGATGCGGCGGATTTCATCAAGCAGGAAGACGCGGCGTTCGGTTTCTTTGCCCGTGGCCAGCTCGACTAATAAATTGGTGACGCCCGCAGAGGCGGAGAGAACAACGAGACGAACTTCCGGGCGCGCAAGAACGATGTCTGCACTGCGGTTCATCGCGTCGAAATCTGCCACGCTGGTACCGCCGAATTTGGCGACGATAACCTTGCCCAAAGGCTGCACAGTGGCGTTGCGGGATGCTGCGTGATTCATGTAAAACCTCATGTCCGGGACGTCATTTCAATGACGGCCACCTAATCCATAAGAATTGGCACAAGGGGAGAGCGGGAAACGGGAGCAGGCGTAGAAATGCTACGATACACCCAGAAGCGCCCCACCATGCCAATACCCTTTTTCGGGTATGTCGGTGACAACCCAGAGGATTCAGCCCCTGTGGTCGATCATCTGCCTGCCGTCAGCATTTGACCTCGGCGCCGCTCCCCCTGATGCACCTTCGTAGGATTTCGGCTCCTCCGGTACACTGCCTGGGCGACGCGCCTCTTCTGGCTCACAACAGCGTGCGTGAGCACGCGTGCGAGTTAGGTGCTTAGGAATAACGGGTTATGGCGCGTCTGTCAACGGTCTCACGGCCGGTCGAGCCACATTTTGAGCGATTGTCATCTAATATTGTTCTTTGTCATTGTGGATCCACAGATCTGGCCTATCGCAAGAAAAGGCATCTCATCTCGGGAAGTTCAGGATACAATCGGGACAGTTACCTCATATTTATTCTCAGCCTAAGAGCATTGCTATGAAAAATATCAATCCAACTCAGACCGCTGCCTGGCAAGCGCTGCAGCAGCATTTCGACACGATGAAAGATGTGCAGATTAGCCATCTGTTTGCTGAAGATGGTGATCGTTTCTCCAAGTTCTCTGCCACGTTTGAAGACCAGATGCTGGTCGATTTCTCCAAAAACCGCATCACATCAGAAACGCTGGATAAGCTGCAGGCTCTGGCAAAAGAGACTGATCTTCAGGGTGCAATCAAATCGATGTTCTCTGGTGAGAAGATCAACCGTACCGAAGACCGCGCCGTTCTGCACGTTGCCCTGCGTAACCGCAGTAACACGCCGATTGTGGTCGATGGCAAAGATGTGATGCCGGAAGTCAACGCGGTTCTGGCGAAGATTAAAGGCTTCACCGAGCGCGTTATCGGTGGTGACTGGAAGGGTTATACCGGCAAAGCGATCACTGACATCGTCAACATCGGTATCGGCGGTTCAGACCTCGGCCCGTTCATGGTGACCGAAGCGCTGCGTCCGTACAAAAACCACCTGAATATGCATTTCGTCTCCAACGTTGATGGCACCCATATCGCCGAAACGCTGAAAGACCTGTCCCCGGAAACGACGCTGTTCCTGGTGGCATCAAAAACTTTCACTACGCAAGAAACCATGACCAACGCCCACAGCGCGCGCGACTGGTTCCTGAAAACTGCGGGCGATGACAAACACGTGGCGAAACACTTCGCTGCGTTGTCTACCAACGGTAAAGCGGTCGGCGAGTTTGGCATCGACACGGACAACATGTTCGAGTTCTGGGACTGGGTCGGTGGCCGTTACTCTCTATGGTCCGCAATTGGCCTGTCAATCGCTCTGTCCGTCGGCTTCGAGAACTTCGAGCAACTGCTGAGCGGCGCACACGCGATGGATAACCACTTCGCCAATACCCCTGCTGAGAAAAACCTGCCGGTTCTGCTGGCGCTGATCGGTATCTGGTACAACGATTTCTACGGCACTGAAACCGAAGCGATCCTGCCATACGATCAGTACATGCACCGTTTTGCTGCGTACTTCCAGCAAGGCAATATGGAATCTAACGGTAAATTCGTTGACCGTAACGGCAATCCGGTGGATTACCAGACTGGGCCGATCATCTGGGGCGAGCCGGGTACCAACGGCCAGCATGCGTTCTATCAGCTGATTCACCAGGGGACTAAAATCATCCCTTGTGACTTCATCGCGCCGGCCATCAGCCATAACCCGCTGAGTGATCACCACGCGAAACTGCTGTCTAACTTCTTCGCACAGACGGAAGCGCTGGCGTTTGGTAAATCTCTGGACGTGGTCGAGAAAGAATTCGCCGACCAGGGTAAAAAACCGGAAGACGTGAAACACGTTGCACCGTTCAAAGTGTTTGAAGGTAACCGTCCGACCAACTCCATCCTGCTGCGTGAAATCACGCCGTACAGCCTGGGTGCGTTGATCGCGATGTATGAGCACAAAATCTTCACGCAGGGCGCTATCCTGAACATCTACACCTTCGACCAATGGGGCGTGGAATTAGGTAAGCAACTGGCGAACCGTATCCTGCCAGAGCTCGAAGGCAGCGAAGATGTGAAAGGTCACGACAGTTCGACGAATGGTCTAATCAACCGCTTTAAAAACTGGCGCTAAAACCTGTCATCCTTCGAGCCGCCTTGATGCAACTCGAATGATTTAGGGTAAACGAGTGTGAGTAACACACCGAAACAAAAGGGTTAGCCTTCACAGGCTGGCCCTTTTTTAATGCCGCTTTTCCTGTGCGGACTCTGTGGTATTCTGCGGGTATTAATAACAAAAGTGGGATGTAGGTCACATGGCAGGATCAAAACGTGCAACGCTGATTTCGGTCATCATGCAGCGAATTTTGAACGTATTTTTATTGGGGCTGGCCGCGATACTGATGATTTTCATCGGCCGCGAAACCTACCATTTAGCAATGGTACTTTTCGTGAACAACGATCAATCTTCATCGTATCTTCTGATAGAGGGAATTGTGATTTACTTCCTCTATTTCGAATTTATCGCGCTGATCATTAAGTATTTTTCATCGGGATATCACTTCCCATTACGCTATTTTATTTATATCGGTATCACGGCGATTATTCGACTGATTATCGTCGACCACAAAAGCCCTTATGACACACTGGTGTACGCCTGTGCGATCCTCGTCCTGGTCGTGACGCTCTTCCTGGCGAACAGCGAACGTCTGCGCCGCGAGTAAAATGATGCGATTACTGCCTCGCATTCATGCGTTAGAATACGAGGCAGATAATTCATTGGAGGTATACCTGCCTCCATTACGGAGCCGTTGATGTCTGATTCCCATTCCCCTGCACAACCCCCGATTCATTGGTTTAACGATCCGACTGACGTTCCTGCGGACGTGGCCGACTGGCTGATGGAAATGGGATCCATGACCCGTCGCTTTGAAAAACAGGGTGTTACTGTCACCGTTAAACCTCAAAACGAATGCTTTGTCAGCCGCGCTGAGCTGGGAGAAAGTGAAGCTCAGCAGTTGCCGGAAAGCGCCCGTTACTGGGTGCGCGAAATCGTACTGTTTGGCGACGCCGAGCCGTGGTTGCTTGGACGTACTATCATTCCCGAAGAGACACTGACCGGGCCTGACATGGCGCTGGTGGATCTGGGTACCTTACCGCTGGGTCGCTACCTGTTTAGCGGTAATAACCTGACTCGCGATTACATTCATCTCGGGCAACTGCAAAGTGAGCAGGGCGACTTATGGGCGCGCCGGTCGCGTCTGCGTCTGTCTGATAAGCCGCTGCTGTTGACGGAAATTTTCCTGCCAGATTCACCGGTTCACCGCCCTGAAGGCAAAGTGAGCGGGATATGAGCCAGACCAACCCACAAGGAGAACAGAGAGTGTCGGGAAGTATGACGCAGGGCACCTGGCGGGATTATTGCCGCCTGATGCGCATTGATAAACCCATCGGCTCGCTGTTGCTGCTGTGGCCGACGCTGTGGGCGCTTTGGCTGGCCGGTGGCGGCATGCCTTCTGCTAAAATTTTGGTGGTGTTCGTGCTGGGCGTCTTCTTTATGCGCGCCGCCGGTTGCGTGGTGAATGATTACGCTGACCGCAAAATAGACGGGCACGTTAAGCGCACTGCCAACCGCCCGTTGCCGAGCGGGGCGGTCAGCGGTAAGCAGGCCAAAATCCTGTTTGCCGGGCTGGTGCTGGTGTCGTTCCTGTTGGTACTGACCCTCAATCGCATGACGATTTTCCTCTCGCTTGCCGCGCTGGCGCTGGCATGGATTTACCCGTTCATGAAACGCGTCAGCCATCTGCCGCAGTTTGTGCTGGGCGCGGCGTTTGGCTGGTCAATCCCGATGGCTTACGCTGCCGTCAGTGAAACCGTTCCGCTAAGTTGCTGGTTATTGTTCGTGGCAAATATCTGCTGGACGGTGGCCTACGACACGCAATATGCGATGGTCGATCGTGATGACGATTTAAAGATTGGCGTAAAATCGACGGCCATTTTGTTTGGCCGTTTTGACACGCTGATCATTGGCATGTTGCAGCTGGCAACGCTGGTTCTGATGGCGATTGTCGGGCATCTTTCGCAGCTGGGCGCACCGTTCTACTGGTCGCTGTTGCTGGCTGCTGCGCTGTTTGTGCATCAGCAAAAACTGATCGCGAAGCGCGAACGTGACGCCTGTTTCCTGGCTTTCCGTCAGAATAACTATGTCGGTCTGGTGCTGTTCCTGGGGATTCTGATGAGCCTGACGGCGTTCAGTTTCTAATCTCTTCAGGCAATCTCTTCAGACAATAAAAAATGCCCGGACTTTTTGCAAAGTCCGGGCGTTTTGTTTCCTGCCATTTACCGCGTCACAACGGGCGATTAATGATCGGTATCGCGCACATCCAGCTTAGGCTCAGCCGGTGGTTCGGTCGGCTGCGGCAGCTCGGAAGGCATACCGGCACTTTCGATAGTGAGTTTGATGTCTGGCGTCATCAGGTCGCTGAGCATGTTGTAAATCTCACGCGTTTGTTCCTGAATCGCATCACCGATATCGTTGATATAACCCTCTGCGCGCAGTGTGCCGACCAGCGTTGAAAACACCGCTTTATCGAAGAACTCAGGGGCATTGATACCGTGCAGCACCGACAAACGCTGCGCCATAATCCGGCTCTCTTTTTCCAGCGCACCGCGATTGATGCTTGGATTGGTGGTGAGCAAGGAGAAGGTGATCGCGTAGCGTTGCAGTGTTTCACGTACCCCGGCAGCCAGCAGTTGCAGCGTGCGGATACGTGCCGGATTCAGCGATAACTCATCATCTTCCAGATGAATAATCTGCTGACGCGCCAGCTCCAGCGTCAGAACATTCAGCACATGTGGCAGATCGGCTTTATCGAAATGCATGAACAGTTCGGCTTTCAGCATCGGATAAATTAGCTCAACCTGACGCAGCAATTCATCGCGAGTGACCAGACGGTGGTGCATCACGATGCTTGAAATCAGCGACGGCAACACCAGCATATGATGAATGTTGTTGCGGTAGTAGGTCATTAGCACGGCTTGTTCGCGCGGCAGAACGATAATGTCACCGATATTATCTTTTTCGACCTGGAACTTATTCATGTTCAACGCGTGATCAAGTAACTGATTGGCGGTCAGATCGGGCACGGTGGAATCGGCGTTGTACGGCACGTTGCGCAGCAGCTGCAGGTAGCAATCAATCTGCTCAGTCAACTGTTCGCGGGTCAGTGATCGCTGACGGGACGCCAGCAGCGCGGTACAACACAGGTTCATGGCGTTGGCCGCCGCTGAATTGTTGATGCGCACCATAATCTGCTCAGCCAGATCCTGCACCGTCGGCGTCAGCCAGCTCGGACGCTGGGCTTCGATAGGGTCGATCGCCTCACGCCATGTCGGCACGTTTTGGTTCAGATAGGTGGTCAGATGCAGAGGTTCACCAAAGTTCACATAGCCCTGACCGAGGTTGCGCAGCTTACGCAAGCCGTTGAGCATCTGAGTCAGACTCTCTTTCTCTTTGGTCGCGCCGCGTAACTCTTTTGCGTAAGTTCCCACTTCCATCACGTGTTCGTAACCGATGTAAATCGGCACCAGCGTAATAGGGCGGGAACCGCCGCGCAGCATGGCCTGAATCGTCATCGCCAGCGTGCCGGTTTTCGGCTCCAGCAGACGTCCGGTTCGCGAGCGGCCACCTTCGACAAAGTATTCCACCGAATAACCCCGGCTGAACAGCTCGCCCAGATATTCGCGGAACACGGTCGAATAAAGTTTGTTGCCTTTAAAGGTACGACGGATAAAGAACGCACCCAGACGGCGGAAAATCGGGCCGGCTGGCCAGAAATTCAGATTGATACCGGCAGCAATGTGAGGCGGCACCAACCCCTGATGATAGAGCACGTAAGACAGCAGCAGATAATCCATGTGGCTGCGGTGGCAGGGCACATACACGATTTCCTGCCCGTCTTGCGCTAACTGGCGCACGCGCTCGGCGTTATTCACGTTGATGCCTTTATACAGGCGGTTCCACGTCCAGCTCAGCACGCGGTCGGAAAGGCGCACGGCTTCATAAGAGAAGTTCGCGGCGATCTCTTCCATCAGCGCGATAGCGTTTTGCTGGGCTTTTTCGTGGGAAATCTTTTTGCTGCGCGCTTCATCTTCAATGGCTTTTTCGATGGCTTTCGAGGCCAGCAGCTTATTGAATAAATCCTGGCGGGCAGGCAGACGCGGGCCGACTGCTGCCAGACGCAGGCGTGAGAAATGCATTCGCGCCACACGGGCGAGCTTTTGCGCGATAGTTTTATCCGTACCGTGCTCGGTCGCCATATAACGCAGCGATACCGTATTGGAGAAGCGAACAAAACTGTCGCGGCCAAGCCACAACACGGCGAAGAATTTCTGAATGCCGTTCAGCACGCGCAGGTGCGGTGTATCCTGACCTTCGCGGCCCGGTGCACGTCCGAACATTACCGAGACCGGCAACATCTGAATATCTAAATCCGGATTATTGCGATGCAGATCCAGATAGTCGTGGAACAGCTTTACGGATTCCTGCTTCGGCGTGTAATACGAAAACACGCGCGGGCCTTCAGCGATAAACACATGGCTTGGCAGCAGCGTGCCGTCGATATCCAGCGGAATCAGAGGGTCGGGCAAATTTTGGGCAAGACACTGCGCACGCAGGGTCAGCAAATCTGCTTTGGAGTTATAAGGTAATACGTACAGGATCGGGCGCGTCGGGTCTAAGTGCAACTCGGTCACCGGATCTGTAGGTATGACTTTGCTCTTTACCAGCAATGAAAGCGGTAAATTCAATAATGTGTAATAAAGTCTACGCCAACCTGACATAAAAACGTGAAGCCTCTTGTTAGCCATTTCGCCGCAAGGATACCAGAAAGCTCAAATGAGATCTGTGGTGATGAGAGACCATTAAACCGCTAAAATGCATCAAACACCCGAAGGACTACCCCTCAAGGATCAGTAACAGAATGGCGAACCAAGTCACTGGATTTACCCGAATTTATAAAGCAGCCGGATACTCATGGAAAGGGCTGAAAGCAGCATGGCAAAATGAAGCGGCCTTCCGACAGGAAGCCAGTGCGGCTATCCCATTAATTTTGCTCTCTTTCTGGTTCGATGTGAGCAGCATCGAACGTATCCTGCTAATCGGTTCCGTGGTCCTGGTGTGCGTGGTGGAACTGCTCAACAGCGCCGTGGAATGCGCTATCGACCGCATCGGCCCTGAGTTTCACGTGCTCTCCGGGCGTGCCAAAGATATCGGCTCTGCTGCCGTGCTGTTGACCATCATATTGGCGATTTTTGTCTGGGTCAGCATCTTTTGGCCGCGATGGTTCTGATTTGGAATCTGTATTCCAGGAATCGCGCTTATGCACTGTTTTTATTCAATCTTAGGTTTTCATTGCTCGTATAGCTGTATATACTCACAGCTAGACTGTATAAACAACCAGGGGGCGGAATGAAAGCTTTAACGACCAGACAACAAGAGGTCTATGACCTGATTCGCGATCATATCTCCACTACGGGTATGCCACCAACCCGCGCGGAGATTGCCGCTCGTCTTGGGTTCCGTTCCCCGAATGCTGCGGAAGAACACCTGAAAGCTCTGGCGCGCAAAGGCGTCATTGAGATTGTCTCCGGAGCTTCGCGCGGTATCCGTCTGCTGATGGAAGAAGAAGAAGGTTTACCGCTTATTGGCCGTGTAGCCGCCGGTGAACCTCTGCTGGCTCAGCAACACATCGAAGGACACTATCAGGTCGATCCCGCGATGTTTAAACCGAGCGCGGATTTCCTGCTGCGTGTCAGCGGTATGTCGATGCGCGATATCGGTATTCTGGATGGCGATCTGCTTGCCGTTCACAAAACGCAGGACGTGCGTAATGGCCAGGTTGTCGTCGCGCGTATCGACGATGAAGTGACGGTAAAACGCCTGAAAAAACAGGGCACCGTTGTGCATTTACTGCCGGAAAACAGCGAGTTCCAGCCTATTGTTGTTGACCTGCGTGAACAGAACTTCAGCATTGAAGGTTTAGCGGTCGGTGTTATCCGTAACGGCGACTGGATTTAATTGACCGTCATACTTCGAGCTGCAGATGCGTTGGCTACGGGCGTACATCCGAATCACTGACCTAAAGTCAGCGATTCGGGATTCGCTTGCTTGCCGCCTTCCTGCAACTCGAATTATTTTGGTCAACCTGAACAGATTTTCTGCGTCTCCCCCCTCTGACGTAGTAAACGGTTCAGGACGTTAATCGAAAGAATTTCGCATCATCGCCCCTGACGGGGCGATGTCATTTTAGGCATATCCTGAACCTCCGGCATGAGATTCTCTATGCAACATCAATCCCTTCTGCAAAAGCTTCAACACACTTTTCTGAGCCCGACCGATAAAGCCCTCTGGATGCTCGCACTGCCGATGATCTTTTCTAATATCACCGTGCCTCTGCTGGGGCTGGTGGATACGGCGGTGATCGGTCATCTCGACAGCCCCGATTATCTGGGCGGCGTCGCGGTTGGTTCGATGATTACTACCTTCCTGTTCATGATGCTGTTGTTCCTGCGCATGAGTACCACCGGTATGACCGCGCAGGCGCTCGGTGCGAAAGATAAAGTCCTGCTGGCGCGTGCTTTTGTGCAGCCTTTTCTTCTGGCTGTACTGGCGGGCGTGATGATTTTATTGTTCAGGCATCCGCTGATGGAAGGGGCTTTCCATATTGTCGGCGGTAGCCAGTCGGTGCTGGAACAGGCGCGGCTGTTTATTGAAATCCGCTGGATTAGCGCACCCGCTTCTCTGGCAAATCTGGTGATCCTCGGCTGGCTCCTTGGAATTCAGTACGTGCGCGGGCCGGTGATTTTACTCATTGCCGGTAACCTGCTTAACATCGTGCTGGATCTTTGGCTGGTGATTGGGCTCGGCTGGAACGTGCAGGGCGCAGCGACGGCAACTGCCTGTTCGGAGTATTTCACGCTGTTCATCGGGCTGTATCTTGTCTGGCGTGTGATGAAGCGATGGGGGATCACTTTCCCGCTGCTGACCTCATCGTGGCGCGGTGACCTGCACCGGTTGCTGAGTCTCAACCGCGACATCATGCTGCGTTCGTTGCTACTCCAGCTCTGTTTCGCCTCACTGACTATTCTCGGTGCGCGGCTCGGCAGCCATATTGTTGCGGTGAATGCCGTTCTGATGAACCTTCTGACCTTTACAGCCTTTGCGCTCGACGGCTTTGCTTACGCGATTGAAGCCCATTCAGGGGAGGCGTTTGGTGCCCGTAACCGTGAAAAACTGCTGAAGGTGTGGCGCGCGGCATGTCGGCAGGCGGGTCTGGTGGCACTGGCGTTTGCGCTGTTGTACGCACTGACCGGCGAGCACATCATTAACGCGCTGACGTCTCTGCCAGAGCTGCGTCAGCTGGCTGATAGTTATCTGGGCTGGCAGATTGTCCTGCCGCTGGTTGCGGTCTGGTGTTACCTGCTCGATGGTATGTTTATCGGTGCGACCCGCGGGCGGGATATGCGCAACAGCATGGCGATTGCCGCACTTGGGTATGGCCTGACGCTGCTGTTATTACCGCTCTTGGGCAACCACGCGTTGTGGCTGGCGCTGACCGTTTTCCTCGGGCTGCGGGGCGTTTCCCTCGGCTGGATATGGCACCGGTACTGGCAGCGCGACGCCTGGTTTTCATCGTCATCACACTGAATTGGCGTATTTTTTACAGGGCAGAATATAGCGGTTAGCCGTTATATCCTGCTTTGGAATAATCCTAATAACGCGTTTTATCCCTTCGTTTGCAGGATAAATCCAAATTCTCTACTAACCTTAGAAGTGTTAAGCCCGAGCTGCAGCGGTAACCCGCAGCGCCATAAACCCTAAGGTAACAGGAGATATTTTATGAATAAGGACCAAGCCGACGGTAACTGGAAGCAGTTTAAAGGCAAAGTAAAAGAAAAATGGGGCAAGCTGACTGACGACGATCTGACCGTAGTGGAAGGTAAACGCGATCAGCTGGTAGGTAAGATTCAGGAGCGTTACGGCTATCAGAAAGATCAGGCCGAGAAAGAGCTCAAGGATTGGGAATCAAGCAACAAATATCACTGGTAAAAACGCGACTCCCCCTCGTGTTTCAGTGACGTATCCTGAGTAGTAGCTGCTCCTACCCGGAACGCTTTCAGGATACGGGTACAAGGATGTACCCACTGTTTTATGTCTCATCAGATACCGCCGTTAATCCCTCCCGACAATACCGCCACTCTCGCAATTCAAATCCAGCTGCATAAATTTAGCGTTTCTTCACCACGATGGTGTGGTCGTGATCGCAGTGGTCATGGCTTTCGCATGTCTCAACGACTTTGCATTCCCCACACAGACCATGCGCTTCTACCACGGAATGACGTAATTCGAAGCCAGAATCCAGTGCCAGTTTCGCCAGGCGTTCTTCGATGCCGTCAGTAGTTTTTTCCGTCACCAGACCGCAGCGGTCACAGATAAACAGCGCAGACGTGTGGCTTGGCTCTTCAAAATGATGACACAACACGTAGCTGTTAGCGGATTCCACCCGATGAATAAATCCTTGTTCCAGCAGGAAATCCAGCGCGCGATAGACCGTTGGTGGCTTGGCCTGCGGTTCGCTGACGCGCAGCAAATCCAGCAAGTCATAGGCGCTGATCGCACCGGGCTGTTGCGTCATCAGGCGCAGCACTTCCAGCCGCTGCGGCGTAAGGCGAACATTACGCTGCTGGCAAAGCTCTTCAGCTTGTGAAAGGACTTTTTCCGGATTATTCAGGGTCATAAAAACGTTCTCTGAGCGCAGATTGGGATCGATAAGCCACATCATGCGGCCATGGTTGATTTTATCATGCTTCAGTCAAATCGACGAATTATGCGCCGCCGGGCTGTAAGATATTCGCCTCCGCTAAAACCGCACCGGATGCCGAATCTTTGTTCTGTGGTATAATCAGCGATTATCTTCCTTCTGGCCCGTGCGCCAGAGGGAGCGCCACGAACTCCTTCAGCGAATGTCAGGTCGATGTCAGAAACTCAACACGCAATGCCCCAAAATACCCCGTTTTCCCCTCAGCGTTTTTCCGTTGCGCCGATGCTCGACTGGACCGATCGTCACTGTCGCCATTTCCACCGCCTGATGACTGGCCAGACGCTGCTTTACACTGAAATGGTGACCACCGGCGCCATCATTCATGGTAAAGGCGATTATCTCGGCTTTGGTGAGGAAGAGCATCCGGTATCGCTACAGCTCGGCGGCAGTAATCCGGCCGATTTGGCGCATTGCGCGAAACTGGCCGAAGCGCGCGGGTATGACGAAATTAACCTTAACGTCGGTTGCCCGTCGGATCGTGTGCAGAACGGTATGTTCGGTGCCTGTCTGATGGGGCAGGCGTCGCTGGTAGCGGACTGCATCAAAGCAATGCGCGACGTAGTGTCGATTCCTGTCACCGTCAAAACCCGCATCGGCATCGACGATCAGGACAGCTATGAATTCCTGTGTGATTTTATCCATCAGGTATCTGAAAACGGCGGCTGCGATACCTTTATCATTCATGCGCGCAAAGCGTGGCTTTCTGGTCTGAGCCCGAAAGAAAACCGTGAAATTCCGCCGCTGGATTACCCGCGGGTGTATCAGCTCAAGCGTGATTTCCCGCATCTGACGATGGCGATTAATGGTGGGATTAAGACGCTGGAAGAGGCCAAAACGCATCTGCAATTTATGGATGGCGTTATGGTGGGCCGCGAAGCCTATCAGAATCCGGGCATGTTATTGAACGTGGATCGCGAATTGTTCGGCTCAGAAGCGCCGTTAAAAACCGGCCCGGACATTATCCGCGCGCTATATCCGTACATTGAAGCGGAACTGAGCAAAGGCACCTATCTCGGCCATATTTCCCGCCATATTCTCGGCCTGTTCCAGGGCGTTCCGGGTGCGCGTCAGTTCCGTCGGCATCTCAGTGAAAATGCGCATAAAGCGGGCGCGGGCATTGACGTGGTCGAGCAGGCGCTGTCGATGGTCAATCAGCCCCAGGAAGCCGCTACGCAGGCTTAAGTCGTGGGTAAAATCACTATCTGTTAGTCAAATTCGCTATCTCTTCGCAGGCCATTCGTGCCTGCGAATAATTTTCTCCTTGATATTCAATGCAATAATTTCCGCATCCGGTTGGCACGTTTCTTGTAATAGTGAACAGGTGTTATGACATCGCGTCTTAATGCAATTCGCTTATTAAGGAGCACCCGATGCTGGAAATTCTCTTTGTGCTTGGCTTTTTCTTCATGCTGATGCTGACCGGCGTCTCTCTGCTGGGCATGGCGGCTGCACTGATCGTGGCATTTGCTCTGATGATGCTGGGCGGATTTTTGGCGATTGTTATAAAAATGTTGCCATGGTTGGTTTTGGCAGTCATCGCGGTCTGGATTTACCGCACCTGGATCAGGCCGGACGCGCCTAAATACCGTCGCCGCCGTTTACCATGATTTTTGAAGTCAATAAGTGGCTTCTATAACATCATGAAATTACGACGGTTAATAACGCACTGCTGCGCACATAAAAATGTAATCGTTACAAAGATAACTTTTACTTATGTGCTAGCGATCACAAGCTGGATCAGAATGTGCGGTCAGCGGTTATAAATCATATTTTTTAACATGGGTGACTGTTAGGATGAGATTCATGCATGGTCAGCAAGCCATAAACTGAATTCATCAAGTCCGATGAGGCACACAATAGTCGCATAAGTGACACCGCCCTTCGGATTTACCTTGCAGTACCCTACGGCAGTACCCGTCTGAAATCAGAGGTCGTCTGGATCAGACAGTAAGAAAGGCTTCCCTTGTGGAAGCCTTTTTTGCATTCATCATTCATTAGGCTGACCAGGCAGTCATTTACCCGGTATCAGCAGACTTGATCCCTGCGTGACGCGGCTTTCGAGCGTTTCGTGCGCGCGTTTGGCTTCTGAAAGCGGGAATTTCTGTGCGTCGCTGACCTCCACCTGAATAGCGCCACTGGCGATCAGCGAGAACAGTTCGCCGCTGGCTTCTTCCAGCTCTTCACGATTGGTCACATAGCCATTGAGGGAAGGGCGCGTGACGAACAGTGAGCCTTTCTGATTAAGGATCGCCAGATCCACGCCTTTCACCGGTCCGGACGCATTGCCGAAACTCACCAGCAAGCCACGACGCTTCAGGCTGTCCAGCGACTTTTCAAACGTATCTTTGCCGACGGAATCGTAGACCACGCCGACTTTCTCGCCGTTCGTCAGCTCCGCCACGCGGGTCGCGATATCTTCTTTATGATAATTGATCGTCGCCCAGGCACCGGCCTGTTTCGCGCGTTCCGCCTTTTCGTCAGAACCCACGGTGCCGATCAGTTTCACGCCCAGCGCTTTTGCCCACTGGCAGGCAATCAAACCGACTCCACCCGCTGCGGCATGGAACAAAATCGTTTCGCCCGGCTGTACTTTGTGGGTCAGACGCAGCAGATAATACACCGTCAGACCTTTCAGGAAGGACGCCGCCGCCTGCTCGAAACTGATGGCGTCCGGCAGAATGGCGATTTTCTCCTGAGGCACGTTATGAATTTCGCTGTATGCGCCAAGGGCTGACTGGGCATACACCACGCGGTCGCCCGGTTTGATGCCGGTGACGGCGCTGCCGACTTTGGTGACCACGCCTGCCGCTTCGGTGCCTAAACTCGCGGGGAAGCTGGCGGGCGGATACAGGCCGCTGCGCACGTAGGTATCAATGTAATTAATGCCGATAGCTTTGTTTTCGACCTGAACTTCACCGGCCTGAGGATCTTGTGGCTGATAATCAACGTATTGCAGAACGTCAGGTGTACCTGTTTCAGAAAACTGGATGCGCTTGGCCATGCTTTTCCCTCGTGATGGAGTCTGTTTTCAACCCTAGGCTAAATGCCCGCGACAATCCAGATTTTAGGCACAGCCGGTTAATACCCTTTTGAAATGAGACATGACAACCTATACTAACGCGCTAGTCTGGCTTTGGTTTTTCAGAAGCCCGACGCTCACAAAACAGGCGCTTAGAGCAGGAAGTAATCCACAGATGGCAGCAAAAAAACCGACCTTTCAACAGAACGAAACCCGCGATCGCCAGATGGAAGGCCTCAAGCTTCCGCCGCACTCGCTGGAAGCAGAGCAATCCGTTCTGGGCGGGCTGATGCTGGACAACGAACGTTGGGATAACGTCGCCGAGCGCGTGGTCAGCAATGACTTCTTCAGCCGGCCACATCGCCTGATTTTCACCGAAATGCAGCGTTTGCTGGAAATGAGCAAACCGATCGACCTGATTACACTGTCTGAATCTCTGGAACAGAAAGGGGATTTGGATTCGGTCGGCGGTTTCGCCTATCTGGCAGAGCTTTCTAAAAATACGCCAAGTGCGGCGAACATCGGTGCTTATGCTGATATCGTGCGCGAACGTGCCGTGGTGCGCGAAATGATTTCCGTCGCCAATGAAATTGCCGACGCCGGTTATGATCCCCAGGGCCGCAGCAGCGAAGACCTGCTGGATTTAGCCGAATCCCGCGTATTCCAGATTGCCGAAAGCCGCGCCAGTAAAGACGAAGGCCCGAAAAGCATCGACCGCATTCTGGAAAGCACCGTCTCCCGTATCGAAGAGCTGTTCCAGCGTCCGCATGACGGCGTGACGGGCGTCTCGACCGGTTATGCCGATCTGGATAAGAAAACTGCTGGTTTGCAGAAATCCGACTTAATCATTGTGGCGGCGCGTCCGTCGATGGGTAAAACGACCTTTGCGATGAACCTCGCCGAAAACGCGGCGATGATGCAGGACAAACCGGTCTTAATCTTCAGTCTCGAGATGCCCGGTGACCAGATCATGATGCGTATGCTGGCGTCGCTTTCCCGCGTCGATCAGACCAAAATTCGTACCGGTCAGCTCGATGACGAGGACTGGGCGCGCATTTCCAGCACCATGGGAATTCTGCTCGAAAAACGGAACATGTATATCGATGACTCCTCGGGCCTGACGCCGACGGAAGTTCGTTCGCGCGCGCGCCGTATTTTCCGTGAGCACGGCGGCCTGAGCCTCATCATGATCGATTACCTCCAGCTGATGCGCGTTCCGGCGCTGTCCGATAACCGTACGCTGGAAATCGCTGAAATCTCACGCTCGCTGAAAGCGCTGGCGAAAGAATTGCAGGTACCGGTAGTGGCGCTGTCGCAGCTGAACCGAAGCCTGGAGCAACGTGCGGACAAACGCCCGGTCAACTCCGACTTGCGTGAATCCGGCTCCATCGAGCAGGATGCCGACTTGATCATGTTTATCTATCGTGACGAGGTATATCACGATAACAGTGAAGAGAAAGGCATCGCACAAATCATCCTCGGTAAGCAGCGTAACGGCCCGATCGGGACGGTAAGACTGACATTCAACGGCCAGTTCTCGCGTTTCGATAATTATGGCGGCCCTCAGTACGATGAGGACTGATTGTCATCGGGTAAGCGCTGAACCCCACCTGACCTCCCCTCTGAAAGGGGAGGGATAAATTCAAACTCATTTTAATGGAACCGGGTGTGACCGCTTTCCCCTTTAAGACGGTGAAAGCAGGGAGGGGTTTGGTTTCAAGCCCGGCGGCACCCGATCTATGGCATTTAAATCAACATCTAAACGTTCAAAGGACTCAAAAATGAAAGCGGCTACGGCTGTCATTGATCGCCGCGCTCTGCGACACAATCTGCAACGGGTGCGTCATCTGGCGCCACAAAGTCGTCTGGTTGCGGTAGTGAAAGCAAACGCTTATGGGCACGGTTTGTTAGAGACGGTGCACAGCCTGCAAGACGCTGATTTTTACGGCGTCTCCCGGCTCAGCGAGGCGTTATCGCTGCGCAAAGCCGGGATCGTTAAACCGGTTCTTCTGCTTGAAGGGTTCTTCTCCGCCAGCGAGTTACCGCTGCTGGTGGAGCATCAGCTGCATACCGCCGTCCACAGTTTCGAACAGCTCGAGGCGCTGGAAAATGCGCAGCTGGCGCAGCCGTTAAATGTCTGGCTAAAGATTGATACCGGCATGCACCGCCTGGGCGTTCAGCCCGCGCAAGCCGACACGTTTTATCAGCGCCTGAGCGCCTGTCCGAACGTGGTGCAGCCGGTCAATATGATGAGCCATTTCTGCCGCGCCGATGAACCTCAAAGCGATGCGACGCCAAAACAGATGCGTTCTTTCCATGAGGTATCCGAAGGCAAAGCAGGGCTGAAATCCATCGCGGCCTCGGGTGGCATTCTGCTGTGGCCGCAATCGCATCTGGATCTGGTGCGCCCCGGCATCATCCTCTACGGCGTTTCGCCGTTGGAAACCGGTGATGCCAGTGATTTTGGCCTGCAACCCGTGATGACGCTCACTTCAAGCCTGATTGCCGTGCGCGAACACGCCGCCGGCGAGCCGGTGGGTTATGGCAGCACCTGGACCAGCGATCGCGATACGCGCCTCGGCGTGGTGGCGATGGGTTATGGTGACGGATATCCGCGCAGTGCGCCGAACGGCACGCCGGTGCGGGTGAATGGCCGCATTGTCCCGATCGCCGGACGAGTCTCAATGGATATGATCACCGTCGATTTAGGGCCGGATGCGACGGACCGCGTCGGGGATGAAGTGATTTTCTGGGGCAAGGATTTGCCGGCAGAGCGCGTTGCGGCAGCCACCGGCATCAGTGCTTACGAGCTGATCACGCAGTTAAGCGAGCGTGTCAGCCGTAATTATATTGGCGACTGACCGCCTTACTTCTTCACCGCCAGCCATTTACTGACCACCTGCTGATATTCACCGGTGGCTTTACTCAAATGAAGCCACTGGTCGACGTACATCTTCCAGCTCAGATCATCACGCGGCAGCATGTAGGCTTTTTCGCCATATTGCAGCGGCTTCTTCGGGTTCACCGCACACAGTTTTGGATAGCGTTTCTGCTGATACAACGCTTCGGACGCGTCGGTAATCATCACATCTGCCTCCTTATCCGCCAGCTTCTGGAAGATAGTCACGTTGTCGCTCAGCGTCAGCGTGCCTTTTGGCAGATGACTGTGAACGAAGGCTTCATTAGTGCCGCCCGCCGGTTCGATCAGGCGCACGGTGGGTTGGTTCAGCTGTGCAACGGTCTGGTATTTACGTACGTCTTCGCAGCGCACCAGCGGGATCTTGCCGTCCTGATCCAGCACGTTGGCGAACCAGGCTTTTTGCTGGCGTTTGAGCGTGACCGAAATCCCGCCCATCGCGATATCACAATGCCCGGCGGACATCTCATCCATCAGCGATTTCCACGTCACCGGCACCCAGTTGACCTTCACGTCCAGACTTGCCGCCAGCGACTCAGCCATCGCAATATCAATGCCCTCGTACTGGCCCGGCGCCTTCAAAAATGTGTAAGGTTTGTAGTCACCGGTGGTGCAGACATTCAGAGAACCTTTCTGAATAACCCGCTCCAGACGTGAAGAGGTCGTGTCTGCCTGGGCAAGCGCAGGAAACAGGGCGAAGAGAGCGAGAGAGGTGAGGATCTTTTTCATTATTCTTTCCTTGCGGTGAAATCATTCTGTTTTGCTATTACTCTGTTCTTTGCGCAAGTATAAGAAAAAACAGCCGATAAGTATTTAGCCTCTGCAAAAGGAATAGTCCTTGCAGTGTTCATGACGATAAACAAAAAATAAAACGACAGGAAAAGTGCCATGTACAGCATCGATGATTACGACCTGAAGATTTTGACGTTATTACAAGCGAATGGAAGACTGACAAATCAGGAACTTAGCGAGCTGGTAGGATTATCCGCATCACAATGCTCCCGCCGCCGTATCGGGCTGGAACAGGCGCAGTTGATCCTCGGTTATCACGCCCGTCTGGCGCCTGAAGCTGTCGGTCTTGGGATGATTGGTCTGATTGAAGTTCGATTAATCAATCACTTGCCTGCACAGGTGGATTCCTTCCACAGCATGCTCGGTGAAGTGGACGCCATTATCGATGCCTATAAAACCACCGGCGACGCCGATTATTTATTAAAAGTCGCGGTGAAAGATTTAGCCGGTTTAAGCACGTTGATCAGCCAAATCCTTTCAGTACATAAAAGTGTGGCTCATGTAAAAACGTCAGTTGTGCTTAACCGCTTAAAAGAAAATGGGTTATTAACGGTTGCCTGATTTTCAAGGGTTGTTATTTTGAACGCACTATTATGGTGATTTATTTTGGTGCATAGCCACTCTTCTGGTGCATAACTATTAATTAAAATGCGTGATTTGTGCATGTAAAGAATAATTAACGCCACTAAAAATCTTATTTTCGATTTTTAATGCAAATTCCGTGCGTCGATATTGCCTTGAATTCACATCTCATGAATTATCACTAAAACTCTTTTGGTGGTTATTTTTCGGGGAAGTGGGAATTTATGGCAAGTGTGGACAATTTTGAAAAGCCGGTGGAACAATTGCGTACCGCGCATACTGCGCTGGAGGACGTGCTGGCGATTGTTATCGGTACGCTGATGGTCTCTTTTGGCGTGGTCATGCTGCGGCAGGTTGGCGCGCTCACCGGCGGCACGGCTGGCATGGCGTTTCTGGCGCACTATCTGACGCAGGTCTCCTTCGGTACGGCCTTCTTTATTATCAACTTACCGTTCTACTATCTTTCTATCCGCCGCATGGGTTGGCAGTTTACGCTGAAAACCTTCACCGCCGTGGCGCTAGTCTCGGTGTTTTCCGACCTGCATCCGCTTTTCATTCACTTCGACCATCTTCAGCCGTTTTACGCCACGTTGTTTGGCAACGTTATTATGGGCATTGGCTTCATCGTTCTGTTTCGTCATAAGGCCAGCCTCGGCGGCGTAAATATTCTGGCGCTGTTTCTGCAGGATAAATACGGCCTCCGCGCGGGAAAATTACAGATGGGCGTGGACTGCTGCATCGTGCTGGCGTCGCTGTTCGTGGTCAGTTATGAAATGTTGATCGCCTCGATTTTGGGCGCGGTGATTGTGAATCTGATTATCGCGATGAACCACCGTCCGGGGCGTTACAGCGTCTGAACCGACGGATAAGAGATGGCGCAGACATTGCGTCATCGCTTATCAGATTACGCAAAGCTACGCGCCAAAACCGCCGTCAATGGTCAGATTGGCACCGGTGATATAACCCGCTTCCGGACCGGCGAGATAAGAGACAAAACTGGCGATTTCGACATCTTTTCCGTATCGGTTGAGTGCCATAAAGGATCGCATTCCATCCGCCATTTCGCCTTCTGCCGGATTCATATCGGTATCTACCGGGCCGGGTTGGACGTTATTGACGGTGATGCCGCGCGGGCCTAAATCGCGCGCCAGCCCTTTGGTCAGCCCGACGAGCGCAGATTTGCTCATGGCATACACCGCACCGCCCTGGAAGGGCATTCGATCTGCGTTAACGCTACCGATGGTAATAATGCGGCCGCCGTCAGGCATGTGGCGCGCTGCCTGCTGGCTGGCGATGAAAACGCTGCGAACGTTAATGGCGATCGTGCGGTCGAAATCGTCCATGGTGAGGGCGTCGAGTTCTCCGAAGGCCAGAATACCTGCGTTGTTTACCAGAATGTCGAGTTTGCCAAAGGTTTTTGCGGCGTCATCAATGGCTGTGCGGACACTGTTTTCATCGGCACTGTCCGCTTTAATCGCCACAGCTTTGCCGCCGCTGGCCTCGATAGTTTTTACCAGAGCCTGTGCCTTTTCTTCGGAAGAAATGTAAGTGAAGGCCACGCTCGCCCCTTCGTTTGCCAGACGCTGAACGATGGCCGCGCCAATACCGCGTGAACCGCCCTGAACAAAAGCGGCCTTACCTTGCAATGATTGATGAGTGGTCATTTTGAGTGGCTCCGGTTCGGATGAATTAACTATAAGATCTTAGACTAGTCGGACTTTTTAGCTTCTCAGGTAAACGGGGGATTTGATACGCAATGGGTGCCCGAAAAATGACAACATAGTTCTCATCTTTTTTAACGAACTTTGATAGTCTGTGAAACAGTGTCGATCTGCCGCCTGGGCGTTGCGATCGCCGCGCCACTTAACCAAACCAAGGAGATGTATACCGTGTTCCAACATGTCGATGCCTATGCCGGTGACCCGATTTTGTCGCTGATGGAAAGCTTTAAAACCGATCCAAGACAAGACAAAGTGAACCTGAGCATCGGTCTTTATTACGACGAGCAGGGTATTATTCCGCAACTGGCGGCGGTAGAAAGCGCAGAGAACCAGCTGAACGCCGGGCCGCAGGCCGCGTCAGTGTATCTGCCAATGGAAGGGCTGACCGCTTACCGTGCGGGCATCCAGGAGCTGTTGTTTGGCGCTGAACACCCGGCACTGAAGCAGCAGCGTATCGCCACCATTCAGACCGTCGGTGGTTCCGGCGCACTGAAAGTGGGCGCAGACTTCCTGAAATTTTACTTCCCGAATTCAGAAGTTTACGTGAGTGACCCGACCTGGGAAAACCACGTGGCTATCTTTGGTGGCGCGGGCTTTAAAGTTCACACGTATCCGTACTATGACCCTGAAACGCTGGGCGTAAATTTTGCGGCTATGATTGACTGCCTGAAAACGTTGCCAGCGCAAAGCATCGTGTTGCTGCATCCATGCTGTCACAACCCGACCGGCTCTGACCTGATGCCAGCGCAGTGGGATCAGGTGATCGAAGTGACCAAACAGCGCGAGCTGATCCCGTTCCTCGACATCGCCTATCAGGGCTTTGGCGCAGGCATTGAAGAAGATGCCTACGCAATTCGCGCGATGGCCTCTGCCGGCGTGAACTGCTTCGTCAGCAACTCGTTCTCGAAAATTTTCTCCCTGTACGGCGAGCGCGTCGGCGGGTTATCCGTAGTGTGTGAAGACAGCGAAGCGGCGGGCCGCGTGCTCGGTCAGCTGAAAGCGACCGTGCGCCGCAACTACTCCAGCCCGCCGAATTTCGGGGCGAAAGTGGTGGCCAAAGTCCTGAGCGACAGCGTGCTGAACGCCCAATGGAAAGCCGAAGTTGAGAAGATGCGCACCCGTATTCTGGAAATGCGCCACACGCTGGTCGATACCCTGAAAACCGCCTTGCCGGGCCGTAACTTTGACTACCTGTTGCAACAGCGCGGGATGTTCAGCTACACCGGTTTCAGCGAAGCACAGGTGATCCGTCTGCGTGAAGAGTTCGGCGTTTATCTGATAGCCAGTGGCCGCGTCTGCATGGCTGGCCTGAATCATCACAACGTGAAACAGGTGGCTGAAGCCTTCGCCCGAGTGCAGTAAATCCCGCCAAAATATACTTCCAAAGGGCTGACAGCAATGTCGGCCCTTTTTCGGTCTTTACGGCTCTTTACGCCTTCCGCCTTTATTTTTCGTCATGTTGCTGCACACTTACTACAGTTAAATTTTACGCAGGCAAGGCGTTGAGAAATCCTATGTGGCATCAGCAAACTATTACCCTCGGCGCGAAATCGCGGGGCTTTCATCTGGTCACTGACGAAGTGGTCGGCAAAATTTCGCGGCTCGGCGAGGTCCAGACCGGGCTGCTGCATCTGTTCATTCAGCATACGTCGGCCTCGCTGACGCTCAATGAAAACTGTGATCCGACGGTGCGGTTCGATATGGAGCAACACTTCATGCGCAGCGTGCCGGAGAATGCGCCCTACGAGCATGATTACGAAGGCCGCGATGACATGCCGGGTCACATTAAATCATCGTTACTCGGTGCATCATTAGTTCTGCCCGTTTCCAGAGGAAGGTTGCTGCTCGGCACCTGGCAAGGGATCTGGCTGGGCGAACATCGGATCGACGGCGGACAGCGCCGGATCGTAATCACGTTACAAGGAGAAACCCAAACATGACCAGTTCGGAACTGCTGACTTACTGCATGGGAAAACCCGGTGCGGAGCAAAGTGTTGAAAATCAGCGCGGTGCAAATCAGGTAAAAGTGGGCGATGCAATGTTCGCCATGGTGTGTGACGTCGGAGGCCGTGAGGCTATTTCACTGAAAACCAGCCCGGAGCTGGCGGAGCAGCTGCGCGCCAAACACCCTGAAATTGTACCGGGCGATCATCTCAATAAAGCGCACTGGAACACGGTGTATCTCGACGGGGCGCTTTTGGATTCACAGTTTTATTATCTGATTGACGGTTCCTATCAGTTGGTCGTCTCCGGCCTGCCGGAAGCGGTGCGTCACGATTTAGGACTCTGATTCACGCTGCCAGTGACCGGTGCTCAGCGTGGCGGACGAGTATTCCACCGCGTCTGCCCGCCATGGCAGCGCGGAGCGGAAACGCCACAGACGTGTGATGTCCAGCGTCCAGTAGCGTTCAGTGCCCGCCGGAACGGAGATCTCATCCGGCTGCCAGTGGATCTGCGTCGTCCCCTGAATATGCAAAACGTCGCCGTTGTCGAAATCGATAAACAGCAGTGCGGCGCGGGGTTCCGCCAGCAGATTCCCCAGCGTGTTCATGTACTTATTACCGCGATAATCCGGTATCCATAGCCGGTTCCCCACCAGATGCGCAAATCCCGGCTGACCGCCGCGATGCGAGACATCTGCGCCATCGGGCGCGTGGCTGGCGATGAAAAACGTGTCGGCACGCGCAATCAGCGCACGGGCGTCATCATCGGGCATGGTCATATCTTCCCGCGGTGCCAGCGGTCTGCTGACCGGCACGTCGGTCAGTTTGCGGATCTGAATATATTGCGGACAGTTACCAAAACTCTGATCGACGACGATCTCGATCCGATTTTTGTCCATCCGCCCGATCCTGCCGTTGACGCGGTTGCGGCGCCGGTTAGAAAAATCGATCCCCAGCGCGCCTATCTGTTTTCCCGGTTGCAGCACGGCCAGCGCCGGGTCATCCGCCCGTCGGGGTGCGTTCACCCGCAAATGACCGTCGTCGGGCACACGGATAAAACCGGCAGGGCCGCACAGCAATGTCGCCACCGGCCATCCGTCTTCATCCAGCGTTGAGATAAACAGGTATGGCAGTGCGGTGAAAAACAGCTGATGCTGCTCCGGCATCGCCTCGCGGATCCCATGCGCGACGACGTCGAAACCGGCCAGTGCCTGCGCCTGACGTTCACCGGCATGGAACGGATTGTTCATGGCGCTTACTTCTCGTCTTCTGGCAGCGGCAGGGCGGGCAGCGGCGTGAAGCCTGGCAGACTTTCGATGCGCGTCAGCCAGCGTTGAATCGCCGGATAGGTTGCCAGCGAAATACCGCCTTCCGGCGCGGTGGCGATATAGGTGTAGCAGGCCAGATCGGCAATGGTGGCGCGCGCTGTCGCCAGAAACTCATGCGTCTCAAGGTGCTGTTCCAGCTGCGGCAGAAATTTTGCCGTGACCGCCCGCGCGCTTTGCAGCGATTCAGGCGCAGAAAACTGTTTCACCATCCGCGCAGAGGCCGGACCAAAGCGCACTTCACCTGCGGCGCGGGACAACCATTTCTGCACCTCCGCCGCTTGCAGCGGATCTTCCGGCAGCCAGTGGCTGTCCGGTGCGTAACGCTTGACCAGATACACCAAAATCGCATTGCTGTCGGTGATCACATGTTCATCATCGACCAGCACCGGAATTTGCCCCAGCGGGTTGAGGCGCAGAAATTCGGCGGATTTCCGCACGTCGGCCTGCGCTTCTTTTACCTCAAACGGCAAACTGAGCATGTTGAGCAGCAGGGTGACGCGGTGGCAGTGGCCGGAAAACGGCGTGCTGTAGAGCTGAATGGCGGGCATAAATATTCTCCTCTGTGACTGTCCTTGCAGATTACTCTTGCATTAAATGATTGTGATCCACGAAGATTGAAATTGAGTGTTTCAGTTTGTGGAAGAATCTATGGATCGTTTGGACGAAATGGCGATTTTTGTCGCCGTACTTCAGTATGGCAGCCTGGCAGAAGCCGCCCGTAAACTTCATCGTTCCCCTCCGGCGATCACCCGTGCCATTGCCTCGCTGGAACATCGCTTTGGCGCGCGGCTGGTTGAGCGCACTACGCGCAGCCTCGCGCCGACCGAAGCGGGCGCACGGCTGGCCGAAAAAGCGCGCGTTCTGCTCAGCCAGTATCAGGATGCCGTCGAAGACGCCACCGAAACCCAGCTCAGCGGTCTGTTGCGGTTAACCGCGCCGGTGCAGTTTGGCCGTAAACACGTTGCGCCGCTGGTGATGGCGTTTCTGGCGCAGAACCCGGATATGCAGATTGAGATGATGCTCAACGACCGCAATCTGGATTTGATCGACGAAGGGCTGGATCTGGCGGTACGTATCGGGCATCAGGTAGATTCGGGGAAAGTAGCGCGCAAGGTGGCGCAAGTGACCCGCGTGCTGGTCGCCAGCCCGGACTATCTGGCTGAACACGGTGTGCCACAGCACCCGTCTGAGCTGGCCAGGCATCAGACCATTATGGGCACGCTGCGAGCGCAGATCAGCGAATGGCGCTTCGGGCCGCACGAGGATGGGCTGCGCGTGCGTCTCTCGCCACGCTTACTGTCGAATGACGTTGAGTCGCAGCTGCTGGCTGTGCGCAGCGGGCAGGGCATTGCACGGCTGCTGTCATATCAGGTGATGGACGATTTACAGGCAGGTAACATGGTGCGACTGTTAACGGAGTTCGAACCGCTGCCGTTGCCGGTTCAGCTGGTGGCGCAGCAGGTGCAGCAAATGCCGCGCAAAGTCCGCACCTTCTGGGATTTTGCTTTTGAGCGGCTCAGCGCGCTTCCGCAGTTGCATTCCCTGACGCCATCCTCCAAACAGTGATGCCGGTCACACTCATCTGCGGCAAAAATAACCTACTCTGAGAGTTGTGCAAAAACAGTGAGTTACTTCAGGACAGGTTGTCCGCTTGCTCACGCCAACCCAGAAGGAAAGGATGATGACCCGTAACCGGCTGAATCTTGCCACGCTTTTGATTCTGGCGCTCAGCGCGCCGCTCCCCCTGACCGCGTTCGCGCAGAGCCTGCCGCAGGATCCTGACGCATCGTCTCCGGCGAAAACCTACATTACCGCCGTGAATCCTGATCTCACCATCACATACCGCCTTTACGCCCCGACGGCGGAGCATGTGGACGTGGTGACCGGTTCGACGCCGGTGAGCTACATTCCGCATCAGATGGCCAAGGACGACAAAGGCGTCTGGAGCTGGACCTCGGAGGCTCAAAAACCGGATCTCTATGAATATTTCTTTAACGTGGATGGTCTGCGCATCGCCGATCCGGGCAGCGCGATGCCGAAACCGCAGCGTCAGGTGAACACCAGCCTGATTCTGGTGCCGGGCAGCATTCTGGATGTGAAAAACGTCCCGCACGGCGAAGTGCGCATGCTGACCTATCATTCGGCGGCGCTGAACTCAGAACGTCAGGTCGCGGTCTGGACGCCGCCGGGGTATACCGATGCGTCGCAACCGCTGCCGGTGCTCTATTTCTATCACGGCTTTGGCGATACCGGCCGCTCGGCGCTGGATCAGGGGCGTATTCCGCAAATCATGGATAACCTGCTGGCGGAGAAAAAAATCGCGCCAATGTTAGTGGTCATCCCGGATACCGAAACCGACGCCAAAGGCATCGTGCCTGAGGAGTTCGTCACCAAAGATCGCCGTAAAGAGTTCTATCCGCGCAATGCTGCCGCAGCGGATAAAGAGCTGACAGGCGATATTTTTCCGCTGATTTCCAAAACCTTCCGCGCGCGAGATGACGCCGCCGGACGCGCGCTGGCCGGGCTTTCGCAGGGCGGATACCAGACGCTGGTCAGCGGGATGACGCATCTTGACCAGTTTGGCTGGCTGGCGACGTTCAGCGGTGTCAGTACCACGACGGTCCCGAATGAAGACGTGGCGAAACGCTTTGCCGAGCCAGATAAAATCAACGCGCAGCTGAAAAACTTCACCGTGGTCGTCGGGCAGAAAGATGTCGTCACGGGCAAAGATATTGCGGGGCTGAAATCTGAGCTTGAAGAGAAAAAGATTAAATTCGATTACCACGAATACCCGAATCTCGGTCATGAAATGGACGTCTGGCGCCCGGCTTACATTGAGTTTGTGCAGAAGATTTTTAAGTAGACAGTACGGCGTAGCAACAAAAAGGCCTTCCCGGTGGGAAGGCCTTTTGTGTAGCGGTTAAGCCGTTTTCTTCGCCTGCTGGCGGTGGCGTTCCAGCAGCGGTTTCAGGAAGCGGGCGGTGTGCGATTCTTTGCACTCCGCCACGGTTTCCGGCGTACCGGCGACCAGAATTTGCCCGCCGCCCGCACCGCCTTCCGGCCCGAGATCGACAATCCAGTCCGCGGTTTTAATCACGTCCAGATTGTGTTCAATCACCACGATGGTGTTGCCCTGATCGCGCAGCTGATGCAGCACTTCCAGCAATTGCTGAATATCGGCAAAGTGCAGGCCGGTGGTTGGTTCATCGAGAATGTACAGGGTCTGACCGGTGCCGCGTTTGGAAAGCTCACGCGCCAGTTTCACACGCTGCGCTTCACCGCCAGACAGTGTGGTTGCTGACTGGCCGAGGCAAATATAAGTCAGGCCGACATCGATCAGCGTCTGCAATTTACGCGCCAGTGCCGGCACGGCATCAAAGAATTCACGGGCTTCTTCGATGGTCATTTCCAGCACTTCGTGGATGCTCTTGCCTTTGTATTTCACTTCCAGCGTTTCGCGGTTGTAACGTTTGCCACGGCACTGATCGCACGGCACATAAATATCCGGCAGGAAGTGCATTTCCACTTTGATCACGCCATCGCCCTGACAGGCTTCGCAGCGCCCACCTTTGACGTTGAAACTGAAACGCCCAGGCGTATAACCGCGTGAACGGGATTCCGGTACACCGGCAAACAGTTCACGTACCGGCGTGAAAATGCCGGTATAGGTCGCCGGGTTAGAACGCGGCGTACGGCCAATCGGGCTCTGGTCGATATCGATAACTTTATCGAAATGCCCCAGACCTTCGATCTCACGGTACGGCGCGGCTTCAGCGAGCGTTGCACCGTTCAGTTCGCGCTGCGCCAGCGGGAACAGGGTGTCGTTGATCAGCGTCGATTTGCCCGAACCGGACACGCCGGTGATGCAGGTGAACAGACCCACCGGCAGCGTCAGCGTCACGTCTTTCAGGTTGTTGCCCTTGGCACCGGATAGCTTCAGCACTTTGGTGGCATCCGCTGGCACACGCTCGGCGGGCACTGAGATTTCACGTTTGCCGCTGAGGAACTGGCCGGTCAGGGACTCTTCCTGCGCCATAATATCGTCGGCGGTGCCTTCGGCGACCACGCGGCCACCGTGAACCCCCGCACCCGGCCCGATATCAATGATATGGTCAGCGGCGCGGATCGCGTCTTCATCATGTTCCACCACGATTACGGTATTCCCGAGGTCGCGCAGGTGGATCAGGGTTTCCAGCAGGCGTTCGTTGTCGCGCTGATGCAGGCCAATAGACGGCTCATCGAGCACGTACATGACCCCCACCAGTCCGGCACCGATCTGGCTTGCCAGACGGATACGCTGGGCTTCACCGCCGGACAGTGTTTCAGCCGAACGGGACAGAGAAAGATAATTCAGGCCGACGTTCACCAGGAATTTCAGGCGATCGCCGATCTCTTTCAACACTTTCTCGGCGATCTGCGCGCGCTGGCCGCTGAGTTTCATATTGCGGAAGAAATCCATCGCATGTCCGATGCTGAAATCAGAGATTTCCGGCAGCGTGGTTTCTTCAACAAACACGTTACGCGCTTCTTCGCGCAGACGAGTGCCTTTACAGGACGCGCACGAACGGTTGCTGATGTATTTCGACAGTTCTTCACGCACCGCGCTGGATTCCGTTTCTTTATAACGGCGCTCCATGTTGTGCAGCACGCCTTCGAACGGATGACGACGAATCGACGTATCACCGCGGTCGTTAATGTATTTGAATTCAATGGTGGTTTTGCCCGAGCCGTGCAGGATGGCGTTTTTCACGTCGCTGCTCAGTTCGTTGTAAGGCGCTTCCACATCAAAATCATAATGCTCGCCGAGAGAGCGCAGCATCTGAAAATAATAGAAGTTACGGCGATCCCAGCCGCGGATTGCGCCACCGGCCAGGGAAAGCTCCGGATTCTGCACCACACGATCCGGGTCAAAGAACTGCTGCACACCCAGCCCATCACAGGTCTGGCAGGCACCGGCCGGGTTGTTGAATGAGAACATGCGCGGTTCGAGCTCGCTCATGCTGTAGCCACAAATCGGGCAGGCAAAGTTCGCCGAGAAGAGCATTTCCGGTGCTTTCGGGTCATCCATATCGGCGACCACGGCGGTGCCGCCGGAGAGCTCCAGCGCGGTTTCGAAAGATTCCGCCAGACGCTGCTGTAAATCTTCACGCACTTTAAAGCGGTCAACCACGACTTCAATGGTGTGCTTTTTCTGCAGTTCCAGCTTCGGCGGATCTGACAGGTCACAGATTTCGCCGTCGATACGCGCACGGATATAGCCTTGCGAGGCCAGATTTTCCAGCGTCTTTGTGTGCTCGCCTTTACGGTCTTTGATGATCGTGGCAAGCAGCATCAGGCGCTGGCCTTCCGGCTGCGCCAGCACGTTATCCACCATCTGGCTGACGGTCTGGGCTGACAAGGTCACATTGTGATCCGGGCAGCGCGGCTCGCCCACGCGGGCAAACAGCAGACGCAGGTAGTCGTGGATTTCCGTGATGGTCCCGACGGTGGAACGCGGGTTGTGCGATGTCGATTTTTGCTCAATCGAAATCGCCGGAGACAGACCTTCAATATGGTCGACGTCCGGTTTTTCCATTAAGGATAAAAATTGGCGTGCATAGGCAGACAGCGACTCGACGTATCGGCGCTGGCCTTCGGCGTACAGCGTATCGAACGCCAGAGAGGACTTGCCAGATCCCGATAAGCCGGTGACAACAATCAGTTTGTCGCGCGGGATAATCAGGTTGATATTCTTGAGATTATGGGTGCGTGCGCCCCGAACTTCGATCTTATCCATTCATCATTCCCGGATTAACTTGATAGCTCACCGTGCCGGTGACCGTCGGAAAATGTTGCATCGCGCCGGTCAGCGAATCGGGCACAGAGAAGAACGTAACGCGCAATTATGACACAAATCACAGTCTATGCCACCCCGAAACCTGAATGTATATCCAGTACTCGATGTAACAGCGGAACGTTTACTAAGGAATTTGGAAGGAATCTTCCAGCGAATGACATCCATGGTACGAAGGCTGCAATTTGTGGTTATAATGACGCGAAGTGAGACCCTCACCCCAAACTGTGGTTTCAACCACGACATACATCATCAGGAGAATCCACATGGCCAGCAGAGGCGTAAACAAAGTTATTCTCGTCGGTAATCTCGGACAAGATCCGGAAATCCGTTACATGCCAAACGGCGGCGCAGTAGCCAACATGACTCTGGCGACGTCCGAAAGCTGGCGTGACAAAGCCACCGGCGAGCAGAAAGAAAAAACGGAATGGCACCGCGTTGTGTTGTTCGGCAAATTAGCCGAAGTGGCCGGTGAATACCTGAAGAAAGGTTCTCAGGTTTACATCGAAGGTGCACTGCAAACCCGTAAATGGACCGATCAGGCTGGCGTTGAAAAATACACCACTGAAGTCGTTGTTAACGTGGGCGGCACCATGCAGATGCTCGGCGGCCGTACCGGCGGCG